>JAAHFX010000001.1 GCA_010672785.1 Sphaerospermopsis sp. SIO1G1
ATACACCAGGTGATAAGCGGTTGGTGGCATATGTGGTGTTGCAGAAGACACAGGATGTAGGGGTTAATTACTTACGTCAGTTTTTGAAGGAAAGATTACCTGATTATATGATTCCTGGTGCTTTTGTGCTGTTGGATGCTTTCCCTCTTACTGCTAATGGTAAGATTGATCGTCGTGCGTTGAAAGCTCCTGAACAAAGTGGTTCTGATTTGTTTGTTTCTCCTCGTAATGCTGTAGAACTGGAACTTGTGCAGATTTGGTCAAGGGTTCTCAAGGTAGAAAATTTGGGGGTTAAGGATAATTTCTTTAATCTGGGTGGCCACTCTCTGTTAGCTTTCCATTTAATGGGTGAAGTGAAGACGCTGTTTGGTCAAGATATTCCCTTAGCGACTTTGTTCCAATCTCCGACTATTGAAGAATTGGCGATCGCCATCCAACAACATAGTAATTCTAAATCTGGTACTTCTCAGTGGTCTCCCTTGGTGGTGCTGCAACCTCATGGTACTAAACCACCTCTATTCTGTGTTCCCGGTTCTGGTGGTTTTCCTTTCTATTTCTACAATTTAGCTCGTTCTTTGGGTACAGATCAGCCGTTTTACAGTTTCCAAGCTCAAAGTACAGATGGGGAATTATTAACTCCCAGTAGTATTGAAGATACGGCCACTTCTTACATTCAAGCACTGCAAGCTGTCCAACCCCAAGGGCCTTATTATTTGGGTGGCCATTCTTTTGGTGGTAAGGTTGCGTTTGAAATGGCCCAGCAATTGTTACGTCAGGGAGAAAAAGTAGCTTTTGTGGCAATTCTTGATACTACTGCACCCCAAAAATCAAGCGATCGCCCAGAGGTTGATGATGCAACATGGTTAATTGATATTGCTAAAAGTATGCAGGTTGCTTTTGCTAAGGACGTGGAAATGGACGCTGAACCCTTGCGTTCTCTACCTTTAGCACAACAACTTCAATATGTTCTCAACTATCTCCACCAGTTGGATCTTCTCCCCCCTAATGCTGACACTACCTACGTTAAGAATTTATTGCAAGGATATAAGGCAAATAATACTGTCCAGTATCTACCCGAAGATTTCCAATTAGTTCCTATTACCCTCTTCCGTGCTAGTGAGTTAATTTCAGAAGAAAATTTACCCTCTGAATTATCAGTAGATATGACTTGGGGATGGACTCCTTTCTCTAATACACCTGTAGATGTGCAATTCGTTCCTGGAAACCATGTCACTATGATGACACAACCCTACGTCCAGGAATTTGCAGAAAAGCTAAAAACTTGTCTACAAAAGATACAAAGTGTCTCATTATAAAATATGTTTTTATAAACATACAAATTTCACATAAAGGAGGATAACCATGTCACAGAGTCAAAATTCACCGCAAATAGAACGTTCACAACATTTACTGACCCTTTCAGCAAAAACTGAACAAGCACTATTTGATTTAGCAGTTCGTTATCAAAAGTTTTTACAAACAGAAACAGCATCTTTAGTAGATATTTGTTTTTCTGCAAGCACCAGGCGATCGCATTTTGAACATCGGTTAGCTGTTCTCTGTGATTCTAAAAATCAATTACAAGAAAATCTCTTTAATTTTACCGCTGGTTATCAATCCCCCACCGTAATTAATGGTCAATCTCCCAAAAATTCCCCACCCCTAACTTTTTTATTTACTGGTCAAGGTTCACAGTATATTAATATGGGTCGCCAACTTTATGAACAAGCACCCATTTTTAGGGAAACAATTGACCAAGCAAATGAAATTTTACTTCCCTATTTAGAAACACCTCTCCTGGAAATTTTCTATCCTCAAACCGAAGAAAATTCGTTAATTAATCAAACTGCTTATACCCAACCTGCACTATTTGCTCTCGAATATGCACTGACACAATTATGGCAATCTTGGGGTATCAAACCTGCTGTAGTTATTGGTCATAGCTTAGGTGAATATGTAGCCGCTTGTGTAGCAGGAGCTTTTAGTTTTGAGGAAGGATTAAAACTGGTAGCAAAACGTGCCAAGCTGATGCAGTCACTACCAGCAAATGGTCAAATGGCTGCTGTATTTGCTGATTTAAAAACAGTAGAAACAGCTATTCAATCCTACCCAGAAAAAATATCCATTGCGGCTATTAATAGTCCAAATAATACCGTTATTTCTGGTTTTGGGGAAGCAGTAGAAACAGTTATCGCTACTCTAGAAAACCAAGGAATTGAAACCAGAAGGTTAAAAGTTTCTCATGCTTTCCATTCTCCTTTAATGGATGCCATGTTATTAGAATTTACTACATACATTAATGAAGTTAAATTCCAACCTTTACAAATTCCTTTAATTTCTAACTTAACAGGTCAAGTGATCGCCCCTGGACAAGTTTTAGATGGTAACTATTGGTTGCAGCAAATTCGTGAACCTGTTAAATTTATGCCAGGGTTAAATACCCTGTTTGAATTAGGTTATGAAGTCTTTTTAGAAATAGGAGCAAAACCTGTACTTTCTAGTTTTGGTAAATATTTTCAACAAGACAAAACAGTAACTTGGTTACCTTCTTTAGTTTATGATCAAGAGAACTGGCAGTCATTATTGCTTAGTTTAGCAAACCTCTATATTCAAGGCGTAAAAGTTGACTGGAAAGGATTTGAACAACCTTATCCCAGAAATGTATTACCATTACCAACTTATCCATTCCAAAGACAACGTTATTGGTTTGATACCCTTGGGAATAATGAAGTCCAAACATCTCAAAATGGACATAAAAAAACAAATAATATTTCCAATCACAATTACCAGGAAAAAAGTATATCTATGACCACTATTACAACTGAGCAGAAACAAGCGATTATCTTACAAAAAATTCGCTCTTTAGTAGCCAAATTTCTGAAAGCTAAACCTGAAGAAATAGACATCAGTCTTTCTTTTTTGGAAATGGGTGCAGACTCTATCGCCATGTTAGATGCAATTAGAGCAATTGAAAATACCTACAACTTCAAAATTACTATCCGCCAATTATTTGAAGAACTACCAAATATTCAAGCTTTAGCAAATCACATTGCGGATAACTTATCAGAGGAGTGGATCAACGCTAATTCACAGGAATTTGCAGCTACTCCAACCGCAAAGGTAGAACCACAAACCCAGATCAACGTACCATTAAATACTACTTCCAATATTCAAGTAACAACTTCAACAAATGGCGTAGAACAAATTATGAGACAACAGTTAGAACTGGTATCTCAAAGTTTGTCTGAGGTTGTATCTCAACAATTAGAATTTTTACAAACCAATGGTTTAGCTACCAAGAGTAATAATCATCAAAATGGTAATTCTGTTAATCACAAACCTACAGAAAAACCTGTTGTTGCTGTAAACACAAACCAACCAACCACCAATGTTAGTAAAGCATCTGTGAAGCCTGGAAATAATGGCAAGTATAATATCAGCTTGCAACTAACACCAGAACAGGAAAACCATTTAAAAGAATTAATCACTCGTTACAATCAAAAAACTAAAACATCAAAACAGCGAGCGCAAACCTGCCGTCCTGTATTATCAGATAGTAGAGCAGTAGCTGGTTTTCGGATCTCCACCAAAGAAATGGTTTATCCCATCATTGGAGAAAAAGCAGCCGGATCTAAATTCTGGGATATAGATGGTAACGAGTATTTAGATATTACAATGGGATTTGGTGTACTGCTATTTGGTCATTCCCCATCCTTCATTAACCAAGCAGTACAAGCACAAATGGAAAAAGGCTTGCAAATCGGACCTCAATCACCGCTTGCAGGAGAAGTAGCCGAGTTAACCTGTGAATTGACAGGCATGGATCGCATTACCTTCTGTAACTCTGGCACAGAAGCGGTAATGACAGGGTTACGTTTAGCACGCACCGCCACAGGACGCAATAAAATCGCTATCTTTAAAGACTCTTATCATGGTCACTTTGACGGCATTCTCGCCAGAGCCAACCATGAAAATAATACCGCATTACCCCTGACACCAGGAGTCTCAGAACATAGCGTAGAAGACGTAATTGTATTAGATTACGGCACTCCTGAATCTTTAGAAATCTTACATTCCTGTGCTAACGAACTAGCAGCCGTCTTAGTTGAACTAGTACAGAGTCGTCATCCCGACTTACAACCCCAAGAATTCTTAACTGCCCTGAGAAAACTTACTGCTAGTAATGGATGCGCTCTCATCCTTGATGAAGTAATTACCGGTTTCCGTATTCACCCTAGAGGCGCACAAGCTTGGTTTGACATTGATGCAGACATGACCATCTACGGAAAAATCATCGGTGGTGGAATGCCCATAGGTGTTGTGGCTGGTAAAGCAGCTTACATGAATGGAATAGACGGCGGTTTGTGGGAATATGGAGACGCTTCCTATCCCCAAGCTGAAAAAACATTCTTCGCTGGCACATTCAACAAAAACCATACAGGTATGGCCGCAGCACGGGCTGTTTTACAACATCTCAAAGAACAAGGATCTAAATTACAACTGCAATTAAACCAACGCACAACCCACTTAGCCAACACCCTCAACGATTATTTTCAAGCAGAAAATGTACCTGTCAAAATCATTCATTTTGGTTCATTATTCCGCTTCACCTTCACAGGTAATTTAGATTTATTGTTCTATCACCTGTTACTAAACGGTGTATATATTTGGGAAGGACGTAACTGTTTTATTTCCACATCCCACACAGATGAAGACATTGAATTTTTAATTCAAGCAGTCAAAAACAGTGTGGAAGAATTGCGTGCAGGGGGATTTTTACCCAAGCAAGAAATTCACCAAACCACAGCCAAAAAAGAAGGAATATTAATTTAATTTCTTCATATAGGTTAGTAGTGCGGGCATATTGCCCGCTAAACTTATACATCTTAAATTGACAACAGCTTATTTGATCTAGAACAATGACAATTAGTTTAGAAGAACCAGTTTTACAAAGTTCAGGAAATACAGTTTCCCGTATTCACAAACCCACATTAGCAGAACTGCAACAAGCAACCAATGGCTTTAATAAACCAGTTATAATCACTGGGAAACTAGAAGAATGGAAAGCCTTTCAATCTTGGTCTGCTGAATATTTGAACCAAGTCTTAAACAATAAAGAAGTAAAAATTAGTATTTCCAACAACAAAATATTCACCTTTACCGCAGAAAATGATTATATCTTACCCAGTACAGAAATGAAGTTTAATGACTTCACAAACTGGATTATGAACGGAGATAGATCAGAAATATCTTACTACCTTTATCAAACTCCTATTGATCAATCTTTCCCTGAATTATTACCAGATATTCAAACACCAGAATATATAAAACCAGGTGATCCGGTATTAGCTAATCTTTGGATGGGTACTGGTGGGAATATTAGCCCTCTCCATTGGGACTCAGCCCAAAATTTATTATCTCAAATCCAAGGTAGAAAGCGAATTTTATTATTTGAACCTAAACAAACTGAGTTTTTATATCCTTTCCCAGCTAATTCAAAAATTCCCCACATGAGTCAGGTAAAAGTAGATCGTCCTGACTTTAATAAATTTCCTAAAAGCCAAAATGCCAGATACACAGAATGTACCATAGAAGCAGGAGAAATGTTGTTTATTCCTCCATTTTGGTGGCATCAAGTTTACTCTTTAGATCAGTTAAATGTTGCTATCAACTTTTGGTGGCCAATTAGATTTAAAGACTATTTTACACCCCAAGCTAGACGTATTTTTGCTAATAGTCCCCAACAGGTTTGGTACTTAATCAAATCACTTTTTAGCAAGAAAGATAATCAGTAACAAATAAACTTTTACAGCTTTACATTGGCATAATAACCTCAACACAGAAACATGAATATAAATCTAGACAAAAACACTGTAGAAACTTCAGTTAATACCATTAAGCGGATTCAAAATCCTACATTAGAAGAGTTCCAAGCAGCTACAAATTCTTTTAGTCAACCAGTAATTATCACTGGTAAAATGGCAGAATGGAAAGCATTTAAACACTGGTCTATTGATTATTTAAGTGATGCTATTGGTGATAAAGAGTTAGATATCAACATTTCTAACAAAAATAAAGTTTTTACCTTTGATACGGAAACAGGGGAAACTTTATCGAGTAAAAAAATGAAATTTAGCGAGTTTGCAAACTGGCTAGCTCAAGAAAAAGATTCTGAGCAATACTATTATCTACAACAACAGCCAATTAAATTAGTATTTCCTGAACTTTTACCAGATATTGAAATACCAGATTATATGAGTCGCAAGTCTTTCATGGTAGCAAATATCTGGATTGGTACTGGCGGAAATACCACACCATTACACTGGGATGCAGCACAAAATATCCTATGTCAGATCAGAGGTAGAAAAAAACTCTCACTATTTGCACCCAACCAAACAGAGTTTTTATATCCCCATTCTGTTGATTCAAAAGCACCTCATTTGAGTTATGTGAATATAGATAAACCGGATGTTGAAAAATTTCCTAAATACCAAGATTCACAAAAAATAGAATGCGTTTTGGAAGCAGGAGAAATGTTATTTATGCCTCCCTTTTGGTGGCATCATGTTAACTCCTTAGATCCATTAAATATTGCTGTCAATTTCTGGTGGAAAGCAAATCTAAAACAGTATTTTACCCCCCAAGGTAAAACGTTTATGCTCAAAAAACCACTAATAGTTTTAGCTCTGTTACTACAAAAAGCTAATGGCTAATTTTAGGTTTAGTATTTAGCTAACAGATTTATTACCACTAAAAAAATAATTTACTTCCCAGATCCCCGATTTCTCAAAGTAGTCGGGGTTTTATTATGATAGCTGATACTCAATCAAGTGACCATACCCCACTTATTCATGAAACTAGGCAAGAGAAGGTTTTAAGATAAATTAGTAAAAGAGGGTTTTCAGAACCGGATTTGGTAGTACAAGATGATCCAACATAAAAATTATGAACTTCACAACTGATAAACCAGAACAATTCACACCTTACTATTCTGATCAACTTACCGATTATGTCACATCTCTAAAATGGTCTACATCTGGTGATAAATTAGCGATCGCATCAGCAGCAGGTGAGATCATCATTTGGGAAAATCAAGAAATTACTAACTTACAAACAGCTACAGGTAAATCCATAGATTGTATAAGTTTTTCCGTTGATGATAAATATTTAGCCGCAGCTGGACAAGATGGAACCGTGAAAATTTGGCGTGGAGATCAATTAATTACAACTTTAGAAAATGCTCCAATATGGGTAGATAAATTAGCTTGGCATCCTATTAATAATTATGTAGCCTTTAATTTAGGACGCTACTTACAGATTTGGGATGCAGATACAGAAGAAGTAGTTGTAACTTTAAATTTTGAAAGTTCCTCTATTTTAGACCTTGATTGGCGCAATGATGGACAGTATATAGCTGTAAGTGGTTATAAAGGATTGAAGGTTTGGAGTAGTGAAGATTGGGATGAAGAACCCTATGTGTTTGATCATGGAACTGTCAGCGTAGCAATGGGTTGGTCAAAAGATGGAAAATATCTAGCTTCGGGAAATATGGATCGCAGCGTCATGGTTTTAGAATGGGGAAATCCTGATCCCTGGATCATGCGTGGTTTTCCCGGTAAGATTCGTCAGTTGGTTTGGTCTGAGATCGCAAATAGCATAGGTGCGCCCCTATTAGCCACTTCTAGTGTAGATGGAATTGTCGTTTGGCAAAAATTAGCAGATGAAAATTTGGGTTGGGAATCACAAATTTTGACTAATCATGTAGATATTATTAATGCGATCGCCTATCAACCCAAGAGTACATTAATCACTTCTGCCGGTGCGGATGGTTGGTTATGTGTATGGAATGAAAATGAAGAAGTATCACAGATTCTCACAGGTGTGAGTGGAGGTTTCTCTACTCTAGCATGGCATCCTCAAGGTAAATTTTTAGCCGCAGGGGGGGAACAAGGAGAGCTACTAATTTGGTCAATAACTAATGACTAATGTCGAATAATTCGAGTATGCTATATCAGCAGCAGTCTTGCAGTGTAAATAAATTATCAACTTTCCATTATGAACATAACTAAACTGATTTTTCTTGCTTGTCATGTTGTTCTAGCATCTCTGCTATTTGTAGTTAACCCTGCCCAAGCATCTACAAAATCGCAAGTTGCACAACATTCTGCTCAAGTTGTTGCTTTGTCTGTACAAGCAATTCCTCCATTAACAACACCAATTTTCAATCAAAAACAACATAAAATTAATAGTCATTTTGGTTGTAGTTGCAGTAATTGTGTCTCCAGAAATTTTTCTGTTTTACAAGGCAAATTACCTGTTGTTGACTTTTAGACTTTGAATCAAGTTAGGAATTATGATAATTATTGAGGCACAGGAAGCTGTGCCTTTATTAATTAGGGCTGGCTAAATAAATCTAAAACTTTGATATGTAGAGGATTTTAGACTATTTTAACTTCAAAAAGTGCAAGATATTTGAGAATCAGCACTTGAAAACCTTGCACTTTTGGTAAAAACTCTTTCCTTCCTAACTCTTGAAACTGTTCGCTGTTTCCTGTTCCCTGTTCCCTAGTCTCCACAGATAACTTTTTGCTGCAAACCCCAAGTATATCAGGATTATGAGATTCTTGAAGAAGTCACCGTTGATTTATAAGCAATTATTAAATGTGATCGTTTTAGCAATTCCAGTAGGATTGTTTGGTTGCAATTATCGTCATGTTAATACTAAATATATTCAGTATAATGAATCTCCAAAGATACAAATAAATTTACCTCAAGTTGTAGCTACTACAAGTGTTTTATGCGATTTAACTAAACAAATAGCTGGAGATACAATTAATCTTCACTGTTTAATTCCCCCTGGCATAAATCCTCGTAATTACCAACCAACAGCGAGTGATATTCAAGTAATTGATAATGCTAAATTGATTTTATATAATGGTTATAATTTTGAATCTAATATAATTGAATTTATTAAAACATCTGAAAACAAAGCCCCTAAAATAGCCGTTAGTCAACTAGCAGTTATTCAACCACAAAAGTTAAGTAAAAATGGGAATAATTATATAGAACCACATATCTGGCATAACGTCAAAAATGCTATCAAAATGGTAGAAGTAATTAATAATAACTTAATTAAAATATCACCCAAAAATCAAACAACATATACCGAAACAACCAATCACTTAATTCAAAACCTGAATGAATTACATGAATGGGTAAAAAATACCTTGGCAACAATTCCTAATAGAAACCGCAAGTTATTAACTACTCATGAAGCCATGATCTATTATGTTAAAGCCTATAATTTACCTTATAAGGGCAGTTTACCAAATATTCAAAATCAGAAAAACCTAACAACTTCTCAAGTTAAAAACCTAGCTAAATATATTCAAACAACTAAAGTCAAAACAGTGTTTGCCGATACTGATATTAATCCTGTCTTACTTCAACCAGTAGTCAATCAAGCCAATGTTAAACTTTTTGATAGACAATTATATATTCATAGCTTAGGTAGATTAGGTAGTGATGGAGAAACCTATCAAAAAATGATAGATGCAAATACCCGGAGTATTGTTGAAGGTTTAGGAGGAAGTTATTTAAAATTTGCAGCTAATTTTGAAAATTAAATTCTTCACAATTACTCATCTTTTACTTTATTCCTTATTCCAGTAGGAACTAACCATTTACCAGGAGATGGTGCTAAAGTTATGCCACGACGTACAGGTTTAACAGAAATATGATCTAACAACTTTAAATCCATCTGTGACATCACTGTAGCTAAAACTAACTTCATTTCAAACATAGCAAAAGCCATACCAATACAGCGACGATTTCCACCCCCAAAAGGTAAATATTCATATTGAGAATATTGATTTTCTAAAAATCTTTCGGCTTTAAATTTATTTGGTTCAGGATATAAATCTGGACGATGATGGGTTAGATAAATGCAAGGAGCAAGTAATGTCCCTGGTAAAAATTCATGTCCCATAATTGTTGTTGGAGTCTTCACCATACGGGGGAAAGTAATCATAGCTATTGGGTAAATTCTCAATGTTTCTTGGCAAATTGCTGTTAAATAAGGGAGAAGATAAATTTCATTTGGATCACTATTTTCATCTAATTGATTTAATTCCCTCAGTAGCTTTTCTCTGACATTTGGTAAATGATGAATCCAATAAAATGCCCAGGTTAATGTAGAGGCGGTTGTTTCATGACCGGCAAATAATAAAGTCATTAATTCATCCCTTAATTCCACATCTGTCATTGCTTCTCCGTTTTCATCCCTTGCAGACATCATCAAAGATAAAATATCATTTCTGGATGAATCTGGATTTTCTTTACGTTCTTGGATTTCCTCATACAGAAGTTGATAAATTTCCTCTCTTGTACGTAAAAATTGACCCCAAGGACTCCAAATTCCTAGGTCTACTTGTAAAATAGTAAAAAATGTCAATGTAGAGCGTAAGGGAGAATTAGATAATTCTAAAATAGAACAGAGGAGTTTTTTTAATTTATGAAAACGTTCACCTTCACATATACCAAATACAGCTTGTAAAATTACCCGCAGAGAAATTTCTTGCATTGCATCTCTGACAGAAAAAGGTTTATCAATTTCCCACTTACTAATTACTTCTTGAGTTGTATTAGTAATAATATTTGCATATGTTTTCATTCGTTCCCCATGAAATGGAGGTGTTAATAATTTCCGTTGTCTTCGATGAGTTTCACCATCTATTAAAAGTAAAGAATTTTCCCCTACAAAAGGTTTTATTATTTGATTTGCGCTCCCAGCATCAAAATATTCTCCTGGAGTTGTGAAAATCTCCTGTATTGCTTGGGGGTTACTAATAAAAACTAGAGGGTTTTTCGGGGCTAATTTAAGTGTAAAAAAATCTCCGTGAATTTTGGCTGATTTTTCCATTAACTGTAGAGGATTGAAAACCCAATTTAATCTTTGTATTAACTTTGGTTGTTGAGATTCACCAGGTAATATCATAGCTAGTTATGCAATATTGTTTCTAACTAAAATCATGCTATAATTATATACCAAATTCAAGCATTCCTAAAAACCCAACATCACAAATGACTAAAAAACGTCTTTTAATTACAGGTGCAAGTGGCTGTATCGGCCATTATATCAGTGAAGCATTAATCAATAATACTGAACATGAACTATATTTATTAGTTAGAGATCCTAACAAACTAAAAATTAACACCACAAAACGTCCAGGTATCACTATTTTGCAAGGTGATATGCAGGAAATTAAAAACTTCTCTAATTTACTCAAAACCATTGACACTGCCGTTTTAACTGCCACTTCTTGGGGAGGAGATAACATTTTTGATATTAACGTCTACAAAACCATTCAGTTAATGAACTTGTTAAATCCAGAAAGATGTGAACAGGTAATTTACTTCTCTACAGCTAGTGTTTTAAATCATGATAATCAACCACTAAAAGAAGCAGGAGAAATTGGTACAGATTATATCCGTTCTAAATATGATTGTTTACATAAAATTGAAAATTTAGCGATTTTTCCTAAAATTACTACCGTATTTCCCACCTTAGTCTTAGGTGGAGATGCACAAAAACCTTATTCACATCTGACATCGGGAATTCCTGAAGTTACTAAATACATTAATATAATTCGCTTTTTAAAAGCTGATGGTAGTTTTCACTTTATTCATGGCCAAGATATCGCCACAGTTATACAATATTTAATTGATTATCCACCACAAACAGGAGACCCAAGAAGATTTGTTTTAGGTCAAACTGGGTTAACAGTAGATCAAGCTATAGAACAGGTTTGTGCTTTTTTAGGAAAAAAGATTTATTTCCGCATTCCTCTATCTTTAGGTTTAGCAAATGTAATTATTACACTATTTAGAATTCAAATGGCAGCCTGGGATCGGTTTTGTATGAACTATCGTCATTTTACCTATTCAAATGCTATTAATCCTAACAGTTTTGACTTACCCAATTACTGTGCAAATATGAGTGATGTTTTAAAAATTAGTGGTGTAGAAAACAATAAATAGGATTAGCCGCAAAAAGTAAACAGTGACAACTGACAACTGACAACTGATAACTGACAACTGATAACTGACAACTGATAACTGACAACTGACAACTGATAACTGATAAGTTCAAGGGGCTAAGTTAACTCCCATGATGAACAACAATAATATTGGCCAATCCTAACCTAGGCTGTGAGATTGGCTAAAACTTTTTCTACTGCTTGCAAAGCTTGATTTATTTCCGTATCTGTCACAATTAAAGGTGGAACAAATCTTACCACTTTAGGCCCAGCAGGTACTAACAATAAGCCTTCATCTATAGCAGCTTTGACAAAATCAGGAGCAGTTAATTGAGATTCTGCTTTAATTTCCATTCCATTAATTAAACCCCAACCTCTTACTTCTGCAATATGCTGGGAATATTTACGGGCAATCATTTTTAAACCTTCTCGCAAGTGAGCGCCTTGTTCTTGAACATTATCTAAAATGTTTTCTTGCTCCAAAGTTTCACAAACACTCAGTGCCACACCACAAACAAAAGGATTACCACCAAAGGTACTAGCATGATCCCCTGGTTGAAAAACATCACAGAATTTTTTAGTCATCATTGCCCCAATCGGAATACCTCCACCTAATCCCTTGGCGCTAGTGAAGACATCTGGTTCTACTCCTAGGTGTTCATAACCCCATAACTTACCACTACGTCCCATTCCTACTTGGACTTCATCAAACATTAGTAAAATGCCGATTTCATCACAAATTTGCCGGAGTTTACGGAAATAAGCTACATCTCCAGGACGTACACCACCTTCTCCCTGTAACGGTTCAATTAAAATTGCACCTACACGATAGTTACCCTCATCAAGTTCCGTCACCGCAGCTTCCACAGCACTAATATCGTTATAAGGTACATAGTGGAAACCAGGAACAAGAGGATCAAAATTCTTCTGATATTTTGGTTGTCCTGTAGCTGTAATAGTAGCTAGTGTTCTACCATGAAAACTAGCATTAGCCGTTAAAATGATGGGATTGGCAATATCTAAAACTGTGTGAGCGTATTTTCTAGCTAATTTAATTGCTGCTTCATTGGCTTCTGCACCAGAGTTACAGAAAAACACCCTGTCTGCACAGGAGTGATCAATAATCCATTTAGCTAATTCACCTTGTTCGGGAATATAGTACAAATTGGAAACATGATGCAGTTTTTGGATTTGTTGAGTAACTGCTTTCACCATAGCTGGGTGAGCGTGTCCCAAAGTACAAGTTGCTATACCAGCAACAAAATCCAAATATTCCTTACCTTGAGTATCCCATACACGACAGCCAGAACCTCTTTCTAATGCCAAAGGAAACCGTCCATAGGTAGTCATGACAACTTGGTTAAAGTTATCTGCATCAAAGGGTTGAGATGACATAGAGTTATCCTCTGGGAGTATCTCGGCTTGTTCAGCTAGAGTTTGAAAACTCACTACCGCACCTCCTGAAAATGTTTTATATTAATAGTTACTAAAAATATAGTCAAATTAGGCTAATATTTCTAGCTTGATCAGATTTACGCCCAGATCAACTGGTTATATATTACTTGCTATCTTGTTAGGATAGATCCCTTTACTAATTCTAGTAGGGCTGAAATCTATTAATAGAGAATACATCATTATTGGTGACTTGACTGGTGACTGGTGACTGGTGACTGGTGATTAGGAAAAATCTTTCACCCCATCACCCCACCTCCCCACCTCCCAAAACTTCCTCTTCTTTTATCATTAAATCTGTGTATTCTACCTTAGAGCAAAAGTATAAACGTATCCAGAAAGAATTGATGGCTGGGGCTGTGGCCTTAGTCATGGTACTACTAATAGGTACTTTATGGTACAGGCTAATTGAAGGTTGGTCATGGGAAGATGCAGCTTATATGACCGTAATAACTTTAGCTACCGTGGGTTATGGTGAAACTAATCCTTTGGGTAGTAGGGGTAGATTATTTACCATTGCCTTAATTCTGATGGGTGTAATTAATATTGGTTATATTGTGAATAGATTTACTCAGGCTGTCATAGAAGGCTACTTTCAGGAAGGTATTAAACTCAGGCAACAAAGGCGTTTAATGGAATCTTTATCAGGACATTATATAATTTGTGGGTTTAGCCGGACTGGACGACAAATCGCTCAGGAATTTCGTTCCGAAAGTGTGGCTTTTGCGGTGATTGATTCGGAAATAGAATCTGTCCAAAGGGCCCAGATGGAAGGTTATACAGCCTATCAAGGTGATGCTACTTTGGATGATACTTTATTGAAGGTGGGGGTAGAAAGGGCAATTTGTATTGTGGCGGCTTTACCTTCAGATGCAGAAAATTTATATACAGTCTTATCAGCAAAAACACTTAATCCGCAAATTCGAGCGATCGCTCGTGCGAGTACAGAGGAAGCTTTACAAAAGCTACAAAGGGGTGGTGCAGATGCAGTCATATCCCCCTATATCACTGGTGGTAAAAGAATGGCAGCGGCTGCCCTAAGACCGCAAATATTAGATTTTGTGGATGGGATGCTATCTGGTTCAGACAGACAGTTGTACATGGAAGAATTTTTGTTAGAAGAAATTGTATGTCCATTTGTAGGTCAAAGTTTACAACGGGCTAAATTGCGATCGCAAACCGGTGCTTTAGTCCTGGCAATTCGTCGTCGGGATGGTAGTCTAATTGGTGGGCCTACTGGTGATACTGTTTTAATGTCAGGAGATACTTTAATATGTATGGGTACAGCAGAACAGTTGCAGAGTTTAAATAAGATTCTTGGCCCTATCAATTCTCAGCAATTAAGACGACCAAAAAATAGTTAAGGTTTACTGTAAGCGTTGCTTGCCGTTATGTGTAAAAGTTTTGTGGTGGAGGCAGAGTGCAGGGTGCAGGGAGAGAATTAAAAACTTATTTTCCGTCTCTCGAAGTTGAAAAAGTGCAAGATATTTGAGGATCAGTGGTTGAAAACCTTGCACTTTCCGTGAAAATTTAAACTTACTAACTCTTGAAACTGTTCCCTGTTCCCTAACTCCAAGAAAAATTCACCAATCAAATCGGATCACTATATCTGAAACTAAAATTTTTAGTTTTGTGCTTTTACTGAAAAAGCGACAATAATTCAGAATAGAGAAATAAATAGATTAACCTACAAGAAAATGTTATTACATCTGAGTACCTGGCCAGAAGTCGAAACTTATTTACAACAATCTCAAGGTATTATTATTCCTATTGGCTCAACAGAACAGCATGGGCCTATTGGTTTAATAGGAACTGATGCCATTTGTGCAGAAGCTATATCCCGTGGAGTGGGTGAAGCAACATCAGCAATGGTTGCACCAACAATTAATGTGGGAATGGCCTTACATCATATGGCTTTTCCAGGTACGATTAGTTTCCGCCCTAGCACTTTAATTTTAGTAGTACGAGACCACATAACTTGTCTAGCTAAATTTGGGTTTACAAAGTTTTACTTTATTAATGGACATGGTGGGAATATTGCTACTTTAAAAGCTGCTTTTTCTGAAATATACGCACATTTAGAAGATTTGCAAATTCACAATTACCAAAAAGTTCAATGTCAAGTAGCTAATTGGTTTATGTGTGGTTCTGTCTATAAACTAGCTAAGGAATTATACGCAGATCAAGAAGGTTCTCATGCTACACCCAGTGAAGTGGCTGTGACTCAGTATGTCTATCCCGAAGCGATTAAAAAAGCTCCTTTATCTCCAGAGGTGACAAGTGGACATAGAATCTATAGTGCGGTTGATTTTCGTTCCCGTTATCCTGATGGCCGTATGGGTTCAAATCCTGCTTTAGCAACTCCAGAACATGGTAAGCAGTTTTATGATCTAGCTGTGGAAGAGTTGAGTAAAGGATATTTAGATTTTTTGAATCAAGAATGATTGGGTAATTCGTAATTCGTAATTCGTAATTCGTAATTCGTAATTCGTAATTCGTAATTCGTAATTCGTAATTCGTAATTCGTAATTCGTAATTCGTAATTCGTAATTCGTAATGCTCCCTATGGCTAACGCCACGCTACGCTATCGGGAGAGCTATGACTAACGTCACACTTCGTGAACGCTTACGTAATTCGGGAAAGCTAGGCTAACTCCCAGTTGTCAGTTATCAGTTATCAGTTATCAGTTAAGCAGTTGTGCATTTAATTTGTATAAGTCAGGCGGGCAAGATGCCCACCCCACAAGATTTAACTATTTTAGGATGACCTAAATTTAAGTGCGTAACAGCTTATCACTGTTAACTGTCTACTGTTTACTGTTCAAAGATATTGACAATTTTCGGCATTTAAGCAATAATGGAGAGTCGGTAGTAAATTGTAAAATGCCAGCGGAACTGGCGGAATTGGCAGACGCGCTAGATTCAGGTTCTAGTGCCGCAAGGCTTCCGGGTTCAAGTCCCGGGTTCCGCATTTTACCCAACTCCATAACTAGGGTTTGCGCCAAAAAGTGTTTCCGAAAGGAGATATGGCAGGCTAAGGTTTTATCTCATATCAAGATCGTGCTAACAAGTTTACAAAATAGTCTAGTTAAGCAAATACGCAAACTTCATGCAACTAAAGAAAGACATAAACAAGAGTTGTTTCTATTAGAAGGAACACACTTATTGGAAGAAGCTTGTGCTGTTAATTTTCCCTTAGAAATCGTATGTTGCACTCCTAAATGGCAAACGACACATCCGCAACTCTGGGATTTGGTTAGTAGTCGCTGCGATCGCATTGAAATAGTTAGTGAAGAAATTTTAACAGCGATCGCTACTACCGTACAACCTGATGGTGTAGTTGCAACGGCTCACAGAATTACAGAAAATCAAGTTCCTTTAACTGGTATACTTTTAGCAGTGGAAACCTTGCAAGATCCTGGTAATTTGGGAACTATAATTAGGACTGCTGCGGCTGCTGGTGCTTCTGGTTTATGGTTAAGTGATGATAGCGTTGATTTAGATCATCCAAAAGTGTTGAGAGCTTCAGCCGGTCAGTGGTTTCGTGTAAATAAAACAGTAAGTAAAGACCTCAAAAGCACGGTTGAAAAATGTCAGCAAGCAGGTATACAAGTAATTGCTACTTTACCTACTGCTAACTTAACCTATTGGCAGGTAGACTGGTGCAAACCAAGCTTAATCTTACTAGGAAATGAAGGTGCTGGTTTATCTGAAAATTTAGCCACGATGGCTGATATTCAGGTAAAAATTCCCCTCAGTTCCGAAGTTGAATCTTTAAATGTAGCGATCGCCGCAGCTTTGATGTTATACGAAGCTAAACGACAGAACACTTATAGAAATTAGTTTTTATTATCCCATTATTTGCCTCTTCTTGCTAAATATTGTTCAATATCAGTCATTGCATCTTCTAAAGTATTTAAATCAATATCTTCTGTATATGTACTATTTGTCTGGTCAGAAGTTTGACTTTCATTGACTTCCGTCAGATTTTGATTATCAGATGAATTCACCTGTAAAATATCTTCTAGTTCAATTAAAGACTTCTGAAATTCTTGTTCGTTAGCACAATACTGGGTTTTGTTAATGCTTTCCATATTTTTGCTTTAGTTGTTTTTCCTGGATGAGTAAATAGTGGTTTACATTCCCTGAATTCATAAAACTGAAGACTGTAATTTTGGGATGCTCCCAGATATGTAAATTTATTTTTATTTGAGGAAATCAAATGATCCAAGGCTTGATATGATTGTCTACACAGTGTGCCGAAAATATTACTGAAAAAGGCACAGAAGACACAAAGTTAAGAGAGTTTCAGACAATTGTTTGTGTAAATTTATTCATTTTTCTAATTGAGATGCGCCCATAATGCTATTATTGCTACTCTCTTTACCAACCACTACTTAACTTAACATCAATTTTATACATTAAAATCAAGAATGGCAAATTATGTAATTATACTTAAACACTATTAACGTTAAATATTGGTGAATTTACTGTTAATACCCATAGGACTAATACTTGATGTTTGAAAGGACTCAGTCTACCTTGATTCCTTTTTTCTGTTCTCTGTTCCCTAGTCTCCACAGATTACTTTTACACATAACGACAAGCTTTGTTCTCAGCGCATCCATAACCGAAGAGCTTTACAGTAAACCCTACTTATAAATACTTTTAGCAACCAAAATGAATCAATTAATAAAGCAAATAAGTATACTTGTATTTGTAATTGCATTGACTGGATGTGAACAATTATTTGATACAACAAGTAATGTTGTAGAAAGAGTTAGTGATGGTGATACATTGATTGTAAGAGATAAGCAAGACCAAAAATTGTCAATTCGATTTGCTTGTATAGATGCACCAGAAATACCCCACACCAATAAAGAAAAGAAAAGCAGAAAAGTAAGAGATAAAAATCAATTCAGTTGGGGATTAAAAGCAAAAGCAAGATTACAAGAACTGATCCAAAGTGGAGGAAATAAAGTTAAATTAGATATTATTGACAGCGATCGCTATGGTAGAAAAGTAGCAGAAGTAAGATTAAAAAATGGCACTTTTATCCAACAGGTTTTATTGGAAGAAGGTTTAGTTAAAGTTTATCGTTCTTACTTAAACAAATGTCCTAGTAAGGATATCATCCAACAAGCTGAAAACCAAGCAAAACAGCAAAAAATAGGTGTTTGGAATGATAATAAATTTGTCAATCCTTGGGAATATCGAAAACTGAGTAAGAAGAAGTGAGATTGAGGGTGTAAAATACTTGAGTAATTTTAGCTTCTAGTTGAGCATTGCGCTTGACAAAATAGTATATTATAGCTTCCTCATCGCTCGCCGATACGGAGGTTAGGGTTAGGGTGAAAGTATTTTACATAACTAATAACCGTTATCTTATCAATCTTTCACATCTAAAAAATCTGCTCGTAATTGATTAACTACTTGATCTAAACCCACAGAATGAGCAGCTTTAAATAAAAGGCGATCGCCAGATTTAATATAAGTCTTTAATCTCGCTAATAAATCATCATGAGTAGTAAAACATTCACAACAAATTCCCTTGGCACTATCAGCAATCATTTTGGCATCTTGACCATCTACTAACACCAATAAACCATCTAAATTTAATTTCTCTACCATTTCTCCCACTTGTTGATGTAAATCTAGGGATCGTGAACCTAACTCTTTCATAGCTCCTAATACTGCAATTTTTCGCTTTCCAGGAGTATCAGCTAATAGTTGTAAAGCAGCTATCATTGCTTCCGGAGCAGCATTATACGTTTCATCTAAAATGACAACATCATTGGGTAAGTTAAACTTTTGGGATCTTCCCCCTGGCATATTTACCATTACCCCATTTTCTAACTTTTTCCAATCAATTCCTAATACTTGAGCCACTGCTAAAGCAGCTAAATAATTACTAGCATTATGGCGGCCAGGTAATGGTAAACGTAAATTCATTCCCCCAACTTCAATCATGTCATTACTAATTAAATTTCCTTGAATATCTCCACCCAAAAATCCATAACTAATTACTTTACCTGACCAAAACTTTTGAGATGTCTGCATTAATAGTGGATTATCATAATTGAGAATTGCCACACCATCTTGAGGCATTTCTGCTAATAACTCACATTTAGCTTCAGCTATGGCTTTTTCTGAACCTAGTAATTCTATATGTGCTGTCCCAACATTAGTAATGACACCTATATCTGGTTGAGCAATTTCTGTTAATTCTGCAATTTGTCCCTTACCCCGCATAGCCATTTCTATAACTGCAAAATCAGCAGTTCGATCTAGTTCTAACAAAGTTGTGGAAACACCAATTTCATTATTAAAATTTTTATAGGTTTTATGAACTTTACCCTGAGTTCCTAATACTGCGGCAATTAATTCTTTAGTGGTAGTTTTGCCAACTGAACCAGTGACTCCAATAATAGGAATAGTAAAAGTTTTTCGCCACCATTTAGCAATTTCTTGGTATGCTTTTAGTGTATTATTTACTTGTAAAACTGGATATCCAGGGTTATCATAGGCGTAATCAACTATAGCTGCTACCGCTCCCTTTTCTATCGCTGTAGGTATAAATTCATGTCCATCAAATTTTTGACCACGTAAAGCTAAAAACACTTCACCAGGTTGTAATGTTCTTGTATCTGTTTGAATGCCGCAGATTGTTTGGGTTAAAGCAGATGAAGATAAGTTAAGTGGAACTGCTGAAAGAATATCTTGCAACTGGAATAAAGAGGCCAAGCTAGGCATATTGATCATCAATAAAAGTTAATGACAAAATCCTACAATTATCATGGCCATAAATCAATGCAGCTCCCCAATTTCTTTACTAAAGAGGAGCTTTGCTTTGCAAGTTCAAGAATTTAGGACTTACACAAAAGTTATGGAATAATTGAAAGCAAAGAGTGCAAACAATTACTTTGAGTGATTACTACGATCTTCGCTGTGAATATATCACTCCGATGTGAGTAGATTCAATATTGAGTCAACAGTTACTGAATACCAGAATACAAACCGAACAATGAGTACAGTAACGCTTCGCGGAAGTCAAAAGTCAAAAGTGAGAACTAGTAAGCTTTTTAGCAACAGATAGTGATTGGTGTATTTACGCCAATCTGTATTTGTCAACTTAATTGCTTAATATTTATGTAGTGCAATGAGGCTTGTAGAATTACGCGTATAAATTTTCAATAGTATATAAACCAGCCAACACCTGAATATTTTTTCGTCTGAGGAATAATACCTCAAGAATGTAGGTTTAATGATCTCCTATGTTTTCTATTGTTTCGATTACTGCTAAACCTATGCTAGAAGCTGCAATCAAAGCTACAGCTGAAATCAAATAAGCATTGGTAAGCATTCGGAGAGCTTCGTCAAAAACAATGTATGTATTCATATTTTCGCTTTATTAACCTTTAGCTGTTACTAGTAGTATCTTTTTTCTGACACCCTGGTGGGTTTAATCTGTGTGATTAACTCCTAGTCATATGATCTTAACAAAACTTTAGCTATTTCAAAACCCCATGACAAACTTTTCCGATTAAAGATTTTGTGAAATTCCATAAATAAAAAAAATATCAGTAAAAATAATCTTTCTGAAAGTAATTACTGATAGTTATCTTGTATTATTAGGAGGAGAATTTAATAGTTGTTGATATAGCAATTTCCATGTGAGTTAGGTAAAAATTAAGTACCTAAGCACAATTAATTGCACATATTGATTAAACATCTGGGGATAATATTTTATTTTTGAAAAGACACGTAGGGTGTCTTATTGATAGCTTAATACACTATTATCAGGGATTGGGTGCGTTACGAACTCCGTTCTCACACACCCTACAATACCTAATTGTATTCAAAACTCAAATAGGAGTCCTATATAACTTGCTGTATTTCTTAACTATTCCCTGTTTCCCATATTCACAACAACACTTTTTCAGTAAAACTTAATTATTTATTTTAATTTTAAGGAACTTTCAACAGAGAAAATGAATTCTAAGTAATAAAAAAACCCTGGTGAAACTAACCAGGGTTAATAGGAGAAGTCCGAATGACGATGCTCAAACTTTTGCTAATGCACATAAACTTAAAAAACTTTATAAGTCTATTCTGTGACAAGAACTATATATAAACTAAAAAATATTAAGTTTTACTTTTGATTTTTCAATCATGTAAATAAACATAACGAATCTGTTACAAAATGTCAATAGGACTTGACAAGAAAATTGAATATTACTCATAAGCATAGCTTATACAAGCACAAATAAAGTAGTCTATTGTGCATCATTAATGCAAGATCTGTTGTCAAAGCTTCATTTTTATTTTTAATGCAATATAAATATTGTAAACGTGCATTACCTGATTTAACTATCATTATGCAAATAATAATTAAATCTTTCCTGTACTTGATTAATACTTAAATCCTTTGTCCAATATTCTATTAAAGCATGACCAAAAGCCCAAGCGTTAGTATCTGGATTACCAGAGTTTTCTAGTAGTAAAGGCCACAGAGTTAATAAATCAAATTTACGATTTTTATCAATGTTTGAATTGTTTGAATTTAAAATTGGAAATAAATCATAGGCCATTTGTAGTTTTCCGATGACGATGGGTAATTGTTCTACAGGTATTTGTTCTGCTAATAAATAAGCTAAACTTGGTGTACCTGTAGATAATGTAGAAATAAATTGTAAAACTGGACTTTTTAAAAATGCGGTAATTCCTTGGGTAGTTGTCATTTGAAAAGTATAACGATCAATGATTTTGGCAGATTCATTAATTCTGATTTCTAAGTCTCTAAAAAAACGAGTTAGTCGTAATTTTTTAGCAGGATCTATTGTGGCTAATATTTCTGTACATAGATTTTCTATGTTCCAAGCATTGCGTCCTATATTTATATCACGTGTAACAATTGGTAAGACTAAATTGGAGAATTTTCCTAATTCTTGTTTTCTGTATTCTGTTGCTTCTCTAATTGAAATTTCTTTTGATTTATTTCCTATTTTCCAATTATAAGGAGGTTGCCATTCCCTAATTGGACGTAGTTTATCTACCTGGGTAATAATAGTAATAATTGGTAAATCACCTACTTCCACTCTCAAGTCTTCTAAAAAGTCTATATCCATTTGTAAAGCGGGATCTAAAGCGGGAGTTACTAATAATAATAAATCGGCTTTATTAGCATAATCAATTACTAAATATCGTAATTCTTCTTTTTTAACTTGTTCATAACCTGGTGTATCACAAATGTTTAAAACTTCTCCAGTTTCTATCTCCCAATGATAGGTTTTGATTTTATCTGTGCTGGGTAAAACATCAACTGCTGCTAATTCACTTTGAAAAATTGTATTGATTAAACTACTTTTACCAGAGCTAGTACGACCAATAATTAAAATATTCACTGGTTTTTGTTCTACTTTTTCTGGTGTCTCTACTTGAGTAATGAGTTCGCGGATAGTTTGGGTTTTGGATGAAGTTAATTCTTGTTTTTGTAATTCAACTTTTGTATCCGAATACAAAGAAATTGCTTGTTGAGATAGGTTTCTCAATAATGCTTCTCTTAATACTTGATTTAAGTTAGTCAGTAATTCTTGGGAAGCACGATTATTTGTACCTTGACTAACTTTTTTAGCTACCGCAGCAACAGGATTTAAAAACCATTGAGCTAAATTCCAAACTTTGATAAATTTTCGTGCTGATGGCTCTAATTTCCGATATGTTTGATATGCTTGATAAGCCTGTCCAATGGTTACTTGATTTAAAGCTGGTGATAATTTATTCATCCATTGATCCATATCATCTACCGTACCACGAATTAATCCATAAACTTCGGGAATATAGATGTTTAAAAGTGGATAGTTGACTTCTGGATTATAAATTTTAGCGATCGCAATAATTAAACTTTGACATCTGTACCAGAATGTTTGTAAATCTTCCCAAATTAATGGATCATTTTCGGCTTCACTGATAATATTTTTAAGTGCTGCTTCTATTTGTTGGGTTTTATCTGTTTCTGTAGATATATCTATATAATTTTCGCTGCTTGATTCTAATTCTTGCTGAACTTGAGCAAACACATTTTCAATTTCATTAACTGTGGGTTTTGTCCATTTAACTAATAACCACCGCCACCCTACAAATACTAAAGTAAATATACCCCAAATCCAACTTAATCCCCAAGCATGAATTTGCATTCCTGCGGAAATTAACAAGAAGGTAATAATTGCAGCTATTGGTGAAATCAGGATGATTAATTGCCACGTTTTTAACCGTACCATATTTGATGCCTACTATTTTTATTTTGGATATTTCTATTTTGTATCCTATTTACAAAATATTACAAATATTTTATCCTTTAATTTGTTTTATGATTTAAAATCATAATTTGACAAAAATACTAAAAACTAAGTATATCAATGATCATTAATAATTTTGGTTTGGGTGCAGAATTACATATCATTATGGGGTGTAAATAACTATTTCCAAATATGGAAAAAGCAATTCTACAAGCCTCTGCGACTCAAATTAGAGCAAAATACCTGAATAAACAATACCCTAGCAGCAATGTTGCTTTTGCTGAAATCCATCTTCAG
Organism: Sphaerospermopsis sp. SIO1G1; assembly: GCA_010672785.1. Lineage (GTDB taxonomy): Bacteria > Cyanobacteriota > Cyanobacteriia > Cyanobacteriales > Nostocaceae > Okeanomitos. The sequence goes on from JAAHFX010000001.1 coordinate 24,086, forward strand.
AGTAATATATTTTTTTGTGCAGGGGCAACATCTAAAGGTGGGAAAAAAAGTCCAATTCCTCAACGACCTAAACCAAAGTCAGAAGGAGGACAATTTGAGCCAACTATTGACCCTTACACTGGATACTTGATGGATACTGATTCAGAATATAAGGTATTATCTGAAATAGCAGATACTCTAGAGAAGTTCTATAATGTTTATGTAAAAGGAAACATTTATCTTTACACTGAACGACAACCATGCCAAAGTTGTGAGGGAGTAATTAAACAATTTCAAGATAAATTTACAAATCTAAATTTAGAGGTTTTTTGGGATTATCCCTATCCCCCTTTTCAATTGTAAACAATAAAATCAACATTAAAATATTATATCAACAATCAGGATATATATTTAATTGATACTAATTGAAAAATTACAAGGATGTAAAAAACATGGTATTAATAGGAGAAAATAAAAATATGAAAACAGATATTTCAAAACTGAATATACCTAAAAATTTTAAAATTTTGTTTGAGAGAATTAAGTCAGAACATTATGAAGAACTTTATGAAAAAGAGTCTGATGGTACAGTTTTATTAGCAGATGATATAGAAGAAATTTTAATATCACTGTCTGATAATCATAAAAATAATAAAAATTTTACTCATCTTTGTTACTTATGGATGACTCTAATTTTAACCTTAGTTGCTCAACCTACTTTAAGATATTATCAACCACGGAATTTATTACCACAAAAAATTATTAATGTTCTAATATATAAAATTATCGAAATAATAGATAATAATTCAATATCCCAAAGTTATAATATTCCTGAATTTAATCCTAAAAAATTCAGTAATCATACTTTAAAACAGCAGTTTTATATAGAAAAGGAAATAGTAAATTTTCAAATATTAGATGAAGCATTAGATGTTTTCTACAATGCGATCCGAGTTGTTAACTATGATCAAGCAGTGGAAGCAATATTAAACATTTTAGAAGATTGTTTAGAAGGTTATGCTATTTTTCCAGGTTCTCATGGTAGACGTGAGTTATTTGACTGGTGGTTATTAGATGTTGTACCTTCTAGTTACAATTTATTACCCCCTAAAATATTTTATGTAGTAGAAGGAGTTCAAAATAGAGAAGAAATTAAGTCACATCAAACTCTGTTACTGAAAACAGTAAGTGATAAAATTAGACATTTGATCACAAAAGTAGAACTAACTAAACGCAATAAGAACATTTTCAATAATTTTCATCAAATCAATCGTATGTCATTTCCTGATAGTCGTAAGATATATCAATCCAAAATACCTCAACTAACTAATGATAGATAAGGAGTTAATAAAGATGAGTAAGAAAAAAGAGAAAAGTGAAGACTTAATAAGTACATTGGTGGAAACACTCCAAACTGGCAATTTTGAAGAATACGAAGAAGAAATTGCTACAGAAAAAGAAAACTACGGAGAAGAATACATTACCAAGCTACAAATAGCTTGTCATAATTTTCTCAAAAAAGATTCTTTTCAAGTAGGACAATTAGTTAAATGGAAAGCAAACCTGAAAAATCGTCAATTTCCATATCAACATCAACCAGCTATTGTTGTAGAAATACTCGAGCAACCCATCATTAGCAATGATGATGAATCTGGTAGTTCCTATTTTCGAGAAAACCTCGACATTATTTTAGGAATCTTCTCCGATGATCTGACATTCCTAACTTTTCATTACGACAGTAGAAGATTTGAGGCCTACTAAATTACCAGACAAAATTATCCAATACATCATCCCACACCAAAACATCTGCGTCTATCTGCGTCTATCTGCGTTCCCCAAAACCCAAATGTCAGGGAATTCCCACCGGGATCAACAACTATTAAAGAAACCTTATCCCACAAAATTCTTCCCTATATAATATAACCCTGTAAACAATTGTTAAGAAATACTTATTAAAAAATATTGCAATCTCTTGATTTCGTTGCTAACGTGTGGATTATCACATTACTGATAAATGCTCAAAACCAAACAAACCATTTCTAGTCACGGGAAATTTCTACATGATCCGCAACCGGGGTATTGCCAATCAATCATAGAAAAATCCCACAACACAAGCATTAACAGTCATCCATAGCCTCAACCTAGAACAGAAACCACTAGGAAAAAGGCAAAAACTTGGAGGTGAAAAGCAATGAATATTCAAGGTAAAGTAGCTCTAATTACAGGAGCTTCCCGTGGAATTGGGAGAGCGATCGCACTAGAGCTTGCCCAACAGGGAATGAAGAGATTGATACTCATAGCACGCAATCATCAAAAACTTGCAGAAGTAGCTCAAGAAATAGAACAACTGGGAACAGAAGTTACCATCATCACCTTAGACCTAACCCAACCAATCAGTGTTAACATAGCGATCGCCCAAATTTGGCGTAACTACGGACCGATTCATTTACTCATCAACTGTGCTGGAGTCGCACACCAAAATTCATTTCTGCAAACCAAACTACCCCAAGTCCAAGAAGAACTTTCCGTTAACCTGTTAGGAACATACACCCTCACCAACTTAATAGCCCGACGCATGGCCAGACAGAAACAAGGAACAATAGTTAATGTTTCTAGCCTCATGGGAAAAGTCGCAGCACCCACAATGGCCACCTACTCAGCCACAAAATTTGCCATCTTAGGATTTACCCAAGCATTACGAAGAGAACTAGCAGAACATAACATCCACGTCGTTGCCTTACTTCCTACCCTCACAGATACAGACATGGTACGTGGCTTGAAACTTTATCGTGGAGTTACCCCCATAACACCAGAACAAGTAGCCAAAGCCTTAATTATCGGTCTGCAAAAAGACAAAACAGAAATCCTAGTAGGTTGGCAATCTCATCTAGCCGTTTGGTGTCAAAACCTAGCACCCTGGCTACTAGAAATAATACTACAACTCGCCGCACCGAAAAAACAGCAGAAACCTGCGTATTTTAGGAGTTAGGGTGAGGGGATGAGGGGATGAGGGGATGAGGGGGAGAGGGGGTGAAGAATTAGTTCTTTATTCTCTTGCACCCTGCACCTTGCACCCTGCACCCTGCACCCTGCACCCTGCACCCTGCACCCTGCACCCTGCCTCTTGCACTGTCTCCTAATACTGGAAATATTCTTGAATATCACTTTATTTTCTTCCAGAAACGCATAAACTAACGGTTGGTTTAGGACTAAACTGTAAAGTCTTAACCCTAAACAACAATAAATATATTAGGAGTAAGCCGGAATGACAAAATACCTAGACACTGCCATTGATGCTATTGTAGCCCGCGAAATTCTTGACTCACGGGGTAGACCTACATTAGAGGCAGAAGTACACTTAGCCGGAGGTGCAGTTGGAATTGCACAAGTTCCTAGCGGTGCTTCTACTGGTACATTTGAAGCACATGAACTCCGGGATGGGGATAAAAGTCGTTACGGTGGAAAAGGAGTTCTCACAGCCGTAAAAAATGCTAATGAGATATTAGCACCCAAATTAATTGGTTTGGATGTTCTCAACCAAGAACTATTAGACCGAACAATGATTGCTACTGATGGTTCACCAAACAAAGCTAATCTTGGTGCAAACGCCATCTTGGGTATTTCCCTAGCCGCAGCAAAAGCCGGTGCAGCAGCTTTAGATATTCCCCTCTATCGCTATTTGGGTGGGCCTTTAGCAAATTTACTCCCTGTTCCCTTAATGAACGTCATTAATGGAGGAGCGCACGCAGCTAATAATGTGGACTTCCAAGAATTTATGATTGTCCCCATTGGTGCGCCTTCTTTTAAAGAAGCTTTACGTTGGGGTGCAGAAGTGTTTGCAACTCTCAGCAAAGTTTTAGATGAAAAAGGTTTGTTGACTGGTGTAGGTGATGAAGGTGGTTTTGCACCTAACCTGGAATCTAACCAAGTAGCTTTAGAATTACTGGTAGCTGCTATTGAAAAGGCTGGTTACAAACCTGGTGAACAGGTAGCTCTAGCTTTAGATGTAGCTGCAAGTGAATTTTATAAAGATGGTCAATATGTTTATGACGGTAAACCCCACACCCCTGGAGAGTTTATTGATTATTTAAGTCAATTAGTGGACCAATATCCCATTGTTTCCATTGAAGATGGTTTACATGAAGAAGATTGGCAAAGCTGGCAACTACTAACTCAAAAAATTGGTTCTAAAGTCCAATTAGTTGGTGATGATTTATTTGTTACTAATGCCACTCGTTTGCAAAAAGGCATTGAACAAAAAGCAGGTAATTCCATTTTGATTAAGTTAAATCAAATCGGTTCACTAACCGAAACTTTGGAAACCATTGATTTAGCAACTCGTAACAGTTTTCGTTCAGTCATTAGCCATCGTTCCGGTGAAACTGAAGATACAACAATTGCTGACTTAGCTGTAGCAACTCGTGCTGGACAAATTAAAACAGGTTCTCTGTGTCGGAGTGAAAGAGTAGCTAAATACAACCGCTTACTCAGAATTGAAGATGAGTTAGGCGATCGCGCTATTTATGCTGGTACTGTTGGTTTAGGACCAAAATAGGTGATCGGGGGATTGGGGATGGGGGATTGGTGACTGGTGACTAGTGACTGGTGATTGGGAATAAGTAAAGAAATTTCACCCCCTCACCCACTCACCCACTCATCCCCTCACCCACTCATCCCCTCACCCACTCATCCCCTCACCCACTCATCCCCTCACCCACTCATCCCCTCACCCCATTTCCCAAACCGTGCAGAGTTTAAGGATAAAACCCAACCTTGGGTAAACCTAAACCTTCATCCCAACCCATAATAATGTTCATACACTGAATAGCTTGTCCAGCTTGCCCTTTAATCAAGTTATCAATGGCCGACATCACAATCACTCGGCGTGTACGAGGGTCAACTTCTATACCTATATAGCAAGAGTTACTTCCACACGCCCATTTGGTTTGGGGATATGTGCCACTATTACAAATTTTTACCCAAGGGGAATTACGATAAAATGCAGTGTAAATTGTTAGTAAGTCATCACGTACTAAACCGGGATCTCGCAAAGTAGCATAAACAGTAGCTAATATTCCCCTCACCATTGGGATTAAATGAGGAGTAAATTGAACTGTTATTTCATGTCCTGCTAAATCACTGCAAATTTGCTCAATTTCTGGAGTATGACGATGGCGAGCAACGTTATACGCTGCCAGGGAGTTGTCTGCTTCTGCTAACAACAAATTAATTTTTCCCTGTCTTCCCCCTCCAGATGTTCCAGACTTGGCATCAATGATGGCAGTTTCTGGTATAATCAACCCTTGTTTGAGAAGTGGAGCAAGTGCCAATAAGCTAGCCGTAGGATAACAACCAGGACAACCAATTAAATTTGATTCAGCAATGCGATCGCGGTATAATTCTGGTAAACCATACACTGCCGTTTCTGCCAAACTTTGATCTTTTCGCTCCGTTCCATACCAAGTTGTATAAGTTTTTAAATCACTAAAACGATAATCAGCACTCAAATCTAATACTTTACATCCCTTCTCAATCAGTTTGGGTGCAATATCACAGGCTAAACCATTAGGAAGAGAAAGAAATACTATTTCACAACGACTAGCAATAAGTTCTGGATCTACTGCTTCAATATTTAATTTAACTACATTTCCCAAATGGGGATAGAGATCAGCAAATGTTTTCCCAGCACTGCTTTCACCACCTAAATAAACTACTTCCACTTCTGGATGATCCATCAGGAGTCTGACTAGTTGTACTCCGCCATAACCTGACGCGCCAACAATGCCTACTGGTACGCGTCTGAAATTACTCATAATCTGCAATCCTTATCCGCTTTTGGTGAATCATCATCAGCTATCAACTATCTAGCTTGTAGCTTATTGTTGACAACTTATTATTATTGAACTTTCGCTGCATTGTATAGCAAATATCGTCTTTTAGCTTAAATACTACTCGATATCGAGGAAATATCTTTACTTAGGGGTTGGTGATTGGTGATTGGTGACTGGTGATTGGTGACTGGTGATTGGTGACTGGTGATTGGTGATTGAATTACGAATAGGACTTACGTTGCAATGACAGTACTGCGTCATTACGAGCGACAGCGACGTAATCGCAAAAATCCTGGGATTGCTTCCCTACACTGCGTTTCAGTCGCAATGACAAATCTTCGTTGCGTAAGTCCTGACGAATTACGTAAGCGTTCACGAAGTGTGACGTTAGTCATAGCTCTCCCGATAGCGTAGCGTGGCGTTAGCCATAGGGAGCATTACGAATTACGAATTACGAATTACGAATTACGAATTACGAATTACGAATTACGAATTACGAATTACGAATTACGAATTACGAATTACGAATTACGTTAGCCTCCACGACAAGACTTTTTCCGCAACCTCCAATTAATTATTTGGTACATCTACCCACGTTCTCGAATCATTTGATTGATGACATAAATCCATTAATAACTGTGAATAAATCCCCTCTTTTAAAGAAGGTGTAATTTCCCGCTTGGTTTCAATTCCTGTTACCCATTGATCTACAACTCTTAAAAATGCACAAATTCGACCATCTTGATAGTGCTGAGGAAATAATAAATTTTGAGGAGTTTCTATTTCTGTTAAACTCTCACCAACATGAGAACCAAAAACTCTAAACCCATGAATATAATCTTTTTGATGTTCACTACCTAAAACTAATGTTCCTTTATCTCCATAAACTTCTATCCAATGAGGCCTTGGTGCATGAACTACTGCACTAATAGATAGTTGACAAGGTATTCCATTTGCTAACTCTAAAGAAATCAAACAATTATCATCTGTATTGACTGGTTTCATTTCTCCAGTTTCAGGATCTTTTCTTTGGGAAATTGCCGTATTGAAATAAGCATTTAATTTACTAACAGGCCCAAATAACCAATAAATATAATCAAAAGCATGAGAACCTAAAGAACCTAAAACTCCACCACCTTGATCTTTTTGGGAATACCAATTCCAAGCACGAGAAGTATCAGCACGAGAAGCACCCAACCAATCAATTTTAATTAAGCGAATATTACCAACGTATCCTGAAGATAACAACTGATGAAAATGTTGCCATGCCGGAATGAATCTAAATTCAAAGTCTACGGCAGCAATTAAATTTTTGGCTCTTGCTATTTGATATAATTCCTGTGCTTCCTGAACATTTAAGGTGACAGGTTTTTCTAATAAAATATGTTTTCCAGCTTCTAATATTTTCTTACCCATTTGGTAATGTAAAAATGGAGGTGTAGAAATACTGACAGCTTCTACTTCTGGTAAGGCAATAATTTCGGTTAAGTTATCACTAAAATGAGGAATGTTGTTGTTTTCAGCGATAGATTTAGCTTTATTTATATCCCTATTCAAGATTGCTTTGACTTCTGTTTTATGATGTGCTTTAAATGCAGGAATATGTACTTTTTGACCAAACCCAGTACCAATAATTGCAATACCAACCATAATTTTTATTTTAATTTTTACTAAAATCACATATGGTATTATACTGGAAGTGGATATATTTCTACAATAAAATTAGATATTAGCATTTAGATGCTGAAAATATGGCTGAAAAAATTAATCCTTGGAACTATAAACCTTGGTGGTGTCAACCTTGGTCAATTATTCTCACAGGTTTAACATTAATTAGTGCTAGCTGGTTAATATTTAAACTGATTTGGGTTACAATTATTGTTGCGATTCCTGTTTTAACTTGGATGGGTTTCTTTTTATTAATTTGGCCAAAATTAATGATTGAAAGTGGTGTTTTAGATCCAAAAAGTAGTGAGTAATCACCAATTATTTACTGCTAGATTTGAGACTCAAAAAGAGTGATCTGTTAGGTTAGGGTTTGCTGAATAAGTCAGGACTTATGCAGAAGTTACGGAAGAATGAACCACCCCAGACACAGATAACACAGAGGTATGAGGGTTACAAAAGATGTTTTGCGTAAGTCCTGTTAATCTGAAGTTGCATAGAAAGAACCCCACCGCCTTCGGCACTTTTTCTCAAGAAGGAAGGTTTGGAGGGGTAAAATTACAGCAGATTTCGTTGCTATAAGGTACAAATCAGGTACAAATCACAATCATGAAACTCTTGTGGGGTGGGCATCTTGTGTGGGGTGGGCATCTTGTGTGGGGTGGGCATCTTGCCCGCCAATAATGTACCTCATAACACCAGAAAGCTCTGTATATGCAGCTTCACAAAGAATTGGTATTAAGCAGAAGTTACGGAAGAATGAACCACGAAGAACGCGTTAGCGGAGCTTCCTAAAGGGATAGGACACGAAGATAAGAGTATTTGAGAGATATTTTGCGTAAGCCCTAGAATATTAGCCTTCTGACATACTGGCTTCAATCACATTTTTTGCAAAGCTCTGATAAGCTCCACCAATTTGTTTTGCCATCGTATCAGGAAATACATGGAAATCTCCTGTTTGTAATGCGGCTATGATCGCGTCTGCAACTAATGTAGGTGACTCGGCGATCGCTGTTAAACCTGCTGCTTCACCCATATCTGTCGCAATTGGCCCTGGATGAACACTTAATACTATTGTTCCTTGTTCACTCAATAGTTCTCGCAATGTCTGGGTGATAGAATAGGAAGCTGCTTTTGATGCGGAGTAGTTAGCAAAGTTAGAAAATGTTTTCATGGAAACAACGGAGTTGAGTTGAGCAAAAACTCCTCCACCGTTGGCTTTCAAAATAGGTGCAAAAGCCTGCGCCATATGAATTAAACCATATACATTGATATTCAGGAGAAATTCTAAGGATGCGATCGCATTTTCTTTGAGAAGACTTACAGCATCAAATGCTCCTGCATTATTAACAACTATTTCCACATCCTGAGTGACTTGAGCCGCAGCAGTGATAGATTCAGGATCAGCTAAATCAATCTGAACTGGAACTACTCTATCACCATATTTTTCTACTAATGGGGTGGCACTTCCTAAATTACGAACGGCAGCATATACTTTTTTTGCTCCATTCTCTAAGAAAGATTCAACGAGTACTTTGCCGATACCACGATTTGCACCTGTTACTAAAATAGTTTTATTGTTGATATCGTATGCCATTTTTATTTCTCCTGGGTATTTATTGAAGTTAAAACTTTGAACGAATGGTCTAAGTTAAAGCAAAAAAATTTAATTTTCAAGAAAGGAGAGTAAGCTGTCTACTGCTCCTGCAAGTGTAGAGTCGTCATCCATCACACGACCAAGCAATGCTACGCCCTGAGTTGTACAGAGTAATAAACGAGCTAAATTGCGCGGATTTGCCTGATTATCCAACTCTCCTAAAGTTTGGGCGCGAGTTAGGGTTGTGGCAAAAATATCCTCTAACTGTTGCAAATAGGTTCTTAATACTTTTGCGATCGCCTCATCACTGGTGTTGAAATCAGCGATATTAGTACCGAGCATACAACCAAAGCTACCAGGTTGACTGTGCATATCCTGCCAATCTTTGAGCAAATGTTTGATGTTTTTGATAGGAGAACCTTCTGTATACAGTCGAGAGCGTACATTCCGGATGGTGGTATTAGCATAGTGTTCTAAAGCTTTGAGGAAAAGCGATTGCTTATTACCAAAAGTGTCATATAAGCTTTTTTTGCCTATTCCCATATTTTTCAACAATTCTGATAGGCTAGTGGCTTCGTAGCCATGCGCCCAAAACACTTCCATTGCTTTGGTTAAAGCAATTTCGGTATCGAATTGTTTGTTTGGGCCTCTTGTCATTAGAATCTTACTGAATTTTCAACCATGAAATTAGAATAGTACAACTTAGACCGAATAGTCAATGTTTTTCTAGATAAATTCTGTAAAACCTCATTCATTAATATTGCAGTCCAATGGTTTAAGCCATTTTGACTGTCAAAAAGTCCCAGCTATGGTGAGATGGGAACATGAAAAAAATACTCCCATCTTTTTCTTGAAACTGTTCCCTATTTACCGTCTCCAAAAGACTTTTATGGCTTAACACCAAATTCCGCTAACGGTAAACCCTGGTTAATTGACTACTTGACTTCCATGACTGCGAGGATCATCTTGACTGTTTGTAGAAATGGGGGCGGAAAATTGGGAAGTTTTACCATTGCTTTGAGCATAAGGGAGAGGTGAACCTGCTACCAAAGCTTCTAAATTATCTCCCATGATAGAACGAGGAATATCACCAATTGCTTCTGCTATACCTTCTCCCTGGTTACTGAGAAATACAAAATGGGGAATTCCATCTACCCTATACTTAAGCATTTCTGGCAACCATTTGTTATTATCTACATTCAACATGACAAAGTTCAACTGATTAGCATACTGTTTTTTCAGTTCTGCAATATCCGGGGCCATTTTTTGGCAAACGGTACACCAATCTGCATAAAATTCTACTAAACTGGGCTTATTATTGCTAATAGCAACTTCTAAAGGTGTGGAATTTTCATCTAGTTCTGTGAGAGAAACAGAGTTAGTTTGAGTTTTTAGTCCCAGAAATAAAGCAGCACTCAGAGCGATCGCTACGATCACAATCAAAAAATTTCTTACGCGACTGCCCAAGTTAGATTCTGCTTTGGTAGCATCATTCACAGGTGTTTCTGTACTCATAATTTATTTATTAAGACTTATTAAGTAGTTTCCTGATCTAGTTTACATACTTCTTATGAAAAAACGAGTAACCCTAACTTTCCCCAGACGTGCCATTCAAATGCCGATTACATATAGATTAGCTAAAGATTTTAATGTTGCGGCTAATATTATCCGCGCTCAGGTAGCCCCTAATCAAGTGGGTAGGTTAGTGGTGGAATTATTAGGGGATATAGATCAATTAGATGAAGCTATTGAGTGGATGCGATCGCAAAATGTCAATGTTTCTCATAATTTAGGAGAAATTGTTATTGATGAGGAAGTATGTGTTCACTGTGGTTTATGCACTGGAGTTTGTCCTACACAAGCTCTTACTCTAGATTCAGATACATATCAACTCAATTTTACAAGATCACGCTGCATTGTTTGTGAACAATGTATTTCTAGTTGTCCTGTACAGGCGATATCAACTAATTTATAATCACATAATAATACTATTTAGGGTTTGCTGAAAAAGTCTTGTCATGGAGACAGGCAAGAGTTTCAATCTAAATTATGTACCCTCAAATGTTACACAATAAAAAATTGTGGTTTGGAGGTTTAGAATTATTGCAATACTAGTAGCACAGCTTCATTACCCTTACTTGTGTTGCAATTTTTTTGTATAAAAATTACCATTAAATAGGTCAAATAATACGCAATTACCGATTATAGCAGTTACTGTGCGGAATCTGGGATCAACATATTGTATCTTTTATCAGTAACAGCAGTCATAAACCTTTTCCTATAATATTTTCAAGCTTATTAATCCCGCTATATTGATATTTAAAATATATCTTCAGGAATAGTCACAATTACTAAAAACTAAGCTTACTATAATAAATCTAGTTTTAGATTAGTAATAAGCTTCTTTATTTAGCCATCCGTGAAACTACTTATATAATCAGGCTTAAAAAAAATAGCAACATTACTTAATATTATACACATCTTCTAAGAGTAAAGTCTAGAATAAAAACTATAAGCACAAAAGTATAAATTTTAGTTTCAACAAAGTTTATATTTTTTGTTTACAACATAGTAGCAAGCAAAAAGCTTAATTAATATCAAGCTACTTTATGTATCGTAAAGAATTAATTTATCATGGTAACAACACTATTGATTGACCCTGTAACTCAACTAGTTACAGTGAATGATGATACTCCGACAATTTCTGTTCAATGGGATCAAGCTGTTCAGCAAGCAGTAATTAACACTTCTCCTGGACCTACCATTGGTTCTCGTGCTTACGCTATAGTACACACTGCTATATATGATGCTTGGGCGGCTTATGACCCCACAGCCATCGGTACTCAACTGGGTGATGATTTACAAGTTGATGATGCAAATATTACTGATGCTAATAAACAAGAGGCGATGAGTTTTGCTGCTTATCGTGTCTTAGAAGAATTATTTCCTACAGAGGGAGTAATTTTCGATACTCTGATGGCAGAACTGGGCTTTGACACAACCAACACCACCACCGATACCAGCACTGCGGCAGGAATTGGTAATTTGGTGGCTGAAGAGTTAATGGAATTCCGTCGTCAAGATGGTTCTAACCAACTAGGTGATGATCCTAATGGCACTCTTGGTGTTGCTTACTCCGATAACAGTGGTTATGAACCAGTAAATCCTGTTGGTGATCCCGATATTATAAATCTTTGGACACCAGAACGTGTACCTATTGATGCTGATCCAGGTACAGAAGATCGTATCCAACAGTTTCTTACTCCCCAATGGGGTAATATCACCCCCTTTAGTTTAGAATCTGGCAATGAATTACGACCAGAAGCACCAAAACCATTTTTGTTGGTAGATGCTGATGTTGACCTAGATGCAAAAACTATTACTCTCAACGAGAACACCGCTACATATAGTACAGGTCAGGTTTTAAATATCACAACAGACCTAATTGGGGAAATTATCAATCCTGAATTTATTACCCAAGCGGAGGAAGTAATTAATTTCAGTGCTAATCTCACTGATGAACAAAAACTAATAGCAGAATTTTGGGAAGACGGGGGTGGAACTTCTTTTCCCCCTGGAACATGGATGACTTTTGGAGAATTTGTCTCTGCACGGGATGATCACAGTTTAGATCAAGATGCTCAATTGTTCTTTGCTTTAGGTAATGCCGTTTTCGATGCAGGTATTGCTACTTGGGAATCTAAAGTACACTATGATTATTCCCGGCCTGTAAGGGTGATTCGGGAACTGGGTGAACTAGGACTAATTGGAGAGTTTGATCCAGACTTAAATGGTTACGCTATCGAAGCTTGGACACCAGATGCTGGAACTGATACTATTCTAGCTACTGATTTCCTCACTTATCAAACTCCTGGTTCTGATCCTTCCCCACCATTTGCAGAGTACACTTCTGGACACAGTGCTTTTAGTGCAGCCGGTGCTGAGATTTTACAGTTATTTACCGAAAGTGATGACTTTGGTGCTTCTGTTTCCTTTGAACCTGGAGAGTCTCGTTTTGAACCTGGATTGACACCCTTTGAAACAGTAACTTTGGAGTGGGAAACTTTCAGTGAAGCTGCGGATGAAGCTGGTATTTCCCGACTCTATGGTGGTATTCACTTTGAAGATGGTGACATCAACGGTAGAACTTTAGGACGAGAAGTGGGTGCTAGTGTTTTTGAGAAGACACAGTTCTTTATCAATGGTGGTGAAAATGATAATGACTTAGTAGTTGGTTCACCTGAAGATGATAATCTATTTGCACCTCTAGATTTAGATGGAAACGAAGATATAGTATTCACTGGTGCTGGAGATGACAGAATTGATGTTAGTCAATCTCAAGTTGGCCAAAACAGGATCTTTGCTGGTAGTGGTATAGATATTATTGATGTGAACCAGGGAGATCGCGCCTTTGGTGGTTCAGGAAATGATGTCTTTGATGCTACTGATGGACAAGGTGGAAACCGGATGTCTGGTGGTGCAGGTAATGATATTTTCTTCCTGGGTTATGGCGATCGCGCTCTTGGTGGCGCTGGTGATGACACTTTCTATGTTCAAACTGGAGGTGATAACATCCTTGCTGGTGGTGCAGGTGCTGACATCTTCAGAGTTGTTAATGTTGAGTTACCAGATACTCTCAACACTATTGTTGACTTTGAGTTGGGTATAGATACTATTGGTATTAGTGGATTTGCACAAACTGATCTCAGTTTTGGTGTGGATGGTCAAGGAAATGCTATCCTTGCAGTTCAAGGTACTAATGTAGCTACCTTCTTAGGTATTACCCAAACTCAGTTAGAAAATACGAACTTTGATTTTGGCTAAGACGGGGTAATTCGTAATTCGTAATTCGTAATTCGTAATTCGTAATTTGGGAGAGCAACGCTTACGTAATTCGTAATTTTGATATTCCGTAGCTCGTGCGTAAGTCCTCTTCTAAATTCTAAATTCTAAATTCATAATTCTCCCTTTGGGAGCAGAGCATTTTCAGGTGGGTATTAACCACCTTACTATTTTGTCCTAATCAGCCGCAGAATTAGCTGCTTCCACTGGTTGTTGAGATGTTTTCTTTGCTTCCATTGCTTCCATCGCTTTCTTAGATGCTTCTGTAGCACCCATACGAATTTCAGAGGTAAAAGAAGCCATACTAAAACCACCAAACCGCTTGAGAACACCTACCCGCATCCGCAAGTTAGGACTAGCAAACCATAATCTTTCCTCAGAAGACATGGTTTCATATTCTGTAATTAGGGTTAGCGCCCCATCATCACCAATTTTGTAAGTTCCTGCTACTGGTGCTTTTTCTGCATAACCCATTTCTCTCAGGAGCTTACCTTCATTAGGGTTATCAGCATTAGGAACAATTGCTAGAACTGTAGAACCTTCGTGTTTCTCCTCATCCCATTCCATTGTTCCTTTCCAGGTAACTCGCGCACCACAGGAAACATCACTAGGATTAACTTGATGGTCTTCAGAAAGTTTAACTACTTCTGGATGATCTGTGGGTAAGGTTTCAATCACGATATCTGACTTACCACCTTCTGACTGTTTAAAGGCTAAATGGTGACTGGTACGGTGGGAAAACCATTTACCAGCACTTAACTCAAAAAATTCTTCAATATTCATGAATCAAATTATCCAGAGCAATATACAAGGTAAGTATTCAGGAGTCATTAGTCAGAGTCTTTGGGAAGGTTAATGAGCAAATAAATAATTTCTGGCATGAACCGGATAAAACTGACAGCTGACGAATGATAGCTGAATGCTCACCACTTTTATTATTAAAAAGGTAGCAGGAAGTGTTAACTTAATTTTGATTTTCCAGTTCTTTAAGTCTTTGCAGAGAGATTCTCGCAGACTCAGAAACATGGGGATGACTGTCTTTTTCTAAATATTTTAAAGCTGAAACACTTTTAGTTGTGGGCAGATGACCTAACGCTTCGGCTAGACGTTGCCTGACCAACCAATCCTCAGCTTGAGCAAAACGGAGAATATGATCTACAGATTCAATAGATTTAATTTCTCCCAAAGCAGAAATAGCTGCTTGTTGAATCACGACTTCTGGACTGTCGAGAGCTTGAATGAGGATATCATAGGCGCGGGGATCTTTGATATTACCCAATGCTACAGCAGCGCTAAATCTGACTAACCAATCTGTATCTTCATAAAATGCTCTTGATAATGCTTCTAAGGCTCTTTTGTCACCTAAGTAACCTAAAGCACCCGCAGCATCAGCACGAATACCATAGTCAGAATCGGTCTCTAGTATTTTAATCAGGAGCGGATAACACTCGGATGTTTGCTTGATACCTAATGCAAACACCGCCATAGAGCGCAATTGTATAGACTCATCATTTAATACCTTCTTGATTAAAGGTACTGCATCTTCTGAGGGTATATCACGCAAGTTAGCTAAGGCTACCATCCGATCGCGCAGGTTTTCACTTTCTAACTGGGTCGAGATTGTCTGTAAACTAGGAGGAGTCATGAACTTGACAGCATTTTCTTTACTTATCTTTACTTTAACTTATCTCACCATAGCAGTTAGCAGTTATCAGTTATCAGTTATGAGTTAGCAGTTATCACTGTTCACTGTTTACTGTTCACTGTTTACTGTTCACTGTTCACTGTTTACTGTTCACTGTTTACTGTTCACTGTTTACTGTTCACTGTTCACTGTTCACTGTTTGCCTCACAGATAATACTGGATTATTATCTGCAAGGATGAATTATTTGATTTCTATCATCTATAAGCTAGGAGGTAAAATCAAAGTATCAATCACATGAATGACACCATTACTAGCAGGAATATCTGCTCTCACTACTCGACCATCATTTACAAATACACCTTGATTTCCACTGATCTTCACAGTAATTTGATCACCCTGTACACTTTTGACTGAACCAGGTCTCAAATCACTAGACATCACTTTACCGGGAACAACATGGTATGTTAAAATTTTAACCAATATTTCTTTGTTTTCAGGTTTTAACAAATCTCGAACAGCATCTTGTGGTAATTCAGCAAAAGCATTATCTGTAGGTGCAAAAACAGTAAATGGACCATTACCTTGTAAAACTTCTGTTAATCCACCTGCTTCTAAAGCTCTGATCAGCATTGTAAAAGAACCAGCCGCCTTTGCCACTTCAACTATATTTCTTGCTTCTGTAGTGCTTGGTGTTGGCCTTATTGGTTGAGATGGAGTTGTTGGCACTGGGCTACTTCTTCTGCGACCATTGTAGGGGGGTTCTCTGAAAATGCTTGGACTGGGATTTAATATGCCATTGTCCAATGTAGACTGTGCAATGTATTTCTGATTTTTATATTCAGTGCTTTTGATTTCCTCGGCTTGGACCGGTAAACAAGTTAAAATGCTTACTCCTGCTAAACCTAATATACTTATGGTTTTTGTCAGTAATTTGCTGTAATTAACGTTCATAAATTGCGTTTGTTTTAATTTGGATCACCTACATACATCCTTATAACACTTCCTTTACACAAAATCTAATAGTGATAATTTGTTCGCAAAGAACAAGAAATAGCCCATCTTTATTTTCAGCTATGGGTTTTTGACTTCAGATATTAGATACACAGAGTTGTGTCCAATTATCCAATATATCTTCTATAGTTGTATATAATATTTCAAATTATTTTCAGGATTTTTACTTAAATTTTAATTGTTAAGATAATGTGAATACGTTAACATATAATCAAACTAGGTTACAACATGATCAGAGTTTTAACTGATCCCTTACTTAGGTTATCCATGCCCAAAATGCTGGGAGAGAAGTTGTTTATTCTTTGCAAGGATAAGCTCTGCTATTTGAGGGCCTTTATTTTTGTCTCCTACCTTCATGAACAAAATTTTGCCTCACATCCCAAATATTCAAAACGATCCTGACAAGACATAAAATTGGGATGTATTTTGATTTACCCAATGAAAGGAAAAATTAGTAAGTTTATCAAAAAAACATAAAAAAGGGGTTTCACCCCCCACTACAAAAATGTTATATTGTGATAAGTAGATGCACCCTGATGATTTGGAGAGCTATTTCATGGCTCTCTTTTTTATTTGACTGGGTAACAACAGAGCTAAAGTTAAGATAGGGTGTAGAGTTTAGGATGCGAAAAAAACTAACTCGTGAAAAATCCCAATCCAACATCGGGAAAGTATTAAAAGACTGATATTAGGGACTGACAGGAAATAAATGAAACCAATTGCTGTCACGACAATGACAATTTTTTTCTCCCTGCTCCCTGCTCCCTGCACCCTGCTCCCTGCCTAGTTTCTGAGGCAACCACGGGGGTTTTGCCCCTACCTTCTTACCCATAACAAAAGTCATCTCAGGAAAATTGAATAGTCCGTTTTAACAGACTTGAGCTATGAGACAGAGAATTTATTCTCTGGTAAAGTGTGGAATCTAATCAAACTCCATATATTCAACTTCTAAATCAGAAAAATTTTAACTTCCACTTCTAATCAGATAAACTCACAATAACGATAAATACTCAATATTCAACCCGACGAGACTAACTATGGGAGACTGGAAAGAAATTGCAGGTGGTGTAACGGCGGCTAGAGGATATCGCGCTGCTGGTATCAAAGCTGGACTCAAACCTTCAGGAATGCCAGATTTAGCTTTGATAGTATCAGATGTAGATGCGATCGCTGCTGGTGTATTTACTACTAGCCAAGTTAGAGCCGCTTGTGTAGACTACTGTCGTCAATGTTTGCAAGTTAAACAAAGTGCCAGAGCCATTCTTTGTAATGCAGGCCAAGCCAATGCTGCAACTGGAATCCAAGGGGTTAAAGATGCCCAAGAAAGTGCAGACTTGTTAGCAAAAGAATTAGGTATTTCCTCACAGGCGATTTTACTAGCTTCTACAGGAGTAATTGGGCCCAGAATTAAAATGGATGCCTTGCGGGATGGTATTCCCAAGGTGGTAGCAGCCCTTTCTGCTGATGGTTCAGATGCCGCAGCAGGAGCAATAATTACCACAGATTTAGTCACCAAATCTATCGCGCTAGAAACCACTATACATGATCGTCCAGTTAGAATTGGTGGTATTGCTAAAGGCTCGGGTATGATTCATCCCAATATGGCTACCATGTTAGCTTTTGTTACCTGTGATGCCACTGTATCTTCTCCTTTATGGCAACAGATGTTAACTAGAGCGGCGGATAAAAGTTTTAATTCCATCACCGTGGATGGAGATACCAGCACCAATGACTCTTTAATTGCCCTTGCTAATGGTGAGTCTCGCACCCCAGCAATTACAGAAATGGGTGCAGAAGCAGAAAAACTAGAAGCTATGCTCACAGAAGTTTGTCAATATTTAGCCAAAGCGATCGCCCGTGATGGTGAAGGTGCAACCTGTTTAGTAGAAGTACAAGTTAGCGGTGCCAGCGACGAAACGGCAGCCCGACAAATTGCCAAAACCATCGCCGGTTCTTCTTTAGTCAAATCAGCTATTTTTGGTCGTGATCCGAACTGGGGGAGAATAGCTGGTGCTGCTGGCCGTGCCGGAATACCCTTTGAACAAGATCATCTGAAAATAAAAATGGGTGACTTTCTACTCATGGAAAAAGGACAACCCCTACCTTTTGATAAAGCTGCTGTCAGTGCATATTTAAAACAAGCCGCAGCTGGTGCTTATCTCCAAGAAGATACAGTCTTAATTTCTGTCAATGTCGGCAATGGTAATGGTAGTGGTAAAGCTTGGGGTTGTGATTTAAGTTACGATTACATCAAAATTAATGCTGAATACACAACCTAGGGTTAATTAACCCTAAGCCAAAAGCTAACAATTATCAGAGGTGACAGGTGACAGGTAACAGGTGACAGCAAAAAATCCAGATTTTAGTAATCTCGGTTTTAGTTTTACCTCATGTCCTAACTAATTTGCCCATAGCAATCACAACAATTCGTAAATTTCCAATACCCTTTTTTGGCAAACACCATCAAAATTTACAGAAAAATTTACGGAAGCTACAATCAAGATCAAGAAAAGATAACAAAATAGGCGTTAAAATCTATTCAGCCTTTGTATTTTCGTGGTTTTGTTCCAGATAAATCAGAGTGCGGTTAACTGCATAAATCCTAACTGCCAACGTCCTTATCCCCAACCTGGGGGAAACAAATTTTGTAACAGCTGTGGCACTCAGTTACAGCTGATGAATCGCTATTATCCACTTAGAGCTTTAGGTTCAGGTGGTTTTGCTCAAATTTATACAGTTTGGGATACCAAAACCCAAACGGAAAAAGTACTAAAAGTTCTTGTAGAAAACTCACCTAAAGCTTTAGAGTTATTTCAACAAGAGGCACAGGTGTTAAGTAATATTAGCCATCCTGGAGTGCCTAAAGTTGAAACTGATGGGTTTTTTCAAATCAATTTAACTAACCCTAAACAGCATCAGTTAGCCTGTCTGGTGATGGAGAAGATTTATGGGCAAAATTTGGAGGAAATCAGAAAAAACTTTCCCCAAGGATGTCCAGAAAATTTGGTGATGAACTGGTTTACTCAAGCCATTAATATTTTACAAGAATTACATAAACGTCAAATTATTCATCGGGATATCAAACCTTCTAACTTAATGTTACGTACTTCTTCGCCACATCAAGTCACGGGAGAAGAACAAATAGTATTAATTGATTTTGGTGGAGCTAAACAATTTAATGGCGGCATATTGCAAGTGAATAATTCTTCCACTCGTTTGTTCTCTGCTGGTTACAGTCCTCCAGAACAAATGGTTGGAAGTAATGTCGGGCCTGCGGCTGATTTTTATGCTTTGGGAAGAACAATAATTGAACTGCTCACAGGTAAACATCCCCAAGAATTAGAAGATGCTATTACCGGAGAATTAAAATGGCGTAGCTATTGTGACATTAATCTCCAGTTAGCAGACTTATTAGATGAGATGATTCAAACTGATGTGCGATCGCGTCCTGCTCATACGGCTATTATCCAAAAACGGTTATCAAAAATAAGTTATCCAATTCTTCAGAGAAAATCACAATCTAGATTATTTAATCAATTTAAAACTAATCTCATCCGATCTATTACTAAATTTACCCAAGCTGTTGGCAATACAATTCTATTTATAATTCAAACTATTTTCCAGTTTTTATTAGCTTGTTTCTCCACCATTTGGGCTATAGTTTTAGTTTGGTTGGGAGCAACTATAGGAACTTTAATCGGTTTTCTGTTAGCTTATCACAGCAAATTAGGTGCTTTAGTCGGTGAATTTCTTACTATTCAATTACCAGCATTAACTCCATCTCTTCAAATTAATGACCCCAAAGCAGTTATAGTTTGTAGTGTTGCTGGTTTGGGTACAGCTTGGGGAATTACCATATCAGGTAGTTTTGGACAAAAACGGAGGTTTTTATTGGCTGCAAGTATGGGGGTGATTAGTTATAGTTTAGGATGGCTAATTTGCCAACTGATTACACCAGCAAACAGTCCAGAAGGTTTAATTGCTTGGATATTAATTGCAGTTTCTCTATTAACTTTAGGTTTAGGTTTGCGTACTCATTATATCGCCTATGCTTTTATTACCGCTTTCGGTACTGCTAATATTGTTGCAGCATTAATACATTTGGGAATTGAAATTCCACTACTACCTTTTTCTCACGATCCAGGTTTTGTGAACTTATTCAAATATATTGCTTTTTTTGGTTTTATCGGTATTTTAATCAGTGTATGTTTAGCTTTTAGTTACTATTTCATTTTACCCTGTCTACGATGGTTAGGATGGCGATAAAGCCATGAAAAATATTTCCAATAGAACTCTTAAAACTGTTACCTATTACCTCTTCCATTTTCCCTACAGATAACTTAGCATCCCCTAAATATTACACTTAATAACTCTGGCGATTATATTTGCAAATCTTCTTTCCACACCATCTAATAAAAACCAACCATAACGCCCCCACCAAGAATCAAACCAATAAATTCCACTGGGTAAATGTGCTTCTGGTGCAGTAATATCAAAGTTTAAATTTTCATAATACATCCAATTTTTTCCTTTTCTCCATCCTACTTGATCACCAAAGCTGTCCCAAAAATCAGGAGGGTAATTCCCACTTCCACGTATACTTTGATAAATTCTTCTTTGTACAGAAAAACCAAATTTTCCATAACTGTATTTTAACCACAGTTGATTAATAGTCCGCATATCTCGACAAGGAAAATTTAAAATGTCTTGATCACTTAACCATCCTTCATTTTCTCTACCTACGACAGTTAACATTAATTGGGTAGTCTCTTCATCTGCTTCTCTCCATCTTCCTTCTGCTAATAAATCTCGCAATCTTGTATAGTCAACTCCTACTACAGAAATTAGTTTTTGTTCTAACTCATCTATTGGTAAAATACTAGCTAGACCTAATAAATCTCTTAATTCAAATATTGATTGAGGACGGTTTTCTGGATCTAAAGCCATTCCTTGTAAAATAGCATTATTTGTCTGATCACTAATTTGTTGGTTTAAGTTTTTTGGTGGTTCTAAAACATTAATATTATTTCTATAATCTGCCGGAATTGGTATTTTTTTAGTGAGTAGAGTATACAAAGTTGCAGCTAAAGCATACACATCTGTATATGCACCAAAATTACCTTTTCTCTGGTACTGTTCAATAGGTGCATAACCATTTGTTCTTTCGTTAGTCATGCTTTTAATTTGCCCATTTGTATATTCCCTGGCTAAACCAAAATCTATTAAAACTACTTCTGATTTTCCTCTACGTAAAATAATATTACTTGGTTTAATATCTCTATGTAAAAATCCTTGATGATGGATGTATTCTAATGCTTGTCCAATTTGCTCAATATATAATAGTGCTTCTTGTTCTGATAAAACTCCATTAATATCAATATATTTAGCTAAGTCTATTCCATCTACATATTCCATCACCATACACCATAATCCATCTTCTTGGATGACTTCATAGACTTTGACTATGTGGGGATGAGAACATCTAGCTAGTCTTAACGCTTCATTGACAAATTTTACTTGTAGTTGTTTAAAATTCTGTTTTTGCTGTTGAAGATGATTTAATGTCTTAATTACAAATAATTTAGAAGTAGTTTTTTCTCTGACACTATAAGTAACACCAAACCCACCACTACCCAGTAACTTGTGGATAATGAATCTACCATTATTAAGCTGCTGATGAGGTTGCCAAAGTTTCATTTAAGTAAACTGGTAAGAAACTATTAAGACTTAAAAATCTTAGATTGATTCAATTTTGTCACAAAACTTACCTACATTAGCAGTCAGTCTTTGTGTTTCAGTAACAACACAAGTCCAAGATTAAATTTTTTACCCGTAACTTTTACTTATACAACGTTATCCGGATTCAACCGTATTTTTTGATCAGTCCAAATTTAGCAATACAAAGATTTACGACTCCTCCAAGAGACTAATAACTAGGACTTACGCATTTTTACGAAATATTGAGGTTTGAGATTGCTTCCTTACGTCGCAATGAAAGTATTTGAAATAGGTTTTGCGTAAGTCCTGAATTCTTTGGTATTCTATTCGATTTTCAGACTGACACGAAAATTCTCCCCAACTCCTATTTCTCTGTGTCCTCTGTGGTTCGATCTTCTGTAACTCCTGCAAAAGTCCTGAATTTATCCCCTGTTTCCTAAAACTCAAAAACCTTGTAACTCCACGAGTATAGGAACTTCCGCAAAAATGCTCCTTTTACAATCAACCTCATATTACACCCAACAGTGTGGAATACCCTACTTTAATTATCGGCTACCACACAAAGGACTAATTTGACATTCTTTGTAAATATCTGTTACATTTATTTACATAAAGCAACATAAGTTAAATAAAAACGAGGTCTAAGTATGATTCTTTTAATTTCTTTATTGGTTGTAGGTTGGGTTGCGGCTTCTGTAATTGGTTCTCTAGCTTACTTTATGGGTGAGCAACGCAAGCCCATCCACGAACGTAACTGGCGATCTGAAGCCTTTGCAAAGTTAGCAAAATCCATTACAGGTCAGGAAATAAACTATAGCGATCGCACACCCGCTTACAGAATGGATGCTTACGCTAGTAGCAATATGGCTCAATAGTAATCAATGCTACTTGATTCAAATTTAACCAACATGGCCTCCAGTACCACTACTGGGGGTTTTTTGGTGATTAGTTTTTTAAATCCAATTTTTCCCCAAAAAGGTCTTTACTCATTTTTTCGCAATAAATGAGGTTATTCTCAATAGTTATTGATAATTTTGTCAATAAAATTACGAGTTTTGGTTTTTTCAGCAATTGATATTGATCACTAAATTTTTTCTGCTATACTGATGTTAAAGTTAGGGTCGTTTATATATATATCTAAAAATATAAAATTAGGATCTGCTGAAAAAGTGATCTGTGAAAGTAAGGGAATAGGAAAAAGTTTTAGCTGATTGGGTGAGAAGGGGCGTTGCTGAATTAGGGTATGAAACTGAAAACTTACAAAAATGAAACTCTTACTCCCTGCGCCTGGAGTGCCTCTGTGTGAAACAAAATCATACCTTTAATCAGCAACACCGGTGGGAAGGAAGGTAAAAACATTGATGAAGCATATAACTGCCTGTATTTCATCATCAGGATTTCCTAGATTTAAGGAGTAACAAGATATCAGATTTTCCTCCTTATCCTGTTAATACTCAAATCCTCCAAATCCTGATTCAGTAACTACACGGGACGATAAACACGATAGTTAACGTTGGGGAAAATATTATCCATCACCTCTACTTTTTCCAGCCAACCACTATCCACCTTACCGATTTTAATATCTTCGTAAAGTTTGTGAAACCGCATCAAATGGGATCTTGTTCTCCTCACAGCATAAGGAACCATTGTTCCAGTCCGCATAATAAAGGCCCAGTCAGAAGATTGAGCTAACAATAATTCTCTAGCTGCTTGGTTTAAAGCTTTCCATTGCAATTCATCCTCTGGCTCTAACTGAGAGATTTCGATCATTCTCTCCGCAGCTTTGTGTAAATGGGGATAAATCCAAGCATTAGTTTCATTTAACCAATATTCATGGAAACCTTTATAACCCCAACTGGACTGAGACGGACGACATACTTGTTGAGTAGGATTAGCCCGTAAATAGTCAGCTAAATGGGTCATTTCATAAGTCCCCTGATCATACCATGATTTACGGTACAGATAATCAATAAACCAAGGGCCTTCATACCACCAGTGACCAAATAACTCTGCATCATAGGGAGATACCACAATAGGTGGCCTTCCCATCACTTCACGCAAATTCTCAACTTGCCGTTCCCGATTATACATAAAATTGGCAGAGTGATCCGCTGCTTTTTCCCTAGCCCAGTAAGGATCATAGAGTGCTTTATCAGAAAGTCCTAAACCTCTGCCAGTAATTTTATGATATTTAATTCCCGTATTTTTACGTTGACCATTGGGCATGATATAGGGCTTAATATATTCATATTCAGCTTCCCAACCCAAATCTTTATAAAATTCCCGGTATTCTGGTGCTCCAGGATAGCCAACTTCAGAAGACCAGACCTGTTGAGAAGATTCATGATCTCGACCAAAAGCAGCCACACCTGTTTCCGTAAAAATGGGTGCATAAGTACCAAATCGAGGACGGGGGCGGGCATATAAAATACCATGTCCATCGGTGAGGAAATAGCGTAACCCAGCATCAGCCAGCATTCGCTCTACACCTTCATAATAAGCACATTCTGGCAACCAAATACCTCTAGGTGGTTGACCAAAAGTTTCCTCATAATGTTCACAAGCTACCTGAATTTGCGCCCAAACTGCTTGGGGGTACATTTTCATTAACGGCAAATATCCGTGAGTAGCACCACAGGTAATGATTTCTAGGTTGTTACTATCTTGATATTGCTTGAAAGCTGTTACTAAATCACCACCATATTGTTCCCATACCTGACGAGCTTCATTAAATTCTGTTGCATAATGTTCAGCCAAATAACGCATATGCCCATTATGAGTATTACGCTCGGCCTCCAGTTCTATCAGTTCTTCTAACTGAGACAGGTGAGCCTCATAGCGTTCTTGCAACAAAGGATCACGCAGCATGGAAACCAAAGGTGGTGTCATACTCATTGTGAGTTTAAAGTCTATGCCATCTCGTTTTAATCCTTCAAAAACTTTTAATAAAGGAATATATGTTTCCGTGATGGCTTCATATAGCCATTCCTCTTCCAGCACGTAGTCACTTTCTGGGTGACGAACAAAGGGTAAATGTGCATGAAGTACAAGTGCGACGTAGCCTATAGCCATAATAATTTTTAGGTTGGGTTTTCAATTGAAGGTCGAGAGTTGGGCAGAAATTAACAATATTTTAAGATGATATTGGAATTGTGAAGGAAGTTTTATGGGATCAGGCTCAAGGACAGAAACAGACACTTTTCTGCAAGCCCTAGTTCATCACTCAACTGATCTTTTTCAGAAAGGCTTACCCTATATCATAAGTTAAGTCTTTTGACAAGGAAAATTATCACTAGAACACAATAGTTTTTTTTTAGAAATATAAGTTTTATATTAATTTAATAAATGAGTCGGATTTGCATAAACCATAAAGAAAGACAAAGTGTTACTCTTTGTTAAGAACATTAAGCAAATCTAAATATTTACTCATAAATTACCCTACGAAACTTAGATGAGTTTATGTTTTGTAGCGCTCTCTGTGACGGTATGAGTAGATGTGTTTTCCAGCCTACTGGTTGGCAGAGAAGATTCTGTCCACAAGATACAGACAGTTTCATCCTGGTAATTTTGTCAAAATCTTTGCAAGAAAGGCCTGTTTCTGTGACTTTACCTCAGATCAGCACCTCCTTATTTTCTATATTCGCAAATACCAACAATCAGAATAAGGCCCGTTGAAATGACACCACAAAGCATATTACAAACTCCCGAAATCTCTGAAAAGTTACTTGTAGATTCGGAACAGTTAGCAAGTCAAATAGACACCGACACAATTAGGTTAACTCATGGCGAAAAGTACCTTACATCTCAGTGGTACAAGGGTTCTGGAGAAATAGCGCATAAAAAAGATGGTCGTTCCTTTGAAGTATCAGCGTCATATACCTTAACAGCAGAAGTAAAGGTAATTGAGGGAGTTTTTCAACCAGGAAATGAGATATTAGCAAATGTATACAACAGTCGTGGTCGTTGTGTAGCAGTAATTGATCAGACAGTGAATGAACTGTATGGTGAACAAGTACGCAATTATTTTAATGCCCATGAAATCCCATTAGAAATGATGGTATGTCGAGCATGGGAAGCAGATAAAACCCCAGAAACAGTACATAAAGTCCTTGGATTTTTAGGTAAAGACGGTTGTGATGTTTCCCGTAATGAACCTGTACTCATCATTGGTGGTGGTGTACTCAGTGATGTTGCTGGGTTAGCTTGTTCCTTACAACACCGTCGTACACCTTATATTATGGTGGGAACAACTGTAGTTGCAGCTATTGATGCAGGGCCTTCACCTCGTACTTGTACAAACGGTAAGCAATTCAAGAACAGTATTGGTGCATATCATCCCCCAGTCCTAACCTTAGTAGACCGGAGTTTCTTCCGCACATTAGCTACAGGCCATATTCGCAACGGAATGGCTGAGATTATCAAAATGGCTGTTACCGATGATCCAATATTGTTTGATTTATTGGAAGAATACGGACCTCGTTTAATAGAAACTCATTTTGCGACCATCAATGCAGATGAGAAGCTAGGAGAAATTGCCGACGAAATTATTTACCGTGCATTGTTCTCTTACATGAAGCATGAGGGAACAAATATGTTTGAAACCTATCAAGACCGTCCCCATGCTTACGGACATACTTGGAGTCCTCGCTTTGAACCTGCGGTCAAAATGATGCACGGCCACGCAGTAGCAACAGGAATGGCCTTCGGTGCAACTTTAGCTGTGGAACTGAATTGGTTAAAATCAGAAGACCGCGATCGCATCATTGCATTATGTCAATCTTTGGGTCTAACAGTTTATCATCCCGTTCTTGAAGACATGGACATCATGATTGAAGGACAGAAAAATATGCGTCGTAAACGTGGAGATGGTGGACTTTGGGCCCCTATTCCTAGCGGTGGAATTGGTGGGTGTGACTATGTTCAAGATGTTGAACCAGATTTATTAGCAACAACAGTAGCAGCACATAAAGCTGTATGTGCTAAATTACCAACCCAAGGTGCAGGTACAGAAATGTATTTGAGTGACTTAGGTTTGCAATAAACCTATGAGTCAATATTTAGTTATCAGTTAACAGTTGTCAATTATCAATAGTAAGAAGTGTGGGGAATATCTGAATCTCCACATATTGTTTGTGGTGTGAAATCATGGAGTTTTCTGATAACACCTTGGTTGTTTGAGAAAACCATAGAGAGGTAGAGGACACAAAAGGAGAAGGAGGATAATTCTTCTTTTCTTAGTGTCCTTCATAAAGTGGTGGAAATTTCTGTAACTTGTCAAATCTTATATCTTCAATCAAATGACTGAAACACTTGTAAAAATCAACAGTCCCAGACCTGTAACACCCTTGGGTATTTTAGTTGAGGAGTTAGAGAATACTTTAAAAATAGCCCAACAGGAAAATGTATCTGCTGAACTTTCAAAATCGCTACAAAAAGTTTATGAATTAGCAGCAGGAATAGATCCTTATTTGGAAGTAAATACAACAACAGAATCTCCAGAATTAGCAGCATTAGCTCAAAAAACTGCTACTGAAGATTGGAGTCAGAGATTTGATGATGGTGAAACAGTCCGTCAATTAGAACAAGAAATGTTATCTGGTCATATTGAAGGACAAACCTTAAAAATGTTTGTTTCTATGACTAAAGCAAAACGCATTTTAGAAATAGGAATGTTTACCGGATATTCTGCATTAGCAATGGCAGAAGCATTACCAGCAGATGGTGATATGATAGCTTGCGAAGTGGATGAATATGTCTCAGAATTTGCTAAACAATGTTTTGAAAATTCCGAACATGGCAAAAAAATTAAAGTAGAAACAGCACCTGCATTAGAAACACTTAAACAACTAGTTGCTAATGGAGAAACCTTTGATTTAGTCTTCATAGATGCTGATAAACCAGGGTATGTTGATTACTTCAATTTATTAATAGAAACTAACCTCTTAGCAAAGGATGGATTTATTTGTGTAGATAATACTCTACTACAAGGACAACCATATTTACCTGCTGAACAAAGAACAGCAAACGGAGCAGCAATAGCTAAGTTTAATCAAGTAGTTACCGAAGATTCCAGAGTGGAACAAGTGATTTTACCCCTAAGAGATGGTTTGACAATCATCAAAAGAAAGTAAATAAATTAGTTGTTCAGTTATCAGTTTAAATAGTCTTGAAGTTCTGAGTTATCTGCGTCTCTGTGTGCAATCAAAAACATGAAACAAATAAAATCTTTATTTCAAAACATAGGAACATTATTGCTGCTATTCCTAATGTTTCCTATTAATTTAGCCTTAGTTATCATTGTATCCATTACTAATTTCTTTACTTTACCATTTCAAACCAAAGCAACCAGCAACAACCCCAAAAATGTCTTATTAACTGGGGGAAAAATGACCAAATCACTACAACTAGCAAGGTCATTTCATCGTGCTGGCCATAGAGTTTTTATGGTAGAAACCCATAAATATTGGTTATCAGGACATAAATTTTCCAACGCAGTCCAAAAATTCTATACAGTAGCTGCACCAGAAAAAGATTCCCAAGGATATATTCAAGGATTATTAGATATTGTAAAAACAGAAAAAATAGATATATTTATTCCCGTTTCCAGTCCTGTAGCAAGTTATTACGACTCTTTAGCTAAATCTACTTTATCACCATATTGTGAAGTATTTCATTTCGATGCAGAAATGACAAAAACATTAGATGATAAATTTAGTTTATGTGAACAAGCACGAGTTTTAGGTTTAACAGCACCCAAAGTATTTTTGATGAATTCTCCAGCAGAAATTATCAACTTTGACTTTTCCCAAGAAAAAAATCCATACATCATCAAAAGCATTCAATACGATTCCGTGACTCGTTTGGATATGACAAAATTTCCCTTTCAGGGAATGGAAGAATATGTGAAAACATTACCTATCAGTAAAGAAAGACCTTGGGTAATGCAGGAATTTATTAAAGGACAAGAATATTGTACCCATAGTACAGTTAGAGATGGAGAAATTCGCTTACATTGCTGTTCTCAATCTTCTCCTTTTCAGGTGAATTATGAACAAGTTGATAACCCAGAAATATTGAAATGGGTACAGAAATTTGTTAAAGAATTGAATTTAACTGGACAGATTTCCTTTGATTTCATGCAAACTGAAGATGGGAAAGTTTACCCCATTGAATGTAACCCCAGAACTCACACTGCAATTACCATGTTTCATGATCATCCAGGGTTAGCAGATGCTTATTTAGAACCTGGTGAAAATCAACCACATATAGAACCTTTACCAACAAGTAAACCAACTTATTGGTTATATCATGAATTATGGAGAATCACTGGAATTAGGTCTTTTAATGATTTAAAGAATTGGCTAATTAAAGTCACTAAAGGTAAAGATGCAATGCTAGATAAAGATGATCCTTTACCATTCTTGATGGTGCATAATTGGCAAATTGTATTGTTATTAATTCAGAATCTAGTGAAATTCAAAGGTTGGGTAAAAATAGATTTCAATATTGGTAAATTAGTGGAAATTGGTGGAGACTAGGTGAGTAGGTGAATAAGGTAGGGTGCAGGGTGCAGGGGGAAAGATAATTATAGTCCTTGTTTACTTTTTGTTACATACTTAGGACTTACGCAAAAATATTCCAAAACTCTATTTCTCTGTGTTCTCTGTGTTCTCTGTGGTTCGATATTCCCTGACTCCTGCGTAAGTCCGGAAACAGTAACTCGATAAAATTATCAATTCTTAAAAAATCATGTCAAAACTACGTATTCTTTACTTCGCGGGTTCAGCAGAAAACGATTTTTACTCCAACTTATCACGTCTTTATGCTGAAAACTCTCTCAATGCGATCGCCAATAATCCCAACTACGAAATTCTGATTGCATATATCACACCAGATGGTAAATGGAGATTTCCTAGCTCTTTGAGTATTGAAGATATCACAAATAGTCAACCTCTTCCTTTCTCCGACGCTACAGCGTGGATGAGATCAAAAAATATTGATGTGGTTCTACCACAGATGTTCTGCATCCGGGGAATGACTCACTACCGTGCTATTTTAGATATATTAGGAATTCCCTACATAGGAAACACTCCAGAATTAATGGCCATCACAGCACATAAAGCTAAAACCAAAGCAATTATAGCTGCGGCGGGAATCAAAGTACCTCATGGAGAAGTTCTACGTCATGGAGATGTACCCACAATTCAACCTCCTGTCGTCGTCAAACCTGCAAATGTTGACAACTCGATGGGAATAGCCTTGGTTAAAGATATTGCAGAATATGAAACAGCATTAAAAACAGCTTTTGAATATGCAGAAGAAGTAATAGTAGAAGAGTATATTGAACTAGGTAGAGAAGTCAGATGTGGTGTACTGGTTAAAGATGGAGAATTAATCGGTTTACCCTTAGAAGAATATTTAGTAGACTCCGAAAACAAACCAATTCGGATCTATGCAGATAAACTTAAACAAAATGATGATGGGAATTTAGATTGTGCAGCGAAAGATGGTATCAAAGCTTGGATGGTGGATAGTCAAGATCCGATCACTGACAAAGTACAAGCAGTAGCCAAAAAATGCCACACAGCACTAGGATGTCGTCACTATAGTTTATTTGATTTTCGGATTGATCCAAACGGGGAACCGTATTTTTTAGAAGCCGGTTTATATTGTTCCTTCGCACCAAAAAGTGTAATTTCAACTATGGCCAAAGCTGGGGGAATTGATCTGGATGAGTTATTAGAAATTGCCATTAATGAGACTTTGGGTAAAAAGACATTGATATCTGTTTAAGGAATTTGTTTAAAGCAGAACTTACGCGAAACCTACTCCAAATACTGTCATTGCGACGAAAGGAAGCAATCTCAAATCCCAACATCTCGTGAAAATGCGTAAGTCCTGTTTAATACCTTAGGTATTTTCAAGAGGAATTAAAACTCTGTTTTTTGGTAATTACAGCTTTTTTTTACTTGAGAACCCAGAAAAATAAAGCATAATTAACCATTAACCATACAGAGAAAAAATACCATGAACAAACAACCCATCCGCGTCGGAGTCCTTGGTTTTGGTGGACTTGGCCAAGCAGCAGCAAAACTCCTCTCCAGCAAACGAGAAATGATTCTCATCGCCGTTGCAGATAAAAAAGGCTACGCATACTCTACAGAAGGCTTAAACACCGACGCTTGTATCAGCACCTACCAAAAACAAGGAACAGTTGGTTATTTAGAACCCTTTGGCACATTAAGCAACAACAGTATTCAAGACCTCATTCAAGCCACAAGTACCTCTGTAGATGGTTATTTCCTCGCCTTACCCAACCTTCCTAACGACTTTATCCCCAACGTCACCAAACAATTTATCCAAGCCAATTGGCAAGGTGTGTTAGTAGATGCCATCAAACGCACCAGCGCAGTAGAACAACTCTTAGCCATGAAAGACGAACTGCAAGCAGCAGGAATTACCTACATGACTGGTTGTGGTGCAACTCCTGGACTATTAACCGCTGCTGCTGCTGTAGCAGCCCAAAGTTACGCAGAAATTCACAGTGTAGTCATTACCTTTGGTGTGGGAATTGCCAATTGGGAAGCTTACCGTGCGACTATTAGAGAAGATATTGGACATATGCCTGGTTATAGTGTAGAAACTGCCAGATCAATGACAGATGCTGAGGTAGAAGCATTATTAGATCAAACCAATGGTGTACTAACCTTAGAAAACATGGAACACGCTGATGATGTGATGTTAGAAATTGCCGGTATAGTTGATAGAGATAGAGTAACTGTTGGTGGTGTAGTTGATACCCGCAACCCCAAAAAGCCATTAAGTACCAATGTGAAAATTACTGGACGCACCTTTGAAGGTAAAATTTCTACTCACACCTTTACATTAGGCGATGAAACCAGTATGGCCGCTAACGTTTGTGGCCCTGCTTTTGGTTATTTAAAAGCCGGTCAAGAGTTATATCAAAGAGGAATTAAAGGTTTATTTACCGCAGCGGAAATTATGCCTAAATTTGTTAAATAGATTACTGGTGACTGGTGATTGGTAATTTGTAATGCCTCTTTCAGAGGAGCTTCGCTTACGTAATGCTCCCTATGGCTAACGCCACGCTACGCTATCGGGAGAGCAACGCTTACGTAATTACTGATTAAATAAAGATTCCCAATCACCAATCAGTTATCAGTTATCAGTTATCAGTTATCAGTTATCAGTTATCAGTTATCAGTTATCAGTTATCAGTTATCAGTTGTCGCTATTCACTGTTTACTGTTCACTGTTCACTGTTCACTGTTTACTGTTCACTGTTTACTGTTCACTGTTCACCAACATAAGATTCTTGATATTCTTCTGCTTCTAAAAAAGTCGGTGATTCCATTATAAAAGGTAATTCTGAACCGATTAAACCTCTTTGAATCCTTTCGGAGGTTTGATTAAAAATAATAAACAAAGGATAAATTGTATTTGCACCTTCGCTTAAAATATGACTATGCTGGAAAGGCATTATCCATTCATATTCTTTATCTAACCAAACTTGGCATTTACGCCATCTGCCTAATAAGTCAGAAAAGTCTTCATGGGGACGATGAATAAACAGTAAAATTTCCACCCCTGTTTTAATTTTCCATTCTGGATCACACATAATAATGGAAATATCACAGGGTAAATCTGTCGTTTGAGAAGTTCTAGTTTCTAAATTACGAATTCGCACAATTGGTAAAGGAATTGTGACTATACTTTCAGAAGGACGGCGTAAACTAGGAATCATTTCCAAATAAGGACGGTGTTTTTTTAAAAGCGGGATCACTGCTAAGTGATTGCTATATTCTGCCAAACTAGCTTCATAAAGTGATTTTGTTACAGACATAATACTAATTCAAATTTTAATACAACTCTTGCAAGAGTAATTACCACAGCAAAATTCAAGATTGATAATTACTAATGTACAAGAGTCAATCTCAATAGGGCTGACTAAAAAAGTCAAAAGCGAAAGAAATAAAGAGTTTCAGGGTGGAAAAACAGATCCAAAATTATAGGGAAAATAAGAACATAGTTCAATAATTTTCACTTTCCCAGATGTAAGATGATTCAGAACTTTATCTAATTATTCCTCCTGACTCCTAGTCTCTACAAAAGATATTTTTCAGTCAACTCTAGAGTGAATCAAATACTTTAAACATTGGTAAATACATCGCTAACAAAATTGTACCTACCATTCCCCCAACTACCACAATCATTACAGGTTCTAAGATACTAGTTAAGGATTTAACTGCCTGTTCTACTTCATCCTCATAGAAATCAGCAACCTTCATTAACATTGCATCCAATTCTCCAGTTTCTTCCCCAATCATCATCATCTGAATTGACATGGGAGGGAATACTTTGCTTTTTTTTAAAGCGTTACTAACCATTCCTCCTTCTTGAACTTCTTTTCTGGCATCATCAATAGCATTAGCAATAATTTGGTTTCCGGATGTATCTCGAACTATTTCTAAACAAGTAATGATAGGTACACCAGAACGAGTTAGAGAACCAAAAGTACGGCTAAATCTCGCGACAGAAGACTTTTGAATTAAGTCACCAAATAAAGGAACTTTGAGAGATAAACGGTCAATATTTTCTTTGCCATTAGGAGTCTTGTAATATTGCCTATATAAAAACGCTGCTGCTATCAACCCAGCAATAATTACCAAAGACCAATAACTACGCAGAATTTCACTACAAGTCATCAAAGCCTGGGTTAAAAGAGGTAATTCTACCCCAAGATCCTGGAATATATCAGCAAAGATAGGAATCAGAAAAACTGTCATCCCTATGAAAATAGCAACTGCTAAAAAACCCACCACCAATGGATAAGACATTGCAGATTTGATCTGGTTTTGTAGTCTAGCCATATCCTCTAGCAGTTTAGCCAAACGGTTCAAAACCTCATCAAGTACACCACCAATTTCTCCAGCTTGTACCATACTCACATACAAACCATCAAAACAGCTAGGATGCTTTCGCATAGCATCGGAAAGGTTGACACCCGATTGTACATCATCACTAATTTCTGTCAAAGCTTGTTTTAGCTTGGGATTACTGCACTGTTCTGACAGTACACCTAAACCTCTAACAATTGCTACACCTGCATTTACCAGGGCCGCAAATTGACGAGAAAAAACGGCTTTATCTTTAACAGTAACATTAACAAGAGAATTTTGCAGCTTTTCAAAATCGAGTCTGGAAGCTAAACTTTGAGACTCTTTTAAGTCTTGAACAATGTAACCTCTATCTCTCAAATTTGTACGTGCATCTGCTAAAGAGTTAGCTTCAAACTTTGCAGTTCGGGATCTGCCTTGGGTATCCCGAACACGGGCATGATAAGTTGGCATAATCTCACTTTACATTAATGGATTTGTTGTCTTTAGTTGATAATTCATAATCCATAATTTATTTCCAAAATGATAATTACGAATTACGAATTACGTTAGTGAAACTCCTCTGAAAGAGGCATTACGAATTACGAACTATTTAAATAGATTTTTTGTCTTTGGTTGATAATTCATAATCCATAATTTATTTCCAAAATGATAATTACGAATTACGAATTACGTTAGTGAAACTCCTCTGAAAGAGGCATTACGAATTATTTAACGCGCTCTTACTCCAGATTTTGATCCTGCTGGTGGTGCAGATGTACCAATCAAACGGTTCACTTCATCGGGTTTAGAAGTTTTAGACATTGCTTCATCATAAGAAATAATTCCAGCTTTGTAGTAATCAGCCAAAACTTTCTCTAAAGTTTGCATACCCAATTTACCACCTGTTTGAATAGCAGAATAAATTTGGGCAGTTTTCCCTTCCCGAATCAAGTTAGAAATAGCTGGTGTTACAACCATGATTTCTTGAGCCATTTTCCGTCCAAATTCACCTGGTTTTGGATCTTTCTTAGGTACTAAAGTTTGGCTAAAAACTGCTACTAAAGAGTTGGATAACTGTACACGGACTTGGGTTTGTCTGTCTGCGGGAAAAACATCAATTACCCGGTCAATTGTTTGCGCCGCAGAACTTGTGTGTAATGTACCAAATACTAAGTGACCTGTTTCTGCGGCAGAAATTGCTAGAGAAATAGTTTCTAAGTCCCGCATTTCACCCACTAGAATAATATCTGGATCTTCTCTTAATGCAGCTCTTAAGGCATTAGCAAAACTTTTAGTGTCTTCACCTAATTGTCGTTGGTGGACTAAGCTCTTGATTGGTTCATAAACAAATTCCACAGGATCTTCAACAGTTAAGATGTGTTCTGCTCTCGTGCGGTTAATCAAGTCAATCATAGCGGCTAGGGTTGTTGTCTTCCCTGAACCTGTTGGGCCTGTGACTAGAATTAATCCTCTGGGCTTTTCAGACATTTCTCGCACAATATCTGGTAATCCTAATTTGTCAAAATTAGGAATTTTGGAGCTTAAGGCTCTTAGACAAGCTGCATAAGCACCACGTTCCTTATATACGTTCACCCGAAAACGAGCTAACCCCTTGACACCATAGGCACAATCTAATTCCCATGTTTGTTCCAAGGTTTTACGTTGGGTGTTGTTTAACATACTGAATATCAGTCTTTGACACTGATCTGGAGTTAAAGCTTCATCACCAATGGGAGTTAACTTACCACTAATGCGGAAGTAGGGAGGTAAATCTGCTGATAGGTGCAGATCTGAACCACCCATATCAATTAACTGCTCCATCAAGTCTTCAATCATCATTTCCATAGTTTTTCTTCTCCATTTGTAGATTTGGCATCAAACCCTGAGTGAAAGTTACAATCTTAAACTTGATAGGACTTGCAAAAATTCTCCCCAACTCCTGTTTTTATGCTGACAGGATGACAAAAAAGCTAAAGTTAAGACAGAGTCTAGGGTGTGGGAAAAATTAACTCTTTAAAAATCAAATCCCAATCCAACATCAATCAGGAAAACATCAAAAGCTAAATTTGAGTAACAAGAAATAAATTAACCCAATCACTGCCACCAAAATGACATTTTTTTTCTCCCTGCACCCTGCCTAGTTTTCTCTGTGGCCTCTGTGGTTCGATATTCCGTGACTCGTGCGTAAGTCCTCTATCTGTAAAAATTAGTCTTGAAAACGGGATGTGAGACAATAGGGACAATCTAACCATTCTGGTTGTAATGTGGCACCACAGTTTTTACAAGTTAGACCACTCTTACGCTTGGCTTTTAATTCAGCTTCTAAACCTGTATCAGTGAATGTCACCCGCTCCACCTCTTCCAGAGTTGTGGCACCTTGACGGACTAAATCGAGGCTATACGCAAGTAAGGTTTTCATTCCTTCTTCTACAGCTACTTCTTTAATTCTTTCTGTAGATGCTTCTTGGTTAATCAAGTCTTGTAAAGTTTCTGTAACTCGCATTACTTCATAAACACCACAACGCCCTTTATAACCAATTCCGCCACACTGGGGACAAACTTTGACTTTTCCTTGAGCAATAACCTCTGTAGGTATTGTGTTGGCTTTATAAAAAGTCACTGAGCTTTCCTGAGAGGCGGATAAACCATAACGAGCTAATTCTTCAGGGGTAGGATTATAGGGGATGCGACATTCTGAGCAAACGCGACGCATCAAACGTTGTGCTAGTACACCAATCAGTGAAC
Organism: Sphaerospermopsis sp. SIO1G1; assembly: GCA_010672785.1. GTDB lineage: Bacteria > Cyanobacteriota > Cyanobacteriia > Cyanobacteriales > Nostocaceae > Okeanomitos. The sequence continues at coordinate 61,020 of JAAHFX010000001.1, forward strand.
TAGAAACCATAAAAGGTTCAATTCCCATTTCTCCCAAACGAGAGATTGCTCCTGGAGCATCGTTAGTATGTAAAGTAGTTAAAACCAAGTGACCAGTTAGTGCCGCCTCAATCGCTGTTTTTGCTGTTTCTTTATCCCGTGTTTCACCCACCAGTAACACGTCAGGATCTTGTCTTAAAAATGCCCTTAGTGTTGTAGCAAAGTCTAACCCTTTTTCTCTAATTACCTGTACTTGGGTAATTCCTGGTAAACTATACTCAATTGGGTCTTCTACGGTACTGATGTTAATACCTGGATCATTTCTTTCCGATAAAGCAGAATACAAAGAAGTTGTTTTACCAGAACCAGTTGGACCTGTTACCAAAATTAAACCAAAAGGTTTACTTACCATATCCTTGACTACTTTTAAAGTGTCTGGATCTGTAATTAATTTATCTAAACCTAGTTGAGTAGATGAGTTATCTAAAATCCGCAAACAGATTTTTTCCCCATAACGACTAGGTAAAGTACTGACACGGAAGTCTACCTTTCTGCCATCAAAAATCCGACGAATACGACCATCTTGAGGTATACGTCGTTCTGCAATATCTAAGTTAGAGATAATTTTAAATCGTGCTGTAACCGCAGCAACAATGTGTTTAGGCATAGGTCGGATTGCCTCCGATTCACGCAATACCCCATCTTTACGGAAACGAACTCGCAAACTTTCTTCTTGAGGTTCAATGTGAATATCAGATATTCCATCCCGTAAAGCTACAAAGAGAATTTTGTTAGCCAGATTAATAATCGGTGCATCGTCAGCATCCTTCATAGCCGCACTCAGATCCATTTCTGAATCTTCTACGACTTCCTGTATCATGTCTTGATTAAGACTTTCCAAATCCTGACTAATATCTGTTAATTTTTGCTGCTGTAGTTTCTCTTGTTGAACAGCAAAATCATCCAAATATTGATTCATCAATCGCTGGTAATCTTCTGCGGTAATTACCATACGCTGCAAAGATAAACCTTGAGAACGGAGAATCCGGTTGAGATCGTCGTAGGCCTCTAAATTATCTGGATCAACCATTGCCACCAAGACATAAGGTGGGTTTTGTTCTTCCCGCTTCACCAAAGGTATTAAACGATGACGGCGACAGACATCCACAGGGATCAAACTATCAATCAAATCTCCGACCGTCATATCGGCAATTTCATTGACTTCTGGATCGATAGATTCTACGCCATAAAGTATTTTTAGTTCAAATAAATGCTGCTTCTTATATTCTCTCAGAAATTCAGGAGCTAGTTCTTTCCCAGTAATAGACTCCAATACATCTGTCAACATTTTTCCAGATTTACGGCTTTCTGCTAGGGCCTGTCGCATCTGTTCATTGTTGACGTAGCCAGATTGCACTAACTTGTTGCCAAAAGGCGATAACTCTGTTCTTGTAGTTAGAGCGGTGCTGCGCCGTTGTGGTGATGAGTAAGTCATAAGCAATGAGTAGGTGATACCTCTTATTACATTATTCCCACAATGTAGTCAATAATTCTCATGATTAGGGTAATAAATTGCAATTTTTACAATCTTATTTGTAAAAATTTTTATTAATGCTTCTCAGTGATTGATGTTTGCTATTCAGCTTTAGCTGTTAGCCTGGAACAGGGAACAGGGAACAGGGAACAGGGAACAGGGAGTAGTTGGATGGGGATGATTTTTCCTTTGAATCAAAATTAAAGACAGAGTGTAGGATGTAGAGAAAATTAACTTTTGCAAAATCCCAATCCAACATCAGAAAAGCATCAAAAGCCTGATTGTAGGGACTGACAAGAAATAAATTAACCCAATTTCCGTCACCACAATAACAATTTTCTCCTCGTATCCTGCCCCCTGCACCCTGCCCCCTGCTTCCTTTTTACCTTCATTTTCATATAGTAAACAAAATCAGTTTAGAGTTACCTGCGATTCCATCCAGGGCAGAAGTCAATCTTGATTTCTGATATATTCGTATAGAAATGGTCGGCATCGGCACGACCTTAAACGGACGAGGAGCAACTTTATACTACTATCGCCAGTGGCAACGCTGCACGAACAGTAGCAAATTGCGGTGAACCGTCAATAATCATCAATCTTTCAGATCGGTGAGTATGTCAACTAAAAATACATATAAAATCCACATTACATCTTTATTCCGGAAACATAAGTCAAATTTAAAATCTACAATTGCTTGAGGAAGTGCCGTAAAAAGCATCTGGAACGAGTAGATAATGATGGATGAAAATAAACAAGTAAACAACACTAGCCAAGAATTAGGCGAACCAACAGAGGTAAAGCAAGCAATGAATAGCGACTCCCCAGCCGAAATTAACTCTCATGAATCCGGTAGCGAAGTGACTGAGCATGAGGCCACCCAAGCCAATGTGCCGGGAGAACCTGTACTCACAGACGATGATGCTGTCACTGCTGCAAAAACACCGGAAGTAGATACGGCGGTTTTAGAACAACTGACTCAGCAAATTGAGTCTTTAAAAGTACAGCTTGATGATCGTAGTACTCAGTACATGCGGATAGCCGCAGATTTTGAGAATTACCGCAAACGCGTCTCGAAAGAAAAAGAAGAGATGGATACACAGGTAAAAAGAAATACAATTATGGAATTGTTACCTGTTGTAGATAATTTTGAGCGAGCAAGAGCGCACATCAAGCCACAAAATGATGGCGAAATGACAATACACAAAAGTTATCAGGGCGTTTATAAACAATTAGTAGATTGTCTCAAACGTATTGGTGTATCACCAATGCGCCCAGAGGGGCAAGAGTTTGATCCTAATCTACATGAAGCTGTCATGAGAGAACCTACTGATGAGCATCAGGAAGGAACAGTATTAGAAGAGTTAGTACGTGGCTATTTCTTAGGCGATCGCGTACTTCGTCATGCGATGGTCAAAGTAGCCTCTCCCAAAGAAGATACTCCCACAGAAGCAGCAGCAGAATCTAGTGAAGAAAACGGCTAGGACTTTTTCTTCCATGTCTTGACTGACAAATTCTCGATGAAATGATTCAACAATAAGTACGTTAGTCAGAAAGGGTAGGGTTGTGAAATATTAGCTACCTGCTAAAATTGATCAGCCCTGCCGTCAACGAATTATATCTAATAATCTATTTTCTTATCAGTGGTAAACATCTGTATAGTTTTATGTAATCACATTTTTTACATCAGGGTATACTCATAACAATTGGTGTTAATTTAAGCTACATATGGCTTACCTACTAGATTCCTCAGCTGCTAGAGAATCAATTTCCTATCTCATAGCTCCAGTCTGTTACAACAGACTAGTGGATTTGCCTAGTGTTTATTCATATTGTGATTACTGTCGCTATGAGCAAGAAACTTGAGTTCTGCGGTGGACATAAGTTTTACGTTAAGTTGATACCAATGACTCAGAACACAATCTGAACTAATCAACTCTGAACAAAAATCAAAAATACAGTCTGCAAAAAAATCACGATAACAGCATTTACTAAAAATACTGAAAGTATGGGAAAAGTTATTGGAATAGATTTAGGTACCACTAACAGTTGCGTTGCTGTAGTAGAAGGTGGTAAACCCCTCGTAATTGCCAACTCCGAAGGGGGACGTACCACTCCTAGTATTGTTGGTTTTGGTAAAAGTGGAGATCTTTTAGTCGGTCAGCTAGCTAAACGTCAATCTATCACTAATGCTGAAAATACAGTTTACAGTATCAAAAGATTTATTGGTCGCCGTTGGGATGATACTGAATCGGAACGCGCTCGTGTACCTTATAAGTGTATTAAAGGTCGAGATGATACCGTTGATGTAGAAATTCGTGGTCGTAGTTATACACCCCAAGAAATCTCTTCTATGATCCTGCAAAAACTCAAGCAGGAGGCAGAAAACTTTTTGGGTGAAGAAGTTACTGAAGCGGTAATAACAGTACCAGCATATTTTACAGATGCCCAAAGACAAGCCACTAAAGATGCAGGTACTATTGCTGGATTAGAAGTATTAAGAATTATTAATGAACCGACAGCAGCAGCGTTGGCTTTTGGTTTAGATAAGCAAGATGAAGAACAATTAATCCTGGTATTTGACTTGGGTGGTGGTACTTTCGATGTTTCTATTCTCCAACTTGGAGATGGGGTATTTGAAGTTAAAGCTACTAGTGGTAATAATCAGTTAGGTGGCGATGATTTTGATAATGCCATTGTTATGTGGATGTTGGAGCAATTCCTGGAGCAAGAAAAAATCAACCTGGCTGAGGATAAAATGGCTCTGCAACGTCTCCGAGAAGCAGCAGAAAAGGCCAAGGTGGAACTCTCCAGTATGGTCAAAACCTCCATTAATTTACCCTTTATCACCGCTGATGAAAATGGGCCAAAACACCTGGAAATGGAATTGAGCCGTTCTCAATTTGAAGAACTGACTGCCCATTTAATCACTACTACCATTGAGCCAATGATTCAAGCATTGAAAGATGCTGATCTTAAGGCTGAGGATATTGACAAAATTATTTTAGTAGGTGGTTCAACCAGAATTCCAGCCGTCCAAAATGCTGTAGTTGAATTTTACAATGGTAAAACTCCTGATCGTTCAGTCAACCCAGATGAGGCAGTGGCTTTAGGTGCAGCTGTCCAAGCGGGTGTTTTAGGTGGAGAAGTGGATACATTACTACTTCTAGATGTCACTCCTCTTTCTTTAGGATTAGAAACTCTTGGAGAAGTTTTTACTAAAATTATTGAACGCAACACAACTATTCCCACTAGTAAATCACAGATTTTTTCCACCGCTGTGGATGGACAAAATTCTGTAGAAATTCACGTTCTCCAAGGAGAACGAGCTATGGCACAAGACAACAAAACCTTGGGTAAGTTCCTACTCACAGGTATTCCTCCTGCTCCCCGTGGTGTACCTCAAATTGAGGTAGCTTTTGATATTGATGTGAATGGTATTCTCAAAGTTGCGGCTCAAGACAAGGGTACAGGTAGAGAGCAAAGTATTCGCATCACTAACACAGGCGGTTTAAGTCAAGCGGAAGTAGAACGGATGCGAGAACAAGCTGAGTTGTATGCAGAGGAAGACAAGAAACGTAGAGAACTGATTGAACTGAAAAACAACGCTGATAATCTCATCTTTAGCTATAAAGCTACACTAAAAGATAACAAAGAGTTTATTAGTGAAGAAGTTCAGGCTTTAGCAGAGGATAAATTAATAGACCTGCAAACAGCAATGAATGACGCTAATATTTCTGTTGAAGCTTTTAAACCAATTATAGAAGAATTCCAACAAGCTCTCTTCTCTATTGGTGAAGATGTTTACAACCGAGCTAATAGTAGCTCTGGCCATGAATATCAAGATGAGGAAGAACAAACAGAGCAAGCAGAAACAGTAGTTGCTAACGAAACGGAGGAAAAAATACCAGAGATTTCCTTAACCTTCGTGGAAGAAAGTTCCATAACAGAAACATCAATACCACAATTTAATTTTGATTTTGATGAGGATAATACTGCTTCTTCTGACTATGAACAGATAGATTAAGGTAATGGGTAGTGGGTAATAAGTAATAGGTAGTGGGTAATGGGTAAAATAATTAACTAAAATAATTAACTATTGCCAACTTTTGAATTTAGAGACTTCCCTTCCCCGCACCCTGAACCCATATTTCTAAATTTTGCTTTAGTACATGGTGGTTTTCCACACCTAATGATACGGTTAGTCCCGCTATGGGATGAGATTATTTTTGTCAGTATAAGTATCACAATTGAAATAGAGACAAATTCAAATCGTCTCAATAGTGATGCTGATAAACTCATTGATAGCTTAAGCTTGCGTCTTTATTGTTCCGAATGACTGACATCGCAACTGCTAACTATGATTTGCTGTTGGTCTTGGTCGAAGGTACAATTAATTTTTAACAAAAATTTAGTTTTGTCTATATTCATTTACCTAACCTGTTTAGGTAAGCTTGCCTTCTTAGTTCTAACTTTTACCCTTGGTTTATGGCCCGCGATTATTATGAAATTCTAGGTATCTCCCGTGATGCCAGTAAAGAAGAAGTTAAACAGGCTTATCGCCGTCAGGCTCGAAAGTATCACCCAGATGTGAACAAAGAACCTGGTGCTGAAGAAAAATTTAAGGAAATTAGCCGCGCCTATGAAGTGCTATCTGAGCCAGATACCCGCGAACGTTACAACCGTTTTGGAGAAGCAGGGGTATCTGGTGCTGCTGGACAAGGCTTCCAAGATATGGGAGATATGGGCGGTTTTGCCGATATTTTTGAAAGTATCTTTAGCGGTTTTGCTGGGGGAATGGGTGGACCTGGTACTCAGCGCCGAGCAAATGGACCTGTGCGGGGTGATGATTTAAGGTTAGACCTGAAGTTAGATTTCCGAGAAGCTGTTTTTGGTGGTGAAAAGGAAATTCGCATCGCCCACTTAGAAACCTGTGAAGTTTGTAATGGTTCTGGAGCTAAACCGGGAACTCGCCCCCGCACTTGTACAACGTGTAACGGTTCTGGTCAGGTAAGAAGAGTCACGAGAACCCCTTTTGGTAGCTTCACTCAAGTTTCTACTTGTCCTACTTGTAATGGTACTGGTACTGTAGTCGAAGATAAGTGTGATGCCTGTGATGGTAGAGGGGCAATCCAAAAGAATAAGAAATTAAAAATTACCATTCCTGCTGGGGTAGATAACGGTACTCGCTTGAGAATTTCTCAAGAAGGAGATGCAGGTCAACGTAGTGGCCCGCCAGGAGACTTGTATGTTTATCTGTTTGTCAATGAAGATGAAGAATTCCATCGAGATGGGATTAATGTCCTCTCAGAAATCCAATTAAGCTATTTACAGGCGATTTTAGGTTGTCGTTTGGAAATAAACACTGTAGATGGCCCGGTGGAGTTAGTTGTACCCGCTGGAACTCAACCTAATACAGTCATGAAATTAGAAAATCGTGGTGTACCCAGGTTAGGTAACCCTGTCAGTAGGGGAGACCATTTGATCACGATTTTAATTGATATTCCTACTAAGATTACTCAAGAGGAGAGGGAATTGCTAGAAAAACTGGCCAAGATCAAAGGAGATAGAACTGGTAAAGGCGGTTTAGAAGGTTTTTTGGGGAGTTTGTTTAAATCATGAGTATATCCTCTCTGTTAACTCCTGATGCTCAATTGGACTTGCGGGGTACTCCTTGTCCAATTAATTTTGTGAAAACAAAGTTACGTTTAGAACAAATGCCAGATGGCAGTTTATTAGAGGTTTGGTTAGATGGAGGTGAACCCATCGAACAAGTTCCTGATAGTTTGACTATGGCAGGTTATAAAATAGAAGAAATTGCTGATTGTAAGGATTATTTTTCTTTGTTTGTACGCTGTCCTGTTGCTGCTGCATGAAGGAAAATACTATTTTTAATGGGGAGCTATTAGGTACTGTGTTAGCTGTACAAGCTAATTTTTACCGTGTGCAGTTAGATGAGGGAGTAAGGAGTCCAGAAGTTATCTCCTATTCTCCCCATCACCCCATTACCCTACCAGCCGATCACCTCACCCTTCTATGTACCCGCAGGACTCGGTTAAAAAAAATCGGTCAACAGGTGATGGTGGGTGATCGTGTAATTATTGAAGAAGCTGACTGGAATGGGGGTAGAGGTGCTATTGCAGATGTTCTACCCAGAAATAGTCAGTTAGATAGGCCTGCAATCGCTAATGTTAATCAAATTCTTTTGGTTTTTGCTGTTGCTGATCCACCTTTAGAACCTTTACAGTTAAGTAGATTTCTGATTAAAGCTGAATCTACTGGCTTAGATGTGGTTTTATGTTTAAATAAATGTGACTTAATTACAGATACAGAAAAAAAAGACATTGGCGATCGCCTACAAAATTGGGGTTATCAGTCAATTTTTATTAGTGTGCAAAATCAAATTAATATTAATGAAATTTCTAACTATTTAAACCATAAAATTACAGTCATAGCCGGGCCTTCAGGGGTGGGAAAATCAAGTTTAATTAATGAGTTAATTCCTGATGCTAACTTGCGTGTAGGTCATGTTTCGGGCAAATTAGCTCGTGGTCGTCATACCACCCGTCATGTAGAATTATTTGAATTACCTAGTGGTGGTTTGTTAGCGGATACTCCTGGTTTTAACCAACCTGATTTAAGTTGTACACCAGAAGAATTAATCTATTATTTCCCAGAAGCAAGAAAACGTTTGGAATCTGGAAGTTGTAAATTTACTGATTGTTTACATCGAGATGAGCCAGATTGTATAGTTGGTAATGACTGGGAAAGATATGAGCATTATTTAGAATTTTTAAACGATGCGATCGCTTATCAAAATTATCTCAAAGAACAATCTGATCCTGAATCTAAATTAAAGGTGAAAGCAAAGGGAAAAGGTAAAAATCAATATGAACCTAAGTTAGAAAGCAAGAAATATCGCCGAGTTTCCCGTCGTGTGCAAGTTCAGAATTTACAAGATTTAGATTTAGAAAATGAAGAAGAAATGTGAAAGTATTACAGGTTAAGGATTTGAGGCGTTCTGAAATTTAAAAAGTGCAATATACAGCAGATTTAGTTGCTATGAGGTAAAAATCATAAGAGTGAAATTTTTGTGGGGTGGGCATCTTGCCCACCAATAGTGTACCTCATGATATCAAATCCGTTAGCATCGGAATGATATGTTTTCCCCCAAAGTATTAATATTGCAAAGGGAGATAATCAATAAATAATACCGATGCACCCGGAAACGATATGACACTGGAAAGTGCCGTATGGGGATAAGTGCTTAAAAACTTTGTAATTTTGCACATTCGGGAGATTGAAAAGCAGTTTTTTAATTCTCTCCCTGCTCCCCGCACCCTGTTCCCTGTTCCCTGTTCCCTATTCCCTGTTCCCTGTTCCCTGTTCCCTGCTCCCCGCACCCTGTTCCCTGTTCCCTATTCCCTAAATCTTAATTTCATACCCTAATTCAGCAAAGCCCTAACTTACTATTATTCCTTGAGTATCAATAGGAATAGTCCGGACTGTAGATTTAATCCCTGCTTGTTTCCAAGCATTAGTCATAGCTGTGGCGACTGCTTGTGTATGTAATTTATCTGTTAAAGCTAAAAGCGTTGGGCCAGCACCACTAATGACAATACCATAAGCCCCAGCAGCTACAGCAGCTTCTTGAACAGCGTCATAACCGGGAATTAAAGCTTGACGATAGGGTTGATGTAACCTATCTTGCAACGCAGCTTTTAACCATTCTTCTCTACTGGTAGCTAAACCTCGTAACAATAAACCTAAATGAGCCGTATTAAAAATTGCATCAGCATGACTGACTTGTGGAGGTAAAACTTTCCTGACTTCAGCAGTTGATAATTCAAAATCGGGGATTGCCACCACTGGGATAATATTTCTGTGCCAAGTGATATCACAAATTTCCCAACCTTTACTGCTGGTAGCAGCTAGACGACATCCACCCAAAAAAGCTGGAACAACATTATCAGGATGTCCTTCCATTGCGATCGCTAACTGTATCACTTCTTTTTCAGATAAAGGCGAACCTGCTAAGACATTAGCAGCAACTAAACCCCCCACAATAGCAGTGGCTGAACTACCCAAACCCCGCGCCAGAGGAACACCTAAATTAATTTCAATCTGTACACCAGGAGGTGTTTTATCTATATAGCGATATAACTTAGTAAAAGCCTGATATAACAAATTACTTTCATCAGTTTCTACCTTTTGTGATTCTACACCAGAGGCTTGAATTACTAAATCGCCTGCATTCAGAGTAAATTTCACCTCATTATGCAGTTGCAGTGCAGCACCAATACAATCAAATCCAGGGCCTAAATTTGCAGTTGTAGCGGGAACTCTAACAGATACAGTAGACATTGGGAACAATTAAAGATTAAAAATTAAAAATTAAAGCCAAGTTGTTCTATTAGCATCCCACATCAGGAGGACATTAGTTAGGGGATGGAGAAAAAGTCTTGTCGTGGAGGCTCAGAGGCAGGGTGCATGGTGTCAGAGGCAGGGTGCAGGGGGCAGGGTGCAGGGTGCAGGGAGAGAATTAAAAATTTATTTTCTGTCTCTCTAAGTTGAAAAGTTGCAAGATATTTGAGGATCAGCACTTGAAAAACTTGCACTTTCGGTAAACATTCTTTCCTTCCCAACTCTTGCAAATTTTCTCTGTTCCCTGTTACAGCAGATTTTGTTGCTATGAGGTACCAATTATAATTATGAAACTCTTTTGGGGTAGGCATTTTGTGTGGGGTGGGCCGGACAGCCTGCCAATAATATACCTCATGACACCAGAAAGCTCTGTCAGAGTTCTCTAGTCTCCACAGATCACTCTTTGATGCAAGCAATAGTTATATATGAGCATTAATTAAACTTTAATTTGGAGTTGCTGCGTTACAAAAAATTTAGGACTTACATAAAATACAGCATAATTGATTGGAATGAGGTACAGTTTTGCCAGATCAGATGCCCCTACACAATATCTTGATAACTCTAGTTTGTACCTCGTTGACCTGAAAAAGGCTGTATGATCGTAAGTCCTATGTTTTCAACTATTTGACAGTAGCTAAAACTTGGTTCACTTCAACATCTGCAACTTCTGGAGCAGAAAAAGCATTTGCATAAATTCCAGGGCGAGTTTGAGAAATTACAGTGTAGGACTGACGTACTTGGGCATTGATAGCTACAGTTGTGGCATCATACATCTGCATTGCTAGTTTAGGATAGAAACCAATACCAATAATCAAAACTAGAAAACAGGCCGCAATAAATACTTCACGAGGTTTAGCGTCACTGTAAACAGATTGGTTGGGTAGTAAACAGTCAGTACCAAAACAGGCTGTTCCTTCTGCTGAGGAGTTTTCAGTACCTGAATTATTGATATCACAGGTTAAAGCTGAACCTTTACCATAGAAAACCTCACGCAGCATGGAAAGTAGATAAATAGGTGTGAGAATTACACCAACTGCGGCTAGGAAAACGGTGACTGTACAGAAGGTAGAGCTATAAACATCACTAGTGGTTACACCCACAAACACAGAAAGTTCACCCACAAAGCCACTCATACCGGGTAAAGCTAAGGATGCCATTGACCCAATGGTAAATAAGGCAAATACTACGGGCATAGCTTGACCAATTCCACCCATTTCTTTCATCATCATGGTATGGGTGCGGTCATATGTAACACCAGCGAGGAAGAATAAAACAGAAGCAATTAAACCGTGGGAGATCATTTGTAACATTGCTCCGTTCATACCCAAGTCGGTGAAAGAAGCTAAACCTAGTAACACAAAGCCCATGTGTGAAATGGAGGAAAAGGCTAAACGCCGTTTCATGTTGGTTTGGGCAAAGGAGTTTAATGCACCATATATGATGTTAACTACACCTAGAGTAGCTAGAACAGGCGCAAAATAAATGTGGGCATCAGGTAAAAGCTGCATATTCAGGCGAATTAAACCATAACCGCCCATTTTTAACAGTACACCTGCCAAAATCATGGATACAGGGGAAGATGCTTCACCGTGGGCATCTGGCAACCAAGTGTGTAGTGGGAAAATAGCTAATTTGACCCCAAAGGCAATAAACAAGCCTGCATATAAAAGTAGCTGTAAACCTAGAGAGTAATCTTGAGTTGCTAAAGTGGTGATATCAAAGCTAATCTTACCATCGCCAGATAATCCCATTGCAAGGGCTGCGACTAAGATGAAAATGGATGCTGCGGCAGTGTATAGTATGAATTTCGTTGCTGCGTAACGTCGTTTTTGGCCACCCCAAATACAAACTAACAGATAGACAGGAACTAATTCTATTTCCCAGGCGATGAAAAATAGCATCAAGTCTTTGGCTACAAATACTCCTATCTGTGCTGCATATAACACCAACATTAGGAAGTAAAATAGTTTTGGTCTGCGGTTAACTTGCCAAGCAGAAAACATTGATAAGGTGGTGACAAAACCCGCCAAAAGTACCAAAGGTGCAGAAATACCATCTACTGCTACAGACCAATTTAGCCCCAAGGTAGGTATCCAGGCATAATTCTCGATGAGTTGAAAATTAGGATCAGTGGGGTTGTAATGTAGCCAAAAACCATAACACATTAATGCAAAGTCAGCGATACCCACACCCAAGGCATACCAACGTACTATTTTTCCGTCTTTATCAGGTAATACGGGAATAACGAAGGATGCGAGGAGGGGAAAAAGGATAATCGCGGTCAGCCAAGGAAATTGTTCCGCTATCATGTCAATAGAGAGAAATACTTATTTGTTTAATAATGACATTGTACTAAACTTTGTAACATTTTCTTCATAAATTTTTACTATATTTATACATAAATAGATGTAATAGTTTTGAAAAACCTATGGAAATAATTGAATGTCTATATTTTGTAAATACCTGCATAATCTTGTATGTATCTGCATTTAATCATAAAAATAAGTGATGTTTTTTTTGGATATAACTATGACTTGCTGAAAATTTATTGTTTTGAAGGCGAATCTGTATTAAAGATGCACCAAATTTATCAGGGAATTAACCGCAGAGGCGCAGAGATCGCAGAGAGTCTGTTAATTTTTTAAGGGGATAAAAAAACATGATCTTTCTTACTTCAAGCTTCTTGCTTCAACTAGAGGTACTGATAACTGATAACTGATAACTGAAATGAGATATATGATACGTTTAATTTTGGTCGGAGCTTTATTATTATTAAATGCCTGTACTGCCCTGGTATTGTTTCCTTCTATGCAAATAGTAGAAAAAGCTATTCAAATTCAAGTTGAACAAACCCAAAAAGATTTACAATCAAAGTTAGATTTAGATTTTCAAAGGTTTGATATTAAGAAGGTATTTATTAGCCAAAAAGAACCTATTACTGTTGGGAAGTTACCAACTTATCACATCCAAGGTACATATCAATTGGAAGTTAATTTACCAGAACAACAACTTACACAACCACAAAAACCTTTTGATATCTATTTACAAATCCAGCAGGAAGGTAAAACTTGGCGTTTATTAGTCCCTGAAACTAAAAAAAATCAGGATGATGCACCTATTTGGCACAGTTATTTAATCTTATAAAAATGTCAATGTTGTGTAGATAATTAATGATACTAATACCAATTTCATGTGACAGTAGAGCCTACTTTAATAAAATCTGCCTTTCCAAGCACCACCAACACCTTGCCAATGTCGTTTAGCTGAATCTATGGTCATACAAGTATAAAATAGGGCAATAATTGGTAAGCAAAGGGTAAATAAAAGAGGAACTTGATAAAAGAAAATAATAGGAAAATAAGCAAAAATCATTAATAGCCAAGTACATAAACCAAGGAGAGTAATTAACCAATTACCTAATAATAAACCTAAGAATATTCCTAATATTGGTAGAATATAAACTATCACCATTCCTAAAACACTACTAACTAATAAGAAAGGTGAATAATATAATTGTGTATAGGCAGTTCTGGCTACCATGTTCCAGATACTTTGGAGGGATTCATACGGACGTAAACTAGAGGTTGTAGAAGTTAGTCCTAGCCAAATTTTACCTTGATGAGATTTGACTGCTTCAGCTAAAGAACAATCATCAATTAATGCTGTTTTAATGATACTTAATCCACCAATTTTAGTTAACATTTCTCTGTTGATTAAAATACACCCGCCGGCGGCAGCAGCAGTAGCTTTTTCGGGATTATTTACCCAACGAAATGGGTATAATTTTTGAAAGAAAAATACAAAAGCTGGAATTAATAATTGTTCCCAAAAACTTTGGCAACGTAGTTTAACCATCAAAGAAACTAAATCTAAATTATCTGTTTCTGCTTTGTTAACTAATTGGCTTAAATTACTAATATGATGTTCTATATCGGCATCGGTAAATAAAATATAATCTGGATAATCATTTTGATATAATTGGTTAATTTGCTGAAAACCTTGCTCCATTGCCCAAAGTTTACCAGTCCAACCAGGAGGTAAGTCTTTGCTGACGATGATTTTTAATTTTGCAGTTTGATCAAATTCTTCAGAAATTTCTACTGCTAAACTTGCTGTTTCATCTGTACTTTGATCATCTACTAATAAAACTTGAAAATTTCCAGGATAATCTTGTAAAAGTAGCGATCGCAAGGTAACAGTAATAACTTCAGCTTCATTTCTGGCTGGAACTATAATACATACTGTTGGGAATTTAGTACAGGTGCTACTTTCTATTTGTAATTGTTGATCTACTCGCCAAAATTGACCCCAAAATAAAATTAAACATAACCAGATTATTAAAGATAAAATCATTAAACCCAATATCAATTCTGTCATCTGTAATTCCTTAAATTAAGCAACTCCTATCCATAATACCAACAAAAATAACCCACTAATTATCATCTCTATTCATCATGGTTTTTGAATTTGAGAAAAGATACTTTACTGATAACTTAATGCTATGTTAATAATTAATATTTGGTGTTGAGGTCAAAAAAATAATGCAAACACAAGAGAGAAATAAAGTCAAGTTACTCACAGAAGCGATCGCCGCTAGTCAAGAACACTTAATATCCATTCAAAAACAAGATGGTTACTGGTGGGCAGAGTTAGAATCAAATGTAACAATTACTGCTGAAGCTGTACTGCTGCACAAAATTTGGGGAACAGATAAAACTCGGCCTTTACACAAAGTAGAAACATATCTGCGATCGCAACAACGAGAACATGGTGGATGGGAATTATTTTATGGTGATGGAGGAGAAGTAAGTACAAGTGTAGAAGCTTATATGGCTTTACGATTATTGGGTGTACCAGAGACAGATCCTGATTTAATCAGAGCTAAAAACTTCATTTTAGACAACGGAGGTATTAGTAAAACTCGCATTTTTACTAAATTACATCTGGCTTTAATAGGTTGTTATCAATGGCAAGGATTACCATCTTTACCACCTTGGGTAATGTTATTACCAGAACAATTTCCTGTTAATATTTACGAACTTTCTAGCTGGGCACGTTCTAGCACTGTACCTTTATTAATAGTCTTTGATTGCAAACCAATTTTTAAAATTGATCAGCCCATTAATCTAGATGAATTGTATACAGAAGGTGTAGAAAATGTGTATTGGGAATTACCAAAAAGTGGTGATTGGTCTGACATTTTTAATATCTTAGATGAAGGGTTTAAATTAGCAGAAAATTTGAACTTAGTTCCTTTTCGTGAAGAAGGAATCAAAGCGGCAGAAAAATGGATTATTGAACGTCAAGAAGCCACAGGAGATTGGGGGGGAATTATTCCTGCTATGCTAAATTCTCTATTAGCTTTAAAATGTTTAAATTATGATGCCAATGATCCAATTGTCTCCCGTGGATTGAAATCTATTGATAATTTTGCCATTGAGACAGAAAGCACTTACTGTGTGCAACCTTGTGTTTCTCCTGTATGGGATACAGCTTGGGTAATTCGAGCATTAATTGATTCTGGTTTAGCTCCAGATGATCCTATTATTACTAAAGCTGGAGAATGGTTAATAGATCAACAAATCCTTGATTATGGTGACTGGGTTGTTAAAAATAAACAAGGAAAGCCAGGAGCTTGGGCGTTTGAATTTGATAACAGATTTTATCCTGATTTAGATGATTCTGCTGTGGTTGTCATGGCTTTATATCAAAGTAAATTAACTAATGAAAACCTCAAAAAACAAACCATTAAACGTGCATTATATTGGATTGAATCCATGCAATGTCAACCAGGAGGATGGGCAGCTTTTGATATTGATAATAATCAAGAATGGTTAAATTCTATTCCCTATGGTGATTTAAAAGCCATGATCGATCCTAATACTGCTGATGTAACTGCTAGAGTATTAGAAATGTTGGGTTTTTGTAATTTATCAATTTCAGCCAATAAGTTAACAAAAGCCTTAAATTATTTAATTAATGAACAAGAACAAGAAGGTTGTTGGTTTGGACGTTGGGGAGTAAATTATATTTATGGTACAAGTGGTGTTTTATCAGCCTTAACTTTAATTGATCCGCAAAAATATCGGGCTGAGATAGAAAAGGGAGCAACATGGTTAATGAAAGTGCAAAACTCTGATGGTGGTTGGGGAGAAACCTGTTTTAGTTACCATGATCCTAGTTTGAAAGGAAAAGGAGACAGTACGGCATCTCAAACAGCATGGGCAATTATTGGTTTAATTTCTGCGATGACAGTAATGGGAAAAAAAGCTCTTCCTACTATTGAGCAAGGTGTAAATTATCTGATCAAAACTCAAAATTCAGATGGTACGTGGCATGAATCTTACTTTACTGGTACTGGTTTTCCTTGTCATTTTTATCTCAAATATCACCTTTACCAACAATATTTTCCACTAATGGCATTGGGAAGATATCAAGCAGTTATCTGATTAAGTTTTTAATTCTCTCCCTGCGCCCCTGCACCCTGCCCCCTGCCTCTGATCCTCTACAACTTTTTGCTGCAAACCCTATTTCTCTGGGGCAACCACGGGGGGTTTGCCCCTACGTATTCATGACTTGGTATCTTTTGGTTAAGTATTTACCACATGAAACTTTAAAGACAACATGAATAAATCGGATGTCAGCTTAAAAATTATCTAAAGATACAGTTGAATCAGTATTTTTATTGTGGTTAACATTATATTATTTTTATATCCTGTACTCAGTTTAATGGCTCATGACACTTATTCACAATCAATCTCAAGACTCAAAGCATCTTTCTGATCAAACAAAAGATACTTATACTCCAACCGAAAAATCAAGTATTTACACTTTAGAAAACTTAGTCCAAACCTTAGA
The DNA here is from genome assembly GCA_010672785.1 of Sphaerospermopsis sp. SIO1G1. Lineage (GTDB taxonomy): Bacteria > Cyanobacteriota > Cyanobacteriia > Cyanobacteriales > Nostocaceae > Okeanomitos. The sequence continues at coordinate 77,812 of JAAHFX010000001.1, forward strand.
AGAAGCAGCTAATTACTTGGCATTTTCTTAGAGGATGTTTGAAAAGTAGGGTTTGCAGCAAAAAGTGATCTGTTCAGACTGGGTAACAGTTTCAAGAGTTAGATGGGAGTGATTTTTCCTTTGAATCAAAATGAAATGCAAGGTTTCCAAGTTCCCATATTGTAAAAGCTTGCACTTTTTTAATTTCAAATCGCCTCAAATCCTTTACCTATAATATTTTCATATTTATAGGACTTACGCACAAGCTATGGAATAATTGAACCACAGAGGTACAGAAAACACAGAGGTAGAGGGTTTGAGAGATATTTTGCGTAAGTCCTAATTTATTCAGCAAACCTTACTTATGACCACAAAAAGAGCGATCGCTAGTTGTTACCCTGGGATTATGATCTAAATAATTATGAAGTATATGACAACCCTGATCTAGTAAAGCACTCAGTTTTACATCTGCAAGATCACGTGAAATTAGCCCATATCCACTACCTGCTACTAGAGTTTGACCATCGGAACTAAAACTAACGCTAGTTAATTCGTCTTTTTCCCCCTTTAACATCATCTGTAAATTTCCTTCAATATCCCAAATCCTGATTTTATCATCACTATTTGCTGCTAAGGTTTTACCATTGGGACTAAATACAACACCAATAAAAGAATCCCCATTACCAGACAGTCTATTCTGCAACTTACCATCACGATCCCAGATAATGACTGTGCTATCAATACTAGCAGAGGCAAGAAAATTGCCATTGGGAGACCAAGCTACACCATTAACTTGACGAGAGTGTCCTTTTAAATCATATAAAAATTTACCTTCGCTACTCCAAATTTTTACTAGTTCATCATCACTAGCAGATGCTAATAAATTCCCATCAGGACTAAAGCTAACCCAATTAACGGCATTGGTATGATCTGTTAAATCGTATAGCATTTTACCAGCTTTATTCCAGATTTTCACGGTACTGTCTTTACTGGCTGAAGCAATTAAGTTACTATCATTTGACCAAGATACAGCAAAAACAGTGTCATCATGTCCTTCTAAGCTGTTAAGTAATTTACCGTCCCGACTCCAGATTTTTACGGTTTTATCTTTACTAGCAGAAGCAAGATATTTACCATTAGGAGACCAAGCTACACCCCATACATGATCTTCATGCTGTGTTAATTTTTTAACAACTTTACCATTTTCATTCAGTAATATCACTGTATTATCTAAACTGGCAATAGCTAATACTTGGTTGTCAGGACTAAAACTCACACTTGTAATCCAAGTATCATTATTGACTACATCTCCCAATAAAACATCATCCCAACGCCAAATTTTCACCGTTTTATCTCGACCAGCAGATAACAATGTTTGCCCATCAGGACTAAAAATAACGCTTTTAACCCAGTTATGATGACCTCTGAGAGTTCCTAACAAAGTACCAGATAAACTCCATAATTTTACAGTTTCATCGGTACTGGCAGAAGCGATAATCTTACCATTAGGACTAAAAATAACACTCGTCACAGCAGATGTATGACCTGATAGGGTTCGGAGCGGTTTACCTTCTTTGTTCCATAATCTAATATTCTTGTCAAAGCTGGCAGCAGCAATAACTTGGCCGTCAGGAGACCAGGCTACACTTTTGACTGCATCTTCACATCCCAATAACACTTGAATGAGTTTGCCTTCTCGATTCCATAATTTCACAGTCTGATCGGCACTAGCTGATGCTAATATTTGACCATCAGGAGACCAAGCTAAACTGAGAACGGCATCGTCATGCTCAGAAATTGTTGTGATATATTTACCTCTTTTGTCCCATAGTTTTACTGTATTATCTGTACTAGCTGAGGCGATAATTTCTCCATCTGGACTGAAAATAGCACTATTAATAACAGATTGATGTCCTTGGAGAGTGTTTAATAAATTACCTTTTCTATCCCAGAGTTTGATAGTTTTATCCTGACTCCCGGAAATAATGGTTTTACTATCAGGACTGAAACTAACGCTATTAACTACTTTTTGATGTCCTGATAACTTTATTAGTAACTTTCCTGTAGGATGCCAAAGATGTACATTGGCATCTGCACTTCCAGAAGCAATTAAGGACTTGTCAGGACTAAAAGCAACACTATTAACTCCTGAAAGATGTCCTTCTAAACGATTAGACTCTTTTAGTCCATGAATTGATTGATAAAGAGCAGTCAACACCTGTTCTCTCGTCCTGGGATTAACTAATACAGTTTGTTTCAATTTCTTGCCAGCTTCTAAGCTATATTTAAGTGCATCAATTCCCTTATGAGAAGCAAACAGAGTTTCACTAGAAGCACTCAGAGTTTTAATTTCGCTATTAATAGAAGTAATTGCAGATACAGTTAAACCGATCATTGCCAGGACAGAAGCGGCTAAAGCAATCTTTAAGCTGCGATTTAACTTTGCTTCACTTAACCTTTGTTTTTCCCGACTTTCTGCTAGTTCGGTAGTTAATTCTTTTTCCTTCAGCTCTCCACGCAGAGATTCAATTTCTAATTGACTGAGTTCTTCTCGTTTACGTAATTGACGTAACTCCGTAACTAAATCTGTTCCTGTAATAGATTGGGTATTTACCAGGATATCTTGTTCCTTTTTTAGTCTGAGTTCACTTTTGAGATGCTCAATTTCCTTGTTACTATTTTCTACTTTATTTCGTAATTGATTCAGTTGCAATTGCAGACTATATTCCTGTTGTTGTAGATAGCGAATTAAATCTACCATGTAATCATGAATCAGTTGATAGCGTTCAGGAACATCAGGGAATAAAACCACTAACCCAGAACTAACCAGAATTTTTAAAATTAAATCTAGTTGATTTGTAGATTCTAGTTCTGATAATTCAGTAGATAATTCTGCTTGGGTTTTAAATGGACGTTGATTACTTTCATCAGTTAATAAATACAGAACTATTAAAGCTGCTCTTTCATTATTTGGACCACAGTCTTTGATTAATTCTCTGATATATCTTTCAATTAGTTTATTGGGTCTGAACTGTTGATATTGCTCTAGGGTAGTAATACGTTCATCTTGCAATTGCGCTCCCACAACTTGTAGTTCAATGGGACGAACTTCTCCTAATTCCGAGGATAAATCCTCTACTACAGCATCTATTAAATCAGGTTCTAGGTGCAGGTGAGAACGAGAAGTTAATTGGTGAATTATAGCTTTGGCATATTCAGGAGAGAAGTTTTTTAACTGATAGCGAATATTTTTATCGAGAATATTATGATTTACAGCTTCTATAGATGCTAAATGTTTAAATTCCAGCAACCTATGCAAATAATCTTCCCGCAAAGAAAACACTACTTTCACAAAAGATATCTTCAGACATTCACTGATAAAAACATCAAAATCTTTCTGTTTATCTGGGTGATCCTGAATGAAAAAGAATTCTTCAAATTGATCAAAAATCAAGACAGTAATTAAATGATTATTGGCATTTTCTTTAAGTTGATTGAAAATCCCATCAATGGTATTAATTGGCTTGATTTCAAATTTTGTATTGGTGGTTAGTTCTGCTGTTTGATATTGATGAATAGCTGCTTGTAAAGATTTTCCTAATTCTCGTACCCAGTCGGTATAAATCTGTAAAACCACAGGGACAGCAATTTGATCACCAATAGCACGGTTTTGTAATGCAGGTATTAAACCAGCGGTGACAGTAGAACTTTTACCTACACCAGAAGGCCCATGAATGACGATGAGTTTGTAGTCAGCACGGCCAACACGTCCAATCAAATTATTTATATCACCTTCCCGGCCAGAAGCAGCTATTTCTAAAGCAACACTGCTATTTCCCGATGCAGACATGACCGCAGGATTGGTAACTTTGCGTTGGGGTTGTAAACGGCCAGCACCGATAAAAGCGCGGAAGCCATACTGTTGTTCTACTGAACGTCGTTTTTGGCGAATTAAATAAGCTTCTAGATAACAACCAGCGTTAAAATAAAGTGATCGCAAATTTTTTAATAAGCGGATATAACGATGAGCGTCAAATTGATGTTCACTGTTTTCTAAAGCTAAAGATAGCTCTTTTTTTGCTCTTTCTAAATACTCAGATGATACCTTTTTATTACCAATATGAGCTTGAGCTTTTGCTAAGGTTAAATAATAAATTTGTCTGAGCAGCAAAGGGAATAAACATTTATCAGCTTCATTTTTATGTTCTGCTTCTTGTAAATTAAATAATGCAATGTGAGCTAAAATACTTGCTTTTCGCCAGCGAGATTGTTTGACAGCAACTACAGCTAATAAACCATAATCACAAGATAGTTGTACTTGATTTCCATAAACTTGATGTAGTTCTAATGATTTTTCACCGACATTTTTTAATTCTTGCCAATCTCCTAAACCTTGGAGAACATCGGTTAAATGAACAATAAACTCAGCTACTAAATCAGATCTACCAGCAAAATTAAATGTCTGTAAACATTGTTGTAAATAAATTTTTGCTGTTTGTAAACATTGACGACGCTCAGTTTTATTTTCTTCAGACAGCCGACAATAACATAAGCCAATGTAAAGTAATAAAACTCCTTTTTTGAGTAGACAAGAAGTAGTTTCTACAGAAATGGGAATTGGCAATAAAAAATTATTCCATTCAATTAATTTCCCTGGCTCTAAATGTTGAGAAATTTGTTGACTCTCTTCTCCTACTTGGTAATCCCAAAATAAGATACTTTGGCGAAAATGATTTAAAGCTGAATTAATCCGATCTCCCACATAATCATCTAAACCAAAAACAAATTGTAAACTGGCATTTAAGGATGGTTCTAGGGTAATACCCCGACTTTCTAAATCTTGAATTGCAAAATGTAATTCATGGCTGTGTACCCAAACCTGCTCTATACTAGGGTAGTTTGTTTTCAGATGATAATTTTGGGAATTTTCATTGTGTAAAGCTTGTGAAAATAAAGCCTCTGTTTCCTGCCTTAAAAATTCTAATAAAGCCGGAGAACTCATAGAAAATGTAATTGGTGTAGCCGCCCAACTAGCAAAGTCAGGAGCTAATTTAACAACCTTAGATAAAACTGGTTCATTGACCCAAATCACCATTGGGAAAGGATGTTTTTTACGAAACTCATCCCGAATTTGATTCACAGAAATGAGTAAATCATCAATATTTTCTACTAATTCTAAACCTAAAATTATCAATGCTGCCGGTACTTGACTGGACTGTTGTAAATGAATACTTGTGTAAATGCTGAGGGAGTTTTGAGAGAGTAATATTTGTTGAATTTGACCAGCTTTCCATTCTGTAGCTGTTAATTTTGCTAATATTTCATCTCGTAAACTCCCATAATTACAACAGACTAAAACAACAGAGAATTCACCTTGAGAAAAATAAACTGCCCTAGTTAAACTACGAAAGGCGCGATCATTATGATAATTGATATCTATTGCTGTGTTTCTTTCAACCATGATTTGAATTTCGGTGTTTCTGCTAAGACGGGGTTGATACCAAACCAAGCTCCTTTTTGATCGCGGTATTCAAACACAAACAAACTGCGTAATAATGTATGATATTCTATATCTCCTCTCACCCTTTGTTCGCGCATAACTTGAAAAATTAATTCCCATTCATGAGGATCGATAGCATTAGCACGAAAATCTCTTTGTCTTTGAATAACTAATTCCAAACATTCCCGACTAAAAGGAGGATCTTGTTCTCGCAAGCAATCAAATAGTAATCCTAATAAATCACGAACATGACCACCGCTGACTAGACATAAACGATCTAGAGTATGTTGATGATCAAATAGTTCCTGAATTAAGTTTAGGCGATCGCTAGGCAAAATGTCAGGAAACGCTCTAGCTAGTACCATTTGTCGCATCAATTCTAATCCTTCTGTGTATACTTCCCCTGTACGTAATGACACTGGGATCATTGGTAAGACCTTTGGTGCAACTCCACCACCTAAGCGATGTTGCAATTGGGCGCTATCATTGGAAAAGGTTAAAGAAAGAGGAATAGTATAAACAATATGACAATTGAGTTTACGTAACTGTTCACCACGTTCAATAAATAGGTACTCAGGAAGCGATCGCCCGGAGGGGATAGGTCTAAATGATACTCGATCTAAGTTATCAACAATTACGACTAGTCCTTGTTTACCTTTCGCTTTAAGCTTGGTGTTAGCACTTTCTAACAGTTCTTCATTGATGGACAACAGAATGTTTTCTGTTCTTGGTTCTAAGTAATCTCTTAACCTACGTCTCAGCTGGGGACTTTCTTTGGTTTTAGCGGTAATTTTGGCAATTCCTACAGATAATTCCGCTTCTACACCTAAATCTATAGGTGTTTGCAAAAAGTCTACAATTTCAGTGAATAACTTACCAAAATAGCCTGGTTTGAGGCTAATTCCCATATTCTCTAAACTTTCACTGACTTGGCCTGCAATAGCCAGGAGAATGTCAGTTACATCTATATCTGCCATTTCTAGGACACGGGTAGACTCAAAGTAAACTACATGAAATTTCTGAGCCTCTAATTCTGCTTTCAATCGTAGTAACTCTGTAGATTTACCACAACCCAAATGTCCTGTAAATAATTGACAAGTCGGTGTATGGGGAGAAATTCTGGTAATAGTTCTCAGTAGAGCTTCAATAATTCTACCACCACGCACCGAGGCAAAATCAATATAGTATAGGCTGTCCGCAGCATTTTCCATTACCAGCGGTGTGCTGGGATTACAAGCCTGATAAAACCTTTCTAAATCTAGGAGCATAATCAATCTACTTTCACTTCAAAACGGGGGATAGCAAGAAGAGGAAAGATAATCTAAATTCCTCCTATCCTATCACTTCTAATTTTTAAATCCCCATTCCTGAATTTCGATTATAAAATCTCCTTGATTATTGAAGTGATGATTAACTATTTTTGTTGATAGTTTGATTTACTTATTTATAACTACCATGACTTAGATATTTATTGAGTACATTTACCTTCCCGTAAACAGCTTCTCTGATTATCATTTTGATCATCTCTAGCACTAATAATTTGGATGTTTGTGGCAAATTTATCATTATTTTCTGCGATATTTGGCGATAATGTATGGCGTAAATGATTATTTATATCTAAATACGTACCATTAAAAACACCTACATTAGACAGAAACAAATACATTGGTAGTATCATTAAGTTCTGATAAAGTTTGCTATTCACATTCCACCTCTGTTAACTTGTAATTACTTGTTAAATTAGCTATTTAGCCTGTCATATCTGCCATAATCGGCAATACAATCAAGCTGAACTTTGACAATAATTGATCTCTTTGATTAAGAGATGGGAGTAAATTATCCCAGTATAAACTTGGGCATTGTTAAGTTAAGGTATGAAATTAAAATTCAGGGAACAGGGAACATCAACAAAGAGCTTCAATCATCGAAAATCCGAAATCCAAAATCATACCTAAAATCAGCAATGCCTAAACTTGTAAGTTAGTCTGTTCCAATACCTGACAATTGTTTCTTCACACACATTTTTTTACAATCAAAAGTAAAACCTCTGTTTTTACTTAAGTAAAACCACTCCTCGTAATGTTCAATTAATTACTTATACAAAAACGAACTCCCATAACCGGAAAACCTCCCTAATCTTTCTCAATCTAGTTTTCTGGTAGCTCTGGCAGATAAAATAAGATCAGGAATGTTGCCTCAAGACTTAGTTATGACACCTTTACCAGATACAGACGCAATAAATACTCCGAATGTTCACACAGAAAAAAACAATAACTCCGTAGTTGATCCTTTGGATGAACTACCAAATGATATAGAAATGTCGTTTTTTGACCATTTAGAAGAACTACGATGGCGAATTTTCTATTCTTTAATTGCCGTAGTAGTGTGTGTAGTCGCTTGCTTCATTTTTGTTAAACCACTTGTACAGATATTAGAAATTCCTGCCAATGGAATCAAATTTCTCCAATTAGCACCAGGGGAATATTTCTTTGTATCTTTGAAAGTTGCTGGTTACAGCGGTTTAGTTCTGGCTACACCTTTCATTATTTATCAAGTTGCACAATTTGTGCTTCCCGGTTTAACACGTCGTGAACGAAGCTTACTAGCACCAATAGTTTTCGGTTCGAGTGTCTTATTCGTCACTGGGTTAATATTTGCTTATTTTCTACTTATTCCCGCAGCTTTAAACTTTTTTATCAACTATGGTGCAGATGTAGTAGAACAGTCATGGTCAATTGAAAAATATTTTGAATTTGTACTGTTACTATTATTCAGTACTGGATTAGCCTTTCAAGTCCCAGTTCTTCAATTATTGCTAAGTAACTTAGGTATTGTTTCTTCGACTCAAATGTTAGCTGGTTGGCGATATGTGATTATGATAGCAGTTGTTTTAGGTGCTATTCTGACTCCTTCAACTGATCCTTTAACTCAAAGTTTACTAGCAGGAGCAGTATTAGGTCTCTATTTTGGTGGTATCGGTTTAGTGAAATTAACGGGTAAATAATCTCGATTATGCAAAAAATTCAAGAAGAAATCAGGGAACTCAACTTACAAATTCAAGCACTACAACAAGAGAGAACAGCTTTAACTCAAAATAATATAGAATCAGACAAAAATAATACAAACTTAGCAACAGTAGAAGCATACCGTCGTCAAGCTAGAGAAAATCCCCAAATAGCCGCAGAATTAAAAGGAATTGATGACGCTATTGCTTTCTTGGAAAAACAAAAACAGCAAAAACAAACTCAATTAAACAGTTCCCTAACCTTTACACAACGTTTAGCTCAACAACAACAAGAACTGGAAGAAGCCAAAAAATTTGCAGAAATTCACGCTCAACGAGTCAACGAACTAGCAAAAGAGTTAGCACAAGAAGTAAAACTACTCAAAGCTTGTGCTGATGAACTTAGCCCCATGTACTGGCAAGTTTACTGTAAACCATTCATCACTGGATTTAAAACTATTTCCGTTCCCTATGTGCATTCTGATGGGGAAGTATGGCGAATTGTCAACCGTATAGTTTAGGGAATTTCAGTTACTAGTTATCAGTTGTCAGTTATCAGTTGTCGCTATTTACTGTTCACTGTTCACTGTTCACCAATCACTAATCAAAGTTGACGTTACAAAAATTTACTCTTAGAATAGCGACTGAATGATTTTAGTAAGTATTTATTACTATTTATCATCTCCATTGTTAGTTATGTTAAGGAAAATGTTTACAAAAGTAACGAACTCTTAATATAATGTAACTAAAAGTAAAACTTAGAATTGATTGTTAACAGTGATGAATCCGATACAAGTTCCTTGGCTATCAGCGATCATTTTTTTGCCATTAGTGGCAGCCTTAGCTATTCCTCTCATTCCCGATAAAGATGGTAAAACAGTTCGCTGGTATGGTTTAGGAGTAGCCTTTGCAGATTTAGCATTGATGATTTATGCGATTTGGCAAGGTTACGACTTCCAAAATTCAGCTTTACAAATGAGAGAGAGCTATGCTTGGATACCCCAAATTGGTCTAAACTGGGACTTAGCAATTGATGGCTTATCAATGCCCCTAGTTTTACTCACAGGTTTTATAAATACATTGGCAATATTCGCGGCTTGGAAAGTAACCAATAAGCCGCGTTTGTTTTATGGGTTAATGCTGGTGATGTATAGCGCCCAATTAGGTGTGTTTCTCGCCCAAGACTTACTATTATTCTTCTTAATGTGGGAAATTGAATTAGTTCCTGTTTATTTATTAATTTCTATTTGGGGAGGCAAAAACCGCCGTTACGCAGCTACTAAATTTATTCTCTACACTGCTGCTGCATCTATATTTATTCTCTTAGGTGGTTTAACAATGGCGTTCTATGGTGATAACCTCACCTTCAATATGACAGAGTTGGGAGTGAAGGAATATCCCAAACTGTTAGAACTAGCACTGTACACAGGTTTCTTAATCGCTTACGGTGTCAAACTACCTATATTTCCTTTCCACACCTGGTTACCTGATGCTCACGGTGAAGCATCTGCACCTGGTTCAATGATTTTAGCCGGCGTGTTATTAAAAATGGGTGGTTATGCCCTAATTCGTTTCAACATGGAAATGTTGGGTGATGCCCATGCTGTTTTTGCTCCAGTATTAGCAATTTTAGGTGTAGTTAATATTGTTTACGGTGCTTGTTGTGCCTTCGCTCAAACTAACTTAAAGCGCCGTTTAGCCTATTCCTCCATTGCTCACATGGGTTTTGTGTTAATTGGCCTGGCATCTTATACCGAAATTGGTATTAGTGGCGCAATGTTACAGATGGTTTCTCATGGTTTAATTGCTGCCAGTTTATTCTTCTTATCTGGTGTAACTTACGAACGCACCCATACCTTGATCATGAACCAAATGGGTGGTATTGCCAAATTAATGCCTAGAGCTTTTGCTTTGTTTACTGCTGGTGCGATGGCATCATTAGCTTTACCCGGTATGAGTGGTTTTGTGGGTGAGTTGATGGTGTTCTTGGGTATTGGTACTAGCGATGTTTATAGTTCTAGTTTCAAGGTTGTGGTGATCTTCTTATCAGCAGTAGGTGTGATTTTAACACCTATATATTTACTATCAATGTTGCGTCAGGTGTTCTACGGTAAGCAAAGCGAGAATTTACAGTTGGATGCTGTAGTTGCTGATGTTAACCCCCGTGAGTTGTTCATCACTGCTTGTTTGTTACTTCCTATTATTGGGATTGGTTTCTATCCTAAGTTAGTTACGGAAGCTTATGATGTGAAAACTGTGGATGTAGCTGTTCATGCACGTCAAGTGTTGCCTGTTGTAGCTCGTCAAAAATCTACAAGTTTATATTCCCAAATCCTTTCTGCTCCCGTTTTAGCTAGTGCTGAGTAATTTCAATTATCTCCCTGCACTCTCTTTTTTAGCCGCTACGGAAATACTTTTTTTCAACAATACCTTTTTTTGGGGGTGGTTTAACCGCCCCTTTTTTTGCACGCAGAGGCGCTCCAGGCGCAGAGAGGAGGAGAAGATTTTGTGGCGGTGTTTTAAGTTGTTTATAAATTCAGTTATAATTTCGAGTAATATTTGTTACGAAGTGGCATGACTTATGAATACTAGGTTACAGCATATAGATATAGCTAAAGGTATAGGTATATTACTAGTTGTATTAGGGCATAACCCAATTACTACTCGTCCTAAAGGTGAGTTATTCAATATTATATATTCTTTTCATTTACCATTATTTCTATTTTTGTCAGGTTTATTTCTCAATACTGAAAAGCCTTTAATCAAATTGATGTTAGATAAGCTAGATGCTATTGTCAAACCATATTTAATTACGGTTTTTATAGGGTATGTGATGTTTAATCTAGATACTATTGATTTTGCGGTGTTTGGCATGATTTATAGTACAAGTTTTACTTTGCCTATTGTTTGGGCCCCTTTGTGGTTTTTAACTTTTCTTTGGGCGGTTTCTATTTTTTCGTGGTTATTGATTAAGTTGACAAAAGTTGCTTCTGTCGGGATAGTATGGCAATTAATTTTAATATCGGTTTTATTGGTGATTGGGTTTTTGATGCGTGGGATTTTTTGGAAAATTCCTATCAATATTAATGGAGTACCTTTTGAATTGTTTGGCAGGCCTTTCATATTACCAGGACTTCCTTTTAGCACTGATATTTTATTTTTTGGTAGCTTTTTCTTTTTGCTCGGGTTTTTATGCAAATCCCAAGTTGTGAGTTTGAAATTCCAACCGATTTATTTTATCTTCAGTTTATTAATATTTGGTTTTTGCCATTATCGTTATAATTACACTATAGATTTGAATTTTAGAAAATACGATAATTTAGTAATATCAACTGTAGAGGCAATTTTAGGAATATACCTTGTTTTAAGTATTTCTAGTTGGCTATCTAAGTTTAATCAAATCAAAAATATTCTTGCATATATTGGTACTGGGAGTTTATTTCTGCTGCTATTTCATTATATTGTTCAACGAGAAGTTTATTTATTTTTGCAGGCACATTTGAGGTTTAAATATTTGAATCTAACTTTAGCTTTTATTACGGGTACATCAATTCCGTTGCTAGGATGGGAGTTAGTGAAAAGAAATAAATATTTATCTCTGTTATTTTTACCTTTGAAATCGCAGAAATCATTCGCTAAAAATGGGTAAATAGTGATTGGTGATTGGTGATTGGGAATCTTAATTTAATCAGTAATTAGGGTTTGCAGCAAAGAGTCTTGTTATGTGGTTTTTATGCTTGGTTTTTCTCACGCAGAGGCGCAGAGGCGCAGAGAGTGTATGAGGTTTGATTAAATTGTTTTTGTTTTGCTTGTACGATTAAGATAGTTCTTCCTTATCAAGTTTATTATAACAGGGTTTTCGGGTCGCGTCAAGGGATATTACTCTTTCTATTGGGGAAAATGCTAGATTGATGTATATTCTTTGATCAAAATCCGCATTTACCCTTTGGAGTTCGGCAAATGCAAAACATTACACAGACATTAGTTAAATGGCTTCCTACTGGTACTGGTATCGGTGTCACAGGACATTTTCTCCTGAATCAGCAATGGACACAAGCTGTAATTTCTACTTTTTTCACTGCTATTTCCTCTCTCTGGGTGAAATTTAGCGGTAAGTTTATGGAAACTCTGGAAAAAAAGTTTGAGGACAACCTAATTCGTTATAGATTACCAACAGCAGCAGGAGCAAGACAATATCCAACTATAGGATTCCTATGTGAGTTTTGAAAAAAATTAGGTATTGTAGGGTGTGTTAGGATGAAATCTGTAACGCACCAAACCCTTTGACTATATTTGTAGCTACATCTGACATAATTTATACCCTCATTCCTCTATGTTCTCTGTGCCTGGAGTGGTTCGATTATTCCATAGCTTGTGCGTCAGTTCTGAATTAAATAAGGTGGAAAATAACCACCCTACATTTTCAAAACTATGTAAATTTACAACTACACCAAAGCTGCAAATTGACCTAACAAACCCTCAAACAAGCGCAAACCATCTGTATTACCTAACGCTGAATCTGCTGCTCTCTCAGGATGTGGCATCATTCCTAACACATTACCTCGCAAATTGCAAATACCCGCAATATTATTTAACGAACCGTTGGGATTTTCCCCATGATAACGAAAAACCACCTGTCCATTATCTTCAAGTGCTGCTAAAGTGTCCGCATCTGCATAATATCGCCCTTCCCCGTGTGCAATAGGTAAAGTAATAACTTCCCCCTGGGAATAATTCTGAGTCCAAGGTAAATTATTCCGCTCAACTTTTAAGGGAGTGCGATCGCAAATAAAGTGTAAATTCTCATTTCTAGTTAATACTCCTGGTAATAAACCAGACTCAGTCAATACCTGAAAACCATTACAAATACCGATGACAAACTTACCTTTTTGTGCATGATTGATCACCTCTTCCATCACCGGAGAGAAACGAGCGATCGCCCCACAGCGCAAATAATCACCGTAACTAAAGCCACCAGGGACAATAATTACATCTATATCATTAATATCAGTCTCTTGATGCCAAACCATCCGTGTTGCTGCTCCGAGTAAGTCTCTAGTGACATAAGCAGAATCACGGTCACAATTAGAACCTGGAAAAACTAAAACGCCGAATTTCATAATTGAGTCGTTAGTCGTTAGTCGTTAATCATTAATCTTGAGTTATCAGTCATTAGTCATGGGTATTTTCCCAAGGTAATTCGTAATGCTCCTTTCAGGAGAGCTTCGCTTACGTAATTCGTAATTCGTAACTCGTAATTCGTAATTCGTAATGCTCCTTTCAGGAGAGCTTCGCTTACGTAATTACTAATTAAATTAAGATTCCCACTCTCCCCCTCATCCCCTCACCAATCACTTAAAAAACACCGGTTTGGGATTCAACTTCAATTAAATCAAAACGATAGTTTTCTATCACAGTGTTTGCTAACATTTGCTCACACATATCTTTTACATCTTGATTAGCTTTTTCATCATCTGGTGCAATAGTAGTTAATTCGATATATTTACCTATTCTGACTTGCTCGACGGTTTCATGTCCCATTTGTCTTAAACTAGTTTCTACGGCCACACCAGCAGGATCTAAAACTGAAGGCCGAAGAGTAACAAAAATTTTGACTAAATACTTCCTTTGCATTAGGGTGTTGACAAATTTTTTTGTATGGTGCGATCGCTATCCTATACCTTTTATGTAACCACTGGGTGAAAATAAGATCACAGAATAGTCAAACTCAATTGTATGCACCAATTTATCAAACAAGTTGTGATTAGATTATGATCACTTGAAAAAGTGACATAGAGTACTAGCTGATGATGAGTATTTAAGTTACAAATAAAATCAATAATTACTATGAAAGTTATGCGTACTAGGAGTCAAGAGCGAATTTTGAACTTGCTAGAAAATATCCAACAAGAAATTTCCGCTCAAAATATATACGTAGAATTACGTAAACGAAATCAATATATGGGTTTAGCTACAGTGTATCGTTCATTGGAAGCTCTCAAATTAGAAGGCAAAGTACAAGTCAGAACTTTAACTAATGGAGAAGCTTTGTATAGCTTAATCAAGAAGGATCAACATCATCTTACTTGTCTACAATGTGGTGTTTCTATCCCCATTCATAAATGTCCGGTTCATGAGTTAGAAGACGAGTTAAAAAGTACCCACAAGTTTAGGGTATTTTACCACACTTTGGAATTTTTTGGTTTATGTAATCAGTGTCAAGATAATCACACTCATTAGTTTCAGTTATCAGTTATCAGTTATCAGTTATCAGTTATCAGTTTTCAGTTTTCAGTTTTCAGTTATCAGTTTTCAGTTATCAGTTTTCAGTTATCAGTTTTCAGTTTTCAGTTACCACTGATCACTGTTTACTGTTCACTGTTTACTGTTTACTGTTTACTGTTTACTGTTCACTGATCACTGTTTACTGTTCACTGTTTACTGAATTATTGATAGAATCGGGAAGATTAGAAACAATGGAACGCATACCCTCAAACGTAGCAGGGATATTGCGAGGATCCATAAACATGACCTTGCTACTATCACTCTTACCAATAATTGTTCCCATATCCAAATAACCCAATGCAACTAATACCTCTATTGCTTTGTGTGATTCTGGATTAGCTTTCATTTTTTGGGCGATAATTTCTGTAGATTCAGCGATCGCCTGTGCTTTTAAAACCTGCTGCTGTCTTTCTGCTTGCGCTGTTAAAATCAGGGCTTTTTGTTCTGCTTCAGCTTGTAAAACTATAGCCTTTTGTCTTGCTTCCGCATCTAAGATTTGAGCATCCGCTTTACCCCTTGCACTATTTACCGCAGACTCTCTTTCTCCCTCAGAAGTCAAAATTGCGGCCCGTTTCTTCCTTTCTGCGGACATTTGTAATTCCATAGAATCTTGCACTGCTTTAGAAGGAATAATATCTCTTAGTTCCACCCTGGTAACTTTTACACCCCAAGGATCAGTAGCAATATCTAAGTCTCTCAACAAAATCTCATTAATTTGGTTACGAGCGGTAAAAGTTTGATCTAACTCCAACTGTCCCATTTCTGCACGAATTTGGGTTAAAACCAAGTTAACCATTGCTGATCGCAGATTTTCTACTTTATAATATGCCTTTTCCATATCCACTACTCGCCAATACACCACTGCATCAACACTAATGGAAACATTGTCGCGGGTAATACATTGTTGGGGAGGAATATCTAGTACTTTTTCTCGGATTGTTTCCTTATAAACAATATTATCGAAGAAAGGATTGATCAGGTTTAAACCAGGCCCAAGTTTCTTTTTATAACTACCTAAACTTTCAACTAAGGCTTCATCACCTTGATTAATAACTTTAATTGATTTGAGGAGTATAGTACCACCACCTCCACCAAAAGCTAAAGCAAGTAATAATATGAAATTAGCCATTGTTATAAATCTCCTAATTATGAAGTAAATTAAAATTTATGAATGTAAAATATTTTCTGGCATGACAATTAAAGTAGTTCCTTCCCTAGAAACCACATAAACCATTTGTCCTGGTGCTAAAGTGATTTTGTCATCATCACATCTAGCACGCCAAGAATTACCTTCATAAAGAACTCTTCCTGCTTTACCAGGTAAAATTTCTGTTAAAGTTTCTGCTGTGACTGCATCAGTCAGTTTTGATCTGCGTGCAGGTGGTTGTAAAAATCTCCGGGCAAATATTACTAAAAATGTAGAAAGTAACAACCAAACTACAACTTGCAACCATACTTTGCTTAAACCCAAAAAGGAAAGTAGAGCTACGACAAAAGCACTAACTCCCATCATGAATTCTACAAAAGCAGTTGGTAACAAAAGTTCCATCAAACAGAGAATTATACCTACTACCAGCCAAAGTAATGTAAAAATTGGCATAGTGCCATCCTAGACAAAAAACAAAAATTTATCTCAATATTATTTTGTGATTAACTACATTTAGATCATCACCATTTACGGACAGGGATTTTGTATTGAATTATGAATCTAAAGCTCTGACTAGAAGCATAGAAACATGATTGTTCACTAATTCTAGTGATCACATCTAAAATTCATCTAAATTCACTGGAATTTCTTTATAATTTATCACTTATGGTTTTTACCGAGCAGATCATTCATTGTTCTAATCCAGATTGTGAACAACCAATTAATCATATCGGCGATCGCCTGTGTCAAACTTGCCAAACCCCCCTAATTTACCGTTATCTGTGGGCCGTGGGGGTAGAGACTGATAGTGTCACAATAGGTACAAAAATAGATGAGAGATATGAAGTTATTACTGAGCAAATTTGGTTAGACACTCAACCAGGAGAGATACCAAAAGTACCCCCAGAAATCCCACAGGAAGCTATTCCTTACCTCAAGCTTAATCGAGAAAAATTACATATTCCCCAACCCTATGGATTTGTGAGTGTGGGTGAAGATCCAGCTTTGAATATCCTGTTATTAGAAAATACACCCATAGATCAACAGGGAAATCTTTACCCAGTGATCACCGCAGTTTGGGAAGAAGCGAAGGCGGTTAGACAATTATACTGGTTATGGCAAATACTTCAACTGTGGCAACCATTATCAGAACAGGGAGTATCGGCTAGTTTACTATCTCCCTATAACATCTTAGTTCAAGGTTGGTGTATCAAATTATTAGAACTCCATCCCAATACAGAACCACTAACATTACAAGATTTAGGGGAATCTTGGTATTCCTGGATCAAAGTAGCAAAATCAGAAATTGCTCCCAGTTTAAATCACATCATTCAACAGATGTGCCAAGGAGAAGCAGAATTTACTACCATTAGTCATCAACTCAATCAACTATTACTGACTTCAGCCGCAGAGCTACCCTTGATGATTAACACTGCTGGGTTTACAGATCCAGGACTGGTACTCAAACATAACGAAGACAGTTGTTACCCAAATAATACTGATAACTTAGACGAATTCCTAACTCAACATTTATCAATAGTTTGTGATGGCATTGATGGTCATGATGGTGGTGAAGTAGCTAGTCAATTGGCAGTACAGTCTTTAAAACTGCAAATTAGTATTTGGTTGCAGGACGTAACCCAACAAAGCGAAATTATTTCCCCAGAATTGCTAAAGCAACAACTTGAAGCGAGTTTGCGTGTGGTAAACAACATGATTTGGTCACGCAACGACGAACAGAACCGCCAAGGTAGGGAGCGTATGGCCACAACCTTAGTTTTAGCGGTACAAATACCCCAAAATATTATTACTCACACAGGATGGGAATCTAACAATACCCATGAACTATACATAGCCAATGTAGGTGATAGTCGTGCTTATTGGATTACAGCCAACTACTGCCAACTACTAACCACAGACGATGATATGGCCACCAGAGAAGTACGTTCTGGCCAGAGTTTATATCGTCAAGCTGACAAAAAACCCAACGCCCACGCCCTCACTCAAGCATTGGGAACAAGAGAAGCTGAATTCTTGAAATTTTCCGTCAAACGCTTCATTCTCGAAGAAGATGGGATTTTATTATTATGTTCTGATGGTTTAAGTGATCGTGATGGGGTAGAAAAATCCTGGCAGGAATTAGTTATACCTTTACTAAAAGGGGAAATAGCTGTGGAGGATGCAGCAAAAGACTGGGTAAAAAAAGCTAATGAGAAAAACGGCCAAGATAATACATCAGCGGTGATTTCAGTTTGTCGTGTATCTCAAGCTTACTTAGTACCCGTTCCACCCGCATCACTGGTATTAGAAAGTGACGAACCAGAAGAATCAGCCATAACATTGGTAGAATCAAAACCATCTGAACTGCAAACTCCAGAAGTAGATTCCATCAAGGAAAGTTCTCAAGCTTTACTGGATTTAGATTTGAATGAAGAAACAGAACCTGATGTTAGTCAAACACCCAATCAAAGCAAAATATTCGTGCAGTTAACTGGAATTGTAGCCTTACTATTAGTGGGTACAAGTTTAGGTTTAATCACTTGGAGACAATTACAACCCCAGTCTTTCAACCAGTTTTGTAGACAGTTGATCCCCAAGTTAGAGCAATTTTGCCCAAATCAGGAATAATCTAATTTTCCGAATACCCAGATATGGTAAAATCGGTCAGACTAGAGCAATGCAGTCAAAAAATTAGCTTGGTACTAAGAATCATCATCTAACCATTTGTGTCTGCATAGGTCTCAATGCAATACCCACAGTTACAGTCGGTATCCGCAAAAGCTGATTAGTGAATGTGGCAATATTTTTGGAAGTTCAAAATCTTGGGTATAAACAATAGCTATGAAAATTGGCGATCGCGTTCGTGTTAAAGAGTCCGTTGTAGTTTACCATCACCCTGAAAACCGTGGCAAAGCCTTTGATATCAAGGGTACAGAGGGTGAAGTTTTTGCTATTGTTACTCAATGGGAAGGTAGGCCAGTCAGTGCAAATTTCCCGATTTTAGTCAAATTTAGTAAAAAATTTAAAGCTCACCTACGAGAAACTGAATTAGAAATTCTCTAAAATGAGGAGTCAAGAGTCAGGAGTCAGGAGTCAGGAGTCAGAATTTCCAAGAGTTAGAGAAAACTGATAACTGATAACTGATAACTGAAACTTTAACGACGACGAAACCAACCCATAATATTCAGTTCACCCCGCATTTTTTGTAAGTCCCGCTGATTTTGGGCAGCAAGTTTGTAATACCATTCACAATATGTGTTAAATTCAGTTCGAGTTTTAACTTCTTGATAAAAGTCTAGAGTTGTTTGATGGGCTGAGAATACTTCTTCAACTTCGGGTTGAGATGATGGAATTATATATGGTAATTCTTGACTCATTTAATTTTATAGTGCTTGTTATGTGGGGGTTGCGTGGAGATTAGGGAACAGGGAACAGGGAACAGGGAACAGGGAACAGGGAACAGGGAACAGGGAACAGGGAACAGGTAAAGCTTACACTTTTTGGCCAGAAAAAGGTATGTGTAATTCAAAGGTCAAAAATCAAAAGCTGACCATTTTATAATAGATTTCAATATTCAATCATATCCATCCACGTAAACTATAAACAAAACTGCCAATATATTCTTTCAACGCGGTAGTAAACTGATTCAAGTTATTAGCATCAGGTAATGAGTTGAGAATGGCAGCTTTAGGAGTGCTAGTTAATTCTTCCAGTTCAGTTTTACTAATCAAAAAATCAGTAGGAGCAGGAATGACATCAATACCTAAACGCTGAAAAATTTTCTTTGCTCTAGGTGTGTGCATTGCAGAAGTAACCAACAGAACCTTTTTCAAGTTGCCAGCATCAAGAATTTTCTTGACATTAACTGCATTTTGGTAGGTATTCAAAGATTCTGACTCTTGAATAATTGCCTTGGCTGGTATACCCAGAGAAGTCAGGATATTAGCCATATCAGCTGACTCAGCAAAACCACTACCACGCCATTCTATCCGACCACCACTCAAAACTATTATAGGTGCTTTTTCTTGCCGATAGAGTTGAGCAGCATAAATAACGCGATCACCAGATTCACTTAAATCAGGTGCGATACGTGGCCAAGTGGCTGATTTGGTTGCACCTCCCAACACTACAATAGCATCAGCAGTAGGTACTTCCTCCAAAGGTAGATTTTGCCATTCCAGTGATCGCACTAAATTTTTAGCCGTCCAACCATTACTACAAACCAACAATAAAGTTAAAGACAATACAATAGCTATAGCAGCCGTTTTAGGGCGTTTCCATAAAGTTATTAAAGCAAAAACCAAACTCACACTAGCCAATCCGAGAGGATAAAAGAACAGAGGTAATAATTTAGAAAGATATAAAAAACTCATATATACTATTCTTATATTGATAGGTGTAAATTTTTACTATGTTGAAACAACAAAATTTTTGTCTATGGAAATCTCCAATTTACTAGGCAGGGTGCAGGGAGAAACAAAATTGTCATTGTGGTGACAGCTATTGGGTTAATTTATTTCTAGGACTTAGGCACAAGCAAGCTATGAAATAATTGAACCACCCCAGGCACAGAGAAAACAGAGAAACGAGGGTTACAAGAGGTATTTTACGTAAGTCCTGATTTCTTGTCAGTTCATCAAATTAGGCTTTTGATGAAGTTTTATCCTAGTTTATTACTAATCAAATCTCTCCAACCACTATTCTGAGTTAAAAATATTAATTGGGTACTCAACAAACCAAATTAGACAATTTTAATTTTTAAATTTTACTTCAATTGTAAATTCTGAATTTTCTATGCCTTCTCAACTCTGGCCTTACATCACCCCTGGTATTCCCGATCATCTATTTGAACATTTACCAGGTATTCCCCTCAGTCAAAGAGAATTAAGATTACTGCTAATTTCCCAACTACGGCTAAAACTAGACTCAGTTTTGTGGGATATTGGGGCAGGAACAGGTACAATTCCCGTAGAAGTAGGATTATTATCTCCCCAAGGACAAGTGATAGCAGTAGAACGAGATGAAGATGTAGCTAATCTGATTAAATGTAACTGCGATCGCTTTGAGGTCAAAAATGTAGAAGTAATTCAAGGGAATGCACCAGAATGTTTACAAACCATCCAGCAAAACCCTGATCGGGTATGTATAGAAGGGGGAAAAAATATTCAGGAAATTTTGACAAATGTCTGGAGTTATTTGCCTCCTTCCGGTAGAGTAGTCGCCACAGCGGCTAATCTAGAGAGTCTGTATACAATTTCTCAAGGCTTTTCCCAGTTAAGAGCTAGAAATATTGAAGTTGTACAGTCTGCTGTTAACCGCTTAGAGACACGGGGTTTATCACAGACCTTTGTTGCAGCCGATCCCATTTTTATTGTCAGTGGTGAAAAATTAGATTGAATCTATGCGGTTTTCGGTTTTGGATTCAATCAACAATCCAAAATCTAAAATCTCAAATACTACTTATTATGCCTTGGTCAAGAATTATTAGTGGAATTGTAGCGATCGCTTTAGCTTTGTTTTCAACCTTATTAGGAGGTTGGTACTTTACCATAGCTATGGCAGTGGTTGTCTTTTTAGGTCAACAAGAGTATTTTAATTTAGTCCGTACTAGAGGGATGTCTCCTGCGGCTAAAACGACTATGTTTGTAAGTATTACGTTATTAGCAATATCTACTCTCCATCCTAGTTTAGCCGATGCTCTCATGCCTTTAGCGGGAACATTTATCTGTTTCTATCTACTTTTTCAACCCCAATTTGCCACCATTGCGGATATTTCTGCTTCTATTATGGGGCTATTTTATGTTGGTTATTTACCTAGTTATTGGGTAAGATTAAGAAATATCAATTATACAGCCATAACTAGCAATATACCCTTGGGTGGTTATTGGCCAAATAACTGGCCAGATATTTTTACTAACGGCAAATTAGATACTTTACCACAAGGTTTAACATTCACAATTTTAACTTTTCTATGTATTTGGGCTGCTGATATTGGAGCTTATACCTTTGGCAAATTTTTAGGTAAAACTCCCCTATCTGAGATTAGTCCAAAAAAGACAGTTGAGGGAGCAATTTTTGGAATTTTTGGTAGTATTATTATTGCTTTATTAGGAGCTTATTTTCTCCATTTACCTTACTTTTTAATCACAGGTTCACTTTTGGGAGTTTTAATTGGTATTGCCAGTTTGTTGGGTGATTTAACTGAGTCTATGTTAAAAAGGGACGCAGGAGTTAAAGATTCAGGAAAATTAATCCCTGGTCATGGTGGTATTTTAGATCGAACAGACAGTTATATCTTTACTGCTCCTTTGGTGTACTATTTTGTCACTCTTTTACTACCTTTATTAAAATAGAGTTCGCAGCAAAAAGTTATCTGTGTAGACTAGGGAACAGGGAAGAGGGAACAGGGAACAGTTTCAAGAGTTGGATCAGAGAAATTTTCCCTCTGAATCAAAATTAAATGCACAGTTTTCGAGTGACTACCACCTAAAAGCTTGCACCTTTTTTGATTTCAAATTCCCTAAAATTCTTTACCTGTAATGTTTTTATCTTTATTCAGCAAACCCTAAAATAGACATTTTTCATAACTTATAGTTAAAGAAGTTATCTATGAACATGATGATATAAACTTTTCTGAATACATAAATTAAAAAAAGTTATAAACAAATGTTCGTGGCAATTTTAATATTCAAAACCTGTAAGACTTCTAAACAAAGAAGTTACTGCCTGAAACCGATATCATAGTTAAAAGTGGTAAACTTGACCTGTAAAAACGCTGTCAGTTAGACAGTCTCATTTCTGTGGACTGAATAGTGCCGACACTTTTAGGATGAAGCAGAAAGTAAACAAACGTCAAAGTAGATTGGAATAGGTTTTATACAACGGTAAATATGCGATTACTACACACCATGTTGCGCGTAGGCAACTTAGAAGAGTCCTTAAAATTCTACTGTGATGTACTGGGGATGAAATTACTCCGCCGCAAAGACTATCCCGGAGGAGAATTCACCCTTGCTTTTGTTGGTTATGGTGATGAATCTGATAATACAGTTATAGAACTAACCCACAATTGGGGTGTTGAAGAATATGACTTAGGTTCAGGCTACGGCCATATTGCCCTAGGGGTAGATGACATTTATACTACCTGTGAACAAATTAAACAAAATGGTGCAAAGGTAGTGAGAGAACCTGGTCCTATGAAACATGGTTCTACAGTAATCGCTTTTGTTGAAGATCCAAATGGATATAAAATTGAATTAATTCAATTAGCTACACCAAATTAGTTAAAGTTGAGTGTGGTGGCAAAGTTTTTATCCCTGAGATCAAAATGACTACTCTGTATAGGATATTGGAAATGGAAAAAGTGCCAATATCCTATTTTCTGGCAATTATGCCGAGTTGAAATATTACTCAGATGAACTGGAGAAGTTCATATACAGCTTTGGAACAAACAAAAATCTCAGTAGTTTTTCTCTGTTCCCTATCTCCTCTTCCAAATATACAATTTATTTTGCAAGACTACTTAGAGGATGCTAAATAAATCTAAAATCTTTATAGGTACAGGGTTTTAGGCAATTTTAAATTCAAAAAGTGCAAGATATTTGAGGATCAGCACTTGAAAACCTTGCACTTTCGGTAAAAATTCTTTCCTGATCCACTCTTGAAACTGTTCCCTGATCCCTGTTCCCTGATCCTTCCTATTCCCTAGTGTCCACTGATCACTTTTTCAACAACCCCTGCTCAGGGGATACTCAATCAATCTAAAATCTAAAATCTAAAATTTTTAAAGATGCAGCCTACAGATCCAAATAAATTTACTGATACAGCCTGGGATGCAGTCATTAAATCCCAAGATATAGTTCGTGCCTATCAACAACAACAATTAGAAGTAGAACACCTAATTCTCGCTATTTTAGAAGAATCTAGTAGTATCTCATCAGGTATACTAACTCGAGCAGAAATAGATCCAATTAAATTACAGCAGCAATTAGAAGCTTACACTAAACGCCAACCCAGAGTGGCTAAAAGCGATCAATTGTATCTAGGCAGAAATTTAGATTTACTACTTGATCGGGCTGAAGAAATTCGCAACCGCATGAAAGATGCAGAAATTTCTGAAGGTCATATTTTTATGGCTTTTACAGAAGATGAACGCATTGGGAGGAGAATACTTAAAGGTTTCAATATAGACAAAATTAAATTAGAAACTGCTGTTAAAGATGTACGTGTGACTAAAAAAGTCAGTACCAAAACTAAAGATACAAGCTCTGAAGATGGACAATATCAGGCTTTAGAGAGATTTGGTAGAGACTTAACAGAACAAGCCAAAGCAGGTAAACTAGATCCTGTCATTGGTCGAGATGATGAAATTCGCCGCGTTATTCAAGTCCTCTCCAGACGTAGTAAAAACAATCCTGTTTTAATTGGAGAACCAGGGGTAGGGAAAACTGCGATCGCTGAAGCTTTAGCCCAGAGAATGGTTAACAGTGATGTTCCCGAATCTTTGAAAAATCGGCAACTCATCTCCTTGGATATTGGTAGCCTCATTGCCGGAGCAAAATATCGTGGTGAATTTGAAGACCGGTTAAAAAATGTTCTCCGGGAAGTTACGGAATCAAATGGACAAATAGTCCTATTTATTGATGAACTCCATACCGTCGTTGGTGCAGGTTCTAACCAACAAGGATCAATGGATGCTGGTAATTTATTAAAACCCATGTTGGCGCGGGGTGAATTGCGATGTATTGGTGCTACCACCTTGGATGAGTATCGTAAATTTATTGAAAAAGATGCAGCCTTAGAACGTCGGTTTCAACAAGTATATGTAGACCAACCAACCGTAGAAAATACAATCTCCATTTTACGAGGTTTAAAAGAACGCTATGAAGTCCATCACAACGTCAAAATTTCTGACTCTGCCTTAGTAGCAGCAGCAACTTTATCAGCCCGCTATATTGCAGATAGGTTCTTACCAGACAAAGCTATTGACTTAGTAGATGAAGCCGCAGCCAAATTGAAAATGGAAATCACCTCCAAACCTGCGGAACTAGAAACCATTGACAGACGCTTAATGCAGTTAGAAATGGAAAAACTCTCATTATCCGGAGAAGATAGTGATATTTCTCCAACTAAGGAAAGATTACAGCGAATAGAACAAGAAATTAATAGCTTAACAGGTAAGCAACAAGAATTTAATGAGCAATGGCAAGGGGAAAAACAATTATTAGAAGCAATTAGTACCTTAAAAAAAGAAGAAGACGCACTTAGAGTACAAATAGAACAAGCAGAGAGAGATTACGACCTCAACAAAGCGGCACAATTAAAATATGGCAAATTAGAAGGAGTGCAGCGTGAACGGGAAATAAAAGAAGCCAAACTCCTAGAAATTCAAAGCCAAGGTTCTACCCTACTCCGAGAACAAGTCACAGAAGCCGACATTGCCGAAATAGTTGCCAAGTGGACAGGTATCCCTGTTAATCGCCTCCTAGAATCAGAAAGACAGAAATTACTGAAGTTAGAAAGTCATTTACACGAACGAGTCATAGGCCAAGAAGAAGCAGTAGCCGCCGTTGCTGCTGCCATTCGTCGCGCCCGTGCAGGAATGAAAGATCCATCCCGCCCTATTGGCTCATTTTTATTTATGGGCCCGACTGGAGTAGGGAAAACTGAACTGGCTCGCGCCTTGGCACAATTTCTCTTTGACTCCGATGACGCTTTGGTGCGGTTGGATATGTCCGAATACATGGAGAAACATTCAGTATCTCGGTTAGTTGGTGCGCCTCCTGGATACATCGGTTATGAAGAAGGGGGACAATTATCAGAAGCCATTCGCCGTCATCCCTATTCTGTAGTCTTACTAGATGAAGTAGAAAAAGCCCACCCTGATGTATTTAATATACTTCTACAAGTTTTAGACGACGGTAGAGTTACTGACTCTCAAGGTAGACTTGTGGACTTCCGAAATACAGTCATAGTCATGACTAGCAACATCGGTGGAGAACATATATTAGATATTTCTGATGATGATTCAAAGTATGATATGATGCGAAATAAGGTCATGGATGCTTTGCGATCGCATTTTCGTCCTGAATTCCTGAACCGAGTAGATGACCTGATCTTATTCCACACTCTCAGTCGTGCAGAAATGCAGCACATTATCCGTATCCAATTAAAACGAGTCGAAAATCTACTCCAAGAACAAAAAATATCCTTGGAAATATCTAAATCAGCCTGTGAGCATTTGGTAGAAGCTGGTTATGATCCAGTATATGGCGCACGCCCGCTAAAAAGGTCAATTCAACGGGAAGTAGAAAATCCCCTAGCTACCAAATTATTAGAAAACACCTTTATTTCTGGTGATACAGTCATCATTGACAAAGGTGAACATGGGTTGAACTTTACCAAAAAAGCACCAGTAGAAACTGTAACTACAACGAAGAAAGTGACATTAGTAGAAGCATCCTCAGATAAATAATCTCATGTCTAGTTAAATACAGATAGTTAAGGCAGCAGAGTGCAGGGTGAGAAGAATTTTTGGACTTCTGCCTGCACACACAATTTATATAGCAAGTGATTATGCGGATATGTTATGAAAGATAAAGCAAAATATAAAATGTTTATGTTTAGAGTGAATAAAAAAAGTTTTTCCGTAATACCCAAATCAAAGTTTAAACAGCTTACTTGTTATCCATGTTAACTATGAATTGTAGGTAGAAAATTAATAAATGTTTTGTCTGTAGTTTGCAACTTTGCGATAGCTAAAAATGCCATTTTTATTTTAAAAATAAGGAGATAGAATATAATGTTATTGGTTACTGCTGAACAAGTTAAATATTGTCAAGTCACATATCACAAAAATAATCAACGGCATATAACAGAAGGGATGTCTTATGGTAATAAATTATTTACCAAAATAAACTCTTTCCCCAAACCAGAAAAACATACAGCCATAGAAAGAGCCAAATTTGTTTCTGTAGAAAATAAAGGTTATTATCTAGTCATTTTAGTAGAAGAGACAGATAAATATGATATCTGGCAAGAAAACGATCATGTCAAAATAAAATCTTCTAGTCAGCCAAATATTAATATAGCTCATATTAATCTAGAAGAGTTAGTCACTAAAATGAGAAATGTGGGAGGAATTAGAATAGAAGATCGTCGTCATAAATTAAGAACTTATCATCGTTGTTTTGTAGGTAAAGAAGTAGTAGCATGGTTAATAGAAAACTTGAAACTATCCCATAATCAAGCAATTCTATTAGGTCAAAAACTAATGGACGAAAAATGGATTCATCACGTTACTAATGATCATAAATTTAAAGATGAATACTTATTTTATCGTTTTTATTGGGATGAGAAATCAGCAAACCAATTATTAAATGGGAATGCGATCAAAAAATATTTTTCCTGATTTGAATTAGAAATAATGGGCAATAGGTAATCAATGTAATTTAGAGCTTGCTGAAAAAGTTATTTGTGGAGACGGGGGAACAGGGAACAGTTTCAAGAGTTGGGTGTGAATGATTTTTCCTTGAAGTAGGTAGGATTAAATGCAAGGTTTTTGAGTTCCCAGGTTATAAAACCTTGCACATTTTCGACTTCAAGAGATGGTATAAGTATTCCACTAGACTGATGAAGCTAACCTCCGTTAGCTCACCAAAAAAAGATCATCAAACAGGAGAAACCAGGCGTGCCTACACTCGGCGTTAACATAGACCACATAGCTACCATTCGCCAAGCCAGAAGAACAGTCGAACCAGATCCCATAGCCGCAGCAGTATTAGCAGAACTGGCAGGTGCAGACGGTATCACTGCCCATTTAAGAGAAGACAGAAGACACATCCAAGATAGAGATGTGCGTTTATTGCGGCAAACAGTGAGAACCCACTTTAACCTAGAAATGGCAGCTACTGACGAAATGTTAGCCATAGCCTTAGATGTTAAACCTGACTACGTCACCCTAGTTCCAGAAAAACGGGAAGAAGTAACCACAGAAGGTGGGTTAGACATTGTTGGTCAACTTGCTAGAATAGGAGAAATAGTAGATAAACTGCAAAATACGGGAATTCCGGTGAGTTTATTCATTGATGCCGAACCAGCACAAATAGAGGCTTCTGCTAAAATGCAAGCGAAATTTATTGAACTGCACACTGGCAAATATGCCGAAGCTCAAGATGAAACCAGCAAAAACCAAGAATTAAATTTTTTAGCTCAGGGATGCGAACAAGCTATTAAAGCTGGGTTACGAGTCAACGCTGGACATGGACTAACATACTGGAATGTGTATCCGGTAGCTGCACTTCCAGGTATGGAAGAATTAAATATAGGTCATACCATCATCAGTAGGGCCGCCCTAGTTGGTATGGAAAGGGCAGTCAGAGAGATGAAACAAGCAATGATGGGATAATGAGTAATTGGTAATAGGGAAGAATCAACTTTTGCCTCTTACCTTCCTACCATTCCCCCCTTCTTCCTTACTCTCTTATTTCACTGATAACTGATACAGCAAATTTCGTTGCTATGAGGTACAAATCATAATCATGAAACCCTCGTGCGGTGGACATCTTGTGTGGGGTGGGCATCTTGCCCGCTAATAACGTACCTCATGACACTAGAAAGCACTGTAACTGGCAACTGATAACTGATAACTGATAACTGATAACTGATAACTGATAACTGATAACTGATAACTGAAAAGAGGGGTTGTCGCTGCGTAAATTCTAGAAAACCTAGAGTCAAATTCTGAAATAGAATCATTTTATGACCTCCACACAGCCCAACAACCTACCCCTGTGGGTACAAGATCGAGATACTGTAATCCAATACAGCACTAACGCAGAGTGGCGTTATCAAGAATCTCCTGACTATAGTCGTTCCAAAGAAAACCTAGCCAAGGAGAGTATTTGTAATCATGTAGAAGGTTCACTAGAAGCACTGGTACAGAACCTAGTGAGAACCTTTGAAATGGAAGTATCTTTTAAAAGCAACCCCAAACAATGGTTATCAGTAGTTAATGATCAGTTCCGCATTAGTACCAATGGAGGTCAAGATTACACAGCAGCAGACCTCTCAAAACAAGGTACTTACAACTTGTTTATGGCTGACTCAGAACATTACAAAGCTTCCGAAGAAGATTTTGAGTCATCTGCTAAACTGTTTCACAGCACATTTCCCCAAGGTTTTCCCTGGGAAGTGCTAGAAGTATACTCAGGCCCACCAGTGGTTACATTGAAGTGGCGACACTGGGGACATTTTCGTGGTCAATATAAAGACTTTGCACCCACAGGAGAGACTGTAGAAATCATCGGTATTACAGTAGCTAATGTCACTGATGACTTAAAAATTCTGTCCTTGGAACACTATTTTGACAACAACCTGTTTTTAGAAAAACTCACAGCAGGAGGAAAGGTTACAGATAGTGAAAATAGTAGCCAGAGTGAAGGCAAAAATGGTGGTTGTCCTTTTGGTTCTTGGTTTAAGGGATTGAAGAAAAGTTAAATCACTAGGGTACAGAAAACCAACTGTACCCTGAAAATACTATAAATAGTAAATAGAACTTGAGGATTAAAATGCAAACATATCACTACATTTTAGCTAGTCACCACTTCTTAATTGAAGAAGAACCCTTAGAAGAGGTTCTCAAAGAACGTACTCGCCATTACCATGAACAGGAAAAAGAGATAGATTTTTGGTTAGTCAGAAACCCTGCATTTCTGGAAGCACCAGAAATGGCTGCAAATAAAGCCAATTGTCCTAAACCTCCTGTAGCAATTATTTCCACCAACCCTCAATTTATTACTTGGCTCAAATTACGCTTAGAATATGTTATCACTGGAGAATTTAATGCTCCTTCGGCGACAATTCCTGATCCTCTAGCATCCTTAACTGCTGTTTCCTAAAGTAGTATTTCTATAAGCAGGGAATGGGGTGATGGGGAGATAGGGTGATGGGGTGACAGTGAACAGTAAACAGTAAACAGTGATAACTGATACCTGATAACTGATAACTGATAACTGATAACTGATAACTGATAACTGATAACTGATAACTGATAACTGAAAAATGTTTTCACAAAAATTTAATTCTTCAGTCAGAAATACTTTATTTGTAATACCAAGTTCCCTCGTGCTGGGAATTGCTTCTATAGTTGCTGGTATTCATCCTGTTGTATCTCAACCAGCAATTTCTGCTTGTCAAGCTCCTCGTCCTGGGGAATATGTTTTATTAGTTGTTAGTCCTAGTGTGACTAACCAACAGAATTTAAGAAGTGCTTTACCTTCTGCGTTAAAAACTGTTACCTGTAAGTATTTTAATGATACTGTAACACGGATAGATGGTTTTAATAATATTGATGATGCTAACCGTTGGGCAAGGTATATAAATAATGTAGTTGGCTTGTCTGCCATTATTACAACTAGGCCAGCGTCACCAACAGCAACACAAGCAGTAGTTCCATCGCCAATCAGAACACCAGTTGCAATTACAAACACAGTAGCTCCCAGTCAAAGCTTGAGT
Organism: Sphaerospermopsis sp. SIO1G1; assembly: GCA_010672785.1. Lineage (GTDB taxonomy): Bacteria > Cyanobacteriota > Cyanobacteriia > Cyanobacteriales > Nostocaceae > Okeanomitos. Next base: position 108,241 of record JAAHFX010000001.1, read on the forward strand.
TATAGTCCGAGGACTTTGGGAGAAGGTTTTGCTATTTTAGTAGATTATTTCAATCGCCCAGAATTGGCAGCTAATTTGCGACAAGCGATGGGTGGTAATGTAGGTCTTGTTTCCTATGGGGAAAGACCATACTTGTTAGCTGTTTACACTACGAACCAATCAGAAGCTTATAGGATATTACAGAAACTAAGTGAAAGTGGTTTTTTTGCACTATTAGTGGATAGTAGAAAAGTGATGTTACTACGTTCTGTTGTAAATTAAGTAGGGTTTGCAGCAAAAAGTTATCTGTGGAGACTAGGGAACAGGGAACAGTGAACAGTGAACAGTAAACAGTGAGTGAATAGCAATAACTGATAACTGATAACTGATAACTGATAACTGATAACTAATAAGCTGCTCTAGCTAACCAAGAAATGGTAACACCCAGAATAGAACCAGCAATTACTTGAACTGGTGTGTGTCCTAAGAGTTCCTTTAAACGGTCTTGAAAAAAGTCAGGTTTCTCGTTAAATAACTCATCAACCATTTGATTTAGGATGCGAGCTTGTTTACCTGCGGCTTGTCGGACTCCGGCTGCATCGTACATAACAATGATGGCAAAAACCGTAGCCACAGCAAAATCTGGGGATGCCCAACCGAGGGTTTGTCCAACGCCAAAAGCTAGAGCTGTAACCAGGGCGGAATGGGAACTGGGCATACCTCCGGTTGTTACTAAGACACGCAAATCCACTTTCTGTTGTTTGATTACTTCAACGATTAGTTTTAATCCTTGAGCAACAAAACAAGCCACAAGTGCAACCATTAGCACCCGGTTGTTAATGATGTCGCTTATGTCCTGCATGATATTGTGATTAGGTGATTGGATATGAGCAGTGGTTGTGTGTTGAGTTTCAGTGTTTGACGGTAGCTGTCAATGGTATAAATACAGTATTTTTCGGTGTTATGAGATACAATATTGTCGGGCAAAATGCCCAACCCACAATAGTTTCATGATTATGATTTGTACCCATGATGAATGAAATTTTCTGTATTTGAGAAAGTAACTGTGAAATGGGAAAATAATTTTGTTGCTACATTTTGGATTTGTGATCTTAAGTAAGGATTTTTCTATCTCAAATCAAAAATCCAAAATATCAATGTTTTCCTAGTGATTGCGATTGATGATGAAATGGGCGATTGCTTGTAAAGGAATGGCTTTAGCACCAAAACTTGCTAATTCTGCACAAGCTTCATCAACGAGTTGTTTGGCTTTAGTGCGTGATTCTTCGATTCCCCATAAACTGGGGTAGGTGACTTTTTGTGCTGTCAGGTCTTTGCCTGCGGTTTTACCCAGTTGTTCTTGGGTAGAGGTGATATCCAGGATATCATCAATGATTTGGAAGGCGAGACCAATATTTTGAGAATAACGAGTTAATTTTTGTACATCTTCTGGAGATGCACCAGCAATAATACCACCACACACTACACAAGCTTCCAACAAGGCGGCGGTTTTGTGGTTATGAATAAAATTCAGGGTTTCTAGGGAAGTATCTGTTTTACCTTCACATTCCAAATCTACAACTTGGCCACCAACTAAACCAGCTGCACCTAAAGCTTTACCTAGTCTAGCTATGACTTGTAAGGTTCTTTGAGGTAGTACATTTTCTGGGGTTTGAGTAGCCACAAACTCAAAAGCTAAAGCCAATAAGCCATCTCCGGCCAAAATAGCAATATCTTCACCATATACCTTATGATTTGTTAATTTACCGCGACGATAATCATCATTATCCATTGCTGGTAAATCATCATGAATCAAAGACATGGTGTGGATCATTTCTACAGCACAAGCTGTTGGCATAGCCATATCAATTGTGCCACCAATCATTTCCGAGGTAGCAAGACAAAGAATAGGACGTACACGCTTACCACCTGCTAAGAGGGAGTAACGCATAGCTTCGTAGATTTTTTCTGGATATACCACAGAAATTGACTGATCCAAAGCTTGATCACAAAGCTGTTGTCGTTCTTTGAGATAGGCAGCGAGGTTAAACTGGTCTAGTTCTGATGTCTTTTGAAAATTATCCGTTGCTACCATGCTTAATTTCCTAACGTTTTTGATTGATGCTGAATGTGTGATAATTTTACGTTGATCTAGGTCGGAAATGCTCACTAGATTTTGGATTTTGGATTTTAGTGAGATTGCCTCAATTACAAATCCGTTTATTTATTAGTTACTATAAGTTACGCAAGTAACTAGAGACTGTATTTTGCAGTAACATAGCAACTGTCATTGGACCAACTCCACCAGGAACAGGGGTTACATATTCTGCCACATTGGTAATTGCAGCAAAATCAATATCGCCTACTAAACGACTTTTACCGCTGTTGTTTGTAACACGGTTGATACCTACATCCACGACTACAGCACCTGGTTTGACCATTTCGGCAGTAATTAAATTGGGAATTCCTACTGCTACAACCAGAATGTCAGCATTCTGGGTGATGGTTTTCAGGTCTTGGGTAGAGGAGTGGGCAATTATGACTGTGGCATTAGCTTCTAATAGCATTAACGCCATCGGCTTACCCACTAAAATACTACGTCCTATCACTACTGCCTGTTTTCCGATCAGGGGAATTTTATATTCTTCTAAGAGTCGCATGACTCCAGCAGGTGTACAACTGCGTAAACCGGGTTCTTCCCTGACTAATTTTCCTAAATTAACTGGGTGCAGGCCATCTGCATCTTTATCTGGTGCAATTTTATGTAAGAGGGCGATCGCATCTAAATGTTCAGGTAGAGGTAACTGTACCAAAATTCCATCTACTCTGTCATTCTGGTTAAGTTTTTCTATTTCTGCTTCTATTTCTGCTTGACTGGTTTGACTGGGAAAATGTCTACCATAAGAAGCAATGCCAACTTTGGTACAGGCTTTTTCCTTATTTCTTACGTAAGTAGCTGATGCTGGGTTATCACCAACCATTAATACGGCTAAACCTGGAGGCCTACCAATTTTGGCTTGTGATGTTGCTATTTTCTCAGCTAGTTCTTGCTGGATTTTTGTGGCTAAAGCTTTACCATCAAGACGTTTCGCTATTTCCATTATCAGTTGTCAGTTGTTAGTTGTCGGTTGTCAGTTGTCAGAAGAAGTTAGGGCGGGGGGTGTAGTTCTGCATTAATTCCCTTTTCCTGTCCTCTTTCATGAACAAATAATAGCCAAGGACTATTTTCTCAGATTAACTGCGTCAACTGAAGGATAAAGAAGAAAAGGATTACCTGAATCCTTGGTTTATCAGTACAACATAGATAGTATGAATGAGAAAATGAAGAATTTTGCTCCCAGGTTAAGATTAATGTCATTAATGCCAGAGTTATTTCAGCAGTTTACTTTTATACAAACTTTAAAAGTTTCTTCTTTCCGGTTATTTTATCGGTGGTTGGTTTTTTGTCTCGTTGTCGGACTTGTGAGTTGTGCTAATGATGAACCTTCTCAATTGAATTTACCAACGCTCAAAATCGGTGCTAACGTGACCAAAATTAAAAATATTAAACCAACGGAAAATGAGAAGACTACGGTTTATATTCAAGGTAAGGTAGAAAAAATTGCTCCGTTTATTAAGCAAAAAGCTTATTTGATTGCTGATGCTACTGGAAAAATTTGGGTAGTAACTAGTCAAAGTAGTTTCAAGGTGGGTCAGGATGTGGTAGTTAAAGGTAAAGTTAAGTACAAAAGTATTCCTTTGGCTGGACAAGAGTATGGAGACATTTACTTAAAAGAATAAGAGTATGATGAAATTAAGTACTCAAGCCAAATTGATTGCACATATTAATTGAAAACATAATTCACTTTATTCCTCACCTGTTCCCTGTTCCATTTCCTAACTATGAAATTTATTTTGCACGACGACTTATGAATCATCCCACAGAACAGGTAGCGATCGCTATTCTTGCTCAAAATAATCATTATCTCATGCAGTTGCGAGATAATTTTCCCCATATTGCCCATCCTGGTTGTTGGGGATTGTTCGGAGGCCATTTAGAGGTAGATGAATCACCAGAGGTAGCTTTAGAACGGGAAATTTTAGAAGAAATAGGTTATCAAGTTCCTTCTTTTAATAAATTTGGTGTCTACTCTAATACTAAGGTTTTACATCATGTTTTTTATGTACCTTTATTAGTTGATTTGGAAAAATTAATTTTAAATGAAGGCTGGGATATGGGATTATTAACAGCAGATCATATCCGTGCAGGTGTTTGTTATTCTCCTATTGCGGGAGAAGTCCGTCCTATTGGAGACATTCACCATGAAATTATGATGGATTTTATTAATAAGTAATTGTCAATTTATTCCTTGAACTATGAACAAGCAAATACCAGAAGTTGCAATTATAATTCTTTATCAAGATCATAAGTATCTCATGCAGTTAAGAGACAATATTCCAACTATTGCTGCTGCTGGTTGTTGGGGGTTTTTTGGTGGACATTTAGATCCTGGGGAAACTCCAGAAATGGCATTAGTCAGAGAAGTAAAAGAAGAAATAAATTATGATATTACTACTTTTACGAAGTTTGGAATTTATCCAGATGAAAAGGTAATTCGTCATGTTTTTCATGCACCATTGTTGGTAGGTTTAGAACAACTGACTTTAAATGAAGGTTGGGATATGGGATTATTAACAGCAGATGATATTGAAAAGGGTGCTTGTTATTCACCTATTGCTGGAGAAATTCGACCTTTGGGAAATATACATCAAAAAATTATGTTGGATTTTATTAATCAGTGAGTATTCATAAATTCTTCAGATCCACGACTTCTTTGATGATCCTATTCATAAATTATCAAGTAATTGCAGAAGTCGGGGATCTAGTTTGTGTCATTTATAAAAAATTATGGAAATTACAAATAAATTACCACGTTGGTTAAGTTGGAGTTTAGCTTTCCCGATCATTATTATTAATGGTTGGCTATTAATTCAGGTTGTGAAATATTTTCAACCTTTGGTGAGTGTGATTACAATAGCTATTTTATTATCTTTTGTTTTAAATTATCCAATTCAATTTTTCTATAACCGTGGAGTACCACGTCTATTAGCTATTCTGGGAGTGTTATTAATTGCGGTAATTATTTTGGGAGCAATAGGTGTAATTTTAATACCTTTAATTTTCCAACAATTAAATGAGTTAGCAAATATTTTACCAGCTTGGATTGATTCTGGTAAGGAACAATTACAAGCTTTTTTAAATTGGGCAGCTACACAACAAGATTTACCTGTAAATGTCGCCGGAATAGCTACTCAATTAGTAGAAAAAGTATCCAATCAATTTCAATCTTTTACTGGGAAGATATTAGGCTTTGCTTTTGATACAATTGGGGTGTTATTAAACTTAGTTTTAACTTTAGTTTTAACCATTTATTTAATTCTCAATGGTGAAAAATTATGGGATGGAATTTATCAATGGTTTCCAGTTCACATTGGTAAAAAAGTAAGAGAATTATTAAGGGAAGATTTTCAAAATTATTTTATTGGCCAAGTTACATTAGGATCTACTTTAGCTATTACTGTTACTTTAGCATTTGTGGCATTAAGAATACCTCTAGCTTTGTTATTTGGAATTGCAATTGGTTTTTTCTCACTATTCCCTTTTGGTACGGGAATAGGTATTGGTATTGTTAGTTTATTGGTGACTTTAGAAAACTTTTGGGAAGGTGTGGAAGTTGCCGCGATCGCAGTGACACTTGATCAAATTAATGCTAATATTGTTGCCCCAAGGTTGTTGGGAAATTTGACAGGTTTAAATCCTGCTTGGGTGATAATCTCGTTATTAATTGGAGCAAAATTAGGTGGTGTTTTAGGTTTGTTGGTAGCTATTCCTTTTGCTAGTTTTATTAAGGATATTGCTGAGAGTTGGAAAGTGGGGGAATTAAAGAAGGTTGAGGATGGGGAAGGTTTAGAAATGAACTAGGGTTTGCTCATCTAATTTGTATAATATGAACTTGACAAAATCACAGAAGTAAGATACTAGAAATGCACTTAACTGGAAGCGATCGCCTGACATTCAAAACAATCGCTACAGCTTACTATTGCAACATCTTCCGAATACCAAATGTGTGTTGCATCGAATTTACCATTAACTTTTGTTAAGTTGCCATTACAAGAGACGAGATCCAAGTAGCATGGAAACCATAAGGAACACGCTGAGGTATAATTACTCGTGCTACAGGTTCAGAGGTGAAATTTTGGGCATCAATAATAAGTAACTCAGACTGCTTGACTACCGCATCCCAAACTATTGTCAGTAACCAACCATCGTCCTCAACAGTAGCACCAGGGCGGGGTGCAAAGGTAACTTCTCCACAAAATCTTCCTCTACCCAGTTCATGGGTTTGAGTGCTATTGTCCTCTAAGTCGTATTTGATGATACCATCAAAAAGTGGTTTTGGCTTCATGTATGCCGCTACTCGTGAAGCATAAACATAACGCATTTTCCGACCTATCAACCCATCATTGATCCGAGGAAACTCACTAGCAACATGATCAATAACCTCTTCTTTGACTGAACCTGTCTTCAGATTCAACCGCCAGCGGAATAGCTCAAGAGTCTCGAGATCAATTTCTCCTAGTCTGTTGTTTTCGTCGTAAATTGGCATTAATAGGTTGCAATATTTCATCCGGCAAGCAACCAATATCACTTCATCCCCTTCCTCATAAGCATTAGCAGTATGAATAACCATACAAGGTGGTATTGAGAACCAGCGAATACTACTATTATCTCCGTGACGAGGCACGACACCAATTCGACTCAGACGTTTCCATTCAAAGTTAATAGGTAGTTTGCCGTCCATCATTCGCATTGGTTGGAAAGCAAGGGGTAAGTCTAAAAATATACTGTATTGTTCAGTAATAGCAAAATCGTGCATCATCACCGGGCTAGGCAAATCAATGGGTACAGTTTGCAAAATTTCTCCCTCTGCCGAAACCACGCCATATTGTAAATAAGGAGGCATGATGAATGAACAGCCAAAGAAGATCATTTCACCTGTCACTGGATCAATTTTTGGGTGTGCAGTGAAAGTGCTTTCCAGTTGGCCACCAAAGGTATGAGAGCCTAATGTTTCTAAACTAGAATGATTGATTATATAAGGTTCGCCTGCTTCCCAAAGTGCTAGTAGTTTGTCAGCGTGCCATACCAAAGAAGTGTTGGCAACATTCTTCATCATGATGCCGTGGGGGCCATCAAACCTAGGTAGGTTCATCAAACCAGGCCAGATTGCTTTACCTGCTTGTTTTTCAATTTCAAAGGCTTCAGTGCGGACATAGCGATTGCGGTAGCTGGCTTTACCATTGCTGATATTTACTGCGTGTATCATGCCATCCCCATCAAACCAGTGGTAGAGTTCAAGGGGTTGAAATTGGGGGTTTGGCCCGTTACGTAGAAACATCCCTGAGAGTTCTGGAGGGAGTTCTCCAATCACTTGCAGTTCGTCAGAGCTAGTTTCTTTGTCAATGGGGGCAAAGTTATCGTCTAGATAAATTTTACCCATATCATCTTTGAGTAAACTATCGCTTTTGGCACTGTGGAATTGACTGAGGATCAGGTTTGGGATACGAGCATAATAACCAGAAGTCTTAATACCTTGATTGGCAATCCTTGCACCTTCTCTTGTATCGCTGATGACTTTCCCGATGAATTTTGAATCGAGAAAAATCTTCATCAATCGTTCCTGAAGCTTTTGACTACGAGTCTTTTGATCTGATAAAAATTCTAATAATTCTGCTTCTTGAGCATTAACTTCCATATCAATAGAAATCAAGGAACTAATATTTTCATATAGCTCTTGATACTTTTCGTTAGTTGGATTTTTGCCTAAATATTCTTGTAGCCATTCATAACATTGTTCAGGTGGCACAGGTTGATTCAATAGAGATTCAATTTCAGAATTATCCGTTAGTTTTTTACTAACAGCAATTTGTTTAATATATTGCTCTTCACTAGGTTCTAAAACACCATCTATCCAGGCGATACCAATCAAAGCTTTGATCAATTTTTTGTCATCTTCAAAGGAATGTGTTTGCTGTAAGCTAGTCTTTGTAATTCCTATTTCAAAATGTTCATCAACAGTTGCTTCACGACGAATGTTTTGTTTGCTAGTGTATAAAACACGTTGACGATCAGCAGTCTTGACTACGATATACAAATCCGGATTGCTTTCAAACATTCCTCCAAAATCTTTTTCGTCATAAATGATTTTAAAGTTCCCTTGACTATCAGTCAAAGTTTCTCCCAAATCATCATCTTTGATTAAATCTTTGTCAAAAGCTTTGACAAATAAGCCAGGAATTCCTGAGTTGCTTTCAGTTTCGTAAATATGTCCACTGACTTGAAATAACATTGTTAATATATCCTCTAATTAAAATGATCACTCATCGCCATAATAGCGGGAGTAAATAGATACGTGTTGGGTATTTGAGTAGCAAATATTACTACTTATCTACTTTTTCCCAAGCATTAACCACATAGTATAGTGTATATAAAATTCCTGGGGCAGCTTTTAGTAAACAAATTGTATTATGGGAAGCAGAAGGACTAAAAAATTAGCAGCTAAATTTCCTAATCAAGCTGTAGAAAAAACCTCAATGGGAGATGCTAATATTGTCGTCTTGGGTTGGTATTATCATCAAAAAGGTATTGATGTAGAATTTCTCACTGATGATAATGGTTTAAAATCTCAAGAACCACCACCACCAACCATACCTACCCGTCGCAGTAATCGTAGAAAATAATAATATCTCTCTCTGCGCCTGGAGCGTCTCTGCGTGAGAAAAAAATATTAAAAAATTAAAAAACCTTCAACGATCCCCCCAACCCCACGCTACCATCAAAAACACTACCAAAACCTCAGCATCTACACATGACCATACCAGAACCCCAGCAAAATACACCTCTGAGCAATACAAACCTGGTAGAAGATCGTAGTAAGCTGAGTAAAATGTATCAGCACTACGTGGAAGTCAAAGATAAATACCCCCATGCGTTGCTGCTATATCGGGTTGGTGACTTTTTTGAAACCTTCTTTCAAGACGCTGTAACTGTTTCTAGAGAATTAGAATTAGTCCTGACTAGTAAACATGGGGGTGATGTAGGTCGAGTAGCAATGACTGGCGTACCTCATCATGCCTGGGAACGCTACACTACTCAACTGGTAGAAAAAGGTTATGCTGTGGTAATTTGTGATCAAGTTGAAGACTCTTCTCAATCTGTAGGTTTAGTAAAACGGGAAGTAACCCGCATCCTCACACCGGGAACTTTATTAGAAGAAGGAATGCTGAAATCCAGTCGCAATAATTACTTAGCGGCTGTGGTAATTGCGGTGAATCATTGGGGTTTAGCCTATGCAGATATATCAACTGGGGAATTTCTCACAACTCAAGGTAGTGATTTAGAACACCTCACTCAAGAATTAATGAGGTTGCAACCTTCAGAAGTTCTATTTCCCACCAATGCTCCAGATTTAGGTAGTTTACTACGTCCAGGAGAAACTTCTCCATCCCTGCCTCAGTGTTTACCACCGACGTTTTGTTATAGTTTGCGATCGCAACTTCCCTTTTCTCAAGCAGAAGCTAGGAGTAAAATATTACAGAAATTCAAACTGCGATCGCTCGAAGGTATTGGTTGTGAACATCTCCCCTTAGCGGTTCGTGCTGCTGGGGGACTTTTGGAATATTTGGAAGATACCCAAAAACAAAATCCTGTATCTCTGCAATTATTACGCACCTATACCTTAACTGATTATTTGATTGTTGACCATCAAACCCGTCGTAATTTAGAAATTATCCAAACCGTCCGTGATGGTACATTTCATGGTTCTTTATTGTGGGCTTTGAATAGAACTAGTACCGCAATGGGAGGACGGGCGTTAAGAAGATGGTTGTTACAACCGCTACTTGATATTCGAGGTATTACAGCTAGACAAGATAGCATTCAGGAGTTGCTTGAAAATACACCTTTAAGGCAGGATTTACGAACATTATTAAGGAAAATCTATGATTTAGAACGATTAGCGGGGAGGGCAGGTTCAGGAAGAGCAAATGCACGGGATTTAGCATCTCTAGCTGATTCTATCGCCCTGTTACCCGAATTAGCTTACCTAGCCTCAGAAGCGCGATCGCCTTTTTTGAAAGCTTTACAAAAAGTACCTCCTGTGCTGGAAGAGTTGGCAAAAAAAATACAACTGCACATAGTAGAATCACCACCTACGCATTTGAAAGAAGGGGGGTTAATTCGTCCAGGGATAAATACTTTGTTGGATGAAAGAAAAGCTACAGTAGAAGCAGATCAACAATGGATTGCAACGTTGGAAGTTGATGAAAGAAATAGAACCAGTATCCCTAATTTGAAGGTCGGGTTTAATAAGACTTTTGGGTATTATATTAGTGTTTCTCGTAGTAAATATGACTTAGTTCCTGATAATTACATCCGTAAGCAAACATTGACGAATGAGGAACGTTACATTACTCCGGAGTTGAAAGAGAGAGAAGCACGGATATTGACAGCGAAAGATGACTTAAATCAGATAGAATATGAGATTTTTGCAACTTTACGGGATGAAGTGGGAGATCATGCGGATAGTATTCGGAGTATTTCTCGTGCGGTGGCTGCGGCTGATGTATTATGTGGGTTGGCTGAGTTAGCGGTACACCAGGGTTATTGTCGGCCGGAAATGGTCGAAGGTCGGGAAGTTGAGGTTATTGATGGTCGTCATCCGGTGGTGGAACAGTCTTTACCTGCTGGGTTTTTTGTTCCTAATTCTACTTGGTTAGGAGGGAAGAATTACGGAGGAACTAACCACGAAGTAGCGAAGAAAACGAAGGAAGAAAGGAAGAAGAAAGAGAATAGTAATGTTATCCCCATCACCCCACCTCCCCACCTCCCCATCACCCCATCACCATACCCTGATTTGGTGATTTTGACTGGACCTAATGCTAGTGGTAAGAGTTGTTATTTACGTCAGGTGGGTTTAATTCAGTTAATGGCGCAAATTGGTAGTTTTGTCCCTGCTAATTCGGCTAGGTTGGGAATTTGCGATCGCATTTTTACTCGTGTTGGGGCGGTGGATGATTTAGCAACTGGTCAGTCTACTTTTATGGTAGAAATGAATGAAACTGCAAATATTTTGAATCATGCAACTGCAAAATCTTTGGTTTTGTTGGATGAAATTGGGAGAGGTACTGCAACATTTGATGGTTTATCTATTGCTTGGGCTGTGGCAGAATATTTAGCAGTGGAAATTCAAGCTCGGACTATTTTTGCAACCCATTATCATGAGTTAAATGAGTTAGCAAGTATCATTGATAATGTGGCAAATTATCAAGTTACGGTGAAAGAATTACCGGATCAAATTATCTTTTTACATCAAGTTCAACCTGGTGGTGCGGATAAGTCTTATGGTATTGAAGCGGGGAGATTAGCGGGTTTACCAAGGGTGGTAATTCAACGAGCAAAACAAGTAATGGGACAAATTGAAAAACATAGTAAAATTGCTGTGGGGTTAAGGGAAGGACTGTAAAATCGGTATTAAATATTAATCAAATAGAGGCTTAAAGTGAGGATGTAAATGAATTTTACCCGAACATTATTAATGTTTGTGTGGGTTATATATCTTAACCTAATTCACTCTACAATACTCTCTGCGCCTCTGCGTGAAAAATCATACCTTGAATCAGCAACACTAGAGTGCAGAGATGCTTCCCAGTGCTTTGCGAAAAATGACTTTATCATCTCCAGCTTTGTAAAATTCTCGAATCCTTGCTTCTTCCTCATAACCACTCTTTCGATAAAAAGCACGAACATATTCAAAATCTTCCAAACCAGAGGTTTCCACTAGTAGCACACGCTCACCACGTTGAGTTAGCATTTGCTCAATATAGTTTAATAAAAATGCACCACGCCCCTGTCTTTGATAATCGGGATGAATAGCAATTAGATAAAGATTCCATGTTCCCTCAGTCATTCGCTCAGGTGCGACATAAGCAACACCCACTGGTTCATTTTCTTCATCAGTAAACCATAAACCTTCACTATTTGCCTCATCACTGAAATGTTGACTTAGCATTTGGGCAAGCTCTTCAATTTGATTTGGCTCAAATAACCCTATTGCTTCTGCTAAGGCAAGTAATTTATTTATATCATTCGGTATTGCTAGTCGAATCATAGTGGATTTAAGTTAGTGCTATGGGTTTGCTCTCATTATTCACCCATATCACCATTTTTCACAGCCTTACTCATAATTTTATCAAACATCTCCCTAATTCTAATTACCTTCGTGTCCTTTGCGTCCTTCGTGGTTTAATCATATTCAAGGTAAAGTATTTTATCTGCAAAAAAAACATTACCAAAACATAATTTCATCTAAATTTTTACCTTTCAACAGTAATTATTCAACATTATTTTTTAACTAAAAAAGAATAATAATTATGATTTTAAACTATATGTATAGATAAATTTAATAATCTATCCTATCTCCGCAAATTTTCACACAACTACCCCACTAAGGTATGATATCTTTGCAGATAAATTGACCTATCTGTAACATTTTTTCAAAGATATCAAAATCACCATCAACTAATGAATGAAATTTTGTCTACCCTTGCATCTATCATTTCCGCAGAAAACAGCATTTTACCCTGGGAAAAACTCGCACCTTCACAACAACAACCTATTCAACTAGCTATAAACCCTGAAAATACTCCCAGTTGTATTGTTTATCCACACACCCAAGCTGAACTATCCGCAGTCATGGCCACTGCTTACCAAAATAAATGGACTGTTCTTCCTTGTGGTAATGGTAGTAAATTAAGTTGGGGTGGTATCAGTAAAAATATTGATATTGTCGTCAGTACCACACGTATTAATAATCTCATAGAACACGCTGTTGGTGATTTGACTATTACTGTAGAAGCAGGCATGAATTTTAGTCAAATCCAAGCAATATTAGCTCAAAATCAGCAAACTTTAGGTTTAGATCCTGCTTTTCCTGAATATGCTACGATGGGAGGCATTGTTTCAACTGCTGATACTGGCTCTCTTCGTCAACGTTACAACAGTATCCGCGACCAACTTTTAGGTATAACTTTTGTTCGTACTGATGGGAAAATAGCCAAAGCTGGGGGAAGAGTAGTCAAAAATGTTGCAGGTTACGATTTAATGAAATTGTTAACCGGTGCTTTTGGAACATTAGGAATTATTTCTCAAGTCACATTCCGGGTTTATCCTCTCCCAACTGCATCTACAACAGTTTTATTCACCGGTGAAGCTGATGCTATTTCCCAAGCTGCTACAATTATTCGCAGTTCGGAACTAACACCAATTAAAGCAGATTTATTATCAAATCAATTAGTTTCTAGTTTGGGTTTAGAAGCTAAACATGGTTTAATTATCCAATTCCAAAGTACTCAAGAAAGTGTGAATGAACAATTAAACCGAAGTCTCGATATAGGAAAAAAATTAGATTTAAAATTTTCGGTATATGAAGATGAACATGAGCTAAACCTATGGCAACAATTACCAGAAAAAATACATGATGGTGATCATAATTCTCTAATTACTTGCAAAATAGGAGTATTACCAACTGCGGCGATGGAGGTCATTGATCAGGTCAAATTAGGTTTAATTCATATCAGTAGTGGATTGGGTATGGTACAGTTAGAAAATAAAAATCAAATTTTAGCTTTGCGTCAATTATGTGAGTCTAATTCTGGATTTTTGACTGTTTTATCTGCTCCGATGGAGGTGAAAAAAGGTTTAGATATTTGGGGATATTCTAGTAATGCTTTATCTATTATGCAGGGAATAAAAAAACAGTTTGATAGTAATTTAATTTTAAGTCCTGGTCGGTTTATAAATGGGATTTAAGATTGAATAATAACGAACCACAGAGAAGCGAAGAACACGAATCAAGAAGGAAAAAAAGAGTTATGCAAGTTTCAGAAAATTCTGTTAATAATACTGCTAGTGTAAAAAATTTACAAGGTTTTGATGTTAATCATCCTCCAGATCCTAAGTTAATTGATAGTTGTGTGCATTGTGGGTTTTGTCTTTCTACTTGTCCTAGTTATCGGGTAATAGGTAAAGAGATGGATTCACCCAGGGGTAGAATTTATTTGATGGATGCTATTAATGAAGGGGAAATTGCTTTAAATACAGCCACTGTTCAACATTTTGATTCTTGTTTAGGATGTCTTGCTTGTGTGTCTACTTGTCCTTCTGGTGTACAGTATGATAAGTTAATTTCTGCTACTCGTCATCAGGTACAAAGAAATTATGATCGTAGTTTTGGTGATAAATTAATTAGACAATTAATATTTTCGCTATTTCCTAATCCTGATGTTTTAAGAATTTTACTCTTACCTCTGTTTGTTTATCAGAAATTGGGTATTTCTAAATTATTACGTGCTACTGGGTTAATGAAAAAAATATCTCCCAGACTAGCCGCAATGGAGTCTATTTTACCAGAAATTACTGTTAAGTCTTTTCAAGATAATTTACCTGATGTTATTCCTGCACAGGGTGAAAAAAGATATCGGGTAGGAGTAATTTTAGGATGTGTACAACGTCTGTTTTTCTCTCCTGTAAATGAAGCAACGGTGAGAGTTTTAACCGCTAATGGTTGTGAAGTTGTAATTCCTAAATCTCAAGGTTGTTGTGCAGCACTTCCTGAACACCAAGGACAAACTGAACAAGCAAAAGCTTTAGCAAGACAAATGATTGATAGTTTTGCGGATACAAATGTGGATTTTGTCATTATTAATGCTGCTGGTTGTGGTCATACTTTGAAAGAATATGGTCATATTTTAGCTGATGATCCAGAATATGCCCAAAAAGCAAAAGACTTTGCTAATAAGGTGAAAGATGCACAGGAATTTTTAGCGACTGTGGGTTTAACTGCTGAACTTTCTCCTTTAGCTGATGCACCTTTGAATTTAGTTTATCAAGATGCTTGTCATTTATTGCATGGTCAAAAAATTAGTGTTCAACCTCGTCAAGTTTTAAAACAAATTCCGGGAATAACTTTAAAAGAACCTTTAGATGCTGCTTTATGTTGTGGAAGTGCTGGGGTTTATAATATGCTCCAACCAGAAATTGCTGAGGAATTAGGTAAACAAAAAGCACAGAATTTAGTTAATACTGGCGCTGCTGTTATTGCTTCTCCTAACCCTGGTTGTAGTTTACAAATTAGTAAATATTTGGAAGGTCAAAGTATTCCTGTAATTCATCCAATGGAATTGTTAGATTTTTCTATTCGGGGAGAAAAGTTAAAGTAAGAAATTATTTTTCAGTTTTCAGCTTTTTAGTTCAAGATTCATAATTTACCATTTTATTACAGATAGTTGGCATTCATTTAACTGCAAATGTTAACCCTAAAGATATGATGGTAAATTACAATTTTTAAACTGAATGCTGAATGCTGAATATTTAAAATAAAATTTTCATGGTAAAATAAATCTGTTGTCAATAATCTGTATGTGATTAAATGTCTAAATCAATCAATATTAATGATGCAAAAGACCAGCTTCTTCAACTGCCTGAACAGTTGAATAATGAACCTGCCGTAATTATTACTGATGAAGAATTACCAGTAATGGTAGCAATTAGTTATGAAAGATATATATCTATCTTGGAAACTATGGATATTTTATCAGATCCAGAATTTAAAGATCAATTAATAGCTGGAATTAAGGAAGATCAAGAAGGTAAACGAATAAGTTGGTCAGAAGCTATGCAAGAATTAGAATGGTAAATCATGGCAAAAAATAGGATTATTGTTGTTATTGCAGGTATAGGAATGCGTAGAGAGGGTGATAAACAAGATATTTATTCTATTTGAAAACAACGTTAGAAGAATAGTTAAGAATATAAGTCGGCAAAAA
Organism: Sphaerospermopsis sp. SIO1G1; assembly: GCA_010672785.1. Classification (GTDB taxonomy): domain Bacteria; phylum Cyanobacteriota; class Cyanobacteriia; order Cyanobacteriales; family Nostocaceae; genus Okeanomitos. The sequence goes on from JAAHFX010000001.1 coordinate 124,144, forward strand.
GTTATACAAAAAATAATCTATAGGACTCCTATTTGAGTTTTGAATAAAATTAGGTATTGTAGGGTGTGTTAGAACGGAGTTCGTAACGCACCCTTATTAAGGCTTTGGTGCGTTAAGCTATCATTAACACACCCTACTTGTCTTTTCAAGAATCAAATATTATCCCTATAAGTCTTGAAAAACTTAATCTTTACTTTATTGATATGAAAAAATGATCATGTTCTTCTTAATCATAAAAATATTGCTTTACCCAGTGGCAGAATTCAATCAGCAATTGTAAAATCAGGGCATCATCTGACCAGGTTATTTTTTCCCATTGTCCTATGAAAATCCTAGTATTAAATGCCGGATCTAGTAGTCAAAAAGGTTTCTTGTATGAAATATCTGATGAAACCATACCTAGTGAAGCACCTCAACCACTATGGGAAGGAAGAGTAAACTGGACTCAAGATCGAGGAGTTGCAGAAATTCAAGTTAGAACTGCAACAGGTGCGGTTTTAAAAGAGTCTATTTATGGTGACTCCCGCAAAGCACACGTCGCTTATATGCTTTATAGTATGAGTCGTGGTGCTACTAAGGTGGTTAGTAATTTATCGGAAATTGGTGTAGTTGGTCATCGTGTAGTTCATGGTGGTCAAAAATACCGTAATAGTGTTATAATTACTGAGGACGTAAAAGCGGAAATATCTCGTCTTTCTACCCTTGCACCTGCTCATAACCCCGCGGCTTTAGATGGTGTAGAGGCAATTAAACAAAGTTTGGGAGATGTTAAACAAGTAGCAGTATTTGATACAGGTTTTCACAGCACTTTACCTGATGCGGCTGCTGTTTATTCAGGCCCTTACGAATGGGTAGAAAAAGGTATCCGTCGTTACGGTTTTCATGGTATCAGCCATCAGTATTGCGCTAACCGTGCAGCCCAAATTTTAAGACGAGATTTAAAATCTCTACGTTTAATTAATTGTCATCTAGGTAATGGCTGTTCCTTAGCAGCAGTAAAAAATGGCATCAGTGTTGATACAACAATGGGCTTTACTCCCTTAGATGGTTTGATGATGGGAAGTCGTTGCGGTTCAATTGATCCAGGGATTTTAATCTATCTCATGCGACACTCAGAATACTCCGCTGAAAGCTTAGATTATATGTTAAATAAAGCCTCTGGGTTACGGGGAATTTCTGGGGTATCTAGTGATGTTCCTCAAGTATTAGCTGCTATTGATCAAGGTAATGAGCGTGCTAAACTAGCTTGGGAAATTTATATACATCATCTCCGCTCTGGTATAGGTTCTATGTTAGCCAGTTTGGGTGGTTTAGATGTGTTAGTATTTACCGCAGGTGTTGGTGAAAAATCACCATTATTACGTCAAGCTGCTTGTGAAGCTTGGGAATTTTTGGGTTTGAAGATCGATCCTCAAAAAAATCAACAGAATTTATTAGATGTGGATATTGCTACACCAGATTCAACTGTGCGAGTATTAGTAATAGATACTTTAGAAGATTGGGCGATCGCTCAACAATGCTGGCAATTATTACATCAATAAACAGTAGGGAATGGGGAATTCTAAATAGGATTTGCGGAAAAAGTCTTGTCGTGGAGACTCAGTGGTAGGGAGCAGGGTGCGGGGAGCAGGGAGAGAATTAAAAAACTACTTTTTAATCTCTCGCAGTCGAAAAAGTGCAAGGTTTTCACACACTCAACCTCTAACATCTTGCATTTATTTAGCAAGCTCTAAATAGACTTTTTTAAAACTTTTAAACCTTTTTCAATCAACTTTAATCACAAAGTATAAAATTGAATGTATGAATATGCTCTTATCTCGTGAATTTTTAATTACTCCTGTCGTAGCTTTATGCTGTATGTTGGGAATTAGTTTTAGCCAATATCCCCGACTCCAAAATTTATTAAGTAGTAAAGACTCTGTATCTATAGAAACTCTGAGAAAAGAACAAGAGAAACATCTTTTAAACTTAAATTTATTTAAAAATATACCCAGTTTTGGTTTTGATAATATGATTGCGAACTGGGTGTTTATAGATTTCCTACAATATTTTGGAGATAACGAAGTCAGGGATAGAATTGGTTATGCAATCAGTCCTGATTTTTTTGAAGTTATTTTGAACAGAGATCCAAAATTTCTAGAAGCTTATTTAAACCTATCTGTTAGCACATCTTTATATGCGGGAAGTCCAGAAAAAACTATTAAAATCATGGATAATAATTTAAAATCCCTATCTCCAAAAGTTCCAGATCGAGCTTACTATATTTGGCGTTATAAAGGTACAGATGAGTTGTTATTTTTGGGTGACTCCCAAGCAGCTAGAAATTCTTATCTCAAAGCCGCAGAATGGGCCAGTGAATATGATAATGAAGAAGGTAGAAATATAGTTTATCTTTCTCAAGCAACTGCCAAATTTTTAGCTGAAAATCCTGATAGTAAAAAAGCTCTTGTAGCAGGTTGGACAATGGTTTTACAAAATCAAGTAGACGATAAAACCCGCGAACGAGCAATTAGAGAAATTGAAAATTTAGGTGGTAAAGTTGAAATTAATCAGGAAGGTGTTCCGACTATAACTTTACCAGAACAAGATTAGTTACTGTAACTTTTACTATAACTTTTAGGAAGTGATTTTTTGTAGAGTTTTTGTAAAAGTATCTTCACTAATTCTGCCTGATGTTAACAAACTTTCTAATTCAGATTTCATTGTAGACATACCATCTTCCTTACCAGCCTGCATTAAGGTTGATAAATCTTGAATCTTACCTGCTAGGATATAATTACGAACCTGTTCATTTGTAAACAACAAATCAAAAATAGCTGTACGTTTGTATTCAGCATCAAGAGTAGTCACTAACCTTTGGGAAACAATAGCTTGCAAATGATTAGCTAAATTCAGATGAATAAAATCTTGTTCTTGAGAACTGTAAAAAGTTAGTAATTCTTGAATAGTAGAAATCACATCACTAGAGTGCATACTAGCTATAACTAAAACCCCTCTTTTGGCAGCGCGTAAGGCCATATCAAAAGTAGAACGATCCTTAATTTCATTAATTACAATTATATCGGCATGATTTTCTATTGCGGTTAATACTCCTTGCTCAAAATTAGGAATATGTGTTCCTATTTCCCAATGATAAATCAAGGATTTAGATTTTGGATATGAATAAGTAATTCCCTCTTCCAGAATAAATATATTTTTAACATTTCTCTGATTTATATCATTGACAATACTAGTTAAAGTTGTAGTTTTACCACTGCCAGTTACACCAGTTATTAAAATTAAACCATCTGAATATTTACTGATATTTGTGGATATTTGGGAAATTCCTAACTTGTCAACTGTAGGAATATCCATTGGTAAAAACTTTATTGTCATCGCTGCACCTTGTAAAATCAAAAAAGCTGATACAGATAAATTAGCAAATGAATATTGATAAAACCGACGTGCCGGATTTCCAGATTTGATCTGTTGAATTTCTTCAACACTAAAAATAGTTTTAGCCCAATGCCAAAATGTGAAATCATCTATCACTGAGTTTGAACTTACTTGTAAAATACCTTGGCAGCGATAATAAGGAAAATTTCTAATTGATATATGAACTTCAGTAGCCTTTTGTGTTTGTGCGTTTTTCAATAATTCTTCTAAGCTCAATAATTCTAAATTATTAGTAGACATATAACTTTTAATTTCTTAAATTGCATAGGTAAATTTTTCCCCTAGGTAATTAGAATAATTGCATAGCTAAAAATTTCTTTACACAACAGATTTTTTCAACTTTAGGACTTACGCAAAAATCTTCCAAAACTTTATTCCTCTGCGTTCTCTGCGGTTTGATATTCCGTGACTCATCCCTAAGTCCTAAAATTTAACATTTTCGGAACAAACAAAAATCTCTGTATTCTTTATCTGTTCCCTGTTCCCTCTACCAAATATACAATTTATTTTGCACGACTACTTAATTTAGTATTATTTGTAAATAAAACTATGACTTACTGGTATCAAGGTAAATTAATTAACTCCCAAACTTTGGAATTAAACATTAATGATCCAGGTTTACTATATGGAGCTACAGTTTTTACAACTTTAAGAGTTTATAATTACTCCCTTGACAACTATTTAACTAATTGGGATGCTCATTGCTCACGTCTAAAATTTAGTTTGCAAACCTTTGGTTGGACTGAACCAAACTGGAATTGTGTTTATGAAGGTGCAAAAGTGCTTTTACAACAATATCCGGTTTTGCGAATTACTATTTTTCCCGATGGGAGAGAATTAATCTTGGGAAGATCATTACCAGGGAATCTCACCCATAAACAAGAACATGGTATTGTTGCAGCTATTTCCGAACCACAATTTGTTCGTTCCCTTCCCAACCATAAAACAGGTAATTATTTAAGTGCTTGGTTAGCAAAAAACACTGTACCAGCGGAAGAAGCCATATTAGTAGATGATCAGGGAAATTGGCTAGAAACCAGTACAGGAAACCTATGGGGATGGCAAAATGGTTGTTGGTGGACACCACCTTTAGCAGTGGGAATACTACCGGGGATAGAGCGATCGCATATCATTACAAATCTGCACAACCACCAAGCTAACCTTAAACAATATCCTTGGACTCCAGAACTAGTCAATACCTTTGAAGCGATCGCCTACACCAACAGCGTTGTGGAGATAATTCCTATTCATACCGTCAAACAACCTCATGGATCGTTACAATATAATCCTTACCACTCTTGTTTTTTAGAACTCAAAGGATTATTTGTAGCATGACAGGAAAGCCATTTTGGTATATCTTAAGATAAGTTAACATAATTCTCATAAAGCCCTCTCTTATTTTAGAGAAGATAAACTAACGAACAAAATAATACAGGAGGATCAACCTCAGTGAATAAAAGATGGAGAAATGCGGGGCTATACGCATTATTATTTATAGTTTTCATCGCTTTAGGGACTGCGTTCTTTGACAAAAGACCCCCCCAAGCGGAAACATGGCGCTATAGCGAATTTATTCAACAAGTAGAACAAGGACGAGTAGAAAGAGTTAGCCTCAGTTCAGATCGTTCTACAGCTTTAGTTACCCCCAAATTTGATACTAATAAGAAGCGCGTCACTTTAGTTAACGATCCAGAATTAATCAATACTCTGACAGACAGAGGCGTTGATATAATTGTCTCCCCCCAAAATGATGAAGGCTTTTTGGTCAAAACACTAAGCAGCCTATTTTTACCTGTATTGCTGTTAGTAGGTTTATTTTTCCTTCTCCGTCGCGCTCAAACAGGGCCTGGTAGCCAAGCTATGAACTTTGGTAAGTCCAAAGCTAGGGTACAGATGGAACCCCAAACCCAAGTAACTTTTGGCGATGTAGCAGGCATTGACCAAGCTAAATTGGAATTAAACGAAGTTGTAGACTTTTTGAAAAATGCCGATCGCTTTACTGCTATTGGTGCAAAAATTCCTAAAGGTGTCTTGTTAGTTGGACCTCCAGGTACTGGTAAAACCCTTCTTGCCCGTGCAGTAGCGGGTGAAGCTGGTGTACCTTTCTTCTCTATCTCCGGTTCTGAGTTTGTAGAAATGTTCGTTGGTGTGGGTGCTTCCCGTGTCCGCGACCTATTTGAACAAGCAAAAACCAACGCTCCTTGTATCGTCTTCATTGATGAAATTGATGCAGTCGGTCGTCAACGTGGTGCTGGTTTAGGTGGTGGTAACGACGAGAGAGAGCAAACCCTCAACCAGTTGCTCACAGAAATGGATGGTTTTGAAGGTAACACTGGTATCATCATCATTGCTGCTACCAACCGTCCTGATGTATTAGATGCTGCTTTACTACGTCCTGGTCGTTTTGACCGTCAAGTAGTGGTAGACCGTCCTGACTACGGTGGTCGGAGCGAAATTCTGAAAGTTCATGCTCGTGGTAAAACCTTATCTAAAGATGTGGACTTAGATAAAATTGCCCGTCGGACTCCTGGTTTCACCGGTGCAGACTTATCTAACTTGTTAAACGAAGCAGCAATTTTAGCTGCACGTCGTAATTTAACTGAAATTGCGATGGATGAAATTAATGATGCTATTGACCGGGTGTTAGCTGGTCCAGAGAAAAAAGACCGGGTAATGAGCGAAAAACGCAAAACCTTGGTTGCATATCACGAAGCAGGACACGCTTTAGTGGGTGCATTAATGCCTGACTATGACCCTGTACAGAAAGTTAGCATTATTCCTCGTGGTGGTGCTGGTGGTTTAACCTGGTTTACTCCTAGTGAAGACCGCATGGATACAGGTTTATACAGCCGTGCGTATTTAGAAAATCAGATGGCCGTTGCTTTAGGTGGTCGTTTAGCAGAAGAAATCATCTTTGGTGATGAAGAAGTGACTACCGGTGCTTCCAACGACTTACAGCAAGTAGCACGGGTTGCTAAACAAATGATTACTCGGTTCGGGATGAGCGATCGCTTAGGTCCTGTAGCTTTAGGTCGTCAACAAGGTAATATGTTCTTAGGTAGAGATATCATGTCTGAACGTGATTTCTCTGAAGAAACTGCCGCCGCAATTGATGAAGAAGTCAGAAAATTAGTTGATGTTGCTTACGCACGTGCTAAGGATGTTTTGGTAAGTAACAAAGCAATTCTGGATGAAATTGCTCAGATGTTGATTGATAAAGAAACCGTTGACGCGGATGAGTTGCAGGAAATTCTTGCTAATAATGATGTGAAAACTGCTGCTTTTGCATAGTTTTAAATCAGGTTTTGAATCGTATTCAGATTGGGGTATTTCCGGTTTTTCTGGAAGTACCTCAATTTTTTTTAAGATAGGACTTACAGCACTTTCCGGTGTAATGAGGTACGTTTTTGGCGGGCAAGATGCCCACCCCACAAGAGTTTCATGATTATGATTTGTACCTCGTAGCAACGAAATCTGCTGTATGTCGCAATGACAGTACTGCGTCATTACGAGCAACAGCGACGTAATCGCAAAAATCCTGGGATTGCTTCCCTACACTGCGTTTCAGTCGCAATGACAAATCTTCGTTGCGTAAGTCCTGTAAGATTCCCAATTACCTTTAGTAATTCGTAATTACTACCAAGTCACCAATCACCAATCACTTTTTCAACAAACCCTATTTAGCCCTAAGAATCCTCAAACGGTTGACATTCTTTATCGCTCAGACTTTCGACGATGATGCAAGTATTGTACTCAATCATACCAGTGTAACTTCCTTCCGGAGTTCCTTTTGCACCGATACCGTCAGCAATTAAGGGCTGTGGTGTGACTTCAACCCCCGCTTCCTTAGCAACTACTTTCAACACTTTGTCATTAGCCGTTAACTCTGCAAAAACAGTGGGAACACCTTTGGATTTAATTTCGTCAGAGAGTTTCTTGACCTGAGTTGCAGTGGGTTGTTCTTCTGGTGAAACTCCCAATAATGTTCCTTCCACTGTTAAACCGTAAGCTCTGGCATAATAACTCATCGCATCGTGGGTTGTCACCAACCTTCGCTTGTCTGCTGGAATTAAAGCAATTTGCTGTTTAATCCAAGTATCAAGTTTATCTAATCTGGTGTTATATTTTTGTGCATTAGCTTTGTAAGTATCAGCATTATCCGGGTCAATCTGACCTAGAGTATCGCCGATTAACCTCACCATCTCTTTGCCATTACTAATATCATGCCAAACATGAGGATCTGGTTCTTTTACTCCTTCTTCCTCAACTTGAATCACATTTGCAGTTGCTTCTTCATGCAGAGCAATTTTTGGGGCTGGAGTTTGGGTCGCTTCTGCCATCTCGACAATGGAAGGTTCAAAGTTTAACCCTGCATAAAAGACCGCATTTGCATCCTCAATTGCTTTACGATCTGAGGGTTTCGCTTCGTAGGTGTGGGGGTCTTGGTCATAGTCTATTAAACAATTACTGTCAATTTTGTCAGCACCAATTTTTTCTACCATGTCACAGATGACGCTGTAGGAAGCAACAACTTTTGGTTTTCCACCATCACCTGCTGTTTGATTTGCGTTTTCGCTTTCAGTAGAGCCACATCCAGTCAAAAGTACGAACGCAGTCAAAGCTGCTGCACTCACAAGCTTGCGAGAGCCAGTTTGTAGTAGTTTTATCACTTTACTTTGGAAATATACTTTCAATATCGTTGATGATATAAGGTATCACAACAATTAAAAATAATTTTCAGTAAACCTATAAAATTTTGTAAAAATTCAGGTGGAGGAGTATTGACAAGTGTGGTAGGATAAGCATTTGAAAATAATCCAAGTTTTTCGTAGTTAAGGACGCTCTGTGACTGAGTTTTTTGACCTAGTTCTCAAACTAGTAGTCAACCTTGCTGTCTACACTCCTTCTTTAATTCCTCAATGTTAGACCTAAATACTTACAAAAATATTAAGTATATAAATTCTCAATTAATTTGGATTAATGTAAGTAAATTTATAGAGAATAATTTTCATTTATTTCAGACATGAGGTTTTTTGCGTGATGTTGCAAGTCAAAAATCTGTCGGTTTCTTATCGAGGTAATTACGCACTTAGAGAAATTAACTTTAATTTAGAGCCTGGTCAATTAGTTGGTATATTCGGACCAAATGGAGCAGGTAAAAGTACCATGATTAAAGCAATGTTGAATTTAATTCCAGCAACTAATGGTGTAGTTACTTTTAGAGGTAATCCCCTCAAGCAGAAATTGGATAAAGTAGCTTATGTTGCACAGCGAGCGCAAATTGATTGGGATTATCCAGTCAAGGTTAAAAATGTAGTGATGATGGCAAGGACAATCCCTACGGGTTTATTTCGCTATCCTTCTCGTCAGTCGCGGGAACTGGTGAAAATGGCATTAAAAAAGGTAGACATTTGGGATTTAAGAAATAGACAAATTGGTGAACTTTCCGGTGGCCAGCAACAAAGAGTTTTTCTCGCTCGTACCTTAGCTCAACAAGCAGAAATATTCTTTTTTGACGAACCATTTGTAGGGGTGGATCGGAAAACGGAAAATATCATTTTTGAAATTTTTCATGAGTTAAGAGAGCAAGGCAAAATCGTTATGGTAGTTAGCCATGATTTAGGAGAAAGTATCAAAAATTATAGTGATATCTTACTTTTAAATAAGACAGTTATTGCCTTTGGTCGTCGTGAGGAAGTTTTGAATCAGCGCAATCTTGATATTACTTACGAAAATTATGTTTTACCATCTTATACTTAACAATTAATGGAATTTTTGGTTAAAGTTACAACCTAAGTAATTGTCCTAAAAAAAGGTGAATAAAACTAATGCAGAACTTACGCAAAATCTACTTCAAATACTGTTATTGCGACAAAAGGAAGCAATCTCAAACCTCCACCTTTCCTGAAAATACGTAAGTCCTATAATAAAAATTTAGATAGAGGAAAATCAAATGTTGGCATGGTTTTTAGAACCACTAGGTTATGAATTTATGGTTAACTCCATTTTAGTTGGGGTGTTATTGGGAGTTTTATGTGCGGTTATTGGTAGTTATATGATTGTCCAACAATTAGGAATGATGGCACATGCAATTTCTCACTCCTTAATTGCGGGTTTACCGGTAGCTTTTGTTTTGGGCTATTCCCTTTCTTCCGGTGCAATTGTTGCAGGGATTGTGAGTGCTATTTTTATGGCTTGGATTGAGGCGCGCTGCAAAATTAAATTAGATACGGCATTAGCAATTATGCTATCTTCCTTTTTAGCTTTAGGGGTAGTTTTAGTTAGTGTTTTACCTGGTGCAAATCGTATTGACTTAGTTCACATTCTCTTCGGCGATATTTTAGGGGTTGATAAAAATGATCTCTGGAATACTTTAATTACAGGATTGGTAATCGTAGCGGCAGTTGTATTATTCTACAAAGAACTCTTATTTTATACTTTTGATCCTTTAGGCGCACAAGCTAGTGGAATGCCAGTAAAGATTTATTATATTAGTATGATAACTGCGATTACGATTACCATTGTGGCTAGTTTAGAAACAGTTGGCTCTTTACTAGTAATTGCAATGTTAGTTGGACCTGCCAGTACAGCTTATCTGTTGGTCAAAGAACTAAATATAATGATGATTTTGGGTTCTTTGTTTGGGGTTACTTCCAGTACTATTGGAATGTATTTGAGTTACTACTTTGATACTCCTTCCGGTGCTTCAATTGTATTGGTGATGTGTATTTTCTTTATGCTGGCGTTTTTATTTAGTCCTTCTCAAGGTATTTTGACTGAACCCCATACACCATTGGGTAAATTATTGAAAACTGGAAAATAGAGAAAACTGTAAACCTTTTCGAGCATAGTTCACAATGCCTTTTTATCAAAAGATCAACCCGAAAACAACAGAGGGGCGACGTACTTTAGACAGACTTATAAACTTGAGGAAAATCATTAAACAGCAAATTCCTCAACGCACCCTAGATGAAACATTATTGTTGGCAACTTGGAACATCCGCGATTTTGATAAATCCGCCTATGGCAGTCGCTTAGATGAAGCCATTTACTACATCGCTGAAATTATCGCGAGCTTCGATCTGGTTGCCATTCAAGAAGTTTATCAAGATTTGGAAGGATTGGAACGAGTCATGAAAGTGCTTGGCAAGCATTGGGAATACATCTGCACCGATGCAACAATGGGTAGGCGTGGTAATAAAGAACGAATGGCGTTTGTTTACGATCAGCGTAAAGTTTCCTTTGGGGGTATTGCAGGGGAATTGGTACTACCACCAATTAAAGATAACTCTGGAGAATATCACCCCGTAACCCAGCTATGGCGAACTCCCTTTATGGTTGGGTTTCGCTGCGGGTGGGCTAAATTTATTCTCACCACCGTTCATATTCTCTGGGGAAAAGAGGGAAAAAATTCTGCTGAACGAGTAGCAGAGATTAACCAAGTAGCTGAATTCCTCAAGAAGAGAACCAAAGATGAAACCACTTGGTCACAGAATATGATTTTGTTGGGTGACTTTAATATTTTTGGCACGACAGATGAAACTTTTCAACAGCTTACTAATGCAGGCTTTGTCGTACCAGAAGAACTATTAGAATTTCGCAGTAATGCTTCCCAAACCCGACATTACGATCAAATTGCCTTTCGGACTCGTCCTGGGAGTCTAACTATGACAGGGAAAGCAGGAGTATTCAATTTCTTTGATGTTGTTTTTCAAGAAAGTGATAAAGATATCTACATCCCTTATATGGAAAACTATGAAATGACCAATGAAGGTACACCACGTAGCGATAAGAGCAAAAGAAATTACTATCAAACCTACTGGCGTACCCATCAGATGTCAGATCATTTGCCCATGTGGGTAGAATTACAAATTGACTATTCAGACCAATATTTAATAAATAAGCTCAGGTCAGAATAGTTCAGGACTGAAGCAAAATCTACTTCAAATAGTGTCATACAGCAAGCCCTATTTAACTTTCTGGTGTTGCTGATTATAGGTATAATTTTTTCATGTATATGTGATTTGTAGTTATACTAAAATTAAACTTCAGCAAACCCTATTTAGCTTAATAAATTGGACACATAAAAAATGTACGTATTTGATGCTCGCAAGTAATATTCTGATAAGTTAAAATAATTAATATATTTATTATAGCGAACATGAAGTTATTATGACTCAAGTCAATGCTTCGGAAATTCAAGAACATCTTCCTGATTTTCTCAATACTCTTTCTCAGGGAGAAACATCAATTGTGATTGAACAAGCTGGTCAAGCTATTGCAACTCTCATTAGTTATGAAGAATGGAAACGCTTAAAACAGATAGAAAGTTATTTACTTCTCGATGATGAGGAAGAATCTTTTAGCCCTGAAGAGGTAATTACAACATATAATCAGCTTCATGGAACAGAATTTACTGTAGAGAATATTGTAAATGACTGAAGCTAAACAATATAAATTAAATATAAAAAAATCAGCCCGCAAAGAACTACTCAAGCTACAACCTAAGTTTTTTAAACAGGTAATGTCAAAGATTCTTTCTCTAGTAGATAATCCTAAACCTCAAGATTATAAAACATTACAAGGATACCCTAATCTCTATCGAGTAGATCAGGGAGAATTTCGTATTATTTATGAAATTAAAGAGGAGGAAATTTATATTTTTCGCGTTGGTAAACGCAATGATGATGAAGTTTATGAAAATTTGTAAGTTTTATTGATATAAAACTTAGGGAATAAAATCTGCATTCATAACATCAACTAAATCAAAAGATGACTCTTGAGGAAATAATTCCCTATCATCTTTTTCCGTTGTCCAGTATTGCAGTTTTAATAAGTGTTAAATCAAAAATATTAAGCGTGTTTTCAGTTCTCTCTTCTTACTCCGTCCCTATCAATTTGTTCAATCAAATTATCCTATTGCTCACAGGCACTAATTAATGGTGATAATGGTCCAATTTGTTCCTGTCCATTTACTGCTAATTCACTGTGACATAAATAAACTTTTTCAGAGACTCTACTTAATAAATCTACTATAATTCTTTCCAATCTTTGCATTTCTGCTTTTTTTTCATCTTCGACTGTCCAAGGTTTTCCTAATCTATCTCGTAAAAATAAATTAGCACTAAATAAACTAGCTGCACCACCTTTAGCCCACAGGGGTGAACCTGCATCTAGCCAAAAATGCCATTTATGATTTCTGTGACTAGCACGATATTGAAAGATAGTAGCTAGGGTAACAGCTTTTCTAGTATGACCATGATGATGAATCGGATAGGGATTAGCGGTAATTGTACCAAGTCTTAATAGTTGAATAAATTTGCTAATTGTGCTAGTTTCTGAAGTATTTTTTTTGATGTTTAATCTGGTACTAATTTCCCAATAATGTTGGGCAGTCTCTAATAATTCTCTTAATGATGATAAAGTTTGAAATGAAGATGGACTGCTGTTAAATAAGAAATCATGACTGGCTTGATATATAGTGTTAATAGGTGTTGTGAGGGAGTCATTTTTAATTTCCAATTTCTGTTTTTCAATCCATGCCAAGATGCGATGATAAGCTGTAGTTGCACTGTATCCAATTCTATCCCAACGTTCAAAGGTTTTAACATCTGCTAAATAGGGATAATCTGGATGAGGAACAAAACAATGATCAGCTATTAATCCCGCTCTGACTGGATCAATTTGGTTTTCTGAACTATTCTGGTTTTGACTCAGAACTACTAACATTTCTGATATTTGATCCCTGGTTAATAATCTTCCTAAACCTGGATAAATTAGAGTTAATAGTGTTAATAATGATCGGACAGCAGGAGAACTAATTAAGGGATATTGTTCATTGAGGGATTCTACTAAGATATTTTGTTTTTTTAATATTTCGCTAATTGTATAGCGGGCGATCGCATCTAAACCAGGAGCGATAATTGCTATTTCTTCTGGCTGTATTTGTTCTGATTTTATCCCATCAATTATTACTTCTGTTGTTTTTCTCAGTAATTGACTGCGAGAACGCAACATCTGATTATCATCTGCTAGCAAAGTTAGTTTTAGTGTTTTTGGTAAACTCGAAATCACCATTGGTGCAGTGATCAAATCTACGATTGGTTGAGATAATTCATCTGCTAAGTTTTGTACTTGACGACGGCTGAAATTTTCTACCCGACAACGATTTTTTAATTTTGCTAAATGTTGAGGATCAGCACCTAAACCCCAGCGTACCGAACCATGAAGATTATAACTAAATGCACCTACTGCACCACCATCTAACAAAAAATTAAATAAGTCATAAGCTATAGCTGGGTAATTATCAACATCATCAGCTATAATGATCTGATAGCGTTGTTTTAATTTTTGCTGATATTGGCTGTTTGTTAATAAATACTGGTGATATAGTTCGGTGATTAATCCATAACTGATAAAACCTCGATCTAAACACCATCTGTGCCAATTCAATAGTAATTTTTTAATTAGCTTTGGATCTAAATTATTAATTTCTGGCTGTAATCCTCTTGCCAATATTTCACTTATTTCTATACAAGGTACGCCACTATAAGCTGCTAGTTGAAATATATCTAAGATTTTCCGCACCAAGCGATATTTTTTAGGATTAGCACCTAGTAAAATTGCTTCATCTAAATCATTTTCCCATAATTTTGTAGCTAATTCTTGCTCAGTTTCTGGACGTAATCTGACTGGAAATTGAGCTTTTATATTTAAAATTTCTACTAATAATGGCCAAAATAAAATTACTTCATCTTGAATAAAACCTAAAAATGTCTTCACCCGAAAAGGATATTTTCCTCCAGTCAAGGTGGCAATTTGATTACTTAATGATCTACGATTATCTTCATTAGCAGCTAAGACTATCACTCTAGCTTCATCTGCTAAATTATGAGAATTTTTTAAGTAATTTTTAGTTTCTTGCCCATTTTTGTTATCATATTGAAATGAAGTTAGGTTATTTTTGTTGATTTCCACAAATTCACAAAACTTTTGAGCTAAATATGTAGTTTTACCACTACGACTTGCACCAACAATCCAAATCGAATCTGAAATCACAAATATACTCCCTCAAGATTAGTTACTATATTTTCTGCGTTAACTTAAATTCATAGGTAAAAAATTATGTTGAATGATCATTGAGGATGAAAAGCTCTGTGTTTAGTCAAAGAATATACTCGTTTTTACTGGCTGCTTACAGATGGTATTTACTCACACCAGAACGATCTTTAGATGAAGCTTATCAAACAGCTTTCAAGATTAAAGAAATTGAGGACAAGCATTTTGATGGCAAAAAAATTAGTCCCCACTCTGCTATGTATAGTAGTAGTGTAATGGAATATTTTCGGACAGATTTACGGAAATTATTGAAAAATGTACGCATGAGGCTGACAGAATTTAAAGCAAGTCGCTGGTTTTCTAATGAATCTAAACAGCAAGCTGCTATTAAAGCAGGGATAGAATATTCTCATCCTAATTTAGTTTTAAAGAAGTTGGAATTTATTGATCAAGTTATTGGCAAATATGCCATAGACGATTTTGATGATCACCTCAATAATATAGTTAATTCATCTACAATTATAGCAGAAAATAATTACATCCAACCAACAAATAAAATATCAAAAAATCCTATTATTAATGATAATAAACCTAAAAGAAAAACTGACAGCACAGGTATTCTACCCCGTTCAATTTTAACTACGATTACTAAATTACAAGCAGAATTAGATCCATCCTCCGAACAAGAAGTAGTTCACAGTTTTCGTCAGACTCAAAAAATGACGATTTTATCAGTTAGATTTATTTTACTGCTAATTGTAGTTCCACTTTTAACCCATCAAATAGCTAAAGCAGCAGTTGTTGGCCCGGTAGTAGAACATTTCAGAAATTCAGAATCAGTACAAATTTTTATTAATGCAGAAATGGAAGAGGAAGCATTCATCGAACTAGAAAAATTTGAAGAAAAAATAAAGTTTGAAAATATGATTAGTGGTGAACCACCCCTAGATTCAGAATTTCTCAAAGAGAAGATGCAAAACAAAGCAGATGACTTAGCACAGGAATTTCGACGTGCTAGTTCTAATGCTATTAAGAACATATTTGCAGATATTTTTGCTATCATTGCCTTTATTTGGTTATTACTTATCAGTAAGTCTTCTATCTCAGTTCTGAAAGACTTTTTTGATCATATTGTCTATGGCTTGAGTGATAGTGCTAAAGCATTTATTATTATCTTGTTCACTGATGTATTTGTTGGTTTCCACTCTCCCCACGGTTGGGAAGTAATTTTAGAAGGTGTATCGCGTCACTGGGGTTTACCTGCAAACCGGGATTTTATATTTTTATTTATTGCCACATTTCCCGTAATTTTAGATACAATCTTTAAATACTGGATTTTCCGTTATTTAAACCGGATCTCTCCTTCTGCTGTGGCTACATACCATAACATGAATGAGTAAGATTTTAATTCATAGCTCGTAATTAGTAATTGATTCTTGGTAAAAGTGCGTTCTATTTAAGTTCCATGAAAAGAATAATTAAGACAACATTTAGCTTACCTTTCTTCTTCACGATTTTTTTGCTGGAAATGCCAGCAATTAAAGATCAAAATCCCATTCCCGTAAATTGTCAAATCACTAAATGGAATTTACCTGAAGATATAAAAGTTGAAAGTTCTCAAAAACTACCTCCCCTAGTCAAAAGACAACCAGTAGGTTGTTGTGACAACGATAATTCTTGTTTAGATCACCGTATTTATGGTAGTGGAATAGAAAATATTGCAGATAAAAAAGAACTGATTAAATCAATTGATCAAAGTTTAAGATATTTAAGGACGCGGCGTGCAAATTCTGCTTATCGGCGATACAGATACAAATACACAGGTATTACCAAAAATCGCGTTCATCGTAGTTTGAAAAGATTTAGAGAATTAGTATTATCAACTAATTCACCTCAAGAATTACAAGCAGCAATAGAAAAAGAATTTGTTTATTATCAATCAATTGGTAATGATCAAGAAGGTACAGTTTTGTATACTGCTTATTATGAACCAGTGTACTTAGCTAGTCGGAAAAGAACGAAAGAATTTAAGTATCCTGTTTATCGTTTACCTCCTAATATCCGTTCTTGGTCAAGACCTCACCCCACTAGGTTAGAATTAGAAGGTGCAGATGGTTTACAAGGTCATAAAGGTAGATTAAAAGGTTTAGAATTATTTTGGTTTCGGGATAGATTTGAACCTTATATTATTCAAGTTCAAGGTTCTGGAAGATTGAAATTAACAGATGGGAAAGAAACCACGATTGGTTATGCAGGAAATACAGCACACAATTATAAAAGTCTAGGGAAGATGTTAGTAGCAGATGGTAAGTTACCAAAAGATGGGGTAACAATGCCAACTATTTTAGAGTATTTTGATCAAAATCCTCAAGACTTAAATCACTATATTCCTCTCAATCATAGTTTTGTATTTTTTATAGAAACCTATGGCAAAAAACCACTAGGATCTATCAGTGTACCATTAACTCCTGAACGTTCTATTGCTACTGATAAATCTTTAATGCCTCCTGGTGCTTTAGCTTTAATTCGCGCTCCTTTTCCTTTTCTGAATGCAGAAGGTAAATTAGAACATCGAACAGTCAGTCGTTTTGTTTTAGATCAAGATACAGGTGGGGCAATTAAAGGCGCAGGTAGGGTAGATTATTATTTAGGTAGTGGTAATGTTGCTGGCGATCGCGCTGGAATTACGGTGAATAATGGGCAATTATTTTATTTACTTTTGAAAAATTAATGGCACAGTTTACAGTTATCAGTTATCAGTTATCAATTATCAGTTATCAGTTATCAGTTATCAGTTATCAATTACAACGTATTTCATTCATAAGATGTACAAATCAATTATAATAATTAAACTCCTTTGGAGTTGGAATCTTGAACGCTAATGGTGTACCTAATAAAACTCAACAGTGCTGTATTACTGTTGACTTATTCCATTAATATCAACCGCGAGGGTTCTAAATATACATACCAAGGAAATGCTTTATCTTTAAATGTTACCCATTTCTCTTTATAAACTTCCACTTGTAAATGATAATCATGGTGATTTTCTGGTTGAGAGTGTAATTTTAAAAATAAAGTCATCCGGTGTGGTGTTTCACTACTCCTAACTAACCAACAGGGAAAGGTATTTTCATGATGATGATCATTCTTGAAAGTAATTTGATGAGCGCGGATACCAATATGAGATAGTTTTTCAGGAATAGATTCAACAACTTGAAGTTGACAATCCCAATCATGAGCTAATACTATTTGCTCAGATAAATAAGTAGCACTAGAAAAGTTTTTACAGCCAGTTATTCGTGCTACATTTACAGTTGCAGGATATTTAAAAATTTCATACTTAGAACCATGATGGGCTTCTTTACCATGTTCTAATACTAATAGATTAGGACATAAACGATAGGCTTCTTCCATATTATGAGTAACGAATAAAGTTACTCCAGCATAATCACCTAAAGTTTCCGTCATTTGTTGTTCTAATTGACTGCGTAAATGTGTATCCAAAGCAGAAAATGGTTCATCTAAAAGTAAAGCTTCTGGTTGACTAGCTAAAGCTCTAGCTAAACCTACTCTTTGTTGTTGTCCTCCGGAAAGTTGATGGGGATAGCGATCGCCTAAACCCTGTAATTCCATTGCAATCAATTGTTTTTCTACTTCTACTTTGATATTTCCACTTGATGATTCTTTGGGTATACCAAAGGCAATATTTTCAGCTACTGTTAAATGAGGAAAAAGGGCATAGTTTTGAAATAAAAAACCTATTTTACGTTCACGAATGGGAATATTAATTCCTTGCTCTGAATCAAATAAAACCCTTCCATTTAATATGATTTTCCCCTTAGTTGGTGTTTCTATTCCTGCTAAACAACGCAGAATCATACTTTTTCCTGCGCCGGAACTTCCCAATAAACCTAGAGGTTTATTTTCACTGGTAAAACCTACTTTTAGATAAAAACTTGATAGTTTTTTTTCAATATCTATAAATAATCCTTTCTTCACAGAATTAATAGATAAATCCAAGGATTCATGTTCTGAATTTACAGATTTAACGGGATGAATATCTTCTTGATTTTTAGATTTACTAATTTGTTGTTTTTCTTGCCAAAGATTAGTAATCAGAATCCCAGAAAAAGAAATTATGACAATAACTATTGACCAAAACCAAGCTTCATTCATATCCCCAGCTTCTACCGCAAAATATATTGCCATAGGGATATTCTGAGTTTGCCCAGGAATATTGCCTGCTAACATTAAGGTAGCACCGAATTCTCCCAAAGCACGGGCAAAAGCTAGGGTTGCACCTGCAATAATGCCTGGAAATGCTAAAGGTAAACTAACTCGCCAAAATATCGTAAATTCTTTTGCGCCTAAAGTTCTTGCTGCCCTTAATAAGTTCCCATCAATCTGTTCAAAAGCTGCCAATGCAGTTTTATACATTAAAGGAAAAGAAACTACCATCGCCGCTAATGCTGCACCATACCATGTAAATACAATTGTCAAGTCAAAAGGTTGTAATAATTTACCAACCGGACCATTGTTACCAAAAAATAACAATAACAAAAAACCTACAACTGTTGGTGGTAGAATTAGCGGAGCAATAAATATACCTTCAATGATAGATTTACCTCTACCACGATAACTTAACATCCAATAAGCAGTAACAACACCAAAGAATAAGGTGATGAAGGTTGCCAACAATGAAGTCTTCAATGATATCCAGAGGGGTGATAAATCCTGTGGCATATTCTGCTGTTTATGTAATACCAACTTAGTATTATACACCAAACTAGATCCAGGTCATTTCTAAGAATATGAAATATAAGAACTACATAAAAATCTACATTCCCACTTTCATGAAATGTTTTAGCCCAAAAACTACCATTATCATCTAATTTAATTGGATTTGATACTCCTGATGGAGAAAAGTTGTTGATGGAAAGTAAATCTAAAAGAGACTTTTTCCCTTTAAGTATGCACTTCGTCAGTCAAGACAATCTTGCATATTGTGGAGTTGCAAGTATTGTTATGGTTTTAAATAGTTTAAATATTCCTGCTCCAGAAACACCGGAATATCGAAGATATAAAATATTTACCCAAGATAACTTTTTTAGTAATCCTAAAACGCAGAAAATTATTGCTCCAGAAAAAGTAGCAAGAGGTGGGATGAATCTACAACAATTAGGAGGATTACTTTCTAGTTATGACAGTGTAAAAGTTAAAGTTTATCATGCTGGAGATAGCAGTTTAGCCGAGTTTCGTAAATTAGCAGTAGCAAATTTAAAGCAGCCAGGAAATTATGTTCTCATTAATTATTTGCGGAAAGAAATAGGCCAGGAAAGAGGTGGTCATATTTCACCTTTAGCAGCATATAATGAGTCAACAGATAGATTTTTAATTATGGATGTTTCGCGTTATAAATATCCCCCTATTTGGGTAAAGGCTGCTGATTTATATAACTCTATGAATACAAATGATTCCAGTTCAGGAAAGACAAGAGGTTTTGTGTTGGTGAGTAAGTAAAATTGAGTTAAAAATTCTGCTTTTTTGAAAAAACAGTTCTTCAGTACCTAATATGCAAAATCAATCTCAAAAAACCTCGGAAGGCTTAATATACATACAGCAGATTTCATTCATAAGAGGTACAAATCATAATCATGAAACTCTTGTGGGGTGGGCATCTTGCCCGCCAATCACGTACCTCATGACACCGAAAAGTGCTGTAAGACATAAGCCACAGACTTTAGATATTGTTAGCAAATTTACCTTTTTACTCTGTTCCCTTTTTTAGGCTGGTAATTTACGATAACAAGTACGGTAGAACCAAAAAAACTTGTCTTTCCAAGACTATTTTAGTCAGAACTTACACAAAATATACTTCAAATAGTGTCATTGCGACGAAAGGAAGCAATCTCAAAACCCTATATTTCGTTAAAATGCGTAAGTCCTATTAGTAACTAAACTTTACGAAAACAAGGATGTTTCCATGACTTGAATCTCATGTAATTGATTAATAATCACATCTGCACCTTGAACATGATCAGAGTTATTATTCCAGGTAATACCAATTGCACCTGCTGCTTTACCTTCTTTTGCCATTTGCATATCACCAACAGAATCACCTACCATCAAAGTAGCACCTGGTTGTACTCCTAATGCCTGACAGGCCTGTAAAAATAAAATAGCATCTGGTTTACTTGGGCCTTCATCAACTCCCATTTCTAATTGCAGATACTCCCTTAATTCATGATTCATAACAAACTGCTGCACATCTCTGGTAGTTGCAGCTGAGAGAATACCCAGTTTCATTCCTGCTGATGATAGAGTTCTCAAAATATCTAATACTCCGGGAAACAGAGTTGTGGAGTTACTACGAAGATACCGATCTGCTTCTGCTAAAGCTTGACGAGCGATTTGTAAAGATTCAAACCATGTTTTACCTGTTTCAGCTATGTATGCAGCTGCGGCAACTTCTGTCTCTTTACGACTAGCTACAGCTATTAAACCTGCTGTGTCTAACTTGTCACCATTGATGCCATAGGCCATTAACAATGGTTCACCAATACCTGGAATTTGTGCATCTATGATTCTAGCTGCTTTTTGTCCTAGCGATCGCAAATAGGTTTCAGAGTCTTCTAATGTACCATTTTTGTCAAATAAGATTGCTTGAATATGAGAAAAAGTTATATCTTTACATCTAATAATCGCCATTGAACTACTGTACTCCCATACCACCGTAATCATTTCTGAGAAGATATAATACTCATAAATTGTATATAAGTCAAAAATATAACAATAAATTGATAGTTAAAAGAATGCTTTGTAGAAAGATGAAAATATATGTCGGGGTTGCTAAAAAAGTTATTTGTGGAAACCAGGGAATAGGTAACAGGCAAGAGTTTTGGATGTCTGTTATCCCAAAAGTTCTGGAAAGTTTAGAGTTTAAATGCACAGTTTTTCAAAGCTTCGGAGCAAAAAGCTTGCACTTGTTGACCATAAAAAAATCTAGAATCTTGACCTCATCTTGCTTTCAGAGTTATTCAGAATCCCCTGAAATCCAGAAGACAAAAAAGAGGGATAACCCCTCTAATTTTTGATTATTTTATTAATTTATCTTGTGAGTAAATACAGATAATTCTGAAATTATGTAGGGTTGGCTGAGTAAATCTGAAAACATTACAGGTATAGTGTTTGAGACTATTTTAATTTTCAAGAAATGCAAGATTATAGAGGTTCAGTGCTTGAGAACTTTGCACTTTTTCAACTTTGAGAGACTGAAAATAAGTTTTTAATTCTCTTCCTGCCCCCTGCCTCTAAGCCTCCACGGAAACACTTTTTCAGCATCCCCTATGTATTACTCTTCAACAGCTACAGGAACTTCTGTTTCTGTTGTTTCTTCAGTTTGAGCCACTACAGGAATTTCTGTTTCTGTTGTTTCTTCAGTTTGAGCCGCTACAGGAATTTCTGTTTCTGTTGTTTCTTCAGTTTGAGCCGCTACAGGAATTTCTGTTTCTGTTGTTTCTTCCGTTTGAGCCGCTACAGGAATTTCTGTTTCTGTTGTTTCTGTGGCTTCTACTTCTGTAGTTTCTGTTGCCTCTGTTGCCTCTGTTGCCTCTGTTGCTTCTGTAGTTTCCGTTGCTACAGGAACTTCTGTTTCCGCTGTTTCTGCTGCGGTTTCAGTTGTTTCTGTTCCTTCGACAACCTCAGTCCCTTCTGCTGGCGCAACTGTTAGACCTTGCTGTTTGGCTAACATTTGTTCCCTATACTTGGCCGCCATTTCTTCAGCCTTATCATAAACCAAATCGCGGTTCTTAATCATATCCCCTGGTTCGGGTTCTAGCTGCTTGGTAGACAGAGATATTCTTCCTCTTTCTGCATCCAAGTCAATGATCATGACTTTAACTTCATCATTGACATTAAATACACTGTGGGGTGTATCTATATGTTCATGGGAAATTTCAGAAATATGAAGTAGTCCACTTACACCACCAATATCAATAAATGCACCATAGGGTTTGATACCACGAACAGTACCAATTACTACTTCGCCTACTTCTAAGCGGTTCATCTTCCGCTCAACCAGCGCCCGACGATGAGATAAAACTAAGCGGTTACGTTCTTCATCCACTTCTAAGAATTTTAATGGTAATTCTTCACCTACTAAATCTTCTTTAGGTTTGCGGGTGCTGATGTGAGAACCGGGAATAAATCCCCTTAGTCCTTCAATTCGTACCAATGCACCACCACGATTTGTAGCGAACACACCAGAACGGACGGTAGCGTCTTCTGCCTGTAATTGACGTACCCTTTCCCAAGCCCTCATGTATTCAATACGACGAATAGACAGGGTTAGCTGACCATCTTCGTTTTCATCAGTGAGGATAAAAAATTCCCGTGTTTCGTTTGACTGTAAGACTTCTTCCGGGGCATCAACCCGGTTAATAGACATTTCCTGTATAGGTATGTATGCTGCTGTTTTAGCACCAATGTCAATCAGAGCGCCGCGCGGCTCTATACTAAACACTGTTCCTGGTACTATATCACCAGGGCTGAAGTGATAATCGTACTGATCAAGTAGAGCAGCGAAATCTTCGTGAGTAAATCCAATTTCTGTAGCGGTTAAATTCTGATTGACCATGCTGTTGTGTTCCTGGTTCTATTCTCCGTCAAGTTTTTGTCACAGTTAATGATGTATACGCGAGGGCTTTTTATAGAAGTCTACACTTACATCGTTAGTTTATCCTAGCGTAAACAGCTAGGTTCACATATATCTACTTCCAGATAGGATATTATATCACATATCAAAAAGTTATTCACTAATTTTTGGTAATTGCACCAAATATAGTTACTCTAGATCAATATGACAATGGCAAAATCTCATGCAGTTACTATTGTAAAGTTCTAAGTCCTATTCTGAATTAGTAAAACTCTCATAGTTAAACTTAAGTTTTTGTCATATGTTATACGATGATTATCCGTTGCCACTTAAATAAGTAACAACGGATACTTAATCAAACTAACTGAAAATTTGGGTATTAACACCCTAGTTATTCTTTCTCTTTTTTCTCAAAGCGAGGGGGTTCGCGAAAGGCGATCGCAAAGAAGAGAACACCTATTGCTAAGGCCAGGATCAAGATGTATGCAACGCTTTCCATATGAGGAGTTCCTGCTTATACAGCCAGTAATTTTATTTGATCAAGATCAGGGACAAGCATGAAGTAACAAAAAAATTTGTTGTACTTCATACTTGACCAGGTTTGATGTTTAAGCTTCTTTCCGAACACGAGTGGTCTTGTCACCAACTTTTTGGAACAGACCCCATTCTACTTGTTCTTCTAGGTCAGCTTCTACACCAGCAAATACGTCACGGTAGATTGTTCTTGCACCATGCCAAATGTGGCCGAAGAAGAACAATAGCGCAAATACTGCATGACCGAAGGTAAACCAACCTCTGGGAGATGTACGGAATACACCATCAGAGTTTAATGTTTCTCTGTCGAAGTCGAAGATTTCGCCACCTTGTGCTTTACGAGCGAAACGTTTTACTTCAGATGGGTTTGTAAAGGTTTGACCATTCAAATCACCACCATAGAAGCTAACAGTTACACCTGTTTGCTCAAAGCTATATTTAGATTCTGCCCGACGGAAAGGAATGTCAGCGCGGACTACTCCATCAGCATCGGTAAGAACTACGGGGAAGGTTTCAAAGAAGTTAGGTAGACGACGTACACTTAACTCGCGTCCTTCTCCATCGGTGAATACTGCGTGACCTTGCCAAGATTGGGCAATACCATCACCGTTCACCATTGCGCCTGTACGGAATAAACCACCTTTAGCGGGGCTATTACCTACATAGTCATAGAAAGCCAATTTTTCTGGGATTTGTGACCAAGCTTCGGATAGGCTTGCACCACTAGCTACACTGGCTTGTACACGACGCTCAATTTCTTCGTGGAAGTATCCTTGGTCCCACTGATAGCGGGTAGGTCCGAAAAGTTCAATGGGGGTAGTAGCATTACCGTACCACATAGTACCAGCTACTACGAATGCAGCAAAGAATACCGCAGCAATACTACTTGAAAGTACGGTTTCAATGTTACCCATCCGTAGGGCTTTGTAAAGCCTTTCCGGAGGACGAACAGAAAGGTGGAATAAACCAGCAATAATACCAACTACACCAGCAGCAATGTGGTGAGCTACAACACCACCAGGGTTAAAGGGGTTAAAGCCGGCTGGTCCCCATTCCGGAGCAACAGGTTGTATGCTACCAGTGATGCCATAAGCATCAGAAACCCACATTCCAGGTCCAAATAAGCCTGTTTGGTGGAAAGCTCCGAAACCGAAGCAAAGTAAACCAGATAAGAACAAGTGAATGCCAAACATTTTTGGCAAGTCTAAGGCGGGTTCGCCTGTACGGGGATCTCTGAAGAGTTCTAAATCCCAGAATACCCAGTGCCAAACAGCAGCTAGGAATAATAAACCAGAAAGAACGATGTGAGCAGCAGCAACGCCTTCAAATGACCAGAAGCCAGGGTCTACGGCTGTACCGCCGGTTACGCTCCAACCACCCCAAGATTCGGTTACACCTAAACGTGCCATGAAGGGAAGTACAAACATCCCTTGTCGCCACATGGGGTTAAGAATTGGATCACTGGGGTCGTAAATAGCTAGTTCATACAATGCCATTGAACCAGCCCAGCCAGCTACTAGGGCTGTGTGCATTAAATGTACAGAAATCAGTCGGCCTGGATCGTTCAGAACCACTGTATGTACTCGGTACCAGGGTAGTCCCATTGACTACGCTCCTCCTTGAAGAGTTAGTTTACAAAGCAAATTTTCCTAGTGAGGATCTGAGGGAGGGAAACCGCCGCCCAGAAAACTCTCTGAGTTTTTGTTATCGCCAGTCTTGTGTTTTACCACAGATTAGCCGGTGTTTTATCATTGCTTGCTGTCATAGCCTGACTACCCTCAGTTATTCACTTTCGGGAGGTGGTTATTTCAGCACTCAGCAAAAATGAGAATATTTTAAAAAGTGTAACTATTGATGGAATTCTTTGCAAGCTTCTAGATGATTGGAATTTCCTCATATCTGGTTCAGATATCGCTATCCATATATGTCGTGCTATTAATGCGCCAATATTTATTAGCTGTCAAGAATGTGAATATTAATATAGGTATATATGTCAATCTGTCTTATTTTAAGTTCTAATTTAATTAGATTGTTGAACGAAAAAGGAGTACACAATGGATGTAATTACAACTCAGCAAGCTGCTGGTGAACTAGATGCTTTAGTGGATCGAGTTATTGCAGATGTAGAACCAACAATTATTTGTAATAACAAAGGTAATAATGTAATAATTGTGGCTTGTCGTTTTCATTATCAGGATTAGAAATTAAATAGATTTCATCAGATGAGTGGAACAGCAAATCATATATTAGAATAATTAACTGCTGATTTTAAAAAAATAAATGGTGATAACTTGGTTTGCCCAAAGCATTAGACGATGGGGTAAAGTAAAAAAATTTCTATCTTTATTCTCATTATGTTTTTTATTGGTTGTTAGCTGCACTCCCAACAAACAAACCACTACAACAAGCAATGGTAATAACGCTGCTGGGGATGGCAGAATTACTATCGGTACAACACAAAAACCTAGAACCCTTGATCCGGCTGACTCCTATGAATTGGGATCTATGGGTTTAATATTTAATATGAGCGATCGCCTGTATAGTTATGAACCAGGCAACACGGAAATTCAACCCCAATTAGCCACAGCATTACCAAAAGTTAGTGATGATGGTTTATTATATACTATTCCCTTGCGGGAAGGAGTAGTTTTCCATGATGGTACACCTTTTAACGCTAAAGCAATGGAGTTCAGTATTCAGCGTTTTATCGAAAATAAAGGTAAACCATCTTTTTTATTGTCTGATACTGTAGAATCTGTGGAAGCTACAGGAGAATATGAACTTTCAATTAAGCTGAAAAAACCCTTTGCTGCTTTTCCCTCTCTGTTAGCATTTGCTGGAGTATGTCCGGTTTCTCCCACAGTTTATAAAATTGGTGCTGGTGAATTTCAACCTAACACATTTGTAGGTACAGGGCCATATAAATTAGCTCAGTATGGAACAGACTCTTTAAGACTAGATATCTTTGAGGAATATTGGGGAGAAAAACCTGCCAATAAAGGTATTAATGTCCAAATTCAAACTAGCCCAGTTAACTTATTTAATGCTTTTCGGACTGGTGCAATAGATGTTGCCTACTTATCCTTACAACCTGATCAAATTAAAAGTTTAGAAGAAGGCGCAGAAAAGGGTGACTGGCAAGCTATTACTGCTCAAAGTAGTGTAGTTAGTTATATGGTTTTGAATCGTAATCAAACACCACTTGATCAACCGGAAGTAAGACGTGCGATCGCTTCATTAATAGATCGTCCACTATTAAATCAAAGAGTTTTATTTAATCAAGCTGATCCACTTTATAGCATGATTCCTAGTACCTTTAATGTTTCCCAACCATTATTCAAAGAAAAGTATGGTGATGGTAATTTTGAGGAAGCGAAAAAACAGTTAACAGATGCAGGTTTTTCTGCACAAAATCCAGCCAAAATTGAAGTTTGGTATCCTTCTAGTTCACCCACTCGCAGTTTAGCAGCACAGACTTTAAAATCTCTAGCTGATACTAAAATGGATGGGGTATTACAACTAGAAGTTAAAACAGTAGAAGGGGCAACATTTTTTAAAGAGATATCCAAAGGAACATACCCCATAGCTTTATTAGATTGGTATCCAGACTTTCTAGATCCAGATAATTATGTCCAACCATTTTTAGCCTGTGAAAAAGGTTCAGAGGCAAAAGGTTGTGAAACTGGAGGAAGTCAAACTCAGGGTTCTTTTTACTACAGTGAGAAAATAAATCAACTCATTGATCAACAACGACAAGTACAAGATACAGAGACGAGAAAGAAAATATTTACTGACATTCAACAACAGGTTTTGAATGATATTCCTTATATTCCCCTCTGGCAAAATAAAGATTATGTATTTGCTCAAAAAGGGGTAACGGAAGTCAAACTTAACCCCACTCAGAACTTGATTTATAAGAACATTAAAAAATAGTCATTTGTAATTAGTTATTGTTTATTATCATAATAACCGATAACTGATAACTGATAACTGATAACTGATAACTGATAACTGATAACTGATAACTGATAACTGATAACTGATAACTGAAAATGTCCCGTTCTAAAGCCTTACAATATTACATAGTTTCTCGCTTATTATTTGCACCATTGCAACTATTGACAATTATCACCATTGTTTTTTTATTATTAAGAGCAACCCCTGGAGATCCAGTAGATGCAATTTTGGGTGGACGAGCGCCAGAAAGTGCAAAGGAAGAACTCAGAAAACAATTGGGTTTAGACTTACCAATTTGGTTACAATACCTGAGTTATTTAGGGAAAATACTAAGTTTTGATTTAGGAACTTCTTTAACTAGTCGTGGTCAAAATGTGTGGGAAATTATCAGTCAGCATTTTCCTGCTACCGCAGAATTAGCTGTTTGTAGTATGTTAGTGGCGTTAATTGTGGGTATTGTAGTTGGTACACTTTCTGCATCTCGTCCGGGAACCGCTTTTGATGTGGGAGGACGTTTATTTGGAATTATTACCTATGCACTTCCCATGTTTTGGATGGGAATGTTATTGCAATTAGTATTCTCTGTACAGCTACGTTGGTTTCCTAATTCTAATCGTTTTCCTCCTAATTTACCTGCACCAGAAACTATTACTGGTTTATATACAATTGATAGTTTGTTAACTGGTAATTTCAATCAGTTTTTTACAGCTTTACATCATTTAGCTTTACCCAGTTTCACTTTAGGAATTTTACTGAGTGGTATTTTTGAAAGAATAGTCAGAGTTAACTTAAAACAAACTTTAAAAGCAGATTATGTGGAGGCAGCTAGGGCAAGAGGAATTCCTGAAAATAAGATTTTGATATCCCATGCTTTAAAGAATGCCTTGATACCTGTAATTACAGTATTAGGATTAACATTTGCTTCGTTATTAGGAGGAGCAATTTTAACAGAAGTCACCTTTTCTTGGCCTGGGTTAGCGAATCGTTTATACCAAGCAATTTCAGATCGGGATTATCCCACTGTACAGGGTGTATTAGTGTTTTTTGGTGCAATTGTTGTAACTGCAAGTATTTTGATTGATATTCTTAATGCTTATGTTGATCCGAGGATTAGATATTAAGGTAATACCAAGACAATAATACTAATTTGAGTACCAATTTTTTGACAATAAAAAATCTATAGGGATGGATGAATAAATAGCATTAGTTCTGGTTAAGGAGGTTGACTTAATCCCTGATGGTTCAAAGTAATGTGTAAACTTCTTTAATAATCTTAATAATTACTATTTATCAGATCATAAGGCACAATAAGTATAAATGAGAGTTTTATATTTATGAGTTACTGTCTTAACCCCCATTGTTCTAAACCAGAAAACCCTGAAGATGTTAAGTTCTGCATAACTTGCGGTACAAAGCTATTGCTGAAAGAACGTTACCGTGCTATCAAACCTATTGGACAAGGTGGTTTTGGAAGAACATTTTTAGCAGTAGATGAGGATAAACCCTCTAAACCTTCCTGTGTCATTAAACAACTTTACCCTCAAGCACAAGGTACAAACACAGTACAAAAAGCTATAGAGTTGTTTAACCAGGAAGCTATACAGTTAGACGAGTTAGGAACGCATACCCAAATTCCTCAACTTTTGGCTTATTGTACACAAGATGATAGACAATATTTAGTACAAGAATTTATTGATGGTCAAAATTTATCTATGGAATTATCTTACCAAGGTAATTTTCATGAAAATCAAATTATAGAGTTAATATATGATGTCTTAAATGTCCTCCAATTTTGTCATAGTAAACAAGTAATTCATCGAGATATAAAACCAGAAAATATTATTCGTCGTCGTAGTGATGATAAATTAGTAATTGTTGATTTTGGGGCGGCTAAATCTACCATAGGACAACCTATAAATATGACAGGAACAAGTATAGGAAGTCCTGAATATGTTGCTCCAGAACAAATGCGAGGGAAGGCAACTTTTGCCAGTGATATCTATAGTTTAGGGGTAACTTGTATTAATTTATTAACAGGGCGATCGCCATTTGATAGTTATGATACTCATAATGCGACTTGGAGATGGAGACAGTTTGTAAAAACTCCTATCAGTAATGAGCTAGGGATAATTATTGACAAAATGGTTCAAGTGATTCCTCGTAAACGTTATCAAAATGTTGGTGATATTTTTCGAGATTTACAGAGTTTAAATCCACCCACTTCTACAAATATTCCGACGACAATTGTTAACCCACCTGCTAGAAAACAGAGTTTCGCATCTCAAAATCATAATCAATTAGAACAAGAATTACACGAAGTGAAAACTCATTTTACAGGTTCTAAACAGCAACCACATAACCCTACTCCGCAAACATCAAATCCTTTGCCAGTTAATAAAAAATTAGATGTAATAGATAGAGAATTAGAAGAAATGAAAGCTAAGTTTTTAGGTGAAGAATAATTATAATTATTAGATAAGTATTCATGTCAAATAAATTTGACATTTGGGAGACTTCATTCTACAGAAACTTTTATTCATTTCAAAAATATTCAATTTATTTAAATTTTGCTCAGGTATTTCAAAAGCTACATGAACCTAAATGCTTACTTGATTAGGATTTATGAGGGTGAAATAAAATCAGGACTTACACAAAACCTATTCCAAACACTGTCATTGCGACGTAAGGAAGCAATCTCAAACCCCAATATTTCGTAAAAATGCGTAAGTCCTAAAAATATATGTATATTAAAACTAAAACTTTCCAGACATTTTCATTATTTACCTATAGCTGCTTTTTAAAATGAACAATATATTAATCGTTTTAATTTATTTTTAGAAAGTAAACAATTAATCACATTATGGTAAATACATAGCAATCCTACCCCAAACGCGAGACAACACTGAGATAAAAATCCTGCACCTTACCAATCATCTTTTAGGGTGGACAAAACGTAGCTTTGGCTGAGTGAAGTGATACCAAGGTAGATGAGTAATTGAGAAAATATATTATTTACATCTACGCACATGATAAGTAGGAAATGTTCCGTATCCTTTAGCAAAAGGAATTTGTCCTACATAGTCACAGGTAAAATTTTTAATTCCCATACTACAAGTCAGTGCTGCAAAGGCTTGACTACTATATACTTTTCCTGGCGGTGTTATGGGTTCAATTCGTGCTGCATAACTGACATGAGTGCCAATATAACTCTTGTTTTTAGTGATTGGGTTCATGTATTCATTCACAGGGCCAGCGTGTAAAGAAATTCGTAAATTGAGGTTTTCTGGTAGTCCTTTTTCTGACCAATTGGTATGTTGAATTAAATCACATAAATCAAGGGCAAAATTACCCGCCGCATTGACATCTGCAAAGACATAATAGAAGGCATCGCCCCAAGTATTTTTAAAGCAGGGTAAATGTTTTGATTGTGCCTCTATTTCCCCGACACTACCGAGAAAGTGTTTAATATATTTGGGTATTTGTTCTTCTGTTAATTTGGAATATTTAACAACATCAGCAAATAAAAGTGCCATTAATTTTTTACTGTGTTCGCTTTGATCATGGTAGGGATATTGAGGGTGAATTTCTAGTTGGCTATTTTCGGAAATGTTGAATAAATTTGTGTCTACTCCTGATACTTGTTTTAAGGATTGTAAATTAATTATTTCTGGTTTATAACCCCAATCTTGCCACATTTGAATTGTGGAAGCTGTACCGCCAATCGTATTACTAGCTTTACCATCCCAAACTGCTAAATTAAGCAGTTCTGTATCTAATAATTCGGCTCGCATTTTACCTAACC
Organism: Sphaerospermopsis sp. SIO1G1; assembly: GCA_010672785.1. Classification (GTDB taxonomy): domain Bacteria; phylum Cyanobacteriota; class Cyanobacteriia; order Cyanobacteriales; family Nostocaceae; genus Okeanomitos. Next base: position 155,583 of record JAAHFX010000001.1, read on the forward strand.
CATGTATAACACGATTTGCATACTCATATAATACTGGGTTGTTTTCTAAATTGTGATGGGAACAAACAATTACTTCGTTAGCTTTTGCAAAGAGGGTGTTAAATCTTTGTTTCCAATTACTATTAGGGATGATATCAACAGAGTTTTTGATAAATTCTTCTTGTTCATAGGGGAGGACAATGTGAATTTCTCCTTTTAGTTCCAAAATAGCTTCTAAAAATAGAATGTCCGCACCACAAGCAGCAGAAGCATATCCAATTTTAGCATCTAAAGTTGCTAGACGATCACATATACTTTCATAAACTTGTGCTTCTAATTCAGCAGGAAATCTAGGATTTTCTCTTTCTGATTGGTCTATCATCTGTCCAGTAAAAACTACTGCACGGGGTAATTGAAACCAAGTTTTTAAATGTTCCTTATTCCCTTCTAAATACTCTAATAAAAGTTTCGCATTTTTACTAGTAGAACTAATATCACCAATTCTCCCTTTACCTATTTTAACTGCTTGTTGATAATAGTTTTCTGCTGCTGACCATTCCCTTAAAATTAAGGATGCTTCTCCTAATGTTGCTAATTGCCAATAATCTCTTTCTGACTGTTTTAAACAGCTTTGTTTGACTTTTTCGGCAATTTCTCTGGCTGTGTTTTCTTCTCCTTTTAATAAAAACATTGTAGCCGCATTAATACCTGGGTAGTTACTTTTTTTCAATTGATAAGCTTGCAGATATCTTTGAGCCGCTAATTCTAATTGTGTTTGTTTTTCTTTTGGATTTGTTGCTTGTAAATAGAGGTCTTTATGGGTTCTAGCTAAAAGAGAAATAGTTTCTATATCTGATTCTCTAAGTGTCACCATTTCTACAAGTAGAGAGTTAGCTGATAAAGTTGCTCCACTTCGTGCTAATGATAAAGCCAAAAGTTGTTTTAATTTAACATTATCTCGCCAATGTTTCAGCCCTTCTTGAATGATATCATAAGCTATTAAAGGTTCACCAGTTTGTAAAATTGCTTCTCCTAAAACAATATATATGTCTGGTGAACAAGTTCTAATTTTAATAGTTTCTCGACTAATTTCTAATAAATAACCAACATTTAATTCTGATGATTCTTTGATATTTCTGAGCATCAAAGCTAATTTTTGATCCTCTTTTTCATCAGATAAACCTTGATTTTCTCCTTCTAGCCGATAACCTAACGCTAATAATAATTTAATTACTCCTAAAGCAGTATTTCGGTCATACTGTTTTTCTGACTCTGATAATTCTTCATAGGGTACTAAACCCGGATGTTCTTTGTGGTTATCGTCTCGCTGAATCCCAAATTTCCAACCATCATCTATCCGCTGTTGCGCCCAAATTTCATGAGTATTTTTTGCCAATAATTCAGTCAGTTCTAAATGTGCAGCATTGATAGTTACTCTTGATGTATCAATCGGTTTTGGTTGATAGTTCATTGTAATTAATTAGAAGATTTGTAAATAATTATTGTTGGAATTATAACTTTTAATCTGATAATTATAACTGATATTGCTACAAAGTCATATTTTATTAAAAAAACTATTTATAAATTGTTGAATATACTTCAAGATATGCAAACTTTAGTGATACCGATGTTATACTAAAGTTTTGCAATTTTCATGCCATTAGGATAACACAGCAAAAACTATGGAAACACAAGAAAAAATTCTCAAAAACCATGATAATCAGGTTAAACTTTCCTATCGTTTAGCAAAATTTGGTTATAATTCAACTATTGGTAAATTATTACGTCTAAAAGCTTATTACAGTGATGCTGTAATTATGCTCAAAGCATGGACATATTTCTTGCAAACTTTGAAAGAAAATATAGGAGATAAATTCTTTGCAGTAGATCAAGCAATTATGCACACAACCCATTCTCAAGTCAAGGAATTAATGCAGGTTGAACCACAAATTAGGGGTAATGATTTAGGTATTATTAGAATTTTAGCTCCTAGTTACTTACTTAATAATCCCCTCAGTTTAGGAATGAATGGGAATGAACATCAAGGGGTAAGGGAAATATTTTTGTACGCTTTACCAGATCCATTTACAGAAGTCGAGTTATTATCACAATTAGTAGATCAATGTTTAGAAAAAGCTGTCATTCAAAGACAATTACATATTGGTGAAGACTTACCGAAAATGATTTTAGATATTCTGCATCAAAGCATCTTACAAATATCACTAACTCCAGAAGAAATTGAAGCATCACGAACTTACAATAAAACCTTACCTCTAGCATCACTGCCTAATTTAGTTAACAAATATATCTTATCATTTAGAACTGGAGCAAGTGTCAAACATCGCCGAAGTTTAATAGCTAAATATAAACAATCTCCCAGATTTTCGGATTTCTTAGAAATAGGAAATAAATATCAATTAAATGCTGATACTATTGCTAATAGTATCTTCGATATGATTCATATTGCCGGTACTGCCGGTACGAGTGCATTATTAGGTTCTGTAATTGGTGTTTTACTACTAAATGATAGTTTAAAAGACCAGGTAGTCTCAGAAATTAATAATATTTGGAATCAGCCAAAAGAACCTGATACATCAGCTTTAGAAAATTCACAAATTTTAAATCAGGTCATTTTAGAAACTGCCAGACTTTATCCACCAGTGAGATTTGTGAGTCAACTGGCGAAAGACTCTGGTGAAATCCAAATAGGAGCAACAAAATGTCCATTTCAACAAGGAACAAGATTACTGGGTTCAATCTTCACTGCTAATAGAGATATCAACAGATATGATAATCCTGATGAATTTAATATTAACCGAGATTTTTCTGATATTTTGTCTTGGAATGGGAAAGATCATGAAAGAGCTTGTCCTGGCAGAAATTTGTCAATTGGTTTAGTGAAATTATTCTGTTTTTATCTGTTTAAACAATATCAATGGAATTCGTTTACAGAAATAGAATGGGATTTTGCTAATGTAACTGCGGTAACTCCTAATAATTTAATCTTGCAAGGGTTTACAAAATAGTCAAGCAGTTTTTAATTGCAGTTTTCAGTTATTAGTTGATCATTGATTTAAAGGTTATAAAGAGTGAATGAGTGTAATTATCCAAAATCAAAAACTTGATCAGATTGCCACTTGGATGAAACCAGTTAAAGAAACAAATTTACCTGATGTTCTCAAAGGAGTCTTTTTTATGGACGGAAATCCCCTGCCAGATGATTGCATCACGATGTATAATTTGGACTGGAATATAGAAACAAATAGTTTGGTTTTACCTGTCTTTGCTCCTTTACAATGGACTTTTCATCAGACAATATCTGGATCTATATTGCTAAATTTGGTAAGAATTATTCAGTTTAAGTACAAGATAGAATTTAGTGATGCTCATTTAAAAAATGGGCAAATTACACCTTTTATTTTCGGTATAAAAGTTCCCAAGTATATTATCAATGCAACTATCTACCGGGATGAAAATTCTCAAGGTGAAATTTGGCAACGCAAAAATCTTTGGTTTGGTGGATTTTTCAGGTTGGGTGAATATGTTTTACGGCGAATTGTAGATGAAAATGGTAATTATACTCCTGCTTTTCATCAAATGCTCAATCAGGTTAATAATGATTGTTTAGTAATTGTAGATGATCAAGGAAATACTTCAGCTTAAGTTGAGTAAGAATTAATTATATTACTCATAGTGATTTTTGCATCCTGCAATGATAATTTCTTGATCTGTAACTTGATAAACAAGACGATGTTCATTATTAATACGTCTTGATCAAAAACCACTCAGTTCATACTTTAGTGGTTCAGGTTTTCCTATTCCTGAAAATGGAGATCGCTCTATATCTTTAATAAGTTCTACTATTTTGTTATAAATTTTGCGATCAATTTTTGCCTATTCATTAAAATCTTCAAAAGCTTCTGCTTCAAACAAAATTCTTCGTCTCATCAGATGCTTTCCCAATTAACCTCTACGAGATTGCTGCGATTTTTGATATTTTCGACCGCATTTAGCAATCTCTCTTTATTTGCAGGATGCTGTAACAGAAAATGTGTTTCATCGCTTTCATAGACCACAATTTCAATTTCTTTGTCCTGAAAAGCAGCTTTTAAACTTTCCAGAAAATTGTTATCTAGTTCGTTAGCATTCAATCTATAACTGATGTGCATTCTACTATTTTCCTAATGTGATTGTTTTATGATACAACAGTTATTCATAGGCGATCGCTTTCAGTAGCAATAACAGAGTTATAAGTTTATTCTATATACATCATACTAAATATAATATAAATCCGAAGTGCAAAAGCTTTTGGTACAGAGCATTTTCAAAATTGTTCTTCTCCAAGTCGAAGAATTTGTAATTTTAAGTTCTTAATTCTCACAACTAAGGGCGGTAAAACCGCCCCTAAAATCAAATTTAACTAAGCAAAAACAGCTTACAGCTTATTTTTGAGATTCAGCAATGGGAACCCATTCAGTGTGGAAAGTTCCTTCTCTATCAACACGTTTGTAGGTATGTGCGCCGAAGTAATCTCGTTGTGCTTGAGTCAAGTTTTGAGGTAAACGAGCGCGACGGTAACTGTCAAAATAATCAAGAGAAGCGCTAAAAGCAGGAACAGGAATACCCATCTTCGCAGCAGTAACAATTACTTCCCGCCAAGCAGGTTGTCTATCCAGAATTGTTTGTTTAAATTCAGGTGCTAACAACAAGTTAGGTAAGCCAGGATTTTCGTCAAATGCTTTCTTAATTTTATTCAAGAAACCAGCGCGAATAATACAACCACCTTTCCAAATTCGAGCCATTTCACCCAAATTTAGACCCCAGTTAAAAGTATTGGAAGCTGTAGAAATTAACGCCATACCTTGGGCATAGGAACAAATTTTAGAACAATATAATGCATCACGCACCATGTTCACAAAAGTTCTTGTATCCTTAAACTGAGTAGGAACTGGACCAGTTAATTGTTGAGATGCTGCAATCCGTTCATTTCTAATAGAAGAAAGAATTCGGGAATTAACAGCCGCAGTAATTGTAGGAATAGCAACGCCTATTTCTAAAGCAGTTTGTACAGTCCAACGACCAGTACCTTTTTGTCCCGCAGCATCAACAATTAAGTCAACTAAAGGTATCCTAGTTTCGGCATCAACGTAGGGGAAAATATTAGCTGTAATCTCAATCAAAAATGAGTTGAGTTCGTCGGTTTGGTTCCACTCAGAAAATACTTGATGTAGCTGTTGAGTGTTCAAACCGCCAACATTTTTCAACAAATCATAGGCTTCTGCAATTAATTGCATATCACCATATTCAATCCCATTGTGAACCATTTTTACATAGTGACCAGAACCACCAGGTCCAATGTAGGTTACACAAGGGCCATCATCAACTTGAGCAGCAATTTTATTAAAGATGGGAGAAAGGTACTCATAGGAGCTTTTTGTTCCACCAGGCATGAGAGATGGGCCATTTAAAGCCCCTTCTTCACCACCACTCACACCCATACCGATGTAGCGTAAACCGATGGGTTCTAATTCCTGAGTACGTCTTTCTGTATCTTCATACCAAGAGTTACCACCATCAATGATGATGTCGCCTTCTTGCAGTAAAGGTTTCAACTGTTGAATTACAGCATCAACGGCTTTACCAGCTTGCACCATGACTAAGATTTTGCGGGGGCGTTCTAATGAAGCGACGAATTCTTCTAAGGTAAAAGCCGCTTTCACATTCCGTCCTCCGGCACGATTGGCCATGAAGGCATCGGTTTTCTCGCGAGAGCGGTTGTAAACTGCAATTGGGAAGCCATTACGCTCGACGTTAAGAGCAATGTTCTCGCCCATTACGGCTAATCCAATCACACCAAAGCTTTGTAATGTCATAGTTCAAATCTTTTCTTGGTTTTGGCTAACTCTTGCAAATCCTTCCATCTATAAGGGTAAACCGAGATTTTGGGTTCACTCCTAAAGAAGACATTAAGAGTTGATGTTAAGGATAGAAAATCATAACTAACACGGTTTTAATTTGTATCTAAGTCAACAATTCTGTAACCAGAATTTGCAAAATGGAAATATTGACATTGACACAACAGAAAGGAGTTTAAAAAATGTTGGCCTATCTCCTCGCATTTGTAGTCGGACTGGGTAGTTTAGCTATTTACCTATCTGCTTTCTTTTTTCCGGAAATCCACCGCAAAAATGATTTTATTTGGAGTGGTGTAGGGATGTTTTACGCTTTGGTACTGTGGATTTTTGCCCCCCAAATCGTTGGCGGTCTTTTGCTTGGTCATGTGGCTAGTGTAGCTTTGTTAGTTTGGTTTGGTTGGCAAACTCTGTCTTTGCGTCGTCAATTAACACCAGAGGTACAACAAACAGCTATTCCCAGTCCTGAGTCAGTTAAGGTGCGTCTCCAAGAACAAACATCTAAGTTATCTTTTCTGGAAAAGTTGAAACAATTGCCAGTTGTAGTGGTTGGCTGGTTCAATGGCTTAAAAGCTCAGGTACAACAGACTCTCAATCAAAAGTCCAGTACCACTCCAGAAAAACCTGCACAGGAAACTCTGAATCAAACTACTGCTGAGGCTCAATCAGTACCGGAAACTTCTGAAATCCCTGTGAGTGAGACTCAACCAGCACCAGAATCTTCTACTTCGACGGTTGAAGAAATAGAAACTTCTAAAATCCCTGTGAGTGAGACTCAAACAATGCCAGAATCTTCTACTCCCACGGTTGAGGATAGTGAGGTGACAGAAGAAATTACACCCGAAAATAACCCTGAGACTGAAGTCGTTTCCGATGATACATCTAAACAACTATCAGATCCACCATCAGAGAAATCACCGCCTAGTTCAGAGGCTGAAGGTTAGATATTAAAAGGAACTGAGAATGAAAACTATAATTTGTTAATCAGTTCCTTTCAGCATTTTTATGGAAGTAGTTTGTATGAAAAATTCTTAAGAATTGTTTAAATTTTCTGGAATCTATCCTATAATTCTAAGCAAAGAACTTTTCAGGCAATGATGTTATCGGATATGGAATTGTCAGGTAAAGAAAGTACTATTTTTATTGAACCTTTAGCTCAAGAATGGGCTAAGAAGTATTTACAGAACCTTGTAGTTAATACTGAGACTCAAGAAAATGATCATGGTTTGGCTTTATCAGAGATATTGTCAGTCCCTGGACGTAAAAAAACGGCTGATCAAGTCTTGACATCCTTACGAAGTATAAGTGTTAAAGCCTGGAATAAAACTGAGGATTTATTAGCTATTCCTATTGTTCAACACCATATAGATTTTAATTTAATTAATCCTTGGGAAATTTCCCATGACTGCTTTAATATTTACAAAAAAGCTTTGTATTTTTATACTCAATCTGGACATAATCGTCCTCTGAGTTTCGTGACAAAATTTACCAAACCAAATTATCATCTTTCTGAAGAAGATTTACAACTAGAGACTGAATTGATAGCTCCCCATGAATTAGTAAGAGTAATTAGTGCAGATATAGGAGCGGTTAGGAAAAAGTATACAGAAATAGATCCCAGGGCAATTGGTTTTGTAAGTATGCAGTTTCATTATACTGGGCAAATGCTACTTGAACCATTAAATATTGTTGAGCGATCGCTGGTAGGTTCATATTTTAAAGTAATTGACGATCATTTATATATGCCCTTACAGCGTGCCTATTTAGCTGCTGCACAATATGATTATGATTCTCCAATTATCTCAGTTCTACAAAACCTCTTACCAGCCAGTACCAATATTGCTAATAATATAGCCAAAAAAATTATTGAACTTTTCCCCAACCATGAAACTATGTCTGGGAAGTTGACGGATCAAGTGGTGAGAATTTCTAGTATCCGTGATGTGGAAATGTTCCAAGTTTATTTGTGGGTATGTGTTTTAGAGGGAAATGTCAATATTATCAAAGAAGAATTATTTCCTTTATGTGTAATGCTCTATCCAACTTTAAAAGTAAAATGGGATATGATTAGGCAGATGTTGTATTTGCTCAGATTTGAAATTCAAGATCGCCTGGTTTATGAACACTTTCAGATGTTAATGCCTTATTTTCAAATTTTATCTTCTATGTTTTCTGCCGATATTTTAGATTAGAGTTATTTAATCATGGAGTAAATTTTATGGTGTTGGCTGATATAAAGGAATAGTAATAATAAACTCTGTACTTTTACCAGCTATAGACATACATTCTAATTTACCGTGATGTTGTTCAGTGATGATTTTATAGCTAATAGATAAACCTAAACCTGTTCCTTTTCCTACAGGTTTTGTGGTGAAAAAAGGATCAAATAAGAGTCTTTTAACTTTTTCAGGAATACCTATCCCGTTATCAATGATCCGAATTACTACTTGTTGGTTATTGGTTAATTCAGTATAAATATAAATTTTGAATTGCTGAAAATTTTTTAAATTATTGATTTTTTTATCTTCTACAGCATCAATAGCATTAGCAAGAATATTCATAAATACTTGGTTTAGCTGTCCTGTGTAACACTCTACCAATGGTAAATCACTATATTTTCTGATAACTTCAATTGCTGGGCGTTTTGGTGTAGCTTTGAGACGATTTTCTAAAATCATTAATGTGCTATCAATACCTTCATGGATATTCACTGCTTTTATTTCTGATTCATCTAAGCGAGAAAAGTTACGTAGTGATCGCACAATTTCTGTAATTCTTTCACTACCAACCATCATCGAATTGAGCAATTTAGGTAAGTCTTTAATTATGAACTTGATATCTATTTCTGCTTCTTTATTTTTAATTTCAGGATCTGCTTCTGGATAGTGTTCCTGATAAAGTTTAATTAAACTGAGTAAGTGTTGAGTATATTCATGTGCAGGGTGAATATTACCATAAATAAAATTAATCGGGTTATTTATTTCATGTGCTACACCTGCTACTAATTGTCCTAAACTAGACATTTTTTCACTTTGAATTAATTGTGACGCTAATTGCTGTGCTTCTTGCTGCACTTGAGCTAAAACTATTTCTAGTTTGTCGTTAGCTTTAGTCAGTTCTTTTTCCCGCTGTTTAATAGTTGCAAAGGATGTTGCTAGTTGTTTTGCCATACTATTAAATGAAGTTTCTAATTGCCCAATTTCATCATTACTCAAAACAGAGGCTTGCTTTTTTAAGTTACCTTGAGCAAATTCTTGAACTACCTGGGTAAGTTCAATTAATGGTTGAGAGATAGATTTACTAACTATAATTGCAGCTAAAGTGACTAATAAAATTGTAATTACTCCCAAAATAATTAAAATATTTTTTAGGGTTTTTAGAGGAGTAAATACTTCTTCTGTATCCATTTTAACTACCATACCAGCATTGGTAGAAGGTAAGTATCTCCAGGCTGCAATAGTCTCTTTTCCCCGATAATCAATAATTATATTATTTCCCTTAATACCTTGAATAGCTTGATTGAGAGGATGTGATTTTTTTTCATTAATGTTAATATATCTTTTTAAAGCTGCTTTGGAATCATGTCTAGTTCTGGTAGTAAAAACTATCTTTTTATCAACTAGTGAACCAACTATAGTTTCTCCACTTTCCCCTAAACCTGTATAGTCATTTACTATTTGATTATACTCTTGGTTGTTTATTTCTAAAACTATTACTCCAATGATTTTATTTTCCTGAAAAATAGGAGCAGCAATTACAGCTATAGGTTCTAGATTATCTTGATAGTAACTGAAGTTAGAAATCTCTACCTGCATTAATGTTTTAGCGCGATCAATGATATTGATAATGTCTGAATTTTTGTAAGCTAGTAACTGATAATTCCTTCCTATTTCATCAGAGTTGTTGAGTGAAAAAATCATCTCTCCTGATATTGAAAATAATAACATATCAGAATAACCGAATATTTGTAAGTAATTCTCTAATAATTTCCTGTATTTTTGATCTAATTGTTGCACTTGTTGAGAACTTTTATTATTGTTTAGCAATTTTTTTTTATATTGTTTAGTTGCATCAATTATGTCTGGAATTTTGGCAATAGTTTCAGCATCTCTTCTTCTATCAGAAATATATCTATCTAACAGTTTTTCTTTACTTCCTGCGACATAATTCAATCTATTCTTTACTTCTTTTATCAGAGCTTTTCTAGCAATAGAATATTGTAATGAGGTAAAAAGAATCATGGGAAATAAAGCAATTAATAAAAACCAAAACAGTAATTTATTAACTATTTTTTTATGTTTCACACTACTAACTCCATTAAATACGCATATCTAGCTTTTACAAAACTCACACCTTGATTACATGAAGGTGTGCTTCCAATATAAAGAAATCCTTTTATTTACAAGATTATTTTATTTGAAACAAGTTAGTTAGAGCATCTTTTGTTTATTATAATGTCATTATAACCTATCTAATTATAATTAGCCCAGTTTTGATTCCAACTTTGATAGAGGCTATTCACAAATTTTTGCCATTCTGCTTTTGAACGGGATATGGGGTAAGGTAAAGGACGAACTGGTTTTTCTGAGTTCCAAATGATGTCAAATTGTTTTTGGGAATTAATTTTTCCAACTCTTACTGTTTTCCAAGTATGTTGATTATTTGCATCTACATATACTACTCCTCCTGGCGCATTAAAACTTTGAGATTTGATATTTTTTCTAATTAAATTTACATCATCTATTCCTGCATCCTCTACAGCTTTAGCCCATAAATAAACACCAAAATATCCAGCTTCTATCGGATCTGATGTCACCCTATCTTGTCCATATCTGACTTTAAATTTTTGGATAAATTTTTGGTTACTTGAAGTATCAATACTTTGAAAATAATTCCAAACTGCATAGTCACCTACTATATCTTGGTTGGGAATTTTTTTGATTTCTTGCTCCGCTAAACTGAAAGAAATGATGGGTATTTTTTCTGGTGTAATTCCATGTTTTCTGATAGAACTAAAAAATGATAAATTACTATCACCATTAATTGTATTGAGTATAATTTCTGGTTGAGTATCTATAATTTCCTGGATAACTAACTCTACATTTCCATCACCTAATGGTATATATTCTTCTCCTAGTATTTCTCCATTTAATGCTGTAACTTGATCTTTTATAATGGCGTTTGCTGTACGGGGGAAAATATAATCAGAACCAACTAGAAAAAACTTTTTTCCTAAATTATCAAATGACCATTTAACGGCAGGAATAATTTGTTGGTTTGGTGCTGCTCCTGTATAAACGATATTAGGAGATTGTTCTAAACCCTCATATTGAACAGGATAAATTAACAAATTATTATATTTTTCAAAGATGGGTTTTACTGTTTTCCGACTAGCAGAAGTCCAGCAACCAAATACTGTCACTACTTGTTCATTAGTAATCAGGTTTTCCGCTTCTTGAGCAAATATATCCCAATCAGATTTACCATCAACAATAATTGGTTTTATTTGTTTACCTAAAATACCTCCATGATTATTTATTTCTTCGATGGCCATTAAAGTTGCATCGGCAACTGATTGCTCACTAATTGCCATTGTGCCAGTTAAAGAATGCAAGATGCCTACTTTAATCGGTGTTTGATAAATATGATATTTTAATTGGGTGAGTAAAACAATGATTAGTCCCAACCCAAAGGATATTAATAAAATAATGTTTTTTTTCGTCATGATTTTATATAGCGGATTACTAAGGCAAACATCTTATCAGGTAGCTCCTAAATTTTTAACTTGTAAATTATAGGAACAATTATAAATGATGTTGATTTTAATTAGTGTAATTGACTACAAACTATACTAAAAAAATATGTTCAGAGTGAACAGGTGAACATACAGTGAAAAGGGCATGATTAAAATCTGGATGCTATTTTTCCTCATGAGTGGCTCATCAAAAAACATATTTTATGAATGAATTGAGCTTAAATTTATAACTAATGCTTAATTCAATTTATTCAGAGAATTACTACTTTTATTAGTTCATTACAAATGAAAAATTATAAATTTGTCACTTTGCATACTTTTTCTTTTTTTTTAAGTGTCATCAAACAAACGGCAAAACATATTATGATTCTGTTACATATTTGTTAAGAAACATTACACAACTCTTAACAAAAGGGAATATTTCTTATGGTAGTTTCACTAGAGAAAACTCGACCACATGAGGTTGTCATCATTGGTGGTGGCTTTGGTGGACTGTATACAGCGAAGGCTCTGGCTCACGCAAATGTAAATGTTACTCTGATTGATAAACGGAACTTTCACTTATTTCAGCCACTTTTATATCAAGTTGCCACAGGTACTTTATCACCTGCGGATATTTCTTCACCATTGCGATCTGTATTCAGAAAAAGTAAGAATACAAGAGTTTTATTGGGAGAAGTAACTGATATTAATCCACAAACTCAGCAAGTAATTCTCAATGATCAGGTAGTCAATTATGACAGTTTAATTGTTGCTACTGGTGCTAATCATTCTTATTTTGGTAAAGATCACTGGAAAGATTTTGCTCCTGGTTTAAAAACTGTAGAAGATGCAATTGAAATGCGTCGTAAAATATTCTCCGCATTTGAAGCAGCAGAAAAGGAAACTGATCCAGAAAAACGCCGTGCTTTATTAACTTTCGTTATTGTTGGTGGTGGTCCAACAGGTGTAGAATTAGCTGGTGCGATCGCTGAGTTAGCATATAAAACTTTGAGAGAAGATTTTCGTCATATCAACACTTCAGAGGCGAAGATTTTACTACTACAAGGTGGTGAACGCATCTTACCATTTATGTCACCAGAATTATCCCAAGCCGCAGCAGAATCCTTACAAAAGCTAGGGGTATTGATCCAAACTCAAACCAGAGTAACTGACATTGCTAATGATATTGTTACCTTCAAAAAGAGTGATAAGGTACAAGAATTGTCGGCAAAAACAGTCTTATGGGCGGCTGGTGTACAAGCTTCTCCAATAGCGAAAACATTAGCTGCAAAAACAGGTGTTGAATGCGATCGTGCTGGTAGAGTTATGGTAGAACCAGACCTAACTATTCATGGCTACAAAAATATTTTTGTAATTGGAGATTTAGCTCATTATTCCCATCAAAATGGTCAACCTTTACCAGGTGTTGCACCCGTAGCTAAACAACAAGGTGAGTATGTAGCTGGACTAATTCAATTGCGTATGCAAGGTCGTAGTTTGCCAAAATTCCATTACAGTGATGTTGGTAGTTTGGCTATGATTGGGCAAAATTTAGCCGTTGTAGATTTAGGTTTTATCAAACTCACAGGTTTTCTTGCGTGGATATTTTGGTTAGTAATTCACATCTACTTCTTAATTGAATTTGATACTAAGATAGTAGTTATTATTCAATGGGCTTGGAATTATATTACCCGTAATCGTCGTTCTCGATTAATTACTGGTAGAGAGGCTTTTGTAGAAACACAAACCATTGATAAAAATAATCCTTATCAAGCTAAGGAAGCTACCAAACAGACTTTGAAAGTGTAAGATTTGTGTTTTGTTGTTAATACCAGTATCTTGCAGTTTATTTACAAACTCACCATCCCTATTAACATTGAATCCAATCAATGTGAGATGGTGGGTTTAACAATTTCAGGACTTACGCAAAATCCACTTCAAAGACTGTCATTGCGACGAAAGGAAGCAAACTCAAACCCTGATGTTTCATAAAGATGCGTAAGTCCTAAATTTGCTGAAAATACATTTTTTTATATTGGAGTTAAGTAGAGTTTTTAAAAATTAAACTCAGAGACAAAATAAACTCAAAATTCACATTTATAAAATAGAAGCCATTATAACTGCTAACTAATAACTGCTAACTAATAACTGCTAACTGATAACTGATAACTGATAACTGATAACTAATAACTGATAACTGCTAACTGATAACTGATAACTGCTAACTGATAACTGATAACTGATAACTGTTAAACGCCTATATCTTCATTCCATAATTCTGGTTTTTCTGCAATAAATTCACTCATCATTTGTTCACATTCATCTAAGTCCAAATCTATAACTTCTACACCATGAGAAATCATAAATTCCTTCGCACCAGAGAAAGTTCTTGACTCTCCTACAATTACTTTTTTAATCCCAAATTGTACCACCGCTCCAGCACACATATAACATGGCATTAAAGTAGAATATAAAGTTGTACCTCTATAATTACCAATTCTACCTGCATTTCTTAAACAATCAATTTCCGCATGGGTCATAGGATCAGCATCTTGAACCCGTTTATTATGCCCTCTACCAACGATTTGACCATCTTTGATCAAAACAGAGCCAATGGGGATTCCACCCTCATTTCTGCCTTGTTTTGCTTCGCTAATTGCCACTTGCATAAACTCATCCATTTGATTAAATCCTAATATCAATAGAACTAATATAACTCACACATTGGTGAGGTGTGTCAAATATCAAAAGTTGATTTATTTTGTAACCACTCAGGACGAAATTAATAAGATAATAGACTGCTTTGATTATCTTGTGCATAAATTTTGAATTAATTGCAGAAGTCGAGGCTTTGGGTATCAAAAGTTTCTATATCTGAATGCTGAAGTTAGTTTTCTCTATTGATGTAGTTCAACACACCTGACAATATTATATCAAGTGTAAAATTTGGGTAAGAGATAATATGAAAAAACAACTTGTATTGATGGATCATGATGGTGGTGTAGATGATTATTTAGCTACCATGTTATTATTAACAATGGAAGATATTGAATTATTGGGAATAGTCGTTACACCAGCAGATTGTTATATTCAGTCTGCTGTGAGTATAACTCGGAAAATTATAGACTTAATGGGATTTTCTCACATTCCTGTTGCCGAAAGTACCGTCAGAGGAATTAATCCTTTTCCCCGTCTTTATCGTCGAGATTCATTAATTATTGATCATTTACCAATTCTCAATCAAAAAGATGTTATTCACACACCTTTATTAACTCAAACAGGTGCAGATTTTATGATTAAGGTGTTAAGAGAAGCACCTGAAACTGTAACATTAATGGTAACAGGACCTTTAACAACTGTAGCAGTTGCATTAGCAAAAGCACCGGAAATAGAACAGAAAATTACCAAAATTGTTTGGATGGGTGGTGCATTAAATGTTCCTGGAAATATAGAAAGAGGAATAGAACCTATACAAGATGGTTCAGCGGAATGGAATGTGTATTGGGATGCTGTATCTGCTGCAAAGGTTTGGGATACAGAAATTGAAATTATTATGTGTCCTTTAGATTTAACAAATCAAGTTCCGGTAACATCAAAATTAGTCCAAAAAATTGGTAAACAATATAATTATCAACTTTCTAATTTAGCAGGTCAATGTTATGCTTTAGTTATTCCTCAAGAACATTATTTTTGGGATGTGTTAGCAACAGCTTATTTAGGAAAACCTGAATTTTATGAATTGAAAGAATGGGAAACTGAAATTATTACCCAAGGTGTGAGTCAAGGAAGAACAAAAGTAGTAGCAGGGGGAAGGAAAATTAAAGCGATGGATAAAGTTAATAAGGAAGGTTTTTATAATTATATATTGCAGCAGTGGAAAAGGTGATAATCTAGATATAAAGATCCCCGACTTCTTTTTCAAATTAATCTGTTAATTATAAATTATAGATAGAAGTCGGGGATCTAAATTGAAGATAAGATGATGATAAATAATTGTGTAATTAACATTTTAGATACTATTTTCTAAATCATCCATTGTCATAGGTGCTTGAGCAGTATGACGAACATATAAAATCGAGACTATAGAATCTCTAATGGTAAATAGCACCCTGTAAACATTCTTAGATTTACCATACAGTAATTGACGAACTTCTTCTACAAAAATCTTATGTTCAACTGCTAAACCACAACGATATGGTTTATCTTGTAAAGTAGCAATGGTATTCATTAATCCTTTAAACCAACTATCAGCAAATTCGGGATTACGTTCTCGATACCAATTATATGCTTTCTCGATTTGTTGTTCCGCAATTGGAGTAATTTCAACTTGAAATGTCATATTTATGCTGCATTTCTTGAATAAAATCTGTCAGAGGACGACTTTTTCCACTGTTGAGTTCATCAAAACCTTGCTGAATACCAGCAACAGTTTCTAAATGCTCAATCAGTTCGCGGATCTTGGTAGGATTGATATTTTCAGGATCTAAAAAAGTAATCAAAACTTGAGTTTGATTGCGAATACTTTCAGGTATCTCATTAAATTCAATTTTACCATCTTGATAAATACCTGCAACTGTTTTTAGCATAATTAATTCATAGGTAGTTAACCACAATATAAATTATATCACATATTATAATCAAGTATTTTGGTTAATCCTAACAGTAGTTAAATAATGGAGGATTTTAAAATCTGTCTGAAAAAATACCCGAAATATTTTGAAAATATCAACAATGAGTTATAAATCATTAATATCAGTCGGGAATCTGAATTTACTCAAACCCAAAAACAAAGCTGCAACAGTTCCAGCAACAGAAATATCACCACTATAAACCTTATTAAAAACCTCATTTACAGGAATTAAAACTACCTCAATTTCCTCAGTTATATCCAAATTTTCCTGTTTTCCAATCTTTACCACATCTTCAGCTAAAAATAAATAAATTTGATTCGTATCCTTACTAGGTTTATCATACAAAACCCCCAAACTTCTCACCTGTTCAGAACCATAACCAGTCTCCTCTCTTAACTCCCGTAAAGCTGCAACCTCCGCATCTTCAACCTCACCATCAAACCTACCCGCAGGAAGCTCAATAAAAAATTCACCCACCGCATGACGATATTGACGCACAAACACAATTTCCCCATTCTTAGTAATAGGTAAAATTAACGCAATATCAGGTTTAACATAAACAAAATAATCATCTATCACCTTACCATTAGGTAACTCAACCTCATCTCGTCGCACCTGACATTGAGGATGATTTATCAACATTTGTGAATTTAAAACCTTCCATTTTTCTAAATTACCCATATTTCAGCTACAATAAAAACTTATATTATCATAATAATAGCACTATCTCTCTGCGTACTCTGCGCCTCTGCGGTTCGTTAAAAAAACATGAAAATCCAAATCAATCAATTTACAGTCAATAAAAGATTCCCCTTAACAATAAGTAGAGGAACAACAGCAAACACAACCAATATAATTCTGAAAATCGAAGAAAATGGAATAGAAGGATGGGGAGAAGCATCACCATTTGGAGTAGGAAACTACCGCCAAACAACAGATAAAATTATCCAAGCATTAAACCAAATTACCCCTATTTTAAAATCATACAACCCTTGGCAAAGACAAGAAATAGAAAACATTTGTAATAATTATCAAATCCCATCAGCCGCTAGAGCCGCAATAGATATGGCATTATATGATTGGATGGGAAAAAGTGTGAATTTACCACTCTGGAAAATTTGGGGATTAAACATTAATAAAATCGTCCCCACATCCGTAACAATTGGGATCAATTCCCCAACAGGTGCAGCAACCAGAACTCAAGACTGGTTAAATTATATGGATGTAAAATTATTAAAAATAAAATTAGGATCAAAAGAGGGAATAATAGCAGATCAAAAAATGCTCTTAGCAGTGAAAGAAACTGCACCAAATATTCCTTTATTTGT
Organism: Sphaerospermopsis sp. SIO1G1; assembly: GCA_010672785.1. Lineage (GTDB taxonomy): Bacteria > Cyanobacteriota > Cyanobacteriia > Cyanobacteriales > Nostocaceae > Okeanomitos. The sequence continues at coordinate 173,170 of JAAHFX010000001.1, forward strand.
AGATGCTAACGGAGGTTGGAATTTAGAAGATGCTATTTCCATGTCTAACTGGTTAGCAGAATTAGGAGTAAAATATATAGAACAACCATTACCAAGAGGAGAAGAAAAAAAATTAGGAGAACTAAAAGCAAATTCACCTTTGCCAATATTTATAGATGAAAGTTGCTTTACAAGTAAAGATATTCCTCAACTAGCTAACTATATAGATGGAACTAACATTAAATTGATGAAATCTGGAGGTTTAAGTGAAACATTAAGAATGGTAAATACAGCCAAAGCACACAATTTACAAGTGATGTTTGGGTGTTATTCTGATAGTTGTTTAGCTAATACCGCAGCTTCTCAACTTGCAGCATTAGCTGATTATTTAGACCTAGATAGTCACCTGAATCTAATTGATGATCCTTTTGTGGGTGCATCAGTAGAAGACGGACGAATTTTACCTAACAATTTACCTGGTTTGGGAGTGAAATACAGTGAGACTTCCGCTTAATAAAAAAATTGCTATTCTTTTACATGAAGGATTAACTGGTACTCAAGGAAAAACTGGTTTATCTATTTTACGTTACAGTGAATCTCCCATAGTTGCAATTATAGATAAAGAGTCTGAAGGTAAGTCTTTATTAAATATTACTGGCATCAATCGTGATGTTCCCATTGTTGCATCTACCAGTGCTGCTTTGCAATATCAACCAGAAGTTTTAGTAATTGGGATCGCACCGAAAGGAGGAATGATACCTGATGACTACTGGCCGGATATTAAAGATGCTTTGCAAGCAGGAATGTCTTTAGTGAATGGCTTACATATACAACTGGCAAATATACCTGATTTACAAGCACTTCTTAAACCAGGCCAGTTAATTTGGGATGTGCGTAAAGAACCATCTAACTTAGATATTGCTTCTGGTTTAGCGCGTACTCTCTCCTGTCGTCGGGTATTAACAGTAGGTACGGATATGGCCATTGGGAAGATGTCTACCAGTTTAGAATTACACTGGGCTGCTAAGTCAAGGGGATGGAATTCAAAATTTTTAGCCACCGGTCAAACTGGGTTAATGTTGGAAGGAGATGGTATAGCTTTAGATGCTGTTCGGGTAGACTTTGCAGCGGGTGCAGTAGAACAGTTAGTGATGCGGTTTGGGAAACATTATGATATTTTGCAAATTGAAGGACAAGGTTCTTTATTACACCCCGGTTCAACGGCAACATTACCTTTAATTCGTGGTTCTCAACCTACACATTTAATTTTAGTGCATCATTTTGGACAAACCCATAACCGTAATAACCCTTATGTGCCTATTCCACCCTTACCAGAAGTGATCAAGATGTATGAAATGGTTGCCAGTGGTGCAGGTGCATTTGGAAAAATTATGGTAGCAGGAGTAGCTTTGAATACTAGAGATTTAGATGAAGATACTGCCACAGCCGCGATCGCCCAAGTGACATCCGAAACTGGTTTACCTTGTACAGATCCAGTACGGTTTGATGCAGGTGTATTATTGGATGCAGTAATGAGTAATTAATCTACCGTCTTTCCCCTTGCTCCCTGTTAAGAGTTCCCTGTTCCCTAGTCTCCACAGATCACTTTTTCAGCAAATCCTAAGTAATATTACAGCAGATTTCGTTCCTATGAGGTACAAATCATAATCATGAAACTCTTGTGGGGTGGGCCGTACAGCCCGCCATTAGTGTACCTCATGACACCGGAAAACGCTGTATCAATTGTAATTATAAATAATTGTAATTAATTGTTTACTACTCAGGTATTTTTTCAGATTGTTTTTTGATAAAATTTTCACAGCGTTTTTGATTGTATGGAAAAACCTTTTAGCATTACAATAAGCAACGGACAAAAAGTACCAACAATTCAAGTTGATGTCCCTGAAAACTTACCTCAGTCTATGAATGATCTGGGTTTTGATCATCCACGCCCCATCTTAGTTATTTTGGGTGGTGCTAATAATATGAGTCAGACATACATGAATCAGTTGCAATCACTATTTGTCAAAGTGCTAGCACCAGTGGTGGAAGAATTGGGAGCATCAGTTGTAGATGGAGGTACTGACTCTGGTGTGATGCAAATGATAGGCCAAGCTCGTGCAGAGATATCAGGAAAATTTTCCTTGATTGGTGTAACTCCAGTCGGGAAAGTAGCTCTTCCTGGGCAAACACCTCCAGAAGAAGTAACACCATTAGAAGCAAACCACAGTCATTTTGTACTAACTCCCGGTGATAACTGGGGTGATGAGTCGCCTTGGTTAGCTGATGTTGCCACTGTCTTATCCCAAGAACTACCATCAGTTGCCATTCTCATTAATGGTGGGCAAGTTTCTAAACAAGATGTATTTCATAACCTCAGAGCTAATCGTCCAATTTTAGCAGTGGCTGGAAGTGGAAGGTTAGCTGACACCTTAGTATCTGCACTAGCAGGAGAAGTTAGTGATGAAGGGGTGAGAGAATTAGTTGCATCTGGTTTAGTAAGTTCAATTGATATTAACGATAGTTTGGAAAGCTTAACTGAGTTAATTAAGTCATATCTTTGCCAACAAAAACCCTAATTAAAAACAAACTAATTACAAAATGTAAAACTACTAAACGTATTTTCACTCTTACCTTTTGCTTTGCTAGAATAACACTTTTCAAGGATCTAAATCTACAGGAAGTAAATATGTCAACATACGAAAAAGCTAATAAAAGAACAGGCCCATATAAACTTTTAGCCCTTGATGGCGGCGGCATTCGGGGACTGATGACACTACAAGTATTAGCGAAAATTGAAGCTACTTTGCGAAACAGCTTGGGTGCTGATCAGAATTTTGTTCTAGCAGATTACTTTGATTATGTGGCTGGAACAAGTACAGGTGCAATCATCGCCACTGCCATCTCTCGGGGTATGTCTGTAGCAGAGATTCAAACGTTTTATCGCCAAAGTGGCAAACAGATGTTTGATAAAGCATTTATCCTCGCCATAACTAGAGATTTAGTTTATAAATATGGAGACGCAAACTTAGCTAATCAACTTAAAGAGGTATTTGGAGAAGACACCACCTTTGGTAGTGAAAGTCTAAAAACTCTCTTGATGATGGTAATGCGTAACGTTAACACAGATTCTCCCTGGACTTTATCCAATAACCCCTATGCTAAGTACAACAACCCAGAGAACGCAGATTCTAACTTGAAACTTCCTCTTTGGCAACTTGTCCGAGCCAGTACTGCTGCACCAACCTTCTTTCCACCAGAACAGGTCAAATTAGGCGACAATCAGTTTATCTTTGTTGATGGCGGAGTCACCCCCTACAATAACCCAGCTTTTCAACTATTCCTAATGGCAACGGCTGAACCCTACCAACTCAACTGGCAAGCAGGTGAAGACAATATGCTTTTAGTATCAGTTGGTACAGGCCTTACCCCTGAGCGCAATGAAAACCTGAAAACTTGGGAAATGAACACTATATACAGTGCAAAAAATATCCCCAGCGCACTGATGCTTGCTAGTCAGAATGAACAGGACTTGCTGTGTCGTATTTTTGGTAAGTGTTTATCAGGAGATCCAATTGATGGAGAAGTGGGTGATTTAATCGGAACAAAAGGACCTTCAGAATCAAAACTATTTACCTACTTACGCTACGACGTGGAATTGACTCGTCAGGGACTGGATAAGTTAGGTGGATTAGATAATATCAAGGTAGAAAATGTTCAGAAAATGGATTCCACCCAACATATGGATGAGTTAGAAAGGATTGGTAAAGCGATCGCCAAGAAAGTTAAACCAGAACATTTTGCAAATTTTGTTTAGTAACCTAAGTTCAGGGGATTTAATTCCCCTATTTTTCAAAGCTTTATTTTAAATTTGTTTTATATCTACTACTTTTGATAAGTAAGTCATGTAGAAAATTATTGATAAATTGTTCTCAGTATTTTTTAGTAATTAGGGTGAGACTTCATGACACAATTTTTTGATGCCTTTATATCCTACGGAAGAGCCGACAGTAAAGATTTTGCCACGAAACTCCAAGCTAACTTGAATGAAAAAGGATTCAGAATCTGGTTTGATTTTCATGATATTCCTCTGGGAGTAGATTTCCAGAATCAAATTGATGATGGAATCGAAAAATCACATCATTTTCTATTTATTATTTCGCCTCATTCAGTCAATTCTCCCTACTGCCTAAAAGAAATTGAATTAGCAGTTAAGTATAATAAACGTATTATTCCTATATTTCAAGTCCCAGAAATTAATCGGCAAACATGGCAAAATAGAAACCCAAATGGTAGTGATGAAGAATGGGAAGCATATAAACTGGCTGGAAAACACACCTCTTTCCAGAATATGCACCCCACAGTTAGAAAAATTAACTGGGTCAATTTTCGAGAGAGAATAGATGATTTTGAAATTTCTTTACAGGGATTAATTAAAATATTTGGTAGTCATACTGATTATGTAGAACAGCATACTAAATTTTTAATCAAAGCTTTGGAGTGGGAGAGAAATAAAAAGCAAACCAATTATTTGTTAGTAGGAGAAGAAAAACAAAAAGCGCAAGCTTGGTTGAAAATACACTTTCAAGATAAACAACCCCCTTGTTTACCTAATGATTTGCATAGTGAATATATCACCGAAAGTATCAAGAATGGTAATAATTTGATGACTCAGGTGTTGATTTCCTATGCAGATCAAGATAGGGAGATGATGGAAAAAATTCGTGCTAGTTTGAGAAGAGAAAGTATTACAGTGTGGACAAATATGACAGATATTTATCCAGGTGAAAATTTTGAAAAATCCATTAAACGTGGAATTTTAAAAACAGATAACATAGTTTACCTACTGTCTCCAGATTCATTAAAATCAACCTATTGTCAGCAAGAATTGGATTTAGCACTCTCATGGAATAAACGTATTGTTCCCCTACTAATTGGAAAAGTAGAAGAAACAGATTTACCATCATCATTGCGGAATTTACAATATATTGATCTTACAGATAACCTCGTAGAAGATGATTATCTATCTGATGAAAGCGAATTATTAAAGATTTTGCAAGAAGATGCGAATTATTATAACCAGCATAAAATTCTCTTAACTCAAGCATTAAAGTGGGAACAACAGAATTATAATCCTAGTATTTTGCTGCGGGGTTATAACCTGCGGAGTGCTAAAACTTGGTTAGAAGTGGCAGAAAAAAGAACTCAACATCCACCTACGGAATTACAAAAAAAATTCATTACTGCCAGTTTACAACAACCTCCTTTAGAATCACTAGATGTATTTATTTCCTATTCCCGTAATGATTCAGACTTAGCTAGAAATTTGAATGATGCTTTACAAAAGCAAGGAAAAATGACCTGGTTTGATCAAGAAAGTATTGCCTCAGGAAGTGACTTTCAAAAAGAAATTGAGGAAGGTATTAAAACCTGTGATAACTTTTTATTTATTCTGTCTCCACGTTCAGTCAATTCCCCTTATTGTAAACAGGAAGTAGAGTATGCAGCTTCTTTGAATAAACGCTTTGTGACTTTACTTTATCGGGAACTAGATCCCAAGGATTTACATCCAGAGTTAGCAAAAGTACAATGGATTGATTTTAGTGGTAAGGAGGAGGATTTTAACACTAAATTTGAGCAGTTGTTGATCACTTTAGATACTGATAGAGAATATCTCCGGACTCATAGTAAGTGGTTACAAAGGTCATTAGAATGGGAAAAGAAGAATAAAAATGATGATTTATTATTACGAGGTAGTGAGTTGTCATCTGCTTACAAATGGTCACTTGCAGCTGAACAAGAGCAGAAAAATCCTACTTTAACTACTTTACAAAAAGAATATATAGATAGAAGTAAACAAGTTAGAAATATTTCATTAATTCTCAAATTGTTGTCCACATTCGCTGGTATATTTACCCTGACAACTATTTCTCTTGGTATATATGGTTTTTGGATTACAAGAAATCAAGATTGGGTAAATAGCTTAAAATTTAGTAGTGACGGTAAAACTATTATTTCTGCTAGTGATCATGGCGACCCTCATATCTGGAAATCAGAAGATGGCACACAAGTGGCAAGTTTGAAAGGTCAGACTGTCGCATATAGTAATGATGGCAAGACTATCGTTTCAGGTAATAATGATGGTATGGTCAAACTATGGAATCAAGAAGGTAAATTACTCAAAAAACTCAAAGGACATAAAAAATCAGTTAAAACTGTAGCTTTTAGTCCTGATGGAAAAAGAATTGTTTCTGGAAGTGATGACAAGACTGCAATAATTTGGAGTGCAGAAGGAGAATTACTACATACTCTGAAAGGACACACAGATTCTATAATTAAAGTTGCATTTCAACCTGATAGTCAAACAATTGCTACTGCTAGTGATGATAAAACTATTAAGTTATGGAATTTAGAAGGAAAGTTGCTCAGAACTATTAAAAGAAATTAATGAGAGATTTATTTAGGGCTTGCTGAATAAATGCAAAAACCTTATGGGTAAAGAATTGTAGGCAATTTGAGATTGAGAAAGTGCAAGCTTTTAGGTGGTAGTCACTCGAAAACCGTGCATTTAATTCCAAATTAAAACAAAAATTGTTCTGATCAAACTCTTGAAACTGTCAAGAGTCACCTGTCAAGAGTCACCTGTCTCCACGACAAGACTTTTTGCTGCAAACCCTATTTATATAAAAATGCTGCTCAGGAAGCGATCGCCCAAGTGGAAATTGGAATAATACTACTTCTTTCTATTTTGATCTTGAGTTTTTGTGTATTTCTAATAAACAACAGTTTACCTCTTCCCAAACCCCAAAGAATTAAGAGAATTTTTCTTCCCTAACATCCAATCTAAATGTTGCGGTAACAAGGTTGCTAAATCATAATTTTTAACCACTGTCTTCCTCGCTGCATTGCGGACATTCATCATATCTTTTGGTTTTTCTAAAGCTAAATTCACCTTTTCTGCAATTTGTTCAGGGTTAAAAAAATCAACCAAAATACCATTTTTCCCATCTTTAATTACTTCCAAAACCGGGGGAGTATTAGCAGCAATTAATAAACATCCAGTAGACATTGCTTCTAACATTGACCAAGATAAAACAAACGGACGGGTTAAATAAATATGTGCAGAAGATGCTTGTAAAACTTGCAGATATTCAGAGTAAGGTAATAAACCTGTAAAATGGATTCTGGATAAATCCAGCTCCAACTTTTCTAACATTAATTGTTTATAAGTTTGACCTTCAGGAAGTTGTTTACCATAAGCTACTCGATCTTCTCCCACCACCACAATATGACAATTTGGACGTAATTCTTGAATCAAAGCTACTGCTTCCATAAACTGAGGAAAACCCCGGTATGGTTCCATTCCTCTCGCTACATAAGTTACTATTTCAGAAACATGGGAAAGATCAAGATCGATCCGAGGCAAAACTAACTTAGCATCGGGTTTAGGTTGAAAGAAATTAGTATCTATGCCATCATGACATACAGAAATTTTACTATCAAATTCTGAGGGGAATTGTTGACGCTGCCAATTAGTAGGAGCAAGTCCGCGATCGCAATTATATAAATCTAGTAAAATTGGTGAATTCTTAATATGAATTCGACACAAATCATCAGCATTCAAAGGATCATTTGGATCAAAATCTGCATCCGAACCCCGCGCACGATAAAACCATTCAAAAAAACATAATAATTCTGCTTTGGGGAAAATTTCCTTCATAAATAAAGTCGGTCCCCATCCAGAATGTCCATAAACAATATCAGGAATAAAACCCTGACTTTTCAACTGTTCAGAAATGCGATATACAGCTTGTCCTGTTAACACAGCATTTTCTAAATTACGGACATAATGATGGGTTTGGGATGCTGCTGTACGAGATGGTTCATAAATAGCTTTAGATACACCAGGAATTGTTCCTTCTTTTCGTTTAGTCCCAAAAACCACTTGATAATTACTATCTTGACCTAAAATAGCTGCTAAATGCCGAAATTGGGCTGGAAAATTAGGGTGTAAAAATAAAATCTTTTTAGGTTTAGTTGTCGTATTTGTGTTCATTTAAAATATATTATTACATAGTATTGTCGGGTGTGTTAGAACGGAGTTCGTAACGCACCAAATCCTTGATTATGGTGCGTTACGCTATCACTTTAGTGAAGCCTTCCCGAAGGGATTTATACACCCTACGTATCTTTTGAAGAATCAAATATTATCCCTACAGCTTACCTAAAAAAGCTGGTTGTTTTGTTGTTAGCTGAACGCTGGATACTGAATTACAAATTATTTACCACCATAGAAAAACGCAATTTCTTTTTCTTTCAAAGGTGCAAAACCCGCATCAGTAAGTTTTTGATTAAGTTCAGTTTGGGGAATATGTTTAGCTCCAATACGGACAATGCGAGAACGCATAGTATTAGACACGCCGCTACGCTGTCTCCCAGCTTCTAATCCCATTACCTGGGTATATAAATCTAACTTGGCAGCAGGAATAGGAGAACCATCCAAATCAATCCCTTTTGCGATCGCTATATCAACCGCATCAGCACCAGTGGTAGCTTGATCATTCAAACTTGTTTCAGTGGACATAATTCTAGATTCTGAAGATAATGAGTATATCCTACCAGTTCACTTCACTGAATAATTGATAAAAAAAGGGAACAGTGATAACTGACAACTGATAACTGACCACACTTGCCACTTTGGGAAAATGTAGTTTAATCTCGAACAAGCGGTATATCAATATAGGTGATGCTATGTCTGATGACCAGACCCTTCATAATAAAGATCGCAGTTTTGAAAAAGCTCTTACAGACAAAATTATTGATGATTATTTTGAGAATTCAGAAAGTTGGTTAAGGGCGATCTTGAGAATGTGCATTTTCTCTATGGCCAAAATCAACGGAGAATCTGTGTTTATCGTTGAATGTCCTAACCAAGCTGTAGCCAAGCGTTTGAGTCGGAAAACCTATCCGTTTAGGGGCATGGTGTATTTTTTAACAGATAACTTTGATGACCGCGATCGCAGTTTATTTTGCTATAAGGATGAACGTAAAGAAACTTGGCAATGTTTTGATACTAGCACCAATACCTGGGCATCTTTCAGCAATTTACAATCTTCCACTACCCCAAAGGAGTGAAGGGGAGGAAATGGGATGATCAAGTTATGACGAGAAAAGCTTGGTGACAAGGGAGGTAAAACTAGACAGGGAGCAGGGAGCAGGGAGCAGGGAGCAGGGAGCAGGGAGCAGGGAGCAGGGAGCAGGGAGCAGGGAGCAGGGAGAAAATTTCCTTTTGGTGACGGGGATTGGGTTAATTTATTTCTTGTTAGTCTCTAAAATTAGGCATTTAACGCTCTCCTGATGCTGAGATTTTTCAAGAGTGAATTTTCCCCACAGTCTACACCTTGTCTTAACTTTAGCTTTCTTGTCACCCAGCTTTTTTGCCTACCTCCAAGGGAAAACCTATTCAGCAAACCCTATTTAATTTTTACTCTTGACTCAATTTGACTCAATACTCCATTCCTCGTATCTAATAACTTTTACGAATCACAGATCCACCAATAAACGCCCCTAAAATTGTACCTGTCCAGATTCCAGCTACACTACCTTGCCAAATGGCCCCAGGAGTCACCCAAGCATTACAAACCTGTTTCCACCCCCAAGTCTGGGTTTGGCATTTTTGATTGTGCAGCATAGAAGCAATTTGCACACCCATCAAACCGCCAACAACACCAGACAATAGCGCAGCAGTAGTACAAATGAGGATTCTTTTTTTCATGGACATAGGCTGATTAACCATCCACCAACTACCGATCAACCTGTATTTCTCATTCCAGCAGCAATACCATTAATGGTTAATAATGCACCTCTTTGTAACTCTCCCTTACTGTAACGAGAGTGGATTACCCCTGGAGTCGTACTATTTTTATACTCTCGTAAACGTTTCAGCAAAGAAACCTGAATAAATCCTAGCGGTACAATTGTTCCGTTACGTAATTGCACAGAACGCTGTAGTACCGGGTCTCCATCCAAAAGCTTTTCGTATTTCGTAATTTTCAATACTAAATCTCTGGTGAGGATAAATTCACTGTAAATCTGCTCAAACACCTTATCAAAGCGGGGTTTATCTTCTGGTTGAGATAATTCATCAACATAATGACGTGCCATTTCCATATCTACTTTAGCCAAAGTCATTTCTACTTTAGAAATCACCATTTTGAAGAAAGGCCACTTTTGATAAAAGTACCGGAGTAATTTGAGATGTTCTTCTGGTTTTTCATTCACAAATTCATCTAATGCTTTACCAATTCCATACCAAGCGGGTAATAAAAATCTGGTTTGTGTCCAGCTAAATACCCAAGGGATAGCACGTAAACTACTTAAACCCTTTTTACCAGATGGCCGACGAGCAGGACGGGAGCTAATTTGCAGTTGACTAATTTCCTCAATTGGTGTGACTTCGTGGAAGAAATCTATAAAATCTGGTTGTTCATAAATAAGAGCGCGATAATGTTGGCGAGATCGCACAGCCAGTTCTTCCATGATTTCATTCCAAGGTTCAATATCATCAAACCCAGTTTTTAACAGGCTAGCTTGGACGACAGCAGTAGTAATTGTTTCTACATGATATAAAGCTAAATCTAAGAGAGAATACTTAGAAGCCAGCACTTCGCCTTGTTCGGTAATTTTAATTCTGCCATTGATACTATGACCTGGTTGAGCCAAAATTGCCTCATAAGCAGGGCCACCACCACGGCCAACTGAACCACCTCTACCGTGGAAAATTCGCAGGTTTAGACCGAATTCTTCCGCAATTCCCTGGAGTGATTTTTGGGCTTTATGAATTTCCCAATTACTACTTAAAAATCCAGAATCCTTGTTACTGTCAGAATAACCCAACATTACTTCCTGTAAGTTAGGTGCAAAATTCAAGTCTGAAACAGTACCATTTTCTGTTTCTGGTTCATAACCACCACCTAAAAAGGCACGATAAAGGGGTAATTCAAATAATTCCCTCATTACAGTCTGAGAACGACGCAAATCTTCGACTGTTTCAAATAGGGGTACTACACGAATTGTACCTACAGCAATAGCTGGATCAAATAATCTTGCTTCTTTAGCTAAGAGAAGAACTTCTAAAACATCGCTAACTTCCCGACACATACTGATAATGTATGTCTGACAGATATTGATACCAAACTCCTGTTGTAGAAATCGCACTGTGCGAAAAGTTTGGATAATATCGTTAGTTTTCTCAGAAAATGGTAATTCAGCGGGAATTAAAGGTCTTCTGGTTTTTAATTCTCCAGTTAGCCAAGCCACCCTCTGCTCTTCTGAAAGTTCGTCGTAAGCTTGAGGTAGAACCTGTAAATATTGCAGAATTTCATTAATTGCATCAGAATGGCGAGAAGATTCTTGACGAATATCTAACTGAGTTAGATGAAAATCAAATATTTCTACCTGAGAAATCAAGTGTTCCAATTCTCGACAACTCAACCCAGTTTCTGACAAGTTGCGTTGAATTAGTCTCAATTCTGATAAAAATTCTGCCCCTGAACGATACATAGCAGCGTCTTCATTGCTAGGCGTTTCCTGATTATAGAGGGACAAATTGCGATCGCGGGTATTTTCTAACCTTCTGAGAATGTATGACAATTTGAGACGATAGGGTTCTTGACGATAGCGTAAAGCCAAGGCATCGTAAACATCACTCAGTTTTGATTGATCTAATTCAAGAGATTCTAGTAAATCTGGTAATACATCACTCCAGTGCATAGAGACACTTAATGATTCAATCAAACTATTGACGGAGTGAATGTATCTTTCCAAGACCATTTTCCGCTGATAGCAAGCGGTTTTCCAAGTTACTTCTGGTGTGACTGAAGGGTTGCCATCTCGATCTGAACCCACCCAAGAACCAAAAGAACAGAAATTTTTACTAGGAGGTTCTAACCAAGGGAAAGTTTGCTTGAGGCTATATTGAAAGCGTTTATGTAGCTGAGGGATGCCATCAAATAAAACCTCTTGGAAATAATGCAAAGCATAATCAACTTCATCCAAGACAGTAGGTTTAAATTGGTGCAACTCATCTGTCCGCCACCAGAGGCTAATTTCTTCTAACAGTTGCTCCTTTACCTCTGCCAGTTCCCAAGGATAACCACCAGAATTATTTTCCAGGGTATCAAGTTTTTGCAGTAAATTTACAACTTGACGTTGTTTATCACGGATAGTGTAGCGGACAATTTCTGTGGGATGGGCTGTAAAAACTAAACGAATATCCAACTGATCAATTAGTTTTTGGATATGCTGAGGTGGTACATTCAAACGAAATAGTAGAGGAAACAAAGCGGCAAATGTACCTTTTTGTTGAGTTAAATCGGTATCACCCCAACCTTGATTAATCAAATCTGAATTCAGAGACTCAGGAGTGGGAATGTCATCCTCTTGAGGATTTGTTGAGTAGAGGAACTTAGGCAGATTTTCCTGATTTAAGATATTTGTCTCAGAATAGCGGGTTAACTGTTGTTTTTGTTCATATTCCTGCTCAATGATATTAATTAGCTGAAAATAAAGAGCAAAGGCTCGAGCCGCCCTAATAGCTTCGTTAATGTTCAGCTTTTCAATTAATTCCACTACTGAGGCAGCTTGTTCATTTGTAGTTTGTCCTTCTGGTGAACACAAATCGCGTAATTTCTGCACTAAGTCCACCATGTTTTGGCCGCATTCTCGTTTCAGAACCGCCTGCCACAATTCCTCGACTACCTGGAGACGACGACGTAAAAATAATTCAGACATGGGATAAATATTTTCTGTGGGCGATGAAGAGTATAAAAGGGAACCCATATTCTCTGCTCTAGTTTAGCCAATTAAAGTTTACATTTTCTGCTGATTGGCTGATAGGATCAACTCAGCAAATGGATAGTTACAAATAACTGTTAGCTTTAGTTTAGTTACTATTCGGCTGGGAAATCAAGAATAGGCAAGCGATCGCCTCTAAAAACCTCTTGACTAGCTTCTCCTACAGCACGGAGTGTTTTACCAGTTGCCTGATCTGCCACAACTAGCAGTAGCATAGATGCTGTAGCCATTTGTAAAAGACAAGACTGAGGCATACTAAACAAAATTAAATTCAGATCCGAATTGGAAGATGGATTTTGTGTTACAGATAACATTGCTAATTTTTAGTGGTGGGGAGTTGAGTACAATAGATGCAAAACTAAATTTGGAGAGGATGTGCAGCTTTCCAAGACTATCTTTGCCCATTTTGCAAGCTCCAAAGGTAACAAAATTGTTAAAAAAAAAGTGCAAAATGTGATAGATCTATGTTTTTAGTTTACAAGTACAGGCAAAATTTCCCTATACTCGCTTCCTGTTACAGTTAACCTTATATATGAAAACATTATTACTTGATCGCCAGCAAACTTTAGTACAGTGGGTAAGTCAAGCCACAGGAATCAGCACTTTCGGAGTGAAAGTCCGGTTGCTGGGTAATGATCTACATATATTGTGTGAAGGAACAGATTGTCCTAAACGTTGGCACACTCTTTATGATTTGCTGCAAGCATTAGGTCAAACTGACCTGGATAGCCTCACTAATGAAGATCAATCCTCAATATACCAAGTATTGGTCTATGGTCGAAAGAAAGGGGAGCATCGCCCTCAATGGTGTCATCGTGTCTATCTAAACCAATTAGAAAAACATATAGAACAAGCAGAACAAGCTCTGTTACTGGAAACAAAAAAATCTCGGTTATCACAAGGAGGGCTGATTGTATCTAACGAAAGTTTGGCTCGTCAAGGTAATCCTGATGCGATCGCTCGCTATCTAAGTGAGAATCTTAGCAATTTGGGCGTTGCTGTCCAGGTTAAAAGTCAATTTCATAAGTCTAAGGCTAAGTCACCCAAAACAGCTAAAGTTGCCAATCGCCTCTGGATATTTTGTCAGTCCACCTATAGCCCTGATGCTACCTTACTAGCAGAACCCATAGCTGAACAACTACGCTACTTAAAATTAGCTGGTTATGAAGATGCAGTAATTGTTTCTCAGGTTTGTGGTGAAAGTGAACCGGATTGGCGATTAAGGGTAGATTTAACTCCAGCTGAAACTATGCTCAAAGAATGGGCGCGGTGGGGGGATGTACAGGCAATTAGCCGTTTGTTAAGTGATAAGTTATCGGATTTTCAGGTTTCTGTGGAAACTTCATTAAAGGAATTAACCTTACACGTTTTTTGCACTCCCATAATTAATCCTTTAAAGTCCACTCCTGCTCCTGATAAATCAATTTGTTTAGGGTTAATTCACAGCGAGCTAGAAAAAATTGCTCCCCAAGGAGTCATGGCCGCTGCTGTTTATGGACAGAAAACAGATGATCAACAACCTGCTTGGGTAGATTGGATTTCTTTACCAGCATCACAACATTCTGCTTTAGCTACACCTACTTTAACTTTGGGCGCAAATGGAGATGAACCTGCACTTGTTTTCTTGTTAGAGAGATTACTTAACCAAGACATGAATTGGCGTTTGCTAACAGGTGGTATTCGTATTCTTTTACTTCGCAAAGGTGACTTATTACATATAATGTGCGATGCACCTAACTGTCCTACACGCCAACAGGTAGCCAGTAAGGTAACAAAGTTTATTCGTAACTTAAATATTGATGGTATTACTGGTGTTCGGGTTTATGGTCGTCGTGCTGGAGAGACTGAACCTGTTTGGCATCATGGTACAGACTTTGGTGAGAGCCATCGTTTAGTCCCAGAAGCCGCTCCAGAGTTTGCTGCTACTTCTGAATATATCAGCGATTTAGTTAATAATGAGGAAAATGAGCCAGTTGTTCGACCGGATTTAACTACGGAGGACTTGAAAAGCGTAGTTACTGAAGTAACAAAAAATTGGCAAGAGATTATTCCTAGACTATTTAAAAAACTACTATTAAGTACACAGTTGTTTGCAGAACTTCGTCATTCACGGGAGCAAAACCCAGATGATCAAAGTCTAAGTGTGAGTTTGGTGTGGATGGCATTAGGATTTATTATCACCCTCCAAAGTGATTGGATCTTAGGTTATGTTGCAAATCAAATTAAACAAAATAATTCTGTTGATCAAGCTGTTTTATCTTCTCCTACTTCCACGTCCTTAACATCTGAAAATAGAAAAGCTAACAATACAACATTTCTCAATCAGAGTAATTCCTCTCAGTTAAGTAATTCAGCCTTTAATGCTTCTAGTTTTACAAACGATAAAAATGCAGATCTCAATGGATCATTAAGACAAAAAGCTAATGCTACAGCAATTTTGTTGGCAGCAAGATCACAAATGCCTAGTTTTAATGCTCGCCAGTTAGATGAACAGTTAGCACTTTATAAACAACGTTTAGCTATCATCGGTAAGCCTCCAGAAGTATTAATTATTGGTTCTTCTCGTGCTTTAAGAGGAGTTGATCCAGTTGCTCTTACCCAAGCTTTAGGTTCTCAAGGTTATCAGGAAATAGATGTCTTTAACTTTGGTGTGAATGGTGCAACTGCACAAGTTGTAGAATTTATTGTTCGTAATGTTCTAGAACCACAGGAATTACCAAAGTTGATTATTTGGGCTGATGGTTCTAGGGCTTTTAATAGCGGTCGTGAAGATGTTACTTTTAATTCTATTGCTGCTTCTCCAGGTTATGAAGAAGCATTGAAGAGAGCTAATGATCGAGCCAAAAGTAATCAAGAATCGTTAGATTCAGCAGAATCAGAATATTCATTAGCAAATAATACAGATAATTTACCAAAAACTGTCAATGTGAATAATTACCAATTGGCTAATGATGTACTAAATGAGTTTTTAATTAGTTTATCGGCTAGTTACAAGAATCGCCAAGAAATCAAAACCTTATTGCAACAAAAAGTAGATAGTTTTCCTTTCAAAAATCAATCAGTTGAATTAAATAATGATGCAGATGCAAAATCAAATCAGAATAATATTCTTAAAAGTATAGATTTTGATGGTTTTTTACCTTTATCTATTCGGTTTAATCCTCAAACATATTATGATAACCACCCGAAAGTTGCTGGTAGTTATGACAATGACTATCAGTCATTTGATCTGAATGGTTTACAAAACACATCTTTACAGTCAATGGTAGAATTTACCAAAGCTAATAACATTAAATTAGTCTTTGTCAGTATGCCTTTAACAGCAGATTATCTAGATTCATTTAGACAGAAATATGAACAAGAATTTCGCCAGTATATGTTAGAAGCTGCTACAAACAATGCTAACTTTATCTACAGAGATTTAAGTCAGATATGGCTAAATGCTAATGATTATTTCTCAGATCCTAGTCACCTGAATCGCTATGGAGCTTATGAGGTATCTAAAAAACTAGCAATCGATCCTGTGATTCCCTGGAATGTTAAATAAGTTAAAAAAGGTTCTTCAGTACCTAATATCCAAAATCAAGCTAAAAGAGTTTTATTAAACTGACTATACATCAGAAATTAAGCCATAATCTTGAACATTATTACAAACTATTAACTCTTTACCCTGTTCCCCATTCCCTATTCCCCATAAACTAATTGGTAATTTAGCATAACAAATAACGAAGAACCTGAGAAAATAACATAACAAATAGCTAATAACTAAAAAATGAAATTCATATCAATTTTTTACGGACTTTTTTTACTGAGCATCCTGGGTATTTATTGGACTTTAGCAACACAAAAATTAAAATTATGGGTAATCTTAATAGCTAGTTTAATATTTTACACATCCTGGCAAATTCAATATTTACCATTACTTTTAGCACTTACATTCATTAACTTTCGTTTCGGTTTAGAAATTAGTAAAAATACATCAGGAGAAAATGTCGAAAACTCAAAAATACCTAATGAAGAATGGCGAATTTATCAGTCAGACTGGAATCTTTACCGATTAAAAATTTTAGGGATAGGTATTATATTAAATATTAGTTTACTACTGATTTTTAAATACCTACCAAGTATCCTGAGATGGGCATTTAATATTTCCACAGTTCCAGGAAATTCATCTTTTCAATTTATTGCCCCTTTGGGAATTTCTTTTTTCACATTTGAATGTATTGCTTATTTAATAGATGTATATCGTGGTGCGCCAGCAACAAATCAATTTTTAAAGTTTGCTACCTACAAATTATTCTTTGTTAAATTGATTTCTGGACCAATTACCCGCTACCATAACTTTGCATTGCAGTTTAATTACTTACAGTTTCCCAATGTTAATAGAATCTCCGAAGCCGTATGGTTAATTGCCAGAGGCGCAGTGAAAAAGGGTATTCTCGCTGATAATTTGGGAATTTTTGTTGACTTATGTTTTGGTAATTTACAAAGGGCAGGTAGTACAGATTTATGGTTAGCTACTATTGCCTATGGTTTACAGTTATATCTAGATTTTAATGGTTACGTAGATATTGCTCGTGGTAGTGCTTTACTCTTTGGTTTAGTTTTACCTGAGAATTTTGATTTCCCTTATTTTAGTACTAGTATTGCAGATTTTTGGCGACGTTGGCATATTACTTTAGGTGATTGGTTGCGTAACTATCTTTACTTTCCTCTGGGTGGTTCTCGTCGTGGTTTAATGCGTACTTGTTTAAATTTATTTCTTGTCATGCTCATAGCTGGGATCTGGCATGGATCAGCCTGGGGTTTTATTATCTGGGGTGCTTTGCATGGTATTGCTTTAGCTGTTCATCGTCTCACAGATACTTTGGGCGATCGCTTTTACTTATTAAATGTATTTTGGCGCAACCCCATTGGTATAGTTTTGGCCTGGTTTTTAACTCAATTGATGGTTTTCACTTCTTGGATCTGGTTTCGTCTTCCCAATATCCAGGACTCAGTTTTAGTTATACAAAATTTTTGGGGGCGTAATGCAGATACACAATTTTTTGAAAAAGTTTATGTAGAAGCATTGAATAGCACACCACACCAAATATCCTGGTTTATATTCTTGCTGTTTTTAGTTATGCTCATTTCCTACTCTTTAAAACGAGGTATGAAATTAGAGTTGAGTTGGCCTATTAAACTTATTTTTGCACCGATGTGTTTTTATGCTGTTTGGTTACTAGCTCCAGAAGGTAGTTTACCTTATATATATTTTGATTTTTAAAACAAGAATTACACAGAAGTTCTATCTTTTCCGGGTGTATTCCTATTATTTATATTATTCATAAAGGTAGGCAAAAAGCAACAGGCAAGAGGTAAGAGACAATAAGTGAAAAATTCAGAACTTACGCAAAATATCTCTTGTAACCCTCATACCTCTGTGTTTTCTGTGCCTGGGATGGTTCGATTATTCCATAGCTTGTGCGTAAGTCCTTAAATAGCTAATAGTATTATTTCTGATGCAACCTGAATTGAGATTACATATTTTCTTAACAAACATTGGATAGTGTTTAGTTCTTTCAAAACTCAGAATTAAAAACTATTTTTTAAGAAACTTTACGAAGTACAAACATTTGTAAATATAATAATAAGTAAAAGTAATTACTTTAAATTTTCTTGATAAGATAATCAGTGTTACAAATTTTGCTAATTCATGTTATCGTGAATGAACATGAACAAAACCAGTAGAATTTGGTCTTGTTTAGTACTTTTTAAGTAACGTAAATATCGCACTTATAAAATGACCACAACCTTACAACAACGTTCTAACGGCAACGTATGGGATCGTTTTTGCGAGTGGATCACCAGCACTGAAAACCGCATTTATGTTGGTTGGTTTGGTGTACTCATGATCCCTACCCTACTAGCTGCAACAACCTGCTTCATCATTGCATTCATCGCTGCTCCTCCCGTTGACATTGACGGTATCCGTGAGCCAGTTGCAGGTTCTTTAATATACGGAAACAACATCATCTCTGGTGCAGTTGTTCCTTCTTCTAACGCTATCGGTTTACACTTCTACCCCATCTGGGAAGCAGCTTCTTTAGATGAGTGGTTATACAACGGTGGTCCTTACCAATTAGTAATTTTCCACTTCTTAATCGGTTGTGCTTGCTACTTAGGTCGTCAGTGGGAATTATCCTACCGCCTAGGAATGCGTCCTTGGATCTGTGTTGCATACTCTGCACCTTTAGCATCTGCTACCGCAGTATTCTTAATCTACCCCATCGGACAAGGTTCATTCTCTGATGGTATGCCTTTAGGTATCTCCGGTACATTCAACTTCATGTTAGTGTTCCAAGCAGAACACAACATCTTAATGCACCCCTTCCATATGTTAGGTGTAGCAGGTGTATTCGGTGGTAGCTTATTCTCCGCAATGCACGGTTCATTGGTAACATCTTCCTTGGTTCGTGAAACAACCGAAACCGAATCTCAGAACTACGGTTACAAATTCGGTCAAGAGGAAGAAACCTACAACATCGTTGCAGCACACGGTTACTTCGGTCGCCTAATCTTCCAATACGCATCCTTCAACAACAGCCGTTCTCTACACTTCTTCTTGGCTGCATGGCCTGTAGTAGGTATCTGGTTTACCGCTTTAGGTATCAGCACAATGGCGTTCAACTTGAACGGATTCAACTTCAACCAATCCATCATTGATTCTCAAGGTCGTGTAATCGGTACTTGGGCAGATGTAATCAACCGCTCCAACCTAGGTATGGAAGTAATGCACGAGCGTAACGCTCATAACTTCCCCTTAGACTTGGCTGCTGGTGAAGTTGCTCCTGTTGCTATCAGCGCTCCTGCTATCAACGGTTAATATTTCAACTGGGTTTAATAAGCTTAGTTAAATAAATAAAAAATGCCCTCCAGAAATGGGGGGTGTTTTTTTGGTTTCTTCAGTACCTAATTGAACACCAATATTATGACTAATTTATCCAATCAATCAACTCCTCTAATTATTGATACTGATGGTGGAGTAGATGACGCTTTAGCCTTAATTATGGCTCTAAATTCTCCACAAATTGACCTGAAAGCGATTACAGTTTTAGCAGGAAATATTGATGTTGATCGAGCAGCTAAAAATGTTTTGCGTGTAATTAGTATTGTTGAACCGGATAAAATTCCCACAGTAGCAAAAGGTTGTGAAAAACCTTTAGTTAATCCTCCCTTTAATGCAGCAGGAATTCACGGTACAGATGGTTTGGGAGAATTATATCGTTTTCAACAAGCAGATGGTTCTCCTCGTTATCCCCAACTAACTCTAGAACCTGCTGATGAAAATGCGATTGATATCCTTCTGAAAGCGGCACAAAACTATGGTGAAAATCTAACAATTGTGGCTTTAGGCCCGCTCACCAATATTGCCACAGCACTGCAACAAGATGCCGAAACCATGAAAAAAATTGGGCGGATTATAATTATGGGAGGAGCAGTAAAAGTTCCAGGAAATATTTCAGCAGCAGCCGAATTTAATTTTTTTGTTGATCCTCATGCGGCACAAGTTGTGATGGAATCTGGAATTCCATTAACATTGGTAGGCTTAGATGTGGCAATGAAAGCACCTTTACCTCGTGCAGTTGTAGAGGAAAATTTACAGAAACATCCATCAAAAATCACTCAGTTTATTGCCGATTGTACGGAAATTTATATGGCATTTTACCGAGATAATGAGGGATTTTATGGCTGTTATTTACACGATCCATTAGCTTTAGCTGTTGCCATTGATCCAAGTTTAGTAAAAACAGAATTACTTTATATGGTAGTGGAAACAGAAGGACGTTTTACAAAAGGTTTGTCGTTAGCAGATTTACGCGATCGCCGGGATGAATCTGAAAATCCGCCTAATATTGATGTCTGTTTAGATGTTGATACTCAAAAGTTCTTACAACTTTTTGAACAATTAGTTGCTTAACAGATAAAATGTACAAGTAATATCAATTCCGAGTGCATCTGAATTATAAAACTAAAAAAAATACAGCTAGTGCAAAGGTAAAAATTAACAAGTAATCATTAAATTATGAGCTTTTGCCATTTGCCTACCCTCACAAATAATCATGCACTCGGAAACGATATTCGATATTCAGGGATAAAATTACATCGCTAAGGATGCTAATTCTTCCATTGACACCATACCATCATGATCAGCATCAAGAGTCTCAAACATCATATTAATTAAACCGCGTTCTTGATTTCCTGTCTTTGCTGCCAGTGCTGTTTGCAACTCCGTTGGAGAAATTTGTCCATCTTGGTTATAATCTAAATCTAAAAAGGCTTTCTTGACAGCTTCTTCAAGTTCCTCCTTAGAAATATTCCCATCACCATCACTATCCCATTCCTCAAAATTCACTAAGGTTCGCCAAGCATTTTTCATGCAAGCTTCTACGATTAAATTTTTGCCCGGAATACATTGTTCTAGAGAGGGAATATTACCCTGATGATTTACATAATCCAGTAATGGTGTGACTTCATTTAACCCTGTCAACAGGAATTGATAAATACCTAAATTATAAATTTTGTTAGGGTCAAAAGGAGCATTATTAATGCTAACAATTTTCAAACTGGGATAATCTTCAATGATTGTATTCAAATCTGTGTGTAAAAAATTGGGTGCTTCTTGATCCGGTGTACTGCGAGTGAATAAGATTGCATCTTGCAAAACTTTTCCAGGGACTTTAATAATCGCAATTTCTGTATCAAAAGGCAATTCTTCTAACAAGTCACCATAGGTAAATGATGTACCTTGTTCATAGTCACGACTACCTCGAACACATCCTCCTTGCAACATCACAATATCCACATTTTGCAAGCTATTTTTGATGTATGAACACAGAATTGAGGCGACTTTTTCTGGTTGGAATCGAGTTCTTTTGGAAGACATAGTTTCCTTAACTGGAAAAATTTCTACATCCATCAACGAGCCCAGAAATTTTTGTGTTTTTTCTACAAACATTTGGGCTTGGGGATCGGCATCAAAGTGAGTTGCAGGTAATAAATGAACTGCAATATGTACTTGACCATCTACAGTCCACCACACATCTACCACGACAACATTTTCAGCATCAGAACCAGCTTTCACAATCATGCTCTGAGCAATTTCTTCAATATAAATTTCGTGTTCGTGACCACCAAGAATTACCGGAACTTTGCCTGTCAGTTCCTGGGAGGCTTTCATCTGGTGTACTAATTCTCGATCTTCTGCGATAGTTTGATGGGTCAGAGGAATTAACATTGTTGCTTGGTTTTTACACTCAGACCAAGTCTGTTCCAAAGCCTCAAAAATTGGCTGAATTGTTAAGTTGATTCCAGGTCTAAAAATGTCAGTATTATTAGTACAAAATCCTGCAAATGCCACCAGATGATTTCCTACTTCTAGAATATCATATTTGGGTAAGGCATTACCAGATGAATCAACAATTGGTAAGTCAGGGATATTGCTATTCAGACATTTGCCTTGATAGCTCTTAAACCTTTCGTACAGGACATCTAAATTAACATCAAACTCGTGATTTCCAAAACAAATATAGTCTAAATTTACAACTTGAAGCACATCCAACATTGACTTTCCCCCATCCAAGGATGTGAGCAAACAAGGTGAGAGAAAATCACCACTCATAGAAGCAATCACTACCGCATCCTCTGCTGTTTGTTTTAGGTTTTTAATTACGGTTTCAACATAGGGATAATTTTTAATCTCGTAAACATCATTAATAGATATGATTCTTAAATAAGTGCCTTCTGCATTCCGGGGTCTGGGTAGATACAAAGGTAAATTAGTCATCGTATTGTGAATCCTTAATGTTATTATTGGAAATATAATAGCTACCATGAAATTAAATATATTATAGGCTTTTGATTAAAATTTTCAGAAAAATTTACATAAGTAAAAATTTTGTGATTAGACTTTAAATAAGTAAAAATTTTGTGCATATATTGTCTTTGTCTCAATACTTAAGTACCCAAACAAAATTAATTTAACATATTGATTGACAACAAAAATGCCTGTATTTAAGTACCTATTTACTGTTACCTCTTCCATATTCCCTCTCCTCACTATAAAATTTATTGTGCACAACTACTTAATCAGAAAATGAGTGAATCAAATTCAACAGAAAATTTTCATCATCAATCCTTGTCCCTGCAAGAGTTGCTGGCTAAAATCTTGGATGTTCCAACTCAAAGCTCAACTCGTCGTTCCCTGCCGATTACAGGTACAATGTCTTGGTTAAATGAACAATTAAGACCTGTCTCTTTTCTAGATGTAATTAATGCCACCTTACGCGGAATTGGTCAGGTTATTTTTTGCAATAATCCCTTAAGTGGATTAATAATTTTAATTGCTATTTTAATTCACTCACCTTGGGTGGGAATTTGTGGATTATTAGGCACAATTGCATCCACAATTACAGCAATTCTCCTCAACGTAAATATAAGTGCAATTCGTAATGGAATTTTCGGCTTCAATGGAACTTTAGTGGGTTTAGCTTTAGGAACATTTGGAGCGTCGGGAAATGGAGAAGGAAATCCTCTCTGGATATTTGCAGTTCTTATTTTAGCGTCGTTAACTTCAGTTTTAGCCAATACTCTAGGGATTTGGGTAACAACGCATTTTAAAATTTCAATTTTAGGAATCCCTTTTCATATTGTCACTCTGCTCTTTTTAGGAACTGCATTATATATTCCTCAGTCATTATTTGAGTTAGGAAATTCACCACCAACTCCTCCTGTTATTTCATTAGATGGTGTACAATTATTATTCTCTTTACCTAAGAGTTTTGGCAGTATCTTTTTTGTGTCAAGTGTGATTCCCAGTTTATTAATTCTGGCATCGGTTTTTCTGTGTTCTCCCATTAGTACAGGAATTGGATTAATATCTGCTTTATTGAGTTCACTTGTGGCACTTGTTCTGGAAATTGACTTACAATATGTATATTTGGGATTGTGGGGATTCAACTCAGTTTTAACAGCGGTTGCATTGGGTGGAGTCTTTTATGCACCTATTCCTCAGAGTTTGGGAATTGCCTTATTAGCAGCTTTAATTTGTGCCTTGTTACAAGGTGGATTATTATTCATTTTTGCTCCCACTGGATTACCGATATTAGCTTTAGCATTTACGATTATAACAATCAGTACATTTATAATTTTAAAACATTCTATTCCTTCTTTAGTTCCTGTTGCTCTTTATACGATTACTTGTCCAGAAGAACATTACAAACGCTATCGAATTGCTAAAGAAATTATTTCCCGATTTAAAGTTCAAATCCAAGCAGCAATACAAGGCAAGCCGAGTTTTTTTCTCGTTCAAAATATCAGTTCTGAACTTAAAGGAGAACTTCGTTATATCTTTAATGCCATTGATACTGACAACAGTGGAGCAATTTCAATTTCAGAATTGAGAACCTATTTAATAATTGCCCATAACACTCTTTCTGAGGCTGAAATAAACAATTTATTTTCTAGTATTGACCTCGATAGCAGTGGGGAAATTGATTTTGAAGAATTTGGAGAATTAATATTGCGACATCAACGCTTAACCGCTAACTATGATGAATTCATAAGTTATTTTATTCCCATTGATGAAAACGAAGATGGATTAATCAACTCAGAAGAAATGAACCGAGTTTTACAAAGTGTTGGGGAATTGCCTTTATCTCAACAACAAATCAATTTTTTCAAACAGAGAACTGGATCTGATTCTTTAACATGGAATCAATTTATTGATTTATTGCTTATTATTTAAGTAAGTCGGTAAGATTAAACACAACTATAGGACTCCGAGCAGGAATTTTATTTGATTTTTAAAATTATTTGTGGAGATAGGGAGCAGGGAGCAGTCAGGAAGGAATCAAGATGTACTGATTTATGTTCAAAAATTAAATCATAGTCCTATATGTCTAATAATTAGCATCAATTGTCATATTTTCTGATCAAAATCGTACTTTTATCAGCAATTCACTATAAAATCTAGAATCTGAAGTTATAGAAGCATAATGACAAATTTAACTCCTAATTCTAGTTTCAGTGTGACACTACGCCTACAAATTCCCAACCGGGTGGGAATGTTAGCTACAGTGACTCAGGCGATCGCCACCAGTGGCGGCAATTTGGGTAGGATAGATTTAATAGAACAAAGTCGTCAACAATCTATTCGTGATCTTACCGTTGATGCAGCCAGTACAGAACACGCAGAAAAGATATTTCAGAGCGTCAAAGAATTAAACGATATTACTGTTCTAGATGTATATGATCGTACATTTAATTTACATCGTGGGGGCAAAATTAGTATTGCCAGTAGAATTCCCTTAAAAAGTGTTTCTGACTTAGCAATGGCCTACACTCCAGGGGTAGGAAGAGTCTGTAAAGCCATTGCGGAAAATCCCGAAGATGTATACAACTTCACTATTAAACGAAATACTGTTGCCATCGTTACTGACGGTAGTGCAGTTTTAGGTTTGGGTAACTTAGGTGCAGCAGCAGCTTTACCAGTGATGGAAGGTAAAGCCATGTTATTTAAAGAGTTTGCAGGAATTGATGCTTTTCCCATCTGTTTAGATACCCAGGATACAGATGAAATTGTCAAAGCTGTCAAAGATATTGCACCTGTATTTGGTGGTGTAAATTTGGAAGATATTGCTGCGCCCCGATGTTTTGAAATTGAAAAAAGACTGCAATCAGAATTAGACATTCCGATTTTTCATGATGATCAAAATGGAACAGCAATTGTTACCTTAGCTGCATTACTAAATGCTTTAAAATTAGTACAAAAATCAATTGCAAACATCCGGATTGTTATCAATGGTGCTGGTGCTGCGGGGATAGCAGTTGCTCGTTTACTTCGCAAAGCTGGAGCAGAACAAATCTGGATGTGTGATTCAAAGGGTATCATCTCCACTAATCGCACGGATATTAACGAAGAAAAACAAGAATTTGCTGTTAAAGCTCAAGGTACTCTAGGCGGTGCTACCCAAGGTGCAGATGTATTTATTGGGTTAAGTGGGCCAGGACTTTTAACACCAGAAATGGTCAAAGGTATGACAAAGGATGCCATTATCTTTGCAATGGCCAACCCAATCCCAGAAATTCAACCAGAATTAGTACCTCCAAACGTAGTAGTGATGGCTACTGGCCGCAGTGATTATCCCAACCAAATTAATAACGTTTTAGCTTTTCCTGGTGTATTCCGTGGGGCGTTAGATTGTCGGGCCAAAATGATTACTACTACAATGTGCTTAGAAGCTGCTAGTGCGATCGCTTCTCTCGTCTTACCTACTGATTTGCATAAAGAACATATTATCCCGTCCGTTTTTGATCAGCGTGTTTCTGGTGCTGTTGCTTCTGCTGTGAAACAAGCTGCTAGGGAAGAAGGTATTGCTCAAGGTTAATCAAAATCAGAACCCACTTAGAACTTACGTGAAATACCTCTTGAACCCTCTTACCTTCGTGTCCTTTGCGTCCTTCGTGGTTCATGATTCTGTAACTTTTGCATAAGTTATGCCACTGCTCAATCTACAGCGGTTTCCAGTGTCATGAAGGTACGTTATTGGCGGGCAAGATGCCCACCCCACACCAGATGCCTACCCCACACCAGATGCCTACCCCACACAAGATGCCCACCCCACAAGAGTTTCATGGTTATGATTTGTACCTCATAGCCACGAAATCTGCTGTATCAACCTGAGAATATTACAACAGCAAGGTTTTAGCCATTCTTATTGGCCAAGAGTGCAAAGTTTTTCAGATCAATCAGGTCAATAACTTTGCATTTTGTTTAAATCCTCAGAAAATTTATTCCTACTTAGATGTCTAAAACTCTTGCCTGTTAATGGTTATCTAGCCCTTGTTGCTAAGGAAACACTTTTTCAGTCTACCCTACTTAAAGTAGAATCAGAAAAAACTTCAAACCTTTATTATTACTTATTTTTTGGAGGTAGGCTTATTAATTCTTCTAGCGGCTTACCAGATGCAAAGTTGTCACCGCAACCAGACTCCTCAGTCTTACAAATTTGGGGTGGAAAAACTCTGCAAGGTCACGTCAGAATTAGCGGAGCAAAAAATTCAGCCTTAGTAATTATGGCTGGTACTTTACTTTGCTCAGGAGATTGTCGCATTCGCAATGTTCCTTCATTGGCGGATGTCAAGAAAATGGGACAGGTTTTATCAGCTTTGGGTTTGGTATTAAACTTAGAAGGTGACATTTTAGATGTCAATGCCAGAAATATCAGCACATCCAAAGCACCCTATCAACTTGTTACCCAATTACGAGCCAGCTTTTTTGCCATCGGTCCGATTTTGGCAAGACTGGGAGTAGCACAAATGCCATTACCAGGGGGTTGTGCTATTGGTGCAAGGCCAGTTGATTTGCACGTTAGAGGACTACAAGCAATGGGGGCTGAAGTGCAAATAGAACATGGTATTTGTAACGCTCATGTTCCGGGTAACAACAATAGGTTGAAGGGAGCAAAAATTTACTTAGATACTCCTAGTGTTGGTGCGACTGAAACCTTAATGATGGCAGCAACATTAGCTGATGGGGAAACCATCTTAGAAAATGCAGCCAGAGAACCAGAAGTAGTTGATTTAGCCAACTTCTGTAATTCGATGGGAGCAAAAATTCAAGGTGCAGGAACAAGTACGATCACCATCCTTGGTGTTGAGAAGTTACATTCCACTGACTACACAATAATTCCTGATCGGATTGAAACCGGGACTTTTTTATTGGCTGGTGCAATTACACGTTCAGAATTATTATTGTCTCCGGTAGCGCCAGAACATCTGATTCCTGTAATTGCTAAACTCCGGGAAATTGGTGTACCTATCACAGAGGAAGGTAAAGATTGTTTACGAGTATCACCAACAAAAGAACTCAAAGCGGCAGATATTGATACCTTACCCCATCCAGGTTTTCCCACAGATATGCAAGCGCCGTTTATGGCTTTGTTAACCCTCGCAGAGGGTGACAGTATTATTAATGAGTCTGTGTTTGAAAACCGTCTCCGTCATGCTTCGGAGTTAAACCGTCTCGGTGCAGATATCCGTGTTAAGGGCAATACTGCTTTTGTGCGTGGTGTATCTATGTTATCTGGCGCGCCAGTTATAGGCACAGATTTACGTGCATCTGCGGCTTTAGTCATAGCAGGACTAGCAGCGGAGGGAAAAACCAGTATTCAAGGATTACATCATTTGGATCGCGGTTATGATCGATTGGATATAAAATTGCAACAATTGGGGGCAAAAATTATGCGTGTCAATGAAACTTCAGCAACCCCTAATTCATGATGTTCAATTGCAGGAATAATATTTAATCCCAATTCTCTGTGAAGCTGCATATAATTTTTCCCCCTCCAAACCTCTCCTTAAGAGGGGAGGTGTCGAAGGCGGTGGGGTTCTTTCTATGCAACTTCATATAGCTGTAGCTAGGTTGCTTAGGACATTAGATAGCCTTTAATTGTCAAGACTGGTAAGGGTTTAGCAGTGCTAAACCCCTACAAATTTATGATTTGATTTTTATGTCCTAATCCTGGTGAGTATAGCTATATTGATTTGGTATAAGTATCTACATCTATCTCAAGTTAAGAATTTATGTGTGCTGACGTTGGTAATTTTCGTCATTTTATTTAAAGGATATTTTAAAAGTGCAAGGTTTTTAAGATCTCACCTTATAAAATCTTGCACTTTCGGTGAAAATTCCTTCCTTTCTAACTCTCTAAAACTATTCCCTGTTCCCTATTCCCTGAATCTTATTTCATAGCTTAATTCAGCAATTCCAATTTACAACCCGTTCCCTACTAAAATAAATCCTGACCAATAAAAAGGATGATGCAAATTTGAGGATAAATTACTATTGTTAGTTTGGTTCACAGAAATACGTCTTTGTTCACCTGTATTTGCAAACTCTCCAGTAATTAATGATATTTGTGCTTGACGTAAAGCTTCTGCTTTTGTAAGCTGACCTTGTTGAAGAAATCTATAGAAACTATTCATTAAAACTTGTGTACCACCATCATCTACCGACCATAAAGAAGCTATAGCTGCTCTTGCTCCTGTTTGTTGGATTTGATATCCAAAACCTAAGATTTCTTTTCCGTCTCCTAAGATATCACCTAATCCCGTCGCACAGGCTGAAAGTACAACTAAATCAACATTTGGTAAACGCCAGTTTTTGACATCTCTTAATGTAATGCGATCGCCATTTCCAAATAGTATAAATGATTCTTCTGGTTTCCCAGCAGTAAATACAGCATGAGTTGCTAAATGAATAATGTCATAATCATTCATTTCAAAAATTATATCTTGAGTAAATTGTTTATTAAGTATTTTTCTCGTACTGGGAATATTATTTGCCAATATTTCTACTTCTTTCCCTGCAAATGGTAAACCAGAAAAATTAAATTTTTGTTCTCCTACTTGAAAACTATAGTTACCTTCACTAAAAGCAGCAGCTAAAATATTTAATTGATTTGTATTTTGAGGTTGACTATTCAATTCAGTCAAACTGACAGCGGTAATGTTATTAATTCTAAACCTTTCAATCAACCACTTTTTGCTATCATGGAGAGCAGCTAAAGGAATATAACGTAATTGTCCATCAGGAGCGTAAATAATCGTTTTAGTCTTTGCTTGTTTGAGGTCATTTTCTAATGGTTTAATTAACCAATTATAAAGTTTTTGAGCTTCATTTTTCGGACTTCTTACAGGTGTAGATAGCTTAGAACGAAATTCAGCAATAGTTCTATTTAATTCTTCCCGTTTGACATTTACAGTCCTACGGATAGGAGGAGCATAGGCGGAAATTAAAACTAATTCTAAACGATTTTCTAATACAAATGGATAGATGATTACTGCATTTTGTTGAATTTTTTTGAGGTTATCTTGTAAAGTGGTTGAGTAAGCATTCAAATCAATTGCTTGTCCTTGGGTACTTATTTGTAGTTCAGCAATCCATTTTTTGACTTGAGGACTTTCTAAAAATGCTAGAAATTTTTGGGTGATTTTATGCTCGTTTTTTCTTAACTGAATAATACGTTTTCTTTGTATTTCTGTTCTTTCATTCACCGCAATATTTTCTAGTTTTGCTAATTCTTGACCTTGAGATATGGTTTTATCTATTTGTTCTGTAATTCCTGTGAATATTTTCTGTTCAGAAGAACGTTTAGTGATACCTCGGATCGTATTATTGCTTCCCCTCACATTACTTAAATAATCTTCTAATTCCTGAATTTTAAGTAAATCTAATACCCTTTGTGCTTCTAAAATTCGATTTTCTCTTAATAATAAATCTACTAAATTCCGATAATCTTCTGCAATAGTTTCTGTATAAGATTGTTGTTGTGCTTGAGGTAATTTTTTAATATTATTTCTAATTGCTTCTCTAAGGTTTACTGATTGTTTAAAAAACACAATTGCTAATTCTGGCTGATTTTGTTTTTCTAATAAATAACCAATATTACTCAAAAACTTGGCTTCTCCAGCTTTGTAACCAATTTCTTGGGCAATTATTAATGCTTTTTGATAGTAGCTCCAGGCTTTTTGATATTTACCTTGCTCAAAATAAACTTTACCAAGATTAGACAGCATTACTGATTGGGATTGCTTGTAATTTAATGGTTGATTAATTTCTAATGCTTGTTGTAAAAACTTCAAGGCTAAGTTATAATCTTTTTGTTTAAGGTAAACAATACCAATGTTATTGAAAGTAACAGATTCTAATATTTTTCTGTTGTTATTTTTATTATTAATCTCTGTTTTGATAACTGCTAATGCTTGATTATAAAAATTTAGAGCTGAATCATATTTTTGCTGCCGAGAATGAATATTTCCAATAGCATTTAAAGCATTTACCTGTCCTTTAAAATCACCAATTCTAGTGGGACGACCAATTTCTATCAATGTTGGTATTTTTGCAGTTTTTAAAGCTTGGTGATAATAATCTAAAGCTAAATCATATTGTCCTAAAAGTTGATGAATTCTACCAATTTTAAATTCAATTCCTACCCAATGTCCTAAAACTACTTTACTTCTAATTGGTAAAGCTTGTTGATAGAATTTTAAGGCTGATTCATATTCTCCTAAAATAGTGTGAGCATTAGCCATATGATTAAGAATCATCCATTCTGAAGTCTGTAAACCCAGGTTTTTATAAATAGCTAAACTTTGCTCAAATTTATCTAATGATTGGCGATATTGGTTATTTTGAATGAGTGTTTTACCTTGGGTAGAATAGATATCCCCGATTAATTTTAATGTTAGTCTTTCTCCATCCCCATCAGCAGATTTTCTTTGGAATGGTAAAGCTTGTTGATAATATTTTAAGGCTTGATCATATTTTTTTTGACGATGGTAAATATAACCAATTTCATGCAAATTATCACCTATGCTAAAATTATTACCTATTTCCTGATATATTAATAATGCTTGGGAAAAACTCTGAATTGCTCGATCAAAGTTTTTATTTGTACGATGATATGAACCTTGTCTAGATAGACGATCAGCTATCTCTTTCTGAGTTTGTTGATTTAGCTCTTTAGCAAAGATGGGTGAAGATATTAAGGGTAGTAAGAAACAAAAAGATGATATAAAAATTAATAATTTTAAAGTTTTTAACTTGTCTGGATAGAATTTCATTTTTTATACCTTTATAAAGTATAATTCTAACACATTTAGCTATTTTGCATTTAAAATAAATAAAGTGAAATGAACCACGAAGGACGCAAAGAACACGAAGATAAGAGGGTTTGAGAGATATTTTGTGTAAGTCTTATTTCATTGGAAAATCCTTTTTTATCATTGTTTCAGGAACGAAACTTAATAAATACAGTTTAGGGTTTCACTTTTTTTAAACTAACTTATAGGAAAATTGCCAAGGTATTGTAATAATATAATGTACTTAATGGAGATTAGTAATGTCCAAACTCTACCAAAAAAAGAATCTTCACAACATAAACAAAATAGCATTGACTACGCTAATTACTACTACTATTACTATGTTATTTTTTTATGGTTCAAAAGCATCTCAGGCTATAACAAACCATAATATTTCTTTTTTAAAACTGTGCTATCAACAAGCTAATTTACCAGCAGATACGAGAATTACAGTGGAAGTTTTGTTAAAGAAAGCAGGTACAAATGATTGTGAACTAGCTAATCATAAACTGTTAAATATGACTCAACTTTATTTGACGGGGAAAGGAATTCGTGACTTAAAACCTTTATCATCACTCACAAATTTAGAATATCTGAATTTACATAATAATCAAATTGTTGATATTAGTCCTTTGGCAAGATTAAAAAAATTGCAGCGACTTTATTTGGGGTTAAACAAAATTTCTGACATTAGCTCTTTAAAAGCATTGACTAATTTAGAAAATCTTCATATCGGTAGTAATAAAAAGATTGCTGATGTTAGCTCTTTGTCAGGATTGAAAAATCTAACTTGGCTGGATTTACATAACAATTCAATTACAGATATCAGCCAATTATCAGGATTGAAAAATTTAACAGGTCTCAATTTGGCTAATAATTCAATTATAAATATTCGCCCTATAGCAGAACTCAATCAGCTATCCTACCTTAAACTGGGAAAGAACACAATTAAAGATATTAGTCATCTAGAGAAATTAACTAAACTCAATAAACTTTATCTCGGAGAAAATCAAATTAATGATATTAGCTCTCTAGCAGAAATAACTAGCTTAAAAGCACTTTTTCTGGAAGATAACCAAATTCAAGATATTCGCCCTCTAGCCAATTTAAAAAATTTGAGGCACCTGGTTATTGTCTTCAACAAAATTACAGATATTAGTCCTCTTGCACAGCTAACAAATCTCAATTTTCTCAGTCTCCGTTTTAACCAAATTCAGGATATTACTCCTTTAGCAAATTTACCGAACCTAGAAACTCTAATCCTAGAAGATAACCAAATTAACGATATTAGTTCTTTAGCAAATCTGACAAATTTGAAGTCTTTGAATCTTGAATATAACCAAATCCAAAATATCAGTACTTTGGCAAATTTAACAAATGTCAAGCGGATTAATCTCAAAGGTAATCAAGTAGATATTAAATCTGTAGCTAACTTAAAAAATATCGAGTCTCTGGATTTAACTGATAATCAAATTACAGATATTCAACCTTTAGCACAATTAACAAATTTAACTAATCTTCAACTTGGCAATAACCAAATTACTGATATTCAACCTTTGGCAAAATTGACAAATTTAACTAACCTTCAGCTTGAAAATAACCAAATTACTAATATTCAACCTTTGGCAAAATTAACAAATTTAAAATGGCTTGATTTGAAGGGGTATAAAATCCAAGATATTAGTGCTTTAACTACACTCAATCAACTACGTTCCCTAAAATTAGAAGGGAATCAAATCCAAGATATTAGCTCTTTAGGAAAACTGGAAAATTTAGCAAGATTAAATCTTCGTTTTAATCCCATCACAAATCTTCAACCCCTATCAAAATTGGAGAAAATAGAAAAAATTTACCTGGGTGATAATCAATTATTACGTTCAACTTGTTCTATTCATGGTTTAGAAGGCTGTCAATTTTAGAGCGATCGCCTTTACCATGAGGATGGAATCGTTATACTATCTGTGGGAATTATATTTTTTATTGATTGCCATCATTATGTCTTTAGTTACAACACCTCTAATTGGTTTAAAAGCTGACTCTTTCCGTCATCCCCTAGACTTGGAAGCTACTCAAACTCTCAAGCAAATTCCAGGTATAGATATGATGGTGAGAAATTTGTTAGGCCCTATGGCTGAACAAGTTTTTTATGTAGAAAATATTGCTGCTAGTGTATTGGTGGGTGAAAATCAATTACCTGATTTACATAAGTTATTATTAGATGCTTGCATAACTTTGGATATTGAACCACCTCAGTTATATGTGCATCAACATCCCGCTCCTAATGCTTATACTTTTGCTATGCGGGGTAAACAACCTTTTGTAGTGTTGCACACTTCTTTAATTGATATGTTAACTCCAGAGGAAGTGCAAGCGGTAATTGCCCATGAGTTGGGACATCTAAAATGTGATCATAGTGTGTATTTAACACCCGTGAATTTATTGATCTTAGCTGCATCAATTGTACCTAATATTGGTGTGGCTTTAGCACAAACTCTACAAGCACAGTTATTGGAATGGGTACGTTGTGCAGAATTTACTTGCGATCGCGCTGCTTTATTAGCTACCCAAAATCCCAGAGTTGTTATGTCTGTGTTGATGAAGTTAGCAGGTGGTTCTCCTACTTTAGCACCCCAATTAAATCTAGATGCTTTTGTTGCCCAAGCACGTGCGTACGATGACATTAATAAAACGGAATTGGGTGTCATGGTAAAAGAAGCTCGTACCGCCCAATTAAGTCACCCAGTACCAGTATTACGAGCTAGGGAAATTGATCGTTGGTCAAGTAGTACAGAATACCATAAACTTATGCAAAATCACGGATTTAGGGGCAAAACTGAAACTGCACCTAGGGGAGGATGGAGGAATTGGTAAATAGGTGACAAGTGACAGTAAGAAATTTACCAATTACTAGTTTTATCTCATCAATAACTATCAACATCATCATTGATCATGACTTTACAATTTTTAAGAATTCCCCCCACAGCACAAGAAACTCCATCTGCTTTAATTGTTACTTTGCATGGTTGGGGTGCAAATGCTGAAGATGTAGAATCTTTATCCTCTTATTTCAATTTGCCTGATTGTGAATTTTTGTTTCCAAATGCGCCTTATCCCCATCCTTATTCCTCTGTTGGTAGAGCTTGGTATGATTTGGAAAATGAAAATTACTCAGGGTTGTCAGAGAGTAGAGAAATGTTAATAGATTGGTTACAGTCTTTAGAAAATTTGACAGGAATTCCCTTATCCCAAACTATTTTGAGTGGCTTTTCTCAAGGTGGTGCAATGACTTTAGATGTGGGTTTAACTTTACCTTTAGCTGGTTTAGCCGTGATGAGTGGGTATCCACACCCTCAACTTACTCAGTTGAAAAAAGGCAATTTTCCACCTACATTAATTATGCACGGCAGACAAGATCAAGTTGTACCCTTATCTGCGGCAGTTAAAGCTAGAGATATTTCTCAAGCATTAGGAGTAAACGTAGATTATCATGAATTCGATGCAGGGCATGAAATTAACTTACAAATGTTAGACATATTGCGAACTTTTGTTATTAAGACAATTAATAATAGTTAGATTATGAATTTTTTACAAAACAGGACAAAAATCAGCAGAAAGTTTACAGTTTTTGTGTCAATTAGTGGGTAATATATATTAGGTGGAATAAGTTAGCGCAACTCCACCCCAAGCTGAATGCGGTGCTGCAAAAGGGAGGGGCAAGCATGATGACAACTCTAAGCATTTCCAAAACAGATATTGCTGCTATGACAGCAAACGATGTTGATGATTTGGCCAACCGTCTGGAATTAGATAATTATAGTAATGCTTTTGAGGGTTTAAATGATTGGCATTTATTGCGGGCGATCGCGTTTCAGCGGCCAGAATTGGTTGAGCCTTATGTCTATCTTTTAGATTTAGAACCCTACGATGAAGGTTAAATTTAAAATTTAAGCTTTGATACCAACATTTTAAGCTATTTTATTGTGCGTCACTATATCCTAATGGCGCACTCTGTTATTTTTTCTATACTTGTTCAAAATAGGCTCACATAGCACTACACGCAATTCAAAAGCTTACTGTTTATATGTTTCCAGATTCAATCATATTCTCACCTAATTGTGTAGAGCTTATCAATAGAGTTTGTTGAAGAATTTCTGACAAAATGCCACCATCCATAAACCCCCAACCCAAAAAAGTTATCATTGCCATCTGTGGAGGTATTGCATCTTATAAAATCTGTGAATTAATTTCTACTTTATTCAAATCTGGGATAGAAGTCAAAGTTATTCTCACAAATTCCGCTCACAAATTTATTACCCCCTTAACTGTCGCCACCTTATCTCGTCATCAAGCTTACACAGATAATGATTTTTGGCAACCTATTTATGATCGTCCTATACATATTGAATTGGGAGAATGGGCTGATTTAATTGTAATCGCGCCTTTAACAGCTAATACTTTGGCTAAATTAGCTTATGGAATGGCAGATAACTTATTAACGAATACTGTTCTTGCTTCGACCTGTTCTGTATTGTTAGCACCCGCCATGAATACGGATATGTGGGAACAAGTGATAGTGCAAAGAAATTGGCAGCAAATATTGACAGATAAGCGATATCATGGTATGCAAAGTGGCTCTGGGTTATTAGCTTGCGATCGCATCGGTGCAGGAAGAATGGCCGAACCAGCAGAAATATTTGTTTACATTCAATCCTTATTGCATACCCAGGGGAAGAGAGATTTAAGCGGGAAGCGGATTTTAATCAGTGCGGGGGGAACGAGAGAATATTTAGATCCCGTGCGGTTTATTGGTAATCCCTCAACCGGTAAAATGGGATTAGCATTAGCACAAGCAGCATTACACAGAGGTGCAGAGATTACATTAGTACATTGTCCAGCAAGTTGGAATGCACCTTTAGGAGTTAAAGCAATTTCCGTAGTCAGTGCAGTCGAAATGCAGCAAGTAATGTTAGATCAGTTAGCAAACGCAGACATAATAATCATGTCAGCTGCCGTTGCAGATGTAAAACCAAAAACTTACAGTGCAGAAAAATTACCCAAGCGATCGCTACCAGAAAATTTACCCCTAGCACCAGTAACAGACATCATAGCAGAACTAAGTAAACTCAAAAGACCACAACAATTATTAATAGGTTTTGCGGCCCAAACAGGGGATATTATTAAACCAGCAAAAGAGAAATTACAAAGAAAGAAATTAGATATAATTATAGCCAACCCAATTGATAAAAGTGATAGTGGTTTTGGTAGTGAAAATAACCAAGCAGTATTTTTAGATAAATCAGGAAGAGAAACAGAAATTCCTATTTGTTCCAAGTTAGAAATGGCGCATTATTTATATGATTTTACAATTTGATTGAATTAAACAACTATGGTTATTCAGTACCTAATATGCAAAATTTGTCTCTTTACCCTATTCCCTGTTCCCTATTCCTTCTGATCAATTTAGCATAACAATTACGGTATAAACAAAACTATTGCCTAATCGGAATTTTGATTATAAAATCAGTTCCTGCTCCTACTTGTGAATTAAATTCTAATTTCCCTCGATGCTTTTCTGTAATAATCTGATAACTAATAGCCATTCCCATACCTGTACCCTTACCTATTTCTTTAGTAGTAAAAAATGGGTCAAAAATTTGATTTTTAATATTTTCTTCTATACCTGTGCCATTATCAGATAATATAATTTCTATCCATTTTTTTTCAATCAAATTAGTCGTCACTTTAATTGTGTAAGATTTCTCCTGTCTTGCTATAGAAGAAAGATGAAGATGATTTTCTTCAATAGCATCAATTGCATTAACTATTATATTCATTAAAACTTGATTTAATTGTCCAGGATAGCATTCTACTAATGGCAAATCACCATAATCTCGAATAACTGTAATTTCCGGTTTATCACCATTTACCTTGAGACGATGTTGTAATATTAATAAAGTGCTTTCAATCCCATCATGGATATTGACTGTTTTAAATTCTGCCTCATCCATGCGGGAAAAATTACGTAAAGAGACAACAATATCTCTAATTCGCTCTGTTCCTAATTCTATAGAATTGATTAACTTGGGTAAGTCTTCAATTAAAAAGTTTAGATCTATATCTGCCTTGATATCTTTAATTTCATGATTTTCATAATTGTTAAGTTCACAATTTTTTTGATATACATCAATCATTTTTAATAAAGACTCTGAATATTCTCTTAAACAACTAATATTACCATAAATGAAATTCACAGGATTATTAATTTCATGGGCGACTCCAGCAACTAACTGACCTAAACTAGACATTTTTTCACTTTGAATTATTTGTGCTTGAGTTAATTTTAACTCTACTAATATATTTTGTAATTCCAAAGTTCGTTGTCTGACTCTTTCTTCTAAGTTCTCATTGGCTTGTTTCAGTCTAAATTCAGCCCACCAGTGTTCTTGAATGGTTGAAGATAGAACTAAAGCCGTCAGAGCAAATACACCAATAAATGATTGTAGTAAGATCAGAGATTCTAAAGTTTCTGAACGAAAAAATGAACCTGCTCCCTGAGTAGTTCTGAAAATAGCAACCACTGTAATTAATAATGTTAATAAACTGGTTTCCCGGAGACGAAAACGAAATGCTGACCAAATTAAAATCGGCAAAAGAGTATATTCAATAGCATAGCCACTACCAAAGGAAATTTGAATAATTAAACCTATGATCAATAACATTAGAAATAATTCTACTCTCCAACCAGCAGGTAAAGGTTTTTGTTTTTTTGGTAGTTGTGTCCAAACTAGAATTGCAGGAGTTATCAATAAAATATCTAAAGGAAGAGGTAGCCACCATGATAGCCAAGAAATTTGATAATCTGACCAAGGAATGTTCTTAGTAGTTGCAAACAAACTAATTGCTATATGAGATGTAATAAAAGATTCTCCACTAACAATTAATAAAAATTTGAAAATATTGGTAGAAGTATCATAAAAATCTTTTGCTCCTATAAATTTTTTTTTTAAAATATAAATAATTCCAGTATCTAATGTACTAATGGAAGTAACTGCTATGATTATCAATAAGCTATGATTACTTTCATAAACTGATGTGTATAACCAACTATTTACCAATAACTCACTGCATATAATAGCTGGTAAAAAACTCCAACCTAAACGTAAAATTCCCGCTACATAAACCCCAGCAGATGGCCAAAAAGCTGATACACCATTATCAAAAGTGATTGTTGTAGAAATTTGGACTAAAATAAAATGAATTATAGGTAAAAAAATCAATGATAATATAAATGGGCAATTTCAAAAATGACGTAACTTATGTTTTAAGTTTATGAAATAAAGTCTAATCATAAATATATTTGACAAGTTTTAGAATGAATTGTCTTCAATGGTGCTATCCATCATTGTTGAAAACGATTATAATGTAAAAAATGTCATACTGAGTATTTTGTTATATTTGCATATTCACTATTAACATTTTTGTAATAAATCTTAAATATTAATTTCCTCGTTTGGGATTATCTATAATTTTTGAGGGAATTAACCACAGAGACGCAGAGATAGCAGATGAGGAAGATAGGAGTTTTGAAGTTAATAGGACTTACGCAACTGGCATATTTTTTGGCCTAGGGTGCGTGAAATGCGAAAATATTTGAACGTAGACGTTGCATGCAACGTCTCTTTTCCGGAGAGTTCTAATATATACGTAAATTCTTCTTCCCTGTTCCCTTCTCCCTGTTCCCTAACTCCAGTTTAATCAATATGTGCAATTAATTTTGCTTGGGTACTTAACACCAAAAATATCAAAAATACCCACTTGCTCATGGTTGACTGGATTTTTCTCACATTTGGCATAATGTCCAATATCCGTAAACCAAAATGTTATTATTTAGGATTTGAGGAGTGTAAATAAAGATATGCCAAAATTTAGTTTTTCCCTATTTCTGAGTATAATCACCATTTTCAGCGGTTTATTCATAACTGCCTGTGAGAATACCACTACAACTTCAGACAATACAAACGGCACAAATAATAATAGCAGTCAAGGCTTAAAAATTGGTACTTTATTACCAGCAACCGGTGACTTAGCCTCTGTAGGACAACAAATGATTGGTTCAGTTCCCCTACTTGTAGAAACCGTCAATGCTTGCGGTGGAGTCAACGGAGAATCAGTTACTTTAGTGGAAGTAGATGATCAAACAGATCCTAAAGCTGGTGCAGCAGGGATGACAAAACTCGCAACTGTAGATCAAGTCGCTGGTGTAGTTGGTTCTTTTGCTAGTAGTGTATCTACCGCAGCTTTACCTATTGCAGTCAAAAACCAAGTGATGTTAGTTTCTCCTGGTAGTACAAGTCCCGTATTTACAGAAGACGCTAAGAAAGGTACTTTTAAAGGATTTTGGGCGCGGACTGCTCCACCAGATACCTACCAAGCAGCTGCTTTAGCTCAACTGGCAAACAAAAGAGGATTGAAAAGAGTTTCCACAGCAGTAATTAACAATGATTACGGTGTAGGTTTTGAAAAAGTCTTTGTAGAAACCTTTGAAAAATTGGGTGGTACAGTCATTAACAAAGATAAACCTGTACGTTATGATCCCAAAGCTCAAACCTTTCAAACCGAAGCCGGAGCAGCTTTTGCTGGTAAACCTGATGCTGTAGTCGCTGTCATGTATGGTGAAACAGGCAGTTTATTTCTCAAATCTGCTTATCAGCAAGGTTTAACTGAAGGTGTACAAATATTATTGACTGATGGGGTGAAATCTCCAGAATTTCCAAAACAAGTGGGTAAAAGTCCTGATGGTAAGTTCTTGTTATCTGGTTCTATAGGTACAGTACCTGGTTCTAATGGTAAAGCCCTAGAAACATTTAATAAGCTGTGGAATGAGAAAAAAGGTGGTTCACCAGGGGAATATGCACCTCAAGCTTGGGATGCAGCAGCTTTACTTGTATTAGCAGCACAAGCGGCCCAGGAAAACACTGGAACTGGTATTGCCAATAATATCCGGGAAGTAGGCGGTGGAGAAGGTACAGAGGTATCTGATGTTTGTGAAGGACTCAAGTTATTAAAAGAAGGACAGAAGATTAATTACCAAGGTGCAAGCGGTAATGTTGAGATAGATGCCAATGGTGATGTAGTTGGTGTGTATGATATTTGGACTGTGGGAGATGATGGCAAAATCTCTGTCATAGATCAAGTTAGTCCTTAGTATAGTTAGGGTTTGCAGCAAAAAGTGATCAGTGGAGGCTCAGAGGCAGGGTGCAGGGTGCAGGGTGCAGGGTGCAGGGTGCAGGGTGCAGGGAGTAGTTTTCAAGCTTTGATACTCTAAAATCTTCCCCTCACCCACTCACCCACTCTTCCCCTCTCCCACTCTTCCCCTCATCAGTCACCAATCCCTTTTTGCTGCAAACCCTCATTCAAGAGGATAATGTTGTTGTAAAAACTCCTTAGCTTCCGCTTCATCCCTAATGACTCCATCTAAAGTAGCTGTTAATAAATCATCTAAAATTTGCTTAAAGATAGGACTAGGTTTATAACCCAAACGCTTTAAATCATTCCCATTTAACAAAGGCTGGACGTTAATTAACTTCGTAAAATAAACCCAAATTTGACTCCTAATCTTTCTTTGACTTCGTACAGCAATGAGAATCAAAGTTTGTAAGTCATACTTTTTCAACAAATGTACAATTTCACTTGATAATTGACAATTGGGTAAAGTAGTAGTTATCTCATTTTGTCGTTCCGCTAATTTCACCAGTCGAGTAATACAATCATCAGCTAATTGTAGATTTGTAGCTACCTTACCTCTATATTCTGGGGCTAGATGGGTAATTAACAACTCCAAACGTATTTGCCAATGATTTAATCTTTGCTGTTGATCGAATCTCCGAAAACAAATCTCTAATAATCTTAGTTGTCTGAAAATATCTTGATTTAATTTCAGGCTATTATGAATACATTGTAAAGCCTGTAAATCATCTAATAATTTTAATGCTGATTGCCAATAAGGTGCTTGTAAAATATATTTTAATTCTGTTTTTAACCGAGTTTGCAAGGCAGGAGTTTTAACATTTTTCTGGGATGTGCGATCATAAACACCACTATTAATTGCATAACGAATAAATTCTGCTGTTTGTTTTTCCAAAGTAAATCCAAACCTAACAGCAAAACGCACACCACGATAAATCCGTGTTGGATCTTCAATAAAACTATTAGGATGTAAAACCCGAACTTGCTTTGCTTGTAAATCTAAATAACCACTAAAAAAATCTAACAATTCACCACTTCTTGGCGCAGTTAACCTTAATGCCATTGCATTAATAGTAAAATCTCTTCTATACAAATCTTGGCGAATAGAACTAGCTTCTACTTCTGGGTTAGCTGCTGGATAAGGATAAAATTCAGTTCTAGAAGTAGCAATATCCACCCATAAAGAATCGAACTCTGGATCTTTATGCCACAATAAAGCCGCAGTTTGAAATGCACCATGAACTTCTAACCGAGCATGGCTATAAATTTCTTGTAGTGCTTTTGCTAATTCTACACCTGCACCAACATCGGCTGTGCGATGAAAACCATCTACAACTAAATCAATATCATTAATCATTAAAGTTCCAGTTTCAGCTTCAGATAAAATTAAGTCTCGCACTGCACCACCTACTAAATAAAGATGCCATCCTCTTTTTTCAGCTTCCTGGGATGCAATGTTTAACAATTGCCAAAGTTGAGGAGTTAATTTACTTTGTAATTGTGGCAGATCAATCTGCTTTTCATCATCTTTTTTGATTTGGTGATTAACTATTTCTGCTTGATATAATTCCCTTAACACATCAGTTCTAGTCACCATCCCCACTAAATTATCATTTTCTAAAACGGGTAAGCGACCAATATCATAGGTGACAATTAGAGATTCTATTTGTGGTAAAATTGTGTCAGGATTGATTGTTTTTAAGTTAGTTTTCATATAGCCCTTCACAGGGGCATGATTAAAACCATGATGTAAGGCAATATCTAAATCACGACGAGAAATTATCCCCACTAATTTACCTTGTTCATTCACTATAGATAAACCAGAATGTCCATATCTTAATAAAATTCTCTGGGCTTCAGAAATAGTAGTTTCTGGACGAATAGTCCGCACAGGAGATGACATAATATCTCTGGCTGTGGGAGGATGGGGAATTTGTTGTTTTAAGGATTCTAATAATTGTTGTAAAACAGCTTGGGAATCATTAGTTTTCATATTTAAAGAAGCAGCTTGGGAATGTCCACCACCACCAAAATGTTGCAATAAAATATTGAGATTTGTTCTGGGAATTTGAGTTCTACCAATTACAGTTAAGCGTGATTCTCCATTTTCTAAAGAATATTCATGTCCTAATAAAATGGCATCAATTTCTGTTAACTCAATCAATTCCGAGACTAAATGTGATAACCCAGGCATAAAATTATCAGTTGTTAATTTCACCCAAGCAATGGTATATCCATGCAGACATACCGATTGTAGATTCTCCAATGCTTGAGTTAATAGTT
Source organism: Sphaerospermopsis sp. SIO1G1 (assembly GCA_010672785.1). Taxonomy (GTDB): domain Bacteria; phylum Cyanobacteriota; class Cyanobacteriia; order Cyanobacteriales; family Nostocaceae; genus Okeanomitos. The sequence continues at coordinate 216,220 of JAAHFX010000001.1, forward strand.
GTTGTAATTGGGGAGATAAACCAGGATCACGGTAAGTGGAAATTACTGATAGACTCGCTCCTCGTTCCATCAACCAAGCTAAAGCTAAAGCATCTCTAAATGTAGATTGATTGTAAGTCAATGAACCGGTATCAACATGAATTCCCAACGCCATAACTGTTGCTTGGGCCGCAGAGAGGGAAATATCTCGTTTTTGCAGTTCTTCTACCATTAAAGTAGTAGTTGCTCCCACCCTATCTATATATAAACGTGTATGAGGAATATCTCCATCTTGGGTAAGATGATGATCATAAACAATAATTTCTTGCACATTTGGGAAATCTAACCATTCCCCAGATTTACCTAAGCGATCGCGCTGTTGAGTATCTACAATCATTAAAGAACGAAGATTTTCAGGACTAACAGAACGGCGCTCAATTAAAGGAAATTCATCTCGATACAACGCCAAAAAATCCCTAACTGGTGGATGCGCTCCCCCAGTGAGAACAATCTTACTCCCTGGTTTGAGGCAACTTAACCCCACAGCAGCACCCAGAGCATCAAAATCAGCAGTTGTATGACAGAGAATTAAATCCATGATTTCAGTTATCAGTTGTCAGTTGTCAGTTAGCAGTTAGCAGTTGTCAGTTAGCAGTTGTCAGTTATAAAGCATCAACAGGTTGATTTTAGGGACTGATAAGAAATAAATTAACCCAATCGCTGTCACTCACCACAATGACAATTTTTTCTCCCTACACCCTACACCCTGCACCCCGCACCCTGCACCCCACACCCTGCACCCTGCACCCTGCACCACCCTATTCCCTGATAACTGATCAACTGTTACAAAGCAGACGTAAAATATTAAATGATCAAATGATCAATCCAGCCTGTTGATTTGACATTAACAGTCTTGGGTGTAGTTATGATTCCAAAGTGTTGGGAAAAGTAAAAATGAGCCTAATATTTCAAGTTGCTTTAGTATCTCTAGTTCTGATGTCCTTTGTCCTAGTTGTGGGTGTTCCCGTTGTTTACGCAACACCTCAAAATTGGATAGAATCTAAAAAATTGCTTTGGGTTGGTTCTGGAGTTTGGGTTGTCCTAGTGGTTTTAGTTGGTATATTAAACTTTTTTGTGGTTTAGTCTACGGCTGTGATCAGCCCCTAGCACATAATATAAAAACCAGAGGAGCGGGAAAGTAAAGTTAACAGGACTAAGAAGCAAAAATTTGTTTATGATTGTTTCTGTCCTGGTTCTTGCTTTCCTGCTTTTCTGTTTTGTATCGAGAAAAGATTAGCTAAGAAGTTATAGTCAAAAGAGGCAGTCATGGCAGTTTTTGAGGGAAATTTTACCCAAACAGAGCCTTTACGGTTTGCGTTGGTAATTGGTAGATTTAATGACTTAGTGACAATGAAGCTTTTAGCAGGATGTCAAGATTGCCTAAAACGCCACGGTATAGATCCTGATCCCCAAGGAAGTCAAGTTGATTATGTTTGGGTTCCAGGCAGTTTTGAAGTTCCCACTGTTGCTCGTCAGTTGGCTCTCTCCCATCGTTATGATGCCATAATTTGTTTAGGTGCAGTCATAAAAGGTCAAACTCCCCATTTTGATTATGTATCAGCGGAAGTTTCTAAAGGTATAGCAGCAGCCAGTTTCCAAACAGGTGTACCTGTAATTTTCGGAATTTTGACTACAGATACCATGCAGCAAGCTTTGGAAAGGGCTGGGATTAAGAGTAATCATGGTTGGGATTATGCTATGAATGCTATAGAAATGGCTAGTTTAATGCGGCAGTTAAATTTTAACTTGGCAGAATCTGACCCTAAAAATGTCCAGTCTTTACCTGCATCCAGACAAAATTCTGTTGAGTCAGAGGTAATTTAGATTATTATTCATTGGTGTCAACTTTAGGTAAAACCTATATCTTGGGAAGAACTCAAGTTCCTTGCTCATAGCGAAAGTCATCTCAAGATAACTCAATGCTAAGAACACTGGCTAGTACACTGGCTGGGTGGAGAGCTAAGGTTGAGACAGGGTATAGGATGTAGAGTGTAGGATGAAAAGCCGATTTGAGGGACTGACCCCAGTTGCAGTCACTCCGTGAAGACAATTTTTTCTCCCTGCACCCTGCCTCTGGAACTCTACGACACTTCAGTAACCCCTATCCCCCTGCACCCTGCACCCTGTCTAATTCTGGGGCAACTACGGGGGGTTTGCCCCTAGATATTCATGTTTTTCTGCCAGAAAGAAATTTTGGACTGGGGGTTGACAAACCAAGAAAAATCTGAGATATTAATAAAGTGTTCGATTTGCGGGTGTAGCTCAGTGGTAGAGCGCAACCTTGCCAAGGTTGATGTCGTGGGTTCGAATCCCATCACCCGCTTGGTAAATATTTAGTCTTAAGTATTTTTATATTAATAAGGTTGTTTATTGATTTGATTGATAATATTACCTAAATTTTAAATATAATTTAATAGCATTGCTGATCAAAAGACATCTCCAAAAAAGATTGTGGAGACGTTGCACGCAACGTCTCTACAAGGGTTTCAAATCACGCAAAGTTAATTTCCGGAGATGTCTAAAGGTGTAACTTTGCAATTTCATAGCTTAATTTCAGCAGTGCTATTCATGACTGGTTTGAATTGTAATATTACTTACGGGGTTTATGGCTATTTTTTACCCCTATGCCATAATAATAAACAATAAGAAGAGCTAAGGGGTCATAATTGGGGTAATCGCGTTAGCTAGTAGGATATTGACGAATAAGCGAAAATTTAAAAATATTCCTTGGTATATATAGTCCAGAGGTTGTTGAGAAAATATGAACACAATTGACTATCACGATTTTCAAATATTAGTTGACAAAAATAACAATATTCGAGCTTCTTCAGAACAAGGAGACGAATCAGGTGAATTACGGTTAGAAACAAATCAAATTCAACTTACATTACCACTGATTGAATCTCGATCAACAAATACACAATTGCTCAAATCGCTAGGCAGCCAATTGTACCAAGCGCTTTTTCCAACAGAAATTCATGGACTTTTCCGCGCTACAATTGCCGCTGCACAAACGAATAACTATAATGTACGTTTACGGTTAGTGTTTGACTCTCCAGAACTTGCTTCCCTACCTTGGGAATTTCTCTATGATGAACGAACAAATACCTTCCTTGCAAATAATACCCAAACCGTACTTTCTCGTTATATTGATGTTCCCCTGCAAAAGCGTGAAGTTAAAGCTGCTGATTTACCTCTCAAAGTTTTGCTAGTTATATCCAGTCCTACTAACTTAGCTCAATTGGACGTGACTGGAGAAGAAAAACTAATTCGTGAAGCATTAGCAAAACACATCGCATCGGGAACAATTGAGTTAGATGTGATACAAGATGCAAATATTCGCAATATCAACCAAAAGTTACGTGAGAAGTCTTACAATATCTTCCATTTTATAGGTCATGGTGTGTTTGAAAACAACAAAGGCCAGATTGCTCTAGTAGATAATGATGGTAAATCCAAACTATTGGATGATGAGAGTTTTGCTAACTTTTTCTTAGGTAACAGTAATGTGGGGTTGGTGGTGTTAAATTCCTGTCAGGGTGCGACGGTATCTTCCCATCAAGCATTTGCAGGTACAGCACCTAACCTAGTACGAAAAGGAATACCAGCAGTAGTCGCTATGCAATATTCCATTCTTGATAGCACTGCTAAGTTGTTTGCTGATGAGTTTTACCGTACTCTGGCATTAGGCTGGCCTGTAGATGCTGCTATCCAAACAACTCGCAATGCTATTTCTATGGAAGTGGGATTAGATCAACCTGACTTTGCTACACCAGTGCTATATATGCGAGCAAAGGATGGAATTATTATGAAAAAAAAAATGACGATGTAGACATCCTAACTATTCAAAAAGTAAATTGGCGATGTGTTGCTAGTTTAACAGAGAATGATTACACTCAAGTTGAAAGTCAATCCACTGGAATTAGTTTTTTAGATAAATTGGCCAAAATTTCAACTGACTTTTCTCAACAATCTGTGATGCGTTATGGATTAAAACTTACTTTTATTCCTGATCAAAAATATTTTATCAGTGGTGGTAATCAAATTATTAAACTTTGGCAAACAAAAACACTAGAAAATCTACAAGAAATATCTGTTACAGACATTTCTGATTTATGGTTTACCTCTGTTGCAACTAGTCCAGATGCTAAATTCATTGCTGCTTGCAAAGCATATAAAATATACATTTGGCGAGTAGGTTTATGGGAGAATCCAATTCATACATTTGGTAAAACTCTTTTTAGTAATATTTTTGATGTCTTCGGTTTTGATGCACTGGCTTTTAGTCCTAATAGTAAAACCTTAGCGGCTAATAATAATAAAGATATTAAATTATGGAATGTAGAAAGTGGCAAAGAAATTGCTAAATTATATGGTCATTCTGATAAAGTAACCTGTGTTGCTTTCAACCCAAAAAATGAACAAATCCTTGCTAGTTGTAGCTACGATAAAACCATCAAAATATGGTATACAGAGAGTCAAGAATGTTTAGGTACATTTTCAGCACATCGAGATTCTATCTATACTTTAACCTTTAGTCCAGATGGAGAACTATTAGCTAGTGGTAGCAATGACAATACTATTAAACTTTGGCGTTTGAATACTGGAGAAATAGCTCAAACTCTGCGAAAACACTCAGATGCAGTTACTTGTCTTGTCTTTAGCCCTGATGGTAAAACTTTAATAAGTGGAAGTAATGATGGCAAAATTGTGGAGTGGAAAATCACTGAAAATGAATCACAAGCTTTTTCTGAAGAACATCGTAGAGGTGTTACATCAATTGCAATTAGTCCAGATGGAAACACATTAATCAGTGGAGGAAGAGATCAGACTATTAAAGTTTGGAAAAGATAAAAGTAGTAACATTATTCAACCTATAAATTTGGATTGTTATTCAATTTTTATTCTGTTTAACATAATTATGAAAATCATCTATTGTGAGTTAATTTAACCATTGATGACGTTCTTTCGTATAATCACCATAACCTACCTCTAACTGTTGTAAAAACCTTAACGTTCCTGCTACTCCTAAAGCATTAATGAGAGCTTGATATTCTTGTTGCTGAATTTCCGTCAGTTTCATTATCTTCTTCCTCTATTTGCAAAATATTCATTAAAAATCTGTATAATATTAAAATCAACTCTACCATAAATCAAAAAACAACAATGAACACAGAAAAACTACTTTTAGAAAACTGGCGAGTTTTGCCACTAGATAAACAAATAGAGGTTCTAGAATTTGTTCAAAGTCTCAACGCAAAAACTGCCTCTAAACCCCGTAAACATATTAAAGGAATATGGGCAAACTTAAAATTTGAAATTACAGAACAAGAAATAACTGAAGCAAAACAGGAAATGTGGGGAAACTTCCCCAAAGATATTGATCTATGAGTGCAGTAGTTGCCGATACTCACGCAATTATTTGGTATTTAATAAACCCCGACAAATTATCAACTGAAGCATTGATCGCTCTTGATGGTGCTATTAATAACGGTTATCCAATTTATATATCCGCAATTTCAATCGTGGAAATAGTTTATCTGACTGAGAAAAATAAAATTCCAGAAGCTGCTTTAGAACAACTTTTACAAACTCTGAATGATTCAAATCCAAGTTTAGTTGTTGCTTCATTAGATCAATCAGTAGCTCAATCTCTAGCAAAGATTCCACGTCTGACTGTTCCTGAAATGGGCGATCGCATTATTGCTGCTACAGCTTTACATCTTAGTTTACCTCTAGTCACGAAAGATTACAAAATCCGAGCATTATCACTTATTCAAACAATTTGGTAAATATAGCAATCCTACCCCAAACGTGAGAAAATACTGAGTCAAAATCCTTATTATATAGGCATTTTAGGCTTATTGAACTCTCACATACCATTTAGGATTTCTATATATAAAAAAGGTATAATTAAGCAACATCATCAGACAAAAATTTAGGAATTTGATTGTAAACTTCTGAATTTTCAGAAAATGCCTGTCGTAAATCATATTTTGCTAGCAGTTAACGGACAGAAAACTTTAAATATGTGTAGTCCTAAAACCCACAGTTATCGTAGGGAGTTTAGCTTGATTAATAGGTAAAACTAGAATTAATTACAGCCAGAAATCATTGTTTTCTTCTGTCCAAATAACAAAATTCGCCATTGATTATTAATCCGAATACTATGATTATTTTGCTAGTTCTTTTATCCAAGATTGACAACAATATCCTGCAAAGGCAACATTAAAGTTAAAGATTCTATTGGAGAAGGTTTAAATCTATATTTTAAATAAAATTGTTTAGCTGCTTCATCTTTAGCATGAACTAAAATACATCGTATTCCTACAATTTTCGATGCTTGTAAAACCCGAAAAATTGCATCTCTTAATAAACCAGAACCTATCCCTTTCCCCTCCCATTTTTCATCAACAGCTAACCTACCAATCAGCATACAAGGTACTGGATCTGGTGCGTTTTGCTTTACTTTCCTAATAGCTATTGAACGATATACACCAGAACTTGCCAAACAGTAATAACCAACTACCTTATTTTCACAAGTTGCTACATAAGTCCTAGCAGTATCCCCCTCGTTTTTAAAAGCTTTTTCTCTTAACCAATTATTTAAAATTTCTGACTTTGAATTAAATTCTGATGTATCATGATTATCATTAATTGGTTGAGGAGCTTCTATAATTTTTTCCGCTGTCATTTTTAATCCCAAGGTGATTTAGCAGCTAAAAAATTGCGTAGTTCTTCATCTACTTGAGGTGGTGCATCTAAAATATCCAAAAATTCTTGATATTTATCTTCATCTAAACCGAAAAAAGTTCGATCATGAATTATTTTCTCTGCTTCTCGACAAGCGACATCTAGCATGAAATCAGAACGAGTTTTACCAAGAATTGAAGCAGCATAATCAATTAAATTACGCTGTTTTTCTTGAACTCTAATATTAATCACTTGATTACGTCCAGGGTTATTTTTGTCAAAGGAAGCTACCATTTTAGTTTCCTCTATTTTAATTACTTAATTAGTCTTACTATAGATAATTGTGTACACAATGTCAATACATGAATGCTAGGAAACTGATTAATTGCGATCGCTTATTTGTAAAATTTTGGAATAGATAACTTTAACATGAATGAAATCAACTCTGAGTTAACTGAAACTATCACAATCACATTACAACCCCAAGACAATGGAAAATATATGTGTCAATTATCATCTTCTTTTCCAGATTCACCTAGAGAAAATATCCAATGCTACGGGCAAAATAAAGAACACGCTATTGCGATCGCTTTAGAACAATTAGCAGATGAGTATCGTCAAATAGCAGAATCACAACAAAATATGGATTGGTTAACAGTAGAACATTCAGAAACAGGTGAGCCAATTAAAAAACATTATCATGTCACCTTACACTATGAACGTCTCGCTGAGGAAGAATCAAAGTTTGAAGCAATTCACAATACAATTATGGGAAATACAGTAGTGGAAAATGGTAAAATTACAGTGATTGAGATTGATCCAGAAATGCCAATTGATCCATTAACTAAATCTTGGGATCTATAGATAAATCCTCAAAGTTTCTAGCAAACTGAAAACATGAATTATCCAATCAAAAAAGTCGTCATTCTGGGTAAAAGTAGTGCTGGTTTACTTTCCGCCGTCACTTTAAAACACTTCTTTCCTCAACTACAAATTCTACTTTTATATAGTCATAAATATGCACCCATAGGAGTTGGTGAATCTACAACAGCTTGGTTTCCCCAATTTCTTCATGAATATCTGAATATTTCTCATCAAGAATTTTATCAAGCAATTTGGCCAGTTTGGAAATTAGGGATCAAGTTTGAATGGGGTGTACCAGAAATTTCTCATTTTAACTACACCTTTGATCAGCCATTTAGATATGATTCTCAAGATTTGAGTAAAACTCCTGGTTTTTATTGTATGTATGATATGCAGCAAGCCAGTAGATATTCAATTCTGATGGATAAGTTACACGCACCTCTGTTAGATAATGGCCAAGGTAATATCAAAATCCTTACCGATGGTTTTGGATATCATATAGATATTGATAAGTTAATTAATTATCTCTCTCAAAAAGCAATATCTATGGGTGTGCAAATCCAACAAATGGAAGTTTTAGATGCTGAATTAGATCAAGTTGGAAATATCAAACTTCTTCATTGTGAACAGGATGTAAAAGTTGCGGCGAATTTATTTATAGATTGTTCTGGGTTTAAATCTCAACTTTTAAATGGTGTTTGTCAAACAAAATTTATTCCCTATAATCATCGTCTTTTTTGCGATTCTGCCATAGTTGGTAGTTGTCAACGACAAACAAATCCTATTCATCCATTTACAACAGCTACAACCATGAAATCTGGCTGGCGTTGGCGGATTGATTTAAAAGATAAAATCAGTTTTGGTTATGTATATTCTTCTAGTTTTTGTAGTCAAGATACAGCAATTCAAGAATATTTACAACTTACACCTAATACCACAGATAACTTGAGAAAAATCTCTTTCAAATCAGGCAGATATCAAAAATTTTGGGTAAATAATGTCATCGCTATTGGTAATGCTTCTGGTTTTGTAGAACCCTTGGAATCTACAGGACAACATATGATTTTAGAAACTCTTTGGCGAGTAGTTCTAGCTTTACAAGATAGTGAGCTTTCTCCTAGTGGAAAATTGATTGATGCTACCAATGATTATATTGGTGATTTATGGGATGAAATTTGTGATTTTCTAACTTTACATTTTAAATTTAATCGCCAATTAAATACTCCATTTTGGCAACATTGTCACAATGAAACTGATTTAGGTAATTTACAAAATCTGGTTGATTTATATCAAGATAGTGGAGTTTGTCGAGCTATTTCTCATTTAATTCCTAAATCCAGTATCTTTGAAATTGATGGTTATTTAACACTATTATGCGGACAAAAGTTGCCAGTTAAAAGTTTGCAACCATTGTTAGAAAACAATAAATTAGAATGGATGAATTACCGTCAAAGTATTCAAAAGAGTGTACTGACATCTCTAAATCCTCACCAAGCATTTCAAATATTAGAAAAATTTTGGTCTTCCATACCATAAATAAGTGTTATTGACGATGAAGTTTAGATGAAGATAGATAATACAGTAAATTTACTGTCAATGTTCAACAGAGTTAATTTTTGGTTAACAGAAATTATCCTGGGATCACCAAATTAAGATAATAATTGCTATCAAATAACCATTTAGCAACGGTTTGGGGATATAATTAAAACTTAAACGAATCTTAAATGAAACTTAATTTCAGTAGTTTCCCGTACATAAATATCTGTAGTATATTGGGGGAGGATAATTAAATCTCAATAGTATTAAGTTATTAAATTGGATTAATTGACTATCAATATTGATTTAGACATTATGTTTTTGGTTCAAGGTGTTTATAACCAAGCTCAAGATTGAACCTTGAGAGCGAGTAAATATGACAAGAAGTAAAATTTTGTTAGAAAATATAGACTCTAGTTCTCAAGAATACTAACTTTGTTTGGTTAGTCTACAAAAATAAATAGGTGGAATTTGGCTGTTATGTAAAAGTATCAGTCCAATTTTTACTTGTCTATAAATTGTTTTCCAGGTTACAAATTTTTTTGTCCACAATTAATTATTTTTAGAAGTTACTAGTTACCAATCAGTAAATTATAGTAGTAACTTCTGGGAAATTGACATTTTAGTGAAGATAAACAGTTGAGATAAAAATGAGTAAAACAGTAGTTCTGCAAAATTTAGGTTTAGCGATCGCAACTAATAACTATAGTCCCAAATTGCTATCCTACGACTTCTTAAAATATAGTGATATTGTTCCTGGTGATTGGGAATTGGCTAAACAACCAGTCATGAGTGATCAAATATCTCAGATTGCCTTTCGTAACAGTGTTACTCTAACAGCACAACCAAATCTGATCAGTTTTGTAGAAGTGATTAGTGCTAAAGAACTGACAGACGTACAAGCACCACTAGTTGCTCACAATTATGTGAAATCCTTACCCAATGCTGAGTATCAAGCAGTAGGTATTGATATTAGAGGGTACATCACAGCTACCGATATGGGAGCAGACACTTCCGCACAAGATTATCTCAGAAGCTTACTAGCTCCTGCACCTTGGCAACAAGTGGGTACAGAACCTGTTAAAGCATCAGTACAGTTAGCTTTCACCTTAGAAAATAAAACTCTGAGCTTAAACATTAACGAAGGTACACTGTACGTCAGTGAAGAAGAAACAGTTCCCATTGTGTTGTTTAATGGTAACTTTAGTTATCAAGCTCAAGGTAATACCAAAGAAGAAAGATTAGAGTCTATCCACCAGTTATTAGATAATTGGCAAGGTGATTTAGACACATATCAAGAAATCATTAATACCAAGTTTTTGACATCTGAAGTTGTACTTCAAGATGCACCACAAACACCGGATAATGAAGTTCTAGTTTCTCAAGCATAGGATAAAATTTTCTGGCTGTTTCCTCATTATTTTTTGGGAGCAGCCATTTACTTTTTTGATCTAGATTTTGCTTTCTTATTTTATTTCCATTTTAAACAGCCCGTAGTTTAGAAAAATAGCTTTTATCCGTCAACAATTTGCGATCAAAATGTATCATTTGGATCTCGCTTTAGAACAAAATTCATAACTCATTTCTGCAACAAATCATCAGGTATCATCATCGTGTTAGACAATAATTCTTTCCCCAATAATTCTGCATCTACCGGATCTAATGCTAACCCTTTAGATCCATTAAACCAAATTACTAATCCCAATGAAATACTATTTATTGGTTCTGATATTTCCAATTATCAACATTTGATAGATGGAGTTAATCCCAATGTACAAGTATATAAATTAGATTCCAATCATCAATTATCTGATATTAGTAATGTTTTAGCAGGATATTCAAACCTGGATGCAATCCATTTTGTTACTCATGCTAGTGATAACAATGTCCAGTTAGGTTCTCAAATTCTGGATTCTAGTACATTATCTAACCATACAAATGATCTCACCGTATGGGGTAATGCTCTCAACCAAAATGGAGATATTCTCTTCTATGGTTGTAATTTAGCAGCCAATGAAGGTTTAGATTTAATCCAAGGCATCAGTAATATTACAGGGGCAGATGTAGCCGCTTCCAATGACTTAACAGGAGCATCCAATTTAGGTGGAGACTGGGATTTTGAAGCTAACACAGGTGCTATAGAAACAGGAGTAGCCTTTTCTAGCAGTACAATAACTGGTTATGATGACTCCGTATTTGCTTCACTATCAGGGAATCTAAGTGGTACAAATTCTTATGGTAATCTAATAGCCGCAGGCCCTGCTAAGAATCCTGATGATGTTACTTTTAGTGGAGATGTAACCTTAACAGGTGATGTCACCATTGATGTAGTCGGTGATTTTACTTTAGGTAGCGGTTTTACAATTTCTGGTGATGGAGTTGGTGTCCGTGATAACTTAACTATCAACTCTACAGACAAAGTTACTATCGGTGGCTTTATTGGTGGTAGTGGGTTCCAAAACTTGACCATCAATGCTCCAAAAATAGAAATTCTTAGCACAGGTATAATTTCTACTCGTGTTATTGATGAAACTGTAGTCACCCCAAACTGGGAAACTGATGCTTCCACAGGTGACTCTGGTACTATTACCTTCAAATCTTCTGCCAATGCCAAAGACTTTCCCGATCTTCTGGGAATTGCTGACATACAAAGTGCAGTACTGATTAATCCCGAAATTACAGTCAGCGGAAAATTACTATCTCACGTCCTTGATAGTGACACAGAAACAGCCGGTAATATTAAAATAACTGGGGAAGACATAGCACAAAGACTAGGGGGAGTGACAACAATATTTGGTTACTCTGACAAGTCAGTAGATATTGATTTAACCAGTGCAACCCTTAAAGGTGCTGATGTCGTAGTGACGGGGGCAGCTGAAGATTTTAACCCCTTTAGTCAAGCCCCAGAATGGGTTCAGAAAGCCTTTATTGAACCAACTACCAGTGCTTCTGCCTATGCTATTAATAACTTTACTATTCCCATTTCAGCACAAGTGCGCGGCTCGGTAGCTAATATTACAGTTGATGGCACTAACATTGACGCTAGTGGCAAAGTTGAGATTACCACCTCTGCTACAGTTGATAGTAGTGTTAAAGCCATTAGTATCATAGGAACACAGCCAACAGCAGCCCAACGAGCTATTTCTAGATTTGCTGGAGCCTATGGTCAAGCTAAGGGAGATGCTCAGACTTTAGTTACAGGTAATAGTAGCATTGATGCTGGTGGTAACGTTACCATTTCCTCTAATACAGCCACCACCGCAAAAGTACTGGCACAAGTATATGGAAACCTCAGCCAGCAAAACATTATCAATAGTCCAGGTAGCCAGACAGCAGCTAACGCAGACGAAAAAGGTTTTTCCCTGGCAATTGCCAATACAACTACCGTTTCTAAAGCCTTAGTAGATACCAATGTAGCGATTAATTCTGGTGGCAATGTCAACGTTAAAGCTGATGGTACAGTTAAAACCGAAGGTAAAGCACAGACATCAATTTTTCTAGATGGTAGTGCTGGTATAGGTATTGGTGTTAACTGGGATAACACAACCGTTGATTCCACAGTTAATGGCAGCATAACTGCTGCTGGAACTTTTGTTGGTAAAAATATTGACTTATCTAAGGTTGGTAGCGATACCATTACCATTGCAGATCATGGATACGAAACTGGAGATAAAATCGTCTATGACAATGGTGGTGGAGTTAGTATTGGTGGGACTACCAACGCTGCTAATCAAAATGCTGGTTTAATCAATGGGGAGACTTACACCGTCCTCGTTGTTGACAAGGATAACTTCAAACTTACAAAAAGTGAAGCTCTAGATATTGATAATTCCAACGTTGACAGCAATGTTACCCATAGCTTAACCCCTCTAAATGGATTCTTTATCGATCCATCAACAAAGATTGATCCTAATACAGATGAAATAACAGTTACCAGTCACGGATTCACCACAGGACAAAAACTTGTATATGGTGGTGATAACGGTGGTACAGAACCAGATGAATTGGTTGCAGGTAACGAATATTACGTCATTTTTACAGGTGTCAATACCTTTAAGTTAGCATATACCCTTGATGCTGCTGCAACAGGAGAAGAAATTGACTTTGGTGGTAGCGGTTCGGGAGACGGTCAGATATTCAACTATTATGAACAAGTTGAAAAAACTGTCACACCCACTACTACTGTTGTAGATGACAGTCTCACAGTTACTGGTCATAACTTTTATACTGGTCAAATAGTTAATTACTCTCCAGATGCAACAAATCCCATTGGTGGATTGAGCGAACGTGGTTACTTTGTCATCAGAGTAGATGAAAACACCATTAAATTAGCAGATACTGGTCAAGATGCAGAAGAAGGAACTGCAATTGATATTACTGAAAGTGCAACAGCATCCTCTCCCACTTTCACCTATATGGAAAGTGCTTTCCAGTTCGATCCATCTGATAGCGCGATTGTTGACAAAGATAACAACACTATCAAACTACAAGATCATGGTTTCACATTAGGTCAATCCCTGCTATACGAAGTCGATCCTAGTGTTCTTACCACACAAGACATTCCCATTAACCTTTCCTTCGATCCCACCACAGGAGAAGGCGTTGATATACCCAATACTGCATTTGACATACCAGACACTCTCACCATAACTAATCATGGTTTAGCAAATGATGATCTTGTCACCTATGTTAAAGGTACTCAGCTTATTGGTGGGTTAACCGATAACACTCCATATAAAGTCCAAGTAATTGATGCCGATACTATCCAGTTACTTGATGTAAGTACATCTGCTGTTCAGGACTTAACATCAATAGGTGACGGTACCCTGGATAAGGGATCATCAATCTTAACTAAAACTATTGGTAGCAGTAGCGATGTAAATACAGGTAATACCATTTTTATCCTTGACCATGGATTTGTAGATGATGATGTTGTTACTTATAATCAAACTGGCACAACGGGTATAGTTGGTCTCACTGAAAATACGGATTATAAAGTCAAGGTTATTGATGATAACAACATTCAATTACTTGATAATAGTGATGATAGTGTCATAGATTTGACAACATCTCCCACCGGAAATGGAGAGGCTACACTCACTAAAGCTTCGGCAATTGTTGAAGGTCAACTCCCTCAAACTATTGCCAGTGAAGATATTATCTTAGGTACTATCACCATAACTGATCATGGTTTTAATAGTGGTGATTTTGTTACCTATACAAGTAATAATGTTATCGGTGGATTGACAACTAATACCGAATACATAGTCGGAGTAATTGATAGCAATACCATTGTCTTATTAGATACCACTAAGGTTGAGGTAATAGATTTAACGTCAGCGGGGGATGGTACATTTGTCAAGCAGAAAGCTACTGTTGCAGATGATAGCGTCACCGTAGAAGATACTATTACCATCGCCAATCATGGTTTTACCACCAATGATTACGTCACCTACAAAACTGAGGTATCTGACACAACTATTGGTGGATTAACAGCCAACGAAACCAATAGATATCAGGTACAAGTAATTGATAATAATACCATTCAGTTATTTGATACCGTTGATTTTGAAGTTGCGAATTTAACATCCGTAGGTACTGGTGAACTGAAAAAATCTGGCATAGATTTGGATTTAGAAACCATTACCATCGAATCTCACGGTTTGACAGGTGGGGAGACAGTCACTTACCAAATTGGTTACTTGGGAGAGACAAGTACAGTTATTACGGGACTGCAAGCAGAAAAACAATATCAAGTAGAATACGTTGATGACAATACCATCAAACTAATCGATCCTGATGATGGTTCAACAGCGAATTTACAAGCAGCAGGGACTGGTAGACTCCACAACTTAAGAACAACTCGCAGCGTTATCGCTGGTGATACAGCCATCCGGGGATTAACCAATCAAGAGACATATAACGCAGTTGTTATTGATAAAGATACCATCCAGCTAGTTGAAGAAGGTTACGCAGAAGCTATAGATGCTGCCCCAATCCTTTTCGATGTTACTGGTGTCACAGGTACTCATACCTTCAAAAAACCTGGGGAATCAACCAATGGTATTTCCATTACTTCATTACTAGAAGCCTCAAATAAAGCAGTATCCAAAGGGTCTACAGGTTCTAGCCCCAAATGGAGAGATTTACTTTCTAACCCAGCTTTAATGACCACCGCAGGGGCAAATGCACTCACTAGACCAGGTACTGCCAAAGACATCATTAAAGGTAAAACTGATGGCAAGAATAGCAATGATGAGGTGACAAAGAAATACAACAAGATGGACAGTAGCAAGTCCTGGTCTTGGGGTTTAAGTCTTGGTCTCAATGTCTATGAACATACAGTAACAACCAATCTTGGTACTGATGCTGTGATTAGGTCTGCCAACGATCTCACTATTTCTGCTAACATTACCCAAAAACAACAGATTATAGTAGAGGCAGCAACTAGTAAAGAAACTACAAGTTACGAAACACAAGGCACAGATGGCACTAAAAATAAAAAATCAGCAAATGCAGTTGCCATCGGTGTGGGACTTGGTTTTTATACTAATACAGCCAAGACCAATGTTTATGCTAGTGGAGTGAATGCCGGCATTGATGCTGTAGGTAGTATAAGCATCACCTCGGATATTACTTATCCCTTCCTATTAGACTTCAAAAAAGACTTTAACTTTAAGGATACTCCCGTAGATGCCAGCGGTAATTTAACACTGTTAATTAAAGATGTACTCCTTGATGGTAGATTAGGCTTTCCTAAGCGGATACTTAATAGCTTTGTGACTACCAAAAATAAGGGTAGTCTGGAGTTGGGTAAAGATGCTAATGGTGCAAGTACGGGCAAAACCCAATTTATTAAAGGTGGTAAGTGGGGTATCGCCGTTTCAGCAGATTTTTCATCATATAACAACACCTCACAGGCTATTGTCTATGATGGGGCAAAAATAAATCAGATTGATGACATATTCTACAGGAATGATAATCAGTCAGTGCTGGTAGATGCCAAAACCAACATGACGATGCTTAACGCTTCTGGCATTATCCAGCTAGATATAGCCTTCGATCAGGCTTTCCGAGCCGCATATAAAAAAGATCTCACGGAAATGTTTAACTTCTTTGGTAATCGTGCCAAGAGTGGAGTGGGTGCTTCTGTGATGACGAACATCATTAACAATACCACCACAGCCAGAATTGGTGATGCTGCCAGAATCCATACAGGTGCATTAGGAGAAGGATTGGATGTCAAAGCCAAGGAAGATATTTTCTGGTTATCACTTGTCCAAGGTGGTGGTGATGCGGAATCATTTGGATTTACCGGTAGTGCGGTAGGAGTCAGACAGACAAGTGATACCACTGCCCAGATAGAAGGTGGGGCAATGATCACAGGTGGTTCTGTCGCGGTTAACGCAGAAAGCGATAATCAACGTTTCAGCATAGTTGGTTCAGTGCAACGCACAGATAGTCTTGGGGCAGGTATAGGAGTTGCGGTTCATGTCATCAACCGTAACACCAAAGCTATTATTGGCAAAGACCAAGATGATAACAATCAAACTATTGGCAGTGCCAATATAGATGTTGCCAGTGTTGATTTAGATGCGAAGAATACAGGTAATTTCTGGGGATTTACTCTGGCTGGAGCTTACAGTACCAAACCAGCACCAGGGGTAAAAGTAGAAGAACAAAATGACTTTGGTGTTACACTTGCCGGTAATGTTTCTCTGAACTTCATAGGTGATGTTGCCAAAGCTTACATTAACGATAATGGCACTTTTGTTACTAGTGGTGATATTACTATTGATGCAATCAATGATTCCTTTATTGGGGCTTTCTCTGGAGGATTTGCTATTGGTGGTAACACCCAAGTTTCACCGAATGTGGGATTATTTGGTGCTTATAGTCGCAATGGAATTAATAATAGAACCAAAGCTTATATCATTGGTGCTAATAAGGTAGAAGCAAATAACATTACCTTAAATGCTGACCATGATGTAACCATAATCGCTGGTGCTGCTGGTGTGGCTGGTTCAAGAGTTTCAACAACTAGTGGTGGTACAGCATTTAATGTTGCTGGATCGGTTTCTCAGAATGTTGTTGATAATGAAACTGAAGCATTCTTCCAGAATATTGGTACTGTGGATGCAACTGGAGATATCAAACTCACCGCTAATGACACCTCGAAGATATATTCCATTAGCGGAGTTGTCGGTGTTTCCATTGCCGATAGTTCGGGTGTTGCCACTGTAGAACCGCAAGGTGGTTTTGGCTCTAATAATAATGGTGTTACCTTTGGATTTGCTGCAGCAACAAACGAAATAGACAATACCATTAAGGCATACTTTGACAATGTTGTAGGTGTTAATTCTAATACAACAGACTCTGGAAGTATCACCATTGAAGCCATATCTAATGCAGAGATATACACATTCACTTTAGGTGGTAGTGTCTCCGTTACTAATTCATCTCCATTGTCATCATTCGGCAATAGTGTAAGTATTGCAGGTGCTGGTGCTGGATCTGGAAATACAGTTAAAAATACCGTTCATGCCTACGTTAATAGCAGCGCCGTTAATACCAAAACCAGTAGTAAATCACTGAAAATAAAAGCTGAGGATACCTCCAAAATTCAAGCTGACTCCGGTGGTTTTGGCGTTGCCTTATCAAAAGCTACAAGCGGTAATGCTACCGCTGTTTCTGTTGGACTTTCTGCATCTGTTAATAAGATTGAGAATAGCATTAAGAGTTATATCAATAACTCTAGGGTAGTCGCATTAGGTAATGTGGAATTAGAAGCAACTTCTACCGCTAATATCAGAGCCTTAAGTATGGGTGGTGCAATTTCTGGAGGAAGTGCTAATGGTGGTGATATTAGTACTGTTGTTGCATTTGCTGGTGCTGGTGCTGGTTCGGGTAACGAAGTCAAAAACACCATTATTGCTGCGATCGAGAACTTATCAACTGTTACTAGCACAGGCTCTGTGAACTTGACTGCTACGGATAAATCAAAAATCCTAGCTGATGCAGGTGGTGTATCTATTGGGGTAGCTCTAAGTGATGGAGGTAATAAAGTTCCAATTAGTCTTGGTGCCTCCATTTCCAACAATAAGATTGAGAATAGCACTAAGGCATACATTGATAATTCCGCAGTTAATTCCACAGCAGGGGGCGTGAATGTTACAGCTAAATTTGAAGAAGCTGATGGAGGTAACAATATTGATGCATTATCAATTGCCGGAGGTGTTTCGGTAGCTAATCAGGGATACAGCGGTGCTGCTCCAAGTAATGGGAGCGTTAATACAGTAAGTCTGGCAGGTGTTGGGGCTGGTTCTTATAACACTATCAAAAACACCGTAGAAGCAAGCATTCTTAATGGTTCTGATGTAGATGCTAAAGAAAATATTACTGTTACAGCTACAGATACGTCCAAGATTGTAGCTGATGCAGGTGGTGTAGGGATATCCTACTCAAGGTCATTAATTGGTAATAACGTTGGTGTAACTGCATCGGTAGGGGCATCAGTAGGTGACAATGACATAGATAACACTATTCAAGCCTTCATTGAAGACACGAATACTACAGTTGATTCTGACAATGGAGGAGTCACAGTATCTGCTAGCTCCACTGCTACCATTGAGAACCTTGTGGTGGGAGGTTCTGTTGCTGTGGGTTCGGGCGGTAGCCTTGCTACATCCTTAGCCGGAGGAGGTGCTGGGGGATATAACGAAATTAATAACACCATAACGGCGGCTATTAAAGATAGTGCAGCAGTTACAGCTAAAGAGAAAATATCTATTTCCGCAACAGATACCTCTACAATTAATTCCATTGCAGCTGGTGGAGCTCTTACAGCTGTCGCTGCTGGTGCAGACAAACCATCACTAGGGGTGGCTATTGGTGTAGCCATAGCCGAAAACACTATTGACAATAAAGTTTCTGCCTACATTGATAATGCTAAAGTCTCTTCAAGCAACAATGACATAGATATTACCGCTGACTCCGATGCTACTATTGATGCTGTAAGTGTAGGTGTATCTATTGCGATAGGCGCTGCTACTAAGACAGCCACATCAATTGCTTTAAGTGGTGGGGGTGCAGATGCTAAGAATTATATTCTCAGTGATACTAACGCCTACATTAAAGACAGCACAATTGATAATGTCACTGATGTAAATTTAAAAGCAGAAAATACATCCGAAATTGAAGCCACGGTAGTGGTTCTATCACTAAGCACCAATGTAGCCATTGGAGGTGCAGTCGCTAATAACTTCATCGGTTACAACAAGGATGGCACAAAAACAGACACGTCAACTATTGATGTCAGAGCCTACATTGAAAATTCTAATATTACTGCCCGTGGCGACCTCACACAAACAGCCACATTTGGAAGAGCAGATAGAGACACTATTACTGCTAGGGTGGGAACAGGTTCAGCAGCATTAGCAGGAACCTTATTAGGAAATAGAGTATTAAGAACTGCGTTGGTGGTATCAGCATTATTAAACGCAATAAACGCACAGGTAGGTAATGCTCGACAACAACAAGCAGGATCAAATACACAAGCTCCCGATCAATCCTTTGCTGGCAGTGGTGCGGGTGCAGAAGCAGATAACAAAGTTGCAGCTCGAGTGCAAGCATTTATCTTGGGTAATGGTAGTACAGCAATTTCTGCTAATAATGTCACTCTCACAGCTAATGATGTAACAAAAATTAAAGCTGATGTTGGTGCAGTTTCCATCGCTGTTTCAGCAGCAAACCAAAGGAATGTAGCTGCATCTATTGGAGTAAGTTTAGCTCGCAATACCATCAAGAATACAGTTGAAGCTTACATTAATCAAAGTACAACGACTCCTGCGAATCACACGGTAACAGCAACTGGGACGTTAACATTAGAAGCTATATCTAACGCTACCATTAATGCCAATGCTGTAGGAGTATCCATAAGTGGATCGGTGAGCCGAGGTAGTGCAGATGGTCAAAAGATTGCAGTAGCTTTAAGTGGTGTAGGTGCAGAAACAACCAATGATATTCAAAACACCATCAAAGCTTATGTTAATAACAGCACTATAATTGCTAACTCTGGATTAACCACCATTAAAGCTAAAGATACCTCCACAATTAATGCAGATGCTGGTGCTGGTTCCCTAGGCTTTAGTTGGGCGAATTCTGCTCAATCAACTGGTGTCTCAGTTTCCATTGGTGTTGGTTTAGCTAGAAATACCGTTGACAATACAGTCAGTGCTTATCTCCAGAATTCTGCTGCTTCTTCCACTGGCAATAACATATCCATCACCGCAGATTCAACAGCAGACATTACCACTATTTCCACCGCAGTATCCATAGCGGCTCAACTTAGTAACCAAGGTGCAGCCTTTAGTGGAGGTGGAGCAGAAGCAACAAATGTCATCCTTACTGATACCAACGCTTACATCAAGGACAGTACAATTAGCGATGTTGGTGATTTGACTTTAACTGCCACATCCGACGACACAATTACTGCTTCCGTGGTGGCGGTTTCAATTGGTGCATCTGGGGGTACAGGTTCAGGTGGTACTACAGGAGGCGTATCCATTGGAGCTTCCGTTGCTCGGAACTTCATCGGCTATAAATATGATTTTGATACTCTGAGTGTAACTACAGACACACACCAAGTTAGAGCATATATTGAAGATTCCAGCATTACAGCCCGTGGTGCATTATCAGCTACAGCTACATCTACAGGTAATATCACAGCGAGAGTGGGAGCAGGATCTTTAGGAGTAGCAGCTAAAGGTACAACAAACATTAGTGCCTCCGGTGCAGGAGTTTTAGCAGATAACCAAATTGGTAGCCAAGTTAAGGCATTTATTAGTGGAGATGGAGCAAGCGGAATTACCGCCACTAGCGTCACCCTGAAAGCCAATGATACTAGTACCATTAAATCCTTCATTGGTGCATTATCAATAGCAGCCTCATTTACAGGTACAACAAATGTTGCTGCATCTATTGGTGTCAGTCTATCCAGAAATGATATAGATAACGAAGTCGAAGCATACATCCTCAATGCAGATAACACCGTCACAGCCACAAGCGGTGTATTAACCATAGAAGCTATATCTGATGCCACTATAGATACAGATTCAGTGGCAGTATCTATAGGGGCAGCATTTGGAGGTAGCACCGGAGTAGCTTTGAGTGGAGCAGGTGCAGAAGCTACCAATGATATTAACAACACCATTCAGGCTTATATCAGTGGCAGTACCATAGTCGCCAACTCTGGATTAACCACCATCAAAGCTAAAGATACCTCTAAAATTACCGCAGATGCAGGTGGTGGTTCATTGGCATTTAGTGCTGGTAACACAGCGGTATCAATTTCTGTTGGTGTCGCCCTAGCTAGAAACACGGTTGACAATACCATCAATGCTCATCTTACTGACTCAACTATCTCCTCCACAGGCAACAGTTTAAGCATCACCGCAGACTCGGAAGCGACGATCAATGCGATCGCGGTAGCGGTATCAATTTCAGCAGCCTTGGGTAGCACAGGAGTGGCTCTTGGTGGAGGTGGAGCAGAAGCTACCAATGTGATTCTCAGTGATACCAATGCTCACATTACAAATAGCAACATCACAGATATTAATAATGTCACTTTAACAGCGGAATCAGACGGCACAATAGATGCAGCGGTGGTAGCCATAGCTGGTAGTGGCGGGGCAACAGCAGCAGCAGCCATAGGTGGCTCATTAGCTAAAAACTTCATTGGTTATAAGAGAAATGGTGATCAAGAAGATTACCAAGTTAGGGCATACATTCAGGGTTCTAGCATTAATGCCCGTGGTGCATTATCAGCTACTTCAACAGCCAAAGAAACAATTACCGCTGATGTGGGAGCAGGAGCATTAGGTATAGCAGCTACTGGCAGCTTTTCTATCAGTGTTGTTGGTGCTGGTGCAGTAGCCGAGAATGAAATCGCAGCAGAGGTGAAAGCATACATAGATGGAGATGGAACATCAGGCATTTATGCTAACAGCATTACTCTCACCGCCGATGACACCACAGATATTACCGCCAGAGTTGGAGCAGCATCAGTAGGTGTATCCTTTGCTGGTGATCTTGCCATAGCAGCTTCCATTGGCGTAAGTTTGGCACGTAACGACGTTGACAACGATGTTCATGCTTACATTCAAAATGCCGATAACAAGGTAGAGGCCAGAAGTGGTTCATTGGCATTAACCGCGATTGAAAGTTCAACCATCACCTCAAATGCTGTAGCTGTATCAGTCAGTATTGCTGTATCTGGTGAAGATTTCATTTCCGGTGCATTGGCTCTAACCGGAGTGGGAGCGGAATCAACTAATATCATCAATAACAGCGTTAAAGCTTACGTTCAAGAAAGCATCATTGAAACTAAAGGTGCAACTAGCAGTGACATTAAACTCGATGCCCAAAATACCTCCAGCATCTCTGCATTAGCAGGAGGGGTTGCAGTAGCTGGTTCTGGTGGGCCATCACTATCAGCATCTGGTGGAATAGGTGTTTCCTTAGCTAGAAACCTCATCGGGTACAACTCCATTGGCGATAATTCAGGTAAAGGTAACGAAGTTCTGGCATTCATTAAAAATTCCACAGCTACCTCCGCCGGGGATATTAAAATTTATGCTGACAACACAGAAACAATAGATACCGTATCCTTTGCTGGTTCAGTCGCATTAGCTATATCTGCTGTTGGTTTATCTGTAGCTGGAGCGGGTGCAGAATCAACTAGCAAAATGTCTAGCAATGTCCACGCCTACATGGAAAATACCGGGGCTACAGCCGGAGTTGATGTAGACATTAAAGCGACTTCCGATAGCCAAGTTACGAAGGCACACACAGTAGGGATAGCAATAGCAGCCGTAATAGGATTAGGAGGCTCAATATCAGTCGCTGCATCTAATGTTACTAACGAGATAGAAAATAGCGTCCAGGCATACATTAAGAACACCACAGATAAAACAATTACAGCGACAACAGGTAATGTTCTCATTTCTGCTGATGTGGAAAGGGCGAAAATTGCAGATGTGACAGCCGTGGCAGTTTCTGTTGCTGTTGATACTAGCGGTGGTGGATTTGCCTTTGCTGGAGGTGGCGTAGGACTATATAACACTGTTAATAATGACGTTGACGCATATATTAGTGGCCCAACTACAGTTAATGCCACCAGCGGAGATGTTAAAGTTCTGGCTAGTGAAGATGTTTTCCTATCTAGTGATGCCACAGTAGTAGCTATAGCCGTATCAGTCATTAGTGCATCCTTGGGTGTAGCCATAGTTGAGAACAAAATTAACAGCAGTATCAAAGCCTGGGTAGATGATGATTCCAGTACAACTTGGATAGCAACAAATCCAGCAACAGATCTGACAACCATCATTAATTCTGTTAACACCACAGTTCATGCAGATTCCATCGCCGACATTGATAAAACCTTAACCGCAGGTGTTTCCGCCGCCGCAGTAGGAGCAGCAGGAAATGAATCCGAGGCAAGTATTAAAACAGAAGTAAAAGCTTATGTAGAAGGAACAAAACTGAAATCCACTGGAGATGTGGAAATTAACTCTACAGCTAATAACAAAGCTAGAGCTTCTGCTAACGGTGGTGCATTTGGTGGCCTAGCTGTGACAGCAATGGTATCTCATGTGAACTTGGGTAAAGGTAACGATAATGATGAATTAGAGGCAATTATTGGTAATGGTACTCAGGTAGAAGCTAACACTTTGAGGATTGCAGCTAGAAGTACAGATGACTTACTAGCCACCAGTGTAGCCGCAGGAGGAGGTTTCGTCGCCGCAGGAGGAGCTAAATCTACTCTCAACAATGACTTCTCCACTATCAGTAAAATCGGCGAAAATGCCCAAGTAACAGTTAAGACTCTGAATATCACCTCTAGTCATAGCCAAGATTCTGATTCGGCTGCCAATAGTTTATCCTACGGAGTTATATCAGGTAGCGGTGCAGGAGTTAAGAATACAATTGACACCAAAGCCAATGTAGATATTGGTAAAAACGCCACAGTTACTTCAGATAACATCATCATCAATGCCATCAACAAAATCAACAAAGATGAATTTATAGATGATAAAGTCAACGCACCTAGTGCTTTATTCCAAGGTAATCTCTCAGCAAGTGCTGTCGCTCCTGGCGGTTTAACAGTCTTAGAAAGTAAGACAGATATAGATGCGGACGCATTAGTTAACATTGGTGAAAGTGCCAACATTACCGCTAATGGCACAAACAGTAGTCCTGGGCTAATTAGAATAGAAACTCTGAATGAAGTCACAGCATTTGATTCAGTTACCATAGAACAATTGGGAGTAGTGGGGCTAGCAGTAGGTATATCAGAGATAAATTCCACCACAAATGCAGGAGTTAACTTAAATAGAGCCACAATAGAAAATAAAACTGGGGATGTATACTTAACCTCCCGCACAGATTCTAGCCTGTTACCAAGTACCAACCTGTATGTCGGACAGATTGGTGGTATCAATGCAGCGGATGCGAGAACAACCACCAATGCTAACAACACAATTAATGTTGAAGGTTCAACTATTAAAGGAAGTGATGTCAAGCTCTATGCAGGTAGAGATAGTTTTGAAGTTTCCAACCTCCTAGATAGTTCCGCTAATTCAGAACAGACATTACTAGCTCTGAGTGGCGCTACCATCCCTGTATTAGACGCTACTATCAACGAAAATAACATCATCAACGTTAAAGATTACACAGATAGCAGTAATAGCCAAAATAACGTATCTAGTAAAATTCAAGCTTTAGAAGATGTCAACTTAGTCGCACCAGAAGGTTTGGGTGGAAATGACAGAGCAGAAGTTAGTGGTACAGTCATCAACGTAGCGATTCCTCCCTATGGCTTTAATATTAAGGATGTACCTAGCCAACCTTCAGTAAATGACAACGTTTACAGTACCACCCAAGTCAATATTGGTGAGAACACAGTTATAGAAGCAGGGATTAATAATAAAACCGCAGTCTTGATTAAACCCCTGACACTCAATAGTGTTGAACAATTAGCTAGTTCTAAACTGGATACACAATTATCAGCTCAAGAGAAAACTGACTTAGGACTATCAGCGGATACGATTTATGAATATGCCCGTTTGGATATTGATAACATCACCTTTAGTATTTCAAATGGTACAGTCATTCAAGTAGCCAATAACGCAAATGATGGGGGAACAGTTGGTAACTACTATCAATACAAACCTTTAACCACCAACGCTGCTGATGAAATCATTCTCCAAAATGAGAACTTCGCTGATACCACCAGATGGGAAGATTTAGGTGCAACACTGACAACCGAAGAACAAGCAGCATTTACGGTTTACAGCAGTGATGTCACAGTTGATCTGAAAACCCAGCTAACAGATAAGTTCTACGTCATCAAACCCCAAGACTTGGATACAGTCACCTTAACCTATGCCAACATTGGTAACTCACTACTAGCACAAAGAGAAACCATCTTAGATTGGATGGAAAGTCATGCTAGTGATGCAGAGGCGATCGCTCGTTATCAGGTACAATTGGCAGAACTAGATGCGACTATCACTGAGTTTGGGTTATTTGAGACAGTGCAGGTAGATGGTGAAGATGTACAAGTCGTCAAGAAAGAATATGATGGCATCTTCCTGAATCTACCGAAGATATATGCAGCTCCAGGTTCTATCTTTATTCAAGCAGACAGCATGAGTGCTACTGACTTTACCTCCTTCATTGGTAATCGTCTGCAAGCTAGAGCCGGTGCAGAAATTGATATTAGCAACGAAACTCCATTTAACATGATTGTAGATGACACAATCATTCGTGATAACAGAAGAGTCACGGTAGTTGATGGACAATATACAGTTCTGCAACCAGGAAATGTTTATGTCAATAATATTCTAGCTGGTGGTGCTAGTGTAGATGTGGTGAGCAATACCACCTTAGTCAAGTTTGGAGATACAGTCTATAAATACATTGGCACAGACAACAAGAAAATTACCCTGTCGGAAGTAAGTTATGATACTGATGGTGATTGGACAGCTACCGCAGACGATGCAGCCACCTTTGTAGCCAATGCAGCACAGAACAAATTTATTGCTGAAAGTAAAAATATCAATATTGTTCAAAATTCCGAAGATAATGCAAGTGCTTACGACACAGGAACTTTTGTAGTCTCGGATAAATTAAACCAGGATCTTTACGTCACTGGAGATGTGATCAACGAAGCTGGTGATTTATTCATTGACAACAAAGAAGGAAGCATCAACATTACCGGGGAAATTAGAGCCGAAAACGTTACTATCAAAGCGGCTCAAGACTTTAACTTGAATACAGATGACTGGTTACACACCAATCAAGATCCTCGTCAATATATTGACTACGATGCAGCCAGAGCATTAGTCTTTAACCAATCTGGAACAGCGGATTCAGAAACCTTTAATAGCAGTGAAATTAATAACATTGGTGGTCAAAATCTAACCACAGCTATTGATCGTAACGAATCTGCGATCGTCGCTCAAGGTGCAGTATCCATCACTGGTAGATACCTGAATGTGAACGGACTAGTTCAAAGTGGTGTCAGTAACATCGAATTGGATATTGCTTCTACCTTTAATCCAGGTAACAAAACTCAAAGCTTTATAGACGACGATGGTAATACCTTAGCTGGAATTAGCTTTGGGACAGAAAATGTACCTCTAGATGGTTACTTCGACGCTGACCAAAATGCCATTGTTGTGGAAGATATAGTACCTCAAGGTGGCAGAATTACCTTAGCAGGTCAAGTATTCAGTACAGGTAATGGTGAACTCAAGGTAGCGAGTGGTTTTGCCAATGTAGACATTGATAACCAAAGTGACTACAAACTAATTCTCAATCGCATAGATACCACCACCAACCGTCAAGGTTCGATTACGATTATTGACACCACTAATAATACGAGTCCTACCAAAGTTGAATATGTAGTTAACGCCGATAAGATTGAAGAAACCTCATTTACTGGAGCTTTAACTCCCGGTCAAAATGGAGAAGTTCCCACCATTGTGTACACTGCTGATGGTGCTGCCACCGA
This sequence comes from Sphaerospermopsis sp. SIO1G1, assembly GCA_010672785.1. Taxonomy (GTDB): domain Bacteria; phylum Cyanobacteriota; class Cyanobacteriia; order Cyanobacteriales; family Nostocaceae; genus Okeanomitos. The sequence continues at coordinate 243,428 of JAAHFX010000001.1, forward strand.
GTATGCCTTCACCGATACAATTCAATATGATCCAACTACAGGCTTACAATACGTTTGGACAGAAGGACAAGAGAAAACCAGAGTTGTTGTAGATAAATACGAGAAAAATAGTTTCAATCTCTTAGGTTTTGATTGGGATGCTCTATCACCAGATAATGATCCACCAGATGAAACCGAAACCAACTTCCGCGATGATACACCTTTATTAGAATCAGAATCCTTAGTCGCTGGAAGTGGAACTATACCTGCTTACAGCATCAGTTATGAGCAGAAAGTTGACAATAGTGTAGATTTAGTCAAAGACACTTCCCAAGTTAGAGATATTGCTACCAACAAGATATATCGCTATGTGGGAGATAATGCAGACATTGCCTTGTATCAAGACTTTGGAGATACTACAAGATGGTCAGATACAGACACAACTAGCAGTAGTAGTATTACTGATGCAGCCAACAATAAATTTGATAGTAACTACCGCAGTAGTGAACCAGATGGTAGTATTAGTCTCGTTAAAGACACTACAGAAGTTAGAGATATTGGCAGCAACAAAATATACCGCTATATTGGTGGCGATACCAGCGTCGTCTTGTATCAAGACTTTACCGACACCACAAAATGGTCAGATACAGGTACAACCAGCAGTAACAGCATCACTAATAGAACCGAAGATAAATATGACAGTAATTTCATTAACCGCTCTAGAACAACAGAAAATTGGACCACAGGTGGTGGTTGGTTAAGGAAGAAAACCTATCACACCAAAGTTACAACCATTACTGGACTCAAAGACTACTACACCCACACCCTACAAGCAGATAAACCCATTGATATTACCTTTGTTGAGGGACAAAGTACACCCACAATCAATATCAACAGCAAAAATGATGTTTATCTGCAAGGTAATATTGAAACTCCAGACAGTGGTAACTTCAGCATCACCACCACCACTGGTTCAGTCACATCAGCATCCACCCAAGCTGCATCAGCGACAATCTTCAGTACCATCAATAATGTGAATGTTGGTGGTGACTTCCAGGCATTTATCGAAGGTAGTTCCAATACACTGGACTTGACTGCTGGTGGCAATGTAGATGTAAGAGCAGTTTCTATAGATAATCAAAGCAGTGAGTTTGTTTTAGGAACAATAGCTGCGGGTGGCAATGTCATCATTGGTGCTAATAATGGCATTACCGCAGACACAACTAGTTCTCTAGTTAGTGGTCAGCAAATAGAACTCTATGCTAATAGTGGAGCAATAGGAACTTCAACTACCCAACCAATTCGTGTTAATAGCACCATAGGAGTCACTGCTCAAGCTAATGGTGATATATATCTCCTAGAAACAGCAGGGGATATGAATTTGGCTACACCTTCCGAGGGAACTGGAGATTTAGTATCCGTTAAATCAACCACTGGAGATGTTTATCTAGAAACTACAGATGGTTCAGTGGTAGATGGGTTTACAGAAAATCCCTCACTCAGTTCCCAACTAGTAGGCAAAACCTTAGATCCCGTAGTTCAAGAGCAAATTGATTTAGGAACATTCAGTGCAGAATCCCTACAATATCCACTATCTGCCAGTCTGTATCAATTCCTCTATCCCACCCTACAATTTGAAGGTGTTACCCAAAGTCTCAGCAGCAGTGAAAATATTAACATCAGTGGTGATGACATCACTATCAAAGCTGGTGGTAGCAACGGTCAGTTAGGTAGCATTTCCGACAGAATATCCATAGATTTATCTGGTGGTTATGATTCCCTCTCCACTGCTAACAAACAAGTTCTAGCTACTGCTAACGCTTCCGATGTGATGGGTGTAACTTATGAGTTATATACCTACAACGGTGCTGGTGAAACCGGATATGACTTAGACAGTGCAGACTTCACAACCAGTGACTGGACAAAATTAGATATCAACTACACCACCAACACCAACAGAAGTACAGTCCAAGAAGAAGACGTATCCCAAAATCAAACAGTCTTAGTACAGTACACCGCTACAGAATATGGAGTGTACAAATATCTAGGCACAACCACAGCAACCCTAGATTTAGCACAACAGGCTTATGGTGATATTACTCTATGGGAGAAAATCGCCGCTAATCATGATACAGAAACAGGCAGAAATATTGAACTAACTACCGGACAGTTAGTCCAGAACAAAGCGGGAATTGAACATATATTGCTGCAATTAGTTGATGACATAGATATCACTGCAACCAGTAACTTAACAGTGGATGCAACAGATGCAGTAGCGGTGCAGTCTACCAACAGTATGAACATTGAACACCTGAAAGCGGGTGGAGATGTGAGACTGGAAGCAGGTGGAGACATTATAGATAATGAGACTGATGGTACAGCAGCAATTACAAGTACATCAGGAGACTTATTATTAAAAGCACAGGGAGAAGTCAAGGGAGCAACAACAGATAATCCACTCCGGGTGAGTATTGCCACCGATGGTAGACTCGATGCTGAAGTTGTCAGTAATATGTACCTGCAACAAGTTGCTGCTAACACCCTGTATATTGATCAGGTAAATGTAGGTGGTAATGCCGAGATAGAAGCAACAAACGCAGGAATGTTAGTCAATCTCATCTCTGCTACTGGAAGTGTTGATTTACAAGCTCAAAATAATATTCTCTCTGCCAACCAAAGCAATGAACTCAATGTTCAAGGTTCTAGCATCAACCTACAATCAACACAAGGTTCTATCGGTGCATTCACCAACTATGTAGATGTAGATTTATTGACTAACGGAGCAATCAACGCCACAGCTTCCCAAGGTGATATTTACATCAACTCCTTAAGCGACCTGAAAGTTAGTAAGATTGAAGCTGGATTTGATGTCGGATTGCGATCGCTCGCATCTATTATTGATACAGGTGATAACACAGCCGATGTCATTGGTAGAAACATCAATTTAGAAACCACGGGTAGTGTTGGTGCTGTCGGCGATGTTCTGGAAATCAATACCGACTCAGTTAATGATGGTGAACTGACAGTTAACAGTGGTGCAGATGTTTATGTGGAAGAAACCACAGATGACTTATTTGTTAACCAAGTAGATGCAGTTGGTGATGCAGATATCAAAGTTATTTCCGGTGATATGCGAGTTGGTTCAATCACCGCAGACACCTTAGATTTAGATGCAAACAACGGTTTGGTGATATACGGTGCAGTCACCACCGCCGGCGCAATGAATATGGTAGCTGGAACATCTCGTCTATCTAACTATGACGATTACCTAGAAGTAGGACTACCTGCTGACCTGTATCTGAAGACACTACAACCAGATAACTTCTCCCTCTTCCTCACAGGTACAATCACCAGTAATGCCGATGATGCAATAGTTGACCTTGGATTTAGTGATGATGTCATCTTACGCGGAAATATCAATGTCAATGGTAATAATTCTGACTTAAATATCCGCTCTGAAGGTTGGGTATATGTAGAAAGCTTCCTGACAGTACAGGATCAAATTGATATTGCAGGTGGTTATCAAGCCGACGGAACTAGCACCAATGGAGCAAATGCTGATGGTTCTAGTGTTTATGTGGAAACCACATCTAGAATTAACAGTCTGCAAGCTGGTAGTGGTATTACCCTCAAAGGCGCTCAAGATGTAGACATCTTAGGTGCGGTAGTTGCTGGGGGAACAATTGGTGCAAACGGCGTTACCTGGGCTGGAGATGATTCCACCGTCACCGTCACAGCAGGAGAACAGGCATTCATAGACACAGGTTTATTAGCATCCAAAGCAGTCACCATTAACGGCGGTACGGCTGGTGCAGACGATAATAACTTGAGTGTGTTGGTGACACCAGCAGGTGGTGCAACCGCAGCAGGTTTAACTGGTGATAACAGCGGTGGTTTAGTCACCATCAACAGCACCGGCGACATCGAAATGATGGGAACACTGGTTGCGGGAGGACAGTTAAATCAAACCTTTGATAATAACGGTAATTTGCAAAGTCAAACTGTCACCTGGGGAACTGAATATGGTGAAATAGATATTAACGTCCAAGGTCAAGCATTCATTGGTGGTAATACAGTTAACGCCCAAGACGAAGCAATTGAAACAGGTGGTTACTTATTCGCCAATGACCGCATCGAAATTGATGGTGGTACACACAGTTCCGGAACAGGGGTATACGTCCAAGCAGCGAGTGAGTTAATTACCAATCAAGCTGATAGTGACATAGAAATTAACGCCACTCAAGATGCAGATATTCAAGGTTTACTCTTACCTGGTGGAGCAGTTACCCAAATCAGAGATATTAATGGTGAATACATCGGTCGTGTTACCAGCAACTTTGGCGGTGACTCAACTATCAAAATTACTTCCGGTGAGCAAGTCCGCATCGGTCAAACCTTAGAAGCTGGTAAACAAATAGACCTAGTTGGTGGTACATACCCAGTAGAATCAGGGGTAGATAATTCCGGTAAAGGTATAGTCCTATTTGGTTCAACTCAAATATCAACCTGGCAAGACAGTAGCCAAATTAACCTGAATGCACCAGGAGAAGTAGCAATTCTTGCCCCTGGATACAGTAACGAAATTGAAGCTGCTGGTTTCTATGAATTAGCCACAGGGGTTGTCAGTCAAGATGTCACATTGAAAGTACGCCTAGATAGAGTTGGCTTTGTCATTGAAGCTGATGTCACCTTAGCCCAAGCTGATACCACAGATAACCAAAGCGTAGGTGATTTAGTCACTGACTTACAAAATGCTCTAGAAGCAGCTACTTGGACAGTTATCTCCTCAGACGACACAACCACCCGTCCTATTAATAGTACCTACAGCGGCTTTAGCACAGCGGAAATGGAAGTGAAAATCCGCGAAGGTCGTTTATTACTCACCAGTGCTTACGCATTCAACCTCATTCAGAATGGTTCTACCAACGCCAACCTGCTTGGATTTACTAACCTCACCACTGACTTAACTTCCAGCCTACCCTACACAGTCCAAGCAACTGGAACTGGTTCAACAGTCAGTATTGGTTCACCCACAGCCAGCAACGGTAAATTGTATATCGGTGGTAAAGTCATTGCTGACACCGCTATCAACCTCTACAGTGGTACATCTCCAGATAGTTTAGATATTGATATTGATTTAGACTCCACCGGTTTATTAGAAACAGCCAACGGTTCTATTAACCTGAATGTTGGTGAAACTGGAGTGATTAAAGGTGACATTGTCGCTGGTGGTACAGGTTCAGATATCACTCTCACCGCCAATAAATCCCTAGAAATACAAGGTAGTTTAACAGCAGATGACCAAATTCAACTGACTGCTGGACAAACCGTAGTTGCTGGCGAAACCAGTATTCAGACCTTGGGAACTAGCAAGATAGATAGTAGTTCTCTGCAAATTACAGGTTTGAATGATGTCATCATTGACAGCACCATTGGTGAAAACAGTCCTAACCTCACCAGTATTAATATCGCTGCTACCTCTGGAGATTTGACCTTAGCAGCAACATCTGGCAGAGTCTTTAGCGATGGTAATATCAGCCTCACAGGTAACAACGTCAACATTGATGGGGTATTACGTCAAACCCAAGGTGATGGAGACAGTACCACCACAGAATTAGTAATTTCTGCCACAGATACAGCTACCTTAAGTACAGACCTAATCAGTCAAGGTTCAGTGAGTATCACTGCTGGTAACAAAATTACGGCATACAACGGTCAAATATTAGTACAGGGTACAGGAGAAATTCTCACCCTCAATCAAACCAACGCCAACGGTAGCATTGATTTAGGTCGGACAATTCAAGTAAATGGCAACTACGAACAACAAGGTTTAGATTTACTCACCGCTGATAACCTCACTCTCACCAGTACAGGTACAGTCAATATTAATTCTGGTGTCCGCCTCTTCACCAGTGCTGATAACAGCAGTATCAATGTTACAGGTGATGTCATCAACGTCGTTGGTTCTCTATCCGCAGGTGCTGATCTCAATAACAATGCTCGCACCTGGACAGGTAAAGCAGCTACCATTAACCTCAACGCCACAGACTTAGTTACCTTTGGTGGTGCCGGTGCAGATGGAACAAACATCGTTACTCGCGGCGGTAGTGCAGCAGCAACAGGCAATATTAACATCAACGTCACTGGTGGAATAAATCAACTGGACTTCTTGATGAACAGTCTCAGTTCCATTCAAAGTGACACCACCGCCCGCTTCGGTGAAACATCAACCTTAGTCTTTGCTAATGACACAGATACCACTATTGACATCAACGCCCAAGGTGACGTTGAGATTGACGGTTTAATTCAAGCTCATGACGACAACGCCGACATTACCATTGACAGTGCAGGTTTATTACTAATCAACGGTTTCATCCAAGCTGAAGATACCCTGACATTAGATGGTGGTACTAACGCCGATGGTTATGGATTAATGCTCACCCCATTAGTTTACAAAGATAGCCAAGGACGGTTAGTTAATAGTGCTGGATTCTACATCAACGCCAGTGGTGAATATGTGGATGAAACTGGCGCTCTCTTAGCAGTTGGTGCAACACCAGTATCTACCACAGAAATCCTGGAAAATCTCACCCGTGACAGTGGTGGTACTTTAGAAACTGGTGTCGGTGGAATCATTAATATCTCCGCCGAAGCAGGAATTGTCCTCAGTGGTGAAGTTGCGCCGATTAATACCACAACCAACACAGTCAGAGCAGACCAAGTAAATATTATCAGTGAAAATAATGCTGGTGATATCTTCATTGACACCACAATCGGAGCTAGAAGTCAGGTTAAAGTAGCAGGTAACAATCTCTACCTGGTTGACTACCAAGAAATAGATCCTAAAGCTTCTATTCGTCCTAATAATGCCCTAATTCAAACCTATGGCAATGGCACTTTATCAGTAACTGACCCAGCGATTCAAATTCATGGTACTGGTGAAGTAGTAATTGCCCGTAGTGCAGCACCTTTAACTAGAGCCTTAATCGCCTCCCATACAGATTTAGAGATTATTGGTGACAGTCTCTGGGTACAAGGTTTCTTGAGTAGTGGAACAGATAGCGATATCAGCTTGAATGTAGTGACAGAGGCGAATATCAATGGTTTCGTTACTGCGTCCCGCGACTTAGAAATTAGAGCCGGTATTGATCCTACTTGGTCACTAAATACACTGCGAGGTGCAGTCACCACAGATCAGTTGAGTGGCGGTAACGTCCTGATTAACGGTGCAGGCACATTAGCTGCTAGTACAGGTGCAGTCACAATCCTAGCTGGTGGAACGGTGACAGTTGATGCCGACTCAAACTTAGGTAATGGTACAAAATCCATACCTGTCCCCACCATTACTCAACGGGCGGTGACAGTTCCGGTAATTACAGGTACAAAACAGGTTGAAGACGGCACAATTGAAGTAGAAGTTATCAACTGGATTCCTTCTACCATTACCGAACAAGTAGATACAGAACAAGTCAGGGTAGGAGCTAGTTTCAACACAATGGATGTCACCCTGACACAAGATAGTTACTGGAATCCCACCACAAATACAGAAAGGGAATGGTTTATTAACAAGGTTGATTATGTCAACAATGATATTGACTGGACTGGAGTAACTACACCGAATGCTAACCACAGTTTTGATGAGTTGAGTACAGGACAGAAAAATGCGGTTCTCTCCTCCTTGGGATATTACAGACTCTATGACTTTGGGTTTACCAACCTACAACAAAATCGCACCATTAACGGTAACACCACAGTTGGAGATTGGAATCCAAGTTGGGAAAATACCAACACCGAAGAAATTATCAATATTCAGGTAGATGGTTGGAATGATAAATACATCCGTCTCCCACAGGGTGCATCGGCTGATGTCAAAGATCAGGTATTGCGTGTAGTTCAAAGTCAGTCACCAACAACTTGGAATGAAACCGTTGGTTCTTACTTCGATACAGCTAGAGCTAAGTATACCCAAGACCGCTCTGCTCATACATCATTTACTGATGCTCAAGGTGGTTTCAACAGTGACTACGATAATAGTCCAGCGCGTTGGGCAGTAAGTTACTACGATAGCGGTAAACGGAACTATAACATTAACGAACGTTCTGGAACACCTAGTATTAACCGTACCCCTGATTGGGCGGATGATGGTAGTCAAGGTGGTACAGATAAATTAGGTAGATCCGTTTACGCACCTTTGGTTGATTACATCAACAAAACCGCGAGTTTGACTAATGAAGACTTATTTGAAATTAAAGTTGGTGAAGAAGTAGGTTATGATCCTCGCGCTCAAGGAGTTGTTGGTAGTTTCAATGGTCTCCCAGTCGTAAGTTATATAGACCTTTGGTTGACTTCTCGTATTTCTAATCCACTAGGTGGAGATAGACAATCTTTAGGTAGTAGCACTAACTACATCACTGCTTACATAGATACTAATTATCGTGGTAATTCCCTCAATGTTTCCAGAACTGATTTCTACTATTTAGGTTGGGCCGCCGGCTTTAATAATGCTGTGTCTTCCTTTAGAGTTCCAGATGGAATGCGTGTTACTGGTTATCAACATGGATATCGAGATGAATCCAAACGAGGATTTGCTAGAACTTATACCTCTGATACTTCTTCCTTCCCTGATGAACCAACTGGTTTCTTAAATCTAGGTAGAAGAAGAATCAATGATGAGTTTGGGGCGTTAAAAGTAGAAGAACTGATGAGATATTGGGTAGGACAACCAATTACTGAAAACTTCAATAATTACCGCTATAACTGGACATCTACCAACACCAACATCCTAGATGACCGTGAAACCATCCAATATCAATGGGTAAGTCAAGCCACAGATGAATTTGAAAACCGCCCAGTTTATGAAACCCGTAGCATTCTCGTTAAGAATGTAGAAATCAAGCAAGAAACTAAATACATCACAGAAAACATCACTGAAGATCAAACCATCTGGGTAGTAGAGCGGACAGATTCTGGAGAACAAAAAGATTTCGGTGAATTTAGCAATAGCTCCATTCAAGCACTCAACGGCATTACCATTGACGCTGGTGGTAAAGTCAGCATTACTGGGGCGATTGATACCACAGGTGTGAACGGCAATATCAACATTACCAGTAGCAACGATGTAGATATCACAGGTAAATTACCAACTGGTGCAAACGCCAACGATACCATAGCTGCACCTTCTGCTATTACCACTCAAAATAATCTGGCTATTAACGCTGCGAACATCACAGTTTCCGACTTGAGTGAATTGAGAGCTAATAATGACAGCGGACAAATTAACTTCACATCCACCGCTGACATCAACTTTGGTGGTAATGCGATCGCCGGAACAATTGGTAATGCTGGTAGTACAGTTACATTCAATGCTGGCAATAACTTGAACGTAGCTGGTATAGTCAGTGCCAACGATAGTATCACTGCTCAAGCAGGGCAAGTAGGTGGTAATGGTAACGTTACAGGGGATGCCTTTACCTTCCTACAAACAGACTCCACAGGTAGCATTACCGTTACCGCAGGAGCAACAACAGGCAATATTGATTTACCATCTAGCTTCCTAGACAGCGGTACAGTCAACATGACTGCGACTCAAGGAACTATCAATAACTACAAATTTGATATCAATGGCGATCGGCAACATGGTTCAATTACGGCTGATACCATTAACTTCAATGCTAAATCTGGCATTAGTTCTAACCTTGATACCACCACACTCAACGTTAACAACACCAGTACAGGCGACATTGACTTAACGGTAGATGGTAATGTCACTGCCAATGTCACCGCTACAGATGGCAATGTCACTATCAACGCCAACAACACCATTCGTCTCCAAGATGTCACCGCGTTAGGTAGTGGAAATGACATTGTGGTGATTGGAACAGGAGCAGTCACCGTTAATAAATTAAAAGCGGCTGATGAGTTAACCTTACAAACAGTAGGTGGTTTAACCCTCGATTTAGATGCAGCGGCTGATTTATCTGCTGGTAGTTCCATGACTGTCTCTGCTGGCAACATTACCACAAATAACAACAACCGCATTAGTGCTAACACTTTAGATATCAGTACAGGTAACGGTGATTTAGACCTCTACACCCAAGTCAACAACCTCACCTTAACCGCAGGTGGAACAGGTAACGCCACCGTTGACAACACCGCTAGTAACCTCAATCTCACTTCTGCCAACATTGGTGATGGTGACTTCACCCTGACAACTAGTGGCACATTAACTATCACCTCAGCCCAATTGATTAACAATAGTCAAGCTCGCACCTTTAGCTTCACATCCACTGGTGATATGAACATCGGTGTAATTGATGCCGGATTATTCAGTGACTATGACAACAATGGCAACCTCATCAGTGCTAGCCAAATCAACCTCACAGCTAATGATGGTGGAGATATCCTCGCGGTGAATGAAAATGATGGTGTCGCTGAACTGATTTCCGCTAAAGCTAACTTGACAACCACTGCTAGTACAGGAAACATCGGCTTATTAGAAGTCAACGTTGGTGAAATCACTGCTAACGCCTACGGCGATGTCAAGATTAAAGGTGTGGGTGTAATTGACAATAGTAATAGCACCCTCTCCATTGCCAGTATTGCTTCCACCACTGGAGATATCATCGTTTCCAATGTTGGTACTCTCAAAACATCGGCACAACTTGATGTTAGTGATGGAAGTACCATTGACTTGAGTAGTGCAGAAGGTGATTTAGTCATTGACTTACTGGATGACTCAGATACAGACAAACTGCTCAAGAGTACAAATTTAAATCTGACAGCGGCTCAACAATTAGATGTCAACCCAGAAATTGTCCTAGAAGCAGATAATTTAAACTTTGGATTTGGTAGCTCAGTAGGAAGCGTCAAACTACCTACCATCAAGACTGACAACCTCTCCCTAGAATTGGGTTCAGGTAACATCATCATCTCTTCCAATACCTTCAGTAATCTTACCTCCACAACCAACGGACAGACTAGCATTAACCTAGTTGCACGAGGTAATCAAGTTGTTGATGGAGACTTTGTTGGTAATTATCGCTATCGAGATACTTTAACTAATGTTGATTACTATCTAGACAAACCAGTAGAATCAACCGATGCCAAAGCTTACAAGGTAGTCAACAATACCTTAGTAGAACTAACTAGCGCAGAAAGAGCAGCCCTGATTCTAGTTCCAGTCCTCAATTCCATTGAGACTCTCGTTCAAGAAACTGACACTGGCAAGTATGTCTACACTGGCAATGATGGCAGGGAATATTACAAAGACACACCTGATGACACTCTTGTTTTCACCCGCCAGAGCGCAGATGGTGAATATGCTTACACTGTGGAAACAACCGATGGTAATGGCAATCCCAGTTTCACAGTAGTTTATTCCACCGAATCTGATAGAACCACCTTTGCTAGTCAAAATCCTCAATACAACAGTGTAGAAATTAACTTCACCACAGTTGCCAATCCTGATAGTTTGAATCTCCAAGCCAGCACCTTCACTGAATTAGCTGGAGCAATTCAACTAGCATCCACAGGTACAACATCATCCTCAGATACCTTCAATGTTAATGCAGATACGATTGTTCTCAAGGCGCAGAGAGATTTAGACAACATTGACTTCCAGAATGTGATTACCACTGGTGGAACGGTAGAAATTTCCACTGGTGCTGACTTGGTATTCAATGGTGCGCCTAATACCAATCAGTTAGTTGTGACATCCACTGGTTATTTTGATGGTACAAATGGCAATTTAGTTGGTGGTAACGTCAGCACAACAAATGGAACATTTCTAACTTCAGCCAACACCACAATCACCGCTTTGGGAGATATTGACATCATCACAGGTACAACCAACCTCACAGCTAAGTCAATTGCAGGTGGAGATATCACAGTTAATAGTACTGGCAACATCACCACCAACCAAGTGCAAACAACTGGCACAGTCACCTTAACAGGTACACAAATCACCAGTGGTTCTAATGCACGAGACATCGAAGCTGATTTTGTTCACCTGCACGCAAGTCGTAAAGGTATTGGTAGTAGCTCCAATCGCTTACAGATGGAAGCTAACAACTTGAGAATCTTACCTACCAGTGGTTCTGCCTACATTGACAACTACGGTGCATTAAATGTAAATAGTGTCTACTTGAGTGGTGGTCTGAATATTAACACTTACAGTCCTGTGACCATTGCAGGCAACATCACCACTGGTAGAGATATCACCCTCACAGCCAATGATTCAGCCGCAACTGGTGATGATCTATCTATTACCGGCAACGTACAATCAACAGGTGGTAATGTCGTATTAAATGCTGGTGATGATTTGATTATTGATGGCAATGCCTCAGTCATAGCAAATGTGGGTACAGTCACCATCAACGCAGATATTGGTACAACAGATGTCGGTGTGGGTAGTGATGTCGCTGTCAATGGCAATATCAGTGGTACTAGCCTCACAATTAACACTGGCGATGATAGCGATGTCGTTACTTTACTAAGTAGTAATCAAATCACAACCATCAATACCCAAGACGGTAATGACACCATCAACCTCGGAAATGCCACCAACCCCTACAGTAACTTTGGTGGAGAGGTAATTGTTAATGGTGGTACAGGTAGCAGCAAACTAATTATTGACAACACTGCTGACACTCAAAATCGTTCCATCCTCATCACAGCCAATCAGATTCAAGGATTAGGAAGCACAATTACCTACAATCAGATTTCAGAAATTGAAATGAAACTGGGTTCTGGTAACGATTCAGTCACCGCAGGTTCAGATGTAACTGTTTCACTAACCTTAGATGGTAATGGTGGTAATGATGTTCTAGGTCAAGATTTCTCAACTAGTACCGATGACTTAGACTTGACAATTGACTTAGCTAACTTGATATCTAGCGGTAACGTCACCTACTCAGACTTTGAAGGATTAGGACTGATTCTTGGTTCTGGTAATGATACAGTCACCCTCACCAACGTCAATAACTTCGTCGCCTTAAATAATGAGAGAGTCTTCTCAATCATCGGTAACGGAGGTAGTGATACCTTAAAGATTGACCATAGTGACAGCCCTGGTTTTGATGAATCTGTGATCATTAACAATGACTTCATTGATGGATTAAATCTGAGCAATTCTCTCCAATACGAAACCATTGAAGCTTTAGAGGTTCAGTTAAGTGACAATGGTAATAATATTGACCTAACCAATAATTTCACTGGCGCTGTTGACTTTAGCACTGGTACAGGTAGTGACACTGTTTCCGTGACTAACAATCAAGGTCAGATGACGGTAAATACAGAATCAGGTAGCGATAATGTTACTTTAGTTAGCACCCAGTCTCAAACAGACATCAACACAGGAGCAGATGTTGATAACGTCCGCATCCAATCCATTAATGCTGCAACCACAGTCAATACTGGCAGTGAAAATGACATCATTGAAATATTCGATGATAACGAGACAGTAGATAACATCGCTGCACCGCTGGATATTGATGGTGAGGAAGGTGATGACACCATTACTGTTCGCGACACAGGAGACTCCACAGCTAATACTGGAACATTAACCAACAACAGTATCACCGGCTTGGGAATGACTGATGGTATCACCTACAGTAATGCTGAAATCCTGAATATCGAATTAGGCTTTGCTCTAGAGGGTGACAACTTCACAATTGATAGCACCCACGCTGGAGAAACCAACCTTGATAGTCGTGGAGGGGATGATGTCATTACAGTTAACAATGCTTCAGGAACACTAAATATCCTCACCAGCACTGAAGATGACACTGTAATTGTTAACAACACCCAGGCAATTACCAACATTGATGGTACTGAAGGACAAGATCAAATTCGTATCAAGTCCATTAATGCTGCGACAACAGTTGACGGTGGTGGTGATGCTGACATTATCGAAATCTTTGATGACAACAACACTGTTGATAACATTGACGCATTACTGACTATTGATGGTGGTGACGGTGGTAGAGAAGAAGAGAATCCTGACACAATTACCGTCAGTGATGCAGGAGACACCACAGCTAATACTGGAACATTAACCGACAGCAGTGTGACTGGTTTGGGAATGACAGGTGGTATTAACTACAGCAATGCAGAAATCCTGAATATCGAGTTAGGTTCTGCGGGTGATACCTTCACAATTAACAGTACCCATGCAGAAGCAACCAACCTCAATACCAACGCTGGTGCTGATAATGTCACAGTCAATGATGCTAACGGTACACTCACTGTTAACACTGGTACTGAAAACGATGATGTCACCGTCAATGGAACTCAAGCTGCAACTACTATCATTACTGAAGCTGGAGAAGATAGCGCTCGCATCAAGTCCATTAATGGTGAAACCACAGTCAATACTGGAACTGAGAACGACACCATCGAAGTATTTGACGATAACAACACTGTTAACCAAATTGCCGCACCACTAAATATTGATGGAGAGGAAGGTGACGACACAATTACTGTTAACGATGCAGGAGACACCACAGCTAACACTGGAACATTAACCAACAGCAGCTTAACTGGTTTGGGAATGACAGGTGGTATCACCTACAGCAACACCGAAACCCTGAATATCGAGTTAGGTTCTGCGGGTGATAACTTCACAATTGACAGTACCCATGCAGGAGAAACGAACCTCAATACCAACGCTGGTGCTGATAATGTCCAAGTTAAATCTAATAGTGGAGTAACCAATGTCTCCACTGGAACAGAAGACGACACCATCGAAGTATTTGATGACAACAACACCGTTGATAACGTTGCTGCACCACTAGATATTGATGGTGAAGAAGGTGACGACACAATTACCATCAGCGACTCAGGAGATACCACAGCTAACGCTGGAACATTAACAGACAGCAGTGTAACTGGCTTAGGAATGACTGCTGGCATCACTTACAACAATGCTGAAACCCTAAATATTGAGTTAGGTTCGGCGGGTGACACCTTCACAATTGACAGTACTCATGCAGGAGAAACCAACCTCAATACCAATGCTGGTGCTGATAATGTCACAGTCAATAATACTAACGGTACACTCACCATTAACACTGGTACTGACAACGATGATGTCACCGTAAATGGAACTCAAGCGGCAACTACTATCAACACTGATGCTGGTGCTGATAATGTCACAGCCAATAATACTAACGGTACACTCACCATTAACACTGGTACTGACAACGATGATGTCACCGTAAATGGAACTCAAGCTGAAACCACTATCAATACCGATGCTGGTGATGATGATGTCACAGTCAATAATGCTAACGGTACACTCACCATTAACACTGGTACTGACAACGATGATGTAACTATCCGTTCAACTCAAGCCGCAACAACTATCAACACCGATGCGGGTGATGATAATGTCACAGCCAATAATACTAACGGTACACTCACCATTAACACTGGTACTGACAACGACGATGTAACCGTCAGTTCAACTCGAGCCACAACAACTATCAACACCGATGCTGGTGATGATGAAGTCACTGTAAATAATGCAAACGATACACTCACCATTAACACTGGTACTGATAATGATGATGTAACTGTCAATGCAACTCAAGCAACAACAACTATCAACACTGATGCTGGAGAAGATAGCATTCGCATCAAGTTCATCAATGCCGAAACAACTGTCAATGCTGGAACTGAGAACGACACTATCGAAGTATTTGATGACAGCAGCACCGTTAATAATATTGCCGCACCACTGAATATTGATGGTGAGGAAGGTGAAGATACCATTACCATCAGTGATGCAGGAGATACCTCAGTTAACACGGGAACATTAACCGATAGCAGTGTAACTGGTTTGGGAATGACTGGTGGTATTAACTACAGCAATGCGGAAATTCTGAATGTTGAGTTAGGTTATGCGGGTGACACCTTCACCATTGCAAGTACCCATGCAGGAGAAACCAACCTCAACACCAGTTCTGGTAATGATACTGTTCAGATTGAATCCAATAACGGAGTCACTAATGTCTCCACAGGTGCAGGTGATGACACTATTGAAATAGTGAATTATGTTTCTAATTCTCCAATCAACATTGATGGTGGTGATGGTATTGATACTCTAGAAATTCTGGGTTCAGAATTGGGTAGCACTTTCGTAATTACAAGTCTGGGAATCTTTGGTGGTGGTAGAGAAATCAACTTCACCAATATTGAACGTGTAGATATTACTGGTGGAACAGGAGATGATGAATTCTATATCCTCTCCACAGGTTCAGGTAATGTTCTCAGACTTGATGGAGGTTTGGGTAATGATTACTTCAGTGTTGGTGGTGATGTTCCTGTAATCAACACAGGTGTTGATAATAATGGAATGCCATTAACATTCAATGTTACCGAAGGAACTCATGACTTATCAGCAATTCAAGGTGAATTAATCATTGATGGCTTCTTTGCTAACGGAAATGAAGATATAAGCTTGGATCAAGTATCATTCTTTAATGATGGCAGTATCAGAGATGATGCAGGAACTTTAACAGATTCCACCCTTTCTGGTTTCGGTATGGGAGCAACTATTACCTACGGTGATAATTTTGAGGTTGTGGAAGTTCTTTTAGGTAAAGGAAATGAACAACTAACTATCACAGATACTGATGATGGAGCAATTACCGCAGTACATGGTGGTGGTGGTGATGATACGATTACTGCTTTAGACTACGGTGTTGATGCTTCCCTAGTTATCTTTGGTGATACCAGCCAAGATGGTAGTCGCTACACTGATACCCCAACTGAAATTAATCCAGGATTTGCCCAAAGTTTCAATAATCCAGGTAACGATACTATTGATGCTTCCGCAGTACAGAAGATTGTGAATATCTACGGTGGTGCTGGTAATGACACTATCCGCGGTAGTCAAGTAGGAGATAATCTAGCGGGTGGTTCTGGTGATGACAATATCATCGGTAATGAAGGTGCTGATCACATTTACGGTGATTCTGGTTTGAATCTCGATTTGGAAACCAGGGAGTTAACAATTCCTACTGTTGATAGTAGTTCCAATGTTTCCCGCGATAATCTCACAGTTGGTAATGATGTGATTGATGGTGGTAATGGTGAAAATGTCATCTTCGGTGATCATGGTGTGATTACCCAAACCACTGGAACATCAAGAATACTAACTACTGGAAATGTTGAGCAGATTGAAACTGTTAACCCCTCAGTTGATGGCGACGATACAATCAACTCTGGTAGTAGCCAAGATATAATTCTGGGTGGTAATGGTGCTGACAATATCAACGCAGGTGAAGGCAACAACATTGTTATCGGTGATAGTGGTAAAGTAATTCTCTCCAATAGCGAAATTGAAACCATCGAAACCACAGATGAAAGTCTGGGTGGTAATGATACAGTTACCGTAGGTGCAGGTGAAGATGTGGTCTTGGGTGGTATTGCTGGCGATACCCTGAATGCGGGTGAAGGTGAAAATATTGTCCTGGGTGACAACGGCAAAGTTGACTATACCATTGACGGCAATCTGAATACAGTTGATTTAATTAACACCACTGCACCAGACTTAGTTGATGGCGACGATACAATTACTGCTGGTACTAGACAAGATATCATCCTGGCTGGTAATGGTGCTGACACTATCAACGCAGGTGAAGGTAACAACATTGTTATCGGTGATAGTGGTAAAGTCACACTGAGAAATGATGCGGTGGAAACCATCGAAACCACAGATGAAAGTCTGGGTGGTAATGACACAGTTACCGCCGGTGCAGGTGATGATGTGGTCTTGGGTGGCTTTGCTGACGATACCGTGAATGTGGGTGACGGTGAAAATATTGTCCTGGGTGACAACGGAAAAGTGACGTTGAGCAATAATGGTCAAGTGCAAACAGTTGAAACTACCGATGAGAACTTGGGTGGTAACGACACAGTGATTGCCGGAGGAGGAGACCATATCATCCTTGGAGGTGGCGGTAATGACCAGATTACGACTGCAACAGTAGCGGGTGATGGTAGTGTCATCTTAGGAGACAGTGGAAATGCTAACTTCAACAATGGCATTTTGGGTAGTCTCACATCCTCAGCGAACAATAATGACGGAAATGACACCATCAATGGAGGAAGTGGTAGCGATGTAGTCATTGCCGGCGGCGGTGCAGATGTAGTAGATATCAGCAACACACCAGGAGATGATAAGGTTCTTGGGGATAGCGGTAATATCACGTTTAATGGGGGAGTTTTAACCCAAATACTGAGTGATAGTAACAATCGCGGAGAAAATGACCAAATTACTGTGGGAACTGGAGCTAACGTAATCTTTGGTGGTCTTGGTAGTGACACTATCACCGCAAGTGAAGATGAATCAGGAGATATCATTCTTGGGGATGATGGTACAGCCAACTTTAGCGATGGCACTCCAAACAGTATTCAAAGCACTAGCAAAGCTGGCGATGGGGATGACCAAATTAATGCAGGAGGGGGAGAAAACATTATCTTTGGAGGTGGCGGTAACGATGTGATTACCACCAATCTACAGAGTAACAATGTTGATCTTGTTGCTGGTGATGATGCAGTTGCCAACTTTAACAATGATACTCTGGTTAATTTGACTTCATCTGCTCCTCATACTGGTGGTAATGATGTGATTACCACTGGTAATGGTTCTGATATTGTGATTGCTGGTGCTGGTGATGACCTAGTAATTGCTGGTGGTGATGATAATGCAGAGGATCAGGTAATTGGGGATAATGGTCGAGTTACCTTTGCACAAACAGGAACTTATGCTCCAGGAGAGGAGTTTGCAACCATTAGCTTTAACTTCAATAGTGATTCTTCTTCTACTCAGGTTACAGGTGTCGCCGGTGCAGGTATCGCGAGAGCGGGTAATTGGAATAATTTAGGTGATGATGAAAAACGCACCTTTGGTGATGAGGAAGGAGAATTACTCTACTTTGATGATGGTGCAAGTGTCGCAGGAGTTTCTATTCAGTGGGCGCGTGATTTAGATAACTCTAACCCAGGTAATCTAGAACGTGATACTCATAGTCAAATCAATCCTGGTGATAATCAAGATTTACGCCTGTTTGAAGGATATCTCTACACTGATACCAACAAAACAGTGGGTGTTGATATTCAGGGATTAGATCAGCACTTCCGTTCCTACGATGTCTTTGTTTACTTGGATGCTGATGATTCCAAATCTAAGTCTGGTAATTCAATTCGTCAGATTACAGATGGCAATACTACTTTCTACCTAGATGATGCTGATGGTAATACCTTCACTGGTCAATATATAGAAGTGACTTCCACAACGGCTAATACTGCTCAAGCTGGTAATTACGTCGTCTTCCGAGGACTAACTCAATCAGTGGTAAATATTCGGATTGATAATGATACCACAATCAATTCTAGTTCTTCTAACAAGCCAGCAATTACAGCAGTTCAGGTTGTCGGCCAACGTTACCTCGTAGATAGAATTGAAACCTTGAACCCTGAATATGGTGGTGATGATCAAATCTTCACAGGTGGTGGTGCTGATCTTGTCTTTGGTGGTAGTGGTAATGATGACATTAATACTGCTGGAGCAAATATTGATGGGGCGACTGATGCTGATATTGTAGTGGGAGATAATGGTCGAGCTACGATTAGTCAGGGAGAAATTCGCCGGGTGGAAACAACTGATCCAGAATTTGCACCTAACGTAAATCTACCTGGTAGTGATGATATTATTCGCACTGGTAATGGTGAAGATTTAGTTCTGGGTGGTAATGGTAATGACGATATCAATACTGGAGTTGAGGGTTCATTTGATTATGGTGATGTGCAAATTGTTAGTATCAACTTTAACGATGGATCATTAGAAAGCGATATTACTGGTGTAGCTGGTGCTGTGGCGGCAGATAACTGGAATAATTTAGATAACGATGCTCAATCTGTATCGAACTTAATCTTAAACAATGGCACTGTAGCAACAGGATTGAATATTGAGTGGGGTGTGGATCTAGATTCTCGGCCTAGAAAAGCATCTGATGATAGTCATGGTGAGATTGATCCAGATAGCCAAAATGAAAGATTATTTGAAAGTTATCTCTACTCCAGTACCAGTAAGACACTCGGTGCAAATATCACTGGTTTAAGTCAACACTTCAATAGTTACGATGTTTACATCTATATTGATACTGATGACAGTAAGTCTCGTGAGGATATCTCTTCTCAACGGATTACAGATGGTACAACCACCTTCTACCTCAATGATCCTGAAGGTAATAAGTTTGAAGGTACTTTTGTAGAAGTCAATTCCACTGATCCCTTTGCACCTCAAAAAGGCAATTATGTAGTCTTCCGTAACCTCACCAGCGATACCTTCTTTGTAGAAATTGATGATGATAGAACCTTAAATAATGCTCATGCAGAACACCCAGCGATCGCCGCTATCCAAATTGTTGGTGGTGCTGATAAAGATCAGGTGGTTATCTCTGGTGATGACGATGATGACAGAGTTGTTGGTGACAATGGTGTTGCTCGACTATTGAATGGCCAGGTTTATGAACTAACCAGCACCAATCCTGTGAATGTTGCTGATGGTGAAGCTTTACAAGAAGACACTATTTCTACAGGTAGTGGCCAGGATGTTGTGATGGGTGGTAATGATGATGACTTCATCAATGGTGAGGAAGGTGATGACTTACTGTTAGGTGATCATGCTCGGATTCTGTTCTTTGATTCTGAAGTAGTTGATTTGCAGTCCTCCAATCCTTTAGATATCGAGGGTATTCAGTTACTAGCAGATAATATTGGCGGTAATGATACCATTGAGGGTGGTAAAGATAATGACCTCATCTATGGACAGTTTGGCAATGATACTTACAAATTTGCTGGAGGTGGTTTAGGAAGCGATCGCCTGGTTGAAAATGATGATGATAGCTCTAATTCACTCAATGATGCTCACGATCTGCTCGACTTTAGTCAATTTACTGGTTCTGTAGATATAGATTTAGATAAATCCAATTCCCAAGATATCAATGATGACGTTTCTGGAGGTGATATCAATCTAGAAATACATCTCTACGAATCTGATGGTTTTGAAGGTGTGATTGGTAGTGAATTTGATGATGATATCAAAGGTAACGATCGCAATAATACTTTCATCGGATTAAGTGGAGATGACAAAATTGAGGGTGAAAAAGGCGATGATGTGATTCTAGGTGGTGCAGGTAATGATGACATTGATGGAGATGATGGCAATGATATTATTGATGGCGGTGAGGGTGATGATAAAATTGAGGGCGATGATGGAGATGATGTAATTCTAGGTGGAAGTGGTGATGATGAAATCAAAGGAAAGGATGACGATGACATCATAGATGGTGAAGATGGTGATGATGAAATTAAAGGTGATTCGGGAGATGATATTATTCTAGGTGGAAGTGGTGATGATGAGATAGATGGAAATAGTGGCAGCGACAAGTTAGAAGGTGGATTAGGAAATGATGACGTTGATGGTAGCAACTCTGATGTCTTAGTTGAACAAGATACCAGTTCTCAAGCTCTAGGATTAAGAGCAGAGTTTGTAGAATTGAGTCAGGAATCTGAACGTGATGATTTCTTCTATGAAGATCCAAATGCTGGCAACCCTAACCCCACTAACGATCGCCCTGTTCGCTCTTGGGTTGATTCATTCTTGAACTTCATTTCTAGAGGACATTAAGGAAAATAAAGGAGCTATATCCAGCGTCATTGCGACGTTAGGAAGCAATCTCCAACTCCAAGGGTGAATTCAAGTTGCAGCCAAATAAGCCAGGGAATTACAGCAAATTTCCTGGCTATGAGGTACAAATCATAATCATGAAACTCTTGTGGGGTGGGCATCTTGCCCGCCACTAATATCGTTTCCATCGGTATGATTCCTTGAATATCCCCTGATTTAATATCAATATCTGTGGGGAATATATATCATGGATGGGGCAACCACGGGGGGTTTGCCCCTACGTGAGGAAAACATCTCATTCCGATACTAATGGATTTGATATAATATCATGTCCGCATTATCACTTGCGATAATATCAAGCTCGGTTGCATCAGAATGATAGAATAAACGTCTTAACAAAGAATGTAGTTGAGAAATATTAGTTCAGAAATATTAATTTATAACTTACACAACATCTACTTTAATACGCATTAAATTTAATAACTTATTTCCTTGTTACATAACTTTACTAAACCGGTTGGTACAAAACCAAATCATATAACCCGAGCTGCATAAACTTTTTGGAGATTTAAGTGTGATACTTAAACAAGAAAATATCTGTAGATTTACGTTACATATTTATCAATTTGCCCGCCTACTTACGTAAATTACTTGAAAAATGTTAGTTCTTCATATTAGGATTTCCGGATAATACATTTTATTTGGGGAGTATCCATGAATAAACTCAATCTCTTGTCTAAATTAGGAATAACTGGTTTAGTTGCTACAAGTTTCTCTATTTTTGGAGGAAGTGCCTCTGCTCAACTTTCTATTACTCCACCACCTGAGTTGTATTTAGATGGACAATACATACAAACAGGAAACTTTACACTAACAGAAGTTACAGGGTTTTCTTCAAATAATACTGAAATAGATTTAACTGCTTTACTTGAAAACAACCCAAAATCCGCTATAATTGGTGGAAACAAAACAACGACCTTTTTAGATTCTATTCCTAGTGAGTTAGTATCACTAAATCTAGTTGGTTTTTTTGACGCAACTGATCCTGATCTACAGCCTGCTAACTTTGATATTACACTAAACAACTTACCTGGGGATGGTTCAACAGGTGATTTTACATACTTTTTACCATTGACTACTGGGCCTCTCCAAGTACGACAAATAACTGATTTAGGGTCTAGCACCTTACTTGATGATAACATTAACACCTTTGTAACTATTATCTCTGGTGATAATATTGGAAGAGCAAGAGGAAATTCTTGTGGTGGCCCAGCTATTACTAGTAGAGTTCAATTTCATGGTGGTGGAGGTGGAAGTGCTCCATCAAGATGTGTACGAGTTCCAGAAAATACTTCTCCACAAAGCCTCATATTCTTAGCTATGTTAGGTGCAGGATTTGGTCTTAAAAAGAAAATCATGAAGTACAATCCAATTACCTGTAACTTAAGTTCCTGAAGCTGTTAAAATTCTTGTACTTCTTGATGTTAGTAGTTTTGGTTAATGTTGGTCTTTTTAAGATTAAAAATTGAAAATTAAACCATACTATTTGCCAAAAACTCGAAATGGGGAGAGTCTGGGGAAATGTTTTCCCTAAGTCTCTTACCAAGTAGGTGACAAGGAAGGTAAAAACTAGGCAGGAGCAGGTAGCAAGCAGTAGGTGGAAAATTATCATTGTAGTTACAGCGATTGGGTTAATTTATTGCTCGTCAATTCCTACAATCAGACTATCGCTATCCAGAGATGACCGGATTTGAGTGATCGCCTGTACAATGATTCTAATATGTTAGGTGAGCATCTTTTAGCATTATCAATATCCATCCAATAAAGACATAGAGAAGCAAAGAATGTTTGTAAAATATGTTCCTGTTATACAAGGGAAATGTGGGCATTTATGATTAATTATTTTTGAGTAATATTACCTTGTTGAATTTGCAGAATCATTTTCAGGCGATTACACACAAATATAAAAAGTGGACGTAACTGGATTCGAACCAGTGACCCCATCGATGTCAACGATGTACTCTAACCAACTGAGCTATACGTCCTTAATTAAAGCAGCTTTTATAATAGCATATATATTTTCCCAGTCAATAACAAAAGGCAAAAAATATTAACCCAGCCTTAACCCCCAGAACCTTCTACTACTTCCAACAAACTCCGCAACATCCAATAAGCAGAAGTACCACCAGGATCTTGATGTCCAATACTGCGATCGCCTAAATAACTAGCTCTACCTTTCTTTGCAACCATCGGTACTGTTGCCTGTAAACCTTGTTGAGCAGCAGTCACAGCCAAATTTAATGCAGATACAGTATCTTTACCTTCCCCTACAGCTTGTTGAAAAGTGCCAACAGCCGGAGACAAGACATCAACCATTGTTTTATCTCCTAACTGAGCCTTACCACGCTCAATAATTCCATTTAACCCAGCCTTGAGTACCTCTGATAGATCCATTGCTGTCAACTCTTGTTTACCAGCGGTTACAGCACTAGCCTTTAAAAACCAAGTTCCATACAAAGGGCCACTAGCACCTCCCACGCTAGATATTAAAGCCATACTCACCGTTTTGAGAATACCGCTAATATCCTTACCTTCCAAACTGGGTAAAATACTATTGACCTTTTTCCAACCGCGATCCATGTTAATGCCATGATCAGCATCACCAATAGCTGCATCCAACTCCGTCAATTCTTCCTTATGATGGCCAATTACAGAAGCAAAAACTTGCAGCCATTCAATGACTTGCACCTGAGTAACCATTTTAAACTCCCCAGCGTAAACTAGCAGTTTTGACCGGTGCATCCCACAACCTCAACATTTCCTCATCTAATTTCAGCAGAGTAATGGAGCAACCTTGCATTTCCAAAGAAGTCATGTATGGGCCAATGATATTTCTGACAATTTGCAAACCTTCCATTTGACAGAGTTCTGCTAATTTGCGGTAGACAAGGTAAAGCTCAGAAATGGGAGTACCACCCATACTATTAACAAAAGCTAAGAAGCGATCGCCTTTTTCCCAGGGTTTATTTAATAGTTGCACATCTACCCATTCTTCTTTTCTTTCATCCCATTCCCGTACTGTGCGATGATAATCAGTATCCTCAATCAGAGTTCTCCATAAAATCTCTGTAATTTCATCACCAGATCGTAAAGACACTCTTTCTATTCCTGGTTCTCCGTGAATGCCTATCCCCAACTCTATCTGATCTTCCCCCAATGCAAAAGTCGGTGTTCCCTTGGCCGGAACAGTACAAGAAGTTAAAGCTACTCCCACACTACGGCCCTGTAGATTCACTCGTCTACACAAATTTGCAATTTCTCGTAAACTATAATTCTGTGCAGCTGCCGCACCACAGATTTTTTCTGCCAGCACCGTCGTTCCGACACCTCTTCTACCCTGAGTATATAAACTATCCTTAACTGCCACATCATCATCAATAATTATACTGAGAGTACGGATGCCTTCACTTCTAGCCAATTCCGTCGCCATCTCAAAATTCATCACATCGCCACTATAATTTTTCACAATATACAAAATACCAGCACCACCATTAACTTGCTCGGCCGCAGCTAACATTTGATCAGGAGTAGGCGAGGTAAAAACTTGTCCCGGACAAGCAGCACTTAACATTCCCAGGCCAACAAAACCTGCGTGCATGGGTTCATGACCACTTCCACCACCAGAAATAATTGCTACTTGACCCTGTATAGGTGCATCAGCACGATAAACAAAAGTCGGTTCAAAATTGACCTTAATGATATCAGTATAAGCCGTAGCCATTCCTGTCAAACTTTCTTTGACAAAATCTTCGGGGCGATTAATTAGCTTTTTCATAATTGATATTGATAAAGATGCTGAAATTAAGGATAAACTTTTATTACTCTAAATTAGAGGATATTTACTTATCAGTATAGAACAAAAGGTGATACTTGAAAAAATAAATTTAGTTTGATTATTAAGGAAAGGGAATAAGGAACAGGGAAAATTTAATAAATACAGTTTTTTGTTTTTAAATATATTTAATTAATGTTGATTGGTTACTTAAAATCAGGAATTACGCAGAGGTTACGGAAAAATGAACCACGAAGGACGGGAAGGAAACTAAGAGCAGAGGGTTACAAGAGATATTTTGCGTAAGTCCTCAAAATTATTAACAGAAGCATAAAATAGGAAAAACTTTATAGGAAACATAAAAAATTAGCCCCATTTCTGTAAACAGAAACAATGAGTGTACACTTAATTTTTTAATTCGTATTTTCTTCCTCTGGGAAATATGCACCTCTGCGGTTAATTCCCTCATAAAATTTGATTTTTTCTGAGCTTCTCACTTCAACAAGACCGGAAATGAACGAACCACGAAGGAGCGAAGAACACGAAGGAAAGAAGAAAGAAGAGAGTTTACTGATAACTGATCACTGAACACTGGTAACTGATAACTGACAACTGATAACTGATAACTAAACAGTATTATTGCTGATCACAAAGTATTATAGGATCTGATAGTACAGAAATTATTACGGTTCTTTAGTACCCAATATGCAAAGAAAATATAGGCAAAAATCCCAGAACCCTAAATCCAGAGCCGAAATGAGGCGGAGTGTGTATTTTTAACCAGTGCCATAGATCGTCTCTTTCCTATTACCAACTGGTAATTTAGGATCACAAGTACCGTAGAGCCATTACTAATTTAATTTGTAAATCTAGACTGTTCAGACATCCTCTCAGCAAGGTCAATATCTCAACTATGTCTTCCAATTCACCTGAACTAACAGCCCAACAGTCAAATCACCCATTCTCCAGGTCAATTAATTTAATGGATGGGGTAATAGTTATTCTACTAGCGTTAGCGACAATCGCTATCAACTTGAGAATGATCCGCTATGGAATGAATGGGTTAGGAGATCTACTTTGGCACATTACATGGGTACAGCATTTTTCTCAAGGAATTGCAGAGGGAATTTGGTATCCACGATGGTTAGCAGGTACTAACTATGGTTACGGTAGTCCTACATTTGTTTTCTATCCACCACTGGCATATTATATTGGCTCATTTTTCAAACTTGCAGGGTTAAACATTGAGCAGACAATGACTACTGTGTTTTCACTGGGAGTCTTTGGTGCAGGAGTTAACTTTTACATCTATAGCAGAAAATGGGGAAAAGTTGCCGCATTTATAGGTAGTTTATGTTACATGACCGTACCATCAATAGCCCATCTACTTAAAGGAGGAGGACTAGCTTTTTTATATGCAGTCACATGGATTCCTTTGGGAATGTACTTGACAGAGCGATCGCTAGAAAAAACGAAATGGACAATAGCTCTAGCTATATTTTGGTCAGTTATGGCTTTAACTCACGTCCCTAGTTTACTTCTGTGTACGGTAGTTTGGTCATTTTATATGGTGTTCATGCTGCTGAAAAGACCTTGGAAAAGTGTTTTATTCACCGCAGCATCTGCGGGAGTTGGTTTTGGAATTGTCTCCTTTTATCTGTTATCAGCAATTCTAGAACAGCGATTTGTCAACATTGCCTATCAAAGTGGCCCTGAAGGTAGCAGATTTAGAGAGAGTATGTTCAACCTGTTCACTGAAGGTGCATCTAATATGTTTGTGCAACAATTATCAGTAATGATTTTTGTGATGGTTGTTTTCACAATCATGTATTGGCAATTTTTTCGTAAACATTTATTAGCCATTAAAACTGCCTGGATTTGGTTAGGTATTCTGATCCTATTAGTGTTTCTCATGACTGACTTGTCGTGGCCAATTTGGCAAACTAGTTCCATCTTACAAAAAGTCCAATCACCTGGTAGATTAGGGAGTATATTTTTCTTTTGTCAAGCAGCTTTATGTACAATCGTAGCCAGCAGAATTTTTCAACTTCCTGTTAACTACAAAAGTATATCTATCATTAAATTTTTGCC
Organism: Sphaerospermopsis sp. SIO1G1; assembly: GCA_010672785.1. Taxonomy (GTDB): domain Bacteria; phylum Cyanobacteriota; class Cyanobacteriia; order Cyanobacteriales; family Nostocaceae; genus Okeanomitos. The sequence continues at coordinate 271,027 of JAAHFX010000001.1, forward strand.
TTTAGTAATCATCATGGGGCTGATTTTCAATAATTTTATATTTGTGAATCAGCTACTTCGTAAATTCCCAACTCTTCATACACCTGGTAATGGTCAAGTCGAGAATTTGGAACGTTTAAAAACAGCCCTATATGACCCTTACTCTGATAAATTAATTGATGTTCCAGAATACCGACCTTTACTCAAAGGAGATCAATCTGTAGCTGCTCCCCTGATGGGACAACCACGTGTTTCTCTAGCTCAAGGCCAAGCTTCAATTCAAATTAATCAATGGGATAGTTATCAGCGAGTTGTGAATGTCACCAATGAGGAAAAAGCAACCATCAAATTCCGGACTTATTATTTTCCAGCTTGGCATTTATATATTAACAATCAACCCCATGAAATTGATATAGCTGATGATGGCACAATGCAAGTTAACTTAGAACCAGGCACTTATCAATTACAATTACGTTATCAATGGACTCAGGTATTTACAGTAGGCTTGATTCTGAGCATTCTCAGTTTAATATTTCTCTTAATCTGGGGATTAATAATTTTCAAACATCCAGTTTTTCAGATATCTTCAACTAAATGATATAGCATTTCCCAGTTTAATCAATTCAACATCAATTTATTCATAGCAAAACAATCAAAAAAGGAGTAATATTTTGAAACCAAAAAACTTGATGATCATCCTCACAATTATCTGTATTGTCGCCACAGGAGTGGGGGTTTACTTACTTGGAGGTCTTAACCAAGAACAAATCCAAATTTGGCTCAAGCAAGCTGGAATTTGGGCCCCAATTACCTACATTGTTCTTTATACAATAGGGACTATCTTAATTTTGCCTTCTACACCTCTCAATCTCAGTGGTGGAGCAATTTTTGGACCTTGGTTTGGTATACTCTGGACAAGTATTGCCGCCATCATTGCAGCCATAGTTGCCTTTACCTTTACACGCACCATTGGTAGAGAAATGGTAGCCAAAAAATTAGCTGGACGCTGGGAAGCGATGGATGCAGAAATTCGCCAAAGTGGAATGTTTTATATGTTTGCCATTCGTTTAGTGGCAATTATGCCCTATGGCTTGGTAAATTTTGCAGCAGGGCTAACTTCTATTAGCTTTAAAGATTATATTGTAGGTACAACTCTGGGTACTGTTCCCGGTATTCTCCCTTTTGTAATGCTGGGAAGTTATGGTTTGAAAGCTCTGAGAACAGGAGATTTTCTCCCTTTAATTGGAGCATTATCTTTAACAGGAATTTTAGTTGCTGCTGCCGTATGGTATCGCCGTCGTCGTAGCTTTCCCAAACAAGAAATTGAAGAATTCAAATCATCACAATCATTAGATGATTCAGACTCCTAAAATTTTGAAAGTAATTACTATTAGTAACAATATGAGGTATTGATCAAATGTCATCTCAGAATAACGATATAGAACTTTCTGTCATAGTTCCTATTTATAATGAAGAACAGAATATAGACTATTTATTTGAGCGATTAGTTTCAGCATTAGATAATTTGAATTTAAAATATGAAATTGTGTGTGTAAATGATGGTAGTAGAGATAATTCCCTCAAATATTTGATAGAAAATCATCATCGTAACCCGAACATTAAAGTTGTTGATATGTCCCGTAATTTTGGGAAAGAAATAGCTTTAAGTGCTGGTTTAGATTATGCAATAGGATCAGCAATAGTCCCAATTGATGCAGACTTACAAGATCCACCAGAATTGATTGCAGAATTAGTTGCGAAATGGCGAGAAGGCTATGATGTAGTTTACGCCACTCGTCGTTTACGTCAAGGAGAAAGTTGGCTCAAACGTTTTACTGCTAATGCTTTTTATCAAACTATTATTTGTATGAGTCCTGTTCCTATTCCTAAAAATACTGGAGATTTCCGTTTACTTGATAGATGTGTTGTTGATGCTCTCAAGCAATTACCAGAAAGAAATCGTTTTATGAAAGGTTTATTTGCTTGGGTAGGATTTAATCAAACATCTATTATTTATGATCGTCCCCAACGTTATAAAGGAGTAACAAAGTGGAATTATTGGAAACTCTGGAACTTTGCCATTGATGGGATAACTTCTTTTAGTTTGTTACCTTTAAAAGTTTGGAGTTATATAGGAATTATTTTATCCTTAATTTCCTTTTTATATGCTAGTTTCTTACTACTTAGAACTTTAATTTTAGGAATTGATGTTCCCGGTTATGCTTCTTTAATGGTAGCTATCCTCTTTTTAGGGGGAGTACAATTAATCAGTCTGGGTATTATTGGTGAATATTTAGGTCGTGTTTATGATGAAGTCAAAGGAAGACCACTATATTTTGTGAAAGAATTTTATGGTGATCAACCTAAGTCTCAACAAAACCCAGAGATAAAATGATTATAAGTCGTCGTGCAAAATAAATTTCATATTTAGGAAAGGGAATAGGGAACAGGGAACAGGGAACAGGGAACAGGGAACAGTTAAAGGGTTCAACGTTATTTAGGGCTTACTAAATAAATATAAAAACCTTACTTTTAAAGGATTTGAGGCGATTTGAGATTAAAAAGTAGTTTTTTAGTTCTCTCCCTGCTCCCCGCACCCTGCTGCAAACCCTATTTAGCCACCCTTAACTATCCGTTCTTGGTATTCAGCTTCTGTCATTAAATCTTGAGTAGATTCTACCCTGTCTAAAAATACCATACCTTCCAAATGATCATATTCATGTTGAAAAATCCTAGCCACAAAATCCGTTAATTCTTGTATTTGGAGATTGCCATTTCTATCAGTATATTCAATCTCAATACTTTGATATCTAGGAACTAAACCTCGAATACCAGGAACACTTAAACAACCTTCCCAACCTTGAATAACTTCTGTGGAATGATTAATAATTTGCGGATTAATCATTGCAGTTGGTGGCATTTCTGGTGCATGAGGATATCTATGATTAGGATGAGAAGCAACAATAAATAAACGATAGGATGCTGCTATTTGAGGTGCGGCAATTCCTACACCATGAGCTTGAGCAACTGTAGTAATTAAATCATCAATTAGGGCTTGTACTTGCGGATCATGAATATTCTCTATCCAAGTTGCTTTTTGGCGTAATTGAGGATTACCTAATTGAATAATAGTTGAATTTTTAGTCATGTCAGTTATCAGTTATCAGTTATCAGTTATCAGTTATCAGTTGTCAGTTACCAGTTATCAGTTATCAGTTATCAGTTGTCAGTTACCAGTTATCAGTTATCAGTTATCAGTTTTCACTGTTTACTGTCTACTGTTCACTGTTCACTGTTCACTGTTCACTGTTCACTGTTCACTGTATTTTACCAAACACGATATGAAGTATTTGGGCAAAATTAATTGCACATATTGATAAACATAGAACTGGCTATATTTCTCACCTGTTACTTCTAACTCTTAAAGGAGCAGGATTAACACTGACTGTAATAGTTCTACCATTTCTATTTAATTGGATTGGTAAAGGAACACCAACTTGACTACTTTCAACAATTTTTTGTAATTCTTCAATATTAGTAATAGGTTGATTATTCATACCTGTAATTACATCACCTGGACTGAGTCCACCTCGTGCTGCGGGAGATTGAGGTACAATTCTGACTAATAAAACACCCTGATTAACAGACAAATTAATTTGTCCACCAGATCTATTTCTAATTCTCCGCTTCACTTCTGGTGTGAGTGTCACCATTTGTATACCCAAATAAGGATGATCTACCCTACCTTTAGTAATTAATTGTTCAGCAATTTTTTGCACGGTATTAATGGGAATTGCAAATCCTAAACCTTGCGCTCCTTGAATAATAGCTGTATTCATACCAATGACTTCACCACGAGTATTTAATAGCGGCCCACCAGAATTACCAGGATTAATTGCTGCATCAGTTTGTAGATAATCTACCCGTTTATCACTAGCACCAATAGCACTACTCGAACGATCTGTAGCACTTAAAATTCCTGAAGTAACTGTATTATTTAAACCCAAGGGATTACCAATAGCAATTACGGCTTCTCCTGGTTGTAAGTTATCAGAATTACCTAACCTGATAGTTGGTAAATTATTGGTTTGAATTTTGATTACTGCTACATCTGTAATTGGATCTTCTCCTAATACTTGTCCATCAAAAGTTCTACCATCTTTAAGGGTGACAGTTACCTGATCTGCTCCATCCACTACATGAGAATTAGTCAAAATTTGCCCAGAAGAATCAATCAGAAATCCAGATCCACTACCCCGTTCTACTCGTTGTCTGGTGCGAGGAACTCTATCACCAAAGAAACGCCGGAAGAAAGGATCAGAGAATTCTTCTGGTACTGTTGCTACGGTTTTAGCTGAATCAATCCGAACTACGGCATTACCTACTGTCTGCACCACTTCAACTACAAAATTAGGATTTCCGGTGGTAGCAATGATGGGAGGGGGTGTCAATGCTGAATTCGGTTGGGTGTTAGCTTGAGTGGGGTTGATGGCTGTTTCTGACTGTAGACTTCTGCTGTTTAAAGTCGAACAACTACCCAGCAATACTGCAATTAATCCAGTTATTAATACCCATGAATTGGCAGTGAATATTTTTGCACGGGTGTTATGTTTGCCTGTAAGATGTTGATCATTTGGCAGTGAATTTTTATGGTTCATGTACTTTTTTCTCCGTGTTAGTCAGTGGATGTTAGGATATTGGCTACCTGGTTTTTACTTGTCTGTATTGGTTTGTATTTATAGTCTGACAATTGGTAGCGAAGGTGGTAGATGATGGAAACTCCCATAGACAATTTGTGGTATGAGGTGTTAGAGCGGTTACAACTTAAGCTATCTCGTCCTACATTTGAAACTTGGATTAAAACTGCTCAAGCCGAAAAGATAGAGAATAATTACTTGGTTATATCTACTCCCAATCTCTTTGCCCGCAACTGGTTACAAAAGTATTACATTCATATAATTGCAGGAGTGGTAGAAGATATTTTAGGCTACTCTCTAGAGATTTCTCTGACTGTTGCCCAAAATTCTGAGGTTTCTGCACTAGATAAACAAGAAATTCTCTGGGATTTACCAGATGTTAATACTATTATCTCCAATATGAATACAAATCAACAAAAAACTACAGACTTAAATTCTAAGTATGTTTTTTCTCGGTTTGTGGTTGGTGCTAATAATAGAATGGCTCATGCTGCGGCTTTGGCGGTGGCTGAATATCCAGGGAGGGAATTTAATCCTTTATTTTTATGTGGTGGTGTGGGTTTAGGTAAAACCCATTTAATGCAGGCTATTGGTCATTATCGTTGGGAGATTTATCCTGATGCTAAGATATTTTATGTTTCGACTGAGCAGTTTACTAATGATTTAATTACTGCTATTCGTAATGATAATATGCAGGATTTTCGTGAGCATTATCGGGCTGCGGATATTTTATTAGTTGATGATATTCAATTTTTAGAAGGTAAAGAATATACTCAAGAGGAATTTTTTCATACTTTTAATACTTTACATGAGGCAGGGAAACAGATAGTAATTGCTTCTGATCGTCCACCTCAACAAATTCCTAGTTTACAAGCAAGACTATGTTCTCGGTTTTCTATGGGATTAATTGCCGATATTCAACCACCAGATTTAGAAACAAGAATGGCTATTTTACAGAAAAAAGCTGAATATGAAAATATCCGTTTATCTCCAGATGTAATTGAATATATTGCCTATAATTATACTTCTAATATTCGAGAATTGGAAGGTGCTTTAACTCGTGCTTTGGCTTATATTTCGATTTGGGGTTTACCTATAAACTTGGAAAATATTAGCCCAGTATTAGGAAATTCCCATCAAAAAGTAGAGGTGACACCGGAAGTAATTTTAAATGTGGTTGCAGATTTTTTTAAGTTATCTATTGTAGATTTAAAAGGTAATTCCCGGAAAAGAGAAATTAGTTGGGCTAGACAAATTGGGATGTATTTAATGAGGCAAAATACAGGTTTAAGTTTACCAAGAATTGGTGAGGAATTTGGTGGTAAAGATCATACAACAGTGATATATAGTTGTGATAAAATTACCCAATTGCAAGCAACTGATCCAACTTTAGTACAAACTTTACGACAATTGAGCGATCGCATTAATATGAATAGTCGTTATCAAAAATAGAGATTTAAAAAATCAAAAATGTACCATCATTGTGAATTTAGGGAGTAGGGAATACATTGAGTGTAATTTATTAGATAGCTAAACGATATAACACCCAAATTCAGCACAATGTTAAGAAAAGTCTAAATAATTATTAAATTTAACTAAAATTGTGGGAAGAATATCACCTTTTGTGGATAAATCTGTGGAAAACTGGAAAATTATGTTAATAAAAAACAATAACGTATTATAACCTTGTGGATAACTAGCAGAATTTTCCCACAGATTTTCCACAGTAATATGACTGCTATTTTCATGGACACAGGTTTAAGAGCAGGTAATTTTTTGTAAAAATCTTTGTAAAGTGTATAAAAATGACAAGATTTATTCATGACCAATTTTCAAAACAATATCTGACAGAATTATTTACACCTTATGGTCAAATAGAAGTAAGTAAAGATATCACTTCAGAAGTAAGACAAGTTGATATATTTTTTACTTCCACATCTCCAGACAATATAGAACAATTAGGAATTTTAGGTAAAATGGGGATTTATGCTGCGTCGGTAATATTTGAACCATTCCGTAACGCAGTTAGCAAAAGTGAAATTCGCAGTTGCATGGGTAAACTATTTGATATTCATGCAGAAATGGAAAGACAAAATAAACGCAATGATCAGCGAATTAATGAAACCGAACTACCACACTTATGGATATTTACACCCACCGCATCAGAAGAAATATTAACAGGTTGTAATGCCACTTTAACAGAAACTTGGGGTCAAGGAGTTTATTTATTGGGAAAAGTCTTCAAAACTGGCATTGTTGTCATACATCAATTACCAAATACACCGGAAACACTTTTTTTAAGAGTATTAGGTAGAGGAAAAGTGCAAAGACAAGCAGTGGAAGAATTAGAAGGATTAGCTAAAAATAATCCGCACCTAGAAAATGTTATAAAATTAGTAAATGATCTCATTGCTATGTTATCCGCACGTCAACAAAAAGAAAAAGATATTGATAGAGATGATCAGGAGTTGATTATGAAATTATCAGAAATGTATCAGCAATTATTAGAAGAACTCAAAGAAGAACAACGACAACAAGGAAGAGAAGAAGGACGACAAGAAGGACGACAAGAAGGACGACAAGAAGGAAAAAAAGAAGGAAAAAAAGAAGGACAACAGGAGGGAGAATTAAGAGAACGTCGCGCTATGGTGGAAAGTATTTTACAAGTACGCTTTGGAGAAGTTGATCCACAGTTAGTGCAAATTATTGATCAAGTAACTACCATGTCTAGAGAAGAATTTACTCCTTTGCTGTTAAATTTATCTCGTGTAGATTTATTAGCAAGATTTATAAAAGACGACTAACCTAATTTTTCCACAGATTTGCCACAGATACTAATTGTCGGTTATTCTTTCCAAAAATTTGCTACTATAATCACTTATGAAAAAAACCATACATATATTTATGAAATTAGTTTGTTCTCAAAGTGACCTCAGTAGCAATCTTTCCCTAGTCAGTCGTGCAGTACCGTCTCGGCCTAGTCATCCTATCCTAGCTAACGTTCTCCTCAAAGCAGACGCAGACACCAATCAGGTCAGTTTAACAGCATTTGACCTCAGTTTGGGTATCCGTACCAGTTTCAGTGCTGAAGTCATCGAAGGAGGAGAAATTGCCCTTCCCGCAAAACTCCTTGTAGATATCACATCCCGTCTTCCTGAAGGGGAAATTACCCTAGATGACGATTCAGCCGAAAGTAGTGAAGAAAGTATAATTGTTACCTTAAAACCAAAAAGTGGTAAGTATCAAGTCCGGGCGTTGAGTGCAGAAGAATTCCCCGAATTGCCTGTAATTGAAAGTACAGAAGCGATTCAGTTAAGTGCGGCTATCTTAATTGAAGGTTTAAAAGGCTCATTATTTGCTACCAGTACTGATGAAACTAAGCAAGTTCTCACAGGTTTACATTTAACTGTTAAACAAGACACCTTAGAATTTGCAGCTACCGATGGACATCGTTTAGCAGTTTTAGAAACTACCAATGAGCGCCCTTTAGAAGGAGATGAACAGTTAGAAATCACAGTACCAGCAAGAGCTTTACGGGAATTACAGCGGATGTTAGCTCATAGTTCGGCTGAAGAAGCAATATCTTTATATTTAGACGAAGGACAAATAGTATTTGCTTGGCAAAATCAACGCTTAACCAGCCGTACTTTAGAAGGACAATATCCCGCCTATCAACAATTAATTCCCCGTCAATTTGAGCGCCAAGTGGTATTAGAACGCAAACAATTTATTAGCACTTTAGAACGAATTGCAGTGTTAGCTGATCAAAAAAATAATATTGTTAAAATCAGCATTAATAATACCAATCAAGAAATTACATTATCCTGCGAAGCTCAAGACGTAGGTAGTGGTACAGAATCTATGCCGGCACAAATTTCTGGAGAAGATATAGATATTGCTTTTAATGTTAAATATTTGATGGAAGGATTGAAAGAATTACCTTCTACAGAGATTCAAATGCACTTAAATCAAAACTTAACTCCGGTAATTTTTACTCCTTTAGGTGGTTTAAAGATGACATATTTAGCTATGCCTGTGCAGTTAAGAAGTTAGCATGGTAGACTGTTGTGCATTTAATTTGTATAAATCTGGCGGGCAAGATGCCCACCCCACAAGATTTTAGGGTTTGCAGCAAAAAGTCTTGTCGTGGAGGATCAGAGGCAGGGTGCAGGGTGCGGGGAGCAGGGAGAGAACTGAAAAACTGTACATTTAGACTTTAAACTTTCAAGAAATTTTGGGATAACAAACATTCAAAACTCTTACCTGTTCCCTAGTCTCCACAGATAACTTTTTGCTGCAAACCCTAATTATCAGTTATCAGTTATCAGTTATCAGTTATCAGTTTTCAGTTATCAGTTATCAGTTTTCAGTTTTCAGTTTTCAGTTTTCAGTTATCACTGTTTACTGTTTACTGTTCACTGTTTACTGTTCACTATTCACTATCAAACTTCAGCGAAATTTTCTTGTTCTTGTTCCACAAAAGTTTGTACACGGTGACGATAATTCCTCAAACTATTATCAACCCAATCGCGATCGCTACTATTAGCAAATAAATGTACCAAAGGTTCACTAGCATCAGGTAAAACCAGTAGCCAATTATCATCATAGGGTTGGCAAATTTTTACCCCATCAATTAGTTCCAAATTTTGGGCTGGATGAGTTTCCACTAAATAACGCATTAATGCTCCCTTAGCAGTCCAAGGACAACGGACAGTATGACTTTTATGAATTACACGGGGTAATTCAGCCCGCACAGCTGTAAGCGATCGCTCTTGAATAGTCAGCATTTCAATTAACTTAGCGATGCAAAACATGGAATCAAACCCTGGATGTAAATCAGGGAAAATAAAACCAGTTTCTCCACTACCACCTAAAACTACATTAGGATTTTTCTGGGCGGCTTCCATTAAAGCTGTGGGGTTAGCTTTGGTTCTAATAACTCTACCATCATGACGACGGGCTACTTGTTCTACTGCACTGGAAGCGTGAACAGGAACAACTACTGAACCTCTAGGATTGGCAGTTAGCATCATTTCTACCATCAAAGCTGTGAGCATTTCTCCTCGAATTGGGTAGCCAGACTCATCCACTAATATTAATTGTTCTCCGTTAGCGGATACTTGTACGCCAAAGTTAGCCTTTACTGCTTCTACTACATGACCTAGTTGAGTCAGCAAGGCTTCCCTGGTAGTATTATTCATGGCAGTTTTATTGACACTAGCATTCAAAACCACTGCATCAGCCCCAAATTTATCTAACATCTGTGGTAAAACAGCCCCAGATACTGCGTACAAATAGTCAATCACAACTTTAGCCCGACTATTCCGCAAGGTTTCCACATTCAGTAATTTTTCAAAGGCCTTGCAATAACTGTCAATCATTTGCGTTGGGTAAACCACATTACCAATTTCATGACTTTGCGCCCTCCGCATATCTTCTTTAAAATAAGCCCCTTCTATTTTCTTTTCCTGGGCTTTGGTGATGTTTATTCCCATCCCATCCATGAATTCAATCAAAATATAATCAGCCCGATCTGGATGTACCCGGACATGAATACCTCCAGCTACCCCCAAGGTGGGAATAACTGTTCTCGTGATGGGAATGGCTGTGGAATCAAGATTTTGAACATCTACACCTACAGACATTAACCCAGCTATTAAGGATCTAGTGATCATTCTGGAGACATTGCGTTGATCACGAGAAACACTAACTTGAGAATCTGGTTTTAAGGTTGAACCATAGGCCGAGCCTAACTTGACTGCAAATTCTGGACTAATATCAATATTAGCTAACCCTTGTACTCCCCGTTGACCAAATAAGTTTCTTTGAGCGGTGTTTCCCCAAATCAGATTCAGGTTTAAAACTGCACCAGATTCGATTTTTTTGCTAGGCCAAACTCTCACACTGGGGCTAATTTGTGCCTCTTCTCCCACTGTAGATAATGAACCCACCACCGCAGCTTCTAATACATGAGCGCGACGATCTACCCTTGTACCACGGGAAATAACACAAGCAGATAATTCGGCTTCATCACCAATTATTGCCCCATTCCAAACAATGGGTCGTTTTAAGTTTGCATCTGCACCAATGGTGACGTTATCACCAATAATTGTTCCATCTTCTATATGTACTCTTGCCCCAATGCGGCAGTTATCACCAATAATGGCAGGAGTTTCAATTTTGGCACTTGGATCAATATACGTATTTTGCCCTACCCATATTCCAGGGGAAATCTCTTGATATGCACATTTGAGTTTGACTTTTCTTGCTAACGCATCATACTGTGCTTCCCGATAAGCATCTAAATGACCGACATCACACCAGTACCCTTGGGCAATATAACCATAGATTGGTTCATTTCTGGCCAATAACAAGGGAAATAAATCTTTAGAAAAATCGGATTCTATGTTTTCTGGTAGATATTGTAAAACTTCTGGTTCTAATATATATGTTCCTGTATTCACAGTGTCGGAAAAAATTTCGCTGGTAGCAGGTTTTTCTAAAAATCTTTTGATATGTCCATCTTCATCTGTAATCACTACTCCAAATTCGATGGGGTTGGGAACACGGGTTAAAATTAAAGTAGCTTGAGATTTTTTTTGTTTATGAAATTGAATGGCGGCTGTCAGGTCAAAATCTGTAATGCTATCACCACTAATTACTAAAAAGGTTTCATCTAAAAGTTCAGTAATATTTTTAACACAGCCTGCCGTGCCTAAAGGTTGATCTTCTTCTATAGAATATGTCATCTGTACGCCAAAATCACTTCCATCTTGGAAATAATCTCGTAATACATCTGGCAAGTAGTGTAATGTAGCAATTACTTCTGTGATGTGATGTTTTTTGAGAAGATTAATAATATGTTCGGCGATGGGTCGGTTTAAAATTGGTACCATCGGTTTTGGTAGATCACAAGTTAAAGGACGTAATCTTGTCCCTGAACCACCTGCCATTAATACTGCACGCATAAATCCTCCTATTTGCAGCCATAGCTACATTTAGATTAGTGATAAAATTTGCTTTTTCTTGTTTTAGTTTCATAAAAATTTTCATATTTAATCAACTTTTACAAGAAATATCTGTAAATAATTAAGTAATTTTACTTACTTGGCTAACTATTTTGTTGTTATGCTTATTAGCTGTTACATTCATCATATTTGTGGTTGCATAAGAATTGTAATATTGGTGAATGATTGACTGCTTATTACTCATGTTAATTTATGTTTATAGAACTCATTTGGTGCTGTTTCCAGGTGCAAAAATATCAGCAGTACAGGTAAAATAGGTCTACATGGGAGGTTTTTAACGTTATTGATTTGTAATTTTTAGTTGTTTTTGCGCTGACATTGTTACTTATTTTTAGCTATTAACAAGATGGAATATGTTACAACGGGAGAATAACTAAAATTTGTAGCAATTTAGTTTTTTGCTCATACACCTATTTTCTATCTATAAGCTAATCAGCTTTTTTACTTACGTCATGTGTGTTTATGGACTAATTTATCTTGATTTTCTGTAATTCTAACTAAAATTCTCTGCTTTGACTAAAGGAGTTAATACCAATGTCAGTTATTTTTTTTTGTTTAACAGTAAGTTATATTGTTGGTGCTTGGAAGTTTTGGTCTGGTTTTAGGAAAACTCATTTTCAGCAAACCTTACCTAATCGTATTGGTTTTAGTATACTATGGCCAATTTTATTTGTTACTAATTCATCCTATCGCCGCAATTTTAGAAGGGCGCTGAGATAATAATTCGTAATGCTCCTTTCAGGAGAGCTACGCTTACGTAATGCTCCTTTCAGGAGAGCTATGCTTACGTAATTCGTAATTTTAGTTTAATTACAAATTATGAATTACGCTTGACTAAAAAGCCTGAATCCACTCTTTAATAGAATATTCTGTCCAAATGCCGTTTTGCCAGTAAGGATCAGCTTCTACTAACTGACGAACGGTTTTTTCGTCTTCTGCTTCATAAATTCCGAAAACTTTAGTTGCATCTTTGGTTGGGCCAAGGGTAATTAAAATTCCTGCTTCTTTTTGTTTTGCTAAACCTTCTAAATGTGCTTGACGATGGGGTTCACGTTTGGTTAAAACGTCTTCGCAGTAGCTACCCCACATTACGTATTTTGCCATGATGTTTTGATTTTGAGATTGGTTAAAGAGTTATTTTATAGGGATTGTGAATTGTAGTCAATTATGATGATAAATGGAATTTAAAATATTATAAGATAGAGATTTATGAGATGAGTCTCAAGTATTTCAGGAGAAAACCATCATGTCTTTAACAGTGAAAGAACTTGAAGAAATACAAATAGCATATCCAGAATATCGTACCGAATTAGTAGATGGGAATATTATTATTATGAGTCCTTCAGGTTATGAATCAGAAGAAGTAGGAACAGAGTTTGCATCTTTATTAAGAAACTGGGTTAGGCCACGTAAATTAGGGCGTGTAGTAGGTTCTAGTGCGGGTTTTAAGCTACCAAATTCTGATTTACGAGCGCCTGATGTTTCTTTTGTGCGTGCGGAAAGATTGAAAACATCAACGGAAGATTATGCAGAATTAGTTCCTGATTTGGTAGTGGAGGTAAAATCTAAAACTGATTCTCTAGATAAACTCAGAGATAAGATTCAAGAATTTATTAATTTAGGTTCACAGGTGGGAATTTTGATTAATCCTAAAACTAGAATATTAGAAGTTTCTCGTAGTGGTGAAAACATAATTTTCAAAGATGGTGATATTTTGACACTTCCTGATTTATTACCTGGTTTTAAAGTGGTAATTTCAGAAATTTGGCCTCCTGTTTTTGAGTAGATTTGATATGGAGATAGTAGTTGAAAATAATTGGTAATTTAAAACCCAAAATTTCTTGTCATTTATTTTGCCATTTAGTAAAAGGTATTCCTAAATCTTTACAAATCTTTTTAGCCAGAATATCATCAATCTCTTGATGTCGAGGAATAGCTGATCTCCTATTTTGATGAGGATTCCACCACCAAGAATGTCGAGAACCTTCACGAACTAACTCACAACCATACTCCTGTAAATGGCGTAATAAATCTCCCCGTTTCATAGTGCGATCGCTTCCTCAACATAGTCACTACCCGCAGCTTCTATAGCATCTTGGCGGTTAAATTCTAGTGCTTCTAAAAGTGTAATGCGTAAACTTTCTAATAATTCTTCTCGTGTTGATTCTTGACAATTTACACCTGGAATTTCTTCAATCCAACCCAACCACCAATCTCCAGATTGTTTAATGACTGCTGTATACAAAATCTTTACTCCTTAGTTGTATTGATTGTATTAGTTGTTTAATATCTATCATAACAATAATAATAATGGACAGGATCATAAAAAGGTAGGGTATCTTATCAATCAAAGAAATCGGCAATCAGTAAATATAAAGATACTACCAATTACCAATTTCCATGATCTAAGAATTAACTTCTCAAACTCACACCAAACTTCTCTACTAAAGCTTCCCGAACTTTATTATGAACAGGTTCAACTTCATTGTCAGTGAGAGTGCGATCGCCAGCACGATAAACTAAACGAAAAGCTAAACTTCTTTGTCCATCAGGGACATTTTCACCTAGGTATTCATCAAAAACTTCTACATATTCCAACAAACTTTTCCCGGTTTTAGTAATTACCTTTTCAATTTCTGCAACTGTTAAATTTACAGGTGCAAAGAAAGCAATGTCTCGATCACTTGCTGGATAGGTAGAATAAACTTTGAATTTGGAAATAATTAAATCATCATTATCCAAAACATCTAACAAAGTATCCAAGCTTATTTGGAATACATAAACTGCATCGGGTAAATCTTTTTCCTGTCTTAATTGGGGATGAACTTGACCGAAAGTTCCTAATCTATTACCACCCAACCATAAGGAAGCAGTTCTACCAGGATGTAAACGTGGATCTCTATTTTCTGGTTGGAATTCTACTTCTAAATCAAATTGAGCAAAAACATTTTCTAAAATACCTTTAGCTTCAAACCATGTCATTGGTTTTTCTCGTCCACTCCGAGACCATTTACCAATACTAGCATCACCACCCATGATACCAGCTAACATTTCCGCCTCTTCTAAACCGTCTTCTTCTTGCCAGAAAATGCGCCCGATTTCAAAACCATTTAATGGGCCATTTCCCTGTTCTAGATTATATTGAAAAGCATCTATTAATCCGGCAATTAAATCTGTTCGTAAAGCTGAATATTCTGCCAGTAATGGGTTACTTAAACTAATCTGTCTATTTTCACCTGGTTTAACTAAAGAATACTGGATTAATTCTGTTAACCCTTCAGCACGCAGATATGCTCTAATTTTTCTCAGTAATTCTTGATCTAAAGGTAAATAACCGGGTTCGGTTTTTTCTGGTAAGGTATCAACGAAATTATCATAACCATAAAGACGGGCAATTTCTTCAATTAAATCTATTTCCCGCTCTAAATCTCGATAACGGTAAGATGGTACTTTGACTGTCCAAGTCCGGTCATTATTATCAGTTAATTCACATCCTAAAGCAGTGAGAATTTTCTCTACATCTACTGGTTGTAGTTCTCCTACTTCTAGTCCTAAATCTATAGGCCCTAAGACATCATTCAGTCTATTTAATCTGAGTAAAATTGAATGTGTCCAGGTGTGAGGATCAGGTCGTGTATCAGTAATTTGTTGTTGAACAATTACTCCATTTGCTAATTCTTGAATTAGGGATAAAGCTCGGTTACAAGCTGTTTCTAATTCTGCCCGATTTACTCCTCGTTCATATCTTCCAGAAGATTCACTTCTTAATCCTGCACTACGAGAAGAACGACGAATAGGCACAGAATCAAATAATGCTGCTTCTAACACTAAACTGGTTGTAGTTTCATCAACTTCTGTTTCTTCTCCACCCATGACTCCTGCTAAAGCTACGGGTTGATTATTAGTGGTAATTAATAAATTTTGGGTAGATAAATTACGGGTTTGTCCATCTAAGGTTTTCAGCTTTTCTCCTGTTTCTGCAAAGCGGACACCAATGGTTAAGTTATCATTACCAGCAACAGATGTTAACTTGGATTTGTCAAATGCGTGTAATGGTTGTCCCCATTCTAATAATACATAATTAGTGATGTCTACGACATTATTAATAGGACGTATTCCCGCCGCATTTAACTTTTGTTGTAACCATTCAGGAGCAGGGGCAATTTTTACCTGTTCTACCACAGTTCCAATATAAGCTGGACAAGCATGATTTTCAGAAATTTTTAAACTTAAATTCCCGGTTTCTTGGTTGACTGTTATTGCTGGAGGTTGAGGAAGAGATAATTTTCCACCTGTTAAAGCTGCAACTTCCCTAGCAATACCTACTAAAGATAAAGCATCTGCACGATTAGCTGTAGCGGTGACATCTAAAACTACATCGTCTAAACCCAAAAATGGACGTACATCGCTACCTATTGTGAGGTTTTCTTGGGTAAAAATATGAATACCATCTACATCGGTGGGTAAACCCAATTCTTTTAAGGAACATATCATTCCATTTGAGGGTATTCCTCTGAGTTTGGTGGGTTTAATTTTTAGGTCTATGTTAGGTAGGTAAGTACCTTTGGTTGCTACAGGTACATAAATATCTGCGCGGACATTTGATGCACCACAGACGATATTTAAAGTTTCTTCAGCTCCAACATCTACTGTACAGACACTGAGTTTATCGGCGTTGGGGTGCTGTTCCCGTTGTAGCACTTTACCAATCACAACGCCATTAGCCCAAGTGCGGCGATCTTCTATATCTTCGACCTCAAACCCTGCCATTGTCAAGGTTTCAGCTAATTCTTCTGGAGTTTGTTTGATTTCTACGAGTTCCCGTAACCAATTGAAAGAGATACGCATTGAGTTGTCGTTGTGTTTGAATTTGTATTTTGCTTTTATTTTATAATAATCATTTTTGGAATCCTTATTTACGGTATTGAGGAATTTTGATGTTCACACAACTGATTACATAGAATAAGTATGTATTCATTTTGATTGAATGATTAGTTATGCTGAATAATTCCAGTTTTACCGAACAATTGTGGTCTCAAGTCTGCCATTTTCATGATATGGAAAAAGAAGAATATTCTTTATTTACAGCCTCTTGCTTCAGCTAGAGGTATTGATAACTGATAACTGATAATTGATAGTATAAACCCACTCATAATTAATATCTATTGCTAAGAATTTACTTGAGTGTTCAATAGCTTGATTAGTAAAAATATGGGGTGCAAAGTTGGGATCAAATTCCCCAATTATGGCGATATTATTCATGTGATAATTTTACCTTTAAGTAGTCAGTCGTGTAAAATAAATTTTATATTTAGGAGAGGTAACAGGTAACAGAACTTACGCAGAAGTTAGGAAAGAATGAACCACGAAGGACGCAAAGGTCACGAAGCTAATAATATTTAATAGATATTTTGCGTAATTATAATAAAATAAAAAAGATTATAAATATACATTCTTGGATTAGTTATAAGATAAAGAGCTTAAACTTGATTGAGTTTATGACTAACAAAGCTAGTTTCGGCTTGATTTGGACTTGAATTGGATTTCAGTCCCGTTAGCCCATTCCCAAACTACAATAAGAGTATAGATCCGAAATATTTTTTTGACTTCTTTGCTCTATGTCAGTTTTAGCAGCGATCGCCGTCTTGGCTATTTTGATTTTGGTACACGAGTTAGGACACTTTGTAGCAGCACGTTCCCAAGGTATTTACGCTAACCGTTTTTCTCTGGGTTTTGGTCCTACCTTGTTAAAATACCAAGGATCACAAACGGAATACACCATTCGAGCTTTCCCTCTGGGTGGTTTTGTTGGTTTTCCCGATGATGATCCAGATAGCGAAATTCCTCCCAATGACCCGAATTTGCTGCGGAATCGTCCTATTTTAGATCGGGCAATTGTTATTAGTGCCGGAGTGATAGCAAACTTAATCTTTGCTTATTTAGTCCTGGCCTTGCAAATAGGTATTGTTGGTATTCCCCAAGAATTTCAATTTAAACCAGGGGTGGTTGTCAAACCAATTAGTGAACAATCTGTAGCATATCAAGCGGGAATTCGTGCTGGGGATATTATTCTTAGCATTAATGGTAAAGAACTCCTAGCAGATAAAAATGCTCCTGCATTGTTAACTAAAGAAATTCAAAGTCATCCCCTTGAGGAAATTAACTTACAAGTTAAACATCAAGATGAAATCAAACCTTTAACATTAACCCCCACAGAAAATGCTGAAGGTAAAGGTTTAGTTGGGATTGAACTCGTCCCTAATGGTAAAGCTATTTATCGTCATCCCCAAAATCCTATCGAGATTTTGACAACTGCTGCTGATAGATTCCAACAATTATTAGTCGGTACAGTTAAAGGATTTGGACAGCTAATTACTAATTTTCAAGAAACAGCTAGTCAGGTTTCTGGCCCTGTTAACATTGTTAAAATTGGAGCTAAATTAGCATCTGATAACATTGCGAATTTATTATCTTTTGCTGCCATCATTAGTGTTAACCTAGCCATCATTAATATCTTACCCTTACCAGCATTAGATGGTGGACAATTAGCTTTCCTCTTAATTGAAGGTGTATTGGGTAAACCTTTACCGGCAAAAATCCAAGAAGGTGTAATGCAAACAGGTTTAGTCCTGCTTTTAGGTTTAGGAATCTTTTTGATTGTCAAAGAAACAACTCAACTAGATTTTGTCCAACAGTTAATACAAGGATTTTAAATCAATATTTAGATGGGGAATTTTGAAAATAATCGAAATATCGAAAAATCAAAATTTCCCATCTTTAAATTATGACTGGGTACTGATAAAATCAGATACAGCACTTTCCGGTGTAATGAGGTACACTATTGGCGGGCAAGATGCCCACCCCACAAGAGTTTTATGATTATTAATTGTACCTCATAGCAAAGAAATCTGCTGTATGTATTTATTAAATTAAAATCAAAATTGCTGGTGTGACTACTAAAAAACTCTCTAAAAAACAACGTACCTTAGAAATTCTTTCCCGTCTTCATCATCTTTATCCAGATGCAACTTGTTCCTTAACTTATCAAACGCCTGTACAATTATTAGTAGCGACAATTCTCTCCGCACAATGTACCGATGAAAGAGTTAATAAGGTAACACCAGCTTTATTTGCTCGTTTTCCTGATGCTGAAAGTTTAGGTGATGCAGATATTTTAGAATTAGAAGAATTAGTAAGATCAACAGGTTTTTATCGGAATAAAGCCAAAAATATTAAAGCTGCTTGTCGGATGATAGTTGATGATTTTAACTCTGTTGTTCCTAACGAAATGACAGAATTATTAAAACTTCCTGGAGTAGCGAGAAAAACTGCCAATGTTGTCTTAGCGCACGCTTACGGTATCAATGCAGGAGTGACAGTAGACACCCATGTGAAACGTTTAAGTCAGCGTTTAGGGTTAACCAAAAATACCGAACCTGTGAAAATAGAACAGGATTTAATGAAACTATTACCCCAACCAGAATGGGAGAATTGGTCTATCCGATTAATATATCATGGTCGTGCAGTTTGTAAAGCTCGTTCTCCTGAATGTGATGTTTGTGAAATTGCTGATTTGTGTCAGATGAAAATTTAAAAGATTTTGGAGTTATTGATTTTTAATTTTAGATTTTTAATTGTTATCATCATCTCTAATTTAAAATCTAAAATAGACAATATAGATGGTAAGTTAAGCTATACTTGGTTTAAGTTTTGGATATTTTGTAGTAGTTTTAAATAATTACTAATTGGGTAAAGAAAAGAAATCAATAAATAAAAAAGCGATCACACTCTCTATTCTCTAAGAAAGGCGATCGCTAAGGTTGTCGTCAGTATAATAAATGTTGATGATCCGATAGTTAAAAAGTTAGGTTAAAACTGGACATTTAACTGATTTCACAACAGCATTATTAACAGTTTGCCACTTACCTTGATCGTCAAGATATTTATAGTTTGCTGTTCCAGATTTCCAGTCCTCGTTAAGTACCATCCGTAGCTCGACATTAGGCAAAATAACTGGACCTGGACCTGGAACATAAGGTGGCCAATTAATGATTGGATAACCAGAAGCAGTGACCAGAATATGGGTATTATCAGGCATCACTGTCATATAAGTAAAGCTACCATCTAGCTTCGTTTTTATATCTAAGGGTGGATTTATCGCTTGGGTAATATTACCAATACCATGTACAGTTTCTGCTGGTGCATTGACTAGAAGATTAAGTGTTAAAGTTGGTGCTCCCAGTAGGGAAGTAGATATTTCATAGCAAGCTAAGAAAACACCATATTTTTGTGTTTCTGACATAATTATTGTCTCCTAAAAATAGTAAATCTGGAATCCAGATGTATGCCTTGTTTGTTATAGAAATCCAATTTTAGTTGTGAACAAATAGTACAAATTACTTAGTAAGGTTATCAAAGTCTTAATCTAGCTAAACTTACATCAATAGTAATTAGAATCTAATTGTTCTACACTTATTTAGGATTACTATAGTTAAAAAGTGATTCCTTTAATCACCTTGCGAACTAGAATAAAATTTATTTTCACTGATTACAATCTATAAAATTAATATTTTTCTAATATAATTATTTGACTAAGATATTAGATTTATATTAGATTTATATTAGATTCACAAACTTCCTAAGTTGTAACTCAATAAAAGCTTCTCCCTCTGGGGTAAAGAGTATCAGCAACTGTTTATACCAAGGGGAAATAGAAATTTTCATTGATTTTGGGATTATTAATGAAACCAGAATATGATCTAAAAAAAATGCAAAAAAGACCTAATCCTTTTGCCAAACAGTTAAAAAACAAACTGTTACCCAGAGGAAATGGTATTTGCTGGTGCTTATCTGGGAGAAAAGGAAGAAGAAAAGAAAATGGTGTAAGTTGCGCTAGGGTTATTTATTTAGGAATGAATATGGTAGGGAATAAGATATTTTTAGAATAAAACTGGTAGGGGCAAACCCCCTGTGGTTGCCCCACATATGGTAATATCTGCTGTTTTTGCAATAGAAATGTATGTTAAATCTAATGTTTTTGCCCCAAAAATATATGGTAAAATATGCCGTTTTTGCAACGGAAATTTATCTTAAAACTCACCCTTGTGACCCAAAAAACGGGGTAGGCACGGGGGCTCTACCCCTACCGGTTATGGTGTTTAAAATAAATTATAAATAGGTGAATAAAATGAACCAACTCCAACAAATAGCAGCATATTTACAACAAAGAGAATGGGAATATAAAACTACAATTTATACTGTCAATCTCAAATAGTTATCTCCTTACCGATCAGGAATAGATCCACTCATCACACCTCCTGGGCCAGTAATTACCAACATTTCATTAGTAGGAACATTCTCAGGAGTTAACTCAGCATTAACTATGATCGCGGCAAACTCTTCGATAGATAGCGCTCCTTGAAATCTTTGTTGTACAGCTGCATTTACTTCTGGTGAACTTAAAATAGCTTGTACTAAATTACTTCTCACATTCAAAGCTTGATTAGCGGAAATATTGCTCCTACCTATATTAAAAGTAAAGGGGAAATTGGTCATTTGTATTTCTGCCTGAAGTGTAGGATTATTGATCACATTTGCATTGATAACGTTAAAGGAAAAATTTCCTTGTGCATTTAGTTGACCAACAACATTAATAGGAGTAATAGTATTAGTAATGATGTCATTGTTACTAGTAAAAGCACCAATCTGGAGAGTTGCGTCAGCATCCATAGCTGGTACTACTTCAACATTAGTGATAGTTCGATTGACATTGCTATTGACTTGAGTATTAGAACTTCCTCCACCAGAAAGTAAAGGATCTCCAGATCCACTCAAAGCACTTCTGAGAAAAATATTTATATTGCGGATTTGTTCACAATTAACCAGTTGTTCTTCTTGTTCAGAAGAGTTAACAGAGTTAGCTTGAGCCATAACATTTCTGGTACAAGTTGAAGTATTTCCTCTCAACTCACCTGCTATGACTACACTCCCAAAAATACTTTGTAGACTATATAAAAATGTTGCTGTTAGAAAAACTTTTCCTAGCAATTTAACCGACATCTTGTTTAGATTTAACATAATTTCTCCTTGATCAAAATATTAAAACCGAAAGGTTGAACGTAGTACACCAACAAAAATATTATTGTTCTGGTATCTATGTCCAGGATCAGTCACGATGAAAAATCCTGGTGTCATATAAAAGTTATCATTAAATCTGTGGCGATAGAAAACCTCGTAGTGTAAAGAAGTAGTGTTATCAGGGCCAAAAAATAAACCATCTCCATCTTCTAATTTTGGAGGTTGGCCGATTAAAACTGCTAGTAAATTCCCTTCTTGTCCAAATGGATCTAATACACCTAATGAGACTAAATAAGTGCTTGTATTTGCCCACTTATCTGAGTTGACTGCATTGGTGAAAGTGTAACCTCCCCAACCACCCAAAATCAGTTTCTCTGTAAAACGCCATTGAAAGCTTCCTCCCACTGCATGGGTTTGAGTTGGTTCTAAGAGTAAACCAGAGGTATCTGCATTAAAGCTACCTGTAAAAGTGTTGAGGCGACCATCTTCCGAATAGGAGTTAATGTAATGTAATCCTGTAGCAATGGTATTGCTAGGAGTAAATAATAGTTGTACTCCAAAAGCACTATTCTTTGCCCTAAAAATACCATCAGTGGGATCGTTACTATTACGAGTACCATAGGCCATTTGTAAACGTAATGGCTTACCTACATACCAATCAAAACCTATGCCGGCATCTAGAGCGCCAATTTTAAATAATGGACTAGCTTCAGCAAATCGAGAAATAGAACCTGTACCTGAACTCAAATAAGGACTATTAACAGTTAAAACGGTACTTAAATTAAAGCCTACAGGTTTAAAAGTCCAGACAACTCTGTTATTAAAACTAGCAAAGCGATATTCTAAGGAATCTAAAACAACACTATCATCACGATCATCTTGGAAAGATAGTAATGCAGAGTAAGAATTTAAGGAGTTAGCACCAGCAAATGCGGCATTATCAAAATTACCGGAAGATAAAATTAAGCTGAGGCGATCTCTTCCTGTAAAGGAGGTAGCTAGGCCAATACGAGCAAGATAATTAAAAGCGAGATTACCTTCTCCTGTTCCTGGTGGATCTCCTCCTTCAGCCGCAGCTAAGGAAAAAATAACTTCTCCTCCAAATTTTGTTGTAGTTGAAAATTGGCGACTTTCTAATTCAGCAATCTGAGATTCTAAGTTATCTACCCTACTTTGGATGGCAGTTAATTCTGATTGAAAGTTTTTGGTTAATAACTCTAGTTTGGCAAAATCTTCTTGAGGGAAAAAATCAGTTTTCTTCGCTGCAATTAGTTGATTAATTTTTTGCAGACAAGCATTTAAACCTGCGGCAAATTCATAGCGACTTAAGGTTCGATTACCTAGAAAATTACCATTTGGATATCCGGCAATGCAACCATAGCGTTCGACTAGTTCGCTCAGTGCTGTAAAAGCCCAATCTTCTGGTGATACATCTCTGAGTTGGGAAACATTAGTTACCTGACTCATGGATGGATCAACTGTTTTTGAAGATATTTCTGTGTTAAGTTTAGGTGATGTGGGAAGTGGTTTTAATTGGAAAGTTGAATTCTCATTCCGAATAGGAAGCTTGAATTCCCCATCCAAATTGTTGATTTTTCTAGTTGTATCTACCGGAGTTTGTAATTGAGTAATTTGGGAATTGACTATATCTTCTTGTTTATATTTATCTTGCTCTAAATTTGCAATATCATCAGTATCAAAATCTTTGAGTAATCTTTGTAATCTAGCTCTATGGTTTTGAGCAACATCATTTTCCAATCCTGTAGAAAAAGTTTGAGATATCTTGGCTTGACAAGTTTTGAGGATTGTAGCAAACTCAGAACGTTTTAAAGCTCTATTTTCCTGGAAGATATCACTTTTGATTGTACAGCCAGAAAGTTCAACTAATTCTTTTAAGGCTATATAATGCCAAGTTTGAGGTTGTATGTGATTGGTAGCTGCCAAAGTTGGAGGAACTGTTAATAGCAGTCCAGTTAAACTAGAAAGTAAGATTAATGAAGGATTTTTAATTTTCATTGTTAGTCACTCATGCACACTGATAAAAAGTCAATAAATGAAGAAATAAAATTATAATTTGTTATAATCTTTTTTAATTAAGAACATCGGTCGTTCCATGCAAATGGGGATGGATTTTTCCTACATTCTGCTTCTCCTTGTAAAATTGTAAAACATCCCAAAAATAGTTCATAAAGGTTTTCAATAGTATCAGCTTGCTTGGTATTAATCTTACCTTGGGCAATTAATTCTGAACTAGGAGGGTCAAAATTTAGGTCATCTCTTGTTAAATCTTTTGATTTTCCTGAATCTATGAGATTAATAAATTCATTGATAGGAATACCTGCTCTTTGTGGGCCTAATTGAGATTTACTATCGTCTTTATCTCCTCTTCCGTGAATACCCACTACATAACCATTAGCATCAAAAATTGGTCCACCGCTCATTCCACCACTAGTTTCACCTATATAACACAATTTGTAGCCTCTGTTAGTGGGACATTTGTTAACATCATCAGTTTGCCAATTATTAATTTTCTGCACAGAGATAAATCTACGTGTAGTGCTGGTTTCTTTTTCTTCTACTTTTGGCCAACCAGAAATAAATAATTGGCTAGATTCAGAAATAGTATCTGAATTTTTAAGAGAGGCGATATAATATTTACCAGCACTGTTAATTTCTAATTTAATTAGTGCTAAATCAATCCCATATCTTGGTCTATCTATATATTCAATATTTGCATCTTCTATTATATAAGTTTCATGTTTTTTGCTCCCATCCCAAACTACAACTCCATAACAATCAGCACCTGGAGGAATGGCGTGTTCATTGGTTAAAATATAGTAGGTGTTATTCTTTTCAGCGACAATTAATCCTCCTGAACCTTGATTTGTTCTAATTTGTCTTTTTCTATCATCTATATCTTTAATTAATCCTGCGGCTGTACATTTTTCATTTTCGTCTTTTTTCCCCCAATGACTGACAATAACTGTTGCCATTCTCGCGATCGCATTAATATCTTTTTCAGTATATTTAGTAGCAGATAGAGTTTTGGAGCTAAAGTTTGTTAGTAATCCTAAAATGATAGATAGAGATAGATAAAGCTGGGTGGTATTATACAAGTTTTTCATAATATATTATATTATTTATTTTTGCTTAGTTAATTTCTTAGGAATTACCACAAATTATGGAAGAATGAACTACTAAGAACAGGAAGAACACGAAGATAAGAGGGTTAAAAGAGATATTTTGAGTAAGTCCTGTTTCTATTGAATTAAGTAATTTTATTTCCACTTAATTGCTGTTATTTCTGATAGCAATTGAGATGAGAAAATCAAATTAAGTCATAGTTTGTCATGAAAAAATAACTCACTCAACTGTAATTGCTGGGTGATTTGTAAACACAAAAATAGCCATTTCTGATGCAAAAATTGAACCAGAGTATGGACTAGATTAATCTGATATTTTTTATTCAATTACATCATCTAAAACCTCAAGAGGAATCCATTCATCTGATTCAGAAGATTGCTGAATAGGAGGTGCAGGTACTTTTCCACCAAGGGATTTTATGACTCCCTCAACTTTTAAAGTTATATCTTTAGCGGTACTTTTCATTTCTTCTGGTTTACCTTGTTGATTTTTATTATTTTGAGGTCTAATTTGGAAAAGTTGTGTCTTTGATCCACAGGTCATGTAGTCATTAAGTAGACAAATTCTATATATCCCTTCTTCTTGATCAATAATTCCTGTCTTGACTCCTAATCCTGCCATGTAATAGCCATTTTCTTTGTATCGTTGGTTTAATTTTTGGGTTACATGATTGCATCTTCTCTGTGGAGGCCAGTCTTTATAATGCTGATCTTTCCAAACGAATAATGGGCCTTTTTTCTTACCAGATTTTAATCCTTGCACCCAAGTTTCGTATGTATCATCGCTTTTTGATTCACAAATAAATTGCATGGTTGGAGCGGTCTTGGTTCGTTTGTCAGGTGAACTATTACCTAAAACTGATTGACCTGTTGTTGCCAAAAAACTAGAACAAGCTAATCCCGCTACTAAATATTTTGTCCAGTGTCTAAAATTCATAATATGCAACCCCTATCATATAGATTAGTTTCTACTAAACTATAACTAGTCAATAGATTTTTCTTAACTTTGTTAAAGTACACGTAAAATTCTATCAAAAAGTTTTAAATCAAGCAATATATTTACAAAAATTCACTGATGTGACAATGAGGAGCTATTGGTCAATTTCAGTGAAAATACCCTTATAGCAAAGGAATAGAGCCAATTTTTATGGGTATTTACTTATTCTTTCTAAAGTTACTGAGGAAAATGCGGAATATAAACTTTTGCATTAGTATCTACTAAATGAGAACACCTCAAAACTCCAACAGCATAGGGTGAATCTAAATGATAGGACAAGAAGTTGGTGGGCGCTACCGCGTTATTGAATATTTAGGCCGGGGTTCATACGGTGAGACTTGGAAAGCAGTAGACAAAAACTTGCCAGGATACCCTTACTGTGTTGTGAAAAAACTTGACCCCCAGTCTAATCAAAAATATGAATTAAATATAGCCGAGCGATTATTTATAGAAGAGGCAGAAACATTACAAAAATTAAGTAAAAATGAACATATTCCACAAATATTAGCTTTTTTTCAGGAAGAATATCAGTATTACTTAGTTATGGAATATATTGAGGGTGAAGACCTCAGTTTAGAACTCAATTCTGGGGATAGGTGGGATGAGAACCAAGTTATAGAACTGTTAAAACAAATTTTACACGCATTAGAGGTTATTCAAAAGTATAAACTTATTCATCGCGACATTAAACCTTCTAATTTAATGAGACGGAGTCAAGATGGCAAAATTATCCTGATAGATTTTGGGTGTGTGAAAATATTCAATCCCTCACAAAGAACTGTATTTATTGGTACACCAGGTTATATCCCAGATGAACAGATTAAAGGTTATCCTCAACTAAATAGTGACATCTATGCAGTGGGAATGATTGGAATTCAAGCATTAACAGGAAAACTACCATCAGAATTAACATTTAATGCTGATCATAAAATCATGTGGCGTAATCCTGAAGTCAAGGTAAGCAAAGATTTAGCAGAAATTTTGGATAAAATGGTGAAATATAAATATTCTGAGCGTTATTCCTGTGCAACTCAAGCATTAAATGCTTTGAAAGAAGTTAAAAGTAGAATAGAACCGACTTTGTTACCTTGTTATCCTACAACAGTCTTAAAACCGTCACTTTTACCAAATCAATTACTTGTAGCTGGATTAATGTCTGTTCTCCTCACTTTCAGTTATTTATTTTTAGAGTCTCAAGTTACAAACCAAGTAGAAGCTAATGGTAATCACACTTGTGAATTTTGCTAAGTAGGGGTTGCTGTTTTGGTGTGAGAATTTTGCCAGCCTAAAGTTTACCTCATAACTTGGGAAATTGCTTTATCAATCCTGTTCAATTAACAAAGTCTGCTGACTTAACAAATAAGCAGATTGTAAATAACCAGGATCTAATTCCATGACTGGAAAATCATATTTTTTTAATATTAATTGAACTCGATCAAATGCTGTTGGTAAATGATAAAAAGGAATATCTGGAAAACCATGATGGACAGCATGATAATTTAAACCACCCATCAACCAACCAATTATAGGATGTGTTTGTAAATTACGACCGGCATAAAATTGAGTGAGTTGATGATTCTGAAATTTTGCCCACATCCCATAATGTTCTAAATGATCCCTTGTTTGTAAAATAATCCCAATTACCCGTTCTAATACAAACCAAAATAATAAATATTTACCCAGTTGGTGATGATAAAATGCGATAGTTAATAATAAACTTTTAACTAACGACATTCCCACAATATCCCATAACAATTGACGATGCACGTTCACCAAATGTTTAAATTGCCAAGCTTGGATGAAGTTTTTAAAAATTAAACCAATTCCACCACAAACAAAAATATCTAAAACCCACTGATTATTTACGTACCATTTTTGCAGTTGATTAGCTGTTTCATATTCTTTTTTTGTCCACTGTACTCGTTCAGGATCTTTAAGATTAATTCCATTCCAACTATGATGTAAACGATGTAATTCTGAATAAATTCCGTAGGGAGACAGTATTGGCCAACTAATTAACCGAGGAATGAAATTATCGAACCATTTCCAACTGGTTAATGTTTGATGTGTCATGTCATGGGTACAAATTAACCAAAAACTATAAAATATTCCCGCGAGGATAGTTGTTAATACAAAAATAATTCCGATGGGTACAAACCAAGCGATTGTTAATAAAGTCAGAAATATTACACCGATGATACTAAAACGTAGTATCCCGATGATGGGGTTTACTTGTTGTAAGTCGCTGGTTGCTTGGTGTAATTCTTGGGTGATAGTTGAAAATTGGGACATTTAAAATTATGGTTATAATTACAGATAAATAGATTATTAATAAACCTATTTTATTTTAACCAAGTTTTGCAATGGTTTACCTTGTTTAAATTCAGAAATAATCTGAGTAATTCGATATACAAAATCACCCGGTATACCAGCAGCAGATATATTTTGACTTTTGACTGATATTCAGAGGTTATAGTTTACTGATAATATGTTGATTAAACTGATATCTCTTGATGATATCTTCAGATAGGTAAGCTGCTCCTTTAATCTCTCGTAAGCATCGCTTACTACCGCACAAACAATTAAATCCTTGCTCCATAGACCACTCTGTAGATGGATAAAAGAATGTTATTGCTTCACCAATATTAATTTTTTCCAAACACCTAACTACCATCTCTGTAGTGTCAAAAAAAATATTTGGGTCACAACTATGATTGATATATTGTAAATATTCTGGAGATAGTAAAATATGCTGTTTATCGCTTATTTGCAATGATAAATAATTTGGTTTTTCTACATATTTACGAATACCTATTTTAGCAATAGTATCGCCAGGTAAAATTTCTACTCTGGAATGTAGAGATTTTGCTCCGGTTTGTTTAGATTCCCAAATTTCCGCAAAATCAGAAACTGGCTTTTTATTCAATTCTTGATCATTAGTAGTTATGGAATAGTATTTTTCAGATACATTTTGTGTTTGCATGATTGGAATATTAACCTTTTTCAAGTTGTGTTAATGTTAATAGTTTAGGATGCTATCACGATTATTCGTAAAAAACAATCTTTACAAAATGTATATTTTTGAACTGATGTTAAATTCTTGTTTTGTCAATATTTATGTGTTCTTTCCATGTATATACAAAAAATCAACTATCCCCCAACCCTTGACGGGCGAATATTTCTATCATTTCACTTCTGGTTAAATTCTGAGACTGTGCTAATTCATCTAATTTTGCCCAAGCTGTATCTGTTAAACGGATAGACCTTAATTTTTTCTTCTCATCCCCATAGTCAGCTTTAAATTTACCCCCAGGTGTGCGTTTGCGTCTACTAGCTTTATGTCTAATTCCTGCCAGTTGCTCACCATGTATATCAGATTTTTTGTTAGTGATCAAATTAACTAGATTATCCACCAAGCGATCGCGCTGCATGGGTAGAATATCTCCACCATGTAATAAATCTTGAATGATACGAAAGTGAATTAAAGTCCCCATAAAAATCCGTGCTGTCACCTCTGGATCAGGTAGTTGTAATTCTGGATGTGCCGTAAAATATTGCAAAACAGTATCTAAGGCTGTTTTATGGACATTGCGGACGAAAATTCGTGCTAGAGAGGGAAAACGACCAGATTCTCCGATAATTAGCCGGATAAAACTTAATAACTCTTGGGAAGAAGCTGCTTCATCTAAAACATTGCTGGCAATTTGACGTAATATTACCTCTGGTTCTCCTGGGGGAAATTGAGGATCTTCTGAGTTAAAAACTGCCAGAAATTTTTCCCTAGCGAGCTTTTCAATCAGTGCAGTAAATAACCCTTCTTTATCTTGGAAATAGCTATATACGGTTGCTTTTGATACTCCTGCTGCTTCTGTAACTCGATCCATTGTGGTTGCAGCATAACCGTGTTTTAGAAATTCCTGCATTGCTCCAGCGAGGATAGCATCAACTTTTCCTGGACTTTCTTCTAAGTGTTTACTTTTTTTTGGCATTTTTTTGGCGATCGCGCTTGACATTTTTATAATAAACGGTTTAGTTTATTTATATCACTAAACTAGTTAGTTTAGTTAGCATCTTTCATTTGAGGGGAAAACTCCATGATGCGTGATCTAGAATTGAAACCTAGTCCAAAACCAGTAATTATTCTGGGTGCAGCAATCATTTTCAGTATTGCTGGCTTACAAGGGTATAGAGTCATACAAACTCAACAGGAAACAAAAACCAAGAACCTAGTTGCACAAATTACCACACCAGAAATTAAGACAGTAACAGCATTGGGAAGGTTAGAACCCAAGGGAGAGGTAATCAAACTTTCTGCACCTGCATCTGTTCAGGGTAATAGGGTAGAAAAATTACTGGTTCAGGAAGGTGATCAAGTGAAAACAGGACAGGTGATAGCGATTTTAGATACTCTTACTCAACAGCAAGCAGCATATCAAGAAGCAGAAGCAGCGGTAAAAATTGCGCAGATAAACTTAGAAAAAGTGAAACAAGGGGCTAAAACTGGGGAAATAGAAGCTCAAAAAGCCGAAATTGCCAGAATAGAAGCTCAAAAGTTGGGTGATGAAAACGGACAAAGAGAAACTATAGCTAGATTAGAAGCACAATGGCAAGGAGAAGTTGCAGCACAGCGAGCAAAAATAAACCGACTACAAGCAGAACTGAAAAATGCCAATATTGAACTGCAAAGACATCAGCAACTTTACCGAGATGGGGCAATTTCCCAGTCATTATTTGACAGTAAAAGTCTCACAGTTGACACCATTACCCAACAGTTAAGGGAAGCAAAAGCAAACCTAGAACGTATTGATAGCACTGGAATTAAACAAATTAACGAAGCTAAAAACGCCTTAACTCGAATTCAAAATACTGGTAGTAAACAAATCACTTCAGCTAAAGCTACCTTAGATAAAATTGCTGAAGTAAGACCAGTAGATGTAGCAGCAGCACAGGCAGAATTAAACCGTGCTATAGCTATTGCTAAACAAGCAAAGGCAAATTTAGATCAGGCTTACGTAAAATCACCCCAAAATGGTGTAATCTTTGATATTTATACTCATGCAGGAGAAGTGGTATCTAATGACGGGATAGTGGAAATTGGACAAACTAA
The DNA here is from genome assembly GCA_010672785.1 of Sphaerospermopsis sp. SIO1G1. Classification (GTDB taxonomy): domain Bacteria; phylum Cyanobacteriota; class Cyanobacteriia; order Cyanobacteriales; family Nostocaceae; genus Okeanomitos. Next base: position 302,055 of record JAAHFX010000001.1, read on the forward strand.
TCATATGTATGCAGTTGTGGAAGTTTACCAAAGTGATATCAGTAAAATTAAGGAACAACAAAAAGTAAAAATATCAAGTAACTCTCTTGCAGAAGAACTACAGGGAACAGTCGCAAGTATTGGTTGGAAGGTACAAAGGCAAAATGTTGTGAATTCTGATCCGTCTGAAAATATTGATTCGAGAGTTATAGAAGTTCGAGTTAAGTTAGATCAGGAATCTAGCAATATGGCTGCAAAGTTTACTAATTTACAAGTTAAGGCAGTATTTTTACTAGATAAGTAATGTTTTATGTATGAATAGTATCTTTTTTACGAACCACAGAGACGCAGAGAACACAGAGGAAGAGAATAACATTTGATATTTTATTGAAGTGGGATTTATATATGATGAGATTTATCCGAGAATTAAAAAGACGCACCCCATTAGGATGGTTGCAACTGAATCATCACAAAAGTCGGTTGTTGGTTGCTATATCTGGTATTGCGTTTGCAGATGTACTGATTTTTATGCAATTAGGGTTTCAAAATGCTTTATATGACAGCAACACGAGATTTCATCGCTCTGTCAACGCAGACATAGTATTAATTAGTCCCCAAAGTAAAAATCTACAAAATATGTCCACTTTTTCCCGTAGACGTTTATTACAAGCTACGGATGTACCTGGTGTCAAATCTGCGGACTCTATGTATATCGGTTTAGTAACTTGGAAAAACCCACAAACAAAACGTAAAACTTCTGTACAAGCAATAGGTTTTAATCCTGAGAATTCTGCATTGAATATCCCAGAAATTAATACCCAATTAGACACCATTAAATTACCAGATCAGTTTATTTTTGATCGGGGTGCGAGGGGAGATTATGATCAAGTTTTTCAGAAAATAGATAATGGAGAAAGTGTCAGTACAGAAATAGAAAAACGAACAATTAATATTAGTGGAACATTTAAATTAGGAGCATCTTTTGGTGCAGATGGAACATTAATTTCCAGTGATGAAAACTTTTTAAGAATCTTACCCAGAAGATCAATAGGAAGTATTAGTTTAGGTTTAGTAAATATTAAATCAGGATATAAAGTAGAAACAGTATCAGCAGCATTAAAATCACATTTGGAAAAATATGAAGATGTGAAGGTTCTTACCCATGAAGAATATGTTAACCTTGAAAAAGCATATTGGCAAAAAGAAAGTCCCATTGGGTTTATTTTTACTATGGGTGTAGGAATGGGATTTATTGTGGGAGTAATTATTGTCTATCAAGTATTATCAACAGATGTAAATTCTCACATCAAGGAATACGCTACATTTAAAGCGATGGGATACAATAATTCATATTTATTAGGAGTTATTTTTGAAGAGGCGATAATTTTAGCTGCATTAGGATTTATTCCTGGTTTTGTAGTTCCATTAGGACTATATAATTTAGCTAGAAATGCCACTAATTTACCCATATATATGACATTAGTGAGAGCAATATTTGTTTTTATGCTCACAATTATCATGTGTATGATTTCCGGAACAATAGCTACTAAAAAACTACAATCAGCAGATCCAGCAGATATGTTTTAAGGTTGGTGACTGGTTAACAGTGAACAGTAAACAGTGAACAGTAAACAGTGAACAGTGAACAGTAAACAGTGAACAGTAAACAGTGAACAGTAAACAGTGATAACTAGTAACTGAAAACTGATAACTGAAAACTGATAACTGGTAACTGATAACTGGTAACTGGTAACTGATAACTGATAACTGATAACTGGTAGTATAAAAATAAAATTAATTATCAATAACTATGAAAAACAATTTTTTACAATCAGTAATTGATGTCCAAAATCTGGATCACTACTTTGGAAGTGGTAACTTGAAAAAACAAGTATTATCTAATATTAACCTGAGTATTAATGCAGGGGAAATAGTGATTATGACTGGGCCATCTGGTTCTGGTAAAACTACCTTACTAACCTTAGTGGGGGGTTTACGTTCTGCACAGTCAGGAAGTTTGAAAATACTAGGAAAAGAACTTTGTCAAGCAACTGCAAAACAACTTACCCAAGCAAGAAGAAATCACGGTTATATTTTCCAAGCACATAATTTACATGAGAGTTTAACAGCAATCCAAAATGTACGAATGGGTTTAGAAGTGCATTCCAAAATATCCACTTCAGAAATGATGAAACGTTCCCAAAAAATATTAGAAGAAGTAGGTTTAGGAGATAGATTAAATTACTATCCAGATAACCTTTCAGGAGGACAAAAACAAAGAGTAGCGATCGCACGTGCATTAGTTAGTCATCCCAAAATTATTTTAGCAGATGAACCCACAGCAGCATTGGATAAACAATCCGGTCGAGATGTGGTAGAATTAATGCAGAAATTAGCTAAAGAAAATGGTTGTACAATTTTACTTGTCACCCATGATAATCGGATTTTAGATATTGCTGACCGAATTATTTATATGGAAGATGGACATTTAATTAATGATAGTGTGGGTGTGATGAGTTGATGAAATTAAATGACAATAAGAATCAGAAATTGAATTACTCAGGTAGAAAGTCTTGATTTAAACATTCATCGGGATCAAAAGGAGATTCACCAGGAAAAATATCTAAATCTAAACCTGTTTCTATAGATGCTTGTTGACGTGCATCTTGATAACATTCTGCAAATGTTTCTACAAAATATTTTTTTAGACTTGGACTATCTTTGAATTGTTTCTTGATTCTCCGACGATGTTCAAAGATACTTGAAAGCCAACTTTTAGAACGTTTATCTGGTTGATATTTATATTTTAAAAGGTGCATTAAAAGCACTACTAAATTACTTTCTAATGCTCTTTTTTCACTTCTTCCCATGCTTTCAATTTCTTCTATTAAATTTTCTAAATCAACTTCTGTAAAATTTCCTGTTTTTAATTGTTGAGCAGTTGTTTGTATCCATAGGTAAAAATCTTGTTCATAAAGATTAGTTTTTGTGGAATTTGCTAGTTGAGGTGTTGCCATTTTTAAACCTCCTGTGATTACTTATTACTATTATATAAAAATTCAACTGATAAGATCCCCGACTTCTTTTATGATCATGTCTATAAATTTTGAATTGAGTGCAGAATTCGGGGATCTGGGTATCAGTAAATTCTATAACTATTCTAAACCACTATTCATCACTTCATCTAAACTAAAAGGAGATTCTTGAGGAAAGAAATTCAATTTAATCCCTGTTTCTTGAGATGCTTTCATACGAGCTTTATCATAACAATCTGCAAATACTTCTGTAAATAAAGGTCGTAAACTCGGACTATCTTCTAATAATAATTCGATACAAATTCTTTGTTCGGTGATCGTACTTTGCCAGCTTGCACTACGTTTTTCTGGTTGATATTGCCATTTTAATAAGTGCATTAATAGAATAATTAAACGGCTTTTTAACTCCCGTTTTTCACTCCTTCCCATGCTTTCGATTTCTTCTATTAAATTTTCTAAATCAACTTCTGTAAAGTTCCCTGCTTTTAATTGTTGAGCAGTTGTTTGTATCCATAGGTAAAAATCTTGTTCATAAAGATTAGATTTTGTGGTGACAGTGGGTTGAGGTGTGGTCATTTTTTACCTCCTGTGGGTATTTTAAAAAAGTATCAAATATTTTCCAGTAACGTAGTAATTATCTAATTTCAAAAGATTGACCGACTGGAATTAAATCTTGAGTTTCTTGTCTTTCTAATTTCAGTTTAATATTTTCAAATTTTCTGATTGTATCTGCATGATAAAAACGTTCTCCACAATTTTGACAAACTAAAGCATCAACTTTTAGTGTTGCGGTATTTCCACCACCTTTGATAATTTCTGTTACTTTAGTTTCTAATAAGTTGCCATTACAAACTACACATTTATCAATGGGAAGCATAATTTTTACTCCTAATATCTTGGAACTGTTAGTAGATAAGACTTAAACAGTCCTATCTAGGGTGTTAATTTAGTTTCTCAGTCTGTTTTTCTAATACTCCAATTAATCCATTTATTTGGATCAGGACGATAGACTGTAATTAGAACTGCAAACCCTGTATCTTGATTATATGCCCACACACTATGAATAGGATCACCTTTCTCATTATGTCCATAAATCAAACAACTAGGATAGGGTTTATCACTTGGATAATCTTCGATTATTTCCCCTTGAATGACAGAAAAATTAATTTCATCTATCACTAAGTTATCGTTCTCTGCTTCTTCTTTTGCATGACGGGTTACAAAACCTGATTTAATTTAATTGCGACAATAATATTGTTAATCATAAATTAGGGTTAGTTAATATAAAATAAATCATAATTAAATAAATTATAACACAATTCCTAATATTTCTAGATATAAAAGACAGAAAAATTAATAATCTATTTACTAGATTGTAGGGTGTGTTAGAACTGAGTTCGTAACGCACCACTCATTACCAAAGAATTACTACTATTTACCAGGAATAAGCGGTAATTCAATATTTAATTTTTCCCCAATTTCCATCACATTATTAGCAAAATCTGCCATACCAGCTACCCCGGTAAAAGTTACAGTCGCAGCAGTTCCTAAAGCTAATAAACGCTTTTTCAATTTTGCTTGACTACGTTCATTTTCCGGTTTTTGAATTTCCGTTTCTACATCCTCAATATCAATAATAATATCGTCGCGGATCTCCTCTGGAAATTGGGTAGCAGTTTGACGTAAATTACTGATTAGTTGCATTAATTCTGCTGCATTTGCATTGTTATTCTGAGTTAAGTCACCGATTTGTTGACTGGTGTTGTCTTTGACTTTTTTGCCAACATTAGCATTGCCTATTTGTGCGCCTGAAAAGTCATTTGTGAATTGAGAACTTTCTGACATGGTAGTTACTTCCGCTTTATTATTAATTGGTCTACTAACAGCTAGTTTAGCAATATCTCGCATATCTTCGTAAGCATTTATATCATCTAAATAATTATTTTCTATTTGTGATCTACGACGTGATTCTAGTGATTCATAACCATCCAGCAGTTGACGTAAATCGAGTGTTAATCTTAGTTTACCAATAATAACTTTACTTTCACCCATCGCTTCCAATCCCAACAGTTCTTGATAGTCAAGGGGTGGATGTTTGGGATACCCAGGAACGGGAACAAATTCGCTGATTTCCAAGTTAGGAAGAGTTTTATGAATTCTTTGAAATTGATGACGCAGAATACCTAAAAATAAACGCCGGGTTTCTGGACGGCCACTAATAGTAATAAATATTTTTTTGTCTTCAGAATCAGCTTTGATGCGAGCAATATTATAAACTTCTTCTTGTTCTCGATATGCCAACATTACACCACTACGCCAATAAATGGAATTATAAATTGTGTCGTGATTATTAACAATAAAACGGGAAATGATGCTGTCAGGGAGAACTTTGTAATGATATTGAAATTCCAAGGTTTCCCCTTCCAATTCCGTTTCCTCTGGTTGATCTTTTGGTAAAAGTCCCGCAATCAAAAATTGAGGTGGTTGACATTCTAATTGAAAGCAAAGTTCAAATTCCTTCATCAGATTGATCAGATAGTCGTGACGCTGAGTAGGGTAACGGTTGGGGTTAAGAATACGACTGAGATCCCAGGTAGTGAAAATACCTTTGCTTTTAGTTTTCAGGGTTTCATCACTCAGCAGTGCATAAATTCCTTCCGTCACCCAGTTGGGTTTGAGGACATTGGTATTTTTAAGGATGGGATGTTCACGGAAATTGAGAACTAAACCGAGACGATGCAGCAAGTCAATCAGTTGTTCTTGGTTGTGTTCTTCGGGGATTTTGTTTTCGTGACAGATACCAATGTAGCGGTTGTAGGTGATGAAGTCTTCACACATTAATTCCAGGTTTTGTTTAACTTCAAACCATGATAGAGGGAGAAGATCATAAACTTCTTTGAGTTGGGCAATTTCCTGGAAAATAGCGGTGCGAAGTTCATCAATACCGATATTATCTTGACAGGAAGTTTCCAGAATTGCCTGGATATTGGGATATTTTTCCCGTAATGCTTTGCGGTTAATATCTAAAGGTTGTTCATCTTTTTTGTTACCCACAATAATCACTGGAGACTCTCCACCAAAGCTGGCAATTAATTTCAACCAATATTCAATCCGGTTTTCTTCTTCGCTAGTGCGACAATTACAAACCAGGAGATAGAGACTACGCTTAGTCAGAAAAAACTGATGGGTAGCATGATAAATTTCCTGGCCACCAAAATCCCAAACATTAAGACGAATATCTTTACTATTTACCTGCACATTCCAAGTTTCTACATTCAGTCCGTGGGTTTGGGATTGATTTTTGTCATATTGATTACGGATGAGTCGTTGAATTAGAGATGTTTTACCGACGCTACCTTGGCCGATGAGTAAGAGTTTAGCTTCATTGAGTGGACGTATTTCACCGCTACGGAGTAGTTGTAAGTAATTGAAAATTTCTTCAACTGAACCAATATCATGAGAAGATCCTAAAATTTCTGGTGAAATAGGAAGCGGATTTCCCCGTAAATCTAGTTTTTCCAATTTCGGCAAACTTTCAATCGCTTCTGGTATTGCTGTGATTTGGTTGTTATGGAGGTGAAGATGGGTGAGATTGGTTAAATTAGCCAGCGCTTCTGGTATTGCTGTGATTTGGTTGTTATAGAGGTAAAGATGGGTGAGATTGGTTAAATTAGCCAGCGCTTCTGGTATTGCTGTGATTTGGTTGTTATAGAGGTAAAGATGGGTGAGATTGGTTAAATTAGCCAGCGCTTCTGGTATTGCTGTGATTTGGTTGTTTCTGAGGTAAAGATGGGTGAGATTGGTTAAATTAGCCAGCGCTTCTGGTATTGCTGTGATTTGGTTGATACTGAGGTAAAGATGGGTGAGATTGGTTAAATTAGCCAGCGCTTCTGGTATTGCTGTGATTTGGTTGATACTGAGGTAAAGATGGGTGAGATTGGTTAAATTAGCCAGCGCTTCTGGTATTGCTGTGATTTGGTTGACACTGAGGTCAAGTTGGGTGAGATTGGTTAATTTAGCCAGCGCTTCTGGTATTGCTGTGATTTGGTTAAAACTGAGGTCAAGATGGGTGAGATTGGTTAATTTAGCCAGCGCTTCTGGTATTGCTGTGATTTGGTTAAAACTGAGGTAAAGATGGGTGAGATTGGTTAAATTAGCCAGCGCTTCTGGTATTGCTGTGATTTGGTTAAAACTGAGGTAAAGATGGGTGAGATTGGTTAAATTAGCCAGCGCTTCTGGTATTGCTGTGATTTGGTTAAAACTGAGGTAAAGATAGGTGAGATTGGTTAAATTAGCCAGCGCTTCTGGTATTGCTGTGATTTGGTTCTCACTGAGGTGAAGATAGGTGAGATTGGTTAATTTACCAATTTCTCCAGGTAATTCCGTCAACCCTTGTTCTGACAGGTCTAACTCTGTCCAACCCTCAGCCGCAGCGCAGTCTATCAGTGCCAATAACTCATCTTGATTCATGATTCCCAGGAAAAGAAAATAACAGAACTTACATACAGTTTAGGAACTTTTTCATATCATGTCGGCATAATCACTTGCGATATAACTGGTGTGTGCAGAAATCTGAAAATTCTGATCCCCATGCACCCTGCGGCCTTAATGATAAGTATTTCACTGGACATGATTAGGACTTACGTCGCAATGATAATAAGTAGTCATTACGAGCGACAGCGACGTAATCGCAAAAATTCTGGGATTGCTTCCTTATGTCGCAATGACAGTATTTGAAGTAGGTTTTGGATAAGTTCTGTTGTTATTAAATATAGCACCAAATCCTTAATCATGGTGCGTTACGAACTCCGTTCTAACACACCCTACAATACCTATATAGACATTTTATTTTGTCAGAATCAGGATGTCCAGGATTGAAGGATGTACAGGATTGAACTTACTAATTACTTGATCAGGACTTACGCAAAACATCTATAAAACTCTCATTCCTCTGCGTTCTCTGCGTTCTCTGTGGTTCGATATTCCGTGAATTCTGCGTAAGTCCTATTTATATGTATTAGGAATTATTAATGTTTCCAAATAGTGTCTCCCAATCAATTTTATCAGGTCTTTGACCTTGATTAACTATGGCAAAAATCTGATTTTCTGTATTGGAATAAAATAAACTTTCTACGCAAGCAGCAGCTACATCTATCCGACTAGCATCACCATTGAGTTGATCACCTTTTTCTAAAACAACTCCTAATTTACCCTCTGTGCTTATTTTTAAAAGAGTTGCTAAATCATAAGCAGTAAAAGGGCCATCAACCAAACGTCCAGGACGAATAATTGTGTAGGGAATACCTGAGTTAATAATGGCGTTTTCTCCTTTTTCTTTAGCATCTAGACTACCAAAACCATTGAGGATTTTATAAGGAAATTGATTTTTTCTTTCTACTCCACTGGAAGAAACAAAGACGAATCTTTGTAAGTTTTGAGGTGCAGCTTTAACTAGATTTTCAACTGCTTGGTAATCAACTATTAAAGGTGTATTTTTAGCTTTGCTTTCTATTAATTGAGAATTAAATAAAGCTTGTCCCCATTCTAAGATATTAGGTTGTGGATCAAATTCCCATCTCTCAGAAGGAAAAGCAGTTGTTCCTGTACAACAAATAATTGAAGTAATGTTTAACATTGCTGGGGGGAGAGTTTCTGGTTCGCGGATGTCACCGATAGCAATTTCTACTTTGTCCGCAAACATTTTTTCTGCTTTTGCTGCATTGCGGGTGAGAATGCGAACTGATAAACCTTTTTCTAGAAGTTTGCTAACTACAAGTTGTCCAACTCCACCGGTTGCACCAGGAACTAAGATTAAATCTGACATAAAAAGTGATTATTTATGTTGTGTAAATACTTTGATTTTATCATTAATAAAGCCAGAAAAATAAAATTTTTACTTACGCATTTTTACGAAAAGTTAGGGTTGAAAATTGCTTCCTTTCGTCACAATGACGGTATATAAAGGAGGTTTTGGGTAAGTTATGAAAATGATAGTTTAATGCTAAAATTTAAACAAGCAAAGGCACAAATAAGAAAGTTAACTTTCCCAAAAAAGTGGTTTGGATATTGTTTAAACGTCGAGAATAATTTGAGTATTACCTTTATGGCCATGAATGAATTCAATTTGTTCTAAACCACCGATATACCAAGCAGTGGAGGTAAATTCAGTTAACCATTGCATTACCGCTAAACCACCAAAACTCTTAAAATAACATCCAACAGCAACTATACCAGTACCGCTAATACCTGTGACATCTTTTTTCCTAACTAATTGAAAAGTATTGATTTCGTATCCATTCAATGAAGAATCTGCAAAGATGATCTTTCGGCCTCGTTTTGCTTGTAAGGTTTGGAATGATGGAAAAGATAGGAATGTACCGTGACTAGCATTTGGGAAACTGCGAGCGATCGCTACTTGTTGATCTGGCAAAATGACACCTCCCGCTATAACTTGTAATAAGGGTGGTTTGTCTGGTTGAATTAACCACAATGGGGTAGTTTTAGGCTGCATATATAAGTGTGAATAAAAAATCAAACTTTGTTCAGTATTATACGGAATAACTAGTTAAATGAGTGAAATATGTAACTAATGATATATAAACCATGTTACCAAGATGATCATCATGATCAGCTTGAATTTAATGGTGTCATTACAATTGAGAAATTAATTTATTATGTAATGTATTCCGATGAAAAAAAAGACTAAAAAAATATATAAACAGTCAGGAGTAATTCCATATCGTATTCAAGATGGTAAAATCCAAGTTTTATTAATTTCTACTCGTAAAAGTCAACGTTGGGTAATTCCTAAAGGTGGAATTTGTAAAGGAATGACTCCACCAGACTCAGCAGCTAAAGAAGCTTGGGAAGAAGCTGGAGTTATTGGCCAAGTAAAGACGGAAAAAATAGGTGCTTATAAATATCGAAAGCAGGGTAATGTTTATAGAGTTAATTTATTTTGGTTACCAGTAGAAAAGGTTTTGGAAGATTGGCCAGAAGCTGGAGAAAGAAGCAGAATTTGGTTAGATATTCATCATGCTGCTATGATAGTCCAGGAAAATTCACTCAAAAAAATTTTGCAATCTTCTCAAAACCAAATGACGGAAATGATCATATAAATGCTATTTTTACTTCATTATTTGTAAGCTATAGGCAATTTTTCACCATCGGTCATTTTTCTGTTTTCTGCTTAGGAAATATGTGAGTTTTGTGGATACGGAACTTCTCTTAATAAATGACTAACTAAAAGTTTCAGGAGGAATAAAGGTAAAAACCATTCTAATCCTGGTGTTGGTAAAAATAAATAGCGATCAACAAATAGATATTATCAAGAGTTATTTGCAACCAAAGTTAAAAAGTAAGTAGGGTTTTTTATAACTGATATCAACTGAATGTAAAACCTTAATTTTACAAGGAGATAAATTTATCTTAATAAGCATGATATTTTTTATAATTATTGAACCAAATTGAATGGATTCAGGACTTACGAAAAACCTAATTAAAATACTGTCATTGCGACGTAAGAAAGCAATCTACAACCTAGACATTTTGTGTAATTAGGTATGTTATTGGCAGGCAAGATGTCCACCCCACAATAGTTTCATTCTTATGATTTGTACCTCAATTGATTTAAAATATTAGCCCGGATATCAATTTCCGGGCCAGTCAAAATGGGGATTTTAGGAAATGGAAATTAGGCGATCGCAGATAAATTTACTTCCACAATCATATCATTGAAATCACTATCACCACCACCAACTAAATCTTCAAATCCAAAGGTGTTATCTCCCAATAAACGCACATGATCTACACCATCTGAATTAGCACCTAAATAGGTAAAGAAAACATCTGGATCATTACCAGAATTACCATCTGAAATAGCATCAGGTGTACCATCAACAATGAGGAATGGTGCATAAATTGCACCACCTGTTAAAGTTCCGGTAAAGGTAGCTGTGTTACCGTTATCAACACTCAAACCAAGGCTACTTAAATGTTGATTAACAGCAGCTTGAGTATAACCTGATTCTCCTGGTAATAAGTCAGAAATACCATCACCATCAACATCAATTCCACCGTTTTCATCAGTGACTTGATAAAACCCAACATAGTTATCAAATTCTGCTTCTCGATAGACTGTAAATTCAGCATTTACTGAACCTACCACATCACGTAAATCAATTAGTTCTCCTTGGGGAAGATTTTGTGAAGTAGTACCTAATGGTAAAGGATTATCTGTTGCTTGAATGTTAACAATTAAATCGTTAAAACTCTGACCATTATCAGTATCATATTCCCAACTGAGAGAAAAATTATTCTCACTTATTTCCGAAATTTGTAGAGTTGAAGAGTCAGGGAAAATGACATTATTCAAAGATGTAATTCCAGCTTGGACAGAATCAGTAGAACCATTTCTAACTAGATAAAATCTCAAGTTATCGTTGTTATTAAAGCCTAACAATTTCTGGATATTGTTAATATCAAATTGGTTAGGAATGTTAGAAATTGTGGAGAAGACGATATTACTTCTGGTTAATGCTGCTTGAGTATAACCATCTTCACCAGGGTTAATACCATCAATTGTTCCTTGTTGATCATCAACAGTAAATACTGCTATTTCGTTAACGTCGCTAGAATCTTTTCCTGTTAACTGTACTTCCAGTCTTGCTGTATTGTTATTGCTTTCAATTCTGAAAACATCATCACTAATTTGTACTAATCTGGTAGTTATATTATCTCCACTACCATCATTTACATCCCCATCATTTCCATCATTTCCAGAATTTCCACCACCGTCATTAGGATCATTCTGAGTGATATCATTCACATTAATAGTGAATTGTTCGTTAAAAGAAAGTCCTCCCAAATCAGTTGTGACAACACTAATATTGTAACTGGATCTATTTTCAAAATCAGGAGATTGATTGATTCTTAAAGTATTACCTGCAATAGTAAAAGCATCATTGTCAACAACACCAGCTTCTAAACTGTAAGTGAAACTATCACCAGCATTTGCATCAGTGGTTGTGAATTGACCAATGATAGCATTGTCTCCTACATTTTCATCAATATTAGTGGAATTTAAAGTTAAATCTGTAGGTGCTGTATTTGCATTAATACCTGCGTCATCTACATCATTAATATTGATGGTAAATTGTTGTTGATAGGAAAGTCCACCTTGATCTGTAGTTGTGACTCGAATAATATAATTAGATTTGCCTTCAAAGTCAGGAGATTGATTAATTCTTAAAGTATTACCTTCAATGGTAAAAGCAGAATTATCACCAAAACCATCATCCAAAGTATAGGTAAAACTTTGTCCTTGTGCATTAGGATCAACGGTAGTAAATTGACCAATTACAGCATTCTCACCAATATTTTCATCAACAGTATTGTTGCTTAAAGTTAAATCTGTCGGCGCATTATTTACCCCAAAAATAACATAACTTTCGCCAGCACGGGAAGAAGTAAAGGGAGCGCCAATAATCAAATCAGCAATACCATCACCATTAACATCTCCTGCATCACTAACAGAAACACCTAAATTATTACCTGCTGATTTACCATTGATAACAAAGCCATTTGTACCATCAATATCAGCGAGGTTGATAGTGGAATTAAAGTTATTTTGACCAAAAACTACATAACTTTGGCCGGAACTTTCACCATTAGGATCGGCATTATTAGCACTTATTAATAAGTCATCAATACCGTCACCACTGACATCACCAATACCACTTACAGAAAAACCAGAATTATCAAATTCATTAATACCGTTGATGATAAAACCATTAGTACCATCAAATTGAATTTGGGTGAGGTCTAAATTGGTATTGAAGTTACCATTTTGTCCATAAATTACATATGTAATTCCTGAATTTAGAACCCCATTTCCATCATCATCATGAGCGCCGATAATTAAATCATCAATTCCATCAGCATTAACATCTCCTGCACTGCTAACGGAAAAACCAAATTTAGAATCTCCTACACCATTGATAATGAAACCATCATTAATATTCAGGTTATCAATATCTAAACTGGCATTAAAACCTGTTTCTTTACCATATATAATGTATGCTTGACCGGAATTTGTACCATTCTGGTTAGCTTGGGGAGCGCCAATAATTAAATCATCAAAACCATCATTATTGATATCACCTGCATTACTAACAGATAACCCGGAATTGTCTTCTATTTGATTACCATTAATGACAAAACCATTGCTACCATTCAAGTTATTCAGGTTAACAGTATTATTAAAGTTCGCTCTACCAAATACTACATAGCTTTGCCCAGGTTTGCCATTGTTAGTTGTAAAAGCATTAGGAGCGCCAATAATTAAATCATCAAAACCATCATTATTGATATCACCTGCATTGCTAACAGAGTACCCTAATTGATCTTGAGCAGTTAAACCTTCAATGATAAAACCATTGTTGCTATTAATGTCAGATGGATTAATAATTGGAGTCGAACTAAAGCTAGTTTTGCCAAAAATTACATAGCTAAATCCGATATTTTCTCTGTTATTGATATCACCGAAAGGAGCGCCAACAATTAAATCATCAATACCGTCACCGTTAACATCTCCAGCATTACTGACAGCACGTCCTAATGCTTCACTTTCCGTCGTTCCTAAGATTGTAAAACCATTAAGTCCATCTAGACTAGAAACATCAATTGTAGTTGGAAAATCTTCGTTACTACCAAAGATTATATAACTAGCTCCGGCGTTATTAATACCATTGGGATCTGTTTGTGGAGCGCCAACAATTAAATCACCAATACCGTCACCGTTAATATCGCCAGCACTACTAACGGAGTAACCTAAATTATCATCATTGCTGCTACCATTAACGATAGTAAAACCTGTTGTGCTATCAAATGTAGAGAGATCAAAAAAGTTTTCAGACATAATTTTTTAGTATTTTTTCTAACTTCAGTAGATTGATTTTGAGTCAGTAGATTTGTGATTTTGAAGATGAATCTGCATTGATAACTGTCTTTGGTTTGGAGGTAATTAACCAAAGTTGATATCAATAGCTGATACAAGTAATACCAGTTCGTAATTCATACACTATTGGCAGACAAAATGCCCAACCAATAAGAGTTTCACTATTATGATTTGAATCTGTATAATTTTAGAGAATTGGTATCATTGAATTTCATTTGCTTGTAAATTTGTGTAGAGAAATTGCTCCGACTTACTAATTAGCCAGAGTGAATATGCTATTCAGTAGGAATTAGAAAAAACCAAGTTGAAATGTGCAAATTACAACCTAGACTTTTTCAAACTTGACTGAAACTATGCAATCATATAATCCATGTCTATTCAGACTGAAGGTTTTTGCAGATTATACCCACACGAACTGACTAAGATGTTAAAGTTTTCACTTGTGTTCCAGGGTTGAATCTTTCATTTATTTACAAGGGTTTTATGAAATACCCGGAATAAATATAGACTATCTTCTGTACTTTTAATTGTCAAGGTTTGATCTGGGCTATGCAGCAAATACAGAAAATGCTGAGTTTCCTTTCTATAATCAATATTGTTGATATCCATAAATATAATGAATTTATAGTCATAAAACCCAAAAAATCCATATTTTTTATGACATTTTATCTGTTTTTGAGATAATATGCTAATTGCAAAATCATTACTTTTATTAATGTATAACAATTGACTTGTTAAAAAAATATCTTTAACTTCCCTCGTAGTACGGGCTTAAGCCCGCATCCAAATCATTTTCAAAACAATATACTTACCCCAAAAACCCTATTCATAAAAATAGAAATCACAATATTTAACTATTTTAAAAATATCTAATTTAGGTACACAACAACTTATCAACCAAAACCTTCATTAAATACTGCGTCAAAGTAAAAGCATCAACTCCCAATTCTGTCCTTTCCTTTGCGGCTAAAATACCGGCTTGAGAATGCCACCAAGCCGCAGTTGCAACCACATTTTCAACATTAACTTTTTTATTAGCAACCTGTGCCAAAATTCCCCCCATTAAACCAGTTAACACATCACCACTGCCACCCCGAGCTAAAGCTGGCGTACTTTCAGAATTGACCCAAACCACACCTTCAGGATTAGAAATAGCCGTTCTTGCCCCTTTTAACAGCACTACAGCCCCCGTTTGTGATGCTGCTGTTTGTACTGCTTGTACCCTATTTTTTAAATCAATATCAGGAAATAAACGATGAAATTCTCCAGCATGGGGTGTCAAAATTGTTGGATATTGACGTTTTTGTAAAGTGGAAATAGTTCCTAATTGTGCCAAGATATTTAAACCATCAGCATCTAAAATCAAGGGAGATTCACTATTAACTACTTGCTCAAAAATTGGCATTGCATCTATAGTTAAACCAGGCCCAAAAGCAATAGCATTAAATGAATTTAAAGCAGTTTTTGGAGGTAATTGTAAATCATAAATTGCGCCAGTTTCCGTTTCTGGACAACCAATAATTAAAGCTTCTGGTAAATGGGAAACCAACAGAGGTTTAATACTTTCTGGTACAGCAATAGATAACATTCCCACACCCGAACCACGCGCACCTAAACCAGTTAAAATTGCTCCCCCCGCATAACGAGTTGAACCACAAATTAATAGTAAATGTCCAGATTTATATTTATGAGTTGTTGGGTGTAAAGGTAAAGGTAAAGTATTAAAGATTGTGGTTTTGGTAATACGTTTAATTTTGGGAACTGCACCTAAAACCCCATGAATATCAGCTAAGGGAATATCAAAATCAATTAATTCCACTTTTCCGGTATATTCCACCGCTTGTTCTTGTAATAAACCCTGTTTCCACAAACCTAAACACAAGGTATGATTTGCTTTGATAGCAGTTCCTAAAACTTCCCCTGTATCTGTGTGTAAACCGGAGGGTAAGTCAATACTAAAAATAGGTTTATTCCTATCATTAAAATGGTTAATTGCTTCAGCAATATTCCCGGTAATTTCTCGTTCTAAACCAAAACCAAATAACCCATCAACTAAAAAATCACAATTTGGTAATTCTGCAAGTTCTTGATAACAGGGAATACCCAAACTCTGAGCATATTTTAAATGTTGATCAGTTAGTTTTTTAAGTTTAGGGAAAGGTTGATAAATCCAAACTTGATAACCTTGAAAATGTAATTCTCTAGCGACAACTAAAGCATCACCACCATTATGTCCAGGCCCTGCTAAAATTCCGATAGTTTGACCTTTGGGAATGATATTATTGAGACGATTACTAATTAAACCAGCTACCTTTTCCATTAAAGCAGCAACCGGCATTCCCGCGGCAAATATCCTTGCTTCAATGTCACGCATTTGAGCAGCATTAACAATTATTTGTTCTTTATTCATAAGTAATAGTTGATAATTGAGTTTATACCGTACTTGTGATGCTAAATTACCAGTCTGAAAAAGGGAACAGGGAATAGGGAACAGAGTAAAAAGGTAAATTTTATAATAAAATCTAAAGTCTATGGCTGATGTCTTATATATATTTAGCCTTCCGAAACTAATAAATAATAACTGAAAACTGAAAACTGAAAACTGAAAACTGAAAACTGAAAACTGTTAACTGTTAACTGTTAACTGTTCACTGACCATAGTAAACTCTAGCATTACCATAGCCTAAACTTTTCAAATAATCATTCCATTGTTCAGCATCCGAACGCTGTTGAAAAGCACCCACAGCTATATGAGTTCCACGGGGTTGATATCTCGTATAAACATTAGCATTACTACCAATTTTTTGCTGTATCTCTTGCTGGAGAAAATCTAAATTATCTCGATTTATCGGAATAACTACATAGTAATAGTTTGGTTGAGGTTGACGAAAAGTAGGATTAGCAGTGAGATTATTGATGACATTCGGTGAAGTATTCATAGAATTATTATTGAAATTGTTATTAAAATTGTTGTTAGAGTTATTATTGAAATTGTTATTAGAACTATTATTGAAACTATTATTGAAATTAGTATTAGAACTATTAGAAATTGTTTGAGGACTGTAGTTAACAAGTTGTCCAGAAGCAGATCCAAGAATACCTACATTTAGAATACCACTTGATTCTAATTCTCTGACTCTGCGTTGAGCATTATCTGGTCGAGTAAATACACCAGATTGAATAATTCTGACTCCATTAATTTCTCGAATATATGCAGTATTTTCAATTTGTTGAATTCTTTGCAAAACTTCTCTGTCACCACTATTAACATAGACAATGTACTTATCAAAAACCTGTCTAGACTGATTAATTTGTGTATTGGGATTGGTTTGATATATGGGATTATTTGTGTCAAAATCTATAATCTGAGTTTGCTGTGTTTGTATTTGTGGTGATGTTTGTTGATTAGGACTCTGATATAGGTTTGGTAAGAATGTTTGTGCCTGGATAGATTTAGGCATAAGCGTAAAACATCCACTTATAATTAAGGAAAAAAGTGATAACTTAGATAATTGTTGTTTGATGGAATGAAACATAATCTTATCCGGGGTATGGTGTGAATTTTCTGTTAGTAGAATATGACTTTGGGAATTATAGAAAAGACCTGCAAGTTAATATACAAGCGTTGAGAATTTTTACTTATGAATTGCTTCAGATTCTACTAGATTTATTGTAGTCAGCTATGGAGAAGCAAGGAGCTTTTGAGTTTTGACTTTTAACTTTTGACTTGTGCGTAGCGCTATGGGAAACCGCCACATAACTTGTGCTACAATTGGAGAATATATCGCTTTGTGCTAAAATCGTCAGCCTTTAAGAAATAGTTAGTAACAAACACTGTTACAAGTGTCAATTATGGAAAAAGTTGTTGTTGGTCTTTCTGGTGGCGTTGACAGTTCTGTCGCTGCTGCTATTTTACACAATCAGGGCTATGATGTAATAGGTTTGACCCTTTGGTTAATGAAAGGTAAGGGTCAATGTTGTTCTGAAGGAATGATTGACGCAGCAAGTATTTGTGAACAATTAGGTGTTCCCCACGAAATTGTTGATATTCGGGATGTCTTCCAAGCTAATATTGTTGATTATTTGGTATCTGGCTATAGTGTGGGAATTACGCCTTTACCCTGTTCTCAATGTAACAAGACTGTCAAGTTTGGCCCGATGGTGGAATATGCACGGGAAAAATTAGATAGTCGGGCGATCGCCACAGGTCATTATGCGCGAATTACTTACGATGAAACTTCTGGACGTTATCAATTATTACGTGCTTTAGATCGGAATAAAGATCAGTCATATTTCTTGTATGATCTGTCTCAAGATTTACTCAGTGCCACTATATTTCCGTTGGGAGAATTAAACAAAAGTGATACCCGGAAAATAGCTGCTGATTATGGTTTGAAAACCGCCGATAAACCAGAAAGTCAAGATTTATGCTTGGTGGAAAGTAATGGTTCAATGCGGGCATTTTTGGATAAATATTTAGCTCCCAAACCCGGTGATATTGTGGATACTACTGGTAAGGTTTTGGGTCAACATGATGGTGTCCATCATTACACTATTGGTCAGCGGAAGGGTTTAGGTATTGCTGCTGCTGAACCTTTATATGTGATTGAATTGGATGCAGTTAATAATAGGGTAGTAGTTGGCGATCGCACTAAAGGAACTCAGGGAGAATGTACAGTATATCGAGTTAACTGGGTATCCATTGCTGCACCGACAACTCCCATCCGTGCAGAGGTGCAAATTCGTTATCGTTCAAAACCCGTACCTGTGACAGTCATACCTTTGGAAGATGACAGAGTGCGGTTAGTTTTTGATGAACCTCAATTCAGTATTACCCCTGGACAAGCAGCAGTTTGGTATGAAGGAGAAAAGGTCTTGGGTGGGGGAATAATTGAACAGTAGAGAAGTTGTATACAGCGTCTCTACAAGGGTTTCACGTCACGGGTATTTAATTTCCACCAGATGTCTATTTAGCTAATTTAGGACTTACGCAAAATCTACTTCAAATACTGTCATTGTCATGTAAGGAAGTAATCTTCAACCCAGATATAGGGTACAGTGGGAGAATCATTTTCAGATTTCTGCACACACCAGTTATATCACAAGTGAGGGGAGTGATATTACGCAGAAGTTACGGAAGAATGAACCACGAAGGACGCGAAGGACACGAAGGTAAGAGTTTTTGAGAGATATTTTGCGTAAGTCCTATGAATATAAAACCAAATTTGTTGTCTGCACTAACAAGTTTTTAAACATCTTCTCATACATTAAGCAGATGATGTTCACCTATTATTGTTGATAAAAAAACTAGCTGTTATAGATTTTGATTGTCAGAGTATTCCAAGTTAAAAAATACCTAATTTTCATTGCGTTAGCGGAGATTGAAGCAATCTCTAGTTTTGGAGCATTTATTGTTAAGAACACTCTCAACAAATATTCTAACTCTTGATTTCTGAATTCTTACCATTAGTGATTATTTCTTCAACACTTACTCTAGTCGCTTCTAACTCAGAAATGATATGATATCCGAAAAATTACTCAGAATTAATACACAAGCATTAATAAAAATAGTTGTTTTGTGTTCTTGTACTTTGACTAGGGTTTACTTATGAAAGTTGATTATGCTAAAGCTTTAAAATTAGCAATTTCTGCCAAAGAATGTTATGAAGATTTTGCAACAGTTGTATTTAGTGAATGGGACGAAAAACCTTTCTTTATTAATCAAGAAAACACAGATACCCAATTGGCAATTTTTAATGAATCATCAGCAGTTACTATTATATTTCGTGGTAGTGATTCCTATACTGATTGGGTAACAAACTTGAGTACCAAACAAAGACGTGTTGAAGTTAACCAACAAGTAGTTAAAGGACAAATTATTGCCGAACAAGAGAAAATATATCCATACTCCACAAATAACAAATCTAAATCTTTATTGCACAAAGGGTTTTCTAAATCTTACTTTTCTGTCAGAGAAGAAATTCATAACTATATTAAAAACAATAATGTTTCTAGTCTCACTATTACAGGCCATAGTTTAGGTGGTGCATTATCAATTATATGTGCAGTGGATCTTCAATATAATTTTGGGAACTTACTAACTTCCATAGAAACTTATACATTTGGAGCGCCAAAAGTAGGTAATCAAGGATTTTGTCAGTCTTATAATCAGAGAGTTCCTAAAAGTTATCATTTCATACATGGTCTGGATCTCATACCAGCCTTACCCAGATGGTGGCAAGGATATTCTACCACCAAAACACAACTGCGAATTTGTCCCCCGTTAAGTTGGAATTTTGTCTCTGCTAGATTTAAAGACCATAAAATTATTAACTATGTTAATTACTTCCAAGAAAAATTAAAATCATCTGGTAATTAATTCATTAGTTAATCATTAATCAGCATCTACTAAAATGACTCATCATATTTTAAAAGCTACCAAAGAAACTGTGCATTTAGGTGGCTTTTCTCATCTGTTAAAACCAGTATTATTTGTAGATTCCCATGATACAGTAGACGTAGAAACCTACACGGGTTACTATGTTTATCATCAAGCACCACCAGAATTTTTAACACCGGAATTGATAGATATTTGTGAAAATTTATCACCTACAAAAAAAGTATCCACCGGTCCTCATTTACTAACAGGGCCAATCTTCATTCAAGATGCTCAACCAGGGGATGTTTTAGAAATACAATTAGAAGAGATATATCCCAGTTTACCGATAGGTTTTAATGCTATTCGTTCCGGATGGGGTGCATTACCAGAAAAGTTTTCTCAACCTGCATTAAGGTTTATTCATCTTGACTTAGAAAATAAAATTGCTGAATTTCCTACAGGTTCAAATATTAAAATTCCCCTCACACCTTTCTTTGGTATTTTAGGAGTTGCTACCCCAGAAAATAATCGTAATTCAATTCCTCCTGGTACTTATGGAGGGAATATTGATAACCGTCAATTACAAGCTGGATCAAAAATATTTTTACCTGTATGTGTTCCCGGTGCTTTATTTTCTATCGGTGATGGCCATTCTGCACAGGGAGATGGAGAAGTAAATGTAACTGCAATAGAAACATCTATGAATGGGAGAATTAAATTGATATTGCGTAAAGATTTAAAATTTAAAAATCCGATTGCAGAAACTTCTACATATTTTATCACAATGGGTTTTGCAGACAGTTTAGATACAGCTTTGGAATTAGCGTTAATAAATATGATTGAGTTTTTACAAAGCTTTGCTAATTTATCCCCAGAAGATGCGTATGTTTTATGTAGTTTAGCAGTGAATTTTCATATTACTCAAGTTGTTAATAGTCCCCATAAAGGAGTACATGGAATTTTGCCGAAATCAATTTTACCAACTTTGAATATTTAGAGGGTTGGTAAGTTTTAATTTTCATCATTATTGATATTAAACAAGGGAATATTCAAGGAATAATACCGATGCACCCGGAAAAGATATGATAGCGTTACGCATCAAACCCTCGATAATGGTGCGGTGCGTTACAAACTCCGTTCTCACACACCCTACAATACTTTTGGGATAACAGACATCCAAAACTCTTCCCTGATTCTTCCTGTTCTCTGACTTCACGAAAAATTAATAAATCAAATCGGATCACCATAGTTAAAATAATTCTATGATCGAAAACTGTCTTTGTTTTTCTAATTCCTGTATTCTTCTTTTTTCACCCATCGCATTTTCATAATATAATCTCTCTTTTTCTGGTTCAGTTTTGGAATCTACTTTTTCCCATTGTTCCATAAAATAACGGTGACGTTTTTCTCGGAATACTTTTTCCATGCAAGCTAAGGTTGCTTGTACAACTTGGGGGGTTCTGATAATTTCTAATTTATTTTTCTCATCTAAATGAAATACATGAGATAATATGTTTAAATCTTCTGCTAATTCTAAATAACGATTTTCTAATTTAGAAATTAAATCATTATCTTCTAAGGGAAATACTAAACTTTGTTGCCACAATAAACGATGATGAGAAAGACTAAACTCTAAATTACGATCTTCTAATTCTGCAAAGATCATTTCACGTTGTTCAGGACAATGTAAAAATATCCGCAATAATAACGCCTCAGCTTGTTCTAATAAACTCTTTTCTGTTGTAGCTACGGTGAATTTGGGTTTTTTTGATTCCTGTTTACGTGGCCGTGCTGGAGTTTTGAAATGAGAAGGTGCAATTTGAGTTAGTAGGTTTTCAACTCTCAGGGGGATTAATCTTGTATCCCCTAAACTCAGGATTTCTGCGCAGTAGGAAATATAATAATTAAGTGTATCACTGTTACCTATATTTTGCAAGATTTTGACAATTTCTTTAGTAACAATTTGAAAATCTGTAGCTTGTTTTAAATCTCGATCTTTGATGATTTCTTCTATTTGCCAATTTAACCATAATGGCGCGTTTGCTAATAATTGTTGATAGTTTTCAACTGTGTGGTTTTGTAAATATTCATCAGCATCTTTACCATTAGGTAAATTGAGAATTTTTAATTGTACTTCTCCTTGATATGCTAGGTTAGCAATTTCTCCAATTGCTCTTTCTGTAGCATTAGTTCCGGCTTTATCAGCATCAAAATTAAGTATTAACTGTTTGGAATCACAATAACGTAATAATAATCTAATTTGTTCTATACTTAATGCTGTTCCTAGAGAAGCAACGACATTATTTACTCCTGCTGCATGGAGAGCGATCGCATCAAAATATCCCTCTACAACCACAGCTTGATCTAATTTAGAAACACCGTCTTTAGCTTGATCTAAAGCAAATAAAGTTTTCCCCTTCAGAAATAATTCTGTCTCTGGAGAATTCAAATATTTTGGTTGCTCTTCAGTTAATGTTCTCCCACCAAAAGCAATCACTCTACCTTGTACATCTCGAATCGGAATCATCAAGCGATCGCGGAATACATCATAATAACCTTTATCTTCTTTTCTCGGTTTAATTAAACCTGCTTTATCTACTAACTGGACTGGATAATTTTTATTTTCCACCAAATACCGATACAAAGTTTCCCATCCTGCTGGTGCATAACCTAAGCCAAATTGTTGAATTGTTTCCGTTGTTAATTTTCGCTCTTCCTGCAAATATAACATTGCTTTTTGACCTAAACTTTGTCGTAAAGCGTGTTGATAAAATTGAGCAGCAGAAGCCAAAACTTCATATAATTGATCTCGTAAAGAAATCTGACGTTGTAATTCTTGTCTTTGTTCAGGCGCTAAACTTTTAACAGGTACTTGATAACGTTGAGCTAAACCTAAAACAACGTCTCCAAAATTCCGTTTATCCAACTCCATGATAAACTTAATAGCATTTCCTCCAGCTTGACAACCAAAGCAATAATATATTTGTTTACCTGGACTAACTGTAAAACTAGGTGTCTTTTCATTATGAAAAGGACATAAACCAACAAAATCTTTTCCTCTTTTTTTTAAAACTACATAATCTGAAACCACCTCAACAATATCAGCTCGGCTTTTTACTTCTTCAATAGTATCTGGATGTATACGGGGAATTTGCATTTTAAGTAATTCGTAATTCGTAGTTCGTAATTCGTAGTTCGTAATTCGTAGTTCGTAATTCGTAGTTCGTAATTCGTAGTTCGTAATTCGTAATGCTCCCTTCGGTAGAGCTTCGCTTGCGTAATTCGTAGCTAGTAATTCGTATTTCGTAATACTCCTTTTGGGAGAGCTATGAATAACGCCACACTTCGTGAACGCTAACGTAATTGGTGATTTATTGGTAAATTAATATTGCGATCGCATTGATTTACAGTTTATATTAATTATAATAACCTAAATTGCTAGTTAGTGATACATAATTAGGTTTTATTTAGCAAAGATGAGGATTTTAAACTTATGAATAAAGTAATAGAAAAGCAATCATCTCTGATAGAAATTATCTCAGGTTTAACAGCCGAACAACAGCAAGAAGTATTAAGTTTTATTGAGTTCTTACAATTTAAAGCACAACAACAAGATACAAAACAAAAATCCTTAGAAAAATTAGGTTGGATGCCTGGTTTTTTTGAAGAAGTAATTGGTGGTTGGGTAGGAGAACCCCTCACAAGAGCAGAACAAGGTGAATATGAAATCAGAGAGGATTTATTTTGAGTTATTTACTTGATTCCAATGTTTGTATCCGTCTCATTAATAATAGTAGTCTTGCTGTCACAAATCGTCTAGCATCATACCAGCCAGCAGATATTTTTGTGTCTACAGTCACTCAATTAGAATTGTATTATGGTGCGTATCGTAGTATTCAGAAAGAACAAAATTTAGCAATATTAGAACGTTTTTTTAGTCAATTTCAGATTCTTAATTTCGATAGTGAAGCTGCAATCATAACTGGCATAATCAGAGCAGAATTAGCAGCTATTGGTAAACCAATTGGACCTTATGATTTACAAATTGCGGCAATTGCCATCGCTAATAATTTAACTTTAGTAACCCATAATATTAAAGAATTTAGTCGAGTTAATAATTTACAGTTAGAAGATTGGGAACAGGAATGATAGGTTTCAAATTAATATAAAAACTGTATTCTAAAAGGAAGAAAAACTCTTTAATCATACATATCTAAAATCATCAGGACTTATACCAAATTAAAAACTATTCATAATCATGAAACTCTTGTGGGGTGGGTATCTTGTGTGGGGTGGGCATCTTGCCCGCCAACAACATACCTCATAACACCATAAAATACTGTAATTACCGGATGGGTATCAATAGGCGTAATATCATGCTTATATGCTGCATTTTATACCCAATTAGCCCATATATGATAAAACATTTGTATAAATAATCAATAAAAATCTATCATGGCAGATAAAACCAAAATTATTCCCTTGAAACTTTCTGACGGCACAGTAATTAACGTAGAAGTTACACCTAGAGGTGAGCAACCTGTTTCTGCTGAAACTAGAGTATTTAAAGAAGCAACAAAAGTTATTAAATCCATCGCTGAAGATGTGACAGATACTTTAAAAGACATCGGTGATACAGTCAAACCGGATAAATTCAGCGTCAAACTGGGTTTACAAATTGGCGTTGAGTCAGGAGAACTAACAGCTTTAATTGTCAAAGGTACAGGTACAGCAAACTTAGAAATCACAATGGAATGGGGTAAATAAGCTACGGGAAATTGTATATTGTTTCCCCTCCTTGTGTGCAGAGAGTTGACTAAGGGAAGGGTTCAAAAAGTTACAGGAATTGTATATTGTTTCCTCTCCTTGTGTGCAGAGAGTTGAATAAGGGAAGGGTTCAAAAAGTTACAGGAATTGTATATTGTTTCCCCTCCTTGCTTGCGGGGAGGGGACTAAGGGGAGGGGTCAAAAGCCACAAAAACACAACTTCAGCCTAATTTAAAACCTATCTCTAACAAGTAATTCTTTCACAGTTGTTGTAATATTTTTTATATAGTCAGAGAGGATAATTAATGACTCAAGAAGAGGATTTACAACGCTGTACCGTGCGATTGAATGTTAATTACAGTCAAGGAACAGGTTTTTTTGTTGCCCCAAATTTTATACTCACCTGTCATCATGTCGTTCAATCTGCACCAGACGAAACTATACAAGTATTTTGGAAAGCAGAAAACCAGAATTACACAGCTACAGTTACCCAAGTTTTCAAATATCCAATTGATTTAGCTTTACTCAAATTAGATGCAGAAAATCTTAATCATCCCTGTGTGAAATTGGATAGTACAGAACCTAGTATTAATGATGATTTATATATTTTTGGTTATCCTAAAAATAGCGAAGTTGATTATTCCCAGGGAGATTCAGCCAGCTTTAAATATGAAGGTATAAGTTTTAAAGAAGTCACTAATTCTCAAGATAGTAATCAAGAAAATATTACACTTTATAAAATCAAACAAGGACAAATTATTTCAGGTTTTAGTGGTTCACCTTTACTCAATTTACGGACAGGAAAAGTTTGTGGAGTTGTTCATCTTTCCCGTGATGAAGATAATGATTTAGGAGGACGGGCGGTTTCAGTTCAAGTTGTTAAACAAAAGTTCCCCGATATTTACCAACAAAATCAAGAATTTCATCAACAAAAACCTCCAGGTGAAAATCCTTTTGAATATGGTTCTCCAGTGCCACCAGAACGTTTTTATGGAAGAAAAAGAGAAATTTCAGAAATTAAAAATCGTATTGGGGCAATTAGTCCTCAATGTGTCAATTTAGTGGGATTACGGCGTAATGGTAAATCATCTTTACTGCGATATATAAAGGAAAGAATCAACGAATTTTGTTCACAATCACAAAAACCTTTAGTTGTTACTTTAGATTTAACAAATGGAAAATTTCATACCCCAGAAGGAGTTATGGAAGGTTTAAGGAGAGGAATTAAAAAACTTACAGGAAATGAACCTTGGGAAAGGGAAGATAACGAAGATGGTTTTGCGGTGGAAGATGGTTTACAAGAATTAGTAGATGCAGGATATCGGTTAATTATTTTATTGGATGAATTTGAAGCAATTGCTAGTAGAAAAGAAAGGTTAGAATTATTTCAAGATTGGGGCGAAGATTGGCGTTCTAAAGCTTCTGCGGGGTTATTAACAATGGTTATTGCCAGCAAACGTCCTCTGACAGAAGTTTATCAAACTTTGAGTTTGAGTTCTCCTTTTGCTAATATTTTTAGTACAACTATTTTAGGTGCATTGGAAGAAGAAGCTTGGCAAGGTATTATTCAAAAAGGATTTCCACCTAATTCCTACCGTTGGGAATGGGTATATGAAATAGCCGGGGGTTTGCCCTATTATGTACAAATGGCGGGGGCAATGTTGTGGCAATATGAAAATCAAGAAGATGCCAGAAAGGAGTTTATTTTTCAGTCCCAACCTCGGTTTGAGGAACTGTGGAAAGATTTAACGGAAGTCGAACGTTTAGCATTGCGTTATCAGTTGGGAAAAGGTAATTTACCTAGTCCTACTCCAGCAATTCTAGATATGCTCCAACGTCATGGTTTATTACGCCCAGATGGGAGTTTATTTAGTAGTGTGTTTGCAGAGTTTGTGAATAATCAAAGATAAGTTAATAAACTAGCAATTTTATCATCATATTAAAAATATCATGTTACTGTTTTTAAGGGAAACTTGGGAATTATTTTGGTGGGCAATGTTTTGTCCTTCCAGACTTCAGCAGCGCATGAATGAATGGTGTCCTCAAAAAGAAAAAAATGGACGCATACCAGATACAAGTTTTGCAGATATTTTAGTTTATCCTGGAAATTTTAGATTTCTTTACCAATATTTATTCTTAATATTAATTTTTAATATTCCCCTTATTTTTATATTAGTTACAAACAATCAATTATTAAACTGGTTACAGTTACCCTGTGTAATTTTCATTGCTTATGGAATCGCAGTTTTTTTTCTGCCTTTAGGAATTGTTATACCTTGGTTGTGGTGGATAGTTATATTACAAAAACCGGATAGTTGGTTAACGGGATTAACGGAAGCTATTAAAATTTTACCGCCCTTACCTCAAATTGGCATATCTCTTGCAGTTTTAGGAATATCCCTGTCATTAACTACTTGGTTAGTTTTATATTTTTTACAGCAGAAAAATCTTTCCCTAGCTCGTAATTTAAGCGTGGCAGGAGGAACAATCAGTGTAATGTTAAGTGTATGGTTAGCCACTCAAAATTGGTTGTTGCTGTTGTTTTCAACTATAATTGCAGGCTTGTTTCTATTTGCGTGGAGAGAAAATATTGCAGATAGTGATGATGCGGTCGGAGTGGCGGTCGTCGTGGCGGTCGTCGTGGCGGGAGGAGTGGCGGTCGTCGTGGCGGGAGGAGTGGCGGTCGTCGTGGCGGTCGTCGTGGCGGTCGGAGTGGCGGGAGGAGTGGCGGGAGGAGTGGCGGGAGGAGTGGCGGGAGGAGTGGCGGGAGGAGTGGCGGGAGGAGTGGCGGTCGTCGTGGCGGTCGGAGTGGCGGGAGGAGTGGCGGTCGTCGTGGCGGTCGTCGTGGCGGTCGGAGTGGCGGTCGTCGTGGCGGTCGTCGTGGCGGGAGGAGTGTCACCTCCAAAGAAGTTCGCCATCTCACTGATTGCGTCTCTTGCAGTGGGCAATCATAAAGACATGACCACAACCTTACAACAGCGCCAAAGCGCAAATGTATGGGATCGTTTTTGTGAGTTCATCACCAGCACAAACAACCGTTTATACATCGGTTGGTTCGGTGTACTCATGATCCCTACCCTATTAGCGGCAACAACCTGCTTCATCATCGCATTCATCGCAGCTCCTCCCGTTGACATTGACGGTATCCGTGAGCCAGTTGCAGGTTCTTTGATCTACGGAAACAACATCATCTCTGGTGCAGTTGTTCCTTCTTCTAACGCTATCGGTTTACACTTCTACCCCATCTGGGAAGCAGCTTCCTTAGATGAGTGGTTGTACAATGGTGGTCCTTACCAATTAGTAATTTTCCACTTCTTAATCGGAGTAGCTTGTTACTTAGGACGTGAGTGGGAATTATCCTACCGCTTAGGAATGCGTCCTTGGATCTGTGTTGCATTCTCCGCACCTGTAGCAGCAGCAACAGCAGTATTCCTAATCTACCCCATTGGACAAGGTTCTTTCTCCGATGGTATGCCTTTAGGTATTTCCGGTACATTCAACTTCATGTTAGTGTTCCAAGCAGAACACAACATCTTAATGCACCCCTTCCATATGTTAGGTGTAGCAGGTGTATTCGGTGGTAGCTTATTCTCCGCAATGCACGGTTCATTGGTAACATCTTCCTTGGTTCGTGAAACAACCGAAACCGAATCTCAAAACTACGGTTACAAATTCGGTCAAGAGGAAGAAACCTACAACATCGTTGCAGCACACGGTTACTTCGGTCGCTTAATCTTCCAATACGCTTCCTTCAACAACAGCCGTTCTTTACACTTCTTCCTAGCTGCATGGCCTGTAGTTGGAATCTGGTTCACAGCTTTAGGTGTAAGCACAATGGCGTTCAACTTGAACGGATTTAACTTCAACCAATCCATCATTGATTCTCAAGGTCGTGTGGTTGGTACATGGGCAGACATCATCAACCGCTCTAACTTAGGTATGGAAGTAATGCACGAGCGTAACGCTCACAACTTCCCCTTAGACTTAGCTGCTGGTGAAGTTGCTCCTGTTGCTATCAGCGCTCCTGCTATCAACGGTTAATCTTCAACTGGGTTTAATAAGCTTAGTTAAATAGATAAAAAACGCCCTCCAGNCAGCGTTCAATCCTACCCAAGCAGAAGAAACCTACTCAATGGTGACAGCAAACCGTTTCTGGTCACAGATTTTCGGGATTGCTTTCTCCAACAAACGTTGGTTACACTTCTTCATGTTATTCGTACCTGTAACAGGCTTGTGGATGAGTTCAGTAGGTATCGTTGGTTTAGCATTAAACCTACGTGCTTATGACTTCGTTTCCCAAGAATTACGGGCAGCAGAAGATCCAGAATTTGAAACCTTCTATACCAAAAACATTTTGTTGAACGAAGGTATCCGTGCTTGGATGGCACCTAAAGATCAACCCCACCAGAACTTTATATTCCCAGAGGAGGTACTACCACGTGGTAACGCTCTCTAATTCAGTTGTAGGTAGCGGCCGTGACCAAGAATCCAGTGGATTTGCTTGGTGGTCTGGTAACGCTCGTTTAATTAACTTGTCCGGTAAATTACTGGGCGCTCACGTAGCCCATGCTGGTTTAATCGTATTCTGGGCAGGAGCAATGACATTATTTGAAGTTGCTCACTTCATCCCAGAAAAGCCAATGTATGAGCAAGGCTTAATTCTTTTACCTCACCTAGCAACTTTAGGTTGGGGTGTAGGTGCAGGTGGTGAAGTTATTGATACCTTCCCTTACTTCGTCGCTGGTGTACTACACATCATCTCTTCTGCTGTTCTTGGCTTTGGTGGTATCTACCACGCAGTACGTGGTCCAGAAACCTTAGAAGAATACTCTTCTTTCTTCGGTTATGACTGGAAAGACAAGAACAAAATGACCAACATCATTGGTTTCCACCTCATCATCTTAGGTGGTGGTGCATTATTGTTGGTGCTGAAGGCAATGTTCTTCGGTGGTGTATATGACACCTGGGCTCCCGGTGGTGGTGATGTTCGTGTGATTACTAACCCCACTTTGAACCCCGCTGTTATTTTTGGCTATCTAACCAAAGCTCCCTTCGGTGGCGAAGGTTGGATCATCAGTGTTAACAACATGGAAGACTTGATCGGTGGTCACATCTGGATCGCTTTCATTTGTATCGCTGGTGGTATTTGGCACATCTTCACTAAGCCTTTTGCATGGGCGCGTCGTGCGTTTATCTGGTCTGGTGAAGCTTACCTATCCTACAGCTTAGGCGCTCTTTCCTTGATGGGCTTCATTGCTTCCGTCATGGTTTGGTACAACAACACTGCTTATCCTAGTGAATTCTTCGGTCCTACTGGTCCTGAAGCTTCTCAAGCACAAGCTTTAACTTTCTTGATTCGTGACCAACGCTTAGGTGCTAACGTTGGTTCTGCTCAAGGTCCTACAGGTCTTGGTAAATACTTAATGCGCTCTCCTACTGGTGAAATCATCTTCGGTGGAGAAACCATGCGTTTCTGGGATTTCGAAGGTCCTTGGTTAGAGCCTCTACGTGGTCCTAACGGTCTTGACTTAGACAAAGTTAAGAATGATATTCAGCCTTGGCAAGCTCGTCGTGCTGCTGAGTACATGACACACGCTCCTCTAGGTTCTTTGAACTCTGTAGGTGGTGTGGCAACTGAAATCAACTCCTTTAACTATGTATCTCCTCGTGCATGGTTGGCTACTTCTCACTTTGTATTAGGTTTCTTCTTCCTCATCGGTCACTTGTGGCACTCAGGACGTGCTCGTGCTGCTGCTGGTGGTTTTGAGAAAGGTATTGACCGTGAGAATGAACCAGTTATGTATATGACTGATCTTGACTAGGTTCTGCCAGTCCATTCATAAATAAATATCAATTAATTACATCTGCTCTTGCGATTTAGCAAGAGCTTTTTTTTAGTTATTAGTTTTAAGTAGTCGTGCAAAATAAATTTTATATTTAGGAGAGGGAACAGGTAACAGGTAACAGGTAACAGGTAACAGGTAACAGTAAGAACTACAGAGATTTTTATTTATTCCCAAAATATGCAATTAATTTTGTTCAGGTACTTAATAAGCTGTGAAAGAAACTATAGTGCTCGCATAGATCCCAAATGGGTTCTATAGGCAAAATAATTTAAAATTAATGTTAAATATAAAATGGACAAGTAGAGTACCATTTTCTGTGAAAAAAGCGAAAACTAAATAAATAGTACAGCACTGTTCGGTGTCATGAGGTACGTGATGGGCGGGCAAGATGCCCACCCCACAAGAGTTTCATTATTATGATTTGTACCTCTTATGAATGAAATCTGCTGTAAGTTAAGTGTTGCTCTTTTTCCTAACCTTCAATATGGCTCTGACCAATTATTTTTCTATCATTCCCCAAAAGCCTGCTGATAAAATACTTTCAGCCTTAACTTGTCACCAATAGCCCTCACAGGTGCGATAATGCCAGATGGTGAAGTTTACATAACAGATGTAGATTTGAGTACACCAGATCAACAATTACCTCAAAAGGTTAATATTATGACTCGTCAAGTTATCCGTACTGAGAAAGCACCTGCACCAGTAGGGCCTTATAACCAAGCTATTTTAGCCTCTGGACAAATGTTATTTGTATCTGGACAAATAGCAATTGATCCTAGTTCCAATACTATTGTTTATACCGATGATGTCATCAAGCAAACGGAACAGGTAATGGAAAATATTAAAGCTATTCTCACAGCAGCCGGGGTGACATTTGATGATGTGATTAAAACTGGTATATTTTTAGCTGATATGAATGATTTTGCTACAGTTAATCAAGTTTATGCAAAATATTTTGATCCAGAAAATGCTCCAGCGCGAGCTTGTGTGGAAGTGTCACGTTTACCTAAAGATGTGTTAGTAGAAATTGAATGTATTGCTTTGGTTGGTGGTTAAATAACTTGTAATTCAAAGGTGGGAATTGCCCACCTAAATGTTAATTGTATGTTAACTTTCTGGTTCGATACCTGCTGCACGTAGTTGTGCTGCTAGTTTCTCTGCACGCTGTTTTTCCTGTTCAGCACGCTGTTTTTCTTGTTCTACTAACTCAGAACTCCACAACAGCAGATTTCCTTGTTCATCCCACCATCTTAACCATTTGGTAGTGAGATTTTCTCTTGTTCCTTCCCAAATACCAAGATAAAGTTTGATTTCTTCGATCCAGTAAAGTTGGTTTTTCTCAGATGTTTGTACTTGGTATTGTTCGTTGTTTTGATCTAAACGATAAACTTCTAATTCTCCCCTATCTGGTTCAAAGATGATGTAATTAGGAACTTTTAAGATTTTTTCATAAAAAAACCATTTTCCTGGGGGATAAGTTGGTTTATTGGAATATTCTGTACCATCAGTATTGGAAATAAATTCCATGACAATAACCGGAATATCTCCCTGTAGTTGGGGTGTATAACTACGATAGACTTCTTGTTTGGTTGTGTTAATTTTGGGTATATAAGCCCAGTCAGGAGCTTTAACGACAATTTTGCCATTTACTGTGGCACAGATGCCGTAATTAGTCGGTGTGAGGCAATTGGGAGCAAGTGTACCTCCTAGTTGGAGGCTTTCAGTTAAAGCTGCTGCTTGTGCCGGTTGATAGATGTTATCCACTGGATCATCTGGGAGAATGTAATCATCGGGTAATTTTTCCCAAGTGATTTGGTAGTCTTGGGTGGTGATGATCATAGTCATTTTTCCTGTTTGCAGGTTTATAAGTGATTATATAGCAGGAGTCAGGAGTTTCTGAATTTAGAACTTAGAATTTAGAATTTAGAATTACGTAAGCGAAGCTCTCCCGAATTACGAATTACGAATTACGAATTACGAATTACGAATTACGTAAGCGAAGCTCTCCCGAAGGGAGCATTACGAATTACATTAATTCATCAGGATTAATACCCAATTCACGCAATTTTTTAGCTAACTTTTCAGCTTTTATCTTAGCTGTATTTGCTTCTTCTGAAGGTTCAGGAATTAAATCTCCATCTAACGTAAACCACCGCAACCAAAGTTTAGCAATACCACGAAATTTTCCTTCCCATAATCCTAAACTTAAACCTAATTCTGGCATTGGTAAAAGTCCATTAATCAAATTTACAGATTCATAATGACCACCTACTAATTGAAAAGCTCGAACTTCGTTGGTATAACGACTAAAAACAATATAGTAAGGAATCCGCAAAATACTTTCATAAACTTGCCATTTTGTAGGAGGTTGATCGGGTTTATTTTCTTTAATTCCTAAGTCTTCATCTTCTGTTCCTGGTGATAATAATTCAACTACTACAAAAGGATTAGCTGGTTCTTGCCAAGTGACATAACTTAAACGTAAATCTTGATTATTATATAATTTGGAAACTCCAACCACACCAAACCAATCTGGACGTTTATACCATAAAGGATGTTGCAAATCATAATAAAGATTGAGATCCGCAGCACTATAAACTAATTCTGGATTCCAATTTATAGGTTGAAAAGTTAAATACAAAAGTAATGGTTGTAAAAAATGAAAATCGTCTGGCAAACCTTTTTCCTCTGGATTTTCGCTAGGTAAATCATACATTGTAGGTAGAGTTTCCCAAGGGGGAAGGGGTGGTTCTGTTTGTGGGGGAAGGGGAGGAGAGTAAGTCATTAGCTGGCTATACCCATGCTACAATTTTGTGTATTATTAATTATATACTTAAAACCATAGTATTATCATCAACATACCCATATCTATGAACAAAAAACCTGGAATTATTCTCAAAAAACCCATTGCATTAGGAGAAAGAGAAATTAACGTCAAGTGGCGGGATGTTGGTGTGGGAATACTCAAAACTGGTGCAAAAGTATTTGGTGGTAAACTTGATGAAATACCGGACAATTTGATTGATATTGGTGCTGCTGTAGGAATAGCACAACAACCAGGAGAAATAGCTTATGTTTTAGTTATTTCGGCTTTAACAAAAGCGATATTTAACTTAATTGAAGATAATCGAGATTTACTACAGGAAGCTAGTCAAGAAAAGGAATTTGATCAAAATTGGGAAAAATATCTGAACCAATGTTTAGAAAAACTAGAATTAGAAAAAATAGAAGTTGAAGAAATTACCATTGATCACACTTTCTTTCTCCATCCCCAAGATTTTATTCTGATCAAAAATACTCAAATTACTTTTTCTCATTGTTTACAAGCAGAATTTAATTTACAACCTGAACAGGCAGAAATTATTAGCAATCGTTTACCCCAGGAATTTGTCTATGCTTTATATTCAGAGTTTCAAGAACATTCTGATAAATATAATCAACTACAAACAGAATTAGAAAATCCCTTTAGTCAAGCAGCAGAAAAACTAGAAAAACAAAAACTATCATGGCGGCGTTATTCAGCCTGGCTAAAAAAACAAGTAGAAGAAAGAATGTTTTTGGAAGCATTTGGACTTAAACAAGTTTATGTTCCTCTGCGGGCTTTTTATGAACAGAAACCAGAAATTGAAGATGATGATTTTAGTAGTTATAACAAACGATATCAATCGGTAGATAGTAATCCTAAAAGATACGTTGTTAATTTAGAAGACGAATTACAAAATTGGTTAGATAAATCTGATCAAAACGATGCTCTTCGAGTAATTAGTGGTGGCCCTGGTAGTGGTAAATCTTCCTTTACAAAAATGTGGGCGGCAACATTAGCATCAACTGGAAAAATACCAGTTTTATTTATTCCCTTACATTTGTTTGATCCAGAAGATGATTTAGTTGTTGCTATTGGTAAATTTATAGAATCAATGCGAGATATTCCTCTTCCAGCTAACCCACTTAAATCTGAAAATTTTGTTGATAAATTGCTGATTATTTTTGATGGTTTAGATGAATTGGCAATGCAAGGTAAAATTGCTGAAGAAGTCGCCCGTAGGTTTATTAGTGAAGTCGGAAATCAACTCAATAAATTTAATAGTGTTCAAACTCGGTTGATGGTTTTAATTAGTGGACGAGAAATCTCAGTTCAAAGAAATCAAAGTGAATTTCGTCAGCAAAAAAGTATTCTTCATGTCTTACCTTATTTTGTAGATGAAGAAGAAATAGAAAGTAATAATTTTATTGATGATAAAAAATTATTACAAGAAGATCAAAGACATATTTGGTGGAAATTCTATGGAGAAGCTAAAAATTGTGATTATGGTAAATTACCAGATGAATTAGATAAAGGTAATTTAAGAGAAAT
Source organism: Sphaerospermopsis sp. SIO1G1 (assembly GCA_010672785.1). GTDB lineage: Bacteria > Cyanobacteriota > Cyanobacteriia > Cyanobacteriales > Nostocaceae > Okeanomitos. The sequence continues at coordinate 337,372 of JAAHFX010000001.1, forward strand.
TACTGCTCAACCTTTACTCAATTACCTAATTGCTTTAACTTATGATCGGGATGCAGTTAAATTTACAGAAAACAGTAACTTAAATGAAATTTATGCAGATTTAATTAGCAAGGTTTATCAGCGAGTTTGGGCAAATAATCAAAATCCCCAAATTCAGGGAGTCAAAGAACAAGATTTTCTGCGTATTTTAGAAAGTATTGCTATTGCAGCTTGGCATGGTGGTGATATTAGAGTTACTACTGTAGCTGAAATTGAGAAGTATTGTGATAGCAAAATTATAGACCGGATTTTAGATATTTTTAAGCAAGATAAAAAAGCTAGTTTTACTCGGTTGTTAACTGCTTTTTATTTTCGGCAACATGGTGTCAAAAACAGAGAAGAGACTTTTGAATTTACACATAAAAGTTTTGGGGAATATTTAGCAGCTAAAAGTATTGTTAGACAATTAAATTTAACCCATAAACAGTTACAACAAAATCAAGAAAATTCTGATTTGGGTTGGGATGAAAAACAAGCGTTGGAAAATTGGGCGAAAATCTGCGGTTTAACGGCGATGGATAAGTATATTTTTGATTTCATTATCAATGAAATTCGTTTACAGCAAGATAAGAATAATGTTGATGTTGGTGCATGGCAGCAGACTATGTGTGACTTGATTAGTTATATGCTAAAATACGGAATGCCAATGGAAAGATTATCAATTTCCACTTTTCAAGAGGCAAATCGTCAAGCTAGAAATGCAGAGGAAGCTTTGTTAGCTGTTTTGAATGCTTGTGCTAGAGTTACAAAAAAATTATCAAAAATTAAGTGGCCTAGTTTAGATAGTAAGGGTGAAAATAGTCAGGATAATAAATATCCAGATTTCGGTAATTGGATTTCTCGCTTACGTGGACAAAGAGTTAATTATGATGATATTTTTTGTTTAAATTGTTTGAGTTTTTTGGATTTACAAGATTGTATTCTCAATTTTCAAGATTTTTATAAGGCGAATCTTGACAAAGCGAATCTTCGTAAGGCAAATCTTATCGGGACGAATCTTAATGAGGCGAGTCTTAGTAGTGCAAATCTTACCGGGGCGGATATTCTCGATGCCATTCTTGTTATGGCGGATTTTAGTGGGGCGTGTCTTAACGATGCAAATCTTACCGGGGCGAGTCTTATCGGGGCAGACTTGACAGGAACAATTCTGGAAGGTAAAGATTTAACTGCTTTGACTCAGAATCATAAAGATGATGATTTTGATTTTGAGGAACAAGAGGAAGAATAAGCAGCTAAATAGAATAAAAAAATATAGGATAAAGACTTTTGGTGTTACTGAATTAGCTGATGAAATTGCAAAGTCACGAAAATTCAACTCTTACTCTCTGCGACTCTGCGCCTCTGCGTGAGATAAAATTGTACTGTTAAAGGGTAAATTGATATCATGATTACGCATTTTCATAAAACGTAGGGGTTTGAGATTGCTTCCTTACGTTGCAATGACAGTATTTAAACTAGGTGAAAGCGTAAGTTCTGAATAATTTTGATTGGTTTCATACTTGTTCTTTTACCCAAGTTCTAAAATTACGGGTTGTACTTATTTCTCCAATGTTGGGAGTTTGTGCTAAAAACCTGGGAATTTCTTTGATTGCTATTCCTGGAAAAGTGGGACTATTTTCAACTTCTAAATATTCTCCATCTATCAGGCTATAAATTCTTAATTCAATACCATTATAACGCCAAAATTCCGGAATTCCAAGATACGCGTACAGTTTTAATTTATCAATTTTCGGTCGTGAATATTCAACTTCTAAAACTAAATCTGGTGGTGGATCAAATTCTAAATTTATTTTTTCCTTACTTCTAACTAAATATTCATTTTGGATGTAATAGCTACTATCTGGTTCTGCACCACGTTCTATATCATCTCGTGTTAAGGTTAAAGAACCAGAACGTTTAATTTCTAATCCTAATTCCTCACATAAAACAATTACAAAACCTTCTATATTGCGGTTAGAATTTTCATGAGGCATTTGTGGTGTCATAATTTCTATATTTCCATTATCATAAGCAAATCTGGTGTTACGATTACATCCCATTTCTGCTAACATAGTTTTAAAAGTTTGCCAGCTAATGTTTTCTATTAATACTCTGGTTTCTGCTGGGGTTGTAGTTGTTACCATAGTTGATTTATTTTGTAAGTGAGGAATATTTAATTTTAGTATATGTAATTTTTAGTTTCTTAGTTTATCTTGTTCCCAGTCTCAGACTGGGAATACATAAATGGAGTCTCAGACTCAACAATAACTGAAGTCAGAGTCTTCATCATTCATTCCCATACAGAGTATGGGAACGAGGAAAACATTTTACGTCTACTTACTTGCTTGTTCAGTTAACTTAGTCAACACATCATTAGAACGTTCCACAAAAGATTTCATACCATCAGCATCAAAACCTTTTTGTGACATCAACGCCAAATCATAAACGTGCTGACAAATCATTTTTGTTAACTCGGATGTGGGTGATTCACCATCACCTTGAATAATGCTACCTTGATTAATTGTTAACAAGTTTTCAATCAAAGGATGGGCGGTATTTACTAACAACACATGATCTTCAGGAAAATCTGCATTTTGCTGCTGCATCATTGCATTCATATCCCGCAAACGACGGAGAATTTCTGGTAACAATACCATTGCTGGTGGTGTTGCTTTGCTATCTTCCGATTTTAAGGATTCAGTACGGATGTTAACTTTGGGTTTGTCGAGAGATTTTTCAAATAATTCTTTGACAATTTCACTCTTGGTTTTGTTGGTATTAGGATCAACTATTTCACTGTTTTTATCCTCCAACAAAGTATTATCAAGGTCAGAATCTACCCGTGTAAATTTAACATCTTTGTATTCTTGTTCTAGGAAGTTAATGAAGTGAGTATCAATGAAAGAGTCCATAAATAGGACTTCTAAACCTTGGCTTTTGTGCAGTGCAACATAGGTTGCTTGACTTGCTTCATCAGTGCAGTAAAAAACCTTATTTTCGTGACGTTCTTTGTTGCGTTCTAAATATTCTTTTAAAGTGGTGTAAGGTAAGCTGGTGGTGTTACCTGAACTTACATCTTGCCAAACATCACTATCAGAAGATTGCACTTCTACTGCTGGTATTTCTGGTTTTTCTACTGCTAATTCCGCAGTGGTACGGAAGATCAGTAAATCTTCAACTTGCTTTTTAAATTTCTCGTCGTTGAGAACACCAAATTTAACAAATGTGCCTAAATCTTTCCAGGCGTTAATATATTTCTCTTTATCAGTGCGGTAGAGTTCTTTGAGTCTATCACCGACTTTTTTAGCGATGTAATCACCAATTCTTTTAACAGTGCGATCACCTTGTAAATAACTACGGGAGACGTTCAAAGGAATGTCTGTACTGTCAATTACACCCCGCATAGGCATTAAAAATTGGGGAATAATTTCGTCACAATTATCACTAACAAAAACTTGGTTAGAGAATAATTTTGCTTGTCCTTTTGTCACATCTACATCAGGACGCATTTTGGGGAAATACAAAATTCCATTCACAATAAAAGGATAATCTGTATTCAGATGCACCCATAACAAAGGTTCTTCTTGGAAAGGATAGAGATAACGATAAAATTCTAAGTAATCTTCTTCAGTTAAACTACTTGCAGATTCACGCCAAGGTGCTTTTTGTCTGTTTAAAACTTCCCCATCTAATTTAATGGGAACTGGCATAAAATCACAAAAAGTTTTGACTAGATTTTGAATTCTAGCTGATTCTAAATATTCTTCCTCATCGGGCATTAATGTTAAAGTAATAGTCGTACCTCTCGTGGTACGAGAAGATTCATCTAAGGTAAATGCAGGTGAACCATCACAAGTCCAATGTACAGCTTGTGAACCATCTTTATAGGAAAGAGTATCAATTTCTACTTGTGTTGCCACCATAAAGGAAGAGTAGAAACCTAAACCAAAATGTCCGATAATTGGTTGATCTGCTTTTCCTTCATATTTTTGAATAAATTCCTCTGCACTAGAAAAAGCAACTTGGTTAATATATTTCTTGACTTCCTCTGCTGTCATCCCAATACCGTTATCGGAAATGGAGAGGGTTTTCTTATCTTTATCAATAGCAATGGTAATTTCTGGTTCACCAACTTCTCCACTGTATTCCCCAGCACGGGATACCATTGTTAATTTCTGAATTGCATCTACAGCATTAGATACCAATTCCCGTAGGAAAATTTGATGATCTGAATAAAGGGATTTTTTGATAATTGGGAAAATATTCTCAGTATGGATACTGATTGTACCTTGTTCTAACATGAGTATCTATCGGATTTACTTACTTTAGTTAATTCTGAACATCAATTTTCTACCATCTATACGGTTTTAGGGGTAAGGAATACCTCTTAATTATGATTCGGATTACACTACAATGCTGAATTGATATCATTGCTTGTGATTGTGGGGATAAAAATATAAACTTACCAACCGTCTAAAACTGTCACCTGTTCCCTGTCACCTGTCACCTGTCACCTGCTCCCTACTCCCTGCTCCCTGCTCCCTACTCCCTGCTTCCTACTCCCTGCTCCCTGCTCCCTGCTCCCTGCTCCCTACTCCCTAACCCCACGCTACGCGGACATAAATAAAATCGGATCACTATAGATTTTGTAAATAACTTAATAAGTCAGCCATTTCTTGAGGATTAGGCTGGAATTTTGGCATAGGTGGAGTTTCTCCACTGATTACTTGGTTAATTAAGCCATATTTAGATTTTCGTTTGGAAACATCTTGTAAACTTGGCCCCACAAACCCATTGGCCTCTGAACCGTGACAACCAGCACAGTTAGTCAGGAATATGGCTTTACCCTGGGAGGGGTTTCCTGCTAACGAGATGACATCTTTAATATAAGGATCGGAGGCTTGAACCATATTCACACCGAAGATAACTAAGGCTATGACTATGATTATGGACAACACTGACAAAGCGATCCACTGAGTTAATGTTTCCAGTTTGATAAGCTGCTTATCCAAGAGGTTTACTTTCACAGGCTAGGTGTACAAGAAACTTTATCATTTCCTACACATAGCTTAAAATTTCTTGATTATCTCTGCAAGGAAAAGAAGAAACTTTAGATAGTATTTAGATTGTGAAAACAAGCTACGATGCTGGATTAGTGCTATTTTTGGTAAAATCACAAACAGGAACGAATTCTGAATATTTGTAAAGAGGAGATTTACAGTGGTTGAACCCCTACTATCCGGTATTGTTTTAGGTCTAATCTTCGTGACTTTGGGCGGACTATTCTACGCTGCTTACAAGCAATACAAACGCCCCACTGAGTTGGGCGGCTAAGGGCTGAAGATTAACTAATGAGTGATGGGAAATATTAATTGAAGTTAATAACCCATCACTCCCTCTCTTCCATATCTATGTGACTATAAAAAGTAATTGCAGTATTACCATAGGTTTTTTGGCGGTGAATTTGCCAAATGGGGATAGTAGGTGGCGTAAAACTAGGACTATGTTCTACCGCTATCTCTCCGTTGATATCTAAAATTTGATCATGAGCGATCGCTTCTAAAACTGGCTGATATAAATCACTAGCATAGGGAGGATCAAAATAAATTTTGTCAAATGTTTGACTTGATAATTTCTTTATTTGCTGGAGTACATTTCCTCTTAGTATTTGAAATTTTTGATTTTGTTTGACTACTTGCCGCCAATTTTGTTGAATTATGGAACAAGCTCGACTAGACTGTTCAATGCCGATGACTAAACTTGCTCCTCTGCATAAAGCTTCTGCACCCATTGAACCGCTACCCGTACATAAATCTAACCAGCAACAATCTTCAATTTTTCCTTGCCAGATATTAAATATTGCTTGTCTGACTTTAGCACTGGTCGGCCTGGTTTCTTGTCCTGGTAAAGTTTTTAGCAGCCGATTCCCGTATATTCTCAGAGCCATTTTTTATTGGTCATTAGTTACTTATTTGTTAATCATTAGTCATTCATCCAATAAACACTGACAACAATGCAAATTTTTATTAAGCAGGAATTTTTTCCCGCACTTGAGCGACAAAATTAGATAGGATTTGCAAACCAATATTCGAGGATTTTTCAGGGTGGAATTGAACTGCGATCAAATTATCTTGGGCAATTGCAGCTGTGACAGTTTGACTACCATGAGTAACTGTAGCTGCTTTCACTTTTGGATCAATAGGGTCAACATAATAGGAGTGGACAAAATAAACCCAAGGATGAGCAGGTAAGTGTTCCCATAAAATGCTTTTTGGTTGAGTCAGTTGTAGTTGATTCCATCCCATTTGGGGAATAGCAATACCTGGTTCAGGACGAAATCTTTTGACTTTTCCTCGGACAATTCCCAACCCTGGTTGAGTTCCTTCTGCACTGGATTCAAAGAGAATTTGCAGTCCCAGACAAATTCCTAAAAAGGGTTTCCCAGAAGCAATTACATCCTTAATTGGTTGTTCTAAACCACGCGATCGCAGATGTTGCATAGCCGGATCAAAAGAACCAACTCCAGGTAAAACTACAGCATCAGCCTGTTCTATTTCCTTGGGAGAGTAAGTTACTTTGGGAGTAGCTCCAGCTTTTTCCAAACCTTTACAAACTGAGTGCAAGTTTCCCATCTCGTAATCTATGACTGCAATGACTGGCATTTACATAACTCCTTATAAATTGATGGAAGAAAGAATTCAACTAGTCTTGGTGAAAGTTGAAAGGGTAAGAACTTGCGAATAAACCCTTTAATATTTTCTCCAGGTTTTTGGAAAATTGAAGATATTTAACTGAGTAGTATTGGCAAGCTATTTATCATAATATTCTAATTATAAATAATATTTGTTATGCAGAAAAAAATATTATTAACTTCTTTTGACACTTGGCTAAGTGAACAAAAGTCAAATTCTGCGGATGATTTGTTAATAGCACTAGCCGAAAAGACCGATGTTGATCATGATTTCACTTTTTTGCGTCGTCTTCCCGTAGAAGTTAACCTTGCTAGTTCTCTTGTCATTGCCAAAATTAATCAACTCCAACCTGACTATGTTATCTGTTGTGGTATGGCTGCTAGTTATGAAAATTTAAGTATAGAAGTTATAGCTAGTAACATATATGTAAACTCTACGGATATGACATGGAAAAATTCTCTGGAAAATTCTCAACAAAAAACTTTGCAGACAATTGTTAATATTGAACAATTATTAGTTGGTACAACAGCAGTTGATATTAGTTATGACTGTGGTAAGTTTGTCTGTGAAGGTCTTTATTACTCGGTATTAGAATATTTGAGCCAATCTCAACTCATTATTCCTTGTATTTTTGTCCATGTGCCAATTTTGCATCCAGGAAATTTGATAGGCATTCTTACAGATTTTGTTGTCATCATTAATAACTACAGTAAACAGTTATCAAGAAACAGAGAACAAGGAACAGGGAATAGTTAACAAAGTCATAAAGTTAAATTAATCAACGACAATGACTAATGATTCAGGACTTACGCAAAAATCATCCAAAACTCTATTCCTCTGTGTTCTCTGCGTTCTCTGCGGTTTTATATTCCGTGACTGGTGCGTAAGTCCTAATGATTAATCAACGTTCAACTTTAAATTGCCTATGTTATCACTATTACTAGGACTAACTTTTACCCAAGTCACAACAATTTCCCAATCACCAGAAGAAATCATCCAACCCCAAGAGGTACGGAAACTACCAGGAAAGTTAGATACAGTCCCAGTATTTAATAGCAACAGTCCGGAATTGGTATTAAAAGAAGGAATTTTACTTTCTACCTTTCCTTCCCAGGGGAAAAAAGTACCCACTGCACATTTAAACTTTCCTTTTCAGGGACGATTTGATGTTTTTTCCCACCATGTTGCAAAAGCAGAACCACCAGAAAATTTACGTTCTCTTTACCACGGGATAATATTACATAACCCTGGGAATAAACCTGTGAAGGTGAATATTTTGCATGGTGCAAGTTATTTAAGTCAACCGGATGCACCTTTTATCCAATTAGACTCTTTTGTTCCCAATAATTCGGGTCAGGTGTTTGCTGGGCCTGGTAGTAGAGTCATGTCTGATATATTGAGAGGAAAAAGACAAGATATCCTCCCTGCATATATCATGATTCCTCCAGGGAAAAGTCAGGTGTTATTAAATTTACCTATCCCTGTCAGAGAATTAACTCCTCCTTTAAATGGTCGTTCGACCTATATGCGTTTGCGAAGTGATGGGACTGTGTATGCTGCCAGTTTAGCAATGTTTGCAAAGATCAATGATGATGGTAGTGAAAGAGCGCCAAATATAGCGGAATGGTCAAGTTTATTAAAGAATGGTGAATTATCAACACCAAGGGATAAAGTTCCAACTCCCATAGTGGGAAATAAGAAACCTGCAATTTATGGGAGAGTAGCAGGTGTTTCCCGTGGTTCACAATGGCGATCGCTGTTAACAGATACTTCCAATAGTAGTTACTTAACTATTCCTGAATCAGGTCAAGCTTTTTCCTATCCTTTAAGTTCTTTACATGGAGGAACTTTTGGAACTGGTCAAATTCAAACTGCACCGATGCTAGTTCGTTATCCTGATACTGCTTATTTTGCACATGGTAATTATGGCATTCAATACAGTTTAAGGTTGCCGTTGTTAAATAATTCTCAAACTTACAAAAATGTAACTATATCTCTACAAACTCCCATCAAAGAAAATCAATTAACAAAGTCTGGGTTAAGATTTTTCAGTCAAACTGCACGTCAAGTTTTCTTTAGGGGAACTGTACGGGTACGTTATCGAGATAATCATGGAAAACCGGCAACTAGGTTTGTACATTTAGTGCAAAAAAGGGGTCAAAAAGGGAAACCTTTAGTTTCTTTAAATATGAAACCAGGAGATTCCTCTTGGGTAGAAGTTGATTTCCTTTATCCTCCTGATGCTTCTCCCCCACAGGTTTTGACGGTTGCGACACAGGAGTAATTTATCTAATACCCAATAGAATTTAGCGATCGCATTAACTATAATGCCAAATTTTGTCTGTGTAGTGCGATCGCTTGAATTATAAAAAATCAACATCCTGCAAATCCTTAAATCCTGGACATCCTAATTCAGACGAAATAAACATTAACCAATATTCACTAAACTATCTACCACTAATGGTTGATATTCAAAACTAGAAAACGGCAGAAAATCATCATTAAACATAGCAGTTAGATGACACAATAAACGAAACTGAAGCGGTGTTGGAAATAAATTTACACGCTCTATCTCTAATGTTACAGCATTAGGATTTTTTTCAAGTAAAGTGAAAATTTCACTGCATAAATAGCGCGGACAATAACCAACAATATAATGATCTTCTGTATTTAAAGTTAACGCTTTGTTATGATAAGGGTTTTGGAATTCATGTGCTAACCATAATGTTTCTTGGGGAACAAACTTGTTAATTCTATTAATTGCAGATTTCGGTAAATGTCGGAGTCCATGAACAAAGAAGTATAATTGATATTGTCCATTATTATCTGCTTCTGAACAGGAGAAAACTGCGAGATTATCTGTTTTTCGTTCTCCTCCACTGTAATCTCTTCTGATTTAACTCCAGTACATTTTGTGCAAATTCAATTGCTATGCTTGATATCAGGTGTTTAGGAATAATGTTTCATCTGTGTTCATTATGATTTTAATTATCAAGATGATATACTATTATTTAGTATATTATTATAATATATAGGACTTACGCAACTGGCATATTTATCTGTTCGTAGTAAGCGATTTATCGCTTATTTTTGGCACTAAAGTGCCTACTACAGACTGAAATTTAGACTTTCCGTGTGACACTTACGTAAGTCCTAATATATTGTGTAGATATAAAAGTTAGTATTTAAAATATTAGCATTCTTAAGATTATTAATAATTTACATCATCAAGATACTATAAATCCTAATCATAACAAAATAAAAATCATAATAATTATGAATAATTCCCCAACCCAAAAAGTTAAAGACATAGGTGAACAAGGACTATTAAAAATCATACAATCCTTCTGTCCCGCAGATATCATTGGTGATGATGCAGCTATATTAACTACAACTCCTGAAAAATCTCTCATAGTCACCACAGATATGCTCATTGATGGTGTCCATTTTAGTGATGCTACCACCTCCCCAGAGGATGCAGGATGGCGTGCTACAGCAGCTAATTTATCAGATTTGGCAGCTATGTGTGCATCTCCATTGGGAATAACAGTGGGATTAGGCTTACCAGGAGATTTAAACGTTAACTGGGTAGAAAAACTATATCAAGGTATAACACAATGTTTACAAAAGTATAATACCCCCATTGTTGGTGGAGATATCGTGCAATCGCCAATCACAACCTTATCAATTACCGCTTTCGGTGAAGCTAACCCCAACTTGATCATCCGTCGTTCCACTGCACAAATCGGAGATGCCATAGTAGTTACAGGAATACATGGAGCATCCCGTGCTGGTTTAGAACTGCTCTTAAACCCCGAAATAGGGAAAAACCTCAAAACTCAAGAAAAAGCCAGCTTAATCACCGCCCATCAACGTCCTCAACCACGTTTAGATGTTATATCCATACTTTCAGAAATCCTACTCCCCACCACCCCAACTCTCCATCACCCCATCTCAGGAATGGATAGTAGTGATGGTTTAGCAGACGCAGTATTACAAATTTGTCATGCTAGTCAAGTGGGAGCGATATTAGAACAGAGTAAAATACCCACACCATCAGCATTTAAACATTGGTTAACACCAGAGCGATCGCTCAATTATGCCCTTTATGGTGGTGAAGACTTTGAATTAGTCCTTTGTTTACCCCCTAAAATCGCATCAGTATTAGTAGAAAAACTCGGAACAGGTGCAGCCATCATTGGAAAAATTACACCAGGTTCAGAAGTAATTGTCAAAGATGAAAATGAAAAAATCCCCAACCAAGTTTTAACACTCAGTCAGGGATTTCAACATTTTAGTTAGGTGATGAATAATCAGTAATGGGTAAAAAACAAACATCTTACCCAATCACTAATCACCAATCACCAGTCACCATTCACTCAGATTAAGCCCACTTAGCAGCAACTAACTCAGCCAAATCTAAAACACGTTGGCTATAACCCCATTCATTGTCATACCAAGCCATAACCTTAACCATGTCATTACCCATGACTAAAGTTAAACTAGCATCTACAACTGAAGACTCATTAGTACCTTGATAATCAGAAGATACCAAAGGTAACTCACTGTAGCCTAAAAAGCCTTTCAAATAGGTTTCAGAAGCTTCTTTGAAAACTTGGTTAACTTCTTCTGTGATTGTGCGTTTTTCTACTTGAACTACAAAGTCCACCATAGATACATTGGGAGTAGGTACACGCAAAGCAGTACCATTAAGTTTACCCTTCAACTCAGGTAGTACAAGTGCCACAGCTTTAGCAGCACCAGTAGAAGTAGGAACAATATTCACAGCTGCTGCTCTAGCCCGACGTAAATCACGGTGAGAAGCATCTAGAATTCTCTGATCCCCAGTGTAACTGTGGGTAGTAGTCATTGTTCCTTTAATGATGCCAAATTTTTCGTGTAGAACTTTGGCAACAGGAGCTAAACAATTTGTAGTACAGCTGGCATTACTAATAATGTGATGTTGGTTGTGATCATATTGTTCATGATTTACACCCATCACAAAAGTGCCATCTTCATTCTTACCAGGAGCAGTAATCAGAACCTTCTGAGCACCAGCATTAATATGGCGTGAAGCTCCTTCCCGGCTAGTAAATACACCAGTGGATTCAATAATCAGATCAATGTCCCATTCCTTCCAGGGCAAGTTATCTGGGTTGCGATCAGATACGCATTTAATGGTATTACCATTGACAGTAATGGAATTATCATCAGCAGTAATATCAGCATTTTGTAATCTTCCTAGCATGGAATCATATCTAAGAAGATGAGCATTGGTTCTGGGATCAGAAGTGTCGTTAATACCTACCAATTGAATTTGGCTATTTTCTCTACCTACCCAACAACGTGCGAAGTTCCGTCCAATGCGCCCGAAACCATTGATTGCAACTCTAATCACAGTATCTTGCCCTCTGTATTTATGCCTATAAGTTGATATCGTTGACCCCAATCATATCGCAAAGGGGGTGAGTCTTGATAACCATAAAGCCTGAGATTCAAAAAAAAATGAAGAATTTATTCGTCATCATCTGAGTAAAGCTGGTGAGAGACAATGTAAAATTTCGCTGATTATGGAACTAAATCATCAATAAAGACACTTTATCGCCAAAATTCGTGGTTCTGACTCGATGGAATTCTCACTCATGGTGTTTGTTGTCATTGCCAATTGATTATGTATGTTAATTGTGTGAATTTCCGCTCCACCTGCTTGCAGACTGACTCACTTTGAGATATATTCACAGCACTTGTATGTCTGGGTGCAATGAACTTATCAAACATTTGTACTAATTCTGTTCCATAATGCCAACGGTATTCAATTTAGAGATTAGGGATGAAGAATACTGAGGGAGTAAATAGATATTAGACATCAGCGATAGTTTTGAGCATACACATTTGACTTTCATATTCAAGAGTCAAAAGTACAAACAAAAAAAGCAAATGTAAATACTGACATACAAGCATCCATACAGCTTGACCAAAATTTTCAAACTTTGAAAATTCTCATACATATCAAAATAAATTGAACCATACTTTGTACTGTTAATATACTGTTGTAGTAAATTTATTCCATTGTATTGAATCTAGTTACCAATCACCCATATATTCCAGTAAGCAAAAAACAATATGTATTTAAGATTACCAAAAGATTTTTCCCGATGTAACCCTAACCTTCAGAATAATCATAAGAAGATATCAGCAATAAAAATATCCCTAGAAAGCCATAACTTTGGAAATAAAAAATACCAAAATCAAAAATTAATGGTTTATTCAAGTCAGAAAATCTGACAGGGATAGTATCTGTAAAAAACAAAATCCTGTTATGATACGCGTGTCATTTGTGATGATTGTGTGGTGTGGTGTAAGAGGAGTAAAAAATGACTAATTCTATAGATTTTAGCGGTAGACCATTTCATTTCATAGGGATTGGCGGGATAGGAATGTCCGCCCTGGCTCATGTTCTGACAAAGCGTCAATTACCTGTATCAGGTTCTGATCTCCGTCCTAGCCAAATTACTCGTAAGCTAGAAACCTTGGGCGCTCATATTTTTAGTAAACAAGAAGCCAGTAATCTAGAGTTCTTCCGTTCCCAAGGATCAAATACTGGAGTATTTTTAAATTCGCAAGAAAATGTATCTGTTGATCCACAAAATCTTCCCCAAGTTATTTGTTCAACAGCCATCAACCCCAGTAATTTTGAATACAAAGCTGCTTTAGAATTAGGTTGTCCAATTTTGCATCGTTCTGATGTCCTAGCTGCCTTAATTGCGGATTACTATAGTATTGCAGTTGCTGGTACTCATGGTAAAACCACAACTAGTAGCATGATTGGTTATATGTTACTTCAAGCAGGACTTGACCCCACAATTTTAGTGGGTGGAGAAGTAAAAGCCTGGGAAGGTAATGCTCGTTTAGGTGAAAGTAAATATTTAGTTGCCGAAGCAGATGAATCTGACGGTTCTTTAGTTAAACACGCTCCAGAAATTGGCATAATTACCAATATTGAACTTGATCATCCCGATCACTACGAGACATTAGATGACGTAGTTAACACTTTCCAAACATTTGCCCAAGGCTGCAACATTTTAGTCGGCAGTATTGATTGTGAGACAGTCCGCGATCGCCTCAAGCCAACAGTCAGTTACAGCCTGTTTCCTGATACAAAAGCAGACTACACTGTAACTAATATTGATTATCGTGCCGATGGTACAACAGCCTTAGTATGGGAAAAAGGCAAAGCCTTGGGGGTTCTCAAATTAAAATTACTAGGTCATCATAATCTTAGTAACGCCTTGGCAGCCGTAGCAGTGGGTAGAGCGTTAAAGTTAGAATTTGGAGAAATATCCAAAGGTATTGCTACTTTTGAAGGTGCAAGAAGACGGTTTGAATTCCGAGGCGAAGCCGTTGGGATTACTTTTATTGATGACTACGCGCACCATCCTAGTGAAATTCGCGCCACCTTGGCCGCAGCTAGACTGCAAGCCAGACCAGGACAAAGAATAGTCGCTATTTTCCAACCCCATCGTTACAGCCGCACACTAGCTTTTTTAGAAGAATTTGCTGAATCATTTTCTCATGCTGATTTAGTCATAATTACTGATATTTACAGTGCTGGAGAACCAGATTTAGGGCAGATTAGTGGTGAAAAACTAGCAAATGCAATTGCCGAACATCATCAGCAGGTAATATACAAACCAAACTTATCTTCCATATCTGAAGAGTTACTATCAATTCTGCGGCGAGGAGATTTAGCATTGTTTTTAGGCGCTGGAAACTTAAATCAAGCTATTCCAGAAATTATCACCACCCTCTGTGAACCAGTAACAGCTACATCTTAAGAAAAACTACAGCAGCAAACAGCATCTAACTTGATAATACTTTCTAGTCAAGATTTTTAGATGAAGTGTTATCTTTAGCTGCTCTCAAATCTGCTGTAATTTCCCATATTCTTAAACGGATTACAAAATTAAAGTAATCATCCTTTTCATTAATTTAAGACACTGACAATCAGTGACTTAGCTGAATAAAAATTACCAATTTAAGCAAAGATGACAATTTCCCAGACAGCTGGAAACGTCTGTACAATTTCTGGACTAAATACAAACAGACAGACAACAGCTAACTCTGCTGATAGTAAAGTAATTTCCTTACCAGGAACTGAATGTGTAATTAAGTCTCAGGCTTATTTATCCTCATTTACTTCCTATCGGGTAGGAGGTGCCGCTCAATGGTATGCTGCTCCCCGCAATTTAGTAGCTTTGTCAGCTAGTATTGAATACGCTAAAGAACATAATTTACCAGTCACAATCCTGGGTGCTGGTTCTAATCTATTAGTTAGTGATCAAGGTATCCCCGGTTTAGTCATTGCGACTCGCCACTTTCGCTCCAAACATTTTGATTTACAAACAGGACAGTTAACTGTTGCCGCTGGCGAATCTATTCCCAATTTGGCATGGGAAGCCGCAGAACTAGGATGGGAAGGATTAGAATGGGCTGTGGGTATTCCTGGAACTGTTGGGGGTGCAGTAGTGATGAATGCAGGAGCGCATAGTAGCTGTATCGCAGAGATGTTAGTTAGTGCGGAAATATTGACTCCTAATGGTACTTTAGAAACCATTACCCCCGCAGACTTAGGATACAAATATAGAACTTCTCTATTGCAAGGTGGCGATCGCATTGTGACTCAAGCTACGTTCCAACTGCGGCCAGGTGCAGATCCCGCTAAGGTAAAAGCAATCACTAAACAACACAAACAACACAGACTGTCCACCCAACCCTATAACTTCCCCAGTTGTGGTAGTGTATTCCGTAATCCTAAACCTTACGCTGCTGGGTGGTTGATTGAACAAGCTGGATTAAAAGGCTACCAAATTGGTGGAGCGCAAGTAGCTCAACTTCATGCCAACTTTATTGTTAATCGTGGTGGAGCAAAAGCTAGTGACATCTTCTATTTAATCAACCATATTCAACGGGAAGTACAGGAACGTTGGGCGATTTGGTTAGAACCAGAGGTAAAAATGATTGGAGAGTTCCAACCCGGTTATTAGTTAGTAGACAGTCAACAGTCAACAGTCAACAGTCATAACTGATAACTGATAACTGATAACTGATAACTGATAACAGACGACATTTATAATTGAACTTGATTTGTTATTCAAAGCACAAGTGGAAAAATAATTATGACAGCAGGAAAAGGACAAGGCTTTGGTTTTGGCTTAGGAAAAATGAAGGAACTAGCATCTGCTTTTCAAAAAGCACAGCAAGTTCAAGAAGGTGCAAAACGTCTCCAAGAAGAATTAGAACAAATGGAGATTGAAGGAGAGTCTGGTGGTGGACTTGTTCGGGTTGTTGTGAGTGGCAACCAAGAACCTAAAAGAGTGGAAATTTCCCCAGAAGCTTTAGCACAAGGTCCAGAGTTGCTTTCTGACTTAGTAACTGTAGCGATGAAAGATGCCTACACTAAGTCCACCACTACTATGCGGGAACGGATGGAAGAATTGACAAGTGGTTTAGAACTACCTGGTTTGTAGTTATTGGCCATTGGTCAATTGGCCATTGGTCAATTGGCCATTGGCCATTGGTCATTGGTAATATTTACAGCGCTTCCGGTGTCATGAGGTGGGTTATTGGCGGGCAAGATGCCCACCCCACGCAAGATGCTTATCCCACAAGAGTTTCATGATTATGATTTGTACATCATAGCAACGAAATTTGCTGTATTATGACTTTTGACTTCTTCAACTCTTACTTACTGCTAACTGCTGATTAAATATATGTCTTATAAATTATTATTCGTTTGTCTAGGTAATATTTGTCGATCTCCTTCGGCCGAAAATATTATGAATCATCTTATTGATCAAGCTGGTTTAAATGCTCACATTTCTTGTGATTCTGCTGGTACTTCTAGTTATCATATTGGCAGTCCACCAGACCGACGCATGAGCGCATCTGCATCAGCTAAATTGGGTATTAAACTTCGTGGACAAGCTCGTCAGTTTCAAAGATCAGATTTTCAGGAATTTGATTTAATTTTGGCAATGGATCAAGAAAATTATGACAATATCCTTGCTGTTGACCGTTCTGGAGAATATCATCACAAAGTACGTTTAATGTGTGATTTTTGTTCTGTTCACACTCTCAAGGAAGTTCCTGATCCCTATTATGGTGGGCCAGAAGGATTTAATCACGTCATTGACTTACTTATGGATGCCTGTGAAGGTCTATTGGGTTATGTTAAGTCTGAGCTTGATATGTAGAGTTTGCAGCAAAAAGTCAGTAGTAAGGGAACAGGGAACAGGGGAAGAAGCAGGGGAAGAAGCAGGGGTGCAGGGTGCAGGGTGCAGGGGAGAGAGTTTTTTCCCAGTCACCAATCACCAATCACCAGTCACCAGTCACTAATCACCAGACTCTACTCAACTAAACCGTGCTTGATCGCAAAACGTACTAATTCAGCACGGTTATTTGTTGCTGTTTTTCTTAATAAACTACTGACGTATTTTTCCACCGTGCGAGGACTCAGATGTAATTTTTTGCCCATGTCAGCATTCGATAAACCATAGGTTAAGAGTTCTAAGACTTCCTGTTCTCTGTTTGTTAATGAAGAAAATAACTCAGAGTATTGATATTGATGAACAAGTAATTTAGATTTATCTGATATTTCTGCTGAAACTGATGGATCTAAATTTTCTTTGTAAAAGGAACGATACTCAGATTGAATAACTTGCGATCGCTCTAGTAAATTACAAATGGCCGCAGCTAATTCTTCTAGTTCAAATGGTTTGGGTAAGTATAAATCACAACCAGATTGATAACCTAAAATTCTTTCCTGAGTTTGGGTTCTGGCTGTTAATAAAATCACAGGTAATAACCTAAAATGCGGTTGTTGCCGTACTTGCCGCACAAGTTCATAGCCATTTAATCGTGGCATTACTATATCTGTAACAATTAAATCTGGATAGTTTGCTTTGACCATTACTAAAGCGTCTTGACCATTGTCAGCCATAATGACTGAATAACCGGACAGTTCAAGATAATCACTAATGGATAAACGAGTTCCCAAATCATCATCTACTACAAGGATTTTAAAGGGCATTGACCGTACACCCCTAGTGTTACTTTACTCTGCATTTTGTAGTTATGAACTGTACTAATTAGAGCTTGTTGAATAAACTGAAAACCTGATAATTCCAGATTATCATGGGGAGAGCAGGTAAATCAGGTGCAAGGAAAAAAAGCTAAGTATGTTCAATAACTATACATTAATTATACATTTTTGATATTTTTGATGATTTTCTAGTGATTTGAAAATACAGAAAAGTGATCAAAAATATTCTCAGCCTTTGTGGAAAGACTTTTTTGCAAACCTAATTAGAGTTCTTCTGTTTAATACTATGACAACATTACTCACCTATGATTGCTTTAAGGATAATTTATAAAGAAAATGTTAAATTTTAACAAAAAGTTATAATAATTATTATTTATCAATAATAAGGATAGCCAATTATTGCTATAATTAGGGATTAGCATAAAAAACAATAGTCAATTAAATTAAGTAAAAGTTAAACCTAAATTAACATTCAAACATATATTCAATGAGTGATAAAAATAACAGTGACGGATATAAAGTAATTACAGATAATCGTCAAGCCCGCTATTTATACCAAATTTTAGAAACATATGAAGCGGGGATACAGTTAGCAGGAACAGAAGTTAAATCAATTCGCGCAGGTAAAGTCAATCTTCAAGATGGCTATGCTTTACTTCGTAATGGAGAGGCCTGGTTAATAAACGCTCATATTTCACCTTACACATCCAGTGGGCAATATTTTAATCATGAACCCCGTCGTACTCGTAAACTACTGTTACACCGTCAAGAACTGCGAAAACTGATAGGCAAGGTAGAACAGCAGGGTTTAACATTAATTCCGCTCAAGATGTATTTAAAACGAGGTTGGGTGAAAGTCAGTATTGGCTTGTGTAAAGGTAAGAAAATTCATGACAAGCGAGAAGACTTAAAACGTCGTCAGGATCAAAGAGATATCCAAAGAGCCTTAAAAAGATACTAGCAGGCCTTACACATTGTAACGAAATATTGGGGTTTGAGATTGCTTCCTTGCGTCGCAGTGACAGCATTTGAAATAGGTTTTGCGTAAGTCCTGACTAATTTATCAGTCAAGTAGTGAAATCTCGGTAAAAAACTGTACTGATCAACAGCCCTGTTTTCTAGATTAATTAACTAGACTAAAATAGGAACACAGATAAAACTCGAAGCTACTGAAGTAAAAAACCTCAGTTGAATAGAAGTAAAATGGGATTTTTTGATTCTGAGATAGTGCAACAAGAAGCCAAGCAGTTGTTTGAAGACTATCAATCTTTAATACAGCTTGGCAACAGCTACGGCAAATTTGACCGCGAGGGCAAAAAGCTGTTTATTGGGCAGATGGAAGCGATGATGGAGCGATACCGCGTTTTTATGAAACGTTTCGAGCTATCAGAAGATTTCATGGCTCAAATGACTGTACAACAGCTAAAAACTCAACTAGGGCAGTTTGGGGTTACACCCCAACAAATGTTTGATCAAATGAACACGACCTTAGAGAGAATGAAAGCTGAGTTGGAAAAACAGGTATGATTGGGGTATTAGGCATTGGGCATTGGTAAAAATATTTTCCTCTCCCGCCTCCCCATCACCCTATCAACCAATCTTACTTTGCTTTGGGACGTGTAAATTTAGAGGAAGATCTAAACCTTTCCACAGGTACACCTTTTAAAGCTCTTAACATGAAATCACGCCAAATTGGAGCAACCATACCACCACCAGTTGCACCTCTGGAGAGTTGTCGGTTATCATCTCTACCTACCCAAACAGCTGTGGTAAGTTGAGGAACTGTACCCACAAACCAGATATCTTTCTCTGATGAAGTTGTACCGGTTTTGCCAGCAGCTGGTCTGCCTATTGATGCTCTCTTACCAGTACCACCGTTGACTACCGATCTTAACACATCTATAGTTGCTGCTGATGCCCAGGGGTCAAGAACTCGCTGGGGTTTTGGTGTGTTATCTAGCAACACATTTCCACTACTATCTGTGACACGAACAATGACTGTTGATGGTGATTGCCAACCATAATTAGCAAAGGTAGCATAAGCGCTGGCCATTTCCAAAGGAGTGACACCAATAGCTCCCAAAGGTAAAGATGTAACAGGTTCCATCGGACTTTTGATGCCTAAAGTCCGGCAGGTTTCAATTACTGTACTCATACCCACAGCTTTACCTAGCTTAATTACAGGAATGTTACGAGATTGAGCTAGGGCAGTACGAATTGACATTGCACCAGCAAAACCACCATCATAATTTCTGGGATAGTACCAGTTCCTTCCATCTCGATATCTAACTGGAGTATCCATTACGATACTATTGGGTGTATATTTGCCAGTGGCAAAAGCTGTATAATAAACAAAAGGTTTAAAAGAAGAACCTGGTTGTCTTTGGGCTTGAGTCGCACGGTTGAACTCGCTAGTTCTAGAATTTACACCACCTACTAAAGCCTTAACAAAATGTGTACGAGGATCAACCGCTACTAAAGCTATTTGATTTTTGTATAATCCTCTTCTCAGTAGCCTTCTATGCCATTTTTGGACCGTTGCTTCGGCCATTTTTTGAAACTTGGTATCCACAGTAGTTTGTACCCGCATTCCTCCTTTGAGAAGTACATCACGCCCAAACCTTCTAGCTAATTCTTGGGACACACTGTTTGTGATGTAAGGTAAGGCACTACCTTGGAAGGATCTAATTCTACCTAGTTTAATTTCTTGATTTATAGCTTCATCATAATCTTTTTGGGTAATCCAATTGAGGATTAACATCCTGTCCAGAACTTCTTTTTGTTTTTGTTTTGCCCTCTCCATACTCGCAAAGGGGCTAAAATCTTCTGGGGCTTGAATTAAACCAGCCATCATTGCCGATTCACCCAAGGTTAGAAATTCCGCTGACTTACTAAAATAACTACGGGCTGCTGTTTGTACTCCATAGTTATTATGTCCCCAATAAACTTGATTGAGGTACAGTTCTAAAATTTCGTTTTTGGTGAGAATTTGTTCCAGACGAATAGCTAGTACAGCTTCTGCCAACTTCCTGGTAAAAGTACGTCTTTGAGACAGAAAGATGTTTTTTACCAATTGCATAGTGATGGTAGAACCACCTTCTCTGACACTTCCTGCGGCCAGGTTAACAACTATCGCTCTACCCACACCTGTAGGGTTAATGCCGTGGTGATCATAAAAATGACTGTCTTCACTAGCTAATACTGCTCGTTTGAGGTTGGGAGAAATTCGATCAAGAGGTACTACTTCTCGATTGGCTTCTCCGTGAAGACTGGTTAAAAGTCTACCCTTAATATCGTATATATACGATGTTTCTGAAGGAATGAAGTTACGTAACTGTCTCACATCTGGCAAGTTACGAAAACTGACGGCTAAACCAACCAAACCCCCGGCAACAATGGAGCTTGACAGTAATGTGATAGATAATAGTGTAGCTCCAGTGACCTGGCCTACCCCCTTAAAAAATTCAAATCCAGGGGAAACTTTTTCTTTGGGATGTTTGTTGTCAAAAGTGCTTGAAGACACGGTGGTTTTACTTCCTCACTAATAAATATAAATCTAATTGATGGAATGAAAAAAATCGCTTAATTTTTGCAATTATAGTAGTCTAGCAAGGTAAAAGACGGATAATTTGCCTAAATACGTTAACAGGTTACTTTTTCCAGTACAAAATGTAGTTCAAAACGAATCCTCTAGTATGGCTGAAAACTTCTCTTGGTTGCATCGTGGTGTGGCAGAAATTTTTCCTCAACCCGATGGTGATGATAGTGAAACTGAAAGTTTAGAAAAGCGCTTGCTCAATGCTAACCTTCCTTTAAGGGTAAAATTGGGTATTGATCCAACAGGTGCAGATATCCATTTAGGTCATAGTATACCTGTAAGAAAACTACGGGCTTTTCAAGATGCTGGTCATACGGCGGTTTTAATTATTGGTGATTTTACCGCAAGGATTGGTGATCCGACTGGTAAGTCTGATGTGCGTCGTCAATTGTCGGAGGCAGATGTGGCCCAAAATGCCCAAACTTATTTGGATCAGGTACGTCCTATTTTAGATTTTGACACACCTGGCAAGTTGGAGGTGCACTACAACTCGGAATGGCTTTCCCAGTTAGATTTGGGGAAAATTTTGGAGTTACTATCTACTATGACGGTAGGACAAATGTTAGCTAAGGAAGGATTTGCAGAACGTTACAAAAAAGAGAATCCGATTTTCCTGCATGAGTTCCTGTATCCTCTGATGCAAGGTTTTGACTCTGTAGCTGTGAAGGCTGATGTGGAGTTGGGAGGAACTGATCAAAAATTTAACATTGCTGTGGGTAGGGATTTACAGCGTCATTTTGGCTTAAAACCTCAGTTTGGCTTATTACTGCCAATTTTGATTGGGACTGATGGTGTACAAAAAATGTCTAAGTCTTTGGGTAATTATGTGGGGCTGGCGGAACATCCTGCTCAAAAGTATCAGAAGCTACAAGCTGTACCTGATGATTTACTAGCTCAGTATTTTGAGTTGTTGACTAATTTACCTTTGGACAGTTTGCCAGAAAACCCACGCGATCGCCAGCAGTTTTTAGCCTGGGAAGTTGTCAGACAGTATCATGGTGAGCCAGATGCTAATGAGGCTAGAGAGGCTGCAAAAAGTGGTGGTAAGGAAGGGGCTTTACCAGAGTTTTCTTTGGCTACTATACCTCAATTTCCAGCCAAACTAGCTTATATTCTGGGAGCTTCTGGTTTATGTAAAAGTAATGCAGAAGGTAAGCGGAAAATTAAAGAGGGTGGTGTACGTCTGGATGGGGAAAAAATAACTGATGTAGAAACTTCTTTTGATTCACCTAATGATTTAAACGGTAAGGTTTTACAAGTGGGTAAGAAGAATTTTTTACGGTTAGTAGAGTGATGGGGTGATGGGGTGATGGGGTGTTGGGGTGTTGGGGTGTTGGGGAGAAAAAGTTTCTACCAATTACGAATTACGAATTAAAAATTACGAATTACGAACTACGAATTACCAACCATGACTGATAAAATTATTGTTCCTTTAGATGTGCCGAGTTTGGAAAGTGCGATCGCTCTGGTGGATAAGTTACCCCAGGTGTCTTTCTGGAAGGTTGGTTTAGAATTGTTTACTATTACAGGGCCGGCTATTCTGGAACTGCTAAAATCTCGCCAAAAACGGATTTTCCTGGATTTGAAGTTTCACGATATCCCCAATACTGTGGCTGGTGCTTGTCGTGCTGCTGCTGGTTATGGGGTTGATTTGTTGACAATTCACGCAACTTGTGGTAGAGATTGTTTGCAGGCGGCCGCGGAAGCTGTGCAGATAGGAGCAGAAAAATCAGGAACTAAACCGCCTCATTTGATAGCTATTACTTTGTTAACTAGTATTTCTAGCAGAGATTTAGCGTTTGATTTGAAGATTCCTCTGGAATTACCGGAATTTGCTTTACAAATGGCTCTTTTAGCTCAAAATTCTGGGTTGAGTGGGGCAGTTTGTTCTCCCCAAGAGGTTGCACAGTTGCGGGATAGTTGTGGTCAAGATTTTTTGTTGGTTTGTCCGGGGGTACGTCCTAGTTGGGCTGAAAAAGGTGATCAAAAGCGATCGCTCTCTCCTGCTCAAGCTATTCAAGCCGGTGCTGATTATTTAGTCATTGGAAGACCGATTACTGCTGCTGCTGATCCTGTTTTAGCTTGGGAAAGGGTTTGTGAGGAGGTAAATTTAGTTAAGTAAACTACTTTTTTAAGTCTCACGCAAAGGCGCAAAGGCGCAAAGTCAGTGATTGAAAAGCAGTTTTTAATTTTCTATCTACCCCTGCCTATTTGGGGTATGTTTACCATAGAAATTATGGCATAATATTGTTGATACATTGTAAATTTATTAATATGAAATTGAGATTTTTGTGTATTTTTCTGAGTACATTAATTCTGTCTTTTCAAATATTTATATCACCTGCAATATCCCAAACATTGACACAGTGTCAAAAACATCAAGAAGTGTTTGCATTTAATATTCCTAATTATCCTATTCAACATATAGGAGGAGCAATTTTGAATATTAAAGTTACTTATCGGATGACACCGGAAGCTATATTAGAAAATAATTATCCTGACATTTTATCAATTCAAAAAGATATTGATCAGTTTTTTATCGGTTATGCAAATGAGTCTGATTATTGGGAAATCATGAATAAAAAACTAGTTAAAATGTTACTAGATAAATATCCACAAATGTCATCTTTAAGAGTTAAAATAGATGTTATGCCGACAGTGGAAGAACCGTTATACCGTTCTAGTATTGTTAGTAGCACTCGACCTGAAAGTTGTGATCTCAGATTGTAAGTAAGGTTTGCTGGATAAAGATGAAGTATTACATATACAAGATTTTATGAATATCAAAGTTAGTAAGAGAAAAAATAGTGGTTTATGGGTAGGGAAATTACTAATTTTCTGTCCTTACTGGCTTTTGTTTTCTGTTGTGTTTTTATCTCCTGCTTTCTCTCAAAATACTTCTACTCAACCTGTTAAATCCAAAGTTAGTAATTCTTGTTCTTCACAAAGATTAGAAACTTTAACAACTCAATTAATGCTGGATTTACCTAGTTATGCTAATCGTGTTACTCAACGTTCTCGTCGTATGAGTCGTGATGTTGATATTTATTCTTATATTGTGGCAGCGGGTAAGCCAGAGTTAAATAAATTGCCTTTAAATGCTGGTATTAATGTTGATAATCAGTATGAATCTTCAGGAGTTGAGCAAGTTTTATTTACAACTTTAGAACGTCAATATACTAATAACAAAAAAATTGAATTACAGCAGTTTCACTGGTTATTTCTCACCAAAACTAAGATGGGTTGGCAAGTAGTGATGATGTTTACTCGTTCTGGTGAATACCCTGTAAAATCACTGTTGTCTCCTCCTAGAAATAGTAGTAATGGAGCGATCGCTCAAGCTGTAAAGCTGTGGTTAAGGGATTGTGAGGCGGGAAGTTTGAGAATATGAGTTCTAAATCAGGGAAAGCTCCTAGGTAATCTCGTAAACGAGTAGACTGTTCAAAATTACGGATTCCAGACAGAATTTCTTGACGAATCGCACCTAGCAAGACAACTTGATCATCAGTGATTAAATTCTGCAATATTGTAACTGCTGGTGAAGAATCAGGAGGTGTTCTCCGACGTAGAGCTAGTGACCAAACTGAAGTATCAACAATAACACTCATGCTTGATGACGTTGCTGCTTATAATTATAATCTTCCTCATACTCAATAGTTCCAAAAAGGTCTAATATTTTGAGGCGTTTACGACGTTGAATATATTCGCGCAGTGCTGTTTCTACTAAAGAATCAATGTTCATCTGATTATCAAGTTCTAACGCCTCTTTTAGTAAGGCTTCGTTAATGTTGAGCGATGTAGCCATAATCAATTCTAACTCTAAAAATGACTAAATAAATGGTAACGCAATCTAGGTGATTAATTTGATTAATAGTGAATGTTGTAATATTGGTAATTTATCTATTATAAATGTTATAGTCATAATAAATAAAGAAATCAGGATAAACCATGATTACTGGAATTAAACAAACAGCAACTGTTGGTAAAAATGGCAAGATTGAATTACCTACAACTGAGTTATCAGAGGTAACAATTGTAGAGGTAATTGTGTTAGTTGATCAAGTATTTGAAGATGAAACTACATATCTTTTAAAGTCAAAAGCTAACAAAGAACATTTATTAAAAGCGATAGAAAATGTTGAAAAAGGAAATTATTTAATTGATGTTGATTTAGATGAATATGCAAAAAGTAGGATTTACCTGGTTAAATAAATACCTATATAATTTTACCAAATCATCCCCAAATTCACAACAAAACCTTTTAAAACATCTTCCCCTGAAACTGTAGCAGGAGATTCCAATACCTCAACATCCTTACCAGGTCTATAAATTTCCGTCTGACGAGATTTACGATTAATTAATATACCCAAACGCACACCATTATCTATATATTCCCTCATCTTTTCTTGTGTAGTTTTCAAACTATCACTAGGAGAAAGTAGCTCAATCACAAAATCAGGATAAATAGGAGGAAACTTTTGTTTTTCCTCATCAGTTAAAGCATCCCATCTTTCTGATTTAATCCAAGAAGCATCAGGAGAACGATCTGCACCATTTGGTAATTTAAAACAAGTAGAAGAATCAAAAGCTATCCCAGTACCATCAGTATCAGTCCAGTTAAATAACTGCTGATTTAATCTACCATTACGATTTCCCGTTTCTCCCCCTGTTGGTGGCATAATTATTAATTCTCCATTGGCATTTCTTTCAAATCTCAGTTCCCGGTTGTTTTGACATAGTTGAAAAAACTGCTCATCAGTCATTTCTATTAATGATTTCAAATTGACAGTTAAAGCATTCATGGTCATATCCTCATTGAAAAATAAGCCTCTAGTTTTAACTATCTCATATTATATACCATTGAATCTATAATATAAGCGATCGCCTATTTTTTTTGATTTAGGGGTGAACGCAGATGAACGCAGATGAACGCGGATTTTTTGTCTGAATTAGGATGTTTAGGATTTGAGGATGTACAGGATGTAATTGTTTATTTATTTGTTGGTATGAGATGTTGTATTTTTCTACATGATTGTAAATAAAATCATCCTCAATTTTTACCAACAATCATTAAATAATATCCTGTAAATCCTTTCATCCTGTAAATCCTGATTCAGATAATTTCATCTCTAACTGAATACAAACCAATTCTTGATTATTGATTAATCTGTGATATTAATATTTTAATAGGTAACAAAATAAAGATTTAACTGTTACTTTTGATTAATGATAATTTACGTTTATTTTCCATACATTCACGCCAATAAAGATTAATTAAACTCAAATAAGAAATACCTGTTTCTTGAGCTATTTCTTCAAAGTATTGAATTATATCTTTTTCTAAATCAATTGCAAGTTGTTTTTTTAACCGTTGAAAATAGGGATTTTTGATAGAACTTATAAAAATCATATCCAGGTGAATAAAAATATGATACAATATTATATAAACTCAACAATCTAATAATAATGAATACATCTATAGAAGAACGATTTTCAGCACTAGAAATTACATTGGCACAATTGCAAAAGCAAATTTTACCTCCTCAACAAATAAACTGGCTAGAACAAATTACGGGATCGTTCAAAAATGAACCAGCTTTTGAAGATATTATTGCTTACGGAAAATCAATTCGTGAAGATGATGAATCTATTCTAGAAATTCAAGACACATAATGAAATATTTATTAGATACAGATGATAGATGTTACGATGATAAGAAATAAGGAAATCAAGATAAACCATGATTACTGGAATTAAACAAACAGCAACTGTTGGTAAAAATGGCAAGATTGAATTACCTACAACTAAGATACCAGAGGGAACAATTGTGGAGGTAATTGTGCTAGTTGATAAAGTAGAAGTAGTTGAAGATGAAACTACATATCTTTTAAAGTCAAAAGCTAACAAAGAACATTTACTAAAAGCGATAGAAAATGTTGAAAAAGGAAATTTAATTGATGTTGATTTAGATGAGTATGAGAAAAGTAGCATTTGAACCACAAGCTTTTGCAGATTTGGGAGAATGGGGAATAGAAGATAAAAAAGTCTTTAAAAAAATATTGTCACTGATTAAAGATATCCAAAGAGATCCATTTTCAGGTATAGGAAAACCAGAACCGTTAAAATATGAATTACAGGGTTATTGGTCAAGGAGAATTACGGATGAGCATAGATTGGTTTACAAGGTTGAAGAAGATGTATTAATGGTTATTTCTTGTAAATATCATTATGATTGATCTCATTGCGATCGCATTTCTTGACTATTAATTAACCGGTAAATACAGATGAATGAGTATAATTTTTGTCAGAATCAGGATGTCCAGGATTTAAGGATGTACAGGATATAATTTATCGGTTATTTGTTGGTAATTAATTTTGTAATTGTCAGAATCAGGATGTCCAGGATTTGAGGATGTACAGGATGTAATTTATCGGTTGTTTGTTAGTAATTGATATTGTAATTTTAAGAATCAGAATACAACAAAAAAAATGCCTAACTTCCCACCAACAATCATTCAATAATATCCCGTAAATCCTTCAATCCTGGTTATCCTGATTCTGACAATTTCATCCCTAACTGATTACAAACCAATTCTTGATTATTGATTAATCTGTAAATTTAAGAGTTTAATAAATAACAGCAACGAGCAACACCAATCCCCAGTTCCGAACCAACCAGGCTAAACCCTAAAGCTGAACCACCACTGACAGCAACCATTGCTAGAGAAGCAAAAATCGGAAGTAATCTCTTCATAATGCAGTATTTTTCCTTGGTATTTGCTGTGTTTTATCTAAATAAAACGGAAATAACTGAATTTAGGCAATATGATAAGCTCTATATAATAATAAAGCTCGAAAGTACTAATAGTAACAGAATCAAATCAAACAAGGAAGTCCTAATGTATAAGAAAAGTTTACAAATTTCATAGAAATTTCCGAGAAAACCTTGCTAAATTGTTAAGATTTATCAATAATGATTACGAATTTTATATCATTTTGTTTCAGTTCCAGGGAAAAACCCCCACGGAACAGGAGTTTTCTGGTACAAAACTCTTAATTGCCGAAGAAAATGGAAGCTACACACTTCCAGAGAACACGCCTCAAAGGAGCTTATCTGAATGTTTACCCAGGTCAAGTCCACAATTAGACATATTGCACCTGACGATTTACGGGGACGTAATTTAATCAAGGTCGTTTATGTAGTCCTTGAGTCCCAATATCAAAGTTCTTTATCCCAAGCAGTACGGGAAATTAACGCTAACCATCCTAGTGTAGCTATTGAAATTAGTGGTTACTTAATTGAAGAACTGCGTGACTCAGAAAACTATGAAGATTTCAAACGCGATATAGCTAGTGCCAATATATTTATCGCCTCTCTCATATTTATTGAAGAATTAGCGCAAAAACTCATCACCGCAGTAGAACCTCACCGGGATAACTTTGATGTAGCGGTTGTCTTTCCCTCCATGCCTGAAGTGATGCGCCTTAACAAAATGGGTAGCTTCTCTTTAGCACAGTTGGGACAATCCAAGAGTGTTATTGCCAACTTCATGAAAAAGCGCAAAGAAAAATCTGGTGCTGGTTTCCAAGATGGAATGTTGAAGTTGCTGCGAACCCTTCCCCAAGTGCTGAAATTCCTCCCCATTGATAAAGCACAAGACGCTAGAAACTTCATGCTCAGTTTCCAGTATTGGTTGGGTGGTTCAGCAGAAAACCTGGAAAACTTCCTGTTGATGCTGGCTGATAAATACGTTTTAAAAGGTGAAGATAAGGAAAAATTAGCTGAGGCTGAATATCAAGCACCTGTTGTTTATCCTGACATGGGTATTTGGCATCCTTTAGCTACAACCATGTTTGAAGATGTGCGGGAATATTTAAACTGGTATAATAGCCGCCCAGATATTTCTAATAACCTCAAAGACCCCCTCGCTCCTTGTATTGGTTTAGTTTTACAACGAACTCACCTAGTTACCGGAGATGATGCACATTATGTGGCAATTGTCCAGGAATTAGAATCTTTAGGTGCAAAAGTTCTGCCGGTATTTGCCGGTGGTTTGGACTTCTCTAAACCTGTAAATGAGTATTTCTATGAACCTACAACTCAAAAAGCCTTAGTTGATGGGGTTGTTTCTTTAACAGGTTTTGCTTTAGTCGGTGGACCCGCTAGACAAGACCATCCTAAAGCTATTGAAGCATTAAAACGGTTAAACCGTCCCTACATGGTGGCTTTACCTTTGGTGTTCCAAACTACTGAAGAATGGTTGGAAAGTGATTTAGGTTTACACCCCATTCAAGTAGCTTTACAAATTGCTATTCCTGAACTTGACGGTGCAATTGAACCCATCATATTATCAGGTAAAGATGGGGCAACTGGTAGAGCGATCGCCTTACAAGATAGAGTCGAAATCGTCGCTCAACGGGCTTTAAAATGGGCTAACCTCCGTCGTAAACCCAAATTAGATAAAAAAGTTGCCATCACCGTTTTCAGCTTCCCCCCCGACAAAGGAAACGTGGGAACAGCAGCTTACTTAGATGTATTTGGTTCTATCCACGAAGTTCTCAAAGGACTGAGAAATAACGGCTACGATGTGCAGGATGTTCCGGAAACAGCGAAAGAGTTGATGGAACAGGTTATCCATGATGCACAAGCACAGTACGCAAGTCCTGAACTCAATATTGCTTACAGAATGTCAGTTCCCGAATATGAACAACTGACACCATACTCCCAACGCTTAGAAGAAAACTGGGGACCACCACCAGGTAATTTAAACAGTGACGGACAAAATCTGTTAGTTTACGGTAAGCAGTTCGGTAATGTCTTCATCGGTGTCCAACCCACCTTTGGTTATGAAGGCGACCCCATGCGTTTATTGTTCTCTCGTTCCGCTAGTCCCCATCATGGCTTTGCTGCATTCTATACCTATTTAGAAAGAATTTGGGGTGCTGATGCTGTATTACACTTTGGTACACACGGTTCATTGGAATTTATGCCTGGTAAGCAAATGGGTATGTCTGGAGAATGTTACCCCGATAGCTTAATTGGCACAATTCCTAACCTGTATTATTACGCAGCGAACAACCCCAGTGAAGCGACAATTGCTAAACGTCGTAGTTACGCAGAAACCATTTCCTATTTAACTCCTCCGGCGGAAAATGCTGGACTATATAAAGGTTTGAAGGAATTAAACGAGTTGATTGGTTCTTACCAAACCTTAAAAGACAGTGGTCGTGGTGTTTCCATTGTTAACTCGATCATGGATAAAAGCCGGATCGTCAACCTGGATAAAGATATACACATTCCAGATGTTGATGCTAAGGATATGTCCGAAGAAGAAAGAGATAACATGGTCGGTAGCGTTTATCGCCGTCTGATGGAAATTGAATCTCGCTTATTACCTTGTGGACTGCACGTCATTGGTAAACCACCTACCGCAGAAGAGGCGATCGCAACTTTAGTAAATATTGCTAGTTTAGATCGTGAAGAAGATGATATTCTCGGTTTACCATCCATCATTGCTAAGAGCTTAAACCGCAACATTGAAGACATCTACAGAAGTAATGATGCGGGAATTTTAGCTGATGTACAGTTATTACAAGACATCACCGAAGCTACCCGTGCAGCGGTGACAGCATTAGTACAAGAACAAATTGACGCAGAAGGTAGAGTTTCCCTGGTTTCCAAGTTGAATTTCTTGAACATGGGTAAAAGAGAACCTTGGATTGAAGCTTTATACGACTCTGGTTTTACCAGCGTTGATGCGGATGCGTTAAAACCCTTGTTTGAATATTTGGAATTTTGCTTAAAACAAGTTTGTGCAGATAACGAACTCGGTGGTTTACTGCAAGGTTTGGAAGGTGAATATATTTTACCCGGACCCGGTGGCGACCCCATCCGTAACCCTGATGTATTGCCCACAGGTAAAAATATACACGCCTTAGATCCCCAAGCAATTCCTACCTCAGCAGCAGTACAATCAGCGAAAGTGGTTGTAGATAGACTGTTAGAACGGAACAAAGCAGAAAACGATGGTAACTGGCCAGAAACAATTGCTTGTGTGCTTTGGGGTACAGACAACATCAAAACCTACGGGGAATCACTAGCACAAATCATGTGGATGATTGGTGTCCGTCCAGTTCCCGATGCTTTGGGTAGGGTGAACAAGTTAGAATTAATACCCTTAGAAGAATTGGGTCGTCCTAGAATTGACGTAGTAATTAACTGTTCTGGTGTATTCCGTGACCTGTTCATCAACCAAATGAACCTGCTTGACCAAGGTGTGAAAATGGCCGCAGAAGCGGATGAACCCGTGGAAATGAACTTTGTTCGCAAACACGCTGTCAAACAAGCAGAGGAAATGGGAATTAATCTGCGTCAAGCTGCAACCCGTGTTTTCTCTAATGCTTCTGGTTCTTATTCTTCTAACATTAACCTTGCGGTGGAGAATAGTTCCTGGGATAGTGAAGCGGAATTGCAAGAAATGTATTTGAAACGCAAATCTTTCTCTTTCAATTCTGATAACCCCGGTGTGATGGATGAGTCCCGTCAGATTTTTGAAACATCCTTACAAACTGCGGATGCAACTTTCCAAAACTTGGATTCTTCGGAAATCAGTTTAACAGATGTTTCCCATTATTTTGACTCTGACCCCACCAAGTTAGTTTCAAGTCTGCGTAAAGATGGTAAGAAACCTGCATCTTACATTGCAGATACAACCACCGCGAATGCACAGGTAAGAAGTTTATCAGAAACTGTACGTTTGGATGCGCGGACGAAATTGTTAAACCCCAAATGGTATGAGGGGATGTTGTCTCACGGTTATGAAGGTGTGCGGGAACTTTCCAAGCGGTTGGTAAATACCACTGGTTGGAGTGCGACTGCGGGTGCTGTAGATAACTGGGTTTATGAGGAAACCAATGAGACGTTTATTAAAGATGAGGAAATGCAGAAACGTCTGATGAATTTGAATCCTCATTCTTTCCGCAAAATTGTGACTACTTTATTGGAAGTTAATGGTCGCGGTTATTGGGAGACTAGTGAGGAGAATTTGGATAAGTTGAGGGAGTTGTATCAGGAGGTTGAGAATCGGATTGAGGGAATTGAGTAAAGATTCTCAGTCTGAATAAAGCATATTAACTTCAGGGACACAGATATATATATACCTGTGTCCGTTTTTTATGTTATGAAACCCTTGACATGATATCATAAGATGATATCTTAGTAATTAGGTCGTAAGCAAAAACAAGCTAAAGAAAGGAGTTAGCAAAACAATGAATCATTCTGTAAAACTAGGTTTAAAGCTTTTAAATACGATCTGTTATGTTAATATTGGCAATGTTAGTAGCTTCATTGCAAGTTTACTCCCTGCTGTCGCTTGGCTTAGTTATGAACCTGTAATAATATATCTAGGGAGTAATGAATGGCTCTTAATAATAAACAAAGAAAAACCTTAGAATTAATTTTTACAAATCCTGTACCAGCAAATATTATTTGGCAAGATATTGAAAATCTATTTATAGCTTTGGGTGCTTATATTAGTCAAGGTAGCGGTTCAAGAGTAGGAGTTAAATTAAATGATGTTAAAGGTCATTTTCATGAACCACATCCAGAAAAAGAAACCGATAAAGGAGCGGTAAAAGCAGTGAGAGAGTTTTTGATAAAAGCAGGAGTTGAACCATAATTAGTTGATTTATAATTAGTCCATATTGAAGATTTGGGGTAATGCCAAAAATTGCCCCTACCACAATAAAATCGAGTTGAGGTTATTAAAGTTATGTTGACTTATAAAGGATATACAGCATCAATTGAAGTAGATGTAGAAGCAGGAATACTTTTTGGTCGTGTTCTTGATATTAATGATGTAATTACTTTTAAAGCGAAAACGGTAGAAGAAGCACGTCAAGAATTTCAGACTTCTATTGATGGTTATTTAGCTTTTTGTGAAGAATTAGGAGAAGAACCGGATAAACCTTTTTCTGGTAAACTACCATTTAGAACTACTCCAGAACATCATCGGAAAATTTTTATTGCGGCTAAAAAAGCAGGAAAAAGTATCAATGCTTGGATGGATGAAATTTTAATCAATGCTGCTGAAAATTCAGTTAAAGCATAGATAGATTTATAGAGAAAATACGATGAAAATTTTTACATACGTTGACAATTCTAACCTTTTCATTGAAGGTCGTCGGCTATCCGCTGTACGTAAGAAAATTAATGGAATTTGTAACATTTATGAAGCAATAAATTTAAAAATTTTTGATAATGATTGGTATATTGACTACGGTCGTTTGCATGAATTTTTATGCGGTACAGAAAAGTCAGAGATTGGTGGGGCTAGACTTTGGGGATCTCCTCCTCCTAAAGATACCTTTTGGAATTATGTTGAAAGCAAAGGTTTTAATGTTCAAACATACGACCGTTCAGCAGGTAAAGAAAAAAAGTTGATACTGCTATTGCTTATCAAATTGGCAAAGATTCTGGAAAAATAATAGATAGAGAAAATGACATCATTGTTATCGCCGCAGGTGACAAAGATTATATGCCTTGCATACATAGATGATTTAACCTCTGAAGGCTTTATAGTTCACATTGCTTTTTGGGGACACGCCGCGAAAGAAGTACAAGAAGCGGCTACTAAATTTATTAATCTTGATCCTCATCAAGATTATTTGAGTGCATCTTGGTGTCGGAATGATTAGGGAACAAACTAATAGTTTATTTTAGAATGCGCTTAATCCAATCTGTGATTAACTATTTTTTTATCCTTATTAAGTAAGTGGGGACAATTTATCACTTTTAGAGATTTGAAGATGTGAGATTAAATTATTATAATTCTGTTACTGGCTTTGGAACATATGATTCCCAAAACTTTATTACCTCTTTAGCTAAAGTTAACGCATCTATTGTTTCCCTTCCCAACTCTTCTGCTTCTTTATCGCTTAAATAAATTAGGAGAGGCTCGTAAAATACACCTGGCTCACACACATCTTCCTCAACAACTCGGTATTTTTCAGTGTTGAGGAAAATTTTCCAACGTCAGCATAATTTCATAACATCCCCGCACCCAACGAAAAGCTCTTTCCTGTGACTCCTCTTTTATCCATAGGAAAATACTCTCAATATCAGCAATAGCAGTAGGTGAAATCTCAATCCGGTATGCCATACTTTTCCTTAAATTCTGCAAATGCTTGATTTAAGGGCATACCCTCGCCTTGTTCAAACTCATTTATACTTTTACGTATCTTAGCAACAGATTCCAGTAATTCCAGTCTATCAATAAGTCTTTGATAACTTTCAGCATCTTGAACCACAGCAGCAGCTTTACCATTCACAGTCAGCACAATAGGAGATTTAGCTTCCTTTAACTTATCTAGAAACGTCTTTGCTCCGCGCTGAAACTCTGATAATGGGTGAATATCGCTTAGGCTAAACATCATAATTTCAATAAATTATTTGATAATTTGATGTTAATTGTATGAAAATATTTTGTCAAGAGAAGAGATCGCCGTTTTGGGGGATGTGGAGGGTGCGTTAGCGTATCCCTTACGGGACTCGTAGAGATAGCTTACCGAAGGTATCGCTTTTTGGGGGATGTGGAGGTGCGTTAGCGAAGCTTACCGAAGGTATCGCGTTTGGAGATGTGGAGGAAGTGCGATCGCTGTTTGGAGGTTTGGGGAGTGCGATCGCGGTTTTGGGGTTTTGGAGGGTGCGATCGCGTTTTGGGGTGTTGGGAGTGCGATCGCGGTTTTGGGAATTTGGAGGGTGCGATCGCTGTTGTGGGGTGTTGGGAGTGCGATCGCTTTTTGGGAATTTGGAGGGTGCGATCGCTATTTTGAGGTTTTGTAGGGTGCGATCGTTGTTGCAGATGTTGATCTAATAAATTTCTCTACGATGACCAATTCTAATAATAATGATTAATTGTTCTTCTATATCTAACTCATAAATAACTCGATAATCACCCACTCTTAACTTATAAAAACCTGACCATTGACCTGTAAGAGATAGAGGAGTTATCTGCTCAAAATTGACACTTAACCATTGAATTTTATTCAGAATCCGCAGACGCACAACCTGGTCTAAATTATCTAAATCAGTGATTGACTCTGATTCAAAACTTACGGAATAACTCATTTAACTTTCTATCCCATATCTTTTATAAACTTCAGATAAAGGAATAGTAGGTCTTCCTTCTTGACGTTTACGCCGTATTTCCAATAAACTCTGCTTAAATGATTCTTTCATTTCCCTTCCCCCATCAGGATCACCGAAGTATTCATCTAGCATTTCATCTACTGTGCTACGGATTAAGTGTTGTAACTGTTCCGCTGTCATTTCTTTAATTTGCATAGCTGCTTTAAATAGTAAATTATAGAAATGATTATACCAGTTAAGAGGAAATATTGGGATAATTATAGGCGATCGCTTGTTTGGGATGTGGAGTGCGATAGCGAAGCGCGACCTAGGAATCGCTTTTTGGGGGGTTTGGAAAGTGCGTTAGTAAAGCTTACCGAAGGTATCGCTGTTTTGGGGTTTTGAGGAGTGCGATCGCTGTTTTGGGGGTTTTGTGGAGTGCATTAGCGAAGCTTACCGAAGGAATCGCTTTTTGGGGATATGGGAGTGCGATCACGTTAGCTAACTGAAAGTATCGCTAAAATAGTCTTAATCTACAAACTACCAAACAATAGCCACTAAACCCGACGCAGCGATATTTTTATCACAAGTCAATAACTGTACAACTTCACCTTTACTTGCTAAAACTAAAGCAGTTGCCGCAATTTGTCTATCGTGCATTTCATTAATAGAATATAAGCTCATAGTCATTTCAATAACATCTTGATCAAGAGGATAAATTACCACACGAGGATCAGCTTTTACTGCTAAAATTACATCTTTGGGATCAGGAATAGATGTTCTACCTCTTTCTACAATCCAAACAGCTTCAGCTAAAGTAGTTGCGGGAATAACTAACTGTGAATTAGGATCACAAAGGATACCTTTAGCATTTGCACCTAGCTTTAAATTACCTTCAAGAAACCAAATTAGAGCATGAGTATCTAGGACATATTTCATAATTTATGATTACCAGTTTAAACTGTCCTCTCGATCCCCATGAAATTCAGCAATTTCAAAATCTGCTTCTGTTGACTGATTATTTCCAGAAAACATCCCAAACTGCATTACCTGATGTTGTCGTTGATTTTTTTCCGACTTTAAAAAAGTGACAATAACCAAACTTTCTGAAATATCAGATGGTAATTCTTTAAGTTCTACTTTACCATCTTTGTAAATTCCTTCTATTGCTTGTAACATACTTTTAAAACTTCCTCTAAACAGTGAACTGTAGAAATGATTATACCAGTTAAGAAAAAATTGTGGCATCATGACAGGCGATCGCTGTTTTGGGGTTTTGGGGAAGTGCGTTAGCGAAGCTTACCAAAGGTATCGCTGTTTTGGGAGTTTGGAGGGTGCGTTAGCGAAGCTTACCGAAGGTATCGCGTTTGGGAATGTTGGGAGTGCGATCGCGCAAGCGCTCCGTAGGAATCGCATAACTGTAGGTAGAAATTTTGTATAATTCACATAATGATATAAAATGCAAAGATAAATGATACAAACATTTAAAAATAAATCCTTATAAAATCTATTCAGAGAAAATTTTAATAAAGGAGTTCCCGCAAATTTAGAAAAGAAAATTAGAATTAGATTAGAAGTTATAGATTCAGCCTTAATGATAGATGATATAAGATTACCTGGTTATGATTTACATGAATTAAAAGGAGATAGAAAAGGAACTTGGTCAATTAAGGTATCAGGAAACTGGCGAATAACGTTTAAATTTGAAGATGGTGATGTTTATGATGTTAATTTAGAAGATTACCATTAATGTTGTGTTAAGATAGTAGTAAATAGTTGAACATTGTTAAATAAATTTCCCAAAATTATCAAGGAGTATTCATTATGGATAATTGGCAAAATATCGCTGATGAGAGATTAGCAAGACCAATACATCCTGGTGAAGTAATTGCAGATATTTTAGATGATATAGAAGTTAATTATAACGATTTTGCCGAAATTTTAGGAATATCTCATCAAACGATTCAAGAAATTATTAATGGTGAAAAATCACTAACAGTAGATATTGCTATTCGTCTGGGTAAAGCGTTGGGAAATGGGCCGAGATTGTGGTTAAATCTTCAGCAAAAGGTTGATGTTTGGGATGCTTTGCAAAGTCATCAGGAAGAATATAGTAAAGTTATGACATTGGTTTAGAAGAAAATATGGATTTTATTACTCTCTATGTACCTACATCAATTCAAATAACTGATGGTCAATTTTTTAAATTATGTCAAATCAATGAATTAATCAAAATTGAACGTAATGCTGATGGTAGTCTGAGATTAAAACCTTTATTGGGAGGTATATCTGGCAATATTAATGCTGGTTTAACTACTTAATTAAGAAATTGGAACGATGAGAAGTCAGAAGGTATAGTTTTTGGTTATGATGTTGGTTTTATCTTACCAAATGGTGCAATTTTTTCTCCTAGTGCTGCTTGGGTAAAGTTAGAAAGATGGAATGCTTTAACTGATGAAGAAAAACAAAAGTTTCCTCCTATTTGTCCTGATTTTGTAATTGAGTTAATTTCTTATAGTGAGAGTTTAAAAACTACACAGGACAAGATGAGAGAATATATCGCTAATGGTATAAGTTTAGGTTTATTAATTAATCGTAAATTTCGTCAGGTGGAAATTTATAGGACTGGTAAGGAAGTTGAGGTTTTGGAATCTCCTGATATGGTTTCGGGGGAAGATTTTTTAAAGGGTTTTGTTTTGAATTTGGGGATGATGTGGTAGTTTTGTAAAAGATCAGAAACTTATAGGAAGCAAATTATGCACCGACCATCTGAAAATATACGTGAGCTTGAAGAGGCTATTTCCAACTTTATCATTAGTTTTGAGGGTGTTTTTGACCATGATTGGGATATGACAAAAAATTGTATTACTGATGACTGTTTTATTAGAGACAATGGAACATTCATTCAACCAGGTGTTAGTGATGAAAGTAATAACTGGTGGAATCGAGGTAGCCTCCTATCAGCATATCGTCATCTTATAGAAGTGTTGGATAAAAATAATATTCCACACTCTGCTGAATGTATACAACCCCTTCCTCGTCCTCAAGATTTTGAACCGTCTGAACCGTAAATAAAAATCTTGAACCACAGCAGAAGCTTTACCATTAACAGTCAGCACAATAGGAGATTTAGTTTCTTTTAACTGTGGAGGGGTACGATCGCTTTTGGGGATGTTGGGAGTGCGATAGCGAAGCGCGACCTAGGAATCGCTGTTTGGGGGGTTTTGGGGAAGTGCGATCGCTATATTGCATTAACAATAATTAACTCATTAATTGATTTACAACCAAAACTGTTAAACCAGGTAAAGAAGGTAAACGAATATCATTAGTCAAGAAAAAAGACGCACCACCATAAATAGCAGTGGCCATTTGAATAGCATCTGGTGTTCTTAAATTGTAATCTGCTCTTAATTTAGCTGCATTTTCAGCAATATCTGGTAAAACTTCAATAGTTGTTATACCTTGAGAATTGAAAAGAATATCACGATATTGTTGAGCTAATATTGTATTTCCTGCACGTAACGGATAAACTAAAACTTCGGATACAGTTAAAACCGATGTGATAACATTAAACTCACCCTTATACATTGCTGTGAAAAAAGCATCTGTAACTTCTAAATAACTAAGATTTTCTTCTATAAAATAAATTAGTGGTGCTGTATCTAAACCTATTATTTTACCCTGTAATTGATTTAACCATTCCACGAATCACGCTCCTGATTGACATATTCCTGAGCGTCA
Organism: Sphaerospermopsis sp. SIO1G1; assembly: GCA_010672785.1. Classification (GTDB taxonomy): domain Bacteria; phylum Cyanobacteriota; class Cyanobacteriia; order Cyanobacteriales; family Nostocaceae; genus Okeanomitos. The sequence goes on from JAAHFX010000001.1 coordinate 376,650, forward strand.
ATATTTCCCCAAATTTCCTTACCTAAACCACGCAATTCTAAAATACTACGCTTTGGTTTTGATGTCATTTTCAATTGTTGACGAATTAAGATAGATAAATCTTCAACTAATTTAAGCTGTTCTTCAGTAGTCAGATTTTTAGCTTGTTCTAATAATTCTTGATAATGAGACATAAATTTTTTTGCTTGTTTTCTAACCTAATTTCACTATACTCTCAATATCAGCAATAGCACTTTGTTTAATTATGGCAAACATTGTTAATTTTTGTCAAAAAGTTTGCGTAGCGATCGCGTTTGGAGGTTTGGGGAGTGCGATAGCGAAGCGCGACCTAGGAATCGCTGTTTTGAGGTTTGGAGGAAGTGCGTTAGCGGTAGCTTACCGAAGGTATCGCTTTTTAGGGGTGTGGAGGTGCGATCACCGAAATAGTTTATTATAGGGATCTGAAGCAATAAAATCATAACTTGTGAGTCAACAAGACAAACTATTAGCTAAAATTCTATCAGGCGCATCTGATACAAATATATCCTTTGAGCAACTGTGTCAACTATTAATCAGATTAGGATTTGATGAAAGAATTTGTGGTAGTCACCACATTTTTACAAAAGAAGGAGTTGAAGAAATCTTGAATCTTCAACCAAAACAAGGAAAAGCCAAAACATATCAAGTTAAACAAGTCCGTGAAGTTCTACTGAAATATCAGCTAGGAGGTCAAGATGATTCTACGGTATGAAATAACCATTTATTGGAGTGAAGAAGACCAAGCATTTATCGCAGAAGTTCCAGATTTACCGGGATGCGCTGCTGATGGAGAAACTTATCAAGAAGCATTGCAAAATATAGAAATTATTATGCAGGAATGGATAGAAACTGCTCAAGATTTAGGTCGAAAAATTCCTGAACCTACACAGCGTTTAATGTCTGCTTAATTGATACTTTTGCGATGTGGGAGTGCGATAGCGAAGCGCGACCTAGGAATCGCTTTTTATCGGTTTTGGAAGTGCGTTAGCGAAGCTTACCGAAGGTATCACTGTTTTGGAGTTTTGGGAGTGCGATCGCTTGTTGCTGAATTAAGAACTTATTTAAACACTCCTGAAGCATAATGAGAAAACTGGTTCTTACTTCTCGCTTCAAAGGATTTGAGGCTATATCTATTCATTCTTAATAATTATCTCTCCTGACTCTACAATTTATTTGACACGACTACTCGTATCCAACTTTTCAAACATCCTCTAATAGTCATCATAGATTAAAACTTTATAATTATGTGACAATTATCAAAATCGTCATCTTAAATAGTATGCTATAAGCATGAGTAAAATCAGGTATGAATGATTAGTAGTGATACCAGTTTTGGGCTTACTATTCCATAATTACCTATTCTCTATGTTCCTGCCTTGACAGTGATGATAACTATTCAAACCGGCTTAATACATCAATTTAAAGGATTTATGAATAGTTATGATTACTTGTTACCTTACTTAGAAATTAGTTTTTAAATTTTTAACTTAAAATAAGCAGGATTACAAGATAACAGTGTGACTACTATTACTCTAGAAAATTTTCCAGAGGTGAGGATATGACTATTTGGGTAAATGAACAAATTGATCCATCAGGAATGATTCATGCCTGTATTGCTTGTTGTGATCAAAATCAAGCACAAGATTGTCATGAGTCTTTTGAACAAGGCCTAACCGAAAGACAGAAATCTCAAGGTTGGATAGCAAGGTTACGTACAGTAACTTCTTGGGAAGATGTGCCAGTGAATTCCTTAAAATTGAACTAATCTATTGTTACTTACCCCAAACACAAACCTTCCCTTCCTGGGATCAAAATTATACAGATAAATAATTTTGAGAAACTCTCAGGTTGATCTGGCTTTTAACCGTCAGAGTTATGATATTAGAGGATGTTTTCAAAGTTTGGGCAGTTAATTTACTCAATTAACAACCTTCCTTTCAGACATCCTCTACATAAAAAATGACCAACTTGCAAAAATAGAAAAAATGCAGTGAGCTATTTTAGTGTTTGTATTCCCCAGTTGAGCTATCCCATTAATTTCGTTGGCAATATGGGACAAGCAATTCAAATATCTATTCATAATCCCAGTCAGTATATTTGTGCCAACTGCGAACAGATACTACCAGATTGGACACAACAACAATTTCTCTGGGTAATAGTTGTTTTACAACAAGCTAAGTACCCTCTTGTTGAAGTTACAGGAGAAGTAGCAAGGGAAAAAGAACGGTTAAGGGAAAAATTTATGCGGTTCGGTTGTGATGTCGCTTTTAATTTACGCGATCGCGGCTACGTCACTGACTTAATTGATCCCCGCACAGGTTATCCTTTACTCTCTCATCCAGGAGCAGTTCCCCATGATGATACAGCAGTAGCTCAAGCACTATTAGGTTACCCAGTGATTAAAAACAAATGCTGTGTTCTTGTTCATCCTGAATGGGGTAGTGCAGTTTATCCTAGTGTTTTACTCTCAGAAGCATCCCCAGAAATCATTGAACAGGTAATGAGTGTGATTGCGCCTCTACATGGATGGACGGAGAAACTCAAAAGTAATGTATAAAAATATAGTTTTTACCGTCACAGGAGTACAACTCTTACGGTAGAACCAATTTATTTTGCACGACTTGTGATCATCTATTGAGAGTATGGATTAAAACACAGGAATCCCATCCCAGAAATGAAGTTTTTGGGAACACCAAGTTGTGAATATTTTTTTGTTAAAATTCTTACTTTGTATTCTTTGCTCCTCAACTGCTCACAAGAGTAGGAAAATTATGTTTACTCTTGATCATGAATCAATCGAAACTATAATGTTTCTTGACGTTTTTGATAATATTCCACGTACAAGACATTCCCGCAGGAAAAGTCACTAAATCTCCCTTACCCATTTTTACAGGTTCTCCCCCATCAGGGGTAACAACTACATCCCCTTCTAAAAAATAACAAGTTTCTTGTGCATCATAAGTCCAGGGAAATTGGGAAACTTCTTTTTCCCAAATAGGCCATGTATAAACTTCTTGCTCTTTTAAGCGTTCTGGAGTTGGCTGATGTTCAATCTTGATATTCATGCTGTCTTGAATTTAGTGAACTTAGCAGTAGGATTGAATATCCTCACCACATTCATCTACTAAATAACATAATGCACGAAAACGCAATCCCACAAATTGATCATATAGTGGATTGAGTTTACACATTGGTGGAATATGAGCAATTTTTCGACCAAAGATTACTACATCTCTTTCAAAAGGACATTGTGCAGGAATCAGATTAGCAATAAACTTGGCTCGTTGGTAATTGTTAATGTTAATGTTATCTATCCATTGACGTATTGGTTGCAATAAATCACGTTTATGATTTGTTTGAGAAACTTCTCCAATTTGGTTCATAAAATTAGGAAAAGTAATAGATTGATTGTTTGTGGTAATCATATTTGTTAATCCTCTTTGTTGTTGAGATGAAGTTTTGCCGACTGACTGAATCAAATGTGCATGATCTTAATAAATCTGCATTTATTTCCTCATTCAAATATCATGAAATAAGGAATATCCTGAACTAATTGCTATTTAAACTCAGGGTATTTGCAATAACTGTCCCGTTAAATACAAAATAACAAATAAATTATAAAGATGGTATTACTTTGACTTATCAATTACTAATTTAGAATATTGTTATTTCATATATACAAGTAATTTATTTGGTTGATAAACTAACCTGTTTTTCACAGGACTTACGCAACAATCTTCCAAAACTCTATTCCTCTGCGTTCTCTGCGTTCTCTGCGGTTTGATATTCCGTAACTCTTGCGTAAGTTCTATTTCACTTTGGTAATTACAAATTCAAATTACTCATATAACTCAACTATAACTAGGAGTGAGAATTTTTTAATCGCAGTCACAAGCAGATTTTATAGGAGTTTTTATATAAAAAAAGTTAGAACAGATACATAACTCTATCTAATATAGGAATTCTATTTTATTTTGTAAATTATTATTGTAGACAGGGAACAGGGAACAAGATATACTAAGTCTCTTTCATAAATAAAATATCAAACTGTCAAAACAATTGAATATTTTTTAAATTTCCCCCCGCATCCTGCTAGAAAACTCCTGCGCCCCGTTTGTGATTTAACTTTGTAAAATATATTCAGAAAGTTCCAGAAATCCTTTTCCTTCTTCAGCACTAGTTATGTATTTGGGCTGAAATTTTAACTGGTCTAAATAATTATTGATATTGGCAACACCAACAGAAACAGGAAAATGATGACTATCAAAAAGAGTTTCATCATTGGGACTATCACCAACCGTCAGAATTTGATCTAATGAATAATCTGGGAAATATTGTTGTAATACTTTTAACAAGCCAATAGATTTATCTTGTCCTTGGGGTTTAATGTGACATTGAACATTACTGTATGTAAATCCCCAACCTTCTTGTTGACAAAGACTGTTTAGTTGCTGTATTTGTTCTAATGTGAGGGAAGAAACATCAAAAGTCCAATCAGTCAACCTAAATGAATTATCAGCAGATTCTTTCAGATGAGGAAAATGATGTTGTAATTTGGCAAAGGTTGTGGCTAGTTGCTGACGATGGTTCACTAAATCGGAAATTGTTGTCAGAGTGATTGACTCTGAATTATGGGATGAATAAAATAACCCTCCATTTTCTGCTAATGCACCTGTTATTGGCATTAAGCTCTTAATCCCATTGACCCAACCAGCAGAACGCCCAGTTACTATTAATACTATAATTCCAGCTGCGGCTAAGTGTTCTAGGGCCTGTAAAACAGAGCTAGTGAATTTCCCATTGAGGGTCAATGTTCCATCCATATCCGTTGCAATCAGGCGAATATTTTGTAACTCACTACCATGACTGAGGTTTTGAAGCATATGAAAAACTTTATTAAGTACAATGATGATGTTAAAAAATATTAACAGTCTAGTAAAGAGATACCAAATCTTTGGGCATTCTAAACATTACGAGTAGAATATTTTAATTTGCTAATCATGTTTAGTACAATGTTTATAGCCCAGTTTTCAGGTGCTAAAGCTCAAAATCCTACCCAAAAGGCATTAATGGATGACTTCCCAGTTGTACCTGTATTAGTGGTTACCAGCGGTGGGCTGTTATTAGGGTTAATAGCAACTGTCATTTATGGCAAGTTTTTAGTTAAAAAATACGAAAAGAAAATTAAGTTTGAGAAATTTCGTACACGAGAATTAGAAAAAAAGTTAAAACTAGCTTTGGAAACTATTCGCAAAATGGAAACTAACCCAGATTTAGTCCATTCTCGTGATTTCAACCTTGATTATTTGCGAATGCGGATGTCTGAAGAAGTTTTTCACTATGACATTGTTAACCAAATTAAAGGCAAAATTAAAAACAAAATTACTACAGCTTTACGTCGTGGTCAATCACAGAACTCACAAGTTGGAGTACCTAGTAGTTCTGGTAGACAAGTGGATGAGATTTTTGATGTTGAACATGAAACTGGTGTCCCTCCTAACACTCTTAAGAGAGTATTATTTCGGATTCAAGTTAGGTTAATTAAGTTACCAACCCAAGCAACTTCCACAACTACCAGCCAAATGATAGACTGTATAGAAACATACCTCAGTCCCGGAAATGAGGATGATTCATGGCAACCAACCATACAGGGTCGTATTGTTTATATGCACTGGGATCAAAAGGCTAAACCTACGCCTTTATTGGTGCTGGAACAGTCAAATGAGGGTGTAAATGTCACTTTCCGTACTACTCGCCAACCAAATACTACTGTGCGCCCGAGTGCCACAACTAGAAAAGCTAAAGTTTGACTGATGATGATAAAATCGGGTCTCTGAGACGATAAAAATATAGATGACATTGATTAACAAGCATAAATTTGAATTAGGGCTGGCTGAGTAAACCGAAAAACTTTACAGGTAAAGGATTCTAGGTTTTTTGATTAAAAACAAGTGCGAGCTTTTACAACGTGGGAACTCAGAAACCTGACATTTAGGTTTGATTGAAAGGAAAAATCGTTCCCATCCAACTCTTGAAACTGTTTCCTATTCCCTGTTCCCTGTTTCCTTTTCCTCCTGACAAATATAAAATTTATTTTGCGTGACTACTTAGTTATGTTCAGATATTGGAACACCCACCTTACTGTTCATTGGTGGGTTTTGGGTATCACGGGTTAATAGTCCATCTTCCATTTCGACTATGCGATCAGCTATGTCTAAAATGCGGTTATCATGGGTGACAAGTAAAATAGCAGTTCCTTGTTCTTTAGCTAGGTGCTGCATAATTTCCACTACATCACGTCCAGATTGTTTATCTAAGGCAGCAGTAGGTTCATCAGCTAAAACTAATGGAGGTTGATTAACCAATGCGCGGGCGATCGCAATCCTTTGTTTTTGTCCACCAGATAAATTGTCTGGGTAGTAGTTAATTCGTTCTGCTAAACCCACTGCACTTAACATAGCCTCTGATCTTTTAATAGCTTCTGATTGAGAAATTCTTTGATTTAATTCCACAGCCATTTGCACATTTTGTCGAGCAGTTAAGAAACCCAGTAGATTGTGTGCTTGAAATATATAACCAATTTTGCGACGACTTTGTACCAATTTAGTTTGACTAGCACCGAATAACTCTTTACCTAAAAATTGGAGGCTACCTTCTTGAACAGAGCGTAAACCACCAATTAAGCTTAATAATGTGGTCTTACCTGAACCTGAAGGTCCAGTCATGATCACAATTTCCCCTGCATATATTTCTAGATTGATGTTAAATAAAATTTGTTTTTTTAGCGCACCTTTACCATAATAATGGTTGATATTGCTAATAGTAATTACAGGTTCTTTCATGTTCATAATTGGCAATGGTAAATAGTTAAGTGTTTTGATTTAGAAAATATCAGCAGGATCGGCAGAGTTGAGTTTTCTCATAGCGATTGCCCCAGAAATAAAACACATAAAAATAGTTAAAATCAACACCATAATAGCGCGATAAGAACTCATGAAAACAGGTAATAAAGTTGCATCCCTAGCTATCTGATACATAAACAAAGCAGAAGCAAAACCAGGAATATATCCTAAAACAGCTAACATAAAAGCTTCTTGTAAAATCACCATTAATAAATAATTTTGTGTATAACCTATAGCTTTGAGGGTAGCATATTCAGATAAATGATCTGTAACTTCTGTGTAGAGAATTTGATAAACAATTACAGTTCCCACAATGAAACCCATAATTGTTCCTAAAGTAAAAATAAAACCAATAGCGGTACTTGTAGCCCAATAATTTCTTTCAAAATCAATAAATTCTTGTTTAGTTAAAACATTAACATCTGTGGGTAAATAGGTTCTTAAAAATGTAGCTACTTCATTAGCATCTGCACCTGGTTTTAATCTAATTAACCCAATATCAATTAATCCTTTACGGCGGTTAGGAAATATTCTTAAAAAATTCAGATCACTGGTAATTAAATTCCCATCTGCACCAAATGAAGCACCTAAAGTAAATAATCCTACAACTTTAATTCTTCTTCCTCTAACTTCAGCTTTAACCATTTTCCCCTGATTAAAATCACTGGCAATTGGCCCATATTCTACCCGTGAAGAACTGTCAAATAAAACCACATTGGGGATTTTGAGTTTATTTATATTTTCATCAACTCCTGATAAATTGAAAACATTGAATTCAGGATTGATCCCAAAAGTGAGGATACTACGAGGACGACCAGTAATTGGATTTTTCCAACTGGTGTAGTCTAAATAAATAGGATGTACAGATTCTACTGTTGATAAATCTAAAGCCTTATTTAACCTGACTTGGGAAAAAGGTTTCATCGCTAAAACGGCATTAGATTGATTGTTAATAACAACTATATCTCCTTTTAAACTGGTGTGCATTCTAACATTACTATAATAGAGAGCATCTCGAAAACCTAGCTGCATAAACATCAAAATATCAGCGAAGGCAATACCTGATAAAGCTACAGCTAGGCGAATTTTTTCTCTGGTTAGTTGTAGCCAAGATAGAGGTATTTTTGGAGGCATTTTATTCTATATTTAAAGTGAAAATTTTTATGCTAGAATTATATAAAAATGGAAAATAATATTAATTTATTTGGGCTGATTAATATTATCTGTTTTAATTTCCACCATAACTTTAGCATTAGTTAAACCAGAAACTTTTTGACTATCTTGGGCAGAAAGAGCAATTTTGACTTCTACAACTCTGGCATCAATATCCGCTGCGGGGTCAGTATTCAAGACATCTTTTTTGCCAATTTGTCTACCTATTTCTGTGATATTTCCTGTGAATGAACCACTAAATGCACCATTATCACTAGTGATAGTCGCACGTTGACCAAGACGTATTTTACCAATACTATCTTCAGGAATTTCTGCAACAACAAACATTTGATCTGTTTGCCCAATTTCGGCGATTCCATTGGTACTCATTACCTCGCCAGATTTAGTATGAACTTTTAAAATTTCTCCGGCCGTTGGTGCTTTAACATAACTCAATTGAAGTTCGGCTTGGGCTTTTTTGAGAAAAGCGATCGCATTACTAACTTGAGCTTGGGCAATTTGAATGTCACTAGGACGAACATCTAATAGTCTACTTAATCTTGACCTTTCTTCATCAATTTGTCTTTGTAATGTGGCAACAGTTTTATCACGGGTGGCTGTAGCTTCAATTAATTGTTGTTCTAAAGTGGCAATTGTTTTAATTTGAATTGCTCTAGCTTCAGCAATTTGTTGTCGCAATGTTCCTAATGCTTGTCTTAAACTAGCTTGAGTTTCTCGTAGTTGTTGATTAGCAGTGGATACACGTAAACGTCTTGAATCTCTTTCCTGTTGAGAAATTGCTCCTTCTCGGTATAAAAATTCATAGCGGCCAGCATCTACTTGAGCATCCCGCTGTTCGGCGCGAATTCTATCAACGGTGGCTCTTAAATTATCTCTTTGCCCACTTAGTTGCGCCTCTAAACGCCTAATGGTAGCGGTTTGAGCAACTTTTTCTCCACTTAACTCAGCCGCAATTCGAGAAATTGTTGCCTGTTGAGATTCCCTTTCTCCTACTAACTGAGCTTGTAGACGAGAAATAACAGATTGTTGAGCTTGAATATCTCTAGGAGAAACAGCCTTAACACGAATTAAGTTAGCACGAGATTCTTGTAATCTGGCTTTTGCTTCTTCAACAGTAGCTGTATTACTATCGCGACTATCTAAGATAGCTATAACTTGGCCTTGTTGTATTTTTTGTCCTTCCTTCACCAAAAGTTGCTGTACCCGTGAACCTGCGGATAATCCTGAGTTAGGTGCAGCAATTCTAATCACCTCTCCGCGAGGTTCTAATCTACCTATAGCACTAGTAGTGGTGGGAACAGGAGCTACTGAAACAGAAGAAGTAAGCTTTTTTAATTGTTCAACTCTAGCAGTGGCTAGAAAACCAGCAGCTACGACTACTGGTAAAGCTACGGCAACTTTTAACCAAACTTTAGATTTTTCTAGCGCCTGTTCTGTCAAATTTGGCTCTTCAGTTACCTTCGACATAGTATATTGCCCTTTTATCTAGTTTGTGAATTGTGAAAGTAAAAAAGCAAATTAGCCTCGGTTTATGTAATCAAATATGAATGGAAATACCACGATAATTGAAGTGATTCAGACTTTAAAAGTGACAAATCTTAGCTCCCTGATTCTGTGACTGTTATTGGTCAAATTGATCATGTTTTATTTGTAAAAACTATCTATTATGTTGATTGCTATAGCAGTATTTTTTAGATTCTTTTTGATCATTACTCAAGTTGATCTGGCATAGCTTTAATATCATGAATAAATAGTCAAGAGATTGAGTAAGTTGGCAGATTGCAAATTGAATTCTTGGGTATATATATCTATTAAGACTTACGCATTTTAACGAAATGTGGGTTTTGAGATTCCTTCATTAGGTCGCAATGACAGCATTTGGAATAGGTTTTGCGTAAGTTTTGTCTATGCACGGAGTCAAAGACAGTTAATGAGAATTAATTATGACATTATCGGAAGTTTTTACTATTAATAATTCCATCATAAATTTAGATTCTCAAAACCTAGTTAGACTTGCACAAAAGTCTTATACAGGTCTTTGTTCTCCTGCCAATTTCTCAGAGAAAACTAATTATCTGAATTATTCGCTACCGTTGAATTTGATGAAGTGACTTTTTCTGTTATTTTGAAAAATTTTGATGTTTTATTAATTTTGCGAATATTTTTAGACTCCATTAAACTTTAGATAAATAAATTCTACATTTATTGCTCATAGAAAAACGTAACTGAGTTTACAGATGCAAGTTATCAGTTATCAGTTACCAGTTACCAGTTATCAGTTATCAGTTATCAGTTATCAGTTACCAGTTATCAGTTATCAGTTATCAGTTACCAGTTATCAGTTATTAGTTATTAGTTACCATTGATTAGTTGTAAAGTAGCCGTGAAGATAAAAAATTAAGGGATAATACCAACTTTGCAAAAACATGGAATAAATATCTAAAAAACCTACGTTTTATTCTTAACTTCGTGTTCTTTGTGTTCTTCGTGGTTGGTTCAACTAAACATTTGACAATTAAGTGTTTACACTCATGCAAAATTACCTACTCATCTGCTAAAGAAATTAAAGAGTAAATGGTAAAAATAAATGTTAGCTAGGGTTTGGAGTGCATCTATTATTGGTATTGATGCTATCAAAGTTGGTGTAGAAGTTGATGTTTCCGGTGGTTTACCAGGAATTGTAATTTTAGGTTTACCAGATTCAGCAATTCAAGAATCAAAAGAACGGGTAAAAGCAACACTAAAAAATGCAGGTTTTAATTTTCCAATTCGTAAAATTGTTATTAATTTAACACCAGCAGATTTAAGGAAAGAAGGGCCATCCTTTGATTTACCAATTAGTGTAGGAATTTTAGCAGCATCTGAACAAGTTAATCCTGATTTATTAGGAGATTTTTTATTTCTAGGTGAAGTTTCTTTGGATGGTAGTTTACGTCCAGTTTCAGGAGTTTTACCTATTGCTGCTACTGCGGAGAAAATGGGAATTACGGGAATAGTTGTTCCTGCTGATAATGCTCAAGAAGCTGCGGTTGTTGGCGGTTTAAATGTTTATAGTTGTCAAAATATTACTGATGTCGTTAATTTATTAAATAATCCCACAAATCATCAACCTATACAATTAAATCAGAATATAAAAAATCACCCAAAAATATATTCCAATATAGCAGATTTACAGGATGTAAAAGGACAGAGTCATGCAAGAAGAGCATTAGAAATTGCTGCATCAGGAGGACATAATTTAATCTTTGTCGGACCTCCAGGAAGTGGTAAAACTATGTTAGCAAGACGTTTACCAGGCATTTTACCACCATTAGAATTTTCTGAGTCTTTAGAAGTTACACGGATTTATTCTGTAGCAGGATTATTAAAAGATCGCGGTTCATTAGTCAGAGAAAGACCTTTTCGCAGTCCTCATCATTCCGCATCAGGGCCTTCATTAGTTGGTGGAGGTAGTTTTCCCCGTCCTGGTGAGATTTCTTTATCTCATCGGGGAGTATTATTTTTAGATGAATTAACTGAATTTAAACGAGATGTTTTAGAATTTTTACGACAACCTTTAGAAGATGGTTATGTAACAATTTCTCGTACTCGTCAATCTGCATCTTTTCCAGCGCAATTCACTTTAGTAGCTTCTACAAATCCCTGTCCTTGTGGTTTCTATGGAGATACAATTCAACCTTGCACTTGTTCACCTAGACAACGAGAACAATATTGGGCAAAATTATCGGGACCGCTGATGGATAGAATTGATTTACAAGTAGCAGTAAATCGCTTAAAACCAGAGGAAATTACCCAAGCATCAACAGGAGAAGCATCAAAATCTGTTAGGGAAAGAGTGCAAAAAGCAAGAGATATTGCTACTAATCGTTTTCAATCAGAAAAAATCTTAAACTGTAATGCACAAATGCAAAGTCGTCATTTACAAACTTGGTGTAAATTAGATGATGCAAGTAAAAATTTATTAGAAGCAGCAATTAGAAAATTAGGCTTATCTGCAAGAGCAAGCGATCGCATTCTCAAAGTATCACGTACAATTGCAGATTTAGCTGGAGATGAAAATTTAAAACCTCAGCACGTAGCAGAAGCGATTCAATATCGGACAATTGATAGAATGCAATGATTGGTAATTAGGATTTACAGCAAAAAGTGATCTGTGGAGACGAGGGAACAGGAAGGATCAGGTAACAGTTTCAAGAGTTAGTATTGAAACTTACCAACGATCTCAAACTCTCACCTGTCACCTGTCAAGAGTCACCTGTTCCCTTCCCCAAACCTACTGAGTTATTCTCCAGTTCGGATAAACAAGGTACAATCTAAAATAAGAAATTGTTAAAAAAATTTACGTTTGTAGCTAGAATATCCTGTGTCACAGTTCAGTAATAACCAAACCTTTACATTTGATTCTATTGATGCCGCTTTAGCTGACCTAAAAGCTGGTCGTTCTATTGTGGTGGTAGATGACGAAAACCGCGAAAATGAAGGCGACTTAATTTGTGCAGCCCAATTTGCTACCCCGGATATGATTAATTTTATGGCGGTGGAAGCAAGGGGTTTAATTTGTCTGGCTATGACTGGCGATCGCCTGGATGAGTTAGACTTACCTTTAATGGTCAGCAACATTACGGATACTAACCAAACAGCTTTTACTGTCAGTATTGATGCTGGGCCTCAAGCAGGAGTAACTACCGGTATTTCCGCAGATGATAGAGCGCGTACCATTCAGGTAGTTCTCAACCCCTTGACAAAACCAGAAGACTTGCGTCGTCCTGGTCATATTTTCCCTATTCGAGCTAAAACTGGGGGTGTTTTAAAACGGGCTGGACATACAGAAGCGGCAGTAGATTTATCACGTTTAGCTGGATTATATCCTGCTGGTGTGATTTGTGAAATCCAAAATCCCGATGGTTCAATGGCTAGGTTACAGCAGTTAATGGAATATGCCAAAGTCCATCAACTGAAGATTATTAGTATTGCAGATTTAATTAGTTATCGTTTAAAAAATGACCGCCTCATTTATCGAGAAATTGTCACAAAACTACCTACTCAATTTGGCCAGTTTGATATTTATGGCTACCGCCATACTGTAGATAATACAGATCACGTTGCCATTGTTAAAGGTGATCCAGCTAAGTTTGGTGATGAACCTGTAATGGTGCGAATGCACTCGGAATGTTTAACTGGTGATGCTTTAGGTTCTTTGCGTTGCGATTGTCGGATGCAGTTAAAGGCTGCATTAAAAATGATTGAAAATGCTGGACAAGGTATCGTTGTTTACTTACGTCAAGAAGGGCGGGGAATAGGATTGATTAACAAGTTAAAAGCCTATTCTTTGCAAGATATGGGATTAGATACAGTAGAAGCAAATGAACGTCTAGGTTTTCCTGCCGACTTGCGAGATTATGGTATGGGAGCGCAAATTCTCATGGATTTGGGAGTAAAAAAAATTCGCTTAATTACCAACAATCCCCGTAAAATTGCAGGTGTGAAAGGCTATGGTTTAGAAGTTGTAGATCGTGTACCATTATTGATTGAAGCCAATGATTTCAATTCCCGTTACCTAGCTACCAAAGCCAAGAAACTGGGACATATGTTGTTACAAACTTATCTAGTTACAGTAGCATTAGAGTGGCAAGATGAACCAGATTCTGTGACAAAACGCTATGAGCGCTTAGAAAAAATACGCTATTTAGCAAAGAGTAACCATTTACTTCTACAAGAAGAAGCAAGACCATTAGGAGTTGCTTTATTTGATGAACCATCACTAACCGTTCATCTTGGTTTCGATCAACCAAACGTTGCTACTCCGAATTGGTATCAACAAAAAGATCATCCTTATCTACAAGCAATTTGCCAGATTTTAGATCACTTAGCCAGTTTAGAATATGTGCATAAGTTAGAATTTTTGATTTCTGCTGGTACTGATCCTCTCAGTAATTTACAGGTACAGTTAGATCGGCAAGTTTTTGATTTGAAAACTAAACCTTCATCCTTAAGCGATCGCTTACAGAAACAACAGATTTATAGTTTCGGTAAATAATATTAATTTGTTTGTTGTATTCTTGCAATAGCTCTGGTTACATCATATTTCTAGAGCTATAATTCTACGTGGGAATCACAAGTTTGCTTAATTTTTATCAGCATTAATTAAATCAATGTAATAACTTTACTTACCTTGTTGGTAGCTATTAATACATTTATTTAAGCATTGACATTCCGGATTTACTATGCAATCTTGTAAATAAGACAGCTTAATATAGATTCTACATTAAGAAGAACTATATACAGCAGGAGCAGTAGTTGTCTCAGCAACAGGATTCCTTTCTGATAAGTCCTGCATTGTACCTTCGTTTGAGTATTTATGTAGACAACTTTTTGTACCGCTAGTTAGTCTACTAATACTAAGGCTATAGAGCTTTTGAATAAATATTCAGGTGAAGGTATAATGCGGAATTTATCAGGAAGAGATACATTTACTTTTCTAAGTTATGTATTCCTTGAATCCTGTTGCTCAGACTTGTACTTCCTAATGTATAAAAGCCACTAAGAAGCTAATGACCTGCTCTAATGCAGTAGATTCAGTTGCTATGAGTTACAAGCCCTAATGATGAAACTCTTGTGGGGTGAGCATCTTGCCCGCCAGTAGTGTATCTCACCATACTTGTATGTACTGTATTTGTGCCAGTCTACTACTGTGATTAAGTAGTTTGTTTACGCTGTCCGACACTTATACAAAATAAGTCGAGGATATAAAAATGAATCCCAAACAGAAACGAAGCAAAAAGGATCAACTAGTCAATCAGTATGGTGCTTGCTGTTGGTGGTGTCTTAAGTCACTTTCAAAAGATAAACTTACTCTGGATCATCTTTACCCAAAAAGTTTGGGTGGTTCTGATTCTTTAGAGAACTTACGACTAGCTTGTTTGACTTGTAACCAGAGTCGTGGAAATAGTCTTTTCCCACCAAATATCATACCAAATTTTTCAAAGTAACATCTGAATTTTTCAATATCTAATTTTGTAGGGTGAACATATTGCTCACCCTTTCATTCACAAATAACACAATATCAAAATGCACAAACTACTAATATTTAAAAACGAAAAACTATTGCGTCAAGCATTAACCCACCGTTCTTATGTCAATGAAAATCCAGGAGAAGGAGAACATAACGAACGTTTAGAATTTCTCGGAGATGCAATTTTAAACTTTATTAGTGGACAATATTTATATCGTCGTTATCCCCAACAAGGAGAAGATGAATTAAGTCGTCGTCGTGCTGCATTAGTGGAAGAGAAACAATTGGCAAAATTTGCATTAGAAGTTGGTTTAGACTTCAGAATGCGATTAGGAAAAGGTACAATTAGAGATGGTGGTTTTCAAAATCCTAACCTTTTAAGTAGCACTTTTGAAGCAGTAGTTGGTGCTTACTATTTAGATAATAATTGTAATGTTGAACCTCTAAAACTAATTATTGAACCATTATTTGATTCTGTTTCTGAAGATGTAGTAGAACCTCGTTCTAATTTAGATTCAAAAAATAAATTTCAGGAATGGGTGCAAAAAGAAATAGGTGCAAATCCTCCCAAATATACAACAGAACAAATAGGAGGAACATCCCACGCACCAGAATTTTTAGCTAGGGTTTTAGTAGATGGAAAAGAATTTGGACAAGGGAGAGGAAAGAGTAAAAAAGAAGCTGAAAAAGCTGCTGCGGAAGACGCACTTGCAAAATTGAAAAGGAAAGGAATACTTTAAGGAATTAGTAGGATTTAGAAACCCAATGAGAAAAATTGACTAGTCAGTCCGTAAAAACGGACTTGAGATATAAGACAGTGGATGTGGAATCTGATATTTTCCTACACCATCTCAAATTCTAAATTATGACTTTTTAAGAAATCATGGGTAAAATGATCTACCACATTGGTATCACTTAATTCTAAATTATAAAAATCCACAAAATTATGATTAAAATATGGCCCTGCGTGCCAAGTTCCCACTGCTAATTTAATAAAACAATTCCCAGGAATCAAAAAAGCTTGAAGCTCTGATAAAATTGGTTCACTAATATCATTTTGTGGTGGACAAACTGCCATTAACCAATCTTTTCCTTCTAAAGAACCTAAACATTGAGTACATTGGGTATGACGGGTAATTTTATGAAATTTTTTGCCTTTATGATGTAATCTCATAATATAAAAACGAGGAATACCATTTTGTAAATTCAACTGTGCATCTTCATTATCAAAAGATTTACCGTCTTTACTTGCAAAAATTACTTGTCCATAGGGTTGGAAATTTTCAGGAGTAATTAATTCTGCTTTTAATTGTTTGAAAGTCTGGGATGTATTCATCTCACTAAAATCCTCAGTTGTCAGTTATCAGTTATCAGTTATCAGTTATCAGTTATCAGTTGTCAGTTGTCAGTTGTCAGTTATCAGTTATCAGTTGTCAGTTATCAGTTATCAGTTATCAGTTATCAGTTGTCAGTTATCAGTTATCAGTTGTCAGTTATCAGTTATCAGTTATCAGTTATCAGTTGTCAGTTATCAGTTATCGCTATTCACTGTTCACTGTTCACTGTTTACTGTTTACTGTTCACTGTATTTACGGTGATCGCGTTTGGGGACTTTAAACCCAGGTTTTTAGTAATTATATATGGCATTACTATTTTTACTATTTGATTATTGAATACAAATCTATGCACTTCAGCAATATTGGTAGTGTTTTGTATATTAGCTTACAAACTCTATGGATTGACTCTGGTATGAGTGAAAATTAGATTATTGTTAAGATTCGTAAAAAGAGTTAATATTAAGAGGACGTTAGGAAATACATAAATAACTTAAATATGGAGGATTCAAATTCACCAATTCCTGAACTGCTCGAGTCAGTTTTAGACCCGCTCCTAGACGATTTTGAGTATTGGTTTGCGCGATCACGTCAGCTACTGGAAAATGAGAAAATTTCGTTTATGAGCGATGATGAGCAACAAAACCTACTTGGTCGAGTTACTCAAGCACAAGCAGAATTAAGTACTTCAAAAATGCTATTTGCTGCTACTGATAAAAAAGTTGGGATTGATATGGCTACTCTTATTCCTTGGCATCACTTATTAGGAGAGTGCTGGCGAGTGAGTATGCGCTACCATCAGCACAAACATCAGTAATCTGAAGTGTCATGAATTGGAACACAAAAATAAAATTCTTAACATTGTTTTCATAAAAAAATAATGTATACCATGCTACTGTAATCAGAATAGATTACAAAATATCAAACCAAAGATAGACCGTTTCATACTTACCATCTCGGTCAGTAGCGAGTTAGTAGGGTTTTTGCACTAAGCAAGCACTAAGATATAAAACTTTAGAATTTGTCAGTCCCGGAGGATAAATTATGTTTCACTTACTATACATTTTGGCGTTCACTGTTTTAGCGTTTATAGCTGTGAGTAATCTCATACGTAACTTGGTCATGTTTAGTTTTGACCGAGAAAAGCCATATCCTGCTAATTCCTCCGCTGGTAAAAAAGGTAGTTTTGGCTACTATGCATCTAAGAGACAGTCCATACCTCATCCAGAACTGTTAGATAACACAGGTAACATAATTAAAGAACCTTTATTAGTAATGCGTTCAGTTAATGTGGATGATGCAAGGGAAAAGTTAGATGCTTTATATGAATCTTCTCCTGGTCAAAAAATTGAACGTTCAGAAGAAGCTTAATAGATAATTAACATCAGAATATAACCGAGATATGCAGGGGTTGAGTATTGTACTTAACCTCTAATTTTTTGGTTTGATAATCAGGGTTTGTTGAGTAAATTTAAAAACTTTATGGCTAAAGGGTTTGAGACTATTTGAAATTTTTAAAATACAAAATTTGGGAGGTTAAGAACTAAAAAATATCGTACCTTGTGTGAAAATTCAAACTTACCAACAGGCTAAAACTGTCACCAGTCACCAATCCCCAATTACAAATTTGTCAGGAGTAAATTGCCATCTGACTGACTTTCAACTCCTGACATTTGCTGAGTAAATTTATTTTTTATGAAGATGGAAACAAAAAGAAAAATGATTAAGCGAGTCCTACTAACTTAGTACTCAGATCCCACATTTTTTCTGCTTTTGCATCATCACTTGCTTCATTAGAAACCTTTTGTACAAAGGAATCACGACCTTTTTTCTGTCTATTTCCCCAACTCCAATACATTCCAGATTCTTTGTAGTTAGGATCGGTAACGACATCAGCTACTCTTTCACCAGCTAATTCTTCAGAAACAAATCCGCCGGTAATGTATTTCTGGAAGAGAGGGAAGAGTTTTTGGAAGAGGGGATAATGGTTGCGGAAGAGGGGAGTAGTTGCTACACAACCAGGGTAGAGGGAGCTAAAGGTAATTCCTGTGGATTCATGATAACGTCTGTGTAATTCTCTCATGGTTAAGACGTTACAAACTTTACTATCCTTGTAAGCTTTTACAGGTTCAAATTTCTTCCCATCAATCATGGTTTGGGGTGCTTTGAATCCTGATTCAAAACCTTTTAATTCTCCCAAATCTGGACGAGGAGGAATTTTCCCACCTAGTTCGTTGGGGTTATGGGTGACAGTTCCCAAAATTACTAATCTGGGTTCAGCAGCAGGAGATTTTTTCAAATCCTCTAGCAATAAATTACACAGTAGAAAATGTCCTAAGTGGTTTGTAGCTACACTTAACTCATAACCATCTGGACTATACATAGGCTCTTTTAACAAAGGCATATAAATAGCAGCATTGCAAACCAGAGCATCTAAGGATCTGCCAGTAGCTCTAAAATCCTGGACGAATTTTCTTACACTATCTAAAGACCCTAAGTCTATATGTATGATATTATAGCTATCCTTGGGAATTCCTACTGATTGGGCTGCTGCTTCGGTTTTTTCCAAATTCCGGCAGGCCATGACTACGTGCCAACCTCTGTCGGCCATAGCCTTTGCGCTATATAAACCCACACCAGAGGATGTACCTGTAATTATAACCGTTGATTTTTCCATGTTTATCTAAAGTGTCTTGATTGAAGTTAATTTTTTCTATGTTCTCATGTTCCGTTACTCATGAAACAGAGTGGATCAGTCAACAGAATTTTAACGCTTTTGATAAGTGTGAAATTTTGGAGAAAGTTTACATAACCTGTATTTTAAATTACCATAATTTTGATAGATAAGTCGCAATACTCAAAGTCCAAAGAATGAACCTATGACAATAGTTTTCCTGGCAAAGGATAGTGGGTTGAAAAATCCTTTTCTCTTCCCTTATTCAGTTAATATTAAGAATTTAGTCATGAGACAATCACAAATGCCCTAGGTACGGAAATAATCCAACAATCGGTTAATTGTACTGATATGTGATATTATTCCCGGTAATTTAATAAAGACTTTTTCAAATCTTCATTTGATCTTTGATAAAACACAAGACAATTAAAAATACTTTGGTTGAATTAGATACGATTTTTAATTATCCAGAATGTTTAACATATTATAGTAATTTTTGTAGGTGCAGTATGATTTTGAGGCGATGTTTTATTGCAAGTAGCTATTTAGGAATTCTAGCAGCGGGATGCGTTGATCTGACAGCACCATCACCCGAATATACCCAAAAAGTTATCCAAGAAAATAATGTAGCTGAGTTAATAGCAGAAGTGCAAGATACTCAAAAAGCTGAAGAATTATTTACTAAAGCCAACAAATATTTAGATGCTAGAAGATATAAAGAAGCTCTAAATTTTTATGATCAGGCAATAGAAGTCAAGAAAGATAGTGAAGAAATATGGGTAAACAGAGGTAATGCCTTAATCGCTTTACATCTTTATGAAGAAGCTTTAGAATCATATGATCAGGCGATCGCAACTCGTCCCAATAAAAATGAAGCTTGGTATAATCGTGGTAATGCTTTATCAGCTTTACGTCGTTATCAAGAAGCTATTAAATCCTATGATGAAGCTATAGTTATTCAACCAGAAAAATTTGAGGCTTGGATTAATCGAGGAATTGCCTTAACAAAGTTGAAAAAATACAAAGAAGCCTTAGCATCCTATAACCAAGCAATTACCATTAATCCTAATTCCCACCAAGCATACTATAACAAAGCTTGTAATTATGCTTTGCAAGATAATCTCATCCTTGCTGTTGAAGCTTTGACTAAGGCTATCAGAATTTCACCAGAACAATACAAAGAATTAGCCAAGATTGATACAGACTTTGATAATATTCGTAGTCAAAAGCAATTCCAGAAATTATTGCAATAGGGATTTATGATTTTATCTTATTTACCTAATAATCTACAGTATTTGATCAAGTATCAGGTAAGAGTAACTTAGCAATATACTCAGCATTTCTTTTCTCTCTCCATAACCAATGATTATCTTGTCCTTGTGCTTGAATGTGAATTATTGCTTGCTGAATAATTTTGTCTAAATCATCTACGCTAGAATAACATGAACCAATGGTTATAGGCCAAGTAATTTGGTGTTTAATCACTGGATAATTTGGAGCAATAACATAACACCCACAAGAACCAGCATCACTAATTACACCACTAGCACGATAATAATAGCGATTTTTATCAAAATCAGTGACTAAAATATTCAATTGTTGTAATACTTGAAAATAATCTTCCTCTTTTGTAGTATCAATAAAAGTAATATCTGGGCAGTTTTCTAAATATTTTGGTTTTTGATTTATAGGTGTTCCAATTACTAATTCTAAATTCTGGGAATGTTGAGAAACATAATATCTGAGTTTTTCT
>JAAHFX010000010.1 GCA_010672785.1 Sphaerospermopsis sp. SIO1G1
TCGTAATTCGTAATTCGTAATTCGTAATTCGTAATTCGTAATTCGTAATTCGTAATTCGTAATTCGTAATTCGTAATTCGTAATTCGTAATTCGTAATTCGTAATTCGTAATTCGTAATTCGTAATTAAATTAAGATTCCCCATCACCCCGTCTCCCCATCTCCCCATCTCCCCCTCACCAACCACCAATCACCAAATTTTGCATAATAGCAATTGACAAGTAGAATGAGAAACACTAGCTGTAAACACGACTACTTGAGAAAAAATTATCATGTAGCTAAAAACACGTTAAGCTAGATGCGATGGGTGAACCTTTTATACCTATTGCCTGGAACGAAATCCCATGCTAACAACACCCCTAAACTCCTGCGCCGAACTGGCTACTAACTTATTAGTTCACTATAGTTTTGACCTCAATGGTTACAGTGCCAGTGAGTTAATTGGCTCGTGGCAAAAAGAATACCCAATGGATTGGCTACATTTAGCAGTTATTGAAGCTCTTTATCAAGGGCGATATAAAGCAATATCAGTACAACAAATATTAAACTTTTGGCAGCGGCGAGGCCAGGTGTCTTATCACTTTAATATGGAATTTGAACGGATGGTGTGTAGTAAGTTTCCTGAAAATCTAACTAAGACAAATCGTCCAGCTTTACCATCAATTAACCAATCTACACCTACACCTATACAGTCTAAGCAAGCACCAAAACAAATACCTGCACAAGTTAATAGGTATGAACAACAACCTCAAAGTGTGTCACAGCATTTAGAAAATCAACAACAAAAGGTTCGAGCTTTAACAACCCCATCATTTAAAGTCAATCCTGACACTACCAGAAGACAATTTGCTGTATCAGTCAGTCAAAAACTAATGACTCAAGGTAGTTTATCTCCGGAAACTAAATTACCTCAATTACCCCCAGCTAATGCTAATCACCCACCCATTGGACAATTTACACCCCAAGCGAATGATGATCGCTCTGAGTCTTTTACTTCTAAGCTCAAAGCGATGACTAGCACCCAACCTGAATTTGCTGTTTGACAAGTAGACTGTTCCCTGTTCCCTGTTACAGCAGATTTCTTTGCTATGAGGTACAAATCATAATCATGAAACTCTTGTGGGGTGGGCCGGACAGCCCGCTAATAGTGTACCTGATGACACCGGAAAGCACTGTAAGAGTTCCCTAGTCTCCACAGATAATTTTTCGCTACAAACCCTAGTACCTAACCTTGGCTCTCAAACCTTTACTATTTAGGAATTGAACCATTTGCATAGCATTAAACTCATTGCTAAAAGTCCCAGCTTGCATGACTCTGCGTCCTTCTATAGTTCTGGAGAACGCATCAGGAACAATAGAGCGGACTATCTCTCTCTGAGCATCATTTGTTGTATAAACAATAACTCGATAACGTATACCTGAGTTAGCTGCGTAACGTCTAGGTAATGATACGGTTCTGGAATTACCAATAACTACCGGTTGATTGGTTGGTGGAGTATTGGGGAGTAGATTACTAGGCTGACTATTTTGCAGTTGAGGAGCAACAAATTCAACTGCTTTTGGTTGACTGACTTCTGCTGTGGCTACTCCTGGTTGAATTCTGACATAATTTAACTGTTGGGTATATTGGCTATCATTATTTACATTGGTAGATTGATTCGTAATTAATGGACTGTCTAAATTAGCCGCTGCTAATTGTGGTAATTGATCGGAGCGGTTTGTATTCCCAGAAGTAGAAATAACTCGCGGTAAAGAGTTAAGATTCCGAGGAACATTGGGTGCTGCAAAAACTATTTCTCCATTAGCAGGAGTTGTTTGGGTAGATACCGCCGCAGGTAAAGAATTTCTGACCACTGCTATTCCACTGGTGGTATCAACTTGGCCTACAATCCGATTTCGGTTAACTTGATTGCCAAAAGCATATACTGTCTGTTTTGCTGCTTCAGCATTAATATCGTAGCGACGATTGTTGATAAATTTATTACTGCCATTATCCTGAATACTACCCAAATCAGGTTGAGCTTGGGCAATGATGACTATGCCATCTTCTCGACTATTTTGAATCAGATTATTTCTTAAAATTGGGCTGGTATTAGCTTGAATTACTATTCCTGTTCTGTTATTGGCAATTTGATTACCAGTAATTATAGGAGCAGCATTTTCAACAATGTTAATTCCAAACCCTGTGTTTTGGATCGCATTGTCTTGAATTTGGGGGCGGGAATTTCCAGCACTGGTAATACCATTAGCTCCATTGTTGTAGATATAGTTGTTACTAATTATTGGTGCAGCATTACCATTAATAGAAATTCCGTCTTGAGTATTACCAACAAATGTACTCGCTTCGACTACTGTGTTAACGGACTCAATCCATAACCCATACCCACGGAAATTAGAATTAGTAACTGTAATTCCACTTAAACTAGAGTTACTTGCCCCAATAATAGCAACATTTTGGCGACCAAAACGACGACTGAAGAAATCACCACCACCTACAATTTTGACCTTGCTACCTTTGTTGTTGCTATCTCCTTGAAGAGCAATACTGGATTTCAGAACGAGGGGAAATTGTTCTCCTGTTTGCTGGCTATATGTTCCAGGTGAAAGCTTAATGACAGTATTTGGTTGTGCAGACCTTAAAGCTTGGGAAATTGTCTGGAAAGGAGCATTTTCACTACCATTACCGGTCTGATCATTGCCAAAGCCGGAGTTGACAAATAATACATTTACCTGAGAATTTATTTCTTCATTACTAAATTTCTGTTCTGTGGGAATGGTAATCTGAGCAATGGCACTGCTAAAATTTGTATCTAAAAGAGTAATACTGACTATTGCTAAGGCAATGCTGGCACTCAAAACTGAGTTAGGCATAAACGCAAATTTCAGTAGATAAACACCAGTAAACTGTTTTAAGAAGATATTTGTTATGCGCTGATGAAACACTTGGAGAGGAAACATGAACTTGATACGACTCCTGAATAATAGACAATAATATTCAACGCTTAACCAGTCATGCCGGTAATATTCTCATAATTCCAGCAATTGGCTATTTTTCATATAGTTTATTAGTAAATATTTAGGGTTTGCTGAAAAAGTTATCTGTGAAGACTAGGGAACAGGGAATAGAGAATAGGGAATAGAGAATAGGGAATAGGGAATAGGGAACAGTATTTAATGATTTTAATGATGGGGATATTTTGTTAGGACTTACGCACAAGCTATGGAATAATCGAACCACAGAGGCACAGAGAACACAGAGGAATGAGGGTTTGATAAATATTTTGCAGTCCTGTTTGTTACAGGTTAAACTTTTTTATGCAGCTAATAGTGGGGTAATCTAAATGGTCAAAACCCACAGCCAAAAACAACAGGTAGAACAAGTGGTTTATCGCATCCTAGATGCTAATTTAGATCGCGCTCGTGAAGGGTTGCGAATTATTGAGGAATGGTGTCGTTTTGGTCTGGATGATGCTTCTTTATCTCAAACTTGTAAGCATTTACGTCAGGAAGTCAGTAAGTGGCATACCCCACAAATTCGCGCAGCACGAGATACACCAGGTGATCCCGGTATTTCCCTAAGTCATCCCCAGGAAGAAGAACGTAGTTCTATGACTGCTTTGTTGCAGGCTAATTTCTGCCGCATACAAGAGGCTTTGAGGGTTCTGGAGGAGTATGGGAAACTCCTTGATCCTAATATGGGCAAAACATTTAAGCAAATGCGCTATCAGGTTTATACCTTGGAAAGCACTTTGATGGGTTTTCATCGTCATCAGTTATTAGGGCGATCGCTTTTATATCTGGTTTCTTCTCCAGTGGATAATTTGTTTGATGTGGTAGAAGCTGCTCTTAAAGGTGGTTTAACTCTGTTACAGTACCGAGAAAAAACCGCTGATGATCTGATTCGTTTAGAAAGAGCGAGAAAGTTATGCCAGTTATGTCATGACTATGGTGCTTTGTTTATTATCAACGATAGAGTAGATTTGGCTTTGGCTGTAGATGCTGATGGTGTACATCTGGGACAACAAGATTTGCCTATTGCCATTGCTCGTCAATTGTTGGGGCCACAAAAATTAATCGGTCGTTCCACTACTAACCCCCAAGAAATGCAAGGGGCAATTTCTGAGGGTGCGGATTATATTGGTGTTGGCCCTGTGTACGAAACACCTACAAAAGTGGGTAAAGCAGCAGCTGGTTTAGACTATGTGAGGTATGCAGCTAAAAATAGTTCTGTTCCTTGGTTTGCTATTGGTGGAATAGATGCTGGCAATGTTAATGATGTCTTGGATGCGGGAGCGCAACGGTTAGCTGTGGTACGTTCAATTATGCAAGCTGAACAACCTACTTTGGTAACTCAATATTTCATTTCTCAATTACAAAGTAAGTCGGTAATTCCTGATGAATAATACCGATATACCCAGAAACAATATGACTAATACTGATTAAATTAAGATTCCCAATCACTAATCACCTTTAGTAATTCGTAATGCTCCTTTCAGGAGAGCTTCGCTTACGTAATTCGTAATTCGTAATTCGTAATTAAGAAATTTACCCAATCACCAATCACCAATCACCAGTCACCAATTAATCATGAATCAAATCAATTTACAAGTTAATGGCGAAACACGCAGTTGTGAATCTCAAATGCTTTTACCAGAATTGCTTCAAAATTTGGGTTTTAATCCCCGTTTGGTAGCTGTAGAATACAATGGCGAAATTTTACATCGTCAATTTTGGACGGAAACGAAGGTTAAAGAAGGCGATCTCTTGGAAGTTGTGACTATTGTTGGTGGAGGGTGATATGATGTTCGGTTCGATACTTATCATGAAGATAGCAGGGTGCAGGATGCAGGGTGCAGGGTGAGAAGAATTTAATGATTAATAATACAGGAATGGCGAGTTTCTGGATTGTATAACCAACGGTGATAGGTTTTGCGTTTAATTAATTCTTGTCCTTGACGGCCTAGTTTTTCTCTGAATGCTTGATCTTGACATAGCTTTTTAAAAGCTTGTAGGACTTCATAACCTGATTCTGAGTTGACTAATAAACCATTTTCTTGATGGTGAACTGTATCTAAAATACTTCCTAAACGAGAGGCAATGATTGGTTTACCAAAGTATTCTGCATCTAGGTGAAACATTTCCATATTTTCTATGTTTTGAAATTTGTCGTCTTCTAAAGTTAAGATGGCAAAAATATCACAAGCTGCATAATAATTAGCTAATTCTTTATCAGATATATGTCCGGCAAAATGCACTTTTTGATCTACTCTTAACCGTTGACATTGAGATTTTAATTCTGGTTCAAAATACCCCTGGCCACAAATAATATAGTGAACATCTATGCCGATTGTTAATAATATAGGAATGTTATCTATTACTTTGTCAAAACCTCTGTTTGGTAATAATTCACCTACGGAAAGAATGACAATAGATGTTTCAGGAATTTTATAGTTTTCACGTAAACGAATACGTAAATCCTGTAAATTACTAGGACTACTGGTGTGAGAAAATTTTTCTGGCCTGACTACTGGGTTAATAACATGGGTAGCAGTATCTAAACGGAAAGTATTTCTTAATGTATCTCGAACATGAGAATTTTGACAGACTATTCCTTCTGCTCTTTTCAAGGTAAGTTTAAATAGCGATCGCCATAATGGAATTTTGGCAATATCAACTAAATCTTTACCGTGGAGGTAAATAAAATACTGAATGGGTAAAATATAACTTAATAATAGCAAGGCGATAAAATTATAACCATGACACCATTCTATGTATTGGTAATGATAGCGAAGATATAATTTTATAGATAGTACAAAAGAGAAAATAATATTAAATAATTCGCCAAAGGATTGAAAACAGGTTTTAATTAATTTACTTAATAAATTTCTCCCCAATAGATTCCCCACCACATCACAACTAAACCAACGATAAACTGGAAATTGTTGGGATTTATCAAAGGCTGGATATTTTCTATAACCGGAAGAAAGAACAATTATTCTGTCTGGATCTTGTAAACAACGATTATAAACATATTCTCCAATTACAGAACCTTGAGGTTGAAATATCCGGGATATAATCAGAATATCAGGATAAGCGGTTGTTTCCCCAATTGGTGTCCGCAGGTGTGTAATATTTTCCATGTTCAGGTTGATAAATAAACTGCTAATCCTTAACTGTTGATGTTTCTGGTTTCTGGTGGCGATACTATTAAATCATCACAACTGATGTAAATTGATGAGTTTAAACTCAAATATCAATTTCAACGACAATTAATTTTTAAAAGCAATTGTTTGTCAAGAAATAAGTTACTGGATTTTGCAATTTATGTTTTCTTCAACTAAGATTGATTGCCATTCAAATTGGGATATTTTGTATGCGAGTGAATAGTTCAGTAGTATGCAATAAAAATATTTGTGCTGTAATTTTATTAGCCCTGACTTATGATCGTTGATAGTTGACGATCAAGTTTCTATCAATAAAGCTATACTATCAAAAAAAATGTCTAACTTTGATAATCTTGCATACACCAAAAAATTCCTCAAAAAGTATTTTCGATGTAACTATGAGAATTTTGATATCTGATTTTTACAGCCTGAATATCTGCAATAATTAGATCAAAATATTCCCCAAATAGAGTTTTCAAGATAATCAAATCAAGAGATAGTTAGCCACTGAAATTACCATGTTACTTGAGGTATTTACAGATAAATGAATCAATCTAAGTCATATTAATAGGTTAGCTATAAATCAGCTAAGTTTTATGCCAAAATGCCAACTTATATCTTTGATTTTGTTAGTTTCTCCATAGATTTACCAGAATAAATATTATTATGATTGTTGTTTTATACCTCCAATTTATTGATAAAAACTAGTAAGCTCCGAACATGACTACTTAATACCCCTTGTTAGTATGTGCTAATTCTTAATTGCTAATCCGGAAAAATACTTGGTACTAATTGCCAATAATTAACCGAATTTATTACTAATCTTTGGTTATATTTGTTGCTTATAAGTATGACATACTTACACCATAGTAATCATTAATAGATTCCTAAGTTTTGATAATGCAAAGATGATTCAAGGTACGGTTATCAGTAGCAGTAATCCTCACCGCAGAGAATGCCCAGAGGAAGTAACCAACGTTAGATTGGATGTATGGCAAATGGAAATAGCAAGCAAACAGATTGTTTGTCTATGGTTATTGTCTTGCAAACAGCCACAATCCTAGCGATAGGAAATAAATCTTAAAAATAATGTTGTCTCATAGGTCACTTATGCTAAAAAAAATACAAAGAATATGCAAACCACTGTTAAAAATCTCTTTAGTTTTTGGTTTGGTATTAGTTCTAGCTTTCAGCCATGCTGACGGTGCTTTAGCTGCACGTACTGGTGGTAGAATTGGTGGAGGTTCATTCAGAATGCCATCCAGTCGTACCTATGCACCAAGAACTACACCTCGCGCAGGTGGTTACTATCCTGGTGGTGGTTTTGGTTTCCCGTTCTTACTTCCCCTATGGGGTTTTGGCGGTTTTGGTGGTTTATTCGGGATTTTAATCTTTTTTGCGATCGCCAATTTCTTGGTTCAAACCTTCCGTAGTGTTACTAATGACTCAGGTGAGGAAGTAGGATACGGTAATAACCCCACTGTTTCTGTAACTCGTTTACAAGTTGGTTTGTTAGCACAAGCAAGAGATTTACAAACTGAACTTAATAATATTGCAGAAAAAGCAGATACGAATACGGCCGCAGGTAAAGTAGCAATTTTACAGGAAGCAAGTTTAGCTTTACTACGTCATCCTGAATATTGGGTTTACGCTGGTGGTGATACACAACAAGCAAAACTCAACGCTGCTGAATCTCAGTTTAACCGTTTGTCATTAGCAGAACGAAGCAAGTTTAGTGAGGAAACTCTGTCTAATGTCAACAACCAGTTAAAATCTGCGTTGACTCAAGAATTACCAAGTGGTAAGGATAACCCCACCCAGTTAATTAGTGAAGGTGTAGGTGAATATATTATCGTTACTCTCTTAGCTGCAACTTTGGGTAAATGGAATATTCCTAAAATCAACGATACCCAAGATTTGCGTCAAGCATTGCGACAAATAGGTAGTCTTTCTGGTGAGCAATTATTAGCTATTGAAGTTTTATGGACTCCCCAAGCTGAAGGTGATACTCTGACATCTGATGACTTATTGGCAGAATATCCTGATCTGACTTTGGTTTAATTTATTCAGTTATCAGTTTTCAGTTAGCAGTTTTCAGTTATTAGTTAGCAGTTAGCAGTTTTCAGTTAGTTTTCAGTTAGTTAGCAGTTATCAGTTATCAGTTATCACCAATCACCAATTCAGGCTGACTCTCTGAATATTTTGCTACTAAAGCTGATATGTCAGGATTGTACAAACGTAGATAGTTCCAATAATTACCAAAAACTAAACGGACATAATTTCTAGTTTCACCAAAAGGAATCTCTTTTACAAACTCATCAGGATCTTGTTTAGGGATAGTTCTCAACCATTTGGCGACGTTTCCTGGGCCTGCATTGTAACTGGCGATCGCTAACATGGAGTTGTTACTGTATTGCTGATGGGTATGATCCAAATACCAAGTACCCAACATAATATTATCATTGGGATTTTCTAAATCTAAATCTTTCATATTCATGCCAATTTGTGGTGCGATCCAGTCTGCTGTAGTTGGCATTACTTGCATTAATCCAGTTGCACCTACTATAGATCTAATCTTAGGTTGAAATCTTGATTCTTGACGCATCAAAGCTGTTACCAATAAAGGATTTAACTTTCTTTGATTAGACCATTGTTTAATCTCTTGGAAATAAGGAAATGGATAACGAGCTTGCCAATAAGTTATTTGTTTACTTAAAGCTGCATATTCTGCTTGTTCTTCTGGTGTTTCTCGATCTTCTAATTTGGATATAGTTGCAATCCCAATCAGATTTTGACCCCTTGTTAATTGTATTAAACCTTTTGTAAACTGCTCATTGACTGTAGGTTTACTTTTATTTTTAAACTCTGTTTCCCATTCATGCCAAGCATCTCGATCCTGTCCTAATAAATATAATTCTTTAAAAGTGTTAGAACCAGCAGGAGGTACTGGGCGCTGACGTGGAATAATTTCTGGATTCATCAATCGTAAATTACTAAAATCACCCACATCTAGCCCTAAAATTCTGGCAGAACGCCAAGCGTAATAAGATTGAGGAAATTGACTTAAAACATACTGGTAAGCTGCATTTGCATCTTCCTGTTTCCCCAGTAAAGTTGCCCATTTTCCTATCCAAAAACCTGCTCTTGGGGCTAGTATACTTTTCTTATTTTCTATAGTGATTGGTTGCGCCCATTGCCATGCACTGACATAATCTTTATTCTTGGCTTTATCTAGGGCCATTCGCCAACGGTATTTTGCTGCTGCTTGAGAATTACCGTACTGTCCTAATAATATTTTCCAAGTTGCATCAGCAGACTGACGATCTTTTAAAGATGCTAACCGTTTTGCTTTTTTTTCCAGTGCTGCGGGTGCTTGTTTGGGGAACTTCTCAATCACTTGATCCAGGTAAGATATGGCAGCTTTACCTTTTTCAATATCGGCTAATCTTAATAGTGCTGTTCCTGTTTGTTCATCATCAGGATGTTGTTCTATTTGTTGTTTATAAATAGCGGCTGCCTGATCTCGTTTTTTACCTATTTGTAAACTTCTGGCTTGACGATATAAACTTTGAGCAGTTTTTGGTGCTTTAGCATAAGCATTTGCAGCTTGGGCAAATTGGTTATTTTGCCAATATACAGAACCGATTAAATCCCAATTTTCTGGTGTTAAATTGGGTTGCTTGACTAACTGATTTAAAACTCCCACAATTCCTGGCTCTTTGGCTGCATATTTAGCCAGAATTAATTGTAGTTCAGGTTGATCAGGATTTTTTCTGAGACGGTTACGGATCATTTCCCAAGTGAGGGGATGGGAGGGAAACTTTGCGATCGCCTCATCGTTTATTTCCGGCAATCCTATTAAATACTTCGCTTTAACTACTACAGGTTGATCTGCATATTCTTTCAAAACTTTTCGTCGTAGATCCGAGGCTTTACCATTTTCACCTATTATTTGATGGGCTTGAGCCTGTTTGAGTAAAATATATGGTGCTAAGATAGGATATTCATTTTCTAAACCCACTAATAAATCAAGTGCTTTTCTGCCTTGATCGGTTTCAATGTAATCACTGGCTAAAAGATAACGGGCCTTTTCTCGATCTGGAGACCTACCATTTTCAGCAATATCTACTAACTTTGCTGCTCTTTCTGGTAAAGATTGAGACACTAGGCTATATACTCTGGATTGAAATTTCTGATCATCGGGTAGTTCCCCTGGTTGACTCTGACTCGTTTTGAGCAAGTTATTGAGGATTTTTCCCAATTCTGGAGCAGAAACCATACCCCCAATTAAAAAGGCACATAGTCCTGCACCAGCAATCAAGAGCATCTGCTTGTTTTGTAGTTTTTTTAGCATTAATACCTGCTTTTAGCCTAGTATCTGGCAAATCAAAGTTCTGATTAGTTTCTTGTAACTTTAGCATTACTCGGAGTAAATATTGTGACGAATTATATCATATGCAGTTAAATGCTGGTCATGGAAACAGGAGGAGGTAGGGTGCAGGGGGTAGGGAGTAGGTTGCAGGGTGCAGGGTGCAGGGAGAGAACTGAAAAACTATTTTTCAATCTCAAATCATCTAAAACCCTTTGCTAGTAATGTTTTCAGATTTATTCAGCATCCCATAAGTACATGGATAGAATTACAGTGCTTTCTAATCTCATGAGGTAAGTTATTGGCTATTGGCGGGCAAGATGCCCACCCCACAATAGTTTCACGATTATGATTTGGACCTCATCAGTAACAGGACTTACGCAAAATAGCTCTCAAACCTTCTTAACTTCGTGTTCTTTGCGTCCTTCGTGGTTCATTCTTCCGTAACTTCTACGTAAGTTCTAAGTAAGTCCGCGGGAAAATTTACAAGTATGTAAAAAAAGCAAACAAAGCTATAACCACCTTTCCCCCTGATCCCAAGGACAATTTTTAACACCTACCTACTTAGTGGGGAATCACTTTTCGACACAAATGTATACTTACCTTTCCTTTCCTGATCTGGTGTTATTTTTACCAACACCGCTTTACCATCTCTATCACCAGTCCTATCACCATAATGTAAAAATCTAATAGTTCCTGTCGCACCGCCAGAAAAAACAAAATTCTGACTTAAAGCTTTTTGAATATCACGTCTTTGACTATTCTGATTTTGGATATTTTGCATTGCAGCAGCCATAACTTGAGTAGCATCAAAAGCTGTAGCTGTCCGCCAAGTTAAGCTAGGATTTTTCCACATTATATTCGCATTTTCTACAAATTTAGGATTAGGTGAAACAGAAGATTGCCAAGGAACAGCCATGATCATTCCCTGGACAAATTTACCAGCATCTAATGTTTTTTTAGTGTACAAACTAGGATTTCCTAATAACTTAATTCTGCCTTGGTTAGCTTTACCAATTTCAAAAGCTTTACTGATTCTATCCACTTGAGGATTTAATAAAATAGCATTTACATCTTTCCTAATTGCTTGTCTGACAATTTCTACACTTTGGAAGTTATGATCGGCAAAATCACATTTTATATCACTAATAAATTGAATATCTTTCCTTCTCATTACAGCATCATTCAGTGATCGATCAAATGACTGATCAGTAGCTTTGGTATCATTACAAATCAAAATCCTGGTTATTCCTGTTTTGTGAGCATAATCAATTAAGGTTTCTGCAATAATGGCAAAACTAATTACACTTCTATAAATATAATTACCACCAGTCCGATCATCACGATCAGTTAATTTAATAGATGTACTGGTGGGGGAAATCATCACTAATTTACCCGCTTGATAAATATCCGATGCAGGTACACTAGCATCACTACTATTATGACCGACTACGCCAATAATTTTTGGATCTTTTACTAGCTGATCAGCGATTTTTTTAGCTATGATGGGATTATTATCATCATTGGCTATTTTTATTTTTAAAACCTTCCCATTTATACCACCATTATAGTTAATTTTGTGTTGTGCTTGGGCAACTCCCCGTAAAATTTCTAAAGCTACATTCGGGTTACTACCAGTGGGTACAACTACGGCTATGTTTAGAGTTGATTGATTACTAATTTTAGCATTTTCTAAATATATCTTTGCTTCTGCATCTTGGGGATGATCTTGTAAATACTGCTGAAATTTTGTAATTGCTAATTTATAATTCTTCCACCACAATGCTGTTGTTGCTTCTTGTTTTTGTAAATCAAATGCAGATTTAACTAAAACTTTTTCCCCTGAACTAAAACGCTGTTGGAATTTAATGTCTTTTAAATATAAATTAACAACCAGAGTTAAAAATACAATCAAACTTGTGAATATTGATAACCGAAAAAACTTAGTTTTGAAAAAATTATGTTGGGGATATTTTAACACCGATGCAGCGGGGTTTTGAAAAATAATTGGTATCCAAGAAGCACAGGGATATTTGGTTTCTAACTCTTCATGTAAACGCATCCGTGACTTTTGCACAGAAGTATATAAAGATTCTCCAGAAGCAAAAAAGGTGAGAAAATACTTGAGAAAATGTTGAGCTACAATATCAGGAACAGGTTCACGCATGACAATGATATAAGGTATGCGTAAATCAGATAAATGATGAGCTAAACCTAAACCATCACAGGAATTAAAGATTGCTAATTTCAAACCATTTTTAACTGCATATGCTAGGGAATGATGTAAATCAGAAATAGGTAAGTTTTCTTGATTATTAATTTGAATTTCTCCCCAACTTCCATCATCTCCACTGCTACTATGTCCGGCAAAAAATAAAATGTCCCAGGATTGATGCCATAATTTATCTAATAATACTTTTCTTGATGGTTGTAGTAAGGGTTCAATTGTTGCACCCGGTAATTTTTCCATTAATGATTGTAAATCAGACTCAATGTGAAGATCGTGATTACTACCAAAAATTGCCAGAATTTTTACAGGTGTTTTTAATTTAACTTTAGATGGTTTATATTCAGAACTGATGACAACTTCTGGCTTAATATGGTGATCATCAAATACTTCCCACAGTTGCCATAAATGCCAAGGCAATTTTCTTAATAAAGGATTTTGTGTCTGGATAATTACTCGTAGGTTATCCGATTTATTGATTGTGATTAAAAATTCTCTTTCTAATTTTCTGACTAATGGTTGATTTAACCAAGTATTAAAATTATTTAAAAAGTTTTGTGCTGCATGATGACAAACTTCTGAATTGGAAACATTAGTAATTTGTGTTTTAGGAACAGTAATTAACCAATCTCCTGGCAATTTAGAATAAGCTGATCGCCATTTATCATAAGTTTGAGGAATTTCTGGAGCAGGGGGAAATTCACCAACAATTTCTGCAAATTGTGGTTTCCCTTCTTCCCAAATGCGGATTTTGACTGGGAATCCTTGATCGAAATTCCCTTCTCCAATCTCAAAAATTACTCGTTTACCCACTGTAATTACCTTAATTAATTATCTATTCAAATAATAAATTTTTCTGTAATACTGGCATCCCCTATTTTAACTTTAACTTGGAATTCTTCGCCTAATTCTGCACAAAACTTTAACTGAATGTAATCATCTTTGTTTTCCCTCGCTTCTACTTCCATGAAAGGTTGTCCATTTGCATATAACCCTGCTAATTGTAAGCCTGGAGGTAAATAATTGTGATTCCCCATTGGATATACTCTTAATAAAACTGAAAAATTTTGAGCTTGTGTGGGTAATAAAGCCACCATTAATGCAACGGAATTTCCGGCTAATCGCATTCCCAAATCCATAATTCTTCTGGCACTAATCACGGGATTTTGAGGTGCTATTTCCCATAAAATTTCTGCTAATGTCCAACGGACTTCTTCATCTGATACAGTTTGCAAAAGACAAGCAAGTGTTTCTATTAATACAGCATCTGAATTTGGTTGGTTATCAATATGATTTAATAATTTAGATGGCAGTAGTTCTGATAAGTTTTCCTGGGTATATAGTTGTTTAATGGTTTGCCAAATTTTCTGATAATTATTAATTTCTAGTTCTCTAAGATTAATAGAACGAAATACAAATTCTCGATTTTGAGATTGACGAAATGATTGATTAAATTCTTCAATACTTTGCCATTGAAATGTATAAATCCCTTCTAGCCATTGACGCAATTTAACTAGAGAATATTGATGATAATATTCTAAGAATTCATCAAATGTTTGTAATTTATCTAAATAAATATCTTGACTATTCACCTGTGGCAAAAAACCAATTATCTTAGCTTCTTTACAAGTAGAATTTATTTCTATAAATAAATAACCAAAACGGTTTGCTTGTACTTCATTAGGAACATAATAATATAAATCACCTGTTCTCATATATCTACATTCTAAAGTTCCTATTCCTGGTAATACTAAATCTGCTGTATCTGCTAACATTCTGCCCCAACTATCCCAACTATTACCTGCTTCTATATTAGTAGGAATATCTAACATTCTTAAGTAACTATCAACTACTTGTACTGCTAAAGTATTCAAATAAACTTGTTTAGCTTTTGGTTTAGTTGGTTGTTCATGGGCAAATTTCAAAGCTATATCTCTGAATTTGGCGGGAATGGGAATAGAAATATGTTTTTGTTCAATGTTGTATTTCATGATTTACTCAATTTTACCCTAAATATCAAAGTAACCTTCACTATCAAAATAAGCTTGAGATTTACCAAAATTCAGCAGACGTGGGAAACACTGACGTTGGTAAAAATTACTCAAAGTTGCTACAGGAATATCAAATTCCTGAGATAAATCTATCCAAGCTGTTTCTGGTGGTAAACGTCGAGAAATTAATACATAACAATTAACATCAGGACGTTCTCGAATGTGAATCCGTTTGAGTTGTTCATAGTTGGTTTTTAACCATTCTTGAATTTCGGCTAATATTGGTCTAGGTTCTTGTGGTGCAGGAATTAAATCTGTAGGATCAATTTCTTTTTCTTCATTTTCAAAAGGTGTTATAAATTGATTCTTTTGTGCATACACATTAATCTGTTTATCCTTCAAACGGTAGTTAAGATAGTTATTTATCCAAGTTGTCACACTACTTTTTTGAGGATTAAACGCTTCTTTTGCAGTGGTAGCTTCGCAAAGATTACGACAAAAATAACACCAGGTTTCTTGTAATGCTTCCTCTGCATCAGGAATACCTGTACCTCGAAGTATTTTACCTGTACTTTGGATCAGCATGATTAACTGATTTAATCTCTTTTGTCGTTCTAAGCTACCGCTAGGATGTTGACACGTGTCTTCTATTAATTGGAGAATTCTTGCTTCTATTTCTGCCATACTATAATTGACTTTTTAGTATTTTTCTCCCAATTATAAATATTATGATACTTAATGGCAAAAAGATAAAGGTAACCAAAATTTTCATCTTTTTTAAAGTTTTGCTTCTTGCCAATTAGCTGGAGGTATGTTAAGCACATTCCTGGGAAATGTTACTTGAACTTCTAACTCTTGTTCTGGTAATACAGATTGGTTAGGGATAAATTCAAAGGTTGTGGAGTCAATTTGACGTGATGTTGTTGGAACTCCAAAACTCCGAAAATCTACAACTTTATTGGCTAATGCTGATGGTAAGTTGACTGTAACTTTAGCATTTTTAATGGGTGCTGTGCGTTTAGCAAAAATAGCTTTCCAATACACTAGAGTATGATCATTTTTGGTATGTAGTCCACCAACGACACGATAGTTAATAGTAAAAGTATGTGCTTCTGGTGGGTTGAGTGGATGTTGCCAACGAATCCAAAGATAATCATTTTTAATTCCTGTAATATTGGGAATTGTTTGATTATTTTCTTGAACTGTGACATCTTTAATTTCATCTACTTTATGTAAGCCGATATAGCGATATCTTTGGTGAGAATGTTGAGAGTTAAATACATATTTTTGTTCTTCGGAGATTAGCAAATCACCGTTAGTTTTGACATCAATGTTAACGTTTATATAATCCCAGTAAAATGGTGTTGGTTTTGCTAATGTTAGGGATAATGTGACTAGAGATATCAATGATATTGTGATTAATGAAAATACTGTTAATGTTTGTTTTTTCATGGTTATGATGAGTGATTGAGGAGGGAGTAATTAGGATTTATACAAATTATGTTTTGCAC
Organism: Sphaerospermopsis sp. SIO1G1; assembly: GCA_010672785.1. Taxonomy (GTDB): domain Bacteria; phylum Cyanobacteriota; class Cyanobacteriia; order Cyanobacteriales; family Nostocaceae; genus Okeanomitos. Next base: position 16,262 of record JAAHFX010000010.1, read on the forward strand.
GCAGAGACGCAGAGACGCAGAGAGAAGGTTTGAGACTGATAAGTAGGGGTTACTTAAAAAACGACTTTTCAATCTCTCCCTGCGCCCTGCCTTTGAGCCTCTACGACAAGACTTTTTCAGCATCCCCTAATTAACCGCCGCCGCCACAGCCTCCACCACCGCAACCTCCACCGCAACTACTTCCACCACAACTACTTCCTCCACTGCAACTGCTTCCTCCACCACAGCTACTTCCTCCACCACAACTGCTACTACTGCTACTTCCTCCACCACCACTACTGCTACTACTACGGCGGCTACTTCGTTTGCTACTGCTACCACGTTTACCACCACCGCTGCCACCATTATTACTACTAACGATGATGATCAATATAATTACTACTAAAACTAGGAAAAAGACAACTGAAGCAACTGGTATTTGAGTGACTGTAGAACTAATACTTGATGCTAAAGCAATTGGAGAATTAACTGTTGTTAGTAGGAAAGTAAATAGCAATCCTAAATAAATATTTAGGTTTTTTACAACTGGAATTTTAAACTGCTTGAGTGGCAAATTAGGCTTAGTTATGACCCAATTTTTGTTGGTGTCTATGCGCTGAAAAGTTGTGTTCTGATTAAACCAAATATCAGCAGGAGGATTTTCTCCGAATAACTTGTGATAGCTGTTGATGGTATTCAAAAACCAATCACTAAATTTCTCAGTTTCTTGGTTGCTACCATCAGAGGGAAAATGATGTAATTCTATTCCCAATAATGGACAAAATTCTTGCCAATAAGATTGGGTATATGTTAAGTGTAAATGCCAAACTTGGTCTATTGTATCTGATGGTGATACTGGATGTTGGCTAACGGCGGCAATGAAGGCAAATTTTTTGTATTCTGCGATCGCACGTTGAGTATATTCTGGTGTCCAATTATTTTCTTGTGCGAGTTTTTTACTAAAGGATAAATTAGCGTTTTGTTTATCCAAGGAAAATTCCTGGATACGTTGATATAGTTCTGTTTGTTGAATGTTCATAGTTTTCAAGATTTAATCTTGTTTCTATGAGTTTTTCTGTGCAAGCAGGGTGATGTTATCTGAATATTTACAAAACTTCATATTTTATGTATTGATGAGGAAAATCAAGTCTTTGCATCTATTTTTACTGAGACAGAACTTAGCCAGAAGTCATGGAAGATTGAACCACAGAGAACACAGAGAACACAGAGAAAGATTTTATAAGCTAGAGACTAAAGTAAAACCATTCACTTTTCCTAAAATTTCACCTTGATTTAAGTTAAGTTGATTTAAACTTTCATTTTCTACTAATAAATAAGATTCACTATCTAACATCTCTTGTAATTGAGGAATAGATGTAGCAATTATTTGACAATTACTATAAAAATCTAAACTAGGACGACTATATCTAAAAGATGTGTAAATTTTAGATCCGGCGGGAACATATTGACGAATTAATTCAGCTACTGGTTTCACAGGAAAAGCTTCATTCAACTCCCATATCCAAGATTCTGAACTCATTAATAATAACAAAACTAAATACATTCCTATGAATAATGTCAAAATAAAATTACGGTTGTATTTACCAACTAACATTGAAGTTATGAGCATACTTATTCCTAATGTAATACTCATCAGTATTAACAGAGGTTGGTTATCAAAATAAGTAAAATAAATACAACCACCTAAAGCAATGACAATTAAGAAGTTTAAAAATCCTCGGAAAAATTTGAGATTAAATCTTTTTATCTGCCACATTTCCATTAATTTAGCTCCAATTGCTAAAGCAAAAAACGGATATATAGGCATTACATACCAAGGTAATTTGGTACTCATGAATGAGATACTTGTAAAATAAAATGTTGTCCCGATAAGAACCAATTTACTCCAAGTTTGACGACGTTGTTGCCATGCTAAATATAGACCTCCAGGTAGGAAAAACAACCAAGGAAAGCCATATTTGATGATTTCTATGAGATAATACCAAATAGGCCCACTATTACCTTCTACAGACTCAAATACCCTAGCAAAAGACTGATCTTGAAAATTGATGTCTAAAAAATTATTTCCATAGTATTTCCATTGCAGAAAATACCAACAAACAGGCAAGATACTACCTAATAATATTCCTAGCCATAAATATAAATTTTTCAATAATTTAATTTGCTGGTTGACTATAATAAATAAAAATGAAATTCCACCTAAGAGTAAAACTATTATACCTTTGGTCATGGTAATTAATCCCAGGCTAACACCAATTCCTAAAGCATAAATTCGTTGATGACGAGATTTTAAAATACAAAATAATAAGAAAATAAAAAAAGTTATAATTGCGCCATCTAACATTGCTAATCTACCATGACGCACTACTGGTAACATTGTCATGTAAACTAAGGCAGAAAATAAAGCTGGCAAACTTGCTTGAAAAGCTAAATTTGCTGTTAGATAAAATAAAGGTACTCCTAAAGCAGTTAATATCGCACTTGGTAGGCGGGTTGTCCACTCATTTACACCACCTAAAGAATAAGCAAAAGCAATTAACCAATGTATTAAAGGTGGTTTATTATGATATGGTTCACCGCCTAAAGTTGGATAAAGCCAAACCATTTGTTCAGCAGGACTACGCCAAATTTCATGGGCAACCTGTGCTATAGTACCTTCATCCCAATCTCTTAAAGGTAAGTTTCCTAAACAGATCAGCCATAAACATAAAGATGCAATTAATAGACCTAATAACCAGTTTTTCTGAGCAAAAATCATTTTCTTTGTAATATCAATAATTTCCTAGCTAATGTTTTGAAATTTTAAAAACAAGTGTAGGAAGAGTAGCCAGAGTTTCAAAAATATTGAACTTGTTGAGACTCCCACAGATGCACTGTTTCCTGTTCCCTGTTCCCTTTTGTATTTAGGATTTATTTCTAACTCTAAATATTCTTCTGGAGTGTAATATTGCTTTTCTGTTAGTTGCATATTTTTAACTAGAAAGCTACCTTAGTTATTTTAGGATAAAACTTACAGCCGCATAAAAAGTATAGATATTAACAAATCAATAAACCTTGATCATGGGAAACTGTTGTTAACAATTTTAGTTTAATTATTTCTTATGTATATCATCACAAGATTAACCGATCTCAAGTTTAATTTTTTCTTAAATTTTAGAGGTAAATAATTAGTCATCAAATATACACATATCATAATTTTACTGAATTTGAGTATTTTGACTCAGTTGTGTGTACTATATTAGGAAAGGTAGTGTATACGAAATAATCATTAATTAAATCTAGATGAATTTAGAGCAAATGCTGGCAAAAGATACAAATTATAGATTCCATCAGAAACCTGGCTAAATACATAATTAATACTGATGTTTTAGACAAGAAAATCCTAATTCTATGGATAAATTTTGTAAATTTTGCTCATTTGTGAGTTAGTATGGCAATTTTATTTAGTATCAGTAAGCATCTAATTATTTAACATCTAGAAAAAGTGTGTTATTACCTACCGTCAGCAGCATCAATAAGCAACGGTTCAATCCCTGAAGGAGTTATGCAGTGGAAAATAATAAGCCATTGTTATGGTCACATAATATACTAATTTTTGCATTATGTCTCACCAGTGTAGTAGGTCTTGGTGCAATGATGCTACTAAGGACTAGAATATCAGAGGCACAGAATCAGGGAAGTCTAAATGCTGATAATCTTACAGTGAATGTTGGCACTCAAAAGCGTGTTGAGGGATTCAAAGCAGCAATGCTAACAACCTGGCAGCAAGAAGCACAAGCTAAGGGTATAGTTACTGATGTACCATCAATGTTTCAAGGAAAAACTATCAAAGCTGCTAAACTGCCTCCAGAAAAGAAAGTAATAGCACTGACTTTCGATGATGGGCCTTGGCCAAAAAGTACGGCTCAAGTATTAGATATTCTCAAAAAAAATGATATAAAGGGTACATTCTTTGTTGTAGGGCGTAATGTCAAAAATTACCCAGACTTAACTAAACAAATAGTAGCAGAAGGACATTCCATAGCTAATCATACTTGGCATCATTGGTATCATCACATGAATGCTCAAAAAGCAGCTTATGAAGTTGCTAATACCTCAAAGATTATTTTGGAAACCACAGGAGTGAAAACAGGTTTATTCCGTCCACCAGGTGGAATTATGACTAATGGAGTAGTCAACTATGCACGTAACAATAAGTATGCTGTGATTATGTGGTCTTCTGACTCCATAGACTATTCTCGTCCCAGTGTAGCTAAACTCATGAACAATATTTTTAAATCAGCTAGACCGGGTGGTATTGTATTGATGCACGATGGTGGTGGAGATCGCACTCGTACAGTCCAAGCTCTCCCCAAAATTATAGATAGGTTTCGCAAGCAAGGTTATGAGTTTGTCACTATTCCCGAAATGCTAGAAATGCAGGAGGAATATCAAGCTTCACTTGCTAAGAAGGAAGAGTGAGGGGGTGAGTGGATGAGGGGGTGAGGGGGAGAATATATTCTTACCCAGTCACCAGTCACCATTCACCAGTCACCTGTCACCTAACTAAACCGAACTCAACTGCTTACTAGCAACTTCAGCATTAGCTTCAGCACTATCAGCTTCCGAAGGTGGTACAACTTGCCAGAACTTAGGTAGATATTCTGACCAGTTTTGTAAAATTAACTGTGCTTTGGCTGAACCAGTGCGATCGCAATGTGCTTGAATTAAGTCACGTAGTTGTTTTGCACCAGCTTCTGAAACTACTCTTTGAATACTGACGATGGTTTGGTTGACACATTCTGGGAAACTACCCTCTTCATCTAAGAAGTAACCTAGTCCTCCAGTCATACCTGCACCGACGTTACGGCCGACTTTACCGAGAACCACAATTACACCACCGGTCATATATTCACAACAGTGATCACCAGCACCTTCAATTACTGCTGTACCTTTGGAATTACGAACTGCAAACCTTTCTCCAGCTAAACCGTTAGCGAATAAGACACCACCGGTTGAACCATATAAACAGGTATTACCGACAATTACGTTTTCAGCGGAATTATAAGTTGCATTTGCAGGGGGTTTGATGATAATTTCCCCACCGTGCATTCCTTTTCCTACATAGTCGTTCGCTTCCCCTTCTAAGGTTAAGGTTAAACCGGGTAGGTTAAATGCACCGAAACTTTGACCAACACTACCGAGTAAGTTGAGGTTAATTTGTCCTTCAAAACCACTATCTCCGTATTGAGATGCGATCGCCCCAGCTAAACGAGATCCTACGGTTCTGTCAGTGTTGACAACTTCAAAAGTCTTAGTCAGGGTAGACTGATTTTTGATTGCTGCTTGAATATCTGCATCAGCTAAAATCTGATCATCTAAAACTGTACCGTTGCTGTGGACTGGTTCATGTTCTAACCAACTACGATCTGATTTTGCATCGGGTAATTTTGTCAAACAGTCTAAATTAATGGTCTGGGTTTTGGTTAACTTCGCATCGGAACGTTGTCTTAAAATGTCCGCTCTACCAGTTAACTCACTCAAAGAACGATAACCCAATTTAGCTAATAAACTGCGTACCTCTTCCGCGACAAAGTAGAAGAAGTTGACGACACTTTCTGGAACACCTGTAAACCGTTTCCGGAGTTCTTCTTTTTGGGTAGCGACACCTTTAGGACAGGTATTCAAATGACATACCCGTGCCATAATACAACCTTCTGCGATCATGGCAATTGAACCGAAGCCAAATTCCTCTGCACCCATTAAAGAAGCAGTGATCACATCCCAACCACTCTTTAAACCACCATCAACTCTCAAGGTAACGCGATCGCGTAAACCGTTTTCCATTAAGACTCGATGTACTTCTGTTAAACCCAGTTCCCAAGGACTACCAGCGTGTTTAATGGAACTCAAAGGGGATGCACCAGTACCACCATCATGACCGGAAATTTGGATAATGTCAGCGTTAGCTTTTGCTACACCTGCTGCAATTGTTCCAATACCAATTTCTGCTACTAATTTCACGGAAACTTGAGCTTTAGGGTTAATTTGATGGAGGTCAAAAATTAACTGTGCTAAGTCTTCAATGGAGTAAATATCGTGGTGAGGAGGAGGAGAAATTAAGGTTACACCGGCTTTAGAACGACGCAACATAGCAATATAAGGACTGACCTTTTTCCCTGGTAACTGTCCACCTTCTCCGGGTTTTGCACCTTGTGCCATTTTAATTTCAATTTGTCTAGCACTGGCTAAATATCCCGGTGTCACGCCAAAACGACCAGAAGCGACTTGTTTGATGGCGCTGGAAGCGGTGTCGCCATTTCTTAAACCATGTAAATGGGGAAGGGTAGGAGAATTACCACTGCTATCTACATCATTTAAAACTGTATACCGGACTGGATCTTCACCACCTTCACCGGAGTTAGACTTACCACCGATGCGGTTCATGGCGATCGCTAAAGTTTCATGTGCTTCTCTAGATAATGCACCCAAGGACATTCCCCCGGTACAGAAGCGTTTAGCAATTTCACTGACTGGTTCAACTTCTTCAATGGGGATAGAGGAGCGATCGCTCTCAAAGTCTAATAAGTCCCGTAATGCTGTAACTGGGCGGTTTTGCAGGTGTTGTTTATAAACTTCATAGTGGTCATATTGTTTCCCATCCACAGCTTTATGTAGCGACTTCACCAATTCTGGACTATTGCTATGGTATTCACCACTGGGACGGAATTGCACAAAACCGAGGTTTTCTAATTTATTAGTTGTTAATTGGGGGAAAGCTTTACTGTGAACAGAAAGAACTTCCTGTGCTAATTCTGGACAGTTAATTCCACCAATACGGGAAGTAGTACCCCGGAAACCTAATTCTAACAACTCACCACCAATACCGATCGCTTCAAAAATTTGTGCTGCTTGGTAACTGGAAAGGAGGGAAATTCCCATTTTGGAGAGAATTTTCAACAACCCAGACTCTACTGCTTGACGATAATTAGCGAGCGCCTGATCTAAACTGATGGGATTAATTTTACCCCGTTCCATGAACTGTTGAGTTTTAGGATCAGACCACCAACTACGAACACTATCCAAGGATAGATAAGGACATACAGCACCCGCACCATAACCTAACAAACAAGCAAAATGGTGGGTACTCCAACATTGTCCAGTATGCACCACCAAGGAAGTTTGCATCCTTACCCCTTCCCGGATCAAATAATGGTGAACTGCACCCACCGCTAACAAAGGTGGAATGTAGGAATATTCACCACTAATACCAGCAGTTTCTTCTGGGTTGGGGTGGATCTTGTCACTCAAGATCAAAATTTTCGCCCCCGCTTTCACCGACTCAGCAGCTTGCTTTTGCAGATTTTCTACTGCTGCTTTTAACCCTTCTGGGCCTGCGGAAATGGGGAATAGAGTTGATAATTCAGCAGTTCCAAAACCAGATAATTTAATTGCTTCTAATTCACTATCCAACAATACTGGCGAATCTAATTTTAATCTTTTAGCGTGTTCTGCTTTGGGTTCTAATAAATTGCCTCTTTCTCCCAACTCCACCGTCAGAGACATCACCAATTTTTCCCTTAGTGGATCAATAGGTGGGTTTGTTACCTGAGCAAATCTTTGTTTAAAGTAGTCATACAGGAGACGAGGTTTTGATGACAACACCGCTAAGGGAATATCATCACCCATACAAAAAGTAGGTTCACCACCATTTTGCGCCATTGGTTGGATGATCATTTCCACATCTTCACTGGTGTAACCAAAGGCTGTTTGTTGTTGCAGTAAACTTTGTCTATCTACATTTACGGTGGTTTCTGTTGTCCCTACTACCTTACCATTCCCATTACTACCATTCCCATTCCCATTGCTAAATGTTGGTGCTAGTAAATCTTTTAATTCTTGACGGTTTTGTTTTAACCATTCTCCGTAGGGATGTAATTTAGCAATGCGTTGTTTAATTTCCCAGTTCTTTAAAACTTCGTTGCTGCTTAAATCTACAGCAATCATTTGTCCAGGCCCAAGTCTACCTTTTTCAATAATGTTCTCTTCGGGCAAGTCTACTACACCTGCTTCTGATCCTACAACAATATAGTCGTCTTTAGTGATTAAATAACGAGCTGGTCTTAAACCGTTTCTATCTAAGGTTGCGCCTACTCTGTTACCATCACTAAATACTAATAATGCAGGACCATCCCAAGCTTCCTGTAAACCGCTGTAATATTCGTAGAAGTCTACAATTTCCGGATGATCTTTTAAGGAAGGTTGATTTTTATACGCCTCTGGTACCATCATCATCAGACCTTCCAAGGGACTACGTCCTGAACGTATTAATAATTCTAAGACGTTATCTAAAGTAGCAGAGTCACTACTCTCAATGTTTACCAGTGGTTTAAATTCTTCTGTTCTTCCTTTCCAGATCGGATGATCTAGGGTGCTTTCCCGTGCTGTCATCCAGTTAATGTTACCTAATAGGGTGTTAATTTCACCGTTGTGACCTAACAACCGCATTGGTTGAGCTAGTGGCCACTTGGGCATGGTGTTGGTGCTGAAGCGACGATGGTAAACTGCAAAGGCACATTTGAAAAGGGGATTTTTTAAATCTTGATAAAAGTCTCCTAATACCGCAGAACGTACCATGCCTTTATAAACTATGGTACGACTGGAAAGGGAGCAGATATAAAATTCGTCGGAAATTTCTTTTGCTGCTTTAACAACTCGACGACGGGTGAGATACATTTCCCGTTCTAGTTCATCACCACTTTTATCAGGTGAACTAATGAAAACTTGTTCAATGTAGGGTTGGTTTTCTTTTGCTTGTATCCCCAAAACTTCAGGACTAACGGGAACTTTTCGCCAACCAATGACTGTCAAGTTCTCTTCGGTGGCTATTTGTTCAAAGATGGCTTTTAATTTTTGCACTGATGTTTGATCTTGGGGGAAGAAGATCATTCCTACAGCCATGTTACCTGTGTCAGCAACTTTGATTCCTTCCTGCTGAAACAATTCCCAGGGAATAGCTGTCAAAATTCCCGCCCCATCTCCTGAGTCTTGATCTGCGCTACATCCTCCCCGATGTTCTAAACAAGTCAAGGCTTTTAAAGATTTAGCGAGAATTTCATGATTGGCTTGATTTTGACGATGGGCTATGAAGCCTACACCACAAGCATCTCGTTCTTCTACTAACCATTTTTGCCCTGGATATGTTTGCGTATTTTCCATGATTGAAGATGTGTGATTTGAACCCTGATTTAATGAGTGCTGATTCATATTTTGTTCCTGAAGTTATTTAGTTACAATTTTTGTTACTTTTGCTACTGGGAATAGGGTGAATTTTAGTATTTAGGAAATACTTGATTACCCATCATGCTATGGTAAGAAAAACTAACCGCAGAGGCACAGAGAACGCAGAGGGATTGGTTTTTGAGGTATATTCTGAGTCAGTGCTGTACATAAATCATGAAAATTTAGGGAAAAAAAATTTTAACTAGGGGATATCTTTTATACTTCCCTTTGTTAAAATACGTGCGTTATTTTTTCAGTGTTTACGCATTACACTGTTATAAAAAGTACCTTTATCTGGAAAATTTGCTTTCTCTGACATTACATTCTTGAGGATGATGAAGCTAATTATTTCCGATTCCCTTTAATCAGATCAAGGGTATTTATGATGATAACCTGCTTTGGTATATCTGAACTTTGATTTAACAGAATAAAATTCTTACTTCTTCAACTCCTCATTCTCATGTTGCCAAAATTACGGTTATTTTGATGCAGCAGTAAATCATAGTATATTACGAAATATAACACTATATTCCTATATTGGGGATGGTTAGAATATTCTTATATTTGTATTGGTGTTGATGTTGTCTCACTACCCGCCAGAGGATAAATTCTCTGTCTCATAGCGTAAGTCTGTTGAAACAGACTAGTCAATTTCCCGACTGTTTAATCAGCTTGAGATAAATTTCGCTATTAGCAAGGAACTTGAACTTTTTCGGTATAGAGGTTTTGAGTTAAGTTGACATCAATGGTGAAACTAATACCGCTTGCGAAGCGATATTTACATTTTGATTAACGCACGTCATTAATTCGTATACTACATTGACCATTTCTATCTCCTGTTAAAGCCTTAATGGGTGAACCAATATTTGGATACATCTCTGGAGTCATATCTCCACTATCAAAAAAATCAGTAATCTGAACTAAACCTCTGACTATTTCATCATCTGACCTCACAAAAATGCCAAATGGTGCATGATGCTCAACTGTACCGTAAATCAGTTCACCTAACCGATATTTAGATTTTATCTTTTTCCAAAACTGATCACTCATAGCACTACCTTGGTTTTAAGATTCTTAGATATTTATTGAGGAGAAGTTTTTAGCACAAATACATAGTAGGATTAAATAAGTTGGCAAAGATGCAAAGCCACTTATGGATTACAGAAAACATATTACAATTGAACCCAATAAACGCGGTGGTAAGCCTTGTGTAAGAGGTTTGCGAATTACAGTTTATGAGGTGCTTGAATACCTAGCTTCTGAGATGACTGAAGCAAAAATTCTGGATGATTTTCCTGATCTGACACGAGAAGATTTAAAAGCTTGTATTGCTTATGCTGCTGACCGTGAACGTCGGTTGATGATTTCCATCTTATCAGCATGAGATTACTTTTTGATGAAAACTTATCTCCTAAGTTATGTACCCGTTTGAGCGATATTTTCCCAGACTCTCTTCATGTTCGGGATGTAGGGATGAAAGCAACAGTAGATCCAGTAGTTTGGAATTATGCAAAGGACAATGATTTTATAATCGTCTCAAAAGATGCTGATATGCACGACCTAAGTTTGCTATTTGGGAATCCGCCAAAAGTCATCTGGCTTAGACTTGGAAACTGTTCTACTGTAAAGGTTGAAAATTTACTCCGTCGAGAATATAGCTAGATGAAATTATTTTATGAAGATAAAAAGTTATCATTGCTTTGCTTATCATAATAGCACTAACAAATATTAAACTTTTTCAAAAAATAAGGTGCGTTACATTTCATTAACACACCCTACAAGAAAGGCTAGTTCCGTTTTCAAGAATGTTTAACGGCAAAGTTATTGAATGAGGTTATAACCCGAAATAGCCAGGATCTAATAAAAAAGTATAAAAAATTATTTCTAATTCAACTATGACTAAAATTAACCAACGTCATTTTTACCGTTATTCAATATTACCAATCATCTCCGCCTCACTATGTTTAACTACCTATGGTACTCATGCTCAACAGTATCTTTTAAATGTCCCATATTTAACTTCTCAAACCCTACTACCATCAGCAGGTAATCAAATTAACTTGAATGGTAAGGACTTACCCGGAACTTGGATCCAGGAAAAAACTACAAATGGTAGAATTATTACTCATCTCAGTGATGCTGCGTTAAGACAATTAATGGGTGTGGATTTGTTAAATACCAATAATCCGCAATTACAACCAGTAGAGTGGTTTTCCCCAGATAAATCATCCATCACCCTGAAAGCAAAGTTATTAAGAGGATACCGTTATTTAGATATTTCTAATTTTGCTCAAACAAAAAATTGGCAACTACAAGCAAGAGGAAATACATTAGTAATTTCCACTCCTCCAGCAAATATCAACAATATTCGTCAGGGTAAACAATCTTGGGGCGATCGCCTAGTTCTCGATTTAGATCGTCCCACACCTTGGAAAATATTACAAAGTCGAACTCTGAAAAAACCCGTAGATCCTGAAAATACAACTACTCCCACGACTACTCCCACCACTCCCAAATTTTATAATCAATGGGTGATGATTCTCGATGCCAAAATTGCTGATAGTTTCATCAAAAGATATACCCAAACAGAAGAATTACCACCAGAAGAGTCAGCAGAAACACCCACACCAAATTTAGATTTACTCATCCAAAAAGTTGAATTTGTTAATAATCAAACTAAAATTTATCTCAGTATTCCCCAAGGACTAGCACCAAAAACCTTAACATTAGCTAATCCCAGTCGTTTAGTTATAGATATCCGTCCTGATGCTTTAGTTACCAGAAGTATCTCTTGGGCTAAGGGATTACGCTGGCAACAAAAATTGATTGATGTCGGCAAAGATAGATTTGCAGTCGTGTGGTTAGAAATTAATCCCCGCACCGTCGGGTTACAATTAAAACCAATTTTAGCAAATCCAGCCAGTCAAACCGGTATCGCTCCCTTGATCAAAACAGCACAACGAGACTTAGCTGTAGCTGCAATTAATGGTGGTTATTTTAACCGCAATAATAAATTACCATTAGGGGCATTACGGAGAAATAATCAGTGGATATCAGGGCCAATTTTAAACAGGGGGGCGATCGCCTGGAATGATAGAGGAGAGTTTTATTTCAATCGTCTCACTCTCAAAGAAACCTTAATTACCAACACAAATAATTTTCTCCCGATCCGTTTTCTCAACAGTGGTTACGTGCAAAATGGAATCGCTCGTTATACTCCTACTTGGGGAGCAACTTACACACCCCTGATAGATAACGAAATTTTAATAGTTGTAGAAAACAATACAATTACTAATAGTATAGAAGGTGGTCAGGCAAACACCACACCTATTCCCATTCCCAAAAATGGCTATTTGTTAACTTTACGTGGTAAAGCGACAACCCATGCACCCAAATTAACCATTGGTAAACAAGTCACAATTTCTAGCACCACTGAATCACCTAATTTTAGTCGTTTTCCCCATATTATTGGTGCAGGACCTCTATTAATCAAAAACAAACAAATAGTCCTAGATGCTAAAAGTGAAAAATTTAGCGATCGCTTTATTGCCGGAAAAGCAGTTCGCAGTGGAATTTGTACCACAACCACAGGAAATCTCATTATAGCTGCTGTACATGACCGTGTTGGGGGTAGAGGGCCGAATTTAGCAGAACACGCCAAATTAATGCAAATTATGGGCTGTGTCAATGCCTTAAATCTAGATGGGGGCAGTTCTACCAGTTTATACTTAGGAGGACAACTATTAAATCGTTCCCCTAATACAGCTGCTCGCGTACATAATGCTCTTGGTATTTTCCTAAAATCTCGTTAGTCACTATTTTAGTTAACAAAACGAAAACATGAAAATTATCTATTTTTATTCTTAATAAATGTAAATATTGGCATCTCAATTTAAAGCTGAGAAAAAGCTGACATTCTTCTTGATAAAGAGTTAATGTAGAGCTAATAGTTTTGTGAACAAAGGGTTTTCTTCACTGATTTAGTTTTGGTATGGTAATCAAAGATCAGAAAAACCGCTAAATTTACGTTTAGCCAGATAGCCAATTATTCTGTTAACAATGTTAACAACTATTAAGGTTAATAACTATCATTATAAATTTGTCATGAGGTCATTATGGCTCAAGTAACAGAAGCAGTCACAAAAAATACTCCATCCACTGCTAGCATAAATACCAGAGGAATAGCTGCTAGTGAAATGCGTCCTTGGGGTTCTTTTACGGTTTTGGAAGAAGGAAGAGGATACAAAATTAAACGTATAGAAGTAAATCCTGGACATCGCCTAAGTTTACAAATGCACCACCACCGTAGTGAACACTGGATAGTGGTATCAGGTACAGCCAAGGTTGTATGTGGAGAAGCAGAAACTTTACTTGGTAATAACCAGTCAACCTATGTACCCCAATGTACAGTTCACCGTTTAGAAAACCCTGGTGTTATTCCTTTGATTTTGATTGAAGTCCAAAATGGCGAATATTTGGGTGAAGATGATATCATTCGCTACCAAGATGATTATTCTCGTAGTAATAAGTAGGGTTTGCAACAAAAAGCTTTCCCGATACGAGAGGTGAAACGTAATAGGACTTTTGTCAAGATCATAAATACGTAGGGGCAAACCCCCCGTGGTTGCCCCACTTTCTAGCACGGTGCAGGGTGCAGGGAGAAAATTGTCATTATCGTTGCAGACTTCTCCTAGTTAATAAAATCCTGTTAATATCGGATTTGAGTTTTTTCATTTTTCCAAGTTCCATGATTCATTTGAGTCCAGCAGCCACAAATGAGATAGCGCGATTAAAGTTGAAACAACAACCCCAAATTTTATTTCGCTTACAAGTCAAGTCTGGTGGTTGTTCTGGTTGGATATACGATCTTGCTTTTGATGAAGTTGTAAATAGCGAAGATCAGGTTATTGATATTCAAAATGTTCAGTTAGTCATAGATAAAGAAACCATAAAATATATTGACGGTTTAACTCTAGATTATTCAGAGGATCTTATGGGTGGAGGTTTTCGTTTCTATAACCCCATCGCTACCAGCACCTGTAGTTGCGGTAATTCTTTTTCTATTTAATATTGGTGATTGGTGATTGGTGACTGGTGACTGGTGATTGGTGATTGGTGATTGGTGATTGGTGACTGGTGATTGGTGATTGGTGATTGGTGACTGGTGATTGGTGATTGGTGATTGGTGATTGGTGATTGGGAAAATACATTTTCTATTAATTACTTACTGTTCCCTGTTCCCTATTCCCTATTCCCTATTCCCTATTCCCTATTCCCTGTTCCCTGTTCCCTACTCTCTACAGATCACTTTTTCCACAAATCCGACTTACTCCTAACTCCACACCCTAAACAAAAATAATAATTGACGTAAAAACACCAAAAACGCTATAATCAGGATTTGTTAAAATAGAACATAAGCAGCTTCACGCGCTGTCACTCATGCCAACAATACAGCAATTAATACGTAGTGAACGCGAACTAGCGCGTCAGAAAACCAAATCTCCTGCTCTGAAGCAATGCCCCCAACGCCGGGGTGTTTGTACCAGAGTCTACACAACGACACCGAAAAAACCTAACTCAGCCCTTCGTAAAGTAGCAAGGGTTAGGTTAACCTCTGGATTTGAAGTCACAGCTTACATTCCAGGAATTGGTCATAATTTACAGGAACACTCCGTAGTCATGATTCGTGGTGGTCGGGTAAAAGACTTACCTGGTGTGAGATATCACATCATTCGTGGCACACTAGATACAGCAGGAGTTAAAGACAGAAAACAAGGACGTTCCAAATATGGAACCAAGCGCCCAAAAGAAGCTAAAAAATAGGGAATAGGCGGTTAATCGCAAACCGATTAATCGTCTAGTCTTCAGCCTCACAACAGCAAAAATCTGACTGTTTCTTCTTGATTTAAAAATAAATCTGTACCCTGTACACAGGCGCAATTGTCAGGGTTATCAAGCAAAAATAAAATGAGCGATAGCTACACTTTGATGTCAATATTGAAGTTGATAATGTTGTCGTTTTGTCTGTCTAGTCAAGTTTCAGCAAGTTAAAAATTTGAACTGCAACTAGCACTAGAAGTCAAACTCAAGGGAACATGAGTGGTTAGTTATACCGCTATGAAAGCCCTATGTTCTGATACTATATAATTTCGTTGCCAAAATTCCGAATTTAAGGATGAAGTATGTCTCGTCGTGGAGTTAGTCAAAGGCGGCCAGTTCCGCCTGACTCAGTTTATAATAGTCGTCTCGTTAGCATGATGATGCGGCGGGTAATGCGTCATGGCAAAAAATCTTTAGCTGCCAGGATTGTATATGATGCCATGAAAACAATTGAAGAG
The DNA here is from genome assembly GCA_010672785.1 of Sphaerospermopsis sp. SIO1G1. Classification (GTDB taxonomy): domain Bacteria; phylum Cyanobacteriota; class Cyanobacteriia; order Cyanobacteriales; family Nostocaceae; genus Okeanomitos. The sequence goes on from JAAHFX010000010.1 coordinate 31,861, forward strand.
CGAAGTGGTGGCAATCCTCTAGAAGTGTTTGAGAGAGCGGTTCGTAATGCAACACCCCTAGTTGAAGTGAAAGCACGAAGAGTAGGCGGAGCTACCTATCAAGTACCAATGGAAGTACGTTCTGATCGCGGTACAACATTGGCATTACGTTGGTTGGTCAGATTTTCAAGAGAGAGAGCAGGACGTACAATGGCTGGTAGACTAGCCAATGAATTGATGGACGCTGCGAACGAAACAGGAAGTTCCATTCGTAAACGCGAAGAAACGCACCGCATGGCTGAAGCCAACAAAGCATTTGCACACTACCGTTACTAAGTGGAATAACGATATATCGCTAACAAGAAGGCGGTATATCGTCAGAACTGGAGTTGAGACGGTTTTCCGTAAAAGTATAGAATCTTAACAAAGAGTAATATACAAGATATCATGAGGCAACAATTATAGGAGGTTACTGTGGCACGCACAAACCCGCTGGATAAGGTACGTAATATCGGTATTGCGGCGCACATAGATGCGGGAAAAACAACTACAACAGAGAGAATACTATTTTACTCTGGTATAGTTCATAAAATTGGTGAAGTTCATGAAGGGACTGCGGTAACAGACTGGATGTCGCAGGAGCGGGAGAGAGGGATTACAATTACTGCTGCTGCAATCAGTACCAGTTGGAAAGACCACCAAATTAACATTATTGACACTCCAGGTCACGTTGACTTCACCATTGAAGTTGAACGCTCCATGCGTGTTTTAGACGGTGTAATTGCTGTATTTTGTTCCGTGGGTGGTGTACAACCCCAATCAGAAACAGTATGGCGGCAAGCAGATCGTTACAAAGTGCCTCGGATTGCCTTTGTCAACAAAATGGATCGTACAGGTGCGAACTTCTTCAGAGTTCATGAGCAAATGCGCGATCGCCTACGTGCCAACGCTATTGCTATCCAAATACCCATTGGTGGCGAAAGTGAATTTAAGGGTATTGTTGACTTAGTAAGGATGCGTGCAAAAGTCTACACCAATGATATGGGTACAGATATTGAAGATGTAGACATTCCTGAAGATGTGAAAGAGCAGGCAGAAGAATATCGTCTCAAGTTAGTAGAAGCTGTAGCAGAAACTGATGATGCTCTAACAGAGAAGTACCTAGAAGGTGAAGAACTAACAGAAGAAGAAATTCGTACAGCTTTACGTCAAGGGACAATTGACGGCACAATCGTACCTGTACTTTGTGGTTCAGCCTTTAAAAACAAAGGTGTACAGTTGATGCTAGATGCAGTTGTAGATTACCTGCCAGCACCAACAGAAGTACCTGCAATTCAAGGTACATTACCAGATGGTGAACCCACCGAACGTCGCTCAGATGATAACGAACCTCTAGCGGCTTTGGCATTCAAGATCATGGCTGATCCCTATGGTCGTCTCACATTCATTCGGGTTTATTCCGGTGTCTTGAAAAAAGGTAGCTACGTACTCAACGCCAGCAAAGGTAAAAAAGAACGTATCTCTCGCCTAGTGTTAATGAAAGCAGACGAGAGACAAGACGTAGAAGAACTACGGGCTGGTGATTTAGGTGCAGCAGTAGGATTAAAAGATACTTTAACAGGTGACACCTTATGTGATGAAAGCTCACCTGTAATTTTAGAGTCTCTATTCATTCCTGAACCTGTAATCTCGGTAGCGGTTGAACCCAAAACCAAGAATGACATGGACAAGCTGTCCAAAGCACTACAATCTCTATCAGAAGAAGACCCCACTTTCCGGGTTAGTGTTGACCAAGAAACCAACCAAACCGTAATTGCGGGGATGGGAGAACTACACCTAGAAATTCTGGTAGACCGGATGTTGCGTGAATTCAAGGTAGAAGCGAACGTGGGCGCACCCCAGGTAGCTTACCGTGAAACAATCCGTAAACCAACCAAAGCAGAAGGTAAATTCATCCGTCAAAGTGGTGGTAAAGGTCAGTACGGTCACGTTGTGATTGAGTTAGAACCAGCAGAAGCTGGTGCTGGTTTTGAATTTGTTTCCAAAATTGTTGGTGGTGTTGTGCCTAAAGAGTACATTGGGCCAGCAGAACAGGGAATGAAAGAATGTTGTGAATCTGGTGTCGTAGCTGGATATCCACTCATTGATGTCAAAGCCACTCTAGTAGATGGTTCTTATCACGATGTAGACTCTTCAGAAATGGCATTTAAAATTGCTGGTTCAATGGCGATGAAAAATGCTGTATCTAAAGCTTCTCCAGTCCTCCTTGAACCAATGATGAAAGTTGAAGTCGAAGTCCCAGAAAACTTCCTAGGTGATGTCATGGGTGATCTCAACTCTCGTCGTGGACAAATTGAAGGTATGGGATCTGAAGATGGTCTGTCTAAAGTAACTGCTAAAGTACCATTAGCAGAAATGTTTGGCTACGCCACCGATATCCGGTCTAAAACTCAAGGACGGGGTATATTCTCAATGGAGTTTAGCCACTACGATGAAGTACCTCGCAACGTAGCTGAGGCAATCATCGCCAAAAGTAAAGGGAACGCATAATTAAAAAAGGAAACAATAATTCATGGCACGCGCAAAGTTTGAAAGAACTAAACCCCACCTTAATATTGGTACTGTAGGACACGTTGACCACGGTAAAACAACCTTAACAGCAGCTATTACCATGACATTATCTGCCATTGGTGGTGGTGCTGGTAAAAAATATGATGATATTGACAATGCCCCAGAAGAAAAAGCACGGGGTATCACAATTAATACCGCTCACGTTGAATATGAAACTGAAAATCGTCACTATGCTCACGTAGACTGTCCAGGTCACGCTGACTATGTGAAAAACATGATCACTGGTGCGGCTCAAATGGATGGTGGCATTCTAGTAGTGTCTGCTGCTGATGGTCCTATGCCTCAAACCCGTGAACACATCCTATTGGCTAAACAGGTAGGTGTTCCCAGTTTGGTGGTCTTCTTGAATAAATCAGACATGGTAGACGATGAAGAGCTACTAGAGTTAGTGGAATTAGAAGTACGGGAATTGCTTTCTAGCTATGATTTTCCTGGTGACGATATCCCCATTATCACTGGTTCTGGCTTAAAAGCTTTAGAAGCTATGACCGAAAACGATAAGATACAGCGTGGTGAAAACGAATGGGTTGATAAAATCTACGACCTCATGGATAAAGTAGATGAATATATCCCTGCTCCAGAGCGCGATGTTGATAAAGACTTCTTAATGGCAATAGAAGACGTGTTCTCCATCACAGGTCGTGGTACAGTTGCAACCGGTCGGATTGAACGCGGAAAAGTTAAAGTTGGTGACACAGTAGAACTAGTAGGTATTAGAGATACTCGTAGTACCACCGTAACTGGGATCGAGATGTTCAAGAAGAGTCTTGATGAAGGTATGGCAGGTGATAACGCAGGTGTACTACTACGTGGTATCCAAAAAACTGATATTGAGCGTGGCATGGTAATCTCCAAGCCCGGTTCTATCACTCCTCATACCGAATTTGAAGGTGAAGTTTACGTACTCACCAAGGAAGAAGGTGGTCGTCATAGTCCTTTCTTCGGTGGTTATCGTCCTCAATTCTATGTACGTACCACCGACGTAACTGGCACAATCAAATCATACACTGCTGATGATGGTAGTGAAGTGGAAATGGTTATGCCTGGAGACCGGATCAAAATGACAGTGGAACTAATTAACCCCATTGCGATTGAGCAAGGTATGCGTTTTGCTATTCGTGAAGGTGGTCGTACCATCGGTGCGGGCGTAGTATCCAAAATTCTGAAATAACTTTCACCTTTTTGCTCTGACGAAAAGGGAGCGGAGATGGTTAAAATTCATCTCTGCTCTTTTTATATCTCATATCTCAACACAAAATCTCACAATTCACAGAACCAGGAAAACTAAAGATGGCAACTTTACAGCAGCAGAAAATTAGAATTCGCTTACAGGCTTTTGACCGACGTTTATTAGATACATCTTGCGAGAAGATTGTAGATACAGCTAATCGTACTAACGCCACAGCTATTGGACCAATTCCGTTACCCACAAAAAGAAAGATTTATTGTGTGTTACGCTCACCTCACGTAGATAAAGATTCCCGCGAACATTTTGAAACTCGTACTCATCGCCGGATTATTGATATTTACCAACCTTCTTCTAAAACTATTGATGCACTGATGAAGTTGGACTTGCCATCTGGTGTAGATATCGAAGTGAAATTGTAATTTTCCCACCCTCAATTATCAGTCATCAAACCACTGACTGAAAACTAATCATCAACGTTTAGCTGTTAGCAGTAGGATTATATTCATTTGTCTGCGTAGCTTCTCGTCCAGATTTTTTATTCTATCTGTTAGGTTAAGGAAGAGAAAATTTCATGATATTAACTGATAATTGAAGATTCACATTTGGTTTTAATCATAACCTGCTCTGGGAATATTGATCTCAGAGCAGGTTATGATTTAACTATAGCAACCATAGCACTACGTGCAAGTCAAAATTCAAAAGCTTGCTGCCTTTAGGTTTTAACAGGGGAAAATTTTAGCTATCTTTTACCCCCAAATTTGTGAATTTAAGTACCTGAGCAAAATTAACTGCACATATTGATTAAACATACAACTGGCCGTATTTTTGACCTATTCCCTATTCCTTCTCCCAACTATAAAATTTATTTTGCACGACTACTTATCAAACCCAAAATGTACTGTATTTTTGATACCTTAACCATAAAAACTAATGGTAGAATAGTCGAGTATGGGAAAAGTAGGGAAAAATAAATACATTTTAAGAATAAAATTTATACCCAAGTAACAATGACTTATTCATCTAAAATTGCCGTCCGTGAACTACCTCTGTTCCCATTGCCTGAAGTGGTTCTCTTTCCTACTAGACCATTACCGTTACATATATTTGAATTTCGCTACCGAATCATGATGAATACGATCCTAGAGGGCGATCGCAGGTTTGGTGTTTTAATGGTAGATCCCATTCAAGGTACAATTGCTAATGTCGGTTGCTGTGCAGAAATTGTTCATTGTCAGCGTTTACCTGACGACCGCATGGAAGTCTTAACTTTGGGACAACAAAGATTTAGGGTTTTAGAATATATCCGTGAAAAACCCTACCGTGTCGGTTTGGTAGAATGGATAGAAGACCAATCCACTACTCAGGATTTACACTCTTTAGCGACGGAGGTAGAACAATTACTCAAGGATGTTGTACGTCTCTCCGCTAAATTAACTGAAAAAGAGATTGAACTACCAGAAGATTTACCAGATCTACCGACTGAGTTATCCTATTGGGTAGCAAGTAATCTCTATGGTGTAGCTCCTGAACAACAAGCATTGTTAGAATTACAAGATACATCTGCTCGTTTACAAAGGGAAGCAGAAATTCTAACTTCTACTCGCAATCATCTGGCAGCACGCTCTGTTTTGAAAGATACTTTTAATCACATGGGTTGATATTGTTGCCGACAAAAAGTTTTTTGTCTACACTGCAAGATTTTAATCCCACATTCCGCACCCCCAGTGTCACAATTATTAATTTTGGGTTTTTGAATATGTTTGAAGATAATTTTGATACAAAATAGTTGATATATTAGGTGGCGATAGCGAAGCTCTGCTACAAGCAGTTCGCCAATCTTAAATCCCCAAAAATTTTTCGTTGTGTGACAGTCTAGGGTACGGAAGGTGGGTTTTAAGAGCATTCCCTATTCATTTTTCATCCTCAAGACACTATAACTACCAAAAATCTTCAATATTTCTGTACAAGAATTCAGTTTTGCTAAAGCTGATTTCATGACAGGTGAATTAACGGGTGCTTCTATATCCAAAAAGAATAAATATTCTCCCAGTAAACGCTTAGTAGGACGGGATTCAATTCTACTCAAATTAATTCCTAAATCAGCAAATACTTCTAATGCTTTGACAAGTGCGCCAGGAGTATTAGCCGATGTGCTAAAAGCCAAAGATGTGTGAGTAGGTGCAAATGAATTTTCGAGTTGATTTGTTTGAGTTATCACCCAAAAGCGTGTACAGTTCTCAGAATAGTCATTAATATCACTAGCAAGAATAGGTAAATTATAAAGTTGGGCTGCTCTCTGGGAAGATATGGCCGCCGTTCCAGATATTTGAGGAATTTTATCTAAAGCTTCTGTTGTGGAACTACTGGGAATAAGATTAGCATTAGGGACAAATTTGGCTAACCATTGTTGACATTGTGCTAATGCTTGGGGATGAGAAAATACTGTTTTAACTTCATCTAAACTATTAGCACAGGAAATTAGAACATGATTGATAGGTAAAATTAAAGCTTGTCTAATTCTTAAATTGTCTAATTGCCATAGACTATCCATCGTCATACTGACGCTACCCTCAATGGAGTTTTCTACAGGTACTATAGCTATTTCTGTTTTTTCCCTGGTGACAGCTTTTAATGATTTAGCAATGGTAGGGTAAGCATACAAAGTAGAGTCTACCCCCTGAGAAGTTTTCAACCAGTGGAGATAGAACGAAGCAGCTTGTTCAGAATAAGTTCCTGCTGGTCCTAGATGGGCAATTGTGAGACTCATAATTTTTTCAAAATCTTTGCTAAATTTTATTTTGGATATAAGAAGTTTTGGGTTTGCACTGACAATAAAAGTGATATAGATTACAAAGTCAAATCTATATTTCAATGCAAAAATGGAGTAATTTGGAAGTTTGATTCTTTAATCAGACGAGATAAATCCTAATTTTTGTATATCAACTGTTTACTGACTATTTTGAGTGATTATAAACAAATTTGTGGATTTTGTAGAAATAACTCTAGTTTATTAAAAAATATTAAAATTAAAACATATTTATCTCATCTACTTATGCCTAGCAAGTTTATCGCCTCTCAATCAGTCGAAATTGCTGTTCCCAAACAACCCATACCCATTCATCATTACTTACGTCAGCCTCAACGTCTGGTTAAAACTTTAGTTGATAATAGTAGAATTCAACAATTATCAGAGGATGTATTTCGTCTGAAGATGCGACCTCTGAACTTTATGTCTTTGAATATTCAACCAACTGTAGATATGAGAGTATGGGCTGATTCTCAAGGAACTGTTTACTTACGTTCTGTAGGCTGTGAAATCCGAGGTTTTGAGTATATAAATCAGCGTTTCTCTTTAAATTTAAAAGGCTATTTATCACCCTACCATAGCAATAGTGAAACTCGTCTACAGGGAAAGGCCGATTTAGAAGTTTTGGTAGATATTCCTTACCCATTTTCCCTAACACCCAAGCCAATTTTAGAAACTACGGGTAACGGTTTACTTAAGAGTGTTCTATTAACAATTAAACAAAGATTATTGCATCATCTTCTTTCCGATTATCGTCATTGGGTAATATCACAGACACAGAATAGTGGTGTGAATCGTGACAAAACTGACATGAGACTGCTCAATTTTGAATGATTGTTGCATCAGTTATCAGTTACCAGTTATCAGTTACGAGTTATCAGTTATCAGTTATCAGTTACCAGTTATCAGTTATCAGTTATCAGTTATCGCTATTCACTATTCACTGTTCACTATTCACTGTTCACCAATCACCCTATTTACTTGACAAGGACGAAAGGATAGACGGTGTAAGGCTGAAGGGCCATACTTTTGTAGAGCCAACACATGTTTTTGGCTACCATAACCTTTATTACGTTCTAACTCATACCCAGGGTACTTAGTCGCTAAACGTAATATTAGGTCATCTCGCCAAACTTTAGCCATGATACTTGCAGCAGCAATATTAAGTGATTTTTGATCTCCTTTCACCAGAGTTTGTTGTTGAATATCTAACTCTTTAATTGATTGGTTGCCATCAATTAAACAGAGTTGAGGAGATACTTTTAACTTTATTGCAGCCCTTTTCATGGCTAAGAGTGTGGCTTGTAAAATGTTCCAACGATCAATTTCTGCGGTGGAAGCATAACCAATTTTCCAATCTATTGCCAATGTTGCAATTAGCTTCGATAACTTATGTCTCCGAGAACTAGACAACTTTTTGCTATCTGTAATTTTCTCTGCGATAAGTTCTGGTAATACTTCTGTGGGCAGAATTACTGCCGCTGCTACGACTGGCCCAAACAAAGCACCTCTTCCTACTTCATCTATACCAGCAACCCACCCTGAAATATCTGACTTAGTGGAAAGTTCCCACCAACTTGAGTCTTCTGAGGGTAGGTTTATATCCACAGATGTAGAGGTTAATTTTGTTTCTGCCATAGTCAGAAGTGGTTAACTAGGGTTTGCTGAATAAATCTAAAAACTTTACAGGTAAAGGGTTTGAGGGTATTTGAAACTTAAAAAGTGCCAGCTTTTAGAGCGTAACCGCTAAAAAACCTTGTAGTTTGGGTGAAAATTTTTCCCTCACCAACTATCTAAAACTGTTCCCTGTTAAGAGTTCCCTGTTCCCTCAACTCCACAAATCACTTTTTGCTGCAAACCCTAACTATCCTCTGAGTCTGGATTAGATGCAGAGGAACGACGACGACGACGACGATTAGGTGTAGAAGTTTGGCTAGTTTCTTCTTCTTCGTTGCTAGGGGACTCCACTTCAATTCCAGTATTAAGGGAATCTTCTGAAGGTGGTTCAAGCACTAACTTAGGAAAATATTCTTCTTCTATTTCCATCTGCGGAGTAGGTACTTTCACTTTAGGAACTTCAGGTTTTGGTGTTTCTGAAACTGGTGAATCTACATCTAGTTCAATATCATTAGTGGGTTCTTCTCCTGGTTGAACAATATTGTAAATCACAGATTTTGGATTTCTTGTCTGGGATTCTAATTTTACTCCTGGAGAAATCCCCATTAAGGCAAACATATCCTGTTCTTGAGAACTCATTTCTAAGGAAACAATCTGTGGTGGTTCTACCACTGGCTTAATTGGATCTATTTTGGGTTTGGTGCGTTCTGGTTTCTCACTCCAACCAGATTTTATCAACCCAGGGGTGCGTACGCTGTCTCTATCAGATAAGTCAGGGAGCAGAGGGGATGTTTCTGATGAGGAATTAAAATCACCACCACTATCTAAGTCTAAATCTGAATCATTGACAAAACCACCTATCCTCATTTCATCTTTGCCGTTTGCTCCATTAACACCTGTACGGCTTCTACGAGTACGGGTACGACGCTTGTTATCGCCTAGTTCTTGATAACTGGGATGATTGATGAGATTAACGGGGTTGAATTCTCCATCATTTTCAATTCCTTCGCCAAATCCATCATAAATTTCTCTTGATTCAGGAATACGTGCTGTTGTAGATATCTTCTGTTCTCTTTGGGGTAAGGATGTAAAATGCTCAGGAATATCTGCCGCAGGTATGGGTATCCGGTGTTCTGCTTCACCAGGTAAGCGTACTATATGTCCTAAACCTCCACAGGTAGGACAAAGTTCACCAAATAATTCATAAATATTTTGACCCTGGCGTTTGCGAGTCAATTCTACTAAACCTAATTCAGTTAATTGGGCAATTTGTGGACGGGCTTTGTCAGCTTTTAGGGCTTTATTAAAGTGTTCTAAAACTTGTAGTTGATCACGTCTTGATTCCATATCAATGAAATCAACAACAATTACGCCAGCAATGTTTCGCAAACGCAGTTGTCGGGCAATTTCTGTGGCTGCTTCACAGTTTGTCCACAATACAGTTTCTCTAGCTGTGGCAGAACGGGTAAAAGAACCGGAGTTAACGTCAATTACTGTTAATGCTTCTGTGGGTTCAATGATAATATAACCACCAGAAGGCAAGTCTACTCTGGGTCTAAGAGCCTCACGAATAGCTGCGTTGATGCGGAAGTATTCGAGAATTGGTGAGCGATCGCGGTGATGATCAATTAATACACCTTGGGGTGTTTGACCTCCACTCCAGTTTTGTAAATACTGTTTTACTCGTCTTAAACCAGTGTTGGAGTCAGCAACAATGCGGTTGACATCCGCACCATACATATCCCGTAATACCCGTTGAATGAAATCATCATCTCGGTTGAGTAAAGCTGGAGCGCGGGTAGACTGGGCTTCTTGCTGAATTACTTCCCATTGCTTTTGTAGCAATTCTAAGTCTTCAATGATTGCTTCTTCTGGTTTACCTTCAGCTTCAGTTCGCACTAGAACACCCATACCAGCTGGTTTAATTAAAATTGCGAGGGCGCGGAGGCGATTGCGCTCGCTTTCACTTTTAATTCGCCGTGATAAGTTTACACCTTTACCATAAGGCATTAACACTACATAACGTCCTGGTAAGGTGATGTTACCTGTGAGCCTTGGTCCTTTTGTCCCAGTTGGCTCTTTCATGACTTGCACTAATACTTTCTGTTGTGGTGTCAACAGTTCAGTAATGGCTGCGGAACTACGCTTAATTTTTAAAGGTCCTAAGTCAGTAACATGAATAAAACCATTGCGTTCTGGATCTCCAATATTGACGAAAGCTGCGTCTATACCTGGCAAAACATTTTCTACAACGCCTAAGTAGATATCACCAATTTGATGATGACCAGTGGCAACAACGAGTTCTTGGATTTGATCTTCGGAAAATACAGCAGCAATCTGATGTTGCTCTGCAATAATAATTTGTTTTGGCATTCAAGTTCCTCAAAAATTGGCAGCACCAATGGGGATTAGAAGGAGCTTATTTTATACCTCTAGCCCCTACTGGCAGCCCTACAAGGCGCTACTGGTAATAAAAATTCAAAATCTAAAATTGCTTTCTTCTGTTGAAAGCTCATAAAAAACTGTAATTGCGTTTACACGCCTGATTATTCCAGAACGGCTGCATAAGTTTTAAGTAATTTAATCAACCGTCTACGGTTAATTTCCTAACCAAGACCTTTACCCTCTCAGATAAAGGAGTTGGTGCAGTTGTTGTAAAAAAGATATAGAGTTAAGTTTCCGGCGTGAAGCTGTCAGTAAATGATTCATACTTGAGCTATAGAGAGTGTCTTTCAACCTGCCTCAGTTTGTTTGGGATAAAATCCTAGAAACTACACTCGGATTACTTTCGCTTGTACTCCCTAATTTTCAGGGTAGTGAATCAGATCCATTCAACGCAGCGCCAGAAAATTTCTCGTCACTTTATTCTAGCGCAACCTTACTAAAAATCAATTCATGGTGAATATAGTCATTCCGGTTAACTTAACTCTCTGCACTATGAGAACAAAGATTCTGGATTCAAACAATATTGTACCAGCAAATATGTTTGGTTGCCGCTTGACTAGAAAGTAGCCCGAAGGAACTACAAAGTCTAGGAGAAACCCGTTGTTTTGGTAACTACTAGCAAGTTGCTTGTATGGAACTATGTTCCCAATACTAGCCTGTTGCGATGGATATGCAAAATGTGAAATTCTTGACCAGCCACTATCTCTAGTATAGACAATATTTGCTCAGGACGCAATATCACACCATCATGACGACAACTACCTTGATAACGCAAGATAGTGTGGGTTTCACTTAGAGACATATCTGTTTGTAATAGTTCTATGGTAAAGAGGCGATCACGCAGATTTATAATCTGTTGTTTGCCTGATTTAGTGGTGTGTTCTACCAGAATTTCTGTTCTGGCTAGAATTTCCTCAATCCATGCTTGCCATGTTGCTGTTGCTACTTCACCAGGTGTAGAAATAGTGAGTAAATATTCTGCTGCTTCCATTGCTTGGTTAGCAGCTGGCGCTTTCAAGTTTATCTCTTCTACTTGGTAGATGGGTAGATCAGAGGGCAATTGACTGACCAATTGTCTGCGAAAATCTTCCACATTCATTGGTTGAGTTAATTCAAAGTCTACTATTTCCCCACTACTGGTACTACCTAAAGATAAAGCACTGGCTACGGCAATGCGGGGATGGGGATGGAATCCGCCACTAAAGGCCACAGGTAAGCCTGCACGGCGCACAACTCGATCAAATAAACGCATCAAGTCTAAATGACTGACTAATGCTATATCACCTTGTTTACCAAACCATACTCTTAAACGTTGGACTTTTGTGGTATTGGGGACGAAATTACCGCCAAATTCAGGAATGGCTGGTGGTTCAATCACAATATTATGACCAAAATCTGGACTACAAACACCGCAGTGAGAGCAACCATCGAAGGAGCAGTCAGGGACAATAGCGGCTTCTAAAGCGCGTTTCAAGTCCTCTTGTAGCCATTTTTTCTCAATGCCTGTATCAATGTGATCCCAAGGTAAGGGAAGATCAAGATATGACATCTGTTTATCTTCGTCCCCATTTCCCAGTTCCCAGTCCCCACTTTGGGATTCAGCATTTCCTTCTGCGGGAAAACCCCAAGATCGGACTGCCTCACCAGTCTCTACTTTACGGTATTTCCAATCTAGCCCAGCTTCAGCAATTGCCTTGCCCCAAGCATCAAAAGCTGTTTCTACGCTGTCGTACCATGAATCCATCCCCGCCCCTAATTCCCAAGCACGGCGGAGAACTTTGCCTAAAGAGCGATCCCCACGGCCAACAAAATCTTCCATTGCTGATAAGCGAATATCAGTGAAGTTCACTTTGAGATTACGAATCCGGCGAAACTCTTGTCGTAGTAATTCCTGTTTGCGTTCAAACTCAGCAGTAGAAACACTATGCCATTGGAAAGGTGTATGGGGTTTGGGTGTAAAGTTAGAAATTGTTAAATTAAAACTTAAAGGTCTTCTCCCTTTACCTCGACATTCTCGCTGTAACCATTTGACTGTTTCTGCAATCCCAATTACATCTGCGTCAGTTTCTCCTGGTAAACCAATCATAAAATACAGTTTGATTTTATCCCAGCCTTGCTCCCAGGCTGTTTTAATCCCTCTCAATAATTCATCATTGGTTAACCCCTTATTGACTATATCTCGCATTCGCTGAGTACCAGCTTCTGGAGCAAAGGTTAAGCTACCTTGACGTGTACCTCCTAAGATGTTGGCAATGTTCTTATCAAATCTATCTACTCGTTGAGATGGTAATGATAAGGTAATATTTTCATTTTTGAGGCGATTTTTGATTTCCATTCCCACTGCGGGTAAGGATAAATAATCGGAACAACTCAGAGATAACAGAGAAAATTCGTTGTACCCAGTTTCTCTCATCCCAGCTTCTATCGCTTCTACTACTTTTTCTGGCTCTACATCCCGTGCTGGACGTGTTAACATTCCTGGTTGACAAAAACGGCAACCACGAGTGCAACCCCGGCGAATTTCTATGGTGAGGCGATCATGGACTGTTTCGACGTAGGGAACTAAACCAATGGAATAAGCGGGAATAGGTGTAGCGACTCTTCTGATAATTTTTTCTGGGACATCTGCACGTAGGGGTTTAACTGCACCATTTTCTCCCATTTCATAAAATTGTGGCACATATACACCAGGTATTTGTGCTAAGTCGAGTAAAAGTTCTTCTCTACTTAACCCTGTGGTTTTTCCTTCTGCTAAAACTAAACCAATTTCTGGTAAGAGTTCTTCTCCATCTCCTAAAACGATAAAGTCAAAGAAATCTGTATAGGGTTCGGGGTTAGATGTAGCAGTTTGTCCACCTGCAAAAATGAAGGGGTATGAATAGGATGATGGGGTGAAAGATTGATTTTTTTCAGCCTTTTGTCTCTGGTGCCATGTCAGAGGAATTCCCGCTAAGTCTAACATTTCTAGGATATTGGTTGCCCCTAGTTCGTAGCTGAGACTAAAACCTAAGATATCAAATTCTCTGAGGGAACGTTTTGACTCTACCGCAAATAGGGGTGTTTGCGTCTGACGCAGTTTTGCTCCTAAATCTGGGCCTGGGAGATAGGAGCGATCGCATAGTTGGTCTGGTTGAGCATTCAAAATGTTATAGAGAATTATATGTCCCAGATTTGATGCACCAACCTCATATACTTCTGGGTAAGTTAGTACCCAACGCACTGTGGCTTTATCCCAAGGCTTATGTACTGCTAAATGCTCATTTCCCAAGTAACGAGCCGGTTTTAAAATATCCGATGTTATTAATTCTTCTACTAAAACGGCCACTTTGCTATCTTTTTAGTTAACTTAATTTACAAGTAATTATCCAGCATTGTAACTCAGAACTGTTGGATTCAAATCTAAAATTAAGCTGTATCTTGGTATATCAAAAAAATCATTGCCTATCCATTGAGTTTATTGAATCTTTATTGCATTAATAACGTTGTTTAAAGATTACTATCAGTACACCGTAAAGTGTATTTATGAATACATTTTTTTTCCGCCAGTTACAAAACAATCTACATAGATAACTAAATAACAGATTCATCATTTGCGTTGATGATCACTTGGGGTTTAACCTGTTTTTATAACTGTTTGAGCTAAATTTTATTTTTGAGTGAAAGCTATTGTCACTTAATGATGCTCGCCAGTTTAACCAGAACACAACTATGTATCTCAAAATTTGTTGTGATCTATGTCACTAAAGTGACAATATTTGGCTCACTTTTGACACTGTAGTCCATCCTAGATAATGATTAGTAATTAAAGTTGGTTTATTCTCTATGAACACACCATACGCAATTCGTCAACTGGTAGAAAAAGCTTTACACATCAAAAAGTTAACACCAGAAATAGAAAATGAGATCAACTCAGAGTTAACGCAATTGGGTTATATATCGGATGTTGACTATGAAGCCTTAGAACTACTAATGGCTGAAATGGATGCAGGAAGGGTAAAGTTAGTACCTCGCTGGGGCTAAAAACTAAGAAACTAAAACTGAATGGTTAACTTTTAGCTTGAGTCAATTCACAAGTCGTTGCTATTTTGGTAAGCTTGCCAAGCTTGAGTAATAAAATGATGTAGTTTTTGTTGGGCAACCTGATCAACACTCACCTTTGGTTCTATTGGTGAAAGTTGACTAAATAGGTTAATTACCTCTGTATCAAGAGCAGGCCGAAATAAATTTGTAGGCCACAATAAGTCAGACGCATCACGCAAATCAGTAATCCAAGTTTGTTCTTCTCTGACTTCTGCTAGTAGTAAAGGGCGAACCCAACACAGATCACGGGAAGTTACAACTTGTACAACTTCACAATAAAGGTTTCTGTGGCCACAATCCAAAGATATTATTTGTCCAATTTGAAAGTTTGGTTGAATATTCATCGCAGCAGAGAATAACAACTAAATTTTGTGGTATTTGATTTAATTTTAGAAGCTATCTTGGACTTTGGCGGGAAATTGATCATTGTTTAACCAGATTTTCTATCTTCACCATTTGTAAGACATGGGATTTGAGAAGCAAACGGAAAGACAATCATGTTATATACTGTTAAGCAAATGCTCAATAGAAGCTATATTGTAGTATATCAACGATAGAAAAGCCAAGAGCCGTGTCAGTAGAAACTATTCAAAAGCCTTCCACAACCCGTAAACTTGCGCCTAGGTATCGCGTCTTACTCCATAATGATGATTTTAATCCTATGGAGTATGTAGTTCAGGTGTTGATGACTACCGTGCCTAGTATTAATCAGCCCCAAGCTGTTAGTATTATGATGGAAGCTCATAATAACGGATTAGCTTTAGTCATTACCTGTGCTTTAGAACACGCTGAATTTTATTCTGAAACTCTAAAAAGTCATGGTTTAAGCAGCACCATTGAACCAGATGAATAGTTATTAGTTATTAGTCTTTAATCATTGATCATTAATAGTATATTCTTGACTGATGATAGTTGACTAATAAATTATGAATATTAATCTAGTAAAAATTGCCGAAAGTCCCGCCCCTATAAGGGTAGTCCAAGGTACAGCACCAGGCATATTGGGTACACCATAATGTACCACACCTTCATCAACATAAACAGGATTAGTATGAGAAGTGGGATAAAGAGTTTCCACACACCCACCTTGATCCACTGCTACANTATGTCCTGATAATTACAATCTAAGTTTTTAGATCAGGACTTACGCAAAAATATTCCAAAACTCTATTCCTCTGCGTTCTCTGCGTTCTCTGCGGTTTGATATTCCATGACTCGTGCGTAAGTCCTAATTTATTTGTTTAGATTTAAGCCACTCAATACTCACACAACTCCTAATGTAGTACAGAAAATAGGTAATTGGTTATCTTGCTTAACTACCAAATTTCCAAACCCAATTCCGTAACGGCTAAAGATTTGTTGCCACTCTTAACTTAATTACCTGATATCAGTCGGTTAAAACCGACTTTAGCTATCAGACAGGGAATTGATTCCCTGGCTAATTAATTGGCTAATTGAACGCTTGGATTGACAAAATCAATGAAAAAGCTAATATTTATACAATAATGGTCAAACTTACAATCACCAATTTTACATTATGACAGACACATCCAATATTGAAATTACTATTACTTTCACCGATACAGAATTAAATGACGAGGAAAAAAACAGGAAGCGCAAAAACTACTAGATCAAACAAAGAAACTTATGAAGTTATGATTAAAGCTATTGGTAAAAAATATGGTGACATTTTTACAAGTGATGAACTCTTACATTTTCCATGCCAACACCTCTGCACAATTGACAAATTGTGGGTAAAATACAGTGACGGACGATTTGGCTTCAGCATCCAAAAGGAAATGTACGAAAGTATTGCTGGGAAGCCTAATGCCAAATATGATAAAGAAGCCTTGAATAAATTGTGCAAAACAGTGGGGTGGAGGAAAGAAGAAGGAGATTTTATTAACTATAGTGAGTTATATTTTAACACTAAAATAACAAGTGGATATTTACCGTTGTGCGTTGTTTGGGGTAGAAATTTTGGGTGTTTTGGGAGGAGTTGGAGAAAGTTGTATGATCTATTCTCTCGCATCGAGACTTGTAAACCATAACATATAAAGCTTTTTGGCAATTATAAACATTTGTTACAGAGTCTTTTCCCACGTAATAATCAACATTTCCCAAATTCGTTACCTGGCACTGCGGGGTTTTGAGCCTATTTCTGATAACATTATGTTTGTTGATATGCTGCCAAAAAATCTTCTCTTGATATTCCAGCTTGAGTACAGATTGATCTTAAGGTTGAACTTTTAATCTGAGAGTGATTAGGCATAGTTAATGGTGTTTTTGTGCCGTCTTCATTGTTTTTTATCATCACAATATGTTCTCGTTCTCGAATAATACTAAATCCGAGTAATTCCAATGTTTTTATAACTTTTGCTTTTGGTGCATCTACGGGAAATTTAGGCATTATATCATCACCTCAGCTTCCGCTACAAAAGCTTCTAAAATTGGTGATTCATCTTCTAAAACTTCTTTACCAAACACTTCTATATGACATTTAATAGCTGATTTTACGTCAACTAAGGCTTCTTCATAACTGTCACCTTCACCAACTATAACTCCTTGAATACCAAGGGGATAAGCAATATAACCATCAAAGTGTTTTTCGACAATAATTTTAATTTGTTTCATATATTATATTTAGTAAGGTTTTTCTGTATTAGTTTATAAATCTTGATTTGCTAGATTCTTACATTAATTATATTCTATAGAGTCAATTTGTTAGAGATTCAGCATTCCCAATTGCAAAAATACCGGATGCTTTGAGTGATACCATCATTGCTCATTTAAAAACTTAATATATATGTATATTTTGATGTGTTTATAAGTGCAATCATAAGCTATCTTATATGATAACAAATCATGGCAAGCAATAATAAATTAAATCCGAAAACACCTAAAAATTTGTTGCAACTCTTAATGTTTAATTTCCATTTTCACTCCTAGACCTTGTTACACTGTATTTCATACAAATGTAATTATTGTCCCTGGCTACACCTTGAGAGAGCATAACCTTAGCTGTCGGGTGTACTTAACATAAGAAAGACAAAAGAGCAATTAACAGATGGTAGAATCCCTAAAAAAACCAGGCTTTGAAGAAATGCGTCCTGGGGTAAAAGTCCCCTCTAGGGAAACCCTTTTAACACCCCGGTTTTACACAACAGATTTTGATGAAATGGCCCGGATGGATATTTCCGTCAATGAAGATGAGTTACAAGCCATTCTCGAAGAATTTCGTGTTGACTACAACCGCCATCATTTTGTCCGGGATGACGAATTTGAACAATCCTGGGATCATATTGATGGGGAAACTCGCCAATTATTCGTTGAATTTCTAGAACGTTCCTGTACAGCGGAATTTTCCGGATTTTTACTCTACAAAGAACTCGGCCGTCGCTTGAAAGATAAAAGCCCTGTTTTAGCTGAATGTTTTAACCTCATGTCACGGGATGAAGCTCGTCATGCTGGGTTCTTAAACAAGGCAATGTCAGATTTTAATCTATCCTTAGATTTAGGATTTTTGACCAAAAGCCGTAGTTATACCTTCTTTAAACCCAAATTTATCTTCTACGCTACTTATCTTTCTGAGAAGATTGGTTACTGGCGTTATATCACCATTTATCGTCATTTAGAACAACATCCTGAAGATAGAATTTATCCAATTTTCCGCTTCTTCGAGAATTGGTGTCAGGATGAAAACCGTCATGGTGACTTCTTTGATGCCATCATGAGAGCGCAACCCCAAATGTTGAATGACTGGAGAGCTAAACTTTGGAGTCGTTTCTTCTTGTTGTCTGTATTTGCAACCATGTATCTAAATGACATTCAGCGTAAAGATTTTTATGCTGCAATTGGTTTAGATGCAAGGGAATATGACATTCATGTAATTAAGAAAACCAACGAAACCGCAGGTCGAGTTTTCCCAGTTATGTTGAATGTTGAACATCCATCATTCTATGGACGTTTGGATATTTGCGTTAAAAACAACGAGAAATTGAGAGAAATTTCTAAATCCAATACTCCCAAATTCTTACAAATCTTCCAAAAAGTGCCTGTTTACTTATCTCATGCTTGGCAGTTCTTGAATCTATATTTCATGAAACCCATTGATGCAGTTGCAACTCATGGTCAAGTTCGGTAATCTAACTGAAATTTAATCAAAATACTTGTGGTTCTGAAAATATTCAGGGCCACTTTTTTATGTTTTCCTCACGTAGGGGCAAACCCCCCGTGGTTGCCCTTGAAATTATACAGCACTTTCCGGTGTAATGAAGTACATTTTTGGCGGGCAAGATGCCCACCCCACAAGAGTTTCATAATTATGATTTGTACCTCATCGCAACGAAATCTGCTGTATGTAGGGCTTGCTGAAAAAGTCTTATCATAGAGGCGGCAGGGAGCAGGGAGAGAACTGAAAAACTACTGTTCAATCTCTCGAAATCAAAAAAGTGCAAGGTTTTTTAGCACTTACCCCTCAAAAGCTTGCACTTTCTCAATCTCAAATCTTCTAAAACCCAATACCAATAATATTTTCAGATTTATATGCCTGACGGCACGCTACGCGGACAGCAAGCCCTATATATTTCCCACAAATATTGATATTAAACAAGGGGATATTCAAGGAATAATAGCGATGCACCCGGAAACGATGTTTAGGGCTTTCGCATTTTAATGAAATGTGGGTTTTGAGATTGCTTCCTTACGTCGCAATGACAGCATTTAGAATAGGTTTTGCGTAAGTCCTGGATATTATTGAGAAATACCAATAAAGTTTGTTAATGGCGTAGTTAAAAATTCATCATCAGTAAGCGCGTTATCCTGCTTTAAGTGTTTATACGGTAAATGATATATTTGATAACCGTTGCTAGTAAAGTAATTATATAGGGGTTTCCTCTTCACTTGATTGTTCAAACATTCAAATATAATCATTGGTTTACATATTTTTAGCACATTCTCTGCACCTTTAAGAACACTAAATTCGTTTCCTTCAGTATCTACTTTAATTAATACTTGCTTCTCTTTAAATTGATCTATATAGTCGTCTAGCTTTGTTTTTCTTACTTCTTCTTCAATCATTTTTTGATTAATTCCCAGTTTAGATTGGATAGTTTCATCTGTAGATCCCAACCATGTTGCTTTTTCTGGGTATTTTATTGTCACAACCCCTTCAGTTTCCCCCAAAGCAACTTTCTCTAGATTCACTTTTACATTATTAAAGATAGACATCTCTTGAAAGTAGGAATGGCATGATGAATTTGGTTCAAAAGATATGGTTTCAATACCGTGGCACAAGAAAAGCAAGGAATGAGTTCCATAATTTGTTCCAATATCTACAAATAAATCTGGTTTATTTTCTTGAGATAAAAAGAATTGGTAAGTTTCTTTAACTTCAGTATCATGTCCGATTATTGATAAAGCAGTATCCCAATCTAGCCATATTGTTTCTGTTTTTAAGGGTATGAAAATTTCTCTTCCTAAAAATACAACCTTCCAATCACCAGGAATTATATTTGTATTAGTATCCCTAAAGATTTTGGCAAAAATATCATGTACTTTTGTCATTTGCGAATATGTTAATTTTAAATATAAGAAATTCAACACATCGCGTGAAAATGGATATTTCACAAATTCTCTAATTAAAGCTTGAGCAAAAGGCTTGAAAATTTTGTTACTTACTATTTTGTTCATGGGTGCTTAAAATTCTAGGTTCTTATAATAATACTTATTTACCAGTACTAGTACTGATCTCTAACAAAAATTTTCAAATCCTAGTCAAATCCAGATTCTGGATTTTCGTACTCCTGCAAAAATCAACCAGTGAAAAATCTGTAAAACTCATTCAGTGAGGTAGTTTGTGTTAGTACTATTTTTATGCACTTTGAAAATAACTTTTCCGAATCAGATAGGAATTACGCATTTTAATGAAATGTGGGGTTTTGAGATTGCTTCCTTACGTCGCAATGACAGTATTTGCAGTAGATTTTCCGTAAGTCGTGATAATTGTCAGTTGATAAATTGGAAGAATTGGGAGAAGCTTGATCAGATTTTAATTCAGTTAGTGATTTGGAAAATTGGTTGCAATCTGTTAATTAATGGCATAGAGTTTATGGTGATGCGTTATGCTGAAGTATCCTACAATTCAATTACCCATAACCTACGTCAACAGATATGGTAATTTATCAAATGATATTAGCTAATTTTTAGGTGATTGATTTTGTTAGCAGCTTTACTGTACGGAAAAGAAGATTTACGTTTGGAACAAGTATCCGATCCCACTCCCGCACCTGGGGAAGTGGTGATTAAAGTGGGTGCAGCTACCACCTGCGGTACTGATTTAAAGGTATGGCGACGGGGTGGCCATGCTAAAATGTTGACACTTCCAACTTTATTTGGACACGAAGCCGCTGGTACAATTGTTGCTATGGGTGCAGGGGTGAAAAATTGGCAAGTCGGGAATAGAGTTTTTGCTAATAATTCTGCTCCCTGCATGAAATGTTTCTTTTGTCAACGTCAAGAATATTCTCTTTGTCCTCATTTAACTTGGAATAATGGCACTTTTGCCGAATATTTGCAAATTCCTGCACCAATTGTCGAGCATAATATGTTGTCAGTTCCCGATCATTTATCATTGGAACTAGCAGCAATGACTGAACCTCTCTCCTGTGTTTTACACGGGATTGCTAGGTCAAATATTAAACCAGGTGATAGAGTTGTTGTCTTAGGTGATGGTGCGATCGGTTTGATGTTTGTGGCGGTTTTAGCAGCAGAAAAACAAGCTCAAGTATTCCTCTGGGGGGGTAATGAGCAACGCTTAGATATTGGTAAAAAATTAGGTGCTGCAAAAACTTTCAATTATCATCAAACTCCTGATATCCCAGGTGTTGTGAAAGAATTAACCGATGGTTGGGGTGCAGATGTGGTAATCGAAGCTACAGGTGTTCCTAGTGTTTGGGAAACTGCGATCGCTTCTACTCGTCCTGGTGGTACTGTTAATTTATTTGGTGGCTGTCCCAAGGATACAAATATTACTGTTAATACAGAACAATTACATTACAGCGAATTAACTTTAAAAGGAGTATTTCACAACACACCTGAATATGTACACCAAGCATTATCTTTGATAGCTAGTCAAAAAATACCTTTTGAATTATTAATTAGTGAACAGCGCCCTTTACAAGATTTAGAACAGGTATTTATGGATATGAAAAACCGTAATGTTATAAAAGTGGCAATGTTACCATGTTAGTTGTACCCAGATTTTCTCCTTCTCAAAAAGTCAGGGAACTGAAAAATTTATTACAATGATTATGTTATTTATAAGTACCCAAGCAAAACCAATTGCACATATTGATTAAACATAGCAGGACTTACGCAAAACCTACTTCAATTAATGTGATTACAACGTAAGGAAGCAATCTCCAACCAAGACATTTCGCAAAAATGCGTAAGTCTTACATAGAATAGACTATACTCCTTATCTGTTCCCTCCCCCAACGATGAAATTTATTTTGCACGACTATTTACATAGGAAAATGCTACAAAAATATTTGCGTAACTTATTAATTATTTCCTGCTCAATTATACCTTTAATAACAGCAGAAATACTCACAAAATCTCCCGCCAGAGCATTACCAGGACAAAGCACTGAAGTTGTTACAGCTTGGATTAACGCCCATCCAACACTTCGACCCAGAAGCGGAGAAAAATTATTTGTTAGTAAAAGTGATACAGCGGCTCAAAGGTTTACTTTCCAAGCGTCAGTATTACCTCCAGGTAAAGTCACATTCACCAAAGACAGAAGTACAATTCGCACAGAAATCCTCACAATGTACGACGGTGTGAATGGAGTGACAATGGAACGTCTGGAGGAATCTTTACGGATAATATACGGTACAGAAATTTACCAAGACTATAACCGCGCTCAAGTAATCTATGAGTACCCTAACCGAAGTACAATCAACAGAGCAAGGTTAGCAAGAACACCTCTGCGAGAAGCATTAAGAGGAGAACTAAGATTAGGCGATCGCTTTGCTTATTGGATAGAGGTTGCTAAACCCAAAAATAGGAAAGCTGTAAGTGGTAGAGTCACGGTATTACTAAAATCTGATGTAGAAAAAATACAAGCAGAACTAAAAACGCGTTAAATAAACAATCCTCAAGAGTGAAGAGATGTTTCCCACATATTAGAGAATATACTTTCTGTTGCAAAAGAAATACGCTGTAAATCTTCTTGTAGTAGTGGAGGCCATTCTATCCCAGCTTTCCTACCTGTAGCAAAAAGTTGTAAACCTTTAATTCCTAATTTATATAAAGAGAAAGCTAATTCTCTATCTAAGGTATCTGAATCTTTTAACGTTTCAAATACCACCTTTAAAGCTAATAAAATAGAAGTAATCTGTCCTGGAACAGGAGCTTTTCCTTGTCTCAAACGATTTAACAAAGCATCAGGGTTAGCATCGTTTTTTGTCTGATCTATAAGTAATTTGCGGGCAATTTCGTAGTTCATAGAGGGGACAATAAATATCAGAAATATTCAGAGAAGAGGGAAAAGAGAATAAATCAATATTCTCAATACCCTATATCCCATAATATAAACCCTGACAAAATAAGTGTGTGATCCACGTAGAGAAAATCAGTCAACTAATACAGGTTAGCGTAAATAGACAAACCATTCTTAATTGCTAAAAAGCTTACTAACTCTTACTTTTGACTTTTGAATTTTGGCTTCAACGAAGCGGTACTAGGTATTTTATACCAAAGTACCCAGCACATACCGCTCTGAAAATTTACTATTTTAAATCTAGCAAACCTGTTTCTTTCAACTTGGGATTAAACCGAACTTGAGTTTTTACCCCTCGTAATTCTAATATGGATAAAATTTCTGCTTCCACTCGACGAGCTACATTTTTGAGAAGTTTTGTTTTTGCTAACTCATCCAGTCGTGAATCTTGATAATTATTTTGTTCTTCTAATGTCATAAATTGTTTGACATCAATGGGATTAGTCCATTTTTCTTTATTTTCACTATTTTCAATAGAAAAACTACTATTTTCGCTCACCCATTCTTTTTCAATCTCTTCTAAAAGACTACGTTTAGGACTTTCTATTGTATGTATCTTCAACCAATAACACTTTTCTGGAACACGGACTAAATGTTGCTTACAGCTAAGATAAACATTACGAGAATAACCTACAAATTGGATAGTCTTATCTTGATCAAAAATAGCATAAACTCCTATTTTTCTATCAAAATTTTCTGGTAATTCACCACTTTCATCAATGTAGGGTATGTATTCTAAATTAGCTAAAGTAGGAATATCACTTCTGGATGTCATTATTACATTCTAAAAACTACTCACCCATAATAGTGAAGAGTGACAGATTATGCACAAGTAAATACAGACTTATCAATTTGGGTTAAAATAGAAAATGGTTTTTACAATAAAAAAGCCCGTGACGAGGATTGAACTCGTGACCTCACCCTTACCAAGGGTGTGCTCTACCACTGAGCCACACGGGCATAATTAAGCTTCGGGTTCTAGCTGTAGGTTACAAAGCTGAGAATATATCTCGACACTCAGCTTATGTAACTTACACTTTTTAAAATGGTGGGCCGGGCTGGATTCGAACCAGCGTAGGCGCAAACCAACGGATTTACAGTCCGTCTCCATTAACCACTCGGACACCGACCCGCTGTGTCCCATTCCTAGTAATAGTAGCAGCAATTTTTTGCTTTGGCAAGGGGTGAGAAGAAATTTTTTTCTGACTGGGTGGCAAGGAAGGTAGAAATTAGGCAGGGAGCAGGGAGCAGGGGGCAGAGGGAAAGATGGTTTTGGTCCTTGTTTACTTTTTGTTACATACCTATAAATTTTCCCGCCGACTTACTTAGTAGGCAGTAAGTAGAGAATTAAAAATTTAATATAGCAGTATGTCCGGTGGGCAAGATGTCTACCCCACAAGGTTTAACTCTTTTAGGATGATCCAAGATGAGTAATACCAAATCAGATTGTGAAAAAACTCTTTTACAATCTGTTGCCCCCTGCCACCTGCACCCTGCTTGATCCCAACGACAATTTTTAACGCCTACCTACTTATACCCTGCCTCCCGTTTCCTGGAGTGAGTGCAAACGGTAATAAATACCTTTTCGCTGTAGCAGTTCACTATGATTACCAACTTCAGCAATTTTACCCTGGTCTAAAACTAAAATCTGATTAGCATTTCTGATTGTACTCAGGCGGTGAGCAATTATAATTGTTGTGCGTGTTCCCTGAATAGAATTCATAGCAACTTGAATTGCACGCTCTGATTCAGAATCTAAGCTAGAAGTCGCTTCATCAAAAATGAGAACATCTGGTTCTACTAACAATGCTCTAGCAATACCTAATCTTTGTCTTTGTCCTCCTGATAACCTCACACCACGCTCACCAACTATGGTGTTATATCCATGAGAAAGTTGTTCAATTACTTCATCAACCCTAGCAATTCGACAAGCTTCTTGAATTTGCTCTAGAGTTGCATCCGGTCTGCCATATTTGAGGTTATCTAAAACAGTACCATTGAAAATGTCAACTTCTTGGTGAACAATTGCCAATCTGCGTCGGTATTTAATTATATCTAAACTGTTAATATCTTCACCATCAATCAAAATTTTACCTGTGTTGGGTTCAAAATAGCGCAAGAGCAATTTGATTAAGGTTGATTTACCAGAACCTGATTTACCTACCAAAGCTACAGTTTGATAAGGTTTAATTAAAAAATTGATATTTTGTAAAACTGGGCGGTTTGGATGATAACTGAAGCTCACATGGGAAAGTTCTATTTTACCTGTAAATTGATATGGTGTATCGTCCGCACTTTCTTGATCGAAGATATTATCTGTTCTTAATGGCATTGCTAAAAGTTCATTGAATCTAATTATAGGAGAATAGCGGCGAGAGAAAGATTCAATTAAAATACTAATAGGTTCTAACTCAGCATAGGCCATATTAGTCATAGTTAAAATAACAATGAAGTGACCCAAAGAAATTTTGCCATTCAGAGTGGCAATGAGCGCAAAACTTAAAATAATTAGTACAGAAAACTGAACCACAGTTCTTTGGAATGTTTGGACTTTTACGTATGATCTATGCAAACGATAAATAACAACGTAAATTTCTCTTTCTATACGTTGACTTTGCCTTTTAAATTCTCGTGCTTCAGTTGCATAGGCTTTTACTGTCTTGATATTTGTTACCAGTTCTGAAGTGCGACTTTCTGTATTTTCCATATATTTATCCACTTGCATCTCACATTTAATCAAATACTGAATTTGTTTCCAAATAAAGCTAAAGATAAATACAAATGACGCAAAAAATAATATAGAAATTCGCCATTCAATCACGGTGATAAATACAAAAATCACCAATGCACGAGTGATTTTAGGAATGAATTGTCCAGCAATTTCTGGATAACCCCATGTATAGTTAAAGATTCCCCTGGCAACTCTCCCTGAAATCCTACCTGGATTATTTTCATCATAAAATTCTAAGGGGAGACTGAGGATTTTTTTGATGGCTTGTTGGCTGTTATCACGTCTTCCTTTTAAAGCTATATACCAATCAAACCAGCTTGTTAACCAAGGTTGTGTAGGTGCTTTAATTACTGTAACTATAGAAATTAAACCCAATAAAACACTTAAAGAAAAAGTTTTATTAATTGGATAATTTGTAATACTAGCAGCAGTATTAATTATTCCCTGTACTGGTTTATCTAAAGGTTGATTAGATAAAATATTTAATATTTGTCCAACTACATAGGGTAATAATAAATCAAGGGTTTCGTAAATACTAGATGCGGTAATGCTAAAAATACTCAGCTTCCAGTAAGGACGAAAATAATTGAGAATATCTCTTAACTTCGTCATGATGCACAAGATGTAAAAATGATTTTGTTAGCCAGAAGATAATACTACATACGTGCTACATAAATGTCAAGGCTGAAAAAGTGACAAAAATTTGATGGAATTTATACATAAATGAATCAAAGCTAAACTCATACAGACTTCTGAATGCTGTTATACAAAACAAAACATAAATTTAGATAAAAGTAATGCAGAAAATTTCAGTTGGTAGTGGCAGCTACAGTAAATGGGGATCATGAGATGTTAGTTTGACATTTGTAATGTAAAATTGCGGCGTAAAAGCTCCTCAGCAGTTATGGCTCAAATATTAGATTCTCTACCACCGGAGCAATCAGGGAAAATCCTCTGCTGCTACATAAATGCTACAAGTAAGATACAGGTGGCGCGTATCTCCAATATTGCTAACTGGTATTTTGAACGTGTAGTTTTCCCCGGACAAAGATTAGTTTTTGAAGCTCCAAAAGATGCTCAAATGGAGATTCATACAGGAATGATGGCTAGTGCTATTCTGTCGGATACTATACCTTGCGATCGCTTGGCAGTGAATGATTCTGATGACAAGGGATCTCAACCAGGATCACAATCAGTATCAGACAGTGAAACCACCGAACCTGATGTCATTGTTTCGGTAGTCAATACGAAAGTTGAAGATACTACAAAACCTTTACAAAATATTGCACCCAGTATGAGAGTTAATCAATCTCAGCAGGGTTTTTTATTAAACCTGGGAGCTTAAATTCTCCGTTCTTTTGAACTTTATTTAAGTTTAAAAAATTGCTGGGAGAGTATTTTTTGATAAAAAATAATAGTTGTCAATCTTTGGGTTGCTGAAATTCGGCAACCTTTTTTATGTGACTTAAATTTGTGTCATTTCAGTTATCAGTTATCAGTTATCAGTTGTCAGTTATCAGTTGTACCTCTAGCTGAAGCAAGAGGATTGATTATACCCTTAAAAGAACGGGCTTTAAATCATAATTTTTCGGCCAACTCTGGTATCATTTTTAGATAGGGTTTGTTGTCAAGATCGAAGGGTATAATTTTACTTGACTCAGAGCATACCTTGAGACATAAAACAGATATGATTATCTCAGTAGTGAATTAAAAATTACTATGCACCTACCTTCTTTTTTGTGGCTTTGGAAAATAGCCGCTTGGTCTATGGGTTTATCTATTCTAGCTTATATAATTCTCGCTTTTTCTGGTTTTTGGTTATGGCAATTCAGAAATACAGGACGTTCTCCTATTGGTGTAGTTTTACCCCAGGTGAATAGAATAGTAAAAAATTTCCATTACACTATGGGAATAACTATAGTCAGTTTAGTTTTACTATTATTAGTAATTGGTATTGTTGGAACTTTAGGACATTTTGGATCTTTGGGTCATTCTTCACACTTAGTCGCAGGTTTAACTGTTGTGTTTTTGGTTTTAGTTTCTGCTTTTAGTGCTACTCAGATCCGTGCTGGTAAATTTTGGGCTAGACCTTTACACTTGACTTTAAATATGATTTTATTCTTTGGTTTTGCCTGGGTATCTCTTACAGGTTGGGATGTAGTGCAGAAATATTTACCATGATCTTTAGAAATATGCTAGTTGATTTTTTTATGGAGTTTTAGTTGAGAAAGGATATGAAAGGAATGAACCACGAAGAAGCGAAGGACACGAAGGAAAGAAGAAAGAAGAAGTTTTTTAGATACTTTTTCTCAGGAATTACGCAAAATAAATATCTCTTGTAACCCTAATTCCTCTGTGTTCTCTGTGCCTCTGTGGTTAATTTATTTCATGGCTTATGCGTAAGTCCTATTGCTGTATTTTTACTAAATTTGGGATGTCCCTATCCTCTTTGATTGTTAAACTCATTAGTGCCGAAAGGGAACAGAAATAAGTTGATGTGTACTCCATTAGAGTGGGAATGCTATATCAGTTATGCTACCAGTAATAATCGAATTTATATAACTTTGAAAAAACTGCAATTTTTGAGTTTACAATGGGAAAGAAACACTATCTAAATTGAACCGTGTCCGCACAATTAACTGATAATTCAACATCTATTTTCCGACTTTCTCCAGTCATCAGAATTACTCTGCTAACCTTATATATATCATTAACAGTACCCTTACCATTTTTAGCAGAAGTAACTAAAGCACCCACACCACCAACATTATTATGGATAGGAATTGCTATTGGTTTTGTCGCATTATATGCAGTTTTAACTGAAAGAGTAATTGTAGATAACCAAGGTATTCAAGTTACATATCCAGTTTGGGTTCCCCGTTTTTTCCGCAAAGGTTGGACATTATCTTGGTCTGAAATCAAAAGTTTGAAACCTCGCACGACAGGACAAGGCGGTTTAGTTTATTATTTTCTCACTCAAGATGGAAAAGCTTATTTATTACCCATGCGTGTAGCTGGTTTTAATCGCTTAGTAAATTTTGTCCAAGCAAAAACAGGAATTGATACCACCGATGTTCGTCCTTTAGCTCAACCTTGGATGTACATAATTTTATTTTTCTGTACTCTCTTACTTTTATTGGTAGATGCTTGGACAATTAATACAGCAATAGGTTATTAGTCATTAGTTTTTTACATCAGTACACGTCTTTCCCTCCCCATCACCCCAACTCCCCATCACCCCAACTCCCCAACTCCCCAACTCCCCATCACCTCACCATGCTCAAACTAGAGGAAATTAACTTATATGCAAGGCTAAAAAATAATTCACCAGGATATCCAATTTTGCAAGATATTTCATTTCAGGTTTTACCTGGCGATCGCATCACTATTGTCGGTCATAATGGTGCTGGTAAAACCTCATTGTTACGTTTAATTAATCGCTTGTCTGAACCAACAAGCGGTAAAATGTATCTAGAAAATGAAGAATATCAGCAAATTCCAATCATCCAGTTACGTAGACAAATTATTTTAGTACAACAAGAATCTAAGTTATTGGGGATGACAGTCAGGGAAGCTTTGGCTTATCCTTTACTTCTGCAAGGCTTATCTAAATCAGAAATCCAGGAAAGAGTCAGTTATTGGAGCGAACAACTACAAATTCCTGATGAATGGTTAGGACATACTGAAGTACAGCTTTCAGCCGGACAGAAACAGTTAGTGGCGATCGCACGTGCCTTAGTCATCCAACCTAAAATCCTACTCCTAGATGAGCCTATTTTTACCTTAGACCCTGGTAAAGCTTCCCTTGTGATAAATGTCATCACCAAGCTAACTCAGGATTCTTCTGGGCCTTTTCAAACTGCTGTTTTAATGGTGAACCATCAACTTGACCTAGCTCAAGAATTTAGTAATCGTTTGTTACATCTCCAGCAAGGCAAAATTTCGGTTAATTCACCAACTTCTCAAATTAACTGGGAGGAATTAAAAACCAATCTGATCTCAGCACAAAAACAAGTAGATGAAGATTGGTAAATTTCAGTTATCAGTTATCAGTTATCAGTTATCAGTTATCAGTTATCAGTTGTCACTGTTCACTGTTCACTGTTTACTGTTAAGAACTTTGAGTTGCAAGGGTAGAACGTTGATTAGTGAATTTCTCTTTTGATAACTTGGTTGATGTTTGTGGAACATTAGCGTTCAAAATCTCCATATTAAATCTATATCCAACATTGCGGATAGTTTGAATTAAACTAGGTTGACGCGGATCAAGTTCCACTTTTTTCCTGAGTGATAAAACGTGAGTATCAATGGTACGCGGATTATCAATCGCATCTGGCCAAGCACGACGGAGTAATTCTGACCTACTTAAAGGTGTCCCACTCGCTTGTGCCAAAACATACAATAAACTAAACTCCTGGGGTGTTAAATCTATAAATTCCCCTTGAAAACGGACTCTACGCTGCACTAAATCAATTTGTAAAGTTCCATAATCTAAATAAGCTGGTGCTGTTGGTGTCCGTCGGCGGCGAATCAGAGCTTCCACTCTGGCCAGAAATTCCTGCATTCCAAAAGGTTTGCTTAAATAATCATCTGCTCCTGCTTTTAAGCCGGTAACTATATCAGCTTCATTGTTACGGGCAGATAACATCAGAATTAAAGGTTGTTCTTGACGATGTAACCAACGGCAAAATTCAATACCATCTCCGTCTGATAAGTCCGCATCTAGAATAACTAAAGTTGGCTGATGACTGAGAAAAACTTCTCTGGCTTGGTAAACACTCGCGGCCTGATGAACGCGGTATTCCAATTGTTGTAAGTGCCAACCTAGTAAAGACCTCAGATGAGGATTCCCCTCAATGATTTCAATACAAACCGAACCCACAGTGGCAAGACCCCTTAGCGTCGTTGATTTTCAAATTAACAATCTCAAGCTGAAGGTTTTGTAGTCTTTGTTACTTCCTTTGCTATTATCTTTACAATTTCCCAAATAAATCCTTGCAATAAATTCAAATATTAAGAAATGAACTGAGAAATCTTACATAAATTTTATTTTTTTTTAATTTTTTGAGGCTTGATTTTCCCACGAGATAACAGCTGCACAAACTGATTGGGGCAATTTTTTTTTGCGTCCAGCATTTAACACCAGGATTGTAGTAAAATTAGATAGTAATCTATCAAAAGGCTTATTTTACAAGTCCAATTTTCCTGAGTCTGGCAATACAGAACAACAAGAAAAACCTGTACTCATCAAGGCTATTGTCAGTCACAAAATTGGTTCAATCCAAAGAAGAATCATAAAAATAGTTTACAAAAAAAATCCTCACAAGGGTTTCTCAACTAGGATCTAAACAGTAGGTTGTTAGCTGCTGGGGGGTCTGACCCAACGTCAATATATTAACTTTGGGTTAATACTGAAGAAGGAAGTCATACTTCACTTTCAAGCGTGAATCATATACAATTCCAATTCTCAAGAGATTAACACAGCAGTTATGCTCCAAGACACACAAACCATTCGCTATTATCAAAAACTTACAGACGCCTTCGTCGAATTATGGAATCGCGGTTATCGTATGGATGATATGCGGATGTATTTGGATGGATTTTTAGCCGCACTGCGACAAAGCAATGCTATTGAGCCTTACTTGATTCACCGTTTAGAGGAAGAAGCAAGCCGTTACTTGTACGATAGCTCAAACTTTGCTATGGTTCAGCCAGAACCAGAACCGCAACATGGCTACTATTAAACCGTTAGCTACTATTGTTTGATTACCATACATTAATGCCGACGATCTTAGCATAGTTTTTGCGTTCGTCAACCGTATCTAACGGTATTAAATTTTGTAAATACTGTATTGAAAAGTGTATCCCCTTGGCATTATGCGGCTAAGGGGATTTTTGGGTGATCAGGAGGTTAAGAGGTAGGGGCTTTCTAGCAGGGGGCTTTCTAGCAGGGTGCAGGGAGAAAAAAATTGTCATTGTGGTGTAGGAATTGGGTTAATTTATTTTAAAGAAATACTTATGGTTCAAATTCTTGACTCGACTTTAAGAGAGGGAGAACAAACACCAGGTGTGTATTTTTCTCCTGATAAAAAATTATATATTGCCCAAATGTTAGATCAGATTGGGGTAGATATCATTGAAGTAGGTAATCCTGCGGTAGATAGAGAAATTGCTTTAGCTATTCAGCAAATTGCCCATGCTGGTTTAAAAGCAAAAATTGGCGCTCATTCATTATGTACAATAGATAATGTGCAGCAAGCTTTAGATTGTGGTGTAGAATTTTTAGGTGTGTTTTTTAGTGTATCTCAACAAAGATTAGAAACTGACTATAATATTTGTTTAAATCAAGCAATTGATAAAATAGTAGAAGTAATTAGCTATGCCAAATTACAACAGCCAAATTTATTAGTTAGATATACATTAGAAGATACAGTGCGATCGCCCTTAGAAAATGTGATTGATGCTGCCAGTGCAGCGGTGAAAGCAGGAGCAAATATAATTAGTATTGCAGATACGACAGGTTATGCAACACCTTTTTATACTTCTCGTAGTATTTCTTTTTACGTGCAAACTTTAAAAACTGAATTAGAAAGCCGCGGTTTCTATCCACAAATAGAAGTACATTGTCATAATGATAAAGGTTTAGCATTAGCAAATGTTCTCGATGCTTATCGAGCAGGTGCTAATATTATTGATGTTGCAATTATGGGGTTAGGCGAAAGAGCAGGCATTGTAGATTTAGCAGAATTACTAATAAATTTGATAGACATGGGAGAGGCAGAAAAACAGTGGCAACTGAATCATTTGAGAGATTTATATAATTTTATTAGTGAACATTCTCATATTCCTATACCTCCCCATCAACCTATTATTGGTAAAAATGCCTTTACTCATTATGCAGGAGTTCATGTTAAAGCCATTGGTAAAGATGAAAGACTATATCAAAGTTTAAACCCAGAAATTTTAGGTTGTAAAAGTAGTTTAGCATTAGGTATACAGTCTGGTTATGCAGCTATGGAAATGGCACTTAAAAATATAGGTAGAGAAGATATTATATTTGATAAACATTTGGTTGCTGAGATTTTACAGCGAGTGAAAGAAATTGCAAAAACAGGAGTATCAATAGATATTGATCAAGAATTACCGTCTATTGTAGATAGCTGTTACACCAGAAAAAGTAAGAAGTAGGATTCAGGAATTAAGAGTGAAGTGATCTTAATTTCCTGTTTCCATTGTTAGTTAGGGTTTGCTGAATAAATTTGAAAACTTTGTAGGTAGAGGGTTTGAGCTTTCAAAACTGGACAGATTTTATAACCTGGGAACTCAAAAACCTTGCATTGAATCCCTACTTAAAGGAAAAATAATTCCCACCCAACTCTTGCAACTGTTCCCCGTTCCCTGTTAAGAGTTCCCTAATCTCAACAAAGAACTTTTTGCTGCAAACCCTAGTTAAAGAATACCCAGTTTAAAAATGCTATGAAGCCATTGCAATTTCTACAGTTTCCTGTAGTTCACCTTTCTGATACATTTCAATTAAAATATCAGAACCACCGATAAATTCACCATTGATATAAACTTGGGGAATAGTTGGCCAATTGGAATATTCTTTAATACCTTGACGAATTTCCTGATTATCTCTATCTAACACATCAATAGTTTCAAAGGGAACTCCTAAAGAATTGAGAATTTGTACAGCATTGTTAGAGAAACCACATTGAGGCATTAATTTTGTTCCCTTCATGAAAACCATGATTTTGTTGTTTTTGATCAGGTTTTCAATTCTTTCTTGTACTGCTGGTGTCATGATTTTTAATTCCTTGATGCTGAGTTGACGAGGCTGAAAATTGAAGATGTATTGATTGAATATTTAAAGCTATTTTATCATCACTTAAGGAGTAGATGTTTTCAGCGCTAAAGCATGAATTGCCTCAGTTGACATCGCTTCTTTTAACGCACCATAAACTAGTTGGTGTTGTTGCACAAGTCGTTTACCCTCAAACAAGGATGAAACTACTGTAACTTGATAGTGATCACCACCACCAGTTAAATCTTGCACGTCTATTTGTGCATCTGGTAGTTGGGCTTTGATCATTTCCTCAACTTGCTGCGGTGTTATCATCGCACTTCCTACAAAAACTTACTTTTCTATTATTTATGATCAGGGAACAGGAAAAATGGATATAGATAAGGAATTTTCTATCCATCACATTACCTTCCACCTATTTTGAACCTTGTCGGGGATAAGCTGTATCTACAAAACCCAGTTCAAAGAGTTGTTGATAAGCTTTCTTCCCTAATTCTCTGGTAGGGTTCTGACTTTTGATAATTTGAACTAACAATGGTACAGCTAATTCTGGCTGGTTTAAACTCCGATGTACCAATGCTAACCGATAGGTAGCTTCGTCACGTTTTTGGGCTGTTTCTAAAGCCTTTTTACGCTGTGAGTCTGACACCCTGATGTCAATACCAGAAAAGCTGGCGTTTAAGTCTTGGTAAAAATTAGAGAGTTGATTGTAAACTTGTCTTGCTTCTTGAAGTTTTTTGGCAGCCAAAGTGTAATTTTGACCAGAAACAGCTTGCTCTGCTTCTTTCATCAAGCGATCGCCCCCTGCCATACTTAAAAAGCTATTATTTGGGCTAGAAGGAAGAATGGTGTTTGGCCCATTTGGATCTATGGGTTTTACTTGGTTATTGTCTGGTAACTTAATTACCTGAGCTTGTACAGGTGCTATCAGAGCAATGACAGCTATAAGTGATAAAGAAGTAGAAACAAAGTTCATGATTTGAAATAGTGTAACAAGTCTATAAAAAAATTATGGAAACTTTGGGTATCTTAACTTGGTTTGTGCCTCTGAGGATGTTTGAGAAGTTTTTGGTAGTCAAAATTGAGACTAGTAAGTAGGTAGGCGTTAAAAATTGTCGTTGGGATGATGCAGGGTGCAGGGTGCAGGGAGAAAATTAAAAACTGAAACATCTATCTCTCTAAACTGACACAAGTGCAAGGTTTTTCAAGCTATAGATGCTATATTTTTACACTTTCTTTCCTGTTTATCGCCCCTGAACTTTGATTTTTCAATATTTTTGTTTTATTCAGCAAACCCTAACTATTAATATGGATCATGACAAGGTAGATAAAAGTTCCAGAAGTTTCAAATAACTCATAATATCGGATTAATCGCCATAAAATAATCAGATCGCATCCCAGAGTGATAGGTAGTTGTGGAAAATAAATTTGAGATTTGGAATAGGGAATAGGAAACAGGGAACATTTAACGGATAAGAGCTACAAATATTTTTGTGTGTTTCAAAAATGTTAAATTAATTTTGCTCAGGTACGTAGAAATAAATTATATAATCAGAAGATGATTTTAGCCAAAGAAAATGGGATGTGATACAACTAACAGCACAGTGAAGCATATTATTAGTTCTCACCTGCAAAAATTGAATAGTCAGTAATTATTTCAAATATAAAGACATCTATAAAAATCTCAGCCTGAGTTTATTGAAAAATTCTATCTTCGTAACTTGTAGCAAATTATCATATAAAAAAGGCAGGTATTAAACCCACCTTCATGACAAATAAATTGTAAATAATAACTTCAGAACTTCAGCGCTAAGAATTATTTACCAATCACAGGCGCAGATAAAGAAACCTGTTGTACCTCTTTTTGTGCAGCTAAAGTTGGTACAGAATTTCGTAACCGCTGTGTCAATTGTACAGTTGTAGAATCATACATTTGTGTTAGTAATTTGGGATAGAAACCAATCCCAATAATTGGTACTAACAAACAAGCAATGATAAACACTTCGCGGGGTTCAGCATCAATTAAAGCTTGGTGAGAAACTAACTCTTCGTTTTCTTGTCCGTAGAAAATTTCTCGCAACATTGACAACAAATAAATAGGTGTTAAAATCACACCAATCGCCATCAAGAATACGACAATAACTTTAAATGTAGGGTTGTAAGCATCGCTAGTAGCAAAACCCACAAACACCATCAATTCTGCCACAAAACCACTCATTCCTGGCAATGCCAAAGAAGCCATTGAACAAGCGGTAAACATCGCAAAAATCTTTTTCATCCGCTTACCAACACCACCCATTTCATCTAACATCAGGGTGTGTGTGCGGTCATAAGTTGCACCAACAAGGAAAAATAAACTTGCACCAATTAAACCGTGAGATACCATTTGTAGAACTGCACCACTTAAACCTAAATCGGTAAAAGAAGCTATCCCAATGGTAACAAAGCCCATGTGAGAGATGGAAGAATAGGCAATTTTGCGTTTCAGGTTTCGTTGGGCAAAAGACGTTAATGCCGCATAGATAATATTAACTACCCCCAAAATTACTAACACCGGGGCAAAATAAGCATGAGCATCAGGCAACATTTGGGCATTCATGCGGATTAAAGCATAACCACCCATTTTCAGCAAAATACCAGCTAGTAGCATATGCACAGGTGCGGTAGCTTCACCGTGGGCATCTGGTAGCCAAGTGTGTAGAGGAATAATAGGTAACTTAACAGCGTAGGCAATTAAGAAACCAGCGTATAGTAGCAGTTGTAAATTCAGAGCATAATCTTTAAGGGCGAGGGACTGCATATCAAAAGTGACATTATTCCCATAAAACGCCATTGTTAAAGAACCAAGCAGGATGAACAGCGAGCCGCCAGCAGTGTAGAGAATAAACTTAGTCGCTGCATAATGACGCTTTTTACCACCCCAAATAGCCAGTAGTAGGTAAACCGGAATTAACTCCAATTCCCATACCAGGAAGAATAGCAGCATATCCTGGACTGCAAACACAGCAATTTGGCCGCCGTACATGGCTAAAAGTAAAAAGTAAAATAGCCTGGGCTTGAAGGTGACAGGCCATGCTGCTAAAGCCGCTAAAGTGGTAATGAAACCCGTCAAAATAATTAGAGGCATGGATAAACCATCAGCCCCAACAGACCACTTTAAATCTATTTGTGGTATCCAGGAATAACTTTCTACTAATTGTAAATCTGGGTTAGAGAAATCATAACCCAAGTAGAAAGCCGCAATAATGAGAGCAAAATCAATCAAGCCTACAATTAAAGCAAACCAACGAATTGTTTTGCCTTCCTTGTCGGGAATAATGGGGATAAGTAGTGACGCGGCTATTGGTAAAAGAATAATCGTCGTCAACCACGGAAAATTAGTCATATTCATCACAATTTGGTTGAGATTAAAATCATCTTTGGCAAAAAGTCCTAGTTATTAACTAACAGCTTTTTGGCAATTTTCCTGTTATTGTTAGGTTGATTTAATTAAATTGGCAATGTTCCAATTTTACAAATGCCCCAGCAGAGGATATTTATTGACTGGGTAGCAACTACTATATAAATTGGCAGCCAATTGATTTTAAAAAAGCGAGTATGCTATCTGTTTTACATTAAATGACAATTTTTCCAGAAATTCCGAATTCTTTACATTTCTCAAATTTATCAATATGTATTAACAAAATGAAAAGTTTACATGAAATTTACAGTATTTTTTAATTTTTGTTGATTATCTAAGTAGTCATGCAAAATAAATTTTATATTTCCCAGAGGGAACAGGGAACAATTTCAAGAATTAAATGGGAATTATTTTTATTCAGGAAACCCTATTTACTAATTAAATTAAGATTCCCAGTCACCAATCACTTTTTCAGCAAATCCTAAATATTCCAGTTTCTGCGAAAGTGGAAGAAACTTTTTAAAAATTCTTGTAAAGAATGATTTTGATGCAATTTTTGTTGCTGCCATTCTTGGGCGATATGTTCTAATATCTCAGCAAAACTAGGATCAACAATAGCTAGTTTTCCCAAACCTTCTATTTTTATATTTTCAGACATTGCTAATGCAACTATATTAATTAATTCTTCTGCTGCTGCACCTAAAATAGAACATCCTAAAATATTGCCATTTTTTAAAGTAATTAATTTACAAAAACCAGTAATTTGATTTTTAATTTGTGCAGATTTTAGTTTCTGGAAATGGTTTTTAAAAACTAAAATTTCCTCCTTTCCATATCTTGTCCGTGCTTGCTGTTCTGTTAAACCAACCTTTACTACCATTGGTTGAGAATTTATCACCCAAGGAACACAAGCATAATTAACTGTTAAGTTATTCAAAAATAAAGCATTTTTGACAGCAATTTTAGCTTCATGATTAGCAAAACTAGCTAGATTATAACCTCCAATTATATCTCCACAAGCATAAATTTGTTTGTTTGTTGTTTGCAGTTTTTTATTAATAGCCAAACGTTGCGGATACCATTTAACTCCTGCTGCTGCTAAATTTAAACTATCTATATTTGGTTGTTGTCCAATTGCAACTAAGATTTCGTCTGTTTCAATTGCTTTATTTCCAGCTTGAACCCATTTCTTATCTTCAATTTTTCTAACTTGAGAAATATTTGTATTGTTCAAAACTTCTACACCATCAGCTTCTAATACCGTGATTAATAGTTTCTCTATTTCTGGTTCAAGAAGGGATAAAACATTATTCTTATTTAAGATTAAACTTGTCCTACAACCTAAGTAAGCTAAGGTTTGAGCAATTTCAATACTTGCAGGTGAACCACCGATAATGACCCAATTTTTGGGAATATTTGATGTTTCTAAAAAGTGCCAAATGTTAGTTGGAGTTAAATATCCAGTACTTTGTAAACCTTGAATATCAGGAATATATGGACGAGAACCACTAGCAAGTATATAAGTACGTGATTTTAAAATACGTTTCTTAACTAAAAAGCTTAATTGTTTAGAATATTGAAATTTACCATCACCAAGAATTACATCAACTCCCTGAGTTGCTAAATTTGTCAGAGAATTTATTTGATTGAGATTAGCTGTTATATTTTGAGTATAGGATATTGCTTGTTTATAGGAAAAGCTACAGTTATTACTAT
This sequence comes from Sphaerospermopsis sp. SIO1G1, assembly GCA_010672785.1. GTDB lineage: Bacteria > Cyanobacteriota > Cyanobacteriia > Cyanobacteriales > Nostocaceae > Okeanomitos. The sequence goes on from JAAHFX010000010.1 coordinate 70,822, forward strand.
CTATTTTTGATGTAATTAATTTTTGGAAATTATTTTCTATCTTGGCATTTTCTGAGGTTTTTAAAATGCCTAAATTAATCATCTCTTGGCAGTATTTATAACTTAGACATAGTTCTTTTAGTGAGTAATTATCATTAAAATTATAATTCAATTTATCTTGTACTAAAGCCACTTTAGCCTGTAACTTAGTAGCTTCTAAAGCAGCTTTATATCCGGCAATATCACCGCCTATTATTACAATATCATAATCATTAGCCATTGGTTATTAATAGAAGAATTGTTAATTTTGACTTTTGTCAGTTATCAGTTATCAGTTATCAGTTATCAGTTTTCAGTTTTCAGTAAGATATTTAACTTGTAGATTTTTAATTGTGTGCAGAAATCCAAAAATTCTTCTCACCCTGCACTCTGCTGTCTTAATATAAGTATTTAACCGGACATAACATTAGGATTGGTTGAGTAAGTGTGAAAATATTGCGGGTTCTGAAAACCTTCTTTATATTAATTTATCTCAAAACCCCTTGCCTGTTGCCTTTTCCCTAGCTTCAATTACTCCAAAATGTAATAACTGCTAACTGATCACCGATGCCAGTGCAGCAATTAAGCGTTGATTATCAAATTCAGTACGGACAGCAACGCGAAAATAGCTATCACCTAGCTCTTTGAAACTTTGACAGTCACGAATCAAAATCTGGTGTTGCTGAAGTAATTTTGTTTGTAATTCAGAAGTAGAATATTGAGATTTCACCAATAAGTAGTTAACTGCACCATGTAGAGGTTGTAATCCGTCAATAGATGATAGACCTTGGAAAAGTTGATTACGTGCCTCTGGTAGCCATTTCCACGTGAGTTTTTGAAATTCCGTATCTTCTAGGGCAGCGATCGCCGCAGCTTGGGCTAAAGTATTAACAGGCCAAGGATCGCGCCAAGACTGCCATTTAGCTAAAAGCTCAGGGTGAGCGATCGCATATCCCAACCTTAAACCGGGTAAACTATAAAACTTTGTTAATGATCTTAATATCACTAAATTTTTGTGTCTCTGTACTAACCTGATCAAACTTTGTTCTTGTTCAGGAGGCAGAAAATCCATAAAAGCCTCATCTACCACTACCAAAGCAAAATCTTTTAAGTAAGGCAGAATATCATTCCGTAAAAATAATTTACCAGTTGGGTTATGAGGGTTATTCAGCAACAAACCATATTCTGAAATAGGGTTATGGGGAGAATCATCATTACTCCTAACCGTAAATAACTGATCACTGATCACTGATAACTGATTACTGAATTCCTGATCTGCTCTCAAATTAACAGGAAACTCCAGAACCTTGGCATTATAGGCCGCAAGGGTGCGGTAATAGTCACCAAAGGCTGGAGTCAGTAAGAAAGTAGCTGTTAATTGTGCTAATTCCCTACCCAATAAAGTTAGTAACTCAGCAGAACCATTTCCTGGCAAAATCCATTCAGGTGAAAGCTGATGAAAGCGACCCAGAGCAATTTTTAATTCAGCATAATCTGGGTCGGGGTAATGTTGGATATTGCCCAATTGGGAAGCGATCGCAGCAATAACACTGTCTGGCGGTCCCAAAGGACTGATACTGGCAGAAAAGTCAACAATGGCATCGGCTGGGCAGCCAGCTAACGCTGCTGCCCAAGCTAAATTACCTCCATGTGCTTTTTGCCGCATCAAAAATAGACTTCCTAGAACAGAAACTACTCTTTTGGGGGTGCTACTCTTTCCCTAAATAGCTTCCCAGCAGAGAAGGCAGGAACTTTAGTTGCTGGGATTTCCATTTTTTCATTAGTTTTGGGGTTACGGCCTTCACGGGCTTTGCGTTCCCGTGATTCAAAAGAACCAAAACCAACTAAAGTAACTTTGTCTCCTGAAGAAACTGCTTCGATGATAGTTTCTAAGGCAGCAGTCAACACAGCATCAGCTTGTTTTTTAGTTACAGTAGCCTTTTCAGCCACTGCATCAATTAATTCGCCCTTGTTCATATCAAACTCCTTGAGGTTTAATCGAGACTCTTTTCAAGATGTACTTTGTCCCATCTTTAACAGAAATCTCTGTTGGCAGAATTACAAAAATCGTCCTTTAAGAGTATTTACACTCAAAACCGCTGTAAATCCGATTGGCTCGACTTTTCAATGAATCATTCTAAGGTGTTGTAGCCAGAAGTGGATAGATGAAAGCATTAATTTATATGGATTTCAGATTTTAGTGTATTTTTTGCTGCATTGTTGCTCTGGAAACAACTTATTTTTAGGAATAAATACTTACTAGATATTAGTAACACATCAAGTTTAAAGTCAAAATTGGCAATCAGGGATAAATATGCTTGTTGTTTTAAGACTTAGACTAAAATGGTACTAATTTTTTGATCTTCTGAATCAAAAAACATTATATGGCAAAAGATCGTTTTCACAATGCAGTGAGAACTGCTTTAGAAAAAGAAGAATGGCTCATAACTGCTGACCCTTATCAGGTAAGTGTGGGGGATATAGACTTTGAAATTGATTTAGCTGCACAGATGTTAGCAGCTGAAAGAGATGGAGAAAAGATTGCCGTCGAAATTAAAAGCTTCATTGGTGGCTCAAATGTCTCTGAATTTCATACCGCCTTGGGGCAATTCCTGAACTACCAATTTGCTTTGGAAAAATTTGATCCACAAAGGAAACTTTACTTAGCAATACCTGACTCAGTTCATAAATCATTTTTTCAACGTCGTTTTACAAAGTCAGTAATTCAAAGAAATCAAATTAACCTACTCGTTTATGAGCCTAAACAGGAGATAATAGTTCAATGGCAGTAGAAGAATATCGTGAAATAGTTAAAAACATAATTTTAGAGAAATCACACAGAAAGTTTGCTCCCACTGATATAGAAGTACAAGCAGTTATAGATCATCACAATGATCACTACCTGTTGTTACACACTGGCTGGCGAGGTAATTATCGCACTCATGGATGCAGTATACACATTGATATCAAGAATGGGAAAATCTGGATACAACATGATGGGACAGAAGTAGGAATTGCCACACTTTTACTAGAAAAAGGCGTACCTCAAACAGATATAGTGCTAGGTTTTCACTCTCCAGAAATGCGTGAATTTACAGACTTTGCTACTCATTGAAGTTAGATAAAGTACCCGAACTTTAAACAATTCGGGTATCAACAAAACCTACCTTCTACTACCAGGCATATTCACATTTTGACGTTCTAACACCTGACGTACCTGTGGACTGGGATTGTAGTTATAACCGTAAGCAGAACGTTGGGAATCATCCATAACTTGAGGAGTTAGTAAGACAATTACCTCACGACGCTCATTCTCTCTATTTGTACTCCTAAATAGAGAACCCAACAAAGGAATATCACCCAAAATCGGAAGTTTGGTAACTGTAGTCCGGTCTGAGTCTTGGATAATACCTGATAAAATTAGGGTTTGACCATCTCTGAGACGAATTAAACCAGACTCCAGAGTTCTGGCAGCCAACAAAGTAATAGTTCCATCAGGAGTAGCAGCACTACCACCAATACCAGCTACAGTTGGTGCAACAGATAAGGAGACAAAACCATTATCGTCTACTCTTTCTACCCTCACAGCCAGAGTTAAACCAGCTTCTTTAATAATTGGTTCTCTCAAATCTGGTGTAACTCGGATACCTCCATACACTTCTGAAGTTAACTGAACTTGGGCATTTTGACCTTCTTGAACAATGAGGGTAGGATCAGTGAGGATTTTCGCGTTGCCGTTTGTCACCTGAGTTTGTAAACTGGCTAGGAAACGTGTGGGATATTGGAATAATTGAGGCACTTCATAGGTAATCCGTCCATCCTGAACTTCAGTAATACCAGGTAACAGAGGATTATTAGTTGTACCAAAACCAGGGCGTGCATAATATCTGTTAAATGGTGAGCCACGGAAGAAATCAGGATTTAATGTAGGATCGATATCATTATTTGTACCAAATGGAGCATTGGTTTGAAAATCAAGAAATCCTTGCGCTTCTACACCAAATGGTGTTACATACTGTCCGGTTGGATCTGTTCCTTGAGTACCAATGATAGTGGGAGATAATACACTATTAACAGTGTTTGATTGACTTGGTGGATTTACCCGACCATAGTTAAATGCTGCTGCACCACCGTCACTGACAAAGAAAGAATCACCCAAACCAAAGGAAAAACTGGCTTGATAATCTTGAATACCAGTGAGGTTAACATCAATAATCTTCAAGTTCACCACAACTTGACGACGACGTACATCTAACTGTGTTAACTGTGACACAGCCATTTCTACTATCTTGGGATCACCAACTAAAGTGACAGAGTTTGTCCGTTCATCCCCAGAAGCTTGTAAACCTCTAAGTAAAGGTACAGAGTCTTTATAATCAACTCTTTGCACTTCAATTTGAGTTTCTGTGGTAGTTTGAGTGGTCGTAACTGCGTTTTCTGCTCCACTCACTGGAACAGCGTTAACACTAGTAACCAGTCTTTCACGGCTAACGGCACTTTCAGCACCCAGTGTCACTAAAAAATCTAACGCCGATTGCACAGTTACCTGATTGAGACGCAAACTCCGCATGACTGTATTACGGGTAGAAGTGGGTAGGTTTGCTCCTACAAAAATTGTTCTCCCACTGCGGTTAGCTTGTAAGCCACTCAAGCGCAAAACGTAGTTAAATACATCTTGCACAGGTTCATTTTCTATATCTAGAGAAATAGTTTGGCTACTAGTGGTAACATTAGCACCTGGTCGAGTTGCACCTGGTCTATTGGCTTCGTTTTCTGAACCAATATAAGCTAAGTTCAATCCAGCAGCACGAGCTAATAATGATAAAACCTCCCTGACTGGAGCTTCTCGCAACACCAAACGGGGAACTCTTTCCTGTGTACCTAAATCAATTTCTGTCGGAGAAGTATCAGTGTTGGAGACTGTAATATCACCTACTGGTGGTGCAACTGCTCTAGGTAGAAAAGGAGGAGCAACATTATAGGGTTGATTTGGTCCTGCTGGTTTTGCAGGTTGACCGTCAATAGATATTTCTGGATTAGGGACTAATACATCTATTTTACCTGCCGGTTGACTGGAGTTGGTAATGGTGCCTGGTGGTAAAGATGCTACGTTACTTCTATTTTGAGTTGTGCTGGTGGATGCAGTAACATTACCACCAGACATAAAGCCTAAAGTGATGTTGTTATCTTTCCGAATCACAGGTTGGTTAGCTGGTGCTTTATCCACTCCTGTTACTTTCACTCGAACACTATTAGCATCGAGTTGGTTAACTTCAACTAATGCTATACCTGGTGCTGGACTTTCTTGGCGGAAATTCTCGCCTTTTGGTAAACGTAGTTGAGTGTTAATTATATCTGTAACTAATGCTGTACCCCTTTTCGTTGTAAAAACCTGGGGTTTGTCGCCCGCAGAAGTAGTTAACATGACACTAATTCCCCCATTGGTGGGGTTTAGTTTCACTTCTGTAATTTGCGAAACTTGTGCAAAGGCTGGTTGTGAGGCTAATAAAACACAAGCAGCTGCACTAGAAAATAAAACATTACTATGAACTTGTTTCACAGTTCATTCCTCACCTTTAATAAATAAAATTCAGTTTGTATATCTACGTGTTAGTTGGAGTTGCAAAACTAACTGGTATTGTATTGTATTGGCATTTCCCGCCAACAAAAATGTTCGCCCATATTTGTGATTTATCTCTTGTTTCCAGCTGCTTTTGCTGCTTCTGCTTGTTTAGCTTTAGCTATGTTGTCAGCTTCTTCTTCATTCAATGGCATTAATGCCACTAAATCAAAGGTGGTTAAAATTTTACCAGGTTCGCTTCTAACTGCGGGTCGGTCTCTATTGGTGTTGTCTATTTCCGGTTCTATGAGTTGGGAGTTATAATTCTCAACCAGTAATAAAGGCTGTAGTCGCTCAATGTTTTTCATGATTGACTGCATTTGTTCAAATCTGCCTTCAATTTCTACTTTAATAATTTGGCGTTTGAGTTTGTTGTCAACTTTTTCACCTAGACTACCATCATTAATAATTTCTGGTTTCTCCCCCTCGGGTGCAAATCTCTTCAGTTGGGCTTTAATTAAGCTACTTCCAGTAGATACATCATTACTCCGATTAATTAAACTGTTAGTATCTAACAGCAGAGTATCTAAACTGCTTTCATTGGCAAATAGTTTTAATACTTGAGATTGTAGTGTTTTAGCCTCGTCTAAATCAGCCCTTACCTGATCAATTTGTGCTTCTTCCTTTCTCTTTTGCGCTACCGTTCTTTCTAATTTTGCCGATTGAGTTTGTAGTTTTTGGAAACTTTCCCAAGCTGGCATTGCTGAATTCATAATCATATAAACACCACCCAGGAAACCCAAACTACCGACTACAATACCGATAATTTTTGGTGTAAAAGTGATGCCAAAAGCAACAATATAGGATGGCTCATCAAAACCAGCACCACTTTTAGAAAAACTTATATCATCACTTAATGTCATTCTGGTAATGCTCCTGTTTTTTGCAGACTACGAATTCTATTAACTAATCCTACCGTGCCTTTTTTTTCTAATTCACTAAGTAATTCAGAGGCAGGCACTTGACTCAGATCAGCTTTAATAGTGTATTTAACCACTTGAGTTGGTTTAATTTTGGATTTACTTTTGGGAGGTATGGCCCCAGTAATAGGTGGCGCATCTACTAACTCGGCAGAAGTAATTCTACTGGCTGAGGAATCTAATAATTTTGATTCTGCCATGCTCAACAAAAAGTCGTTAACATCAGAAAAAGAGCGAGCATAACCGCTAATTTCTATCACACCAGAGGGGATAGAACCTTCTTCCTCATTTGTATTTTGTTGTGTACCACGTGAGCGTGATCTAGAGGGCAACTCTGGAGGTATCTGTTTGATGTTCTCCACTTGCACATTGGCAGGAACACGATTTCTTAAATCGAATAACATGGCGGACCAAGGTCGAATCCGGTCAAATACGGTAACTAAAGCTTGGTTTTGTTCTTTAACGGCTGCTGTTTCAGTTCTAATTTTATTAATGTCTCCTATTTTACCGTCTAACTGTTTTTCTTCCTGAGTTAGTGTGGCAATTTTCTGTCTTAAGGAATTATTTTGTCCTTCAATGATCCATAAACTTAAGAAAACTAAAACGGGAAAAATTAAACCCACACCAAGCCCTATTCCCACAGGAATATACTCTTGCAGGTTTATAGATTGTGCTATTTTTTCTGCCCCAACTTCCTCTGGTGAGCGGTCTTGGAGGAAATTAATATCTAAACTGTACATGATTATGACTCCCGCATTCCTAACCCAAGTACAATCCCTAAACCGGGACGTTTAACTGGGGGATATTTTTCTTCTTCTACTTGTAAGGATAAATCCTTAATTGGATCTATTTGAGTTGTGGCAAAACCTAATCTTTGGGTAAAAAACTCGTCCAGTTGTTGTAGTCCTCCACCCACTCCGGCCAGGAGGATTTGTGCTACTTCTAAACCTTCACTTTGATTAATATAAAAGTCTATGGAACGACGTAGTTCATCGGCTAATTCTCCCAAAATTTTTAACATTGGACCCATACCAGGATTTGCACCAGTTAACCCTGTTCTAGAAGCATCAAGAGGATATGCTGGAATTGTCATATCCATTAACATATCCATTTCCCTAGATGTGGGTAAACTCATGGCTCTGGATAGGGCCGCTTGTAACTGATATGTTCCTATCGGAACTGTACGAGAAAATTGGGGAACTCCATTAATAATTATGGCAATTTCTGTACTATCAAATTCAATATCTACCAATACTGCTGCTTCTTGAGGTCCAAATAGTCGCAGTTGATCACGAATAGTCCGAATTAAAGCAAAGCTGTTAATTTCTAAAACATCAATGGCAATTCCTGCTTCAGCAAAAGTATTGAGATAAGTATCTGTTACTTCTTTACGAGTGGCAACTAATAAAACTTGTACTTTTTCAATGCCGTCTTCATCAACAAAGTACCCCAATTTTTGATAATCTACGTCTGCATCTTCTCTGGGATAAGGTAAGTACAATGCGGCTTCATGGTTGAGAACCATTTCTCTTAATTCTTTGTTATCCAATTCTGCGGGAACTGGAATGACACGGACTATAGCATCTCTCCCTGGTATACAAGTGGCTGCACGGGCGGCTTTGATTTTGTTTTCCGCCAGAGTTTCCTGCATCAGTTCTGCCATTCTGGGAGCGTCATTAATTTGACCATCAATGATAATCCCTTCTGGAACTGGAACTGTGATTAATGATTCGAGTTTTAATCCTTGGCGTTGTTTGCGTAGTTGGACTATATTCATTCGGTCAGGAGCAAGTTCAATTCCTACTCCTTTACCTTGTTTGCCAATCACTTTACTAAAACTGCCGAGGTTAGCGAGGTTACTAAAATTATTTAAGACTTTGACCACAGTTTTACTCTCTATACTGGATAAATGGCAATTTTAAATTCGTTTCTTAAGTAATTTGTGACTAAGTAATCTATATAGCCTATAATCTCGATATTTCTGCATAATTTTTTTTACCTACCCCTGCTAATCGTAAAAATATACCACGATGATTCGATTGCATAAATTAAAACAATTAACTGTTTGGGCTTTATTAGGTGTACTAGCTAGTTGGATTGTTAGCTGTAACACTGGAGATGTTAACACAAGTACCACCCAAGTAGCTTCCGAAACTGCAACTATTGAGTTTTGGACTATGCAACTCCAACCCAAGTTTACTGACTACTTCCAAAATCTGATCCAGAGTTTTGAGTCTAATCACCCCAATATTAAAGTTAAGTGGGTTGATGTACCTTGGGCAGCAATGGAGAACAAAATTTTAACAGCTGTCTCCGCAAAAACGCCACCAGATGTTGTCAACCTTAACCCAGATTTTGCTTCTCAATTAGCCGGTCGGAATGCTTGGTTAGATTTAGATACAAAAGTACCAAGTGATGTGAAGTCCTCCTATTTACCAAATATATGGCAAGCTAGTACGCTTAATGGTAAAAGTTTCGGTATCCCCTGGTATCTGACTACAAGACTAACTATTTATAACACTGATTTATTAAAACAAGCAGGTATTACAAAACCCCCTGCAACTTATACTGAATTAGCTCAAGTGGCACAGCAAATTAAAGATAAAACTCAAAAATATGCTTTTTTTGCTACTTTTGTTCCTCAAGATTCTGGTGAGGTGTTGGAATCTTTGGTACAAATGGGTGTTACTTTGGTGGATGCTGAGGGTAAGGCGGCTTTTAATACTTCAGCAGGTAGGGCTGCTTTTCAGTATTGGGTAGATTTATATAAGAAGGGTTTACTACCTAGGGAATCTTTAACTCAAGGCCATCGTCATGCTATTGATTTATACCAGTCTGGGGAAACGGCTTTTTTAGCTTCTGGTGCTGAGTTTCTCAAGACTATTGCTAATAATGCGCCAAAAGTTGCTGAAGCTTCGGCTCTTGCTCCTCAAATCACTGGTACAACTGGTAAGAAGAATGTAGCGGTGATGAATGTTGTTGTTCCTCGTAATATTAAAAATCCTGATGCTGCTGTGAAGTTTGCTCTATTTCTCACTAATGATGAAAATCAGTTAGCTTTTGCTAAAGCTGCTAATGTTTTACCTTCGACTGTTAAGGCTTTATCTGATGGTTATTTTCAACAAGTTCCTTCAGATGCTTCCACTGTGGAAAAAGCTAGATTGATTAGTGCTAAACAAATGCAAACAGCGGAAGTTTTAACTCCCAAAATGAAGGATTTTAAGTTGTTGCAAAGAGCAATTTACAATAATCTCCAATCAGCTATGTTAGGACAAAAGACTGTCAATCAGGCTGTGTCAGATGCTGCACAGGAATGGGATAATAGGTAATTTGTAATGCTCCCTTCGGGAGAGCTTCGCTTACGTAATTCGTATTTTATGAACTACCCAAAAAATAGCCGATAAGATAGAGAGAACCACATAAAACTACTAGGTTTTCTTTATTTTCTTTTATTTTTTCTGATGTAAAAGCAGTATCTAAAGCATTGAATACATCAGGAAAAGTTCTACAGATATCTAATTTTGGACACATCTCTAAAGCTAAATTGCTTAAATCTTCTAAATTTGCATAATTACTATCAGGAACAGGTACTAAATATAATTTATCTCCAGTTTTCAACAACTCTCGAAAAATATCACTATGATCTTTATTGGCTAACATTCCCATTATCCAAGTGATACTTTCACGGTTTAAACTATCTACATATTTTCTCAAAACCTCTGCTGATGCTGGGTTGTGTGCGCCATCAATTAATAATTGATAATCCTGATTATTACGTTTGTTTTTCCAGTTAAACCACTGCATTCTCCCTGGCCATTTGGTTTTTTCTAAACCTTGAATAATCGCTTGTTCAGGAATATCCCAACTTTGTTTTTTTAATACGTCTAAAGTAGCTAAAGCTAAAGCAGAATTATGTAGTTGAATTTGACCTTTTAACGGTAATTGATATTGAATTGTAGATTTAAAATATTCTGTTTTCTCCCCATCTCCCCATCTCCCCATCTCCCCATCTCCCCATCTATATTCTCCCCATCCAGGATTAATTTCTGTGGCGGGTTGAGGTATAATTAATGGAGATTTTAATTCTATACTACGGGATATTACGACTTTTTTTGCATCCTCTGGTAGTTGTCCCATAACCACAGGACAACCAGCTTTGATAATACCTGCTTTTTCTCTAGCTATATCAGTTATTGTTGGGCCTAATTGTTGCCAATGTTCTTTACTGATTGAGGTAACTACTGTTACTAAAGGGTGTTCACAAACGTTAGTTGCATCTAACCGCCCTCCTAGGCCTACTTCCACTACGGCAATGTCTACTTTTTCTTGTGCAAAATATAACCAAGCGGCTGCGGTAATTACTTCAAATTGTGTAGGTGATTCTTCGTTTTTACTTATTGCTGCCTGAACCTGTTGTATTAATTGGGACAGAGTTTCTGGGGCGATCGCCTGCTCATTAACACATATTCTTTCTGTCCAGTCTATTAAATGGGGAGAAGTGTAACGACCTGTACGATAACCAGCTTGGGTGAGTACAGAAGAAAGATAAGCACACACTGAACCTTTACCGTTAGTACCAGCGACATGAATGACGGGTACTTGTTCATGGGGATTATTAAGTTTTGCTAATAATTTAAAAATTCGGGAAAGTCCCAAATTCACACCAAATTTTTGGAAGGGTTGGAGTAAGGAGTCTATATTCACGGTTATCAGGTGACAGGTGACAGGTGACAGGTGACAGGTAACAGATGACAGATGGCAGAGAATAGATTATTGTGATTTTGCTTCTTGCCTCTAGCCTTCTGTTCCCTGTTCCCTGTTCCCTTAATTAAGCTTCTCTGTTCAAAAAGTTTTGTACTTGTCTGATAGCAGCAGCACCAATATTAAATGCAGCCCAACCAGCTGCAATGGCTAATGGTGCTAATACGATGATTACACGGGTATCAATGTCCATTTTAAGAGTTCCTTTGGTATGTGTAAATTAAAGTTTTGTCAACAGTTATCAATTTTTATTTTTATCTGAAGTGGGGTATTTTTCCAAGAAGAAGTGTAAAGAATAATGAAGTTGGTGACTGGTGACTGGTGATTGGTGATTGGTGATTGGATAGTAATTACGTAAGCGTAGCTCTCCTGAAAGGAGCATTACGAATTACGAATTATGAATTACGAATTACCAAAGGTGATTGGTGACTGGGAATAATAAGATCCATTACCTAAAACCAACATCTGTCCCCTTCCCGGCGTGAACAAGGGCTAGTTTGTGGTATTTTTGGGCGTGTTCAATCAGTTCTTCAGCTTCAATTTCTGTGAGTTGGCGAACTATTCTCGCGGGAATGCCAACTACTAGAGAGAATGGAGGTATATCCTTGGTGACAACTGAACCAGCTCCAATAATGCTACTATGACCAACGCGAACACCATTTAAAATGATGGCACCAATGCCAATTAACGTTCCACGTTCAATATGAGCAGAATGTATCACCGCACGATGTCCTATAGTAACATGATCTTCTAAGATCGTTGGCAAACCAGGATCACCATGTAAAATAGCACCATCCTGTACGTTTGTGCATTTGCCGATTTCAATGCGTTCTACATCCCCCCTAACCACTGCACCATACCAGATGCTTGCTTCGGCTGCAATTGTCACTGAACCAATCACAACAGCGTTGGTTGCGATAAAGGTAGCTTGAGAAAAATCAGGAGATGTCCAGTAGGAAACAGTAGACACGATAAAATGTTGATATGGTAGCCAGGAACACTGGAAAAAATCCAACTTTTAAGGCTGCTTGCACAACCAGGATATCACAGCCATTTGGCCTGTACGCTAAGGAAAGACTTTTTGAGATTTGCTTTTGCTACAACTTTTCTGTGTTTGTGGCGTTGAGTAACTAACTCAAAGTGCGGAACTTCAGTGTTTAACCCAAGCTATTGGTGCTGGTAAAAGAAAAATTATGCTTGTACACACTTCATGATGAATCCAGGCTTACAGTACCCAATATTTGGCCCTGAAATACAGTGTCCTCACTGTCGCCAAACTATCCCCGCGCTCACACTAACTGATACATATTTGTGTACGCGTCATGGAGCTTTTGAAGCGAACCCGAAAACTGAGGAGTTGGTACATCTCCAATCGGGTCGTCATTGGCGAAGATGGAATAATGAATGGTATCGTCAACATACCCATCCTGACGGCATTCGCTTTGAAATTCACGAGGCTTTAGATAAGCTATATACTCAAGGTTATAGAGCTACTAAGGTAATTATTGCCCGTCGTTATCAAGAGTTAATGAGTGGCTATTTAGAGCGTAGTAGCCCTTGGCGTTCTGGACAACCAGAGTCAGGTTCTGCTCGTTTGTATGGTTTACCAGTAGAATTCGGCCCTGATCCTAATGATGATCCATCTTGGGATGTGATTAATTTTGATTTAGATAAAGAACCGGGTGTACCTGTACGTTATCCTTATTTCCGTTTATTTGAATAGTTATCAGTGGTAACGGGGTATGGGGAATTGGACATTGACAAAAGCTGTTCACCTCACCTCCCCATCACCCCACCTCCCCATCACCCCCTCACAATTTTATGCACCATGCTTCTATTAGAACTGCTAATATCCACAGAGCGATCGCTTTTTATGAGCAGTTAGGTTTTACAGTTGCGGAGCGGTTCACAACTGGCTATACTTTAGCTTGCTGGATGGAAGGATTAAATGGTAGGATTGAATTAATCCAAATTCCTGAGCCTAAACCTGCTGCTGATGCTTTTGCAGATGAGCATTATGTGGGGTACTATCATCTTTCTTTTGATTTAACTACGATTGTGACAGATTTGCACATCTGGTTATCTGATTTACAAGAACGAATATCTTTAATTTCTGAGTTGCAACCCCTCACAGTTCTCTTAGAACCAACTCAGCAACAAATAGGCGATCGCATTTTAGAGGTTACTTTTATCGCTGACTCTGATGGTTTACCTTTAGAGTTCATCCGGTTTTTAGGTAATTAAGGTTTACAGTAAACAGTGAACAGTAAACAGTGAACAGTGAACAGTGAACAGTAAACAGTACTGATAACTGATAACTGACAACTGATAACTGATAACTGACAACTGATAACTGATAACTGACAACTGATAACTGACAACTGATAACTGATAACTGATAACTGATAACTGACAACTGATAACTGACAACTGATAACTGACAACTGACAACTGATAACTGATAACTGATAACTGAAGATTAATTTTCCAGAAAAGTAAAACTGGAAGTGTATAAGTAAGTGAAATGTAACTTTATTTACTTATATACAAAAAAGAATATGTTTGTAATTACTGGTTTGTACAGATATCTTTTTTTTGTTCTGATATTTATATTGTCTTTAATAGCAATATTTTTGTGGAAATTCATATCCTACAATAGTTCAAATTTTATCCGCTCTAATGGACATTCTTCTTGGCAAATATATGCAAATAATATCAAAGATAGTATAAATATTACCAATAATCTCCAAAAAACAGTTTTAGAAAATGGTTTAACTGTACTCACTAAAGAAGTTCATCATACACCTGTAGTCACTGCACAGATTTGGTATGAAGTTGGATCTATTTATGAAAGTCCAGGCATGAATGGGATTACACACCAATTAGAACATATGATGTTTAAAGGTACTAAACTAAGACCTATTCAGTTTTATAAACTATTTAGTGCTTTGGGAAGTAATCATAATGGATTTACAAGTTATGAACAAACAGCATATTACCACACAGCAGAAAAAGATAAACTCCCTGCTTTATTGGAATTAGAAGCAGATAGGATGGAAAATTTACTCATTGATGGCCAGCAACTGAGCAGTGAAAAGCAAGTGGTTATTTCTGAGTTACAGGGTTATGAAAATAGTGCAAAATATCGTCTCAAGCGTGCTGTGATGCAATCAGTTTTTCCTGATAGTGGGTATGGTTTACCTACGGGTGGTACTCCCGGTGATGTGAAAAAGCTGACAGTGGAGCAGGTGAGAGAATATTATCAGCAGTTTTATCGTCCTGATCATGCTACTTTGGTGATTGTGGGAGATTTTCAAACTCAACCAACTTTAGAAAAAGTTAAAGAAGTTTTTGGTCAAATTCCCAAGAGTCAACAACCAATTCCTCCTCTAAATTCTCCTACTCCTCAAATTTCTAGTTCTCCGGTTATATTACAAGAGCCAGGTGCGGGTAAAATATTGCAAATGGTTTATCCTCTACCCGATCTCAATGATCCAGATATTCCAGTTTTAGGGGTAATGGATTATATTTTGACTGCGGGGAAAAATGCCTATTTATATGAGAACTTGATCCAGTCTGGTTTAGCTACTAATATTTCTGCTCGTGTTGTTGGTTTAAAGAAAGTTGGTTGGTATGATTTATCTGTAGATGTTGCCGATGATCAAGATTTAGCAACTATAAGTAATTCTGTTAAGTCTGCAATTGTGAAGTTTGCGGAGATAGGGATAACACCAGAACAGCTAGAACGTGCTAAAAAGTTATTAATTGCAAATGTGTTGTTAAACAAACGGGATATTACCAGTCAAGGAATGCAATTTGCGAATGATCAGTTAGTTGCTGATGACTATCAATATACAGAAAAATATTTAGCAAAAGTCCGTCAAGTGACAAGTACTGATGTGGTTAATGTAATTAATAAGTATCTTCAACCTGAATTTGCTGCGGTTGGTTTTTGTCAACCTCAAGCAAATGTGAATAATTGTGGTGCTTTATCGGTTGTGACTGCTGATGATAATTTGATAGATGAAGTAAGTACCACTTCTGGGGATGTGAGTAAGTATTTACCAAAGATTGATGAAAATAGGGATAATTTAACTATAAATCTGCCTTCACCACAAAAGTTAACTTTCGATAATGGTTTCAGTGTTTTATTATTGCCAGATCCTCAAAGTTCGACAGTGACATTAAGTGGTTATATTAGAGCGGGTAAGGAATTTGAGCAAGCAAGTAAAGCTGGTTTAGCTACTTTGGTGGCTGAAAATTTGATGAGTGGAACTAAAACTCAGGATACATTCACTATTAATAAAACTTTAGAAGATAGAGGGGCAAGTTTAAATTTTACTGCTTTGCGAGAAGGTGTGCAGATTCATAGTCAGGGTTTGAGTGAAGACTTACCCATTTTGATCAAAACTATTGCAGATGTAGTCAGAAATAGTACCTTTCCAGATGAGGAATTAGAAGTTAGTCGTCAAAGAGCTTTAAGTCTTCTCAATTTTGATTTAGTAGATCCCCACAAGGTAGCAAGTAGAAAATTAATTCAGTCATTATATCCCCAAAGTCATCCATTGCATATTTTCCCAACTCAGGAAAGTTTAGGTAATATCAAGCAAGAAGATGTGATTGCTTTTCGGGAAAAACATTACCGTCCGGATCGAATGGTGTTAGTGTTAGTGGGTGATATGGATGTCAAATCGGTGCGATCGCTAATTAAGACTGAATTTGGTGATTGGCAAGTTTCAGGAGAACCGCCTACAGTAGAATATCCCCAAGTGGTAGTCACAAACCCAGGTGTAAGGATTAATTCGGTTATTCCTGGTAAATCCCAAGCTGTAACCTATATGGGTTATGTAAGTATTAAACGACAAGATCCGAGATTCTATCAAGCTTTGGTGTTAAATCAAATTTTGGGAGGGGATAGTTTATCCAGTCGGTTGGGTGCAGAAATACGCGATCGCTTGGGTTTAAGCTATCACATATACAGTAGTTTCCAAAGTGGCAGAAATTTTGGTACATTTTTGATTGAAATGCAAACCAGTCCAGAAGATACAAATCAAGCGATCGCCACTACTCATCAACTTTTAGAACAAATACACAACCAAGGTGTAACAGCAGCCGAACTGGAAACTGCCAAACGTACTTTAATTAGTGAGTATAATATTTCTTTGTCCGAACCCAAAAAATTAGCTGCTAGGATTCGCCTCAATGAGTTTTATGGACTAGACACCATAGAATTACATAATTTTGTCCAAAAGATAGCCAGAGTTACTACACAAGAAGTTAATCAAGCAGCACGTGAATTACTAGATCCAGATAAATTTGTTGTTGTCACAGCAGGGCCACCTGTAATTAGGGTTTGCTGAAAAAGTGTTTCCGTGGAGGCTAAGAGACAGGGTGCAGGGAGAGGGGAGCAGGGAGATAAGAATTTTCCGATTTCTGCACACACCAGTCATATTGCAAGTGATTATGCGGACATGATATGACATGGAATATTTTTTGATATGATTGTGGTAACATTTTGTTTTTTGCATCGGTATACTTACCCCTACTTTTCTAGCATTCTATTTTCTCAAATTCTGACCACATCTTATCTTCAACCCCCTTGTCACTCAGTAAGGAGAAAATTAGTTGAGTATAAATAGACGATCACTAATTCAATTGATGGCGGGTTGTTCAGGAGCTATACTCATGAACAAAATTTTGGGTTGTAGTCATAATCAAGTGATAGAAGCACAGACGATGACGTGGTTTATGCCGGAAGAATCAGAACCTCACGAGCGCACTTGGATGGCATTTCCTTGGAGTCGTGGAATTTGGGGACGGAAATTACTCCCTGAAGTACAAAATAACATAGCAGCAATTGCCAGAGCGATCGCTGACTATGAGCCAGTATCCATGCTAGTTCGGCCAAAAGATTATGAAATAGCTGCCCAAAAATGTGGTTCATCTGTAAATTTAGTCGTTGCGGCCTTAGATGATCTATGGATACGTGATACTGGCCCTGTTTTTGTCAAAGATAGTCGTGGAAGTTTAGGGGGTATTGATTTTAACTTCAATGGTTGGGGTGAGAAGCAAAAGCATGATCAGGATGCAAAAGTCGCTGAATTTGTGATTCAGGAATCTGGTGTTCAGCCTATTCAGACAGAATTAGTGCTGGAAGGAGGAGGAATTGAAGTTGATGGCCAGGGAACGGCAATTATCACCGAAAGCTGTGTTCTCAACGAAAATCGTAATCCTGGAATGTCTAAGGCTGAATGTGAAGAACTGCTCAAGCCGCTTTTGGGACTCCGTAAGATCATTTGGCTACCAGGTATCCGAGGGAAAGATATTACAGATGGCCATACAGACTTTTATGCCCGCTTTGCACGTCCTGGAACTGTTGTTGCTGCTTATGATCCTGATCCAGCCTCGTTCGATCATGCTGTTACTAAAAAGCACCTAGAGATTCTCCGTTCTGAAACAGATGCGGATGGAAATGAACTAGACGTTGCTGTTATTGAAACTCCCACCAAAATTCGTCCTCAGTTTGAAAGTAATGATTTTGCCGCAGGCTATATCAATTTCTATGTCGTCAATGGTGCTGTCATCATGCCAGAGTTTGGTGATGTAATTGCTGATGATAAAGCAAAAGCAACCTTACAAAATCTCTTCCCTGAGCGCGATATTGTGCAAATTAATATTGATGCGATCGCTAGTGGTGGTGGTGGTATACACTGCACGACACAACAGCAGCCACTTGTCTAAACCTTACTGGGCAGGGTGGGGAATTAGGCAGGGTGCAGGGGGAAAAAAGATTGTAATTTCGGTAACGGAGATCAGGCTTTTGATACTTTCCCAATGTTGGATGAGAATTTTTCAAGAGTTAATTTTCCCCACACCCTAAAACATACAATACAGTGCTTTCCGATGTAATGAGGTACGTTATTGGCGGGCAAGATGCCCACCCCACACAAGATAAGATGCCCACCGCACACAAGATAAGATACCCACCCTAGATAAATAGTCTATTTTATGTGCTAAATTTTAGCTACACTGACAGAAATAAGTAATCATGAACTTTATCCTCAGAATTATTGGCTTCGGCTTACTGATATTAGGCATATACTTTGTTGGACAGAATATAATTTTTACTACTAACGTTTATCCATATTGGTGGCGAGGAATAACGGCAGATATTTCGATCTTGGCACTCACCATAGGAGTCATGATGTTAATTTTTTTCCCTAGGGAGATGAAACAGTTGGGTTGGGTACCTGTCTTTATCGGAATTATCCTGGTCTTTTTCAGCAGTCGTGCTATTCTTAGACCTACAAGTTTATGGCAATTTTTTATATCATTAATTCTTTTGTCTGGAGGGTATAAAATGTTTCTCACTGGACGTTTACCATTTTAATTTGAGACTCAAGGAAAAACCTTTAGGGGGTTCAAATCTCTAAAACTTTCACCAGTCACCAGTCACCTAACCTCCAAAGTTCCTATTAAACTGAACCTTTTCTGACTTTATTGAGTCTTTGTAAAGCCTTACTAGGAATACCTGTGAAACGAATTAAAAAGTAATTAGCTTCTAAATGACACTCTTTCACAACTTTGGCATATATATCTGGTTCTTCCGTAAATAAAGCAGTTTCTGTTAATAATTTTAGTTTAATATTTGTCAAAATTTCTAAATCATATTGACAAAGAAGTTTAGCTCCGTTTGCTGATAATCCCACTAAAGTACCTGGTAATAACTTACCATCAGCGTGCTTACCATGTAAAACTATAAATTCAACATATAATTCCTGACTGAGTAATTCAATATTTTCGTCAATTTTCGGTAAAAACAAATTATATTTACCACTAATTCCCACAACATCATATAGAGTAACTGGTTCTTTAATTCCTTTGGGTTTAACTTTAAATTGATTATCAATTCTCAAATTTAAATTAGTATCTTTATAGGTATTTTCAGAAATCAAAACTTGTCCACCTACAGAATAAGATTCTATTCTGGCTGCTAAATTGACATGACTACCAATTACTGTGTATTCTGCTCTTTTTTGAGAACCAATATTTCCTGCTATTACTTCTCCGGTATTAATACCAATTCCCATTTCTAAAATTGGTAAATTCATGTCCTGATTTTTTTTGTTGACTTTTTCCATTGCTAACTGCATTGCTAAAGCACAAGCAATTGCTCTGTCAGAATCATCTTGTCTACTAATAGGTGCGCCGAACATGACCAAAATTCCATCACCCATGAAATCATTAATATTTCCCTGATAATTATTAATTACATCTGTCATTGCTTCTAAATAAAGATTGAGAATTTCTACTACTTGCTCTGGTGGATATTCCTCGGAAATAGCTGAAAATCCTCGTACATCAGAAACTAAAATTGTAACTTTTCTTCTTTCTCCTCCTAATAATAAAGCACTAGGATCATCTATTAAGTTTTTCACAACTTCATCAGTAAGATAACGCCCAAAGGTTTTTTGCATTTTACTGGCAGTATTAGCAATATACTGAATAATCATGATAGATGAGCCTAATAATGCTAATAGTGGTGGAATTATAGGAATCCACCAACCAGCTAAAAATGCTAGATAGCAAACAATAATGAGGATGAGTGTAGCGTTAAAAATATTAACAGTAATTAGATAAATATTGTATCTTTGTTGCCAACATAATGTAGAACCGATGGTAGACCAAAATAAAATCCATAACAATTCTTGATACTCTTGCCAGGTTTGAATTTGTGGACGGCCATCTATAGCAGCATTGACAATTTGACTGGTTAAATTAGCATGAATATAGACTCCACTCATTCTCGATGAAGGTAATAATATTTTCGTGATGGAGCGACTATAAGGAGTTAAAAAATTATCCCTCAGACTTTCTGCGGTTGAACCTATTAATACGATTTTATCCAACATTAAGTTAGGATCAACTTGATCATTTAATACTTGATCTAAGGAAACAGTGGTAAATTTATTTCTCTGACCTGTATAGTTTAATAAAATTTGATAGCTACCATCATTGGCGCGAATATAACCACCATCATTTCCTCGAAATCTAGGAAAAATACCTTTTCCCAATTGTAGATAATCAGGATTATTGCTTGCTGATTTGGCATTAATTCCTTCAGACTTTAGATATAATAAAGCTAATTTTAATCCTAAACTTTCGGTATATTGATCCTGATTCAAATAATAATATAGTATCCCTCTTCTCACTTTACCATCTGGGTCAATAGGAACATCATTTCCGCCTACTTGCTGTTGTGCTTTGAGAATTGGTGGAGCTTGAACAATAAAACTTTCAGAGTTTTCTAAAACATTTTCAACCCCGATTAAATTAGGTGTACTTTGAAAGACTTTTACTAGGTCTTCATAGCCATCACCAACGGGGATATTTCTGTAAATATCCAAACCTATAGCTCTCGGATTTTGCTGTTTGATTTTTCTCAACAATTTGGCCAAAACTTGATCTGAAATTGGCCATTGTTGTTGTTTACTGATATCTTCCTCATTAATTTCAATCACAACTATTCTTTTGTCCTGATCTGGTTCAGGACGCAAGATAAAGAATTGATCTAGTGATTTTAATTCTACAGATTGAAGTAAACCAAGTAACCGGATAACTATGACTATAAAAGTCATGCTGGGAACAGCAATAATTACACCACGCCATTCCCATACTTGTCTTTTGAGGTTTTCCCACATTTGATTTTAATTCTGCACACAAAAGTTAATTATTGGCTCAGATTCTATTTTATCTAGTGCTACAGACTCTAAAAATTGTTGCCAATGTAATTTGACTATATTATCATTTGGGTTTTGGCAACGTAGTTTGACTAAAGAAGTCAGTGCATCATGCCAAATTCCAGCTTGTGCATAGGTAGAAGCTTGCGACAATAAGTTTGTTGCTTCTCCTGAATCTAAAACAGGTAAGTCTCTGGATATGGGTTTGACTACACCTTCCACAAAAACATTTCTACTAGAGTCTTCAGAATCACAAATTAAGGTCAGATACCAACGATAATTATTATTGGTTTCTAAATTGACTTCTTGCTCAGGTAAGGTAACACTAACAATTCCTGATTGTTCAGGTAGAGTGATTATCTTTTGATAAACTACTTTCTGATCATTTTCATCTTCTAGGTTGTCAGTGAGTAAAAGAAATTCAGCAGTTTTGGCTTCAGAAGTTGGTATATGCCAGAAAAATGTAGGATTTTTCGCTACAGTTAGTCCTAATTTACTACTAGGTAGTAACGAAGTGATTATTTGTTTATTCAGACATGAAGAACCACGGGTAGCTGCACCAACAGTCTCAGGGTTTTCCCGATCATCTATGGGAGGTTTGAATCTAGTTGCGGCACCAATGGTATTGGGATTATTTTTGTTATCTATTGAAGGACGGAATCCTTGACTGGTTAGCCAAGTTTTATCTTGTGAATATGTTTGAGCTTGTACAGTAGGCGATAGAATGCTAAAAATTAAATAAGCTACAACAAAGGAGAATGGTGTCTTTGGTAACTTCATGAGTTAAATATCCTCTTGTGTCAATTATTTTATACTCTAGCTACGAAAATAAACTGAGATGTTGTCAGTTTTTTGAAAGACACCCTGGAAAAAATAGTCACCGTAAATATATGTATCTGACCAATGTTTTTATATCTAGTCACTCAGATACACAGTAGGTAATAATATTATGTTATACAAATTGCTATGATGATTTTACGAATTGAATGAAATAATCGTAACACTTACATTACGAAATATATTTTTGGAGTTACTCCTAATTCATAGCACCCAAGGCGATCGCTGCATTTTGTCCACCAAAACCAAAACTAAGACATAATGACTGTTCTATTTGCTTTTTTGTTGCCGTAGTCACAAAATTGAGGTTAAATTCAGGTTTGTGTAGTCCCACACATGGGGGCAATATCTTATACTTTAAACTTAATAATGAAAATGCTATTCCTAAAGCTCCTGATGCTCCCAAAGTATGACCTGTAGCTCCTTTAGTAGAACTAACTGCTACATGATCTGGAAACACAGAACGTATCACTTTATTCTCTAATTTATCATTTAAAACCGTAGCTGTACCATGTGTATGAATGTAGTCAATATCTTGGGGTTGTAAATGACTACGTTGTAAACACTGTTTAATAGCAGAAATTACACTTTTTCCATCTGGATCAGGCTTGTTTCCATGAAAAGCATCTGCTGTCAAGCCAAAACCTAAAATCTCTCCGTAAATTTCAGCTTGACGTTGCTTTGCTAACTCAGCAGATTCCAGGATAAAAACTGCCCCACCTTCACCCAAAACGAAACCCTCTCTGTGCAAATCAAAAGGATAAGCACCTGTCTGCGCTAAAGCTCCCATTTGTTGAAAACCACAAATAGTTAGAGGAGTTATAGGTGCTTCCACTGCACCAGCGATCGCCCTTTGACATTGGCCAGTTTGAATTAACATAGTTGCTTGAGCGATCGCCCAAATACCTGTAGCACAGGCTGCCATAGGTGCTAAAACTGTACCCGATGCGCTAATTTGCCTGGCAACTGCCATCGCATTTTCATGGGGTAAGGTATTTAACCAATATTCTATTTTTTCTGGATGATCAGAATTGACTAAAAAATGACTTGAGTGATGTAATTGCTTGGCCAAATTTTCCCAACGGCCTTGATAACCCCGACTAGAACCAATCACTACAGCACAGTTAGGTAGAGGCGTGACTAAGTTAGCATCTGCCAAGGCATCACTAACAACTTTTTGGTTTAATGTATTTAATTGGCATGGGGTGTCAAAAATCAAACCTAAAGGAAGTTCTGAGAGTTCTGAAAAAGGTTGGTGTAATTTAATTCCTGTTTTTAAGCTCAATAAATTTACCCAACTTTCTCTCCAGCTATTACCCAAAGCGGAAATTAAACCAATTCCAGTAACAACAACCTTAACCAATTTTGTATTCAAGAATTCAGTAGTTGTGCAAAATAAATTTCATAGTTAGGAGAGGGAACAGGGAATAGGGAATAGGGAACAGATGGAAAATTGTCCTTTTGGTAACATAAATTGGGTTAATTTACTTCTTGTCAGTTCCTAAAATCAGGCTTTTGATGCTTCCCTGATGTTGGATTGGGATTTTTAAAGAGTTAAATTTTCCCATACCCCATACCCTAAACCCTGTCTTAACTTTAGTTATTTTGTCACCTGGTTAGATGAAACACAAACTTTAACCCAAAATAAATTTTAAACACCTGTAAGCTGACCACTGACTATTTACTGAGCCGCTTTGAAATTATCAATTCCTTCGGTAACTTTAGCGGACTCAATTGTATCGCCTTGTTGAATTTTGCTAACCACATCAAACCCTTGAGTAACATAGCCAAACACAGCATAGCTGCCATCAAGAAATGCCAGATCCGCTAGAGCAAAATAAAACTGAGAAGAAGCAGAGTCAGGCATTTGGGATCTGGCCATTGCGACTGCACCTAATTTGTGAGTCAAAACAGGTTTTTTCTTAACTGTCTTACTATAAGTAGGTTGATCCTCGCCATCTATTTTAATTTCTAAGGGTATACGTCGTTCTGTACCAATGTTGGGATCTAAATAACCACCAGTTCCATTACCCAGGGGATCACCACCTTGAACTACAAAAGGATCGGGATCACGGACAACTCGGTGGAATTTTAAACCATCATAAAAACCCTTGTCTACCAACTCAACAAAGTTTCCTGCTGTGACAGGAGCGTTATCACCATCAACTTCAATAGTAATAGTTGAACCGTTCACTTTCATTTCCACAGTTGCCTTACCTTCGAGCCGTGGTAAATTTTTCATACCTGGAATCTTCTCTCTTTTATTTTCTGATACAGTTTTAGCCTGAGCTATTGATTCTGAGTTTGTCGTTGTCAGTTCAGAAGTGGTTGTAGAAGCGGCAGATGTCTCAGAGGAAACTTGCTCTGTTGCACATCCGCCTAAAACCAGACCACTAATCATCAACAAAATCACTAAAAATTGTGAAAATTTAAACCGCATTGATAATTATTGACTCAACCAGAGTATCTTAGCAATTTTAAAGTCCTTCCAAGGGTACGTTGAGAAAGCGAGCTAATTGAGCGCCTTGGGTTTCTAATTCAGCTAAAGACATAGGTTGACCAACCCGAGTCAGAGGAATATCGCGTCTTCCCTTTACCTTGAGATAAAGAGCACGTTGGGGATTTAATCCCTCTTTAATGGAGATACGAACAGACTGTACGTTTTGGATGCTACTTTCGATTTCAATTTGACGGTTTTTACCAGGAAAACCCCAGCGAAAAATTTTGAAATTGCCAGTTTCCTGATTGAATTCATTGTAACCGCCGCCTACATCCCACAAAATCACTAACCACAAGTATAGAGATAAGAGCAAACCCGCAGTCCCATACAAACCCATTACCAATCCTTGGGGTATGAATACCAGTTGAGTGGGATCAGTAACAATGAGTAGATTGAGTTTTAAATAACTAGAGATACTGGCCAACAAAAAGCCAGATGCGCCCATAGTGACAATAGTTGCCCAACAGTAGTTACTCAACCGACGAGAACCGAGAACGTTTTGATTTAGAAGGTTATCACCTTTATTGATCGTTTTTGATGTCGTCATTTAAACTACCTTAGACTGTAAGATTTTGTTTGTAAATTGGGAAATCAAGTATGAGATTTATATCTCATATTTAAGAGCATTTAAACTTTTAAAGATACAATTATTCAAGCTCATATCTGAATGTTGCCTAAACAATTGATCTCATCAGCCCATAGTTACAGAAAAAAGACTCTTTAGTTTAATGCTGCATTTAGGATTAGAGATTTTCGTGAATTTTACCATTTCTACCTGCAAATTACCCCAATAATGGAAGTTTACTGATCAAGCTAACATTCTCTTAGTTGATCAAAATGTATTGCAAGCTATAATATTTATGAGAAAGTTTGTATCGTTTTGTTAAAATTCTGATCTGTCTACAGGTCTAGGATTCCCGATACTTAACTAAATTCACCTATGTTCAGCCCAAATCTTGACGAATGTGATAAGTTAAGGATCGTTAAGTTACTACTTCCTCAATAAATTAAAAAAAGGTAGTAGTGCTGGCATATTTCTGAGAAATACCTAGATATTCATATGTATAGGTGATAAAATCTCAGAACACATTGGTTACTCAAGGAAGAGTAACTAATAATGTCAAAATTACGTTTAATTCCTCAAGGTAGTTAGTTGCTAAGGAAAATAAAATTTCCTGAGTATTCTGCCCAAAATAACGTAGCAATTTTTAGTAAATAAGAGGATTTTAATTAAATGACCATCGCAGTTGGACGCGCCCCCTCAAGAGGGTGGTTTGACGTACTAGACGACTGGTTAAAGCGCGATCGCTTTGTATTCGTAGGCTGGTCTGGAGTTTTACTATTTCCTTGTGCCTTCCTCGCATTAGGCGGTTGGTTAACCGGTACAACCTTTGTTACATCCTGGTACACCCACGGATTAGCATCCTCCTACTTAGAAGGTGCAAACTTCTTAACCGTAGCAGTATCAACACCCGCAGACAGCATGGGACATTCCTTGTTGTTCCTATGGGGACCTGAAG
>JAAHFX010000011.1:0-21530 GCA_010672785.1 Sphaerospermopsis sp. SIO1G1
GTGATGTCACAATTACAATTGATAGTGGAAATCAACTGACAACGAACACAAATCAATTAGTATTTACAGCCCAGAATTGGAATCAAGCGCAAACAGTCACAGTCACAGCAGTTGATGATGATTTAGTACAAGGTAATCGTAGTGCGACGATTCAACATACAATCAGCAGTAGCGATAATCAATATAACGGGATTACAGTTACCCCTGTAGATGTCGGAATTACAGATAACGATACTAATATCTCTGTATTCACAAATTCTAATGATGATATTTTCACTATTCAGGGTGATAGTAACAACGTAAAATTGCAAATTAATTTGACAGGAGTTAATTCTAATCTTGTTAATGAACTCGGAGTGTTTACAGTTGATGATGCTGAAGGTAGAATTGATGGAATTGCCCCTGGAACAACAGATTATGCTCAAGCTGCTCTTGATAGAGGTAGAGTAATTTTCTCTGCTCTTGTTAATAATCCTAATGGATTTGACTTAGATGATATATCACGGATAATGGAATTTAACTCCGGTGATAATTTGAGATTCTATTTGGTAGAAAATAGCAGTTTTGATTCTATTAACACTGGAATTACTTCTATATCAAATGTCCTATTTTCTGATATATCAAACCAAAAAATTACAGATTTAGGTAATGATGGTTTCTCTGTCGGTTGGAAAGATTTATCTGGTAGTAGTGTTGATGATTTTGATAATTTATTAATACAGGTTCAATCCACAAGTGAACCATTAACTCTGGGAACGAATCTGCAAGGAGAACAACAAGGAGAAGTGCTGGATTTACGCAGCATTACAAGTCAGGTGAAAGCTGATTTTGTGGTTCACCGAGAAGCAGGTTACAATAATTTTGTAGGATTTTATCAAGTAATTGATGAAAATGGTGGGATTGATACTAATGGTGATGGTAATGCCGATATTCTACCAGGGCAGTCTGTTTATATTCAAACCGCAATTAATAGCCGTCTTCAAGATATTAACTTAACCGTGAATAACCAAGGTACAGAAACTTATAGTACCATTCTTGATCCTGGTTCGATTGTTGCACCATTTATTATTATTGATGAGCAACCAGAAGCTATTACAGATAATAATCCTAATAATGATCCACCAGTTTATTTCCCATATATAGCTGCTAATTCTGATGGATCTGATCATATTCGATTGTTAGGAAATAATGTTTTTGGCTTTGAAGATTTACCAAATGGAGGTGATCAGGATTTCAATGATATGATTATACAAGTTCAATTAACTGAAATGTGATCAGGGATAAATATAGCAATCCTACTCCAAAAGTAGGGGTTTAGCAATGTGCTAAACCCCTAGGATTAATTGTTTATTTTAGGTTTGCGATCGCTCTCTGTTTTTGATAGGACTTACGTATTTTAATGAAATATTGGGGTGTGAGATTGCTTCCTTACGTAGCAATGACAGTATTTGAAATAGGTTTTGCGTAAGTTCTGTTCTTATTTGTCTGTAGGTGTGGTTATATTCATTAATGATTTAGTGAAAAAACCAAACTATGTAACGAAAAGTAAACAAAAGTAAAACTCTCTTTCCCCCTGCACCCTACGCCCTGCACCCTGCCTGATCCTCACGACAATTTTTAACGCCTACCTACTTACCCCTCATACACAATTTGATTACGACTAGGTAAACCTAATTGTGGAGGAGAACCTTTCTTTGAGCGGGGAGTCACAACATTGGGAACACCATTAGCAACTTGTAATTCTTTCACTAAATGTTGCAATAACTTATCTTGTTCAGAGCGAAAACGAGAAATTCTGTAACCACGATTGATAATCGCAAACCAAACCAAACCGCGATCGCGTGTAGGTAAAACCCCAGCCAACGCACTCACATCATTGAGAGTACCAGTTTTCATCACAGTAGCAGAGGGCATACTTCTGAACTCCATTGTGCCTCGCTTATCCAACCCAGAAGTAGGGAACAAATCAGCTAAACTCAGATTATGTGCAGAGGCTTCTTTTTGCAAAGCCATAAACATTGCACAAGCTGCTCTAGGAGAAATACGGTTTTCTCGGCCTAAACCAGAACCATTAATTAATTGAATTTCTGAAGGTGGAACTTTTGCCAATTTAGCAGCAGTAGATTTAACCACTCCTGCACCTCCCACAGACTCAGCTAACATTTCCGCTATATCGTTATTACTGTAGACATTCATCTCCTTAATTAACTGCTTCAGAGGTAAAGAAGAGTGACGAATAAGAAGAGTTTGCCGAGGGTTAGGTCGTGCCGTAATCTCCACCGTACCATTAATTACCACTTCAGGCTTAGGTGTACCCTTGGGCATCCTAGAATGTTGGTAAACTACAGAACGATTCCAACTTTTGTGATTCAGAGCTTGTTTAAGTAATGGGCCAGCTACCGTAGGATTTGTATAAAAATTCATGGCAAAATTGCCAGTAATGACTAAATTGCCCTTAACTTGCTTAATACCAATTTTATTGAGAGCATTACCAACTGCGATCGCCTCTTCTCCCACAAACATCGGATCACCACCAGCATTAATCACCAAATCACCATTAACCACCCCATTAACTATCGGCCCAGTAGCACTAATCAAAGTTTCAAATTGATGATCTGGACCCAAAATTTTAAACGCCGCCAGGGAAGTAGCAACCTTAGTTAAAGAAGCTGCGGGTAGAGGAATAGTCCCTTGATGATTAGCCATTAACATCGGCCCAGACTGTAACCAAATTCCCTGGGATTTGATTAAATCTTGGTTTACCAATTTAGACTGCGTCAACTTTGTTAAATACTGTTTTACAGTCATCTCACCTGCTGGATTTGGATCAAGAGCAATAACAAAGCCAGGGCTACTTTGCCAAGCTAATATTTCTAAGGCCTTGATAGGTTGAATTTTTACCCCAGCCATATCCAGCCAAAGTGAAACCAATCCTGAACCTAATAATTCCAGCATTTTTAATTCCTCTATCTTTGTTCAGATATCTAAAATCATGGTTTACATCATGTCCAGTTGAAAACTTATCACATTATTTGAGGTTGGTCATAGATAATAGATGATTGATAATTGAGAAAAGACATCGTCAGTTCTTACCCAGACCTAATATTAGTGATATTTAAACTCACATTTTTGATCTTGAGGGACAAGATATTAAACTATTGAATTTTTGATCTTCAGTTTTTACAAACCAGAAAGTTTATCAGCAGGAAAATTTAATTATTAATAGTCATTGGTGATTAGTCATTCATGTGCATAATACAGCAGATTTAATTCATAAGAGGTACAAATGATAATAATGAAACTCTTGTGGGGTGGGCATCTTGCCCGCTAATAGTGTAACCGATTATACCTAAAGTTGCTGTAAATAACTGTGAACTTTTCCATTACTGATTCCCAATCACCAATTACCAAATTATTTTCTTTCTGGATGGGCGGTTTCTTCTGGAGTAGGCAAGCCTAACTCATTAATTGTTGCAATCATCTGATACAAACGTCCCAAATCTCGCTGATTAAAATATAAAACAAGACGGGGTAAATCAGATGT
The DNA here is from genome assembly GCA_010672785.1 of Sphaerospermopsis sp. SIO1G1. Lineage (GTDB taxonomy): Bacteria > Cyanobacteriota > Cyanobacteriia > Cyanobacteriales > Nostocaceae > Okeanomitos. The sequence continues at coordinate 3,545 of JAAHFX010000011.1, forward strand.
TTCATCTTGTCCTTCTGCTGGTAAAACTTGACTTTTTTCGATTTTTCCTTGCACAAGGATATCACTAAACTGCTCATTGAGATGCTGCACCACATCATCAGATAATTCATGTCGGAGACGAATCACAAACTGGTCATTAACACATCTACTGGAATGGTAAACTGAGTAAAAACGAGTAATTGCTTCACAAGCAATTTCAAGATTATCTGTAACGGTATAAAGGCTAGGATCTTCTGGACTAACAAGACCTGTCTCGACTAAATGTTTATCAATATACTGACTCCAAGAATGCCAATAATCGCCACCAGGAGCATCAATAAGTACCAGAGGAACTGGCCCAAATTTACCTGTTTGACTTAATGTCATACATTCAAAAGCTTCATCTTGAGTACCAAAACCACCAGGAAATAAAGCCACAGCATCACTTTCTTTAAGGAGAAAGAGTTTGCGAGTAAAGAAATATTTAAAGTGAATTAGTTTCGGATCACCTTCAATAAAAGGGTTTGCCTCTTGCTCAAAAGGTAACTGAATATTTAAACCGAAAGAATTATCTCTTCCTGCACCTTCTTGGCCAGCTTGCATAATACCACCACCACCACCTGTCATCACCATAAAACCAAGTTGAGAGACTGCGCGGGCAAATTGAACAGCTGTTTGATATTCAGGAGTTTCTGGTGCTAACCGTGCAGAACCAAAGATAGTTACTTTACGGACATGACGGTACTTATAAAAAAGTTGAAAACCACCCTCCATATCAGCTAAGGAAGCAGATAGTATTTTCCAGTCAAGACGCTCTATTTCACTATCCGCTAAACGCAGGATTGTCATTAAAGCTTGCTGGATAAGTTGCTGATGCTTTAAGGTTGGTAAGCGATTTATTAGTTCAGCTAAATTAGCTTGCAGAGATTCTAAGGTTTCAAAAGGCACTTTAGATGTCATGGTAACTGCCAGAACAATGGCACTATATTTTATCGAAAATTGGGTTTTAAATACCTATTTTTCTGGGAAGGCTTCAGCGATTGTGCTACATTAAGGACTATTTATTATAGTATGTCTGGTTAAACAGTGATTATATTTGTTGAGTCTAATAATTGGTAATTGATGATAGAAAACAACAATTACTTACCAATTAGGGATATTGTGAGTTCAAGACATTGATTAATTACAGCAGATTTATTTGCTATTAGGTACAAATTATAATCATGAAACTCTTGTGGGGTAGTTATCTGGTGTGGGGTGGGCCGGACAGCCTGCCAATAGCGCACCTCATGACACCGGAAAGTGCTGTAAGACTGTCTGTTGATTAGAAATTAACCATCAAAACACAAATTAATACGTATTAAGACGACAGTAAAACACCTCATTCCCTATCAATCATAGAGATTGAATCAGTTTGAGGTGGTTTTAAGCCGTCCCGCAATTTATGATTTTGCCTGTCTTGCGGTTGCACAGAGGTTGAGCTAAATCAGGTTCTGCATTCAAAAAGATTTAGAGATGTTTTTCCAAAGTAGCAGCTAGGGTTGTTTTTGGTACAGCACCCACAACCACATCTACTTTTTCCCCACCTTTAAAAATCATTAATGTAGGAATACTGCGGATACCATATTCACCTGCAACACGAGGGTTTTCATCAGTGTTGACTTTGAATACTCTGATTTTCCCTTCAAACTGAACAGCAATTTCTTCAACAACAGGACCCACCATACGACAAGGGCCACACCAAGGAGCCCAAAAGTCAACTAAGACGGGTAGATCGCTGTTGATAACTTTTTCTTGAAATTTACCATCCGTAACACTTTCGGCTGCTGACATTTCTACAAACCTTTAACTAATATATTTTTGACTTTTGTGAAAATTCTACCATAGCAAAAACGTCAGCTTAGAACCGAAGAATGTACATTGACAAAGAAGTAGTAGGTTTCCCTATTTCTTTTTACTTGTTATTTGTTCTCCAACCTATAGTGCTATGGTGTAAACGTGCTGTTTTAGCTGTAAAAGGAACCGCCCGAACAGTAGTCCGGGCGGAGTGTGGTGTGAGGAGTGAACGGAAACATGCGTCTCCGCTATCTCTATTGTAGGCTACAGATGTGATTTTTCCAGTGATTATTTGGGGCTGCTGGAAAAATTTTTCTTTGGGTATGAGGCATTGGTAAAATCATGATCTTCCAATCATCACTCACCTATTATTTACCCATACCCAATTGTTGAGCTTTTTGATAAACTTTACCTTCAGTTAAGAGAGAAGGAGCAACGATTACTTCTACTTGCTGCATTTCTTTGAGGTCTTTAGCTCCTAGTGTACCCATACTGGTTTTTAATGCTCCCAGTAAGTTATGAGTTCCATCATCTAAGCCAGCAGGGCCTCTAAGTATTTGTTCTACCGTACCAGTACTACCTACACGAATACGAGTACCACGAGGTAAAATAGGGCTAGGAGTTGCCATACCCCAATGATAACCCCTGCCTGGTGCTTCTGCGGCTCTGGCGAAGGGTGAACCAATCATGACTCCATCTGCACCACAAGCAATACATTTACAGATATCACCACCAGTGATTAAACCACCATCTGCAATGATGGGAACATAGTTACCAGTTTCTTGGTAAAAATCATCTCTAGCGGCGGCACAGTCTGCTACTGCTGTGGCTTGGGGGACACCTACACCCAATACTCCACGGGATGTACAAGCAGCACCAGGGCCAATACCAACTAATACTGCGGCTGCACCTGCTTTCATTAAATCTAAGGTGACTTCATAAGTAACACAGTTACCCAAAATCACAGGGATGGGTATAGAACGGCAAAATTCTGCTAAGTCTAGTGGAGTAACTGTTTCTGGTGATAGGTGTGCCGTAGACACTACTGTAGCTTGGATAAAAATTAAATCTGCTCCGGCCTTAGCTACTACTTCACCATATTTGCTTGCTCCTACTGGTGTCGCACTAACTGCCGCAATACCGCCTTGTTGTTTAATTTCCTGAATACGTTTTTCAATTAGTTCTGGTTTGACTGGTTCAGCATACAGTTCTTGCATCAGCCCTACAAATTCATCTTTGCCGACTGAGGTAATCCGATCTAAAATCGGGTTTGGGTCATCATAGCGAGTTTGGATACCCTCTAAATTGAGAACTCCCAAAGCTCCCAACTCAGATAAACGTACTGCCATACCCACATCAACTACACCATCCATTGCACTGGCAATAATGGGGATTTCTCTTTCAATGTTACCGATTTTCCATCTGGTATCAGCTAAAGCAGGATCTAGTGTTCTGTTACCAGGGACTAAAGCAATTTCATCAATGCCATAGGCTCGGCGAGCTTTTTTGCCCCGCCCAAGTTGAATTTCCACTCTTTCTCTTCTCTCAAATCAGTTTAAGCTAGGGTATCAAATTGTTGCATATCTTGGGGGGATTTTTTTAGATTATTGGGATTGGTGAGGGGATGAGGGGATGAGGAGATGAGGGGGTGAGGGGGTGAGGGGGTGAGTGGGAATCTTAATTTAATTAGTATTACGAATTACGAATTACAAATTACAAATTACGAATTACCAAAGGTGATTGGTGATTACTGTGATTGCGAGGTAAGGAAGCAATCTCCAACTTAGACGTTTCGTAAAAATGCGTAAGTCCTAATTATCGTTGCTGTATCATTGCAATTATATTTTCTACAGTAAAGTCTGAAATATGACCAAGAGTAGGGAGTATGTCAGTTCCACTATATATTAATGGCAGGTCTTGATTCTGCCAAACCCAAATTTGTTGTCTTTGAATATCAATCAACCATGCCAACGGAGTCTCGTTACTTAGACAGTGTATAAGAGTATAGATTTCTAGAGGGATGATTGCTGAATTCTATATTTTTTGTATACTGTTAAACACAGAAAGTATTATAAATTTCATTCATTTCCAGTAATTGATTATGGCGATTGATTTAAAAAGATTTTATCAAGCTTGCAATCCTAACAAAACTCTGGATCAAAGCAAACCAGAAGATAGGCAATACTACATTGATTTTTCTGAGGTACGGGGTGCAGAAATAATTAAGGAACTGAAACGAACTATTACTCTACTTTCTCCTGATACACCAACTTGTCAATTATTTACAGGTCACATTGGTTGTGGTAAGTCTACAGAATTACTAAGACTTAAAGCAGAGTTAGAAGAACAGGAATTTCATGTTGTTTATTTTGAATCTAGTGAAAGTTTAGATTTAGCTGATATTGATATCACAGATATTTTACTGGCAATTGCTAGAGAGGTTAGTGAAAGTTTGGAATCTGTAAATATTAGACTCAGACCAGGATATTTTCAAAATCTATTTACAGAAGTCAGTGAATTATTAAAAACACCTTTATATATTGGTATAGAAACAGAATTATCTGTGGGAATTGGCAAAATTACTGCTAAAACTAAGGATAGTCCTAAACTGCGGAGTCAACTGAGACAATATTTAGAACCTCGTACTAATGGAATTTTAGAATCAATTAATAAGGAATTACTCATTCCTGCTAATGAAAAACTAAAAAGACAGGGTAAAAAGGGTTTGGTTGTGATTATTGATAACCTAGATAGAATAGATAATGCTATCAAACCTAATGGTGAATATCAACCAGAATATTTATTTGTTACCCGTGGTGAACAGTTAAATAAATTAAACTGTCATATTGTGTATACAATTCCCCTATTTCTGATATTTTCTAATGCTTTAGGTAGATTAACAAATCGCTTCGGTTCAGATCCTAAAGTTTTACCAATGGTAGCGATTAAAAAGCGTAATGGGGAAGATTATAAAACCGGAATTAATTTACTAGAACGAATGATTATGACTAGGGCGTTTCCTGATGTAAATTGGAAAGGTATAACCGAGGAAGAAGGTCAGGTTTTTATTAATAAAGTTTTTGAGAATCCTCAAACATTAGAAAGACTTTGTAAAGTCAGTGGTGGTCATTTGCGTAATTTGTTAATGTTATTATTCCGCTGTTTACAAATTGAAGATGTACCAATTTCTAGAAAATGTGTAGAACAGGTAATTAAAAACCGTTGTAATCAATTGAGTTTAGCTATTATACCTGATGAATGGGAGTTGATCAAGGAAGTAAGGGAAACAAAAACCTATAGTGGTAATGAAAAATATGATATCTTGCTTCGGAGTATGTTTGTTTTTGAATATCGAGATGATGTAGGTTCTTGGTTTGATATTAATCCAATTTTGATAGAAGGGGATAATTTAACATCATGAATAATCAAGAAAATGATGAAAAGTATTCTAATCTTAATCATGATTCTATAAGAACCATATTAAGAGCCATTAATTTTTCTCAAGGTCAATTATCACTGCTGTTTCTTCGGTGTAATTATGCTCAATTACGTCAGCAAATAGGAGCAGAAATTCATACTGTTTCTTCCTTTTCGATTCGAGAAATTCATTTATCAGAATCAGCTACCAGTCTTTACAGTAAAATTTCTGAAGAATTGGGAGATGAACAACCACAAGCTGTCATGATTTCTGGTTTAGATGGTGTCGAAAATATTGATACGATTTTGACGTTATCTAATCAAATTCGGGAGGAATTGAGGAAAAATTTTACTTTTCCTATTCTGATTTGGATTGATGATCAAATTCTTAGAAAGATTATCAGAATTGCACCAGATTTAGAAAATTGGGGGAGTGTTATTGATTTTGAAAATGATACTGATGATTTAGTTTATTTCCTACAAAATACAACTGAAGAAATATTTAATCAGGATATTATTCCTAGTCCTCAAGAATATAAAGAAATAGAATCTGCATTGCAAGATTTAGATAAGATAGGAGAAAAAATAAATCCAGAGATACAAGCAGGTTTAGATTTAGCTTTTGGTTTACGGGAGTATGAATTAGATAATTTAGATGATGCTATTAGTTATTATCATAAAAGTCGTAAATTTTGGAAACAAGAGAATCAATTAGAACGCTATGGTATTTTGTTAGTAAAAACTGCCTTAGCTTATAGTCGTAAACCAGAAATCAGTCGCACTAAAGATGATAAATATTGGCCAAATGCTACTGCTAAAGATTATCTAGAGGAAGCTTTGAAAATTTTTAGACCAACCACAAGAATAGATTTATTTGTTGAAACTGTAAATATTTTAGGAGGAGTATTACGAAAGTTAAAAGCATGGGAAGAATTAGAAAATCTGGCTATAAAATATTTACAGATATATGCTAGTCTTTCTCCTAGAAATAGATATCATATAAATTTATCCCAGCCTTTAATATTAAAAGGGGTTAGGGGTTTAGGTCAAATCTATGGTTTTCTCGCAGAAGCAGCTTTAGGAAATCAGGACTATCAAAAAGCGAATGAAAACGCCCAGCAAGCACTAGAGATTTTAGTAAATATTCCTGATTTACCGCCTCAAGAATTTAGTTTGTATCGCTTATTACTGGCACGTTCCCAAATAGGTTTACAGGAAATTTATCTAGCTATTCAAACTTTAGAAATTGCTAAAAGAGAAAGTCATCCTCAATATGATCCTCAATTATATATTACTCTTTTAAAAAAATTAAATACACTATATTTTCAAGATAAAAAATATTTGACAGCTTTTAATATTAAACAAGAACAATTACAGATTGAACAACAATATGGTTTTCGAGCTTTTGTAGGTGCATCCTATTTGAATCCGCAACAGGAAATTATTGATTCTCCCGATTCAGAAGTTAAAAGTATAGGAAAAATTCCACCAGAAATATCTGCTTCAGGAAGAGAAACAGATGTTCAAAGGTTGCATAATAGAATTGCTAGTGATCAACATAAATTAACAGTTATTCATGGACAGTCTGGAGTTGGTAAAAGTTCCATTTTAAAAGCTGGTTTAATTCCTGCACTCCAACAAGAAACTATTGTAGGGAGAAATGTTTTACCTATACTTTTACGAGTGTACACCAATTGGGTGGAATCTTTAGGAGAATATTTAAAATCAAATAATGTAGAGACGTTGTATACAACGTCTCTACACTCTACAGATGCAATTATTCAACAATTACGAAAAAATGCTGATGGTAATTTACTCACGGTTGTAATATTTGACCAATTTGAAGAATTTTTCTTTGTCTATCCTGAACAGAAACAGAGAAAACAATTTTATGACTTTTTACGAGTTTGTTTAGATATTCCTTTTGTGAAAATCATTCTTTCCTTGCGGGAAGATTACTTACACCATTTATTAGAATTAGATCGTTCGGTTGATTTAACAGTTACTAATAATAACATTCTTGATAAAGATATTCGTTATTATTTGGGTAACTTTTCTCCCCCAGATGCTCAATTTATTATCAAAAGTTTGACAGATAAAACAGGTTTTTATTTACCTGCTGAATTAATTGATGCAGTAGTGCAAGACTTAGCGGGGGATATAGGAGAAGTTAGACCGATTGAATTGCAAATAGTTGGTACACAATTACAATCTGAACAAATTACCACTTTAGAAAAATATCAACAGTTTGGTAAAGAGAAATTAGTTGAGAATTTTTTAGAAGATGTGATCAAAGATTGTGGTTCTAAAAATGAACAAACTGCTCGATTAATCTTATATTTACTCACCGATGAAAACTTAACTAGACCATTAATAACTCGTACTGAGTTAGCAAAACAAGTAACAGCAAGTAAAGAGAATATAGATTTGGTATTAGAAATTTTTGTCGTGTCTGGTTTGGTATTACTAATACCAGAATCACCTGCGGATAGATATCAATTAGTTCATGATTATTTAGTGGAGTTTATTCGTCAACAACAGGGAAATGAATTGTTAGAGAAATTAGCGCAAACTGAAGCAGCATTAAAAGAGGAACAGGAAGCAAAAAAAATCTTAGCTGATGCACAAATTGAAGCTGATGCACAAATAAAAAAAGGACAAAGAAGATTAAAATTAAGTTCTGGTTTAGCAGCTTGTTTCTTACTGATTTCCGGGGTTGTTTCTGTTTATTCTATTAGTCAATTTAAAGAAGCTAATATTGCCAAACTAGGAACAAATTTAGAGGGTGAACTTTTGCAAGAGTTTCAGGGGCATTTGAGTGAAGTGATCAGTGTAAGCTTCAGCCCCGACGGCAAGACCATTGCTACTGCTTCATCGGACAAAACAACCCGGTTGTGGAACTTAAAGGGTGAACTTTTGCAAGAGTTTCAGGGGCATTTGAGTTTTGTCATGAGTGTGAATTTCAGCCCCGACGGCAAGACCATTGCTACTGCTTCATCGGACAAAACAGCCCGGTTGTGGAACTTAAAGGGGGAACAAATACAAGAATTGAAAGGTCATATTGGTTCTGTCAGAAGTGTGAGTTTCAGTCCAGATGGAAACACTATTGCAACTGCTTCGGGAGATAACACAGTGCGGTTGTGGAACTTAAAGGGGGAACAAATACAAGAATTAAAACCTTATCGCAGTTCTGTGAGAAATGGTTTTGTCAGAAATTTTTTCACAAGTGTGAATTTCAGTCCAGATGGAAAGACTATTGCAACTGCTTCATGGGATACAACAGCAAGATTGTGGAACTTGCAGGGGAAACTAATACAAGATTTTAAAGGACATAAAGGTCATCTCAAAGATGTAAGTTTCAGTCCAGATGGAAAGACTATTGCAACTGCTTCATGGGATACAACAGCAAGATTATGGAACTTGGAAGGGAAACTACTACAAGAGTTTAAAGGTCATAAAAATCCAGTCAATAGTGTGAGTTTCAGTCCAGACGGGAAAACTATTGCAACTGCTTCTGATGACAGAACAGCCCGGTTGTGGAATTTACAGGGTGAACTGCTGCAAGAGTTCAAAGGTCATCAGAGTTCTGTCTGGGGTGTGAGTTTCAGCCCCGACGGACAAACCATTGCTACTGCATCTTTAGACAATACAGCCCGGTTGTGGCGTGTACGGGATTTAGACAGGGCAATAAAGGATGGCTGTGTTTGGTTAAAGTATTATTTACAAAATCCGAGTGTGAATTTAAGTGAGGAGGAGAGGCGGTTGTGTGATGATATTTGAATTTGTCAGAATCAGGATTTCCAGGATTAAAGGATTTACAGGATATTTGATTCTATTTGATTGATTCTTTGATAGCATAGTATCAATTATAGGCAATAATTTGCCAAACTCTTTTGACTTAATTAATTTACTGAGAAAAAGCAAAAACATCAATCTCAATTTTCCTCTGAGATTTTTGATTACTATTCAACATCAAACGGATATTTTCAGCAGTTTCACTACTAAAAGTTATTTCTCCACACCGGGAACAAACTTTAGCTGGAATACCCTCAACTAAAATTAGCTTACCTTTGATTTCAAAAGTTTCATTTACTAATTCTTCGGTAAAGTTTTCCGAACCACAAATATGACAACTTAACATTATAATCTCCTTTGGGAATAATTAATCCATTCTATTTGATTAGGCTCATATAAAGTAATCAGGACTTACGCAAAATCTAGTTCAAATACTGTCATTGCGACGTAAGGAAGCAATCTCAAACCCAGACGTTTCCTTAAAATGTGTAAGTCCTCAAGAATTTAAACAAACATAATAAAAAAACTCCACTGCCCCTATTGCATTTACCACCCACATCTGCAATTATCTATGAATACATCAAGTATGTACTGTATTCCCATCGGTAAACTGTAGATTCAAAGGAACAGGAATGAACTTGTGGCAACACTCATGGCAACAATTACAACTGAGATTGAGAGTGACATCACTGAGAAAATTTATTTCCCTGTTTTTACTGGGAATATTCCTGAGTGTAACAATTGCTGCTTGTTCAGGTGGAAATCAAACTTTGGAGAATGGTAAACCCAAAAATGTGGAATTTACCCTTGTCTCTTTTATCGTCACTAGAGATGCGTATAAAGCCATCATTCCTAAATTCATTGCTAAGTGGAAACAAGAACATAATCAAAATGTCACCATCAGTCAAAGTTACGGTGCTTCCGGTTCTCAAACCCGTGCAGTCATGGATGGTTTACCAGCAGATGTTGTGCATTTAGCATTGGGTTTAGATACAGAAAGAATCGAAAAATCTGGTTTAATTCAGCCAGGATGGCAACAAAAATTTCCTCATAATGGTATAGTTTCTCAATCCGTAGCAGCACTAGTTACCCGTGATGGTAATCCTAAAAATATTAATACCTGGGTAGATTTGGAAAAAGATGGTGTCAAAATGATTACTGCTGATCCTAGAACCTCCGGTGTTGCACGGTGGAACTTTGTCGCTTTGTGGAATGCAGCTATATTTAATAGTCAAAATGAAGCCAAAGCAACGGATTTTGTGACGAAAATCTACACTAATGTACCAGCATTAACAAAAGATGCAAGGGAAGCGACAGATGCTTTTGTCAAACAAGGTCAAGGAGATGCTTTAATTAACTATGAAAATGAGATTATTTTGGCACAACAAAAGGGGTTAAAGGTAGATTATAAAATTCCCGATGTGAATATTTCCATTGATAATCCCATTGCCATCATTGATCAAAATGTTGATAAACATAAAAATAGAGAAGTTGTCGAAGGTTTTGTCAAATATTTATTTAGTCCGGAAGCACAAATGGAATTTGCAAAAGTTGGTTTTCGACCTGTAAATGAGGAAGTTTATCAAAATCCAGAAATAGCTAAAAAATATCCGCCAGTGAAACATTTAGCCAAGATAGAAAATTTAGGAGGATGGGAACAAGTGCAAAATAAATTTTTTGCTGATGGGAGTATTTTTGATCAGATTCAACAACAAAGAAGGTGATTGTTAATAACGAGAAATGTAGGGGTTTAGCAATGCTAAACCCTTACCCAAATATCTATGTAATTACAGTAACGCACCATTATCAAAAACGATTAGTAATTAGTGATTGGCAATTGGTGATTGGAGGATTATTAATTATATAGGTAACACCATTATCAATTAAAGGTTTGGTGCGTTACGGATTTCATCCTAACACACCCTACAATACTATAAAATTTATTTTGCACGACTACTTATGAAAGCATCTACTACAGTATCAACAAATCAGAAACTTCCGATATGGAAAGTTTTTATAGAAAACGTAATTCATCTACCTTGGACTTGGAGAATTACCATTGCATATTTAACTATAATGTTATTTATGCCAATAACAGCTTTATTTTTAAAAGCCTCCACATTACCAACTTCTAAATTCTGGGAAATAGCAACAAGTCCGTTAGCATTAGCAACCTATAATGTTACCTTTACCACAGCCATTTTAGCAGCTTTATTAAATGGGGTTTTTGGAACTTTAATTGCTTGGGTTTTAGTCAGGTATGATTTCCCTTTAAAAAAGTTATTTGATGCAACCGTAGACTTACCTTTTGCATTACCAACTGCGGTAGCTGGTTTGACTTTAGCTACAGTTTATAGTGATAATGGTTGGATAGGTGCTTTCCTTGCACCTTTGGGAATTAAAATATCATTTACTCGTTCAGGAGTATGGATGGCAATGATTTTTATTTCTCTACCTTTTGTAATTAGAACTGTTGAACCTGTACTCCAAGAAATGGAACGGGATATAGAAGAAGCTGCTTGGAGTTTGGGTGCTTCCCAATGGTTGACTTTTTGGAAAGTGATTATTCCTCCTTTATTTCCGACAATTTTAACCGGGGTAGCTTTGGGTTTTTCCCGTGCAGTGGGTGAATATGGTTCAATTGTGATTATTTCTTCTAATACACCTTTTCAAGATTTAATTGCACCAGTGTTAATTTTCCAAAGATTAGAACAATATGACTATCCTGGAGCAACAGTAATAGGTGTGGTTTTATTAGTGATTTCTTTGGTTTTATTATTAGGAATTAACTTTTTACAAGCGTGGGCAAGAAGATATGACAACAGATAGTAGTAATAATCAAACCCAACATAAAAAACAAAAAAGTTGGATTCCAGTTTTATTAATTACTATTGCTATTTCCTATTTAGCTTTAGTACAATATATCCCGGCAATTAATGTTTTTTATCAGGCCTTTAAATCAGGTATCATTCCTTTTTTTGCTAACCTCTCCACACCCCAATTTCTCCATGCAGCTTGGTTAACTTTATTGTTAGCTGTAATCACATTACCAGTAAATACTGTCTTTGGTTTATGTGCAGCTTGGTCAATTACTCGCCATAAATTTCCCGGACGAGCTATAGTTATTAGTATTATTGATTTACCATTTTCAATTTCTCCAGTAGTTGCAGGTTTAATGTTAGTTTTAGTTTATGGTAAACGGGGTTGGTTTGGTGGTTTTGTAGAGGCTACAGATTTACAAATTATCTTTGGTTTTCCAGGGATGTTATTAGCAACAACTTTTGTAAGTATGCCATTTGTAGCCAGGGAAGTTATTCCGGTTTTAGAAGAGTTTGGAAAGGAGCAGGAAGAAGCTGCAAGAACTTTAGGTGCAAATGAATGGCAGATTTTTTGGCGTGTAACTTTACCTAGTGTTCGTTGGGGTTTATTGTATGGTTTAATTTTAACAAATGCCCGAACTATGGGTGAATTTGGAGCAATTTCTGTAGTGTCTGGAAATATTATTGGTAAAACTCAAACTTTACCTTTATTTGTGGAAGATGCTTATAAACAATATGAAACTGAAACGGCTTTTTCAGCAGCAGTTTTATTGGCACTTTTGGCGGTGGTGACTTTGGTTGTTAAAGGTATTTTGGAAAAGAAAACTCAGGTTAAAAATGAGGAATAATTTTTGTGGGGTAGGCATCTTACCTGCCCAGGGTATCAGACGGGCTAGAAGCCCATCCCACAAAATTTGGATTATTTCCTGGAAGTTCCTAAGTTGGCAGTAAAATTTACGACTACAGCACTTTCCGGTGTCATGATGTACGTTTTTGGCGGGCAAGATGCCCACCCCACAAGAGTTTCATGATTATGATTTGTACCTCATAGCAACGAAATCTCCTGTATATCATTGCAACTTAAACGAAGTGTAGGGAAGCGATCGCAAAATTTTTGGTATTTTGCATTTTATTAACATACAGCACTTACGCAAAATACCTCTCAAACCCTCATTCCTCTGTGTTCTCCGTGCCTGGAGTGGTATGTCTTCGACACGCTACGCGAACGATTATTCCATAGCTTGTGCGTAAGTCCTAGATAATTTATAACAATTAAAATTGTGTAATTTATGTTGATTTATTGGCAATCAAAAAATAAATATTTACTTCTGATTACTACATTTTTAGTATTCTTATTCACAAATATTCCAGGATTATTTTTGAGTAAATCTCTAGCTAAATCAATTCCCAAAAATAATGTCAGCTTAACCCTGAAAGGAGGCTTATGGAAACCTGGAAAAGCAGGTAATCATTATCAAGATATTACCTTAGATTTAATCTGTCAAGGTTTTAGTTGTGAAGAAGAAGTTTGGGGTTTTGCACGTCAATTTAATCATAGTGATCATCACGGTAAAGTCAAAGTAATTAGTTCCAATAAGACTTGGCAATTACAAATAGAATTAAACATTAATAGAGATCCTTGGCGTTCTTTGTCAGGTAAAGCTATTTATAATCTCGAACTGCAAAAAACAAGAAATAAAATTATTGGTACTTATTCAGGTTCATTTAATCAGCAATCTTTCAGTGGAGAAGTACAAGGAAGAATCAAACCTCTTTATCCTACTCCCATCCCTGAACATCGTCCACTTCTTCCTCAAGAACATCCCCGATTAATATTCAGAAAAAAAGATATTCCGGAATTACGACGGAAAGCCAAAACTAAATATGGAAAAGCAATACTGACTCAATTAAAAAATACTTTAGCTGAACCAATTTCTTATCAAGGTTATGTTCCCAATGGTGGTTATCATGCTGCCGGATATTGTTTATTATGGATATTAAATGAAGATCAAAAATCAGCATCAACAGCTTGGGAAATAGTAGAAAATTCTCTTAACCAACCAGGAACACGTTTATTTGAACAATCTACTATTGTTGCTGGAGTCGCTTTAGCTTATGATTTGTGTTACGATGCTTGGTCACAAGAACAAATTGATATTTTGACTTCTTGGTTAGCTGAACAAGCAGCAATTTTAGTAGCAGGAGAAGCTAGACGCGGATGGAATGCAAATTCTTGGAGTAATTGGAGTGGTAGAGCGCGGGGTGCTGCTGGTTTGGCAAGTTTAGCAATTTTGGATTCAGAATTACAGTCACCAGAAATTGATCAATTAATTAACATTTCCACTAGAAATATAATTCGGTTTTTAAAAATTGGTGTAGGAGATCATGGCTTTGGAAGTGAAGGAGATCACTATACTACTGAACCTCTAATTTTAACAGTTATTCCCTTTTTGATTGCCTATGAAAATGTCATGGGTGCAGATTTAATTACAAATTCCAGTGCAGAATCGTTTTTACCTCATTATGTAACTCGTGGTGTGGAAAGAAATCAAGAAAAAAATAAAAATTTATCAGTAGCAACCTATGGTAGACATCGTTATTATGCTGGTAGTGCTTTATTTTCAATGGGTTTAAAACTCACACCAAAGCAACTTTTACCAGGAATAATGTCGGTATTTAAACCTTATTGGGGAATACAGGGAGATCAGACTTTTGGGATTAATAGTCCTTATCAAGCTGCATATATTTTAATGTCATATCCTGAAAATGTACCAGCTAGAAATCCGATTCAAAACTTTAGTCGGGTGTTAATAGATAAACAAAAAGGATTTTATGTTTTTCGTAACCATTGGCGCAGTAAAAATGATATTGTTGCTAGTATTTATTTAAAACGAGAAAAATTACAAGGTTCGTGGTCTTTTCCTGATGCTGGTAGTTTTCGGATTTCCGGACTTGGAGAAGATTGGGCAATTGCTGGCCCTGGTGATGGTCAAAGATCAAGTGAAAATGTTGTAGTTTTAGACTCAGAAAATCCTACAACTGAACCAACTTTTTTGCAAACTTTTGAAGATGGTTCTGGAGTAGTAACTTTCAAATCAAAAAACTGGATTAGAGCTTTTGCTGTAGATTATAGTCATAATTCTGGTGTTCCTGGTTTATTTGTGGTGGTGGATAAGTTTGTAGATACACCAGGAGAAAAAACTTGGACAATGTATACTCAAGGAAAAGTTAGTATTTCTGGACAAGAATTTACAATTACAGGTAGTTCTGGAAAGACAATGAAAGGCAAGTTTATTACTCCCAAAAATGTGGATTTATCCTTTCAAAAGATGGGTAAAAAAGGTGTAATTTTAGCTAGGGGAGGAGATGAATTTTTTATAGTTATGACTGTACAATCTGATAAATCTCCGAATATTGAAGTATCGGGTGAGGGATTAAATTCTATTGTGAAGGTGGGAAATCAGGAAATTATTTTTCAAAATGAGCAAATATTTTTTGACCACAATATAATTGTGGGTAATTCTAAATTCTAAATTCTAAATTCTAATTACGGTTTGCTGAATAAATATGAAAAGATTACAGGTAAAGGATCGGAGGTGATTTGAGATGGAAAAAGTGCAATAATTTAGAGTATCAACACTCTAAAACTACTCCCTACTCTCTAACCCCCACCGATCGCCTTTGATTAAAACCTATATTTACACACTCACCAAATCCAAGCCAATAATAACAGGATCATGGTCAGATGAACGGAACGGATCAGCATTGTATAAATCACTAATTTGACCCAAGGATTTAAACTCAGTGTTATAATCTAAACTTCTAGGTTCATCAGCGTTAATGTGCCATTCCGTTGCACCAGTAACTTGACTACTGAGACTGGAACTAGCTAAAGCATGATCTAAATAACCTGCTTGACCATTGAATACATAGGAATAGGGATTGGTGTTAAACTGACTGATCAAATCGGTATAATCATCCCCAGTACCAGCTTGATCGTCTGCACCGTCTTTAATTGCTGTAATTGGATCTTCTAAAGCGTAAGCATTCAAATCACCGACAATCAAATAATCAGAATCATTAACCCCTGTAGGATTACCTACCAACCAATCTGCTAAAGCTTCTGCTGCATTAGTACGACTAGCATTGAAGTTACCTTGACCATCTCCTTGATCTGCATCAGCACCACTACCACTACCACCTTTAGATTTGAGGTGATTAACAACTAATGTAAATTCTTCCCCAGTAGCATCTTCTACAAAGGTTTGTGCTAAAGCGGGACGGTTACGACTGCTATCAAAGCGAGAATCTACACTACTATCTAAAACTGCATAGTTGTTGACGGTGCTGACGGTACTATCTTTATAGATAATCGCCACACGAATTTGGTCAGTTCCGATTGTACCAGTATTTACAAAACTGTAGTCATCGGTTGTACCGGGAATAGCACTATTAATGGCGTTTACTAAACTAGAAATTGCTGTATTACCATTATTTTGGACTTCTACTAATCCTAAGATATCTGCATCAATCGCTTGGATAGCACTGACTATTTTATCTTCTTGACGGTCAAATTCTTCCTGGTTATCTGCACCGCGTTCGTTAAAGTCGGTAAAATAGTTGAGGACGTTAAAACTAGCAACTGTCAGAGTTCCACCGACAGCATTAGGTGTTGCAGAACGGGGGTTACTAGAGACAAAGTTTGGAGTTTGGGTAGTCTGGATGCGATAGTCACCAAAAGCGTAATCTACCACACCTGTTAAACCTGTGACTGTATCACCACCCCGGAGAGTATTGGATGCAGTTAAACCACCATTGGGATAAATGATCGGGTCAGGATTTTGGATAGTTTGGGCATCATCTAGGATAATACGGTTGAGGTCGTTTTGTGCTTGGACTGCATTAGCTGCTGCTCCCGGTGTAGCAATGTTAGTAGGTTGGAATAAACGACCATTAGATAAGGTAACTTCCCCAAAACGTCCTAAGTTGAAGTTTTCGCTGACTGTCAAGGTTTGAGAGAAGTCAACTAACATTCCCTCATACTGTTCTAGGGTATCTGCGGTAGCAACGGGTAAACTGACGGTAATGGGGTTGATATTTCCAGTTCCCAAGTTAGAAGAACTAGTAAAGTTGATTTGAGTGCGATCAAAATTTTCTTGAACTGTTCCAGTAACTTCTAACAAGTCTCCCACTTGAACGCTGGTGTTACCAGTGACAAAAATTCCGTCGGAAGTTGTAGTGTTACCATCTCCAGTTGCATCTTGAAGATAAAAACCATTCAGTCCGCTAAATACAGCAGTCACTACCCCTTGAGTGGTAACGGTTTGGTTAACGAAGGAACTGGTTAAACCACTACCTTGAATATTATAAATTGCGGTTGTTCCCCCAGAACCTCCAGAACCTCCAGAAACTCCAGAACCAAAAGTTTGACCATTATTTACTGCATCGTAGGTACTAGCAGCAGCACTACTCCAGGTAAAATCTTCATAGGTTGTACCTGTACCTGTTAATTGTAGAGAATCACCAACAGAGGTGGAGCTATTTTCACTAACACCAATATCTGTACTAGTTAACCCATCAGCAGCACCACCAACTGCGGTAAGTGTACCTTCATAACTGAGGAATTGGACGACATCACCGTTGTTATCTACCAAGGCTAAACCATCAGGAGAACCATTTTGAATACCTGACTTAGCAAAGAATTTTGTCCCAAAACCACCTTGAATATCTGTTAAAGTACCACTTAAATTGATAGTGCTGTAAACTGAACCACCGTTACCGTTGTAGAGTTCAATTGTCCATCCGGTTAAGTCTGTACCCGCAGTTCCCGCAATTTCTATCCCTTCGTTGGTATCGGTACTGCTATTATCATAGTGAATTTCGTTGATGAAAGGTGTAGGTGCAACAAAGGTTTGACCAGTATTTACAGCATTGTAGGTACTAGCAGCAGCACTACTCCAGGTAAAATCTTCATAGGTTGTACCTGTACCTGTTAATTGTAGAGAATCACCAACAGAGGTGGAGCTATTTTCACTAACACCAATATCTGTACTAGTTAACCCATCAGCAGCACCACCAACTGCGGTAAGTGTACCTTCATAACTGAGGAATTGGACGACATCACCGTTGTTATCTACCAA
>JAAHFX010000011.1:21630-148756 GCA_010672785.1 Sphaerospermopsis sp. SIO1G1
CAGAGGTGGAGCTATTTTCACTAACACCAATATCTGTACTAGTTAACCCATCAGCAGCACCACCAACTGCGGTAAGTGTACCTTCATAACTGAGGAATTGGACGACATCACCGTTGTTATCTACCAAAGCTAAACCATCAGGAGAACCATTTTGAATACCTGACTTAGCAAAGAATTTTGTCCCAAAACCACCTTGCTGATCTGCTAAAGTACCACTTAAATTGATAGTGCTGTAGACTGTACCACCGTTACCGTTGTAGAGTTCAATTGTCCATCCGGTTA
Source organism: Sphaerospermopsis sp. SIO1G1 (assembly GCA_010672785.1). Classification (GTDB taxonomy): domain Bacteria; phylum Cyanobacteriota; class Cyanobacteriia; order Cyanobacteriales; family Nostocaceae; genus Okeanomitos. The sequence continues at coordinate 21,913 of JAAHFX010000011.1, forward strand.
AGTCTGTACCCGCAGTTCCCGCAATTTCAATTCCTTCGTTGGTGTCTGTGCTGCTATTATCATAGTGAATTTCGTTGATAAATACGGTAGTTGTTCCTGAACCACCAGAACCACCAGAACCACCAGAACTACCACCTGCGTCAGTAACAGTGAAGTTATTGAAGTTTAAATTTTGACGACTGCTATTACTACCAGTCCAATTACTTGTATCGGTGATAGCTGTTAATAATTCGGCTTGTGTACCTGTAGTTGTACCATTGTAAACTGCATTGTCTATTTCGTTGAGAGCGATCGCAGTTTCTCCATCTACTAATCCTGGTGGTAATGCAGAGGTGTTAGAATTGTTGGCGTTAGATTGCCAACTGCTATTTTGACTATTTAAAGCAAATAAATATGTAGGGTTGCTTTCAGTACCTTGATAAACAATGATTTGATCACCACTAGCAGAAAAGGCAATGTTACCTAAATCGGTTAATGTGATTACTGAACCTGCATCATAATTTTGATTTGCTGTCCAGGTATAAGTCCCTTCATTTGTTCTGAAACTACCATCATTTTTGACACCATTGTCTGTAAATTTAATCTCTGTTCCTGCGGTAATGCTGGTTAATAACAGAAATGTTAATTCATCAGGATTATCAAAATTAAATCCGATGACAGCAATTTCCCTTGGTAATAATATTGTAGACATTTTGAGTTTCGTAAATAGGTGATTGTAGTATTTCTGAGTGAGAACTTATGTGAGTATTCATTGGTCAGCCATAATTTGAAATCCTGAAAATTGGATATAAACTTTTCTTGTTCAAAAGAGTTTTAAATATTCAGTAACTCAAGATTTCAAAAATTTAAACACACGATATTTAATCATCATGGTTGCAACTGTTAAACCTAAATACTTACAAATTTATTGGCTCAGAAAAAGTCTATGTGTTAGTTTCTATGTTTAAGAGATACAGAGCATCACAAAAATAGAAAAAACTAGTATTTTTTTGATTGTTCCAAATTTATATTTTTGTATAGTTAAATTAATAGAACAATAAATAAAAATTAAGCTTTTGATAAAATAATATTTATAAATGAAATTGTATCAGTACAAAGAAAAGTAAAATCTACGAAAAAAATAGTTATGATTTACAATATTTTTTAGTTTAATTAAACACAATTACTTTTAAATAATCGCTAGTTTATATATAAAATTTTATAAATCAACTAACTTTTCATGACAAACTTCATTAATTGCCTTCTTCTTTGCAAAGTTATTGATTTTATTGATTAAGAGTATAATTTTGTTGTAAACTCGAGTCGTAGAGGATAAGAATATCAAATTAGATTTTCAAGCTTTATATTTTAAAATCCTGTACTTCAGTTTAGTAATTTTAACTATCCTATAATTTTAAATCTGAGACTTTCTTGTTTTTATAGTCTAATAGCTCAATTTCCAAAATTGCTAAAATTAGCATCTGTAAAATTCACATTATTTAACATCCAAAAAAGAATTTTGCAGGTAAACTCATCAGCATAACAGGTTCAAATAAACCAGAGTTTGATATTATCAAACTATTTGAGAAAGTTACTATTTGATTAAATATATTTGACTTTAATTATGAGTAATCCTAGTATTCAACCTACTAAAATCACAACTTTATCATTGCTTCCATCCCAGCAACCACAACAGGAAGAAAATATTATTGTCACCCATTTTCAACATCCTGCGGGAGAAGGTACTTGTCTTTTCCAGACTGATCATACCCTTTCTATGTCCTTAGCACCTAGTCCTGTACGTTTATTACACAGTCAGGATGGGAAAACCTGCACTGGACTTTATAAGAAAGGTGATTTTATGATTACACCAGTCAATTTACCACTTTTCGCTCGCTGGGATAGTTATGATAATTATTTACAAGTTCGCATCAAAGATCAGTTTATTAAAAATGTGATTGAGGAAAATCTAGATAAAGATCCTGATCGTTTAGAATTATTACCTAAATTTCTAACACGCAATCCGCAAATTGAAGCAATTGGGATGATGTTAGTAACGGAAATTGAGCAAAAAAATGTGGGAAGTAGACTGTATGTTGATTCAATTGCCAATCTTTTAGCAATTAATTTACTTAGAGAGTATGCAGGAACTAAAACTAATTTACCTGTATACGAAGGTGGTTTACCACAATATCAAATCCGGAAAATTATGGAATATATTGATACTCATTTAGATAGTGAAATCAGGCTCACAAATTTAGCGGAATTATTGGATATGAGTCAATTTCATTTTAGTCGTCTATTTAAGCAGTCAATGGGGATTTCTCCTCATCAATATTTGATTCAACAACGAGTAGAAAGAGCGAAAAAGTTTTTACAACAAACAGACTTATCAATTGTAGAAATTTCCTTAGAATGTGGTTTTAGTAGTCATAGTCATTTAACTAAACAATTTCGACAACTTACAGGTATGACACCAAAAGTATATCGGGTTAATGGGTAATGGGGTAATTGGTAATTCTAAATTCTAAATTCTAAGGAATGTTGGGTTGCGCTGTGCTTAACCCAACCTACGAGCTACGATATATTTTTAATTTGGCAATTTCGTGTAATTATACAAAGAAACTGTCAATAGAATTGCAGCTAAAAATCCCGCAATTGTCCGAACGTGATTCCAAAAAGTCCAATCTGTAAGGTATTTTTTCCATAAATTTGCACCTTCTAAACTGTCTGGTGATACAATTGCTAAAGCATCATTTAATGGTACATTACCAAAAATGGTGACACCAATTGTACCTATTAAATAAAGCAAACTGCCTAAAATCAAATACAAAGAACTAGATTGATTCCAATTCAAGCAAGATGCAATAGTCAAAATTAAACAAGTGAGCGCAGGCCCGAAAAAAGCCGTCATAAACCAAGGATTGATAACTGTAATGTTAATAGTTTGCATGGTTGCTATTCCTTGGGGAATTGGTTGTCTAGCTAAAGCTTGCATAATAAATGTAGAAAATCCAAAAAAAATTCCTGCACTCAAAGCAGTAGTAATAGCTGAAAAGACAATTAAGGGTAAACGAAAATTTTGTAGAATAGTCATAACTTGTTCCTGGCAATTTTTGTAAATAAAATCGGTGTTAATAAGACAAACTAGGAGCTTTACCTACATAAGTATTATCGGTAAGTTGCTTTAATATAAAATCTGCTACATCAGCTCTGGTAATTTGAAGTTGTGAAGTATTATCACTACCAGGAAAACCATATCTATATTCCCCAGTTTTTTCTCCATCTAATAAACTTCCAGGACGAACAATTGTCCAGTTTAAGGAACTTGCACGAATGATTTTTTCTTGGTGTTCATGATCTGCCAAAACATTTTTTAAAAGCAAACCAAACATGATATACTTCCAATATAAGTTTAAACTTCCCCAACTATCTCCTGCACCTAAAGTTGATTGACAGATTAATCTTTGAATACCAGCTTGTTCCATTGCTTGGATAATATTTCTAGTTCCTTCTGACCGAATATTTCCTGACAGTTTCTTTCCAGCACCTAGTAAACACAATACAGCTTCTTGTCCTTGTACTGCTTTCTGCACAGAAACGATATCCATCACATCACCTTGAAAAAAGCTGAGATGAGGATGTGTGATATCTAGTTTTTCAGGGTTGCGGACAAATGCTGTAACATTATGTCCTTGTTCTAATGCTTGTTTGACGACTTCTTTTCCTGTATTTCCACTTGCACCAAAAATTAGTAGTTTCATGTTATTTGTACCTTTTTTCAATCTCTATGCTTCGAGATTAAGGCAATGATGAGTAGGAAACTACCACATTCTTGTCAGACTATCACAATCTTGCGATCGCTTTTCCAATTTTTACTATCTGGTAGATTTTGTAATGATCAAATGAAACTATTGTGGGATGGGTATATTATTCGTCAAAATGCACCTTATTGAAATCACTAATGCTAATGTTGGGTTGCGCTTTGCTTAACCCAACCTACAAAATATTATTTCTTCATACCTTTAATAAACTCTTTTCTACCATCAATAATGGACGGTATTAAAACACAATTTACTAACAAATCTATATCTAAATCTGGCAATAATTCACTGTGATTAATTTGCTCATAATTATCATTTTTTAGATGATATAGAGACAATTATTCATTTTCCCAAAACCAGACTTCAGTAATATTAAACCGTAATTTTTACTATAAATTATATTGTTTAAGATGAAATCCAATTCTCTTTTTGAATTATGTTACTACTATTATACTGCTCGACGAATTATATTTTCCATGAATTTCTAATGCTTGTATAACTTCTGTTGTGTTAATTGATTGAATCGGAAAAGTATTGACTATATCTGATATAATAATCATTGCGTCTGTTGGGTTTTCTTACGTCAACCCAACCTAAAAACTACTTTTTAATACCTTTAATAAATTCTATTCTCGCATCAATAATGGAAGGCTTTAAAACACAAGTTATCAACAAATCTATATCTAAATCTGGCAATAATTCACTTTGATTAATTTGCTCATAATTACCATTTGTCAGATGATAGAGAGATAATTTATCATGTTCCCAAAACCAAACTTCAGTAATATTAAACCGTTTATATTTTTCCAGTTTATCAATACTTCCACTGGTAATATTAACCTCAATTGCTAAATCTGGATTTTCCTTTTTCTCTCCAATATAATAAGATTCATCAGGTTCAAAGGAAGCACTTTTTTCTTTTGCGCGACGGGTAGCACTACCGACTGGGATAAAGTTTATCCCTTGTTCAAAGAGATATGCTTCTATCAAAATAGCGATAATTTTTTTGAGATTTTCGTGTTGTTCACCAAGTGTCATAAATTCGATGCACCCATCAACATAAGTTATCCGCAAACCTGCTGCGTCTGAGGTTAAGGTTTCTATTGTTTCAAACTCCTCCCAGGTGTAATGGCCAGGTAGAAGAAATCGCTGTTCGGGAATTGTGCTGGTTTTGTCTAGGGTTTGGATAGTCATAGTAAGTTTATGTTTATGACTTTAATGGTAATTATAACTCATATAGGACTTACGCATTTTAACGAAACGTCTGAGTTTGAGATTACTTCCTTTCGTCGCAATGACAGTATTTGAAGTAGGTTTTGCGTAAGTCCTGTCATAGTAAAAAAACTAAGATATCTACATTGTATTCTAAAAATTCATCTACGGTAATTCCTGCTTGTCTAATTAGGGTTTGCTGAATAAATGTGAAAACATGACATGTAAATGGTTTTGGGCAATTTAAAATCTTAAAAGTGCAAGGATTTAGGGTAAAATAGTTGAAAACCCGTGCATCAAGCGCATCAAAATGTATCNATCATGAGTACACCGAACCAACCGATGTATAAACGGTTGTTTGTGCTGGTGATGAACTCACAAAAACGATCCCATACATTTGCGCTTTGGCGCTGTTGTAAGGTTGTGGTCATGTCTTTATGATTGCTTGTTTTATGATATCGGCGAGTTGTTTTTCTCACCTGTATATAACTTAAACTGTATATTTAGTTTTGTAAAGAGAAATTAATTTTGTGTAACTTATAGCAATTATATGTTTTGCTAATAGTTACGAGGGCAACCAAAAAATAAGGTGAGCAAAATGCCCACCCTAATTATTAGTTATCAGTTATCAGTTATCAGTTACAGTGCTTTCCGGTGTTATGAGGTATGTTATTGGCGGGCTGTCCGGCCCACCCCACAAGAGTTTCATGATTATGATTTGTATCTCATAGCTCAGTTATCAGTTATCAGTTACAGTGCTTTCCGGTGTTATGAGGTATGTTATTGGCGGGCTGTCCGGCCCACCCCACAAGAGTTTCATGATTATGATTTGTATCTCATAGCAACGAAATCTGTTGTATCAGTTGTCATTTTCAGCAAGCCCTATTTAGATTTGTAACTAAGGTTTTCTCTCAACCGGGAGGCCAAGATAATGAACGCCCACCTAAGACATGTATATGTAGGTGATAAACACTTTGTCCAGCATCATTGCCAGTGTTCATAACCAAGCGATAACCATTATCTAATCCAGCTTGAGCAGCAACTTTCTGGGCGGTTAGCAATAGATGTCCCAGTAAGGCTTGATCTTCTAATTCTGCGGTGGCGATGTTGACTATGGGTTTTTTGGGAATAACTAGGATATGAACTGGAGCTTGGGGGTTAACATCTGTAAATGCTAAAGCCAAGTCGTCCTCATATACTATGTTTGCGGGAATTTCCCGACGGATGATTTTACCAAAAATGGTATCTGTGGGGTTGCTCATGCAGATTTACATTTGATTTACATTTATTCAGGGAGATCAAATAATACAGTGGTCATGTAATTTTCTGCCCAATCTGTACCAAATGCTTTTTCTAGAACACGTCTAGTTTTATCATTTTGTTGTTGTTTAGTACAGTAATTTTTTTGTCCAGCAATAATTACAGCTTTTTGTTCTGGTGTGACAAGATGAGAAGCTTTTGCTTGATGACAATGAATTTCTAAGAACTTTTCTACTCGCCCTAAAAATAGATTTTCTTCTTCTTCAGAACTAGGACGAATAAACAGACAAAATTCAGAAAATATATTTCCCCATTCTGGTAATTCCCGGGGTTGTGCAAAATTAATTTTGCTTAATGGGGAAAGATGAGAATTATAGCCGTCTGGTAATTTTCTTTCTAAGTTAACAGGAGAAAGATCAGCAATTGCAGCACTAATTTGACCTCTACCTCCCACTAAGTCACAACCAAACATGGGAATATCGTAATCAGTGCGAGGAAACATGACACAATGCAAAATATCTAATGTGCTACCTACTCTTGCTAACTCTAGGTGCATTTTGCGAAAATTTGGTGTTTGATAACAGCGATTTTCAATAACTAACTTTTCGCCTTCTAGTCTACCTTCTACATATCCTAATTCAGCGGGTAAGTTATAAGGTGATAAATCTAGATATTTATGCCAAACTTCTTCAATTTTATCAGCTAATTTACGAATCAAAGGATGTTGTTGTTCACGAAGTGAGGGGGTAGAACTAGAAGACATATTTTTTGGATGATTTACTTTATTCTTTAGTTTACATTTGTTGAGTACATTATTTCTGTTGATTCAAGAAACTCTTGGCATAAAAATTTTAGTTGCTGTGAGGAGTCAGAAGTAAGAATGTTTGATTAATCTTGGAATTTGAGAATTGTAAGTGTGAGATTAATTAAGAGTAGAATCATTACTAAATTATTTACTGCCAAAAATCTGTAACCTCATAACCCAACTCTGCAATCATCTGCCTCAGTAATGGTAGACTCAAACCAATGACATTACTATAACAACCTTCTATTTTTTCCACAAATAAACTCCCAAAACCTTCCAATGCAAAAGCTCCTGCACATTTGAGAGGTTCATCTGTTTTCACATAAGCTTGAATAGCGTGATCGCTCATTTTGGCAAAATAAACTCTAGTCCTTTGGTATTTAATAATGGTTTGATTTTGGGTATTATCAATCAAGACATGACCAGTATATAAATCACCAAAATTGCCTTGCATGAATTGCCAACGAGCGATCGCTACTTCTGCATTTTCCGGTTTACCATATATTTTCCCATCAATGGCTAAAACTGAATCACAACCCATAACCAAACCTTGTGGGAACAAAGATGCTACAGTCTCAGCTTTACACCGAGCTAAGGTTTTTACTAATTCAGCAGGATCGGCAATTGAAATTTGTGATTCATCAAAATCACTAGCTTTGACTATCGGTTCAATTCCCGCAGTTTTTAATAAACGACGACGAGCAGGAGAAGCAGAAGCTAATATAAATTGTGGAATAGTCATGATCAAAAATATAGTTAATTGCTAATTAGTAATTGGGAAAAGTTAAGAATCAACAGTTAAATAATTTAAAACTTGATTTAATTTTTCCCAATCACGAAGATTAATACACTTTAAAAGAACTGACAACTTCATCAATCATTGGTTGCAGTTTTTTCCAACGTCTTTCTGGTATTGAAGCATTAAATGTGAATAACTTCCCACGACTAATAGCAACACTTGCGACATTGTGTCTTGCTGCAAGATTAGGCAGTTTTACTTCATACTCCAAAAAGTAATATGTATTACCATCAACCTCTTTTTGTGCAACATTAATCAAATCTGCGGAACGGCCAGAACCTGGGGGAGCAAGAGCAGCTTTTCCTAATTTATATCCTACATCTGTAGGTGTTCCTAATTCAGTTAATGATTTTTCTTCCGGTACAGGACTAATTACCACAGAGACATTTTCTGAAACCTCAATTAAATCATGAAACACCACATCAGGACCGTTGGCAACTTTCACTTGCAACCAACCATTAGGATATAAAAACTGATAACCATCCGTAGTATCTACAAAGCTTTTGAGTCCAGCAGCAGCAGCTAAACCAGGGTTACTCAGGCTGATACTCAACACCAAAACTAAGATTAACGTAATTCGTTTCCACATTAGACAAAATTCCTTTGGGCTGGAAGCAAGATAAGATAAACATTTTTAACTTTACTATTCTCTCATCAATTGGTACTTTATGGAATTATCAAGAATAGTTTTTCCTTTCCACACTTATCTTTAGCTGAAGAAATATGGTTAATTTTTCTCCTTGTACTTGGTTACCTGCACCCCAAAATTTACATTTATCATCCTATGATGTTCATATTTGGAAAATTAGTCTTAAACAACCAGATTTAAAACTTGAAGTATTTCAAGAAACACTATCCACAGATGAAATTGCACGTGCCAAAAGATTTTATTTTCCAGAGCATCAGGAACGTTTTATAATCGGGCGTGGTAGTTTAAGAATGATTCTAGGAAAGTATCTCAAAATCGCACCAACTGACATAGAATTTAATTATAATGAACGGGGTAAACCATTTTTGTCTTCTCAATTTCAAGGTTCAGGAATATTTTTTAATTTATCCCACTCTCAAGATTTAGGATTATTAGGTGTTAGTTATCAGCAATTAATTGGCGTAGATTTAGAATATATGCGTCCCATGACTGATTTGGAAAACTTAGCTAAACGGTTTTTCCTCAACCTGGAATATGAAGTTATTAAATCCCTGGATGCAGAAACACAACAGCAGGTATTCTTTCGTTATTGGACTTGTAAAGAAGCATATTTAAAAGCCACAGGAGATGGTTTAGTTAAACTAGAAGATATAGGTGTGGAATTACAACTTCACCAAACTGCTCAGTTATTAGTTACTGGTAATTGGCAATTGCAAGAGTTCACACCAGCAGAAAATTTTGCAGCCGCAGTTGTTGTTGCTAATGATAACAATAATTTTCAGTTTTTCAGTATGGTAAATATGTAACCATCAAAGTTGTTATTTATATCCCTCCTGAATTCAGATATACAATTCAGGGTTATGGGATTTATTTCTACATTTTGTATATTAGGTACTAAATAACACTTGATTCTATGTTTAATTGATAATTGATTGATATAAAATTGAGGGAGTATTATCACTCCAATATTTTAATTATCATCAGAACATAATGAGTAACTTAATAGACATAAATTATGTTCAAAATATACTATTAGATAACTGAAATTTCTTCATAATATAAATATATTCAGGTTGGGTAACTAGCCACAAAAATTATCACAAAATTAAAAGTCAATGGTTCAAGAGCAAAGTACCGATGTTATCCGCATCAATGCCAGAAGAACTGATGTATTTGATATTTTTAATTTCACTTATTACATTGGCCCTAATCCTTATTTAGATAATAGTGCCTTAGTATTTGATTTTACTTTAACTGAAGATTCAGACCCCTTACCTATTAAAAATTATTTAGATGTAATTAGTAGTATATATCCTAACATACTAGAAAATAATTATCAATTATATGCTGATTTATTTGCTTATGTCGCCTCAGAAGTAGGAAAACTAAATATCGGTTTATATCTCAATGATTGGAGTATCAAACCATATCATTCTTTCATGAGAATTGCTATTCAAGCAATACATGAAAATACGGCTAGAGGAGTTATTTATTTAGTTTGGGACTGGTTAGAAAGTATCACTAAAAATGAGTATTTTCCCTTTACCGAAGAATTAATTAAATTACAAAAAAAGTTCCGAAAATCTATATATGGTAGGCCCACAGTGTATGCTTTATGGGAAACAGCAAATCAACAAGGAATTCCCACGTTATATTTGTGGGAAGAAGGATTAATTCAGTATGGTTATGGTAGAAAACAAATCCGAGGAGTAGGAACAAGCTTTGATGTTGATAGTCATTTAGATTCGGATTTTACCACCCGTAAAGATGACTGTAAGGAATTTCTAATCAGATTAGGTTTTCCTGTTCCTCATGGTGATATTGTTACTTCTGAAACAGAAGCTTTAGATATAGCCAGAGAAATTAATTATCCTGTTGCAGTTAAACCTGTTATTAGTCATAAAGGGATTGGTGTTACTTCTAATGTACAAAATTCTAGAGAATTGGAATATGCTTATAATTTAGCCAAATTAGCTATTCCTGAAGGTAAATCAACTAGAATTATTGTTGAGAAAAGTCTGACTGGTACAGATTATAGATTACTTTGTGTTAATGGTAAATTTATTGCTGCTATAGAACGTCATCCACCATCAGTTAAAGGTGATGGATATTCAACTATTAGAGATTTAATAGATAGAGAAAATCGTCAACCAGAACGTCAAGATACACCTACTTCTCCTCTAAGTCAAATAGTTATTAATGATGTGTTGGAGGAATATCTCTATGAACAAAAATTAAAGTTAGATAACATTATCAGAAAAGACGAAATTATTTATCTTTCTTCAGTAGCTAATATTTCATCTGGCGGTGTGAGTGTTAATACCACAGATAAAATTCACCGTGATAATATTATTCTGGCTGAAGAAATTGCCCAAAATTTTCGCCTCACTTGTTTGGGTATTGATATCATTACTAATAATATTTCCCAATCTTGGAAAGTTAGTGATTTAGCTATTTTAGAAATTAATGCTGCACCTGGAATTTCTATGCACCTCAAACCTGCTATTGGTTTAAGTGTTGATGTTCCAGCTAAGATTTTAACCAACTTTTTTCCTTCTGCTCAAGATGCTAGAATCCCAATTATTACGTTTAATCAATTAACTTTTGATGAATTGCAAATAATGATGAACCGTATTTTATTGAAGTATCCACAATGGAATATTGGTGGTGTATGTAGAGAAGGAATATTAATCAATCATTCAGAAAAGTTTTTGAACCAAGATTACAATCGTAATGTGCAAACTTTACTACGTAATCCTCAATTAGACTTACTCATTGCAGAATATACAGAAGATATTTTAGTAGAGTATGGTATGGGTTATCAAGGTAGTAATATTGTGATTTTAGATCATCCCACTGAAATAGAAATGATTTTATTGCGGGATACAATAGATGGTTCAGTTTTCATTATTAACCAAGAAAATCATGTTTCTATCCAACATAAGGGTTTAATAGAAAATATTCCCATAGCAGAAGAAATGGAATTTTTAGATGTTTATTTACAAATCATTGATGCTTTTCTTTGAAACTATAATATTTTCCATATTGGATGTTTAATTAAAATTGCTTATTGTAGGGTGTGTTAGAACGAAGTTCGTAACGCACCATTATCAAGATTTTAGTGCGTTTTACCCATTAATCATATCTATCCTTTTTTAACTTAATTACCTGCATAACATTATCATGTTGTTGACCACCAACAATATCTTTTAGATGAATTTTGCCATCAATATATTGTAAATGAATCCGCCATCCTGATATTTTATTAATATCTGCACGATAGATAGCTTGTTTAATTCCAGCAACTTTATGTAACCTAGTTTTAGGAAAATTTCTAGTACGGTGACATTCATTATCTTCTAACTCAGCTAAAGCTTCCAAAAAATCAGTTTTCAGATATTCTGGCAGGATTTTCATAGCTTCATGAATGACACCATATTCATCCAAAAGAGGTTTAATTTGTGCCATTAACAACACTGAATTTTTAACGGTTGTTTTTCTTCTACTGTAAAATCTCGATAAATAATTTCTGCTACTGCATTATATGCTTGTTGTGCATTTTTATGTTCAACTAGTCTAAACAAAGTAATTAGAATACAGTCAAAGATTGGATCATCATCAATTGTTAAAATTACTCTTCTCTCATTATTAATTTTCAGACAATAGATAGTAGAATCATAGTCATGATTGAGTTTAATATTTCTCAGTTGTTCACTATGTTCATAAAAAGAGTTACTATTCGATGATAAAAGCTCAAAATTAGAATTCATTTCCTTGATAATCTTAAACTTTTCTGCATCTGTAAACTGTTCCAAATCTTTTTCAAAATCTTTAGTAGATTCAATGAGTATATCCATCCATCTAACTCCTAAGACTAAATAACAGATTTATACAAATTCCTGAAAATTGAGTTAAATATTAAGTTTGTAGCCAATGTTTTCTATTCCATAATTGCTAATTACTTTAAATGTACCTTAATTTTAAAAAATCATAAATGTAATTTGTAGAAATTTAACTTAAACAGGAATTCGAGGATGTTTGAAAAGTTATAGATTGTGATTTTCAAAACTTGCCTTGACAAGTAGAGGAAAAGGGAACAGGGAACAGGGAACAGCCCCCTGCACCCAGCCCCTACCTCTTACACCCTACTTTGATCTTGTCGCCCGTTAAGCTTTTTTCAGGGGGATATATATCAATCAAGTAAACTTAATTAATAGATAATTCTTGAACTTCAGGACTTACGCAAAAATCTCCCAAAACTCTATTCCTCTGTGTTTTCTGCGTTCTCTGGGGTTTGATATTCCGTGACTAGTGCGTAAGTCCTGAACTTATCAAAAAACTAACTTAATACCCAATTCACCAAAGTTCTGACACCAAAACCAGTTGCACCAGCACCATTACAGCCACTTTCTTTATCTGCCCAAACTGGCCCAGCAATATCTAAGTGCGCCCAAGGTGTGTCTTTCACAAACTGTTTTAAGAACAGAGATGCCGTAATAGAACCACCGTAACGAGGTCCAGTATTTTTCATATCAGCAATACCAGATTTCATCCCTTCAAAATATTTCTCTTCCATCGGCATTCTCCACAGTTTTTCACCAGCTACCTCTGAAGCAGTTTGTAGTTGAGAAGCGACATCATCATCAGGTGTAAATAAACCAGCAATATCATCACCCAAAGCTACCACACAAGCACCTGTGAGAGTGGCCAAATCAACCATAGCATCAACTTCTAATTTCTCTGCATAAACCAAAGCATCAGCCAAAGTTAAACGCCCCTCAGCATCAGTATTGTTAACTTCTATAGTCTTACCATTGGATGCAGTCAAAATATCTCCGGGGTGCATAGCACGGCCGCTAATCATATTTTCAGTGACAGCAGAGATAAAATGAACTTCTACATCCGGCTTTAACTGGCCAATAGCTTTAGCTGCACCTAAAGTAGCAGCACCACCACCCATATCAATTTTCATCATTTCAATACCACTACCAGCACCTTTGATGTTCAAACCACCACAGTCAAAAGTTAAACCCTTACCAATAATTGCCAGCTTGCGTTTGGGTGTAGTGGAAGGTTTATAGGTGAGGTGAACAAACTTAGGTGGTAAGTCAGAAGCTTGAGCAACTCCTAAATAAGCTCCCATTCCCAATTTTTCACAATCTTCCTTTTCCAGAATTTTTAACTCTAAACCATGTTCTTGAGCTATTGCTTGGGCTGTTTCTGCCATTGTAATGGGTGTGACAGCATTGGCTGGGGCTGCAACTAACTGTCTAGCTAAAATGACACCAGAAACAATTTGTGCTGCACGGGTGATAGCTGCTTCTTGCCCAGCTAAACCTAATAAGTCTATAGTTTCAATGTTGGGATTTTTATCTTCTGGTTCTGATTTGAAACGATTATCTTGGTAAAGTGCCAATTCTGTCCCTTCAGCAATAACTTGGGCTGTGGCAGCTAAGTCGTTCTCATAAACGGGTAAGCTAATAGCAAGGGTTTTAGTTTTTTGCTTTTTCGCAGTCCGTGCGACTGTAGCTGCTGCACGACGTAAGGTATCTAGTTTGAGTCCTTCTGCTTTTCCTAAACCAATTAAAATTAGCTTTTTGACAGGATGACCAGTACCTAACCGAATGGCAACAGTGCTATTGATTTTACCAGTAAATTCTTCTTCAGCAATGATTTCCTGGATAATTCCAGCGCATTTATCGTTTAATGTCGCTAAATCACCTGTTAACTCTACGGCATTTTCAAATAAGCCAACTGCTAGAGTATCACCATTCCAATCTAATAAGGCTGTATCGCTGGGTCGAATTGTCATTTTTGTAATTTTCTGTTAACTTTCCTTACTTGTACCAGTATTGCTCAAATTTTCCCTAGTGTGGAGTTGTGAGGGTAAATCGGGAGCATAGCAGAAAACAGGGAATAGGGAACAGGTAACAGGGAACAGTGAACAGTAGACAGTAGACAGTAAACAGTGAAAACTGACAACTGAAAACTGATAACTGACAACTGATAACTGATAACTGATAACTGATAACTGATAACTGATAACTGATAACTGATAACTGACAACTGACAACTGATAACTGATAACTGATAAATCAATTTCTTAATGTTTTATTCGCCTGTAACCAAATCTCTAAACTGACTAATAACCATAACTTGATACCGTATCTTCCCCAGGTATCATTGGTAAAATTTAACCAGTTCCGCACCATATTTTGATTCACATACCCAGAAATTTCACTGTCTTTGGCCAGTAATAGTTTTCTGGCTTCTTTTTGCCAATATTTACGAAAGCCTAACTGTACAGGAACCATCATCCCACTTTTGGGACGATTAATAATGGCTTCTGGTAAAAGATTACTAACAGCTTTTTTGAGAACAGCTTTTTCCTCTACTCCTGAAAGTTTATATTGTGGCGGAATTTCCATACTAAAATCAACTATTCTCGGATCAAATAATGGTGATAACCCCTGTAAGTCAGTTGCTTGTGTGAGATTATTAACCTTAGTTAAAATATGATCAGCACCCTTAAATTTAATATTTAATGACATTAACCTATTCAAGTAATTAATTGGAGCATTCAATTCTTGATTAAATATGGATGATTCATCATTCTTTAATCTGTTTAATATTTCTGGTTTTAAAAGTAGTGGTAAATCTAGAAAACATTTTTTAAATGATATAAGATATGCTTGGAGAGTGTCTTGTTTATTGAGATAACCATATAAACTGTTGATTAACATCGGCTGATTTTTTGGACCACCAAAACAAGGATCTCCACCCTCACCATTGAGGATAGTTTTTACATTTTCTCTAGCTAGTTTTCCTAATAAAAAATTTGGTACTGTTAAAGGATCACCGATAGGATCATCTAAATGCAGCATTGTTTGTGGTAAATTATCCCACATATCTGCAAAGGTAATTTCTAAAATATGATGTTCAGTTTGACAATGTTGGGCAACTAAACTAGAAAATTCTAATTCATTGGGTGTTTCTTCGCCAAAATGAATTGAGTAAGTATGAACAGGAGCATTATGTAATTGAGCAGCTAATGCTGTAATACAACTGGAATCTAAACCTCCAGAAAGGAACACACCAACAGGTTCATTTTTAGGTAGGTATTCTTGGACAACTTGTGTAAGTAAATCAGCTAATTGATGACTATAAAATTCTAATGGTTGATTAATATGTTTAATTTTTTCTTGCAGTTGCCAATAACTATAAACTCTTCTTGATGGCATTTCTAAAAGTGTACCAGGACGAACTTCTTTGATATTTTTCCAAAGGGTTCTCTCTCCAGGTACAAATGCACAAGATAAATAATCTCTCAGTGCTACTATATCTAAATCATTGGTGCGATGGGATGCTAAGGTAGTTAATTTTGGTGCAATCCAATGAGTTAATCCATGATTAGTGTAGTATAAAGTTTTACTTCCTATGGCATCTCTAACTAAAGATAGAGTTTGTATATCTCTATCCCAAACTACAAAACAAAACATTCCCAATAGTAGAGATAGACATTGGAAGTTATGTTTTTCCCACAGGTGCGCGACTATTTGCTGGTTACTAAGATGCTCGTAATTTTCCAGGTGTAGTTGCCCAATCAGGTCTTGATTGTTACTTAACCAGATGTCTCCAATAATCACATATCTTTCCTGGGGACTAATTGCAAATTTTTCTGGACTAGAAACTATGGCAAGTTGTTCATCTTTCCAAATTACATCTTCTGTGAGATTATTCAAATTACCAAGTTGACAATAAGCAACAGACCAACTAGGATTTACTACCAGATTGGGGATGGTGGACTCTGATTTTTGAAAAATGTTAAACAACATAAATAACACCAATGATTAAGACAATTTTAGTACCCCAAGGTTCGGAATACCAAGCTGTCTGTCGTGGTTTAAATAAAGTTCAAGGTTTTTCTGCTCAGGTAATTGCAATTCCTATGGGGATGAAGTCATTACAGAAATTTCTCCATCAAAATTATCAACATCTTCAACAACAAAATCAGCCAGTTTTACTCATGGGGTTATGTGGTAGCTTAAGTCAACATTATAGTATTGGAGATGTTGTTCTATACGAAGATTGTATTTATCAAGGAAATTTAGAAAGTTGTCATTTAGATTTGAATAAATATATATATGAAAAACTCAGAAGTCAAGTATATTTTGTAAAAGGATTGACTAGCGATCACATGATTGCTTTAGCTACCGAAAAGTCTAACTTACACAAAAGTTTTGCTGCTGATGTTGTAGATATGGAAGGATTTGCATTTCTCAATTTTTTCTTCCCTCCAGTTTCCGCAGCAATTTTAAGAGTTGTTAGTGATGACTGCATCCATGATATTCCTGATTTAACGGCAGCTATTGGTAGTGATGGTTCACTGCACCCTTTATCTCTAACTAGGCAATTTATTCGTCAACCTATAGCTGCTCTACGTTTGATTCGTGGTTCTTTAACAGCACTGAAAATATTAGAAACCACAGCTTACCATTTGGCAAATTCTCTAACCACAAGGGTTTAGCAAAGCTAAACCCCTAATGAATTACTCGTTTAAAATTGTTTTGGAAGCAAGTCGGGTTTTTTTACGTTCTGCTTCCGAGAGATCAGCACCTGCTTGTAAACGAGTAGCAGAAGTTTGTAATACTGTTGCAGCCTGAGTATCACCAATTTGTAAGGCAGTTTTTGCTGCTGTTTGCAACATCGTCACCGCAGCAGTGCGATCGCCTTGTTCTAATTTTGCTTCTGCTACTTGAGTTTGACGATACTTCGCCAATACCAAGATAGACTGTAACACTTGGGGATTTAATGCTGGTTGATAAGCATTTGTGATGTTTGCATAAATTGGCATCAAGGGAGAAAGTAAACCTTGTTGGTTAATTGCCGGATCATCATAGCGAATTTGCATATGTCCAATTACCTGTTCGCCTTCTGGCAACTTTCCTAGATAAAGGTTCGCTAAAACTATCCGTTTCACGTCTTTCATCAAATCACCTAAGCGAAATACATAACTACCATTAGTTTCTGTTTCCACGTTTAGTTCAATGGTTTCTGGTGCAACCTGAGCAATGGGTTTGAGTTCTGCTAACCTCACACCAGGAACTAAGGAAAGTAACAGGTAAGCATTGGTTAAACCCACTGACTGAATACGTTTAAACAAGCGGTTAAATTGATCTACAGCTTGTTGAGGATGTTCAATATAAGCGAGTGTACCACCCCCAGCATCAGCAATTTTTTCCAGTAAATCTTGATTCCAGTCGTCACCAAAACCAAAGGTATGGACAGTGAGATTTACTTTCGTGGCTTTTTGTGCCAGTTGGAGACAGCGTTTACTATCATTAGGCCCAATTTGCCATTTCCAGATTTTTAACCCATTGTCACCATGACCATCGGTGAGTAAAAATGCTTGAGAAACAGCACCTTTAGTACCTTTAAGTAATTCTGCCATGCCCAAGGATAAACCCTCAGCCATGATAGTACCTCCACCAGCTTTGAGTTTTTTGTGTAACATGGCTTTAATGCTGGCAGGATCTTGTACAAGTTGATTAGGGACAATTACCTCAGCTATACCAGCAAAAGCAACTATGGATATTCGATCATCTGGTTTGAGTTGATCTATTAATTGTTCTACTGCCTGAATTACGGTATTGATGGGTTCTCCTTCCATCGAACCGCTCCGATCCAAAATCAGACAGAGATTCAAGGGTAAACTAGGATCAAGCTCATCTGCAATAGCGGAAATGGATATTTCTAGTTGACGCTGGTTAGTTAATTGAGCAGCATCAACATTAGTATCATTGAGTACCGATAATAATTTAACTTTCATTTAGGAGGAGCATCCTGCAAAACAGTTTTGGAGACAATTCTGGTTTTTTTGCGATCGCTCTCAGATAATTCTTCCCCTGCTTGTAAACGAGTAGCTGAAGTCTGCAACACCGTAGCTGCGTTTGCATCTCCCATTTGCAAAGCTGTTTTTGCTGCCGTTTGTAACATTGTCGCTGCTCCAGTGCGATCGCCTTGTTGAAGTTTGGTTTCTGCTAACTGGGTTTGACGATACTTGGCTAAAGCTAAAATAGACTGTTGCACCTGGGGATTAATACTTGGTTGGTAAATGCGTTCTACATTCATGTAGACTGGCATATTGAGGGAAAACAAACCAGTTTGTTCCAGAGTTGGGTCATCGTAGCGAACTTGGATATTAGCGATCGCCTGTCTACCTTCTGGCAATTGTCCCAAATAAATATTAGCCAAAACTACCCGTTCCACATCTTTCATTAAATCACCCAATCTTACCGTAAACCGTCCATCTGGTTCTGTTTCCACAGGTAATTCAATGGTATCTGGCGCAACTTGAGCGACTGGTTTCAATTCTGCTAAACGTACATTGGGCATTAAGGAAAATAACAAATAGGCATTGGTTAAACCCACAGTTTGCATCCGGGTAAACAAACTATTAAACTTGTCTACTGCCTGTTCAGGATGTTCTATATGTGACAAGTTCCCTACTGCTGCATCTGCTATTTTTTCTAACACATCTTGATTCCAGTTATCACCAAAACCTAAAGTATTTAAAGTTAAATTATATTCTGATGCCAATTGAGCAAACTTCAAACAGCGGTTATTATCCCCATGTTCATTTTCTCCATCTGTCAGTAAAAATGCCTGGGAAATAGTATCTTTTTTACCTTTAGCCAATTCCTCAATTCCTAACCTTAAACCTTCATCAATTGCTGTACCCCCATCCGCAGATAAACGGTTAATTTGTTGTTTAATGTATTCTCGATCTTCAATAACTTGATTGGGAATTAACACCTTAGCTCGATGATCAAATATGACTATACTCAATTGATCCTGAGAACTCAGACGATCTACTAATAAACAAGCAGCTTTTTTCACATTCTCTAGCGATCGCCCCCGCATTGAACCACTATGATCTAAAATTAAACATAAATTTAAGGGTACACTACGATCTATCGTCTCCCCAATAGCCGAAATAGAAACTGCTAACTGACGTTGGCTACTGGGTTGATTAGCATCTACACTAGCATCATTAAGGTGAGGCTGTAAGTTAACCTTCATAAAGCAATTTTCCTAACTAGGATATCTATATTTATTTATAAATAAATTCAATCCCTAGTTGACAGAGTACGGAAAACACTTTTAACAAAAACCTTATTTGGTGATTGGTGATTGGTGATTGGTGACTGGGAACAGTAAACAGTAAACAGTAAACAGTGAATAGTAAACAGTGAATAGCGATAACTGATAACTGGTGACTGCTAACTGCTAACTGCTTGCTAACTGCTAACTGACAACTGCTAACTGCTAACTGCTAACTGCTTGCTAACTGCTAACTGCTAACTGATAACTGCTAACTGCTAACTGATAACTGATAACCGAGTCACTGCTCAAGAAAGATTACGATTATTGTAAAATTGGAATGTTGTCTTAACAAATTGCCAGAAAACCTGTGAATCTCATACAACGTCCTCGTCGTTTGCGACGAACTGAAACTCTACGCAAAATGGTTCGGGAAACTACACTCACCGTAAATGACCTGATCTACCCTATGTTTGTCATGACTGGGGAAGGACAAAAAGTAGAAATTTCTTCCATGCCTGGATGTTATCGTTATTCTTTGGATCTACTGCTCAAAGAAATAGCCGAATTATCACAATTGGGAATTAATGCGATCGCACTGTTTCCCGTCGTTCCCGAAGATAAAAAAGACGACACAGGTACAGAAAGCTATAACCCAGCAGGTTTAATACAAACAACTGTCAAAGCTATTAAAAAAGCTGTTCCCGATATCATCGTTATTACTGATGTTGCCCTTGATCCCTTCACAACTCATGGTCATGATGGTTTAATAGATGAAAACGGCACTATTTTAAATGATTCCACCGTGGAAGTGTTGGCAAAAATGGCACTTTCCCAAGCTGAAGCTGGGGCTGATTTTGTTGCTCCTTCTGATATGATGGATGGTAGAGTGGGGGCAATTCGTCAAGCTCTAGATGCAGAAGGTTATACAAATGTCGGTATTTTAGCATACTCAGCAAAATACGCCTCATCCTACTATGGCCCATTCCGAGATGCTTTAGATTCTGCCCCGAAATTTGGTGATAAAAAAACCTATCAAATGGATGCAGGAAATAGCAAAGAAGCATTAAAAGAAGTGGAATTAGATATTGCAGAAGGTGCAGATATCGTCATGGTTAAACCTGCTCTAGCTTATCTAGATATCATCCACCAAGTCAAAGCTAATACTAACTTACCCGTAGCAGCATACAATGTAAGTGGTGAGTATGCTATGATCAAAGCCGCGGCCGCTAATGGTTGGATAGATGAGAAAAAAGTAATTTTAGAAACCTTAACTAGCATGAAACGGGCTGGTGCAGATTTAATTTTGACTTACTTTGCCAAAGAAGTAGCTTTAATGTTAATGTAACTTCTAAGAAGGCAAATAAAAGTTAATTAATCTTACTTAGGAACTAGGCAAAACAAATATCTCCAAAGCCCTATTTCCTTTGTTTGGTTTGCACCTTCGTGGTTTATTCATTCCGTAACTCGCGTGTAAGTCCGTAAAATAATGGATAATGACCAATAAGTAGTGATGAAAATTGACTTAGCAATTATAGGTGCTGGACCTCATGCACTGACTTTAGTTACCCATCTCTTACAAAAACGTCCATCTGTAAAAGATAAATTTGCTGTATTTGATCCTAGTGGTACATGGTTGAATCGCTGGAAACAGCAATTTGCAGCTTTAGAAATTCCCCATTTGCGATCGCCAGCAGTGCATCATCCTCACCCTAACCCCTTTGCTTTAAGAAAATTTTCTGAATCTCGTTCTCTGGAACTTTTTCCTCCCTACGACTTACCCGGTACTCAACTATTTGCAGATTTTTGCCAGGATACTATCACAGAATTTAAGTTACAGGATAAAGTCATTCCTCTAGCTGTAACCAGTATTAAACCCCTTTCAGATCATTTACGTCCTCAATTTGAATTAGGGCTGTCAGATGGAAAAACTGTAACTGCACGGCGGGTGGTGTTAGCAACTGGTAGTGGTAAAATTAACATCCCGGATTGGGTCAGTCAAATTGAAACCGTATATCCTCAAGAGCGACTTAGCCATTCTCACACTGTAGATTTACGGAAACATCACAGTTTAGCAGGTCAAAGAGTTTTAATAGTTGGTGGTGGTTTAACCAGTGGACATTTAGCTGTAGGAGCAATTTCTCGCGGCGCAAAAGTTCACTTAATCATGCGCCGACAATTATCAGAAAAGATATTTGATGCTGCACCAGGTTGGTTAGGGCCTAAATATCTGAAAGGATTTTTTGAGCAAAATTGGCAACAACGGTGGCAACTTATTCAAGAAGCTAGAAATGGTGGTTCAATGACACCAGCGATCGCTACAAAACTTCGCAAAGAAAAGCATCTTGGTAACATTATCATTGATGAAAACTCTCAAATAATCAAAGCCAAATGGTTAAGTAATAACTGGCAATTTGAATCTAACAAAGGTAATATTGACAACTTCGATTATCTTTGGTTAGGTACAGGTACAAAATTTGATGTCACCACCGAACCCTTACTGACAGAAATTTTAGCTACCTATCCCACCCAAATACTCAACGGTTTACCAGTATTAGACAATTATCTGCGTTGGCCTGGTTGTGAATTCTTCATCATGGGTGGTTTAGCAGCACTACAAGTCGGCCCCACAGCTAGAAATCTATCCGGTGCAAGAATGGCCTGTACAAATATCGTTCCGGCAATAGTTAAGCCTAGTGTAGCTTTTTCACCTAGTATTATGGACGTTAAAGCCAGTTAAGAGCAACTTGTTAAGTTGAAACCCAAATATTTTTTTGTGTTATCTTCTTGATAACGATTATCATTTTGATATACAATTCTCATAATAGATAACAATGAGTCAACTAACAGAAATTACAGCTAATCCAACTATTGACATTCCCAAACAAGGAATGCCAGTGACAATAATTACAGGCTTTTTAGGTAGTGGGAAAACCACATTGTTAAATCAAGTTCTCCAAAACAAGCAAGATTTGAAAGTTGCAGTTTTGGTGAATGAATTTGGTGATATTGATATTGATAGTCAATTACTAGTAACCACAGACCAAGACATGGTAGAACTTAGTAATGGCTGTATATGTTGTACAATCAATGACAGCTTAGTGGATGCTGTCTATAGAATTTTAGAAAGAGAAGAAAAAGTAGATTATTTAGTCATCGAAACCACTGGAGTAGCCGATCCACTACCAATAATTTTAACCTTCCTAGGGTCAGAATTAAAAGACCTAACTAGCTTAGACTCAATTATCACAGTCGTAGATGCAGAGACATTTGATCAACAACATTTTGAAAGTGAAGCAGCTTTACAACAAATTACCTATGGAGATATTGTTTTACTCAATAAAACCGACCTTGTGGAATCTCATAAACTCGAAGAAATAGAAAGTTTTATTTATGATGCGAAACAGGGAGCAAAAATTTTACAAACTCAACATTGTCAAGTTCCCTTACCATTGATTTTAGGTCTTGGTTTAACCCCAATAGATGAGTATATGACTGATGTAGAAGATACTCACCATCATGACCATGAACACCATGACCATGAACACCATGACCATGAACACCATGATCATGAACACCATGACCATGAACACCATGACCATGAACACCATGACCATCATTATCATTCCCATCATTTAGAGAACGATGGTTTTGTATCCATATCATTTGAATCAGATAGACCATTTGATGTCCGTAAGTTTGAAACCTTTCTCACTGTAGAAATGCCGGAAGAGGTATTTAGATCAAAAGGTATCTTATGGTTTACTGGTAGTGATCTGCGTCATATTTTTCAACTCAGTGGCCCTCGTTATAGCTTAGATACTGATGAATGGAAAACAGTACCTAAGAATCAAATAGTATTCATAGGTAGAAAATTAGATAGAAACGAAATTCATACAAAACTTAACAATTGTTTGCTATGATGAAGAAAGGTTAACAGATCTGCCACAAGAGTTAATTTTGCTTCATTCTCGATGAGCTATTAACTCAAACATCATTTATCCAACTAACAAAAAAAAATGACTTTATCAATTAGTCCCGTTCTCAATTCTGCTAATCAAAGTGTGTCATCTCTATCTACTCAGCAACAACCACAAGTAACAGATGCTGAAATGATGCAGGCCGTAAGAACATTACTAATTGGATTAGGAGAAAATCCTGATCGAGAAGGGTTAAAAGATACTCCAAAAAGAGTCATGAAAGCCTTAAAATTTCTTACCAAAGGATATCATGAATCTTTAGATGAACTGTTGAACGGAGCAGTCTTTACAGAAAGTGCTGATGAAATGGTATTGGTGCGAGATATTGATATTTTCAGTTCTTGTGAACACCACATTTTACCAATCATTGGCCGCGCTCATGTCGCTTATATTCCTAATGGTAAAGTTATTGGGTTATCAAAAATTGCTCGCATTTGTGAAATGTATGCAAGACGTTTACAAGTTCAAGAACGTCTGACTTTACAAATAGCTGACGCACTGCAAGGATTACTCAAACCTAAAGGAGTTGCAGTTGTTGTAGAAGCAACACATATGTGTATGGTTATGCGTGGTATTCAAAAACCCGGTTCTTGGACTGTTACCAGTGCAATGCGTGGTGTATTTTCAGATGATCCACGTACCCGTGAAGAATTTATGAATTTGATTCGACACAATGCTAATTTCCACTAAATTTAGGTGATAGATGATAGGTGGCAGGTAGCAGATAATAGAGAAGAGAGAAGAAATAATGTAGAATGAAGTTCTTCCTATTTCTGACTCCTGACTCCTAAATTATTTTAGGACTTACGCATTTTTACGAAATGTCTGGGTTAGAGATTGTCTCCTTACGCCGCAAGACAGTATTTGAACTAGGTTTTGCGTAAGTCCTGAGTTTATGATCTAAATTATGAACATACCAAATATCACCGTTGTCGCTGGATTAACTGGAACAGGAAAAACCACCTGGATTTGTCAACAAATCAGAGAAATCCAACCTACCGAAAAGTTTGATAACTTAATTTACTTCTGTCCAGGAACAGGAAATGTATTAATTGATCATAGTTATATAGCTACTGAATTTCCAGGAATTAAAGTTTTTGGGGATAATCAAGAAACTGAATTTATTCATCAAATCCCAGCCGCAAATCATATTTATATTGAATTAGGTTCTCACCTAGAATTATCAACCGTATCCCAAATATTAGATAATCTCAAGTATCGTCCCGTTGCCATTTTACCACCCAAGTGTCAAAGCCCAGAATATCAGACATGGACTAAAGAAATTATCAATGGCGCACCTATCAAAACCATCAACATAGAAAATATATGGCGAGTGTGTACAACTGGTCAAATTATTGATGAAAATAGTTTAGAAGAATTTTGGTATGAAATAACTCATGGCGCTTATGGTGAAATTACTCGTGCTAAAGGTATTTTTGATGTCAATGATGGACGTTCTATATATTGTGATTTCGTTGCAGGTATTCCCCAAACAGGATTTTTAGAACTAGAATTACCCAGATATTTAGAAGGTAGACCTCAACGTTTTAGTGGGTTAGAAATATCTGGTAAAAATTTAGATGAACCAGCATTAAAAACCACATTATCAGATTGCTTTTTATCTGATTATCTAATTTCCCAATATCAACAACAAGTCAAACAAATTTTATTAACAGGTCAAGAAATATGAAAATAGCTATAATGTCATGTATTCATGGTAATCATGAAGCCTTAGATACCGTATTATTAGATATTGAAAAACAAAAAGCAGAGAAAATATTTTGTGTAGGTGATTTAGTAGGATATGGGCCTGATCCTAATGCTGTTGTTAACAAAATGCGCTCTTTAGAGATTCCTACTTGTGTGGGTTGTTGGGATGAAGATATAGTAGAAGGATTGAATGCTTGCGATTGTAGTTATCCCTCATTACTAGCAGAAAAAAGAGGACTCCAAGCTCATGAATGGACAAACACAGAAATTTCTCCAGAAAACCGGGAATTTCTAGCCAATTTACCCCACAGTATACAATGGGAAAATTTAGCTTTTGTACATGGTAGTCCCCATAGTAACCATGAATATTTATTACCAGAACTCGATCCTTTTTTAGCTTTAGAAAGGGTTATTTCTACAGGTGCAGATGTGCTATTTTGTGGACATACTCATGTACCTTATATAAGAACTTTAGATGCTGGTAGTTTGCAGGTAAAAGTTAATAATCATAGTCATAGTAATAGTCAAGAAAAATCACAAGAAATTAGTTTTACATCTCCGATCAAGAGAATTATTAATGTTGGTTCAGTGGGAGAACCAAGACATGGTAGGCCAAATGCAACCTATGTAATTTATGATCAAGAAACCCAAGAAGTCACATTACGAGAAGTTGCTTACGACTATCAAAAAACCTGTGCAGCAATTATTGAAAAAGGATTACCAAAAATATTTGCTTGGCGTTTAGCAAACGGTTTAGAATTTGCAGAAAGAGCAGATGATCCTACTCATGTTTGTACAAGGTGATTGGTGATTGGTGGAACAGTGAACAGTGAACAGTTAACAGTAAACAGTGATAACTGATAA
Source organism: Sphaerospermopsis sp. SIO1G1 (assembly GCA_010672785.1). Classification (GTDB taxonomy): domain Bacteria; phylum Cyanobacteriota; class Cyanobacteriia; order Cyanobacteriales; family Nostocaceae; genus Okeanomitos. The sequence goes on from JAAHFX010000011.1 coordinate 48,098, forward strand.
CTGATAACTGATAACTGATAACTGATAACTGATAACTGATAACTGATAACTGATAACTGCTCCCCACCTTCCCAAACTTCTTGATGAAATCTAAAAATTGAAAACTATGTGGGTTATTTTAAGTGGAATTGAAGGCAATTTAACAGCTTATGAAACTGTGATAGCTGATATTAAGCGTCTGGTTTATGTAGATGCTTTATATATTTTGGGTGATTTAGTAGGACCAAATCAAGAATGTGAAAAACTAGTAGAAAGGGTAAAATCTCCCCGTCGTGGTGAACTACAACCAACAATTTGTAAAGGTTGGTGGGAAGAACAATGTTTAAATTTGCATGGTTTAGGCCCTTCTGGGGATGCTCCTGAATTATTAGCAAAATATGGTGGTGATACAGTCAAAATGTTATGGGACTGTGTTTCTCGTTCCACTGTACAATGGTTGAGAACTTTGGATTTTGGTTTTTTTGAATTAGATTGTTTATTAATTCATGGTTCATCTCTGGGTGTAAGTGATGAATTAAATCCAGAAACTCCCCCAATTCAAATGTTAGATAGACTCTCAAGAATGGACGCAAATAATCTATTTTGTGGTCGTTCTGGTTTAACTTTTCAATATCAGTTACAGGGGGGTTCTGTTACGAGTGAAGTTACTACTCTTGATCATAAAATTTCTCCACAACAAGTAAAAGTTACACCGCGTCAAGTTATAGGTGTGGGAAATGTTGGACGTATCCCTGGCCAAGCAACTTATACTATTTATAATCCTAATTCTAATCAAGTAAAATTTAAAACTGTTTATTATGGAAATAAAAAAGGATTTCAAAATTAAGCATTGCTGAAGTAGGGTCAGTTATCAGTTACCTTTGATAATTCGTAATTCGTAATTCGTAATTCGTAATTCGTAATTCGTAATTCGTAATTCGTAATGCCTCTTTCAGAGGAGCTATGCTTACGTAATTACTGATTAAATTAAGATTACCAGTCACCAGTCACCAATCACCAATCACCAATCACCAATCACCATCTTCCTACTTCTTTGAACCCTTCCTAGCAAAATAATCCTCCAAAATCTGTAAAACCATTGGTGCAGCTACACTACCACCACCAGCACCAGAGTGTTCACCAAACGCAACTACTAAAATCTCTGGTTTATCCGCCGGTGCATAAGCTCCAAACCAAGCATGATTTTGTTTCACCTTCCCTTTCCATGCTTCCGCAGTCCCAGTTTTACCAGCAATAGGGGGGAGATGGGGTTTATTCAGTTTTGTCGCAGTTCCCGCTGTAATCACTTTCCGTAAACCCTGACGTAAAATTCTAATCGTGACAGGTTTCATGTTTAGAGACTTACGCCATTTTTTAGAATCACCATCTTCTTTTAACAGATGTGGTTGTACTCGATAACCTCCATTAGCTGGTACTGCAAACATCACAGCTACTTGCAAAGGAGATGTTTGTAAAGCACCTTGACCAATAGACATATTCACAGTATCCCCTACAGTCCAACCTCGTTTCCAATTTTTCTGCTTCCAAGTTTCATCAGGAACTAAACCCCTTGCTTCCTCTGTAGAAAAATCAAAACCAGTTTTTTCCCCAAAGCCATATTTACGAGTCCATTCAATTAAAGTTGGACCCCCAATTCCCTTAGCAATTTGATAAAAGAAAGTATCACTACTCCACTGCATTGCTCCGACAAAACCCAACGGCCCGAAACCAGCATGATTCCATTCCCCAAATCTTGTCCCACCAATATTTAAATATCCATAGGTTTGTAAAACGGTATTAGGAGAAAATTTCCCCGACTCTAAAGCAGCGGTTGTTGTCACAATTTTAAATGTACTTGCTGGTGGGAACACACTTAACGCCCGATTAACTAGGGGATGTTCTGCATTTTGGATACTTTGCCATTCTTTGTCAGAGAGTTTGGGTTTAGAGAAAAGATTAGGGTCAAAGGTAGGATAAGATACCATAGCTAAAACTTCCCCATTTTGAGGGTTCAGTGCAACTATCGCTCCATTCTGTCTACCAATCGCTTTTTCGGCTGCTTTTTGGATGTCTAAATCTATAGTTAGATGTAAATCATTACCCGCTGTAGCTTGTTTTTCACCTAATATTCGTAGGGGTCTACCTGCACCATCAACTTCTACCTGTTGACCACCCCATTCACCCCGCAGAGTTTTTTCATAGGCTTTCTCCACACCCATGTGACCAATTACATCTCCTAAACGGTAGCCTTCAGAGCGTTTCTGCTTTAACTGCTCTGCGGTAAGTTCACGAGTATAACCAATAATGTGCGCCATTGTTTTACCTTGAGGATATTGGCGTACAGTATCGTTACTGATTCTTACTCCTGGTAATTCGCTCTCATATTCTTTTAAAGCTGTCACCTGAGCATCTGTTAAGTTCTGGGCAATACGAACTAAAGATGGGGAGTTAACTCCAGCTTTTTTCAACTTTGCTTCTATTTCATTTTGCGGAATTTCCAGAATTTTAGAGAGTCGTGGCCCTATTACTGACCAAGAGGGACGAATATGTAACATTGGCCATAAGTAAACAGAACGGGGATAGCGAGTAGTAGCTAATAATTTACCGTTGCGGTCAAAAATGTTTCCTCTTTCTGGTTGCTTAGTAATGATGCGAATCCGGTTATCTTCTGCTCTCTGTTTATGTTTTTCTCCCTCCATAATCTGTAAATAGACTAAACGAGCGCTGATTCCAGAGATCATTAATAAAGTAAATAAGATTAAAAATAGTGGTTGAGAGCCTCGACCTACTGTACGGGTATTTTTTTGAATACTAAGTAGTGATGGTAATAGAGCCATAACAAAATACATTAAAACTTATATTTTTTTAAACAATGCTTTACGAGTATAATCCGGCTTGAATACCAGAATTATGATTACATTAAACAACTTATCAGTTATCAGTTACCAGTTATCGGTTATCGGTTATCAGTTATCAGTTATCAGTTATCAGTTACAAGTACCTCTAGTTGAAGCAAGAGGCTTAAAATTGGGAATCTTCTCTTTTTTATCCTTTGAAAAGGACATTTAGACCAAAATTTTTCAGTAAAGCTGACTATCCCCAATAAATAAGCCATAATTTTGAACATTATTACAGAATATTGCCTCTTTACCCTGTTAACTGTTAACTGTTAACTGTTAACTGTTACAGCAAAGTCTAATATATTTTCAACAAGGGTGTTTTTGCCGATAAAATAAACTGGTGTGTAATTTTTAGTTCATTGGTTTGTTTCACTGCTCAACTTATACTATTTTGAATTTAATATCTTGGAGCTTGGATGCTGAGATTCTTGTTTAATCAGCTTTTTAGTTTTCCATCGCTACCAATTATTTTTTCGCAAAGTATAAGTTTTATTTATAAAATCACGGCGTTCTACTAAATACTATGACTCAAACTGCAATGCAGAATCAGAGGGGTTTAAATACTTTTCAACCGCTTGATGTGGAACTACGGAATGTCTTCAAGTTTTTTAACCAAGAACCAGCTATACATGGTGTGGATCTGGATGTGAAACAAGGGGAATTCTTTAGTATTTTAGGGCCTTCTGGTTGTGGGAAGACGACTATAATCCGCCTAATTGCTGGGTTTGAAAGACTTGATGCTGGGAAGCTGCTTATTCAAGGCCAATCCATGACGGATGTTCCTGCTTATAAACGGCCAATTAATACAGTATTCCAAAGTTATGCTTTATTTAACCATTTAAACGTTTGGGATAATATTGCTTTTGGTTTACGTCTCCAAAAACTCTCTAAGTCGGAAGTTGATAGTCGAGTAGGGGAAGCTTTAACACTTGTAAAAATGGACAGTTTACGATCGCGTATCCCTTCTCAATTATCTGGTGGTCAGCAGCAACGGGTAGCTTTAGCGAGAGCTTTGGTCAATCGTCCCGCTGTTTTATTATTAGATGAACCATTGGGAGCATTAGACTTAAAACTGCGGAAAGAAATGCAGTGTGAACTATCGAACATTCAAAAAAATTTGGGTGTGACTTTCATTATGGTGACACACGATCAAGAAGAAGCATTGTCTTTATCTGATCGAATTGCAGTGATGAACCAAGGAAAAATAGAACAAATTGGCACACCTAGCGAAATTTACGAACGTCCTCAGACTTGTTTTGTTGCTGATTTTATCGGTGATACAAATTTATTCAGTGGTGAAGTGACTACAATTGATCCAGGATACGTAAAAGTTTTAACAAAAAGTGGATTATCAATTATTGCCCTTCGTCCAGAAGAAACTCCACTAGAATTACTACAAGTGGTGAATTTAAGTGTACGTCCTGAAAAAATTCAGATTTCCTTGTATCAACCTAATCTACAACATAACTGCTATGAAGGTAGGTTAGTGAATGTTATGTATTTGGGTACTCATGTTAATTACCTGGTGGAACTAACCAATGGGATCAGCATTAATGTTTTACAACCTAACACTTTTGGTAGTCTCCCAGATTCCAATACTCCCATATATGTTTGGTGGTCAGAAAATGACTGTTTAGCTATTAGTCAAACATCAAAGGTGAATCAACAGTAAACCTGAATAGCATGACCAAAAGAAGAGAATTTATCAAACAAATGGCACTGCTTTCTAGCTTATCTTTAAGCAGTTGTGGTTGGAGATTAGCAGATGTGAGTGCCAATTACTCTGGTACTGGTAAAAGTGATGAATTGTATGTATACACGTGGAATCAATATACAGATCAAGAATTATTATCTACTTTTACTAGCCAAACAGGCATCAAAGTTTTTGTAGATACCTTTGACTCTAATGATGTAATGTTAGCAAAATTACAAGCAGGAGGAGGTAGTTCTTATAGTGTCATCTATCCATCTGACTACATGGTACAGAAGATGGTAGCAAAAAATTTACTCATAGAATTAGACCGGGAAAAATTAATAGGATTAGAAAATTTATTTAGTCAATTTCAAAATCCTAGTTACGATCCCAATAATCGTTATAGTTTACCCTTTAGTTGGGGAACAACAGGGTTCATTTATAACTCAGAAAAATTAGATTCTGAACCAACAGATTGGGAATATATTTGGCAAAACCAAGAAAAATTAAATAAGCGGATGACATTGTTAAATGATGTCAGAGAAGTCATGGGAGCAACATTGAAAATGTTAGGTTATTCCTATAACTCTCAAAATGAACTTGAAATCAAAGCCGCTTACGAAAAACTAGAATCCTTAAAACCTGCGATCGCCGCCTTTGACACCGATGCTTGGCGTAATCAAATCCTAGCAGGGGATTTATGGTTAGCCATGTGTTACTCCAGCGATGCAGTCAAAGTATCCAGGGAAAACCCCAAATTAAAATATGTAGTTCCCAGTAGTGGTTCTTCTTTATGGAGTGATACGGTAGTAATTCCCAAAACTGCACCGAATCAAGAAGGTGCTTATAGTTGGATTAACTTACTCTTACAAGCAGATGTAGCCGCAGAAATTACCAAAAGATTAGCTGTCGCAATTCCCAATCGTGCGGGATTTGAGCAATTACCATCTACACTACAAAATAACACTAATCTTTTTCCCCCAGAGTCAGTTTTAGATAAATGTGAGCGTCTAGCACCTGTAGGTGATTTTGAGGCAGTTTATGAAAGATATTGGACACAATTGTTAGCTTAAAATAGATAGATTTGTACAATTACCAAAAAACCAAGCTCACACCAGCAAATCTCACCATTAAATCTCATATTCGTAACATTACTAATTGATAAAAGCCAGTGTCTATGCAAATTCCTAAATCTTCTGTGACAGCTTCTAATCACATTCCTAAAAAATCATTGTTTCGTCAAATTCTCCAACTTTTCCCACCCATAGCCTTACTAGCACCTTCAGGAATTTGGTTACTTTTACTGTTACTATTACCCACATTTATTATCTTACAATTGAGTTTAGTTACAGATATTAGACCGGGAGATATTGTTAATCCTGATGGTATTAATAACTATCTGCGTATTTTAGAACCCCTTTATTTAAAAGTTATCTTTAACTCCTTATTTTTAGCAGTTAATACGACAATAATTTGTTTATTTTTAGGTTTTCCTGTAGCTTACTGGATTGCCCAAATAGCACCCAAATCTTGGCGTAATTTATTATTATTGGGATTTGTTTTACCATTATGGACATCTTCTCTACTACGTTCCTATGCCTGGATTACAATTTTACGTCCTACAGGGTTATTAAATAGTATAATCACCAGCTTAGGTTTACCACCATTAGAATTACTAAATCGTACACCTGCGGTATTAATTGGTATGAGTTACAGCTTATTACCTTACATGGTTTTGGTATTGTATGCTTCTTTAGAAAAGCTGGACAAAAAACTATTAGAAGCAGCCGCAGATTTAGGTGCAAACCCTATCCAAACGTTTTGGAAAATTACAGTACCCCAAGTTTTTCCTGGCATTGCCGCAGGTTCTTTACTGGTGTTTATTACAGCTTTAGGAGATTTTATCAACCCCGAATTATTAGGTGGTGCATCTAGTATGACAGCAGCAAGATTAGTTTATAATCAGTTTCTTGGTGCTACCCAAAATTGGGGTTTTGGTTCAGCTTTGAGTATGACTTTAATTTTATTAGTTAGTATTGCGATCGCTCTGATTATTAGGTTTGGTGAAGTACAACCTAAACAGTAGAGAAATAAGGTATTGCTGAATTAAGGTATGAAATTATAATTCAGGGAACAGGGAACAGTGAATAGCGATAACTGATAACTGATAACTGATAACTGAATTCACAAAGGTTTCTGCTTAGGTATACCCACAGGACGAGGAAAACTCACAGGTGTATGTCTAACTTTCCGTAAATATAAACAATGACGAATACTCTGAGTTAAAGGAGTTTTCAATTCTGTGATTAATTCCACTTCTCCCCCCACAATATTGACTGCATTTTCCAAACTTTGGTTTTCTTCTGCTGTAAAACTTCCCCGATAAATAACAGCTAAACCACCTGTTTTTACCAACGGTAAACAATATTCAACACAAGCAGAAACACTACCCACTGCACGAATTACAGCTAAATCATAACTTCCCCGGTGTTGAATTTCTTGACCAATTTCTTCAACTCTCCCCACAACAGTATGAGCATTTTTGAGAGCAAGATTATCTATCACACCATCAATAAAATTAATTTTTTTCCGAGTAGAATCTAATAAAGTAACTTGAGAATTAGCAAAAATAATGGCAATGGGTAAACCAGGAAAACCAGCACCAGTACCAATATCAATTACCGATGCACCATGATGTAAAATATCAATAAAACGCTGTTGAGGTGAAACCCCCACCAAAGAATCCCAAAGATGTTTTTCCCAAAAATCTTCTGGTTCAGTAATCCGAGTTAAATTAAGATAACGATTAGCATCAATAATTAATTCATATAGTTTCTGCAATTGATTTTGTTGTTCATTTGTAGGATACCAACTTAATGTTTGATGCCAAACTTCACTCATTTCTGGTAAAGTAGATGCAGATTCTAAACTCATATTAATTCTTTAATTTCCTCTCTAGGATAGGAGCAATTTTGCGTGATCAAAATTAAAATTTCAACTCACAACAGTTTCAGACAATTTCTTTTCTAAACTTTTCGGTTCAACAACTTCCAAAACACCATGATTTAAAGTCCAACAACTATCAGCTATTGGTAACATATCCCCAGCATCGTGGGTGACAACTAACAAAGTCCAATCTTTTTTTAACTTCCCTAATAAACTAACTAATTGACGACGCATTGACCAATCTAAACCAGCGGTAGGTTCATCTAGTAATAATACGTTTGGTTGTCTAATTAGTTGAACTGCTAAAGCTAAACGTCTTTGTTGTCCACCACTTAAAGCATTAGGTGATATAGAAAATGATAAATGATCTAGTCCTACTTCCTGCAATGCTTTATGAACTTTTTGTGTTCCCAATTCAGGATGACCTAAACGCAATTCCTCCAAAATTGTACCACCGCAAAAGTGACGTTCTGGGAATTGAAAAACTATCCCTGCTAATTGCTGTAGTTGTTCAGATATAAGTTGTTGTTCTCTCCAGAATGCTGCACCAGATGTGGGTTCAGCTAATCCTGATAGAATTTCTAATAATGTGCTTTTACCAGAACCACTAGGCCCAATGATCAAACCTAACTTTTGAGGTGCTAATTCTAGGTTAATGGATTTGAGAATGGCAGTAGGACTAGCTGTAGGATGATAAGTTAAATTTCTCAAATAGAGCATTTTTAAATATTACTAGATATTGGCTGCATGAACGATGAAATAAACTAGATTAAATGGAAGATTCGGAAAATTTTTATGCTTGTAAACCTACCTTATCCGTAATAATTATTGACAATTTCTATATTTTGCTAGATTTAAAAGCAAAAATAGATACAATCAATAACTATAGTGTCTGATATGACTTATGGATTTTTTGTGGAGTCAGGGAACAGGGAACAGGGAACAGGGAACAGGTAAGAACTACAGGGGTTTTTATTTATTTCCAAAATATCCAATTAATTTTGCTCAGGTACTTATAACTGAAATACTGAACTATCGTTAATATTGAGAGAGCAAATGGAAATTTTGATAATTTGTTGTGAGTATTTTAAGTAAAACATTAGACAAAATAAACCGTAATCACCCTAATAATTACTATGTCTGAGTTGAAATTTTTTCATGGCTGTTTAAAAGTAGTTAATTTAACATTTGCTACTACTATAGCTCTAAATCTCTGGATTTATCCATCATTTGCTGGTGATCCTTTCCGTCGCAGTCAACCTCACAAAATTGGCGATCGCACCGAAGCTGCATTTAACGCTATCTTTCAACAAGGAAACTATGATCAAGCACAAGAGTATCTGCAAAAATCTATTGTTGATGAACCCAATGAACCACTCGCTTATGCTCTCAAAGCTTCCCTAGCTTATAGTAACCAAGATTTAGCTAGTTTAAAACAGTATAGTAGAAAAACATTAGCCGCTGGACAAAGACTGATCACCCAGGATTCATTACGTGGTAATTTATACACCGGAGTTGGTCATTTTTTAGAAGGTGCGGTAATTTTGCTAAACGATGGAACAGCAAATGGAATATCTCAAGCATTTATTAAGTTAACAAAAGTGTATGAACATTTGGATAAAGCAGAAGCAATTGATGCAAATGATCCGGAGTTAAATTTAATCAAAGGGTATATGAACTTAATGTTAGCGGTGAATTTACCATTGGTAAGTCCACAACAAGCAATTGAGAAACTAGAAAAAAATGCTGCACCAAAATATTTAGTAGAAAGAGGTATTGCGTTAGCATATAGGGATTTAAAAAGATATTCCCAAGCTTTAGAATATGTGAACCGGGCGATAAAATCAACTTCTGAAAACCCGGAAATTTATTATTTAAAAGCTCAAATACTCCATGAAAAAGGAAAACAAGAAAACAACCAGAATTTAATTAAAGATGCGATCGCGCATTTTGAGATAGCACTAAATAAAAAGTCCCAACTACCCGCAACATTAGTAAAACAAATTGAATATGAACACAACCTAGCAAAAAGTAGATTGAATAATATAAAATAATTTAGTCAGTTATCAGTTATCAGTTACCAGTTATCATTTATCAGTTACCAGTTCTCAGTTATAGCTATTCACAAGTCACCAATCACCAGTCACCAGTCACCAATTACAAAAAAAAATGTACATTCAATTCCGCGAATTTAACCCCTTTGATGTTTATGTTTGGATCAAGTTTAGTACCATTCCCTCCCAACAGGAAAAACAATATGTAGAAGAACTATTTGACTCTTGGTTTTATTTAGGTAAACTCGGAGGATTCAATGCTGAAAACCTACAAGTTCAAGAAACAGGTTTAGATTTAAACTATATGAATTATGATAACCAAGGTTATGATAAAAGTATGTTAGCTCTAATGCACAATATGGGAGAATTTGAATATGAAGGACAATGGGGAAGATGCTGGTTTGATTTAGGAACAAGTGATGCGATCGCTCTAGATATTCTCATCAATTCACTCACACAATTAAGTGAAGAATATGTCGCTATAGAAGCATTATATTTAGGGGGTGAAAATGAAGATTGGCCAATAGAAGATGACGAAACTCGTGCTTATTCTATCTACGATAACTAAAAAATCAAAAGCAGTAAAATATGAATAACCCAGGTACAATTAGAGTCATAGTTTTAGCTCTAATTAGAGATGGTAACAGAATATTCGTTTCGGAAGGATACGATCCCACTAAACAATCAACATTTTATCGTGCTTTAGGTGGAGGAGTAGAATTTAGTGAAACTAGTCGCATTGCATTGGAGAGAGAATTCCAAGAAGAAATTCAAGCTGAATTAACGAATATTCGTTACTTAAGTTGTATCGAAAATTTGTTTACTTTCAACGGTAAACAAGGACATGAAATCATCCAACTCTATCAATGTGACTTTGCAGATCCTAAATTTTACCAAATTGAAAGTTTAACCTTTTCCGAAACCCCAGAGCGACAACATCGTGCTTTATGGGTAGAAACAGAGAAGTTTAAATCAGGAGAATTAAGATTAGTCCCCGAAGAGTTTTTTAAGTATTTATAGAAATTTACAATATTGGTGAAATCCAAGATTTTTAGTTTTAGGGAATGGGAAACAGAAAACAGGGAACAGAAAGAAAATAAAAACCTCAATTTTTTCTATCTCTTTTCCCCGTTTTATGGATACACAACTTTCTAACAATGGAATAGATTTAAGTCATTTAAGTTGAGCGTAAGCTCCTAAAATAATCTTTTCAGTTTCTTCCCAACCAATACATTTATCAGTGACAGAAATACCATATTGTAGTTCCTCTCTTTTCCCTGTAATTGGTTGATTCCCTTCATATAAATTAGACTCCAACATCATTCCCAAAATTGAATTATTTCCTGCAACAATCTGCTCAATTACATTTTCTAAAACCACAGGTTGCAATCTGTAATCTTTATTTGTATTGCCATGACTACAATCAATTACTATTCTAGGAGGTAAATTTGCCGCTTTTAATTGTTCTTCCACTAACTTCACATTTTCCGGATCAAAGTTAGGTTGACTCCCTCCACGTAAAATTACATGGCCATGAGAATTTCCTCTAGTTTGAAATACACTCACTTGTCCTTTTTGATTAATTCCCAGAAAATTATGGGGAGTTTTGGCTGACTTGAGAGCATTTAAGGCTACGTTAATATTACCATCTGTACCATTTTTAAAACCTACTGGCATAGAAAGACCACTGGCCATTTCTCGGTGAGTTTGTGATTCTGTAGTTCTTGCACCAATTGCCGACCAAGAGACTAATTCACTGATATATTGAGGTATGATAGGATCTAATGCTTCTGTCCCAGTTGGTAATCCCATTTCTGCTAGTGTTAATAACAAATCTCTAGCTATTAAAATTCCTCTTTCTACATGAAAAGAATCATCCATATCGGGATCATTAATTAATCCTTTCCAACCTACAGTAGTTCTAGGTTTCTCAAAGTAAACCCGCATGATTAGTAGTAATTTATCTTCTACTTTTTTTGCTAAACTTTTTAATTTTTCTGCATATTCTATAGCTAACTTAGGATCATGAATAGAACATGGCCCAACTACGATAAACTTTCTACTATCTTGAAACTCAAGAATATTTTCTAATTCATGTCGAAATTTTAAAATTGTATGTTCTGCTGTTTTCGTCAGTGGTAGTTTTTCTTTAACTTGATGTGGAGTTAATAAAACGTGGGAACTTTTGATGTTCGTGTTTATTAATTTATTGATCATTGTGCAAATCCCTGAAGTTTTATGATGCTAATGATTGTGCAAACGATTAATATACACATTTTTCAGAAAAAATACAAGGTATATGCTGATCAGGTATAGTGCATTAAAAACTCATAACAGCAAAAAATCAACACCGAATAAAGTGTGAGAGTTCTGTTTCAAATTATTACTATTTAGGGTTTGTTGAAAAAGTAATCTGTGGAAACTAGAGAATAGGGAACAGGTAACAGGTAACAGTTTCAAAATTTGGGTAGGAACGATTTTTCCTTTAAGCAGGAATTAAATGCAAGGTTTTCGAGTTCCCATGACATAAAAGCTGATATTTTTTAAATTTAAAATCGTCTAAAATCCTTCACTTGTAATGTTTTTACATTTATTCAACAAGCCCTATTTATTACTATATTTTAGATGTTAAGTAGCTTTTAAAAATATATTTTGAATACATACACAAGCAGATATTTGGTCATTTTGTCTACGCTTACCTCCTATCTGCTGTGCCAAATTTATTCAATTTTGCCAATGGTAATCATCATATAACTTAATAACCAATTTGCTGCTGTAGCTCTGCGGGTTTGTCTTGGCCCAAACTCACCGAGTTTATAACCTTTAAAACCTAATTCTTGCTTAAGTAATTGCTTATTTTCTTTAGGTATAGAACGAGTTAATTTCACTGTTGCTGGACGAGACTCAATAAAGTTACCAGGTTGTGGATATTCTGCTAACCAATCAGGAGCAACCAAGCTAGTATCCCATGTTTCAGTTGTAGGATCATAACGATAACCCAAATAATGCCATACCATGTCGTTAACTGTCTGATCATCAATTGTTTCGTTGATGATTGCCCAAATTGTATCTTTGTTCAGAAGTGGTAAATTAGACATAAGCAGTTTTAATTTTGGCAGTATTTTAACTCAGTTTAGTTTGATAATTATAGCAATTCCCATCCTAGTACCACTTCGCGGAAGTCAAAAGTCATTTCAATGTCATATATCACGGTAATGGATTGAAAACAAAAATATCTGTATTCCTGAAATTTTCCCAATTCCCCGTTAATAAAATTAATTTTTCAAGACTACTGAACTGATAACTGATAACTGAATAACTGACAACTGATAACTGATAACTGATAACTGACAACTGAAATCTAACGGAATATTTCCTTAAAAAACTGTTTCATAGCTTTCCAAGAACGCTTATCTGCTTTCCTATCATAAAGTGCGCCTTTAATTTCACCTTTATACTTGGGATTAGTAAAAGCGTGAACTGCACCCCCATAGGAAATTAACTGCCAATCTACATTAGCTTCCCGCATTTCCTGCTCAAAATCTTCTATTTGCTGTTTGGGGACAAAAGGATCGTCTGCACCATGTAATACTAAAACTTTAGCTTTGATATTTTTTGCATCTTCTGTGTTGGGTGTGTCGAGATTACCATGAAAACTGACTACACCAGCAACCTTAGCACCACTACGAGCTAATTCTAAAACCGTACCACCACCAAAACAATACCCAATGGCAGCAATTTTGCTATTATCAGTCATGTCCAAATTTTTCAAAACTTCTAACCCTGCATTAGCACGCGCTCTCAATAGCTTCCTGTCTTGACGATAAAAACTGGCCTGTGCAGCTGACTCTTGGCGGTTTTTTGGCCTAACACCCTTACCATAAATATCCGCCGCAAAGGCTACATAACCAAGTTTAGCCAACTGTTCAGTTCTTTGTTTCGTATAGGACTGTAAACCGTTCCATTCATGTACTACTAACACTCCAGGACGTTTAGTTTGAATAGAATCATCATAAGCAAGATATCCTTCTAATACCGTATTTCCTTGCTTGTACTCAACTGTCTTAGTAATTATTTCTGCTAACGCATCACTGGAAGTTAAGAAAATCACTAAAGGTGTGAACAAAATAGAAAGTATAATTTTCATAAAATGGCAGGTACTAAAACACTGATCATGGTAAATTATCGCTGAAAAACCAGTAAAATATTTATCTATGTTTTATTGCTAACTACGAAAATCTGGCTATGGCTCTTATGGGAATCTTCAATCATGTCTCAGAATGCCATTTTAGCAAGCTCAATTTTTCAGTTAAGTTAGATTATTATTTACATCATTATTGTTGTTGTTTCGCCTAATTGATCGGCTACTAATATAAAACCATGAGTGCAACTGCCATTTTTTCGCAAAACCCCCTACTCCAAGCTAAAGGTTTACCTCCATTTGCAGATATTACTCCACAGCAAGTAGAACCGGCTTTTCAACATTTGTTGACAGAATTACAACAAGAATTAGCAATATTAGAAGCTAAAGTAAAACCCACTTGGAGTGGTTTAGTTGAACCATTGGAAAAATTGACAGACAAATTATTTTGGAGTTGGGGTATACTTAATCACTTAATGGGTGTCAAAAATAGCCATGAACTCCGTATGGCTTACCAAAAAGTCCAGCCGCAAGTCATACATTTCATCAATATAATTGGCCAAAGCAAACCCATTTATAAAGCTTTTATAGCCCTAAAAAGTAGTACAGACTGGGATAAACTCGAACTAGCCCAACAACGTATAGTAGAAGCGGCAATTAGAGATGCCAAATTATCCGGTGTAGCTTTGGAAGGAGAAGCAAGAGAGCGTTTTAATGACATTCAAATGCAGTTAGCAGAACTAGCTACCCAATTTTCCAATCATTTGATAGATGCTATTGCTGCTTATAGTTTAGTTTTGACAAAATCAGAGGAAATTGATGGTTTACCCAGTAGTTTATTAAGTTTAGCCGCTCAAGCTGCTCGTATTGCAGGTGAAGAAAACGCAACTCCAGAAAATGGCCCTTGGTATATCACTTTGGATTTTCCCAGCTATTTTCCATTTATGCAGCATAGCACCAGGCGGGATTTGCGAGAAAAATTATATAAAGCATATATCACCCGTGCTTCTACTGGAGAATTAGACAATAATCCTTTGATTGAAAAGATTTTAAAGTTAAGACAGGAATTATCAGAATTATTAGGCTTTAAAAACTATGCAGAACTGAGTTTAACTAGCAAAATGGCTAAAGATGTCTCTGCGGTAGAAAAACTATTGGAAGAGCTACGTCAAGCTAGTTATGATGCAGCATTCAAAGATTTAGATGCTTTAAAAGAATTTGCTAAAAGCAAAGGTGCAGCAGAAGCAGACAATTTACAACATTGGGATATCAGTTTTTGGGCAGAACGTCAACGAGAAGCCAAGTTTGCTTTTACTGAAGAGGAATTACGTCCCTATTTTCCACTTCCTCAAGTCTTAGACGGTTTATTTGGGTTAATTAAACGTTTGTTTGGTGTAACCGTTACCCCAGCAGATGGTCTCGCACCAGTGTGGCATGAAGATGTACGTTTTTTCAAAATCACAGATAAGTACAATACTGCGATCGCCTACTTTTATCTAGATCCCTACAGTCGTACAGCCGAAAAACGTGGTGGTGCATGGATGGATGCTTGTATTCATCGTGGTAAAGTAATAGAAAATAATGTCAGCACGCTCCGCTTACCTGTAGCTTATTTAGTTTGTAACCAAACTCCCCCAGTAGATGGTAAACCTAGCTTAATGACCTTTGATGAAGTAGAAACTTTGTTTCATGAATTTGGACATGGTTTACATCATATGTTGACCAAAGTTGATTACACTGGGGCAGCAGGTATTAATAATGTCGAATGGGATGCAGTCGAATTACCTAGCCAGTTTATGGAAAACTGGTGTTATGATCGTCCCACCTTATTTGGTATGGCTAAACACTATGACACAGGTGAACCTTTACCAGAACATTACTATCAAAAGCTCTTAGCAGCACGTAATTACATGAGCGGTTCAGCCATGTTACGACAAATTCACCTCAGTAGTATAGACCTAGAATTGCACTATCGTTATCGTCCTGGTGGTGAAGAAACAGCAATTGATGTACGAGAAAGGATTGCCAAAACTACCACCATTCTCCCACCATTACCTGAAGATGCCTTCTTATGTGCTTTTGGTCATATTTTTGAAGGGGGTTATGCTGCTGGATACTATAGTTACAAGTGGGCTGAAGTTCTCAGTGCTGATGCCTTTGCAGCTTTTGAAGAAGCAGGCTTAGACCATGAAGAAGCAATACACGACACTGGTAGACGTTACCGTGATACAATTTTAGCCCTTGGTGGAAGTCAACATCCAATGGAAGTTTTTAAAGCTTTCCGTGGACGTGAACCTAGTACCACAGCTTTGCTTAAGCATAATGGATTATTAGCTAGTGTTAAACACTAAAACCGTAGGTTGGGTTGACCAAAGGAAACCCAACTTTTATTGGTGAATGGTAAACAGTGAACAGTAAACAGTAAACAGTAAACAGTGAACAGTGAACAGTAAACAGTAAACAGCGACAACTGATAACTAACAACTGGTAACTGATAACTGACAACTGATAACTGACAACTGATAACTGATAACTGACAACTGATAACTGATATACGAACTATGAATTTTGCTAACATCAAATTTAAAGTTGTCAAAGATTTATTTTGTTATTCAAGTATTTTTATCACTGTTTATACAGGAATCATCAATAACAAAATAGTTCACGCACAAATATTATCCCCTACACCAATAGATGACATTTATGCACAAAATATCAGAGACCCTGATATTATAGGACCAACAAATCCAAATTATAATATTACAGATCCTAATATTACAGAACAAACAAATCCAAATCCAGGAAATATCATCAAATCCTGTCTAATTGGATGTCAAGAAATTAAAGGATCGGAAACTAATATCATCAAACCCAATTCATCAATTCTGCAAATTGATCCCACTCCTGAACTGAAATTTACATCTAGTTTTATCAATCAATTAAATCTTCCCATTCAAGAAGAAGTAAATGTTAACATTTTCCAAGCTCGTGATATTGCACACAAGATTGAAAAAGCAGTAGGTGTAAAACCAGCATTTATTTATATTAGTTTTGTACCTGGAGAAATTGCACCTAATTCAGTCTCTGGAAATTATCAAAATAATACCATCAAAGTTCAAGAACAAACTACAGATGAAATAGAAATTATCTTAGTTACAGGGAAAGGAAATACAAATCGTTATCGTCTTCCTCATGTAAATAGAGGCAAAATTGATCAGGTAATTACTGATTTAAAAACTCAAATTACTGCACCTCAATATCGGAATAGAAACAGTTATTTAAAACCTGCTCAAAAACTCCATAACTGGATAATTAAACCAATAGAATCGGATCTACAAAAATATAAAATTGACAACCTAGTTTTTTTACTAGATGCAGGTTTACGTTCTACTCCCATGGCCGCACTCCATGATGGGAAGCAATTTTTAGTAGAAAAATACAGTATTGGTTTAATGCCAAGTTTAACTTTAACTAATACACTATATACAGATATTAAAAATTCAGAAATTTTAGCTATGGGTATTTCTAAAAGTACCCAAGGACAAGCACCATTACCAGCAGTTCCTACAGAATTAAGAACATTGGTAAATAAACTTTGGTCTGGAAAGTTATTATTAAATGAACAAACTACTTTAGAAAATCTGAAATCTATCCGTAGTCAAAAACCTTTTGGGATTATTCATTTAGCTACTCATGCTAATTTTCTCGGTGGTGAAGTTGATAATTCCTATATTCAATTGTGGGAAAATAAACTACGTTTCCATCAAATTCGAGAATTAGGTTTACATAAACCCCCAGCAGAAATGTTAGTTATCAGTGCTTGTCGGAGTGCTTTAGGTGATGAAAAAGCAGAAATCGGTTTTGCTGGTTTAGCAATTTTAGCAGGGGTGAAAACCAGTGTTGCTAGTCTTTGGTCTGTTGATGATACAGGTACAGCAGCATTAATGACTAAATTTTATCAAAGTTTAAAAACTTCACCAATACGAGCAGATGCTTTAAGGCAAGCACAGATATCAATGGCTACGGGTAAGGTATATTTAGAAAATGGTCAATTGCAAGGTATCGAAGGAATTGGTAGTTTAACTTTACCGGAAAAAAGTATTAGAGAAACCAATCAATCTTTATCCCATCCCTATTTTTGGTCGGGTTTTACTATGGTTGGAAATCCTTGGTAAATTAGTGATAGCAATTCTCGTGTTAGTGAGGGAAAAAGTTACAGCGCTTTACGGTGTCATGAGGTACAGTCTCAAAAATTAAACTTTTGTGGGATGGGCCGGACAGCCCGTCACTAGTGTACCTTACCAAGATGAAATCTGCTGTATATTCAGCAAGCCCTAATTAAACCTGAGATTGTATAATCTAATTTGAATAGGACTTACGCATTTTTACGAAATATTGGAGTTTGAGATTGCTTCCTTACGTCGCAATGACAGTGTTTGGAATAGGTTTTGCGTAAGTCCTGTTGAAAATAAAATCGAAAAACTTTATTGTTCAATGTAAATCATGCGAGTCTGAATTGGAATTCCTGTAGTTGGGGAAGTCCAACCGACAATAAAATAATCTTCAATGGCATTTTTGATGCTAATTTTCGAGTGATCATAAACTGGAACAACAAAGTTTTTAATATACTCCTCTGTTGTCTCGTCCAGGCTAATTAAAATAGTTTTACGAGCAATTCTATACATATGCTCGATAGCTGTTGCAGCATCTTCAACACAAAGTAATGAACTCAAAGAAAAAACAAAATCATAGGACTGACTATCAATATCAGCTAGAGCAGTTTCAATTGGTTTGTGGATAGTCTTATAACCTCTTTGGGCTGCATAATCAAGCATTTTCCCGGAAATATCAATCCCTGTATATTCAAAATCTCCCTGCAATAATTCACTTAAATTTCCCGTTCCACAACCAATATCTAAAATATTGCCTTGCTTGTGATTGTGTCTGTGAAATATCTTAACCCCTTCATTGACGTGCTGTGCATTAACTTTGGAATCTTTTAAAGTATCATCATAATTCGCAGCTAATTTATCGTAAAATTCTTCAGCACCAATTTTTTTCAACATCGTTTTTACCTCATGAATATTATTTTGTACAAGTAATTAATCGCATTATCAATTAATTTTTATACACTAACAGTCTGTGCGACATTATACAAGCCATTTTTTTCAAGATGACGAATAGTTTGATAATCCTGTTGAATAACTTCTGGATTTTCGTGAACCAGAAAAATATAACCAGGAGATGAAACCAAATCTACAGTCTTTTTGATTGGTTTATCTTTTTCTAATTGCAATTTCATATCACAAAAAGATGGCAAACTTCTAATTTTATCTATATGAGAGATTGATTTAATTTTTCCTTCAATTTCTGAAATTAAAATGACGATCAAAAGATTTTTTGGCTGAGATAATGGTTGATTGATGATAGTTTTAAAAATCTCTGGTTCTACATAAGATTTTACTGTCTGTTCAACATGATTGGACTGTATCGCTTTGGAAACTACTTCTGGAATTATTACTCCCATCAATCTAGCATTAGTTTCAATTAAAACAGGTCCATTATCCGTCATCATAACTTCACTATGACAAGCACCAAACTGGATTCTCAAAGCGTCAAGAACTTGTTTGGTATACTTACTAAGTTCTTTTTGAACCCGACCATCTAATGGTAAAATTTCCAGAAAATCATAAATCTTGCTATAACCTGGCATATCCAGTTTCCCGTACTGCCAAATATCGGTCACATAATGCTCACCTGCTACACTTACAGTGTTGACTATATATTCTGTTCCAGATAAAAATTCTTGAGCTAGAACTTCGTTATTTTTGATTCCACAAGCATTGATGTTACCAACAATCCGCTTAAAAGCTGAAATCACATCATCTTCGCAATCGCAAAAAATCACATTGTCTGTACAAACGCTACTAGTTGGTTTCAGAACCACAGGCCACTCTTGTGTGTCTTTTACCCATGATAAAATCTCTTCTAGATTAGCCGACTTGATTTGATTTACTGCTCGAATTCCAAAATCTCGGATGACTTCACCCATTTCAAATTTATTCCGCCGAGCGCTGCTATACTTAGTCCCATTGGATGGTAAGCCTAATTTTTCACTCAGTACATCAGCAAGCTCAACTCCTAGGTCACATCCAGGGATAACAAAGGCAATATCAAATTTGGATAAACTTTGAAGAATCTTCTCAATATCCCTTTCATAAATAATACTGTCTATAAAGTGATTGGCATGAAAAGAAGGTTTAAAGAACTGGGGAATATCTCTTGTACTCTGTACATGAACACAATTTATACCATATTTTTTAAATTCTAATGGTAAAAACCGACCAGTAGAATAACCATCAACGACAACACATATTTTTGATTTCATGGCTAGTTAAAGAATTTTTATTAAAAAAGGTTGAATAAAGGCATTTTCGCACATATTAACCTTTAATATTCCTTCCTAGATTATTTAACGGGACTTCAAGAAAAATCAAGCCAAAATCAAGCCGAAACTGGCTTTATGAGAGGGCAAATACGTCAAGATTGAAAGTTATGACTTGTGCATTCTATGAATGAAATCTGCTGTAATTCTTTAACTAGCAACACCAGGAATCAAACGTTTTAAAGCACGCCCAGCGACATCACTATAGCGCAATTCACCACAAAGAATTTTACCCATAGTTTTAGCTCCAGAGGGGCTTTTAACACCTACTTTGTAACCCAAGCTAGGAAAACGGTAGAATGCGGCAGCTATTTTTTGCGCCCAGGCCATATCATTACCCCATTGTTCATTCATCGCATGGGTATAATTTTCCAAAGCATTTAGATCACCACCAATAGCATCACTAATAAATTGAGCGGCTAAAAGTCCACTGAATATGGAAGGGCGAATACCTTCAGCGGTAAATGGATCAACTACACAAGCAGCTTCACCTGCTAAAACTGCATTTTGGGTATGTAATTTTTGTTGCCCATTCCATAAAGATATAGGATGACCATATTGTTTACCTGTGTTCAGGTCTATATTAAAGAGTTGGCAATATTCAGCTAATATCTTCTTAAAATCTTGAGGTTGTCCACCGATAAATGTACCTACGCCAATTGAATAACAATCAACTTTAGGAAAGTTCCAAATATAACCGTTTTTAACTAAACCAAATTCAAAGTGTGCAATATTTTTATTAACGACATCTGCGTTAACTTCTGCTTCTAAAGCTCCTGCTAGTTGGCGTTTGCGGTTTTTGAACCCTAACCATTTTGGAGTTTGACCTTTAGCGCCATCAGCTGCAATGAGATATTTACCTGTAAACTCTCCGTTTGCTGTGTTGACTTGCCAGTGATCGGTTTTAAATTCTATACCTATTACTTCTGTAGTATCTCTCAGTTCTGCTCCTTGATTTTGAGCTTGCTTAACTAGAAAGTGATCAAATACATCTCTCCGCACCATCCAAACAGGTTCTTGAATACCAATTTCTGTTTGTACAGGATCTTCTAATTTCCAGGTAAAGCGGAGGGAGTCTACTTTTACGGAGATAGCGGGGGTAAAATCAAAATCAAACCATTGAGCAACAATCGGTGAAACACCACCTCCACAAGGTTTATATCTAGGTAAGGATGCTTTTTCTAGGACTAATACTGAGTGTCCTTGTTTGGCTAAATGATAAGCTGCTGTTCCACCTGCTGGGCCAGCGCCAATGATTATAGAGTCGTACATAGAGTTGGGAGTAGATAGTTAGGAGGGGGTGAGGGGGTGGTGGGGAGAGGGGGAGAGTGGGGGAGTGGGGGAGTGGGAGAAATTACTACCCAGTCACCAATCACCAATCACCAATCACCATCCACCACCATTCACCAATTTAAACTTTAGTAATGTCCTTTTCTTTTTCTGCTAGTAAGTCGTCTATTTTAGCGGTGTATTTGTTCGTTAATTTTTGCAGTTTATCTTGCTCATCTCGTGACTCGTCTTCAGAAATTTCTCCGGCTTTTTCCCGTTTACGAATTGAGTCAACAGTTTCGCGGCGGATGTTGCGGATAGCGACTTTACCATCTTCGGCATATTTACTGGCAAGTTTGACAAATTCTTGCCGACGTTCGCTTGTTAGAGGAGGAATATTCAAGCGAATTGAAGAACCATCATTGTTAGGAGTTATGCCCACATCTGACAGACTGATAGCTTTTTCAATTATGTTCAATGTGCCTTTGTCATAGGGCTGAATCATGATTGTTGAAGCATCCGGTGTACTGACGCTTGCTAAAGATTTTAATGGTGTTGGTGTTCCGTAGTATTCTACTTCTACCTTATCTAATAAGCTTGAATTAGCACGGCCAGTACGAACAGTATTAAAGTCTCGTTGAGTAGCTTCTACACTACTCTTCATTTTACTTTCAGATTCATCTAATTTCACAAGAACCTCCCACAAAAGTGCCAATAGATTCTCCCATGACTGCACGGTGGATATTACCTCGCACCGTTAAGTTGAATACAAGAATGGGAATATTATTTTCTTTACATAGGGCAATTGCGGTACTATCCATGACTCGCAAATCTTGAGCCAAAACATGGGCGTAGGTGAGAGTAGTAAAACGCTTGGCTTGAGGATTTTTGGCAGGATCTGCGTCGTAAACACCGTCTACTTTGGTGGCTTTGAAAATCACTTCTGCATCTATTTCTGCTGCTCTTAAAGCCGCAGTAGTATCTGTGGTAAAGAAAGGATTTCCTGAACCTGCACCAAAAATCACCACCCGTCCTTTTTCTAAATGACGAATGGCGCGACGACGAATGTACGGTTCTGCCAACTCCTGCAACGCAATTGCTGTTTGAACACGGGTTTGGATCCCTATTCTTTCCAGCGAATCTTGTAGTGTCATGGCGTTCATGACTGTAGCAATCATTCCTACGTAGTCGGCGGTTGCCCTATCCATTCCTAATGATGCTGCTTTAACGCCTCTAAAAATATTGCCGCCGCCAACAACTACAGCGACTTGAACGCCTGTGGCTACTACCTCTGCCAACTCTTCGGCTATTCCCTTGACTACTTCTGGATCAATGCCATAGCCCATGTTGCCCATCAAGGCCTCACCGCTCAGTTTAAGTAAAACCCGTCGGTAATTCGTTCCCATGAAGTTACGCTTTATCAAATAAGTTGCAATTGCCTCCAATTTAAGATAGCAGCACAGCGACCATCTGTGTCTATCTTCAGGTTTATTTCCGCCATATTAATGGTGTTCCTACCTGTGGAGTTTGATTTGGTTGGATTTCTTGATTCAAAAATAAACTGGTGATCGCGTTTTTTAAGTAATCATTTCCTGTTGCTGATGAATCATCGGGATGATCATCAATTTGCCCCTTGTACCTCAAAATTCCATCACCATCAATTAAAAATGCGGTAACTGTGGTGGTAGCTCCAAGGCTATGAGTGACATCTTGTGTTGTGTCCCAAAGGTAAGGAAATGTCAATTGATGGCGATCGCTAAACTTTTTCATATTCTCAAAATTTAAACCAGAACGACTGTCTTGATCTGGTTGATCTGGATAACTATTTAAACCTATGAGTGTGAAACCATTTTTAGCAAATTCTGCTTGGATTTTTTTAAGTCGTTCTGTATATTTCTCAACACATGGGCATTGATTGTACATGGAAATCACGCAAACTGACCGCAAATTATCTAAATAACGGCTGAGATGGTGTACACGTTCATCAATTCCTGGTAATTCAAAATCTGGGGCATAACTACCTATGGGAGTATTCATTGTTTCTAGTATGTTCATATTTTCTTGTCCTAAAGGAACTATGCACAAAAATTTCTGGGGTTAGCACCTGTTTCTCAGTATAAACCCATGCCTAAGTATTTAGTTAGTATTTAATTTTATTCTACATTTAGAATTATTATTTTTATATGTAGCTCAAATATATGTGCTGCAATGCTTACGGTATAGAGAATTATCAACATTATGGTGTTAACATTATTACTCATTTCACACAAATACTTCCTGTCTCAACTTACATATTATTTTTCTACAATATTTCCAACTCTTGAGATTGTTCCCTGTTAAGAGTTCCCTGTTCCCTAGTCTCCACAAATAACTTTTTCAGCCAGCTCTACTGAGAATGAAAAAATAGAGCTATTGATCAGATAACTTAATTTTCTATACTTCAATCAGACTCAGTTTCTCACACTTTAAACACATGACAGATTTAACAAAAACACCTACATCACCTCAAACTTGGATATGGCAAGGTTTTCCTACCTGTTACCAAACCCAAGGAGAAAAAGGCCCAGCAGTAGTTTTAGTACATGGCTTTGGTGCTTCATGGCAGCACTGGCGTAAAAACATACCAGTTTTAGCAGAAAATTTTCGTGTTTATGCAATAGACTTAATTGGTTTTGGTGCATCTGCAAAACCGCAACCAGGAGAAGATATAGAATACACCTTAGAAACTTGGGGACAGCAAGTTGCTGATTTTTGTCAGCAAGTGGTGAAAGAACCTGCATTTTTAGTAGGTAATTCCATTGGCTGTATCGTTGTTTTACAAGCTGCTATTATTGCCCCAGAGATAGCCTTGGGTACTGCCTTAATTAACTGTTCCTTGCGATTATTACATGATCGTAAACGCTTAACATTACCTTGGACTAAACGAGTTGGTGCGCCAATCTTACAAAAAATCTTATCAATTAAACCAGTAGGCAATTTCTTTTTTAGTCAACTAGCTAAACCAAAAACAGTCAAAAAAATTCTCTTACAAGCTTATGCTAATCCAGAAGCAGTTACAGATGAATTAGTAGAAATTTTAATGAAACCAGCTAATGATTCTGGCGCGGCGGCTGTGTTTCTCGCTTTTACTTCCTATTCTAGTGGCCCATTACCAGAAGAACTTCTACCTGTTTTATCCTGTCCAGCAATTATTTTATGGGGAACGGCTGATCCTTGGGAACCAATTAATTTAGGTCAAGAGTTAGCCAATTTTCCTCAAGTGCAAAAATTTATTCCTTTGGAAGGAGTAGGACATTGTCCCCAGGATGAAGCTCCGGACTTAGTAAATCCAATTTTACAAGATTGGATGAATGGACTAAGAACAGTGAACAGTGAACAGTGAACAGTGAACAGTAAACAGTGAACAGTAAACAGTAAACAGTAAACAGTAAACAGTAAACAGCTATAGCTGAAAACTGAAAACTGAAAACTGATAACTGAAAACTGATAACTGATAACTGATAACTGATAACTGATAACTGAAAACTGATAACTGAATATATCTTGCACTTTTTTAATTTCAAATCGCCTAAAATCCTTTACAGATATTGAAACTGTTCCCTGAACCCTATTCCCTATTCCTTGTAAAACAAAATCCCCGACTTCTGATAGAAACCAGGGATTTTTTAATTAACTATTCTTCCTAGCATTTCCCTCACGCTAATGCAGAAGCTTGAGGTTTCGCAAAAATCATTCTTCCGGCAGAGGTTTGTAAAGCACTGGTGACAATTACCCTTAATTCACCACCAACATAACTTCTTCCTTCTTCCACAACTACCATTGTGCCATCATCTAAATAACCAATTCCTTGGCTAGGTTCTTTACCTTCTTTGAGAATTTTTAAATCTAAGTTATCTCCAGGTAAATAACTAGGACGGACTGCATTTACTAAGTCATTGACATTCAAAACTGGAACTTTTTGTACACTAGCTACTTTGGATAAGTTATAGTCATTGGTTAATAATGTACCGTTGATTTCTTGGGCAAATTTTACCAATTTTGCATCCACTGTATTAATATCTTCATAGTCTACGGGATTGATCAAAATTCTCTCTGAGTAAGTTTCTCGAATACGATTGAGAATATCTAAACCTCTTCTTCCTCTCACCCGTTTTTGATCTTTACTGGCATCTGCAACTTGTTGCAATTCCTGTAAAATAAATTGTGGTACAAGTATTAAACCTTCTAAAAATCCTGTTTCTAGAAGTGCTTCAATTCTGCCATCTATGATGCAACTGGTGTCTAAAACTTTTGTATTTGCAGGTTTAAGAGTTCCTTCTGCTACTAGGGTTTCTACGGTGTTGGGATTAATTAACCTTAGTAACCCTCTACCATGTGTATCGGCTAAATTCATGCCAGTAACAGCTAGAATAATACTCCCAACAACTGCTACTAAAGGTTTAATAAATCCGAAATCTGCGGGTATGGGTAACAAAAATAACGGGGCTAGCATCAAATTAGCTAGTAATAGCCCAATTACTAAGCCGATGGCACGGGTTAAAATTACCTCTAAGGGCATTTCTTTAACCTGGGTTTCTAAGCGTCGGTAGGTGGTTTGGAAACTTAAACCAATTGCTCCACCGATGATGGCAGTAAAGACAGCAACTACTAGGCGTAGAGCATCTAGGTTAGTAACACCATTTAGAGTACCGGATGGTAGCAATTCTATACTATAGTAACCAATTCCCGATGCTGCCAAAATAAAAGAGAGAATGATAATGAAATCAAGCATGATTATCTATTTTTCCAATAACTGTGTTTACACGGTTAAGCAAGGTGTTCTTTATATCAATTGTGATATTGATTTTTAAATTTTCACTTACTTTCGTGGTTTTAGCAGCTAAGACAATGTATGCGAACATTATAACCAAAGAGTTTTCGCTGCAAAATTATTCTGATTTTTGTTATCAAAATATAAAAAGTTGTAAACAATTTACTAATTTTCATTACTGTTAATTTGCTAATTATTAAGTTTTATTTTTTTTGATGATGAAGAGTTCCTCAAATATGACTGTGCAAATACCTACTGCTGCTTATGTACATATTCCCTTTTGTCGGCGACGTTGTTTTTATTGTGATTTTCCCGTATTTGTGGTAGGCGATCGCTCACGGGGAGAAAGTTCTGGCACAATTTGTCAATATGTGGATGCAGTTTGTCAAGAAATCAAAACTTCTCCAACTTTTAATCAACCTCTCAAAACAATTTTTTTTGGTGGTGGTACACCTTCGTTGTTATCTACAACCCAGTTACAAAGGATTTTAACAGCTTTAGATCAGCGTTTTGGGATTGCTGGATGTGCAGAAATTTCTATGGAAATAGATCCAGGTACATTTGATTTAGCACATATTGCTGGTTATCGCAGTGCAGGAGTAAACCGGGTAAGTTTAGGAGTGCAATCTTTTGAAGCAGAATTGTTAAAAATTGCCGGGCGATCGCACTCCGTTGATGATATTTTTGCAGCTGTTGATTTAGTTAACCAAGTGCAGATACCCGAATTTAGCATAGACTTAATTTCCGGCTTGCCAAATCAATCTTTGGATCAATGGCAAAATTCCCTCACCCAAGCTGTAGAAATTTCCCCCAATCATATTTCTATTTATGATTTAACCATTGAACCAGGTACAGTTTTTGGGCGTTATTATCAGCCAGGAAATCAACCTTTGCCAACGGATGAAACTACTGTAAAAATGTATAAATTAGGGCAAAGTATTTTAACCAGTTCAGGTTATGAACATTATGAAATTTCCAACTATGCAAAACCTAAACATCAATGTCAACATAATTTAGTTTATTGGCACAATCTTTCCTATTATGGTTTTGGTATGGGTGCAGCTAGTTATTTACAAGATCAGCGCTTTACCCGTCCTCGTAAAACAAAAGAATATTTTCAATGGTTAGAAAATGGGGCAATTATTGATTGTGAAATTACAACTTTAGAAGAACAATTATTGGAAACTTTGATGTTGGGTTTACGGTTAGCTGAGGGTTTGAATTTACAAGATTTAGCAGATAGATTTGGTAAAGAAAAAGTTAGCGAAATTCAACAACATCTACAGCGATATTTACAACAGGGGTGGGTGAAAATTATTGGTGATCAATTACGCTTAACAGATCCAGATGGGTTCTTATTTTCTAACGTTGTTTTAGCTGATTTATTTGATAAAATGGGATAATAGCTGATGTTTAAAAGTTAAAATCAAGGAAAAATACCATGTCTAAAAAATTAAGTGAAGCAATGAAAATAGCCAATGATCTCGCCCCAGATGAACAATTAACTTTAATCTCACATCTATTACAAAGAATTAGCCTTTGTGAGATTACACCTCAATCAAAATATAATATTACAGAACTGGAAGGAATTGCACCAAATTTATTAGGAGGGATGGATGCTCAAGAATACATTACAAAAATGAGAAACGGAGAGTTTCCAGATTTAGAAATTCAGGAAACTAAAACAAGGAAACCGGCATGAATATTTCAGAAAGTTTACAGGGTGTAACACGGATATTTTTGGATACAGCACCAATTATTTATTTTGTAGAAGCCAATCTTCAATACCTAGAAAGTGTAAGATATATATTTAATCAAGTGGAAAATGGTGATCTAATAGGTGTTACTTCATCAGTTACTTTAGCAGAATGTTTGGTTTATCCCTATCGTTTAGGACAAATTAAATTAGCAGAAAAATTTATCAACACAATTCTCTATAGTAACCACATGATTTTTACTACAAATAATCACCCTAATATAGCTATAAATGCTGCTAAAATTAGAGCTAGATATAATTTACAATTACCCGATGCTTTTCAAATTTCCTTTGCTATAAATACAGAATGTGAAGCATTTATTACAAATGATTTAACATTTAAACGAATTACAGAATTGCGTATTTTAGTGTTAAATGATTTTCAAAATTAAATACCCTTGATGAGATTAATATAGGAATTAAGCATTTTAACGAAAAGTTAGGGTTGGAGATTACTTCCTTACGTCGCAATGACAGTATTGGAAGTAGGTTTTGCATAAGTCCTGTAATAGCTAAACTTACAAAAATTAACATAAATTTTCCCGACATTTCCGAAAAACCTACCAGTCATCATGTAGTACAAACAAAATGTAGTTTGCACAAGTAAACAAAAGCTATAGGGAGTAAGAATATGAAGGGTGAATTTTTCTATAAATTAATACTAGCAAACTCGAATAGAGATCATAATGATGGTTTTATTATCCTTGAAATAATTGCAGTTTTGATTGTAATTGGGATTTTATCTGTGATGGCCCTATCATCTCTTTTAACTACTACGACTACTAGTTGTGGTATTGGGAGTGAAGATGAAGGAAACCTTTATACAGGTTCAATCAACCGCGCACAACAATCATATTTAATAGAGAATGGTGGTAAATTTTCTAACTCGATCAAGAAATTAGAAATTGGTATTCCAAAAGAAACTGAAATCTATAGCTATTCTCTCCAAACTACCGATAATTCTGCTTTTCATTATGGAATAGTTAAAAAAGATTATGTGAAAACTGATTCATTTGAAAAAGAACCTATCAACAGTTTTGTTGGTGCTGTATTTAAAATTCCTAATCCCGAAAAATCAGAAGCATTGGAATTTACAACTGTAACAATTTTATGTATCAATGATAAACCTGGTGCTACTATTCCCAATAAACCTATTTTAAATAATGGTGTTCCTAGTTGTGGTTTGGGAACTACAGAGATGAAATAATATAGCAGGATTCAGTAGTCAGTAGTCAGAAGTAGAACTTTCTTGGTGTCTAGGTTTTCATTTTCCTTTACCTCTGTAAATAATCTCATGTTTAAACATAAATTTCTCATCAGAATATTAATTTGGTTATTTATCTGTAGTGGTATGATCACGGCATTAATAATATATAATCCTGCTCTGTTGAAACCATTAATTCAAGCAGGAATACCATTAACTAACTTTTCCCATATACCTATAATTGGTAATACTATTCGTGCTGCAAATACACCACAAATTACCGTCCAGGAATTAAAAAAAATAATAGATACTCAAAACCAAAACTTTCTATTAGTGGATGTGCGGAGTTTGGTAGAATATGAAAATACTCACATTCCTGGAGCAATATTCATTCCACTTACAGACATTGAGGATGGTAAAGGAATTACCAAAATTAAGTCAATCATATCCAATAAGAAGTTAATTACCTATTGTTCTGTGGGTATAAGGTCTAATAAAGCTTTAGAACTCCTCAAAAATGCGGGAGTTACAGGCACAAATGTTCAAGGTGGAATTAATCAATGGCGGGAAAAAATTGATCCTACCATGCCAAAATTGTAATCAAGATATAGGGTGATTTATGGAATACAAATCAGTTATTATTTTGCTGAGTATTACTGTATTTGGAATTTTAGAGACCGTTTTTCCTTTCTTTGCATATAAGAGACGGGTGAAAATATTTGCTAATAATTTTATTTTAGGTTTAATCAATTATGCGTTGGTGAATTTAACTATCATCTGGTTATTAAGATGGATCTGGCAACAACAGTCATGGTTGGGATATTTAGGATATTTAAAAACTAGCTATTTAAACAACCTAAATTTCTCTTGGTTAACTTTGATATTATCTTTTTTAGTTCTTGATTTATATATGTATGCTTGGCATCGGTTAGTACATAGTTGGAAATTTGGTTGGCGTTTCCATTTGGTACATCATAGCGAGATGTGGATGAATATATCAACAGCTTATCGGTTTCATCCTTTGGAAGTAATAATTTCTAATTTACCAAAATTTACTTTAATTTATCTTTTGGGAATATCTCCTTTAGATTTATTATTTTATGAATTAGTCTTTGCTATTTCTTTGGTTTTTCACCATAGTAATTTGGCTTTACCTTTAAAATTAGATCAATTTTTAAGTTATTTCCTAGTAACACCAAATTATCACCGAGCGCATCATTCACAAACTCGGAAAGTCGCTAATAATAATTATGCTAGTATTTTAACTATTTGGGATTTGATATTTAAGTCCCGTTATTATCCAGAATTACCAGAAAAAATTAAATTAGGATTAGCTAAGAGTAATCAAGAATTACTGTTAATGGATTTAATCAAGATACCATTTTGGCATCAAAAAATAAATTCTTAAAAGTTGTAATTATTCTCAGAAGTAGATATTGTAATTCTCCTTAACAGAGATTATAAGCTGTT
This sequence comes from Sphaerospermopsis sp. SIO1G1, assembly GCA_010672785.1. Classification (GTDB taxonomy): domain Bacteria; phylum Cyanobacteriota; class Cyanobacteriia; order Cyanobacteriales; family Nostocaceae; genus Okeanomitos. The sequence continues at coordinate 78,765 of JAAHFX010000011.1, forward strand.
GTGTATTTAATTTTGTCTGTTCCCTCAACTCCACAGATCACTTTTTCAGCAAACCCTACATACATACTCAGTAGTTTTGACCAGCAAAAATATAAAAAAGATATATATTTATTAGAGTTGACAACTGATATCATTTGTAGATAATAAATGAGAACTCAGGTATTTGTGTAAGAGTCGGAGACTATTCTGCTTCGTTAACGTAAGTGTTGAAAAGAACACGACATCGCTTGTATGATTCAACCATAGTTTATTAAGTAGTAGTCTACCTAAATCTGCAAAAACTAAGTAAAAAGTAATAAATATAAAAATGGTCAAGGCAATTGGTATTGATTTAGGGACTACTAACTCTGTTGCTGCGTTTAAGTTAGTAGAAGTGGAAGTTGTCACAGCTAATGATAACACCCCTCCAGATCGAAAATTGACGCGCTCTGTAGTTGCTGAGAATGAAGGTCAGTTTTTGGTAGGGGAACAAGCTTATAATCAGTTACGCCATGATCCAGAAAACGTAATTATCTCCATTAAACGTTTGATGGGTAGGGGTTTTGGGGATGTGGCAGTACAAAAACAAAAATCGGAATTTGATTATAAAATAGGACTTCCTAGTCAAGGTACAGATAATAGTTTGGCGGTGTGGTTGGGGGAAGAAGAATATCAACCGGAGGATATTTCCGCAGAAATTCTCAAAAAAGTAGTGCATAATGCCCAAAATTATTGTCGGGAAATTGGCCAGAGTGGGGAAGTTGTTGAGCAAGTGGTAATTACCATACCTGCGTATTTTAATGATAAACAACGCTATGCAACCCGAACTGCTGCATTAAAAGCAGGATTAACTCCGCTAGAGTTATTACCAGAACCCACTGCTGCCGCCATATCCTACGGTTTTTCACCAGATAGTGATGATGTCAAAACCATTTTAGTTTACGATTTTGGTGGTGGAACTTTTGATGCTTCAGTAATTACCGCTGGTGGCAAATCATTTATTGAGCAGGGGAAAGCTGGTGATTTATGGTTAGGTGGTGACGATATTGACTCACGTTTAATTCAATTTTTTAAAGAGCAAGTTAGTCAAAAGGAAAACATTGTAGATATTGAGAATTTAATTGCTCAAACTCCCTATTATCAACAGTTGCGTTTTCATGCAGATTTAAAAATTGCTGTAGAAAGGGCAAAAGTAGAATTAACTGAAGATACAGTTACCAGAATTATTCCCGGTACTCAGTTATTAGATGATTTAGGAATAGCTATCCCCTTAGACGTGGAAATTACCAGAGAGCAGTTTGAAAATATTATTGATGATTTAGTAGAGCGATCGCTACAAATTTGTCATCAAGCTTTAGAGTATGCAGAATACAGTTTAGATATGCTTGATATAGTTCTTTTAGTTGGAGGCTCATCTCAAATTCCCATAGTCCAAAATAAACTTAAGCAAGCATTTGGTGAGCAAAAAGTAGTCCTCCATCCCCAACCGATGTACGCAGTAGCCGAAGGTGCAGCAATTGTTGCAGCTGGGCAAACAGATAAAGTGACAACAGTATCTCGTGATTATTTTATTGAATTAGCCGACGGCCCATATAAAGTAATTAATCAAGGTGATATTTTACCTGTTCAGACACCGATATATACTTTTAAAACAGTAGTAGAAGGGCAAAGACTGATTCATTTTCAATTTTTTAGCCCTGATCAAGTGAAAGAAAAATTAGACGGTACTACCCATCATGAAAGAATCGGGGAAATGTGGTTAGGTTTAGATCAAAAATATCCAGTCGGAACAGAATTTCAAGTGAATTTAGAGCTAGATGAACAAAATAATGATTTACGGATGACAGCAACTTTGAAAAATGATCCATCCGTGAGAGTGAGTTGTGTATTTTCCCGTGGCCGTGCAGATGAAAAAATATATCAGGAATTAGAAAACGGAATTAAAGAACTTAATGATCAAAGTTTAACAGCTTATGGTGTAGAAGAAGCTTTAAAATTGGCTGTTCCAGTAGTCAAATCAGCTAACCAAATTATTAATCCTATTACTGGGGAAGAAAATCAGGATGTAATGATACAAGCTCAGGAAAATCTCCAAAAATTCCGAGTAAATATGTCCTCAGAAAGACTCGAAGCTGAATCCTTAGTGGGAGAATGCGATCGCATTCTCAAACTTTGTCAGTTTATGATTCTCAAACCCCAACAAGAAAAATTACAACAACTTAGTCAAGAATTGCAATCTGCTATTGATGACAATAATCCGGCTGGGATGAAATTCTATAGCGAAGAAACTAGACAAGAAATGATAAGACTACCAGAAGAAGTACAAGTAGTGCAAGCTTGTATCATTGCCATTCAACAAGCTAAAGTAATAGCACCTACTCAAGCTAATGCAATGTCTGATAAACTTTCTCGATTATTAATGGCCATGAACAATGGAGATGTCAAAGAAGCAGAAAGATTATTACCAGAATTACAACCAGAAGTAGAACATTGGTTGAATCAAGAAATACCTACAAATAATATTGTTACTGGTTTAAAAAGATGAATATAAAAATTGATTGTCCCGTTTGTGGTTACAAAGATATAGAAGGAAAACATTGCCCTAATTGTGAAACAGATTTATCTTTAATTCGTAGTCTTCAAGAATTGCCAACTGTTAAAAAACTGTCTCCTCTGCAAAGAATGAGTAGTTGGACTTTAGCACTAGCTTTATCAATGTTATTGATAGGTATTGGATTTGGTGTATTGAGCAGTTTTCTGTTGATGGAAAATCAGTATGCTTCTAATATGTTTACCAGTAATTCTACTATAGTTGTCAATCAAGAATTAGTGACAGAGGCACAAGAAAAAAATCAAAATATAGATAATAATACATATACAGTCAGAAAGGGAGATAATTTAGGTGTAATTGCTGAAAAAGTATGTGGTAGAGCTAGTGCTTGGAGGTTAATAGCAGCAGCTAATCCTCGCTTAGAACAGCGTCGCAACTACTTCATTAAAATAGGAGAAAAATTAAAAATTCCCAACTGTCAGGAGAAAATCCAATGAATATTGATAGTTTGAAGGAAGCTAGTCAAACATCTCAACAACTAGCACAACAACAAAAATTCAGAGAAGCAGTTGAAAATGCAGAAACAGCATTAAATCAGTGGTACACAACACCAAGTTTATGGACAAAAATAGTCAGCAAGTTTGGTGCTACTAATTTAATTCATAGTTTAGAACAACAAGTAGTAGAATGGCGCACTCAAATTGAAAAAGCTGATAAATTAATTAATCAAGCAGAATTAATCTTAAATCAAGATACTGGTGATCCTTTCAATATTACATCTATTACCAGTGCGATCGCCATATATCATCTTGCTAGACAAGTAATTTTTGAGCCAAAAATATCGGAATTAATTACCCAATATCAACAAGAAGTAGCACAAAGACAAAAGTTTCAATCATTAGTCAAACAAGCTCAAACCCAAGCCAAAAATTACTTTTTAAAAAGTGCTATTTCTATTTATAAAGAAGCTAGTTATTTATATAATCATGAGCATTTGAACGATACTATATCTGATATTCAATGTCAAGTTTATCAAGAAGATAATTATCACTCGGCTTTAGAAAAAGCCAGAAATGCTGAAGGTGAAAATAAACTAAAATTCGCTATCTCTATCTTAGAAGAAGCTTTAGTGAGTTTTCCTCGTAGTGATGGATTTAATTTACTCAAAAAGTTGAAAATAAGAGTTAAAGGTAAAGAGATATTTGCTCATGGTTTAGTAGCAGAAAAGAAGGGTAACTTTTCTAGCGCAAAATCCTGTTATGAACAAGCACAATCTTTGATATCAAACCCTTCCGACTGTCAAATTCGCTTGGGTATACTAGCGATTAAACAGCAAAATTGGGAAAATGCACAATCTTATTTACATAATTTACCAGGACAACAAGCTAATTATTTGAGAGGATTTATCTTTGCTCAACAAGGTGATTTACAATCTGCATATCAGGAATGGGAAAAAATTTCTCATCCTTTAGTAGCTAAACAAAAGGAAATCCTTGCTCACATTTATCAACAGCAAAATCTGATCCATATCCAGGAAATAGAAAATCTAGTTACAGAAGCAGATTTCACCGCAGCGAGAAATACAAGTAAGCAATTGCTACAAACATTTCCATCTCATTCCTGGATAGAAAATAACCTCAAAAAATATATTGAACCTACTATAGAAAAATCAATTTGGCAAAGCTATGACTGGGCAAAAATATTTGATTATACCCAGGAAAACTGGATCAAAAATCCTAATATAGATACTTTACATAACTGGGTAGTAGCTAATTATTACTACTCTCAAACAAATCCCGAAAAATTAGATATCCTGATTATAGCTTTATCCACTGCTTTAGCTAATTTAACTATGGATAATAGTTTAAAAAATTTACCTTGGCTGCAAGATCAAAAAGTTGATTTTACTACTTTATCTGTCAATTTAAAACTTCGCTTAGAGGCAGCAATTGATCAAGTAAAAAATACAGACATAGAAACTTATTTTAGCTTACGTGATTACTATCGTCGTGAGTCAGTTGCACTAAAATTTATGGGTGAACCATCTCACTCAGGAATGCAAGTGAATAATCTGTTTATTACTCCTGGTTGCTATGATCATTTTTCCCAACAATGGCAAACTTTATTAACTGATAATATACCCAATGATTGTATAACCTTGCGCTCTCTTTATACTCCTTGGGGTTTAGCTGTAGCTGCTTGTTTAGAAGGAGATAGTCAACGTGGGATTAAAATTAAACCCAAACATGAACCTACTCATAAAAGTGAAATTTTTGCCGATCAAATTCTCAACTACTATGAAGGTTGCTATCATCTGCAACAACAAAGATGGCATTTAGCAATGAAACCTTTACAATCTATTCAAGCAGAAATTATTTATCATCCAGATTGGCAAGAAAAAATAGCAAGATTACTAAATCTACAACGTCAAGGAATTTTAGAATTTAATGAACATCTAGAATTTGCTAACTTTTGCTATGAAATTTTACCAAAAAATTTATTTGTAAAAAGTTACTACACTGAATATAAAGCAGAAGAAATTAGACAAAAAATAGTTAATGATCAAATCTCACTCAATCAATCTCTAGAAAAACTGCAAGAATTACAAGTGATTGATCGTCATAATCCTGTAGTTCTTGATATGATAGACAATGTGGAACTTTCCCAGGAAATAAAAGAAATTAATCGCTTATTTCACGTCCATCAATATGAAGCTATGCTCAAAAAAGCAAAACTATCTAAACGGGATCGAGTCCGCTATATTGTAGCTGAATTTTTTCTGAATTTAATTATTAAAGGAGTTCAAGAAAATCGTTTACATGATCAAGAATTAATTTTACAGTTAGGTACTTGGGCTTATGAAATTTGTCCCCATGAACCAGCTTTTCAAGAAATTTACCGGAGTTTAAAACTATGTTGAGCAGTTAACAGTTAACAGTTATCAGTTATCATTTATCATTTATCATTTATCAGTTAACAGTTATCAGTTATCATTACCTCTAGATAAAGTAAGAGGATTGAAATAGGCAATATTCTCTTTTTTTTATCTCCTGAAAATGGTAATATTTAGGTCACAATTTTCCTTTCAAATAACTAAAAATAAAAATTAAAATTCAGGAAAAACTAACCGATGAAACAAAATCCCTATGATATTTTAGGCTTATCTCAATTAGCATCAAAAGCAGAAATTGCTCAAGCTGTCGCTTTAGCTATTAAAGAGAAAAAGCACCCAATAGATGCAATCGCTAAAGCACAAAAAAGTTTAATCAAAACGGAAGAGAGAATTATTGCTGATTATTTACGTCCAATTTTACCTCCCATTGAAGAATTTCAGTGGAGTCAATTACCCGCTTCGGAGCAGTCAACCTCTTCCTTAACTTTATTATCAGAATTTGATGGTTTAGATCAAGCGATCGCACAAGCTCTCCAACAACAGCAACAAGAAAGAGAAACCTTACCACTAAACCTATCCGAATTGTTTAGTGCTGGAGTAACAGCTTGTAAAGAAGGACGTTACCCAAAAGCGATAAAATATTTAGAAGACTACCGTGAAGCTTGTACCGAAACCCATAGCCAAAATTATCTCAAAGCCACCATCTGTTTAATTAAAGCTTACCAAATGGGCGGACAATTACACAGAGCTATCACTCTTTGTAAATCTTTAATTAATCATAGTCATCCTCAAGTAAATACTTGGGCTAACAAAATTTTAGCTATCTTATCTAAGTAACTATAACACCGTGTCTGAATTAAACTCAAGCTATATAATTAGCCCAGAAATGCGTGCTTTACTCATGCAGCAAATTGGCGAAATGAAAAAAGAGAATGTTCAATTACAACAGTCTTTAAGAGAACAAAAAATTCAAAATACTTCCCAAACAGAGGACTTATTTTTAGAGCTTTTAGAAGTAGCTGATGCACTAGAAGCATTACTACTATACTTAGAAAATAACTCCCAACCTAGTTCAGAATTTATTCAACGCTTACCTCGTTCTGTAGCAGCTGTTAATCGCAAATTTTTGAATGTTTTAGGAAAACGTCAATTACAACCAATTCAATTAACAAGTCAAGAACCAGATTTCAATCTTTGTCGTGTAGTGGATCAAGAAGAAACATCTGATGTACCAGATCAAACAATTACGAAAGTAGTCCGTCGTGGTTTTCGCTGGGGTGATAAAATTCTCCGCCCTACAGAGGTAATTACAGCTAAAGCTAAATCTCCTACTCCTGAAGATAGTGATGATAGTGATGATAATAATGATAATATTAATCAAACTTTAAATCAAAATACAGAAGAAATAAAAATACAGGAGTAGTCTGCATAGAGCAAATAATTTCAGTCATGAGTAGTTTATGGATATCATAATTTTCTCATCAGCTAGGCAACAGGCAATAGTTTCGGATATCTGTTAGCCATAAAATTTTTGATAGTTGAAAGTTCAAATGCACAATTTTAAGACTTATCAAAAGCAAAAATATTGCACTTTTTGACATTAAAAACAGCTAAAATATTTAGGGCTTGCTGAATAAATATAAAAACATTACAGGTAGAAAATTTTAGGCAATTTGAAATTAAAAAGTGCCAGAGATTTGAGGAGTAATGCTTGAAAACTGTTCCCTGTTCCCTGTTCCCTAATCTTGCTTTCATATCTATTCAGCAAGGCCAAAATAGTGCAAATTTTACAGTGATGGCAAAATTCTATGAATGATCCAAAAAATAATATTCAAGAGAGTGATAAGTCTCAAACAAATAACGCCCAAAAAAAACATAAAACTTCAACAAAATGGCGTGATTGGCAGGAAAATATTAGTTTAATTGCGATCGCCTTGGGTTTAGCCTTCCTGATCAGAACATTTATTGCTGAACCCCGATTAATTCCCTCAGAATCAATGTACCCGACTTTACACATCGGCGATCGCCTAGTAGTGGAAAAAATATCTTACCATTTCCAATCACCCAAAAACGGTGACATCGTTGTTTTTCGTACACCACCAACACTAGAACGTCGTGGGTATGATCAGAATCAGGCATTCATTAAACGAGTAATTGCTACACCAGGACAAACCATTAGTGTAATTAAAGGCAAAGTTTACATCAACAACAAACCCATACCGGAAGACTACATAGCTGAACCAGCAAATCAACCATTTTCACCTGTAGAAGTACCCACAGATCAACTTTTTGTGATGGGAGACAACCGTAATGATAGTAATGATTCCCGTTACTGGGGTTTCTTACCTAGCGACAATATCATTGGTCGTGCTAAATTTCGTTTTTGGCCTTTAGATCGTATTGGCTTAATTTAATTAGCAGCTAATCGCTTCTAAAATCGCAAATAATACATCAACTGGCCGATCACTTCCCCTGAAAGTTGTAGCCGTTGTTGAAAATCAACTAAGTTACGATAAGAACCATTCGCTAACCGATTTTCAATTACGGCTTCGGCTAGAGATAAATCTATCCCAGGAATTTTGACGAGGGTTTCTATATTAGCTATATTTGGATCTATTTGCATCGTATTACTTAAAGATTCCTCATCATAGTAACTAAAGTTAAGGAGAGACTTGAGAGGTTCTAATCTTTGAACAGGCACATTTAAAGCCGCAGCAATATCTTCAATACAATAAAACTTGACCCCTGACTTTGATAATTCCACCAAAGCACGACCCTGATGAATAGATAATCCCGGTAAGCGTAGCCAATCATCTACAGTTGCTTGGTTGACATCAATACACATACCTAACTGTGCTGCCATATCAACTTCTGCCGCTGATTGGAGGCGATAATAGGGATCACTTAATAGTTTAGAACGTAACTTTTGTAATTTGAAATTTAGAGGTATCCACTTATTCATGAGATTAATCAAATCAAGACATTTGGTCTAACATTTGACGACGTTTTTGTTCAAATTCATACTCAGAAATTAAGCCATCTTGACGTAAAGAATCTAACTCACGTAAAGCATTGGCAATAGATTCCACTTGATTATTTACTGATGATGAATCTTGAATCATAGGTTGACCGAGATTAAAATTTCTGTTAAATGCCTCTTCATCTTGAGCTAAATACCACACACCCTCAATAGCGCTAGCTACTTTGGGAATTGGTGTCAAAGATAACAATACATATACAATTCCCCATAATGGTTGCCCCAAGTAAAATTTATGTAGACCGGAAATTGTCAGAGTACCAGAAAAAGCTAAAATAGCTGCAATACTTCGGCTTTTACGTTTATTTAACATTGTCCTTATTCATCTCCAAATGTCATAATCTTAACAATCAAATAGACATAATTGCATCATGATTAGTGCAGTTCAAGATCATAAATCACATATAAACAATCAACGATTAGCTGGCAAACTATGCACAAAAAATATTTTGCGATTGCAGCCTGAAACGATATCACTTCCAATTTACCCTAACTCTGATATGACTAGAAAGTATAGTAGTGGATAATACGGATAAAATACAAACAAAGAATGTAACTGACATGGTTAAATACAGTTCTTTAACTTGAGCTACTACATCTGACTGCTGAATCCAGAGCAGTGCCTCAAAAACCTTATTTAAGCTTGATATGCTGTAATACAGCTTTTGCTCATAGAAAATTAGTATAAAATATGCCACAAAAAACTTTACCTGTAGAAATTCTTGGACTACTTGTTGATCCTTACTCTGTATTGGGAGTTTCCGTAAATGCTGATGATCGCCAAATTACCAAACGCTATTATGTCTTAGCTAAACAGTTACATCCTGATAACTTTGTGATCAACAATCAACCTGATCGGGAACTAGCAGAAATAATCCTCACTCGTTTAGTTAACCCTGCGTATCAACAATTAAAACAAATCAAAACCAGGAAAGAAGTTGTAGCTAAATTAAGACTAAAGGCATCTAGGTTGAGTAGTAAAGCTATTTTAAATTTCCAAAATTATCTTAAGCTAGACACAGATTCAATGTCTACCCAAGAAGTAGAAATTTTCTATGAGCAGTCAATTAAATCCTACGCATTAGGGCAGTATAAATCCCTGCAACAATTTCATCGTATTACTAAATTTATTAATCATCTCAATTTATTTTACCTATCATTTTCAGAATCTTCTGTAAAACAAACACAAAATATTTCCTCCAAATCTACGTCCATCGTTCCTGTAAAAGAAGAAAAATTAGTTAATCTGGAATTTTCAGAAGAAAAGCAGCCAAATTTTGAACATATCAACTACGCCCAACGTCACTATGATCGGGCTATTCAGTATCAACAGCAGTCACAATGGGCTTTAGCTGTCAAAGAATTACGGGATGCAATCAAATTAGAACCAAATAACAGTAACTTTTATGCTTTATTAGGTGTAGTACATTTTCAACAAAATTTCTCAGGCATGGCTAAAGTATATATCCGCCAAGCCTTAAAATTAAACCCAGAACATCAAGTGGCGATCAAATATGCAAAGATGCTTCAAATCGAAGTACAAAATACATCCAATCCTAAATCAGTAGCTAAAGCTATCAATATTGCTTCTTTATTGAGTAGATTTTTCTTTGGTAAAAAATGATCTATTTTTTACCTGTTCCCTATTTAGAGTTGCCTAAAATTACAAAATCTTGTAACTCATCAGCATGGGAACTGCTACATTCATTAAATATTGTCCCTATATATCTGGATGAGATATAGATAAATCACATATACATAATATTCTATGCCTGTCATCTTCAGTGCTATACTGAACATGGGTTAAAAAAGCAATGTCAATAGTTGGCAAAGCTCTTAGTAAACCATATAAATTCTTACACTTTGCTTGCATCTATTTTTCACTAATGAAAGTTTATCCTATGCTTTTTAATGTAATTCCTACGTTGATTATAATAGGTGCAGGAATTATGGTTTTATCAACTTTAAAGACTTATCATATTATCATTTTATTAAAATCAAGTCATCAGGAGAAACAACAGTGGCAATTTTTATTTATTGTCATGATTTTTTGTATTCTAGGTTACTTAATTACTTTTGTTTTATTCATATACAAATTACTAGATATTATCCCCATTCTAACAGGCCTTGTTTTTTTTGTGGGTTCTTTATTTATTTTTATGAGTGTAAATATTTATCATTCAACATTAGGCAATATAATTAAAAAAAAAGAAAAACATCAGCTAGAAAAAAAAGAATTAGAAAAGCATTTAGCAGAATTTAAACATTCACAAAGTCAACTAATTCACCATGAAAAAATGATCAGTCTTGGTCAAATGGTAGCTGGTGTTGCCCATGAAATTAATAACCCCATTAGCTTTATTCATGGTAATATTGAGCATTTAGACAATCATATTCATATTTTATTATTTCTACTGCAATTGTACCAACAAGAGTATCCTCATGTCACACCGGAAATAAAAAAAATTATCTCTGAAAATGAAATAGAATTTGTGCAAGGAGATTTACCAAAACTCTTTTCATCCATGAAATCAGGGACAGAAAGAATTAGGGAAATAGTCCAATTACTAAGGACATTTTCACGCATAGATGAGTCAGAGGTAAAACAAGTTGATATTCATGCAGGAATTGACAGCACACTGATGATTTTGCAGCATCGTTTACAAGCTCGACCTAAATATCAAAAAATTAGAATTCTCAAAAAATACGGTAATTTCCCCAAAATTGAATGCTATGCAGGACAACTTAATCAAGTATTTATGAATATTCTTTGTAATGCCATTGATGCCTTAGAAGAAAAAAATAATCACCTCTCTTATCAAGAAATTATTGATCATCCTAATATTATTACCATTACTACTAACGTCAATAAAAATCAACAGCTAGAAGTATCAATTAGTGATAATGGTAGTGGCATTCCTCCATCTATTCAAAAACATATATTTGAACCTTTTTATACTACTAAACCCATAGGGAAAGGAACAGGTTTAGGTTTATCAATTAGTTATGAAATTATTAGAAAACATCATGGAACTATAGATTTTATCTCTACCCCAGAAAAAGGTACAGAATTCATTATTCAAATTCCTATTCATCAGTAGTTGTGCAAAATCAATTTGCATCACAAGTAATACCAAATTCATATAAATTTGCATAGGACTTACCCACTAGTCACGGAATATCAAACCGCAGAGAACGCAGAGGAATAGACTTTGGAAGATTTTTGCGTACACTATTAGCGGGCAAGATGCCCACCCCACAAGAGTTTCATGATTATGATTTGTACCTCATAGCAAAGAAATCTGCTGTATCTTTTCAAGAATCAAATCTTATTCCTATATGATCTTAAATGAATTTAAAAGTTTGCTGACTTCTTCATCAGTAGTTTGAGAAAAATCCTCATACCACAAACCAATTGCAGACATCACTTCTGGGGTTTGTAAACATACTATTTCATCTACTACTAATTTCAAATTTTCTAAAGTTGTTGCTGGTGCAATAGGGATGGCTAAAATTAATTTAGTTGGCTGTTGTTGTTTAATCAGAGTAATAGCTGCACTTATAGTTGAACCAGTGGCAATACCGTCATCTATTAAAATTACAGTTTTATTATTAATATTAATTGGTGGAGCATCTCCTCGATAGCGGAAATCACGTCGCTTTAATTCTTCTAACTCTTCTGATGCCACTGTATTGATTATCTCTTGATCTATTCTTAAAGTATTAATAACATCATAATTTAAAACTCCTATATCTCCAAAAGCTATTGCTCCCATTGCTAGTTCCTTATTACCAGGTACACCTAATTTTCTGACAATACAAACATCTAAAGGAGCATTTAAAAATTTAGCTACTTCAAATGCAACTGGTACACCTCCACGAGGCAAGGCTAACACTAATAAATCTTGATAGTTAGCATAAGCTATCAAACTTTGTGCTAACATTTTTCCTGCTTCTGTACGGTTATGAAATTTAATCATTGTGTTAATTTTAGTGTTGGATTTTAGCTTTTAGCTGACTGGATGAGATTTGCTTTTCCAAAGTTAGACCACAAATTAAAACTGGATTATTTATAAATAAGATGTCACTATGAAGTACCGGAGTTAAATTAATTTAACATTTTTAGAAAAAATATCTGTAGTTCTTATCTATTTCCTGTCAAGAGTTTCTTCCCCAAAAGATAAACTTGATTTGGAACAACTACTTATTAACAATAATAACTATACTAACTTCTCAATTCTTATAACAAAATTACAATATCTATACTGAGGCTAAACCTGAGTTATCATTAACCCATAAAACCTATAAATAATTGATTTCATTTACCAAAAATTGATCACTATGGCCAATATAGATCAACCAGCATCAGGTAAAGACGACAAAAGGTACATATTTCAAATACATTTAAAAGAAGAGGAATTATGTTTCAAAGAATTTTGGTAGCACTAGACAAATCTGAAACAAGCCAGTATATTTTTGAACAAGCAATGTCTACAGCCGGAGCAAATGAGTCTGAACTCATGTTGCTTCATGTTTTATCTCCTTCGGAGAACCCCTACACCAATTCTATCTTCTTACAAGCAGAAACAATCTACCCCACATTGCATACAGATACTGTTGTTCAATATATGCAAGCTTGGAATGAACTCAAGCAAGAAAGACTCAGATGGATACAGTCACTAGCTCAAACCGCAGTCGAAAATGGTATTGAAACTGAGTTTAAGCAAACAGTGGGTGATGCTGGTCGTATTATCTGTGAACTTGCTTTAAGCTGGTTAGCTGATCTCATTATAGTTGGTCGTCGGGGACGTAGTGGTATTAGCGAAGCTTTTTTGGGAAGTATTAGTAACTACGTTCTCCATCATGCTCACTGTTCTGTCCTTACAGTTCAAGGTTTAACCACAAGTAACACACTAACTTCTGCCTGAATTTTAGCTAACTAACCAGAATCTAGTTATAATTACAAAAATCAAAAAGTCCATCTCTATAATCTTAACTATTATGTATAGTAACGACTTCTAAATAATTATGCTAAAAATAAAAAAACTGTCTTAAATTACATAGTAAGTTAAGTTTATTTGCCACCCAACAAGTTTTCCTGCCCAGTGGATTGTTCAGATGATGAAATTAGTGCTAAATATACTAGGATATAAATCCATTCTGTTGCTTGTTATATATTAGACACAACTAGTAAAGGAATGGTGATTTAGGCAAATACATCAATTCATTAGCAAAAATTGCTATACAAACCATCTATCACAATCATCCCTATTTAAAATCAAGAGGTATCAATGATTCTTAATAGTCATAGCATAACAACAAACGAATATAAGGAACTGAAAGAAAAACCTCATTGGCAAGGACCACCTGCTATGAAAACCTCTGTTAAAGGTCGAGATATTAAAAAGCCTGAAGTGAATACTAATGACATGAATATTGGAGATGATCTAAATCGCGGTAGAGTGGCAATTTTTATTGATGGATTAAACTTGTTCCATGCCGCTTTACAATTGGGAATTGAAATTGACTATGTGAAATTATTGTGTCGTTTAACTCAAACATCTCGGCTTTTACGAGCATTCTTTTACACCGGAGTTGATTCTAGCAAAGAAAAACAACAGGGGTTTCTGCTGTGGATGCGTCGCAATGGATATCGTGTCGTTACCAAAGATATACTTGCAGTTCCAGAAAATGGCAAAAAACCAAACTTAAATGTGGAAATTGCGGTAGATATGATCACTCTAGCTCCCTACTATGATACAGCCGTCTTAGTCAGTGGCGATGGAGATTTGGCTTATGCTGTGAATGCAGTGAGTAGATTAGGATCTAGAGTAGAAGTAATTGGATTACAAAGTATGACTAGCGATAGCTTGATTGATGTAGCTGATTATTTTGTGGATTTTGATAGCATTAAACAATATATCCAAAAAGATTCTCATGTCGGCTATAGTTATCGCACTTCACCTAGTTCTCAATATTAAAGGTGATTGGTGATTGGTGATTGGTGACTGGTGATTGGTGATTGGTGATTGGTGACTGGGTAGTAATTACGTAAGCGTTGCTTTACCGAATTACGAATTACGAATTACGAATTACGAATTACGAATTACGAATTACGAATTACGAATTACGAATTACGAATTACGAATTACGAATTACGAATTACGAATTACGAATTACGAATTACGAATTACTTTGATGATTTGATTAATAAAGTTGATTATTTAGTTGTTTTTAGACAACGAAAACTTATCTTTACTCCTGCCTGATTATACCCTTCATAATCCTTTTGTTCTTTCTCGACTTTTTCAGCAAACCCTAATTGCACTTGATCAATGGATAAATTCTGATAACTCTCTACTTTATGGTGCGGTGACTACTGGTGAAGATTGGCGTTTTGCGATTTACAAACGTCAGGAAAAAGAGATTATTGAAGATTTGAAATTATATCGTGTTCCTGAAGAATTAACTGAGTTAGTCAAGATTTTAGTTGCTATAGTTAGCAGTTAATGAAGATAATGAGGATATTATTTTCAATGGTTTATCCTGTTCATAAATCAACCCTTCCTGACTAGATAAAACAACTTCCGCTTTCTGTAATTCTAAACCTAAATAAATTGCGTGTTCAACTTGTAAACCTGGACAGTCTGCTACTATTTGTCGGGAAATTTGAGTTGCTGATTTTCCGAAATAACAATTAACAACTTCTCCACTTCCAGGTGTGGTGTGTTCTACAATAATTTTACCTGATTGGATATAAATAATAAAACTTCCTGCGGGATCTTGATAATCTCTTTGCTGAGTAATTTTTCGGTATTGAGTTCCAATGACATTTTCTACATTTTCAAAGCAGTCATCATAAATATGGGCGCTTTGACTAACGGTAATTAAAGCACCTAATTTTAATTGAGGATGAGCTTTTTTGATAGCATCATAAATATGTTTTTGCAAAGCTCGTAAACCCATCGCATTTGCTGGCCATGCGGAAAACATATCATTACTTCTAAAGGTTGCTGTTAAGGATAATTCATGATTTACTATTCTCACCCAAATATGATTTAAACAAGGTGGACTATCATTATTATCTTTGTTTGCATCCCATAATGACATGACTGCTCTAGCGGAATCAATATCATTAATTAATTTATCAATTACTTGTTGAATTTGATCTTTTCCAAACCATGATCTTAATCTTTGTCCATAGGTGTATTTCACTCCTTCTCTGTCGGGTGCATCATCTAAAACTTGGGAAATATATTCTTGTAAAAAACTTCTATCTATGGGTAAATAATTAGGTTCAGGAAAATAAAATTCCTCTGGTTCATCGGTGACAATTGCCATTAAGTCTATTAATTCTTGCCATTTTCCATCATAACCAGTTGGTCTAATTGTACCTGTAGTTTTAATTCTATGGATGATTTTTACCCAGGTTTCGGCTATGGTTTTACCTTCTATTCTGTGTCCATATCTTGTTCCTGGTAAAACGTTAGATTCTATTGTTAATAATGGAAATTCAATAGGTTTTCCCCAAGGTTCTAAAATTGGTTTTTGGGCATAATTTTTGATTTTTTCGACTGCTTGGGAAATTGATTTTGCTTCTATAACTTCTAGAGAATGACGCAGTTTTTCTAATGCATTGATATCAATTTCTATGTCAATATATCCGGGAATTCGAGCAGGAATTACCCAAGTTTCTCGTCCAGTATCACTGAGATTTTCTTGCACTCCATGATTAAAAAAGTCTAAGAGACATTGGGATGCACCTGCATTTTTATCCTCTTTGGTAGCGTTAACAATTACTAAATAACGAACATGAGGATTTAATAATAAGTTACGAACAAGTAAGTTTATGCCTCTTGTGGGTGAGTATAATTGTCCGATCACAGCATAATCTGATGGTTGCAGATGTTTGGCGATCGCTTGTTTCACTGTCCAACCGGTAATTACGGCTGTTTGTCCATGTCCGTAAATTAACTGATTTGGTTTATGCTGGGCTACATATTGAAATTCAGTGATAAATGTATTGCGTATCATTTGCTAGTAAGATTATAAATAATTTTAAACACATCCATACTTTTGCCAAAATAAAAAATGTTTTGAGTTTACTTTGGGCTTGAGTTTGTTCAACCCAACCTACAGGAACATGGCGAAGGTATTGACATATATGACTAGATATGAGTTATGAAAAAAAAATCCGTACATCTTTGTTTGAAACTGTTTCCTGTTTCCTAAACTCCACAGATAACTTTTTTCAGCAAACCCCATCTAGTGGAAAATACCATATCTAAGAAATTTTTCTAAGTATTTGAAATTTTTCAACACAACTTTTAATATTAGGGACAAGAGATAAAATTTATACTATATAAAGTAAAAATTAGCGACCTAGTTTCAATTTCCGAAACGGTGACAAAAACTACTGTAGAAACAAGTTAGCTTAATTGTAAAATGCAAGCCGCACTCCAGCAGCTATGGTAAAAGAAATAGCAATTTACACCACTGGACTAACTAAGCAATTTGAACGCCATGTTGCAGTCAATAATGTAGACTTAGAAATTCATGCGGGTGAAGTTTATGGATTAATAGGGCCTAACGGTGCGGGTAAAACGACCTTAATTAGGATGTTAGCAACCGCTGAAGAACCAACCACAGGGGAGATTTATATCAATGGAGAACGTTTACTGCGGGATAAAAGTAGCCTCACCTTAAAACGTCGTTTAGGTTACTTACCAGATGATTATCCACTGTATGAAGACTTAACAGTATGGGATTACTTAGATTACTTTGCGCGTTTATACCGTCTCAGACAACCACGTCGGACTCGACGTTTACATGAAGTTTTAGAACTAATTCAATTAGGTAATAAACGTAATAGTATGATTTCTACCCTATCCAGGGGGATGAAACAAAGACTAAGTTTAGCTAGGACAATTATCCATGAACCGATATTACTACTTTTAGATGAACCGGTTTCAGGACTAGATCCCATTGCCAGAATGCAGTTTCGGGAGATTATCAAAGCACTGCGAGAAGCGGGGATGACAATATTAATATCCTCTCACGTTCTCAGTGACTTAGCCGAATTATGTACTTCCGTGGGCATCATGGAACTAGGATTTCTTGTAGAAAGTGCCTCACTACAAACACTTTACCAAAGTTTAGCCCAACAGCAGATTTTTATCTCCACATTGGGAAATATAGATGTATTGGTTAGAGAAATCAAAAATAATTCATTAATAGAAGAATTGGAGGTGATCAATAGTCAAAATAGTGTGCGGGTGAACTTTACTGGTACAGAAGAAGATGCTGCTGAGTTATTGCGATCGCTCATTAGTATAAGTATTCCGATCACAAATTTCCACTGCACCCAAGAAGACTTAGAAAGTATCTTCCTCAAATTAGGACATAAACAAGCATCCTAACAGGAGGTAGGAGAATTTATTCTCTGGTTTCTGGTTTCTATAAATTTCAATTACTTCAGCGATGAAACAGAAAATTTATTCCCTGGAATCTATAAATTTAAACATTGGAGATTTTGACAATGATGCTCAACTTTCTTGATAGAGTTGGTGAATGGAATCCTCAATTATTCCGAGAATTAAAAGGAAGATTAAAACCAATCAATGTATTACTAGCAGTTGCTTCTTCATTACTCTTGCAACTTGTAGTATTTTTATATCAACTGGGATCATATCCTAGTGATAAATATCCCTTAACAGGTGAATACTGTCTCCTGAGTCCGATATATAATCACCACAGAGAAAAACTTTATCAACAACAATCTGTACTGAACAATAAACTATCTAACTACCAAAAAATTGAACTTTCTGATCCAACAATCATTCCCAATCTTAAAGCCCAACTTCAACAAGTAAATACACAACTTAGTGACATCCGAGATAAGTTATATAAAACTGATTGTCCCCCCAATGAAATTAATTGGCAAATGTGGTGGCAAGACCATTGGGGATATATTTTCCTGACATTTAGTGTGGTTTTCATTTTTATACTATTAGTTGCCGGCACATATTTACTCATTAGTGATTTAGCCAAAGAAGAAAATAAAGGCACACTCAATTTTATTCGCCTTAGTCCTCAAACAGAAACCAGTATCTTGGGAGGTAAAATACTGGGAGTACCCAGCTTAGTTTATCTGTTTGTACTCACTGCAATTCCTTTACATTTCTGGGCAGGTAAATCTGCTAATATTGCCGCTAGTTACATTTTTGGTTATTACGCTATTCTGATTACTTGCTGTGGTTTCTTTTATAGTGCAGCATTGTTATTTGGGTTAGTTAGTCGTTGGTTTAGCGGTTTTCAACCTTGGCTTGGGAGTGGAGGAGTTTTGTTATTCTTGTCTATGACAATGGCGATGGCAGATTCTTCCTATAATAATGACTTTAATACCCCTGTAGGTTGGTTGAGAATATTGAGTCCTTGGGATATTACCAATTACCTGTTTCCTAACCTATTTAATCTTCACAAAGGTTTACCACTGGAAAGCTTCCAATTCTTCTATATACCAATTGGCCAAAATGCCACTAGTTTAGTGGGATTTTATTTAGTTAACTATGGCATTGTTGCTTATGGGATATGGCAAGTTATTAAAAGATGTTTTCGCAATCCAGACATCACGATTTTGAGTAAAAAACAAAGCTATATAATTACAGCTTTTACTCAATTCATGTTTTTAGGATTCATGATGCAGGAATCAGCAGCAAGACATTATGAAACTGTTCCTTTATTTCTTGTACTCAATGCTATCTTAATCACCGGTCTAATTTTCATTAACTCCCCTGTCAGACAAAACATCCAAGACTGGGCTAGATATCGCCATCAAAACAATAGTCATAAATCTCTATTACAAGATTTACTATTCGGTGAAAAAAGCCCAGCTATTATAGCGATTGGAGTTAATTTAATTATTGCTGCCACACCTTTAGTAATTTGGGTTATTGCTTTACCCAAAGATTTACAACTCAACAGTACTGAACAAAACCAAGCTTTGCTAGGAATAGTTATATCTATTACCATGATGTTAATTTATGCCAGCATTGCTCAATTGATGTTGTTGATGAAAAATCCCAAACGTTATTTATGGGCAGTTGGTACTGTAGGTGCAGTGATAACTTTCCCTCCAGTAATTCTCTCTGTGTTAAGAATTTATCCAGGGAATAATGCTGCTGCATGGTTATTTTCTAGCTTCCCTTGGCCAGCAATAGATGAGGCAACTATATCAACAACATTAATGTCATTGTGTGTTGATGTCATCATTATTGCTTTATTGAATTGGAGACTTAATAAAAAAATACAAGTATTGGGAGAGTCTGCAACTAAGGCATTGTTAGCAGCAAGGTAAGTGATTCAGTTATCAGTTATCAGTTATCAGTTATCAGTTATCAGTTATCAGTTATCAGTTATCAGTTATCAGTTATCAGTTATCAGTTATCAGTTATCAGTTAGCAGTTTTCACTGTTTACTGTTCACTGTTTACTGTTCACTGTCCACTGTCCACTGTCTACTGTCTACTGATAACTGTCCACTGTCCACTGTCAACTGTCTACTGTTCACTGTCAACTGTTCACTGTTCACTGTTCACTGTTCACTGATAACTGTTCCCCCCACTAGCGATAATCGTTCAGATATTGTATATATATCTCTACCTCAATAGATTCAAAACAAAGAATTATGACTATGCTTCCTAAATTGCAAGGTGCATTTGCTAACCGCAGTGTTCTCAAAGTGATCAGCGGTTTGAATAACCTGAATGCCCAAAGTGTTGCTGCTACTGTGAAAGCTGCTGAGTTGGGTGGTGCAACTTTTGTGGATATTGCTGCTGATACGGATTTAGTTCGTTTAGCGAAAAATGTCACCAGTCTGCCAATTTGCGTTTCTGCGGTTGAACCAGAAAAGTTTGTTGCTGCTGTGGCTGCTGGTGCTGATTTAATTGAAATCGGTAATTTTGATTCTTTTTACGCTCAAGGTCGCAGATTTGAAGCGGAAGAAGTTTTGGCATTAACTCAGCAAACCCGCGCCTTGTTACCTGAAATTACCCTATCTGTAACTGTTCCTCATATCCTGACTTTGGATAAACAGGTACAGTTAGCTGAGAGCTTGGTGAAAGCTGGCGCTGACATCATCCAAACTGAAGGTGGTACTAGCAGTAAACCTGCTCATGCTGGTAGTTTGGGTTTGATTGAAAAAGCCGCTCCTACTTTAGCCGCAGCTTATGAAATTTCTCGTGCGGTTTCTGTGCCTGTTTTGTGTGCCTCTGGTATTTCTAATGTGACTGCTCCTTTGGCTATTGCTGCTGGTGCTGCTGGTGTGGGTGTGGGTTCTGCGATTAACCAACTCAACAGCGAAGTTGCGATGATTGCGGCTGTACGTGGTTTGGTGGAATCTTTAAATACTGCAAATATTCGTACTTTTGCTTAATTAGGTGACAGGTGACAGATGATATCAAACCGGTTCTAAAAACCCCCTTTCCATAATTTTCATGAAACTCTCTTGCCTGTTGCCTTTTGCCTCTTGCCTAACCTCATGAATAAGTGGGGTGTGGCAATAGGATTTGGTATGACAGGTAACAGATAAACATCGGTGTTGCTGATTCAAGGTATGATTTTGTTTCACGCAGAGGCGCTCCAGGCGCAGAGATTAAGAGTTTAATTTTCGTGATTTTGCAATTTCATGTCCTAATTCAGCAATGCCCAGAAATTTTGTTTTTTTACTTCTTCTGTTTCCTGTTTGCTTGAATGATTTTTGAACGCAGATGGACGCAGATAAACGCAGATAATGATAAATGTCTTTTTGTCAAGAGTTTATTGGTACTATTAAATTTCTCGGATAAATTTACTCCTAAAATTTGTGTTTCTAATCTCTACTTTTCGAGTCAGTGTTTTTTGGTTGAGTGAAGTGTGAATTTTGGAAATGCTTATATTTTAAAGGTTTGGATAAATCAATCTGTGAGGTGATGAAAATTGAGTATAAAAACCCTGGATTATGAAATTTTTTAAAATGGTAGCAAATGCTGGAAACTATTGCAAGCTCGTTGGTAAATAAAAATTATTCCTAATAATATGTTAAGAAATGTGAAGGGAAAATAGCAGTAAGTTGAGAATATACAAATTAAAGTTGAATTTTTATAAATAAAACTTATTTTTTGTACAAAAGCGCAGTAATTGTATTTTACCAATTACCAATTACCGATTACCGATTACCAATTAATATCATCACACAACCGTCTCTCCTCATTACTCAAACCCACATTAGGGTTCTGTAAATAATCCTGCAACCACACACAACCATCTTTAATTGCCCTGTCTAAATCCCGCACAGGCCACAACCGGGCTGTATTGTCCCATGATGCAGTAGCAATGGTTTTTCCGTCCGGGCTGAAACTCACACTGATGACAGGAAGCTGATGACCTTTAAATTCTTGCAGGAGTTGACCATTTAAATTCCACAACCGGGCTGTATTGTCCGATGATGCAGTAGCAATGGTTTTTCCGTCGGGGCTGAAACTCACACCCCAGACACTACTCCCATGACCTTTAAATTCTTGCAGGAGTTGACCATTTAAATTCCACAACCGGGCTGTATTGTCCCTAGATGCAGTAGCAATGGTTTTTCCGTCGGGGCTGAAACTCACACTATAGACATAACTCTGATGACCTTTAAATTCTTGCAGGAGTTGACCATTTAAATTCCACAACCGGGCTGTATTGTCCCATGATGCAGTAGCAATGGTTTTTCCGTCGGGGCTGAAACTCACACTGATGACAGGAAGCTGATGACCTTTAAATTCTTGCAGGAGTTGACCATTTAAATTCCACAACCGGGCTGTATTGTCCGATGATGCAGTAGCAATGGTTTTTCCGTCGGGGCTGAAACTCACACTTGTGACAGAATTCTGATGACCTTTAAATTCTTGCCGGAGTTGACCATTTAAATTCCACAACCGGGCTGTATTGTCCCTAGATGCAGTAGCAATGGTTTTTCCGTCGGGGCTGAAACTCACACTGAAGACATAACTCTGATGACCTTTAAATTCTTGCAGGAGTTGACCATTTAAATTCCACAACCGGGCTGTATTGTCCCATGATGCAGTAGCAATGGTTTTTCCGTCGGGGCTGAAACTCACACTTGTGACAGAATTCTGATGACCTTTAAATTCTTGCCGGAGTTGACCATTTAAATTCCACAACCGGGCTGTATTGTCCCTAGATGCAGTAGCAATGGTTTTTCCGTCGGGGCTGAAACTCACACTGAAGACATAACTCTGATGACCTTTAAATTCTTGCAGGAGTTGACCATTTAAATTCCACAACCGGGCTGTATTGTCCGATGATGCAGTAGCAATGGTTTTTCCGTCGGGGCTGAAACTCACACCCCAGACACTACTCCCATGACCTTTAAATTCTTGCAGGAGTTGACCATTTAAATTCCACAACCGGGCTGTATTGTCCCTAGATGCAGTAGCAATGGTTTTTCCGTCGGGGCTGAAACTCACACTATAGACATAACTCTGATGACCTTTAAATTCTTGCAGGAGTTGACCATTTAAATTCCACAACCGGGCTGTATTGTCATCGGATGCAGTAGCAATGGTTTTTCCGTCGGGGCTGAAACTCACACTGAAGACATAACTCTGATGACCTTTAAATTCTTGCAGGAGTTGACCATTTAAATTCCACAACCGGGCTGTATTGTCCCTAGATGCAGTAGCAATGGTTTTTCCGTCGGGGCTGAAACTCACACTGAAGACATAACTCTGATGACCTTTAAATTCTTGCAGGAGTTGACCATTTAAATTCCACAACCGGGCTGTATTGTCATCGGATGCAGTAGCAATGGTTTTTCCGTCGGGGCTGAAACTCACACTTATGACAGAACTCTGATGACCTTTAAATTCTTGCAGGAGTTGACCATTTAAATTCCACAACCGGGCTGTTTTGTCTAAAGATGCTGTAGCAATGGTTTTTCCGTCGGGGCTGAAACTCACACTATAGACATAACTCTGATGACCCTTCAAGATGTTGCGGGGACTATTCTTATTAATATCATTGAGGATATGATTTAAGCTATAAATGGGGCTAATAGTTGGATATTTGTCCAGAGGATTATTTGCAACTATAGTTTTTAAAGTTTTACCACTTTGTACAGCATTCATTAAAGATGGTATTGGTTCAACTGGAAATTTTATTAAAACATCAACTCCATCTTGTTCTAGTTTTGTAACTTGTTGAGCAATAGCAGCTTTTTTAAATTGATTCATAGAATAAATAGAAGCTATACCAGCAACGATTAGCAAACCCACAGCTAAACCAGAACTCCATTTTAATCTGTTCTGTCCCTTAGCAATTTCTGCATCAGCTTGAGTTTTGGCATTCACTAATATTCGATTTGCTTCCTGTTCCTTTTCTAATTCTGCCTTGGTTTTAGCATAGTTTGCTAATAAATCATCTTTATATTTTTGCCGAATAAACTCAACTAAATAATCATGAACTAACTGATATATATTTTCTGGAGACTCTGGTATGAAGACGACTAAACCAGATGCTACCAATATTTTTAACACATCTGCTAAGTTTTCAGTCTTTCTGTCTAATATTGTTAAGTCTGCTACTAATTCGGTGGCAGTTTTTAAAGGACGAGTTTTATTTTCATCAGTCAACAGATATAAAACCAGGTTAGCTAATTCTTTATTTTCCTCTGTACCAAAATCTTGAATGACATTTTCTAAAAACCCTTCTACCAATTTTTCTTTACTACCAATTTCGTCTTGATATTTAGCTAAAGTGGTAATTTTTTGATTTTCTAATTGTGTTCCCACCAGTTGTAATTCTATCGGTCGAATTTCCCCAATATTTCCAGCTAATTCTACTACTAAGGTATCTATTAAGTCTGGTTCTAAACGGTATTTGTTTCTTTGAGTTAAACTGGTAAATACTTGTTTTGCACCCGCAGGAGAAAAATTCCCTAAAGAATAACGAATATTTTTACTTAAAATATCTGTATTTTTGATAATATCTGTATTGACTTCATCAGCAAATTTCCTTTCTAACTCTAATAAATAATGTAAATAATCTTCTCGTAGAGAAATTACAACTTTCAGATTTGCAATTTGTAAACACTTGCGGAGAAACTGATAAAATTTTTGTCTTTTGGTTTGTTCTGGATAGACAAAGAAAAATTCTTCAAATTGATCAAATATCAACACCGTTAATAAATTATCATTGCTATTTTCTGCCAACTTTTGCAGAATGTCACTGACATCAGAGTTGTTTAGTTGTAAATATTTGCCTAATTCTTCCCACCAATTAGTATAGGTTCTTAACAATATAGGTAAAACTCGTTTAGCTTTGATGGTTTCTTGTTCCAATGTGGGAATTAAACCAGCTTGTAAAATGGAACTTTTACCGACTCCAGACTCACCATGAATGACAATTAATTTATATCTGTCTTCAGCAATTTTACTCCGTAATTTTTTGACATCTGACTCTCTTCCCGAAGCGACTATTTCCTGGGCAATTTTACCAATATTTTCTGGGTGAGAATTTACAGATTTAATAATTTTCCGTTGTGGGTTTAAATAGGATGCACCAATAAAACCCCGAAAATTATATTGTTGTTCTATTTGCAGTCTAGCTTGTTTAATTCTGAAAGCTGTCAAATATTCTTCTTGTTGAAAATAGAGTAAATTTAATTGATTTAAAATATCAATATATAATTGAGGATTGTATTCTATCTTGGTGTTGTTTTTAGCAAGTTCTAATATTTCAATCCTGCGTGAAATATCTGGTTCTGATTTTGCTAAGAGAAATTGATAATAAACTTCTTCGTTTTCAGGAATGTCAATTATATTATCTTTTTTTATAGTTTCTAAGGTTTGTAATGCTTTTTCTGCAAATTTTTGAGCTTCTGAAAAATCAGATTTATGTAAAGCTAATTCTGCTAAAAAACCATAATCTTTAGCCAAAAACAATCGATATTTTGCTTGAGTTTGATGTATTTTCAGCGATTCATTCACTAATTTTTCTAAGTCATCCCATGCTGGTAATTTCAGATAGATTTCACAGAGTAGGGTGATATATTCAGATAATGAATCTTGATTTTCTGTTTGTTGAAAAATCTCCAAACTTTGCTGAAAATAATTCCTTGCTTGTAACCATGAATCTTGATTATCAATAATCTGTAAAAATGCTTGACGATAGTATGTTAAACCAATATTAACTAATAACTTACCTTGTCTATCTAAATTTTTACTTTCTTGCCAAAAATGCAAACTTTGTTGATAATGTTGTAAAGCTGAATCTAAACTATCATCTAAATAATCTCGATAACCAAAAACATATTCTAATCCTGCATTAATAGCAGGTTTTAATACTTCTCCTTGTTGTTGTAAATCTTGTTTGGCAATTTCTAACTCTTTGAAAATAGAAGTATGGATAATATCAGTAATATCACCATCAAATATTTTATCTGTTTCCCGTTGAATAAAATCCAATAATTGATAACTAGGAGGAGTAAATTCAATAGTAGTTGCCCAATTTTTTAAATCTGGTGCTAACCTAATCATTTTAATCAAAACTTGGTCATTTATCCAGCAAAAGATCGGGAAATGAAAATTGTTTCTAAACTCCTCTCTAACTAGATTAGCAGAAATCAGAACTTGATCAATATTTTTAACTGAATTTAAACCAAACACAATTAATGCTGCTGGTTGTTCATCTTCCAATTGTTCAGCTATATTTGAATATAAAGTGTTGATATTTGCAGGTAAATTAATTCGGCTAATTTCTCCCTTAATTTTTGTAGTTGCTATTTCCTGTAATTGAGAAAATATTTGTTGTTGCAAAAAGGTATAATTACAACGTAATAAAATCAAAGAAAACTCACCTTGAAAAAGGGTAATAACTCTCCTTAAAGTATGGAAATTACCCTGATTTTGATCTATTGAATTATTTGGATAATCAGAATTATTCATAATCTAAATTCTGGACATTCTTGTAACATCGGTTTAACTTCAAACCAAGAACCATCTTCATCCATATATTCAAAAACAAACATATCCTTAATCAACATAGTATATTGTTCATCACCTGCAATTCCTTGAATTGATACTTGCTGTAATAGTTTCCATTCCTGCGGATCAATTGCTTTACTTAAAAGATTACGGTTTGCTGTGATCACTTGTTCTAAACAATCATGAGAAATAGGAGGATCTTGTTTTTCTAAACATCCATGTAATAATAAGAATATATCTCGCAAATGACCGCCACTAACTTTACAAAGTCTTTCTAAAGTGTCAACATTCTCAAATACTTTGGTAATGAGATTTTGGCTTTGTGTCCAACTTACACCAGGAAAAGCTCTGGACATCACCATTTGTTTTAAAAGTTCAATTCCCTGGGTATAATCAGATTGATCTCTTCGTTTGACAGCAACCATTGGTAGCACCTTGGGAGGCTTACCAAAACGATTTTGTAATCTGCCTAAAGCATTAGAATATGTCAAGATTAAAGGAATTGTATAAACTACGTGACAATTGAGATTATTTAATTGATCTCCTCGTTCCACAAAAAGATATTCTGGTTGATATTGACCATTTGATTTAGGGACATTATCTATTCTATCTAAGTTATCAATAATGACGACTAAGCCCTTTTTCCCTTTATGATTCAGTTTTTGTTGAGCAGGTTGGAGTAGTTCATCGTTAATGGATTGTAAAATGCTGCTGGTACGAGGTTCTAAATATTGTCGTAACTGACTGCGAAAGTCAGAACTATTCTTAGTTTTAACTGTCAATTCAGCCAGAATTACAGAAAATTTAGCTTCTAAATCTATGGGTGTTTGCAAAAATTCATTAGCCTTTCTGACAAAATCTCGGATCATTCCCGGATTAACATCAATGTGAATCTCCTCTAAACTTTTGCTAACTGCACTGGCGATCGCAAGTAAAATATCTGTAACATCAATATTGGACAAATCCAGACTTTCATTAGACTCAAAATAAACTACATGAAAATCTTGTTGTTCTAGCTCTGCTTTCAATCGTAGTAATTCCGTAGATTTACCACAACCTATATGTCCTGTGAATAACTGACAAGTCTTTTCTTCTGGATGCAGGATGGTAATAGTTCTTTTTAATTCTTGAATAATTGTTTCACCCCGCACGGATGAAAAATCAATGTAATATTGTTTATCATCAGGATTGCTAATCCTTAGTGTTTTAGAAGGTTTACAGGCCCTGAAAAATTTTGGTAAATCTAATTTTGGTAAATCTGTCATCATGCTTGTATCTCAGTAAAATGACTATTTTCAGTCTTGTTTGATATTTTACGTTATTTTGATATTAGTTAGGGCTTACACATTTTAACAAAACGTTAGGGTTTGAGATTGCTTCCTTACGTCGCAATGACAGTATTTGAAGTAGATTTTACGTAAATCTTAATTAATTAATCTCCACTAACATACAATCAAAAATACACTATTTAGTTTTGCTATACTATATCAAAGATATTTTCACCATAGTTAATTGATTATGCCTTCACCATTTCCAGGGATGAACCCCTATTTAGAAAATCCTGATCTTTGGCCAGAATTTCATAGTCGTCTGATGATTGCACTTGCGGATACAATTTTTCCTCATATCAAACCGAAATACAGAGTAGCCGTAGAAAAAAGAGTTTATAATAATGATGATGGAAATTCTGTCTTAATTGGTATTCCTGATGTCACTATCGCCACTTCCTTAAAACCCACAAATCAGGAACCAACAAATGTCGCTGTAATTTCTCCACCTGTGAAACCCATTACTGTAGATGTTCCTATCCCAGAAGAAATTAGAGAAACTTATTTAGAAGTCAGAGAAGTTTCCACAGGGGAAGTTATCACAGTAATTGAACTACTTTCACCTAAAAACAAACGTCAAGGAGAAGGTAGAAACGCATATCAAAATAAACGATTACAAATATTAGGAAGTGCTACCCATCTAGTAGAAATAGATTTATTACGTGGTGGTGAAGCAATGCCAATTTTAAATAATCAAATAAAATCACATTATCGCATTTTAGTTAGTCGTAGTCAAACAAGACCTAAAGCAGAATTATATGCGTTCAATTTATCAACACCAATTCCTAGTTTTTTATTACCTTTAAAAAAAGAAGATGCAGAACCATTAATTGATTTACAAACTGTGATTCAAGATTTATTTGATCGTGCTGGTTTAGATTTAGCAATAGATTATAATTCTCCTATTGTTCCTCCATTGCAAGAAACTGATTTGGTATGGATAAATGATTTATGGAAAGAATACAGGAGTCAGGAGTCAGAAGTCAGAAGTCAGAAGTCAGAATAAATTTTTCTACTCTTAGCTGTCACCTGTCACCTGTCACCTGTCACCTGTTCCCTGTTTCTTAACTTAAATAATCTTTCAACCCATAAATTACCTTATCCTGCTGTTCTTGAGTCAATTCTGGGAACATGGGTAAAGATATGACTTGATGACAAGTTTGTTCTGCTACAGGCAATTGACCTGATTGATATCCTAAACTTTGATAAACTGGTTGCAAGTGTAGAGGTAAGGGATAATAAAGCATAGTGTTAACTCCTTGATCTTGTAATTGAGTTCTCAGCCAATCTCTATATTTAGAAGTTGCACCATTTCTTTCTTCGCTGGAAACACAAATAGTATATTGATTCCACACCGCTTCTCCCCCCAGTAATTCTTGGGGAGGAATAATACCAGGAATTTGACTCAGGTATTGATAATAATAGGTAGCTATATTTTGTCTATTTTTGTTCCAGTCATCCAAATAACGAAGCTTAATTTGCAAGATAACAGCTTGAATGGCATCTAAACGACTGTTAACTCCAACTTCTTCATGAATGTATCTAGCTTTGCTGCCATGTTCCTTTAATATCCTAATTTTATTAGCGATCGCACTATCGTTCGTAGTAATTGCACCGCCATCACCACAACCACCCAGGTTTTTTGTGGGGTAAAAACTAAAACATCCAATATGTCCGATACTACCAACTTTCTGTTCATTCCAACTTGCACCAGTAGCTTGAGCGCAATCTTCAATTACTGCTAAACTATGGGTTTGAGCGATCGCCATTAAAGCTGTCATATCCACAGGTAAACCAAATAAATGCACCGGCATAATAGCCTTGGTTTTCGGTGTTATTGCCGCCGCAACTTTGCTAACATCTAAGTTAAAAGTAGTAGCATCAATATCTACAAAAACAGGTGTTGCACCCACCGCACTAATTACTTCTGTAGTCGCAAAAAATGAAAAAGGTGTAGTTATAACTTCATCCCCTACACCAATGTCTAAAGCCCGCAAAGCTAAGTAAAGAGCATCAGTACCAGAGTTACAAGCTACACATTCACTGACATTATGATAATTAGCAAATTGTCGTTCAAAGTCCTGTACTGCGGGGCCACCAATATAGCGCCCCGAGCGGAGAACTTCCATAACAGCATCGTTCACTTCAGCTTCAATAGAGGCATATTGCTGTTTTATATCAAATGCAGGAACAGAATTTACACTTTGGATCATAGTTCTTATTTTATGGAGATATGGAAAAGATACCCTTGTCAGGGTAACGTTTGCTAATGGGAGTTTGAATTTTCTGATATTCCTGTGTAGGCTTTGTTCAGTAAATAATTCCCGGACATAAAGAAATCATGATAGATGTAATTCAACTGGATATTGTGGATTTAGTTTTAGCTATGGCTTTGATAGCGATCGCTATGGGTTTATCTGCCTGGGAAAAGTTAGGACTAGAATTAAACTTAGCAATTGCTACTTTGAGAACCATTCTCCAGTTAATAGTTTTAGGATATGTCTTAGAGTTCATTTTTGCTGTCGGTAATATTTGGGTAGTTGTGGGAATTTTAACAATCATGCTCACAATTACGGCGATTGTCGCACGAAATCGTATTACTCAAAAAATTCCTCAACTACTGCCCATAGTTTGGGTAGCAATTTTTTTCAGTACATCTTTAGTCCTGTTTTATACTATTTTTTTAATTATTCAACCTGAACGATGGTATGAACCACGTTATCTCATTCCCCTAGGTGGAACATTAATTGCTAATGCTATGAATGCAGCTACAGTAGCAGGAGAAAGGCTAGTTAGTGCGATTGATCAATTTTCCACAGAAATAGAAACTCATCTTTGTTTAGGTGCAACACCTCAACAAGCCATCCATCAATACCGTAGAGAAGCAATTAAAGCAGCCTTCATGCCTACTTTAAATCAAATGATGCTAATAGGTATGGTGAGTATACCCTTCTTTACCAGTGGGCAACTATTAGCAGGTATATCACCTTTAGAAGCTGTTTCCTATGAAATTTTAATTATTTTTATGGTAGCTATAGTTAACCTTGTGACTACAATTTTCCTGACCAAAGGTTTATATCAGCAATTCTTTAATCATGCCATGCAATTGATCAGATAAGTAGTCAAGCAAAATAGATTTTATGTTTAGGAGAGGGAACAGTGAACAGTTAACAGTGAACAGTGACCACTGATAACTGATAATAGCTAGGTTTTGTGTGGGCAATATGGTTATTATTTATCGGCATATTGTGCTTACAATTTATACCTTATACCCTGTGGCGATCGCAATTTGTCGCTCAACCAGAAGATATTCAAACTTTAAATGGACTATTGGCCACCGAAGCATTACTATTAGCTATTTTTGCTATTCTAATCTGGTGGAAAAAATAAGTAAGTAGGGTTAACAGTGAACAGTAAACAGTAGACAGTGAATAGCGACAACTGAAAACTGAAAACTGAAAACTGAAAACTGACCTCTAAAATTTGTCCCACTGGGTTTCATTCGCTGAAATAGTCGTTTGTTCTGATCTTTCCCAAGCTTGGAAAACAGTATGAAAACCACTAACTAACATACAACAACCAAAACTTATAAAGGAAATGTATATGATAATTTGTGCTTTACTGTGGAATTGCTGACGACGTTGCAACAAGTGATCATCATCTGGATATGTCATACATAAATATTTGTTGTACTAAAAAGGATAACCAGGAATTTCCTCATCCTATTAATTAGGATACCCATAAAAGCGAACAAATTATCAATAATCAGCCATAACTTAAGTATTAGTTTTCTTCTATACTTTAAGTTATGTCAACACTTAAATAATCTGTTCAATCCTGAACGGGTCATAAGAGAGCTAAAGTCAAAACAGGGTGTAAGGTGTAGAGTGTAGTGGACTGACAAGAAATAAATGAACCCAATTGCTGCCACCACAATGACAATTTTTTCTCCCTGCACCCTGCACCCTGACTTTTACCTTCCTTGTCACCCAGTAAGTGTCCAATATTTCCTATGGTAGGGATTACCGAATAAATATGGTTGAACTGTTAACTAAAATTTGAAAAATGTGATATATTTTTAATGTTGAAACTAGTTTTGCCAACTAATTTAAGAAATATACGCACCAGTAATAACCAAAAAGAATTGGAAAACAGTTTTAATCAAGCATTTACACAGATAAAATCAAAACTAGATAGATATTTATGACTCAGCAAGTGATTCACCATATGGTGAAGTTGCAACGTAATGTGCAATCACTCGTAAAATCCGACATAATTAAGACTACGGATAGCATTTGGAAAGTTGCCTTACTCTATGGCGATGATTGGCAGTATTGGAAACGAGAACTATTGGATTTTGGATTTAGTATGCAAGATCCCATAGGTGATTTATTGGCTGTAGAAACTTGGGACGAAGATGAACATTAATCATTAATTAGGTCTGGCTAGAACAGTCTTGTTGTTCAGTTATCAGTTACCAGTTATCAGTTATCAGTTACCAGTTATCAGTTACCAGTTATCAGTTATCAGTCACTTATAGTAACGATAAGACTTTCTTAGTAAACCCTAAGTATAAATCTCTTCGCCCTGAGATTACGGCATTTTGGGGTTCATATCTATTTTGTCAAATTGTGTCTTCGTTTCTCTGATTGTTTTAACAAAACTTATAATTTCGTTATTTTTTCACTTAGAGGATCTGTGCAAAGTGTAAGATGTAACTATTAACAGCAGAACCAGCAAAGTGAAGCATCTCATAAATTCACAAAAAATGAGATTCTTTGTTCTGCTTCGCTTCACTCAGAATTACAAAATATACCTTTAATATCATGTCCGCATAATCACTTGCGATATAACTGGTGTGTGTATAAATCTAAAAATTCTGATCTCCCTGCACCCTGCACCTTGCGGTCTTAATGATAAGTATTTAACCGGACATGATGTAACTTACTTTTCAGAGATCCTCTCAGATAGGTGAAAGGTTTCAGATTCTTTTTTGAAAATTTATGATCTCTTTGCATTAAAGACTTTCCACCCAAAGAATATAAGACTTTAGGTAGATCCAGATTCCATTTTTGTGCTTTTGCTATCTGCTATAATTACTACAATAATCACAGTTAACAGCCAGTATATTTTCTTAAATAATTTGATTATTTGGATACTCGACTTTAAATCATATCAGTTAATTTTGACTGACTGAAATGTTAATTATTGATTATATGTTATTCTACTTTTAATTTAGAAAACTAATGCTGAATCAACTGCCAAAAATACATCTCCAGCATAATCTATATAAGCGTTTAGTCCGGTATGCTCAATCCTTACCAATTTTGCATAGCAAATTAGCCCCTGTAAAATTGATGAGTTTTTTTGAGAAAAATGAAATTGATTGGGATCCTTGGATATTGAAAGATGGTGATATTTATCGGGCATTTTATTTGTGTGGAGATAAAAAAGTAGATCCTTGGTGGGAGCAAGGTAGAATAGCTAGTGCTATATCTCCTGATATGAAACATTGGCAAGAATTAGGGACAATTTTAGAACCTGTACCTCAGAATAATTGGGACTCAGGACGAATGTTAGCTGGTTGTACCTATAAAGAAGATGGAGTGTACTATCTTTTCTATGGAGCAGCATCTCAAGAAGAGATGGGAAAAGAAAAGATTGGACTAGCCATATCTACTGATGGTATTAATTGGGAAAGATATTCAAATAATCCCCTCATAGAAATAGACGATAACAATAGTTATTATGCTAGTTTATGTTCCTGGAGAAAAGATGCCCAACAATGCCGAGATCCTTACCTTGTTAAGGATAGCCAAACAGGTTACTATTACCTATTTATAACTACAGAATTAAAACGCAAAGCATCAGAACTGGGGGGGTTTCGGAGTTGCATTGGTTTAGCTGTTGCAGAGAAGATTACAGGGCCATATCATTTCTTACCTCCTGTAGCTGTACCTATGATTGAAAGCTTACATGAGGGTATTTTTAAGGAGTTAGAACGACCACAGATCATACATAGAAATGGCAAATATTATTTATTTTTTTCCTGTTGGCCATCGGGATTAAACCAAAAGTGGGCTGATGAAATAGGTTCTGGTTGGGTTAAAAAAGGTTTAGACAAGCTGACTGCTTCATCATTATACTGCTATGTGTCTGATAAAATTACTGGACCTTTTCAACCAATCCCTGAGCAGATGATTGTTAAGGGAAGCTCGAACACTGGACTTTATGGCAC
This sequence comes from Sphaerospermopsis sp. SIO1G1, assembly GCA_010672785.1. Lineage (GTDB taxonomy): Bacteria > Cyanobacteriota > Cyanobacteriia > Cyanobacteriales > Nostocaceae > Okeanomitos. The sequence goes on from JAAHFX010000011.1 coordinate 112,813, forward strand.
AAATTTTATGCCCACACCTACAAATCCCGATCAATTTTTTGCCTATGGTTGGTATCATCGCATCGGTGCTTTAGGAATTACACCATTGCTTCAAGCTCGCTGGAATTCAAAATCTATGGAAATTTACAGAACAAGATAGTAGTAATATCTAGGGTTTGCAGCAAAAAGTGATTGGTGATTGGTGACTGGTGATTGGTGAGAGGGAATTTTAATTTAATCAGTAATTAGGGCTTGCTGTCCGCGTAGCAAGCCCTATGTACTAACTACTTTTTTCTTTAACATCAAAAATTCAGTCTCAACTCAAGTATTTACTGACATTAAGGCTTTGGCTAATTCCTGGGCTGTTTGATAGCGATCGCGTGGTAAGGGTTCAGTCACACGTTCAATAATTTCTCGCAGTTGGGGAGTAATAGTCGGCACATTTCTTAATTCAAAACAAAAACTTTTTCCCCGTTGACGAAGAAATTTTAAAGGACTTTGACCTGTTAATAAAAATATGATTGTTGGACCTATTGCATATAAATCTGATTGAGTAAGAGGTTGTCCCCTTTCTTGTTCAGGAGCGCAATAACCTTCAGCACCTATTCTCGTTCCCGGTGCAGTACCTGTTTCCTTGACTGCTCCAAAATCTAAGACAACTACCCGATTATTTGCATTTCGCACCATCAAGTTGGCTGGTTTAATATCCCGGTGAATTAATGGTTGTTCTTGGTTGTGCAGATACTCCAAAATATCACAGGTTTGAATCATCCAGGTGATTGCCTGATTTAATGTCACTGGCCCTGTATTATGGATACGTTTTTCTAAATCTTGACCATGAATTAATTCCATTGCCAAGAATTTTTTACCACCTTCAACAAAGAAATCATAATATTTAGGGATGCCTGGATCATGAAGAGATTTCAGCGTATTTGCTTCTCTTTCAAATAACTCCCTTGCCTTAGCGATTTTTGCCATATCAGCATTCATCTGCTTGAGAACCAAAAGTTGTGGTGTTTCTGTTGTTTCACCTGTAGGATCCCAAGCTAAGTAAGTTGTACCCATTCCGCCTTGCCCCAGAATGCGTAAAACCTGATAATGACGAATATGCTTGATGACTTTAATGGGCTGTCCACAATGAATACAAAAAATATTATTGGGAGAATTGCCTTGATGTTGGCAAGTGGAAGTAGAAGTTCCTGGTTTTGTTTGGTTTGATGCCCAAGGAGAAATGGTAATTTCCGGTTCAGAAATATCTTGAATTTGAAATTTGAGAGTAGGGCCACCTTGTGCCAGTTGAAGTAAAGAGTTATCCTGAATTGTACTTTTTGTCACCAGAGTACCATTCAGAAAAGTACCATTTGTACCTTGACTGATCACTTGCCAAGCATCGCTTCTTTTACCACCAGCTAACTGCCTAATTTCTAAATGATATCTAGAAACTAAGCTATCGTTGATCACCACATGATTATCAACCGCACGGCCGATCCGAATCACGGTGTACTTCTCAAAACACCATTGTTTTACAGGTGTTTTATGATACTTATCTAATAGGGTCAGAGTAACCACAAGAAAGCCTAAAAAATTTAACAGTTTATTGCCAACTTTGCTGATTAGGAGAAACTTTTAATCGAACGAGTATACCTGTAATGTTATCGTGGCCGTTGTGTTCATTTGCTAAGTCAATTAAATCACTCAAGCCTATTTCTAGGTTAGAACTAGAACTAAGTAGGGGTGCTAAATGGGTTTGGTAATTATTTTCAACTACATCATTATCTGATAAACCGTCCGATGCTAACAATAATAGAGTGTCTTCTCTAATCTCAAAAAAATCTATATCTGGATGAACAAAGTTAATATCTCTTGGCCCTAGTGCTTGGGTGAGTTGGTAGGCATCTGGGCGTGAATAAGCAAGATTGGGTTCTATACCTTTAGAAATTTCTCGTTGGCCTACTTCGTGGTCTGTAGTCACCTGCTTTATTCCCCCCTTACGTGTAAAGTGATAGAGACGACTATCTCCTACATGAGTGACTGCTAATTTAGTATTTTGTACCAATAACATCACCAAAGTAGTACCCATCCTACCCACACCAGAACGTGAACCTTGTTGATTCAGATTATAAATTGCCTGATTAGCTAAAAGCACTCCATTTGTGATGATCTCCGCTGTGGGTAGTTCGTCACCAGTCCAGTGTTCTTGGAAGTATTGTTTCAGGGTACTGACAGCTAGTTCACTGGCTACTTCCCCCCCAGCGTGTCCACCCATACCATCACAGAGAATATACAAGCCTTTGGCTCGTAAATTACGGTTTCTGGGCAGTTCTATTTTGTGTTGGTTGCTGTCAATTCCAAAATAGTCTTCGTTGTGATCTCTTTGTCTACCTACATCTGTACGTCCTGCTTCTTCTAAACTCCTTAACTGCATAGATAAAATTATGGTGGGAGTATCTTCATTTTTATCCACACTTTCCCAATCTTGATCTTGTAGTAAGGTTAATGAAGAATCAGTTTGTAAGTGTGTTGAAGAATCAGTACTTATTTCCGTTTGGAATTCCTCTGATATTTGTTCTAGTCGTGATTTTAACTCTTTTAAGCTACCAATTTTACCTGTTTCTAAATCTCCTATCATATGGACAATAGAGTCAAGTTCAGTTCGTTGAGACTGTAGACACAAATTGTGCCAGAGCCGCCCTAAAGCTTTAATACTCAGAAGATTACTTGTATCTGCATTGTCTGACAAGTTATTGGTGGAGTTCACTGTGTATAATCTTTTCAAGCCAAGGGTTTGGTCATCATCTAAACACAGGTTTGATATATTTAATAAGCTATGAAGACAATTAACTTTTTCTAAAAGAGTCCATAGTTGGAGCATTTGATAACACCAGTGTAGACGTTGTAATGGATGAGTATTATGATCCTGCCAAGCATCTATTAATGGCTGCCAATGACTACGGTCTTCTATTAAAACAAACTGTATATTATCTTGCTGCCAAGCATCGTGGATTATGGGGATAGTTGGTGGTAGCTGGTCTTGTGATTTTACATACGACTGAGCTAAATCTGGGATACCAATTATACTGAGTGAGGGAACAACTAAGCTCTTGCCTTGATTTTCCTTAATGGCTTCGATAGGTGAAATTTGAAAAGGTTGGCAATCTAAAACTTTAACCAAGAATTGAGTTTTACCAGGCCAATGTTCTGGATTGGATAGTGGTTCTAGGATTTGATATCGTTTCTCTCTATCTATAAATGAGCCAATAGTCAGTTTTTTTGAATAATCTTGCGCTGCTTTTACTTGTAATAATTTTTCATCTTTAACTTGTGCAGCGGTTGCTATTGTTTGTGTAATTATTGCCAGCCAGATTGTGTTGCTTTCAGTACCACACTCTTGACAGTATTGAGTGTCAAAAGGAACATCTGCACCACATTTAGAACAGGTTTTGTTAGTTAAGGATGTGCCGCAACTCTGACAAAACTTGTTGTCATCAGGGTTTTCAAATTTGCAATGAGGGCAAATTAGCATAGTAGAAATTCCTTGGTTGTGGTTCTAAGATGCTTCTAGCCTTTACTGTTCCCAGTGTTACATTTCTGTAGCAACTGCTGATGACAGTGGATAGATAGTAAATTGTACATTGAACTGAGAAAATCAGGGATACAATTTTTTCATATTTTCCTATCTAGACTACAAGATTGTGAGCAGGTTAAACAGTTATAGGTGTCTTGCGACAGTGCTAAAAGCATTTGATGATCTAGGTTGTGAGTCTTAATTCATATATAAACTATCCTATCTACAGTTATGATGTGATTTTTGATAGACTGAAAATCTTAGGTAGGATGGAGGCAAGCGGGAAACATTCGTTAGGGAAAAATAAATTTTATACCATATAGATTGATATTTATGGAAATTACGGGTATTGACAAATTTTTTATTTCTCACCTGTCACTTCCTATCAAATGTTTAGATGTTTGTCAGTCCCATCTTATAAAACCTTAAACCAAGAAAACTTGACAAATTCCGGAGTTATTATATTTTTTTTAAGTCTTTGATTTCACCAGTTTTGAGGATGCGCCATTGTCCTAATGGTAAATTATCAAGTTTGAGATGAGCTATACTCACTCTAATTAACCGTAAGGTGGGGAAACCAACTGCTGCTGTCATCCGACGTACTTGACGATTTTTGCCTTCAGTCAGGGTGATTTCTAACCATGCTGTGGGAACATTTTTCCTGTACCTAATTGGGGGTTGGCGATCGCTTACTGTTGGTTCTTCTAATAGTAGTTGAACTTGGGCAGGGCGGGTGTGGTAATCTTTAATTTTTACACCTGTACATAGTTTTTGAATTGCTTGTGAATCAGGAATTCTTTCCACTTGCACCCAATAGGTACGTTTGTGAGCGAAGCGGGGATTCGCAAGGCGATGTTGCAGTTTGCCATCGTTTGTTAATAACATTAATCCTTCACTATCCCAATCTAAGCGTCCAACCGGATAAACATTAGGAACATCTATATATTCTTTAAGAGTAATATGTTGCGGTGACTCTTGAGTAAATTGACTTAAAACACCATAGGGCTTATGAAATAAAATATATGTGAAATTATTAGTCATTAGTGATTAGTAATTACCTGAGTTCGAGACAAATAATGATCCGGAAAACCAATTATATCAATTATTTTATAAGAGAATTTCTATTTAATCTCCATTTCTTCCGCAACTCCTTGAAGAATAATCACCTGTGTATAAATCTTAATAAAATTGATTTTGGTTTGATCGAATCTCTTGTTAGATAATGAATTGAAGAAACTATTTGTATTAGCTTTCCATATCTAGTCTAGGGAATTCAAATTTTTTGAGTGGGTAAGCGAAATGATGATGAAGTTTATCAAAATTTGGAATCGCTAAATTGCCCATATTCCAATCCATATCTAGCTGCTTGACAACTGTTAAGGGTAAATATAGAACTTCTGTAATTCCCTCATTACTTAAACCAAAGTATCTTAATTTATCAATTTTATATATTTAATTTTTATTTTGTTTACGACGGTTAAATTTAGTATGAATATTGTACCAAATACCAGTTATCTTGTTTAATTACTAAATTAGTGGGAGGTTTATACTATGTATTTAATCTTTTTGAATAATCCTCAATTATACGATGTATAACTTTAGCCTACCAGCTTAAAATCGAATTCTATTTCCATACCTTCACTAATAAGAATTTTATCTAGTTTAGATTTTGGTAATCGAGTCATCAGTGGTTGTGCAAAACTTTTATCAGCAATCATTTCTGCTTCTACAGTTTCAGAAGAATGTTCTGGTAAATATAAATTTTGCCAATAATATGCTTACATAAAAAAATGTTTTCATATAATTTTGATTTATAAATTCATGATCAGAACTTACGCTTTCACCTATTCCAAATGCTGTCATTGCGACGAAAGGAAGCAATCTCAAACCCGAATATTTCCTGAAAATGCGTAAGTCCTAATAAAATAAGAAGTTAAGGCATACTGAGCTTTTTAGAAAATCAAATAATAATTATATAGCTTAATTGATATATCTATTGTCAAATATTTCAAAAATTAAAACTTTTGGAATTAATACCACAGAAACAAATACTACTCACTATTATAGATAAATGATTCAGTAGCAATTCTGTATAAATTCTTTAAATAATATGGATATCTTATCCAACACCGTAGCATTATCACGGATACAATTTGCATTCACCGCAATTTTTCACATGATTTGGCCTGTATTAACCACAGGTATGTCAATTTACTTGATAGTAGTAGAAGGACTATGGTTAAAAACCAAAAATCCTACCTATTATCATCATGCTAGATTTTGGTCAAAACTGTATTTACTCAACTTTGGAATTGGGGTAGCATCCGGTTTACCAATGGGTTTTCAATTTGGCACAAACTGGGCCCCATTATCAGAAACAGTGGGTGATTTTTTAGGTAGTATTCTTGGTTTTGAAGGTTCAATGGCGTTTATGTTAGAAGCTTCTTTTCTGGGAATTATGATTTTTGGTTGGGGAAGAGTTAACCCAGTTATTCATTACCTTTCTACCATTTGTGTAGCATTTGGGGCTAACCTTTCTACATTTTGGATTTTAGTAGCAAATTCTTGGTTTCAAACTCCCACTGGGGGTGAAATTATTGATGGAAAATTCATCGTTAGTGATTATTTCCAGGCAATTTTAAATCCCTTCATGGTTAATAGTTTCCTACATATGTTCTTCGCCACATTGGAAACTTCATTGTTTGTAATTGGGGGAATTAGTGCTTGGTACATTTTGAATAATCGCCACCAAGAGTTTTTCAGTAAATCATTGAAAATAATTTTAGCGATCGCAATTTTTATTGCTCCTGCTCAAGTATTAATTGGTCATGCTAGTGGTGATCAAGTTTATAAATACCAACCTACCAAATTAGCGGCCATAGAAGCACAATGGGAAACCATACCTGCTGGGAAATCAGCTAATTGGAATATCATTGCTTTACCCAATGAAACAGCCGAAAAAAATGATTTAGAAATCTCTATTCCCCAGGGTTTAGGTTATATCTTAGAATTCAAATCCCAGCTATCCGAACCAGTTTTAGGACTGAAAGAATGGAAAGCAGAAAACCGTCCCCCCATGATCAGTTTGATTTTCTATTCTTTCCGAATTATGGCAGGAATTGGATTTTTCCTAGTTGGTTTAATGTTGTGGACTGTAATTCAATGGTTAAGAGGAAAACTCAAAGCTGATCAAATTCATCAACAAAAATGGTTATTAAGAACCTGGATTTTATCAGCACCATTAGGTTATTTAGCCATAGAAACTGGGTGGATAGTCCGCTGTGTTGGTAGACAACCTTGGACAGTTTACGGACAAATTCGCACCGCAGATGCAGCTTCCAATTTACTCCCAGGGGAAGTGTTATTTTCTCTGTCAGTTATTGGTTTGCTCTATAGTGTTTTATTTGTAGCTGCCATGTATTTTGGCAGTAAAATTATTCGTCAAGGACCAAATTTAGACTTACCTATTCCTGGTGAAGAAATTAAAACAGTCATCGCTACCGAATCAGTAGATCATATTCCTGATAGTCGTCCTTTGGAAACATCGAAATAGGTGATTGGGGATTGGGAGTGATAATATCCCCGACTTCTTTGATAATCATATCTATAAATTTTTAATTCATGACAGAAGTCGGGGATATGGTGAAAAAAATCATTAACAAATACGGAATAATTATATGGATGCTTTACTGCATTTTTTACCACAAGTTTGGTTTGTAATTCTGGGTTTATTTCTGTTTTTGTATGTTCTTTTAGATGGTTTTGATTTAGGTGTAGGTATCCTCTCCTTAACCTCTTCTAACGAAGAACGTCGCAGTTTATTAATGACCAGTTTAGGTAATATTTGGGATGCTAATGAAACCTGGTTAGTATTAATGGCTGGAGCTTTATTTGGGGCTTTTCCCCTTGCTTACGGTACAATTTTAAGTGCCTTATATCTCCCTTTAATGGTAATGGTTGTCGGTTTAATTCTTCGTGCCGTTTCCTTTGAATTTAGAGAACATTCAGATAACAAAAAATTCTGGAATTTTTCCTTTGGAGTTGGTAGTTTTATCGCTGCTTTATTTCAAGGATTTGCTTTAGGAGGAGTCCTCGCGGGAATTAAAGTAGATACAGATGGACATTTTATTGGTGGAATTTGGGATTGGTTAACTTGGCAATCATTATTAACAGCATTAACCCTAGTTCAAGGTTATGTTTTAATTGGTTCAACTTACCTAATTTTGAAAACCGAAGGTAAACTACAAGAGACTCATTTTAAAACAGCAAAATTAGCAGCTTGGACAACTTTTATAGGTGCAGCTTTAATTACCATTACCACACCCATAGTTTATGAAAATGCTAGGGCTAGATTATTTCATCAACCAGAGGTTTATATTTTTGCTCTCATTCCTTTGCTGGGTATCCTCTTAGTTTTCTTGCTTTTACAAAGTCTGAACCGTAAACAGGAAATTGTCCCATTTGTGTACACCGCATTAATATTTTTGTTAACATTCCTCGGCTTAGGATTTATTGCTTTTCCTTACATTATTCCCCCCACCATTACCATTTATCAAGCCGCATCTTCTCCCAGTGCAATGGTATTTATGATTACCTTCATTGGGTTTTTAATTCCGATTATGTTGTTTTATAACATCTACAATTACTTCGTCTTCCGAGGTAAAGTAGTAATCACTGAACAGGGAGAATAATATCGTGTCCGGTTAAATACTTATCATTAAGGCCGCAGGGTGCAGGGCGCGGGGTGAAAAGAGTTATTGGATTTCTGCACAGACAGGTTATATCGCAAGTGATTATGCGGACATGATATAGAAAACCTATCCGGAAAAGAATGTGCGGATATTTAATTTCCACCAGATGTCTAAAGGGGAATACAGCAGATTTCGTTGCTATGAGGTACAAATCATAATCATGAAACTCTTGTAGAGTGGGCCGGACAGCCCGCCAAAAACGTACCTCATTATACCGGAAAGTGCTGTATTTTGAAAATCATCAATACTTTTCTGTTTAGATAAAAAAAGCCTGGCGATCGCCAAGCTAAAGGTTTTGAGTAAATTAGTATAAAAGGGTTTTCACAACCGGGTTTGGTATAATTCAGAACTTATGCAAAACTTCCCTCAAATCCTCATTCCTCTGTGTTCTCTGTGCCTCTGTGGTTAGTTTACCTATAATCATTGAAATTATGTAGGTTGAATTGATGTTAGAAAAACCAACATTCTTCCAACCAACCTACAACAATTATCAAAAAAAAGTATTAAAACCCAACACCTAGGTATTTTTATTTTCCTCCCAGGTTTGGTATTATCTAACCACAGACCTTAATTCTGTAAGAGCTTGACCAATTGTGACAAATTCAGGATTGCTGGATAACTGTTTAATAGTTTCTGCATCACTTTCTAGGACAATTTGATTGTAGAGATCAATAGCCTCATTCAATTTCTGAGGATTAACCTTGAGCCACTCACTTTGCTCAGAAATTTTTGTGCTAGGCTTGATAGTCTTGGTACTAGCTACTAACTTTCCTGGTGTTAACTCCAACAAAGAAGAATGGGGTGTGGTAACAGGGGGAGTATGAAAAATTTGTTTGAGTGCGCGGACTAAATTTCCGGCAGTATGTTGAGAAAGTCCTCCGAGTTTTAGTGAATGAAGAAGTGTCTGAGTAGCAGAAGGTGAAAGTAAATTGTTCTGGATAGGTAAAACATTTTTGAGTTTATCTCTAGCTGCGGCTGAAAGTTTAACTTCAATCCCATCAGATTTTGTTTCTACTGTGAAATCATCTGATTGAGATCCACTACCAGATCCAGCTTGTCCTTTACTTGGTGAACCATTGTTACCACCACCACTACCAGATCCGGCCTGGCCTTTACTGGGTGAAGGATGATGGTTACCACCATTGTTACCACCACCACTACCAGATCCGGCCTGACCTTTACTAGGTGAAGGGTTATAGTTTACAGGTGGAGTTGCACCACCACTACCAGATCCGGCTTGGCCTTTACTTGGTGAATTATTCGTTCCAGCTTGGTTTGTTAATTGCCAGTTTAGTAAAATTAACGGTGAAATTGCGAAAGCAATAATTAAGGTTCTGATTTTTAACATGATGATTCTCTAGATAGTAAATCTGGAAGTGCTGATTTTTTTCAGTCAGCTAAATAAGTTGTGAAAAAATTACGGAAAACTGTTTAAGTTTTGATCCTATTCAGTGATGCGTTGAATAGTTGCAAAACCAATCAATAGTAGTTGGGGTGATGGGGTGATGGGGATATACAGCACTTTCCGGTGTAATGAGGTACGTTTTTGGCGGGCTGTCCGGCCCACCCCACAAGAGTTTCATGATTATGATTTGTACCTCGTAGCAACGAAATCTGCTGTATTATGTCCGCATCATCACTTGCGACTTGTGTGTGCAGAAATCCAAAAACTCTTCTCACCCTGCACCCTGCACCCGGATTCGCAGACATGATATTATCTGGGTAAGAAATTAAAACCATAGCCCACAGTTAGAACAAACACTGTACCACCAGGACTATTATCTGTTAGATCAGCACCTTGAGCAGTGATTGTAAAAGGAATAGTCGGTACAGGAACAACAGAGATACCTGCGTTTAAACCCACTCCACTCCAACCTGCACCCACACCTATCTGCGGGTGAACTTGCACACCCACTCCACCGAAGATCCCCGTAGTTGCATCCCCTTGTCGGAAATCACCACCACCTGCTCCCAGAGAAACAGAAATAGCCATAGGGTTAACAGGATTTTCCGGTTGTAAAAAAGAGTATGAAGTAACGACACCATATGCACCAGATGGCCTAATACCTTCATTTCCATACTGAGCAAAGGTATGCCAGCCACCAGCTACAGCAATTTGATGGTTGGGTTTGACATATACCACTCGGTGAGCTTTGAGGTCAAAAGTGCCGTTATAGCCGAAATTTTTGATACTACCGTTATTGAAGATCAATTCTAGCCCAATTAGGTCATAGGAATTTCCTAAACCAAATCCTGCACTGATACTTCCATCTGGGTTGCCATCTCTAGCTTTACCTGCTGTAGCGGCGGCTGCACCTATAAATAAGTCACCCCAATTTGCGCCAAAAGCACTAGGACTACCAAAACTCAGTCCTGGTTGATAGGTGCGTTTGGGTGCAGGTGTTGTGTTAACAAGGGGTTCAATTAATAATTGTTGGCGTAACTGATTAACATCTTCTACGTTATCACTAGAATTCTCAGATGAATCTATATTTTGAGTGACATTTGGAGACTGAAGAGGGAAAAGATTTTTTGCTTCAGTGGATACATTCTCAAAATTATTTTTTGAATCTATCTTGGTGGTGGTAAGTTGAGTTTTTTCAGTTTTATTTTTAGAGCGTTCAATTGCTAGGTATATACGCTGCCTAATTTCATTTTTCTCTTGACTCGACAACACTTTTTTAGGGGTTGATAATTCTGTTTTTTCTACATCAGGAGATGATTGATCAGATGCAGATACTGATTTCATACATACAAATGTGGAAAACGAGAAGATACTAAGTAAGTTTATGGTAATGAACAACACCCAATTTAGGTTAGTTATCTTGTGGTTTTGATACTTATTCAACACTATATTCCTCACAGTATTATATAATTTAACTATTGGCTCAAGAGGATATTACAAACCTACCCAAAGCAGATTTTAACGTTGCCTAAATTCTGACAAGCAACGAAAATTTGTATAATTATTTACTAAAGTTAGTAATAATTTATTGTGATATTTGTTATCGTAAATGCCCTATAGATATATCCTCTAATATGAGATTTTTACCAATATCTATTCAGGGTTTCCGGAAATGTTTTTAAAATACAAAATATCTTTAAAAATAGGATATTCCCTCATTAAACACATATAAAATTGATGGAATAATTACTTATTTTGTATATGATGTACAGAAAATTGCTAGAATTTTAGATAATCAGATTTATTAGGATTTAGGTATGGAGTCATTAGATACTTGAATTCTTTTATGATCATGCAAATAAATGGTAAATTGATTACATAAATTTAAAATATGCGTGTAAAAAATTGCGATCGCTAGATACTTGTATTTTATTATATTCGAGTGATCCGAAGAATTAAACAGCAGTTTTTATATGGTTTTGAGACTGTATTTATAGATTGCTGAATTATAAAAATATTAAAAAATAGCATAATATAGTATCCATTTATTAGTAAACAAGGTTGAATATTAAATAATTTTGATAAGGTGTTTATCTAGAATACCCACGTTTGATACAATTGATATATAAAATGGTATAAAATTAAATGAATAACAGTTAATGGAGACTTGAATTGAGTAAAGATAGGATTAGATTACAAGCAAACGAGATTAAGCCCAGGTTGCAAGGTCTAAGAAAGAAAGCTTTGCTGATAGAACCTAAGTTAGCATCTAGGATTAATGAAATTGGTACTTCACTATCTAAATATAAAAATGAACTTCTAGATAAAAAACGATTTTTAATCAATTTTTTGAATGAATTTTATTACGATATCGAAGTTTATCTATCTACAATTAAACCACTTTTAAATTTATCCCTAGCAGATATTTCTGTAACTGAGTATTATTGGTATACAGTAATCTTATCTTGCCTAAGTGGTTGAGTCAAGAAGATCCCAAATTTTCTGACTGGATTGAAAAACTTATACAAGACAAGTATACTGGTAATGATGAAGATTTAATTTTTAATTTAACTAAAACTATTAACTCTAGAAATGATGGTAGTGCTTCCAACCGTTACATTCTAGATTTATCTATGGCTACAGATTTACTGATTAGTCATGTTCCTAGTACACTTGAGCCAGTTTTTGTTCAGCTTACAGGTATTTCTAAATTACAGGATGGACAACGAAATCCTGATTTTTTGAATAAGCAGCAGGGATGGAGTAATACTCTATCATGTTGGGATATTAAACGGGCTTTATTGGTTAGTCATGATGCTCAAGTGAACACTCCAAATAATCTACTCAAGTTAGCAGATGTTATACTAAAAAAGAGTAGCGATAGCCCGAATAATTTTATTGTTGTTATAACCTTCCCTGGATAGTATTATGACTAAAGATGTAAAGATTGATAATCAGTCCAGTTCTGAGATAGATTGGAAGTATTTGAAAGCATCCCAACAGTTGCAGCTAGATAAGCAAAATTATGGTGCTGATTATATTCATATTTATGTTGATGATATAGAAGGTGATTGGCTGGAAACTTGGGATTGGGAAGATAATTTAATAGATTATATGGATGCTTTTTATCATCATTGTGAACAGGAGAATTATCAATTTGCTTTTGATACTTTAAAAGCTTGTGATAATTTATTAAACCAGCCAGAAAATTATGAGAAGGGTTTAGAAGTTTATGGTTATTTAGTTGAAAGGTTAGAGTTAGAATGTGCAAAAAAGTCAGATATTAATAATGTAGAAATTTTAAACGAAGCTAAACAAAGTATTTGTATATTACAAAATAATAGAGAAGGATACAATATGCAAGAAAAAAAATGCAGAATATTATAGATCCAGTAGAATCTCGTTTAGGATATATGAAAAAATTACTAGATAAAGTGCATAATGGTGTAATTAGAAAAACTTGGAAATTTGAATGTTGTATTCGTGACGATGAAACACAAACTTTTTATAGAAAAGAAGCACGCGCAACTAGTGAAAACTTTATAGTAGATTTTGGATTTTGGTATGATATTGAATTAGGTGGTTATTTTATAAGTAAAACAGATGGTTCTGAACAAGATAATATTAATGAAGATTTCTATTCATCAACTTTTTCTAATCAAGAACTTGATTTAATAATAGAATACTTGAAAAAAATTGAAGCAGCAAATTGGCAAGCCAAATCAATGGATTTAGATGCTTTACCAGAATAAAAGATATATCATTATATTTGTGATTCCATCAAAAAATTAATTGAACTATGAAAACAGTTAACTCTCAAAGAAAAGTGCTATTATCTCATGGTGAAGATGGATATTTTGTTGTTGAAGTACCCAGTTTACCTGGTTGTATCAGTCAGGGTAAAACCCGTGAGGAAGCTTTAACTAACATTGAAGAAGCAATATCTCTGTATATTGAAGTTTTGCAAGATAGAGGTGAACCCGTTCCAGAAGATACGGTTGAGGTAGTTTTGGTGTGAGTAAGTTACCGATTATTTCAGGTTTAGAGTGTGTGAAAGCACTAGGAAAAATTGGCTTTGTTGTGGATAGACAAAGAGGAAGTCACATCATATTGGTTCGTGAAGAACCTCGAAGCACAATATCTGTACCAGAACATAAAGAACTAGATAGGGGTACTTTACGGGGAATTATTCGACAAGCAGGTTTGAGTGTAGATGAATTTATTGAATTATTGTGACACTGCAATCAAGGCATGATCTCTGGTACAAACTCCATGTAAAATACATAATTCAGACAGTATTTTCTCAACAACATGGGTAGCACATTTGGTCATCTTTTCCGAATTACAACTTTTGGCGAATCTCACGGCGGCGGTGTGGGTGTTATTATTGACGGTTGTCCCCCACAACTGGAAATCTCCCCCAAAGAAATTCAATTTGAATTAGACAGAAGACGGCCAGGACAAAGTAAAATCACTACACCCCGTAAAGAAGCGGATAGTTGTGAGATATTATCAGGGACATTTGAAGGTAAAACTCTAGGAACACCTATTTCCATCTTAGTCAAAAATAAAGATACCCGTTCCCAAGATTACGATGAGATGGCGCAAAAATACCGTCCTTCCCATGCAGATGCTACCTATGATGCAAAATATGGGTTTAGAAATTGGCAAGGTGGGGGAAGATCCTCAGCACGTGAGACAATAGGTAGGGTAGCTGCTGGTGCGATCGCTAAAAAAATTCTTCGTCAAGTTGCAGGGGTGGAAATTATCGCCTATGTTAAACGTATTAAGGATTTAGCAGGAAATGTTGATACTAATACTGTAACTTTGGAGGATGTAGAAAGTAACATCGTCCGTTGTCCAGATGGGGAAATAGCTAACCAAATGATAGAGTTAATTGAAAAAACAGGTAGGGATGGTAATTCTATCGGTGGTGTGGTTGAGTGTGTAGTTAGAAATGTTCCCAAGGGTTTAGGTGAACCGGTTTTTGATAAGTTAGAAGCAGATTTAGCAAAAGCGGTGATGTCTCTTCCAGCAAGTAAAGGTTTTGAAATTGGTTCAGGTTTTGACGGAACTTTGTTAACCGGGTTTGAACATAACGATGAATTTTATGTCGCTGAAAATGGAGAAGTGAGAACTGTAACTAACCGTTCTGGTGGTGTACAAGGAGGAATTTCTAATGGTGAAAATATTATTATTAGAGTTGCTTTTAAACCAACTGCAACTATTAGAAAAGAACAAAAAACTGTAACTAAAGAAGGTGAAGAAACTGTGTTAGCAGGAAAGGGAAGACATGATCCTTGTGTGTTACCCCGTGCAGTTCCTATGGTTGATGCTATGGTAGCTTTGGTTTTATGTGATCATCTTTTAAGACATTATGGACAGTGTAAGTTATTGTAGGGATTCAAAATTTAGAAGTAAGAAAATAACCGAAAATCTCTCTTAACTTTTCTTTTCTTCGCTTTCTTCGCTCCTTCGTGGTTCATTTCTATAAAAAAGAATAAAACGAACCACTCCAGACACAGAGAACACAGAGAAAGAGAGAAATAGGAGTTTTTTAAATAATCTAAAATCCATAATCTAAAATCCAAAATGGTATTACCTCCTCCTTTAAAACCAGGTGATTTATTGCGTGTTATTGCTCCTAGTGGTGCTTTGCGGGAGTTTGCAGCTTTTGAACAAAGTTTAGAAATTTATAAAGTACATGATTACAATATCCAAGTTAGTGAAAATTTAGAAAGCAGACATGGTTATCTTGCCGGTACAGATGATCACCGTTGTCAACAACTGGCCGTCGCATGGCATGATCCAGAATGTCGGGGTATTATCTGCGCTAGGGGTGGTTTTGGGAGTACCCGCATTTTAGAAAATTGGAGTTGGGAGCAAAAAAACCCAGATCCTAAATGGTTAATTGGTTTTTCTGATATCACAGCCCTACTCTGGAGTCTCTACAAGGCTGGTATTTCTGGTGTACATGGGCCTGTACTTACTACCCTAAAAAATGAGCCAGAATGGTCAATACAACGGTTATTTGATCTTGTAGAGGGTAGGGCGATCGCACCATTACAGGGTAAGGGGTGGGGTGGTGGAAAAGTAACGGGGGTACTACTTCCAGGTAATTTGACGGTAGCAACTCATCTTTTAGGAACACCAATATTACCGGATCTGGATGGTGTAATTTTAGCTTTTGAAGATGTCACAGAAGCACCCTATCGTATTGATCGGATGTTAACTCAATGGCGGTTAAGTGGTATGCTATCCAAGGTTCGAGGTATTGCTTTGGGTGGTTTTACCAAGTGTGAAGCACCTCCGAATATACCAAGTTTGAGTATAGAGGAAGTTTTACAAGATAGATTATCTAATTTAAGTATTCCCATTGTTTCCGATTTACCCTTTGGTCATGATAACTCTAATGCAGCTTTACCTGTAGGGGTAGAAGTAACTTTAGATGCAGAACGGGGAATATTGGCACTTACTTAAACTATAAATTGATAATTTATCAAAATTAATCTTTACTAAAACTAACCAACTAATCCCACAAAAAAAATGACTAAAAGATATATACCCAATGCTTTTTTAAAAATTGAAGACAATCAAGTTAAAGCTATCTTTGCTTGGAGTCAACGCCCTCCAGAAATTATTCCTTATCTGTCTTGGTTAACCATTTTAGAAATATTTGTCCATGAACATGATCTGGAATCGGCTTATCAAATATTTCAACAAATTAAATCAGCTACAACTCATGAAAAAGTTACAGCAGAAATCCAAAAATATCAACATCTTAGCAACCAAGCAATTATCTTTTTATCTGAAAAAAGTCTGACTCTATTTGGTAAAGGATTTCGGAGTTTCATTGAAAAAGAAGAAGAATATGAACTTGTAGGAGTTAGCAATAACAATTACCAGGTTTTAAAACAGTTTTTTGCACAAACCCAAATCAAAGATGACTTAGAACAAATAGATAGTATAGATGGCTTTTGCCAACTAGTTATCTATCTAGAGAAAATTGGTTTATTATCAGTTGCTACCCATGATATTGACTGGGGAGACTTAAAAAAAACCACCCCTATCTGTCAAGCATTTGGCTTAACTAGAGGCAAACCAGTTGATAGGTACTATTTAAGTAAATTTATTCAAGAAATTCAACCACAAATTACTGGAAAAATTCTAGAAATTGGCGGTACACCAAAAGATAAAGATTTCTATGAAGTCAACCCAGGTTCATTATATCAAGTCATGAATATAGAATCAGGCCCAGGAATAGATATAGTTGGTGATGCTCATGACACCTCGATTATTCAACCAGATTCCTTTGATTCTATTATTACCTTTAATGTTCTCGAACATTGTTATGCACCTTGGCAAGTTGTAGAAAATATTTACACTTGGTTAAAACCTGGTGGTAAATGTTTTGCAATGGTTCCCAGTGCAATTAGACTTCATGCTACACCAATGGATTATTGGCGGCCTTTACCAGATGCTTTTGCTTGGATGTTTAGAAATTTCTCTCAGCAAAAATTATATATTTATGGTAATCCTATTAGTGTTATAGCTAGTTATCATGGCATAGCTACCGAAGAATTAACTACTGAAGAATTAGATGCTTTTCATCCAGATTATCCAGTAGCTACTTGTATTTTTGCTCAAAAGTAATTGCCTTCATCAATTAACATTCAGAAAGAGTTTATGAGTCCCATAACATTTGATATTAACCCAGAAATAAGCGTCATTTTATGTACATACAATCGTGAAAAATATTTACCACATTGTATTGATAGTGTTGTTAACCAAAGCTTTGCAAATTGGGAACTTTTGATTGTGGATGATGGTAGTGAAGATAATACGTTTTCTATTGTCAATCCTTATTTGCAAACCCATAAAAATATTCGTTACTTGAAACATCAAAATCGCAAATTAGCCTACTCAAAAAATGTTGGTATTCAGGCTTCATTTAGCCAATACATTACATTTATTGATAGTGATGATACTTATGCTCCGGAACATTTAGCATCTCGTTTAGAGTATATGCAAAATCATCCAGATATTGATTTAATTCAAGGGGGATTTTTTAGTGAAGAAGAAATCTTTGTTGCTGATTATTTTCAAGCTGGAAAAACTATTAATTTACGAGAATGTGTATTAGGCCCAACATTTTTTGGGAAGCGACGGGTGTTTTTTGAATTGCAAGGTTTTCAAAATATTGCTTATGGAGAGGATACAAATTTTTGGGAACGAGCAGAAAAAATATTTAAAACTGCTAGAATAAGCACACCAGAAACATATAATTATACTAGAGCCGAAACCAGTATTACTAAAAGTGTTTTAGAACAAATCTCTTCATCTGACTAGAATAAATTAGGTATGAAATTTAAACTGTTCCTATCTCAAATAAGCCGTTCTAAATAATTAGGGTTTGCTGTCCGCGTAGCTTGCCGTCAGGCTTATGAATGTAAAAACCTTACATTTGAAGAAAAGTAGGCAATTTAAAATTGAAAAAGTGCAAGATATTTGAGGATAAGAACTAAAAAACCTTGCACTTCATCAGGACTTACGCACAAAATTTATCATCAGGGCTGGGTGTAGGGTGTAGGGTGTAGGGTGTAGGGGTTTTTTCCTTTTATGAACCTATTCTCCGAAAACCTTATTTTTTAGTTCTTTTGCGTAAGTCCTATTCATATCACAATTAAAACTTACCAACTCTCTCAAACTGTCACCTGTCACCTGTCACCTGTCACCTAGTCTTCACAGATCACTTATTCACTAAAACCTATTTAGTCAATTTTTCCTTCTTGTTCTAGTCGATATAGCTTAGAAGACTGCTCATAAAAAGCTGTAGTTGCAGCAGATTCCGAAGCGATTAAACGACGAATAACTTCATCAGAATTAGGAATTAAGGGATGTTCAACATGAACATAATCTAAAACACTATAGCGATACCAATGAGCTACTCTAGGATGAGGACGTAACCTTTCGCGGATGCGGTCTCCTACTACAAAATTGTGTTGAGTGAATAAATCATGCCAATATTCACGGGGACGTAAATTAATATGTCCTTCACTTTCTTGTTCAGGAACTGATGCTGAAAATACCACAACTGGAGCAACCTTAGTTAACCAGTTCACTAGAATAGGTGAAGTTTCTGGTTTGAGATGTTCTGCTACTTCTACAGATACTGATAAATCAAAAGATTTGTTAGTAAAGAAATTAGCGATCGCTTCCGAATCATTCAAATCCAAGCGGTGAAATTCCACAGAAAATCCCGAAAAATCTGGTTGAGAATAGCCATCTACTGCTGTTACCTGTACCCCTAGTTTGGCTAATTCTTTGCTTAAATTGCCAGGGCCACAACCAAAATCAGCAACTGTTTTCGGTTGAAAAATTTCTACAATAGCGGTAGCTATGCTTTGATAGTCCATATCAAAAAACCAGCTACTAAAATATTCTTCTGTGTAAGGAACATTCACCTGGGTCATAAATTCCTATCTTTGTTACTTTCTTCTAAATTGTTAAGTGCAAGTTTATCACGAACTTTTACCTGAATTAATCAGATATTTTTGTTACCTATTTTCAAAACTCTATTTAATCATCAATAAAGGTTGTCAATCTATTTGAGGTTCACTGGTATATGAAGTTATGTAAAGGTGTATCTCCAGAAAAAGCTAATCCAGGGATGATAAGCTAAACATTGAAATATAAAAGTGACTTAGGATGTAGTGTTAAATGGGTGTTTCCTCAACGGCTCCTCTCCTCCTTCGGGCTGCACGCGGTGAAAAGGTAGATCGTCCTCCTGTCTGGATGATGCGACAAGCAGGACGATACATGAAAGCATATCGAGACTTGCGGGAGAAATATCCTTCTTTTCGTCAACGCTCAGAAATTCCAGAAGTGGCAATCGAAGTTTCCCTCCAACCCTGGAAAGCTTTCCAACCCGATGGAGTAATTTTATTTTCCGACATTGTCACCCCCCTACCAGGGATGGGTATTGATATGGATGTGGCGGAAGGTAAAGGCCCAATTATTAACGCGCCCATTCGCACTCAAGAACAAATTGATCAATTACGTACTTTAGAACCAGATGAGTCCCTGCCATTCATTAAACCGATTTTGCAGGCATTAAGTCAGGAAGTAGGTAATAAATCAACGGTATTAGGCTTTGTGGGCGCACCTTGGACTTTAGCAGCTTACGCAGTGGAAGGTAAGGGTTCTAAAACCTATTCCATCATCAAAAACATGGCCTTCACAAACCCAAAACTTTTAGATCAGCTACTGACTAAATTTGCTGAGTCTATTGCTAAGTATGTGTGCCATCAAATTGATTGTGGCGCTCAAGTTGTACAAATGTTTGATTCTTGGGCGGGAGAATTAAGCCCCCAAGATTATGAAATCTTTGCTGCACCCTATCAAAAAATGGTGTTTGACAAGGTGAAAGAAACCCATCCTGACACACCTTTAATTTTGTTGGTGACAGGTAGTGCAGGGTTGCTAGAAAGAATGGCTAAATCTGGTGCAGATATCCTTACCATTGACTGGACAGTGGATATGGCTGATGCACGGACAAGATTAGGTAAGCAATGGAAAGTTCAGGGTAATCTTGATCCAGGTGTGTTATTTGGCTCTCAGGAATTTATCCGCGATCGCATTTTGGATACGGTTCGTAAAGCCGGCGACTGGGGACATATTCTCAACCTGGGACATGGTGTACTACCAACCACACCAGAAGAAAATGTTAAATTTTTCTTTGAAACTGCCAAAAATCTCAACGTTTTGGTTTAGTTTATGGTTGAGTTGGGTGGGTTTTTTACCCACCTAATTTGTAAAAGTTGATAGCATTTTTATTGAAAGCTAATATTCATTTTTCTGGATTGCATAATCTCTGTGAATAACTCTGTTGGTAATGCTACTTCCACCGGAGAGACACCAGGTTTATTAAGTTTACCTTCTAGCAATAATTGTGCGATGCTACCTGCACCTATCCCGGTAGCTATGGTTGTCTGTGCATGGGATACTGCGGAAGTATAAACTACTGTTTGATCATCTTTTTTTCCAGTCACTTCTGCCCTGACTGCTACCCCAATGCCGGTAAAATTATCTGTAAAATTAGTCATTTGATAACTAACTTGAGATAAAAATTCAATGGTTTCATCTTTCTGCATTAACCATTGGGGAAAAAGATTTGCAGTCATCCAAGTCAAATGATTATAAAAATCAGGAGTTGAACCAAATTTAGTAATTACGGTTTTGACTTCCGGAAAAGATGTAGGTAAAGTCACTGTTTCTGGCATATCAAACCAATAAACCCCACCTTTTTGTTCAGGATGTGGAAATGTAATTTCTTCTCTTTCTGTGTAGGGTTTCACTAACTGCCATTTGCCATTTATCCAGGCTGTAAAAGGTTGCTGTAAACCTAGGAAGGTAGTCCGCATCACAGTGATACCAGCACCACCAGAACCAGAAACCAAATAACTTAAATGGATTTTTTCAGGGGTATCTAACTTATCAATTAAATACCTGACTAAACTATTAGAAATACCAGGAAAAATGCCAGTATTGATAATAGCGGTTACTTCCGAATTGATTGCTTTTTCATTTAACTTCAATGCTTTTTGAGTATAGGAACGATGATCACTGACATCTACATAATTAACACCTTGTTCAATGCAAAATTCTAAAACTTGGGTATCTCGATGGTGAAAAGGCCCTGCACAGTGAATAACCAAATTTGATTGAGCGATCGCATATTTTAACTTTTCCGTTTCCTGTAAATCTAAACTTAAATATTCTACCCTTTCATGCAAATTTAAAAGATGTTTTTGAGAACGTCCAGTAATAGTAATATTGGCTTGTGTATATTTTAAAATATCCTCTGCAACTGCACCGCCAATTCTACCACCACCACCTAGAATTAATACTTTTTGTGTCATAATTAAAATTGAATAAACATTACTTTAGATCCCCGACTTCTATCAAAATTTCAGATTGATAGACTAGATGAAAGTGAGAAGTCGGGGATCTACATCAAGTCTTATCAACTAACCCGAAATATAGACTTAATTGTACTTCCCATATCTTTAAAAGCATGAGAAATCGGATGTTTAGACTGTAAGAATACCCTAGCACAATTTCGTCCAGGCATCCCGGAAATTGAACCACCAGGATGAGTACCCGCACCCGTTAAAAACAAATTATCAATGGGAGTTTTATAATTGGCTAATTCTGGTAAAGGTCTAAAAAACACCATTTGATCTAAAGTCATATCAATGTGATAATAATTCCCCTTATAAGCGCCTAATCTTTCTCCTAATTCTGCTGGACTTTCTACCCTTCTTGCAATAGTTGCTTGCTTTACATTGGGTGCGTAAGTTGCTAATTTATCAACAACTTTATCTGCTACTTTATTTTTCAATTCATCAGTCCAACCTGTACCATTTAAACCCGTTCCTTCTGCACCTGCAATTTGATATGGAGCAAAAAATTCAATCCAAGCTGTATGTTTTCCACTCGGAGCTAAACTAGGATCAAGCATACTGGGAACTACCACATACATGGAAGGATCACTATCAGGAATTTCCCCCAATGTACATTTACTGTGTGCTTGTTCTACATGATTCATTGAATCTGCAATTAAAATTGAACCAATTAAATATTCATCCCGATGATGATGATGCTCAAAGATTAAGGGTTGATCTAATGCCAAATCAATTTTTAAGATAGTTTCATTATTATTAACAATTCGTCTTTCTAACCTTTCCCATAAACCACTATCAACATCATCAATATCACTTTTATCTGTCATTTGTAAAAACAAACGTTGAGCATCAATATTAGAAATTACTCCATATTTTGCCCGGTATTCTTGACCACTTTTTACCCTGACACCTTCAGCTTTATTATTATTAATTAACACCTTTTCAACCTGCTGTTCTGTGAGAATTACTCCACCTTTTTTAGTCACTAAATTCACCAATGCTTGCACTAAAGCACCAGTACCACCGCGAGGTCTAGCCATTCCTGGATTATGACGCATAGACATCATCATCACACCAATAGCGAGATTTTTTTGAGATGGAGGCGCACCTAATTCAGAAGCTAATCTTGCTAAAGGTGCTTTGAGAAATTCTTCATCAAACCATTCATTAATAATATCCTCTGCACTATTTAACATCGTCCGCACAAAATCCATACTTTTTTGGGTTGAACCAACCACAGAGAATAAATCTTTAAATGTATTAGTATTATAATTTCCGAAAATATCTATAATTGATTTTGGCGGAGCATTAAACATGGGAATCATAGCGTTAACTACCTGTTGCCAATAATGGGTAAACTCTGCATATTTTTGAGCATCTCTTTGATTATATTTAGCTATTTCTGCACAGGTTTTTTCTAAAGATTTATGTGCCAAAAAATATTTACCATCAGGATGAGGACAAAATACAACTGGGTCACATTCTAGATATTCTAAACCATATTTTGTGAGTTGTAATTCTTCAACTACCGGACCTAAATGGATAAATTCATGGTCAATAGCACAGAGGTTAAATTTAAACCCTGGTGCTTGATCTGGGATACATTCTTCTGTTGTTGCTGCACCACCAGGAACGGGGCGTTTTTCTAATAAGAGGACGCTGTAACCAGCGTTGAGTAAATAAGCAGCACATACTAAACCATTGTGTCCTGCACCGATAATTATGACATCATATTCTTGCATTATTTTTCTATAAAATTTGAGGTGATAAAATAATAAAATACATTATGAATATACAGCATTTTTATCTTTTTTGACAATATTTTTATTCTTTAAATTTGATTAATTTCTTCTGATTACCTTGTTCCCATACTCTGTATAGGAATAAATTAAAATCTGGCTTTACTCTCGTTCCCATACTCTGTATAGGAATAAATTAAATCTGGCTTTACTCTCGTTCCCATACTCTGTATGGGAGTAAATTATACAAGGATCTGCCTTTTTTAGAGGTAGAACCTCTATATTACATTCCCAGTCTGGAGACTGGGAACAAGAAGAATTAAAGACTTACCAATGGTGTCGAATCCAATCGTAAAGCTCTAAATATTTCACACCGGGAACATTCCATGAATTGTCATATCTCATCCCCTGAATTGCCAATTGTTTAAACTCTTCAGGTTTTTGATACCACAAATCAATTGCTCTTCCCATTGCAGATTCTAACCCTTGGTTATCTTGTTCATAGAACACAAAACCATTACGTTTTTCAGGTGGTAAATTCTGATCATAATCGTAGTCAAAAACAGTATTTACTAAACCACCAACTGCTCGCACAATGGGAACAGTTCCGTATTTTAAACCAATCATTTGGGTTAAACCACAGGGTTCATAATTACTGGGAACAACAATCATATCTGCACCAGCATAAATTAGGTGAGATAATTCTTCATTGAATCCTAGTTCTAAATGAACATCTGGGTTATTATTTAAAACTTGTTTTTCATGTTGGAAATGAGCGTTAATTGCTGGTTCTGTAGCTGAACCTAATAATACAAATTGCGCTCCTTTACTCAAGGCGTAGTACATGGCATGATGAACCAAATGTACACCTTTTTGATTATCTAAACGACCAATATAGGCAATCAGAGGTTTTTTCTGATCATGACCTAACATCAATCTTTCGCGTAAAGCTTTTTTGTTATATGCTTTTAATTCAAAATCATCCCAATTATAATTATCGGAGATGTAAGGGTCAACTTCAGGATTCCAAAAATCGTAATCAATACCGTTGAGAACACCACTGAATTTATCTTGTTGTAAATAAAGGGTATGTCCTAAACCACAACCTACTTCAGTAGTTTGAGCTTCTACCGCATGATTTGGAGAAACGGTGGTAATTGCATTGGCATAATTAATTCCTGCTTTCATAAAATTGATAGCAAAAGGATTAAAATTATCCCGCAATTTATCGTATTGGAAGTAATAATCGGAACGGTTTAAATTGGTTGCTTCTAGAGTTTCTACTCCACCCATTCCTTGATGTTTAAAGTTATGAATGGTGTAACAAACCCGTTGATATTCCATGCCATGATATTTATAAATTTCATACAACATGACAGGAATTAAACCAGTTTGCCAATCATGACAATGGATAATATCTGGACGTTTATTACTTTGCAGTAAAAATTCTAAAGCTGCTTTACTAAAGAAAGCAAACCTCATATTATCGTCATTGCAACCATAGTAACAACCTCTATGGAAGAAGTTATCCTGACTATGGGGTTCAATGAAGAAACAGACTCTACCGTGTACCCAACCACAGTATACGGAACAGTGGATACCTCCACCATACCAGGGTACCCACAAATTCAAATAAGCATCATGTAGACCCCAGATGTGGTCATAACGCATATTGTCGTACATGGGTAGGATGAGTTCGACGGTGTTTCCCCGTCCTTCTAACTCCCTACTCAGTCCATAGACGACATCCCCCAAACCTCCAGCTTTAATCACAGGAGCGCATTCTGAGGCAATTTGTACAATGTACATTCCTAGCCCTCACTTCATAAAACTTTAACTTACTATATAGCAATTGTTGGTTAGGGGATAGTCATCTGGAGAAAGAGGATGTGGAAAATACTTGTCTGGGTAAGAATATGTTTACTTCAGTGTAAGCATTTAGTCATCAGATATCAGCGATTTACCGAAACTCTGCAAATACAAAGAATGAAAATCAACATATCTCAAGTAGCGATCGCGTCGCAAATATCCTAATATAAAACTTGGTAAATTTATTGTTTGCTATCAAAATAATTTATGCACCTATTTGAAAGTATTTTATCAGTCTCAGCCGCAGAAATTGAATTAGAATTAAAATTTATTACTGAAATTAGTTGGTCTGAATTTTGGTTAAACCCCAGACATTTAAAGGGTAGTAATTTTTTAATGCGTTGGTCTCAAGGTGTTTGGAGTGAAAAACGTTTAACTGATGCAATTTATAAAATTAATCAATTTTATGCAATTCCCTATGGTTCCAGTGGAATATAAATTCTAGCTTCTGCAAAACAGTTTAGTTAAAGTTTTTTTAAAATTTGTTGCTATGTAACAAATTTTAACCCCAACTTAGTGAAAGTCAGGTAATATTAAACAGCTCATCATAAACATACCTAATAGATAATTTAGACAATCTCTATAAACGATAAAGAAAATTATGAAACCGATTTATCATTCAGGTCAATTGACACAGGAACAACTTGATGAATTTAAAGAAGTATTTGATTTGTTTGATGCTGATAGTAATGGTTCTCTAACTAGAGAAGAGTTAGTGAGTACAATGGGTTCTTTAGGAATGAGTCTAACAGATGAAGAACTAGAAGCTATTTTCATCAAAGCTGATCCCGACTTAAGTGGAACTCTGGAATTTCCGGAATTTGTAGAATGGGTGGTCAATAAAGTCAACCTAACTTCCCAAGACGACCTACGGGAAATCTTTTCACTGATTGATTTAGATGGTAATGGCTCCATCTCAGTGGATGAACTGCGTCAATTATTGGACTCGTTGAAGATTAATCTAGGAGAAGATGAACTGACTATACTCTTTGAAAAAGCAGATCGTGACAATAATGGTAAGATTGATTACAATGAATTCCTTGAAAGTGGCGAATTTTGGGGTCAAATCAAGTTAACCCTTGGTGTCACCCGTTCTTTTAAGGAAATTCTCAAGCAGTACACCCAACTAGCCCAAAATCCTCAAACAGGTTTTGGCACAATTAATCCACTACCCTACGGTAAAGAAAATGCTGCAAAAATGGGATATGATGTCTCCCAACTTCCTGACGTAGTTTGGGAGTCTTCCTGTATGTGCGGTAATTCTTTCTCCCTAGGACCGATTAACAAAGATGAAACTGTTATTGATTTAGGATGTGGTGCAGGTGCTGATCTTTGTGTTGCTGCCAGTTTAGTTGGTGAAACAGGAAAAGTTATTGGTGTAGATATGACAGCAGCAATGGTGAAGAAGGCGCGTGAAAATGCAGAATTATGTAACCTAAATAATATTGAAGTTATTAAGGCTCCGTTTGATATGGCTCAACACGAAGACATTCCCGAAAGTGTAGCCGATGTGGTCATTTCAAATGGAACATTTAATTTATCGCCTCGTAAGAAATGTGCCTTTGTACAAGCTTATAATTGTTTGAAACCCGGTGGTAGGTTTTATTTAGTCGATGTAGTTCGGGAAGGAAATTCGGAGTCGGAGACAGAAGAAGGAAGTTGGTGCGATTGTGTTGCAGGAGCAATACCTGTTTTCAAGGTGTTAGAAGTTATGGAATCAGTAGGATTTGTAGAATGTGAACATTTGGGTTACACAGGTTATCGTACATCTGACTATACAGTGGCAGCTACTTTCCGAGCTAAAAAAGCAGAGTAGTATTACTCATGAAGTCAGTAATTCAGTGCCTTGACTAAAAGAATGGGATACAAGCCCCGTCCTTCTAGGACGGCTTGATGGTAAAATTTAGGTATAGTCGCCATAGGGCATTGGGAGACTCTAAACAGACATGGAGGGACGGTAAGACCACTTGTGGCGCATCCTGGCGAAGTGTCAAGGAATCCTCGCTCCTTTAGGACGAGGAAGTATGTCAAGAGAAACATACATCATTGAGGAAGTTCTAACTTCTAATTAGATACAGCAGATTTCGTTGCTATGAGGTACAAATCATAATTATGAAAATCTTGTGGGGTGGGTATCTTGCCCGCCAACAATGTACCTCATGACACCAGAAGGTGCTGTATATTTAATTTTCAGAAATATTGCAGCAATTCTCATTTGCAAAAATCAAATCAGTAAAATCAAACAACTGGAACTATTTTCATAGAATCATTATTTTGATAATCAGATTTTATAGCTATAAGACTCTTAATTGATTCCCTGGACTATTTCAGCACTTACACACAATATCTCTCAAACCCTCATTGCTCCGTGTTCTCTGTGCCTCTGTGGTTTAATTATTCCATAGCTTGTGCGTAAGTTCTATATTTATTCCCTAAATATAAATTCTCCTTATATATTGCATCGTCAAACACCCATAACCCGTTGCAACCACGAAGATGTAAAATTCTTGTTACATTACAGCAGTTTTCATATCTCAGATTACTCCTTTCTCTCCTCTCTGCGCCTCTGCGCCTCTGCGTGAGAAAAAAAAATGTATTTGTGAAAACGACAAAACTATTTTAAGGTACTCAGCATGACAACAACCAAAGCATCTTCCACAGTTCCCAACTTTTGCGAAGGTATCCAATATTTTGGGGAAGCACTGCCAGACTTTGCAACCTACGGTGCAACACCAGTCATAGAATCTGGTCAAAATGCGATCGCCTCACCAACAGACCCAAAAGCAGTATATCAAACCTTACTAGCTGCCGATGCCCTCCGCTACCTAACTTTACAAGTCACAGCCAGTAAAGCCTCTGGACACCCCGGCGGTTTTGCCAGCCAAGCGGAAGTTTACGCAGCTTTGGTCATGCTGGGACATAAAAACATTATCACCGAAGTTGGCCACCACGCTCCCGGTTTTTACAGTGCCATGTTCCTAGACCGTTCCTTGGAAGACATGGACATCTCCACAGTACAACAACTACGCGATCGCTTCCGGGAAAAACATGGTCTACTAGGACACCTATCCGGTTACATTCCCGGTATTTTAGCCCCTGCTGGTCCTTTGGGACAAGGACAACACTTCGCCATGTCCGCAGCATTATTACACCGTGACAAACTCTTCCCCTTCACCTTGGGAGATGGAGGACTGGGTGAACCCTACATCATGAGTTCAATGGCGCACTTTAACACCGCCTACCCCAAAGCTACCAACTTTTTACCCGTTTTAGTTTGGAACGGTTACAGCCAAGAGCATCATAGTATGGTATCTTTAAAAACAAATGAAGAGATGATTGCTTATTGGCAAGGTAACGGTTTTGCGGAAGTAGTATTAGTGAATGCTAAGGACTTTGACGACCAAAACCAACCCGGAGAATACGTAGATAGCACTATTTTCTCCTTCCAAAAACGGTTAGAATTTACCAAAGCGGTATTAGTAGGCGTTGATAAAGCTGCCCGTTCTGCCATGAGTGGTAAATTGACAGTATTCATTATCAAACAACTTAAAGGTGCTGGTGTTCATGCTTTAGGTTCAAAATCCCACAACCTTTATCCTAAAGATACTTTAACTGCTCCCCACATTGTAGAGTCCTTACAAAAACGTGCTTTACCTGTAGAAGCATGGCAAACAGTCCGCACAAATGCCGAACGTGCCGGTGGCGGCCCCGCAGCGAAAACAGTAGTCACAGAATTTGAATTACCATTAGCAGAAATCGGTGAATTACCATTAGAAGAATACACTGTTGGTGGAGATCCAAAAGTTTCCACAACCGCAATGGGAAGGTTAGTAGGAATAGTAGGAAATAAAGATAAAAACTTCCTAGTCACCAACGCCGATGGTAACGCTGCTTCCGGAATTGGTAATATTAATGAAGCATTAAAAATCATCCACCCCACAACAGATGAAACCTACAACCAAGCTCCAGGAGGTCAAGTATACGAACCTTTGAGCGAAGATGCTTGTGCAGGATTAGCTGCTGGTTTATCCTTAATGGGTGGCAGAACTTTGTGGTGTTCCTATGAATCTTTTGCCATCAATGGTTTACCAATTTGGCAAACTGTCATCCAAGCAATGGCAGAATTAAGAAGAAAAACACCTTCAACTATTACCTTATTTACAGCAGGTGCATTAGAACAAGGACGCAACGGTTGGACACACCAAAGACCAGAAATTGAAGCTTATTTTGCTTCGATGATGAGAAATGGAAATGTCTTCCCCGTTTTTCCTCCCGATGCTAACAGTATTCAAGTCTGTTATGACTGGGCTTTAGGAACAAAAAATAAAGGAATTGCCATCACTGCAAGTAAGTCACCTTTACCCATTAGAACAACATTAGAACAAACCAAACAAGGGTTAGAAAAAGGCGCGATTTTATTACATGAAGTTCCCGGAGGAAAGCAAGTTGTCTTTGCTGTCATTGGCGATATGACTTTAATTCCTGTGTTTGAAGCAGCGGCATTTTTAGAGACAGAAGGTATTGGAGTGAAGATTATTTCTGTTATTAACCCCCGCCGTTTATATCGTCCTGATGATACAGCTTGGGAGACTTGTTCTGAAGCTGATGGTGAGTTTTTGAGTGATGCAGAATTTGATAATTTATTTGCTGGAGATGCGTTAATTGGTGTCACTGGTGGTGCAGGTGCGATGTTAGAACCAATTATGTTACGCAGTAATTGTAAACGTGATACTTTTGCCTGGAAGCGTGGGGAAACTACTGCTAGTGCAGGTGAGTTGATGGCGTTTAATGGGTTGACTGCGGAGGCTTTGACTAAGCGGGCTATTGAGTTGGTGCATTAAGATTTTCATTATTACGTAATCCCCATCTATATTGTTACTTAGTTGGGGATTACTAGCATGATAATATGTAACTGTATTAACCTATACTGCCAATTTATTAAGTTCAAGGTCAACGAAAATATGAAGTTAACATCATCTGATTGGATTAACGTATTAGGTTAGTTTGTAAGCTTTTTTTTAGGAACTATTTCTGCTACATTAGTTCAAAATTATTTTAAACAGAGAAAAAGAATTTCTTGGGCAGTTATAGGAGAGTCAAACATCATAACAGATAAGGCATTTAGTGGTTTTAGTGTTCCAGTTAAAATATTTATCAATAATCAAGAAGAAACCAGCATCAGTATTGTTAAGATACGTATAATGAACAGTGGTAATACAGAAATAAATCAAGTCAATATACAACTGAATTTTGGTAATGATGCAAATGTATATGGAGGTGAATTTTCTGGTAAATTAGGGGTTTATAGAAATCATCTTCGTTTAAATCATACAAAAAATGTAGCAGATATAGGGATTGATTATATTAACCCTGGTCAGTATTTTGATATAGATTTCTATGTTGGAAAGTACAATATAGGACAAGTAGAAGCGGATATGGCAAAACCAGGCGTTCAACTTAAGGAATATATTATGTTAAATGAGAATTTACTTGATGAATTTTTACTAGATTCACCTTTTCCGTTAAATTTAACATATTTCATAGTGAGAAATTTAATATTTAAAATTAAAAATTAAACAAAAGTAGCGCAAGGAGGTTACAGCAGCGAAGTGTGAATATTTTCAGGAATTAGTGCGACAACACCAAAAACAGAAAGCAAAAGAACAACTACAAACCCTGCTTTTAGAAGGTTTGAACGCTGGAAATGCAACAGAAATGAAAGTACAAAATGGGGAAGATATCTGTCAAGTATTATAATGATCAAAAACAATTGATACTGGAATTATTACAATTTATCCCCAGGAGTAAATTTGCATCAAGAGGATATAATTTATCAACAAATTATAGCAATTGCCAAAAGTTACGGAATATTTGATTGTATACCCTGTGCTAGAGCAATCAAAGAATTTTTAATCAGACAAGGTATTAATGGCAAACATATTACACTAGATACAAATTCTCAAGATCCAATTTATGGCAGAATTTATGATGATAGTATTGGAGAATTGATTGCTACTACTGGTCATCATGAAGGTGTTATAATTGAGATAAATGAAGTGGAACTGGTTTTTGATAACATCCACCATCAAGGAATTACACAATTAGAGTGGATAGATAATCTTTATTCACCTATTTTAGATGCAGGATTAGAGTTTCAAATCACCGAAACATACTTTTAAGCTAGAAAATTAGGGAGTTAAATATGGATAATCTCTACAAATTACTGGAAAAAATCAAAAAAAGACCCGCAATTTATTTAGGTAAAACCTCTATTTTTAGCCTCCAATCTTTTTTAGATGGCTACTATTTTGCACGCCGAGAAATTGGTATTTCCTTAACAGCAGAAGAAACCGAATTTCAAGATTTTTTACAATGGATAAGACATAAATTTAATGTCGAAACAGGTCAGTTGTGGTCAAGTATTATTCTCTTTCATTCAGCAGATGAAAAAAGTGCTGTAGATAGATTTTTTACCTTGTTTGAAGAATTTAGTCAACAACAGAAAAATAGAGAAATAGCAGAAATTGATGAAGTAACTACTAGGTTAGGTTGACACAAGGAAACTCAACATTACCCAAACCACCGAACTACCACGAATGATTTTTCCAGCCAATGGCAGAAAATGACAAAAACTGCCATCATATAGAAAAGTAGATTTAAAAAGTCAGCTTATGAAAAGTATGAATATTTCCTTACCTGACACCATGCGCGATTACATAGAAGAACAAGTAGCGCAAGGTGGTTACAGCAGCGAAGCGTGAATATTTCCGGGAATTAGTGCGACAAGACCAAAAACAAAGAGCAAAAGAACAACTACAAACCATACTTTTAGAAGGTTTAAACTCTCTTTGAAGCAACAGAAATGATTGCACAAGACTGGGAAGATATCCGTCAAGCAGTATAATAGTAATAACATAATTCAAAAAAAGGCAGTAATTATGGATATCAAACTTGCAGAAATATCTCAAGAAATTAACAACTTACCAGAAGAAGCACAAATCTTACTCATTGATTTTATTCAACTACTTAAAAAACGTTATCCACAACCAGAAAATATAACCACATCACAACCACATCCATTAAACACATTCATAGAAAAATATGGTGCTTGGGAAGATGAACGCACAGCAGAAGAAATAGTTAAAGAAATTTATGACAGTCGTACTATTTCCAACTCTGATATTAGCTTATGATTTACTTATTAGATACAGATACCTGCATTTACTGGTTAAAAAATATTACTTCAGTCACAAATAAAATTCAAACAATAGGATGGGAAAATATTTGTATTTGTAACATCACCGTTGCTGAATTATATTTTGGTGCTTACAATTCTCAAAAAGTAACAGAAAATTTAACTCGTGCAGAAAACTTTATTCAAAATATTGAAGTGGTAACTTTAGATAATAATGCAGTCAAAAAATTTGGGGAATTAAAAGCAGAACTTAGAAAAACAGGACAACCAGTAGCAGATTTTGATTTATTAATTGCTAGTGTTGCATTAACTAGAAACTATATTTTAGTAACTAACAACACTCGTCATTATAGCCGAATTTCCGAATTAAAATTAGAGAATTGGATTTCTGCTTAAAAAGGATTCCCGTAGTGAGTAGGTTGGGTTAAGTGCAGCGTAACCCACCCAACCATCACCAACCATCACGAATAGTTTTTCCTACTAATGGCAGAAAATGACAAAAACTGCCATCATATAGGAAAGTAGATTTAGAAAGTCACATTATGAAAAGTATGAATATTTCCTTACCTGACACCATGCGCGATTATATAGAAAAGTAGCGCAAGGAGATTACAGTAGCGTGAGTGAATATTTTCGGGAATTAGTGCGACAAGACCAAAAACAAAGAGCAAAAGAAAGACTACAAACCATGCTGTTAGAAGGATTAAACTCTGGAGAAGCGACAGAAATGACAGCACAAGACTGGGAAGATATACGTCAAACAGTGTGAGCAATATATTATAATAAAATCATACCCAAATAACTCAAGTTAGGAGTTTCAACAATTAATAATGCTGCAAATAATCCAAGCAACCTGTACCAACGGTGAACTTAATTTTAAGTGAAAAACTAAGTTCCGAATTAGAAGGTAAAACCATACAAATTATGATTCTTGAACCCAGCGAACCTGCACAAACAACAGATTCTCAAGAATCAAAAATACAGAAATTCTTAGCGAAAGTCAATAACTACTCATTCCCCTATGTAAAAAAGAGAAGACAATAAAACCATCACAGATACACCACCGAAACTTCACCTCACCTGAGAATTATCACCCAAACTATTTTAACTAATTTCAATCGGTGAGATATTTTTCCATTCTTCAGATTCATTTTTTGCACACCAAAGATCAAACTTCTGTTGAAGATTTAACCAAAGTTCCGGTGTAGTTTTAAAAGCACTTGCTAACCGCAAAGCAATATTAGGTGTGACACTTGCACGTTCATTCACAATTTCTGAAACCGTTTTGCGAGATACACTCAAAATATTAGCCAGTTCAGTTACAGTCATATTTAAAGGTTCTAAATATTGACGTTTAATTAAAGCACCAGGATGTCTTGGTTTTCTGTTAGTATTCATATTCCTATTCCTAATGATAATCCTCGTAATTTACGTCGTAAGCATCCCCATCTTCAAAAACAAAAGTTAATCGCCAATTACCAGAAACCGCTATAGAATATAGGAGTTACGCATTGACAAAATAAGAGAGATATGTATGTTAGGCAGCACAAGTCTGACTAAGATGGTCAAAAATATAGTCACGAACGACTACAGTGAATAAATTTCTTTGCACTTCATACCAGTTAGAAATGATATTTTCAGAGCGCATTTTTTCCAAACGAACGAATGCTTGAAGTGAGCAGAATATATGTGTTTTGATTGCTTGGCTATCTCTAACCTGTAATGTTCCAGATTACATTGTGCTGTGGAAGGTTTCGTTATTTTCCTAATTGTCCTATACCTGCTCAATAGACGACCTTTTTTATCTATGCACTATTTGTCTACTCTGTCAATGCGTAACTCCTAGAATATTGTCCTTGTCTATTTCCTAGTAATTGATGAAACCTAGAACCAGGAAAATTCATATCGTCAGCTACAGATGCCGCATCTAGTCTATCTAATAAATCTAATAGTTTTTCTGCATGATTGGGATTAACACCACTTCTATTATCATCTTCAAACAGCTTTTTTAATCCTTTATGTTTAAAATTTTTGATCATAAATAAAGTTATAATATCCAGTGTAACCCAAGAGGTTACAGTTGTCAATCTACACTGTATGATAAATTCAGTAATTTTGAAAACTAATGTATTAGTATTTACAATTTTTTACAAATAATCCTCTTATCCAAAATGGTAGAAAATGACCAAAACTGCCATGCAACAGAAATGACAGCACAATACCATAAAGATATTCGTCAAACAGTGCAGGAAAGAATTAATCAAAAAAACTCATAAACACTAAAAATATCAAAATCACCTATACTACTAATAGTATGACTCTTGGTAGGATATGGCTAAAATCTCAATTTCATTACCGGATGAACTACTTAATTATATTGACCAAAAAGTTGATAACCGTAGTGCGTTAATTGAAAGTCTCTTGAAACAATGGCAAGAACAAAAACAAAATGAAGCACTAGCAGCAGCTTGCGCTGTGGTTGATGAATTAGAATTAGGTTGGGAAAGTGAATGGCAAAACATAGCGATTACCGAATGGGAAGCATCTGGATAGTAACATTTGACCCATCCGTAGGTACAGAAATTCAAAAAACTCGTCCAGCACTGATAATTTCTGGGACTTTGTTTAACAACCAACGCAGCAAAGTCACAGTTTTACCCTTTACTTCCGCAAAACCCAATAACCCCCGTATTTCACCAGCAGTAGTGGAAGTACCTACATCATCACAAAATGGACTTTTTGTAGATAGTCTTTTAATCTGTGTTGAACCAATGACTTTTGATAAAATTCGTCTAACTCAAAAATTAGGAGAATTAGAAACAGAATTATTAGAACAAGCGCAAAATATTTTGCGTCGGTATCTGAGTTTAAATAACAATTAATCGTAGTTAATAGGTTGGGTTGATGCAAGAAAACCCAACTATTAAATTGAAAAATACCTCCCACAAAAATGCTATGAAATTTCAAGTAATATTCACCTATGATTCAGAATACCAAGGTTACATTGCTGAAGTACCAGAACTTCCTGGTTGTGTCAGTCAAGGTAAAACCTTAGATGAAGCAATTATAAATATCAAAGATGCTATAAAAGGCTATTTTCATGTATTAGAAAAACATGGTAAACCCTATGTACCTCAAGCATCGCAGTCTTTTGTAGGAGAAGTATTAGTATAAATGGGACGTTTATCGAATATTTCTGGTAAAAAAGCAGTCAAAATCTTTAGAAAAATTTGGCTATGATGTAGACCATCAAACTGGAAGTCATATCATACTTTTCCATGAATCAAAACCTATTTTATCAGTTCCCAATTATAAAGAACTAGCACCAGGTTTATTGAGAAGTTTAATTAGGGTTTGCTGAAAAAGTCGAGAAAGAACAAAAGGATTATGAAGGGTATAATCAGGCAGGAGTAAAGATAAGTTTTCGTTGTCTAAAAACAACTAAATAATCAACTTTATTAATCAAATCATCAAA
>JAAHFX010000012.1 GCA_010672785.1 Sphaerospermopsis sp. SIO1G1
CGTAATTCGTAATTCGTAATTCGTAATTCGTAATTCGTAATTCGTAATTCGTAATTCGTAATTCGTAATTCGTAATTCGTAATTCGTAATTCGTAATTCGTAATTCGTAATTCGTAATTCGTAATTCATAATTCGTAATTAAGTCATCGATCACCAATCACCAGTCACCAAATATTACAAATTACCTACGTCAGGGAAACGTTGGGCTAATTCAATACCCTTTTGTACAAATGCTTCACCCTCTTCATTCAGTTTTTCCAAAGATCCAAAACCAAAACGATGAGCATCTCGCAAAGTTTTGATAGTTAATAATAATCTTCCGGAAAAAACTAAAGCCCAACCAAAACCTTCATGACCTAATTGAATTACTACATTAGAAATCATGCCAGTTTCTATTTCAATCCGAGAAGCAATTGCTCTAAAAAAAGCATTGATTCTAGAAATAGTAGCAGGATCTACCTCACCCTCGATCGAGATTTCCTTCTTCTTCTGTTTAGTAACAACAAAAGGTTTAAGAATTAATTCATCAGACCAATTACGATAAAAACCATAACTATCATTAGCACGGATTTGTTGTACCAACATCTTCAAAAAAGGTGAAGACATTACCGCACTAGTCTCATTTCCGTTCACACTATTATTTTCACTCATACCGCTGCTTCGTCTTCCAATTCTTCTAAAAAGCTAGACTTGTTTTTTCCTAAAGCTTTACGCAACCAAGGAGGAGGATTCCCTTTTAAGGTTTGTACCAATTTATTCAAGATTTCTTCAATCTTTTCCTCATCTGATTTAGCTTTAACTGGTGTGACACCGTGCTTAATTAACCGAGCCGCTGCACTACCACCAATAGCAACTACATAGACTATTGTACAATCTTTTAAAGCTTCCAGTTTAGGAGTAACTTTATCCTCATTTCCATCTTCTTTGAGGTCGCCTTCAAACTTTAAAGTTTCCAGAAATTCATATCCTTCATCGGAAATTTCATAGACATCAATTGTCTTAGCCCAACCAAAGTGAGCGTTAATATGAATTTGGTCAGTTGTCGTAAATGCAATTTTCATTTTCATTCATCCTTTTTCAGTTATCGTTATTCAGTTAGCAGTTAGCAGTTATCAGTTATCAATTTGGCGTTTTCTCGTACCCATACTCTGTATGGGAATGAATTTTAAAGGCTCTGCTTTTGTCAGAGTTATAAAGGCCATACCTTTGCCAGAGTCAGAGACTAGGAACTGTTTACTGTTCACTGTTAACTGTTAATTACTCCTTCCCATTTCTTCATCATGGTGGCTTCTTCCTGTTCTATAAACAGATTGCCAATACCAAATAAAACATCTATTGTGCCGCGATATCCTACTTTGGTAAACAAACCATTTCCTAATCTGTCATAAATAGGAATACCTAAACGATAAAGAGGAAGAGAAAGACGTTTAGCAATATTATTGACATGAGAATTACCAATCAATAAATTAGAACCAACTGCTAAATCTTCAAAATCTTCCAAATCCCCAAGATTGACATTTTTAATGGGAAGTAGTTCTAATAAAGGGGATTTTGTGGTAGTTACAGCCGCGTGAATTTGCGCTCCCATTGACTGTAAAAAATGCACCATAGACCACATTAAATCTGGTTCTAAAGCTAGAGAAATCCGTTTGTTGCCAAAATAGAAATGTGTGTCTAACATCGCATCTTGCAGTTGACGACGTTGACGACGATACTTTTCAGGAACAGGAT
Organism: Sphaerospermopsis sp. SIO1G1; assembly: GCA_010672785.1. Lineage (GTDB taxonomy): Bacteria > Cyanobacteriota > Cyanobacteriia > Cyanobacteriales > Nostocaceae > Okeanomitos. The sequence goes on from JAAHFX010000012.1 coordinate 1,732, forward strand.
TTCCACTTAACACAGATAACGCTTGCAGAAATTCATCCACAGCTTCTAAACCAGTCAAATCTCGGAAAACTTCGTAATCTGTATTAAACTTTTGTTGGAGAATTTTAGCTGCCCCGCGCATACTTTCACCTAATGCAATAGTGAAAGCAGAACTACCTAAAGATTGCAATTGTTTAACAGTTGTACCACTAGCAGTTATAGCACTATATTCATCTTCCAAATGACCATCTAAAGAAGCACCCAAGTTAGGAACAAAAATCGGTTCTAAACCGAAAGATGTTACCATTTCTTCAATTTCTTGAATATCTCCAGGAGTAAAAGCTGAACCTGCAAGAATTGTAATTTGTTCTGGTTTAATTCCTCCAGTTTTAGGAACTTCCTTAACCATACTTTCTACAGCAGTGGCAAAACCATCTTGTAACGCACCTTTAAAATCTGGAGTAGGTGCAAAGATAATCTTTATATGGTCAAGTTCAGGATGACGTTCTCTAATTTCTTTGAGAAAACGTTCTATATCATCACCTCTAGTTTCTGTTAAACCAGTAGAACATAGACCAATAATTTTTGGTTGTAACTTTTCTGCTACTGTTAATATAGCTTGTTCGACATTTTCTTCACCACCCAAAATGGTAGTGACTTCCGTCATTGCTGTAGTAGCTAAAGGAATTGCTTCCCGAAAATGTCGGACTAAAACAACTTTTGCAAAAGCAGTACAACCTTGTGCGCCGTGAAATAAAGGAATAGTTTCTTTTAATCCTAAAAAAGCTAAAGATGCACCTAAAGCTTGACTTTGTTTTAGAGGGTTAACAGAAACAGTTTTTTCTGGAAAAGTAACAAGTGCCATAATATATTCTCAGTCATTTCTATATTTTCAAAATTCTTTTTAGGTGTAGGGGTTTAGCAATGCTAAACCCTTACAGAAGTAAGGAGTCAGAAGTCAGAATAAATCTTCCCTATATTCTTCTTACTGTCACCTGTCACCTGTCACCTGTCACCTAAATTTCCCAAGGTGCAGGTTTGCGAATTTGTTCCCAAATTGGACTATACAAAGCCTCATATAATTCCCGCGCCATTTCTACCATTCCTACATAACCTGCATAGGGATGATGACGTTCTTGGTTAATATCTAAAAAAGGAATCCTTGCTTTTAATGCTGTGTACTGATTTCTTCCCCCAGCAATTAACATATCTGCGTTGGTATCTTCCACCAATTTGAGTAATTCTTTGGCATTACCTTTTTCTAACATAATGCCTTCTTTACCTAATAGTTTCCTGATTTTTGATTTATCTTCTTCTGTACTTTTGCGGGTACTTGTGGCAACAACTTCTATTCCTAAATCTTTGGCAGCGGAAATAATTGACCAACTTTTCACACCACCAGTATAGAGAACAACTCTTTTACCTTTTAATCTTTCTCGATATGGTGCAAGGGCAATATCTAAAGCTGCTGTTTCCTCAGCAATTAATTTTTCTGTCCGTGCTTGTAAATCAGCATCGCCTATTTCAGCAGCAATATTTCTCAGACAACGGTTAATATCATTAATACCATAAAAAGACTCTTCTAAATAAGGAATTCCATAACGTTCTTCCATTTTACGAGCCATATTTACCAATGCCCGTGAGCAAATCATGACATTTAATTTAGCACGGTGAGCATAGGTAATTTCTTGATAACGAGCGTCACCTGTAATTTTAGATAAAACCCGAATACCTAATTTTTCAAATAAAGGTAAAACACCCCACATTTCCCCAGCAATATTGTATTCACCAATCAAATTAATATCATAAGGTGTAGTATATTCTGGTTCAGAAGTTCCCACTACATAATCTAGTAAAGCTTCACCACCAAAGCGATTACCTAAATTTTTACTACCAACAAAACCAGGAGAAATAACAGGAATTACAGGCACACCAATTTTTTTAGATGCTACCTTACAAACTGCTTCCATGTCATCACCAATTAAGGCAGTAACACAAGTAGCGTAAACAAAAACTGCTGTTGGTTGGTAACGTTTATGGATTTTCAGAATAGCTTGATATAGTTTTTTCTCACCACCAAAAATCACATCATTTTCGGTTAAATCTGTGGTAAAACCTGTTTTGTAAAGCATAGGCCCAGAGGACAAACTACCACGACTTCCCCAGGAATTACCAGCACAAGCAATTGGTCCATGTACTAAATGAGCAGCATCAGTAATAGGAACTAATGCTATCATTGCGCCATCAAAAGCACAACCACCTTGAGCAGCACCAGGTTGAGCTTGTTGTGTACAAGATTTCTTTTTCTTTTCTCCTTCTTTATTTTGATTATGTTCGCATCCTGATTCATTTAGAAGTTGGTTAATTTTGCTTTGGGTCATTTTTTTATGTCTCGGTTGGTTGATTTTTATTAATTTAAAATGTGAGCGACAATGGTAAGTATTCAACTATCAGAATTCAGCTGTAGAGCTATGAATACCTATCAAATATTCTGGATAGTATTTTGTGTGATGAGATAGCAATCTCTGATGTTTAATAGAAAAGCTGGACGCTAACAACTCTTAGCTGAATGCTCACTAAAATTTATAGACTTACTGCAAAATTCCTCTTAATATTAGATTCACACAGTTTAAGTTTCAGAAAAGATATCTATTTATCTGTAACTGAATTTTAATAACATCAATTCTTGATAATTGTCATTTTTATTTTTTTATGATCAATGAATAATAACCATGAAAAAGTAATGGGTAACAAGCAATAATGGTTTAGCAAATATATTTCGTTACATCTTCGCCACATTCGTCAGCAAGATATGACTCCTGACTCTTGCTGGGCAACTACGGGAGGTTTGCCCCTACGTGATTTACTGGAATAGGGAATTGGGAAATAATACCCAACCCCCATTTATTCCTTGCTTTTTGATTTATCAGATGTCAGATTTAATGAAGAGTAACTAACATCTAATAATTGATATTTCTAGCGAACTAAGTCATAAGAAATATCGGTCTTACCAGCAACATTGGTGCTGCGGTCAATTTCTTCAAAGACTGTGTTAACAACCCAGTTCAACAAGTTGATTACACCTTTGTAACCGATGGTTGCATAACGGTGGTAGTGGTGACGGTCCATGATGGGATAACCGATTCTTACTAAAGGTACACCACAATCACGCCATAGGTACTTACCGTAGGAGTTACCGATTAATAGGTCTACGGGTTCGGTGAATAACAAGGAACGTAAGTGCCATAAGTCCTTACCACCCCAGATTTTAGCTTCTTTACCAAATTCGCTAGAATCTAACAGTGCTTGCAATTCTTTTTCAAATGCTTTGTTGGTGTTGTGAACCAAAATGTGTACAGGTTCAGCACCCATTTCTAACATGAAGCTAACTACACTATATACTAAGTCAGGATCACCGTAGATAGCGAAGCGCTTACCATGTACCCAAGCGTGGGAGTCTGTCATTGCGTCAACTGCACGACCACGTTCGATTTCTAATTCTTCAGGAATTGCTTTACCGGTCAATTCGCTGATTTTCATTAAGAATTCGTCAGTACCTTTGATACCCCAAGGACGAATCATGGAAACGTCTTGTTTCCATTCCTTGGTGATGTAGTCACAGGTTTTGGTTAAGGAGTAGGATTGAAGTGCAACGGTAGCTTTAGCGTTGATGGAATCTGCTGCATCTTCTAATTTAGTACCACCGGGATACATATTGAATTCACCATCGTTAGGTGAATCAACGTAGTCACTGGTGTCAGAAAGAACGGTGTAGTCAATACCAAATACTTCAGCAATCCGCTTTAATTCGCGGGTGTTTTCTGAGTAGGTATCAAAACCAGGCATGAAGTTGATTTTGCCATTGCTGGAGGATTTCTTCTTACCTTCAGTTAAGGTAGAAAGAATCGCCTTCATCATGTTGTCATAGCCTGTGATATGAGAACCTACAAAGCTAGGAGTATGAGCGAAGGGAACTGGTAATTCTTGAGGTACAGAACCAGCGTTTTTAGCGTTGGTGATGAATGCACCTAAGTCATCACCGAGAATAGCAGTTATACGTGGTTGTTGATGGTATTGTGAACTTACAGAAATACTGGTGTTATGAGAATAACCTGAAAACTGTTTCCAGTAAACAGCGGTATTTTTGCTTTCCCAGTTTCATGATATTTAAGCAAAAAATAAGCAATGCCACAAACAAAGCTACAGGAAGGTTATCAAGCATCTACCGTCAAAACTGCTACTACAGACGGTACGTATATTGGAACTATGAAACATTTGGAACACCAAGCTGCTGATACGGAAATTAAGTTTGATGTTGCTCTCAAAGAGGTGAATGCAAGGTTGAAAGCAGCAAAATCAAGAGTTGCAATAGTTAAAGTCGCTGGTAGTTTATATCTGCAAGTAACATTACCCCTAAAACCAAATGATGTTGATACTAAGGGAAATGGCAAAAAACAATATAAAATTGCTTTAGGGATACCTGCTAATTTTTATGGTTTGAAAACTGCGGAAGAAGAAGCGAATGAGTTAGCAAAGTTAATTGCTAGACAACAGTTTACATGGAATCAAAAATATTTAGGTAGTAAACAAGAAAAAACTGAAAAACCTTTTGGTGAATTATTGGATAATTATGAAAAAATATATTTCAGTTCCCGACCAAGAAATATTAAATCTGAAGGTACTTTTTTCCAGAATTATTTAGGTGTTTTAAATCAATTTGATAGAAATATGTTAGCAACTCCTGAAAATATAAAAAAACAATTTGATACAATTTCTAATGATACCCCTAGTTGGAAACATAGAACCTCTATCGCTTTAAATTTATTTTGTAAAGAATTTAATATCCCGTTAGTAATTAAGTTTAAACGTCCTAAACCCAAAGCGAGGAAAATTCCAGATGAATCTAAAATAGAACAGGGTTTTTATGAATGGGAAATCTACGCAAATAACCGCCGTAATAAAAGACAAGAGCAAGCACATTATTGGTTAGTATTTAGATGGTTTTATGGAATGTTAGCTACTTATGGTTGTCGTCCTAGAGAACTTTTTTTATATCCTGATTTTGAACACTGGTTATCTCCAAGTCGAACTTGGAAAGTCCATGAATTGTGTAAAACAGGTGAGAGAGAAGCACTCCCATTATATGATGCTTGGATTGAGTTATTTGATTTAAAAAATTCGGAAATCATTAAATTAGTTAAACATTATATTAATGGTAGAGATGATACAAAAGGTATGCACACATTAAGTGCTGCTGTATCTGATTGGTTTAATAAAGTTGAGTTAGGTTTTTCACCCTATGATTTACGGCACGCTTGGGCAATTCGAGCGCATTTAATGGGAATCCCAATTAAAGCAGCAGCAGATAATCTGGGACATTCAGTACAACAACATACAGAAACTTATCAAAGATGGTTCGGTTTAGAAAATCGGAAAAAAGCTATTAATAAAGCTGTAGAAAATCAAGATGAGTTAGAAAAATTGAGGGAAGAAATTGTTAAATTGAAGACAGAAAATCAACAACTCAAAGAAATGTTAGCTCAATATCAAATAGTGGAAGTTTTAAAAAATTAAAATACCATAATTCATAATTCACGTAGGGGCAAACCCCTTGTGGTTGCCCAGGTATTGTAGGGTGTGTTAGAACGGAGTTCGTAACGCACCTTTATCAAAGTTTTGGTGAGTTAGCAATAGCGTAACGCACCCTACTTCTCTTGGGAGCATCCCAATTTTGCAAAAATAACCGCAGCAACACCAAAAACTCTCTTCTTCCTTCTTATCTTCGCTTCCTTCGTTCCTTCGTGGTTCGTTCATTTCACGTCTTGAACTGAAACAAAAAATCAACTTACACATTTGGGATGCTCCCCTTCTCTTTGCCTAAAATTTCCCTATTTATGTTTTCAGCAAACATTTTTATTTAATAATCAAAAAATAATCAATTTTCCAGCTATAAAATCTTGGTCTGTCTAGACTAAATTAGTAAAATTAAAAGAAAAAAATAATCAAATTAATTCCTAAATAAATTCAAGATAATCAACATCAAGATTCCAGTCAATTCAACTTGTCATCACCGATAACTTCAGCCATACAGGTGGTGCAAACAGCAATCATTTTTGGCTTGTACAATGTGTAGGAGTTAGCCAAACCATCAATCATGTTTTGCAAACCACCAAATACCGCAGCATCTTCTGTCATAGAAGAAGAAACACCGGAGAAAGGTTCTTTGAAGTGACGGGTTAAGTGTGTACGGAAGTAAGCAACACAACCTTGAGAACCTTGAACGAAGGGAAGAGTACCTTCAAAACCTACAGCAGCGAGCATAGCACCTAAAGGCTGACAACCTTTAGCGGGGTTAACGGTTAAAGCTTCACGAGCGAAGTTCTTTTCACGATATTCCCAGGTTTTGGTCCATTCTGCTACTCTTTCTACTTCTTCAGCAGTGTGACCGTTTTCAAATTCCTTCTTGTTTTGGAATAATTGTTGGTATTCTGGTTGGCGGAATAACTCAACGTGGTCTTGAATTTTTTCTGGATTCTGAGGCATTCTAGTTCTCCAAGCTTTGCTGATTTTTGTGTTGATTAGGAGGTGGGTTTCCCCACCTTTGGGTTTACTTACTCTGGGAAGGAAGCGGGGAATGTGGCTCAAAATTCAGAATGCAAAATCCAAAACTTAGAATTTTAAATTTTGAAAGTTGAATTCCCTACTCCCCCCTGGGGTGTTTCCCCAGGCTATCCTTGAGCAAGATTTCCCGTTTTAAATGCTGTTAGACTGCTGCTGCTGCTTTAGCTTTATATGTGGTTTTTGCAGTCTTTTTGCTCCAAGGAGCGCCAATTAATCCCCAGGTTGGGTTGTTTAATGCTAAGTCCATGTCACGAGCAAAGATTGCAAATCCGTCGTAACCGTGGTAAGGACCGGAGTATTTTTGATGATGGTGATTGGTGATTGGGGAAGGTTATTCGGTACTCAGAATCTTTGAAATACATTCAAGGTCATAATCCGGTAAATCCTACAATCCTGGATATCCTGATTCAGACAAATACTACAATATTCAATATTAATAAATCAATTGATTATTCAAACATGACAAAAATAAAACTTGCATATCCGAAAATTCCTGATAATAAAAATTGTCCATTACAAAAATGTATTGCTTTTGAAAAATACGATGGTACTAATCTGCATTGGGTGTGGGAATCTGAGTTAGGTTGGTATGCTTTTGGTACTCGCCGTGATAGATTTGATTTAGATAAGATGGGAATTGCTGAATTTAATGCAGCACATCCAGGTTTAGAAGATGCACCTGATATTTTTCTCAGAGATTTTGGTGAAACTTTAGAAAGTTTGTTTTTACAAAATCCAGATTATCAATGTCCGGAAATTACGGTGTTTACTGAGTTTTTTGGAATTAATTCCTTTGCAGGAATGCACAAAGAAGATGATCCTAAACAACTGATTTTATTTGATGTTGAAACTGATAAAGGAATTATTCCACCTGAAGATTTTGTTAGAGATTTTAGTAATTTTAATATTGCGAGAGTTGTGTATCGGGGTAAATTAAATGGACAATTTATAGAAAATGTCCGTAGTGGTAAATATGATGTGAATGAAGGTGTAATTTGTAAAGTTGGTACTAATTATGAGAATTTGTGGATGGTGAAAATTAAAACTTCTACTTATCTGCAAAAATTAAAAGTAGCTTTTGATAAGGATTGGGAAAATTATTGGGAATAAACAGACTGTTTGTAGTTAACAAATTTATTTTTGGGTTAAGTATAATCTAGATAAAAAATTAATTCAAAATTGGCAAAACTGGTTTTGAATTTTACGTTTTGTTGTTTTGAGATGATTGAAAAAGTATTAAATGGTGAATTTACACACTTGTAGATCCCCCCTAACCCCCCCTTTATTAAGGGGGGAATAAATTAATCAAAGTCCCCCTTTTTAAGGGGGATATAGGGGGATCTGAAAATCGTTGATACACCATGAGAAACTTTTAAAACATCATATTATTTTACTGCGATCGCTACAAATAACCCAACATGAAACCACCCTTAACTCAGGAAATACAACAGGTAAATCTGCGTTTGAAGTCTGCAAAAACCAGAGTTACCATTCGAGAATCTCATGGATGTCTGCAATTACGTGCAACCTTACCCCTGAAACCAGGTGATGCAGATATCAAGAGTAAAAAACAATATAACATCAGTTTAAATATTCCTGCTAACTTAGAAGGATTGAAAACTGCTGAGGAAGAAGCTTATGAATTAGGTAAATTAATTGCGAGAAAAACCTTTGTTTGGAATGAGAAATATTTAGGAAAGGAAGCATTTGAAAAAGATGTATCTACTATTGGAAAACTCTTAGAACAGTTTGAAGATGAATATTTTAAAACCCATAAACGCACAACTAAAAGTGAGCATAGTTTCTTTTATTATCATACCAGAATTAAACGTTATACCAATCCTGATGATTTAGCAACAACGGAAAATTTAATTAATGCAATTGAAAATATAGATAAAGAATGGGCGCGATATAATGCTGTGAGAGCAATTTCTGTATTTTGCCAACTTTTTAAGATTGAAATTAATTTAACTAATTATTCTAAAATACCTAATACTAACTCTCGTAATATTCCTAGTGATAAAGATATTGTAGATGGTTTTTATCAATTTTCAGAATATGAACATAATCGTGGGAAACAAGTGAATCATGAAGTTAAAGATAGCTGGTTATTATGGAGATGGGTTTATGGAATGTTGGCAGTTTTTGGTTTACGTCCTCGTGAATTATTTATCAATCCTGATATTGATTGGTGGTTAAGTAAGGACAATATTGATTTAACCTGGAAAGTTGATAAAAATTGCAAAACAGGAGAGAGAGAAGCATTACCTTTATATAAAAATTGGATTCAGGAATTTGATTTAAGAAATCCCGAATATTTGGAAATGTTGTTGACAGAAATTAGGAAAAAAGACCAAAATAATCATGCAGAAATTACAGCATTAATTCAACGAGTGAGTTGGTGGTTTAGAAAAATTGGTTTAGATTTTAAACCCTATGATTTGCGTCATGGTTGGGCAATTAGAGCGCATATTTTAGGAATTCCTATTAAAGCAGCAGCGGATAATTTAGGTCATAGTGTCCAGATTCATACGAAAACTTATCAACGTTGGTTTTCTTTAGATATGCGGAAGTTGGCAATAAATCAAGCATTAATGAAACGGGATGAAATAGAATTGATTAAGGATGAAAATACAGGTTTAAAAATGGAGAATGAGAGATTGAAGTTGGAAGTTGAGAAGATGAAAATGGAGATGATATATAACAGTAATTAATTGTGATTTATGTTATACTAATTATAGTTCATAGATTATTTTTCAGGGATGAACTACCAAGAAAACTCAGATTATGACACTGCATGGAAAGAGGCAATTACAGTTTATCTAGAATCATTCATAGAGTATTGCTTTCCTGAAGTTTATCAAGATATTGACTGGTTAAAAGGATATGAAACTTTAGACACCGAATTACAAGAACTAATTCGAGATGCAGAAACAGGAAGACGTTTAGCGGATAAACTGGTAAAAGTCACCCTGCGGAATGGAGAAAAAGCTTTAGTTCTGATTCACATAGAAATACAAGGACAGGAACAAGACGATTTTGCGGAAAGGATGTATATTTATAATCATCGCTTATTTGATCGTTATCGTCTGAAAGTTTTTAGTTTTGCAGTTTTAGGAGATGATAACCCCAATTGGAGACCAACATCTTATGGTTATAGTCAGTGGGGTTTTACTGCTAATTTGCAATTTCCCAGTGTGAAATTATTAGATTATAGCCATGATACTTTAGCACAAAGTAATAATCCTTTTGCTATCATTATTATGGCACATTTACAAACCCAAGCTACTAGAGGTAATTCACAACAAAGATTTCAGTTAAAATTAAGTCTAGTGAAAAGACTTTATGACTTGGGTTATACCGGAGAAATGATTCGTCAATTATTCCGGTTTATTGAATGGATGATGACATTACCCCCAATATTGCAATCTGATTTCAAGACTGAATTAAACCGTTATGAGGAGGGAAAACGTATGCCATTTTTGACTAGCTTTGAAATTGATGGGATGATAAAAATTTCTCGTGAAAATGTGATTGAAATTCTAGAAACGCGGTTTGGGAATGTATCAGATGAGTTGAAGGATAGAATTAATTCTCTGGAGGATTTGGAGTTTTTAAAAAGTATCTTTAAACAGACAATTACTATTGCTTCAGTGGAGGATTTTGAACAGTTGTTAGCATCGAGTTAAGGAGATAGTTGATTATTTTTGGGTTGGGTGGATTTAGGTGCAACCCAACCTGATGTTAAAAAATAACGAATTATAAAACTATTTAAATGCTTCGATTTGATCGGAGTAAACATTAATTAGCTTGTGATCAATTACTAATATTTCAATCTCTGGCCAAACTCTAGCTAGAAATGAGTGAAATTCACGTTTTCGCATATTTCCAAAACGTAAATGTACTATTTTAGGTGGAGAATAATCAACCATCAAACGATCTGAAAAATCCGCATCTTTAGTAACTATCACCAGTTCTTTTTCCTTTGCATATTCCCAGATTTGGGTATCACTTGGGCTATTCCCTAAAATAGAAACATGAATGACAGGTAAAGATGGAGTAAATTGGATTTTAATGGGGAGATTTTCATCAAATAAAAACCCATTCATGCTATTTTTCTCACTTCATAATGATTGGCCATCAATTTGGCTGCAAATTGCATACAAGCATAAATATCTTCTCGGTTTAAAGATGGGTATTCTTCCAAAATTTCTTCTATAGAATCACCTGCACCTAAAAATTCCATAATTGTTTGTACAGTAATTCGAGTGTTAGTAATAATCGGTTTACCGTTACAGATATCTGGATGAATAGTTATTCGCTGTTTCATAACGGTTTTTCCTTTTTATAAACCTAGTGTTAAGTAGCTAATAATATTATTTTACGGAATTGTTAGCAAATTGTCATCTTTTTTCAATAGAATATGACCAGAATTACGTTTGATTAATCAAGGATATGATTTTTATGAGGTGTGGTATCATTTATTAATTAAAAATCATACTGAAGCCAGATTTGAAGAAATTAGCTATGTTTTGGAATCATTTGGATATCAAGAAATTAGAACTAAGGGAAGTCATCACGCTTTTGAGAATGAGCAAGGAGAAGTCATTATTATTCCCAAAAAAGGCGGTAAAAAAGTTAAACTAACCTATATTGAAGAAATGATTAGATTACTAGATTTGGAAAACTGGAAAGATGAAAAATAATTCTCAACTTGAGCATCAATCATTAGACTATTACCTATCTTTGAAATATCCCATGTTTATTTATCCAGAAGAGGGCGGAGGATATACAGTAATTATTCCTGATTTACCAGGTTGTATGAGTCAGGGAGACGATTTAGAAGAAGCAATACAAAATATTAATGAAGCGAGAGAGTTATGGATAGAAACTGTTTATTGTAGTGGTAAAAAACAAATTCCTTTACCTTCTAAACTCATTTCTATTTAATTTTTCAAAATTCACTTGTTGATGGATACAAAACATCGTATTAGCAAATGATCTCATTCTAGTTACTCACAATATTCGTGAATTTTGGTCGTATTGAGGGGTTGAAATATGAAGATTGGGAATAGATAAGTCGGAAGGTGAAACGATTGAAATTCCAGAACCGCTTCATTTTAAAGAAAGGGAGGAAATTCAATTTGGGAATAGATAAGTTAAGGTTGGGTTTTATCAACCCAACCTACAAACTACAAACTGATAGAATTTATCGTAAAGTTAAAGTATAATTTTGGATTTTACCTCTTCCTACATATATTTCTTTCAAACGTAACCATTTAGTATCAGTCGCAATAGTTTTATAATGAGGCTTAACCGTATAGATAAGACCTGTAAGTGAATCTCTCCCTCTACCTCCAGGATAGTATTTGCGAACAATACCTTGGCTACATTTTTCCTTAACTAAATTACTTTGTACAATGTCAAACTTCTTACTACTAATACAAAAACTACTTCCTTTTTCACCTTTGTTTGGTTTCCATACTACTGAACCATCTATAGTTTTAGCATAATAATAGTAGTATTTGTTTCTACGCCATAGTTCATGACCATAAACTTGAATACATCTACCTGGATTAATTGTATACCAGCCTCTGGCGCTCCAAGGTGCTTTCTTTGTTTTTAAACTACTTCGATTATCAATAGTATCTTGATATCCAAACACAACCTGAATTTTTTCACTGTACTTATTACATACCTTAAACCAAGCATAAGTCGGGGTTTCTTGAAGCAGCAATATTATGCTTGTACATAAGGAAGTTAATCCTAAAGATAGTAAAAATTTCTTCATTGATTTTGAGGATTTTGTAATCAGTTAACTGGAGTTTAGTTAATCATGAGAATTAGTTTTTTGCTATCCTAAAAAATCTGATTACATCGGAACTTTCGTAACAAAATATTAACAACATTGTCCGAAAATGCCGGATAATACCTACCAAGATTAAGCTATAATGGCTAAAATGCCTACACAATATATACTTTATGGACATTAAAGAAGTTTTACAATTTGCTGATGAGTTAGTTTTTGTCCAGACTGGAAAACATTTAGATGATATTCAGGATACTGTAATTCAAGGTGTGTGGGAAGGACATACTTATGAAAAAATAGCAGCACAATGTCATCGCAGTGAAAGTCATGTCAGAGATGTAGGTTATAAACTTTGGCAAGTTTTTTCTGAACAATTACATGAAGATATTAATAAACGTAATTTTCGCTCTACTTTATCAAGGTTGCAAGTCACATCATCTCCTGTAATTATACAAAATAATCACCATCAAAATAATACTCATAATTTTAATTGCTACTCATCTTATAAAACTAAAGATTATGATGAGAATAAACAAAATAATGATAACCAAACATCACTTCATGATTTAACCCTATCCCCAAAAATCAGCCAATTTTACGGAAGAGAAACCGAACTACAAACATTATCCAACTGGTTAATAAATCAAAATAATCGCCTCATTTCCATTTTAGGACAACCCGGAATTGGTAAAACTACCCTGGTTAAATATTTCATTGATATAAATTTATCAAAATTCGATGTAGTGATTTGGAAAAGTATTAAACTCTCTCACTCTTTAGATAACATCCTCACCGAAATATTAACATTTACTAATTATGAATATACTGAAAATAATAAATTAACTCAATTTTTAAATCTCCTCAATCACAAAAAATGTTTAATCATAATTGATGATATCCAAGAAATATTCATTTCTGGACAATTTGCAGGACAATATCAACCTGAATGTAAAGAATACAAAACCTTTTTTACAAAGATTGTAGAAATTGAACATCAAAGTAGTTTAATTTTAATCAGTCAGGAAAAATGTCAAGAAATGCTATCTTTGGATGAGGAACTATATCCTGTTAAATGTTTAGAATTATCCGGTTTAAACAATACTGATATTTTCAGATCACTAAAATTACAAGATGAGGAAAGCTGGAAAAAATTGATAGATTTGTATATGGGAAATCCTCTTTATTTACAAAATATTAGTAATGTGATTAAGAAGATATTTCAAGGAAGTGTTACTGATTTTCTGAATGAGGACTTTATCATAACAGAAGATATCAAATCTCAACTGGATGAATTATTTAACAGATTATCACCGATAGAAAAGCAAATTATTTCTACAATATGTGAATTTTATCAACCCGTAAGTAGAGAAAAATTAAAGGAAACTTTGTCTTTATCATCTACAGAATTAATCAATGGTTTACAGTCTTTGAAAAGACGTTATTTGATTACAAATGTGGAAGGTGAAAAAACATTGTTTGATTTATCTATACTTTTGAGGGAGTATGTTAAAATTTCTTCTGCTAATAAACAAAAGGAACATGAATAAACCTCAATATTTTTGATAAAATTATGAATAAATCAGGGTTTTTCAAATGCACGTTATTACTCGTAAGCGGTTGAATGAATTTGCTAAAATCCATCCAGATACAAAAAATGCTCTAGCTCAGTGGTATCAATTAGTAAAAGCAAATGAATTTAGCTCCTTTATCGAACTTAGGGAAATGTTTCCATCAGCAGATCAAGTAGGTAAATTGACAGTATTTAACATTGGAGGTAACAAAGTTAGACTCATTGCAGCAATTCACTACAACCGCCAAAAAATCTATATTCGTATAGTATTAACTCATCCAGAATACGATCAAGGAAAATGGAAAGAATAATGCAAACTTTAAACATCAATCAAACTATCACAGCTTGGTCATCCATTGCCGAAAATGTTTTTGTTCCTCACACAGAAAAAGAATATGAACATTTAGTTAATATACTTGATGCACTGATTGATCAAATTGGTGAAGATGAAAACCATCCTCTCGCATCTCTGATGGAAGTAATTGGTGCATTAATTGAAAACTATGAAAATGAACATATTCCTGAATTATTGTGAACTATAAAAATATGCTAGAAAAACTCATCCTTCATAATTTCAAAAGCCATAAATCAACAGAACTTAATTTCGATAATTCCCGATTACATGGAATTGTAGGAAAAAATAGTGCTGGTAAAACAAGCATTTTACAAGCATTGCATAGTCTATCTATGCTTACTAATTTATCATTCACACAAATATTTAAAAATGAAAAATCACCTCAATTTATTATAACAATGGGTGAAAAAAGGATGTCTATAACTGCAAGTGGTTATTGGCAAGATAATTTTAGTAAAAAGTGGGAATTTTTCTATAGTCTTGAAGAAGAGAAAATCTATAATTACAATTCCAGCGTAATATTAAATATAGATGGACATCAAGAGAATTGGGATCAAGATCCACGTTTTAGAAATTTATCGAAAGTTCCTCAATCTTTGAAAAACACTATTTATCTAAAATTAATAGCCTCCAATCTCGCCAAACCAGCTTACAGTGATGAAATAACTCCCAGAGTAGAATTTGACGGTTCAGGATTAGCACCCACTTTAGATTTTCTCCGTGATGAAGCACCAGATAAATTTCAAATCATCGAAGAAATGTTAAAAAAAATTGTACCAAATGTCAAAAAAATTGGCATCAGACGTGCAAAAGTTCCAGTCATTCGTAAACGGTTAATAGAAGTTGATGGTCGCTCTATTTCCTATGATGAAACTCAGGAAATGACGGGACAAGAAGTAGTTTTAGATATGAATACAGGTGAACGTATTCCCGCCCATGCAATTAGTGAAGGAACAATGTTAACTTTGGGATTATTAACTGTTTTGATGAATCCTACTCAACCGAATTTAGTGTTATTAGATGATGTAGAACAGGGACTTCATCCTCAAGCACAACGTCAGCTAATGAAGGTTTTTAAAGAAATCATTGTTGAAAATCCTAATCTGCAAATTATTTTATCTGAATAAAAATATTTTCTTGTCAATTGCTATTATTAAAATAATATTTTGATTTGCAAAATCCTAATATGATCGCCATTCCTCAACAACCACCCAAAATGACCTGTGAAGAATATCTCACCTGGGAAGCTAACCAAGATATTCGCTATGAATACATCAACGGCGAAATTTTCGCTATGACTGGTGGTACAATTCCCCATAATGATATTGCTCTCAATCTTTATACTGCTTTACGTCCACATCTTCATCCTCAAGGTTGTCGAGTCAATGTATCAGATGTGAAAGTACAAGTGAGTCCCAACAGTGTTTACTTCTATCCTGATCTTGTCGTTAGTTGTCACCCTGAAGATATCAAAGCTCGTAAATTTATTCAACATCCAAAATTAATTGTAGAAGTGCTTTCTCCTAGTACAAGTAGTAGATATAAAGGGGAAAAATTCCGACATTACTTAACAATTCCTTCTTTACAAGAATATATATTAATAGATCCCGATAGAATGTACGTTGATCGTTATTGTCGTGGAGAAGGGAGAATGTGGCTTTACTATCCATACACTACAGGAGACATAATTAATTTATCAAGTATTGAATTTGAAATTCCCATTGAATTATTATATGAAGGGATAGAATTAGAAAGTATAGAATTATAAGCAGAATCATAAAATCAAATCTGTAAAAATAAGGAGATAATTAAAATTATGGCCAAAGGTAAAAAACGTAAACCAGAATGGATTAAAGAAACCCTAGAACTAGATCCTAATCATCATTGGGAAGGACCAGATGATTACAATATCTTTGTAGCCGGTAAAGGTGCAGTGCGCTTTAATGTTCCTCGCAAATGGATACTTGATCCCCAAGAAAAGTCCTTTAAATTCAGAGATAAAAAACCACCAAATGATGATTGTTGTTTAGAGGTTTCCTATAATCATTTACCACCAAATGATTGGACATTATTTCCCCTCAAAAAAACTTTAAAAAAAATCATTGAAGATGATAGTCGTGATGTAATTGAAACCGCAGAAATAGTTAAAGTCAAACGCCAAACCGCCAAAATTATGTGGGGACAAATTAAATTTATTGATACCCAAGCTGAACCCAGAGAAGCATTTTCGAGAATTTGTGTAGGTTTAGGTTCAAATATTCAATGTTTAATTACTTTTGATTATTGGGTGGATCAAGTAGAGGAATTAACACCTGTTTGGGATGAAGTGATGCGGAGTTTAACACTAGGTTTATATATTCGTGATCCTCGAACTGGTTTAGCATTTCCTGATTAAATTAGTTACTATTAGCAGCTATAAAATCTATAAATAAACTATATAAACTCATGAAAAATCAGATTCGCAAAGTAGAAGTAGTTTCCCATGATCCCGACTGGAAAAACAACTTTCTAGCTGAGTCACAAAATATTCAAATTGCGCTTAGTGAAAACTTAGTCAGAATACATCACATTGGTAGTACAGCAATACCTGGTATTTATGCAAAACCCATCATAGATATTTTATTAGAAGTTCGAGAAATTGAAGAAGTTGATATCAAAAATTCAGATATGGAAATATTAGGTTATCAAGTTATGGGTGAATTTGGAATACCAAACCGTCGCTTTTTCCGCAAACAAAACCAAGCAGGAATTAGAACACATCATGTTCATGCTTTTGAAATTGGTTCAGTACATATAGAACGTCATTTAGCATTTCGAGATTATATGATTTCCCATCCTCAAGATGCACATCAATACAGTAAACTCAAACGTGAACTAGCTCAAAAATATCCTCATGATATTGATAGTTATATAGATGGTAAGAATGATTTTGTTAAAGAAAAAGAAATAAAAGCAAAAGATTGGTATATAAGTTACAAATAAATTATCTTACCTGAATCAGGATGTCCAGGATTTAAAGATTTACAGGATGTAGTTGATTGCGGAGAAATTAGACATGAGTTAAAATTGGATAACTGACTTTTTCAACTTATTGTGAATATTGCTAACCTTCGATTTCTTCCTCCGTAAAAATAGGAGGCCATAATTCAGAAATAGGTACTTCCCAACCAGGTAAAAGTTCAGATATAGTTAAAATATCATTGTTTTTAAAAACAACAGGTTCAGTTTGATCATGATAAACAGTTACGGTTTCTTCATCAGGGTCAATTAAAATTCCCACTACTGCACCCAAGTTAATAAAATTGAGAACCTTCTTTTCTAATATTTTAATTCTATCACTTTGAGATTTAATTTCCACAACCAAATCAGGAACAAGTTCACCAAAGTAACGAGGACTTTGACGCAACCTTGCAGCACGGACAAAGGAAACATCTGGTGCAGTGAGATTGCTATCTGGTAAAATGAAACCACCCGCAGAATCAAATACTCTTCCTAAACGACGGGGATAAACCCAATTAGCTAATAATCTGCTAAAAAGAATACCAATTTCACTAGAAACTATATCAGATGGACCCATAATAGAAATACTCCCATTTTCTAATTCCACATCATAATCTAAACCTGCTGCATTGATAGCATTTTGGAGTTTTTCTACATCATTAATTGTCATGGTTGACATATAATTTTGCTCCTGATTATAAACTTCAGCTATTAATATTTTATATTAGTCTGAATCAGGATGTCCAGGATTTAAAGATTTATAGGATATCATTTATTGTGTGAAAATTAGACATGAGTTAAAATTGAATAACTGAAATTTTAGTTTCAACAACTTTTAAAAAATCCTCTCATATAAGTGACAGATTTATAGAGTATGTCATATTTTTACTTTATCATTTCTTTACCATCTTATTTATCTGGCACATCTTAATTTTTAGTCTAAAAAAATCAATCTACAAAAACTAATTATATTTAACTAAATCACCAAATACCAAAAATTCACAACTTTCTCAACCCCCATAAAATCAGACATTTACCACTTGCAGTTATCCACAAACAATGTTAATATATAACTTAATAAAGTTAAATTAGACTAAAAGTTAAAAATTAACTGATTCTGGTTTTTGAAAACCTGAAAATACCGCACATTCCCATCTCAATTACCAGGTTCGGAGTAATCCCAAGAGTGCATTTGACGGAAAGGAAGACCCATTTTTTGGAATACGTACTTCTCTTTCACACCAGAAGCAATTAAGTCTGGGTTAAGAGTTTTAACAAACTCTTCAAATTCGTAAGCAGTTACGTCATCATAAACGATAGTACCGTTTTCAATGTAGTGAGTAGTACGTTTATAATCATCGTTATGAGCAAACTCATAACCAGTACCTACTAACTTCATACCCAAATCTAGGAAAGCGGGTACAACGTGACGAGGACGTAAACCACCAACCATCATTGCAACTGTTTTACCTTCCAAACGAGGACGGTATTTAGCAACGATTTCATCCATAGCAGGCTGATACTTAGCAATAACTTTCTCAGCGTTTTCTTGGATTTTAGAATCAAATCTAGCAGCGATCGCTCTTAAAGATTCAGCAATTTTGGTAGGTCCGAAGAAGTTGTACTCCATCCAGGGAAGTTCATATTTCCGTATTTAAAATCCCCTCCACACAATGCTTTTACATCTCTGCATTTTCTTTAGCTTATTCTTGGCTTAAATCATGGCTTTTTTTTGCTAATTTGCCATAAATATTTTTACGGTCTTAATTTGAGCTTAAAATTTTGGAGATTTCTGTTCACTTTTAACAGTGCTTGCTAGGAGCAATGTTTTAGCTGGACAGAATCTTGGTATAAACCCAGAATATCTCATATTTTGTTCAGGGAATACCATAAGCTTCTTCCATGTGACGGCTGATATAGTTCATAGAACGATAACAGTGGATGAGGTTGATCTTCACATTAGGAGTCAACAACATCTCGTTGATAGTACCGTCACCAGACCACTGAGCAACAACACGCAAACCAATTTCTTCTAATAAGATACGGCTTGCCCAAGCATCACCACCGATGTTATAGTCACCGATGATTGCTACGTCGTAAGGAGTAGACTCAAATTTGAGAGAACCGTCTTTCTTAGCTTGGTCTGCTCTGGGGAATACCCAGTCACGGATTTGGTCGTTAGCGATGTGGTGACCCAAGGACTGAGACACACCACGGAAACCTTCGCAACGTACAGGAATTACAGGTTTACCGATTTCTTTAGCAGCTTTCTTAGAAACCGCTTCGATGTCATCACCGATTAGACCAATGGGACATTCAGATTGAACGGAAACACCACGGTTTAAGGGGAATAACTCATCGATCTCTTGGATCATTTTGGTTAACTTCTTGTCACCACCGAACACGATGTCGCGTTCTTGGAAGTCAGAAGTGAAGTGCATTGTACCAAAGGTATCAACACCTGTAGTACCAAAGTAGTAGTTACGACGACCAGACCAAGACCAGTAACCGCAACCTACAGGACCATGACTGATGTGAACCATGTCCTTAATAGGACCCCAAACCACACCCTTAGAACCTGCATAAGCACAACCACGAGCGGTCATTACACCAGGTAAGGATTTGACGTTAGACTTAACACCACAATCAGACTTACCTTCTTCATGTACGTTTAAGTGTTTTGCACGTCTCTTAGCAGCCTTTTCGGGGTAAGCTTTAAGAACGTCTTGAATCAGTTCTTTTCTTTCTTCAACAATATTCTTGTCGGGAGGAGTCATGTTTTGCCTCTCTTAATTCTTCTGGATATTTAGATGGGTAGGGATGGGGAACTTAATCCCCACGGGAAGGGAAGGAAGGTAAAAAGGAAATTATGTAGAGTTTTCCTTTTTCCTAGTCCTCAATTACTGAATACTACTTGGTAGCAGAAGCAGGCTTACCAATTTCTGTGTTTTTGGTGTCGTCGTCTAATAGACCGTATTCAATCAACAATGCTTCTAATTCATCCATTTCTAGAGGAGTAGGAATTGTTAGTTTTTTGTTGTTGATGATCTTCTTAGCTAATTCACGGTATTCGTGAGCTTGGTTGCTGTCAGGAGCATATTCGTTAACGGTCATACGACGCAATTCTGCGTGTTGAACGATATTGTCACGAGGTACGAAGTGAATCATTTGAGTGTTTAAACGTTCAGCCAAGTTCATGATTAACTCGTCTTCACGGTCAACTTTACGGCTGTTACAGATTAAACCACCTAAACGTACACCACCAGAGTGAGCATATTTCAAAATACCACGAGCGATGTTGTTTGCAGCGTACATCGCCATCATTTCACCAGAGGTAACGATGTAAATTTCTTGTGCTTTACCTTCACGGCAAAGATTATTTATCCTCTTTAAATTGCTCTAAAATGTTTATTTTAGACTATGTTTGCCGTAATCATTGTCTAGAGTGAACAGTTTTTTTATTAGGGTAAATCTAGGGTATGAACAGAACACAGGAAGCATTTGCCGATTTTCACCAAACAGCTATTAATGATGGGGGATATTTGGGTAGAATGCACGCGGTACATGAACAAGAAAATCATCTAACGGCAAAATTAACTACAGAATTAAAAGCAATTAATAGCAGATTAAAAGCTGCCAATGTTTGTGTTTCAATTCGCAAATCCGGTAATTCTTTACAGTTAAGATGCACCTTACCTATTAAACCAGGGGATATTGATAAAAACGGTAGCGGTACAAAACAATATGATATTTCTTTGAGTATTCCTTTTAATTTTAATGGTTTGAATACTGCGGAAGAAGAAGCCTATGAATTGGGAAAGTTAATTGCTAGAAAACAGTTTCAATGGAATGATAAATATTTAGGAAAAACTCGGATTAAAGCTAGTTTAAAATCTATTGGTAATTTAGTTATAGATTTTGAAAAAAACTACTTTCAAACTCGGAAACGAACTTTAAAAAGTGAAAATACTTTTAGTAGTTATTTTTATATTGCTCAAAAGCATTTACCCAAAGAAAAACTAGCTATTAACGCCAACTTTATTGAAGCTGTACAAAATTGTCAATCTTCAGACAGTGTAAAAAATGAGTTAATTAAGGTAATTCGAGTTTTATGTAAATGTTCTGGTTTGGAAGTTCCGGAATTAAATAATTTAAAAATTAAAGCTACTGCAAAACGGAGACGTGACGTACCAACAGATATGGAAATAGAAAAAGAATATTTGAAATTTGAAAATTATGCCATTAACCGTCCTAGTAAGTTAACCACTAGAGATGATAGGAATAATTGGAAATTATGGAGATGGGTATATGGAATGTTAGCCACCTATGGTTTAAGACCGATTGAAATTTTTGTTAAACCAGATTTAGATTGGTGGTTATCTGCTGATAATACTATGAATACATGGCGAGTCAATGAGGAATGTAAAACCGGAGAAAGAGAAACTTTACCACTATATCTGCATTGGGTAGAACAGTTTGATTTAAAAACAGATTTAGAAGCAATTGAGTTATTAAGGATTAAAGTTAAAGATAAAATTACCAGTAGAGAAATAAATGCTGCTAGACATGGTACAGATAGATGGTTTAGAACTGTTAGTGTAAATTTTAAACCCTATGATTTGCGTCATGCTTGGGCAATTCGAGCGCATTTAATTGGGATTCCCATTAAAGCTGCTGCTGATAATTTAGGTCATTCTGTGAATATGCACACCTCGATTTATCAAAGGTGGTTTAGTTTAGAAAACAGGAAAGTTTCTATTGAGGAAGCAATCAAGAAAAAATCCAAAGTTGAAGAATTAAAAGAAATGGTTTTTCTGTTAGAGCAGGAAAATAACAGGTTAAGACTTGAAAATGAAAAATTAAGGTTGCAAATAGAAAATTAGAATAGTTAATTTTTGAATGTTACCCTAAATCTTCTTCCTGGTGGTGATTCTTGATTATCAAAATAGTCTTCAAACTGTTGCAATGATAAACCTATATCTACAAATTGCATCACATCATTTTTAGTTAATGGATAGGGGACTTTTTCTAAAGTATCTTCTGGATTTCTACCTCTGCAAATTATTAATAATGTTCCTTCAGCAGTGAGAAAATTAGCTATTACAGGAACAGTTATTGACATTAATGATGTAGGTAGTGATTGTAAAGTATAGGATTCTAAAATAAAATCAAAATTTTGATTCCAGTCAGCAGGAGGATTTAATAAGTCAGCTACTTGATAGTTAACTAAAGAATCAGGAAATCTCTGTTGACACCATTTTATAGCTGAGGTGGAAATATCAAAAGCTGTAACTTTAAAACCTCGTTTTGCTAATTTTTCTGCATCGTCTCCTAAACCACAACCAATAACTAACGCTGTTTTTTCTTGTTCTTGAATCTGATGAGCATCTAACCATTGTAAGAGGTTATGATTAGGCTGCATATCTGCCCAAGGAATTAGTTTTTCATCATTATTCGCTTGGGAGTAAAGGACTTCAAACCATTCTGTTGATTTACCTGCTTCGATGTATTGCTGGGCTAGGTTTTGAACGGAGGAGCGATTTTCGGACATAATAGATATGTGGTAAATATTATCTGATGATTTTTATTGTTATACTATATTTTGTGTATTTTGATTAGGACTTACACATTTTTACTAAACATCGGGATTTGAGATTGCTTCCTGTCGTCGCAATGAAAGTATTCCTGTATGCTAAATTCAAAACAATGTGGAAAATGCTAGATTATTCAATAAAGAGTTGACTACAGTTCAGGAATATGTTCATTTTCATAGTTTTCAATTAAAACACCGATGACTTCCATCAAAGATGCAAGAGGATGATTTTCATCTTCACCAATTTTATCTATGAGAGAGTCTAGTATATCAACTAAGTGTTTATATTCCTCTTCTGTGTGAGGAACAAAGACATTTTCAGTAATGGATGACCAAGCATTAATGGTTTGTTCAATGTTTAAAGTTTGCATTATTCTTTCCACTTTCCTTCATCATATTCTGAATGTGTTAGCACGGCACGAATATAGACTTTTTTCCGGTTATAATGAATTGCTGCAATTAGTCTAACTTTATTACCACCAATGTTAAAAACTGTTAGTTTACCTACTTGATCTGCTGATGGAAATATTTGACGTAATTCTACAAATGATCCAAAATTATTTTCCTTAACTACTTGATACCATTGAGCTAAAGCATTTTTTGTATCTGGATAAAGTTTAGCAAATTCGTTTAGTCGTTTACGAGTAATGACGTGCATCTGAAAACCCTGATTTTTTAGTCATTGAGTTATATCAATTTCATTTTAAATTACTCCATGTTCAAGTTTATCAGCAATTACTCGTAAAGCTAAAGCTTGCACATTAGATATTGCTTGTTGTTGATTTGAAGCATAAGCTAAAACACCTGGAATTTCTAAAATTTCTCCTATCCAACGTCCATCTTCTTCTTGTTCAAGTTCAATAGTTAAGCTATTAGGTATTAAGTTTTGCATTATATCAACTCCATTTGTTTTAACTTGTCTTGTAGTTGTTGAAAAACTAATTCACCTTCTATTATTTCACCTTGACGCAATTGTTCTGTTCCTTCAGCAATTTTTCGTCTTAGTTCACTGAGTTGTTTTTCTCTCTCTGTCATATCAATTAATTCTTCATTATTACTTCGCTCAATAAAGGGAAATCTTTTACCTTCAAGCATCGCCTTTTTCCTTTGCTGCTGTTAACATATCCGATAATGTTTGGGCAGCTTCGTGAGCATCATAGGGAGACCAAACAATTGCTTCAGTAGATGCTAGTTGCTCTAGTAATAATTTTTCCTCTGATTGATAATCTGGAGATTCTAAATTACATCCTTCTTCTTTTGCTACTGCTAATAATAGAAAATGAATAAGACGCAGTTTATCATCATGGGATAGTTGACTAACAGTAGGTAGCAATTCATTTAGAGGCATATCGCAATTTATGACAGGATGGGATAATAATACTAAGATAGCAGCACTTCAATCGGAGTTAAACCACAACATCAGAAATGCGTTAGCGTAGCTTACCAAAGGTATCACTCTCAAACCACAACATCGGAAACGTATTTATTTATAAACATCTCCTCTTGCACCAATTGTAAAAATTTCAACTTCACCAGATTGGGTATTAGCTGTAAAAACTATTCTGATTTTACCGATACGTAATCTGTAAAATCCTTCCCATTCTCCCTTCATTTTTGTAATATCAAGTTCTGTAAAAGGAATAATGGCTTGTTCTTCCACAAAAGCTAGAAGTTGAGATATTTTTTCCTGAATTTTATCAGCATCTTCAATATTTGCTTTTTCTAAAAATTTAACAGCGTTCTTACGAAATTTTATGACCATGTTTTACCCACCCTGTCATATCAATTAATTCTTCATTTTCATAATCTGATGGTGAACCAAACATTTCATCTAGTTCTTCTTGTTCTTCGTCACTGACATAGGGGATGAGAATTTGACAAAGTAACATTCTTTCTTCTCGCAAAACTTCGCGGATACTTTCTTTGATTATTGCTTTT
Source organism: Sphaerospermopsis sp. SIO1G1 (assembly GCA_010672785.1). GTDB lineage: Bacteria > Cyanobacteriota > Cyanobacteriia > Cyanobacteriales > Nostocaceae > Okeanomitos. The sequence continues at coordinate 26,597 of JAAHFX010000012.1, forward strand.
AGTTCTTTACTTTCCATGATTTATATCCTTGAGAATACAAGTATTATACCGTTTTTAGTGGAAGCGATCGCACCTCACAACCCACACACTGGAAAAGCGATACCTTCGCTAACGCACTCAAACCAAACATTAGAAAAGCGATCACACTTCACAACCAAAATACTGGAAATGCGATCGCACATTAACATCAGAAATGCAATTATTATCCACGATCCATGCAGAAACGCAAAAGTATACCAAGAAATAAGCGTTTTATATAGTTATTGCGTAAATCCTGATCTATATTTTTTGTAGTATAATGTATTATAGCAACTATATCATGTAAATTTTTGTCGGAGTTTAGAAGTGACAAAAGAAATTGATTTGATGAAACTTGTAATCGAAGTAGATGACGAGCTTATTCAAAAAGGGCTAGAACCCTTTCAACGTCGACAAGCTACTTACTTAATAATTGCACAGCGGTTGAATCCTGGTAGCAGTGTTATACTTGAGCATGATCTGCTATTCAATGCCGTAAATCAGATATACAAAGAACTATATCGTTTAACAGATTTGGTAATGCCACCTATACATATCGGAGCATTCATGTTTCGAGATGTCTTTTTTCCTCTACATATACCACTTATTTATGGCTCACCAGCAATTAATCCAGTAGATTTTCTAATAGACGTACCTGATATACAAAAACAATGGCTGTTTAATGATCAACAGACTGGCTTAACATTCTTCGATCAGGTTATCGATCTAATAGATTTTACGTATGGACTTGATGATCTTGAAAAGATGAAAAAACTACCAGATAAAACAGTGGAATTTTGGTATCTAGCAAAACAGCAGATGGAAGCAGCAGCCGCAACGCTTCTAGGCTCGTTCAATAAATATGCTGTAATTCAAAACTGTTGTATTGCAACTGAGTTACTTTTAAAAGGCACTCTAATAGCTAAAGGTATTGATGAAAAAACTTTGGCAGATAGAAAGCAGGGCTATGGGCATAATCTTGGAAATCTTGTAAATAAAACTGCTGATAATCTACCTAATATAAACAAAGAAATCCTCTTATTCGTAGTTCAGCAGTTACCAGACTATGTTCAAAGTCGATACCAGGCTCAAAACTTTTCACGCCTGGATATTGGAAAATTTTTGATGAATACTCAATACATCAGTGGTGAGATTTTGCGTCAGTTCTCCAATCGCAATTGTCGAGCAGACTTTACAGTAATATCGAATGGAAATTGGGACTTGAGTTATCGAACATTTCCAAAAAAGTAGAGTAATATAATGTCTGCCTAAATTTCCGTCAATGTTGCAGTGGCTATTAGCTGAGTTATGATAGTGTATTTGCATTCAGTTGTTAGAACTGTTTTAAAAATCAGTAACCAATATATCAAAAACCAAGTATCCCCCTAGACACAAGGTAAAAAATAGGGTAAAAAACCATATAAACCCAAACAAAAACCCCATTTCCCCAACAAAATACCAGGGCAAAAATAGGGAACAAAAAAACCAAACTACTCCCACAAACCCACGAACAAAAACCCTAACCAACCCCCTCCTAACCTTCACGAATAGGCATAGCAAAACCACCACATACAACGTCACCTAATACGTCGTAGGAAACGAAGTCTAAGTCAGTGTAAGCGCCATTTTCTTCTAAGAAGTTAATAGCGGTGATAATACCACGACCAGCACAACCAACACCGGGTTCTGGACCACCAGATTCAACACACTTCACACCACGGAAACCTGTTAACATGATTTCTTCAAGTTCCAGGTCTTCTACTGAACCTTTTTCAGCAGCTAAGTGTAATACGGTTGTTTGAGCTTTAGAGTGAAGCATCAAACGGGTGGAGTCAGCTTTAGGGTCACAACCTACGATCATGATGCGTTGACCCACTTCAGCCATAGCTGCGAGAGTGTTTTGAGAGGTTGTGGACTTACCGATACCGCCTTTGCCGTAGAATGCTATCTGTCTAATATTTTCGTCGGTCATTGTTTCTATTTCCTAGTAGTAGTGGTTTACTGGTCTTGTTGTTTGTGAAATTCTCACGCCTTGTATCTACGGCAGTGAGCGTGTAAATAGAACGTCGCTATGGTGGCGAGCGCTCTACCAAACATAGATTTTGTGTTGTGTTCATAGTGTTTATGGAGTTGTAAAGAATTTTCTTTTGTTTGGTGTAGGGGTAAAGCGCATTGCTAAACCCTTACTATTTAGAGTTTGTTTGCTAAACTTCTTCAACAATGATGTCTTTGCTGATGCGATCGCGTAATCTTGATTCAATCGCAACTTTCAGAGTTGCAGTGCTGCTAGGACATGAACCGCAAGCACCTTTAAGAATTACTTTTACTTTATTGCCTTCGATATCATATAGTTCAACATCTCCCCCATCGGCAATTAAAACGGGTCGGACTTCTTCATCTAATACTTTTTGAATTAGGGCGATTCTTTGAACGTTAGTTAATGGTTTTTGTATCCCTAATGTCGAATCTTTTGTGTTAGCTGGTACGCTATTTGTATTTGCAATTTCTTTTTCGTACTCTTGCTTAACTTCCTTTATTATATCATCAATCTTCGCTAAACAAGAACCGCATCCGCCACCAGCTTTTACATAATTTGTTACCTGTTCTGCACTGAAGAGGTTGTTCTGTCTGACTGCTTTCTTAATCTTAGCATCTGTGATTCCGAAACAGCTACAGATTAGGACACCTTCATCATCGTCCTCATGAGCTTCTATGGGAATACCACGATAGTTATAAATTGCAGCTTCTAAAGCTTCCTGTCCCATTACAGAACAGTGCATTTTCGCTTCAGGTAAACCGCCTAAATAATCAGCGATTTCTTTATTTGTCACATTCAAAGCTTCATCTAAACTTAGACCCTTAACCATTTCAGTTAAAGCACTAGAAGAAGCGATCGCACTGGTGCAACCAAAGGTTTGAAAACGAGCATCAAGAATTTTATCTGTTGCTTCTTCAACTTTCAAATGTAATCTTAAAGCATCACCACAAGCGATACTTCCTACGTCCCCAACTGATACTTTCACACCAGGTTCATGATTATCTTCAATAGACCCTTGGTTTTTGGGTTCGTAAAACAATTCTAATACTTTATCAGTGTAGTCCCACATAGTTGTTTTCCGATTTTGGATTTTAGATTTTGGATGTTAGATGGTTCATTAGGAGGTAGGGGTTTAGCAATGCTAAACCCGTACAATATTCAGGATTAAATAATGAATATTACTGTCACCTGTCACCTGTCAACTGTCACCTAAATTTACCGATTTACTAAAGTTTGCGCTTGTTGTTGTAACCAACTAGCATCATCATTTTTGAAGGGAGATAATGCTCGTAGTTTTTCGACAATTTCTGGCATCACTGAAATGACTTGATCAACTTCTTCCTCAGTAGTGTAGCGACTTAAACTGAACCGAATTGAACCATGTAAAGTAGTGTAGGGTAAACCCATTGCTCGTAAAACATGAGAAGGTTCTAAAGAACCAGAAGTACAAGCAGAACCAGAGGAAGCACAAATACCATGCTTATTGAGAAGTAACAGAATTGCTTCACCTTCAATATACTTGAAACCAATATTAGAAGTGTTAGGTAATCTATGATTTACATCACCATTTACTTCACAATCAGGAATTTTTTCAAGTAAAGCTTTCTCCAAGCGATCGCGCAATTTTCTTTCTTTCTCTGTTCCTTCTTGTAAGTGTGATAATTCCAATTCTGCTGCTTTACCTAAAGCAATAATACCGGGGACATTTTCTGTACCTGCTCTCCGTCCTCTTTCTTGATGTCCACCTATTAAGAAAGGACGGAATCTGACACCACGTCTAACATATAAAGCACCAATACCCTTGGGAGCGTGAATTTTGTGACCAGATATAGTTAACATATCAATTGTACTGGTCTTCATATTCAAGGGTACTTTACCTACCGCTTGTACTGCATCAACGTGAAAGATTGCTCCATATTCTTTAACTCTAGCACCAATTTCTTCAATGGGAAAAATTGTGCCGGTCTCATTATTGGCATACATTATTGTTACTAAAGCAGTATTGCCAGTAAGAGAAGCTTCTAACTCATTCAAATCAATTTGTCCATTACTATTAACAGACAAATAAGTAACTTGATAACCTTGGGTTTCCAACTGTTTGCAAACATTCAAAACAGCAGGATGTTCTACTTGGGAAGTGATGATATGACGCTTTTCTGGTTGAGCTAATAAAGCCGCACGAATAGCAGCATTATCACCTTCAGAACCACAACTAGTGAAGACAATTTCGGAAGAGTCTTCAGCACCTAACAAAGCTGCAACATTTTCTCTAGCCTTCTTCACATCTTTAGCTAATTGTCCGCCAAAAGTGTGCATACTAGAAGGATTAGCATAGTAGTCACTCAAATAAGGTAACATTGCCTCAACAACTTGAGGAGCTACTTTTGTAGTTGCATTATTATCAAGATAGATGCAATTCTTTAACATTTCACTCATTAGTTATTACTTATGATTTATTGTTTATGAATAGGTAACAGGGAATAGGGAATAGGTAACAGGAAAGAAATAATCATCTTCCCCAGTCACCATTCACCATTCACTATTCACAAATTCCCTAAACTATGGCTTGATTCTTTTTCAATTGTTCCGATAATTTCTGGGAATATATGTTGTACCAACGTTCCCAATAATCTTGTTTATTGGTTAACTTTGCCATTATTCGGTTGTATGTAGCAAACCACATCTCCCAATAGTCACTTAATTGTTCTACACAGCCATTAGCAGTAGGACAAACTGCTTTACATTGAGGTACTGTGTAAATACTATCTGCACAGTTTGTACAACGTTCCGAGTCTATAACGTGTCTACCTTCAATTTCTTGAATTGCACCATTAGGACATACAGACACACAAAGATTGCAGGAAATACACTGGCTAGTAATTGTGTAAGCCATGATTATTTCTCCTTTAAGGTTTTTGGGCTGTAGTAATGGGTGAATAAAGAAGGCAAAAGCAGTTATCAGTTATCAGTTATCAGGTATCAGTTATCAGTTATCAGGTATCAGGTTTCAGTTATCAGTTAACATGATCTGATTTGATAATTAACTAATAACTGGTTACTGTTTACATTCAAATCTACCTCTAACTTTTGACTTCATTAATGCCAATTCGTAATTCGTAATTCGTAATTGGCATTAAAATTCATTACTGAATAGCCTTTACATACTGCTCGTAAAACTCTAAAGCAACTTTTTCGATTACATCATAAGCTTCTACAGTCTGTATGCCGGCTGCGTTGAGTTTCTCTTTAGGACAGTTACCTATTTTAGAAACTAAAACTGCTTGGCAATCTGCTATTGTTTTCATTATATTGTCTGCGGTAGCTTCTTCACCGTATCCACCTTGACAATATTGATCTATTCGACGATGACCAGCATAACGAACTTCTTTTCCATCTACTTCATAGACTTGAAATTCTTTAGCATGACCAAAGTGTTGATTAACTAAACCACCACCTTTTGTGGCTACAGCAACGAGAATTTTTTTGTTGCTATTTGCCTCTTTTTCAGCTTGTGCTTTTTCTTTGGCTAGTTTTATTTCTGCGCGGAATTTTTCAATTCCTTCATGTACTTCTTGACGATTTTCTAGGTTATATTCTGGGGACATTTCCAAGAATTTTTCTTTAGTAAATTCCTGGCTTCTATCTTCTCCCAATAAACCTACTGCATCTGCTCGACACTGGCGACAGTGACGCATCATTTTCATGTTGCCAGAACATTGATCTTGAACTTCTTTTAGTTCTTTATTGGTTGGGCCTCTTTGACCATTTAAACCAAAATGTGTACCATGTTCTGGTGCAGAAATTAAGGGCATGATGTTATGCAGGAATGCACCTTTTTCTCGAATTGCTTTGTTAACTTCAACCAAGTGTTGATCATTAATTCCGGGAATCATCACAGAATTAACTTTACACAAAATATCAGCTTCTTTTAAAGCTTGTAATCCTTCCATCTGCTTTTCGAGCAGAATTTTTGCACCTTCTACACCTTTATAACGTTTGCGTTTATAGTGAACCCAAGAATAAATTTGTGCGCCTATTTCTGGATCAATGGTATTAAGGGTAATGGTAACGTGATCTATATTTAATGCTTTGATCCGATCAATATATTCAGGTAGCATCAAACCGTTAGTTGATAAACAAAGCTTAATATCTGGTGCTTTATCTGCGATCAACTCAAAGGTACGAAATGTTTTTTCGGGGTTTGCTAAAGGATCACCAGGGCCAGCTATTCCCAAAACTGTCATTTGGGGAATTTTGCTTGCTACTACTAATACTTTATGTGCAGCTTCTTCTGGTGTGAGTAGTTCACTCACTACCCCTGGACGACTTTCGTTGGCACAGTCATACTTGCGGTTACAATAGTTACATTGAATATTGCAAGCTGGAGCAACTGCAACGTGCATCCGGGCATAATGGTGATGTGCTTCTTCGCTATAACAGGGATGGTTGGCGATGCGTGCTTTGAGTTTTTCATCCATTCCTGGTGCTGTGGTGCTATCACAGCCACAACCACCTGATTTGGTGTTAGCTTCCTGTTGGGAGGAGGTGAGGAGTCCTGTAGCCGGTTCTGTCATTGATTTCGCAAGGTTTCGGTGGACTAAATAGCCACTGTGGGAGATGCCGTTGCTACTTCCAATGCCTATGAATTAAAAGTCGCTTTTGTCAGTTTGGTTAAAGATTGACAATTTTGGTGTCATTTGAACCAAAACTGAAACTATCTGTTGTGACTTTTGTTCACTTCAGGCATGGTGCTATCTCATCCCTCCACTCACTTGTTGCTGCTTTTTTGTTAAGGAGCGTTAAGTGATTGGCGATAAATAGATTTATAGCAGCACTTTTTATCTAGCTTTTTTTCATGTCCAGGATAGAATTTATTGGATATATTAAATTTGTACTCAAATCTGCAATCTCTATATCTGCAATGATCACAAAGATTCAATATTTTTTTTTCAGGTTGGGGTGCTAGTGTTTTGATATGAGGGTACGAGTATTTATAAAGTAGGGTTCAGGGTTTTGTGGTACTCAGTCAAAAAGCAATTTGTGTCAATGATTGAGGGATTTTTTGGCTAATTTTCGGTTCTTTTAACAAGGTACTCAATTGATACTCAGTTTCTTCCAAAAGTCTTAATTTACAAGGATTTTTAAATTGATAACATTACTAAGGTTATTTTCACTACTTGATATAAATAAAGAATGAATTTCCGTATCTATAATAGCATTTTTTGGCAGATAAAAATGTAGTTTATGTTATTTTAATTTTTCTATTTATTAAGATGTTAGTTTTTCTGGATTTTTCCTTCAATTAAAGGATAACGCTTAATGCAGATAATTTGCAAATAGAATCATTTATTTTTGGTGAAATAGGGACTGGGAATAGAAAATGGGAAAAAAGGAATGAGAAAGAATGTCAAGTTGGTGAGTGGATGTTAGCAAAAATTAATCATTTTGAACTTTTGGCGATCGCTAAACTGTAATTATCATAAACATAGTCATGGGGTGAAAATGTAATGAAAGCTATGGTTATTCATGGTTATGGTGATGTTACTGTCTTCAAATATGAAGATATGGAAAAACCAAAGATTAAACCAGATCAGTTACTTGTTAAAATTCACGCTAGTAGTGTCAACCCCATTGACTGGAAAACCCGCAAGGGAATGTTAAAGTTTTTAACTGGAAATAAATTCCCTTTAATTCTCGGTTTTGATGTTGCTGGGGAATTCGCAATGACTACTTATCATTTTTGTGAATTTGCAAAATTGGGATGCTCCCTATTTATTAGTTGAACAGGATGAAATTTTCATGGAAAAATATAGTAAACAGGAACAAGGTTGGTTGTTAAGTGATTTTAATGATTTAGAGACATCTATTTTTTTAGAGTCTGTGGGTATGGAATTAGCGATGAAAGAAATTTATCGCGGTGTTAGTTTTGAGTGATTAGTGTTGTTACAATAGTAATACCTTGTATGATATGTAGGTTTAAAAGATATGAAACTCAAAGTAATTCTAGAACCCAGTGATGAAGGTGGCTATACCGTTTATGTTCCCTCTTTACCAGGTTGTATCAGTGAGGGAGAAAATATAGATGAGGCGTTAGCAAATATTAAAGAAGCTATAGAATTATATCTTGAACCAGAAGAAAGCGAATTTTCCTCTCAAGATAATCTAATTGTACGAGAATTGGTGATATGACTAAAATTCCTAGCCTTCCGTACACTAAAATATTAGCTGCTTTAGAAAGAGATGGATGGATCGTAATTCGTCAGCGAGGTAGCCACATTAGACTAGAAAAACAACTCCCTGATGAAGTAATTAAATTAACAGTTCCTGCTCATAAACCTGTCAAGCGATCTACTTTATCTCATATTTTGAAACAAGCCAGAATTGATCTTGATAAATTTCTTGATCTTTTATAGCTAGTTAAAATGCCATATAGTACAGTTAGAGAAAGAAAATAATATGAGCTATCAAGATATTATTACAATTGAACCAGATAAGCGGGGAGGTAAACCTTGCATTCGCAGGATGAGAATTACAGTTTATGATGTTTTAGGTTGGTTAGCATCTGGAATGTCTTATACAGATATATTAGAAGATTTTCCTGAATTAACAGAAGCAGATATTAGAGCTTGTTTAGAATTTGCTGCTGATCGTGAACATCGTTTAGTTGCTGTGGTAGGTGCTGCTTGAAATTACTGTTTGACCAAAATTTGATTCGTAAATTAATAACAATCTTATCCAACCTATTATTTCATAAAAACTCAGGTTAATTTTTCATATATTCTGGTGTAATTGTTTCCCACATCATAATTAAACACTGTACGGGTTTAGCAGTGCTAAACCCCTACCCATTTTCTGGTATCATTATTCAACTTCAGTGTGATTTGGGTAATTATTTAATTTCTTACTTGTTGAAAAGTTTTATAATTTTTACAAACAACCTCTAAACAAATATCTCCCTGCAGATGTACAAAATAAGTTATTTGCCCATGTTAGTTTACTAGAAACTTTTGGTTCTGAATTAGGGCGACTTCATGTTGATACTCTCAATGGTTCACGCCATAGTAATATGAAAGAATTAAGGTTTAAAGCAGCAGATGGTGTTTGGCGAGTGGCTTTTGTATTCGACCCCAGACGCAATGCTATATTATTAGTTGCAGGTGATAAATCTGGTAGGAGTGAACGTCGTTTTTACAAACAACTCATCAAAACTGCTGATGCTAGATTTGATGCACATTTATCTCAACTAAAACAACAATCAGAATAAAATATAGGAAAAATTATGGGCAAAACTTTAAAGGAAAAGTTAGAACAGTTATCACCAGAAAGAAGGCAAAAAATTGAAGCAGAATCAAAATTACTAATTGCTGAGGAAATGGTAAGACAACAATTGAAATTAGCACTAAAACTCACTCAGAAATGTCGTCAGTAAATAGTTCTCAAATGGAAAATCGTAGTGATTTAATGTTGTCAATTTTGCAGAAGTGTATTGTTGATATGGGTGGTGAGTTGCGTCTTATTGTTGAATTTCCTAATCATCCACCTATCAATATATTAGACATTTCTGAAATTGAAGAATTGGAATCAAAAGCAAGTTGATTATAAGTCATTAAACATAATAGTTTCTCTTAGCAATATATTCTTGATCTGTTTTGATTCTAAACTTCAACCCAACCTACTTGCTAGATTTAGTATTATAGCGTTTCCCAGTCTAGTGAAGTACAAAATTATCTGCGTCCATCTGCGTTTAATGATTACTGCTTGTACCTCACTTGAGTGGTAATTGCTATATTTAATTTCCTAATTATCATAAATAAAATAATAAGCCCTCATAAATATGGGGGCTTTGAGTTTCCAATTATTCCGAATTAACCCAATCGGTGGGGTAGATGAAATAAACAACCTTCCAGATGGAATCTTATTCGTTTCCAATTATTCCGAATTAACCCAATCGGTGGGGGAGGAAAAGCAAGATCATGGCAAATAACCAAGATCAAAAGTTTCCAATTATTCCGAATTAACCCAATCGGTGGGGAACAGTTGAAAACTCGTATCCAATGTTCTACTCTACGACGTTTCCAATTATTCCGAATTAACCCAATCGGTGGGGAGTTCGTCTAGCAGCCCTTACCCAGTAAGGATTTCAGACTGCAATTCGACACCACTCGTAAAATAGTAACATATTGAGCGAAAAATCGAAACATACATATACCTCAAACCCTTACACAGTAAGTATTCGACACCACCCAACGAAAGAATAGGGGTTTTGGCGATTCTGGGACTGGTGTCGAAAGTCATGATACAAAAACCTCCTCAAATAGCTTCAAATCCAGATAGAGAAAGACTTTGAGAGAACCTGACTAAATCTGCACAGAACTACCATCTAACAGAGGAATTGTCATCGAGAAAATCTCCCCATAGGTAAGCTTCTGTTCCTCTAAAATACCGATCGCCACTTGTTCACCTAAACGGAAGGATTCATAATAATCTGTATAGTAGTGAACACCAGCCCAGTTGCGACCAATAGAAATATTACCAGCCAGTTTATTCAATTCACCTTCCAATGTCAGAGGTGCAAAATCATTACTTTGATCAACTAGTGCAGAACCATCTGCTTTTGGTACATAAACAATGGGTTTACCACTTCTATCCTTCAATTCCCAACCAGTATCAAACCAGGCTTTAAGGATAGTAACACAGGCAGCGGCAACTGTAGCATGACCAGCACCATAGGCAGGATGGGCAGGAGAACCTTCTGGAAAAGCCATTGGTAGTAGCCAATTTCCTTCCGTCCCATTTTTGTCATCTAACTGTTTACCAACCCCGGAAGAACCAGCAAGGGCAGCTTCCATATTTTCTAATGCTGTTAGTCTGGCTTTGACGACATCTGAACCGTTACGTCGTTGATACATCCAACCGCCCACTCCTTCTGGACGTAGTCTACGGTGGACGTTAAATTTCTGATAGCGCACTGCTTTTAAAGCACGAGTCGCTACTTCAGTCACTAAAGTTAAGATGTGAGGACCACCAAACTGAGAAAAACCTTGCTGTTTATCAATGTAGTCAGGATAGCGGAAAGGTAAACCTGGATCAAAGGGCGCACCAGCAGCTAACAGCCAGAGACAGGCATTGAGGTAAGCTTCATAAAGAGCATCGTAATGGACGTAGGTTGCTAAATCACGGGGTGTGGCTATAAACCGATAACCATCACAATAGGTTTCTGTTCCTCTGACATCAGCAGCGTTTTGGACATCTAACCAAGTTTCCCAGGTTTGCATATAGTCTTGTTTGGGGGTAGCTATTCTCACTCGCTGATCTATTCGTATCGCCCCATAGGTGATCAAACCTTCACTCACTGTACTAGCATTATCACCACCATTAATTCCTGTATTACCTACTAGCAAGAATTGGGAAAGATAAGGCCCTACCTGTTCTCCAGGTGCTACACCACGAAATAGTTGATCAAAAGAAACTGGATCATTACCATTCTCGCTGAATATGCGTCGGCGTGAGCGGGATTCTGCCAGTTTATCTGTGTTACCTTGAAGTTCTGAAGTTTTATCTTGGCGAAACCACCAAAATCTTTTCAGAGAGTTACGAGCTTCACCAATCAGATGATCTTTTTCCCACTCGATAAAAGGTACATCACGACAAATTGCCATCCAGTAAACTTCCCCCATCTCTGCAATTAATTCTTGACTATTGAGTGAGGGAGCGGGTGGCATTGTTATAGACTGTGCATCAGGCCCTTCTAAATCAAAAGTCAGTCCTGCACCTTGACTTTCCCATGCACGTATACATGGTTTTCCTTGAGGATAGGATGCTTGCCAATTAAGTTTAATTGGACATTGGGGATTATAGTCTGGATCTTTGGGATTCTGGTATCGGAAATCTCCATTGGGTTTAAAAGGCCCTGGGCCAATCCTAATTGTCCGAAAATCCCGTGGATCACCGGAATTAATAGTATTTACCCATTCTTCATAATCACGGGGGTTCATTAAAAAACCATCTTGATCATGGGGTAAGCATTTAGTAAAGTTACCAGCATAACTAGGTTTACCGTCTTCACGTCGTAAACGTTGTTCATCTCCATTATTGTGATGACGTGGGTGAGTTCTTGATGCAGCAAGATCAGCAGCATTTTTACGGATTTGTTCTGATTGTTGTTTACGAGATTCCATCATATTTTATTGAGAAGATTTTTTTAGCTTGAGGACTGATATGTCTTCCTTACAGAAGACTCTGAGCATAATCTCAGTTAAATTAATATCAGCTTCATAGCTTACCTACATCTCCTACTAGAGTCTTTTCCAGAAAATTACTGAAATTATCTCAAGCGTTGAATATCAGTGTTTAGCCGTAAGCTTGTAAATTCCGGATCATGAGTGATCAATATCATGAGTGATCAATACTCGGTTTTCAGATCAAGCGAAAGCAATTTTTTCTCTAAGAGGATTTACGCATTTTTACGAAACGTCTGGGTTGGAAATTGCTTCCTTACGTCCAGTATCATAAACAAAGTTATTGAGGGAAAATCTTATGAAAGCTATGCTGATTCATGGTTACGGTGATGTTGATGTCTTGAAATATGAAGAGGTGGAAAAACCAAAGATTAAACCAGATCAGTTACTTGTTCAGGTTCACGCAAGTAGTGTTAACCCCATTGACTGGAAAACCCGCAAAGGAATGTTAAAGATATTAACTGGGAACAAATTTCCTTTAATTCTCGGTTTTGATGTTGCTGGGGAAGTTGTAGAAGTTGGTGCAAAGGTAACACGCTTTCAGGTGGGAGATGCAATTTATGGTAGTACCAGTTTTCCTGGTGGTGCTTATGCAGAATTAGCTGCTATTCCAGAAAATTTAGCAACTCATAAACCGACAAATTTAAGTGATCAAGAAGCTGCGACTATACCTTTAGCGGCGTTAACTTCTCTGCAAGCATTAAGAAATTTAGGAAATATCAAATCGGGTCAAAAGGTGTTAATTAATGGTGCTTCGGGCGGTGTGGGGATATTTGCGGTACAAATTGCTAAGGCTTTGGGAACTGAAGTAACAGGTGTTTGTAGTTCTAGAAATTTAGATTTCGTTAAGTCGTTAAATGCAGATTTCGTGATTGACTATACCCAAGAGGATTTTACAAAAGGTAATTTACAGTACGATATTATTTTTGATGCGGTTGCTAAAAGGTCATTTTCTGAATGTAGAAAGGTATTAACAAGTAATGGAATTTATATTTCTACTTTGCCTTTACCAGAAGTAATTTTTCAGAGTATTTTAACAGCATTTATACCTGGGCAAAAAGCCAAGATTGTTTTAGAAAATCCTAATAGCCAAGATTTAAACTTTTTAAAAGAATTAATTGAAAATGGGAAATTAAGAACAGTGATTGATCGCACATATCCGTTACAAGAATTAACAGCAGCACATCTTTATAGTGAGAGTGAAAAAGCAGTGGGGAAAATTGCGATCGCAGTGATCAATTAATCACAGAACTTACGCAAAAATCTTCCAAAACTCTATTCCTCTGCGTTCTCTGCGGTTTGATATTCCGTGACTCGTGCATAAGTCCTGATTTTTTTACTAAAATCTAATTAACAAATAAACTGCACAAAATTAAATCTTCACTCTGCTATGGAATACAAATAATGACAAGATTTATTTATGATCAATTTGCCAAAGATTATTTAGAAGAACTCCTGAAAGAATATGGAGAGGTGAAAGCACCTTATCAAGTTTCTGCGGAAGTGAGGGAAATAGATGTTTATTTTTCTCCCTATTCTCCCCAAAATCAAGATTTACAACTTTTAGGTTTATTGGGAGAACTTGCACGTACTCCAGCAATATTTGAACCTTATCGTAATCCAGTTACACCCGAACAAATTGGAGATTGTTTATTAAAATTATTGGAGGTACAAAGAGTAGTCAGAAAGGAAAGTAACGAGAATAAAATCAAACTATCAGAACAGGAAATACCAAGATTATGGATAATTACACCCACTGCATCCCAAGATATATTATCAGGTTTTGGAGCTAAAATATCGGAAACTTCCTTACCTGGAGTTTATGATTTTCCCAGATATTTCCGCACTGGAATTATCGTCATTCATCAACTACCAGCAATACCAGAAACTCTATGGTTAAGAATTTTAGGTAGAGGTAAAGTACAAACAAAAGCAATTGATGAATTAATCTCCCTACCAATAGAGCAGCAATTCAAGCAAAAAACGCTAGAATTACTCTATAACTTGAGACGACATTTAGAACTGAGACAAACCCCACAAGATCAAGAGGTAATTATGAGACTTGCACCACTTTATCAACAGGATCGAGAGTTAGCAAGATTTGAAGCAAGATTTGAAGGAGAATATTCATTAGTTATCAGACAATTAAACAAGCGTTTTGCAGTAATTAATGAGGAATTTAGTAATCAAATTAAGCAGTTGTCTTTGGAAAAGGTGGAGGAATTAGGGGAAGCTTTACTTGATTTTAATGATGTTGATGATTTGCAAGTTTGGTTAGGGGAAAATCAGTAGGTATTTTTACAGTCATGAATCGCTTACGTCCTGTGATTTTCTTGCCCGCATCATAACCTACTGATTGACTCACCATTGATGCACTTTTGACACTTTGACTATCTATAACTGCTTCTGAAGGTAAATAATGGCGTT
>JAAHFX010000013.1 GCA_010672785.1 Sphaerospermopsis sp. SIO1G1
TTTCTATTTGATGCTTTTTATTTTACAAATAAATCGTCTGTAATTACTACTACATCAGCATCTCAGACTTTCTCTTTTTACATTTTCTAATTATTTAATCTGCTTCAATATCTGCGGAATGTGGGTTAGATGACACTTTTGGACAAGTTATCAACTTTGATGGTTCTTCTCTTGAACGTGATAAATTACTAGCTGCTATTTTAGAAAAAACTCAGAAATCATAAGAATAATACCTAAATCAAAAAATAACCCCCTGAAATCAGGAGGTATACCGTACAGCCAGAATTGATATTGTTGTATCAGCTTACGCTGATCTGGGTTTTTAACTGGCGACGTATTCTTTAACATTGGCTCGACGACGACGTAAATGTGCAAGAGCTTGATGTTCTAATTGACGGACTCGTTCACGACTTAAACCCAACCGTTCTCCCACTTTGGCTAAGGACATCTCATTTCCATCTTCTAACCCAAACCGGAGAGCTAAAACTTCCCGTTGTTGGGGTGTGAGTTCTGCTAATAAGTTGTTCAGGTCTTGGCGTAAAAACTCCTGTGTGGTGTAATGTTCTGGAGATGGTCCTTCATCTTCCAACATTTCTTGCAGTTCTGTATCTTGGTTATCACCAACCCGCACATCTAAAGATATTGGTTGTCTAGCCATGTTCAAATATTCTCGAATTTGAGCAGGTTCTAGTTGCAGTTCTTTAGCTATTTCTGTGGGTGTTGGGGATCTACCCAATTTTTGTGCCAATTCCCGTTGCACTTTTTTGATTTTGTTCAGTTTTTCGGTAATATGAATAGGTAGGCGAATGGTACGCCCTTGTTGGGCGATCGCTCTTGTGATTGCTTGCCGTATCCACCAGTAAGCGTATGTTGAGAATTTATAACCCCGCATTGGGTCAAATTTCTCTACTCCCCTTTCTAGTCCTAAAGTACCTTCCTGGATCAGATCCAAAAATTCCATATTCCGCTTCTGGTACTTTTTGGCGATCGCTACTACCAAGCGCAAATTGGCTTCAATCATTTTTTGCTTGGCTCGCTTACCTTGTTTGACAATCTGTATAATTTCGTTTTCTGATTGGTTAACATCAGCAGCCCATTCTGATAGACTAGGCTCATATCCTAGTTTGGTAGCTAAATCTTCTTTAGCTACTAGTAATGTCATCATGTGCTGCACTTGCTTTCCGTAAACAATTTCTTGCTCACGGGTTAGCAGGGGTACACGACCAATTTCTCGCAGATAGGTTCGCACCATATCGGCTGTGAATCTGGCATCTAAGTTTTCTTTTTCGGTGTTAATAGTAGACATTTGGTGCGTTGTCCTCTACTCCGTTACATAAAACCTACTCAAATTTTCACTCAGACTAAGCTCAGTAAACGCTTTGAGTTTTATTGAGTACCTGCTGCACCTTGGAAGTGTAGGCACTACCCAGTTCACAGGCTAATACTATTCAACTGACAGCCTATGATCTATTCATAGCTGCGCTTACTTGTTATAGTGTGAATTTATAAGGGCGGCATACACATCCGTTAATAGACATTTCCTAAGCTACTATAAGCAATCAATTAGGGCTTAATTAGGACTTAATTAGGGTTTGCTAAATAAATGTTGAACATTGAGAGGGCATCAGTTTTAGGCATTTACTAAGTTTTGCAAAATACAAGATTTTTGAGGGTAAATAACTAAAAAACCTTGCACTTTAGGTGTAAATTCAAAGTTATCAACTGTCTAAAACTGTCACCTTTCATTGAGGGAACACTTTTTGTGCTAAACCCCAATTTAGATAGCCTTTGTCACGACGGTGCTACCCTGGTTAGCATTCCTCATCCTGTCTCAATTTTGGATTATCCCAGAAGCAGACTGGTGAGTTTTTAACAATTCTTCCCTTCTGTTTGCAGATGGTAGCGGTAGTTAAAAACGAAGTCGGTATGAGTTTTACTTTTCTATGGTAGGTTAAAAGTTAGAGATAGTAAAGAGTGGTTGATAAATCCCTCTATTCTAATTCAGAATTTGCTGATTGGTAAGTCTTGTTTTTTACTTCCTCAAAGAACTATACATTTATAGTGACGTTAAAATAGCCTCGCCTGTTGCTGGTTGGAGAACGGAAAACCGAACTTTTGCAGCTACTTTGGTAGGGGGATGCTACGAAATTGTTATTGGTAATTAGGGTTTGTTAGAAAAGTGATTGGTGACTGGTGATTGGTGAACAGTAAACATTGATAACTGCTAACTGATAACTGATAACTGATAACTGATAACTGATAACTGATAACTGATAACTGATAACTGATAACTGATAACTGATAACTGATAACTGATAATTAGGGTGTGTTGGAAAAGTTTTGTGCTTTAAAAACCTAAATCTGCTTTCGCTAACTCTGCTGCTGCAAATACTTCAGCATCTGACTTTTCTTGCCAAACTGGATCGCCTATTTCCGTGTAAAATACAGAATCATAGGGTCTTGTCCGTACTACTACAGGCATCGGTACTGCATGACCTAAAATTAATGCCTGCTGTTTAGAGTCTAACTTTGCTAATACTGAACGTAATCCCCCTGCTCCAGAGACACCTGTAAATATGGCATCAATATCTTTGTCATCGTTAAGCAAGGCTGTAATACGAGTACCGATCTGAGACATGACTTCATTATCTATGCCTGACGGACGCTGATCTACTACTAAAAGTGTAACGAAATATTTACGTAGTTCTCTGGCTATAGTCCCAAAAATTGTACTTTGTACCACCGCTGAATCTAAAAAACGGTGTGCTTCTTCTATTGTAATCATAAGTGGAGTGGGGCGATCCAGGGGATTTTTGCTTTGGAGAAACTTATCTGCTTTTTTGACATAATGTTCATGAATACGCCTAGTGATCATATTTGTCACTAACATATAGGAGAGCATATTAGATTGAGAACCGAATTCTATCACCACATTTTTACCAGATTCCAAGGATTGAACTATTTTTTTGATATAGTTCTGTGGTGATACAGCCCGCATATATTTCAAGCTATCTAGGCGTAATAACTTCCGCTGCAAGGAATTAATTGAGCCTGGATGTCCTGGTTTTTCGTCACAAAAGATTTTAATATCTTCCCCTGTCATATTAAATAACTGAGGAATCCAAGATTTACCGAATTCATTACATAAAATACTGGCATTATCTAAGGCAGCATCAGAGAGTCCTAATTCTCTACCACAAAGTTTAATATCTTCTACTTCTATTTGTTCATAACTTAAATATAGCTCCTGTGCATCCCTAACACCCCTACGTTTTGTTGCTTCTGGGTCAAGAGTATAAACTTCTACTTTACTGGGAAATAATTGTTTTAATCCTTTAACAGTGTTAATATTTTTACCTTCTGCCACTGCTTCCCAACCATATTCTGAGTGCATATCAAAAATAAGGTTAACAGCAGCGTTCTTTTTGATTACACCAGCTAAAAGTAGACGTGTAAGGAAAGATTTACCAGTTCCAGATTTCCCGAAAACACCATTACTTCTCTCCACAAATCGGTTCAAATCAATACATACAGGAACATCCATATCTAAGGGTTTACCGATGGAGAAGTTTTTTCTGTGGGGGTCATCTTCCCAACCGAAAACCTTTCTGAAGTCATCTTCATTAGCTTCGTAAACTTGACTAAAATGACTAGGTATAGTTTTTACAGGTAAGAGTTCGATAGTGCTGCTGGTTTGGGGTTGAAAGGATGCTAACCCAGTATTAGATGGCACAAAGGGATTTAAGGATTTACCGTTAGTAGAAGGTAAAGGTGCTTCTGCTTCTGGAGTAAATGTTAACATAGGTGCAAGGTTAATCATACCGTAAGTACCACTACCGGCTAAAACCTCACGCAAAAAAGTATCTTCCCAACTGGGAGGGTTAGTGAGAATACGGGTGTTAGAAGCACCTAAAGAAACATCAGTCAGCATACAAAAAAAATGCGATCGCGCACCTTGTACCACTAAGAATTTACCCACCCGCATATCTTCTACAGAGATATCTGAGTGTAATCTAACTTCTAAACCGCCGATTAAAGAACCTTCAATAACTGAACCTAATGGTTGTTCGGAATTCATTTTTTAGAATTTAGAATGAAGAATTTAGAAAGGGTAGTTGATAATTGGTTAGGTAGGACTTACGCATTTTTATAAAACGTCGGGATTTGAGATTGCTTCCTTTCGTCGCAATGACAGTATTTGAAGTAAATTTTGCGTAATTCCTGTTGGTAATTAATTATCAACTATAGGGATAAGATTTGATTCTTGAAAAGATACGTAGGGTGTGTAAATCCCTTCGGGAATGGCTATAGCGTAACGAGCGAAATCCCAGATAGTGGTGCGTTACGAACTCCGTCCTCACACACCCTACAATACCTAATTTTCTTCAAAACTCAAATAGGAGTCAGGAGTCCTATATCAACTATCAACTATCAACTATCCTCTATTGTCTGATGATCTAATCAATTTGAATAGAAGTGGGTGTGCTGCTGGTGGTGGAATTTGCACCAGTGAGGGGGTTTCTAAATTGTTCATAGATGCGATCGCGCCAGGTAAAAAATGGTTCATAATCAGGATTATCTGCAAAGATAGGTAATCCTTTACCTTGGAGTGATTCTGGTAAGTCTAAATAAGCACCTTGTGGGAATTTTAATAAAATTGATAATCCTGCCACAGTTAAATCTGCTATGGTTGGTTCATCTCCTAGCAAATAGGGATTATCCTTTAACATTTCCATCAAGATTTCTAAATCTTGTTTTAAACTAGCGATCGCTGTGTTGACAACATCGGGAGTAAAACCAACTCCAATCCCCAAGACGCTGAGAAAATCTTTAGGAACACCTTCAACCACACTTTTAAAAATATCTGGTGTAGATACAGGTAAGAAAGATTTGCGGAAATTTTGATCTTGACTAATTGCTGCAAATAAAGCTTTTCTCCCTAAAATACCAATGGTTTCATCTGCCCAATCTTCTAATAATAAAGCCTGAGCGCGTTTTTTCTCATCTGTGGGTATTAAGGGACGATCTGGATATTCTGAGTCTAAATACTTAGCAATTGCTGAAGAATCTACAATATATTTGTGTCCATCTTTTAAAACAGGTACTTGTTTTTGACCTGTTAATCTAAATAATTCTACTTGTCCAATACCTGGTGTGACTTCAATTTTACGATATTCTAATCCTTTGTAATCGAGACATAGACGGACTTTTTCTGAGTATTGGGATATTTCCCATTGATATAATTCCAACATTTTTGATTATCCTGAGATGTGACTTGTTTATCTATTTTACAATTTTATCTTGAATTTCTGTGA
The DNA here is from genome assembly GCA_010672785.1 of Sphaerospermopsis sp. SIO1G1. Lineage (GTDB taxonomy): Bacteria > Cyanobacteriota > Cyanobacteriia > Cyanobacteriales > Nostocaceae > Okeanomitos. The sequence goes on from JAAHFX010000013.1 coordinate 5,316, forward strand.
TTTCTCTAGTATTTAAGAGATTTGTTTTGCGAGAGAATCACTAATAATTGAATGCAGATGAACTCAGATAAACGCGGATCTCAAGGTATGATTTAATTGATTTTTGGTTTGTTTGTATTTTGACGATTTTGATATTATTATACCTCCCTAGGAAAGAATGTAGAGATGTTGTATACAACATCTCTACAAAGGTTTAACGTTGCAGATATTTAATTTCCACCAGATGTCTATTTAAAATAATTTCAAACAATTCATTTTTTATATCCAAGTTAAATAATTAGGAACAACTATTTTTTTATACTTAGGGCTTGCTGAATAAATATTTAAATATTATTAAAGGGTTTGAGGGTATTTTATTTTTCAATAAATAAATGCAATATTTGAGAGAATCAGTACTTAAAAACCTTGCACTTGGGGTGAAAATTGAAACTTACTCACTCTCTAAAACTGTCACCTGTCACCTGTCTCCACCACAAGACTTTTTCAGCAACCCCTAATTACTGATATTTTTCATGATTTATCTAGCAAACCCCACTCATGCTCAGAAATTTTCCGCAGTACCCCTCACAGGATCAAATTCAAACCGCTGACTATAATCTGTTTCACCATATAAATTAAAACTAATAGTTGGTTCATCTCCTATACATTCAATATCATGAATTGCATCAGGCATAAAAGTAATAATTTCTCCTGGTGTCAAAATCTTTTCTCCTACTTTTTCAACCCCTCCATTTTGATGATTTCGTTGCCAAAAGGTATTTTTTTCTTCACCATCAATTATGGCTATAATTCCCCAAGTGGCGTGATTATGAATTGGTGATTTTGTCCCTGGTAACCAAACAACTGTTTGCACTGTTAAGGGAAAGTCTGGTTCATCATATAATGTGAGTACAGACCATCCTGTTTCTGGGTCTGGTTCTAGATATTCACCTTGTAACCAATCAGAACTGGTTAATAGTTTTCTCACCAAAGGACAAATTGCTTGTAGTCTTTGGCGATCGCTCTGAAATTCTATCAAAATATCTTCTAAATCTGTTAAAAACCGATAGAGACGATATTGATTATCTAAGGTTTCTAAGTGATTTTCTAGTCCTGTCCACCCTTGACAATTACCATCATTTGTAACTAACCAATCTTGAGTTTCCATATCTAATTTAACTTCTTACAATTACTAATTACCAATCACTAATTACCAAGTTATAATATCCTCTATTTAACTCTTTTCAGGGTAAGAAACAGCCCTGAATACAGAGGCTGGGTAGGCGGTGCTACCCCTACATTTATGAATTCAAAATCCACAATCCAAATCATAAAAAACCCGCTACAGATCAACTATAACGGGTAAAACAGTTATGGCGTAATGTAAAATTCAAACCTTATTTAAACCATTCCAATACAGCTTCTTCCTTAGTATTGGTGTTGCGAGAAGGTGTTTCTCTCTCAAACTTCATGTGAATAGAACGACTTTGTTCACCATCAGCAGCAACAGCTAAAATTGGATAGTCAATTAAACCATCTTGGAAGGACATTTGGAAGCGGAATGTACCATCTGAGTTCAATTGAATGGGACGACCACCAATAGTTACAGTTGCATCAGGTTCGGTTGCACCGTAAACGATCAATTCTGCATCAGCAATTAACCAGAATTTGCGGGGGCGTTCTGGTACAGCGGAAGCGGAGAAGCCAACACCAGACATATTCATACCCACACCAGACATATTAATGCCAGATGCAGTAGGAACTGCCCACATACCTACACCAGAGGGGAAGACGTAGGAACTAATCGCTTGTTCGGGACGTACAGAACCAGCTACGTGCTGCATAGAACCAAATAGAGAACCAGCAACCCGTTGAGCTTCAGCAGATTCTGCCATACCAAAGATTTGGTCGTAAATTGGGTTCTCACCTGCACCCGCTTCAGCCTCTTTCTTAGCTGGGGGAACAAGTTCATATTTGGTTTGGCCGCGTAAGTCTTCTTCAAAGTCTACAGTAATGAAGATATCTTCAATCCAGTCAGAAGGATAAACAGGAGGAATGTGAACTCTAGCAGAACGAGCAAGGATCAACCAACCACCATCAGGGGTGCGATAACCAATATCAATTACATAATCGCGATCGCTGACAGGAATAGGTAAATACCATTCTCTTGCTAGTTCATCTGCTGGATATTCTTGGATGCTGTGAGGACTTTGATGATCCAGACTAATATCTGTAACATCATAAATCCGTAATGCTAATTGCTGTCCACCTTGACGGCGTAACTCTTCTTTATGTTCGTTAGGAATATCCCAGTATGTATAAGCCCACTGGGGGTCACGTGGTAACAAAACAATACGGCTTTCACCATAACCACTAGGTAAATCTGCTAGTCCTTCATCTACATCAGCGAGATTACCACCAGTACGATCTTCTTGACCTAATTCAAATTTTGCTGCTTCCACGGTTTCCTGTGCCTCCGGCGATTGAGATGGACTAAGAGAAAGTTTGTTACCTTGAACTTCTTGAATTGATGCTAATAATTGAGATTTACGCATCCGGCTATAACGGGAAATACCATATTCACTAGCAACTTTACGGAGTTGTCTGAGTGTCATTTCCTCTAGCGGGGGGCGTTCTTTTGCCATTGATTTGGCCTCCAGTAGTTTTAAATTACTTATCCAGGTTTAATAAAATTGGTATAGCTCCCAGAATAGTTTATTATTACTGACTCCTGGCTTTGACCAGTTGATAAGTGTTTTAGTTTGTTTTTAAATTGAGTTTTATCACCGCCTAATTTCTGCTGATGCAATGATTAGCATTTCTGCGGGATCAGCGGTTTGTTTTTTGTTAAGGAAATAGTAGCAGGTATTCATGCCTAGAGATCAAGGGGTGTGAATACAGTTTTTTAACTATTTCACGCATTTATCAGCCCTTTGGGGATCAATATGTTATGAAAATTTGACATTTTTTTACTGCAATGGGAGATATGTCAGAGTTTCATGACATAAAAGCAGTTATCAGTTATCAGTTATCAGTTATCAGTTATCAGTTAGCAGTTATCAGTTATCAGTTAGCAGTTATCGGTCACCAGTCACCAATCACCAGTCACCAATCCCCTACTTGAGTAATTCTTCAACTTGGTGCTGACTCCATAACTTTTGGTAAAGTCCTGATTGCTCAATTAATTCCGCGTGTTTACCAATTTGAACTATTTGTCCTTGGTTCAACACTATAATTTTGTCAGCGATGGCAGCAGCGGATAGTTGGTGAGTTATAAAAATCACAGTTTTTTGTCTAGTACCACCAGAAAGATTATTCAGAATTCGGGTAGCTGTTTGATTATCTACACTAGAGAGAGCATCATCTAAAATCAGGATAGGAGCATCAACTAACATTGCTCTAGCTAAAGCAGTACGTTGTCTTTGACCACCAGAAAGAGTAATTCCGCGTTCACCAACAATTGTTTCGTATTTTTGTGGAAAATTTTCCACTTCTGAAGCTATTTGAGCAATAGTAGCAGCAGATTCTACAGTTTCCTGCTCACTGACAGGATCACCATAACGAATATTATTTTTTAACGTTGTGCTAAACAAAAAACTATCTTGAGGTACATAGGCGATCGCACCGCGTAAATCACTTAAAGCGATTTTGGTAATATCTAACCCATCTAAAAATAACTGCTCTGAAGAAATATCCAATAAGCGAGGTAAAGCATTAGCTAAAGTTGATTTTCCTGAACCAATAGGCCCAACAATAGCCACAACTTCCCCTGATGCAATAGTAAAATTGAGATTTTTCAAAGTGGGAACATCAGCACCAGGATAGGTGTAACTAAGATTTTTAGCAGTTATTTCCCCTTTAATATTAGTCACAGGAAGATGTATAGCCTCATCAACATTATCAATTTTGGGTTGGACACTAAAAATAGACTCCAACCGATCAACACTAACTTCACCTCTTTGATAAGCAGTAATAGTGAATCCTAGTAGAGCAGTGGGAAAAACTAGACGTTCAACATAGATTAAAAGAGCCAAAAAATCTCCTACTGCTAGAGTTCCAGCAGATATTCGCATAGTCCCTAACCAGATAATGATTAAAGAACTAATATTGGCTAGGCCACCTATCAAGGGGAATAGAGTATTACGAGTTTGAGCCAAGTTGAGATTAGCTTTTAATAAAGCCTGATTTTTCTGTTGAAAAGCACGACGCTCATTTTCTTCTTGAGCATAGATTTTAATCAACGAAATACCACTAACATCTTCTTGAATTAACTGACTCAGATCCGATATTTTTTCTTGTACAGCAGCTTGTTGTTGACGTAAGCGATTGCTAAATAAATGTACTAACGCAAAAATAAATGGGTAGACTGCCAGAGAAGCTAAAGTCAGATCCACACTGATAGATAACATCACTGGCAAAGTCAGACTATAAGCAAAAAAAGTATTTGCTAAACTCAAAACCGCGAAACCCAATAACCTTCTGATGTTATCCACATCACTAGTAGCACGACTTATTAAGTCTCCGGGTGTATTACTGGAAAAATAAGCTGGTTCAAGTTTCAGTAAATGTTGAAAAATTCGTTGCTTGAGTTCAAATTCTACTTGACGACCTACACCAAAAATCCAGATCCGAGAAGCCATTCGCATCATCCACATAGCGGAACTCAGCGAAATAATTATGATTACATAACGTAGTACCTGATCTAAGCTAAAAGTTGTTGATAGAGTATCTACTCCTGAGCGAATTAGCAAAGGAATATAAACACCCAAACCGTTGACAGACAACAGAGCAATGATACCTAATGTTGTTTCCTGCCAATGGGGACGTAGGTAACTACCGAGTTTAGCAAGCCGTCTAGATTGTGCCATTGAAGCAATTTTACAAACTTATCTTTCCAAACTTTCCAGCCATGAGGTTAATTAAATTATCAAGCTTTGAGTTTAGGTGGGTAATTCTTGAATTACCTCTTGTGTGTTCAAAATTTAAAATTGGAGATTCTCAGCTATTACGCACCTAAATTAGATAATCCTAAAATAGTTAAATTTGTGGGGTGGGTATCTTACCCGCCAGACTTATACAAATTAAATGCACAACAGCTTATTGAGAACGCCCACGTAAGAAAACGTAAATTTGGTTAAGATAACTTTCCCAAATTCTGGTAGTTAGCTGTAGGGTTTCTGCATTAGGGACAAAGTCTTCTACACGTAACCCTCGGCGAGTAATAGCTTCTGGGCTTTGCAGTAGATAGGGTGGCATTTGTAAATTTCTCCCTGGCAAAATACCACTAGAGATAACATCAGATACAGGATTGGAGTTATTAATCTGTGGTTGAAAAGCTACCAATGAAGGAGTGGGAACTACAGCAGCAATAGGTGAGCGAACCAAAAAATAAGCAATAGCTGGTGTACTAGACAATAACAAAATTGTGAGCGCCCAACCTAACAAATATCCTCCAGGTTTTTCTATACCCCCACCCTTAATTTTCTGAGCAGCAATTACCATCATCAAAGAAGCTGCTCCCAGAGGTTTGAGGGGGAAAGAGATAAATCGCCACAAAGAAGCAACCGCTGGTTCGCTGGGATTCAAAAATGCCAAAGCCAGAATCACAGCTACAAGACCTAAAACAAATCTGCCAAAAAAGTTAACTGCTGGGTAAAATCGTTGGAACAAAGAATAGGCAATAACACCAATTAGTAGCCACAGTAAGACTCGGCTTAGTAATTGAAACATAGATTCACTCTCTAATTTTTTTGTCCGGCTAGTCAAAAGATACGCGAAATTGATTTATTTTATCGTCAAACTGCCATTTCTTAGTGATTTAAAAATAACTTAAACCTCACGCATACAGACTACCGTCGTAGTGATTTTAGTGCAATTTTTTGACTATGAGTGTAATCTTTGGAATTTTCCTTGAGACTCACTCAGTGCCAGTAAACTAAATTAGTTAAGTAAGTATTCGTCAAATCAATTAAAAGGAAAAAACTATGTCGCTGCAAAAGTCAACTATTTTGGTGACTGGGGGGGCTGGATATATAGGTTCTCATGCTGTGCTGGCTTTACACCAAGCTGGCTATGAGGTCATTATCCTGGATAACTTAGTTTATGGACATCGAGATTTAGTCGAAAATGTTTTACAGGTAGAACTTATAGAAGGTGATATAGAAGACCGTCAGTTGCTAGATCATACTTTCAAGACTCACCATATAGATGCTGTTATGCACTTTTCAGCTTATACGTATGTAGGTGAATCAGTAACTAATCCTGATAAGTATTACCGTAACAATGTTTTAGGCACTCTCACATTATTAGAAGCGATGCGGGAAGCTGATATTAATAAGTTTGTATTTTCTTCCACCTGTGCAACTTACGGTGTACCAAAATTTATCCCACTAACAGAAGATCATCCGCAAAATCCCATTAATCCCTACGGGACTACAAAGTTAATGGTAGAACAGATTTTGGCTGACTTTGATATAGCTTATGGCTTAAAATCAGTGCGCTTCCGCTATTTTAATGCTGCTGGTGCTAATCCTGATGGTTTGTTAGGAGAAGACCATAATCCAGAATCCCATTTAATTCCCTTAGTATTACAAACAGCTTTAGGTAAGCGGGAGTATATATCTATTTTTGGTACAGATTATGACACTGCTGACGGTACTTGTATTCGTGATTATATTCATGTTTCCGATTTAGCAGATGCTCATGTTTTAGGTTTAGAATATTTACTTCAAGGTGGTGAAAGCGAAGTATTTAATTTAGGAAATGGTAATGGTTTTTCTGTCAATGAAGTTATTACTGCCGCCCAAGAAGTAACTGGAATTAATATACCTGTCAAAGAGTGCGATCGCCGTCTTGGTGACTCTCCGGTTCTCATTGGTAGTAGTGAAAAAGCCAAGAATATACTCAATTGGCAACCAAAATACACCAGTATTCAAGAAATAGTTGCGCACGCTTGGCGGTGGCATCAAAAAAGACACAAATAGGGTTTGCCGCAACAAATGATCTGTGGAGACTAGGGAAGAGGGAACAGGAAACAGTCATTTTGGTAACAAAGATTGGGTTAATTGATTTACGGTTTGCTGAATAAATCTGAAAACATTACAAGTTAAAGATTTTAAGCAATTTAAATTAAAAAAAGTGCAAGCTTTTATAATCTGGAAACTCAAAAACCTTGCATTTAATTCCTGCTGAAAGAAAAAATTCTTACCATCCAACTCTTGCAACTGTTACCTTTTCCCTTCCCTCACAACAAAACTTTTTGCTGCAAACCCTAGTTATTGTCAGTTCCTAAAATTTGTATATAAATGTCTTGCAGATTGCCACAAATGCAAGGCTTTTAAAAAGTGTACTGTCAAAATTTTTAATTTTAAAAATATGTATTTTGGATTGAATAAACCAGACAATTTGGCAATGATAGATAACTGAAACTGTTCCCTATTTCCTGTTTTCTTGTCTTCATAAATAACTAACTTTTTGCTGCCAATCCTAATCACCTTTTTTGACAATCTTTATGAAAAATAATATAATACCTATTGATGTCATTAATACGATGACAATCATTATAGGTGATACAGTATTAGAGGATTTTTGCTCGGGCTGAATCTCCTGATTTCTGGTAGAAGCTTGTGGAGTTGCTAATGACTTACCAGCAGCAACAGTAACTTCAAACTTTAATACAAAAGGTTGAAAACTTGCTCCCATATCATTTGGCTTACCACTGAGTTGTAATTGATAAATTCCCGGCTTAGGAAAAGTAATTACCGCTCCTGGAATACCCTCATACCTTTCAGCTTGAATAGGTTTTAAAGGAGGTTCAAGTAACGCTGGTTCACCAGGTACATGAGGTTCTGCATAAACAGCTAACTGACAGTTGCAATCTTTAAGTGGGATTACCTGTCCACCTTTACGAGTGAGAGCAAACCAAGTATCAGATGGTTCACCTGCACGTGGATTATCATTAGGTTCAATATGAATAATCCCACCAACATCTCCTGATATTTTTACAGTATGGGCAAATACCGTAGGCACAAAGTTAGATAATATAATAGACAAAAATATGAATAACTTTGGGTTGAATATTAGCTTCATCATCAATAATGAGGGAGAAAAAATTACTTTTAAAATCTTATTGTTGACTACCTTTATTAGGAGCAATATAAAATTTTTCCAGTTTTAACATTGACAAAAAAAATTGGGAACGAACTAAAAAAACACTAAGTGTTAGTATACATAAAAATAATGTTGCTAATTTATTGCTCCAAGTCAATCTGAAAGCACCTAAATAATGAGAGCCAATCAATACTGCATGACAACAACTAAATAATAACGCTGGTAGACAAAAAAGATGAATTATCCTCCAAACTTTCCCCAGCGATTTCTGCATAAAATTAAAACTAGTCAAAGCCGCTGGAGTCATTAACACCAAAGCTACAATACCAAAACTAATACTCCATTGAAATTCTGGTTTTAAAAACAAAAAAGACTCAATGTTCCATTGAAAAGAATGTTCTATTTTATGAATAGAATGTGCAATAGCAAGAACAAAAGCTCCTACTCCCAAAGCTCGACGATAACGCAGAGGTGATGTCCAGAAACCACTAATAGGTCGAGCAATAAGAGATAAAGTTAAGCAAAATATAGCAGCGTGTCCACTATAGTCTACCATCGTATCACCAGTTCGTAGAAGGGTAAGTGTGCCAATAATTAATGTTACCCAACCACCTAAACGAAACAATTGACTACGCCTATCTTGACTGATCAAAAAAGTAGACACTCCGACACCTAACATAGTAGGTAAAGTTCCCAAACCAAAAGCCAACATTGTTACAGCACCCTGCCATAAATCATTAGTAGCTGCGGCTTTAATTTGAGCAGCATATAAAAAACCACAAGGCATTAAACCCCATGTCATTCCTAAAAGTGCAGGTGTCCACCACTTTGTTTGTGATGATAAATTAACCATCCCTGCACTGAGACGATCATGTAAATTACCTTTCAAAAAAGGATGTAACAAGGGAATACGGGGAAGCAAGTCTGGTTTCACTTGTTCTAGCCCAAACCAGATTAACATTATACCTGTAATTATTGCTATCCAGCGGCGTAAATCGCTACCAACACCAGCTAAATATCCACCTTCAACTAATACTGAACCAATAGCTCCAATAGCCGCACCAACCAAAGCATAACTAAAAATCCTACCTAAGTTCAGTAGTATATGAAACTGGATTTGTTGTTGCCAACCTTGCGTTTTTTGTTGATGAGATAAGGAAAAAGCTACTGTTAATGGTCCACACATCCCAAAGCAATGTCCAAAACTTCCCAAAAACCCAAGGATGGTAATTAACAGTAAATCTAGCATAAGTTTTAATTCTGGAGAAGATTATTACACCCAAAACTCATATTTTTATTTATCTTTCAGTTCTTACCTGGACTTTATATCAAATAAAATATATTAATTACTATATCATATCCGTCTAAATACTTACGATAAGAATAATGCTAAGGTTTTTGTCTTCATTTTTATAGAAAGAGAGTAAAAAATCTAACTAAATAAAACAAAACCCCCTCAAAGAAAAGAAGAGGAGGAATTGATATGAAGTATTAGCCCTGGCATCGAGCTATTTTGGCGTGGGGCAACCCCCAAACTATCGTCGCCGCAACAGCGTTTCACCTCTGAGTTCGAGAAGGTATCAGTGTGGTTCCACCGCGCAATAGACACCAGGTGATATTGATCCTTTAGGTAGACATTTACGGTTAGGTAAAAATAGGGAAGCAATAGTGCAAATTGCTTTGTTAGCAGAAGATGAAGAACTACAAGCTGAGTTAGAAGTTTATGGAATTGAAACTCAAACACCTAATCAAGTAGAACCTATTCAAATTAGACAAACTGGAGAACTGTCGCAAATTTATACCCAAATTGGGCGCAATGATAAATTAAACTTAACAGGTCGTCCGGTCAGAAGATTGAGAAGTTTAACTATATCAAGAATTTATAAAATTCAAGATCAAACCATTGTCTTTTTACCTGCATTTTTAGACTCTCAACAGTTTTATTTAACTTTAGATTACCATTTCTTAGTTGATCAAATTCGTGGAGAATTGAACTATATCCAAAAATATTGGAGTGATTTAGGTAGGCCAACTTTAACCTTAATGATTACTCGTACCATGCTAGAAACTGGTGCAGAAGCATTATTAGAATTAATGGAGGAACTTAAAGATGGTGTCTGTGGTGGTGTGAAGATCAAATTAGGTAGACTAAATCAATTAATGTTAACTGCGGCGGTGCAAAGAATTGATTTTCTTCAGGATGTAGAGCTATTTTCACTACCTGTGAAAAATGCCCAACTGCGTTATTATCATTTATTATTTAACCCTAGTAAAAATTTGCGGTTAGGACATCATCAAGAATTTCAAATGGAGTATGAAACTAACTTAGATGCTTTACTAAATTACTTACGTTCTTCCGAAAATATCTATGAACAAATAGAATTATTACAAACCTTGAGTAAGTTAAAGGGTTTAGATTTTGAAACAGGTTATGGTGAAGCAAGTTATCGGGTGACAGTAGGAGATTTGTTGGATGAAATTTACACCAAAGCTGGTTCTTTAGGTTTGTGGGCCGTTGTCCGTCGGGCCGCAGCTTTACGAAAAATGGTAGATATTGGTTTGTCTGATGCGGTGACAAGTACCTTGGTATGTGGTAAACAAATTGCTGTGGGTAGGTCTTATAGTGAAGCTTCTTTAATTACTGTACCCATGTCCCATCAGGAAATTGCTGAGAAGATTAATAATTTCTGTCGTGAAGATATCCGCGATCGCGTTTTAACTCAAGAAATTCTGATTTATTTGGGTGTATTAATTAAGTCAGATCCAGATTTATTTAAAGGACTTTTAACACTCAGAGTTGGTTATTTAATTCTCTTAATTACTAGCGAATTAGCTCAAGAATTAGGTGTAACTCAGGATGAAGCTTATGATGAAGTGATGCAGCTTTCTCCTTATGAAGTTAAGGATCGGTTAGAGAAAGTTTTAAGTGGTTATACTGGTGTGGCTGGTTTGTTGCGTCAACAGGAATCATTACACATTAAACAAAAAGAAAGTGATATTGCCTGGGTAGTACAACCAGTAATTAGGGAAGAAATTGAAGTTGAACCAGAAAGCTGGCGTAGATATCGTCAAGGTGAAGGGGCAATAAATCGTGTTCCTAAAAACTTTTTTAAACAGGTTTGGTTGTTAATGCACCATTGTAGAGGTTTGGTAATTGGAGATAAATTAGAAAGAAGAAATCGCTTAGAAAGTGAGTTAATGATTTCCGAAATGACTGCTGGGGAAAGAAACTTTGCTTTGAGAATTGAACATTTATTAAATAAAATTGAAGCCCCAGAATATCGTCAAGTGAATGTAGAAGCTTTAATGGAATTGGCAGCAATAGCAGATAATAACCCCAATTTACAAATTGAAGAATATATTGTTTTGGATGTATTAGTTGGTCATGCAGTGCGGTTAGCATGGTTAGAAAATCATCCAGAACGAAGCGATCGCTATGATGAAGATAAGGGTTTAGCTTGGCCTAATTTTTATAATACTTCTCCTAGTGATTCTGCAACTTATATCTTGAAAGCTTTGAAGTTCTTGACAGAGTTTGCTACCAACCCTAATTACTGATTAAATTAATAACCCAATCACCAGTCAGAGGGGATGAGGGGGTGAGGGGGTGAAATTTCTTTACCTATTCCCAGTCACCAGTCACCATTCACCAATCACCAGTCACCAATTACCACAGGGTTATAAGCGATTTGAAATTAAAAAAGTGCAAGATATTTGGGGATCAGTGCTTTGAAAACCTTGCACTTGTAGTGAAAATTATTTCCTTACCAATAGGCTAAAACTATTACCTATTCCCTGTTCCCTGTTCCCTGTTCCCTATTCCCTCATCTCCACAGATAACTTTTTCAGCAACCCCTAGATCCTACTAAAATTGGGTGTCTATATATGAAAAAATCTCAGATCCATTTTAGCGATCGCTCCACTACACTTGACTTTCACCAACTTCAGAATTTGTTTAATCTTACAGCTTTTTGGGCGAAAAGGCGCAGTCTAGAGGATTTGAGAACAGCTATTGCTAATAGTAAACCTGTGATTTCTGTTTGGAAAGGAGAACAATTAATTGGTTTTGCAAGAGCTACTTCTGATGGTGTTTACCGAGCTACAATTTGGGATGTTGTTATACATCCAGAATATCAAGGAAAAGGACTGGGAATTAAATTAGTAGAAACTGTGTTAGCTCACCCAGTTATGCAAGTAGAGCGTGTTTACCTGATGACTACTCACCAACAAAAGTTCTACGAAAAGATAGGATTTCAAACTAATAGTACAACCACAATGGTACTTTATAATCAATCCCATCTTGGTTCTATTACCCAGGGAGAAGTTCAACTTCAGGAGTTCCGGAAGGTATAGATATTTGTAATCTTGTCGAATTCTCTGCTACTTCTTGGGTGTTTGGAGAGGAAATAACTTCTAATTTTCCTCCCATCACCGTCAATAATTTCTGATTTAACAATAGTTTCATTCCTGAAGATAGCTGAGGTTCTTCTTGATTAATGACTTCTGGAGATGCTATTAAATCTACTGGCTCATGGGATATAATTGCATTCTGAGGAATATCTAAATAGATGTAAATTAAGTCTTTTTTACTTTCTAATAATTCTACATGAGCAGATAGATAAATACTACCTTCTTCCATTTGCAAGATAGCATTATCTATCAAATTCACTAAAATTTGACGTAGCCAGCGAAAGTCCGCTGCAATATAAATATCTGCATCAGGAAATGATATATGGAAAGGATAATTACGATTAGCAGCCAACATATGAGTTAATTTATAGACTTCCTCAAAAATATCCTTTAACTTAATAGATTTAATTTCTAACTGATCTTTACCATGTTCTGTTCTGGCCACACTCAGAATTTCGTCTATCATTTCTAAGAGTTTTAGCGCTCGGTTATAAGCTTGATTTACAAACTCTTTTTCTTCATCTGCATCTTCACATAAATCATTGATAATTAACTGATGTAAACCAATCAAACCATTCAAAGGTGATCTCAATTCATGACTAGTTCTAGCTAAAAAACCTGCTTGAAATTGGCTCATTTCCCTGGCCATTTCGTATGCTAATTTAGTTTGTGCTAATTCTGCTGTTGAAATTTCTGCTACTTCCTGTTGAGGAGGATTTGCATCTTTGGTTGCTTCAACAATTGCCGATGAACTGTGATGATTTTGAAGCAATAATTTACCAAAACCAACACCCAAACCTATACCCGTCAACAAATAGATCAAATTAGTAAAATTCATAATTTTCCATTAATGATTTGAAACTAAACTGAGCATTGATAAGCAATTCCTAACTAAAAATTACGAATTAATTGTAATTGCTCCTTGACGCAAAATTTGCCAACCATTACCGATCCATTTAGCTACCGTGGAAGGAACTCCTAAACCTTGGTAAGCGGTAGATGCTAAAGTTATCACATCTGGAAACTGGGCTTCTATTTCCTCTCTATTTTTTAAAGTTGCTTGTCCTGATAAATTGGCACTGGTTGTAGCCATTGGGCCAGTTTGGGTTAAAATAGCTTGGGCAATTGGATGATTTGGTACTCTCACGCCTACTGTATTAGGATCATTAGGGTTCATAACTTGAGGAAAGTTTTCACTAGCTGGTAACACTAAGGTTAAAGCACCAGGCCAATATTGATTAATTAAATTTTGCCAGATTTGATATTCAACATCACTACCTTGTACATAATCCCATATATCTTCAGTTTTGCCAGCCATTAAAATTAAGGGTTTATCTAAACTACGGCGTTTAGCATTGTAAATCAGTTCGGCTTGATTGGGAATGGTGGCAAGTGCAGGAACTGTATCTGTAGGAAAGCTGATCAATTTTCCAGCCTGAGCGTTTTTTATTAATGTTTCTAAGGAGACATTCATAAATCACTAAAAGATTTAATTTACAGTGCAAAGAAGGAGTATTTTAGCTGAGGACTTTTGCTAATTTTTTCCTCTGATTTAGATGTTAAGCTGTTTTGGATTTAATGTATAGTAGTAAGGTAAGATTAATAATTTTGCCAGTGAATTGGGTTTGAAAGTTGCATTCATTAAAAATATGATTATACTCAAATTCTGTCCTGATCAGGACTTAGGCAGAAGTTACGGAAGAATAAACCACGAAGAACGCCAAGGAAACGAAGATGAGAGGGTGACAAGAGATTTTTTTCGTAAGTCCTACTTATTTATAAAAATAGGGTTTAGCTATGCCAAACCCTGATTGTTTAATATTGATTTTTTAATGAGATTTAACCTTTCCTGTTCTTTCTCTTAACCATGATAAGACTTATGCACAAGCAAGCTATGGAATGATAGAACCACAGAGGCACAGAGAACACAGAGGAATGAGGGTTACAAGAGATATTTTTAAGTCCTACATGAAGTTGATATTGGACGACTACTTATCCTTTTACACACAGAACTTGTTTAAGAGTTGCCACTACTTCTACTAAGTCTGCTTGGTTTTCCATTACTTGTTCAATAGGTTTATAAGCACCGGGAATTTCATCTAACACACCTGTATCTTTTCGGCATTCTACTCCTTCAGTTTGAGTAATTAAATCATCCAAGGTATAGGTTTTTTTGGCTTTACTTCTAGACATTAATCGTCCAGCACCGTGGGAACAAGAACAGAAACTATGGGCGTTTCCTTTTCCTTTGACAATGAAAGATTTTGCTCCCATTGAACCAGGAATAATACCATAATCTTCTGTTTGGGCGCGAACTGCTCCTTTACGAGTTACATAAACTTCTTCATCAAAATGTACTTCTTTTTCGGCATAGTTATGATGACAATTTACTTCTAATAAAGGTTTGGTTGCTTTCCCTCCATTGAGATGTTTTTCGATGATTTTTTTGAACCTTGACATCATCACATCGCGGTTAAAATGTGCATAGTTTTGCGCCCATTGTAAATCTCGCCAATATGACTGAAATTCCGGTGTTCCAGTGACAAAATAAGCTAAGTCTGGATCTGCTAATTTTTCCTGTGCCATTTTTGCTAATTCTTTAGCTGTATTAATATGACATTGAGCTAATTTATTACCAATGTTTCTTGAACCGGAATGTAACATTAGCCAAACTTGGTTCTCTGTATCGAGGCAAACTTCGATAAAATGATTGCCTCCACCTAAAGAACCCATTTGTTTCATGGCTTTACTTTCTAAGTCTTGCACACCTCGATGTAAGTCTTTGAAATTTTTCCACTTTTGCCAATTAGTTACAGATTTTTCTACATTATCATTAGCGTTAAATCCTGTGGGAATTGCGGCTTCAATATCTTGGCGAATTTTCTTTAATTTGCCTTCTAATTGTTCACCTGTAAATTTTGTTTTAATAGCACACATACCACAACCTATATCCACACCTACGGCAGCGGGAATAATGGCTTCTTTGGTGGCAATGACTGAACCTACTAATGCTCCTTTTCCTAAGTGAACATCGGGCATTAAAGCAACGTGTTTAAAGACAAATGGTAAGGAGGCAACGTTTTTAGCCATTTTGGTTTCATCAGAGGCTAAAGGATGATTTGCCCAGGATAAAACAGGAGATGGTGTGTTAATTCCTAGTTGTTCGTAAGGCATAAAATAAGGTCAAAATTCAAAGTTAATATGGCATGGGCAAGATATAAATTACTATGGTTGAATATTCCTTGAGTTTAATTTTTCAGGTATGGTGTAACTTACATCTTTATTTATATTACAAATGTAATACATAATGATTATTATGTCAACTATAGGAATGATATTTTATTTTTGAAAAAAAATAAGTATATCTTGATTTGTTCTTTTCTGTTCCCTATTACCTGTCAAGAGTTCCCTCTCCTAAACATGAAATGTATTTTGCACGACTACTTATATTTTTGTGTTTTTATGGCGTGAATGGACACAAAGGTGAATAATAATTATTGATGAGAATATTACTTTTTATTTTTTTGGCATAGTAGCATGAGTTTAAAAGCAGTTTTACTTGATCTAAGTGGAGTAATTATTAAAGATAAAGTAGTTCATCTAAATTTAATAGACAAAATTTTATTAGAAGAAAATCTACAGCCGCAGAAGCGAAATGAACGCGAAAGTAGTTTGGGTATAAGCAATCGTATTTACTTGCAAGAGCTACTGAAAAATCGTGGTAGGGTAGTGACAGAAGAATATCTATTGGAGTTATTGAAACGTAAAGCTCAAGGTTATGTAAAAGAATTAGAAACACTGGAGAAACTACCCTTGTATTCTGGGATAAAGGACTTAATTTTTTACGCGCGATCGCAAGAACTTAAACTAGGTATAGTCAGTGATGCAATATCTCCAGAAATAGAAACAGTACTAAAAAAATCTCAGTTAAACAGTTATTTTCACGTTATTGTTAGTGGTGATGAGATTAAAACCAGTAAACCCCAGCCAGAAGGTTATTTATTAGCAGTAGACAAATTAAATCAGGTTTATCCAGAATTAGATATAAAAAGTCAGGAATGTTTAGCCATTGAAGATACTCCAGATGGAATTCAAGCTGCAAAACGCGCTCAAATGCAAGTTTTAGGAGTTGCTAACACCTATCCATTCCATATGCTACAGCGTCAGGCCAACTGGACAGTTGACTATTTAACAGAACTGGAATTAGAGCGGGTGCAAGAGGTATTTTCGCAAAAAGATGAGACAGTTGCAGTAACTGAATGTTAATATACTATTAGTCCCAGGGGAATTAGCTCAGTTGGTAGAGTGCTGCGATCGCACCGCAGAGGTCAGGGGTTCGAGTCTCCTATTCTCCATTTTACATTTAGCACCTGAGCAATTGGTGGCTGATATATCAGAGCAAGATTGGTGAGTTGCTGAAATTATATCTGAGATTCAAGCAATTTTGGAGCAGTGACAATGTTAGGTTTACTAGAAAAATTGAGTTACTGGGAAGAATTAACAAGTCAATTAGCATTAGATAATGTTGACTCTGACCAAATTTTACTGATGAATAGCATTACCTGGAATATATATGAGATTCTATTACAGAAATTTGAAAATACTTCTCATTATCGGTTTAAATATTTAGAAGGTACTTTAGAAATAATGTCTCCTAGTCGTCGTCATGAGTTTGATAAAAAGCTGATTGCTTTGTTACTAGAAACTTATTTTATGGAAACAGGTATTGACTTTTATCCTTTAGGATCAACTACTTTTAGAAGGGAAGTCTCTGCTAGGGGTATTGAACCAGATGAATGTTATTGTTTTGATTCTGAAAAACCTGTTCCTGATCTGGCTATAGAGGTAGTTGTCACTAGTGGTGGAATTGATGATTTATTAATTTATCAAGGTTTGGGTGTACAGGAAGTTTTGTTTTGGCAAAATAATCAATTTTTCTTATATTCTTTGCAGAGTGATAAGTATAATAAAATATCAAAAAGTACCTTTTTAAAAGACTTAGATTTAACTTTTTTAGCAAGTTTGATTTTGTCTGGCGAAAAACCAAAAGATTTAATATTAAGGTTGCGTGAACATATCCGCAGAGGTAATTAGGGTTGGCTGAAAAAGTGGGAGGATATTATGCAAGAATCGTTTATCTATCAAGATATTTTGCAAAAGGGTGATAAACAAGGTTAACAAAGAACAATTATTCGTCAACTTAATCGTCGGTTTGGAGAGTGAGATTCTTCATTGGTTATACCAATTCTGTATAAAGATGCGCCAAATTTATCAGGTAATTAACCGCAGAGGCGCAGAGAACGCAGAGGAGGAAAATATGAGTTGCTCTCATGAAGCGCAGCCTCATAAAGAAATGGTATTAGGATAATTAAAACTCTGAATGTTGAGAAATTAGATAATTTGGCTTGATGAAAATCAAATTTAATTAGGGATTTGTGTTAGGCATAAATATCTTTTAGTTGGGATTAAAAGTCAGGATTTAATAGTCATTAACATATAGATATGTAGGGGCAAACCCCCCGTGGTTGCCCTTCCCCTGTAGTTGCCCCGTTCCGTCGTGTTTCCTTTAGGTGTATTGGACTAAATAGAAATTAAATGCAAGATTTTTGAGATACCATATGATACATAAAAGCTTGCATTTATTTAATTTTCAATCCCCTAAAAATCTTTACCTATAAAGGGTTTAAATTTATTCAGCTACCCCTATTTAAACTTCTTCAACTTCCAGTTGTGCAACCGTCACTGCATTAAAAGCAAAAGCAAAAACCAAAGGCATAGGGCATTTAAAAACAATGGTATAAATGAGAGATAAAATAGTAATGACTACAGCAGTAATAGCCCAACCAATTTCCTGATTAGTTAAACCATTTTCAGCTTTAATCATTCTTAAAACACTAACTGGAATTGGTTCTGGCATTACTCCCCCTGGTGGAAACGCCCAATAATTACCACGGCGCTCCATAAATAAATCTGTCCAGCCATTCTCTACACACCAAGCTTCGATCCATTCAATAGAGTAATGATTAATCATCAACATAAAAATTCCAATTTTCTGTACTTTGTGAATATAAATTGATTGAAGATTCCTGATTAGCTAATAAATGCTTATAGGATTAACGCTAATTTCATGATCACGATAAGTAATCATATCCAGTTAAACAATGAAATTGCTATTACTGTTCTTAATCAAGAGAATAGCAGCTACTAATCATGATGCACGAAATAATTTAATAAACTTTACTTTCAAATCGGAACTATCAATAAATGTAAAGAAATATGTAAACAAACTCTACTATCTAAAGTAATAATAAATTTTTCTAAATTAAATTGATGAGAAGCTCACCCCAAATTAATAGGACTTACGAAAAATATCTCTCAAAACCTCTTACCTTCGTTTCCTTTGCGTCCTTCGTGGTTTATTATTCCATAACTTATACGTAAGTCCTTGATAGATTTCGTTTTCAATTGTTAGTCCCAATTCTGTATAAAAATGCGACAAATTTATCAGATAATTAACCACAGAGGCGCAGAGATCACAGAGGAAGAAAATACTAGTTGTAAAATTAAGTTTAGCTTGATCAAGATATTGAGTAAAAAGTTTACTAACTCTTGTTTTTGAATTTTGAATTTTTACTTCCGCGAGTGGTACTAGATATTTATCCAGGTTCACTTTTTTCAACCTAACCTACAGGAAAATTGCAAAGGTATTGATTTATAAAAACCTCTTAGGAAAATTCTGAGTCAGAAAAATTTCATCAATACAGATAAGAAAACCAAGATAATACGGTAAACTGAAATATAATAAACATTACAAATGGTTAATAAACGATGTATTGGCGACAAGTAATAGGATTATTTTTAGCCGCGATGATCTGGTGTATGGCCTTTCCAGCATTAGCAGCAAGTTGGACTCATCCCCTATCATTTAGTAACGCAGAACTAGTAAGACGTGATTTTTCAGGAGAAACTTTACAAGCAGCGGAGTTTTCCAACGCTAACTTAGAACTGGCCAACTTTGTTGGTGCTGACTTGAGAGGAGCAGTATTAAGTGCTTCCGTCATGACTAAAACAAATTTACACGGAGCAGACTTAACTAATGCAATGATGAATGAAGTAAAATTAGACAGGACTGATTTAAGTGATGCTGTTTTAGTAGAAGCAATTTTGCTCCATTCTGTCTTTAATAACGTGAATATTGAAGGTGCAGACTTCAGTTATGCCATGTTGGATAAAGTACAAATTAGAGAACTATGTAAAAAAGCCAGTGGTGTAAATTCTCAAACTGGTGTCGAAACTCGTGAGTCGTTAGGATGTCAATAAAACGTATTGGTATAATTGGTGGTGGACAACTAGCCTGGATGATGGCGGATGGGGCTAAAAAATTAGGATTGGAATTAATAGTACAAACTCCTAAGAAAGATGATCCCGCTGTATCTATCGCTGAAGATGTAGTTTTGGCTGCTGTTAACAATGTCGAAGCTACAGAAATTTTAGCTACAAGATGCGATGTAATTACCTTTGAAAATGAATTTGTTGATTTAGATGGTTTATCTTTACTAGAAAAACAAGGTATATGTTTTCGTCCCAAATTAGCAGCATTATCACCTTTATTAGATAAATATCATCAACGTTGTTATTTACAGGATTTAGGTTTGCCAGTTCCCCAATTTTTTGCAGTTGAGTCATTAACAAATATTGAATCTCAAATCAAAAATTGGCAATTTCCCATTGTTCTCAAAGCCAGACGACTTGGTTATGATGGCCAAGGAACTTTTATTATCAATGACTTGACTACTTTATCTACAATAGTCAGCCAAAGTAATACACACTTAATAGAAGAATTTGTTCCTTTTACCAAAGAACTAGCAATAATAGCTACCCGTTCAGTGAATGGGGAAATAGTTACTTATCCAGTAGTCGAAACCCAGCAACAACAACAAGTTTGTCGGCGAGTAATTGCACCAGCAGACATTACACCAAACCAAGCAGCAGAAATTTTTGCGATCGCTCATAAAATATTAAACAGCCTAGAAGTAATCGGTACTTTTGGCATTGAGCTATTTATTACTGCTGATGGCAAAATATTAATTAACGAAATTGCACCAAGAACCCATAACTCCGGTCATTTTTCCATAGATGCTTGTGTAACTTCCCAATTTGAACAACATCTGAGAGCAGTTGCAGGTTTACCTTTAGCTGACACTAGTTTAACTGTTCCCAGTGCAGTCATGGTTAACTTACTGGGGTATGAAAATTCACAAAGTGATTATCAAACTAAAAGACAGCAATTATCCGCTATCCCTCACACATATGTTCACTGGTATGGCAAAACGGAATCTCGTCCAGGCAGAAAATTAGGACACGTAACCATTTTACTAGAACAGCCACATTCTGATTTAGAGTCTGTTATTCAAGCTATAGAATCTATTTGGTATCCCGACTGATTAAATTAAGATTCCCAGTCACCAATCACCAATCACTTTTTGCTGCAACCCCTAGTTAATAAAAATGTAGGGTTGCTGCTTCTAAGAGTCTGGTTAATTTTGTAACCATTGTTCCAAATCACTCACTGAAGAAAAATCTAAAAGTGCTTCACCTAGTAATTCTAATTGGTCAATTTTTAGGTTATAAATTATGTTGATTAATGATGGTTCAATTTCGCCAATGCGCCGATTCAATAGTCGGATAATAAGTTGTTGTTCTCGTTTTACTCCCTGTTGTATTCCTTTTTGTTCACCCCGTTCCATTGCTAGTTCTTCTGTGGGACTAATGAATGGCATTTTCTTTTCTTCCTCCCAATCTTTGATTTTCGTAACTAAGCCCGCCTGTAAATCTTTAGGTAACGTCATCATTTTATCAATGATTTTAAAGAGTTGGTGAATAATGCAGCAGCACTTTGCGATCGCCCCTTAAATCACAAGTAAAAGTTCAAAATCTTGCACTTTTTTCAACATCAAGAGACTGAAAATAAGTTTTTAATTCTCCCCCTGCAAGAAAGCACCCTGCACTTTGTCTCAACCATAGTATATTTTTTATTTGGAAATCCCTTACCCCCCTACACAAATTTTCGTTAGCAGTTATAATGAGTTAGTTGCACTACGACGTTGGTGACTGCCCCCAAGTTTTTTGATCTATGTCTTTAAAAATAAGGGAATTAAATTGTTCTTGTGGCAGTAAACCGAGCTTGTACTCGGAAACTTTAAACAAACGACATCAGTTCCCACCTGGTTAACCCAGGTCATAAACTTAGGTAAGACGGCGTTGTGGTGAACTCAATATTTTAAGCTCCCTAGTTGTTTTCTCTGGGGAGCTTTGTTATTCAGCTATTACAGCAGATTTCGTTGCTATAAAGCACAAATCATAATCATGAAACTCTTGTGGGGTGAGTATCTTGTGTGGGATGGGTATCTTGCCCGCCAACAGCACACCTCATGACACCAGAAAGCACTGTAAGTTATACAAAGTTATGCTAGGACTGGCTGAATAAACTGAGAAGGCATGGTAGATAGGGTTTGCTGAATAAATGTGAAAACATGACATGTAAATGGTTTTGGGCAATTTAAAATCTTAAAAGTGCAAGGATTTAGGGTAAAATAGTTGAAAACCCGTGCATCAAGCGCATCAAAATGTATC
>JAAHFX010000014.1:0-149618 GCA_010672785.1 Sphaerospermopsis sp. SIO1G1
CTTCAGGTCCCCATAGGAACAACAAGGAATGTCCCATGCTGTCTGCGGGTGTTGATACTGCTACGGTTAAGAAGTTTGCACCTTCTAAGTAGGAGGATGCTAATCCGTGGGTGTACCAGGATGTAACGAAGGTTGTACCGGTTAACCAACCACCTAATGCGAGGAAGGCACAAGGAAATAGTAAAACTCCAGACCAGCCTACGAATACAAAGCGATCGCGCTTTAACCAGTCATCTAGTACGTCAAACCACCCTCTTGAGGGGGCGCGTCCAACTGCGATGGTCATGAGAAAAACTCCAGATATTATAAGTACAGATATTATCTGCCAGAGGGTAGTTTATAAAATATATTTCCCTAAACAGATATATAACCAGATTGTCAATCTAGTTTACAATTTTTTACTGTCTCTAATCATAATAAGTGGTTTTCTCTAATTTTTCCAGAGGTGAGTGAGATAAATTTTAATCTTGGTGATTAGTGATTGGTGATTAGTGATTGGTGATTAGTGATTGGTGATTGGTGATTGGTGATTGGGAGAAATATTTTTACCAAAAAACTAGGTCTAAAGCCCCGTTCTTCTGGGACGGCTTTCTGTGAGAATAGTTCAAACAGGTAGGGTATTGTCTGTTGGGCTAGATAGTGTCAGACGGTGTAATGGGGTGATGGGGTGGAAGATTTGTCATAATAACTATGCCTATGCTCTATGCCCAATTATTAATGAAGCTAAAATAAGACCTACAATAAATCTGTGAAATCTCATTAACTCTCAATGTTTACTATAGACCTAAGCATCAAAAACACTGCTTTTCCCATTTCCATACAACGTAAAACTGCTGAGGATGCTGAAGCTGTTTATCAGCTAGTTTTGGCAGCTATGCGTTCTGGAAATCCCGATATAGTAGAACTCAAGTGTGATGGCAAAACTGAGAAGAAGGTTGCTGTTCGTGCTAGTGAAATTTCGGGAGTGCAAGTTTCACAGAAAGAGGGTACAGCTAGCGGCAGTGGTAAACCTCCTGGCTTTGCTGCTTTTACCTCTATTGAGTAACTTAAGGTATAAAAATGACGGCAGTAGGCATTGAAGTTAGTAATCTGAACTTCTTTTGGCCTAGTGGGGAGCAAGTAATTAAATCTTGCTCTCTGCAAGTTCCTAAAGGTGAATTTTGGATGCTTTTGGGTACTAATGGCAGTGGGAAGTCAACTCTTTTGAGGTTAATAGCGGGTTTGTTAACTCCTCAATCTGGGACAATTGGTATATCTCCTCCAGTGGGTTTTGTGTTCCAAAATCCTGATCATCAGTTGGTTATGCCTACTGTGGGTGCTGATGTGGCATTTGGGTTAGTGGAGGAAAAGTTACCACCGGCAATGGTAAAAGCTAGAGTGGAAGAGGCTTTGGGGGCTGTAAATTTGCTCTCTTTGGCTAGAAGGCCTATCTATGCGCTCTCTGGTGGACAAAAGCAGCGTGTGGCTATTGCTGGGGCGATCGCTCGACATTGTGAGGTTTTGTTGTTGGATGAACCTACAGCTTTGTTAGATCCTGATAGTCAGTTAGATTTAGTAGCTAGTGTCCGCAAGTTAGTGAAAAATCGCGGTATTACGGCTTTATGGGTAACTCACCGTTTAGATGAGTTGAACTATTCTGATGGTGCTTTCCTTCTTGATCAAGGTTCTTTAATAGATTCTGGTGACGTTGAACGTCTCAAACAGCGACTTATCGGTTAGGTAGAGATGAGGGGGTGAGGGGATGAGGGGATGAGGGGATGAGGGGATGAGGGGATGAGGGGATGAGGGGATGAGGGGGAGAAAAGATTTTTAGTAACCACCTATTACCCAATTCTTCATTTTTCATTTCTACCTAATCACCAATCACCAATCACCAATCACCAATCACCAATCACCAATCACCATTTACCAATCACCAGTTACCAATTTTCTCTGTAACATAGTGTTACAAGCAATGCTTCAATTACCATAATTATTGTGAATGATTTTTGCCAACTCTAGATAATTGTGAATAAAGACAATGCCCCGTTCTATCATCCCATCCATTTTATTAGTGGATGGCTACAACATTATAGGCGCTTGGCCTTGCTTGAAAAAAACTCGTGATGAAGCAGGATTAGAAGCGGCTCGCGGAGAGTTAGTTGAATCTATGACTAACTATAGCTCCTTTCAAGGATATGAGACTCAAATTGTTTTTGATGCCCAATATCAGAATACCGCTAGTAGTAGAGAAATGATTACAGATTTTCTCTCCATCCATTACACAGAGTTTGGACAAACCGCAGATACTTATATTGAGAAAGTTTGTGCTGGTTTACGTCATCAAATTGCCCAATGTTTGGTTTCTCGTGTTATTGTTGCCACATCAGACCGCGCGCAACAGTTAATGGTTCAGGGGTACGGTGCAGAATTGTTGTCAGCACGGCAACTATGCAATGAGGTTGAATCAACTGTGTGTAAAATGCGCCACAGATATCAACCCCGTAAGCAGTCTAAAGGCAGATTTTTGGCTAATGCCATTGATGCCAAGGCTAGGCAGAAGTTAGCTCAATTACGTTTAGAACTGTAACTTACTGTATGCAGCAATGTATAGACTCCTGTTTGGGAGCGGCTTTAGCCTTGAAGAAATTCAATATTTCTGCTGCCATTCTAGGGAGTCAAATTTTAATTTGAAATAATTTCTCTCAAGTAGTTGACAAAACATTTTTTTCACCCTATTATAGTAATTGTTGCGAGCATTCCTCAGTAGCTCAGTGGTAGAGCGATCGACTGTTAATCGATTGGTCGCTGGTTCGAATCCGGCCTGGGGAGTTTAAAAATATAATGATAATCTAAAACTTAAAGACTTCTGGTCTGGATGTGTAAAGTTATTAGGGCTTACATCCAAGAAGTTTAGATTATAAAGGCTTGACTTGATAGGTAGAATTTCTTGAATTATAAAAATACTCGTTGAAAACCCTTGAGCGGTGAGTCTCGAAGCTTGGCGTAGAGATTAACACTGTGCTTTAGACAAGGGATGAAAACGGTTTGAGGCGTTTACGCCTCAGTCAGGTTTTATGGTAGAATTAAGTCTAACAGGCACGGTAATTAACCTGTATAAAAACCTAAGTGCCTAGCGGCAATCTGTACCTTGACAACTGAAGATATAGAGTTCTATTCCATAGTNTGTGAGGATTTCTAGTTTTTCTATTTCTTGATTTGGGTTTTCTACTATTGCTTTTAGTAGGGTGAGTAAGTTTCCTGTTATTCTTTCTATTGTGCTGCTGTTGAATAGGTCGCTGTTGTATTCCCATTCACCTATCAGTTCCCCATTTTTCTCTTCCATTGACAAGGTTAAATCAAATTTTGATGTACCTGTTTCCACTGGTAATAAATCTGTTTTTAATCCTCTCAGTTCTACTTCTGATATTGGTGCATTTTGTAAAGCAAATACTACCTGGAATAATGGTGTGTGACTTAAATCTCTTTCTATTTCCAATGCTTCTACCAACATTTCCAAGGGTAGGTCTTGGTGTGCATATGCTGATAATGCTGTTGACCTTGTTTGTTTGAGTATTTCGTTAAATTTGCTGTTTTCTTCTATTTCTGTTCTCAATACTAAGGTGTTGACAAAGAACCCTATTAATCCTTCTATTTCTCTTCTATTTCTGTTTGCTATTGGTGTTCCTACTAATATGTCTGTTTGTCCTGTGTATCTATATAGGAGGGTGTTGTATGCTGCAAATAGGGTCATGAATAAGGTTACCCCTTGTTCTTGACTTAGTTTTTGCAGTTTTTCTGTTAACTCTTTTTCTATTACAAATGTTTGATAAGCACCATTAAATGTTTGTACTGCTGGTCTTGGTCTGTCTGTTGGTATTTCTAATAGTTTGGGCGCTTTTTCTAGTTGTTTTGACCAGTAGTTTATTTGCGTTTCTAATGTTTCTCCTTGTAACCAGTTTCTTTGCCATGTCGCAAAGTCTGCATATTGTATTGGTAGGGGGTTTAGTTCTGTTTCTTTTCCTTCTATTTGGTTGTTATACAGTTCTGTTATTTCATTGATAAACACACCCATTGACCAACCGTCAGATACTATGTGGTGCATACATATCAAGAACAAGTTTTCTGTTGCTGATATTTCTATTAATGTTGCTCTAATTAGAGTATCTTCGGCTAAGTTAAAAGGTTGCTTTGCTTGTTGTTGAATAATGTCTTTAGCTGTTGTTTCTGCTGCTTCTGCTGATAGATTTTTTAGGTCAATTTTAGCAATACTAAATTCTAGTTCTTGATGAATTACTTGTTTAGCTTTTCCTGCTATTTCTCTGATATTTGTTCTTAATGATTCATGGCGATTTACTATTACTAAAAAGCTGTTCTCTAAGATTTGCTTTTCTAACTTACCTTCTATTTTTAAGACTGCTGGTATATTGTAAGTCGCACCATTTTCTTCTAGTTTGTCTATGAACCATAACCTTTGTTGTGCATAAGATAGAGGTAATTCTGCATTCTCTGATCTTACTTTTATTTCTGTATAGGTAATTTCTGATTTTTGGGTTTGCTCTATTAATGTTGCTTGTTCTTTTACTGTTGGTGCGACAAATACGCTTTGTAACGGTATTTCTATTTGCAGACTTTCACGTATTCTTGATACTAATTGTGTTGCTAATAATGAATGTCCTCCTAGTTCAAAGAAGTTATCATTAATTCCCACAAGCTCTATTTTTAATACTTGCGCCCAGATTGCTGTTAGTATTTCTTCTACTGGTGTAATGGGAGCAATATAATTGCCAGCAAGTTCAGTGTTTATACTTGGTAATGGTAATGCTTTTTGGTCTACTTTGCCATTTGGTGTCAATGGTAAACTTTCCAGATATACAAAAGTATTAGGTATCATGTATTCTGGTAGTCTTCCTCGCAGATATTGTCTCAGTTCACTAACTGTGAGTGCGGTATTTGATACAATATATGCTACTAAGGTTTTATCTCCGGGGTTGTCTTCTCTGACTATGACACAGGATGTTTGTATCTCTGCATTCTGATTTAGTGCTGTTTCAATTTCGCCTAATTCAATCCGGAAACCACGTATTTTAACTTGGTTATCTGTGCGTCCAATATACTGAATATTGCCATCAGGTAAATATTTTACTAAATCACCTGTTTTGTATAGTTTGCTTGTTCCGTTGTCAAAGGGGTTGGAAATAAATTTTTCTGCTGTCAGTTGAGGACGGTTTAAATAACCTCTTGCTAAACCTGCTCCTCCTATATGTAGTTCTCCTGGTACTCCTACTGGTACTGGTTGTAAGTTCTCATCTAATATATAAACCAAGGTATTTCCTATTGGTTTACCTATGGGTATGGACTCTGTATTATTTTCTATTTTACTAATGAGATAACAACAAGTAAATGTGGTGCTTTCTGTTGGCCCATATCCATTAATTATTTGTGTATTTGGTAGTTTTTCTAGTCCTTTTCTGACATGAGTTACTGATAGTGCTTCTCCTCCTATTAGTAACTGTTTAATTCCTGATAAACTTTCTGCATTTTCATCAATAATTGAGTTATACAATGCAGCGGTTAACCAGAGAATATTAATTCCATATTGATCTATTACTTGACCTAATTTTTCTGCTGTGGGAATTTTTTCTGGGAATATTACACATAACCCACCATGCAATAATGCTCCCCATATTTCTAAGGTGGAAGCGTCAAATGATATTGGTGCTAGTTGTAAGAATCTTTGCTTTTCATCTATTTGAATGTAGTCAACTCCAAACAATAAACGGTTGACACCACGATGAATTACTTCTACTCCTTTGGGTGTTCCTGTTGAACCTGATGTGTAAATCACATAGGCTAAATTTTCTGCTTTTATCTCTACGTTGAGATGATTTTGACTATGTTGAGAAATGATCTCAGCATCTCTATCTAAATAAACAAGTTGGGCGGTTGTTTCTGGTAATTTATTAACTACTTTTTCTTGTGTTAGTAACACTTTCACTTGAGTGTCTTCTAACATAAATTTTAACCGCTCGGTGGGATATTCTGGATCTAAAGGAACATAAGCTCCACCTGCTTTCAATATTCCTAAGATTCCCACGATCATTTCTACGGAACGTTCTACAGATATTCCTACTAAAGTATCTGCTTTCACTCCCAGGGAAGTTAAATAATGTGCTAACTGGTTAGCTTTTTGATTTAATTCTGAATAAGTTAATTGCTCATTCCCATAAACTACTGCTATTGCATCCGGTGTCTTAGCAACTTGTTCTGCAAATAATTGATGAATACATTTATCTTCTGGATATTCTGTTTCTGTCTTATTCCATTCTATTAATAATTTCTGTTTTTCAAATTCTGTTAATATTGAGAATTGACTAATTTGAGCTTGGGAATTTTCTACTATTGCTTCTAGCAAAGTTACAAAATGCCCAGACATTCTTTCTATAGTGCTACTCTCAAATAAATCTGTATTATAATTCCATGTTCCTGTTAATGAATCTGGTTCATTTGTAATTGATAATGTTAAGTCGAACGCTGCACCTTTTGAACCTAAAATAATTGGTTCTTTAATTAACGCATGACTATCTAATGATGTAGCTTCTTGCTCGCTCTGGTTAACTCTATCCCAAGCAAAAGCTACTTGATATATTGGTGTTCTGCTTGTATCTCTAACAGGTTGCAGTTTTTCTACTAATAAAGGAAATGGATATTCTTGATTTTCTAATGCTTCTAATATAGAAATTCTTGTTTTTGCTAATAATTCAGATACTGTGGGATTTCCAGATAAATCACTTCTTAAAACTACAGGATTGGTAAAATAACCAATAATATTTTCAAATTCAGGAAGACTTCTGTTAACTGTTGGTGAACCAATTAATATATCTTCTTGGTGAGAATATTTAAACAGTAAAATTTTAAATACTGTTAACAAAAGCATATAAAGAGAAACTCTCTCTTTTCTTGCAAATGTTTGTAATTTTTGTAATAAATTTGCTTCTAAATTAAATACTAAATAGTTACCACTATAAGTCTGTTTTTGTGGTCTTTGATTATCAATCGGTAGATTAACTAATGGCAATTCTCCTGATAATTTTTCCTGCCAATAATCCCATAGTTGCTGACCTTTTTCTCCTTGTAAAATCTCCTCTGACCATTGAATATAATCTCTATACTCACTATTTTTGGCTGGTAATATTGGCTCTTGATCTTCGACTATTGCGGTATAAAATGCTTTCAAATCTTCTAAAATTATTCCCAATGACCAAAAATCACCAGTAATATGATGTTGGGTAATTAATAAGATATTTTCTTTTTTAGCTTTATTGTTAATTAACAGATTAAAGCGAATTATTGACCCAGTTTCTAAATTAAAGGGTACAGCACTTTTTTCTAGTAACCAATTATTAATTTCTACCTGACTTAATGCAAAAGCATCTTCTACAGTAAATTCTACTGGTTGATGTTGATGAACTTGTTGTAATGGTTCACCATTAACTGTTGTAAATGTTGTTCTTAATGATTCATGACGATTTACTAAAGCCTGAGCAGCTTTTTTTAAGGCATTAACATCTACATCATCTGCTAATTTTGCCGTGTAAGTTAAATTATATGCCGCACTTTCTGGTGCTAATTGATATAAAAACCAGAGAGCTTTTTGTCCATGAGAAAGGGAATATGTTTCTATCTCCTGATTTGATTGAGACAGCAAACTAATAATTTCTGTTTTGTTTTGTTTAATAGCTGTTAATAGTTCGGAAGTAAGTGCATTTTCAGCAGCACGATAACGTAATTTATCTCCCTCAACCCACAGTTCTATTCCATTGGCAGATAAGTTTTCTAAAAGTTCTTGCAAATTCATAGTTCACCTTCAATATAATTATTTTCTTCTAGGGAGTTTTGATTTTTTTGAGTTTCTAAATTGCTGTTTTTGAAACTAGGATATTCTTCCACAACAATATGAGCATTTGTGCCACCAAAGCTAAAAGCACTCACACCAGCAATAACAGGTTCATCTTGTTCTGGTAAGGGTGTCAGTTCTGTGTTTACCCGCAATTGCAACTTATTAAAAGGAATATAGGGGTTGGCTTCCTGAAAATGCAAACTGGGAGGAATTTGACCATGTTTCAGAGATAAGGCAACTTTAATTAATCCGGCAATTCCCGCAGCTACTTCTAAATGTCCAATGTTAGTCTTGACAGAACCTACACTACAGTATTTACCCGTAGGGCGATTTTCATTTAATACCTTACCTAAAGCTTTAAGTTCGATAGGATCTCCTAACTTAGTTCCTGTACCGTGAGCTTCAATGTACTGCACTTGACTGGGAGCAACACCTGCTTGATGATAAGCCTCTTTTAACAATGCTTCCTGGGCGCGGGGATTGGGTGCGGTTAATCCATTACTGTGTCCATCTTGGTTAACTGCACTCCCACGAATTACAGCATAGATATGATCTTGATCTTCCAAAGCCTGACTTAGTGGTTTCAAAACTACCATGCCCGCTCCCTCACTGCGAACATAACCATCAGCCCGACTATCAAAAGTCTTACACCTGCCATCAGCAGCCATAAATCCAGCTTGAGCAAAGCTCATAGTCGTCCAAGGTGCTAAAATTGCCTGGACACCACCAGCTAAAGCTAACTGAGACTCTTGGTTCCAAATACTCTGACAGGCTAAATGAACGGATACTAAGGATGAAGAACAAGCCGTATCAATACTGAGACTTGGCCCATTGAAATTAAAGAAGTAAGAAATACGATTTGCAGCCATACAGTTGGTATTACCCGAACCTGTATAGGCATCTAAGTTTTGGGGATTTTCAAGTAAATTAGTGTAATAATCGTGACTACTAATACCTAAAAATACCCCTGTTTTTGTGCCATTGACATTCTCTAAAGTTTGTCCAGCATCTTCTAAAGCTTCCCAAGCTAACTCCAATGCTAACCGTTGTTGGGGATCCATACTCATGGCTTCCCGTGGAGATATCTTAAAAAATTGTGGATCGAACTGATCTATGTTGTCTAAAAAGCCTCCCCACTGGGTATTTTTCTGCTCTGTCAATTCTCCTACAGATGCAACATCCCAGCGTTCTGTGGGTACTTCGGTAATAGCATCTACCCCATCCCGCAAAAGTTGCCAGAAGGCTTGTTTATCTTCAGCTTTTGGGAACCGACACCCAATACCAATTATTGCTATGGGTTCTCTATCCATCATGTCTATCCTTAATATGAACAAATTGTGATCATGGCGTTCAGATCAGTTTGCAGCGGGAATTTAAGCAACTGTTTCTAATTGCTTATGTTGTGATTCTAAATACTCAACCAGAGATTCAATCGAGGGATATTCCCATAACAAAGTTGGATCTAGATCAAGTTTTAGCCACTCGGATAAATCATAAACAATGTTGGTAGCAAAGTTAGAATCTATACCGTAATAAGCAAACGATTCCGTAATTTCTATATCCTTAGCTGATATGTGCAAATTTTTACTCAAATAATCAATCAGCCAGGTTTGAATTGTTTCTTTGGTAATAACTTGGACTGTTGTTTGTGGTTGGGCAAAATCTCTCATGTTTTCCCATGAAGATTCTGACTCTATTTGTAACTGCTCTAAATCAACTGATTGAGGACTTTCTTGTACCCACTCACCTACTACGTTGAGGGTTTGATCTAAAAATCCACTCCGACAAGCACGACGCTGAATTTTACCACTAGAGGTTTTGGGGATTGTGGCTGTTTTCAGTAATAGTACCGCATAAACCTGTAAATAATGTTTTTGTGATACGGCTTTACGAATTGCACCGATAATTTCTTGGCTGTTGAGATTACGTAAATAAGAACGCTCTACTTCTTGAACTATTACTAGTTGTTCAATTCCATCTACATCCACAGAAAATGCTGCACAACTACCTAAACGTAAGGCAGGATGACTTTCTTCTACTGTTTGTTCAATATCTTGGGGGTAATGATTACTACCACGAATAATAATTAAATCTTTGATCCGACCGGCTATGTATAATTCACCATTGTGAAAAAAGCCTAAGTCCCCTGTTCGCAAAAATGGCCCTTCCTGGGTATCCTTTAAATACGCACCAAAAGTTTCCTTGGTTGCTTCTGGACGCTGCCAATATCCTTGGGCAACAGTAGATCCTGAAATCCAAATCTCGCCAATTTCCTGGGGCTGACATTGGTTAAGTGTGTCCGGGTTGGCTATGACTACTTTGGTATCAATTCCTGGTCTACCACAGCTGACAAAGGTTTGACTTTTCTCTTTCCCTGTACTTTCTACTACTTCTTTTTGTTCTAGGCTGGCAGTTTGTACTGAATAATAATTTGCTGCTTCTTTAACTGGTACTGCTACTATTGCCAGGGTTGCTTCTGCTAAACCATAACCTGGAGAGAATGTTTCTAGTTGAAAACCAACACTTTTGAAAGCTTCAGTAAATTTATCGAGGGTACTGGCTCTAACTGGTTCTGCACCGTTTAATGTCATCTGCCAACTACTTAAATCTAAACTGGCTCTTTCCGCTGGTGTAGTTTTGAGTACACAAAGTTCGTAAGCAAAATTTGGTGATCCACTATGAGTAGCTTTATATTGAGAGACAGCTTGTAACCAGCGCAGTGGTTTTTGAATGAAGGATGTGGGAGACATCATATAGCAGGGACAACCCGCATACAGAGGTTGAAGAACTCCATAGATTAAACCCATATCATGGAAGACAGGCAACCATGTCACCATGACGCTGTTGGAGTCACACTTCCAAATCTGACGCATATATTCAGAATTGCGTAGTAAATTATGGTGACTTACCATTACGCCTTTAGGTTTACCTGTTGAACCAGATGTGTACTGAAGAAACGCTAAAGTGTCTTGATTGATTTCTGGGGGTTGCCAGTTTGCAGCTTGACTAATGGCTACTGTATCTGTGGCTAATAGCTGTGTATCAGCAAATTCCGAAACTTCAGCAAATTTACTCTGTATTAACTCAATGGTAGAGCTAACAGTTAATGCTACTTTTGTTTGGGCATCTGTGGCGATCGCCTGGAGTCTTGATAAGTTATGGTTACGCTTGGGTGGGTAAACGGGAACTGCTACCACATTGGCATACAAACAGCCAAAAAAAGCTGCAATGAAATCTAAACCTGGTGGGTACAATAGCAAAACCCTTTCACCAGTTGCTTTTCGGGACTGAAGATAGGTAGCGATCGCTCGAGCTTTTTCATCCAACTGAGCGTAGGTTAATCTTGCTTCCTCTACTTCTCCTTCTCGCAGAAAAACATAAGCGGTTTGCTGGGGTTGATGTTTAGCTCTGTCAACTAATAGTTCTACTAAGGTCTTAAACTGATCTTGACTCTTACTTAAATCATGTAAATTTTTGTTCATAAAATTGATTTCTAATTTTTTAAGCCTTAACCTAGGTAAGTGATCACCTGCAAATTAGTTGTAAATAAGTAGAGACAAGCGTTTAGCTCACTCTTTTATAGTAATGGGTAAGTACAAACCCTAATTTTCATCTATCTGTGTGTTTTGTGACCTTATTAAAAAATGATCCCAGCATTGTCAACAAAAAGCAAGAGAAATTTAAATAAAAAATTAACATTTAAGCTGAAATTCTGAGAATTATAGTTCTCGGAGAGAAAATTTGAACATTTAAGTTCAGCAAACCCTATATACAACTGTAGCCAGGTTACTGAGGATATTTAGATGGCCTTGAAGTGTAAAGATTGGTAAGGATTTAGCAGTGCTAAACCCCTACAAATTTATGATTTTTATGTCCTAATTTTGGTGGCTATAGCTATACTCACCTAGAATATATTACACATATTGAGATGGGTATAACTTAGACTTACAGGGAACAGGGAATAGGGAACAGGGAACAGTTTCAAGAGTTGGTAAGGGAAAAATTTTCACCAAAAGTGCAAGGTTTTCAAGCACCAATCTTCAAATATCTTGCACTTTTTTAATTTTAAATCGCCTAAAATCCTGTACCTATAAAGATTTTAGATTTATATGCCTGACGGCACGCTACGCGGACAGCAAACCCTAAATAGTCTTGTTTAAGCTAGACAAGCCAAAAAGTCCTTTCTTAATTGAGTCTCATCTAAATTACGGCCAATAAACACCAATTCATTTTTACGAGTTTCAGTTTCCCGCCAAGGCCGATCTTCCTTACCATCAAAGATCATATGTACACCTTGGAACACAAAACGATGATCTTCACCTGCCATATTTAAAATACCCTTCATCCGAAAAATATCAGGGCCTTTGGTAGCAAGTAATTCAGTCATCCAGTCAGTTAATTTTTGTCTATCCATTTCACCGTTTTCCACTAAAGCGAAAGAATAAACACTATCATCATGTTCATGGGCATCCTCACCCAAAAAATTTGGATCTATTTCCAACGCCCGATCTAAATCAAAAGCTTTCACTCCTAATAAAGCATCCATTGATAATTCAGAATTTTGAGTGCAGTAGATTTTCGCCATAGCATTCATTGATCTGATTCGCTGCTCTAACTGCGCTAAAATTTCTGGGGTAACTAAATCCGTTTTATTTAATAAAATCACATCAGCAAAAGCAATTTGTTCCTGGGCTTCATCTGCTTCCCAATGCAGCCAAATATGTTTAGCATCTACAACAGTCACCACAGCATCCAGTGATAGTTGATTTTGCATATCTTCATCTACAAAAAACGTTTGAATTACAGGTGCGGGATCAGCTAAACCAGTAGTTTCAATTACCAGGTGATCAAACTTATCCCGGCGTTTCATTAAATTGCTAATAATGCGGATTAAATCACCCCTAACTGTACAACAAATACAGCCATTATTCATTTCAAATATTTCTTCATCTGCATCAATAACTAACTGATTATCAATACCAACTTCCCCAAATTCATTAACAATTACTGCTACTTTTTTACCATGTTCATAGGTAAGAATATGGTTGAGCAAGGTAGTTTTCCCTGCGCCTAAATAACCAGTTAAAACAGTTACAGGTACTGATGTTGATGTTTCTGAAGTAATCATAATTTTCCAGCAATCTTAAAGCAGTGTTAATGATTTATTAAAAATCATTACTTATCTAACACACATTCCTGAGAAATGGCAGTATTGCATCAAAAACAATTGAGGGAAATTCTTCATGAAGTCCCAAAGAACCAGGAATAACTACACTATCAACTCCTGATAATGCCGCCAAAGCATCCATTTCTTGGCGTGACTTAGGAGGGCTAGATGCACCAATAACCGCCATTAGAGGAATAGTCAAAGACTGCACTAGAGATAAAAATTCACTTTGACTATAAATGGTATCAATATTTCCAGTGACAAAAGCTGCTGATGCAAACCTAGCATTGGGTTGTTGAGTAGTGTACCATTTTTCGTTCAGGAATTTTGGTGTTAGTTTAGCTGTATCAGTAAATACATGACGGCTATACATCCAACTCAAAAAGGAAGGAGTAGTATTGATTTGATACAGTGCTTGACCAAAAATTGGCGATCGCACCATACCCCTAACCATAGCTGCTATATTTGCATTTGCCCCCATAGTTGGTAAAGGGCCACGCCAAGTTGGTGCTAACAAAACTATTTTAGAAATAATTTCTGGTTGTTTAACAGCCAGCTTGAGAACATAACCAGAAGCATGGCCAGCTGCAACTACAATAATTTTGTTATTAAAAACATCTTGAACAAAATCTGTGAAAAACTGCTCATAAATAGCTGGATTATAATCTAAATTCAAACGGGAACTATCACCAAAACCAGGCCAGTCTAAAGCAGTTACTTGAAAATGTGCAGATAGCAAAGTGGCTAATTCTGCTACTTCTCCCCTAGTAGAAACACTGCTAAAAGCGGGCAGCAACAATAGGGAGAAACCTGTTCCTAAGGTTTCATAAACTATACTTAAAGATTGATTTTCCCAATTCCAGATATATTCCTGAACCTCACCACCATAAACACTAGTGGGTTTTGTGGATAAATGAGTAGACATTTCTATTTTGACTCCTGATCACATTCCAAAGCTTTTTTCTGCATTGTTTTGAAAATGTTGTAAAAACCATTTGCACGGGAAGGAGTAAGACTAATATCTAAACCAGTAGCTTGAATAAAGTCAGGTTTTAGTTCACAAATTTCTGTAGGTGTAAGCTCCTTAGTACCTTCTATTAACAAAGCCAACAAACCCTTGGTTAGCTGAGAATCAGAATCTCCTTGAAAAACCACCTTGTCATTATCTAAAGATGCTGTGACATATACTTGAGAAACACAACCAGGAACTTTATTTTCTGGGGTTTTATCAACTTCGGGAAATTCTGGTAATTTTTGGGCATACCAGATTAATTGTTCATAGCGGCGTTTAGGATCTGAAGCACGTTGAAAACGCTGAACAATTTTAGCTAAAGCTGGTGGTAAGGAGTCAAGACTCAAGGACATAGTAATTCTAGAAAATAATCAATCTTATGTTGAGTTTAAATGATTTGGGAGACTTTACCAGATCAAGTAGTTCAGCAATGGACTAATTATGAAGTAATTAAAAATATTGTTAAATAATACTGCAAAATTTGGATATTTACAGCAATTTTTTAGTAAATATGAAGATTATTAGTCTACAATTCCATAATCTGAGGAAAAGATTTGATGTTAACTTCTGTAATACTCGCTACAGCAACTGCACCATTAGAATGGACTCCTAGTGTTGGCATCATTATGATTATTGCTAACATCTTTGCGATCGCTTTTGGTAAATTCACCGTCGAAAATTACAGTTCTGAACCTGCTGTACCTTCTCCACAATTTTTTGGTGGCTTTGGTTTACCAGCTGTATTAGCAACTACTGCTTTTGGACATATCTTAGGTGCTGGTATTATCTTAGGATTACACAGCATTGGTAGAATCTAAGTTGTTGACTTGCAAATCTAAATCAAGGTTTGTGTTCTCATAACCTTCTGATTTAGTAAACATTCATACTTCCCGGCCTAATTAATTATGGTCGGGATTGTTGGCTGTTTTCTTGACTAAATTGAGATTAAATATTATATTAGTGGGAATATTGGCAAAAACTGACCTACGGGGTTATAGCTCAATTGGTAGAGCGCTTCAATGGCATTGAAGAGGTCAGCGGTTCGATTCCGCTTAACTCCATATCAGAAGAATATGTGATATAAATTTAATCAAAAAACAAAACTCTATAAAGTTGTGACACCCTACAGAGTTTATAAATAGTTTTTTAAGTGGAGCTTATGGGAATTGAACCCATGTCCAAATTGGGTATTTACTCCCTGCTCATTCACAGGTTTAGCCTTTCTCACCCTCAAGGCAGGAATCGTTCATTATCCCGAACGTAGGATGCTCTGATTAGGTCTTAACTAACAAGTTAACCAGAGAACACTTGTTAGGGCATCCGTTGGGGTTTGGTCTCTAGTCCTTAACGGAGTCAAACTGGAGACGCTCGGACCTATAAGAGGTTATTAGGCAGCAACTAGGGCTTCCTTACGAGCAAAGCTTACGATGTTGTTCGCATTTACTTTTTGTTTGAGCCTTTGATTTGCGAGAGGAGACTCACTCTCGACCTGAATCACAGAAAAGCTTTCGCCAACCTGTCGAAACCGTTAAAGCCCCATGAGCGATTTACTCGCACTCCCCATTATAATCCAAAATTTTGCAAATGTGTCAGGTGGTCAAAGATTTTCCTGGCGGTGGGTGAAGATTTAAACTTGTCTAGCTAGTTGGGATAATTACGTATATTTCTGTAAATTAATATTAATATCGTTTCCGGGTGCATCGGCATTATTCCTTGAATATCCCCTTGTTTAATATCAATATCTGTAGGGAATATACAGCAGATTCGAGGTTTATGAGGTACAACCTCAAAAATCAAACTTTTGCGGGATGGGCCGGACAGCCCGTCACTAGTGTAGCTCACCAATATGAAAACTGCTGTATATATCATGGGGCAACCACAGGGGGTTTGCCCCTACGTGAGGAATATAACAAAGACTTACGCAAAACATCCCTCAAATTCTCATTCCTCTGTGTTCTCTTTGCCTGGAGTGGTACGATATTCCATGACTGCTGTGTAAGTCCTATTATTAACAGAATAATACAAAAAAATAATGTGCCAATTATTCCATTTATGAATGATTATATATTAACACTTTATATTTATTTCCTTGCTGTTGAATTTGAAAAGAACTACAAGATTCTAAAAATTTGATAAAACTACCATTAATCTGGATGTCTTTCATCTGCTTAGTAATGGGTTTACCATATTTGTGATGAAATTTAACTCCCAGAACACTTGCATCTACATAATCATAATTACTATTATTAGTTAATTCTAAAATAATTATTTTCAATGCTTGTTCTAAATCTAGGGCTGAGTGAATTGCTGATGTATTTTCTAAAGACTTGTAATTACTAGATGCAGGTTCGCTAACTTCCCATTTATTTTCATTAAACGTCACTTCCAAAGAACTACAAGATTGTAAAAACTTGACAAAACTACCACCTATTTGTAACTCTTTCATTTGTTCAGTAATAGGTTTATTATATTTTTGTTTAAACTTACTGGCTAAAATACTAATATCAAAAGTTCTGTTTTCAGATTTAGCTGATAATTCCATTAAAATATTTTTAATTGCTGTTTCTAAATCTAAAGGTGACTCTATATTGACTACAACTAGTCCTAAATTTGAGTTAGTACCATTTAAAACTGCATCTTGATGGACAGTTGTGAAGCTATCATTGGTAAACAAACTCACATATACTTCACCTCCATCATCAATTTGATGAATGACAAAATCGGCAGGGTAGTTAATTAATATATCTCTGAACTGCTTACCAGGTAAATATCTAGAGACAATCAGACTAACGCTTAACTGGTATTGATGCTTATAATTTTGCACAAGCTGAGATAGCTTCATCCAGCAAACTCCTCTGAGCTTTTTTTCTGCTTGGAGAATAGTTTTTAGTTGGGTAATAAACTGATTAATTGATGGTAATTCTGGTGATGGTTTAATGTTGTGTACTGTTGTTTCCCCAGTCTTATTATTAATAATATTAATATTTTCTCCATGTTGACTAACTTGATAAACAATTAGACCATGTTGTTGTAAATGATTACATAAGTTAGTCATGACTTTATCTGAAGAACATACAAAAACTGCTTTAGCGTTGGGATAAAGTTCATGAATTGATGCTCCAAAGGCAATCATTTTACCATCTGCATTATCTCTACCAGCAGGAACATGAATTAAATCATAACCACGTTCATGTAGTTCTATATCTAATTTGCCACGATTACTCCAATTTGCAAAAGCAATTTTTACTTGAATGGGGAGATGACAAACAGTAGCTAAAAATTTTTCTGTGTTGGTATTAATTTGTAAATTTTCAGCATCAAGTAGTAAAACAGCAATTCCTAATGGTTGTAAACTAATCTTGGTATGATCTGGTTTTGTACCATTGTTATTGTTGTTAGAATAAATGGGATGATGATGACGAATTTCAGTGAATAATTCTTGGATGGGAGGGGAATTTATAACTTCATTGACTAAAATAGCTGTAAAAGAGACTTCTATCTTTTTAATTAACTCTTCCCAATTTTGACTAGAACCTAATAATTCTCGTAACTTATTAGTTAAAGCCAATTGATTAGCGGGGTTTTCCCATTGAACTTTTCTGTACCTTTCTGTTAATAATTCTGGTTTTTGATAGTAAATAGTTACAACAGTTTTACACAATTGAGTAGCTATTTTATTTAACAAAGCAGAATCATAGATTACTGGCGATCGCTTATGGTTTAACATAACTTCATTAACTCAAGCATCTTAGGGGAAAATGCTGAAAATATCCTTTTACATAGTAATTTATACTAGCTAATAGTCTTCTATCTAGTGAAAGTATTCAGCCAGAAAGGGAAAAGCTAAAAACTAGCTTGTAAATTTCTTTACCCAAAACTAATGTAGCAAAAATACAGCTTTTGTGAGAGAATCTGAGTTCAGCATTATTTAGCTAGTAGTGGCCAGCTTGGGAAATTTTCTAGTTCCCACACTCTGTGTGGGAATCAAATCATAAGTCTTTGACTTCGATAAACATAGAGGTAGAACCTCTATATTTACGTTCCCAGTCGGAGACTAGGAACGAGGGAACGAGGGAACGAGGGAATGAGGGATGTTTTGGGAAATGAGTATATCAATTTCACGTTTAGGCGTAAGCTGAGAAAAGCTAAAAGTAAAATTTTCAGAACAGAGAGATAATACAAGGTATATGGTAGCCCACATTGAAGCAGTTGATGTCCAACAATGGATAAAAACCCGTTCATCTTTAGATCCTCGTGAATCTACTTTTTTAGTTTGGACAGGGAAAATTTATAGTTTTATACCCGGAGAAAAGCGACAATTATTATTTAAAATCATCGGTATGAGTGTTAGTCGCTGTATTCCTACCACAGAAAGTAGTTGGGATTTTACATCTAGGGAATTAACATATTATTTAAACCCGGAAAGTAATGAGGTTTTACACAAATGGGAAAATCCTTGGACTGGGGAAATATTACCAGTGATGCACGTTGCTAACAGTCCAGTAAAAGGTAAATTTAAAGGTAAATTACCTGTACAAATAGAAGGGGAAGAAACTAGTTTTGTCTTTGATTTATTTCCTTATTATCCTCATCCTTTAAAAGCAGATCCACAATTTACACCTTATTGTCCATCAGAAATTTATCAAGCGGCTGAGTTATTTAAAATCACTGTTAAAAGTGCAGATTTACTCAATTCTGAATTAAAGTCTGTGACTCAATTAAGGTTATCTTGGGATAGAGTTGGTCAATGGTTACCGTGGATGAAGATGGGTGAAAAATCAGGACAGTTGATTTATAGTGCTACTGGGAGTAAAGTGAATAATTTTACAGAGTTACCACCATTATTACAAGCAGAAATTAACAACCGAGTTCCTTTATATAAACAAGCTCCCAAAGAATTTATAGAAGGGGAAGATATGACTTCTTGGTTGTATTTTAAACAGAATTTTTCGGCTTATTTAGCTGGGGAAATTTTTCCTTTACCAGCAGGGGAAGAAGATTAATTTTTGGGTAAATTTTCAGGAGGATGCTTAAAGATAAAAGATGTTTGGAAAGCCTCTCATAGCAGATCAAATGTTTTTTATTCCCCTTTCTAGGGGAGCTAAATTTTTCAACAACCCGTGATGACAAATGTGAGTTAATGATTTTGATGTTTTCAGAAATTAATCATAGTTGAGAAGGATGTAATTTTTTAATTCACCATCTTAACTACAATAAATGTAAATGCTGGTATTTGTAAGAGGAGTTTACCTGGTGCTACTACTTCAACTATTCCTCCTGATGTAGCAATTAAGGTTTCGCTATTACCAAACTCTGGATATGATTGAGGAATTTGTAAATAATAATCAGAAGCAGGGATATTTCCCAAATTCATGATTGCTAAAATTTGGTTCTGCTCTGTTTCGTCATGAATTAGTAAACACCAAATACCATCATCTTCAGATAATAACAAAGTTCGTCTGCCATTGGCAATCAAAGGATGTTGAAAACGAATTTTTGCAAGTTGATTGATTAATAAAAATGTAGGATTATTTTGATCATAAGGTTGAAAAATTTTGCGGTTAATTAAACCAAATTTCCATGTACAAACAGGGTTATCAAATAAATCCTCTCGCACATAACAATCATGTCCCATACATTCTGCTTTACCTTCTTCTTCATGGAATCCTAATGCACCATCAAATTCCTGTTCTGTACCTTGATAAATAGATGGTATTTGTGGTCCTAATATTAAACAAGCAAGGGCAAAATGTACACGAATACGAGCCTCATTTCTGTCAGGAATACGATTTAAAAATTCATGGAAAATTCTACTGGTGTCTTGGTTATCTAAAAACATAATATTATTCTGCCAACCAGCATGGTATGACTGTGATGGTTCGAGAAAACCACAAAAATAATCTGCTAAACCTGATAACCAGTTAGCATCACCGAGCGAATGTTTAATAGTGTAATAAGTAGGGTAGTCAATTAGTCCGGAAAACTTAGCATCATTATATTCAATTACTTGTTCGTGGGTACTACCTGCGTGTTCTGCTATTTGGATAAATTCTTTTTTTCCTAGGATATTTGCATATCTAAATATTTCTGCTACACAAGGTTGCCAAAAGTCTAAACCAACGTGACGAGCGGAGTCATAGCGAAATCCATCTATGTCAGTTTCTGCTATCCAATACTTGAGATGTTGAGTTAATAATTCACGAACGAAAGTTGTTTCTGTACGCCAATCTTCTAAAAATCCAAATAATCTTTGATTCACCATATCGGTATACTCTGGGCCATGAAATAAAGATGTATTTCTGGCTTCGATGGGAAATGGCATAACTGCTAATTCTTCACCTTGCACATATTTGAATTCTCCTCCTGGTGGGCCACCATATTCTTCCCAATTAATACTATCAGCCAGGTGATTATTAACGACATCTAAAATGACAGCAATACCAAATTCATGGGCTTTTCTGACTAATTCTCGTAAACTTTCTAGTGTTCCTAAATGAGGATCAACCATCAATAAGTGAATGGGATGATAGCCATGATAACCATCTGGAGCGTTGACATATACAGGGCTAATGATGATTGTGCCAATACCTAATGATTTTAAATATTCTATTTTTTCAATTATGCCTTGAATTGTACCACCGTGGCTGGAATGGGGAGAAGATGGGTCATAGGTAACTGGACTAAAACTAGTGTGATTTGTGTTTTGACTAAGGGCAAATCTATCAATAATAATTGAGTAAAATAAACGGGAATTCCAATCTTTTGGACTGGGTGTCATAGATATAGATGGTGGTGGCCCATATACAGGTTGATTATTAACCATTCCCAAAAATATTGAGGGAATTTCTGTAATAGAATGTGGTGCTTGATCACAAATTAATAAAAATCTAGAACGCTCACTTGTATGTTGCTTACCATCTGTATCTATATACCCTAATTTATATTCATACCCTCCACCATTAGCAATTTTTGGTAAGGTGACGGAAAACATTTGAAAACCATTTTCTATGATATTTTCTGCTTGTGCTTGGATACAATCTACTTCACAATATCCTTGACCATCATTTAATTCATAAACAATTTGACCATCATGAGGATGTTTTGATAAGTGAACTCCAAATCTGATCAATATTTTTTCGTCACTTCTGAACACCCATTTATAGGGGGCTGTACTGTGGTCTAGATGTACTTCACAGTATTCGTCAAAATAGTTCATATAGTATTCCTAGAATTTTAAGGATGGTCATTATTTGCGGAATAATACGATAGCTAATAGATTGCGATTAAGTTATTTTTAGCTCATCACTTTTTCACTATTATCAAATCATAAAACTAGGTAGTATGGTGAACTAATCAAATAATTAATTTGTATAATAGATCAATCATAGGAAAAGTATATCAAAACACTTAGTTAT
Source organism: Sphaerospermopsis sp. SIO1G1 (assembly GCA_010672785.1). Lineage (GTDB taxonomy): Bacteria > Cyanobacteriota > Cyanobacteriia > Cyanobacteriales > Nostocaceae > Okeanomitos. The sequence goes on from JAAHFX010000014.1 coordinate 21,474, forward strand.
AAAAGCTGTTGGCTAAAATTATGGTATGATGTCGTCGCTATTCCAAAAATTGGTAAATAATAATGGCCACATCAAAAAACCACAGCACATTTCGAGTCAATGAATTATGCCAATTTTAGAAGGTAGTTTGAAAACTTGAATTGAAATCAGATACTCTATCTAAATAGATTTTTGTCACTGTTTTTTGTTAATACTTAAGAGAATAGGAAAAGAGAATGAATAGTCAATCTATTAATATTTCAGATGAACAGGTAAAGCAAATTGCAACAGAATTAGTAAACCGAGAATATATGCAGGTTACACCTACGGCGGAATTACCACAACAGACTAACTTGTTAAGGGAAACTCCGCAAACTATACACAAGCTAGGGAAGGATGTTGTTAATTGGGTAATGCCTCCAGAAATTTCTATCGTTGAGCAATCTCCTTCGCTGATGACTTTAGCTCAAAGATTATTTTTATGGTCTTTTATTTATGGAACTGCACCAAAACGTTATTTAGAAATTGGTACTGATGCTGGTGGTTCAGCAATGATTGTCATGTCGGCAATTAAGGCACTGGGTGTGGATGATTTTCATGGGGTTTGTATTGATCCAGAGTTGAGATTAAATCAAACTACAAGGGATTATTTAGGTGAGTATTTTACTTATATTCAAGGTAAAAATTCCCCAGAAATAATGATTGAAGCTGCCAAAATATCAGGGCTATTTGATTTAATTCTCATTGATGGTGACCATACTTATGATTATGCTCTGATGGATATTATGATGGCTATTCCTTATGTGTGTCGTGGGGGTTATCTATTAATTGATGATGCTGCTCACTCCCAAGTTCGTGATGCTATCAGCTATGTGATCGAGAATTCCCAACTGATTGATTGTGGGTTTATGTGTCGTCACAGTGTATCATCTGAAGTTAAAATTCCATCGGGTAGGTGGCAAGGTGAAGAATATCGAGTTGGAGGATTATATTTATTGCGTAAACCTCTGTAATTTGCAATGATTTAAGATTTTAGCGATCGCCAACTTTGATGTTATCTCAGGTTCAGGCGATCCTATTTTTAAAAATTTGATAGGGTAGGTTTATCAATTAAACAACATTTAATTTTCCCATCACAAAAGATGTGAGATTATTCACGGTTTCAAAATTTTCAGGTAAGACTTCTTCTGGATTAATGGTTAAATTAAATTCTTCTTCCAAAAAGGATTGAAGTTTTAACATACTCATGGAATCTAAGATTCTATTTTGAATTAATGGCAAATCATTTACCAAAGTTATATCGCTCATTTCATACATAATATCTCTGAGAATATAATCTTTAATTACCTGTTGTATTTTTTGTTCTGTATATTGTTTTTGAGAATCCATGATACTTTATGATGTGAATGATTTTAACTAATTTTAACTGCTGACAAAATTGAAATAGGCAAATTTTGGATTACTTTTCTGATTCTCTTAATAAGACTCGATCAATTTTACCTCTGGGAGTTTTAGGTAATTGAGAACGAAATTCAATTTGCTCAGGAATCATATATTTAGGTAAATATTGAGAGCAAAAATATTGTAATTTATTTTTGGTCACTTCACTGCTATCTTTTTTCACAACTACAGCTTTAATTCTATTGCCGATTTGTTCATCAGGAATAGGAATTACAGCCACTTCTTCAATATCAGAATGACGAGAAATTACCTGCTCAATTTCTCCAATTTCTATTCGATATCCCCGACTTTTAATTGTATGATCACGACGACCAATATAGACGAAATTACCATCTGCATCTTGTTTAACTAAATCACCAGTCCGAAATACTATTTCTGCTTCACTTTGTGAATTTAAGGTATAAGGAATTAACACTTCTTGAGTTTTTTCTGGCATTCCCCAGTATCCTTTCATGAGTGATGAACCTCGTGCATAAAGTTCACCAATTTCTCCTGGACTGGCTATTTTATTTTCATCATTGACTACAAATAAATCAATGTTATGACCAGCTTTTCCTAAAGGAAGGGAAGTCATTTCTGGGGGAATTTGATTAAATAGGTAATAGGTTCTAACTCCTGTTTCTGTAGATCCATAGTTGTTACAATATTGAACATGGGGAATTATTTCTATTAGTTGATGTAGGTATTTAATGGGGAATACTTCACCAGCAAAGGTGATCATTCTCAGTGATGATAGGTTTTGTTGTTTTAAGTTACCTCTGAGAATTAGCTGTACTAATAAAGACGGAACTGAAGACCAAATATTGATTTTATGTTCAGAAATAAAATTGGCCATCATCACGGGAAAAGCAACAAATTCTGGGGGGACAATCACTATTGTTGCTCCGGCTTGAATGGAGGTGAAAATATCAATTATTGAGGCACTGAATGTGATTGAAAATTGATGGGATATACGTTCTTTTGGCTGAACTTGTAAACATTCATAAAAACAATTAGCCATGTTTAAAGATGAACGATGGGAAATCATTACACCTTTGGGTTTTCCTGTTGATCCGGAGGTGTAAAGAATTTGGGACAGGTCTGAATCTATTAGTTTTACAGGTGGTAATGCTGTTGCAGATGCTGTTAATACTTGTTGCCAAGCTATAATTTTTGTGGGTGATATTTGCTCTTGATTTATGTTTTCTGTATCGTCAATAATTGCTATTTGTAGATGATTGATAGCTGTATTTATAAATTCCTCTTTGTATAATTTTTTAAGTATTTTGCCAGCAGTAATGAGGGCTGTAATACCACAGTTTTCAATCATAAAAGCTATTCGCGATACAGGGGTGTAAGCATCCATTGGTACATACACCATTCCTGCTTTGAGAATGCCGTAAATAGCGATAATTTCTTCAATTGATGGTTCTAGACAAATGCCGACGCGATCGCCTTTTTGTAAACCATTTTCTCTAAGTGTGTTAGCTAATTGCTCAGAACGTGTGTCTAGTTCTTGATAGGTAATACTGTTGTTTTTGAAAATAATGGCTTCTACATCTGGATAATTTTTAGCACTGATTTCTAACAGTTGATGAAGTAGATAGGGCATAATCATGATTGTTGTTTAGTTTACTGATAACTGATGATTGAAATGACTGTAGATATCAGTTGATTAAAAAATAGTTCTCAGGAAAATTTTCGGTAATGATCATGATTGGTTGGCGATTTGCAAACACCCGATAAGTCCGAAAAAGTAAGGGGGTGTCTGGGGTGATATCTGGAAAATATGCTGACAGTTCTTGGGCTGGTTTTTTGCCAATATCAATTATTTCTTTGAAGGTTTCTAAACGGAATTCTATCCACAATCTACCAATGGTTGTTTTTGAGGTTAACAATTGTTGTCTAAAGTTTTCATCTAGTCTGTCAATAATAATTTTTGACTCTGCATAAACAAAATTTTTCTGACTATGTGTACCTTGTAGGAGGATACTTCTATCTATGATTTGACTATCTGCTTCTAAATCTAAAGCGGCAATATATTCAGGATTTCTGGTAATTTCTTCGGAAATTTTTACTAATTGTATTCTTTCTTCCAAATACTGTTCTAATATCCCTGTTAAAGTCCCATCATTTGTCAAAATAATTCTTTGTAAAAAACTCAGATTCGACCAAACTATCTGATTACCATTTAATGTTTTTGGTAAATATTTTTCCATGTCTTTGGGTGTATTGAATATGTTAACCATGATTTTTAATTACAGGTGTTATGTTTTTTGGAAAATTTTTCAACAAAATATTTACTCAGGATTGAGGAATCAGAAATTCAGATTATAATTAGATAGTAACAGCATTGTTGACAGGAAAATTTTGTCAGATGCAATATTCATCAACCAGGCTCTGTCTTCAGTAAAGTTAACACTGATATCTAAATTGATTCTACTAGCCATGTAGTATTTGTTCGTACTACTCTGGCTGGAAAACCGACAGCAATTGAGTTAGGTGGAATTTTTTGGCTAACCACTGAACGAGGACCAATAACTACATCATTACCAATAATCGTACCTTTTAATACCATTACTTCCCGCGCTAACCAAACGCGATCGCCTATTTCCACACTTTCATCATAATTAATTCGCTCTTTTTGATCATTTAAAATAGAATGACTATCTGTAGTCCGAATGTCAGTTAAATCAGCTATTAAACATCGCTCACCAATTTTTATATGTTTTCCTCTATGAGCGGTGAGACGTACATCTGAGGAAATTAAGGTGTCTTTACCAATGGATATTTCATTACCATCACCAAACATTTCTATAAAGCCACTGATTGTACAATTTTCTCCGATTTTCAATTTATTATTATTACCATTAATGATAACTTGCAAGTTATACAAAGATGTGCTTTTACTAATAAAAATCTGATTATTAATACCAGCAATTTGAATCCTTTTGTTAACTCCTGGTTGATCTGACCAATGATGATGTTGATGTTGCCAAGGTAATAGTTTTTTCACTTTATTATTCCCATTCTTCATATTTCCTTGCATCCTCTAATTTGTGATTAACTATTTATGGCGACCAGGTGATATTTTCCCGTACTATCTTAGCAGGAGAACCAGCAGCAAGTGTGTTAGATGGAATTGTACTTTTATTGAGTAAAGAACGGGTTCCAATTACCACATCATTCCCAATGATTGTACCTTTTAATATTTTTGTATCTGGGGCGATCCAAACGCGATCGCCTATTTCAATATTTGCATCAGGATTAATTCTTTTTCCCTCTTGATCCCAAATCGGATGACTATCTGTGGTGCGGATATCTGTTCCTCTAGCTATTAAACATTTGTCTCCTATTTTAATGTATTTTCCTTCATGGGCGGTCAGACCAACACCAAGCATACCTGTATTTTGACCAATTGTGATTTCATTGTCGTTACCAAACATTTCTATGAAACCACTTACTAAGCTGTTTTTGCCAATTACAAGTTTATTATTATGACCATGAATGATAATTTGTAGATTTTTGATGATACCTCCACTACTAATAAATAACTGGTTGCTTGTACCTTTAATTTGAATTCTCTTATTGATTCCTACTTGCTCAGACCAATGGTTTTTTTCTGGCATCCAAGGGAGAATTTTTGTTAAACTTTTATTCATAATCTTCTTCTTCTTGCCATATTGTTAACTGGGCAAAGTTACCATCACCTTCTGTATCATTTTCAAAGGTCAGACTATTATTTTTTCCTTTGATGACAATTTCATAATTAGTGATTTTGGCATTTTCAGCAACTTCTAATTGATTATTTTTGCCTTTAATGAAGAGCTTATTTTTCGAGAACTCACCCACACATTCAAATTTAGATTCTGGCGAAACTTCAATATCGTTATTGAACCAGGAAAAGAGTTTTTTCATATCCAAAATACAAAGTTACAGATTTAAGTTTAATGAATTAATTTTATGACTTATAAACTTGCAAGTAAATCATGTCCAAAATTAAATATTTTTGGACTATTTTATGCAGTATATTCAACTCCATTCCTACTCACTAACCATAAGCAACACGTATACGCAAAGTATGTTTGTAAATAATCTACGTAACCTGTTAACCTACAATTCATGATATACAGAATTTACTTAATCATCCGTAATATAGAATATCATAAGTTGGACTTGAGTATACAAACAGTTACACTTAAGTAAGTAGGCGTTAAAAATTGTCGTTGGGATCAGGCTGGGTGCAATGGGAAAGATGGTGTAATGTTTTTGCAACTATGGTTGCTAAGTAACTGGATAAGCTGTTGTGCATTTAATTTGTATAAGTTTGGCGGGCAAAATGATCACCGCACAAGATTTAATTATTTTAAAATTATCTAATTTAGGTGCGTAACAGATTATAACTAACTAGGTCATATTTAAACATTCTTTATCCACCGCTTCAAAAGTTCTACCAAAACCACCGTTACCAATCACACGGAGAGAATAATATCTATTACCTAAGATAATTTGACTACCACAACCTTGACAAAATTTTGTATCATCTGGGTTTTGATGTAGACAGTCGGGGTTTAGAGGATGTTTTAAAAGGGTCAGCTAGAGGCTAAAATGCTACTCAGGGGCATGATATTAAATCCCAAAACCCTGATTGTCTTGTAGTGTGTTTTCAGTAGCCAGGGTTGTGAAACACACTCCAAAAGACTTTTAATACATCCTCTAAGTAAGATGTATTAGATCCCCGAATTCTGATTTTTAATTTATCAATAAATAATCAATTGATATTAAGAATTAGGTCATTTGTAAATTATGATGATTTTAACTATTTTCCTCATCTTGATTTATTTGTTCTTCTGTTTGATTAACCTCAAAACTGGCAATTGCTGTAAAAACTTGTTGTACTGTTTTTGGATGTAGAATTTTACCGGAATGAAAAGGAATCACAACTCTCACATTTTCTCGAAAATAAATTCTATGACTACCTTTACTTCTCATTTGCATAAAACCAGAATTTAATAGTAGTTTTGCAGCATCTTTGGCAGTTATACGAGGTAGTTTAGGAAACTTTTACCTCCAAAGTCATAGTTAATATTTCTTTGTCCTGAAGTGCTTGTTTTTCTAACTCTGATAATGTTTCTAAATATAATTCAACTGCTTCCTTAATATTGGCTTGTACTTCTGCTAATGAATCACCTTCAGATTGACAACCAGGAAGTTCAGGACAATAAGCATAATATCCGTGTTCATCTTTTTCAATGACAATACTAAATTTATAAGACATAAATAACTTTTGATTTTTGGATAATTCAGGACTTACGCATATTTCTCAAACTCTCATTCCTCTGTGTTCTCTGTACCTGTGGTGGTTAGTTTATTCCATAGCTTGTGCGTAAGTCTTATAATTATTAGTTAATATATCATTAGAAGTTTAGTTTTGCAATAAGTTTATAGCGTAACTCATTCACCGTAAATTTGAAATCAATTTGATAATTGGTGCGTTATACTGTTGTTAACTATAGATACCCGACTTCTGAATATGAATTGTTTATTTATTGATAGGATTTTAAAAATAAGTTGGGGTTCTGAACAACAATAGGAGGTAAAATTCATGGCTACCCAAATCAGTGAAAAACAATCTGTCTCGGAACTGGTAATCACTTGGGAGGCCTTACCCGATGATTTTCAGTTAGAGGATGAACCAGTGGAAAATACAGGACAACCAATTTTAGCAGGTGCATTAAGAGAAAGTTTAGAAATTGCTGGTTTTATCCAACCAGAAATGTTAATAGCTTCCAATTTTGGCTTATGTGCAACAATAAATGGTGATTTTATTGCCAAAGCACCAGATTGGTTATATGTTCCTTCAGTAAAAGAAATTATCCCAGAACGTAAAAGTTACACCCCCAATTTAGAAGGTGATACTCCAGGGATAGTGATGGAATTTCTATCCCATACAGAAGGTGGAGAATATTCTGTGAAGCGGACATATCCACCGGGTAAATGGTTTTTTTATGAACAGATTTTGCAAGTTCCTATTTATGTGATTTTTGATCCAGATGGAGGTTTATTAGAATTTTATCAATTAGAAAATAGTCGCTATGAATTAAAACAGCCAGATGAAAATGGCTTACATTGGATTGAATCAATGGGTTTATTTTTAGGAACTTGGAGAGGTGAAAAAGAAGCAAGAACAGGTTATTGGTTAAGGTGGTGGAATAAAGATGATGAATTGTTACTTTGGTCTGTGGAAATGATTAACAAAGAACGTCAAAAAGCAGAACAAGAAAGACAGGAAAAAGAACGACTAAGAGATTATCTAAAATCTCAAGGTATTGATCCTGATAACTTACCAACATAAAAAGTAGGGTGTGTTAATGAAATGTAACGCACCATTTATAATAATGAGATGGTGCATTACGCGATCGCTAACTCACCCTACTAATTAAACATCTCTGTGTCCTCTGTGTCTCTGTGGTTCATTTACATAAAATCCTGTAAATATTAAAATCATAAATATCTTGATTCATAAAACATAAAAACATGACTTTAACAGAAAAAACACTCTCCCTATTTCCCGAAAATACAATTAAAAATTTACGCCGTGCTGACCAACTTTTAACATTTTTACGAACAGAAAACCAACCAATTCCAGAAGTAGTTAAACAAAACTCTGTTCCTTTAAACTCCGTAGAATTTGATGTCATTATCTGTGGAGGAACATTAGGAATTTTAATTGGTTGTGCTTTAGCTGTACGTGGATTACGAGTAGGATTATTAGAAAGGGGAATTTTGCGTGGGAGAGAACAGGAATGGAATATTTCCCGTCAAGAATTATCCGTATTTTTGGAACTCAACCTACTCACAGCAACAGAATTAGAAACTGCAATAGTTACGGAATATAACCCGGCCAGAGTTAGCTTTCATGGTGGTACAGAAGTTTGGGTAAACGATGTTTTAAATATTGGAGTTGCTCCAGTTTATTTGTTAGAAACCTTAAAAAATCGCTTTCTTGCAGCAGGTGGTAAGTTATTTGAACATACACCTTTTAATGAAGCAGTCATACATCCCAATGGAGTAATTATTAACAACCAATTTAAAACCAGATTATTACTTGATGCAATGGGGCATTTTTCACCTATTAGTAAACAAGCGCGTCAAGGTAAAAAACCTGATGCACTGTGTTTAGTAGTGGGAAGTTGTGCTGAAGGTTTTCCGGAAAATGATTCTGGAGATTTGTTGTTGTCTTTCACTGCTTTGAAAAATCAATGTCAATATTTTTGGGAAGCTTTTCCCGCTCAAGATGGAAGAACAACCTATTTATTTACCTATATGGATGCAGCAACCGAACGCTTGAGTTTAGAAGATTTATTTGCGGAATATTTGCACCTGTTACCAGAATATCAAGGTGTGGAAATTAATCAATTAAATTTTAAACGAGCTTTGTTTGGTTTCTTCCCTAGTTATCGTCAAAGTCCTTTACAAACTCCTTGGGATCGTATTTTACCAGTGGGAGATAGTAGTGGCAATCAATCTCCTTTAAGTTTTGGTGGTTTTGGAGCAATGATCCGTCATTTACAAAGACTAACTATTGGTATTGAGGAAGCATTAAAAACCGATCAATTATCATCTTCATCTTTAGCATTATTGCAACCCTATCAACCTAGTTTGAGCGTAACTTGGTTATTTCAAAAAGCTATGAGTGTGGGGGTTGATCAAAAAATTCCTCCTGAGCAAATTAACCAACTTCTCTCTGCTGTGTTTACAAAAATGCAGCAGTTAGGTAATCCAGTTTTAAAACCTTTTTTACAAGATGTTGTCCAGTTTTCAGCTTTGACTCAAACTCTGTTTAAAACAGGTTTATCCTATCCTTTTCTAGTTGCTAAAATCATTCCCCAAGTCGGTTTATTAAGTTTAATAGATTGGATATTACATTATATGAACTTATTAGCATTTACTACTTTATTTTCTAGTAGTCCTATGCTAGAACCATTAGTAAAAAATCTATCAGATCAGCAACAATATTATTGGCATCGTTGGGTAGATGGTTGGAAATTTGGTTCAGGTAAAGATTATCAAGAATCAGACATTCAGAAGGAATAAGGATATTCATGATGGAAAATAAACCTGTTAGGGTAAAGTATTTTGGGGTGCTGATCTTTTTACTCCAAGATCGAGAGATTTTTCTTGAAGAAATTCGCCAAGGTGTAAAATTACCTCAAAAAATCATTTCCTTGTTGGTTTGTAGTTCCATCTTTATTGCTATTTATGGCGGTATTATTGGTGCTTACCATAGTTGGATGCAAGCTTTATCTTCAGCAGTAAAACTACCAGCTTTGTTTTTAATTACCTTGTTAATATGTCTGCCAACATTGTATTTTTCTAATATTATTTTTGGTTCTCGTCGCAGTTTCGGACAATATTTTGCTCTAGTTTTAACGGCAGTTTCTGTCACCAGTGTTTTGTTATTTAGCTTTGCACCTATTACCTTATTCTTCCTAGTTACAACCAACAATTATCAATTTTTGATTTTGTTAAATGTACTCATTTTTGGCTTAACAGGTTTTATTGGTGTTTATTCTTTATATTATGCCAGCAAAATAATTTTAGAACAAGATAGCCAAGGAAGTGACACCAGAAACAAAATTATTAAAGGTTGGTTGTTTCTTTACGCTTTTGTGGGGAGTCAATTGGGATGGACATTAAGACCTTTTTTTGGTGCGCCAGATTCAGTTTTTCAATTGTTGAGAGAACGGGAAGGTAACTTTTATTTAAGTATTTTACAAGCTCTCGGTTATTTATTAGGAGTTCGTTAAATAGGGGAAATAATAATCATGAATCAACAGATAAATCAAAAAAATTATATGCAACAAAACTTTGGTGTGTTAATGAATTTATTGCGCGATCGCCAAGGTTTTCTTGAAGAAATTCGCCAGGAGGTAAGATTACAAAATAAAATTAGTGGTTTATTTGTGACAAGTTCCATTTTCTTTGCTATTTACGGATCTATTATTGGTGCTTCCCATAGCTGGATGCAGTCTTTATCTTCAACCATTAAACTACCAATTTTCTATCTATTAACTCTGATAATTTGTTTTCCCACTCTATTCTTCTTCAATATTTTATTTGGTTCTCGGAGTACAGCTAAACAACATTTTGTCATTTTGCTCACTGCTATTTCTGTAATTAGTGTGTTGTTATTTAGTTTAGCTCCAGTTACCCTATTATTTATGATTACAGCACCCAATTCTTATCAGTTTTTTAAATTATTAAATGTAGCGATTTTTGGTATTAATGGTATTTTTGGAGTCAAGTTTCTCTATGAAGGAATGCAATTACTTTCTGAAGATGGCCAGGATCGGGGAATTAAATTACTTGCTGAACAAGAAAAAATGAAAGCAGGTATTCAACATCCAGATGATGAATATAATCAGCAAAATATGGAATCAGTTTATGAAGCTGAGGCTAATTTATCTTCATATCATCAAGATGTTAACCTCAAAAGAAATACAATCAAAAATAAAGACATTGGCAAAAATACTAGAACCACAATTTTAAGATTTTGGTTATTCCTTTATACCTTTGTTGGTATTCAATTAGGATGGTTTTTACGTCCCTTTTTTGGTTCACCTGGTACTGATTTTCAATTATTTCGCCAAATTCAAGGTAACTTTTATTTAGATGTTATCCATGCAATTTTTCAAGTATTAGGAGGACGATAATAAAGTACTATTCACATGATTTATCTAGTTACTAGTTCCCTAGTTCCCATACTCTGTATGGGAATAAATTTTAGCAGGCTCTGCCTTCGGATAAGGTATGATATATATAGATAGATAGAGTCAGAGACTCTTGATTACATTCCCAGTTTGAAACTGGGAACAAGATTAACAAAATTAATTGCTATTGCGTCCATCCAAAAATTTTAACTGTTGATATAAACCGCTAATTAATGGCAAATTAACATTATTTTCTGCCGCTTTTTTAATAGGATTTCCAATAATTGCTTCTACCTCTAAAGGACGAAATTCATCAAAATCTATCTTCATACTAGTACGATATGGCTTCATTTTGAGCGTATAATCTAACATCATTTGCATAAAACTATCAGGAATTTCTCTACCTGTACTTTTTGCACCTAATTGGACTTCTAACATTAATTTTTCTACCAATGCACGAGTATAGGAATTAGCCATTAATTCATCTGTTGTCGCATCTAAAATTACAGATAAACCATTATAGGGAATGTTCCAAACTAATTTTTTCCAACGTCCTAATAATAAATCTTCCGTTAATTCTATTTTAATTCCCGCATTTTCAAAATCTTGACAAATTTCCTGCATCCTACTTGTAATTCCCATTTGTTGATAATTCACTGCATATTCACCCAAGGTAATTTGTCCGTAGTCTAAATGATGAATATGTCCTGCACCAACTTTATTAGAACATAAAAAACATAAACCACCAATAATTGTGACATTCTTCACTATTTGAGCTATTTCTGTTTCTATATTTAACCCATTTTGTAATACTAAAATTGTACCATTATCTTTAATTACAGGTGGTAATAACTGAGGTAATAAATAGTTTTTGGTGGTTTTTAACGCAACTATTACCACATCACAAGGTGGCATTTTTTCTACATTGTTGTATGCGTTAACTTGTGGTAACATAAAATCACCATCTTTAGATTGAATAATTAGACCATTTTGACTAACTTGTTCGTAATCACTATTGAGTAAAAAGTGGACTTCACTACCAGCATTTTGCAGTTTAGCCCCATAAAAACCACCTAATGCACCTGTGCCAATAATTGCATAACTTAAATTTCCCATTGGATTTATTAATTAATCTTAATTAAGCCATAAGGTGTTATTTTACCAGGATTTGCAGTTGATAAAACTTAAACATGATTTACTATTCTTTATAACTATCGGTGAAAATGAGGTAAATTTAATGGCTGATATTGTTGATATTGCAGTAAGTAATGATTCATTTACAACTTTGGTAGCTGCTGTACAAGCTGCTGGTTTAGTGGAAACTTTAAAAAGTCCAGGCCCTTTTACCGTGTTTGCACCTACAGATGATGCTTTTGCTAAATTACCACCTGGAACGATCACGACTTTATTACAAAACATCCCCCAATTATCCAGAATTTTAACCTATCACGTTGTCCCTGGAAAGCTAACTAAAGCTGATTTAGATCAACTAGGTACAGTAACATCCGTAGAAGGTTCTCCCATCAAAATTAATTGTGACGATGGTTTTGAAGTGAAAAATGCCACAGTTTTAACCGCAGATATTGAAGCTGATAATGGTGTTATTCACGTCATTGATACAGTAATTTTAATGGGTTAATTTCCAATCATTATCATAGGGTGCGTTAAATCAAAAGTGACAAAAATATTTAACGCACCATAACTATCTCTTTATTTCTTTAAATTATGTAAAATATTTGATGTAAACACTCACTGGTGAGTTAACCTTAATTTAGTCAAGTCAATAAATGTGAACAATATAATAATTAATCCTCAAATTCTGATAAATTAATGATTGATATTAACGCCTTATTTGAATTTTCTCGTGCTAACTGTGCAGGTATTTGTGCTTTTCTCGTTCCTGCAAACATTCTAGCCACATTTTTAACAGTTACCTTGGCTGTGCTAAACCGCCCCACATTACCAATATTGCCAGCTATAGGGTTTGCTAGTATCTTAGCGAGTATCATGATCGTCCACGTTTACACCTGGTTTGCAATTGGTGTAGTGATGCTACCGACTTATATTTTATTAGGTTTAGCATCTACTTGTTTAGTCACAAATTTGGCGATGATGATTTGGCGTAGAAATTCGTTAATTTATATTAGTTAGAAATCATATCTTTTCTGGGTGCATCGGTATTATTCTTTGAATATCCCCTTGTTTAATATCAATATCTGTGGGAAATATATATTATTTCTGGGGCAACCACGGGGGGTTTGCCCCTAAGTATGGATTTGATATCAGTCAAGGTTCTACCGTAATTGTTATGGTAAATTACCAATCTGAAAAAGGGAACAAGGTAAAAAGACAAATTTTGTAATAAAATTCAAAATCTGTGTATTATGTCTATTAAGCCTTACGATATTTTTTGAGATTGATTTTGCATACCAGGTACTGAAGAACCTAAGTCAACAGTGAAAACTAGTAACTAAAAACTGATAACTGATAACTGATAACTGATAACTGATAACTGATAACTGAAAAATTAGCCCAAAATTAAATTTATAGCAGACTTTAAATCAGGTAAAATCAAATCAGGTTGATACTTTTCTAATTGTGTGCGATCGCGGATACCACTTTCCACAGCAATCATTTCGACACCATGTTTTTTAGCAGCTGTAATATCTGCTTCTGTATCTCCCACCATCCAAACTTTTTCCACTGGAGGAAGTTCTTTAATTGCGCTGGCCATCAACAATGGTTTATCTTCAACATCACGGATTTTCACATAGTCATTACTTAAACAATAACGACGGTTTTCTGGAAAGAACTTACCTAAATTATACTTATCAATAGCATAATCTAATTCTCGTACCCGACGCATAGTCATCACTACTAAATCAATACCCGCTTCCTGTACCTTAGTTAAAGCTTCGATCGCACCAGGTATAAGAATATCGTATTCAAAATAAGGCTGAGTGTGGACAGTTTGCTTACGGATTTTAGCAAATTCTTCTGCTTGTTCAGCATCCAAACCTGATTTTATAGCAACTTGCGTTTCGGGAGTATGCGATCGCTTGAGTTGCCAAAATTCAGCTTTGGAAAGTTCTCTCACCGGTTGATCAGGATATTTAGTTTTTTGCAGACAAAGTTGATAAACTTGATAGTACCGTTCGGAAACATCCATAATCGGGCCATCAAAATCAGTAATTAATCTCAGCATCAGATAATTGTATTAACTTTTATTTTATTAACATTATCTCAGTAAAAGGGAATGGGTAATGGATAATTGATAATTGGGAATTAGTTTTTTCCTGATCGTATTAACTTCTGAAAACTATTACCTCAAAAACCCACGTTTTACTTGTTCATTTTCAATAGCTGCAAATAAAGTCTTAAAATTACCTTCACCAAAACCACTAGCGTGGAAACGACGTTCTATAAACTCAAAGAAAAAGGTAGGTTGATTAAAAATTGGTTGTGTAAAAATCTGCAACAACAATGCTTCCAAAGATTCATTTTCCTGAGAGTCTATTAAAATTTCTTGTTGAGCGATCGCCTGTAATTCACTTGGTGATAAAGGTAGGTTCAAACGCTTTTGTAACTCTGAATAATAATTATTGGGAACAGAAAGAAAACAAACACCAGCCTCACGAAACTGAGCGATCGCCTTAACTATATTCGCAGTTCTTAAAGCAATATGTTGAATACCAGCACCCCTATTTATATCTAAAAATTCTTGAATTTGGGAATTAGGAGAAGAGGGTTCATTAATTGGTATTTGTACATTTCTCTCTGCCGAAATCATCACCTGACTATGTAAACCAGAACGCCCTGTATGAATATCAAATTTCTGCTGGGGTTGGAAATCAAAAACAGAACTATACCAATTTACAGCAGTTTGTAAATCACCCACTGGCACATTTAAAACTATATGATCTATAGCAGTAAAACCATCATGATTAGTACTATAAACCGGAATATTTTCAACATTCCTTTCTATTAAAGTGTGGGTTAATCTACCCCAAGTAGCGACTTTTGAATATTTATAAGTTCCACTATCTCGTATAGGTTGTAAAATCTTCGCACCATGCAATTTAGCTTTTCTGATCGCTGCTTCTACATCTGTAACAGCAAATGCAATATCAGCGACACCAGGAGGATGATAACGAAGAAATTCTGCCACCGGGCTAGTAGATAATAAAGGCGAAGATAGCAAAAAATAGATATTACCATTTTTCACTACTTCAGTACAGGTATGAAATAAATTTTCCTGATTTCCAAAAGTCGGAAAACATGAATTATTTACTGCTTGAAAACCCAGACATTTAACAAACCAATTGCGCCATCCTTGGGCATCTTCTACATAGAAATGGACGTGATCAATTTGCAGCATATTTTCTGAAAGTCCAGAGCAACAGCTTAATTATCAAGTTTTTACGGACTTAGTGAATTTACTATTGGCAACTGATAAAAAAGTTGAAACCAGGATAGCAAATTCACTTTTGATTTTATGTAATTAAAAGAACAAATGACTATCTGGTTGAATATTAATTTCCATTGGTACTGTTGCCGGCGCTGCTGATAAAGCATAGAAAATAGCCTCAGCCGCAGTTTCGCAACTGAGCATTTTTTTCCGATCAACTTTCATGCTGACATGATCCCAAAAAGGAGAATCTACACCACCAAAATAGAATAAAGTAAACTTAACCCCAAAGCGTTTGAGTTCTTCTGCCATACACTTACTAAAGCCCACTACCCCAAATTTAGAAGCAGAATAGGCCGCTGCCATTGGCATGGAATGTTTACCTAAAATTCCCACAACATTGCAGATATGCCCAGACTTACGTTTTTGCATTTCCTTCGCAGCAGCTTGAGAAGTGTAAAAACAACCTTTTAAATTCAAATCCAAAATTCTATCTAATTCTGCTGGTTCAATACTGCTATAACCCTTGAGAATACCTAAACCGGCTGCGTTAACCAAAACATCAACTTGACCAAAATGTGCCACAGTTGTTTGTATTAATGCTTCTACTTGTTCAGGTTGAGTGATATCTGTAGGAACTGTCAATACCTGTCCAGATAACTCATTGGCTAGTGTCCCTAAGTTTACCTCATTCCTGGCAGCCAATACTAACTTAGCTCCTGTGTTGGCTAGTTTGCGAGTCAAAACTGAACCAATTCCACCAGTAGCGCCAACAACAACAATAACTTTATCTTGCATAACTATGTTTTCATTTTATTTACATTTCTTTACAAAGTATATCAGGTTTTGGGCATAGGGAATTAAACAGCCCTGGGGCAACCACGGGGGTTTGCCCCTACGGAAGTTTACGGCATTAGGTTAAATACATTTAATGCAATAGAGATGATACTTAGAAAGGTCAAGAATCCAATTGTATCTAATAATGTAGTTACTAATGGACCACTCATTAATGCAGGATCTAATTTCAATCGTTGTAATCCAATGGGTAGTAAAGTTCCTAAACTGACTGCAACAATTGTATTAGTGGCCATAACTGTACCCGCCACCAAAGCAACCCATCTTTCTTCTGGTTTCGCCCAAATAAGGGATAGTAACATCATCGTCACACACAAAACAATTGCAGTGCCAAAACCTGCCAACAATTCCTTGCGGAGAATTTTACCAGTATCCTTGGGTGTAACTTCTCCCACCCCTAAACCACGAATAGTTACTGTTAGAGCTTGAATACCTACCGTTCCCCCAGTATTAGAAAAAATAGGCATAATTACAGCTAAAACTGGTACAGCGGCAATTACCTTTTGAAAGGGAGCGATCGCACTAGCCGCACCGATATATAATCCCATAATTCCTAATAACCAAGGTAGCCTTTTTCTAATAGTTACATGAGGAGGAGATAAGGCTTCTTCGTCACCACTAACATTCCCTAATTTTTGGATATCTTCTGTAGCTTCTTCTTCCAAAATATCAACCACATCATCAATGGTGATAATTCCCACTAATCTTTCTTCCCGATCTACCACAGGCATAGCTATTAAATCATAGCGCTGCATAATTCTGGCAACTTCTTCCTGTAGAGTTTCGGTTTTCACCTTAATTACATGAGAACTGGCAATATCTTTAATCAAAACTTCTGGGAAAGTAAATAGTAATTGTCGCAAAGAAACAACACTAACTAATTTACGATTATCATCAGTAACATAGGCATAGTAAATAGTTTCTTTATCCTCATCTTGAAGACGAATTTTACTGAAAGCTTCTCCAATAGTTAAACCTTCTCGCAACCGCACATATTCAGTAGTCATTACCCGACCGGCAGTACCTTCAGGATAACCTAAAATTGTTGCTGTTGCTTGTCTTTGTTCCGGGCTAAGTTGTTGAATTAATCTTTTAACAACTCCAGCAGGAAGTTCATCAAATAAATAAGCTCTTTCATCCGGACTCATTTCTTCCACAAGATGAACTACTTGTAAGTCATGGAGAGAATTAATTAATGCTTCTTGTACCTCTGTCGGTAAATATTCAAATACATCTATAGCTTGATTTTTGTTTAGTAACCGGAACGCGATCGCCCTCTGTTGTTGCGGTAATTGGGCAATATATTCTCCCACATCTACTGGTTGGAGATGGTTCAAATCCGACTTTAACTGATTAAGGTCAGCAATGTCCAAAGAATTGCGAATTTCCCGTGTCAGCATAATCAATTCCTCCTAATGTCTCCCCCTCGCTGGGAGACTAATTCGCCAGCTTAGGGGAGGATACTACTACCATCTGGTGGACTTTTGTCCATAAACTCTTAACAACTCAATATCAAAATTTTATCAAGCAATCATTAGTCTCTCATCCTAACTGATATTGGATGAAAATGATAGATACTCATAATATTCTTGCGAGTAGAATTATACACTAGTGTATATTTTAGATGCCTTGATTTTTTATTCTAGATGTAGAAATTTTACTACTGGTACAGCTAATGTCAAGTATATTTATCTTTTGAGCCGGAATCTTTACAAAATCAATATATAAGAATATTCTGTGATTTTTGAAATGTTTTGTGCAAGCATGATATTTTTCACAAATAAAATCATATTCCTATATAAAGGTTTGATTGATGATAATTAGCATCTACTAAATATTCAAAAAATATAAAACTTAAATTAGATAGTAATAGATATCAAAAAGTATAATTTTTATCCTATAAAACCATACTCTAAATAATTCACATTGATTAATAATCATCAGCAGAAAAAATAGAAAAATAATAATGAATTATTTATTTGTAAATTATTATTTTTCCTAACCAGGACTTACGCAAAATATCTCTTGTAACCCTCTTACCTTCGTGTTCTTTGCGTCCTTCGTGGTTCATTCTTCCATAACTTCTACATAAATCCTGGTTATATAAATTTGCATAAACAGATATTAACCCTCCGGCAAACTGTCAAATACCTTTTTCACCACCTGCTGAGTTTTATTTTCCAAAAGTTGCCACTCTATTTGCCCTAATTCGTCAATTAAACTTGTATCAATATAAACATCAACTGATATATTCTCAGGACTGTAATTCATGAAGCAAACTTGATAACACAACTCCCATAAATCCACATTTACTTGCTGTTCTTGACGCTGCAAACGTAAATGGTATCCTGGATGGGGTATCGGTAAAAGCGCAAGGTTTTCTCTAATTTCCTCCAGCTTTTTTGGTGCAGCAGTTTCCATTTCTTCTATTAACTGTGTCACGACTGCTTTAGTTTGATCACTCGTACCCGCTGGCCAGATCAGTACATCATGGTAAGTACCTTTCCAATCAGATACATCTAAATGTTTACGTATATTATCTATCACGCGGATAAAAGCTGGCTGCATGAGGGTTTCGGCTTGTTGCCATCTGGTGGAATTAGTTATCTTAGGTGGCATTATTAGTTAACATGAACACTAAAAAAACGTAAAAGTTTGTTGTTTTTATAAAAAAACAGCATGATTAGTCTAAATCTTTTCTCAAGATAGCGGATTTCTGGGAATAAAATTTGGAGATATTGACTACTATCTCAAAAATTAAGTATTCAAATTGGGGAGATAACATGATAGACAAACTATTAGACCACCGATACCAAGTTACTAGAGTGTTAGCGACAGGAGGTTTTGGTGAAACCTATATTGCTGAGGACACTAGAAGGCCCAGAAATCCTATTTGTGTAGTAAAACATCTCAAACCTGTTAGTACTGATCAAACTATATTTGAAACAGCTAAACGTCTATTTAATAATGAAGCTGAAACTTTAGAAAAATTAGGTAATCACGATCAAATACCCAGATTATTAGCCTATTTTGATGAAAACCAAGAATTTTTCCTAGTTCAAGAATATATTGATGGCCATACGATCAGCGAAGAACTGATCCCAGGCCAACCTTGGAGTCAAAACCAAGTCATGCAGTTATTGTTGGAAGTGTTGGGTATTCTAGAATTTGTTCACCAACAAGGTGTAATTCATCGTGACATCAAACCAGATAATATTATCCGTCGCTCATCAGACTATAAGTTGGTTTTGGTAGACTTTGGGGCTGTCAAACAGTTAAGCTCACCTCTTGTACCTGTAGGCGCACATCCTACTGCAACGGTGGCTATTGGTACTCCTGGATATATGCCAACAGAACAAGGACAAGGTAAACCCCGTCCCAACAGTGATATTTATTCATTAGGAATTATTGCCATTCAAGCTTTAACAGGAATACCTGCAAGTCAATTTCCTGAAGATCCCAACACTGGGGAAATTCTCTGGCAGCATTTTAAACCTGTTAACAACCAATTAGCAGAAATTCTGACTAAGATGGTACGTTATCATTTCAAAGATCGTTATCAAACAGCGACAGAAGCACTCCAGGTTTGTAGAGAGTTTGTGAATATGACTTCTACTTTCTCTGTTGCTCCCCAACCTGCTCAACAGGTGAGTTATCAACCACCAAAAACAACATCTCAATTTTTATCACAGCCGACTGTAGCTTTAGCACCACGTAATCCTGCCGTTAAACCCACTCATAATAAAAATTATCATAGTAAATCCGATCCTTTACCTTTACTGATTGGCATACTATTAGCTGGTGGTGCAGCTGCTTTAGTGACTAACCTGTATCCGAATTTTCAGAATATAACTACTAACTGGACAAGTAAAAAAAGTGCATCTGATCAAGCTTGTGCGGCGGTAGTAGCACCTAATTCTAATATTCGTTCTGAACCTAGTGCGATTAATTCCGACAACATCCTCAAAACTTTGGGTGATGCTAATGATTTTCCAGTTACCGGTCAACGTACTAAGCTTGGTTGGGTAGGTTTAAAACTCAAGTCAGGACGTTCTGCTTGGGCGCATTCTGATGTGATTATGAATAATCAAAAATGGATATCTTGCTTACGAGATCAAGGGGTTTCGATTCAGACAGTAGATGATAGCACTTTGATTACATCTCGTCCTGTTCCTAAACCCAAACCAGTCGTGACGGCTATTTCTGAACCAGAGGAGCTTGAACCAAAGGAAAAACAGAAAATAGTTGAGAAAGCACGTCAAAAATTTGAATCAGGAGACTTACCAGGGGCGATCGCTCAGTTAAGAACAATTCATAAAAATGCTACTACTGGCATTAAAGAAACAATGAAAATTGTTAACCAGTGGCAGGAAGATTGGGCAAAAGCTGAAGCTTTAGCTAATGAGATTAATAAGGCGATTGATAATGGCCAATGGGATAAGGTTTTGGCTTATCGGGATCAACCAGAACGATTACCAGATATTAAATACTGGCAAGATAAATTAGAACCTCTCTTTAAAGAAGCTGCGGAAAAAGCAGCCCAAAAGGTACTACCTCAAAAAGATACCAAGACTGAATCAGCGCAACCCACAAATACTGAAAAATCTACTCCAACAGAGCAGAATAAAAGTGAAAACTAAAAATTGGGTAATGGAAACTCTCTTTTTCCCATTACCAATTACAGTGCTTTCCGGTGTCATGAGGTACACTGTTGGCGGGCAAGATGCCCACCCCACGATGCCCACCCCACACAAGATGCTCACCCCACTATCGTTTCATGATGATAATTTGTACCTTATAGCAACGAAATCTGCTGTATCAGTTAGCAATTACAAATTTTTTAACGTAGTTCGTCGTATTCTGCGTTTTCTACTCTTCTGGCATCTGAACGAGAGGATGGTAAGAACTCTGCTCTACGTACATTATTAGCTAAGGGAGGTGTTTGTCCTTGGTAAGGGTGAATTACCTGTACTGTACGAGTAGGACGTTGCTTAGGAGCAAATAAAGATAAGACTCCAGCTACCACTACACCACCACCAATAGTTAATGTTGCACCACCTACAGCCCAAAGTATTGGTGAATCTAACCAAGTTTTTTCCTCTGCTGGCAATGCTGCTAATTTTGGTTGGTTTTGTGTTTGAGCTAACTCCCACTGTTTTTGTGTGTTCAGGTTCTGAATTTGACCTTGGAGTTGCTGATTTTGTAAACGTAATTGTTGGTTGTCGACTTTTAACTCATCAAGCTGTTTTTGGATTTGTAATGATTGGTTGTTGTTAGGTGCTATGGGTTGACTGTTTGAATATACAGGTTGTCCGTAGTTGGGAGGATATTGCATTGATGGCTGCATTACCTGGGGTGCTGTAACTGGAACTTGCATTTGAGGAGCAACAGCAAAGTTAGGTTGTTGTACGGGTGTATTTGTTCCCTTCAACAATAGGAGAGCAGCTAATCCAGCTACTGCCACTCCACCAATAAATGCCATACTTTCACTCATGTTTTTCTACACCTCAACTAGGACTGAAACTTGACTTAATTTTAACTGGCACAATTTCACACTCACACTCATAATTTATCGCCCGATTGTGATTTTCATAAGACTAAAACTATAAGTAAATATATCAGGTAGTTTTTTGAGTTAATTACGACTCTGATAAATATTATCCCTATTCAAGACTATATCAGTCTAATTGTCCACTAAAGAGTGATAAAAAAACTACGCTGTTATACTTTTTAATCTAATTTTTCTAAATCATCAAGAGGTTGTTTTGATTGCTTGTTTGAGACTTTGACAAAATTGGGCGATCGCTTCAAGTCCTTGTGCTGGTGATCCTTGGGCTAACCTTTTGACTATGGCACTACCGACAATAGCTGCATCTGCTCCCCATTCTTTCACTTGTAGTGCGTGTTGAGGCTCGGAAATACCAAAACCCACACCAATAGGTTTATCTGTAACGCTATTAATTTGGGTGAGTAAATCATAAACTTGGTTGCCCATTTGCGATCGTATTCCTGTCACACCAGTCACACTGACTAAATAAATAAATCCTTGTGACGCTTTGGCGATCGCTTTGATTCTTTCTGTCGAACTGGTAGGAGCTACTAATAGCACCAAATCTATTTCCATCTCGCTGGCTGGTTTGATCAATCCTGCTGCCTCTTCTAAGGGTAAGTCAGGAACTACTAACCCCGCTACACCAGCATCTTTAATTTCTGCTAAGAACTTATCTATGCCTCTATGTATAATTGGATTATAGTAAGTAAATAAAATTATTGGTGCTTTTAACTTTGGTTGGATTTCTTTGACCATTGTTAAAACATGATCCAAAGTAGTGCCTTTTTGTAATGCACGGGTAGCAGCAGCTTGAATTACTGGGCCATCTGCCAAAGGATCTGAATAGGGAACACCCAATTCAATAATATCTGCACCAGAGCTATCTAAAACTTGTAAAGCCTGAGCGGTGGTTTCTATATCAGGATCACCAGCAGTAATAAACGGAATCAGAGCGCACTCACGATTCTGTCGTAATTTTTCAAAACAACGAGAAATTGCAGTCATTGGTTCAGTTATCAGTTGTCAGTTATCAGTTATCAGTTATCAGTTGTCAGTTGTCAATTTTTTGCTGACTTGTGAATCCTATTACCTAATCATCTGATTCCATTTCCGCTTGGAGTTTTGCTAGTTCTTCGGGAGTAAGTTCATTGAGGCGCTTTTCAAAGAAAGCCTGTTCATATTCTTCCCTTTGTTGGTGGTAGGTCATATTTTTAGTCCCTGCGCGGAAAAGATATGTAGCTAACCAACCTACTAAACCAACAACTAGCATGACTTGACTCCAGATTCCAGCATCTTGACCATTTAAACCAAACAACTGTAATCCTAAATATATCAAGCCACCAGCTAAAAAGATGCCCAAAGTGATTCCGATTGCATCAATGCGTCGCATGAGAATTATGACCTACCAACTTAAATTAATTAAACAATTTTTCTAGGCCGGGGTCGAAAATTTGCTATTGGGGAGAGCAGCAACAAACCCGGAAAGAAAAAGAACACCAAAAAGTACATAAAACCACGTTCTACAGAACTGGCAGAATACCAACGTAGCTTGAGATAAAGCATGACAATCATTGGTACTACAAGGAGATAAGCTCCAGCTAATGCTAAATACAGTAGTGCTACAACCATAATTCTTTGTTGAGTTTGAGAAGACTATTGAAGATTATCTTGGTGCATCCACTCCCCATGATATGATCAAGTTGCTAACTCAGGAAAGTAGCAAGCCTAAGTTTTGAGGAGAAGCAAGAATTTTTTGCCAAGTACTTGCCAAGCAAATATTGTTATGTTATCTTAGGATTCGCCGTTAAAAAGTAGAAATTGAAAACAAATTCCTTCGAGAAAAAAAATTTCAATACTACTTGCGTAAAAGACGCAATTAATGGTTATATAGATGAAGAGATTTTTCTAAACGAGACTTCTCCAATCTAAAACCCTACGGGGGTGTGGCGGAATGGTAGACGCTACGGACTTAAAAAGTTGAGCCTTGATCGAGAAATCTTTCAAGTGGAAGCTCTCAAACTCAGGGAAACCTAAATCTACATTTGAATCACAAAGTAGATATGGCAATCCTGAGCCAAGCCCGGAAAAGTAAATCAGAAAATTCTATACTGGTTGTAATGACCCTGTTAAAGAATTACTAATTTGAAATCTGGGAAGGTGCAGAGACTCGACGGGAGCTACCCTAACGTAAAGACGAGGGTAAAGGGAGAGTCCAATTCTTAAAACCTGATGTTGTAAGTTAAACTTAGGCAGTAGTGAAAACTACAGAAGAATGAAAATCCGTTGACTGTAAAAAGTCGTGGGGGTTCAAGTCCCCCCACCCCCATAAAATTTTTAAGAACAAAAGAATAAAATAACTAACATAGTTAAGATTTAATGAGTTCTATTGTAAGTTGTGGAACTTGGTAGGTGTTTTTTCCTGAGAGCAATGGGTTTGCAGGAATTCAGAGTTTATTGACGGATTACCAAGATTAATTAGGAGATGCCTAACAAATATCAAAAGATTACTGGTATTGGGTTTTAGAAGATTTGAGATAGAAAAATAGTTTTTCAGTTCTCTCCCCGCGCCCTGCACCCTGCACCCTGCCTCTGAGCCTCCACGACAAAACTTTTTCTGCAAACCCTAATTACAGTGATTTCCAGTGTCATGAGGTACACTGTAGGCGGGCAGGATGCCCACCCCACAGAGGATGCCTACCCCACAGAGGATGCCTACCCCACAGAGGATGCCTACCCCACAAGAGTTTCATGATTATAATTTGTGTCTCATAGCAACGAAATCTGCTGTATTGAAGCTATAAGTTGTTAATTCTCTCCCTGCGCCCTGCACCCTGCACCCTGCCTCTTAATCTCCACGGAAACACTTTTTCAGGAAGCCCCAGTCTAGCGGCTACAATACTGGCAGAAATATACTAGGAATAATGCTAATTGTGGTGATATTCAACCTGGTAGAAACCAAGATGGTAAACAAGCCAACTTAGCCCTAACTTGTTGAAACAGATGATCCAAAAATTTCTTTTTGGAATTTTTACTCCACAACTGTTCATAAACACTTGCCCAAGTTATTTAGACTGCTTGTGCCATCTCAAAAACCTGAAAAAATAGACTTAAATACTGATTATATCTGTCCTTGTCGTCGTCGGGGGCGGTTAGTTCCCATAACCTTGACAGAAGCATTTGGTTGCGATCGCTGTCAACAAATTTTCGTCGTCGAAGATAATGGTTATGTTCTGGAACAACTTTCTACTACCTATCCTTATAAAAGGGCTTGGCGTTGGACAGGAAATAGTTGGAATTTGATCCAACCACGTTTAGCGGAGAGTTATTTACCAATAGCTTTAGGGATCATTTTTGTGCTAGTGATCATATGGCTGCCACTGGCCTTACGCTTGGCAAACGGTTCGAGTATAATTGCTTGGGCATTAGTAGCAGTACTATTAGCTATCCTGCCAGCAATTATGGTCTGGTTAACCTACAGACGTTAACTACAATGAACCTAAATTCCTGGATGGTACAAGCCCTGGGATTGATTTGTGGAATTAATTCCCAATGAAAAATCCAAAATTATCACACCCCCAGATTCATCTGTGGGGTAGATCCAAAATCTAAAATATTAAATCCCAAATCGGATGACTGTTGAAGCTTTTGATGATTCTCCTGAACCCATGAGCAGTGCTAAACGTGCTTATCAAGCTACCCTGAAGTTAGGTCAAACTAAGGGGGCGGATAGGAGTCGTGCTGTACTGGCAATGGCGGACGCGCTTAATAACGCTCTTGACGATATTCTGGAAGCCAATACTTTGGATCTAGAAGCTAGTCGGGAAATGGCTGTACCAGAATTAATTTTAGACTGGTTAAAGTTAACTCCTTCTAGGCTAGAGAATACTGTGCAGATTCTCCAACGTTTAGGTGATTTATCTGATCCGCTACGACGAGTCAGAAATACTGATTATCAACAGGAAGATTCACAAAGCTACATCCAATTAATGCCTTTGGGAGTGATTGGTTTTATTTATGAAGCTTTCCCAGAGTTAGGGGCGATCGCAGCTGGCTTTTGTTTAAAAACTGGTAATAGTGTGATTCTTAAAGGTAGTACAGAGGCTAGTCACTCCAATGCAGCGATCGCTCAGGTTCTGCAAACGGCTATTAGTGAAGTAGGTTTACCTACAGGTTGTGTAGAATTAGTTACTACTGAACATGGAACTTCCATTCGAGATTTAGTTACTCAAGATCAATATTTAAGTTTAGTTATTCCTTGTGGACGTTCCAGCTTAGTTCAACAGGTTGTCAGACAAGCTACCTGCCCGGTGTTAAAATCAGCAATGGGAAATTGTTATCTTTATTGGTCTGTGAATGGTAGTTCCGAAATAGTGCGTTGGATGATATTGGATAGTCATAAAAGTGAACCAGATCCAGTCAATGCTATTGAAAAAGTATTAATTCATCGCCAAACTTTACCATCTTCTCTATCTGTGCTTTGGAATAGTTTAAAAGAACATGGTTTTCAACTCAAAGCTGATGAAGAATTAGTTGAAGCTTTTCCTCAGCTAGAATTGGTTAAAGATGGAGAATGGGAAACACCATACTTAAATAGAACTGTAGCTTTTAAATTGGTAGATAGTTTAGATAGTGCGATCGCTTGGATTAATCAATATAGTAGTGGTCATGCTGATTCTATTGTCACTGATTCATATCAAGAAAGTCGTCAATTTGCATTAGGTGTAAATAGTGCTTCTACATATATTAATGCTTCCCCTAGATTTGCTCGTAACTCTTCACGGGGTGATGCCGTATTTTTAGGAATGTCAAATCAAAAAGGACATCGGCGAGGATTTATTAGTTTGGAAACATTGACAACTGTGAAGCATATTATTCAGGGGAATGGAAGATTTTAAATATAAAAAGTTAAGATTAAGTAGATGATAATGTAGTGATAAAATCCATGAGTAAACTTTACAATTCTGATTTCTATGGATGGACAAAACAACAAGCTCAACTACTCAGAGAAGAAAAATGGGAAATACTCGATAAGTTCAACTTAATTGAGGAAATAGAAACATTGGGAAGACAAGAAAGACGGGAATTAGTGAATCGTTTAGCTTTATTATTAGGACATTTACTAAAATGGCAATATCAACCAGAAAAACGTAGTAACAGTTGGTTAGCAACAATTAGAGAACAACGTTCTCAAGTCAACAGACTACTAGCAGATAGTCCTAGTTTAAAATCCTATTTAGAAGAAGCTTTAGAACTAAGTTATGAAGATGGAATTAACTTAGCAGTTAAAGAAACTAATTTACCTTACAACACATTTCCCATCACTTGCAATTACAAAATCCAACAAATATTGGGTACTGATTTTTTACCAGAATAAAAGTGATTGCTATTAAATCTAGGACTTATGCAAAATATCTCTCAAACCTTCTTATCTTCGTGTTTTCTGTGTCTCTGTGGTTCATTCTTCCGTAACTTCTGCATAAATCCTGAAATTATGAGAACTGAATATTTGCTGGCTATATTAACTACCATAATCTAATAACTATTTGCTGCTACCTTGCTATGTAACGCTAACTCAAATTTTAAATCCAAATTTAACTTCAACACCCGTATAAATTATATTGCAGTTTATCAAAACCACGATATACTGAGTATACTAACTTTAGTACTTTTTATGACTAAATCTAATATAGAAGGGATAAGTAACCAAGGTCAAAAAAAATTCCATTGGCCTGTGTGGTTTCCCTATCCTAGTTCTTGGTTAAAAGCTTTAGTGCTAGGTTTATTTATTAGAGTTATAGTATTTGTATTTACTCATACTGGAGAATTTGGTATGAGAATTGCAAACTTTACTAATAGCCCAGAATTATTTATTATATTTGCAATATTGGCAATATTATCGCCTATTTTCGTAATTACTTTTACACATCATCTATTTCATATTATTGTTAGTAAATTTATTCCTAGTATACAAGCTCCAGAAATAGGAAAACCCAAAGGACTTATCCCAGGAATAGTTAGTATTTGGGAAGGTTTAAGTTGGTTAGTAATTTGTTTATCAACACTAATATCATGTTTATTGCTAGTAATTATTTTTCCTATATCTAACTTCAACTTTTATCAACCAGTAGAGCTTTACACAAAATTTCCAGAAACTTTCACTTTGATATTTACAGGTATTTGGATTATCAATGTTGCTTTGCTTTACCAAATTGATTTCTTATTTAAAAAATAGAGAACAGCATATCGTAATTTCAAAAATCTGCGTTTATCCGCGTTCATCTGCGTTCTGAAAATCCCAATCCATAAAAAAAGCCCGCACCTGCGGACTTAATCAAAATCAAATAATCGTAAAATTACTTCACAGTCTCATGTTCATAAGTGTGATAAACCTTACCACCCTCATCTGGAATAAAACGACAAACCTTTGCAGAATGTAGCAATGCTTTCCAGATAGGAACATCAGACTTATAGTAATATTCACCCATGACAGGTTTAATCGCCTCAGTTGCCTTCAATAAATTATAATGAGGCATATTCAAAAAGATATGATGGGCAACATGAGTACCGATATCATGATGAATATGGTTGAAAATTCCGTAATCTCTGTCAATGGTAGAAATTGCACCCTTTAAAAAAGTCCAATTATCGCCACGATACCAAGGTAACTCCTGTTCAGTGTGGTGTAAATAAGTCACCAAATCTAACCAAATTACAAAGATAATGTAGGGAACAGCGTAATTTTTAAGTAACCACATCCAACCCCATTGATAGGTGAGGAAACCTAAAAACCCGACAAAACAAATCCATAGGGTAGTGCTAGTGATAATATCCCACTTTTCTGAAGGTTTAAATAAAGAAGAACTGGGGTCAAAATGTGAACCACTTTTGCCAGGTGTTCTTTGAAATAAATAGATGGGATAAGCTAGGGGTAAAAACAGGTAGTAGCGAACTAACTTTTGTAAGAAAGGTAATTGCTGATATTGAGATTCACTCAAAGGATACCAGCTTTCATCATTTTCGACACTGCCGGTGTTTTTGTGGTGGGTTCTATGACTAATTCTCCAACCATGATAAGGAACAAGAATAGGAGTATGGGAAAGATGACCCACTAAATCATTTAACCATTTATGCTTAGAAAAAGATTGGTGTCCACAGTCATGACCAACCACAAACAAAGCCCAAAACATTGTACCTTGCATCACCCAGAAAATTGGCCAAAAATACCAAGAATCTAGATAATTTGCCACTGCATATAAACCAGCGATGATAGCTATATCACGGAAAAAGTAATACAGTGATTTAGCTACATTGGGCTGAAAGCATTCAGCAGGAATAGCAGCTTTTAAATCTGCTAGAGTAAAGGGGAGTTTTTCTTCACCTTGAGCAGCATTAAATGCAGAATTTTGATTGAATTGAACTGATTCTAATTGCACTGGATTTGTTGATGTTTAGATAGGGCGCGAACAAGGTGGGTAATGCCCACCACTTCAAGACAACAAAAATGATTTAACTAATTCACTAAATGTTCGTTGTAGGTAGTAATTAAATCATCTTGTGAAAGTTTAAGATTTCAAATTCTAGGCTGGAGAATTAGATTTCTCAGCGTAATATTCATCAAAGGTTGTATAACCAACGTCAGTTTTGTAAAGTTGACATTCGTTAGTAATTTTTTTCATTAAATCCCAAGAGAAAGTTAATTCTTCATGGATATACTCACCCCAATTTTTCTTGATGCTATCGTAAGCTAACCGCAAATTATAGGAAGGAATTGCAGTAGAAATATGATGGGGAACATGAACATTAATATCATGACAAAGAATTTCTACCCAACGAGGATAATCACAGTGAATTGTTCCAAATAACTGCGCCATAGCCTCATTCCACTTATCAGCAGTTTTAAAGGGAACATCTGCAATTGTATGGTGAACAATGGTAAAGGTACTCATCCAGAAATGGTAAACCATCCAAGGAATAAACCAGAATTTAATAAAGCCCCAAACACCAGTGGTAATGATCAAAGTGGGAAATACGATTGCTGCGAAAGCTACTACCACACCTATAGACAATTTTACACTAGCACGGTCTTTTTCTTGGAACTTGCGGGCATCAAAATGGACAACCGCCCAATGTCCAATAGAACCTACCCACCACAAACGCTTACGGATAAATAATTGATAAGCAGACTGTCTGGTGTTATCCCAACCTTCAAAAACTTCCGGTCTGATGGGATGCCAGGCGTTATCTTCATCCAGTTTGTTGGTATGTTTGTGGTGATGATTGTGTTTAATTCTCCAACTATGAAAAGGGTAAATTAAAAACATCATGAAAAAATGACCAACTATATCATTTACCCGACGACTATTGGAAAATGAACGATGGGCGCAGTCATGACCAATAACAAAAAACCCTGTTAAAGCAGTTCCTGTAAAAAACCAAGCTAGAGGGAGAAGAAACCAAGGAGAAATGGCCAAAAAATAATAGCCTAGTGCCGCCATAGACAAACTTAAAACAGTTGTTGTCCAAGCCTTACGGCTATTTTTCTGAAAACATTCCTTGGGTATGCTTTTGATAATATGCTTTAGCTTAATTTCGTCTTTGCTAAGGTTATTCGGGACGAAACTTTCCTGGCCTTTAATTAGTGATGTAGTCATGAATACCTAAAGAACAGCAAACTGGACTGCTAATTCTGTAAAAAAAATGAACAAGCAGCAAAGTTTTGTAACATTAATTAATTTCTGTGATTATAGCAACCTAAGAGCAACTTAGGATAGATGAAATTCCAAAATTCAAAAGAAAAAGGCCAAATCTTGAAATACCGTATTTACACGCAAAAAGCCAATAGTTTCATAACTAAAAATTAGCTATAAAACTATTGACTTAATACTGAAATTATGCTTTATGCTTTTTTTCCTGCCAGCTTAACATTGGTAGCTAAACCGAACATTTGTAGTAATTGAATAGTCATCCAAGTCATATCAATTTCCCACCATTCCAAACCATGACGGGCTGAGTATTGAAAAGCATGGTGATTATTGTGCCAACCTTCACCAAATACTAAAACAGCTACCCACCAACAGTTGGTGGAATTATCACCAGAATCTGGATATGTGCGGTAGCCAAACTTATGAGTAGCACTATTAACTAACCAAGTGCAGTGGTAAACCCAAACGATGCGGACAAAAATGCCCCAAACAACGAAGGACCAACCACCAAGCAGTAGTAAAGCTACACCCAAAGCAGCTTGGACGAAAATAAAATATTTTTGCAAAAACTGATAAACTGGGTCTTCTGCAATATCTTTTGTAAAGCGAGGAATTTGAGCGTGGGCGGGAGAATGAAAAATTAACCAACCGATATGACTCCACCAAAAACCTTTATTGGAATCATGGGGGTCTTGTTCGGTATCAGAATGTAAATGATGAATGCGGTGTGTCCCTATCCACTCAATTGGTCCACCTTGACAAGCAAGAGTACCACAGAAGATGAAAAAATACTCCAACCATTTGGGAGTTTGAAAACTGCGATGGGTCACAAGACGGTGAAAACCCAGGGTAATACCCAGGCCACCACTAACCCAGTACAAAAATAAAGCGACACCGACTGCTGTCCAGTTGGTATTACCAGGAACAAAGGCAAATAAAGCACCGATGTGCAGAGCGATAAAAAATAGGGTATTTACCCAGTTAATTTGTAGTTTAGTCGAGGTAGCAATTGTCATGCAGTAACCTTTATAGGAATTGTCCAGCCTAATCTGCGTGATTTGAGAATCCGCATATTTAGATTATTTGATTAAATGAGGAAACAATGAACAGCATAGATCAGCTGCAAGAAGCAGAACAGGCACTATTAGAAATTTTTTATGGTATTGACACTCAGGTCAAGCAAAATCTTCAAAGAGTTCTGAATGCTTTTCGTCATCATCGGGTAGGAGCGCACCATTTTACAAGTGTTAGTGGCTACGGACATGATGACTTAGGGAGAGAAACCTTAGACCAGGTTTTTGCTGAAGCGATGGGAGCAGAAGCCGCCATAGTGCGAGTACAAATTGTGTCAGGTACTCATGCGATCGCCTGTGCGCTATACGGTGTACTTCGTCCTGGGGATGAAATGTTAGCAGTGGTCGGTTCTCCCTACGATACTTTGGAAGAGGTAATTGGCTTACGTGGTCAAAACCAAGGCTCTCTTATTGATTTTGGCATAAAATACCGCCAATTAGAACTAACATCAGAAGAAACATTAGACTGGCAAGGTTTAAGCACAGCAGTTAAAGAAGATACTCGCTTAGTTTTGATTCAGAGATCCTGCGGATATTCTTGGCGACCCAGCCTTTCCATCACCGACATTGAAAAAATCATCAAAATCGTCAAACAACAAAACCCTAACACAGTTTGTTTTGTTGACAACTGCTACGGAGAATTTATTGAAACCCAAGAACCCACCCACGTAGGTGCAGACTTAATGGCTGGGTCATTAATCAAAAATCCTGGTGGTACAGTAGTCACTGCTGGAGGATACATAGCTGGACGTGCAGACTTAGTAGAAGCAGCAGCTTGTAGACTGACCGCCCCAGGAATAGGTAGTGAAGGGGGAGCGACCTTTGATCAAAACCGCCTGCTTTTCCAAGGATTATTTTTAGCACCACAAATGGTAGGGGAAGCAATGAAAGGAACATATCTAACAGGGTATGTATTTAATAAATTGGGTTATCCTGTCAACCCTGCACCTTTAGCACCAAGGGGAGATGTGATCCAAGCGATTAAACTGGGTTCAGCAGAAAAATTAATTGCCTTTTGTAAAGCGATTCAACAATATTCACCTATAGGTTCTTATTTAGATCCAGTTCCTGACCAAATGCCAGGTTATGAAAGTAAGGTTGTAATGGCTGGAGGTACGTTTATTGAGGGTAGCACTTTGGAATTATCGGCAGATGGCCCTTTGAGAGAACCTTATATTGTTTATTGTCAGGGTGGAA
The DNA here is from genome assembly GCA_010672785.1 of Sphaerospermopsis sp. SIO1G1. Lineage (GTDB taxonomy): Bacteria > Cyanobacteriota > Cyanobacteriia > Cyanobacteriales > Nostocaceae > Okeanomitos. Next base: position 54,392 of record JAAHFX010000014.1, read on the forward strand.
CGCATTGGAGTCATGTATCTTTGGCGTTACAGGCTGCTATTGAGGCTGTGGGAGAAGCATGAGATAATTTTTTTTGCACGCAGAGACGCAGAGGCGCAGAGAGTATGATTGAAAATGAGATTACGGGAATTATTGTTGATGTGGCTTATAAGGTTCACATAACTTTAGGACCGGGTTTGTTGGAGTCTGTTTATGAAACTGTGATGGATGTTGAGTTGAGACGGAGAAAATTGGCAGTGAGAAGACAGGTAATTATTCCTATCACCTATGAGGGTATAGTTTTAGAAGAGGGTTTCCGGGCTGATTTGATAGTTGAAGACAAGGTAATTGTCGAACTAAAATCAGTGGAAAATCTCCGTCCTGTACACCATAAACAGTTACAAACCTATCTCAAGCTGGCTGATAAAAAAGTTGGACTATTAATCAACTTTAACGTCTCACTGATCAAAGATGGCATCTCAAGAGTCGTAAATAACCTCTAAAAACTCTCTGCGACTCTGCGCCTCTGCGTGAGATATTTCTTATTCCGGTAATTTATACTGCGCTACGATCCGCTTGGCAAACTCCGGTACATGATCTTCCAATTTCTGAGGATGATTCCGCTGCACATATAAGTAGTTTCTCGTAAAGTGGGAATCCATTGAAAACTTCCCATACTCTAATCCTTGCGGTCCAATTTTATCTATCACTACTCCCATTAATTTCGCTACCCACATCGGTAAGGTAACGGCTTTATCATAAGCTTCTATTCCCTGTTGAACGGCAGCTTTTCTGTCTCCTTTGGAGGTGACTGGTTGGGTGTGGAGTTGATCTTTGACCAGTTCTAACATTTCTTTGCCGGTATCATTTCTGACTACAATCCATTGCCATCTGAAGGGTGCGCCCATGTATCCAACGACGATATCTGCTAGGGAGTTGACGTAATCAAAACAACTCATACAGGATGGGGCGAAGATGTCTTTTAAAACGTTGGTTTTGAGTCCAAAGAAGGGGACTTTTTCTACTGAACCGTCTTCGTGTTTGAAGTGTACCCTGAAGTCTTGCATAAATTCGTAGCTGACTACGGTTTCGGGGGAACTGCTGGTGGTTTCTAGGAATTTTTGTAGTCCGGCGCGGGTAACGTTATCTACGCATGGTGTACCCAGAACGTAGAGTTTTTCTAGTCCGAGTTTTTTCTCAACGGCGCGTAATGCTTGAATTTGACACCCGACTCCGATGACTAGCAGGCGTTTCATTCCTGACTGTTCAATCTGTTCTAATACGGAAAGGTTAGGGGATAGGGTAGGTTTATTTACCTTTGCTGCAAGTATTTCTTCGGGGGTGCGGGCGATGATGGGTACGGGTTGAAAGCGATCTTCTTTGGAGTTTTGCACACAGACTACGCCTTCAACTAAACCCCGGTTGAGCATTTCTATGGCGATGGTGCTAACTATACCTGTCCATTGTGCGCCTTCGATGGGTTGTTGTTTGCGGGCGGCGATCATTTCTTGATGTACGCCAAAGTAGAGTTCGTTTTCGTCTTCTAGGTTGCGGGGGCGGTTATGGGTGGTGGTTTCTAGTTCGTCTATTCTTTGGGTGATGAAGGCGCACGCTTCTTTGACATAGTGGATGTAGTAGGTGTCGCAGAGTCCGCATTCGCTACATAGTTCTTTGGCGGGGCGTACGCTTCCGGGTTTTAAGGCTTTGGCTTTTTTGTGTTTGTTGGTGTCTATGGATGTCATATATTTTGTTTATTTTTACTAAAATATTGCTTTTATTACCTTATCGTTAGGGGTTGTAATGTGGGTGGTTTGATTTGGGGAAGAGGGTTTTTTCACGCAGAGACGCAGAGGCGCAGAGAGAGACGCAAAGGGGATTTTAGTGATATAAAGTTAACACTTGAAACTTTTTTACTTGGTTGTTAGAGTAAAAATTCGATAAATAAGGAGTTATATGCTGTGCAAAATAATCTAACTATTAATGGTGTACCTGTACAAACTGTATATAGTGACTATAAGCAAGGAATATACATTGTCAATAGAAGATATCAAAGGAAACTTGTTTGGACTGTAAATCAAAAAGAGAAATTTATTGATTCACTTAGGCGAATAAATACTGGGGGAGTAATACTTTCAAGACAAGAAGTAAGGCAAGCTGGATCAACATCTGAGTTTTCTCAACTTGTAAGAAAATGTGCTGTATACGTTCGGGGTGATTCTTCGCATACAGATATAGTTGAGTTAGATAAAATGAGATTAATTAGTCTAACTAACGATAATTTAGATTATGGAATAAAGATAAGTAATACTTTTTGGAATAAACAACGGATTTTAACTGCTGGTAATATTTTAGAGTCCAGAGACGAAGAACTTATATCTCACATTCTCCTTTACATGATTTTGAGAGATTATGCCAAGACTACATCAAATTTTTTAGATGAAGTTTACTCAGAAAACAATGATGCTTATATAAAATGTAATGGTGCTGTAAGAAAAATTGGATTTGAGAAAGTATTTAAACAATTTTGTTTTGTGTATAATGAGTTGCTTAAAACTATTAATGAATTTGATGGCAATTTTCCAAAATATATTTACAAAACAAAAACGTTTAAGATTACAAATGCCTATTAAGTAATTTTTCTGGCTTTTTTTAAAATGTTATTAGACAAAAATCAAAAAATACAAAATTACAAAAATTTAGCAAAGCTAATCAAAGGAGTTGCAACTCAATGTATGGGTGAACTTCAATTAAATAAAAAATGGAACTCCCAGGATAGAGAGCAGATGATTAATGCTGTTTGTGGAGTGATAGGAAAACAGTTTATAGCACGTGAAGTAGAAGATCCAACGCGTGTATCTTGGGGTGAAAATCTTGAAAATATCTTAAATCAATCAAGAACTGAAAATGTTTGCTACGATTTTAAAATAGGACTTCATAACCTTCAGGGAGATACTAGCTTTAATACGAAATTAGTTCTTAAAATTGTCAAAACTCTCACGGCAATGGCTAATTCACACGCAGGTGAAAATTATGTAATTTTGGGAGTTGCAGATAACAAAGAATCTGCTGAAAAACATGACGAAAAATATAGCAGTAATCCTATAAAATACGATAGTTTCTATATAACCGGAATTGGTAGTGAGGCTAAAGAGTATCATAAAAATATAGATTCTTATTTTCAAAAAATCCAGCAGACATTAGATGAAGCTCCAATAGATGAATCAACAGAAAGAATAATTCAGCGTAATGTGAATTGTTTCAAATACCATGATAAAGATTTTATTGTGATGAAAATTATACGCGAATCAAAACCTATGAAATATGACGGACAATATTTTGTTAGAAAAACGGCAAATACAGATTCTTCTCCAGTTGATGACATATTTGAATTTTCTCAAGAATTTACGGCACAAACAGAAAGATATCCTTACAACTAAATATTTTCTTAACAGTAGTAATCAAATATGGTTCATAAAAGTGTTAATTAGACAGCATTCTCAATATGCTGTTTATTGCGCTATTAGCCAATAAATATGACTTACGCTACACTTTTCTTGTTGATCTCAAAATCCTCTAAAATAAAAAATATCAACATTATCCAATATACCAAAATGAGTAAAGAGTTTAATGTAATTATTGAAAGAGATGCTGATGGTTACTTTGTCGCATCTGTACCTAGTATTCCTGGTTGTCACACTCAAGCAAAATCTTTAGATGAACTGATGGAACGTATTAAAGAAGCAATAGAACTGTGTTTAGAAGTTGATGAAAATAAAATAGAACCTCTGGAATTTGTAGGTGTGCAAAGAGTCGCTATTGAAGTATGAGTAAATTACCAAGTTTAACAGGAAAGGAAGTAATAGCAGCACTTAATAAAGCAGGTTTTGAAGTAGTAAGAATGCGAGGAAGTCATCATTTCTTATACACAGTGATGGAAGAAGGACTGTTGTTCCAGTACATTCTGGTGAAACAATTGGAACTGGATTAATGAGACAAATACTACGTGATTGTCAATTAGGTAGAGAGGAATTTAGGGACTTGCTTTAATTTATGTTTATAATTACAAGACATCTTTAATTATGCCATAAAACCCTGAATCATTATGTCAGAAAATATCGAAATTAAATCTAGTAGTGGTAATGTATTTGCTGATTTAGGTTTACCAAACCCGGATGAAATGTTAGTAAAAGCAGAACTAGCTCGGAAAATTAGTCAAGCTATTACCTCACGGGGATTAACTCAAGTTGAAGCTGCGGAATTATTAGGAATTGATCAACCAAAAGTTTCTGCTTTAATTAGAGGAAAACTAACAGGATTTTCTTTAGAAAGAATGTTTAGATTTCTCAACGCTTTTGATAGTGATGTGGAAATTACAGTTAAACCTAAATCTAGTCATAATGCACGGATTATTGTCAAATAATTTTAGAAAAGAACGCTTTATTGAAGTTTGTGATAAAATTAATCTAATTGAATGTTTATTGATATCAAAAATACCAACCCAATGCAAACTAATAAATATCCCTTTGCTGAAGAATTGATTACTGATGTTCAAGGTAATATCAAAAAAGTAGTCATGGATTTTCAAGAATATTTACGGTTGTTAGAAGCATTAGAAGATGAAGGACTAATTCTAGCAATGAAAGAAGTAGAAAATGAAACTCCCTTAAATTTTAATCAAGCATTAGCAGAATTAGAAAAAGAGTGAATACCCAGTATCTACCGAGTTTTATTAAAGACCTAAAAGCGATCAAAAGTACACCTTACTATGAGTCTATTAAGAAATTTGCTTTTGAAGAAATTATTGAAACATCAAGTTTTACAGAAATCAACAATATCAAAAAGCTGCAAGGATATGATAATGCTTATCGTATTCGTATAGGTGATTATCGTATTGGTGTTATTTTTGATGGTGAAACTTTAATTTTTGAAAGAGTTTTGCACCGTAAAGAAATCTATCGTTATTTTCCAAAATAGATCCTCTTCCAATAACCATAAAATCATGAAAATGAAACTAATGTCACCCCTGATATTTTTATTAACTTTAACTCTCACCCTATCCACATCTATTTATACTCCAAAAGTGAACGCACAAACAAAATTTTGTAACTTTGATTTTCTCAAATGTGAAGATTATTGTGATCAATTACCTACAGATTATAAATATCAAGGTTTAAAAATTACTCAAAAACTAATTAATCAATTACTAAGAGGGAGTGGTGTCTGTGAAGAATCGAGGGATAAATTTAACGGTGCGTGTTATGTCGCTAAGTCTTATAAATTTAAAGACGGTGTGATTTCTTTAAAAGTTGTAAGTCATGAGCGTTCTTATACAGATATTAAATTTAATTCTGACATCAGTCCAGAACAAGCTGCAAATCTAGCAAAACAATCTTTTAATAATGGTGAATCTTTTGATAAAACAGAACACTTAATAGATAGAATTGTCTTATTTGCTTCTCCCTCTTCCTATGCGGGTGATGGAAAAACTTATTATCTACGTCAAATTTACCTAATTTTAACTCCCTCAGGTCAGGTAGTAAGAATTATTTCGGTTCAAAGTTCACTTTAATTCAAAATTAACGTAGGTTGGGTTGATACTAGGAAACCTAACTTTTTAAAACTCTGTTTTCACTTCGTCTTTTAGAGGATGTTTGAAAAGGATTGGCTTGAGGCTCAAATGCTACTCAGGTGCATCATATCAAATACCAAAACTCCTATTCTATCGTAGTGAATTTTCAGTACCTAGGGTTGTGAAACACACTATGAAATACTTTTCAAACATCCTCTTGGCAAACCCTAATTAACTGTTATACAAAGTCCAGTTAAATTGCAAACAAGGTTAACCAAAAGCCAAGGTAGCAGTTTCTAACTGTGCTTGGGTAATACCTTGGAATATAGCGACATCAGTACCGAGAACACCAAGAACGGCATTTCCTGAACCATCTGTACCAAAGGTGATATCGTTTTGCACATAACCACGAATACCAATGACATCTGTACCTAGTTCAAAGTCAACAATGGTATTAGCAGCATCAGGTATTTGTGCGCTAGCCACCCAGAAGTTATCCGCACCAGCACCACCAGCAAGGATGTTATCTCCACCTTCGATGACATTGAAGGTATCCATACCTGCACCACCTAAAGCGCGATCGCCAGATCCCAAGTGGAAAATGTCATCTCCTGCACCACCAGACATCCGGTTTCCACCTGTTCCATCCAATGCAAAAAACTCATCAATTCCTGTTCCACCAAAAGCGCGATCGCCAGTGCTGAGATAGAATTGATCAGCACCACTACCACCGAACATTCGATTCAGTCCTACAGTGGAAACACTAACATCAATACTATCATTTCCTGCACCTGTAAATACAATGTCTCGTTGACCATCTAAATCTATAGGTGCAAGCAAGTCATCATCTTCTGGTGTACCAGTTACTATGTCTTCTCGTTCAGATATCACATCAGATGAACTTAAACTGTTTACTCCTTTGAGGATAGCTAGAACTTCTTGGGTATTGGTAACTTGAATTTCAAGATTACCTGCAATGGGTGTGAGAGTTAACTGTTCAAAAGATAGGTCATTTAACAGACTGATTTGATCTTCTCCCGCGGTGAAATCACCAATAGTGTCTGTTCCGTCCCCTGTTCTCAAGACAAAGGTATCACCATCTTCATTACCATAAAGAGTGTCATTGCCTAAACTACCATCAAGAGTGTCATGACCTAAACCACCCCAAAGTACATCTGGTTCATGACCTCCCATGAGATAATCATCATTTTGGTAACCAAATAGTACATTTCTTTCTTCCTCTACTCCGGTGAGAGTTTCTGCCTCTTGAGTACCAAAGACCATAGTAGTCCATTCTTCCTCCCAGATGCGCCGCCATTCTCCACCTTGACGAGCTGCTGCTGCTAGAGCATAGGAATCTACGTAAAAGTGAGACTCTTGTATTTTGCCTTCTTCCAGACGAATATCAATGGTGAAAGGTAATAACTGCTCAGTGTTATCTGCTTGTAATGCAGCTTTATTACCTGTTTCTCTATTAATTAGAGATATTCCACCGTGGACAACAACATTGTTATCTTCAACGACGTATTTATCAATAGCAACGTCGTCAAATTGAAATTCACTGATGAAGTCAGTAAAAGAATCTTTAACTTCTTCTGTACCTATTTTCAGACCGATAAATGGTAGAAGAACTTGCAGTTCATGATCAAATCTATTGTCAGCATAATCAGAAGGGTTATTAACTCCTAATGTGGGAGTAATAAAGGTGTAACGAACATCATCATCAAAGTTGGCATCAATATAGTCAAATAAATCATTCAAATCTCCTGAGAGGAAATTCAAAAATCCTTGTACGACATTGAGATTGAGTGTTTCATCAGCTACAGAGTCTCCAGGTACTTGGGGTTCAGGAATAGGAGTTCTTTCTGCGTTGGGAATTTCTTGGAAATCTGCCGCAGTTAAGGTTAAACCTCCTGCACCATTTACACTGGCTAGAACTGTACCATCACTGCTTACACTAATTTGTAAATTTTCTAAATTGTCACCAATGGGTGTGAAGGTTAAATCTGCAAAGGTTAAAGTCCCTGTTAATCCGAAAACATCTGTACCTTGGACAAAATCTGTAATCGTATTCAAACCTTGATCTAAACCAATACCAAAGGTATCTGCACCATCACCACCAGTGACGGTATCATTACCAGTGTTGCCATAGAGGGTATCATTCCCATCACCACCATTGATAACATCTCCACCACTACCACCCCAGATGACATCATCGTTGTTACCACCTGTGAGGGTGTCGTTACTTTGATAACCATAAATGATGTTACTTTCTGTTTCATGTCCGGTGATATCGTCACTATCATTTTTACCAAAGTAGATATTTTCCCATTCTCCATCCCAATATCTACGCCAACTTCCCCCTTGACGAGAGATTGCAGAGAAACTATAGGTATCTTCAAAGAAAAGATAGCTTTGGAATTTAGGTGTATAAACGTCTGGATCGGGATCAGAATCACTAACGACGATATCTACCGCTAGAGGTAATTCTCTGGCAATATTTCCTGTTTCAAAAGCAGTGAAAAAGAAATCTCCAAAAACAGAAACGTTATCACCATCAACTACGAATTTTGTTGTATTGAACTCGTTAACTGTAATTTCTCTGAGCAGCTCAGTAAAATAAGCTTGAACAGCAGGAATATCATTTGCTATCCCAGAGTGTGGGGCGGCAAATTGTCTTTCATGGGTGAATTTATCATCAGAATAATCTGCTGGATCATTTAATATCCCACTGGTACGACCCAAAATAATGTATTCAATATCTGGTTGAAAATTATTTTCCAGATAAGTAAACAATGTCCCGTCAACAAAGGAAGCAAAATATCCTTCAACTACACTTAAATTTGCCTGTTCTATAGGGGTTAAAGCCATGAAAAAACTCCTGAGTGAAAATCTTTTGTAACAGAACTCGTAAATACTTAGGGTTTGCTGAATAAATGTGAAAACTTTGCTATTAAGGAATTTGAGACCATTTTCATTGTCAACAAATGCAAGATTTTAGAGGTTGAGTGCTTGAAAACTTTACACTTTTTTGACTTCGAGAGATTGAAAAGTAGTTGTTTAGTTCTCTTCCTGCTCCTTGCAAGAAAATTCCCTACCTCTGATCCTCTGCAACAAAACTTTTTGCTGCAAACCCCACTTAGTAAATGACAGCCTAAAACTATACGTATTATTATATACTATACGCTTGGTTCATACTTTAATTTCATAATCTGTAAATTTAGGGTTGAATGTAATAATTTGTTGCAAATTTATGAGTTCATCTCAGGTGTGCTAAAAAATATTAAATAAGACGTTGCATGCAACGTCTCTACAAGGGTTTCACGTCGCGGATATTTAGTTTCCACCAGATGTCTAATGTTTTCACATTTATTCAGCAAGCCCTAAATATATCCTTTAAAGTTAGTGATGAGTAATTGCTCAAAATAAATATACAATTATTGGCTAAAAATTTGTATCGTAAGTTATTACCTAGACATGATATGAAAAATAAGAAGGCCTTAAAATATTTAACTGTATATTTTTTCAAAATTAATAAGGGCGTGCTACACTTGATAACACACCCGATGAATTATGTCATGTCCGGTAAAATATTTGTGATTCAGACAACAGGGTCTAGAGGGAGAAATGTTTACGTATTTCTACATACACCAGCTATATCCTAAGTTATTATGCAGACATGAGTAAATTTGCAAACAAGGTTAACCAAAAGCCAAGGTAGCAGTTTCTAACTGTGCTTGGGTAATACCTTGGAATATAGCGACATCAGTACCGAGAACACCAAGAACGGCATTTCCTGAACCATCTGTACCAAAGGTGATATCGTTTTGCACATAACCACGAATACCAATGACATCTGTACCTAGTTCAAAGTCAACAATGGTATTAGCAGCATCAGGTATTTGTGCGCTAGCTACCCAGAAGTTATCCGCACCAGCACCACCAGCAAGGATGTTATCTCCACCTTCGATGACATTGAAGGTATCATTTCCTGTTCCACCTACAGCGCGATCGCCAGATCCCAAGTGGAAAATGTCATCTCCTGCACCACCAGACATCCGGTTTCCACCTGTTCCATCCAATGCAAAAAACTCATCAATTCCTGTTCCACCAAAAGCGCGATCGCCGGTGCTGAGATAGAATTGATCAGCACCACTACCACCGAACAATCTATTCAGTCCTACAGTGGAAACACTCACATCAATACTATCATTTCCTGCACCTGTAAATACAATGTCTCGTTGACCATCTAAATCTATAGGTGCAAGCAAGTCATCATCTTCTGGTGTACCAGTTACTATGTCTTCTGGTTCAGCGATCACATCGGATGAACTTAAACTTTCTACTCCTTTAAGGATAGCTAAGACTTCATCTGTGTTGGTAACTTTAACTTCTAAATCCCCTGCTGTTTCTGTGAGAGTTAACTGTTCAAAAGATAGATCATCTAAAAGACTGATTTTATCCTCTCCCGCGGTGAAATCATTGATAGTGTCTGTTCCTTCTCCTGTCGTCAAGACAAAAGTATCACTACCAGGGTTTCCCCAAATTTGATTGTTACCTACACCACCTGTAATTTCATCATCTCCCTCACCACCATAAATGGTATCGTTTCCTATCCCACCAGAGAGGACATCATCTTGTTGATAACCATATATGATATCGTCAATATCACTACCATCAAAGGTTTCCCCAGCATTAGTTCCCCAAAAAATATTGGTTAATTCACCATTATAATTTCTAGTCCAAGACCCTCCCATACGGGAAGCATAACCAAAGATGTAGAAATCTTCAAAGAAACTGATCAGGTCAATTTTGGGGACTAACTCTCCTGTTTCTTCATCCTGGACGTGTTTAATTTGAATTTTGTAAGCCAAAGGCCCGTCAGTAATATTAGCTGTACTATTATTTCTGTACAAAAATCGTCCAAAAATGGCAATATTATCTGGATCTGCGGAGTCAGTGACAAACTTTTCTATGTAGAAATTGGTAACAGGAGGTTGGTCTGGCCAGCGTGTTCCCAGAATATCTACTACCTGGAAAAGGTTAAAAATGAACCCTTGAGAACCTTCAAACCCACTCCATTCTTTGGTAGTTGGTGTAATGCGGTAACGCTCTCCAGAGAAAGCATCATCACTGGTGTAGTTGTTATTTTCCCCTTGGATCACTACATAGCGAGCATCTTCTGTGAAGTTATCCCGAATATACCGGAACACATCTCCAGTAAAGAAGGATTGGAAAAATCCTAGAACAAGGGATCTATTATCGTCTGCATCACCAATGACATCATCAGGTTCTGTAAAACCTATTTGATAGTCTGGTCTAATTTCTGTAAATTGATCAGCTGTGAGTTCAGCAGCAGAGATGTTTTCTACAATAGCCAGAGTTGGTAAATCTGAATCTGTGAGGTTAATTTCTGCACCATTTACCCCATCCACTATGGTGAATTGGTCAAGGGTAAATGTTCCTCCCAGACCGATTTTGTCTCCTTCCGCAATGGAAAAGTCGGTAATTGTGGATGTTGTAGTTTCAGAAGTCAGATCAAATAGGTTTTCTAGAACGAATATGTCTGCGTCTGCACCCCCTGTTAGGGTGTTTATGCCTGTATGACCGTAGATTCTATCTTGACCTACTCCACCATCTAGAGAATCATTCCCACTACCACCATACAGTTCATCATCACCAATTAAACCAATTAAGGTATCGTTACCTTGTAAGCCGTAAAGTTGATCGTTGGGATATTCTGGATCATAGTATTGACTAGTGTCGGCAAAACCACTCAGGTTATCATCTGCACCTGTTCCCCATTGAACATACAAAGGCAAAAATAACCGTTCTTCGACCTGTCCGACTTGAAAAGGGTTGTTATTTAGTCCGTTACCATCTTCATCTACTAAATAACCAGTAGGATCATAGTGACGACCAAATAAAGGGTTATCAACATATTTATTTGGATCTAATTCAGAAACTGTGGGAAAACGAAAATCTTCTACATTCGGTCCTGTAGGAATTAATGGATCTACACTTAGTCCATATTGCCCTCGCCATGATCCTCCTACCCGCATTGATGCTGCTAGAGTATGGGTATCAGTCCAAAAATGATAGGTTTTAATTTTTCCTTCTGGACCATCTTCAAACTCTATGTCTATGCGAAATAAAGATTTCGCTGTGTTTCCTGTAAACTTGTTGCGAAATTCTAATTCTCCATAAACAGCCAAGTTATCATCATTGGCAATGATTCCATAAGGTAAGGGTGATGGTCTATCTCTCTCCTCTTGAAATTCTTCTGTAGTCGTTATGAATTGGACTATTTCAAAGTTATTAAAAAAGTCTTCGTAAAAGTCAACTACTCCCTCTGGCCCAACAAAGTTATCACTAAAGGGTATTAAGTCATGTCGTTCATGGGCAAAGGATAATTCATTGTAAGCGTTGGTGTCTAGTTGGTTTGTTTCTGAAGTAAAACCTCCCACACGGGGAACTACTGTCACATCAGATATGTCAAAGATGCCATTAACGGGATCAGAGGTAAGAAAATTCAGGGTTGTTAAAGGTAAACCACCTACGGAGTCAGAATAGTCTGTTGCTGTGGTTGTCAATAAACTTTCTGGGCCTGTTTCATCTCCTCTACCTAGTCTTTCTTCGCCACCACGGATAAATATATATCTACTGTCATCAGCAAAAAAGTTATCTGCTGATCCTAATATACTGCCATTATTTTGCGCTTCAAAAAAATCTTGAACTAGGGCTATATGCGCTTGTTCTTCTAATGTATATTCAGCCATCGAGGTAGACAACTCCTGTTTTCTTGCTTTGAATTTAAGTGATTTCCACAGTATGATTCACCTTAAGTTTGTCTTAAGAACAAGACATGGGTTTTTCTATACCTGATGTCTAATGCTCAATACGGTGAGATTCCTTTCATACCTGGAAAAGATTGGTTTCCTCGCCGTCTTTGGTGAAAACACACTGCGTAATTGCACGGTACTTAAAAAAGTTTAGGTTGAAAGTTGTAGCTTATTTACTTTTACCCTAAGTTGCATTTGAATATACTTTTACCCTCAGTACTGGTTCGTAGCTTACTTAGAACTGAGCTTAGATCAAAAATCTGTTAACCTTGTTATCACAATACCATATTTTTTGGTTTTGACAAGTGTAATATAACTGAAAATATTATTTTAGAAGCTAAAAATAGCTATGATTCCTAGTATTTATTCTTAGATTAGAGTTTTCACTATTTTTGATCTCGGTTATTTTTCTTTACATTCAAAACTGTACACTGTTGTATGATTTGACAAGAGCATATTTTGTAACTTAAAGGATATTTGGACAAGATTGGATTTATATATTCATGACTGGATAGGTTGAGTGGATAGTTGACCCAGCATAGCATCGAGTCTTGCTCATCAAGTCTGCTGATCCATAATTGTGAGTTAATTTTCCATAGTTTCTTAAAAAAACATTAAAAGTTAGTGTGAGAATTATCATGTTTAATAATCTAAAAGACCAGCCCAATAAAGTAGCGGTAAAAGCAGCGTTGTGGATGGCTATGTTAGTAGCCTCCAGTACGGCTCTTTATCCTTTGCAGGTATTAGCAGAAACTGAAAAGACTACAGCTGATACAAAAGTATGGGTAAATAATTTTATTGCTGAACCGCAACCAAATACTGATATCAACTCTGTGAACCAAGAGACAGAGAATCAAATAATTAATACATTAGTTAGCAGTAAAGTTAATGAATCATGGGAATTACCCGTCACCACTACTAGTATAACCTCTGTGGAGGAATTTACTGATTTTAGCTCCCAGGCTACAGATTTAACCCTAAACCCTGATGAAAATAACGACAGCATAGCCCAGGTAAATTCTGTCTCTCAATTCAGAGATGTATTTCCTGGAGACTGGGCATTTACAGCTTTACAGAGCTTAGTTGAACGCTATGGTTGTATTGCGGGTTATCCTAATGCTACTTTCCGTGGTAATAGAGCTATGACTCGTTATGAATTTGCAGCAGGTTTAAATGCTTGTTTAGATCGGATTCAAGAACTAATTGCCACCGCATCTGCTGATGGAATTACCAAAGCAGACTTGGAAACTTTACAAAGATTAAGGAGTGAGTTTTCTTCAGAACTGGCTAATTTACGCGGCCGAGTAGATGCTGTGGAAGCAAAAACAGCAACCTTAGAAAATCAACAATTTTCCTCCACAACTAAATTGTATGGTTTTGCTTGGATGAACCTAGCAGCAGGTTTTTCTGATGGTTTGATCCAGAGAGAATTAGGTTTTCGGGGAGCAAATGGTTTACCTGTCATAGATACAGTTGATGATCCTAGCACTACCTTCACAGGTTTAGTCTGGCTAGATTTTGTTACCTCATTTACAGGGAGAGATAGTCTAGTTCTACAACTGGCAATGGGTACTTCTAACTCATTTCCTGGACCTTTAGGAAATTCCTATGCTTCTGCTGGTTTAGATTATTCCTTTGCTGATTTTACCACTGGTCCTGGAGCAGTAAATCCTGGAGATGTTACAGTTAGAGAACTTTATTATCAGTTCCCAGTTGGTAATAAACTTCAGTTTGTAGTTGGGCCAAGGTTTAACTATTTTCGGTTTATGGAAGGAAACCAATTTTCTTTTGCATTTACCAAGGGAGCGCCAATTTTTAACTATATTACCTTCAACTCTGCCAACAGTACCCTCGTTAATGCTATTGATCGTGGCGCTGGTGCGATCGCCATGTGGAATATGAGCGATCAGTTTTTGTTAAAGGTAGCTTACTTAGGCGAAACCAACGAATATTTACCTAGTCCACCCTTTAACTCTGCTGCTGATCCCAACCAAGGGTTATTTGGTGGCACTAACACCCTCACTGCTGAACTCACCTACAAACCCTCCAGAACTTCCAATATCAGATTCTTATACACCCGCACCAATATGCAAGGCTATGATGTTACTGGTGATGGTAATAGACAATTGTGTTGTGGTCTGACAGAACCTTTTTATGGTGTAGCTGATGATGGTTTAGGTGGTGATGTGAGCAATGGTACAGCAGACACTTTCGGTATTAACGCAGATTGGCGAATTACCCCCAAGTTCGGGATTTTCGGACGTTATACTTACGGCAGCACTACCGTATATCCAACTACCCCCGGTGTAGCTGATGGAGAAATCAATACTCAGTCTTTCCAGGTTGGTATGGCTTTTCCAGACTTGGGTAAAGAAGGTGCAATGGGACAACTTTCCTTTTTAATTCCGATGGATATTATTTCCGGTGATGAATACCTAGTTTCCGGTTCTGGTAATGGTGGAACTTGGTATGAAATCGAAGGTAGTTATTTTGTCCCTGTATCTAGTAATATTGCCTTAGTTCCTTCTTTTTCTGTGGTTGTGAATGCCAATAATTTTGATAACAACCCCACGATTTTTGTAGGCAATTTGCGGACACAGTTTAATTTTTAGAGGTTTTGCTCTCGCTCCCAGTCTCCGACTGGGAATGTCATTTCAGGGACTCCGTATCTATTCAAAGTCCCACTGAACATACCAAAATTTTTAGTTTACTGTTTACCAACATCCAGCTAAACTGTTTAGCCAATAGCCATGATTTTCATACACTGACGGTAATGTTTAACAATGGGCCGTTCAGGAAACTTGGCTTTAATAAATAGTAAAAGGAAACAAATTATGACAACGAATAAAGAGCAAATGTTGGCAGGTTCAGACTATCTAAAAAGGACTGTGGGACTTTCTTCCGCTCCATTTGAAGCATATCTAAACTATGGTTATGCTTTACTCGTTATTGCTGGTGCTGATGGGGAAGTGACAGAACAAGAAATGAATTGGTTAATCAATCATCAACAGATGGTTGGCGCTCCTGAAGAAGCAATAGAAAAATACAAAACATTTGACTACAAAAACGCTAAGTTAGAAGACTTGTTACCTAAGATTAAAGGAGATGTTGCTGGTTGGTCAGCGCCAAGAACGCTACTCTATCATGCCATTAAAATGTCTCAAGCAGATCATGATTATGCAGCAGAAGAACAAGAAGCTGTAAAGAAAGCTGCTAAATTGTTGGGAGTAGAAAATGATATTACTTCTGCTCTCAATGTTTTAGTGGACATGGAGAAAAAAGTTGAAAGTATGCTCAAGGCGCTGATTCAGACTGAAACTGTGTAGTTAGCATACAGGACTTACGCAACGAAGATTTGTCATTGCGACTGAAATGTCTGCGAAGCGTGGCGTTAGACATAGTGTAGGGAAGCAATCCCAGGATTTTTGTGATTACGTCGCTATCGCTCGTAATGACGCAGTCACCTTACTTTTGCGTAAGTCCCATAATTGAAAATAGAACTCCTCATACTGTATTCCTCACCTATTCCCTATTCTCTGTTTTACTGTTTGAAAAATTCTTATTTCTTATATAGCGCTACGCGCATTTATTAGGACATTTTTTTCTTTCATCCCCAATCACTTCGATTCTAGACCAAATCATATTGTCCTAACGTTAGCGCGTAGCACTATAGGTAGTCATCAAATTAAAACTTATTAATATTAATGTAGGTCATTTTTTAAAACTTATATACTGAAATTAAAAACAAGATATTATATATATTTTTATACATTTATTACACGTAATTTTTCGCGGATTTTCGACCTATACAGTTAGCTTATTCTCCAATTACCTGAAACTTCATAATTTAGTCCATGCACAAAAAGTTAAATTTGTACAGTGTATATGTCATATCTTTGATTAATTTTATTCTTTTTAAGTGCTAGTTAAGGATATTTTAGATACATGATATCATTTCACTATTAAACAGTAAAATATCTTACTAAGTCTTTAAAATAACCACAGTATTATTAATATGACATTAGCAGAAGTCCAAGATATTCTTAATCAGCAACTACTCAGCTTAGAAAATCGTTGTCTCAATGCTACAGAACTCATCGTATTACAAGGTATTTTAAAAAACCAGACATACCAAGAAATAGCTGACAAAGAAGGCTATAGTTTAAGTTATTTTGCTAATGTAGTTGCTCCAGAGTTATATCGAAGAATCTCTGCGGTGACGGGGAAACGAGTAACTAAGAAAAACTGTCAAGCCATATTACAGTCATATCTTACTGTACAAACTCAACCTATTACTAACCAGAATAATTTGGAGCAAAAGAATTTATCAGTAACACCACAACCTCTATTTCAAAGTAACGTAGTCAAAGAACGCTTAGACAATTCCTATAATTTTACTAAAAAGTCCATCTCACCTGGTTATCCTTCCGGAGCAGTTGCTGTTAATTCTCCTTTTTACGTACAACAACCTTTCTTAGAACAGCAAATTATCGAGGAAATAACTAAACCAGGATCATTAGTACGAATAAAAGCTCCTCAAAAAATGGGAAAAACTTCTCTGTTGTTGAGAGTTTTAGACAATTGTGAAAAAAGTTTAGGCTACAAAACAATTAGTGTAAACTTACAAAAAGCAGATAGAAGTATTTTAAAAGATATTGATCAGTTACTCCGGTGGTTATGTATAAACTGCGCTCGACAGCTAGGAATAAAAGCAAATTTAGATGAATATTGGGATGAAGATTTAGGCAGTAAAATGAGTTGGACTGTTTATTTTGAAGAGTATATTTTAGAAGAAATTGATGCTCCTCTTGTACTTGCGTTAGATGAAGTAAATAAAGTTTTTGAAAATCCTCAAGTTGCAGAAGAATTTTTTCCTTTATTACGTTCTTGTTATGAAGAGGCAAAACGAAGTTCTCTCTGGCAAAAGTTTCGTTTAATTGTTGTTCATTGCACTAATATCTATATCCCACTCCAGCTAGAACAGTCTCCTTTTAATATAGGATTACCCATTGAGTTACAATTTTTTCATCAACAACAGGTAGAACAGTTAGCAAGACAATATCAATTAAACACTCAAAATAGGGAAGAAATTCGACAATTAATAAAATTAGTTGGGGGACATCCTGCTTTAATTCACTTAACAATTTATCATCTTAGTCAAGAAAAAATAAGCATTAGGGAACTATTAGCAAATGCAACAACTAATATGGGGATTTATTCCCATCATTTACAGAATCTTTGGTTAACTTTGCAATCACAACCAGAACTATCTCCTGCTTTCCAAAAAGTTTGTAAGACAGATGAAGAAGTTTTATTAGATCAAATTACTGGTTATAAGCTCAATAGTATGGGCTTAATTATTTTTATTGGCAATAAGGCGAAAGTTAGTTGTCAGTTATATAAGGAATATTTTCAGAATCAGTGGCAGCGGATACAGATGTAAGTAGGGTTTGCAGCAAAAAGTGCTAGGTGGTAGGGAGTAGGAAATAGATAATACAGCTTATGCATATAAAGTTGCATAAGCTGATTGAAGTCATTAATATTTCCCTATATGTCACAAGAAAACAGGCTCGAAACTCAACGCTTAAGTTTTATAGAGCTACTTTGCTATTAGCAAAATGTCTTGTCTTCTGCCGTGAGACATTGTTTTCTAATCACTAGCCCAAGTATACAAAATATTCTAGTTGATGAAAATCTCTAAAGTTAATACTTTTCTAATACTTTTCTAATACTTTTTAAAAATCTTTTCCTTCATAATATTAATTTCTCTATTAGATTTGTATTAGATTTATATTAGGTTGAAAAAGACAGACTATGATAAAGTGATGAAACTTCCAAAAATATACTAACTTTCCAGTAGTTTCATCACATTGATTTCAACTCTCAAAATCCTTTTTCCTTGTACTGTCTGGGGTTTTGATCATCTCAACTGCAAGGGCGATCGCTAACTCTAAATTTTTCATCTGATAAAAAAGCATATTGAACTATAATCATGGATAGTGAAGTTCAGCTTTTTATAGATATAAGACCTTAACCAATATGCTTAATCATCCTTGTTTAAATCCCGCTTATTTAATAGAAACCCTAGAACCGGATACCGTATTTTTTATATCTGAGCGAGAATCAGTTTATTTCCAAAATCCAATTTATTATCGTTTAGTTAAACTAATTGACGGTAAAACAAATGTTGATGAAATTACTCAGATTTTGCAATTAGAATTCTTACAGGATCAAGAATTAAATCAAGATTCAGCTAATTTTTTTCCAGCAATCCTCGATTTTAGCTTAAAAATACAACAAACTTTATTTCAACTACATCAGCAAGGCTATATTTTAGATCAAAGTGAATTACCACTATCATCTAATTTAGCTATTATTTGTCATCATCTGAATATCTCTCAATCCCAAGTATCTCATCAATTACAATCAACAAAAGTCGCAGTTAAAACATTATGTTCTGTTCCTAAAGAAACATTTATTGAAGTTTTAAATTCGTTCCAAATTCAAGTTACAGAAAAAGCGGAAGAAGCCGATTTAACTATTATTATCACAGATGATTATTTACATCCTAATTTAGAGGAATTTAATCAACAAGCTTTAGCATCACAACAACCTTGGATATTAGTTAAACCATTAGGAACGATAACCTGGATTGGCCCTTTATTCATTCCTGAACAAACAGGATGTTGGCATTGTTTTGCTCAACGTTGGCGAGATAATTGTCCGATTGAATCATTTATTCATAGACATAAAAATTACACAATTGAACAAACACAACTGTTAACTTCTCCCCAGGGTTTTAGTGAAGCAACAATCCAAACCACCTTAACTAAAACTGCAATGGAAGTTTTTAAATGGATTATTCAAAAATCTAATCCCAGAATAGAAGGAAATTTGATTACTTATGATACTTTAAATTTGCAAACTCAAAATCATGTTTTAGTTAAACGTCCTCAATGTCCTAGTTGTGGAAACAACTTCAATCAAACCGCTTTACCCGTAGTTTTAGGACATCGAAAAAAATCCTTTACCAGTGATGGAGGACATCGTTTTTGTTCACCGGAAGAAACTCTCAGAAAATATCAACATCATATTAGTCCGATTACAGGAGTTGTGCGAGAATTGACGAAAATTCATAGTCAACCATTACTCCATACCTACGTAGCTAAACATCATTTTCATAATGCTTTTGATAATCTAGGGAGTTTACAACAAAATATTGGTGGTAGAAGTTCTGGTAAAGGAAGAACAAATAGTCAAGCAAGAGCAAGTGGTTTTTGTGAAGCAATTGAACGTTATTCAGGCGTATTTCAAGGAGATGAAATTCAAGAAAAAGCTAGTTATCAACAGTTAGGAAATAAGGCGATTCATCCGAATCATTGTATGAATTTCAGCGAGCAACAATATCAAACCAGAGCAGAATGGAACACCAGTTGTCAAGGGTGGTTTCAAAAAGTACCAGAACCTTTTGATGAAACTAAAGTAATTGATTGGACACCAGTTTGGTCTTTAACTTTACAAGATTTCAAATATTTACCTACTGCATATTGTTATTATGGTTATCCTCAATCTCAACCTTTAGATTGTTGGGCAGATTCTAATGGTTGTGCGGCGGGAAATACCATTGAAGAAGCGATTTTACAAGGTTTCATGGAATTAGTAGAAAGGGATGCCGTGGCTTTATGGTGGTATAATAAATTATCAAAACCCCAAGTAGATTTAGATAGTTTTAATGAACCTTATTTTGAACAATTAAAAGAATACTATCATGATTTGAATCGGGAGTTATGGATATTAGATATTACCAGTGATTTGAATATTCCCTGTTTTGCGGCAATTACTTCGAGAAAGGATAGAGAAGTTGAGGATATTATTTTAGGTTATGGAGCGCATTTTGACCCAAAAATTGCTATTAGTCGGGCGTTAACAGAAGTCAATCAAATATTACCGAATGTATTAAGATTTCAGGAAGACGGAACCACAATTTATAATCCTTCTGCTGATAAATTAGCGGTAGAATGGTGGCAAACTGCAACGTTAGAAAATCAAAGTTATTTAGTTCCAGATCATCAAAGATTATCTAAAAAAAGTAGTGATTATTTACAGTTAGCGAGTGATGATTTATTAGAAGATGTGAAATTGTGCCAGCAAATTGTGGAATCAAAAGGAATGGAAATGTTAGTTTTAGATCAGACTCGTCCTGATATTGGATTAAGAGTAGCTAAAGTAATTATTCCAGGAATGCGTCATATGTGGAAGCGATTAGGGTCAGGAAGATTGTATGATGTTCCTGTGAGTATGGGGTGGTTAAAAGAAGCTTTGAAAGAAGATGAATTAAATTCATTTCCGATGTGGATGTGATTTTTTATAAGTGATTTAATCAAATGCTATAATAATATTTTGCTGTGAGATAATTACTAGTATTGCACACACAATAAACTAGGAGATATTATGAATATTGATACAGAAATCTGGCAAACAGTTGTGAAAATGCCAGACTCTATTAAACAAGAAGTTCTTCACTATGCTAAATATTTGATGGAAAACTATTCAAAAGATGTTTCATCGAATCAGCAAACTGAAAAAAAACGTCGTTCAGGGATTTTGAAAGGAACATTTGCTTTGCCATTAGCTGATGATTTTGATGAACCATTAGAAGACTTTCAGGAATATATGGAATGAGTCATTTTTTATTAGATACTCATGCTTTTATCTGGTTATCTGAAAATGATCCTAATTTGCCTAATCATCTCAGAGATATAATTGATACAGCAGATAGTGTTTATCTTAGTATTGTCAGTCTTTGGGAAATTGCCATTAAGTTGAATTTGGGTAAACTATCACTGCAAGGAAGTTATGAAACGATTGAATCTGAACTTGAATCTTCAGATATTCTCTTACTTCCAATTACATTTATAGACACCGTTAAAATTCGTCATTTTCCACTATATCATCGTGATCCTTTTGATAGAATGTTAATTGCTCAAGCTATTAATAATGATCTGTTTTTGATTAGTAGAGATAGTCAATTTGATGCTTATCCTATTCAGAGATTATGGGAAGATGTGTCGCCGAAATAAGATGTCTTAATTAGATAAGATAGTGTTGGGTTTTATTTCGTCTACCCAACCGACAGGATCGGCACTCGCACTGATCATAATTGCTATATTGTACTAGTACAAAACCAGTGATTACACTCAGCAAAGTTCAGATAATCATACTTCTTACTTTATCTTAACCAGATGTCCGCAGGAGCTTACAACGCTACCATATTAGATTTGTATTAGATTTATATTAGATTTAAAAATCCCTATGCAATTACACTAAATAAGAGTTCACTTACTCAAAGTCGAGTTAAATCTAACTAAGACTTACTCACAGAGTACGAATAGATTTGAGATTGCTTCCCTTTGGTCGCAATAATGAAAATGCGTTAATTTTACGTAAGTCTTATTAATCCTCATCCAGTCTATTCTCACCTTCATATGCTCAACGGTTACAAAATTATTGATGCAGACTCCCATGTCATTGAACCTACCGAAATGTGGGGGAAATACCTAGAACCTGAGTTTCGGGATTTTGCCCCTTCTCCCGACATGAAAATCAAAGGAAAACCAATCACTCAGAAAATATCCCAACAAGTCAAGCAAGAAGGAAATAAGCAAATGATGCAAGCTCATCCCAATGCTTATTTTCATCGCTATAACCCCGAATCCCATCTGCAAGCAATGGTAATAATGGGGGTGGATATTTCTTTTATTTATCCTACCTACGGACTGTGGTTATTTGCTATTGATAGTCTACCGGCAGAAGTGATAGGGGCATTTACCCGTGCTTATAATACTTGGTTACATGAAGAATTTTGTAGCTATGATCCTCAGCGATTAAAAGGAGTTGGTGCAGTCAATCAACATCATCCTGAAGAGATGGTGAAAGAGGTACACCGTATTGCCAATTTCGGCTGGAAAGCAGTTTTTTTGCGTCCTAATCCCGTTAAAGGCAGAATTTTAAGCGATCCAGCCTATGAACCCTTTTGGACAGCTTGTGAGGAATTAGACATCGCAGTCGGCATTCATGAAGGAACTCATAGTCTTTT
This sequence comes from Sphaerospermopsis sp. SIO1G1, assembly GCA_010672785.1. Lineage (GTDB taxonomy): Bacteria > Cyanobacteriota > Cyanobacteriia > Cyanobacteriales > Nostocaceae > Okeanomitos. The sequence goes on from JAAHFX010000014.1 coordinate 76,878, forward strand.
ACCTACCACAGGTGCAGAGCGATTTAATAGTCGGTTTGCTCTCCATGCTTGTTCTCACCCAATGGAACACATGATGGCTCTGTTAGCTTTAATTGAAGGTGGAGTTTTAGAACGTCATCCTCAACTTCGAGTCGGGTTTTTAGAGTCAGGATGTGGTTGGTTACCCTATTGGTTATGGCGACTAGATGAGGATTATAAAAATTTACATTGGGAAATTGAAGATAGGGTAAAATTACCACCATCTGAGTATTTTCGTCGTCAATGTTATATCGCCGTAGAACCTTCTGAACCTTATCTTCCTCAAATAATTAAATATATAGGCTCTGACAACTTAATTTTTGGTTCAGATTATCCGCACATGGATCATAAAAATGACATTTTTACCAATGTTGCGGAGCTTGAAAATAAGCTATCTCAAGAGATAGTTAAAAAGATTGTTTGGGATAATTCTCAACGTTTCTATACTTTCAACTCAATGAGGAATTAGACAATGCAAGTAGAATACACGAAAACTCATATTAACCACCTTAAATCAAAAATCAGTAGCAAAAACGACAGTTATAACTCAGAGTCATTAGACGATTATTATTTTCAAATACTGCTTTTAGATGCAAGTAATGTAGATGATATTAAGTCTGAGTTAGTATATGGAACCAAAAAACAACTAAGAGAAAAATATAAGCTGTCTGAAAAAAGCTTACCAACTCAAGGGGTAGAGCTTAACAAAGATTTTTTTGGGATTAATGATGGAAGAATAGATGTTAACCAAGCATCTAATTATTCTCTTGGCCGCAATTTATTACAAACTCGCAAACTGTCCCAAATGATGTCTTATACATGGCTGGATCTTAACCAAGATCAGCAAGACAAACTAAAGTCACTTGGAATAACAGATTCTCAAATTCATTTAGTTAGATATGTATTGAATACATATAATAAGCCACCCCAAACAATCAGTTGGTTAGATCCAGATTCTAAAGATATAAAGCGAGATTATTTAATTGAATCTGACTCTGATGGCTATAGCGCAATATCTTTAGCACTTTTATTAGCTGGACAAGCTTATTATTCACCAGATGGACAAAAAACTTGGCAGCCAATTTGGCCAACAATTTTTGGAACTACGGAGATTGTTAGGCAATATTATTTTGATATCAACTGGAATTCTTATCATGGAGTTGTTGAAGAGATGAGTCGCCTCAATGAAAATACACAATCTCCTTACTATAAAGCAACTATGGGTTATCCTGCAAAACCAGATAGTTTTAATGTGTCCCAAAAAAATCTTTTTGACTGGGCTACTGCTAAAGAAACAGATAGTCAGGATAATGATTATCCATTTTATCCTAATAAAAATAAAGATCCAGAGCAGTGGAATAATGGAAATATAGAATATGTTGTTCCTCCTTTTCCTTATATTCCTCTTAGTTCTAGCTAAGAAACGAATCAAACTTAATGAGAAAATGAGGGAAACTATCCATTTTGTAAGTTGAGTATGTTTGTCTAGCTGCAATCACTATCAATGATAGATTTATACAAGGCATTTACAAAAATGGATTTCTGAAAATAATTCAGACAAGATGCTTAAGCATTTAAATCAGGTATAGAAAGGATTTTAAAAAAACTATCAAATCCTTTCTATACTTTCGTTTTTAATTGTCAAAAGCAAAAATCCAAAAGCTTAACAGTTAATCAATAAGCAAAAGAAAGAAAATAAATTAATCTGAAGTTTATTTTCATGAATGTGTTTGTTGTATCTTTAATTAATTTACAGATATTTAAGTTCTATGACCAACAAATATCAGATTCTGGAAAAAATCTATGAGAGTGACAATTCCTTAGTTTATAGAGCTATTTTAAAACAGGATAATCAACTAATTATTCTGAAGATTCTGAAAGAAAATTATCCTACTCCTTCAGAACTCACTCGGTATAAACAGGAATATGAAATTACTCGTTCCTTTAATGTAGATAATATTATTAAAGCTTATGACTTACAACGACATGAGAATAGTTTAATCATGTTTCTAGAAGACTTTGGAGGTAAATCCTTAACAGGATTATTATCTCATGGTCAACTAAGTCTGGAAACGTTTTTGACTATTGCAATTAAGACAACTGAGTCTTTAGCTGCTATTCATGAAGCTAACATTATCCACAAAGATATCAACCCTTCAAATATTGTCTATAATCCCCAAACGGGACAACTCAAAATTATTGATTTTGGTATTTCTACCCGTTTGTCCCAAGAATTTTTAAAAATTTGCCCTGCTCATCAATTAGAGGGAACTCTAGCTTATATTGCACCAGAACAAACAGGGAGAATGAACCGAGGATTAGATTATCGAAGTGATTTCTATTCCCTTGGAGTCACTTTTTATGAACTTTTAACCCATCAACTTCCCTTTGAAACCACTGATCCCATAGAGTTAGTTCATTGCCATATTGCACAAGAACCCTTACCTGTTCATAAACTTATTCCCCATATTCCTGTAACTATCTCCAATATCATTAGCAAATTGTTAGCTAAAACTCCAGAAAAAAGATATCAAAGTGTTTGGGGAATTAAAGCTGATTTAGAAACTTGTCTTCATGAATTAAACATTTTTGGAAAAGTTTCTCAGTTTCTTTTAGGTAGTCATGATATTGCTGATAAGTTTCAAATTCCTCAAAAACTATATGGTCGAGAACAAGAAGTTAATCAACTTTTAAATACATTTGATAAAGTTAGCCAAGGAACAACAGAAATAATTCTTGTTTCTGGCTATTCTGGTATTGGTAAATCTGCCTTAGTGAATGAAATTCATAAGCCTATTACACGACAAAGAGGAAACTTTATTAAGGGTAAATTTGATCAATTACAGCGAGATATTCCTTATTCAGCTATCTCTCAAGCTTTTCAAGATTTAATTCGCCAACTGCTAAGTGAACCGGAAATTATTCTACAAACATGGAAAAAGAAAATTTTAGAAGCTTTAAATAATAATAGTCAAATTATCATTGATGTCATTCCTGAACTTGAGCAAATTATCGGTAAGCAACCTCCTGTAGAACCACTAGGTCAAACTGAAAACCAAAATCGCTTTAATTTGTTTTTTAAAAGATTTATTAATGTTTTTTGCCAAAAAGAATATCCTTTAGTCATATTTATTGATGATTTACAATGGGCTGATTTATCTTCTCTAAATCTGATTGAACAATTGATATTAGATTCAGAACTTCAATATTTTCTCATAATTGGAGCTTATCGAGATAATGAAGTTAATTCTACACATCCTCTAGTACAAATATTAGAGAACATTAAACAAGCACAAGTAACCGTTTCTGAGATTACACTTTCTCCGTTAAAACTGAAGCATATTAATCAATTAATTGCTGAAACTCTAAATTGTTCAACCAAATTTTCTCAACCATTAGCTAAATTAATTTCAAAAAAAACGGACGGTAATCCTTTTTTTCTAACTCAACTTCTCTATTCTTTATACCAAGATAACTTATTAGTCTTTAATACCTCTCAATCTTTTCTTAAGTCAACAAATACTAACCAAAGTAATTGGCGATGGAATATTAAACAACTTGAAGATATTTCCATTACTGACAATGTAGTTGAATTGATGAGTCGTCAAATTGAAAAGCTAGATGATGAAACTCAAAAAATTCTCAAATTAGCAGCTTGTATTGGCAACCAGTTTAATCTGGAAATTCTTTCAGTTATCAACAATAAATCTCAAAAAGTTACTGCACAAGAATTACAACCTGCTATAGATAAAGGATTAGTAATTCCTTTAGATAATCAATATAAAGTTACTCGTCTATGGAATTCAGAAGAATTATCAAAAAAGCTATCAGAAAAAGATTTTGAATCTTTGATATATATTCCCTATAAATTTCTTCATGATCGAGTACAACAAGCTGCTTATTCTCTAATTCCAACTCAGGAAAAACAGCCCATTCATCTACAAATTGGTCGCCTACTTTTGAAAAATATTCCGGAAGAGCAAATATCAAATAATATTTTCAATATTGTTAATCAATTCAACGAAGGTATTGACTTAATTACTGAACAATTAGAGAAAGAGGTGTTAGCAAAATTAAATCTTCAAGCAGGTAAAAAAGCTAAACTATCAACAGCTTATAAAACAGCATTAAAATATTTAGAAACTGCCACGAATATGCTGGCAATAAATGAATGGAACTCTAAAAATAGCTTGATTTATGAAGTATATTTGGAATATTTAGAGCTTTTACATTTAAACATTGATTTTCAGGCAGTTCACTATTGGTCTAGTATTTTACTTGAGAAAAATTATGATACTCTAGATAAAGTTAAAATATATCAAATTGAAACTTTATCTTATTTTGCTCAACTTGAACAACAAAAGGCAATAGATACCGCTTTTCAATCTTTAGCTTTACCAAAAATTAATATATATGTTCCTCAGAATGATCACGAAATCAAAAATATAACTGAACAAGCAAATCAGCGTTTGAAATTACTTTTAAAATCTAATCAGATTGAAGATTTGATATATCTTCCAAAAATGGAAGATCCTTATAAAACTGCTGCTATATTGATATTGCAGCAAATATTATCTTCTCTAAATACTACTAATTCTCCCTTACTTCCTTGGTCTATAATAACACAAATTAATTTATGTATTGAATATGGCAATCCATCTTGTGCAGCAATTAGTTATGTTTCTTTTGGTGCATTTCAGGATGATTCAATTAGTGATATTAATTTAGCCTATGAATTTGGAAAGCTTTCTTTAAAGTTACAAGATAAATATCAGATGCCTTCATTAGAGACAACAGTAATTCATTTATATTATGGGTTTATATGGCATTGGAAAGAACCTTTGCGAAATAATTATGCTCAAGAACAATGTCTCAATGGATTTCAAAAAGGCAGAGATGGGGGAGATCATCTTTTTGCTTCTTACTGTTTGATTAGTCGTTATTTTCTTCAGTTATTTAAAGGAGATAATCTAGAAGATATTATACAAAGTAATGATGAATATATCCAATTAATTCAAACATTTAAAATAGAATATTGTATTAACTACATAATTATCTGGTACAAACTTTGTTGCTATTTCATTAATGCATCGGAAAATTTTATTCTTCTGGGAAATTCTTCGACAGAAGAAGAGAAGTATTTAAATGATTGGACAGACAATAAAAATTTATGGTTATTATTTATCATTTATTTTGCCAAGGTTTTTTATTTTTATTTTTTTAAAAAATATAAACAATCATTTGATAATACAATCAAAGCCCAAGAATATATTTCTTCCTGTTCCACATATTTACCTGCACCTCAGTACAACTTTTATTCTTCTCTTACTTTATTAGCTAATTATAGTTTTTCAGAGTTCAGTGATCAAAAAAAATTACTACAAAAAGTAGAAATAAATCAGGAGAAAATGAAAATATGGGCAAGTCATTGCCCAGAAAACTTCCAACATAAATATGATTTAGTTGAAGCTGAAAAAGCAAGAATCTTAGGAAAAAATTGGCAAGCTCAAGAATTTTACGAAAAAGCCATTCAAGGAGCAAAAAAATATGAATTTATCCATGAAGAAGCTTTAGCTTATGAACGAGCAGCAGAGTTTTACCTATCTCTGAACAGAGAAGAAATTGGCAAATTATATCTCAGAAATGCTTATCATTGTTATACTCGTTGGGGTGCAAAAGCTAAGGTTAAACAATTAGAGGACGAATATCCTCAATATTTATTAGGAATAACAGATAACAGGAAATATAAAGGTTTGAGTACAAAAATTTCAACATCGGGAAATGATGGAGAGGTTCTGGATTTAACTACTGTTTTGAAAGCATCTCAAGCAATTTCTGGTGAAATTAAATTAGAAACCCTGCTGAAAAATTTAATGAAAATTGTGATTGAAAATGCAGGAGCGCAAATAGGTTATCTGATTTTAGAACATGAAGGAAATTGGTTAATTGAAGCTCAAGGTGTAGTTGATGAGGAAACCGTTAATATTTTAAAATCAATTCCTGTAGAATCAATCACTGCTGATCATGCAATTCCTATTTTACCTACTAGCATTATTAACTATGTAGCTCGTACCCAAGAATATGTAGTTCTCAATGATGCAGCTTCTGAAGGGCAATTTATTAATGATCCTTATATTATTGCTACAGAAAGTAAATCAATTCTCTGTACTCCTTTAGTTAATCAAGGTCAATTAAAGGGTATTGTTTATGTAGAAAATAATTTAACTACAGGTGCATTTACTGAAGATAGAGTAGAACTTTTAAAGATACTTTCTGCTCAAGCTGCTATTTCTATTGATAATTCTAGATTGTATGAAAACTTGGAAGATAGAGTAGAGGAAAGAACCAAAGAATTATCTCAAACTCTAGAAGTCCTCAAAGCAACACAAGCAGAACTTATTTTTGAAAATGATCTTCTCAAAAACTCTCAACAATCATCTAAATTTGATTATCAAGTAGGAGGAAGTTTACCCCTTGATGCACCTACTTATGTGATACGACAAGCAGATAAAAACCTGTACCAAGCATTAAAAAATAATGAGTTTTGTTATGTTCTCAATTCACGACAAATGGGTAAATCTAGTTTGATGGTAAGAATGATGAACCATCTCAAACGTGATGGTTATAAATGTGTAGCCGTAGATTTAACTCGGATTGGAACTTCTACAACTACTGTTGAGCAATGGTATAAAGGTTTAGCTGTTGATTTACTGCGAACTTTTGGTTTATATAAAAAAGTTAATTTTAAAGCTTGGTGGAGTGAGAGATTAGATATTTCTCCTGTGCAGAGATTTGCTTACTTTATCGAAGATATACTATTAACAGAAATAAATCCAGAGACTCAGGAATTAAACCAAAAAATCGTTATTTTTATTGATGAAGTTGATAGTGTTTTGGGGTTAAACTTTACTGTAGATGACTTTTTTGCTTTGATTCGTTCCTGCTACAATCAACGTATGATTGATCAAGAATCACAGTACAATAATCTGACATTTGTTTTTCTAGGAGTTGCTACTCCTTCAGAATTAATGATTGATACTAGGAGAACTCCCTTTAATATTGGCCAAGCAATTGAATTAGAAAGCTTTAAAATCCATGAAGCACAACCCTTATTATCTGGTTTTACGGAAACAGTAAGTAATCCACAAACCCTCCTACAAGAAATCTTAAATTGGACTGGTGGACAACCTTTTTTAACTCAAAAACTATGTCGGATAATTCTTAATGTAGAAACGCCAATTCCTACAAATAATGAACCGGAATGGATAGAAAAATTGGTGCAAGAAAAAATTATCAATAATTGGGAAGCTCAAGATGAACCAGAGCATTTAAGGACTATTAGAGACAGAATCATCAACAGCAAAAATAGTCAACAGTTGTTCATGCTATATCAAACAATTTTAGAGCAGGAAGAAATTTTCACTGTTAATAGTTCCACAGAAAAAGAACTATTATTATCAGGATTAGTAATTAAACAAAATGGTTATTTGAAAATTCATAATCGTATCTATGAATCTATTTTTGATGCGAGTTGGGTGGGAAGACATATTGAGGGAGTGAGGGGATGAGTGGGGGAGTGGAGGAGTGGGTGAGGGGATGAGTGGAGGAGTGGGTGAGTGGGTGAGGGGGGAGATTTATTTTTGTCTTGGTGAGGGTAAAAGCCAATCAGAAGAATTATTGATCATGTTGACTAACATACCAATCATCTGATTGTAGTTTCGATAAAGCACTCTTCCTTCCTGTTTCAGGAGTCAAATAATTGCATTTCACAGCAAATTCGAGCCAGGTTTGAGTCTCTGCTGCTTCAGCTTCAGAATCACTTAACTTAGCTATAAAAGCAGCTTCATAACGACGTTTCCTCCAAGCTTCAGCTAAATTTGCACAAACAGAACGAGAAGAGCGACGAATCTGATCAGTTAGAGAATACCGTTCTTCAACTGGGAATTTCTTGGACTCTGCAAAAATTTGCATAGCTGTATTGAAAGCAAGTTGATAAACTTCAAGTTATTGATGGTTTTTGATAGCCTTACGACTCATGATATCACCCCCTCACCCACTCTCCCACTCTCCCACTCACCCCCTCTCCCCCTCATCTAATTCATCGCCTTCCAAACCTTCTCAGGTGTTAATGGCATATCTAAATGCTTAACTCCTAACTCACTAAGTGCATCACACACAGCATTAACTATAGCTGGTGCTACTGGGGGGTTACTGACATCCCCTGCACCCTTAGCTCCAAGTGGGTTATGAGGCGTAGGTGTCACCGTGCGATCTAATTCAAAATTAGGTAAGTCTGAAGGTTTAGCGATCGCATAACTACTTAAATCGTCGGTTAACAATTGTCCAGCTTCATCATAGACAGCTTCTTCAAACAAAGCCTCACTGATACCCAAATAAATATTCCCGTGAGTTTGCCCATCTACAATCATTGGGTTCCCCACATTACCAAAATCATTCACAGCTACATAGCGGACTACCTCAACTTCCCCGGTTTCTTGATCAACTTCCACTAAAGCAATGTGAGTACCGAAAGGATAACTAAAATCTGGGGGATCAAAAAAGCTAATTACTTCTAAACCTGGTTCTATTCCTGGGGGTAAGTCCCAAGCATACCACAACGCTAAACCGATATCTGGGATTGTTTTCACCTGATCTGGATTATTTTTTGGGTAAAATTTACCATCTTCAAACACAACTTCCTCTTCAGTTACTTTGAAGATATGTGCTGCCACTTTCCTAGCTTTTTCCTTAATTTGCTGACAGGCTTTATAAACTGTTGCTCCCTCTACACTATAAGTCCGAGAACCATAACTACCTTGTGCATATACTGCTCCCCTGGTATCGGAATGTAAGACTTCAATTTTTTCAATATCTATCCCTAATTCCTGAGCCGCAACTTGGGAAAGAGTGGTAACATGACCCTGACCATGAGGCTGACTACCTGTAATTAAACTCACATCTCCTGTAGGATGAACCCGGATATGCACACTTCCCCAGGTACTACCATTTAAGCCGATCATTGACCCCATTACCGGAGAAGGGCCAACACCAGAAATTGCTACAAATGAACCAATTCCCACACCTAAATATTTACCCCGTTGTTTAGCTTCAGCTTTTAGCTGGGGGATGTTTTGGTAGTCCACCATAGCTAAAGCTTTATCTAAAGCAACTTCATAATTACCAGAATCATAAGTCCAACCCAAGCCATTTTCATAAGGAAACTGATCAGGTTTGACCATGTTTTTCCTGCGTACTTCTGCCGGATCTAAACCTATTTCATCGGCAAACAGATCCACCAATCTTTCAATTACACAATGTGCTTCGGTTCTTCCTGCACCACGAATAGGCCCAGTTTGGACTGTGTTAGTAAAGGCACAATAAACTTCATAGAAAGGATGCTCAATGGCATAAGCTCCTGATACACTACGACCAGTTAAACTGGTGGGTGCGCCAGGGCCATTGGTGGCAGGATATGCACCTAGGTTGGCATAATTTGTACAATAAAGAGCAGTAATTTTACCGTCTTTGTTACCAGCTAAGGTGGCGTATTCAATATGATCATGGGAGTGAACGGTGGTTCTAGCTAAACCTTTGCGGGTGTCTACCCATTTCACCGGGCGGCCTAGTTCTTGAGCTAAAAATAGGGTAATGGCTGTGTCTTGGTAAAGGTAACCTTTTGAACCATAACTACCGCCCATTTCCGGAACAATTACTCGTAGTTTATTGAAAGGAATACCTAAAACTAACTGAGATAATAAGAACCTATTACCGTGGGGAATTTGCGTATTTGTCCATAGAGTATAATCTCCGGTTTCTGGGTTATAATCAGCGATAGTAGCACGGGTTTCACTGGAATTGGCAATGACACGGGGGATACGGATTTTTTGTTTAATGACTACTTCCGAGGATACGATCGCCTGTTCTGTAGCTTCTTTATCCCCATAACTAGCGTATTGGTTTAAATTCCCTGGTACTGTGTCATGTAATTGGGGTGCATCGGGTTGTACCGCTAATTCCGCATCAGTAACAACAGGTAAAGGTTCATACTCTACCTGAATACCAGCTAGGGCATTATAAGCCTGTTGACGAGTTTCAGCCACAACTACCGCTACAAAATCTCCGACATAACGAACTTTATCTGTAGCTAAAACGGTTTGTGCGCCAGGTAAACCATAGGGATGGGGAGGAAATTTAGCTTCTGCACCACCGGGGTTCATAATCACAGGTAAGGGTAAAATAGAACTTATATCCGCCCCAGTAATTACCCGGACAACTCCTGGCATTTTTAAAGCTGCACTGGTATCAATACTTTTAATAAGTGCGTGTGCTTCAGTGCTGTGGAGAACAGCTAGGTGCAGCATATCTGGAAGAGTGATATCTGCGGTAAATTTAGCGTCTCCCTTGAGCAGTGCCGGATCTTCGCGGCGTTTTATGGGTGTTCCGAGAATTTGTTTAGTCATATATTTGATAATGAACCATGAAGGAATAAAGGAAACAGAGTTTAATAGGACTTACGCACAAGTTGTAGAATAAACGAACCGCAGAGGCACAGAGAACACAGAGGAATGAACGTTTGAGAGATGTTTTGCGTGAGTCCTGTTTAAGATAGATTTTGTGTAAGTTATAAAAGTTGATAGTTGGGTGTTTTTGTCCAGTACAATCAGAGAAATAATATGCTATCTTTTTAATAGTTTAAAGGCTGTGTCTCTTCCATACTGGAATGATATTTGTACCCAAAGTTTGGCAAGTGATTCTATTAAGGGTGCGGTATTTAATAATCCTACATCAACTACGTCAAAACTAATCTCTTGAGCTAATTGAGAAACTTTTAATTTCGCTTCTGTATCATCTCCACAAATAAAGTACTGGCATTTTCTGAACCAAATTTTAAGTTAGTTAAATTATTAGCACCTAACGTAATCGGTGGGGAATATACAGCAGATTTCGTTGCTATGAGGTACAAATCATAATCATGAAACTCTTGTGGGGTGGGCATCTTGCCCGCCAAAAACGTACTTCATTACACCGGAAAGTGCTGTATATCATGGATGGGGCAACTACGGGGGGTTTGCCCCTACGTGAGGACAACACCTCATTCCCATGCTAACGGATTTGATATTACAGCAGATTTCGTGGCTATAAGGTACAGATCATAATCATGAAACTCTTGTGGGCTAGGCATCCTGCCCGCCAATAGTGTACCTCATGACACCGGAAAGCACTGTAAGTTTGGATCGGTATTGTTTACATCTGCTGTTTCAATTGATCCAACATTGCTGGTAACATTCCCGATAAATATTTTTCAATACCTTTTGGATCTTGAAGTATCTGTTGAGACAACTGAGCAGCTTGTTCTCCTGGATAAACATCTTCAACACCATCCACAACAGCTTGTAAAGTAACCTTTACAACCTCAGCAGGTGCTACCTTTGGTGGTGGATAATACTTAGCAAATTCTGTATCCACAGTCGCTGGCATGGAAGCAATTACCAGTGTTCCTTGAGCTGCTAACTCAGCCCGTACACATTGAGTTAATGATAATTCCGCCGCTTTAGAAGCACAATATGTACCCATAAATGGCAAACTCACTTTACCCACAAAGGAAACAATATTAATTATTGCTCCTCCTCCATTAGCTTTGAGAACAGGTGCAAACCCTCGACACATAGCCATTGTGCCAAAATAGTTAGTTTCCATTTCTTGACGAGCATCATTCATAGAAGGAGCAGAAATTACACCTTGATCACGGGTAACACCAGCATTATTAATCAGTATGCTCACATCTTGGCATTTAGCAGCAGCTTCATTAACTTCTGCTTCGTTTGTCACATCTATTTTCACAGGGACAATTTTGGCTGGATCTAATGCTTTAACAGCTTCTAAAGACTCCATTCGTCTGCCAGCTGCATAAATTTTTGCTACCCCAGCTGTTAATAAAGCTTTTACAAATTCTTGCCCAATGCCACCATTAGCACCAGTAACTAAGGCTATACTTCCTGCTAATTGCATAATTTTTTCCTATGTTTATTTGCAACATTTACCAGCGAATGTCCATTTGCCCGTACAGGAGTCAGGAGTTAATCAGAAAAGAAATGTGCTAATGACTAATGACTAGAAGATTGCAATTTTTCCGCTGCATATTGAATGGCACGAACTACATTTTGATAACCTGTATCTCGTGAGTAAATACCATCTAACCAGGTGCGAATTTCTGCTTCTGTAGGTTGGGGATTTTGTTTTAATAAATCCATAGATGATAAAATCATCGCTGGAGTACAAAAGCCATTTTGTACCGCATGGGTTTCCCAAAAAGCTGCTTGAATTACACTCAATTTCCCATTTTCTGCCACACCTTCAATGGTAGTTATTTCCCCGCCATCAGCTTGCACAGCCAGAATAAATGAGCTTTTGACAGAAACTCCATTCAATAAAACTGTACAAACACCAGAAGTTGAACCACCATCATCTTTTGTACCAGTTAAACCTAAATTATCTCTCAAAAAATCTACTAAAAGTAAGTTAGGTTCAACATCAGCAGTGTAATTTTTACCATTAACTGTTACTGAAATTTCCATTATACTAATCTCGCTCCACCATCTACATCAATAACTGTACCAGTTGTAAATTTATTTTTGATTAAATACAAAACAGTTTCAGCAATATCTTCTGGTGTTCCTATTTGTTTGGTAGGTAAAGAATTAGCCACATAATTAAAGTAGTTCTGTCTTTGTTCGGCTGGCATTTCAGCATAAACAGGAGTTGCTACCAAACCAGGAGAAACTACATTAACTCTGATCGGACTAAGTTCTACAGCTAAAGAACGAGCTAAGGCTTCAAATGATTACAGGTGGGTCATAAAATTGTAGGTTGGATTAAGCAATAATGCAACCCAGTAATTTCAATTATGTTGTTTTTTTTGATATCAATCCAACCTACAATTTGAATTAGCTTAACAACTGTGTAGCCAAAACTAATTCTAAATTCTAAATTATTCTAGGCTACTGTACCATCAGGATATTGAGTCATACCCGCAAAGTGGATGGCAATTTGACCATTTTTTATCACCCAACTATCAGCAAAGCGCATTTTTGCTTCTTGGCCACCAACTATCATGGTGATATCTTCGACGATCATTAAGGTATCAGGATTTTCAGTTTCTGCCCAAAAAGCAATATCTGTTTTTAAGCCTTCTATACCTAAGATACCTTTGAAGTGTTCTTTGAGTTCTTCTGTACCACGAAAATATTTAGGTACTTTTTCAAAACTACTAATCAGAACTGCATCATTTGTATATTGAGCTAACAGTCCATCTATATCTTTTTTGAGAATTAACTCAATGTGTTCTGCATACATTTTACCTAACTTACTATCTGGCACGTTAGACATAGACATATTTGATTTTCTCCTATTTTTCAGATTTGATTTCAATTAGCAATTGATTGTTACAAGAGCAGAACTTATAAAACTTGTATATTTGGAAGGTGCGTCAAATATAAAAAATCTGTGTTTGTACAGGAATTATCACGTCTGACGCACCTACAAGTTTTGCCTTATTTATAATGTTGCAGAACCTGGATAATATTTAAGTTCATCAACTATGTAGACGGAAACTGCTGGGTTTCCGGTAGATGTAGAACGTTTAACAGTCCAGGTTTGATAAGCATCTAAAACAATTCTTTTGCTGTAGGGTTCGGGTGCATTCCATACACTTGCTTCCCATTTTACCACTACTTTAATAACAGTTGCTTCTGGGTTAGGATCAACTATTTTGACTTCTTTAACTGTGTGAACTTCATCAAAGAAAATGTTGATTACTTTATTGTACCAACCGCTATAACCCTCAAAACCTGTAACAGTTGCTTCGGGAAATTGTAGTTCTACATCTTCTGTTAATAAAGGTCTGTATTCTTCCAAAGGATCATGAACATCTAATTTTTTGTACCAAGCTTTAGCAAATTCTTCTAATTCTGCTTGGGTAAAAGCTGCATCACTCATGTTAAAATTTCCTTGTGTAACAATGAACAATCAATTAAATCAAAGCCGGGCTTTTAAGCATCTCCAAGACGGTGAGCAAAACCAAAGTGACGAGAGATTTTTTTAGTATCAGTACCCACTAAAGTCCACACATCACCAACTACCCATTTACCAGTTTTGGGAGATGTAATTGTAGCTTGGAAGGAAATTACATCATCGGTTTCTAGGAAGTTGTAAAGAGAGTCTACTTGGATTTCTCCTTGATAAGCAAGATAAGCTTCAAACACTTTAATTAATGCTTCTCTACCTTGAATAACATTAGGAGGTGGAGTATCTAAAAAGGGGAAAGCATTATACAAAATAGCATCTTCTGTATAAGTATCGGTAATCATCCCCACCATATCGCCAGCGACGATATATTTCATGTGTTCATCAAAAAACTGACGGCCTGGTGTATTACTCATTTTTTGGTTATCCTTTTTAACTCAATTAGATAGAAATTATTGAACCACAGAGGCACAGAAAACACGGAGGTAAGAGGGTTAACAGCTAGTTAGTATTTCACTAAATTAATGTTTAACCCCATACAGAAAGGGAGTTCTACTCTTGAATTCTGAATTCTGAATTCTGAAGATTATTGTCCACAACGTACACCGATCATATCGGGATTAATATCACCCTCTAAAACCACATCTATAAGAAATGGTCCTTTGTGTTCTAATGCTTGTTTAATAGCTGGTAAAATTTCTTCAGGTTTTTCAACTCGTACAGCTTCGACTCCCATTGAACGAGCTATTTGATCAAATAGAATAGCTGGTTGGGAAAGATCAAAACTGAGAGGAAATTCATGTTTATCTACACCAATTTCTTTCCAGTAAGCTTGGATGTTGAGTTGTAATAATTTATAGGTGCGGTTATTGCAAACAATAAACTTAGCATCCACATTATGACGAGCAGCAGTCCACAATGCTTGAATGGTGTACATACTACCACCATCTCCTGTAAACCCAATTACGGTTTTTTCAGGGTTGGCTAATTTTACACCAATCGCCCCAGTAATACCCACACCTAAAGAACCTCCACGGGTGAGGAAGTAATGATCTGGTAAGGAGGGGGGTAAATATCTGACAATGCTGGGTGAAGATGTCAATGCTTCATCGAAGATCATTACATCCTCTGGTAACAGAGGTGCAAACTCCATCATGAATTGGGAGAAATTCAGAGGTGTTCTACCTTGCAATTCTTGATCCGCAGCTTTTGCAGCAGCTATTTTATCAGCTTTAGCTTTACCGATCTCTGCATTTCTGGAAGCGGCCGCATTTTTGAAGTCAGCACTGATCATTTCTTCCAACACCGCAGCTAACTTAGCTAAAGTCAATTTGGGATCACTAACTACACCCACATCTACAGAATGATTTTTAGCGATTTCATAAGCATTCAAATCTATATGAATCACTTTTGCATCTGGGGCAAAAATATTTCCTAATTCGGGGAATACCTCTGGCACCATATAAGTACCACAAACTAGGTTCACATCCCCTTTTTGAATTGTCGGTAAGCTACTAAAACCGAACATATGTCCAGTTGAACCTTGATACAAGGGGTGAGCATAGCTGATGTTTAATTCCCCAGAATCAACATCCCAAACCTCTGCACCAAGCATTTCTGCAACTTTGGTTAATTCTGCTTGCGCTCCTGAATAGGCTACACCATCACCGACATAAATCATCGGTTTTTTAGAACCTATCAGCATTTTCGCCATTTCCCTAATTGTGTCATCCTCTGGAACAACACGGGTAGAAGGAATGAAGGTGGGGATAACTTCTTCAACGATGGGAGCATCCAGAATATCTTGGGGTAGACATAAATAAACCGGTCCCATTGGTGGTGTAGCAGCAATTTTAATTGCTCTCCGTAACATCCGCAATAAGGATGATGGTTCATTGACAGAAGCTGACCATTTGGTGACTGGTTTTGCCATTCCCACTAAGTCTGCGGCCATTTGAGCGTCCATAGCTGCATATTTAACACCCGCATCTCCACCAATAACTACCAATGGAGCATGACCACGCATTGCCTGATACATTGCACCGATGGCATTACCTAAACCCACACCACTATGAATTTGTACAAGGGTAGGTTTTTTAGTAGCTCTAGCGTAACCATCAGCAGACATGACAGCAACGCTTTCTTGCAATGTAAGGATATACTTGAGATCCGGATAATCCCGCAAAGCATCTAGGAAACCCTGTTCTACTGTACCAGGATTACCAAACATATACTGGATGCCGTCTGCCAGGAATTGCTCAAGAATTGCAAAACGACCTGTTTTTTGAGTCATCCGATTTTCAATTTGAGATTTTCAATTTGATATTTTTTAGAACTTACGCATTTTTACAAAACGTCTAGGTTGGAGATTACTTCCTTACGTCGCAATGACAGTATTTGAACTAGGTTTTGTGTAAGTCCTGTTTTTAATAGGAAGTGGTAGGGGTTTATGGGAGTGGGTAGGGGTTTAGCACTGCTAAACCTTTACAGAAGTCAGGAGTATTTCACCCCCTCACCCCCTCATCCACTCACCCCCTCACTCTATTTCCCTAAAAACCGTAACGGGTAAGTCCTTTCTCTAGAACCTCTATCAAAAGACGACCACATTCTACTGAAGAAGCGGTAGAACGACTGGTGATGAAGGGATAGTCAACAATTACGGAAGTTGCATGGCCAACATTACCGATGAATGCACCATCTGGGCCAACAGCATCACGGAGAATGAATTCTAAGGGGTAGAATGGAGGTCCGAAGTTGATGTAACCATCGCCAAATCCGGTTTTAGAACCATCCAGAGCTTGAGGTCCTTCAAATCCTGTACCATCTAAATAATCGTAATCAATGGGGTGTCCGGTAACTTTTTTGCCCCAAATTAAACTTTTCTTCTCGCGGAAGTCTCTAGCAAATGCTAAACAGCTAACTCCGTAACACTCCGCAGCGATGGGTTTGTTGAGTTTAACGAAGCCTAAAATTAGTTCGTGTAGTCTGGAGTTGTTAGCTAAGTCAATTAATGCTCCACTACCACCAACAATTACTAAAGCATCATAATTAACGAGTTCTTCAGCAACGATTTTATCTATGGTTTCATAATAAGCTTCCATATCTCTCAAATAGGTGGGAGAACTTGGATAAGCTCTTAAAGGAAACCAATCTTCAAGACTTTTGGGATTCTCTAATCTGCCAGATTCTATTACTTTATTGGTCTTAGCTGCCATTTCTTCGGAAGTAACAGAACGACCTAGTGGGGGATCAATATATCCAGGAGCGCAACTTACTGATAATGCGCTGGGATATTTACCTTTTGGTGTCATGAAAGTAACGTTATATCCAGCAGCATCACAAGCTTCTAAAGGTCCTACTAGTTCTTCACCCCAGTAGCCCCACTCTGATAACATAAAGAGAATATTTTTCATTGTTTGATGGCCTTTTTTACAACTTAATGGAATAGAAATATCACAGTTTAGGGATGTTTAGTTGCAGGTTTTTATTGAGAAACATTGAGTTTTTCTTCACCCACTTTGATCAAAAACTACTTTTGAAATCAAGTGACTAATACAGCATCCATGATCACAGCATTGTTAACAAGGTGACTGTAATTTCCCTATCAGAGATAAACAGCATCAATGTTTGCGTTTTCGGAAAATTGTAAATTGAATATTCTGAAATTTCTGTTTCGTTTCACTGTTAGTAATAGTCATTATTTCATCGAAACAACTCTAACAGTGTATATATGCGTAATTAATAGCTAAGTAGGTGAGTAGTCCTACACGTACGCATATACTAAAAAGTTGATTTACCCCCAATACTAAGATAGTTATACAGAATGCTTATTTATTAAACACGATTCTAGAATAATCTTTAGTTGTGCTATTGGCAATACAGTTTCACAGGTAGGATTATTAATTTTTTCTGTAGATTATAGTTCTTGAAAGTTGTTTATTTATATTACACATCTCTATTGAGGAGAATACATCCCATTTATTTAAAACCGGTTATTATACAAGATTTGATATTGTTGACAAGTACCTGAAGATAGAGATTTAACTCTAGATAAACCAAAGCAATTGCTCTGCTTTTATCATTTCTGATGGCAGAACAATTTATATTCTTTTATAGTTATTTATTTAACGCAATAAATTGTAATAAGTTCAGAAGTTAGGGTTGACTAAACAAATTAAGAATAGCCCTAGTTCTACGCGGACATAAATCAAGTCGGATTACTATACTAGTGCATAACTTTTTCAAACAGTTGATTTTTTTGTAAATCAGAAAATTCAAAAACTTGGCCTCGCTCTACAAAACCACAAAATCCATCTTTTAAAGCATTTGGCAAACACCCTGGTTGATAACCATATAACCACATTTTATTTTTAATTCTTGATGGTAATTTTAATAATTGTTGATAATTTGCATGAACTGGGGTTTGATAGCAAGATATTTCACAATCATGGAAAATTATGTCTGAACTTTCGTATATCTCTTGATTTTCTTGGTAGCATAACTGGGTGTCAGTAGATACAAATACTTTAATGCCTTCTATATTAAAAGATAATCCATAACTGGGCATTAGTGTAAAACCATTGTTCACATGAATGACCTTCACTAAATCAAACTGAATTTCTTGCCAGGTAAAATGACCTTGATATTCTATTTTTTGTTGTTCAAAAAATGTATCTATAGTGGCAATTTCTCCATCTAAAAACCTTAAACCACCTGATAAAGTCCTATCCCATAAATTACTAGCTATATCTTTGCTTAAATATAGTTTTGGTTTTTGAGCGAGTGGATCAAATAATGTACTAAAAGCAATATATTCTAATCCCCCCACATGATCTGAATGGAGATGACTAATATATATATCAGTAATATCACCATAGGATAAACCCGCAGCATGGAGAGAAAATCTAATATCTGTCCCACAGTCAATCAGGAGTTTATGATTTTCCTCTGTTACTAATAACATATTAGATTGAAAGTTATTAGCTCCAACTGTAAAAGCAGAACCTGAGCCTAAAAATATTAATTTGATCATGGGATGATTGTATATTTGAGTGAAGTTGTAACTATTATGGACATTTACAGATCGAAAGCTATCACGCTTGTGAAGTACACAGTTTTTTGGTTTTAGGGAACAGAAAATGAACAAATCGGTGTGTACTTCCTGAAATTTCAAACAGCCATATTATAACTTGTGCTAAATAGGGTTTGCCGCAAAAAGTTATCTGTAGAGGTGAGGTAACAGGTGACAGGTGACATATGACAGTTTTAGAGAGTGAATAAGTTTCAATTTTTACCCCAAATGTAAGGTTTTCAAGCCTTGATACTCTAAAATCTTGCACTTATTTTCTCAATCTAAAATTGCCTATAATGTTTTAACAGCAATGTTTTCACATTTATATGCCTGACGGCACGCTATGCGGACAGCAAGCCCTAAATAATCTCAGTTTGGGTTAAGGGTATTTTTGAAGTTACTTAAGGAAAGAATAGGCTCTCAGGTTAGCAAATAAATAATGATGGTTTCAGCTGATCCTGAACTCACTTTAAATCAAGTTCAAGTAACTTATATAAATTTTATCTATAATGGGGATTGGTGATCTTGAGAATTCTTCATCAAATTATTAAACCTTTTAACTACTGCTGGAGGTTTAGCAGTAAAACGAATATAAAAGTGTCCAGACTGACACTCTTTATCTAAGACTTTGGCATAAATATCTTCATTTTCACCTTCTGCTTGTGGATGACATAGGTTGATTTTGATATTGCTCAAACGGGAGGGTGGCTCTTGGATATGTTCTACTAAACAAATTTCTGCGTCACGATTTGAAAGTTTAATCACTGTTCCTTTCACAAAAGTATTACCAACATCTTTGCCATCAACAACTACATATTCAATTACAACTGACTCAGATAAGTGACATAGTTTTTCTTCAATTTTGGGCAGAAACAGATTATGGTCACTTTCAATTCCAGCTATTTTGTATACGTTGGTTGCTCCTTTCACCCCTTTTGGTGTAACTTTCATGACATCATCAACTAAGACTATAGATTTTACTTCTTGATAGGTAGCTTCAGAAATAATGATTTCTCCACCTGTTGTATAACTTTCAATCCGGTAAGTTAAGTTGACTTGATTACCAACAACACCATACTTAGTTCGTTTTTCTGAGCCAATGTTACCAACTACAACTACTCCTGTATTAATACCAATACCCATTTCCAATGGTGGTAGTTTCCATTCTTTCATTTGGGCGTTGACTTTCACCATCGCTAATTGCATGGCGATCGCACAAGCTACTGCTCTAGCTGCATCATCTTTTCTAGCAGTGGGAGCGCCAAACAGTACCAAAATCCCATCTCCCATGAATTCATCTATAGTACCTTGGTATTTGGTGATTTCGTCTGCCATACATTCCAAATAAAAGTTGAGAATTTTGACGACTTCTTCTGGTGGTAATCTTTCTGATGTGGCGGTAAATCCTCTTAAATCGGAGGTAAATATAGTAATTTTTTTACGCTCACCACCAAGTTTTAAGCCTTCTGGACTTTCTAGAATGGTGGAGACAACTTCATCGTTGATGTAACGTCCGAATATTTTGCGAATCTCTCCAGCAGTATGGGCAAAATAGGCGGTAATAGCTGCTGTAGATCCTGTTAATGCTAAAAATGAGGGAACTACAGGTAACCACCAACCGTAAAGGAAGGCTAGGTAGGTAATTGCAAATAAGATTCCTGTGGCAATGAGAATAAAAATGATTCTCTGAATCGGTAGTAGGTTGTATGATTGCAATTTCCAGGTCAGGGTAGCACCGACTGTACTCCACATCAATATCCATAACCATTCTTCCCATTCTGACCAACTCTGAAATAGTGGACGATTGTTTGTGGCGGCCTGAAGAATTTGGCTAATAATGTGACCATGAATTTCTACTCCACTCATAGGTTCAGGTAAACTAAGGAGGTCACTGCTGTAGGGAGTCATGAATGAGTCTTTAAAACTTTCTCCTATATAGCCAACTAGGATAATGCGATCGCGTCCCCACTCTTGTGGTACTTTGTCTTCCAGAATATCTGTCATGGAAACAACATCAAAGTGACCTGGTCTTCCTAAATAATTAATTAATATTTGATAACCACCAGAGTCAGCACGAACATAGCCGCCATCGTTACTCTCAAAGGCTTGAAACTTGGCTTTACCTATCTGGAAGTCGTCAGTGGCAGAAATCCCTTCTTGATCCAGGTACAGCAGAGCTAAATAGAGGCTAAAACTATAAATGATTGTTTCTTCTGTAGGGTTGATGTAAAACAACCCCCTTCTGACTTTGTTGTCAGCATCAACTAGAAGATCATTTGCTCCTACCTGGCCTTTTTCTTCAAGAATAGGTGGTGGTTTGACTCGTTCATGGCTTTCTCCTACAACTTTTTGAATACCAATCAAGTTAGGAGTAGTTTTGTATACTTGTTCCAATGCAGGTGTGCCTGGTGGTGAAGGCAAATTACGATATATATCTAATCCAATGGCTCTAGGTTGTCTGCTTTTGAGTTTATTGAGTAATTCGGCAAGGACTTGATCTGATATGTTGGCTTGTTGGAGATTTTCTAAGTCTTGTTCATCAATCCCAACAATAACTATCCTGTTATCAGATTGTTCTAAAGGTCGCCAACGCATATATTGATCAAAAACTCCCCATTCCCAAGACTGTAATAATCCTGTGAACCGAATTAGGATTACGGCTAAGGTGATAAGGGGAGTGGTGATCCATAAACTTTGTCCTTGCCACAGGACATTTTTTAGTTTTTCTATATCCATTTAGTATTTAGGGGTTGCTGAAAAAGTTATCTGTGGAGGTTAGGGAACAGGGAACAATTTTCAAAGTTGAGTGGGAACGATTTTTCCTTTGAGGAGGAATTAAATGCAAAGTTTTCCAGTTCCCAAGCTATCAAACCTAGCATTTTTTTAATTTCAAATAGCTTCAAATCCTTTACCTGTAATCTTTTCCAATTTATTCAGCAGGTCTATATTAAATTTGTTTTGAAAGTTCTGTAATTGGCACTACAGGTTCATCAGCTATGATTTCTAAACCCACTGATTCCATGAGTTCTTTCCATTGGTTGGGCTTTTCTTGACGTATTTGTAAAACTTTGGTGATAGTTTCTGACCACATATAATACTTTGCATAAATCTTTGCTTGCCTCAGAGGTGGAGATTCTTGTAGGGCTTTGTTGACTGATGGACTAATAACTTTCCGTTCGATCGTTCCTTCAGTATATTCATCTGCACTTCTATCATTGTTATTACAAACGATTGTGAAGTACCATTTGTATGATTCTCCTGTTTCTAAGGCTACTGTGGGGGGAATTTGTAATTTAACTATTCCTGGTTGTTTGGGTAACTTAAAGCTGGCTTGGACAATATCTTCTTCTTCTTTATTTCTGAGGATAAATTCTCCTGTCTGTGCGCTCGTTGGCGGTACATAAAAGTAAAAATTGGGTTGTTTGGAGGTGGTAAAACTTTTGTTGTCTCTGGTGGGCATTAGGGCTGTCAAGGTGGGTTTATCTGGATCAAGTTTCAAACATAAAGAATTACCCCGTTTTGCACCACCAGAGGTTCTAGAAGGTTTTCCTTTGTGTTTTCCTGAAGGAAAGTGAACACTGACTTGAAAGGAAGATGGTTCTGCTAACAGATGGCTAGGTAGTAACAATACAAACAACAATGTTGGCGATAGGATGCTAAAAAGTTTACTTATATGGCGAGAATACTTTTGTCTATTCATGATAACTAAAATTAAGTTTTGTTTTTTTTACTTGTAATATATCTAAGGTAGTTTACTGGGTTGGATTAATACATGAATGTACGAAAAATTTACAATCATTAACGATTAATCTAGATCCTATGCTGTCAAAAAAGTTACCATTATACTGGATTTAAGAACGATGAATTTCTAAAGCTAGTTCAGGATTCAGTTGCATAAGTTTATTACTATCGGCGATCGCTCCTTCATAATCTCCAAGTTGATGACGTACTTTAGCTCGAAGACCGTAAACTATGGGTAGAATTGGGTTGATTTTTAATGCCTGATCATAGTCTACAATTGCTTTTTCATAATTTCCTAAATTACTGTAGGCTAAACCTCTCTGATAGTAGGCTTGCACATCATTGGGATCTAATTTTATAGCTTGGTTAAAATCAGATATTGCTTGCTGATACTCTTGCTGGTTAACCATAACTAAACCACGATTATAGTAAGCTTCTGCAAATTGAGGATCAATTTTTAAGGCTTGATCGTAATTTGCAATTGCTTGTTTGTACTCTTGTAAAGAGTAGTAACTATTACCACGATTATGATAAGCAGCAGCTAACTGAGAATTAAGTTTAATTGCTTGGTTATACTGAATGATAGCTTGTTGATAATTACCCAGAACATGAAAGATATTACCTAAATTACTATAAGCTGCAACAAAATCAGGATAATATTCTAAAGCCTGCTGGATTTCTGTAATGGCAGCTTGGTAATTATTTTGATTAAAATAGGCTAAACCTCGGCTATGAAATGCTTTGGCAAGATCAATATGGATATTTGTAATAGTCTGAGGTGAATTTTGTGTGATGGTGATAACTTTTTGATAATCAGCGATCGCCTGATCAAATGCTGATAATTTCAGACAAGCATGGCCACGATGATAGTAAGCTTCAGCTAAATCAGAATCCAATTCTATAACTTGATTAAAAATAGAGATTGCATTTTCAAAATCGCCATGTAAATTCCTAGAAATTCCCTGTTTGATTAGTTCTTGAATATCCATAATCTAGCAACCTGATATATATAATGATTGATGAAGTTTATCCAGGATAGTAACTGTTAATATTATTCATTTACTACCCTTGATTAATATTATGATACCAGACTCTTAACCTTAGTCTTTATAGATTGTGTTCTGATATTTTCTGTATATAGATTATCTAATTTAAACTCATCTCTTTGTTGCCAAATAGTAAATATTCTATCTCTGCCATCATTCCACATCTCTTGATCTATCTGATACAAATTCCCAGATTTACGCAATTTTAAACCCAATAAACCCAACAGTTTATTGAGAACTTTGATACCTGAAATCGTACCTTTTTTAGTGGCAACATCAATTCCCAATACTCGCTTAATATGTTTACTACTTTGCATAGCTACATCTTGTAACCAGAATAAATCATGATCACTAGCATCGAAAAATCTACCTGGATCTAGAAAATCCAATATTCCTAATGCTCGCATTGCTTCCACTTTCAAGGTATATGTTTTTAAGTCTGGCAAAAATACCTTCCCTTCTCCCCAGAATAACTGTTTTTGCCATTCTTGTTGATCACGCAAATGAAAATACTCACTTTCATGGGTTAAATAATAATGAATTAGTAATTGCCTGTAATATTCTTTATCATCTTGCAATTTTAACCAAGGAGTTACTTCCACACCATATCTATCTTTGAGGATATATTTATTAACTTGATTTCTTTCTTCGTCGCTCAGGGAACTTTTAGTTAATAAATACTCATATTGTACATGATCAATATCTTCAGCATATGCTACTGATTGGGCTAATTTTTGCTGATTATTTTGTTTAATTTCTTTGATTTTACGCTTAATATCCTTAGCTTTCTGGCGACTTTGCGCCCATTCTTTTTGCACTTTCACGATTTCCATAACTAATCTTTTTCTGGTTTCTATATCACTAGAATCAGTTGCAAAAAAAGCTAACCGCAAATCTTTAATAATATTATTTTGTACCGCATTACTCCGCATCATAATTTTATGTCCATCAGCGACTAAACCATCTGCTAAAGATTGACGATAAAGATTAATTGAAGCATTAACTTTAGCAGCCAACTTAGCCCAAGTTCTTAAATGAATTGGATCATAAACTGCGGGTAATTCAACATCTATTTTATGCAAAGGACTTAATAAAGCTAAGTTTTCTTTTTGGTTTTCTTGATACCAATTCCCTAAAGATTGATAATTTGTACTTCCACTACCAATTAAACCAATACCACGTTTAGCACACCAAACTACACGAGGTACATTATCCCTTACCCTAGCTAAAGCTTGACGTGCTTCTGAGTCAGGAATTACTCCTTGGAAAATACCATAAACTCGGTCAAAATGTTGGACATCAATACTAATTCCTGTTCCCAAACTAGGAGTAACAAAAACAGCATTATAGTCTGTAATTTTTTGATTAATAGCAGCTATAAAATCTACTGCTGCATGGCCTGGTGTATTTGTAGTTTGACTACTAACTACTAGACTATGGGGAAATTCTTGTTTGAGTTTTTGTAATCTCTCTTGTAAATAATTTTCAATAGTTTCACAACTATATCTACCTGTACGACTATCTGTTGTCACATAACATTTTCTGCCAGCAATTAAATCTAATTCTAATTGATGAATTAAGGGTGTAGGGTTTGGTGAATCATAAAAACTCACATCCCAACCTTGCTGGGGTTTCCATTTATTCGCAATCACCCAAGGAGTAATTTTTGTTCCTGATAAACCTTGTAAATACTCTAAAGAAACATCAGATAAGTCAGCATCTTGGGCAATTATTAAACCCCCTGTTGTTAAAACTGTGGAAATTAGTTCTTGGAAGATGCTGAGGATTTTTACTCTTTTATTTTTACAAGTGTTACTATTGAGAAGATGCCATAAGGATTGTTCTACTTCATCTAATATAATTATGCCACCTTGCCAATCTGATGGATTAATTTTCCAGATGGAATCTACACATAAACCAAAAGATTCTTCAGTTGATAAATCTAAATTAAACTCAGGTTTAACTCCCCAATTAATACCAATTTTTTGACATAGAAATTTACCCAATAAAATTCGATGTGTAATTAACAATACTGGACGGTTTAAATGTTTAGCTTGTTGCACAATTTTTGCCAAACCTGTAGTTTTTCCTGTCCCTTTAGCTGATTTGACTCCTACTAAACCAGAAGTAGGAAAAGGAATTGCACCTAAATAACCTTGATGAACCGTTAAATTAGGTGTAATAGTTAATTCTTGATGAGGTTTAGTTTGAGCTAGATAAATTTCTAAATCTACACTATCTTGATAAATTTGGTTAAACTTGTTGATACTTTTGGCAGCAATAAATTCATCAACTCCCTTTTCTTTACCTGGTAGTTCGATCACTTGAACATGACATTGTTGCTGTTGTAGTAAATAACCAGTTTGGGAAATAGCATTATTAATCGCTGCAAGTTTTTTGGGTTGAGTTTCAAAATCAAAACATATATAAAATTTACGATTTTTATTTGTCAAAGTAATTAATTCAGGAATAAGTTGACGATGGGTAACTTTACCATATTTATTTTTAATAACTCGATAACCGCTAGTAATTCCTGGAATTGCTATAGCTACATATCCTTGTGTTAATAAAGCTGCTGCTTTTTTTGCACCTTCACAAATAATAATAGAGATATTGTTTTCTGTCACCCATTGCCAAAAACCTTCAGCTTCACCATCATTGGAAATGGTAATATTTTTGGGCATTTCTATTTGATAACGTTGGGAAATTTGTTGCCAAATTTTTAAATTTACCCGCAAACAAAACACTCTTGTAGGAGTGCTGGGAGGATGTTCATATTTAATTTTTTTACCATTTTTATTGTGTCGGGGTTGACTGGGTTTAAAACATCCCCATTCCATTTTCTGCCAATTTTTAAGGGGATCTCTACCAGAACACCACCAACCACCAGCTTTAATATGGTTATAACGTTGTAACCATGTATTTTTAATCATACCAGTGTTAGTACGAGGCAATTGGTTGGATATGAGTAGATATTGATAAACTTCCATTCCTTCTAGAGAACAAAAGTTCAGACTAGCTAAGTGTAAATCAATACAGCTATCTGTAACTAATTCTTCTAGATGTTGGGGGTGTAAGTTATTGATAAACATGGGAAGAAGCACCAAAAAAACAGATGGGAGAAGACAATGGAAATAAAACCTTAACACGCATCTGTGAATTTGTGATCAAAAGCTTGCGGTGATTTTAATATAACTTTTTATACTTTGTTTGTGATAATACCTCGGTTAACACAGTAATAACTGTTTTTCCTTGATGGGTGGTGGAAGTGATAGGTTTGTATTGTGATTTTTTGTGTGGTTAAGTTTTGTTTATCAGTATATTTTTCCAATTTTGTCTCAAGATGCGCCAAATTTATCGAGGAATTAACCGCAGAGGTGCAGAGATCGCGGAGGAGTGAAACTATTAGCAAAATTAAGCGCAGTCTCATCAAGAAATGGGGAGTTGCTGAATTAGGTTATGAACTTAAAAAGTTAAAAAATTAAACTCTTACTCTCTGTGACTCTGCGTGAAACAAAATCTGTGTATGATCAATGGTTAGCACAACAACAACCATGAAAATCATTAACTTACAGATCAGAACAATTGAGGATTAATTTTTTATCTATTCTGCTGAAGAAGAACAGTTAAACATAAAATTTTTATTAGCTAATAATTCCCATTAATCTGTAAAATATTGGCTGAATATTCACAGGTTTTCTACACAGTCTCATCAGGTTATTTCTGGGATTTAAAATCTGGAGAATGGTTACTAGGAGTCAATATTAAGGAGATACACCACAAAGAAATTCTCAATTAGATGTAGTAAAACACTATCTAAAAATCCTAATTTTCCTTTGATTAGTCCGAATATTTATCAACGCCCCAATTATTAATCAAGAGTTTCTCACAAAAAACCAAATATTTCTTCCGGAATTGGTGAAAAGAAAATGATTTTCTAAATTAGAACCAAAATTGAACTGAGATTGAAACAAGACTATCTTTCAGGTATTTAACCATGACTACAACACAAAAAAGAAAATCTACCAAACAGATGAAACAGTCTTTTACTTATGTAGATATTGGTACTCCTAAAGTACCTGTGCGTAAAATTAAAAGCAAAAAAAAGCAACGTGAACTACTGAGCGACTGGGAACACGCCAGTTAAAATTATTTATAATTCGTAATCCAACATTACGTAATTAGGTTAGGATATCATTGAATATTGACATATATAAGCAGTAAGCTTTTGACTTTTGGCTTTTGACTTGCGCTTGGTGCTATACCCCTAATAGCCAAGCTACGCTCATAGGTAATTTGTGATTATGTTTCTAACACACTGCACTTTCTGAGAATTTTTCCCTGTATTGGATACGTACTCATTAGGAATGATTACAGGTGGAAAACAAAAAATTAGCTTTAATAGCAGACTATGTAGCTACAAAAATTGTTAGATTAAGTAAACAGTAAAAACTGTAAAATTTGCTTGAGTTTAATTTAACAATGAAAGTAGTAATCACGGGAGCAACAGGATTTGTCGGTAGTCGTTTGGTAAAGCGGTTACAAGATGAAGGTAATAAAGTCTTAGTTTTAAGTCGCAACACCAATCATGCTCATCAGGTTTTTCCTGCTCAGGCTTTTCCCAATGTAGAAATTATGGCTTATACACCAGGTGTATCTGGTGCTTGGCAAGGTGCTGTAGCTGGTTGTAATGGTGTGGTAAATTTGGCTGGAGAACCTATTGCTGAGGAACGTTGGACACCGGAACGTAAACAAGCTATCCTCAACAGTCGTAAATTAGGTACTCAAAAAGTTGTCGAGGCGATCGCCAAAGCTAATCCTAAACCTTCTGTTCTGGTTAATGCTTCAGCAATTGGTTACTACGGTACGAGCGAAACTGCTACCTTTGAAGAAAAAAGTCCTTCAGGTCAAGATTTTTTAGCTCAAGTCTGTCAAGAATGGGAAGCGGAAGCTATCAAGGTAACAGATGAAAACGTGCGCTTGGTAATTTTGCGTTTTGGCATTGTTTTAGGATTTGGCGGTGCTTTAGGGAAAATGATTACACCCTTTAAACTGTTTGCAGGTGGGCCAATTGGTAGCGGTCGTCAGTGGTTTTCGTGGATTCACATAGATGATATTGTGAATTTAATTATTCGAGCTTTAAATCAACAGAATATGCAAGGTGTTTATAATGCCACTGCCCCTAATCCTGTACGCATGAATGAGTTAAGTGATACTATGGGGCAAGTTATGGGTCGTCCTTCTTGGTTGCCTGTACCTGGTTTTGCGTTAGAAGCTTTATTAGGAGATGGTGCAGTAGTGGTGTTAGAAGGGCAAAAAGTTTTACCACAACGCACCCAAGCATCGGGTTTTAACTATCAGTACCCCAATTTGTCAACTGCTTTGAAACAAATCCTTCAATAGGTGTAAATAGCAAGCAAGTATGTAGGTTTTAACTATAGCGCAGATTTCATTCATAAGAGGTACAAATCATCATCATGAAACTCTTGTGGGTTGGGCATTTTGCCAGAAAATGGTGTACCTCATTACGAAAGCAAAATTAATTGAACATATTGAGTGAAAACAAAAACGTATGGATTCCTTACCTGCTTTTTGTTCCCTCCCCTAACTATAAAATTTGGCATTGCTGAGTTATGGCATGAAATTAAGATTTAGGGAACAGAGAGCAAGCCCTAATTATATATTAACAAGGAGTTATAATTATCTAATATCATACCTAAAATCAGCAATGCCTAAAATTTATTTTGCTAGACTACTGATCATCTATTTTTGAGCCAAATAACTATTAAAATGATAGCTGTACTGAATAAAATACCACCCAAAATAGCACAGAAAATCTTAATTTTACTGTAGGGTCTTTCCGCTTGTATTTCTCCCGTGCGAGCATTAATAATTACTTGGAATTGACCATTTCTATAACGATATGAACTCATCCAAACTGGTAGTAAAATGTGTTTAAAAGTAAGTTGTTGATAATCAGTTGAGACACTATCAATTTGCTGTTCATCACCACCTATATCTCTTTCAACTGCTACATAAATTTGATCATCAATAATATTTTTAGCTGACAAAAATCCTTCTTCTAAGGAAACTTGCGATCGCTGGGCTTCAAAACCTAATAAATATGATGGTTCATAAGCTTTTAGCGACTCCTTTAAATCCCAAGGTTCTAAAGCTTGAAGACACTGAAAATTTATTAATTTTGTTCCCGGAATCAGAACATCATCAAAACTGCAATTTACCATTCCAGACGCATAACTCCAATGAGTATGTTTGATTTCACGAGTTTTTGTTACTTGTTCACCATTTTCATCCTCTTCTGTATAAGTTTCCGTTTCATAATAGTAATCTCCCCTTTGTCCTGAATAGGAACTACAAGTTTCTGTATCGTAAGTCCAAAAAGGCAAATAAACTCCTTGAATCTTTTCCGGTTGTGCTAACTGCTTCAAATCATTAGGAGCAAACCACAACTTCTGAATCCATTTTCGCAGATTTTTTCTAGCTTCTTGACGACCAATATGAAAAGGAATAATACCTTCTGGGGCTATAGTTGGATCAGCAACTTTTGGTTGTGCCACAATTTTGGCAGCACAAAAAGGACAAGAACCAGCTACCTGTGGCGGTTCAAAAGTAATATTTGCACCACAATCTGAACAACTAACTTCTATAGCAGTTGTAGACAGTTTTTCTAAGCGAGCATGACTATTATTAATGTGTTGTTCATAGGACCTTTCTTGGGGTTTTTCATTAGTCTGCTTAATAACTTCTTCATGACCGCAATAATCACATTTGAGTAAACTCTTATTAGGACTGAAAACCAAATCTGCACCACAATTAGAGCATTGATATTTATACATAAAAAAATAAATTGATAAGTGGACTAATAAACAAAGAATGAAGAATTAGATTTTATAAATCACGGAATAACTATTTAGCAAACACTAATTAACTTAGGCAAACAAAAAAATGAATTCTTATTATTGGATTATTTGAATTATCTATTTGGGATCTAAACAACTTTTTTTTACCCCCCTCCCCTACCTCTTTTGATATTTAAAAGTCCCTTAAATTGCTGGTGGGGGCGCTGGTGGGGGAAATGAAGTCAATAATGTCTCTAATTCCGACACTTGGTTTGCTTGTTGCCAATCCTGCATACCTGTACACCAAACATAGGTTTGAGCAGTTAAACCTTGTCCTAGTAGTTGCTCACTTGTGAAAGGCCCTAACCTTTGACCATTACTAAACACATACCATTGTGTTTGTATTGGTAGCGGTGGTGCAGCAGCTAAATAAGAAGATAATTCCGATACTTGGCTTGCTTGTTGCCAGCTCTGCATACCTGCACACCAAACATAGGTTTGAGCGGTTAAACCTTGTCCTGGTAATTGCTCACTTGTAAAAGGCCCTAATCTTTGACCATTACTAGAGATATACCATTGTGTTTGTACTGGTGGTGGTGCAGGTGGTTGGTTCGGTATTGATACTGTATTCATCTGCTGTGCCATTACCATTCCCACACCAAACTCTAATCCTACATTGTTACCTCCAGGATTTTGGGCTGATTTTTCAATTGCATTAGCAGTCTGATATTGAGTAAATTCTTGCATATTTCCTAATAACCCAATAGAGGCTCGTTTATCCAGTGCTGATTCCACTTCACTAGGTAGGGAAATATTTTCAATTAATAATTGTGTTAACTCAATGCCATAACTTTGTATTTTCGGTTGAATAGCATCCCTTACTTGATTACCGATCTCACGATACTGAGCGGTAAAATCTAACAGAGGGGTTTGACTGCTTCCGACCCAACTAGCAAAGGATGTAATAATAATATTACGGAGATGATCACTGATCTCATCTACTTGAAACAGTCCATCAGTGCTAACAAGTTCTTGGAGGAGTTTTTGTGGTTCAGTAACTCTAATACTATAGTTACCATAAGCTCGTAACCGCACAGGTCCAAGTTCTGGATCACGAATAGTTAGAGGATTGGAAGTTCCCCATTTCAAGTTAGTAAAGATTTTAGTGTTGAAAAAATAAACTTCAGCTTTGAATGGAGAATTAAAACCATACTGCCAACCTTTGAGGCTACTAAATATGGGTAGGTTTTGGGTTGAGAGAGTATACATTCCTGGTGAAAATACATCTCCCACTTGCCCTTCATTGACAAAAACGGCTAACTGTCCAGGTCTAACAGTCAGTTTTGCCCCCATTTTTATTTCGCTGTTATACCTTTCAAATCGGTAGGAAATAGAATCATTCGTGGAATCTAACCACTCTACAATGTCTACAAATTCACCACGTAATTTGTCAAATAAACCCATTGCTATAGCTCCGTACCTATTGTCTTTATATAGCAGGAGTCAGAAGTAAGAAATCAAACTTACTTGTAGTTAGCATTTCATGATTAAGTCATGTGTTAACTACTCTGTCTACAGCTATATTGACCAAAAATAACTATTCATGATTTGATATCATTCATCTAAGGTAAAATTTATTAAATTCGTTAAATATCTTTACACTTAGGACTTACGCACAAGCTATGGAATAATCGAACCACTCCAGGCACAGAGAACACAGAATGAGGCAGGACTTACGCAAAACTTAGTTCAAATACTGTCATTGCGACGTAA
The DNA here is from genome assembly GCA_010672785.1 of Sphaerospermopsis sp. SIO1G1. Classification (GTDB taxonomy): domain Bacteria; phylum Cyanobacteriota; class Cyanobacteriia; order Cyanobacteriales; family Nostocaceae; genus Okeanomitos. Next base: position 109,409 of record JAAHFX010000014.1, read on the forward strand.
GGAAGCAATCTCCAACCCTAACTTTTCGTAAAAATGCGTAAGTCCTATGAGGGTTTTAGGGATATTTTGCGTAAGTCCTGACGCTAATTAGGGTTTGCTGAAAAAGTCGAGAAAGAACAAAAGGATTATGAAGGGTATAATCAGGCAGGAGTAAAGATAAGTTTTCGTTGTCTAAAAACAACTAAATAATCAACTTTATTAATCAAATCATCAAANGAATTACGAATTACGAATTACGAATTACGAATTACGAATTACGAATTACGAATTACGAATTACGAATTACGAATTACGAATTACGAATTACGAATTACGAATTACGAATTACGAATTACGAATTACGTAAGCGTTGCTCTCCTGAAGGGAGCATTACGTAAGCTATCCCAACAGGAGCATTACATTTATTGTCCAAGGGCTGCAACCCCTATATAAACTTTTCATGAAATCACTCTAAGGACGGCATTAAGGCTTTTGTGTTATAATCTTGGGGTGATTTTAACTTTTATAGCCATTTGGTTATTTTGCCCCAGATATCAGGAGAATTTTTATGACGAGCAGTTACAGCGCCGATCAGATTCAAGTTCTGGAAGGTCTGGAAGCCGTCCGTAAACGTCCAGGAATGTACATTGGTACTACTGGACCACGAGGACTTCACCATTTAGTGTACGAAGTAGTAGATAATTCAGTTGATGAGGCTTTAGCTGGTCATTGTACCCACATTGAGATAGATATTAATGCTGATGGTTCTTGCTCAGTTACAGATGATGGTCGGGGTATTCCTACGGATATTCACCCTAAAACTGGTAAATCAGCATTGGAAACAGTATTAACTGTTCTCCATGCAGGAGGTAAGTTTGGTGGTGGTGGATACAAAGTATCTGGTGGTTTACACGGGGTTGGTATCTCCGTGGTTAATGCCCTTTCAGAATTTGTAGAAGTTACAGTTTGGCGAGATAAAAAAATTCACAACCAAAGATATGAGAGGGGTTTTCCGGTTACAGATTTGCAAGTAACTGCTGATAAAGTCACTAGGACAGGTACTTCTATTACTTTTAAACCAGACACTCAAATTTTTAGCAATGGTATTGAATTCGACTACATCACTTTAGCCGGTCGTTTACGAGAATTGGCTTATCTGAATGCAGGTGTAAAAATTACCTTTACAGATAATCGCTTAGAAATCATCAAAAGTGATACACCAAAAGTAGAAACCTACGAATACAGGGGTGGGATTAAAGAATATATCGCCTACATTAATAGAGAAAAACAGCCTTTGCATGAGGAAATTATTTATGTGCAAGGGGAACGCAATAATGTTCAAGTTGAAGTTTCTCTGCAATGGTGTACAGATGCTTATACTGATAATGTACTAGGTTTTGCTAATAATATTCGTACCATTGATGGTGGTACTCATTTAGAAGGTTTAAAGGCAGTTCTAACTAGAACATTAAATGCGATCGCTCGTAAACGGAACAAGATTAAAGAGAATGAATCTAACCTCAGTGGGGAACACGTTAGGGAAGGTTTAACAGCAGTTATTTCCGTAAAAGTTCCTGAACCAGAATTTGAAGGACAAACCAAAACTAAACTTGGTAATACAGAAGTTCGCGGTATCGTTGATTCTTTGGTAGGGGAAGTTCTCACGGAATATTTAGAATTTCATCCCAACGTCGCTGATTCCATATTAGATAAAGCAATTCAAGCCTTTAAAGCCGCTGAAGCAGCCCGTCATGCGCGGGAGTTGGTGAGAAGAAAATCTGTATTAGAATCATCTCCTTTACCTGGTAAATTAGCTGATTGTAGCTCTCGTGATCCTGCTGAATCAGAAATATTCATAGTTGAGGGTGATTCAGCGGGTGGTAGTGCCAAGCAAGGACGCGATCGCCGTACCCAAGCAATTCTACCTCTGCGGGGTAAGATTTTAAACATTGAAAAAACAGACGACGCGAAAATCTATAAAAACAACGAAGTTCAATCCTTAATTACAGCACTGGGTTTAGGTGTGAAAGGGGAAGAATTTGACACTTCTCAACTACGTTATCACCGCATCGTGATTATGAGTGTAGCTGGTGATGAACCTACATTGGTGATGAACAACTCAGGTGAAACTGAATTTGTGCAAATTGGTAAGTTCATTGACGACTGCACAGAAGGAAGACGCAACGTTAAAGAATACCAAGTAGTCTGTTTTGACCAAAAAACCCATGCTACCCGCTTCCGTCCCCTCAAAGCTGTCATTCGTCACGGCCATGAAGAACCAATGTACAGGTTAACTACCCGTTACAATCGTTCCGTAAAAGTCACATCCTCCCACAGCGTGTTTGTTTGGGAAAATGGGCAGGTAATTCTCAAAAAAGGTAACGAAGTTAAACCAGGAGATATATTAGTAGCCAGTCGTCGTCTTCCTCGTCCTAACAATAGTCCCACCCGCATTGACTTATTAACAACTTTCCACCAAGCAGAATTAACCAAATCACTGTATGTTCAAGGTGAAGATGTCCGTAAAATTGCCCGTCAGCGAGTCTTAGCCAAAGTTGAACGTCCAGATTTATGGAATGAACCCAGAGTGGTGCTAGACTCAACAGCATGGCAACAACTGATCAGCACCCGTCAACAAGCAAAAGTCAGTCAGAAAAAAGTCGCCACTGCTTGTGGAGTCAAACAACCAATTACTATTAGTCACTGGGAACGAGGAATTAATCGCCCCATTTTATCTCAATTCCTCAACTACCTGGAAGCAATTGGCTGGAATGACAGCATTGTTTATGAGCAACTCCCTGCCAAAATAGACGCATTACTGAACCAAGACGACAGTAGTAAAAATGCTAAATGGCGAGAAGTAAGTAACTATAAACCCTTAGATGAGTTTACATCTTTAGAAATTGCCTGTTTAGGTGAAGATGTACAGCTTGTTCCCCAAGCACACAGTAACAAAGCTTTTAGTCGTTATTTACCCATCACCCGTGAATTAATGTGGTTCTTGGGTTGGTATGTAGCAGAAGGAACTCTAAGTCAACATCAAGTAAGTTTGAATTTAGGGAAAAAAGATGAAAGATTTATCCCTGAACTCACAGCAGTAATTAAATCAGTCTTCGGGGAAACACCTAGAATATATCCTGATCCTGATAGTGATGGTATCAAACTCTATTTCCACAGCGTAGCTGCGGCCAGATTAATTCAGGCTTATGGTTTAGCAAAACCAGCACACCAGAAGAAATTACCTGATTTAGTTTTTAGCCTCCCTGAAGATTTACAGATGGCTTTTGTGGAAAGTTATTTCTTGGGTGATGGAACTACAGCCGGTCTGCATTTATCCTTTACCACCAATTCTGTTGAACTCAAGGAAGGATTACTTTATCTGTTGGGGCAAATGGGTATAATTGCTGCTCACAGTCAACATCAGCCAGCAACTAAATCTAATGCAGCGATTCAAACTCGCCATCCTTATTACAGCATCAGAATTTGCGGGAAAGAACAGATTTCCAGATGTCGGCAAATTTGGCAGCGTCATGGTAATGCCCATAAACTAGAAGCATTGTTAGCTAGTCCCACTCATAAAGCTCAAGATTTTGTCCATATCAGTGATGATTTGATGGGTTTACGAGTAATTCTGGCTGAGGAAATAGAACCAGTTGGTGACTATGTTTATGATTTCTCTGTAGAAGATGATGAAAACTTCGTCTGTGGAACTGGTGGGTTATGCGCTCATAATACTGATGCTGACGTAGATGGCGCACATATCAGAACTTTGTTATTAACATTTTTCTACCGTTACCAAAGGTCACTAATTGAACAAGGTTTCATCTATATTGCTTGTCCGCCACTGTATAAAGTAGAACGGGGTAAAAATTACCAATATTGCTACAGTGATCGGGAATTGCAACAACATATTGCCACTTTACCAACTAACGCCAATTATACAATTCAGCGATTCAAAGGTTTAGGGGAAATGATGCCTGAACAACTGTGGGTAACTACCATGAACCCAGAAACTCGTACCTTGAAGCAAGTAGAAATAGAAGATGCTGCTGAAGCAGATCGGATATTCACTATTTTGATGGGCGATCGCGTTGCACCCAGAAGAGAATTTATCGAAACCCACGGTTCTCAACTTGATCTAACTGATTTAGACATTTAAAATTTTTCTTAACCAGAATAAATGTACAACCTATTTAGTTAGATAAAAAGGATAATCAAGATTAGTAGCAACAGTCAAAGATATTAAACAGGTATGATTAAATGAGAAGTTTGTTAAACTGAATCATCAACCGAAAAGGTTTTACATAATATAATCAGTGTAAGCAAGAAAATCATGAGTAATGATTGACAGACTACACCTGCTTTACTTCCTGTTAATATAATTAGAAAATGAGCTTAATCTTGATTATCTTCTCTAATAAAATAAACTAGTAACTTTTTATACGCAGTATAAGTATAAAAGCTGAGGAAAGTCCAGATATAAGAGAAAAGAACACAAATAAATTATCAGTATAAAATTATTCAGATCACAAACATAGCAATATTTGCTAATATCTTCAAATACCTTTATGGTAAAAATATTATATTGACTGTCTTCAATGTAGTTTTTTCATCAGCAAGTCAGTAGTTAAGCATAACCAATGACAAATTATTTATCGAAGGACTAAAATAGCGTTGTATACAATAAGAACAGTTTGTCAAGTTGCATAGGGTGGAAATCTTCGCAGTGCGCTAATGTTTTAATAAGGTCGAATAGAATTGGCAATCAATTCATCTATTAATCGGCTAACTTCGTCAAAACCTAAACTCCTAGTTCGGGTAATTGGCATAGCATATGAAAAGCTTATGTCCAGAAAATAAGATCCATTAAGGTTGCACTATGATTGTATGAACCCAGAGACATACCTAGTTTTTCCATCTCAAATCAAAAATTTACGAAGGAAGACTAGATATGGGTGCATTAAGACAGCAAACTTGAATGGGACTCCCATTTTCTGTCGCTATGGAAAAAATGTTAAATCTCAAATCTTCCAGGGGCAAATCTGTCTATCTTTCAATCTAAAGGTAAAGCAACTGCCAAACCCAAAATTGGTAGATAAGATTTAATGTTTTGCCTAGAGGTTTTAATGTCATTTTGATAATAGTTACTGTATCTGGATTCAGTGAATTGGTGACTAAAACACAAAAAGAGTACAATTTCTGTGAAACAGGCTACAATCGGAAAAGTCTTAACAGGTAAACAAGCCAGCAGACATATCCTTATATGTCCAGGGTAGCTAATTACCTGATAATACCGAATCTGATTGTGTTTTTAATCAATCAGAAATTGTCTTAAACAGTAACAGCGAAAAATTTTACTTTCTCAACAGCGAATACCCATAGGAAAGCTAAATTAGAAAGTAGAAAATATCTGCAAAAAAAAATGTAGAAGCTGAAAAAATCTGAATTAATATAGGTGAATTAACCAACAGCCTATATTTGGTGAAAATAGCTCAATCACAAGAGCATTAACCACATCTTGAGTAATTGATTCTGCAAGGAGCATGAGGAACGCGGCATGAACCAGGCTAACAACGTACTCGATAATATTTATCGGCCTGACCTAGAAATGATAAATCCGCCTGATATCGAAGAAGAACTCTTATTAATCGAGGACGAAGAGGATTTAATACTTACCGATGATGGCGAAATTGATGATTTTTTAGAGCCTCAGACTGATGAGGACGACGCAAAGTCTGGAAAAGCCGCTAAATCGCGTCGTCGGACACAAAGCAAGAAGAAGCACTATACAGAAGATTCAATTCGTCTCTATTTACAAGAAATCGGTCGGATTCGATTGTTACGGGCTGATGAAGAAATTGAACTAGCTCGGAAAATTGCTGAATTACTCCAGCTAGAACGAGTCTATGAAGACTTGTATGAAAAATTAGACCGTGAACCGGAAATGAAAGAATGGGCAGCAGCGGTAGAACTGCCATTACCTACTTTCCGTTATCGTCTCCACATTGGCCGTAGGGCTAAAGACAAAATGGTGCAATCCAATTTGCGTCTTGTGGTTTCGATTGCCAAAAAATATATGAACCGTGGCTTATCCTTCCAAGACCTAATCCAAGAAGGTAGTCTTGGCCTGATCCGCGCAGCCGAAAAATTTGACCACGAAAAAGGTTATAAGTTTTCCACATACGCAACGTGGTGGATTCGCCAAGCTATCACAAGAGCAATCGCTGATCAATCTCGTACTATCCGTCTACCTGTTCACCTCTACGAAACAATATCACGAATTAAGAAAACCACCAAACTTTTGTCTCAGGAAATGGGTCGTAAACCCACCGAGGAAGAGATCGCAACTCGGATGGAAATGACCATTGAGAAGCTACGTTTTATTGCTAAATCTGCCCAATTACCAATTTCTCTGGAAACACCTATTGGTAAAGAAGAGGATTCCCGGTTAGGAGATTTTATTGAATCTGACGGAGAAACACCAGAAGATCAAGTTTCTAAAAATTTACTACGAGAAGACCTAGAAAAAGTTCTTGATAGCCTGAGTCCGCGGGAAAGAGATGTCTTAAGACTACGCTATGGTTTGGATGACGGGCGGATGAAAACCTTAGAAGAAATTGGGCAAATTTTCAATGTCACCCGTGAGAGAATTCGTCAAATAGAAGCTAAAGCACTGCGTAAATTGCGCCATCCTAATCGCAATAGTGTCCTCAAGGAATATATTCGATAATTGGGAATTGGGAACTGGTGATTGGTGATTGGGAAATAATGCAAGATACAAAAGTCCATCAATTGAAACTTTTAACTTTTGAATTTTGACTTGATACCCTCACCACCACCACTATATATAGGGTTGGCTGAAAAAGTCTTGTCGTAGAGGCCCAAAGGCAGGGCGCAGGGCGCAGGGCGCAGGGAGAGAACTGAAACACTACTTTTCAATCTCTCCAAATCAAAAAAGTGCAAGGTTTTCAACTACTGAATCCTCAAATATCTTGTATTTTTTAAATTTCAAAATACCTCAAATCCTATACCTGTAAAGGTTTTAGATGTATTCAACAAGCCATACCTATCCTTCTGATAACTGATAACTGATAACTGATAACTGATGACTGATGACTGATAACTGATAACTGATGACTGATGACTGATAACTGATAACTGATAACTGATAACTGATAACTGATAACTGATGACTGAAAAAACCTGGTAGTTAATTACAACCACCAGGCTTTTTAACTGGCAAAAAATTTTGGATTTTAAAATTTACCTACATAATTCCCCAGAAGTGCAGGAAGCCTTGACCGGAAAACAACTCAATTAAAGTAGCTGCTAAAAAACCAATCATTGCTAGACGACCATTCCAAATTTCTGCTTGAGGAGTGAAGCCCCAACGCCAAGCATTGCGGTCTTCTGGTGCGGAAGTGAAAGTTTTTGTTGCATTAGTCATGGTTAGCACTCCAAACAATATTTGTTTACTAATGTTTGTAGGAGTTTCGCACTGTACAAATTCACTATGGTGTGATTAAACCAGAATAAGTAATTTTAGGCTTTTGAACATTGATTCTTAATCAATAGCGATATGCTTCGCTATCAGTTAAAAATCGTCAAAAAAATCCTAAGAAAGCATGATACCCATACTTAACACTTGGTTAATGCTGTCAATGCGTCAGTCCTATTTATTGTCTTATGTAAATTAATATAACAACTTTTTGCAAAAAAACCCACATTCTGAAAATAAAATTCAATCCTGAATAATTTTCAGGAAGAATTAAGGGGTGTAAAAAATTTACCCTAGAAATGTTATCAATAAATGAGATTTATTCCTAACAAATATTTGTATTTTTATTGAACTAAAATCCTGAAAACCCTTGCCAAGCAATGCTTTTATAAATAATTATTTTTTACTCCACACTTCTGCATAATGTGGGCTTAATACTTATATTCTATTTTAATTAACTTGTATTTATCATTACCAGCGTAAACAAAATTTGTTGAAAAAAGTATTTTTGTGATTAGTGATTGGTGACTGGTGAACAGTAAACAGTAAACAGTGAATAGGGACAAATAGTAACTGATAACTGGTGACTTGTGATTGGTGATTGGTGATTGGGAATCTGGATTGAATCAGTAATTATGTAAGCGTTGTTCCTCTGAAAGAGGCATTACGTTAGCGTAGCTCTCCCGATAGCGTAGCGTGGCGTTAGCCATAGGGAGCATTACGAATTACGAATATCTAACATTTCCATGACTTCAACGATTTGTTCATCACGGTTGACTTGTAATATACTCTCGCCCTTGGAATCCCGATCTAAGACAGGAATAGAATCCACAGGGATTTTCACTACTCTTTCCCTATTAGTAATTAATGCAACTTCCTTCCCTGGGTTTACACGTACCATAGCTGCTAAGTGATCAGTTTTGTTATAGAATTTCAACATTTGAATACCCAAATCACCACGATTAGCTGTTCTCAAATTACTAGCAGGTATGCGTTTAGCGTATCCTTCTTGAGTTACTAACAATAATTCATCATTTTTAGCAACAGTCACACAGCCCACCATATGTTGATTCTTTAAGATACGAAAAGCTTGTAAACCCATAGCTGCACGTCCCATTATTGGTAATTGTTCATCATTAATGGCAAAGCGCAACAGACGACCACCAGAACTAGCTAAAATGAGGTGTTGTCCTGTAGTAGTGAATTCACAAAAAGACAATTCATCATTATCCTTGAGTTTTAAAATGGTAATCCCACGCCGACTAATGTTATTTAACTCCTCCATTGCCAGTCGCTTAATTCTGCCTTGTTTTGTTAGCAGTAACATTTGGGTAGTTTCATAAAACTCAGGCATCACAAAGCGGCTGACAATACCGCCTGCATTTGCCTGAGCCGTACTAGTTAGCATAGTAATTAGTGGTGTTCCTCGTGGGGAACGGCCGGTTGTAGGAGGAATTTCTCCTACCTTTATAGGGTAAACTTTGCCACCAGTATTCAGTATGAATAAATCTTCATCTGTTTTAGTTAATTGTGTTTTGAGAATAAAATCGTTTTCATGTAGACTGTTCTCCGTTTTTGGCTTTTTACCTGTAGGTGAAAGACGACGCACATAACCACGCTGAGTAAATTCTAAAATAGCTGGTTCTGATGAGTAGTTTTGAGTTTTAGATGTTGAATTTTCCTCTGCTTTGAGTTTTTCTGGTTTGATAGGAGTATCACTAATAGCAGAAATTTTTGTCCGTCGAGAATCACTATATTTGCGTTTAAGATTTCGCAAATCTTTTTTCAAAGACTTAAGTAATTCCTTTCTGTCATCTAATAATTTCCGCAATGAAGCAATTTGCTGATTAAGATCATTTGATTCCTGTTGTAAATTTTGCTGTTCTAAACTAGTTAGTCGGCGTAATGGCATGGATAAAATGGCATCAGCTTGTACCTCAGTCAAATTTAGTTGCTGACAAAGAGTGATTTTGGCTGTACTGCCATCGGTTGCTTGGCGTAAAATTTCAATTACTTGATCTATGTGAGATAAAGCTGTTAATAAACCAGTGACAACATTTAAGCGATTTTCAGCTTTTTCCAACTCATACGTGTAAAGTCTGTTCAGAGTATATTCCCGAAAATCGAGAAACTCTAGTAACATTTGTCGCAAACTTAACTGACGGGGTTGTCCATTTACCAAAGCCAAAAGAATGGCACCAAAGGTAGTTTGTAGGGCTGTTTGATGGTACAGATGCTGTAGTACATCCTGGGCATTAGCATCGCGTTTTAGTTCAATTACAACTCGCATTCCTTCGCGATCGCTCTCATCCCGCAAGTCCGAAATACCTTGTAAACGTCCATGATTAACTAAGTCTGCAACTTTTTCAATCCAGCCAGCCTTGTTTACTTGATAAGGTAATTCTGTAACTATAATTGCTGTTCTGCGTTTAGTTCCCTTTGCTGGTGGTATTTCTTCTACGGTAGCCACACCTCGTAATAAAATACCCCCCTTGCCACCAGTGTAAGCTTCCTGAATTCCTTTATAACCAACAATTTCTCCACCTGTGGGAAAATCAGGGCCAGGAATTAATGTAAATAGTTTTTCATCTGTTATTTCTGGGTTGTCAATTAGGGCAATTAAACCGTCTACTATTTCTCCTAAGTTATGGGGAGGGATGTTGGTAGCCATTCCCACAGCAATACCTGCACAGCCATTGAGCAGTAAGAAGGGTAATTGGGCTGGTAGTACAGTGGGTTCTTGTTGGGAGCTATCGAAGTTACCAATAAACTCTACTGTTTCTTCACCGATTTCCGCCAGCATTCCTTCATGACTTACAGGTGCAAGACGTGTTTCTGTGTAGCGCATTGCCGCTGGGGGATCATTATCCACACTGCCAAAGTTACCATGTCCTGCTAAGAGGGGATAACGGCTAGAAAATTCCTGCACCAGCCTAACGAGAGCATCATAAACTGCTTGATCTCCGTGGGGATGATATTTACCCAAAACATCACCCACTACACGAGCACATTTCCGATAGGGGCGATCTGGTGTTAAACCCAATTCGTGCATTGCGTACAAAATTCTTCTGTGTACTGGTTTTAAACCATCACGTACATCTGGTAATGCCCGCCCAACTATCACACTCATGGCATATTCTAAGTAAGACCGTTGCATCTCAGTGTGCAGGGGTGTGGTGATTACCTGTCCCTTGGAGAGAAGGTTTAACTGTTGTGCCATGAGTTTTTTCCCTGAATTCTAACTATACAAATATTTTTGAGACTTATGACTGTAAAAACCACTGCATCATGAATAAAATAGTTTTGCTCACAAAAAAAATCTTGATCTTCATAGGATAAAAAACCATAGTATTATCCTTGATGTTGGAGATACAGATAAGATTATTAAAAAGTTGGCAGTTACTGGTTACTGCATAACTTACAGTAGATTTGAGCGGTTAACTTATGCTTGTAGATTCCTTCATGACGTAGATGTCATAGGGCAATGCTGGGGACAAAAGCAAGAATTGAGTGCTTTGTCAGTGTGTTTTACTGATTGAAGTCTAATCAATTCAAAACCTGAAATCTGTCTACAACTGAGTTATTTTTGACTACTGATTTTTGATAGCTGGATGCTTCTCCCAAAACTTTACCTAAAATAGATTTTTCCTCCTTAAAAGTTTAATTTGTCATGAAAACAGTTTTAATTGTCGAAGATGATCCTATTAATGCTCGTGTTTTTTCCAAAATTTTAACCAAGCGTGGTGGTTTGGGGGTTAAACACACTGAAGATGTGGAAGAGGTAATTAAAATTGCCCAGGCTGGAGAAGCTGACTTGATTTTAATGGATGTCTCTCTGGCACGCAGTATGTATGAAGGTAAATCTGTTGATGGGATCAAAATTACTCAAATGTTAAAGTCTGACCCTCAAACAGAAAAGCTACCAGTTATTTTAGTGACTGCACACGCTATGGAAGGCGATCGCGAAAACTTTCTTAAACAAAGTGGGGCTGATGGCTATATCTCAAAGCCTGTGGTTGACCATCAGCAATTTGTTGATCAAATTATGGCACTTATACCTAAAGAAGGCGTGTAATATTTTATTACTTACTTCGGAGATATTGATCCATAATCTAGAACATTTATCGGCAGTTGGCAATTAATTTTGTTTACTGCCTGATGTTCACAGTCAAAATTTATACTTTTTATTGTTGAGGCAGTGAGTTAGGTATAACTACACCTTCTGCTTGGGGTTCTAACACAGATTGTATTTGAGGTAAATCTAAGAATTTTCTTGCGTCTGACAATAGACGTTCCCCCCAGAGGTTTTCTTTGAGGAAATTTAAGTCAGCATAGCGTTTATCTATACGGAGTGCTGCTGCTCCCATTCTTAAACTTTGTGTTCTGTTACCCTTAGTATACATTGCTACTGCTAAAGCTAATAAAGGTTCTGCTGCTCGTTTATCAACCGCCACGGCCTCTTGCCATTTTCTGATTGCACCTTGTATATCTCCCTGTTCATATTTAATCAAACCCACATTGTTAATTGCTGGCCAGAATTTTTTATTTTGGGAAACTGACTGATCAAATTTGGCGATCGCTTCTGAAAAACGACCAAGCATATAATAGGCATTACCTAAATCAAATAGTCCTTCTGCATCGTTTGGTGTCAGCTTTAACCCATTTTTGTAATGTTCAGCAGCTGCTCGATAATTCTCTTGCTGAAAACTGGCAGAACCCAAAGCGAAAAGTATATCAGCGTTTTTAGGATTGAGTGTTTGGGCAGTTGTCAAAGCTGAGATAGCCTGACTAAACTCTCTGGCTTGTAAATGTAATCCTCCCAACAGTAGCCAAACTTTATCATTTTTAGGAGCTAATTGAGTAGCTAATCTGGCTCTTGGTAAAGCCATATCAAGTTCACGAAACCTAGCTAATTGAGCCGCTTCTTGAGCTAAACTCAAACCTTGTTGTTCTAGCTTCTCTGTATTAATCTGCACTGTATGAGGTATCAACGCCTGTGCATGGACTGCTTTGGGCATATTCCACAAACTACAGACTACTAAAAATGGAATTAAATGAAGGTATTTTGGCACACTACCGCCTCTTAACCGTAATTAATATCTTCTCTTCGATAGCTTAGACGATTTCTAGTGTAGATGACAGGTGTGAGGTGGGGTGATGGGGTGATTGGGTGTTGACGAGATTGTTAAAGTTTATTAAGTTAATAAGTAACCACATACTTATTTTATGGCACGAATACCAAAAATTACCAATCAGCAAATTTTAGATGCTGCCTGTGAAATCTTCTTAGAGCAAGGCTTTGGGGCTTCCACCTTAGAAATTGCCCAAAAAGCAGGAATTTCAGAAGCATCCATTTTCAAACGTTTCTCCACCAAAAAAGAACTGTTTTTTGCATCAATGGGAATTCCAGAAACATCTCCTTTAGGAAACAAACTGGATGCTTTGATAGGAAAGGGTAATTTGAAACAAAATCTAATCCAATTAAGTCTAGAAATTTTAGAATTTAATCGGCAAGTAATGCCCAGGTTGATGATGTTACGTTCTCGTGGAAATTCAATCCCAGAAATATTCACCACAGAAGATTCTCCACCTAGTAGAAATTTGAAAACATTTACTAAATTTCTGGAACGGGAAATGGAACAAAAAAGATTACGTTCTAGTAACCCTGAAGCTATTGCTATGATATTCTTAGGATCACTGATGAATTATGTGTTCTTAGAGCAAATGCAATCTCCAGAAAACATAACTCCTGAAGACAAAAAGTTTGCCGAGCATTTAGTAGATATCATCTGGGCAGGAATTGCACCATTTGAAGATTAATTACATCTCATACAACTATACATCTACCAGGATTTAGATTCCATCCATCACAAATAATGAGAGTGCAAAGACTAATTTGTTAATTTTGTAATTCCTACTTTTATTACTAAAAAATACGGAAATTTTTACACCCTGGAATATACACTAAGTTTAGTATTAATAACCATAGAATTTTCATATTGATTGTATATATAAATGATATAAATTATAAATTAATAATTTTATTGCCTTTTAATGAACTATAATTGATAAAGAGTAAATCTTAAATATTGAAGAGATTATTTATTATTAATGCTTGATTTCTCATCAAAAATATCCAACCAAAAATATCATGACTACTCACAAAGAAACGTTATTAATAGGTACAAAAATCAAACATTCATGGCGTTGGCTAATGGGATTGACAGCATCGGCAATTTTAATTATTGGTACAACCACCGCGATTAGATTAGTCAACCTAGAAAACCGTAAACAGGATATTAGTAAACTTACAGTTCCTGTAGCTGCAAAAACTGTAACAGTAAGAATTATTACTGCCGGAGAAGTTAGACCGATACAAAGTGTCAATGTTAGTCCTAAAAATCCAGGACTATTAGCGGAATTAAATGTGGAACAAGGAGAAAAAGTAGAGAAAGGAGAAATTATCGCCCGCATGGATAATTCTGATATCAAAATGCGAATTCTTCAATATGAAGCGAATTTAAAACAAGCTCAAGCACAATTGGCAGAAATAGAAGCAGGAAGTCGTGTAGAAGATATTGCCCAAGGGAGAGCTAGGTTAGCTCAATCTCAAGCCCAATTAGCGATTATTAAAGCTGGAAATCGTTCCCAAGAAATAGATCAAGCACAGGCATCTGTAGATTCAGCTAAGGCACAATTAGAACTTACGCAAACAAGATTAAAACGTTATCAAACCCTAGCTAAAGAAGGAGCAGTTTCTCAAGATTCCTTAGATCAATACATTAGTGAAAATAAGAGAGCGAAGGCTAGTTTATCAGAAGCACAAAGACGATTATCATTACAAAAAGCTGGGAATCGTAATGAAGAAATCAGAAGACAAGAAGCTGTAGTTGCCCAGGAAAGGGAGGCATTAAGAAAGTTAAAAAATGGTAATCGTCCAGAACAAATTGCCCAATTAAGAGCAGCAGTGGCAGCAGCAAAAGCCCAATTAAAACAGCAACAAATTCTATTAAATGATACAATTATTCGCGCTCCCTTTGCAGGAATTATTGCCCAAAAATATGCAGAAATCGGAGCTTTCGTTACACCAACAACCGCTGCATCTACTAATACATCAGCAACCTCTAGTTCTATAGTTTCATTAGAATCAGGTTTGGAAGTAATTGCCAAAGTGCCAGAAACAGATATTGGTAGAATTAAACAAGGACAAGAAGTAGAAATTGTTGCAGATGCTTTTCCAGATCGGGTATTTAAAGGCCGTGTGCGGTTAATTTCTCCCAACGCTATCGAAGAAGAAGGTGTGACATTGTTTCAAGTACGGATAGCTATTGATAGTGGGGATGATAAATTACGTTCTGGGTTGAATGTAGATGTCACATTTTTGGGCGATCGCATTAATGATGCTTTAACTATTCCTACAGTAGCTATTCTCACAGAAAATGGTCAAACAGGGGTTTTAATTCCTGATGAGAATAATAACAATAAACCCAAATTTCAAGAAATCATGATTGGGGCGCAAATTAAAAACGAAACCCAAATTTTAGAAGGGTTACAAAAAGATGATTTAATTTTCATTAGTCCTCCCGAAGATTACAAGATTAAAAAAGATCAATAAATCAATAAATCAATAATAAATACATAAGGGGAAAAATGAACTTTCTAGAAAGTGTAGAAATGGCAGCTAAAACCTTGCTGTCAAATAAATTGCGTAGTGCTTTAACCATGCTAGGAATTATTATTGGTAATAGTTCAGTAATTGCCATGATTGGTATTGGGGAAGGTGGACAGCAATTTGTAGCAAATGAATTAAATTCTTTGGGTTCTAATGTTTTATTTATTATTCCTGGGAACGAAGAAGTACAGAGGATATCCAGAGATGTAGTTAGAACTTTAGTATTAGAAGATGCAGAAGCGATCGCCTCTCAAGTACCAACCATAGCTGCAACCACCGCAGAATTAAATAGTAGACAAGTAATTACTTACAAAAATAGAAATACAAACTTGAACATCATTGGTACAACACCAACCTTTTTACAAGTTCGTGATTTTGAAATGGCTACGGGTAGATTTTTTTCTGATTTAGATTTGAAACGAAGTAAACCTGTAGTAGTTTTAGGATCAAAATTAAAGAATAAACTTTTTGGTAATTTAAACCCCATTGGCAAACAAATTAGAATTAAAAATACCAGTTTTCAAGTAATTGGAGTTTTAGCAGAGAAAGGTTCTAATGTAGGTGTGGATTATGATGAATCTGCATTAGTTCCCATTATTACAGCCGCAAATCGTTTAGTGGGCAAAACTTCACCCTATGGATTAGAAGTAACTTATATTGCTGCTTCTGCTAAAGATGGAAATAGTATAGATGCAGCAGAGTTTCAAATTACTAATTTATTAAGACAAAGACATAATTTAGTAGGAGAAAATGACTTCACTATTCGTACTCAAAAAGATGCTTTAGAAACAGTCGGACAAATTACTGGTGCTTTGACAATTATGCTCACAGCAATTGCTGGTATTTCCCTGTTAGTTGGGGGGATTGGAATTATGAATATCATGTTAGTTTCTGTGACTGAAAGAACCCAAGAAATTGGGTTAAGAAAAGCCATAGGTGCTACCCAAAATGATATTTTACTTCAGTTTATGATTGAAGCAGTTATTGTTTCCGTAGTGGGTGGTTTATTGGGTACGACTTTGGGCGTGAGTGGTATTATGTTAGTAGCGGTAATTAGTCCTTTAGAAGCAAATATTTCTGTTGTTTCTATTACTATGGCGGTGGGAATTTCTGGTGGTATTGGGTTGTTTTTTGGTGTATTTCCAGCGAGGAGAGCAGCTAAACTTGATCCAATTGTGGCTTTGAGGAGTGCGTAAATAATGTTTGATGGTTGATATTTGAGAAATAATTAATATTTCTTAAAATGTCAATACTCAACTTTCAGCCAATACCTATTTTGTTAAATAAGTGAGATATTGAAAGGATAGATTGATATGTCTAACACTCTCATAAAAACCGATTCCACCACTCCTAATTCTGAACAAAAACCAGAAATTATCTGCTTAGAAAATATCTTTAAAGTTTATGGAATGGGAGAGACAGAAGTACACGCATTAAGTGCTATTAACTTAGCAATTAATAAAGGTGAATATTGCGCCATTATGGGGCCTTCTGGTTCAGGAAAATCAACCGCCATGAATATTATAGGTTGTTTAGATCGCCCTAGTGCTGGTAATTATTATTTAGATAATGTCAATGTTGCTCAAATGAATGATGAGGAATTAGCACATATTCGGAATAAAAAACTGGGTTTTGTCTTTCAACAATTTCATTTATTAACCCAACTAACAGCATTAGAAAATGTCATGTTACCTATGCTTTATGCAGGGGTAAAACCAAAGGAAAGGAAAGAACGCGCAGCTGAAGCATTAATAAAAGTTGGTTTGGAACAACGTTTAAATAATAAACCTACTCAACTATCAGGAGGACAACAACAAAGAGTAGCGATCGCCCGTGCAATTGTCAACCGTCCTGTGGTACTCTTAGCAGATGAACCTACTGGTGCGCTAGACTCTCGTACTACCCAAGAAGTTTTAGATATTTTTACTGAATTAAATAGCACAGGAATTACCGTTGTGATGGTGACACATGAAACGGAAGTAGCAAGTCAAACTAAGCGTATTGTTTGGTTTCGTGACGGTGAAGTTGTTCATTCTCATCTCACACCAGAAGAGTTACATCAACTGGTAGTTTCTTAATTTAAGACTATGAATGAAATTAGAGATTTATGGCCAACTTTGTGTACACTATCACTCGGCTTTTTAATCCTGGCCGAACCTATTTACTTCTAGCTATCCTCATTTTTGCTGCTGCTAACTCCATTACACGCAAACTCACAGAAATTGGCGCGCAGAATTTAATTGATGGTCGAAATCCCATTTCTTTTTGTAATGTTTTGTTTGTTGGTAATCTTTGTGCTTTACTAGCTTTAATAATTATTTATGGCCGTCAGTGGAATTTTACAACTGTCAAACAATTATCTGCTACTGACTGGTTAGGTTTGCTAGGAGTGGCAATTTTATCAGCTTATTTGATTTTGGGAGTAGTTCCCACAACAGCACAATATATAGGAGGGAGTGTGATTATTATTGGTATTCTTATCAATCAAATCGGGATTCAGAATAAAACTCCAAAAAGTATAAATTCGCCAACAATACCAATTGAAAACGACATGGAAGTTGGCTTTAAAGGAATGTAAATTTTTATCTCGTTCCCAGTTTCCAACTGGGAATGCTATGACAGAGGTTCTACCTCTCCTATCATTGAAAATAGAACCTTCCATAATTCATTTCCAGACAAAATCTGGGAACGAGAAAATATTATTCAAAACACCAAACTAATTTAATTAATCATTATCCCCTGACTGATAATCAAATTGATAAATTTTTCATAATTAAATCCGTAAAGAGTGATTATTGATAACTTCGTTGTACATCGCTTGTCTAACCCTATAACTATTAACTATCCATTATTGAACAACTTCTAATAACTCACTAGGATGATGAATTAAAAAATCTGGTTTTTCCCTAGCTAATGCTTCAGCAGAATTGAACCCCCAGGTAACTGCAACTACTTGAATATTTGCTCTTTTGGCTGCATCTACATCCCTAGTTTCATCACCAACATAAATAACAGTTTGTGGTTTAATCTGTCTCTGTCTTAAAACATTATTTATGATAGTTGTCTTACCAAAAATTGTTACCCCTGAGTGGATAAATTCAAATAAATAATCTAAACCATGACACTTGAGAAATTCAATTACATTTTCCTGGGAATTAGAAGTAATAATTCCTAACCTATAACCTTGTCGTTCTAGTTCTGTAATTGTTGCTGTGATTCCAGATATAGGTTCTAAATCTTTGATCTTATTTTTTAATTCTCCTTTCACTTTTTTGACTAAGAAGGGTATCTTAAATAATGAAATACCAGAATATTTAATTATCTCTCTAGCAGTTAAATTCCTTAAAAGTTTCAATTCATCGGCAGAAATTTGTATATAACCAAATTCCAATGCTAAACGATTAGCAATGGTGACAAGAGCATCTACAGTATCTGCAATTGTGCCATCAAAATCAAAAATTATTACTTTTTGGGTCATTCTTTAGCCTAAATGTGTCAAGATTAGCACGAGCATTTCTTCTTAACATTTCCGGTTTGATCCGCCGTAAAGCCGATCCTGTAAATTGTTTATCCCACTCCTCATCTGTAATTTGCGCTAATTCTACCAGCTTAGGGGTTAAATTCCCAGGATAAGGTTGAAAATCTTTCACATCTGTAATTTTGGCAAAACGCTGATTCCAAGGACATACTTCTTGACAAATATCACAACCTGCTATCCATCCTTGTAAATTCACTTTGATATTTTCTGGTAGTGTATCTGATCTATTTTCAATCGTATGGTAAGCAATACATTTATTAGCATCTACTACAAATGGTTGGGTAATAGCTTTAGTGGGGCAAGCCTCTATACATCTTGTACAAGTTCCACAATGTTGGGTAGCTGGGCGATCGCTCTCTAACTCCACACTCGTTAATATTTCTCCCAAAAATACCCAAGAACCATACTCTCTAGTGATTAAATTACCATTCTTAGCAATCCAACCAAGACCAGCTTTTTCTGCCCACACCTTATCTTGTATTGGCCCTGTATCTGCATAATATCTGGTTTTGATGTTTTCATCTTGTGTTTCTAACCAGTTAGCCAGTTGCTTGAGTTTTTTATGCAGTACCTTATGATAATCTCTGCCCCAACCATAACGAGAAATCTTTCCATATTCTTTATTGTCTGAATGCTGATCAGGGGTGTAATAATTTAAAGCTACACAAATTAGCGATCGCACTTCTGGCATAACTAACCTGATATCCTGTCGTTTTGGGTTACTCATCCATTCCATACCCGCGTGATAACCCATATTAATCCATGTTTGCAATCTTTGAGACGCTTGAGTATTTTCCTCTTTTACATGAGCAATACCAACTTGATGAAAACCTAATTCCTTGGCTTTCTCTTTTACCATATCGCTGGTTACTGGAGAATGACTCATTTTTTGTAGGTGTGATTGCCAATCAGTAATCAGGTAATTATACCGTATTTACTTTTTCTTTCCATTTGATCTCCTTAGCCTAGCTATTTGTAAACTTTATTTGCTTTTTGTTAAGAAATGCAACATAATAGTTGACAAGAAGATAAAAAACACACGCAAAACCCTTTGCGATTTATAACAAATTTGTTAAGTAAAATGAGGTAAGCAAAATTATGACTTTCACTTCTAATTCACCATCCACTCGTTTTTTTAACTACAGTAAAGACGTTGATGTAGTTAACTCAACTATTACTGTATTTAAAGCCCTCAGCATAGATGATCAACTGGCAGTACTATGGTATGCTTACACCGAAATGGGTAAATCCATCACTCCAGCAGCTACTGGCTCTGCTAGACTGCAATTAGCAGAAGGCTTGTTAAATAAAATTAAGGAAATGTCTCATCCAGAGCAGTTGGAAGCGATGCGTGATTTAGCTGCTCAGAAAAACACACAAGTTTCTCGTGCTTACGGAATTCTCAGCCCCAACACCAAGTTAGCTTTTTGGTATGAGCTAGCAGTATTAATGACAAAAGGTTTTGTTATTCCTGTACCCCCTGGTTATCAAATATCTCGTGATGGGGCGCAAGTTTTAGCTACAATTCAAGGATTGGATTTTGGTCAACAAATCACTGTTTTCCGTAAAGTTGTGACAGAAATGGGTGTAGATCCCCTTGCGGACTAATTTTTAATTTTCATTCAACCTCAATGTCTACTTAAACTTTTATTCCCAGGTATAAACTTGGGAATAATTTACTTATAAGTATCTATGGAGATTAGAAGTTAGGAGTAAGGAGTCAGGAGGAGAGTTTAAAAAACTAATTTTCCACCTTTGCAGACTGACAGGCATTGCAAAGCTATTGATAGAAAACAAATAACAGAGAGCAGAGAATAACTACAGAGATTATTATTGGTTTCAAAGCTGCAAACCCAATATTATTTTTTAGGAGTATAAGAAATAAGGATATGAATTATGAATATTGTTTGGGAAAAAATTGAAGAACCCACCCTAGTGCGTTACTTTCAGACATTAAATGCAGGAGAATTTACTGCAACTGCTCAGTTATTTGCTCAAGATGGTGTCATGTATCCACCTCTAGATCCGGCAATAATTGGAGTAGAAAAAATTACAGCCTACTTACAAAAAGAAGCACAGGATCTCAAAGCTGAACCACAGCAAATAGTCAAGGAAAATTTAGCGGATAACCACATCGAAATCCAAGTTACGGGTAAAGCTCACACATCTTGGTGTACTGTTAATGTGATGTGGCTATTTATTCTCAATCCACAAAGGGAAATTTTAGCAGCAAAAATCAAACTTTTAGCATCACCCCAAGATTTGATAGCTTTGCGTCCACCAAACCAGGAATATACAGAATTACCTACCTTGATGAATTGAAATAATTAACTCTTGCTAAAAGTGGATTTACCTAAAGAACGCAAAAGTATTTTTCTACCTAACTCAATATCTGAAGGTGAACACTGCCAATCTGGATGTGCAGTCATTAACAGACTTTCTAAGGCTTCCCGATCAAAAAGATGACACACTGGAGCATCATTAACACTTGCTTCTACTGCATAGCAATTATCACTTATGCAGCGGATTATACAGCGGCTAGAAATTCTGGCTAAATTCATTACTTCTCCTGGCTGGAGAGAGCGAAATTTACGCACTACTTGTTTAAAATCTTCTATGGAAGAAACTATTAACCCTGGTAGAGCTAATGTAACTTTTTTGTCTCCATTCACCGCAATCCAGTAATGACGACTTGGATCAATTCCTTCTAACCAAGATGATTCATCGTCTAGACGATAGCGGGGAGATAGACAAAATAGAGGTTTCATAAGCAAATTTATTAATTTGGGATTTAATGTGCAGTTATTATGTTTCGCTTTTGTTTGCCATCCGACAAAAAAATGGATAGCACAAAATGTTGCTGTCCTACGTTAAGTATTGGATAACTATTACTCATAAATCAAATAAATTTAGTAAAAGTTATCATTTTATTTACATTTCTTTATAATTAACTTGTTTAATCTGTCTCCTGCATTAGTTCAGGAATAGTAGTTTCTAATTTTAAGCAGTTACCACCATCAATTTGCAGGCGATACTCAACTTTATCCATTAAACGATTCATAATCAGCCATCCATAGCCTCCCTCTTGTTTTTGTGCAGGCTGGGGAGGAAAATAACTAGACATATCAAAACCTTGGCCATAATCCCAAACTTCAATAGCTAAGGTTTGGTCTTTGATTTCTAACTTTAATAGTGTTGGTAAGCCAGGTTTGTCTTTATGAGCATGACGAACTACGTTAGAGTATGCTTCAATCAAAACTAAACGGAGACGGACGGATAATTCTGACCAATCGAAAGAATCCCCGAGTTCAATTTTTAAGCATCCCAGCAACCAATTTTCCACAATTGTCACAAAACTCAAATTACTGGGTACATGAAGCTCACTTTTCATTTATTACATCACCTCCAGAGAAAGTATAGTTTGGTCATCTTCTTGGATAGGGTTATCTTGACGTATAAAAGTCAACAAGTTTTCCAGAGAAAATGGTAAAGGTTGCTCTTTGATTAATTGCCACAAACCGTCTTGATCAAGCATGGACGAATTTTGGCGCTGACTATTATTACTTCCTTTTTTCAAGAAGTTCGCATTTTTTGATACTTTTGCTTCTGTAATTCCATCACTAGCTAATAACAAAGTATTCCCAGATTTAAGGATTAATTTACCCGATTCTGACTGCCAGCGAGGAAGAATACCTAAAGGAACACTGCGAACTTTTAAATGATTTACTGTAGTATCTGATTGCACAGGATATGACCATACAAGTGGATAGATATGACCAGCATTAGCATAGATCAGTTCACCAGTAGTTTTTTTGTAAGATGCAATTACCAGAGTAATAAAGTAATTGTTACTAATTAACTCATCAGCTAAGGCATGATTTAGATTTTGCATGACAATATTGGGTTCAGCAGGAGATTCTTGAGATAATTCCCGACGTAGTAAAGAAATTGCACTGGCCATGAACAAAGCTGCTGGTACACCTTTACCGGAAACATCGCCAACTGCTAACCATAAATCCCCATTGGGATGGACAAAAACTTCAAAAAAATCTCCTCCGACTTCCCTTGCTGGGTAACAACAAGCCTGGATTTTTAAACCTTCAATCTCTGGTAAAGTTTGACGTAGGAGGTTATTTTGAATTTGGCGAGCTACTTGTAACTCCACTCTAATTTGTTGTTGTTTTTCCTGTAAACTTTGATATAGTTTTGCTTGAGAGAGGGCTAGGGCTGCCTGTTCTGCAACTCCTGTGATCAGCTGAATATCTTCCTCTGGCCAAGATACAACACTTGCCCTTTGATCAATACTCATAACTGCCACTAAATCCTGTTGGTAAGTAAAGGGAACAATTAGATATTGATAGGTGACGCTATTGTTTTCATTTGTAACTATCTGATATTTTTGACCCTTAATTACTTGTTCCATGTAAGGTTCATAATCCATGTGATCAATATCACCAGAAGATTGTGGATTATGATAGGAAAATTCAGTTTTGCTGAGGTGATCGCCTTCTACCAGTCTTAAAACGCAATTAGTGGCTGCAAATGTTTCACCAATGGTGACAACTATTTTTTGTAAAATATTTTCATAATCTAGAGATTCTCTGATTGCTGATGTTACGGCATTAAATAAAGATTCTCTCCGCAGGGCATTTCTTAACTCTTTTGTCCTTTGTTTAACAACTTTATATGTATCTAATCCCTGCTCAACTAATGATTTGAGTTGGTCTGGTTTCCAAGGTTTGGTAACATACTTGAATACTTGACCAGAGTTAATTGCATCTACTAAATCTTCTACATCAGTAAAACCAGTCAATAGAATGCGGATCGTATCAGGGAAACGATCTACTGTCAAACTAAATAGTTCCGTACCATTCATATCTGGCATTCTTTGATCGGAGATGATGACAGCCATCTCTCCTTCTTGGTTCAAAATTTCTAAGGCATCGTTCGCATTAATTGCTTTATATACTTTAAAGTTCCGCCAAAAAGTGCGGTATAGTAATTGTAAGTTATCTGGTTCATCATCTACAACCATCAGCTTGGGCTTGTTGATTTGTATTTCCGTCATTTTTGAATAAAATTTTAGATATTATTTTTCTGCCAAGATAGATCAAGTTTATACCAGGATCTGCCAACTTAATTAGTAGTAATTTCTCATTGTTAAAAAACAAACTCTGGAAAAAGCATTTATATATTTATACAGTTCTAGGACTCCACTATTGTTCTTTGATAATCTCTAGTATACACCAAAATTATTCTTCTCTGTTTCCTGTTACCTTTACAGCATCAGGAACAAGTTTGTTAACATTATGTAAATGATTATCTATTGCTGAAGGATCTGCTACTTCAAATAGTATCATTGCGACTACGGGAAGTAATCTCAAACCCCGACGCTTCATGAATATGCGTAAGTGCTATAATTGTAGCATTTAATTATTCTCAGGACTTACGAAAAATATCTCTTGTAATTCTCATTCCTCTGTGTTCTCTGTGTCTGGGGTGGTTCGATTATTCTATCAAATTGATAATTATTCACAGATATTATTATTGATTAAAGAAGATAATTAGTAATAAAAATTTCCTGACCTTTAGCTGCCTGATTTTGTTTATAATTATTCATTCCATATTGCAATTCCCATTCATAAATATAGGCGAAATCAAAATTTTCTCGCACTTGTTGACAGTCATCATAAGTAATTAACCATTGATGGGAACATTCAGACATTAATTGAGCAAAACGAGCATGATCAAAATAAGTATGTAAATCACCTCTTTTGCCATATAATTTAGATTGAGTTTTGCTCAGATAAGGAGGATCTAGAAATATGAATACATCTTTTCCTGGTTCAACTAATAATTTGCTGTAGTCAAAATTTGTGACTTGTGTATTCATAAAACAACCATCTAAAGCAGCTAATCTATGAATGGAAGAATCTGTAAACCGACTTTGAAAAGAAGCTTGAGAATAACCACCACTTTCAATAGTTCCAGAAAAAGTAATTCTATTCAAAACAAAAAACCGCACCGCCCGATCTAATGGACTCATAATATTTGTATCTGCGGTAGCGAGAGATTGAAATAAAGCGCGTCCATCGGTTGTTTGTTGTTTGATTTTCCAAACTGAATCAACTAATGTGGGTAAATTAGTTTTTACTTGCTGCCAAAAACAATATAATTCTGAGTTGAGATCATTAACCCAAGAAGATATATGAGGATATTGATTGATAACATGAAAAAATACAGCACCACCGCCAACGAAAGGTTCACGAAATTCTGTAAATTTAGGAGGTAGATAGTGAGCAATTTGGGGAATTGCTTTTTGTTTTCCACCAGGATAACGTAATGGACTTTTAAACATAAATAATTATCTGAGCAGAAAGGTATATATATATTATTTAAAATCAAGACTTACGCAAAATATCTCTTGTAAACCTCATTTCTCTGTGTTCTCTGTGCCTGGAGTGGTTCGTTTATTCCATAGCTATCCTAAAAACCTACTTTAAATAGTGTCATTGCGACGAAAGGAAGCAATCTCAAACCTTGATGTTTCATAAAAATGTGTAAGTCCTAGAAATATATATTAGAGATAATTAGGATTAGGCGATCACTCTCAAAAAATATCATGATTTAGGTGCAAATATTTGTGTATAATTAATGTTAATTTAGTATATTTTCAAAAGTAGTAAAGATAAGAAGAAATGAACCACGAAGACACGAAGGAAACGAAGGATGAGGAAAGAATAAAGAGGAGTTTGAGTGATGAGATGGAGACTCCTTCCCAAATATTTTTAGTTAAAAAAGGCACTCTTGCTATGAACAAGAGGCCATAACTCAAAGTGTGTTAATTGTGACTTTTAACTTTGTGTTCCTGCTGTTTCAAACACACCCACAGGACAACTAATATTAGTACCACCTAAACCACAGTAACCACCAGGGTTTTTAGCTAAATACTGTTGATGGTAGTCTTCAGCATAATAAAACTCAGGTGCATCTAAAATTTCTGTGGTAATTTTACCGTACCCTGCTTGTTGTAAAGCTGCTTGGAAAGCATTTTTGGAAGCTTCTGCTAGTTGTTTTTGCTCAGGAGAATATACATAAATTCCCGAACGGTATTGAGTACCAGTGTCATTTCCTTGACGCATTCCTTGGGTGGGATCGTGACTTTCCCAGAATATTTTTAACAGTTGAGAGTAAGTAATTACTTTGGGATCAAATACCACAAATACTACTTCATTGTGGCCAGTCATGCCAGTACAAACTTCTCTGTAGGTAGGGTTGGGGGTGTAACCAGCCGCATAACCTACAGAAGTGCTGTAAACTCCGGCTTGTTGCCAGAATTTGCGTTCTGCACCCCAAAAGCAACCTAAACCAAACATAGCAGTTTCCAGTCCATCCGCGAATGGTGGTTTTAAGGGGTTGCCATTCACAAAGTGCGTTGCGGGTACAGGCATTTTTTGTTTGCGTCCTGGTAGTGCTTGTTCAGGTTGAGGTAGTTCTAATTTTTTACCGAATCCAAATAATCCCATGATTTTTCTTATGATGGCGTTACTCTATATATTGTAAAGATTTGTGGGAATTTAGGTGTTTGGAAATAAACCTCCCTAGATAAATTGCGTAGGGGCAAACCCTCTGTGGTTGCCCTAAAAACACGGGTAGATATTTTCCCTTCCAGATAAATTACTAGCAGTTAACGGACAGAAAACTTTAAATATGTGTATTCCTAAAACCCACAGTTATCGTAGGGGGTTTAGCAGTGCTAAACCCCTACCCCACACTTGATTAATAGGTAAAACTAGAATTAATTACAGCCAGAAATCAAGTATTTTAGTGAAAGCATATCATGATGAATTTGTATAGTGCGTAAGTTCTAATTACGTAGGGGTAAACCCCCTGTGGTTGCCCTAAAAACTAAAAACATAGGTAGGCGTTAATTTTAGGCAGAGCCTAATAAATTCATTCCCATACTCTGTATGGGAACGAGACGAGTTGATAATTTATGCAATTTTTAGTTTTAAAATCACTTGAGTAATGATTTTTTCTGAACTTCTCCAACTTAATAATCTGCGTTTAATTAAATCAATTACTTTCTGGTTTTTCAAGGTTGATTTTTGTTCATCTATAACCAGATTTTTGACTCTACTATGATTATATTCAAACTCAAAAACTAACTCTCCATTGACATCATTAGGTAATTGAATTGATTGCAAATATTGAGTAATTTTTTCACCCATTTTTTGATTTAAACCTTTGACACTCACAACATATAAATAAGGTAATGCTTGTAAAGTTTCTGAAAGTTCTGGTGATGGTGCTGATCTAGCCGTTAAAGATGCTAAATCTGCAAATTCTTCATTTTCATAATTTAATGATTCTTCTGCTTGGTAAAAATCCTGATTTCTCTGACTAATAGATTCATCTCTTGCTATGGGTGCTGGTGCAGCAAAACTAGGGGGAACAGATCGTTTTTTGGCTGTTGTATTAATTCCTGCTCTTCTGGAAATATTACCAAATATCCCTTGATGACTTATTCCTTCCGGCATTTCTACTGGTACTTGGACAGATATTGAGTCTTCTACAGGACTCACTCTGATATCTTCACTCACAGCGATAAATGCTGTATATTGAGATAATAATTGATAGGTTAATGCCGTATTGGTGACTGCTTCTACTCCAGTTTTAGTATCACCATTGACCATTTGATTCATTAAATCTTTAATCCGATAACGTCCCCAAAGTTGGGCAATGCCAGAATGATCACTGACAGATTTAAAGTCAATGTTAAAAGTTTTTTGTTTATATTTACCAGCAGCGGTGACAGCAGTAATATGTAATCTTCCACCCACACTATCTGATTTTTTACCAAATAAAACTAATGGTTGTTCAGCAAATAAATCTGTAGGATTTAAAGGATAAATAATTGGTGTTTTTCCTCCACCTTCCCACTGTAATTGAATGTTGGTAAATACAGGGTTATTGATTTGCTGATAGAATGTTTCTACTATTTGTTTAACTGGTTCATCATGACGAATAATATGGGAAATTCCCCTGCCAATTTCGGCAATTCTATTTAATAAAAATCGGTTGACTGAACTACCTGCACCAAAACTATGTAACCTAGTTCCTGGTTGTAAATGTCGTTGTATTTCGGCTAAGATTTGATTTTCATTACCGATGTAACCATCAGTTAATAAAACAATGGTTCTGAGTCGGTTAAAGTCGGTGACAGGAAAGTTTAAGACGGTGCGAATTCCCTGTAACATTTCTGTTCCACCACCCGCGTTTAGGCGGTTAATATAATTTAGTGCAAGTTGTTGATTTTGTTGTGTGTTGGGGAGAGGAACAGGGGAAAGTTGTTTTGTGGTGTTAGCAAAATCCATGATACTAAATGTATCAAATGAATTAAGTCCACTGATAAAACGGCGCATTAATTCTTGACATTGCCGTAGTGGTGCGCCACTTTGTGAACCTGATGTATCAATTAAAAAGATCATGTCTTTAGGAACTATCTGATCTGGTTGATACTCAATGGCAGGAATTAGATATACTGCAAAGTGTCCACCTCTGTCGTCGTTTTGGGTGTGAATAGTCACTTGTGTATTTTCACTTGCTACTTGGTAGCGAATAATGAGGTCTTTATTGGGTATGGTGTCTGCGTTGGCAAGTTTTATCTCTGCAATTTTGTTGCCATTACGGATAATTTGGATCTGGTGAGAAGGTGAGTTAATTTGTTGAATTTTTATACCTGCATTAATTTCGACAGTGACATTTATATCATGACCAGAACGTATTCCTACTGGGAGAATGGGAGCATTCAAGCGCGAAGCGTCGGGTACTAGGTCTGTGTCTTGGTTTAATGTCATGGGTTTGGGTGCTGAACCACCACCAGGGGTATTGTCAGCAATGCTGATACCCGGTATATAGCGAGGCCCAACTACCATTGGGAAGACAAATTCGTAATTTCCCTTAGTGAATTTCAAGCTATCTGTGTAGCAAATGATAACTTGTATTTCTTCACCAGGTCGAATGTTTGCTAGAGACTGAGTAAAAATATTGTCTCGCTCTTGTTCTAAGAGTCCAGCAGTACGTCCTTGCTGTTTAGCTTGTTGGTAGATTTGCTGTGCTTCTTGGCGTTTTTTAATACTGCCTTGAATTTGGCGATCGCCAATTTTAATTAGCATATTATCAACAGCAGCTTGATCGGGAAGGGGGAAAATATAGGTTGCTTCGAGGGTGTTGGTGAAGGGGTTGATGAAGGTTTGGGTGACTTCTACTCGTGAAATGTTACCATCAACCTTGGCTTTAACCTCCGTGTGCTGGAGGGGGAAAGCGATGGGTTCTTGGTTGGGAGTGTGGATGTATAAACCGCTGGGTTGTTCTAGGGTACGAGTCATAGTTTTACCTGACGCTGTGGTTCTATGTTTCTAGCGTAGGTTGGTTTTTAGGGAAGATATGCTCAGTTTAATGCTCAGTTTTGTGTTCAGTTCGCTGGGATAGTTGAACGCAGATATGCTGAGTTTGGAGATGATATCGTTTCCGGGTGCATAGGTATTATTCCTTGAATATCCCCTTGTTTAATATCAATATCTGTGGGTAATATATATCATTATCTGGCGCAACCACGGGGGGTTTGCCCCTACGTGAGGAAAACATATCACTCCAAATAAATATCTGCTATTGTTAATGTCAATTTAACAGAATTTAGATGCAGTTGATAATTTTATTCTAAAATTTCTCTTTGCCAATTTCTTGATTCATATTTTTTAAAAACCTCTACTTTAATTTCATTTTAGTAAATTAAAATATCTTCTTGTAAGAAGATCAGGACTTACACAAAACATCCCTCAAACCCTCATTTATCTGTGTTCTCTGTGCCTGGATTGGTTCGATATTCCGTGACTTCTGCGTAAGTCCTAAAGATGTAAAATGGCAATAATGTTAGTAGCGATCAGGTTATGTTCCTCACTCGCTCCTACCATTGCAAAAACTTGTCCAGCTACATATTCATGGCGAATATTGCTATACCGTTCTGCTTCCAGGTATTGCTCCACAGTGATGATATTTAAGGGAGATTTGAACATATTGATTCGATGATTGAAAAAATATGGTATAGTATAATTTGATTTTAATCAAAATTTGAATTTTCAACAGAACTTTTAACAAAAAATCATGAATCAAACCGCTATAAATCTCATTGCTATTTCTGTATTTTTGATGACTCTTTCTACTTTGTTAGGTCCATTAGTTCATCTCTCTCCTACTATTCCTGCTTTAACAATGATTGGCTTTTTAGGAATTGCATCTCTAGATAATTTCAGTTTTCAAGGAAAGGGAGGCACAATTGTTTTAGATTGGCTAGCAAGACTTTCTCCCCAATATAAAGAACGAATTATACATCATGAAGCAGGACATTTTTTAGTTGCTCATTTATTAGGAATACCTGTCAATGGTTATACTTTAAGTGCCTGGGAAGCGTGGAGAAAAGGACAACCAGGACAAGGTGGAGTAGTCTTGGAAGATGAGGAAATTGCTAAACAGTTGGAACGAGGAAAAATTGGTGTTTCAATGATAGAAAGATATTGTAATATTTGGATGGCAGGAATAGCCGCAGAAATGTTAGTTTTTCAGTCAGCGGAAGGTGGTAGTGATGATAAAGCTAGGTTAAATCAATTTTTAACAGCTTTGGGTTTTGACGAGAAAAATTTTGATCAGAAACAGCGTTTTCATTTATTACAAGCTAAGAATTTAATTCAGACAAATTGGGAGATTTATCAAAATTTAGTAGATGCAATGAGACAAGGAATTGATGTGGAAGAGTGTAAAAAAATGATTGGGGAAGTCGTTGTGTAGTAGAATGATAGTATTTCCGACTGCTTTGAATAATAACTCAATCAACTCTTAATTAAACCTATAAGTCGGGAATCTAATTACTCATATTATCTACATAAATACAAGATTTTTGAAATGGATAATGAGCGAATTATAGTATAATATAGGACAGAAAAACATAATTAGGAATAATGTCAGACTTAAGAGAACAGTTAAGAAAAAACCTTGATGAAGCAGAATGGGATTGGTTAATTTCTCATGCTCAAAGAGATGCAGTAATTGTAGTTGCAGAGGGTTTAGATTTATTAGATGTAGGAGAGGCGATCGCAAGTGATAATACTACCTCTGTAGAGAATTGGATCTCTGAACAATTGTTAACTAAACCTTCATCAGAACAATTAGGAACTTGGAATGTCAATAAGGCTAAAAGATTTAATGCTTTAATTGTTGAACCTTACGTTTTAATTCAAGAAAAAGCCGCAGCTTAATCAATATTGACAGATGAAATAATATAGATACCTGATCTCGTGTAGAATTCAGGTATCTGTGTATTAATATTCAGAATTATCTGAATCTCCATGATTTACAATAGTTGACAACAATACTGATTATTAATAGAATAATTAAACTCAATTATTGAGGAGTATAATATTATTTTTTGTATTAGTTAGTGTCATTTCCTAACACTGCATTCATAACCTCACGCAAAACAGCAGATACACAAGGAATAGCTACCGAATTACCCACTAATTTCCTCATCGCTTGATAACTTCCAATAATTTGATAATCATCAGGAAAACCCTGTAGTCTTAACATTTCCCTTTCCGTTAATCTTCTTTCCCCATTCACTAATAAATAATTATAAGAAGCACCCGCCCTCAAAGCACAAGCATAGGGATAAACACTAATATTTCCGCCTTTGTTTTCATGCCAAATAGACATATTATAATTATTAGGTTTACCCTGACGTTTAGCTAAACGATTATTTCTAATTTTATCAGAAGCATAATAAAAATTATCAACGTTATTTTCTAAAACTTCTGCTAGAGGTTTCATTTTCAAACCACCTACTGGCCAAACAAAATTAACTTCTTCCCGAAAACCAACAATAAAAATTCTTTCTCGCTTTTGTGGTACACCAAAATTCAAAGCATTCAAAACTTGATAATCAGCATGATATCCTAAATCATTGATAGCTGACATAATTCTGTGTAGAGTTTTACCCTGATTATGTCCTTTTAATTGTTTGACATTTTCTAAAACAAAAGCTTGGGGTTTTTTAGCTTGTAAAATGCGAACTATATCAAAAAACAAAGTTCCACGAATATCATCAAAACCTTTCATATCCCCACAAATACTAAAAGGTTGACAGGGAAAACCAGCAAATAAAATATCATGTTCAGGAATATCAGCAGTATCTATTTTGGTAATATCACCTGCTGGTTGTTCACCAAAATTTGCTGCATAGATTTTTTGGACATGAGGATCTATATCACTGGAAAAAACACAGATTGGTTGAATATTAAACTCTTGACATACCATTTCTGTCGCAATTCTAAATCCACCCATTCCGCAAAATAAGTCAATAAATTTAAGTTGTTTGGGGGAAGTATTGATTTTATAATTGTGCATCTATTTTTCATTGATTTAACTGTAGCATATAATTATATAAGCCAATGATCGAAAAATTGTGGTCTAAAACCTTCCCCTTTAAGGAGATAGAAAACGTGAATATTCTTTATTTTAAGCCTCTTGCTTCAGCTACAGGTATTGATAACTGATAACTGATAACTGATAACTGATAACTGAAATAGCCAATCACCAAATTATGACACAAACACTCCCAGCTAAAGATATTGATTTACGCTACTTAATTGATAATTTTGGCATTGAATTAGTTTTAGATGAAAAATTCTTCTCAGAATGGCAAGAAGAACTACCAGAAATTACCGATTTAGATAAACAACTTTTAGACAAAGTAAAAGCCGGTTATTTGAATCTGCTCAATTATCCCCCACTGCTAGAAGATATTGTCCGCATGGCAATTGTAGATCCGATACTTTTTATCGGTGACTTTTACTTATCTCCTTTTTATGTAAAATCAGAAGAATCTATAGATATTGCTGTACCAGATGAAGACGTAATCATTAAAGGTAGAATGGACATTTTAGTTTTTAAAAACCAATTATGGGTGATGATTATTGAATCCAAGAAGTCTTCTTTTTCTATTGAAGAGGGACTTGCACAAATTCTTACTTATATGTTAGGGAATCCCTATCCTAATAAACCGAGTTTTGGGATGATTGCTACAGGTAGCGAGTTTATTTTTGTGAAATTAGTCAAAGGAAATCCACCTCGTTATGCTTTATCCAAAGGTTTTTTAATGCGTAATCCTGGAAATGAATTATATGATGTCCTGGGTATTCTCAAGTATTTAACTCAACTGGTGAATGGTTGAAATTTGAATTTTTTGCTCTAATGTCAAAAATTGACTTTTGACTGTGTTAAAATTAGGTATCTATAAATATTCACCAATTATGCCAATGGAAATTACGAAGTTATCAAATCAAGGACAAATTACTATTCCTCAAGCTTTGAGAGAACAGTCTCAATGGCAAGATGGACAGGAACTAATCATGATTAATCTCGGTGATAGCATTTTATTAAAACCAAAAAAAACTTTTACAGCAACAAAATTAGATGACGTAGCCGGTTGTTTGAGATATGAAGGAGAAGCTAAAACAATTGCAGAAATGGAACAAGCGATCGCTGAGGGAATAGAAGCATCATGGAATCAATGATTGCTGTTGATACTAACATCGTGATTAGATTGATCACCAAAGATGATGAATTACAGTATCAAAAAAGTTTCACATTATTCAAAAATAAGAATATTTTTATTTCCGATACTGTCATCTTAGAAACTGAATGGGTCTTGAGATTTGCTTACAAGTTTAAACCTGTAGATATTTGCCAAGCGTTGAGGAAACTTTTTGGTTTGCCTAATGTATATCTAACTAATGAAAAATTAATTTTACAAGTTATTGAATGGCATGAAAATGGTCTGGATTTTGCAGATGCTTTTCATTTAGCAGCCAGTGATCATTGTTTAGAGTTTTATACTTTTGATGAAAAATTTATAAAAAAATCTCAAAATTTATCTAACTTAACAGTGAAAAAGCCAGATTTGTAAACTTTGATGATTAAAACTTATAAAAATCGTCAAAACACATCAAAAAACATCCGTGATCAAAAACTTTCCCTTCTAGCTACCAGAATTGTTAAGATAATTTAAGACATAGATTTTAAAGCCTTGATTCAGTCCGAAACCTTAGAACTACTAGAATGGCATCGCCTTTGTCAGCATCTTTCCACCTTTGCCGCTACTAAGCTAGGGGCCATAGTCGCCCGCGATTTGCCGATCCCTGCAACTCTAGAGGAAAGTAAGGAGTTGTTAGCACAAACCAAAGAAATCTACCAACTGGAAAGCCGGCTTACTCCTGGTTTATCCTTTGATGGCATTAAAGATATTGGTGACTCCCTGGAAAGAGCCGAACTACAAGGTATTTTATCTGGGGAAGAATTGTTAGCGATCGCCACAACCCTGTATGGGGCGCGAAATATACGACGCTTAATTGAAAACCAAGAAGATGTACCCATTTTAACAGAATTGGTATCCGACTTACGCACATATCCTGAATTAGAACAGGAAATTCACCGTTGTATTGATGAACGAGGGCAAGTTACAGATCGTGCTAGTCAGAAATTAGGGGAGATTCGGGATAATTTACGGAGTGTACGTAGCCAAATTACCCGCAAATTACAAAATATCATCCAGGTAAAATCCAACGCCTTACAAGAACAAATTATTACCCAACGGGGCGATCGCTATGTTTTGGCTGTCAAAGCTCCGCAAAAAGACGCAATACCAGGTATTGTTCACGACACATCTACTAGCGGTGCAACTTTATATATTGAGCCAAACAGCATTGTGCAAATGGGCAACCAATTACGCCAAGCTGTAAAAAGAGAACAAGCAGAAGAAGAAATTATCCGCAGGAAACTAACAGAACAAATCGCTGATGTTACTCCTGATTTAGAAAAACTGTTAGCAATTATCACAACTTTAGATTTAGCCGCCGCCAGAGCTAGGTATAGTTTTTGGTTAGGTGCAAATCCCCCCCGGTTTATTGATCCTCAAGAACAGGAAATTATCACCCTACGGCAATTACGGCATCCATTGTTAGTTTGGCAACAAAAACATGAACAAGGTAATTCAGTAGTTCCCGTTGATTTAATTATTAGTCCTCATATCAAAGTTGTCACTATTACTGGCCCAAATACTGGAGGGAAAACAGTAACTTTAAAAACCTTGGGTTTAGCAGCATTAATGGCCAAGGTGGGTTTATTCATTCCTGCCCGTGAACCTGTAGAAATGCCTTGGTTTAGTCAGGTTTTAGCTGATATTGGCGATGAACAATCATTACAACAAAGTTTATCTACCTTTTCCGGTCATATTCGCCGCATTAGTCGGATTTTAGATGCAATTTCTGAGGGAACAGCAGAAGAAGCAAGGGAGCAGGGAGCAGGGAGCAGGGGAGAGGATTTTTTCCCAGTCACCAATCACCAGTCACCAGTCACCAATCACCAAAACCTCGTACTACTAGACGAAGTAGGCGCAGGTACAGATCCAGCAGAAGGTAGTGCTTTGGCGATCGCTCTCCTTAAATATTTGGCTGATCATACTCTGTTAACTATTGCTACTACCCACTTTGGAGAATTAAAAGCTCTTAAATATGAGGATGTTAGGTTTGAAAATGCCTCAGTAGAATTTAATGAAGCCACCCTTTCTCCCACTTACAGACTATTATGGGGTATTCCAGGGCGTTCCAATGCCTTAACCATTGCCTTGCGTTTGGGTTTAAAAGCAGAAGTAATTGAAACCGCTAAAACCCAGGTAGGAGAAAGCACAGACGAAGTCAATCAAGTAATTGCTGGGTTAGAAGCACAAAGAAAAAGTCAAGAAACCAAAGCTGCCGAAGCCGAGAAATTATTAAAACAAACCGAAAAATTCTATAGAGAAGTTTCTCAAAAAGCAGCCACATTACAAGAGAGGGAAAAAGACTTACGTGCTTCCCAAGAAGTAGCAGTACAAAAAGCGATCAATGAAGCTAAAGGAGAAATTGCCCAGGTAATTCGGAGCTTACAAAAAGGTAAACCCACAGCCCAAGATGCTCAAAAAGCAACAGAAGCAATTAATAAAATTTCTGGTAAATATCAACCCGCTGCACCAGCACCCAAGCCCAAACCAGGATTTATGCCCAAAGTTGGCGATCGCCTAAGAATACCAAAATTAGGACAAACGGCAGAAGTAATTGGCGCTCCTGATGGAGATGGGGAACTAACAGTGCGGTTTGGCATCATGAAGATGACAGTTCAGTTACAAGATGTAGAATCTTTAGATGGACAAAAGGCTGAACCCATCAATAAACCCAAAGCTGCTCCAGTTACACCAACACCAACACCAGCCTTAACCATTCGTACCTCCAAAAATACCATTGATTTACGCGGAAAACGGGTAGCTGATGCCGAATATATCTTAGAAAAAGCCCTATCTGAAGCTGCTGGGCCACTTTGGATTATTCATGGACACGGGACTGGTAAATTAAGGCAGGGAGTTCAAACCTTTTTGCAACAACACCCCAGAGTTAGTCACTATGAAAGTGCTGAACAAGCAGATGGTGGTACTGGTGTCACTGTTGCTCATGTAGGATAAATTTTTCAGTTATCAGTTGTCAGTTATCAGTTACCAGTTATTACTCTTTTAGGATTTACGCAAAATAAATATCTCTTGTAAACCTCTTACCTTCGTTTCCTTAGCGTCCTTCGTGGTTCATTCTTCCGTAACTTCTGCGTAAGTCCTGTCTTTACCAAAAACTTACTAACTTCTCATATTAAAATAAGAATTTTTCACCTAAAGTAAAACCAAGATAACCTCTGTTAACTAAACTGATTTAAGGCTATGTGAAAATAAAGCAACTAGAAATAAAGCAATTTTCATACTTAGGGCTTGCTGAATAAACTTAGAAAGCTGATTGGATCAGAGTTTCAGGATGTTTTTTACCT
The DNA here is from genome assembly GCA_010672785.1 of Sphaerospermopsis sp. SIO1G1. Lineage (GTDB taxonomy): Bacteria > Cyanobacteriota > Cyanobacteriia > Cyanobacteriales > Nostocaceae > Okeanomitos. The sequence goes on from JAAHFX010000014.1 coordinate 146,048, forward strand.
GTAGAATTTCAAAAATATAGGGGTGATAGTCTCGAAAACTTGGCACTTTTGTCTACTTCGACAGATGTCAAAAAAGTTTTTAATTCTTGTTCTGCACCCTGCAACCTGCAACCTACCTCTTAGTTTTCACAGAAACACTTTTTCAGCCAACTCTACTAATGGTCTGTTTCAAAAAAGGTAACAACAATAGCCATTATTCGCCTGATATCCTATGCTAAAAGTTATGCAATCGGCCTCCAATTCAGCCTCATCCAACTCTCAGTGGGAGGAGTTAAGTCAATTTCCCACACCAAATTCAGGTGCTTGGGAAAACATCAAAACCCAATTAGATTTAATTCTCTTAGCACTGGAAACTTTAACTGGCTTGGGTTCAGACTCTATGTTATCTGCGGCTATAAATCTCCATCTAGAGTCAAAATTACCAGATCGAGTGGCACTATGGCGATTACGCCAATCTAACCCAATTCGTAAAGGCCAAGGAGGAAGAAAAAAACTAGATGTAGATGAGGCGAGATCGCTAGTTTTAATTACCTGTTATTTAGCCAAACAACATCAAGAGTTAATTCGTCGTGCGGTGGGGTTGTTAGAACAAATAGCCGCCAAAAACCAAGAACCACATCAAAACGCTTTGCTAGGAGATTATATAGACGCTTTTTGTAATACCTATCAAGAAAGGATGGAAGAAGATGAAACAATATCCACAGATTTACTCTCTAATTTAGCGATAAAATTGTTAATAGATTTGCTTTTTTATAGCGCTCCTACCGGACATCGCCGCTTGTGGCTAACTTTGTTAGATCGTTCTACAAAATAAATTGAAGTCAACTTGAGATTATTTGTAAGTTAACGATTGACAATTTTAAATTACTCATCCATGTAAGTTTTTCTTGTCCCCATTCCTATTCTTGCTATGCCTGGATCAAATTCTGTTATTCGTCGCTACACTCCACCCACTTGTACATTAGAAATCTTGGCGCAAAGCTCACCTTTGTCTCGTTGGATGGGGCAAACTGTCCTCAATCAACTGCGGTTTCAACTACATTTTGATGATCCTACATTACCAGAAGAAAGTAAAATTACAATTCAAGGTGATCGGGATCAAATTGAGGCTTTATGTCATGCTGTGACAACTTATGTCCAAGAATTATTACAAAAATCAGCCGATGGTTTTTCTTTAACTTCTTGGGAGTCTCAACCATTAACTACAACTCCTCCTCAACCAGAATTATCTGATCAATCAGAATTACCAAATTCACAAACCAAACCAGCAAATCAAAGTAAAAATGCTGCTGGAATGGGAATTTTAGAAGCTACTATTTACTTAGAAGCAAGTGAAACTTTAACTCATAAACTATATTTAGGTTCTCTAGCCAACCAAACTTCAGGCCCTATAATTCAACTTACTTTATTACAATTATTTGATTTAGCCACAGCTTTAGATGAATATGCTACAGATGTGGTGACATTACCAGATATAAAAGCCCAAAAATCTGATGTTAAGCCAATTTTCCAACTCCCTGCATGGACACCTGTAGCGGCAATGGTAGTGTTAGCTTTAGGTTTAACACCTATAACTTGGCAATATGCCAATGACTTCAAAAATAATCAACAGCAAACAGCAACAAATACCACATCATCCCCAGAAAAAGTTGCTCTTGAACCTTCACAATTTGCAGGTTTAGAAGCGCCTGAAAATATACCTAATTCCTTTGATAGTAATAATCAAATTAAACTCCCTGATTTAGATCCTGTTACACCATTACCAAAGTCTAGTCCAATTCCTTCTCCTTCTTCTTTTCCTGATCCTACTGTTTCCCCTGCAATTACAATACCACCTATCAGCAGACAGAATATACCAACAATCCCTGAACCAGTAGTACCGCCAATTGTACCTGTACCATCATCAATAAAACCAAATCTGCCCAGAAATACTGCTGATATTACTCGTTCTATTAGCACTCCAGTCAAACAGGAATCTGGTAATACAATTACTGCAAATTCTCCTACTTCCTATCAAATACCTGAGTCTGATCTTAGATTTCCTAACAATCTAGAAACTTTGACTTCCGGTTCAAATATATCTCCTTCAACTGATTTACAGCAATTAAGTAGAAATCAACCATTAAATCAAGTTGATGATATTAGAAAAAATAGTGACGATTTAATTGCCAGATTAAGAAGTGCAAAAAAAACTACAGAACCTAACACAATAGCCACAGAAGAAAATAAATTATTTGATAGTCCTCAAGTTGCTGAAGCCAGATCATTTTTACAAAAACAGTGGCAACCACCATCAGGATTATCTGAGACGTTGGAATATAGTTTAATTTTGGGTATTGATGGTTCAATTGAAAGAATTTTACCATTAAATAAAGCAGCTAGGGAATTTGTTGATAATACCGGTCTACCAGAAATTGGTCAACCATTTGTATCCACAAACAAAACAGGTCAAAATCTGCGGCTGAGGGTAGTTTTGAGTCCTGATGGGAAGGTAAAAACCTTTGCAGAAAAGCAATAAATTCTCCATTCAATAATACTTGGTTAGTCAGAATTCAGTAGTCAGAAGTCAGGATTGAGAATATTAGGTAAATCTGTAAATTATCATTGTTAATACATGATTTTTCGTCTCACCTTTAAAAACTGATTCCTGTTAGCTGATAGCTGAATACTGATATTTGTAATTTTCTACTATCTAGCAATTACCAAAATTTGATTTTAATTCTGATTATTGATCACCATGATTCTGGTAATACCAATTATTTGGATATTGCCAACTTATTGAGTTTTTATAATTACTCTGTAATTACCATTGCAGATATAGATGATGCTTTAAAGATTGCACAAAACATATCTTTTGATATTATTTTATGCTGTAGTTTCACACACTCTAGTATATTCAGTATTTCCAAACTTAGGAAGATATTGCCTAAGTTAAGAACAAATTTATATACACAACATTGTCCTATTCTTGCTTGTTTTTCTTCATCCATATCTGCATACAATATTCATGAGCTTGTTAAACAAGGGGTTGATTGTTGCTATATTTTTAAATCTGAAATTAGGCAATCTGATAATGAGAATAAATTAATAAATATAGTTAGATATGCCATTAAACAAACAAAAGAAAACTATGGTTTCTTGAAACATTTATTGAGTGATTTTAATTAATACAGGAATTATGCAAAATATACTTCAAGTAGTGTCATTGAGACGAAAGGAAGCAATATAAAACCCCAACTTTTAATTAAAATGTGTAAGTTCTATAATAGATATTAATATTGTCTGAATCAGGATAACCGGGATTTTAGGATTTACAGGATGGTATTATTTGTTAGTATCCATTTTTTGGGATGTAGAATATAGGGTTATTTTTTATAATCATAATATTGAGGATAATCAAAATATTAACATCTCACAAATAACGAATAAATAATAATCCTGATAATCCTTTAATCCTGGACATCCTGATTCTGACAATCACAATCTCAACATCTCACTAACTAAGCTACAAAAGGATTAATAGTATTTTAAAAATCTGCCTCTGCTTGTTGAGCATAATATTCTTTTGTCT
>JAAHFX010000014.1:149718-260739 GCA_010672785.1 Sphaerospermopsis sp. SIO1G1
ATCCTTTAATCCTGGACATCCTGATTCTGACAATCACAATCTCAACATCTCACTAACTAAGCTACAAAAGGATTAATAGTATTTTAAAAATCTGCCTCTGCTTGTTGAGCATAATATTCTTTTGTCTGAATCAGGATAACCAGGATGAGAGGATTATCAGGATGATTTTATTGTTTAGTATCAAGTTTTTTGAATATCAAATATTAGGTCATTTTTTATTATCATAATATTAAGGACAATCAAAATATTAACATCTCACAAATAACGAATAAATAACAATCCTGAACATCCTTTAATCCTGGACATCCTGATTCTGACAATCACAATCTCAACATCTCACTAACTAAGCTACAAAAGGATTAATAGTATTTTAAAAATCTGCCTCTGCTTGTTGAGCATAATATTCTTTTGTCTGAATCAGGATAACCAGGATGAGAGGATTATCAGGATGATTTTATTGTTTAGTATCAAGTTTTTTGAATATCAAATATTAGGTCATTTTTTATTATCATAATATTAAGGACAATCAAAATATTAACATCTCACAAATAACGAATAAATAACAATCCTGAACATCCTTTAATCCTGGACATCCTGATTCTGACAATCACCGCTCAGAATACCACCCCTCACACAAACCCCTATCACTCTCCGACACATTAGGATTATTTTCCAAATAACCACGAATAAAATCACAGTTTTTCGTGATTAAAAATTCCAAGTCAAAATTCCACAGTTTGATAGTTCCGTCCTCACTCCCAGAAGCCAAAGTCTTTCCATCAGGGCTAAAACTGACGCTATTTACAAAGTTATTATGCCCTGTGAGGCTACGGATTTGCTTTCCCGTTTCTACATCCCACAGTTTGATAGTGTTGTCTTCACTACCAGAAGCCAAAGTCTTGCCATCAGGACTAAAACTGACGCTAATGATAGAGAAATCATGCCCATTTAAGGTGCGGATTTGATTTCCTGTCTCTACATCCCACAGTTTAATTGTTTGGTCATCACTCCCAGAAGCCAATGTCTTGCCATCAGGACTAAAACTGACGCTAATGATAGAGAAATCATGCCCATTTAAGGTGCGGATTTGATTTCCTGTCTCTACATCCCACAGTTTAATTGTTTGGTCATCACTCCCAGAAGCCAATGTCTTGCCATCAGGACTAAAACTGACGCTATAGACAGAGAAATCATGCCCATTTAAGGTGTGGATTTGATTTCCTGTCTCTACATCCCACAGTTTGATAGTGTTGTCTTCACTACCAGAAGCCAAAGTCTTGCCATCAGGACTAAAACTGACGCTATAGACAGAGAAATCATGCCCATTTAAGATGTGGATTTGATTTCCTGTCTCTACATCCCACAGTTTGATAGTGTTGTCTTCACTACCAGAAGCCAAAGTCTTGCCATCAGGACTAAAACTAACGCTATAGACAGTGGAATAATGCCCATTGAATGTGTGGATTTGGTTACCTGTCTCCATATCCCAAAGTTTCATTGTCTTGTCATCACTCCCTGAAGCTAATGTCTTACCATCCGGGCTATAACTGACGCTATTAACAGAGGAACTATGTTCGATAAGAGAGCAGACTTGCTTTCCTGTCTCTATATCCCAAAGTTTAATTGTTTTGTCCCTACTCCCTGAAGCCAAAGTCTTACCATCAGGGCTATAACTAACGCTATAGACTGAGGAACTATGTTCGATAAGAGAGCAGATTTGGTTACCTGTCTTGACATCCCAAAGTTTTATGGTATTGTCAAAACTCCCAGAAGCTAATGTCTTACCATCAGGGCTATAACTAATGCTATTCACAGAGGAATTATGCCCTGAGAAAATGCGAATTTCCTTTCCTGTCTCTACATCCCAAAGTTTTATGGTATTGTCAAAACTCCCAGAAGCTAATGTCTTACCATCAGGACTAAAACTGACGCTATTCACAGAGGAATTATGCCCTGAGAAAGTGCGAATTTCCTTTCCTGTCTCTACATCCCAAAGTTTTATGGTATTGTCAAAACTCCCAGAAGCCAATGTCTTGCCATCAGGGCTATAGCTAACGCTATAGATCCACAAATAATCCTCATTTAAGGTGCGGATTTGTTTTCCTGTCTTCACATCCCACAGTATGATAGTGTTGTCCCCACTACCAGAGGCTAATCTCTTCCCATCGGGGCTGTAACTGATGCTATTGACAGTGGAATTATGCCCTATAAGAGTAAGGATTTGCTTTCCTGTCTTCACATCCCACAGTATGATAGTGTTGTCAAAACTCCCAGAAGCCAATGTCTTACCATCCGGGCTATAACTAATGCTATTGACATAGGAATTATGCCCTATAAGAGTACGGATTTGCTTTCCTGTCTCTATATCCCAAAGTTTAATTGTTTTGTCCCTACTCCCTGAAGCCAAAGTCTTACCATCCGGGCTATAACTAACGCTAATGACACGGTAATTATGCCCTTCTAGTATATTACGCTCTTTGACTTCGTACAGAATTGCTTGCAGGGCATTTAGTACCTGTGGATTATTTTGACCTTGACTATGTATAATTTTTCCCGCTTTTATTGCTGCCATAATAGCTTCTAAATCTGAACCTCCTTCCTTAAACAAGGACAAGGCATATCTTGCCAGAGATTCTGCTTGGTTATATTCTGCTATTTGTAATTGTTTCTTTACTTCCTGTTGCTGTGTCAGTGCAACCATTAATAAAGACCTTAAAACCAATATTTGCTGTTGTTCTTTCTTCTCTCCGGCTTCTATTTCTTCCCTACTTTTATCAAAATATTCCTTCTGCAATTCCGTCGCTGGCGGATTTTTATTCTCTACTTCTGCTGTCTTCAACCATTCTTGAGCAACCGCAAATTCACTTCCCCTTAACAACAAATCTTCACTCTTATTTTTCTCTTCCCATTCCAAGGATCTTTGTGTCCATTTGGTATGACTTCTAATATGTTCTCTATCGGTATCTAATGTCCTTACCAATTCATTAAAGTTAGTGTAAAATTCCCCACCATGTTTATTAAAATCTAACCATTGAACTGCTGCTAATGCTGCTGGTAATTTTTGTTTATCTGCTGTTGATAAGGGACGATGTAAGATAGTAACTATTCGTTTATTTAATTTACAAGCATATTCAACTTCATCTGCACAGTAGGGAGAGTTGACCGATTTTGGAGAAATGATAAAAATGAAGTTATCGGAAATTTCAATTCCTTTATTTATTTCTTTTTGAAAGTCTGTTCCTGTAGCAATACTTTCTTGATCAAACCATGTAGTTTTTCCTAATTCTTGTAATTTATCATTTAACTTCCTAGCTAAATCTGAATCTGTGCGGGAATAGGATATAAATACTTCTAAGGAATACCCTTCTGGTTTATTTAAACTAGCATTGATAAATTCTTCTTGTATCGCAATGGGAGGATAATTTTGATTTTGTTGAGCAACTTTAAACCAACTTTCAAAATATTGGAGGTTATAACCCCGTAATAATAAACTAGGGTTTTGGTTTTGTCTTTGCCATTTTTTTGCTTTTACTAATAGGAGTTTATGATTTTCATAATAAGAAGACTCGGTTTTTATTTCTTGTAAGAGTTTATCTGCACTGAGATTATATTTATCTTCATCATAAAATTCGGTAAAATCTATAAATTGTAATTTATTTAACTCTGGATTAATTAGTTCAATCTCAATATTTTCTAACAATAAAGGAATGATTCTTTTATTATTTGCTAACGCTTGATTTAATTCTTGATTACAGTATTCTGATTTTAAGCAATAATTAGATATTAAATATACAAAATTATCCGCTCCTGCAATTCCTTGCTTAATTGCTTCGTTAAATTCACTCCCAGTTTTAATATCGGTTTGATTTGTCCAAACTGTAATACTTTCCCGCATTAAAGTTTTTCTGATTTTCTCTTTGGTTTTATTATCTGGTTCTGCGGATGCTAAGAAAACCTGAGTTAGTAAATTATTAGCATTTTTGGCACTTTCACATATAAATTCACAATGTAAATTTGTAGGAAGACAGGGAGGTTGTTCATTCAGGAATTTTTGTTTTAACCAAGTTTCTGCTTTTTGTCTTTCTTCTCCTACTAATAAATAATTTGTTTGTTGTTGATTTTTCTGCCATTCTAATGCTTGTAATAAAATTTCGGTATGTTTTCTGACATAATCTTGATGTTTGTGAATTGCTGATATTAAACCAGTTAAAGAATTTTCAAAATCATCAATTCCTTCCCGAAAATAAACCCAGTTAATTCTACTAATTTCTGGATGAATGTTAATGAAACTAGAATGTTTTCCTAATTTTTGATATTCTTCCCAGTCAAGTTCTGTTTTTCCAGGATTCCGTTTTTGCCAAGTTTCATAACTAATTTGTTCAACATGAAGTAAGGGAATGATTCTTTTGTTGAATTTAACCGCTAATTCAATTTCCTTTAAACAATAGGGAGAATTAACAGAATGAGGTGCAATGATAAATAGGAAATTATCAGATTTTGAAATTCCATCATCTATTTGTTCTTGAAAATCTACCGCTAGGGGGATGTCTTCTTGATCAAACCAAACATTTAAACCCTGTGCTTTTAAGTTTTCATGTAGTTTTCTGGCAAATGCTTTACTATCAGCGCGTCCGTAGGAAATAAACGCATTGTATAAGTTCATTTTCTTGACCCGGTATTTTTTCAGACCATAATAGATTAATTTATATTAATCTTTCTGAACCATCAATTACCTATTATTAAATAAATATAAAAAGGCTGGAGTTTACTACCAGCCCTTGAAAATGTTAATATTGGAATATTTGCAGTTGTTAAATCTTTAGGATTGCTTGTTTTTTAATCTTTGCTTTTTGCGTCTTTTTTCTGTGGTAGCTACTGCATGGTCTACTGGATAACCCGCTACAGGAATTACCTGATATTTGCGATCTTCTTCTAGGTTTTTTAATTCGGTATAATCAACCCAGTGAATACAATCAACAGGACAGGTGTCTATAGCTTCCTGAACTACCTCCTCTGAGTCTCCATCTTGACGAATCACACGTGATCTACCATAGTCTGGTTCAATATAGAAGGTATTGCGGGCTACATGGGCGCAATGCTTACAACCTATGCAAGTAATCTCATCCACATAAACGCCTCTCTGTCGCAGCACCCCCCCAAGTTCCGGTTCTAACCCAGAACGCTCTGAGTCATCTCGCAAATAACCACCTAGTTCTGGTTCTAGACCGGAAGGACTGTTATCTAGATTATGATTATCTATGTTGTCTGGGAAAGGCTGCACTTGAGTCATTACGCACTCCAACGTTGCACTACTAAACGAATTGAACCATCTTCATTTTTTTGTTCTTCAGCAACTTGAAATCCTACTTTGGTAGTTTCTTTCATTACTGTTTGGTAAGCGTAACGTTGGGTAACTTGACGCAAAAATCCGTCTACAGATGAATTTTGTTGCCAATATTGTAAATCCGCTACTAATTCGTATTCCTTACCGTTCCATCTAAAGCCAATGTCATAACCATTTTCTTGCTCAATGGTAACTTCGGCTGGGTGGGTTTGTCCACGATAACCACGTACTTCACGTGGCCCTGGTTTCCAGTCTATTCCTAAGTCAGAAAGGGCTTCCTGTAAGGATGCTAAGTTGCGAATTTGGGTCTTGATTTGGCTAAAGTGTGACATGACGGTTTGTAATTAATAAAAATGAAGATGTGGGAAAATTTACCATTCACTAAAAGCAGTTTGGGTGTTTGTTACACTCGATTCTTGGATGGCGTTGTTAGCGAAAAAATCTGAGGTTGGTTGCTGACTTACCACTCGTCCCAGCTGCGCTTCTATGGCTGCTGTTACTTCAGCGCAGGAAGCACCAACTATTCCGGTGACTTTCTCTTGTACCCGACCATCTGGATAGATTATGAATTCTAATGTTTCCATTCTTTGAACGCTAACCTTGATGTTATCCTTGAACTTAACTGCCTCAGCAAATTTAATTTCTTCACTACTTGAGGAACTTGAGAACAAACTAGCCGTTTGTTAACAATGTTCCATCATTAGATATATATATCTTAATTTCTTTACTAAAGTTATTAATGCTGTTGGCAGTTACATCTGTCAATTCTTAGTTTCCCTTAACCTGATCAATTAGTCAAGCTATGGTACGTTTACCCAGGTTAAATTGTAAAACCCTTATCAGTTAAACGTTTTGACTATAGACAACTACTATATAAATTGTGAAAATATACTAAATTTTATTGAAAATTTTTATCATTATCATTCGGAGAGCATAACTGTAGGGCGATCGCTCATCATACTTTTAGTGCTATGTCAGTATTTAAAGCTTGATCATAAGTATCTAACAGTCATACTCAGCAGCACTGCTAAGAATTAAAACATAATTGGAATGAGCTATAGGGTTAGGAAGATTTACCGTATCATTTAGATATTCTTCATACTCACGTAAATTTACAGGTATAATATTATGACTTACGCACAAGCTATGAAATAATCGAACCACCCCAGGCACAGAGGAAACAGAGGTATGAGGGTTACAAGAGATATTTATATTTTGCGTAAGTCCTGAAAAATCAAAATCCCTGTTTCCTCTCCTAAATATAAAATTTATTTTGCACGACTACTTATCAAAGATAGGACTTACGCAACTGGCATATTTCTCTGTTCGTAGTAAGCGATTTATCGCTTATTTTTGGCACTAAAGTGCCTACTACAGACTGCTTATTTTTGGCACTGAAGTGCCTACTACAGACTGAAATTTAGACTTTCCGTGTGACGCTTGCGTAAGTCCTAAAAGAATGAAACTCTACCAATTTTGTCAATAAATTATCGCATCTTGCCAATATGAAAAACTCTCGAAACTAATTTTGCCATTTTCTAAATTATATATTTCTTCTAAACATTGAAACAAAGCCTGAGCATATTTTTCTAAACCTAATAAACGCAAACTTTTTAAAATCCTCGTAATTCGCAAATGGTTATGATTAGAAAACCATACCCAATTTTGTTTACGTTCAGAAAATGATTGATTAACCTGAATATGTATTGCTCCATTTTCACTGGTTTGACAAGATAAACCATAAAAACCCAACATCAATTTTAAAGACTTAGACAAATTCTTTCTTAAAGATAAATGTTTCCTAAAAATTTGGATATCTTCATCTGTTAAAATCGGTGCATCGAAATTGAAACGACTTTTCTCATTGAGTGGAAACAACCACTGAATATAATCATGGATTTTTTCTAACCATGTATAATCTTGTTGCCATATTTCAGTTAATAATCTACCACTATGATCAGTGGCTTTACCAGCGTAAAATTTGATAAGTTGGGAATATTCAACCATAAATTTATTGACTTTATTAACTCACTCGATTTAAAACTGCATCAATTACTGACTGGGGTGCTTCCCTCTGAATAAAATGACCAACTTCTGGAATTACCAACCTTTGATAATCTTGTAAGAAAAATTCTTCTTTATTGGCGCTGGTTTCTGGTAAAGTAGCCCCATCAGCACCACCATGTAAAACTGTTGTAGGAACATCTATTTTCGGTGATGTCATTAATTTTTGGTGCATTTCTTCATACTCAGGAATGTTAGGAGAAAAACCCCACCGATTGCGGTAAGAATCTATGGTAATATCTACCCAATCAGGATTATCAAAGTTTTTGGCAGTTTCTTCAAATTCATCATCACCAACTTTCCAGTTTGGACACCATAAATGCCACATATATTTGATTAAACCACGTCGTTCTGCTGTTAAAGTTTCTCTTCCTTTTTCTGTACAAAAAAACCATTGATACCAATATTGTTGAATTTGGGAAAATGAGATATTTTGCTTGGGGTTATTTGTTCCGTAACCTACTGATAATGTGGTTAATGTATGTAATAAATCTGGACGTACAGCAGCAATATTATAACCTATTCTTGCACCCCAATCATGACCAACTAAATGAATCTTGCCAATATTTAAAAGTTCAAGAAATTCAATTATGTCTTGTGCTAATGCTGTTAATTGTCCACTTCGGGGAGTTTGATGATCTAAAAATTCTGTCAGTCCGCAACCCCGTAGATAGGGTGTAATACAGTGATAATTCGCATTAACTAAGGAGGGGATAATTTGACTCCACGTTAAGGGCGCATCTGGCCAACCGTGTAATAGAATTATTGTGGGATTACTACTGTCACCATAGGCATGGTAAGCAATTTTTAAACGAGGGGTTTTTATATATTCAATCATGGGGATTAATTAGAGGTTTAGGTAGAGTTTTTATCACGCAGAGGCGCAGAGTCGCAGAGGGTTAGAGTTTAATTTTTGCTAGTTCTTGTTCATATTCCGGTGGGATTAAAATTGACTGTGACTATTTATTCAATTATTGTTTTTTTACTATTAGAACTTACGTAAACTATCTCTTGTAAACCTCTTACCTTCGTTTTCTTTGTGTCCTTCGTGGTTCATTCTTCCGTAACTTCTGCGTAAGTCCTGACTATGTATAACAAAAAGTTTAACATTAATAATTAATACTGTAATATTTAATAATTAAATTAAGTTAATCACCAATCACCAATCACCAGTCACTAATCACCAATCACCAATCACCAACTAAACTATCCATTCAGAAGCGCGATCGCCTAAATCTATAGGAATATTAACTGCTTTACCTAATCTGGGACGCTCTCTAGTTTCGGTAATGAAAGTTTGTACCTGTTCTGCTCCCCCTAAAGCATGGAGATAATTAGCAATACTGTCAATATGTTCTTGATAGTCAACTTCGCTTAATGGGAATGAAGCTTGTTCAGCGTATCTCCACATGACTTGGAGAAAAACCTTTCCTTGGGTTCTGCGGAACTGGAGATCATAGGAGAATCCCCATTTATCAATTAAAAGTTGTCGTAAGTCCTGACCAGTCATAGTTATTGCCAATTTTCAGTTTGAGATTTTCAATATCACTAATGCGATGGGAGAATGCCAATTTTGAGGTAAACATCGCCTGAGTCCCAAAGAATAATGGGTTTTCTCTATTAGATTTTACATTTAGTTATGATGTTAAGTTCCGTAACTCCAGTATGATAAGGATATAAAGAAATGTAATGCTAACAAATAATGATGCTAGATAAATCTTCTTATCCAGAAGGATGGCATCATCGGGGCGTTAGTATTCCAACTCAGACAGAGTGGGCCAGTTGCCGCTACTCTTGTCAAAATGCTTAACAAATTACACACAGAGCGCGTAGACTATGGCTCAATTTTCTGAATCAATGGACGTACCCGATATGGGTCGTCGCCAATTCATGAACCTGCTTACTTTTGGAACTGTAACTGGAGTAGCAGCCGGCGTACTTTATCCCGTTGTGAACTATTTTATTCCTCCTGCTACTGGCGGTGCAGGCGGTGGTTCAACAGCAAAGGATAAACTGGGTAACGATATTAGCGTCAGTCAGTTTCTGGACACTCATAATGTAGGTGATCGCCCTCTAGTACAAGGTTTGAAGGGAGATCCTACCTATATTGTGGTGGAAAGCAAAGAAGCGATCGCTGACTATGGTATCAACGCTATCTGTACCCACTTAGGTTGTGTTGTTCCCTGGAACGTAGCAGAGAACAAATTCAAATGTCCTTGTCACGGTTCTCAATATGATGCAACTGGTAAAGTTGTCCGTGGCCCTGCACCCAGATCCTTAGCGTTAGCTCATGCTAATGTCCAAAACGACAACATTGTTTTGACTTCTTGGACAGAAACCGATTTCCGCACCGACGAAGAACCCTGGTGGGCTTAAAAGTGTGAAGTGCTGACCGCTGAAGGCTGACTGCTAAAAGCTAACCACTGACCGATGACAACCGACAATTGAACTTTATAGAGATGAGAAACGCCCTGAAACCTGCAAGGTTAACTCGCACGGTTAGAGCGATGTTAAACACATTGCTCATAGCGATCGCTACAGTGACAATTTTCTTTACTAGCGATTTTGCCTTACCCCAAACAGCTGCTGCATACCCATTTTGGGCGCAAGCTGCTTATCCTGAAACTCCCCGTGAACCTACAGGACGGATTGTTTGTGCTAACTGTCACTTAGCTGCAAAAAATACAGAGGTAGAAGTACCTCAATCTGTATTACCTGACAGTGTATTTAAAGCTGTAGTCAAAATTCCTTATGATACCAATGTACAGCAAGTAGGTGCTGATGGTTCTAAGGTAGGCTTGAATGTTGGTGCTGTATTGATGTTACCTGAAGGTTTCAAAATTGCACCTGAAGACCGCATTCCTGAAGAAATGAAGGAAGAAATAGGTGATGTTTACTTCCAACCCTACAGCGAAGAGAAAGACAATATCCTCTTAGTTGGACCTTTACCAGGCGAAGATCATCAAGAAATTGTCTTCCCTGTACTTTCACCTGATCCTGCTACCGATTCTAATATCAAATTCGGTAAATATGCAGTTCATGTCGGTGGTAACAGAGGACGTGGACAAGTTTACCCCACAGGTGAAAATAGCAATAATAACGTTTTCAGTGCTTCTGCAAGTGGTACAATCACAAGCATTGCAGAAACAACAGGTGATGATGGTTTGACTAAATATGTAGTCACCATTGAAACTGAAGCTGATGAAATTGTTGAAGATACAGTTCCCGCTGGCCCAGAATTAATTGTTTCTGAAGGACAAGAAATTGCTACTGGTGATGCTTTGACTAGTAACCCCAACGTTGGTGGTTTCGGTCAAAAAGACACAGAAATCGTCTTACAAAGTAGTGGAAGAGTTGCGGGAGTGATTGCTTTTGTCTGTTTAGTGATGTTGGCACAAATTATGTTAGTGCTGAAGAAGAAACAGGTAGAGAAAGTTCAAGCGGCCGAGATGAATTTCTAAATTCTTTGTTAATTGATTTTTTTGAGGACAGGTATTTTTTGCCTGTCTTTTTTTTGTAGTAAACAGTAATCAGTTATCAGATTTTTGCAGAGGGAGCATCTCCAAGATGTAAATTTTTCTTCTTAAAAGTCAACTTACCTATTAATTTTCACTAAAATCTATTATTTATTTCTACAATCATTTCTCCTTGAGTTAATTTCTCCACAGCATCAGTTAAAGTACAATTCAGAAGTTGACGTAAATTACGATTAGTCACATTTCCACAAGTTAACCAAATAATTTTGGGAGGTGTACCCAAGCGACAAACTAAGTCAATAAAATCACTATCTTTTGTCATAATAATTACATTAGCTATTTTGGCGGCTTCAAAAATTTCAATATCTTGAGCATCACGTAAACCAAGTTCTTTTAATGACAATGTTTCGATAGCAAAAGTATTTGTAATCCAATCTGCTAATGTTGGAGGTAACTGTGCATCAATCCAAATTCTCATGCTATTAATCTGACAAAATCAGTCCGTCTAGCAGCAAATATTAAACAAGCTTGAATATCTTCTAGTTCTAAATCGGGAAAGTCTTCTAAAATTTCATTTACGCTCACATTTTCTGCTAACATTTCTAAAATGTCGCTGACTCTAATTCTCATTCCCCGAATGCAAGGACGACCTCCACATTGACCAGGTATTTGTGTGATCCGATTTAATAGTTCATTCATTGATTTAAGTAATAATTTTAATCAGCTTATTTTCGCATGGGGTATCAAATAGGAGTCCTATACTAGAAACTGTCTTTAATTTTGACTTGCTGTTGTGCATTTTTAATGAATGATAGCTTAAATTCCCCTTCAAGCATAAAACAAGATCCCCCCAGCTAGTTTTTACCCTAGTCTGGGGGGATCACATATTTGGTAGTCTATAAGTCTTTCAGTATAAGCAATTAAATAAAATATATCTAATATATTTCATTTTGGCTACCCTTGGAGAGAAGATTTACAAAAATTTAATTTCGTCTTTAGAATTTAAGTATTTTTATGGACAGAGATTTAAGTATAAAAATATGAATTATTGCCACTGAACACTGACAAACTGGTTAAGCAAGAACATTTTCTCCAGAAATACTTATTTATGATGGAAACAAGGTTTGTACAACCAAAATCAATTTTCAGATGTTAACCCAAATTAAAGATATAGTCAGCAACTTAGCACCCCGCTTAATAGAAATTCGCCGTCATATTCATGCACATCCAGAACTTAGTGGCCAAGAATATCAAACTGCTGCTTTTGTTGCTGGTGTCTTGTCTTCTAGTGGGTTGCACGTGGAAGAAGGGGTAGGGAAAACAGGTGTTATTGGAGAATTACAAGGTACTCACCTTGATCCAAAAGTATTGGCAATTCGTACTGACATGGATGCTTTACCAATACAAGAGCATAGTAGTTTGGAATTTGCTTCCCGAATAGATGGGGTGATGCACGCTTGCGGCCATGATCTTCATACTACCGTTGGCTTAGGTGCAGCAATGGTGCTATCTCAAATAGCTGATCAATTAGGTGGTAAGGTAAGATTTATCTTTCAACCAGCGGAGGAAATTGCCCAAGGTGCGAACTGGATGGTAAAAGATGGGGTGATGAAGAATGTCTCTGCTATTTTGGGAGTTCATGCTTTCCCTTCTATCCTTGCTGGTTCAGTCGGAATTCGTTATGGCGCACTGACAGCAGCAGCAGATGATTTAGAAATCATCATTTTGGGTGAGTCAGGACATGGTGCGCGGCCACATCAAGCCGTAGATGCAATTTGGATAGCCTCACAAGTTATTACCGCTTTACAACAAGCCATTAGTCGGACTCAAAATCCTTTGCGTCCAGTGGTTTTAAGTATTGGTAAAATTAGTGGTGGGAGAGCGCCTAACATTATTGCTGATCAAGTACAACTTTTAGGTACAGTGCGATCGCTCCATCCCGAAACACGGAAAGAATTACCACAATGGATAGAAAATATTGTTGCTAATGTTTGCAATTCTTATGGTGCAAAATACCAAGTCAATTATCGTCAAGGTGTACCTAGTGTTCAAAATGACTATGCTTTAACTCAATTATTACAATCATCAGCGGAAGAGGCCTGGAATAGTGAGCGAGTACAAGTTTTACCTGAACCTTCCTTGGGTGCAGAAGATTTTTCTGTATATTTAGAACACGCTCCTGGTTCAATGTTTCGTTTGGGTGTAGGTTACAAAGATAGAATGATCAATCATCCTTTACATCATCCCCAATTTGAAATAGATGAGTCTGCAATTACAACAGGTGTTGTGACTTTAGCTTATGCAGCTTATAAGTATTGGCAAAATCAACTTCAGAAGTAAATTAGGGCTTGCTGAATAAACATCAAACCCTGAAATGGAAAAGTTTTTAGCCTGTTTTATGTTCAGAAATTGTCAAGTTTTGGGAGAGAATAACTTTAAAAACCTGCATTTTGATCTGAATGGATCAGCCAGTTTATTCATCCTCAACACTATAAACTTTTCCCTGTTAATTGTTCCTTCTCTCCATAACAAGACCTCTTTAATCCTATTTAGACAAATCTTGGTCTATCCATATATTCACCAATATTAGTATAGAAAAGTGTAACTTCTTCACCTTCTTGAATATCTTGCTGGCAAATTAAATTTGACCAGATCCCATCTTCATTTTCAGTCCAGTGTACATGGGCATTAGGTTCTTGTGAGTGATTACAAAAAGAAACTAAACCAAAAATTAGGTAATAGGCTTTGACTTCTTGGCCTTCATTATATTCTGATGGACGTACAAAGTAATATTTGAATACACCTTTTGGATTCATAGTTTGCTTTTCAGGTGGAATTACTCCTACTGGAGCAACTTCAAGTACTGTTCCCTTGGTAATATTCTGTGTTGCTATAATTCCTCGCCCTTTATGAGGAATATGTTTGACTTGAATCATGGATCTTCTCCAAAATGCAAAAATCTTATTTTTTGGATATAAAAATAAACTGGATTATTATACAGCATTACGTTGCATTTTATGTCTAAAATAAGTATAATTATGGCAGTACATTTAAGTACCCAAGTAAAATTAATTAAACATATTTATTAAAAACCGAAATGTCTGTATTTATGAACAATAAAATAAAGACTATACTCCCACAACTAATAACTAGTAACTAATAACTTTAAATCTTGGATAACAGCACTAGCAGACTGATAGCGATCGCTAAAGTGATAAGAGGTCATTTTATCTATAATTTCTCCTAGTTTATCACTCATTTTAGTTAGATGTCTCCAGTTCAAATTCCCAGTTGTTGTATTTACCTGAATTTCACTAGGAAAGACACCAGTTAATGCTTGAATGGCAATCATTCCTAACGCATAAATATCACTAGATAGGCGGGGATGTCCGGCAAATTGTTCCGGGGGTGAATAGCCTTTTGTACCAATAGCGACTGTAGCTATTTCTGTTTTTTCGTTTACTTGCGGCTGCATTAATTTAACAGCACCAAAGTCTATTAAAAATAAACAATTATTTTCTGTAGATCGCATAATATTGGATGGTTTAATATCCCTGTGAATAACTTTATGATTATGAGTAAATACCAATAATTCTAAAACTTCTTGGAGCATTTTGATTACATATGCTTCACTTTTCACAACTGTGTTTGGTGGTAGTTCTTCACTTAAACTATTACCTTGAATATATTCTTGTACTAAATAAAATTCGTTATCTTCTTCAAAGTAAGCAAATAATTGAGGAATTTGGGGATGTTTACCTAATAAGGCTAAAATTTCTGCCTCGGTATTAAATAATCTGCGAGCGACTTGTAAAAATTTTGTATCTGTTCTCGCCGGCATTAATTGTTTGACAACACAAATAGGATTACCATTTTTTTGAGTATCTGTGGCTAAATAAGTACAACCAAATCCTCCCGCAGCCAGAGATTGATAAATTTTAAATCTACCATTTCCCAGTAATTTATTATCTGCAATACTGGAGATTTCGGGAACACCAAAGTTGTTAAAATCTGATGGTAATTGAGTCGCTTCTATTAGTAATGAACTTAATTGGGCAATCGCTTCTTCTTGTTTTTCAACTTGCTTGAGAATAACTTCATTTTGTTTTTGGCTTTGATAATTATTATAACCAATAATAGCAAAACTACTCATGAATAAAGCTAGGGATGGAGTTAATAGTGGTATCCATATTCCTTGTAAGTATAAACCGCTGGCAATTCCTATTAAACCTAGCAAAATAAAAGCTTCCATGAAAATAATTATAGGATGCCGCCATTGCCATGCTAAAATACTACCAATTAAAGCACAAATCCAAATTAATAATAATTCTGCCCATTCTGGCCAATAGGAAATTAAATTTCTCCCATCCAACACTGCACTAATAATTTGGCTGGCTATTTGAGCATGAATAAAAACTCTATGGGTTCTAATAGGATGATTCGATAAATGACTATAGGGAGTGTAATAACCAGGATGAATATGAGGAACAGTAGTCCCAACAATAACCAGGCGATCTTGTATCCATCTGGGGTTAACTTTGTCGTTAAGAACTTCTGTTAAGGTAACTTGGAGAAATAATTGATCTGGGTGACGATAGTTTAAAAGAATTTGATAACCATTTGCATCCATATCTTGATAACTGCCAGCATTTTCATCCAAACGAGGAAATATTGTTTCCCCAATTTTAAATTGTTGATTTTCCGTGAAACTAGCTTGAATACCTTGTTTTTCTAAATAATTTATTGCTAATAATGTTCCAAAGGAAAGTTGGGTTTGACATCTGATATCTTGATTTGTTAAATCAGAAAATAATAAACCACGACGAATAACTTGATCAACAGCGTTATCAGTAACTATGTCATTAAAACCTATATTTTCCATCGGAAAATTTTCCGGTGGATCTACCTCTGATCTGCCAATATTGCTTAATAGACAAGTACCAATAATATGATCTTTTTGATTAAGATTAGCTGCCAGGTTTTTTTGTTGATGACGATAAATATTTAAGCCAATAATACGAGGTTGATAGGATTGTATTTTTTGGAGTAGTTTATTCATGGTTTGATCCGATAAAGGCCATGTTTCTTTATCTAGATCATCCTGGGTAATTGTTACTAATAAAATTCTATGATCAATTGGTTCTCGAGGACGCGATCGCAGCATTTGATCATAAATGCTTAATTCTCCTAATTGTAACCATTTTAATTCACCGATTCCCCATATTCCTGCTGTTACTCCCACACTACTAATCAACATGATAGATAGCAGATTCTGAACCCTATAAGCAAGATGGGAACTTTTATCTTGTATGAATACAGCACGGATTTTTGCTAGAAGTCTAGTAATCACGGTACTATGATCGCAACCTGATTTATAAGTTTTAGCAATCGTTACAGCTATAGCACTACGTGCAAGTCAAAAGTCAAAAGTCAAAAGTCAAAAGCTTAATGCTTATAGATTTCAACATTCAATCATATCCTCACTTGATTACGTAGTGCTTATGCTTACTTATTTAATTTGATTTGTATATACTGCTTATTACATATTTATCATAAAGATCGCTGTTAAGTATCCACTGCTGTAAAATGATCATTTATTCCTGTGATAATTGGCTAATTTCTTCCACAGGATTTAATTTAGTTGTAGAAGTTGATTTTGGAGGAATTTGAAGTTCTGGAGTTGATGGATTTAAGTTTGGTATATCTGATAATATTTCCGCAGAGACATCAGAGACTTTGTTAACATCACTGAAATAATAACCGACGATTTTATCATAGTTAGAAGCAACAGCTAAGAATGCTCCACCTAATATGTATATGGGTAATGGTAAGGATAATTCTTTGATCCAATCAAAAAACTCAGCTAAGGCAAATAAGACAAAGAAACAAGCCAGCCAAACTCTCATGTTTTCTCCTCTAGATACAAACAACCATAGCGATATGTTAGACAGCTTGAATCATACTAGATGTTTGTTATGATCACAAATTTTGCCCACCATAGCAGAAACCACCGTAGCTTGCGACAGAGAGAAGTCAGCAAATTACAGCGGTTTCATTCTCAGGGAATAATTCAATAAAATGTAAAATCTAAATAGATTCAACTAACTAAGGTGGACTATATTCAGCAATCAAGGAACTAAAGTTGTGCATCCCTTATTTTAACTAGGCAGGCATTTCTGGCTGTGCGTTTAAAAACCTCCAATAACGAATCAATGAAATCAAGGCGAAAACACATTCAACAGGATGCCACAACCTAAAGGAGATTGCTAAGACCTAAGAGCAGGAGGCACTGGCTCTATGTCATTTAAAGTTGTTTTTCAACTTCGCTTGTACCTTGTCTATTAACTTATCATCAATTTTTGATAGTGGGCAGTATTTTCACCAAAGTTAAATTTAGT
Organism: Sphaerospermopsis sp. SIO1G1; assembly: GCA_010672785.1. Taxonomy (GTDB): domain Bacteria; phylum Cyanobacteriota; class Cyanobacteriia; order Cyanobacteriales; family Nostocaceae; genus Okeanomitos. The sequence goes on from JAAHFX010000014.1 coordinate 167,001, forward strand.
TAATATCTCGCAATATATTGGTTACTTTCGTTAACAATTAATACCAATAATCCCAAGCTAAAATAAGCTAATACTTACGCAAAATCCCTCTTGTAACCCTCTTACCTTCGTGTCCTTTGCGTCCTTCGTGGTTCATTCTTCCTTAACTTCTGTGTAAGTCCTGTAAGCAAAAAAATCAATACAGATGCTTATTATCCCTAAACATTTTTTAGACACATTACAAACACCCCACAGTGGCTATCATTGGGACGGAACAAGTCGCCGTTTTTTTGAAGGTTGGTATTATCGGGTAACATTGCCAGAAATTTGCCAAACCTTTGCGTTTATGTACTCCATTGAAGACCCCATCGGTGCTAAACTCCACAGTGGTGGTGCGGCTCAAGTTCTTGGCCCTGATGACGAATATCTGTGTCGAACGTTTCCCGATGTTGATAAATTTTGGGCTAGTCGAGAAGAATTAGCTTTAGGACATTGGGGCAAAACTAATTCAGCGATTTCTCCCCGTTACCTCACACCCAGGGAATTCACTGATGATGTTCAAGAAGGCTATCAAGCCACTGCTACTTTCAATCAAGGTGTTATCACTGATCCATCTACGGGTAACTACTGTCATTGGCAGTATGAAATTAAGCCTATATATGGCTGGGGAAATCCAAACAGTCTCCAGCAATCAACGGCTGGGTGGTTATCATTTTTACAAATATTTGAACCAGGGTGGCAAATATTAATGGCTCATGGTTTAGCCACCGGTTGGATAGAATGGAATGGGAAAAAATATGAATTTACAGATGCTCCTGCTTACGGAGAAAAGAATTGGGGTGGAGCATTTCCCCAAAAATGGTTTTGGTTAAATTGTAATGCTTTTGACAACGAACCTGATTTAGCCTTAACTGCTGGCGGTGGTAGACGAGGTGTACTATGGTGGATGGAATCTGTAGCCATGATAGGTATCCATTATCAAGGGCAATTTTATGAATTTGTTCCCTGGAATTCACAAGTCAGTTGGCAAATTCAGCCTTGGGGTGAATGGCGGATGCAAGGGAAAAATCAAGATTATCAAGTGGAATTAATAGGAACTACAGACTTACCAGGTACACCTTTGCGCGCACCTACGAATGATGGATTAACCATATGTTGTCAAGATACTATGCAAGGTAAATTAGACTTAGTGTTGCGAAAAATCAATGGCAATAAATCGGAAGTCATCTTACAAGCAAGTAGTAATCTTTGTGGTTTAGAAATAGGTGGAGGTTCTTGGGAAAATAGTTGGCAATTTGCCTAAAACTGCTGCTATTATGGTATGTGTTTGTTTGGTTGGGGTTGTAGCTCAGTTGGATAGAGCGGTCGCCTCCTAAGCGACAGGTCGTGCGTTCAAGTCGCACCAGTCCCGTTTATTTTATAATTTGTTTAATTAGGATGGGTGTGTGGAGATAGGGAACAGGTGACAGGTGACAGGTGACAGGTGACAGGTGACAGGTGACAGGTGACAGGTGACAGGTGACAGGTGACAGGCAAAAGTTTTGGATGTCTGTTATCCCAAAAGTTCTTGAGAGTTTAGAGTCTCAATGCACAGTTTTTGGGGCAACCACGGGGGGTTTGCCCCTACGTGGAATTAATGACAATTTTTGACTCCCTGCAAGAAAGCACCCTGCACCCTGCAAACTATCTCAGAGACAACATTTTTCAGCTTGAAAGTGCAAAAACAAACCATATTCTAAACCTTCCACCACAGCTTGGTAGGAAGCATCCAAAATATTAGTAGAAACTCCGATTGTATTCCAACGTTGTTGACCATTACCAGACTCAACTAAAGTACGAGTTATAGCTGCTGTACCAGTGTTTCCGTTGAGAATTCTTACTTTATAATCTGTTAATTCAAAATCAGCAATTTGGGGATAAAAATTAATTAGAGCTTTGCGTAGTGCAGCATCTAAAGCCGCAACAGGGCCATTTCCTTCTGCGGCTTCGAGAATATTTTTATTATTGACAGAAACTTTAATTGTAGCTAGGGAATTAGTAGTTTCTTTACCCTTGCCTAAATCACAATGTACATGAAAACCATTAACATTAAAAAACTTTTGTCTTTGCCCCAAAGCCTCATACATTAATAGTGCAAAACTCGCTTCTGCTGCTTCAAATTGATAACCTTCACTCTCTAATTGTTTCATTTTCTGCAAAATTTGTTTAGCTTGGGGATCATGTTTATCTAACTCCATTCCCAAATTTTTAGCGTGAGCTAAAACATTACTTAAACCAGATTGTTCCGAAATCACAATGCGCCGATTATTGCCTACCTTTTCTGGTGGAATATGTTCATAAGTTAATGGATTTCTTTCCACAGCAGAAACATGAATCCCGCCTTTGTGAGCAAAAGCTGAACGTCCGACAAAAGGTGCGTGTTCATCAGGTGCAAGGTTAACAACTTCACTGATAAAGCGACTGGTTTCTGTAAGTTGGTTGAGCTGGTGTTCACCAATACAGCTATAACCAAGTTTTAATTGTAAGTTAGGAATCAAAGAACACAGGTTAGCATTTCCACAACGCTCACCATAACCGTTAATAGTACCTTGTACCATTTTTGCTCCTGCCATTACTGCCGCCAAAGCATTAGCAACAGCCATTTCTGAATCATTGTGTGTGTGTATACCTATCTGGGGATTTGTCATTGATGTTTGACTAATGACAGTGGTGACAATTTCAGTAATTTCATGGGGCAAAGTACCTCCATTTGTATCACATAAAACCAACCATTCTGCTCCGGCGGTAGCCGCTGTTTTGATAGTTTTGAGAGCATATTCAGGATTTTGTTTATAACCATCAAACCAATGTTCAGCATCATAAATCACACGTCTACCTTGAGAGCGTAAATACTCAATGGTGTCGTGGATCATTGCTAAATTTTCATCGAGATTGGTTTTAAGTCCTTCTGTAACGTGCAAATCCCAAGATTTGCCAAAAATTGTTACCCAGCGTGTTCCAGCGGCTAAAATGGCCTGTAGCATTGGTTCATCACTGGCTTGGCGATGGGGACGACGGGTAGAGCAAAAAGGAACTATTTCCGCTTGTTTGAGAGGGTTTGCTTGCAATTGCCAAAAAAACTGTACATCTTTGGGATTTGCCCCTGGCCAACCGCCTTCAATAAATGGTATACCTAGTTCATCTAGTCTGTGGGCAATCCGTAATTTATCTTCTATAGATACTGATAAACCTTCCCGTTGAGTACCATCTCGGAGAGTAGTGTCATACAGCCACAGTTGAGAAGATGAGGTTATGCTCATAAAACTTAGACCTAGTTAAAGTAGTTTAAGGAGTCAGGAGTCAGGGGAATACATAACTAATGACCAATGACTAATGACTAATCACCAATGACAAATTCAGTTTGGTAATTTAAAGTATGCCTAAAGTTCTAGCTCAAGGTAAATTAATTGAGTGTGAAATTAAAGCCAATTTAAGACGGGTACTGTTAGATAATGGTATTGATCTACATAACGGTGGTTCTCAAGTTATAAACTGTCGAGGTATTGGCAGTTGTGGCACTTGTGCGGTTAAGGTAGAAGGTGAAGTATCTGCACCAAATTGGCGTGATCAAACGAGGCGATCGCTTCCTCCCCATTCTCCTACATCGGACTTGCGTTTAGCTTGTCAAACCAAGGTGTTAAGTGATGTGAAGGTAACAAAATATGATGGGTTTTGGGGTCAAGGTTCTGAAATAGTTTGGAAACCAGAAGGTTAAAAAGGAGATAAAACAGTATGGGTAGATGGACACCCTTAATTTTGATGGCTGGAGGAGTAGCAATTTTGCTAGGTACTTTACTAGGAATTAATTTTCCTATGGGTGGACAACAAAGTGCTAGTTCTCCTGGTAATACTGGTCGGAGAGAGTCTAGTGTTTTACCGGCTAATATCAATGTTAATAGCACTGCTACTAGAGATAATCCAGAAGTTAGTAACACGAGTACAAGTAGTCCTCAAACTACCCAGAGCAATAGTTCTTCTCAAGCTAGTAATGGGAATAATGTAAATCGGAATAACCGCCGTACCAGTGTAGCTCAAAACAATACCAATACAAATACTAGCAATAGACAGTTTTCCAATAATACTAATACTTCTACTTCTACCTCTACTTCTCAAGCGAATACTAGATCAAGTTCAGAAAATGCTAATCAAAATAAATCGCCTATTCGTGCTTTATGGTAGTTGCTTATGGGTAGTGAATGGAAATGTAAAGTAGCTGCTGTTCTCGCTGATGGGAAGTAGAGCTATGGAGTTTGAATTTCCGCACTTTGAAGATGGGGAGTATGTCAACTAAAATCTGCTGTATTGATTTCCTGATCACCCATCACCAATTAATAATCCTGATAAGTTATTAGTTAAAAGGATTAATAACTATTAACTAATGACTAGCGACGTTTTAATTATTGGTGGTGGTATTACTGGCTTAGGTTGTGCTGTTGAGTTGAAGTTACGCGGTGTAAATGTTACTGTACTCTGCCGTGATTTTACTACTGCTGCCAGCCATGCTGCCGCAGGGATGTTAGCTCCTGATGCAGAAAATATCGCCGATACAGCTATGCTTTCTTTGTGTCGGCGATCGCTTTTTTTATACCCAGACTGGATTAGTAAGTTAGAAAAAATTACAGGGTTGAATGCAGGTTATTGGCCTTGTGGTATTCTTGCTCCTGTATATAAAGAGGTAGAAGATAATTATACCAGCCAACATCTTTCCAGCTTTTACTTAAATAAAGAAACTATTCATGAATATCAGCCTGGTTTAGGTGCTGATGTGGCTGGTGGTTGGTGGTATCCTGAAAATGGCCAGGTGAACAATCAAGCTTTACTCAAAGTCTTACGCAATGCAGCGGAATGTTTAGGTGTAGTATTTAAGGATGGGGTCAAAGTTGAAGCGATCGCCCAACAACAAGGAAAGGTAGTTGGTGTTCAAACTAATATAGGTTTCCTCAAAGCAGAACATTATCTTTTAGCTGTTGGTGCATGGGCAAATCAGTTGTTACCTTTACCAGTGCATCCATGCAAAGGACAAATGCTACGGTTGCGAGTACCGGAGTTTTTTCAAGAGTTACCTTTAACAAGGGTGTTATTTGGTGAGAATATTTACATTGTTCCCCGACGCGATCGCTCGATTATTTTAGGTGCAACCGTTGAAAATGTGGATTTTACCCCAGATAACACACCAGCAGGAATTCAAAATTTATTAACTTCAGCAATTCGTCTTTATCCCCCCTTAGCAGATTATCCCATATCAGAAATGTGGTGGGGTTTCCGTCCAACAACCCCCGATGAATTACCCATTTTAGGTACAAGTCATTGTCAAAATTTAACTTTAGCGACAGGTCATTATCGTAATGGTATTTTACTTGCACCAATTACAGCAACTTTAATAGCTGATGTGATTTGTTCACAAACTACAGATCCTCTTGTACATAACTTCCATTATTCCCGCTTTCAAAATAAAACCTCGTTAAACCAGTCATCTACTCATACATCCATGCTTACCAATTCTGCTAATTTTACTAATAAAAATAGTAATAATTTATTCATAAATACTACTGAAATACCAATTCAAGATTCTGGTTTAGTTATTGCTGGTAAAACCTTTCAATCCCGCTTAATGACAGGAACAGGAAAATATCGTAGCATTGAAGAAATGCAAAAAAGTGTCGCGGCTAGTGGTTGTCAAATTGTTACTGTAGCAGTGAGAAGAGTACAAAATAATGCTCCTGGCCATGAAGGTTTAGCAGAGGCTTTAGATTGGAGTAAAATTTGGATGTTACCAAACACTGCTGGTTGTAAAACTGCGGAGGAAGCAATCAGAGTAGCACGTTTGGGTAGGGAAATGGCTAAGTTACTAGGCCAGGAAGATAATAATTTTGTTAAGTTAGAGGTTATACCTGATGCTAAATATTTATTACCTGATCCCATAGGGACTTTACAAGCAGCGGAACAGTTAGTGAAAGAAGGATTTGCTGTATTACCATATATTAATGCTGACCCCATGTTAGCCAAGCATTTAGAAGATGTTGGTTGTGCAACAGTAATGCCTTTAGCTGCACCTATAGGATCTGGACAAGGTTTGCAAACTACAGCTAATATTAGAATTATTATTGAGAATGCAAATATACCTGTGGTAGTTGATGCAGGAATTGGTGCGCCTTCGGAAGCATCACAAGCGATGGAAATGGGGGCAGATGCGTTGTTAATTAATAGTGCGATCGCTCTAGCTGAAAATGCACCTGCAATGGCCTATGCGATGAATTTGGCCGCTATAGCTGGTCGGATGGCTTATTTAGCTGGTAGAATGCCAGTTAAAAACTATGCTAGTGCTAGTTCTCCTTTGACAGGTACTATTAATAGTTAAGGTTATGACTTACGCAAGAGTTACGGAAGAATGAAGCACTAAGGACGCGAAGTATACGAAGACAAGAGGGTTTGAGAGATATTTTGCGTAAGTCCTCAAGATTTAAGATCCCTTGCTTATTGAAAAAGTTGGGGATCTGATTATTGTTTAATTGTTGTTATTCAAATATTTTCTTCTAACACTTTGCTTTTATATTTAATCAATTCACCAGTATATTTCCCATTTTGTTTTTTCAGACGTTTCCTCAGTTTCATTTCTATAGAACTATTAATATCAGGAGTAGGATTTCTATTTAGTACAATACGTGCATAAAGTTTAAATTCTTTGACTTCAGTTCCTAATTTATCTATAGATGAATTTATTTGTTGTAGTGCTTTTTGTAAATCATGTCCTTCCAATTCCACAAAAAATGCTGATTTATCCTCACAGGATAAAATGAGATAATCACATCTTTCACCTTCTTTAATTAAACAACCATCAACCCGAATTTTACAAATCTCTTGATGTTGTTTATTAATCACTCTATATTCTTGTTTATTTCCTGCATCTTTGACAACTATTTTGTCTCTTTGATCACAAAATTCTTTACAGTCACTATTTTTAAAAACATCTGTACACATATTTTAGTCATCCAAATTAAATAAATCATTGAATTTTTCATTGATTATACTGGATGCACTATCTATTTTTTCTGCTTGAATTAATTTCAGTTCTGGATCAATAATTGATTCATAGCCATTTTCGGAAATAAAGTAAGCTGAAATTCGATCAGGATCGATCCAACTTTGACTATTAACAATACTTTCTACAGCTTCTCTTTCATCACCAACTTTATTTTTACCAACTTGATCAGCATATAACAAATTATTAAATGATGAGAGAATATAGGGACTATGAGTAGTAATAATTATTTGATTATTATACAAATTTGCCAATAAACCAATTAGTTCTACAATATCACTTTGAGTCTCAGGATAAAGGTGTGCTTCCGGTTCTTCAAATACCATAAATACACTTGTCTTATCTAAAATATATCTAAATATCAACAATAAAATCCAAACTGATTCCTGTTGTCCTGAAGAAGCATATTGTAGTTTAACATATTGGTTGTAATTAAAATAAATTCTCTCTTTATCAATATCAGCATTAAATCTATATTCACCTTTAAGAATTTTGTTTACTAATGTTTTTAAAAACTTTAATAAATTATCACTTAGATGTTTTGCAATATCTTGGTTTTGAGTCAGAGTTTGTAAATCATCTGTAAAGTAAGTTTTTAAAATGTTAATTCTCTCCACAAAAGATTTGGTAAAATAATCTAATGTATCTGGATTTTTTATGTCTTGCAGTTGTTCAGTTAATGTAGACATCAAACTTCTACCCGCAGGAATAAATACAGAGGAATGTGTTTCTTCAAATATTTGATCAATTTGTAGTTTGAAATTATTAAACTGTAATCTTCTGGATGTTTCTAGTTCTCGTAATTCTTCCAAGGAATTAAATTTTTGCTTCTGTTCTTGATAAATAATCCTATAATTGAAAATATCTGTAATTAATAATTCCAATTCTTGAGCAATAGTTAAACTCAAAATCATAATTGTTTTATCCCTAGAGCCAGAAAATTTTATATATTTTTCGCTAGAGTATTGATAATTTATACTAAATAAATCACGTTTTGGTTGAATACCAAAATATGTCAAGAACTTCGATTTTAGATAAAATAACAATGGAGATGAATCTTTCAAGTGATTGGAATATATATAATTAAGTATTTCATTTTTAAGAGACTTGAATATAAAAATTGTTTTACTAATTGTACTTTTACCACTTGCTTGAGGCCCAATCAATAACATAATATCTGTAACATCAGCCTCAAATTTTTTAACAGGCCCAAAATTTTCTATAGATATTCTTGGCATAATTTTGATCTGAACTAAGCATTTTCAATATCCATATTATCTCCATATATTAACAAAATCTCTACGGTGAAAATATCTCTATAAAAGCTGTATTTGCCAAGATTTTCAAAACAGAAATATAAAATACTAGCAATACTTAAATACATAAAATACTAATTTTGTCAAGACTTTAAAGTTTTAAGAAAAAATATTAATCATTGTAAATAAAGAATTAAGTTTTATATATGAATGTGAAAAGTAAAACCAGTTTCTGTAACAATTAGTATAAAGAAAATAACAAGGATTTTTTCCATGCCCTATACCGAGGAAGAAGGCGGTCGTCTGAATAATTTTGCTCGTGAACCCAAAGTTTACCAGGCTGAACCACCAACGGATGGACAGAAGCTGAACTATATATTTTTAGGCATTGCTGGTGCGCTTTTAATTGCTGGTGTGATTTATGTAGCCTTTACAGTTTCTAGTGCTAGCTGATAACAACACAATTTAAAAAAATTAGTATTCTTTATTTTTCAGGTTCTTACATCACCGTGAACCTGATTTTTTAGTAAGTAGTCGTGCAAGATAAATTTTATATTTTGGAGAGGGAATAGGGAATAGGGAACAGGTAAGAGCTACAGAGATTTCCGCTTGTTCCAAAAATGTTCAATTAATTTTGCTTAGGTACTGATCAGGAATTACGTAATAAATCTCTCAAACTCTTATTCCTTCGTGTTCTTCGTGTTCTTCGTGGTTCATTATTCCGTAACCTATGCGTAATGTTGAAACCGAAAAAGTGGAAGTTTTAGGGGATACCTGCACCCTACCTCTGAGACTCCACAAATCACTTTTGCAGCATCCCAGATTAAGTGTGTGTGCTTAACTCAACCCTAACCTGTCAGTAAAACATAATCACAACTAAGCAATTTTCGTTTGCTAAACTCTAGAAAAGTTAATTCATCCTGAAAAAAAAATATTTATATGAAAAGCAAAATAAGGAGATTTTTTCATCAGGATATATATTTACTATATTTAGGCTTTTGCCGCCATCATGAGCGTGAATGAAACTTTAACAACAAACAATTTTACTTTGAATCGGCAAACTTATCAACGTCTAAAATCTGCCCTTAGCATTGGTTTACGAAGACAGATACTTTTTGCTGTTTGTGATGACTTACACATCAGAAATAAAATAGCTACTAAACTCAATTCTACCCTCGCTTACCCGGTAGGTCAAGTTTTATATCAACCAGGTGAGACAAGAGGAATGAGTACACCAGCTTATCCAAGATTAGTCACACTCAGGTTAAATCTAAACGATCCTAACCCCATCGCTCAGATAAATCAATGGTTGGCAAATTATCCACCACCAGTAGTTGGAGAAACAAAAAATCAACCAGGTCGTTCTTTACCTATTCCAGCATTTCAGATTGTAGGTATAGAATTATTAACCAAACAATCAGTATCCATACAACGTTTATTTATTCATTATTTACGATTAACTGAAAAATATTTTACTAACCAAGAAAATAGCTCGTTTTTAGAATCTAGTTTACTATTTTGGCTTCCCCGTCCGTGGTTGTACACTATCCAACAATCAGCACCCCAATTTTGGCATATTCGGACAGGTATATTTATTTTTGCTGGAGAACCTACACCTACAATAGATAATCGTTCTTATAGTGATCATTTATCGGATTTTAGAAGCATTGATTTAGAGAATTTTTCCCATCCAATTGATCATGATAACATTAATCATGAAGATGATAATCAAGAACATATTAAATCTGAAAATATCAACCATGAATCTACTATTTCCGAAACAGAAATAAATAGAACTATTGAAGAGTTTAAATTTATTGAAGATGACGATTTCATAGAAGATTCTTATGAAAATTTAAATGAACAGCCACAAACATCAGTCCAAAGTTTTACTAATGATCAAATTATTCCTCCATTATCTTCATTAACACACATAAATCATGAGTTAGTTTCTTTAGTACAAGCAACACTAAATCAGAACGAAGATGGGGAAGAAGATTTACAACCTAAAACACTGCTGTGGGAGATAGAACAATTAAATATTCAAACAGCAACTCCAGAGGAAATTGGCATTGTCTATCATCAATTAGGAGATTTATACCGTTCCCGAATTGAAGAAGGACAAACAAGTTTAGATAACTTAATGGTAGCAATAATTGCTTATCAAGAATCAATTAGTTATGATGACAATTCACCTCATTTACCCGATACATTAAATGACTTGGGTACTCTTTATTGGATGTTACATCGTACACCAGGAAACAGTGAGGATAGTAAAACTTATTTAGAAAAGGCAATAGAATGTTATCAGTTAGCAATTAAAATAGTTACACCTGATAGTCAAGCAGAAATTTATGCCCGTGTACAGAATAATTTAGCTACAGCTTATGGTGATCTAACTAGATATTATCAGCCAGTAGAAAATTGGCAAAAAGCTGTTCAAGCTTATAATGAAGCTCTCAGTTATCGGACAGAAAAAAATGATCCTTTAAAATATGCTGCTTGTCAAAATAATTTAGGAACAGCATATTGGCATTTAGGACAATATAGCGAACCAATTGATAATTTACACAAGGCAATTGCTGCTTACAAATTGGCGCTGGTTCATTATAATCCTAATCATGAACCAGTGAAATATGGGATGTTAAAAAATAATATTGGGACTGCTTTTTGGAATTTATCTCAACATGAAAAACCACTGGAAAATTTACAGCTAGCAGTTGATTTTTATCAAGAAGCTTTAAAATATCGTACACCTGATCATACTCCTGTCGCTTGTGCAGCAACTCGTAATAATTTAGGGACAGCTTATTGGCATATAGCTAATTTACCAGAAGTAGGTCAAGAAATTAGACAAAACTTTTTACAACTGTGTATTAAAGTCTATGAAGATACTGTCAATTTAGCTAATTCATTAAATCCCACACAGTTAAGTTTCGATTTATTAGCTACCTATAATAACTTGGGTTTAGCTCAATTTACGTTAGTAACTGATCCACATTTTTCAGGAGATGAAAAAGCTCTTTCAGAATATTTAGAATCAGCTTTAGAAAACCATGCAAAAGCATTAGCTGGTTTAGGTAAAAACCCAGAAGCTTATCAAGCTACTTTCAATCATATCATCAAAATCATTCGTACTTTTTATAGTGAGTTAGGTATTCAAGGACAAAACCTAGCTTTGTCAAAAGTTCCTAGTAATTTAATTCCTAATATTTTACCTCAACTATAAATTGATAATGGGTAATGGGTAATGGGTAATTGGTAATTACGAAGTGATATAGTATAGTCTTTTATAACCACTTACCTGTTTAATTACCTAACCCAGACCTATGAGAGAGACATTTCTAGAAGTTCGCAATCTACAAGTTGAATTTTCCGGTGATGGTAGTGATGTCAAAGCTGTGGATGGTATCAGCTTTAATTTACGTCGGGGTGAGACTCTAGGAATTGTCGGAGAATCTGGAAGCGGGAAATCAGTCACCGCTTTAGCTATCATGGGTTTGCTGCAATATCCTGGTAAAATTAGTCAAGGAGAAATCTTATTTCGTCCCCAAGAAAATGCTAAACCTCTGGATTTATTAACATTATCAGCAGAAGAAATACAGCTTTATCGGGGTGGAGATATTGCCATGATTTTCCAAGAACCTATGAGTTCTTTAAATCCAGTTTATAATATTGGATTTCAGCTAACAGAAGCAATTATGAGACATCAAAATGTGACTTTAGCTGAAGCAAAGAGAATCGCTATTTCCGGTTTACAAGAAGTTAAACTTTTAGCAAGTGATGAAAATATTAAACAAGAAATTTTAGAAAACTGGAATATTACCCATCCCAAAGAATCTGAACCAAATGATTTTCAATTAGCACAATTGGTGAAGGAAAATAAAGCAGCAATGTTGCAACGTTTCCCCCATGAATTATCTGGAGGTCAGCTACAAAGGGTAATGATTGCTATGGCAATTTCTTGTAATCCTTCGTTATTAATTGCCGATGAACCAACCACAGCTTTAGATGTTACGGTACAAGCAACAATTATTGAATTGATGGGAGAATTACAAACAAGTCGTGATATGGGGATGATTTTTATCAGTCATGATTTAGGTTTAATTGCAGAAATTGCTGACCAAGTTGCAGTTATGTATAAAGGTAAAATTGTTGAATATGGTGCAGCAGAACAAATATTTAATTATCCCCAACATCCTTATACGAAAGGTTTAGTAGCTTGTCGTCCTACCCTTGATAGTTTACCCCATAAATTATTAACTGTTTCTGATTATATGAATGTGGAAAAAGATGAAAAAGGAACAGTGGTAGTTAAACCCCAACAACCAGCTATACCCAGAGAAGTAACCAGAGAAGAAATTCATGCTAGATTAAAAAATCTGACTTCACAAACACCACTTGTAAAAATTAATAACCTCAAAGTTGGTTTTCCAATTCGGGGAGTATTTGGTGAAACTAAACGTTATTATATTGCAGTAAATGATGTTTCTTTTGATGTTTATCCAGGAGAAACATTAGGATTAGTGGGAGAATCTGGTTGTGGAAAAACTACATTGGGGAGAACTTTATTGAGATTAGTTGAACCAATGGCTGGTAAAATTATTTTTGATGATCAAAATATTACTTACCTGACGGGAAAATCTCTACAAAAATTACGCCGGGAAATGCAAATAGTTTTCCAAAATCCCTTTAGTTCTCTCGACCCCAGAATAAAAATCGGTAATGCAATTATAGAACCTTTATTAATTCATTCTGTAGGTAAAACCAAAAAAGAAAGAAGAGATAGAGCAGTAGAATTACTAGAAAGAGTCGGTTTATCTGCGGATGATATGAAACGCTATCCTCATCAATTTTCTGGTGGACAAAGACAGAGAATTTGCATTGCACGTTCTTTAGCTTTAAACCCCAAATTTATTATTTGTGATGAGTCAGTTTCTGCATTAGATGTTTCTGTCCAAGCGCAGGTTTTAAACTTATTAAAAGAACTGCAACAGGAATTTCAACTAACTTATATTTTTATTTCCCATGATTTAAGTGTGGTTAAATTTATGAGCGATCGCATTTTAGTTATGAATCAAGGTAAAATAGTTGAATCAGGTACAGCGGAAAGTATTTACCTGCAACCAAAACAAGAATATACACAGAAATTAATTGCAGCAATTCCTACAGGTAATGCTGACAGAATGAAAAATAGAAATTTGAATTAATATAAAACTTAAAAATCACTATCGTAGGGTGCGTTAGGATGAAGTCCGTAACGCACCTTTATCTGATGTTATCAAGGATTTGTTTTTCAAGGGTTAATTTTTCAAGGGTTAATTTTTCAAGGATTTGGTGCGTTACGCTATCGCTAATACACCCTACTTCCTTTCTGCAATTCTTAACTTCGCAGAACGAGAACGAGGATTTTCTTTAATTTCCTCTTCCGTTGCAATGATTGGTTTTTTAGTTAACACCTTTAAAAAATCAGAACCTCTCAAACCATGTTTAACAATTCTATCCTCTAAACTATGAAAACTAATAATGGCAATTTTTCCACCCTCAACTAAACTTCGAGGTGCTTTTTCTATCAAATTTTCTAAAACCTGTAACTCATCATTCACAGCAATTCTTAAACCTTGAAAAACACGAGTTGCTGGGTGTATTCTTCCATAACGATACTTGGGAGGAACAGAATAAAAAATTGCTTCTGCTAATTCTGTCGTAGTTTGAAAAGGACGCTTTTCCACAATTCGTCTTGCTATTTTCCGAGAAAGTCTTTCCTCACCATATTTAAAAAATATATTTGCTAATTCCTGTTCATCCCATTCATTAATAATATCAGCAGCAGTTAAAGATTGTTGCTGATTCATCCGCATATCTAAATCAGCAGTATTCCTAAAACTAAAACCCCGCTCTGGGTTATCCAAATGATAGGAACTCACACCCAAATCTGCTAAAATTCCATCATAAATATTCTCAGGAAATTGATAATTTGCAAAGTTGCTGTGAACAAAATTAACCCTCTCTCCAAACTCTGCTAAATTATCTTTTGCAGCATTTAAAGCATCCAAATCTTGGTCAACTGCGGTAACTTTTGTATTTTCAGAACTTGTTAAAATTAAACGACTATGGCCACCACCACCCACAGTTAAATCTAAATAATTTCCCCCTGGTTGAATATTTAAACCTGTAATTACTTCCTGACTTAAAACAGGAATGTGAGAGAAAGTAAATTCATCTAAATCTGTGGGTGTTTGTAAATTTGATTTATTCATTTATATCACAAATAGTCGGTTAAAACCGACTTTAGCTATAAGACAGGTAATTTATTACCTGGCTATTTTTTAGCTGGTTATTTTCAATATTTTATTCTAACGGAAAACCACCATATTGATCAATTATTTTATCAATATCTGCCATAATCTCAATAGTTTCCGATATGATAGAAATAATATTGTGATAATGAGTCAAATCATCAAAATTCAATTCTCTTCCTTTTCTATCTTTTAACCATTTTTGACAAACTTGATAACCACCTATATAAAAATTCCAGATGTGTGCAGGAACTTCCTCAAAATACTGTTCAGAGTTAATCCAATTGAAAATAACCCTGCAAATAATTCATCATAAAAAACTCTCCTACTCTCACTCTGCGCCTGGAGCGCCTCTGCGTGAGACATAAAAAATAATTAGCTCAATAATAAAATAAATATATATAAAACCCCGCAAAACCACCCAAACCTTAACAAAACTTAGAAGCAAACAACACCACCCAAAAAATATTGCACACCCATAGAAACGAAAAAAATCCAGAGACACAATTCCTTAAATCGCCAGATCCCTATAATAATTGAAGAAGCTAGACAAAATAAAACATCAAGTACAACTCCAAACCTGCTATCCTGACAAGCTGAAATTTAGCAGATGCAGTCAATCATATCTGGTTAGCATCTTGGCGGTTTGATACAAATTATTGACAACGGGAGAACACCAAAATCTATGAGTAGAATAGAAACCCGCACCGAACCAATGGTGCTAAATATGGGACCTCACCACCCATCAATGCACGGGGTTCTCAGATTAATTGTTACTTTGGACGGTGAAGATGTCGTTGACTGTGAACCAGTCATTGGTTATCTACACCGAGGAATGGAAAAAATTGCAGAAAACCGCACCAACATCATGTATGTTCCCTACGTTAGTCGTTGGGACTATGCAGCGGGAATGTTTAACGAAGCAGTGACAGTCAATGCACCGGAAAAACTAGCTGGTATTGCAGTTCCCAAACGCGCTAGTTACATCCGCGTCATTATGCTGGAACTCAACCGCATTGCTAACCACCTGTTATGGTTTGGTCCCTTTCTTGCTGACGTGGGCGCTCAAACTCCCTTTTTCTACCAATTCCGGGAACGGGAAATGATTTATGATCTGTGGGAAGCTGCAACAGGTTATCGGATGGTAAACAACAACTATTTCCGTATTGGTGGTGTAGCTGCTGACTTACCTTACGGTTGGGTAGATAAGTGTTTAGAATTTTGTGAATACTTTTTACCTAAAGTAGATGAATATGAACGCTTAGTCACCAATAACCCAATTTTCCGCCGTCGGATTGAAGGTATTGGTACAATTACCCGTGACGAAGCACTAAACTGGGGTCTTTCTGGGCCAATGTTACGGGGTTCTGGGGTGAAATGGGATTTACGTAAAGTTGACCATTACGAATGTTACGATGACTTCGACTGGGATATACAGTGGGAAACCGCAGGTGATTGTCTCGCTCGTTACATGGTACGGATGCGAGAAATGCGGGAATCAGTGAAAATTCTTAAACAAGCTCTCAAAGGTTTACCAGGCGGCCCTTACGAAAACCTGGAAGCTCAACGGATGATGGCAGGTAAAAAATCCGAATGGGATGCTTTTGATTATCAATATATTGGTAAGAAACTTTCACCTACCTTTAAAATTCCTGAAGGTGAAATTTACTCCCGTGTAGAAAGCGGTAAAGGTGAATTGGGAATTTATTTAGTTGGTGATAATAATGTTTTCCCTTGGCGCTGGAAAATTCGTGCTGCTGACTTTAATAATCTGCAAATTCTACCTAGCTTGTTAAAAGGTGTAAAAGTGGCAGATATTGTCGTTATTCTCGGTAGTATTGACGTAATTATGGGTTCTGTGGATAGGTAATTACCGCTGTCCCCCGATTTCATTCTGGAGTCGGGGAAAATGTTAACGTAGTAATCCCTTAAAGGTAACTACGGGTACTGTCTGAAATACTTAACTTAACATTGTTTTGCAAGTTTTCTGATCATTCTAGCTTCTAGCTCAAATGTATACATAGTAAGAGTTATTTATAACTTTTTGGTTCACGGATTAAGCACTGAGTATCCTATGATGCCATTGATATACTAAGATGTATTTTTGAGTAATTTTGCGTAAGTATTATGTAACGGATGGGAAAAATCTTAGACAAAAAACTTTATTCATTGTAAAGTCATAAAAAAATATAACATTATGACATGAAAATCTTAGTATCTCTACCCAAAAAGGGAATCTATCTCAATGAGGGAGAATCAATTGATAAAATTTTTACAGGTGACTCTTCATCTTCTGGAACAATTAGTGCTACAGTTAGATTAGCAAGTTTATTACATGATCATGGGTTTACTATCTGTCTAAGTTCTAATCAAGAAGTATCATGTTCTCAGTTTACTTGTTTAAAACACAATGATGTAGAGCCTCAAGAATTTGACTGGTTAATAGTTCATGAATCTCATTGGGATGGAATGTCATTAACTTTTGGTAATGAATTTTTGCATAAAACCTTTCTCTGGTTGCATCTATATAGTTGTTTTGCAATGGTTTATAGCTTTATTCAAGCCGGAGGCAATCGTGTTATTTGTGCTTCCATAGATTGTGCCAATACTTTTAGGGCTGTACCAGAATGGGATAAAAAAATAGCAGTTGCCTATAATAGTTATAATGAGATATTTAGTCCTGATGTTGCACAAATTGAAACTACTAGAAAATCACTAATATTTATAGGTGCAATCAGACCATCTAAAGGATTTCCTGAATTAATGAAAACTTGGTCTTATCTTGCTCAAAATCAAGTAGACTTAGAATTAAAAATCGCTGGAAGTATTCGTATTCATGATAAAAATGCAAGCATTGGTCCACTAGGAATTGCGGAAGAAAACTTTGAAACTAATCAAATCAAACCCTGGTTAGATAGTTTACCAGAAAGATATCAGCCTCGTTTTTTAGGGTCATTAACACCTAAACAATTACAAGCGGAAATTAACCAATCTTGGGCAGCAATAGTTAATCCATCATGGTATGCTACAGAAACCTTTTGCATTTCCGCCGTTGAAGCTCAAGCCTGTAATAAAACAGTTTTTTCAGTAGCCAGAGGTGGTTTAAAAGAAACAATTTATCGAGAAAATTTTAATTCTCTAGCAACAGACCCCAATCCAGATACATTGGGAAACCTGATCATTCAAGGTTTATCAGCAGAAAAAAATATCAATGAAAATGGGTTATTAGCTGGAGAATATGTGAGAAATAAATTTTCTAACGAGTCAATTAAAAAGACATGGATAAACTTACTGGAAGGTAAACCAAACGAACCTCAGATTCCTAAACATTGGAAAACTTCTAAAGATATAGTTTGTGATTTATTGCGCTATTCAAATACCAGTAAACTATACTATTTTTACAGAAGTCCACACGATAGAAAAATATTAGGTCTTCAGCAAAGAAGATAACATTAGCAAATCAATACAGAGCAATTAATCAACATGAAAAAAATCTATTTTTTTGCTCCTAGCAAAATAGTTGAAGAATTTAAGACACAAAATTCTCTCACATGGTACAAGGTTGCAGAATTGATCAGTGCAGGAATATCTAGTAATACCACATCTTGGATTTTAACTACATATTTATATCTCAAAGACCACGGACTATCTTGTGAATTGATAGACTATATACCAGAAGAAGGAATACTAATTGCTGATCGAGATACTTTGGGTAATAAGTATCCATATTTCGGAAAAGTCATGTTAATTTGCACTAAAGGCGATAGAGAGTTTCATCCTTCAGCACATTTACATATCGTCCACAACCAGATGGAGACTCAAAATGTTGCCAATTTTTGGAATTCGTACTATATTCCTCATTGGCCTCAGCCAGATATAATTCCCAGGTTAAAAGAACGAGGTTCTACTGTAAAAAATATTGCTTATATAGGATCAACAAGTAACTATACTGAAGAATTTAAGTCTGAGGAATGGATGAAAGCAATAGAGGAGATAGGATGTCAATGGTGTCCAAATTTTAATCCTAATCAATGGAATGATTATAGTAATATAGATATCATTGTTGCGGTACGTAGTTTTGGTCAATCAACTTATACACACAAACCAGCTAGTAAGTTAGTGAATGGTTGGCACGCTGGAGTTCCATGTATTTTAGCACCAGAATCTGCATTCATGACTATTAGAAAGTCAGAGTTAGATTTTATAGCTATCAATTCAATCGGTGAAATTATTGAGGGTGTGAAGAAGTTAAAAAATAACCCACAACTATATCTGTCAATGATCCAAAATGGACATGAAAGAAAGACGGAATTTAGTAAAGAAAAGATAACTCAAATTTGGCTGGATTATTTTAAAAATTACGTTATGGAAAAATATGAAGAATGGATGAAAATGAATGAATGGCAAAAAAGATATGATTGGGCGCAGAGAAATATTCTGTTAAAATCAAAAAGGGTTGAAAATAGAATAAATAACTATAAAAATCCTACCCCAAAGGTGAGAAAAAACTAAATTTAAACCCATTATTTTTAGGCATTTGAGGCTTGTCGAACTCTCATGTATCATTGAGGATTTCTATAATTAAATGGTAATCTTGAGGCAAGCAAATTTTAGCAACAAGTAATAATATTTTAGAGAGTTGATTTTTCCGCAAATTTATGGCTGACAAACCCACACTTTCTCAAATTATCGCCACACATATTTATAATCACCCTCAAAAACGAATTACCTTTGCTGAATACATGGATATGGTGTTATACCATCCTGAATATGGGTATTATTCCAGTCATACAGTGAACATTGGGTTTCAAGGGGGTGATTTTTTTACATCTTCTAGTTTGGGTAATGATTTTGGAGAATTACTAGCTATTCAATTTTACCAAATGTGGGAAAATTTAGACAAGCCTAAACTTTTTCATTTAGTAGAAATGGGTGCAGGTAAAGGGATATTAGCAGCACAGATTTTAAATTACCTAACATTAAATCATCCTGACTTTTTTAGAGTTATAGAATATATAATTATTGAAAAATCACCTAGTTTAAAACAAGCACAACAACAGCAATTAAAAGATTTTTCTGTCAAATGGTTAGCCTTAGAAGAAATCAAACCTAACCTTATTATTGGTTGTGTTTTCTCCAATGAATTAGTAGATGCTTTTCCCGTCCATCAATTCACAATTGCAAATGGAAAATTAAAAGAAATTTATGTCACAGTTCCAGAACATAGAGAAAATAACCTGAGTGATGATTCACTGACAGAAACAATAGGAGAACCATCTACATCAAAATTGGGAGAATATCTACAATTAGTGGGAATTGATATTAGCCAAAAGACTTATGAAAACGGCTATAGGAGTGAAATTAACTTAGCTGCTTTAGATTGGTTGGGTATAGTAGCAGACTGCTTGCAACAAGGTTATGTGCTAACAATTGATTATGGCTACCCTGCCCAGCGTTATTATAACCCCAGGCGATCGCAGGGGACTCTCCAGTGCTACTACCAACACCGTCATCATAACAACCCCTACATCAATATCGGCCAACAAGATATTACCGCCCATATTGATTTTACAGCTTTAGAAATTTGGGGGGAAAAATGTAGTTTAAATACAGTGGGTTGGACGCAACAAGGTTTATTCTTAATGGCATTGGGTTTAGGAACAAGAATAGCCGCTCTTTCCCATCAAGAACAGTCAATATCTCATTTACTCAAACGTCGGGAAGCCCTACACCAACTTATTTCCCCAGAAGGACTAGGTAACTTTGGAGTTCTAGTTCAAAGCAAAGGATTAACACACACACAAAGTCAGCGATCGCTCCAAGGACTGACAATACCAGAGTGAAGATGATGGGGTGATGGGGTGATGGGGTGATGGGGTGATGGGGTGATGGGGTGATGGGGTGATGGGGAATAGGTAGAGCTTGATGAATAAATATAAAACCTTTATGGGTAGAGGGTTATAGGCGATTTTAAACTCAAAAAGTGCAAGATATTTGAGGATCAGTGCTTGAAAACCTTGCACTTGCGGTGAAAACTCTTTCCTTCCCAACTCTTGAAACTGTTAAGAGTTCCCTATTCCCTATTCCCTAGTCTCCACAGATGACTTTTTGCTGCAAACCCTAGGTAGAAAAAAGTAATCTGACTCCTGACATTAAAACTATATTTGGTGAATCCTGATCTAAATCTTTCTTGGACTAACATAACAGTGACTACATTAAAGTTTAAAACCTTGGGAAAGAGAAAACCATGACTGCTCATGAACTGATTTTATTAGTAACCCTACTTAGTCCCGGCATTTTACTTTCAGTTGTAATTATGGCAACTTTTGCCGCAGGGGGCTAATTTCTTGGGAATTGGAAACAGGACTTGTGGGGATGACAAAAAATTATCACCCATCACCAACTACCAATTCCCTAACTAACCAACAACTTACCAAAGGAAAGTGAAACATGAAGGTGGCATTTCTGGGAACTGGATTGATGGGACTACCGATGGCTCAAAGGTTATTAGCTGCCAATGTCGAACTAATAGCTTACAACCGCACCCCAGAAAAATTAGCACCATTACAAGCAGCAGGTGCCGAAATTGCCAAAAAACCCCGTGAAGCTATTCGGTCTGCTGACTGTATCATTCTCATGCTCTCCAACGCCGCAGCAATTTATCATGTCTTACTCACAGATACCTCTTGGCATACTTTATCAGGACGCAGCATCATTCAAATGGGAACAACTACACCCCAAGAAAGCCAAGAAATCAGAGATGCGGTAGTTGCAGCAGGTGGTGAATATATGGAAGCTCCTGTACTTGGTAGTACCCCAGAAGCAGAGATAGGTAAACTGATCGTCATGGTTGGTGGAGAACAAGAACAATACCAACGCCATCTAAAATTACTACAAAATTTTGGTCCTGAACCTGTTTACATTGGTCCTGTAGGATCAGCAGCATCTCTGACTTTAGCACTCAATCAACTTATTGCTTCCCTAACTACTAGCTTTGCTCTCAGTCTCGCTTTTGTACAGATGCAAGGCATAGACATAGACTTATTTATGCGCGTTCTGCGGGACAGTAAACTTTACGCGCCCATTTTTGATCAAAACTTGAAGCGGATCTTAGAAGGTAACTACACAAAAGCCAACTTACCCACTAAACAGTTGATCAAAGAAATAGATTTATTTATCTCTGAAGCTAAATCCCTTGGTTTAAATCTCAGCAGTATTGAGGGAGTAAAACAAATTTTACAGTCAGCAATGAAAATGTCCTACCCCGAAGATGATTATTCTTCTGTTTTCCCCGCTATTCGTGAATGGGGAGAAGCAAGCGGGGAATAATGATCGGGAGGTGGGGTGATGGGGTGATGGGGTGATGGGGTGATGGGGTGATGGGGTGATCAATTTTTTTCTCTGTACTTTACACCCTACATCTGACTCAGTTTTTCTGTCACCTGTCACCTGTCACCTGTCTCCACGACAAGACTTTCTCCGCAACCCCTAAGTAAGTGGGCAAAATTAATTGGATATTTTAGGAATAAACCAAAATCCCCATAGCTTTTACCTGTTCCCTATTCCCTATTCCCTGCTCCCTGCTCCCTGCTCCCTTTCCTATTAACTGACTAAAATGGAATATCATCTGGATCAACTTCTGGTTCAGTAACAGGTTGATAGGATGGAGGTTGAGAATTAGTTGGTTGATAAACTGGTTCAGGGGTAATTGGTTGAGGTACTGTATTTGTGGGTACTGGTGCTGGTTGAGGTGGTTCTGGGGAAAATTGTACTGTTGGGGGTACAGTAGCTGCTACAGGTGTACTTATCTGTGAACCCTTGCTGACAACATAAATTTTTTGTACTGTTAATTCAGCCCGCTTTTCCTTAAAACCTTCCGGACGATCAAAGGTGTTCATTCCTAACCTACCTTCAATAATCACGCGATCGCCTGGTTGATAATTTTGATGAATATCTTTAGCTAAATTTCCCCAAGATACTACTTTGAGAGGATGAGAAGGATTATCTGATCTCAAACTAGCAACATGAACAATCATTTCTGTTATTTCCAAGCCATCCGGTGTATGACGTAGTTGAGGAGCATCATAAATTTCTGCCATTAAAATACAACTGTTCATAATTTTTCCTTTAAAACTACAATTATTATTTTTTCATACTGATTACCCTGAAAAGAAATTCTCACAAATTTCCCTAAGTGGGGTTTGCTGAAGAAGTGATTGGTGATTGTTGATTGGTGAGTGAGAATAGGTAAAGAAATTTCACCCCCTCACCCCCTCATCCCCTCACCCACTCATCTCTTCTGATTGATGACTGGTGACTGAAGTGCAATTAATTGTGCTTGGGTACTTAATCCAAAATTTCAAATCCCAGCATTTCATAGCAAAAGTCAAGCTATAACTACGAACAACTATTAAAAGTTTTACCAATAGCTTTCATGATTGTTCAATAGTTACGCCTGACTAAAAGGAGCATTTGATTTTGCTTGAGTAGTACAAGAGTATCCTATATTTAGGATATTGACAATAAAAAACTCACCCCAGTGATATCCAGGGGTTTACCTTGATACACCCACAAAAGTATAAATTTATACTTATATATTTTATTCAGATTCTGCCAACAAATAATGCAAAACACAACCAGGCTTATATTTTTCTTGTTGATATTTCCAAGTTAATTTGTATACAGGATCAATTCTTTGATCTATTCGGTTTTTTATTTCAGGTGACAAAGAACGGAGTAAACCATATTTTCCTAAATCATCTCCCCTATTATCATAAGGCTTCATTTGTTTATATAATCGCAAAAGTTCTTGATCTGAATTAACTAACTGTGCGAAAATAAAGTGAAAAATAAAGTATGGATAAACTTTAAAGATTTTTATAATTAACCATGAACACCAAAACCTAGTTGTTTTATATTTGCGGTTGAGAAATTTCTCCAAAAACTTCAATCTTTGTTTGGCAATTTTTCCACTATGTAAAAACTCATTTTTAGCATAGAAATCAGTAAATGTTTGCGCCATTTTTACCACAATAGGATTAGATGCTTCTGCTGCCAAAAACCAACTAGCAATCCATCCATAACTCCTTGTAAGGTGAATGAATGCAAAAAAACCCGCTTGACTATATTCTTCTAACCAGTTATTTAAAGGAACTTGACATAGACAAGTTGCATCAACCCAAACACCTCCATATTTGGACAACAATTCCACTCTTAGTAAATCCGATTGATGATTTTTAGATAGTTGGTTTAATTTTTCTGCTGATAAACTTGGGACTATATAATCTTTCAAATTACTTTCATCTAAAAAAATAACTTCCCAATCAGGGTTATATTTCACCCATGATTCGTAACATTTTGTAATAACTAATGGAGCTTCAGCAAATCCTTGGTACCATAGAAACCAAATTTTCTTGGGTATAGCCATTTTTTTCTCTATGTGATAATTACGAGCAGATGAGATTGATTACTAGTAAGACTTACACAAAATATCTCTCAAACTCTCTTTCTTTTCTATTCTATACCTTAGAGACGCTACGTGAATATACTTCTGTGATTTGTTTTTCTGTTACTTGTGTATAAATCCTAAATTTTTAAAATATCATTATATATAAGATTTTTGTCATAAATCAATTGCATAAACTTATTTATGTATATACAATCTTGTTAATGTAAATTATTTTTGTATATTTATATCTTGTATGTATTTTACTGTAATCTTACTACCAATATGAAAGTGCCTCAAAAATTATTGCTAACTACTAGAGCGGTAGTACAGCTATAATTGATTTCGATACCTATTGTTGGGCGTTACTTATGACTAATCAACCTATAATTCATGAAATAGCTTACAAACTAGACAGTCACACCAACTCCCGAAGAATTAAAAAACTAATGTTCTGTGCCTGTAAAAATATTTGGCAAAATGATTTAAGAATACTCAATCAATTCAAATCATCCGATCTATTGTTGGAGTTATATCACACTCACCCTAGTCTGGAACATATTAACTACACTTTATCACAAATTGTTAATACTCTCAATAAACCAGGAGAATATTCTCTAGTAGCTAATATTATCTTAGTCGAGTTAGAAAAACTATATGTTGAAGGTGAAGAAGATACAGGAATAATGAATTATTCAAATTCGGAAGAACCAACTTACATCACATCATCTTCTGAACAGTCGGAAATATCGCCAAGTTTATTACAAGAATTCAAAAATCATCAAATTAAATATGAATATAACCTTTTTGATCTGCGACAAAATATCATGAAATATACCAGTCCACTCAGAGCTAAAATAGTTATATTTTCTGCCTTATATAACCAATTCAATTTTCATGGTGACGATTGGATAAAACTCAAGGAAGAAGAACTTGATACTTTATTGAAAAAAATTTTGGATAGTTGTGCAACTTTTGAAGAACTCGAAACAAGACTCAACCAAACTATTATCTATTTAGGAGATCAAGATGAAGTAATTCAATCAATAGGAGCAATTCTGCAATTTACAAAAAATATATATGGTAATATATCTAATAATTCATATTCACCCAATAACCTATATTTTCCTCAACAAAATCAATTAGTTGTTAATTCCGATTACCAAATGGAATCTACAGATATTGATGAAGTAGACTTTGATGATCAAGAAAACACCTGTCAGTTTGTAAACCCACCCACCAATATGTTAAACAAAGAAAGTAATAATCAATAAATCATAACTATCTCAAGAGTATTTTTTTATCTACTCACATTAATTGATATAAATTATCGGTCAAAAATATGGATGCTAACGAAATTATTACCAGGTATGAAAATGGAGAAATCACCTTCCTTGAAGCTCAACTTAATGGAGTTAACTTGTTTGGTGCTGATTTAATTGGCATCAACTTAAATAGGGCAAATCTAAGGGATGCTACCCTGATTTTCACCTATCTTAATCGTGCTATTTTAAATAAAGCCAATCTCACCTCTACAAACTTGAGTGGAGCTAACTTAAATCAAGCTAGTTTGATCAATGCCAATTTACATGATGCTGATTTACATGGTGCAAGTTTAGAAGGTACAGATTTACGAGGTGCTAATTTAACTCTGGCTAGTTTACTAGATGCTAATTTAATGAATGCAGATTTACGAGGCGCTAATCTCAGTGGTGCTAATTTAACAGGTGCTTGTTTACGTGGTGCTAACTTACGAGAAGAAAAAAGAATGTATACAGCTATGTTGAGAGGTACTAATTTACATAAAGCTGATTTACGAGGAGCTAATTTAACGGGTGCAGATTTAGCAAAAGTTGATTTAAGTGGTGCTAATTTAAGTGAGTCTACATTACGCAGTGCTGATCTTAGTGGTGCAAATCTGAGTGAAGCTATTTTATTTAATGCCTCCCTAACAGAAATTAATCTGGTAGGCGCAAATTTGAAAGGAGCTAATTTAATTAATTCCAGACTAGACAGAGCTAATTTGAGTGAATCGGAGATGTCTAATATAAATTTACAAGGTGCATTGTTAGCAGATGCCAAACTCAATAAAGCTAAAATGGTTCAAGCTAATTTGATTTCTGCCAGACTAAGTCGTGCAGACTTAAGTCGAGTAAATTTATATGGTGCAAATCTTTCAGACGCAGATCTAGTGGAAGCTTATTTGGCAAGAACAAACCTCATGAATGCTAATCTAGCTCAAGCCAATTTGATTAGAGCAGAAATCAGTACGGCTAATTTGATGGGGGCAAATTTGTATGAAACAGTTATGCCTGATGGTACTGTTAATTACTAATCTGGCAATTCTATTCCCTATTCCCTATTCCCTGTTCCCTAATTAGGGTTTGCTGAAAAAGTCTTGTCATGGAGACAGGTGACTCTTGACAGGTGACTCTTGACAGTTTCAAGAGTTGGATAGGAGAAATTTTCTCTTTGAATCAAATTTAAATGCACGGTTTTCGAGTGACTACCACCTAAAAGCTTGCACTTTTTCAATCTCAAATTCCCTGAAATCCAATACCAGTAATGTTTTCATATTTATTCAGCAAGCCCTAATTAATTAAAACTATTTCCCTAATATCTCTCTACCTACTCACTTTACTCAACCTGTAACTTTAAAGCCTCAGTTGTTGACATACCCTCACTTTGGAGACCAAAATAAGATAAAGCTGCTCCAGCTTCAGCGCGGGTTACAGCTTTTTTAGGTTGGAAAAGAGTGGTGTATCCAAATACCCTTCTGATATTTGATTTCTCTGCATTTTGGAAATCAGCTAATATTGCTCTTAATGCCTTTGGATCAATTTTTTCTGTATCTTGAAAACCCCAAGTTTGTTTGACGGCTTCTAAACTAGAGTTTGGTAAAGCCTGACGAGTATCTAAAGGTACTTTCCACATCAATAAATGTTCTCTTGTTAAAGGTGCGTCAGGACGAAATAAAACCGCTGTTGCATCACCAGATAAGCTACTGGAAATTAATCCAGCTTCTGCTAATCCTTGAATAGTAGGGAAATCAGGATCTGAAGGTAAAACATCTCTAAAAGCTGGCTGGGTATTGGCAGATGCTAACCGAATTTTTTTGGCTGGATTATTAGCATACATAGCATTATTTGTTGCCACTAACCAACGTGTATATTCTCTCCGAGTAATGATTTTATCAGGTTCAAATGATTGGGATTGAGGAGAAGAATTACTATTATTTGCTGTTTGAGCTACTGATAAAACTCCCAATTTAGCTAAATCTCTGATTTGTCTACGCCATTCTGGTGGTACTTGATTTAAGTCATTAAATTCTGGATTTTCTAGTCTTATTTGATTATTATTTATTGGGTTATCTTGTGCAGAAGTAATTTGACTATCTGGTAATTTTGGTCCTATAAATTGATGGTTATTATTCTGGTCAGATGTACTGGCAATGTCTCTATTCTCCAGCTTATTTTTATCAATATTATTTTGTGTATATGTAATCAATAGCTCTGTAAAATTTTGAGTTTGATTTGATGAATTATTAATAGATTTTGGGTTAATTGATACTTTTAATAATAGCTGTTCATTTTTAGCCTCAAAAATACCTTCTGTTTGATTTTGTGGTTGTTGAAAAATTTGCCAGTTATTATTTTGAAGTTGACTGCGATAAAAATCAGCAATTACATTACTAGGATCATAACTTTGCCAACGGGTGAATATTTGCTTTTCTGGTCTGTTATCTGTGTTTGTAGATGCTTGAATTTCTATTAATTTGGCATTAGGATATTTCGGTATGTTTTCAGGAAAGTTATCAGGTAACGATACAGAAGATGTACTGGATGTGATTTGAGTGTTAGTTTCTGCAAAAATAGCTGGGTTACTCTGCAAACTAGGATCTGGCGCTACGGCCTGTTCTACATTTTTGGACACTGATCCGTTAGCACAAGCTGTTAGTGTGGAAATTAAAACAGCAATACTGAGATACACAACTGGTGTTTTAGACAGTAGCACAGGGAGATAATCGTATGGATAAACTTTCAACTCCCACCTTAGCATTTCTGGTTTACATATTCGTGTTATTGGTGAATAACCATTTACTATCTTAATTATAATTTAATTAGTAGCTATTAGAATAATAGTTGCTTAATATTTTAAATATAGCTTATACGTATTATTCTTCATTCCTATGTAAAAATGATGAAATGATGATTTTGCCGTCCCTAGTGGTAAAATAAAAGAAGAATTTCTTAAAGTTCAAATCACAAAAAAACAAAAAGAAAGCTAATTCATCCAGGGTAAGAGTGAGTTTTAAAGTTTATTCAGTTGATGACGGTAAGCTGAATCAACAACACTCACAAAGCTCACAGGATCAGGCAGTGACAAGAGTTAAGTATACGTGCGTTGTGATTAGAGATCAATGCTACAGTCAAATCTGTCTAATATCCTCCTGCTATCTCAAAAGTTCATACAGTTGATTTTGGCAGGAAATAATTTTTAGGTTGCTTTCTCAGTATGATGGGAAATTTTAAGATTAGTTATGTTGTGCGATATTTATAAGGGTGTATGCAAAATCTAAAATAGATATTAAATTGGAAGATATCAACGACCACCGACTACCGTCAGTCTATTGTACTTTCTGTAAATTGTCGCCAGGTTGTTACCAGTGCTGAAACAAGATTACATGGCAGTTTCCCAGGATCAGCCTACCTATTCAGAGGCTCCACTCCAACTGTTATTGTTTGTTGATGGACGGCCAAAGTCCCGACAACAAGTACAGCGAATACGTGCTTACTTAAAAGAATTGAAAGCCGAATATAGTTTTGAACTTCAAATTATAGATGTTGGTCAGCAACCTTATTTAGCGGAACATTTCAAGCTAGTAGCAACACCCGCTTTACTTAAAATTCATCCTGAACCCCAACAAACTCTGACAGGGAGTAATATTATTGCTCAACTTAAAAGCTGGTGGCCTCGTTGGCAAGCAGCAGCAGCAGCATTTATAAAGTTGCAAGAAGACTTAAAAGATATTGCTGATGATAATGGATATTTGGTAAGACCTCAGTCAACTATCCGTTCTGTTGCTATTTCAGCTGAGTTAATTAAACTTTCGGATGAAATCTTTCATTTGAAACAAGAACAGGAAAAACTCAAAGAACAGTTACAGTTCAAGGATCGTGTCATCGCAATGTTGGCTCATGACCTGCGTAATCCGTTAACTGCTTCTTCTATAGCTATAGAGACACTTCAAAACAATTTTGATGTAGAAAATGGTAAGTTTAAAACCTTAAGACCTGGCATGGTCAAGCATCTGTTAAAACAAGCTAGAGCGCAAACTAAAATCATTGATCGCATGGTTGCAGACTTGCTACAAGTTGGGCGAGGCAATGATACAAATTTACCAATATCACCTCAAAAATTAGAATTAGATAAAATTAGTTTAGAAGTTTTGGAGGAATTGCGCGATCGCTGCATTGCTAAATCACAAAAAATAGAAACTGACATACCTAATGACTTGCCATCTGTATATGCAGATCCTGAGCGTATTCGCCAAGTCTTAGTAAACTTATTAGATAATGCTATTAAGTATACACCTAATAAGGGCGTGATTAGCTTGTCAGCTTTACACCGTACTACTCAAAAAGTACAATTTAGCATAGCCGATAATGGGCCGGGAATACCATCAGAGAACCGTGATCGCATTTTTGAAAATCATTACCGTTTAGAACGGGATGAAAGTAAAGATGGTTATGGAATAGGTCTTTCTCTGTGTCAACGTATAATCAGAGCGCATTATGGTCAAATTTGGGTAGACTCCAACCCCAGCGGTGGTTCATGGTTTCATTTCACATTACCCGTTTATCCATTTTAAATAGCACTCATGTGTTAGCAAATATTGCTGATGGTTAGCAAAATAAAATAATTTTAAATTTCATAAAATGCCACATTCATTAATGTATGAAGAAGATAACTTTGTAGTTTTAGAAACCAATCAACCAGAACAGTTTCTCACCGCAGCAGAGTTATTAGAAAAATTGGTAAAAACCTTAGCAGGAATTCCCTTTGATGATTTACCACAAGATATTAAAAAATTTGCTTCCGTCACAGAACAAGCGCAACATTTAATTGATACTGGTTGTGAATTAGATATGGGGCCAGGGAAATATTTACATTGGTATGCAGTCAGATTAGAAAGATGAAGCGATAGGAGTCAAGAGTCAAACGGTATAAGGGAAGTGAAAGAGAAGGAAAAGCATTTGACTGATAACTGATAACTGATAACTGAAATTGACCTATTTCTTGTGAAAGCTGACTACTGTTGGTTAGTAGTAATTAACTCTACTTCAATTCTATCTTCATCCGGTTGTGTAATTTTTACTTCTACATTAGGAGCAAAGAACTTTGTCATTTTTTCCTGCTTTTCTAACCATTGATCTAAAGGTATGAAAGGTGAGTCAAATTCCAAAGTTAAAGAATAAGCACCATTTACTTCTGCTTCTCTTAAACCAGTTACAACTGGTCTTTCATCATCATCAGGACTTAAGCCTAAGTATTCTAAAGCACTGTCTAAGTGCGCTTCTTGTCCGTAACAAAATCTAGTGATGTCCTTACGGATTTTATTTTGAGTGACTGTTGCTTGCTCTTTTCTCATTTGTAACACTGAAGGTGTAGTCTCTTGACTAAAGGGTATGGGTTTGAGTTCATTCGCTTTCAGTGCTAAACCACCCAATAACAGAGGAAAGCCATAAAAAAACCCGACTAAATTGAGAGTAGCATTATCCGCAGCATAGGCCACAAAACCAATGATAGTTAATATACTACCTACAGTTATACCTAGTGTTCCCAAAGAAATTTTTCCTAGCATGATTGAAATTATTTATCATTTCTTAACATCTTAGTTTGATTATTATCTTTTTATGAACGAATTTATGGTAAAACACAAAACATTTGTTCTAAAAGATTAGCCTTGCGTCAATTTTGGGTTAAGTTTAGTTAAGAAAGAGAAATATAGGAATAAAACAATGGA
This sequence comes from Sphaerospermopsis sp. SIO1G1, assembly GCA_010672785.1. GTDB lineage: Bacteria > Cyanobacteriota > Cyanobacteriia > Cyanobacteriales > Nostocaceae > Okeanomitos. Next base: position 198,085 of record JAAHFX010000014.1, read on the forward strand.
TATTCAAACAATCAAAGAAAGAATAGCCACAGTTCAAAGCAAACGTGAGTATCTACTGAGTTTATTGGAAAAACCAAATTTAGGAACTTTGAGAGTAGATGTTAATCAAGCATTGGAAGAACTAGATGATTTGATTGATGAATTTAGACAAACCATGCCTGAAGAAGGAACAAACTAAAATAGAGAAACTAAGTTGATTCATTAAGTCCTAACTACCTGAACTCATACACTTTACACGCTCACCCAATCTTCTGACGACCTGAACAAGTTCGCTGGTGGGCGTATTTTTTCTGCAAACCCCATCAAAAGTAGACATGGCCTTTGTTTGTTGTAAATCTAAGTCTTCTAAAGAAGAGAAAGCAAGAATTTGAGTTTTAGGAAATATAGATTTGATATAACTAGAAGCAAGCCAACCATCCATCACTGGCATTTGTAGATCCAGAACAACGACATCAGGTTGGCAGCTTTTGACAATCTCTATGGCTTGCTGACCATTACTAGCTAAACCTACTACTTCCATATTCTCTTGACAAGAAAATGTAAATTTTAGAGTTAAGAGAGTTAGTTCGTGATCATCAACCAACAAGACTTTTAAAGAAGAGGAATCACAAGATAACATTAATACTTCCAGCAAAGAAAATGATATACAGCTATCTTAGTGTATGAGAGTAGGTACAAGTATTGAATCTATCTTTTGGAATAATTGGTAATGGGTAATTGGTACAAATATTTTCTTCTTCATTACTCTATCACCCATCTGACCTAAACTTAAGTCATACTGCTAGATGGCAAAGCCATAGACATGAAGGTTTTTTGGGAATTGGCCTCTGGACAGTCATCACCAGGCCTTCTTTGAATATAGCTACCATCGGACTGTAAATCCCAAGCATGACGGTTATCAGCTAACATAATTCCGAGAATTTCCTGTAAGTCCTTAGCAATATCTGGATCTTTAATGGGGGTAATCACTTCTACTCGTCTGTCTAGGTTGCGACGCATCCAGTCAGCACTACCAATAAAAATTTCCTCTTGGCTATTGTTGTAGAAATAGAAAATGCGGGAATGCTCTAAAAATTTACCGACAATGCTCATAACACGGATATTTTCGCTAATATCTTTGATTCCGGGACGTAAACAACAGATACCACGGATGATCAGGTCAATTTGTACACCAGCAATGGAAGCTTTGTATAAAGCAATAATAATTTCTGGATCAACTAAGGAATTCATTTTGGCAACAATGCGACCAGAAAAACCATTTTGAACGTTTTCGACTTCTCTGTTAATGAGTTCTAAAAAGCGATCGCGCATATTTACAGGAGCGACTAAGATTTCTCGATAGGTTTTTTGCCGAGAGTATCCAGTTAAAAAATTAAAGACATCAGTTAAATCTGCTCCTAACTCTTCCCGACAACTTAATAGCCCTAAATCTGTGTATAATCTGGCTGTTTTTGGATTATAGTTACCAGTACCAATGTGAACGTAACGACGGATGCTGTCTTTTTCTCGACGGACAACTAAAACTATTTTGCTGTGGGTTTTTAAACCTACTAAACCATAAACGACGTGGACACCAACTTTTTCTAACCTCCTAGCCCAGTAGATATTGTTTTCTTCATCGAAACGCGCTTTCAATTCTACCAAGACAGAAACCTGTTTACCATTTTCTGCGGCCACTATCAAAGCATTAACTATAGGTGAATCACCGGAAGTCCGGTACAGAGTCATTTTGATTGCTAAAACGTTAGGATCCCAGGCTGCATTAGTGATAAATTTTTCTACTGTGCCAGTAAATGATTGGTAGGGATGATGTACTAGTAAATCTTTTTCACGAATCACTGAAAAGAAGTCTTTTCCCTCTTCTATTTCGATGATATTTGGATCTATGTTTGGTTCTCGCAAACGTTGCACACGAGAGGGTACTATAGATTGACGTGGTGCATCTTTCAATTCTGGGAGTGGTAGGGAGAGGAAATACATTAGATCCCTGAGTCCTAAGAGATCATCTACTTGGTAAATATCTTTTTCTGTTAGTTGTAAGTCTTGTAATAACCGAGAACGCAATATTTCTGGAGTTTGGGATTGAATTTCTAACCTGACTGGAGTTCCACCCATACGCCGCTTTCGCAGTTCTTGTTCTATAGCTAGTAATAAGTCGTCTGCTTCGTCTTCTTCCAGTTCTAAGTCAGCATCGCGGGTGATACGGAAAGGATGACATTCAATGATGTTCATACCGGGAAATAGGTATTCTAGGTTATGGGCGATCGCCTGTTCTAGAGGTACACCTTTCCAATGCACAACTTTGCCGTTGTCTTCATTTTTTAATTCTGGTGGTAGAGGTATAAATCTTGGTAAAACTTTAGGAACTTTGACTCTGGCAAAAAATTCTTCCTCTGTTTCTGGATTTTTCACTACTACAGCTAAATTTAAGCTGAGATTGGAAATGTAAGGAAAGGGATGACTAGGATCAACTGCTAAGGGAGTGAGAACTGGGAAAATATGTTCTTTGAAATATTTATCTACGTAGTTACGTTGGTTAATATCCAACTCTATGTAATCAAGAATATAAATTCCATTGCTAACTAACAAGGGTTGTAAAGTTTTCTGGAACTGTTCATTGTGCTTTGCTACTAAAGGACTCAAATGTGTTCTAATCTCATCTAGTTGTTGTTGTGGTGTACGACCATCAGGAGTTAGTAAATTAACTTTTGCCTCTACTTGCTGTTTTAAAGCAGCAACACGCACCATAAAAAATTCATCTAAATTAGAACTAAAAATAGCCAAAAATTTCAGGCGTTCTAATAATGGTGTTCGTTCATCACAGGCCTCATGTAGGACTCTGTTATTAAACTCTAACCAACTTAATTCTCGGTTAATGTATAGTTTTGAATTGTTAAGATTAATGTTTGGTGTACTTTTTTTAGATTTTGGCATGGTTCTTTAAAAGCTAGTAGATGTCATCCTGTTGCAGATTTTAGATTAGGGCTTGCTGAATAAATGTAAAATCTTTATGGGTAGGGTTTGCAGCAAAAAGTGATCTGTGGAGACTAGGGAACTCATAACAGGGAACAGGGAACAGTTTCAGACATCCTCTCAGGAAATAATTTTTACCACAAGTGCAAAGTTTTCAACTGCTGATCCTCAGATATCTTGCACTTTTTGAGTTTAAAATCGCCTAAAATCCTATACCCATAAAGGTTTTAGATTTATATGCCTGACAGCACGCTACGCGGACAGCAAACCCTAGGTAAAGGGTATTAGCTATTTTAGCTTTTGAAAAGTACAAGCTTTTATAAGGTAGGAACTCAAAAACCTTGCATTTAGGGAACTCCAAGAAATAAATTATCCAAATCTCTGTTATCAAAACGACTCCTTGTCACCCTGCACCCTACACCCTGCACCCTACACCCTGTTCCCTATTCCCTTGTCTTCACAGATAACTTTTTGCTGCATCTCCTATACAAGTATTTAAAATCCTGGGAATTTGCTAATTTTCACAGAAAAATATGTTTCAAGTCACCCGTCGTCGTCTTGCACTTTGGTACACTACTATTACTGCTATTTTACTACTCTTATTTGCCACAGGAGTATATTTATATGTTCGCAGTACCCTGGTAGAAAGAATTGACGACACCTTAAATCATGTAGTAGAAGTTGTGGAAAGATCCTTAGTGATCGAACCTGTGAACCTGCAAACTAATCAGCAGCGAGTCAACATAGAAGCAAGTTTTCGGAACAATGCAGATAACGGAGAAGATGACCGGATTGACCTAGAATGGTTTAGTCCCACTGGTGAATTAAAATGGTCAACCTTTTCTGAACCTTTAAATATTCCTATTCATCGCAATACAGGTGAAACTGTACACATAGTTGGAATAGGAGGATGGGGAAATTCAGAAATGTTATTACGACAAGTCACCCATCGAGTAGAAATGGGAAGACAAGTCTTAGGGTATCTGCGTGTTAGTCATCCGTGGTTTGAAGTCACAAAACCCAGTCGTCAATTAATTTTTGACTTAGCCCTGGGTACAAGTTTGATGGTATTATCCGTAGCTGCAAGCGGTTGGTTTCTATCTGGGAAAGCGATGGAACCGGTGGGAGAGTCTTATCAACGTCTGAAACAATTTACTGCGGATGCTTCCCATGAATTGAGAAGTCCGATAGCTTTAATCCAAACTAATGTCCAAGTAGCACTGGCCGATATAGAATCAGAAATGAGTAGTGTAGCTGATTATCGTCAACAATTGCAGTTGATAGAAAAATTAACTCAGCGTTTGGGTAGATTGGTAAATGACTTATTATTTTTGGCCAGACAAGACAGTGGTATTACTCAAGATGTTTTTTCTCCTTGTCCTTTAGATGCTTTATTAATAGAAGTAATAGAAGAACAACAGGTATTGACCCAAGAAAAAGAAATTAACTTGACTCTAAATTTAGTTAATCCCCCTTTAGAATTAGAGCCAAATTTACAAGAAAGTTGGCTAACTGTGATGGGAAATTGGGATGAATTAGTGAGATTATTTACAAACCTAATCGGTAACGCCATACAATATACACCAGATCAAGGCAATGTAGAGGTTGAATTACAGCGTCTATCAGGAGTTCGTTACAGTGTTCCTTATTTGCAGATGAGAATTAGTGATACAGGAGTTGGTATTCCTGAGCAATTTTTACCTCGATTATTTGACCGATTTTACCGTATAGATCCAGCCCGTAGCCATCAGAGTCGAGAAACCAAGAAAAAGTCCACTGGTTCAGGTTTAGGCTTGGCGATCGCCCGGGCGATTGTAGAACATCATCAAGGTCAAATTCAAGTTGAGAGTATTGTTGATCAAGGTACTACTTTTACCGTGATTTTACCAGTGATTGGTGAACAGTGAACAGTGAACAGTAAACAGTGGAAACTGACAACTGATAACTGACAACTGGTAACTGATAACTGGTAACTGACAACTGATAACTGATAACTGATAACTGATAACTGATAACTGACAACTGGTAACTGATAACTGATAACTGATAACTGACAACTGGTAACTGACAACTGGTAACTGATAACTGACAACTGATTCACCAAACACCCACTAAAGATTATCCTCTGTAGAAACAGAAGATTCTTCCCTAATTTTTACGGGGGTAGAAGATTCTTCCCTAATTTTTACGGGGTTAGAAGTTTCTTCTCTAATTTCTATGGGGCTAGAAGATTCTTGCCTGATTTGTATGGGGGTAAAGGATGGAGTGGGTAGTAGTAAGTCAGGGATTGGCGTTGGAGTTGGCGTTGGAGTTGGCGTTGGAGTCGGAGTTGGTGTATATCTGACTGGAGGTGGTGCGGGAGGCATTAAAAATCTTTTCCACGTTCTAATTTGTTCTTGAGCTTCTCTATAGGTAGAACTACTACGGGGGACTAATCTAGCTGTTCTAATGCCTTTAGAAATATTAGATTGACTCTGTGAACGTGCTATTCGTAGTATTTGCCGACTCCATTGATCAATAGCTACATTGACATCCATACGCAGGATATTACGCTTAGAGACTCGGTCAGCAATCCGAATTGCTTGTGCTAAAGCTTCTGGTGTGCCTGTAATAGCAATATCTCTTGCTCTTCTCCAGTTTTCCTTAGAGCGAATTTGTTCTTGCCAATAATCAATATCTGCTTGTGCTTCATTAGCCAATGATCTGTTAGAGTTGGCTAGTCTTTTAGCTTTGCTAATAGCATTATTAAAATCTCCATTAGCAGCTGTCATTCTAGCTGCATCTAAGTAAGGTTGGTCTTGGATACGTTGAATTTGTGCTGTCCAGGATCTAATTTTCTTCTGTGCAGTCTGATATAATGCCCGACCATAGCGAATTTGACTAGCTTCGGCGATCGCTGATTGTAAAGAAATCATATCTCCTAGCATAGCCATTTGTTCAGCTCGATCTAGGTAGGGTTGATCTTCAATTGATTCCACTTGAGAGCGCCAGCGTCTCATTTCTTTCTTCGCTTCTCGAGCGCGGGGATTATCATTGGGAATCATTTGGGCCTCGGAAATAGCCGCGTTTAAGTAATTAACTGTTCCCTGACTAGCTAGGTTTCTAGCTTTGTCTAAGCGATAAGCATCTTCTATTTCTATTTGCCAACTGCTAATGAGTTCTTGAGCTTCGTTGTATATTTCCCTGGAAGCGTCTATTTGTTGAGCTTGGGAAATAGCCACTTCTAAACCTGTAACTGTACCTACCCAAGCGCTGCGTTTAGCTTCACTTAAAACAATAAAATCATCTATTTCTGATTGTAATGATGGAATTGAGGGGATTTGCCTAGCTATCTCTAAAGCTCGATCTGCATCTCGTCTTTCCATTCTCGCTGCTGCTAATGCCAAGATTTTGCGCCCAAATTCTGGGACTAATTCTTGGGCTTTTAGATACATATAGCTGTCAGACTTAATAGATTTGGCTAATTTGATAGCGTTGAGTAAATTCTTAACAGAGCGTCTTCTAGCTAATCTTTCTGCCCGATCCAGTTTATTTCCATCTTCTCTGGAGGTGATGATGATATTATTAAGTTCATCGTATTTTGTCGTTGACCAATATTTATTATTGACCCGCAACAGTTTAGCTGACATCATAAAGGCAGATTGCCAATGTCGTTCTTGTAGCTCTACTTCGGTTTTTCGATAAATTTCCTCTGCTTTTGACCAAGTAGATTGCCATTTACTCACTTGTTCTTCAACAATGCTCCTAACTTCTAAGTCTTCAGGAACTTGTCTAGCTGTGGCGATCGCTTCTTCTATGTTCCCAGATTGAAAGCTCTTATCAGCTAACTTGAGGATATCTTTTGACCATTCTGCCAAGAAATTATCAATTTCTCCTCTGAGTGGATGATTTTTGGGTAATTCTTGAACCAGGGCGATCGCTTGTAGTAAATCACTAACATTCTGCTTAGAAGCTGCCAAGGAAGCACAATGTAACCTAACTGAAGCACTAGCTAAAGGCCAGAATATTTTAGGACAGTTAGGAGCAGATGGTAATTTGAGCAGCATGGACATGGATACAAGTCCAATGCTACTGGGAACGATGGTCAACACTATTGACCATAAAACCCAACTTTTCATCCATCGAGGTAGCTTACCAACCATATTGTTGATATTGAATTTAGCCTCTGGGGGATGATCTGTTGGTAAGGCTTGCGAATTTTTATCTTGTTGTTGAGTCACTGACTTTAATTGATAACCAGTAGCTGGGACACCAGACGATTTAGTTGTCCCGACTTCTGGAGTTCGGGATACTTGTGTATTTTGATCCGGCTTTCTAGCTCTGGTTGGAGACAAGTTGTTTGAAATATCCCGTTCTGTCATCTCACACACCAAAGTAGTTAAATAGGAATTTAGTTTAAACTGAGAATTCCATTTTGGCCATACTAACGTGCTTTTTGGTCATTAAAAAGCTATTTTTTTCATAATCTATGCCCACAGATATAATTGGCAACTAGGATAATTTGTATGTTTCTATGCTTAAATGGGAGATGATGCTTCTGTCCGTAAGTCAACAATTAGTTGGTTCAGGTGATCGCTGTCAACTTGGTAGATGTTGCCACAAAAATCACAAGTTGCTTCTGCACCATCATCTTTGATAATCATATCTTGTAGTTCCTCTTCACCCAGTATTTTCAAAGCATCCAAAACTTTTTCCAAGGAGCAACCACAATGAAATCGCAACATTTGTGTTTCTGGGAAAATATTTAAACTCATGTCTCCTAAAATACCAGTAAAAATCTCTGGTAGACTTTTTCCAGCTTGTAATAACGGTGTGAACCCTGATAAAGCAGAAACCCGCGATTCCAATGTAGCGACTAGGGCTTCATCTCTGGCTGCTTTTGGCAACACTTGTATAAGTATACCTCCAGCCGCCGTAACTCCTTCTGCTCCTACAAATACACCCAATACTAAAGCTGAGGGTGTTTGCTCTGAACTGACCAGATAATGAGCTACATCATCACCTATTTCTCCAGAAACTAATTGTACTGTACTAGAGTAAGGATATCCATAACCAACATCTCTGACAACGTAGAGGTAACCGTTACCAACAGCACCACCGACATCTAGTTTACCTTTGGTATTGGGTGGTAATTCTACGGATGGATTTTGTACATAACCCCTCACTGTACCATCCAAACCAGCATCCACTAAAATACCACCCAGAGGCCCGTCTCCCTTGACTCGCACATTCACCCTAGAACCAGTACGTTTCATGCTGGAAGCCATTAATAAACCAGCTGACATTGTTCTTCCTAATGCTGCTGTGGCTACATAGGAGAGTTTATGACGTTTCCGTGCTTCTTCGGTTAATCTTGTGGTAATTACTCCCACTGCTCTAATTCCCCCATCAGCGGCGGTGGCTCTAATTAGTTGATCTGCCATGAAAAACCTTACAATTCTTAACAAGATATCTTTTATATTGTACTGGGTGTAGGGAATAGGAAAAAAGTCAACTGATAACTGATAACCAATAACTGACTATGTTAGGTACTTTTCAACAAAGCCAAATTAGAATTGAAGTTGCAGCATCTGCTGAAGCTATCCACAATAGTTTATTAATTCCTTCTCAATTGCAAAAGTGGTTGGTTGGACAAAGTTTTTCTCTGGGAATGCCTGAGAAGTTAACATCGGGATTAGATTTTACTACTTATACAGGTTTTGTTCCTATTCATCACCATGTGGATGTGGCTAGAAATAATTGTTTACGGTTAATTCTCAGTGGTGGTATTGATGGTTTTCATGAGTGGTATTGGGGAGAAGGTTGGGTACAGTCTCGTTTGGAAGGGATTTCTATGTTACCTCTAAATTTGGGACAGACTGCTAGTTTGTTGAGTTTACGGGAATTTTTGAAGGGCAATTCTCGCCCAGAGGTACAAAGTCGCAGAAAGTAAAAGTTTGTTGTTGGAGTGTGTTCAAGGAGCGAAGGTTTTTTGAATGCACTCTTTTATTTATAGGAATTATCCATAGCCTATAGTGTTCCGATTTGATTTATCAATTTTTCGTGTAGTCAGGGAACAGGAAACAAGGAATAGGGAAGAAGAATTTACGTATATACTGAGTTCTGTTCAAAATTCAAATAGGAGTCCTATATTATATTCAGGACTTACGCAAAATATACTTCAAATACCGTCATTGCGACGAAAGGAAGCAATCTCAAACTCCGATGTTTCATTAAAATGCGTAAGTCCTGATATTTAATACCTCCAAATTAGTATTACTAAAACTACTACAGCACTTTCCGTGTCATGAATTACACTGTTGGCGGGCTGTCCGGCCCACCGCACAAGAGTTTCATGACTATGATTTGTACCTCATAGCAACGAAATCTGCTGTAACTATATAAAACAGTAAGGGTACGAAATATCGCACCCCTACTCAAATGGTAAATTAGTGATCAGAATTTACTAGCTTATGCTTCATCTAAAGCTGCAATACCAGGTAAAACCTTACCTTCCAACAACTCTAAACTAGCACCACCACCAGTAGAAATATGGCTCATTTTCTCAGCTAAACCAACCTTTTCAACTGCTGCTACAGAGTCACCACCACCGATAATGGTTGTTGTGCCGGTTTGACTAATTTCTGCTAAAGTACGGGCGATCGCCTCAGTACCTACAGCAAATTTATCAAACTCAAACACACCCATAGGGCCATTCCAGATTACAGTTTTACAGTCAGCTAAAGCTTCTTGGAAAACCTTAACAGAGTCAGGTCCGATATCTAAACCCATACCATCAGCAGGGATATTCTCAATGCTGACAGTGGTAGCATTAGCATCTTTATCAAACTTATCTGCGGAAACAATATCAGTAGGTAAAAGGAATGTTACACCTTTTTCTTTAGCCTTAGCTTCTAAAGATTTAGCCAACTCTAATTTGTCATCTTCTACCAAAGACTTACCAACACTCAAACCACGTGCTTTGTAGAAGGTGAAAATCATTCCCCCACCAATGATTAATTTGTCGCACTTCTCTAATAAGGTTTCAATCACACCAATTTTGCTGGAAACCTTAGAACCACCAATGATAGCAGCCAAAGGACGTTTGGGTTCTTCAATTGCACCTTGTAAATATTGCAATTCCTTCTCAACCAAGTAACCAGCTACGGAAGGGCTTAAATATTTAGTAACACCTTCAGTAGAAGCATGGGCGCGGTGTGCAGTACCAAACGCATCATTGACATAAAAATCAGCATTAGCTGCTAATTTTTCAGCAAATTGTGGATCGTTCTCTTCTTCTCCTGGATAGAAGCGGACGTTTTCTAGCAATAGCACCTGGCCATTTTGTAAAGCTGCTACCTTAGTAGCAACATCATCACCAATACAGTCATCAGTTTTGACAACTTCTTGTCCTAACAATTCAGAAAGGCGTTTAGCAACAGGAGTTAAACGGAACTCATCTTTAACTTTTCCTTTGGGACGGCCAAAATGACTTGCTAAAATGACCTTAGCTCCCTTCTGCGTCAAATCTTGGATAGTTGGTAAAGCAGCCCGAATGCGAGTGTCATCAGTAATTTTGCCTTCATCCATAGGCACATTAAAGTCAACTCTTACTAAGGCACGTTTGCCAGCAATATCAGCCGCAGATAAACTTGCTAAACTTTTTTTAGACACAACTAAACCCTCCTGATTATCTTTTTGTTATTGTTTTCAAAATATCACCATCAAGATTTTACCGGAGTACGGGGTGTCCAGGAGAGATTATGTTTAAAACAGTTCTATTTCCAATTGATCAAAGTCGTGAAGCACGGGAAGCTGCTGACCTAGTTTCCAAAGTCGTGCAACAGTTCAACAGTCGTTTAGTGTTACTTTCTGTAGTTGAAGAAGCAGCTTCAGAGGAGGCTACGGAAACTCCGATGATGTCTCCTGATGCAGTCGCTAAACTTCTGGAAAATGCCCAAAGCTTATTTTCTGAGCAAGGGATCACTACTGAAATTATAGAAAAACCGGGTCAACCTGCTTTTACTATTTGTGATGTAGCTGATGAAATTGGGGCGGAGTTAATTATTATGGGTTGTCGCGGACTAGGTTTAACTGATGAAGGTGTCAACGATAGTGTGACAAATCGAGTTATTAATCTTTCACCTTGTCCAGTATTGGTTGTTCCATAATTGGGGATTGGGGATTGGTGAATGGGGAATGGGGAATGGAGAGGGGGTGATTGGTGACTAGTGACTGGTGACTGGGTAGTAATACATTCTCCCCCTCACCCCCTCATCCACTCACCCCCTCATCCACTCATCCCCTCTCCCACTCACCCCCTCATCCACTCACCCCATCTCATAACTAAGCCGCTTTATTGATAGGTTTCCAATAACTAGCAACTAAAGCTACCATCAACCACCAAAGAGTATTGATAGCTGGACGATACCAAACTGTATCTACTAAACCATGTGCCAACATTCCTAGTAGTGCAGCGATCGCTCCGATAATCCATAATCCTTCTGGATTTCTGAGTTCCCTCAACCGTTGCATTTGCACAAATGCAGTGTTAAAGGTGACTAATATCAACCATAAGAAACAGCCTAAACCCACAAAGCCCATTTCTACAGCAACTTCTAAGAAAATGGAATAGGCACTTAAAGCTGTATATTTTGGTTGTTGATAAAGGGGATAAATCTGATTAAAAGAATTATGTCCAGGTCCAATACCAATAATTGGGCGATCGCCAATCATCTTAAACACTGCATCCCAAACATTACGACGGAAATTATTACTACTATCCTGACGATCTGCAAAAATACTCATCACCCGCAGACGTACAGGTTCAACAAAAACTATCGCCAGTAGTAAGACACCAATTAAACTAACTGCCATAATTACCAGTGACCAAGTACGCCAAAATGGAGGAAAGTCTACACTCAACCAATAAACTAGCAATATTGCCGCTGCCAAAAGTGCTGCAACTAAACCTATCCATCCGCCACGACTAAAAGTCAGTACCAAACAAACAGTATTTACCACAAACATTGTTGTAGCTAAAGCTTTCTTCATCCATCCTTGCCAAGCAAAAATAGCTACTGCACTTAAAGCCACAGCAGTGATTAAATATCCTGCGAGTAAATTAGGATTACCCAAATAACTGTAAACTCTTGTAGTTTTTGCTAGGGGAGATTCTGGATCAACCCAAGTCGCCAAAGCTTTAGCCCCAAAAAACCATTGTCTAATCCCATACACACCAACAACTAGACATACGTGTAAATAAACAGTGATGATCCAAGAGCGAAGCCGAGAAAACCTCAGCAATCTAGCACAAACAAAGAAAAGTAATATGTACAGTGATAATACTGCTAAGTCTTTCAAAGCCGCGGATTTTACTGGTGATAAGGCTGTTGCCGCCGCTGCTACTAGCCAGTATAGTAATACCAAAAAATGAATAGGAGTTACAAAAGGTATATTCGTCGCAGCGGTATCATCACACAAAGTTAGTAACATCCAAAAGCCGATAGCAGCTACCAGCAATACCAACATTAAGCTACTGGTAGAGAAAGGAGCAAAACCATATACCAGACTCAACAAACCAGCCGCTATAGTATCTCCCCACTGCATTAAAATGCTTCCCCGTCGCCAAGGTCGGAAAATTCCTACTGTAAATTTATGTAGATAGCTACCTTCGAGATATTCTTTCAGTGGTAAAGAAGATAAAGTTAATTTTTCCCAAACTAAGTTCATACAAAATTTTGTTATCTATTACCTAAATATTGCTTTTGATCAAATCAATAACAAGATGATATCTAAAATTAACAGTGAGGGTTGGTGATTGGTGACTGGTGACTGGTAACTGGTGATTGGTGATTGGGTAAATTTCTTAATTACGTAAGCGAAGCTCCTCTGAAAGAGGCATTACGAATTACGAATTACGAATTACGAATTACGAATTATTGAAGATAACTGACAACTGAAATAACCAGCTTGAACAAATATGATTAATTTACTAGCCAACGAGATATTAAACCTTTGTTTGCAAAGATTTTAGTAACTCCGTATTAACACCAGATTCACGAGGTAACGAAACCTTACCTGTTCGAGCAATTTCTCTCAAGCCAAATTTTTGTAGCACTTGTACAATTGCCACCATTTTACCGGGATCACCAACAACCTCCAAAGTGACAGAATCTTCCGCGACATCTACAATACGACAGCGGAAAATCTGAGAAATTTCAATTACTTCTGAACGGTTGCTACTGGTAGCATTTACCTTCAAAAGCATCAATTCCCTTTCGACACAAGGAACTTCAGTAATGTCCTGTACTTTCAGAACATTGACTAACTTGTATAGTTGTTTGGTGAGTTGTTCAATCACTCGATCATCACCTGGTACAACCATCGTAATTCGAGTAACTCCTCCCTGTTCAGCAGGTCCAACAGCAAGGCTTTCAATATTAAAACCACGACGGGCAAATAAACTAGAAATGCGGGACAAAACTCCCGCTTCATCTTCAACAAGAACAGATAGAGTATGTTTCATCTTCGCCAACACAGGGGGAGCATAATTTAAAGCAGGCTAGAACAATTAAAACAGTTGCCTACACTGGATTTGTTACCAGATTTTATTTTTGGTCTGAGTCTCCATTTTACCCTGAATGGTTGCCTAATATCTTGCAAACAACAGATGTGGCTTGTTCTTTTGGCATATATACTTGTACTCTGTAGATATTTATTTAGGGAATAAATTTCTTATGGCTTGGTTACAAAGACTATTTGGATTAGAAAAACCAGAAAATGCGGAGGTTAATCCTACTCCTCAACCAATATCTGACGCAGAGGCCACAGCCGAGGATATACCTCCAGAGCGATTAGGATTAAATGGTGAATATGATCAAAGTGGTTTAGCTAAACGGGTAGCTTTGGCTTTTGATGAAGATCCAGAATTAACAGATTTCGATCGTCTATGGGTAGCCCAGTTAGGTACGACTGTGGTTTTGAAAGGAGAAGTACCTGACCAGGAAATTCTTGATAAAATGGTGGCTGCGGCTAGTTCTGTGAATGGCACTACAGATGTAAATACTGAAGAAGTTTCTGTTGGGTGATTGGTGAGTGGTGATTGGTGATTGGTGATTGGGAATCTTAACCCTCTTCTGTCACTCTCCGAAAAGTTTTATCATTTCTGAATTCTAGAGTTCTTATACAGTGGGCGATAGCGAAGTGCTGCTGCAAGCAGATCGCCCATTTTTTTCTAAATTTACATTCCACAAGATGACTATAGGAGAAACCGGAGAGTGACAGAAGAGGTATATTCACCCCCTCACCCACTCTTCCACTCACCCCCTCACCCCCTCATCTCTTCTGACTGATCCAATCTAAAATTATTTTGTTCACTTGTTCTGGTGATTCATCATGGGGACAGTGTCCTACTTCTTCTAAATAAAAAACTTCCAATTTCTCATTATATTGGGCAAATTCTGTAGCTAATTTTGGGGGAACGAATTTATCTTTTCGCCCCCAAATCAATAACATAGGGATTTTTATATTTGGTAAAATCTTTTTTACACTGGGACTAAAGTTATTGCTAGTGCTGGCTTTAAATAAAGCAATAAAAGCACGAGCAGAATCTCTATCTTGAGGTGGTTTAGCCAGAATGTCTATTAATTCTTCTGAAATAGCTTCAGGTTTGGTATAAGCAAGACTTGCCCAACGTCTTAATACAACTGGTTGACGTATTATTTTAAATAGCGGTTTTAGCAATAGGGGTGAAGAAAAGATACTTTTAATTGCTGCTACGACTGGATACAAAAAATCAGGAACAGCTTCCTGTTCCAAGCTGGGATCAGGTAAACTCATCATTATTACACCTTTGACCATATCTGGATGGGCATCAGCGGCAGCCAAGCTGACTAAAGAACCAAGTGAATTACCAATTAGTATTATGGGTTGGCGGATAAATGCTTGCCAAAACTCATAAACTTGTTCTACCCAAAGTTCAACGCTGTAGTTAGCTGGGACTTTTTCAGAAGCACCGAATCCCAACATATCTAAAGCATAGACTGTATTAGACTCACCTAAAATTTCTAGATTATACCTCCAATGACCAATAGAAGCTCCAAAACCATGTAACAACATCAATGGGGTAGAATGATGATGATTAACAAGAGGACGAATATAAGTGTAACGGATTTGCCAACCTCTCCATACCCAATCCCTTTGATTACCTACACGCTGTTGCCAAGATAACCCAGTATTCACATATTCCTCCCCATAAATTCTTGTCCTCAGCTACAACTACTATAATTGGTAGTTAGGGTTTACTGGAAAAGTCTTGTTGTGGGAATAGGGAATAGGGAACAGGGAACAGTTTTCAGAGGGAAAGTGAACAAGATATTACCTAAAATTTGTTCACATTGATTCAAAAAGCCCTGGTTAGCAATGAATAACCATGAAATCCAATGCTTAAAACCCAATGCAGTCTATATTTCAAACCTTATATATCAATATGTTAAGGTTTAGTCGTAATGATTATTAACTTTATCCAAGATTGTGTAATTTAGATTAACTAATTTAGGGAAATCTGATCAAAGTTAGTAAAATAACAAATAATGTAGCAGAGTAACCGAACATTATATGAATTAGTTACCCTAGCTAAGATAAACTCATTCGATATACTTTTTCAAGTATTGAGTTAGTCTATTGAGTGGATATCAACCTTGCCTTTAGGCAGAAAACACAAACAGTAAACTAAGACCAAGCCAAATCCTTAACTAAGAAACTGCAAAAATCATAATGCCTGTGATTGAGAAAAAAAGAGCTCGTGATCTGCCCCAAATTAACGAACGTATTCGCTTCCCAAAAATTAGGGTCATTGATACTGATGGCGCACAATTGGGGATTCTGACACCTTCTGAAGCCATAAGACTAGCTGAAGAGAAAGAGCTAGATTTAGTCCTACTAAGTGACAAAGCTGATCCACCAGTTTGTCGAATCATGGACTATGGGAAGTACAAGTTTGAGCAAGAGAAAAAAGCGCGAGAAGCTCGGAAAAAGCAGCACACAGCTGATGTAAAAGAGGTAAAAATGCGCTATAAAATTGAAGAGCATGACTATAATGTACGTGTTAAGCAAGCAGAACGCTTCCTCAAAGATGGTGACAAAGTCAAAGCTACTGTAATGTTCCGGGGTCGAGAAATCCAGCACAGTGATTTAGCGGAAGAATTACTTAAACGGATGGCTAATGATTTGCAGGCTATTGGTGAAGTGCAACAAGCTCCCAAGAAAGAAGGGCGAAATATGATGATGCTCATTTCACCTAAGAAATAAACTCGTAAGTAGTGTACGGTTTGACTTCCCATTAGTAGTACCTTGTAATGTAAATTTATTTCAACGCGATAGTCCTGACTCCTGAGTTGGCAAGATAATACTCAGTTGTTCAGGACTTTTGCTATCAAGACATAGTGGGAGCGTGAGAACCCCTACCTTTTGAGGAGGGGATGAAACGCGACTCAAGGGGATTTATCCCCGTGTGTCCTCATTTACCACGCTGGTTTTCAATGTACTTTTCAACTATCTCTGTGCTAACCTATACGAATCAACAGCAGGTGAGTAAAGATTGTACAGAACAATTCCAGTTAAAGGTAAATTCACAGATGAGGAAAAAGCTTTTTGGCTTGACCAATGTCAACATTCAAATAGCTTAATAAATTAATATCGGCTGATGCTAATGCAGCAGCAAATATTTTACGGAAAGTAGCCACACAGCTAGGTTTATATTTAGCCAAGGTGGGTAGGGCATCCTTGACTGTGCCACAACGATATGATTTGTTTAATAGGTTAAATAAATTATATCGTCAACGTTGCGTAGCGTGTCTTGAGACCGCGTAGCAACATCAGTTTAGAATCCCCTGTGTTTTAACTAGGGGAGAGGTCAATCAGTAACTGTTATCCTAAATACTTAGGGTTTGCTAAAAAAGTATTTGAGTGGAGAAAAGGAACAAAAAACTGGGAACTCTAGATAGTTTTAGCCTTTGGGACTGTGTCAATTTTCTTACCCTTTAGCTGACAAATACAGGCTTTTGGCTCTTCCCCAGTCAAAAACCTTGCATCTTCTCGATCTTCTTTCTGCCTCAATTGCTGAACTTATATGAGTTTGATATGACGCTATCAGCAAGCCCTACTTAGCCTAGTGTGCTGTGGTTACCTGTTTCGCAAGAAAAAACTGCATGGAATTAAAAAATCAGTGGTCAACTAGCAATAGAGGTTCTCTGGCCAGACTGCTTAAGTGGGTGAATCTTCGACCAGAGGAAGTAGAACGGACTTGGATGATGTTTGCTTTCTACACCATCGTCTCTGTAGGATTACGGTGGGCAGAAGATAGCACTGTGGCACTGTTTCTTGATGAATATGGTGCAGGAAAGCTACCTTGGATTTATATTTCTAGTGCAGCCACTGGGGCTGGATTAGTAATTTTATATTCTTGGCTACAAAAGGTATTTCCATTGCGGTCAGTGATTGTGGCGATCGCTCCGGGAATGGTAGTACCTTTATTTATATTGGTACTGTTACGTTTAGGAATTAATGTTTCCTACTCAGCAGTTATGATTATATTTATGCTGAGGTTGTGGGTAGATGCCTGTTATGTAGTTAATGACCTCAACACATCTATTGTTGCTAATCAATTATTCAATATTCGAGAAATTAAACGTACTTACCCTCTGGTAAGTAGTGGCATTTTGGTAGCTGATGTCATCAGTGGTTTTAGCTTGCCAATTTTGCTCAAGTTTATGAACTTGAATATAGTCATTCTCATGGCTTGTTTTGTTATTCTCTTAGGCTCAATAATTCTATTCTATTTAACCTATAAGTATCCATCTGCTTTTCCCTACACTCCTCAAAGAGAACTGACGGAAGAACAAGCTAGTAGACATCGTCGCTTAGAAACTCCTCTGAAACGATATGTTGGGCAGTTATTCGCTTTTTTCGCTCTCTTACAAGCTATTGGTTTGTTGATAGATTTTCAATACTTGCGGGAACTCAACTCCAGCTTGGGAGAACAAGAATTGGCTAGTTTTTTGGGAGTTTTTGGCGGTTTGGTGGGAATGTGTGAGTTAATCACTCAATGGTTTTTTTCCAGCCGTCTCATTGAAAGAGTAGGAGTGTTTTTTGCGGCTGCAATTCTCCCTGTGACTGTGGGTTTTTTGTTACCAGCAGCAATTTCTTTACTCAACCTATTCCCAGCTATCGAAGAACCAGGATTTTTCTGGGGTTTAATCAGCCTTAAATTTTGTGATGAACTGCTGCGCTACACCTTTGTAATTAGTAGCGGTCCTGCCCTTTATCAACCTATTCCTGAACGTATCCGTAGCCGAATGCAAGCCCTATCCAGTGGTACAGCAGAAGCCATATCTTCAGGGTTAACAGGATTAATTATTGTTGGTACTTTGGAGTTTTCTACTCAATTTGTCCCAGTGGTACTACAAAAATGGGTACTAATTGGAGAAACAGTAATTGTAGCCGCCACTTGTTTAAAAGTAGTCTGGGAATTGCGATCGCGCTATGTGGATGTTTTGGTTTTGAGTGCAGAAAGGGGCGGGTTAAGTACAACAACCGTAGGACTAAAAGCATTTAAACAAGGAATAGTTAAAGCATTAGTAGAATCTGGTAGCAACACCGATAAACACTCCTGTTTAGAATTATTAGCCCAAATTGATCTCCCCGGATCAGGACAGGTTTTAGCACCTCTGCTGACTCAGTTACCTTCTGATTTACAAAAATCTAGTTTAGAACTGATGTTGATGGCGGGAGCAAACCCCCTTTATGTACCGGAAATTCGACCTCTTTTGGATCAACCCCCTGCTACTTTAGATCCAGAGGTTTTTGCCTTGGCTATGCGTTATGTTTGGTTAGCTGAAGAAAATCTCAATTTAAGCCTTTTAGAACAATATTTAGAACCGTCGCATCATTCTCTTGTCCGTGCTACTGCCGCTGCTTTATTACTACGTCAAGGAACAACTATACAGAAAAATGTAGCAACTAAAACTTTACGTCGAATGCTCACCAATAAGCAGGAGCAAGAACGGGTTAATGGAGTTAAAGCACTTAGAGAAGTAGTTTATTTGCAAACTTTGCGTGTTCATCTTCCCAATTTATTACAAGATGAATCCTTGCGGGTGCGCTGTGCAGCACTAGAAATGATTACTGCTACCAGGTTGGAAGAATACTATCCTTCACTTTTAGCAGCACTATACTATAAATCTACTCGGAATACAGCTATGCAGTGCTTAGTTAGTATGCAGAATGAAGCAATCCCTATGCTTTTAAAACTGTCTACTAACATCTATAAACCAGAAGTAGTGAGAATGTATGCTTGGCGAACCATCGCCCAAATTGGTACAGCAGAGGCAATAGAAACCTTATGGTTGCAGTTAGAAACCTCAAAGGGAACAACTAGAGATTATATTCTGCGTAGCCTATTAAAAATTAACCAACCAATAGAAAATATCACTATCATTAATCGTTTTTCTGAAACTCAGGTAGAAGCGTTCATTGAAGAAGAACTTAAATTCTTGGGAGAAATTTATGCAGCTTACATAGATGTTCAAAATTTACAGTCTTTAGAAAATTATCAAAGTAACGAAAGATTGGTAATTATTTCCCAATTATTACAGCGCTCACTTTTGGAATTAGAATTAGATGTCAGAGATAGATTATTGCTGTTATTAAAACTTCTTTACCCAGCGGATAAAATGCAAGCAGCGGCTTTTAACCTTCAATCTCAATCTTTAGTTAATTTAGCTAGGGGTTTAGAAATTTTAGACCATACTGTCAATTTATCTTGTAAAACTGTATTACTAAATGTTTTAGATCGTAGACCAGAACAGGAAAAACTTAAATATTTGATTGATGGTCAATTTTATCAAAGTGAGGGGTTATCTATTCAAGAAAGAATTAGAAAAATGATTTCTCAAGGAGACTTGCTTTCTGACTGGTGTTTAGCTTGTTGTTTTCATTTTGCCCAAGCTGCTTATATTAGACTGACAACTGCGGAAATTTCAGCCAAGCTGCGCCATCCGACAGGTTTTGTGAGAGAAGCAACTATTTCTTACTTGGGTGTAGTTTCTCAACGAATTATCCAAGAAATTCTCCCTAATTTACAAACAGATCCACATCCACTTGTAGCTGCTCAGGTAAAAGCTTTAATGCAAAAATATCATCAATCTGAAAAAACTTAATATCAGTTATCAGTTATCAGTTATCAGTTATCAGTTATCAGTTATCAGTTATCAGTTATCAGTTATCAGTTATCAGTTATCAGTTATCAGTTATCAGCTTTCAGTTATTGCTGTTTACTGTTCACTGTTTACTGTTCACTGTTTACCAGTCACCAGTCACCAAGCAAATGTTAAATTATTTTGGCTGAAATCCTGAATATTTAAAACTTGTTTGGTTAAATAATTGTATGCAGTTTCTCACATTTTTGATAATGATAGAATCACAAGTAGGTGAGCTTTTGATTGCCACCAATCTTAAGAAATTTTTACTGGTACTTTCTGTTTCTTTGGGGGTAGCTACCCTCCCACAAGTTTTTAGTTGGTTTCGACAAATACCCTACACCTTATTATTAGTAATTGTTGGTTTGGGTTTAGCGATCGCCGATGTCCGTTTGGTGACTTTATCACCTGGCTTAATTCTCTTGATTTTCCTGCCACCTCTTTTATTTGAAGCTGCTTGGAATTTACGTTGGCAAGAGTTGAAAAAAGATTTTTTACCTATTTGTTTATACGCTATTTTTGGAGTCGTAATTTCTGTTTTAGGAATAGCTATTGGTTTAAATCAATTAGTAGGATTATCCTTAACCACAGCTTTATTAATTGGTGCTAGTTTATCTGCAACTGATCCAGTTTCTGTCACTGCTTTATTTCGGGAATTGGGAGTAGGTAAACGTCTAGTAACTTTAATGGAAGGGGAAAGTTTATTTAATGATGGTATGGCGGTGGTAGCTTTTGGTTTTTTAGTAGCCTTACCACTGGGAAAAGCAGAACTAGGATTGCAACCTATTTTAATTGAATTTTGTACCGTAGTCGGTATTGGTGTTGCGGTTGGTGGGTTAATTGGTTTTGGGATTTCTTACCTGACGCAAAGGTTTGATTTACCAATGGTGGAACAATCTTTAACTTTAGTTTCTGCCTATGGTGCTTACTTAATTGTAGAAGACTTGGGTGGTTCTGGTGTAATTGGAGTTGTTACTACTGGGTTAATTTTAGGTAATTTTGGTTCTCGAATTGGGATGAATCCTCGGACTCGAATTATTGTATCTGAGTTTTGGGAATTTCTCGCTTTTTTCGTGAATTCTATTGTTTTTCTGTTAATTGGTGATCAAATTCGTTTTGCTAGTTTGGGTGAAAATCTAGATATTATTTTTGTCACAGTTATCGCCATGATTTTGATGCGTGCTTTGGCTCTTTATATTCTTAGTCAATTCAGCACTTTAATTACTAAATCAGATATTACCTTACCTGAGCAAACTATCCTGTGGTGGGGTGGTTTACGAGGTTCTGTGTCTATTGCTCTAGCATTAAGTGTACCAAATATCCTTGCGGAAAAAGAAGAAATTATTGCGACTGTTTTTGGCGTAGTTTTATTTACTTTATTAGCCCAGGGTTTAACTATTAAACCTTTGTTAGAAAAGTTAAATTTGTTGGGTGATGGAGGTTTGAAAGAACAATATATAGAATTGATGGCTCGCTGTGCAGCCTTGGAAAGAGTGATAGAGTACCTAAAAACAGACAACACACCAGGAATTGATCCAGAGTTTTATCGTTATCAAGAAACTTTGATTAAAGGTGAAATTAGTAATGTACAAAGTAAGATTAAGGAATTAAAAGAAGAATATCCTAACCTCAACGAATTTTATTATGAACAATTCCGAGATGAATTATTAGCAGTTGAAGCTGATACCTATGCTGAATTTGTGCGTTCTGGCCGTTTAAATAAGGAACTTGCACCTATGCTACAAGATGTTCTAAGTAGTTAGGATTTATGCAGCATTTTTAGGTGTCATAAGGTACTCTATTGGTGGGCAAGATGCCCACTCCACATAGGTTTCATGATGATAATTTGTACCATCTGCAACGAAATCTGTGGGAAATATATATCATTTCTGGGGCAACCACGGGGGGTTTGCCCCTACGTGAGGAAAACATATCATTCCGGTGCTAACTGATCTGATATTATATCATTTTCGGGTGCATTAGTATTACCCAATCAACAGATTTATTGTCAATAATTAGTAATTTAAAATAGGAGTATCCATGTTTCAAAATATTTTAGTTGCATTAGATCGTTCCGAGAAAAGTAGACAGGTTTTTGATCAGGCTTTGGAATTAGCAAAGTTAACCTCAGCGAACTTGATGTTAATTCATGTTTTATCACCAGATGAAAGTGGTTTTGGGGATGCCATGATGGTTTCCAATATGGATTACTATCCAGGGTGGGATGATCAAAGTATGAAAAGATATGTGGAGAAATTAGAACTGCATAGAACTGAAAGTTTGCAAATGCTACAGACATTTTGCACTGAAGCAAATCAGGAAAATGTGAATACGGAATTCACACAAAATGTAGGTAGTGCAGGTAAAGTCATTTGCAATTTAGCGAAAAATTGGAATGCAGATGTAATAGTAATTGGGAGAAGAGGATTATCTGGAATTACAGAATTTTTGATTGGAAGTGTGAGTAATTATGTTTTACATCACGCACCTTGTTCAGTGCATATTATACATTTTGACAGTTAATAGTTATTAGGAAGCTATGGGAAGAGGGGAAGAGGGGAAGAGGGGAAGAGGGGGAGAAAATTCTTTTCCAGTTATCAGTTATCAGTTATCAGTTATCAGTTATCAGTTATCACTATTTACTGTTTACTGTTCACCAGTCACCAATCACCAATCACTAAATGAATTATCATGACAGTAAAAACATTAACAATTAACGGACAAATTATTAGCACTCGTGAGGATAAAACCTGACTATACGCAGTGCAGGAGGCGGGTGTTTATATTCCTACACTTTTCCATTTAGATGGTGTGGGAGATGTGGGTAGTTGTCGTTTGTGCTTAATAGAAATTACTAGGATGAATAAACTTTTACCAGCTTGCGTTACCAAAGTTGCAGAAGGAATGGAGGTGCAGACAAATAGCGATCGCCTACACAAATACCGCCGGACTATTTTAGAAATGTTATTTGCAGAAGGTAATCATTAATGTGCAGTTTGTGTAGTTAATGGCAATTGTGAATTACAAGATTTAGCTATAGAAAGGGGTATGGATCATGTCATGTTAAAACTGATTATCAACATCTGGAAAAATTTATTGCTGATGGGAATATTAATAATTTTGATATTTCTGTGGTTAGGAATATTTACTTTTGATCATGCAATTGCTGTCATTTCTAATCACGGACAACCATCAGCAGAAGTTCTTTATAGTTCACAAACCAAATTAGATGATGAATCAGGTAAAGTTTGGCAAGTAGTATTATTTAAACAAGTTTATTCAGAGCAAAAATATAATATTAACTTGCGCTTAGTTGGGTTTCCTGGTTCTGAAGAATTAATCCACCCACAACCGTTAATAATTACCTCAAAAGCTGGTCAAATTTGGCAAGCTCCTGATATCTTTTTAGATGAAGCTCCTGCTCCAACAATTGGTCAATATGACTTTCGGGACATTTTATCTCAATTACCAGTTGAATCTTTAAATTTAGCAATCCCATTACCTGGTAAAAAGTCAATTAATATATCAGTTCCAGTTAATGTTGTCAAAGAATGGAAATTATTAAATAGCTATCAATCTACATGAAAATTTTCACACCTTTGGTTTTTTGTGGGCGATCGCATGACAACCTACATAAAATTTCATTGAACCGATAATAGGGCAACCACAGGGGGTAATATCGTTTCCGGGTGCATCGGTATTATTCCTTTATTTCCTGTGGAGATTGCGCTGTTATAGGTAATGTTACTGCCATGCGTAACCCCACAGGAAATGCAGATGTAAGTTTACAATTAGCTTATATTGAAGGGGCAGATATTAACCAACAAATTCCCAATGAACCGGGTATTGTTCCACCTCTAATTGATAAAGTTGTTCCCGTTCATAACATCGTACCAGTGGATATTTATTTACCCGGTTGTTCACCTGCTGCGGACAGAATTAGAGTTGCGTTAGAACCATTATTAGCAGGAGAAACACCAGAAATGGTAGGAAGAGAAATGATTAAATTTGGGTAATGGTCATCAATCATGGATAATAGGTGAGGGGTAATCAGAGTGATCACGTAACTTATAAAGTTCTCAACTCAGACAATTTTCAAATCCCCTCATCCTGAAATCTAAGAGGTGAATTATGTTAACAGCAGCAGATGTAATGACAAAAGATGTAGCGACAATTCGTGGTTCTGCTACAGTCAAAGATGCAATTGATTTAATGAAAGTCAGAGACTGGAAAGCATTAATTGTAGAACGTCGTCATGAACAAGATGCTTATGGTGTGATTACAGAAAGCGACATAGTTTACAAAGTAATTGCTTACGGAAAAGATCCTCAAAAAATCCGTGTTTATGAAATCATGACTAAACCTTGTATAGCTATAAATCCTAATCTTGGTTTAGAATATGTTGCTCGATTATTTGCAAATTGGAAATTACGTTGTGCGCCTGTAATTAGAGGTGAGTTATTAGGAATAATTTCTTTAACTGACATTTTAGCACACAGCAGTTCTGGAGAAAAACCAAGATCAGTGATTCTGGAAGAAGAGTTAGAACGTGAAGTTGAAAAAGCACGTCAAATTTGTCAAGAAAAAGGTCCTCGATCTCGTGAATGTGCAGCTGCTTGGGATGCAGTTGAAGAAATGCAGGCTGAAATTTCTCACCAACGCGCAATGAAACCAGCAACTACTGCTTTTGAGGAATACTGTAATGAATTTCCAGAAGCTTTAGAAGCTAGGGTATATGATACCTAATTTGAAGTAATTTCAGTTATCAGTTGTCAGTTATCAGTTATCAGTTGTCAGTTATCAGTTATCAGTTATCAGTTATCAGTTGTCAGTTTTCAGTACATCTATAGGACTTCTATTTGAGCTTTGAATACAATTAGGTATTGTAGGGTGTGTGAGAACAGAGTTTTTAACACACACTACAATACTTTCGGTAAAAATTCTTTTCTTACCAACTCTTGAAACTACTCCCTACTCCCTATTAAATATAAAAGTGGGAATTTTTTCGTAGTTTTTGAGTGATAGCATTAAGTAAATTTATTTCATTATCACGCATAAAAAAGTGATCACCTTCTAACATTTGTAATGAAAATTCAGCAGTGGTGTGTTCTTGCCATGCTTCTAATTGATATTTTGGCACTTCTATATCTTGAAGACCACCAAAAACATGGATGGGAAAATCAAAAGGTGGCTGGTTTGTGTAAATATGGGTTTCTAAGGTTGTAAAATCAGCCCTGAGAATGGGTAGAAAAAGTTCGATCATTTCATCATTTTCTATTACCTGATCAGGAGTACCACTTAACTTGTTGACTTCCTGCCAAAATTCTTGATCTGGTAATTTGTGCAGAGATTTTTTAGTGGGTTGTATTTGGGGTGCTTTCCGAGCAGAGATAAATAAATTTAAAGGTTGTAAATTATAATCTGAGCGTAATAAACGAGCCAATTCAAAGCTAACTTCTGCTCCCATACTATGACCAAAAAGGGCAAAAGGTTTATCTAAAAATGGCAGCAGGTTTTTAGTTATTTCTGCAACTAAAGACTGCATTTCTGTATGGGGAGGTAATACTATTTGTCTCCCTCTTCCAGGAATTTCTATCGGACATACTTCGATGGTTGGAGGTAGGTTTTTTGCCCAGGTACGAAATATGTATGCGCTACCTCCTGCGTAGGGTAAGCAGAATAATCGCATTTTTGCTTGGGGGTTGGGTTTGGGACAGGTTATCCAGGAGTTAAATGTGGTTTTGGTGGTCATGATGGAGTTGAATGTGATAATAATAATATCTAACTAGACATCTGGTGGAAAAGAATGTAGAGACGTTGCATGCAACGTCTCTACAAGGGTTTCACGTCACGCAAATTTAATTTTCACCAGATGTCTACTAGATTTTTTAGACATCTTATATTAATTGACTCATAATTATGACAGGATTTGAACCTTTATTAGCTCAAGCTGTTAGCGGTGTCGCAGTTCCCATTTTCCAGTCTCTTTGGGGAATAGGTGGAACTGCTGTAAAAGGTGTTGCTCAAAGTTGGGATGAAGGAACTAAAAAAGTAATTTTTAATGCTTCTAAACAGTATGAAAAGAACTATGGAAAACGACATGGCATACTGAAAGTATTGGGAATGCGTGAACCTGTACAGTTGGAATCTATTTATACAGCAGTGCAGTTTCTCAGTAATGATGCTATCCGTAGTTTTGAATCTATCGAGAAATTAGAACAAGTATATCGTCAAGCTAAAAGTAGGAAGCTTAATTCTCAAGATTGTGAAAAACAAGTAGGAATTAAAGTTGCCAATGAAAAACAATATTTGATGGTATTGGGTGAACCGGGTGCGGGTAAGTCTACTTTTTTACGGAAAATGGGACTGGAAGCACTCAAAGGTAAAAAGAAAGAATTTAAACATAGTTGTATTCCCATTTTTATCGAGTTGAAAAGGTTTACCTCTAAAGATATTGATATTGAAAAATTCATTATTGAAGAATTTGATATTTGTGGTTTTCCTGTCCCAGATAAATTTACGGCAAAAGCTTTAGAACAAGGTAAGTTATTGATTTTATTAGACGGGTTGGATGAAGTTCCCAGTCAAAACTTAACTGAAGTCATTAATCAAATTCAAAACTTTGTTGATGAACATGATAAAAATCGGTTTATAGCTTCCTGTCGGACAGCAGCATATCGCCATAATTTCCGACGGTTTAGTGATGTGGCAATGGCTGATTTTGATGATCAGCAAATTCAGAAATTTATTCATAACTGGTTTCATGGAGAAGATGATAAAGAAGCTAAAACAGGTGATAAATGTTGGGAATTATTACAAAAACCTGAAAATAAAGCGGCTAAGGAATTAGCACATACTCCTTTATTACTAACATTTCTGTGTTTAGTATATGACCGTTCCCAAAGTTTCCCTAATAATCGTAGCGTTTTATATAAGAAAGCATTACGGATATTGTTAGAAGAATGGGCTTCGGAAAAGCGAATTGAGCGAGATGAAATTTATCAAGGATTGCATACAGAATTAGAAGAATTGTTACTTTCAGAAATTGCCTATACAGGGTTTGAATCTAATCATCTGTTTTTCTCCCAACGGGAAATTGTTGAACAAATTAAAACATTTTTAGCGAGTAATTTGAATGCACCACAGCATTTAGACGGTGAAAAAGTTTTAAATGCCATTGCTGTGCAACAAGGAATTTTAGTAGAACGTGCAGAGGATGTATTTTCTTTTTCTCATCTCACTCTACAGGAATATTTAACAGCACAGTATATTGATGATCATAGTTTAGTAGAAAAATTGGTAACAGAACACCTCACCGATGAACGCTGGAAAGAGGTTTTTTTATTGGTGGCTGGAGTCATGCGTGGTGGTACTGATAATTTGTTGTTATTAATGGAAAAGGAAGCACAAAAATATATCAATACCCCAAAATTACAAGGTTTATTAAATTGGGCAGAACAAGTTACTGTAGGATCTGAAGGTGATTATAAACCAGTTGGTAAACGTGCAGTTGCGATCGCCAACGCCTACGCCATCGCCAACGCCAACGCCTACGCCTACGCCAACGCCATCGCCATCGCCATCGCCAACGCCTACGCCTACGCCATCGCCAACGCCAACGCCATCGCCAACGCCTACGCCATCGCCAACGCCAACGCCTACGCCAACGCCTACGCCAACGCCATCGCCAACGCCTACGCCAACGCCTACGCCATCGCCAACGCCTACGCCATCGCTATTACGGAGTCCATTAGATACATTGAAGGGGTAGAAAAATTAAAGATATATAATCAAAACCTCAAATTAACTGCGTTACTTACTGAATTAAGGAGAATAAAAGCTACATTTATTGATAAAAATAAAGAGGAAAAATTAGGTCAAGATTTTGGTCAAAAGTTGATAAAAGCCTTGCTGAAAAGTTTTAGGCTAACTCCAGAAATGGTAAATTTATCAAATGAAGAAATCAGAAATTTAGAAAAATATTTATATGCCAATTATTTAATTATTCAATGTAAAGATGCTGCTTTGCGAGTGTCTGCTCAAACTTGGGAAAATATAGAAGATAGAATGTTGTTACCACCTGAGAATTGAGGGATAATTAAGATAGATAGATAGTCAGGGAATAAATTCCCTGTCTCATAGCTAAAGTCGGTTAAAACCGACTAAGTTAATAAAAAATGCAGACGAAAGACATGGAGAAGTTCATTAATAGCTAGGGTTTCGTAAGGTTTACATTTTGTGAAAACATAAACTCAGAACTTACGCAAAACCTATTCCAAATACTGTCATTGCGACGTAAGGAAGCAATCTCAAACCCCAATATTTTATGAAAGTGCGTAAGTCCTAAAACTGATACATTTGAGATGTTGTTTATTTTCTATCAAAATGATCAATTAATTCCTGACGGGATAATTGTAACAGGAGTGGGATAAAATCTTCAGAAGAAAGCTGCATAATTGGTTCAATAATTCCTTGTAATTCTTCGTCAATTGAGCCAAAACGAACTTGGAAAATATTTTCAATCATCCGGCGAGTTGCTTCTTTTTCTCCCTCTCCTACACCTTCCTGGCGGCCTTCTTGGCGGCCTTCTTCTTTAGCTTCTTGACGTACTTCTGACATTGCTTCTTCATACATTTGTGTCAAAGTCATAATTAATTCCTCATCATCACGATCTAAGTCTTGTTCTTTATTTTGTCTTTTTGTTAATAAAGAAATCAGTTCTCTTACTAATTTTATAACATTTTCCCGCAGATGGTTTTCACGAGGTAATGTTTCCAGTTCTCGGATAGCTTGTTGTTGTACTTTTCCTCTTCCTAATAATCTTAACCACAAAGTTTCTGGAGTTACTGGTAGTTGATGTATCACAACAATTGCAGTTCTCAAATCTGAACCTAGATAGTAAATTCCTTGTTCATCATTTTCTGTGGAAGGAGTAGCATGAAAACCTTGGAGAAAATTTGCAGATGCAGTAGGTGTCAAAATCCACAGTTGAGGTAATATATCCTTATCTAAAAGAGTATTTTCTCGTTTGCTTTCTCGCTCTAGTTCCCCTAGAAACACAAACAATTTTATCATACAGGTACGAATATCCCTGGAGTTAACGGGATTACGGAAAGGTTCAAATAGTGCTGGTTTATAGGTTAATTTTCCCAGTAATCCTAAATTTTTATTTTTTTCTGTTTCTGACGAAGAGGGTGTGAATAAAAGATCAATTTGACGGCCTTCTGAGTGAATTTCTTTGCTAATTTCTACAGTACCTAAAGGTGAAAGTAGTTCACTGAGATATTGTTTAGCAAATTGGTCATGAATGAAACGGGTCATATTTTATTGTTGCACTTACTGGTAGATTTATTAATAATACTACAAAATGTTTGATCATCAAATTTAAAAATATCAATATGAACTTTTCACACATCTGAAAATAAGCTATGATTTAACTTCTTTTAAAAAAGAATTTTGAAGAGGATTTTTTCCCAAAACTTGATGTTTTATTCCCCCCCAAACTCCACCATTTTGCAAACGATGATTAACTAAAATTTCCGGTATCTGTTCAGAAATCAATACCTCTGGTTTTGTTAATTGTCCTAATTTTCGCGCTCTGTGATAATGATAAGATTCTGATAAAATTTGATCTAACTTTTCAGCGATAATTGATGGTTGTTCTGTAGCTGCATCTAACATTAAAATATAATGAGGTGGTTCAGCAACAGGAATTAAACTTTTAAAGTTGGTATTTTGCAAGTTCAATTTTTCTAAGGCATTTTTAACAAAGTCTTCTTGTAATTTCTCTCCTACTAAATCGCTAGTTGTTTGACTTCTACCAATAAATTCTAAACAAGGTGTATTTTGATAAAAATGGGTGACTTTGATTCTATCGCCAATCCGATAACGATATAAACCACCCTTTTGTGATATAATGATTTTGTATTCTTGATTTACATTCAACTCATGTAAGTTATAAATATTATTCTCATCATCTTCAAATTCAAAAAACACCTGATCTAAAACGGGTACATATCCCCCAGCTTGAATTAGGGGAATTGTCATTGGTGCTTCCGTTGCTAAAAGTCCTTTACCTTGCACCAATACACCAGGAAATTGTGTTTTTAAACTCTGTGCTTGATCCGCAGCGTTGACACTATCCCAACAAGAAATTAATTTTAACTCTGGCCACATTTCCACCCAATTAATATTATCATCATCCAATAATTTTAACCTTTGGGATGATATCTGATTCTGCAATTCAGTTTTTAAAAACTTTTTATGTTCTTGAATATATTTTAATTGTACTTGTAAAAAACTCGGACTCCAAATAGAAATAGTTTCTAGACTTTCAGCTTTTAGTAAAGCTATTGCTAATTGATGTTTAAAATCATTGGCATTTTTTAAACCTGTTAATTTTTCCGGAATGACTAACCAAAACCGTAAAAACCACTTTAACCAACCATCTAAATAATCTAAATCATCTTGGAGATTTTGCTCTTCTAGATTTAACTGTGGAGAAATACAAACATACATTTTCCCAGTCTTAAATTTTGGTCCATTAGTAATCAAATCATGGGCCCAAACACAGAACATTTGACTAAATGATTTACGTAAAGATTGGGTATAGGGAATATATTTAACAGCACCACTACTTCCAGAGGTTTTTTCATAGAATAAAATCGGTTCTGGAGTCAAAGATATTTGTTTATTTTGCTGTTGTAAATGATGTGCAATATGATCATAATCTATAATTGGGATATTTTGCCAATCATCAACAGAATTGATATTTAATGATTTACCATATTCGCTGTTAATGAGGAGATTACAAATTTCCTGTTGGACAGATTTTTGAGTTTGTTCTGGTTGGGATAGGGTTTGATAAAATTTGTTCGCTGTGGGAGCGAGGGTTTTAGCAAATAGTTGAATTAGGGTACGCATGGGATGTAATAAATTAAGATAGTTTGTGATTATTACAAGAAATTAATAAGTATTTACACAAAAATCTAGATTATGTAAAATATATTTCGTTGTAAAATATCCAGATTTAGTCTGAATTTTAAAATCAAAATTTCGTAATTAGAGGATACACAAAAAATGAGTGATCAATTATTGGTAGACAGTGAAAAAATTTATGGCTTTTATGATCAATATGTCAAAGAACATGGGATTAGTGCAGGGTGGGGAACAATAGAAGATGCAAATAATTCCTACAAAGAAGCATCAAGCTGCTCATATCAGAAATGGTCAGAATTTGAAAGTGTAATTGATGTGGGTTCAGGCCAAGGACATTTAATAAAATTTCTCCAAGAAGAAAGAGGTTTTCAAGGAAGTTACACAGGTATTGAAATCTTAGATTTTTTTCATAATCAAGCTGTGGAACTGTATGGAGAAATGAGTAATACTAATTTCATTTTGGATGAATTTCTCTCTCATGATTTTGGTGAAAATAAGTTTGATTGGGTAGTTTCTCTGGGTTCTTTTTCTGTTAAACATCCACAACAAAAAGAATCTGATTTAGCTTTTTCTCGGAAGATGATTAGTTTAGCTAATTATGGTGTCAGCATTTTCTTAAATGATGTTAAATATATGAGGCCAGGGAGAGCGGAAGAAGTTCCCGATTTAGCATTCCATGATATAGATGATTTCTGTTCTATGCTTGACGATAATTTTTCTATATCTAAAGTAGAAGTCAAACATTATCCTGATGAAAAATCTCAACCGACGATGATTCATGTTATTCTCTAATTTGATAGTGGAGTGATAAGATACTCGACTTCTTTGATTATTTTATTAATAGATTGTAAATTAATCTTAGCAGTCGGGGATTTAGGTTTTATAATCCTAGGTATTAGTAGTATGGTGTGTTAGGATAAAATCCGTAACGCACCGCAACCTTAATTACGACTTACGCATTTTAACCAAATGTTGGGGTTTTAGATTGCTTCCTTACGTCGCAATGACAGCATTTAGAATAGGTGAAAGCGTAAGTCCTGTTAATAATGGTGCGTTACGCGATCGCTAACACACCCTACCTATTTTTTGATTTGGTAAAAGAATTGTATTCACTTGAATAAATTGACCATCATTAATAACTACTCCAGGTGCAATCATACTTCCACCACCGACAAAAACATTATTTCCTATTTTGACTTTTTTTACATATAACATCAGATTTTCTTTTTTAGGTTTAATTACATGAGAAGAAAAAGCTACACGATGACCTATAACTACATTATCACCTATTTCTAATAAACTCCTATCGGCAATTTCTAAACTTGGTGTCCAATAAACATTTTTACCAATTTTAGATCCCCATAATTTTAACCATAAAGAGAACATACCAGGAATTAATCTTAATATTGATTCTAATAAAGGAATAGCGATATAGATGACTTGAATTTGATGACTACCCCACCAAGGACTATATTTTTTACCAATTAAATAACTAATTTTTTGTGGGATAGGGACAATTTTTTCATGTAACCGAAAAACCACTAAAGGTAAACCATAAATGAAGAATAAAATAGCAAAGATACAGAAAATATTATGGGAATAGATAAAGTAAACTATGGTTGAACCTGTGAGTAATAATATCAAGGTTGGAAATAATGAAAGAATGATACTTAAAATTGTCATATAAACTGTCATATAAAGGGAAATAAAAGTTGTTGGAAAAGATTTAATGAAGTATTAATTCCTAGCTTTTGAGGTAATTGTTGGTTTTGATAATAAGTACCGTGAATTTTATCCCAAATCTTCAAATTAGCACCATAATTACAGTTTTTATTGTCTGCGGAATGATGCCAAATATGATCTTGAGGTAAAATTAACCAAGGTGATAAAATTGCAACCAAAATATTATGTTCAGAAATTATCAAACCGCTATGTCTCCATAAGTCCAAAGCAGATGTTAAAGCAACTCCGAATAAATAAGCTGTAGGATCTGCTAACAAGTAAATAAATAATGGATGTATCCATAAATAAATGATTAAAAAACTTGTCCAGATCGTATTACGAGAAGTTCCCAAAACATCCATCTCTGTAATTGTATGATGGACTTGATGGATGTTCCAAAAAACACGACTATGTAATAAACGATGATTCCAATAATATACATAGTCAATGACTATAAAACTGATCATAAAAGATATGATAGCTGGAATTTGTAAACATCCTTGAAAATGAGGAAATAAATAATGATAAAGTGCGTAAACTAAAGTTGCTTGTAATAAAGGAATAATCACCCCTTGAGTTGTTAAACCTATACCATCAATTAACCAATATTCTATTTTCTTAATTCTCAATTTATTTCTACTAATTTTATCACCAAAAGTGTAAATAACCAAACTAATAAAAGCAGCAAAAATCATAAATTGTGAAAAACTCTGCATATCCATAAACCCACCTTAAACACCTAATTTATCTGCGTATATCTGCGTCCATCTGCGTTCAATTATTAAACCCAAAAAGAAACATTAACTGATTTATTTGGTAACAAACGGGGATCTTCACCACGTTCAATAGCTTGAATAATAGACTCAACAAAAACATGAATTGTATCTGCGGGAGTGTTATAAAATTGTGTACCATACTTAAAAATAGTTTCTCCTTGAACTGCTAAGATTTTCACATCTTGATTAATAATATGTTGTGCAGTCAACCAGACAAAAGGACGGGCAATTTTATTCCAAATTCCATAATTATAAGTCACATCTGTATAAACCAAAGTTGAATTTTCAGTTTCGGGAATTGATTGACTAGTAATAAATAAATGGCGATTTTTACCCATTATATATTCTACCGATGTCACATTAGGCATAAAAAATTTATCACTATGTTTTATTTCCGTATTTTTAGTATTTAAAAACCGACTGTACCAACCTAAATTATTATCTTCATTCCCATATTCCACCAAAACAGAACCATTGTCACGTTCCACCTTCATCTCTAATTTTTGTTGACGATGATTCCGAAAGATCCCAGGATGAACATAAGCAGTGTGGGGAATATCAATAAAGTTCTCTGCACAGTTGGTAACATTATTTGCAAAGCGATTTACTACCCTGAAAGTTTCCCATCCTGGTTGTTGATAATATGGCATACTAAAGGGTGGAAATTCAATTTCTGGGTTTTCTGTTAACCGCACATAAATATAACCATCTTGTTCTTTAGTAGGATATGATTTTGCACATCTAGGGGGAGAATTTTTGAAATCATTTCCCTCTGCGGGTACAGAAATTACCTTACCCAAATTGTCATAAACCCAACCATGATAGGGACATTGTAAAGTACCATTGTGGACTTTTCCTGGAGATAAACGACTATTACGATGTAAACAGCGATCGCGTAAAGCAACCGGTTTTCCATCTGTATCACGAAATATTGCTAACCATTCATTTAAGACGGTTCTTTGTAATACTTGATTGGGTTTTAATTGTTCGCTGAGAGCGACTATGTACCAAAAATCTGTTAGTTGCATAATATTTAGATTTATTTTTTGGATTTATTTCACGCAGAGACGCAGAAACGCAGAGAAAATAGTTATTTAATTAGGGTAATTTCTACATCACTCATAATTTCAATTTGACAAGCTAAACGTGCTTTTTGATTATTAGGTGCAAGAATTTCTAACATCTCCAATTCATCAACTTCAGGAGGAAGAACATCACCCACAACCTCAACCAAACAAGTACCACAAATACCAGTGCGACAACCAAACAAAACCGGAGAATTTTGCACAGTTAAACATTCCGATAACCGATCATCAACCTGCAAATTGATATCCTGAAACCCACTCCCCGGAAAAGATAGCTTAACCATAATAAACAACCTCCTCTCTGCGTCTCTGCGTCTCTGCGTGAGATAAATCTTTCATCCTTGTAAACTTCCCAAACTCCCTTTTCTGAATTTCTAAATACCTCTCCAAAGAACTACCTTTCATCAAAGACATTTCTCGATTTTTTACCCATAAATAATCCAAATTATCCACATAAACTTGATAAGAAATCATAGCTTCTTGATGAGTTAAAAAACTACGATGTAATCCTTCCGACTCCTGAGTAAAACAACGTTTCATCATCTCCTTCGCATCCCGATCACTCAGATCAAAAATAGGCGATCGCAATACTTGATAAACCTTCCCATACAAGGCCGGATCATACCAAAAAATCCCATTCATCGCTGCTGAAAAATGAAAATGATCTTTTTGACATCCCCATACACCCAAATTCGCAACCAAACTTTCAAACTTAGTCGGAGGTGGTAAACATTTAATTACATCATGGGAAATAATAGTCGAACTATTGAAATGAAAACTCTCATCCATGAAATGATAATAAGAAACTTTTGCTGGAATAGGTGCATTTGCTTGATCTGGATGTTTTTGATAGAAGTTACTCAATTTATGTTGTACTAACTTTCCATTTAAGGTTCTAATTCCTCGCACAGTAAAATACTGACAAGCTAAAAAAGTATTATTAGCAGAGATTAAACCAAAATATTGTAATTGGATTTTTTTCCACCATGTTTTTAAAAAATTAGTATCAGCATAAACCATTGTTTCTGTAAATGGTGTCCGCATGGGATAGGTGAAAATTTCTTGACCAAATAATGCTAATTCTGTTTGTTTGGAAATAGTCCGGAAAGCATGAATATGTGATCGTTCCTGTGCTGATTCTAAATCTAGAGTATCACAAATTAAACGGAAATTTTCATGGGCATAAATTCCTGTTGCACTAGTTTGATTAAAATAGATAGTTGCTATTTCTGCGGAGACAATTTGGGAATAATAAGCTACCCAATAAAGATGATTTAAAATTGTTTTTTGAGATGGTGTTGATTGTGACCATAATGGTGTACCATACAGTAAGGAAAATTCCTCTGACTGCCAATATTCATGTTTACATTTTTCATAGTTGAATTTATCAACTACTTCGTTCATTAAAGTCGTATGATCTTGTTTTTTATTGCGGGTGTGGTTGATTTTTAGTTTGCGGTATGTTGTTGGGTTCATGATTTTTTCACGCAGAGACGCAGAGTCGCAGAGGTAGGTTTTAGAAGAGACATTGAGAGGGTGAGAGGGGTTGGAAGTATCCCTTTTCTGTTAATGTGTGGAGAATAGATTGAGATGGGGTTAAATTCATGAGTGAATGCAATGTTTTTAATCTTGTTCCGCTATGGGTTTCTGTGTCTAGTTGTTCTAAGATTTGGATTTTTTGGGTTTTTGTTAAATCTCCTTTTACTTGTGCAATTGCTGATAATATTCCTTGCGGTCCAATTTGAATCATGAACAGAAATTGTGATAGTATTTCTAGGATGGTTTTTTGGGTAGATGTAGAAATTGAACTTTGCTTAAATAATGTTGTTCCTGTTGCATGATGACGAGATTCTGATTGTAAAAATTCATGCAATATTTGTTGGAGATTTTGATTTTGACAATGTTTAGCTAAACGACGATAATGAGTTAAACCCCATCCTTCTAATACCACTTGCAGGACAAATAATAAAACTGGTTTATCATTACTTTCCACTACTTCTGATAAGAGGTTTAAAAAAGGATCATTGGTAGTGCTTAAGTCGGTTTCTGGTAAAAACTTAGTGATGTGTTGGAGGTGGGTAGTTTCATCAGCAGTAAACATTCCATATAACATTCTTTCTTCAATACTTTCTGCTAAAAAAACCATTTTTGCCATGTAACCTACACCTGCTTTTTCAATGAAATAAGATTCCCGTAATAAGCTCAAATTGGCAATTTCTAATATTTTTGTTTGTTCTTCTAGGCTAGATTCTTGAAATATTTTAACTTTATTTAATTTTAAAAAATCCGCGTTCCAATAATCTAACTTTTGCTGATAATTCAGGGGTTCTTTTTTTGGTAATGTTGCAGTCAAAATCCTGTGTAAAAGATGTTCTGAATCCAGATGAGGTAAATCAAAACCAACGATGTTAGATGTTAAATTCATGTTCTTGATATGCAATTAAATTCATTTGTGTTTGCAGTTCATCTACCTTTTCCCAACTTTCCCATCTCAGAGACTTTTGCTGATTTACATGATGAATAAATTGTAAAATTGATTGATCTGCTTTGGTGGGAGTTTGGAAGTTAAAGTCAATGGTTTCAAATACTTGGGTGTCTCCCTTTGCAAAGTAATTACCAACTCTTTGGGTTAACCATAATAAAATTGGATTTATCAACCATCCTAAAATTCCTCGACGTTTAGGAGTGACTAAAATAGTTTGTCCTTCTGCTTTTCCATCTTCTAACATTCGTAATGCAAAGATGATATAAAAGTGTAAAAAATCGGGACCCAAAGTTACAGTACCAGTGCTACCATACCAGTAACACATACTATAAGTAACTTGGTTTTTATATAGAGGACGAATTAATTTAATCACCCAAGAATCATCACCTCCTCTAGTGGTATTACTAAAGGAAATTGCATGATTATTCAGGGTTTTACAATCAAAAACAATTTCTAGAGGTAGGTTATGAACTGTGTTAAAATGATGGGCATCAATGGCATTAATTAGTAATACATTAGGATGACAATTTTTAATGAATTTAGTTCCCAACATATAATCACATTCTACCAGTTCTAATTCAGGTACAAAGGGTAATTGTTCTGGTTTTTCTTCCCCTACCCACACCCAAATTATGCCATATTTTTCTGCTGTAGTCCAAGTTTTAATACATACAGGTAAGGGTTTTTCTAAAGAAGGAATTTCTACACATTTTCCGCTTTGATCATATTTCCAATTATGAAAAAAACAGCGGATACTATCACCTTCTACCTTACCTTCTGCTAAATGTGCGCCCATGTGTGGACAATAAGCATCTACTGTTTTTACTTCTCCATGATCACTACGATAAATTGCTAAATTTCTACCTAATAAAGTGATGGGTTTGACTTTACCAATCTTTAATTTTTTTGATGGTAAAGCCCAGTACCATCCGGGGATAAATTGTGTGGTATTATTAAAATTGGAGTGCAACTTTGTAGATGTCATAAAGTTTAAACAGAAACATAATTAGGGACAATTTCTAAAGATGATTTTGTATTCCACATCCTTTTCCCAGCACGGGTAAGATTATCATAATTTATTTCCGTGAAACACACTAATTCATCTCCATTAACATGACCGGGATTTTTAGCTAGAAAAAACTGAATATGAGGATTTGTCTCTCTTCCTGATGGAACTTCTATCAACCCTTCTCTTAACGTTTGTGGATAGGGAAAGCGAACAATTCCATGATTTTCTTGATAGAAATCACCATAATATTGTTTAGCTAAACTACCCATGATCTTGGCAATTTCTCCAGGTGTTTGCAAATTATATCTTGGATAAAAATTATGCCAAAAAACAGGTAAAAAACGATAAGTTCTAAAACCAGAACAAATTAATAACCAATATAGTTTTTCCACCGCATAATGATGACGTAAAAAATTAATCGCTGCTATCCAACTTTGTGGTAATGTTGGACTTGACCAAGCACTAGGATCAACTATGGTGTCACCGGAATAAACTACACTGACATTTTCACCGTTAACGGTTTTTTGGCAAAACTTGAGAGTAGAAAATCCTTTGAGTATATTAGATGTTTCATCCTTTAGTAATAACACCCAGTTTTTGTGTTCTAAATCAATTTCAAAAGCATTCCAAGTGATACCTTGAAAGTGACTTTGCAACAGGGTATACATAGCTGTGCGATCGCTAGACTGTAACTTCTCGACAGGAATAAGTAAACTTTTCATTTTTCGTCAATTACTTAATTTGGGTTTAACAACCGTCTTAAATCACACTGTAGCGAGTAGGAAATGAAAGTTACACAGTCCTGTGACAGATTTTAAAATGGTGATCTAAAGTTACACCCATATCTTTGCATTTTCCCTGATTACCGACGAAATTAAGTGATATTACTTTGTGACAGATTTATAAGTGGTTATATTTTTACCTCATTTCTTGACCACTTAGATGCTTTTAACTGGTTTACATAGTGCATGTACTCAGCCAATGGCTGATCAATTTTTAACAGTAATTGGGGATTAAATTGAATATTATCGTAAATTTTACCATCTTCATCTCTAAGCATATAATAAGCCAAACGAGTACACAAAAGTAGGAATTGACTAACAATAAATCCCCAAATTCCTGGGCGTTTTTTAGTTACATAAATTGGTTGAATTTGGGTTACTCCTGGTGAAAGGGGAGTATAAGCATAAATTAAATGTAAAGGTGGAAAAAGTTTCACATTTTTCATCATGGTTAATAATCCAATACAACCATGAGCATAACGCATAGAATATTGATAAGTAGAACCTAAAAATCTTTTTCCTAACCGTTCTCTCCAAGTAGTTTCTGGAAATTCACCCACCATTGTAAAATCAATTGTTGTTCCCAAATCATTACGATTTAAAGATAAATCCATCTCAATATCCAAATGATGAATAGTTCTTAAATGTTGAGCATCAATTCCATTCATCATACAGATATGATGGTGACAATTCCTAGTAAAAGCTTGATCTGGTTGACTAACTAATTCTTCACCTTTTAATTCATCAAATTCTACTAAATTTTCTGGTGCATTTGCTTGAGGATAAATCCAAATAAAACCATACTTTTCTGTTGTTGCATAGGATGCAACTTTAGCTTTTTTGGGAATCTCAGATTGACAGGGAATATCCTGACAAATACCATCTTGATCAAATCCCCAATGATGAAAAGCACAACGGAGTAAATTACCATCAACATGGCCTATTCCTAAATCTGTTCCTAAATGGGGACAAAAAGCATCTAAAGCACGAACTTCCCCATCTTCACCGCGAAAAATGGTAATTCTTTGACCACATAATTCTACAGATTTAACTGTTTTTATAGGTACTTCTAGGCTAAAACAAGCAAGATACCAACCTTGAGTGACAACATTCCAATTATTAAATATTTGCATGATTTTTACTCAAATAATTATTTAAAATTTCTAATCTTTGATGAATATCATCTTGATATTTACCCATCAAAACTCTCAGGAACATTTTACCCAAACAATAGGAAGCTCTCCAAGAAAA
Source organism: Sphaerospermopsis sp. SIO1G1 (assembly GCA_010672785.1). GTDB lineage: Bacteria > Cyanobacteriota > Cyanobacteriia > Cyanobacteriales > Nostocaceae > Okeanomitos. The sequence goes on from JAAHFX010000014.1 coordinate 238,343, forward strand.
TATAGCATCTTGTTGATCAATATGACTAGGTTCAAATAAAATATGTCCTAATAATCCGATTAATTGGGTTAAGGGTAAAGCTAATAGTAACCAGAGGTTTTGTAATTGCCAAGTTACAAAAAGTAAACTGTAGAAAAATAATATACCCAGGATGTGGAAGGTAATATTAATTGGGTGTTGATGCTTAATAATGAAAATGTCCCAATAATCTGTAAAGGGATGATCCGGGATTTGTTCACTAATGAGATTTCTGTCGTTTATTTGATGTTGATAATTAATGTTATTCATCATGAAAGATGTTGAAAAATGTGATTGAGCAATGTAGGGGTTTAGCAGTGCTAAACCCTTACCAATAACTGTTAAATTACCACCCAGAAAGTTGACTAAAAAAGAATATACTGCCACTATAAACCCGATGAATTAAATACACTCATTACTGCATCAATAAATTTTTCACCCCAAATACTGGATAGTATCCCAGAGGAAATAATTAATAGTAATGCAACACATACTTGAAATAAACTTAAATCTGTAGACGCTCCATATAAAATAGGAAGAGATACTAGAAATGCTCCCAAAGTAGCACCTCCACAGAATTTATAAATGGTTTTGATAGAAAAACCTGATTGCTTATTATCTTTGTTAAGATTCATAATATTTTCCTCACTACTGCAATGTTGACTTCTTCAATCAGATAAGTTTGAATTTCGGAAATAAGTAACCAGTAATCATAAATGGTGCATTACGTTAACACTAACGCACCCTAGATAGGGTTGGCTGAGTAAATGTGACAATATTAGATTTAATCCTCGTATAATAATGTTCGCGACGATAATTAAAACCTAGTTAGCAAACAAAACATCCCCCAACTTTTCCTTCCCCAAAATATCACTAACCTCACCATCATTCACAACCCTAACTCCATTAATAAATACACCCTTAATTATCTCCTCAGAACCCCTTTTTACCATCCGCATTTCCCCATCCAAAACCGGATCAGATACTTGTACTTGATCACTCACAGGTTGTTCTAAACCTAAAGGATCGATTAATAATAAATCTGCTTTTGCACCAACTTTAATTACCCCTGTATCCAAACGAAACCATTTTGCAGGTTCACCGGTAACTCGATGAATTGCTGCTTGAGGAGATAAAAAATTAGTTGCTATTGCTTGTTTTAATAAAGATATCGCCCCATCATAATAACCCAAATTCCTGACATGAGCGCCCGCATCAGTAAACCCAGGGAAAATATGCGGATGTTTCATCATTTCTAATCTGGGTTTTAATCTATCATTTGCTCCTGTTGCTATCCAACGTAAATCAGTATCATATTTTTTTAATGCTTGGATAAAAAACTCTAACGTTTCTTGTTTTTCTTGTCTAGCAATTTCTGCAAAACTCAAACCTTCCCAACTTTTTTCAGGACATTCTACAACATCCATTAATTCTAATTGTCTGTGAAAAGCTGGTGATTTTTTATCATTCCATTCCTGGATAAACTGACGGCAAAAATCTCCTGATTGCCATAATTTTAATCTTTCTATTCTAGAATTACAACCATTAAGTTTTGCCCCAGTAGTAAATTCTTCAAATAATGGTGTCACTGGGCCATCGGAAAAAATTGTAAAGGGTTCTGTCAGGGTTTGAAACCGAGTATTACCCTGTAATATCCGATTCCAGATAAACAACATCGGGGCAAAAATTTGCCACATTTTGCGGTTATGCACAGCATCCAAAGCCGAGAGAACTGTTAAACGGAGAGGTTTTTTAATTATTCCCAAACTCATCCAAAAAATTTCTAGGAATGAGCTTATTTTTTTGATATTAGGGGTAACTTGAAAAACCAGATCCCGTTGCTGACATAAATTAGCTAACATCGCATATTCTGGAAATTTTGCGTGTTGAGAAGGAATACTATCACCTGCAAATTCTCCGCTCATTCTGTGCCAAGGAAACATATCAATAGAAATACCAATAAACCCAGCATCTAAAGCATCAGCGGCGATACGTTCCATCACTTCCAATTCAAATTTACTGGGTTGATTTTTCAAGCTATTTTCTAAACCCATCACATGAGCGCGTAAAGCACTATGTCCGAATAATGGGGCAACATTTGGACCTAATGGTAATGTTTGTAAATGTTGTAAATATTCCCCTGGAGTTTCCCAAGATAATGATTTTTGTAGCCATTTAGCAATTAATTTATGAGATAAAGTTTCTACTCTTTGGAAGATATCTGCTAACATTTGTGGTTCACCAATTGCCACTGATAAACTACAATTACCAATCACTACACTAGTGACACCATGACGTACTGATTCACTCAAACTAGGGGCAATTTCTAATTCTAAATCGTAGTGTGTATGAATGTCTATAAATCCTGGTGTCACCCATAAATTTGTCGCGTCTATAATTTCATCTGCTGGGGAAGTGATGGATGGGGAAATAGTGACAATTTTGCCATTTTCAATGCCAATATCTTGACGGAGAGGAGGAGAACCATTACCGTCGAATTTTAAACCGTTTTTAATGATTAAGTCGAGCATGATTTTTAAGATTTGATGAAATTAAATGATCTGATCTTAACGTCTAGTCTTAAAGTGTATCAAAATATCATTAATTTCTTGTGATATATTCTCCTTTGATAATAAATAATGAAAGTAATTCATTTATAATCAATCATTTATGATACCTTTATGCTCAGTTCTTACCCACACCGAATGCTCTGTCTGCACACACATTTTTAACGTCGTCACAATCATAACTGGAATCCAATGTAACATATATAATGAACCTAGAAAAGTTGCCCAAATTAATGATAATCCCCTTAAATTTTGATATTGATAAATACCGACCATAAAAGCCACAGTTAAAATAATTCCTAATAATGTTTGTAATGGTAATAACACCGGATTATGACTATAAAATATAGTAAGAATCAACTCAGGAATTAAGCCAATAGGTAAAATAAATTGCAAAATAAAAAATAATAATAAATCAATTTCTTTTTGCCAACCTAATGTGAAAATTTGGGGAAAGTAATCTAAGTAACGTTGATAACCACCCTCCGCCCAGCGCCGACGTTGTAACCATAGTTTTCTCCAATTCGTTACCCCTTCCTCTTGTACAAATGGAATGCTTGCAAATTCTATTTCTCCTCCTGCTAAATAAAGTCTAAAACACATATCTAAATCATCGGTGACAGTATCTTCATTCCATCCATGACACTTTTCTAAAAACTCTCGTTTAACTAACATTCCATTTCCTCTTAATTCTGACATTCCTCCAATAGCTATCCGATGGGTTTGCAAGAAACTATCACAACTCATTTCCATTTGTTGACAGCGGGTGAAAAAATTTGTTTCCGCATTATAAATAGATTTCCTTATCTGTACAGCAGCAATGTTTTGATTTTGTAATCTGGGTAATGTTTGATGCAGAAAATCAACAGGTAATTTTGCATCAGCATCACAAATTAAAATTACCTCTCCTCTAGTCTCAGGAAATACAGAATTTAAAGCTCCAGATTTTCCTCCTGTTGATTCTCTTTGATGAACTTGTAAATATGGAAATTGCATTTGTAATTGATTTAAAATCTGGAAAGTTTCATCAGTGCTACCATCATCAATTACCCAAATATCTAGATTAGGTCTAGGATAATCTAATTTCGATAAGTTGTTAATTATTGCAGGTAAAACGGCACTTTCATTTTTGGCAGGAATTAGAATTGAAACTATGGGAAAATAACTGTTATCCACTAAATAACTAATTTTAGTTTTAGCTATTAACATTCTTACTACTTGTACAGCCAAAATAATAGTTAAACCTAACATGAAAATCCTGGTAGCAGGAAATAAATGTAGTAAAATCACACCACACCAAACTAATAAAACTATCGTAGTTGCTTTTAACCTGCGATGGTGATTAACACTGTTACTATTAAACTGATGGGTATCTATATTCACGATATTTACTATGTTCTTTGAGAACGGTTTCTGCTTCTACCACGTAATAATAACATGAGTAAAGAGCCAATAATTAAACCACCAATACCTGCACTCACAGCCATCATTTTTCCCAATCTTTGAGCGGCATTTAAAACAGGATTATCTAATAAATTAGAAGAAAAATGTAAAGATTGAATTACCCATTTATCCTGTAACTTTTGCAAAACCGCTGTCCAGCGCACATCCATATCTGCTGATTTACCATCTTTAAAAGAAAAAGTTGTGGTAGCTTCTCCTGTTGCTACATCTATTTCTGGTGTAATAAATGTTCTGAAAGTATCTCCTTTAAATTTCATTTGTATATCTTGAATAGTATTAGAAAATTGCTGGTTCCAATACTTTTCAAATTCAGGTACTTTATGAAAAACTTGATTATCAACCGTGGTAATTGTGAAGTTGGGATGTAAATAGGGTTGGACTTGGTTAAAATCACGACTATTGAGCGCATCCAAAGTAACATCTCGTGTGCGAACAATAGATTTTAAATCCTCTGGTGTAACATCAACCGCTAAAGCATTGTCAGTTACATTCCAGATAACTAGTATTAATAACAGAGTAAAAAATATTTGCCTTTTTTTATATATGTTTTTGCTTGATTTATTCAGCATACCAACTCCCTTAATTTGATATTTTGATCAGACTAGCTGAATTATGGTTACTTTGATTATCTTTAATTAATTGGGTAGAAATTGTCTAATTATGTAATAATAGTTAATAACTTAGAAAAGTTAATAGCTCATCAATTATTACTATGCAAACAGCTGATAAAACCACAACTAAAAAAACTTGGCCAAACGCTATATCTGAGCCAGCACAGGAATTTACTCCCACATTATTACCCATAATTGCAGGTAAAATTCCTGAAGCTTTACGAGGTACATTATACCGTAATGGTCCTGGCAAATTACAAAGAAATGGTGTCCAGGTAGGACATTTGTTTGATGGTGATGGAGCAATTTTAGCTGTTAATTTCACGGATACAGGTGCAACTGGAGTTTATCGCTATGTGCAGACTACTGGTTATCAAAAAGAAGCAAAAATAGGTAAATTCCTCTATGGAAATTATGGTATGACTGCACCAGGTCCAATTTGGAATCAGTGGAGAAGACCTGTTAAACATTCAGCAAATACCTCTGTTTTAGCTTTACCAAATCAACTTTTAGCACTATGGGAAGGTGATAATCCCTATAGTTTAGATTTAGAGACTTTAGCAACAAAAGGTTTAAATAATTTAGATTTTTTAAAACCTGGTCAACCTTATTCTGCTCATCCAAAAGTTGACTACAAAACAGGTGAAATATTCAATTTTGGCGTGACTGTAGAAATTAATGGTACACTAAACATTTATAAAAGTAATTTCACTGGAAAAATTATTAAACACACAAAACACACTTTAAAGGATTTTCCACTAATTCATGATTTTGTGTTAACAGAAAAATATTTAGTATTTTTTGTCCCTGCTGTACGTTTAAATATTTGGCCTGTTATGTTTGGGGTAGATAACTATAGCAATTGCTTAAATTGGCAGCCAGAAAAAGGTACAGAAATTTTAGTTTTTGATCGGGAAGATTTATCTTTAGTTAGTCGTAGTATCACAGATCCTTGGTTTCAATGGCATTTTTGTAATGGTTATGTTGATGATAGGGGAATAATAATTGTTGATTTTATTAAATATGACGATTTTAAAATTAATGAATGTTTACGACAACTAGCCAGCGGTGTCATAGAAATAGTAGCACCAAACACCTTTACCAGAGTAGAAATTAATCCCCAAACTGGCCAAATTATCAATACAGAGAATCTCATCGAAAGAACTTGTGAATTTCCATCTGTTCCCGCAGCTAATGTTGGTAACTTCTCGAAATTTAGCTATATGTCTATTTTCAGATCAGAAATAGATATACAAGGAGAAATATTAAATAGTCTTGCTGCTTTTGATCATGAAAATGGCATTTTAATTGAAGCCAATTTAGATAGAAATCTTTATCCTTCTGAACCTATTCATGTTGCTGAACCAGAAAATAATCATTCTGGTTGGTTGTTAACAGTGGTTTATGACGGTAACAAACATAGTAGTGAAGTGTGGATATTTGAGAGCGATCGCTTACAAGCAGAACCTATTTGTAAACTTGCTTTACCCAGCGTCATTCCTCACAGTTTTCACGGTACTTGGAAACCAAAGAGGTGACAAATGACAGATAATTAGTCATAATTTTTCTCCCCATCACCCAACCATTTTCTGACTCCTGATTCAAAAATAGTTTAAGATTCTTAATATATCCTCATCCTGATAACAGATTTCAATGTCACAATTACAACATACTCAAACTCAAAAACCAGGTTGGTCTTTGGATAGGCGAGATCCAAAGTTTATAGAAAGTATTATGCCCTTATTAGAAATCTTATATAACTTTTACTTTCGTGTAGAAACCAGTGGTTGGGAAAACGTACCAGAGGGAAAAATTCTCGTTGTCGCTTCTCACAACGGCGGTTTGGCATCTCCAGACACATCTATGATGATGTATGACTGGATACGTCGTTTTGGCACACAAAGGCCAATTTATGGTTTAATGCACCCGAAAGCTTGGGAATTATTTCCCCAAATTGCAGAATTTGTCATGAAAGGTGGTGCTGTGATGGCACATCCCAAAATGGCTTATGCGGCTTTTCGCACTGGTGCTAGTGTTTTAGTTTATCCTGGTGGTGCGGAGGATGTATTTAGACCTCACAAAATGCGGGACAAAATTTATTTCGCCGAACGCCGAGGTTTTATTAAATTAGCATTACGGGAAAACGTACCCATTGTTCCTGCCATTTCTTGGGGCGCTCATGACACTTTAATTATCCTAGCTGATTTGTATAAAACCATGCATAAATTCCATAAAATGGGGATGCCTTGGTTATTTGGAGTTGATCCATTAGTATTTCCTGTTTATCTTGGTTTACCTTGGGGTTTAGCATTAGGACCTTGGCCAAATATTCCTTTTCCAGTGAGTATTCACACTAGAGTTTGTCCACCGATTATTTTTGAACGTTATGGTAGAGAAGCTGCCTGCGATCGCAATTATGTAGATGAATGTTATGAATTAGTTAAAAGTAAAATGCAGCAAGAATTAGATAATTTAATAGCAAATGTAAGAGGTGACATTTATCACAAACTATCAGCTTTTAACAATTAACTATCAAATTTTCCAAATGGTATAATAGACAGTTAAAAGACTGTAGTCGTCAAAAGCAATTTGATGATCGTTCTTTATTAACAAGAATAATCAAATGGATAGTCTCAAACTTGAACCCTCTGTCAAATTACCAGATCATACTGAATTACCTTGTGAAGATGGTACATTTGTGAAGAATTTTCAAGAACATCCCCAAAGTATTTTATTAACAGAATCTATCTGGGCAAAATTACAAGAGATTCACCCAGATAGACAATTTTGTATAGGTCAAGATAGTGGTATTTATTGGCGAATAACTGATCCACCAGAAAGAGGTTCAGAAGCACCAGACTGGTTTTATGTCCCTGATGTACCACCAACTTTAAATGGTAAAATGCGCCGTTCCTATGTGATGTGGCAAGAATTAGTTGCACCTTTAATTGTGATTGAATTTGTATCTGGAAATGGTTCAGAAGAAAGAGATCAAACTCCATATCAAGGTAAATTTTGGGTTTATGAAAAAGCTATTAGAGTACCTTTTTATGGCATTTATGAAGAAAAGAAATCTTCGTTAGAATTATATCACTTAGTGGAGGGACAATATCATCTCATGCCACCTAATCAAAGAGGTCATTATGTGATTGCAAAAATTGGTGTAGAATTAGGAATTTGGCCAGGAACATATAAAAATGTAGAATTACCTTGGTTAAGATGGTGGGATCTAGAAGGTAATTTATTATTAACAGGAGAGGAACTAGCAGAACAAGAAAAACAACGTGCAGAACAGGAAAAACAACGTGCTGACAAATTAGCAGCAAAATTACGAGATTTAGGTGTAGATGTTGCTGATTTATAATTGATAATCAGGGTACAACTAAAATTAAAGAAGCAATGACGAATTACCCAAGCTAAGCTCTCCTGTTAGCGAAGCTCTCCCAAAGGGAGCAAGGAGCATTACCCAAGCTAAGCTCTCCTGAACTACGAATTACGAATTACGAATTACGAATTACGAATTACGAATTACGAATTACGAATTACGAATTACCCAAGCTAAGCTCTCCTGTTAGCGAAGCTCTCCCAAAGGGAGCAAGGAGCATTACCAACTACCCAATAGGATAATTCCCTGGGTTAACTGCATGAATAAATTCACTCCCTGAATGTGGCCTACCTCTTTTATAAGCTGCTTCTTCTGGTTTACCCCAACCCATTTGTAAAATTAACTCTAAAAAATTAGCATTTTCCCACTTCAAAAAACTTGCCCATTCTGTTCTTTGGGCAATTCTTTCTACATCGAAAATATTAACTTTTTCATATTTTGTTCCATTACTTAAACTTAAATATAAATCCATTTCTTTTGTCACTTGATCCCAAAACTTTAACATGGATGTTTTGGTAGATTTTAATATTTCCAAATCACTTTCTAAAGCTATTAAATGAGAATCTACTTCTGGATAGTTTAAAGTCTTACCCTTAACAATTAAATCTTTCCAGATAATACCAGAAACTTGATTTTGGTGTTGATATTCATGAATAGAAGCTTTAAAATCTTGATAGGCAGTGAATTTCTGTAATCCTTCTGTTGTAATTAATTGATCTATAACTGGGTTTCCAGAAACAGCTACATCTAATTTTAACCTTTCTCCCTTTAAACAAGCTTGCTTTTCTGCGGCTACAATTTCTATAAGTTCCTGGGTACTATAAACTTTATTCATTAGTCATTAGTTATTTATTTTTGTTATTTAATTATTATCTGTTAACAGTCATCAAAATGCCGTATCAGATTAAACGAAATAGATTAACTTCTAACTTTGCAGATCCCCGACTTATTTAAGAAGTCCGGGATCTAGAGTATCTATTGACTTATTTCGCTGCTATATTCATTAAATGAACGCTGCTTAAATTCAAGTGACTCATCACGAGGGGCTAAATCAAATACCTCTCTAAACTTATCATCAATTTCTTCAAAAGGTACTTGACCTTTTTTATTCAAAATTACTTCTCCAGACTTGTCAAACAAAACTATCTGGGGAACACCACCGTCATAATAGTATCCTGGTTGAGTAGGATCGTATTTTTCCTGGGGGAAAATTGTATCAACACTGACTGGAATAATTTCTACCTCCTTTCCATAAAATGCTTGAGTTTGAGAAATATACACCGCATACTGTTTACAATCCTTGCTGTCATCCAGATAAAATGCCAACATTGCTGGTTTGTTTTGTGCTAAAGTCTGGGCTAAAGTTTGTCTAGGTGGTACTAGTGAACCATTACCCGCAAAAACCACGAAAATATTACCCTCAAATCTGTCATCTTTCATACCTGCAAAAGCTGGTTGTCCGCCTATAACTAATAGACAAAGCAGCAATAATAGGAATTTTGACAGCAAACGTTGCCAGTTAGAAATTTTTTTAGTTTGTAAAAACAGCCAGTTTATGCTACTCATTAAAAAAAACCTGATTTAACATTTTTGCCTAGATATATAATTACATCTGGGTGCTATTTTGTGATTCAAAATTTTTGATGGCTGGTATTTTTTACAAATATTAGCTAAACTAGCAAGATTAATTTAAGTAATAAAGACAAACAACTACAAGCACTGTGGGAAAGAAAATACAACTTATTGATAGAGTCAGACTAGGTTTAGCTGTATCCATTGCTAAAAGTGTCACCTTCTTAGTGCGATCGCTACGTCTTGGTGCTGCAAGTGTTTTACCCGGATCTATTGCGCGACGCATTGAACCCCAACTTTTACAATTATTGAGTCAACAAGTAAAAAACGGAGTAATTTTAATTGCTGGTACTAATGGTAAAACTACCACAGCTTTATTGTTATGCACTATTTTAGAACACAAAGGTTATAAAATTGCTCATAATTCCACTGGTGCAAATCTTGAAAATGGTTTAGCAACAGCTTTAATAGAAAATACCAGTTTATTAGGTGGTTTAAATGTTGACTATGCAATTTTAGAAGTTGATGAAAATATTGTTCCTAAAGTTTTAAAACCTCTTCAACCGAGAATTATTCTCTGTTTAAATTTATTTCGTGATCAACTAGATAGATATGGAGAAGTTGACACCATTAGTAAAAAATGGACAAAAGTTATTTCTACTTTACCAGACGATACTGTAATTATTCCCAATGCCGATGATCCGACTTTATCTTATTTAGGTCAACAATTACATCAAAAAGTATTATTCTTTGGTTTAAATGAACCAGAAAATTATTTAGAAGCAATTCCCCATGCAGTAGATTCTATTTATTGTCCTCGCTGTGGACATCCCTTGGATTATCAAGGCGTTTATTTATCTCATTTAGGAGATTTTACCTGTCCTAGTTGTGGTTTTAATAAAAGTAAACCTCATTTAGAAAGTCAGGAATGGCCGCAAATTCTTGTTGGTTTGTATAATAAATATAATACCTTAGCCGCTGCCACTGCTACTCAGGAATTAGGTGTTGATGAAGGTACAATTAAATCAACGATCAATAATTTCCAAGCAGCTTTTGGCCGTGCAGAAGATTTAATGATTGATGGTAAAAAGGTAAGAATTTTATTATCTAAAAATCCTGTAGGTACAAATGAAACTATTCGAGTAGTCACCCAAAGTTTAGATAAAACTACATTAATGGTTTTGAATGATCGGACACCAGATGGAACAGATGTTTCTTGGATCTGGGATGTTGATACAGAGAAATTAGTAGAAAGGGGTGGAACATTAATTGTAAGTGGCGATCGCGTTTATGATATGGCGTTAAGATTGCGTTATAGCGAACCATCTTTAGAAAATAAAATCAATTTAATCGTTGAGGAAGATTTGAAAAAAGCAATCACCACAGCTTTAGAACATACACCTGCAAACGAAACTTTACACATTCTTCCTACCTATTCTGCCATGTTAGAAGTGAGGGAAATTTTAACAGGAAGGAAAATTCTTTAAAATTGCTAGATTTAGATCCCTGAATTCTTGAAGAAGTCGGGGATATACAGTGCTTTTTGGTGTCATGAGGTACACTGTTGGCGGGCAAGATGCCCACCCCACACAAGATGCCCACCCCACAAGAGTTTCATGATTATGATTTGTACCTCATAGCAACGAAATCTGCTGTAACAAAATTATCTAACCAGTGTTACACTAAATAACTAAATAACTGGTATTAGGAACAATAGGAAAGAAAGCGTACTCATACCAAGCAGTCCAAATAAAGCTTCTGATCCAACGTTGATATTTTTCTGAAGAAATTTGATAATTAAACTCTCCCTCAGCAATATCAATAGATGATAAATGGGAATTACAACCGCAACCATGATGGTAAGTAAAACCATATTTAGAAGCAATACTTTGGATTTTCATTTGCACAGCAAAAACTTTACCACTGTGTAAAATTGCATCCCAAGCACGTTTATGTTCAATATCCCGTTGATCAAATCTCAGCGCTCTTTCTTCAAATATATGATCACGATAAATAGGTGCTAAATGTACATGATAAAAACTAGCGGGTAATTGATAACCAAATTCATTAAACAAATCAATCCCAATTAAAGCCACCTTTACTTCATTACTAGATTCTAAACCCTGAGATTTCAAATCATTCACAATCTGGTTAAAATCTGGATATTGATCAATTAAAAAATCACGGCCATAAAATTCTAAGGTTTCATCAGCTAACTGTGCAAATAACTGAGAAAAACTAGATTTAAACCTTGCTAAATCTGGACGTTCATTGAATAAATCTACATCTCCATTTGCCAACTTATATCTAAATAACTGCGCCATTTTTACATAAACTTCTGGATTTGTAAAACCCACATTGGCCTTATTTGTAGCGATATCTTGCCAAATTGGGGGTAATTCAGAAATAGCAGCGGCATTTTCACCAGCAATTACCGACAGACTCAGAGATTCAATAATTTGCATAACAAAAATCTTAATTCTAACTCACTATTATATCATATAAATAAAATAAAAAATCACCCTCACTTCATCAAATTAGCACTATTTATTTTCTGATTTTTCTGCGCTTCTGCGTGAAAATAAACCCCTCATCAAGTAAACATTCAAATGTTAGCTAAAGAGCATAGTTGCATTCGCCCCTACCATCAGCATTTTGATGACATCATGGGAGTTTTGAACACCACTAGTTGCAGCCAAACTAGCTTGTTTTTGAATCAGGTAAATAAATGAGCGGTGATTTTCAGCAGTCGGGGATATTTTGTTTTTTTAGATTATTCAGCAGTTGCCTCAGATGGATTTTCAGGTAATATTCTGGCGGCTAAATATTGATACATTAAATTTTATCAATCATCTTTGCTGATTATGACGATAAATTTGTTAAAAAATCAGGTATTTCTAAAATATGAAAATATACTAACAAAGCTACTATAATTGTATATAGGGTAGAACCTCCCAAACCTAAAATTAAATCTCTTTTCAAATTATGTTGTTCTGCCTGAAAAAACATATCCATAGCACCCATTTGCATCATCACAATTCCCAACACATTGGAAATCCAATAACCAATAATTGTAAATTGAAAAAACCAATCTGGTTTAGCCCAACTTACTAAATAAGCAAATAACAAAGCAATTGGTAAATTAAAAAATATATCATTCCACCAAGACAAAGGTGATAACATATAACCTATACCAATAAATAAACTACCACGGATTTTTTGCAGCATTAATTTACTACCTCTACTATCCCAGAAATATTATCTAACTTAAAAAAATATCAGTGCTTCAGTACCCAAAATCATCAGCTTTTTTGAGGATAAATAAACTCTCATCTCCTCCCCTACCAATTCTGATTTTCTCATCTAAATAGGTAATATCAAGTGTAGGCACTCTACCTTTTGGTCCTTTAGCCTCTACAATCCTCAAAGGACTTAATTGAGGAGTATTCACACCTACAATTTTATCAATTGCTAAATAGCGTTTATCAAAATTTACATTGATTCGTTTATCTGGTAAACCAGATGTATCTAAATCTGGCTCAAAACTAGCTGTTACTTTTACATATCCTGAGATGAATTTGAGGGGATGTTTGACATAAGCAATGTTAAAAAACTGTGTATCATTAACATTAATTATTTGATAAACCTGACCTATTTTTAATCCCAGTGGTAAAGAATCTAAAGTTCTAATTTCTCTAGCTGTAGAATATTGTAGTTGCCAAGCTCCATTTAATAAATTAATAGCATTTTGGAGAGGTTGGGGATAAGGATTTAGTTTTTCTAATTCAACTGTTAAATGTTCTATTTCCGTGACTTGAGCAGCATTTATTTTTAGATCAGTGATAGGAGAACCGTCATTTTTGCCGTTAATTTCATTCAGTATCTTTTCTAATTTATCTTTGAGATTTTGACGATCCATAAACTGGTATTTGTTTGATTTAACAAATCTAATTTTAACTTAAAATGGTACTTAAAATCATAAATATGACAATATTTCATAGACATTTGAGGCTTATTGAACTCTCGCATATTACTGAGAATTGCTACATAAACAGGACTTACAGCAGATTTCGTAGCTATGAGAAATCATAATCATGAAACTCTTGTGGAGTGGGAATCTTCTGTGGGATGGGCATCTTGTGTGGAGTGGGAATCTTCTGTGGGGTGGGCATCTTGCCCGCCCATAACCTAACTCATGATACCGGAAAGAACTGTATGCAAAATCCACTTCAAAACATAATCATTTTTTGTTAAGTCGTTTATTTATTACCTGTGTATTGTATTTTTATCTGTATTTTACCCCACGTATTTAAGTTAAAACATAATATTGAGGAACTTGTGAGGAAATACAAAAATTGTAATAATTACTTATCTAAGTTACTAATGATTTAATTTTTGAAATTAAATTTATGTTAATAAGTTATTATTTTTGGAAAACATAAGTTATATGATAGAAATCCACCAAATCGAAAATTTAGATAAAATGTGAGGCTGTTTTATGCTTGAAATAAATTTTCAACAGCCAGTTAACAATGCTGCCACTGTGATTGAAGAATATTTAGCAGGTAAACGAGACTTTGAAAGAGCAGAATTAGGTGAAGCTAATTTGTCAGGTATTGATTTAAAAGGTGCTGATCTGAGTTATGCCGATCTAAGTACAGCTAATCTTAGTCGTGCTAATCTGCGGGGATGTGATTTAAGCTTTGCTGACTTAAGTCAAGCTAATTTACAAGATGCAGACTTACGCGGTGCAATGTTGTTTTCTGCTGATTTGCGTCAAGCTGATTTACAAGGAACACATTTAGAAAAAGCAGACTGCGATCATAATACCCATTTTCCTAACAGTTTTGATCCTATTGCAGCAGGAGTAAAAATGAGTGAATAACCATAACAAAATAAATTTCTGTTTTTTTACCTGAAACTCTCTATTTCTCTTGCTTCTTCAAAACTTACCCTTTTTGCTTAAGTCCCGTTAAGAAAAATGTTGGTATATGGATAGCTTATTAACGGGGTTTAGGCAAGATATGCAAGTATCTAATATCACTATTCAAAAATTTTTAAACATCCTCTTATATTCAAATTCAACAGAACTTACCCCAAGTCTTAATCATTAGGACTTCAAAAATTCAACTTAGCCTCACATCCTGACTAATACCAAATCTAATTCTGAAAACACTCGGGACTTACGCAAAAATCTTCCAAAACTCTATTCCTCTGCGTTCTCTGCGTTCTCTGCGGTTTGATATTCCGTGACTCATGCGTAAGTCCTGACAACTATAAATTATACGAATTGACAAAGTTATCCAGATGATCAGTATAGATCAGAGAACAAAGATAAGGACGAAACTTTAAACATCAAGAATAGGAAAAAGGAGATTCTATGAGCTAATTAGTCCATACTACCTCTGTGTGATTTTTAAATAAAAAGCAAAATTTATATCATAGTCATAACTTAATAGAGTTTATTTTCAGAATTTGTCGAAAACTTACAATAAAACACACACTGAAATAGTTTTGTTTGCTTGAATAGCTATATTAAGAGTACAGAAAATGGCAATTCTGAATTATGGCTACGAAAACTATTCATGTGAAAGAATATACTGTCAGAGCGCACACTAGACAGATTCACACTCGTGTTTTTCATTTTGTGTGTAAAAAATGTAATGAACCAACAACAAGAGAAACATTTGGTCCAAGACCTTTATATTGTGAAAGTTGCCGTCCTCCTCAACCTCCTAAAAAATCTCTACAAGCATCAAGAAAAGCTAAACCTCGCGCCATGAATTACAAAAGTGATGTTAATTTTGACTAATTAAATGACTATGAAAACTCAAGAAAAACTGCAACCTCCCTCAGAGTTATTTATTCGACCATTGCTAGAATTACGTGACTACTATGCTAATCTTACTCAAGAGTATCAACGGTTATTTATAGAAGCGCGATCGCAATTAGATCACGTGGAAGCTCTGTTATCTCCTTGGTCTTATCCTGATGATCATCACCCTATTTCCCCATTAGAAACTGTTGAAAAACAGAGTTCACGTTTATTTTTATCATCAGATCATAGTTCAGATTTGGATTTGTTAGATTCTCCAAAATCAGAATTTATTCAACCTGAACAATGGCCAGTAAATGATGCAGTTGCAGTTACTACAAAATCGGAAAATTCTCATCAGAACATTCAGTCTCTAGATAGTTACGATCATTTTACTAAGGGTGCAGAAATTCCCATGCTTCCTGAGTATAAATCTATGACTCGAATGGAAGCTTTAAGAGTTTTCTTACATGAGTATGCTGGAACTGTTTGCCATATAGATTTTATCGTGCGAGCGCTCTATGGTAATCTAGAATCTACTGTCTTCAAAATTGTTAAAGGTAGGGTACAATCTTCTCTGACTCAAGGTAGAGAAAGAGGTTATTGGTCTGCGATTCCTAATGAACCAGGTTGTTATACCCTAGCTTTAAGTCTGTTAGATCCTAACTATCAAAGTAGCTCTCCTTCTCGTAGTAGAACTAGAAGGAAAAAGCCTAGTATCACATCAAAAACTCCAGAAATACCCATGCTCAAACAGTTTGAAGGTCAATTTTTAATTGATGCTCTCACAACTTTTTTAGAACAACATCGGGGTAAAGTTTTTGGTGTGAATGAAGTTATTATTGGTATCTATGGAGAACTTGATGAACGACAAATTAGAGAGGTGAAAAATAAAGTTCTCAATGAATTATCTAGAGGTCATCGTATTGGAAGATTTACCAGAGTTCCTCACCAAATTGGTATGTATACTTGGGATGCGAGGATGATATCTAGAAGGTAGGGAGTTGGGGTGATGGGGTGATGGGGTGATGGGGTGAGGGGGTGAAATTTCTTTACCAATCACCAATCACCAATAACCAATAACCAATAACCAGTCACCAGTCACCAGTCACCAATCACCAATCACCAATCACCCACTCACCAATCACCAATCACCTACTTCATGTCATAACCGAATAAATTGGGATCAACTTCTCCTAAGTTTAAATCTGCTAACCCATACTCTTCCCAACGTCTATCTACCATTGCAGCAACATCAGGATCTGATTCTAAAGGAGCGCCCCATTCATGTTCTGTTTCTGGGGGAATTTTAGTGGTTGCATCTATTCCCATTCTTCCTCCTAAACCGAGTTTTTCACTGGCAAAATCTAAGGTGTCAAAGGGGGTATTTGGTAATATGAAAACATCCCTGGTTGGATCAACTTTAGAACTAATTGCCCAGACAACTTGACGCGGATCTCTAATGTTAATATCTTTATCTACAACGATCACAAATTTTGTATATGTGAATTGTGGTAAGGCACTCCAAAATGCTAACGCTGCTCGTCTTGCTTGTCCAGGATATGCTTTATCAATAGAAATAATTGCCGCTTTGTAACTTAATGCTTCCATTGGGAGGAAGAAGTCAACTATTTCTGATACTTGTTGCCTTAAAATAGGTGTGTAAATCCGATTCAGAGCGATCGCCATCATTGCTTCTTCTTTGGGTGGACGACCGCTAAATGTGGTTAAATAAATTGGATCTTTGCGGTGTGTCATGCACTGGAAGCGAACTAATGGTGAATCTTCCACACCGCCATAATATCCCATGTGATCACCAAAAGGCCCATCGGGTAAAACTTCCCCTGGGGTAATTGTTCCTTCTAAGACAAATTCCGAATCTGCGGGTACTTCTAAGTCTACTGTTTTACACTTGGCTAATTGTACCCCTGAACCGCCATATAATCCCGCAAATAACCATTCTGATAAGTCTACAGGAATTGGTGTGGCTGCGGCCATGATGATTAAAGGATCTACACCCAGAGCGATCGCAACTTCTAATTTTTTACCATTTTCCGCGGCTTTCCGTAAATGTCTTGCACCACCCCGTACCGATAACCAGTGTACGGTCATGGTATTCTTAGATTGAAGTTGTAAACGATACACACCTACGTTAGGAGTTCCAGTCTCACAATCCTTGGTAATTACCAATCCTAGGGTAATGATTTTTCCGGCATCTCCGGGATAAGGACGTATTAAAGGTAACTTAGTTAAATCTAAATCATCACCTTCCACAACCACCTGTTGACAAGCGGGGAAAAAATCTCTTCCTGGTTTCGCTTTGACAACGTCAAACAAAACCTTCCCAAAATCTACCGCTTGGGAAATCTTCTTGGGTGGTTTGGGTTGCTGAAGCATACTCAACTTTTTACCCAGAGTTTCCAACTCCTCTGGTTTTTCCATATTCATGGCCCAGCATATCCTTTCCACCGTCCCCATTAAATTCACCGCAACGGGGAAGGATGCACCTTTGACATTTTCAAAAATTAAACCGGGACCACCTTGTTGTAGCATTCGGTTAGAAATCTCAGCAATTTCCATATCTGAGTCTACTAGAGCCGAAATTCGCTTTAATTGTCCTCTTTCTTCCAGAATTTTAATAAATCCCCGTAAATCTCGCGCCATATCTTTAAAAGTTAAGAAGTGTAAATTCTTCTTGATCTTAACTTGATCTTTAGATTTGTAATCAATTGCTAGGATTTTTGAGTCCTAACGCAGATAGATACGGATTAACACAGATAATTATATATAGTTAAAATTAGGCGTGAATTATGGAGTATAAAACTGAATAATACAGCACTTTCCGGTGTCATGAGGTACATTTTAGGCGGGCAAGATGCCCACCCCACAAGAGTTTCATGATTATAACTTGTACCTCATAGCAACAAAATCTGCTGTATTTCGTGAGAATCAGGATAACCGGGATTACAGGATGTACAGGATGTTCTTGTTGATTGTCTATGAGAAATACATACTTTAGGATGATTGATAAATTAAATCATCTATTAATTTATTCGCTATTACTTCTTGACTATTATAGAACTTACGCACGAGGCACGGAATATCAAACCGCAGAGAACGCAGAGAACGCAGAGGAATAGATTTTTGGAATATTTTTGCTTAAGTCCTGTATTACTATAACTGTATTTTATAGTGCTTAAACTTCCGCAGGTAATTTATAAATAACAATCCTAAAAATCCTAAAATCCTGGTTATCCTGATTCTGACAATCAAAATTTAAACATCCCACAAATCCTGTAAATCTTGACTTTGATGATAATAAATATGTTATGATAATAAATATTGTTACTGTGGGATTAATAAGATAATGACACAGGAATTAATCAACCTCAGAAATAGTATTTTAGAACAACGTTATAGTGACGCTTTAGCTATTGTAGATGAGTTAGAGGGGATGGGTAGACAGGCGATTTTAAGAAACATTCAATTTTTATTATTAAGGTTGATAATTCATTTAATTAAAAATCAGATAGAAAAAAGATTAACTAATTCTTGGGCTAATTCTATTCGCAGTTCTATTCGGGAAATTAAGAAGATCAATTTGCAAGATAATAAAACATCTTACTACGTGAAAATAGACGAATGGCAATCAATGTTAGAAGATGAATTTGAAGAAGCTATCCGGGAAGCGAGTGATGAAGTTATGAATGGGATTTACAGTCCTTTTCAATTAACAGGTATGGTTGATCAAGATGAGGTAATTCATCAATCTCAAACTTTATTAAATTTGACCTATAATTATTCTGTGAAAGAATTACCAGCAGTAATTGATAATTATTTAACTCAGTTACCTGGTGGTGAAAATTGGAAATTAGGGAAAAGATAATTAACATATTTATTAATAGGACTTATGCAAAATATCTCTCCAACCCTCTTATCTTCGTGTCCTTTGTGGTTCATTCTTCCGTAACTGTGTAAGTCCTAAATTAAGTACAATAAAAAAACCACCCAAAAGGGGTGGCTAACAAAATAATTTTTTTCTTTAATTGCAATTAGCAATCGTAATATAAGAAAAATTCGTAAGGATGAGGACGTAATTGTAACGCCTTCACTTCGTTAACAGTTTTGTAATCAATCCAATTTTGGATGAAGTCTTCGGTGAACACACCACCTTCAGTTAAGAAAGCGTGGTCATTTTGTAGTGCTTCTAAAGCCAATTCCAAAGAACCAGGAGTAGAAGGAATCTTCGCTAATTCTTCTGGAGACAATTCATAGATATTCTTATCTAGAGGTTCACCAGGATGAATCTTGTTCTTGATCCCATCAATACCAGCACAAAGCATAGCTGCAAAGGCTAAGTAGGGGTTAGATGTTGCATCTGGACAACGGAACTCTAACCGTTTCGCTTTGGGGTTATCACCAGCAAGAGGAATACGTACAGAAGCAGAACGGTTTCCTTGGGAATAAGCCAAGTTTACAGGTGCTTCATAACCAGGAACAAGACGTTTGTAGGAATTTGTAGTGGGGTTGGTAAGAGCTAAAAGAGCAGGAGCGTGTTTGAGGATACCACCAATGTAGTATAAGCCCATGTCGCTCATGCCAGCATATTTGTCACCAGCAAATAAAGGTTGACCATTATTCCAAATGGACTGGTGACAGTGCATACCAGAACCGTTATCACCAAAAATAGGTTTAGGCATGAAAGTAACGGTTCTACCGTATTTTCTAGCCACGTTTTTGATGACGTATTTGTAGGTCATTAACCAGTCAGCAGCTTCTATTAGTTTACCGAAACGGAAACCAAGTTCACACTGACCACCTGTAGCAACTTCATGGTGTTGTTTTTCAATGGGTACACCGCACTTAGCCATTGTCAACAACATTTCTGTTCTGATGTCTTGGAAGGTATCAGAGGGAGGTACAGGGAAATAACCTTCTTTGAAGCGAGCTTTGTAACCAAGGTTGGGATTTTCCTTTCTACCTGTATTCCAACGACCCTCTACAGAGTCTACATGATAGTAACCTTCGTTAGCGGTTTGATCGTAGCGAACATCATCAAAGATAAAAAATTCTGCTTCTGGGCCAAAGAAAGCAGTGTCACCAATACCAGTAGAAGCTAAATAGTCAATTGCTTTTTTAGCAATTACACGAGGACAACGGCTATACCATTCTCCGGTACGTGGTTCTTTAATGCTACAAATAATACTTAGAGTTGGCTCTGCCATGAAGGGGTCAATCCAAGCGGTATCAGGATCTAAGACCATCATCATGTCAGATTCTTCGATACCTTTCCAACCCCGGATACTAGAACCATCAAAAGGTACACCGTCAGTAAAAGAACTTTCATCAATTTGGTTTTGGTAAACCGTGAGATGCTGCCAAGTTCCTGGTGTATCAATAAACTTCAGATCAATCATCTGAATGTTTTCGTCCTGAATTCTTTTCAAGACTTCTTGTGGGGTTGTCATTTTTACTCCTTCTGTAGCCAATTTTCTAAAATTAAACCAGATTATGCCAAAGCATTTTAACCCTGTTGAGTTAACCCAAGTTTTGACACACCACCTCAAATATCGTAAAGAGTAGAGATAAGATAATTTTGTGTTTTTTGTTACAAATTCTCTAGATTACAGGTTATATTAACCTTTCTGGCTGGGTCTGCACACAACAAGAAACTTCATCTTATCGAGGTCAACTTTGGCATAGAATCCTTTATTAGTGGATGGATAGTTTTTGTGCTGCACTTGCTTTATTTACGGCTGTGGCACAAAAGTATATAGGTGCATGAATGCAACCAAATTAATATCAAACCATAGATAGTAACCATTGGGAGAAATCAGGAATGCGCGATGCAGTTACAACTTTAATCAATAATTATGACGTAGTGGGCAAATATTTTGACCGCAACGCCATAGATAGTCTCAAGTCTTACTTTGAAACTGGTACGGCGAGAGTGCAAGCAGCAATGACTATTAATGCTAATGCAGCATCCATTGTTAAACAGTCTGGTTCTGCGTTGTTTGAGGAATTACCAGAGTTAATTCGTCCTGGTGGTAATGCTTATACAACTCGTCGTTATGCGGCTTGTCTACGTGATATGGATTATTACCTGCGCTATGCTACCTATGCTTTAGTTGCAGCTAATATGAATGTGTTAGATGAGCGGGTTTTACAAGGCTTAAGGGAAACTTATAATTCTTTGGGTGTTCCTATTGCTCCTACTGTACGTGGTGTGCAGATTATGAAGGACATGGTTAAGGAACAAGTTGCAGCAGCGGGTATTGCTGATACTTCTTTTATTGATGAACCTTTTGATCATATCACCCGTGAGTTGAGTGAACAGGATGTTTAATTAAGAAATTTAGGGTAAGGGTTTAGCTCTGCTGAACCCTTACATATTCATGGATAGAAGATAAAATTTTGTGTAATTTGCGATCGCACTTTGGCTATTTTGGCTAGGTGCGTTTACTGTTTTTAATGATGGCCGACATCAGGGTTGCCAGGATTTGAGAATTAACAGGATGGTAATCTAGTGATGTTCACATGAAAAAGGACGGCAAAATAAATACCGCCCAGGGATATTAATATCAAATTAATGAAAACAGATACCATATTATACCGCTTATTCCCAGAAATACCAAGTATTTTTTTTAAACTCATCGGTGAATTTCCTGAATTAGCTAAAAAAAATGAGTTCTAATCCGTTGAAGTCAAACAAACAGCTTTCAAAATAGATGGAGTCTTCTTACCTAAAGAAACCACACAAAATCCCATCCACTTCCCAGAAACGTCTAATTCAATCCAGCGAAGTCATAGTCAATTAAAGTATGTTTTATCTCACATGAAAACAGATACGATATTTTACCGCTTATTCCAAGAAATACCAAGCATTTTTTTTGAACTCATCGGTGAATCTCCTGAATTAGCTCAAAATTATGAGTTCTCATCCATTGAAGTCAAACAAACAG
>JAAHFX010000014.1:260839-297045 GCA_010672785.1 Sphaerospermopsis sp. SIO1G1
ATGAAAACAGATACGATATTTTACCGCTTATTCCAAGAAATACCAAGCATTTTTTTTGAACTCATCGGTGAATCTCCTGAATTAGCTCAAAATTATGAGTTCTCATCCATTGAAGTCAAACAAACAGCACTTAGAATAGATGGAGTCTTCTTACCTAAAGAAACCACAGACAACCCCATCCACTTCTTAGAAGTGCAATTTCAACCAGATGAAGACCTTTACAACAGACTATTTGCAGAAGTATTTATTTATATCCGTCAAAATAAACCCATCAGTAATTGGAAAGGAGTAATCATATACCCAACTCGTAGTGTAGATATAGGTAATATTGAGAACTATCAAGAATTTTTCCTCAGTCAAAGAGTCAGAGTAATTTATTTAGATGAAATTGCAGAAACAACATCATTACCAATTGGAATTGCTACAATTAAATTAATCATTAGCAAGCCAGACATAGCTATCAATCAAGCCAAGGAATTGATTAATCGTACCAAACAAGAGGTAAAATCTCAACCAAAACAACAACAACTCTTAGAACTAATTGAGACAATCTTAGTTTACAAATTACCAAAAATGAAAAGGGAGGAAATAGAATCAATGTTTGGACTCAGTGATTTAAAACAAACTAGGTTTTATCAAGAAGCACTTGAAGAAGGTTTAGAGCAAGGTTTAGAACAAGGTTTAGAACAAGGTAGACAGGAAGCTAAATTAAATGCTGTTCCTGGGTTAGTAGGATTAGGTTTAAGTCAAGCACAAATTGCTCAAGTGTTGAATTTAAGTATTGATGAAGTCAAGAAGATTGTAGATAAAATGTCAAAGTGATAGGTGATAGTTAATTGATGTAATTTTAGATCGCACTTCGGATGTTTTGTCTAGGTACGGTTATTATTTCTAGTCATGGTCAGGATTGGGATTTTGACTCAGTATTGTCATCTAATTTGAATAAAATAAAAAAAGGACGGTAAAATACCACCCATTACCATTAATTTTAAATAAATGAAAACAGATACGATATTTTACCGCTTATTCCAAGAAATACCAAGCATTTTTTTTGAACTCATCGGTGAATCTCCTGAATTAGCTCAAAATTATGAGTTCTCATCCATTGAAGTCAAACAAACAGCACTTAGAATAGATGGAGTCTTCTTACCTAAAGAAACCACAGACAACCCCATCCACTTCTTAGAAGTGCAATTTCAACCAGATGAAGACCTTTACAACAGACTATTTGCAGAAGTATTTATTTATATCCGTCAAAATAAACCCATCAGTAATTGGAAAGGAGTAATCATATACCCAACTCGTAGTGTAGATATAGGTAATATTGAGAACTATCAAGAATTTTTCCTCAGTCAAAGAGTCAGAGTAATTTATTTAGATGAAATTGCAGAAACAACATCATTACCAATTGGAATTGCTACAATTAAATTAATCATTAGCAAGCCAGACATAGCTATCAATCAAGCCAAGGAATTGATTAATCGTACCAAACAAGAGGTAAAATCTCAACCAAAACAACAACAACTCTTAGAACTAATTGAGACAATCTTAGTTTACAAATTACCAAAAATGAAAAGGGAGGAAATAGAATCAATGTTTGGACTCAGTGATTTAAAACAAACTAGGTTTTATCAAGAAGCACTTGAAGAAGGTTTAGAGCAAGGTTTAGAACAAGGTTTAGAACAAGGTAGACAGGAAGCTAAATTAAATGCTGTTCCTGGGTTAGTAGGATTAGGTTTAAGTCAAGCACAAATTGCTCAAGTGTTGAATTTAAGTATTGATGAAGTCAAGAAGATTGTAGATAAAATGTCAAAGTGATAGGTGATAGTTAATTGATGTAATTTTAGATCGCACTTCGGCTATTTTATCCAGGTGCGGTTATTCTTTTTAGTCATTGTCTGAATCATGATTTCCAGGATGTTAGGATTTACAGGATTTCGATTTTTTTGTAACGAATAGTAAATTGAAAAACCTAGATATTTAGTTGGGAGTATAAAATATAGATACTGAAGTTTTTATACCAAATTTTTATATGTTTATTATTGATGATGTTATTGGGGCTTTAATTGAAGAAGCAGTAGGTAAGACATTAGAAAAATTAGATCACAGTGAAACAAGATTAAGACTTTTAAATAACTTCGGTTTAAAACCAGATATTCCCCCTAATGATTTTGATGGGGTTTATGTTTACACTTTAATTGAATATGGTGTTGGTAAACCACAAGTTATTTTGCAGTTATTGAAAGAAGCGGAAATCAAAAAAGAATTTCAACAAGCATTTAGTCAAAATAAAAGTTTCAATTTTCAAACATTAGATGATTATATTGATAGTTTTGCTATTGGTGATCAAATTAAACAACAACAAATTGATTATCACCGAGAATTAGCAGAATTTACCCGCTTATTTATTGAAATTGCTAAACGTTCAAGAACAGCAACTGAAACTTTACAATCTCATCAAATAGATAATTTACAAAGAACTTTAAATCAAATTCGGGAACAAGTTAATCAACTCAGTTTACCAGAATTTCAACAGCAATTATCCCAAATTACTCAAAGTTATCAACAATTCTTACCACCCGCGGAAACTATTAGAGAAACGGAATTATATAAACAACTAAAAACCTGGTTTGAAACCTTGGGTTATAAATTTGAACCTCACGAAATTTTAGAAACAGACCATTTTGAACTAATTATTAATATACCCAAACGGAGAGGATATGACAGAATTTTTATTCGGGGAGTGGAAGCAGAAGCAAGTATTCATGATGTAAATGCAGTTAAAGAAGCAGTAGAAAATCACAAAACTGATGAAGGTTGGATAGTCGCACCTCGTCGAGTTAGTAAATTAGCGAGAAACGAAACCCAAGAAAGTAAACAAATTTTCTGTTATACCTTTGATGAATTAATCGAAGCTGATGCGGATTTTAGTGGATATTTTGAATGGTTGGAAAATGAAGTTAAAATTAGAGGAATTGATCAATATTATGTTCCCTTAGCTTGTAGAAAAGAAGAAATTAACCCTAGAACAAAACAGCGAATAGGTGTTAGTCACTATGGGAAAGAAGATGGATGGATAGAAAGATATATTAATGAATGGTTATCTGATCCTGCTAAACAACATTTATCAATTTTAGGAGAATTTGGTACAGGTAAAACTTGGTTTGCTTTCCATTATGCTTGGTTAGCATTACAAAAATATCGCCAAGCAAAAAAAGAAGGTGCAATTATTCCCCGCATTCCTTTATTAATTCCATTAAGAGATTATGCAAAAGCAGTTAGTATTGAATCTCTTTTTTCTGAGTTCTTTTTCCGTAAACATGAAGTTGGTTTAGCGGGATATTCTGCATTTGAACAACTCAACCGCATGGGAAAATTATTATTAATCTTTGATGGTTTTGATGAAATGGCCGCACGAGTAGATCGTCAAGCAATGATTAATAATTTCTGGGAATTAGCTAAAGTTGTAGGAACGGAAGGAACAAAAGCAATTTTAACTTGTCGTACAGAACATTTTCCAGAAGCATTGGAAGGACGGAGAATTTTAAGTGCAGAATTACAAGCTTCTACTAGAAATTTAACTGGAGAACCACCTCAATTTGAAGTTTTAGAATTAGAAAAATTTGATGATGAACAAATCCAACAAGTGTTGAGTTTTAAAGCTCAACCAGAAACCGTTAATAGTATTATTAATAATCAACAATTATTAGATTTAGCACGTCGTCCGGTGATGATTGATTTAATAATAGAAGCATTACCGGAAATTGAAATTGGTAAACCTGTGGATATTTCCCGTGTTTATCTTTATGCAGTGCGGCAAAAAATGGAACAGGATATAAAATCAGACCGTACTTTTAACTCACTCGCAGATAAATTATATTTCCTCTGTGAATTATCCTGGGAAATGCTGTCAACTGATAGGATGAGTTTGAATTATAAGGAGTTTCCTGATTTAATTCGGAATTATTTTGGTGAAAAAGTCCAGGAACAAAAAGATTTAGACCATTGGCATTATGATATGATGGGACAAACCATGTTAATCAGAAATGCTGATGGTGATTATTATCCTGCTCATCGGTCATTATTAGAATTTTTTGTTGCTTATAAATTAGGTAGAGAGTTAGGAATTTTAGCAGATGATTTTCAGGAAGTTGTGGAATTTCTACCTTATGATCAAAATACCAATGATTTAAGCCAAACTTTCGGTAAAAACCTATTAGCTAAAGCTGTTTTAGATTTGATGTCTCCGATGTTATCAACTTCTGCTAATCAAAGGTTATTAGAAGTGGTTAAATCTACGAAGGGTAAAACTGAGGAGGAAGTCGGTTATTTGGGTAGTAACGCAGTGCAATTATTGATTCAAGGTGATAGGTTTGCCTTAGAAAAACAAGATTTGAGTGAAACAGTTATACCAGGAGTTAATTTTGGCTTAACTAGTTTGTATCATGTTAATATGAATAGTACAATTTTGAGAAATACTTTTTTTGCTAAAGCTTTAGGAGTAGTTTATTCTGTTGCTTTCAGTCCAGATGATAAATATCTGGCGATGGGAGATATTGATGGTAGAGTAAAAATTTGGAATCCTAAAAAAGAAAGAGAAATATTAACATTTATTGGTCATAGTAATTCAGTTATGTCAGTAGCATGGAGTCCAGATAGTCTAACTTTAGCTAGTGGTAGTGATGATAAAACTGTAAAACTATGGGATATTAACACAGGCAAATGTGTGAAGACTTTTCTAGGTCATAGTAGTTATCTTTATTCGGTAGATTGGAGTCCGAATGGTTCAACTTTAGCTAGTGGTAGTGCTGATAAAACTGTAAAATTATGGGATATTCATACAGGTAAATGTGTAAGAACTTTTTTAGGTCATAGTGATCACATCTTATCAGTAGCATGGAGTCCAGATGGTTCAACTTTAGCTAGTGGTGGTTATGATAAAACCATAAAACTATGGGATGTTAACACAGGTGAGTGTGTGAGGACTTTTCTAGGTAATAGTGATCACATCTTATCAGTAGCATGGAGTCCAGATGGTTCAACTTTAGCTAGTGGTGGTTATGATAAAATCATAAAACTGTGGAATGTTAAAACTGGAAAATGTATACTTACGTTAAAAGATCATAGTAGCTGGATTGCTTCTATTGCGTGGAGTGCAGATGGTAATAGATTAGCTATTGGTAGTGGAGACTATACAGTAAAAATTTGGAATGTCCACACTAGTGATTATTTACGTACTTTAGAAGGCCATACAGATATGGTAGATTCAGTAGCATGGAGTAAAGATAGTCAGACTTTAGCTACTGGTAGTCACGATAAAACTGTAAAATTATGGCATATTAATACTGGAAGTTGTTTGAATACCTTAAATGGCCATAGTATTTATGTTCGTTCAGTAGCATGGAGTAGAGATGGTCAGACTTTAGCTACTGGTAATGATGATAATACAGTTAAACTGTGGAATTTAAACACTGGAAAGTACCTATATAGCTTGCAAGGTCACAATCAGTTAGTCTATTCATTGGCATGGAGTAAAGATGGTAAAATTTTAGCTAGTGGTAGTCATGATAAGACTGTAAAATTATGGGATGTTGAAACAGGGAAATGTCTACATAATCTAGAGAATCAAGGTAATTGGATTTGTTCATTGTCATGGAGTAGAGATAGTAAAACTTTAGCTATAGCTAGTGCCGATAAAAATATAAGATTATGGAATTTTAATAGCTTAAAGATTTTAGAAAGTAGTAGCCAAATTATGTCAGTAGCATGGAATGAAGATAGTAACATTTTAGCTACGGGCTGTGCTGATAAGACTGTAAAATTATGGGATGTTCAGATTGGGGAGTGTATATGTAATTTAGAAGGTCATAGCGATACAGTTTGGTCATTAGCATGGAGCAGAGATGGTAAAATTTTAGCTAGTGGTAGTGATGATAAAACTATCAAGATATGGAACGTCCAAACTGGTCACTGTGTCTGTACCTTAAACAATGATTCAATAGTTAGGTCTTTGGATTGGAATAAAGATGGTCAAACTTTGGCTAGTGATGGTTTTAATACAGTAAATCTTTGGAATGTCAATACAGGAAAAAAATTGCATTCCTTGGAGGATGATAACAGTCATATTTTTTCAATAGCTTGGAGTCCAGATGGTTCAACTTTAGCTAGTGGTAGTAGTCATAACACTGCAAAATTATGGAATGTCAAAACTGGAAAATGTATCGCTACCTTTGACCATAGAATATATGCAGGTTTGAAAATTAAGGGAGTCAAAGGTTTAACCCCAGTAGAAATATCAACTTTAAAAGCATTGGGTGCAGTGGAGTAAGATGACGATATATCATCTTGAGATTGCTTCACTTCTTTCTCAATGACAGTATTTGAAGTAGATTTTGCATGATTTGTGATCATCACAGAAGTCGAATATCTGATATCATTCTGTACATCCTCAAATCCTGGTTATCCTGATTCTGATAATTATATGGAAGAAATATTAACTCTCAAAAACCTACTCCTACAAGGTGATTTCCAAGGTGCATTAACAATAGTTGAAGAATTAGAATAAATGAGTCGCAATGATATTATCAAAACTATTCATATTTATGGTAGGATTAGGTTTAAGTCAAGCACAAATTGCTCAAGTTTTGAATTTAAGTATTGATGAAGTGAAGAAAATTGTAGATAAAATGTCTAAGTAATCAGTGATATTTAATTGATGATCTTTGTCAGAATCAGGATTTACAGGATGTTAGGATTTACAGGATTTTGATGTTGATGATGGCGATCGCACTTTAGCTTTTTTGTCAGGGTGCGGTTATTTTTTTAATAAAAAACGCAGATGAACGCAGATGAACGCGGATTTTAAACTCATTTCTTCTTTGCGCGAAACTTAACTCAGACACAACTAAAAAATCCTAAAATCTTGTATATTATATTTCATCCTGTAAATCTTTAAATCCTGGTTATCCTGATTCTAACCAATAAAATTCCTAACTTCTTAGTAATTGATAATGAAACAAAGAC
Source organism: Sphaerospermopsis sp. SIO1G1 (assembly GCA_010672785.1). GTDB lineage: Bacteria > Cyanobacteriota > Cyanobacteriia > Cyanobacteriales > Nostocaceae > Okeanomitos. Next base: position 267,863 of record JAAHFX010000014.1, read on the forward strand.
TAGATACACTATTAGTAGATTTAGGTTTATCCCCCTCCCGACAACAAGCACAACGCTTAATTCAAGCTGGTGAAGTGATGGTCAACCAAACCGTAATTGATAAAGCAGGAACGGAAGTAGATACCAAAGCAGAAATTAAAGTTAAAGAACGTCCACCTTATGTTTCCCGTGGTGGTGAAAAACTCGCTAAAGCTTTAAAATTTTTTGGTATTTCTGTCAATCAAAGAATCTGTTTAGATGGAGGAATTTCCACCGGAGGTTTTACCGATTGTTTATTACAAAATGGTGCAGAAAAGGTTTATGGAATTGATGTTGGTTATGGACAAGTTGACTGGAAAATTAGAAATGATGAACGGGTAATTTTAAAAGAACGTACTAATTTACGAGAACTGAAACCATCACAATTATATCCTGAAAATTCCACCTTACCAGATTTAATTGTTGTAGATGTTTCCTTTATTTCTTTAAATAAAGTTTTACCAGCAATTTGGAATTTAACTCAAGCACCAAGGGAGGCAATTTTATTAGTTAAACCACAATTTGAAGTTGGTAGAAATCGTGTCGGTAAAAAAGGTGTAGTTCGAGATTCAAAAGATCATGCAGATGCAATATTTCAAGTTTTACAAACAGCGTTAGAATTAGGATGGAAATATCAAGGTTTGACATTTTCTCCCATTACCGGGCCAGCAGGAAATATTGAATATTTATTATGGCTGGGAATGGAAAGTGAAATTCCAGCACCAGGTTTAAATGAAATTCAAGCAATTACTAAAAATGCAGTGAAAGAATTTTAACAGGACTTACGCAAAATCTACTTTAAATACTGTCATTGCGACGAAAGGAAGCAATCTCAAACCCCGACGTTTCATTAAATAAAATGCGTAAGTCCTATTTAATTTTCAGATTATTTGATTTTAATAAATACCGCTTTTTGGATGAAAACTTTCCCTAGAGGATGTGTTAATCCTGCAAATGCAAACTTGCAAAGTTGAAAACCTTATATATATGGCGCGCACAGATTTCTAGACATACCATTACAGTATCAAAAACTCAGAACACTGTCAACCCCCCTAGCTGAAATCACCAAAAATCGTTAAATTATTGATATTATATCTCAATAATAATGAGAATTGCCCCTCTTTATTGCTAAAAACCTTTTTTCTTAAAATCACTACAAATAAATTATGCCCTCTCTAAACCTTTAAGTCTCTACGTGCATAATCATAGTCCACATTCCCCAATAATATTTAGGACTTACGCATTTTAACGAAATTTTGGGGTTTGAGATTGCTTCCTTTCGTCGCAATGACAATATTTGAAATATATTTTGCTTAAGTCCTGATCTTGCCAAAAAAATCATCAACAACCTAACCCATAGAGTTAGAATAGGTAGATTGTCAAAATACAGAATGTCAAATGTTTTGGGCTGATAAAATCGCTGCTGATGCACAAGGTTTCCAGGTAGTTAATGATTCTAAAACTCCTTCAGGACGGGTTCACGTCGGATCATTACGGGGTGTGGTTATTCATGATATTATTTACCGTGCCTTGAAACACGCAGGCAAGCCCGTAAAATTTTTATACGGTGTGGATGACTACGATGCACTAGATACCGTTCCTAAATATTTAGACAAAGAAAAATTCAAACCCTATCTTGGTTTTCCTCTGTGTAATGTTCCTTCTCCTGACGAGGGTGCAAGTGATTATGCTAAATATTTCATTGGTGAATTTTTTGAAATTTTTGAGTATTTAGGAGTTAAACCAGAAACGTATTTTTTACGGGATTTATATCGTTCTGGTCAACTTAATTCCTACATTGATACTTTCTTGAAAAATGCTCATTTAGTCAGAGAAGCATATAAAGAAGTCAGTAAAGCAGAACGTCCAGATAATTGGTATCCTTTTCAAGTAATCTGTGAAAATTGCGGAAAAATCGCCACAACTGTAACTACAGATTATAACGGTTCAGAAGTTTTTTACACCTGTAAACCAGATGGAACTAACTATACACAAGGTTGCGGTCATTCTGGTTGGGTTTCTCCTTTTAATGGCAATGGAAAATTACCTTGGAAAGTAGAGTGGGTTGCTAAATGGGATGTCTTGGGTGTAACTATTGAAATGGCAGGAAAAGACCATTCTCAAAAAGGTGGTTCTAGGGATGTTGCTAATGCTATTTCCCGCAAGGTTTTAGATAAACAACCTCCTTTTCATTCCCGCTATGAATTCATTCTTGTCAATGGTACAAAAATGAGTTCCTCTAAAGGTGTGGGTTCGAGTGCGAGAGAAATTGCCAATTTATTACCACCAGAGTTATTGCGGTTTTTAATGTTAAGAACTCAACCAAAAACGGTAATTAATTTCTCTCCTAATTATGATACCATTACTCGTTTGTTTAGGGATTACGATACTTTAATTAATAAGTATCAAGATAATAATTCTGAATTAAATGAGGAATTAATGTCTTTGTTTTATGCCCAGTTAGGTGATGAAATCAAACCTTTCCAACCTTTTGATTACAGTACCTTAATTTCTCTATTACAAATTCCCCGTTTGAATATTCAGGATGAGGTTGTGCAAAGAACTGCAAATTCTTTAACTGAGTATGATCAATTTATTGTTAATCAGAGAATTAATTCTGCTCAAAAATGGTTACAAGACTATGCAGATGAGGAAGAAAAGTTAGTTCTTTACTTAGAACAAGTTCCCGAAAAAGCTAATACTTTAACTCCTGAACAGATAAACTATGTACAGAAGTTAGCCGAGAATTTAGAAAATGCTGCTAACTGGGAAGCAGAAGAGTTACAAACCGTGATTTTTTCCACTACTAAGGAATTACAAATTCCCCCAGCTAATGCTTTTAAAGCTTTGTATTTATCGTTTTTAAATAAAGAACGTGGCCCAAAAGCTGGTGGTTTATTTTCTTATTTAGAGAAGTCTTTTGTCATTTCTAGATTGCAAGCAGTTGTGAATTTGAATCAGTCAAAAGTTTAACTACTTGTTACTTGTTCCCTGTCTCTGACAGGGAATACACTTTATGAGTCTCTGACTCATCCTTAATGATAGCAAAAAGCAGAGCCTTATCATTGCATTCCCAGGTAGAACCAGGGAACAAGGAAATACTATAATACTGATATTAAATTAATACCAAATTATCCCTGTGAACCACAGTATCTGCATCTGAATAACCTAAAATTCCTTCTATATCCCGTGAGTGACAACCACGAATCTTTTGTAATTCTTCGCTGTTGTAATTTACTATTCCTCTGGCAATTTCGTTACCTTCAACATCACATAATTGCACAGATTCTTGATGATCAAATTCTCCTTCTACAGTTTTAATTCCAGCTGCTAATAATGATTTTCCACCTTCTGCAATTGCTCTAATTGCCCCTTTATCTAAAAATAATTTTCCGACAGGAACTAAACCATAAGCGATCCAGCGTTTTCTGGCTGAGGTTGGTTCTGGTTGGGGTGCAAAATGTGTTCCTATCGTTTCACCTGCAATGATTTTTTCTATGTTACGGGGAAATCTACCATGAGTGATTACAGTTCTCACTCCGGCTGCGATCGCTATTCTGGCCGCAGAAATTTTTGTTGCCATCCCTCCTGTACCCCACTGTGTACCTTTTCCTCCGGTTTGAATTTGTAATTCCATTAATTCTTGTATATCGCTGACTAAGCTAATCGGACGTGCATCAGGTACAGAACGTGGATCAGCAGAATATAATTTATCAACATCAGTCAATATAAATAACCAATCTGCTTCTACTAAACTGGCAACTAAGGCAGAAAGGGTATCGTTATCACCAAATTTTAATTCCTCTACAGCTACCGTATCATTTTCATTAACTACGGGAATTACTCCCAATTCTAATAGTTGTTGAAACGTATCATAAGCTCGCAGATAACGATTACGCTCTACTAAATCAGCCCTTGTTAATAATACCTGAGCCATTGATTGCTGCAATGTTGTAAACAAGTCATCATAAATACGCATCAAACGACCTTGCCCAACTGCTGCTACTGCTTGTTTGAGGGCAATAGTTTTGGGACGTTCTGTCAAACCTAGTCGCGCACAACCTACACCTACAGCACCGGAGGAAACTAGAATAACATTATGTCCTTGGTGTCTTAAATTACATAATGTTTCTATCAAGGTAGAAATAGTAGAAAGAGCTAGTTTTCCTGTTGCTGGTTGAGTCAGGCTAGAAGTGCCAATTTTAACAACTATAGTTTTTGTCATTGGTTATTAGTTGTTAGTTCTTTTTACTTATTAACAATTACTAATTATTAGTTTTATCTAGTAACTTGATTTAATACTCCAAAATTATACAGCGCCAATCCCTCTATGGTGAAGGTTGACGCTGTACAGTTTTATCTTTATTTATTATTGTTCAGGATCTTTATTTGCTTGATCCCATGTTATTAATACCTATAATCTCCGATTTCTGGAAAAATTTAAGATTCCTTAAGTATTTCTTTAGATTTAGTTTTATCTTGATTTATCAATCTTTGTGAACTTTTGTATATCTGGGTGTGATTGAAGCTCCCAAAATTTCTGATATCCAAACTTCAAAATTACGAACGGGATTGGAGCGTAAAACCATACCACTATGAACAATTGGTTCAACTAAAATTGTAAACATTTCTAAGCGATTTCCTGCGATCACATCAGTAAACAGGCGATCGCCAACCATCGCTACCTGATGAGCAGGTAAATTCATTTCCTGTAGAGCTGATCTAATTTTGCGACGTGAAGGTTTAGCCGCACCCAAGTGATAAGGTATATCTAATGACTGAGCAATACTACTAATCCGGGATTCACTTAGATTATTACTCACTAAGTACAAATCAGCATAAGTACGTATTTCTGCCACCCATTGTTTTAATTCTGGGGAAGCAGAAGTAACTGTCACAGGTACTAGAGTATCATCTACATCTAAAACTAAACCTTTCAAACCATGCTGTTGGAGAATCTCCGGTGTTAACTTTAACACTGAGCCATCCAAGATTAAATCAGGCTGCACAATGTTTGTCCAAGCTTTCATAATTAGTAATTTTTTGGTAATGTGTATATTAAATATATAAACATTTATAGAGTGTTAGCAGTAATCGGAAAGGCAATTTACCATAACTCTCAAAAAAATTTCCAATGCTAATTAACTAACAATTAACATTGGAGAAATTGTACTTTGATATATTAGTTATTCGACTTGATTAAACAACTCTTCTTCCAAAAGCGGTTGCAGCTTACGAAACTCTTCTGGAGATAGTAACTCAGGTTTACCTTTGGGATTAAGTCGAGCAAAAAATAGCAGTGGATCTAAAGGAGTATGAATAGTGTACTGCTGGGTTTGATCATATTGGTCTTTATGGCAGAAACGAGCTAGTAATTGTAATTGCTCTGGTTCTAAATCTGCTTCCTCGTCTTCAATTTCCAAGGTGAAAATTTCCGATTCATCAATTGGCGGTAATTCACCTACCACCGTTAAAGCATAAGCCGTATTTTTAATTATCAAATTATGCTCAGACAAAACTGCTTGAGCGTTACTAAAGATAACATCAATTTCAGAATCATCCTCTACCAAAATAGCTTCCTCTTCTTCCCCGTGAACCTGCCAAGCAAAAATTTCTATAGGAGCATCAACAGGTAAAAGTAAAACATATTCTTGCCCGTCAACAGAGAAAGAATGCTCTACATAACATTCTAGAGTCCTTCCCTTTTCATCTGTTAACGTAATAGCAGTAGCATCAGTGCGATCATTTTCTTCGGAAAATCCAGAGGAATACATAGTCACATTATCTAAATTAATTAATTAATTATCAAACCTACGAGTTTTATTTAACTGTTTCATAACAGCCAATGTCAACTGATGAGCTAAATAGGGGTTGCTGAAAAAGTCTTGTCGTGGAGACTAGGTAACAGGGAACAGTTATATCAACAAAGTCAGCAATGCTGGATTATGCAACAGTTTTGAGGATATCATGTCAGTAGGTATTAATCTGCAAAAGATGTACCTGAACTTGGAGTATTACTGCGTCTATGATCCAGCCATTGCTGCAAAATCAAAGCTGCGGCTTTTCGATCTATTAAACCTTTATGACGAGAGGGGGAACGGTTTTCTGCTATGAGCATTTGTTCAGCTTGAAAGGAAGTTAACCGCTCATCTACATATTCTACTGGTAGCTGTAGGGCTTTAGATAATTTCTTGGTAAATTTTTGTACGTGGCGTGCTTGAAATCCCAAAGAACCATCCATAGAATATGGCAGGCCAACAACTAGGGTTTCCACTTGGCGATCGCTGACTATGGATTGTATTTTGTCTACATCTTCCTGAAAAGTTCTCCGCTCAATGGTGACTAAGCCAGTAGCAATTAGACCGGTACCGTCGCATCCAGCTATGCCAATGCGTTTCTTACCCACATCCAAACCTAGAGCGGAGACAAATTTTGTGCGTTGGGGAACTTCCACCTAGTTGTTTTCCTCCTGTTCATCTATCTGTTGAGATTGATGAGACTGCTCATGATGATGAAATTGATGATGGCCAAAGGCAACTGTTTCCGAGTTAGAGGGGTGGGGTATATCTGTTCTGTGTTGTTCTTTTGGTAGCCAAGACATTCCCCCAGGAACAGGTTTTCTAGCTGGCTGTAGTCCTTGCAGAACTTCTGTCCATTGAATTCCTTCCAAGGAAACAAATTTTGATTCTCGGATTTTATGCCAAACAGAACGAGACATAATCAAAGTATGCTCTATGCGCTGCGCCCCAATTCTTTCTAGATACTCTTCCCGTTCTGGTTGATAATCAGAAGAAGCCAGTTGTAATCCTTGTTGGGGAAAGTCCTGGGCAATACGGGCTAATTGAGACAATAATTCTGGATATAACCAGGTATAAGCCGGGTGAACTGTTAAAGTTGCTATGTGAGGATTTTTACCTTTTCGGTTAAGTTGTACTTGAAAATAACCAATGGCTGCTTTGCGTTGGGGTTCAAATACATAACCACTTACTACCTCTGTTTTTGTTAACCATTGCTTGAAAGCATCACAAAGAACACCAAAGACACTGGTTTTAAAATCATGGGTGTGGCGATCAAATACTTGACGAACAAGAGGTGGCATGGATGCTGTATCTAATTGATAAAGCAACGGTGCGTCAGCATTACTGACTGGGAGTAGGTTTGGCAAGTCTGGTTCAGTTCGTGCTAACTGTAATAGCAGTGCTGGGCTAATTTCCCAGTATGTCATTTCTGCCAATCGTTGAAAACCGTTCTGCCGATACAGAGCTAAGGCTTCTACATCACTAACATTTACTTCTAGCAACCAAGTACGAGCTTCTAAAATTGATTCAAAACAATGTCTGAGTAACTGTGAACCAACACCTTGCTTATCTACACTTCGGTCTAACATTACTCTGTCAATTTTCCAGGTGCTGCGGGTACGATTGAATGGCGACACTTGAATTATCCCCAACAAAATCCGGCCTTTTTCAGCCACAAACCCACAGAACCGGTATTGTAATGGGTTAGGAAACCAGCTTAAAAATTTCAATACCCCAAACCAACGGCGTAGCAGTTCTATGTTAAAAAAGCTACCTTTTGAGGCAATATCTGTGCAGGAATCCTGGGTTAATTGTTCAATACCGTCTAAATCACGATACTGTACAGGACGAATATTGATGTTGAGGTTGCGAGAGATTAGAGAATTCATTTTGATTCAAGCTGCCATTGAGCATTTACTAGCTACCTTGGGAAAGATTCTATGATAATTTTACTGATCTTATTGTAAGTATTCAGCCGTCAGCTGTCAGCATTAAGCTTTTTATTTGTTCTTGATATCAACAGCTAGTATTTAATTGTCTACCAGTAGATTAAATAAATACTTAGGACATTGCTGAGGTAAAGCCCATTGTTCAACCTCTAGCAATTTCTGACACCTGAATTCCTACATTTTAATCTTAAAAGGTTTTTGTGATTAACTTTTGTTCCCAAAGAGTACTTTCACCAACTCAATGCTGGATCAATAAAGTAATATCCCTAATCTGCGATCGCTACACTCATTAATACTCATAAAATCCCCCGTTGCTGTGTTCGGAGGATGAGTAGAATTTTTTGTGATGATTTAATTTATACTTTTATACTTGATTCTATATACCTTGTCGAGAAGCAAACTTTTCAAAGTAAGCTTGGGTTTGATGCAGTAGTTCCTGACGACTATCTTGCTGCGTTTGTTTGAGTGTTGGAACCAGATTGCGAGCTTGAAGGCTCATGTGTAACTGTAGATGAGCGACGTATTCACTAATATCTTGAGTTTCTTCAACTATGCTCGTTGGTGTATTTGATTCCATTACCACTTTTCTCTCCTTCTGGTACTTTTTGCAGTTTAACGACGTGAGTGACACACTATCATAAATATTTTGTTTAGTTGATTGATTCGCAAAGAACTGTAATATCCTTTGGGATTGATAACTTTTATTATTTCACTCTAGCACGATTTGCTTCGTATTTATGTGACATAGCCAAAGCTATGTACTACTAATTAAAGTTAAACTACCATTCTTCTGCCCAATACACAATTTCAGCAGAGATACTATTAATTGCTACACCATAACTACTACCACGATACCATTTAAACCCTGGTCTTCCTTGGGGCTGTGCTTTTAATACGAATATTTGATATGTGCTGGGAAAGGCTTCTGTATAAGACTGACTGGTGTGAAAAAATGTAGTTGCGACACCATGAGGTTGTTGGAGATGATCATTGGTATCACCTCCTTGATATTGGTGTTTGGCAATTTTTTGGTAGTGGTGAAGCAGTTGTTTGATTTGCTCTGGAGACTGCTGTAACCGAATTTGCAAGAAACGACTATTTTGTCTTCCACCAGGAGAATATGCCATTATGGGTTTAGTGGTATGAAGAAGATGAGCAGGAAAGTGGCTAATTTGTGTTTTATTTGCCCATTTGTAATGACGAATTTCTTGATAACGTGAGATATCTGTAATAATTTTCAATTGTTGATCTTGACGAGCGTTTTTTGTCATTAAAAAGCTGAGTGAAGATATACTAAATCCGCCCAATGAAAGTAAACAAACTATGGCAAGTTTGACGATAATTGATGGTTGCATTTAATTAATTAAACTATCCTATGAGATTAATTAATATCCTCAATTATTAACGGCTGATCATGATAATTTCAAATTTATTCTGGGTTATAATCTCAAAAGATGTATGAAATCATGCAAAATCTATTTTTTACAGCATATTCTATTCACTATTTAAGATTTATCAAGTAGCATCTACCCTGGGAAAGAACTGAGAGAAATTTTAGAGGATAGTTTTATAAAGTTTACAAGAAAATTGCATCTAATTTTAGGAGATATATAAAGTATTTATTTTTTTTACTTAATATCTATTACCCAATTAAGCAATCAAGGATTAAATATAGTACCATCAATATATACAAATAAACTGAACCTTAGTTGCACTTAATGTACTGAATGCTTATTTAATTTGCCTACACATTCTTACAGATATTTCTTTTAGAGGTAGTTATGCAACGTCGAAAACTATTATTATATTCCTTACTATTTATGATGGGTTGTACATCTGGAGTTAAGGTTCAAGATCAACTAGCAATTACACAGCTAAATAACTTGAAACTTGCAGTTACAGATGTGATAGGAATAGAAGATTTAAAACGTGATTATGGAGATTTACGTCGTACCTTAGAAACTGTATTAAGAATACCCGTCGAATTATTCCCCGTTGATAATTATACAGCAGCCGTTCCAGCCTTATTATCAGGAAATGTAGATATGGTATTTGCTGGGCCTTCAGAATATTTAATTTTACAGTCTAGAGCGAAAGCTATTCCTGTCATTGCTGTCAATAGAGTCAATTACCATTCTATCATTGTAGTACGGGCAGATAGTGATATAAAATCCGTTGCCCAATTAAAAAATAAAACCATTGCCATGCGACAGGTAGGTTCAACTTCTGGACATATTTTTCCTACTAAGTTACTAATGGATGGTGGTTTAGATCCAAATACAGATATAAATATTGTCATGTTAGGTGACAAAGGTGTTTTAGAACTAAAAAATAAAGTTGTTGACGCTTGGGCAACATCATCAGATAAATATGACAATATTCTAGCCAGTGAAGGTTTATCTGCACAGGATTTTTCTATCTTAGTAAAAAGCAATTTGCTACCAAGTGATGTATTTGTAGTTAGTAATCAGTTAGCACCTAATTTAATAGAAAAATTGAGAATGGAGATGATTAACAATCAAGAGAAAATTCTAAAAAGTTTAGTAGCTGCTGCCACGAACTATAAATATAAAGATGCAAAAATCGTCCAGGCTAATGATTCTGATTATGATACTATTCGTGAAGTATACACAAAAATTGGCCAGGGAAATTATTTACAATAACTGATTAGTTTCGATCAATGAAAAATCTGTTTCAGAAAAAGATTCAAGCTATTGTCTACTGGATAAATGAATTCAGTAGAGACTGGAGCATAGCTCAACGAATCAGTTATGGTTATGCCGTCACAATTAGTATTGCTGCTATTGGCACAATTAGTGGTTTATGGATTGGTAATCACTACGCAGCTACTGCCCAAAAACAGTTCTTTCTATCATATCAACAGCAATCACTACTCAAAGATTTAAAAAATATTATCATAACAGCCAGATTGCATCCTCAGAGATTAATTGCTGTTACTAACAATTCTGTTTGGTTGGAATTTGAGAAGAATAGATTTATTAGCGATATCGAGACAGTGAATCAGAAATTAAATGAGCTAGAAATTTTCATCAAAGAAAATCCTGATGATTTAGCAATAAAATATCAAGATTTTATGCTTGTAGTGCATAGATATCGAAAAAATAACAATTTATATAGTGAAAAAATTCATAGTTTTTGGGAGAAAATAGAAGTACACAAAAAAAATGATAGTAAAAATCTTGATATTCAAGAATATCTCGTAAATTTATTATCTGAAGATAGTTATAGTGACTATAATGTTGAGTTTGAAAAACTTGCAGATGATTTAATGGTTATCATCAGACGTGCTGATCATCAAAAAATTCAGGCAAATACCAATTTTCTTAATGCTAAAAAATTACGAATTAGAATTATTTTAGGTAGTATATTATTGTCATCTATCATGGCAGCAATCTTAGCATTTTATACAACCAAATTAATTGTTAATCCTCTCAAAGCAGTGACTAAAACGGCCAAAACAATTATTCAAGAGTCCAATTTTCAAATTAGAACTGACGTACAAAGAAATGATGAAGTAGGGGTATTAGCAATATCTTTAAATCGTTTAGTAGATTGGGTAGAAAGTTATACAGAAGAACTAGAATTCTCTCGTAAAACATTAGAACAAAGAGTAGAAGAAAGAACTCAAGAACTTCAACAAGCACAGAGAACATTAGAGCAAAGAGTAGAGGAAAGAACTCAAGAACTCCAACAAGCATTGCAAAATTTAAAAGAAACTCAAGGACAGTTAATACAAACAGAAAAAATGTCTTCTTTAGGACAAATGGTGGCAGGAATAGCTCATGAAATCAATAATCCTGTAAATTTTATTTATGGGAATATTCAATGTTATGAAAATTATTTTCAAGATTTAATTGATTTATTAAATGTATATCAACAACAGTATCCTGAGCCAAATTATGTAATTAAGGATAAAATTGAAGAAATAGATTTGGATTTTCTGATAGAAGATATATCAAAGTTAATGTTTTCCATGAAGTTAGGATCTAAACGGATTCGGGAAATAGTTTTATCTTTGCGTAACTTCTCTCGCTTAGATGAATCAGAAATGAAGAGAGTAGATATTCATGAAGGTATTGATAGCACTTTATTAATTTTAAATCATCTGCTCAAACACGATATTAAAGTGATAAAAAATTATACTGATTTGCCTCTAATTGAATGTTATCCAGCACAACTCAATCAAGTATTTATGAATCTAATTAGCAATGCCATAGATGCGCTTTTAGAAGATAGTGAAAAATCTCATAAACAGATATTTATTACTACATCAACCATCAATGATATGTATGTGAAAGTGATGATTAGAGATAATGGCATGGGAATTGCCGCGGATAAAATTAATAAGCTATTTGACCCATTTTTTACTACTAAACCTGTTGGCAAAGGTACAGGTTTGGGGTTGAGTATTTGTTATCAAATAATTGAAAAACATCAAGGAAAAATTGAAGTAATTTCAGATGTGGGAGCAGGAACAGAATTCATAATTACTTTGCCAATTATACATACGTTCATCTTATCCTCTATACTTTAGTTTTATTAATATAAGTAGGGGATGCTGAATAAACGTGAAAGCATTACTGGTTTTGGATTTGAGGTAATTTAAACTTCACAAAAGTGCAAGCTTTTAAGAGGTAGGAACTCGAAAACCTTGCATTTGATTTTGATTTCCAGGAAAAATCGCTCCTCTCTAACTCTTGAAACTGTCAAGAGTCACCTGTCAAGAGTCTCTACGACAAGACTTTTCCTATGTAAATTATCCCCCTTGAAAACGTCCTGGTTTAAAAAGGGGGAATTTAAAAATGATCTACTTTTTAAGGAGTTAGAAAGATCCTGCAATCATGCCACCTAAAATTAAAAAACCGATCCAGACATTTTGACGAAACATTAAACCATAGGTAGGAATAGGTAGTTCTGGTTGTAATAAACGGAAAATTTGCCAAATCCAGCCACTTGCAGCAACAATTAAACTCAGCCAGAAAATATTGTTGAGATGAACTGAAATAGCAACTCCAGCTAAAAGAGTGATTGTACCAACAAAGAAAATACCAACAGCTATAGGTGCATATTTACCGAAAAATAAAGCACTAGAATTAACACCAATAAGTTGATCATCTTGGCGATCGCTCATGGCATAAATGGTATCAAAACCTAAAGTCCACAGCACTGTAGCTCCCCAAAGTAACCAGGTGGATGTGGAAATGTTTTGTGTAACTGCACTCCAACTAATTAAAACTGCAAAACCCCAAGCGATGGAAAGGACTAACTGAGGTACAGGAAAGACTCGTTTCGCGCCGGGATAAAGTAAAATTACAGGTACTGCGGCTACAGATAACCAAAAGCTGAGGGAATTAAGATATAAGGCCAAAACAGCCGCACAAGCTAGGGCAATCATACCAACTACAATCCCGACTTTCACAGAAAGACTACGGGAAGCTAAAGGGCGATCGCGGGTTCTCTCTACCTGGGGATCTATATCTCGATCCCACAAATCATTGACGACACAACCAGCGGCACTAGTTGCTAAACTACCTAATATAATTACTCCTACTAAGGGTATAGGTGGATGACCCGCAGCGGCCAAAAACACAGCCCAAAGTGCAGGAATCATTAAAATTAATCTGCCTTCTGGTTTATGCCAGCGTAACAGCCGAATAATTACTAACCATAATGGTTCTTGATGACTTTCCGGTGTATTCACCATATTTGCAGCTTTTACATATTTTCACATTTCTAGAATATCCTAAATCCTAAATTCTGATTCCTACGCCTGTTATTGAACTGGAAAAGCCTATATATTGTTCCCAATTTTACTTAGGATGTAATAAGTGTGGATTAAAACCATACCATAGTTTTGATTATCTATTATTGAGAGAGAGACACAAATGCTGAATGTAGTTTCAGCTAACTGGGATAGTGTACCCAATTCACCAGTTAAGCAAAATAGAATTATTGCAGCTATTGATATCGGCACTAATTCTTTACACATGGTAGTAGTCAAAATCGAACCAACGCTACCATCTTTTACAATGATTGCCAAAGAAAAAGAAACAGTCAGATTAGGCGATCGCAATTTAGAAACGGGAGAATTAAAACCAGAAGTAGTTAAAAAAGCGATCGCTTGTTTAGGAAGATTTCAAGGGTTAGCGAAAAGTTTAGAAGCAGAAAGTATCATTGCTGTGGCTACCAGTGCGGTACGGGAGTCTCCTAACGGTAAAAGTTTCATCCACACAGTAGAAACAGAATTAGGTTTAAATGTTGACCTAATTTCTGGACAGGAGGAAGCAAGACGCATCTATTTAGGTGTACTTTCGGGGATGGAATTTAACCACCAACCTCATGTCATCGTTGATATTGGTGGGGGTTCAACGGAATTAATTTTAGGTGACTCCCAAGAACCCCGTAGTCTTACCAGTACGAAGGTGGGTGCAGTCAGACTCACCAGTGAGTTTATCACTTCAGATCCTGTGAGTGACCAAGAATTTCAATACTTAAAAGCTTACGCACGGGGAATGTTAGAAAGGTCTATAGAAGATGTCTTTTCCCATCTCCAAGAAAATGAAATTCCCCAATTAGTAGGAACATCAGGCACTATTGAAACTATAGCGATTATCCACGCTAAGGAAAAAATGGGTATTGTTCCTTCCACCCTCAACGGTTATCAGTTTAGTTTCCAAGACTTGCGGACATGGGTAACACGCTTGCGACGGATGAACAACGTAGAAAGGGCGGCCGTTTCTGGAATGCCAGAAAAACGTTCAGAAGTGATTCTCGCTGGGGCAATAATTTTACAGGAAGTGATGAGCCTGTTAAATGTAGAATCAATTGTATTGTGTGAGCGCTCTTTACGAGAAGGTGTGATCGTAGATTGGATGTTAACACATGGGTTAATTGATAATAAATTACGTTATCAAACTTCTATTAAAGAACGGAATGTTCTCAAACTTGCCCAAAAGTATCACGTGAATTTAGAACATAGTGAACGTGTAGCTACGTTTGCTGCAAGTATTTTTGATCAAACCCAAAGAAAGTTACACAATTGGAGTCAAGACGAAAGTCAATTACTCTGGGCATCTGCTATTTTACATAATTGTGGTCATTACATCAGCCATTCTGCACACCACAAACATTCTTACTATTTAATTAGGAATGGAGAATTACTTGGTTATAACGAAACGGAAATAGAAATTATTGCTAATTTAGCCCGTTATCACCGTAAATCTGTACCCAAGAAAAAACACGAAAATTACAGAAATTTACTCCATAAAGAACACAGACAAATGGTTGCTCAACTCAGTGCTATTCTGAGATTAGCAGTTGCTTTAGATCGGCGACAAATTGGAGCAGTTTCTCATATACAATGTGAGTATGCACCGGAATCTAAGGAATTGAAGATATTAATTTTTGCAGCCAATCCAGAAGATGATTGTGCTTTAGAATTGTGGAGTTTGGATTATAAAAAATCTGTGTTTGAAGATGTGTTTGGAGTGAAGATAGTCACAAGTTTAGTTAATTTATCTGCTTGAATTTTCGTCAAATTTATAGTCTTTTTAGGGTGCGTTGACAATGGTTAGCGCACCTTAATTAGGGTATTTTCAAATAATAGGAATTATGCAAAATATCTCTTATAATCCTCATACCTCTGTGTTCTCTGTGCCTGGAGTGGTTCGATTATTCCATAGCTGGTGCGTAAGTCCTAAATAAATAATGTAATGGAATATTAATAACTCGTAATTTTCAAGATTTTGGAAAAATTACGAATTTACATTTAGAAGATTGGAGTATTAGTAAATTATGTCTGAATCAGGATATCCTGGATTCAAGGATTAACAAGATAAAAATTGAAATTTGGCGTTGCTAATTTTGGATTTTAGTGGAACATCTTGTTAAGATTAACTTTTCCTAGTTTCCTGAATATTGAAAATACAGCAGACTTCTTTGCTATGAGGTACAAATCATAATCATGAAATCCTTGTGGGGTGGGCATCTTGCCCGCTAATAGTGTACCTCATGACACCAGAAAGCACTGTATATTGATAATCATAAAAAATAAGTCGGGGATATTATAAAAGATTACTTATTCTTGAGCATCTATAAATCGTAATCTTGAACTTTGAATATAGTCTTCATTAATTTCAAAAGCCAACCAATTTCTACCTAAACTTTCTGCAATACTACCAGTCATATTAGAACCAGCAAACGGATCAAGAACTATATCACCGGGAATCGTACAAAGATTAATGATAAACTCTGGTAAAGCAGCGGGAAATCTGGCTGGATGTGGTTTAAATCCAAATTTCTTACAACGTTTTTGATAAATGTCATTAGAAGCTGTATTAGATGCAGAAATAACATTTACAGGATAGATATAATCCTCCAGGAAGACATCTTCAATAACTGTTGGTTCACCAATTTCAGTCTGATTTTGATCCTCCCTCCCATCAATCATATTCGGAGGAATAGCACCACCTCGATCATGGGAAAATTGATGAGAAATATCATGTCCTGAAGGTCTAATTTTAGGTTGATAACCATTTTTTAGTAAATTTTGCATGGATTTACTATAGGGTTTCAATACTCTTTTATTATTAGCTTGAGGATGTGGAGTTTTAGACAGCCACCACACTGTATTGACTGCATCTTTGACTCTTTCTCTGCGGATTGTTACCCATTCGGCTGGAGTTGGTAATTTTGCCGGATTATACCAATATAATTCTTGAGCTAAATAAAAACCCAAACCTCCTTTTTCTTGAGATTTACATAAAGAAATAACTAATTCAAACTGATAAAGAGAACGTGCCGGAATTCCTTTGATCCAACTTCCGCCAATATCAATAACCAATGAACCAGTAGGTTTGAGAACCCGCTGAAATTGAGTTGCAAAATCTCGAAACCATTCAACATATTCCTCCGCATTAACGTTCCCATATTCCTTTTTTCTCAACAGTGCAAAGGGTGGAGAAGTACAAATTAAATCAATACTTCCATCAGGTATATCACTCATTAATTCTCGACAATCACCTAAATAAGCAGCACCTAAATTTGTAGAATAATAAGGTTTGACATTTAATTTCATTTTCACTTTTGTAAGTATATGAGTTAAATTAATTGAACATTTTTGGAAACAACAAAAATCTGTATATTTCTTATCCGTTACCGAAAAATTGTGGTCTCAAGCCTGCCCTTTTAAGGGTATAAAAAAAAGAATATTCCTAAATTCCAGCCTCTTGCTTCAGCTAGAGGTACTGAAAACTGAAAACTGATAAATGTTAACGGAAATAGCAATGTTTATGTAAAATTAGTTAAAGTAATTTTTTCATCACATCTATCAAAGATCAAAATCAACTCATGCAATTGCAACTCAGAGGATCACAATCTACCTTATCTTCCCTATTGTTAATAGCTCCTTTTTTCTTTTGGGGTACAGCAATGGTAGCGATGAAAGGTGTAATACCTCACACTACACCATTATTTATGGCAGGGGTACGTTTACTACCAGCAGGGGTATTAATTCTTATTGTGGCTGCATTAATGGGTAGACCTCAACCCAAAGGATGGTTAGCATGGGTATGGATTACAATATTTGCCTTTGTTGATGGTACGTTATTCCAGGGATTTTTGGCTGAAGGGTTAGCCAGAACTAATGCCGGGTTAGGTTCAGTCATGATAGATTCACAACCATTAGCAGTAGCTTTACTGTCTTTGTGGTTATTTCAAGAACATATTGGTATCTGGGGATGGTTAGGGTTAGGATTGGGAGTAGCAGGTATTAGTTTAATTGGTTTACCAGAAGAGTGGATTTTTAATTTCCTGGGTTCTGGTGTAGAAATTACAACTAATAACTGGCAACAATTATTTACAAGTGGTGAATGGTTAATGTTGTTGGCAGCCTTATCAATGGCTGTAGGAACTGTACTAATCCGCTATGTCTGTAAATATGCTGATCCGGTAACAGCTACAGGGTGGCATATGATTGTAGGTGCGTTACCCTTGTGGGGATCATCTGCCGTGATGGAAGTGCAACAGTGGCAAAATTTAGAATTCACTGATTGGTTTGTATTAAGTTATGCCACCATATTTGGCAGTGCGATCGCCTACGGTTTGTTTTTCTATTTTGCATCTACTGGAAGTTTAACCAGTTTAAGTTCTCTCACTTTTTTGACACCAGTTTTTGCCTTACTTTTCGGATATCTTTTACTTTCAGAAGTGCTGAACCCTATTCAATGGGTGGGAGTAATTTTAACTTTAATGAGTATCTATTTAATTAATCAACGAGAGAAACTAGGTAATCGAGACATAACTCACAAACAACCAATCTTAGAAACACCTATTCCCAGGGATCAAAAGTCTGTTACCTTAGCTGTGAGTAAATCTGAACCAAAAGTTTAAATATCATCAATCATTGGGAGAAAAAAATGACTAGAACTAGAAATATTCCGGAAAATAAATTACTAGTAATTATCCATAATTTATTATTATCTAGTTCTAATTTTTTCCTGATATTGATTTGTTGTGTAGGATTATCAGCAACTCCAGTGATAGCAGCTACACCTGAACCTAAACTTACTCCCCAATCTGTTCTTACCCCAGGGATGAAAGGTTTAGATATCAAAGTTTTACAAATGCAACTCAAGGCTTTGGGATTTTATCAAGGTGAAATAGATGGAGACTATGGCAAAGATACCCAAAGATCTGTTGCTCAATTCCAAACAAAAAAAGGCTTACAAAGAACAGATGGTATTGCGGATACAAAAACTCAATCTTTACTCAATCAAATCATCTCTGGTAATAGTAATTTAAAAGTTTTTCCCACTCCTACCTCTACACCTATTCAAAATATCAATAATCCAGTTGGTAGTCAAATACAACAGGAAAAGCGACAAACAAATTTTATGTGGTGGTCATTATTAGGTTTAGGAATATTAACTACTATTGGTGGTTTCGTTTTTATATTAAACCGATTCAAGCAAGTAAAACAATCTTCTCAATTAGTTAAAGCTCAATTGTTAAGTCCATCACCAGAAACTAAGAAGAAAACATTATTAAAATCAGCAGAAATCAATTTACAACAAATACCTACAGATTTAGTAAAACTTGAGACAAAATCTTTTGTTACTCAACCTAGTATTTGTGAAGAATTGATGGAACAATTATGCAGTGATAATTATAAAAAACGTCGTCAAGCTATCTGGAAGTTAGCACAGGAGGGAGATTCTAGAGCAGTAAAACCACTGGTAGATTTGATGGTTGATACCGACTCTGAACAACACAGTTTAATTTTATCAACTTTAGCAGAAATAGGTACTTGCACCCTCAATCCCATTAACCGAGCTTTAATTATATCTATGCGAGATGAAAATCCCCAGGTGAGAAAAAATGCCTTGCGGGATTTGGTGCGTGTTTATGATACGATGGGGAAAATGAGTAAAATTGTGCTTCATGCCATTGAAGATCCTGACCCAGAAGTACAGCAAACTGCCAAATATGCTTTGAATCAAATGAACCGTATTCGTACTATTCCCGATCAACAAATGCTCACAGATATGGGCAGAAAAGAAGGTTGATTGATGTTAGTCAATGGTTGGGTGTTGCTGAATTAGGACTTACTGAATAAATCGAAAAACCATCACTTACTTAATTCATCAATATTTACCACAGACTCAAATTTTAGCTTTCTTAGGGTAGAAATCGGTCTAAAGCAGCTTTGAGTTCTTCAATCTCTGTATCAATATTGCCGTTTTTTGAAGCTCTAGCAATACATTCTGTTAGATGTTCATCTAAGACAATTCTCGCTACTTTATCTAATGCACCTCTAACAGCAGCAATTTGTAACAAAACATCAGGACAGGGACTATTTTGTTGTACCATTGTCTTCACCCCACGAATATGACCCTCAATTCTTGATAATCGGTTCACTATTTTTCGTAGAGATTCTTCACTGTGAACATGAGGATGAACTGAGTTTTCTGTACCCGTTTCGTTTTCCGTAGGTTCTTGGTGATGATGGTGTGTATGTTTTGCTTGTGGGGATGAAAGCAAGGATTTGTCAGCTATTCGGTGTGTTCCTGTCATTGGTAATTGAAATTTGGTGGTTGATCACAAATTCTGATTTAGGGGGATTTTGATTTGAAAGGGCTGAAGTTTTTAATGGGTGGAAAAACCGAACTAGGCCAGGGTAAATTTCCATAATAGCTTGGTTAGTCAAAGTTAAATTAACTTGTTTACAAGGCTTGTTTTTTACTCCTGATTATACAGAATATTATGTTAAAAACGTAGGGGCAGCGCCCCCGTGCCTGCCCTAGCACCCCTGTGCCTGCCTTATACTACCCTTATCTCTGCTCTCCCTATAGCCTCCCTGACAATGTATAGAGAATTCTGTTTAAGCTATTACTACGATTTTGACATAATCCCCACTCTAAAGGTGAGGCAATTCTTGGTTTAAACAATAGTTGCTTCATACCTGCTGAAATTATTTTATCAGAAAGCCGTCCTCAAAGGTTGGGGCTTTAAACTCATCAGGACTTACGCAGAAGTTACGGAAGAATTAACCATGAAGGGCGCAAAGGAAACGAAGAGAAGAGGGTTTAAGAGATATTTTGCGTAAGTCTTACCCATTTTTTTGGTAAATGAATTTGTCACCAAAAAACAAAAGTTAGTTTTTGAGACTAGGTTGTAATTTATGTATTTTTTCAGATTAACTCGTTCCATACACCAACTCAGTATCCGATTTTTAGCAATTTTTCTAGGTGTAGTGCTGATAACCTCTAGTGTACTAGTTTTACCATCCCAGGCAGAATCTGTTGTTTCTCCACAATCTTCTGCTGCTTCTATGGCAATTGGTAAACACAGTTTTGTTGCTGAAGCGGTGAATCGTGTGGGTAAGTCTGTAGTCAGAATTGATACCGAAAAAACAGTTACTCGTCAAGTTGATCCGTTTATGGATGATCCTTTTTTTCGGAGGTTTTTTGGTGAAGATTTCTCTCAACAGTCACCTACTGAACAATTACGAGGTTTAGGTTCTGGTTTTATTTTAGATAAAAGTGGGATAATTTTAACTAATGCTCACGTGGTGGATCAGGCTGATAAAGTAACTGTTAGGTTAAAAGATGGCCGTACTTATAAAGGTCAAGTCAGCGGTATTGATGAAGTTACGGATTTAGCGGTAGTTAAAATTAATGCAGGGAATGATTTACCCGTTGCACCTCTGGGTTCTTCTGATGATGTACAAGTGGGAGATTGGGCGATCGCTGTTGGTAATCCTTTAGGATTTGATAATACTGTTACTTTGGGTATTGTCAGCACTCTAAAACGTTCTAGTACCCAAGTAGGAATTAGTAACAAGCGTTTAGACTTCATCCAAACAGATGCAGCAATTAATCCCGGAAACTCTGGTGGCCCGTTATTAAATGCTCAAGGTGAGGTTATTGGTATTAATACTGCTATTCGTGCAGATGCAATGGGAATAGGTTTTGCAATTCCTATTAATAAAGCCAAGGAAATTGCTATTCAGCTACAACGGGACGGTAAAGTTGCTCATCCCTACTTAGGCGTACAATTGGTAACTTTAACACCAGAATTAGCCAAGCAAAACAATAACAATCCTAACTCAACTTTTGCAATCCCTGAAGTTGAAGGTGCTTTGGTAATGCGGGTAGTTTTAAATTCTCCTGCTGCTACTGCTGGTATCCGTCGTGGAGATGTGATTATTCAAATTGATAATCAACCAATTACTAGCGCTGGACAATTACAAACAGTAGTCGAAAATAGTCGTTTAGGGCAAGTTCTACAAGTGAAGGTACAAAGAGGAAGTCAAACTCAATTACTTTCTGTCAGAACTGTGGAATTAAAAGATATTTCTTAGGGTTAATTAACAGTGATAGTTAATAGTTATAGGACTTACGCAAAATATCTCTCAAATCCTCATATCTCTGTGTTCTCTGTGCCTCTGTGGTTCGATTATTCTATAGCTTGTGCGTAAGTCCTCAGTTAATAGTTAATAGTTAATAGTTGATAACTGTAAACTGTTAACTGTTAACTGATTTAAGCCAGGTCTGCAATTAATTTAATCACTCTTGATTTCACTTCATCTCGGACACGACGAAAAGTTTCAATATCATGACCTTCAGGATCAGATAATTGCCAGTCTTCAAATACATCTCTTAACACCCATTCCTGGGGTAAATTTACTCCACAACCACACAAAGAAATTACTACATCAAAATTTTCTGGTTTGAAATTATCTAATGCTTTAGAAGTTTGACTACTAATATCAATTCCTATTTCAGACATGACTTGTACAATCATTGGGTCTACTTGACTAGATGCTAATCCAGAACTAACAACCTCTACTTTACCACTACCTAAAGTTTTAGTAAAACCTTCTGCCATTTGAGAACGACGAGAATTTTTTTTGCAGACGAACATTACTTTTTTCATTGTTTTTGATTGATAGGTAATTATTTACGAATTCACTGCATTATTAGCAAGTTCTCTAGCTTCTTTTGCGGCTTTTTCTTTACGTTCACTATGGCGATCTGTTAAATAATCAACTTGATCACGTAATAGCAAAGTAAACTTATATAGTTCTTCCATAACATCAATTACTCGATCTCGATAAGCAGAATCTTTCATTGTGCCATCTTCATGAAATTCCTGATATGCTTTAGCTACGGAAGATTGATTAGGAATGGTAAACATCCGCATCCAACGTCCTAATATTCTCAGGGTATTAACAGCGTTAAAAGATTGAGAACCACCACTAACTTGCATAACTGCTAATGTTCTACCTTGAGTTGGTCGAACTGCACCCACACTTAAAGGTATCCAATCAATTTGATTCTTGATAATTCCAGTTATGTTACCGTGCATTTCTGGGGAAGACCAAACTTGACCTTCTGACCACATACTCAATTCCCGTAGTTCTTGTACTTTGGGATGGCTATCTGGAACACTACCATGAATTGGTAGTTCTCGTGGGTTAAAAAATCTTACTTCTGCACCAAAGTCTGTAATTATTCTTGCTGCTTCTTCTGCTAATAAACGACTGTAAGAACGTTCTCTTAAAGAACCATATAAAAATAAAATTCTGGGTGGATGATCACTCATAAAAATCCTAATTAGCTATTTCTGTAAATCTGAATATGATAGAATTTTGTATGTCCAAACTGCACACTGCGCTCCTAAAATTGGTGCAACCCAATAAACCCAGTGATGTTGCCAAATACCACCTATCAAGGCTGGTCCAAAAGAACGAGCAGGATTCATACTTGCACCAGTAATGGGTCCCATAAATGCCGCTTCTAAAGCCACAGTTAGACCAATTGCTAAACCGGCAAAACTACTATTTGCTTGTTTATCAACTGCTGCACCTAATATCACAAACATCAATATAAATGTAAGGATAAATTCTAAAATTAAAGATTGTAACCAGTTGTTATTTAACGGTAATGTTGCTCCCATATTAGCGACTTTTCCTAGACTGAATAACAGGCAAGCTGAAGCCAGACTTGCACCTAATAATTGCGATAAAATATAAGGTAAAATCTGCTTTTTAGGAAACAATCCACCTTGCCATAAAGCTAATGTTACCGCAGGGTTTAAATGTGCGCCGCTAATATGTCCTAAACTGTAAATTAAGGCTGCAACTACAGCACCAAATACAAAACTAATTCCTAAATGGGTAATAGCTCCTTGACTGATGTTGTTTACCATCACTGCACCAGTACCAGCAAAGACTAAAATAAATGTACCTATGGCTTCTGCTAAGGCTTTTTTTCCGTAAGACATAGATAATGGCAATTTTGACCTTTCTATTGTAGTGGCCACTTTTGCACCTGATGTTCAAAAAAAAGTTGATAAGGTTATCATATCAAAAAAAGTTGATATGTCAATTATGTTTTTATTAATAATGGTAAATTCAGGTAATTTAGTCACAGCAGGAGCGAGGGGGAGAAAGAACAGAATTATGGTGAATATCAGCTAAATACTGTTCTAGAACCTGAAATTGATGTAAGTTTAAACTATAGTAAATCCATTTTCCTTCTTGACGGGTGTTAACAAGATTTGCTTCTTTGAGATTTTTGAGATGAAAGGATAGTTTTGATTGACTTATTTTTAAAGTGTCGCATAAATCACATACACAAAGTTCACGGTGACGGAGTAATTCTATCACATTCATTCTGATGGGATCTGACAGGGCATGAAATCCGGAAATAATTACGTTAGGAGTTTTAGTTATGGGGGTGATCATTATGATACAGCATAGTTGCTCAGATTTTATTATAGCCTTTTTGTGAGAATCAAGATGTCCAGGATTAAGGATTTACAGGATTTTTGATTTATGGGTTTGGGGGGTAAATATGGAATTTTCAGAATATTGATCAGAGATTTTTTTATAGTAAATATATCCATTTTCAGGTGTTTCTATATCTATAACTTTACTATATCCACTATTTTTATATAAGGAAGTTGCTTCTTTAAATAGATTGATAGTTGTGATCCAAATGCTTGAAAATCTTCTAGTTGCAATTTCTAGTTCTAATTTATGTAACAGGAATTTTCCTAACCCGATACCTCTTGCTTGGGATATTAGGTAGATTTTTTTAATTTCTGCTCTTTTTTCTACTTTTTTGTATGGATAAAAACCAGCAGTAATAAATATTTTGTTATTCTTTTCTACTATCCAAAATAATCCTCCAGATTGCAGATAATACTTGTCTATATTTATGAAATTTTCTATGTCTTTTTCCAGAAGTATTGAATGTTCAGAAAAAGTGCTAAAAATAGCCCAAAATATGATAAATTCTGGGCGAAGGATTAAAAAAAATAATTTATAATCATTAAAAATTCATTTCCCAAGATTGTCAAAGACATCCTCAGACCGTTGCAAAAAAATGATTATCGGTACGTAAGTTCTGTTAATTCGAAATTTGAAATTCTGCATTCTGTTAATCTCCACTTCCACCTTTCCAAGCAATATCTTTACTCGGTTTGGGGTTTGGTAATTTGAAAGAAACTAAAGCTGCTGCTAGAACAAAAAACATTGATGTCCACAGACAACCGACTAAACCAAATAATTGATAAATTAAACCTGATAATACAGTACCGGCAAGACGACCACCAGAGTTAGCCATGTAATAAAAACCAACATTCAAGGCTACTTTATCATCATCGGTAAATGCTAAAACTAAATAGGAATGAACCGCAGAATTAAAAGCAAAGACAATTCCAAATAATAAAAGTCCCACAATAATTACTAGATTAGCAGGTAAACCCATTTGTAGAGCTATGGCGATCGCACAGGGAACAAAAGTTAATGTTAATGTCCAAAATTGAATAGTTTTTGACGCTGGTGGACTACCATCACCAAATTTTTGCATCAAGTTCGGTGCTAAAAACTGAACTATCCCATATCCAATTACCCAACAAGCTAAAAATCCTCCAACTTGATAAAATGACCATCCTAATACTTCTCGCAAAAATACTGGTAAACCAACTACAAACCAGACATCTCTTGAACCAAATAGAAAAAATCTTGCTGCTGATAAAATATTAATTTCTTCACTCTTAGAAAACAGTTGACTAAATTTGACTTTCTTCTTAATTTTGCCCATTCCTTTGGGTAATAATAAACCAGTGAACATAATTAAAAATAGTCCACCTGCCATAATTAATAAAGCATTGATAAAGCCAAATGCAGCTAATAATGCACTACCTACAAAGAAACCAACACCTTTTAACGCATTTTTAGAACCCGTTAAAACTGCCACCCATTTAAATAAAGAAGATTGTGCATCTTGGGGAACTACTAAACGAATTGCACTTTTAGAACTCATTTTAGTTAAGTCTTTAGCAATTCCTGAAAATGCTTGTGCAACCATGACATAAATAACTGCAAAAAATTGTCCCCAATCAGGATTTAAAGCTGATAACATCAGTAAAGAAAAAACTTGTAATCCTAACCCACTATATAGGGTTAATTTTAAGCCAAATTGTGAACCAATCCAACCTGCTAAAAAATTAGTAACAATCCCAAAAACTTCATAAAATAGGAATAAAAAGGCAATTTGTAGGGGTGTATAGCCAATTTTATTAAAGTACAATAAAACTAACATTCGTAATGCACCATCGGTAATGGTAAAACCCCAATAAGCTAAGGTAACTACGGCATAGTTTTTTAAACTTGCACCGGAATTTGTGGTAGAAGTCATGATAATAACTTTGGTTGTCCCTGTGTTTTTTTATTGATTTATCAGAAGAAGAAATAATTAAGAATTGAGGATAGATAATTCAGGATTCAGTCTAAATTATAGGTTTCTAGTCTTTTTTAAGAGTTGAAAAATTTTGCTTCTAACTCCTATAAGGGTTTAGCAGTGCTAAACCCCTACGACTCCTAACTCCTCAATTCTTCAATTACTTTTCTAAACTTAAAGCGACTTTTCTTGCTAATTCCACCATGCGATTAGCGTAACCCCATTCATTGTCATACCAAGCTAATATTTTTACTTGGGTTTCATCTACAACCATTGTAGAAAGTGCATCAATAATAGAAGAACGAGGATCATCTTTATAATCAATTGATACTAATGGACGTTCTTCATATCCTAAAATTCCTTTGAGTGGTTCTTGTTCTGATGCGGTTTTCAATAAACTATTAATTTCTTCTTTTGTGGTTGGTTTGGCAACTTCAAAAACACAATCTGTTAAGGAAGCATTTAACAAAGGAACTCGCACTGCTAACCCATTCAATTTACCGTTTAGTTCTGGATAAATTAACCCAATTGCTGTTGCTGAACCAGTGCTAGTGGGAATTAATGACATACTGGTAGCTCTAGCCCGACGTAAGTCTTTATGGGGTGCATCTACAATGATTTGAGTATTAGTATTATCATGAATTGTAGTTATGACACCATGTTTGATTCCTAAACCTTCATGAATTACTTTCACGACAGGTGCTAAACAGTTGGTTGTACAAGAAGCTGCTGTTAAAAGATGGTGTTTTTCAGGTTGATATAAGTTGTCATTTACTCCCATGACAATATTTAATGCACCTTCTTTTACTGGTGCAGCAACAATGACTTTTTGTACACCTCTTTTAAAATAAGGTTCAAGGGTAGCTGTGGTTCTAAATTTACCTGAACATTCTAAGACAATATCAATATTAAAATCTTCCCAAGAAACTTCTTCTGGTTGGGAATATTCACTAAAGCTCAAGGTTTTACCATCAATAATAACTTGATTTTCTCCTGCTTCTACTTCTTTATTCCATCTACCATGTACGGAATCAAATTTCAATAAATGTGCTGCTGCTACTGCACCACCTTTAACTTCATTTATATGCACAAATTCTATTTCTGGATAATCCCAAGCAGCGCGAACTGCTAAACGTCCCATGCGCCCAAAACCGTTAATTCCTACACGAATTGCCATCTTAAAATTCCTCTTTTTGATGCAAATATTCCTTAATTTCTAAGACCAATCAAACTAATACTAATAACCCTATTTGTTTATCATTTCAAAAAAAATTGATATGTCAAGTAGGATGATAGCACAAGATATAAAAATTAATCAAAAAAAATTGATGGATATAGTCAAAACAATCATATCAGTAAATAAAGTTACGTAGTTTCAATTAATTACTGATTTAGGACTCATGCAAAATATCTGTCAAACTCCTATTCCTCTGTGTTCTTTGTGTCCTCTGTGGTTGGTTTTTCCATAAATCCTGCGTAAATACTGCAATCAATAGATATCATTTTACTCACAACAAGAGCGTGGAGGGGAGATGAGAGAATTACGATGAATATCTGCGATGTAATCTTCTAATACCTGAAATTGGGGTAAGTTTAGACTGTAATGATACAAGCACCTTTCTTGACGAGCATTAACGAGGCTTGCGTCTTTAAGGTTTTTGAGGTGAAAAGAAAGTTTTGACTGACTTATATACTAGAAAGCAAATTCTGTAGGATTAAATTCTACAGGATATTGTTTTTTGTCTGAATCAGGATGTCCAGGATTTGAGGATTTACAGGATTTTTGATTTATGGGTTTGGGTGTAAATATGCAATTTTCAAGATTTTGGTAAGAGATGTTTTTATAGTAAAGATATCCATTTTTAGGTGTTTCTATATCTATAAATTTAATATATCCACATTTACTAGATTTGAGGTAGGTTCAACAATATCTCCTATAATTTCTCCACTATCTTTCATTACTCCGAAGGTAGCTCTTTTATTTTTAATAATAGGTGAGATGATGGCGATCGCAGTATTATTGTCAGTAATAGTGAGAGATTCACCTGTTTTTTGAGTTTGGTTAATTAGGTTTTGTAAGGTTTGGGGAAGTTCTGCGAAGGTAATTTGCGTCATGGAAGTTTAGATATTAGCGTATGATAACTTATTTTACATCTATTTTACCTATATTTCTAGAGTCTTAATTTATTGAAAAAAAGCGATCGCAACATAAAAATGGCTAGAGCAGCGATCGCTAAATAAAATCAATTATGTATTTACTACCAACTTCTTATTTTTTCGTTGATTTTTAGTGGAAAATACACCCATTGCAGCTAAAGCAATCATTCCTATTAAAGTAGAAGGTTCAGGAGTAGTTTTAGGTGGATCAATAGGTGGATCAATAGTAGGTTTTTCTGGTTCATCAGGTGGGTCAATAATGGTTGGAATGTTTGCTAACATTGCAATTCCATCATTAAAACACTCTTGAATTAACCAAGCTACCAAATCTCCTGAAGGGACTAAGGAACGATCAATACTAAATCCAAAAGTTTGATAACCAAAAGCACCAAAACGTCCAAAATCTAATCCACTTAAATCACCAGGAAGAAGATTACTAATCCATTGTCCAGATGAAATTACACTATTAGTTGCATTTCCAAAAGGTGATTGATGTTGACCTAAATCTCCTAAAGTTGGATTTCCACCTCTACTAGCAACAAAATTAGTATATGAACTATTACTAGACCAACCATCATTAAGATGAGCTACACTTTTCGTTCCAAATACTCTGTATACTCCTAAACCAGCAGCAGAACCATTAGCATTAGTAAAATTAACTCCTAATAATCCTGAAGCGGTTTGAATAAAAAGGTCTCCCCAACCAATATGATCATATCCATAACGGACAGGAACTACAGCACCATCTCTTGATAAATTGGCATTAATCGCAAAGGTGATTCTATTATTGTCTATATCATCCTTCATCCCCATCCCATAAATTTCAAATAGTCCACCACCTACACTGGTAGGACTACCTGGATATGTACGGTATGTAGAATCGTTAAAAGAATCAATTGTATAGTTCCAACCATTGTGTAAAACTGATGCTTGCGCTTCTTGGGTAAATCCTATAACTGTCAGTACAGAAAGAGTAACTGTTGCGAGTT
>JAAHFX010000015.1 GCA_010672785.1 Sphaerospermopsis sp. SIO1G1
TAAAGGTTTTGTCCTACTCAAAAAGCGTTGGGTAGTAGAACGGACTTTTGGGTGGTTGATGAGTTGTCGGCGATTAGTCCGAGATTATGAGTTTTTACCCACAACATCTGAGACTTTTATCTATCTTGCCATGATCCGTATTATGGTTAGGCGACTCGCCTAAATTTTTACTGCCAAAAACTTTTCAAACATCCTCTTACCTGTTCCGTGTTGCCTGTTAAGAGTTCCCTCTCCAAAATATAAAATTTATTTTGCACGACTACTTAAGTGTAAATTTATCGTAAATTAGAGAACTAAACATTAATTAAATGGGGTGATCTTTAGGATTAACCAACTTTAATAATTTTTGCTTGATTTGAGCATCAAAAACTTCCCATTTCATTTTCGCGTAGGCAGAATTTTCATTACTACCAGACAAGAAACCCATAGGGATTTCAAAACCACCAGCACCAGTGCGGCCACCACCAAAAAATCTACCCGTACTATCTTGTCCAAAAGCCTCTTTAATAAATTCATCAGGATCTAAAGTTAGTTTTGTGGTTCTCAAAGAACCTATGACTATTTCTAACTCTTCATCTTCATCGTGAACGATGCCATAAACTACAGCTGTATGAACATTTTCCTCTGTCACCAAAAAATCAGCTGCTTGGGGGATAGCATCTCGGTCATCATAACGTAAATAACCCACACCAGCGATGGAAAAGTTGTTTTGGACGATACGGTTTTTGAGCGATCGCTCGATCACATCCATTACCCGTTTAGAACGAGTTGCTTGTAAGATAGCATTTAGCAGTTGAGCATCGTAAAATCTACTCAAGTAAGCTGCTGCCATAAAATCTTCTTCCTGCGCTTGCATCAACCGATTTGTATCTGAACGCAAACCGTGCATTAAAGCCGTTGCACATTTAATATGTTGGCTAATACTGCTATCAAATGCCAGCAAACCTAACTGTAAATATTGGGTAAATATTGTTGCTGTTGCTCGCACATGAGGACGAACATCAGTAAATTCTCCACTCAATTCCCCTTGCAAGCTGTGGTGATCTACCAGTACAACTAAGGGAATTCCTGCTTGTTTTACTAGTGGTAATAACTGTGATGTTGTTCCTTGGTTATCAATTAACACAAACCCTTGATAAGATAATAAGTCTTTGCTTTTCAGGGTTTGCATGGTGCAGCGTTGAGCCGGTAAATTAGTTAGTTTAACTAAAGCAATGTTTTCTTGATGACTTAAAGTTCCTGCATAAATAATTTCACATTTGATATCGTATTGTTGAGCTATGAGTTGATATGCCCAAGCACTAGAGAGAGCATCAGGATCAGGAAAGTCTTGTAAAATCACAAGATGACGCTCATTCCGATGAGCTAGTAAGATTTTTTGTAACTCTTCTGACTTCTGTACAGCTAAGACGTTACCGCGTTGAGCTACACTATTTCCAAGATCACCATTGGGTGTTAACACAGAAGAACGGGTTAATGGTGAAAGTTCAAGTAAATCTTTATCTGTGTCTACTTCCTCCTCATTCGGATCGGTAGATAGGGAAATGTTATCAAATTGAGTAACTGAAGAATTCAAATACATAATAAGTAGTCGTGCAAAATAAATTTTATAGTAGGGAACAGCAAAGGAATACAGCAAGTTCTGTTTTCAATCAATATGTGCAATTGACTTTGCTTGGGTACTTATAGTTTATTTTCTGGGTGACAACTTTAACCAGTTATATCAAATCAGTTAGCATCGGAATGATATGTTTTCCTCACGTAGGGGCAAACCCCCTGTGGTTGCCTCAGAAATGATATGGTTTGTCTACACATGATGATCTTGACAGAAATGTACTTTCTTGGCAAAAAACCATGTTGAGTGATATTTGACTGGGTGACAATAAATTACAGTGCTTTCGGGTGTTATGAGGTACTTTATTGGCGGGCAAGATGCCCACCCCACACAAGATGCCCACCCCACAAAAGTTTTATGATTATAATTTGTACCTTATAGCAACGAAATCTGCTGTAACTAAATTGCTGTCACTTTTTCTCCCTGCACCCTACCTAGTTTTCCTGGGGCAACCACGGGGGGTTTGCCCCTACGTATTCATGATCTTGACAAAATTCGTATCCTTATGAGTTTAAGCAGCCCTGGATTATGATTTAATCCAAGGACACTTTTTGCTGCAAAACCTACTTACCAGCGGTAATTAAACCCTGTTGAAAATTATGATTTTGATGAGCTAAACTTTCTACAGTTCCCAGCAGTTCATGCTCTAAATAAGGTTTAGTTAAATAAGCTGTTGCACCTAACTCTTGAGCTAAATGACGATGTTTATCAGAACTCCGGGAAGTTAAAATTACCACAGGTTTTGTTTTCCAATCTTGATGTTGACGGATATGGGTTAATAATTGAAAACCATTCATTTTTGGCATTTCTAGATCAGAAAGTACCACCGCAATTTCTGGATGTAATTCTAACTGTTCAATCGCTTCTACACCATTTTCGGCGGCAAACACTTGAAAACCAGATTTTTGTAGAGTCATCACCAAAGTTTGACGAACACTAATCGCATCATCTATAACTAACACCGCTGTAGGTAATTTCGGGGCAGTTACTACAGAAAGAGTAGAAATAGGTTCATTTTGATCAATAGGTGTAGATGCTAATAGTAGTGGTGTAGATGATACTTCTTCAACTACTGGTAAAGATTTTTGTTTAGTTTCAGTAGATGTTGGTAGATGTCTGAAATCAAGAGTAGCTTCCATTTGCTGGGTATCTATCAGCATTGTGCCATCAATAACTAAAATCAAATTACCATTGGCTAAACTACTACAACCGTAGATATATTTGGGTGGAAAGATCGCATTACCCAAAGGCCTAATTACTAATTCTTGTTCGCCAATAATTTGATCAACTTCTAAACCTAAAATTATGCTGTTACGTCTGAGTAAAAGCACAGGATTTTTCACATTTTCTGTATCTGGATTCCTGGACACATGATTTAAAGAGTTCATGGCAGAGATTGAACCATTGTAATCCATTAAACTGGACATTTTTACTAGGTTGACAACCATTTCTTCTGTGCCAGAATCCCAATATAAAATTTGCTTACCTTCAAATTCTTTAATTTGCTGTTCTGAGGGTATGATAATTTTTTCGATACTATCTAATAGTAAAGCGTAAACAATACCACCAGACTGGACTAGCATGAGTTTATCAGTGGTCATAGAAAAAGGAATTTTAAGTATAAATGTTGTACCTTGATTGGGTAATGACTGTACTGAAATTACCCCATTTAAAGATTCTAACTGACTACGAACAATATCTAATCCCATACCTCTACCAGAAATTTCACTCACTTTGACTGCGGTGGAAAATCCTGGGGAAAACATCAAATCAATCAGTTCAGATTCACTGGGAGAATTATAATAATTTTGATTGTTATATTCACTGGGAATTAAATTTAGTTCAATCGCTCGCTGGCGAATATTCTCTAGATTTAAACCTTTACCATCATCTCTGACTTCAATCATGGTTTGACTTCCCTGGTGGTAGGCAGAAATTTCTATCAAACCTTGTTCATTTTTCCCTTGTTTGATTCTATCTCCTGGTGATTCAATCCCATGATCAAAGGCATTCCGTACTAATTGTAATAGGGGATCATATAGTTTTTCAGCTATGGCTTTATCTATTAAAACCTGTGTACCTGTGAGTTTTAGTTCTACGTTTTTAGCATAGACATTACCTAGCTGAATCACCATTTTAGGGAAACGATTTAAAATTGTTCCCAATGGTAGCATTCTCGCTTCGGTGAGATTGTCTATCATGCTCAAAGTTAAATTATATTTGTGATCGCTAATTTCTGTAGATTGTTTGATTAATAAATCTAAAGATTCAGCCGTTTCTTGGAGTTGTAAAGTTTCTTCTAAGGCTTCATGTAATGTGAGATTAAATTCTGTATAGACATCCATTTCTAGAGCATCAAATTGGACTGAGGATACTTGATGTTGGTTGTCAGTACTAAAATTACTACTTTGGAATTGCAAGTCACGCAACTGTTCTAAAACGTTGTGATGTTCGCTGATTTTTGCACTTAGTCTGGCAATTAATTCTATTATTTGTTCATCATACAAAGAACGCCTTTTTTGAAAAATTAGCAATTCTCCGGCTAGGTAGTTCAGGCGTTGTAATCCTTCTACACTTACACGCACGAAGGATTGTTGTTTAGTATTTTTTGTAGGAGATGTTGATGTTTTCTCTTCTGCTTCTCTAGTCTTATTATCTGTATCATCGTTGATAATTGCATATTCAGGATTAGAGGTAGCCGCAAAGGCGTGATCGCTAACTGCTGATGAAGTAACACTTTCTAAATAATTATCATTATTAATATTTTCTGCATTAATATCTTTATTTTCTTCTCTGATATCAATTTCTTCTACTTCTTGCTGATTATTTGCTATTTCTGTCTCTGGAATGGCTTCTCCTCCCCAGATTTCTTCCACTAAATTATAATCCTCAGATGTTTCTATTGGTATTTCTACTGGTATTTCTTTAATTGTCAGTAGTTCTTGCAGTTTGGGATGATCTAGCCACCCTTTCTCTTCTTCTGTCACAGGAGAATACTTTTTATATTCTCTACCTACGAAGCGGATTTGTTTTTTGAGTGTATCAATTATTGTTAAAGTATGATCATTATTGTAGTTAGAATAATCCAGTTCAGCTACTGCTAAGATAATGATTAAAACTACTCCCCGACGATAAAGACATAAGTTTTCTTGATCTTGTTCATCTTTCACAAAATCTAGGAATTGTTCTACCCAGGTTAATAAATAATCTTCGGAGTAATTTAACTCAGGTGTGTAAATTAGTAAATTCAGACTCAGATTTTCTTCTGGGATTTCTAGGTAATGATTAAACCAACCAAAAATATAGCGAATTACTTTTAAATAAAATTTAGCATTAGCAGGTTTTAAAGGTTCATTATTTTGCTGACTAGGTGTAATTAAAAAATGGTAAAATTCTCTGGTTATATTTAAAAATGTATTGGCAAAATGATTAGTATGATGGACAATTTCTAGGTGTTCTGAGGCAGCCTTGACTAAAGAGCTATTCTGGGGAGGATTATCAACTTCTAGTTTTTCTAAATCTTCTGTCTTATTTGGTAATAGTATATCCGGTTGTGCAGGGTTTTCCTGACCTTTGGCCAGTGCTTGTAAAGCTTCAGAGGGTGAACCTCCGGATGTGCGATCGCCAGCTAGAACAGCTTTTTGAGCAGCTTTCAAGTCACCTACAGTGATTTTTGCAACTTTATGAATTTGGTGAGGATTAGCTGATAATGCAGCTATAATTGTGTCAGCTATTTCCTTTAAGCCAGGCAAATTTAAAGACTCTGATAAACCAATAAATACCTCAGCTTGAATGATTAAAAACTCTTGTAAATCTTCATCATTGAGGGAGTTATTAATAGCATCAACAATACTTTCTATTCTTTGGGTAACACCCACTTCAAAAATAGATTGAACAATATCAAATCCTAATTCCTCTGCTGTAGGAATATGTTCTTCTGCACCAAAAGCGTCACCTAATTTTTCTTGTAATTGTGCAAATGCAGTAGTAGCACGGCTAAGAATTTCCTCTTGATTAATATTATTTGGTATTAACTCTGCTGTGACTGATAACTGAAGACATTCATAGGCTTCTAATAATAGTGTTTGTAGTTCTGAATCTACGGTGACATCAGGAGAATATAAAGCTTTAAATACATCTTCTAAGGAATGGGCAATCATTTTGATTGTATCTAACCCAACTGTAGCTGCTCCCCCTTTAATAGTGTGAGTCGCACGCATTAAATTATGGACTTTATTGCTACTATGGTCATCTAAAAAGCTAAATAAATCTTGTTCAATCGCTTGTAGTAATTCCGGTGCTTCTGCTAGAAAGTACGCATAGCCTTGTTCACGAATTTCATTATCTGTAATCATAATTTTTATTTCAACTTTAGGAATTATTTCTCATTAGGGGATTAGGACTTACGCATTTTCATGAAACCTCGGGATTTGAGATTGCTTCCTTTGTGGAACAGGTTTCCAGCCTGTGTTATTTGTCGCAATGAAAGTTCCAAATTCTTGAAACTGTTCCCTATTCCCTGTTCCCTGTTCCCCGACAAGACTTTTTAATGCAAACCCTCATTAGTTTTGATAATCGGTAATCAGTTTACCAATTACCAATTACCAATTACCAATGATCTAGTTGACTTTAAATTTACCAGCCGAGGTTAACAGATCCTGTGCCATTACTGATAAAGTTTGGAAGGCTTTGGCAATTTCTTGAGATTCACCAAAGGTTTTGTTCGCAATAGCAGCTACATCATTCATGGATGAGGTAACTGTAACTGATTGATCCATTTGTGTTTGAGTAGCTGCGGTAATACCCTCAATTAGTTGACTAATCTCTTCGGTTGCCGCAACAATGGCATTTAAGTTTTGGCGGGTTTCACTAACTAAGTTTGTTCCTTCTACTACCTGCTGAATTCCAGTTTCCATTGCTAGGGCAACTTCTCCAGTTTCTGTTTGAATTTCTTCCACTAATTTTTCAATTTCTGTGGTTGCTGCTGTGGACTGTCGAGATAAGGAACGAACTTCATCTGCTACTACGGCAAAACCTTTACCATATTCACCGGCACGGGTAGCTTCTATGGCTGCATTCAAAGCTAGGACGTTGGTTTGGGTAGCAAAGTTACTAATCAAGTTTACGACTTTAGAAATTTTCTGTGATGATTCACTCAAGCGTTTAATTTTCTTACTGGTTTGGGCCACGGTTTCCCTAATTGCTTGGATGGAGTTTACCGTTTCGTTCATGGCGATATCACCAGCGTCTACGGTTTTGTTAGCTTGTTGGACTGCCACCTGTACCAGTTGAGCATTAGATGCAACTGCTTGAGTTGAATTTACCATCTGTTGAATATCTTCTAAGGCTTGGGAGATTTCGTCAGATTGGGTTTTTGCTAAATCAGTTAGTCCGACTAGGGAAGAACCGCTATCTACGGAAGTTTCAGCTACTTGCTGAGAGGAGGTTTTTACCTGAATGACTATTTGTTGTAGGGCTTGGAGAGTACCATTATAAGCATCAGCAATTGTTCCGAGTTCGTCTTCGGTGATGGGGGCGCGAACTGTTAAATCACCTCCCAATGCCGGACTAATAGCTCTGAGTAGTTCAATTGATCTTTGCTGGAGTAATTCTTTGGCTGCTTTTTCCCGTTCGGCTACTTCTGAGAGTTTTGATGATTGATTTTGTAATTGTTTGAGGTATTCTGCTTGTTGCAGAGCTAGTCCTAATTGATCTCCTAATCTGGAGACTAAGTTAACTTCTGTTGCTTCCCATTTACGAGGCCCAGTATTTTGATAGGTGGCTAATAATCCCCATAATTTATCACTAATGAGAATAGGTGCGATCACATAACCTCTAGCTTCGTATCCAACAATGATTTCTATATAACAAGGATCGAGGGTAGATGTGTAAATATCTTCAACTACTAAGGTGTCGCCTTTTTCATAACGTCCACCTCTAGCATCTTGTAGACAAGGATCATTGAGAGTGGTTTTAAACCCTGGCCCGACTAGTTTTACCCAGCCACTACCTACAGATTCAGCTACGAAGTTACCACCCCAATCTGAGGTAAATTGATAAACGGCGACGCGATCGCATTTGAGGATTTGTCTGAGTTCTTGGGTGGTGGTTTTAAATATTTCTTCTACTTCATTAGATTGACGGATGCGGTTGACTATTTTGGTGAAGGTTTTTTCCTGATCGGCTATTTGAGCTAGTTCTTCCGATTGAGATTGTATTTGTTCGATGTAGTCTATCTGGGATTTGGCTAAACTAATTTGCAGTCCAATCTGTTCGAGGAAGTTAATCTCTCTAGGTTGCCATTCCCTTGTACCTGTATTTTGATAGGCGGCAAATAATCCCCACAATTTTTCCCCATAAAATACAGGCACGATCACATAGGCTTTGGCTTCTACCTGTTCTAATATCTCTAGGTGACATTGACTATGGCCTGCTTCGTAGATATCGTTAACAATAAAGTTTTCACCTTTAGCATATCTACCCCCTTGGGTTTCTTGGAGGTGGGTATCTTCCCACACCATTTTAAAGTCTGGGGTTGCAACTTTGATCCAACCACTGCCTACAGATTCAGCTATAAATTGTCCACTCCAGTTAGGATGGAATTGGTATACGGCAACGCGATCGCATCGTAAGGCCTGACGTACTTCTTGGGTAGCTGTTTTAAAAATATCTTCTAAATCAAAGGATTGACGAATTCTATTGACGATTTTGTTGAGGATTGTTTCTTGCTCTGCAATCTGTCTGAGTTCTTGAGATTGTAGCTGGACTTTGTCTACATAATCTAACTGTGATTTAGCTAGGCTAAACTGCAAGGCTATTTGTTGTAAAAAGTTGATTTCTGATTCTTTCCAGGTACGAGGTCCAGTGTTCTGATATGCTGCGAATAATCCCCATAATTTTTCTCCAAAAAATATGGGGACTATGATATAGGCTTTAGCTTCAAACTGTTCTAATATAGCTAGGTGGCAAGGTGCTAAACCAATTGCGTAGGTGTCGTTAACAATAAAGGTTTCTCCTTTGGCATATCTACCACCTTTTGTATCCTGTAGATATGTGTCGTCTAAGACTGTTTTGATGCCAGGGCCAACTAATTTTGTCCACCCTGCAACTACTGACTCAGCCACAAATTTACCACCCCAGTCTGGTGTAAATTGATAAACTGCAACGCGATCGCATTTGATTGCTCGGCGTACTTCGGAGGTGGTGGTGACGAAGATTTCATCTACACTTCTAGCTTCACGAATCAGGCTGACAACTCTATTGATTGTCTTTTCCTGTTGTGCTATCTGTTCTAGTTCGCTCAGGTAGTCTATTTGCGATTTAGCTAAGTTAAATTGCAGGGCTATTTGACTCAAGAAGTTGACTTCTGAAGTTTGCCATTGACGGGGTGCAGAGTTTTGATAAGCTGCTAATAATCCCCACAGTTTATCTCCAAAGAAGATGGGAACGTTGATATAGGCTTGGGCTTGAAAGGATTCTAATAGTTCTAAGTAACAAGGGGTGATGTTTTCTTGATAGATGTTATCTACCCACAGGTTTTCACCTTTAGCAAATCTTGCTCCTTGGGTTTCTTGCAAATATGTATCTTCTACTGAGGTGTTAACATCCATTCCTACCAGTTTTACCCATCCGGTACTGACTGATTCGGCAATAAAGTTACCACTCCAATCTTCATTAAAGCGATAAATAGCAACACGATCACATTTGAGTGCTTGACGTGCTTCTTGGGTGGTGGTGACAAAGATTTCTTCTAAGTCGGAAGAACGACGAATTCTGTTAACTATGGTGGTGAGGGCTTTTTCTTGTTTGGTGATTTGTGCTAGTTGTTCTGATTGTTTTCTGACTTTTTCTATATATTCACCTTGGGAAACAGCTACTCCAAATTGCAAACCTATTTGGGTTAAAAAGGTGACTTCCCAATCTTGCCATTGTCTAGTGCTGGTGTTCTGATAAGCTGCCAATAATCCCCATAATTTTTCTCCAGAGAAGATGGGAGCAATGACATAAGCTTTGGCTTCAATCTGTTCGAGGATATCTAGATGACACTGAGCTAAACCTATTTTGTAGGTGTCATGGACGACAAATGTTTCGCCTTGAGCATATCTTCCACCTTGTGTATCCTGTAGGTGGGTATCTTCCCAAACCATTTTGAAGTCTTGGGTAACGACTTTTGTCCAGTTATTTCCTACTGATTCGGAGACAAACTGTCCACTCCAATCTTCATTAAAGCGATATACTGCGACGCGATCGCATTTGAGTAGTTGTCTGACTTCATTGGTTGTGGTTTTAAAGATTTTGTCTACATTTGGCTGCTGTAATATCTTATTGACAACTTTAGCTACTGATTGTTTAGCTTGTGTAGATTGTTGTAGCTCTTTTTGTAGTTCAAAACTTTGGATTCTGTAAGTGATTTCTGTACTCACTTGGGAGAGAAGGGTAATTTCTGCTTCTTGCCATTTTCGTTCTGCTCCACAATTGTGAATTACTAATAATCCCCAGGTCTGATTATTGACAGAAATTGGTAAAGTTAAACTTGCTCTAACTTGGAATTTATCTAGTAGTTGTTTTTGATAAGGAGTGGTTTGAATTTGATTAATATCGTCTATAGCAACAGGTTCTATGTAATCTTGATTTGTGTATAATCCAAATAAAATAGCTGGAAGATTTTCTCCTAATGATGGTGTCCAACCGGCATTTCTTGATTCTGCTAAAACTGTGCCATGATCTGAGTTTTGGAAACTATATATTAAAACGCGATCATTACCTAATTTATCCCTGATTTGTTTGACTGTAGTTTTCAGGGCAATGTCCAAATCTGTGGCTTGTCTAATTTGTGATGTAATTTCTTGAAACTGCTGTCTCCAAATTTTAAATTCCTGGGCAACTGTTTTATGTGTCAGGTTTTCTGGGCGAGGTTCTACAATGCTACCGTTTGATCTTTCTCCTTCAGTATATATACTTCCTCTATCTTCATTACTTTGATACACAGTTGTCATGGCTTTTACCTCAATACTTTTGCATTTACTAATAAATGGATCGGATAAATAGTTCGAGTGTTATTTGTCACCCTAAAATAGCTATGTTAGTAGTTATTTTCAGGAAAATTTTAGTTATGATGTTCCCATGCTGGTGATTTGATGATAGAAATAGCATCTAAGAAAAAAACCATCTTCTCCGCACCATTAGTTATATATCCTTGTAAAAACGGTGTCATGGCTGGATAAAAAAGATCCTGTGAGGGTATTTTCATTTCTTGTGGATCTAGCCATTCTATATCTGTAAGTTGACGTACCATTAAGCCTAAGTGTTTACCCTTATGTTTTATCACAATTACCATCATTTTTGTGATTAAGCTGCTGCTTTGCAATACTGATGGATAGCCTAACTTTTCTTCTAAGTCTACTAGCCACAGCATTTCCCCACGCCAACTATAAATTCCTAATACACATTTGGGCATCTGTGGAACTACGCAGATTTGGGATAAGGATACTTGTAAGACCTCAGCTATATAATCTAATGTAATGACTGCTTGGTCTTCTAATCCTAAGTGGAAACTTAAAAATTTTTGTTTGGTTTCCAAGATGAATCTTCCTTTTTTGAAGCATTTTACATATCTAGAGTAGTCACTACTTAGTAATTAATATCATTTCCATAAATAGTGACTTTTTAATAACAGTAATGTTATGTTTTATTTTTTATTTAGTGATCAATTTTTGCAAAATTGCTTCTAATTCTTCCTTGACTACTGGTTTTGATAAATAAGCCTTTGCACCCAACATATTTCCCCACATTTTATCTACGTCTGTATGTTTGGTAGAACAGAAAACTACTGGTATTTGGCTGGTATTGGGATTATTTTGTAGTTCTCGACAAATTTCATAACCACTTTTACCAGGTAAAATTACGTCAAGCAAGATAATATCTGGCTTATTTTTGACTATTTTTTCTTGGGCTTCATCACTACTGGTGGCGGAAATTACTGAATATCCTGCCTGTTGTATGTAACGACTGATAATTTCCATATCAGTTAAACCATCTTCAACGACTAGAACTGTACTCATGATAATTACCTATGAAAATTTTTTTGAAAATGCTGCAATTTTTACACAAACAAAACTTTTTGAATACGTAATCAGATTCAGAAATTAATCTAGCAAAAATCTTGATTCTTGGTGGATATATATCCTTAGATATTGTATAGATGTTTTCATATAAAAAAATACATAATCAACATAAGTTTACATATACTCTTTTACTTAGATGGAATCTAAAACTTCTTCAAAAAGGTTCAGTTCAGGAAGCTATTATCTTTTCTGTCCATAGTTCAAGAAGTTCTATTTATGACTCACTTTTTTTATTTCCTCCGCATATTAACTTAAGTTATTGTTCCTGCTATAGTTGTGTTATTAGCTACTACTCTACTTTGCATGGCCAAATATTTACGTATGATACCCATGACTCGTTCAGCAACTATTGGTTTGGAAATAAAATCTGTCGATCCGACTACTTTGGCACGGACACGATCCAAAAGGCCATCATTACCAGTTAAAATAATCACTGGGGTATTAGCAAAAGCAGGAATGCGGCGTAGTTGAGTGCAAATTTCATAGCCACTTGCTACAGGCATAATGAGATCCAAAAAAATCAAGTCTGGTTTTTCTTGAATCAATACAGGTAAAGCCTGAACAGCATCTTGAACTTTGGTAAATCTCAGTCCATGAGAGGTAACAATATCCTCTAACATTTTGCATACTAAGGGACTGTCATCCACACAAGCTATGAGTGGTACAACGGTGTTGTTGCGATTTTTACTTTGTCTGGAGTTACTGCTACTTGTGTTAGTGACTGTTAATGGTAAATCAGGTACTTCTACTAACTCAATAATGCCTTTGAGGATGTAGGGAAGCAAGGAACGAGTAACAGGCATCACATCCTGTTTCATTTTGGCAGCTAATTCTCTTAATGTGAACTTGCCATTAATTAAACTAGCAAAGTTTTTGTATACAGAGGGGCTAACAAGTCTTTGCAGTTGTTCTGATCTACGTAAAATTGGTGATGAATTAGGAGATATGTTAGCTAGTCCTACTTGTGACCAAACTGTCCATGAATCTTGCATTTGTTTAATAGACATATCTGCACTTGTAAAACTCATGGGCATATCCAGAACTACATCTTGGCTGAGGTTATAAGTGGCAGAAGAAAAGTCTACTTCTTGTGCTAAATCAAAGAATATTTCTGCAATTGTATGTTCAACAATTGCCTGTATTTTTTCTCTCTGAATTTTCTGTCTTTTATGAAGGATGTCTAAAAGATTGTAATCCCAATAATCAATGGCAAAATCTTCAGCACGACAACGAATTTTTTCCAGATCAATATCTGGACAGAACTGTGCCATGTTTCTACGCCAGCGACGGAAGGGGTGTTTTCCACCTGTTGCCCAAACTATTCTTCCTAAGCGGTAGTAAAAACCCCATTGTAAGCCTTTACTATTTTTAACACTTAATTTCCCGTTATATTGAAATTGAGTACAGGTTTTAAACTCATTTAATAAGTTTTGGGATTCTATGAGTTCAGAGTTGGTCATACTTTGTTCCTTGCTATTAATAAGTTAGCCTCTTGAGAAACTATTAGTAGCCACATAAAAAATGATAGACTGTGCTTTGTGACAAGACAATTAAGAGCATTTGCTCTAAACACAGACAGTATAAATAGCACCCTTTACTTTCTTATACTATTATTATTTACTAAACTGTGGCACTAGTTATGTTTAGTTTTGATTAAGATTATCTCTAGAGATGAATAAGTAAGTGATTTATTTAATACTTTACACCCTATCGAGATTTTTTGTGTTGGTTAATTTAGTAAGACTAGCAAGCATTAAAAATTAAGTATTTAAACGCATTATGTACTGAGCCTCTATTTTACTTTCTATTTCCAGGGACGATATCAGTATAAATTCGGATTTTAAATCGTAACAAATAAATGTACTGTATACTTTTCGACTTTTTTTTTAGCAACTATGTTCCTGATTGTATTTCTTAATTATTTATTAATGTATGCAAACGAATAAAGTTACAAATTAAAGTGAAATGTTATGGATTAATAACTTGTGAATCAACAAAACCACATAATTGTATATAAAATCATACAAGCAAAATATAGTGAAAATTACTTATTTATTATTAAATATTGCTGAGTAAAGGTCAGGACTTACGCAAAACCTAGTTCAAATACTGTCATTGCGACGTAAGGAAGCAACCTCCAACCCTGACATTTCGTGAAAATGAATTTCCTGAACCAGAAAGGTTGATTAAAATTGTTAATAGTCATTTGGGTAAACCTTTAAATGATAAAAATAAATTAGTTGAAAAAGCTGTGGAAAAATTTATTGAAGTTCGTGAAGAAGGTAATCGCAGAAAAGATAGTAAAAAACCTAGTACTAGTGAATTATTAGATTGGATTTTGTAGTTAAAACGTTATTCCCAAAAAGAAGCTTTGCAGTTTGTTGAAAATCTAGAACAATATCCTCATTTATTAGGAGTTTTACTCAAAAATAAAGATG
Source organism: Sphaerospermopsis sp. SIO1G1 (assembly GCA_010672785.1). Taxonomy (GTDB): domain Bacteria; phylum Cyanobacteriota; class Cyanobacteriia; order Cyanobacteriales; family Nostocaceae; genus Okeanomitos. Next base: position 14,178 of record JAAHFX010000015.1, read on the forward strand.
ATCAAGAATATTATGTATTCTAGATCCCCGACTTCTGTCATCAATCAACAATTTTTTAATATGATTAAAAAAGAAGTCGGGGATCTTATCTTAAGTAGTAAGTCCTGTAACTATTGAACAGTATTATTTATTATTAGAATCATTAGATAATGGGTTTGGTTTAAAAAGTCGATAAGATTTAAAAAATATCTGTTCTATGTTATGGGTAAAAGCAAAACATAATTATGTATGAGTTGAATGGCGTTGGGAGTTTTGTTCATGAGATTTTTAAGTTTGCTTGATCATGATAATTGCAGTTACTTCATTTATACTTATAGCAAAAATTAAGCCATAAAAAAAGTCCGCAGTTGCGGACAATGTAAATGATATAGGAATCTGGTTTGATTTAGTGATTATGGAAGAGAGTCAACTTGTTGAGGAATATCAACTAATTGATAGAGTCTATCTTCCAATTTTTGACTACATACAGACCAATCAAGTTTTAAAACTGAAGGTCTAGCTTGCTCAGTGAGTTGATTTTTTAATTCGGGATTTTTGAGAACTGTAACAATTTTATTGGCAAAATCTTCAGGGTTATTGGGTTCAGAAAGAAGGCCGTTATAACCTACCATTACTTGTTCAGTTGTGGAGGGTGCCATAGAAGCAACTACAGGTGTTCCAGAAGCTAAAGCTTCATTATTTGTAGTGCAGAAATTTTCTGTTAATGAAGGGTTGATAAACACGTCTGCTCTAGCAAACCATCCTAACAATTCTGTACCATGAGATTCTCCCCAAACGGTGACACCGTTGGGAAATTTTTGAGCGCGACGACGAATTTCTTTATCTAACGGCCCGCTACCAATAATTACTAAATGAACATCGGGAACTTGAGCAGCAATGAAGGGATAAGCATCTAAAATTTGAGTGACATTTTTCTCAGCGGTGATGCGGCCAACAAATAAAACTGTTGGTCTTTTATCATTAGGAACTGGATCATAACAAATATTACGAGGATGAAATTTCTCACAGTTAATTCCTTGATAGGGAACATATTCACCGCGTTGACATTGCAGTTTTTGGTATTTAGAAAGTTGTTCTCTAGAAGGAAATAAATTGAGGGTGTAAGCTTCACTAAATTGTTTAACTAAAAGTGGAACAATTGGACGGAGGAAGGTGAATAATACATTACCTAAATAATAGCGAATATAGGCTACTATATCAGTATGAAAAATGGAGAGAATTGGTGTTTTGGTACGTTTAGCATAATCAACACCTACAGGACGACCATAACCTTGTAGGAAAATTGAATATAACCCTCTCATTTGGGCTGCTTCTTCTACTAAAATCACGTCTGGTTTAAACTTTTCCAGTAGTTTAGTATCACTCCAATGATGATAGTTTAAAGGTTGGGGTAGAGACTTATAAAAAATCAGTGGTTCTGTGGGGAAAGCATAGGATGAAAAGTTGGGAAAAGATTGTAGTTCTTCTAATCCCGACATGGGACGATTGCCAACTTGTTTGGCAAATTTTTTATTGATTTGAGGATGAATTAGAAAAACTTCATGTCCTTGTTCAAGTAACCAATGAACTCTTTGATGTACGGCTATAGAAACTCCGGTTAAAAAGGGAGCATATAAACCTGTAAATAAGGCGATCCGAAGAGGTTGTTTTTTCATTTTAGAGTCGTCAATTCTTTGATTAATATTGATTACTGTTTGCTGAATACTGACTGGGAAATGAATAGAAATTCCATCAATTACAGAGATATTTTGGGATCAATTGGTTGATCTAACCATTGATAAGGATGATATTCTATTAAACGGATATCCTTGGGACTTTTGATGCGATAAGTAAGTCCGCGCCATGCAGTTTTTGATATCCAAAGAGAAGAGAGTATTGCTAAACCATAAATCCATTGTGTAAAAGGAATAACAATCCACATTTTAAGGATGGTATTGATGGAAATTTGAGGAGTAAATTGATTTTGGGAACGGAGTATTTCCCGGACTCCTGATTCCATAATTAACATTAATAATAGTAGCCCCAAGATATAAATGCTATAGGCTTTAAATAAAGAAATTGCCAGTTTCCATTCTGTTACGAATGAAAGTCCTATAGCTAATAAAAGGGTCAAGGTGGGAAAGATGATACTAGAAATAATATCACCGATTAATGCTAACCAGTTAGGGTGATAAAGTCGGGAACAAAGTATTAAACGTTTAAGGGATGGTAAAAAGCTGGATAAATCACTTTCTTCTCTGTTTAAGATTAATAAAGAAGGGATGAATTTAATTTGCCATCCTTGTTTTTTTACAACTTTGTGTAGCAACATATCATCACCAAATGATTCTCCCCATGTTTCTAGTAATTCTGCTTGTTGGATAATTTGTTTTTTAATTGCTAAACTACCGCCCCAAGGAACTTGAAAAAGGAACATTTGGACAACGGTAGAAACATTTCCTGCATAGCGAACTAGAGAACCCCAATATTTACCTGTGGGTATATACCAACGGTTTCCAGTTGTTAGTCCAATTTTTTCATTGGTGAGAGGAGTGACTAATTCTTTTAACCAATTAGTATGAACTATAGTATCAGCATCCACTAATGCAATTACTTCATAAGAATCATCTAAATCAGAAATTGCTTGGATTAAAGCACTGCATTTGAGACTACAATTATGACGTACTGTTCGTAGAGCCGTAATTTGATAATTAGTAGCGTTAGTTTCGCTGATTACTTCTTGGGTAATTTTAAAAGCTGGATCTTCTAAACTGTCAACGATCAGCTTTAAATCGTATTCTGGGTAGTCTTGTTTTAAGAGCGATCGCAAACAATTTGGTAAGAATGGATCAGCACCCCTTAGACATAATATTACCGCAGTTTTTGGTAATTGTGGTGTTGATAATAATGGTTGTTGATATGATCGCACATACCATAAAAATATGAGCGTTAAACATACCTGAATTACCAACCAAGTCATTAACGAACTAGATAAAAAGTTGGCAAAATCTTCCATTAGTTATTAGTCATGAGTGAATCTTCTTCCCCAACTCCCCATCACCCTATCTGGTTATGAATCTAGGGAATATTTCATGTTGATATTGATGGTAGTATTTTTGTTGAGTTTAAAACTAACATGGTGAAATTTAGGTGTACCAGTTTGGATAGAAACAATAGGATTTTTGGAGATACCAAAACCTTCTGTAGGAATACCAAAAAAATCTTTATTGAGTCGGCGATCGCCATTTTGATCATCTAAAACTACAACTGCATAATTTCCTGGTTTTAAATTAGTAAATACTTGTTTAACGGTATTTCCTGTAATTGGAGTACAAGCACTTTTTGTTTGACTGGAATTACCATCAGGAAATCCTTGAGCAGAGTTATGAACTCCGATACAAATTTCTCCAGTTTGATTACGTATACCATTGACAATTACAGTTAAATCAGAGTTCGTTTCTGCATAAGCATGGTGAATATTATTAGCAGAAAATAGACTCAACAAAGTTACCAAAGATAGACAAGAAAAGCGATGTATATTGAACATAATCTCCTAGTACTGTTTCGCGGAAGTCAAAAGTTAAAAGTAAGGGTTAGTCAGCTTTTTAGTAATTGAGAATGGTTTACTAGTTAAGTATTTAAACTTTTATCTTTTGTCTGAGGAAATATACTTTAAATGCGATTAGCAAATCTTTGAATAATAAAAACTCTGTTCCTGCTAATTTCTGGATAATACTACGACAACAAGATAGTTGTTGATGAAAAGTTAATGGACTGTGAGTAATTGAATTTATATACTCCTTCAAAATTCGCCAGTGGGGAAATAACAGTTTGCCTTGATTACTAGAATCAAACCAAACAGAATATTGATAGAAGTCTGGTAAATCATCTAAAGAATATTGCGGGTTGTTATTAGTAAATAACAAAAAATTAGGGAAAAACATACTCAGAGATTGTTGATCATGACAGCGGGCAAAAAATAGATATTCAGGAATTTCATAAAACTTACCCTGCATTGCTAATCGTAAGACAAAAATTCCATCTGCATTACCATAACCCCCCATAGGAGGGATTTTATCTAAAGCAGTTTTACGAATGACACCATACAATTGATAGCAGAAATGTTTAGTCAATAATTCATGAAATCTAATTTCTGGTTTCTCTGCATGAGTTTGTAATTTAATCTCATAATTTTGCAGAAAATTATCATCTTCATCAATCAACAAAGTATGGGAATGACATAATATATAATCTGGATTATCCTCCAGTATCTGAATACATTTACTTAAAAAATCAGGAGCGTGTAAATCATCATATGCTGCCCATTTAAAGTATTGACTACGTGACAATTTGAGGACACGATTAAAATTACAGGCACAACCAATATTACTAGGATTATGATAATAAATAATCCTATCATCTTGGGCAGCATAATTTCTACATATTTCATCAGTATTATCTGTTGAATTATTATTACAGATAATTAAATGAAAATCACTAAAGGTCTGATTCAGGAGTGAATCTATAGATTGTTGGAGAAATTTTTCTCCATTGTATACAGGTAAACCAATAGTTAACTTAGGATGGGATGTAGACATATACTATTTCCAGATTTTTGGTTTATTTCATTAATTTCTTAATGTCTGTTTTTTGTAACCATTGATTAGTAATTTTCATCCCTGCTTCCAAGTTAACTTTTGGTTGATAGTTTAATAAATTAGCCGCCTTAGCAATAGAATAAGCATGAGGACGACTCATAAAATCCACAGATTCTGGGAGAATGTCAGCTTTTTTGCGAAATAACTTTTGCCCCTGATTACGAACTTTCAAGAACAATTTCATTTCCTCTTTTGGAAGAGATATGGGAGCAGATAAACCTTCCATAACTGCTAAGTGAAGAAAATAGTCCTTCCATGAAGTCTTTTCTCCATCTGTAATATTGAAAATTTCACCGTAGGCTTGTTTTTCTATAGCTAAAAAGATGGCATCAACTAAATTATCCACATACAAATGATTCATCACTCCCTGGCCATCATTTGCATAGGCGAATAATTTTTGTCGCATCATCAAAACTGGCCGTACAATCCAAGGTATACTTCCTGGGCCGTAAACATCTCCTGCACGGATAATAATTACACCAAAATCAGGTAAAGAATTAAGTTTTAATACTTCTGTTTCTGCTTCAATTTTGGTTTGACAATAGGGGTTATTATCCCCAGAAACTTGTCCATTTTCGGTGATATCTTCGGTATAGTTAAAACCATAAACCAAAACAGTAGAAAGATGGATAAATGTTTTCACTCCTGCTTGCTTGGCAGCTTGAGCAATGTTGATTGTACCGTTAACATTTATTTCTCTAAATCGCTTTATATCGCCCCCTTCTTCGGCTAGTTGGGCGGTATGTAAAATTATATCTACTCCCTGACAAGCTCGTTGAGCAGTGTGATTATCTGTGATGCTACCAACAATAATTTCCACACCTAATTTTTGTAGGTTTGGATCTTTTGTCTGAGTAGTTTGTAAACCTTTAACTTTCATACCTTGTGCTATGGCTAATTCTGCTGCACGAGTGCCAATAAATTCATCAATGCCGGTAATCAGAATGGTTCTATTTTGTAAGTTCATGTCAGTTATTAGTTATTAGTGATCAGTTATCAGTTATCAGTTCAAGCAATTTTTTTATCCCTTGAAAAGGGCAGGCTTGAGAAGACAATTTTTCGGTAAAAAATTAAAAAATGTCTGCTGGATCGGCTGAACGAAGTTTATTAATTGCTAATGCTCCTGAAGTAATACAAATTAACACAGTAGATGTCAGCACAATTAATGTATTATTGGTGGTCATCATAATTGGTAATTTAGTGGCTTGCATAGCAAAATCATATAGGGCTATAGAGATGAGAAAACCTGGAATATAAGCTAATAAAGCTAGTATTAATGCCTGTTGAAAAACTACATTTAATAGATATCCATTGGCATAACCAATAGCTTTCAAAGTGGCATAAGCAATAAATTGAGTAGCAATGTTACTGTACAGAATTTGATAAACAATTACCACCCCAACTACAGAAGCCATAGTTAACATTAAGTTGAGAATAAAACCAATAGGTGTTCTGGAAGCCCAATATTTTTTCTCAAAATTAATAAATTGTTTGCGAGTGAAAATCTGTACATCATTAGGTATACTATCCCGTAAATTTTCTAAAACTTTATTAGCATCAAAACCTGATTTTAGTTTAATAATACCGATATCTATTCTTTCTGCGGGGCGACTATTTGGATTAATTCTCATAAATGTTGAATCACTAACAATGAGATTTCCATCTACACCAAAAGACGGCCCCAAACTAAATAAACCACCTACCCGAACTCGATAACCGCGCATAGAATCGAAGGGAAAAATTTCTATTGCTTGAAACGTTTCTCCTTGGGAATAATTTTCTGATATTGGACCAAATTCTGGACGAGAATCTCTGTCAAATAACACGACATTGGGAAGTTTCAGCCTATCTAAATTTTCCTGGACTTCGGGAATATTTATTACTGGTTTTCCGGGATCAAAACCAATTACATAAATTGAATATTTTTCACCAGAAACAGGGTTTTTTAACTTCGCAAATTGTAAATACATCGGGCTAACAGATTCTACACCTTGATAGCCTAAAGTTTGATACAAACGATTACGAGAAAAACTTTGATTAGCGGTCAAAGATTTATATTGAGAACTAACAAGAAATAAATCACCTTTAAGATTTTGATGTACTGCTGTGGCACTAGAATAGAGTGCATCTTGGAAACCAAGTTGAATAAACATAAGCAGAACAATAAAGGCAATCCCTGCTACAGCAACAACAAATCGTAATTTTTGCTGGACTAACTGTAGCCATGCTAAAGGTATTTTAGTATTCATATATTTAGGTATTAGTTATTAGTTATTAGTGGTTTTACCTAATCACTAATCGCCAATCACATTTGAATCGCAACATCTACTTGTAAGTTAGTGAGGCGAGATACTTTTTGACTATCCGCAGAATCATTAATGGCAATTTTCACTTCAATAATGCGCCGATCTGTATCAGAATTAGGGCTGATACTAAAAATACTTTGTTTATCAACTTGCCAGCCAATTTCTGTAACTGTTCCCTGAAGTTGCCCTGGAAATACACCACTAGTAATGATAGCTTTTTGCCCAATGCTAACTTTTTGAATATCGGTTTGGTAAACTTCAGCAATAACATTCATAGTTGATGTTTTACCAATTTCTGCAAAACCAGAAGTAGCTATTACTTCTCCATTTTTGGCGTGAATTTTTAAAACTCTCCCATCAATAGGGGATTTAATGTAGGTTAATTCATGATCTGCTTTTGCTTGTTGAATAGCAGTTTCTGCACTTTTGACTTCACTTTCTGCTAAAGCAATATCTACATTTCTGACTTCTTTAATACTATTGAGTCTAGCTTTGGCTTCTTGAATTTGATCCAGGATAGTATTTTGGGTTCTAGCTAAAGTTGCTTTTGCTGCTGTTAATTGTTGTTGAGTAGTTTTTAATTGCAATACTTTAGTATCAGTAATGGAAGCAGAAACAGCCCCATCTTTATATAATTTCTGATAGCGATCGCTCTCTTTTTGAGCATTATCTACTTCGGCTTGAATGCGGTTAATTGTTGCAGTCTGCGCTGCTATTTCACCTTTTAATTGTGAATTTAATCTGGTAATTGTTGCTTGTTGGGCCCTAATTTCTCCAGGTTTAGCCCCAGCTTTTATCTGTGCAAGTTTAGCTTTCGCTACTAATAATTGATCAAAAGCTTGCTTGATAGCAGCTTGAGAACGACTATAGTTTTCTAAATAGGCTAATGTTTGCCCAACTTTTACTTGCTCTCCTTCCTCTATTAATAGTTTTTCCACTCGCACACCATTAATAGAATTAGGAGCAGATAAATAAGTAATTTTACCTTCTGGTTGTAACCTTCCTAATGCAGTGACAGCAAGTTTTACAGAATTAGGTTCAGGAGAGGCAACTTTTGAAGAAGAAGCAAAACTAGGAGATTTTTGTTTTAACTGAGAAAAACTGTAAAAAGATGCTAAACCTGCGGTAATAACGACGGAAGCTGCTAAGATAATTTTCCACTTTTTAGCAGAGTTTTTCAATATTTGGCTTTCTTTATCTACTGCCATATTCTTATTCCCATGATTTTGTGAATTAGGGATGATCGTAATAGAAATGTTACTAACTTATCTGTAGATTACCGAATTTATGGATCTTCTTTTATTGAAGTGGGATAAATTTGGATAAACTTAACCAGTTGTATATGTAATACTGATGTAAAAATGAATTCAAATACAGTCCTGGCAAGGTAAGAAAGAAATCTCAAACCCAGAATTTTTGTTAAAATACGTAAGTCCTAAAATGGATAGTTAGGGGGTTTTGGAGTATCTATTGATCATAGATAGATAAATATCATCAATAGTAGTGTATGTTTTACTTTTTTAGTTTTAACCTAAATCAAGATCATGTGAAGTAACGTCAAATACAGTCAAGTTAATTAAAAATATTGGTTTCTAGACATTCATAATTCACTAATGTAAAAGCAAGAAAAAATTGGATTTTTCATGTAGTCGTGACAAAAAAATAGAATATTCTCAACTAGATAATCGGTGAAAAGTGTTCTAACTTTTATTATTAACACTCTACTCAAAATGATCAACAAGATATTTTTCCTAGCTACGACTTACTTAATGACTCATAAATTATTGATTCAATTTGTATTTTACTTGTCAAATATAGGCATATCTAGCAGTAATATCTATGTTTGATTACAAAATAGCTATTTACAAAGCAAGAAATGGAAGTAATTATGTTGATATCATTACATCTAATAAATTAATATTTGCTTTATAAATAACTACTTTCACTAATCATCTGAGTTATCTTATAAATTCATCAAAAAGAAATATTGAATTATGATGTTTCCCTGAAATCAATCAGGTTTATGTTCACAAAAAATATCTGTGTATTTAATATTTTGTTGTTTATTAGACAATTACTTGAGCAAGCCCAATCATACAATATAAAAAGTTAATGATACACCTACTTAATCTCCATTGACTCATAGTCATTTTAGTCAAATATAATACGAAGCTATCAGGAGAAAATAAAAAGTTGAGTTCAGTGACCAAAAATCTTTTGCTAAACTTACTTGCAGTGAACTATTCAATGTATGAAAACCATGCTAGCTTTTTATTAATTCAACATTTAAAAGTAAAAAGGTAATTATTCCACTTATTGACAGTAGAAATGCAAAAATACTTGAAACTCATAATTGTGCAGATAACAATTAACCAGTAAAAGTATTTTTACATCAGAGATAAATTGAATTGTAGGAGATATTATTTTTGTAATATTTTTGTCAAATTTTCCGACTTTAATGTCATAAAATATATTATCCTAGACAGTAAAACTGGCTATGGTATATATCAAAAATAGAACGTTTGTTTTCAGTCATGCGGTTAGAATTTATTTGTAAAAGATGTATCCGCATTTTCCATACAGTTACCAACAAACAACAATATGGAAGACTATATTGTATAGTAGATTCACAAGTTTACAGAGTTGATGATTTGACAGATTTTCATCAATACACCAACAATGATAGGTAAGAATTCAAAAATTTTGGTATCAGCTTTCAATTTCCAAATGCTGACAACTGAATACTTACAATAGTAATTATTTAGATAAGAAATCAAGGCAGTATTTACTGTGTGGTGTTGATGGATAAAAGCCCTGACGTATGAATTAGTTAAATCAATCAATACTGCTAAAAATAAAGAGGCTACTTTTGAATATGTAAACCACATACATAACTGTAGCTAACTAATTTACAATCCTCAAAATTACTCTATGCCATTATGTCTGCTGATTTAATTAATACTGCCTTGGCAGAATTAGAGAGCCTTATTAACAGTTGTGAAAATGATGTAATTAAATCTATAGAGGAGAAAAAAATGCCATCAAACCAACAGGTTTCTACTCAAAAAATTAACAGGCAACTGCAAGAAAACCCCATTGCCATTGTGGGTATGGCTTCCGTATTACCAGAAGCGAAAAACCTCAGACAATACTGGGAAAATATTGTTAATAAAAAAGATTGTATCACTGATGTTCCAGAAAGCCATTGGAGCGTTGCAGATTATTATGATCCTAATCCCAGAACTCCAGAGGATAAAACCTATTGTAAACGAGGTGGATTCATTCCAGAAATTGATTTTAACCCAATGGAATTTGGTATTCCTCCCAGCATTTTAGAAGTGACTGATGTATCGCAACTATTAAGTTTGGTGGTTGCTAAACAAGCAATGGAAGATGCTGGTTATGGTGAATCTCGTGATTTTAATCGGGAAAATGTGGGGGTAATTTTAGGTGTGGCAATGGCAAAACAATTAGGAATGCCATTATCAGCCAGATTAGAATATCCAGTGTGGGAAAAAGTTCTCAAAAGTAGCGGTTTATCTGAGGAAGATACCAAGAAAATCGTTGCCAAAATTAAAAGTGCCTATGTGCAATGGAATGAAAACGCATTCCCTGGAATGTTAGCAAATGTTGTCGCTGGCAGAATTGCTAACCGCTTCAATTTTGGTGGCATGAATTGTGTAGTTGATGCTGCTTGTGCTAGTTCCTTTGGGGCTTTAAAAATGGCCATTAGTGAATTAGTAGAACATCGCAGTGATATGATGCTCACCGGTGGTGTAGATACCGATAACACCATCATGGCCTACATTTCCTTTAGTAAAACTCCGGCAGTTTCTCCTAGTGAAAATGTCAAACCTTTTGATGCTAAATCTGATGGGATGATGTTAGGTGAAGGCATCGCTATGGTGGTGATTAAACGCCTCGAAGATGCCGTTAAAGATGGTGATAAAATCTATGCCGTAGTTAAAGGAATTGGGACTTCCAGTGATGGGCGCTACAAGAGTATTTATGCACCTAGAAAAGAAGGACAAGTAAAAGCCTTAGAACGTGCTTATAATGATGCTGGTTTTTCTCCTGCGACTGTGGGTTTAATGGAAGCACATGGTACGGGAACAATGGCTGGAGATCCGACAGAGTTTGGATCTTTGCGGGATTTTGTGAATAAATATGATGACAAAAAACAACATATTGCCATAGGTAGTGTAAAGTCCCAAATTGGTCATACTAAAGCTGCTGCTGGTGCTGCTAGTTTAGTGAAAACTGCCCTAGCTTTACATCATAAAATCCTCCCTCCCACCATCAATATTACCGAACCAAATCCCAAATTAGATATTGAAAATTCCTCATTTTATTTAAACACTGAAACTAGACCTTGGATACGTCCAGAAGGTGAAGCTCCAAGAAGGGCAGGTGTAAGTTCCTTTGGGTTTGGTGGTACTAACTATCATGTTGTTTTGGAAGAATATGAAGCAGAACAACATCAACCTTATCGTTTACATAATGCAGCCAGCGAAGTGTTATTTTTTGCAGAAAATCCAACAGATTTGATTGCTAAATTAGAAGCAAATTATCATAATTTAGAATCAAATGAAGGGGAAAGATATTATTCCCAATTAATCTTAGAAGCTCAATCTTTAACTATTCCCCAAACAGCAGCTAGAATTGGCTTTGTGGCGGAGAATAAACAAGAAGCTTGTAAGTTATTAAAAATTAGTCTTGACTTACTCAAAAATAAACCATCTTCTCAATCTTGGGAACATCCACAGGGGATTTATTACCGACAAAAAGGGATAGAATTAGAAGGTAAAGTTGTATCTTTATTTTCTGGGCAAGGTTCTCAATACCTAGAAATGGGTAGAGAAGCGGTAATGAATTTCCCCGCTTTAAGAAGGTTGTATAGTTTGATGGATGGGTTGTTAATTAAAGATAATTTGCAGCCTATTTCGGAAGTTGTTTTCCCTCATCCAACCTTTAATGAAGTAGAGAAAAAAGAACAAATTGCAACTTTGCAAAGAACAGAATATGCTCAACCTGCTATCGGTGTGTTCAGTGCAGGTTTGTATTCTATCTTCCAACAAGCAGGGTTTAAATCAGATTTTGCCGCCGGACATAGTTTTGGTGAATTGACTGCCTTGTGGGCCGCGGGAGTGCTGAGTGAAGAAGATTATTTGTACTTGGTGAAATCCAGAGGGCAAGCAATGGCTGCACCCAAAGATCCTCACCATGATGCAGGTAGTATGTTAGCGGTGAAGGAAGATATCAGCAAAGTAGAAGCTGTTGTTAAGAACTTCCCAAAAATTGCGATCGCAAATTTCAATTCTCCAACTCAAGTTGTCTTAGCTGGGCCAACTGAAGATATCAAAAAAATTCAGGGTAAATTTGAACAGTTAGGATACAGTGCAATTCCATTACCTGTTTCTGCGGCTTTCCACACTCCTTTAATTGCCTTTGCTCAAAAATCTTTTGCCATTGCTACTAAATCTGTAGCCTTCCAAAATCCCCAATTACCCATTTTCAGTAACGTCACTGGTAAACACTATCCCCACGAACCATCAGCAATTCAAAGAATCTTAGAAAGTCATCTTTCTAGTTCCGTCCACTTCAAACAAGAGATTGAAAACATCTATGCTGCTGGTGGTTATTGCTTCGTAGAATTTGGCCCAAAACGAATTCTAAGCAACCTGGTTAAAGATATTTTAGGTGAGCGTCCCCATATTACTATCTCCCTAAATCCTAGTGCGAAGAAAAATAGCGATCGCTCTCTGAGGGAAGCAGCAATTCAAATGCGAGTCATGGGGATGGAATTGCAAAATATTGATTCATATCAACTCCCAGAACCAATTCTAGCTAAACCTACCAAAAAAGCTCTCAATATTAAACTTAAAGGTATTAACTACGTTTCTGATAAAACTAAAAATGCCTTTGCGGAAGCATTAAATGATGGCTTCAAAATTCAAGGTATGCAGGAATCTCCAACTTTAGAATTGGAAGAATCTAAAGCTAAAGAAATTTCTGAATCTAAAACCATAGAAATTCAAAAACCATCAAACTCCATAACTCCTAGTACCAATGGTAACAACGGCAATGGCAACGGTAACGGTAATAAAAGCAAGAAAAAACCAGTTATTACCGACTTACAACCAATTGCTAAAATAAATCCTCAGCCCCAAGCTATCAAAGATAAATTACCCACAGTCCCCAATATCACCCCCAAAGGGAATATGGAAACACCAGATAAAAATACCAACTTCCAACAAGTTTTAGAGAGTTTAGAAAACCTCCTCAACCAATTCCAAGCTGGGCAAAGTGATAACCTAAAAATTCACAATACCTACCTAAATCATCAAATGGAATATGCCAAAACATTTTTCCAACTGATGCAGCAACAAAACGAACTATTCATTAATAGTCAATCTCCCGAAACTGCCCAAATGAAACAAACAGTAATGGACAGTTTTCAACATAGCATGATGCAGTTTCACAATCAACAAGCTGAAACACTCCGCGTTCATGAACAATATCTCCAAGAACAAGTAGAATATACCAAAAACTTTTTCCAACTCATTCAACAAGAATATTCTTTACTAATTGCAGGTAAAGCAGAAAATCTAACAGTAATTCCTCCTCAGTTTACTGAAACACATACCCAAAGTTTACGGGAATTAGTACCAAGTATCCCAGAAGTAACTCCTACAGAAAATATAGTTACTCCTACTCCAGAAATAGTAGAGCTACAAAAAACGGTAAAAGTTGAATCTCCCGCTGTAAAAATTCCTGAACCTGTCATAGAAACTCCCGCACCCATCGCTGAACCAATAGTTGAACCAGTAGCAACAACTGCATTAATTCCTGAACCTACAAACCCAGGAGTTGATATTAAAGAACTAGGTAAAAATCTCCTAGAAATTACCAGCGAAAAAACAGGCTATCCCATCGAAATGTTAGAATTTGACATGGACATGGAAGCAGATTTGGGAATTGACTCCATCAAAAGAGTAGAAATACTGGGTGGATTGCAAGAATTATACCCTGACTTACCCAAACCCAACTTGGAAGAACTAGCAGAAAAACGCACCATCGGTGAAATCGTTGAATATCTGCAATCCCAAAATCAGGTAGTAGGTGACAGTAAACAAGTAATAGAAAATACAGAAGTAGTAGAGGAAGTAAAAGCAGAAAAACAAGAGCTAATAGTTGCTCCTCAGTTACCACTTCCCACTCCTGAACCAACACCAGAAGTAACTCCAGAACCAGCCAGCGATAGCAACGAATATCCTGATATAGCTACAACCCTGTTAAACATCACCAGTGAAAAAACAGGCTATCCAGTCGAGATGCTAGAACTAGACATGGACATGGAAGCAGACCTGGGGATTGACTCCATCAAAAGAGTAGAAATACTGGGAGGAATGCAGGAAACGTATCCAGATTTACCAAAACCAAATATAGAAGAACTGGGTGACTTGCGGACAATTGGACAGATAGTCAACTACCTGGAAACCCTGGTAGCAAGTGAAAAAAAAAAGCCTGATACTAATGCGATAACCGCAGACATCAGCCCTGAAGTGGTGGACTTAACCCCACCACCCCTAGTAGATCCCAACTTGCCCCGCCGCCCTGCCAAGCTCAAAACCTTACCCAGACCTGATTTCTGGGAATGTCAACTACCAGAAGGACACATTGGTTTAATCACCGATGACGGCACTCTCACCACCACCAAACTAGCTCACACCCTGCTAGAAAAAGGATGGAAAGTAGTAGTTTTGAGCTTCCCCCAATCATTACTTCCAGAACAATTGCCATTACCCGCAGAAGTCACCCGCATCACCTTGGCAAACATGAGTGAAGAACATCTGCAATTACTATTACAAAGCATCACCATTCAACACGGAAAGATTGGCTCATTTATCCACCTCCATCCACAATCAAACCTTTCATCCGAAGTAGAAAAAGCTATTGTCAAACAAATATTTTTGATAGCAAAACACCTGAAGAAATCCTTAAATGCAGCCGCAGAATTACCAGGAAGAGTCAGCTTTTGTACAGTTGCCCATCTCGATGGTGCATTCGGATTAAACCACACAGAAAACTTTGGAATTATCGGCGGTGGATTATTTGGATTAACCAAAAGTTTAAGATGGGAATGGCCACAAATATTCTTGAGAGCAATTGACCTAAACCCCAACTTAGATCCACACCAATCAGCAGGATATATTGTAGATGAATTGTACGATTCCAACCGATATATTGGCGAAGTTGGTTATAACGAACAAGGTAGAGTAACTCTAGTCGCTGAAGTTGAATAAATCAAAAGGTGGGCATTTGCTCACCTCAACAAAATTACTGTTTCTTTGAACGAACCACAGAGGCACAGAGGACACAGAGAAAGACAAGAATAATAATGAAAATTAGAAGTAAAAGTCTATAGGTTCTCTCTGCGTCTTTGCGCCTCTGCGTGAGAAAAATCAAAATCTTTAAAATCCCCAATTTTAAGCCCAAAAATCATGACAGCAACACAACAAATTAGCCCATCATCTGTATTTGTAGTTAGTGGTGGAGCAAAGGGAATCACTGCTAAATGTACAATCAAACTAGCACAAAATCAACCTTGTCAATTTATCCTTTTAGGTCGTTCTGAAATTACAGAAGAACCAGAATATGCAGTTGATTGTTTAGAAGAACCTGCATTAAAAAAACGCATCATGGAAAACTTAATCTCTCAAGGAGAGAAACCCAAACCCATGATGGTGCAAAAGATATTTAATCAGATAAAATCTAGTCGAGAAATCAAAAAAACTATAGCAGAAATTGAAGCCACGGGAGCAAAAGCAGAATATATCAGTGTTGATGTTACAGACACCATCAAATTACAAATAGCACTTAATTCTGTTGCTAATAAATTTGGTCAAATCACCGGACTCATACACGGTGCTGGTAACTTAGCCGATAAACTAATTGAAAAGAAAACCAGTGAAGATTTTGAAAAAGTCTACACCGCCAAAGTGCAAGGATTACAAAACATACTTAATTGTATAAATCCAGAAAAAATCCAGCATTTAGTCTTATTTTCATCCGTAAGTGGATTTTATGGTAATATTGGGCAAAGTGATTATGCGATCGCTAATGAAATTCTCAATAAATCCGCTCATCAATTTCAAAAAAATTACCCTAACTCTCACGTAGTTGCTATTAACTGGGGTGCTTGGGATAGTGGCATGGTGACACCACAACTGAAAAAAGCCTTTGCAGAAAGAGGAGTACAAATTATTCCTTTAGAAACTGGTAGTCAAATGTTAGTTAATGAACTACATCCAGCTTACAAAAATCAATCCCAAGTGGTGATTGGTAGTCCTATGAAAATACCACCCACACCCTTAAAACCCGACCTAAAAAGCTATCGCATCCGCAGAAGGATGACATTAGCAGAAAATCCCTTTTTATATGATCATACCATTGCTGGTGTGCAAGTATTACCAGCCACCTGTGCCATGTCTTGGATGATTCATGCTTGTGAAGAAATTTATCCTGGATATCGCTACTTAAACTGTCGGGAATTTAAAGTATTAAAAGGTATCTCCTTTAACTCCACCCTCGCAGAAGAATACATCTTAGAAATTCAAGAACTTTCCAAAGCAGACGGTGAATTTATCGAATTTCAGACCAAAATATTAAGTAAAAATGCCCAAGGTAAAACACATTATCACTTTTCTGCTATCATCAAAGTAGTGGGAAAAATGCCAGAAGCACCAATCTATGAAAACATGAATCTCACAGAAGATAACATCATTACCACCACAGGTAAAGGATTTTATCAAGATGGTGATTCATCCCTATTTCATGGCCCAGCATTCCAAGAAATTACCAGAGTATTAAACGTTAACCAAAATAAAATCACTGTAGAATGTTGTTGGCCAGAAATATCTGCCCAAGCACAAGGACAATTCCCAGTTAAATGGCATAATCCTTATACCACAGATATAAGTACCCAATCACTTTGGATTTGGTTAAATCACCTTCATCAAGAAGTATGTTTACCAGGGCAATTAACCTATTCAGAGCAATTTTTAGCAGTACCTTGTAACTCACCATTTTATGTTTCCTGTGAAATTGAAAATAAAACCAACACAGGCATAACAGCAAACTTTATTTTACATAGTACTGAAGGGAAAATCTACTCCAGAATATTAGGAGCAAAAGCAGTAATTTGGCCGAAGAAAATGCTCAAGAAGTGACTGGTGATTGGTGATTGGTGAACAGTGAATAGCAACAACTGAAAACTGAAAACTGAAAACTGAAAACTGATAACTGATAACTGAAAAACCAAGTTTGGGGAATCGCGTAAATCCTAAAAATCCAAGGGAAACGGTAAAAACTCTCTCTGCGACTCTGCGCCTCTGCGTGAGAAAAATACCAAAATCCCTGATACCCAAACGAGGATTTAGAAAGTGGAAAAAATAGCCATAATCGGATTATCCTGCCTCTTTCCAGATGCAAAAAATCCCCAAGAATTTTGGCAGAATCTCAGCGAAGAAAAAGACTCAACCTCTGATATTAGCGTATCCGAACTAGGATTAGATCCTAGCATTTTTTACGATCAAACCAAAGGTAAATCGGAAAAATTCTACTTCTTAAAAGGTGGATTTATCCGTAACTTTGACTTCAATCCCCAAGAATATAACTTACCTGGGGAATTTGTGGAAAGCTTAGATAATACCTTTAAATGGTCACTATATGCAGCTAAACAAGCAATCATTAACAGTGGCTATTGGGGAAATCAATCTGCACTCTCACAATGCGGCGTAATTTTAGGAACTTTAGGTTTACCAACCAAAGCATCAAATCAATTATTCGCGCCCATTTATCAACAAACAATTGAACCTACAATTAGTGAACTTTTACATGAAAAAGATTTCCAATTAGGTGGTAAATTAACTACTGCCAAAGCATCACCATATAATGCAATGGTATCGGGTTTACCTGCTGCCATAATTTCCCGCGCCTTTAATCTTGCTGGAACTCATTTCTGTATAGATGCAGCCTGTTCATCATCATTTTATGCCATCAAATTAGCGTCTCATTACTTACAATCTGGCAAAGCAGATTTAATGTTAGCTGGGGCAATAAGTTGTGCTGATCCGTTGTTTTTAAGAATGTTATTTTCTGGTATTCAAGGATATCCTGACAACGGTATTAGTCGTCCTCTCGATCAGACATCACGGGGCTTAATTACCTCCGAAGGAATAGGAATGGTAATGTTAAAAAGACACAGTGATGCTGTTAGAGATGGAGACAAAATTCTTGCCACAATTTGTGGCAATGGTTTATCCAATGATGGTAAAGGTAAACATCTCCTTAGTCCCAATGCTCAAGGGCAAATTACCGCCTATCAAAGAGCTTATGACGAAGCTAAAATTAACCCTCAAGAAATTAATTATTTAGAGTGTCACGCCACAGGAACTCTATTAGGAGATAGCACCGAATCTAATTCCATTCAAGGTTTTTTTGGAGAGAAAAACGCCAAACCATTCATAGGTTCAAGCAAAAATAATGTCGGTCATTTATTAGTTGCCGCTGGCATGGTAGGGATAACTAAGACAATTCTCAGTATGTCACATAATGTGATTCCTGCAACTATCAATGTCAGTCAACCAATAGGCAACGAAAATAGGGTCATTTCGCCTCAGAATATGATCAGAACTGCCACACCTTGGCCGACACAAGCAACAAATAAATATGTAGCCTTGAGCGCTTTTGGATTTGGTGGTACAAACTCTCATTTAATCTTGGCAAAGGGGAATTAAGGAAATGGGTATGCAAGAAAATAAAGCTGCGAAAATGGCAATTGTAGGCATGGATGCCTTCTTTGGTGAATGTGATAGTTTAGATGCCTTTGAAGGTAGTATTTATGATGGTAAACAACATTTTATTCCCTTACCAGAAAAAAGATGGCAGGGAATTAATGAACAAGAAAAATTATTGAAAGCATATGGTTTAGAAACTGGAACAGCACCCAATGGTGCATATATTCAAGATTTTGAAATTGATACTTTACGCTATAAAATTCCTCCCAATGAAATAGAAAAACTTAACCCCCAACAATTGTTATTATTAAAAGTTTGCGATCGCGCTCTCAAAGATGGTAACATTCAACCTAATAGTAATGTCGCTGTAATTATTGCTGCGGATACAGAATTATCTGTTCATCAATTACAACAACGATGGAATACATCTTGGCAAATTAAAGATGGTGTACATGGGGCAGAAATTGATTTACCAGCCGCACAAATTAATCAACTAGAAACCATCGTTCAAGATAGTATTCATCATCAAGTTGAGATTGGCGAATATATTAGTTATGTTACCAATATTATGGCCAGTCGTGTATCTTCCTTATGGAATTTTTCTGGCCCATCATTTACCATTAGTGCAGTAGAAACGGCCACTTTTAAAGCCTTAGAATTAGCAGAAATGCTATTAGCAACTAATGAAGTAGAAGCGGTAGTTGTCGGTGCTGTTGACTTAGCTGGGGGAGTAGAAAATGTCTTACTCCGCAGTCAATTTGGTAAACTAAATACAGGCATTCATACCCTGAGTTTTGATGAAAAAGCCGACGGTTGGGATGTCGGAGAAGGTGCCGGTGCAGTAGTTTTGCAACGATATGATACAGCATTGCAGAATAACCAACGCATCTATGCAATGATTGATGGTTTAAGTATTGCTCAATCTCCCACTATGGCTATAGATGCAAATACCATCAGCCAAGTCTGCAATCAAGCATTTAAACAAGCCGATATTCAACCCCAGGCAGTCAATTACTTAGAAGTTTGTGGTAGTGGAATACCCCAAGAAGACACAGCAGAAATACAGGGGATGTTACAGGCTTACCCCTCCATAGGCAACGGCTTACACTGTGCCATAGGTAGCGTCAAATCTAATATTGGTCATACATTTGTTGCTTCGGGAATAGCTAGTTTAATCAAAACTGCCCTTAGTCTTTACTATAAATATATACCAGCTACCCCTAACTGGTCTGGTGTAAAAACACCGCAAGTATGGGAAGGTAGTCCCTTTTATATTGCTACTGAGTCTCGACCTTGGTTTTTACAAAAAGAAGTCAAATCTCGAATTTCTGCCATTAATAGTATCGGTTGTGATGGTTCTTTTGCTCATATCATTCTTTCAGAAGAAACCCAACAAACAGAACGCAACAGCAAATATTTGGAATCACGTCCTTATCATCTATTTCCCATTTTTGGTAATGATGAAACTAGCTTATTAACAGCATTAAATAATCTAGAAAGAACCATCACCAATGCCGAATGTTTACACACCACTGCTAGTCAAACATTTATTCAATATCAACAAAATTCTAATTCCAATTATACCCTAGCTATTGCTGGGCGTAACCAAAAAGAACTCCTTAAAGAAATAAATTCTGCGAAAAAAGGTGTAAGCAATGCCTTTATTAATGGTAAAGATTGGTTAACACCCATTGGTAGTTACTTCACACCCAAACCATTAGGAAAAGATGGAGAAATTGCCTTTGTTTATCCAGCCGCAGTTAACACCTACGTAGGAATTGGGAGGACATTATTCCGCCTCTTTCCTAAAGCATTCGATGATGTAATTATTAAAAGTTTGTACAAACGAGCAGCAGATGTAGAGAAATTAGTATTTCCGCGCAGCTTGAAAAACATCAGCACCAGAGAATTGGAAACATTAGAAAAGAAATTACTAGATGATTCCCTGGCTATGTTTGAAGCAGAAATGCTCTTTACCAGATTCATTACCACCATCATCAGTGAAGACTTTAAAATTAAACCCAAATATATCTTTGGATATAGTTTAGGTGAAACCAGTATGATGGTTGCTCAAGGAGTCTGGAGTGATTTTTATCAAGGTAGTAATACCTTTAACTCCTCATCATTATTCAGTGAGAGATTATCAGGACAAAAAAATGCAGTACGGGAGTATTGGCAACTACCAAAAAATCCTCATCAACATGATAGTAATTTGTGGAGTAACTATGTTTTAATGTCCACACCTGAGCAAGTCAGAGAAGCATTAAAAACAGAAAATCGTGTTTATCTTACCCAAATTAACACCCCAGAAGAAGTATTAATAGCTGGTGAACCAACCGCCTGTGAAAGAGTAATTAAAAAACTAGGATGTAACGCCTTTCCCGCCCCCTTTGATCACGTAATTCACGCCCCCACAATGGAGTCAGAATACCCAGAACTATTCCGACTCAACAACCTAGCATCACAAAAAATTCCTGGAGTTACCTGTTATTCTGCCGCCGAATATCAACCCATTACCTTAGAAAAAGACATAATTGCCCACAACATTGCCAAAGGATTATGTCAACAATTAGACTTTCCTCGCCTAGTAAATCGAGTTTATCAAGACGGAGCAAAAGTATTTATAGAAGCTGGTGCAGGAGGAATGTGTTCACGGTGGATAGATAAAATTTTAGGACCCCAAGAACATATTACTATATCCTTAAATCGCCGGGGTATAAACGACCATGCATCTATAATCAAAGCATTAGCAAAACTCCTCAGTCATGGAGTCAAATTAGACATTTCACCCCTTTATAACCTCTCTCTTCTCAATCAAAAAATCAACAAGCTTACCTGGAGAAAAGTCACACTAGGTGGTAACTCCATCACCGGCAAGATTTTAAACGCAGAAAACCGCCAACTCTTCCAAAAATATACCCAAAAAACAACAGAAATAACCACCAAAAACCAAGAGTATAAAATCCTCAACTCTCTCAAACCAAAAATTAACTTTCCACCTCATCAAATTTATGGAAAACCCGAAACACCAACTACAAAAACGCTCATAGATAACCATTTCCCACCCCAAGAACCACTAAACTCTTCACAACTAACTCATAAAATTCAGATGAACAATTTAAAAATAGCTCAGTATCAAAAACTGACCCAAAACAACGCCCAATTAACAAAAGCACACACTAACTTTCTCGAAGCCAGAAAAGACTACAGCCAACAAATGAGCGAAATCATCAAACTGCAACTAGCTTGCACTGAAAACTTACTCAAACCAGAAAAATAACCCCTTCCCAGTTGGATTTACTCCCTCAACCCAACCTACTAATTTACTCCTTCTTTCTTACTTTGCGCCTTTGCGCCTTTGCGTGAGAAAAAACTTAATTTACCAAAAGGAAAAACCTACCGTGACAACATTTAATACGGTACTAAACAAACCCGACAACGGAATAACATACTCCAACATCTCCAACCATCAAATTCAAACTTGGAAAGGTTCAACAAACTGCGTAGCTTTTGAAAATAACACCATCAAAGAAAAACTACTCACCCTCAACCAACCCTGTCACATAGTCAAAATAGACAGAAAAATCGGCATAACCAACGACGGATATTTAACACCAACAAACAACCTAAATTCCCCAGAAGCAGAACTATTAATATCATTACCACCCGTAGCACTGCAACAATTTGGCGACTCCAACTTTCTCAAATTTCATAACGTCAAATATGCCTACATGACAGGTGCAATGGCGGGAGGAATTGCATCAGAAGAAATGATCATCGCCCTGGGTAAAAATCAAATTCTCGGTTCATTTGGTGCAGGTGGTTTACCTCCAGAACGCCTAGAAACTGCCATTAAAAATATTCAAGCGGCTTTACCAAATGGACCTTATTGCTTCAATTTAATTCACAGTCCCAACGAACCAGCAATAGAAAAAAAAGCCGTAGAATTATATCTAAAATATGATGTCACCACCGTCGAAGCATCAGCATTTTTAGACCTTACTCCCAACATTGTTTATTATCGTATTGCTGGATTAAGTTTAAATTCCAATCAGCAAATAGAAATTAAAAATAAGGTCATCGCCAAAATTTCCCGGCGGGAAGTTGCCACCAAATTTATGCAGCCACCCCCAGAAAGAATGGTAAAGGAATTACTTGAACAAGGTTTAATTAGCCAACTCCAAGCTAACTTAGCCAGCAAAATTCCTATGGCTGATGATATTACCGTGGAAGCTGATTCTGGCGGTCATACAGATAATCGTCCTTTGGTATGTTTACTCCCTTCAATTATTAGTTTGAGAGACGAAATTCAAGCTAAATATAATTACGAAAAAACCATCAGAGTAGGAGTAGCAGGAGGAATTAGTACACCAGAATCTGCTCTCGCAGCTTTTATGATGGGTGCTGCTTATGTTGTCACTGGTTCTATCAATCAATCCTGTATTGAATCGGGAGCTTGTACACATACCAAAAAAATATTAGCACAAGCAGAAATGGCAGATGTCATGATGGCACCTGCGGCGGATATGTTTGAAATGGGAGTAAAATTACAGGTGTTAAAACGGGGAACAATGTTTCCCATGCGGGCGCAAAAACTATATGAATTATACCGCACTTATGACTCTATTGATGCTATTCCTCAAGCAGAAAGAGATAAGTTAGAAAAACAAATCTTCCGCAAAACTATTGCTGAAGTTTGGGAAGGAACAGCAGCTTATTTATCCCATAAAAGTCCTGAAAAATTGGGTAAAGCTGTAAATAATCCTAAATTAAAAATGGCGTTAATTTTCCGCTGGTATTTAGGCTTATCTTCACGCTGGTCTAGCAGTGGTGAAAAAGGTAGAGAAGTAGATTATCAAATTTGGTGTGGTCCCGCTATGGGCAGTTTTAACGACTGGGTACGTGGTTCTTATTTAGCAACACCAGAAAACCGCCATGTTGTTGATATTGCTAATCACATCATGTTAGGAACTGCCTTTTTATATCGCATTCAAAGCTTAAAATTTCAGGGTTTGCAAATTCCTAGTTTCTATAGTCAATATCAACCTGTTAATTCCACATTAGAGGTGTAAAAAATGAGTTTAACAACTACCTATTCTGCGGAACAAATTCAAGAATTTATGGTGTCTAAACTGGCAGAAGTGCTAGAAGTCACTCCAGCAGAAATAGATGTGAATGAGCATTTAGAAAATTATGGTTTAGATTCTGCTCAAGCGATGACTATTATCAGTCAATTGGAGAATTTATTAGGTTTTAAGCCTTCTCCAGTTTTACTGTGGCATTATCCCACCATTGCCAAATTATCTCAACGTTTATCAGAAGAAAATCAAGACACATCTACAACTAAAGATAGTAAAACTACTACTCCAATATTGGATTTAGGAGCAGAAGCTGTACTTGACTCTAATATAATCCCAGAGGGTAATAACAAAGTTGATGTTACTAATCCTAAAAACATCTTCTTAACAGGGGGGACTGGTTATCTAGGTGCATTTATTATCAAGGAATTATTAGTAGAAACCCAAGCAACTATTTATTGTTTGGTGCGTGCTACTGATGTTGCAGAAGCTAAAAGCAAATTAGAAAAAAACCTCCAGCAATATGCAATTTGGGATGAGAAATATAGTCAAAGACTCATTCCCATTGTCGGTGATTTAGCTCAACCATTTTTAGGAATGGGGGAAGCACAATTTATAGAATTATCTGCTAACATTGATACCATTTATCATAGTGCTGCATTACTGAATTACGTCTATCCTTACTCAGCATTAAAAACAGCAAATGTATTAGGAACTCAGGAAGTTATTAGGTTAGCTTGTAAAACCAAAGTTAAACCTTTACATTACGTTTCTAGTGTAGCTGTTTTTGAATCTAACGCTTATGCTGGTCAGGTAGTTAAAGAAAATGATAGCTTTGATCATTGGCAAGGTATTTTCTTAGGTTACTCACAAACAAAATGGGTTTCTGAGAAACTAGTGAAAATTGCTGGGGAGAGAGGATTACCTATTACAATTTATCGCCCACCTTTAATTGCTGGTGATAGTAAAACAGGCATTTGTAACACCCATGATTTCATTAATTTAATGATTAAAGGTTGCTTACAAATGGGGAGTTTCCCAGATGTAGATTATATGCTAGATATGTCACCTGTAGACTATGTAAGTCAGGCAGTTGTGTACTTATCTAGACAGGAAAAATCCATTACTCAAGCTTTCCATTTGCAACACCCCCAACCTGCTTCTTTAAAATCTTTGGTGGAATGGATACGCACTTTTGGCTTTAAATTAGAAATGATTCCTTACGAACAGTGGCAAGATCAATTAATCAATAATGTCACTGACCAAGAGAATCCATTATACACCCTAAAACCATTTTTATTAGAGCGTTGGTCTGAGGAACAAATTACAATTCCTGATTTGTACTTACAAACTAGAAGACCAATTATTAGTTGTGAGGCGACCCTAGAAGCACTAACAGGAAGTTCCATAGTTTGTCCAGAAATTGATTCCCAACTATTGATGACTTATACCTCCTATTTAATGCAAGCAGGTTTTCTCAGTTTGGTTTAATTTTTGGGTATTGCTGATTGAGAGTATGATTTTTTCAAGTTCATACTTAAATTTAGCAATACCAATTTTTGTACACAATTTTAGGTAATTTATATCTATTAAATTATCAGGGTATCATCATGAAATTGCTATAATATGAGGGTAATATCACCATTCTTAATATGCAAACCCAAACTCCAATTCAGTGTAAAGAAACTGCTTTAATTACTGGAGCAGCTAGTGGAATTGGCTACGAATTAGCTTGTATTTTTGCAGCGAAAAATTACGATTTAGTTTTGGTAGATAGGAATGAGTTTAAATTACTAGAAATCGCTATTGATTTTAAGGAGAAATTCGATACACTTGTAACAACAATAATTAAAGATTTATCTGTACCTTCATCATCAGCAGAAATATTTGCAGAACTGCAAAAAGACCAGATTAAAGTTGATGTTTTAGTTAATAATGCTGGTTTTGGGACTTACGGTTTATTTAATGAAACTAACTTAATCACTGAGTTAGAAATGTTGCAAGTCAATTTAGTTTGTTTAACCCATTTGACTAAATTGTTCCTCAAAGATATGGTCAATCAAGGTAAGGGTAGAATCTTAAATGTCTCCTCTGCTGCTGCTTTTCAACCAGGGCCTTTAATGGCGGTCTATTTTGCTAGTAAGGCTTATGTTTTATCTTTTTCTGAAGCGATCGCTAATGAATTAGAAAATACAGGTGTAAATGTTACCGTTTTGTGTCCAGGTTCAACAGTTTCTGCATTTCATGAACGCACAGGAATGGCAAATTCTAAATTGTTAAAAGGTAAAAATATGATGGATGCTAAAACTGTTGCCCAAATGGGATACGATGGATTAATGAAAGGTCAAACAATTGTTGTTCCTGGGTTAGTTAATAAAATTCTTGCTAAACTTGTAGGATTTTTCCCTAGAAATTGGGTGACAAAAGTTGTCAGAAGTATGCAGGAAGATAAGTAAAATTAGTAGGTAAATCTAGATCCCCGACTTCTACTTTTAATTAAAAATTTATTGCTCAGATAATCAAAGAAGTCGGGGATCTGATCCCTAGATATTCTCAATTACTTAATCATTGTTTTCAGACTCATTAACTATATGACGTTTGAACCCAGAATATCCATCAGTAGTAAACCAATATTCCCAACTTCCACCTTTAGCATCTGACCAATTATTCAAATCAAAATATCCACTTCCTTCCGGTGTGCCAGCAATTCTATAAACTTTCACCGCTTGACCATTATTATTCCAAATTAACGGTTGATCCCGTTCTACTTTTTCTGGTAATGCACCATTTGTTTGTAGAAAATAAGCATCTTGTCCTTTATCTTCACCATTACCAAATACTTTAGCAATTCCCTTTTCATCAATTGCCACAAATGCCCCTTCTTCTAAACCAATAGCAAAAACCTCCAAACGATTAGTATCATAAACAACTCTAGCTAATAAACCAAAAATTCGTCCATATCTAGGTTCAGGATGATTGCGATTTACTCGGTCTAAATGAGTATCAGTAATGACTTTTTTTAGATATGGAACTCTAATAAAATCACTGCGATAAATATCTTTTGTATTGTGATGAAAGGGATTATTTAAAATTTCTGAACTGATAATCCCCCGATGAGAAGGTACATAATAATAATCTCCTAAAATTGCCATTCCTGCACTAGTTCCAGCGATAGGAATCTTCTTTTCATTAACTAAATAATTTAGTTCATCTTCTACTTTTGTTCCTTCCCAATAATCTTCATAGGCATTTTGATCACCACCAGCAATAAATATTGCGTCTGCTTCCCGTAAATATTCAATCACTTCTAAATCATCTGCTGCATCTCGACTATCAATAGAAAGCTCCGCCGCAGAATTAATTAAATCTCGATAATATTCACATACCCAGTCAGCTTGTCTACCAATTCCCCCGGTTCTAAGAATTAATAAGTTACCTTTATCTGCACGTTTTAAAAACCATTGGGTAGCTGCATCTTCTCCCGATTTTTTGCCCTCTGCACCACCAATTAATAAAATACCAGGAGTTGGTTTAGCCGATGTTTTTTCCCATCTTCCACATTCTTTTAAATAGTCAAAGTCTGTGTCCAAGTCTCTATCAAAATCTCGTCTTGACATAAACATCACCTTTACTACTTATTGAGAATGACAAATATTGATGATTTTTTATGTTCAAATAATACTTTTTTATATATAATTAATATTTTTGTCAGAATCAGGATAACCAGGATTAAAGGATTTACAGGATTGTTATTTGAATATTAACAAATATGGTTTTTATTATATTTATGATCATACTCTCAGGTAATTAAATCATTTCCTACACAGTTTGATCCAAAATTGCTATAAAGGAGAATAGCATCTATCCTGATTATAAGAACCACTAATAATGAACTTATACAATGCTTTCATTTCCTATGGACGTGCAGATAGTAAAGCATTTGCTACAAAACTACATGAAAATCTCAAAGCTCAGGGTTTAAACATCTGGTTTGATCAAGAAGACATCCCCCTAGCGGTAGATTTTCAAGAACAAATAGATGATGGTATTTCTAAAGCTGATAATTTCATCTTTATCATTGCTCCCCATTCTGTCAACTCTCCCTATTGTTTAAAAGAAATTGAACTAGCAGTTAAATTCAAAAAAAGAATAATTCCCTTACTTCATGTTGAAGAAATTAGTTATCAAACTTGGCAAAAACGGAATCCTGGAAAAACAGAAGCAGATTGGGAAGAATATCAAAAGTTAGGAAAACACTCTAGTTTTATCAACATTCATCCAGAAATTAGTAGAATTAACTGGGTTTACTTCCGGGAAGAAATTGACGATTTTGATACTTCTTTAACTGGGTTAATTTCAGCAATTCACAAACATGAAGATTATGTTAGACAACACACCGAAATTTTATTACAAGCATTAGAATGGCAACTTAACCAACAACAAACTAACTATTTATTAGTAGGAGAAGCAAGACAAAAAGCGGAAACTTGGTTAAAACAAAGATTTACAACTGAACAACCACCCTGTCTTCCGACAGATTTACATTGTGAATTTATTTGTGAAAGTATTAAAAATTCTCATAATTTACTTACTCAGGTTTTCTTAGTATCCTCAGAACAAGATGATGAGATAAAAGAGAAAATCAGAACCACCTTAATGCGAGAAAGTATTACAGTTTGGACAAATAAACGAGATATTAAAACCGGGAGTGAATTTAACGAAGCAATCAATCAAGGAATTGCAGGAGCGGATAATTTTGTATATTTAATATCTGAGTATTGTCTAAAATCTGAATCATGTCAACAAGAATTAAATCAAGCGTTAGCAAACAATAAACGAATTATTCCGTTATTATTAGAAAACGTAGATTTACAATCAATTCACCCAGAATTAAAGAAATTACAATTTATAGATTTTACTACATCAGATAACGAAGAGAAATATAATCTCAGCACCGATAAACTATTGCAGCAACTCAAAACCGAATCTTCCTATTATGAAAATCATAAACTGTTATTAGTCAAAGCTAGAAAATGGCAAAGACAAAACCAAAACCCTAGTTTATTATTACGGGGTTATAACCTCCAATATTTTGAAAGTTGGTTCAAAGTCGCTCAACAAAGTCAAAATTATCCACCCTTACCTATTCAATCAGAATTTATCAATGCTAGTTTAAATAAACCAGAAGGATATTCCTTAGAAGTCTTTATATCCTATTCCCGGACAGATTCAGACTTAGCCAGAAAATTAAATGATGCTTTACAGGAATTAGGAAAAACGACCTGGTTTGACCAAGAAAGTATTGCCACAGGAACAGATTTTCAACAAGAAATATGTCATGGAATTAAGATTTCCAATAACTTCGTATTTATCATTTCTCCCAAATCTGTAAACTCTCCCTATTGTGCAGATGAAGTTGAATATGCGTGTAAATTAAATAAACGGATTGTTACTATCTTACATCGTCCTTTGTCAGCAGAGGATAAACAGAAATTACCATCAGCATTAGCAGCAATACAATGGTTAGATTTTAATAAACATGATGGGGGATTTTACGCTAATTTTAACGAATTGGTGAGGACGTTAGATACCGATAGAGAACATATTAGAAGTCATACCAAATGGTCACAACGGGCGTTGGAATGGGAGGAGAAAAATAAGAGTGAAGATTTGTTATTAAGAGGGAGTGAATTTGCAGTTGCTGAGGAATGGTTGAAGACAGCGGAAACAGAAAATAAAAATCCGCCAGCTACGAAATTACAGAGGGAATATATTGATAAAAGTCGGGAAGTTATAGAAGCAGGAGATAAGAAAGAAAAACGGCAGATATTGATTTTAAGGTCATTGTTGGTAGGAGCAAGTGTGGCATTATTAGGGGCAATGGGAGCAAGTTTTATTGCTGTCTCTCAATCTCATGAAGCCAAAAAACAATTACTACTAGCAGAATACAACCAAGCCGAATCTTTAGGACGATATTCCCAATCTCTGATGAATGAAAATAAAGACTTGGAAGCATTTATCACAGCAATTAAAGCTGGAAAAACCTTGCACAGTCAAAAAGCAACTAATGTAGAAGTTTTCAATAGTTTACATAAAGTTCTGATTGAGGGTAGAGAACGTAACCGCCTAGAAGGTCATCAGGATGCTGTCTGGGGTGTGAGTTTCAGCCCCGACGGAAAAACCATTGCTACTGCTTCATTGGACGGTACAGCCCGGTTGTGGAATTTAAATGGTCAACTCCTGCAAGAATTTAAAGGACATGGGAGTCCTGTCAATAGTGTGAGTTTCAGCCCCGACGGACAAACCATTGCTACTGCATCATCTGACGATACAGCTCGGTTGTGGAATTTAAAGGGTGAACTGCTCCAAGTGTTCAAAGGTCATCAGAGTTATGTTTTAAGTGTGAGTTTCAGCCCCGACGGACAAACCATTGCTACTGCTTCTGGGGACTATACAGCCCGGTTGTGGAATTTAAAGGGTGAACTGCTTCAAGAATTCATTGGTCATCAGAGTTTTGTCACAAGTGTGAGTTTCAGCCCCGACGGACAAACCATTGCTACTGCATCATCTGACGATACAGCCCGGTTGTGGAATTTAAAGGGTGAACTGCTGCAAGAATTTAAAGGTCATCAGGATGCTGTCTGGGGTGTGAGTTTCAGCCCCGACGGACAAACCATTGCTACTGCATCATCTGACGATACAGCCCGGTTATGGAACTTAAACGGTCAACTCCGGCAAGAGTTCAAAGGTCATCGGATTTCTTTCATAAGTGTGAGTTTCAGCCCCGACGGACAAACCATTGCTACTGCATCATCTGACGATACAGCCCGGTTGTGGAATTTAAAGGGTGAACTGCTCCAAGAGTTCAAAGGTCATCAGAATGATGTCTATAGTGTGAGTTTCAGTCCTGACGGTAAAACCATTGCTACTGCATCATCTGACGATACAGCCCGGTTGTGGAATTTAAAGGGTGAACTGCTCCAAGAGTTCAAAGGTCATCGGATTTCTATCATAAGTGTGAGTTTCAGCCCCGATGGAAAAACCATTGCTACTGCTTCTGGTTATGTTCTTCCATTCAAGATTAATACAGCCCGGTTGTGGAATTTACAGGGTGAACTGCTCCAAGAGTTCAAAGGTCATCAGGATGCTGTCTATAGTGTGAGTTTCAGCCCCGACGGACAAACCATTGCTACTGCTTCAGATGACAATACAGCCCGGTTGTGGAATTTACAGGGTGAACTGCTCCAAGAGTTCAAAGGTCATCAGGATGCTGTCAATAGTGTGAGTTTCAGCCCCGACGGAAAAACCATTGCTACTGCTTCAGATGACAATACAGCCCGGTTGTGGAATTTACAGGGTGAACTGCTCCAAGAGTTCAAAGGTCATCAGGATGCTGTCAATAGTGTGAGTTTCAGCCCCGACGGTAAAACCATTGCTACTGCATCATCTGACGATACAGCCCGGTTGTGGAATTTAAAGGGTGAACTGCTCCAAGAGTTCAAAGGTCATCAGAATGATGTCTATAGTGTGAGTTTCAGTCCTGACGGAAAAACCATTGCTACTGCATCCGATGACAAAACAGCCCGGTTGTGGAATTTAAATGGTCAACTCCGGCAAGAATTTAAAGGTCATGGGAGTAGTGTAGAAAGTGTGAGTTTCAGCCCGGACGGAAAAACCATTGCTACAGCATCTAGGGACAAAACAGCCCGGTTGTGGCCTGTGGAGGTGGAGAGTTTAGTGGTGAAGAGTTGTGATTTTATTCGCGGTTATTTAGAAAATAATCCTAATGTGTCGGAGAGTGATAGGAGTTTGTGTGATGGATGGTATTCTCCGCTGCGCGGAAGTCAAAATTCAAAAGTCAAAAGTTAAAAGGAGTAGGTTAGGGTGTTAAAATTGTGATTCTGAAAATATTCAAAAATGATTCATAGTTTTAAAAATTTAGGTACAGAAGATATTTTTAATGGTAAAGATTCTAAAGTTGCCAGAAAAATTTGTTCCTCATCCCTTTGGAGTGGTGCGGGCATCTTGCCCGCTAAGTAGGTAGGGGATGCTGAATAAACATGAAAACTTTACAAGAAGAGGATTTTAGATTTGTAGGTTGGGTTGAGGCATGAAACCCAACAAATGCCTTGAGTTTACGTTGGGTTTTACTTCGTTCAACCCAACCTACGGAAAAATGGCTAAGGTATTGATTAAGTTACCCATTACCAATTGAACATCCTATCAATCCTCAAATCCTGGATATCCTGATTCAGACAAAATTACACTGTACTACCCCAAACCCTAATAAATATGATAATATAATAGGCTGCTAATAAATTTAGAAAAAATCGAAATCTCATAAACTATGGCTCTGACGCAACAACGCAAACAAGAAATAATTTCCGGTTACCAGGTACATGAAACAGATACCGGATCTGCTGATGTGCAAATTGCAATGCTAACTGATCGCATTAATAGCCTCAGTAAGCACTTACAAGCGAACAAAAAAGATTACTCCTCTCGTAGAGGATTATTAAAAATGATTGGTCAACGTAAGAGTCTTCTAGCTTACATACAGAAAAACAACCGGGAAAAGTATCAAGATTTGATTTCTCGTCTCGGTATTCGTGGGTAGGAAGTGTAGTTTATGTCTACTGAAGGACCAGAAAGTAGTCGTTTACCATTTGAACCAAATAAAAAGCGTCAAAAACCTGTAAAAGCTAAAACGCAACCGATAGCAAAAACACAGGAATCAGATCAAAAGTCGCAACAGCAACCACCTTACACTAAGGAAGAAATGGCAGTTCCTGAAGTGGTAAGTCAGCGGATGATTCGTCGAGTCGCTGCGTTTTGTGGGATACCAACTGCTTTAGGTATTACTACTTTGGTGGTTAGCTATTTGCTGGTCATTTACACAGATATCCAATTGCCTCCCATTGCCGTTTTATTGGTGAACATGGGACTATTCGGAATTGGAGTGTTAGGTATAACCTACGGCGTTCTCTCTGCTTCTTGGGATGAAACACAACCTGGTAGTTTACTAGGTGTAAGTGAATTTTCTACCAATTGGGGAAGAATGGTCGAAGGTTGGCGAGAAACACGGAAAAAGAACGTTTGATCAGCAGCGATCAGGTATCTTGAAAAATTGTTATATTGGGTAAATAAAGGGAAATTTAGTTGATCTGATTTATACCTAATATGCAATGAAAGTACCTGACGCTAAATTTTTTATTTATTGTTTTGTTTAATTATTAATAGTAGGATTCAGGAGTCACCCTGGGGGAAGTCAAAATTCAAAATTCAAAAGTCAAAAATTAAAATTGATAATTCTAAGAACTAATTACTGATCACTAATAACTAATTACTAAAATAGAGGTATTTTAATATGATTGTTGTTATGAAAGTCGGTTCTCCACAGTCAGAAATAGATCGTATTTCTCAAGAATTAGCCGACTGGGGTTTAACACCAGAAAAAATTATTGGTGAACATAAAGTAATAATTGGTTTAGTCGGTGAAACAGCAGGTTTAGATCCTTTACGCATTAGAGAACTGAGTGAATGGATAGAAGAAGTATTACGAGTAGAAGTACCTTATAAAAGAGCAAGTCGTCAATTCCGTCATGGTGAAGCATCGGAAGTAGTCGTTAATACCCCTGATGGTGATGTAATATTTGGTGAACATCATCCTTTAGTAACGGTAGCTGGCCCTTGTTCAGTAGAAAATGAAACCATGATCATTGAAACAGCAAAACGGGTAAAAGCTGCTGGAGCTAAGTTTCTCAGAGGTGGTGCATACAAACCCCGAACTTCCCCCTATGCTTTTCAAGGTCATGGTGAAAGTGCATTAGAATTACTAGCAAAAGCACGGGAAGTCAGTGGATTGGGTATCATTACAGAAGTAATGGATACAGAAGATATAAATAAAATTGCTGAAGTTGCAGATATGCTGCAAGTAGGGGCAAGAAATATGCAAAATTTCTCCCTGCTCAAAAAAGTAGGGGCGCAGTCAAAACCAGTGTTATTAAAACGGGGAATGGCTGCTACTATTGAAGATTGGTTAATGGCGGCTGAATATATTTTAGCGGCGGGAAATGCCAATGTGATTTTATGTGAACGGGGAATTAGAACCTTCGACAGACAGTACACACGCAATACTTTAGATTTATCTGTTGTGCCAGTTTTAAGGAAATTAACCCACCTGCCAATTATGATTGATCCTAGTCATGGTTTAGGTTGGTCAGAATTTGTACCATCTATGGCAATGGCAGCGATCGCCGCAGGAACAGACTCCTTAATGATAGAAGTTCATCCCAACCCGTCAAAAGCTTTATCCGATGGACCTCAATCTTTAACACCAGATAGATTTGATCAATTGATGTCAGAATTATCAGTCATCGGTAAAGCTG
Source organism: Sphaerospermopsis sp. SIO1G1 (assembly GCA_010672785.1). Taxonomy (GTDB): domain Bacteria; phylum Cyanobacteriota; class Cyanobacteriia; order Cyanobacteriales; family Nostocaceae; genus Okeanomitos. The sequence goes on from JAAHFX010000015.1 coordinate 48,388, forward strand.
TTGGACGTTGGGATGAGGGGATGAGGGGGTGATGGGGTGAGGGGATGAGGGGATGAGGGGGAGTTGGGGAGAAAATGTTTTCCCAGTCACCAATCACCAATCACCAATCACCAATCACCAATCACCAACTTATCTCCGTCTTCTACCACCACCAAAACCAGAAGAACGACGACGACTTCCAGAAGAACGAGTACCACTACCAAAACTATTACGAGAAGGACGGGTAGTAGAACCAGACTTACCAGAATTTTTCAAGGTACTACCACTCACACCAGAACCAGTTGCACGACTACCTGTATTTCTACCTCTGGTTGTAGAGGGGGTTCTATTAGTAGTGCTAGAGTTTCTGATTGATCCTGTACTACGTAATTTGGTGCGATTTCTTACAGATGCAGGTGGTTCATTGTAACGAGTACGATAACTAGAAACCGCTGACTCATAAGTAGAACCATATCCACCATAACCAACTAAAGATCCGCCAGGTTGGTAAACAGGAGGAACATAATATTGAGGTCTAAATAAAGCATTACCAATGGCCTGGCCAGCTAAGTTCCCTGCTAAAGAAGCAGCAAAAGGTGTCCAGAAGTTAGACTCTCTGCGAACTATCACAGTTTCCTGTTGTCCAGTTTGGGGGTTGGTTTGAACTTCAGTAACGTTGTGGACATATTCAAATTTAAAGTCTTCTGTGAGGAATAAAGCTGGGTTGCCATTTTCTACCTTGAGGAAACTTTTTTTACCAGCTTCGATTTCTTCTTCTGTCAACCTTGCCATTTGTAACTTATCTGTAGCAAAGGTTGGGGGCTGACTACCCAGTAAAAATAGGGTATAAACACCATCTGCATCGTTATAAGTTGCTTGTTGGACTGAATATTCCCCATCACTAATTTTGGTGGGAGCAGCAGTTCTAGTTCTATTTGCAGCTGAAGATGTGGTTTGTGTGGTTTCATTTCCTCCACAAGCTACCGTTGTCATACATAAACTCAGAACTAGACAAAAAATTGTCAACTTACGCATTATATTTTTGACCATTGATAATTTTCCTAATTTGTTAGCCATCATGACTGTTTTACTGTGATCCTAAATTATTTCTGAAGGAAGTTTACTTCTGTTGCTGATCGCTGACTACTGATGCCTAACTGCTCATAGATAACAATTTACAATGGGATCAATTCTGAAAAATGCTGCAATAATTGATCATTGGTTAGTTCATCCCCATACTGGGCTGGTGAAAAATGTTCTTGAATAGCGCGGATTTTACGTTTTTGTTGTAACTGAATTAAGGCTTTTAGTCCTTGTTTTAAGGCGGCAATGTTGGTTAAATCTGTTTCCAGTTCTGGAACTTCCCCTTCAAAGGCTACTGTTAATATAACCACGACATTACGAGTAGCAGGCAAAGATAAAGGTTCTTCATCGTTAAAACTTAGTTCAGCCCCATATCTTTCAGCGGAGTCTGTAAACAGTTCATCAAAATAATCTCCTGCTTCTTCTTCTTTCCAAAATACATCACCTTCATTGGCGGCTGCATTCCAATACTCATCATAGCGAAGTAGGGTTTCACAAATTTCCACTAACCCTTCTCCCATGATTTCTACATCACCGTCAGCATCTATCGCTTCCCTCGCAACGTCGTTTAATACCCCTAAGATTGGTGCTACGTCGCTCCCACTTAAATGCAAAAATAGACGACACACGACAAATCGGGTTTTACCCATCATTTTGTTAAAGAGGCTCATGTCTTCTCCACTATAATTTTTTGGTTTTGTCTAAGAATACACAACAATATTTTAGGGTTTGCTGAATAAATATAAAAACATTGTAGAGAAATGGTTTAAGACTATTTGAATTTTCAACAAATGCAAGATTTTAGAGGATCAGTCCTTGAAAACCTTGCACTTTCTCAACTTCCAGAGATGGAAAATAAGTTTTTAATTCTCTCCCTGCACCCTACTCCCTGCCTAGCCTCCACGAAAAGACTGTTACGCCTAACGGCAAGCAACGCTTACAGCAACCACGATTTTAGGATTTAGGATTGATTAATAACGTAAAAATTCTCTACAAAGTTTAAGATCATATTTATAGAAGGCATAATATATTCTGACTCAGAAATGTTGTGTTCAGAGCTTGCATTCATGCGCTTAACGAATTTTTTACCAAAGTTAGGATGATCGTAAATTACTAAAGACTGAGCGCTGGAATTGGTGATAATTGTTTGGGTAGGAGCTTTGGCAAAGTTTAATTTTGCTGCTACTTCCAGATTTTTTTTGGTTTGTTTGATATTTTTTGATTTGTTAATTGCTTGTTCTAGCAAGGGGACTAATTTTTTGGCTAAGGTTGATAGTTTAGAGTTTTTTGTGTTTATAGCTTCTTGACGAATTATATCTACTATGTAATAGATTACTTTCTGAGTAATGTTGGCATCTTTGAAAGGTAAGATAGTCATGAAAGCGCTTGGTAACAAGGCTTCGTCACTTTCAACTCTAAATGTAAAAGCCGTTTTCCTCGGTCCACTTTCTATACTGGGTGGTTGAATTAGTCCTGAATATTCTTCAGCTATTTGATAATAAGTTCCAGCTATGACAAAATTAGCTTCGTATTCTAAGGGTAAATCAATAACTATGCGGATTGTGGGAGGAGTAGCGTTAAAAAAGTCTTTTAATTCATCTTCATTAAATTTTTGAATGATACTGCGATCGCCATCTGGTGATAAATCAACCCATTCACATTTGATATTATCAATCTTCAAACCAAATCTGGATGTTCCATAGAGTTTTGCCCCTGTCAAGGTAGATCCTGTCAGATCAGAACCCATCCACTCTACATTAATTAATTTAGCTTGAGTTAAGTTAGTGTGGACTAAGCTAGTGTCACTTAAATTGGCGTTAGTTAAGTCTGCTCCTTGGAGGTTAGCTCCGCTAAGTTTCGCTCCCGTTAAATCTGCCCAAATTAAATTTGCACCTCTCAAGTCTGCCCAACGGAGATTCGCACCACTTAAATCTGCACCACTGAGGTTAGCCATACAAAGGTTAGCTTGCCTCATTTCTGCGTCTCGTAAATTTGTTCCGCTCATATCAGTAGCGGTTAAATTACTACCACTCAAGTTAGCCATTTCTAGGTTTCCCTCTCGAAGATTAGCTGCTCTTAAATTTGCGTCACACAAGATAGCATAACGAAGATTAGCTTGTTGCAGACTTGCTTCTCTTAAATCTGCACTGTTCAAATTAGCTTCGTACATATCAGCACGGCTAAAGTCTGTGCGTATGAGTTCAGCTCGAATAAATGAACAATTTCGTAACTGTGTGCGACTCATATCTGCACGCATGAGGTTCGCGACATTAAAACTACAATTATTTAGTATTGATCCTGTCAGCGTTGCCCCACTTAGTCTAGCTACATTAAGTTTGGCATAACTTAAATCAGATTCAACTAAAATAATTCCACTCATGTTAGCGACACTAAAATTAGCATCAATAAATTTGACGTTTGTTAATTTGATGCCACTCAGATTTGCTTCTGCAAAGTTTGCTCCTTGGAACTCCAGGACTCCCATTGCATATTTTTCTAGTAATTCCTCTATAGTCATAAAATCTACCTCTTAAATCAGTTATCAGTTATGAGTGAACAGTTATCAGTTAAAACTCTTTACTGTTAACTGTTCACTATTTACTGTTCACTGTATGTACAAGAACATGATTCAACCTTTAATTGTTAAGGACAAAATGAAAATAGGTATTCTGGGACTAGGATTAATTGGCGGTTCATTGGGTTTTGATTTGAAGTCCCAAGGACACTATGTTTTGGGAGTTAGCCGCCGGGAATCAACCTGTAAAAAAGCTATGGAAATTGGCAGTGTGGATCAAGCTGCAACGGAATTGAGTTTGTTATCCACTGCGGAAATTGTTTTTATTTGTACCCCTATAGGACTTATTGTTCCTCAAGTTGAGAAATTGATATCTCATATACCTAAAACTACTATTATCACTGATGTGGGTTCAGTTAAAACACCCATAGTACAAGGAATTTCCCCTTTGTGGAAAAATTTTGTTGGTGGCCATCCAATGGCAGGTAATACAGATGTAGGTATAGATGCCGCCCAGAGGAATTTATTTGTAGATCGTCCCTATGTGATCACACCAGCAGATAATACACCAAGTCATGCTATAAAAATTTTAGAGGAAATTGTGCGATCAATAGGCTCTATTATTTACCATTGTTCACCAGAAAAACACGACCGGGCCGTGAGTTGGATTTCTCATTTACCCGTAATAGTAAGTGCATCTTTAGTTGCGGCTTGTTTAGATGAATCAGATACAGAGATTTTCCAGTTGGCTCAAAATTTTGCCAGTTCAGGGTTTCGAGATACTAGCCGGGTTGGAGCGGGAAACCCAGAGTTAGGAGTAATGATGGCACAATATAACCGTCAAGCTTTAATTAATTCATTACATCAATATCGTCACAACCTAGATCACTTTATCAGTCTCATTGAGCAGGAAAATTGGGAAATGTTGACCGAACAACTGAAGCTTAATCAACAAAGTCGTCCTAGATTTTTGTGATTAATTTAACTGCTGGGGAACAAGTTTATTTTCCGTAGAGATACAATTTTACAGGACTTACGCAAAATATCTCTCAAACCTTCTTATCTTCGTATTCGTCGCGTCCTTCGTGGTTCATTCTTCCATAACTTCTGCGTAAGTCCTATTGTAGTCAAGTCTCTACAAACATCTTCTAATTTAAAAATTTGATATGGGAATCCTCAGTACCCAAGCAAAATTAATTGCAGATATTGATTGAATATAGAACTGGCTGTATGTCTTAACTGTTCCCTGTTTCAACTATAAATAGTAAAAAATGAATCAAGATATACTGATTTTTTTCAAAAATCAAATCATAGTTCTATATTCTAAGTCAGTATTCAGCGATCAGTAAATATTTGCTACTCTATATGTAGTAGAGAATTGCTAATAATGGTTTAGAGGTCTATTGAAAAGATTATTTTATGAAAAACATGGAATATAACAACATACGTTCCTACAGTCAAGAAGAAGTACAGCAGATTTTGCAATTGGCCATCACTCGCCAAACAGTTGAAAGTGATCAAGAATTTTCATCCCAGCAAATTCTGGAAATTGCTGCTGAGTTGCAAATTTCTCCGGAATTAGTGAAACAAGCTGAATCTGATTGGAATGTTCAGCAAAGTGACGTAGAAAGACGTAAAGCATTTGACGTTTACCGCCAGAATAAATTCAAACAAAGGCTAGGTAATTATGCCATAATTAACATTTTTATTATCCTGGCAGACTTTGTCGGTGGTGGTACTTTGTCATGGTCACTATACATTCTCATATTTTGTGGATTAATAATTGTTCTAGATATTTGGAATACTTTTCAAATTAAAGGAGAAGATTATGAAATTGCCTTTCAAAAATGGAATCGAAAGCATCAAATTAAACAAACAATTAACTCAGTTTTAAATAAATGGTTCAAAGGGCTACAGACAAGATGACAGTTTTCAGTAATCAGTTATCATTAATCAGCATCAGTGTGTACCTGTTGTATATGTGACAAACTATTTTATATTGACTGTTAAAATCAATTTGGAATGGAGATCGTTAATTTACTAGGAATTAACATAGACATTCAATATTTTCATGGCAATTTGACCAGATTTAAGTTATGTGTGGCTGTATAATTAGGAGACAATTAATCAGAGTGCATGAATAATCAGTCAAACATGATTTAACTTGTAGACTGACGTTTTAACTTTTTAACTTTCAGTTATAAGTTAAAGTTGTAAATTTCAGTGTTCAGCTTAAATGATTGTTAAATATTTGCTCATGCAGTCACTCTTATTTAATTATGATATGCTGCCTAAATCCTGATTGCAACAATCCACACAATCCTGATCATAAAGACTTTTGTCAAAGTTGTAATACACCATTAGTTCCTCTCCTCCGCAATCGTTTCCGAGTCACTAGTCTACTCTCAGATGAAGGTGGATTTGGGAGAACCTATTTATCAGAAGATACAGATAAATTAAATGACCTTTGTGTAGTTAAACAACTAGCTCCAAAGTTTAAAGGAACTTGGTCACAAAAAAAAGCGATGGAGTTGTTTAGTGAAGAAGCAAAACGACTTCAAGAATTAGGTGAACATCCACAAATACCTACACTGTTAGCTTATTTTGAACAAGACAATTGTTTATATTTAGTCCAACAATTTATTAATGGTAATAATTTATTACAGGAATTACAAATTAGAAAAAATTACCGAGATTGGGATATTCAATCTATTTTATTAGATATATTACCTATTCTCAAATTTATTCATAGTCAAGGTGTGATTCATCGAGATATCAAGCCAGAAAATATTATTCGACGTAAAGTTGATGGCAGATTAACATTAATTGATTTTGGATCTTCTAAACAATTTACTGCCAGAGTCAATAAAAAATTGGGAACTTCTATTGGTTCTCATGGCTATTCTGCGATTGAACAAATCAGAGATGGTAAAGCATATCCAGCAAGTGATTTATTTAGTTTAGGAGCAACTTGTTTTCATTTATTAACAGGAGTTTCTCCTTTTCAACTATGGATGGAACATGGTTATAGTTGGGTAAAAAACTGGCAAGATTATTTACGTTCACCTATTACTAACGAACTGACTAATATTATTAATAAGTTATTAGAAATCAACCTCCAAAATCGTTATCATTCAACTGATGAGGTAATTAGAGATTTAAGTAAACAATATACTCATTTATTAGCACCAGCAAAAAACTCTTTTTTACCAACATCAAAACCCGGAAATTTTTATCCTCCAAAATATCTGTTTTTACGCAATTTATTACTCATCCTCACTGTTCTAGTATTTTTAGGTTTAGGAGAATTTGGTTATCGGAATTTCCACCAGCTACAAACTGCTATTTCTTCACGATTTAGTAAAAATAAAATGGCTGAAAATAGTCAACCTGTAGTTTATCAAAATCCACAAACCTTAGATGAAGATGTGGTTTTAAGGAAAAAAATTACAGAAATAAATAAAAACAAAAAAATAGCCTCAGTTATTATTACTCCTAATGCAAAAACAATTGCTAGTAGTGTTAATAAATCTCTTCAGTTTTGGGATACTGCTACAGGAAAAGAAATTATTACTCTCGCAGGCCATGAAAAAAATATCAATAAACTTGCTGTGACTCCAGATGGTAAAATTTTAGTTAGTGCTAGTGATGATAAAACTCTCAAAATTTGGGATTTAGAGACAGGTAAAGTTATCCATACTTTAATTGGTCATAGTGATGCAGTTCATGATTTAACAATTAGTAAAGATGGTAAAATTTTAGTTAGTGCTAGTGATGATAAAACTCTCAAAATTTGGAACTTAAAAACTGGTGAATTAATTCGTAGTTTAAAAGGTCATTCTGACTGGGTACGTTCTGTTGATATTAGTGATGATGGAAAAACATTTGCTAGTGGTAGTTTTGATAAAACTATTCAAATTTGGCATCGGGATCAAGAACAACCAATTCATTCTTTAACACCTAATTATCAAACAGTGACATCATTAGCTTTTAGTCCTGATGGTAATATTTTAGCTAGTGCTAGTAGAGATCGGGCAATTAAATTATGGGATCTGAAGACTAAGAAGATAATTCATACATTACCCATAGAACATAATGCCACATCTTTAGTTTTTAGTCCTAACGGTAATTTTTTAGTTAGTGCTAATCGTAATTGTACGAATTGTAAATTAAATATTAGTTATGAAATGAAAGTATGGAATGTAAAATCAGGCAAAAAAATCTTCACTTTCACAGGCCATGATAAAAGTGTTCATTCTTTAGCTTTTAGTGCTGATGGTAAGACTTTAGTTAGTGGTGGTGATGATCATCAAATTAAGGTCTGGGATTTTTCATTTTAATTGATATTGATTATAGATGATTGGTGATTTATTCACAGTATTTAAAACAATTAGGACTTACGCACTAGTCACGGAATATCAAACCGCAGAGAACGCAGAGAAAACAGAGGAATAGAGTTTTGGAATATTTTTGCGTAAGTGCTGACAATACAGCATCATTCAGGAGTCAGGAGTCAGAAAATTTGTTAGTCAATTAACGTCTATCTCTTTCTAAATCATCAATAACTTTTTGTAAATACCATTCTTCCTGCATTCCTGGTAAAAAATCTTTTTTCTGAGTAATTAATCTTTCTGCAATTTCCCAATGTCCTCCTACCATTCTTAATAGTCTCTGACGCAGTAAATTATAAGTAGCTTTAGTCGTTTCTGGTAATGATGATTGAATTTTCTGGAGACTATTTAATACCTGTTGATGATTTTTCCAGTCTTCTTGTTCACAATAAATACTAGCAGCTTTTTGATAATCTGTAACTGCATTAGACATCTCTTCTAAACGAGCGTGAGCAATTCCTCTATGATAGTAAGCTAGAGGATGATCAGGATTAATGTTGATTGCTTGAGAATAATCTTGAATTGCAGCTAAATAATTACCCATCTCTTGATAGACATTACCTCTAGCAATATAGATTAAAATATCTTGAGGCTGCATTCCTAAGGCTTGGTTAATATCAGCTAATGCTCCTTGATAATCTCCTAAAAAAGAACGAGCTTTACCCCTATTTCTATAAACAATAGCATCTTTAAATTCCAATTTAATGGCTTGATTAAAATCTGAAACTGCATCTCGATATTTCTCTAATTTAGAATAAACAACCCCCCGACAACAGTAAGCATAAACATCTTGAGGATCGGCGGTCAATATCCAGTTTAAATCATCTAATGCTGCTTGGGTATCACCATTTTCAGCTTTATCTAGTAATTGCCGAAAATAATCTTGAGTCGAAATGACTTGAACTGGTTTTTGTATTTCTGGGTTAGTTGGTAGTGGTGATTTTGGTTGTAGTTTTTTAATATTATCTAAACACTTTTGAGCATTGTCTTTGTCTTTTTCTTGGATATATAATTCTGCGGCTTTTTTAAAATTAGCGATCGCATCTATGATATTACCCTGTTTACGTTTTACTGTCCCTAATAAATCATAAACAGAAGCATTTCTCAAATTCAGTTCGATAGCTTTCTCTACATCTTCTAAACAACCAGGTAGATTTTTTAAGTCTAATTTTGCTAAAGCTCGTAAATAATAAACCTTACTATTTTCTCCATCTAATTTAATCGCTTCATTATAATCAAAAACACTCTTTAATGTTTCCCCAGAGTGATAATAAGCTAAACCTCTTTCCACATAAGCATTAATAAAATATGGATTCTCCTGTATAGCCTGGCTAAATTCTTCAATTGCACCTACATAGTTTTCTTGTTTGGCTTTTTCTAAACCACGAGTGTAAAATTCTGATGTCATAACTCTGTATCGTATCTCACTATCTTAATTTTACACCAAGTTTCCTAAAACTAAAAAATCTTGGATCTCTATATAATCCTAATTTAAACCCAGATTAATAGTATATTTACTAATAATTCTAATTTAGAGATTACTAAGCATAATGGCTGACTTGTTATATCCTTATCCCAATTTACATCAGGGTATTTTACTAAAGCGTTACAAACGTTTTTTTGCCGATGTAGAACTTCAATCTGGGGAAGTTGTCACCGCACATTGTCCTAATACAGGACCAATGACAGGTGTATCTAAAGTAGGTAGTCCTGTACAAATTTCTGAGAGTGATAATCCCAAACGTAAATTAGCTTATACTTTAGAATTAATTCAAGTAGAAGATACAGTACCTACATGGGTAGGTGTCAACACAGCTTTACCAAATCGTGTTGTTAAATTAGCTTTGGAAAAATATCTGTTTCCTGAACTGCAAGAATATACAAAAGTGAAGGGAGAAGTAGTTTATGGTGAGGATAAAAAAAGCCGTGTAGATTTTTATTTAACCGGAGAAGAAAAACAACTTCCTATTTATTTAGAAGTGAAAAATACAACTTGGTCACAAGGAAGTTTAGCTCTATTTCCTGATACAGAAACAACTAGAGGACAAAAGCACCTGAGAGAACTAATTAAAGTTTTACCACACAGCAGAGCAGTAATGTTATATTTTATCAATCGTGGTGATTGTACACATTTTGCTCCTGGAGATAGCACCGATCCTGTATATGGAAAATTGTTACGGCAAGCTATTAATTTGGGTTTAGAAGTGTTACCTTGTCGGTTCAATATTTCTCCTGAAGGTATCCGTTATTTAGGTTTAGCTGAATTGCAGATTTAAGATTTGAGCTTTCAGTTAACATTAATTATCAAGTGCAGAAATATTTATACTCCAACTTTCTTTCCAGGCAATGCTAGTATAAATACAAAGATTGTTCCTGATGTTTCCATAAAAATTTTTGATGAGCGGTTTTTGTTGGATCAAAACAACAGATACCAGGAAACGTGAATTATCTGAGTAATCATATCAGATTGCTATATGTTAGAAACTCTTGCGACTGAACCCACAGTGGAAATGCCTCCTACCCAGGCAGAACTTCCTTATGATGACGGTATTCCGATGGAGACACAAAGACACAAATTACAATTAGATATTTTAATTGATACAATTCAGCCTTGGTTAGATCAAAGGACTGATGGATATGTAGGTGGCAATATGTTTGTCTACTACAGTTTAGCGCAGTTAAAAAATCAAGATTTTCGTGGCCCAGACTTCTTTGCTGTCTTGGGAGTTCCCAAAAAAGAGCGTCTTTCTTGGGTGGTTTGGGAAGAAGGAAAATCACCAGATGTAGTGATTGAATTACTTTCAGGAAGCACTGCTAAGAATGATAAAAGTGAGAAAAAACTGATTTATCAGAATCAGATGCGTGTTTCTGAATACTTTTGGTTTGATCCTTTCCACCCAGATGATTTTACAGGTTTTCACATCAATAGTGGTGTATATGAACCTATTGCTTTTAATGATGAAAATCAGTTAGTTAGTACTGTTTTAGGTTTAACTCTGGTGCGTTGGCATGGTAATTATCGGGGTGTAGATGCAACTTGGTTACGCTGGGCAAGCTTAGAAGGTGAGTTATTTCCTACTTCTATAGAGCTTGCTGAACAGGAAAAACAACGGGCTGAACAGGAAAAACAACGGGCTGAACAAGCTGAATCTCAATTCAGACAAGTTGTAGTCAATTTGTTAAATAATGGAATGTCCATAGAACAAGTAGCACAAGCGACAGCTTTAGAGGTGACAGAGATAGAGAAAATGAAGCCATAAAGTTAGTTCATTAGTAGGCTTAGGTTTTGGGGTGATAGGGTGATGGGGGAGAAAATTATTTACCAATCTTCTGTCCCCAGTCACCTGTTCCCTGTTAAAGTTGATGATCTGCTAAAAAAGCATCAACTTCAGCTGGAGTAGGTTGAGATGCGATCGCGCCAGGCTTAATGGTAGTCAATCCCCCTACTGCACTAGCATAGGTGACAACGCGTTTAGCTGTTTCCGCTTCTCTCAGGCTGTTGATACCTGACTGATGTAACTGATGGATAAAACCAGCTAAAAAACTGTCTCCTGCACCTGTAGTATCTACCACAGGCATAGCAAAAGCAGGTAATTTACCCTCATTTTCACCTAAACAATAAGCACAACCATTTTCACCATCTGTCACCAAAACTCCATCCAGAGAGTTGACACGATAAGTAATTGCACCAGGATCACTTGTATTAAATAACCATTCAGCTTCTTCTTTAGTCAGTTTCAGAAAATCAAACCGTGGCAATAAAGCCTGAATTTTTTGTTTTGCTACATCAGCATCCTGCCAAAATACAGGTCGCCAATTGACATCTAAAATCATTTTGAGGTCATACTGTTCTGCTAACTTCAAAGCTTGGTGAATTGCAGCCTCACTTTCTGGATAAGCTAACTCCAATGTTCCCGAAACCAGAAAATCAGCATCTATAAACAAAGATTCAGGTATTTGTTGAGCTTGTAGACGAGTATCAGCAAATTCGCTAGTATCATATTTACCAAATCCGGCAAAAGAGCGATCGCCACTTAAATCTCTAACCACGTATACCTGTCGAGTTGGGGCAGTAGGTTTGTGTTGTACACCTGTTGTATCTACGCCTGTATCTTGTAAAATTTGTACCAGTTGTTTACCAGGTTCATCTTCTCCAACTGCACCAATAAACCCTGCTGGTGTTCCCAATTTCACTAAAGCACAAGCTACATTAGCCGGCGCTCCCCCTGGGTAAGGAGTCCAAGACTTGACTTCTTCTAGCTTTAGCCCTATTTGATCAGCCAAACAATCAAACAAAACTTCGCCAAGGCACAAAACACGGGGATTACTCATCTCATTTTTGATTTACGACTTGGGATTTATGACAAATCTGTATAGAATCTACAACATTATCTGTTTGTCTCTTGTTCTCCATACTATACAATCGCAAATTTTGTCCTTGGAGGTACTTCGACACATGGAAACACTTTCAGGGGGCGACAAGCAACGCTTACCGTAAACCCTATTTAAGGCTATAGTAAATAATCCTAGCCTGGATTATTCATAAATCAATTTCTTATAGATAATAAGACTTAATCTAAATTAAAAACGCTAGACTATGTTTTAACTTAAATTAATATTTCGATCAAATCCAAAGAAAATATAGACTTTGGTATTCAAGAGAACATTTCTCCTGTCTAGCTCTGAGAGAATCTTTTAGAATTAGAAAAAGTGATTGAGTACATATACCAAGAGAGGATGAAATTGGCCATGGCTGCTAGTGAGTCTGGGATACCTGTCAGTCTATCAGACAGAGAACTGCAAATTATCGACTTAGTGGCCGCTGGCTTAACTAACCAAGAAATTGCAGCAAGGTTGGAAATTAGCAAACGGACAGTTGATAACCACATAAGTAATATCTTGACTAAAACCAAAACTGACAACCGAGTAGCTTTGGTTCGCTGGGCTTTACAGTGGGGCAAGGTATGCTTAAATGATGTCAATTGTTGCTCTTTGCCAGACTATTCTGATTCTGCTTTGACTGAGTAAAGCACTAACTTGTTGTATTTATAGCGCGTAACAGGTAACAAACAAAAATTGACATTGCTCAAAGATAATCAATATCTAAGTTTTGGTTAATTTACTAACCACCTTGTCTACCGCTATACAATGCTCAAACTAAATTTTTGATTTAAACAGATTGTTTTGCTCCTCACCTCTAAATTTCTGCGTAATTCCAATTCAATAGATACCTTAAAAGATCAAGGCAACCTACCAAGGGATTTCCAAATAAATATAATATCCCATCGTGGGGACTGCAAGGGAGCAGGGAGCGGGGAGCAGGGTGAGGAATAGTCGTTTTGGTGACAGAAATTTAATTTGGTTAATTTATTTGGGTTCTTCAGTAGCTAATATGCAAAATCAATTTCAAAAACCTCGAAAGGCTTAATATACATAAGACATTAGCCACAGACTTTAGATTTTATTATAAAATTTACCTTTTTTCCCCGCTCCCCGCTCCCTGCACCCTGCTCCCTGCACCCTGCACCCTGCTCCCCATTCCCTCACCTCCACAGATCACTTTTTCAGCACACCCTAACTAACTCACAAACCTTAATAATATGAAGCAACTTATCAATAAAAATTATCAATAATTCAGTTGTATAAGCGTTACATTAAAAATATATTTATTTGCTTTATGGGCTTGGGTAATTATGAACAATTCTGCATCCTTTCCAGAATACTCTTCTCCCTTCGATTTTCTGAACTTTGAGTGGAACGCCCCAAAACCTCATCAAGATACAGATTTATTAAAACAACTATCCTTCATTCCTGGGTTACAAGATATACTCACACTGCGTCAAGTTCACGCCTTGGAACACGCTACAATCTGGGTATTAGAGGAAACAAAAAACACCTACGTTTCTCCTCATCATTCCATAAATGCACAATTTGATCATGAATCATTAAGTGGGTTATCCACAGAACAAGGATTTTACCTTTATGGTGATGTTAATATCAGCCATTTACGTCGTGCTGTCACATTAGCTAAACATCGTCTCACTACAGGAGATTGGGATTTAGCCATACATCCTCGTTGTGGTACAAATTTATCTGTATCTGTACTTTTAACTGCTAGTGTAGCGATGGGTATGTCTGTAATGCTACCATTTCGACCAGTGGAACAACTGATTGGTTTAGGGTTAGCAGCAACCACAGTCTCAGAAGTAGCACCAGAATTAGGAGCGATCGCCCAGCGTTATATTACTACATCCATTCCCTTTAATCTCTCCATTGAAAACATAATTTTGACTAAAGATGATTGGGGGAAAGAAGCACATTTTGTGAAAGTAAAATGGCAAGGTTAAGGAAATAGAAAATTGGTAATTGGTAAATATGAGAAAACTGTATTTTTTACTGCCAGGAACATCCGGTAAATTTGCTTGTGGAGGTTTATGGGCAGAATTAAAGACTGTCAAATTAGTTAAAAATATATGTAACGCAGAGGTTGTCACCTATCGTCAAAGGGAAAAAGATAAACCATTTTTAGATGACTTATTAAAAAATGATCATCATCAAAATTTAGACGATGTCATATTTGTGATTAGCTGGGGATTTGATATTCCTAAATTAGCACCAAAATTACAAAAATATCATGTAATTTATCATGCCCACAGTGCAGGTTATAAATTTAATCTTCCGGCTAGTATTCCTATTATCACAGTCAGTCGTAATACTCTAGGATATTGGGGACAAAAAGCACCAAATAATTTAATTTATTATTTACCTAATCAAATATCTGATGATTTCCAAAATCAGCATTTAGAACGGGATATTGATGTTTTAGTTCAGGCGCGTAAATCTTCGGAATATTTACTCAAACAATTAACTCCCGCATTACGAAAAAAGTGCAACGTCTTTGTATTAGATTCTTATATTGAAGACTTAACCACATTATTTAACCGAGCTAAAGTTTACCTTTATGACTCGGCTGAATATTGGGCGCAACAGAATGTCAGTGAAGGTTTTGGTTTACAACCGATGGAGGCGTTAGCTTGTGGTTGTCAAGTATTTTCTAGTATGAATGGCGGACTTTCTGATTATTTAGATCCGGGATTTAACTGCTATAAAATTGCAGGTTATTCATTAGAATATGATGTACAACGTATTTTACAAACTTTAGAATCTTCTCAGGTTTTGACATTACCTCTGGAAAAGTTGGCAGAATATAGAACGGAAAATATTGTTGAAAAATTGAGAGTGATTTTAGATGATATAAATAATTTCTTTGATCATAAAAAGTCTCACCCGGCAAATATTCCAGAGTTAACGAAAATTAGATTAGCAAAATTAAATATACAAAGAATTGCAGAGAAAATAAAACAGCGATACTTTCAATAGTTATGAACATAACCACATTCATGTAGAATTAATACAGATAAAATATGTAATCAAAGTGAAAACCGATACAATTTTTTATAGCTTATTCCAAGAATTTCCCAGCATTTTCTTTGAATTAATTAACCAATCTCCCACAGAAGCAACAGCTTATGAATTTACATCTCGTGAAGTCAAACAACTAGCTTTTCGTTTAGATGGTTTATTTTTACCAACCACCAAAAATCTCCAAAAACCATTTTATTTAGTTGAAGTTCAATTCCAACCAGATGAGGATTTATACTATCGTATTTTTGCAGAGCTTTGTCTGTACCTAAAACAATACAAACCTTCCCATCCTTGGCACATTGTAATTATCTATCCTAGTCGTAACATAGAAAGAGAACAGGATTTACAATTTGGTGAAATCTTGCAACTAAATAGAGTTAACCGTATTTATTTAGATGAACTAGGAGAGAGTTCTTTAGGGGTGGGAGTTGTTAAACTGGTGATAGAAACGGAAGAAAAAGCACCAGAATTAGCAAAACGCTTAATTGCCCAAGCTAAGACAGACTTAAATAATACCAAGACTAAACAGGATCTCATTAATCTAATTGAGACAATTATTGTTTATAAATTACCCAAAAAAAGCCGCGAGGAGATAGAAGCTATGTTAGGACTGAGTGAGATTAAACAAACTAAGGTATATCAAGAAGCTGTAGAAGAAGGTAGACAGGAAGGTAAACAGGAAGGTAGACAGGAAGGTAAACAGGAAGGTAAACAGGAAGCAACTAAAAAATTTATTATCAATTTGTTAAGAATTGGTATGAGTTTAGAACAAATTGCAGAAGTTGGTGAATTGTCTGTGGAACAAATTCAAGCCATACAACAGGATATTCAAGAATTATAAATTACTCAAAAAAAGCCGCGAGGAGATAGAAGCTATGTTAGTCAAGGTAGACGGGAAGGTAAAGAATAAGCGAAGTTGAAAACAATACTACGCATTATTAAATATTTTCTCGCTCCCATGCTCTGTGTGGGAACATAATTCAAAGCTCTGTCTTAGATTGATATGAGGTAGAACCTCATGACAGTATTCCCAGTCACAGACTGGGAACAAGAGAACAAGAGAAATTGGCAACAAGAGACTCCTGACTGCTGACTCCTCAATAGTTCTAGAATTAAAATTAACTTTGTTCTGTAATTTAATATTATCTGTGACTACTACACCTATTTCTAACCCCTCAACAACTTCAGTTCCCGATAAATTAGGACGTTTTGGCCGTTTTGGTGGTAAATACGTTCCTGAAACCTTGATGCCAGCTTTAGCTGAATTAGAAGCAGCTTACCAACAATATCGTCATGATCCTAATTTTCAAGCAGAATTGCAAGATTTACTAAAAGATTATGTAGGACGTGCTACACCTTTATACTTTGCTGAACGCCTTACAGCACATTACGCCCGTCCAGATGGTACAGGCCCACAGATTTATTTAAAACGAGAAGACTTAAATCATACTGGCGCTCATAAAATTAATAATGCTTTGGGTCAAGTTTTAATGGCCAAACGCATGGGTAAACAGCGCGTCATTGCAGAAACTGGTGCTGGACAACATGGGGTAGCTACTGCTACAGTCTGTGCTCGGTTTGGGTTGCAATGTGTGATTTATATGGGTGTTCATGATATGGAACGCCAAGCGTTAAACGTCTTCAGAATGCGCTTAATGGGTGCAGAAGTTCGCGGTGTCGCTGCCGGTACAGGAACTCTCAAAGATGCTACATCTGAAGCTATCCGCGACTGGGTGACAAATGTAGAAACTACCCATTACATCCTCGGTTCTGTAGCTGGGCCTCATCCTTACCCCATGATGGTACGTGATTTTCATGCTGTTATTGGAGAAGAAACCCGCGCCCAAGCAATGGAAAAATGGGGTGGTTTACCTGATATCCTCATGGCCTGTGTAGGTGGTGGTTCTAATGCAATGGGATTATTTCACGAATTTGTCAAAGAATCATCTGTGCGTTTAATTGGTGTGGAAGCTGCGGGAGAAGGTGTGAATACCAATAAACACGCGGCTACTTTAACTAAGGGAGAAGTAGGTGTACTGCATGGAGCAATGAGTTATTTATTACAAGATAATGAAGGGCAAGTCATTGAGCCACATTCCATTAGTGCAGGGTTAGATTATCCTGGTGTGGGGCCAGAACACAGTTATATGAAGGATACTGGCCGCTGTGAATATTATAGTGTTACCGATGCTGAGGCTTTAGAGGCATTCCAGCGCTTATCTAAATTAGAAGGAATTATACCAGCCTTAGAAACTTCTCATGCGATCGCTTATTTAGAAACTTTGTGTCCTCAACTTAGTGGTAGTCCTCGAATTGTGATTAACTGCTCTGGTAGAGGTGATAAGGATGTACAAACTGCTGCGAAGTTTCTTGATCCTCAGTAATTGGTGATTGGTGATTGGTGATTGGTGATTGGTGACTGGGAAAGAATTTTCATCCCCTCACCCCCTCACCCCCTCACCCCCTCTCCACGACAAGACTTTTTCCGCAAACCTTAAAGATTAAATACATTTGTTAGTCATAAAATTAGCAGATTTCAAAATCTAAATTATGTCATTGTAGATTTGTAGAGTAGAAGTATAGTCATTGATTACAAATCATGAAATTATCATCAGGAAAACCTTAACCTTCTGTCATCAAATCTTACCCATAAGTTCTCAGAGAATTCCTAGGTTAAAAAATATCACCTACTATCCTGTTACTTATTGTAAGTTCAGAAGATAGAGTATATATCTTAAAATTAATACAATACCTAACTATGTTGCGACAAACTACTTTTGGCATGACTTTAAGTGTAATTGTCTTAGCTAGTAGTTTTATGACTGTTCCTATTCGCCGTAGTGATTCTACACAAACAGTTGCCCAAACTCAACAGTCAATTTATTCTACTATTCAGGCATCAATATCACAATTTAATTCTTCCAATGCCCATTTAGAAAAATTAGTTTTTGAACAAATTAATCAATATCGAGTTTCCCAAGGACTTTCGCAACTAACTTTAGATATTACTATTAGTAAGCAAGCCAGAATTCATAGTCAAAATATGGCTAGTGGTAAAGTTAAGTTTAGTCATCATGGTTTTGAGGAAAGAGTTAAAGCGTTACCTTTAAAATATGAAAGTGCAGCCGAGAATGTTGCTTTTAATATTGGGTATAAAGATCCTTCAACACAAGCTATAGTTGGTTGGTTGAATAGTTCGGGACATTTAAAG
This sequence comes from Sphaerospermopsis sp. SIO1G1, assembly GCA_010672785.1. GTDB lineage: Bacteria > Cyanobacteriota > Cyanobacteriia > Cyanobacteriales > Nostocaceae > Okeanomitos. The sequence goes on from JAAHFX010000015.1 coordinate 66,992, forward strand.
AATATTCAAGGTGAATATACAATGACTGGAGTGGGAGTTGCAACTAATGCTAAAGGTGAAGTTTATCTCACCCAAATATTTATACATACTAGATAATCAGATAAAACTATGATTTTTTTGCTGAAAAAAGAATCAGTAAATCTTGATTATTTCCTTATTATCTGTCTGAATAATTTCAAAGATTAAATAGGATTTTTTCATTTATATTACTTACGCAAAATATCTCTTGTAAACCTCTTCCCTTCGTTATCTTTGCGTCCTTCGTGGTTCATTATTCCGTAACTTCTGTATAAGTCCTAAGTTAATTAATATTTTTGAAAAAAATTACAAAAAATCTGAGTTTCTGATACAGTAATTAAAATAGAAACACTAGGTTTGATTTAGGAAATATTCATGCCATTAAATGATTTTCAGGTGTGCGATCACGATTTAGATCCAAATACTTTGACAGAGTATTTAAAAGCTGATGCACTAGCGGTAGATACGGAAACGATGGGTTTACTACCACAGCGAGATCGCCTCTGTCTAGTACAATTGTGCAATCCAGAGGGAAAGGTTACAGCAGTTCGCATTACTAAAGGTCAAACTGTAGCACCAAATTTAAAACAACTTTTGGAAGCTAATAATATTATTAAAGTCTTTCACTTTGCTCGGTTTGATATTGCTACTTTACGTCACAATTTAGGTATTGAGGTTAACCCGGTTTTTTGTACTAAAATTGCCAGTAAGTTGGCTCGTACCTACACAAATCGTCATGGTTTAAAAGATGTGGTACAAGAATTAGAACAAGTGGAATTAGATAAAAGCGCTCAAAGTTCTGACTGGGGAAATGCAGTTAATTTATCTGAAGCTCAACTTAGTTATGCAGCTAATGATGTTCGGTATTTGTTGAGTGTCAAACAAAAACTAATACAAATTTTAGAAAGAGAAGAACGTTGGCAACTTGCTCAAGAATGTTTTCATGTTTTGCCAACTTTGGTTTCTTTGGATTTATTACAGTTTAAAGATTTATTTGAACATTAATATCATGGACTGCACAGAAATTTATTATATCTGTTTCTGACTTATGACAATACCTAGGAATAGAAGCTAATAATTTCAGGACTTACGCAGAAGTTACGGAAGAATGAACCACGAAGAACGCAAAGAAAACGAAGGGAAGAGGTTTACAAGAGATATTTTGCGTAAGTCCTAAATTTAATGAAAGCAGATCAGAACAAAGCTAGTTTAAATTCTGGAACAATTTGTAATAAATTTAGTATAAGAAAATAGATTTCAGGATTTTTTTCGGATTTGAATAAAAGCGTATCAATTAAAACTTTTAATATTAATAATCAAAAATCAAAAATCAAAAATTATCTAACATTTTATACAAAATTTTTTCTAAAAAATACCAAAATCATACATTCCCGATCTATTTTTTTACGATTATTATGAAGTTTGTTTAAACATAAAAAGGTGTTCAATGTACATTATCAACCCATTGTTAATATTTGGGTAAAAGCAAATGTACTCAAACATAACACCTGAAATCTCTTCAGCTGCATAACACCACCACTTCAATTGATAGAATAGATTAAATTATGGATAAGATTTCCACTCATATTCCTAAAATTATGGTCGTAGATGACGATTTCAGTGTCAGAAATCTCGTCAATCGCTTTTTGAGTCGTAAGTACCATATCGAATCAGCATCAGATGGTAAAGGTGCTATGGCTTTATTTGAGCAATTCAATCCTGCGTTGGTAATTTTGGATTGGAATTTACCAGATGCTAATGGTTATAAACTTTGTCAGGAAATGCAAAGTCGGACGAATGTTTTGGTGTTAATATTAACTAGTCGTAATGATGAAGCAGATAAAATTAAAATTCTGGCCGCGGGTGCAGATGATTTTATGACTAAACCATTTAGTTTGGCGGAAATAGAAGTTAGAGTTGAAGCATTATTAAGACGTATCCGTTACATTCAACCAAATCAAGCACAACGTTTAATTTTTAAACAATTGGCAATTAATCCTGAAGGAAGAGAAGTTACACTGAATGATAAACCTTTAGCTTTGACAGCTTTAGAGTTTAATATTTTACATTTTTTAGCTAGTCATCCTGGACAAGCGTGGAGTCGTCCTCAATTAATTCAAAAAGTTTGGGGATGTGACTATGTGGGAGATGGAAGAGTTGTAGATGTACATATCGGTCAACTGCGGAAAAAAATGGAATCTGATTCGAGTACACCAGAGTTTATTAAAACTGTGCGTGGTTATGGTTATAAATTTGAACCACCAGAAAGTCATAAAGTTTAAATATTGTTGGTTTGATTACATCAAAATTTCTCTTTTCACCATTGAGAATACTGTGTTTTATATAATGGGTAGTATCACTAAATTGACTCAGGAATTTGCTAGGGGCTTGACGAAATCGTTAGTTTGAGTTTGAATAATTAAAACTCAAGTTAGTCAGGGCTTTTGTATCTACTCAAGCCTCATAGAAATTTTAAGTTTTAAAGATTTTAGATTTGGTATTTTTATTTATGTCTAATTAAGTTATTTAAGAACCATAAAAATATAAACTTACTATATATTATTCTCAATATTGATCAAATTTAAAAAAGTTATGAACATTACCGTAATCAGTTTTAACCTCCGCTATGACAAACCAGATACTGGAATGTGTCAGTGGCAAAAACGAGTAGGTGCGATCGCTTCTGTGATTCAAGATTATCAACCTGATATAATTGGTACTCAGGAAGGTAAAATTCACCAACTTCAAGATTTACAAGCACTGTTACCAGAATATCAGTTTGTGGGTGGCGATCGCACGGGAACGGGTGAAAGTGAATACTGTGCTATTTTCTATAAACCTGAATCTTTAAACCTCCAAAAAACCAAGGATTTTTATCTCAGCGATACCCCAGATATTCCTGGTAGTATTACCTGGGATACTCGTTTACCACGTATGGCCACCTGGGCAAATTTCCAAGTTAACAATTCTGATCTTTCCCTGACAATTATCAACACTCATTTAGATCATGAAAGTGCAAAAGCTAGAGAATTAGGTGCGGGTTTAATCAGTTTATGTTTAACAGAATTTCCCACAGAAGATTATCTGTTATTAACTGGTGATTTTAATGCTAATCCTAATACTTTAGCGAGAATGGTTTTAGCTGATAATTCCAGAACACAAGATGCTTTAGCTACTTTACCTGTAGATGAACAAAAAACTTTCCATGAATTTACAGGTACAGCTACCGCTGCTATAGATACAATATATTGCGATCGCCGGTTTCAAATTCAAGAAGTAATTATTGATCGTCAGCAGAAAGAAGGTGTTTGGCCTTCTGATCATTTTCCGGTAGTTGTAAAATTAAATACAGGGAATTAAATAATCACAATTCAAGCTGATTTCACAGTTATTTCTAACTGTAATTCCAAAGCATCTAATAATGTAGTTAAGCTATAAATTTCAACTTCTCCTTGCTCAGATAACTTCTGGGCTAGGTGATTATAACATTCCTTTGTTGATACTGATAATTGATCAATTCCACCTTGAGATTCAATTACATTGTTAATGGCTTTTTTTAACATTTTCGGATCACTTTCTTCTAAAACAACTTCAATATAAGCTGCTGCTTCTAAAGGATATTTTAAGTCTTGAATTATTTTTTCATGGTAGCTAGTGCTTCTAGGCATCATCTCTACTAACAACAATCTCTTTTAAATTAATAGTTTGTTTATTAGCTATAACGCGGGAGAGGGGAGTCGAACCCCAGGCGCATTTCTCTTGGAAAAATTAATTATCCCTTCCCTGATTCAATCTTCTGCTGTACAACTTGATTCATTGTTTCAACAACTTATTGTGTTATCGTCGCTCATAAATTACATTGAACTACAGATAAATTATTAGTTTAGCTTATATAGACATTGCTAAAAAAGTTAAGTTGTCAATCTAAAATCCAAAATCTAAAATCCAAAATTGTCTAACCTTTGTTTCACCAACTCCACCCCTAAACCTATAGCTGCTTTCATACTGGTAGCATCAGCAATACCCTTACCTGCAATATCAAAAGCTGTTCCATGATCCGGTGAAGTTCTTACAAATGGTAAACCAATAGTGGTATTTACCGCTCTATCAAATGCCATTAATTTTACCGGAATCAAACCCTGATCATGGTAAAGTGCCAAATACGCATCAGCAACATTTTTAACTTCAGCATTACCATACCAAGCTAACCCCGGTTTCACCCACATTGTATCCGGTGGTATCGGGCCTTCTAAATGCAAATGTGGTCTTTTTTGTCTCTCTTCTTCTAACCAAGGTATTAACCAATCCACTTCTTCTCTTCCCAATTGTCCCATCTCTCCACTATGAGGATTTAAACCTGCGATCGCAATCCTGCCATTTTTAATCCCAAAATCTCTTTGTAAACATTCTTCTAATAAATCTAATTTTCTACTTAACAATTCCGGTGTTAATGTATCAGCAACTTGACATAAAGGAATATGTGTGGTAACAAGCAAAGCCCGCAGAGTCCAACCAGTAACAGGCGATCGCCCCACAAACAACATCCCAAACCTATCCACACCAGCCTTCTCAGCCAAAAGTTCCGTTTGCCCCGGATACTCAAAACCAGCCACCTTCCAAGCAGATTTAGCAATAGGTGCTGTTACAATTCCATTAAATTCACCCGCTAAAGTTCGATTGATAGCAGAATTCATATAAGCAAAACTTGCTGCACCACTAGCAGCATTACCCACCCCAGTCGAAATTTCCCCGGAGTTGGGTACATTGACATCAATCACATTCACATCATCAGGATTTGCAAAAGTTGATCTATCTTCAGTATTTGCTGTTAAATTTAGATAACTTTGCTTCAGTAAATCCCGACTACCAACAACGACCAAATCGCAACTTTCCGTGACAACTTGATCTGCCAAAGCCTTCAAAATCACTTCCGCACCAATTCCGGCCGGATCTCCCATAGTAACTGCTAAACGTGGATTAGTCATTGGTAATTCGTAATTCGTAATTCGTAATTCGTAATTTGTAATTCGGGAGAGCAACGCTTACGTAATTCGTAGAAACTTTTTCTCCCCATCACCCCATCACTCCCCCCAAAATCTCAGATTCAATCTGAATTGGCTGCTAAACTACTTTAGAATTATTTATGAGAGTCTCAGCCTAGAGACAGTACAAGAACTGGTTTCTCCTAATTTACCAGACTAGCAAAAATGAGATTTGATTCATCAAACTAAATTTAGCAGTCTCATAAGTTATGAGAAACATCAACATACACTTCACAAAGGAGAATCACAAAAAATGGGTGGCGAAATCTTAAATGCAGCTTTGTTATCTTTCGGCTTAATCTTTGTAGGTTGGGCTATTGGTGCTTTACTACTAAAAATCCAAGGTGCTGAAGAATAAAGCATTGATGGGGTGAGGGGATGAGTGGGTGAGGGGAAGAGGGGGTGAGGGGATGAGTGGGTGAGGGGATGAGTGGGTGAGAGGGTGAAATTTATTTATGTATTCCCAGTCACCAGTCACCATTCCCCTCAAAAATGTAAAGTTTTGTTTCTATAACTAATTCTGTTAAGATTCTTATCATAAAACATTAAAATATATAATCCTCTCCATGACATTATTGATTGTCGGTGCTACTGGCACATTAGGAAGACAGGTAGCTCGTCGCGCTATTGACGAGGGATATAAAGTACGCTGTTTAGTTCGTAGTACCAAAAAAGCCGCGTTTTTAAAAGAATGGGGTGCAGAACTGATTAAAGGTGATTTGTGCTATCCCCAAACCTTAGAAGGAGCATTGGATGGAGTGACAGCAGTAATTGATGCTGCTACCTCTCGTGCCACAGACTCATTAACAATTAAACAAGTAGACTGGGACGGTAAAGTATCATTAATTCAAGCTGCTAAAGCTGCTGGTGTAGAGCATTTTATATTCTTCTCTATTCTTGATGCTGATAAATACCCCAACGTACCCTTAATGGAAATTAAGCGGTGTACAGAATTATTTTTAGCTGAATCTGGCTTGAACTACACTGTACTCAGATTAGCTGGGTTCATGCAAGGTTTAATTGGCCAGTATGGTATACCTATTTTAGAAAATCAGCCAGTTTGGGTAACAGGGACTTCTTCACCCATTGCTTACATGGATACCCAAGATATTGCTAAGTTTGCTGTTCGCGCTCTAAATGTCCCAGAAACCCGCAAACAAACTTTCCCAGTCATTGGTACTCGCGCTTGGAGTGCAGAGGAAATTATTGATTTGTGTGAACGTTTATCTGGTAAGACAGCTAGAATCACTAGAATGCCTTTAGGTTTATTGCGTGGTGTGCAAAGTTTATTAAGATTCTTCCAATGGGGATGGAATGTAGCTGATAGACTAGCTTTTTCAGAAGTATTAGCTAGTGGTAAAGCTTTAAATGCTCCAATGGAGGAAGTTTACACAACTTTTGACTTAGATAAGCAACAGACCGTCACAGTAGAAACATATCTACAAGAGTATTTTAGCCGAATTATGAAAAAGTTGAAAGAACTAGACTACGAGAAAACTAAAGCCAAAAAGAAAAAAGAGAAAAAGACCTCTCTTAAACAGTCTTCAAAAGTTAATAGTCAATAAAATTTGCGACTGATGGCTAGATTAGTCAAAAATGTGTAACCATTACATAATTATAAAACAGAGCCTAAACTTGGATATTTTAATGTGCCGAAAGCAGGCATTATCTACAACGACATTAAACCGATAGCAACTCGAACAGCTATCGAACTAAAAGATCAGCTAACCGCAGCTGGTTGGGATGTGTTTATCACATCAAGCATCGGTGGTATATTGGGCTACTCCAATCCTGATAGTCCCGTGTGCCACACCCCTGTGGAAGCTCTCACACCCCCTGGTTTTGATTCGGACATGGAGTTTGCAGTGGTATTGGGGGGAGACGGTACTGTCTTAGCAGCTTCCCGTCAGGTTGCTCCCTGTGGCATACCATTGTTAACAGTTAATACTGGTCACATGGGTTTTTTAACAGAAACCTACCTCAATCACTTACCCCAAGCCATTAAGCAAGTTATGGCAGGAGAGTATGACATCGAAGAGAGAGTTATGCTCAGTATTAAAGTATGGAGGGGAGAAAACACACTTTGGGAAGCTTTGTGTCTAAATGAAATGGTGCTGCATCGAGAACCTTTAACTTCGATGTGCCATTTTGAAATAGAAATAGGTCGTCATGCAGCGGTGGATATAGCCGCAGATGGTGTGATCGTTTCTACTCCCACTGGTTCTACAGCCTACTCTTTAAGCGCTGGTGGCCCAGTAGTAACACCGGGTGTACCTGTGTTGCAATTAGTGCCTATTTGTCCCCATTCCTTAGCTTCCAGAGCATTGGTATTTCCTGATAGTCAACCAGTAAATATCTATCCAGTAAATGTACCTCGGATGGTGATGGTAGTAGATGGAAATGGTGGATGTTATGTGATGCCAGAAGATCGAGTATATTTAGAGCGATCGCCTTATAGCGCTAGATTTATTCGTTTACAGTCACCAGAGTTTTTCCGTATCTTACGAGAAAAATTAGGTTGGGGACTTCCCCATATTGCTAAACCCAATTCTGTAGAATTGCCATAATTTCAGTTATCAGTGATCAGTTATCAGTTATTATTAAAACTTTTTTCTTCCAGAATTGGTGATGGAGTAGTTGTATCTAATGGTAAATTACAACATTTTTTAGTTAACAATCGGATAGTCATTTTGTCGTCGGGTTTTGTAATTTTATTAATTTTATTTTCTATTTTTCTATTCACTAATTACCAACTAATATGATTCCTGTACTTAGTAACTGTGTTTTGTTGGTTGAAACTGATGAAAGTCTTGCTTCTCAACTAGCTTCTGATTTACAAGAAGCTGGCTATGAAGCTATTATTGCTGTCAATGCCAGCAGTGGTTTACAACAATGTCGAGAAATACAACCAGCATTAATTGTTATAGACAGAATGTTAACTGGAGAATCAGGAATATCTCTGTGTAAAAATATTCGTAGCACTGGACAACGTTCTCCTATATTAATTTTAATGGCTAGAGACACAGTTGATGATCGGGTGGCTTGCTTAGAAGCTGGTGCTGATGACTATATTCTCAAACCTTATAGTTCCGAAGATTTCTTACAGTTAATTCGTCTTTATCTCAAACCGGATATTGGTACTAACGAACAATTGCGATTTGGAGATTTAGTCTTAGAAATAGGATCTCGTCGCGCTCTCCACAATGGTAAAGTCATTGACTTAACCATGAAAGAATTTGAATTATTAAAGTTTTTTATGGAGCATCCCCGTGAAGTATTAACCCGTGAACAGATTTTAGAAAATGTCTGGGGTTATGACTTTATGGGTGAATCTAATGTTATTGAAGTATATATCCGCTACTTGCGTTTAAAAATGGAAGAAGATGGACGAAAACGACTAATTCAAACTGTCCGGGGTGTAGGTTACGTATTAAGGGATTCTTAAAACTGAATATTTTGGAAAATAAGTGGTTAGTATTACACCTACAGGACTTATGCAAAAATTTTCCAAAACTCTATTCCTCTGCGTTCTCTGCGTTCTCTGCGGTTTGATATTCCATGACTCATGTAAGTCCTGATCTATTTAGCTAACAGCTTTTAAGTAGTCGTACAAAATAAATTTTATATTTACCAGAGGTAACAGGTAACAGATAAAGAATACAGAGATTTTTGTTTGTTCTGAAAATGTTAAATTAATTTTGCTCAGTGCAATGGTGCGTTACGCTATCGCTAACTCACCCTACATATATTTTCAATAATTAAATATGATTCCTATCTATAGAACTCCTATTTGATTTTTGAACAGAACTCAGTATATACGTAAATTCTTCTTCTCTGTTCCCTATTACCTGTTCCCTGATCCTTCCTTTTCCCTGACTCCACAGAAAATTTATAAATCAAATCGAATCACTATATTTATTTTTGTGTAAGTAAAATGATTCTCTAGTTATTTACTTTTATACTGTAACAATAGTAATTCATAACTAATAGTTATTGGGAATCTGCAATGAAAAAATTAGCTTTATCTTTATATATATTTTTGTTACAGGGTTTCTTATTGGCAATGGGATCTGCTAGTGCTGAATCATTAACAGAAAAATCACAAACACATAGAGAAAATTCACCTCAATCTGATTTACCATTATCTCAAATATGGGTAATGGATAAGAACCAAAAACTCAAGAAACAAAATTTTACTTGGGTTGTAGAAGATACTAAAAAATTTCGACAACAGCCACTTCTACAAATTGTAAATAGCCAGAATAAATCTCTCAATAAATCTGATTCTAAATCTAAACCCACAAAATCCAAAGGTAATAATTTAAAAGATTTTGAAGCCGTAATTAAAAATACTCAAAAATCAACAGGTGTATTTACAATTTATCGCCATAAAGAGAAAAATAAAATCTATTTAGAAATTAAACCAGAACAATTAAACAAAAACTTTTTAGCAGCAGCCACTTTAGAATCTGGGATTGGCCAAAGAGGAATTTACAGTGGTTTACCATTACAAGACTTTCTATTTTATTTCCAAAAACTAGATAATAAGTTACAGTTTGTAGTGAGAAATGTGAACTTTAGAACTCGCCCAGGAGATCCACAAAAAATATCTTTAGCGCGATCTTTTAGTGACTCAGTTCTCTATAATCTCAAAATTCAAAGTATTCATCCAGAGCGTCAGACAATTTTAATTGATTTAGGCGATTTACTGTTAACTGATTTAGCCGGATTATCTGCCAGTATAGAATTATCAGCAAGCCCAGAAAAATCTTATTTTGGAAAGGCGAAAGTTTTTCCTAAAAATTTAGAAGTACAATCAATTTTTAACTATACTTCTGGTCGTTTGGGGAGAAGTTTAGGAGCTTTAGCTGATAGTCGTGGTTTTACGCTACGGATACATTATAGTATTTCTGAATTACCTAATAATAATTATCAACCGCGGTTAGCAGATGAAAGAGTTGGTTATTTCATAACTGCTTATCAAAACTTATCCAGCAAAGATATCAATAATCCTTTTGTCAGATATATCAATCGCTGGAATTTAGAAAAAAAAGATCCTAATCAAAGAATTTCAAGACCTAAAAAACCGATAGTATTTTGGGTAGATAATGCTGTGCCATTTGAATATCGAAATGCTATTAAGGAAGGGGTATTAATGTGGAATCAGGCCTTCTTAAAAGCCGGATTTAAAGATGCAATTTTAGTCAAACAAATGCCAAGTAATGCTACTTGGGATGCTGCAGATATCAGATATAATACAATTCGTTGGATTAATACAGTAGATGGTTATTTTGCCCTTGGCCCTTCCCGTGTCAATCCTTTAACGGGAGAAATTTTAGATGCTGATATTTTGATAGATGCTAGTTTCGTCCGAGTCTTAAGAAAAGAATATCAACAAATAGTTTTACCAAATATAACCAGCAGTTCTACTCATCCTCCTACCTTGTCTGCATTAATGAAAACCCATCCATTTTGTAGTCAAGATCATCAAAAAAGTCAAAATTTAACTCATAATCTCTCTCAACTAGCGAGTGAATATGATTTATGCTATGGCATAGAGGCTGCAAATCAATTTGCTATGGGTACTTTGGCAATGTCAATGTTATCAAATATTGCTCCGACAAAAGCTGAAATGAAAGATTATGTCAACCAATATCTACGTTTAATTGTTGCCCATGAAGTAGGACATACATTAGGTTTAAGACATAATTTCCGGGGTAGTAATTTATTACCACCAGAGGAAATGAATAATCCTTTAGTTACCCGTACTAAAGGTTTAACAGCTTCAGTTATGGATTATATTCCTCCTAACATTGCCCCTAGTGGTACACCCCAAGGTGACTTTTTTCCTGATCAAGTGGGAAGTTATGATCTTTGGGCAATTGAGTATGGTTATACTCCTTTTGGGGTAAAAAGTACATTGGCTGAAAAACCATTTTTAGCAGAAATTGCCAGGAAATCAGAACAACCAGAATTAAGTTATTCACCAGATGAAGATACCTCAGAAATTGATCCGACATCTGCACCTTGGGATAATAGTGGTAATGTTTTGGTTTATTCTCAATGGCAGTTAGATAATTCTCGGTTAATGTGGGATAGATTAGAACGAGTTTATCCAATTGCTGGTGAAGATTATAGTGATTTAAGAGATCGCTTTGATACCATATTTAATAACTATTTGAGACAGTTATATTACACAAGTAAATACATTGGTGGGCAGTCTTTTTATCGAGTTAATCCTAGTGATAGCAGAGAACGTTTACCATTTGTAGCTGTACCATTAGAACAACAAAGACAGGCTTTAGATACTTTACAGAAGTATGTTTTTGCAGAAGATGCTTTTGATTTTTCTCCAGAATTGTTGAATAAATTAGCTCCTTCTCGCTGGTTGCATTGGGGTAGTTGGCCAAAAACAGGACGCTTAGATTATCCAATTCATGATTTAGTTTTGTTTACCCAAAGTGTAGTTTTAAGTGATTTACTCTCTGGCGATCGCCTAACGAGGATGAAGGATCTGGAATTAAAAAGCGAACCAGGAAAAGCACTAACATTACCGGAATTATTTACGACTTTACAGGCTGGTATTTGGACTGAGGTGTTAAAACCTCAAAGGAGACTAAAAATTTCTAGTTTGCGACGGGGTTTGCAAAGACAACACGTCAACTTTTTAACTGCAATGGTATTAAGAAAAGTGGATGTACCTGAAGATGCCAGAACTTTAGCATGGTATAAACTTAAACAATTAAATCAGAAATTAAGAAGAGTCAGGTCTGATGATGAATATACCAAAGCTCATTTACTGGAAACCCGCGATCGCATTGAGAAAACCTTAAATGCACCGTTGCAGGGGAATTAATAGGGTAATTAATAATTTTGACTGGGTAAGGGAGAAAGATAATCTTGAACTTTTATTACACCCAGTCGTTTATTTTCCAATCAAGTACAAAAGTACAAACTTCAAATTTCCAAATAATTCAAATAGGAAATATAGATACTTTAATCAATACAATATTTTCTATATTCTATTTTCTTTGCAAGAATGTATACTAGGAGTCAAAGTAATTAAATCATTAATATTCCGTCTCATCGTCTGACAAATAGAATCCAAAGGTAAATCATTAGGATCATAACCAAAGGGATTTTCAATTTCTAAACCAATAGCTTCTATACCTAATAAAGTAAAACTAACCAATGCTGTAATTAAACCAGTCCACCATCCTAAACTCTCTACCAATTGAAATGGTAACAATAAACAATACATCAATAATAATTGCTTGAGGTGAATAGCATAAGCTAAGGGAATAGGAGTTTTTAAAATTCTTTCACAAGAACCTAAATTATCTACCAACAAATCTAACAACTTCTGCATAGCTGCTAATTGATAACTGTTGATGCAATTACGGTTATACTGCTGTTGTAAATAATCACTAATCCAAAAAGCTACCTCTAAAGGAGGATTATTCATGGTTTGCAAATTTATATAACAGGAATTAGGGATTAATTCTTCTAATTCATAATTGACGGGTTCTCCCCTTAAATGTAATTTGGTAGCAACAGCAAAAGCAACTAATAATTTTAAAGCTTTAATTTTATTATCTTTATCGTCTACAGCGATTTCATCCACAGATACCCAAATTTGGCGAGCAAGGTTGCGAACTGTATTCACCATAGAACCCCAAATTTTTCTACCTTCCCAAAACCTTTCATAGGCTGTATTGGTGCGGAATACTAATAACAAACCTAAAACAATACTAGGAATTACACTTCCTAAAATTGGTTGAGAAACAGGTAGTTGAAAGTGGTGAAGTATAGATATTGAAATTCCAAATATTCCACAAGCAATAACTCTTCTATAAACTGCGGTAATTACAGAACCTCTAACCCTTAATGCTAGTTGAAACCACGGTAATTTTTCGTTATCCATAGAATAGAATTTCTGGGCAATTAAAATCAGAGAATTTCAAATCTAGATAATTAGCAATTGATAGTAATTACCAATCACTAATTACCAAATATCTGATCAGGCGCTACCAGTAAAGGCAACTTCTGGAAACTTCAACTGTGCTTCAGCCATTGGTCGTCTCCGGCCTTCTTCCTGCCAGTAGTTAATCACTTCTGTTGCTTTGTTCAGCAGTTCAACACGATCAATATCGGTGATCCAATGTTTAGACTCTAACTCGTTCTTTAATTCTTCCCAGGCATCGTTTCTGGGCCAAAAGAAGTATTTAGTTAAGGGACTTGAGCCTTTACCGACGACTTGATCGACTGCTAAGGCTACGTTCTCATCTAACCAGAGAATTTTTAAGATAAATTTTGACAATCGTACCTCCGGGACTATTCCGGCTATGACTTACTAGGTTTGCAGCCTCCTATTCTAACTTAATATCTGTCCAATTATCAATTACAAGATGACTAATTAGGGCTTGCAGCAAAAAGTGATCGGTGGAGGCTAGGGAGTAGGGAATAGGGAGTAGGGAGTAGTTTGAGATAGTTGGTAAGTTTCAATTTCTACCACAAGTGCAAGGTTTTCAACCACTGATCCTCAAATATATTGCACTTTTTTAATTTCAGATAGCCTAAAATCGTTTACTGGCAATGTTTTCGCATTTATATGCCTGACGGCACGCTACGCGGACAGCAAGCCCTAATTACCCTTCCTATCCATTACCGGAATATTATTCTAAGTCACGACTGATAAGTAATGTTGCATCTGGTATGTGGGTAGCAAATTCTGACTGACGATTTTTAGGTAGAGCTATAATAATCACAGATGTAGCTAATGTATTTCCTGTAAGCACTGACTTTACATCTAATACTATAATATTGGGGAACGAAATGAGAGATAGTGAAGAACTGTTCTGAGGAATTACCTTGCTCTTAGCGGGAACAAGAGTAATGTTAACAATATCTCCTGCTTGCAATTTTCCATTGAATGTCATGGCAGGTGTAGCTGGAATACCTACAGTAACTGTACCAGCAAGAAAACTTGGGTCAATTCTAGGACTGAGTTGCTTCTCAGTTAGAGGCTTATGCTTAGGAATATTAGTTAAAGTGTAGCGACCTAAAATATCTTTAGGATTTTTTAGTGTATTTGCAGGTATGGTTCTAGTGGTGTAAGTTTTTTTAGCTAAATCTTGAGGTTTAATTTGGTAATAGGCAGGTAGTTCATTTTTAGGAACATCAATAGTCAACTTGGTTTGATTTTCATGCCAAAATAGATAGAAGAAACCGATAATTCCAATCAATATAGATATTGACAAGAGTAATAAACTAGGAGATGCCAATTTTTGGATTTTACTATTAGTAAACATTGGGATAAATGGCTCTTTGTTACTTTTTATGAGTTTGTTTAGTTCAATAAATAGAAAGAGATAATAAGCTTTATAGTCATTTAATTTTAGATTGAGACATTAAGCTATACAATAACCAGGGAAATTCAATCTTCCAAACACTTGCTCTGTCCAGGTTATCTCTGGAAACGTTCTCGATAGAACTTATCACCTTTTGTCTCATTTTTAAGTTAAAATACTATAAGTTTAAAAGGTTCTACCGTACTTGTTATGGTAAATTACCAGTCTGAAAAAGGGAACAGTGAATAGGGAATAGGGTAAAAAGGCAAATTTGGTCATAATATCCAAAGTTTGTAGCTTATTTCTTATGTATATTCAGCCTTCCGAGGTTTTTTGAAATGAATTTTACATATTAGGTACTGAAGAACTGTTTAAAATACATTATTAATATAATACTTTTACCATAAATGTTATATTTTTTCAGTGTAAATAAATCTACAAACTTGTTCCCATATTTCTTGCTCTTCTTGATATGTTTCTGGTAAAGGAAGACGCATTTGACTTAATAACTCATTACGGTATAAGTCAAAGGCAACTTTAATTTGTTGAGCGTAGACAATGGCACTTCCCAAAGCACCTTGATAGCTAAACCAAGCTAGTAATAGTCCTCCCCAAAAACACCCTAAAAATAAAAATCCAGAAGCTTTAACAACAAGTAAGTAAACACTACTGAAAATAGCAAACATTCCACTCAGAGCAGAAATAGTTACCATCAATTCTAGAGAACTTCGAGCTCGCTCAAGAATCTGCTTAAAATCTTGAGGCAAAAGACTGTATAATCTCGGCCAGATTAAAACAGTATCTATTTTATAACGACTTAGGGGATAAAGTTCAGCATTTTTAAGAATATTGCCTAAGCGGGTTGGCATCACTTCTTCTTCTAATACTGTTAGAGGTGGATAGTATAAATAAATAGATTCTTCGTACCCACTCATATTTTTTTGTATCTCTAATTTGAGTTCATTTAGCTTTTTTTGTTCATTCTGTAACTGCAAATCCTCATTTTGCAATTGTTTCTGTTCTTTTTGTAATTTTTTTATATCTGCTTTTGGTTGATAAGAAGCAGAATTTAATTGATTTTTAACTTGTTCTAGATTAGCTTTGTTATTTTTAATTTTTTGTTGATTCTCCTTCATCTTTTTAGCAATTTTTTCCATACGACGCTTAGAATCAAAACTATTCCCAATATTTTTGTGAAAAGATTTTCCAATTGATACTAAGTATTTAGCCAACATGAAATTCCAATATCCTTCATAAAAACGTATAATTACACCTATTTGACTGCTCCAAACCACAGAAAATGCTGTAACTAAAGTGATAAAGCCCATTACTTGCAGAATTTTGAACAGAGCATCTTGTTGATTCCAAGCCTGAATGATTTTGATCAAATCCCATCCAGCACCTTCAATTACAACAATCAGCATCAAGGTGCAAAATATGAAACTGGGTAAAAAAACATTGAAAAAGAAATGACGGTTTAAAAAACTGGTAACTTCTTTAAAAATATTCCTAGGAATTGTCATTTAATTTTTAATTTGGATTTAATTTGAAGGGATGAGGTTGTACCTTAGGGTCATTATTTTGACAATTTGGCAGTTGTTGTGGGGGGTTAGGATCAGGATTGTTGATAATTTTGGTTATTTCTTTCCATTCAGTTTCTGTAAATTCGTTGACGTGCCAGCATTCCATACAAATTTCTAACCATGTTGTTTGTTTGTGAGATCCCCATAACATACTACCGGGTTGTGTATTTTCACTCAATTCTCCTGCGCTTTTTTTATATTCACTACTTCCTAAATAAGCTTTAAGCTGGGGTAAGCTTAAGATACCAGCAATCCCATTATCATTATTTATAACAATCGCTCCTCGACAATTACTATCTCGTATCAGTATTCGTTTAGCATTAGAGCTAGCAAAGTCTTGCATTTTTATTGCAGAACCCACTGTAATGGTAGGCGGTAGATGAATTTTAGCGTGCAGTAAAGAAACTGCATTTGCTATCTCTATCTTTTGTAAATCTTCAGGAACAAATACAGCAAAAGGTCTTTGGAAATTATCTATTGCGATACCGTAATTACCTTCACTTAATTGAGAGATAGCATTTTGGGGGCTTAAATTACCAGGCAGTATTTGAAACTTATTTCTATTTATGTATTCCCTAACATTAGTCATCTTATTACTTCCAATCACCAATTAGTACAAAAGCAGCCCAATAATAAACATTATTATAAACCAATGTTTGGTAAGCGTCGGGTGCACTTCTCAAACCAACCGCTTCACAATCGAGTAGAGAATTGTCTAGGTCTTCGTACTCTTGAGTATCAGGAATTGCTTTTGCCAGAAGGCGTTCGTAATCAAGAGCAGCTCCTTTGGTGTCACCTATATTAAATCGTGTGTTAGCAATATGTGCATCTAACAATCTTTCAGCTAGTGATCCCTCAATCATACCCGGATTTGATAATAAACTCTCCTTTGCTTTTGTACAGTAATCAATTACATCTTGAGCAGTCATTGTTTGGAGTTCTAATTGTGCTTGCTGCAAAGCTGAGGCTTTATTTACTCCTCCTTTTAGCTTTTGGTAGAACCGACTCATAAAAATGCTTGTTGAAATTTGCTCTACTGACCACAAACTGACTACTACTGAAGGCGTTCCTGCATAGATAAAGGCACGGGTAAGTCCGATTAGTTCATCCCCTGGTTTGTTTTCATTAATACCACTTTCACAAGCACTGAGGGTCACCAAATAGGCATTCAAATCTAGACTAAATATTTCTTCAGCAGTTAGTTTTTCTGACTGCGCGAACATAATACCTGAATTTAAAGCCTCAGTTGCGTTAAATTCTCCATGACAAGCAATATGCAAAATATCAATGTCTGCTTTAGATTCTCTGAGTTTTTGCTTTAGTAAATTTTTAGTAACCTGCTTTCCAATGTAAATATCAGCATCTGGGTTAAACAGCTTTTCTATTGCTATACCCTGTACTTGTGTATGCAATCTATCCTCACGAGAATCAGCAAAAATTAAAGCCCTATCCCGTCGTTTTTTACGCTTTTGATGACAATATTTCATCACTGAAGCACTGGGAGTATAACAAATCGGGTTACGATCAATCAGGTAGCGATTCTTTACTTTTAGAGCGTGTAGTGGTAAGTAATGCAGAAAGTTATGAGGTACTAACCAGATAATGTCATTCTCCTGTGTCATCAAATCGCCTTCAGGCGACTTAGATACAAGGGGTGAAACAAATTGCTGGAATAAGTTCTGGTAATCCTGCTCATCTTGCTCGTTCCAGTACCTGACTTGTTTTTCTTGCAAATATTTCTTGACAAATTCCTGAATTTCCTCAGTTCCTACTGGAATCTCCACAACCTTTGGCTCTTTAAAGTCCTGGCGGACAATAAAAAGCAAAGTGCGGTCTTCAACAGTAAAGTATTCAGCTAAAACTACTTGCTGTGCAGGCATATTTGATACTCAGGCTATGTGTGATATTTAAGTAGCTCGCAAACAGGCTTTCACATCTTCAAACTCCAGAGGTAACCCGCGTCGCAAACTGACATACTCATTAGCAGCAGGGTCATTATTTACCATTTGTTCCCAAAGGATGTTTAAGTAATCGCTTAGTTCTACGACTTCAACTTGAGTAGTGGCACGGCTAATGGCAGCCAATAGCTCCTTTTCCCTTTTCAGTAGCGGTTCATTAGCTAAGGAAGGAGAAAATAAGGGTGTTAGAGCTAGAGAATCTAAAAAAGCTCGCCCTTTAAGGCGTTCTAGCCAGTTAAAAGTAACACTACTGAGCTTAAGATACCACTGGTGTAATTTAATTGCGAACTTATAGACTTTTTCTTTATCTGAAACTAAACCCAAGCGTGCTGTTTCCCTTGCAACTAAATTAGTCTCGATAAAGCTACCTCGTATGAACTCAATGTCTGCTGCTGCTTCTTCTAGCCAGTGGGCAGCGTCTTGCCAGTGGCGGTGCTGTTCGGAGTCTGTCAAGCTCTGAAAGCTTTGCATAAAAGCAACATCAGCCAATTAAAAGCGAATTTTCCAAGTCATATCTCGCATTTGAGCATTTTGAAAGTATGAAAGTGCTTGTTTACAAAAGTGATATGCTTCGATATACAGGTGAGGGTAGCCATGATTTCCTAGGTTGAGGCAAGTCAGCCCCAGTAAGGTATCAGTGATAGCAGTTTGGTTGGCTAGACCAATATCGGCGTAAGTATTGCGAGCCTTTTCTAGATAGGAAATAGCATCAATAGAATGTCCACAAGTAACAGATGTTTGCCCTTGCAATTGGTAAGTACCAGCAATGGCAGCCGTCGCTTCGTTATTACCAATAGTTTTCAACAAGTCAATAGCTTGGGAGTATAAAGCCATTGCTTCTGCATAAATTATATCGTTTATGGGAGAGCTAAAATTTAGATAATGTTTCATCACAGTAGCCTGTGCAATACATTTTAACTTTTCTGCTTCCTCAAATTGGTAGTGACAAGTTTTATCAACTGCCAACCCTTGATGCCAAACATCTATTGCTTGTTCCCACTCTCCTTTGCTACTTAAGGCATTCCCAAGTATAAAGTATCCTAGAGAGAGGCTTTTGCTATAACCTGCTTTTTCAAGAGTTTTGATTGCGTTGCAGCATACTTTTTTTGCCCGGTCGGGTAAGTTCATAAATGTATAAATATTGGCCAGGTTTAGACCCTGCATTGCTAATACACTAGGAACTGTTGTTAGTTGTTCGACTTGTTCGCAGGCAACTAAAGCACGAGCATAATCACCCGTCCGAAAATAGTAATCACCAATACCCAAGTTAGCTGTAGCTTGCGCTAAGGGAAAATCCATCTTTTGGGCAATTCTTACAGCTTCCTGACGGCAATTCAGGCTGTGAGCAATCTGCCCTTGTTGTAAATACCAGGTGCTTAAATCAGTGAGAGTATTAAATAAACCACTAAAATTGTTTTGCTGATAATAAATTTGTCTTGCTTGTTGTACTGCATCACTACCATCAAAACCAGCTTTTATCATGCGACTTCCCAGACTGAGTAAAACATTGGCTGGTCCTAAAGCATGACCTACAGACTCATAGGAAATCATTGCTTGGTGGTATAAAGTCGAATTTATCTCAATTTCCGGGTTTAAGGCTCTTTGAGCCAGTATATGATCAAAATCAAATTCAGCAAGACGTAGTAAAGCTTCAGCTTGACGGACTATATTGTTAACTTTCTGTGCTTTGTCCCTTGCTTGTTGAAATATCAATTTTGCTGTGTCTGGCTTTGGTGTAAATAACAGGTAAAGCTGACCTAATTTTAGCAATGCCGCCAAAGCTGCATCAGCATCGTTTAGACTATTGTAGTTACTAGCTGCTTCAGATACCAAGTTTTTTGCTTCACTTTCAGCAGATGTTGGAGCTAAATTGCACACAATTGCGATCGCCAATCCCCGTCCTCGCAAATCCTGAGCTAATGCCTTCAATCTCAAATTTCGATTTTGGGTTAGTATTGTTTGGGATTCGTTTAAAATCGGATTGATATCACCAGTTAAGTAAATTTGTAACAATCCCTGCCATAGCCTTATTTCCCATGCCAATTCACTGTCTAACAGCAATGTTTTTAATACTTTGCTGCAAATGTTTTGGGCTTGTCGAAAATGCCCTTGCTCCAACAAACACCTGACTAATAACAACTGTGCCTGTTGAGCCAAGTCTTCAGAAGATATAACAGTTTGAGCCTTCACAATAGCATTAACTAGTTGATCAAGATAAAACAAGTGCCATCCTTCTGCCAGTACTTGAGATTGATTAGTCATTTTTTGACTTTCACTTGGTAAGCTATATCAAAATAAATACATAGTTAACTTGCTAGATTTCGGAAATTTTTTATTTTTTTGATATCAAAGCACTTTGAATGTAGAGATTTCATGGACTGTTCAAAATTTGTTTCAATCTAGAAAAATTCAGTGGCATAGCAGATTTCTGGTTGTCCATCGTTATCTATATCCTGCTCAATAGTTTTAAATATTTTAACTTTGGATACATCTATTTCGTAGTCATGTGCTTTGGCATCTTTTTGTAAAATAGATTGGGCGATGTTAATTAAATCTTCCACTGTATCTTTCTCCTAATTAAGATACTTGAAAGTTAGCTTGAAGCTTAACGTAAATTTACTCTAATAGTCCTACCAACTCCTGAAAACGTAGCGGTTCTCCCTCACCACCTTCTGGCAAAATAAGCCCCCTAGTTTCCAGTACATCAAGAAATGCTCGCGAACGCGATCGCTCAACATAATCTAGTGCATCAGTATTTTCCTGTAGTTCTTCATGCAACATCATAATCAGCCGGGCATAAATATGTCCTTTACCTTCGCCAAAAAAGCTGAGTCTTTCTGTCTCTTGGAAAAGCCGACGGCGCACGCCTTCAATAATTGTTATAGCTTTTTTAAGGTCTGCTAAAGCATTAGAGACATTTCCCTGACGACGGTAGGTGTCACTACGACCAGCATGAATTTCCCATACCGCTTCTGGATGCTGAATTTCTCTGGCAAGAAAAAGTGCCTTTTCGTGATATTCCAAAGCAGTAGATAAATCCCCCATGTCTCGGAATACCAAAGCTAGGTTAGCTAGGTTATAAGCTTTCCCTTCCTTATTTTCCATCAAACAAGCAATATTTAATGAGTTTTGATGATAGTTGTTAGCTTCTTGAAGGCTATCCATAAGGCGACTGATACAGCCCAAGTTCAAGAATGATGCCATCTCTCCTAATTTATCCTTTCCTTGTTGGTGAAGGACTAGAGCTTGCCCGTGACTGTACTGTGCTTCACCTAACCTCCCTAGTCGCTGATATAACTGCCCTAAATTACCCCAGGTATGAGCTTTAGCATGATGATAACCAAAATTTTGGGCAATTTCTAAAGCATTATTCAAGCAGTCAAGGGCTGTCTGAGGATTTCCTAGTGACTGGTGAATCAAAGCCAAAATATTTAAAGCCGATACCGTATCGTTAACCCTACCAGTTGACTTGTTAAGATTTAAAGCTTGCTCCAAGTTGACTCTGGCGCGGGATAAATTTCCCATGTCACGGTATAAAAGAGCGAGATTAACTAAATTTTTGACCTGACCCGTCAAATCTCCTAAACTTCTATAAAGTTCTAAAGCATCTTGAAAATTTCTGTCAGCTTGAGAAAAGTCTCCTATTGTTTGATAAACAATTCCTAAGCCTGATAAGCTATCAGCTTCTCCCCAAACATCACCAATTTCTTTACATAAAGTTAAAGATTTAGGAGTTACGCATTGACAGAGTAGACAAATAGTGCATAGATAAAAAAGGTCGTCTATTGAGCAGGTATAGGACAATTAGGAAAATAACGAAACCTTCCACAGCACAATGTAATCTGGAACATTACA
>JAAHFX010000016.1 GCA_010672785.1 Sphaerospermopsis sp. SIO1G1
TAAAGGTTTTGTCCTACTCAAAAAGCGTTGGGTAGTAGAACGGACTTTTGGGTGGTTGATGAGTTGTCGGCGATTAGTCCGAGATTATGAGTTTTTACCCACAACATCTGAGACTTTTATCTATCTTACCATGATCCGTATTATGGTTAGGCGACTCGCCTAAATTTTTACTGCCAAAAACTTTTCAAACATCCTCTAAGAAGGGTGGGTTTTAAAGTCAAACAAATTGAAAGTTTGGCTGCTTCTCAAACTGCTAACAACACAAAATTTGTAATAGAAATTATCTCCAACTCCCAAGAAAAATTATGGCAAACTACAATTATCAATAGTTATCAAGATGTATATTTTCATAATTCATTATATGAACTGATTGAGTTTTTAACTCAGGAAAATCAATAAATTTGGGTGTTTAAGTACCTAATATGCAAAGTTAATCTCAAGAAAAACAGAAGGTTTTATATACATAAAATATAATTTACAGATTTTGGATATTATTATAAAATTTGCTTTTTCACCCTGTTACCTTTTTCAAACTAGTAATTTACACGGTAGAAGCATTTTTTTAGGGTAAGTGATCAGCTAATTGAGGTTTAATCTGCACATTAGAATTTACAGGGTTGTCAGGTTGAGAAACCATAAAATTTGTTCCCAAACTTAAGCAAATTCCTGTCATACTTAATAATAAGATAGCAATACTTTTCTTCTGATGTAATTGTACCCAAAGTTTCTCAACAATTGTACCAGAACCCATCACCTGAATTGGTTTTAGTGCTGTTAACGCTTCTGCTGCATTACTATAGCGACTTCTATAATTAGGTTCTACCATTTTTTCTAACCAAAAACGGAAACTAGGACTAATGAAAGGAAGTAATTTCTGGAAATTGAAGCGGTAGTTATTATCTATTAATTGACTAATATCTCTTCCATGTGTGTTCGTCAATAAACAAATTAAGGTTACTCCCAAACTATATAAATCTGAAGCGGTAGTTAAGGGATGTCCAAATTGTTCTTCTGGAGGAATGAAACCAGGAGTACCTGCAACTAATGTACTCAAATCTGATTTTTTTGTTTGAATTTTTGCTAAACCAAAATCTACTAAATAAACTTGTAAATTTTCATCTACTAAAATATTTTCTGGTTTAATATCCCTATGAATAATAGGATTATGCAACTGTTGTAAATAAACTAAAGTTTCTAACAATGATACAGCAATTTGTTTAATCTCCTGGGGATGTAAACAGCGTTTAGAATTTAGAGATGTAGCATCTTTATATTCCTGCACTAAGTAAAAGAAATCTGTATTTGTAAATGATTCTAAATAACCAGGAATCCGGTGATAATTTAGTGTTTTTAATAGTTCGATTTCCCGCTGATATGATTTAACACCATACCAATCAACAGTTGTTCTAGCAAAACAGAACTGTTTAATAACCACTTTTTTTCCATACTGAAGACTATTAGCTAAGTAAGTTGTTCGGCCGCCTTCAGTATTATGTCCTAATTCTTGAATTAATTGATAACCAATTGTAGATAGGTCTGGAAATTTTCGTGAAATATCCGGATTATTATCTCCATATTTAACATTTTTGTTTATCATAATATATCCAGCATGACAGAGGTTTTAAAAATAAATTCATGGTTAATGACTATCATTGCTAGAGATTAAAACTAGGTAATTGGTAATATTATGATATGGTTAATAATTCCCAATTACCAGTTGAATATTCCAGATATTTCTCTGGTTTTGATTGGGTAAATTACCAGTTTTTCTGTGTTAACCAGTCAATAATTGCATGGTTGACAATATCTGGAACTTCATCATGGGGACAATGACCAGCATTTGGAATTGGTACTATTTGAATATCCTGGCCATTTTTACCCGCTTCTTCGTAAATTTTTGCTCCGGTAATTGGTGTCCAAGGATCTTTGTCACCCCAAAGCACTAATAATGGTAAGTTTACATTGGGTAATATTTCTTCAGGACTTGGCCCTGGAGGTGCAGTGAGGATGGATGCAAAAACTTGTTGCGCTCCTGAGTCACAAGATGGTGTATAAAGGATATCAACTAATTCATCTGTGACGGCGTTGCGATCGCAATATACTTGATATAAAGTACGGCGAATTTGCGATTTTTGGCGAATGCGATTAAAAACAAATTTACCTGTGACTGGGTTGGCTACTAATTTGTTGAATGCAGCCATGAAAATTCTTAAAACTGGGTTCAATTCATGGGGACGATGACTTAAACCACCCGCTGAATTAATTAACACTCCACCAACGGCAATTTCAGGATGTTTGGCAACAATTATTAAACTCAAAAGTGCGCCAATGGAATTACCAATGAATATAGCTGGTGTTTGGATATGTGCATGATAAAAATCTTTTAAAAGTTCTACCCACACATCCATGCTATAGTCTATGTCTGCTTTATCTGAACCTCCAAATCCCAATAAATCTAAGGCAAAAACACGATAACCAGCATTCGCTAAAACAGGAATATTTTTACGCCAGTGGCTAATGGAAGCACCAAAACCATGAATGAGTACCAAGGGTTGACCTGAACCCATAACAGTATATTGGATTTTGTAATCTTGCCAAGTCCAAACCTGTTTTTCTAAAATTTGTTTATTCTCGGTGGAGATAGTCATTAGTTAAGATTCCTAAAGTATTATTTCCTTATGGTAATCCTCCTGGCATTCTAGACAAACTATGGTAACCAATACCGTTCCATTCGACTTGTCAAATTTACTTTGTATCAAAAATCATCCATTCAGTCTATTATTGAGTAGTTTTACATTCTATATGCACTTTTATATAGTAACATAAAGTACTATGTTTTTAAGTAAATTCATTGTTCTTAAGCAAATTTTTCTTGCTTCATTTTCTCTGATAACGTTATCTGCAACTCATTCTAGTTTGGTAGTTTCAGATTTATCTGCTGCTTCTGCTACAGTTTCTAGCCAGTCAACTTATAAGCAAATATTAACACAAACCAACTCTATACCTAATTTAAGCACAGATAATACTATCAAAGATGAAAAAAATATAAATATCAGTCTTATCCCTTCGGTGAAAAGGGAAAAGTCAGGCTTTACCATGTATATTTGGCAACCAGGGGGAGATATAAAGGAAGTAACTACTCGTATATCTATTAAAGCCAAATATGGAAGCAAATATCACAAAGAGAGATTTTTAGGAGATTATAAATACAAGATTAAACAGAAAGCTAAATTTGTGGATGGTTTTAAGTTGGGCGATCGCATAGTTGTCAGATTATATGATCAAGATAACCGATTTATTGGTTATACAGAATTTGCTTGTTTACCACAACATACGGCGGTTAATTTAATATTATCGCCTCAACCTACAGAAGATCAAGTAGTGCGTTTATTTTATGGAGTAGATGCTAATGAAGATAGCATTGTTGATCAAGATACAACCACCTACTTTGACTATTTTACTAAATTAAATAATCGAGAAGTTACCTTTCTCACTAGTCCAGAAAACATAGATGTTATTCCCTACAAAGCTGCTGGTTTCTCCAACGTTGCTAGAAATTCTATTTATCCTCTTTCTTTTCGGGAAGGAGAATTTGCCTTAGCAGGTAAAACTATCAGCATCTATGTTCCTAATATAGCACAGGCACTAACATCTATCCCTGGAACATTAGTAGAATTAACAGAACTCAACGACAATTTTACATTTCAACTCCATCAATTATTAAGAAAATACCGCCAAGTAGGAGTAGCTAAGGATATTCAAGTTATATTTTCCGATATTCCTGCAAATTATTGGGCAAAAGATTATATTGCCGAACTAGCTGCAATGGAAATAATGGGTGGTTATCCTGACGGGAAATTTCGTCCTAATGATTCAGTTACAAAAGCAGAGTTTGCAGTTTTATTAAACAGAATATTTATCAAAAGTAAAGTTAGAGAACCCATAAATTTTTCAGATGTACCTAGGGATTTTTGGGCTTATGATGCTATTAAAGAAACTTATCAAAGAGGTTTTTTCTCAGTTTCCAAAAACAGAAAATTTAATCCTAATCAAAAATTAAAACGTTTAGATATTTTAATTACCTTAGCAAAAGGATTGAACTATAAATTTACAGGTTCAACCAAACAAACCTTATCGGTTTATAGTGATGCTGATAGTTTAAGACAAGAACATCAAGAATTCATCTCTGCACTTACAGAAAATGGTGTCATGATCAACTATCCCGATCGAAGATTAATTAATCCCAAACAATTAGCCACTAGAGCAGAAGTTTCTGCTTTATTATATAGAGCAATGGCCAGTGCTGGGGAAGTCGCTGATTTTCCTTCTCAATCTGCTGTGAAATCTATACCTGATTAGGGTTTACAGGTTAAAAATAATAGCGTTCTAGAATATCTGTTAATCAAATAGCTTCTAAGTCCAGATCCCCGACTTCTTTTATGATCATGTTCATAAATTTACAATTGATTGCAGAAGTCGGGGATCTTATCACATTATAATTATAGCATTTCCTCAAATCTTGAACATCCTGATTCAGACAAAGTTACATATTATGAATTTTTTACTCTACTACAGTTTTGACTTTGTTTATAATCAGATTGTAGTTAATAAATACAATATTTCCAGTGATTATATCTCACCATTTTTCTGCTATTCTACCAGTGAAAAAGAGTGTATTTAACTGGCGACAAAAAGATTTTTTAGAAGTCTTAAAAGACTCTGCTGACACTTCTGGTTTAACAGTAGTAGGGGAATTAGCATACACATTTCAACCCCAAGGAGTATCAGCAGTAGTATTATTATCAGAATCTCATATAGCCTTACATTTTTGGCCAGAAGAGAGTAAAATAACGATAGACATACACATTTGTGATTATCAAAATGATAACCTCACTAAAGCTAAACTTTTAACTCAAATATTAACTCAAGAAATTAGTAGTCTTAAATATCTCTATAGCTGGAAATATACATCTATAACCTGATTTACTCAGGGATAAATGTTAATTATGAAAAACACCAACCAATTAAAAAGGAAGCAGCAACATATGCAAAAGCTTCTATTAAACCTGCACCTACATTAGGCACTTCTTGATTAAAAATTTCATCAGAAATCTTCACCCCAGGAACTAAAACTATATCAGCTAACCAACGAATTATCACCAAAGCAACTAAACAGAATAATAATATTGAAACATATTCAGGAAAACTGACTAACCAACCTTGAAAGTCTTGATAAAATGCTATCCTAACTATATTTCCGGTGGCAATTAGTAAACCTGCTAAAGCTAAACCAGCAGCGGGATTATTGCGTTTTTCGATTTCAGCAAACACATCATATTTAGTCACGCGAGGATAAACAGAACTAACTATAATTAAAGTAGCTAAACCTATTAACCAACATACTAAAGCAACTTCCCAACCACCTGTTTCACCAGCTAAAGCAGAATGTAAAATTAAACCATTAGCAATGTGATTTCCAGCTTCCACATTAGCAGCGCCAATATTACGATCTTCAATAATTTCTCTTTGGCAATTAAATTGGCGTAAAATGAATTTTTCACCTACCCATGCACCAGCTAACATTAATAAAATTACTGTTGCACCATAGGTGACTAAATCAATTGCTTTATCTTGCCAGTTTACTGCACTTTCGCCTAAAACTCCACCCAATCCAATCACTATACCAAAATAATAACCTACTAGAGCGATCGCCACTGCTGGGTTATCTTTAACAAATAATTCTAGATTTAATTCTAATTGTCTTCTAAATAACTTTTGATAGACAAATTGTCCTACCCAAAATACCGCAAATACAACTATTAATTCAACAATAATAATTCCGAATATACTCAGCAAATTGCTAATACTATCATTCATTTTCCTTCACTGCCAAATTTTTGAATAAATTAATTAACGTATCTGCTAATTGATCATAAAAAAAGTAGTCATGCGCGCCAATTGTTTTGATATGTTTACCGCCAAATTTACGTTTAAATTGAGAAAATTTAGCATAACCATGTTTAGGATCATTGGTAAAACCATAGAAATCATAAAATTGACATCCACGCATTTTTGCCCGTTGGATAGCTTGCCAATGTAGGGCATAATTAGGCATCATTTGTTTATATAATAAATTACTACCCCCATATAAATAAGTGGCAGTATGACCACAATATACTACTAAAATTGCAGCGACAATTTCCCCTTCACAGGTAGCTAAACCAATTTCTGCCATATCTTGTTTAAATAAAGTTTGACAGAGATTAATAAAAAACCCATAGGGTTCAGCAAAAAAGTCTTGACGTTCTACGGTTTCCCAAAATAAATCATAAAAGGGTGGAATAGTTTGGGAATCTTTACTAAATTTTACTTCCACTTGATAACGTTGACTAAGGCGAATATTGTAACGCCCTTTGGGTTTCATTGCTGCTAAAATATTATCTAGGTTTGGGGATAAATCTATTAATAAAGTTTCACTGGGTAGTAAGTCAGCCGGTGCGCGAACAAAACCTTGTAAATAATTAGGTTTTTCTGTCCATAATGGTTCTATGCGTAGGGCGATCGCACCTTGTGATCTGGCAATCTTTTCCCCCTTTGCTAATAACAACTGCATTCCTAGATCGGGGTTAATTTCTGGTAAAATTGGGCCACCGGGAGTAAATAATAAATTAGCTTGATTGCTGTGGGGATATAAATAATAAATACATCCTCCCACTAATTCATGATCACAAAATAATCCATAACGCCAAGTTTTATAACCTTCAATTTCTTTAAAATCAGCCCAGATAGAAGTTTGCATAAAGCAACCTTGGGGGTGTGATTTAATCAGCGTATTCCAAGCTTCATGTTCTGATTTTTTTAGTTTTCTGATAATTAAGGAACTGTGTTTTTCTAGGTTTATATTTTGGATATAATTGTCAATTTTCATTTATTTCATGATTAAAATAATTTTTATTTTTTTTCAAAAGTTGTTGTTGTGAATTCTGGCAACTAAAGCAAGACTTATGCAGAAGTTACGGAAGAATGAACCACGAAGGAAGCAAAGGAAACGAAGGTAAGTAAGAGGTGAGATATTTTGCATAAGTCCTATCAAGGATATTCTAACTTCTAATTATCATCATCTGAACGATTCATTATACTAGATAACCAAATTCCTCCTAAAGCAGTTAAAACAAACCCAAACATTTTCAATCCCACATCATTGACGTAAGTATTACCAGAACTATAACTACTCCGACGATAGTAAGAACCCTTTGCAAATACAGAATCTGGTGCTACTAAATTAGCCATCAACATGGTTAAAGACAACAAAGTAATAAATTCAACTATTTTAGGATTTAAGTTGTTTAAAGGTTGATTATACTTGATTTTATCAGCCAAAATTCTCAGTTCTTTCACAATATTTGGCGGTAATTCCTGCGCTCTTGCTAGTAAACTATTAACTAACTGTTTGACATCTATTTCTGACAATAAATCTTGCATATACCCTAACCAAGATGTTGTCATTTTAGGTTCATGGTAGTGATGACGCACTGGTACAAGTTGATGAATATTTACTGTTTTTTGTTCTTCTTCCGGGGGAGCATAAATATTTTCAATCCAAAACTTAGCAACTGATTCTAATTTAAAGGAATTAATCTCTTCTAAATTAGCATTTACCTCTTCATCAATATCTAAGAAGTTTATATATTCATCATTAGCTATTTCTAGATCATCATCATATTCACTTCCTGGATCGTTGAGGATATAATAAAAGAATTGTTCATTTTCTAAAGTGTGAATTTTGACTTGATTGCGGGATGCTGCTATCTTTGTTTCAAATTCAAACACTTTTAATAGGTTTTCTAGGGTTAAATGGTTTAAATTTTCAGGGATATCAAGATTGGTAATCTCTTCTCGCAGAATTTTGGCTGATGATCCTAAAAAGAAACCCCAATTTCCATAGTCATGATTTACAAAAGAAGGAATTTTAATTTGTAAAGGTTTGATGGATAGGTTGACTGATAATAAGGTTTGATATAAACACCAAAATGCTTGAGTTTCATAATTGGGAGAAATCCCATTCACAGCAATTATTCCGGTAGGAATTAAAATCCGGTTTACAGCTTGAAACCATTCCTGACTATATATACTTGCACCTGCTGCTGATTTAGGAGAGGTAAAATCACAAATAACAACATGATAGCTATGATCAGCTAATTCATTCACAAATGCAAAAGCTTCTTGAGCGTAAACATTAACTTTTTCATGTTCTAAACTACCTAAATTATATGGTTTAAATGCTGTATTTGCTAGTTCTAAAACTTCTGGATCATAATCAACTAAATCAATTTTTTTAACTTGGGTAAAACGCAGTACATCCCTCGCTGCTAAACCATCACCACCACCACAAATTAAAACTCGTAAATCTGTATTGGGAAATCTCTGTAGTGCTAAACTAATTGCCGGAATAACTAAGTTTTCATGGTAAATTACTTCATCAGCACTATCAAATTGTAAATCTCCATTGATATAAAAAGCAATGCTATGATCATACTTTTCAACAAATAAGGAAGTAGACATATTTTTTAAATCCAAATTCTAGCCAAACAACATGAGTAATAAACCAAACAATACAAAAAGTGAGGCAGCAATTGATTCTCCTAGATTCTTAGTAAAATTATTTTGCGGATAATTGAAGGTAGACACAGCACTTTTTTGAATACCCGAAAATTCTTCTGGTTGCACAACTTTGCTAGAATATATTTCTAATTTACGATTTGGAAAAGCTTCTATTGCTAAGTTTGTTAAATGTGCTTGATCCCAATAATCCCAAGTAATTCGTTCTTTTTTGATACCGTTGACATCATAAGTACCTTGAGTTTGAAAATCAAAATAATATATTTTATAAAAAAGTTTTAATTTGGGATATGGTTCGCTGAATGCTTGCATATCTTGCCATAATCTAGGTAGTATATCCTCTTGAAATCCTGGTATATATAATTGCACATTTTCTAACTCGTTAGAAATATACCAAGTGATGGGATTTTCCTCTTCATCAACTTCATATTCTCGCAACAAGTAATATTCTGCACCACCGGATGAGACGAGTAACCATTCATCAGTTTGATAACCTTCTTCATCTTCATAGGTGCTGTAATTTTTAATATACCAGGTGACATTATTATAGGTAATACGATCACCAGGACGCAAGTTATCAAGCTGAGTTGCAATACTATCTGTATACATAGGGGTTTGACTACAACTATCAGTTATTTCACTTTGTAAGGATATTATAACTATATAATTTATTCCTAGTTTGTCACTAGATAATTTTATATCACTTTACACATTGATACATTTCGTATCCAAAAATACGGTGTTGTTGATTTTGGGTATAATTTGATAATTTGGGGTTTTTTATATATTCCCTGTTTCCTAAATCTTAATTTCATATCTTGATTAAGTTACATCAAAAATATTTATTCATTTAACTTATCTTCCGAATATTAATATCTCTTATGGGGAAAGGGATTTGAATACCCTCCTGTTGATAGCGTTTATGTAACTTCTTGACTAATAAATGTTTACCAATGCGCTGATCAAAAAATTCGCTCACTCGCATATAAAGTGTATAATCTATACTGGAATCATTGAAGGTATGAAATCTCATATATGGTTCACTGGTAATTAATTCTGGGGCAATTTCTTCCATAACTTCTTTCGCTACTTCTATGGTTATTTGTTCTACAAATTCCAAATCACTGTCATAACTAACACCCACATCCAAGGTGAGAGTAATTTGTTTTTCTGGAAGATGATAGTTAGTGAAAATGGCTGAAGCTAAGTTAGAATTTGGGACAATAACCACATTATTAGAAATTTCTTTAATCGTGGTATTCCTCCAGTTAATATCAGTCACATAACCTTGATTCTCATCATCTAATTTGACATAGTCACCTGTTCTAACTTGCTGAGAAATCACCAAATAAAACCCAGAAAATAAATTAGCTAAAGTATCTTGCAGTGCTAAACCAACAGCTAAACCACTAATTCCTAAAGTAGTAACAATCGGAGTTATTTCTACTCCCACTGTTTGTAACAAAATCAATGTTCCTAAAATTAAAACTGCAATTTTAGCCAGGTTAGAAAGTAATGATGTGGGAACTCCTTCAGTTCTTTTTATGAATAAACTCACAAACCCGGATGTTAATCTCGCCAGAACTAATGTGACAGAATATAAGAAAACAGCAGTGAGGATTTTTTGCAGTACATTAGCAACAGGTGGAGCAACAGGAGAACCTAAAATAGCCCAGAAAAAACCTGCTAAAACAAACCAAATAAAGGTCATTCTATGCAAGGCAGGAAATATAATATCACTACCAGGAATTTCTTTTTCAGTGACAAATTTTTTCAGTTTGGCGAAAATCACTTTTTCACCAATTAACCCAGCTATTAAACCAGCAGCTATAAAAGCCAGTGGTACAATCCATTGCAGCATTAATGTTTGCATAATTATGATTTTATGATTTGTAGAAATTAACTCATCTTCTAAATTACCATTTAATCATCTCAGTAGTGACTAAATTTACTGGTAAATGCTAACTTAACAACTAAAAATTATGACTATGGATCTACCAATTATTTACCATTCAGATTATATTGCACCTCTACCCCCAGGACATCGTTTTCCTATGTCTAAATTTAAACAATTATATGAATTGTTGTTAAGTGATAGGGTAGTATACCCAGAGCAGTTTCATGTACCTGAGCGTCCGTCATCAGCATTAATTGAATTAGTTCATGCTCCCGAATATGTGCAAGCTTACTGTGAAGGGACACTGGATCATAAAGCACAAAGACGAATCGGTTTACCCTGGAGTCCAGCGGTAGTAAATCGTACTTGTACTGCTGTCGGGGGGACAATATTAACAGCAGAATTAGCAATGAAACAAGGTTTAGCTTGTAACACTGCGGGGGGAACTCATCATGCTTTTCCTAATTATGGAGCGGGTTTTTGTATTTTTAATGATTTAGCGATCGCTACCAAAGTTTTACAAAAATTAGGACTAGCTGAAAAAATATTAATTGTAGATTTAGATGTACATCAAGGAGATGGAACAGCGGTAATTTTTGCCGATGATCCGCGTGTTTTTACCTTTTCTATGCACTGTGAAAATAACTTCCCTGGGACAAAACAAAAAAGTGATTTAGATGTTCCTTTACCAGTGGGAATGGAAGATGATATTTATCTACAAACTCTGGCTAATTATCTACCAGATTTATTATCACAAATTCAACCGGATTTAGTTTTTTATGATGCTGGAGTTGATCCTCATATAGATGATAAATTAGGGAAATTGGCTCTGACAGATACGGGAATTTTCAAGCGAGAAATGCAGGTTTTAACGACTTGTCTTCAAGCTGGTTATCCTGTTGCTTGTGTCATCGGTGGTGGTTATGCAGATGATATGAAATCCTTAGTTTGGAGACATTCCCTATTACATCGCGCCGCTAGTCAAGTTTATCATCAATTTCATCTTTAAGTAGGCATCGCTTAAAAAATATTATATATGTATATAAAATATTAAACTCTATAGGATATTAATCTATAGAAAATTACAGCACTTCCCGGTGTTATGAGGTACAAGAACCCAACCCCCAACCCCCTCCCCCTTTGGGTTCACCAGTCACCTACGGTGGGAAACCCGCCTACAGCGCTGGTTCACCGCAAGCGATGATGGGGTTATGATGTAATTCATAACAAATAAATACGATGTAACACAAAAAATAACATCTATGTGATGGCGTAGATGCTTAATTTTAGATATAAAATAGTTTATATTCAAAATAGATCAGCTTGCTAAATGTTAATGTTATTTTCGGCTGACTCATTCAGAACTTACACAAAGGGTAACAGAAAGATAAGTTTGAGATTGCTTTCTAACCCTTACTCAAAATGACGAAAATAGACTAATTTTGCTGAAGCCCTAGTATTTTTTTATAATCTAGGGTGTAGCAAGGATTTAACCTAATCTAGTAGTAGCAGAGTTATAATCAACTGTGATATGATTACCTTAATTATTAAGTGATTTTACTTCATTGCGTAAAAAGGTAAAAGCGTAAAAATGCCTAAATACAGTGTTAGCGAAGTTTTAGATATTATCAAAAGTCTGACCGATGAAGAAAAGTTAGAGTTGCAGCAGACATTACCAAGCATTCTGACTGCTTCCAATCACATTTTTCAGGGCCAACCTTCTAATGTAAAACATCAACAGATTAGTGGTGTCAGAATCAGCAAAAGTAAATCCATTGAACTAAGTCAAGTTGAAGCGAGTCATGGTAGTACGATTGATCGAAATACAACTAAAGCAAAGATTCAAGCAAGTGATATACAAGATGCAATGCAATCATTAGCACAGTTGAAACAAGAAGTCACAATAAGTGACACCCTAAACCCAGTTGAAAAAAAAGCCGTAGAAGTACCGATTAACACTTTAGAGTCTGAACTAAGAAAGTCAACCCCCGATAAAAATCTTATAGATCAGTCAGTTACAGCCCTAAAGAAAGGTTTAGCCGGAGTGGAAATATTAGCAGAACCTACTAAGAAAGTAGCAGAATTGATATCTAAAGCTTGGAGTATGTGATGAGTAATATTCTTCCAAATGATCAAGATGATAGTAGACAAAAGCAGTCACTTAAAGATGTTTATGTTGTTGACAGTCAGAATGTCACATTTAATCAGACTCAAATCATTCAGATTTCAGTCGAGAAGATTAAGACTCAAAAATTTATAAAAACCTCACCTTACAAAGGATTGGAAAAGTTTGAGAGAGAAGATCAAGATAGATTTTTTGGACGAGATCAATTCCTAACTCAACTAGCAAAGGAACTTGAACCTGAAGAGACGAAGACGAAACTCATTTTGTTATTAGGAGCATCTGGAAGTGGCAAATCCTCTGTTATAAGAGCAGGTCTTCTTCCTAAGCTTCAAGAAAAATGGGGTAAAAAATTAGTAAGTCTGACATTTAATCCTGATCAACAACCCTTTGAGTCTCTTTACTCCAGTCTGCGTGGTAATAAATATAAACAGGCTGAGGCTGAAATTGCTCGTACGTGTAATTCTAAAACTCTAACTGAAGTAGTAACCAAATTGAAGCAACCAGAAGAGCATTGGTTTATTTTCATTGACCAATTTGAGGAATTATTTACTAGCAGTTTAGAAGATCAACGTGATCACTTTATTGGAAGTTTAGTACAGCTTGTTGAGCATGGTGATTCTCGCGTCAAAATTGTAGCGACAATGCGGGCAGATTTTATGAATCGGCTTAGTCCCTATCCTGACTTAGTAAAAGCAACAGATAAACATCGTCCCATGATTACTGAAATGTTTCAGGACGAACTAAGACAAGTAATCGAGCAACCTGCTGCTCAACATGGTGTCGTTTTTGAGACAGGTTTAGTAGAAGAAATTATTAAAAATGTACAGGGACAAGCTGGATATTTGCCACTGTTACAATATACTTTAGACTTATTGTGGGAAACAGAACTCCAAACCGAAGGGTTTAATATATCCCGTACCCTTAATCGGACTACATACCAAAAGCTAGGTGGAGTTAGAGGAGCTTTACAAGAACATATAGACAAATTTTATAATTCATTATTTGAGCCAGAAAAAATTACAACCCAACGAATTTTTCTTAAGTTAGTTGATATTGGTAGTGATGATGAATTAGGTGAAGCATGGATACCTGTACGCAGACGAACATCTCGTTCAGAGTTTGGTGATAAAGAGCAAGAGGTATTATCAAAGCTAATAGATGAAAAGCTTTTAGTCAGCAATTCGAATCAAAATCAAGAATCTACAATTGAACTTGCCCATGAAATTTTGCTTACTTCTTGGACAACCCTAACTGATTGGATTAAAGATAATAGACAGGCGATCGCTCTTCGTAACCGTCTTAGTTCTGATGTTTCTCTCTGGGAATCGAAAAAATCCGATAGTGATCTTTGGGCAGGATCTAAGCTTGAACAAATTTTAGAACTACAAAACAATGAAACATTTAATAATATTTTAGGTGGATTTAGTGAATTATCTCTACAATTCATTAATGCCAGTGTCGGACTGCGAGATCGTCAACGCCAACGTGAACTAGAACAAGAGCGTAAAGCTAGAAAAGCTTCTCAACGAGTAACTGTTGCTTTAGCAACATCTATTATCATCTTAATCAGTGCGGGCGGAACTATAGGATGGAGAGAACAGCAAAAAAAACAAGAATTTGAAGACCTAACATTAGGAATACCAACTCAAAATTTAATCAGAATTTTTCAATCTTTGATTAATGAAGGTAATCGCTTAAAAACCAATAAAGACTTGGCAACTAAACAAAATTTGCAAAGAGAAGCGTTTGCTCGTTATTTATATGTTTTTCAGAATATTACTCAAATTCAACAAGAAATAAATCAGGAACAACGCCCTGAAGAGCAAAAGCAATTTTTTGATAGTAATCAAAAAGAACTTCAGCACCTTTCTCAAAAGTCTGAAGATTCATTAACTGAATTAACTCAAATTTATCATCTACCAAAGTTAGAAGAATATCTGAAGAAAGGACGCTTTGGTAACTTCAAGTCAGGTTCTAAACTTAGCGAGCAAGAAAAAAGGTATGAATCAAATACAGCCCTTCAATGGACTTACATTATTCTCATGAAACAGCCTTCATCTGTTGACATCAATGATGATTTTGGACTGGGTGCTGATTTGAATAGAAATGGAGTAGTTGAAGGTATAGAAGCAAAAATGATACCTTGTGCAACTTTTAAAAAAATAGAGGAATTATGGCGAAAATATACTAATAATAAATGTGCTTGGACTGATGGAGAAAGTTTTTTTGATGATCAAGATTGTGATATTTTAGGTAATCAAACTCTTACCCTAAGTGTCTTTGAAGCTTCATCTATTGGCTCTATTAAACCTCGTTTACAAGCTTGTGAAATTATCCCACCAGATCCACAATAGAACCTTAAATTTTTTCTAAAAATAGTTAACAACCATAGTAGTTAATCATTCAAGAACTATGAGTAAATTTCGATCAACATGGAAAGTTTTGTATCAAGCTACCTTCTTAGGAATAGTAACATTGACGGCATTAATACTTACTACCCGCGACAGTCATGCTCAAGAAGAATTGCAAATTCATCGTTCTTCAGAAACAGGCGTTCGAATATTTGATCTTGAAGCCAATCAAAGATCTAAGATAGTAACACCTGGTACAAGAGTAAGACTACCAAGAAGAGATCAGCTGATGATGGACCCCAACAATAAAGCTTGGGCCGCACTTCAATTTGTAAATAATGATTTTGTTCTTGAACATGGTGGGTTATTGTTGAAAACCTTACCAAGTTGGCGACCCTCTTTTTTCTCTTTTCCCTGCACAGCTTCGGGCAATTTCGACATTAGTTGGGCTCCTGCTGTTGTAAAAGGAGGAGAACCCGTTTGTGGTGGTGGACTTAAATTGGTTAAACCATCAAATTTATTGAGCAGTTTCTTCTCTAATTATTTAAGTCTGATTGGAATTAAGAGTCTTCAAAAAACGAAAATTGCACAAGCACAAGTCTCTGAAAGTATTACTGTTATACCAAGAGGTAATTTTACTCTTATACAAGTAGATACAAATTTTTCTGAAAATGGCCAAGGTCGTGGTAGTGAGATTGAGGTGCAGGTAATCACTGGAAGTATTACAGTGCTAAGTAATCAAAACACAGGAGGAATTCAAGTCAATGCTGGACAAAAGTATCTATCTTCCTCTGGTGTTCCATCTCCAATTAACTGTCAAGATAATGCTAATGAAGAAAGAGTTAAAGCATTTCTTGATCTTGATAAGTGGTCTGGTATTCAAATATCCCAGTCCCTTGAAGATGGTATTACTCAACATTTGCGAGGTCAACAGATAGCTGTTGCAAATTGCCCAGTTCCACCACCACCACCAGAACCACCCCCACCACCAGAACCACCCCCACCACCACCACCACCACCTGACATAGAAGCAACATTACAGTGGTTTACCAAAGATGATCTTGATTTGGCAATTACTGATTCCAAAAGACAAACAGTTTCTTATAAATCCAATAAACCTGGAAATCGTTCTAACTCCAATGGTATATTTGATGGCGATTCTAACCAAGGTTGTAGTTTAACTAATACTTCAGCCAGTGAAAAGATAAGCTGGGATACTAATACTGCTCCACGTGGACAATATGTTATTAAAGTTAATTATTACTCTCCCTGCGTCGAAAAAGTTACTGATCGTGTAGCTCCTGTTCCTTTTACAATCAACTTAAAAATTAAAGGCAAAGCACAAACAATCTCAGGTACAGTGAGTAAAGAAAATCCGAACTTTACAAAGTCTTTTGTCATGCCTTAAAGTGAAATGACTGAAAAAAACTGAGAACTAAAATTAGTTAGGGTTTGCTGTTAGCGGAGCTTGGCGTTAAGCCATAAAAGTCTTGTCGTGGAGACTCAGAGGCAGGGAGCTTTCTAGCAGGGTGCAGGGTGCAGGGTGCAGGGTGCAGGGTGCAGGGAGAGAATTAAAAAACTAATTTTGAGTCTCTGGAAATCAGAAAAGTGCAAGGTAATAAGAGTGATTAGCTTTCAAAAGCTTGCACTTTGTGCATTTCAAATCGCCTAAAACCCAATACCAGTAATGTTTTCACATTTATTCAGCATCCCCTAATTAATCAAAAATCAGAAAAAAATCTCAGATTTTATACTGGTAAAGGGTTTTGGGAAAATGACTTAATAATTTACCTCCGACTTTGAAAACGTCCTGGTTTTGAAGCTATCCATTACCCACATATTTATTAACAATCCTAAAACCCTTATGTGGCAGATTTTTCAAGACTTTAAAATTTAAACACTCTTGACAAAATGCACCTTGTGTTTGTTGATAAAAAGCTCATTTTATTGAGAATTATCAACGTAGAATTAGGGGTTAGATATCTTAGAGCGATCGCTCTCATGAATATTAAGAAAGATCCCGGTAATGGATAGGTTTTGAAGAGGGGTTTATACATCCTCTTAGAAAAGACCTCGAATTCCTCTCATGATATTGATACTTTGATTAATGGTACTCAAAGTATCGTTAATATTATTAATTTTATCTCGCTCATCAGGTTGACTGGCCACATAGGGAGAAGCAAGATCAGCAGGTGGAGAGTTTTCTACTTTTAACCCCAAATAAATGCCATTTTGAGGTGCTTGATTCAAAAAAGTCTTGATGGGAATCCCCAAGTTCAAGCCAACCCGTTGAGCGTTAGTGAGTAAATCTGGGGAAATCCCTGATTGT
This sequence comes from Sphaerospermopsis sp. SIO1G1, assembly GCA_010672785.1. GTDB lineage: Bacteria > Cyanobacteriota > Cyanobacteriia > Cyanobacteriales > Nostocaceae > Okeanomitos. The sequence continues at coordinate 17,322 of JAAHFX010000016.1, forward strand.
TCTTGTATCTTCCGTTCTTCTAGATGAATCTCTTCGCCTTCAGCCTGTCCATGAATTCCTACCACTCGCCCATTAGTATCAAAAACTGGACCTCCACTCATCCCAGCACGAGTAACATTGGAGTAAACCATCTGGTAGCCGCCTGCTAAGGGAGCATCAGGACGAGCAGATACTTGACCAGTTGTGAACTGACGAATTCTAGTTTTAATAGATGTTCCTGGGTTAGGCCATCCAGAAACAAACACGGTGTTACCTTCTGTAATATTGTCAGAGTTAGCCAAAGTCGCCACTTTATAGTCTTCCTTACTGGTAAACTCAACTATTGCTAAATCAGATCCTGACAATTTACGAATTTTGCTGTATTCTACTTTGTGGGCTTTCTTATCAGCAGTAATAATACTGTATTCATCATCGTTAGCAACAACGTGTTTAGCAGTTAATACGTAGTATTTATTATTATCTTTGGCAATTACCACACCTGAACCTGGATTAATAGAGTGAATTAGTACAGTGACTTCACGAGCAATATTATTTACTTCCTGGCCTGTCATTGCTAAAGTTGGATGTTGCATAACAACAATTGCACTAGTAATAACAGTACCTGTCAAAATTGCTGAGAGACTATTGAAGTATTTCATGGTTCAAATTTTCCTATAAAACTAACTCAGATGAAGAAGGTTGAATTTGGATTTCAACAGAAGGGATCTCTGTTGATGATGGAAAAGGTAAGGGTGTGTTTGGGGTTGAGGAAGGTAATGATTCTGAAGAAGGAGGAGCAGTTTCTCTTGATGTGTTAGTTCCAGGCAAAAACCGAGGAGCAATGTTAGCAAATATTCCCATAGGAACGGACCAACTATATTTACTCATTTGTTTCTGTTCTCTTATACTTGCAAAAGTACCATCAAGAAAAACATAAGGATTACCCCAAAGTGGATATTGGTGCATTCCATTGATACCTACAACTTCACCTTGGGTATTGAATAATGGCCCACCACTCATTCCTTTGGCGATCGCAGTAGTGCAACCTATTTGATATCCACCCTGAATAGCTTGAGTGGGAATCAGGGCAACTTTTCCACTTATAAACACAAACTTCTCAGGCTGCGAAGGATCATCTTGAATCGGATAGCCAGACGCAAAGATCAAATTCCCTACTTTTGGCATTTTAGGAGAAAGGGGTGCTATCTTATACTTCACCGGGCTAGTGAATTGAAGTAAACCCAAGTCAAACTTAGATATAGAAACATCTTGCAATTGATTTGCTTGATAAATTTTCCCATCAGCCGTCTCGATATGATAGTGATTTCCAGCTGTAAGGACGTGTTGATTAGTGAGAACTGTATAAGTTCGACCTTGCCGATGAATTATAATCCCTGATCCCCAATTATCTCCCAGCAAAACTTTGACAGTGATTGATTTTGCTAGGGTTTTAATTGTCTGTGGTAGCAGTGATTTTTCTGAGTCAATCATTTTAGACTCGACTTGCTGTGGAGACGTAGGCAACTTTATATCGGTCTTTGCCTGCATCGGCACAGTGCTTACTATAAACATATTACTTACCGATATGATAAGCAAGCCTAAATACTGCTTCATAGCATTCTATACTCAGATAAGTAGAATAATATATTTACCAAAGTAAGCCTTCATTAGTTGGTTGTTGATTTTGACTTCCTGGAGAAGTACTGGGGGTTACTTCTGGTAGTGGACTGGTATCAACTGGACGATTATCCAATAATTCTTGAAAGTTAATGTAAGGACGTGATGAACTTTGTTGAATAGGGCCAGAGGCACCAGAACGAATATCAAATAATTGTTGAATTACTCGACTTGCACGATCTTTTGGACGTAATGTAAGCAGTAATCCTTGACATCTTCCACCAAGGCTTGAACTGACACAAACAACAGGTTGACCATTCATGATTCCAGCAGTAATGTATTCTAATTTTCCGTTGCTATGATAGGTTTGGAGACGACTGGCTACCTCATCGCAACGACGCTGTGGCGTGTATCCTGATCTACTAAAATAATTTGACTTCCAACGAACTACAGGCACATTTCCTCTTGGGGTTGAGGCATAAGTTACAGGAACTCCTTGGTTACTACCACAGAAAAATCTAGTGGAGTTTGCTGTTGCAGGTGCATTGTGGAGAGATACTGCACTAAGCATAATCACTCCACTGGATAATAGCAATGTTAGGGATTTTTTTTTCATGGTAGGAAAATTTTGTTTTGAGATTTGACAAAAATAGACGGTTGTAGGGTGTAAATTCTGCTTCCCATAATTTTTACCCTACAGATAGTCTCTTACTTTCACTATTGTGGTACTTCTTAGTACCTTCTATATAATAACAACTCTATCTAAATCTGAGTAGACTGTAGAATATGAAATAAAGACTCTTCACAATCAGAACTTACGCATAAGTCACGAAAAATATAGGTTTGGGATTGCTTACCTTTGCTCATAATAAAGAAAATACCTTCCTAATCCTTACGTATTTTGTAAAAATTTTTACTTATTTTGTTCTGATTTCGGGTTAAAGATTAAGTATGAATGAGAGAAAATTTGAATATCAGTCGACGTAAAAATGCAATATTAATTATGCCAAGAAAAGCAAAAACTGAAACCTGGGGTTACACCTTAATAAATTCTACAATTGATAACTTAATTCGTCACTTTGAAGGACAAAATGCTACTAGAGCATATTCAGATTTTCGGGAAAAAAAAGAACGCGCTCATGAATTAATTTTTGAATGTGTAGGTAAAAAACCTGTACTTTTTTATTTGCGTCGTCAAGGTGCAGGAAAAGATCAAGGGGAAGAAATTTTAGATTTAACTCTTGCTACAGATAACAGTCAATTTCCACTCCCAAAACGTCTCCAAGAACTGAAAAAAACCTTGGGTATGAAAGCAGCAATTAAAAAGAATGGTAATGGGGGTCTAAAAATTTTATCAGTTTATTTATTACCACCTGCACGGGGAAATGATGATGCTTATTCTTTACCTTTTTGTTTACAATTAATTCCTAATTCCTATGAAGTAATTAATATTCCCCCCAAGCAAATAGTAGACATAATGAGAATGCCTATTTGTGGTAATCATATTCCTACAGATGAACAGTTACAAGCTTGGAAAGCATTTTTAAAAGTAGAAGAAAGAATAGCTAAGTCTCGACAATTTTGTGTGAGATTTGTGAATTTAAGATATTATCCTCATAAAAAAGAAGCTACAGTCAAAATCAACCTTGAATCAGCAATTTTGGATGGTGATAGTAATAATTATTTAGAAGAAAATGATTTTTGGTTACGGGTTAAAAATGCTAAAAATCAAGACATTAAATTTTCTGATTCCACTCCCACCGACAAAAACCGTTATACCAGTCGTCAACTTGGAAGCATTAACAAAATAGACCTAAAAAATCTCCTGATTAATATTAAAATAGACAGGGATTTGATAGAATATATCAACAATGGCAATTATCAATTACCAAATCAAGGATATTTATTTTTTGATGCACTTGGTGATATTAAACAAATTGAACGCAAAGAAAAAGCACTAGAACAATTAAAACAAGGACGTACTCAAAACCCTTATCTAGGAGATTTTCTGTTTGATGCTTCCCAAGCTAGAGCAGTTAAGAAAACTATTACACTCCCACCACAGGATTTATTATTATCTGCTGCAAACCCCGGACAAAAAACAGCAGTTGAAAAAGTTTTATCAGCAGAAGATTTAGTATTAATTCAAGGGCCACCAGGTACTGGTAAAACAACAGTAATTGCCGAAATTTGTTATCAAATTGCTTTACGTGGAGGAAGAACTTTAATTACATCTCAAGCTAATTTAGCAGTAGATAATGCTTTAAGTAGATTGGTTCATAACCCAGTTATTCGTGCAATTAGAAAAGGAAAAGCGGAAAGGGTAGGAGAAGAAGGACAAGCTTTTTTAGAAGATCAAGTAATTAATAATTGGTTAGATAAAACTGCGAATTACTGTGAAAATAATCTGATTCAACGTCAAAATAATATTACTATTATAAATGATTTATTACAATTAAATCAGCGATTTACAGATTATTTATTATCGGAAACAGAGTTTCATAAACAACAAGAGAAGTTAAAAGTAGAACAAGAACAATTAGAATCACTATCTGCAACTGCATCTATTCAATATCAGGAATTACTAAACCAACAAAAGACAATTTCTGAATTGAGTAAAGAGCTAAAGAAAATACTCAAAAAACCTGAAAATATTGATTGGGATGATACAAAAATTAAAGCATTTTTACCCCTTCTACAACCTTATACTCAAGGAAATAAAGTAGTAGAAGAATTTCATGAGAATGTTTGTGTAGTTGTCAAATATGTAGATGAGTTAGGTTTTATCCGTCCTGAACGTGGTGTGTTTGGTTTAACAATTTGGTTACAAGAAATAGTAGTTCCAGTAATAACTGAATTAAAAGCAGTGTTTAAAAATGCGGATAATGCAGTTTTGGAAATAGAAAAATTAGTGACTCTAGTTGAAACATTTAAAGCAGATTCTCAGCATTTACAAAAACTACAATCAGAATACCAAAAAAATGTCAACCAAGAACAAAATTTACTCCCAAACATCAAAATTTGGGAGAACCGTAAACGAGAAATTGATTATATTATTGAAGCGGTGAAAGAATGGAAAATTACCGCAGATCAACATCTTTATCAAGTGATTAGAGAATGTCAGCAAAATAATTTACCATTGACAGAAAATGCTTTAGATTTACCTCTAGGTTTATTAATGTTTGCTAATAATTTAAACTTGACTATAGTTCCCAAAAATTATGACTTGACAATTCCAGCATGGGAAACTATCAAAAAATCAATTGTGTATGAAATTGATGGTAAATTTAGTGATAGACAGGGTAAAAAACATCATTTTAGTTATTTTTTACAACAAACATTAAGTCAAATTCCCCTAGTTTTAGAAAAAAGCGATCGCACAAAATGGCAAGAATTTGATCAACAATTTGCAAACTATCAATTACTAACTAGCAAGCAACGTCAAGCTTTAGTGGAAACTACCCAAGATTTTATGATCAATCTTCAAGTAAAATATGGCAAAGCTTTTGATTTTCAAAATACTCACTCTACCATAGAGAGAATTTGCCAAGATTTAAAAACTACAATTCTTGACAATGCAAGGAAATGTGTTGGTAAACTCAAAGCGGAAGCAGAACAACAACTAAGTATCTTAAATATTCAACAACAACAGTTAAACACAGAACCTAACCATGAAGTGAATGAAGAACAAATCTTATTAATACAAACTCAAGTTGAAAAAGCTAGTCAAAATGCTAATGCTCAACTTGAAAAAGTCATCAATATTTTAGAATCCATTCATAAACAACCAGATAATTTACCCAAATTACATCAATTAATTCAGGAATATTTAGATAAACCATCAAAAATCTGGGACAATCATCCAGAATTTAGTCATAAAATCAAGCATTGGCAAAATTGTATCCATCAGATTGATCATCTTACCTCTACTCTCAATGCTGTTGCTGTTTTAGAAAATATCCAAACTATTTTAAAACAAGAATCTTCAGTAATTAAAAAATCAACTACTAAATTAGTCAAAAATATTGAATCTTATCAAAACCAACTACAAACAATACTCCAATCTTTCAAATCTCAGCTTCCTGAACAATTAATCATAGAAAGAAGTTGGTGGAATGAAACTTGGCAAAAAATACCAGTACATTTACAAATAGCAAATCCCCACAATGATATTTTTGATTTAGAATTTTTACACAAAATCAAAACACAATTTTCTACCTGGGAGCAGCAACTCCAATCATCACATATCTACTTACAAAAATATCAAAACTTTATCCAAGATTGGATTACAAAAATCCGTCAACCTTCAGAAAGAGATAGTCATGATTTACGACAAATTTATTTAGATCATGCTAACGTCGTCGGTATCACCTGTGTTCAAGCTGCAAATTATAACTTTTCGGAAGAGTTTAAATATTTTGATGTGGTGATTATAGACGAAGTTAGTAAATGCACACCCCCAGAACTACTTATACCAGCTTTAAAAGCCAAAAAATTAGTTATGGTAGGAGATCATCAACAACTCCCCCCCATGTTGGATACTAACACCGTTGCAGAAGTTGCAAAAAACCTGGGTAATACTAGAGGAGAAATCAAGTTCTTAGAAGCATCATTATTCAAATCCCAGTTTGAAACTGCCGATCCTAGTATTAAGCAAATGCTAACTATTCAATATCGAATGCACCCTAATATTATGGGAGCAATTAATCAATTTTATCACAATAAATTAGAATGTGGACTATTAAAACCTGACTATCAACGCGCTCATAATTTAGCCGATCAAATTATTCAACCTAAACATCATTTATTATGGATTAAAACTCCACCAGAAGAGAAATTTACAGAACAAAAACAAGGAACATCATTTTTTAACATTTCAGAAATTGAAATCATTACCCAAATATGTCAAAATTTGGAAAATACTTGGAGTCATAAAATTCTTCAAGGTGAACCAAAAAAAGAAATAGCAGTCATTACATTTTATGGCGCTCAACTGCAAAAAATTGATGAACGTTTACAACCAGATATTTTCCCATCTTTACAGATTAGAACCGGAACAGTAGATAGATTTCAAGGGATGGAACGACCTATAGTTATTGTGAGTATGGTAAGAAATAATTCTCAAGGTGATGTCGGTTTTGCTAATAAACCTGAACGGGTAAATGTTGCTTTTTCTCGCGCTCAAGAATTATTAGTAATTGTTGGTTGTCATCAACTATTTACTAGTAAATCAGGGATGGTAGGGAAAATGTATTCCCAAGTTGCCAAAGTTGTTCATGAACATGGTGGATTTATTGATGTTTCCTGCTTCTATTAATCGTTATATTGATGATAATCTACAAAATATCGTTGTAGATATAGAAACTAAAAATCATAATTTATTTGTTTTTTTAGCTCGTCAGTTTCGTTATTTTTGTTACCAAAATCAGGTTGAATTGAAAGTTAAAGAATCTCGTCAATTTAATGTTTTAGAAGAGTTTATTATCCGTGCAGGTATAGAGTTTGAATCACCACCAACTCCCACTGAGTTAGCATCTGTATTAGGATTAGATATTATGTTTATCAATAATACTATTGCTAATCTTCAGTCCTTACAAACTTTATCTTTAGAACCAGTTATTAAAGTGACTGATGAAGGTAATTTATTCTATCAACAAGGTACTGTACCCCAAACTCCTTACTCAGTCAATGTTTATGCTATAAGTGATTATTTAACAGAAAATTTGACTTTTATCTCTGATGGTTTAGATAATGTTTCTGTGCAATTACCGGAATTAAATAAATTTGCTGAGGATGCTATGATAGGTTTTAATTTTGCCAATTGGGAACTGTCTAAAATTCAGAAGATTATTGAAGATTCTGGCTTGAATTTTCATATACCCTCAGATGGAAAATTAGTTACTGATTTTCAAGTAACATCACCACCTAAGAAGATTTGGCAATCTGTAGATATGCTAGTGATTTTTGATGCTCAAAAGGATATATTCAACATCCAATTACGTCAGGGTGAGAATATCTTGACAACAGCATCTCAAAAATTAAATTCTCTATTACACAAAGATAAAATTGATATTGCAGAATTATGTCAATTATCAGATGAAAATATTAAATTAGCACGGACTGAGATCATAAGTACCTGAGCAAAATTAATGTAAGGTTTTCGGAACAAACAAAAATCTCTGTATTATTTATCTGTTCCCTATTCCCTGTTCCCTGTTCCCTATTCCCTCTGGCAAATATAAGATTTATTTTACATGACTACTTAGGTAATCCTGCCATCAGGAAATAAAATCAAAAAAATAAGCAAAGCAAAGGAAAGTAAATGCAAAAAACCGTTAATTTTGATACAATTTTATCAAAATTAGGAGCGCCAAGGAGCAAAATAAAGTGGTCTTAACAAAAGGCTTTGAAATAGAAATGTATACTGGCACACCTCAAGGCGAAATAATCGGTCTCTCCGACCAAATTGTTGCGAACTTGCAGGGGTTTATGCGTGAACCTGATAGTCGTAATGTGGAATACGTAACTCAACCATCTACCAGTTATGAAAATCAATTATGTGCTTTATTGCGTCCTCGTCAAAAGTTGCGTGCATATTTACAGCGATTAAATAATTACACCTTAATTCCAGGGAGTACCCTTTCCTTGGGTAGTAGCGATCGCTTTTATCGTTCTGATCCTACCAACCCTTATCATGATTATATTGAACAAACCTATGGCACAAAGGTAGTTACTGCCAGCGTTCATATTAATATAGGTATTGATAATCCAGAAGTATTGATGCGTGCTTGTAGAGTTATTCGGATGGAAGCACCTCTGTTTTTGGCGTTAAGTGCCTCTTCTCCGTTCTTGGATGGGCAAGCTACAGGTTATCACTCTACCCGGTGGGGATTATTCCCGCAAACACCTAGTTATGTACCTTTATTCACCAGCCATAGCCATCACATAGAATGGGTAGAAGCACAGTTAAAAGCAGGGACAATGCAAAATGTCCGGCATTTGTGGACATCAGTCAGACCAAATGGCGATCGCCGTCCTTATGATCTTAACCGCCTAGAATTGCGAATTTGTGATTTAGTATCAGATCCCATTTCTCTATTAGCAATTACCGCTCTATTGGAAGCAAGATTGATACAAATTATTAATAACCCCAATATAGATCCCTTAACTCAAAGCAGCTTTTCCCCAGAAGAACTCATCGCACTAACAACCAAAAATGAAATAGCAGCAGCCACAAACAGTCTCGACGCTCAATTACAAAATTGGCAAGATGGCAGCAATATTTCAGCCAGAGATTGGATTACTCAAATATATCAAGATGTATGGGATATAGCCAAACAGGAAGGTTTTAGATGTTTTCTTTCCCCCCTAGAAAAAATTCTTTGCGCAGGGAATGAAGCACAACAATGGTTACAACTACACAAAGTTGGTGTTGACACTGCTCGCGTCATCAATCAAGCTATTCAATCAACCCAAGCTTGGGAGCAGGAACTAGAACATAAATTATTTTGTTCTTCAGCAGTAATTTAAGCTGAAATCTTTGTCTGTTCCCTGTTCCCTATTTCCTGACTTCACAGAAATACTGTTTTAGCCAACCCTAAATGGGGGTTGCTTAATAAATCTGAGAACTCGACAGGTGAAGGGTTTTAGCTATTTTTGCTTTCAAAAATGCAAGCTTTTACAACCTAGGAACTCAAAAACCTTGCATTTAATCCCTGCTTTAAAAGAAAAATTGTTTCCATCCAACTCTTAAAACTTTTCCCTATTCCCTGTTAAGAGTTCCCGATTCTCCACCAATAACTTTTTTAAGCAACCCCAAATATTAGGTTTTAAAAATCTAATCTTTCCCAGATTTTTACTACCTATTAATAAAACCTATAGGTTTGTCTCCAGAGGTGGTAAATTGTATCTTAGCCATCAAACTTTTTCCCGCCTTTAAAAATCAAGGTTTTACGTGAATTCTGATTGAATAATTTTTGATTTTGATATGCCCCAGGTAGTTTTAGTCAACCCGCAAATTCCCCCAAATACAGGCAATATAGCCCGTACTTGTGCAGCCACAGGCACAGAATTACATTTAGTCGGTCCATTGGGATTTGAAATTAGCGATCGCTACCTCAAAAGAGCAGGACTGGATTATTGGCCTTACGTAAAACTACACTATCATCCATCTCCAGAGGCATTCAAAATCATTCATCACCAGCGTGGAGGCAAACTATTAGGTTTTAGTGTGCGTGGGACAGAAAACTATACCAAATATCAGTTTCAAGCAAACGATTGGCTATTATTTGGTAGCGAAACCAACGGTCTACCAGCTGATATTCTTGCCACTTGTGACTCCACCCTCTATATCCCTATGTATGAACCTGGAGTTCGTAGTCTCAATTTATCCGTAAGTGTAGCGATTAGTTTGTTTGAATGTAGACGACAGCTTGGTTATTTACAGTAGCTAAAACAGCAATGAGTACAAACACCTACCAATTCCAGCATTAATGCAATTTTCTTGATCATAACCTTAAAAATATATCAGTAAAAATACATAACAATTACCAGAAATAATTTAATATTTGGATACAAAGTAACAGATACCTAAAATTAGCTTACTCATTTGCTAGCCTTAGATATAAGAAATTTATATAGGAACTTTGAAAGTACACCACGTAAGAATGATAGATTTTAGTGAATTGAAAAATTATCTATTCCAGAGATACAATCAACAGAAGCATTTACTGTCAAGCATCCCAAGTGTTTGTAGCCTAAAACACAAGAACAAGAGACATAACTGACTCTCAAGTTGTACGGTTGTTTTTTAATAGATAAAAAGAGTAAAGTCTCGAGTTGATAAGACGGATTAGATAAAAAAACCTAGAAAATATCTAAGGTAGAAACAGTTAGTTTTTTTTCAGGTCAAGCGAACAGACGAATGCTAACAGCAAAGTCACACTAATCAAAGCTATTATCTTTGTTTAGTCCTAGCCTAAAAAGGAGGAGTAGCGAGAAAACTGATAAAAACTAACAAACTTGGGTTTTACGAGGAGTAATAACAGACAAATCAACGCTAAATTTTTAAGTTTACCGAAAAAAATGAACTTGTCTAAATCAGAGAACCAGGTTAATCTTGCCTAAGTATCTCTGTCGAATGTGATCTTGATATGTCGTTTGATGTGATCTCAAATCATGGATTAATATCCAACCCTAAAAATCAAGGTCAGTTAAGCGAAGCGTGATCGATCATAGGAGGTCGTCTTTGAAACGAGCATTAAAAAGTAGAGAAAAGGCTGTGTTGAACAACAACCCTACAAGAGATGGTGTATCGGTCGAGCCGTCAAACGATATCCCTCATAGAACAACCCGCCGTTCGGGAACTCAAGCCGCAATGATTGGCTTGGCGATCTCAATGGGCGCAACCAGCATTTTGGTGACTCGACAAAGCGATCAAGCCCAAGCAGCAGCACCTGTAGGCACTCAAAAAGCAGCCTCAACTATTCCTGCTAAAACTGAAACTGAGATAAAATTCGCGGCCACAAAGCTGGAGTCCCAAGCTGTCTCTTCAGCGAGAGCGCCTGAAAATCCTGTCATCGTGGAACCAAAAGCAGTTTCGCAAGTGCCTGGGCTTGAAGCTAAATGGCCAGTTGCAGCCACAGAAGTAGCTGCTCTTCCCACTCTAGAAGCCAACGGAAAGGCTGTCTACCTGCCTGTATCTGTAGAAGAGGGAGCGAACAAAAACTCAGTTCAGTCCCAAATAAAAACAGAGCAAAAGCTCTCCCAACGTCGGTTTGAGACAGCAAGCTCAACCACAGCAGTAAACATAGAGACTGCAAATACAGTTAATAAAGAAGTTGATCAACAATTAAAAGCTCAACAAGAGTTTGCTTTAAATCGCCTACAAGAAAAATCGAACCGTTTAAGAAACAGTCTGGCGGAGTTGCGGCGTGAGGAAAACCAAAGTTCACTGACTACTGAACAAACTGCAACCGAGAAAGAAAAACCAACAAAAGTAGCTAGTAATGCGAAATCGGTAGAGATCACAAACACCGATCAAATCAGCATCATCAACAAACTCAAACAAGACGAACTCACAGACGACTCAGCACAAAAGGCAGTCACACCTGTAACAGTTCGTCCTACACTTGTTGCATCAGCCTCAACAACCTATGAAGTAAAACCCGGAGACACATTAGCAGAAATTGCTAGTCAATACGGGACTTCTGTATCCGAAATTGTTAAAGCGAACAATCTTGATGATCCTAACCGTCTGCAAATTAATCAAAAGCTGATTATTCCCACAGACAGTATTGGCAACATTGCACAAAATAACTACGCACAGCCCAAAATTCAGACAAAAGTAACGGCAGTACCTGTATTTGTTCAACCTCAGAACAACAACAAAATCAAGAATACAGTTGTTGTTAATCCTGTTCTGAGTAAACCTGATCTGGAGGCAAATCTACCCTCCATACCAGAAACACCAGTAGCCAAAAGTAACAACACAGTTGCCATACCTGTTCCCGTAGTTAGAGATAGTAGAACTGTTAATAACGCCTCTGCTAACAACAGCAGTATTAGTATTCCAGTTCCAGTAGTAGAAAACAATCAGCCACCTACTCAAGAAACATTAACAGCTACTGCAAAAACTAACTCAGCGGTGGATGAAAATAACCTAATCAACCGCCTAGCAGAAAAACCAGAACCTCAAAATCAGCCTCAACAAGTATCTAAAATCAAAGGTACTGAGCGTATTCGTACCTTACAAGCAGAAATTGAAAGATTAAGGGAAAAATATCGCACTCAGCAAGCTGATGTTACTGTAGCTGTTAAGACTGAAAATGAAACACCAGCAGTACCAGTAGTTGTTGATAAAGATAACAAAGACTTCATCACAGCTAGAGAAAATTCTCAACAGAAAACAGTAGCAATTCCTGTACCTAAACCAACATTGCCTAGTTCCCAAGAACAACCTACTAGGCTGCTACTAAGTGCCACCAGACGAGAACCAATTAATCCACAATTCTCCTCAAATCAAAACTCTTTAGGAAACTCATCTAATAGATCATCTCGGGTTAGAATTAACGTTCCTCCTGCCAACATGAATTCCAACGATTCATTAGGTAGATTAAGAGGAACTAGAGTTTCTCCAAGTTCTAAAACACTGCCACCTTTAGCTGCTGTTGATAGACACCTACCCCAGGCAGTTGATCCAACCACTAACCCTGGTAAACCTCATATTTGGCCATCTAAAGGAGTTCTCACTTCTGGCTATGGTTGGCGTTGGGGCAGAATGCACAGAGGTATTGACATTGCCAACTCCGTTGGAACACCAATTTATGCCTCTGCTTCTGGTGTAGTAGAAAGAGCAGGTTGGAATAGAGGTGGTTATGGAAATTTAGTTGATATCCGCCATCCAGATGGTAGTCTCACTCGCTATGCTCACAACAGCCGTATTTTGGTGAGAGTAGGGCAAGGAGTTGAACAAGGACAAACTATTGCTGCTATGGGTAGCACAGGTTTTAGTACCGGGCCTCACTTACATTTTGAAATTCATTCTGCTGGTAAGGGCGCAATTAATCCGATTGCTTTACTACCAAAAGAGAGACTTTAATATCTACCTGTTTAAAATTCATAATTGCTGATAAGAGGGATAAGACTCCCTCTTTTATTTTGTCTATTTTCCCTGATTAGGTAGGGGTTACAGCACAAAGTGATTGGTGATTGGTGATTGGTGAGAATGAAAAAATTTTGCATAGACAATTGCCATCATCAAAAAATTGTGCTATATTAATTAATGTTATTAAATCACATGGCTCAGTAGCTCAGTTGGTTAGAGCACGGGACTCATAAGCCTGGGGTCGTTGGTTCAAATCCGACCTGAGCCATTCAAGAAATTAAACATAACAGAGTTCCTTCTATCCTGGAGGTCTCATAAATTACTAGCTAAGTCTTTATCATTGCTCACAAGTGCCGTAACCTAGTAAAGATAATAAATATAGTCATCTAGGAAACGATGAAGGCAGGTTACAATTAATGGCTTATTCTTGGTTTAAAGCATTTCACATTATTGGCTTTGTTGTTTGGTTTGCTGGTTTATTCTACTTAGTCCGTCTCTTCATCTATCATGTGGAAGCGAACCAAGAACCAGAACCTGCAAAGGCAATACTTAAAAATCAGTACCAACTGATGGAAAAACGTCTTTACAACATTATTACTATCCCTGGAATGATAGTCACAGTCGCAATGGCTATTGGTATTATTTCCACTAACCCAGATATTTTAAAAGAACCGTGGTTACATTTCAAACTGGGATTTGTTGCAATATTACTTATTTATCACTTTTACTGTGGTAGGTTATTAAAACAATTGGCCGCAGACGAATGTAAGTGGAGTGGTCAAAAGTTACGTGCTTTAAATGAAGCTCCAACTTTATTATTGGTTGTGATTGTCATGTTGGCAATCTTCAAAAATAACTTACCAACAGACATCACTGCTTGGTTAATTTTTGGCCTAGTGATTTTTATGGCCGCAAGTATTCAAATGTATGCCAAAATCCGCAGACGCAATAAGGAAAAGATGATGGCACAAACAAATCCAGTTCAACAAGTTACCCAAACACAAAATTAGCACGCATCTCTCTTTTATTAGTTAATTTTAGGTGGGCAATGCCCACCATAGCAAGATTCAATGATGAACAAAAATCAGGATGTCCAAAGAATTATTTCATCAACGTACCGCAGTCATAGCAACAATGCACCACAAAGAAAAAGTGATTGCCCCATTGTTGCAGGAGAGTTTAGGAATTAATGTGATTTTACCGGAAAACTTTAATACTGATGTTTTTGGGACATTTACTAGAGAAATTCAACGTGCCGATACTCAAATTATTACCGCTAAATTAAAAGCAGAAGCAGCATTAGAAATAACTGGCAAAACTATAGCGATCGCCAGTGAAGGTAGTTTTATTCCCCATCCTAGTTTTCCTTATATTTATGCCAATAGGGAAATTGTTATTTTTTTAGATCAAAAACATGAATTAGAAATTGTGGGTGAGGTGTTTTCCACCGAGACGAATTTTAATCATCAAATTATTAATAATTTATCAGCCGCAGAGGAATTTGCCGAGAATGTGGGCTTTCCTGAACATGGTTTAGTGATATGGTTTAAAAAATCAAATTTCGATGATATTGAAATAATTAAGGGTATCACTACACAGGAAAAATTACAGGAAAGTGTGGAATTTGCATTACATCATTCTCTGGAAGGTAATTTCCATATAGAAACAGATATGCGAGCTTTGTATAATCCCATGAGAATGAAAAATATTAAAAAAGCTACTGAAAATTTGTTAGAGAAAATTACTAGTTGCTGTCCAAAGTGTCACACACCTGGTTTTAGTGTTACAGATATAATTAGGGGTTTACCCTGTGAAGTGTGTAATCAACCTACTGAATTAACAATGGCTATCGTTTATAAATGTCAAAAATGCAATTTCCAAGATACAAAATTTTACCCTGAAGGTCTGGAATTTGCTAATCCTGGTTTGTGTAGCTATTGTAATCCATGAACTAAATTGATCAAGCCACTTTGGAGTAAGTTAGGGAAAAATTCAACCTCTCATTGAAATTCCTGACTTACATACTTTCATATAGTTTAAGGCCAAATAAATTTTGAAAAAACCTGAGTGAAAATAAAATAATTGAACTGATAAGTGAATTTTTAGGAAGCTTTAGCTTGGAGAAAATTAACTAAATTCTTTAAAAATGATTGGCTAATTACCGACTTTTGGAGTTTATCATTAGTAATACCTACAGATTTTTCAATAAATGCAAATTCTTGATCATCAAAGGAAGTTGGATCTGCAACTAAAAAGTTTTCTTCTGCCACACCAACCATTATTAATCTCAAAGCTATCTGTTGTACAGTTTTGATATTTATTTTTAGTTGGTTGGCGATTTGAGTTAATGAAAATGTTGTGTTTAAAAACTTACACACCTGTAATTCTTGGGAATTTAGGAATACTTTTGGGCGTTTATGAATTACATTAGATAACCCTATGGACGGATTTGGTAACCTATCCTCTAAAGCTACCCAATTTTTGAGCGCTCGCAAACAAGTCAACATGACTTCTACCCCAGGCATACTTAAACCAGTCATTTCTCCCAAAGGTAAAAATGGCGTGTTTTCAAATCTAAAAGTGCCTTCTTTAACTTGAAATAACTGAGTTAAGGATCGCAATATTTGACTATTAAATAGTATTTGTAACTGTTCAGATTGTAATAAACCTTGAGATTTTAAACATAATCCCATTGGTTCATTAATGAAACAAATTGAAGTTTTAGTCGCATTAGTTATCTGACTTTGAGTTATCCAACCACGTTTAGTAATCATCATGATCAAACCTTGTTGATCAGAACGTTCAGATGCGGCGATGACGCGACCTTTTTGTAACCAAATATAGTAATGTCTGCGTTTTATTGAATCAGTTTCTTGTAGATACTCAAGATGAAGTAATCCTGTTTTTTTTCCCGAATCTAAAAACTGTAGTATTTCTGGCAGGGAAAAATCTCTCAAATTACCATTTGTAACCACGATTTACTCCTTCTACATTAGAAATTCTTACTTAGTCTATTGGTATGATGCAGCCTAAAGATATAAATATAGCTTATTTGTTTGAAATTAATTTATTGAGGATAAGCATTAATTATAATATGCTCATCAGTTATTTATCATGACAGTTATTGAGGATATAGGTATAAATTACTACTGATCATAGCTAATGGATGCACCAGACTTTCCTCTTATAGTTCCACTCCAAATAGACTTTGTATTTTGATAACTAATGTAAATTTTTGTTTACTTTCTCTATTATGCTGAAAATTTGACTCAAAAAAACACAGTATAAATACGTAATTCCTATAGTTATCAATATAATGAACCGATAGTAACCATAATAAATTACTAAATTTTGTTGACAAAATGAGAATCTTATCAAAATGGTTATTAGCTTTATTCTTCAGAGACTACTAAGTAGGGTTGGCAGCAAAAAGTGTTTCCGTGGAGGCTAGGTAGTAGGGAGTAGGGTTCAGGGAAAAGTTTCAATAGTTATATAGGAACAATTTTTCCTTTGAGCCATAATTACAGAACTTTCCGGTGTAATAAGGTACACTACTGGCGGGCTGTCCGGCCTACCCCACAAGAGTTCATGATTATGATTTGTACCTCATAGCAACGAAATCTGCTGTAAATGCAAGGTTTTTAAGTTGACACCTGATCAAAGCTTGCACTGTTTTACGATAAAAACGACTCAAACTCTTGCCCTGTAGTATTTTTAGGTTTATTCAACAAACTCTATTTAGATTAGCAGAAAGTATGAGGAAAAGAATTGTCTAAAAATGACTAATCCCTCATACCTCTGCTATTAATCTTTTAGTTAGAAAATAAACTTAAATCAATATCTAAAACCTTTACTAAAAAACTCCATTTATCTGCTGCTTCCTGAATAATTTTTGTTGTCGGTTTTCCTGCACCATGTCCTGCCTTCGTTTCAATTCTAATTAACACTGGTGCATCTCCAACATGACATTCTTGTAAAGTAGCAGCAAACTTAAAACTATGAGCAGGAACAACCCGATCATCATGATCCGCAGTAGTAATTAACGTGGCAGGATAACTCATTCCCAGTTTTAAATTATGCAAAGGAGAATAAGCATACAAAGTTTTAAACTCCTCTGCATTTTCCGCCGAACCATATTCAGGTACCCAAGCCCAACCAATGGTGAATTTGTGAAAACGCAACATATCCATGACTCCAACTGCTGGTAAAGCGGCAGCAAATAATTCTGGTTTTTGTGTCATACAAGCACCCACTAATAAACCACCATTACTACCACCACCAATAGCTAATTTTTGAGGTTGGGTGTAATTATTAGCAATTAACCATTCTGCCGCAGCAATAAAATCATTAAAAACATTCTGCTTTTTCTCCTTCATTCCGGCTTGATGCCATTCTTCCCCATATTCACCACCACCACGTAAATTAGGTACAGCATAAACTCCCCCCATTTCCATCCAAACTAACAGACTCACAGAAAAGTTAGGAGTTAAGGAAATATTAAATCCACCATAGCCATAGAGATAAGTGGGATTCATACTGTCTAATTCAATTCCTTTTTTATGAGTAATAAACATGGGAATTTTTGTTCCATCTTTACTTTCATAAAAAACTTGTTTGATGACATAATCATCAGGATTAAAGTCTACTTGTGGTTGACGAAAAATTTCACTTTTTCCTGTTTGCATATCATAGCGGTAGATAGTTCCGGGAGTAGTAAAGCTAGTAAAACTATAAAATGTTTCTGTATCTTCTCTCTTGCCAGCAAAACCGTTGGCAGAACCAATACCGGGTAATTCTACTTCTTTGATCAAACTACCTTGTAAACTAAATATTTTAACTTTGCTATAAGCATCTTG
Organism: Sphaerospermopsis sp. SIO1G1; assembly: GCA_010672785.1. GTDB lineage: Bacteria > Cyanobacteriota > Cyanobacteriia > Cyanobacteriales > Nostocaceae > Okeanomitos. Next base: position 35,379 of record JAAHFX010000016.1, read on the forward strand.
CAGATAATTAGCCACAAATTGATGATTTAAAATTCTCGCACTTTGTAGTTTTTCAACAGCTTGGGGAATAATTTCTAGCCAATTTTCTAAATTTGGTTTTTTGCTATCAATGGCAATAACCCGACCTCTGGGTGCATCTAAATCTGTACGAAAATAGAAAATGTCACCATCATTATTAATAAAACTGTAATTTGCCTCAAACTGATTAATTAATTCAATAACTTCAGCATTAGAGTTAGTTAAATCCTTGTAAAAAACTAAGTTACGGGAATCAGTTCCTAGTAATACAGAAATAATTAAATACTTACCATCTTTGGTAACTTCGCCGTCAAAAAACCATTCTTTTTGATCAGGACGATGATAAATTAACACATCTTCTGCTTGGGATGTACCTATTTTGTGGTAATAGAGTTTTTGATAAAAATTAACATCTTCTAGTTTAGTTTTTTCATTGGGTTGATCATAACGACTGTAAAAAAAACCTTGATGATCATGGCTCCAAGATACACCAGAAAATTTAATCCATTGTAAGTGATCTGCTAAATCTGACCCAGTTTGAATATCTCTAACTTTCCATTCTTGCCAATCAGAACCAGAGGTAGATAAACCATAAGCTAAAAGTTGACCATTATCACTAATAGCTAGGCCAGAAAGGGCAACTGTTCCATCCGGAGAAAGTTGATTAGGATCTAATAAAACTCTAGGTTCTGCATCTAAATTAGGGAGAGTATATAAAACACTTTGATTTTGTAAACCATCATTTTTAAAATAAAAATAATTGTCACCTCTTTTAAAGGGAGTACCATATTTTTCATAATCCCAAAGTTTAGTGAGGCGTTGTTTAATAGTTTCCCTACTAGGAATTTCTTGTAAGTAACTAAAGGTAACTTGATTTTGTGCCTCAACCCAATCTTGAGTAGTTTGTGTATCTGGTGCTTCTAAATCACGATAAGGATCAGCAACTATAGTTCCATGATAATTATCAGTTTGATCAATTTTTTTGATAGTGGGATAGATGAATGATTTTTCAGGATAAGACATAAATTAACGATTGATAGTAAGCAGTTAACAGTTAACAGTTAACAATTATCACTCACAAAAAGCAAGAGGTAATAAGTAACAGGGCAAAATTAATTGCACATTTGGGAAAAGAATAGAAATCGCTGTCACCACAATGACAATTTTTTCTCCCTGCACCCCGCTCCCTGCACCCCGCTCCCTGCACCCTGCCTAGTTTATGGGGCAACCACGGGGGGTTTGCCCCTACATAGGGTTGGTGATTGGTGACTGGTAAACAGTGAATAGCGGCAACTAGCAACTGGTAACTGATAACTGATAACTGAAATAACCAGCTATCTAACTAAACACTAACAAGTTTTTCACCTTTGAGCATTCTGGAAGCTGCTTCTAATAATGCTTCTTCTAAATAAGGTTTAGTAAAATAACCACTCGCACCTAGTTGGAAAGCCATTTGTCTATGTTTATCTGCACCCCGTGAGGTTAGCATTGCAATAGGTAATTGATTCAAAGAGTTATCTTTACTGATTCGTGCCAGTAACTCGAGTCCATCACAGCGAGGCATTTCGATATCACAGAAGACGATATCACAAGGTAAACCAGAACGGAGTTTATCCCAAGCCTCCTGACCATCACGAGCTTGTTCAACACGATAACCAGCTTTGCCAAAGGAGAGAGAGAGTAATTCCCGGACAGTAATTGAGTCATCAACAATTAATACTGTCGGTTCACATTTAACTTCGGGAATTGTTAGTTGAAGAGGTGCAGCTTTACGTTGCCAAGAACCGCCTCCGATTTGTTTGGACATCTTACCTTGGAAGATATCAATAATTTCTAATACGTCGGCAATTGGCATAATTCGTCCATCCCCTAAAACCGTTGCACCAGCTACACCGCTGGGTTTAGGTGCTGGCCCTTCAAATTGTTTAATTACTATCTCCTGTTCACTTAATACTTGATCAATTTGTAGAGCTACCATTGTGTTGCCAGAGCGCACAACAACTACAGAAATCATGTCATCATCTCTCGTACTGGAATAAATATTACCGCGAGCAATCTGACGATTGAATGCCAAAATTTCTTGTAAAGGTCGAAAAGGTAGGTATGTATCTCGCCACTTAATGAATGATTGTCCTTCCGCTTGTGTTTGAATCTCTGTGATAGGTAAATCTAAAGTGTCTTCTACACCATCCATTGGGAAGGCTATTCTAGACTTATCGGATATACAGCACAGAGCCTTACAAATACTCAGAGTGAGTGGTAAACGAATAGTAAAGGTTGTCCCTTTGCCAAGATTAGAATCTGTGGTGACAGTCCCACGAATTTCGTTAATGTCATTGATGACTACGTTCATACCCACACCTCGACCTTTGATGTCATCAACTTCATCAGCGGTACTGAAACTGGGTAAAAATAACATTTCATATATATCTGAAGGAGACATTTTTGCTCCTTCTTCAGGTGTAATTAAACCTTTTTCAATCCCTTTTTTCTTCACTTTTTCTTGGTTAATACCTGCGCCATCATCTGTGACAGCAATTACGGTTTGATTACCTTGGTGAAAAGCTCGAATGAAGATTTTACCTGTTTCTGCTTTACCTGCGGCAACACGAACATCAGGTGTTTCTATTCCGTGAGCGATCGCATTATTGAGCATATGAGTCAGGGGATCTGTTAAATGATCCAAAATCATCTTGTCAATTAATGTTTCTGCCCCTTCGGTTTCTAATTCTACTTTTTTGCCATATTTGATGGCGTTATCCCTCACTCCTCGTCGTAAGCGATCAATTGCTTGGGCAAAAGGCACCATTCGCGCTCTGGTGAGTCCTTCCTGTAGTTGGGTGGTAACTTGACGGAATTGCCTTGCTACTCGCTCAGTTTCTTCAGTTACAAAGTCAATATCACTAGCTGATTCCCTGAGTCTGACTATATATTCTATGGTTTCTTGCGCCAGCAGGTGGAATTCGGTAAATTCATCCATTTCTTCAGAAGCAAAACCCCGATCATTGGAACTTTTGTCACCTTTTTCTCTGGCTCTACGACTTTTCAACAGTGATGCTTCCAACAACGATCTTTCATATAACTCCTCCATTCTTGCACTTACATCTGAAAGATGTTGAACTTGAATTAACAGGTTATCTAAAGACATTCTTAGACGTTCATGATCCTGTTCTAAGGTATTCCGGTTGACAACCATTTCCCCGACTAGGTTACTCATCTCATCCAGCTGCTTGACTGGAATCTTCATACTTTCTTCTTTGGTGCGACGAATAGCCGGGCGGGGTGTTTTACTAATACTGGTTTTAGATACTCTTCCTGATGTGTTGATGCTAGGATCAGCTTCTGCTAATAAAGTCTCCAAATCCGTCAATTGATTGGGTTTATTTGAAGATTGATCGGCTGCTGTTGTGGCAATGTTTTGAGTTTGAGTAGGGGTAGATTTTGTTGATGGTGCTGATGGGTTATCTATTGACAATATTGCTTCTAAGTCAGCAAATTCTGCATCTAATGCTGACTCTTGTTCAGGAGGGACTAATTCTTCATCTAGTAAAGCATCTAATTCTGCAAATTTTGTTTCTGGATTTTCAGAATTATCTAAATCCAGCAGTCCCACTTCTGTTGATTGTTCATCCTCTTTGTCTTGATTGAATGTTAGTTCTATTGAATCTAATATGTCATCAATTTCCTCATTTTCTACTGAGATCATGTCTAGTAAATTTGGATCTAGTTCCCAGGATGTTTCTCTTGCTGCTCCTAAGTTTTCTAGTTCAACTTCACCAAATAAATCATCAGTTCCTGGGTTAGCTGTTTCTTGTTCCCCTGTTGATATAAATTCTCTAAAACTTGTATTTACATCTGAGGCTGTTTCAATTACTTCTGGTATATCTTCTAATTGTATTTTTGTATTTTGACCCAAATCAAGTGGTTGTTGATGAATGTTTTCTTGATGCCAGGATACTGGTAAATTACTCACACTTTCATCATCAAAATCTGCAAATAAATCCAGTTCTAGATTAGCTCCTGAAATAGAATTGGGAGAATCTGATGGGGAAATTTTAGAAATTTCTAAATCAGAAAATAAGTCATCTTCTTTTTCTTTTGTTAACCAAGGATCTGATATTTCTGCTGTTTCATCGGTTTCAAATTCTCCTAAGTAGAAATTGAGGTTATGAACTGGTTGTTGTTTTTCATTATTAGTCAATTCCCCAGAAGCTGCAAACAAACTTTCTTCTAGTTCTTTTGCTCCCTGCTGTGATAACTTAGGGTTAGTGATGGATGGTTGTTCTGTATTCAGTTGACTCCAGAAGTTATTTATATCATCTTCTTGATTGTTAGAGTTTACCTCGGTATCTAGGGGTAATGCAAATAAATCTCCAATTCCTAAATCATCTGTTATTTCATCTGTTTCTGTGACTGATAATTCTATGTCTTTTTCTGGTAATATTTCTCCAATTTGATTATCTGTGAAATTTAATGTTTGTAGTTGATTTTCTTCTGGTTTGGTAGTTATAGGTGATTGAATATTTTCTGGTGTGTCTATAACTAAATCATCTAATGATATATGCAAATTATTATTGTCTGGTGTAGAATCTCGAAGATCAGCAATTTGTACCTCTGCCGAATTATCTGTTGATATTTCCAAATCCCCTTCAAGGTTAAAACTCAAGTCAAATAGCTCTAAATTTTCTGCATCTGATCCATTTCCATCAAATAGCAAGTTGAGGTCTTCTGCCAGATTATTGATTGTTGTTGATTTTGGCTCAGTTTGTTGATCATTTGCCCAGGATAGAAGTTCAACTAAATCTTCATCTACTTCTTGAGTTTGATGATGATTTGTTCCCACAGAATCCATATTATGTTCTAATAAATAAGATTCTTGTTGCCATGTGTCAAAATCTGGGGCTTCACCTTGAAATAATTCTTCTAAAGCTCCCAGTTCATCACTTCCTACTTCTGGACCATTGAGATCAATAATGTTAGATACATTTAGTGTTTCGCTATGATCTTCAAAGATAGAATTAAAGTTAACAATATTAGTTGATGTGTCAATCAGTGATATTTCTGGGACACCATCAAGATTACTATCTTCTGAATTAGATGTCAGATCAAATTCAATTTCTGGTTCAATATTGAGAGAATTAGCCTGTGTAGATGTTGGTTCTACTCTCAATTGACTTTCGGTATTGATTTGCTCATCATCTAAATTTAGTTCCAATAGCTTAATTTCAGGAATTAGTTCCAGCCCTTCTAGTTCTGTGGTGACAGTTATTTCTGATTCTCTACCTTGAATAACTAATTCTTGAGCTTGTTTAATTTCGGTAATAACAATTTTAGCCAAAGTGAGAAAAGTGTTATCGGGATTGGCGATCGCATTATGTGCTGACTGACATAATTGCATCCAATGGGAGAGTTGATATTGTTCGCCTATACTAGATAACTGCTGACAGCATTTCTGTAAGCTTTCCCTAGAAGTAGGTGTGTTGCTTTGTTTAAATAGTTGCAGCATTTCCCGCAAGGTTTGTAAAACCTGTGATTGAAACTGTGACCAATCTATTTTTGTTTCTACTTCTACTGATCCAGTAGCCTTGCTTTCTGATTGTGCGGATGTGGATGAGACATTTACAGAACTACCATCTCCCGACTGTACTAATTCTTCTAAGTGACGATTAAGTTCAGCAATAATTGGTTCAGTCTCTGCCATTAAATTATTAGCTGTTTCCTCGGAAAGCCCAAAAGGACTACTCAAATCATCTAATAAGGCTTTTAAGGTGTCAGCAACACTGAGAAATAAAGTTTCTAATTTTTGGTCAACTCCTACTTTATACTCTTTAAAAACTTTAAAACAATCTTCTAATCTGTGGGCTGTGTGTTGAATACTACTTAATCCCAACATGGCTGCCCCACCTTTAATAGAGTGAGCAGCTCGAAAGACTTCATTGATCATGTCAGGGTCATTCAGGGTATCTTGTAGCTTTAGTAACCCCTGTTCAATGGTGTTCAGGTGTTCTCTGGCTTCTTCGATAAAGTAACCCAAAATCCGTTGTTGTTGATCTGACTGCATAACAAAATAAAGGATGAAAAATAAAAATAAGGGCAAAATAAGAGCAAAACAGAAGTATGAATGCAAATTCATACTTCATTTTCATTTGTTGCTATTACCTACTGTCAGGTTCAATGGTTTCCACTCGGAAACGTTCTACCGAAGCAATCAAGTCGCGGGATACTCCCACTAAGTTCTGTAAAGCGCCCGATACTCTTTGTGCTTCTTGAGATGTATGTTGGGCTGTAATTTCTACTGATTGCATTACCTGTGCTACAGCACTAGATGTTTCTGTCTGCTCTACGGTGTTAGTTGTAATTGAACGTACTAGTTCGTCAATATGATCTGCTACTTGAATGATGTCTTCTAATGATCGTTTGGCATCTTCTGCTAGTTGTGTACCTCTAATTACCTGTTGTGTTCCTTCCTCCATTGCTGTCATCACTGAGCTAGTTTCACTCTGAATTTGCATCACGATTTGCTCAATGTCTTTTAAGGATTTAGCAGATTTATCTGCTAACTGTCGGACTTCATCAGCAACGATAGCAAAACCCCTACCAGCTTCTCCCGCTCTGACTGCTTCAATACTGGCGTTAAGTGCTAGGAGGTTAGTACGAGAAGCAATTTGGGACACCAAGGCCACAATTGAGTTAATTTCCTGGGAAGATTCCGCTAACCGTTTTACTTTGCGGGTAGTTTCTGCTACTGTTTCCCGAATTTCTAAGATACCAGCTACGGTGTTTTCTACAGCTTTCCCACCTTTGAGAGCAATAACACTGGCATCTCGTGCTACTTTTTCTGCTTCTTTAGCCGCGTCTGCCACGTCTTTAATAGACTCGGTCATTTTTTGCACAGAATTGAGGGTGACACCCAATTCTTCTGCTTGGCGCAGAGCATCTCCAGATAAGGCTCTAGCAAATGTTTCTGAGTTAGTTGATCCTTTGGTTACTTCTTTAGCGGCTACTTTTACCTGTTGGACAATATCCCGCAGGTTTTGAATTGTCAGGTTAAAAGCATCTGCTACTGCTCCCAATACGTCAGCAGTTACTTCTGCTTGAACGGTTAAGTCTCCCCTAGCTGCACCCTCTACATCGTCTAAGAGACGAATTACTTGCCTTTGCAGATTTTCTTTAGCTTCCTCCTGTTCTACCGCTTTTCGCTGGGCTTCGTTGGTAGTCATGAAGATGACTCTGGACATTTCATTGAAACTGGTGGCCAAGTAGCCTAATTCATCTTCTGAATAAACTGTAGCCTGGACGTTCAAGTTCCCTTGTCTGACAGAATCAAACTGTGACTGTAAATCTTTGGTGGTGCGGCGAATTTGTTTGAGCGCTAAATTGCCCATAAATCCAGCGGTAATACCACCTGCTAAACCTGCGGATAAAGACATAGCCCAGCCTGTGTTTCTCACCGACTCTCGTTGTTCTGGAGGTGAAAAACTAGTGGATATAAAACTAATTAAAGCGGCTGCTACAGCTGCTGCTAAACTGACTGAGCCGGCTATATACCATTGCTTCTTTTCTAAGGAAGCGTTTTCAAAGAAGGCAAATATACCTTGTTCAACACTGACATTTGGATCTAGTTGAGAAGGATCATTTTTGGTAAATACGGGAACTGCTTCCTGAGCGCCAGTAATAGTAAATAATTCTTCATCCCGATCATCCCCATCTCCTCTGGTACTGGCAAAATCATCGGTAAAGTTGCCACTGGTTATGTTGTTAGACTTTTCTTTGGTATCTGATACTAATCCCATACTGTCGTAATTAGCATCATCTGTGAGATCAAAGTTGGGTATACTACCTAAATCATTAAATTCTTCAAAATCGTCTAAAAATTCGATGTTGTTGCGATAATCTTCCTCTGTGCCTGTATGATTAACTTCTTCATAATTATCAAAACTGTCTGCACCAAAGGCTGATTCAAATGCTTCTGGGTCAAAATCATCACTGTCAAAGTCATCTTCTACGAAGTGATTGTTGGCTTTTAAGGAGTGACTACTGAAATCATTTTTGAAAGCTCCAGAAATTTGAGTAGCTGAGTTGGGATCTTCTAAAGAATCTAATTCTTCAGCAATATTTTCTTGCCAGTTATTTGTACTACTCCAGGCAGATTTATTTTCCTTACTGTGGTTGGCAATGTTCAAATCCCCTATATTACTTGCTGAATTGGCTGGGTTTTCTTCTGAGATCAACTCCAGTTCATTTTCCCTATTCACATTTTTGTGATTTATTGTAGCTAGATCCTGTTCTGCATCTAATTCCCATTCAGAAAAGGAACTGTTTTGGTTTAAGTTCTCTATGTCACTGGGTGAAACATTATCTTGCCAAAAGGCAGGTAGCTCTAAATCCCCAGAAACTTGGCCTACGTTTTCACCAGGCTGTAAGTCGGAAAATGGCTGTTCTAAACCAAAAGGTGTCTCTATTTCTAAGTTATTGTCATTAATACTTTGACCAGGCTGTAGGTCAGAATATGGTTGTTCTAAGCTAAATGGATTATCTTCTAGACTTGATGAATTATCCGTTAGTTGGTTTAATTCAGTTAACTCAGTTGCAAATGGATGATTAGCTGATGTGTCTTCTCCATCTGTAGATGGTTCGTACTCACCAAATGCTTTGAGATCAAAATCAAAGTCGTTGTCATCGAAATCTGGGCTAGTGCTTAAATTTAGGGAACTTAGTTGATCATCTTCTGGTGCTAAAGGCTCTTTGAGAGTGGTGACCATTCCATTGAAATCTAGTTCTGAATTATCTGCAAATAGTGACATATCCAGAGACTGTTGGATCTGTTCTAAATACTGATTGGCAGAGTCTAGAATTTCCTGATCATCTGTTAAATGGAATACATATTCATATTCGGCCTTAGCAATTTCATATTGCTCCAAAACATAATAAATGTGACCCCTCAGTAGATGGGAATCAGGGTCACTTGGTAGCTGATTTACTGCTTCGTCTACCAAGGTAGCTGCAACTTGATAATCACCTCTACCGTAAGCATCTGCTGCCTGTTGGTATATTAAATTTGAATTTTGGTCGTCTTTATTTACTGCCATTTCCTCCCTCCCGACTTCATCCTGCCCACCTAGCACTCCGTAAAATTGCTGTTTGATCTATCAGCCGCAGATACTTGTTATTTTCAGTATCTAACCATTCTCCCCGGAGAAAAGGAGCCATAGTATCTGGCACATTGTTCGGTGGCATTAATGACTGTACATCTAGCCAACCCATACCGCAAATTTGATCTACTCCTAAACCGACTATTACGTCTTGATCTTCAATAGCAATTACTGATATCTCTGACCTATCAGTGTTTAACTCTGTTGGTTCTCCCAAAAATTGCCCTAAGTCTGCTACCCAAATTAGTCGGCCTCGTAAGTTGAGAGTGCCTAAAAGTAATGGAGAAGCATTAGGAATTGGGGTAATCCGATCAGGACCTAATTCTATTACTTCCTTGATACCAGTTGCTGGTAGAGCAAACTCCTGATTTGAAGAAATGTAAAATCTTAAATGTAGTTCTCCTTTTGGGTCTGAAGCTTGCGCTACACCAACACCATCAGGACTGTCTAGTTGTAATTCTGGACTAAATTTGTCTTGGCCATTGCCGCTTAAGAAGTCTGGTCTGTTCACCATGTTTTTTCATCCTCATCCTCGCAGCAGTTGTTTAACTGTTCCTACCAGTTCAGTAGGCTGAAATGGTTTGGCTATGTAAGCATCTGCTCCTTGTTTCATACCCCAGTAACGATCAAACTCTTCTCCTTTGGAAGAACACATCACTACTGGGACGTTCTGAGTTTTAGCATCGGATTTTAAACGCCTACAAAGCTCATAACCGTTCATTTTGGGCATAACTATATCCAAAACCACTAAATCTGGTAGTGTTGATTCAATGGCTTCTAAAGCTTCTACACCATCCCCTGCGTGGGTAACTGTTAAACCACTAGCTTTGAGAAGATCAGTGATCATTTCTCTTTGGGCAATACTATCTTCAACAATCAGAACCGTATTCATAAATTTCTATTGACCTCCTACCTGAGAAATTTTGGCCGCTAATCACTAATTTTTTCCGTAGAATAAGTGTATAAATTAGTTTTACTTTATTTCTACTATGTAACTAATCAAATCTATCTCATTTGTTTTCCTAAGAGTTAGCTGACTCTGTGATAACATTTTTTACACTATCTGTGAGCAAATCTACAAGTTTTTCTGGGGCTTATATTTTCACAAAAACATGGGTTAAAAGCCTCTTCCTGGTTAAGTTTTCTGATAAAATAGTGCAAATAAGCAAGGTATTGTCTGTTGGGCGGGATAGTGTCAGATTGGCTATGCCTACAGCGGTTGTTGAAACACAAAATATCCTTACTTTTATGGCCGAGAGTATGTCAAATTGGAATCTGTGTTCATGTGTTTTTCTACTAGCATAAGTAATTCCTTATCTGTAAATGGTTTTGTCAAGTAGTCCGTAGCTCCAACCATTCTGGCCCTGACACGATCAATAAATCCTTCTTTACCTGTGAGCATGATAATAGGTACGAGTTTAAATGCTGTAGAATGTCTGAGCATGGCACATATTTCATATCCATCTAATTCTGGCATTGCTATGTCACATAAAATTAGGTTTGGTTTAACTTGAAAGACAAGACTAAGAGCTTGTAGCGGTTTTGTGATGGAAATCGCTTCATATCCTTGGGTTCTGAGTATTGACTCTACATTTTTACAGATGGAAATCGCATCTTCAATACATACTACCCGGCCTTTGTGCTTATCTTTCTCTTCCCATGTAGATTGTTCAATACTGGAATTTGATGTACCTGAATATACCAATTGTAACCATCCCTGTTGTACATAAGGATAGATTGCTTTGGCAACAGTTAAAATATCACGGTTGAGATAACGAGCTAATTGGCGCAGAGATATTTTTCCATCGGCCCAATTTTGCAGTTTATTCACTGTTGCCGCTGGTAGTGCTTCGGTTAATCTAAGTATATCTGCTAATATTGGTAACTGCTCTGGTGATTGAATATGTGGGTAGAGTTGTTTCCATTCCTGTACTTGCTTAGTAGTTCTTGTTACTAATTCACCTATCTGTAAACTAGTGAGCTGAGGGACAAGTGCTGTATCTAAATCGAATATAAAACTACCTTGGTGTAAGCTTAGTAAATCAAACAGTGTTTCATGTATTAGACCATGAATAATGCTTTTGGCAGCCTGGGGAGTAATGATGTTTTGTTCTAACAGCAACCAAATGTATGCATACTCTGGAGAATTAGTAGATTCCAATGTAGCGATTTGTGATCTGTTGAGTTTTTGTTCCACTCGATAATGACGTAAATAATCGTCTATTCTGGATAAATTACTCTCACCTGCTTGACAGTAGACTATTTCGCCATTGATGAAAAATACAAACCAAGACTTGACTGGATTTTCTGTCCCAAAACGATAATGGGAAGAGTTATTAACTACTATTTTGTTAACTTGATGAGTTTGGTGTGACTCTATCCATAACTGTCCGGTTCTTTGACCTAATTCAATCAGCTGTAGAATACTACAAATATCAATCTCATTGAGGTTTCCTTGCATTGACTTATGTAACTCCCCTTAGACCAATGAAAAAACTACTGCTTCAAAAATGGTGACATGAATTTTCGCTGCGGATGTGTTATTTTTATCAAAATTTTGCCTGTTTAAATTCAGTAAAAACTAAGATTCACAAGAGTTTTACATGGCAGTAAAAAAAAATAGTGTTATTATGGTAGTCATAATCACTATTATGTATACAGAATATAAGAGATGCGAACCAGCTAAATGTACCAAATATCAAGATATATGAAGATATCCAATACCACTTCCATTCACAGGTTTATCTATCTAGTGCTGCTAAACTGAGGTTAAACAGGACTTGTTAATAGAATCATTTAATGTATACACCAAAACACGAATGTAAAGTACATCAAAAGGATTAGCGGTGTGCTGTATTTAGCAGAAGTACAAAAACAAAGAGGCGGTTTGTTAAGCGGCGGTTCTAGAACCGAACTCAAATTGCTGGCTTGTCAACGTAGTGATCAAAACTGGAATAATGTGTCTGAAGAAATCATTCCTGCTGAAGAAGCTGGCAAGTTGAATGATGGCGCACTCGTATTGGTAGAATTGAGTCCTAACCGCCAAGTGCAGCGGATTCAAGAAGCAGGAAGACCACTGGTTAATATTTTGCAGAATTTTTCTCGTCAAGTGGAAAAGTTCAAGCTCAAAGAAGATGAAATAGATCAGTGGAAACAGTCGTTGATGTTCCAAGTCCAAGAGCTGAATAGGCGTGAAATGGATATGGAATCACGATGGGAACAACTGCAAGACGTAGAAGGTGAAGTTGAACGTTTAGAACAACAGAAACAAGAAGTTGAGTCCTCCCGTGAGGAAATTGAACAACTTAAAGCAGATGTTGAACGCAAAAATCAAGAGCTTGAAGGAGCTTGGGAGCATTTAAGGGGGGAAGAAAGCCGTCTGGAGGAATTGAAAGCTGATGCAGCTAAAGGAGCAGTTTTAGATGAGCAGCAAAGTACCCAGATAGTAAGTTTATTAGATAGGTTATCTAATGAGGTAAGTGCGACTGGAACTGTACAGGATCAATTAAATCTTGTATTTGAACTTGTAGAGAAACAACAAGATTTTATTAACCCACATTGGCAAAAACTGGAGTCAGAGCAGAATTTAGCTCAACAACAGCAAGGGGAAATAGAACAGCTGTCTCAAACCCTGAGCGATCGCCAATCTGAGTTACAACAGTTGCAAAGTTCTTTAGAGAAAAAAATCTCCCAGTTACAACTAATTCAGTTCCAACTCAATAGCAAACGCGAATTTTCCCAACTATTAGAACAGCAACAACGAAACCAAGAGAACTTATCTCAAAATGGTCAGGTTTTGGTAGAAATGCTGGGAAGTATCGAATCTGAGCCTCATGTAGATGTGGAAGATCTGGAAAAGTTGCCATTGGAAGAATTACAAAAACTTGTTAACGACTTGCAGAAAAAACTAGATATAGATTCTAGTTTTGTGCAGGATCAAGAACAAGAACTCGACCTCAAAAGTGAAGGTATCAAAGAACTAGAGGCTAAAATCGCAGCAGCATCTACGGAGGAAAAGGAACGCTTACAGCTAGAATTAGCTGAAGAGAATGACCTCTATCAAATGCTGAACAGAAGTTTAAAGCCGCAACGTAATAGCTTACTTAAGCAGGAGAAAGTTTTTAAGGAACATCAAAATATACTACTACAAAGACAAGGACAGTCTGTTCAAAGAACAGTAGGAGATTATACTGTTGAGATTAAATCTATTATTTCTGAAATTGAACAACAAAAAGAAAAAGATGCTCAAGAGTTGCAAAAGCTAGAAACTGATGTTCAACAACTGAATGAGGAAATTGCAGCCAAGCAACAGGAAATTGATCAACAAACTGATGAGTTAGAGTCTCAACGTCAAGAACTCAAATCATTGGAAGAACAGTTGTTTAACTTACAAATAGCAAAAGCTGAATGTTCTGGTAAGGTCAGTTTTTATCAAGAAACATTACAACCTATTCAAGACTGTTTGGATGGGGTGCAGTGTCAGCTGACAGAGATTTCTGATTCCTTAAATGATGCACAAACTACAGGTGATTCTCAAATTCAGGCTATTACAGAAATGCGTGAGACTCTCCAAAGTTTGATTTCTGCAACGGAATTACTGGCATCCTAGAGAAGATGAGGTGTTATCTTGTCACCTCTTTTTTTACTGTTGGATCAATATCCATTCACCTTCAACTCTGGCGATCGCTCCTCCCGGAAAAGGATCGGTTTGGGAGCGGTTGGGAGCAGTTATTAAAGCTGTGATTTTTTCAATATGTTCAAAATTAGGAGCATCCGTTAATATCTCTAACAGTATCTGACGCATAACCCGACGCTGCAAAGCTAGGGGTTGTTTTTTAAGAAGATGACGATTTACTCGTAGATCACCTTTTTCCCCCTTTCCTGAAGCTTCTAACCGTAATTGGTGAGATATTTGTTCTAGATACTCCACCTCAGCTTGTAACAGTTCTGCTGTTTGTGCTAAATGAGATTCGACTTGGGGATTAAAATTAGCTTTTAAATACGGTAATAGTTGATTACGAATACGATTACGAGCATACTGTAGATCCTGATTTGTTGAGTCTTCCCAAATTGGTAAATTAAAGTCTTGGCAGTATTCGCCTGTTTGATGGCGCGTTACTTCTAAAAGTGGGCGTACTAACATAATTTTGTCAGTTAGTTGACGTTGCCAAGTTAAAGCTTGTAAACCATCAGCACCAGTACCACGCATTAAATTGTAAAGCAAAGTCTCGGCGCGATCGCTAGAAGTATGTCCTGTGACAATATAATCATAGTTATTAATCTGAGCAATACTCGTTAAAGACTGATAACGCCAACCTCTGGCAGCAGCTTCACTGTTAATAGGGTTTGTAGCAGTTTTCAAATAAAAAGGGACATTCCAACTGTGTGCTAAACTTTTGACATGATTAGCATTAGCTAAAGAGTCTTCCCGCCAACAATGATCACAATGGGCGATCGCTAAATTCCATGACCATTTTGGTTGTAAGTCTAATAATAATTTAATTAAGCATAAAGAGTCTTGACCACCAGAAACAGCAACTAATATGTTTGCATGAGGTTGAAATAAATTGCGGGCGCGGATGGTACGATGTATTTGAGCATGAAGTTGAGTCCAGGTCATCGGATTGAACTGATGGTTTTTAATTAATTAGGGCTTGCTAAAAAAGTAATTGTTTAACAGTGAACAGTGATAACTGATAACTGATAACTGATAACTGATAACTGATAACTGATAACTGATAACTGATAACTGATAACTGATAACTGACAACTGATAACTGACAACTGATAATTAGGTTTTGCTGAATAAGTGTGTAAAAATTATTATGCGGACATGATATGATCAATTTAGGTTTAGTAGTTCAATTATACGGTTTTTTGCTTTGGCTGTAAGTTATTATTAACTGCTGATTTTTGGTTTGTTGTTACTTCTGGGCAAAATTCTATACCTATTCGGATTTTACCTTTCTGCCAAGTATTACCAGGTCTAAGTACTTTAGCTTCAATACCTGCACTAAAAAACTTAGCATCATTTTTATGTGTGCAGCCTACGTGTTTTTGTAGTATTTCGATAATTTCTGTGACTGTAAAAGTTTTAGAGACTTCTAGTCTTTCAAAGTTCCCAGGATGAACGGAAATTACGTCTTCTGAGTCTAGTCTCAAAAATTGATTACTCATATTGCTAAATTTATGATTTCCTTGAGCAAAGTATATTTCAGTATACTGTGTTTATTACTGGTATCAGGAAACTGCATTATATATAGGGGTTGCTGAAAAAGTCTTGTCGAGAAGATTAGGAGTCAGGAGTCAGGAGTCAGAAGAAGATAGGACTTACACACAAGCTATGGAATAATCAAACCGCAGAGACACAGAGAACACAGAGGTATGAGGGTGACAAGAGATATTTTGCGTAAGTACTAGAAGAATGAAAAACTTACAGCAAATTCGAGGTTAATGAGGTACAGTCTCAAAAATTAAACTTTTGTGGGATGGGCCGGACAGCCCGTCACTAGTGTACCTCACCAAGATGAAATCTGCTGTATTTTCACTCTCTCCAAGTCGAAAAAGTACCAGCTTTCATAACCTGGGAACTCGAAAACCTTACATTTAATTCCTTCCTGCTGAAGGGAAAAATTATTGTTCCCTAGTTTCCACAGATTACTTTTTCATCACATCTGTATTCATTAACTTATCCCAAAACCGGAAATAAAGACCATAGTTACAATTAAACTTATGATGATGGAGAGTATGATGGGTGGGTGTGATCCAATATTGATTCCAAAAACCACGCATCCAGGAACGGGGATAAACTTCATAACCTGTGTGGTTAATGACTCCAAATATGGTCATTAATATTAATAAAAATACTAGCATACTAATGTGAATGGGAATAAGAAATAATAGAATAGGAATAATAATTGCTTGGAGAAAACTTTCTAGTGGATCGAAACAAAAAGATGTCCAAGGTGTAGGATTGATAGATTCATGATGTACTTTATGAAATCGCCTATATATTTGCGGAGTATGTAACCATAAATGAGTCCAATAAAAGTAAGTATCATGGAGAAATAAGTAGATAAATAAACTGATTGGTATATATAACCAGCCATGTTCTAAAGGATTGAGATAAACTTTGGTATATCCAGCTTCGATAATTTCCATCATTAAAGCAACAATGGGAGCAAAAATCAAACAAGATAAAATAGACCATTTAATTTCGGTTTTGATTTTTTGCTTGTGTCTATCAAGATTTTGTAAGCGGCGTTTTTCCCAAGATTGGGGACGATGAACCCACAAAAACCAATATAGTATCGAGGATACAGTTAAATACCTGAATGAAAGGGTGAAGAATATGAATAATGAGAAAATCAAAAATTCAGTGATGATGGGCAGCATAAAATAAATGTAAGTTTTTTCTAAAATTAAAATTACTCCAGATAGTTTAGAATAAAAACCAGCACTTACACGGAAGTTACGGAAGAATAAACCACGAAGGGCACAAAGGACACGAAGGTAAGAGGTTTTGAGAGATATTTTGCGTAAGTTCTAAAAATGTGTCTTGTTGTATACTTATTTTTACTATTACCTACAGTGTTTTCAGGTTTATTTAGCAAACCTTACTGATAGTGAAAAATAAAAAACCCTTTCGTTAGAAAGGGTAAGGTATTGATTATCTCAATTCTGTATCAAGACAAGCCTAATTTTGAGATGGCTATGATTAGAAAAACCAACCGTAGGAATGTAAACCTTTACCTAAGAGGTTGACACCTAAATAACAGATCCAAACGACTACAAAACCACCAGCGGCTAAAATTGCAGGTTTTCTACCTTGCCAACCGCGTGTTATTCTGGCGTGGAGGTAGGCTGCAAAAACTAACCAAGTAATTAAAGCCCAAGTTTCTTTGGGATCCCAACTCCAATAAGAACCCCATGCTTCATTGGCCCAAACACCACCGGCGATGATCCCAATTGTGAGGAGGGGAAAACCTAAACCGATGACGCGGTAGCTAACGTTATCTAGGGTTTCTGCTAGGGTGAGACGTTGGGGGGAGAGGGTTTCTGTGGTAAGAGTGGGGTTGGTTGTAACTACATCTAAAACCGCAGTTCCGTTACCATTGTTACTGGTTTCTAATCTGGAAAAACCGTTATCTTCCGCAGACATGGAGGGTTGGGTGACTAATTCTCCCGACTTAATGAGTTTGTAACCATTGCTGCGATAACCACCATTCCCGAAAGAACTACCTTGTAATTGAATATTTTGGCCACGAGTGACAATTAAAAAAGCGATCGCTAATAGAGAACCTACCATTAAGGCCGAATAACTCAACATCATCACACTGACGTGCATCATTAACCAGTTAGACTTTAAAGCTGGTACTAATGGTTCAGAAAGCTGCATTTGGGATGGTAAAGTTAAGGTAGCAAAGGCTGTAATTCCCATTGCTACAGGTGCAGTTACCACTCCAACTAACTTACTACGACTGGTATTTTCAGCAATGAGGTGGATAGCTGTAATACCCCAAGTCAGGAAAAATAGAGATTCATAAAGATTGCTGAGGGGGAAATAACCCGCTTCTATCCATCTCGCACCCAAAAGAGTACCAATACATAAATTTGCGATCGCCATTCCTGCTGTTCCTAAAGCCGCAGTTGCTGATAAACTCGGAAAAGCAGCCCCTACCCAGTAAATCAGCATTGTGCAGAACAAAACAGCAAAAGAGGCATTATCTAACCAATTCTGGAGTACAACCAGATTCATAAACACTTCTCCGCTACAAAAAAGCCAAATAAAGGGTCAAAACCACGATTAAGACCCATTTAGAAGATTAATCTTATTTCCTACAACTTAACAATAACCGATTAATTTGCCATCATTCCATTCCAAGGTATCACCGATAGAGTCACCGTTATGATAAGCTGCAAGTAAGACTTCACAGGTCTTTCCATAGGATATAACACCATTAGCATCTAGGGCGATCGCTCCCAAATCTCTTTGGTTTTTGTTGGCTTCAGTGAATGATTTCAGCATAGCTTCTTGTAAAGACATTCCATCACTGACACGGATGACAATTTTTGCGGCTAAACACTCATCAATAATATCTTCACCAATACCTGTACAACTCACTCCAGCATATTGAGTCGCATAGTTACCTGCTGGCATGGCTGAGTCACTAACTCTACCAATTCTCTCAAAACCCTTACCTCCAGTGGAAGTACCAGCTGCTAATTTCCCTGTACCATCTAAAGCGACGACACCAATTGTACCCCGACCGGCTTCAGAATTTTTCGCCATTTCTGGTTCTGCAACTACTCCGGCCATGGTTTTGTTAAAGTTCTCTTCTCTTTCCTGTATCCACTCATGGAGACGTAAATCTGTGAGAGCATTATGGGTAGGAATTTGTAATTCTCTGGCCAACTCCGCTGCACCATAGTCAGACAATACCCGATCTGAAGAACTTTGTAGAAATAAAGCCATGTCAATGGGGTTTTTTACCCGTGCTACATTGATAACACCGCTGAAATGTCCTGAATTTCCATCCATCAGCGAAGCACTCATACGAATTTGCCCATCAGACTGTAACACTGAACCAGTACCAGCATTAAAACGGGGGTTATCTTCTAATAATTGACAACCTTTAACTACTGCATCAGCAGAACTACCACCATTGAGCAAAAGTGAATACACTTCTTCAACAATTTCAGTTAAAGAACTACGAACTGCAACTAACCCTCCTTTACCTTGGAGAGAACTACCAGCGCCACCATGAATAATTAGTTTAGGTTGTACTTGTAATGCCATATGATTTGAGGTTTTACGATGATGACTGATTTTATCAGTTGTCAGTTATTCAGTTATCAGTTGTCAGTTGTCAGTTAGCAGTTGTCAGTTAGCAGTTGTCAGTTGTCAGTTGTCAGTTATCAGTTATCAGTTGTCAGTTGTCAGTTGTCAGTTGTCAGTTGTCAGTTATCAGTTGTCAGTTGTCAGTTAGCAGTTGTCACTGTTCACTGTTCACTGTTCACTGTTTACTGTTTACTGTTCACTGTTTACTGTTTACAGGTACAATATTTTTCTACTTGTCACTGGAATTGAGGGAATTATGGCGCGTCTAGCATTGCTGAGTGTATCTAACAAAACTGGTATTGTTGATTTAGCTCGGAGTTTGGTGGAAGAGTTTGATTTTGATATTATCAGCAGTGGGGGAACGGCTAAAACTCTCAAGGATGCAGGAATACCTGTGACTAAGGTTTCTGATTATACGGGTTCACCGGAAATTTTGGGTGGCCGGGTGAAAACTCTTCATCCCCGTATTCATGGTGGTATTTTGGCCCGGCGAGATTTAGAGGCGCATATTCAGGATTTAGCAGATAACGATATTCGTCCTATTGATTTGGTGGTGGTGAATTTATATCCTTTTGAGGAAACTATCGCTAAACCTGGTGTGACTTTAGCTGATGCGGTGGAACAAATTGATATTGGTGGCCCGGCGATGTTACGGGCTGCTTCTAAGAATTTCGCTCATTTGACTGTATTATGTAATCCTGATCAATATGATGGATATTTGCAGGAATTACGTGGCAATGATTCACCTTCTTTGGAGTTTCGCCAACAATGTGCGTTGAAGGGATTTTTACATACTGCTAGTTATGATAATGCGATCGCTGCATATTTGGCGGGGACTGAAACTGAGGGTTTACCAGCAACTTATACGGTTTCCGGGACACAAATTCAATCCTTGCGTTACGGGGAAAACCCCCATCAACCAGCTACATGGTATCAAACAGGAACTAAACCTACTGGTTGGGCAGGGGCGACAAAGTTACAGGGTAAGGAACTCAGTTATAATAATTTGGTAGATTTGGAAGCTGCACGTCGCATCATTGCCGAGTTTAGGGAAAGTCCAGCAGCAACAGTAATTAAACATACTAACCCCTGTGGTACGGCTGAAGCAGATACCATTTTTGAGGCTTATCAAAAGGCTTTTAATGCTGACTCTGTTTCCGCTTTTGGTGGTATTGTGGCTTTAAACCGTCCCATTGATGCTGCAACAGCAACGGAGTTAACGAAGACATTTTTAGAATGTGTGGTTGCACCTGGTTGTGATCAGCAAGCACAGGAAATTTTAACTAAGAAGGGTAAGGTTCGGGTTTTAACTTTACCTGATTTATTAACTGGGCCAAAAGAAACTGTCAGAGCGATCGCTGGTGGGTTGTTGGTGCAAACTGCTGATGATATTGTTGCAGATACCAGTAAATGGCAAGTTGTGACTGAACGTCAACCAACTCCGGCTGAGTTAGCAGAATTATTATTTGCTTGGAAGGTTTGTAAACACGTTAAATCTAATGCTATTGTCCTCAGTAAAGACCGCACGACTTTAGGTGTAGGTGCAGGGCAAATGAACCGTGTCGGTGCGGCGAAAATTGCTTTAGAACAAGCAGTAGATCAAACCCAAGGTGCATTTTTAGCTAGTGATGGTTTCTTTCCTTTTGATGATACGGTGAGAAGTGCTGCGGCGGCGGGAATTACTGCCATTGTTCAACCTGGTGGAAGTGTGCGTGATAAAGACTCTATCCAAGCTGCAAATGAATTAGGTTTGTTGATGGTGTTGACTGGTGTGAGACATTTCTTACATTAAGTTCAGTGATTGGTGATTGGTGATTGGTAATTGGGTAAATTTCTTAATTACGTAAGCGAAGCTCCTCTGAAAGAGGCATTACATAAGCGTTGCTCTACCGATAGCGTAGCGTGGCGTTAGCCATAGGGAGCATTACGAATTACGAATTACGAATTACGAATTACGAATTACGAATTACGAATTACGAATTACGAATTACGAATTACGAATTACGAATTACGAAT
>JAAHFX010000017.1 GCA_010672785.1 Sphaerospermopsis sp. SIO1G1
TTTGTTAAGTTTGCTTTTTAGCTCTTTATTTTTTGTTTTGCTAACTAGTTCCTTTCTTATCGCTAGGTTTCGTTAGCTTAAATTTCTTTGACGAGGAATAGTCGTCTTATGTCTTTCAAAGTATTATTTTGTTTCGGTTCAGTGGTGTGGGCTGTGTTTGCCTCACCTCAATTAATATAGCTAATCTTTTTGGGTTTGTCAACTGTTTTTTGTTTTTTTTCTGTTTCTTCCTCTGGGTAAGGGTTTGAGGCTGCTGTGCTAAATTGGATATTTTGGGCTGGAAGAAAATATACTGGAAACGCTCTTAAATTTTGACTTTTGACTTTTGACTTTTGACTTGCTGTTGTGCATTTAAAATGTACAACAGCTTCACCCGGTAAGTTTCCCTTCTGAAACAAGCTGTTTAGTCTTATTGTCACCCGGTAAGACTCAAACATCATCGGCTGTGCCAAAATAAACATAACTATATTTTAGGTAACTGTACCGATGGTTTGGCAACCTGGACATAAACTACAGGGTGGGAAGTATGTTATTGAGAAAGTCCTGGGACAAGGGGGTTTTGGGATTACTTATAAGGTATTTCATAAATATTTCAAGAGTTATGTAGTAATTAAAACCCTGAATGATGATTTGCGATCTGATCCAGATTATCAGAAATATGAGGAGAAATTTAAAAAAGAAGGCAGAATTTTAGAACGACTTTCGCAACAAAAAAATAATCATATTGTCCGAGTAATAGATTTATTTGCAGAGGATAATATCTGGTATTTAGTGATGGATTTAGTTGAGGGGGAAAATTTAGAAAAATTAGTACAACGCAGGAAATTATCAGAAGCAGAAGCAGTAAATTATATTCGCCAAATTGGAGAAGCTTTAGTAGTTACTCATGGTAATAATTTATTTCATCGAGATGCTCACCCTGGTAATATTATGATCCAAAATGATGGCACTGCTATCTTAATTGATTTTGGGTTAGCTGGTGAAATTATCCCCAATAGTAAATACAAACATTCTAAACAAGGTTTCCATCCAGTTTTTGCACCCTATGAACAAAGTTTGGGAGTGCGTGAACCAACTTTAGATGTTTACACTTTAGCTGCTTCTCTTTATTATGCTGTCACTGGAAGATTACCTATTCCCGGTGCTGAACGCTATATAAGTGTGATTTTAAAACGTCATTCTGATCCTTTAATTCCCCCAGAAAAATATAATCCTGATATTAGTAATGATGTGAAATTGGCAATTGAACGCGGGATGAAAATTGAACCGAACTATCGTTCTCAGTCAATGTCTGATTGGTTGGAATTATTACCAAATTATAATCGGCAAAGTAATTATCAACAACCTATTAATAATCCTGATTTACCAGAAGTTGAAGAAGAAACTAAACGTAAGAAAAAATATAAGACAAACCGTATTCCTAAGAGATATATTCCCGTTCAAAATCAACTTGATATAGCGAAAATATTAACAGATATTTTGGAAATGGTAGGTAATGGTATCGAGAGTACACTATCATTCACTGTTGAGATTTTAGAAAGAATTGTTGATATCATCGGAGATGTTTTCACAGGTGTTTTTGATGTTGTAGGAAATATTATTGCAGAAGTTAGTTATCTTCCTTGGTTGTCATTAGCATACATTACTTTCTATTATTCGATTTTCGGATTTTTAGTAGGATCGAGTGCTATTGCTAGTGCTAGTGCTATTGCTATTGCTTTTGCTATTGCTTTTGCTTTTGCTAGTGCTATTGCTAGTGCTATTGCTATTGCTAGTGCTATTGCTAGTGCTATTGCTTTTGCTATTGCTAGTGCTATTGCTATTGCTATTGCTATTGCTATTACTTATGCTTATGCTTATGCTTATGCTAGTACTAGTACTTATGCTTATGCTGATGCTTATGCTGATGATTATGCTAGTACTATTGCTTTTGCTATTGCTAGTGCTAGTGCTTACTGTTTATTTATAACGGTAATATTAGGCTTAGAATATGGTTGGCCTGGTGTTGGAGTTGGTGTTGTAACATGGATTTTATGTATTCTCTTCATCCTTGCTTACTTTAATACAAAGAAAAAGCTAGAACGAAAATCAATAGGTGAAGGTCAGCAGTTTTTTATTATTGCAGGTACATCCTTATTAGGATTATTTCTAGGTTGGTTAGGTTATCAATTCTTCCCGCAATTACATCCTGATGTTTGGCTTCGTTAAACTTGTATTTAGCTGAATTGGATAATTAATTGTTGTTATTTATTTAAGAGATAATTAAACACCTGGAAATTGATTGACAGTTTAATAAACCGCCTGGGAATTCATTCCCAGTCTAATAGCCAAAGTCAGTTTTAACTGACTAGAATTATTTTGGTAGTGGGATTAATATTATATTTTAATTATTTTCTTGATTTGGCCATAATTTTCCCATTTAATCAATTAAAAATCCGACCCATTTTTAATATATCCTGCTAACATATAGGACTCCTATTTGATTTTTGAACAGAACTCAGTACATACTGACAACCTTCTTTCCTGTTCCCTACCTCCACGAAAAATTGATGAATCAAATCAGATCACTATAGTATAATTAAATTGTAAAAGTTTGATATTAAGGATTTTGAATAATGTATCAAACAGATCCGCCATTATCAGCGAAAGAAACATTACCAACAATGTATGATCTTCCCAGCGAAGATCCAGAGGAGAAAGGTTTGCCAGATCAATTTCATTTATTGCAACCACAATTATTAGCAGATACATTTCTTCCTCCTAATTATAAATATGAGGAAATATTTACAGGAAGTGACATAAATCTGTATTTTGATTCTCGTCATCCACTGTGGTATAAACGCCCAGATTGGTTTGCAGTTTTGGGTGTTCCTTATTTGTATGAAAAACGCGATTTGCGATTAAGTTATGTGATTTGGCAAGAATCTGTTAATCCTTATATTGTGGTAGAATTATTATCACCAGGAACAGAAAAAGAAGATTTAGGTCAAACATTGCGAGATGTAGAACAACCTCCAGGTAAATGGGAAGTTTATGAAAAGATTTTAAGAATACCTTATTACGCCATTTTTGATCGTTATAAATCTGAGTTTATCATGTTTGAATTAAGGGGAGATAGATATATTGAGAGTTTGCGTTCAACACCTTCAGAACCTAATTCTCGTTTTTGGATTCCGGGT
The DNA here is from genome assembly GCA_010672785.1 of Sphaerospermopsis sp. SIO1G1. GTDB lineage: Bacteria > Cyanobacteriota > Cyanobacteriia > Cyanobacteriales > Nostocaceae > Okeanomitos. The sequence continues at coordinate 3,180 of JAAHFX010000017.1, forward strand.
TTAGAATTAGGTTTAGGAATCTGGGAAGGTAGCTATAAAAATGTACAAATGCCTTGGTTAAGATGGTATGATGAAAACCATGATTGGGTGTTAACTCCCGCAGAACAAGAAAGAGAAAAAGCACAACAAGAAAGACAACGTGCAAACCAAGAAAGACAACGTGCAAACCAAGAAAGACAACGTGCAAACCAAGAAAGACAACGTGCAGAACAGGAGAAAGAAAAAACAGAAAAATTAATTGCCCAATTGCGTGCTTTAGGTGTTGAACCTGATGTAGATTGAAACTTAGATCCCTGACTTCATTTATAAATGAGAAAAATCAAAAGTCGGGGATATTTAACTGTGCTAAAACTAGAATAGGAATCTTGCAATAATAAAAATCACGCGAGATGCAAACTTAACTAAATCTCAATTCATATAACTTTTAAACTAAAAGCAAAACTAAAACCAAAACTAAAACCCTCTCTGGATCCTCTGGGGTTCGTTATTTCCAAATCAAAACACTTGAAAAAAACCACATAAACAGCTACCCTGCATTAACATCAAAAATGCAATTTCCATAACCATGAAACCCCAACCCCACATACCCCCCTACACCTGGCAACGTCCCATTGGTTTAGACTGGGAAAAACCCTACACCGTCCGCTATCCCAGCAACCTCGACGATGGGCCATTTCATGGAATGCCATTGGGTGGTTTTGGAGCGGGTTGTATCGGCCGTTCCTCACAGGGAGACTTTAATTTATGGCATATTGACGGTGGAGAGCATACATTTAACAACGTTCCCGCTTGTCAATTTAGCATTTTTACAGCAGAAAAAACCTACGCCTTATCTACCCAACCCCCAGAAGATAACACATTACAAACTTGGCAATGGTATCCTAATATTTCCAATGTATCAGAATTAGAAGCGGGCAAGATGCCCACCCCACAAGAAACTGGGACTTATCACGCACTTTATCCCCGCAGTTGGTTTGTCTATAAAAACGTTTTTCCAGTGCAATTAACCTGTGAACAATTCTCTCCCATCTGGGCTAATAATTACCAAGAAAGTAGTTATCCAGTGGCAGTTTTTTTATGGACTGCAAACAACCCCACAAACCAACTAATTACTATTAGTATTATGCTAACTTGGGAAAATATGACTGGTTGGTTTACTAATGCTTTAAAATCTCCAGAAGTGAAAATTAGAGATGATGGGAGTCCCGTTTATGAATATCAGCCCAGATGGGGAAAAAGCCAAAATAATTATAATTGTTTAGCTGAAGATGATAAATATTTAGGTTGTGTTTTAGGTCGAGTTAATAATAATGAAACTCCCCAGGAAGGTGATGGAACTTGGTGCATTGCTACCACGAAAAATCCTCAAGTTGATATTTTCTATCATTCCTGTTTTAATACTATTGGAAATGGGGCAGAAATTTGGCAAACTTTCAGTCAAGATGGTTCTTTATCTAATTATTTAGATGAAACTCCCGCTGATGAAAATTCTCGTTTAGGTGCTGCGGTTGCAGTTCGTTTGACATTACAACCAGGAGAAACTTTAGAAGTTCCATTTGTGTTAAGTTGGGATTTTCCGGTGACAGAATTTGCTGAAGGTGTAAATTATTATCGCAGATATACAGACTTCTTTGGTGGTAGCGGTGAGAACGCTTGGCAAATTGCCACTACTGCATTGAAAGAATATCATAATTGGCGATCGCAAATCCAAACCTGGCAACAACCAATTTTAGACAGAGCAGACTTACCCCACTGGTTGAAAATGGCATTATTTAACGAACTCTACGACTTAACCAGCGGTGGTACTCTCTGGAGTGCAGCTACAGAAAAAGACCCCATCGGTCAATTTGCAGTGTTAGAGTGTTTAGATTACCGTTGGTATGAAAGTTTAGATGTGCGTTTATACGGTTCTTTTGGGTTATTAATGTTATTCCCAGAACTAGAAAAATCCGTAATACGCGCCTTTGCTAGAGCAATTCCCCAAAGTGATGATAGAACTAGAATTATTGGTTATTATCTCACTATTAACGCTGAGAGTCCCCAAGCCATCCGCAAGGTAGCAGGTGCTACACCCCACGACTTAGGCGCACCGAATGAACACGTTTGGGAGAAGACTAATTATACTGCTTATCAAGATTGCAATTTATGGAAAGATTTGGGTTGTGATTTTGTCTTGCAAGTATACCGCGACTACCTTTTTACTGGTGCAGATGATGTGGAGTTTTTAGCAGAATGTTGGAATGCAATTGTGCAAACTTTGGATTATGTGAAAAAATTTGATTTAGATGGGGATGGTATCCCGGAAAACTCCGGCGCTCCTGATCAAACTTTTGACGATTGGCGATTAAATGGTGTTAGTGCTTATTGTGGAGGTTTGTGGTTAGCAGCTTTGGAGGCGGCTATTGAAATTTGTGATATTTTAACGAACCGCAGAGGCGCAGAGGACGCAGAGGAACGGAAGTTGGTTTATCAAAGTTGGTTACAGCAAGGTAAGTCTGTTTATGAGGAGAAGTTATGGAATGGGAAGTATTATAGTTTAGATAGTGAAAGTGGTTCTGATGTGGTGATGGCTGATCAACTATGTGGGCAGTTTTATGCTCGTTTACTTAGTTTACCAGATATTGTACCGAGCGATCGCGCTATTTCTGCTTTGAATACTATATATAATGCTTGTTTTTTGCAGTTTCAAGATGGGAAGTTTGGTGCTGCAAATGGTGTTCTTCCTGATGGTTCACCAGAAAACCCCAGCGCTACCCATCCCCTGGAAGTTTGGACTGGTATTAATTTTGGGTTAGCTGCTTTTTTAATACAAATGGGTATGAAGGATGAAGGGTTACGTTTGACAGAAACTGTGGTTAAACAAGTTTATGAAAATGGTTTACAGTTCCGCACCCCAGAAGCTATTACCGCAGCAGGTACTTTCCGAGCTAGTACATATTTGCGAGCTATGGCTATTTGGGCTGTTTATTTGTACGTATAGTTTAGGTAAATCACAAATTTATAAGTGTTGTAGATTATATTGAATAAGTCTAATAAACTTAAGGCTACGCAAAAGATTATTTAAACCCTAATTACTTGTGTTCTCTGACTTTACGCATCACAAATAAAATCAATGAATCTCAAAACATTGCTGTCCTTAATATTGACCGTATAGATAAGAGTATCTTATAGCTACAAAATATATCCATACAAATATGATTTTATTTTTCAGTTATGTCCGGAACTCGAAAAAAACATAAGTAATAGTAATAGTTAGAAATTCCAAATCTATCTACCCATGTCTCAAAATATTTCCTGATCACCAGTTTTCAGCTACGAAGATATATAATCATAAAATTTCTCTACAAACACGGTTATTTAGCTAGTGTTTAATCAAACATTAATTTTGAAAAAATCCAGTTTACAAAACTTTTTTTAACTACTTCTGAAAAATAAAATCATGAAATATAAACACATCCAATCAGAATACACAAATAATAACTGTATATATCTGAACATCACCAACACAATACACTCTTCCTTACTTTATTTCAGTGTTACTTCTAGTTGGGTTTGCTGTTTCTAAACTAATACCAGGATATACAAAACATTTTCTCAGTATCTTTGCTTGGTGTATTCCGTGACTAAATAACTGATGGGTAGTTTGCACTGAATGTAAGCAAGTTTTTGTTTTTAGCCAGTCTTTAAAGGGGAAACAAAAACAGTTGTTTTTGATTAATCCTGTTAGGTCAAAAGCAAGCACTAGATTTGCAAAAACAGGTCGTACCAGGTTGTTTGCTAGGGAACTATATGATAACTCCTTTACAAAAAAATGGCAAGTAAAAAGAGCTAGAAAAATTAAAATTAATTACTGGTTAAACCTTAAACCTGGTTCACTTGAGAATTTACTGATCTGACACTGAATTATTTTAGTATCAAGTTTACTGATATGTCTGGATTTGACTCATTGATTATGAAATCCTTAAATTCATATTTGATTTCTTAAATATATTCATTAAACAATTTATTGCTAACAAAAAATTAGTGATATTGATGAAATAAACCTTTATATTCTCTTCAGAAGAGTAGCTATTTTTTGTTCGTAAGCGAAAATAGCCTAACTTAGTGTGCTGAATATTTTTGTCTACCTAAAATGAGTGATTATAACTCCATATATAACATATTGTCATAATATATTACTTATCAAATATCCAACTACTTAACCACAAAAAAAATGCAGTAAAATTTTTGATATACTTTCCTAGTATATACAAATATCTGTATCTTTTGATTAACGTTATCACCAAATGCCAGAAAATAACATATAACAATATATAATCACTGCCAGTTGAGAATATTTTTACTTTAAAATCAAAAGTTGAGTTTATTTAAAATTTGCTAAACTGTTGATACAAAAAGAGTATAGTCTCTTTTTTTTAACATTTTGACCCAAAAAATTAAAGATAATATATTTTTTTAGCACTTGATATAGGGGGTCTCACCCCTCATTGTGACAGCCGAAACTGGACAAAAATTAAAGTTGCACAATGCTCAAATGAACATTATGAGATATTCAGTAAATTTAACTTATCAGACTACTCAATTGGCAGATGACATTGGCAAAAAAAAATAGTATAAATACGAATGTAGTGTTTGAGATGCCAATAATGAATCATCTTTTTAGTTGACTTACAAATTATCAAACTTGACAGAAAATTCCTATTAAATTCAGACAAAAAGTTATACAATAGTAATGAGGGAAGCTCTAAGGAGCTAAAAATTACAAAATGTTTAGAAGAAGCGATTGTATCTACTCAGCCTGCTGAATTATAGGAAAATGGTAAATTTTTACCATTCACATACTTATCAGCAAAAGTGACAGCATCTAAGTAACTAATGGCAACTGTGTTTACCAGTAGCCAAAACCAGGAAGTTACAAAATAGCACACAGACTTGATTAAAAACAGTCAGGTTTTCAATCACAGGTCAGGTTATGAAACAAATCATCAGGTTCAATGCAGTCGAAACACCAAATCAGCGGAGTGATATAGAGAAACAAATCTCTAAGCTGTATCTTCGTCAGAGATCCATTGGTCAGGATAATACATTTGCACCATTAGCTCAGACAAATCTAATTTGGGAAGATATATTAAATTTCTTACCTAAAGTTATCTTGTGGGAGCAAACAGCAAAAATCGCATCAGTTTGTGATCCCCAAACACAGCAAATAACAAATTGGATAAAAAATAAGCAAGGGAAAATAAAAGCTAAAGCACAAATAATTTTAAGAGTTTTGGTTGAGAGAGTTTATATATGGACAATACTCCTCAACAGGTATAGACAAACTCCACCAGCAGTCAACATGACTAAAATAAAATTTTGGCTAAATAATATCTGGAAACAGAAACAACAAACGATAGGTTTGAGATATAGCTTGTTTAGTAATTTTCATGTCAACTACTAAAAACTTGAGCAATCTTTGAATCTATCGGTTGGGAAATTTATCTATGCCCAAATACATTCCTATCATAATTTTGCCACTGCATCAACACTAAGGTAAATAACATCAAAGCATTCCTAGGATTGTAGTTTGTCAATCAAAATTTCCATCCTTAAACTTGAAACAAATCAAATAGTTACTTCATTGAAATCAAACTAATATTCACCATGAATCAAGATATTGCTGGACATAGCGGCTACCCCGAAAAAAAAATCAATCCCGAACAATTTGATCAAGTAATCGAAGCAATTCTCGCCGGTAAGTATTCCTGGGCTTGTGTGTTAATGCTCAGGTTTGTAGGCTATAATCCTCTGCACTATATTCCTTACCGCACTTATAACAGACTCCTCAAAGAAAATTCCCGTACTGGTCGAGTTAATAGCCAAAAAAATGATAACCTCAAGATTACCAAATCAGGTACTAATCAGAGAGCAGATAGTCATTTAGCACCTGGTAGTTTAAGCAGAAAAATTAAAGATATAGCTTATCTTGAAGTTGGTGGTAAGCAAACAAAAGAAGCACGTAATAGTCATAGGGAGAAGAAGTTGGCATAGCCGACAGCGATGTTAGTTAATCTACATAGACAACAAAACATGGAGAAATTGGAAGTGCTAGGAGTTAGAATCAGCAAATATCCAAATCTCGATATTTCTCCTTCATCTCTCCATCTTCTTATTCCTCCATTTTGGGAAAAATAGTTAAGTTAGTTTCTGAATCAAAAAAATGTATCTTTCCCGGAGTAAATGATAACCAAATTTGCTCACCTATATTGATTAATCTATCCGGTGGAACTCTCAGTTGTAAAGTTTGACCATCAGCATTACTTAAATCAGGGTCAGATATTCTCACAGACAGAAAACAATCATTACCTAAATTTTCTACTAAATCTACTTTAACTGGTAAATTTTTGGTAGCTGGAACACTCAAATTTAAGTGTTCGGGACGAATACCAAGAATTATAGTTTGGCTATCATATTTTTGTAATGCTTTTTCCCATATATCTGGAAGAGTAAAGCGAAAATTATGATGGGTAATTAACAAAGGTGCATGAAATTTGACAGGGATAAAATTCATTGGTGGTGAACCAATAAACTCAGCGACAAATCGGTTAGCAGGATAGTTGTATAGTTCCAAAGGTGAGGCTACCTGTTGAAGTTGCCCACCAGACATAATCGCAATGCGATCGCCCATTGTCATGGCTTCGACTTGATCATGAGTGACATAAATTGTTGTTGTTCCCAATTGCCGCTGTAATTTGACAATTTGAGTGCGGGTTTCTGCTCGTAATTTAGCATCCAAATTAGATAATGGTTCATCCATTAAGAATACTTGTGGATTTCTCGCGATCGCTCGTCCTAATGCTACCCTTTGTCTTTGTCCTCCTGATAACTGTTTTGGTAAACGATTTAATAAAGTTTCTATTTGTAACAATTGAGCGACATTCCCAACTTGTTTTTCGACAATACGTTCTTGTTGAGATAAATAACGTAGTCCTTGAGGCAGTTTTTTCGTCACTCCTACCAAAAAACTTTCTCCCCACTGCTGAACTGGATGAGTAGAAACTAGCTCTTGACTTCCTAAACAACGACGTAGTCCAAAAGCAATATTCTCATATACCGTCATATGTGGGTAAAGGGCGTAATTTTGAAACACCATCGCAATATCTCTGGCCTTGGGGGGTAAATCATTTACCAAGCGATCGCCAACCCAAATATTACCCCCAGTCATCACTTCTAACCCAGCAATTAAACGCAGCAAGGTACTTTTACCACAGCCAGAAGGGCCTACCAGCACGATAAATTCCCCATCGGCTATGGTTAAATTGATTCGTCTGAGAACGTTAACACTATCTACTTTTTCTTGTTCAGATGATTGTGTCGTCTCTTTTTCTCCCCGCCGGGTGGGGAAACTTTTATAAATATTTTCTAATACAACTTGTGCCACAGTTATCAGTTATCAATTATCAGTTATGGGGAGTTATATCATGTCCGCTATGCTAGGTGCATAAAAATCATTTTTAGTAATTCTGCACGAGTAAATGGTTTAGTTAAATAACCAGAAGCTCCTACCATTCTTGCTTTTACTTTATCCACAATGCCCTTACTACCAGTAACAAAAATTACGGGAATTTCTTTGAACATAGAATTGTTGCGGATGATCCGGCATAATTCATAGCCGTCAATGCCTGCCATATTTAGATCCAATAAAATTAAATCAGGTTTATGCCTAATGATAGACATCACAGCTTTAACTGGATCATTAATAGTAACTACCGCAACGTTTTCATCTTGGAGACAGCGACTAATTTCTTTAAGAACAGTAGGACTATCATCTACAGAGATAATTTTGTAAGGTTTTTTAGCAGTAATAGTAGCGGTATTGACGGTTTCTACTTCAGATTCTATGCTGTTAGACAGGGTAAATTGTGGATTGTCAACTTTGAGTACAGAGTTGGCTGTAACTAGAGTATCTACTTCCAAATGTTGCTTTGGTACTAAACCCCGTTCCTGAGATTTTCCATTGGTTTTAATGATACTGTTTTCAGAAGTAAACGGTATGTTTTCGCAAATGGGAGGTAACTGATCAAAAGGTGGATCAGGTTGGTGTAGAATAATTGAACCCTGAAGGATATGTGGATATAAAGTATTCGCTAATTCTGCCTCATCCACATTCATAATTACCGCCAAATGACGCAAACTAAATCCCTTCATCCAAGTAGTTAGATTTTGCTGTAATTCTGGTAATTGTTGGTCATAAAATTTACTGTGAATCAACAAGTAAGGACGCTGAAAAGGAGAAGATATTTGCGGAGCAAAAGATAGCCAATTTTGTAACCGTTGTTGGCAGCGTTCCATGATATTTTCTGCATCCAGCTTACAAATTCTTGGTAAACTGTAAAGAGGTGAGATTAATTCATAAGTGCCTGATCGAATTAATAAGAAAGATTCTATTACCTCTTTGACTAACTCTTGAATTAGCAACGCTGCTTGCTGAGGAACTAAATATTTTTCTGTTAGTAACCAATGAATAGCTTCGTATTCTGGCGGTTGTGTAGCATTGTCATGATCAGATTCATGAAGTTGTATTTGCCAGTCTGGTTCAAACTTCATTCGTAATTGTATTCGTGCCTCATTAGTAACTAGAGGCATTTGTTGACTCAGACGACGAATATGTCTTTCCAGTCTATCAAAGGGTTCAACGGAATGGGTAGCATAGATAATTTTACCGCGCTCTAGGTAGATTGACCATATAACTGAGTTTTCCGATACTTGTAAACAAGTAGTATCAGAAGAATTAGTTAATTGTCTTAATAAACCTTCAGGAGATAATTTTTTAAAAGTACCAGTATTATTCATAATTTTACAGTTTTTATGAAAAATTGACTTAGAATTGAAGCAGAATAAATTCCTTAATTAGAACAAATATGAATTAATTTTCATATTTATTGATAAACAAATTGATTATAAGCAAGCTAAACTGTATCTATTATTAGATCAAGAAAGTGTGGCATCCTTCATAAAGAAAGAGTAACAAATAAAATACCTAATTCATAAATTGAGAGAAGTTATCTGTTATAGTTCTTACATGATAATACCCATCAGAAAAATCAATTTTAAGGATAATTTATAAGTAGTAAAAGCTGCAAAAAATTCTAAATAGAATCTTTAAACTTTTATGGATGGTAAATGTATATATTGAATATTGTTTTGTCAATTAGTCGTCAATAAATAAAGCATGGTAAATTAATAAAAATACAGAAATTTTACCTCCCTGTGTTATTTGCTTTAAATCAACCTGATGGTAAATCAAATTTCCTGAAATAGACCTGTGAAGAAGAATAGCTTGATAGATGCAGTTTCAGTAGTGATCTACTACCAAATACCATACTTGTAGTCTTACCAGTCTGGCAAACTATATACTTTGATAACAGGAAATTCAAACGTTGGACTATAACATAACACAAAAGGTTATGCTGGATACACTCAAACTCGATGAAGTAGTAGAATTTGCAGAAAACCCTGAACCCCGTTGCCCCTGTGTATTATTGCTAGATACATCTGGCTCAATGCAAGGAGAAAGGATAGAGGCTTTAAACCAAGGCCTACTCGCTTTCAAGGATGAACTGATCAAAAATTCATTAGCGGCCAGAAGGGTAGAAGTAGCAATTGTGACTTTTGATAGTCATGTTAACGTTGTCCAAGATTTTGTTACCGCAGACCAATTTAACCCACCTATTTTAACAGCCCAAGGGCTAACGACAATGGGGGCAGGGATTCACAAATCTTTAGAACTTATTCAAGAACGTAAATCTCAGTATCGTGCCAATGGTATAGCTTACTATCGTCCTTGGGTATTTATGATTACAGATGGTGAGCCACAAGGTGAGCTAGATAACGTAATTGAACAAGCCGTACAGCGATTACAAGGAGATGAAGCAAACAAGCGTGTTGCTTTCTTTTCTGTTGGTGTAGAGAATGCAAATATGCACCGTTTAAATCAAATAGCTGTGCGTACGCCACTCAAATTAAAAGGATTGAACTTCATTGAGATGTTTGTGTGGTTGTCTGCTAGTATGTCCGCAGTATCCCATTCCCAGGTAGATGAACAAGTAGCACTACCACCCATTGGTTGGGGTTCTGTTTAAAAGTTATCAGTTAGCAGTTAGCAGTTATAGCAATCAACAAGGTGGTGAGGATATCAGCAGGTATAGTCATAGACAAAAATTTAGATGTATAAAACAAAAAAACTCTAAGTTTGTCATCATTTTGGGAATTGAGCAAAACCTGTAACTTGTCACCTATTCTCTATTATCTGTTACCTGCTATAGCTGTGAGATAAAATTTATGAATACACCAAAACAGAGTCCTCAATGGCGGATAGTCGCCGCTTCCGTGTGTGGAACTAGCCACATCAAAAATCAACAGTTGTGTCAGGATGCTCACCACTGGCAGATATTGCCAAATAATGTCCTAGTGGTAGCTGCTGCTGATGGTGCAGGTTCTGCCAGCTTGGGAAAAGTTGGCGCGATGATAGCTGTAGAAACAGCCATAGAATACATATCTAACTGGGAAATTACTAACAGCACTCTAGCTGATGATGAGTTATTAAGGGAAATATTATCCAACGCCATGTTAGCAGCTAGAAAAGCATTAGAAGAAGAAGCAGAGGTTTCTAAACATGAAAGCAGTGATTTAGCAACGACCTTAATTATTGCGATCGCTAGTCCCAAGGTAGCAGCAGTAGCTCAAATTGGTGATGGTGTAGCTGTGGTCAAAGATAGTACAAGTAACTTACAAGCTTTGACTTTACCTAACAGTGGTGAGTATATCAATGAGACCACGTTTTTAACTTCACCAGATGCCTTAGCTACAACTCAAACAAAAATCTTACGTCATAACATAGTTAATATTGGTGTTCTCACAGATGGACTACAAATGTTAGCTTTAAATATGTTAGTAGGAGAACCTCATAAACCTTTCTTTTTCCCCTTATTTGATTTTGTAGCCCATGCCGAAGACAAAATTTTGGCTAAAGAACAATTAGTGAAATTCCTCAGTTCTGAACGTATTACTCAACGCACAGATGATGATTTAACCTTAGTTATAGCTGCATTTAATCACTAATAAGTAGGGTTTGCAGCAAAAAGTTATCTGTGGAGACTAGGGGATAGGAACAGGGAACAGGGAAAAGGGAAAAGGTAAGAGTTATCGGGATTTTTATTTATTCCCAAAATATCCCATTAATTTTGCCCAGGTACTTAAAAAATGTGGATTGGGTAGAATGTACAGTAATTGCCAGGTGTTCATTTTAGGGTTTGCTGTCAGCGTTGCTTGCCGTTAGGCGTAAAATTTTTGTCATGGGGGAAGGGATCTCTTAACAGGGAACAGTTTCAATAGTTGGATGGGAACGATTTTTCCTGTCAGCAGGAATTACAGCAGATTTCTTTGCTATGAGGTACAAATTATAATCATGGAACTCTTGTGGGGTGGGCCGGACAGCCCGCCAATAGTGTACCTCAAAACAGCGGAAAGTGCTGTAAATACAAGGTTTTTGAGTTCCCATGTCATAAAAGCCAGCATTTTAAAATTTCAAATTGCTTAAAACCCTTCACCAGTAAAGGTTTTATATTTATTCAGCATACCCTATTTTAGTAATCATCAGTCAACTTGTTGATAGGCACAGCAAAAATGAATATTTTTGATTAATTATTGAGTACAGACCACAGGGTTGAGGTTTAGTATTTTAGTAATTGCCAATTCCTGATAGAACAACTATCTGGTTGTCTGTACCTAAGTCTCCCAGTCTTTATCTATAACTGCCGTTAACTATAATGAAACTATGCAGGTACTTCGTTCTGTCCCCGATCAAAAGCCCCTGGAACTCACAGTCAGTTTAGGACGTGGGGGTGAAGCTTGTGTTTATGCTGTTCCAGATGATGAAGATTTAGTAGCAAAGATTTATCATAAACCAATAATTAATTATGGTCAAAAACTTCAGACCATGATTGCCCACCCTCCAGAAAATCCCACAGCTAATTTAGGACATATTTCTATTGCTTGGCCACAGGAATTATTATGGGCAGAAGATGGTAGTAATACTATTGTTGGTTTTTTAATGCCGAGAATTCGGCAAATGCAGCCAATTATGGATTTTTATAATCCAGGTAACCGCCGTCAAAATAGTCCCTTATTTAATTATCAATATTTGTTGCGGACTGCTAGAAATTTAGCTGCTGCTTTTGCTGCTTTGCACGCTAGTGAATACTGTATTGGTGATGTGAATGAGTCAAATATTTTAGTAAGTAATACTGCTTTAGTAACTCTTGTAGATACAGACTCATTTCAAGTTCGTGATTCTCAAAAAAACACTGTTTATCGTTGTTCCGTGGGTAAACCGGAGTATACACCCCCAGAGCTACAAAATAAAACCTTTGCGGATCATGATCGGGATAGTTATCACGATTTATTTGGTTTAGCAGTCCTGATCTTCCAACTATTAATGGAGGGTACACACCCATTTTCTGGTATTTTTCAAGGTTTATTTGATCCACCAACCTATGAAGCCAGAATTGTAGCTGGGCATTTTACCTATAGTCAGAAACAAAAAGTTCCTTATTTGCCTACTCCTATTGCTCCAGCTTGGGAAATACTACATCCTAGTTTACAGGAATTGTTTATACTGTGTTTTGAAGATGGTCATCACAATCCTCATTTACGTCCTACGGCTCAAACTTGGTTATCAGCACTGACAGAAGCAGAAGAGAGTTTGATTACTTGTGATACTAACAGTCAACATTTCTATTATCATCATCTCCAAAAATGTCCTTGGTGTGAACGTGCAGCTAAATTAGGTGGCCGTGATCCTTTTCCATCTTTGGAAGCGATCGCCTCGAAGGAACATCTCCAACCCTTGAAGAAAACTAAAAAAGTTAACCAGCAAACACCTAAACTAAATCCGCGTATATTTACTCCACCAGTTTTACATCACTGGCAACCAGTATTTATTCAAAACAGTTGGAATTATCCAGCAGCTACAGTGACGAATAAGGCTAAGTTGTATGCTGTTGTGCTGAGTTTATTTGGTTTGGGAGTCTTGGGTTATTTAGATTTAATGATTAAATTCACCCGTCCTTTTGTTTCTCAAAATCCTTATACTCAGCAAAGTTTAATTTCTCAAAAGTTGAACGAAAATCAGGAAGAAGAAAATTTAACATTTGTAGATTATTACGAGCAGGGTAATACTAGCTATCAAAATAGGGAATATGAAAAAGCTATTAATAACTTTACCAAAGGGATTAAGAAAAACCCCAATTTTTCCAAATTATATATAAATAGGGGAAATGCTCGTTATAACCTCAATGATTATGAAGGCGCGTTAGCAGATTATAACCAAGCTTTAAAAGTTAATCCTGAAGAAGTAAAAGCTTTTGTGAATCGTGGTAATACCTATTATATGTTAGCTGATTATAGTAGTGATCCTGACCAAAAATATCAGCAAGCAATTGATAGTTTTAATGCAGCCATTAACATCAATTATCGTGATACAGAAGCTTATATTAGGAGAGGTATTGTCCGTTTCCAAATCGCTAAGTATAGTAGTAATTATCAGCAGCAATATCAACAATCAATAGCTGATTTTACTCAAGCTATTCACTTCAATGCTTCCAAGGCAGAAGCTTATTTTCAGCGTGGTCTTGTTCGTTATCAATTTGCACAGTACAGTAGTAATTACGCTGAAGAATACAAAAAGGCAATTGCAGATTTTAACGAAGCGTTACAAATTAATCCTCGCATGGCCAAGGTTTATTTAAAAAGGGGTATGGTTTATTATGAACTTGCCCAATATGGGGAAAGTAAAGTTAAAGAAAATCAAGCACAAGCTATTCAAGATTTAGAAACATCGGCTCAGATATATCTAGAAAAAGAAGATATGGATAATTATCAACAAGCTCTCAGTAATATTTGTGTAATTGTTTCTAAAAAATGTGATGCTCTATTTCAAAGTTCGGTGATGTTTAGGCAACTTAATCCATAAATCAAAATCAATCTGGTAAAAGTAAGGGTGCAAATATATCAGGACTTACGTACGAGTCACGGAATATCTAACCACAGAAAACACAGAGAAATAGAAATTGGGGATAATTTTTGCTCCTATATATATCAGAATCTTCTCTATTTCTATCTGTTAGATTAGGGGCAAATAATGTAGCTTGTTGTTTTTTGATACATTAACTGGATCATGTCTGAAATCTTTTTATATCATACTTAGCAACTCTCGAAAACTACTCCCTACTCCCTAACTTTCACAGATCACTTTTTCAGCAAACCCTAAATATGAATATTTTCTCATGAATTATATGATTTTTGATGTTTAAATCATAACAGTTGTATATGCAGATAAATAATAAACATATAAATTGACTCGCTGTTTCCTGTTATAACTTTTCTCTCCCAAATATAAAATTGATTTAGCACAACTACTTATTTTACAAATAAAACATTATATCCTTATTGATTCTTGATAACTAATCATCAGATTAGAGCTAAATTATTTTTAGGTAAGGATTTAGGTATAGCAATTATCGAAATCCAGATATCTATGAATGCTGATAGAAAAATAAAAAAGCAAAACTATTCTGACGACTGATTAATTACTTAGATAGTTTTTAGAGAAAGACATAGAAATATTTTCTCATTATAGTCAGGATTGATAAAATGCTAATTCATTGATTAATCAACCCACAGATAGAGATTTAGTGGAGATAAAAACACAAATACAATTGTGGAATTTATAGCAATATAAGGCATGATTTTTCAATTCTGACTTTTGTTTAATGATTAGCGATCCTCTAAATTCTAGAAAAGTTAAATAGTCAAATATCAGTAAATATCTGAGGTAAATTCCATGAAAGCAGTAATTTTAGCTGGTGGTCTTGGTACACGTTTAAGTGAAGAAACTACAGTCAGACCAAAACCAATGGTGGAAATAGGAGGAAAACCAATTCTTTGGCATATCATGAAGATATATTCTGCTCATGGTATCAATGAATTTATTATCTGTTGTGGATATAAAGGTTACATCATTAAAGAGTATTTTGCTAACTACTTTTTATATATGTCTGATGTCACTTTTGACATGAGATTTAACCAGATGAATATTCATTCTGGATATGCTGAACCTTGGCGTGTCACCTTAATTAATACAGGTGATCATACTATGACTGGTGGACGTTTAAAAAGAGTGAGAGAACATCTGGGTAATGAAACTTTTTGTTTTACCTATGGTGATGGAGTTAGTAATATCAATATTACTGAATTAATTAAATTTCACAAAGCCCAAAAAAGTTTGGGAACACTAAGTGCTGTACAACCTGCGGGTAGGTTTGGAGCAATTTCTTTAGGACAGGAACAAACCAAAATTACCAATTTCCGGGAAAAACCAGAGGGTGATGGTGCTTGGATAAATGGTGGGTATTTTGTTCTTGAACCAGAAGTTATTAACTTTATTGAAGATGATACAACTATTTGGGAAAAAGAACCATTAGAAAAACTAGCAGAAATGGAACAACTCTCTGCTTTTAAACATAATGGATTTTGGCAACCAATGGATACTTTGAGAGACAAAAATTACCTAGAAGATTTATGGCGTAAAGAACAAGCACCTTGGAAAATTTGGTAATCATAATTGTGAACTTAAATTTGATATTGGGAGAACATTAATAATGTATGATTTTGCAATCATTGGTGGCGGAATAATTGGTCTTTCCACAGCCTTAAATTTAGGAAAACGCTATCCAGAAGCGAGGATTTTAGTCTTAGAAAAAGAAAATACATGGGCATTTCATCAGACTGGTAATAATAGCGGTGTGATTCATTCGGGAATTTATTATAAACCAGGTAGTTTTAAGGCTAAATTCTGTCGTGATGGTAGTCACTCAATGGTTGAGTTTTGCCAAGAACATGATATAGAACATGACATTTGTGGTAAAGTCATTGTCGCTACAGAACCAGAAGAAATTCCCCGTTTAGAAAAGTTGTATCAACGGGGGATAGAAAATGGTCTTGAAGTTAAAAGAATTAGCCCTGAAGAAGTTAGAGAAGTTGAACCTCATGTTAGTTGTGTTGCAGGAATTCGTGTCTTTTCTACAGGCATTGTTAATTATAAACAAGTTTGTTTAAAATACGCAGAACTGATAGCCCAACAAGGGGGAGATTTACGCCTAAATACCAAAGTTTTAAAAATTGTAGGCAGTGGTATTAACAAAGTATTAGAAACTAATCAAGGCAGTTTTGAAAGCAAATTTATTATCAATTGTGCCGGATTACATAGCGATCGCATTGCAAAATTAGGCAAGGCTAAACCAGATGCTAAAATCGTTCCCTTCCGGGGAGAATATTATGAACTTACCCCCGAAAAACGTTATTTAGTGAAAACTCTCATTTATCCAGTTCCTAACCCTGATTTTCCCTTTTTAGGTGTCCATTTTACCCGCATGATTGATAGTAGTGTTCATGCTGGTCCAAATGCAGTTTTAAGTTTGAAAAGAGAAGGTTACAAAAAAACCGATTTTGACTTCAAAGACTTTGCAGAAGTAATCACCTATCCAGGGTTTTGGAAACTAGCAGCAAAACACTCTGATGAAGGAATTAAAGAAATAATTCGTTCCTTTAGTAAAGCAGCTTTTGTGAGAAGTTTACAAAAACTAATTCCTGAAGTACGAGCAGAAGATTTAGTCCCCACCCATGCAGGAGTTCGCGCTCAAGCATTAAAAAATAATGGTTCTCTTGTGGATGATTTTTTAATCATTACAGGGGAAAATTCAATTCATGTTTGTAATGCACCTTCTCCTGCTGCTACTTCATCTTTAGAAATTGGAAAAGCAATAGTTAATCAAATTCCAGAACCATCAAATTTAAAAAGTTTAGTAGCCTAATTATTCAGTATTGACTAAAAAATTACTGCGATTAGATAGTAATTGTGGTTACTTATTAATGCTCTAAATTTGCTCAATCAAATTAATTAATCACTGCCAAAAATAACAATCATGAAAATATTAGTCACAGGAACAGAAGGATATTTAGGTTGTTTATTACCTAACTTATTAATTGCTAAAGGTCATGAAGTAACTGGAGTAGATACAGGTTTTTATAAAGTGGGTTGGCTATATAATGGCACAATAACCACTATCAAAACCCTCAATAAAGATATTCGTCACATTACACCAGAAGATTTAGAAGGTGTAGATGCAATAGTTCACATGGCGGAACTTTCTAATGATCCAACAGGACAATTAGCACCCCATATTACCTATCAAATCAATCATTTAGGTTCTGTAAGATTGGCAAATTTAGCTAAATCTATGGGAGTACGTCGCTTTGTTTATATGTCTTCCTGTAGTGTTTATGGTGTTGCTAGTAAAGGTGATGTCACAGAGGAATCTCCTGTTAATCCACAAACAGCTTATGCTGAATGTAAAACATTAGTAGAAAAAGATATTCAAGCATTAGCAGATGATGATTTCTCGCCCACATTTATGAGAAATGCGACTGCTTTTGGTGCTTCCCCCAGAATGCGGTTTGATATTGTTTTAAATAATTTAGCAGGGTTAGCTTGGACAACTCAAGAAATTAAAATGACCAGTGATGGTACACCTTGGCGGCCATTGGTTCATGCTTTGGATATTTGTAAAGCAATTGTTTGTGCATTGGAAGCACCTAGAGATATTATCCACAATCAAACTTTTAATGTGGGAGATACAAACAATAATTATCAGGTAAAAGAAATCGCAGAAATTATTGCTGAGGCTTTCCCTGGTTGTCAATTAAACTTTGGTAATAATGGTTCAGACAATCGTAGTTATCGAGTATCTTTTGAAAAAATTAATAGTATTCTTCCTGGTTTTAAGTGTGATTGGAATGCGGAGAAAGGCGCACAACAATTATACAATTTATTCCGCCAAATTGACATGACAGAAGATACATTTCTGTTTAGAGGATTTACCAGATTAAAACAGCTAGAGTATTTAATTCGTACACAACAAATTGATCAAGATTTCTTTTGGTCAAATTGATTGGTGATTGGTGACTGGTGATTGGTGATTGGTGACTAGTGACTGGTGATTGGTGATTGGGAAAATACATTTTCTATTCATTACTATACTCTTCCCTGTTCCCTATTCCCTGTTACCTGTTCTCTATTCCCTATTCCCTATTCCCTGTTTCCTATTCACTGTTAACTGTTTATTGCTCCCCCTTTTCTAATTAAAAACTATGATTTTTATCGAAACTAAACTTGCCGGTGCTTTCATTATTGATCTAGAAGAAAAATCAGATCATCGTGGTTTTTTTGCTAGAACATTTTGCGCTCAAGAATTTAGCAATCATGGTTTAAAACCAACAGTTGCTCAGTGTAACTTATCTTTTAATCATAAAAAAGGTACACTGCGAGGAATGCACTATCAAATTTTGCCAGCAGCGGAAACAAAATTAATCCGTTGTACCCAAGGGGCAATTTATGACGTAATTGTAGATATGCGTCCTGATTCTCCTACTTATTTAGCCCACATTGGAGTGGAATTAACAGCAGAAAATCGTCGTGCTTTATATGTACCAGAAATGTTTGCTCATGGATATCAAGCATTAACAGATGGTGCAGAAGTAGTTTATCAAGTCGGCGAGTTTTATACTCCTGGATATGAAAGAGGATTACGTTATGACGATCCCATTTTGGAAATTTCTTGGCCTTTAAGTGTGACAGAAATATCTGAAAAAGATCGCAATTGGGAATTACTAGAATCTGGTTTAGTAGGAGTATAAATAATGATTATTATTGATCAAGCATTACAAACCCGTGCTACATTAGGTAAACCTGTAAAAGTAGCAATGATTGGTGCAGGTTTTATGGGTAAAGGAATTGCCAATCAAATCATTAATTCTGTACCGGGAATGGAATTAGTGGCAATTGCTAACCGTAATTTAGAAAAGGCAAAACAGGCTTATTCAGAAGCAGGAATTGATGATTGCCAAGTAGTTTCTAGTGTGTTGGATTTAGAAAATGCGCTGATTCAAAATCAATGTGCAATCACAGAAGATGCCATTTTGTTATGTGAAGCAGATGGTATAGATGCAATTATTGAAGTTACAGGAACAATTGAATATGCTGCTCATTTAGTAATGAGAGCGATCGCCCATCAAAAACACGTCATTCTGATGAATGCAGAATTAGATGGCACAATTGGACCAATTTTAAAAGTTCATGCTGACCGAGCGGGAGTAATTTTAACAGCTTGTGATGGTGATCAACCAGGGGTAGAAATGAACCTATACCGCTTTGTTAAAAGTATTGGTTTAACTCCTTTATTATGTGGCAATATTAAAGGTTTACAAGATCCCTATCGTAACCCCACAACTCAAGCTGGTTTTGCTCAAAAATGGGGTCAAAATCCGGCAATGGTAACAAGTTTTGCCGATGGGACAAAAATTTCCTTTGAACAAGCAATTGTTGCAAATGGAACAGGAATGAAGGTAGCAAAACGGGGAATGTTGGGCTATGAATACAAAGGTCATGTAGATGAAATGACCAAAATGTATGATGTAGATCAACTGAAAGAATTAGGGGGAATTGTTGATTATGTTGTGGGTACAAAACCAAGTCCAGGAGTTTTTGTATTTGCTACCCATGATGATCCTAAACAACGCCATTATTTAAACCTTTACAAACTAGGTGAAGGTCCTCTTTATAGTTTCTACACTCCCTATCACCTTTGTCATTTTGAAGTTCCTATTTCTGTAGCTCGTGCAGTCTTATTTCATGATCCTGTGTTATCACCTTTAGCTGGCCCAGTAGTTGATGTGGTAGCTACAGCTAAAATTGATCTCAAAGCAGGAGAAACATTAGATGGAATTGGTTATTACATGACCTATGGACAATGTGAAAATTCAGACATTGTTAACCAAGAGAATTTATTACCAATGGGTATAGCAGAAGGATGTCGTTTAAAGAGAGATATTCCTCAAGATCAAGTGCTTACCTATGATGATGTGGAACTACCAGCAGGTAGACTTTGTGATCAATTACGCCATGAACAAACTGTTTATTTTGCACCATCTAAAACCTTAGTTATGGCGCAATAAGGTAATAACTCAAAACTAAAAATTAAGAACACAAATTAGCCTCCTATTTTAGGGGGCTAAAACTTCTTAATTGTCAATTTTACTACTATTCTGATTCTGTTCAATGTGAGCAAATAAATAATTATTGAGGTGATATCCTTTATCTACCTCTAATTTTCAGACAAAGATGTCATTAAATCATAATTACCATTGAACTTTTAGTCGAATTTTAGTTAGAAAATGCTGATTTTAAAAAGCTTTTCTGCACAATGTTTTAACTATCTTAAACAGGGTTGAATAGCCAATTCATAAAACCCTGAAAGCATGATTTATAAAACAGTCAACATTATAAAGTATTAGCCATGAAAATAGCTCTCGTCCATGATTACTTGACCCAGCGTGGAGGTGCAGAGCGAGTCTTTGAACTGCTTTGTAAACGCTACCCAGAAGCAGATATTTTCACATCTTTATATGACCCACAAAAAACTATTGATTTAGGCGATCGCATAGTTAATACTACCTTCTTGCAAAATATTCCTGGTGCAGCTAAATATTTTCGTCTACTCGCTCCATTATACTTTCCTGCCTTTAGAGCCTTAAATTTACAAGACTACGATTTAATTATTAGTAGTAGTACCAGTTTTGCCAAAGCTGTTAAGAAAAATTCCCAAGCACATCATATTTGTTTCTGTCATAATGTGACTCGGTTTTTGTGGGATACGCAAACATATTTACGACAATATGGAGATTATCGCTACTTCGCTCCATTAATTGAAAGAATATTTCAAATGATGAGAAATGTAGATTTAAAATATGCCCAAGAACCGGATATTTACATTGCTAA
This sequence comes from Sphaerospermopsis sp. SIO1G1, assembly GCA_010672785.1. Classification (GTDB taxonomy): domain Bacteria; phylum Cyanobacteriota; class Cyanobacteriia; order Cyanobacteriales; family Nostocaceae; genus Okeanomitos. Next base: position 24,115 of record JAAHFX010000017.1, read on the forward strand.
TTCCAGTATAGTTGCCCGGCGGATTGAGAAAATTTATGGTAAGCACGCAATAGCTATCAACTATCCAATTGATACCAGTAATTTTATCTTTTCAGATACAAAACAAGAATACTACTTGGCATCTGCTCGAATGATAAGTTATAAACGTTTAGATATCATAGTCGAGGCTTTTAACTGGTTAGGGTGGCATTTATTAATATCAGGTGACGGACCCGAACTAGAACGGTTAAAATCTAAAGCATTATCCAATGTCGAATTCTTAGGTCATGTCAGCGATGCAAAACGAAAGGACTTATTTTCTCAGGCTAAGTCAATTATCGTTGCTGCTTTAGAAGACTATGGATTAGTTCCAGTGGAAGCAAATGCTAGTGGAACTCCTGTAATTGCCTATGGAGCCGGTGGGGTATTAGATACTCAAATACCTGGTAAAACAGGAGTATTTTTTAAACGACAAACTCCCGATTCTTTACAAGCTGCACTACTAGAAGCTACGGGAATATCTTGGAATTACGAAAATATTCGTAATCATGCTGTCAATAATTTTTCTGAACAAGCATTTTTTAACAAAGTGGAAAAAATTATTGGCACAACTACCAACCTTAATCACTCATTTATTTAACTCCAATATTCAACGAATTTGGTCTAAAAAAACCAAGAATTAAGAATAAAGCATGGAGAATTAAAACGAGATCAAACTCTAATTATTATCTGGGATTTTCTGAGCAAATCTCACCTTAAAAATGGCTGATCTAGAACAATAATTCTGTTAATTCTGGCATTCTTATTCGTTGAATATCTTTACCGAAAAATTACGCCTAGCGTTTTCCAGATAAGGATAATAAACGTGGTTCAAACAAGTCTCAACCCCCATATAAATCAAGTAGCTGAAGAGCCAGGATATGGACAAATGTTAGCTGTATTTGTCCGTAGATTTCCCTGGGTTTTATTAGTATTAATTAGTTCTACGGCATTAGCTGGAATCATTACTTTAAATACTAAACCTACTTTTCAAAGTACGATGCAATTGTTAGTAGAACCTAACTATGAAGGAAAAAAAGAAAGGGATACCTTAGATACTCAATTTACTGACGCTAACGTTGTTATAGACACAGCAACACAGCTAAATTTAATGCGGAGTTCTGGACTACTACAAAAAGCAGTTGATCAACTAAAATCTGAATATCCAGACATGACTGTTCAGGAACTCAAAAAATCCCTAGTCTTGAATCAGGTTAAGAACGAAGAAGAAGTTGTCACCAAAATCTTCCAAGTTGATTATAGTGATAGCAATCCAGAAAAAACCCAAAAAGTTTTAACTGCTATTCGTAAAGTTTACCTTGAATACAATAAACAACAACAAGATTTACGACTGAAAAAAGGTTTACACGTCATCAGAGAACAGCTTAAAAAAGCTAGTGATGAAGTCAACTCATCTGAATCAAATTTACAAAGATTCCGCAGGGAACATAATTTAATTGATCCAGAATTACAGGCAAAATCCATTGAAGAATCTTTACATACTATTCAGCAAGAAAGAAGAGAAACTCGTTCTCAATATGAAGAAGCTTTAGCCAAGCAAAAGTCTCTCCAAGAACAACTGAATCGTTCTCCTCAAAATGCTCTAGTTTCTTCTCGCCTGAGTCAGTCTACACGCTATCAAAGCTTACTGAATGAAATTCAAAAAACCGAACTAGCTTTAGCCGAAGAAAGATTACGTTTTACTGATGATACTCCTGGTGTACAACAGTTAAATGAACAGCTACAAAGTCAAAAACAACTGTTGCAAAAAGAAGTAAGTAGAACATTAGGAAAAAAATCTAGTAATACATTTCGTTTTGGTGATAATCTTCTAGAACAAGGACAACTGGGAGAAATTGATCTTAACTTAACTGGAGAGTTAGTAGAAACCCAAACCACCATCGTGGCTTTAAGCGCTCGGGATCAAACTTTAGCAGCAAAAGAGCGGGAACTCAGAACTCAACTCAAACGTTTTCCTTCCCTTTTAGCTTATTACAATCGCATTCTGCCCCAATTAGAATTTAGTCGGGAAAGAATGGAACAATTGTTAAGAGCAGAACAGAAACTACGTCAAGAACTTTCTAAAGGTGGCTTTAATTGGGAAGTAGTAGAAGAACCACAAATGGGTATGCAATTAGGACCCAATATGAAGCAAAATCTGTTATTAGGTGGTGTGGTGGGATTAATGTTAGGTGGTATTGCTGCCTTCATTAGAGAAGCATCTGATGATTCAGTTCACACTACTGCTGAATTAGAAAAACAATTTGCTTTACCTTTATTAGGAACAACACCAAAATTACCACCAGCTAAACCCAAAGAATCAATTATTAAATTGCCTTTTGGGAAGCCAGAAGTTCTTGCTCCTTGGACTATTCAAGTTTTACAATCTCCACCCCGTTGGGAATCTTTAGATTTGATTTATAAAAATATTGAACTTCTCAATGGTGTAGCTGATTTAAAATCTTTAATGGTGACATCCGCATTACCAGATGAAGGTAAATCTGCCTTGACTTTAGGTTTAGCTATGAGTGCAGCCAGATTACACAAAAAGGTATTATTAATTGATGCCAATTTGCGTGATCCTAATATTCATAAACAGCTAAATTTACCTAACGAACAAGGTTTATCCAGCTTATTAGCTAGTGATGCAACTATTCCTAATCAAATTGGAATTCCCTACTCCGGTTCAGCTTATATTGATATTTTAACTGCTGGGCCCATACCTGTAGATCCGGCTCATCTTTTAAGTTCTCCCCGGATGATGGAATTAATTAACGCATTTGAAGAAAACTATGATTTAGTTCTCATAGATGCTCCATCAGTTTTAGGGATGGTAGATGCAATTCTTACCGCTTCTTCCTGTCGGAGTGTAGTCATGGTTGCTAGCATTGGTAAGGTGACACGAAACCATTTAGCTCAAGCTACAGCTATGTTGAGTAAATTAAATTTAATTGGAGTTGTAGCCAATGGAGTTTCTAATTCTGAAAGTTCCTATGTACCCTATGTGAAACAACAGCAATTGGTACTTCAACAAGTGGTGGAAGAATAATATTTTTTTCGGGTGTATCAATATTATACAGCACTTTCCGCTGTTTTGAGGTACACTGTTGGCGGGCTGTCCGGCCCACCCCACAAGAGTTCCATGATTATAATTTGTACCTCATAGCAAAGAAATCTGCTGTAAATAAGTGTAGGCAAAAGGCAAGAGGTGAAATTTCATAATTTGATTATGACTTTTTAATTTTTACCTCTTTACTCTTTTCCAGTAGCATCAGAATGATAAAACAAATGTCTTGAAAAAGAATGAAAAAATATAATCAAGCCATATTAACTCTTACCTGTTGACTTTAGGACTTAAGCAAAATATCTATCATACCCTCTTATCTTCGTTTACTTCGAGTCCTTCGTGGTTCATTCTTCCGTAACTTCTTTATAAGTCTTGGTCTTTTGTCTACCCTCATTAATAATAGCAATACACTCATAAAAAATAGCCAACTTTTGATTTATATATTATAACTTAGCATTGGCCAACATATGGCATCATCATTAAAAACTTAGACTTAATCAAATACTTAAATGTTAGATTTATTTTTAAAGCGGGATTAAAGAATTAGAATAGTTATTATTCAAAATCCGTAATTATTATATTCTAGAAATTAAGGATTTAAACATAAAGTCCAAAGCGTATTAGTTGATAGCCATACAGGAAATTGTGGCTGGAATTAAATTAATTAATCAACACGCTTCCGAATAATTTATGAGTATTCAGTCATGGTAATTATTATATCCTTGGTAATCAAATCATACAATAAATAAGTTCATAATTTATTGACAGGATAATCTCAGGGATTAAAAAACTGAACACACACTCCATGACTGAATCATCGTGATAATTCTACTTGTCAATCTTAGTAAATACAACGGTATTCTTGATGACTTTGTATTGGCATAAATTGCTGTCTGCTTAATGCTCTTCACTTTTTTGTATATTTTTACGACTACAGAAATATACAAGTTCAGCAGCAATTTATGAATTTGCAATTTGATTGATTCAATAATTAGCTATCGTCTCAATTTTCAGACCTATGACAATTTCAATTATACCTAGCTTACCAGAAAATAACACTATTGATCAGCAGCAAAAATCTTATCATCAACATTGTAAATTGCACTGGCGCAGAGGTCAACTTTTAGTTAAACCTTACAAAAATGGACAACAATCATATTTATCTTCACTAGCAAATCAACATACCTTAATTGAATGTTTAAAACATTCTCCCATTAATTTAGTCACAATAGATCCCCAACTAGGTGATGCTACCTTAAAATTTTGGATTGTAGCTTGTCAAACAGCCAATAAACCCATCTATATCAGTCCATCTGCTCGCAGTAATCGCTCCCTAGTAAACCACAAATTTGTCAGGTTCATTCAACCAATAGTTAATCAGACATTGGCATTAATTTTACTAATTTTAGTTAGCCCTTTAATGTTGATATTAACATTTATGATCTGGGCTGGGGGTTCAGCTTCTTTATTTTCTTATCAATGGCAAGTTGGAGAACACGGTAAAATTTTTCCTATGATTAATTTTTGTACTCAGAGTAAATATAAACACAGTACATTGATAGGATTTCTGATGAATAAATATCATTTAGTTAATCTTCCTAGACTATTAAATGTGATCAGGGGTGAAATGTTATTAATTGGATGTAAAAACTTATGCTTGGAAGATGTAATTCAAAGTAGTCTGACGAGGGAAGTCAGTCAAGGTGATGGATTAAATGAGGTCTTAAATTCCTGGCAGATAGAAGCAAAATTATCATAAATCAAAACTCCAGTAAACTAGGATGAATAGATTTTATCCTAGTATGTTTTTTTGATAAAAGTAGTCATTAGTTCCAGATGAGATATTTTTAAATACGAATTATGTATCTAATTTTAATATCATTAATGTTATGCATACAGCAATTTGCACTGTGTTTGAAAAAGACTACCATTATGGGGTAGGTGCATTAGTTAACTCACTCTATTCCCAAGGTTTTCGAGGAGTATTTTGGGCGGGATATCGTGGAAATTTACCACCTTGGGTTGACTCTTTTCAGGACAAAAATGGCTATCAAGAATTTACCATAGCTGAAGATTGTGCAATTAGGTTTGTAGAGATAAAAACTTGGAAACATTTAGGTTTTTATAAACCTGATTTTATGTCTGAATTGTGGGATAAATATTGTCCACAGGTGGAAGCTTTATTTTATTTTGATCCTGATATTGTCAATAAGTGCCGATGGGATTTTTATGAAAATTGGGTACGTCAGGGAATTGCTCTTTGTGGTGATTCTTGGTATTTAGTTCCCGCTAATCATCCCAAACGTTTAGCTTGGAAAAAATTTGCTGAAAATCAAGGTTTTAACTGTGAACGTGAATTAGATTATCACTACAATAGTGGATTTATTGGTGTGCATAAAAGCTGTAAATCTATCCTGACACTTTGGCAGAAATTAGAAGAACTAGGAGAGATAGCAGGATATACAAAATTAGATAATTTGTATGCAGATAATTGCTTTCATAATTCCCCATATCTGTATGGAGATCAAACATATTTGAATTTAGCATTAATGTTAAGCAATTATCCATTAAGTACCGTTGGGCCAGATGGCATGGATTTTATTCCCGGTGGTACTATTATGTCCCATGCTACTGTACCAAATATTAAACCTTGGCGGAAGCAATTACTACTGAGTTCTTTAACTGGTACTGCTCCTACGATTACTGATAAATTATATTGGCAGCACAGTCAAACACCTATTCAACTATATTCAAAAGTTAAGTTTCTGCGGCAAAAGCTAGAAATTATTTTGGGTTCTGCAATTGGACGTTTGATTCGTCGTTCTCCTATGTAAATAAATTCAGTTACCTAAAATTTACGACTACAAAATAGTAATTGCAATTGCCATTAAGTACTGATAAATTTCTGATAGAATCCGTTGGTAATTATTCAGATTCTATCAGATGCTTGACAGTCATTCTGTTAACTAACCTACTTATAGATTATGTACCTCAAATTTTCTAGATCAACTTTACATATTTTCAAGTCTACAAATTTTTGGAAAAATCATCACTTAATTATTAGGGAATTTAAACACTTTCGTTGGATTGCTCTTTTCGCTATAATTTTTTCGGCATTAGCGGCTAGTTTTGAAGGTTTTGGTCTAGGTTTCTTATTAGTTTTCTTACAAAGTCTCACCACTCCTAACGCTGAACCAGTAAAAACCGGAATTGATTGGTTTGATATTCTGATTTTAGGTATCAATGCCTCAACAATGGAGCGGTTATATAGAGTATCGGCTCTGATTGTAACTACTACTTGTATACGGGCATTCTTTAACTATACCAGTGCTTTATGTGTACACAATAGTGAAATCAATTTAGTTAATCATCTGCGGAAAAGTATTTTTAATCAGTTAGAGTCCCAACGTCTCATTTATTTTGGACAAAAAAATTCAGGTGAGTTAATTAATACTCTCACCAATGAAATGGAGAGAATTAGACAAATTTTTGGAGGTGTGGCTTTTTTAATTACTAGAGGTTTAACTCTTGTAGTTTATTCCATCTCTTTATTTGTTTTATCCTGGCAACTATCCATAGTTTCTATTTTATTATTTGGCTTGTTAGCTGTAGGATTATCAACTTTAAATAAACAAATTAGAGAACGTAGTTTTAAAATTACTAAAGCTAATGACCATTTTACTGCCAGAGCGTTAGAGTTTATCGAGGGTATACGCACAGTTCATGCTTTTTCTACTCAAGATTTTGAAAAGCAAAGATACTATCGTGCCAGTAGTGATATAGTCAAAGCTTGGCGGAAAGTTTACTGGATTTCTTTATCTGTTAGGCCACTGGCTGAAAGCTTATCTACTTGCATTCTCATTAGTATGATTTGTGTGGCTTTAGTCACAGGATTAATGGAAGTTTCTACTTTGTTAACTTTCTTCTTTGTGTTATTTAGACTTGTACCCATGATTCAAGATTTGAATGGGGCTGTTGCATTTTTAAGTAGCCAAGCTGGGGCTGTAGAAAATATCAAAGACTTGTTAAAAACAGATGATAAACAATATTTTCAAAATGGTGATCTCTACTTTAGTAGTTTAAATAGAAGTATAGATATTATTGCTGTCAACTTCGGTTATAAACCTGAGCATTTGGTACTCAAAGATATTACCCTAACAATTGAGCAAGGAAAAATGGTGGCTTTGGTTGGTGCATCTGGTGGTGGTAAAACTACATTGGCTGATTTAATTGCTAGATTTTATGATCCAAACGATGGCAAAATTCTCATAGATGGGATAAATTTGCAAAAGTTTGAAATTAATTCTTTGCGTCGGAATATGGCAATAGTTAGCCAAAAAAGTTTTATTTTCAACACCACTGTTCGCAATAATATTTCCTATGGTACACCACAAGCAACTGATACAGAAATTATAGAAGCAGCACGTTTAGCAAATGCCTTAGAATTTATTCAACAATTACCTGCCGGTTTCGATACAATCATTGGTACTGATGGTGTGCAATTATCTGGTGGCCAGCAACAAAGAATTGCTATTGCTCGTGCGTTAGTCAGAGATCCAGAAATTCTAATTTTAGATGAACCAACCAGTGCTTTAGATTCAATTACAGAGCAAGTAATTCAAGAGCTATTAGATAAATTTACCAGTGGTAGAACAGTAATTGTGATAGCCCATCGTCTTTCCACAATTGCTAAAGCTGATAAGGTTATTGTTTTAGAACAAGGACAAATTGTCGAACAGGGTAAATATCAGGAATTACTCGAACAACGTGGTAAATTTTGGCAATATTATCAAGTCCAAAATGAAGTTGGATAAATGTGGACATTTACAAAATTATTTCCACCAAATTTCATGTATTTTTACAGAAATAGATGATGATGAATCAGTTAACAAACTTTAACGGCAGAATATACTTTTTTTGTTTACCAAGAACAGAGGTTGAAGGTGGTGATCAATTTCAACATTTGTCTATTTGTTTAGCAGAAGGATTAAAAGAATTAGGGATTTCCTTCTTTTCTAATATTAACTACTGGCAGGAATCACCAAATAGTAATGAATATTTATTTCGTCATTCCCCAGATATTACTCCTAATGATTGTTCCATTGTCGTATTTAGTAATAACTGGTTTAATAGTAACTATCGTTTACCAGAGAACCTTTTTCATCCTCACCGCAAATATGTAACTGTTTATTTAGATGGTAATGATAATAATGAAGATTATTATCAACGCCCTGAATATAAGAAGTTTGATTTTGTTCTCAGAACTCATTATAACCGCCACTTAAATTACCCCACCAATTTTTATCCTTGGAGTTTTGGTATCAGCAATCGCATTCTCCGAGAGTTAGAAGATTTACCAAACTTTGAGGATAGGAAAAAACAAATTCTGATTAATTTTCGGCACTGGCAAACAGGCCACCCTGTCAGAAATGTTAGTTCTAGTTTATTAATACCAGCTATTCGTGAGTTTTTAGCTATCAATAATAGTGTAGATAATAAAGCTAATTATTCTCGAGAACCTTACCATTATTTACATTGGCAACAAACAGGAGCAAGACATTATCCTAGTTACTATCAACGGTTAAAAAATTCTCTTGCTTGTGCTTGTTTTGGTGGTTTTTTTGTACCTACTTGGGCTAAAAATTCTGGCGGTTTACTCAATCGTAATCTTCAGAAAGTTATGACTAAGTTGAAATTCAAATCAAATACAGTCGTGCAGTGGGATAGTTGGCGTTTGTGGGAATCTTTAGCGGCTGGATGTACTACGTTTCACCTAGATTTTGATCAATATGGAATTAATTTACCAACAATGCCAACCAATTGGCAACATTATATTGGCATAGATTTAGATAATATCACCACAGCTATAGAGCGAATCAATGATGAACCAAATATTCTAGAAAATATCGCTTCAGAAGGTCGGCAATGGGCAATTAAAAATTATAGTCCAGTTCCTACAGCTTTACGTTTTTTAGAGACAATTTATCAACAACCAATTATCCAAAAAGCCGCCGAATATACTTCTCTAAAAGTATGATTTATGGTAAAAAATTGGCTGATAAAATCTTACTAATTTTTAAGTTATTCAGGGAATTATCTTCAGAGCAATTATCCCTTATAGCAAATTCCCAAAATGTCTATTACTGATCATTCTTCTCAACCTCTGGTTAGTGTAATTATCCCTACATATAATCGTCCAGAATATCTCAAACAAGCAATTTATAGTGCAGTTACTCAAACTTATCAAAACATAGAAATTATTGTTTCTGATAATTGCAGTCCAGAAAGTCCTCAATCTTTAGTAGAATCATTTGCTGATCCACGGATTAGATTTTGGCAACATCCTGAAAATGTAGGAATGCTCAAAAATCAGATGAATGCTTTTCAAATGGCGAATGGTAAATATGTTGCTAGTCTCCATGATGATGATATGTGGACTCCACAATTCTTAGCTCAACTTATCCCTCAATTAGAACAAGATTCTAATTTAATTATTGCCTTTTCTGATCAATATATTATTGATAGTCAAGGTAAGATTGATAATATTAAAACTGAGGAATTTTCACGAGTTTATAAACGTGATCAGTTAAGCTCAGGAGTTTATTGGGATTTCCAAAAAATCGGTTTAATTGATAAAAGTATTCCTACCGCTTCCGCTTGTGTAATTCGTAATGGTTTAATTGATTGGGATAGTATTCCCTTAGAAGTTGGGGGAATGTGGGATTTATATATTACTTACTTATGTTGTGTTTCTGGTTATGGTTTATATTACGAACCTGAGAAATTAACGTATTACCGTAACCATGAACAAACTGATACAAATTTAAGTGGCAGTAGAAATATTAAAGCGAAAATCAGAAATGCTAAAAGTGCCATTTTTTGTTACCAGATTTTCATGGATGATCCCAAAATTAAAAACTTACAACCTCATTTTAGAAAACTTTGGTTAGAAGCACATACAACTTTAGGTATTGGCTTAATGCGAGATCAACAGAACATGGATGCTCGTTCTTTATTTTGGCAAACATTACAGGAACAAAAGTTTAATTTGCGAACTTTTATAGCTTTGATATTAAGTTTTATCCCTGCAAAATTCACTAATAAATTATTGGGTGCTTAAATTTGGGACTTGATTATTAATCAATTGCCAAGGATTCAGATAGAGATTTTGTTGATATTTCAATTCTGAATCCTGGCATCAATTTATATATTGTTATTTTGAGAATTTTATCAATGAAAATTTGTATTGTTACCCACAGAATCAAAACAGGTGATGGTCAAGGTAGAGTTAATTATGAAGTTGCTTTAGAGGCAATTAGACGCGGGTATCAGTTAACATTATTAGCTAGTGAAGTATGCCCAGAATTAGCAAAACATAGTTTAGTAAATTGGGTAGAAATTCCTGTACATAAATATCCCACGGAATTTTTACGGAATTTTATTTTTGCTCAAAAAAGTGGTAAATGGTTACGTCAACATCGCCATCAATTTGATATCATTAAAGTAAATGGGGCAATTACTCAAGGTGCAACTGATATCAATGCTGTACATTTTGTTCATAGTTCTTGGGGCAAATCTCCTGTACATATTTCCCGTGAGCATAAAAATTTATATGGTTTATATCAGTGGTTATATACTGCTATTAATTCCTATTGGGAAAAACGGGCATTTCGTCAGACTAAAGTAGTAATTGCTGTCTCTAATAAAGTCGCTCAAGAATTAGTTGACATTGGTGTAGATCATGATAAAATTCATGTTATTCCTAATGGTGTTGACTTAACAGAATTCTTTCCAGGTGTAGTTAATCGTCAACAATTAGGTTTACCAACAAATGTCAATTTAGCTATGTTTGCGGGAGATATTCGTATTTCTCGAAAAAACTTAGATACTGTACTTCATGCTTTAGTAAAAGTTCCTAATTTACATTTAGCAGTTGTAGGTGAAACTCAAAATAGTCCTTACCCTCAGAAGGTAGAAAAATTAAAATTAACAGATCGGGTACATTTTTTAGGTTATCGGCGGGATATGCCAAAAATCCATCAAGCATCTGACTTTTTTGTGTTTCCTTCCCGTTATGAACCCTTTGGGTTAGTAGTAATTGAAGCAATGGCTTGTGGTTTACCAGTTATTACTGCGACAACTACTGGTGCTGCGGATTTAATCACTCCAGCTTGTGGAATTGTTTTACCTGAATGTGATGATGTGGATGCTTTAGCTGATGCTTTGAAACTATTGAACAGCGATCGCAATCTTCGTCAACAAATGGGTAAAGTAGCTCGTACTATTGCTGAAGAACATAGCTGGGTTAGTATGGCACAAACTTATATAAATTTATTTGAAGAGTTAATGAAAAATGAGAAACACAGTTCTCATCCCTACCTATCGCCGTCCTCAAGATTTATCACGTTGCCTGTTAGCTCTACAAGCTCAAACTAAACCCGTTGATCAAGTAATTATTACTGTTAGAGATACTGATGAAGCCACTTGGAAATTTTTAAGTGGTTTTCATCCTCATAATTTACCATTACAAATTGTCACAGTGACTCAATCAGGAGTTGTGGCGGCACTCAATGCTGGACTAGCAGCGGTGAAAGGAGATATAGTTTCCATCACTGATGATGATGCTGCACCTCACATTGACTGGCTAGAAAACATCACTGCTCACTTTCTCAGTGATAGTTGCATAGGTGCAGTGGGTGGTAAAGATTGGGTATATCGAGGTGACAAAATAGAAGATGGTACTTGTCAAGTAGTAGGGCGTTTGCAGTGGTTTGGAAGAGTAATTGGTAATCATCATTTAGGGGTAGGAACAGCTCGTGAAGTTGATATTCTCAAGGGTGTCAATATGAGTTTTCGTACCCAAGCTATAGCCAACTTAAAGTTTGATGAAAGAATGCGTGGTAGCGGCGCACAAGTTCATTTTGAAATGGCATTTAGCCTCACTCTCAAACGGGCTGGATGGAAAATTATTTATGATCCAAATGTTATAGTAGATCACTATCCTGCTCAACGTTTTGATGAAGACAAACGCCAAATTTTTAATGCGATCGCCTTTACTAATTTAGTCCATAATGAAACTTTAGTTTTATTAGAACACTTCTCTCCAATTCAAAAAATAGTATTTATATTCTGGGCAATTGTTATTGGTAATAGAGAAAGTTTTGGTATTATGCAATGGCTTAGATTATTACCAACTCAAGGTAAAATTGCCCACCAAAAATTACAGGCATCTTTGCGAGGTCGTTGGCAAGCATGGCAAACATATAACATGATTTCTGATTGAATATTGGTGATTAGTGATTGGTGATTAATGATTGGTTAATAACTAATAAAATCATAATTTATCACCTAATCTTTACCTAAAATACCCTCAACTAATTTTATTGCTTATCAGGATAATATCTCCAAAAATATACGATATTTATAGCTACTAACAATCTAAAAATTATGTTTTATAAACAAATTCTTTTTAACAGTTTTTTACAATCTACCTATTCACCAAAAGACAGGTCTGCACAAGCCTGGAGCATAATTTTAGGATTTATTTTACTCACAATTACTTGCTATTTTGGTGGTGCTGCTTCTCTATTAAGAATCATCTTTCCGGCAACATCTTTGTTAGTAGGAATCTTTTTATATTTACGTCATCCCATCCTTTACATTGGTTTCACTTGGTGGATTTGGTTTCTCACACCCTTAATCGCTCGTTTAGTTGATTATCGCATTGGTTGGGACCCCACCCGCCAGATTCTTCTTGCTCCTTATTTAGTCGTTTTTATCACACTCGCCACATTTTTAAAACATCTACCTAGTGCCATTCATAAGGGAGGATTACCTTTTGTTTTAGCTTTTATTGGAGTAGTCTATGGTTTCTTAGTCGGCTTAATTTTTAATCAACCCATTCCAGTCATACGTGGTTTATTAGATTGGATGAGTCCGATTATTTTCTCATTTCATTTATTTATGAATTGGCGAGATTATCCAAGTTATCGTCAACATATTCAACGTGTATTTATCTGGTCAGTTTTAATTTTAGGGATTTATGGAATTATCCAATTTGTAGTTGCTCCTGAATGGGATAAATACTGGTTAATAGAATCAAAAATGTTTACCAGTGCCGGAGATCCTGTACCATTTGGAATTAGAGTTTGGAGTACATTACACTCACCTGGTCCTTTTGGTACAGTGATGCAAACAGGTTTACTATTATTATTTAGTGCCTCTGGCCCATTAATTTTTCCAGCTTCAGCCGTTGGTTATTTATCATTTTTACTTTCCCAAGTAAGAACAAGTTGGGGTGGTTGGATGTTGGGAATAATTATAATTTTTACTTCCGTTAAAGCTCAACTACAAATGCGGCTAATTATCATCATTTTAGTCATGGCTACGTGTGTGATTCCCCTAACAACTATTGAGCCTATTTCTGAAGTAGTAACTGCGAGATTAGAAACTCTTTCTAACATAGAAGAAGACGGCAGTTTTAAAGATAGGTCAAAAACCTATAATCGCAATCTTGATTTAGCCCTTTCCACCGGTCTTGGTAATGGTTTAGGTAATATTTGGAAAGTCAACGAAGAAACTGGACAAATTGAAGTTATAGTCCTTGATAGTGGCATTCTTGATATGTTTTTTACCTTGGGTTGGTTCGGGGCGATTCCTTATGTTGGTGGTTTATTATTGATGTTAATTAGTATTAGTAGATATACAGAAGGAAAATTTGATAGTTTTGTAAGTACAGCCCGTGCTATTGGGATTAGTTCCTGCGCTCAGTTAATTATTTACAGTGGGATGTTAAGTGTAGCAGGTATGATTATGTGGGGGTTTATGGCAATGGCAATGGCAGCACATAAATACTATCGTCATCAATCAATCAAGGGATAAGTTGTTGTACATTTAAGGTATACAAAAGGGAGTTTCAAGTCTATTTCTCTGAACACCATCATATTCAATCTAGTGGCACAGTAGTTTAATTGCAAAATCTATCTACTTATAGACCCGACTTATTTTATGATTATATTCATATATTGTGCATTGATCATCAAAGTCGGGCATCTAATTAATATTGAATAGTTAGGAATCTAGATATTGTTCAATCAGAAATGAGTAGAGAGATGAGAATACCAAAGATAAAAAATCCCGGTTGCTTCAGGAATTTGGGATTTTTTAGTATTATGCTATATAATGTCTTTAGATTTTATTAATAAAGTTGATTTTATTAAACAAAATATATCGTAATCCATTTTTTCTATGTATGAGGGAATCATGAATCAAATTAACCAGGTTGCGGTAATTGGGGGAAGTCATGGTAATGAATTAATTGGTGTTTATCTAGTCAAAAAATTCCAAAAATATCCAGACTTAATCAAAAGAACAAGTTTTAAAACCTTATCTTTATTAGGTAATCCTCAAGCTATTAATGCAGGGAGGAGATATATTGATAGAGATTTAAACCGTTGTTTTCTTCCTAGTAATCTACCAACTTCAGAAATGTCCAACTATGAAGAGTTAAGAGCAAGGGAAATTCAAAATTTTTTGCAAACATCAAACCAAAATCTTGTAGATGTTATTATTGACTTACATACCACCACTGCTAATATGGGAATTTGCCTAATTTTTGGGAATATGCACCCAATTTTACTCAATTTAGCTGCCTATTTAAGTAGTATTAATCCCTTGGTGAAAGTATATATTCATGAGCAACCCAGAAATAGTGGTTTTTTACGTTCCTTGAGTGAATTAGGTTTTGCTATAGAAGTTGGTGCAATTGCTCAAGGTATTTTAGATGCAGAATTATTCCAGCAAACAGAGAAAATTGTTTATGCTGCGTTAGATTTTTTAGAAAGTTTTAATCAAGGTAAAAATATCTGCACAACTAATAGTCTCACGATTTATAAATCTATTAATGCAGTAGATTATCCCAGAGATAAAAATGGAGAAATTCAAGCTATGATTCATCCACAACTGCAATTTAAAGACTATCAACCACTGTACCCTGGTGATCCTATATTCTTGACTTTGGAAGGCAAAAAAATTTCTTATGAGGGAAAATCAATAGTATATCCTATTTTCATTAATGAAGCGGCTTATTATGAAAAAGGAATTGCTATGTATTTTAGTTACAAACAGGAAATTGAACTATCATCTTCATCTCTGTAAACTCCTCATTATACAGCACTTTCCAGTATCATGAGGTACATTTTTGGCAGGCAAGATGCCCACCCCACAAGAGTTTCATGATTATTATTCACTCTTACCTGTTACCTCTTCTAAATATAAAATTTATTTTGTACGAAGACTTATGAATGTATTTTTCATTAAATTGGTAAGCGATAAACTAGCACTTTACCTTTCCAATTTTCTTCTACAAATACTAAATATTCACCATTTTTACGGCGAAAAGCACGGATACCATAAGGAATATCAACCCAACCACTTTCTTCACCTACTTCTACACCAGGCCCAAACTTATATACAAGTTTTCCAGTAGAAGCTTTATAAACATAAACCTCGGCAGTTTTAACGGTGACAGCAAAGACATAATCTCCTGCTACACTCATAGCTGCGGTGGTAATTTCTCGCTTACCAGTGGTGTCATGGGGAACTACAGTTCGCCATTTAGGAGTACGATTTCCTTGACTCCAATTATCAAATCTAGCAATTTCTGATCCGATAACTTTAGCATCATCACCGACAGAAGGATGTTCAGCAGTAAAACCTGATAAATACATAGTATCTGTTTCCGGAAAATATTCAATTCTTCGCAAATCACTAAAGATACCAGGAGTCATTTCTTTCTGCATAGAACGGTAGGTATAAATCGGATTTCCTTTTTGATCTAAACCCTGTAAAGGATAATGACGAATACCATCTTTTGTGCGTAAAGTTTTCCAAACATCACCTTTACTATCTACCCACCAACCACCTATATAAGGATAATCTTTGCTACTATCATATTCATTTTGATCAAATTTACCATTACCATTTTGATCTCGCCAAATCCATTCCCCTTGAGATGGTTGATAAGGTGGCCAATTACCATTAATTGACTTACCTTGATCATTTGTACCTACAAACATTCCCGCTGGAATTGCAATTTTACCATCAGTTTTTGGTTGAAAACGATATATTTGTAATTTGCTGCCAAACATATCTGTTAAAAATAAAAATGGTTGACCTTGAATACGACGGAAAATAGTTCCATCAGATATAATATGTAAGCGTGGATCTTGAGGATATTTAAAAGGATTTAAAGTATAGGCTTGATAAGTCCATTGTTTACCGGCTGGTTTACTATAATCCATCAAATATTGTTCATGTTTAGTGAACAATTTAATCCCATCACTTTGAGGATCAGTATCAGCATTATCCATAAATGTGAGACCGAGTAATTGCCATTTTAATTTGCCTGATGCAGTGAATTTTCTTAAATCTGTTCCTGATGTATTAAAGCCATTATTATTAATATATATATTTCCTTGATTATCTGATCCTACTGCGGTTATACCGTACAGCTTTAACTTTCCTACTTCTCCAGGAATGCCGCTATAAATACCATTTTTTACACCAAAGCTACGGACTTTTTGGGGATTTTTATTTTTAATATTGTAAATAATTACCTGTTGGCGAATACCATTATCAGCGACTAATAATTTATCTTGTTGATAGCTAGAAATAGCTGTAGGATCAACAACATCTACAATTGCTTGTGGTAATTTTTTACCATTTTGATTATAGTGTACTACTTTACCGTATTTACGACTGGTTTTATTTTCAATAATCCATAGATTTTTTAAGCTGTCAATAACTATCCCCCCAGGATTAGTAACATAAAAACTATTTATTTTTGCCATTGTTTCTGTATTAAATACACTCACAATGTTAGCTTCAGCATTGCTGACAAATAATTTATTTCCTATAGTTGCTAAACCCGTGACTGGCGATTTTTTACTAATAATTAACATACTTTTATCCCAGCCATTTCCATTCGGAAAAGGTACAGGTTCTCCCGCCAAATTATAACGTCTCACACAGTACCAAGTTTCACCATCAGGAGGATAACCTTTTTCTTTACTCATTCCTCCCTGACTCATAGCAAGATAAATATATTTACTATTAGCTGTCACCGCTTTTCCTCCTAAACGATGCCAACCATGAGTATCTTTTAAAGAATTAATAATTTTTCTATTTTCATATATTCCTGCTTCTGTTCCTGCTTCATCCCATTTACTGTTAGTATAAATTCTGCCATTTTCGGTGACATACATGGCTTCTATGTTATTTTGTACTCGTAATTCTCCTTTACCAATTGTGTTACCAACCCAAGAAGTTTGATAGGTTAATTGCGGTGGTAATTTAGCAGTTTTAGTAGTAGCCTGGTTAATTGCCATTCCTAAAAATGTCACAACTAAAGCACAGGTAAATCCAAGTAAAATATTAAAGGCTGTTTTTTTATGCCTATATCTATTTTTTATAAGTTTATGGATGACTTGATTGAGTTGTCTTGCGATTTTAGGAAGTGGTGACATAAGTTTATTTTTATATTTTTATACTCAATGAATATTGTGAAAATGTTACAAGTTAATTCCATGCTTTTGAACTAAAAATAAAATAACAAACATTAAGATTAAATGTCACTTGTTTTCACTAAAGCTTTATGCAAAAAATATATTTTTCATATTCAATTACTAGTATCAATGTTGATATATTTTGAGGATATATCTATTATAATTTTAGTTTTTTATGATACCTGTATAATCGAAATTAAATTTTATTGGTGGATGAAAAGTAACAGAATCAATCAGAATATAATATTTCAATGTATGAGAACTGTTAAAAGATTAACTCATATGTATCAGTGAACTTCCTACATAGAAATAAGATATTTTTAAAAATTGACGGATTTATATGTTTATTTCTGAATTCAAAAATTAGTTATTAACTATTTTCAGGACTGCTAAGGAGTAATAAAAAAATTAATATGTCTAATATTAGGAGATAATTAAGTGTCAGAAAATCATCAAAATTTTTCCTCTGATTCTGCATCCATTCTTACAGTAGGAACAGGTTGGTTTCCGCAAACACCAGGAGGTTTAGAAAGATATATTTATGAACTTACCCATAAACTATCATTGAATAATGATTCAATAGAACTATGTGGTGTTGGTTTACCTGAAATTCACAATACACCTGTAAAATTACATAATTTAGCATCTCCAAATAGACCGATTTGGCAAAGATTATGGGCTATTAGGAGAAACTTTAGCAATATAAATTTAGAGCAAATTGATGCTATTAATTTACACTTTGCTCTATATAGTTTTCCTATTTTAGACTTATTACCTAAACAAATACCGATTACTTTTAATTTTCATGGCCCCTGGGCTGGTGAAAGTCAAGAAGAATTTGTCACCAAGAAATTTAATTTCTGGATTAAAAAATATTTAATCGAAAAAAAAACTTATGAAAGATGTGATAATTTTATTGTTCTTAGTCAAGCTTTTGGGAACATTTTACATGAACAATATCAAATTCCTTGGAAAAAAATATATCTCATTCCCGGTGGTGTAAATATTGATAAATTTGATAATAATTTATCTCGATTAGATGCAAGAAATAAGTTAAATTGGCCTACGAATAGACCAATATTATTTACCTCTCGACGTTTAGTTCATCGTGTAGGAATTGATAAACTATTAACAGCATTAGCCAATATTAAACCCACAATTCCTGATATTTGGTTAGCTGTTGCTGGACGTGGACATATTCAAAATTTACTAGAACAGCAAGTACAAGAATTAGGTCTAATAAATAATGTTAAATTCTTAGGTTTTCTCCCTGATGAAGATTTACCAATAGCTTATCAAGCAGCAGATTTAACAATTATGCCTAGTCAATCTTTTGAAGGGTTTGGATTAGCAATTGTGGAATCTTTAGCCTGTGGAACTCCAGTTTTATGTACACCTGTGGGTGGAATGCCGGAAATTTTACAAAGATTTTCTCCAGGGTTAATTACTGATGATATTACTGTGCAAAGTATAACGGATCAGTTATTACAAATAATGTTAGGAAAAATTACTTTACCCACTAGAGAGGAATGTCGTAATTATGCAGTTCAAAATTATAACTGGAATCACATTTCTCAATTAGTAAGAAGGGTGATTTTAGCTGCAAAAGATTGATTTCAGGAACGCAGATGAACGCAGATAGACGCAGATGGAAGAAGATAATTATTTGGGATAATTTATGAAGGTTTTATTTTTGGATCAAAGTGGTAAACCAGGTGGTGCTGAGTTATGTTTGTTGGATATTGTCAAACCTTTTGCAAATACTTCTTTGGTGGGTTTATTTGCAGATGGTGATTTTAGGAAGTTATTGGAAATCAATCATATTCCAGTGGAGGTTTTAACAACTCAAGCTATTAAAGTTAGTAAAGAAAGTGGTTTATTTTCAGCGTTTGCTAGTTTAGGTCAAATTGTACCTTTAATTTATCAAGTTGTGAAAATTGCCAGGAAATATGATCTCATTTATGCAAATACCCAAAAAGCTTTAGTTGTAGGTTCTTTAGCTAGTTTTATTTCAGGTGTTCCGTTAGTTTATCATTTACATGATATTCTGTCTTTGGAACATTTTAGTAAGACTAATTTACGGGTTGCTATTACTTTAATTAATAAGTTTGCATCTTTAGTAATTGCTAATTCTCAAGCTAGTAAAACTGCATTTATTCAAGCTGGAGGAAAAGCAGATATTACCCACGTTGTTTATAATGGGTTTGCACCGGAAAATTATCAAGTTGATGAAATCGAAGTTATCAAAATTAGAGAAGCATTAGAAATCAATGATCAATTTGTAGTCGGACATTTTAGTCGTCTTTCTCCGTGGAAAGGACAACATATTTTAATTGATGCTTTAGGAAGATGTCCTGAAAATGTGACGGTAATTTTGGTGGGTGATGCTTTATTTGGGGAAGATGAATATGTAAAACAATTACATCAACAAGTAAAGAGTTTAGGTTTAGAAAACCGGGTGAAGTTTTTAGGTTTCCGTGATGATATTCCTGAATTAATGTCAGTTTGTAATTTAGTTGCACATACTTCCATCGCACCTGAACCTTTTGGAAGGGTAATTGTGGAAGCGATGTTATGTGCTAAACCTGTGGTTGCTGCTAAAGCTGGGGGTGCTGTGGAATTAGTTGAAGATGGGATCAATGGTTTTTTGGTTACACCTAATAATTGCCAAGAATTAGCGCAGGTAATTAATAATTGTATTGATGGTAAAGTGAATATTTCAGAGATTGCTAATCATGCTAGAATGAATGCTAGTCATAGATTTAATGTAGATTTTATTAATTATAAAATTCAAGATTTATTGAAGTCTGTTGTTTTTAAAAACTAAATCAATTACCAAATTTCTGTTAAATCTAAAATAAATCCTGGCAGAATATCTTCACCATTTAATGTTTGAGGATGATCTAATTCTTCTACATTTTTACCAGGACGATAAATATATACTTTCTGTTGTTTTCTATCAATTAACCAAGCTAATTTAACACCGTTAGCTATATATTTTACCATCTTTTCTTGTAATTTTTTTAGACTATCATTCGGTGAACGTAGTTCAATTACAAAGTCAGGTGGAATGGGAGCAAATTTTTCTTGTTGTTCGGGTGTTAAACTTTCCCACCGTTCTTTTTTTACCCAAGCAACATCAGGAGAAACATCTTCTCCATTAGGTAATTTAAAACCAGTGGAAGAATCAAAACCTTTACCTAATTTGGTTTTTTTATTCCAAATTCCTAATTCTACAACAATATCAAAATTACAATTTCCTGTATCGCTACCTGTTGGTGGCATAATTATTAATTCCCCTGATGCTGTGCGTTCAAATCTTAAATCTCGGTTATTTTGACAAAGTTCTAAAAATTGATCATCCGTTAAATTAAGGTTTAATGTTAATTGCGGAAGTAAAGTTGTTATTGCATTATTCATAATATTCACCTCAAAAGAAAACTGAATTTTTAGTAAGGATTTAGCATTGCTAAACCCCTACATCTGACTAATTTTTAAAACTCTCCAGCTAATGCGGGAACACATCTTTCACACAATAAAGGATGTTCCTCTGATTCTCCTACATGAGTAGAATAATTCCAACAGCGATCGCATTTTTCACCGTCTGCTTTTACTACTCCAATTGTCCAATCTTCTGTGGTTGCTTGATATTTCACATCGGCAATTTTAGCAGCATTATCTACTATTTCTACCTGAGATGCTAAGAATAAATATCGCAACTCATCAATATTATTTCCCTCTCCAGTATTGAAACCTTGGATAGCTTCCCGTAACTGTTTATGGGGAATATTTAATAACACCTTCGCTTCCAAAGATGAACCAATCATTTTTTCAATCCGCGCTTGTTCCATGACTTTATTAACATCAGTACGGAGTGAACGCAGTGTTTCCCAAAATTCTACATCTAATTCGTCTTTTTCCCATTCATCTTTCACCTGTATCCAACCAGCTTCAAACACTGATTTACAAGGAGTTTGATAGGGGATAAATTGCCAAATATCTTCCGCAGTATGACATAAAACTGGTGCGATCGCCCTAGCTAAATTTTCCAAAGCAATCTGTAAAACAGTTTGACAACTGCGACGACGGAAACTATCAGCAGCACTGATATATAATCTATCCTTAGCAATGTCTAAATAAAAATTAGACAAATCCACAACACAGAAATTCTGCACAGTTTGGAAGAAACGGAAAAATTGGAAGTTATCAAAAGCAGTTGTCACCTCATTAAATACCTCGCGGATACGGTGCAACATATACTTATCTAAATCTGCCAATTCCTCATAAGCAACTGCATCTTTTTCAGGATCAAAATCATGCAAACTACCTAACAAAAATCGGGAAGTATTACGGATTTTATTCCTGATATCAGCTAATTGTTTAATGATGTTACTTCCTAACCTAACATCTCCAGAATAATCAACAGAAGAAACCCACAAACGTAAAACATCTGCTCCATAGGGAGGTTCTTGTTTTTGGTTTTTACCACCATTAATGATCACATTTGGATCAACAACATTTCCCAAGGATTTACTCATTTTGCGTCCGTTTTCATCCAACACAAAACCATGAGTTAACACCGTTTTATAAGGTGCAATTCCATTGATAGCAACACTGGTTAACAAAGAAGATTGAAACCAGCCCCGATGTTGATCAGAACCTTCCAAATAGATATCAGCAGGATAACTCAATTCCGGTCTTTGCTTTGCTACAGCAGCCCAAGACGAACCAGAATCAAACCACACATCCATAGTATCCGTACCTCTCCGATACGTTTTCCCATTGTTGCGATATTGTTCTGGTAACAACTCCTCCACAGAAAGTTCCCACCAAGCATCAGAACCCTTCTCCGCAATGATAGCCTGGACGTGGTTGATAGTTTCCTCAGTTAACAAAGCTTCCCCAGTTTCCTCATCATAGAACACAGGGATAGGCACACCCCAAGTCCGCTGACGAGAGATACACCAGTCAGAACGTTCTGCAACCATCGGTGTAATTCGATTCTCACCTTGTGCAGGAATCCAACGCACAGATGCGATCGCTTTTAAAGCTTCCTCCCTAAATCCTGACACAGAAGCAAACCACTGCTCTGTCGCACGGAAAATTGTCGGTTTCTTCGTTCTCCAATCATAAGGATACTTGTGTTCATAAGCTTCTTCCTTCAACAAAGAACCTGCTTCTGTCAAAGCATCAATAATTCCCTGATTTCCATCCTTTAACACATTTAAACCAGCAAATTTACCAGCCTCTTCAGTAAAATTACCAGCATCATCTACCGGAGCAAGAATCGGCAAACCGTATTTTTGCCCCACAATATAATCCTCCTGACCATGACCAGGGGCAGTATGCACCAACCCAGTACCAGAATCAGTAGTAATATAATCACCACCAACCACCACCGGACTTTCACGGTCAAACAGCGGGTGACGATAAACACTGTGTTCCAAATCCTGACCAGAGAACTTCGCCTTCACAGTCAACTCAGCATCCAAAACATCAGCCAACCTTTCTACCAACTCAGCCGCAACTATCAGATACTTGCATTGACTTTGCGCCTTTGCGTCTTTGCGTGAGACTTCCACCACCGCATATTCCAACGCCCCATTCACAGCCACAGCTAAATTACCGGGTATCGTCCAGGGAGTAGTTGTCCACACAGCCACGCCCAAATCAGCCAATAAAGGCTCTAAAACTGATTTCAGCTTTTCGGAAACCTTCGCCATCGAGAAAGCAGCGTAAATACTCCGTGAAACGTGACCTTCTGGATATTCCAACTCAGCTTCCGCCAAAGCAGTGCGAGAACTAGGACTCCAGTGTACAGGCTTCAAACCGCGATAGATGTAACCTTTCAAATACATCTGCCCAAACACACCAATTTGCGCTGCTTCATACTCTGGCTTTAAGGTTAAATAAGGATTTTCCCAATCACCCCAAACACCATAACGTTGAAAGCTTTCTTTTTGATCATTAACAGCTTTCAGAGCAAACTCCTGCGCCTTTTGACGTAATTGTAAGGGAGTGAGATTTTGCCGTTCTGCCGATTTCATATTTTGCAGAACTTTTAACTCAATTGGTAATCCGTGACAATCCCAACCTGCAATGTACCTTACTTTACGTCCTCTGAGAATATGGTAACGGTTAATAATATCTTTGAGAATCTTATTTAAAGCATGACCAATATGCAATTGACCATTAGCATAGGGCGGGCCATCGTGCAGTATAAAAATTTCGCCAGGGTTTTCTTCAGAAAGACGAGAATAAATGTTATTTTCCGCCCAGAACTTTTGGATTTCGGGTTCACGTTTAATAGCGTTTGCCCGCATATCGAATTTAGTCTTGGGGAGGTTAACGGTATCTTTGTATTTTCCAGTTTCGGTCACAGTTTCATGCCTAAGATATGTTTGCAGTTATTTGATCAATTATAAATCGTAGGTTGGGTTGAGGAACGAAACCCAACACCACATCTCGAATATTATTATTAATGTTGGGTTTCTCTTCGTTCTACCCAACCTACATCTAAAATTATTTAAAACAAAGTTTTCATTTTGTTTAAAAATGCAACAGTTTTTGCTTCATCCCGATCATAATTCCCATTTACAAGTTCATCAATAACAGTAGTAGTATTTAATAATACTTCTTTGCATTGATTTTCATCCCATAATACTGTTTCTATTTTCTGACAATATTGTATGAACTTATTACTTGCTATTTCTGGTCTTTTTGTGCCTGCAACTTGCATTCTCAGAATATCAAGCATATAGTATTTAAAAGGCTTATATTTAGTATCTATTTGTTTTTTTCTAAAAAGTGATTCTAAGCAGAATAGTGCATAAGCACTAACATAATAACCTATTGGATTGTGAGAAGGTACAAAAATTTTATTATTTGTTTCTTCCACTAGCTTTTTATGATATCTTCCTGCATTATGGGCTTGGTCTAAAAACATAGAAGCAAAACATCTCATTTGAGAACGTATATCTACTATTCTGATTTTTTCAATATTATCTATTCCATTAAATTGTCTTGGTCTTCTTTCATAATAAAGATTTTTTGAATCTGGCATAGATTTATAGTATTCCTCTAAATTTTTCTGAAAATCAGTTAATGCTTCTAATTCTTCAAGTTTAACAGGAGTTTGTCTATTATTCGCCTTAACAATATTATTTTTCAGTGTACTATCACGTTCTAAAGCAATGACTTTTATAGGTATATATAACAAGTCATTTATTGAGTTTCTGCTGTTATACAAAATATAACTGGTTTGACATCCATTAACAATTTGATAGTCTCTAATAGTGATAGAATCTCCAACAATATTAATATACTCTGCTACAATAGTTATACCATTATTATACAACACGAAAAACTGGCTTTCTTCTGATTTAATAGTTGCTTCTATTTCTTGATTTACATTATTTTCACCTTGAAAGCCTCTTACATTATCATAGAATAATCCTCTAATTATGTTATCATCTTCATCAGTGATCAATTTCAAATACTCTTTTGCTGGTACAACGGCAATGTAAGCTTGGTTTACATCGGGTATTTTAGGAATTGTGACACGCTTCTCTAACTTAATCTCACGTGATATTTTATTATTTGCCAATCTACATAAATCTTGAATTCCATTAGCATCAACAGGATTAAATGTAACTCTATCGAAAATTCCCATATTATCAAGGCTTTGACTCAAATGTTTAATTGTTCCTTGTAAATGTGGATCATCGCACCACTTACCTGTGGTAACATAATATAACTTACATGAAGGATTTCTTTTAAAAGAGCTACTTTTTGTATAAATAAATTCCATCAATTGGTGTTTATCTTGAATAGAAGAATTAGCTGGTAATTCAGAATGCTCTGCAAAAAAATCGGTTGCTCCTATTAAGAATTTGCCGATGTCACCTGCATCAAAATCACTACTGGTTTTGGATTGAATAAGAATAAAATCAATATCTAAATACTTATTTTTATTTTCTAATTCCTCAATTTCATCTTGTGAATTTATCAAACTGCCATTAACAAATATTGCAATTCCATCTAACGCTTTATCTGCACCACCTCCAACATGAATGTCCTCAAGATCAAATTGATAATTATATTCTTTAGAAATTACATAATAATTAACAAAGTGTTCAAATACTTCGGAATCCTTCAGGTCTTCTGATAACGATTGTTGTTTCTTAAAAGTTTGTAATAATCCAGATGTAATTCTGTCCATAAAAATCTCTCAATAAAATTGTGCATTCTATACTTTTTGTTTAAATGAGTCAAGTCTGAGTCGTATGTTGGCTTTCACTTCATACCCTACGGGAAGCAAGCTACAACCCAACCTACTCGTTACCAATATCATCATCAAAAATAATATCCTCACCTGCACCCCACATCATGTCATAAATACCTTGACGCACAGCACGATGAAAACTGGAATATTCCCAATCTTTTGGAGATTTTACAAAACCATGTTTAATAATCTTTTTTAGATAAAATCATTAATATCTGGAATTATACCCTGACGTAACCATTTCATCATTAAATCAGGATGTATAATATGGAAAGTATGATTAGGTGTACTATAAATCAGGTGTTTATCTGGCTGAATAATACGGGTATCATTGGAAATGAAATCTTTAAAATTAACTGTTACTAAAACATTAGCCTTACCAGCTATAGCAGTTTCTAAAACATGGGCATCTTCTTGATCACTAATAGCAATTATACCAGTACCCCCTAAAGTTAATTGTGGAAAAAAATAAACTGGTCCAAGTTGAGTATAACTAACAATTGCAGATAGATAAGAATTAACTAATGTTGTGGGAATATTTAGCTGTTCTTCCAGAACTGAACGCAAACGGTTAATCATCCCCCAAGATATAATTAACTGTACTAACCCTATTTCACAACTTCCTTGAGTTATGATTGTCACTAAACTTTGACTAGATGAATTTTTCTTTCCTTTCCTATCTGACAGCAAAGAGGCACACCAGATGTTAAGATCAAGACATAAACGGATTAAATTTTCTTTTTTTGACATTTTAAAATAAGATTTAATTAGATTAGGTGAGTTATTAATGAATAATTTTTTAAATTGATAAGAAATATAATATCTACTATACCATAAAACCAACAAGGAATTTATATGTCAGAACCTATTAAATTGACTCACAGCAATAGAGACAGCAAAAGTATGATCATTGATTTGTCTAAAATACTAGAACCAACACAAATAGAGAATATTCAATTAGCATTAAAAATTTTAGCCCATCTCCCAACAGATGCTTATACAGCATTGCAACATATAGAGGAAATAGCTTCATCTGAAGATTGGCAAAAACTCAGTTATCAAATAGCACGTACTTTAGTAGATGCACAATATGAAATTACTCATCGTCAAATTATAGAACAAATGAAAGTGGATAATTTGGATGAAATGGAATCTGATGATGATATTTTGGCTGCTGCTTTGAAACTTACAAGTTGATAGTTTGGCGTAGGAAGTCGCAACCCAACATTAATTATGATATACAGATGTAAATATTGCCTTTTCTCAACTAAACCTACATTTTTTGATTTCTTAGGTTTACAATAAGTACAGTCACTCACAATAAACATTATGAATGAAGTAATTGAAATCCCAGTTAATTTGACTTATTTTCAACTTCCAGAAGCAGTACAAGCACGGTTAAAATTTTTATTATATCGTCAAGATGCTGGATAAGAATTAAGTTTAACAGAAAGAGCGGAATTTTTATCTTTGCTTTCCTTGCCTTATCAGCGTATTATTAAGATAGTAAAGTTAGATAATTAAGCTATAATCGAATATACTAAGTGCGACAAGGAGATAGCATTATTAATGCCCAATAAAATTAATCATTTACATATTAAAAATTTTCGCTCTCTTGCAGATATTCATATTATACCTGATTCTCTAAATATTCTCTTTGGTCCTAACGGAGCAGGAAAATCAACATTTTTAGATACAATTTGGTTTATTAGAGATTGTGCAATTAGAGGTGTTGACTCTGCTGCTTCTTTTAGAGATCATGGTATTGGTATTCTTTGCGATGGAGCGAGTACAACTGATAATATATTAATTTCCATAGAAGATGAATCAACTAAATATGAAGTTGTATTTGGCTTATCTGCTGGTAGAATAGAACCTTTTGTTGGTGAAAAATTAGTCAAAAAAATTAATAATGAATTACTAATTGAGAGAACAATTGGTAGTGATAAAGCTACATTTTATAATGTTGGCATGGCACTAGTTCAAGCTACTATTACACTCAGAGAACCAGAAAAATTAGCCCTGACTAACTACGTAGCTATTGGCACAAGTGATGTAGCTGCATTTGAGTTAGATAAATTGTTGCGTGCTGCTCGTTCTTATCATTTAAGAAGTGCTTCCTTATTTAATCTAAGAAGATCAGGTTCAGAATCAGAAGCAGGAGACAGATTACAAGATAGATGTGAAAATTTATGGTCTGTTTTGAGAAATTTACATGACAGAAGAGTAATTGATGAAAGATACGACACTATCATTAATTTTATGAAAGAAAGTTTCCCTAGTTTTGATGGTTTATATTTTGAACAAACTGGGAGAAATGTAGTTTATGCTAATTTTTTAGATACGAAAAGACGCAAACCAATTCAAGCATCGGGAGTATCTGATGGACATCTTCAAATGTTAATTAATTTGACGGCTTTATTTTCTGAAAAACCTAATGGTTATTCATTAATTTTATTAGATGAACCTGATATATCTTTACATCCCTGGGCGTTAGCAGTATTAGCTAAAGCTGTTAAAATAGCTACCGAAAAATGGAATAAACAGGTTTTTATATCAACCCATTCTCCTGTACTAATTAGTCAATTTGCACCTAAAAATATATGGGTAATGGAACTGGATACAAATGGTCAAACTATGATGCAACGAGTTAGTGAAATAGAGGAAATACAAGATTTATTAGAAGATTATGCCACAGGTTCTTTGTACATGGCTGAAGCTATAGCACCTCAAAGTAAAGCTTTTACTGAGGATGTAAAATAATGAATAAAGGAAATGTAAATAGCAACCAACCATGCTATTCTGGATTTGAATTTGGTTTATTTGTAACAGGAGAAACTGAAGAACAGCATCTACCATATTTATTTAGAAATTTAATGGAAACTGGTATATGTACATTTAAAGTTATACGTCGTATTGGACAACTTAACCCTAAAACTTCTACTAAAAAACACAGAAATAGGAGTTACGCATTGACAGAGTAGACAAATAGTGCATAGATAAAAAAGGTCGTCTATTGAGCAGGTATAGGACAATTAGGAAAATAACGAAACCTTCCACAGCACAATGTAATCTGGAACATTACA
>JAAHFX010000018.1:0-42404 GCA_010672785.1 Sphaerospermopsis sp. SIO1G1
ACGAATTACGAATTACGAATTACGAATTACGAATTACGAATTACGAATTACGAATTACGAATTACGAATTACGAATTACGAATTACGAATTACGAATTACGAATTACGAATTACGAATTACGAATTATTAATTCCTGTTAGAATTTCCGAAGAATCAGTAACAAAACCAAAGCATTGTTTAACATTATATAAAGTAGCTAACCAACAGTATTCTGGTGAAGTTGTCGCTGTACAATCTTTGACTAAAATACAGTCATATCCTAAAAAATTCGCATCACATAAAGTTGTGAAAACACATTGATCAGCATTCACACCAGTAAACAATATTGTTGTAATTCCTAAATTTTTTAAAATACTATCTAAAGGTGTATCCCAAAATCCACTCATCCGATATTTATCAACACAAATATCATTGGGAGATATTGATAATTCATCTACTACCGCTGCGGCCCAACTATCTTTCATTAAAACTTTTGCATTGTTTGTCGGCAGCTTATCACCTAATCCTACTCCCTCTCCGGTGGGGTTGTAAACATGATGCAAACCTGCACTAATATTGAGCAAGTCAGGACGATTTCCCCAATTTAACCAAATCACAGGTACTTCCACATCCCGCAGTTTGGGTAATAGATTTTGTAAGGGTGCAATGGGTTGACGTGCAGGAGTGACATCTACACCAACTATATGGCCTAACCAACCATCTGGATGACAAAAATCATTCTGCATATCAATGATGATAATGGCAGTTTTGGCTAAGTCTAGACGTAGGGTTTTGGTTTCTGTGGGTAAAGTCAGGGGTTTTGGGGTTTTCTGAGGACGTGTGATATCTGCAAAGTTCTCATTCACCCCCCAAGCATTGGGGTAAACTCCTAACTGTTTTAATGGTAGATTCATAATTGCTAACACCTTAGATAGATCATTGCTTACTTTTTATTTAGCCTGAAATTACCTCAATAGTTCAATTACTTAATCAAGGTTAAAAGTTATGAACTTTACAATCAAGCAAGCTTTAATTCCTGTTACAGAAGGTTACACAACTTTAGATGTACAAATTGTTGATGGTATTATCACTGCTATTGGTGAAAATTTAGATGTCATTGGCACAAAAATTAATGGTAAAAATAAACTATTACTGCCTGGTTTCTTTAATGCTCATACCCATTCTTCAGAAATGTGGCAACGGGGAATTATTCCACCTTTACCCTTGGAATTGTGGATAGCAAATCTTTATGATTTTACTCCTTTGGATACTGAACAAATTTATCTCAGCGCATTAGGAACTGGGGTAGAAACTTTACTCTCTGGGGGAACAAGTGTAGTAGATCATTTAGTGTTAATTCCTGGTAAAGAATTAGAAACTATAACTACAGCAGTTCATGCTTATCAAAAATTAAAAATCAGGGCATTTATTGCACCTTTAATTCACGATGAATCTTTATCCGCAAGTTTACCAAAAGGAAAATCATTACTACAATATCAATCGTATTTTCGTCCCACTGCGGAGACTTTAGCAATTCTAGAAGAAGCTATAATTAAATTTCATCGTCCAGAAGCAGGAATCAATATTTTAGTTGCACCAACAGGAATTCAATTATGTACTGATGCTTTATTTAATGGTTGTAGTGAGTTAAGTAATCGTTATCATCTTTGTCGTCACGCCCATTTATTAGAAACTAAATCCCAGGAAAAATTAGCCCAAGAAAAATATGGTTGTAGTGCAGTTGAACACTTACATGAAATCGGTTTTTTAAATGAGAAAACTAGTTTAGCTCATTGTGTTTGGTTGAATGACACAGATATTAATATTTTAGCCCAAACTAAATCTACTGTTGTCCATAACCCATTAAGTAATTTACGTTTGGGAAGTGGAATTGCGCCAATTTTAAAATATCTCCAAGCAGGAGTTAATGTAACTTTTGCTTGTGATGGTGCTTGTAGTAATGATGGTCAGGATTTATTGGAAGCTATTAAAATCGGTTCAATTTTACATAATGTCACTGACTTTGATTATCAAACTTGGATTAACCCCCGTCAAGCTGTAGAAATGGCTAGTTTAGGTGGTGCAAAAGGTTTAGGTTTAGAACAACAATTAGGTTCTTTAACTGTAGGAAAAAAAGCCGATTTAGTTCTTTATGATTTGCAAAGTTTATCTTTACTACCACGTACAGATCCCATTGGTTTATTAATTTTAGGTCGTCCAGTGAATGCTGTTAATTGTGTTTGGGTAAATGGTGAACAAATCATTGATAATGGTCAATTTACCACTGTTGATATTGAACAATTAAAAACAGAATTATTTAACCGCAGTCAATGGCAAATCCGAGGTGCATCACCAAGTGTAGAACAAATTGAATCTCATTATCGCCAAGTGATGGGTTTGTAGGAGAGGAAGAGGGGGTGATGGGGAGGAAATTCCTTATCAGTTATCAGTTTTCAGTTATCAGTTTTCACTGTTTACTGTTAACTGTTAACTGTTAACTGCTAACTGTTCACCAGTCACTATCTAATTTCAGTTTCAAAAAAAGGTTTGTTGTCTAACCAATCTTTACCTACTTGAATACTAATATCAGAAGCAATATTACCTGTACTTTCGACTTTTACTTCTCCAAATCCTAACGTATTACGAATTGATTCAGCACTGGTACTATCTCCTTTTTGAGCGACAATGTTAGTGATTTCTAAGGGTTCGCTCCAAGGTTTAGAAACAAATATGTTACGATATCCAGCTTTGCGTAAGGCTGTAATTAAAGGTCGTATATCAGAGCGATCGCTATCGGTACTATCTTGAATTGCTACTCTTATTCTGGCCGGATTAACTATTTGTTCAAATGCTTCTGTTTCTGTTTCTAAACCAAAATTTTGTACCATCAATTTCCGAATTTCTCGTCTATATGGTATCCAATAACTATAGTCATATTCATTTTTTTCACTGAATCTCCCTGGTAACATTAACATTTCCATGTTGGAGCGGTTAGTTTTTGTGCCAAAACCAACTAAAGCAACCAGTTCTTCAAGTGTTAAGTTTGTATCAATATTATCTTTTACTGTATTAAGAATATCTGGTAATCTGGTTAGTGTTCCAGGATTGAGGGTTTGTTCAATTAATGCCCGGAGTACCATCTGTTGGCGTTGAATACGGCCAATATCCCCTAATTCGTCATGACGAAAACGCAATAGTTGTAATGCTTCTTCTCCTGCTAGATGTTGTCTACCTGCTTTCAAATTAATATATAGATGTTGAGACTCATCTACATATTTCATATCTTTAGGTACATAAACTGTAACTCCACCCAAAGCATCAATTAGTTTACTAACCCCTAAAACATTAATTCGCACATAACGATCAATACCGACACCACCGAGTAAATTACTCACTGTTTTAGCAGTTAAAGCTGGGCCACCATCAACATTGGCAGAATTAATTTTTTTCAAACCAAACCCTTCAATTTCAGTGCGAGTATCTCTGGGAATAGAAAGCATGATGATCTTTTTGGTTTCTGGATCAAACTTGATCAAGAGCATCACATCCGCTAAACCACTGAAAGAATTAATCTGGGGTAGATAACCCAAATCATTAGTTTCACTGGGTGGGTTTTCTACATCAGGAGGTAACACACTCATACCCATCACCAAAATATGCACAGGGCGGGTTAATTGAGAGAACTTAAAACCATTACCTGAAATGCGATCGCTCTCAAAAACCGCTGCTTCCTTAGCAGTTAACTGAGCTTGCTGTAATGGTGTACTACTCCAGGAAACTGCCAACAATGCTCCCGCTACGCCAGAAACCATAGCAATTCCACCCATCCCCAAAGCAAACCAAAACCAGCGTCCCGATTTTGTTCTGATTCTGCCTTTTGCTCTTGTTCTAGCTTTAGCCGACTTCTGATTGTCTGCTGATGTTCTTTGACTAGTCACAGATTTCCTCACACTAACTAATAAAATGCCGTTAATTTTTTGCTTTAACTATAAAATCTACATATAGCAGGAGTCAGGAATAAAATTCTTTTGTAATCTTAGTTTTATCAATGGCTTAGACTAGCCTAGAGTCAAAATTGGTGTCCTCACTATTCTGGCTACTGTTGACAATAAATCAGAATTAATATTGCTGACTTTTTCCTACTGTTGATACTACAAGACCTGTACTTTGGATTTCTCTTATTTTTGGGAGCATCCGGAGAGGTTAATTGGAGTATGGCAATAGTGACACAGATTTAACCACTTTCCTGGACTGATTATCTATCAATTTCTACCTAACCGGATGTTGCCTAATCATTGCATAATTAAAAACCAGGCTCATCATGTCTTGAATGATAATATTGTTCATAACCTATTCCCGCAACTACTTGCCTTAAGTTATCACCTCGATAGTTATTTACTCAAATCAATTTTAGGTGGTTAGTCTGATTTATTTTGCATTACTACTTAGTATTTTCCTAAAATTCTATCTGCCAAACGACTAAATCCAGGCAATCGGTGAGATTTTCCTTGGATAACACGTAACATTAACCACACACTGACTAAAAAGTATCCAGAAGTAAAGAAACTATTAAGAATTAACAAACGTAATGTGAAAAACTCTGAAGTAGTTGCACCAGAACCTAATAATAAGTATCCTAACAACCAAGTAAAAACTAAAGTAATGGACAGACGACTCATAGCCAATTGTTCCCGACTACCTTGATGACGATAGAGAGTCCAAAGAGAAGGAAAAAAACCAATCACAGGAATCAAGTAAATCAGTAGTAATGTTTTGGATGTTCTGGAATTTTCAAGTTTTGGGGAATTCTCGATGGGTGGGATGTTTTGCATTTTGGTTAGCCTAATCCTAAATTAGAGATACAGGAGACTTAATTATTGCTTCAGATCCAGGTCTGACGGCCAATAACACAGGAGCATAGTAATTGTATTCTTTGTTTTGGCTTGTACCTCCTTAAGCTACTCTCTGCTGTCATAATCTGTTAGCCATAATTTTAGTCAAGTTCTATTTATTTCTACACCCAATTAGCGGAAAATGCAGACAAGAAAGCTACTATACTGGTGGCAACAATTTACACCTGTAGCGCGGATCGCTGCGATCGCGTCACTTGCGCCTCTATTGGTTCTCAATGGTTGGGCCTTATCAGCTATTTTCAACTATTTTCACTCTTTGATAGTAATTTTAGTCGGAGCTTCAGTTTTAGCATTTCTGCTCAACTACCCAGTCAGTTGGATGGAAAAACAGGGTGCTAAAAGAGACCAAGTAGCTATCTTGGTATTTTTATTAGCGTTATCAATTTTACTAGCATTGGGTGTAACTTTATTTCCCCTAGCTCTTTCCCAAGCTCAACAACTGGTAAATCGGTTACCGGATTTAATAGACTCTGGGCGATCGCAGTTAATGCTCTTGAATCAGAAGGCTGAAAATATCGGTATACCAATTAATCTCGATGCCATTGTGGTGCAAATTAATGATCGCGTCAAGGGACAACTACAAGATATTGCTGGACAAGTTTTAAATCTAGCTGTGGTTACTTTTACCAGTCTTTT
Organism: Sphaerospermopsis sp. SIO1G1; assembly: GCA_010672785.1. GTDB lineage: Bacteria > Cyanobacteriota > Cyanobacteriia > Cyanobacteriales > Nostocaceae > Okeanomitos. Next base: position 5,530 of record JAAHFX010000018.1, read on the forward strand.
GGATTTCTTGCTCACAATGGTGTTAACTTTCTATTTGCTACAACATGGTGGGGAATTGTGGGAAAGTTTGGTTGGATGGCTACCAACTCGTTTTCGAGAACCTTTTTCTCAAACAGTACGTTTAAGTTTTCAGAATTTCTTTATTACCCAACTAATTTTATCCACTTGCATGGCATCAGCGTTAATCTCCGCGTTTTTGTGGTTAAAAGTACCCTACGGATTACTATTTGGTTTAACCATTGGTATCATGGCACTTGTACCCTTCGGTGGTTCTGTAGGTATAGCCGCAACAACTTTATTAGTTTCTTTGCAAGATGTGTGGATGGGAGCAAGAGTTCTAGCAGCAGCGGTAATCGTACAACAAATCCTAGAAAACATGATTGCACCCAGGATTTTAGGTAATTTTACGGGTTTAAATCCAGTGTGGATTTTAATATCTGTCTTAACTGGAGCTAGAGTTGCTGGACTTTTGGGAGTAATTGTTGCTGTTCCCTGTGCGGTAGTAATTAAAACTATTATAATTGCTATTCGTCCACCTATAATTCGTAATCATCAACCAGATTCTTCCCCAGAGGAAATAACTACACCCAATAAATCAGAGGAATCTTCTACACCTGATTCTAGTTCTCTCAGTGCTTCTCAACCATAGATTTACCACAGAGTTGGTTCAGAGTTGAGTCATACTAATAGAAATTTTCATTAAATTTTATATTATTTTAACAATTATAGGACTTATGCAGAAGTTACGGAAGAATGAACCACGAAGGACGCAAAGAACACGAAGATAAGAGGGTTACAAGAGATATTTTGCGTAAGTCCTAAGTTTGTTGAATAACTTGAGAAGGCATGATTATATAGAACTACTATTTTATTTTGGAACAGAACTCATTATATACGTCAATTCTTTTTCCCTATTCCCTGTTCCCTCTCCTATATAGATTCTACAATTTTTATCATGTTTTACAACTTGTCTTTTGACAAACAAATTACTAAACATTATAAATGCCCCTGGATATAAGTTATCGAGGTGTATTAATGAAGAGCTACTACAGTTTATTAATTGGGGGTATTACAGTTTTTACTGTCAATTTTTCTGATTTTGTTTATGCAGAAACTAATTCAGCAGATAAACATCAAATAACATCTAAGATATCTACAGTTGAGCAAAATAGTAGTAACAAGCAAAACAAGGATAAACTGATATCTAAGTTAAAGAATTTAAGTAATCAATCCCTACAAAAATCTCATTCCATCAAAGATCATCAATTAACAATTAATAGTTATTCTAGTCAACATCTACAACCTCTCAGTAACAATATTACTACCGAATACATTACCCAATTTCCAGATATTGAAAATCAAAAAGTAAGTGTTACTTTCCCTAAGTTAGCAGATAGCAACATTAGCGATAAACAAAGTAATTTTATCATCGCCGATGCAGATCATCATAATATTCCTGGTAAATGGTCAGCAGGCCGTCCAGATGGCCATGCACCTATTGGAGTCATGGGAGATCATACCCACAAAAAAGGAGAATTTATGTTTTCCTATCGCTATATGTTAATGGAAATGAACGGCAATCGTAGCGGTACAAATAGTATTAGTGATGCAGAAGTTTTACAAGAGTTCATGGTGACACCCACCAGAATGACTATGCAAATGCATATGTTTGGAGGTATGTATGCGTTGGATGATAATCTAACTTTTATGGCCATGATTCCCTATGTCATTAAGGACATGGATCATGTTACCCGTTCGGGAGTGAATTTCACCACCACATCAGAAGGTTTTGGAGATATAAGTACCTCAGCGTTGTACACAATTTTAGACCAAAATCAACAACGTATACATCTAAATTTAGGAGTCAGTTTTCCCACTGGTTCAATTAACGAAAGAGGTAATACACCCGCCGGTGCAAATCAGGTTTTACCTTATCCCATGCAAATTGGTTCTGGAACTTTTGATTTACTACCTGGAATTACTTACCTTGGACAGTCCGGAGAAAATTCTTGGGGTTCACAACTACTCGCAACGCTCAGATTAGGAGAAAATGATAACAATTATAAATTAGGAGATCAAGGACAACTGAGTGCTTGGGTAGCAAGGAATTGGAGTAACTGGTTTGCTACTTCCCTACGATTAAAAGGACGCACTTGGGGAAATATTAGTGGTGCTGATTCACGATTAAACCCAGCTATGATCCCCACAGCTGATCCAAATCGGCGCGGAGGTACACAATTGGATTTAGGAATTGGTCTCAATTTATATGCTCCAGAAGGCAATTTGAAAGGTAGTAGATTAGCTGTGGAATTTGAATTACCTTTATATCGTTCTTTAGATGGCCCTCAATTAGAAACTGATTGGTTATTGACGGTTGGACTCCAGACTTCTTTTTAAGTTATTGAGACAGGACTTATATCGTTTCCGGGTGCATCGGTATTATTCCTTGAATATCCCCTGGTTTAATATCAATATCTGTAGGGAATATATATCATGAATGGGGCAACCACGGGGGATTTGCCCCTACGTGAGGACAATATATCATAGTGTAGCTTCATTCAGAAATGGTATGAATTTTGAATTTTGATGTTTGAATTGCCATTGTGCGTGCAAAATGCAAAATGTACAATGGCTTAATCATCTCCATATTCAGCCCAAGAATTCGGTGTTTCTGACACAGCTACTTTCAATTTTACATCTGTGGTTAATTGCTCTTTTGTTTGATCATAAATATACTTAGCAATCATCTCCGCAGTGGTCTCATATTCTGGTGGTAAAACCTCATTGAGAACACAGTGATCTAACCCTCCTTTAGTGACATCTTTTTTGGCCCAACGTAAAGTTTTGAAATCAGCTACCATGACAGGATGAGGACAGTATTCTGAGGAATGTAACTGGGATGACTGTACTTCTATTTTCACCTTGTAGGTATGACCGTGCATTCTTCCACAAGGACCTTGGTAATCTTTGATAAAGTGGGCGCTGTCAAAGCTAAACTCTGTGGATAATTTCCATGTTGGCATTTTCTGTTGACCTTACAGTAAATTTTGAACCAAATACTTGTTTAACAACGATCATCGAAAATTGATATCTTCGATTTTAAATCTTTGCACCTTTATCTATTTATCTAAGACAAATTCATAATTACTTAATTAAGTATAGTGATCCGATTTGATTGATGTCCAAGTAGTATGGTATAAGTTATGTTGTTTATGAAGGTAGGAAACAAATCAGAATAATTTTCTTTTATACAGGGCTTTGTTCAATAATCAAATAAAATTCCTATATAATAAAAATATCCAGTGAAAAAATTAGTAATTTACCATAATCAGCACTGAAAACTAATATACATCAATAGGAGATAATTAATGTACGATAGTGAAAAACGGAAACTCTTATCAGCACTCTCTCATGGAGCGATTTTTTTTAGTACCACTTTCATATCTGTAGGTTTACCAATCGCTTTATTGATTATATCTGATGATCCAGTAGTTAAAGATAACGCCAAAGAATCTATCAACTTCCATTTTAACATTTGGTTATACGGTACAATCCTAGGAATCTTATTCTTTCTTCTGGGCTGGTTAGTATTACCATTAATTGTCCTATTACCATTAGCAGGGTTAGGATATTTGCTACATTGGGGATTAACTATTTTCGCAATTATCAAAATCCTTGATAATCCTGATACACCCTTTCGTTATCCATTCATTTTTCGAGTTTTTTAGGAATAGCTAAGTGAGAATATTTCTTAATCAAAAACCAATAATATCAAAGCATATAGTGTCCGATTTGATTTATTAATCTTTCGTGGAGTCAGGGAACAGGGAATAGGGAAGAAAAATTTACGTATATACTGAGTTCTGTTCAAAAATCAAATAGCAGTCCTATACTTCTGGAAACTATTCTGACTTCTGAGCCTTAACTAATAACGTCTGTGTCTGGTTATTGTAATATTATTTTCGTAAATTTTTTCCAGGAAAGTGTCATATAGGTTGTAGAATACAAAATTGCCCCACAGCTTCATTAATAGTAGGGCAAAGACAGTTAAGCACTGTTTGTAGTTTGTCGGACGGGAGCTTGTTTTTCACCTGCTTTTGTGACGCTTTCTTTTGTGTCTATTGAGTTTTTTGTTAGTTAAAAATTAAGTTTATCTCACACAGAGACGCAGAGAGTTTTTTTGTGTCTTGACGTGAGATACAGCGATTTCCGGTGTTATGATATACACCCATTGTTCTTTTAAATTCACCAACACCCTTAGAACCCTGTCCTTCTATTCTCAAAGAAATTTCGGTTCTTTGCTTCTGTCACTTAAGAATATAGTTGAAAATTTAATGTTGTAGCAGTTACCCATTGACAGAAAACTTTAAATATGTGTAGTCCTAAAACCCACAGTCATCGTAGGGAGTTTAGCAGTGCTAAACCCCTACCCCACACTTGATTAATAGGTAAAACTAGAATTAATTACAGCCAGAAATCAAGTACTTTAGTGAAAGCATATCATGGTGAATTTGTATAGTGCGTAAGTTCTATGTTGTTATGATCAAGGAAGTTCCTAATCGCTTAGGGGTAGCATACACCACTCTCAAAAATTATGCAAAGTCACCGGGGTTAGCTTCGCTAGATGTCACATCCCTTCATGAGTTAGCACGGATGTTTGATGTTATAATTAGTAATCTACATGAGATAGTACAGGAACAGTGAACACTGATAACTGATAACTGATAACTGAAACGAAGAGTGCGATCGCTGACGTTATTGGGGACGAAGGCACGATAAAATTTGATAACGATAAATTGTGATAAAGGTCTAAATGGCAGAAACATTATTTTTTAATGCCCTACGGGAAGCAATTGATGAAGAAATGTCCCGCGACTCTAGCGTATTTGTTTTAGGTGAAGACGTAGGCCACTATGGTGGTTCATATAAAGTAACTAAAGACCTATGCAAAAAGTATGGTGATCTGCGAGTATTAGATACACCTATTGCAGAAAATAGCTTTACTGGTTTAGCTGTGGGAGCAGCAATGACGGGTTTAAGACCGATCATTGAAGGGATGAACATGGGCTTTTTGCTCCTGGCTTTTAACCAAATTTCTAACAATGCGGGGATGTTACGTTATACCTCTGGTGGTAATTTTAAAATCCCTATGGTTATTCGTGGCCCTGGGGGTGTGGGAAGACAGTTAGGTGCAGAACACTCCCAAAGACTAGAAGCATATTTCCAAGCTGTACCGGGATTAAAAATTGTTGCTTGTTCTACACCATATAATGCCAAAGGGTTACTGAAAGCTGCTATCCGTGATGATAACCCTGTATTATTTTTTGAACACGTTTTACTTTATAACTTAAAAGAAAATCTCCCTGAAGAAGAATATGTACTACCCTTAGACAAGGCAGAAGTAGTACGTTCTGGTAAAGATGTGACAATTTTGACCTATTCTCGGATGCGTTATCACGTCTTGCAAGCGGTGAAAACCTTGGAAAAACAAGGATATGATCCAGAAGTTATTGATTTAATTTCCCTCAAACCTTTAGATTTTGATACTATAGGTGCTTCCATTCGTAAAACTCACCGAGTGATAGTTGTGGAAGAATGTATGAGAACCGGCGGTATTGGTGCAGAGTTAACCGCTTCCATCAACGACAAATTATTTGATGAATTAGACGCTCCTGTATTACGTTTATCTTCCCAAGATATTCCCACACCTTACAACGGTAACTTAGAAAGGTTAACAATTGTTCAACCAGAGCAGATAGTTGAAGCTGTCCAGAAAATGATAGCTTTAAGAGTTTAAGCTGACCTGGTGACAAGAAAGTTAAAGTTAAGACAGGGTGTAGGTGTGGAAAAAATTAACTCATGAAAAATCCCAATTCAACTTCGGGAGAACATCAAAAGGTTGATTTTAGGGACTAACAAAAAATAAATTAACCCAATCGCTGTTACAAAAATGAAAAATTTTTTCTCCCTGCACCCTGCTCGCCGCTCCCTACCTTTGGGCCTCTACGACAAGACTTTTTGCTGCAAACCCTATTTGAGGATCAGCACTTGAAAACCCTGTACTTTTGGTAAAAATTATTTCCTTACCAACTCTTGAAACTGTTCCCTGTTACCTATTCCCTAGCCTTTACCGATCACTTTTTCAGTAACCCCTAGTTAATAACCCAGTGACTAATGACCAATGACTAACGACAAAAGAAGTTATCATAACTTTTGTCAGTTGTGAGTGAAAGTATGCAAAAACAGCGATCACTATTAGCGTTTATAATAGTATTAGTCATTGCCGCAATTACTGCGATATATAAGTACCCCGTACCATTAGGATTAGACTTACGGGGAGGTTCACAGCTTACCATTCAGGTGAAAACTACCGAAGATATTACCAATATCACCGAATTAGAATTAGAAACTGTACAAACAGTTATTGAACGTCGTGTTAACGGTTTGGGTGTTTCTGAACCTGTGATTCAAAGTGTAGGTACTGATAAAATTTCAGTGCAGTTACCAGGTGTTAATGATCCAGAAGAGGCAGAACGGGTACTAGGGGGTACTGCACAGTTAGAATTTAAGGCACAACAACCAAATACAGAAACTCAATTCTTAGCTTTAAGAGAATCACAACTTGAACTCAAAGCCAAACAGGAAGAGTTAAAAGAAAAACAAAATCAAGATCCAGAGGCGATCACCGAAAATCTGGCAGACTTAAAAAATAACCAAGAAGCAATTAATGAATTATTTGCTAGTACCGAACCACCATTAACTGGTAAATACCTCCAAAATGCTCAAGGAGAGTCAACCCAGGGTACTAATTGGAATGTGGCTTTACGTTTTGATAATAAAGGTGGTGAACTGTTTGCAGAGTTAACGAAAAACCTAGCTGGAACAGGACGCACCATTGGTATTTTCCTAGACAATGAATTAATTAGCTTTCCCTCCGTTCCTTTGGAATTTGCCGCCACAGGTATCACAGGTGGAGGAGCGGTTATTCAAGGTCAGTTTACAGTCGAACAAGCCAATGAATTAGGTGTACAATTACGCGGTGGGGCATTACCCATACCAGTAGAAATTGTTGAACGGAGAACCGTAGGCGCAACTTTAGGTAAAGATAGTATCCAAAGCAGTATTTACGCTGGCTTGGGTGGTCTGGCGTTAGTTTTAATCTTTATGGTTGTCTATTACAGATTACCAGGTCTGATTGCTGATATTTCCTTAGTTGTATATTCTTTGTTCACTTGGGCAGCTTTTGCATCGTTTGGTGTCACCCTGACCTTACCAGGTATTGCTGGTTTTATTCTTAGTATCGGCATGGCTGTTGATGCTAATGTATTAATTTTTGAACGCACCAGGGAAGAACTACGAGCAGGTAAATCTTTATATCGTTCCGTTGAATCTGGTTTTTACCGAGCATTTTCCAGTATTTTAGATAGTAATGTTACTACCTGGATTTCCTGTGCTGCCCTATTTTGGTTAGGTTCTGGGTTAGTGAAAGGTTTTGCCCTTACCCTAGCTTTGGGGATTGGTGTCAGTATGTTTACTGCTATTACCTGTAGTCGGACTTTGATGTTTATAGCTATTTCTATTCCCTCTTGGCGGAAAACAAACCTTTATTGTCCTAATCTGCAAGTAAAAAATAAGGCAGAGGTGGCTAAATGAAAAAATTACATATCAATAAAATTCGCTCACTCTGGTGGGGTATTTCTGCTGTTGTGATTGTTAGTGGTATCATTTCTATGGTGATATCTTGGCAAAATCCTGACATTAAAGCCCCTCTCCGTCCTGGTTTAGACTTTATTGGTGGCACAAGATTACAGTTGGTTAGAGATTGCAGTCAACCAGGAAACTGCGACCAAAGCATAGATATTAACATTGTCCGGGAAGTTGCCAAAGAACAAGGACTTGGTGATAGCAGTATTCAGTTAATCTCAGAAGCTGATCAAGAGAATAACGGTATTACTATCCGTACCAAAGACCTAACTACAGAAGAACGTTCTCAATTACAATCAGCTTTAACAGCGAAAATCGGTACTTTTGATCCACAGAAAAATCAAATTGATTCCGTAGGGCCAACATTAGGAAGAGAACTATTTCGGACAGGAATTATCGCCTTAATCGTCTCTTTTATTGGTATTGTTGTGTACTTGAGTTTCCGCTTTCAATGGGATTATGCAGTTTTTGCAATCATTGCTATATTTCATGATCTGTTCATCACATTGGGGATATTCTCCATTTTCGGTTTGGTTGCAGGGATAGAAGTTGATAGTCTGTTTATCGTGGCTTTGTTAACCATTACAGGTTTCTCTGTCAATGATACAGTTGTTATCTATGACAGAATTCGGGAAAATATCAAAACCCATCCCCAAACACCAATAACAGAAATTGTTGATGATGCTGTCAATCAAACTTTATCCAGATCAATCAATACCACTTTAACCACACTACTATCATTAGTAGCTATTTTTATATTTGGTGGGGAAACACTCAGATATTTTTCTTTGGCTTTAATTATTGGCTTTATTGCAGGTGCTTATTCCAGTATCTTTATTGCCAGTACCCTACTTTCCTGGTGGCGAGAACGTAAGGGAAAAGGTACAATAGAAACAATTGATACAGCTATCGGATCTGAGGATAGTTAGTTTATTATTAGTATTCAGCAGTCAAAAGTCAGTTTTTGAAATTCAGTATTAATGGTGCAAAAACTTCAAAGCTGAAGTCTAACTGATATGATGGTTTCCGGTGTTATGAGGTATGTTATTGGCGGGCAAGATGCCCACCCCACACAAGATGATCACCCCACACAAGATGATCACCCCACACAAAATGCCTACCCCACACAAGATGCCGACTCCACAAGAGTTTCATGATTATGATTTGTACCTCATCGCAACGAAATCTTCTGTAAGTATTGATTCGCAGATCACTGACTGCTGAATACTAGTGTTGTTTTAACCTCAATCCACTGAGAATTAGTTATGGACTCACAGGAAGAACCAGCAATTTATGACTCTTCAGATTTGGATAATTCTGATACTGTGTTCATTGAACAAGTACAGCGTTTACACCAGCTAACTGTTTTCTGTAGATGGTTGTTTGTTAGCTGTTTATGGGTAATAATTGCTCCTGTGTGTCTGTGGAATTTACGGTCTGAATTTATCTTGTGGCAAGAGTATTTTACCTGGGTAGCGGTTAGATATGCTCTGGCTTTTCATCCTTTTGCGGCGGTGGGTTTAGGATTTTGTACTGGTATGACTGTTTCAGTGTTAGTGTGGCAAAGTCGTAATATTCTGATTGGTTTACCTCAATTAGAAAAACAGCGTTTAGAAAAGCAAGTTTTTAAGATCCGTCAACAAGGCCCATCTCATCCTTTATGGAAGTTGGTGATTGGTGAATAGTGATTGGTGAATAGTGATTGGTGATTGGTGATTGGTGATTGGGTAAATTTTTTAATTACGAATTACGAATTACGAATTACGAATTACGTAAGCGAAGCTCTCCCGAAGGGAGCATTACGAATTACGAATTACGAATTACGAATTACGAATTACGAATTACGAATTACGAATTACGAATTACGAATTACGAATTATCTCTCAAACCCTCTTATCTTCGCATCCTATCCCTTCGGGAAGCTCCGCTAACGTGTCCTTCGTGGTTCATTCTTCCGTAAATTCTGCGTAAGTCCTGGTCATATTTGATAAATTACCAAAACAGCGTAAACTCTTTTTGTTGCTTATGCTTTAAATGGAGTCTGCTGTGACTAAGTTCTTATTCGTAACGGATTTAGATAATACTTTAGTAGGAGATGATCGAGCTTTGGTGGAATTAAGTGAGCTTCTCCAGCAACATCGTCAACAGCATGGGACAAAGATAGTTTACTCTACCGGGCGATCGCCTTTCCTCTACCGGGAATTGCAACAGGAAAAAAATCTCATCCAACCTGATGCTTTAGTCGTTTCTGTAGGTACGGAAATTTATGTGGATGGTAGTGATACTCCAGATTCAGACTGGTCTAAGATTCTTGCTCCTGGTTGGGATAAACAAGCTATTCTTAATATCACTAAAAAATTTTCAGAGTTGGTTTTACAACCGGAAACAGAACAGCGTCCCTTCAAGGTTAGTTTTTTCTTAGAACAGAAAGCATCATGTGATATTTTACCACAACTTGAAGAAGAATTTAAAAATTCTGAACTTAATATAAAATTAATTTATAGTAGTGGTATAGACCTTGACATTTTGCCCCTGAGCAGCGATAAAGGCCAAGCAATGCAATTTCTACGTCAAAAATGGCAATTTGCATCTGAGCAGACTGTTGTTTGTGGCGACTCAGGTAATGATATTGCTCTATTCGCTGTAGGTAACGAACGGGGAATTATTGTCGGTAATGCTCGTCCTGAGTTATTACAGTGGCATCAACAAAACCCGGCTGACTATCGTTACCTGGCACAAAACTATTGTGCAGCGGGTATTTTGGAAGGCTTAAAATACTTTAGTTTCCTAGAATGATCAGTTATCTCAAAGGTATCGTGGCTGGTGTGCAAACGGTTAGTGCTAACCGCACCATTTTGACTTTAGAAGTCAATGGCATGGGGTATGATTTACAAATTCCCCAACACCTTGCTAGTCAGTTAAGTAATACTGGTGATGTGGTACAGATTTTTACCCATTACCAGATTCGAGAAGAAGTTCCTTTGCTGTATGGGTTTTCTTCCCCAGCAGAAAGAGATTTATTTCGTCATCTGTTGTCTGTCAGTGGGGTTGGTGCTGCTTTGGCGATCGCACTTTTGGATACTTTGGAATTACCAGATTTAGTCCAAGCGATTATTGCAGCTAACGTGAATATGCTGATTCAAACCCCAGGGGTAGGTAAAAAAACTGCCGAACGTCTCTGTTTGGAACTCAAAAGCAAACTCATAGAGTGGCGAAAATCAGCGGGCTTTTTCGTGGCTACCGATGGCCCAGCACCAGGCATTTTAGAAGAGGTGCAAATGACTCTGTTTGCTTTGGGTTATACTCCCCATGAAGTTAGTCATGCTTTGCACGTAGTTAGCGAAGATATCGGTTTAGATAAAAATGCCTACGTGGAAGACTGGATTAAGCAAGCAATTGCTCATCTCAGTAACAGTGAACAGTTGACAGTTAACAGTTAACATTTGACGGATGAATAAAAATCCTTATGCTTGGATAGAATCTTCTTTAGATACAATCCATCGGGCTAATTGGTATCGCTTTGTACAAACAGTTGATAGTCTTCCCGATGCAACTTTAATGTTATCAGGGCAAAAAGTAATTAATTTTGCTAGTAATGACTACCTAGGGTTAGCAGGAGATAAACGTTTACAACAATCAGCTATCCAAGCTATCCAAGCATTTGGTACAGGTAGTACAGGTTCTCGGTTACTTAGTGGACATCGGCAATTACACAGAGACTTAGAACAAGCGATCGCATCTACCAAACAAACAGAGAATGCTGTAGTATTTAGTTCTGGATATCTTGCTAATCTTGGTACAATTACTGCTATCGTCGGAAAGCGAGATTTAATTTTAGCTGATCAATACAACCATTCCAGTTTAAAAAACGGGGCAATTCTCAGCGGTGCAACCATCATTGAATATCCTCATTGTGATATTTCGACGTTGACAGCTAAGTTAAATCAAGAACGCCCAAAATACCGACGTTGCTTAATTGCAACCGACAGCGTTTTTAGTATGGATGGTGATTTGTGTCCTCTTCCTCAACTTTTGGATCTCGCAGACGAGCATAGCTGTATGCTGCTGATAGATGAAGCACACGCTACAGGAGTAATGGGTAAAACGGGTGGTGGTTGTGCAGAGCATTTGGGCTGTACTGGGAGAGAGTTCATTCAGATAGGAACGTTGAGTAAAGCATTGGGAAGTCTTGGCGGTTATGTAGCAGGAAGCCACCAATTAATAGACTTTCTGAGAAACCGCGCTCCCAGTTGGATTTACACTACAGCCCTATCACCAGCAGATACAGCCGCTGCTCTGACAGCCATACAAATATTACAGCAAGAACCAGAACGCCGTCAGCAGTTATGGAAAAATGTTGATTATTTAAAATATTTAGTTACAAAAAATTTACCTAACTTAAAAACATTAGCGACGGAATCGCCTATCATTTGTTTTCAATTACCTAATGCAGATACTGCTGTAATTGTGGGAGAGAAATTTAAAGAGGCGGGAATTTTTGCACCTGCCATTCGCCCACCCACTGTACCAACAAGTCGAATTAGAATTACTATTATGGCTACTCATGAGCAGTCTCATCTTGAAAAGTTGGTGCAAGTGTTGGCAGAAATGAAAATAGGAATGTAGATTTTTGTAGAGTTACTTTTCTATTTAAGGTTTGTGGAAAAAGTGATCTGTAGAGACTAGGAAACAGTGAACAGTAAACAGTAAACAGTGAAAACTGAAAACTGAAAACTGAAAACTGAAAACTGATAACTGATAACTGACAACTGACAACTGATAACTGATAACTGACAACTGACTAACCAAGTAACTCTAAATTAGAGAAAATAAACTCTTGGACAGCAATATTGCCATCAGTTTCAGTGCGAATTTCTCGACGGTTGAGAATGTAATAATTGCCTACTTTCTCATATTCGTCTGTAAACTCACTACGTCCACCTTTTTGAACACCAGTTTGTGGATCATGATATACAGCATCGTAGGTATGAGATAGGTATCCTGCACCAGTATCGTGAATGCTAAAAGTGTTAATAGTCACAACAACTCCATGAATATGACGATGAACAAGGGTAACTACATCATTACGGACTTTATATTTGTCACCAGCAGCTTTACCACTAACTAAAATTTCTACAGCACCAGTTTCATCAGTTTCGCCATAACTGAAAGTATTTTCACTATGACTTTGTTCAAAACTGCGACGAACACGGTGAACAGCAATTTCCCAAGCTTGGTTATGAATTGCTTTTTTTGCTGCTTCGTCTTCTACATCTAAAACTTCTGCTTTGAGTTTAGAGTCAATGTGAACTTTACCAGTTAATTTGTGGCCATCAATTTTATAAGTAATATCTGCGGTGAAACCAGGGAAATTTTGATCCCAAGTATAACGGTTTTGATACGCAGCCTGGAAAAGTTCTTGGGCTGAAATTTGTGTAGCTGTCATGATGCTTATCCTCTGGTAAAAATGAATAATAGCTTTTTATCTTTGATAATATTAAGATAGAGGCAAATATATAAATTCGCATAGTCCCCGACTGGGTACTTTTATGACTAACACACTCCATGCCATTTTTGAAGCGATCGCCAATGTTGATACTGAACAAGAATTAAAACAAGCCCTCACAGATACCATCGGCGAGCATTTTGGTGTGCAACATTGGGGTATTTCTTTTCTAGATCATGGGTTATTAACAGAAATCGAAATTCCAGAAATTCCTGCGGTTTGTTTAGAAGCTAACCCCGTCGGTAGTTATGTTTTAGAACGCCACGCACCTACCCACGAACAATTAGTTTTATCCCCAGAAGATTGGAAAAATTTTTGTACTCGTCACGAACACGTTATGACTGGCCCGATAGTTTGTGATGGTAAATTAGTAGGTACTTTAAATTTTGCCCGTGATCCTGGAAGTCCTTCTTTTAATAACAATGACTTGGCTGATTTAAGTGCTGTATGTATTCATTTGTCTGCAAAAATTGCAACTCTCCGCAGTCAACCTAAACCTCCTAAACCTATTGATTTACCTCTTACTCCCAGGGAATTGGAAATTGCGGAATTAGTAGCTCAAGGTTTAACAAATGGAGAAATTGGCACTCAACTTTGGATTACCCAAAATACTGTGAAACAAGCATTAAAAAGAATGTTTAAAAAGTTGGGAGTTTCAGCAAGGGCGGAAATGGTTGCTAAATTGCAAAGTCAGTTAATTCGTGATGTATAATTTTTAGTTTTAATTTAGGTTAAAACTAATTTCATTGTTATCTAACAAGACTCCAGCGGTACAAACTGTTTCTTTATATTTCCTACTAATTGATGGGTAGGTTTTTGTAGCTATTAAAATTTTTCTTCTTGCCACACTACAACAAACCACGATAATGAATAAACATCAATAAAACAGCCCAAGAACCCAAAGCCACTTTAATAGCAACGAGAATATTTAAAATCGGTAAAATTCCTCCACTAAATAGCTCTCCTAATTGCCCATGTGGTAACTCTATTCCAATCAAAGTTAATACTGATAAAATAATAAAAATAACAACCGAAACTTTCTCCCATTTTGCCGCGTGCCAACTTTTATAAATATCCTGCATCCAATGATAAGAAGAAGTAATTGCTATTAACCCAATAGCTGTTCCACCCGCTACACCAGCAGCAAAACCACCTCCAGGGCTTAAATGTCCTCTAATAGCTAATTCTATGCCAACTATAGCTGTAATTGTTGCCCCTAAACGAGCTAAAATAATAGATGGTTGATCGTTGAATTGATAGATAGTACAGGAAGGATTTTCATTAGCAAGTAAATAATTACAACCTAGAATTGACACACTAAATACAATTACTTCCATGATCGTATCATAGAGTCTATTTCTAAATAAAATCCCTGATACAGCATTCGGAACACCACTTTCTGTAGATACTGTTTCCGCAATGGAAATATCTAAAAACACTATCCCTGATAATGCTTCAGGAATACCATTATCAATAACTTTTTTCAGAATAGAAATATCTGATAAATTAGATTCAGCTTCAGGCATGAATAATATTTTAATAAACAAAGCTATTCCAGCTAAAATATAAACCCATTTCATAAATGCTTCTCCCTTAATTATTACTAAATTTTTACTAGTTTAATTATCAATTGATATTGATTCAAACGCTGATATTAAATTTCTACATAACTTAGACTCGTTTTTTGTGATAAAATTTCAGTCTCCATAATGTTATAAATACGCTGAACTCTAATAGCAGTTTGATAAGAAGTTTCTTCTGGTTTACTGCTTTCTATTAATGGCGCACAGGTGGCATGAACTTCTTTTTCTGCTAGTGCCTTTTCTAAACATTGATAAGTGGCGTAATGTACAAGTTCCACACGCATATAATGTTGTTTAAAAATGCGGCGAAAATCAGCAATAATTTCCTGAAAACTACTATGTTGATTTTCTTCAATTTCTTCATGTTCAATCACTCCCAATCTTAAAACTAAGGAAGAACGTACAGCTACCACATATAAAGTAACTGATAGCATTGTTCCCATTAATGCTTCTGTTAAAGCTACATCAGCCGCACCTAAAATGGCATCTACTATAACTGCTACAGCACCCAAAATACCACGAATTACTAAAGCATGATAGGGGTTAACTTGAGTTACCAACATCACAGATGTTAAAGGTAACATAGCAATAATGATATAAAGATAGGAATCATAGGTTTCATTCATTTTCTACCTCCTTGGTTGAACAAAATGCTAATACATAACCCAACATAGTATTCCAAAGTGCTAAGGAAATTATACCTAAAATAAGTAATGGCCATTCATTCGGTATTTTTAATAATAATCCCACAATGATGATCATTGAACCCAAAGTATCAGCAACAGAAAGTCCATGTAATTTGAATAATACGGATCTGTTACCTAGTAGGTGAAAAGTTCCCCAAAACCAAAAAATAATGCCTATAATGATGAAGGTATAACTAAGAAAATTGATCATATAAAATGCCTATTTAAGTGAAATGTAAATTAAATGATTGTGAAAATGAAATAAGTAAGTTTTAGTATAGCTTGTCGAGTCATTATATCTGACTCCTGACTTCTGACTTCTATCATTCTTACTTAAATTTATGATACTTCGCTTAATCTTCTCAGAATATGAGCTAATAACATAAACCCAGCATTTCCTACACTTAAAATAATCACACCAACTACACCAATCATCCAATCATCTCGTAAAATAGAGACCACTATGACCATAATAGATACCTTGCTAGAAATACTCCCAAAAGCTAACATTTTCTGCCAAGTATCATCGCTTTTCCAAGCTTCATAGATTGGTATTAGTAAGGCTAATATCATTAACATCATGACTATTTCTAAGTTCATTTTCTTTATTTCTCCTTCTTTTTCTAATTTCGTGGACTTCATACCAGCCTTCTTCGTGGTATTTTAAAACGATAGTTTTTGGTGTAAAGGTAATCAAGAATATATCTAGGAAAATAAGAGGTAGTGATCTCTTTTTTTTTACCTTTTCCATCACTATTTCTTCGTGGTGGTGGGGATGCAGCATAATTTCAAATGCTTCTTTAAAAGCAATGGGAATAGCTGCAATAATTTTCATAATTACTCTCAACCATTCTTGCAATTTTTCTGGTGATGTATAACCACGAGGTAAAATTAGGGCAATCATAACGCCGATGATAATATTGGTAATACTCAGATCAGAGGTGAGTAAAAACCAAATTGACAATCGTAAAATTAAGCTACCTACCATGCGAATACCATCCAAAATAGTAGAATTAACGTTAAACTCATCACCCCAACTAAATGCTCAATTTTTTCAAAGACACGGGGAATATAAACTGTGCCTTTTTTAATCACAAAATGATAAATTAACCAACCAATAGCTATAGTTATTAATGCTTTGACAATTTTATCTGAACTGTAGGCTTCTAAGTATACAATATTTCCTACAAATAAACCAGAGATTAATAATATTACAGCCATCCAAAAACCAGGTTTGGTTTTGATTTCTACTTCTTGATTGTGGGGTAAAAAAATAAACTTAGCAAAAGAAATAGTAGTACCTACTCCAGCAATATTCATTAATATTTCTTGCCAATCTAACAAATATGTAGTTGTCAATGCTTTAGATCCAAACCCAGCTAATAAAGGGAATCCAGAAATAGATAGACTAGAGATAAGTAAAGGTATCCAAATTTTTGTACTTATAGGTTGATATTTTAGTTCTTTAAAATTCCGACTAGGTAAAGAACCAGCCATCAAAAATAAAGATGATTTAACAAGTCCATGAGTCATGGCGTAAAAACCACCTACTGCTGGTGCAGCGAGAATAAAGCCTAACTGGGAAATTGTATGAAAGGCTAACATTCTTTTTGTATCCTTCTCAAAAATTGCATAGGATACACCCATTAAGGCAGTACCAACACCGAAAATTCTGACTATATTTTCTATGTCTTCGGAGATGAAAGCACAACGTAATAAAGGTAAAACACTGGCTTTAACAACAACTCCTGATAGTAAAGCAGATACTGGTGTTTCTGATTCAGAATGGGTTAAAGGTAGCCATAAACCAGATACGAAAATTCCCCCTTTAATTAATAATCCTATAAAAATTAATGCTAATGCTTCTGGGGGTGAATCTACTAAACCAGCAAAGTTAAAAGAATGATGCTTTTCATATACCAGTGCTGCACCAACCAAATAGAACAACATAGCGATATTGCTAATAAACAGATAGCGTAACCCTACCCAAATCGAGCGATCGCTACGAGAATAAGCAATTAATAAAAAAGCTGCTATACCACTAACTTCTAAAGCTACATATAAACTAATAAAATCTGCACAAATAAACGCCGCATTTAAACTACCATGAATAATCAGGGTTTGAGCATAGAAAAAATATGTTTTATCACTACGCCAACAGTAAATAATTACCGCTGCTGTAACTATTGCATTAGTTAAAATAAAATAAGCACTCAGCTGATCTGCTACTAGTCTAACGCCAAAATTATCTAATAAATTTAGCTTGATGGGTGATGATTCTAAAAATAGTTGTGCAGAATAAGCAGCAGAAGCAAGCGCTCCCCATAATGCCAAATGGCGATTAATTCTGGGAACTAAAAAAATTGTAAAACCTAATAAAAACGGAATTGCAACCCAAACAATTGTAATTTGATTCATGGCATTTAGGGCGTGTTATTTTTCTCTATTTCGCTGCTTTCTAAAGTGGGATTATCCCTGGCTAATTTCATCACTCCAACTAGCATTAAAGCCTGAATGGAAAAGCCAATCACAATAGCGGTTAAAATCACAGCTTGGGGAACAGGATCAGCATAGGTAGCTTTTTTACCCTCAGTAATGATGGGGGTTAATAAACCCTCGACTGATGCAATCAATACATAAAAGGCAATTACACCTGTACTCATCACATCCATAGAGACAATTTTCATTACCAGGTTTTTCTTGAGGATGATGCCGAAAAATCCACATAATATCGTTGCCAGTACACACGCTTCTAGCACAGTAATTACCTACGGTTTAGGGATAAGAAATACACACTTGACTGATAAAACCAGTTGGGAATTTACAGATAAGTTTGTGAAACTTACTTAAAGTGTTAGATTATTATTAGCACGAATCTTTAGTGCTAAATTGTAATCAGCACTAAGAATTTCTGATGATAATCATAATTGTACCAAATGATTTATGCCACCTTTAACAGCACCAAACCCAAATCAAGAACAAAGCGCAGTAGATTTGAATTTGTTTACTTCCCTACAGCTAATAGGCCGTTCTAAAGAGTTTGAGCAGATTGTGGAAATACTTGCCCAGGATGGTGATTTATTGATTACTGGTGTTCCTGGTAGTGGTAGACGCACCTTGGTGAAAATGGCGGCTAAGGAAGTCAGTGCGGTTGTTTTAGATATAGATTGTATTCGGGCTACAGATGGAGAAAGATTTATACAATTACTCACGGAAGCCATTAACCAAAATTGGACTTCAGCACAAATTGCCAATTGGGTAAAGACAACTGGGAGTAATTTTTTTATTGTTAATGCTGAAGATAAACTAAAATTATTACGGCCTCTCAATAAAAAGCAGCTATGGCAAGCATTTATCATACTGCTTGAACTCTTAGAAATTATGGCTAATTCCTTAGAACAAAGAATAGTTTTGATTTTGCAGAGTTCTCCACATTTGCGTTCCTGGGATCGTCAGAGTTTATGGGAATTAACTTTAAGGAATAAAATTAAATCCCATCCTCATGTTAGTTACGTTTTATTAGCAACAATAGCTGAAAAGAATCACCATCAAGATGATAGTATTTATTCTCTCACCCAGATCCAATTAGTACCTCTATCAAGAGATGTTTTAGCATTATGGACAAGGGAAATATTACACACAGAAGACTTGAAATTTGACCCCCATTCTCAAGCATTAACTATTTTTTTGGATGCTGTACAAGGTAATATTGGTGATGCTACTGCTTTAATTCGCCGCTTAATTACTTTACGACATCCCCAACGTTTAATTACTGAAAGACAAGTAAAACAAGTCATTGAAGATATTTTAAAAGATTTATCCATAACCTATGAATCTTTGTTAATGTTATTACCCCCTAGTCAAATACATTTGTTAGAATCTTTAGCTGTTGATCCTACAGATAAACCCCAAAGCAAAGAATACATCCAAAAACATGGGTTATCTAGGGGTGGAAGTTTACAAGGTGCGCTAACTGGTTTACAACATAAAGGCTTAATTTATAGTGCAGAACAAGGTTATCGTTTAGCCTTACCTTTATTAGCTTTATGGTTAAAACAAAGACTAATTTAAAGAGGTAATAAAATATACTATGCTTAGTTTGATACTTATAGGGGATTTGAAAATTTTTGCATAGATTGCATAGATACAGAAAATTATCACTAAGCACTCAGATTTGATATTATCACTGATGACATTGACCATTTGTATCCTTACATATTTTGGATTTTACTAATTGTGTATAATAGCGATAAGCCAATGGAGTAACTATTATGACTACTGAACGGGAATACCAAGAGTGGCGATCAAAGATTAGGAAAGTTAGAAAACAAAAAACAATATCTAAACCAGCACATAAGCCAGCAAAAGGTTACAGTACAGGTTTGATCATTATGATTTTTTTAACTTTATTTAGTGGTTTATTGGCATTGAAAATTAAGACTGATAGTCAAAAAGCATTACCAACTAATCAGCAAGAGAACTTAGAATATCTCAATCCTACACAGACATAAAATTATTGCCCAAATAAATTATGAAGATTTGATTTTCAATATCTTTAATCTTCCATCCAACGCCGTGAACCAAAGCCTTGACAAGCCTTACTAGCTACGTGACTTGCTAATGTTAAAGCATTGGTAAAATTGGTTTCCAGTATATAATGACAGAATGCACCATGAAAAATATCACCAGCACCTAATGTGTCAACTACAGGAATTTTTTGTATTTCTATTGCACCTCTGTCATTGTTACTAATGTATTCTATGGGTTGTTCACCATTAGTAATTGCGATGTGGGGTATTTGCCAACTTTGTAAATAATTGAAAACATCTGTTTGATTTTCACAACTGGGTGGATAAAAATTAGCTGAACAAATGGCATAATCCACAAAGGGTAAAATTTCTTCAAAACCGGGTTTCCAACTTCCTCCATCAATTACTACTGGAATATTTTTTGCTCGGGCTTTTTTAGCAATAATTTGACTTATTGCCATTTGGTGTCCATCAATTAAGATAATATCAACACTATCTAAGATATAACTGGGGATAGAATTAATCTCAGCTTGGGTTTTGACGGCGTTAATAGAAATTACGGCTCTCTCTCCTGTACTCTCAGTCACAATAATTGATGATACTGGAGGAGATTCTGACTTAGACTTATCTAAATCAATTATATTGATCCCAAATTTTAATAAGTCTACTGTAATCAGTTCTGTGATGGGGTGTGAACCTAGTATACCCAA
The DNA here is from genome assembly GCA_010672785.1 of Sphaerospermopsis sp. SIO1G1. Classification (GTDB taxonomy): domain Bacteria; phylum Cyanobacteriota; class Cyanobacteriia; order Cyanobacteriales; family Nostocaceae; genus Okeanomitos. Next base: position 26,248 of record JAAHFX010000018.1, read on the forward strand.
CAGACTAGCTTGGTTATCTAAATAACTAAATGTTACCGAGGCATTGGTAGCAGGACCTCCAGCAGCTAAAGTATAATTAGTAGCGACTAACTTCTGATTTGTCTGTGGTAGTAATGAAGCAAGATAGATAATATCTAAAGTGATTAAGCCTACAAATAGTCCAGATTTTTTCATATTTAGCAATTATTTTTAAAGGTGTAAATATCAGTATCTACTATGGTAAATGAACCAAAACCAGGAACTTTGTACATTGTGGGAACACCAATTGGAAATCTCGAAGATATGACTTTTCGGGCGGTGAGAATTCTACAATCTGTAGATATAATTGCAGCAGAAGATACCAGACATACAGGAAAATTATTACAACATTTCCAAATCAAAACTCCCCAGATGAGTTATCATCAACATAACAGTCAGAGTCGTATTCCGGAAATATTAGGATACTTACAATCAGGACGAGCGATCGCATTAGTTAGTGATGCAGGAATGCCAGGAATTTCCGATCCAGGATATGAACTAGTCAAAGCTTGTGTAGAAGCAGAAATAACCGTTGTTCCTATTCCTGGTGCAAGTGCAGTAATTACAGCTTTAAGTGCATCAGGTTTACCAACAGATAAATTTATTTTTGAAGGTTTTTTACCTCATAAAAGTCAACAAAGAAGGAAAAGTTTAGAATATTTACAAGCAGAAACTAGAACATTAATTTTTTACGAATCACCCCATCGTTTACGAGATACATTACCAGATTTAGAAACAGTTTTTGGGAGCGATCGCCAAATAGTTATAGCACGGGAACTAACTAAAATATATGAAGAATTTTGGCATGGAACAATCAACGATGCGATCGCCCATTACCAAAAACAAGAACCCCAAGGAGAATATACCCTTTTAATAGCAGGTATTTCTGCAACCAAACCCCAACTCACAGAAACAGAACTCAAAGCTGAATTATCAGCAATGATCAAACAAGGAATTTCCCGTTCCCAAGCTAGTCGTCAATTAGCAAAGGATACATCAATTTCCCGTCGTTTACTATATCAATTAGCTTTATCCATAGAATTAGACGCTGAATTATAAATTAAAATATAAGTTGTGTATTACCAATCACCAATTACATATCCTACCATGATCCGTATTATGGTTAGGCGACTTGCCTAAATTTTTACTCCCAAAAACTTTTCAAACATCCTCTTAAAACATCCTCTGAATTACAGGATAGGTTTTAGTAAATTGCGAGGAAAATTGACAAATATCCCAACCTTATATTTCCCTAATTCTGATAGTAGAAATTGTATTACTTTTAATTTATCTGCACCAGTTAAATTTTGCCGGGTGAGAAATAGTTAATTGGTGTTAATAATTATCATAGTAAAAATAATTAACTTCCCCATCAAGATTATGAAGTAGCCTAAAAATCCCTTCTTACCTTTGCTCCTTTGCGCCTTTGCGTGAGACAATAAAAATATCTACCACCCATAAAAAAATCATTATGCAAATCCAAGAAAAACCCCAAGGAAAATCCCAAATTAATTGGAAACCCATCATCAAAAAATTCATCTCCGTACTCGGTGAAAAAGGAGTAGTGCAACGTAAAGAAGAACTCCTTACCTACGAATGTGACGGTTTAACCAGCTATCGTCAAGAACCCCCAGTCGCAGTATTACCCCGCACCACTGAACAAGTTGCAGAAATAGTCAAAATCTGTAATCAATATTCCGTTCCCTTCATCGCTAGAGGTTCAGGAACAGGTTTATCTGGTGGTGCTTTACCAACGGAAGATTCAGTTTTAATTGTCACATCTTTAATGAGGCAAATTATAAATATTGATTTAGAAAATCAACGTGTAGTTGTGCAACCAGGAATTATTAATAGTTGGGTAACACAAGCTGTGAGTGGTGCAGGTTTTTATTACGCACCAGATCCTTCTAGTCAAATTATCTGCTCAATTGGTGGGAACATTGCCGAAAATTCTGGTGGTGTGCATTGTTTAAAATATGGTGTGACAACTAATCATGTTTTAGGTTTAAAAGTAGTCCTTCCCGATGGTTCAATTGCTGATATTGGTGGGCAAATTCCGGAAATGCCAGGTTATGATTTAACAGGTGTATTTGTGGGATCTGAAGGAACTTTAGGAATTGCCACGGAAATAACTTTAAAAATCCTTAAAAGTGCCGAATCAATTTGTGTTTTACTTGCAGATTTTACCAGTGTAGAAGCTGCCGCTGCTAGTGTTTCTGATATTATCAGTGGCGGGATTATTCCTGGTGGCATGGAAATGATGGATAATATTAGTATTAATGCTGTGGAAGATGTGGTTGCTACTAATTGTTATCCCCGTGATGCAGAGGCAATTTTATTAGTAGAAATTGATGGTTTAGAAGTAGAAGTGGCTGAAAATAAACAAAGAGTTGCTGATATTTGTTTGAAAAATGGAGCGAGAAATATTACTGCTGCATCTGACCCAGAAACCAGGTTAAAATTGTGGAAAGGGAGAAAAGCAGCTTTTGCAGCCGCAGGACATATTAGCCCTGATTATTATGTCCAAGATGGAGTAATTCCTCGGACACAATTACCTTATGTTTTACAAGAAATTGAAGCTTTAAGTGTAAAACATGGTTATAGAATTGCTAATGTTTTCCATGCTGGAGATGGGAATTTACATCCTTTAATTTTATTTGATAATTCCATTCCTGGACAATTAGAGGAAGTAGAAGAAGTAGGAGGAGAAATTCTCAAACTTTGTGTGAAAGTTGGTGGTAGTATTTCTGGTGAACATGGCATTGGTGCAGATAAAAAATGTTATATGCCAGATATGTTTAGTGATGCAGATTTGGAAACTATGCAGTGGGTAAGAGCAGTTTTTAATCCTCAAGGTTTAGCTAACCCAGGGAAGATTTTTCCCACACCGCGTACCTGTGGGGAAGCGGCGAAAGTATCATCTACTCAGTTTGTTGGGGTGGATAGGTTTTAAGACTGATCATTTTAGGATGATGGGGAGAGTGGGGGAGTGGGGGAGTGGGAGAAAATTCTTTCCCAGTCACCAATCACCAGTCACCAATCACTAATCACCAATCACTAATCACTTTTTCAGCATCCCCTATGTAGGTATTTAACTTTGTAGCTAAGGTTTGTACATGGGGTGGTGTCATCATGGTGATATGATTACCTGGCACAAATTGTACATCTACTGGTTGACTTGCAAAGGGTGTCCATCCCCAGGTGTCATCTGCTAATAATTCTGATGGGAAGGCGGCCTGTTCTTCAGGGGACATTTCACTGGCTCGGAATAAGGTGATGGGTATGGGGGTAAACTGAAGTGGTGCATATTCAATATTATTGTTAGCTTTGTAGGCTTGTAATAAGTTGTCTATGTATTGGGTGTTGGCGTTGGGTGGGAGTATATCCAACATTTGCAGATATTCGAGGACGTATTTTAGTTGTTGACTGGGTGCTAGGGAACGCAGGGTTTCTGTATCTATTTCTGTCTCTTTTCCAAAAGCGGTTTGTAAACTGTTGGCAATGCTAATTAACCATGTTGTATCATCAGCTTCTTCGCCTCTACCATAGTTGACAGGTGCATTGGTGTCTAAAATTGCTACTAGGGCTACCTCTTCACCCTGTTGTATGAGTTGTTGTGCAATTGCAAAGGCAACTTTACCACCAAAGGAATGTCCACCTAGATAGTAAGGTCCGTGAGGTTGTACAGTTTGCATGGCTTGGATGTAGTATGCGGCTATTTCTTCAACTTCTGTCATCGGTGCTAATTCTCCGTCACTACCTTGCGCTTGGAAACTGTAGAAAGGTTGGTTTTCACCTAAAGCACGGGCTAAATTGTAGAAGTAGTAGGGGAAACCACCTGCACCAGGAATACAGAAAAATGGTGGTTGAGAACCACGGGGTTGGAGTGCTACTAACGGTGAAGTTTGAGAGTTAGTATTCTGTTGAATTTTGGTAATGGCGATCGCCAATTCTTCTACTGTTGGATGTTGGAAAAGTGTCGCTAGGGGAATTTCTTGACCTAAATTTTCTCTAATTTGTGACATTAAATAAGTTGCGAGGAGAGAATGGCCACCTAAGTCAAAGAAATTATCTCTCACTCCCACATTTTCTACTTTGAGAATGTCACCCCAAATTTGTGCTAGTTGCAATTCTAAATCTGTTCGGGGAGCAACAAAGGTATCTGCATTATTAGTTGGAGTTGGTACACTTAAAGCGCGTCTATCTATTTTTCCGTTAGGTGTTAAAGGTAAAGATTCCAAAATCACAAAAGTATTAGGAATCATATAGTCTGGTAGTTGAGCTTTCAGGAATTGACGCAGAATATTAGAAGTTGGTGTTTGCTGTGGTTGGGGTACGATATAAGCAACTAAACGTTGGTCTCCAGGAGTATCTTCTCTGACAATTACACAAGCTATTTGGACATTTTCTTGTTGACTGAGTGTAGTTTCAATTTCTCCTAATTCTATTCTGAAACCTCTCAGTTTCACTTGGTTATCTATCCGACTAATATATTCAAGATTTCCATCTTTTAAATATCTCACCAAATCCCCTGTTTGATAAAGTTTGGTTTTACCGTTATCAAAGGGGTTAGGAATAAATCTCTCGGACGTTAATTCAGGACGGTTTAAATAACCTTTGGCTAAACCTGTACCACCAATATATAATTCCCCTGGGACACCTACAGGTACTGGTTGTAAGTTTTGGTCTAATACATAGAACTGAGTATTATTAATTGGACGACCGATGGAAATTAAATCATTTTCTGGTTGAATTTGATATACAGATGACCAAATTGTGGCTTCAGTTGGGCCGTATAGATTCCACAAACTTGTACCTTGAGTAGATAATTTTTCAGCAATATCTCCAGGTAAAGCTTCACCACCACAGAGTATTTTGAGATTACTCAAATCACAGTTATTTTCTAACAGTAATCTCCACGTTGCTGGGGTTGCTTGCATGATGGTGGTTTGGGAATTAACCAGTAATTCAGCTAATTGTTGACCATCCATAGTTACCTGACGACTAGCAATAATTAAACGCGCACCTACAGTCATCGGTAAGAAGATTTCTAAAGCTGCAATATCAAAGGAAATTGTCGTGACTCCTAAGAGAATATCTGACTGGGTAATTCCTGGTTTCTCCTGCATTGCTGTTAAGAAGTTCACCACAGCACGATGGATAATTTGTACCCCTTTAGGTTTACCAGTTGAACCGGATGTGTAGATAATATAAGCTAAATTATTTCCTTGAACTTGAGGTTGAAAATGATGTTCACTTGCTTGAGAAATTACATCGCAATCACTATCTAAACAAATAATTTCTGCTTGGTTGGTTGGTAAATGATTAACTAAATGTTGTTGTGTGAGTAAAAATCTCACTTGTGCATCTTCAAGGATGAATTGTAAACGTTCGGTGGGATATTCCGGATCTAATGGTAAGTAAGCACCACCCGCTTTTAATATTCCCAAAAGTCCAATGACCATTTCTAAGGAACGTTCTACAGATATTCCCACTAAAACATCTGTGGTTACTCCCTGAGAACATAGATAATTTGCTAATTGATTAGCTTTATCATCTAACTCTCTATAGGTTAATTGTTGATTTGTAAATACTACCGCTACAGCATCTGGTGTTTTCTGAACTTGTTCTTCAAATAATTGATGAATACATTTATCTTGGGGATATTCTGTTGTCGTATTATTCCAGTCTATTACTAATGTTTGTTGTTCCGTTGTTGTGAGAATTGGTAATTGATTAATTCTGGTTTGAGGACTTGCGACAATTGCAGATAACAGGGTTGTTAAATTACCTGTCATTTTCTCAATGGTACTACTATCAAATAGGTCAGTATTGTATTCCCAACCTCCTCTAATTCCTGTAGCAGTTTGCTCCATTGATAATGTTAAATCAAATTTAGCGGTGGTGGTTTCTATTGCTAATGCACTCACTTCTACATCTGTTAATTCTACATTTGACATAGGTGCATTCTGAAGAATAAACATCACCTGGAATAAGGGTGTATAACTCAAATCCCGTTCTGGTTGTAATGCTTCCACCAACATTTCAAAAGGTAAATCCTGGTGTGCATAAGCTGATAATGCTGTACTTCTAATTTGGGTCAATAATTCATTAAAACTGGGATTTGCTGAGAGTTCAGTTCTGAATACTAAGGTATTGACAAAGAAACCAATTAACCCTTCTATTTCCCGCTGGTTTCTATTTGCAATGGGTGAACCTACTAATATATCTGTTTGTCCTGTATATCTGTAAAGGAGGACATTATAAGCTGCAAACAAGGTCATAAATAGGGTAACACCTTGCTTCTGACTAAGTGCTATAAGTTGATTACTTAACTCTTGGGAAAGTGCAAATTCTTGATAACTTCCTGCAAAAGTTTGTACTGCTGGTCGAGGTCTATCTGTGGGTAATGGTAAGAATTTTGATGCGGTTTCTAATTGTTGTTTCCAGTAGTTTAATTGTTGTTCTAAGACTTCACCTTGTAACCAGTTTCTTTGCCAAATTGCAAAGTCAGCATATTGAATTGGTAAGGGTGTTAATGGTGATGGTTGATTTTGTAAATAAGCATTATAAACTGTTACTAATTCAGCGACAAACACACCCATAGACCAACCATCGGAAACGATGTGGTGCATACAAATTAATAACAGATGTTCGGTTTCTGATAGTACTACTAATGTAGCCCTAATTAAGAAATCCTCTGCGATATTAAAGGGTTGAATCGCCTGTTGTTGTAGTAATTTTTGACCTGCTACTTCTGCTTCCTCTAGTGGTAAATGTTGCAGATCGATTGTTGATAACTCCCAGTTAGTTTGTTGTTGAATAAATTGGTTAGCTGTTCCTGCACCTGCTGTGAATTTGGTACGCAATGCTTCATGACGATTAATGATTTCTTGCAAACTTATGTCTAAAGTAGGAATTGAAAGTTTGCCTGTTAATTTTAAAGCTGCCGGTAAATTATAGGAAGAACTCAGAGGTTCTAATTGGTCTAAAAACCATAATCTTTGTTGGGCAAAAGATAAAGGTATTTCCGCATTTTCTCCTCTTGGTAATATCGTCGGTGCTGCTAGTTGTAATTCTTGTTTTTGTAGTTGCTCAATTACTTTTCCTAATTGGGCAATAGTTGTTTCTGCAAATACAGTTTGTAAAGATATTTCTATTTGCAAACTATCACGAATGCGGGAAACCAATTGTGTTGCTAATAATGAATGTCCACCTAATTCAAAGAAATTATCATGAATTCCTACAGTTTCCAGTTTCAAGACTTGTTGCCAAATTGTGGTTAATATTTCCTCTGTGGGTGTGCGTGGTGCAACATAATTATTTGCTATTTCTGTATCTACTGTTGGTGCTGGTAATGCACGTCTATCTATTTTTCCATTTGCTGTCAATGGTAAACTTTCCAGATATACAAAGGCACTGGGTATCATATATCCTGGTAGTCTATCTTTGAGATATTGTCTCAGTTCACTGGTTGTTAGTTTCGCTTCTGAAACTATGTAAGCTACTAACCTTTTATCCCCAGATTTGTCTTCACGAACTATGACACAGGATGCTTGTATTTCTGCATTTTGACTAAGTGCGGTTTCTATTTCTCCTAACTCAATTCGGAAACCACGAATTTTAACTTGGTTGTCGCTTCTTCCTATATATTCAATCTTTCCATCTGCTAAATATCTGACTAAGTCACCAGTTTTGTAAAGTTTGGTTTTTCCATGATCAAATGGGTTAGCAATAAATGTTTTTGCTGTTAAGTCTGGACGGTTTAAATAACCTTTTGCAATACCTAATCCCCCTATACAAAGTTCTCCCGGTACTCCTATAGGTACAGGTTTTAGGTGTTTATCTAAAATATAAACTTTGGTATTATCTATTGGTTTGCCAATACTGGGTAATGCTTGTTGTTTTTGAGCTTCTAAAATACACGATGTGGTGACAACAGTGTTTTCTGTAGGGCCATAGTTATTAACTACGGAGAAGGGGATTTTTTCTGTGGGATGTTGAGTTAGTTTATCCCCTCCTGTGAGTAAATATCTTAATGGTGTTTGTTTTTCCCAGTTTAATTTTAAGAGTTCTTGGGTTATGGGTGTGGGTACAAAACTCACAGTAATGTGATTTTCTGTTAACCATTTTTGCAGTTGTTCTGGTGCGGTGAGAATTTCTTTTCTAACTAGATATAATGTTGCACCTGCGGTAATGTAAGGCCAGATTTCCCATACTGCTGCATCAAACCCTGTTCCTGCTAATTGAGTAGCTTTATCTGCTTTTGTAATATTAAATTGTTTTTGATGCCAATTAACTAGATTTGTGAGTCCTTGATGAATTATTTCTACTCCTTTAGGTGTTCCTGTAGAACCACTTGTGTAGATCACATAAGCTAGATGATTTGATGTAATTTCTACATTGAGGTTTGCTTGAATATTAAGATCAATTATTTGCCATTCTGTATCTAAACAAATTTTTGTAATTTGCTGATTTCCTATTTGTTGTTTGAGATTTTCTTGTGTTAGTAAGATGTTTATTTTCGCATCGTCTAACATAAAGTTAACCCGTTCGGGGGGATATTCTGTATCTATCGGTAAATAAGCACCTCCAGCTTTTAATGTTCCCAATATTCCTATGATCATTTCCAGGGAACGTTCTATATATATTCCGACTAATGTATCTGTACCAATTCCCAAAGATATTAAATGATTTGCTAATTGGTTAGCTTTTTTATTTAATTCATCATAAGTTAGTCTTTGGTTTTCGCAAACTACTGCTATTGCATCTGGTGTTTTTTCAACTTGTTCTCTAAATAGTTGCGTTACTGTTTTTTCTGGATATGCTATTTCTGTGTTATTCCATGTAACTAATAATGTTTGTTTTTCTTTTTCTGTTAATATTGGTAATTCGTTAATTTTGACTTGAGGATTTGTGACTATTGCGGTGATAAGAGTTATTAAATGACCCAACATTCTCTTGATAGTTTCCTCGTCAAAACGACTACTATCATAACTAATCTTGATAATTAATTTTTCCCCTGGCCCAGAAATAATTGTTAGAGGATAATTAGTATGTTCAATTCCTCGAGAGTTATCAATGGTTAATTTTGCGTCAGTTTCAACATTATTTGAATCAATTGGGTAATTTTCAAAAACGACAATACTATCAAATAAAGCAGTACCTCTACTCACATCACTCCATCCTTGGATTTCTACCAATGGAGAATAAGCAAACTGTTCTGAGTCTATTTGTTGTTGTTGTAGATTCTGCAATACAGATAAAGCATTACTATTCTCTTCTAACTGTAATCTGACCGGTAAGGTATTAATAAATAATCCCACCATTGACTCTACACCTGTTAAGGATGGAGGACGACCAGATACAGTTGCACCAAAGACAACATCATTTTCTTGACTGTAACAAGATAGTAATATTCCCCAGACACCTTGCACCAAATTATTCATTGTTAATTGATGCTGTCTTACAAAATCTGTTGCTGTTTTAGTGTGATCAACTGATAAATAAGCAACTTGTTCTTGATATTCGGACTGTTGACGATTTGATAACGGTTTTTCTACGACTAAGGGAGTTGGAGATGCAAAACCACTCAATTTATTTTGCCAAAATTCCTGGGCTAAATTTTGTTGTTGTTGTTCCTGTAACCAAGCAATATAGTTACTGTAATTGATGGTTGGTTTGATATTACTATCTACACCTGTATCAATTGCATGATAATAATTAAACCAGTCTTCCCACACTAAAGGTAAAGACCATCCATCGAGTAATATATGGTGGAAGTTCCACACAAATTGATAACTATCATCACTCAATTGCAGTAAATACAATCTCATTAATGGTGTTTGATTAAGTTGGAAACCTTGTTTTCTCTCATTTGGTAAAAACTGTTCTATCTTTGTTTCCTGTTCTGTTGCTGATAATTCTCTCCAGTCCTGAACTTCAACTTTTATAGTTACATCTTTATGAACAACTTGCACTGGTTCACTTAATGATTCCCAAATAAATGCAGTCCTGAATATTGTGTGATGATTTACTAATTTCTGCCATGCTTTTGTAAATGCTGCTACATTCAATTCACCATTAAATGTACAGGTAATTTGTTCAAAGTATACACCTTCATTTCGAGCATACAAACTTTCAAATAACATCCCCGACTGCATGGGTGATAAGGGATAAATATCCTCAATGTTTTCTAAGTTGAGTTTATCTATAATTCCATCTAATTCTTGTTGATTGAGTTTTATTAATGGGAAGTCTGATGGTGTATATCCTACATTTTCTGGTTCTAAACAATGATTTATTATCTCTTGCAGTGTGTTAATAAAGTCATTGGCAATATTTTCTATTGTTTTCTGTTCATGAATATTATGACTATATATCCAGGTAATTTGTAACTGTTCTTCGGAAATTATTGCGTTAACATCTAATACTGTTTCTCTGTTTCCTAATAAACTTTGGAATTCTCCACTCGACTCATCCGCGGATGATAATAACGATGAGGTGTTTAATGTTTGGGTAAATTGTCCTAAATAGTTAAAGCTTATTTCTGCTGGTTGTGCTTTTTCTAGTTGGTTACTAATTTCTGCATCACTTAAATAACGCAGTACACCATATCCAATACCTTTATTTGGTATTTCTCTCAGTTGTTCTTTTACTGATTTGATAATATTTCCTAAGTCTTCTTTTTCAATATTCACAACTACAGGGAACATAGTTGTAAACCATCCTATTGTTCTGGATATATCTACTCCTTCTAGGATATCTTCTCTTCCATGTCCTTCTAAGTTGAATAATACTGATTTTGAGTTTGTCCATTTACTCAATACCAATACTAATGCTGTTAACAAGATATCGTTTATCTGTGTTTTGTATGCTTTTGGTACTTGTTGTAGTAATGCTTTTGTTTCTTTTTTGTTTAAGGATACTGCAATATTTTCTATTGATGCTAAGGTGTTTTCTCCTGTTTTATCTACTGGAAGTGATTTAATTTCACTGTTGTTTGTATTTACCCAATATTCTATTTCTGTTTTTAGTTTTTCTGTGGTTGCATATTCTCCTAGTTTTTCACTCCATTGTTTAAATGATGTAGTTTTTCTTGGTAATTTAATTGCTTGGTTTTCAGTTATTTGTTTATATCCTGTTTCTAGGTCTTCTAGTAGTATTCTCCATGATATTCCATCTACTACTAGGTGATGTATGACTATTAATAGTCTTCCTGGTTTCTTTTCTCCTAGTTTAAATAATCCAACTTTTACCAAGTTTGATTTTAATTCTAAACTTGCTTGGAGTCTGTTTGCTGTTGTTTCTATTATTTGTTTTTGTTCTGTTTCTGCTATTTCTGATATATCAAATTCTTCAATTTTAAATCTTTTTATGGGTTCGTTATGTGTTGCTTCCCATTGATTTTCTGTTTGTGTAAAGTTCAATCTCAAACTATCATGATGATTGATTATTTCTGTCCATACTTGTTCTAATTTCTCTTGCTCAATTTCTGCTGGTACTGTTAGTAAAAATGCTTGGTTGAAGTGATGTGGTTCTGGTCTGTTTTGTTTGAAGTACCATTTTTGTATTGGTGTTAATGGGAAGTTTCCTGTAACTGTTCCCTGTTCTATTTCTAATGTTCCTATTTTTCCTGCTACTGCTGCTATTTCTGCTATTGTTTGATTGGCAAATAGCTGTTTTATTGTTATTTCTATTCCTGCTTGTTTTGCTTTGGCTATTATTTGTATGCTTAATATTGAGTCTCCTCCTAGGGTGAAGAAGTTATCATTTATTCCTATTTTTTCTATTCCTAATATTTGTTGCCAAATTTCTACTAGTTTTGTTTCTATTTCTGTTTTTGGTGCAACATAATTATCGGATATTTCTGTGTTTATTTGTGGTTCTGGTAATGCACGTTTATCTACTTTACCATTAGGTGTTAAAGGCAAAATTTCCAGATATACAAATGCACTGGGTATCATATATTCTGGTAATTTACCTTTTAAATATTGTCTAATTTCACTAGTTTCTAATGGGTTTTCAGAAACTATATAAGCTACTAATCGTTTAGAACCAGGATGCTCTTCTCTAATTACAACTACTGATGTTTGTACATCTTCATTTTGATTGAGGACGGTTTCTATTTCTCCTAATTCTATTCTGAATCCTCTTAGTTTAACTTGGTTATCTATCCTACTTATATATTCTATATTTCCATCTTCTAAATATTTTACTAAGTCCCCTGTTTTATACAGTTTGGTTTTACCGTTATCCAAGGGGTTAGCAATAAATGTTTTTGCTGTTAATTCTGGACGTTTCAAATATCCTTTTGCTAAACCTGCTCCTCCTATATGTAGTTCTCCCGGTACTCCTACTGGTACTGGTTGTAAGTTCTGGTCTAATACATATATTGTGCTGTTAGCAATTGGTTTACCTATAGGTATTGTTGTCCCATCTTTAGCAATTTCTTCTACTAAATACCATGTTGTAAATGTTGTATTTTCTGTTGGGCCATATACGTGTAATAGGTTTTCTGGTTTCCCTTTGCTAACAATTTCTTCTACCCATTTTGGGTCTACTGCTTCTCCTCCAAATAATAAATAACGCAGTGTACTAAATGCTGTTGGTTCTGTTTGCGCTATTTGGTTCAATAGGGCTGTTGTTAGGAATAATATACTCATTCCTTCATCTTTTATTATTTGAGCAAATTCTCTTGGTGATAGGGCTGTTTCTTTGCTTATTCCTACTAGTTTTGCTCCTGTTAATAATGCTCCCCATATTTCAAATGTTGCTGCATCAAAGGCTGAATTTGATGCTTGTGCTATTACGTCTTTTGCTGTTATTTTGACGTAGTTTGTGTTGATTACTAAGCGGTTTACTCCTTTGTGTTTTACTTCTACTCCTTTGGGTTTTCCTGTTGATCCACTTGTGTATATTACGTATGCTAGGTTTTCTGATTTTGTTTGTGTGTTTGGGTTTGTTATTTTTTGTTTTTCTATGGTTGTTAGTTCTTGCTCATAGCAGATTATTTTGGCTTGGTTTTCTGGTAGGTTTTTCGCTACTTTTGCTGTTGTTAAGATTGTTTCTATTTCTGCATCTTCGATAATTGCTGTTAGTCTTTCTTGGGGATATTCTGGGTCTAATGGTACGTATGCTCCTCCTGCTTTTAATATTCCTAATAGTCCAACAATCATTTCTACTGAACGTTCTACTGATATTCCTACTAAGCTATTTGCTTTTACTCCCAATGAATGTAAATAATGAGCTAGTTGATTGGCTTTTTCGTTTAGTTCTGTATAGGTTATTTCTTCTTTTCCGTATACTACTGCTGTTGCATCTGGTGTTTTAGCAACTTGTTCTGCAAATATTTGATGAATACATTTATCTACTGGATATTCTGTTTCCGTTTTGTTCCATTCTGTTAATATTTTTTGTTCTTCTTTTGCTGTTAATATTGCTAACTTACTAATTTCTGCTTTTGAATCTTCTACTATTGCTGATAACAGGTTGATGAAATGTCCTGTCATTCTTTCTATCGTCTTCCTATCAAATAAGTCAGTATTATATTCCCATCCTCCTATTATTCCTGTAGCGGTTTGACTCATGGAGAGAGTTAAATCAAACTTAGCTGTAGTAATTTCTATGGGTACATCTTTAACTGTTAAACCAGTTAGTTCCACATCAGATGTAGGAGCATTTTGCAGTGCAAACATCACCTGGAATAAAGGTGAGTGACTGAGATTTCTTTCTATTTCTAGTGCTTCTACTAACATTTCCAAGGGTAAATCTTGGTGTGCATAAGCTGATAATGAGGTAGTTCTAATTTGAGTTAAGAGTTCATTGAAACTGATATTTTCTGATAGTTCACTTCTGAAAACTAATGTGTTCACAAAGAACCCAATTAGACCTTCTATTTCCTTTTGATTTCTATTCGCGATGGGTGAACCTACTAATATATCTGTTTGTCCTGTATATCTGTAAAGGAGGACATTATAAGCTGCAAACAGAGTCATAAATAAGGTGACACCTTGTTCTTGACTCAGTTGAATGAGTTGATTACTTAATTCTTCAGAAAGTGCAAATTCTTGATAACTTCCCGCAAAAGTTCGTACTGCTGGTCTAGATCTATCTGTAGGTAATGGTAAGAATTTTGGTGCGGTTTCTAGCTGTTGTTGCCAGTAATTTAATTGTCTTTCCAATACTTCACCTTGTAACCAATTTCTTTGCCATATTGCAAAGTCTGCATATTGTATTGGTAAGGGTTTTAAGGTTGTTTCTTGTCCTTGAAGATAGGTATTATATAGTGTTGCTAATTCATCAACAAATACTCCCATTGACCATCCATCAGAAATGATATGGTGCATACAAATTAATAACAGATGTTCTGTTTCTGATAGCACGACTAATGTAGTTCTGAATAAATAGTCATTTACCAAATCAAAGGGTTGAATTGACTGTTGCTGAATTAATTCCTTAACAGTTCTTTCTGTTTCTAGCACTGACAAATTCTGTAAATCAATTACTGACATTTGCCAATTGGTTGTTTGATGAATAATTTGTCCTGCTTTACCTTCTGTTGCTTGGAAGTTTGTCCTTAATGCTTCATGACGATTAATGATTTCTCTGAAGCTATTTTCTAAAGCTGTTAACTCTAATTTACCTTGCAAACGTAAAGCAATGGGGATGTTGTAGGAAGCACTATTTGGCTCGAATTGATCTATAAACCATAAACGTTGTTGTGCATAGGAGAGGGATAATTCTGCATTTTCTCCCCTTGGTAAAATTCCTGGTGCTGCTAGTTGTAAATTTTGTTTTTGTAGCTGCTCAATTGCTTGTGCTAATTCCGCAATTGTTGTTTCTACAAATACAGTTTGTAAAGGAATTTCTATTTGGAATTGGTCACGAATACGTGAAACTAATTGTGTTGCTAATAATGAATGTCCACCTAATTCAAAGAAGTTATCATTAATTCCTACACTTCCAACTTTTAATACTTGTTGCCAAATTGCAGCTAGTATTTCTTCTGTGGGTGTCTGTGGTGCTATGTAGTTGTCTGCTATTTCTGTTGTTAGGTTTGGTGCTGGTAATGCTTTTTTATCTACTTTTCCGTTTGGTGTTAATGGTAGGTTTTCCAGATATACAAATCCACTTGGTATCATGTATTCTGGAATTTTTCCTTTTAAATATTGTCTGATTTCACTTGTTGATAGTTCTGTTTCTGCGACTATGTATGCTACCAGTTGTTTGTACCCAGGATTATCTTCTCTAATTACAACTACTGATGTTTGTACATCTTCATTTTGATTGAGGACGGTTTCTATTTCTCCTAATTCTATTCTGAATCCTCTTAGTTTAACTTGGTTATCTATCCTACTTATATATTCTATATTTCCATCTTCTAAATATTTTACTAAGTCCCCTGTTTTATACAGTTTGGTTTTACCGTTATCCAAGGGGTTAGCAATAAATGTTTTTGCTGTTAATTCTGGACGTTTCAAATATCCTTTTGCTAAACCTGCTCCTCCTATATGTAGTTCTCCCGGTACTCCTACTGGTACTGGTTGTAAGTTCTGGTCTAATACATATATTGTGCTGTTAGCAATTGGTTTACCTATAGGTATTGTTGTCCCATCTTTAGCAATTTCTTCTACTAAATACCATGTTGTAAATGTTGTATTTTCTGTTGGGCCATATACGTGTAATAGGTTTTCTGGTTTCCCTTTGCTAACAATTTCTTCTACCCATTTTGGGTCTACTGCTTCTCCTCCAAATAATAAATAACGCAGTGTACTAAATGCTGTTGGTTCTGTTTGCGCTATTTGGTTCAATAGGGCTGTTGTTAGGAATAATATACTCATTCCTTCATCTTTTATTATTTGAGCAAATTCTCTTGGTGATAGGGCTGTTTCTTTGCTTATTCCTACTAGTTTTGCTCCTGTTAATAATGCTCCCCATATTTCAAATGTTGCTGCATCAAAGGCTGAATTTGATGCTTGTGCTATTACGTCTTTTGCTGTTATTTTGACGTAGTTTGTGTTGATTACTAAGCGGTTTACTCCTTTGTGTTTTACTTCTACTCCTTTGGGTTTTCCTGTTGATCCACTTGTGTATATTACGTATGCTAGGTTTTCTGATTTTGTTTGTGTGTTTGGGTT
>JAAHFX010000018.1:42504-48534 GCA_010672785.1 Sphaerospermopsis sp. SIO1G1
AGTTTGTGTTGATTACTAAGCGGTTTACTCCTTTGTGTTTTACTTCTACTCCTTTGGGTTTTCCTGTTGATCCACTTGTGTATATTACGTATGCTAGGTTTTCTGATTTTGTTTGTGTGTTTGGGTTGGTTATTTTTTGTTTTTCTATGGTTGTTAGTTCTTGCTCATAGCAGATTATTTTGGCTTGGTTTTCTGGTAGGTTTTTCGTTACTTTTGCTGTTGTTAAGATTGTTTCTATTTCTGCATCTTCGATAATTGCTGTTAGTCTTTCTTGGGGATATTCTGGGTCTAATGGTACGTATGCTCCTCCTGCTTTTAATATTCCTAATAGTCCGACAATCATTTCTACTGAACGTTCTACTGATATTCCTACTAAGCTGTTTGCTTTTACTCCCAATGAATGTAAATAATGAGCTAGTTGATTGGCTTTTTTGTTTAGTTCTGTATAGGTTATTTCTTCTTTTCCGTATACTACTGCTGTTGCATCTGGTGTTTTAGCAACTTGTTCTGCAAATATTTGATGAATACATTTATCTACTGGGTATTCTGTTTGGGTTTTGTTCCATTCTGTTAATATTTTCTGTTCTTCTGTTGCTGTTAATATTGGTAGTTCTTTTATGCTTGCTTTTGGTTTTTCTACTATTGCTGATAACAGGGTGAGGAGATGTCCTGTCATTCTTTCTATTGTGTTGCTGGCAAATTTACTGGTGTCGTAGCTAATATTTAACAACAACTGTTCACCAGGAACAGCTATCACCGTCAGCGGATAATTTGTATGTTCAATTCCTCTGGAATTAGTGATAGTTAAACTATCGTCATCTTCTACAAGATTAGAACCAATGGGATAGTTTTCAAAGACAAAAATGCTATCAAATAAAGTCGTACTGCGAGGAACTTCACTCCATCCTTGAATGTCTACTAAAGAACAATAGGAATACTGTTCACTCTCTATTTGTTGCTGTTGTAATTCTTGTAATAAAGATAGAACATCAAGATTTTCATTAATCTTAACTCGCACAGGTAAGGTGTTAATAAATAACCCAACCATTGACTCTACACCAGGTAAAGACGGAGGACGACCAGAAACAGTAGAACCAAATACTACATCATTTTCTTGACTATAACGAGATAACAATAAACCCCAGACACCTTGCACCAAATTATTTAAAGTTAATTGATGCTGTCTGACAAATTCTGTTGCTTTCTGAGTCTGTTCAACGGTTAAATAAACAACTTGTTCTTGATATTCACTTTCTTGTTTTTGACTTGATAGTGATTTCTCAATAGCTAAAGAAGTAGGTGATTCAAAACCACTTAATTGATTTTGCCAAAACTCTTGTGCATTTGCTTGCTTTTGTTCTTGTAACCACTCAATATAATTACGATAATTCAGACTGGGTTTATTATCAATTTCGACACCATCAACACCTGCTTGATAGAAATCGAATAAATCTTGATATACCAAAGGTAAAGACCATCCATCAAGTAAGATGTGATGATAACACCAGACAAATTGATAACTTTCAGAACTTAATTGTAATAAATACAATCTGATTAATGGAGTTTCATCCAGTTGGAAACCTTGTTTTCTTTTCTCTTGTAAAAATTCTTCAATTTGTGTTTGCTGTTCTGAAGGTGATAAATTTCTCCAGTCTTGAACATCAACATTGACAATGACATCTTTATGAACCACCTGCACTGGTTGACTTAAAGATTTCCAAATAAATGAGGTACGGAATATTGGATGATGATTTACTAATTTTTGCCATGCTTCGGTAAATGCGGTGACATTCAATTCACCATTTAATGTAAAAGTAGTTTGTTCAAAATAAACACCACCATCCGGTGCATACAAACTTTCAAATAACATCCCCTCTTGCATGGGTGATAAGGGATAAATATCTTCAATATTTTCCAGTTTGGCTTGATTTAAAACTAAATCTAATTCTGTTTGATTAAGTTTTACTAATGGGAAGTCTGAAGGTGTGTATCCTACATTTTCTGGGTTTAAACAATGGTTAATTATCTCTTGTAACGTGGAGACAAATTCTCGCGCTAATTTCTCTATTGTTGTGTCTTCATGAATATTACTACTGTATGTCCAACTTATTTCTAGTTGTTCATTGGTAATGATAGCGTTGATGTCTAATAAAGACGAACGTTGACCTTTTAAACTTTGGTCTTTTCCACTAGACTCATCCGCAGATGATAACAATGAGGATGTGTTTAATGTTTGGGTAAATTGTCCTAAATAGTTAAAGCTGACTTCTGGTTTTGGTGATTTTTGGAGTTGGTGACTAATTTCTACATCACTCAAATAACGCAGTACACCATATCCTATTCCTTTATTTGGTATTTGTCTCAGTTGTTCTTTTACTGATTTTATCGCATTTCCTAAGTCGTTAAATTCAGAATTTTCTAGGTTCACAACTACAGGGAACATGGTTGTAAACCATCCTATGGTTCTGGATATGTCTACTTTCTCTAGGATGTCTTCTCTACCATGTCCTTCTAGGTTGAATAATACTGAGTTGGAGTTGGTTAACTTACTCAATACTAGAGTTAATGCTGTTAATAAGATATCGTTGATCTGGGTTTTGTAAGCTTTCGGTACTGCTTGTAATAATGCTGTTGTTTCTTCTTTGTTTAAAGATAAAACGACATTTTCAATTGATGCTAATGTGTTACTACCTTGTTTATCTACTGGTATTGTTTTAATTTCATTTTTTGCAGTTTCTAACCAATAGGATAATTCTGATTTTAATTGTTCTGTTTGTGCGTATTCAGTAAGTTTTTTACTCCAAGATTTAAAGGATGTGGTTTTTGCTGGGAGTTTAATTTTTTTGTTTGCTGTTAGTTGTTGATATCCTGTTTCTAGGTCTTCTAGTAATATTCTCCAGGATATTCCATCTACTACTAGGTGATGTATGACTATTAATAGTCTTCCTGGTTGGTTTTCTCCTAGTTTAAACAATCCTACTTTGACTAGATGAGATTCTAATTCTAAACTTGCTTGCAGTTTGTCTGCTGTTGTTTCTATTATTTGTGGTTGTTCTGGTTGTTCAGAAATATCAAAGTATTCAATTTCAAATCTTTCTATGGGTTCACTATGTGTTGCTTTCCATTGATTTTCTGTTTGGGTAAATCTCAATCTTAAAGCATCATGATGATTGATAATTTCTATCCATACTTTTTCTAGTTTCTCTTTGTTGATGTCTGTTGGTACTGTGAGTAAGAATGCTTGGTTGAAGTGATGAGTTTCTGGACGATTTTGCTCAAAGAACCATTTTTGAATTGGTGTTAAGGAGAAGTTTCCACTAACTATTCCTTGTTCTATTTCTAATATTTGAACTGTTCCTGCTACTGCTCCTAGTTCTGCTATTGTTGGATTGGCAAATAGCTGTTTGATTGTTATTTCTATTCCCTGCTGTTTGGCTTTGGCTATAATTTGAATGCTTAAGATCGAGTCTCCACCTAATGTAAAGAAGTTATCGTTTATTCCTATTTTTTCTATTCCTAATACTTGTTGCCAAATTTCTACTAATTTGCTTTCTGTTTCCGTTTTTGGTGCTACGTATTTTATTTCTATTTCAGTATCTAATGTAGGAGCAGGTAATGCACGTCGATCAATTTTGCCATTAGCAGTCAAAGGTAAACAATCCAGATAGACAAAAGCACTAGGAACCATATACTCTGGAATTCTACCTTTTAAATATTGTCTGAGTTCACTAGTGGATAATTCTGTCTCTGCAACAATATAAGCAACTAACCGTTTATATCCAGGGTTATCTTCACGAACAATCACACAGGATGCTTGTATATCTGCATTTTGACTGAGTGTAGTTTCTATTTCCCCTAACTCAATTCTGAAACCACGAATTTTAACTTGGTTATCACTTCTTCCTAAATATTCAATATTTCCATCTGCTAAATATCTAACTAAGTCCCCAGTTTTATAAAGTTTACTTGTTCCGTCCTCAAAGGGGTTAGGAATAAATGTTTTTGCTGTCAATTGAGGACGGTTTAAATAACCTTTTGCAAGACTTTGGCCACCTATATATAATTCTCCTGGTACTCCTATAGGTACTGGTTGTAGGTTTTTATCTAATATATAAACCTTAGTATTATGAATTGGTTTACCAATACTAGGTGATGTCTGCTGTTGATTAGTTTCTAAAATGCAAGATGTAGTAACTACTGTGTTTTCTGTCGGGCCATAATTATTAACTACTGCAAAAGGTATTGTCTCTGGGGGATGTTGAGTTAATTTATCTCCTCCTGTGAGTAGATATCTTAATGTTGTATCTACATTTTCCCAACTTAATTTTAATAGTTCTTGGGTGATGGGTGTGGGTACAAAACTAACAGTAATTTGATTTTCTGTTAACCATGTTTGCAGTTGTTCTGGTGATACTAATATTTCTTTTTTAACTAAATGTAATGTTGCACCTGCTGTGAGATAAGGCCAAATTTCCCAAACTGCTGCATCAAATCCTGTTCCTGCTAACTGTGTAGCTTGATCTGCTGCGGTGATTTGAAATTGTTTTTGATGCCAATTAACTAGGTTTGTTAGTCCTTGGTGGGTTATTTCTACTCCTTTGGGTTTTCCTGTGGAACCGGATGTGTAGATGACGTAAGCTAGGTGATTTGATGTAATTTCTACATTACTATTTTCTCGACTATGAATATCAATTAATTGCCATTCTGTATTTAAACAAATTGTGGTGATGTGCTGATTTTCGACAAGTGATTTGAGGTTTTCCTGGGTGAGTAAGATGTTGATTTTGGCATCTGCTAACATATAGTTTACCCGTTCACTGGGATATTCTATATCTATTGGTAAATAAGCACCTCCTGCTTTTAATGTTCCCAAGATTCCAATTATCATTTCTAGGGAACGTTCTATATATATTCCGACTAAGGTGTCTGCTCCTACTCCTTGAGATGTTAAGTGTTGTGCTAGTTGGTTTGCTTTCTGATTTAATTCTGAATAGGTTAATTGTTGGTTTTCAAATACTACTGCTGTTGCATTTGGTGTTTTTTCTACTTGCTCTGCAAATAGTTGAATGACTGTTTTGTGAGGATTTTCTGTTGCTGTATTATTCCAATCTATTAATAATTGTTGTTGTTCTGGTGCTGTTAATATTGGGAGTTGATTAATTGCTGCGGTGGGATTTTCTACTATTGCTGATAATAATGTTTGCAAATGTCCCAACATTCTGGTGATTGTTTCTTCTGCAAACCGACTACTATCATAACTAATCTTCAAGAATAACTCATCACCAGGAGCAGAGACTACAGTTAAAGGATAATTTGTTTGTTCAATTCCTCGGAAATTATCAATCTGCAAACTACTTTCATCTTCTAAATCATCAGTCTCTACAGGGTAGTTTTCAAACACAAAAATGCTATCAAATAAAGCACTACCTCTAGTCACATCACTCCATCCTTGAATATCTACTAATGGAGAGTAAGAAAATTGTTCACTTTCTATCTGCTGTTGTTGTAAATTCTTTAACAACGATAAAACATCACCATCCTCATCCACCTCAACTCGCACAGGTAAAGTATTAATAAATAACCCGACTATTGATTCTACACCAGGTAAAAACGGAGGACGACCAGAAACTGTAGAACCAAACACCACATCCTGTTCTTGACTATAACGAGATAACAATATCCCCCACACACCTTGCACCAAATTATTCACCGTTAATTGATGCTTTCTCACAAACTCTGTCGCTGCTTTTGTTTGCTCAACTGATAAATAAACAACCTCTTCCTGATATTCACTTCCTTGTTTTTGACTTGATAATGATTTCTCCACCACCAACGGAGTTGGTGATTCAAAACCACTCAATTTATCTTGCCAAAATTCCTGCGCTGTGGTTTGTTTCTGTTGCTGTAACCACTCAATATAACTCCGATAATTCAAACTTGGTTTATTAACAGTTTCTACACCATCAATACTTTCTTGATAGAACTCAAACAAGTCCTTAAACACCAACGGTAATGACCATCCATCCAGTA
>JAAHFX010000019.1 GCA_010672785.1 Sphaerospermopsis sp. SIO1G1
GAATTACGAATTACGAATTACGAATTACGAATTACGAATTACGAATTACGAATTACGAATTACGAATTACGAATTACGAATTACGAATTACGAATTACGAATTACGAATTACGAATTACGAATTACGTAAGCGTTGCTCTCCTCAAAGGAGTCCTGAGTTAATCCTTTCTGGGTGACAAGAGAGCTAAAGTTAAGGCAGGGTGTAGGTTTGGAAAAAATGAATTAACCCAATCTCTGTTACAAAAATGATAATTTTTTTCTCCCTGCTCCCTGCTCCCTGCTCCCTGCCTAGTTTTTACCTTCCTTGTCACCCGGTAAGGCTAAAACTGTTCCTTCTTCCCTATTATTGCAAATTAGTAGGGAAAGTTCCGGGTTTGATAGCAATGCTAATACTTCTGCCATTACGACGTAAATCTAAGCTGACATTACCCCCCACTTCGGCTGCTTCCACTGCTCTTTGTACGGCAGTAGCATCAACCATTAATTTACCATTCAGCTTTTTGATTACGTCTCCTGCTTTGACTCCAGCTTTGGCTGCTGGTGAACCTGGCATGACTTTGACTATTAATACACCCTGATCATCATTGACGGTTAAACTACTTTTGGGATCTGAGTTGATTTCCTGTTTGACTTCAGGTGTTAACCCCACCATTTGAATTCCTAAATATGGGTGTTGGGCTTTACCAGTAGTTATTAACTGATTGGAAATTTTTTGGGCTGTGTTAATAGGAATTGAAAACCCTAAACCTTGCGCTCCGCGGATAATGGCTGTGTTCATACCAATTACTTCTCCACGGGCATTTAATAATGGCCCACCGGAGTTACCAGGGTTAATTGCTGCGTCGGTTTGAATAAATTGAACTCGCTTGTCAGGTACACCTACTTGGTTACTGGAGCGCCCTGTGGCACTGATAATTCCTGTGGTAACACTGTTATCTAAACCCAAGGGATTTCCAATTGCGATCGCCCATTGGCCTGGTTGTAATGTATCTGAATTACCTATGGTTACTGTTGGTAAGTTATTGGCCTCAATTTTTACCACTGCTACATCGGTTAGTTCATCTCGGCCAATTACTTTACCTTGGAAGGTACGTCCATTATTCAGGGTGACGGTTACTGTATCTGCTCCATCAACTACGTGAGCATTGGTAAGAATACGGCCATTGCTACTGATGATAAACCCTGAACCAGTTCCTCTTTCTACCCGACTTCTGCCCTCTCGTGGAATTCTGCCAAAGAAGCGACGAAAGAAGGGATCATTAAATTCTGATGGTATTTCAGTTTTAACTGTACGTGCAGAATTAATCCTGACTACTGCTGGGCCAACTTTCTTTACTACTCTGGTGATAAAGTTAGGATCGGTGTTACCTGGTAATGGTGTAGCTGCATTTACCTTTTCGACTGCCAGCTTAGATGCTGTTTCGGTCACTTTTTGTTGGTTATCTGCTAAGTAACCACCGGCAAAAGTCATTCCTGATCCCAGTAACACTAATGATAATGAAGTAGCTGCTTTTTTCCAGCCATGTCTTTTAGATAACAAGTTTTCTTGATCTTGTGGTTGATTTGGCATTTTTCTTATCTGAAAAAATATTGACTGTTATTACTGATTAGATATTCATTGGTCTGTTTTTGTTGCCTAATTTTAGCATTTTCAGCTTTGTAACTGCTTGTGGATTACCGACCATTTTTAAATACATACACTGTCAATTACTGACTTTTCAGAATCTTGTTAGTTTTAGGAAAGGGAACAGGGAATAACAGGTAAGAGTAAAGCAAGTTATGCTTTCAATTAATATGTGCAATTAATTTTGCTTGGGTACTTATATTTAAAAATCTTTCACTATTCAGTAATTTATCATTCTTTTAAGATCAGTAATCTCCGTAGTTGACAGCTAGATTAATATTTTGTAACATAAACAATAACAAACGTTCGATATAAAAAAGCTCAAGCTTCCATGCCAAAAATCGTCAATCATGGGCAATACCGCAAAGAACTAATCAGCAAATGCTTTGATTTATTTGCTCAAAAAGGTTATGGAGCTATCACCATGCGGCAAATTGCTCATGGTTTAGGAGTTTCTACAGGTACGCTGTATTACTACTTTCCCAGTAAACAAGCACTATTTGAACAACTGGTAGAAGAAATAAGTGAGCAGGATGTAATTGTAGCTTTATCAGAATTAGGAGGAATAGAAACCTTACCAGAAAAGATGGCAGCTTTAGGTAATTACCTGGTCAAAAATGAAGATTACCTCATTAAATGGACTTATGTATGGGTTGATTTTTGTCAAAACCAAGATTCAAAAACACTGTTCAATAATAGTAAGGTTTTTCAACGTGCTAACAAAAGATATCAACAAGCAACCTGCGAATTTTTAGGCATAGAAAGTCAAGTTTTAGCCTCATTTGTATTGAGCTTTGTGAATGGAGTTATTCTAGAAAAACTCTGTGGAGATCAAACTATAGATTTTCTGGAACAATGCCAACTGTTAGGAGAAATGTTAATTGCTTATTTTGAGAAAAACTGTATCTCAATTAAGTTGAGGTAAACAAAAACAAGAATATTTATTTTCAGCGGGGAGTCGGAATTATGGATTATAAACTATTTTTTAAACCTGCCAATCAAGGATTACTGGCTCTAGTTATAATTGCCACTACAGTCACTGCTGGTATTGCAGTTTATGGAGTTGCCAATTTTGGAAAAATTAGTAATGCTGCGACAGAAGAAATAACAGAAATTGATCCTGCTCCTAGTAAAATTACAGCACTAGGTAGATTAGAACCAGCTACAGAAATAATCAAGTTATCTGCACCTTTGTCTTTAGATGGTGATAGAATCGCCAAAATTTTATTTCAAGAAGGTGATACAGTCAAAACCGGAGAAATAATAGCAATATTATATTCACATAATAAATTGGAGCAAACTGTTTTACAAGCAGAGAAAGAAGTCAGAGTTGCCAAAGCCAGACTAGCACAAATTCAAGCAGGTGCTAAATTAGGAGATATTCAAGCACAAAAAGCCAATCTAGAGAGAATTAAAGCCCAATATGAAGGTGATAAAAATGCCCAGCAGGAAAATATTGCTAGAATTGAAGCGCAATGGCAAGGTGATAGAATTGCTCAACAAGCAACTATTAATAAATTGAATGCTCAACTAAACAATGCCAAATCGGAATATGCACGCTACCAGAAATTGTATAAAGAAGGAGCAATTTCTAATTCATTAATTGATGGTAAAAAGTTAGATTTAGAAACTGCCCAACAACAACTAAGTGAAGCCGAAGCAGTTTTCAATCGGATTAATACTACAGCCAGCAAACAGTTAGCAGAAGCAAAAGTAGGATTAAATAGAATTCAGAAAACTAGTCAAAAACAAATTAATCAAGCACAAGGAACACTGAATAGTATTGCGGAAGTTCGTCCTGTAGATGTGAAGTTAGCAGAAACAGAAGTTGACAGTGCGATCGCTAGATTAAATAGTGCCAAAACTGATTTAGAAGCTGCTTTTATCCGCGCTCCCATCACAGGACAAATACTCAAAATTCACAGTCATGTTGGTGAAAAAATTAGTGAATCTGGAATTGCTGATTTTGCACAAACACAACAAATGTTAGCAGTAGCAGAAGTTTATCAAACAGATATTAGTAAAGTTAAAATTGGTCAACTTGCTACTATTACCAGTCCTACTTTTTCTGGTGACTTAAAGGGAAAAGTTACACAAATTGGCTTACAAGTTAATCGTCAAAATGTATTTAGTAACCAACCAGGAGAAAATTTAGATAGTCGTGTGATTGAAGTCAAGATTAAATTGAATACTGAAGATAGTCAAAAAGTTGCGGGTTTAACAAATTTACAAGTAGACACAATAATTGAATTGTAATATCGCCTTTCCCAGAAAAAATTGTTACCTGACTTATACTATCTCTTGATCAGAATGCCCTTAATTTTTTAAATAGTATTTTCCGCCTCTGCGGTTAATTCCTTAAGAAATTTGGTGCATTTTCATACAGAATTAGTATTAATATAGGAATTTATATAACTAATAACTAACAACTAATCAATAACAACTAATGACTAAAAAACTATTTTTGAAAACACCCCTAGCTTGGCGACAGTTATTGAAAGAAAAAACCCGATTAGCTGTTGCTGTTGCTGGAATTACCTTCGCGGATATGTTGATATTTATTCAGATGGGTTTTGAGAGTGCATTATTTGATGCGGCAATTCAACCCCATCGCAATTTATCAGCAGACTTAGTATTAATTAATCCCCAATTTAATACTTTATTTTCTGTCAAAAGTTTTCCTAGACAGAAACTTTATCAAGCATTAAGTTATGATGGGGTAGAATCAGTTAATTCTGTTTATATTGGTACAGGACAATGGCGTAATCCTAAAACTAGGATAGATAGGGCTATTTTAGTATGGGGAATAGACCCAGATCAACCTGGTTTGAAGTTTCCGGAATTACAAAAAAATCAAAATCAACTTAAGGCATTAGGCCATGTTATGTTTGATCAAGCTGGCCGTCCAGAATATGGTGCTGTCGGTGATATTTTTCAGAAAACTGGTAATTTTCAAACAGAATTAAATAGTAAATCAGTCAGTGTTAAAGGTGTATTTAGTAATGGTGCTTCCTTTGCTGCGGATGGTAATGTAATTGCCAGTCATTCTACATTTCTCAATTTATTTACTAATAGAAAACCAGAACAAATTGAAGTTGGTTTAATTAATGTTAAACCAGGTACAGATATTCAAAGATTACAATCTCAATTACAAAGAGGCTTAAATCCTAATCCACAAACGCCTTTTGTAGAAGTAGGAACAACAGAAGATTTTGCTCAAAAAGAAAAAAATTATTGGGCCAATGGAACAGGAATTGGGTTTATTTTTGGTTTAGGTGTTTTGGTGGGATTTATTGTTGGTATTGTGATTGTTTATCAGATACTTTATTCAGATGTTTCTGATCATTTACCAGAATATGCAACTCTAAAAGCAATGGGTTACACAGATAACTACTTGTTGATAGTTTTAATTCAAGAGGCATTAGTATTAGCTATTTTAGGTTATTTACCAGCATTTTTTCTATCTTTTGGATTGTATGAATTGACCTTTGCAGCTACTATGTTACCTATCTCAATGAAAGTAGATCGGGCTGTAACAGTATTTATTTTAACTGTAATTATGTGTAGTATTTCTGGAGCGATCGCATTACGAAAATTACGCTCGGCTGATCCTGCGGATATTTTTTAGTGCTGAACAGATATCTGTAATTTAACTATAAGTAGTTGTGCAAAATCAATTTCATATTTAGGATAGGGAACAGGGAACAGGGAACAGGGAACAGGGAACAGATAAGAAGTACAGAGATTTTGATTGATTCCCAAAATATCCAATTAATTTTGCTCAGGTACTTAGCTATCCAAAAACATCTCTAAACAATAAAAATTATGTTAGACACTTATTCAACACAAGTTTTTACTAATACTGTGATTAAAGTCACTGATCTCAATCATTACTTTGGGAAAGGTGCATTAAAAAAACAGGTTTTATTTAATATTAACTTAGAAATAAAATCTGGCGAAATTGTAATTATGACAGGGCCATCTGGATCAGGAAAAACTACTTTATTATCATTAATGGGTGGTTTACGTTCTGCTCAAGAAGGAAGTCTAAAAATATTAGAACAAGAAATATTAGGAGCAAGCAAAAATAAACTAACTAAACTACGTCGGCAAATTGGTTATATTTTTCAAGCTCACAATCTCATGACATTTTTAACAGCTAAAGAAAACGTCAGAATGTCATTAGAACTTCATGAACAATATCTCAACCAAGATATTGATAAAAAAACCATCTCTATGTTAGAAGAAGTAGGTTTAGGAGAAAGGGTAAATTATTATCCAGAAGACTTATCTGGAGGACAAAAACAAAGAGTTGCGATCGCCAGAGCTTTAGTAAGTCATCCCAAAATAGTTTTAGCGGACGAACCAACCGCTTCATTAGATAAACAATCTGGAAGAGACGTAGTAGAATTAATGCAAAAATTAGCCAAGGAACAAGGTTGTACAATTTTGCTCGTTACCCATGATAACCGGATTTTAGATATCGCAGATCGCATAGTTTATATGGAAGACGGGAAATTAAAAAAAGACGGTGTAGATGTTAGAGCTAAAGTTAATTAAAAAACATCCAATACATACCATTGATGACTGAATCTGATTTAAGTTTCCGGATTGTGAGTAATTGTCAAGTGTGATACCTTAACGTTAGTATATAAGTTAATGCACACTTAACGCCTAAAAATTACTCATGAGGTTCTATGGCAATATACCATTACTCAATTATGATTTTGGAAGATTTGCCAGAAGATAGGTCGCTATATTGCCACTATTTAAGTCAAGATCAATTTGCTCAATATAGCGTAGTTGAAGTAGAAACAGCACAAGCAGCATTTAACCATCTCCAAAATCAAATACCAGATTTAATACTGATCAAGCATCAATTATCCGATATCAATGGCTTAGAATTTACCAACTATTTAAAATCCAGAAATTTAAACATTCCAATCATTATGATTGTAGAAAAAGATGATATCAGTCTAGTAGTCACATCTGTAAAAAATGGTGTTGATGACTATATTGTTAGGAATCAAATGACATCATACCAACTTTGTAGTGCAATTCATAAAGTTATAGAAAAAAAGAAACTCTTCAAAGAACTCATAAATCAAGAACAACAACAGCAAATTGTAGCCAGGATATTATTAAACATTCGTAAATTTATCAACATAGGAGAAATTCTGCAAGCAGCAGTAGCAGAAATACATAAATTTATGATGGCAGATCGAGTGATAGTATATCAATTTGCTCATCAGATGAATGGTACAGTCGTTGCTGAATCTGTATCTTGTAATTGGCCAAAACTATTAAATATTAACATTGCATATCACTGTTTTCAAAAACAGCAAAATCAAGATCATTTAGTAGGTAAAGTTCAAGCAATCACTGATATTTCTCATACAGGATTAACAGAATGCCAATCTCAATTTCTAGAAACAAATCAAGTTAAAGCTAGTTTGAGTGTACCAATTCTATTAAATCAAGAAATTAACCATCATCAAACCAATCACCAACCAGAAGATTTATGGGGGTTATTAATTGTTCACCAGTGTAGTAGTATCAGGGAATGGCAACCAACAGAAATTGATTTATTACAACAAATATTATGGCATTTATCTGTAACTATTCAGCAATCAGAATTGTATGAAAACCTCAGAAATAAAAATCTGGAATTGGTTAAGCAAGTAGCATTTAGTGAGCAAAAATTTGCAGCTATCTTTGAGAATGAATTTCAATTTAACGGATTATTAACAACCGCAGGTATTCTATGCAAAATCAATCAAACAGCCTTAGAATTTGCTGAATTAAAAATAGCCGAAGTTATTAATCAACCCTTGTGGGAAACATATTGGTGGCAAAATTCCATAGCGAACCAAGAGAAATTAAAACAAGCAATTATCTGTGCTGCTCAAGGAGAATTAATTTATGATGAAGTAGATATTTGTGGTGCAAAAAATCAGACAGTAACCTTAGATTTTTCATTGCGCCCCTTAAAAGACGAAACTGACAAAATAGTCATGCTCATTTTAGAAGGGCGAGATATCACTGAACAAAAATCTCTCAAACGGGAACATGAAGTAGCACTCCAAGCATTGCAAGACTCAGAAAGTGAACTACAAGGACTGCTGAATGCCATAGTTGATGTCATCTTAGTAATAGATGATAAAGGACGCTATCTGAAAATAGCACCTACCGCCACAGACAAACTGTATAAACCGGCTAAAGAGTTACTGGGAAGAACAATCTATGAAATTTTTCCTCAGCAAATAGCAGATGAGTTTAGAGATATAATTAATCAAGCTTTAAGCACACAGCAAACAATAGAACATGAATATAAATTAAAAATTAATAATAAAATAATCTGGTTTAGAGCTAAGGTATTATCAATCTCTGAGAAAGAAGTAATTTGGACTGCTAGAGATATTACCGCAATTAAAGAAAACGCCACAATTTATCAACAAGTTGAACAAGCATTTCAAGAAAGTCAAATCCTGCTCCAAGTAATCATGGATAGCTTACCAACGGCTATATTTTGGAAAGACAAAAACAGTAAATTCTTAGGATGTAACCGACAACTATCGATAGATGCTGGACTATCTTCTAATACAGATATTATCGGCCAAACAGATTTTGATATGCCTTGGCAAGAACAAGCAGCATCATATCAAAAAGATGATAAACTCGTGATCGAATCTGGTCAACCTAAATTTAACGTTGAAGAAAAACTGACAAAAATAGGCAATATTTCCAGACATATACGTATCAATAAAATACCATTACAAAATTTAGATGGAGAAATTATTGGTATTATCAGTAGCTATGAAGATATTACAGAACAGAAAGAAACAGAACAAGCACTACGTCGTAGCGAGCAACTTTACCGTACCTTAGTAGATAACTTTCCCAATGGTGCAGTAGTACTATTTGATCATGACCTACGATATCTACTAGTGGGAGGTTCAGAACTAGCCAGTAAAGGTTTAGACAAAGCCAATATGGAAGGAAAAACAATATGGGAAGTCTTTCCAATTGAAACCTGTGAAACTATACAACCTAACCTTCAAAAAGCTCTAACTGGAGAGACAACCATTGCTGAAGTTGAATATAATGATCGCCTCTATATCACCCACAATATTCCCGTCCGAGATCAAAATGGTAATGTCATTGCCGGCATGACAATGACTCAAGACATAACAGAGCAGAAACAGTCAGAAAATGCACTTAGAGAAAGTGAAGAAAGATTTCGTCAATTTGCAGAAAATAGCCACGACGTAATACTTGTACGTCAATTCCAACAACAAGAATTACTTTACGTTAATCCAGCTTATACAAAAATTTGGGGAAATTCCCTAGAAAGCTTGTATGAGAATCCTGACTCCTGGAAAGACTCTATTCATCCTGAAGATAAAGAACGTGTTGATGAGAATTACAAAAATATTGGCACTAGGAAATTCCTAAACAGCGAATATCGGATTATTCGACCAGATAAATCAATCCGCTGGGTATGGGGAAGATGTTTTCCCATCTACAATTATAGTGGACAAATATACCGTATAGGTGCAATAGTCCAAGACATCACAGAACGCAAAATTGCCGAACAAGAACGAGATCGCCTCTTACATCTTCTCTCTGCACAAAATCAATCCCTAGAAGCCCAAGTTAATCAACGTGGAGCCGAACTCAGAATTAGTGAAAAACGTTTCCGTAATCTCGTGGAAACGTCCAGTGATTGGATTTGGGAAATCAACGAATTTGGTATCTATACTTATGCTAGTCCGCAAATTACCAATATCTTGGGTTATACACCCATAGAAGTGTTAGGTAAAACACCCTTTGATATAATGCCATCGAAAGAAGCCAAAAAAGTCTTCGCAGAAATCACCAAATTTGCTTCAATTCCAGCCCCCTTTGAATGTTTGGAACATATTAACCACCATAAAGACGGCAGATTAATTACCCTAGAAAGCAGTGGAGTTCCTATTTTGGATGAAAACAACAAATTTCGTGGCTATCGTGGCATAGATAGAGACATCACAGCACGCAGACAAACAGAAAACAGATTACGTCAAAATGAAGCTAGATTCCAGCGCATTGCCAGTAACCTCCCTGGAGTAATGTATCAATATGTTCTACATCCAGATGGTTCTCATGAATTTATTTACATCAGCGATCGCTGTCGAGAAATCTATGGAATAGAACCAGCAGTAGTCCTAGAAGATGCTGATAACTTAGTCAACCTAGGCCATCCAGAAGATGTACCTATATTACTAGAGTCCATAGCTCGTTCTGCAATTTCCTTAGAACAATGGTCATGGGAAGGTAGAATTATTACCCCATCAGGTCAAACTAAATGGATACAAGGTTTTTCACAACCAGAAAAGCAAGCCAACGGTGATATCCTATGGGATGGCTTAATAATTGATATTAGTGAACGCAAACATATAGAAATTGCCTTCCGTAACCTCTCCGATAGATTAGACTTGGCAATCAAATCAGCCCAAATTGGTATTTGGGATTGGGACATCACCAACGATCATCTCGTTTGGGATCATCGAATGCACCAAATGTATGGAGTTAAATATTCAAACTTCACAGCTACTTACCAGGACTGGGAAATAGAAGTACATCCTGAAGACCTCAAAACCTGCCAAATAGCCATCCAAGAAGCCATAGAAGGAAAAAAAGACTTTGAAGAAGAATTTAGAATTCTCTGTCCCGATGATCAAATAAAATACATTAAAGCCTATTCCATAGTTCAGCGAGACTCACAAGGAAAAGCCCAAAGAATGATTGGTCTCAACTTTGATATTAGCGATCGCAAACGAGAAGAACTAGAAAATAAACGTCTCAAAGAACGCTTACAATTTGTACTTTCTGGTAGTCCGGCAGTTATCTATACTTGTCAACCATCTCATAAATTTACAGCCACCTTTATTAGCGATAATGTTTATAATGTACTTGGCTATACAGCAGAACAATGGTTACAAGAGAGCAACTTTTGGTCAGATCATATCCATCCAGAAGACTTAACAGTAATCCTACCAGAGCTATCTTATTTAGAAGCAAAAGAATATCATTTATATCAATATCGTTTTCGTGATCAAAATGGTAATTACCGTTGGATAGAAGATGAATTTCGCCTCATCCGAGATGATACAGGCAATCCATTAGAAATTATTGGTTATTTAGTAGATATATCTGAGCAAAAAGCTGCCCTACATCAACGTGAACTGGCAGAAGCAGAAATTATCCGCAGTCGAGATTTACTCCAAGCAGTATTTAATGAATCAGCTGATGCCATATTTTTAGTAGACATAGCAACTTTGAGAACCATAGACTGTAATCAAAAAGCAGTGGAAATGTTTGTCGCCAGCAGTAAAGATGATTTAATTGATATTGAAGGACATACACTACAAAAAAATCAATTTACACCAGAAGAAATCGCCGAAATTATGGATGAAATGGCGATAAAAGGAGTCTGGAGTCGAGAAATAGAATATAAAACTTTCCCAGGAAATTTCTTTTGGGGAAGTATAGCAGCAAAGGAAATTACTATCAGTAATCAACAAATTAATCTAGTTAGAGTCTCTGACATTAGTCAACGCAAACAAGTAGAAAATCAACTGCAAGAAAAAAATCAACAACTAGCAGCTTTTAATGAACAATTAGCCCGTGCCACCAGACTCAAAGATGAATTTTTGGCTAACATGAGTCACGAGCTACGTACACCCTTAAATGCCATTCTCGGTATTTCTGAAGGTTTACAAGATGATGCCTTTGGAATCATTAATGACAAACAAAAAAAAGCTTTAGAAATTATAGAACGCAGCGGTAAACATTTATTAGAACTAATTAATGACATCCTTGATTTATCAAAAATAGAAGCTGGACAAATTGAATTAAAATACACAACTACTAAGATCGGACAGGTTTGTCAATCCAGTTTAACATTTATTAAACAACTAGCATTCCAAAAAAAGATACAATTAAAAACTAACATTCAGCCCAATTTACCAACAATTTCAGTAGATGAAAGACGCATTCGTCAGGTTTTAATTAACTTACTCAATAATGCAGTCAAATTCACTCCTTCAGGCGGCAAAATTACCTTAACAGCAACAGCAACACATCAAACCATCACTTCCACAACCGAAATTTTATCAGCCAGAAATTTCATCATCATTCAGGTAATAGATACAGGTATTGGCATTGCTGCGGAAAATCTACATAAGCTATTTCAGCCGTTTATACAAATAGATAGTGCTTTGAACCGTCAATATAATGGTACCGGTTTAGGGTTATCTTTAGTGAAACGAATTGTGGAACTACATGGAGGTGAAGTCAGTGTTGAAAGCAACATTGGTATCGGTAGTTGTTTCACTGTTTTGTTACCATGTAATAACTCAGATGAAAACTCCCCACAACCAGTGAATTCCATTTCTGACTTTGATAGTATCCTTAACCCCAACTCCCAAAAATCATCCATGATTTTACTTGCTGAAGATAATGAAGCTAATATCTTTACTATCTCCAATTATTTAGAAGCTTCAGGATATAGTCTGATTGTGGCTAAAAATGGTCTAGAAGCAGTAACCATGACAAATAGTCAGTTTCCTGATTTAATCCTCATGGATATTCAAATGCCAGAAATTGATGGTTTAGAAGCCATCAAGCAAATTCGACAGAATCCCAATTTAGTGAATATTCCAATCATTGCATTGACGGCTCTAGCTATGCCAGGAGATAAAGAAAAATGTTTCGCTGCTGGTGCAACAGACTATCTGACAAAACCTGTACAACTTAAGCAATTAACGACCATTATTAAACAGCATTTAGCAACAAAGTTAGATTTCCAAAATGAACATTAGTAGTCTATTAACAGCAGGTGGTGTAGTCATTTGGCAACTATTGTTTTTTCTATCTTAGCTGTTCCTTAATTTTGGAAAGAATTGCTGTTTTTCCCCCAGTCACCAGTCACCATTCACCAGTCACCTTACCCCAACCGAGGACGAATCCCATAATACCGATATCGTAAATAATCCTGCAAAACTTGGTCATGGTCAAAACATAAATTGATAGGAATTTGCCAAGGTTCAAAAATACCCACACCCTTAGCATCATCACCCGCTACAGGTTCACCAGTTGCAGTCGCCAAAAACACTAAACTAATAGTATGCTGACGGGGATCACGACTAGGATCAGAATAAACTAAAAACTGTTCTATCAACTCTACTTTCAAACCTATTTCTTCCTCAGCTTCTCTTCTTGCCGCAACTTCCACAGCTTCACCATAATCTACAAAACCACCAGGAATAGCCCATCCGAAAGGTTCATTATGTCTTTCAATCAAAATAATTGGACGATGGGGTTTATCAATTAACTCGATAATAATATCAACAGTAGGAGCAGGATTTCTGTAAGTCATCATTGTTAATAGTTATTTTTGTTCATCTTCTCATTTCTTCACCATATTTCCTATTTCTTAATGAACAACAAATGTGAACCCTGAGTATGTCATTATGATAGCGATAGCCAGATTTGAGGCGATCGCTTACTTTAAGACCTTAATATTTTAGGTTAACTATGCCGTTTCCTAGATCAAGCGGAATTTTACTCCATCCTAGCTCTTTTCCCAGCCGCTTTGGGATTGGAGATTTAGGTTTACCAGCCTATGATTTTATTAATTTTCTCAAAAATAGCTACCAGCAATATTGGCAAGTTTTACCCCTAGGACCTACTGGTTATGGGAATTCTCCCTATATGTGCTATTCAGCAATGGCGGGAAATCACCTACTCATTAGTCCAGAAAAATTAGAAGCCCAGGGTTTTTTAACAGCAGAAGACTTTACTAATTTACCTGAATTTCCGACTCATAAAGTAGATTTTGAGCAAGTTATCCCTATTAAAATCAACTTACTCAAAAAAGCTTATGAAAAATTCAAAAGCAATGCTACATCTGAGCAACAAGAGGCATTTAATAACTTTTGCCAGACTAAAGGTTATTGGTTAAATAACTATGCCCTATTTATGGCTATCAAAGATTTTCAGAATGGGGAAAGTTGGTACAAATGGCAACCAGAATTAGCCAAACGCGAACCCACTGCAATAGGGAAAATTGAACAGGAGTTAGCCGACGAAATACTGTATTACAAATTCATTCAATTTGAATTTTTCCGTCAGTGGTCAGAATTAAAAGATTACGCTAATGAAAATGGTGTAGATATTATCGGTGATATTCCCATTTATGTATCCCACGATAGTGCTGATGTTTGGGCGAATCCTGATTTTTTTGCCTTAGATGAAGAAACTGGTGCTGCGGCTTTAATGGCAGGTGTGCCACCAGATTATTTTAGTGCCACTGGTCAACTTTGGGGCAACCCAGTTTATAACTGGGAAGAGTTACAAAAACAAGATTTTAAGTGGTGGGTACAACGTTTTGAAGCAATGCTGGATTATGTAGATATCATTCGCATTGATCACTTCCGCGGATTTGAAGGTTATTGGGCTGTACCCCAAGGAGAAGAAACCGCTATTAATGGTGAATGGATCAAAGCTCCTGGTGTGGAATTTTTTGAAGTTGTCAGAGAAAGACTAGGTAAATTACCAATTTTGGCAGAAGACTTGGGAATTATTACCCCCGAAGTAGAGGCACTGCGGGATCGCTTTGAATTTCCAGGGATGAAAGTATTACATTTTGCCTTTGGTTCTGATCCCGGTAATCCCTTTTTACCCTTTAATTATCCCCGTAATGCAGTAGTTTACACTGGCACTCATGATAATGATACGACTGTGGGCTGGTTCAATACTGCAAATGATTACGAAAAGCAAAATTTAATTTCGTATTTGGGATCAATCAGTCCTGATGGTATAAACTGGGATCTCATGCGTTTAGCTTTGAGTTCCGTTGCTAATCAGGCAATTATTCCTTTACAGGATGTTTTAGGCTTGGGAACAGAAGCAAGGATGAACTATCCCAGTACAGCAGAGGGTAATTGGGAATGGCGTTATCAAGATGGTGTTTTGACTGAAGATTTAGGCGGCCGCTTAAAAAATATTACCCAGCTTTACGGACGCGCTCCCCTGTCATAAAATCCTGATCACAATTCCTGATGAGAGGTTAATGAGTACGTAGTATAAACCAGAGGATTTTACTCCGTACTCTCAACTAAGCAGGGTTTAACTGTAGGGGTTGCTGAACAAGTTTTCCGTCTCTTGAAGTCTAAAAAGTGCAAGATTTCAGATATCTCAAGATTTACCCAGAAGTTACGGCAGAATGAACCACGAAGAACGCGTTAGCGGAGCTTCCCGAAGGGATAGAACACGAAGATAAGAGAGTTGGAGAGATGTTTTGTGTAAGTCCTGTCTTTAAAACTGTTTCCTGATCTCTAGTCTCCACAAACACAAAATTCATCACTAATTAGCAGGAATTGACATAACTCTTTGATTCCAAAAATAGTGTTTATTGATTAAATTTAACAGGTGAATGTATTAGCACGGTTGCGTAAGCTATGATTTTTTATACTTGATACTCAACCAAGTATTTTGGATAAATCTACTTGCTCAAGGTTATCTAGGTCTAGCATAGGAATTTAATTCTACCTTGAGTTGGTTGTTATTGCCATCTTCTGCTTGCAACTCAGTTTGATTTAATAAACCAGATAAACCATTGACAGAGCAAACAACCACAAAAATGTACAGTAGATAAAGATGAATAGGACGCAGTTGTAAAAAAGGTTCAGAAACTTTATTTCTTGATTCATTTACCTTCTGTAAACCCACAGGAAAATCACTAGCAAAATCTACTCCTCTGAGTCCTAAAGCATCAGCAAATTGTCTTAATAATCCTTGAGTATAAATTGGTTCTGGTAAGTCTTTGAGATTACCGATCTCTATAGCATTTAATAATCGTCGAGAAATTCTAGTCATGATCACGACTTCATCTAAAGACAAGCCTTTTTTTTGACGTATGTCAGCTAATTTAGTACCTAAATCAGCTAGTTTTTCAGCTTGTGCTTGCTCTATTGATGGCCTATGTATATCTTCTGCTTTTTTTCTTAGCAAATTCATAACGCTTTTTTCACTCCTTAACTCAGGTTAGTCATTAATAGGTTATTGATGTATATTTATTTGCTTTTTAAAAAAGTAACCTCATCTGGTGTTAGATGACGATATTCACCAACATTCAATGAAAGTTTTGTTTTTGGTATTTGTAATCTAATTGAACCAATCGCCAGGCGATGGAGTCCTTTCACAGGGTATCCTAGCTGTTCAGCTACACGACGAATTTGGCGGTTTCTTCCCTCCTGTAAAATAATTTCTAATGTACTCTGATCGGCATAGCTTTTAACCAAACGTACTTTAGCCGGTCTTGTTAGCCTACCTTCCAGTAAAACACCTTTACGCCATATATTCAAAACTGCTTCGGGGGGTTTTCCTGCTACTACTACTCTATATGTCTTAGATATATTGTGTTTAGGATGAGTAAGAGTAAATGTCAAATCACCATCATTTGTAAGTATTAATGCGCCTGTAGAATTAGCATCCAAGCGTCCAACTGGATGAATACCTAATCCATGTTGTAACTGTGATGGTAATAGGTTTAAAACCGTAGTTCTTCCTTGGGGATCATCACAGGTAGAGACTACTCCAGCTGGCTTGTTCAGTAATAAATAGAATAAAGAGGGACGTTGCTGATCACAAATAGGTTTACCGTCAATGTAAATAGTGTCTATTTGGGGATCAACTTTTTGACCTAGAAGTGCCAAATTACCATTTACTTTGACTCTAGATTGCTTAATCATTTCTTCAGCTTCACGTCGAGAAGCAATACCCCATTGGGCAATAATTTTCTGTAACCGTGCCTCCATGCCAAAATTTCTTCTTCCTTTATCAGTTATCAACTGATACTATTAATGATGTTCAGAAGTAATATTCAATATTCGATTTTCTCATGTACTGGAGATTTTCCAGTTAACAGTCTCGAGAATTAAGTTTAATACAAGTTTAAGATAGTTAATTTCACAGCATAAATATCCGTTAATTTGACTAGATGATAGATAAAGACACACTGAAAGTAAAAAATAAAAGAATACGTTTAGTTACTAAAACACTTAACGCCGCGATCAAGCTCTGGCTGAGGACACAATTAGACAAAGTATCTCATATAGAAACAGAGATTGGAGCAAGCGATCGCCAACTTTTATCAGGTTGTATTCCTTCTATATCCATTTCTGCTAAGGATGCAGTTTATCAAGGTATTCATGTTACAAGTATTCAACTTCAAGCTGAGAATATACAGATAAATATTGGCGGAATACTGAAAGGAAAACCTTTAAGATTATTAGAAGTAGTACCTATAGTTGGTGAATTAGTTGTTAAAGAGCAAGACCTAAATTATTCTCTCACATCAAAACTATTATCACAAGCCTTAAATGATTTACTGTTGAAGTTCTTACCAAACGAAGAATTGGATTGTGAAGCTATTTCCTGGAAAAAATGCAATTTGGAAAATCAAAATTTAACCCTTACAGCTATTTTAGCACCTGACAGCGAGAACACACATCTGGAAATGACAGCTGGTTTAAAACTCATCAATACTCAGGAAATTCAACTATCACCTATAAAAATTAAGCACAATCAAATAGTAATCTTTAACAATAATGATGGATATAAGATAGACATGGGATCAGATGTTGCTTTTCAGGAAATAATTATCAGTTCTCAACAGTTATTGTGTCGAGGTAGAGTCAATGTTAATCCTTGACTTTTATCCTAGATGGAATCACAGGGAATTCTCAACTGATGTTGCTACTTATCGCCCCCCTAAACAATTCTTTCTTTTCCTTAACTTGTCACCAATGGTAATTTCGTATATTTTATTACATTGGAGACTAATTTTGATATAGAATAACCGCAATCTTCAGTGGCTATCGTTAATCTTATACCTTGCTTTAGCTGCCTCAGCCAGATGAATGGGCAGACTTGCTAAAGTAGTTTGTCTTCGATCTGGAGGCATTTTTTCTAATCGCACTGCTAGATTACTCATCATTAGTACAGCTACTTCCTTTCAGGTCTAAGATTACTTATAATTTTCATCTTCTTTCTTAGTGTTCTTCGTCTTTTCATAGTTGATTCAATAGGTCTTCTTCTGGTGGGATGGGAGTAAGATATTCCATTTCAGCTAACCAGTCTTCTGGTAAATCTTGGGGTAAGGAAACTCTCAGTGCTGCTTCAAATGCTTCATTTGCCAGAGCTAGATTCTCGACTTGCTCCCCTTGGATTCGCTCCTGATCAACTTTACCTAAACAGCTACAGCATTAATTTCATCGTCATGACCTTGTAGACTACTTAATTCAGCACCAGTTGCCAAATTCCAAATTTTTAAAGTAGAGTCGTATGGAGCAGAAATTGCCTTTTGTTTACCTGGTATTACAGCCACAGCACTAGTGATTTTTGTATGTCCTTGTCCACGTAATAATTCCAATTGTCGGTTCTGTTGTAAAATCCTTAACTTTGTCATCCATGATTTTCTCAGTATTGCTTTGGAAAGGATTGAAATTAGTGTTTTCTTAAGCTTCACCGGTCTAAAGACACAGAGATTTCTGGAGAGTCCATAAACGAACTTTCTGAGGCTGACTTAAACAACCTCTACTAATTCCGCTAAGATCAATTCCTAGCATCACCGTTACTTTTCTTAAAATATTAGCAGCACCATTACAGTCTGCATTGATTTTGAAACCATCAGCAGTTTTGTATACTCCACGGCTAACCCGTTTTCCACTTGCTTTCCACCCTTCGGATCTTTCACCGAATTTAGGCATATTGTCGCTATCAAGAAACGATGATTGAGAAGTATATGATTCTTCTGTTTCAATTAGGACTTACGCAACTGGCATATTTTTTGGCATAGGGTGCGTGAGATGCGAAAATATTTGAACATAGTAATAAAACTTGTAGCGTCACGCACCAACCACCAATTGTGACACTTGCGTAAGTCCTGTAAATATTTTTCTAGCTTCTCCACTAGTTTTTGGTACTAAAAAGACTCCATTTATAACTTTACCTCTGATTGAAGGTTAGGAAACACATGGCATTCTTATTTAACCAGTTTGTTATGTCCAAATGTTTAACCTCCTTATTTAGATGATAGTTTTAGCAAATAAAAATATAATAACATTAAATCATTGTCATCGAGTAAAGATGAGTTAGAATGTGGTAAAATTATGAAATTAAAAACATTGCCTTATCATAAGAAAGTGAAGCTATTCCGAGATTCTATCTCTACCGATAGAACATCTCATATCGCAACTAATGATATATCTCAAAATTCTATGGATTTTATGCCATCATGTGTGTAGGATGCGATGGAAAATAGAAGATTTTCATATAGAAATAAAACAATTAACTGGCATTGAATCTTGTCAGTTTCGTAAAGGTCGTCTTCAAAGAAATCATATAGCTTGTTCTATATTGGTTTGGCTAAGACTAAAAAACCTAGCTTATAATACAGGTCAAACTATTTATAAAATTAAGCATAATTTGCTTTCTAATTATTTAATAGGGCAACTTAAACGTCCAGATATTTCTATGTCAATTGTCTAGTCTTTAGGCACTCGGTGTAGGTTGTGTAAGTCCTAATTGTAAAAATAGTGTTGCTGAATTAAGGTATGAAATTACGATTCAGGAAACAGATAACTCTTAACAGGGAATAGTTATATTAACAATGAGTTTCAATCATCTAAAATCAAAAATAAAAATCAAAAATCATACCCTGTTAGCAGTAATGCCGTAAAAATTAAGTTCTCAATTTAGAATATAACAATTTATGACCAAGGAATCTAATTCTGCTCATCCACCAGAAGACAATTCAGATCAGAATTTACAACCAGACAATTTTGATGTTGGTATGGATGAAAATGGACTAACAGAAAAGATTTTAGCTGAACAAGAAGCTTTATCAGCTATTTCTTATTTACAATCTCAGCGTCATGTT
This sequence comes from Sphaerospermopsis sp. SIO1G1, assembly GCA_010672785.1. Classification (GTDB taxonomy): domain Bacteria; phylum Cyanobacteriota; class Cyanobacteriia; order Cyanobacteriales; family Nostocaceae; genus Okeanomitos. Next base: position 19,614 of record JAAHFX010000019.1, read on the forward strand.
AATGCTTTAAAATCAGAACATCAAGGTAGAAAATCTATTTCTTCCTATCAATTGTTTGTCAAACCAAGAGCTTTAATCTCTACAACATTGGCCATATCCATAACTTCAATTGGGATTATTACTAATACCCCAATCATAGGAATTGTCGGCACAATAGTAACATTAGTTTTATCTATCACCATACTTTTACCTTGGCTAGATGCTATTTTTCCTTCATTAGAAGTAAAATTAAAACAATGGTTTTCTCCCCAAAATGTGATTTTATACTTGGGTTTATTGGGTATATCTATTAGTATAATTGGATTGTTAAAATTTACTGGGATTGGCAGAATTATCCTCAGTGTTGGTAAGTTTATTAATTGGGATGCGTCAGGAACTGTAGCCGAATGGTTTGGAGCTTTGGGACAAATTTCTATAGCTGTTGTAGCGGTATATGTAGCTTGGCGACAATATATAATTTCTAAGGATTTAACTATTCAACAAAATCAATTAACAGTTCAACAAAATATCATTACTCAACAACAAACCATAGATTCTTACTTTCAAGGAATTTCTGATTTAGTATTAGATGAAGAAGGATTATTAGAAGATTGGCCACAGGAAAGAGCAATTGCAGAAGGGCGGACAGCAGCAATTTTTAGTAGCGTAGATGCAAGTGGAAAAGCTAAAATTCTGCGTTTTCTTTCTCGTTCCAAACTATTAACTCCATTACAACGCGATCGCCGTTTAGGGAGAGCTATTTTAGATGGTGTTGGTGGTTACGCAGAAGACAGGTTAGAGGGTGTCAGAGTTATTGACTTAGGGGTAATGTTAGCAGGTGCAGACCTCTCCAATACTGACTTACGCTGGACTGACTTGAGTGAAGCAAACCTAGTCCGCGCTAACCTCAGTGGTTGTGATCTAGTCAAAGCTAATCTTTCCCGGACTATTTTATATGATGCTAACCTCAGCAATGCTGACTTAAATGGTGTCCGTTTCTTTTATGGGCCTTCCTGGGAAACAGCATCACCTCGCAGTCGTCTTCATCCTCCCAACTATCAAACAGGAGAATACACTGGTGCAGTAGTTAAAAACGCTGATTTCAGTAATGTACAAAGAATGTCAGATTCTGTCCGTCGTTACTGCTGTGCTTGGTGTGGAGAAAAAACCAGAAATACTATTCCTGGTGGTTGTCAGGATGTGATTTTTGAAACTCCCCAGTCTCAAGATGAAGAGATTATTGGTGAAACAAGTCCACTCAATCCCAATTAAATCTATCACTACCCCTTATTTAAAGTTTTAATTTATTTTTGATATTTCTGAGAGTTTTTCTTAAAAAACTTTGTTTAACTGGTTGGGGAGGGATATAAGTAGGTAAATTAGGGTTTAGACTACGATAATAATCCCAAATTTCCCAGTAAGGACAACCAGGTTTAATTTTAATTCCCGCCCAATGAATAAATTGTAATGGCTGTTTCAGCTGAGAGTCAATCAGAATATTGTCCTTGATTTGAAAATGAGAACTCCCACCCCAATTACCTGGGACTTTTTCCATTCCACGCGCTATATTAAAATGCCTGGGAACATATTTTAAGATTAAATAATTCAGAATTGTTTGATCAGAATTGAGTAAGTAAAAATATTCTGGGTAACGGGTACAATCTTGAAATACTTCCCAGATATTATCTTCAGAAACTATACCTTTTCTAGAAATCCAAAAACCACTATTAAAAACACCCTTTAGTTCATCTTCACTAAATATATTGTTTTCTTGAATGGCTGGATTAAAAACTTGATCTATACCACCACTATGTTGGTAATCATAACAGATAAAATCATATTCAGCTAAATAGTTGAGATTATCTGCTATTTTGTTAAAAACAACAATATCTGTATCTATGTACAGAAACTCATCCAAAGGTCCAAACCAACATACTAACTTGCGAAGTAAATTCGGTCTATCTAGTAAATCTTTACCACAAATTTTAGTTATCTGCTCAGAAAAGTAGTTAATTAAATCAAGATTTTCAAAGACTGTAATGTTTGAAAAATGGGTGAATAGATCCTCTAATTTGTGATAATCATCGTTATAGGGAATCATCACAATTGGTGTTTCTTGATCATAAAATCGAATGCTATTGATAAGTGCTAGAGTTTGATCTATAACTTTATCATTAGCCAGAATATAAATTCCCCTCTTCATCGCATTAATCCTCTATTTTTTAGTTAATCCTAACTTCCTGAAAATTTTTGTAGATAGACTGGGAGGAGCATTATAAGCCTTTCCTTTAGTTGTAAATTTTGGTCTTTTTTCTGGTTCATGTAAATAGCGATAATGCAAGAAAATATCCCTGTAGGGAAATTCAATATTTTCCCCAGCGCAAACTTTTTTGAATAATTGAGAAGATAAGCCAATATAGTGTAGATAAGTTAATCTATTACCCTTGTCATACAGAATATTATCTCTATTTTCAAAATGTAAGGATGTTACAGCATTGCCTGTAGCTGTACCGGGAGGTAAATTCAGGGCAAAGTTATATTGAGATATACCCAATCTCATAACCATGTAATTGAGAATTGTTTGATCGGCTGCCATATCAAACAAAACCTCAGCTTCTCCTTGACGTAGCCACTCTAAAATCATCTCGCGTCTTGCTGCTGGAAAAATATCTTTCTTAGAACCATAAAAACCAGCACAAAATACTTCTGTTTTTAATCTTTCTTGGCTAAATAAGTCTTTTAATTTTACAGATGAAACACTATAAATATGAGACAAATCTTTAAATTGAAAGTCGTATACTACCCAATCATAATTATTCAACTGAGCAAAAATATCATCTAATTTACTCATGAGTATAGTATCAGCATCCATGTAAACAAAGTGGTCAAAAGGACCATCAAAAGCACCGTAGCGACGATGTGATCCCAAGCGATAATACTTACTAAGTCCCATGTCCATCCAATGTTTTTGGGCGGTAGGATGGAGATCCCAAATATCTTGAGTAAATTTATCCCACGTTTGCATGGAATCTTGCTGATTATACAGTGTCACATAAGGTCGTTGAGCAATTTCATCAGCAAGTTTTTCTGTATTTTCATCATAAGGATAAATACATACGGGCATTGTTTGACCATATATAACTTCTATACTGTTGAGTAGAGCAATTATTTGGTCTATAACATAATCATTGCCTAGGGTACAAATACCATCCATATATTTTCCTGGGAATCTAGGTTTGCTAAAGTTAACTGGATTATTTCTACAAAACTATCTTGAATATATTCAGCGATAGCTTAATTTTAAAACACTCACTCTATGTCAATTATCCTAATTTCAAGACTTCATCTAATACAATGAATCCCTTATATTTTAATACTATCCTCAAATTTTTGTAAATTGCCCAGTAAGTAAATGCTAGATTCATGAGCTTCTTGCAGTAATTGATTTTGGGACTCGTAACTATTTGCTTCATTGTCAGCTACTGTACGCAGGCAAGCAAGTGTTGGATTCAGTCTCGATCTAAATTCATCAAATATATAGCTAAATTTTTGATAATAGGTAGTAATACTACTATTATTTTGTTCTGCAATTGCCACCAATTCTCCTTTCAGTTGATGATTGATTACATCCTCAAAAACATCAATGGTGTTAATAATTCTCCAAGCTGATTTATAACATTGTTCGAGCAACTCTTGATGTTCTTGGTCGTTATCCACAAGATTATCAATTAACAACTGCAACAGTCCAATTAGTGAGTTAAGTTGAGTACGAATTTCATAGGATATTCGCAGTAAGCTTTGGTTATGGTTACTAACAGTATTGGTATTCTTAGCAAATTGCATTGAATGTAATTGCGAATAGTAACCTCCTTTTTGCAGCAATTCTTCATGAGTACCAGTTTCTACTACCCTTCCTTGGTCTAAAACAGCAATTTTATCAGCTTTACGAACTGTGGAAAGTCGGTGTGCAATAACTAGAGTTGTACGATCTCGGCTGAGTTGATCAATTGCTGATTGTACTAATCTTTCAGAAACCGTATCTAAAGCACTAGTAGCCTCGTCTAGAATGAGAATTTCTGGGTTTTGTAGTAATGCACGGGCGATCGCTAATCTTTGTTTTTGTCCCCCAGATAACATCACACCGCGATCGCCTATTATTGTATCAAATTGTTGAGGTAATTTATTAATAAATTCGTAAGCATTAGCCAGTCTTGCAGCTGTTATAATTTCTTCCTCTGTAGCATCTGGTTGAGAATAAGCAATATTGTTTCTGACTGAATCATTAAAGAGAAAAGTATCTTGACTAACAATCCCCATGTTTTTTCTCACAGATGCTAAATCAAATTCTCGCAAATCTGTATCATCAAATGCAATACAACCACTGCTGGGGTCATAAAATCGTGGTAAAAGGTCTGCTAACGTAGATTTACCTGCACCTGAACCACCCACCAATGCTAGAGTTTGACCACGGGGTAAATATAAATCTACATCTTTGAGAATCTGTCTTTCATGGTTAGGATATTGGAAAGAAATATTGTTAAAATGTATTCCTGTTTGTAATCTTGTATAAATTAGTGTGCCATTGGGCATAAAAGTTTTATTATCACGCCTGAGAAAATCACCAACTATATCCATACTTGCTGAAATTACAGCGAAGCTACTACGAATATTATTTAATTGGGAAATTAGTGGCAACAATCTTAATAGTAAAACTAAATATGTTAATAATATAGTAGAGACTAATGCTAACTGTTCGGCAAACAAATTTTTACTCAAAAACACAATCATCATTAAACAAGCAATTCCTATAACTTCACTTAAAGGTGAAATAGCTTGTGAATTAGCCTGAGCCTTAAAGTCTGATTTTTCCCGAACTCTAATTAAGTTACTGATCTTTTCATATTCTTTACTTTCATTACTCGTTGATTTTACGAGCCTAACTCCATTTAATACTTCGATGACAGCAATTGAGTAAAGTTTAGAAAATTCACTAATCTCTTTCCCAAATTTTTTCGATTGATTGATAAAATATTGATTAATAAAAACTAATGTCATCATTACAGCAGTCGCTGCTATAGTTAATTGCCAAGATATTGATAATAATAAAACTACAAAAACTAAAATTGTAATTACTAGACTAACTAATCTAATCCCATTATTAATAAAACCAGATGCTTTGTTTATTTCTGCACCTAAACGATTGATTAGATCACCTATTTTCATTTTATTATAGTAATCTATATCTACTTTTAAAAGTATGTCAACTCCAGTTTCTCTCATATCAGAGACAATCATCCGAGTCAATGTGCTAGACATTAATGAACTAGAATAGGTGGCTAAGTTCTTTAAGGCAATTATCCCTAAAATTGCTCCAGCCATTGCTCCAGCCCTGTAAGTTTCTGGTAGATTATCAAAAGGGCTAATAATAAATTGTAGAATACCAGGACCACCTTTCAAGTTGACTTCTTGTCCTATTATTTTTAGGATTACAGGAACAATTAAAGCTGTACTCACACCATTAAATAAAGCTCCCGAAAAGCCTAATAAAATGGTGATTAAAATTAAACCAGGATAAGGTCTAGCAAATCTCAGTAGAATATTCTTTTTAAACATTGGTTGCCATGAAATTGAGTTTAACTACAACAACTCAAGTGAGTTTTAATTCATAAATTTTCATTACGCATTAAAAATTAATGATAACTCTTTTAAGTATACTGCATATCAAGTATTGAAATTATACCTTAATCATAACCAATATTTTTCGATAGATATTAATTTTGTAGATTTTGGTGTTGATCATCTTTTTGCTAACATTCCTCTGAGTTAGGGTAAATGTCAGTCAATGAAAGCATAAAGCTACAGACTTAAATTATACTAACGACAAGTACGGGTTAAAATTTTAGTACATGAGAACTATTTTAGACTGACTGTAGTTGATGGTGATGATAATCCTTTAGCACGTAGCTTCAGTGTTAAATTATACTAAAAATTGGACTAATTGGTGATGTTCATGAAAAAATCTCTCTACCAACAGTGATCGAGGCAACAAATACATAGCTTGATGATTTCGTCAGAGAATTATTGTGTTAACTTGAGCTTTAGGAATAGTAATCTAGAGAAAACGATTCTTATGTATACAAGTTATACTAAACTATCTTGCTAAACATTGTCCATGGAATAAGAGCATATGCACAGAATACAAAATAATCCACATAATATTAACACTCAGTCCATCTTATGACTAATATCTATAATCCATAGCTTTATTATTTCAACATCACCCTGCAAAACTCATTTCTTAATTTTTAATCACTAATGAAAACCAATAATATTTCAATACTAACACCTGATTTTTCCGGAGGTGGTGCAACAAGAGCTTACTTACTAGCTCAGGTCCTAAAACAATTAAACTTTAACGTTAAGGTATTAGGATTTATGTTCGGGGAACAAATATATCCAGTTCCACCAAATGATTTAGAGGTTATATCTGTCCCTGGATGTACATATCCAAAAATGTTTTCCTCTGTGAACAAATTATTGAAAAAAATTGATAGTAATATTGTTTATGCGGTCAAACCAAGACCAACAAGTTTTGGTGTTGCTTTACTGAAAAATTTACAAACCAGATGTCGAGTAATCTTAGATATTGATGATTGGGAATTAAGCTGGTATGGGGGAGATAACTGGAAATATAATCCTACTCCTAAAACTTTTGTCAGAGATATCATGAAAATAGATGGTGCATTTCGCCAACCAGAACATCCTGTTTACTTGAAATGGATGGAACAGTTAATCAATCGTGCAGATGCAATCACAGCAGATACTCAATTTTTACAAAATCGCTTTGGGGGTATTTATTTACCTAATGGGAAGGACACAAATTTGTTTGATCCTCATAAATATGATCCATTCACAAGTAGAGAAATTTACGGTCTTTCTCAAAATCGTATATTAATGTTTCCAGGTACAGCAAGACCCCATAAAGGACTAGAAGACGTTCTCACAGCATTAGAAATTATCAATCAGCCTGATATTAAATTAGTTATTGTGGGTGGTAGAAATATTGGTGATGGTTATATTGAAAAATTAATGGCACAATGGGGCAATTGGGTTATCAGACTGCCTCAAACTCCAGCAGAAAAAATGCCAGAAGTTGTATCAGCTGCTCATGTAGTTGTTGTTCCTCAGAGAAACACATCTACAGCACAAGCACAATTTCCAATTAAACTAACTGATGGCATGGCAATGGCCAAGCCTGTTTTATCTACTTATGTTGGTGATATTCCAGAAATATTGGGTGATTCAGGTTATCTTGTCAACCCGGAATCTCCAGAGCAAATCGCAACCAAGATTCGATGGATATTTGATAACTTTGACCAAGCGGAAGAAAAAGCTAAACAAGCTCGAAAAAGATGTGTAGAATACTATAGCGTTGATACAATGTCCAGTATTATATCAGATATAATTACTAATTTAAAGTAGACATTAATTGGTAGTCTTTGTGCAAATTGATTAACTCAATTTAAATGATTTAATTTCTGATTTATGCAAGATAAAAAAGCACACACATTTTGGCATTAAAATTTTGTAAATTGTATCCAAGTAAAGGCATAAGCAATGGAAATTATTCGTTTACCAGCACTTTCAGATAACTACATATTTCTACTATATGATTCACAAACAAATAATGCTGCGGTGATCGATCCAGCAGATCATCAACCTGTATTGCATAAACTTGAACAACTACAAGCAGACTTAGTAGCTATCTTTAATACTCATCATCATCATGATCATATAGGAGCTAATCAAAAATTAATCCAAAAATTTCCTCATTTAAAGGTATACGGGGGAACTGAAGACAAAGGTAGAATTCCAGGACAACAGGTATTTTTACAAGAGGGCGATCGCGTAGAATTTGCTGAACGCAGCGCACAAGTATTTTTTGTTCCCGGACACACTCGCGCTCATATTGCTTACTATTTCCCACCGATAACTCCTGATGAAACTGGTGAGTTATTTTGTGGAGATACTATTTTTGCTGGTGGTTGTGGTCGTTTATTTGAAGGCACACCTGCCCAAATGGTAGATTCTTTATGTAAACTCCGTAATTTGCCTGATAATACCCGTGTTTGGTGCGCTCATGAATATACCTTAAATAACTTGCGTTTTGCATTAACTATTGATAGTCAAAACCCAGAACTACAGAAACGTTTTGCTAGAGTCACAGCTATGCGTCAACGTCAAGAAGCTACTATCCCTTCTTTATTAGGTTTGGAAAAACAAACCAATCCTTTTTTACGTTGGGATAGTTCTTCATTACAGCTAATAGCAAAAACGACCGATCCTATCAAAACATTTGCAACAATTAGGGGGATGAAAGATAAGTTTTAGTAACTTGGAGTATCTATAAATCGTCAGCAAACTTACTCAAATTTTCCTTACGCCATTGGGCATCTCTTTTCCGATTAGTCCGGATCTCTAGCACTCTCATACCTCTATTTGGCAGTGACTTGAGACTTTTGAGCAAATCTTGCCAAGAACTAATTAACTTATGTTCTATCCCATAGGTAGCACATAACAGAGCAAAATCAATATTCTGTGGAGTTGCAAAAAATTCCTCAAAGGGTGGGTCAAATTTCGCAACTGGTAACATCTCAAAGATACCTCCTCCATTGTTATTAATTAACACAATTGTTAAATGTCCAATTAATTTATTTTTAATTAATAAACCATTCGTATCATGCAAAAGGGCTAAATCTCCTGTCAATATCACACTACTTTGAGAGTTATGTGCTATTCCTATAGCTGTTGAAATAGTGCCATCAATTCCATTCGCACCACGATTAAAAAAAGGTTGTATCTCCAAATTATTGGGTTTCCAGAAAAATTCCACATCTCTAACAGGCATACTATTAGCAATAAACAATGGTGTTGAATTAGGTAAGTTTTGGGAAATCAACCAAGCTGTTTTACTTTCAATTAATTCACTCATATTAGCAAAATGATGATCAATATTGATTCTTGCTTTTGCTTCTAAATCAAGCCAATTTTGAAGATAATTTAAACTCAAATTATGATTATTTTTACATTCTTGGTCTAATAAAATATTATCTATAGAACACCTAATATGAACAGTTCTACTATGTAAAGGATCTAAGTTATGACTGCAATTATCAATTACCCAATATAGGGGTTTACTTAGAGTTAACCAATTACGCAGTTCTTTACTTGTAGGCATTTCCCCAATTTGAATGACTATATCAGGAAGTAATTGTTGAGCATTTTTATGATTACGTAAAATAATATCATACGTAGAAATTAAATTTGGATTTAACTCAGCATAATTACGAATGGGAGAAAGTCCTTCAGCTAAAACAGGCCACTGTAAAAATTTAGCCAAATGAGCAATTGCCAAACAGTATTCTTTGGGTTTTTTAGGTTGTGATACCCCAGCAATAATTATACCCCTGTGAGATTTTAGCCATTCTTGAGGTAACTCATAACTAATATTTGCTATTTCTGGAGAAAATATTCCCGCAAAAAATTCTTGAGTGTTTAATAGAAAATCTGTCCCATCATCAACAGGTACAAGAGGATCACGAAAGGGGATATTAAGATGTACCACTCCACCTGTAGGAAATTGGCAATTTTCCCAGGCATGAATTACTGTTTGTCGCAAATAAGCTAACATTTTCATATCTGCTACAGGTGTAGCTAGTTCTACTTGCCAATTGGGATAATTGCCATATAGTTTAATTTGATCTATAGTTTGTCCCGAATGACATTCACGTAATTCTGCTGGTCTATCTGTAGTTAAGATTAACAATGGTATACGACTCTCTTTGGCTTCGATCACAGCAGGGTAGAAATTTGCACCAGCAGTTCCCGATGTACAAACTAACACTACTGGGGTTCCTGTTGCTTTTGCTCTTCCCAAAGCGAAAAAAGCCGCAGAACGTTCATCTAAAATAGATATAGCTTCAATTTTGGGTACTTTTTGGGCAAACGCCAGTGTAAGTGGTGTGGAGCGAGAACCTGGACACAAAACGGCACAATTTAAACCCAAGCGTTCTAGGGTTTCCGTTAAAACATAAGACCAAAGTTGATTAACATTTTTAAAAGCAATTTGCATTAAGTTAATAATTAGAACAGGACAATACCCAATTTTAAATTGCCTGTAGGACTGTTAAATTGATTTCCAGTCGAAAATGTAAAACTTTTACCTGAATTTTTATGGACTGCATCCACATTACAGAAATACGCTGCTACGGATATATTGGTTATCTACCAGAAGAAAAGACTTTAGGACAATGGTTTGAAGTTGATCTCAAGCTCTGGTTGGATCTGGCAAAAGTTGCAGAAAGTGATGCCATTGAAGATACCCTAGATTATCGTGATGTGATCGGTTCGGTACAGAATTTAGTCAAGACATCTAAGTTTGATTTATTAGAGAGGTTAGCTGGTGCGATCGCAAACTTTCTTCTTCAGCAACATAATCTTGTTAATAAAATTAAGGTTGTTATTACCAAACCAAATGCACCTATACCAGAATTTGATGGGAAAATTAGTATTGAAATAACTAGAAGCAAAGTTATCTAGGGGTTGCTGAAAAAGTGATTGGTGATTGGTGACTGGTGATTGGTGACTGGTGATTGGGAATCTTAATTTAATCAGTAATTAGGGCTTACTGTCCGTGTAGAGTGCAGTCAGGCATAGAAATGTGAAAACATTACTGGCATTGGGTTTGAGAAGATTTGAGATGGAGAAAGTGCAAGCTTTTGAGGGGTAAGTGCTAAAAAACTTTGCACTTTTTCGACTTCGAGAGACGGAAAATAAGTTTTTAATTCTCTCCCTGCTCCCTGCTCCCTGCACCCTGCCTTTGAGCCTCTACGACAAGACTTTTCAGCAAATCCTATGTATACTCAAGCCCATCAACAAATGTTCCATGTTCTGCGATCGCTCCCCTACAATTCACACTATTAATGATTCCCCATCTGTTGACCAAACAATCAGCAGCCATCATCAACATTACATCTGGACTAGCGTTAGTTCCAAAACAGAGCGCACCAATCTATTGCAGTAGTAAATCAGGTTTGCATATCGCCTCAAAAGCCCTAGGTTGGCAGCTAGAACATACTCCTATCAAAGTCTTTGAGATCATCCCCCCATTAGTAGATACATCTATGACCCAAGGAAGGGGTAAAGATAAAATATAGCCAGATACTTTAGCAGAAGAATGTTGGTGGAACTTCAGCCGTGATCACTACGAAATCCTAATTGGCAAATCTAAACTACTTTATCTACTGCAACATATTTTTGCTCCAAGTGACTGAAAGAGTTATGCGCGCTGATAATTTCGATGTAGACTAATTCCTGCCTATTAATTTAATTTTGATGAAACTCCTGCCACACAAAGATTTGAAGTAATAAAATAAAAAATTTCAAAAAAAGTTGGAAAAAAGAGTTGACAAGGAAAGATAGGTTCGATATATTGAATAAGTGCCTGAGAGAGAGCCGCCACAGAGCGGGACTCGGAAGGACACCGAACCTTGAAAATATTATAGTTTGAAAGACAGTATATAG
>JAAHFX010000002.1:0-194876 GCA_010672785.1 Sphaerospermopsis sp. SIO1G1
GGGTTTGCTGAATAAACATGAAAACTTTACAAGAAGAGGATTTTAGACGATTTGAAATTGAAAAAGTGCAAGTTTTTAGGTATTAGTCACTCGAAAACCGTGCATTTAAATTGGATTCAAAGGGAAAATTTTTCCTATCCAACTCTTGAAACTGTCACCCTTCGGGTTCGCCACTTGCTTTATGCCGGGGAACCCGTCCACCGCAGTGGCTCACCTGTCACCTGTCACCTGTCTTCACGACAAGACTTTTTCAGCAAGCCCTAATTCTCCCCCATCACCCCATCACCCCAAATCCCCATCACTCCAAATCCCCAAATCCCCATCTCCCCAGATCGATCAAATTAACCCCAATTCTCGCCTCAGCAAGTTAATAGAAGGAGAACCAATGTAGTTTTCACAACGAATTAATTTTGGGGGACGAATGATATCTTCTACAACTGTTTGTATTGCTGCTTGGGTAGTGGAATGACTAACTGGATCAGTACAAAATATAATTTCTGATCTTTTAACTATAGCGTTAAGTTTATAAACATCCTCTGGTTGGGCGGTCATAACTAATATTTCATCACCGCGTAAACCATGTAAAATAACTTCTGTTGCTCGGAGAATACCGGGACTGAGACTAACTATACCAATGCAACTAGATTTAGGCAGACTTTTGACGACTTTGAGTTCTTTACTGTAGTCATGAATATCTAAGGGGATAACACGGACTGCTTTTGGTTCGGCGATCGCTTCAACTTCGGCGATAAAATATCTACTGGTGACTAATGTAGCTGAAGTTGTTTGTTCTAATATTTGTGCTAATTCTTCTGTTGCAACTAGCTGGACTGGAATTTCTAGAGACTCTTCCAACTCATCAACCATGAGTTCTCCAGCACCAATATCTTGAAATGGGACTACCACCAGGACTCTAGCACTACAACGTAAACGCCAGTCAACTTCTATAAAAAATAACTCTCTTGCTTTGTTAAGAGAGCAACCTTGAGCTAATAAATCATCTAAAGTTTTTTGTACTATCTTGTATGCTTCGGAGTATTCTTCCAAAATTGGTAAACGTAATCTACTACCGCCTTCATGGCCTTGAGGACGGACATAAATTCCTGAACCAGCAAGACTTTCTACAAATCCTTCATCATCCAACTGACGGTATACTTTACTAACAGTGTTACGATGAAGTCCAGTTTGCATTGCCAAAGCTCTGGTACTTGGTAATTTGTATCCTGGTGAATATTGACCAGAGGCGATCGCAAACCGAATTTGATTAAATAGTTGGCTAGATGCGGGAATTTCACTATCTGGCTGAATACGAAACTGAATCATCACCAATTCTCCTAATTACTGGTAGTTTCACACAAATATCCTTGTGTACTACCTGTTGAATGTAATATTAATCTTGGGTTGATCTGGGTAAATTGATAATTTACTGGAAGATGTCCTGAACAAACTGACACAGTTATATCAAATAATTCCATAATTTTAGCGAAAATCGTTATGACAGAGCGAGCAATAAACACCACAAAAGTTAAACTTTCTCAAAGTGATTTTCAAATAGATGCTTACTTAGCACAACCTACAGAACCTGGGATATATCCGGGTATTATAGTTTTACAAGAAATATTTGGAGTCAATGTTCATATCCGTGATGTCACAGAAAGAATTGCCAAACTTGGGTATGTAGCGATCGCCCCAGCACTTTTTCAACGTCAAGCACCAGGTTTTGAAACTGGTTACACTCCAGAAGATATTGAAATCGGCAAAAAATACGCCTGGTCACAAACTACCGCCTCAGAACTACTCAGCGATATTCAGGTGGCTATTAACCACTTAAAAAGTTTATCTAACACCCAGAAATCTTCCTTTGGCTGTATTGGCTTTTGTTTCGGTGGTCATGTTGCCTATTTAGCTGCTACCCTTCCTGATATTCAAGCTACAGCATCCTTTTATGGCGCAGGAATTACCACCCGCACTCCTGGAGGTGGAAACCCTTCCATTACCCGTACTCCTGAAATTTCTGGCACTATTTACACCTTCTTTGGGATGGATGATGCCAGTATTCCCCAAGAACAGGTAGACAAAATTGAAACAGAGTTACAAAAACACAACATTTCCCATCAACTGTTTCGCTACGATGGATCTGATCATGGATTTTTCTGTGATCGTCGTGGCAGTTATAATCCTAAAGCAGCAGCAGCAGCTTGGGAACAAGTACAGAAACTATTTAGCCAACTGCTGATAACTGATTACTGATTACTGAATCAATAACAATTTACCTTCAAAAGTCATGAATTCCGAATCAAAAATTTCTCAAACAGCCAATTCGTCATTTTCAATGGACGATTTTGCTAAAGCATTAGAAAAACATGATTACCAATTTCAAAAAGGACAAATAGTACATGGTAAAGCCTTTCAATTAGACCATGATGGTGCTTATGTTGATATTGGTGGCAAATCGTCAGCTTTTCTACCCCGCGATGAGGCTTCCTTGAGACCGGTAATTGATTTATCGGAAGTCTTACCATTAAACGAAGACTTGGAGTTTTTGATTATCAGGGATCAAGATGCTGAAGGTCAAGTTACTCTTTCTCGCAAACAATTGGAACTTAGACACAACTGGGAAAAACTGGAAGAAATGCAGGAAAGTTCCCAAACCATTCAAGTGCAGGTTACAGGTGTCAATAAAGGTGGTGTCACTGTAGAAGTTTTAGCTCTACGGGGTTTTATTCCTCGTTCTCATTTAGTAGAAAGAGATAACTTGGAAGCATTGAAAGGTCAAGCTCTCACAGTTGGTTTTTTAGAAGTTAATCGTAATACCAAAAAATTAATTCTTTCCCAACGTTTAGCTACTCGTTATAGCAACTTTAACTTATTGGCAGTTGGTCAGTTAATTGAAGGAAAAGTTACAGGTATTAAACCTTTTGGTGTCTTTGTTGATGTAGATGGTATGAGTGCTTTACTACATATTAAACAAATTAGCCAAAAATTTATTGAATCCTTAGATAAAGTCTTTGAAACTGGTCAACAAATTAAGGCTGTAATTATAGACTTAGATGAAGCTAAAGGTCGAGTTGCTATTTCTACTAAAGTCTTAGAAAACTACCCCGGTGAAATGTTGGAAAATATGGCAGAAATTATGACTTCCGCTGAAGCAAGGGCTAACCGGGCAGCTAATAAAGCGGAATAGAGTCAGCTTTTCAACTGGTGAGTAGGGGAAAGGGGTTGGTCATTTTTCGATGACATCGAAAATATCCAAGTTAGGGAATTTCAAAACATAAATTATCAGTTATCAGTTATCAGTTATCAGTTATCAGTTATCAGTTATCAGTTATCAGTTATCAGTTATCAGTTATCAGTTATCAGTTATCAGTTATCAGTTATCAGTTATCAGTTGTCACTGTTCACTGCTTACTGTTCACTGCTTACTGTTCACTGTTAACCAGTCACTTTTTCAGCCCTATCTAAACGACTTTTCCTCCCCCTACCTCCTGCTCCCTGCTCCCTCCCTCTTACTTTGATAGCTGTGTTGCAGTTGCTGTAAGATCGAGTTAGTAAAGGCAAAATTAATCAGTGATAATAAATGCCACCAGCGTTGTAGGTCATATTCTGAAGTCGCTTGACTAAATTGAATGTGTAAAAATTCTGCCCACCAATCAGGAGCATATTGTTTTTGGCGATAATCATAGGATTTAGACCAACGTTTACGCCACTTAAGTCTGTCTCTAGCTGTGGGTAAACCAACACCAATAATAGGTGGAAAATCAGCATAACTGACAAATCTACTGACTCCTTTACCGTGAACATAAACTATGTAACACCAGCATTCAACGGTATAAATATCTTCAAAATTAATACCGAAAATTAAACAAACAACTTCCTCATTGACAAATCTTGCTTGGGGATGAAGAATATAGGATTTATGAACAATTTTTGATGCGCGAATAGGTGTTGTTTTTTGGTAGGAAGATGATAACATGGGAGTACCTGATAACTAGAATTGATTTTTACCTGATAACTAGGATTGATTTTTACCTGATGGTTAGGATTGATTTTTACCTGATGGTTGGGTTTGATTGTTCCTGTTTTTGAATATCAGGAAAATTTAATTCTGGTCAAATCTATAGGACTGCGATCGCCTTTGTGATTAAAAAGTGATCGCTTTATCTCTTAACATTAAATGACAATAACATATCAGTTGTCAAGTAAATAATGGGTCTAGTTAGGCTGAGAATTAGGGAATTTGCAGATGAAAGAGGTTGGACTCTCAAAGAAGTGTCTGACCGTTCTGGGCTGGTATATAGTACAGTAAGAGCTTATGCGCGATCGCCAGGAATGGGGAGTGTGGATTTTACGGCATTGCAAAAGTTAGCACGGATCTTTGATGTGATGATTGAAGACTTAGTGGAAGTGATTGAAGAATAGGTATTTTTTTCGGTATTGCTGAATTAAGGTATAAAATTACTATTCAGGTAACAGGGTTAGGGGTTGCTGAAAAAGTCTTTTCGTAGAGGCCCAGATGCAGGGAGCAGGGTGAGAACTGAAAAACTAATTTTCAATCTCTCGAAATAAAAAAAGTGCAAGATATTTGAGGATCAGTGCTTAAAAACCTTGCACTTTCGGTGAAAATTCTTCCCTTACCAACTCTTGAAACTGTTCCCTGTTACCTGTTAAGAGTTCCCTTGTCTTCACAGATCACTTTTTCAGCAAACCCTAGTTATATTAACAATAAGTTCCAATCATCTAAAATCCAAAATCCAACTATGGAATAATCGAACTACCCCGGGAACAGAGAACACAGAGGTATGAGGGTTACAAGAGGTATTTTGCGTAAGTCCTCATAAATTAACCCAACCTCTGTTACAAAAATGACATTTTTACCCCTGCACCCTGCCCGATTTTTACCTTTCTTGTCACCCGCTAGAAAAATCCCTAAACTTTTCCCCCTGCATCCTTGCCCTTGACGATCTCTAACTGATAACTGGATGGAAATAGAAAGCAAAACCAAGCACTGTATAAGCAGCCAATAATAAAGTACCTTCTAACCAATTAGACTTACCATCAGAACTGATACTATTGGCAATCAGAACAGATACAGTAACTGCAACCAACTCAAAAGGCTGAAAATCTAAATCCATTGGCTTATTCAAAATTTTGCCAGCAATTACCAATACAGGAGCAACAAATAAAGCAATTTGCAGACTTGATCCCACAGCTACTGACAGAGAAAGATCCATCTTATCTTTCATAGCTACAGTAACAGCAGTTGCGTGTTCTGCGGCGTTACCAACAATGGGCAAAACAATTACCCCAGTAAACAGGGCCGTAAAACCTAATGCAGATGTGGCAACTTCCAAGGAATCTACCAATAATTCTGACTCTAAAGCAACTAAAAGGGTGCATACCAGTAAAACACCACCCCAAATCCAAATATTTGGCTTTTCTCCACTATGTTCTTCTACGTTTGCCTGTGTTTCTGGTATTTCCTGTGTTTCTGGTGTTTCTGCCATACCCACTTCATACAAATAGGCATGAGTCTTCATAGAAAAAACCAAGGTAAGACAATAAACTAAAATTAAAACTATAGCAACAGCTAGGGAAAGATTTTGTAATGTCGCTTCATTGATACCAATGGAAGTATAGTTCATTGCTGTTGGTAATAAAATGGCGATGACTGCCAAATTCATGGAAGAAGCATTCACCCGTGCCACCACAGACTGGAATGTTTGTTCTTTATAACGTAGCCCACCCAGTAACATGGAAAAACCCATCACCAGAAGTAAATTACTTAAAATTGAACCTGTGATACTAGCTTTAACTACATCTATTAACCCAGCATTGAGGGCAACAAGAGCAATAATTAGTTCTGTCGCATTACCAAAGGTGGCATTCAATAAACCTCCCAAAGAAGGCCCAACTACTACAGCAATTTCTTCTGTAGCTGTACCCATCCATGCCGCCAAAGGTAAAATTGCTAGGCCAGCAGTAATGAATACGATCAGTTCTCCCCACTCTAAAAAGTGTGCTGCGAGGGAAACTGGGATAAAAAGTAAGAGACTTAGAAAAAGAATATTTTTGACTGACATCTTCTGTAATTAACTGTAGCTAAGATACAAGATATCAGGCGTTGCCGAACAAAGGTACAAAATTAAGATTCAGAAAACAGGAAACAGGAAACAGTGAACAGTAAACAGTGAACAGTAAACAGTGAACAGTAAACAGTGAACAGTGAATAGCGATAACTGAAAACTGACAACTGAAAACTGAAAACTGAAAACTGATCACTGACAACTGATAACTGACCTTGAAAATAAATGCAGCAAATTGAAATAGTTTTGCTATTGTTAAGAAATATCTGAGGGATCAGCAGTGAATATGTATTCTAGTGTAAACTTTGTTTGATTTATATAATAGGAGCATACTTGATAAGTACAGGATGCTGAATAAATCTGAAAATATTACAGGTAAAGTGTTTGAGACTATGCACTTTTTCAAGTTCAAGAGGCTGAAAATAAGTTTTTAATTCTCTCCCTGCACCCTGCCCCCTGCCCCCTGCCTCTTAGCCTCCACGGAAACACTTTTTCCGTAAACCTGAAGTAGGGCTGGCTAGATAAATTTGAAACCTATACAGGTAAAGGGTTTTGGGAGATTTGGAATTAAAAAAATACCAGCTTTTATGACATGGTAACTGAAAAACCTGGCATTGAATTCCTGCTTAAAGGAAAAATCATTCCCATCCTACTCTTGAAACTGTTCTTTTTTCTCTGTTCCCTGTCTCCACAACAAGACTTTTTCAGCAAGAACTAATAATACCAATTCTGTATAAAGATGCACAAAATTTCTCAGGGAATTAACAGCATAGGCGCAGAGATCGCAGAGAAGAAAAATACGATTTGCAAAATTAAGTGCAGTCCTATAGAGAAATGGTATGAGAATCTTGATTACAATTCAAGATACAGGAATAGGTTAGGCGTTGCTGAATTAGGGTATGAAATTGAAAAGTTACAAACATTAAATTCTTATTCTCTGCAACTGGAGTGCCTCTGCGTGAAACCAAATCATACCTTCAAACAGTATCTAAATACTTGAATAGCAATTTTCATCAATTATCAAATTCTGGTTTTACAATGAATTTTGGTAAAGCTACTGTTGATAGAATCAGAATAAAAAAATCAAAACCTACAGTTCAAAGATAACAATTGTATTGATTTAGGACAAAAATATTATGACTTCAGCGGCAGAATTATCAGCAAGCTCTAACTCAACGTTGGAATTAGAAAATATTACACAAGATTTACAATCTCTAGTAGAGAATGATCCCCTCAAAATAGCCCAAGGTGTATATGTCACCGTGCATGGCCATTTTTACCAACCACCAAGGGAAAATCCCTATTTAGATGCCATTGAACGTCAACCCAGTGCATCACCTTTTCATGATTGGAATGAAAGAATTCATTGGGAATGTTATCGTCCTAATGCCTTTGCTAGAGTGCTAAATGACAAGGGTGAATTATTGGGGATCGTTAACAATTATGAATACATGAGTTTTAATATCGGACCGACTTTAATGTCGTGGTTAGAACGCTATGATAGTTCAGTTTATGAACGAATAATAGAAGCCGATATTAACAGTAGCCGCAGGTTAAATGGTCATGGTAATGCTATTGCCCAAGTCTACAATCACATTATCATGCCTTTAGCAAATGAACGAGATAAGTACACTCAAATTCGCTGGGGGAAAGCAGACTTTAAATCTCGATTTGGTCGTGATCCCGAAGGTATTTGGTTAGCAGAAACAGCCGTTGATTATGCTACCGTAAAAACTCTAATTGCCGAAGGAATTAGTTTTATTATCCTTGCACCATCCCAAGCTCAACGTTGTCGTCCTTTACCTACAGAAGATGATCCCCAACCAGAATGGCATGAGGTAGGAGGTAGTCAAATTGATCCTACTCGCCCCTATCGTTGTTATTTAAAACCAACCCTCAATAGTACATCTTCGCCTCTAAGTCTGATTAAAACCACTTCTACAACAACAGAGGAATTACCATATATTGATATCTTTTTCTATGATGGGCCAATTTCCAGAGATATGGGTTTTAGTGATGTGGTATATAGTTCTGACCACTTTGCTGGTAGAGTTGGTGCAGCTATCCGTGGGGATCATCGCCCATCCCAGTTAATATCTGTGGCTACCGATGGAGAAACCTTTGGACATCATAAGAAAGGAACTGAAAAAACCATCGCCTATGCTTTTATTGGCGAGTTTCCCCGTCATGGTTGGACTGTAACTAATTTTGCCCATTATTTGAGTTTAAACCCTCCCACTTGGGAAGTAGAGTTAAAACCTGTCACGGCTTGGAGTTGCGCTCATGGTGTGGATAGATGGCAAGATGATTGTGGTTGCGGTGGTGAAGGTGGTGTCTGGCATCAAAAATGGCGACGACCTCTGCGTGATGCTTTAAACTGGTTGCGGGATCAATTAATTGCAGTTTATGAGGAGTTTGGGGGTAAGTTATTTACTGATCCTTGGTTGGCTAGGGATGAATATATTGAGATTTTACGCGATCGCTCTGCTGCTAATGTCACTCGTTTTTTGGAGCGTCACCAAACTCATCAACTCACTGACACAGAACAAGTTGATGCTCTGCGGTTGTTGGAAATGCAGCGTCACTCTTTGTTCATGTTTACCAGCTGTGGTTGGTTTTTTGAAGAACTTTCCCGCCCAGAAGGAACACAAATTCTTCGTTATGCTTCCCGTGCATTAGAATTAGCAGGTGATGTAGCAGGTGTACAGTTAGAAAAGGATTTTCTGCAACTTTTAAGTTTAGCACCTAGTAATGTGGAAACCTTTCAACATGGTGCAGAAGTTTATCGTCAATTGGTATTGACTGCTCAAATTGGGTTCAAACAAGTAGCAGCCCATTACGCTATTAATTCCTTATTTGAGAATTCCAGCAACAATTTTTCCACACAAGATCGATCAGGGGATCTTGATAATTACCAAAAACGTGTTTATTGTTATACAGCTAATGAATTAGACTACCAAATGCAACGCATGGGCGCGTTAACTATGGTAGTGGGACATTTAAAACTAGTCTCAGAAATTACTTGGGAAAGTGAAAATTTTGTCTTTGCAGTTTTACATTTAGGAGGTTGGGATTTCCATTGCTGTATCCAACCTTTCACCGGTAGACGTGATTACAGTCAGTTAAAAGAGAAACTATTTACATCACTACAACAAGCCAGCGCAGCACACGCAATTCTAGTGATGACACAAATTTTTGGTGATGAGGCCTTTAGTTTGCAAAATCTGTTTGCAGAAGAACGTCATCGAATTATGGGATTGTTAAGCCAGGAAACACTGAATAGGTTAGATCAGTTATATACCCAGGCATATAGAGAAAACTACGGTGTAATTATGGCATTTCATCGGGATGGTTTAACAGTTCCCCAAGAATTACAAGTAGCGGCAGAAATTGCTTTAGGTTATCGTTGTATGACAACTTTACGTAGCCTAGAACAAGATATAGACGAAATCCAATTGAGTTGGAATTATATCTTAGAATTAGAAGCGATCGCCACGGAAGCTAAACATCTACGTTGTCAGTTAAACATCCCAGAAGGGAAAGAAATTTTAGAACAGTTAGTGATCAAATTATTGTGGCAATTATTACACGATGATCATGGTTCTTTTGCCAAAGATATCCAAAGACTAGAAAAGCTAATTGATGTTGCTTATCAGCTAAATTTAGGCATTTCTTTAGATCAAGCTCAAGAGTTGTACTTTAGCCGTTTGCATAGTCAAATAGCTCCTTCATGTCTCAAAAACATTAGTAGTTCAACAGAATCTCTCAAATGTCGTCAATGGTTAAAGTTAGGTCAAAAATTAGCTGTTGATGTCAACATGATCCTGGA
Source organism: Sphaerospermopsis sp. SIO1G1 (assembly GCA_010672785.1). Taxonomy (GTDB): domain Bacteria; phylum Cyanobacteriota; class Cyanobacteriia; order Cyanobacteriales; family Nostocaceae; genus Okeanomitos. The sequence continues at coordinate 9,913 of JAAHFX010000002.1, forward strand.
AAAATTGTCATAGTTTTAGGAGTTGAGGAGGTGATGGGGTGATGGGGTGATGGGGAGAGTGGGAGAGTGGGAGAGTGGGAGAGTGGGAGAAAATTCTTTCCCAGTCACCAATCACCAATCACCACTCACCAATCACCACTCACCAGTCACCAATCACCAATCACTTCTTCCACAAACCCTATTTATTTTTGATTACTCGTACCTGCTTTAGATAAAGATTCATTTTGTAAACGTATCAGCGTATTATATATTTGACGTTTTAAATCATTATTATTTTGGGTTGCCATAGTAATCTCATTAAAACGTTCAATACTCAAATTTTGAGACTCTACTATTTGCTGAGAATCATTACAATAACTGACTGCTATATTCTTCGCTTTACCAGGTAAAGAATTCATACTCTTTGAGTCATTACAGACGATTTTAGGAATTTCTTTTCCCCCAATTACTTTTTTGATTTCCTCAAAAGCTTTTTGTCGCTTTGGTTCCATCTCCAAAACTGATTTAGCATAATTAGTAACTTCCACATTAGTTACTTTCACAGTGGGAGCATCGTTAGCTGTAGCACTCCAGCCGTAAGTAAAAAACAAAAAACTTGCACCAGTCAGTGTTGTTACCAACAAAGATTTAGACAACTGATGTTTAAAGAAATTACCCAAATAGACCAAATAATTTTCCTGCATAGGATAGATGACATAAAATAATTGTAGAGATTATGATAGTGAGTTTGAATAATTTTAGGAAGAATAAGTTCCAGTCAAACCAAAATTTACCAAATTTTGACTTACAAATTACGGACAAAATAAAAATTAAAAGTTACCTGTTTTGAAAAAGTTGACAGAGTTCAATAACTTTAGTTTGCAACACAGAAGTTTCTGAACCACCTTGCTTGAGACTCACTTCCAACTCTAACAAAAGAGGTAAAGATGAAATAAGTTTTCCTAAAGCAATAGATTTAACTTCTTGTTGTAAAAAATAAACTCGCTTAGGATTATTCACTTCCGCTGCTTGGGCGATCGCTTGAGGGTTGCGTTCTCCAGTTTCCATGATCATTTTTACCCATAACCAAGTACGGAATTGACCAATTAAAGTAGCCACAATTCTTAAACCAGGTTCAGCTGCATTAATGAGATCACCTAAAATACCCAATGCTTTGCCTGTATCTCCCATTTTAATAGCTGCGGCCAATTGTAAAGTATTGTGAGTAGTATTTCTGACTAATTGAGTGACTGTCTTCACATCTATGGGTTTGTTAACACCATCGGCATAAAGCCTTAACTTCTCCATTTCTGTATACAGAAGCCTAGTATCATTACCTATAGACTCTGCCAAAAGTTCTGCCGTTTGGGAAGTGAGTTTTACCCCCACAGTTTGAGCAGCTTCATTCACAGCTTGCACTAACAACTCAGTTTTCCAAGGAGGAATCAGGGAAAATTCTTTAAACTCAGCAAACTTCTTCAGAAATTTTGTCCCTTTCAGACGTTCATCAGGTTTACTGCGGCTAGTTAACAGTAAAAACGAATTTTCAGGAATTACAGGTAAAGTCCGTTGTAATTCTGCCAAAACATTGTCTGGGCATTGTTGACACAAAGTAGTGTTGGCTAACCATACCAAGCGCCCACCAGCACCAAAAGCCGGAGTCATGGCCTGATTTAAAGCCTGAACTACCGCATCTCCTTGATCTGGGGGAAAAACAGTGTAATTAAAACTCTCCCATAAAGGATCAAGAACGCGATTGCGCAAAGTCGTCACAGCTTTTTCCATCACAAAATCATTTTCACCCCAGTAGATATAAATTGGCATAATTCGTGATTCGTAATTAGGGTTTGCTGATAAAGTGATCTGTGGAGGAAGGGAACAGGTAACAGGTAACAGGGAACAGCGAACAGGTAAGAGTTACAGAGATTTTTGTTTGTTCCGAAAATGTGAAATTATTTTTGCTTAGATACTTAAGAGAAATATACCTGAAAATCTCTTGATTTTTGACTTTTGACTTACTCAGGACTTATGCAGAAGTTATGGAAGAATGAACCACGAAGGACGCAAAGAACACGAAGGTAAGAGGGTTATAGAGATATTTTGGGTAAGTCCTAAGCTATTATGCACCTAAATTAGATAACCCTAAAATAGTTAAATCTTGTGGGATGGGGATCTTGCCTGCCAGACTTATACAAATTAAATGCACGACAGCTTACCTGCTTCTTACTCCAGATTTCTGAAAAAATAAATTGGTCAAACTGAGTGAATTTCCCTACAATCTATCTATTAAGAGAGATTGAGGTGAATTAGATTGGACGACAACTACCAAACCTACTTAAATCGGGTAGCACGTATGACGCTACCAGAATCAGAATTCTTTAAAAACCAAGTTCAACATATTCAAGAATCTTCTAAATTTCAACCAGAAAATGGGGTGAGAAAACCAGCCTACTTTCCTGGTTATACTTTAATTACTCCTCCAGCAGAAGAAGATACAAAGAATGCTGAGTTTTATAGTCAAATTGAAAAATATCAGCAATCACTCTTAGAATCCATCAATTCTGATTTTATCGTACCTTTACCTCCTGGCAGTTTTCACGTCACTATTGCTGACCTAATTTGGGATCATGCTTTTATTCACGCTACTGACAAAAATGCCGAATTTGCACAAGAGTTAAACTCATGCTTAGGAGACTTATTTGCACAGTACCAAAAATTAAGAGTGCAACCCGCAACTAACATTATTTGGCAAGTTTTGGGATTAATAGTTATGCCCAGAGCAGTTGCAGTTTGCTTAATTCCCAAAGATGAAACCTGCTATGAAGAAATCATTCAACTCCGGCGATTAATTTATCAAAATCGCAAATTGATGGGTTTAGGAATTGAACAACATTATCATTTTACCGCCCATGTAACTTTAGGCTATTTTGGGGAAATTCCAGCAAGTTTAGACCGAGAAAAACTCAGTAATTCCTTGGCTGAATTAAATAAACAATGGTTGTTAAATTTTCCAGAAATTAATATTCACAGGGCTGAATTAAGGAAATTTGATAACATGATTAACTACTATCGTCAACCAAATTGGACTGGGTTAGATTTCTAGTTATTCAGTTATCAGTTATCAGTTTTTAGTTATCAGTTATCAGTTATCAGTTATCAGTTATCAGTTATCAGTTATCAGTTATCAGTTATCGGTTATCAGTTATCAGTTATCAGTTATCAGTTATCAGTTATCAATAAAATGCAAGCTTTTATAATGTGGGGACTTGGAAACCTTGGATTTAATTTTGATTCAAGGGAAAAATCGCTCCCATCTAACTATTGAAACTGTTCCCTATCTTCATACATTACAAGACTTTTACGCCTAACAGCAAGCTCTGGTAACAGCAAACCCTAACTCATAAGTCATAACTCATAACTAATTTTCTGATTGTTGATACCCTAAATAAACAGCTTCTAATAATACATCCGCAGAAATATCTGCAGGTAGAAACCTGATTTTGATAATAGATTGAACTTGTTCTGATAACTTCATAGACAGTGATGCTCTAGCCTTATTTGACATCTTACTCCGACGTTGTAAATATTCCCTGATAATGACAAAATCATCAGGTAACAATTGTGATAAATCGGAGACTTTTTGCAGACTAATATAGAATGATTTTGCTTCTGGTGAAATTGTAAAACTCTCACTTTTATTATTTCTGTGAGTCTGAATTACTATTGTTCCTGCTAATAAATCACCTAAACGCTTTTCACTTTTACCTAACATAATCAGAAAAGCACCAATAAAAAATAAATCATCTACAGGACGTAATAAAGCTCTCAGAGCAGCTTGTTGTAAACCTACAGGTCTACCATCATCTCTAATCACACGAATTTTGGCAATCCATTTACCAGGAGTTTGACCTTGCCAAAGAGTTTCAAAAAAGACAAAATAACCATTGTAAATACAAAAAAGAACCACAAAGGCGATCGCAGTCATCCACAAAGCAAAACCAGAACCAAAAGTATTTAATCCAAAGTCAATTATTTGAGCAGAAATCATAACCCATACAAAGATGAATATAGCTATACTTAAGCCCAAAACATGATAATCAACTAATAGACCCAAAGCCCTACTACCTATACCAGCTAAAGTAAATTCTAGCTCAACGCTTTCTGGAGTACTAAATTTAATTTTATTGAACAGGTGCATAACATCAAACTTTAAACTTCACGATCACGTAACTGCAAACCTAAACCTTCTCGTCGAGTGCGTAAGTCATAATAAATGACAGCTTTTACAGTTTGCAAAAAAGGCAAAATTACAGCATTACTAGCCAAAGTCATTCCTAATATTAAAATGAAAAAAATCAAAGAGAAAAATCCATTGCCATCTGCTACTAAAGGAGTAAAAATTAACTGTACAACAGAAGTAACAATTTGAATGAGGATTTGTACTGGTAAAGTAATTAAAACCGCCACAAAAGAAATTAAGAAAATTCTACCTACATAACCTTTAGTTAATTCAAAACTACGACTAATAGTTCCAGTAGCATCACAATTTTCTTCAATAGCTAAAGGTAAGTCAACTAGATAAAATCTAGTCATAAACCAAGCGAAAATAACAACACCCACAATAGTGACTAAAAAAGCAATCAATGAAAAAATACCAACATTACCAAAACCACCAGTTTGTACACCTAAAGCTGCTCCAATAGCGACTAAAATCAAACCAAATACAATCATCAAACCTATAAGTATTCCCCCACCAATGAGAGACATTAATAACATTGTCCCAAAAAACTTCCATAATCGGGAATTAACAAACTTCTCCCCAGAGTGTATACTTTCAGGCTGATTCACTAATTCACCAAAGGCCAAACGACCGATTAAAGCCGAGAGAGCATAACATTTTGCCCATCCATAGATTGGCACAAGTACCCAAAGGTAGGCTTTGAAGGCCAATAAAAAATATTCTTTGAGGTGAGAACGATAAAGTCTAACACCAGCACTGACTACATTACCAATGCTTAATGCTTCTGTGTTACCAGAAAGACCTAAGTTTTCAGACATATTGGTAAATATTCCTTGAAATTACGGTGATCAATTTTGACGCTATCTTAAGCTAAATTAAACTCAGTCACCGGAAATTTTATGAATATTAAACGTTGGGTTGCAAGAAGAGAACAAGATTGGCAACGCCTCAATCAATTATTAGGCAAAGTAGAGCAAAAACGCTTAAAAAACCTCACATCATCAGAAATTAGAGAATTAGCTAGTCTATATCGTTCAGTAGCGGCAGATTTAGCTCGCGCACGTACCCAAGAAGTTGGTAAAACTTTAACCCAAAGTTTACAAACCTTGACAACTCGCGGTTATACGCAAATCTACCAAGGTTCACGAAAACAAGAATGGCAAGCTGTCAAAGAATTTTATAGCTGGGGTTTTCCGACTGTAGTGCAAAAAACATTTATCTACACTACTGTTGCAACTGCTTTATTTTTATTTTCAGGTTTAATAGCGTGGTGGTATGCTTGGCAAGATCCAACTTTTATGTCGCTAATCGTCCCAGAAAGGTTAATTTCTCAAGTTAGAGATAGGGGTGAATTGTGGATGGGTTCAATTGTTGGCATTGAACCTTTAGCATCTAGCAATATAATGATTAATAATATTTCTGTTTCCTTTGGTGCTGTAGCTGGGGGAATTACTGGGGGAATATATACAACATATTTAATGATTTTAAATGGTTTACTAATTGGAGCAGTAGCAACTTTAGTAGGTCAAAATAACCTAGCTTATCCATTTTGGGCTTTTGTTTTTCCTCATGGTGCTTTAGAGTTACCTGCTATATTTTTAGCTGGAGGTGCTGGACTTTTAATCGCTAAAGGTATTTTATTTCCTGGTAAATATCGCCGTATAGATGCAATTAAAATTCATAGTTCCCTCGCTGCACAATTAGTATTTGGGATTGTACCTTTACTGGTTATCGCTGGAATTATTGAAGGATTTATTTCACCTAACCCTGCAATTCCTGATCCAATCAAATATCTAATTGGAATTAGTTTATTGATAGGATTAGTTATGTATTTTAATCGTCAGCAATCAACTGTTAACTAGGAGATGCTCAGAAAGTGATTGGTGACTGGTGATTGGTGATTGGTGATTGGGTAAATTTTTTAATTACGAATTACGAATTACGTAAGCGAAGCTCTCCCGAAGGGAGCATTACGAATTACGAATTACGTAAGCGAAGCTCTCCCGAAGGGAGCATTACGAATTACGAATTACGTAAGCGAAGCTCTCCCGAAGGGAGCATTACGAATTACGAATTACGTAAGCGAAGCTCTCCCGAAGGGAGCATTACGAATTACGTAAGCGAAGCTCTCCCGAAGGGAGCATTACGAATTACGAATTACTAAAGGTGATTGGTGACTGGGAATATTAATTTAATCAGTAATTAGGGTTTATTAATTTTATATCAAATCCGTTAGCATCGGAATGATATGTTTTCCTCACCTAGGTGCAAGCACTCCGTGGTTGCCCCATCCATGATATACATTTACCACAGATATTGATATTAAACAAAGGGATATTCTAGGAATAATACCGATGCACCCGGAAACGATATTACACTACTCTTAAAAGTGAAAATACAGCTTAATAGTAATTACACATAATCATTAATTAAATGTCAGGAATTAGATTTTTGAAAAAAAATAGCATTATTCTCTGGATTGCTCTATCTCTAACAATTGCCGGAGTAATTATAGTACCGAAAATACCAGAAATACCACTGACAAATCTCAATGCCATTCCTATTTCTCCTTCACCATGTCAACTGGATCAGCAATTAAAACCACCAATCAACATTGAGCAAAAAACCTTTAACATTCCTCAAAAATTTGCAGCTAAGATATTACGACGAGTTAAACCAAAAAATAATCAAAAAGTCATTTCTTTAACCTTTGATGATGGGCCTTGGCCAAAAACTACCATAGCAATTTTAGATATTCTCAAATTAAACAACATTAAAGCTACATTTTTCTGGTTAGGAACTTCTCTAAACAAAAACCCAGAAATAGCTCAGGAAGTAGTAAAAGCAGGCCATGCTATTGGTAATCATACCTGGAGTCATCCCACTCAACCCATAAATCCCGTTACAGCCAAACAAGAAATAGAATGTACTGCTCAATTGATTTACAACACCACAGGAGTCAAAACATTTTTATTTCGTCCCGCTGGAGGTAGATTAAATAATGGATTAGCTGCTTATGCTAAAACTCAAAAATATGCCATCTTTAAATGGTCAATTAATTCCAGTGATTATAGTTTATCTAATCCCAAATTTATCGTTGATAATGTTCTCAAAGAAGTAAAACCTGGAGCTATAGTTTTATTACATGATGGTATGGGCGATCGCACTACAACAGTCCAAGCCTTACCAGATATGATCAAAGAATTAAAACAGCAAGGTTACAGATTTGTGACATTACCTGAATTATTGGAAATAGCAAATTGACACTCCCTGCAAGAAAGCCCCTTGCCCCCTCCCCCTACCTAATGACTCTCATTCATGAACAAAAGAAGCACAAACCTGTGACTCTTGCCACAATTTATGTAAAAAAAACTCCATGCGATCGCTCATTGTGGTGACAAATACACCCTCAGTACTTTCAGTACCTTGGGATAACCAAGAACCTTGTAAAGTCACTTCCATATATTCAGCATCACAATCAGACAAATCTATAATTTCACCATCACCTTTTTGCACCTCCATCTCCAGTTTTTGCGCTCCTGGTAAATCAACAGGAATCAAAAAAGAAGCAGTGCTAGGTTCTAGATACAAAGGTTTACCAACACGTAATGATAGAATTACTCTTTTTGTCACCCATTCTTCCAGTGACTGAGACAGATATACTAAATCAAAGTTTCTTTCAGTATAAATTAATTTCAGCATTCCTTATGCTCTCCTGTTATTCCAGGTTTGCTTGCAAATCCACCCAAAATTTTTCTGCAAAAGCAACAGCAGGGTGTATCGGGGTTTTTGGCTTAGTACGTAGTTTTAGCCCAACTTCTTCAGGAGTTTTATCACCCTTGAGAGAATTACATCTCGAGCAGGCTGTGACTACGTTATCCCAACTGTGTGAACCTCCTTTAGATCGAGGAATCACATGATCTAAGGTCAGATTTTTGTGAGTACCACAATATTGACAACTGTGATGATCTCGCCTCAGTACCTCTCGCCTATTCACTGGGGGTGTTTTCCACCTTCTTTCCGCTGATGCAATTTTTAAACGGATGTGTTTAGGTACAGATAAAACTAGACTAGGTGAACGTACTAACCATCCTTCTTCTGTGTACAATTCGAGAGGTTCTGCCTTATTTGTGACTAGCAAGACAATTGCTCGCTTAATATTGACTTTACACAGTGGTAAGTAGTTTTGAGAAAACACCACGACCGATTGCTCTAAAACGTGTATTGGATTTGTCACAGCCTGACTCCTTTGATTCAGTGATCAGTTATCAGTTATCAAAAGTTGAAAGAATCAGAAGAAATCAATTTCACAATCAGGAGTTATTTTTGATCTCCTTGCTCTCTGTCACCAGGCCATATCAATTTTGAATTCACTGTTGGCTGATGAAAAAACCCCCACTTCTGATTTGGTTGAAGCGGGGGTTAAAAATGACCTGATACTTTCTGTTTTTGATCACAGTACAGCATTTCCTGTGTACCTCCCCCTATTCACTTGTAGTTGCAGTTTACTATTGAGCAGATTCAAACTGTTAATTCTCAAATCATTATTACCTTCTACACCTTGCCCCAGATGCTGACTATCATCGGCCATAAATAAGCACTTCACTAGCACAGCTGTAAATTCCCAACAAGCCTGACAGTTACTGAGATAAAAGGGTGTGTATATGGGGTAAATGAATTGCACAGAAAATTTCACCTATTGAACATTCCTTTAATCATACTACACTTGTATTACTATCCTGTCTATATCTATAAGGAGAAAAATCATGCATACCATCACACGCATCTCAACTACTGACATGGAAGTTACCAGTATTCGTTTAGAACGGGAACTTAAGGATAAACTCAAAGAAATTGCTGGAAATCAAGGATACCAAGCCCTGATTAGAGATGTGCTTTGGAATTATGTACAACAAAAATCTGGAGAATGGAAACCGCGATTTTCCCGTGATGATATCCGTGCTAGTATAGCCGCTACTGCCCAGCAAGATGAGCGATGTGTTCTCACGGGCAAATTAATTGAATCTCAACAACCCATGTTATTGGGATTAACGAAGAATGGTGATATGGTTCCTTTGTGTTTTGATAGTTTAGCCGAATAGTTGGAGTTGCTAGCATTACACAAAGCTAGATAAAGTTTTGTATTTTCAAGGGATAAAGGTAAGACGATTAATCTTTTTGTTTTTTCCTTTTCCCTTGAGATTTGACTAGTTCAAAATCCCCACTTCCAGATCGAATTATGGGAAGAACTGTTAAAAATAATTTTTATGAGTTTACACCTACATAAACTAATTAAGCTAAATATTTCTTCGACTAGCATAATACTTATGTATTAGTCTTGAATATTTTTGATGGGATTTGAATTATTTACTATATGCGCATCAAGAACCTATTATTCCCAATATGGCTAAATTAAGTTTGATTTCAAACCAATCTTTAAGTAAGCAGTTGATATATGTTAGTATTTAATGTTACAGTGTGAATGCTGTTAATATTTATGCTATTTTTGATCGAATTATAGAGAAAATACGGTTTATACAAACATATAAACGAGATATTCTAGATTGATAGTTAAGTTACCAAAATTATATTTTGAATGAAAAAATATATAACCAATGGTTGTTAAAATATTAGTTATTTTTGAATCTTTATTCAAAGAGAACTTATTAATTACTGATCTGCCCATTTACCAAATCAAAGTGTAGATTTCACCTCAACAGACAAATGCCAAACTCAAGTTCTAATCTAGTTTGATCATCAAACGCAAGTAGTCTGGATATTCACTAGGATAAAATTGGTATACAATTCCTAAGAAACTAGTTAGATAAGCTTTAATATGGTCTGAAATTCAAAGACAACTGGGTAAGTCGTATCAGGTGTCTTATGGCATACAAATATGTCTCTTATCAACAAAATATGTTGGGTACAAACTAATAATAATCATTGAGAAACTTAACAATAATGAGAAAGCGTTTATTACCCCTGGAAAAATACACAATTGATGTAGAGCAAGATCAAGCACAAGCACACCTAGGCAAGCTAATGCAACAACCGGAAAAAACAACCCAAGCCTTGGTGCATAGGATTAATCAAATTGTTACACAAAGTCAAGATACAGGTTTAATTTTGCTAGATATTGGTCAATTACTATGTAAAGAATTTCAGGCAGACTGCTGTTTTATCACTATTAATAATGATAACGACACAGAATTATTTGAAAATCAGTGGTGTAGTCAAGCTCTTTTAGATGCAGATGCGTATCATGACATATTGTCAATTCACCAACAACTTATGGATTCACCAATTGTCCAATGCACTAATGAGCCATTGACAATGGAAAGTATACAAAAAATTACTAATGAAAATAAAAGTGCTAATCATCTATTATATGAAGATATAAAATCAGTTTTAACAATTCCTACTAGAATAAAAGGCAAAACTAACGGAATTATTAGTTTGATTAAATTTCAAAACTATAATTGGCACCAGTCAGAAAAAGAAATACTCAAAAGTGTAGAATCATCTTGTGCTTTAGCTATGGCTCAGGTTTCACAAACTCAGTTACTAAACCAGCAAAAGGCTTCTTTACATAAAGCTAACCAGCATCAGAGCTTAATTAAACAATTAACGACACTCAACTTTAGTAACTTAGAGTTGAATAAAATGCTCCAGTTGGTTATTCAGTCTACAGCAAAATCATTAGAAGCTGATCGAGGTTTATTAATACTCTTAAAGTATACAGATCCCATGTTTAGGAATCGCCATAAAAAACAAGTTCCTCAAGCAAAAGCGAATGTAATTGGAGTGTGGAATAAGTATCCAGCAGCCATTAACAAGGATCAAGACTTAGAAATAATGGATAAGTCCTTTCCTTTATCAGAATGTGGCCTATGTCAACGGGTATTTTTGGAATCACAGACTCCAATAATCATGGATATATTCACAGGGAGAGAAAATAAAAGGGAAGCCAATCCATTGTTTGCGACTCATTATTTTCAATCTACATTATTAATGCCAATAGAAAATCAAGGGAATGTCTTAGGTTTTGTAGTTTTGCAACAAGAAATTAACCGTAATTGGCAATCCTCAGAATTAAATCTAGTAGAAATGGTTTGTACTCAGTTGAGTAATGCCATAATTCAATCTCAAACACTCAGACAAGTACAAAGTTTAGTAGATGAAAGAACAGAGCAACTCAAGCGCAGTTTAGAAGTACAAGCAAAATTATACGAGAGAACAAAACAATATGTTGAACAATTACAAGAACTAAATGAACTCAAAGATGAGTTTGTTAGTAACTTAAGCGATCGCCTGCGTTACCCTTTGACAAATATGCGAATGTCTATTCGTAATCTACGGCTACCAGGAATCACACCAGAACGTCAAACTCAATACTTAGATATTCTGGAATCAGAATGTACTAAGGAAATTAACTTAATTAATGACTTACTCACACTACAAAAACTAGAATCTCAGCAAGAAGAGCCTCAACTAGAAACCATAGACTTAAATTGCAAAATTAATCACTTAGTTGCAGAATTAGAACCTACACTGAGTGAACAGGGGATATCTATTGCAGTGGATTTACCTAAAGAGCCATTACATCTGCAAACAGAGACAGAAAGTTTTGAACGTATTCTGCAAGAACTATTTAATAACGTCAGTAAATATTCTGATAAAAATACTAAAGTTTATTTACAAGTTATCCACAGAGTTGAAGAAAAAGTGGATCAAGTTAATATTAAAATAACTAATATAGGTAATGGCATTTCTCCAGAAGAAGCAACCTATATTTTTGATAAATTTAGACGTGGTAAAGGACGTTGGACTCCTGGTACTGGACTAGGATTAGCATTGGTTAAATCTTTAGTACAGCATTTGCATGGAGAGATTTCTGTTGAGAGTACCCCTATTGAAAACTCTTCGTTAAGCCAAATCTGTTTCAATCTCACACTACCCCAATTTGCCACCATAACTTAAACCTCCTACAGTGACTATAGAAAATCAAACAACCGGAATGGATTCCCTTGTCTCCTTTCATCAAAATGAGTTAGAAACTGACTCACACAATGACATAGTTTCCATTGAAGTGGAGAAACTAGCAGAAAGACAGCGACAAATTACCGCTAAAGTCAAGATTTCTCATCCTATCGAAATAGTTTGGCAGATTTTGACTGATTATGAAGCTTTACCTCAGTTCGTTCCCAACTTAGCTAAAAGTTGTCTGTTAGAGCATCCCAATGGAGGTATTCGTTTAGAACAAGTGGGATCTCAGCAACTACTCAAATTCAAATTCTGTGCGCGTGTAGTATTAGATTTAGAAGAGATATTTCCTCGACTCATCAGCTTTAAAATGGTGGAGGGTGACTTTAAGGGATTTTCAGGTCAATGGTGTTTAGAACCTTATTCCCTAAATTTTGAACAAGGTCCAGGAACTATATTATCTTACACAATTCAAGTTTGGCCTAAGCTAACTATGCCTATTTCTATCATTGAAAAGCGACTTAGCAAAGACTTACAAGCTAACCTTTTAGCTATTAGGCAGCGAGCTAGTGAATTAGGCAATATTTAGGAGTATATTTAAAATTAGTCAATGGTTAATTGATGGGAAGAGAAAACTATAGCAATACTAACAGGACTTACGCAGAAGTTACGGAAGAATGAACCACGAAGGACGCGGAGACAACGAAGATAAGAAGGTTTGAGAGATATTTTGCATAAGTCTCAATCATGCTGAAACTTAGTTTCAGAATCTATTCATTTCATTGATGAGTCGGGAAAATGGGAGTTGATTTTCGAGCAACTGGTTTAGCTTTTGATTGTGCTGTCTCTTTTTTCCCATAACACCACTGGAGTAATGATAAATGTAATCATCTAATCATACCTTCAGCAATAATAAATTGAGTAGAAAAGAAAAAACTTATCTTCTCTACTCTAAATGCTGTTGTTTTTAAGTACCCCCAAGGGAATTCGAATCCCTGTTACCTCCGTGAAAGGGAGGTGTCCTAGGCCTCTAGACGATGGGGGCATCTGTTTCTTCACTTTATCCAGAATATTAGATTTACCAGATAATGTCAACACCTTTTGCGAAAAAACTTTAGCGGCTGATTGGAATTAGGTAGAGATTTGGTTTGACCATACAAAAAAATCAAAACCTAGAAATTTCCCAGAGACAATATGCTGATTATTCGGTCGTCAAAATCATAAAAAAGATGTACTATAGGGGACTAGGCATAAAATAAAACTCTAATTTTCTTTACGATGGGTGTGCTGTTGTACCCTGTAAAAGGAGTGTTTATAATTCTTTACAAAGGATTTTGAAATCAATCGCTCAAAATCTACAACATGGAAGCATCTTTTCAAATCACCCTACAGATGGTGTTCACAGTTCTAGCCGGCATCAGCGCCCAAGTGATGGCGGCCTACTTCAAGTTACCGAGCATCGTCTTGTTACTCTTGTTAGGCATTTTATTAGGCGCAGATGGAATTGGACTACTGCACCCTCATGTGCTAGGAACTGGACTAGAAGTAATTGTCTCCTTAGCAACGGCGATCATTCTATTTGAGGGTGGTCTCAAATTAGATATTAAGGAAATGGGACGAGTTTCCGTTAGTTTACAATTACTTGTCACTTTAGGAACGTTAATAACCTTGATTGGTGGCAGCATGGCGGCTCATTGGCTGGGAGAATTCCCCTGGAATATAGCCTTTCTCTATGCTTCCATCGTCGTGGTTACAGGACCTACAGTTGTCGGCCCATTACTGAAGCAAATCAACGTAGATCGGCAAGTAGCCACCTTATTAGAAGGTGAAGGGGTGTTAATTGACCCTGTAGGTGCAATTTTAGCCTACGTTGTTTTAGACACGATTTTGAATGGTGATACTGACCCAACAAAGGCAATTATGGGTTTAGTCTTGCGTTTGAGTGTAGGCGCAATGATTGGTGGAATGGGTGGATATTTAATGAGTTTGATTTTGAAGAAAGCCAACTTCTTATCTTTTGAACTCAAAAACCTAGTAGTATTAGCTGTTTTGTGGGGTTTGTTTACCCTAGCCCAAACCATTCGCAGTGAGTCAGGAATTATGACCACAGTGGCGGCGGGAGCAGTGTTAGCTAACGCATCAGTTCCCGAAGAACGCCTATTACGCAGCTTCAAAAACCAGTTAACGATTCTAAGCGTTTCCGTACTATTTATCCTCTTAGCCGCAGACTTGTCTATTGCCAGTGTCCTGGCGTTAGGTTGGGGAAGTTTATTGACTGTTTTTGTCTTAATGTTTTTAGTACGCCCCATTAACGTCCTTCTTTGTACTTTAAAAAGTGATCTTAACTGGCGACAGAAACTGTTTCTGAGTTGGGTTGCACCCAGAGGAATAGTTTCTGCTTCCGTAGCTTCTTTATTTGCTATTTCTCTGACACAAAGGGGAGTCAATGGTGGTGATGCCATCAAAGCTTTAGTTTTCTTAACAATTATTATGACAGTTTTCTGTCAAGGATTAACAGCTGGTTGGTTGGTAAAATTGTTGCGGATCACTTCTCAAGATGCTACTGGGGCAGTAGTAGTTGGTTGTAATCCTCTGAGTTTGTTAATTGCTCGCTTTTTCCAAGAACGAGGAGAAAATGTGGTGATGATTGACACAGACTCAGAATATTTTGCTCAAGCAGAAGCACAAAATTTGCGGGTAATTGCTAGTAGTGCCTTAGATACAGAAGTTTTAGAAGAAGCTGGAATTGCTTCTTTGGGAACTTTTTTAGCTATGACCAACAATGGGGAAGTAAACTTTGTTTTAGCCCAGAGAGCAGCTGAAGAATTTAGTCCGCCCCAAGTCTTGGCAGTATATCCCCGTAAACCTCAAGCTTCCACAAATAAAGCCCAGACTAGTAATAATCGAGTCAATCAGGCTTTTGTTCCAGACTTTCCGATCAAAACTTGGCACGAATACTTAAACAGTGGCCAGGTGAAACTGGGTACAACTACTTTGAATGCAGCAGAATTTGATGTTCAACAAAAACACATCCAGGAAAAAATTCAGGCTGGAGTTTTAGTTCCCCTATTGCTGGAAAGAGAAGAACGCTTACGGGTGATGTCAGCTAATCAAAGTTGGTTGGTAGGTGATCGTATTATCTACCTTCTGTATGATTCTCGCCCAAACTTATTGAAGCGTTTATCAGGTGCTAGTCAATCTACAGCTTTAGCTTTGGAGAAGTTACCAGAGGTGGAAGAAGTACCTGCTGGGAAGATATCTCAAATATCTACAAAAAGTGATTGGTGATTGGTTAACAGTCAACAGTAAACAGTAAACAGTAAACAGTGACAACTGATAACTGATAATTAGAGGATCAGTGCTTAAAAACCTTGCACTTTTTCAGCAAGCCCTAATTAGGTAAGGACATGATTGAATGTTGAAACCTAAAAGCAGTAAGCTTTTAATTTTTGGCTTTTGACTTGCGCGTAGCACTTTGCGCGTAGCACTACAACTTGTGTGTACAGAAATCTGTAGGAGAATCAAATCCATCAGGTTCATTTTGGTGATTGCATTGTCACCTATTAAAACAAATTGAATCTTGGCATCAAGTCTTGGACAAAACTGAGAGACTCAAATTGGGAATATTTATTTAGCTTCGCTCTTTCACAAACTTGCTGTTAAATTATTCTTTTCGCTGTAAATTGTTAGAACAAGAAATAAATCTCCAAGCTGATGGCAGCAGAAAGAATGTAAATTTGAAAATCTTAGATCAATTCACATCCAGAAATGGCAATATAATTTAGAAGATAAAATCCTGAGTGCAACAGCATTACTAATGCACTGTGAATATTACAGTTGACTGTGTAACTACAATGGCTAACAACAAATTAGATGAGTGAACTATAACAATTATGACTTATATCTCCATGCTGAAAAATATACCAGAACTATTAAATCAACCCACAGGTATAGCAGCCATAGCTTCTGTTGGTATTCATGGTGCTATTGCTTTAATTGTGCCATTGATGCCTGTAGACTCTAATCAATCCACAGAAGCTAACAATAACAAGACTGTTGGTTTAATGGAGTTTAGCCCAGATGACCTAGCTAGACTACCGCAAACTTCCGAAAATGCCCAAACTGCTTTACAACCACTGCAATTACCACAACAACAACAAATTAAGTTACCTCAATTTGATACGGAAGTAGCTGTAATTCCACCGTTACAAACTCCATCTCCTACTCAGACTGTACTACCAGTTATTCCCAAATCAACCTCCAATTATAATCTTTCTTACCTGCCTAAAAAGCAAGCCGCACCAATGTTTACTCAAAGGGATTTTAGAACTCAAGTTTCTAATTTCCGGGTGAGTAGTAATTTACCTCGCACTACACCTCGTGTTTCAACCCCTTCTGTGTCTCCATTTGTTAGTAAGACAGATGCTCAAATTAGTAAAACCCAGCCTCTGAGAGTTAATAAACTGCCACAAGTTAAACCTAATAATGACATATCTGGAGTGCCTTTAATTAATCCTTCTGCTGATCCTATTGATATTAATTCAACCAGACGACCTAGAGAATTTACAGAATTTAAAAATCCCAGTATAGCTAGTAATACAGAAGTTAATCCTGTGACACCTGCTGGCTTATTGATTGGTGGATCAATGGAGCGCAAGAGTAAATTAAGACCAGATTCACCAAGTATTGTTTCGTCTGCTAACAATTCTACTGAAAGAAAAATTATAGTACCGACAATTAATCCATCTGAAGCTCAGGTGCAAAAAAATCAACGGTTACTTGCTAAACTTAACTCTAACGAACAGCCAAGAAAAGCTGTGCAAATAGCGTCTCCAGTCATTAAACAGCAAGCTGTTATCCGTAAAACTATTGCCACAGATAATCCAGAAATAGAGGGTACTGTTTCCGGTCAATTAGTTGTTGATGGGGATGGTAAAGTACTAGATATTAAGTTTCAAGGTCGCAAGGTAACTCCTCAATTACAATCAAGAACTAGGGCTTTTTTGAGTGCTAATGCTCCCAAGGGTGACAAGCAAGTTAGTTATTATCCTTTCCAGCTTCAGTTTAAAAATACCAATCGTGACTCGATGAAGGGCAATGACGTACAGTTAAAACCTTCCACAGGTAACAATAATCAACCAGTAGCAGAACAGCAAGATCGGAAAAATCCAACTAAAAACCAAGCTGTAGTTGTTCCTAACTCTCCACCAAAGGCTGAAGTTTTAGAGGAGACACCGAAATCTGCTAATGACTCTACTCAAAATTTGATCCAGAAGTTACGTCAAGTTAAACAAGAAAGACAAAGTTCAGCTTCAGATCAGTGATTTGTTCAGAAGTTAAATTAATTGTATTTATGACGAAGCAGTGTGGTGTTAAGGATAATGTGATTTCTTTACCACCCTGTTTCTGTAGGTTTTGTTAAAAAAGTGATCTTTTGAGACTAGGGAACAGAGAACAGGGAACAGGGAAAAGTTTCAAGAGTTGGTAAGTTTAAATTTTCAACCAAGGTGCAAGGTTTTCAAGCACTCAACCTCTAAATATTTGCACTTTTAAGATTTCAAATTGCCTAAAACCCAATACCAGTAATATTTTCACATTTATTCAGCCAGCCCTGTATAAAAATAAAATCAGCGGTAAGTGTCTATCCTATTGTTTCCCAGGATATAACTTGTTACCGCCGCTGTTTTGTGATTTGAAAAACCTAAATTTAGTTAACACAGGCTGGCTAAGGTTTTTCAATTTGTGAAAGCTCTGAGCCTATTTAACAACTATTTTACCTACCATACCAGCACCACGGTGAGGTTCACACCAGTATGTGTAAGTACCAGGTTCTGTGAAAGTACTGTCAATGGAAGCGTTAGGTGCCATTAATAATTGTTTGTGGCTTAATTCTTCATGGCCTTCAACAACAACATTGTGGGGAGCTAGTTTGTTGTTTACCCACTCAACTGTATCACCAGCTTCAATAGTAACTGTTTTGGGTTGGAAAGCTAACATTCCATTGTCAGCACCCATTTTCACTTGTACTGTCTCAGCAGATGCTGTGGGAGTAAAAATAGCGAAAGTACCAGCAACGAAAATTACTGTTAATACTGCTAATGTAAAGCGTTTTAAACTGGTTGCGATCAGCTTCATATATCTCTCCTGAAATATAATTTTATTTTTCTCTTCTCGTTCCTAAATTTAATTTAACACCAAATATGACAATCTGTCATAGATTAATTTTTTTTAATAATTATGAGAGTGATCAAACAAAGTAAGTTGGAAAATACGAAGTTCCAAGTCCTGCTTCCAGATAGAAAATCTAAGCAAAACTAACTTTTTTGTGAGCAATGATGAAAGTTTAGCTTCAACTAACTCAGGTATCAGGACTTGAAACCGAATATCTTGCCAAATTCAGGGCAAATTTGCCACTATTTCACGAAATAAGTAATGGATCTCCCAAGTTTTTAATAATGGATTTTACCACCACCCCATCTAATACCCACGATTTTGGGCTGGATGAGGATGTGAGCAGCGATCGCTTCTAAGTCTTCATCAGTGAGGTTTCTCATTTCTGTGAAGATATCCGCACTCTTGAGACTGGGGTGAATTTCAGAAATCTCAATTTCACCATCATAGGTAGTGGGGTTTTTCATATAATCTACCAAGCCTTCAACATTGTTACGTGGTGGTGTAGCCAGTGCAAGTGCTTCTGGTTCTAAACCCACGTTTTGGTTAGTCTTGGTTACACCCCCTGCGTGACATTGAGCGCAGGTATCATTAAATAATTGTTTGCCTTTAGCCACTTGTGGTACGCTAATAACAGCTTGTTCACCGCTATCATTTATTCTAACGGTTCTAGTACCTTCATCTAGTTGTACTGCTGTTGCATTACCAATAAATAACTGAAATGTCAGCAAAACAGTAGCAGCAACAAAACTAATCAGTCTTCTAAACATATTTCCCCTTCAAATTTGTCATGCTTAAGATAGCTAAGACACTAATAGTTCTAATAAGCATAGATAAACATCGTATTTATCTGACGCTTAAAGTTTGCTGATCATACCGACGGGGAGAATTACAACGCCTTGATTTATACGGCTAAAACCTATCAGGATAACTGTAGGTAAAATATTCTCGCTATCATTAACATCAGCATGAATCAGTTTACCATTAGCTGCTCTACATAGCTGCTGACACTAAGTTTGTGGATTCCAGGTAGTTAAAATAGTTGATATTTTGATACAAATCTTTATAAAAAAGTTGAGAATTTCAGAATTGACTTGATTGAAAGGATGTCTTAAAAGTCTATTTTTCCGGGGGTATTTAAAGGAATCACAATTTTATAAATACTTATGAAAAACTTTTAAAACATCCTTTATAATTATTAACTGAGTTTAATCTACACCTGTAGAACTTAAACTCATGCTCTCCCACACCATCATATTTTGTGTAGTAGGCATAGGCTGATGTAAAGAAATCAATTGTGCTAATGTGTTTTTCAACTGAGTACGGGAGACAATTTCATCTACAAAACCGTGTTTGAGTAAATCTTCAGCGGTTTGGAAATCTTCAGGTAATTTTTCCCGCAGGGTTTGTTCAATAACTCGTCTACCAGCAAAACCAATGGTAGCTTTGGGTTCAGCTAGGATCAGATCACCCAACATTGCAAAACTAGCAGTTACACCTCCGGTAGTTGGATTCGTCAAAACAGGGATATACAATAAACGAGCATCTTGATGACGTTGTAAAGCAGCAGAGATTTTCGCCATTTGCATTAAGGACAACATTCCTTCCTGCATTCTTGCACCACCGGAGGTACAAACTATCACAACTGGGTAGCGACGTTGGGTAGCTTGTTCTATCAAACGGGTAAGTTTTTCGCCTACCACAGAACCCATGCTACCACCCATAAATCGAAAGTCCATCACTCCTAAAGCGATGGGTAAACTGTTAATTTGACCTAAACCGGTTTTGACAGCATCAATTAAACCAACTTTTTCTTGGTATTCCCGTATGCGATCGCTATAAGCTTTGCGATCACGAAAACCCAGAGGATCAGTTGGGTGGAGGTTGTCATCTATTGGCTGCCAGGTATTTGTATCAATGAGTTGTTTAATTCGTTCATCACTATCAACTCGATTATGATGGCCACATTCTGTACAAACCATTTGATTGGCTTTTAAATCTTTTGTATAAGTTAAAACACCACATTTAGGGCATTTATGCCATAAACCATCTGCTATTTCTCGCTCTTGCCGTTCTGAATTAGTAGTGCCGGATTTACGACGATTTGCAAACCAATCAAATAGAGACTTTAAACCGCGTGATTCTTCGTTGTTTGCCATTTTTTATCTTATGTGAGTAGGTAGGAGATTGAAAATTGGTCTATCCAAATTAATAGTTTAGGATTGACCATGCCCACTTTAGAAGTGAGTATTGATAATTGAGATGATAGTTTTGATGATCTATTGCGATGATCTTTTTTCACTTCACTAAATCAATCATCCAAAATTATGGGTTATCTGATGCAGACAAGATGAAAGCATTTCTTATTTGGCAGCTGAGTGACAATGATTTGCCAATAACAATCTTGTACTGTTGTGTGATGATAATTATTGATTTCAAATTACTGGCAAAGCCTATGTCAACATGGGCTTTTACTTAATCCCCATGAAAACGAAGTTATATTCTTTTGGGGATAAATATCAAGTCATGAGCTAATATTATCAAAATATAAAGAATAAATGGGGCATTCAAAGTTACATTCATGGTAGATGTCAGCTACTGATGATGATGTGGGGTGAATAATCAAAAAAATGCTCAGGAATATTTAAAGTTTATTTTTTAACTAGCAGTGTCATTTCAGTTATCAGTTATCAGTCTGAACGGGTAACAATCAAGCTAAAGTTAAGACGGGGTAAAGGATGTAGAGTTATAGGGTATGGGAAAAATTAACTCTTTAAAAATCCCAACTCAACATTGGGAAAGCATCAAATAAATTAACCCAATTACTGTCACCAAAAGGACAATTTTCTCCCTGATCCCTGCTCCTGCCTAGTTTTTACCTTCTTTGTCTCTGGTAAGCTTAAAAGGGGAAGCTTTAGACCACAATTTTTTGGGATGGAAGTTCATGTCACTGGTAACACGAGCTGTAGATAGGATGTAACAATTGCTTCCCCAGCAAAAGCTGCAATTACAGCACCCAAGGCGAGGAAAGGACCAAAGGGCATTCTTTGCCCCATTTGATGGCGTGAGAACATCATAGCACCCCCACCCACAACTGCACCGAAAAAGCAGGCTAAAAAAGCGGCAACCAGTAGATATTTCCAGCCTAACCAAGCTCCCATCATGGCTGACAATTTGGCATCACCTGCACCCATGACAGGTTTTCCAAAAGCTATAGAACCTAAAATAGAAATACTGTCAAATAACCACAAGCCCAAGACTACACCACCAATACCAAAGATAAGATATTTAACTACACTGTTCCAGCTAGGGTCTGTGAAATAACCTAAACTGATTTGAAAGCATAGGCCTAATACTAACCCTGACTTAGTGAG
The DNA here is from genome assembly GCA_010672785.1 of Sphaerospermopsis sp. SIO1G1. Lineage (GTDB taxonomy): Bacteria > Cyanobacteriota > Cyanobacteriia > Cyanobacteriales > Nostocaceae > Okeanomitos. Next base: position 31,660 of record JAAHFX010000002.1, read on the forward strand.
AGGGCCAGGTAAAGTCATGGTATCCCAGTCAATTAGAGATAAGGCTAATAACCAACTACAAAATGCCCAGTAACCTACAGTCAGAAATGAAAATTGAAATAGCCAAAATACTATTAAAAATATAACTCCTGTGGCGGCTTCTACTAAGGGATAACGCGGAGATATTTTAGTTTGACAATAACGACATTTCCCTTTTAACCACAACCAACCAAAAACAGGTACATTGTCATAAGCTTTGAGTTGATTTAAGCATTTGGGACAACGGGAAGGTGGCCAAAGTAATGATAATCCTGCTGGTAAGCGATAAACGACAACGTTAATAAAGCTACCAATAGCTGCACCCAAACCAAAGACAATAATACTGGTAGGTAAAAAGACTAATGCGTCCATATTTTTACAGGTAATCGTCAGTTACACTAATGGTCAATGACCGATGACTAATACATATATGATTCTATCTGATGTAATGGTATAAAACATTCCTGCGGTAATAACACTGGGTGTTGGGTAAAAATCACCTTACCACGATGGGTGAAACGACTAATTGCTACTCCTGAAGGTTGACCGGCTATTTCCGGATGTACTTCACAGTAGGTATAGTATATCTGTCCAGCAGCACGGATCACTGCCGGATCTATCAGGGAAGTTTGATTTGGTGGGACAGTTTGGTTTTCCTGTCCTTGTAGTGAAGCGTACACTATCAGTTATTTTTATGAATGGATTTGTGTTTAGTTTATCGAAAACTTTTAGCAAAGAATACTAAACTTTTCAAGTGGTACATTTTAACTATTTGGATTCAAGAATTTTGATTAAAGCATCACCCATTGCACGACAACCTAAAAGATTCATTCCTGGGGACATGATATCTCCTGTGCGATCGCCTTGTTGTAAAACCTGTAACACTGCATTTTCGATTAATTCTGCTGCTGCGGGTTGGTCTAAACCATAACGTAACATCATTGCTGCACTTAAAACCTGTGCTAATGGGTTAGCTTTGTCTTCTCCGGCAATATCTGGGGCTGAACCATGAACTGGTTCATATACACCAGGTCCGGATGATCCCAAGCTGGCAGATGGTAACATACCTATACTACCTGTCAGCATTGCTGCTGCATCGGAAAGAATATCGCCAAATAAGTTACCAGTAACAATAGTATCAAACTGTTTGGGAGCGCGAACTAACTGCATGGCGGCGTTATCTACATATAAATGAGATAATTCAATTTCTGGATATTCTGAAGCCATTTTAGTGATTTTTTCTCGCCACAGTTGAGATACATCTAATACATTAGCTTTATCAACTGAGCAGAGTTTTCCACTTCGTTTTTGTGCTGTTTCAAAGGCAACTCTGCCTATTCTTTCAATTTCTGACTCATTATAAACCATAGTATTTACACCACGTCTTTCCCCAGTCTCTGTAGCAAAAATACCTTTCGGTTTACCGAAATAAATGCCTCCTGTTAATTCCCGCACCACCATAATATCTACACCTTCTACTACTTCCTGTTTTAAGGTAGATGCGTCTATGAGTTGGGGTATGATTTTTGCAGGTCTTAAATTTGCAAATAGTTCTAAGCCAGACCGTAGTCCTAGCAAACCCGCTTCAGGGCGTTTGTCTGAGGATAAGGAGTCCCATTTATAACCACCAATAGCAGCTAGTAATACTGCATCACTGTTACGACAAGTTTCTAAGGTTGTGGATGGTAGAGGTTCACCAGTTTCATCTATTGCTGCACCACCAATAAGTGCGGTTTGAAAGTCAAAGTTAATGTCAAAGCGTTTAGCGATGACTTTGAGTACATCCACTGCTACGGCCATAATTTCTGGGCCAATACCATCACCAGGAAGTAGGGTTATACGGTAGTTTTGAGTCATAGTTAGTTCAAGGTTTTTACTTACAGATTCATTATCATATCAGTCAGGAGTCAGTTTTTTATGTCTCACGCAAAGACGCTAAAACGCAAAGCGAAGAACGCGAAGTTTATGGTAATAAGATATGAAAGTTGTTGTTATTTTTGATCCGGTGTCACATATTCTCCTAACTGTGCAAATCTTATTTCTATTCTTCTCCGTTTAGGATTTGCTTTTCTATCTATGTTGGCAAATCCTTGATCATTTGGTAAAAATAGTTGTGCTGCTGAATAAGCACGAAATTGTATTTGTTTAAAACGATCTGATTTACTTTTACTTTGTGCTTTTTGCAGTTCTTTGACTACTGCGAGCGCTCGCATTAAACCTAAGTCAGTATTAGAACCAGCACATAAAATAGCAACATTTTGATTTCCTTTAGCTACTTTTTCTAGGTTTTTATCTAAGTTACTACCAATTTGATTATTACATTTAAGTTTTCCTAGTTCTTGTCCGTCTGTATGTCCAATAATTTCAATTACATCAACTTGTTTGTCAGTATTTGCTAGTTCAGCTAAATTTTGTTTGATCAATTGTAAAATTATGCCATCTCTGCCATTTTTACTAATATCATTTTGTAATTTTTGGGGTAAAACTGCACTACCAGAGGGGAAACTATATTTACTTGCAGGAAGGGAAATGATTCTAGGTTTACTATCTTTTGGTGGTGGATCAAGAGGTGTTTTTTGTGATAGTTGAGCAACTACGAACATCAGTAGTAAGGTGATAATCATGAACGCATTGGACATTAAATCAGTAAATGATGTCCAAACTGTAAATGTTTCTGTATTATTGAATTTATTTCTCGTTAATCTTGACATTTTATAAATCTATCAAATTTGATTAGTTATTTGATGGTGAATTATTGGAATTAGAATTTAATAAAACAGCTAAATTAGCATTAATTTGTTCCATCATTTGAGTATTTTGGCGAAATTGAGTAGAGAGACTTTGTAATTGATTAACTTGGTTTCCTAGCATACTCGCTAATTGAGGTAAATTTGCATTAGATAATTGAGCAGCATTGGTAATTACTCCTGATAGTTGTTGTAAGTTATTATTGTAATCTCCAATTTGTGAACTATGTTGATTTAAGGAATTGACAACTTGATTGACATTGTTCTGTAATGACTGGGTAGATGTGGAAAGATTTTGGGAATTTTGTACTAGACGTTGGGAAACAGAATCTAGATTTTGTTGATTACTTTGAATTAGGGTTTGGACTTGATTTGAATTATTAACTAGTGTCTCACCAAGATTATTTAATTGTTCTGTATTTTGTTGACTAAAGGTTTCTAATTTATTGGAGTTATTTACTAAACTATCATTAACATTCTGGAGGTTTTTTCCATAAACTTGGAATGATGATATTGATTGATCAAAAGATTTAGCTGATGTGGATAAGGATGATGTCAAATCAGAAAAAGTTGTGGTGAGAGTAGCTATTTTATTGGTGGCGTTATTTAAAATATTTGCTCCGGTTTGCAAAGTTTGGGAAGATTGTTCCACAATACTTTGAAAGTTATTTGCTGAGGTATTGATTTTATTTGTTGAGTTAGTAATAGCGTTTTCAAAAGTTTCTGTATTTTTCTTTAAACTAGATAAGAAGGTGCTTAATGTTTGGGAGTAACTATCAATAGAACCAATTAAGTTATCAATTTTATTTGTTAATTGGTCAATTTTACTTGTGTTATTGATAAATAACTCATTATCAATAAAATGTTCTATTGATATTAATAAGTTGTTTTTTCGGGTTTCCAAATCAGAACTCGGATGGAATTTTACCAGAAAAGAACTACAACCTAATGCGACTAAGCTACTAATAAAAGCAATGGCCATTGAACTGATGATATCTGGTAATAATGTTTGTATATCTATTACTCCTCTGGTATTCACAGCAATAAGAAATAAATTCATTGTGATACCTGTAAAAGTTCCAATTAATCCAAGAGATAATAGAAGATTTGGTAAAGTTTGATAATACAGTTTTTGTTTTTCCCAATCTTGAAATTGAGAATTATTAGCACATTTGTCATCAATTAAAGCTGGGCGATTAATTTGCTCGTATTTGTTATTATGACGATTATAAAAATTATTAATTTCATATTTTAATGATTGTTGAATATCGGAAATATCACGACTCAGTTTATTTTTGATTTTTATTCCATCCCATGTAAATTTAATTGTTAATCCCACAAAAGAAATAACAATTAAATAAGAAAAAACTGGAATCACAGATGGAACAAAAAAATAAACCAAAAGTAATAATCCCAACACAGCTATTAAAGTGTTACGAATAGTGTTATTTTGCATAATCTTAATTTTTAATTAATTGCGTAAGAATACTTAATGAAGTCCTGGTTTCAATTGAGGCGATCATAGCATATTTGGTATAGTATGGATTAAGTAAAATTTCCTAATCTCTGTGGTGGTGATATATGAATACGATATTAAGCTGGGTTGGTGGAAAATATCAGCTAGTTAAATTATTGGGAGAAGGAGCTTTTGGAAGAACATATTTAGCAGTGGATCAAAATAATAACAAATATGCAGTTAAGAAATTTGCTTTTGCTAGTGTGAATACTCAAGAAATGGCGATCGCTAAAAGAAAGTTTGATGATGAAGTCAAGGTTTTACAAAGATTAGATCATCTGCAAATTCCTAAATTTGTAGAATACATAGAAGAAAATCAAGAACTATATTTAGTTCAACAATATATTCAGGGTGAAACTTTAAGAGATAAATTGAAAATCCAAAAAAATTATGGTGTTGAAGAAGCTCACTATATACTGATAGACTTATTGAAAATTCTTGAATATTTACACCGCATAAATATTATTCATCGTGATATAAAACCGGAAAATATCATGATAGATAACAATGGTAAATTATTTTTAATAGATTTTGGAGCAGTCAAAGAAATACTTCCCAACCCTACTACATTAAAAGCACCAGGAACTTTAATTCATACTCTTGGATATGCACCCATAGAACAAAGAAAAGGATTTGCACAATTTAGCAGTGATATCTATGCACTGGGAATGACAATTATTGAATTAATTACAGGATTAAAACCTGAAAATTTAAGTAATAATTGGTATCTAAATATCAATAGTAGTAATAATTTGCAAGACATTTTACGCAAAATGATCGAGGAAGATCAAGAGCAAAGATATCAGTTAGTAGAGGATATAATTAAGGACTTACAACAACAACCCACTTATATCCAAACAACAGTTACTATACCACCTGGAAATACAAATAGGAAAACAAATAATTCATCAGTAAATACTTCTCATGATGCAGGAACAGATATGATTTTATTAGGAGTGGTGTTAGCATTAATTTCTGTGGTAATTTTTCATGCTGCAATGTTACAAGGAATGAAAAAACCAGATTATCAAAATCCTGAAACTAACAAAGAAATGATCAACTAAAAATAACCATCAAAACTAATCAATAATAAACCTATTACCTTACCTAATAATCCTGAACCTCAAGTAGATATCTCCAAAATTTATGATTTTTTTGGATTGATAGAATTTAATGTACTAACTACTGACAGTAACTGAAATAAATTCACACTCTCTATAAAAAATGTAATTTCCTAGTTAAAAATACTGAATATTTCATATCAGTAGAATTACAATTTTAGTAACTTCTCAACAGTGGTAGATTCACAGTATTAAGAATTTAATATAGGTAAAATAATGGTTGTAAGTATCGAGGAACAGGGTAGCAAATTTATCACCACCGAAGCCATAAAAAATCAAGAAGGAGAGCAGAAAGTATGGGATGCTGTCCGTAGTACATTTGCGGATAGAAATTGTATTGGATATTGGCGTTATCCCATCTTTTCCCAAGTAGGAGAAATTAGAAAAGAACCAGATATATTAATAGTTGATCGAGAATTTGGAGTAATTATTATTGCAGTAAAATCTATTAATATTGACCAAATTACTAATATTAATGGACAAAATTGGCAGTTACAAAATTCTGGTGTTACAGAAATAAATCCCTATCAAATAACAGAACATCAACTGCGAGCATTAATATCATATAGTGATCGAGAACCGGCTTTGTGGAGAAAAATCAATGGTAGAGCAATAGTAGCTTTACCTCACATTACATCACAACAGTGGCAAGAAAAAGGGTTTGAAAATTTATCAGATATTCCTTTGATTATATTTCAAGATCAATTAGGGAAATCTAGTTTATTAGAAAACATTGATAAATCTCATATTACTATTCCTGGAAATAGTATTGAAGATAAAGATTGGGAATTATTACTTTCCGTAATTGGTGGTACTCCCGTCTTACGTAAACCCCCACGGGAGAAAGTTTCAACTACAGGAAAAACCCGTTCTGCTGTCATTGATAGTTTACGAGAAAGACTCTATGAAATAGATTTACAACAAGAACATATCGGTAAAGAAATTCCCCCAGGCCCCCAACGCATTCGCGGTATTGCAGGTTCAGGAAAAACAGTTTTACTCTGTCAAAAAGCCGCGAGTATGCACCTTAAACATCCAGATTGGGATATTGCTTTAGTATTTTTTACCCGCTCTTTATATGACTTAATGATAGGTTTATTGGATCAATGGATACGAAGGTTTAGTTGTGGTGAAATGTACTATGATCCAAACACAAATTCTAAATTACAGGTACTTCATGCTTGGGGTGCAAAAGAACAACCTGGTTTATATCGAACCATTTGTGAATATCATGGAAAACGACCGGGAACAGTACAAAGCACCAAGGAAAGACAACCAAATCGGGGTTTAGTAGATTTAAGTAAACGACTTTTAGAAGAAATATCTATTGAACCAATGTTTGATGCAATTTTGATAGATGAAGGTCAAGATTTGGTAGCAGAAAATGATTTAAAATATGAAGATAAACAAGCAATTTATTGGTTAGCTTATCAAGCATTAAAACCAGTAAGTGAAGATAAACCAGCAGAAAAAAGATTAATTTGGGCCTATGATGAAGCACAAAGTTTAGATAGTTTAGTAGTTCCCAAAGCTAAGGAAATATTTGGAGAAGAATTAAGTAATTTATTGAATAAACAACCCCAATATCCAGGGGGAATAAAACGTTCAGAAGTCATGCGTCGTTGTTACCGCACACCAGGACAAATTCTGACTGCTGCTCATGCAATGGGGATGGGTTTATTACGTCCTGAAGGGATGTTAACGGGAATAACAAATAAGGAAGATTGGAATAGAATTGGTTATGAAGTTAAAGGAGATTTTCGCCGAGTTGGTAAACCGATAACTATTCAAAGAAAACCAGAATTCTCTCCTAACCCTATTCCTGAATTGTGGGGAGAACCGGTGTTAGAATTTGAAACTTTTTCTTCCCGTGAAGCGGAAATGACTGCTTTATCAGAAAACATCATGCACAATATTGTTCATGATGGACTCAACCCCAGTCGGGATATTTTGGTTTTAGTTTTAGGTTCACCTTTGGAAGCGATAGAGTTAGAAACATCTGTTGCTAGTTTCTTAATTGAACAGGAAATTGATATTTATATTCCCACTGCTTTAAAATTAAATGATTTATTTCCCAAATATCCAAATAATGATCCTGATCAATTTTGGTGTGATGGTGGGGTAACGGTTTCTCGTATTACTCGCGCTAAAGGCCATGAAGCAGATATGGTTCACGTAGTGGGTTTTGATCACGTTGCAAGAAATGAAAATGATATTAATTTCCGTAACCAGTTATTTGTTGCTTTAACCAGAGCGCGGGGTTGGGCAAATTTAAGTGGTGTGGGTAATTATCCCATGTATGATGAGATGCGAAAGGTGATTGCCAGTGGTGAGAGTTTTACCTTTGCTTATAAGCGTCCACCTAAGCGGGATATTGGTGATGGGGATTAATATTTTATTAGTTAGAAGATAGAGGATGGGGAATTAATTTTCACAGGGAATAAATTCCCTGTCTAAAAGCTAAAGTCGGTTTTAACCGACTATTTTTATTTCTCTGTGTACTCTGTATCTGGGGTGGTTCGTTTCAAAAATCATCATCTTCCTCGTTCCCATACTCTGTATGGGAATGAAATCTTAAAGGTTCTACCTTGTGTTTGACGGGAGTCCGAGACTCCTGATAGCATTCCCAGTCTGGAGACTGGGAACGAGATAAAAAAACTATAATTTTGATTTAAAGGAAAAATCACTCTTATCCAACTCTTTAAACTGTTACCTGTCATCTATCCTCACGGAAACACTTTTAAGAGCATTCCCTTATTAGTAAGAAGATAGGGGAGAGGGATAGGCGACAATCTTCCAGTTCCAGAAGAGGACTTTGAATACAGGTTTAGTATCAAATTCTATTTCTTCTTAGCTTTAGCTAACTTATGTTTAAATCCTGTTCCAGCACAAAATGTTCCTAATACACCTAATCCAATAATAGTTGAAGGTTCAGGGACAGAAGTTGGTTGAATACTTTGTGGCAATGCCCGAACATTTACAACATCAAAACCTGGAGAACCACCTAAGTTGTCAAGACCTACAATCTTACGTGACAGGAATGGTGGTAGTGCTGCTGTCTAATTTTTCAGTTCATGGGACTAAAAAAACACCATGATCATCTAGAAACAATACGTGCTATGTCTTAAATACTCACTATTGTAGGTTGGGTTAAGGAACGCAACCTATGGGAAAAAACAATATTGTTTATGATAGTTAAATAAATCCAAATAAAAACAATCTCCCATGCAAACATTCGCAGCTACAGACACAATTACCACCATTGCTGAAGCTGAAAAAAGATTTAATTTAACTCGTCATCAATCCCCAGATTTTTTTACAGAATGGAATAATCAATTACCACAATTAAATAACGATGATATTAAAAACCTAGCAACATTATGGCAACGTTATATTTATCATCGTTCCGGTGGACATTTATTAAAAAGTACCGTAATTTTATTACTTGTTTCTCAATTATTAACTATTGCTGGTTTATATGATCCTCCTTTTAGAATTAAAGCAGAAGAATCCGTACAAATTATAATATCTGATAGTCAAGAAACCTTACAGGGAAGAATTGATATTTTAGTATTAAAAGAAAGGTTATGGATTATAGTTGTAGAATCTAAAAAAACCATGTTATCAGTTTGGTCACCATTACCCCAAACTTTAGCTTATTTAATGGCTAATCCTAATCAAAATTATCCTGCTTTTGCAATGTTAACTAATGGTGATGATATAGTTTTTGTGAAAGTAGAAAATCAAAAATATGCAATATCTAGAGTATTTGCACCGTTCACTAATCAAAGTGAATTAGAAGTTGCTTGTCAGGTGTTACGGAAAATAGCTGTAATAGAATGAATTATGTTATTCTAAAAATAGAAATTAAACGGGAGACTAGTAAAGATGACCCAAGAATTAATAGACCTCAGAAATAGTATTTTACAAGGAAATTATACAGAAGCTTTAGCAATTGTAGATGAATTAGAAGGAATGAGTAAAAAAGCTAACATTAGACAAATTAAATCATTTTTAAAAATCTTGCTCATTCATTTAATTAAGAATCAAGTAGAAAAGAGATTAACAAATTCTTGGAGAGCTTCTATTCGTAATTCCATTAGAGAAATTCAAGAAATTAATCTCAAAGAAAATAAAAAATCCTATTACATCAACCAAGATGAATGGGAAAATTTAATAGAAGAAGAAGTTATAGAAGATGCGATCGCAGATGCTAGTGTGGAAATAATGAATGGTAAATATACCCGTTCTCAACTATCAAACATAGTAAATAGGCAGCAAATTATCAAGACTGCAATTACATTTTTATCTCTGACTTATACCTATTCAGCCAAAGAATTACCAGCTATTATGGATGATTATTTAAGTCAATTAATAACAGAATAAATTTAAAGTTTATAACTATTTCAAGGGAGTCAGAGACTACCAATAAAATTCCCAGTCTCTAGACTGGAAACGAGTTTTTTTCCTAGTTTCCATACTCTGTATGGGAATAAATTTTAAAGGTTCTAACTTTTGAAAGGGAGTCAGAGACTACCCATAAAATTCCCAGTCTAGAGACTGGGAACTAGTTTTTAAAAACCTAGCAGCAACTCAAACTTAACGATTTTGGTGCTGTTCTAATAGTTGTTGCGCTCTGGGTTTATAAATTAGATAAAACAGAGACTCTAAATAACGCAGTAAGTCTTCCCGATTTTCCTTAGATGTAAAGTTCCAGAAACCATAAATTCTAGCCAGAGATAATAGCTTAGTTGTATGGATTTTCCAAGTATAGGTACTATAAACTCTGTGGATAGCTGCTTGGGAAATTTCTGACCAATAGTTGGGATTTTGATCACATTTAGTTACAAAATCAACCAGTTTCTCGGCAGTATCTTCTAAATTTGTCGGGTTAATATAAAACCCATTCACTCGATCTTGAATAATTTCTAAAGGTCCACCAAATTCTGTAGCAAAAGTTGGTAAACCAGTAATCATTGATTCCAAAATTGTCAAACCAAAAGCTTCAAATAAAGCTGGTTGTACAAATATACCTTGACGTTGAGCAATCACACGGTAAATTTCTCCAGAATCAGTTTTAGATAACCGTACACCTAACCAACGAATCTTACCGTGGAGATTATATTCGTCAATAATTTGATAAAGTTTGACAATTTCATCCCTTTCTTCATTATCACCAGATTCTTCCAAATTGATCTTACCTGCTACTAAAATTAGATTGCAGTGTTCCTGTAATTCTTTACTTCTACCAAAACATTCTGCTAAACCAGTTAAGTTTTTGATCCGGTCTAAACGAGCCATAGAAAATAATGGACGCTTGTTAGGATCGTCGAGTGTACCAAATATCTGTGCAGGATCTTCTAAATGAAAGAGCATTTCGTCTAGTCTGACACTATCGCTCTCTACTCGATCTTCTGTGCGGGTGTAAGGGAAATAATAGTTTTCATTTACCCCTGGTGGAACAACATTAAATTTAGGGCTAAATAGTTCTGTACCGTTCACCACATGATACAAATCTGGCATGGTGAAACATTTGTAAGATTCATACTGACCTACACTATCATCTGTACCCACAATTTCTTGATAGGTGCTGCTGATCACAAAATTCGCAGCATTCATGGCAATTAAGTCAGCAGTGAACTGCAAGGAGAAATGATATTTTTCATCTAAGTCTTGCCAGTATAGGTTACTAAACAAATATTTGGATTTTTCTAACGCATGGGCAATGTTACATTGAGTAACTTTCATCCGACGCGCTAGTAAGAAGGCTACCAAATTACCATCACTGTAGTTACCAACAATTAAATCTGGTGTACCTTGTAATTCTGCTAACAGTTCTCTTTCTGAGTCAATAGCAAAGGTTTCTAAATAAGGCCAAAACTCAAACCGAGAAATCCAATTTTGAGTCATATTGGGATTAAATTCCCGCAAGGGTACACGTAATATCCAAGCGTTTTCTGAACCGTGTACTTTTTCTAAACGTTGGTTACATAATGTACCGTCGCTGTTAGGAATTAAACGGGTGAGAATAATTACTTTAGGTTGGACATTTAAACCTTCTAAACCAGCCAACATTGCATCTTCTTGCAATTGTTTTTCTAGGCTTTTAGCTTGGTCTAAAACATAAACTACCTGTCCACCTGTATCTGGACGACCCAAAACTCCCTCTTGTCCAAACCAACCGTGAGCAGATACTAGAACAATTCTAAAGATGATAGGTAGACGGGAAATGAAACCTTCGAGAATTTTCGGATCTGGAGAGTCAATTAATTCATCAAGAATATTTAAGGTTTCCCGAACCCTTTCAGCAGTATTACCCCAACCAGGTTCAAACCCGATCATTTGCAGATCGAAACGAAATTCTTCGTAAGGTTTGTCTTTGGGGAAACCGTTGACAATACCGATAGCTTTTTTAACCTGCTCAGATAGTTGTTGTTGCGATTTGATCCGATTATTGATTAACAACTGTACACCATTATAATGGTGCAACTGCAAAAAGTTAAATAAACTTTCTAACCATTCTTTGGGATTTTGAAAAATTTTACTGGATAAATAACGGTTGAGAAATTCTACCCCTTTACCTATATTTTTCGGATCTTTGATAGTCGGTGAATAATCATAGAATGGACCAAAGTCTAACTCTAATAAATCACCATCTTGGGGGTGAAATTTGTTAACGAAGCGATCGCGTAGATCCAATAGTTCTTCTGTTGTCATCGGGATAATTTCTAATTCTTCTGTCACCCGATAAACTTCTTGACTGGCAATTTTGGGACGAATGATAAAACAGAAACTGTACTCTTCTTGAATAATTTCCTGTGTGTAATAAATTAGTTTACCTAAATTAGAACTCGTACAAAATTGCTGTGATTTTTCGTGTTTATTACAATAATCATCATAAACGTTGATGATATCATTCCTTAACCAATATCTTGTTTCTTGTAAGCGGAGATCACTGAGAAAAGACCGAAAATCACTTTTCTCTGAGCTATCGAATAGTGTTTGCAGAAGTTCAGACATAATTTTTCCAAATCAAATCGTTAGTAAATATTCAATACAAGATAGAAGACATTTTTTACTCAAATTTTTCTCACCTTTGAGCAAAATTGTTTCTTCAGTAACCAATATGTAAAATATAGGACAAAAAAAATCCTAGAACCCTGAATTAATATCAGAAATGAGGCAGTATTTTTAACATTAGTACAAAATATTGTCTCTATTTCTCTTTTCCCTGTTTCCTCTTACCGAATGGCAATTTAGCATAACAAGTAGCGTAGAGCCGGAAAATTTAGATTATGTGTTTTTCCGTAACTAGAACCTAGAATATCTAATCTATCACACAATATTTTTGCCTATAAACACATAGATTCAATCTATCTAACTTTTTACCGATCTGAGGTAACAATTAAATAAATCCATGATAAATTTACTAATCTTAAATAATGTTCATTTTTTGTTATTGAAGTTAAAATAAAAAATATGAGTATTTTTATACAATAAACACGCTATAGATACTTATCAAATAGTAATGTTATTACTGATGTATGCAGAAATACGATCATTCTTCTCCTCCTGCACCCTGCCTCACAGCCTTCATATAAACACTTTTACGCCTAGCATCAAGCTTCGCAGGACACGATATTATAAGCAAGAGATAGGTGAAGTTTATAGCAAGAAGCATGAAAAATTGGACGGAGCTTTGACTCCGCCCTAATAAGAGCGTCCTGAGTGGGAATAACAGCCGTCTTGGGTGACAGTTTTAGTCAGAATAGGATATGTACAGCAGATTTCGTTGCTATCAGGTACTAATAATAATTAGGGGATGCTGAAAAAGTGATCTGTGGAGACGAGGGAACAGGGAACAGTTTTAAAGAGTTAGTAAGGAAAGAATTTTCACCGAAAGTGCAAGGTTTTTAAGTGCTAATCCTCAAATATCTTGCATTTCTCTAATTTAAAATCGCCTCAAACTCTCTTAATGTAGAGATTTTAGATTTATTCAGCAAACCCTAATTATGAGTGAAACTCTTGTGGGGTGGGCATCTTGCCCGCCAATACCTGAATTATTCTGCTCTCCAAATCTTAATAGTATTATCAGCACTACCGCTAATTATTTTACGCCCATCTACACTAAAAGCTACAGAATGAACAGTTGCGGAATGGGCTAAAAGTGTATTTTTTAACTCTTTGGTATACAGATGCCAAACCTTAATTGTGTTGTCATTACTACCACTAATGAGAGTCTTACCATCTGGACTAAAAGCTAAACTCGTTACTGAGTCTGTATGGCCTGTGAAAGTATGAATTAACTCCCCAGTAGGCAAATACCAAAGTTTAATCGTGTGATCATGGCTACCTGTAGCAAAGATACGAGCATCAGGACTAACAGCTATAGTATTAATTACATCTGAGTGTTCACTAATACTAATAATCTCTTTATTTTCTTGAACATTCCATATCTTAATGTTTTTATCCCCATCACAACTAATTAGTTTTTCTCCATCCTGAGTAAAAGCTATGGCGTTGATATAATTCTTATGATCAGAGATAGTGTAAATTAATTTTTCTTCTTTGACATCCCAAATTTTAATGGTTTTATCCATACTAGATGTGGCAAAACATTTACCATCGTTACTAAATGCTATGGATGTCACACAGCCAGAATGTTCAATAAAAGTTTTACTCTTTAAATCATGCCATAACTTGAATGTTTTATCATAACTACCAGAAGCAATAATGCTACCATCATGGGAAAAAACTACTGAAGAAACAAAGTTAGAATGGCCAGTCAATGTCTTTGTATTTTCACCTGTTTCTAGATCCCAAACTTTAATAGTTTTGTCTGCACTACCACTAATGAATGTTTTCCCTTGAGGATTGATGGCAATTGCAAATACATAATTAGAATGACCATATAGTGTATTGATACAATGCCAATTTTGAGGACGTTCTTGTTGCACAGATGCTAATATTTTTAGCTCATTATTGTATGCTGCTCTATACCTTTGTAAAATCACCCTTAGTTTTTCTAGCATTCCATCAGTCCAGACAGAAGGAAAATCTGCACTCAATTTGAATAACTGGGGTTCATAATTAGGATTGAGATTCAAGTAGTACCAATCTGCTAAAAACGCTGCTAGTAGTTTATGTAAAATAACTATGGTTTGTCGAATTGCTCGCAAACTCTTGGTTTCATCACTACCTTCTTCTTGTAGTTGTTCTCTAAATTCTTCCCAGTCCCAAGGTTCAAATGATAAAGATACTGGTTCTTGAAAACCCCAGAATTTTACGTTGAAATATACCTCGTGGTCAGTTATATCAGTGTAGATAATTGCTGTCGGAACAGATGATAAAATAGTTTCTAGTTGTTTAACTTCAGCATCAAAAATAGAACGTTCAAAGTATTTACCATAGAATTCTACTGGGCAAAAATCATTCGTGAGGGGATAATATTTCTCTAGAAATAATTTTAGTTGGTTACGAATTTCTTTTTTGAGACTGTCTTGAAATGATACAGGAAAATCATTACTAATATCTGGTGGCGGTACTAACATTAGCAATCGAGGTTTTTTTTGCTCGTCCCTAAATATTCTTTGTACTTCGTCACGACTCAATATACCAGGCCATTTTTGCTGGTCAAACATTCCCTGGATCTCTTGCTGTTTAATTTCCAGTTCTTGAATCGTATTCTCTCGACTCAGGTTTAGATATAAAGAACTTAATTTATACCGATCTGCTATTTCTTCTTTCCTTAATTCCATCAATTTTTCTTGCTGTTCAAATGCTAAGGAGTTTTCTAAAGAATCATTTTCTCCTGTCTGTGAATAAGCTTCTTGTAGTTGTAAAAATTCCAGTTTTCTGGCTTCTCTACGTTGATAGTAGTCTATTTCCGCTTGAATGAGTCGCTGATCTTCTCTTACTTTTTGCAGAGCATAAGGCAGCTTAACTTCATTTTCTTTGATGAGAGTTTGGTTAATAAACGTTGAGATGATTCTGTTTGTAGTGTTAGTAACAAAATCTACCGCAGCACCAAAAATATCATGTGATGACATATTTTATGAATCATAGGAAATTAACACTTAGTCAATTTTAACCATTAAATTCCTCCGAGTATCCTTATGAAGTTATTTTGAATAATGTAAATTATACTTAAGGCTGAATGAATAAATTTATAAGGTATGATATGCAAGGGTTTCAGGTTCTTTTTTCCAAAACAAGTGCAAACATACATAAACTTATATTTAGGGCTTACTTCGCAATGAAATACTGCGTCATTACGAGCGACAGCGACGTAATCGCAAAAATTCTCGGATTGCTTCCTTACGTCGCACCCTATTTGAAATAGATTTTGCGTAATATCATGTCCGTATAATCACTTGGGACATAGCTGGTGTGTGCAGAAATCAGAAAATTATTTTCCCCCTGCACCCTTCTGCCTTAATAATCAGTATTTAACCAGATATAATATAAGTCACAACTCTGTACAGTCTAGATCGAATAGTACAAAGGAAAAGATTTTGTATCTTTAGGTTTGACATGGACTCGTTCTTGTGGTTTTAGTTGTAATTCATCAAATTTATCTCTGGTTAAATGGGCTGTAAAGATTTGTCCATCATCTAATTTTAATTCTACTTGAATTTCCCAACCCAGATGAATTACTCGATTTACAGTCGCTGGTGCTGTTGTTCCATGAGCTTCTCTTTCTACAATTACGTCTCGAGGACGAATGAAGACTTCCGGGTTATTTGAGTCCAAACCACTACTTTGGAAAAGTTTTGCAGAACTAGGTAAAACATTCACAGGGCCAATGAAACTCATCACGAATGCTGAGGCGGGATGATCATAAATTTCTGCTGGTGTTCCTACCTGTTCGACTTTACCCCTGTTCATCACCACAATTTCGTCGGAGACTTCCATTGCTTCTTCTTGATCATGGGTAACAAAGACTGTAGTCACATGAACTTCGTCATGAAGACGACGTAACCAAGCTCTCAAGTCTTTACGGACTTTTGCATCTAATGCACCAAATGGTTCATCTAGTAATAGTACCTTTGGTTCTACAGCTAGCGCCCTAGCTAGAGCTACTCTCTGTCTTTGGCCTCCAGATAGCTGAGATGGATAACGATTTCCTAAACCACTTAATTGGACTAATTCTAATAACTGTTCTACTTTATTTTTGATTTTTTTCTGAGGTGTTTTGCGAATTTCCAAACCAAATGCAATGTTTTGCTTAACTGTTAGATGCTTAAATAAAGCATAATGTTGAAATACAAAGCCTATGCTTCTTTCTTGTACGCTTTTGTATGTTGCATCCTTACCAGTTAGTAAAATCTTACCACTATCAGGCATTTCTAAACCTGCTATTAATCGCAATAAGGTAGATTTACCAGAACCAGATGGGCCTAACAAAGCTACTAAAGAACCACTATTAATTTCTAAACTAACTTGATCAACAGCATGGAAATTTCCAAAGTGTTTGGATACATTCTCTACTACTATGCCCACTGGTCTGACACCTCTGCAACTAATCTACGGTTTATGGGTAGGATTACTGTATTTTCAAAATACCATAAAATCACTAACCACAACTGCCAAAATCTAAGAAGCAACTGCTACAGTCCATACTTCCACAGTCCATACTTCCACCGTCCATACTCCCACAGTCCATACTTCCACAGTCCATACTTCCACAGTCTGAAGTTACATCAACCATATCTGGAAAACAATCACAACTGAGTTCACAGCAATTCGTTCCAACTTGATCAGAACATTCTTGAAAATATGATTTACGTGCTTTTTCCTGATGTTGATCTTGTTGTTGACTTAAACGTGTAGCAACGGGTAATTTTTGAGATTCTACTTGGGACTTGAGGATGAAATTTGCTTGTTTACAATGTTGAAACCTTACACGTGATTTAGCTAAAGCAGCTTTTACACCTTTTTTCGCCATAACTCGTTTAACATATTGAGAACAAGATTCTCCACCATACAAAACTCGATGAGCGCAAGCAAAGCCTTTGTGGGGAGAAATATATTTTTGATACCCAGTTATTGTCAAGATACCGATTTTTCTGACTACAGAATTCCACCAAGAAATTTCTGTCGCAATTAAGTTTTTAGTCATGAAAATAGTTAAATTAGACAGTATCTTTAATTACAGTTTTACAGATATAAATTACGAAGTGGAATTTGGTCTGAGTGAATCAATCTGAAAACGTTGCAAAGATCCTTACCAACTCTCTAATACTATTCCCAATTCCCAATTCCCTGTTCCCAATTCCCTGTTCCCAATTCCCTGTTCCCTGTTCCCAATTCCCTGTTCCCTATTCCCTAACCTCCACAGATAAATTTTCCAACAAACCCAATAAACCCAATATTAGTATTTCTTTGAAAAACCATTGACTAATATCTACTGTTCAACAGGAATTGAGAGTTTTTACCATTATAAATATCAAGGAATGTTAAGGATTATTGCAATTCAGTGAAAACATTAAGATATCCAGTCCAATCAATCCAAAGTCCATGATAGGATTCTTTGGGTAAATGCGAAGATAGGGAGAAGACCTTTGACACTACGGGTTGCGGTTGTTGGCTCTGGTCCAGCAGGTTCTTGCGCTGCTGAAACACTAGCAAAAGCTGGCATTGAAACATATCTGTTTGAGCGTAAGCTAGATAACGCTAAACCCTGCGGGGGTGCTATTCCCCTGTGTATGGTTAGCGAGTTTGATCTACCTCCAGAAATTATTGACCGTCAAGTACGGAATATGAAAATGATTTCTCCTTCTAACCGTGAGGTAGATATCAATCTGTTAAATGACAATGAATACATAGGAATGTGCCGCCGTGAAGTGTTGGATGGATTCCTTCGCAATCGAGCGGCTGAATTAGGTGCGACATTAATTAACGCCACTGTTCGTAAACTTAGTATTCCCACAAATAACTCTGAACCCTATACAATTCATTATTTTGATCATTCCACAGGTGGCGCTGAAGGAACTCCTAAAACTCTGAAAGTAGATGTAGTAATCGGAGCAGACGGAGCAAATTCTCGTATTGCTAAAGAGATGGGTGCAGGGGATTATAACTATGCGATCGCTTTCCAAGAAAGAATCCGCATCCCTGAAGATAAAATGGCCTACTACCATGACTTAGCAGAAATGTATGTAGGTGATGATGTTTCTACTGACTTCTACGCTTGGGTATTCCCCAAATATGATCACGTAGCAGTTGGTACTGGTACAATGCACGTTAACCAGAGAGACATTAAAAAATTACAAGCTGGTATTCGCGCCCGTGCAGCTAAGAAATTAGAAGGCGGCAAGATTATCAAAGTGGAAGCTCATCCCATCCCTGAACATCCCCGCCCTCGACGTGTTGTCGGCCGTGTGGCTTTAGTGGGAGATGCAGCTGGTTATGTTACCAAGTCTTCCGGTGAAGGTATTTACTTTGCTGCTAAATCCGGACGGATGTGTGCAGAAACTATTGTGGAAATTTCTAACAATGGTACACGTATTCCTTCCGAACAAGAGTTGAAACTTTACCTCAAGCGTTGGGACAAGAAATACGGTTTAACTTACAAAGTTTTGGATATTCTGCAAACTGTCTTCTATCGTTCTGATGCTACCCGCGAAGCATTTGTAGAAATGTGCGATGATTTGGATGTGCAAAAGCTAACTTTTGATAGCTATTTGTACAAAACTGTAGTTCCTGCTAACCCCATCACACAGTTAAAAATTACTGCAAAAACCCTTGGTAGCTTGTTGCGTGGTAATGCTCTTGCTCCCTAATTTGCTTTGATAGTTGGGGGATGCTGAAAAAGTCTTGACATGAAGACAGGAAAGAATGTTTTGAGATTTATTCAGCAAACCCTAATTATCAGTTATCAGTTATCAGTTATCAGTTATCAGTTATCAGTTATCAGTTGTCACTGTTTACTTTTCACTGTTCACTGTTAACCAATCACCAGTCGCCAATCACCAATCACTTTTTTTGCCCAGGTTTGATTTTCTCTTCATCAATTAAGCCTTGTACAATTTACTGTCAGTCAAATAGTAGTTAAAATTATGCTTTCACCTGTTGCCAGAAAAGCTTTATTTCTTGGGGCGATCGCAAATGATAAACCTGTTTTTTCGTTTTCACTTTTTCCACATACGCACGATATCTAGGAGTTAGTTTTGTGTGACAAAGCCAAATTATATTATAGGCATTTAGTGTACTTTTAACTAGCGGGCTATTTTCCGGCCAACCTTCCGGTGCTATCCAAGGACTTTTGATAAATCGCTTCGTCACCCACCAATAATGTTGCACCACAGGCAAATCAAGATACACAAGGGTATCAGCAACTTCCAATCTTTCCCACACTGTATCCAATGATCCAAATCCATCAATTATCCATTTATCTTGTTGCAATAATTGGTCATGAGCAGCTTTATAATCTTGATCAGAAACTTTTTCTCCACCTGGTTTATATTGGATCTGATCTAAAGGGATTAGAGGTAATCCAGTGATTGTGGCTAAATTTTTACTGAGGGTAGATTTACCACCACCAGTATTACCAAATACTGCAACTTTTTTCATTGTTTTATCCTTTTTCTTTCTTTGCACCTTGAGGTAATTTAGAGAGGTTTTTGCTTTACTGATAAAAGGCTAGGATTTTATAATTCTAGATATTCGATTATTTACAGCACTTTCCGGTGTAATGAGGTGCGTTTTTGGCGGGCAAGATGCCCACGCCACAAGAGTTTCATGATTATGATTTGTACCTCGTAGCAACGAAATCTGCTGTAATTAGTAGAAAATTATTTTCATACCTTGATTTAGCAACCGCAAAAATCACTAATCACCAATCACCAACCTCAACAGAAATAATAGAAACTAAACCTTTTTTGATATCATAAACAACGATTTATTTTTGTCTGGTTGCCATTTGTATTCAGTCTGAAAACCAGCATTGGTTAAACTTCCTTCTAATTCTTCCTTAGTAAAAACTTTAAGTATAGGTAACAAACCTAAGAATTTACCAATAGGAGCAATAAATTTAAAGAAACTGACTGAATCCCCAAGACAAGCGGTACTGGTAACAAAAATTCCCCCCGGTTTGAGCATTTTATAAATCCTAGCAATCACTTCTTCTTTGTTTTCTAATAGATGTAAAATACTCAGTCCTAATATCACATCATAGGTTTGTTCACCTACATCAAGATTATCAATACTTGATTGTTCAAAGGTAACATTTTTAATATTTTCTGCTTCAGCTTTACCTTTAGCAATTTCAATCATATTTGCTGAAAAATCAATAGCACGAATATATTTAACATAAGGTGCATGAATAATGGCAGTTGTTCCCGTTCCACAGCCAATTTCCAATACCTCCATATCCGGTTGAAAATACTCCTGTGTCATCTGTAATTTTTTCTGGTAAGCTGCTTCATCCTCAACAGGTTTTTTTGAGTAATATTCTGCAATTTTGTCCCAAAATTTAGCTGTATCAGCCATGATATTCTCCAATTGTGAAATGTAATAATTAACAACTTCCTTAATATACTAGGAGTTACGCCATTTCCAGGCATACCAGACAATAAATGAAAGAGCAAGGACTTCTATGATCATAAAAAATATATCATCAAGGTCTTGAATATTCTTACTGACAGTAAAGGCAATTGTGATCACACCAATACTAATATTTAGCCAACGATTAATTCTATACTTTAAGATTCGAGATAACAGTACCATTAAAAAATGTTTTAGCAGTACATTTACTCAGACAACATGGAACAACAAAACCAAAGTTACCTAACTATGAGTATGGTTTATCTCATCGTCAACTACAGCAAGTTTTAGATTATATTGATGCTAATTTAGGTAATGAAATTAAGTTAGCTGATTTAGCTAAAATAGTCGGAATTAGTCAGTTTTATTTTGGTCGCTTATTTAAACAATCACTTGGTTTGTCACCCTATCAATATTTACTTCAGCAACGAGTAGAACGGGCAAAAAAACTATTGAAAACAACTGAACAACCCATTATAGATATAGCCTTTGATTGTGGATTTAACAGTCATAGTCATTTAAGCACTCAATTTCGCCAACTAACAGGAATGACACCAAAAGCTGATCGAACTAACTAAGAGTATTCCTAAAAAATGCCCAATCCTCATACAGTCTTGTGAAATTTTTTCATCCAGACGAACTCCAGAATTCTGCCTCCTACCTCCTGACATTTTGATTAGAAAATCGTCATCACACACAAAAACAAAGCCTCACTCCACTCAACCACAGCACCATAGGTATCTCCTGTGTGTCCACCTAATTTATAGTTAAACCAAGCAGGTACTAAGAGAGCGATCGCACTACCGGCAATTACCATTACTATAGATAATAGTAAATCTTGAGGATTGATAATCCAAATTAAAATACTCAAACTTGATAACAAAAACCAACTTGGTAATAAATCTGTATAAGATTGAATTGCTTGTTTATGAAATGCTCCTTTACCTGTAGGTTTCAGATAAATATAATTATAAATAGCTACCTGTTGTCCCCAACGTCCCCATCCACAAGCAGCCATCAATAATAAACAACGATTAGTTGATATGTCTGAAAGTGTAGCCGTTTTAAGTAATAAAATTGCAATTGCTACCATAGCTCCAAAAGCACCAGTAGCACTATCAGTCATCACCTGTAATCTTTTTTCAGGATCACCAACTGCTAAACCATCGGCGGTATCCATTGCACCATCTAAATGTAATCCTCCCGTAATTCCTATCCAAGTTATTACCACTAAAACAGTGCGGGTTAATACTGGTATACCTACATAACTTGTAGCGATATCTAATAATCCCAGGATTGCACCAATAATTAAACCTATACTAGGAGCAAAAAAAGCAACTTTCTGGAAATCTAAACCACTAATAAATGGGAAAGGAATTGATGTATAAAAGATAATAGCAGCAACGATTTGTAGAAACTGCTGTTGGCAAAACTGCCATAATTGATAAAAATTGATCATAGTAAAAATTCAGATTAAATCTGATAAATTCCATAGACGATCGCCATATAAACTTGATATTTTGGAAATGTAGGGTTTTGTTCAGTCAAAAAGCTAGGTCATGAATTGTTTAGCTGCGTTTTTACTCACCTTCCCTCAATTGTTATTTCTCTATGAGTCATCATCTACCCAACATTAGGATACCAGCCCCATGTATTGTTAACACTGGGACTATTGTCAATAAGCTCGACATCCGCAGATTATTAACTGATTTAGGTCGAGTTCACTACGTCTACACCCAAGAAAATAAATTACTCAGTGAGGGTGATGGCGATGTGATGGAAGTATTTGCCCATCCCCAGAGGTCCACATTAGTCGCTAATAATGCTTTATATTTGAACATATACAGTTTTGACTATCTGGAATTAAAACAATCCCCCCAAGACGAAACACACTTTGATTTGATTCAAGAAGATTTCTGTTTGCGATTGATTCCTCTCTCCACCCCTTTACAAGAAAGGTGCGATCGCCATCTTAATACAGGCGCGATAGAAGCAATGATGGATCAAGTTCTATCGGCTCGATGGGATGCAGAAATTGATGATGATTGCTCTGACTGTTTTTAACTAAAAAATAATATACCCAATTAGTCTGTAGTACATAACAAGGTCAGATCCCCAACTGGTTATTATCACTGACTAGGGACTCATTTGAGAAAGATGTTTGGCAAAATTTTTTTCTCTAAATGACTAATGACTAACTACTCAATCACTGATGTCCAATTTTTCTTTTCAAGTCCTCGCTACTTGTAGTCAGACCAAAGCTAGAGTCGGTGTATTTGAAACACCCCACGGAATTGTAGAAACTCCCCGGTTTATGCCTGTGGGAACATTAGCGAATGTGAAAACTATTACCCCTGCTCAACTTCAGGATACAGGGGCCCAGATGGTTTTGTCTAACACTTATCATTTGCATTTACAACCAGGAGAAAAAATAGTAGCTGGTGGTGGTGGATTACACAAGTTTATGGGCTGGAATGGCCCAATGCTCACAGATTCCGGGGGATTTCAGGTTTTTAGTTTGAGTGAAATGCGAAAGATAACAGAAGAAGGTGTCACTTTTCGCTCTCCCCATGACGGACAAATCATTAACATAACTCCAGAGCGTTCCATTGAAATACAGAATATTCTGGGAGCAGATGTGATCATGGCTTTTGATGAATGTCCTCCCTATCCTGCTACCAGAAAAGAAGTAGAAGCCGCCACAGATAGAACGTATCGTTGGTTAGAACGCTGTATAGTGGCGCATCAACGCAAAGATCAAGCATTATTCCCCATTGTTCAAGGAGGAGTGTATTTAGATTTACGAGTCCGTGCAGCAGAAGCATTAGCCAAATTAGATATGCCAGGATTTGCTATCGGTGGTGTGAGTGTGGGTGAACCAACCGAGATGATGGCAGAAATAGTAAAAACGACCGCACCACTGTTACCATTCCATAAACCCCGCTATTTAATGGGTGTAGGAACTTATCGTGAAATGGCCATTGCCATCGCCTCTGGTGTAGACTTATTTGATTGTGTAATTCCTACCCGTTGGGCAAGACATGGAACAGCTATTGTTAATGGTGAAAGATGGAATATTAAAAACGCCAGATTTCGGGAAGACTTTACACCCTTAGATGAGACTTGTCCTTGTTATGCTTGTCAAAATTTTACCCGTGCTTACATCTCTCACTTGGTGCGATCGCAAGAAATCCTAGGTTATACATTGTTGAGTATACATAACATCACCGAACTCATTCGTTTTACACAAAAAATTAGAGCATCAATTTTAAGCGATCGCTTTGTTCAAGATTTTGGTCATTGGTTACAAGGTGAACAGTAAACAGTGAACAGTAAACAGTGAACAGCGACAACTGGCAACTGGTAACTGATAACTGATAACTGGTAACTGACAACTGAATAACTGACAACTGATAACTGATAACTGGTAACTGACAACTGAATAACTGACAACTGGTAACTGACAACTGATAACTGAATAACTGACAACTGGTAACTGACAACTGGTAACTGAATAACTGACAACTGGTAACTGACAACTGATAACTGATAACTGATAACTGGTAACTGACAACTGATAACTAAACCATGTTAAGATACTTCTCAAATATGAAATCTGTATCGGATTAATTGGATTTACACAAATATGGAAGCCGCTCTTTTATTAGCAAAACTGCCTGAAGCTTACCAAATCTTCGACCCCTTGGTAGATGTTCTCCCCGTAATTCCTGTGTTCTTCTTGTTGCTTGCTTTTGTTTGGCAAGCAGCAATTGGTTTCAGATAAATTAATTGAACATCAATTGTTGGGACAGGTGGAGTCAACCTGTCCTATTTTTTTTAGGTTATTTCTCTTATTAAATCTTAATATTTTGCAATAAAATAGCATGATTAAGTAAAATAATGTAACAACTTCATCCACAACAAAAAATAAAGCTCATTTAAACTTAGAGAGGATAAATATGGGAAACATCAAATTTATTAAAGAAGATAAAGAAATAGTAGCAGCAGATGGAGCTAACCTGCGACTAAAAGCAGTAGAGAATGGAATTGATATCTATAAATTTTGGGGCAAAATGACCAACTGTGGTGGATATGGTCAATGTGCGACTTGTGTCGTGGAAGTAGTTGAAGGATTAGAAAACCTTTCACCCCGTACAGATGTAGAAAAACGCAAGTTTAAGAATAAACCAGAAAATTATCGCCTAGCTTGTCAAACTCTAGTGAATGGATCTGTGAGTGTAGCTACCAAACCTTAAATCTTAACAGCAACATTCAAAATAGAAAATTTGAGATAACTCTGTCATCTATGATGCTATTCTAAAGTTGTTGACTGAAAATCAGTATAAAGAGAGGCTATCTTGCCATGCAAGTGAATGACCTGGGGTTTGTAGCAAGTATTTTGTTTGTACTTGTTCCTTCCGTTTTTTTACTAATTCTTTACATCCAAACTGGCAGCCGCGAAGGTTAAAAAATTAACAGTTTGGTGATTGGTGATTGGTGATTGGTGTTACGTAAGGACATCTTGCGAATCATCAATCTCCATTCCCCAATCTGCCACAATTAAGCGACAGTCCTAGCTAACAATACCGGACAGGTAGCATTAACCCTTACATAGTCAGACAAAGAAGCACCGATTAGCCGATCTAAATCTACAAAACTCTTAGCAATAGAAGGCCGACGATCTGGAGAACCAAGTAATAACAAATCTACATTCAGTTCTTCAGCTACGCGACAAATTTCTTCTCCGGTTTTACCACTACTAGTAACACAACGAACAGGAACACTTTGTTTTTCTGCTGCTGTTACCGCATTTCCTAGAGGTGAATTCCTATCTGGTTTAATATCTGTAATTCCTGAACTTTTACTACCAAAGTCATTATTAATATTAGCCAGAATCAACTGACTACCTGCAACATCTCTAAGTAAAAATAAAGCCAAATTCAAGCAATTTTTAGCAGCATCAGAACTATCCATTGCTACCATCACCCGTTTAATTTGTTTGACATAAATATCATCTTTAACCAACAACATGGGACGAGATGATAACTGGAAAACATATTGACTAACAGAGTTACCCAAAATAGATTGTAATCGTTTTAATCCTCGTGAACCCATGATAATCAAATCTGCGTCCATTTCATCAGCGACTTGACAAACAACATTTTTAGGATCACCTTGTCGCAAGATAGAAGATACTTGACTAGGATCGTAGCTTAAATACTGAATAGCATTAGCCAAAATTTTACCACCTTCCTCCCATTTTTCGGTCATAGCAGCTTCCGAGCTTTGGGAAGGAACAACGTGTAAAACAGTAACTCTTGCAGATTTAATAGATGGCATTTCTTTCAATGTCTTCATCATTTCCTCTGCGTGTCCCAATCCAGAGACAGCCAGCAAAATTTTTTGTATCATCTTCAGTAATTTTGTTAAGGTTTAGTTGGGTTCTCTGCTGATATTGAGAATCGAAATTGATTTTCTCACATTATGATCAAAAACCTAATTAGTGGACAGACACAAATTAACTTTAATTATTAGTTTTTAATGTTCATTTTTTACAACTAATACTAGTTAAAGTTTTTTATGTCTAATTCCAAATACTATTGTTAGGTTTCCAACAAAATCAGCATACCTTCAATTTACCTCAATTAACTTTACGAAATATAATGTTAACTATTATTTTTAACTTCCATTAATTTTTGTTAAAAAAAGGGGGAGAAAATATTTCAATATACAGAGTTTTGTTTAATCAAGGGAAAAGGGAAAAGGGAACAGGGAACAGGGAACAGGGAACAGTGAACAGGGTTCAGGGTTCAGGGTTCAGGGAACAGGGAACAGGGAACAGGGAACAGGGAACAGGGAACAGGGTTCAGGGTTCAGGGTTCAGGGAACAGAGACAGATATTTTTGTTGGTTCCGAAAATATTAAATTAATTTCGCTTAGGAACTTAACTGAAAACTGCTAACTGCTAACTGCTAACTGCTAACTGCTAACTGCTAACTGACAACTGCTAACTGACAACTGAAAACTGACCTACCAAGGATTACCAACCATAGTAAAAGCAGCCCAATAATACGGATGTGCTAAAGACTGATTGGGTTGTCGAATGCTTTCCTGGGGGAAAGGTAAAGTACCAACTTCTTGGATACCTTGTAACTGACCATCTTTTAAATACACCTCACCCTTAGCCATTGCTACTTGGGCTTGTCTGAGGGCATCTGCACGGATTGGTGCATCTTTCAAACTCTCATAAAATTTAGTCATTAAAGCTGCTGTACCAGTATCACCAACCGCCCACAAACTTGCTACACTGGTTTTCACACCAGCTAAAACTGCTAAACCTGCAAAACCAATTTCCGCTTCCTCATTTCCCAAAGCACTCCGACAAGCACTCAACACTAACATTTCTGTTGGAGGGTTATTTAAACCCAGTTCCCGAATTTGGTTCAAACGCAGTTTATTTTCCCACAGTTGAATATAAGAATTGTCCACAGCACCACTGAGAAAGTCTGCGTGGGTAGCAAGGTGAATAATTCCAAAAGGTTGTTGACGACGCAAAGATTTGAGATTATCTACTGTAGCTTGTTGATCTAGCAACAACTTACCAGACCAGAGTTTATTGATTAAAGTGGTAATTTCTAAAGGAACTGCGGGTAAAGGTTGTTGGCCTTGGGTACTTTGAGAAACACCCATTGCTAAAATGGTGGATTTTTTAATATCTGTGTACAGAGTGTTGGTTAAGGATAAACTAGGCATTAAACCCACGCTGTATTTTTCGATCAAAAACTTTTGGCCATCATGCAGTGCAGCTAAGGGAGTAGAACGTAAACCCACATCTGGTAAAAATACCAAATTTTGGATACCTTGATTTTGTAAATCTGCTTCTATGGGTTTAATAATCCAGCTATAAAGCTTTTGAGCAGAGTTTAAATAAGTTTTGCGGGTACGGTATTGAGGAGCAACAACTCGATCTTGGAATTCTCTAGCAACTTTGAGAACTTCAGCTTTCGTGACATCTGGTATTCGTTTACGAATAGGATTACCAGTACCAGTAACAACAACTACTTCTAATTGTTCATTTTCTCCATCACCAATTACTTTTAATTGTTTATTTCTAGCAGAGACATTGGATATTTCTAAAGGTACAAAGCTGAGATAGACAAAAGCTGGTTTGACACCAGCAGCTTTTTCAATATCAATTGCAATCTTACTAGCTTCATCAAGAGTTGTTGTTTTCTGAGGACTAGGTATACCCAACTGAGTAGTATAGCTGTCTGTAAATTTACCTTCAGGAATAGGATCAGGGTTAAGAACTGTGGTTGTTGTAGAAGTTGTGGGATCTCCAGGAATGTCTGGTGTTTCTCCGGGAAGATCTTCACATTGGAAGGTACAAGGTTCTGGATCTGGATCGTTAGGGGTTTCTCGAGTAGGTGTTTCTGGGGTGGGTGTTTCTGGATTTTCATCACCAGGAATAACATCAATTGCTAATGTCTGTGGAGGAGAAACGGAAACTCCATCATCTGCTCTCACAGTAAAAGCATCTATTGTTCCTTCGGTATTTGCTGGTGGTGTATAAATCAAGGTTTCAGTAGTAGAAACTGTATCCCCTGGTTGAAGAGTTGTTTCACCTCTTTGCAAAGTACCAGCTAAAATCTCATCAATGGTGACAGTGGTATTATCTCCATTCACATCTGCAACTATAGAGCTAAATGTAAAACTTTCTGACTGGTTGGGTTCTATCTCTAAAATTACTGTAGAAGTTGTATCTATGCTGGGTGGAGTATTGACGGAAGTGATCGTAATTCCTGTAGGTGTATCATCTGCATCACCACCATTGGGTAAAACCGGGAAACTACCACTAGATAATATTTCATCACCACGACTGATTGTACCTACAACACCATTAGTTACTTCTGTAGTTCCAACTATAAAGGGAACATTGTCTGGGCCACCATCATGCTGAAGTGTGATTGTTCCCCCTGCATCGGGAATTACATCTGTCACCAATATCTCAATACCAGATATCAACAGTGCATCTGTAGCAATGGTTGCATCTGTAGCAATGGATAAACCTGGATTTCCGGAAATTATTTCTGTTCCTTGAATCAACCCATTGGTAATAATTTCGACATTACCACCTTGGACTAAAGCACTGGTATCATCTGTGATTACGCGAGTATCAATAGAATCAAATTGAACAATACTCCCAAAGGGTGCGGTAGTCGTGAAAGTTACGTCACCACCTGTAAATTCAGATGTACCATCTATCCCTGTGGCAGTAAACGAGGTATTAATAGTACCATTGACTGTAATGTTATTTCTGGCAGTTAAGGTAACGTCTCCTCCACTAGCAACAAAGCTATCGCCACCAGTTCTATTCACAGCAGAATTTATACTATCAGTGGTAATACTACCATTATTGCTAGTAATATCAACATTTCCACCTGTAAGTAGATTTGTATTTGTCCCCAAAATACCAATGTTCTCACTGGTAGTAATGTTACCAACATTAATATCTCCACTTGCAGATAATGTAACATTACCACCATTGACAGTACCATTACCTTGAGGATTAGGTCTAGTATTAAAATTACCTAAATTGAGACTCACACCAAATATATTTACTGAAGCACCATTAGTAAAAATTGTATTATTAGTATCAACGAAATTAACTGCTCCTGTAGTAGAAGTCAGGCTAAAACTAGCACTACTTCCTAAGCTACTATCTGAAAACAAATCAACTATTCCTGGAATTCCACTTGTTGATCCCTCAGTCATGGAGTTGATGGTGATATCTCCAGTTGCTTGTAAGTCAATATTGGCAGTCCTACTAATCTCAGCTAATGTTCCCCAGGAAATAGTATTCGCGCCATTATCTGCATCTCCAGAGGCAATTGTACCAGTGAAGGAACTATCAAAACTGCCCTCATTAGCTGAAGCGTCAATGATGGTGATGGTGGTGGGATCTAATAATAATGTACCGTTGTCACCATTTATTGCTGTGGTATCTACTGAACCATTAAAAGTTAAATAATTTTGCCCGGATACTTCTACAAAACCGCCGTCACCGCCATTTTCTCCCCCACGAGCCGTAATATTACCGAAAAATTTGGTACTATCATCAGCCCAAATAATACTTGTACCACCATTACCGCTGTTGGTACTGTTTACAGAAATCACGGATTGATTATCTACGTAGGTATTAGTAGCATTTGGTAGTGTGCCATTGCCTTGAAAATCTCCCCCTACTAAGACTTTACCACCACCGTTAGTACCAGAAGCGTTGATGTTGGCGTTAATTAAGCCGATATTGTTTCCGAGAATATTGACTTCACCACCTGTATTTCCAGATACATTAATTTCTCCAGAAACAATAGTTGTACCAGGGGTGCTAGGAAGTTTTGTATCAGAACCATTGACTTGAATTGTGCCATCAGAATTAGCGGTTAAGTCTGTATTCCCAACTGTTAGCAATTCCGGTAGAGATGCAACAGATAAAACTGGACTATTTGGTTGATTTTGGTTTGAAAAAGGCTGAATTTCTAAGCTGAGTAAATTTCCTGGTTGACTTAACCGGACTAAATTTTCTCCTGGTACAGATGTCACAGTAATTTGTCCACTTGGTGCGGAAAGTTGGCCAGTGTTAGCAATTGTACCACCTAAAAAGTTTAAACTTTGTCCTGTACCAACTTCTAAGTTACCACTATTGATAATTGCGCCTTGTTGGTTCATAGTAAAGGCAAAACTACTAGGGTTTCCCACTAACACACTGTAGTCATTTGTACCAAAAGCATTTAACCAATTTTCGCCAAACCCAATTCCGTTAGCAGTGGTAGCAGTGAAAGCAGCAGGTACATTTAAACTAGCATTGTTGCCAAAAATAAAACCCGCAGGATTCATTAAGTAAAGGTTAGCATTGCTACCTGTAACCTGGAGTAACCCATTAATAATAGATACATCTCCACCAGTGATTCTACCAAGGATATTTTGAATGTTGGGTTGGGAGAGAAAATTGGCTATTTGTCCTTCAGATAAACCAAATTCTTGGAAACTGTGAAATAGATTATTCCCCGCTGTTGTTCCCCCATTGATGTTAATTAAATTACCATTAGTATTAACATTTGTTCCTGTGTCATGATTGGGTACTATTTGCTGTGCAGAGGCTATATCTGTGGTAATTACTCCTAGTAGGGGGATAATGTAAGGTATGAACCGTAAAAATACTGATTTACTGACATTTTCAGGTAAATGATCAGAGTTTCCCGCAAAGGAAGAAATCAAGGAATTTAGGGTTTTGTTTAAGTACATAAAAACTTTTTTAATCTTTTGATTTAACTATACTGTTTGTTTTTGCGTATCCGTAAGCAATTGTAAGTATTTTTTAGGAAAATATGTGTAAAACCATCATCCCACATTAATATTTCTAAATATTGACAGTTTTACTGAATAAGGCTAGCGATCGCACTTTCAAGCTCATTTTCTCGATAGTTTCGATTGTAATTAATAGACATCTGGTGAAAATTAAATTTGCATGACGTGAAACCCTTGTAGAGACGTTGCATGCAACGTCTTTTTCACCAGATGTCTAATGATGATAACGGATATCAGTGGTAACATCGAGATTTACTTTCAGGTTTTGCGCTGATGACAATATAATGCTAGAAATATCACGGAGGTGCAACCCAAGTGCGACAGCTTGCAGATGACAGTAGTCAGATTCTAGCTATAAACACACATTGTTTATACCCTTACTTAATAAATGCCTGTGTTAAATCAATTTAACACTTCGTAAACAAACACAAATATTCGTAATTCTTATCTGTTCCCTACTAAAAGTATCCTCTCCCAAATATATAATTTATTTTGCATGACTACTTTAGGAATTACGCAAAAACTCTCCCAAACCCTCTTATTTTCGTGTTCTATCCCTTCGGGAAGCTCCGCTAACGCGTCTTTCATGGTTCATTTTTCCGTTACTTTTACGTAAGTGCTACTTATTTTAAATGATTTTTACTGACCTGTAAAATTTGTTTTGTGAACACATTCTACTAACTAATAAAAATGAATTATGCTAAAAAATCATAGTTTTAAATTCCAATATCTTTCACTTTTAATTTATGTCATATCAATATTAATTATTAGTGCTAATAAAGTGCAAGCTAATGATGAAAAGGTTAGATTTAATAATCTCAATCAAGAGCCATTAATTGAATCAGAAATCAATCACTCTAGCTTATATGGTGATAAAAATAAAGATATAATTACCCAAACTGAAAATAATCAACCTCAGTCTATTTTTGTCAGAGAAATTAAAGTCTTGGGAAGTACAGTTTTTAGTAACAACCAACTACAACAAACAGTTCAATCATTTACAAATCAAGAACTAACCCCTGAAGAAATCAGAAAAGCTGCGGATGCAATTACCCAACTGTACCTGAATGAAAATTATCTTAACTCCAGAGCTATTCCTGTTACTCAAACAGCAGAAAATACTAAAAATGGAATTGTCGAAATTCAAATTATTGAAGGAAGTTTAGCAGAAATCCAAATTATTGGCACAAGGAAATTAAGCCAAAATTATATTAGAAACAGAATTCAACTAGGTGCAAGTGTTCCTCTAAATGCGATTAAATTAGAGAAAAAATTAAGACTTCTGAGAGTTGATCCACTGATAGATAATGTTGAAGCTAGTTTACGTCCATCGGGAAACATTGGACAAAGTATTTTAGTAGTTAGAGTTAAAGAAGCAAAATCTTTTCAAGTAGATTTAAGTGCCGATAACTATTTACATCCTAGCATTGGCGCAGAAAAATTAGGAATTCAATTAGCAGAAAAAAACTTAACCGGAATAGGTGACGAATTAGCATTAGCTTACTATCGTTCCGTCACAGGTGGTGCAAATATTTTTGATTTTAGTTATCAAATTCCCGTCAATGCAATGGATGGAAAAGTAAAAATTAGATTTGCACCCAGTAACAGTGAAATCACATCAGGAGAATTTAAAGACTTAGGAATTAAAGCAGAAAGCGAACTATATGAAATTAACTATCGTCAACCTTTAGTCAGAACACCAAGAGAAGAATTAGCGTTATCATTAGGTTTTATCCATCAAAATGGACAAACATTTTTAAACTTTGATCAACCTTTTCCCTTTGCAGTCGGAACAGATCCCGATGGTGTCAGTCGTACCAGTGTAATTCAATTTGCACAGGACTATGTAAAAAGAGATAGTCAAGGTGCTTGGTCATTGCGATCGCAATTAAATTTTGGTGTAGGATTATTAGATGCCACAATTAACAATGAACCAACACCTGATAGTCGTTTCTTTAGTTGGTTAGGTCAAATTCAAAGAGTACAAAAACTTAACGAAGATCACCTATTAATTTTGCAAGCAGACTTACAACTTACCCCCGATAGTCTCCTCCCTTCCCAACAATTTATTATTGGTGGTGGCCAGTCAATTCGAGGGTATAGACAAAATGCCCGTTCCGGCGACAATGGATTTAGAATAGCAATAGAAGATAGAATCACTGTTCACAGAAATGTCGCAGGATTACCTGTAATTCAAGTTATCCCATTCACAAATATCGGTACAGTTTGGAATAAATCTGGCAACCCCAACACTTTACAAGATCAAACATTTTTAGCCAGTGCCGGATTAGGACTATTATGGTATCAAGCTTTAGGAATAGATAATTTAACAATGCGACTTGATTATGGTATTCCCTTTGTTGAATTAGATGATAAAGGAAATAATGCTCAAGATGAAGGTTTCTATTTTAGTCTTCGTTATCAACCATAATTGAGGGTTTGGGAAGAAAGTCTTCTCCTGGAAATAGGGAACAGGGAACAGAGAATAGCTTCAAAAGTTGGGTAGTAAAGATTCTTCCTTTCAGTAGGAATTAAATTAGGAATTAGGCAAAATATAGCTGTAGTCAGGTTGTTTAGGACATTAGATCGCCTTTAATTGTCAACATTGGTAAGGGTAAAGCGCAGTGCTAAACCCCTACAAATTTATAATTTTTATGCCCTAATCTTGGTGACTGTAGCTATATCTCTCAAACCCTCTTACCTTCGTTTCCTTTGCGTCCTTCGTGGTTCATTATTCCATATTAGGAAAAATATAGCTGTAGTCAGGTTGTTTAGGACATTAGATCGCCTTTAATTGTCAAGACTGGTAAGGGTAAAGCGCAGTGCTAAACCCCTACAAATTTATGATTTTTATGCCCTAATCTTGGTGACTGTAGCTATATCTCTCAAACCCTCTTACCTTCGTTTCCTTTGCGTCCTTCGTGGTTCATTATTCCATATAACTAGAGAATGCTGTAATCTAAACTTTAAACGTGCAAATTAATAAAACCACATCAGTACCAATCCTGTCATAAACACACAGAGAACCCCAGTTAAACCAGCTAGGGGTTTTTTGTTTTTACCTGTCACCCATTCAGAGACTTTACCTGTATAAGTGATTAACTCTGCTGTATCTATAGTAGCGATCGCCCATATCCAACCTGCATGAAGTCCCCAAGCTATACCTAAATGATGACTATCCGCTAACCTAGCTACCACTAAAATCATTCCCATTAACCATAAACCAGGTAGTTGGGGTATAGTTTCTTTCTGTTCCCAAACTAAATGGAGTATGGCAAATATCAAACTAGAGATTATTGCTGCTAACCAAAATGGGTAATCTTTTTCTAAGGTAGTGAATAAAAAACCTCGAAAAACTAACTCTTCTATCGCTCCAACAAATAGTGCTATCAGAGAAATTGGTAGCAAAATACTGGGAATTGCTTTCAGTTTGGAGGTTTCTAGATAGCACCAACCTAACCAAAGTTGGCCAGCAAATACTATCACTAGCCCCAAAAGACCTAAGCTTAAACCTATCAGCAGAGAAATCAAAATAGAAAAACTACTGACTAAACCATCATCTGCAAAAGTCCCAAATCCTAACCAATGAAATATCCAAATTACTAGAGGGGCTAATAAATAAAGAGAAACTAATAAAGGTATCTTTTGCTCAGATTGTAAAGATTCACCATTCTGAAATTTTAATATTGAACTAGATATGACAGCAATAGGCAACCAAAAGATTGCCCACACTAGGAAAAAAAATAGCACCACAATCACTACTGGCGAGTTTTTCAATAACGCCAGTAATGTATTGACAGATGGCTCTAGAAGTGAAACAGAAAAGGATAGAAAAGTCACGATAGACAAGTCAACAAAACCGGATAGTTTAGTAATCTTCCCAAACCCTACCAGAATTTGTTGCTAATCGCGTAGAATCTCAAATCTTATTTTGTATTATCAGCAAAACCTCAAACTACAAAAAGCCTATTTGTAGTAGTAGGGACAAGTCCATAGAAACTTATTGAACAACTTACCCCTACTTTCTAGAGAAATTTATTCCTCGTCATTTTCTAAATCAGATTCATCTGCATCAACAGCAGTTAGTTTTTTGTCACTTTCACCCAATTGAATTAAGTGAATATGCTTGTAACCGAGTCTGATTTCAAATTCATCACCTGGTTTTAAACCCATTGCTTTTGTATAGGTAGCACCAATAACAATCTGATGATTTTGATGAACACTGACTCTATATGTCGGTTCACGGCCACGTCCATCTTTAGGTGATTCTGGACTTAGAGGAATACCTCTAGCTGCTAACAAAGCATCATAAAAATCAGTGAGATTAACACGAACTTGTCCATTCTTAGTAATTGAGTAATAGCCACACTGTTTAGCTCTTTCTCGACGTGGTAAGCTGGAAAGCTCTTTTACTTTATTGAGCAGTGCTTTTCCCGTTAATAGTGGAAAGTCAATAGTTTCAGTTTCAGTCATGATGCTCAAAATTTCCTTAATTTTTTCAAGCTGAACAAGATGTAGCTTGATTTTCTGTTACTGGCTTTCTGGCCAATTTACAGAGCTACTAAATACTTGAGGGTGAGGGGTGAATTCCTGCATATAAGATCAAACCAGGTATCTTCATCTATGGTTATCCATATCAATTGATAAACCCTGGTAAGCAAATAAATTTGCGCCACTTATCATATGGCACTCATAACCATCATTCGCCAATCAAAAGAGAAGAATTTTATCTTTTGGCTATCTTTTGGCGTTGTAGTAGTGGGTTATTTTCAAGCAACCTTTACAAATTAGGTCAGTTCTACTCCACAAAAGTCGTAGATAGGATAAATGGCAGGTTTTTCACTTTTTTACTGCTCCTTTATGGCTTTTGATTTATGGGCTTTCACCCATTATTCCCAGAAGAGAACAGCATAGTATTTTGTTGATGGTCTTACAGACATATACTTAATTGTCTTGCCATAGAGACCTGGATTTTCATGTCTCGATCTTAGAAATCAACAAACTAGTACCTATTGCACTGAGACGGCCTTTGGTACTGGTTTTGTGAATTTCTAATTTCATATTAAATACTATCATGGAATAATAATAGCAAAGTATTTGTTGAATTTAAAATACAATTAAAAAATAATTTTTTTCTTATCACTGAAAATAGACAGGGAAAAAGCCAGGTCGAATTTCCTCTGCTAAAAAGCCCACTAACTCTTACTCTTTGACTTTTGACTTTTAACTTTTGACTTCCCCACAGCGGTGCTAGAGTCTCTAGTTTGATAAAAATTTATATAAATGAGGCCAGAAGTTACGAGGAAATGACTTAAAATTAGGTTTCTTGATGGAAATAAACAAAAAATCTGGAAACTTTTTACTCATTTGATTGGCAGAATCGAAAATATCTGAGATAATTTGCCATGTTTACAGAGCAGAAGAAGTAATCTACCACATTTACTAGGGCTTAATAACTCCTCCCGAAATTTAACACTTCTATATATTTAAGAAATTTTTACGGCGCTATTGCTTGAAGAAGGTTTACAAATATCAAAACCAAAAATGAATTTGAGCCTGATCGAAGACGAGAAAATCACATAATTCTCAGCCAGATCGGTTATTTGTCAACCCAGAAAATAGGTAAATCCTAGAATCATAAGTACGCTTACAAATGAGTTTGCTAACGCTGACAAAGTAAATACCACAGAAAATAATCATCATCTTTTCCAGGCCTTCTCGTCTGGCAAAGATAGATAAATTTCACTAATTGCAAATCTAGGACTAGAATTTTAATGGTCACAAAGGAACTAGAATTATTAGTACCTCCAGTGTGAGTTCAGGAAACCTGGCTCAACTAAAGCAGTTTTATAATTTGGTTAGTAATAATGGAAGTTAATTTTAAGATTATTCGGCAGCAACAAAATTCTACACCTATAGTTCAAACTTATCCCTTACAGGTAGAACCAGAAAACACAATCCTGGATTCTCTCAATCGAATCAAATGGGAACAAGATGGAACTTTAGCATTCAGGAAAAATTGCCGCAACACCATTTGTGGTAGTTGTTCAATGCGAATTAATGGACGTTCAGCTTTAGCTTGCAAGGAAAATGTAGGTAGTGAACTAACCAGATTAGAAAAAATATCTTCGCCAAACACAAATCATACCACTCCAGAAATTACAATTGCCCCTTTAGGGAATATGCCAGTAATTAAGGATTTGGTCGTGGATATGAGCAGTTTTTGGGATAATTTAGAAGCAGTTGCACCTTATGTGAGTACAGCAGGCCGAAAAATACCAGAAAGAGAATTTCTACAAACCCCACAAGAAAGATCACTTCTAGATCAAACTGGTAATTGTATTCTGTGCGGTGCGTGTTATTCAGAATGTAACGCCCGCGAAATAAATCCTAATTTTGTCGGCCCTCATGCTTTGGCAAAAGCATACCGGATGACAGCAGATTCTCGTGACAGTGATACAGAAAATCGTCTAGATCAATACAACCAAGATACTCAAGGAGTTTGGGGTTGTACACGTTGTTTATACTGCGACTCAGTATGTCCGATGGAAGTAGCACCCCTAGAACAAATTACCAAAATTAAACAGGAGATTCTCGATCGCAAACAAGCAAGTGAGAGTCGTTCAATTCGTCACCGCAAAGTTTTAATTGACTTAGTAAAAACAGGTGGTTGGATTGATGAGCGCCAATTTGGTATACAGGTAGTTAGTAATTATTTACGTGATCTTACAGGATTAATGAGCATTGCTCCTCTAGGTTTAAGAATGCTCGTCCGGGGCAAATTTCCTCTTTCTTTTGAACCATCAGAAGGTACTCAGGAAGTAAGATCACTAATTGAATCAGTTCAACAATATGAGCAGAGTTAAACCTCACATACTGACTCTAATTCGTAATGCTCCCTTCGGGAGAGCTTCGCTTACGTAATGCCTCTTTCAGAGGAGCTTCGCTTACGTAATTCGTAATTACTACCCAATCACCAATCTCTATTCTCCCACTCTTCCACTCTCCCCCTCAATCACCGAATCGGGATATTCAACTTTTGACCAAAACGGTTATAGAGGAGAATATCCCATTGCCCATTATTATTAAACTCAAAGGCAATCCTATTACCATCAGCGCTAATGGTAGGATTGCGAGTTTCAGCTTGTAAATTAGCAGTTAAATTTCTTAATTGTTGTGTTTCTCTGTCATAGAGAAAAATAGCAGATAATCCCTGACGACTAGCTACAAACACTATAAAACGACCATCTTCGCTCGCAGAAGGATAATCAGCGATACTATCAAAGGAATTTAAACCTGGTAAATCTATTAAACGTCTAGTTATAGAATCAAACATATATATATCTTGAGTACCGCGACGATTAGTAGTAAAAACAACATATCTGCCAGAAATTTGTGGATTTGACTCAGAGGCCAAACTATTAAGAGTTCGTCCAGCAGGATCAAAAGGATAATTTAATATACGTGGATAACCAAAACATCCAGTCAGTAAACTTGAACTTAAAAAGAAAAAAATTGCCAATTGGTAATTAGTCATTAGTGATAAATTGTTGATCCTTAACAATTGATCCATCTGGAATATCCAATTCTACAGTCGGGCCACGGTCTAAAACTTCAATATCCCATCTTCCACGTCTAGCAGATTCAAATACAACATAACGTCCATCAGCACTTATATCAGGATTTCTAATCCAACTAGGATAAGCAGGAGTGATAACTTGTGATTTTTGCAGAGCGCGATCATAAAGAGCTATCACTTGTCTACCTTGATCACTTGTTAAATAACAAATATAACGACCTGTGTAACTAAGACTAGGGCTTTCAGCGATCGTTTCACGTCGGTTTAAACCCGGAGTTGGAATAAAACTCTCAGTTTCCAAATCATACAA
Source organism: Sphaerospermopsis sp. SIO1G1 (assembly GCA_010672785.1). Lineage (GTDB taxonomy): Bacteria > Cyanobacteriota > Cyanobacteriia > Cyanobacteriales > Nostocaceae > Okeanomitos. The sequence continues at coordinate 70,865 of JAAHFX010000002.1, forward strand.
CAATAATTGCTGATTACCATTTCGATTGGAAACGAAAGCTAAGAAGCGCCCATTTCCACTTAATGCAGGTTGTTCCTCAGTATAACGGCTGTTGAGAGAGGAAACACCAATAGGAATATCAGCAGAATTACAAGATATCAACAAACTAGCAAAACTAAAAACCAGGCTCCAACGTACAGGTTTTTGGAGCCACAACAAAGAGGTAAATTTTCTCACATCAACTGTTAATTAACCCTTAATAACCCATACCCTTAAACATCATCAAAGTCATTGGGATTGTTAGTATCCTCATCAGAGGATTCAACAGGATTATACGGTACGTAATCAGTAAGAATAGCGTCATCATCTTCCCTGTTGCGGCGAGAACTGGCCTGAGAAGAAGGACGACGTTTTCTGCGTTTGGGAACGCTCTCATCCTGACTGCTGTTTGAAATAGAAGATCTGCTATTACGACGACTTGGTTTTCTGGTGTCTTCTTGTGGGAAATCCCAATCATTCACTTCACTACCTACCTCACCCCAAGTTTCTGCTTCCCAATTTTCACTAGAGCGACTAGCACGACTGGAAGAGGGGCGGCGCTTTTTTCTGACTGGATCTGGATCGGATTTGTCTCTACTAGAACGACGTTCTGAACGGCGAGGTGGTTGATCTTCATAGTAACTATCGCGAGGACGATCTTCCCGACTACCGCGAATTCGAGGACGAGGAGGAATGTCTTCATCGTCTTCATAGTAAGGTAGAGGTTCTAAATCTGCATCTATCTCAGATTCATAGTTGCGTCTTTCAGAGTAGGAATATTTTCTGCTGACTTCCCGTTCATCATCAAAAAAGGGAGTATTACGTTTTGCTTGTTGAGTAGCAATACTTCGCAGACGAATACTTTCTACTGCAAAAAATACTGTAGAACCTACCAACAACAATTGACCAAATTGTAAGATCGGATCAAGTCGCCATCCTTGGAAGATGAGAATAAATCCACATAGTAAGCCAACTGCCGCAAAAAAGATATCCTGATCCCTTGATAGTTCTGGACGTACAGTGCGAAGAAAATACAAAGCTGCCCCAGCCACAGCCAGAAAAATCCCTAATATACTAGCTGGGTTTGCTCCCCAATTGACTTGAGCTAAAATACTGGCTGAGTTCAGCCCAAAATTCATCATTGTTTTTTCCCTATATTAAATCTATGTTAGCCAGTCACAATTAAAATTACTTTTTTAACTATTGACTATATACTTAAGCCCCAAAATATCTGATCAAGAAGCTCTGATGTCAGTTGTCAGTTACCAGTTATCAGTTACCAGTTACCAGTTATCAGTTGTCAGTTTGTTGACTATTTACTGTGGGAGTAAATTTGGGATTAGTGGGTTACAAAATTTAACCCACCAGTATTCACTCTCAAGCATTTGTAAGCTAGTCACTGACAACTGACTACTGATAGCTATCACAGATAACTATTAAGCATCACCAATGCTTTAGTTACGTTGAATTTTATCTTTTTGACTGATGAAAATTAAACCTACAGTAGCTGGAATAACCACAATTGCAGTACCCAAACCTAAACTCCAAAGAAAATTTGCTAAAGAGGGTGTCATAGTTCTCAACCTTTTTTTACTTAATTCATTTTAATTTTAATGGTGTAACGGTGACTTGAGAAGCCATGAAAAGTTTTCAGTTACTATTTTCTGCGGCCAGAAATTGACCTCATTTAGTTAAGATAAGAGGGAGAAGGCTTTACAAAGCTTAAAACTTGCTGACCAAGCATTCTCCGTTGTTAATTTTTGCACAGATTGTAGATTGAAGCCATGACTGGTGTTAACCTTACTTCCTGGACTCTTGGCCCCTTATTAGGGGTGATGATTTTTTTGTTTATTTTCCGTATTATTCTCACTTGGTATCCCCAAGCAAACCTGAATCGTTTACCTTTTAATTTGATTGCTTGGCCAACTGAACCATTTTTAGTGGTTTTACGAAAGATAGTCCCTCCTATTGGTGGAGTGGATATTACTCCTATTATTTGGGTTGGTATTTTCAGCTTAATCAGAGAAATTTTACTAGGTCAACAAGGATTATTGACCATGATGGCGCGTGTTAGCTAGACAATGGGTAATGGGTAACAGGTGACGGGTAATTAATGTTGCTTAATCACCTTTAGTAATTCGTAATTCGTAATTCGTAATTCGTAATGCCTCTTTCAGAGGAGCTTCGCTTACGTAATGCCTCTTTCAGAGGAGCTTCGCTTACGTAATTCGTAATTACTACCCAATCACCAATCACCAATCACCAATCACCAATCACCAATCACCAATCACTGCAATTTCATATCTTGGATAAAACTGGTGTAAACATTACCCTGTAAAAACTGGTTGTTTTCCATAATTTTTTGGTGAAATCCTATGGTTGTGGGTAGTCCAGTAATTGCACATTCTCTTAATGCTCGCTTCATCCGATTAATAGCTGTGGATCTGTCTGGGCCCCAAACAATCAACTTGCCAATCAGGGAATCATAATAAGGAGGAATTTGATAATCTGTATAAACATGAGAGTCTATTCTCACACCAGGCCCTCCTGGTGGTAAGTAACCACTAATTTTGCCAGGAGAAGGACGAAAATCATGGTCTGGATCTTCGGCGTTAATGCGACATTCAATGGCATGACCTCGTAATTCTACTTGGTCTTGATTGATTTTAAGTTTTTTACCTTGAGCAATACTAATTTGTTCTACTAATAAATCAACACCTGTAACCATTTCTGTAACTGGATGTTCAACTTGGATTCTGGTGTTCATTTCCATGAAGTAGAATTGACCATGTTTATCTAGGAGAAATTCAATTGTTCCTGCACCAGTGTAGTTGATGAATTGGGCTGCTCTGACTGCTGCTTTGCCCATTTTTTCCCTCAGTTCTGGATCTAATGCTGGACTTGGTGCTTCCTCTAATAACTTTTGGTTACGCCGCTGAATTGAACAGTCTCTTTCTCCCAGATGAATAACGTTACCATAGCTGTCTGCCAAAATCTGAAATTCTATATGACGGGGACGTTCAATAAATTTCTCTATGTAAACCCCAGCATTACCAAAGGCTGCTCCAGCTTCTCCTTGGGCTGCATGGAATAATTTGGTAAATTCATCTTCTGACTTGACAAGACGCATACCTCTTCCACCCCCGCCAGCAGTGGCTTTAATCATCACGGGGTAGCCTATTTCTTTGGCGATCGCTAAACCTTCTGCTTCTGTTTCTACTAAGCCCTCACTACCGGGAACTGTGGGAACTCCCGCTTTTTGCATGGTTTCTTTGGCAGTTGATTTATCTCCCATCAAACGAATTGCTTCTGGTGTTGGGCCAATGAAAGCAATTTTATGATCTGCACAAATTTCTGCAAATCTGGCGTTTTCTGATAAAAAACCATAACCTGGATGTATTGCTGTAGCTCCACGTGTTAAGGCAGCGGCAATAATGTTAGGAATATTCAAATAACTTTTACTACTGGCTGATTCACCAATACACACTGCTTCATCAGCCAATTGGACGTGTAAGGCATTTCGATCTACGGTGGAGTGTATAGCAACTGTAGCAATTCCCATTTCTTCACAAGCGCGGAGAACGCGAAGAGCTATTTCTCCCCGATTAGCAATTAAAATTTTGTCAAACTTCATTTTCTAGTTTTGATATTAGTACCAGTAGATTGACATTTTCTCCCATTCTGTTGAAATAAGGCTGTCTCATTACTGTAAATTCTCATCATTTTGTCATGAGTCAGGGAACAAGGAACAGAGGAACAGAGGTTTAAAAAGTATTGTTGTAGAGATAAACAACAGGGAATAGGTAATAGAGAACAGTTTCAAGATTTGGATCAGAGTGATTTTCCCTTTACCGCACACCCTAATTCTTGATCTATATACCTTCTTCTCTATTTTTGGGGAAAATTTGGAAAAATGTTTTCTATTTTTGATTTTTTATGATATTATTATAGTCTGAACGACCGTGCGGATATGGCGGAATTGGTATACGCGCACGCTTGAGGTGCGTGTGGCTTTGCCTTGCGAGTTCGAGTCTCGCTATCCGCATTAACATTTTTGTTAGTGTGTGTAGTATCTACAAAAACTAAATGAAGATACTTAGATGATGAATTGTAGGTCAAGTAGTAGTTTGACCTACATTTTTTATTTAGGGCTTGCTGAATAAATCTGAAAACAAGATGAGGTAAAGATTCTAGCCTTTTTTCTGGTCAAAAAGTGCAAGCTTTTTCCAAGGAAGAGTTGAAAAACTGTGCATTTAGACTCTAACCTTTCAAGAACTTTTGGGATAACAGACATCCAAAACTCTTCCCTGTTCCCTGATCCTTCCTGTTCCTTGTTCCCTCTCCTAAATATGAAATTTATTTTGCACGACTACTTAAAAGCTTGCATTTTAAAAATTGTAATCGGAAAAATCTCTTGTGATTTAATCAGTTTTCTGCTTCCATTCTGGTTTAATTACTTGCCGACTTCTCGCAATAACTAAAGCATTACTTTCTACATCTTCTGTAACTGTTGAACCTGCGGCAATATAAACATTATTACCAATATTTATAGGTGCAACTAAAACACTATTAGCTCCAGTTTTAGTGCGATCGCCGATTATGGTTTTATGTTTTTTCACTCCATCATAATTAGCGGTAATTGTTCCTGCACCTACATTTATTTGAGTTCCCGCAGTTGTATCACCTAAATAAGAAAGATGTGCAACGTTACTGCGATCGCCTAACTGACTATTTTTTAACTCTACAAAATTACCAATTCGACAGTTTTCACCTACTTCTGCATGGCCACGTAAATGTGCATATGGTCCTATTCTTGTTCCTGTGGCCACAAAACTATCTGTAATTACAGAATATTTCACAGTCACATTTGCCTCTAGTTGACTATTTTCTATTAAACTTCCTGGGCCAATACGACTACCAGATTTAATTAATGTTTTACCGCGTAGATGGGTTTGTGGTTCAATAATTACATCTGGTTCTATTTCTACAGTTTCATCAATGGTAATACTTGCAGGATCGTTTAATGTTACTCCAGCTAACAACCATTTTTCCTTAATTCTTGCTTGCAGAATATCATTAGCTGTTGCCAATTGTAATCTATCATTAATTCCCAAAATTTCTTGATTATCTTCTACATCTACTGCCATTACTTTTCCTACTTGGGTAACAGCATCAGTGAGATAATATTCTTGTTGAGCATTATCATTGTTTAAATGAGGTAAAAATTTAGCTAATTCAGACCAGCGGAAACAGTAAATACCAGCGTTAACACGATTATTTTTTCGCTGCTGGGGAGTACAATCTTTATCTTCTACCATTTGTTGTACAATTCCCTGATGGTCACAAAAAACTCTACCATAACCTTTAGGTTGGGCTAAATTTGCTGTTAAGATAGTACAAGAATTTTGATTGTTTTTGTGGGTGTTTAAAAGATTATTTAAAGTTTCCGTTCTCAATAAAGGTACATCACCATTGAGAATTAATAAATCTCCATCATATCCTTGTAAATGGGGAAGTAATTGTTGAATAGCATGACCTGTTCCTAATTGTTGAGTTTGTTCTACAAATTCTATTTCTGAAATATGATTTAAAGAGTTTTTTACTTCTTCCGATTTATAGCCAACAATGATGATTTTACGCGTAGGTGAAAATGGTTCAGTGCTTTGAATCACACGTTCCACCAAAGTTTTTCCCCCTAAAGAATGTAACACTTTGGGGAGATTCGATTTCATTCTTGTACCTTTTCCAGCGGCGAGAATTGCGACAACGACCATAATTAAGTATTAGTAAATTTACAAATTGAATGTATTTAGTATTTTTCACATTCAGTTTCAAATCATATCAGTTAATTCCATCTTTTTCTCCATTGAGAAGTAGGTTCTAAAGTAGATTTTTGTTGTTCTTGTTGCCGTCGTTCGATGATTATTTCAGCAGAATCACTTAGTTGAGGATCACGATAGGGAATAGCAGCACGAGTATTTAAATGTTCTATTTCCGCTGGAGAAAGGGGATAGTTATCTGTAATTTCTTGCTCTATATATCTCGAATGTGCAGCTATTGTACCAGGAGTACGTCTACCGACTGGTGTGGTAGAACCTATAACTAAACCAGCAGTTAAAAGCGCAGTTCTTACAGCAGCAGCACAGGAATATGTTGCTAATAATCCACTTTGAGATAAACATAAAACTACATTGTGGATAAATTCTATAGTCCATAATTGTGGACATTGGGGAGGAGAAAAAGGATCAAGAAAAATCGCATCAGCTAAAAAACCAGATTGTCTGATTTTCTGGATAGTTGTTCTACCATCACCTATTAATAATTTAGCTTGTACACAATCATCATGATAGTAATTATTGAATGCCAAAGCTGCTAAAATTTGTATATATCTATCACCCCAATCATTAAATATATTCTGATTAATAGCTGCTTGAGGGACTTCTGAATTTATTTCTAAACCGATAACTTCCACTACACAATCTGGATTTTCTTGCCAAATTACTGCTAAAGCTGCTGCTGTGTTGTATCCTAGACCATAACAAATATCCAAAATTCTCACTCTACCTGTTTTAGCTAAGGCTTGAACTTGGGTAGGTTGGGCAAATTTTTGATAACTTTCCTGTTTTGCTCCATAGTTACTATGAAATGCTTCATTAAATTTTTGAGAAAAAAAAGTAAAAGAACCATCCTGGGTGGGATGGATAATTAAGTTATCCTGTTCTGATATCATATTTATTATTCACTTAGTTGTTTGTTTATAGTCAAATTAAATCATGAATCATCAATGTTCTGTTACTTACCAATGGTTATCTGAAAATCTCCATAATTCCCAAGTTGTGATTATTGATTGTCGCTTTTCATTAGCTGAACCACAATTAGGATTTAATCAGTATAAAACCAGTCATATCCCCGGTGCTTATTATTTAGACTTAAATCAGGATTTATCCAGTCCAGTAACTGAACATGGAGGAAGACATCCTTTACCTAATATTGATAATTTTGCCGCTAAGTTAACAAACATGGGAGTTGAATTCCAAAAAACTTTAGTAGTTATTTATGATGATTCACGGTTTGCTTTTGCATCCCGGTTATGGTGGTTATTGCGTTATTTAGGACATGATCAGGTAGTTGTTTTAGATGGTGGTTTCACAGGTTGGCAAAATTCTGGTTATCCTGTGGACAACATTATTCCTGAATCAAAAGTAGGCAATTTTTCTCCGCAATTAAAACCTGAAAAAGTTGTAGATTATAATTATGTCAAAACATATAAAGATAGTCCTAACGTAGTTTTAATTGACTCTAGAGATGGCGATCGCTATCGTGGAGAAAGAGAACCAATTGATAAAATTGCTGGTCATATCCCAGGTGCTGTAAACTATCCCTGGAAAGAGGTGAGCGACTCTTCTGGTTTCTTACTTCCCCAGTCTGCTCAATTACAAAGATGGGAGAAAATAGCAGCAGATCCAGAAATTATTGTTTATTGTGGTTCAGGTGTTACAGCTTGTGTGAATTTACTTTCTTTAGAAATAGCGGGAATTTCTCAAGGAAAATTATATGCTGGTAGTTGGAGTGATTGGATTAGTTATTAATTAGGGTTTGCTGAATAAATATAGGACTGCTATTTGATTTTTGAACAGAACTAAATATATACGTAAATTCTTCCCTATTCCCTATTCCCTGTTCCCTACTACTGATTAAAATCTACCCAACTCAAAACCATAATTAACACTAAAAAACCAACCAGAAAAATCAGTATTTGGAGTAGTAGAACCACCCAATCTAAAACCACTTTGCATATAAATATTACTAGTTTTAGAAGTACGATAATTTATATGTCCATAGATTCGGTGGGATTGATCTTCCCGATCCCGATTAGTAAAATCTGAGAAAGTAAATCGGTAGTTTAATCCTACTTTTAGAGGTTTTTGGATAGCATAATTTAATGATAATCGTAAAGAATTAATTATTTTGCTTCTCCTTTCTGGTTCAGAAAAATTAGTACGGAATCTATAAAAACTATTCAGTGATAACTTATTGGTTAAATTGTCTCTTCTTCCCACAGATAAACTAATAGAATTTTCATCTAAAAAGCGATCGCCAGCAGAGAAAAAATCACCATTCCTAGCATAAAATAACTTTTGATTACTGAAATTTAATTCCGTATACATTTGTCTAGAAATTTGTTGATAAATTCCGGCCCTAAACCTTAACCGATTGTAATCAAACTGTGATTGATCAACATAACGAATTACCGAACCATTAATAGAACCATTTAAGTATGTACTAGAAGTAATGGGAAAATATGCTGATGCGAGTGTTAAACCAGTATAAAATAAACCATCTGTGATTTTATCGTCATTACTAGAAAAAATATTATCCGTATGGAAATAACCAGCATAACCTCTTAAATAACCAATTGGTTTAAACGGTTTTTTGGGTTTTTGATTTGAGGGAATTGGTAGTTCTTCTTCTGGCCTTGGCCTCACCCTTAACCTTAACTCCTGTTCTTCGTTAGAATCTAAAGCAGGGTTTTGCTTTTTTTCCTCCACCTGCTCTTGGGTTAGTTTTTTTTGATCATCAATACTTTCTTTAACCTCTGTTGTTTCACCCAGCAAATATATTGCTGATTGGGAAAACATGGGACGAATTTCACCATGTTCAATTTTAAAATTAGCCGAATGAGTAAGTGCTTGAGTTTTATAAACTGGTTTTACTTCTGCTTCGGTTTTCTGAGCTAAAAGTTGCAACTGATCAAGTGGCTTTAAATCTATTAATTCTGGTTGGACATTCTTTGTAGCATCTTCTACTTGAAAACTAGATATATTTTTATTTATTTCTATACTATTTATTCGTTTATCTGCTTGAGTATTTTGTAAGTGAATATCTGATTGAGTATTTTGGGTTGTTGATTCTAGCAAATGTGAATGGTTTAAGTACATGAAATTCAAACCCTCATCTTCTTGAGAAATTATATTATCTGGTGTACTAGCACAAGAAGGTTTAATCCACCCATAAAAGCACTGGCCAGCACTGAAAAATAGCAAAATTAAAGTTAGCCCAAAATCTTGTCCTGTCTTGGACTGTATGTTTAATAATTTGAATAGCATTTAGGAAAATTGGAAAGTTAGATATTGGTGGTCAAAACTTTTTTAATCAATTTAATTTTATACAAGATTTATACTAAATATGTGTTAATTATACAGAATTAACCAAAAATCAGTAGGTCTAACTATACATTAAATAGGTCAGTGAGACTACCATAATTATAGGTAAACCATAAATAACATATGCTACTGTATTACAGAAAAATTAACTAAATTAATTATTACAACCATATTGACATATTAAAAATTGCATTTCAGGAATTAATTATCAATGCTGACTAAATTTTTACACTCTTTTGTTCTAAGTTTATGTGTAATAAGCATATTACCAACTGCTAGTCAAGCCAACGCCCTTACCCCCCTGATCAGAGCAGAAATCCAAAAAATCCGTAACATAGTTCAATACATTCCCAAAAATAAAGCCCCAGTCAGGCCAGCCCGCAAGTCACAAACTATTACCCCCGGAGATGGTATATCTACAGGGAGATCTTCCCTTGCAGATTTACGCTTTAATGATGGTTCTGTAGCCAGAGTAGGAGAACAAGCTGTTTTTCAGTTTTTGCCACAAACCCGTAATTTCACTCTATCCAACGGAACAGTTTTACTGTTAATTCCTCCAGGTAGAGGACAAACAAATATAAAAACCCCCAATGCCGCCGCCGCAATTCGTGGTTCAGCATTATTTGTTCAACATGACCCAACACGCAACACTACAGTCATAGGTGCGCTGACTAACAGTGGCATCCAAGTAGCTAATCAGGATGATTCTCAAAAACTGACCTTAAAAGCAGGACAGTTAATGGTAGTTGTTGATGGTAAATTTCAAGGATTGTACGATTTTGATCTGAGAACCTTTTATAAAGAGAGCAGTTTGGCGAAGGGTTTTAATTTGAACAAACAAAATCCTGACCCAACATTAGATCCATCACTTGCCAGTGTTCAAGCTGAAACTGTAGAAGCTTTGGAACAACAATCTCCTATTATTGGTGAAGGAACTATAGACAATCCACCTTTCTTAACAAATTCAACCGCTACTGCTAATTCATCTAATAATAATTCCAATTCTGAAAACAATAGTAGAAATAATTCCAACCCCAGACGCAATCCTAGAAATAATTCCAAATCTGGAAATAATCCCAACAATAGTAACCGGGATTTTGGAGAATCTCAAAGGCGACTTAATGTTCGTGATGCAGATAACTTTGGCCAATCTATGGATGTTTTGATTATAAATGGAGAAGTAATCCGCGAAAATCAGCAACGCCGCAGCAATACCAATAGATTTAATCCTGGTAACAGTCAAAACAACCAAGGCAATCAAGGTAATCAAGGCCAGGGCAATCAAGGCAACCAGGATAACCAAGATCAAGGCAATCAAGACCAAGGCAATCAAGGCAACCAGGATAACCAAGATCAAGGTAATCAAGACCAAGGCAATCAAGGCAACCAGGATAACCAAGATCAAGGTAATCAAGACCAGGGCAATCAAGGCAATCAGGATAACCAAGGTCAAGGTAATCAAGGCCAAGGTAATCAAGGCAACCAGGATAACCAAGATCAAGGTAATCAAGACCAAGGTAATCAAGGCAACCAGGATAACCAAGGTCAAGGTAATCAAGGCCAAGGTAATCAAGGCAACCAGGATAACCAAGGTCAAGGTAATCAAGGCCAGGGCAATCAAGGCAACCAGGATAACCAAGGTCAAGGTAATCAAGGCCAAGGCAATCAAGGCAACCAGGATAACCAAGGTCAAGGTAATCAAGGCCAAGGTAATCAAGGCAACCAGGATAACCAAGGTCAAGGTAATCAAGGCCAAGGTAATCAAGGCAACCAGGATAACCAAGGTCAAGGTAATCAAGGCCAAGGTAATCAAGGCAACCAGGATAACCAAGATCAAGGTAATCAAGACCAAGGTAATCAAGGCAATCAGGATAACCAAGATCAAGGTAATCAAGGCAATCAGGATAACCAAGATCAAGGTAATCAAGGCAACCAGGATAACCAAGGTCAAGGTAATCAAGGCAACCAGGATAACCAAGGTCAAGGTAATCAAGGCCAAGGCAATCAAGGCAACCAGGATAACCAAGGTCAAGGTAATCAAGATGACGATGACGACGATGACGACGATGACAACGATGATGACGATGACGATGATGACTAATGCAAATTCTTTATGAGTTAGTCCTTTCTTTATGTCCTTTGTATTCTTTGAGATTCGTTAAATAATTCGGCACATCTTCACACAGAATTAGGATTAAAATTTTGTCAACGAAGTTTGCCGAGCTATTGACTCATTTTGCCAATTAGGAAATGATGATTAGTTGTTGGGTATAAAACATTGGGTATTTAGTCAAAATACTTTTTCCCATCACTTCATTTTCTTGATCTCACCTTTCTTCCTATTCCTTAACAATTCAAAAATTATGCTTCCCTTTATTAGATCTGACTTAGCTCAATTTACAGCTTACAAAGCTCACCCTGGTAGTGATACATCAGAACCAGTGGCGATAAAATATGACCGGATAGATACTAATGAAAGCCCCTATGATTTACCGACAGATATCAAAGAAAAATTAGCTAATAATTTTCAAGAAATCATTGAAAGTAATCGCTATCCCGATGGTGGACATCAAAAACTAAAAGAAGCTATTGCTGTTTATGTAAATGAATCAGCTAACTTAACTAATCTTCCTATTACTGATAGCAATATATCTGTTGGTAATGGTTCAGATGAGTTAATTCGTTCTTTATTAATTGCCACTTGTTTAAAAGAAGAAGGTTCTATTCTAGTAGCTAATCCCACTTTTTCTATGTATGGGATATTAGCAAAAACTTTAGGTATTTCAGTGGTTAGTGTAGACAGAGATGAACAGAATTTTGAAATAGATTTAAAAGCTGCAAAATTAGCCATTCAAGATACTCAAAATCCCCCTATTAGAGTAGTATTTGTTGTTCACCCCAATTCCCCAACAGCTAACTGTTTAACAACTGCGGAAATAGAGTGGTTAAATAGTCTACCAGAGGACATTTTAGTAGTTATTGATGAAGCTTATTTTGAATTTAGTCAAACTACTTTGGTTAAAGATTTATCACAGCATTCTAATTGGATAATTTTACGGACTTTTTCTAAAGCATTTAGATTAGCAGCAATGCGAGTTGGTTATTGTATTGCTCATCCCGAGGCGATCGCTATCTTAGAAAAGGTTCGTCTTCCTTACAACTTACCGAGTTTTTCCCTCACATCAGCTATGGTTGCTTTGGAAAACCGTCAGGTACTACTCAACTCTATTCCTGAAACTATTAGAGAGCGTGAAAAGATGATTACAGAATTATCAAGTAATTCAGCACTAGAAATTATAACCAGTAGTACAAACTTTATCTATTTACAGTTGAAATCAACAGAAAATCAATCTCTGGAAACAAAACTCAAAAATCTCAACCAAACGCTGAGACATCAAGGAACATTAGTAAGACTACTACCAAACGCATTAAGAATTACTGTAGGAACACCTGAAGAAAACCTTCGTACCATTGAAAGAATACAAAATGCCATAAAACAAGCTTAATATCATTCATAATCGAAGTAATCGTCTAAGTCACCACCTAAACGTCTTACAGTTGCTACTGTTTGTGGTAAGACACCTACCAACATCGCAAAAGCATCATCGGGTAGTGCTGCAACCACCTCTGATGGAAAATACTGTTCAAACTGTTCCAGAATTTTTTGGACTCTTTGAACAGGAACAGAGTTTTCAGTAATTTGTTTAATTAAGCGAACCCACTGTCTTCTAATTAGATATGCTTTTTGACAATCCTCATAGGAGTCAGGATCTAATAGAGACAAATTACCAATGGGAATCACAGACTGGCAATCTCTATCATAATTACCGCCCACAATTGCCCCAGGCCCAGCAAATTCAGCATAATATCGTTTAAATACCAATAGACCATTTCGTCTACGGCTATTGACTATTAGACATTTTCCGCTATGCAAAGATGCTAGTATGTCTGTCCTATGCGATTTTTGATTCTCATCTCGCATGGTATTTTTGTTGGGAAAACTAGTATTAGGGTAATAGCTTGATACTATAGCAGCTTGATAACATTGGAGCTGTTTACTATCCATGTTTTTTATACTTTTAGTAAAGTTATTATTATCTTTTTTTATGTCATCTTGATCGGCTGTTTAGGCGAACTAGATATATTGATTTACCCTAAATTTCCGAAGTGCAAGAATTTATTGCAGATTTTACTTCAGGTAAACCAGTAACTAGCAAAGTGTGGTTACAAAATTTATAATAGTATTCTATGGTATCATGACAAATTTGTCTCTTGAATTTCTGTCTCTTATTTAAAGTTTTGATGAAGTTTCCAAGTGATCATTATTTAGGAATGTTGAAAATTTCAACTTACCAACTGCCTAAAACTGTCACCTTACCTCTTTCCTACCACTGCTTTTAATTTTCTCACTGCACCCTGTCTGCCGAAAAGCTCCCTACCTCTTCACCCTTACGGAAACACGTTTTTCAGCAACCCCTAGTTATATCCGCAGCTACGTGGGGTTTGGCACTAATGTGTTTGTGTAAAAGGATTTGTCTGGAATTGTGAAACAAAAAACTATCCCAACAAGACTCTACTTTTTCCACTTGATAACCCATCTTAAAATAAAGTTGTTTAGCTTGATGATTGTTGTCTAAAACATGAAGATATAAATCTTCAAAGTCCCAATCCTTGCACACTTGTTCACATCTTATTAATAAACTAGATCCTAAACCATATCTACGATACATGGGATGAACAGCTAAATTAGAAAGATAAGGAAAACACTTACGAATATTTACCCAACTATCGCTCAAACGTACACTCATTTCTACAGTGGCTAAAATTTTATTCCCACCACCTTTGCTAGTATCAACAGCTACCAAGAAAATTTGATCCGGCTTTGTGGTTGTAAAACGATATCTCAAGTCTTCAAATATACCCAACCGGAATAAAGGAAATGCCCATCCCCATAAACCTGTTTGAGAGTGAAAGCTTTCTGCAATTATTTGGGCAATACTGGGTAAATCAGCAGATGTAGCTGTGCGTATTTGAAATTGACAGGAGTTGGCAATTCTAACATCTCTAGGTGATGGCTGATGTTGTGAGTTTAAAAACCAGGATTTCAAAGCTAATTAAAGAAGTATATAAGTTTAACTAAAGTTAATACTGTCTTCCAGAGGAAGTTCCAAAATTTACACCAGCTGATCTATTCTCTAGAGAACCTGATGGCTAACAGCAGCTAGCGTCAGTGAGAAGATGTTTACCGGTAAAGATTTGGAAATGGAAGTTTATAATTACTGTAACTTGCGCTGTCACAGTCATCAAACAGGTGGTAAGCTTAAGAAAGTGATAGACTCAAGATAGCATCTTCCTATGACTATGAGTATAAATGTGAACTTTATTATACTTCTGCAAGTATCTTTCAGACAGCCTGATCACTCAAATGAAATTGAATATTGAATAATTCTATAATCTGCTCATCTTTTAAAGATGTTCATAAAACTGGCAATATTTACTGGTTTGATAGTATACTTTGTCTATATAAGCTGATATTTTGTGTGATATTCATGACTATAGCATAATTACTATTCAGAAAATTGACTTACCAGTGTTAGTATTACTGCTGGAATGGGAAAAATGAAGACACAAACGCTGGCAGTTTCTCATTTACCACTAAAAATCTTTTACGGCAGTAACAGCTAGTTGAGCCAAGGAGGTGACAAAAAATTTTGTGAATAGAAACATAAATTCCTTAGTCGCCACAAACGCAATTCAACATTTACAGGAAAACGTCCCATAGTTTTTGCAGTATTTATTAATTGACTTTAATTAAATTGATACAACACTTTATCCATACAAGTCATGTGGCGCAACAGATTATTGGTCGAAATGCTAGAAAACTGCATGATCCAGAAACAACCTTTTCCAAGTAGATTATTCTTTATCCCACTGCCTTTGCAGCAGGAAAGCAGTCCATGACATCACAAACAAACAGTAAACCAAAAATCTTGGTTGTTGATGATGAACCGGACAACCTAGATCTACTTTATCGCAGTTTCTATCGTGAATATCAAGTGCTGAGGGCTAACTCCGGTCCTGCGGCCTTAGAATTATTGGCACAAGAAGGAGATATAGCTGTAATTATCTCTGATCAACGAATGCCTATGATGAGTGGGACTGAATTTTTAAGTCTGACAGCAACTCAATATCCAGATATTATTCGGATTATCCTCACTGGCTACACTGATGTGGAAGATTTGGTGGAAGCGATTAACTCTGGTAAAGTATTCAAATATGTGACAAAGCCTTGGGAAGCCGAAGAGCTTAAAGCTGTAGTTCGCCAAGCTTTGGATACTCATAATGTCCTCAAAGCCAGAACCAAAGAACTAACTAGGACTCTACGTAGAAAGTCTCTGTTAAATACGGTTACAAACACAATTCGCAGTGCCTTAGATTATCGTCACATTTTACAGACTATTGTTGATACCGTAGGACATATGCTGGAGGTGGATGTTTGTTTACTACGTCCCTTTCAAGACGATGAATTAGTAAATGAAGGTTTTATATATCAGAAATCACGGGGATCAATAATTCAGATATCAGAAGATTTATCTGATGGATCTGTGCCAGCTTCTGTGGTGACAGAAACAAAATCTATCACTCCGCATACTCTTTTAGCTTATACAGTTTGGGAAACTGACGAAGTTCAAGTTATACAAGATGTTACTAAAAACGATTTTATTCAAACTAATAGAGAAAGAACCATAGCATTTAATAATGCAAGTATTTCATCTAGCCTAGTTGTGCCACTCATTTGCCAGCAAGAAGTTAGGGCAGTAATGGCACTGCATCAGTGTGATCAACAACGTATTTGGGAAGACGAAGAAGTACAATTAGTATCAATTGTGGCAGACCAAGCTGCACTGGCGTTATCTCAGGCCTATGCCTATGAAGAAGTAGAAGCTTTAGCAAAGCGTGAAGCATTAATTAATACAATTACCAGTGAAATTCGCTCTAGCCTTGATCCCCAAAATATATTTGCTGCCATCACCCAAAGATTAGGAGAGACATTACAAGTAGATGGTTGCGTTTTGTCTTTATGGACAGAAGATGACGAATTTGTTAAATGTGTAGGTTTATATGATAGTTCTAAAAATATCAGTAATTTCCAGGAATTTAATTTTAATAGAAACAAGCAATCCATAACCCAAAATCTATCTAATTCCCAGTCTCCAATTCAAAAAAATCCAGTTCTTCAAGAAATTCTGAGGACACAAGAGCCTGTAGTAATTACGGATATAGCTCATTCGCCCACAGATGTACAAGCCTTTGATTTACCACTGAAAATGCGTCCGCGATCGCTCATGGTTGTACCTCTGATCAGTGATGGTAAATGTATTGGTAGTATAACACTCAGAGAAGGTGAGAAAATTCGCAAGTGGTTACCTTCAGAAATTGAACTTGCTAAAGCAGTAGCTGCTCAAGCGGCGATCGCTGTTCAACAATCCAGGTTATATCAAACTACCCGTGAACAAGCGGAAAGATTGTTACAATTAGACAGACAAAAAACGGAATTTTTCCAAAACATTTCCCATGAGTTTAGAACCCCTATTACCTTAATTCAAGGACCTTTAGAGTCAGTAGTTAACACCAAAGAAGGACTATCTCATGCTCAATCTGTAATAGCTTTGCGTAATTCCCGCCGTTTACTGCGACTAGTGAATCAGTTACTAGATTTACAGCGCTTAGATGCTGGTAGAATGCAGCCAAGCTTCCGCCCTTGTAATTTGGTAGAATTTGTTACCCAAATTGTTGAATCCTTCCGTCTTTATGGAGAGAAAAAAGGACTCAAGGTCATAACAGACTTGTTTGAATGCCCCACAGTTTACTTAGATATGGAAAGATTTGACAAGGTACTATATAACCTGCTGTCAAATGCCATGAAATTTACTCCCGATGGGGGTAAAATTATTGTCAGATTATATAATGAAGGTAATGCCTGCATACTACAAGTTCAAGATACAGGCATCGGTATTCTTCCTGAACAAATTCCTTATCTATTTGAAAGATTTCGACAAGCAGAAGGATCAGAAAATCGTAGCTATGAAGGTAGTGGCTTAGGTCTATCCTTAGTTAAAGAACTAGTAGAACTCCACGGTGGAGAAGTAAGTGTTCAATCAGACTATCGCCAAGGGACTCAATTTAGTATACGGTTATTAACTGGTTCAGAACATCTACCAGCAGAACAAGTTGTAGATGCACCTGTAGAATTAAATGTTAATAGAGCAAATATAGAACTGGCAGATTTAGAGCAGTTGGAGTCCTTAGAATCAGAACAGGAATTTGTAATTACAGATTTGTCATATCATTCTCAAACCATAGATTCTTTTGGCGAAGCTTACACTTCCTCACCTAACGAACAACGTATATTAGTAGTTGACGACAACCCAGATATGCGTTCATATGTTGCTACTATTCTCCGTCAAAATAACTATCAAGTAGCAACTGCAAGAAATGGTTATGAAGGATATAACCTAGCAAAAGAAATTTTCCCTAGTCTAATTATTACGGATCTGATGATGCCCATAGTCACAGGGCTAGAATTGATTCAGATGATTCGTAGTGATGATATAATGCGAGGCATACCAACAATTCTGTTAACAGCAAAAGCTGATGAAGAAACCCGAATTGAAGGAACAGAATATGGTGCTGATGCTTATTTGGCTAAACCATTTAATGATCGAGAATTACTAGCAGAAGTCAGAAACTTGTTGGCGCTCAAAGAAAATGAAAAACGGGTGTTGGAATTAAATACCTACTTGACAGAATCAGTTCTCAAACGCTTTTTACCCTCAGCATTAGTCAAAAAAGCTGCTTCTGGATCTTTATCTTTAGATTTACGCCCAGAGCCTCGCTTAGTTACAGTTTTATTTAGTGATATTGTCGGTTTTACTCAACTTTCTAATACCTTGAGATCCAGAAAAGTTGCAGAAATTCTCAATGAATATTTAGAAACGATGAGTAAGGTAGTATTTAGTAATGGTGGCACTGTAGATAAATTTATGGGTGATGCTATTTTGGCATTGTATGGAGCGCCAGAAGAACTTACCCCCAATGAACAAGTACGTCGTGCTATTAACACTGCCAGAGGAATGCAGCGAGCTTTAATTAACTTGAATAGACGTTGGTTAGAAAACGGGATATTTGAAACTGATGGACGAAAAGGCGTACAATTTCGCTGTGGTATTCACCAAGGTACAGCCGTTGTGGGAATGTTTGGTAGTTCAGAATGTGCAGACTATACAGCTATTGGCCCAAGTGTAAATATTGCGGCTAGGTTGCAAGCTGCTGCTATCCCTGGTACTATTCTAGTCTCTGCTGCTGTAGCTGATTATCTACAAGAAGAAGAAATTACTAAGGGTAGTCCTCTAGAGCTGAAAGGTATAGATGAGACAGTTCTAACTTTTATGGTAACACCAGAGTTAGATAATCCTTTTAGTATATAGATGCTGTCCATATTGGCAACTGGATGATTGATAATGAGCAGTGTAAATTCCAGTATTAATTCACAGAATCAAGATCATCAATTTAATAAATATAAACACATAGATTCTCCTTGGTTGTGGTTTTCTGTGTTAGTGAGTTCAGTTTCTATTCATGTCTTGGTAGTTTTTTTTCTGCTATCATCTTTGAGTAAGTTTCAATTCTGGAATAATGAATATAATCAAGATCCCATTAATATTGAATTTATAGAAATTGAACCACAAGCAGATATAAATCCTATCTCTGCACCTGAAACTAAGTCTGATGCAGATTCTTCATCAAAACAGACACAAACTTCTGAAGTATCTACTGCTGAGAATATCAAAAATCCTAGTTTAGGTGTTGATCAAAAGCAAAAAAATAGTTCTACCAATAATCAGATTAATGTTGGCAATATTCCTGTTGAACCTTCCCCAAAACTGACTATTAAGCCGCAGTTAAAACCTGTAATTACACCAGAAATTAATATTCCTCCCATACCTATAAATACTCCAGAGGAAACTACTCCTGTTAATGATTTGCCCTGGAATAGTCGTCAAGATATTAAGTTAGGTGAAGGTACTCCGCTTTCAAAAAATCCTATTCCTAAGACATTAATTCCTAAACCGGAAAGTTCACAAGTTCCTAAACCAGAAAATTCACCAATTCCTAAATTGGAAAGTTCCTCAATTCCTAAACCAGAAAATTCACAAGTTCCTAAACCGGAAAGTTCACCAATTCCTAAACCGGAAAGTTCACAAGTTCCTAAACCGGAAAGTTCACAAGTTCCTAAACCGGAAAGTTCACCAATTCCTAAATTGGAAAGTTCACAAATTCCTAAATTGGAAAGTTCACAAATTCCTAAATTGGAAAGTTCACAAATTCTTAAACCAGAAAGTTCACCAATTCCTAAACCAGAAAATTCACAAATTCCTAAACCAGAAAATTCACCAATTCCTAAACCGGAAGTTACTCCCATTTCCAAAGGAGTAGGAATTAGAGTGAATATTACTCCTTTACTCAAAGATGAAGTAGAAAAAATGAGGCAAGAAAATACATTTAGAAGAGGTGCTTTACCTGATTTTTTGGCAGAGTATAAAGGTAGTTTAACTAAAGATTTAGAATTAGATGTAGTTTTGGGTGATTATGGATTAAAACCAGCAAATGTGCTGGCTAGTTTAGTGATTGATCAAGATGGTAATTTTCAAGAAGCTATAATTTTAGACATTAGTCCCATATCACTGGATACTGATAAAAGTATTTATGAACAAGCGTTAAATCAGGTTTTCCGTCAAGAAACATTTACGGCTGCTTATAATAAAAATGGCTCTAAGCCTGGCCGGAGTAATTTATATATGAAAATTAAAGTTGATATTATTGATTTTAATTAATTATAGTGATCCGATTTGATTGATGAATTTTTATATCAAATTACTAAGAATAGTAAAGAAAATTCTCTGACTATCTAAAAGTATGATAATAATCCATTTTTAAATAAAACTGATAATGATATTCTAAAGAACTTGATTTCTGGAAATTAACCGTCCTATACTAGGAGTTTAGGCTCAAAAGATTATCCCTCTACTTAGATAGAAATCTCAAATGACAGTCTAGTTAAACATAAACATTACAAAAATACAGTTAACGCAGGTGGCTAACAATAATTGTCAAGATTGTTTCGTTGTCGGTGTAGGAGCTTCCGCAGGTGGTTTGCGGGCGCTGGAGGAGTTTTTTGACAATATGCCAGCAGATAGTGGGGCAGCTTTTGTAGTGGTGCAGCATTTATCACCAGACTTCAAAAGTTTGATGAAAGAATTATTAGAAAGACGTACCCGGATGACAGTAAAAAGGGTACAAGATGGGATGAAAGTTGAAGCAAATATTGTTTATTTAATTACCCCACGTAATAATTTAGTCATTGAAAATGGGATACTAAAACTGATTGAACAAAATGAATTTCCCCGACAACAACCAAACTTTCCCATTGATATTTTTTTAGATTCCTTGGCTCAAGAAAGGGGAGATCATGCCATTGGAGTAGTATTATCAGGAACAGGTAGTGATGGCACAAGGGGATTACAGAGTATCAGTGAAACAGCAGGGTTAACCTTTGTTCAGTCACCCAGTACGGCAGAATTTGATGGAATGCCTCAAAGTGCGATCGCTACAGGGATAGTAGATCAAGTATTACCACCCCAAGAAATAGCCAGAACGCTATATGAAATTATCCAGATGCAAAAGTCTGGAACTAAGGAAGCAGAACCTTTATTACCAGAACTAGAATCAGATAAACTCAGAGCAATTATTCAGATTTTAAACCAATACGAAAAACTAGACTTTTCCTATTATAAACCTAGCACTTTAAGTAGGCGTATTTATCGGCGTTGTTCCTTGAGTGGTCATCACATACTAGATGAATATATTGATTATTTACAAGTATCTGGAGAAGAAAGAGGACTGTTAAGAGATGATTTAATGATTGGGGTGACAAGATTTTTTCGTGATCCTGAAGCGTGGAAATATTTAGAACAAGAAGTGTTGCCAGAACTGATTGGACAAATGGAGAATGGCCAGCAGTTACGAGTGTGGGTGACAGCTTGCGCTACAGGAGAAGAAGCATACTCAATGGCAATTTTAGTAGATGAAGTAATTGCCAGATTAGGAAAGCATTTAAGTGTGAAAATATTTGCTACTGATATTGATAATACAGCTTTAGCAAAAGCCGCAGAAGGTGTTTATCCGGAAAGTATAGCTATAGATGTTTCCAGAGCCAGATTAGAAAAATATTTTACCTTCCGCGATCGCAGTTTTCATATCACCAGATCCCTCAGAGAAAATATTATTTTTGCCCCTCATAACTTAGCTAAAAATGCTGGTTTTACCAGGATGCACTTAATTAGCTGTCGTAATGTACTGATTTATATGCAGCCAACTTTACAACAGCACGTGATGAGAATGTTGCATTTTTCGCTGATGCACAAGGGAGTATTATTTTTAGGTGCAGCCGAAACACCAGGAGATTTAATCGAAGAATTTAGCCCAGTTTATGAACGCTGTAAAATTTATCAGAAACGTCGCAATGTCCGCTTGCCTATTCTCACTCAAAATTTAGAATATATAGTTCCCTCAGCATCTAAACCAAATGTATCTAGGCGTAACTATACCCAATTTGACCCAATATTAAGTTCTGCCTTCAGTGCATTTGCCAAACGACGAAGTTGTACTTGCCTATTAGTAAATGATGATATGGAATTATTTCACGTCGTTACAGATATGGCAGACATGATGAGAGTTCCGGAAGGGGGAATGACTCGCATGGTAGCAGAGTTAGTACCAGATGAATTGAGATTACCAATTAACACAGCTTTGCACCGAGCCAAACGGGAAAGAAAACCGGTTTTATATGGTAGCATTCACTTTAATCAAGGTGATGTAATTCGCTCCGTCAATTTAGAAGTCACATATTACAGTGGTGATACCCGTGTTAATGATTTTTTCATGTTGATCATCGAAAATGAAGATCGGCCAACTGCACCTATTGCTGTAGAAAAATTCCAACAAGACGCGGAAGCTACTCAACGAATTTTAGACCTGGAATATGAACTACAACAAACCAGGGAGAATTTACAAGCGACAATTGAAGAACTAGAAACTACCAACGAAGAACAACAAGCTACCAATGAAGAGTTACTCGCTTCTAATGAAGAGCTACAAAGTACCAACGAAGAATTACATTCAGTCAATGAAGAACTGTATACAGTCAATACAGAATATCAAACCAAAATTAGAGAACTCACCGAACTAACCAACGACGTTGACAATTTACTCAGAAGTAGTGAAATTGGTGTAATTTTCCTAGATCGAGAATTGCGAGTTCGCAAATTTACCCCTGCGGCTACACCAGCAGTAAATTTAGTTGCTACGGATGTAGATAGACCAATTCAGCATATTACTCATAATTTAGACTGTCATAACTTACTGCAACTATTACAACAAGTTTTGCTAACGGAGAGACCTATTGAGCAAGAAGTATGTTTGCAACAAAATTGTAAAAATTTATTGATGCGAATTTATCCTTACCTCCGTGATGATGGCCATGCAGATGGCTTGGTAATTACATTTGTAAATATTGATGAGATAAAACGGGTACAGCAAGCATTACAGCAAAGAACCGATGAGTTGGAAACTTTGTATGCGACATCTCCAGTCGGGTTAGCATTACTGGATGAAGAATATCGCTACGTGCGGATCAATGACGTGATGGCGAAAATAAATGGTCAACCTGCCAGTGAACATTTAGATAAAACCGTTAGGGACATCTTACCAAAACAAGCAGCCATTCTAGAAACTCGGTTAAAACAGGTACTAGAAACTAATCAACCACTCCAGAACCTAGAAATTAGAGGTGAATCACCAGCCCAACCAGGTGTGATGAGAGATTGGATAGTGAGTTACTTACCTGTTGATTTAAGTGACGGGAGAAGGGCTGTGAATACAGTCACCCTGGAAGTGACAGAACTAAAAAACACCCAAGCGGCTTTGCGAGCAAGCCAAGAAAGACTCAGAGATTTAATGCACTCTAGCCAAACAATACTATTAAGCTGTGAACCAAAACCAGATTATCGAGTTACTTATATTAGCGGTAATGTAGAACAGGTTTTAGGATATTCTGCTGAAGAATTTGTGGCCACCGATGGATTTTGGGTAGAACATTTACACCCCGATGATCAAAAACGAATCTTAGAAGGTTTGAGTCATTTAGCTGAATATGAAACTTACTCCCATGAATATCGTTTACGCAGCACAGATGGTTCTTACCGTTGGTTTTTTGCCCAACTCAGGATGATTAGAAATGCTGATAACGAGCCGCAAGAATGTGTAGGTTACTTGGTAGATATTAGCGATCGCAAAGTAGCAGAAAAATTAATTGAACAACAAATTCAACGGGAGCTACTACTCAAGCAAATCACCGATGAAATTCGTCAAAGTTTAGATCCTCAACAAATCTTTGAAACCGCAGTTAACCGTATTGGTGAAACCTTTCAAGTTCATCGCTGTTTGCTGCACATATGTAAATTAGATCAAGCAAAACCAGAACCAACGATAGCAGAAGTACCAGTAGTTGCCGAATATCTCGCAAGTGGTATTCCCTCCATGCAAGGGTTATTACTGCCGATTATTAACAATCCTCACCTTCACAGTTTACTTAACCAAGATCAAGCATTAATCAGTGACGACATTGCCACTGATCCTCTACTTGCACCCCAACTAGAACTGTGTCAAAAATTGGGCATAGTATCAATGTTGGCTATTCGCACATCCTATCAAGGTAAACCAAATGGAGTCATAGGTTTACATCATTGTCATGCCACAAATACATCCGTCACACCCCGCTACTGGAAACCAGAGGAAATTGAGTTATTAGAAGCAGTCGCTGCTCAGGTAGGAATTGCCATCGCCCATGCCCAACTTTTACAGGAAGCCCAAAAACGTCAACAAGAATTGGCACAACAAAACCTAGCATTAGAAATTGCCACCCAAAAAGCTGAAGCAGCCAGCAGAACAAAAAGCGAATTTCTCGCCAATATGAGCCATGAAATTCGCACTCCTATGAACGCAATTTTAGGATTTTCTGATTTATTACAAGAATTAATTGGTGATCCCCAAGCTAGAAATTATCTCAAGTCTATTCAATCTAACGGTAGGACACTATTAACTTTAATTAATGATATCCTCGATTTATCCAAAGTAGAAGCCGGTCAATTAAACTTGCGGTATGAGCCAGTTAATATTCGTACTTTACTACAAGATATTGAACAAATATTTAGCAGTCGAGTTACACAAAAAGGATTAGCTTTGACTGTACAAATTGCCAATACAGTTCCCAACACAATTTCCATTGATGAAGTCCGCTTGCGACAAATATTATTTAATTTGTTAGGTAATGCCCTCAAGTTTACCGATCATGGTGAAATTGCCATTCAGGTAAATGGATATATAAATAGTAAAATCAATAGTAAAAACATCAGTGAGAAAAAAGTCAAACAGCCAAGAATCAAAGATGCAGATCAAAATTCCCAAATACAACTGGAGATTATTATTTCCGATACAGGTATTGGCATTTCCACAGCAGAACAAGCAATGATATTTGATGCGTTTCACCAAGCACAGAGACAACCTAACCGGAAATATGGTGGTACAGGATTAGGATTAACTATTACCCGTCGCCTGACAGAAATGATGGGGGGTAATATTTCTGTGAGTAGTCAGATAGGTAAAGGTAGCACTTTTACCCTTTCTTGGCCGAATTTAATCGTTCTTCCTGATCACTCTGAACAACGAAAAGTTAAATTGAAACAGCCAAAAATTCAACAGATGCAGCCGCTGGTAATTCTGATTGTAGATGATGTTGTTTCTAACCGGAATCTTTTATTTGCCTATTTTGAAAATACTCCCCATCAAATTATCATGGCAGATAATGGTACACAAGCTATAGAACTAGCCAAACAACAACAACCAGATTTAATTTTCTTGGATTTAGTGATGCCACCACCAGACGGTAAAGCTACACTCAAAATTCTCAAGGAAGACACAACAACACAAAAAATTCCAGTCGTGATGGTAACTGCTTCCATACAAGAACAAGATATCAGAGAATTACAAAATCAAGTACAAGGTTTTTTAAGAAAACCCGTCAGCAGAGAAGCAATAAATTCAGAATTACAACGTCTGTTTCCTAAATATTTTTTATCATCATCTCAAAAATCTTCCCATAGTTCGTTTGCAAATGTTTCTATGTCGGCTGATGCTAAACAAAAACTCCCAGAATTATTAACTCTTTTACAGCAAGAAGAAGAAGAGGTTTGGGGAACTTTGCACCAGACTTTAATTATAGATAAGTTACGTATGTTTAGTGTCCGTTTAGAAGGTTGGGCAAATGAATATAATTCACCTGAACTTTTAGATTATGTAAAGACTTTAAAATCACAAATTGATAGTTTTGATTTAAAAAATTTAGCTGATACTGTTGCTGATTTTCCGGCAATTAAAGCTAAGTTACAGAAGCTGATAGATTAGTTACTAAATTTTCAATAATTTATTTAGAAAGCTACGTTTAGAAGAATTGAATTGTTATTATTATTTTTCCCTTATATTCAATATTGATTAACTCTTTGCTCCGAAAAATTATAAAAATCTAGTTGATGAATATGGAATCTTCTATTATTGACAACCCTGCTCCTACAATCTTAATTGTTGACGATCAAATTGATAACATCCAAGTCTTAGCAATTGCCTTAGAAATGCAAGGTTATTCTATTACCTACGCCTTGAGTGGAATAGAAACATTTCAACGTCTCAATGCTATCAAACCAGATATAATTTTACTAGATTTGTTCATGCCAGGTATGGATGGCTTACAAGTTTGTGAACAACTGAAAGCTGATGCTAATTATCAAGATATTCCGATTTTATTTTTGACTGCTAGTCATGATGAAGATCATATTATTAATGCCTTTGAAAAGGGAGCAGCAGATTATGTGACTAAGCCGTTTAGAACAATCGAACTATTTGCTAGGGTGAAAACTCATATTCAACTCAGACGACAAGCTTTAGAAATTGATCGCAATAGAAATAAGCTGGAAACTATTGTTAATCATATCCAAGATGGTATTTTATTGGTAGATCGTAATGGAGTGATTAAGTTTGCCAATTCTACATCTGCTCAAATGTTTGATAAAACACTCTCTAGTTTAGTTGGTTCACAAATTGGAATCCCAATTGTAGATAGAAGAATTACTCAAATTAATATTATCAAGCCTAATGGTGAGTTGGGACAAGCAGAAATTACTGTCGCCCAAACTGAGTGGGATGATGAACCAGCATCTATTATCTGTTTGCGGGATGTTAGCGATCTAGACTTACGCAGAAGTCACGGAATATCGAACCACAGAGACACAGAGAACACAGAGGAATGAGGGTTTGAGGGATGTTTTGCGTAAGCCATGATCAAAAAATAAAATTATCATTGGGGACTTGTTTTTTATATTTACGTGTGTTATAATTTTCAAAGTTGACGAAAAATGAAATAAAAGTGCGGGTATAGTTTAGTGGTAAAACCATAGCCTTCCAAGCTATTGATGCGGGTTCGATTCCCGCTACCCGCTTTTTGTGAGAAAGATAATAAAAATATAAAGACATAAAAATACGTTTTTGGTCTAAGTAGTTAGGAGTTATATCAAATCCGTTAGCATCGGAATGATATGTTTTCCTCACGTAGGGGCAAACCCCCCGTGGTTGCCCCATGATATATATTTCCCACAGATATTGATATTAAACAAGGGGATATTCAAGGAATAATACTGATGCACCCGGAAACGATATAACGCCAAGCTCCGCTAACAGCAAACCCTAATTATGAAACTCTTGTGGGGTGGGCATCTTGTGTGGGGTGGGCATCTTGCCCGCCAGTCATGTACCTCATGACACCGAAAAGCGCTGTATCAAATAATTTTATTTAGTAATTGTAAATGTTGCTGCACTGGAACAATAGTATTAGCAGCCATCATTCCACTTGCTGCTACTGCTGGTAAACCTATTCCTGGAAACGTTGAATCTCCACAACATAACAACCCTGGTAAAGGAGTAGTCGCACCAGGAAATAAACCCTTTCCTGCAACTATCCCAGGGCCATAGCTACCATGATGACGACGTAAAAAACGCCCATGAGTCAGAGGAGTACCCACCAAATTGACTTCACAACGAGAACGAATGTCAGGAATAATTCTTTCTAAAGCTTGCCACATTACTTCCCCACGTTCTTGTTTTAATGATTTATATTCTGCGCTATTTCTTTCTATTCCTTGCCAAATTTTATAAGGTTCATTTCCTGGTGTATAAACATGAATAACGTGTTTTCCTGCTGGTGCTAAGGATGAATCTAAAACGGAAGGAATAGATATTAAAATTACATTTTGGGGTGCATTTATGCCTTTTTGCCAATCATTAACTACTATATAATGAACACCTAAATTTTCTGGTAATCCTGTAGCGTCAATTCCTAAATGTAAGTGCATAAAACTATCACATTCAGGTGTGTTTGCTTGTTTTTCTACATACCCTTTAGGTAAAGCACCAGAAGGAATAAGTTTCAGGGTATCCCATACAGAAGCATTAGAAACAACTGCTTTACTAGCTTTAATTTCTTGACCATTTCGCAGACTTACACCTACAGCACGATTATTTTCTACTAAAACCTTTTCCACATGGGCGTTTAAAATCAACTCTCCACCATTTTTAGTTAAACCTCTAACTAAAGCATCAACAATTGCACCACTACCACCTAAAGGATAATCTAACTGCACACCAGGACGATACCAGTCTGCAAACATAAACGCCACTTCTGCGGCTATTGTCCCATTTGCGGGTAATCCAGATAACAAAAAACAAAGTAAATCTAACCAGTTGCGAATAAATGGATCTGTAATCACACCATCAATAATGTTAGCAAAAGAGCCTGTTAATTTAATTACATTAGTAGCTTGTTGGAGTAAGGCCGGGGCAAATTTACCCACTGTTAACACTGCGCCTAAATCGTAGCGTAAAGCAGCAGGAGGTAAAGCGATCGCGCTTTTACCCAAAGGTTGCATAATTTCCTGAAGTTTACGCCATTCAGCTACTGCTTTCTCTCCCCGTAGTTGTTGTAACACCTGACAAAATTGTTCAGCACCCACTTGAGTATCAAAATTTCCCTCTGGTAAATAACAACCCCAAGTATCGTAATTAACACAAGGTAAATCTTCGCCGATAGCGTCTAAAACTTGACGGAGGGGGTTAGGGGAAGGGGTATAGGATAAACCAGAATATAGAGATGGCCCAGACTCAAATTTGTAACCGTTGCGTTCAAAAGCGTGAGCAGCACCACCAGGGATAGAGTGACTTTCTACTACTATGACTTCAATGCCATAATGTGCTAACAGTGCAGCACAACTCAAACCGCCAATACCGCTACCAATGACAATTACTTCTGTGTTACTCATGAAAGTCAATAATGATGGTTAATAACTGGGCTAGTTCTAAAATCTTACAGGACTTAAGCAACGAAGATTTGTCATTGCGACTGAAACGCAGTGTGGGGAAGCAATCTCAGGATTTTTGCGATTACGTCGCTATCGCTCGTAATGACGCAGTTAACGGACAGAAAACTTTAAATATGTATAGTCCTAAAACCCACAGTTATTGTAGGGAGTTTAGCACTGCTAAACCCCTACCTAACACCTAAGCGCCATTCATCAAAACCTACTCTGTATCCAAATCATCTATGATGTTATCTAAACGGTTGTTTGCGTCTTTGGCAATTTGCATATAACGCACACTAGCCATAAGTCCTACAGCGGTAGTCACAGCACCTTCTGATGCTTTATTGTTAATTAAATAACCTGCACCAACAAGACTGATACCAAAAGATAAAGCGGTGGCAATGAGGGCCAAGTCAAAGCTACGGCGTGCTTGACGTAATCTCTCTTTCACAATTAAGGTCAAGTAAGGGTTAAACTCAGAAGTAGGTTGAATGTTATGCTGATTACTCATAATCTAGTGGTTTTGGTGAATTTGCTAATTCCATTAACCCCTAAATTTTGATTGCTGTGGTCAATTTTATGTACAACTTATATGTAAAATTTATGTCTGGTTTATATACTCAGGATTTACTCCATAGTCTAAATACTGTCATTGCGACGTAAGGAAGCAATCTCCAACCCTGATGTTTCCTGAATAGGATTTACGCAGAAGTCACGGAATATCGAACCACTCCAGGCACAGAGAACACTGAGGAATGAGGGTTTGAGGGATGTTTTGTGTAAGTTCTAACACTGTCAAACTTATGTAAAAGTTATGGTAAATCATGAGAAATCGTTCTTATCGAGCATCAGCAGCAGGAGTTAAAAAACTGAATCAAGCGTTTGAGAAATATGGTCAAACTCAGGAGTTTTTAGGTAGTTTAACTAATGAAAATAGTAACAGGGATGAAAAAAATCAAATTACTTGTTCTCGCGCGACTGTAAGCAAATTTTTCAACAGAAAACCTATTAGTAAGGAACTGTTTATTTTGCTATGTAATGAGTTAAAATTGGATTGGCAAGATATTGCTGAACTGGAGTCCGAAGTAAATAGAAATTCCAGGAATGTTCCTAGTATGAATAGAGCCAGTGTTATTTCTACTGCTAACATTGAAAGCACTAAAACAACTCTAGTAGAAGAACAAAATAATATTCAAACTTGTATTACATTTGATACTATTAATGCTCAAGTTGTTATTACCATTCCAGGTGATATAAATAGTTTTTTACAGAATCATGAACAACAAAATATTTGGCTAGAAGCCGTGAAAAGAAGTTCAGGTGATAAAAATGCAAGGATAGTTAAAATAGAACCAGGCAGTATAAAAATTAATTTTAATGTTTCTCCAGATGGGATTAAAAAGCTAAAAGAAGAACCAGATAAGATTATTTTAGTTGCCAGAATTATTAGCAGAAATAAAGGTGAAGAATTAGACTTCAGTGATACAGATTTAAGTGGTGTTGATTTAAGCGGTGTTGATTTGAGTGGTATTAACTTCAGTTGTGCTGATTTCAGTAATGCCAATTTAAGAAATGCTAATTTAGCAAATGCTGATTTAGATTGTGCAGATTTGAGTGGTACAGATTTGAGTCTTGCTAATTTGAGAGGTACATCTTTAAATGATGCGATAATTGAGGACAAATGGCTTACAGTTTGGAAGATTGTTAATCAAATATCTATAGATATTGCTGATTTAATTGGTGCTGATTTAAGAGGTGCTAATTTAAGTAGCGCTAATTTAAGAGGTGCTTATTTAAGAGGTGCTTATTTAAGAGGTGCTTATTTAAGAGGTGCTAATTTAAGTATTGCTAATTTAAGAGGTGCTAATTTAATTGGTGCTTATTTAAGAGGTGCTGATTTAAGTACTGCTTATTTAATTGGTGCTAATTTAAGTATTGCTAATTTAAGTAGTGCTTATTTAAGAGGTGCTGATTTAAGTAGTGCTAATTTAAGTAGTGCTTATTTAAGAGGTGCTGATTTAAGTAGTGCTTATTTAATTAGTGCTAATTTAAGTAGTGCTAATTTAAGTAGTGCTAATTTAAGTAGTGCTAATTTAAGTAGTGCTAATTTAAGTAGTGCTAATTTAAGTAGTGCTTATTTAATTGGTGCTGATTTAAGTAGTGCTAATTTAATTGGTGCTAAGGTTGAAAATGCTCGCTTTGGATACAACTCTGGAATTACCGAGGATGAAAAGCGTCAATTAAAACAACGCGGTGCAATTTTTGAAGATTTTCCTGGCGATTATGTTCGCTCTAAAATTCCCACTCGTTAAAATTTGCCTTAAGAAAATTTATCAAGGTGCAGTGTCAGGTTGCAATCGCTCTCTGTAACATGGGGACTTGAAAATCTTACATTGAATTGCTACTTTAAAGAAAAAAGCCATCCCTTCCGATTTTTGAATATGTTCTTTATCTCCACGAAAACACTTTTCTACTCAGCAAGATTCAGTTAAGCTCTAGCTAACTGAAAGTTTCTCAATCTAAAATAAATAAATGGGCAAGAGGAGAATCGAACTCCTATGACCGCAAGGCCGCCACATTTTGAGTGTGGTGCGTCTACCAGTTTCGCCACTCGCCCTCGGTAGCAACTTTCCTACTATAGCACATTTTTCAATTTTGACAACAATCCCAGAATTTTTATCTCATCCAACTCTTTAAACTATTCCCTGTTCCCTACTCTTAACAGATAACTGTTTGCTGCAAATTCACTACTAAGATAAACATCTAATACCTGCTTCTAAACCCTCACAGACTCCAGTCAGAAAATCTAAATCTAAAGTAGCAATAGTATCACTAGGTTTGTGATAATTAGGATTTCGCATAAACGCCGTATCTGTAACCATTATAGCGGGATAACCTTGATCCCAGAAAGGTGCATGATCGCTCAACCTAGTTTGAGGAGCAAATAACCCCTGATCTGGAGTTGTCAACCACTGACTGGATACACCCACACTGCTAATATTACGGCTAAAAATGATTAAATCGCCCAAAGTTCGCAAATTACCAATTAAACCAATAAAATCGCCACAATCAGGATAAAACTTATCTAAAAAAGCAGGATATTGCTGTGAACCTGGAGTAGAGTCTTTATAACCCAGCATCTCCAAAGAAATCATTAAACGCAAACGTTGTTTTTGTTGACGCAAAAAAGCTGCATAATCTGTACTACCTAACAGACCATACTCTTCCATATCAAAGGCTACCAAACGTACCGGATATTTGCTTGGTTGTTGGGCAAAACTTCTAGCAAATTCTAACAACACAGCCACTCCAGTAGCATTATCATCAGCACCTACAGTACCAGGTACACCATCATAATGTGCGCCAATCAGAATAATTGGTAAATTACTATTGTGGGTTCTCAGTTGACCAGGTAAATTAAGAATCAAGTTATCAAAGTTTTGACTACCCACCTGAAAGGTGTGGATTTCC
Organism: Sphaerospermopsis sp. SIO1G1; assembly: GCA_010672785.1. Taxonomy (GTDB): domain Bacteria; phylum Cyanobacteriota; class Cyanobacteriia; order Cyanobacteriales; family Nostocaceae; genus Okeanomitos. The sequence continues at coordinate 103,098 of JAAHFX010000002.1, forward strand.
ACACTTCCCCACTGAGAAAACTGTTGACGAATATACTCTTTAACAAAAAAATGTCCAGCACTGGCTATATAAGGATCTCGTTCCCGTGCTATTTCTTGAATATGACTTAGTAGTCGTTGTTTGAGATTCAAAATAATAATTAGTGATTGGTGATTAGTTCAGTAGAAAAGCACAAAATAAAATTGTTCCTAATGTCTCAATGACTAATAACTACTGACTAGCCGCTGTAAATGCTATCCTATTTTGGCAACTTGCAGCTTAAACCTTAAACTAAAGTGTGTCTAAATCATAAACGGTAATTATAACATTGGGCGGTTTTCATCATTCAGGAATTAGTTATTATTGCTGTCCAATCGTAATATATATGTAGTAACATACGCACCAGGAGAAGAAAAACGCATGGGCAAAGTGGTTGGCATAGACTTGGGTACAACCAACTCAGTAGTCGCCGTGATGGAGGGTGGCAAGCCGGTGGTCATTGCCAATGCAGAAGGTATGCGAACCACCCCCTCCGTTGTTGGCTTTAGTAAGGAAGGCGAAAGGGTGGTAGGACAAATGGCCAGAAGGCAAACTGTTCTCAATCCCCAAAACACTTTTTTTGGTGTGAAACGCTTTATTGGCCGTAGGTATACTGAACTTAGCCCTGACTCTAAACGCGTACCCTACACTATTCGCAAGAATGAAATGGGCAATATTAAAGTTGCCTGTCCGCGATTAAATAAGGAATTTGCCTCAGAAGAAATTTCAGCTATGGTGCTGAAGAAATTAGCTGATGATGCTAGCCGTTATTTAGGTGAACCTGTAACTGGTGCTGTAATTACTGTCCCTGCTTATTTTAATGATTCCCAACGCCAAGCTACCCGCGATGCAGGCAGAATAGCGGGGTTAGATGTATTGCGAATTCTCAATGAACCTACGGCCGCTTCCTTGGCCTATGGATTGGAACGAGGAGAAATAGCTACTATCTTGGTATTTGATTTAGGTGGTGGTACTTTCGATGTCTCCGTTTTAGAAGTCGGTGATGGTATTTTTGAAGTAAAATCCACCAGTGGAGATACGCAATTAGGTGGTAATGATTTTGACAGAAAAATAGTTGATTGGTTAGCAGAACAGTTTTTAGAGACAGAAGGAGTAGATTTAAGACGCGATCGCCAAGCATTACAACGGTTAATGGAAGCAGCCGAAAAAGCTAAAATCGAACTCTCTGCTGTCAGCGTTACAGATATTAACCTACCCTTCATCACTGCTACAGAGGACGGCCCCAAACACCTGGAAACTCGCCTCACCCGTTCCCAGTTTGAGGGTTTATGTACAGATTTAATTAGTCGTATCCGCACGCCAGTCAAACGAGCATTGAAAGATGCGGGACTATCACCTGTAGATATTGAAGAAGTAGTATTAGTGGGTGGTTCAACCAGAACACCAATGGTCAAACAATTGGTAGAAGATTTAATTGGACTTGAACCCAGTGAGAATGTTAATCCAGATGAAGTAGTAGCAGTGGGTGCAGCGATTCAAGCTGGTATTTTGGCTGGGGAAATGAAAGACGTACTCCTCCTAGACGTGACACCTCTATCATTGGGATTAGAAACAATTGGTGGTGTCATGAAAAAATTGATCCCCCGCAACACAACCATTCCCGTCAGACGTTCTGATATTTTTTCCACTTCAGAGAATAATCAAAACAGCGTCGAAATCCATGTTGTCCAAGGGGAACGAGAAATGGCCACAGATAACAAATCCCTAGGGCGGTTTAAATTATATGGTGTCCCCCCAGCACCCAGAGGTATTCCCCAAATTCAAGTATCCTTTGATATAGATGCTAATGGGATTTTACAGGTAACAGCCTTAGATCGGACAACAGGTAGAGAACAGAGTATTACCATTCAAGGCGCATCTACTCTAAGTGAGTCAGAGATTAATAAAATGATCCAAGATGCCCAACAATTTGCTGATGTTGACCGCCAACGCAAAGAAAGAGTAGAAAAGCGCACCCGTTCCGAAGCATTAATTTTACAAGCAGAAAGACAATTAAGAGAAGTTGCCCTAGAGATGGGGATGCAGTTCGCACGCAATCGTCGTCAACGCATTGATAATATATGTAGAGAATTAAGAGAGAGCTTAAAAGCAGATGATGACCGTGGTATAGATCAAGCTTATTCTGATTTGCAAGATGCTTTGTATGAATTAAATCGGGAAATGCGGGAATACTACGCCGACGATGAAGATGAAGACTTATTTGGTGCGATCCGCGACATCTTTACCGGCGACAAAGAAAAAGACTATTACAGAGAAGGTTTTCGAGAAAGAGATAATTACAGAAGAGACTACAGTCGAGATTATGAGCGGGACTATGAGCGGGACTATGATCGAGATTATGATCGGGATTATGATCGGGATTATGATCGAGATTATGGTCGCGGCTATGGTAGAGATAATCGTTCACCCTATGATAGTCCTCCACCACGACGTAGTCGTCCCAGTTACCAGGATAATTGGGATGATGATGATGACTGGCTATAAACAAGATTTGCATGAATCAGGATTCAGAACTCAGGAATTGGGAGTTATAAGCGAGACAGCGAAAATTTCTCCCTTTGATCCTAAAAACTGTTCCCTGTTCTCTTTTCCCTATTTCCACTACTAACTGATAACTGATAACTGAATCACTGACTATGCAAAATTTGCAGAATTTCCGCGATTACTATGAGATTCTGGGAGTCACAAAAGATGCTTCCAGCGAAGAGATTAAAAAAGTTTATCGTCGTTTAGCCAGACAGTATCACCCTGATCTCAATCCTGGTAATAAAGAAGCTGAAGAAAAATTTAAAACCGTTGGTGAAGCTTACGAGATTCTCTCTGATCCTAGTCGGCGATCGCAATATGACCAGTTTAGTCGCTATTGGAAACAAAAAGGTTTTGCTGGTAGTAAACAAACACCGAAACCCAGAGGTTGGGGAGAACCGCGAACCAATGGCCGCACTAACCAAAACGTAGATCCTGGTGAATTTCCAGATTTTGAAAGTTTTATTAATCAAGTTATTGGTGTTAGCAGTCGTAAAGAAACCAAAAAACCACCAACTAGTAATACTAATACTGATCCCTTTCGTACTCCCAGAAGTAAAGTTGCTTATACAGTCAACACTCCACCTCGTACTCCTCGTAGAGATATAGAAGCGAGATTGACTTTACCACTAGAAAAAGCCTATCAAGGAGGGAATGAAAGAATACGTTTAGAAGATGGGCGATCACTAGAAGTAACTATGCCTCCAGCAATGGTAACAGGTCAAACTATCCGCTTGCGAAATCAAGGCCTAGGTGGAGGAGATTTATATTTGAAAATTACGGTTGAATCCCATTCTCTATTTAAACTAGAAGGTGCTAACATTTTCTGTCAAATCCCTGTAACTCCCAGTGAAGCAGTTTTAGGTGGACAAGTAGAAGCACCAACTTTAGACGGGCCCGTAAAAATGACTATACCCCCAGCAGTCCGATCTGGTCAAAGATTTCGGTTAGCTAATAAAGGTTGGCCTACAGATGCAGGCAAAAGAGGCGATCAACTAGTAGAAATTCAAATCATGACACCGAAAAATCTCACGGATGAGGAAAGACAGCTTTATGAAAAATTGCAGGAAATTGAAAGCTTTAAACCCCGTGCAGATTTAATTTAGCATCAGTCATGGCAGGAAAAATTAGGCAGGGTGCAGGGTGTAAGAGGAAGGGTGCAGGGTGCAGGGCGCAGGGGGAAACAGGTTTTGGTCCTCGTTTACTTTTTCTTACATAGTTATAAATTTCCCCACTGAACTACTTACACTCTGTCTTAACTTTAGCTATCTTGTCACCCAGACTGAAAACTGATAACTGATAACTGATAACTGATAACTGACAACTGATAACTGATAACTGACAACTGATAACTGACAACTGAAAAGCTCAAAGATAACTACTGATTTAAAATATAAATAACAAATGTGATCAAACTAAATCAAAACCGTGAGTCAAACTGGGACACAGCCACAAAGCCATAATACAACATATTACACCCTATTAGGACTGCATCCCTCTGCATCAGTAGTTGACATTCGTCGTGCTTATCGGGAACTAAGTAAACAGTATCACCCAGACACCACAGAATTACCTGCTACAGTTGCCACCAATAAATTTCAGCAAATTAACGAAGCTTACGCTACGTTAAGTCATCCAGAGCGCCGTTTAAGTTATGATTTAAAGATTGGCTATTCTCGCTTTGGAGTCATTCAAGCACCAACAGATTTAAACCACCCTGTACATAAATCTTATGATTATTCCAAATCCATGTATTTGGATGCCAGCGATCGCCCTTTATCATCAGGAGAAATATTTGTTTTATTTGTGTTGGGTTTAACTATTGTAGGCTGTTTAGTGCTGGCAATCACTGTTGCGGTACTTCGTGGTGAACCCCTAGAAAGCCAAATTCCTCAACTTGAGACTAAACAGGAAATGACTCATATTTCCCAAAATTCCCCAGTACATCTTGCCGTAAATAAACCAACTATTCCCAATTGCTAAAAAGCTTACTAACTCTTACTTTTGACTTTTGACTTCCGCAAAACGGTACTAGCCATCCCAACTACTAACTTGCACCTTTGAAATTTGAATCTTAACTTCTGAATTAACTATGCTTCCTTCTAACAAACCTCTATATAGTCATCCTTTACCTCAAATTGAACAATGGTTAAAAGAACAAGGTTGTCAACAAGATGACAGTGAATTGCATTGTTGGCGACTGCAAAAAAATAGTTGGCAAGCAGAAATTTGGCTAGATATTGAACAAATAACTGTTAGATATATTCAAGCTGGTGAAGATGGTCAAGATATTCAGCGTTCTTTTAAATATTCTCTGAGTAGAGAAGACATTCAAGAGGCAGTTTTTTCTGGTCCATAATCATTAATTAATTAGGGTGTGGTGACTGGTGATTGGTGACTGGTGATTGGTGACTGGTGATTGGTGATTGGTGATTGGTGATTGGTGATTGGTGATTGGTGACTGGTGATTGGTGATTGGTGATTGGTGATTGGTGACTGGTGATTGGTGATTGGTGACTGGTGATTGGTGACTGGTGATTGGGTAAATTTCTTAATTACGAATTACGTAAGCGAAGCTCTCCTGAAAGGAGCATTACAAATTACGAATTACGAATTACGAATTACGAATTACAAATTACGAATTACGTTAGCGAAGCTCTCCCGAAGGGAGCATTACGAATTACTAAAGGTGATTGGCGACTGGGAATCTTAATTTAATCAGTCTCTTGGAACTATTCCCTATTCCCTATTCCCTATTCCCTATTCCCTATCTCTACAACAAGACTTTTGCAGCAAACCCTCATTAATTATTAATAACTGATAACTATTAAAAACTATTAAATTAAACCTTTCCAAACCGTCTTTCCCGTTGTTGATAAGCACATAAAGCACGGTGAAACTCCTTGCGATCAAAATCAGGCCAAAGAGTATCCGTAATATAAATTTCACCATAAGCCATTTGCCAGAGCAGAAAATTAGAAAGCCTCATTTCTCCACTGGTACGAATTAATAAATCTGGATCAGCTATACCTGCTGTATATAAATGACTCTCAAATAACTCTTCAGAAATTTCCTCTGGTTTTAAAATACCTTCTTCCACCTTTTGGGCGATCGCTCGACAAGCTTGTAAAATTTCCTGCCTACCACCATAATTAGTTGCAACAGTAAACTTAATACTTTGATTATTTTGAGTTTCTGCCATAGAACGAGAAATTTCAGCTTGCAGTGCTGAAGGTAGAGCTTTTAAATTACCTACAAATTGAATTTGTACATTCTCCTCCACCATTTCCCGCAATTCCTGACGCAGAACTCGCTGGAATAAACCCATTAAAAATTCCACCTCTTCCTGTGGCCTTTGCCAATTTTCCGTAGAAAAAGCATAAGCTGTTAAAGCCTTAATTCCCCAATCTTTACAACAGCGAAGGAGATCCTTGAGAGCATCAACACCCCGCTTATGTCCCATAATTCTGGGTAGAGCTTGACGTTTAGCCCATCTACCATTGCCATCCATAATTACCGCAACGTGTTGGGGAAGAAATTCTGGTTGTAAATCAGCAGGTAAATATTGCAGTTCAGAATGTTGTATAGTCATTTTTCGGTCTTATTTTTTTGGCGAGAAACAGACAATGGTAATCTGAGTAAACGTGAAATAAAAGTAATTGTCCGACGATTCACTTGACTAATCAAACTGAAAAGACCAGGTGCAACAGCTTCCCGATCCACAGTTGGAGAAAATCTAGCCTCTAGAGACTCTTTTAACTTTCTAATGGTCAATGGTCGGTATAAAGTTCCTCGTTCCGCTAAGGAGATAGAACCCGTTTCTTCTGATACAACGACACAGATGCAATTTTCGACTCGCTCGGTAATTCCCATTGCTGCTCGATGGCGTGTACCCAATTGACGGGAAGCGGTACGCCCTGAAAGTGGTAAAATTATACCCGATGAAACAATCCGCGAACCACGGATTAAAGTTGCTCCATCATGTAACAAAGTTTTTGGCTGAAAAATAGTCTGGATCAATTCTTTAGAAACTTCCGCATTTAATTTCACTCCAGGAACAGAAAAATCTCGCTCATCAATTGGTCCAGATGTCTCTACAATCAATAAAGCACCAATCCGATTTTTTGATAGTTCCTTCACCGCATCAACAATTTCATCAATCACACTATCGGACTTAGGAACAGTCAAATGGTGGGGTTGGAATAACTGTCTAAATTCTCCCCTTCCTAGCTGTTCTAAGAAACGACGAAACTCTGAATGAAGCGCTACGGCCATAGCTACAGCACAACCAATTACCAGTTTTTCTAAGACAAAATTTAGTAAAGGTAGTCCTAAAGTACCGCTGAATGCTGAAGCCAGCATAAGAATAATAAATCCCCTTACCATCCATAATGTCCGACGTTCACTAATAATCACTAAAATCATATAGGTTAACGCCAGCACTAATAGAATATCCAGAGTCCCAAGTAGCAAGGACTGTGACCATCCCAAGTTTGTCGTCAGCCATTGCTTCCACCAATCTCTCATGACATCTGGATTCTAATAGTCATTAGTCATTAGTCATTAGTTATTTAGTCACTAGTCATTAGTCGTATTTCTGAGCTAATGACCAATGACCTAGAACAAATGATTATTTTAATCTTTCTGGTAGACAATCTTGTCGAATTATGTCTCCATAGGTTTCCCGCTGCAAAATTACATTTGCTTCTCCATCAGCAACTAAAACGGCTGCTGGTCGGGGTAAACGGTTATAGTTAGATGCCATACTGTAATTGTATGCACCAGTTGTCATAACTACGAGAACATCCCCTGGTTCAGTTTTGGGCAGTTGAGCATTTTTAATGAGGATATCTCCTGACTCACAGTGTTTACCAGCTAATGTCACGGTTTCTGTCAACGGAGCAGACATTTTATTAGCCACTAACGCCCGGTAAACTGATTGATAGGTAATAGGACGAGGATTATCAGACATTCCTCCATCTACAGTTACATAAGTCCGAATATCAGGAATAGTTTTGCTTGAACCTACATTGTAGGCTGTCACACAAGCTGTAGCGATGAGGGATCGCCCTGGTTCACACAAAAGTTTGGGTAAGGGCAAGTTCTCTGTGGCACAAGCTGTTTGCACAACTTCACAGATTGCCTTTGACCATTCTTCAATACTAGGGGGATCATCTGATTCTGTATATTTAATCCCTAGTCCACCACCAACATTTAGTTCTGTCAATTCTAAGTTATATTTCTTGGCATCGCGTAACCACTGTACCATTAAAGCCCCCAAATCTCGATGGGGTTGGCGTTCAAAAATTTGCGAACCGATATGAGCGTGTACACCTACACAGTTTAAACTTGGTTGTTGGCTGACATAGGCAAAGACTTCATCTAAATCATTAGGGTCAAAACCAAATTTACTATCTAAGTGTCCGGTACGAATATATTCATGGGTATGACATTCTATACCTGGAGTTAACCGCAACATAATCCGGGTAGGGGAATCTGTAGTTGTCAATTCCACCAAGGTCTTTAATTCATACCAGTTGTCTACAACAATGGTACATTGTGATTCAATCGCCAGAACTAGCTCTTGACGAGATTTATTATTCCCATGTAGATATATTTTATCGGGATTCATACCCGCTTGCAGGGCTGTATATAGCTCCCCACCAGAGACTACATCTATTCCTAAATCTTCTGAATCCACAATGGCACAAACAGCCAAACAGTTCCAAGCTTTGGAAGCATATAATACCTGAGATTCACCTTTGTAGTATTGTTTAAAGGTATCCCTATACTGTTGACAAGCTGTCCGCAAGGTTGCTTCATCTAGTATGTATAAAGGAGAACCAAATCTCTGAACTAGGGTTGTGACATCGCACCCACCAATTTCCAGAAAATCTTGATGATTAACTCTGGCAGTCAAGGGTAATAATTCTTGATTTGGAGAAATGGTCAAGTCACCATTTCCTGTTGGTAAATATTGATTGCCAGATGTTTGAACCCCGACCGGGTGAGTCGCTACCATATCTAATAAAATTTGTCCTTGTTTAATTTTCCAGCGCTATTTATTTACGCTTCCGATTCTCAGTTTACTGCTTTATCGGTAAATGGTAATGGTGATTAGGCTTAGGGTATGGAGACATTGGCAACAATTTTTTCCAGGATTTGTCTCATTGATGTTCCTTGCTCCTAATTTTCGTCTTCTCTATATCCAGTGATTGTGAAATTAACTGCTTTAAAAATTAAATCTCTTAGTTTAGAGGACTTAAATAGTCTTATAGAATTGGATCAAGTTTGCTTTGATGGTTTATGGACGGCCGATGGTTACATTCGGGAACTAGAAAGTCCTAACAGTTATTTTTTGGGCATATTTCCACCTTGTTCTCATGAGCTATTGGGAATGGGTTGTTTTTGGTCAATTTTAGAGGAAGCACACATCACCATTTTGGCGGTTCATCCTCAATATCAAAATCAAGGCTTAGGACAAGCTTTATTGTATTCTGTGTTGAAGACTGCTAGTGAGGTTGGTTTGGAAAGGGCCACTTTGGAAGTGAGAGTTTCTAATCACTGTGCAATTTCTTTATATCAAAAGTTTGGGTTTCAAACTGCTGGTAAACGTCCTCGCTACTACACAGATAATGATGAAGATGCCTTGATTTTATGGCTATCTAATTTACAACACCCTCAATTTAATGAAACTTTGCAGGTGTGGGATGAAATGGTTACAAAACGCTTATCCCAATCATTACTTGATTTATCACAGATGGAAATTTAGAGTGCGTGTAAACTATCCACTGCAATAAAAGGTTTTTGAGTTTATATTTTCATCTAACTATTGTTTAAAATTAAAGTGGTTAAGTTAAAATTCTTTATGTGTAAAGATTGAACATTGATTTTCTTAGCCCTACTACAGGCGATTAAATATCATATCTGAATAAAAATTGCTTCTATAAAAACTTACAATAGATTATATTTATCTATTTAATATAGGTTATGTAAAGTTTAAAAACTTGACACAATTGTATTTTTTATGGTATTGAGGAATATTTGAAAGTAGATTAGCAAAATCTTAACAATATGATCAGATTGTTAATCAACTTCCCAAAAAAAGCTGGTAAAACCGTCCTCCTCACCATATCAGCAATATAAAAAATAATAAAAACTCAGTAATTAACCCATCAATCTGTCTGATGGCTGTAAGATATCTATTTTCTGGATATGGATATCGAAAATTTTAGCCTGTGCTAAAATCAGCGTACCGGCACGACGCAGGTGATGGGAAAAATGCCATGTTTGAACGCTTCACAGAAAAAGCCATTAAGGTAATCATGCTGGCCCAAGAAGAGGCCCGCCGTTTAGGTCACAACTTTGTTGGAACTGAGCAGATCCTCTTGGGTCTGATTGGGGAAGGCACGGGGGTGGCAGCCAAGGTACTAAAATCAATGGGTGTCAATCTTAAAGACGCTCGCATTGAAGTTGAAAAAATTATAGGTCGAGGTTCAGGCTTTGTCGCTGTGGAAATTCCATTTACGCCACGAGCAAAGCGAGTTTTAGAACTATCCTTGGAAGAAGCACGCCAACTAGGGCATAACTACATTGGCACCGAGCATCTGCTGTTGGGTCTCATCCGTGAAGGGGAAGGCGTAGCAGCCAGGGTGCTAGAGAACCTGGGTGTAGATTTGTCTAAGGTCAGAACTCAAGTGATTCGGATGTTGGGAGAAACGGCGGAAGTTGCGCCGGGTGGCCCTTCTGGTCGCACAAAAACCCCAACTTTGGATGAATTTGGCTCTAACTTGACCCAAATGGCCGTTGATAACAAGCTTGATCCTGTAGTGGGACGCGCTAAGGAAATCGAGCGTGTGATTCAAATTTTGGGTCGCCGGACAAAAAACAATCCAGTGCTGATTGGTGAACCTGGGGTTGGTAAAACAGCCATTGCGGAGGGTTTAGCCAGCCGTATTGCTAATAAAGATGTTCCTGACATCTTGGAAGAAAAGCGTGTTGTCACCCTAGATATAGGTTTACTGGTAGCAGGAACTAAATATCGGGGTGAATTTGAAGAACGCCTAAAAAAAATCATGGATGAAATCCGCTCTGCGGGTAATGTCATCTTGGTAATTGACGAGGTTCATACCCTCATTGGTGCGGGTGCAGCTGAAGGAGCAATTGATGCAGCAAATATCCTCAAGCCAGCTTTGGCAAGGGGGGAATTGCAATGTATTGGTGCAACTACTTTAGATGAGTACCGTAAGCACATTGAACGGGATGCAGCGTTGGAAAGACGCTTCCAACCCGTGATGGTGGGCGAACCTTCCGTTGATGAAACAATTGAAATTTTATATGGTTTACGCGAACGCTACGAGCAGCATCATAAATTAAAAATTTCTGATGAGGCTTTAGTGGCAGCAGCCAAGTTGTCTGATCGATATATTAGCGATCGCTATCTCCCAGATAAAGCCATTGATTTAATTGATGAGGCTGGTTCACGGGTACGTTTGATTAACTCTCAGCTACCCCCAGCAGCTAAGGAGTTAGATAAGGAACTACGGCAAATCTTAAAAGAAAAGGATGATGCTGTCCGTTCTCAAGACTTCGATCGTGCTGGTGAATTGCGTGATCGGGAAATGGAAATTAAAGCGGAAATCCGTACCATTGCTCAAAGCAAAACCAATGCAGCTGGTGGTGATCGGGTTGAACCTGTGGTATCTGAAGAAGATATCGCTCACATTGTTGCTTCTTGGACTGGTGTACCAGTGAATAAACTCACTGAGTCTGAGTCTGAGAAGTTACTGCACATGGAAGATACCTTACATCAGCGTCTGATTGGTCAAGATGATGCGGTTAAGGCTGTTTCTCGTGCGATTCGTCGCGCTCGTGTGGGTCTCAAGAATCCTAATCGTCCTATTGCTAGTTTCGTCTTCTCTGGGCCTACTGGGGTTGGTAAAACAGAGTTAGCAAAATCTTTAGCTTCTTACTTCTTCGGTTCAGAGGAAGCAATGATCCGCTTGGATATGTCCGAGTACATGGAGCGTCACACCGTCAGCAAGTTGATTGGTTCTCCTCCAGGTTATGTCGGTTACAACGAAGGTGGTCAGTTAACGGAAGCTGTACGCCGTCGTCCTTACACAGTGGTGTTGTTTGATGAAATTGAAAAAGCACACCCTGATGTTTTCAATATGCTGTTGCAAATTTTAGAAGATGGTCGTTTGACCGATGCTAAAGGACGCACAGTGGACTTTAAGAACACATTGTTAATTTTGACTTCTAACATTGGTTCTAAGGTAATTGAAAAAGGTGGTAGTGGTATTGGTTTCGAGTTTGCTGAGGATGCAACTGAATCTCAATACAACCGCATTCGTTCTTTGGTAAATGAGGAATTGAAGCAATACTTCCGTCCTGAGTTCTTGAACAGGTTAGATGAGATTATTGTCTTCCGTCAGTTGAACAAGGAAGAAGTTACCGAAATCGCCGAAATTATGCTCAAAGAAGTATTTAGTCGTTTGACTGAGAAAGGTATTTCTTTAGAGATTAGCGATCGCTTCAAAGACCGTCTGATCCAAGAGGGTTACAGTCCTAGTTACGGTGCAAGACCATTACGTCGGGCAATTATGCGCTTGTTGGAAGATAGTTTGGCAGAGGAAATTCTGTCTGGACGCATTCAAGACGGCGATATTGCACTTGTTGACGTTGATGAAAATGGTGTTGTTCAAGTTAGTGCTAAAGAACCACGCGACAGAGAGTTAGTAACTCCTGGTGCTGATTCTTAGGTATTACTATTTTTTTAATTAAGCGGTGGAGGATTTCGATCTTCTACCGTTTTTTTGTGTTTTCTCACGCAGAGGCGCAGAGACGCAGAGGAGGAGAGGATTGAACCACGAAGAAGCAAAGGACACGAAGGAAGAAGAGTTTAAGATAAATTATGTGTATGTCTTGGTAAAGTTGAAAATTATTTAAAGTTTTTTGTTAATACACGCTGTTAAGTGGGAATACTATTAGATAGAAAGATAATGGTGGCATCTCTGAAGCCGCAAAGGGAAAGAAATTACGACAACTGGTTCGATATGATGAAAGTTCGGAAGAGAAGGTAAAACAGATTATGATTAAAAAGTAAACTTGAAAAATCAAGAATAATTGGCAATTGATAAAAATGAGGTAAGGTGAATTATGACTAATACAAAATCTGTGCGTCGTCGTCAACCAGGGAGAATTTTTCCAGAGTTTACAATACCACCGGAAGAATTAGCAAGAAGGGAAGCGGAAAGAAATGCGCGGGGAGAAAAAGCGCGGGTTGTTTTTAATCGAATTCGTCCTGAATTAATTAATGATCATTACAATTGGTTTATGGTAATTGAACCTAATAGTGGTGATTATTTTATTGATGTTGATGAAAATGGAGCGGAGAAAAAAGCAAGGGAAAAATATCCGACTGGTTGGTTGGTGACTTTTAGAATTAATGAAACGGGTGTTTGTGGGAGAATATGATTTTAGGTAATTTCGGTGAAGTTGGGGAGTTAATGTTTGAGATAGAAATTATTTCTGCTGATGGGGATAATTATGGGATTGAAGTTTTGTTAGATACAGGTTTTACTAATGGTTGGTTAGCACTAGATATACAAGATGCTGAAATTCTAGAATGGCCTTTAATTGAACGTAACAGTACGATGCGAATGGCAAGGGGTGAGGCTTTTTTTGATATCTATGAAGGTAAGGTGAAATTAGATGGACAGGAGTATATTATTCCTGTTTTAGCTGCGGAGGATATTCCTGAACCTTTGCTGGGGTTGCAGTGGTTGAAAATATTGCCTTTATCTGTTAATTTTGCTGAGGGAATATTGACATTAGGGTAAAAATAAAACAGTTTTCGCTTTTGATTGAAAAAAAGATATTTATACAACTATTGTGGTCTAATAAAAACTTTAACTATCATACCATCTGTAGTTTTGCTTAAATCGTTTTCAATTCCACGAGGATTTTTAATTCTTCTTTCTGGATCATAAACAAAACAAATGAGAGTTTTACAATCAGGATGTGATTTATAACGAGTAATGTCTATAATTAATTGTTCTCCAACTTCTTTATCAGTAAGCTTCTCGCGTGTCTTTTTAATTTCAATAACAGTTTGTTCCTGCTTTAAAAGAAAGTCTGTTCTTGAAGCTCTACCAGCATAACTTGGAGTCCATTCTTCATCTCTAATATCATCAAAATATAAGTGTAGTAAGGCATGAAATAAATCCTGGACATCATACTCATCATTAATTTCTATGGTATTTCTGCTACTGTGTCTAGTTTTTAGTTGTCTGGCAACTAAATCAAATCCATCACAAAGAATTTTAATTTTATCTAAATCAGAAATAGTAAGTTGATTCGTTTCGTCTTCTTCCCAATAGTCTTCTATTTCCTGTATCATTGATTCTAAAATTGGACATCCTTGTTCTAATCCTTGCTTTAATTCTTGTTGAGGAGTTAAGGAATTAGGAGCAGATATACTATAAAAAATATTTTTAAATTCCTCTATATGTCGAGGATATTTTTCAAATATTTGTTCAATCAAAATTGCTGTATCTCGTTTCCATTTAATAAAACCTTTTTCTCTATATTGAGTTCCTGGAATTATGTATTGTAAATTATTGATCAATTGAATTTGACGTTTAAGCTTTTCAATTGCGTCTTCTTTTTTCATTTTTTTAACCTTTTTAACCCTGATTTACAACATAGCTGCATTGTAACATTTGTGATCTCTAATGCGAAAGGTGTCGTTTAGCAAAGCTTACCAAAGGTATCGCATAATTAACTTAAATACTTGATATCATAAATAGTAAAAAGCCATTCAAATTCTTCAACCATGACAGAATTACTACAGCGTGCGATCGCTCTTTCTTAGATAACGGTTGAGAAAATGCGTCGCTTTTACTCTTGAGAAATATGATTTAACTCCCCAGGTAAAATCACTGGAATTTCTGAACCTAAAAATCCACATACATCACGAGTTACAATCACATCTACCATTGATTTCATAGCACAAGCATACTGCACAGCATCCTCAAAATCTCGAAAATTTAAAGCTACTGCTGTTTCCAAAATATTTTTATCAACCGTGCAAATGTGTAAATCTGTGAGAATTTGAGAAATTGCATCTTCTACAAAAGGTTCTCGTTCAAGTAAAAAATCTAGGACAATATTCGTATCAATAAAAATTCGCTTCATTGGTATTTTTAAGTTAGATAAATCGCATAATCTCCATTAATATTCTCGTCACTAGAAGTATTTGCACCTTTAGCAATACCACGCAGTCGAGATAAATTACCCTTCTTTGATGCTGAGATAGATTCTTGTTGTATTGATTCTAATACAGTTTTTACCAATTCCCAGCGATCACTCATTGGTAACTGTAATACTTGTTTTTGCAATTCTTTTAATGTCATGAGAAGATATCAAAAATTATTTATTCCCATTATATATTAATTTAGCTGAATAAGAATAAATTTTATTATAAATCAAGTATAATAAACATAATCACAAAAAAAGGATGAAAAGAAAAAATGCAAGCAATTCTCCTCAGCAGTGCTAATTAATGATCAATGCGATCGCCCTTAATTAATATCAACTAAAGAATAGCGATCGCCAACATAAAATTACATCTCTACTCTTGAATAGATGCTAATTTTAAAGGATATAAAGGTTCAGATCCATTTAACTGCCAAATTCTAAAAACTAACGCAGCAGCAATAGTTAACCATACACAGGAAAAAGATAAAATTATTCCCGCTAAAGGTATGGTTTGCCAATAAATTGCTGTGACAATAATTGCAGATAACCAAGGCCCAAAAATTACTACTGGAACAGCAGCACCTAATCTGCGTTCTACGGTAAAAATTGTGTTCCAAGTATCACCAACTGCTAAATGGATGACAAAAATAATCAATGGTAATACGAGAAATTGATGATTTAATTCTTGCCAAATTAACACAGAAGAAATCACCCGTAAAACAGCAATGATCATCCAAACAATAGGAAAAGCTAAAGGTGGAGGAGACCATTTTGGTCGAATTACTTGGTCATAGGTTGTACGAGAACGGGTATTATCTAACAGTGAAAAAATCCGAGAACGAAGACTTAATAAGGCAAAAAATAAAACTGCTACTATTGTACTCAACCAACTGGGAAATGTTGAATTTTGCTCAAGTAAGTGTACTAATTTATCCATTCCCAGTAAGACTACCAGCATCCCACTTATTTGTAAGATAGTCCCTAATTTATAGACTATGACAACTTTGATATCTATTTCCTTTGTTTTTGCTGATTTGTTGATAGGTTCTGTTCCTGGTTTGACTCCCATAACGGTATTAACAAACCTTTCCAGAATACCAATATTCTTTGATTTATCCATAATTACGAAATGCTGGATAGTTTAATTATTAATCTTACTACTTCTTGATTAATTTGGGGATTTTTGTGATATTTTTATAACCACTGGCCACCACGAAAACGCCATCTGGGAAAAACAATTCTCATTAAACTTTGAGAGCTTAGAAAAACCACTAACCAAACTAGAATATAATGTAGGAAAAACATGGTTATATTTAATTCTTCTTTTGGTATAGGTATGGGTAGAAAACTAAATATTTTTACACCACAAAGTATAAATATCATTTCCCAAATACCAGCAAAAAGTTGATAAGCTGCTGGCCAGTCTCTATCCCAACGGTTTTTTTGGATGATGTTATAAATAATATCCCAACCTAAACCAAAAATAGCGACGTAACCTAAAATTGAGAAGTAAACTGTGTTAGTTTTACCATCTACTAAACCCATAGCAAAAGGTATGGATACTAAAACACCTACAGTTGCTAATAGTAACAGTCGAGTTTGCCAACGACCAAATAAAGTGGGAGTCATAACAGTTTTTGTTAAGTTAGAAATCAGGAGTCAGGAATCAAAATACACAGAATTATGAGTTACTGATTTGATTTTATCCCTGACTAGTACCGCTTCGCGGAAGTCAAAAGTCAAAATTCAAAAGTCCAAAATAAGAGTTAGTAAGCTTTTGAATAATTGGGAATTTTTGGCCGATTTACGCCAATCTGGACTAATGTAAGAAATTAGAAATCTATAGGACTCCCATTTGATTTTTGAACAGAACTCAGCATATATCTAAATTCTTTTTCCCTATTCCCTGTTCCCCGTTCCCTGACTTCACGAAAAATATGGCTAACACCACGCTACGCGGAAATAAATCAAATCGGAACACTATAGATATCTAAGTTTTTTCAACTTTAAGTTGATAGTCTAATTGACAGTGATATTTAGATAATTCATGCCAATTTAAAACAACTTCTAATAAATCTTTATAACCCAATGTATTTGGATGCAGTCCATCTGCTGTCATACGTTCATTGCGCCAATTTTCACTGTGAGACATCCATAGATCAAAGATATCTAAATAAGGGATATCTCTTTCTAGACAAGCTGTACGAGTAGCTTCTTTATAAAGGTATTGATCTTGATGGTTGTAATATAAACAATCTAAAAAAGGCATTTTCTGTTCATTCACAGGTATCATACCGACAAAAAGAACCGGACATAGTTGTTGTGCTTTATCTAGTAACGTGGAAATTTCTGATGTGAATTGACTAAAATTGGTATAATTTTTACCATCTGGACGACCTAAGCGGGGGGTATCATTTACTCCTACAGAGAGAATAATGAGATCGGGTACACGGTTTCTGATTTCTCCCCGGTGACGAAATTCCACCTCTAGGCGCTGGGAAACTTGCTGAGTGCGATCGCCTCTGACACCCAAATTATAAAGTACATGACCAACATTATCTGGTAACATCCACCACCGACGCAGTTGTTCTACCCAACCACCTTTTTCTGGATCGCCATATCCATATACCAAACTGTCTCCCAAAGCGATAATTTTTAGAGGTTGACAAGATTTTGGTGTTACTGACAGTGTTGAAGAGGAAGACTTTACAATTTGCATCTTAAATAGTAATGTGATTTGTACTTTTACAAAATTGTATGGGTTATTGCACTATTTTATAGTATAGTTTCCTCCTTTTTGATTGTGTAATTTATTTTTTTAGTAAAGTTAGGCACAAATTCTCTTTGTCTGCGTCAACTAATCAAAATATTGTTAATTCATCAAGACTAATCAAGACTTATATATTAAAACTTATATATTAAGCTGTAATATTAATATTTCTGATTTAAGTCATCAAAAAAAAATAACCTTTAAAATTGAATATATGAATACTAAATTACGTACAATAATTATTTAACATCATGAATAATCGTAGTTGACAGATATGAAGAAAAAATCTTCAAATTGACTATCAGTTGTATACAGTATCAGAACAAAGAACAATGTTCAAATCATTCTCTTGGCCTAGACAAATTAAATTTCAGCCCATAACTTGGTATCAAAATTTTTTTAAAAATTTTTTTTGGCGGTTTTTCTTAATATCCTTAACTACAGTCTTAATTACCAATAACTTTCTGGCTGTTAATGCTCAAATACCACGGCAAGAAATTCGTGGAGTTTGGATTACTAGTAATGATCTAAATGTCTTTAAAGATCGTGAACAAGTAACAGATGCAGTTACAAAATTAAAAAGATTAAACTTTAATACTATTTATCCCGTTGTTTGGAATTCTGGTTATGTAATGTTTCCTAGCTACGTTGCCAAACAAATTGATATTCAACCATTTGTATTTCGTGGTTCAGATGGTCATGATATTCTTGCAGATGTCATTAATCAAGCCCATCGTCAAAATTTAATGGTCATTCCTTGGTTTGAATTTGGGTTTATGACTCCTCCTACTTCAGAATTAGCATTGAATAAGCCAGAATGGTTGACAAAAAAGCGTAATGGAGAAACAACTTCTATTAGTGCTGCGGGTGAAGTAGCTTGGTTAAATCCTTTCCATCCAGAGGTGCAACAATTTATCACTAATTTGTTAGTAGAACTGGCTTATAAATATAACATTGATGGGATTCAATTTGATGATCATACCAGTTTACCCCATGAATTTGGCTATGATCAATACACCATTTCTTTATATCGTCAAGAAATGCAAAATGATCCTCCAGCTAATTCACAAGATCCAGAATGGGTAAAATGGAGAGCAGATAAAATTACAGATTTCATGGTGAGATTGAATCAAAGAATTAAGCAATATAAACCGCAAGCAGTTATTTCTGTTTCACCAAATTATTATAATTTTGCCTACAAACTGCAATTACAAGACTGGTTAAATTGGGTGAGGTTAGATATAGTTGATGAATTAATTGTCCAAGTTTATCGTGATAATTTAGCTAGTTTTACTAAGAAAATTGAACTTCCAGAAGTCAAAGAAGCTCAACAAAAAATTAGTACTGGGGTAGGAATAATGGCAGGTTTAAGAACTAGTCCTGTATCCATGAAACAAATTAAATCCCAAGTAAGAACAGTCCAAAGAAGAAGATTAGGTGTAGTATTTTTCTATTACGAAACCTTGTGGAATCATACTCAAGAATCATTCCAACAACGTTTAGCAGGATTTAAAAATATGTTTCCCTATCCTGCTGTGAGATTAGCATCAGAATAGGTTTCAGTTATCAGTTATCAGTTATCAGTTATCAGTTTTCAGTTATCAGTTATCAGTTTTCAGTTGTCAGTTATCAGTTATTAGTTTTCAGTTATCAGTTATCAGTTATCAGTTATCAGTTTTCAGTTTTCAGTTATCAGTTATCAGTTATCAGTTTTCAGTTTTCAGTTATCAGTTATTAGTTTTCAGTTTTTACTGTTTACTTTTCACTGTTTACTGTTTACTGTTCACTGTTCCCTGTTTACTGTTCCCTCATATCCACAGATAACTTTTTGCTGCAAACCTTACTTATCAGTTATGGAGTTTGATTGAAAACCCATTTTATCCATTGTTGCAAAGAACTAAAAGCATTCAAACGCTTAACACCAGGCGCACGAGCAATAGACATTCCATCTACTGCAACTAAGGCGGAATATTGTAAACCTAAAAAACTATCAACAGCAGCATAAGGACCTCCTAAAGTTATTGCTCCTGCTGCGTACATTTGACCTTTAGTATTTCGCATTTCTACTAATTCAAAATTGTTTGCTACTACCAATCTTTCTAAATTATTGAGAGGCAAATTATAGTGATTTACTAAATCTTCTAAAAGTGGGTTTGCTTTAACTTTAGCATCCAATCCTGTAGCATCAATAATGAATTTAGCAGTGAGTTTCATTTCCCCAAAACCCTTTTCTTGGATATGGGTAATTGTTTGGTTTTGAACATCTTTTTCCACTGCAACTACTTGACCAAATGTGATTTGATACCAACCCTCTTTGAGTCCTGCTTCTACTATATTTTGCCAATCTTGACGATCTGCTGTAGTTGTTCCTCCCCAGTCAGTTAATAAACTTTGACGTTCTTCGGGAGTTGCTTTTTCTAACATTACTCGGAGATCACCACCCCAACAAGCTTTAGGCCAGTTAAAAGGTTGAAATTCATAGTGGTTTTTAACAGCACGTTGTGCTTTTTGAAATTTATTGCCTTGGGGTTTTGGCGATCGCATTAAATGTAAAATTGTAATATTGCGATTCTGTTTTCTGACTTCATAAATACGTTGAATAACACGGGATGCAACAATACCTCTACCCCTAATTAAAACTGTACCACCATATTTTTCCAACTCTTCATAGACATGACTATGGTCTTCGTAGGCATTGACTACAGACTTAAAATCTTGGTATTTTTCTCTATAAGCTTGCAAGTCTGGTAAAAATTGAATAGCAGGATATCCTGTAGCTAAATGCAAATAACGACAAACTAAAAAAGCATAATCTCCTGGACTTTTAGCATAAGCAATACAATACCTACCATCTTCTGTTTTTCTAATTGCTCTTACCCTACCGTAACGGTAAATTTCCTGCCAATTTATGCGTTTACTTTCCCTATCTATAGAATCGAAAACATTAACTGCACGGGGAGTATAAGTTTCTGCAAAAGTAGGTTCATTAAATACTTGCCATAAATATTTTAATGCAGATTGAAGATGACCTTTTGTTAAATCATGCCAAGATTCCCTCAACGCATAACTAGGCCAACCCCAAATATTATCAGGACAAGAATCAGAATTAGAACGCAACCTTTCGTGTAAAGGAATTTGAGAATTTAAA
Source organism: Sphaerospermopsis sp. SIO1G1 (assembly GCA_010672785.1). Lineage (GTDB taxonomy): Bacteria > Cyanobacteriota > Cyanobacteriia > Cyanobacteriales > Nostocaceae > Okeanomitos. The sequence continues at coordinate 123,845 of JAAHFX010000002.1, forward strand.
CACAATCTTTTATATCTTGCATAGGGTTCTGGTTCTAATCCCATAGCAATGATTTTATCAGCTTTGATGCCACTAATTCTTAATAAATCAACCCAAATAAAACTACCTAAACCTCCACCCACTGCTAAATAATCACATTCATCTACAGGTAAACCAGTTGCATGAATAGCTTGTATATCAACTTTATTTTGATTAAATTCTGCTGGAGGAAAATTTCTAGTAACAGGTGCAGCGTCAGGAGTAGGAGAGATATTTGGAGTAGGAATATTGGTATGAGGATTAAACTGAATTGTTGAAGGATTATTCGGTGTTACTATAGCAGCATTCAATCCAAATATCACAGTAATAATATAAGGCCCAATTTGGATAGTATCACCATTAGATAATTGACAGCGAGTTTGTTTTTCTCCATTAACATAAACACCATTGGAACTCTTTTGATCAGTCACAAAAAAATTAGTTTGTTCCCAATCTTGCTCCCAATCAATTAAAGCATGATATCGAGAAACCTCATTACTATTTAATAACATTCTCGATACACGCTGACCACTAATTTCTGTGGGTAATTTGCCAAATTCTCTACCAAAAGCAATGGGTAAGTTTAATTTAGGTTGTCTTCTTTCTCCTGTAGTTGGATCTTCCCAACTTAATTGAATTTGTAAATTAGTCATTAGTTATTATTTATTAATAGGACTTACGAAAAATATCTCTCCAACCCTCTTATCTTCGTGTTCTTTGCGTCCTTCATGGTTCATTCTTCTGTAACTTCTGCGTAAGTTCTAATTATTTATTAGTACACTAACTGCTGCTGCTAAAGATGTACCACACCAAGGACAACCTATGTGTAAATTTTCTGGAGGGGAGATTTTATGACAATTAGGACATTCCAAACCATACTCTAGATTTGGTTGAGTTGGAATTGAATGTGGAGAAGGTTGAAGTTTAGAATTTTGTGATTTTGGAATTATGATAGTATCCGGAATATCTATTTGAGAAATAGCTGTGACATTAATTTGCTGTTGTCCTAAAAAAATAATACTATTTTCATGTAATGAAATTTCTCCTGTTAATAAAGGTTTATTATCCACAAGTGGAGGATTTTTGCTGCGTAAATTCCTAATATAAAAACCTTGTTGTTGAGCATCAAAAAATATCTCAATATGCAAGCCAGAAACTGTTGGATGAGTTAAAACAATATCGCATTTTATTGGATCACGTCCTAGACGACAAGTACCAGGATTTTTACTTGGTTGATTTTCATAAATGTGTTGAATCAGTTTTTGGTTGGCTTCTTGCCACTGTAAAGTTAATTTTTTCATATTTTTAGGTATTTTCAATATTGAGTTGATTCAATTTGATCTGATGGAATTCCTAACATGATTAATGGTTTCATCGCAAGTTATGAAAATAGAATTCAACGGATAATTTATATGTCAATTGAGACGTTATCTATCAGATGCTAGTTTATCAGCAATGCGTGTAGTTTCTGGTAAGCGATACTTAGGAGTACATCTTAATACATAGTCAATGGCAGTTTCTAAACTCATCCTATGACCACTGGAAATATATAACGGTTTGACATCCGTACGAGTCCGTAAAATTGCCCCAATAGTTTCATCTTCGTGTATTAATGGTTGCCAACTTCCCCTAGTTGCTGGCAATTCTTCATGTTTACCAATTAACCAAGATTTTGCTACACCGATGGTGGGTATATCCACAGTAATACCTAAATGACAAGCTATTCCCATTCTCCGGGGATGAGCAGTTCCCTGACCATCACATAGTATGATGTTAGGTATAGTTTGGATTTTTTCTAAAGCATCAATAATAGCAGGAATTTCTCGAAAAGATAAAAAACCGGGAATGTAAGGAAAGGAAATAGGACGATATGCTAGGCTGGTTTCTACCACTTGTAAATCTGGAAAACTCAGCACTGCTACTGCTGCACGGCACATTTTACCATCTTCTAAAAAACCCATATCTACACCCGCTACATACTGAATGGGTTCATCAATTTGATCAGTCAGAATAACTTTATTTCGTAAAGTTTCTTGAATGTTTGTAGCTTCTTCAATGGTAGATGGCCAAGGATGAGATTGATAAATCTTCATAGTTTTAAGTTTGATAACTAAGTTTAAGGAAATATGAGCTATTCTGAAATTATTATTATCTATCTTGTATCTTAATAAATACCCTCAATTTTATCTAATTTGTAAATCTTTGTTAACTTCTAAGGAATCATCTTGATTCTGATTGATGTTCTAATATGAGGGATAGCATTCCTACATTTTATTGGTGTTATTTGTGAGATAAAATCATGAGACAAAACACTTTAACTTTTAACAATAATTATCGTTTATTTGCTTACTTAGGAGGTGGTTTATTTCTATTAATTCTCGCCATGATGATTCGTCCTTTCGCTATTGTGAATGCAGGTGAACGCGGAGTTGTCATGCAATTTGGTAAAGTTCAAGACACTGTTTTAGATGAAGGTATTCACCCAGTTATTCCCATTGTCACATCAGTTAAAAGACTGAATGTGCGAGTACAACAAAATAGTTTTAAAGCTGGTGCAGCTTCTAAAGATTTACAAACTATTACCACTGAATTAGCCGTTAACTGGCATATTGATCCATTAAAGGTTAATAAAGTATTCCAACAAATTGGTGATGAAGATTTAATTATTTCGGGAATTATGACACCTGCGGTTTCCGAAGTTCTAAAAGCAGCAACTGCTAGGAAAACTGCGGAAGAAATAATTACTAAAAGGACTGAACTGAAAAAAGAAATTGATACTAATTTAAAAGAAAGATTAGCATCTTATGGTATCATTGTAGATGATGTATCTTTAGTTAATTTTTCCTTTTCTCCAGAATTTAGTAGAGCAATTGAAGCAAAACAAATAGCAGAACAAGAAGCAAAACAAGCTAGTTTTATTGCTCAAAAAGCAACCCAAGAAGCACAAGCAGAAATTAATCGTGCAAAAGGTCAAGCAGAAGCACAAAGGTTACAAAGATTGACTTTAACACCGGAATTACTACAAAAACAAGCGATAGAAAAGTGGGATGGTCGTTTTCCAATGGTTATGGGTGGTGATGGTGCTGTTCCTTTGATTAATATTGACCCTAAAAATTTATCAACAGGACAGAAGAAAAATTAGTTTTTCAGTTATCAGTTTTCAGTTATCAATTTTCAGTTGAAAGAAGATATTAATTCTTGGTTTTTTGAGAGGTTGGATATTTGGAATTTTCATTCATCCGGACTTACGCAAAATATCTCTTGTAACCCTCATTCCTCCGTGTCCTCAGTGTCTGGAGTGGTTCGATTATTCCATAGCTTTGCAAATCATTTTCGGGTGTTTTCTCTAATTCTAGGTTTTATTACATCAGGATCAACTCCAAAATAGCTAGCTGCTTTTGACATATCAAATGCTAATAAACTCAGGTTATCCAAACTTTTAATATTTGTATTTTGTTCAATTTTAATATTTAAAACCTTAACAATTTCCGTTGCTACAGCTTGTGCTAAAAGTGGGGGAACAGAATTACCAATTTGTCTAAAACCATGCCATTTTGTGGGATGAAATCTAAACCAGTCTGGGTAAGAATGTAATCTTGCAGCTTCCCTAACTGTAATACATCTGGGAACATCAGGATGAATTGGACGAGGAGAAGTAAAAGCACCTTTATTACTTGCTGTTCCTGCTCTTAAAGTATTACATAAACCATGAGGATCTAGTTTATGAAAACGACTAATTGGTTCGTTTTTTCCATGTGGTGTTGCTTTAAATCTTTCTCTAGATTGCTCACTATGTTTTGTTCTTAAACTTGATGTTAAAAGACTATCATCAAATTGACGCGGATAAGAATAATTATTTTTCTCTCGACACAAGTTACGCATTTTTGCACCATATTTACTAGGTTGACCAAATTTTGCGAAAACCCAATCTTGTTGTAATAATTCTTGGTAATTTTCAACTTCTGGTAAATCTTGCAATGCTTCTAAAACTGTGGGAGTTGGTGGTAATTTTAAGGATTTTTCTGATTTAGCTTTCGGTGGATGGGTGATTTTAACGGGATATTTTGGGAATTCTAAATCTTGACGACAACCAAGTAAAAATAGCCTTTCGCGGTTCTGTGGTACTCCATAATTTGCAGCATTTAAAACTTGGTAATTATGATTTATCTGATAACCGTTATTTTCAAACTTATCAACAATTTCAGCAATAAACTCTTTGTGTTTACCTACTGTCATTCCTTTGACATTCTCCATAACAAAATATTTAGGTTGTAAATCTATTACTAACCTAATAAAATGAAAAACCAAAGAATTTCTGGGATCATCAAAGCAACGTTTCCCAATTAATGAAAAACCTTGACAGGGTGGCCCCCCAAAAACTACATCAATTTCTTGATCTTTAATTTGACTAATATTTCTAATTTCTGCACCTGTAATATCTTCTACACTTCTACATAAAATTGTCCAAAACGGAAAGTTAAATTTATGAACTGCACAATGAATAGGATCTAATTCTACTGATACGAGGACATCAAAACCAGCTTGTTCAAAACCAAGAGTCATTCCTCCTGCACCTGCAAATAAATCAACTGCTATAGGTCGTTTTTTCATCAGTTTTCAGTCATCAGTTTTCATGAAAAAATATAAGTATTAATTCGTAATGCTCCTTTCAGGAGAGCTACGCTTACGTAATTCGTAATTCGTAATTCTTAATTACTGATTTAACCAGAATTCCCAGTCACCAGTCATCAGTCACCAGTCACCAATCACCAATCACCAACTATCTCATTTCTAAAATTTCTTTTGCAGCGCGATCGCAAACTCCTAGTTCTCCTAAAATTTGCCGCATTTTTTGATAATTAATTAATGTTTCTTCTCTCTTTTCACTATTTACTAAAATTTCCATTGCAGCTTGAGTAATGTTCTCCTCTGTAGCTTGTTCTTGTAGTAACTCTGGGACAATTTCATCCATCACAACTAAATTTACAGGAGATGCAAAGGGAATTGAACCTTTGAGGATTTTTCTTCCTATCCACGCTGTAAAAGGATGCAAACGATAAACAACAACTTGGGGAACATTTAATAAAGCTAATTCTAAATTGACTGTACCAGATTTAGTAATAGCAAAATCAGCAGCGGCTAAAACTGACTGTTTTTGATCTGAAATAATTTTGGCATTTAAACCATAATCTTGAATTGATTTGGTAATTTGATCTCGGAATTTTTCTAAAGATAAAGGTATCCAAAAACTGACATCCTCTAATTTATCTTGAATATTTTTAGCAGCTTGAAAAATTATAGGTAATAAATATTTTAATTCTTGTCCACGAGAAGCAGGTAATAAAGCAATGGCAATTTCATCTGCTTTAATTCCTAATATTTCCCTAGCAGTTTCTCGACTAGGTGCTTGAGTCATTTTATCAACTAAAGGATGACCAACCCAATTCACATTAGCTCCTTTACTTTGATAATAACGAGCTTCTTCAGGAAAAATAGCTAATAATTTATCTGTAAAACTAACAATTTTTTGAGTTCTTTCTAAACTCATTGACCATACCCATTCCTGGGGAGCAATATAATAAACTACAGGAACATTGGGAAAATATTTTTCCATATAACCTCCTATAGCGATATTGGGGGTCATATAATCAATTAAAACAATGATATCTGGTGGGTTATCTTTAAGGTAGGCGATCGCCCGGTTTTGAACTTGAATAGTTGGCAAAAAATAAGGTAAAGCTTCAATAATTCCCATTGAACCAATACCACTGGTATCACCAATAATCTTCGCACCAGCAGCAGCCATTTGTTCACCACCCAAGGCGACAATATCTAATTCTATATTTATTTTTTCTGCTTGCTTTTGTAGAGATTGAATTAACAATGCTCCCTGTAAATCTCCAGAAACTTCCCCTGTACTAATAAATATTCGCATTTTTTTCAGTTGTCAGTTATTCAGTTATCAGTTATCAGTTATCAGTTGTCAGTTATCAGTTGTCAGTTATCAGTTATCAGTTATCAGTTATCAGTTATCAGTTATCAGTTGTTTTCTGTCTTTACAACAAGAGTTTTTGAGCAAGCCCTATTTTATTAATCAGGTAAAAACTAAGTAGGTTAGCGGGTAAATTTATAACTATGCACCCTGCGCCCTGCACCCTACCTTGTCCCAACGACAATTTTTAACCCCTACCTACTTATCATTTAATCGTGGGTAGGCAGTCCATGAAAATAACCAACTTATTTGAGGAAATTTTACATTTAGAACTGCCTTTTCCCATGAATGAAAACAACCACAGAGTTAATCATCTCTTTTGACACTCTGCGCTCTGAAGAGACGCAGATTCAAAAAGAATCTCTTAAAAGGAATAGTCAAATATCCCTCTAGACGCTCAAAACAGCTATGGATAAATCAATACTGCAATTGCGCTTACTTTTATTTTTTTCCGAGTCCATCACTATGTCAGTTAGATACGCTCAACAACCTGCTATTACTTGCTCGTCTAGTCGTTTCGCACTCTGTACGTTCGGTTCTTCGTTGCAGGAATTTCACCTTACTAGGAATGCTTCTTCGCGTAGATGGTTATTCTTACTCACCATAATATTCTACCACGGCAGTTTAAACTGCCCGTGTCGATTTTCCGCCCCTGGCTAAAGCCGAGGGGCTACCAATCTCCCGCGAGTTTCACGTGTTTATTCTCCCCTTACCGGGAATTAAACCCCGTCTTCCTGGCATTTGTGAAAGGAGCAAGAAACGACGTAAATGTTCCAACTGTTGCGTATCTCCCAAAAGTTCTAATTCGGCCACAGCATCTTTAAAAATCAAATCAGAACGGTAGAGAATACGAAAAGCTTTTTTCAGTAATTGAAACTCATTAGCTGGGATTCCTGAGCGTTTGAGACCGACTAGATTGAGCGATCGCACTCGTGAAGGATTGCCCTCAACTAGCATATAAGGAGGTACATCTCGATCAATGCGAGTCATACCACCCACCATTGCCATACCACCAATATGTACAAATTGATGAACACCTAAAACTCCACTTAAGCGAGCGCGGGATTCAATATATACATGACCGGCTAAAGCTACGGAGTTAGCAATGACTACGGAATCTTCAATAACGCAATTATGACCAACGTGGACATAGGCCATCAGTAAATTTCCATTACCTATGACAGTAGCTTCACCTCTACCAGTAGCACGGTTAATAGTCACATACTCACGAATGGCATTATTATCACCAATTCTCACCCAGGTAGGTTCTCCTACATATTTGAGGTCTTGGGGTTCCATTCCAATTACAGCACCAGGAAAAATATGATTTCCCTTACCGATTTCACAAGGGCCTTCTAGCACTGCATGAGCGCCAATAACAGTTTCTGCTCCTACTTTGACATTCGCTCCAATCACAGCATAAGCACCAACTTGCACCGTTGAATGGAGTTCTGCATCAGGATGTATTACAGCAGTTGGATGAATAATTGTCTTCAAGGATAGCTCTCCAAAACCGAGTTTAGTAAAAAACGTGTCGGGCAAAATATGTGATGTGTGAGGATGACGAAAGTCTAAATATTAAATAAATAAGCTCAATCAAACTTGAGGTTTTTATTGGTTACTGTTATGCTTACTGATGATTAGCTGATCAGCGTTTCACGGCTATGCCAAAACCAGCTAATCATAAATTCAGTTAATTTAGGCAAAATTCTAACTTACCAAAGAAAACATTAATTCTCCTTCGGCAGCTAATTTTCCGTCAACTTCAGCTCGACCCTGCATTTTACCAAAACGACGCTGCTTAACTGACAACAGTTCCACAGTAAGGATTAATTGATCACCAGGAACTACTTGACGACGAAAACGAACTTTATCAATACCTGCAAATACAAACAGACCTTTAGGTAAATCAGGCATTTGGGTCATGACAACTCCACCAACTTGTGCCATTGCTTCTACAATCAGTACACCAGGCATGAGTGAGCGTCCTGGAAAATGCCCTTGGAATTGTGGCTCATTGAAGGTAACATTTTTCACACCTACAGCCATTTTGCCAGGTACATAATCAATGATTTTATCTACCAGCAAAAAAGGATAGCGATGGGGTAGCATTTGTTGAATCTCTTCTACCGAAAAGGTAGTTTGGATTTCTGGTGTATTGGTTTGTTGATGGTCTCCTTCAGATTTAACCACTTGAGAATTAGCTTCGGTAAGAGTTGACATGAGTAATTTGTAATGCGTAATTTGTAACGATCAATTCTGAGAATTAGTCACTAAGAGAGAAACTAGTATACAGAAACAGATTCTAAATTAATTGTAAAATTTTCTGCGCCAATTGAATGTGCAGATTGTGACTGGCTTTGTATGCCAAAAAGTGAGCAACAGGAAATTTGCCTAGTAAACTAATATCTCCCACTAAGTCTAGTATCTTATGACGTACTGGTTCATCCGCAAATCTTAATGGTCCATTTATCCAACCATCCGGACTACAAACCAGAGCATTATCCAAGCTCCCACCTTTGATTAAACCTGATTTTTGCAGATATTCAATTTGGTGTAATAACCCAAAAGTTCGCGCCGGTGCAATTTCTGTGACAAAGGTATTTTCGGTTTTTGCATTGGGATGAGATAACAAGAAACTGTACCACTGATTACCAATTGCAGGTAAATCAAAATCAATCCCATAGCTAAAACGAGTCTCAGAAGATGGTAAAGCACACACAAAAGCATCATCCTGGCGTACCCAAATTGGTTCTGGAATGACTGGTACTTCCGCTTCATCAACAGTTTGAGATACCAACCCCACAGACATAATACTGTCCGTCCAAATCTGAGCCGAACCATCCAAAAGCGGAACTTCTGCTCCGTCAATTTCAATTCTGGCATTGTCTACACCCAGAGCCGATAATGACGCTAACAGATGTTCTACAGTGCGGACATAAACATCCTCTGTACCTAACTGAGTCGAGAGAACAGTTTGATTAACAGTAGCAATTTTGGCAGGAATGACGGGGAAATCAGGCAAATCTACACGCACAAAATAGCGATCGCTCCCTGGTTCAGCTGGTAATATTCTCACACTGGTATTAACACCACTATGCAGTCCTACACCCTTGTGAATAATTTCCCCAGCTATTGTATGTTGCTGCATAGTCCGAAAACGAATAAGTAGGGTTTGTTTGCTGAACAGTAAACAGTAAACAGTGAACAGTAACAACTGACAACTGATAACTGATAACTGACAACTGATAACTGACAACTGACAACTGATAACTGATAACTGATAACTGACAACTGTTAAAATCTTTCCCCAATCCCAAAGTTAATTCGATTGTCACCATCGTCGTTTAAACCGTAATCTATACGAATTGGGCCTAGAGGTGACTGTACACGCACACCCACACCATATCCATAACCGCTACCATTTTTATTTAAAATTTCTGCGGTTCTGGTGCTTGTTCCTAAATCACTACCATAATCAAAGAATAATGCGCCACTAACTACAGAGAATACAGGGAAACGGTATTCTACAGATGCTTGTACATAACTACGTCCCGTAGCTAGTCTACCTTCTTCATAACCACGTACAGAGTTACTCCCTCCAAGTGTAAAAGCTTCATAGGGAGGTAAGTCACCGAGAATAGTACCACCTTGGATATTAAATGCCAGAGTTTGTGGGCCTTCACCAATGCTTAAAAAGTTCACGGGAACATAACGACTGTAATTACCCCTAACTCTAGTCAAAAATATGTTACCCTCACCAATGGGTACAGATTGATCAACTCCAAGCCGGAAATAAGAACCATTAGTTGGTTGTAAAGGATTATCTCGGAGATCGCGTCTTGCTCCTAGCTGTAGTAATAGTAAGTCGTCTTCTCCACTATCTGATTGTGTCAAAGGTACTGTCGGGCTAATTATATTCCCATTATCATCAAAAATCGCACCCTCTGGTCTAACATCACCATCAGCATCTCGGCTGGAAACTCTTTGATATCTTAAACCTGCTGATGCTACCCATTCTGATCTTTCATAGGGATTAGTAGAAAGTGGACGGGTAAAAGATACACCACCACCTAAACGAGTAATCCTGGGGCGGTCTTGTTTGCCCGTATCTGTAATATTACCGGGGTCAAAAGTCTCAATATTATCATCTTCACCTTCAAAAATCAGGGAAATTGAACGCCGACGGAAAATATTTGTTGTGTAGGAAGTACGATAAGGATCACCACCAATCCAAGGATCTGTAAATCGCAGATCAAATAATAATTCTCGTTCCCCTAATTGCACCTCTGCACCTAGTTTCTGGTTTCTACCACTGAGGTTTTGTTGTTGATAACTCACAGTACCGAATAAACCACTGGCGGAACTAATACCTGCACCAGCAGCAATTGAACCACTAGTACGTTCAGCTACGTTAACTACTACATCTACTTTACTGGGGTCTGTGCCTGGATCTAAAGATACATTTACGTCTTCAAATAATCCTAAACCAAATACCCTTTGTAGGTCTTTTTGAACTGTATTACGATTAAATATCTGCCCAGGTTTTAATTCTAATTCTCTGGTAATGATGTATTCTTGAGTTCGACCTTTAATGGGATTTCCTTGATCGTCTACTTCTTCCCCATCTTTACTACGGAAACGAACTTTGACGTTTTCTACCACCCCTTCAGCTACTTGGAGAACAACGACTCCATTTTCTGAGACTCTAGGCGCTCCAATCACGTTAGCTAGAACATATCCTTGATCTTGATATGTCTGTGTGACTTCTTGAATTCCTTGTTGTAAGTCCCGTAGGTTTAGAATTTTACCGTATTGTTCGCTAAATATCTCATCTACCTTATTCGCTGGTAGTACGGATTTGATGTCTGTTCCAGGATTTGCTTCTATTTCTACTTTGCTGAGAGTAGGATTAGGGTTGACAATGAAACTAACTCTCACACCCAATGGTGTATCTTCTGGTACTGCTCGCACATTAGAGAAAAAGCCTGTTGCGAAAATGGAGTTAATATCTTGTTGTAGTTGGGAACGGGTGGTTGTCTGTCCTGGTTGGGTACGAATTGCATTGTAGACTATGTTTTCCAGTGAATCTTGGTTGACTACTACTTGGGAAATGTCTCCACTGGGTGATGTTACTACTACTTCTGATACTAGTACACGTGGTTCTACACTTTCTGAGTTAGACTGAGCTACAGATTTTCCCTGGGATAGTTGGGTATCTAGATTGGCTTCTATTTGCGGTGCGAGCGCTTGTGCTGTCGGTATTTTTGATTTTGTGGCTACGACAACTGCTGCTGATTTTGTTTTTGTATCGTGTGATAATGCTTCTTGGAGTATTACAGTTTGAGATGGATTGTTATTAGTTGCATCAACTACTTCTAAATTAGTAGTTACAGGAATATTAGGGGCAAGGATATTTGTAGAAATATTTAATTCTTGTGATTGAGGTAAATAAGGTTCAGCTTCAATCACTACTGTTTGTGGATCAAGACTTTTAGATTGATTAACCTGGGTTGAATTAACTACTGCTGAATTAGTAGTTACAGGAATATTAGTAGTTTTTGTGGCAATATTTAACTGTTTCTCTGGTGATTGAGGTAAATAAGATTCAGCTTCAACCACTACTGTTTGTGGATCAAGACTTTTAGATTGATTAATCTGGGTTGAATTAACTACTGCTGAATTAGTAGTTACGGGAATATTAGTAGTTTTTGTGGCAATATTTAACTGTTTTTCTGGTGATTGAGGTAAAGAAGGTTCAGCTTCAACCACTACTGCTTGCTGATTAAAGGTTTGATCTTGATTGTTGACAACATCAATTTGATCAGTTACTTGAGGTAGTAATTGTTCCTCTACTACCTTCAAACTGTTAGTCGCTGGTTGGTTGGAATCTAAATTTTGTGCATTTGCTTTCCCAGCACCAAATGGGGTGGCGATCGCCACGACTGCCAAAAATACAGGTGATAAATGTTTTTTATTCATAATTACCCTTCACTACCACACACAATTACAAATTTAGTCATTAATCGTTAGTTATATAAGACAAAGGACTATGTTAACTTTCTAAATTCAGTCATCAAGAATCAGAAATTTTAATCCAGTTGAGAAAAAATTCAGATATAGATGTTTCTGGCCACAGTCCAAAGTGATTGCTTATTTCCTGAATGCTGACTATGAATTAGGTTATAGTCTAGCTTTCTAGTAACTGTAAGACTCGTTGTAAAACTGCTTGATAAGCATTTTCTACATTTCCTAAGTCTTGACGAAAGCGGTCTTTATCCATGACTCTTTGATTAGGATCACTCTGTGCCATGTCCCATAAACGACAGGTGTCAGGGCTAATTTCATCTGCTAATAGCAGTTGTTGTTGTGAGTCCAGACCAAATTCAAGTTTAAAGTCTACTAGGGTGATACCGCACTGTTTCCAGAAGTCTTGCAGAAAATTATTTACCTGTAATGCGAGATTGATCAAGCTTTCGACTTGTTCCTCTGTTGCCAGTTTTAGTAATCGTAAGCGATCGCGGGTTAGTAAAGGATCTCCTAAGTTATCGTCTTTGTAATAAAACTCTACCAAAGGTTTTTCTAAAATTGTACCCAGTTCTAATCCTGTTTGTTTGCACAGACTACCAGCAGCAATATTTCTAACTACTACTTCCAATGGCACAATTTTCACCGCTTTCACTCGCATTTGGTGAGACGCAGGAGAGTCTATAAAATGATTTTTGATCCCATCAGCCGCCAATTTTTGAAACAATTTACTGGATATGGTACAGTTTATACTCCCTTTTCCTTGGATTGTTCCCCGTTTTTGGGCATTGAAAGCAGTCGCATCATCTTTGAATTCCGCTAACAAAATATCTGGATCTTCCGTTGTGTAAATAATCTTGGCTTTACCTTCATATAGTTTTTGAGCAGGAGTCATATTGGTAGATACCGTTGTCAAGGCAATGGTTTTCAGTTTCACTATTTTATCAGCCCTGTGAATAAGTCAGTAGAAATCAGGGGTGATATCAAGTTTCGGCAATCAGCTACCATTTTCAGCATGACATCTGAACATCCAGAAGAATATTGCTTAAATTCAGCACGTTAGTTCGCAGAATGTATTTTTTGTAACTAAACTTTATAAAAAAATAAGATTCATTAATATTTGTTGATTTTAATAACCTTTTTTATACATTAGATCATAAAATGAAACAACACGATAAAAAACAAACTAAATAGCTGGTAAAACTTAAATAAAAAAGATAAACTACTGACTTGTATTTGCTCTCTTGATAGACAGACATATAAAGTGTAATAGACTAAAACCCTAAGTGGTTTTACTATCAAAATTTGCTTCTTTAATACCTAATATGCTCTCATCAAGCTGAAAAAATCCCAGAAAGCTGACTATTTGTAAGAAATAAGCCATAATTAATTTTGAACATTATTGAGAAATATTCTCTCTTTACTCTGTTCACCGTTCCCTCTTATAAACTTGTCAATTTAGCATCACAAGTACAATAGAACTAAAAATCTTTGATAACTTGTTTTTGAATGGTTAAGCCTGAAGGTGATTTTACAGTCAACAGTAAAAAGTGAGTAGAATTTAAAATATGGAGAAAAAAATGATAAATAAAGATAGTTTTCTCTATCCTCGTGGTCGTTACTATGGTCACGTACAACCTGAAAACCTGGTTTTTAACGCAAACTTACAGGAATTTGCCCAAAAAGTAAGTTACGTTTGTAACTTGGAAACAGGTGGTAAGTTACCACCAGAGGAAGCATACGAACAAATAAAAGTGTTATGGAAGCAGTTAAAACGTTCCAAGAAAGAACTAGGAATAGGTGAAGATCCTTCTCAAAACAATGCTTCTGATAATTAGGGGTTGCAGCAAAAAGGTGAACAGTGAACAGTGAACAGTGAACAGTGAACAGTAAATAGTGAAAACTGACAACTGATAACTGATAACTGATAACTGATAACTGACAACTGACAACTGATAACTGATAACTGATAACTGATAACTGATAACTGATAACTGATAACTGACAACTGATAACTGATAACTGATAACTGATAACTGCTAACTGAAATTTCTACTTTGTCAACATTGTCCAAGTACCATCCCAAGATTGAGGTGGAGGTGCTTGCTTGTAATTATATGCACGTTTTATATGTATATTTGTAGCTTGGTCATGGGGCCGGATACGTTGAGCAATTTCAAAGTTGGCGATCGCCTGGGTAAAATTTTTGTCCGTATATGCTTTGCGTCCTGCGTCATAATGGTATAAAAAATCTGAAGTGTTATCATCCAGAGGGTTTGAGCGATCGCCAATCAATTCATAGATATTTACAGCTTGATGTTTCCCCTTAACACGAATCCGATCTAATTGGCGAACCCAGACATCATTACGGCATAAATTGTAGGTAAATTCGCTAATAATGATGTCACAGCCATACTCTTTTGTCACACCTTCCAAGCGAGAACTTAAATTCACTCCATCACCAATAACTGTATAATCCATGCGTTTGCGAGAACCAATATTCCCAGAAACGACTTCCCCCGAACTAATACCGATACCTATGTGAATTTTTGGTTGAGACTGGATGATTCGGCTTTGATTAAATTCAATTAACCGATGACGCATATCTAATGCAGCTTGTATAGCTCGTAAAGCATGATTTTCTGTTAAAGGTAAAGGTGCGCCAAATACAGCCATCAACGCATCACCAATAAATTTATCTAAAGTTCCTTCATAATGAAAAACTGATTCCACCATTGTTTCAAAATACTGATTCAATAGTGACACAACTTCAGCCGCTCCCAGATTTTCCGTCAATGTGGTGTAACCACGAATATCAGAAAATAAGATAGTGACATCCTTTCTCTCACCCACCATCAAACTATCATCACCTAAAGCCATGACCTGTTCAGCAACGTGGGGTGTAAGATAGCGGTACATGGTACTTTTGAGACGCTTTTCCCGACTGATGTCTTCTAATACCACCAAACCTCCCCTAACTCCTCCTTCTGGGTTAGTTAAGGGGTTAATAGTTAAATTGATACTACGTTCTAATTCTTTGATCACATCAGCACTGAGTAATTGGTACTGAGGAGTGAAAGGTTGATTCCAAGGGATAAAAATTTGCGGATTTTGGCGATCGCGCATTGCGAAAATTAATTTCTGATTGTTAGGATCTGTAGATTTGGAGTCATCATTTTTCGGATATAATCCTACAGCTAGTCCTTGTTCTGGGACATAATGGCGAGCAGCGTGCTTTAAGCTATCTTCCAAACGCATCTGTAGGTTTTCAATGGGGACAATTTCCCAAACTTTACGCCCTACTAAGTGTTCTTGCCAAAATGCTTTATTTTCCGTTCTATTTGCGCCTCGCAAAGGACAACCCAGTAATTCTAAAGCTGCATCATTAATAGTGACTATCTGACCTTGCATATCTGTAGAAATTACCGCATCTGATAAACTCTCAAGAATATCTTTTTGATACTGTCTTTCTAACAAGACATTTTCAAATAAACGAGCATTTTCCAATGCTATGCCAGCTTGGATATTAAAAGCCCGCATAAATTCCTCATCCGAAGATGTAAAACTACCTTGGTCTTTATTAATTAATTGAGTTACACCAATTAGTTCATTAGCAGAATTGAACACTGGTAAACAGAGAATATTTTTAGTGATATAACCAGTTTTATTATCTGTGGTGGGATCAAAACGAGGATCTTGGTAAGCATCGGTAATATTTAAAGCTTCACCGGTGGAAGCAACATGACCGGCAATACCTCTGTTAGCAGGAATCCGAATTTCGATTAATTCTTCTTTATTATCTGCCGTTGCTACTTTTGTCCACAGTTCTCCCATTTCCTTGCGGTACAAAAATAACGTGCTACGATCAGCCTGCATCAAGATCCGGGCTTGCTCCATCACTTTTTGCAAAGTTGCTTCTAAATCTAAACTTTGACCTAAAGTTTGGGTAGCACGTAACAAAGCTGTAGCGCCGCGTTGATTTCTAGCTGCTACATAAAAAGATTGACAACTTTCTAAAATAATGCCAATGGATTCAGCAAAATCCAGACAAGACTTTTCATCATATTCTGTAAAAGGAATATTCTCAGCCTTATTTGCCAATTGAACAACAGCTACTGTTTGTTTTTTGCTACTTGCAACGGGTACACATAAAAGATTATGAATTTCATAGCCCATTTGTTTTTCTAACTCGCGGCTAAACAAAGGATGCTTTTGTGTTTCCGCAATATTTAAAGGTTTACCCGTAGTAGCAACATGGCCGGGAATACCAACATTTAAAGGAGTACGAATTTCCAGGAACTTTTCATGACTATCCTGGGGAACTTTTGACCATAGCTGGGCTTTATCATAATCTACTAAAAAAATAGTTGTATGTTCAGCTTGAAGAATTTGACCAATTTTGAGAGTTATAGCTTCTAAAACTTTTTCTAACATTCCTTCCAGAGCTTCATTATTAATCAACTCAATAGCTCTGAGAAACTGTTGGAACTCAGCTGTAATAAAGTCCAGCAAACAAACAAACTCGTTAACAGAAAGGTCTTTCACCCTACTGAGTAGAGAATGGGTACGATTTACTTGAGTTAGTTCTGTTAATGTAGCCAAAACGCTACCAGCGTTCGGGAGTGTCATAAATTTACTCTGTTATATATTGGTCATTGGTCGTTAGTTATTTAGTCATTCAACTTGTCCTTCACTACTTATTATTGATTACATTCTGGTAATAACCTTGCAATTGTCTAGTTGCAGCACTCCATCCCCATTTTTCTGCTTCCTTACGGGCATTTTCACGCAGAACGGCTATTTCGTGTTTCTGTTTTAACAACTTTATAGTAACATCTATTGCTGCCTGAACATCAGCTTTGGGGTCAAAAAGATAACCATTGATACCATCTGTAACAATATCAGGAATACCACCAGAGCGGGCTGCTACTACTGGACATCCTGCTGCCATTGCTTCTAGGAGAACCAAGCCCAAGGTTTCCGTACGGGAGGGGAAAATAAACACATCCGCACTGGCAAAGGCCGAACCTAATTCTTTACCCATCAGATAACCGACAAAATGAGTGTTTGTACCTGCAAAATGTTTTTCTAAATTTTGCCGATTTGGCCCATCACCCACTAGAGCTAAACGAGCATCAGGAATTGCTGACAAAATGGGTTTAATTCTTTCAATTTCCTTTTCTGCGGAAAGACGACCGACATAAAGTAGTAGAGGACTTTCTGGATTTCCTTGGGACAAGTGCGATCGCATCTCTGGGCTGGCTAAACTGGGATGAAATAATTCTGTATCTACCCCCCGTTGCCATAGGTCTAATCTTTCAATGCCGTGGCTTCCTAATTCCTCTACCATTGCTGTAGAGGTACACAAATTTAATGCAGCTTGGTTATGAGCGCCTTTTAACAATTCCCATAGTAATCCTTCTAACATCCCTAATCCGTAATGTTGCAGATATTGAGGTAGATGTGTATGGTAGGAAGCTACTAAGGGAATTTTCAGAACTTTACTATAAAAAATACCTGATACTCCTAATACAGCAGGATTAACAACATGAATAATATCTGGCTGAAACTGTTCTAAGGCGTGACCGATAGCTGGACGGGGCAGTGCTAATTTTAACTCTGGGTACAAAGGTAGAGGGAATCCAGTTACACCATAAACTTTTGCTCCTTTGTGTTCTGTGATCCCACCTTCTGGGCAAAATACCATAACCTGATTACTGTCCCGTTGTAAATGATCAACGGTATGACGAAGACGGGTAACAATACCATCAACTTTGGGTAAAAAAGTTTCCGTAAATAGGGCAATTCTCATAAAAAAGAGTTCAAGGAGTCACGAAGAAATGGGGAGGTGGGGAGAGAGGGAGAGAGGGAGAGGGGGAGAGGTGGGGAGAGAGGGAGAGGGGGAGATGGGGTGTTCTCTGTTCCCCATTCATTCCCTGTTCCCTGTTCCCTGTTCCCTGTTCCCTGTTCCCTGTTCCCTACCACCTATTTTCTATGCCAACTAACTTTAGGCAGAATTTGATTTTGATCAACTCGTTTCTTATATTTGACTGCGAAGTTTAATAGCGAGTCAAGTAAAGAATCAGATAGATAGTGGGGTTCTAAACCTAAATCCAGCAGTTTGGTATTTTTGGCATTGAAATAATGTTCTTCTAGTTCCACTCTGGGATTATCAATGCTGTTTACCTCCACATTTAATCCCATTGCGTTACCGGCTTTTTTCACCATCATTGCTAAGTCGCTCACGCTGAATAATTCTGTGAATTGGTTAAATACTCGGAATTCTCCAGGTTGAGCGGGGTTGGCGATCGCAATTTCGATACAACGTACAGTATCCCGAATATCTAATAAGCCTCGGGTTTGTCCACCTTTCCCGTAAACAGTGAGGGGATGTTCTACAGCAGCTTGAATACAGAAGCGGTTTAAAGCCGTACCAAATACACCGTCATAATCAAGGCGATTAATTAACAGTTCGTCCATGCCGGTTTCTTCGGTGATCACGCCATAAACAATACCTTGATTGAGATCGGTTGCTCTTAAACCCCAAATCCGACAAGCAAAGTGGATATTATGGCTATCATGAACTTTACTCAGGTGATACATTGACCCTGGCTGTTTAGGATAGGGCAATGTATCTTTCCGGCCGTTATGTTCAATAGTGATGTAACCTTCTTCGATATCAATGTTGGGTGTACCATATTCACCCATTGTTCCCAATTTGACTAAATGACAATCGGGGAAGTCTTCACGCATGATATACAGCAGGTTTAATGTACCCACTACATTGTTGACCTGGGTGAGAACTGCGTGTTCACGGTCAATCATTGAAAATGGTGCTGAACGCTGTTCACCAAAATGAACTATGGCTTCTGGTTCAAATTGGTGTAAAGCCTTGTGCAGAAAACCATAGTTGTTGATATCGCCTATGAATAGGTCAATCTTCTTTCCAGTTAAATCTTTCCATCTTTGAAGACGTTGTTGAATTGGTGCAATTGGGGTCAGAGTCTCAACACCGAGTTCGTTATCCCAGGATCGACGCACCAAACTATCTAAAATTCCAACTTCATAACCTTTATTAGAAAGGTAGAGTGCTGTTGCCCAACCGCAATAGCCATCACCACCAATAACCAGGACTTTCATTTTTACCAGTTTTTACTCGCTGATAGCTAAATCTATCAGGTTTCTGTACCCTGTTGTTCATTAATTCTGTCATTGATTATGAGTTATTTGTCACTGGTGATGAGATTATCGGTTTTTTGCTCTAGGAAAATTTCTTTTCTGTTACCAGTGGGACTTACGCACAAGTAACGTCACTGCGTCATTACGAGCGACAGCGACGTAATCGCAAAAATCCTGGGATTGCTTCCCTACACTATGGCTAACGCCACGCTTCGCGGACGTTTCAGTCGCAATGACAAATCTTCGTTGCGTAAGTCCTGACCAGTTTTGGTCTGGAATTCCCTTATTTTGTAATTTCTGGCGATGTAGGAGAATAGGGGGTAGTAGGTTTTGAAGTCTTGATGATTTGTTTGTGCTTGCCAGTGGTACTGAACTTGTTGGTAAACAATGATGAGTTTCATGGAACTGATGGTTTGATCTGTTTCTACTGTGAGTGTCCCGGATATTCCTTGAAGCGTTTCAAAATTTTTCTCTGTCTGTGTTGTGGTTGTGGGTGTTTGTATTTCTGGTAATTCTTTGGCCGCCCAAGCTCTTATTTCTGTATTTTGGGTTTTTGGTGACACAATTGTCACTCCATCGTTATTGTCTACTGTTAGAGATTTCCAATTACTGGGATATGGAAATTCAAATCCATAACGAGAATTTTGATATGTTTTCCATTGATTTGTGGAGGAACTAAAACCATTAGCATTACAACCAGAAACTGTTGTAGCTGCGACGATACTGAAAATAAGTAAGGTTATGATTTGTCTGACATGATAAGTTCTTCTGGTAGCAACAAACATAATTAAATTCGGCTGTACGGTACTTGTAATGCTAAATTACCAGTCGGTAAACAGTGAACAGTGAACAGGGAACAGTAACCAGTAACCAGTAACCAGTAACCAGTAACCAGTGACAACTGATAACTGCTAACTGCTAACTGCTAACTGATAACTGATAACTGCTAACTGCTAACTGCTAACTGCTAACTGATAACTGCTAACTGATAACTGATAACTGATAACTGATAACTGATAACTGATAACTGATATATAAATCTGAAAACATTACTGGTATTCAGTTCTCTACCTGCGCCCTGCACCCTGCACCCTGCACCCTTTTCCTTCTCCTAAATATTATTTTGCACGACTAAAAACTTTAAGCTTTTGACTTTTGATTGATATGATTGTATTGTAAACAAATGTAACAATATTGCCGTCAAACTGTCTTAATGGCTTGACAGGCAAAAAAAGAAGAGATAACGTAAGATACATACCCGGGTAAGACCGTTAAATAGTCATATGCAAACTAAGCAAAAGGTAACATTGTATTTATCGCCGGAATTACACAGAAGGCTCAAAATTCGTTCCGCAGTAGACTCAGAAACAATGTCTGATCTTGCAGAACGGGCGCTCGATTTCTACCTGACCAATTCAGAAATAGTTGAAGAGTTTGAAGAGTCCTCTTACGGCAGAACCCACAGAGTTTATTCATGTCCCACTTGTGAAAGCTCACTAGTGATCAGAAATGGAGAATTAGTAACTTTGGGTGATCAGCCAGGATTAATCGGAACAGATCATCTAGAGATTGAAGAAATCAAAGGTGATGAAACTCATCCCAAGGGTGAGGAAGAATTAGTCCCATGCTAGAGAAGAATTATGAGTGGATCAGTTGATGATTTATGCGGTCTCTAACCAAAGCAATCATTGTACTGTCTTTATAAGGTTCCAAGTAGGTCAATAGATATGAAAGAAGAGCTAAACATATTAATCCAAGCTCAATACCCTTTAATCTACCTTGTGACCTCCGAGGAAGAACGGGCAGAGCAAGCAATTTATAGAGTCGCTACTTCAGAGTTAAAACCTCAACGCCGAGTTTACGTCTGGACTGTAACTCATGGCATTGTTGAATACGGACAGCCCCGCAGTACAACTCAACACAATACTGTTTCACCAGAGGCAGCCGTTGAGTGGATAATTCGGCAGAAAGAACCTGGTATATTTATTCTTAAAGATTTACATCCTTTTATTGATGCGCCAGCTACAACTAGATCCTTACGGGATGCGATCGCTAGTTTTAAGGGTATGCAAAAGAACATCATTCTGATGTCTCCCATACAGCAAGTACCCATAGAACTAGAGAAAGAAATTGTAGTTATCGACTTTCAACTGCCGGATATGTCAGAGTTAAACAAAGTTTTGACTCAACATCAAGACCAAAATCGTGGGAAAAGCTTAACCACTGAAGCTAAGGAAAAACTACTCAGAGCCGCTTTAGGACTAACTAAAGATGAAACTGAGAAGGTATACCGTAAAGCTCAAGTGACAGCGGGGCGGTTGACAGAAGATGAAGTTGATATAGTTTTATCAGAAAAGAAACAACTCATACGCCGTAATGGTATATTAGAGTACATTGAAGAAGATGAAACTATAGATGCGGTTGGCGGCCTGGAAGAGTTAAAAAAGTGGCTTAAACAACGCTCCAATGCTTTTACAGGAAGAGCAAGAGAGTATGGTTTGCCCCAACCTAAAGGGATGCTGATATTAGGTGTTCCTGGTTGCGGTAAGTCACTAATTGCCAAAACTACCTCCCGTTTGTGGGGTTTACCAATTTTAAGATTAGATATGGGGCGGGTTTACGACGGCTCAATGGTCGGTCGGAGTGAAGCTAATTTACGCAACGCCCTCAAAACAGCAGAATCTATTTCCCCAACGATTTTGTTTATTGACGAATTGGATAAATCCTTTGCGGGTAGTGCAGGTTCTGGTGATTCTGATGGGGGGACATCAAGTAGAATTTTTGGCTCTTTCTTAACCTGGATGCAGGAAAAGAGATCACCGGTCTTTGTAATGGCGACAGCTAACCGGGTAGAACGCTTACCTGGTGAGTTTTTAAGAAAAGGTCGCTTTGATGAAATTTTCTTTGTGGATCTGCCCACACCAGAAGAACGTCAGGATATCTTCAACATTCACCTGACCAAAAGAAGGAAAGATACTGCTAGATTTGATTTAGAACAACTAGCAAAAATGTCAGAAGGATTTTCTGGGGCAGAAATTGAACAAGCGATCGTGGCAGCGATGTATGAAGCATTTGCCCAGGATCGGGAGTTCACCCAATTAGATATTATTGCTGCGCTCAAGGCTACATTGCCGCTGTCAAGAACGATGCAAGAACAGGTCACAGCTCTAAGAGACTGGGCCAGACAGCGTGCCAGGCCAGCAGCAGCTTCAGTCGCTGAATATCAGCGGATGGAGTTTTAAAAGCTTTCCTCTGTATCCCAGAGGGGAAAGGTTAGCCACAAGGCTAACAGGTAACGAAAAAGCCGCTTCCCAATTAATTAATCCCATAATTAATGCGGCTTGGTTCAATAAAAAACTGTTGTCGTTTTTCTCATCAATCTTCTCATTGGAGGAAACCCAAATGTCTCATTTTAGCACTCTGCGGACCAAGATCACCGATGCCGAAATCCTAACAGCGTCTTTACGCGACTTGGGAATCACCGTAAAGACTGAAGCTGATGTACGTGGTTATAACGGCCAACGTGTGCGTTCCGACATCGTTGCTGTATTGGAAGGCGAGTACGATCTAGGTTGGTCTCGCAATAGCGATGGTTCTTTCGACTTAATCGCTGACTTGTGGGGCGTTGCTAAAAAGCACAACCAAACTGAGTTGATTAACTCCATTAACCAAAAATATGCTGTTAATAAGACCTTAACAGAAGTAAAACAGCGCGGTTTGCAGAATGCTAACGTTAAGTTGGTATTGCAGTAATTAACAATTAATTTATCTGCGCGTTCCCAAAGCTGAACGGGTTAACTAAGCATTAGCGGTTAACCCGCTTTTTTTTTGAAAAAGTGATTGGTGACTGGTGATTGGTGATTGGTGATTGGTGATTGGTGACTGGGAATCTTAAATTTAATCAGTAAATAGTTTGAGCTAAAATAAGTAATTGTATTAATTGTGCTTAGGTACTTAATAAAATACAGTCATAATTTAGCTGAAACAAATGAAAGAAATAACCTCTATTATTCAAACATTTTTAAATAACAATAACAAGACTGAACCACTATTTTTAGCAACAGTTGTTAATGTCCAAGGTTCTACTTACCGTCAACCGGGTGCAAGAATGTTGATCACTGCATCTGGTGAGGTAGTAGGAACTATCAGCGGTGGTTGTTTGGAAAATGATGTAATTGAACATACTCGCTTGATGATAGATAAAAAAGCAAAAGTGATTACTTATGATACTAATGCTGAAGAGGATATTATCTGGGGTTTTGGGTTGGGTTGTAATGGGGTTGTAGATATTTTAATTGAGTGTTTAGAACCAGATAGTTTAGTTAATCCTTTACTTTTTATTCATCAATGTTTTCAAGAACAAACAACAGGAATTATAGCAACTGTTTTTCAGGTTGAGGGTGATGTCAATGTTGAGTTAGGAAGTAAACTCACTCTTAGTAATGATGGAAATATCAATAGTAATATTGCTGCAAGTAATTTACAACAAGCATTAATAAAAGATAGTCAGGAAGTTTTTAAAAACCAATGTTCCAGTTTTTATAAATATCAGTTTCCATCTGGAGAAGTTCAGGTTTTAATTGAATTTATCCAACCATTACCAAATTTAATGATTTTTGGTGCTGGAAGGGATGCTGTACCTTTAGCAGAATTAGCTAAATATTTAGGTTGGTTAGTTAAAGTTTTTGATTTGAGAGCAATAGAAACCAGTCAGGAAAGATTTAGTATGGTTGATGAAGTGATTTTAACTCGGAGAGAAATTATCCATCAACAAGTAGCGATTAATGACTATACTGTTGCTGTAGTGATGACTCATAATTATTTTGATGATTGGGAAGTTTTGAAATTACTGATACCATCTCAAATCAAATATTTAGGTTGTCTAGGTTCAAAAAAACGGACGGAGAAGTTATTAATTGATTTACAGGAAAATGTAGGCAATATTAGTCAGCAAAAATTAGATAAATTGTATGCACCTATTGGTTTAGATATTGGTGCAGATACACCGGAAACAATAGCTGTAGCTATAATTGCTGAAATTCAAGCCATCTTTAAAAACCGGAATGGTGGTTTTTTGAAACATCGTACTCAACCAATAAATCAAAAAAATAAAATGGAAGCAGTAAAAATTGATTAATAATGTATTTGATGCTGTCACTACGCTCTGAATTTTTGATTTTTAAAAACATGAAAATATCAAATGTTAGCATTATTATTTTAGCCGCAGGTGCATCAACTCGCATGGGTTCACCAAAACAACTTTTAGATTATCAAGGGGAGAATTTAGTTAATAGTACAATCAAAAAGGCAGTTTCTTCTGTGTGTGATCCAGTTATCTTAATTTTAGGTGCAAATGCAGAGATTATCCGTCATCAAATTAGTGAATCTGAGATCAAAATTCTCGAAAATCAAAATTGGCAATTAGGGATGAGTACATCAATTTGCTGTGGAATGACGGAAATGATGACAAATTATCCTGATTTAGAAGCGGTAATCATTACTGTTTGTGATCAACCTTTTTTAAGTACAGAAATTATTAATAACTTAGTTGATTCATTTCATATTTATCAAAAACCAATCATTGCTTGTGAATATGCAGATACTTTGGGTGTACCTGTTTTCTTCCATCAAAAATACTTCCATAAACTAGCTCACTTAACTGAAGATATGGGAGCAAGGAAACTAATTAAAATGTATAAAAGTGATGTTTTTAGTATTCCCTTCCCTTTAGGTGCAATTGATATTGATACTCCACAAGATTATCAACAACTATTGAGTCAATAAATTTCATATAGGACTTAAGCAAAACATCTCTCCCAAATTCATTTTACACAATAGACATCTGGTGAAAATTAAATTTGCGTGACCCCTTGTAGAGACGTTGCATGCAACGTCTCTACATTCTTTTTCACCAGATGTCTAATGACTGATTCGAGATATTATTTACCTCCCAGATGATGTTATATTTCCTCCAGGAGATTTTGTATAGTGATGCAGCGATCGCATGGTAGCGAAGCTGCGAGAGTTGGGGATTAATGCAAGTAATATTTAGCTAAATATCTTCAGGAATAACCCATGTTGGTGGTTCCATCATTTTTTTGCGGAGTCTTTCTTGGGCAATTTCTAGCATTTGATCTAAAGAAGTTTCTTCAATAAACTTAGATGTTGCTTCTCTATACTTGATGTTGGGACATTTATTACCTAAAATACAACCGTCAATGCAGGCTGTAGCGCAATTAATTGTTTGTTCCACAGTAAACTCCTCTCTAAAAATACGGCTTTATAAACCCTTAGATAAATATTACTATTATCGTTGTAAGTCTATGATTACTGTTCACTGTTCACGGTTCGCTCTTACCTGTTACCCAACCTATCATGTCAGAATTATTAGCTCATACTGGAACTATTGCCGCGATCGCTACTGCTGTTGTCCCCCAACAAGGTAGTGTGGGTATTGTGAGGGTTTCTGGTGATCATGCAATGGCGATCGCTAAATCTCTTTTTCATGCACCAGGAAAGCAGGTTTGGGAAAGTCATCGCATCCTTTATGGTTTCATTCGTCAACCCCAAACTCAGCAAGTTGTTGATGAAGCTTTACTGTTAATTATGCAAGCACCGCGTTCTTTCACCCGTGAAGATGTGGTAGAGTTTCATTGTCATGGGGGAATTATTGCGGTGCAACAGGTATTGCAACTATGTTTAGAACATGGTGCGAGGTTAGCACAACCGGGGGAGTTTACGTTAAGGGCTTTTTTAAATGGTAGGTTAGATTTAACCCAAGCTGAAAGTATTGCAGATTTAGTGGGTGCGAAGTCTCCCCAAGCTGCACAAACTGCTTTAGCAGGGTTACGGGGTAAGTTAGCACAACCGATTAAAAATTTACGTTCTCAATGTTTAGATATTTTAGCAGAGATAGAAGCGAGAATTGATTTTGAGGAAGATTTACCACCTTTAGATCAACAAAGAATTATTGATGAAATTGCTCAAGTTAGTTTGGAAATAAATCAATTATTAGCTACAAAAGATAAAGGTGAATTATTAAGAACTGGGTTAAAAGTTGCTATTGTTGGTCGTCCCAATGTGGGAAAATCAAGTTTATTAAATGCTTGGAGTCAGAGCGATCGCGCTATTGTGACTGACTTACCGGGAACAACCCGTGATGTGGTAGAATCGCAGTTAGTGGTAGGGGGAATACCTGTTCAAGTTTTAGATACTGCGGGAATTAGAGACACTGTAGATCAGGTTGAGAAAATCGGTGTAGAGCGATCGCGTCAAGCTGCAAATAATGCTGATTTGGTGTTATTTACTATTGATGGTTCTGTAGGTTTGACAAATGCAGATCAGGAAATTTTTGAACAGGTAAAACATCGTCCTTTGATTTTAGTAGTTAATAAGGTTGATTTGTTGGAAAATCAGGTTTTATGGAGGGAACGAACCGCAGAGACGCAGAGTACGCAGAGAGAAGGAAGGGAGGAAATAATTAAGCAGGTTGTGAAAACTGCTGCGGCAAAAAATCAGGGTATTGATGATTTGGAAATGGCGATTTTGGAAAGTGTGGAAGCTGGAAATGTGGAAGTTGCTGATCTGGATTTAGCTATTAATCAAAGACAAGCAGCAGCTTTAATGAAAGCGAAGAATGATTTGGTACAGGTGCAAGAAACAATTATAAATCAATTACCTTTGGATTTTTGGACTATTGATTTACGAGGTGCTATTTATGCGTTAGGAGAAATAACGGGTGAGGAGGTGACGGAATCTGTTTTAGATCGGATTTTTAGTAGGTTTTGTATTGGTAAATGAGGTTTTAATTTTGGCATTTGTCTGAATCAGGATACCCTTCGGGAAGTCAAAAGTCAAAAGTCAGAAGTCAAAAAATTGAATGATTGTTTTTTGGATGTTGGGATTTTGAGGATGTTGTTTAATGATTGTCTTTAAATGATTATAAAACTATCTATAAATTACTATCCTGTACATCCTTTAATCCTGGTTATCCTGATTCTGACAAATACAAATTTCATCATCAACAAACAATCTAAAAATTACTTACCATCCTGTTCATTTAATTTTCATTAGCTTCTATCAATATAGTATAATAGAGTTCATCACCAATTCTAAAAGCTGTGTGCGAAATTAATTGATCCATCAAAGATTTAACATTACTAATTAATCCTCTTTTTTTAGCAATCAACAATATACCTAATACTCCAGTCAAAGACAATCCTAATTTTATTGCTTCCTTTCTTCCTAATCTTTCATCTATTAATAACTTAGTAGCATTTAATTCTATTGCTAATACAATTGCTTCCGATTCTCCACCGTCTAAATTTCGCTGTAAATCTTTTACTAATTGATAATTAATAACAGGTTTATTCTTGATGAAATTAGCATTTTTTATAGAATTATTAACCTTTTCTCCTGCTCTAACATCTGTTAATTCATCATATACTGCTTGAGGAATAATAACTTCACTATAAATTTCTCTCAGTAAAAATAGGTGATCAATTTTAGCTAAATTGCTAATTGGTGAGGTATTACTAACAATAATCATAACCAACCTGTTTCTTTCAGAGTTTTCATATCTTCTTGAAACTCTTCAACATCATAATGTAGGGAAATATTACGTTGAGCGAGTAATTCCTGAAATTTCACATAATTCATTTCCGCTATTTTACTAGCTTTACCTAAACTAACTTTTTCTTTTTCAAATAACATCACTGCAATTTCTATTAATAATTCTGTTGATGTCATTCCTGTAGAATTGAGAATTTCATCAGAAATAGTTAAACTCATAAATTTATCTCCTTTTGAAAATTGTGTTGAATTTAACTGTATTAAGTATGATAATAATTATGTTATCACAATTTCTATAAATTATCACATCTTAATTAAATTTTGCATTTGTCAGAATCAGGATGTCCAGGATTTAAGAATTTACAGGATGTGATTTTTAAATAGTCAATTACCTTAAATTCCAGTCGGTTTTAACCGACTTTAGCTTTGAGACAGGGAATTGATTCCCTGGATGATGGATTTATTGGTGATGATTTTCAGGATGTGATTTTTTGTCAGAATCAGGATT
The DNA here is from genome assembly GCA_010672785.1 of Sphaerospermopsis sp. SIO1G1. Classification (GTDB taxonomy): domain Bacteria; phylum Cyanobacteriota; class Cyanobacteriia; order Cyanobacteriales; family Nostocaceae; genus Okeanomitos. The sequence continues at coordinate 152,140 of JAAHFX010000002.1, forward strand.
TCCAGGATTTAAGGATTTTACAGGATGTGATTTTTAAATAGTCAATTACCTTAAATTCCAGTCGGTTTTAACCGACTTTAGCTTTGAGACAGGGAATTGATTCCCTGGATTTATGGATTTTAGGATGTACAGGATTAAGATTAAAATAAATCCCTGACTTCATCATGATAGAAAAAATCAAGGATAGTAAGATTCTTATTTATCAGGTAATTCCGCATCAATTAATTTTTGCATTTCCTCCAAGGAATTAATACTAACACTTCCTAACAACAGATTTTCCAAAATCGTCATATCCTCAATTTTATGGATATAATTACTCATTAATTCAGGTACAGAATCAAATCTATTGGCAAGAATTTTGATGATATTATTTTGGCAAGCTTTTCTAGCACCTTTTTCTTCCGCCATTTCCTCAATTGGACTTATAAAAGGCATATTTAACTCCTTTTCATGTTGTTCTAATTTGTCGTTGAACTCTGTTTGTAATGGTGGTGGTAAAGTCATCATTTTATCAATGAATTTAACCAAGTTTATAATATCAAGTCTTGTTAAACCCTGTTGATATAATGGTCTGACTATGTTCCATTTCCATTGTTCTCGTTCGCTTAAATTCTTAGTCGTGGCTTTGGTTTTTAGATGTGCTATGACTATTATAGCAAATACATTATCACTTGCGGTTAGTTCTTCCCATTCATAGTCTAATAGTTTGACTATGCTAAATTGCATTTTCACGAAACTATCATCTAAACCATATTCATAACTGTTTGGCCGCCATTTTCTATTTTCATCTCCTAAGATGGCTAAACTGATGACTGGTTTATTAAATAAATCAAAGGAACGATAATTATAGATGTACATTCTTTGATTAAATTCTTGATCATATTGACTTTGTACTTCTATGTGAATTAAAATCCATATGATTTCGTTATTTAATAACCAGACTTGAAATAATTTATCAGCATAGCGTTTTTTGCTTTGACTAGCAGCGGTGATTTGTTCTAGTTCTTTATCTAGGGAGATGGGGGTTTTACTCCAATCAATTTTTTTGTGGAGGTTAGGATAGAAGAATTGGATAAAGTCTTCAAAATATTGGCTAATTGCTTCTTTCCATGTTTGATCATAATTGGCGGTTGTTTCTGTCATGTTTTTTCAGGATTTTAATTGTCAAAATTCTGAATCAGGATGTCCAGGATTTGAGGATTTACAGGATGTGATTGTTAAATAGTAAATGATATTAAATTCTAGTCGGTTTCAACCGACTTCAGCTATGAGACTTCAGCTATGAGACAGGGAATTTATTCCCTGGGTATTAAAATCTGTAAACTTCAACTATCAAAATCTTAATTTATTCCCTGGGTATTGAAATCTGTGAACGAAATATCCGAAATGAGGAAAAATACCATTGAAGCATGATCATAAATGCTACCCTAACCCAGCTTTAATATATAAATGAACAGGGTCTACAGGCATATATAACATGAAGATTACGAAAATCGGAGTTAATAGTTGTTGAATAGTGAACTGCTTGCAGCAGTGCTTCGCTATCGCCAAAGGGCCATAATTCATACCTGCCTTTAAATACTGAATAATAATCACAAAAATTCAATCTACAGTCATTTGTGAAATTAACTGATGTCACAACCCACGTCTGCCGAGTCCAACCCCCAAGTCGCCCTTGAGCAATTAGCCCATGCCTTTCAGCAATCTCCAGAATTTGGACGAAAAATCAAAATTCTGGTGTGCCAAGGTAACGAAGACATTCGCATTTTTGTAGAGGGTTCTTCTCTGCCCGATCAGAAAAAATATCTACCCAAGGTGCGTAAGGTGTTACAACAGGTAAGGCTAAAAACCCCCTTTCCCATTCAAGTCTATGGACGACAGTTGGGGGATATTTTGCCCCGATGGCAGACGCAGTTATCGCCCAATATGGCCTCATCTAAAACAAAAGCCCCCAACTCAGCGAGCAATTTGGGGTCTGATTGGATTGAAGTATCAGCGCTTCTAGAATGGATGAGGAGATCGCCCATCAGCCAGCAAATTCAACAGCTTTGGTCACTTCGCTCTGGGCGTTGGGGTGCTATTGCTCTGGGTGGGATCACATTCCTGCTGCTTGTATTTTTGGGCAGTCGCGGATTCTCTCCATCCACCTCATCAGACCCAATGATTTCCCCCAGTCAAAGCTATGCGCTGCAATTTGATGGTAAGGACGATATTGCCATCACCTCCCGCAGGGAAATACCGCCTTTTACCTCAATCCCTGGGGGGTTTTCAGTGGCAGTGTGGGTTAATCCTACCCGCTATATGAAATATCCCCGCATTCTTGAACGCTCAGACAATACGCGGAATGATCGAATGCTGCTAGTGGTTGATCACAAAGCTAAAGGTATTCGGTTCAGTCTGAATGGGAATTATGCGATCGCCCCTGGTCTCCCTCTCAAGCAATGGACTCATGTAGTCAGCACCTACGATGGTCAAACCATTCGGATTTATCTCAATGGAGAAATGAAGGGTAGTGTTTCCTATCAGGGGCAGATTGACCTGACCCGCTCTAACTTGATGCTGGGCAACAATCGGGAAAATAGTCGTCCCTACGCTGGGTTGATCCGTGATGTGCAAATATGGGAACGCACCCTCAGTGATGCAGAGGTGCAGCAGACCATGCAAGCCATGCCTGCAAAAGATGCTCCGGGTTTGTTGGCCGCCTGGTCTTTTGATTCAGTTGACACAACCATCGCTAACGACGAGGTTAGCCAAATTCCACTCATTTTTAAAACAACGGCTGGTTTGGGCAATGGGCCTAAAGTGGTTGAGCCTTGAAGGTGAAGACCAGATCAGAATCTCAACTTTTCGATCGCTGATTACTAAGACATTGCTATGACTAACTCAAACTTGATGGAGCAAGCTCGACAGGGAAATCCTGAAGCGATTGCCACCTTACTGAATCGATCACTGCTATCGCAAAATATCCAAGCGCGGGTGCGGCGGCAGCAGACTCAACTCCTGGTGCTGCTGAATAGTCCTGACACCATAGATCAGGCAATAATTGTGCCGCGCATTTTGCAAGGGCTACAGCGGCTGGGGGTGCAGGGTATTGAATCCGTCCAGATTGCTGCTCAACAGACTGGCTCTACGCGGATTTTGTGGCGGACTCAGGCTGCCCTGAGCATGACTGACATTTCTGAGCCTTCAGCCATTCCTCAGCAACCCTCTCCAATGGCGGAGGCTGATGAACTCAGTGCCGCTACGGCTTCAATCACATCTGATGGTTCACCCCCCGACCTGGTGATTACCGACCTGGCTGGCACTCCCGACCCGTTACTCCTGCCAGGGTGGAGCTTCTGGTGCGGTTGGGTAGTGCTGTCGGTGCTAGGTATGGCGATCGCCGCATTCTGGAGTTCAGATCGCGGCATCCTGATGGTAAAAGGCTATTCATTATTCTACTGGCTCATCAGCGGATGGCCTTCAATACTCACTGGAATAGGCCAAGGCATTGCTTTGCGGCTGGAGGTCAATTGGTCTAAGCAATGGGTTCAGGCCACAGCGATAGGGGCATTGGCGAATAGCTTGTTGCACGTGCTACTGCTGGTGGTACCAAGCCAGTGGAAATGGTTTAACACTTTGCCTTGGTTTCCCGTCCTGTTGCTGATTATGCTGGCTGTCGAAACTCCCATGATTCTGGCTCAATGGTATGTGCTGCGTCGTTATCTTGCCCAAGCTGACCTGTGGCTCAAAACTATGTTGGGATGGACGGTGGTGCAGATCATGATACGGGGACGGTTTTTCGAACTTACCCAACTGGGCGGCATCACTATTAACCGATGGTGGCTGCTGGCAGTTGTTAATCTCATGGTCAGTGGTGGGGTTATGCTCTACCTACTGCGTCAGTCCTCTCCTGAATCTTTGAAACTCAATCAGTTTACTGATGCCATGACCCGACAATTGTTAGCCCAACAGCGTACTCACGTCAATGGCCTATTGCTACTGGAGTGGTCTGGCTGGACACTGCTGGGCTGGGTTGCCAGTGGGGTTGTGGCGGGCATTTTGTCGGCGCTGACGTTTGGGTTAAGCGGTCTATTTTCCCTGGGGATTCTGGTTAGCACCTGTGCTGCTTTGCAACAGATTGCTCTCAAAGGACGTATGGATAATAGTGGTAAGTGGTTTAAGCACACCTTAAAAGCGGCGATCGCCGGTACTATCATTGCCCTGATTCCCTCCCTGATTTTTGGCGGTTTGGCCTTCAATGCCATCATGTCATCTTCCCACCCCACAGCGGGACTATGGTCTTTTGTCGCGACTTTGGGCATTGGGTTTTTATTTTTCAGCCTCACCTGGTTTGGGGTCATTGCCATTCAGAGCCGATTTTTGCAGCAGCAAGGTTATCATCTAAGTTGGTGGATTGGGACACATCTGGCGATCGCCCTGGCAATTTTAGTCAACCGCCCCTGGCAAGAACTGGGCTATCTGCTTCCCGGTATTGTGTTCTGGATGGTGCTGATGCCATCTGCGGTCATGGTATGGCTGTTGGGCTATCCGCGAAAAATAACGGGTCTTTGATAACCCACATTCCGCACTTAGTTTTGTATAGCTATAGCCATCAAATATAATTGAAAAAATCAATCAACCCATGAGTGCTATTTCTCTTGATAAACCACCCCATCCTTTTTATGCTTCTTTATTTTTAAGTTTTATTGCTACAATTTTCTTTATTGGTCTGGGTTTATTGATTACTAAAAGGAAATAAAAATCTAACCATCATTAAATTTTTAATCATCATTCTATTCAATACCCTGAACCTAAACTCAGATTTATTTCACACCTTTTTGTAAAACATAAAAAGTGTAACCATAAAAATCACTAAAACTTTCAAACAATCTCATTTCTTCTTCCATTTCACTAATCACAGATTGATTAATTGGAGTAGATTCAATTTCCTTGAACCTTTCTCGTACTGGTTGGTAATAATTATACCACCAACAATGACTAGGTAATTTGTAGGTAGCAAGTACCTTAAAACCACATCTAGTTGCAGTCTCAATATTTTCCGCTTCAGTACCCATTGTCGGATAGGACGCTTGCCAATACTGGGTTACAGGTTCGGGGACATCTTCCAAAAACCAACTCATTTCCGAGATAACAGCAATACCATGAGGGGAAATTAACGGATACCAAAGTTGCAAACCATCCTTAAATCCCAAGTTATATATAGCACCTTCTGACCACAGCAAATCAACGGAAGCGGGAGGCCAATCTAATTTAGCCATATCACCATGAATTGCGGTAATCAAATCTTCCAAACCCGCTTGTTTTGCTTTAATTTCCAGTTCCTGAATAAAATCTGAAGAGAAATCTACAGCAATAACTTGAGAATGATAGTATTTTGCCAGCAGTAATGTTGCAACACCAGTTCCACATCCAAGGTCAGCAATTCGCGGTTTGGGGGGTAAAACGGGAAGTTGAGATAAAATGAAGCGGGAAAATTCATCATCACCAGGCCCTTGACGATTAAGTCCACAATGCAGATTAATTAGGGCATTAATATACTCAGTTTGATTATCCATAGCATATCATCTAAATCAAAGATAAAAACAAGGCGATCGCTAAAATACAATATCCCGAAAAATTAAGAAATGAAAATTTAAATAACAATTTTTAATATCAACTATTCATAGTTTATGTTATGAATATCATTTACACAATAAATTCAGGACAATTAATAATGTTATATCACTTAGATTTTCATGTTGAATATCCCAATGATATGAATCAACAGGAGTTATTTACTATTTGGAGTCAGGAAGCAGATGCAGCATTGCAAGCAAAACAAGCAGGAGTCGTAGTTGACTTATGGAAATGTGTGGGTACTCGACGAGTAATTGCTATTTTGGATGTTCCCACACCTGATACTTTGGATCAAATTCTTTTAGATTTACCTATTATGAAATTAATGGGTCAAAATGTACAAGTAGAAGTAACTCCCCTCAGAAAATATGAGGATTTTGCTGCTGATGTAAAATCTAGGTTATAGAAAGTATAAAAAATCATTAAAATCAGTTGCTAGTTATTAACTTTTACTTGTGATCAGCTAGGATTATTTTCATTAAATGAATCAATAATAAAGAAATAAAAATCAGATCAGAAAAAATCAGGAATCGTAAATTTTTTTTATTTTTTGCTTTAATTTTATAATATATAGAAATCAAAACCGACTCAAATAAATTATGAAGAAATCACTGCAACTACCCCAAAAAATCATGTTACTCGGTTCAGGAGAACTAGGAAAAGAATTTGTCATTGCTGCACAACGTTTAGGTAATTATGTGATCGCAGTTGATCGTTATGAAAATGCTCCTGCAATGCAGGTTGCTGATTGTGCAGAAGTAATTTCTATGCTGAGTGCAGAAGATTTGGAAGCGGTAGTTACTAAACATAAACCTAATTTTATTGTTCCAGAAATCGAAGCAATTAGAACCGAAAAGTTACAAGAATTTGAACAACGCGGAATTACAGTTATCCCCACCGCAGCAGCTACTAATTACACGATGAACCGTGACAGAATTAGAGAATTAGCAAGTAAAGAATTAGGGGTGAGAACTGCTAAATATGGTTATGCTGTTAGTTTAGAAGAATTAATTTCTATTTCTGATCAAATCGGATTTCCCAATGTTGTTAAACCTGTAATGTCATCATCAGGAAAAGGTCAATCTGTAGTTAATGATCAAACAGAAGTAGAAACAGCTTGGAATTATGCAATTGGTAATTCTAGAGGTGATAGTCAGAAAGTAATTGTCGAAGAATTTATCAATTTTGAAATCGAAATTACTTTAATGACAGTTAAACAATGGGATGCAGAAACTATTTTTTGTCCTCCCATCGGCCACAGACAAGAAAGAGGAGATTATCAAGAATCTTGGCAACCTGCTGGTATTTCTGATGATAAAATATTAGCAGCACAAGAAATTGCTAAAAAAGTCACCAATGCTTTAGGTGGTGCAGGTATTTTCGGTGTGGAATTTTTCATTACCAAACATGAAGTGATATTTTCAGAACTTTCACCCCGCCCCCATGATACAGGAATGGTGACATTAATTTCTCAAAATTTGAATGAATTTGAATTACACTTACGGGCGATTTTGGGTTTACCAATTCCGGAAATTAAACAACTTGGATATTCCGCTAGTGCGGTAATTTTGTCAGATAAAAAATCTGAAAATATTGCTTTTACTGGAGTTGCAGAAGCATTAACAGAAACCGATGTTGATATTAGATTATTTGGTAAACCAACTGCACATCCTTATCGGAGAATGGGAGTAGCTTTAGCAAAAGATAAAGATGAAAAATCAGCGAGGGAAAAAGCAAAAATAGCAGCAAGTAAAGTCAAATTAGTGTAAATCAGGACTTACGCAAAATCTACTTCAAAGACTGTCATTACGACGAAAGGAAGCAATCTCAAACCCTGATGTTTCATGAAAATGCGTAAGTACTATAAATATAAAATCTGAGCATGGTGTGTTATTGATAGCGTAACATACCAAACCCTTGATCATGGTGCGTTACGAACTCCGTTCTAACACACCCTACAATACTGACCTGGATAGAAATGTTATATTAGGTCTAGTAACTCTAAACATCTGAGAGGATAAAATTATGAGTTCACCATTTCCAGGGATGAACCCCTATTTAGAAAATCCTGATTTATGCTCAGAAGTACATCATAGATTAATTACGGCGATCGCAATTGCAATATCTCCTCCACTACGTCCTAAATATCGTGTAGCTATAGAAAAACGAACCTATAGAACTGACAGCGAAGATTCTCTCTTAATTGGTATTCCTGACGTAGCTATTTTATCAGTCAAACAACAAGATCAAAAACCAGATAGTAGTGCAACAACAACTTTAGCAACAAAAATAGAAAATAAATCTGTTACTGTTACATTACCATCACCTTTAGAAATAAAAGAAGGATATTTAGAAATTCGAGAAGTTTCTACAGGTAAGGTAGTCACTATAATTGAAATTCTTTCTCCTACTAACAAAAAAAGTAAAGAAGGGAGAAAATCTTATTTAGATAAACGAGATAAAATATTTGAAACTAATACTAACTTAGTAGAGATTGACTTAATCAGAACAGGGGAAAAAATGCCAATGATTACCCATACTCCTGATACAGATTATCGCATTTTAGTTGCTAGGTCTCACCGCTTACCATCTGCTCAACTATTTCCTTTCAGTGTCAGAGAACCTATCCCAAATTTTACCATTCCTATCCAAAAATCAGAACCAGAAATAGAGTTAAATCTACAGAATATCTTCTTAGAAATCTATGAACAAGCTGGATTTGACTTAACTTTAGATTATAATATCCCTCCTGTTCCAGAGTTATCTGGAGAAAATCAAGAATGGGTGGATTTATTATTAAAAGAACAAGGGAGAAGAAAATAAATCCTGTTAAGTTTAGGAGTCAGAATTCAGGAGTTATATCATGTCTGCATAACTAATATACCTCTCCAGAGACGTTGCATGCAACATCTCTACAAGGGTTTCATTTCACGTCGCAGATATTTACAGCACTTTCCGGTGTCATGAGGTACATTTTAGGCGGGCAAGATGCCCACCCCACAAGAGTTTCATGATTATAACTTGTACTTCATAGCAACAAAATCTGCTGTAATTTCCACTAGATGTCTAATTACAATATAGCTAGTTAATGCAGACATCCGAAAATTCTTCTCACCCTGCACCCTGCACTCTGCACCCTGCTATCCTAATGATAAGTATTTAACCGGACATGATATTACCCCCTGCACCCTGCTATAAATTTCCCTACTTAATTTTCAGATGGATATAAAGGTGTGTCATCAAGAGTACCAATTTTATTGAGTGGCCAAAAACGCACTATTGCTCGGCCAATAATATTTCCCTTGGGAACTAAACCCCAACAACGCCCATCATAACTGCTACCACGGTTATCACCTAAAACTAAATATGAATCAGGTGGTATGGTTTCTGGTTTTGAGAGGAAAGGGGTTGTAGTTTGTGATCTACATACATCCACGGATGTCTGTACAGAGTCAGATAAATATTTATCTTCTGGAAGTATCTGATTGTTAATATAGACTTTGCCATTTTTAAGTTCTATTTTTTCTCCTGGCAAACCTATGATTCTTTTAATAAAAGCATCTTTGTATTTTTCGTCCTGTAGTTTCTCTGTCGGAGAGAAAACAACAATATCACCCCTTTGAGGATCAGCAAAGTTATATTTAACCTTATCAATGATGATCTTATCTGCTTTCCACTGATCTTGTACCCCATGTAATGTTGGTTCCATAGATCCAGTGGGTATCCAACGAGCTTCAGCAACAAAGGTACGAATTCCCAAAGCCAGAAATATGCTGAGGATAATAGTTTTAATTAGCTCGACAAACCAAGAGTTTTCAGGCTGTTGACTAGAGTTTTGATCAGACACTTGATTTTGCATGAAATTACTTAAAAATTTGAGAGTCAGAGGCAAGCACTGAACTGATTGAAAAAGAATTTATTTACTATCTTAACTAGATATTGGTATTTTCCTGAGTAAGATTGAAATTGGTCTGAAACAGAATAGTTAGGAAGCACAAGAGTGGAGCAGAAAAAGTAACTACTGATTATAACTTCCATAACTCCTGATAACTGATAACTGATAACTGATAACCGATGATGTCATCTCCAAAAAGTTTATTAATTCGTCAAGCACGTCTGGTTTTACCCAATGGTGAGTTTATGTTGGGGGATGTGCTGACCCAAGGGGGTAAAATTGTTGAGGTAAACTCAAACATAGCTAATGCCACCCCATCCCTAGAAATTGACGCACAAGGACTAACTTTGTTGCCTGGAGTCATTGATCCACAAGTACATTTCCGTGAACCTGGTTTAGAACATAAGGAAGACTTATTTACTGCTAGTTGTGCTTGTGCGAAGGGGGGTGTTACCTCTTTTTTGGAAATGCCAAATACAAAACCTTTAACTATTAGTCAGTCAGCTTTAGATGATAAGTTACAACGGGCTGCTAGTAAGTGTGTGGTTAATTATGGCTTCTTTATTGGTGCAACTGCGGATAATTTAACAGAGTTAGTCACGGTACAACCAACTTGTGGGATTAAAATTTTCATGGGATCTATGCGTGGTGATTTGTTGGTAGATCAAGAAACAACTCTGGAAAATATTTTTGCTCATGGTAGTCGCTTAATTGCTGTTCATGCTGAGGATCAACAGAGAATTAAACAACGCAGACAAGAGTTTGCAGGAATTGAAGATCCGGCAATTCATTCCCAAATTCAAGATACTCAAGCTGCTTTGTTGGCTACCCAATTAGCTGTGAAGCTATCTAAAAAGTATCAACGCCGTTTACATATTCTGCATTTATCTACGGGAATTGAAGCGGAGTTTTTACGTAGAGAAAAACCGAATTGGGTGACTGCGGAGGTGACACCACAACATTTACTTTTAAATACCAGTGCTTATGAAACCATTGGGACTTTAGCACAAATGAACCCACCATTGCGATCGCCTGAAGATAATGAAATTCTCTGGCAAGCATTACGGGATGGTGTAATTGATTTTATCGCTACTGATCACGCCCCCCACACTTTAGAGGAAAAAGGCAAAACCTACCCTAATTCACCTTCAGGAATGCCAGGTGTGGAAACTTCTCTACCCTTAATGTTAACTTCAGCACAAGAAGGAAAATGTACTGTAGCTCAGGTTGTGAATTGGATGTCTAAAGCACCTGCTCAAGCTTATGGTATTCCTAATAAGGGAGAAATTAAAGTTGGTTATGACGCTGATTTGGTTTTGGTGGATCTAAATAATTATAAAACTGTCAACAGGGAAGAAATTTTAAGCAAGTGCGGTTGGAGTCCTTTTGAAGGTTGGAATTTAACTGGGTGGCCTGTGACTACCATTGTTGGTGGAGAAGTTGTTTATGACAAAGGTGAGGTAAATACGCAAGTACGGGGAAAAGCTTTACAGTTTGTCTAAAAAATCTAGTTGACAATTGACAGGTAAAATTTCCCCTTGGCGATCGCTATATTCACCCACAGCATCGCCATTTTCACCATGAATTAAAGATATCTGCACATAACTATCTGGTAGATAGGGCATTCTTTCCGCCCACTCAATGGCAACTATTCCTGGTTCTACTTCTATTCCTTCCCAATAACTTTCTAAATTTAATCCATTGACTTCTGGGGGTTGTAAACGATATAAATCCAGATGATAAAGGGGAATACGCCCTTCAGTATATTCATTGATTAAGGTAAAAGTAGGACTGACAATAGAATCTGTAATTCCTAAACCCCTACCTATACCCTGAACTAAGGTAGTTTTACCAGCACCCAAATCACCTGATAATAAAATGACAGTCCCAGGTGTGAGGTTTTCCCCCAGAAAAATACCTAATTTTTGTGTTGCTTCTGTATTAGGAAGAAATATTGTAGTCATCAGTTGTCAGTTATCAGTTGTCAGTTATCAGTTGTCAGTTATCAGTTGTCAGTTATCAGTTATCACCAATCACCAATCACCAGTCACCAGTCACCAATCACCAATCACCAATCACCAATCACCAATCACTTGACTTTTGACTTTTGACTTTTGACTTTTGACTTCCCAAAGGGTACACCACTGTACCATTTTAGTAATACTCTGGCTAGTTTTTGGGGGTCATGACGGACAAAACCAGTTTCATCTTCATGGATAACATTAGCTGGTACTATTCGTCTTCCTAGTTGGGTAACAGTTTCTCTATCGAGGAAAACTGGATGGGAGTTTTGTTGAGCATAGCGAATTAAGGCTTGGGCCGAGGGAGATTTTTTGTGTACTAAAACTGCATCAAATAATTGTCTGTCTCCGCAAGCTGCATCAATAGCCTTGATATGTTCAGCTACAGTAAAATTATCTGTTTCTCCCGGTTGAGTCATAATGTTGCAAATATAAATCCGGGGTACAGTAGTTGTCGCGATCGCATCGGCAATTTCTGGGACTAATAAATTGGGTATGATGCTGGTGTACAAGCTACCAGGACCAATGATAATGTAATCTGCTTCTTGAATTACTTTGATGGCTGCGGGTAATGCAGGGGGATTTTCAGGAAGACAGCCGATTTTAGCAATTTTGCCTCCAGCTTTGGGAATGCTAGATTCACCTTCAATTCTGCGCCCATCTGCCATTTCTGCCCACAAACGCACATCACTGAGGGTAGCGGGTAAAACCTGTCCGCGGACAGCTAAAACCTTGGAACTAGCAGCAACTGCTCTTTCTAAGTCTCCAGTAATATCAGTCATGGCTGTTAAAAACAAGTTACCAAAACTGTGACCGATTAAACCATCTCCAGCCCGGAAACGATATTGAAAGAGTTCTGTTAAAAGTTTTTCTTCATCTGCAAGGGCGGCCACGCAGTTACGAATATCTCCAGGAGGCAAAACTCCAAATTCCTGACGTAACCTACCGGAAGAACCACCATCATCAGCTACCGTAACTATGGCAGAAATGTTAGCGCTGTAGGCTTTTAAACCTCTAAGTAACGTGGAAAGTCCAGTACCGCCACCAATGACTACAATTTTTGGGCCACGGTATAAACGACGATGTGCTAACAGAACATCTATCAGTTCTTCTTCATTACCTTCTGGCCTTAATACTTCGGTAATTGAACCAACTGTGCGGGATTGTCCCCACACTAATAATAACAGTCCGGCAATTAAAACTAACGGTCCGCTGATGTAGTTAGGCAATATATCCGCCAGAAATCCCAGCAAACCTCTGAGAAACTCTAATATCCAAAAAATAGGGGTTAGCTTGATCCAAATTGCCAACCCCAAACTTGCCAGTAAAACACCTCCAACACTGACGAGAAACCAGCGTTTTACCGATATTCCAGGGGATAACCACTTAAACCACTGGTTAACCCGATGGGAAGTGCGGCCGTGTGATTTGAGTTGTATTGTGCTGAGGGCTTGTCTAAGAAAACCGATTGACATACCTAATAGGGAACAGTGGTACAAACAAACAATGTTTAACAAAAAATTTACACTACCTGATTTTAAAATCAAGGGTGAATCTGGTTAAACATTCTGCAAATAGCAGGACAATTTCATAGTTAATATGGAAATTGCTTCTGTTTCCATTATTCCTGATAGTTAACCAGAAACAGGAGATCCCGCAAAGAGCTTGTAAAAGTCTTCACTTAACAAAAGTTGAGGAAGCAATGGGTAGGAGGCAGGATGCAGGGGGAAAGAGGCAGGGGGCAGGGTGCAGGGGGTAGTAATAGGAGTTACGCATAAGCTATGGAATAAACGAACCACCCCAGGCACAGAGAACACAGAGGTATGAGGGTTTAAGATACAGCATATTTCTACAAATCATAATTATGAAACTCTTGTGGGGTGGGCATCTTGTGTGGGGCATCTTTCTTGTGTGGGGTGGGCATCTTGCCCGCCAATAATCTACCTCATTACACTGGCAAGCACTTAATAACCTTGCACTTGGGGTAAAAATTCTTTTCTTCCCAACTCTTGAAACTGTTCCCTGTTCCCTTTTCCCTGTTCCCTGACTCCACAGATCACTTTTTCAGCAAACCTACTTAATTTTATGGAAAAACGCATTTTAGGATTAGATCCAGGATTGGCTATTGTGGGATTTGGTGCTATTCAATGTGTACAAAATTCACATGGTTTATCTTCACTGGAAATTACAACTTTAGATTTTGGTGTGATTCGTACATCTTCCAAAGTGGAAATCAGTCAGCGTTTATCTACTTTATTTGATGATTTGCATAGTTTAATAGATGAGATTAATCCAGATTTAGTCGCTGTTGAAAAGTTGTTCTTTTATCGCATGGCAAATACAATCCTAGTGGCACAGGCTAGGGGTGTGTTGATTTTAGTATTGGGACAGCGTAAAATTCCCTATGTAGAATTTGCACCTCCGCAAATTAAACAAGCTTTAACTAGTTATGGTAAGGCGGATAAGGAAGAAGTTCAGGAAGCGGTGATGCGAGAATTGGATTTGGAGGAAATACCTAAGCCTGATGATGCGGCGGATGCTTTGGCGGTGGCTTTAACGGCGGCTTTTCAGTTGTAAAATTGGTATCAAACTCAAAACATTTCTTTAATCCATAATCCATGCCCGAAAAAGAGTACAAATATATCCAGGACTTAGGCAGAAGTTACGGAAGAATGAACCACAAAGGACATAAAGGACACGAAGATAAGAGGTTTACAAGAGATATTTTATGTAAGTCTTCATATCCAAAAATTTAAAATTCAATTAATAGCAATTACCCAATTGTATCACTAGAGAATTAAAATACAAATCGTAATATTTGATATTTAAGATATGAAATATAATTTTTATCTTTGTAGTCCACTTAACATTTTTTTAATCTAATTTATGGTCAAAAATGGCTTGATCTTTATAAATCATTCATATTTCCTCCTGGTGAGAGTGATAGTATGTAAATAAGCTAAGTTGTTAGCAGTAATCCTAAAGCTCAACAAAAAGCAATTACATAGTAAGTAAATCAATTCTTACTAAAAACCTAGTCCAACTAAAACCTAGGAATAAAGTAAGAAGTCAAAATAAAAATATAAAGAACCTGCGTAAATCCTATTTTCAAACTTATAGATTCATCAGAATCTATTCAGAAATCTATCAACTAAGTAATTGCTTTTTCGCCAGTCAAGATAACGCCTAAAAATCTAATCTTTTCTAATTAAGGTGCAAAGATTAAAAGGGCAAATTTAGGAAAACGGTAGCAATTTAGAATTAATTCAGTGATTCGCTCAACCGAATGAACTAAAGGAGCAGGAATTATGAGAGCCAAACAAATTATGACTCAAGACGTTGCTACTATTCGCGGTTCCGCAACCGTAGCAGAAGCAGTCAAACTAATGAGGCTCAAAGAATTGCGAGCTTTGATTGTTGAACCTCGCCACAGTGGTGATGCTTACGGTATGATTACCGAAATGGATATCGTAGGTAAAGTTGCTGCTTTTGGTGAAGATCCTCAACAGGTTCATGTCTATGAGGTAATGACCAAACCCTGCGTAGTTGTAAATCCTGATCTAGAAATCGAATACGTAGCACGGTTATTTGCTAATACTGGTGTATGGCGTGCGCCAGTAATCCAACGTGAATTATTAGGCATAATTTCTGTGACTGATATTATCACCAAGGGTAACTTTGTAGATAAACCAAAATTAAAATTCTTACGCACAGAGATTCAAAAAGCTATCTCTGAAGCTCGTTCTATTACTGCTAATTATGGTGCAGATTCTCAACGTGCCATTGAAGCATGGGATATAGTAGATGAGTTAGAAGCAGAAGCAACTTATTATGGTATTCCTAAACCTAGTAAGTCTGCAAGAAAGATGTTTTCTGAAGATGAAAGACCTGTTGCAGTTGGCTAACAAATTGATGATTTAAACTTTCATACTTAATACCTATTCTGTTTCGGGTTAATCAATAATTCCTCTCCTAATCTCTTGTGATCTCGGAGGTTAGGAAGGATAAATCATAATTAAATTAACAGACAGTTAGGTGTTCTAGTTCTTCATTTACTGCTGGTGTTTCAGAATTTCAATAAATTGAAAATATGGTGGGCTATGCTCACCATTCCGTTTTTTCAGTTATCAGTTATCAGTTAGCAGTTAGCAGTTAGCAGTTAGCAGTTATCAGTTATCAGTTATCAGTTATCAGTTAGCAGTTAGCAGTTAGCAGTTAGCAGTTAGCAGTTAGCAGTTATCAGTTTTTAGTTTGTATATTTTTTATGTCTATTACAATAATTATGAGTTCAACAAATCCAGTCAAGTTAAGTTCCGAAACTAGCCAGTGGTTAATAGCAAAAGGTTACAGTTTAGAAGATTTGGATCAACGTGGTGAAAATGGTGATACGGCTTTAATGAAAGCTACTAGAGAGGGATTTTATTCCGTAGTCAAAGAATTAATAGATGCAGGTGCAGATATCAATTCCACCAATAATGATCACAATAATGCTTTATGGTTTGCTTGTTTTGGCAATCACTATGACCTAATGAATTTATTGTTATCAGCAAATATAGATATTAATAATCAAAACGATAATGGTGCAACCGTCCTGATGTATGGTGCATCCGCTGGAAAGACAGAAGTAGTAAAACTGCTGTTACAACATGATCCTAACATGAATTTGAAGAATTTGGACGACTATAAAGCAATAGATTTTGCTAGCACTATAGAAGTTTTAAGGTTACTGAAAAATGCCACACAGTAAACTATCGGGGAAAAGTATTCATGAGGCAACCAAGCATTCTTACTTATCTGTGCAATTAAATCCCAATTATGTGGATACATCTACTCAACCTCGCACTTTTAAAGTTTATCCCCGGTTTTATCGGCGAGTAAAGCTAGATGAGAATAATTCCATTCATCTTTTTATTAAGTTAACTAGCACGATTACTTTTGAAAAAATTTATAAAAATGTCCCCTATCAATTACGAGTTAATCCTTCTGCGGGGGCATTATATCCTACGGAAGTTTATGTGCAGGTTAGAAATGTTGATGGATTGATTAATGGTATTTACCATTTAGAAGTTGAGAATAATTGTCTAACTTTAATCTATGAGTTAATTGATGACGGATTGGAGAGTTATATTTTACCCAATAAACGTATCAATGGATTCATTTTTTTAGTTAGTTGTGTTTATCATAGGTCTAGCTGGAAATATCAAGATAGGAGCATTAGATATTGCTTTTTAGATAGTGGTCACCATTTAGGTGCGATCGCAGCTTCAGCATATCTTCACGAACAAAACATCCAATTAATCTTTGATTTTGATAAACTTTCTCTCAATGCTGATTTAGGATTTGAGAATAAGGAGTTTATTTGTGGTTGTGCAATTTCGGGAGAGATTGAAGAAAAACCTGTCAGACGTTTAAGGTTGCCAATTCCTTTTGTCTGTGGGACTGATTATTTTCAAGTCAATCAATTTGTTGAAGATGCTTATCAAGCAACATCAATACAGCCTAGTCATCAGCAAAAGTTAGACTATCCTAAATTTAATTTTCACCGAGAGCGGTTTTTAGAGAACGTTTGGAATAGACGTTCTATTCGACGTTTTCAAAGAAAATCTATTGCTCAAGATATTTATTGGTATATTTGGGATAACATCCATCAACCTATTCCTACGGAAAATCTTGAGGAAATAGAAATTTATGCAGTGGTGCATCGAGTTGAAGGTATGATACCGGGTATATATAATGGTAGGAATCTCATTCAAGCGGGTGAATTTTTAGAAAAAACAGGTTACTTGTGTGTAAATCAGGCGTTGGCTAAAGACTGCGCCGTAACTTTGTTTTTTGTGTCCGATTATCAAAACTATCAAACTGCTTTGCAATTGGCTGGTTTTATTGGACAAAGAGTGTATCTATTTAGCAATTATTGGGGAATTGATTGTAGTGGTATTGGAGCTTTTTATGATGATGAAACCCAAGACTTTCTACAAACGAAAAAGGATGTCCTCTATGTAATGACCATTGGTAAATAAAATAGGAAGCTCAACAGAAATGAATAGAAGAGAATCAGAGTTCAATGCTGATGACAAACACCCTATGCAAGCAACATCAGCAGATATTATTCTGAAACAACAGCTAGAATATTCTATCAGTCGGTATTTTTATGAAGGATGCGATCGCATAATTCAAAATTTACTGTCTCATTGTCGTTGGTACATGACTACAGAAGCTACTGCTTTAACTTTAGTAATTGAGTGTCCAGATCAAGTTAGCAATTGGAAGATTCTGCAAAAAATTGTGCCAATGGCTAGTTTACTTTATGGAATTGTCAGCAGTGCAAAAATCCGTGTTTGTCCTCCCGAAGCTAATGCTGTACCATTTGAAATGAGGGTGGATGAACTATCCGTTTACCGTGACTGGGCATAATTAGCAATTAGCTTTTAGTTTTCATTTACTGCTTGGTCAAGTATTTTCATGCTTGATTTTTGACTTTTCAATTATTACTGTTCATCTGTTACATTCTGGTTTATAATGGAAATTAGTTCTGCCAAAACTAACTCCGCTGAATGTTGAACAGCAGGACTTAAATCTAGTCCAAAATCAAGATTTGCAGCTTCAATTAAATACACAGTCACATCTTGGGGAAAATCATCTAAAAAGATTTTTTTCCCTGCGGCCAAAGCATGATCCCAACGAAAATCGTGCAGATTATAACTATGTTCTGGTAGTGCTTCTAATTCTTTCCCTGGGACTTTAAATATAGCACCTGGTTCAGAATCTGTGCAACTGGCATCAAGAATAATTAATTTTTTGCTTTCTCTCGCTTGAAACATCACTTCCATTCCCGCTGTACCACAATCAAAAACGCGGATTTGGGGGTGTGGATTTTGAGCGAGATATTGCTGTAAACGTTGGGCAATAATTACCCCTACAGCATCGTCATTACGATTGAGATTTCCACAACCAATAATAGTTAGCATGGGATATTTATAATAACATAAACAACTCAACTTACAACCCTAATTTATTAAACAGGTCATATTACTTATTTCCAGGATTTTTTGAGAATTGTTATAGTGAAAATAGCCGTTATCAATCATGCAATCAAAAATAAATTCTCTCTGCGTTTGGCATGATTTGTTACAGAAAAAAATCTTGTCCCAATCAGATAGAATTTAGTTATGTTAGTAGTTCGTGATACAGAAATTAAAGGTAGAGGTATTTTTGCTGATCGAGATTTTGATAAAGGGGAGATAATTGAAACTTCTCCTGTGATTGTTATTCCTAAACAACAAGTTAAATTAGTTGGTAAAACAGTATTATGTAATTATTATTTTGATTGGCATGGAGAAAGTTGTGCTATAGCTTTAGGTTATGCTTCTCTGTTTAATCATTCCTATCGTCCTAATGCTTTTTATAAAAAAAAGTTTGATGAGCAAATTATAGAAATTATTGCCCATAAGTATATTTTGGAAGGTCAGGAAATTACTGTTAATTATAATGGTAAGGTGGATGATTCTACACCGATTTGGTTTGATGCGGTGGAATAAGTTAGCTGTGATAATATTTACTATTTAATCTCTATCTATAGTCCTATAGATCAGTCAAAGGACAAAATTCCACTCATTATAGTTTTTCTAATTCAACTATTTTCTAACTAATTTCTTAATCCTATATTTTTACTTCTTACCACGAACATAAAAGCGGACGCTATTTAGCAATCAGATATTCCAAAGCCTGTGCTTTTTATTTTATTATATTTGTATAGCGTACCGCCCAATAATTATCCACCAAATACTGGCAATTTAATTAGTAGAAATCACTAACAGAATTTTCGGAAAATACTGAATATTTTTAGCTCTACTTAACTAAATGCAAAATTATACATGATCACGAAATTCAACAAAGGAACGATTAATAACAAAATTAGCCAAGGATTTTTACCCAATTTCTGAACAATTTTCACAAAAGCCATAATTAAGAAAATCATAGCTACAATATTGACTAATGGGATAAATAGTCCTATAGTCCACCACGGTGACTGATCACCAGCTTTGTACATAATCCAACTATTTAGGATTGGTATCCAAGCAAACCAAGCATTTGTTTCTCCTAATTTTTCATAGATTGTATAAAAACAATAGGAAGCAAATACATAGCCTGCTATAGTGAAGAGTAGGCTAACAAGACTTGCCATACCACCTCCAGAACCTGAAGATGACTGCGCTAAGACAGGAATTAAGTACCAATCATGGTTGAGTAGAAGCATTTGATCCATCTGTAAAAACTACATTTTATATAGCGGGTGATAGATAAGAATATTGATCTATCCAAATAATTGGACTCTTGGATTTTCTCGTTCTATTGTCCGCTTTTATAGCATTTATTTTTACTTTGATTTTATGAAAACCACTCAAAATCTATAGATTGTTTTAATAATATATCTAAATAGTGCTAGGGTGTATCATCAGTCATCACTCTCAAGAATTGCTTGAAGTTTTGCTTTTGTCATTCCTTGTGCTTGAGAATTTTCACCAACTTGATCACAAAATTATTGAAACTCATCCTTTAGTAACTTAGTTAATCTTTGATATTCTAAGATTGACAAAACTACAACTAAATCTTGATTCTGACCTTGAATAGTTATTGGTTCTTTTTGAGCTTGATCTAAAAATTCTGTAAAATTTTGTTTTGCTTCCGCAGCAGATAGATAAATCATAATTTACTTCCATAAAGACGACTTTTTTCAGCCTAGAGAACGAGATGCAAATAATAAACAAGCTCGAATATCAGCCTCTACTAAACCTTATTATTCCCAATCACCAATCACCAATCACCAATCACCATTTCTATAATATCTGTGCTTTAACCCAATTCCTAAAACTACGAATCATAGCTGCTTCACCCACTTCTAAACTTGCAGCCAAAAACTTGGTAATCTCTATATTTAAAGGTAAATTTGCAAAAGTAGGAGAACTATTACAAAGTTCATATCTACCATCATATAAATGATAAATTTGCATTACAGGAGAATCATAACGCCAAACTTCAGGAACACCTAATGCTAAATAAATGGGTAATTTATCAATGGAAGCACTTGTATAATCAACTTCTATTACTAAATCTGGTGGGGGATCTTGGGTTAAATCTAAACTTTGTTTATTTCTCATGATTGGTTCATTTTGAATATAGAAACTTGAATCAGGTTCTACACCCTTAGCTAAATCTTCTCGTTTACAAGTTAATGAACCTGTACTTTTAACATTCAAATTTAATTCTTCTACTAAAGTGTCAATTAATTTCTCTAGTAGTCTTTTATTATGTTCATGCGGCATTAAAGGAGTCATGATTTCTAGTTTTCCCTGATCATAAGTAAAACGATTATGGCGATTACTGCCTGTTTCTTTTAAAATGTTTTCAAATGTATGCCAAGAAAGATTGTTCAAGATGACATTTTTGGTTTCGTTAGGTGCTAGAGTTACCATATAACTTCACCTCTTTTTTAAGTTAGTTACAACAAAAGGGAACAGGGAACAGATAATAAACTTTAGTTTTGAGTTTAAAATCAGTCACACAAAAGATATTTTTCGAGATGTGTAACATGAAAAAACAGTGTTATGATTTCAATCTTTATCTTTTAAAGATGATTTTTTACTATTCCCTCTTGCCTGTTCTTTGTTACCCTTGAATTATTATATCATGCTGTAAATTTAAACCTTATTGATACTTCCCAAGTCTCACATAAATTATTATTTATTGACAGGATGAAAAAAGAAATGGGATATCTTAATTTACCTTCACTGTGATACGCTATCTGGTTTAGATACTATTGAGGTAAAAAAGATGTCTAAACTGCGGGTGGGGTTGTTGTTCGGTGGCCGTTCTGGAGAACATGAGGTTTCTATAGTTTCTGCAAGAGCGATCGCTAATGGTTTAAGTTCAGGTGAAAATAGTCAAAAATACGAAGTCACCCCTTTTTACATCCAAAAAAATGGCATTTGGCAAGCTGGAGAAGTTGCAGAACAGGTTTTAACATCGGGTTCAGCAACAGAAGATGATTCTACTACTGCAAATTTATGGCAGTTTCCACCCCAAGCGGCAGAAATTGATGTGTGGTTTCCAATTCTGCATGGCCCAAATGGGGAAGATGGAACAATTCAGGGTTTATTAACTTTAATGCAAGTTCCCTTTGTGGGTTCTGGGGTGTTAGGTTCAGCGGTGGGAATGGATAAAATTGCTATGAAAACTGCATTTGCACAAGTGGGAATTCCCCAGGTAAAATATCAAGCAATTACTAGAGATCAGGTATGGTCAAATCCTTGTATATTTCCGAAATTGTGTGATCAAATTGAGGCAAGTTTAGGTTATCCTTGTTTTGTTAAACCTGCGAATTTAGGTTCATCGGTAGGAATTGCAAAAGTGCGATCGCGTCAAGAATTAGAAGCAGCTTTAGATAATGCAGCAACTTATGATAGACGGATAATAGTAGAAGCTGGAGTGGTAGCAAGAGAGGTTGAATGTGCAGTTTTAGGAAATGATAATCCTAAAGCTTCGGTGATTGGAGAAATTACTTTTAATAGCGATTTTTATGATTATGAAACCAAGTATACTCAAGGTAAAGCAGATTTATTTATTCCCGCATCTTTACCAGAAAAAGTTGTGTCAGATATTCAAGAATTGGCAGTAAAAGCATTTTTAGCTGTTGATGCTGGGGGTTTATCCAGAGTTGATTTTTTCTATGTTGAAGCTACTGGAGAAATTTTAATTAATGAAATTAATACCTTACCTGGTTTTACATCTACTAGTATGTATCCGCAACTTTGGGAAAAGACAGGAGTTGAGTTTACAAAGTTAGTAGATCAATTAATTCAATTTGCTTTAGAAAGACATTCTAAATAAATAGGAGTCTAAGGAGTCAGTGAACAGTTATCAGTGAACAGTGAACATTTTTAACTGATATAGGACTTACGCAACTGGCATATTTCTCTGTTCATAGTAAGCGATTTATCGCTTATTTTTGGCACTAAAGTGCCTACTACAGACTGAAATTTAGACTTTCCGTGTTACACTTGCGTAAGTCCTATGATAACTGATTTTAAACATCTACAGGATGTTGACCATAATAAGGTAAAGCTTCAGACCAATTTGGTTTTTTCTCTTGTTGATAATCTAAATAAGCTAACTCTAAAATACTATCAACAGTTATAGCTAAATCAGATTTTGCAAAAATTAAATGATATTGAGTTTCCCAAGTATCTAAAACTTCTTGCCATTTTTCAGGTGTAAATACAGTATCTTCTAATAAAGCTACAATTTCCGAATTATCAGCATGAATTTTATAAATTCCCCCAAAAACTTTACCCCGTTGTGCTGGCATTTCTACAGCATAAATTGATGGTAATTGAGGATTTTGAATATGTGTAAACCAAGCAAAAGCAGCTAAGGTAGAAACAGCAAAAACTGGAATTTCTAATTGTTGTCCTAATGTTCTTGCAGTAACTACACCAATACGAGTTCCTGTAAACCCACCAGGGCCTTTAGCAACAGCAATAAATTCTAAATCTTGCCAAGTTTGGGGTTTGATTAAATCTATTAAATATTGATGAATTAAACTGGATAATTCCCTTCCCAAATTCCAAATTTGAGAGCGTTTATCCCCGGAAAAATTACTAATGGCTAAACCTAATTCTGGGGTAGTTGTATGTAATGCTAAAGCGTATTTTTTAGAATTGATAGACACTGGATGATTATACAAAATAATTGATTAATCAAAAAATAAATAATCATAATTATACTATAATAAGACTTACGCACAAGATATGGAATAATCGAATTGCCCCAGGCACAGAGAAGATAGAGGTATGAGGGTTACAAGAGATATTTTGCGTAAGTCCTATATAAAATTAAGATCACATTATACCCAGATCCCCGACTTCTGTGATTAATTCAAAATTTCTGGATAGGATCATAAAAGAAGTCGGGGATCTTATTACTCATTTGCAATGCTTACTGATACACTTCAAGTAGGTACTAATTCACCTGGCCTTAATTTTGACCATTTACCCATTTCTTGTTTAAAACTCAAACAACCAACAACATCCCATTCCATTTCAATGATGTCATCTTGTGTGCGAATGTTAACATTAATTGAGGGTTCATTGGGGTCAAAATCGGGATTTTCTGTTAAATGGGGTTGTTGATGTTGTGTTTCTACAGCATTATAAGTTATACAACGGTCAACATAGTGGCAATTGACGCAAATACACATAATATAACCAACTCCGAAAACCTTTATATTAATGTAGCTCAAGCTCCAATATTCAGCATTGGTTGGGAGATTGATTTTTATTACAATGTCATTGGGTAGGGGTTGAGCAGTGCTAAACTCTTACATTTAAAAAAAAAGCTGACTGCTGACTGCTAATAGCTGAATGCTGATAATGAATAATTTAATCATTGATCGTTTACATCCCCAAAATTGGCCGTTTAGTTTAGAACTACTACCACAACCAGCTTACATGGTGGGTGGTGCGGTGCGGGATGCAATTTTAGGTAGAAGTCGAGAATATTTGGATTTAGATTTTATTATCCCAGATGATGCGGTCAAAGTTGCACGGACGATCGCTAAACATTATCAAGCAGGTTTTGTTTTATTAGATGCTGAAAGAAATATTGCTCGTGTAGTCTTTCCCCATGCTACCGCTGATTTCGCACAACAGGAAGGGGAAAGTTTATTCACAGATTTACACCGAAGAGATTTTACCATCAATGCGATCGCCTACAATCCCCACACTCAGGAAATTATAGATCCACTCCAAGGTTGTGCAGATATAGAAACTGGCATTTTACGGATGATATCACGGCAAAATCTCAAAGATGATCCTTTACGGTTAATGCGTGCTTATCGTCAGGCTGCTCAATTGAATTTTACCATTGAACCCTCTACCCAAGATACAATTCGCAATTTAGCGACTGATATTAGTAAAGTTGCATCCGAAAGAATACGGGTAGAAATTGGTTATATTTTAGATATTGATCAGGGTACAGAGTGGTTAAAGACTGCTTGGGAGGATGGAGTTTTAGAATCTTTTTTTACAAATATAAATAGTAAAAACTTGCAGAAATTAGCAGCAGTTGATCAAGCAGCAAGTTTAATTATAGCAAGATGGCCAGAGTTAGAAAAAGAACTACAAACACCTATTAGAGATACCATCAAAACTACCTGGTTAGGAATTGCCAAACTCGCTTGTTTAGTTCATCCTAACCCAGAATTTGCAGAATCAGAACTCTTGGAAATTACGTACAGTCGAGCGGAAATTCGTGGTGTGACAACAACTTTGCGAATGTTTGCAGAATTACAAAAAGCTAAGGATATGTCTTTGCGTGAGCAGTATTTTTTATTTCAAAATCTAAGTAATGTATTTTTTGCTACTACTACTTTTGCCTTAGCAGATGACATATTAAAAGTAAAAGATAACACTTTAGAAACTTATGAAAATGCAATCAAGCGATATTTAAACCCTCATGATTTGGTAGCGCACACCTCACCATTGGTAAGTGGTAAAGAGGTGATTTTAAAATTGAATATTCCCGCTTCACCACTAATTGGTAAAATTTTAACTGAAATTGCGATCGCTCAAGCAGAAGCTAAAATTAGCACAGCAGAAGAAGCGTTAGAATTTGCAAAGAAAGTAATTCGTAATTCGTAATTCGTAATTCGTAATTACCACCCAATCACCAATCACCAATCACCAATCACCAATCACCTATTCCGCGTACTTTGGTAAACAAGCTAACTCTTCTGCAACTCGTTTAAATCTCTTCAACTGTGCTTTCATATCAGATTTTGTCCAGGATGCAGCAAAAGTTTTAAAACCCCAACTCACCATAGGGTTAGGGATTGTAAATTCAAAACGGTTAATTAATAGTGTACCTTTAGGGAGAGGTTGACATTCCCAGCGATCGCTACCTTGGAAAAAACCCTTAAAACCCCAGACAATTAAACCAGGTTGTCTTTCCAGTACCACCGTATTTAAAGTAGGTTGAATGACAGGAATTTGAATCATAAACCGACTGCGACTACCTACTTCTGTACACCATACTTTTCCCACAGGTTCACAGCGCAGAACAGGGTTTAACCATTGGTGCATTAAAGTTAAATCTGTTAAACATAATTCTACTAATGTAGCAGGAGCATTAATTTTTATTGATTGTTCTAAAACCTGGGGCATTTTTGAGGAATGAATTTATGAATGTGGGTAAAATATATTTTAACTCATGCTGAATACGATCAAGGAAAATGGAAAAATGACCCTTACTTTTAACACAGAATCCTACGCTGCTTTACTTGCTAAATATCAACCAAAAGTGATCACAACTGAAGCAGAAAATGATCAAGCAATCTCTATTGTAGAGGATTTAGAACATCGTTCCCATCTTACACCAGAAGAAAAAGCACTATTGGAATTATTAGTAACATTAATTTCCAAGTTTGAGGACGAAAATTATCCCATACCTCAAGGATCACCACATTCTATGTTACTTCATTTAATGGAAGCGCAAAATGTTACTCCAGAAGATTTATTTAAAGTGCTTGGATCTCCTGATATAGTTTATGAGATGATTAATAATCAGTTACCAATTAATAAACATCAAGCTGAAGCTTTAGCCGATTTTTTCCATGTAGATGTGGAACTTTTATTAACTAATCCCCAATGACTAATAAAATAAATAAAGTATAAATTAAAGAGATTTGGATAATTTATTTCTTGGAGTTCCCAAAAAGCAGGAATTTGACTCTATTTTCCCACTTAATAAGCAGGGTTAGGGGGTATCTGCAAGTGCTAAACACCACACGAAAAAAGTTTTTAAAAACCCTCTTAGAGAGTTTTATTTTCATCATTTCACTTTCTTACTTTCTCACTGACATTTTAGTTACCACCCAACCTAAACCAATAAATAAAAATGTGGCAATAATACTTAAAACCAAAGCAGAATAAAATTGATTCGGTGGATTATTAGGAGAAATAATAGGAATAGGTTGACTAATAATCTCAATTTTATCAGTGTGTTGAACAACAACACCAGAAACTATTGCACCACCACCAAAACCAATTCCTAATACTTGAATTGTTCTTTCTAAGGATCGATCTCTTTTAGTTTGTTCGATTTCTACTATACCACGAATGGTTTCAATTAACTGACTGAATAATTCCTGTCCAGGAGTTAAATAATTAATGTCAGTTTGAATTTGTTCTTGCCATTTTTGACACTCTTGATTTAAAAACAATTACCAAAATTGAGGACTGATTTGATTATTAAGTGCTGTAATTTTATTTAAGCAAATTTGATAATTTTTGATATTTGTCTGAATCGCGGTATTATGGATTTGTAAATCCTGTAAACAGCGTGTATAATCAAAACTTTGTTTAGGAATTTCTAATAATAATTTCTGTAATTCGGATATTTTAATTTTTGGTTGAGAGATTAAAGTTTGAAATTCCTGAATTCTATCCTCTAAATAACTATAAATTGTTCTGGCGTTTTGGTAACTTTGACTTGCTTGGTAATTAAGAAACAAGATTTTATGATAACAGCATAATAAATCTCGTAACCAGTTGTAAGCATATCCTAGCAGTTTTACTGTATCAGTTTGGTGATGATTACTTGGTTTATTTAATTGGATAATAATTTGGCTTTGTGCGACTGGGTTATTTTGATTATTTGGATATGCTTGATAAATAAATAGTTCACTATCAAATAAATTCCCTGAATCATTTAAAAAAGTATTAAACCCTGTATTCGCAAGTAAAGAGTTAGCAATTTTTTCTGCTAATATTTTACAGTCTGTGGTTGTGTCAACTTCTCCATAAATCCATAAACTTTGTCCTAATGATGCTTGAATTTTATCAGGTAATAAATTATCCGGTTTAAAACCTTCGATTTCTGATATATTAATATCAATATTATTTGCTGATTCTGGAACAAAGGTTAAATCAACTGAGTAGGTATCGTTGAGTAAAAACGGTTGTAAATTGACATTAATTTTTAAACCGTTGGTTGTTGTAAAACTTCCTAAATCTAAATCTTGGGAATTAGTTAACCATTCTGTTTTTCTTCCTACCTCTTTTTGCGGTGCATAGTTACCATTGTCATAACAAATTAATTGAGATTTGATATCTTTTAAACTGTTAGCAGGAAAGGAAAAAAAGCCGATATTAACTAAATTATCCCATAAAAGGCTGGCATCTGCGACAACTTGATCAGGGGTATGTGCAAGAGTGTGTCGCAAATGAAAAGCGTAGAGAGTAAGACTAAAATTCTTCACGGTTATAGTTATGGTTTTGGTGGGGATTTTTTATCATCAGATAAAGGTGAATTTAATTTTATAGCATTTTGAATTAGTTCTTTAGAAGATTCACTCTGTTGGTTTGCTGGTGTGGGAGATTTATTACCACCAGGGCCTAAAATTTGACCATCATTATTTAAAGAAGAAGGAAGTTCTTGTCTTTTATTTTTAAAAACCTCATTAATTTGACTTCTTGATTTTAACCAATCTCTGATTCCCTTAGATATTTCTTCATCATCATCTGGTAAATTATCTATTAATTCAGTCAGACTTAACCAATCTTCTTGAGAAAATAAAGCTGGTTCAGATTTAATAACTTTAACAAAAGCTTGAATAGTTTTTTGATAAGCAGACATTCTTTAAATTCCTTTACCAATTGCACAAAAAGCTGACCAATAAAAAGGTGATGAAAATAATTTATATTCGCTTCCTTGCTGTTGTGATTCCTGAGCAAAATAATCATCTAATTCATCTTGCCAATCTTCATCAAGGTTTGATTGATTTAACCATGTTCTGAAATCTGCTATTGTTGAATCTCTTAACCATCTTTGAGCATTTTGCAAAGCTAATACTATATTACTTTGATTTTGCAACTCCTCATAAAATTTTACCATTAATAAAGCTGTTGCCATAGCACTCACACTCCATAAACTACCAACAACATTGGTAGTACCAGCTAATAAAAAACCATTTGGTAAACCAACATATTCATCACTGTCATTAACCTTTGTTATTCCAGTTTCACAAGCAGAAAGGGTAACTAAACGACAACTTTCTAGTTTAAAGTGAGTGATAATATCAGCTACAGAAAGAATGTCATCAGCTAATTGTAAACCAGAATCTAGTGGAACATCAGAATTGAAATAACTATGACAGAAGAAAAATAAATTATTGACTGTTTTCAGATATTCAATATTTTGAATAATTACTGATTCTTTGGCTTGATATTTTTTCAAGATATCACTTTTTTCAAACTGTTGTTTAATTGCTGCTACTGCACCTAAATCTGTTCCATATAAATCCTCTGTAGGGGTTTGGATAGCAAATAAAGATTGAAAATTATCTCGTTGACGCTGTTGAATTTGTTGTAAGATTTGTAGACTGGGAACATAACCCACACCTTGGGGAAATAAATCCATTAAATATGAATTGTGTACAGGTAAAGCATGGAGAGGTAAAAGGTGTAAAAAGCGATGGGGAACTAAAATTAGTTTTTGGCATTGTGATGGTACTAGCTTTAATATTTCTTCTAGATGTAATATTTCTGAAAGTAGTTGTAAATTCTCACCTAACTTATTTTCCCATTCTGGTTTTTGTCTCTGATATTCATTAACATAATTGTTGGCAAAATCAAATAATTGATCAAAATCCGCTGCTGAAGATTGCCAAAATTGAATTTCTTTACCTCCTGGTTGAATCACAAAAGCCAGAATTTTATCAGATGCAAGATACCATTCAATAACTGCTGTTTGTTGATCTACTAGATCATCTAATAAAGTAAAATCAAAACTAGAACCAATAGGTAGATATTGATCTTGTAAATCTTGGCTTTGTTTTCGTAGCTTTTGTAGATTTTCTCTTAATGAGTTAGCATCTTCAGCTTTACCAGTTTGTAGTAAATTTTGTCCACTAGCTATGTCATCTCTAAGTTGTTCTAATTCCGTGACAACCTGACTAGGGAAAATATTATTTAAGTCACGAGTGAGAATTTCTTCAACTAAATTGCGGGTTTTACTGCGTTCAATATAACTGATAGCTTCCGTTTCTCTCCCCAACCCTAAACAAATTTCCGCCATCCTTCTATATAACTGATTATATTTCTCAGCTTGTTTGAGTTTACTTTCTTCCCCAGAAATAATTTCCACCCGCAAATCTTCAACGTTAGCAATAGCTTGAGTAAAGGTGGAATAAGCTAAGTTTAATTGTTGTGAATCTTGGTAAGCAATACCCAAATTTACTAAAGTTTCAGCATTATTTTGAGGAAAATCAGAGCGGGTATAAACTTCTAAAGCCTGTTCATAAGCAGTGATGGCATTTTCCAGATTCTCTGCTTTATCTCCCTTGATTCTATCACGGTAGGCAGTCGCCAAATTATTTTGCGTACTTGCCCAATCTACAGGAAAATCAGTGCGGGTTCTTACTTCTAAAGCCTGTTCATAAGCAGTGATGGCATATTCCAGATTCTCAGCTATATCTCCCCTGATTCTATTACGGTGGGCATTCCCCAAATTATTTTGCGTTATTGCCCAATCTGCTGGAAAATCAGTGCGGGTTCTTTCTTCTAATGCCTGTTCAAAAGCAGTGATGGCATATTCCAGATTTTCAGCTTTATCTCCCCTGATTCTATCAGAGTAGGCATTCCCCAAATTATTTTGCGTGGTTGCCCAATCTACAGGAAAATCAGTGCGGGTTCTTACTTCTAAAGCCTGTTCATAAGCAGCAATGGCATTTTCCAGATTCTCTGCTTTATCTCCCCTGATTCTATCAGAGTAGGCAATCGCCAAATTATTTTGTACAGCAGCCCAACTTTCTGGAGAAGTTTGACGGGTAAAAATAGTAGAATATATTTCATAGCCAGTTATACCAATTTCCATATTATTGGCTTTGTTACCTAAAGGAAATTGCTGAATTAGATTACTAAATTCACCTATAACTCCTGCTAAAAATTGTGCTGTATCTGCTTCTGCTTCCTCTAGTTTTTCTGTTGCCCAAAACTGTAATAATTGAGCAAAGGTAAGATTGAGTTTATCTGTATTTGCAGCTAATAAAGGGTAAACTGACTCGGGGTTGCCTTGACTATCTACGGTGGTTTGTAATACTTGTAATAAAAATTGTAAATAAGTTTCTATATCTGCTTCACTCAGGGGGGTTGCTGTTTCTGCGGCATTTTCATTTAGGGGTATATTTAATGCTTGACTTAGTTGGGATGCTAAACCAATTAACCTATTAGCACGATTTTCTTGTCCTTCCTGGGTAGACATCTGTGCTACCCCTACTTCCAGCAATTGCAAAAAGTCAGCATCCAATAATTCGCTGTTAGCTTGTAATATTGCCGGTTCTTCTCCATCTGCACAACTAAGCAGTTGTTGAATTAGCTGATAATAAGCCTGTAGGCGTTGTTCATCCATAAATTCAGGGTTGGTGAGGGTAGCATTTAGATGATGCTTCAATGGTATTTTCCCTCATTTCGGATATTTAGTTCACATATCCAATTCCAATTATCCAGGGAATAAATTAATAGTTTGATAGTTGAAGTTTACAGATTTCAATACCCAGGGAATCAATTCCCTGTCTGATAGCTGAAGTCGGTTAAAACCGACTATTATTTTGGTTTAATAAATTTTGAATGCCCCAAGTGAGAATATCAAGATATATAATCAAATTAATTATCTTATGTTGCCATCAGAGTATTAACCGTGATTAACATAGAAACAATAGTTAATGAATTAGAATCAGTTCCTGAAGATTTATTAATAGAGATACTGGATTTCATTCGTACTGTTAAAAGTCAGAATGTGAATCAAAACATCCAATTATCAGAAACAACAACCCAACGTATTCCAGGTTTACATCAAGGAGAAATCTGGATTAGTGATGACTTTAATGATCCTTTACCTGATGAATTTTGGTTAGGAGATGATGAATGAATATTTTAATTGATACTCATGTTTTTATTTGGTGGACAGGTGATACATCCAAACTTTCAGAAAGAGTTGTCAATTTATTAAATGATAGTAATAATCAAATGTATTTGAGTTTGATTAGTATTTGGGAAATGCAGATAAAATTGTCATTAGGTAAACTCAAAATCAAGAGAGAATTATCTGAATTAGTAGAAGCAGAAATTAAGGTTAACAGTAGCGATAGTTTACTGACTTTTCATTAATGTGACACATAGTCCGTAGACTGATAGTCCATATGACTAGAAAATTGGCCTATGGATAAATCAAAACAAAAGATTCTCAATGCTTTAGGTTATCTAGTCAGACAACAGAGAACAGAGTTAGGAATTTCCCAAGAAGAGTTAGGACTACGTGCTAACTTAGACCGCACATACATATCTGGTGTGGAACGTGGAGTCAGAAACCCTTCTTTAACTGCGCTTGTTAATATTGCATATGGCTTAGGTATTAGTGTTGCCACTCTTTTAACAAACTTAGAAATCGAAGTGGATAACATAAAATGACTCAAGAAGATTTGATCAGGACAATTAAAAATGAATTAAAAAATGCTAAACTACAATCCAAAGTGTTTGAACTACTATCAGATAGAAAATGGCATTGTCGTACACATGAAGGAAACAAAATTGCATCAAAACAATATGCAGGTAGCGGAGGAATAAAAGGATTAAAACGTGGAAATAAAAGTCGTTCTGGTCTTGTAATTGAAACGAAAATAGAATATTGTGAGGTTTGTCTAGAGAAAACATATTGGGATAGATGGACAGGAGAAAGACAAGCAGCAAATGCTCCTACTAATATTCCTAATCAATTAGTTAAAAAAATTCTGCAAGTTTATTCATATACAGATGTCATAGAACAGAGAAAAAGAGAAAAACATGAATTAGTGATAGACCATAGATTTCCGATGGAACGTTGGGGAAAAATTGAAACTCCCCATTTATCATCTATGAGTGAAGAAGAAATTAGAAAAAAGTTTCAATTACTTAAAAAAGATGCTTCTGGAAATCATAATCTTTTAAAATCAAGAAGTTGTGAACGTTGCATCAAAACAGGAAAAAGAGGTACACCCTTTGGAATTAGATTTTGGTATCAAGGTGGAGAAGATTGGCCTTCTCAATATCAAAAGGGTGATGAAGCTGAAAAAGGTTGTATTGGTTGTGGTTGGTATGATTTTGAAAAGTGGCGGAATGCACTTAATCAGAAACTCTCTCAAATTGATGATGCAGTTTAGCTAAATGTTATTGAGTTAATAATCTTGGTTTAAGAAAATCTCATTTAAGTAAGGAATTAACCCATAACCAATACATTCTGCTAATCTTGGTGGAACAGCATTACCAATTTGCCACATAGCTTTTTTCATAGTCCCTTCAAAAATAAATGAATCAGGAAATGTTTGTAATCTGGCCATTTCTCTGGCAGAAATTACACGGTTTAAATAAGGATGAATGTGTGTACCACCATGATTTTCTTTTACAGTCATACTGGGTTTACCAGGATATTGTCTTTTGAAAGCATCAGCATATTTTTTATATAAAGAACCACCAGGTGGAACTTGGGCTAAACGTTCCATATATTCTTGAGAATGTTTAGTCCATTGATGATTAATTTCTGGGATTGGTGTATATGCTGGTAAATCAGAAATTGCTGACTCAATAGGTTTGTATTTCTCCTGACTTAATTGTGCTTGAGGATAGGGATTTGGCATTGCAAATCTATTAGCAATAAAAATCGCTCTTGGTCTAATTTGTGGTACTCCATAATCAGCAGATTCTAGAATTGCTACAGAAATATAAGGATAACCAATTGACTCAAAAGCTTCAATAATTGCTTGTTTTACATTTCCTTTTTGAATTGTTAAAATACCTGGTACGTTTTCCATGACTACATACCAAGGACGTATTTCAGAAACAACTCGCACAAATTCATAAAATAGCCTATTTCTAGGATCATTTGAATCACGTTTACCTGCTACTGAAAATCCTTGACATGGTGGTCCACCCACAACTACATTCATTTCTGGTGAACCAATTTCTTGTAGCCAATTGTGTGCAGAAAATTCTTGAATATCTCCACAAAAATGATCACATTCTGGGAAATTTCTAATGTGTGTAGCTGAAGCAATGGGACTAATTTCTAAACTAGCTACTGGTGTAAAACCTGCTTGTGAAAAACCTTGGGTTATTCCTCCCGCACCACAAAACAAATCTACAAAAGTATATTTAGATAATGGTTTGGTTGGGGAATTAATATCAACAAATATCTTATATGGATCAGAATTATCCTGATCTAATTCTCTTTTAATACGTTCATAGCGCCCCAGTTTAGGTTTCTTTTGCGGTTTAATAGGATGTTTACCCTCATCAGGTAAAAAAGAAAGCTGTTTTCCTTGCATTCAATTATTTATATAGAGATGGATTTGTATGTGACATATAGTCTACAATAAAATTAGGATATCAAAATCAGAAGTATGACTACTAAAATAAATCATGTAACCGCCACCTAAACAAGCGGTGATAGGAGATAACGAAGTAAATAAAATTATGGGTAAGCAGCGCGTTTTGTCGGGAGTTCAACCAACTGGTAACTTACACTTGGGTAATTACTTGGGTGCTATTCGTAACTGGGTAGAAATTCAAGACCAGTATGAAAATTTCTTTTGTGTGGTAGACCTACACGCTATTACAGTACCACACAACCCCGCCACTCTAGCGGCTGATACTTATACCATCGCTGCTTTATATTTAGCTTGTGGCATTGATTTACAACACTCTAACATTTTTGTTCAGTCTCACGTTTCTGCACACAGTGAACTCTCTTGGTTGTTAAACTGCATTACTCCTTTAAATTGGTTACAGGATATGATTCAGTTTAAGGAGAAGGCTGTTAAACAGGGTGAAAATGTCGGCGCAGGTTTATTGACTTATCCGGTGTTGATGGCTGCGGATATTTTACTTTATCAAGCGGATAAAGTTCCTGTTGGTGAGGATCAAAAACAGCATTTAGAATTAACTAGGGATATTGTTAACCGATTTAATCATCAATTCGCTAAGAAAAAACCTGTGTTAAAATTACCAGATCCTTTAATTAGGAAAGATGGTGCAAGGGTAATGAGTTTAACCGATGGAACAAAGAAAATGTCAAAATCTGATCCATCGGAGTTAAGCAGAATTAATGTTTTAGATCCACCAGATCAAATTGCTAATAAAATCAAACGTTGTAAAACCGATCCTGTGCGTGGTTTAACCTTTGATGATCCAGAACGTCCTGAATGTAATAACCTATTAACCCTGTATATGCTGCTGTCTGGTCAAACCAAAGAAGCGGTAGCGGCTGAATGTGCGGATATGGGTTGGGGTCAATTTAAGCCTTTATTGACAGAAACGGCAATTAGTGCTTTACAACCAATTCAGGATAAGTATAAAGAGGTAATGGAAGAGAAAGGTTATTTAGAGTCAGTGTTAAAAGATGGTCAGGAAAAAGCGGAGGCGATCGCCAATCAAACCTTAGCAGATGTAAAATCAGCGTTAGGATACACACTACCATCATAACTTTTCCCGCAGACATCCTCGACTAATTTGAGCAGTCGGGGATCTGAAAATGTTTTAAATTAAAAATACAGCAATATATACCACAGTTTAATTTCAATGTACATTTACTACGCTTTGGGCTTATTAGCTCTGTTATTAGTTATCGGTTTCACAATTTATCTCATCACTGCCCGTAGCTATGAATCCTCTGATACAGTTGCCACCTCCTACGATGAATGGACTCAAGACGGTATCCTAGAATTTTACTGGGGTGAACATATCCACCTGGGACACTATGGTTCACCACCACACAGTAAAGACTTTTTGACAGCTAAGTCTGACTTTGTACACGAAATGGTCAAATGGGGTGGTTTAGACAAATTACCCGCCAAAACAACCGTTTTAGACGTAGGTTGTGGCATTGGTGGTAGTAGCCGTATCCTAGCTAAAGATTATGGATTTGAAGTGACAGGAATTACCATTAGTCCCAAACAAGTCCAACGAGCAACAGAATTAACACCAGAACAAGTAAGTGCTAAATTCCAAGTAGATGATGCCTTAGCACTATCTTTCCCCGATAATAGTTTTGATGTAGTTTGGTCAATTGAAGCTGGGCCACACATGGCAGATAAAGCTAAATATGCTGCCGAAATGATGCGAGTATTAAAACCTGGAGGTCTTTTAGTTGTAGCAGATTGGAATCAGCGAGATGATCGGGTTGTTCCTCTCAACTTTTGGGAAAAACCAGTCATGCGTCAACTTTTAGACCAGTGGTCACATCCAGCTTTTTCTAGCATTGAAGGGTTTTCAGAACTAATAGCTGAGACTGGGTTAGTAGCGGGAGAAGTGACTACCGCAGATTGGACTCAAGAAACCTTACCCTCTTGGGTAGACTCAATTTGGCAAGGAATAGTTCGTCCTAAAGGACTGATTAAGTTTGGGTTTTCAGGATTTCTGAAATCATTGCGGGAAGTACCAACTATTTTATTAATGCGATTAGGGTTTGGTGCTGGACTATGCAGATTTGGAATGTTTAGCGCTGTTAAGTCTAATTAGGGAACAGGGAGTAGGGAACAGGGAACAGGGAGTAGGGAGAGAATTTATAGCTATAGTCACCAAGATTAGGACATAAAAATCATAAATTTGTAGGGGTTTAGCAATGCTAAACCCTTACCAATCTTCTTTGGGTAAAAATTCAAACTTGCTCACTTTCTAAAACTGTCACCTGTCACCTGTCACCTGTCACCTGTCACCTGTCACCTGTCACCTGTCACCTGTCACCTGTCACCTGTCACCTGTCACCTGTCACCTGTCTCCATGACAAAACTTTTTCCTCAAACTCTAACTATTTAAACCCTTGAGGTTGCAACAAAGGTTTACCCTAGAAATAGTGATTTGTTTCACACTTAACGTAAACCTGAAAATTAGAATCGAACTATGCAGGATAGCCATAGCACTAGTGCTTTAAATAACTTCCGAAAAGCCGTAGTAGCAGGAGATTTTCTGGTTACTGCTGAAGTAGCGCCACCAAAAGGGGGAGATCCCAGCCACATGATTGAAATGACAGCGACTCTTAAGGGAAGGGTTCATGCTGTCAACATTACCGATGGTAGTCGTGCAGTATTGGGGATGTCATCCTTAGCAGCTTCCGTGATTTTATCACAACAAGGAATCGAACCAATTTGTCAGATAGCGTGCCGCGATCGCAATAAAATAGGTATCCAAGCAGATTTAATGGGCGCTCATGCTTTAGGAATCCGTAACGTTTTAGCATTAACAGGAGATCCCGTCAAAGCAGGTGATCATCCCGATGCAAAACCCGTATTTGACTTAGAATCAATTCGTCTTTTACGGTTAATTAGAAACATGAATGAAGGGTTTAATTATAATCAAAAATCCTTAAAAGATGGCGCATTAGATATATTTCCTGGTGCAGCAGTTGATCCACAATTAAAAAGTTGGTCAGGTTTACAAAGTCGGTTTGCAAAGAAAGTAGAAGCTGGAGCGCAATTTTTTCAAAGTCAATTAGTTACTGATTTTGAAAAGTTTGAAAAATTCATGGCTCAAATTGCCTCAGAATATAATAAACCCGTGTTAGCAGGAATATTCCTATTCAAATCAGCGAAAAATGCTGACTTCATTAAACGTATGGTTCCAGGTGTACATATTCCCGATCAAATTATTGACAGATTAGCAAAAGCTGAACATCCAATTCAAGAAGGGATGAAAATTGCGGCTGAACAGGTGAAAATTGCCAAAGATTTGTGTCAAGGTGTACATATTATGGCAGTAAAAAGAGAAGATTTGATTGCACCTATTTTAGATTTAGCAGGTGTAGGAAAAGTTAATTAATTTTTAGGATTTGGATTTTGGATTAGTTAATTTTAGCTAGTCCAAAGTTTTCTAGGTTGATCGCAGATGAACAAGTGAATAATGAATGAGTATTTGCAATGTCGAAAATAAACATTTTACAAGCAGATCAATCTTATACTTTTCGTTCTTATTTTGAGTTACCCTACGAAGCTGATGAAATTTTAGCAGAATTCGGCTACTCATTATTTAAATCTCGTTTATCTCTCCCAAAAGTAACCGATAGTTTAGAAAATCTTGTAGGAATAAGAGACAAATTAAATGATATTTTACCTTTTATCAATTTAAGTAACGAAACTGCTAGAAGAGAAACTTTAGTTTCACCAATTTTGTTAGAAATAGTTCATTATTGTCATTGTCAATTAAGAATTGAATATTCTTTAAGAGTTAATAATTGGTTGAACGGAACGTTAGATTATTTATTACGTTCTCAAAACAGTTTACTTGTTATTGAAGCCAAAAATGATGACTTAACAAGAGGTTTTACTCAACTAGCAGTCGAACTGATATCCTTAGCGGAAATTGAAGCACAAAATATATTCTATGGTGCAGTAACAATGGGTGATGTTTGGCGTTTTGGTAAATTAGATAAAACCCAAAAACAAATTGTCCAAGATATTAATTTATTTAAAATACCTAATGATTTATTAGATTTAGGTCAAGTTTTAGTAGGAATTTTAGAATTAGAAGCTGATGAAATTAATTAGATGGTAACTTATATCGGACTTACCCAAAATACCTCTCAAACCCTCTTATCTTCGTGTTCTTAGCGTCCTTCGTGGTTCATTATTCCGTAACTTCTGCTTGATTGAAAACAGAACTCCATCTATTCTTTATCTGTCCCCTTTTCCCCTTACTACAACTTCAGCAGTCATTTAAAAACTACATAGTTAATATCTATGACTGCTGAAATATCATAGATAACAGCTTACAAATTACTTTCAATTAACTGTTTATACTCACTTTTTCCTTTTACACCTTTCAACTCTTTCATTAACTCCTTATTCTTAAAAAATTGAACTGTCGGTGTACCAATAATTCCCGCATTAGCAGCGATATCTTGATCTTGATCAATGTCAATTTCTACAAAGTGGATTCTACCATCAAATTCATCCACCACTTTATTTAAAATTGGTTTCAAAGTATGACAAGGGCCACAACCAGGAGATACATATTTAACCAACAACAAGCGATCGCTTTCATGGAATAATTTTCTTAACGCATAACCTCCATGATGGCGTGTATTCTCTACATTAAATTCTGCTGCTGTTTCTGCTTTCTGGGTTTCTGGATGAGGTGTTGTTGCTTCCAGTTGAGTTTGATGGAATTCTTGAATTAAATTATGTGCAGACAACCATCTTTCCGCTAACATCGCGGCCATACAACCAGTACCTGCGGCGGTGATAGCTTGTCTAAATTCATGATCCTGGACATCACCAGCGGCAAATACTCCCTC
The DNA here is from genome assembly GCA_010672785.1 of Sphaerospermopsis sp. SIO1G1. Taxonomy (GTDB): domain Bacteria; phylum Cyanobacteriota; class Cyanobacteriia; order Cyanobacteriales; family Nostocaceae; genus Okeanomitos. The sequence goes on from JAAHFX010000002.1 coordinate 191,047, forward strand.
TAAACTAGTCTCTACACTACCATTTTTAGTAGCAATGTATCCCACCTCATCCAGTTCTAATTGTCCCTGAAATAACTCTGTATTCGGCTTGTGACCAATGGCGTAAAATAAACCTTTGGCTTTAATAGTGCTTTCTTCTCCAGTTTTTTTATTAATAATTTGTACACCGCTCATTTCTTCCTTACCATAGACATCTACCGCTTCAGTGTGCCAATGGACTTTAATTTTAGGGTTACTCAAAACCCGGTCTTGCATAGCTTTTGAAGCTCGCATTTTATCAGAACGGACTAATAAATGTACTAAAGAACCATATTTAGTTAAATATATTGCTTCCTCTGCTGCTGAGTCTCCCGCACCTATCACCGCTAATTCTTGCCCACGGAAACAAGGAGTTGCTCCATCACAAATAGCACAAGCAGAAATTCCCCGACTCCAAAATTGTGTTTCACTTGGTAAACCTAAGCGTTTAGCGGTTGCACCAGTTGCTATAACTAAACTATGTGCCTTGACTTCTCTTTCAGAGGAACGGATAGTAAAGGGACGCTGACTTAAATCAACAGATATGACATCTTCTGTATATAATTCTGCTCCCCATCGTTCCGCTTGAGCCTTGATATTATCCATTAATTCTGGCCCAGTGATACCTTGGGGAAACCCAGGGAAGTTTTCAACTTCAGTGGTTGTCATTAGTTGGCCTCCGGGTAACCCCCCCTTTTGGAAACCTTCAAAAACCATAGGTTTTAAATTTGCTCTCCCTGCATAGATAGCGGCGGTGTATCCAGCAGGCCCAGAACCGATAATTACTAAGTTTTCTACTGTTGAATTTGTCATCCTATTATACAAACTCATAACGACTACGTTTTAATTAGTATAGCATAATTCAAAGATCCCCGACTTCTGACATTAATTTATGATCGTAGACAAGATCAAAGAAGAAGTCGGGGATCTGATATGTAAGGTGGCAGTGTGAAAAGTCTTGACTACTTCATCTACAGTGATAGAAGTCTTAATTTTTGGGGAATAATCAATTTTGAGCTATGTAGTTAGGTAAACATCTGTGCATAGTCATTAGAGATTAGCTAATATCATATTCAACAAATAATCAGGGTGAATTACCATGAATAATGCTGACTCAGAACTTTGGAATAAAATTCGTCAACAATTTGATAGCGCACCTTATCCAAGAATACCTCTGAATAAATCACCGCAAGATGATGCAGGTTCACTGTATATTCATAACTTAGCCACTGCTTATTACCTAAGAAATCAAAAAGTTATAGATACTAAAGACAAAATTGTTTTAGATGCAGGTTGTGGTAGTGGTTATAAATCCTTAGTCTTAGCAACAGCAAATCCAGGAGCAAAAATTGTTGGGATTGATATTTCCGCAGAATCAGTAAAACTAGCAAAACAGAGATTAGAATATCATGGTTTTGATAACGCTGAATTTCATGTTTTATCAATTTATGATTTAGAACAATTAAATTATCAATTTGACTATATTAATTGTGATGAAGTTCTCTATCTTTTTCCTGATGTGGATTTAGCATTAAAAATCATGAAATCTGTATTAAAGCCGGAGGGTATTATTCGTAGTAATCTACATAGTTCACTGCAAAGATTTTCCCATTTTCGTGGTCAAAAACTTTTTACTCTTATGGGTTTAATGGAAAATAATCCAGAAGATTTAGAAATAGATATTGTTGTCGAAACTATGCAAGCATTAAAAGATAATGTAGAACTTAAATCTAAGATTTGGAATTCTAACTATGAAGGAGAAAGCAAAAAAGAACATATTCTGATGAACCTCTTATTTCAAGGAGATAAAGGTTACACCATCGCTGATTTGTTTTCACATCTAAGAGCATCAAACTTAGAATTTATTAAAATGGTAAACTGGCGACAGTGGGACTTAATGAACCTATTCAAAGAACCAGATAACTTACCTGCGTTCTTAGGAATGAGCTTACCAGAAGCTTCCATAGAAGAACAATTGACATTATTTGAACTGCTACACCCAATTCATAGATTATTAGATTTTTGGTGTGGACATCCCCAAACTAGAAATACCTTTATACCTATTGATGAATGGACAGATATAGAATGGGAAAATGCAACAGTTCATCTACATCCACAATTTAATAATTCTCTGATTAGAAGTAATGTGATAGATTGTGTGAGTGAAGGTAAAACATTTCGGATCTATAAAAATTTAGCTGTAACTGAAGACTTTGTATATATAGATAGTTCAATGGCACTTTGTTTGTTGTTCTTATTAGAAACATCCTTACCAATGATGTCTTTAGTAGAAAAATGGCAAAAATTCAGACCTCTTGATCCTCTAACTGGAGAACTTATAGAAAATGTCAAAGTATTTAAATTACTGCAAAAGCTACTCACAGTCTTAGAGGATTTTAATTTAATTATGCTAGAAACTAGGAGCTAAAATTTTATATTGAGACTGTAGTCAGATTCAATATCTAAGTTTCTCATAAAGATTGTCTATAATTTATCCATCTTGAAATAGCAATAACCATGAATAATTATAACTCAGAAATGTGGAATAAAATTCGCCAGCAATTTGATAGCTTACCATATCCAAATTATCCTTTAGATAAGTCACCAAAAGAAGATCATACAGAGCTTTACATTCATAATTTGGCAACTGCATACTATTTAAAGAATCAAAAATTGATCAACACCAAAGATAAATTAATCCTGGATGCAGGTTGCGGTAGCGGTTATAAATCATTAATTTTAGCAGAAGCTAATCCAGGAGCAAAAATTGTTGGGATTGATATTTCCGAAGAATCGGTTAAACTGGCCAAGCAAAGACTAGACTATTATGGTTTTGAACACACAGAATTTTATGCTTTATCAATTTATGATTTAGAACAATTAAATTACAAATTTGACTACATAAACTGTGATGAAACATTGTATTTACTGCCCAATATTAATTTAGCATTAGCAGCTATGAAGGCTGTATTGAAACTAGAAGGAATTATTCGTAGTAATTTACATAGTTCCACTCAAAGGTTTAGACATTTTCGCGCTCAAAAAGTTTTCCAAATGATGGGTTTTATGGATGAAAATCCAGGAGAATTGGAAATAGAAATGGTTGCTGAAATCATGAATTCTCTCCAAGAGAATACAGAACTCAAAGCAAAACTGTGGAATATTAATAAACATGAATATGAAGGTAAATATGGTAAAGAAATCATCTTAGTAAACTATTTACTGCAAGGAGATAAAGGCTTTACAATCAATGATTTATTCTCAGCTTTCAGATCAACTGACTTAGAATTTATTAAAATGGTAAACTGGCGACAGTGGGACTTAATGAACCTATTCAAAGAACCAGATAACTTACCTGCGTTCTTAGGAATGAGTTTACCAGAAGCTTCCATAGAAGAACAATTGACATTATTTGAACTGCTACACCCAATTCATAGATTATTAGATTTTTGGTGTGGACATCCCCAAACTAGAAATACCTTTATACCTATTGATGAATGGACAGATATAGAATGGGAAAATGCAACAGTTCATCTACATCCACAATTTAATAATTCTCTGATTAGAAGTAATGTGATAGATTGTGTGAGTGAAGGTAAAACATTTCGGATCTATAAAAATTTAGCTGTAACTGAAGACTTTGTATATATAGATAGTTCAATGGCACTTTGTTTGTTGTTCTTATTAGAAACATCCTTACCAATGATGTCTTTAGTAGAAAAATGGCAAAAATTCAGACCTCTTGATCCTCTAACTGGAGAACTTATAGAAAATGTCAAAGTATTTAAATTACTGCAAAAGCTACTCACAGT
>JAAHFX010000002.1:194976-201392 GCA_010672785.1 Sphaerospermopsis sp. SIO1G1
TAGAAACATCCTTACCAATGATGTCTTTAGTAGAAAAATGGCAAAAATTCAGACCTCTTGATCCTCTAACTGGAGAACTTATAGAAAATGTCAAAGTATTTAAATTACTGCAAAAGCTACTCACAGTTTTAGAAGATTTTGATTTAATTATGTTAGAAACCCAACACCCATCGTAGTATGTAGTGAGAAATTTATTTCTCAGAGGATGGGATAGATAGAACACCCATCCCCAAGATACAAATTCCTATTGACTCATTTATTCAGATAAGGACGGATATTAGCTACTACAGGTAGAGAATCTAAGTCAATATCAGCTAATGCTGGGAATTGGGACAAACTCTTCATAATAGTCTCAGCAAGATTATATTTTGGATTATCTCCATAATTAACAGTCAGATATTCTAGTAGCTCTAAAGTATAATCAAAAAAACCTAAAGTCTCAGCCACACAAGCTAATTTTAAAATTTTATCTGGCTTTTTCAGTGCTGGGTGGATATTATCCCCAATGGGATCTTGAAGATAAAAAGCATCTCCCCATAGAATTTGTCCAGGACGAGTATTAGATACTATAGGTGAACAAGCACGAGCGCGATAGGCAATTCCTAAATCAAATAATTTAAACCCATTTTTCCTGAGATGAGTATCCACATCTGCAAATAATGGCTGGTTTAAATATAAAGGAGAAAACTCAACTTCAATTTGAATACCCAACACGCCACGACTTAAAATATCAGATGCCCCCTGTAAAACATCTAAATCTGCACCTTGGACATCTATCTGGAGAAAATCTATATGATCAATTCCTTCTTCCTGGCAGAAAGCATCTAAAGTTGTGGTTTCGATATCTATTGTAAAATCTGTATTTACTAATTCTGGTAGATTTGCAAACCTGGCAATAAATGGTTCGTCAGGTTGATATAGTGAACTACACATAGGTGCTTTGGTAACGTATAAGGTTGATTCACCTATTGACTTACCCAAAGCTAGGGGTATATGCCTTTCTTTCCAATTTATTTTCCGTGCTGCTAAATCTGTTTCAGCCTCTATACAAGCATCTGCATCCGCATCAAATCCATAAATAGTTAAATTGGGTACAAAAATGTTCCAGTCTCCCGTACCATAATCATCTGCGTATGAGATTTTGCGAGAACCGACATTACATATTGTGATTTGGACTTCGTCCAGGCGACCTTCTTCTTTAAGGGTTTGCACAAAAACAGGCATAATTTTTGAGAGTGATTAATGAATTAATTTGCTACAGAGAGTTTTCTGCAACTGAACTGTATTGTATTCGAGGAGTCCTATATAAAGATATTAAACCTCAAACAAGGCAAGGATGGAAAATATTGGTATGTAAAGGTTTGAGATGATGAAATTGCCACTTTTGACTTCTTGAGACAGATAGTAAAAAAATTTTTTGCCAGAGGTGATATGAAAATGATCAAAAGTGGGTAAGTTATTTTCATAAGGAAACAAAACACTCCACCGCAAAGGAAAAATACTATGAAAAACGAACTCAAAGCAAAATTCTTACAACACCTATTAGGTAAAAAGAAAGAAAACGAAGGTTTCACCCTGATTGAATTGTTAGTTGTAATTATCATCATTGGTATTCTATCTGCGATCGCTCTACCTTCATTCTTAAACCAAGCTAACAAAGCTAAACAGTCTGAAGCAAAAACCTATGTTGGTTCTTTGAATAAAGGTCAACAAGCTTACTTTACTGAAAAGAGTAAATTTGGTACAGCAGTTCAAGTACTAGGTGTTGGTATTAATACTTCAACAGTTAATTACAACTACACATCTACTGGTGATTTGACACGTGCTGATAGTACTGGTGACAGCCAAGTTGCAGTCTTGAGAAGCTATGGTGGTGCAGTCGAAATTCAATCAGTTGGTGGTGGTAGCAATGACGTTACCAGCGTAGCTATTCTTTGCGAAAATGACGTTCCTGGTATTGTTGCTGCTATAGCACCAACGAGTGGTACAACTTGTGGTGGTGGTAGTACCCAAGTTGGTAGTTAGTTAGCGTAGTTGAACTAAATTTATCTAAAATCTAATTTTATGAATATAGCAAAAGGCACGATTAATCGTGCCTTTACTATTAGTATATTTTTAATCAGATAGATACAGAAGGAAATGATGATGATGAACCTGTCAGAAAAAATTCAAGAAGGCTATCAATATATCATCGAAGGTAATTACCAAAAAGCAGCTAGTTACTTTGAACAAGTTATTGAAACTGAACCAAAAGTAAAGATTAATTACTGGTATTTGGGATTATGTTTAATATTACAAGGTGAGGAAGAAGAAGCTACCCTAACTTGGTTTTTAGGAATGGGTGATACAGATGATGAAGCGCAAATTGATCTTTTGACGTTAGAATTGAGTCAAGTATTAGAGCAAGAAGCAGAACGACAAGAACAATTAGAGGAGAAAAAATTAGCTTGGATAGTTCGCCAACACCTTATAAATATCAATCCTACAAATATTAATAACTTATTTTCAAGTATTAGATTAGCGGTTGCATTAGAAATATTAGATGATGAGTATTTAGAAGCATCAAATATTATTATAATTCTGGAATCAATATCTGATTATAATCAAATTGACTCTAATTTAGTTGTCAAAGTTACTCAAGAAATTTTAGAATTTACACCTTTAGAAAAACATGGCGTAGACTTAATTAAAATCTTCACGCATATCATCAAAACTCAAGGTAAAAATATCAATGAATTTATTTATGCTATCATAGCTAGTTCTGTGAAGATTATGAGCTTTTTTTCCAGACATAGTTATGCGGCTAAAATACTTGAGGTGTTGTTATCAATTGCTCCTGATAAACCAGAAATTCTCATTCCCCTAAGTACAGCATATCAAAATGCTTGTGAATATTTGGAAGGAATTGAAACGGCAAAAAATTTGATTTTATGTTGTGAAAGCTTACCACAAAAAGTATTTGCTAATCATGTATTAATTAGAGCATTAATGAGTTCGACAGGATATTGGGATGAAGCTTGTGAAGCTATAAATAGGCAAAAAGAATTAATCTCCGCACTGGTAGAAGAATCGCCAATCATAGAACATGATTTATTTGTATCACGCTTATTTACATCTATGTTCTTTTTTCCATACTTTCAGGATCAACCGGAAATAATTCGTCCTCTGCAAAATGGTTTAATGAATCTGTGTCTCAAAAATCTAGAAATTTATAATCACAATGCTATTAATAAATATCGCTCTAGCCAACCTATTAATAGAGAAAAAAATAAAGTTTTAAAAATTGCTTATATGTCTAGTTGTCTTAGACAACATTCAGTAGGTTGGATTTCTCGCTGGTTATTTACTCATCATAATCGAGAAGAATTTAAGATTTATTCTTATATAATTAGACCGACTTTAAATGATAATGGACTACAAGAATGGTTTATAGAGCAATCAGATCACTCATCTAGTTTTAGCTCCAATGACAAACGAGAACTTATAGAGCAAATTCAAAAAGATGACATTGATATTTTAATAGATTTAGATAGCATGACTTTTGACTATGCTACTGAAGTTTTAGCAATTAAACCAGCACCAATTCAAGTGACTTGGTTAGGGTGGGATGCAGCGGGATTAGCAACCATTGATTATTTTATTGCTGATGATTATGTTCTCCCAGAAAATGCTCAAGATTATTACCAAGAAAAAATTTGGCGTTTACCAAAAACCTATGTTGCAGTTGATGGTTTTGAAATAGATGTTCCCACACTCAGAAGAGAAGAATTAGAAATTCCTGATGATGCAATTATTTATTTTGTCACCCAAAGCGGTTATAAACGACATCTGGAGCATAGTAAATTGCAAGTAAAAATTCTCAGACAAGTACCAAATAGTTATTTATTAATTAAAGGATACGCGGATGAAGAAGCTACACAGAAATTTTATGGAGAAATAGCAGAAGTTCAAGGTGTGGATATAAATCGCTTTAAATTCCTACCAATTATGGCTACAGAATCTATCCACCGTGCTAATTTAGGTTTAGCTGACGTGGTATTAGATACCTTTCCCTACAACGGTGCAACTACAACTTTAGAAACTCTGTGGAGAGAAATTCCTTTAGTGACAAAGGTAGGACAACAATTTGCGGCGCGTAATAGTTATACAATGATGATAAATGCAGGTATTACAGAAGGAATAGCTTGGAGTGATGAGGAATATGTGGAATGGGGAGTCAGGTTGGGTAAAGATGAAAATTTAAGAACAGAAGTAGCTTGGAAATTAAAACAAGGGAAAAAGAATGCACCCTTATGGAATGGTAAGCAATTTACCAGGGAAATGGAAAATGCCTATCGGCAGATGTGGGGAATATATGTTGATAGTTTACATGAATAGATAATTTTTAGAAAAGGGAAAAAAATAATGACTAATCAGTTGATGAAAATTGAAGAAGGCTATCAATATATTCTCCAAGATGATTATCAAAAAGCTGCTAATTACTTTGAACAAGCTATTGAAACTGAACCAGGTATCAAGATTTATTACTGGTATTTGGGGTTATGCTTGATATTAAAAGGTGAGGAAGAACAAGCTACCTTGACTTGGTTTTTAGGGATGAGCGAAACCGATGATGAAGCAGAAATTGAAATTTGGACATTAGAATTAAGTCAAGTATTACAGAAAGAAGCAGAACGACAAGAACAATTAGATAATAAAAAATTATCTTGGACAATTCGCCAACATTTAAGAAGTATTAACCCCACGGATGTTAATAATTTATTGTCCAGTTTTGATTTAGCTATTCAATTAAAAATCTTAGATGATGCGTATTGGTATGAGTTAAATATTATTGAAACATTGGAATCAGTGTCTGATTATAACTATATTGACTCTAACTTAGTTTTAAAAATTACTAAAAATATCTTAGAATTAACACCTCTGGCGCGTTATATTTTGGACTTTATGAGAATATTCACCAAGATAATTAAACATCAAAACCAGAATATCCGTGAGTTTAGATATATTGTGGTTGCTGGTGTAATCAATATCAGCAAGGTTTTACAAAGAAATTATCATGCAGCCCAAATTCTAGAGATATTACTAGAAATAAGTCCAGAAAATCAAGATATTCTCCTACAATTAAGTACAGCTTATCAAGATTCATGTCAATATGTCCAAGGAATTAATATAGCTAAAAAATTGATTTTATGTTCAGAAAAATTAACACAAAAAGTATATGCTCATTTAACATTACTTCGAGGATTAATGGCTGCAACAGGGTATTGGGATGAGGCTTTTACTGCTATTAAAACACAACAAGAACTAATTACAGCACTGATTAAAGAATCTCCAATTATTAACAATAATGCTCTGATATCACGTCTATTTATTTCGATGTTCTTCTTTCCCTATTTTCAAGATCAACCTGCCAAGATTCGTCCTCTGCAAAATGATTTAATGAGTTTATGTCTGAAAAATATAGAAACTTACGATCAACATATTATTAAAAAATATCGTTACTCCCAGCCTAGTAATAAAGAAAAAACGAAAGTTTTAAAAATTGGCTACATATCTAGTTTTCTTAAAAAACATTCAGTAGGTTGGATTTCTCGCTGGCTATTTACTCATCATAATCGAGAAAATTTTCAGATTTATTCTTATATGATGTTACCTACTAAAAATGATGATAGACTCCAAGATTGGTTTAAAGAAGAATCTGATCAATCACATAGTTATGGTGCAACACAAAACCATGAAGTTGTTAAACAAATTCACGAAGATGAGATTGATATTTTAGTAGATTTAGATAGTTTAACTTTTGACCTTTCTGTGGAAATTTTAGCAATTAAACCAGCACCAATTCAAGTGACTTGGTTAGGGTGGGATGCAGCGGGATTAGCAACCATTGATTATTTTATTGCTGATGATTATGTTCTCCCAGAAAATGCTCAAGATTATTACCAAGAAAAAATTTGGCGTTTACCAAAAACCTATGTTGCAGTTGATGGTTTTGAAATAGATGTTCCCACACTCAGAAGAGAAGAATTAGAAATTCCTGATGATGCAATTATTTATTTTGTCACCCAAAGCGGTTATAAACGACATCTGGAGCATAGTAAATTGCAAGTAAAAATTCTCAGACAAGTACCAAATAGTTATTTATTAATTAAAGGATACGCGGATGAAGAAGCTACACAGAAATTTTATGGAGAAATAGCAGAAGTTCAAGGTGTGGATATAAATCGCTTTAAATTCCTACCAATTATGGCTACAGAATCTATCCACCGTGCTAATTTAGGTTTAGCTGACGTGGTATTAGATACCTTTCCCTACAACGGTGCAACTACAACTTTAGAAACTCTGTGGAGAGAAATTCCTTTAGTGACAAAGGTAGGACAACAATTTGCGGCGCGTAATAGTTATACAATGATGAT
>JAAHFX010000002.1:201492-491267 GCA_010672785.1 Sphaerospermopsis sp. SIO1G1
ACGTGGTATTAGATACCTTTCCCTACAACGGTGCAACTACAACTTTAGAAACTCTGTGGAGAGAAATTCCTTTAGTGACAAAGGTAGGACAACAATTTGCGGCGCGTAATAGTTATACAATGATGATTAATGCAGGTATTACAGAAGGAATAGCTTGGAGTGATGAGGAATATGTGGAATGGGGAGTCAAATTAGGGAAAGATGAAAATTTAAGAAAAGAAGTAGCTTGGAAATTAAAACAAGGGAAAAAGAATGCACCCTTATGGAATGGTAAGCAATTTACCAGGGAAATGGAAAATGCCTATCGGCAGATGTGGGGAATATATGTTGATAGTAAATAGTTTCGTAGTGAGGACTTTAGTCTTCATCAAAATATGAATTAAGCACTTAAGTGCTTACAACTAATCATCCCAATTTTTACCATAATCTTTGACAGGGTATTCAACCCAAGAATCACGTAACCACTGCCTTCCATAGGTTTCTAAATACCAGTGAACACTACTCTCAACCCAATCGTAGGGAGATTTAACGAAACCATGTTTCACTGGATTGTAATGAATATAGTTAAGAGTTGTATAATAATGTCGTTCTGAGCGAATAGCACGATCAGCCCAACTATACCATATTTTACGTCCAGTAACATTGTCTTCTAGATTCCATTGACGAGACAGCGCACCATGTATTTTGCGAAATAACTCACTTAAAACATCAAAATTTACCAATCGAACCAGCAAATGATAATGATTAGGTAAAATCACCCACGCATACATCTTAATGTTTGTAGTTAGTGCTTCAGCATTATCCTCATCACCAAACTTATCAAACACCATTTGTAGCATTTGTTGACGACGACATTCAGAGTTCATATAATATTGATGTTGATAACAAGTTGCTGTTAATAAATAAAATTCCTTATCTCTAATAGTATGTGGTGGTGAGTGAGGTGGAAAACCTCGACTTATACGATATTTAACTAATTCGGCTTTTTGTTCATCTGTAAGTTTATTATATTGGTACATAGGTTTTAGATTTAGTAGTAAGGACTTTAGTCCTACTGAGATTAGGAGAAAAAATAAAAGCTTATCTAGGGATCTCTAACATTAAATATACTATATTTTTTAGGTTCAACAAGTGTTTTTTATTTGAGGACTTAAGTTACAGCAGATTTCGTTGCTATGAGGTACAAATCATAATCATGAAACTCTTGTGGGATGGGCATCTTGCCCGCCAAAAACGTACCTCATTACACCGGAAAGTGCTGTAAGTGTTTTTTATTTGAGGACTTAAGTTCAGTGTTTTTTATTTGAGGACTTAAGTCCTCACTACATTCTCACTGAGGTACAGCAATGAAATTTAATTGTTGGTAATTTTCAGGAGAATTCACAGGTATTAATTGTTGGATAAATGGTTGATAGTAAAATAATTGATAACCAATATTTTCTAAATACTGTGCTACTCCAATATTACTACCTTGACTACCTGCTATGTTTTCATAAAGAATAACTGGTTTAAATTGATTGATTAATTTTTTCCCCCCAGATAAAACTGCCATTTCATGTCCTTCTGCATCCATTTTTAAAAAATCAACTTGCTGAATATTTTCTTTTTCTATTAAACTATCCAATGTAAAACAAGGAACTTCTTCAAAACTACCAACAGGTATTTCTATCGTATTATCGGTGATTACTTCGTTAAGTTCGTTAGCAGTGTGTAATAATAGTTTGATGGTGCTATTTTTATCACTTGCTGCACCTGCACAAACTTTTACCCAGGATAAATTATTTATTCTACAGGTTTCTTGTAAACAACGCACACAACCAGAGAAGGGTTCAACTGCTAAAACTCGTCCTGTATTTCCTACTTTCAATGCTGCACTAAAAGTGTAAACACCTATGTTTGCACCCACATCAATAACTGTCATTCCTGGTTTGATGTAACTGCGCCAAAATTCCATTTCTTTTTCAAACCAATCTTGTTCAGCTAGTAATACACTGGTGACAATACTCTTTAAACTTGGTTCAACTGCTATGGTAATATCATTCTCAAAAGGTAGATAAGTAAATGAACTATCTAATGGTAATTGTGTCCATTGCCATTGTAAATCTGAAGAATTATTTTGGTAAAATTCACTCGCTTGCTTTAACCAATAATCTGCTATTGGTATTTGTTTTAGGTCTCTATAAGCTAAGTATAAAGATTGTAAAATAGATGAAGAATCTGGTTGTAATTTTCTGGCTTGCTGTAAATATAAAATACCCTCTATCTGTCCAGCAATTAAATTAGATATTCCTAGTTTTAAGTTTAAATTAGTTAAGTTAGGTAAAGTCTGATTTGCTAAATATAAAAATCTTTGGTTAGCAGTATTATAAAAGGCAATTTGTGAAGTACAAATAATTTGACTGAGTAAAACTAAAACTTGCTGAAAAATGTTTTCTGACAAAACTTGTTCTAAAATTTTTTGATCATTGATTACTATTTTTTGATGCTTTATAGATAGAAACATTAAATAACTTTGATTTTTTTCTGATGTATTGTAAGCATAATGAACAGCATTAATAAATGCGTTGTAAGCTATTTCTAATGCTTGATTTTTTTCTCCCACCCAACTGTTAATTAAGGCTAAATGGGCTGCTAAAATTGGATTCCTGTCTATTTCTAAACCATTATTTAATGCGTCAAATGCTATTTCTAAATACATAGAACGCATAGTCAAATCTTCCGACTGTTCTGCTTCTGTCATTGCTACTACTGCAATATTATTCCAGTCAGAAGTATTATTTGGTTCGTCCCAGGAAGTTTGATCAATAATATAATATATTTTATCTAAAGTTTCACTACTAACTGTTTCTAGCAAGTTTTGAAGATAGTTAATATAAGAGTGATCATTAGTAGTTTTTGAATTCATATTTTTAACCTAAATTAATGATTTGTATTTCCTACAAGTTTTGAGTATTTACTTATGAATAACATACCCAAAATATACCATTTTAAAAATATACTGACATTGTTTTTCATAAATGTTTACAATAGATACTTAAACATCCTCCTCATCTACGAAAAGGATGCAGAAAATTTAGGTTTAACTTAAATATTTTTTTGATGTAGTTTTTCAAGAAAACTTTGATGATTGGGTGATTGTAAATTTTTACCTAATTCTGCCAATACTTCAGCTAAATTTTCTGTAAGTAAAGCATTAACTGATAATACTAATCCTGGAAATTCTTGACTTGCAATTAATCCTAAATTATCCGGTGCAAGTTTTTTATATTCTCCTTGATCTAAATAAAACCAGTCAATTTGTTGATCATAAACTCGCCATACAATATATTCTTTCACTCCATGACGACGATAGACATTTAATTTATCATGTAAATCATAAGAAACAGTTGAACCAGAAATTTCTACTATTAATTCTGGCGCACCTTCGATATAATCATCATTACTAATTCGTGATTGTCCACCTAATTCTGATTTAATTCTCAGTAAAGCATCTGGTTGAGGTTCATTATCTGAATCTAATCTTACTGTTGTATTACCAGCGAATTCTACTCCCGGAGTTTGGGCAACATATAAGCCTAACCAAGTTATAATTAAACTATGGGGAAAACCATGACCTTTATATCTTAAAGCAGCAGGCATATAAACAACTCCGTTAATTAACTCGACTTTTTTATTTTCAGACATTTGTGCATAGCGTTTTTCAAACTCGAACCTATTCATGCGATCTCCATTTTCTAAAATTGGAGTTCTTGTGGTTAACATTTTTCGTTCTCCTTAGTTAAGATCAAAAAATCAGACTATCCAAGTATAAACAAGTTATTTATTTATAGCATTTTGTAACCAAGGCTACATCAAAATTCATTTGAGAAGGCTAAGGTCTTCTTGTCAAGCAATTATAAATGATTTATTACATAATAAATTGGATCTGGAAAAATAACTTAAAATACAGATGTTGAGTTATTTACAGGAATTCAATATTCTTCTTTCGCAAACGAAAGGATATTAGTACGGTTAATTTATCCCTTGAAAACGTATTATCAACCCAACTAAATTTGATCAAGATTATGGCTAAAGTTTTTGATTCTATTACGGAAGAATTGCAAAAATTTATTGCAAAACAGCAAATGTTTTTTGTCGGATCTGCTCCTTTAAGTTCCACAGGTCATGTTAATATTTCCCCTAAAGGTTTAGATAGCTTGCGTATTCTATCACCTCATCGTGTTGCTTATTTAGATTTGACCGGTAGTGGTAATGAAACTTCCGCTCATCTATTAGAAAATGGCAGAATTACATTGATGTTTTGTGCTTTTCAAGAACCTCCTTGTATTTTACGTCTTTATGGCCAAGGTAGAACTATTTTACCTAATGATCCAGAATGGAATGATTTATCTGTTTTATTTGATGATTTTCCTGGAACGAGACAAATAATTATTGCTGATATTGAGCAAGCAAAAACTTCTTGTGGTTTTGGTGTTCCTTTATATGAATTTCAAGAACAAAGAGAAACTTTAATTAAATGGGCGAATAAAAAAGGTGAACAAGGAATTAGAGAATATCATCAACACAAGAATAGTGTCAGTATTGATGGTTTATCAACTCCTTTAAGTTCACTTTATGATTAAGGAAGGGAACAGGGAACAGTGAACAGGAAAAATGTATTTTAAAGCTGATTGCTGAACGCTGAAGGCTGATCACTCCTATTACTTAAATATCTAAATCTTGCAATGCTAACCGAATTTGTTCCATGCGTCTGCGGTTAACTCCTAAATCAGATTCACCTACACGAGATGCGGAACGAATATGAATTACTGACTCATCTTCAGGTAAATAAAATTCTACATCATCAATAAATTTGAAAATACGACTTTTAGAAAGTGCATGAATGTAATTATCGGTTTGTTCAATTACCTCTGTGCGGGGAACAACGGTTAATACTTTTAGTAATGTTTCTTTTGCTTGTTCACGTTCTCCATGATATTTAATTGGTTCAATGGTGTGTTTTGCATCTGCATTTTGACTGACTACACAATTATTGGAAGTTGGACAAGGTGCAAGATGATTATTTTCAATTCCTAAATTTGTTGCCCAACTTATACCAGGAATGTTAACAAAAATAGTTAAAGTTAAGAGGATTGTTAAAGTCAGATGATTTATTTTTTCTAGGCATTTTCGTAAGTTTTTCACGATTGATTAACTCCTATTGTGTTTGATTTGGATTGGGACTATACCAAATCACATTATCTAATTATTTTGTCCAGTTATTTAGGAATCACGCAAAATATCTCTCAAAGTCTCTTACCTTCATGTTCTTCGTACCTATCCTTACGGAAAGCTCCGCTAATGTGGTTCATTTTTTAGTAACTTCTGCGTCAGTCTTACTATTGAATATCAAAAAAATCTCCGCTTTAGAATTGAAACTTTTAGTTGGAGTGTAGGTATTGGTATCTTATTTGTTGTGTTATTCTTAATTATTCTCCGGCCTCGTCGTTAATTGCTGATCATTGATCAGTGTATTAGTTTTTAGGTTTTAATTTTTAATTCTTGATCATGTCTACCCAACCCATAATTGACAGCATATATACTGATGGTGCTTGTACTGGCAACCCTGGCCCTGGTGGTTGGGGTTTGGTTGTTTATTTTAGTGATGGTTCAGTTCACGAAATGGGTGACGCATCATCTTACACCACCAATAATAAGATGGAAATGCAAGCGGCGATCGCAGCTTTAGAATTTTTTACCAACTCTAGACAAACTGAACCCATTACCCTCTACACCGATAGCGAATATCTAATTAACTGTGTCACCAAATGGATACATGGTTGGAAAAAGAGAGGTTGGAAAAAATCAGATGGCAAACCAGTCCAAAATCAAGACCTTTTAGAAAATCTCGATCAACTTAATAATAAACTCATCCAATGGCAACACGTGCGCGGCCATTCTGGTAACATAGGTAACGAACGTTGTGATGTGATTGCTCGCTCTTTTGCCAGCGGTCAAACTCCTTCTCTTCAGCAATTATCCTGGGTTAATCCTCACCCAAACTTGACTCCAGCCAACGAAGTAAATACTAGCAAAGCAACTGATTCTTTACAAAACTTTACAAAAGTTAATGAAAATATCATGGAATCATCAACAGCGTCAGCTACAAACACAAATGAAGAAAAACCTCCAGAAATGAGGGTATTACATCTCCGCAACCTAGTTGAAACCCTACGAGTTGCTGATGAAATTGCAGAAAAAGGCTATTTAATTACCAGTTCCGAACTAGCGGATCTGATGGACATTCATGCCAGTGCAGTCACCAGTCGCGGTGATCAGTGGCGATGGCGTAACTGGATAGTTTCCAGGGTACGCAGGGAAGGTAATCAAATTCTTTGGGAATTAGAAAGAGGTGATCAAATTCAAGGTGAAAAAGAATAAGTTTGATAATTGTGTATTGGGTGATGGGGAGGTGGGGTGATGGGGTGATGGGGTGATGGGGTGGTGGGGAGAAAAGATTTTTCCCAGTCACCATTCACCAGTCACCAACTTAATACTTTCTCCCCCGCCATTCTTTAGGTTTACTTAGAGAAGATAAAAATATTCTCAAAACTGCTAAAGGATCAGCCAAGGGAGAAAGCCAGAATAACCAACCACCTTGGGCATTTTGCCGATCATAAGAGGGTGCGATCGCTAATAACAAAGCAAAACGAATAAATACCAAAAATAAATTCAGATCCCAAACTAAAGAAATGGGGAGATGGGGAGATGGGGAGATGGGGAGAAAAGCTAAAACAACTATGAGCGGTAAACCTTGTACCGATGACAATAACCATAGATCACCCCAAACCTGAGCGGGTTCAGCAGCATCTTTCAAATCTAAACTACGTCCCCATTCCTTCCAAGTTTCCCATGCTCCCTCATACATCCGTACTTTGAAAACCTTAGCACCATCAAAAAAGCCGACTTTAAAGCCAGCAGCAGCGATATTTCTAGCTAAAGTAACATCATCACAAAAAGAACTCTTAGCACTGCTATAACCATCAACAGCAGCTAAAACTGAACGCCGACATAAAAAACACTGTCCATTAGCCATGACTCGTTCAGGTTGTTCTGTACGAACACCAGCTGGATCAAATCTATATAACAAAGTCATTAATAAAGCTGGCTGTAAGCAACACTCTCCTGGATACTTGAGAATAAATTGGGGAGAAAGGGAAATTAAATCATAATCTTCAGCTTGGGCAGTTTTGACTAAACTTGCAACCAAACCTGGATCGGGTTGAATATCTGCATCCATACCCAAAAACCATTCACTATCTGGAGAGCTAAATAAAAAGCCATTATGCAAAGCCCAAGGGCGGCCTACCCAACCAGGAGGTAAAGGATCATCATTCATCACCCGAAACCGAGGATCTTTTACTTGGGTAGCTTTTACCAAGTCTGGTGTGCCATCTTGGGATCTGCTATCAACAACTATTACTTCTCTGACTTCGTAGCTTTGCTTACTTAACCCAGCTAAAAGGGGACTAATACGTAAGGCTTCGTTTAAGGTGGGAACAATTACACTCACACTACCCAAAATATCTAGTGTGGGTTCTTGCGGTGTCAGGGGAGGATGTCGCCTTGGGCCTTTCAACAGTCGTGATAGCAACAGTGCGGTTGCTGGTACTTGAGTTATTAATAATAACAGGGAAATAAGACTAATTATAATCATTAAATATTCAGTTATTCAGTTATCAGTTGTCAGTTGTCAGTTGTCAGTTGTCAGTTATCAGTTTTCAGTTTTATTCAGCAACCCTTAATTACGAATTACGTTAGCGTAGCTCTCCTGAAAGGAGCATTACAAATTACAAATTACTTAGTAGTGCTGAGTATAATATATTTGGTTAGTTTACTCAGCACTGATTGAAGTTATTTGAAAGCAACGTTAACGTTGGCAACAGCAACTTCTTTGTTTTCTGCATCCACAGCTACGTCGCTGGAAGTAACTGGAACTCTTAACCATAGGGCTACAGCAGGTGCAATACCTAATACAAAACCTAAACCTACGGGGATAGAGAAACCAGCAGCTAAACTCATCACCGTGGCAAAACCAAAGTTAGCCAAATAAACTATTAAGGGAACATTAAGTTGCGATCGCTCTAATTTGATGGGGTTTTTTCTCCATAGGAATGCTGCTACTGTCATGAATAATGAACCTGTACCCATCCAACCAGCAAAGTTTTGATAAGGCATTCCAAAGAAAGCGCCTGTTTGATGCCAATACCAGAAGGGTAAAGAAGTTTGACTCATGGCTGGATCAAGAACAAAATCCCAAGAAGTTAGTAATAATGCACCTAATGCGATCGCCCCGATATGACGGAATAAACCGGGTTTCTTATCAACTTCTAAACCAACACGTGCTAATAGATAGGAAACACATCCTACGTAAAACCAAGATAAAGGAATAGTAAATGGTACTAAACCGTTAATTTTATAACCTAAACCACTTAAATAGCTATAGGCACCAAAAGGAAAACCTGTGCTAGTTCCTAACAATTCACTGGTGAGTGAAATAGACACTGCCGGAATCAAAAAGCACAAAACTTTACCTAAGCCTAAAGTGCGTTGTGCATATAGGAATACAGCCAAAGCACCCAGAATCATATAGACAACACCACCACCTGCCATACTCCACTGCATAGCAGTTTGGCCGACTTCCGATAAACTCAAAATTATTTCGGCATGAGGAATAACTAGTAATATTCCGGCTAATCCAAATACCATAGATACGATATGACCAATCAGGCATACACGCTCAAAAATTACCACTTGTTTCATGATTAGTCCTTAACCTTCCTAAAATATGACATACGGCTACTCGACTGCTAATAGTTTACAAATGTTTAAGATCATAATTTAACTAATTTTTACAAAAACATCAGAAAAAATAAAACTTGGATAGATAATTAGCTGATGAAATTACAGTTAAAAATCATATTTAAAAGTATTAATTTTATCTTCTATTTCTGCATCTACTAGCTGTGACTTCGCCTATTCACAAATGACCAAATTACTCTCTATGTCAATTTTCAAACAAATACCTTGGTTGTCTTTAACACTCGTATTTTTAAGTTATTGTGCTTTGGGTTGGATGATATCAGAAACTGAAACACCTGGTTGGGTATGGATACTACTCATTTCTGGCATTGTTTTATTACTAGCAAGTTTAACCACTCCCTGGTCAAAAATTACAGTGTACTATAGCACATTACTCCAATCAAAACTGCGTAGTTTTTTAATCACCATTTTTGCAGCTTTTTTGTTCTTTTTAATGCTAGCTTGGTTTCGGATATTTTTAGATACTTTACTGATACTTTCCGCTACCATACTTGCTAAGATTGATTTCCAAACGTCTGGATACAATGCTGGTGCAAGTTTTTTCTTAACATCCAGCTTTGCCTTATCAGGTTTAGGTGTGGGAGCTTGGTTGCACAGACTAGTTTAAGTAGGGGTTGATGAAAAGGTGATTGGTGATTGATTAACAGTGAACAGTGAACAGTAAACAGTGATAACTGATAACTGACCTTGTCACCCGGTAAGCTTTGGCGGGTATGGAGTCTAATAGATGTACCATACTCCGCCTATTTTGACACTATTAAATAATGCCAAACCCTTACAACTAAACACTAAGAGTCAATTTTCGGTTCTGCCAACTAATGACTAACTAGCCTGCTACTGCTTCGGTAGCAACGGGATAAACACTAACTTTCTTGCGGGTTTTGCCTTTTCTTTCAAAAGTAACAATACCATCAACAAGGGCAAACAAAGTATCATCACTACCAATACCCACATTGTTACCAGGGTGGAATTTAGTTCCACGCTGACGTACCAGGATATTACCTGCAATGACAGATTGACCACCGTAGCGTTTTACGCCTAAACGTTGAGAATTAGAGTCACGACCGTTACGTGTACTACCTGTACCTTTCTTATGAGCCATAATTTCCTCTATTGTGTATCTACTTGTTGTGATTATCCAGTAGGTAATTTTTTTTGCTATCTACCAAATTAATTAGAAGACTCAGGAGTAGTTGGCTCTTCTTGGTGTGCCAAAACTTCACCATTCAGGTTAATGGAATTAATTAAAAGTCTGGTAATTTCCTGGCGGTGTCCCCGTTTTTTACGAGTTTTCTTCTTGGGTTTCATTTTGTAAACCAGGACTTTACGACCTCTCAGGTGTCGCATTACAGTCCCTTCTACAGTCGCACCAGTTACCCGTGGTTGTCCGATAGAGACGTTACCTTCGTGCTGTACCAGTAATACTGAATCTATTGTAACCTTCTCATCTGGTTCGGTGTGCAAAAGTTCGATATCGTAAAAGCGGCCTGCTTCTACTTTGAGTTGTTTGCCACCGGTTTCAATAATTGCGTAAGTCATGAAGTTGTGCTTGAGTTTGCCGTACAGGTAGCTGGCTCTTATCTCCTGTGGAGTCCTAAAAAATAGGCTTTGCCAGCTTTTGCATTGTGTCTACCTGATCCGAGCAGGAATAAGACAGACAATCTACTATTGTACCTTGTATCAGGTTAATAAGTCAACAAAAAACATCCACTGAGAAAGTTTTCGGGAAATTGTGACTTAATCACCGGAATTTTGATAAATGAAAATGTAGTTAACTTTGACACAGACAGAACAAATATCTACTTATCTGGGTGACTGTTAGAGTTACTCAGATTTTTTTGATATCCAGATATAATAGTAGTCTAATTTCTGGCCGTTCCCAATAAAAATTTAGACAAATGCACAAGTTTCAGTTGTAGTCACCAAGTATCTGCTGTTATGAAGAGAATAGAAGTTGAACAAAGAGCTATTCTAATTGGTTTAGCGGGAAGTCATGGTTACGGTTTAAATCGCCCTGATTCTGATTATGATTATCGTGGAGTATTTATTGCTCCTAAAAGATATTATTTAGGGTTTGATAAAATTGAACAAAAAGATACCGGTTGGGATGAACCAGGGATTTTACCTTTTTTAGATGGTAATCAAGACACAGTTATTTATGAATTAAGAAAACTATTAAATTTATTATCAGGTGCAAACCCCAATGTTTTAGAATTGTTGTGGCTACCTACATATCCATTGATTACAAAAACAGGACAGCATTTAATTAATCACAGAAATATTTTTTTAAGTAAAAAAGTTAAACATACATATTCAGGTTATGCTTTTGCTCAAATCAAAAAGATGGAAACCCATCGCAAATGGCTATTAAATCCACCTACTAAAAAACCTGTTCCTTCAGATTTTGACATAGAAGCAGAATCACCATTAAGTAAAGATGAACTCAACGCTTTTTTAGAATATCTGTATTTATTGATTAGGGACAAAATTGAATTTTTAGAAGCATCTGAAGAATTGTATAAATTACTGACAGCAGATATTGACTTTAAAGGTTTATTAAAACAATATACATTACCTGATCAAACCTTAAAATATACTCAGAACTTAACTAATAGTCGGAAAGACTTTATCCGCTTACTGCAAAGAAGTCAAAGTTATCAAATTGCTCTGAGAGAATGGAAAGCATATCAATCTTGGTTAAAGAATAGAAACCCCTCCAGAGCGGAAATGGAAAGAAAATCTGGTTATGATTTGAAACATGGAATGCACTGTATTAGATTATTACGCAGTGGGTTAGAAATATTGCAGACACAAGAAATAATAGTAGACAGAAGAATTGCAGGTGATGTAGAAGA
This sequence comes from Sphaerospermopsis sp. SIO1G1, assembly GCA_010672785.1. Lineage (GTDB taxonomy): Bacteria > Cyanobacteriota > Cyanobacteriia > Cyanobacteriales > Nostocaceae > Okeanomitos. The sequence goes on from JAAHFX010000002.1 coordinate 213,210, forward strand.
TTTAAAAGCTATTCTTAGTGGTGATTACACCTATGAACAATTAATGCAAATGGCAGAAGACTTAGTTAAACAAATGGATGCTGTATATGTAAAATCTACCTTAAAATCTCAACCAGACCTAGAAGAAATTAATAATTTATGTATAGAATTAGTAGAAATGCAAAGTTGGGGATAAAATTAATCAGAACATATATATTTCCAAAATATATTATGATTATCCCTACTTTTTGGTAGTGAAGGTAAATTAAATGAAACGATCATTTTTGAACCAAAAAACAAAATTTATCAGTGATCAACTCAGCAAAAATTGGCACTCATTTAATAATTGGTTTAGCACAACTCCAGAACGAGCAATCTTAGAAGCTTATGAAGCTGCTCAAGCTATTCAAAAAATTGAAAATGAGCAATTTGATGGTCAAAAAATTTCTCATGAATTTGCTGATTATAGTGAAAACGTCATGGCTTTTTGGGAAGGTAATCTCAACAGAAACCTGGCTCTGATTAAGCTGAGATTAGCAGAATTTCAATTAGGAATTAAATTTGTTGATATTTCCGAAAATGATGTTTTGAGCAAACTTCAGTTTATTGATACAGTTATCTATAAATATAATCAAAAAAATATAATTTCTGCACCTAGTATCATTAATAATGATGAAAAAAAAGATGATAATCAAGATGAGATATTAATAAATAGGAACTCAGATATAGATAATGAGGAAATTTTAAAAGAGCCACCAGTAACTCAAAAAACAGGTGTTTTTCCCCGCTCAATTGGCAGAACATTTAATAGAATTGCCAATGACTTTGCACCACAAGCAGAAGAAACATTTGTCAAAAAATACCGCACTTCTAGAAACAGAACTAGGCGAGCAATTAAGTTTTTATTACTGTTGATAATTATTCCCTTATTAACTCAGCATTTTTCTAAAGAATTCTTAGTTCAGCCTATTTTTAGTAACTTAATATATAAAGACACACATATTTTTGTCAATGCCGACATGGAAGCACAAGCATTGAATGAACTAAAACAGTTTGAGAAGAAATTAAAATTTCAAAATTTATTAACTAAAGCTCCAGAAATTTCTCCAGAAAATATTAAACTCCAAGTCAAAAATAAAGCATTGGAAATTGCTGAAGAATTTCATTCCAAAAGTAGTAGCGCCATTAGCAATTTATTTGCTGATATTTTTTCCGTAGTTGCTTTTGCAATTGTCATTGCTGTGAGTAAAAAAGATATAGTCTTTCTCCAATCACTGTTAGATAAAATAGTTTATGGTTTAAGTGATAGTGCTAAGGCGTTTATCATTATTTTAGTCACAGATATATTTGTGGGTTTCCACTCTCCCCACGGATGGGAAATTCTATTAGAAGGATTAGCCAATCATTTAGGTTTACCAGCCAGTAGAAATGCTATATTTCTCTTCATTGCTACCTTTCCAGTCATATTAAATACTATTTTTAAATATTGGATTTTTCGTTATCTGAGTCGTTTATCTCCTTCTGCGTTAGCGACATTAAAAGAAATGGATGAATAGGTAAGTTGTTGTCTATTTTCAATGCACAGTAAGTAGAGACATTGCATACAACGTCTCTACATTCTTTGCCGGAAATGTCTAATATACAATCTAAAAGTTACTGTATTTAGTGCAGAATTTCCATTTGTCTGCTATTAATAAATATTAAGCTTTACTTTGATTGCCAAAGTAAAAGTCAATGATTATACAAATGCTAGATGTAATTTTCACACCATAGCATAAATATAAATTTTGTTGTTTATTTACCAGTTAATGCTCATGAGTATCTTATCTAAGCGCAAATTTCAACTTTCCGCAGGAATTATTTCCTGTTTTTTAGCTATTTTAGCTCATCAAAATATCTCTGCACAGGCGGAGAATAAATACACAAATACCCAACTGGAAATTTCACAATCAGAAAGCAAAACTAAAAACAATTCTGTTTTTTATTCAGTTGTAGATGAATGGCAGAAATATAAATATAGCGTGAATGGTAAACGGGTTTTAAAGCAAGTAAATCTACCAAATGCAAAGGTGAGTGTTAACGACAAAGATTTATTAACTGTTTTAAATAATACCAGAACATACTTTCAAAAATACCAACAAAAAGATCCTAATCTTACCCGTAATGGACTATTATTAAGTCAAGGAGTAACAATAGAAAAAGTTCTGGAAACATTAGATTTCATGATTGATGTTTTAGAGGAAGATATTAGCAATAATCGTCCTAGTAGATTGCAAGATCCAAATTTTATAAATACTAATTTCCGAGTTATAAAATGGTCAGCACATAACCCTAAAAAACCCAAACAAAAACAACTCAGAATTACCAAATATGCGGTGTTTAGTCACACTGGTTCTCGTACTAAAACAGCTAAATATAATATTCCCCTTTATAGTTTGAAGGATGATATAGACAACACAAATAAATTTTACACCAAATATACAAAACAGGATGTGTTATCGGGGATATATGAACCTGGTGGTAAGGAATTTGGTAAAGTTGAACCTTTAGCATATTTAACTCGTAGTGGTTTAGAATCAGCATTGATGCAGGGAACAATTTTAATTAATTTTACTGATGGTACAAAGGCATTCTTTAATGTAGATAGAAATAATGGCATTTCCTATGTGAAAGGGTTAAATCCCAGATTACAAAAACGCTACTGGTATTTTAGAAAAGTTGATGATATCAAGGGTTATGGACACAAGATAGATAGTAAGATTGCTATTAAACCAGGAGTTACTTTTGCAGGGGATGTACTCAATATTGGTTTAGGAAGAATAATTGTGATGGAATATAATCGAGGAGGAAAAAAACATTTAAAAATGGGAGTAATTGCAGATACAGGTGGGGCATTTTTACCTAACTTGCACCAATTAGATTACTTAGCAGGAATTTTTAAAGATTACAAAGAATTTCAGCAATATATTAGACAACTACCTCAGTATGCTACACCATATATTTTGGTAAAAAAGTAGTTTTTCAAAGTATTAAAAAAAAGCCATTACCGCAGCAGGTGAACCTGAACCTCCGCGCAGTCTGAGGATACCGATCACTAAGGTAGTACCTTGAGGTGGGAGTTGATCTAAATTTGTGAGGTTTTCTAGGACAATACGTGGTTTTGCTAAAACTAAACTGTTAGTTGTAAAATTTGTATCTTGTCCTGAGTCTACACCGTGAGTATCAATTCCTACTCCTGAAATTTTTCTGTGTGTAATTAAAAACTGAGTGGCATCTGCACTAAAACCTGGAAAGTGCATATTTCCGTTTTCATCTAGGTTGAAAAAGGCATTTTTATCTAACCATTTGTTTTGCCAGCCTGTATAAAGTAAAACTGTTGAATTTGTGGGAATACTGCCAAATTCTACTTCCCAAGCCAGAATATCAGTAACATTTAATAGGTAATCTGGGTTTTCTGCGGTTTGGTTGCAGATATTTATGACTACCGCAGAGGTTACTAAGGATGGAGGGGAATACTGATCAATACTGTCACCATGACTGTGAAAACTATTGGGTGCGTTAATATGTGTTGCACTATGTTCACCTAAAGCAAAACTTCGTAAGTAATATCCATCATCTTGAATTTGGGCAACAGTAGTAAATTTAACGCTAGGATCTCCAGGCCATTGAGGTATTTCTGTGTCAATTATATGACTGAGATGAATGACACGGGAGTAATTAATATTTTTTGGTGCGGGGGAGTTGATGATGTTTTTCCTTGAGTTTTGAAGTTTCTGGAATTATACACCAGGTTTGAGCGCAGAGTTAAATGAACTACCAAGAATACTCACAATATAAAACTAAGATTGAGGTTTTTTTTGAGACTTTGATTGCAACTTTTGTAAATTTTCAAAGTGCATTTTTAGTTTGTATGAATACTATATGTTTTTGAATTTATTTCCTGATGAAATCATTATCAGACACCTAGGGTGCGTAAATCCCTCCAGGAATGGCTTCACTAAAGTGATAGCGTAACGCAGCAAACCCTACAATACCTAATTTTATTCAAAACTCAAATAGGAGTCCTATATGTTTTTGAATTTATTTCCTGATGAAATCATTGTCAGCGTGGTAGTCATATATATTTGTTGCTTTATTGCCAAGGCATATTTGCATACTCTTGCTTCAAGGATAACTCTTTGTTACATCGGAAGTTGAGGTTTTCATTTTTTGTGCTATAACCCACAAATAAACTGTTAGAGAAATGAATATATGGAACTAGACAAATTAACTAAATTTAAAGAGTACGGTGAGTTTATCCTCCGTAGAATTGACTCTGTACCCCAACACCCATCCCAACAAGAAGATTGGGTTCCAACTAGCTTGGATGACTGTTTGATGGGTTTACGAGAGGCTGCACAAAAGACAATGGAATTGTCAACTTCTCCTGTAAAAATTGGTGTGATGGGTGAATTTAGTAGTGGTAAAAGTTTACTGCTGGGTAGTTTAATAGGTTATGCCGATGCCTTGCCAGTAAGTGAAAATCCCACCACAGGAAACGTCACTGCCATTCATATTAAACCACAGGATGACTTTGTTACTACAAAAATAAATAATTTCACGGTTGAGTATCTATCTCATGAAGGAGTGAATGAGTGTTTACATTTTATGTTAGCAGAGGCAAACCGTCGCGCTGTAGCCGCAGGTTTATCCGTTTTACAAGTTTCTCAAATCAAAACTGGTAAGGATATTTCCCATTGGTGTGAGGAAGCTTGGAACAGTTCTAATAATTTAGAATTACGCTATATTTTACGAGAGTTAGTGTTGTTTTTACGGGCTTATCAAGCCTATGGTGAAGCTTTGTGTAGTAAGCATTATCATATTGATGCAGCTACAGCCAAGGAAGGTTTACAATTGATTGAATTACCAATGGCGATTCAATCTTTAAAGTTTGCTGATTTACCACCTGCACATATTCGTTTACCAAGTGCGCCACAAGTTCTACAAACTCAATTATTACAAAATAGTTTTCCCCTCATTCGTCGAGTTGATATTCAAGTAGAAATATCAAGGGAAATTTGGGATTTAACAGGTGCTGATGAGTTTATATTATTAGATTTCCCCGGTTTAGGTGCAGCTAATTCTGGGGCTAGAGATACATTTTTGTCTTTACGGGAATTGGCACAGGTACAGACAATTTTGGTTTTATTAAATGGTAAATCACCAGGTAGCGATCGCGCTAATAAAATATTTACTATGATGCAGCAGCAACGCCCAGGACAAGATTTAAAAGATTTAATTTTGGTGGGTGTGGGCAGATTTGATCAACTACCTTTAGATAGTGAAGGTGGCGAAAGAGTTTTAGATGTTTTAATTGAAGATCAACTGGATTCTCAACCTTTACAAACAGAGGTTGTTTTTGAGAAATTAAAGGTTCTACAAACTATTATTGATGGTGCAGATGCTTTCACAAATCAAAAAGAGAGAATTGTGCTTTTGTCACCCCTGTTAGGTTTAGCAGAATTATCGAAACGTTCCACAAGTGTAAAAGCTGGTTCAGAAAAATTCTTAGCGAATTTGGATTATCCTGAATATTTAGATCGTTCTAAGAAACTACAAGAAAAATGGGGTAAATTAAGTGAAAAAATCTTAGCTTCTGAACCCCGCAATTCCCTGGGTAGACAATTAGGATATTTTGCTCAAGATGGGGGAGTTAGTAAACTCAGAGAATTAATTCAAAATCATGTTTCTACTCATGGTTTAAAACAACTATATGAAGATACCAGAAGAGCGGCTGATGGTATTCATCAACAACAAGAACTTTTAAAAGATATCATTGCTGAAATCCATGAACAAGGTGTGCCAACAGCAGATAGTCCAGATTTTACTGAATTACGTTTAGCTATTGAAAGTTTAGATAAAAATTACAGGAACTTTAAAAAAGAATTAGGTAAAGAACCTCTTAAAGATAGAAGAGGAGTAGTCGTTATTGATGTGATCAAAGATGAACTAACCTATAGGATTTTGAACTGGAATCAATGGACTTTATTATTTAATAAATGTCAAAATGGGACAATTAAATTAGCCGAATCTAAAGGTGCAGCAGGTAGATTATTTGATCGGGGTAATAGGGTAAATAATTCCATTGCCACTAAGAGCGATGATTTTTATCCAGAGTTTGAAAAAACTGTGGAAGAATTAGAAGAATTTGCCCGCGATCGCATTCGTCAAGCTGTGATAGATTTATTAAATAGATTAGCCCATCAAGTAGTTGTAGAACGGGATAAAATTCAGGCAATTCTTAATCCTGAGATGGAAGCAATAATTGCCAATAAATTTGGGGATGAAGCGGCTGATTTATTTTATAAACTTCTGTTAGGATGTAATCCTAATGAATGGAAAGAGGCAATAATATCGGAAGTTAAAGAACAAGATAAATCCATCTCTCCAGATATTATGTTTCCCCTAGCCAGAAGAGATGAAAAACACAGTGTCGGACAGATATTTGATTGGTCAACAGAAAAAGAACAAACTTCATCCCGCCATACAAATCATCAATTATTTGTCCTCAGATTAAGAGATGAAATTATGGCCAGTGCTAGTTTACATCTTGTCCAATATGTAAGCGAAGTTAACCAACAAGTAAACGCAGAAATAGAGGGAATTTTAGATCAAATAATTCCTAGTTTACAAAATCTATCGAAAAAAGAAGAAATACTCAGATATTTTGCTGGGGGAGATTCCACTCCTGAATTAGCAATTCCTACATGGTTAGAAATTCTCTCAGACATTGCAGAAATAACAGAAAATGATATCTATGAGTATTTTTAGTTATTAGTGATTAGTTATTAAGCGATTCTACTTACACAGGACTTACGCAAAAATCTCCCAAAACTCTATTCCTCTGCATTCTCTGCGGTTTGATCTTCCGTGACTCGTGGGTAAATCCTATTACAAACTAGCAATTACTAATTAAATCTTATGTCCGTGGAAATTCGCCTTCCACCAAAATATCAACTCAGAGTTAAAGAAAACCAACGTTTGGATTTACCAGCTATCCAAATTTTCCCAACTCATAGTAATATTCCTTATATTTCTAGGATTACTTGTAGTGTTAAGGGAACACCAACAAAACTAGCAGCAGAAATCCAAAAAAGATACAAATACTTTAACTCTGCTACACCACGCAAAATCTCTAACTTATGTCAATTAGGACAATCTGATTATCAGTTAGAACAGCCTTTAACAGAAACAATCAATTGTCATTTACAAGTGATTGTTGAGTATTTTGATTCCGATGAGACAGGAAAACCAATATTATCTATTCCTAAGAATTTAGGCGTATCCTGTCAACTGTGGTTTGCACCTGATTTTGATACCAATACAACCATAAATAAAACCATGAATCCTTTTGAATTAGATACTTACCTGAATCAATTAAGTCAACAACTGAGTGAAAAAATCAATGAAAAACCAAAAAAAAGATTTCCCGGTTGGTTTGCCGTAGATTTTGGTACTTCCAATTCTACAGTGACACTTTTTGATCCCATAGAAGTACCCATCGCTGAAATTTTACCTAGAGAACAGGAATTAAGATTACGTCAGCGATTAACAGAATGGTTGACATCTCCCCCTCAATTAGCTTTACCAGATATTGGAATTAATGAATGGGAAAAGTTCATTGCCAATATTAGTAAAAACTTAGAAATTGAACCAGAAGAATTAAGTGAAGTTTTTGCAGGTGATAACCAAGAAAAATTTTTAGAAGCAATTCGTCAAATTGAATTATGTCTGGGAAATAGTGATAGATTTCGCCGTGCTGTGAGTAAAAAACTCTATCAAATTTATCATGAAGTCTTTCGAGTCCCAACTTTAGAATCACAAAATTTAATCCCCGTAGTTTTGGATATTAATAGAAGAGAAACAGAAGTTCCTAGTGAAATGGAAGTCTCAGAAATTGAACCATTAAAATTACAAATGGGGAGAGAAGCAAGGGATAATAGAAAGAAGGCGATCGCCCAAGGTACAATTACCTCTGTTAAAGATATTATCAGCCGATTCCATCATTCACCTAAACGTTATTTTGGTCAAAATAGAACCTTTTCTGTAGTATTAAATGAACAAGAACATAAAATCCAAGTTAATCAATTAATTCAAGCAGCATGGGCGCATTTAATTGAACTAACAGAAGACTATCGGCAACGTGCCAAAAAAAGATTTTCAGAAGGTGATTTATTGACAGGTGTTTTTACTTATCCTACCGTCGCACCACCAGTAGTCAGAAAGGAAATTAAAGCCTTAGTTGAAGAATTAGGCATTGATGATGTCCAAACAGCCTATGATGAAGCCGTTTCTGTAGCCATATTTTTCCTATGGCGAGAATTTGGTGGTAACTTAAACATAGGTATTGAATCATTTAAAACTCGCTGTCGTCAAGACAATAATAAATGGTCACAAAATGTTTTAGTCTTAGATATTGGTGGAGGTACAACAGATTTAGCATTAATTGAATTAACCCTAGAAGATAAAACACCATATTTTGCAGATCATGAAGATAGAGGTTTAGGGGGAAGATACTATAAACTTACTCCTAAATTGTTAGGTTCGTCAGGACATCTTCAATTAGGTGGAGAACTAATTACTCTCAGAATATTCCGACTTTTAAAAGTTGCCATAGCTGATTGTCTCTTAACAGCAATTACCAACGGTGATCTGGAAAGTGATAAGCTAGAAGACTTAATTAACTCCGAATTAAACGAACGCTTTTTAGAAGATGGTAAATTCCAAAGTGGTAGTTTATTAAAATGTGTGGATAAAGAAAACCCTGAAGGTGATGTAGCTTTTAAAGATGCTTTAGATACAGCCGAAAAAGTATTACCCACAAGATGGCAGCAAGCACCCCAACGTCTCCAAACATTTTACACTTTATGGGATTATGCCGAAGCTGCAAAACTAAAATTAGGGCAGAAAATTCCAGGAGATGGTTCATTATTAAACTTCACTTTAGAAGAAAAACAAATTAGTGAAGTCCTGAATCAAAGTGCTATTAAATCTCAAATCATTATTCCTGATGCGATTTCCGTAAACTTAGATAGTCAGCAATTTGAACGGGCGGCAAAATCAGCTATTAAAGAAGCCATTGGTATTGCTAAAGGTTTAATGGAAAGCCGTTTAAAAGCAGAAAAACAACAAAAAGTAGACTGGTTAATTCTCTCTGGTAAAACTTGTAATTTAGATTTAGTGCAAACATATATTTACCAAGAATTTAGTAAGTCTCCTTATTTTGTCTGGAATCCAGAACGGATTACATTTGTGTTAGAATTTACTAAATTAGCAACTTCTGCTGGTGCTTGCTATGCAGAAAAATTAAGAAGATTAAGATTTGATCCAGAAGAATCAAAAAACCTCTTACGTAAAGGTGCAAACCAATTAGAAATAGATGTAAAAAACCTATTTTACTATTTACCTTGTAACTTTAAACGGAAAACCCAAAGTAATGAATTATTACCTATCTTTAACGCTGGCCAAGAACTGTATCAATTAGCATCCTGGGAAAGCGTTGCTAAAGTGCGGACATATTGGCAAGGTATCCAGTTAACAAATATCATCTATCGTCAAGACTACGAAGACGGAGAATTAAGATTATGGGGCAGTTTTGATGGTAAGAATCTAATGGAAAAATTAGGAATGGAAGAAACAGAATTTCTCAGCAAAATTAAAGTCCAATTTGAAATAGATCAAACCTTACAATTTAGTATTTTACTATGTCAAGGAAATCCTCATTATCTCATAGATGTATCAGGAATTAATATCAATTCGGCAATAGCAAATAGCTCAGAAAATCCTGATTTATTTAGAGATGGTAAACTCACATGGAATATTGCTGTAGAACAAAACTATCAAGATTTAAGAGATGGAGATATCGCTATTAATGTTTTAGAATCAGCTACCGTTGATCAACCAAATGCTTATCATTTAGTATTTGCCATTGATGACAACAAACATCAACATCTAGAAACATTTCACTACATCCAAGATGGAATCAAAGAACCAGGAACAGGATTAATCAGTAAACCTTTACCTCCTTTTCCTCAAAACAACCAACATACATTTTATATCTATCAAACTGATCCAGAAACTAATAGTAAAAAATGGATTAGAATTGGTGCATTAACTAAACCAGATATTAGTACAGATTACCCTTGTCAATATCATGTTACTCTTGATAACAAAGGTGTATTAAGAATGCACGCAGGAGAAGTAACATATTGGACATCTCATCATCAAGAATGTCTGCAAGAAGAAGGATGTGTTTATCGAGCAGAACTAGATTTACAACCTAATGAAATTGATAAAGAACGTGATCCTTTCTGCGGAATACATTAATCAGTTATCAGTTATCAGTTGTCAGTTATCAGTTGTCAGTTATCAGTTGTCAGTTATCAGTTGTCAGTTATCAATTACCAGTATTGTAGGGTGTGTGAAAACGGAGTTCTTAACGCACCATGATCAAGGATTTAGTGCGTTACGCTATCACTTTAGCGAAGCCATTTCCGAAGGGATTTACACACCCTACGTGTCTTTTCAAAAATCAAATATTATCCCTATAGATGGGGAAAAATTAGTTGAATCTTAAATAAATAATTTAATATTCCCGACTTCTGAATTTTATATTTTGGCAATGAAGTCAGGGATTTGGATTTTCATCTAAATCAGGTTCAATACCTAAAGCACAAAGTATTGAAGTCAATCTAGGGTTTTTAATACTTCAATACTTACACAAAACCTACTTCAAATACTGTCATTGCGAAGTAAGGAAGTAATCTCAAACCCTAAATTTTCGTTAAAATGCGTAAGTCCTAATAACTGCAAAAATTCAACCTTAATTTCTACTAATTATCATTACTTTGCCTCTGAATATCTTGGCAAATTTTTTGTACAGTTTCTACATTTAGATTCACAGCCTTGGCAATTTGTTCCACTGTTAAATTTAAAGCTAACAACCTGGGAATAGTCTCCAGTTTAGCTTCTTCTCGTCCTTCTTCTCGTCCTTCTTGATAAACCTTTGTTTGTTTCAAATCACTTAGACTAAACATAGATTCAATCTCCTTGATACTCATTGTGGGAAACTTATAAACCAAGATAGTTTCAATTAATGGTAATAACTGTTGCTGTGTTTCATTGCTAATTTCTTGCTGAGTTCTGTTAATTAACTCTTGAGCAGTTTTAATTACTTTATCTTCATCCTCAACAATCAATTTCATTGTAGCAATACCAATGGGTAAAGATGCACTTTCTCCTAGCTCATCCAAATAAATACATCTGACACGCTGACTTGTAAAAAATTCCCGGTAATGTTGGGTATCTGCCGTATCTAAACTGCGACTGGGATAGATGAGGCCTGCCAAGGATTTTGGGGTTGATATTGCCGCAAGTATAAAAAGACTTCCGAGAATAGACGGTAATATATTTTAGTATCACCTTGGAATTGCACCGCTACAAAGTAAATCGGATTTTGCAGATTTTGTTTGGGCAGAAAAACCCCATCTATACGAAATGCCGTTTGCTTAACTTCCACAGAGGAGAAATTATAAACCTCCGCAGTTTTCGGTTCGTTGCCAATTAATTCAAAAAATACATTAGGAAACTCTTGAAAAAGGCGATAAAATATGCTGTCGGTTTTCACTAGGGCTAAAAAACTTAAATCTATACTTTGAATATCTTACTGCTATCAATTCAGTTCTCAGTTCTCAGTTATCAGTAAAAAAGACTGCGGATAACTGAATTCTTACTTTCATAGCCAATCTGTATTATGTTTGATGAATTCTGGGAAGTACACAAAATATTTTTCAAAACCCTTTTTTATTCATATTCTTTGCTTTTACACTGACTCAAAAACCGGTTAGTGTAGTTCACTCTTTCTGAACCAACAATTGTAAATTTATGATCCAAAAATCTACTACAAGCCTCATCCTTGAAGACAAAAAAATCCTCGATCCAAAATCATAAATTCAAAATCAAGTGACGGCAAATACGACTTAGATATTACGGTTCACCCCAATTCCTCAAAGTATTAATTCTCATACATTAGTCAGAGTAAGAACAGTTCAATCCATGAACCAACTAAAAACAAACTTTAATATAAACCGTCCCATACTAGGTTCGGAAAACCACCCTTCATGGACTGACTACACAAGTTCAGTATATATATCAGCATCAGCTGGGGTTTAACTCCCAAACCATGCTGGACTGACTGTTTAATCTCTCTGCATTCAGTTGGTTTAAACAATTAGCCCTTTATAATCCCATTCATTTGTAGTTATACGGAATTAAAAGCTAAAATGGCAAAAGTAGTAGGAATTGACTTAGGAACAACAAACTCTTGCGTAGCAGTAATGGAAGGTGGTAAACCCATCGTTATCGCTAACGCTGAAGGTTTCAGAACTACACCATCAGTAGTGGCATTTGCAAAAAATGGTGATAACCTAGTAGGTCAAATCGCTAAACGTCAAGCGGTAATGAACCCTGACAACACCTTTTATTCTGTCAAACGTTTCATTGGTCGTCGTAACGATGAAGTTACCACAGAAACCACAGAAGTATCTTACAAAGTTCTCAGCAGTGGTGGAAACGTAAAATTAGACTCTCCCGGTGCTGGTAAGCAGTTTGCACCAGAAGAAATTTCCGCTAAAGTTCTCCGCAAATTAGTAGAAGACGCTAGTAAATATCTGGGTGAAACAGTTACCCAAGCAGTAATTACTGTTCCCGCTTATTTTAACGACTCCCAACGTCAAGCAACCAAAGACGCTGGTAAAATTGCAGGTGTAGAAGTATTACGGATTATCAACGAACCTACCGCAGCATCTCTCGCTTACGGTTTTGATAAAAAAAGTAATGAAACCATCCTCGTATTTGACCTTGGTGGTGGTACATTCGACGTATCTGTATTAGAAGTTGGTGACGGTGTATTTGAAGTATTAGCAACATCCGGTGATACCCACCTTGGTGGTGATGACTTTGATAAAAAAATAGTTGACTACTTAGCAGAACAATTTAAACAAGCTGAAGGTATTGATCTCCGCAAAGATAAACAAGCTTTACAACGTCTGACTGAAGCAGCAGAAAAAGCTAAAATTGAACTTTCTAGCGTTACCCAAGCGGAAATTAACCTTCCCTTCATTACCGCTACTCAGGATGGTCCAAAACACTTGGATACAACCTTAACCCGCGCTCAATTTGAAGAACTTTGCTCAGACTTAATTGATCGTTGTCGTATTCCTGTAGAAAACGCTCTCAAAGATGCGAAGTTGGATAAAAACAGCATTGATGAAGTTGTTTTAGTGGGTGGTTCTACTCGTATTCCCGCAGTTCAGAAAGTAGTTGAAAAAGTTTTAGGTAAAGAACCTAACCAAAGTGTTAACCCTGATGAAGTGGTTGCTGTTGGTGCTGCTATTCAAGCAGGTGTGTTAGCTGGTGATGTCACTGGTATCTTGTTGTTAGACGTAACTCCTCTTTCCTTGGGTGTAGAAACCTTGGGTGGAGTCATGACCAAAATTATTCCTCGTAACACCACCATTCCTACCAAAAAATCTGAGGTATTCTCTACTGCGGTAGATGGCCAAACCAATGTGGAAATTCATGTTCTGCAAGGGGAACGGGAATTTGCTAACGATAACAAGAGTTTGGGAACTTTCCGTTTAGATGGTATTCCTCCCGCTCCTCGTGGTGTACCCCAAATTGAAGTTACCTTTGATATTGACGCTAACGGTATCCTTAACGTCACCGCAAAAGATAAAGGAACTGGTAAGGAACAGTCCATCAGTATTACCGGTGCTTCCACCCTAGATAAGTCTGATGTGGAACGCATGGTACAGGAAGCAGAACAAAATGCTTCTAGTGATAAAGAACGTCGTGAGAAAATCGAACGTAAAAACCAAGCTGACTCTTTAGCTTACCAAGCTGAAAAACAATTGGAAGAGTTAGGTGATAAAGTTCCTGAAGCTGATAAAACCAAAGTTCAAGATTTAGTCAAAGACTTGAAAGAAGCGGTAGCGAAGGAAGATGATGAGCAAATTCAAAAGCTCACACCAGAATTACAACAAGCTTTATTCTCAGTAGGTAGCAATATCTATCAACAAGCAGGTGGTGAAGGTGCTGCTCCTGGTGCTGAAGCTCCTGGTGATGGTTCTACACCTCCTGGTGGAAGCAGCGGTGGTGATGATGTCATTGATGCAGACTTCACTGAAAGTGAAAATAAGTGATAGGTGATAGGTGACTGGTGACTGGTGACTGGGTAGTAATACACTCACCCCCTCTTCCCCTCACCCCCTCATCCCAAACTTAAACGACAGCTAAATTAACCACTTCATCCTCTGGTTCACTACCGGAGGATAATTTTTCTATAGCTCTGTCAATTAAATCTAAACCTTGTTGCACGGTTTCCACTACACTTAACTGTCCTCGTAGTTCCGCTGCACCCATGAAACCCTTAGCATACCAGGTCATGTGTTTACGAGCTTGACGTACTCCTCTATCACCTTTATATTCCCATAAAGCATAAAGATGTTCTCTCGCACATTCCATTCTTTGAATTGGTGTGGGTTCTGGTAATAATTCCCCGGTTTTTAAGAAATAATCTACTTCACCAACTAAAAATGGATAACCCAAAGTTCCTCGAGAACACATCACCCCATCTGCACCGGTTTCTTCTAAACATCTCACCGCTGCTTCTACTGAAAAGATATCTCCGTTTCCAATCACAGGAATAGACAGAATTTCTTTTACCTTCGCTATCCATTCCCAGCGGGCGTTACCATTGTAACCTTGAGCGCGGGTTCTACCATGTACGGTAATCATTTTTGCTCCCGCATCTTCCATTCTTTTGGCAAAATCAAGAATGGTAATTTCTTTATCACTCCAACCAATACGGGTTTTGACAGTCACGGGAACATCCACAGCTTTGACAACTTCCCGTACTATTGCTTCTGCAACTTCTGGTTGTCTGAGTAAGGAAGAACCACCACCATTTTTAGTGATTTTATTCACTGGACAACCCATATTAATATCCACAGTATCCGCACCTTCTCCTACTGCTTTCACTGCTGCTTCTGCTAAAAAATCGGGACGACAATCAAATAATTGAATACTGATAGGGCGCTCGTTGGGGTCTACTTCCATCAGTTTGGGTAGTTCTTTGACATAATGCAACCCCGTCGCATTTACCATTTCGGTATACAGCATTGACTCTGGTGCATAACGCCGTACTAAGCGCCGAAATACCAAATCTGTCACCCCAGATAATGGTGATTGTAACACTCGGCTTTTGACTTCAAATGAGCCGATTTTTAAAGGTTGAGAAAGTTTAGATTGGAGAGTGGGGGACAAGGAAAGCATATAATTTTGAAATTTAGTTTTGGAATACTGTGTCTTGATGATATTGATGTTCCATCAAGATTTTAGTACCTACTGGTGTCAACTCCCAGCGATCACGTGGTGATCCTGGTTGTATGTGTCTTTCAACTAAATCCTTAGTAATCATATCCTTTAGCACCACCATCATGTCAGGTTCTCTTGGTATATCTAGGCGAGAAAGAGCATTGGCTAGTTCATACCAACTCCAATTTCCCTTACCTTTGGCTACTAATTTCAGAAGTGCTAATTCTAGTTGAGTTAATTGGATTGAGTTTTTCATAAATCTTCCTCCATCTTCAATTTTAAGAGGATTTGATGGTAAAAAATAATTGTGTTGTCATTATTCAGGTATAGGTTTAAAAAAGACGTTAAAATCTATACCTAAAAGCTTATTTGGAAGAGCGTTGTTTTACGTAATTGTTTTAAATAAGACACCTGATCCTTCCTTTAGCCCATAATCCTCTAGTGTCGCTGTGTGAGCATTATTCCAAAGTTCATAAGCTGCATCTGGATCATTTGGTTGTCCAGTTGGGTATCCAAGTTTTTTATATCTCAAATATTCCCGGAGTTCATGAGTATAGAAACGCAGATCAACTGGTTCAGGTAAAAGCTCACCATCACTTATTCTTCTTAACCTCTGTAGCATATTCAGCATCTCTTCATCGTCTATAAGCATAAATCTCCTGATATGGAATTCAACTATGTCAACACCTTTGGCTGTGATATTTGCCTTTGTATAATCAAGTTTCAGAATCTTGCCACCAGCTTTTGATGGATCAAAGGGTCTGCCGCTAATAGCACCTTTTTCACGCATTTCAAGTTTATTCATAAGTATATTGATTAATAATAAGTTTAAATAGTTTAAATAATTACTACTATAATAGCACAAGATTTTGTTACTTCCGCATTACCAGGAAATAATCAGTATGAAGTATTGATTTTGTCTGAGGTTTTACTGGCATTCTAATTGTAAAGCAGCATCAACTTGTTTATATTCTGTCATCGCTTGAGATAATAATGTTGCTGCATCTCCAAGATTTTCATCTCTTCCTAAAAACTCTAATTTTTTAAAGATTTCCGATAAGGTTTTAGCACCCATAATTGCACTACTAGATTTGAGTGCGTGAGCCTCTATTTGTAATGTTTTAGCATTTCCTTGATTGATGGCATCATTAATTATTTGTAGTCTTTCTGGTGTATCTACTAAATAGGATTGAATAATTTCCGTATATTGTTCTATATTGTGATCACAAATAATTTCTTTTAATTCTTCTAAGGCTGTGGTATCAAGAAAATAATTGGACATGGCTAAATTTATGTTTGTATTATCTTTATCTATTGCTAAATTATGATGTTGACAATTACTTAAAGCATTGGTTAGTTCTTCTATCCGAATTGGCTTTGTTGTATAGTCATTCATTCCCGCTTCCAGGCACTTTTCCCTATCTCCTTGCATGGCATTAGCTGTCATAGCAATAATCCAAGGACGAGAAGATAGTGGCCATTCTTGACAAATTTGACGGGTGGCGGTTAATCCATCCATTTCTGGCATTTGTAAGTCCATTAATATAACATCATAGGTCTGTCTCCGTAAAGCAGTTAATACTTCTAAACCATTGGCCGCTATATCGGCTCTGTAACCTAGCCGTTGTAAAATATTTATGGCAACTTTCTGATTAATCACATTATCTTCGGCTACAAGAATTTTTAAGGGTATCTTTTCTGCCATTTGATCATCAAATTTGGATGATTTGGGATGATTTGTTTTTTCGATTTTGGTTTGCTGTTGGTTGATTGGCTTTTGACTGGAGTTCTGATGATTAAAAATACTAGTAAGAAGATTGACGAGGTGAGATTTTTTAATTGGTTTATGTAGAGATGAGATAAATTCTAGATTTAGTTTATGCCAATCTTGACCACTTTTTTCTTCTTGGATGGATGACAGCATTACTAGAGGTAACTGTTCATAATTGGGCAATTGGCGAATTTTTGGAGCTAAGGTAAAACCATTTATTCCTGAAGTTTTTGCATCTAAAATAGCTAGATCAAATGGTTCTTTCTGCGTCTGTTGTTGAATGGTTTGCAGTGCTTCTTTTCCAGATGTAGCCAATAGGGTAATCATCCCCAAACCTTGACATTGCAATTGCAAAGATTGACGATTAATGTTTTTATCATCAACTATTAATACACGTTTGTTTTTCAATAATTCTAGTTGAGCAACCAATTCATAATTCTGTTTTTCATTAGTTGTGTGGACAGGTTTTGTGGTGATTGTAAATGAAAAAGTTGAACCTTGGCCTACTTGACTTTCTAGCCACATTTCTCCACCCATGAGTTCAGTTAGTCTCTTACTAATTACTAATCCTAACCCAGTTCCTCCATAATAACGGGTAGTGGAAGCATCAACTTGGCTAAATGGTTGAAACAGTCTATGTTTTTTATTTTCAGCAATCCCAATTCCTGTATCTTGAATATCAAATTGTATTTTCCTGAGTGGGGATTTGGCTGTGGTGAGATTTTCTGAAGTTACAGATAAGCTAACTTCGCCAACCTCAGTAAATTTGATGGCATTACTGAGTAAGTTAACTAAAATTTGTCTGAGTCTAGTTACATCTTTGCTAATTAATTCTGGTACTGTTTCATCCATCAGATAAGCAATTTCTAAGCCTTTATTAATGGCTTTGGGTGCTAGTAAATCTATACATTCTTCTACACAATTTCTCAAGTTAAATACCTGTTCTTCTATTTCTAAATTGCCAGATTCGATTTTGGAAAAATCAAGAATATCATTAATTAGAGTCAGCATAGAATCTCCACTACTACGGATGATTTCTACAAATTCTTGCTGTTTTGCTGTCAGTGAAGTATCTAATAATAACCCTGTCATCCCAATGACTGCATTCATGGGAGTACGAATTTCATGACTCATGGTGGCGAGAAATTCACCTTTAGTTTTGTTGGCAACTTCTGCTGCTTCTTTCGCTATTTGTAGTTGTTCTTCTGATCGTTTTTTGTCAGTAATATCTGTAATTGTTCCGACTAAGCGATAGGGTTCACCTGCTTCATCTCGAATACATTTTCCTTTGGCTGCTATCCAAATATAATGACCATCATAATGTTTAATACGATGGATATTTTGATAAACTTCTGTTTTTCCTTCTAAATGATTATTAATATCATTCATTGCCTGTGGTAATTCATCTGGATGTACATTATTAGACCAAGTAAAATAATTGTATGGTAATTGCTTATCTTCATATCCTAAAATTCTCATCCATGTAGGTGAATAATAAACTTCATTAGTAATTAAATTCCAATCCCAAATCCCATCATTTGTCCCATAAATTGCTAATTCATAACGTTTTTCGTTTTCCCTAAGAATTTGTTCTACTTCTTGTCTATGTTTTATTTCTAGCGCTAATTTTTCGTTAATTAATGATAGTTCTTGTGTACGTTGTGCGACTCTTTCTTCTAATAAGTTATTAGCATTTTTAATTTCGGTAAACACATCCTGGAGTGCTAATAACATAGATTTAAAATTATGGCTGAGAGAGTCTATTTCAGCAATATCACTGCTAGGAATAAATATCTCTTGTTTGGCTAAAATCTTGCTGGGTAAATCAGTGGTAACTTGGGTTAAGTTGAAAACAGGTTTTACTAATTTCTTGCTCAGAAAAACAGCAGTAATAAAAGCTATTAACGCAGTAATTAGAAGAATGGAAAAATTTTTGATATAAACACTGAGAATATAATCCATGTTTGGTTTGGTTGGTGTTTCTACTACCAACTTAAATGGATAGGAAAAAGTATCTTCTAAATTTGTAATTTGAGAATATATAGATTCTTCCCATTTTGTCAGTAAGGGTATGTGAGGCTGATTGGAAATTAAATGCACTACTGAATAGTCAATTTGGCGGATGTTATTATTTTGATAGTTAGTAAATTTCTGTAGTCTACTTTTTATTTTTTTGCCTGTATTGGTGGCAATAATTCGGTTTTTACTATCTAGAAAATGAATTCTAATTTCAAGATTTTTAGTATTTTGGCTTGATTTGTATTTTTGGAATATTTGATTAATTTTATTAATATTAATTTCACCAAAAATAGCACCTAAAAATTTATTTTTGTTATTATCATTATTGTTCCCAGTAATTGGGAAACCAACTGTAAAATATGAATTTTTATCTTTATCCGTAAAAATATTATAGGTATTTTTGCTTCCTTTACTTAATTTTTGGAAGTCGTTAATATAATGATTTTTTAAATGCCTATGTTCTGAAATATGTTTTGATAAAATTACTTCACCACTTTTATTCACAATATAAATTCTACTAAATATCGGCAGTATATTTTTTGTGTTTTCTATCATATTTTGATTGTCAATGTTACTGGTATTATTTGATTCTATTAATAAGTTTTTTGCTAAATTACCTAATGCTTGTAAATGTGCTTCTTGCCAAATTTCAATTTTGTCTTGTAACGCTAAAGAAATATAGTTCAAATCCTTGGCTAATTCTCTTTCAATGTTATTAGTAGAAACAATTGCATTATTAATATTTAAAAACAAAGCTGGGAAAAATACAAATGCAACCAGCAAACTAAATAGTGATTGTTGCCATGATATTTTACTTCTTTTTTTTGATATTTTCAGCCATTTATAAACAGGCGAATAGTTAATAATTAAACTACAAATCAAAGCATTAAAAAAACCATTAACAGCTTGTTTGATTACAATCAGAAATGTAATTAAAGGACTTATTTTTAAGAAGAATCCATAAAATATTGCCACTAAAGGCATACCTAAAACTAGCCAATAAATGCCGTCTAGTAATAGTAAATTATCACTTTTTTTTCTAAAAAATAAACCTATAAATAATGCTTCACAAGTGAAAATGATGATGGCATAAAAATGATTCCAAAGGATGTAAGTATGAAAACTAATGATGGCTGCGGCAATTGTTCCCCATAAACATCCGTAGATAGGGATGATCAGTAAAGCTGCTATACTCCCAAACAATAAATCTACATTAAAAAATAATGTGATTTTAAAGTAGTTACCAAGATATCCAGCAATAATTAATAGTATTAGTACTAATACAGGTTTTTGCTTAATAACTACTTTTTGTAATGGAAATAAATTTTTCATAAATTGTGTATTCACTAATCAAAAATTATGTGTTATTATCTGTGTATAGGCTAAGTTCAATATATCTTAAAATACTTATAGCTGCATAATTAGTTAAATTTGTTTAAATAATTTCCAAAACATACAGAAAAGTCATTCAATCTTGAGTAAGATAATTCTCTATATTTATTATTAATAGCATATGGATTAGAAGAAGTTAAAACTCAAAATGTAATATTTCGATGAACAAAGAGAATTAAATTTTGAATATATTCATATATTTTTAATTTTTCCTTAACAAAGGACAGCTTCTGATCCAATTTTTGCGGTCAAAAGATAATTTTGTCGCAGATAAATAGATAGATAAATGTTTAACTACTACTTGACTATTATTTATGTGATATCTTCAATAGTTAAGTTGTGTATTAAATCAAGTTTTATTGACTCAATTATGACTTACCCAAAACGATATCCCTTACCATAAACTGTATGTATGAGTTGGGATTTGCTATTAGCTTCTACTTTACGGCGTAATAGACGAATCAACGCAGCAATAACATTACTTTCTGGTTGTTCATCATTAGCCCACAAATTCTGCATAATTTGATCATGAGTGAGTATTTGCCCTGGATTTGTCATAAAATACTCTAATAATCGAGTTTCTTTTTGTGATAACTCAATCATTTTTCCTTGACGATAGGCAATTTGATTTTCTACATCTAATTCCAAGTCTGCAATTACTAAACGTCCTGTACTATCACTATGATAATCATTACCTGCACGACGTAATAAAGCTCGCACCCTTGCCAGTAATTCCCGTAATTCAAAGGGTTTAACTAAATAATCATCTGCACCTGCGTCTAAGCCTTGGACACGATCATTTAATGTATCTTTAGCAGTCAGAAATAGTACCGGACTTTGTTTACCTTGAGCGCGGATTTGTTGGCAAATTTCCAAGCCTGTTTTCTCTGGTAACATCCAGTCTAATATCAATAAATCATAGTAATTTTCTTGAGCAAGTTTACTTCCATCATTACCATTATATGATACATCAACTTTATAGCCCTCACGAGTTAAAACACGACTGAGGGGATATGTAAGTTCAATTTCATCATCAACTAATAAAATTCTCATAGTGGCAATAACTAGACATATAATTAACCGCAAAGACCAAGATAACAAAAAAAATAATGCTGACTGTTGCACTACCAAAAGGGGAATTACTTAAAAATAGCATCCGATTACTACAATCAGTAGGATTAGATTTTAGTGGTTTTTTAGATTCTGGAAACCGCCAATTACAAATTCCTGATGCTAGTGGACAAGCGAAGGGGCTATTAGTACGAGCGCAAGATGTACCTGTTTATGTGGAGTATGGTCAAGCACAGTTAGGAATGGTGGGCTATGATGTTCTCCAAGAGAAACAACCACAGGTTGCTCAAATGGTTGATTTGCAATATGGTTATTGTCGAATGTCAGTAGCTGTTAAAGCTGCTAGTGCTTACAAGTCTCCTTTAGATTTACCTGCACATGGTAGGGTTGCTTCCAAGTATGTCAACTGTGCGCGCAAATATTTTCAAGGGCTAGATTTACCTGTAGAAATTGTTCCTTTGTATGGTTCAGTGGAATTAGGGCCAATTACGGGAATGTCTGAGGCTATTGTGGATATAGTTTCTACTGGTAGAACTCTACGTGAAAATGGCTTGGTGGAAATTGCCACTTTATATGAAAGTACGGCAAGGTTAATTGTTCATCCTCTCAGTTATCGTTTAAATATGGGTAATTTACAAACTTTGGTGGAAACACTCAGAGCAGAAGTTTAAGTTGATGAGAAGACAAGGGAGAAAAAGGCAATTCTGCACAGGCTTAACCCTTGTCATGATTTGATTAAATCGGCAATTAGTACAGTTAGTTTTAATTAGATAAGATGAAATACTATATAATTTACGACGGTCAATGTAATCTTTGTGTAAATGCTGTTCGCTTATTAGAAAATTTAGACCAAGGTCAAATTTTTAGTTATGTTCCCATGCAGGATCAAAAAACATTGACTCAATGGGGTATTACTAGCCAAGAATGTGAACAAGGAATGATTTTAATTGACGAAAACTTTAGTCAGCGTTGGCAAGGTAGTGATGCAATTGAAGAAGTAGGACGTTTATTACCAACTACTGCTTTTGTTGATATTTATCGTAGTTTGCCGGGGGTGAAGTGGTTAGGAGATAGATGTTATGAACAAATTCGTGATCATCGTTATACTCTATTTGGTAAACGAGAACTTTATCAATCTGTTTATTGCGTTGATGGTAGTTGTCATCAAGACAAATCATCTCCTATTGGTGAGTAATAATTTGAGTTGGCCTCGCCCAGAAATACGGATGATGAGAGTTGAATTTGAAGAAATTTGTCATTGCTATTAACTTAAGCCAAGCTGTTAATAAACATTTTTCTGCAATGACTACAGTTACTAATGTTAAGTTGTAGAGTTTTTTAACATCATGTCATCCCTTCAGCTTTGAAAGCAATTCCCATAATTTTAACGTTAGTGTGATCTAGTCATTTGTTTGGATAGGTAATCACTAGAAATTTGATTTGTTACCTTAATACGACCTCTCACAACACGTCTTAGTAGGCGGTTAATTGCTTCTTCTTCTTCTTGTTCTAGAAATTCATCTAAAATGGCAGCCATTAATCCATAACGATCAGTTAATGTCAATATTCCATCATCAGCAGAAGATGCAACAATTTCTGAAATAGCTCCGGGAAGATTTTGCAAGTGAGACATTGTATTGATCCTTAGACTTTATGGTGACTTCATATAATTAATATCCCTCGAATTTTATATCTGTGGAGTGATTGACTTAATCTTTGATGCGTGAGAATTGTCAACTATAGTGTTGATAGCAGTAGTATTCTATTTGTGATGCAAATCACATCATTGATGACTAGTTAATGATTAGTTATTGATGTTAAGTATTCCAGGACTTACGCAGAAGTTATGGAAGAATGAACCACTAAGGACACGAAGGAAACGAAGGTAAGAGGTTTACAAGAGATATTTTGCGTAAGTCCTATTTTGAACAGAACTCAGTATATACGTTAATTCTTCTTCCCCCTTCCCTGTTAAGAGTTTCCTCTCCTAACTCTTCCATTTATTTTGTACCACTACTTATCCAGATCATGACAGCGATCGCAAACTCCCTGAACTATCACCTCATAACTCTCACCCTTTAAACCAGGACGGAGATTTTTTAGTTCTATACATTGAAATGTATCCCAAGGTATATCTTCAATAGCTCCACATTGACGACAACAAAAATGATGGTGGGGTTCAACGTTAGCATCATATCGAGACACACCCTCCTGTAATAAGACTTCTCTTACTAAACCCACTTCTCGCAGAGCTTGCAGAGAACTATATATAGTCGCTTGAGATGAGACAGGAAAATCCTTATTTAAGTCTGTTAATAGTTGCTCTACTGTCGGGTGATCGGTGCGTGATAATAAATTCGCATAAACCGCAAACCGCTGGGGTGTAACCCTTAACCCCTTAGATTTTAAGGTTTTCACGATTGCGTCTGCTTCTTTTTGCATGGCTATGTCTGTGTTTATATAGTTTTTACTTTTAGTTAATTATATTGTATCCAACTCGGTAATTAGTAATATCTTTATCTTTTTATAAAAATTGAGTATTTATTACTATTGATTTTTTCTTAAATCAGAATTATTCTTAGATATAAGCAATTCAACCAAGAGGCAAACATGGCTGTCATCGAAACTGTACCCGACGTATTATTTAAAACCCGTGTTCGTGATGAATCCGTAGGCGGGCCTAACCCCTTCCGCTGGCAAGATCGCACCACCAAAGAATTATTTGCAGGTAAGCGTGTAGTTGTATTTTCCTTACCAGGTGCTTTCACACCCACCTGTTCCACATCCCACCTACCTCGTTATGAAGAACTATATACAGAATTCAAAGCATTAGGAATTGACGAAGTAATTTGTATTTCTGTTAACGACGCTTTTGTTATGTACCAATGGGGTAAACAACAAGGCGCGCAAAATGTATTTCTCCTACCTGATGGTAACGGCGAATTTACCCGTAAAATGGGAATGTTAGTAGATAAAGCCAACTTAGGATTTGGAATGCGTTCTTGGCGTTACTCAATGGTAGTAAAAGACGGTAAAATTGAGAAAATTTTCACAGAACCAGGGTACAGCGATAACTGTCCTACCGATCCTTTTGAAGTATCAGATGCAGACACAATGTTAAAGTACCTCAAAGGTGCATAATTAGTGATTGGTGATTAGTGATTGGTGATTGGTTAACAGTGAACAGTGAACAGTGAACAGTACACAGTGAACAGTACACAGTGATAACTAATAACTGAAAACTGACAACTGACAACTGTTAACTAATCACTGAAAACTGATAACTGATAACTGACAACTGACAACTGATAACTGAAAACTGATAACTGATAACTGATAACTGAAATTACTATGACCTACGATTTTGACTTATTTGTAATTGGTGCTGGTTCTGGTGGAATTGCTACAGCCAGAAGAGCAGCAGAATATGGAGCTAAAGTAGGAGTTGCAGAGTTTGATAGACTAGGTGGAACTTGTGTTAATCGCGGTTGTGTTCCCAAAAAATTGATGGTTTATGCAGCTAATTTTCCTGAGTTATTCACTGATGCACAAGGATATGGCTGGAGTGGTATTCAAAGTTCCTTTGATTGGGAAAAAATGATTACCGCAGTTAACAATGAAGTAGATCGGCTGAATGGAATTTATCAAAGAATGCTTGATAAGTCTGAAGTAGAAGTTTTTCGTGGTTACGGAAAATTAGTTAATTCTCATACAATTGAGATTGGGGATAAACAAGTTACAGCAGACAAAATATTAATAGCTGTTGGTGGTCATCCTATCAAACCTAACATTTTAGGAATTGAACACGCTATCATTTCTGACGATATATTCAACATTAAAAAACAACCAGAGCGAATGGTAATTTTAGGTGGTGGTTATATTGGTTCAGAATTTGCTTGTATTATGAATGGATTGGGAACACAAGTTACTCAAATAACCCGTTCTAATATGATCTTACGTGGCTTTGATGATGACTTGAGAACAGAAATTCAACAAAGCATGATTAACCACGGCGTAAATGTAATCAATGATGTCGAATTAATTGCTATAGAAAAAGAAACAGAAGGAATAAAAGTTACTGTTCGTAAAAATCGCGAACATGAAGATACAGTAGTGGTGGATGCTGTTAGTTTGGCAGCATTAGGAAGAAAACCAAATACACAAAGCTTAGGTTTAGAAAATACCAAAATTAAACTACATGATGGCTCAATTGTTGTAGATAAATACAGTCGCACAGATGAAGAAAACATCTATGCAGTGGGAGACTGTACCAACCACATGAACTTAACACCAGTGGCCATCAATGAAGGACGAGCTTTTGCAGATACCATGTTTGGTGGTAAATCTCGTACCATGAGTTATGAAAACATCCCCACAGCCATTTTCACCATCCCTGAAGCTGCAACTGTAGGTTTAAGTGAAGCAGAAGCAAGAAAAGAATACGGTGATGCAATAAAAATTTACCGGACTCGCTTCCGCCCCATGTACTATACTCTTGCAGGTAAAGAAGAAAAAACCATGATGAAATTAGTGGTTGATCAAAATACTGATAGAGTTTTAGGAGCGCATATGGTAGGAACAAGCTCCGCAGAGATCATCCAAGGAGTAGCGATCGCCGTGAAGATGGGTGCAACAAAAGCTAACTTTGATGCTACTGTAGGTATTCATCCCAGTTCAGCAGAAGAATTTGTAACTATGCGGTAGTTTCAGTTATCAGTTATCAGTTATCAGTTATCAGTTATCAGTTATCAGTTATCAGTTATCAGTTAGCAGTGTTCAGTTAGCAGTTAGCAGGTATCAGTTAGCAGTTAGCAGTGTTCAGTTAGCAGGTATCAGTTAGCAGTTAGCAGTGTTCAGTTAGCAGGTATCAGTTAGCAGTTAGCAGGTATCAGTTTTTAGTTAGGATTCATGTGTTTTCTTGTTATTAATTATAGTATAAATACTGATCAAGAGTAATTCTGTCAGCTTTATAATTGTTGTGGATAACTGTTTTAATAAATAAAAGCTGACTTCTTTATGGACAGTCTAGTTTATGATAAGGCATATAAATTTTCAATTAGAATTATAAAAGCATACCAATATTTAACTGATAGTAAAAAAGAATATATAATATCTAAGCAATTAATCAGGAGTGGTACATCAATAGGAGCTAATATTGCAGAAGCAAATGGAGCGATATCCACAGCTGACTTTTCTGCAAAAATTTCCATAGCCTATAAAGAATGTTTAGAAGCAAAATATTGGCTTTCTCTACTCAAGGATACATCATACATAGATGAAAAAGCATTCAATAGTATTTACTCAGATGCTGATGAGATAGGGAAAATTTTATATTCAATTCTCAAAACAACCAGGTATCACAAATAACAAATCAATAAAAACAAATTTATAAAGTAAATATCAGTTCCCAGCCAATCAGATATACATTATACTGGGTTAACAATCCCAATATTACTGCTAACTGCTAACTGATAACTGATAACTGATAACTGCTAACTGATACCTGCTAACTGATAACTGCTAACTGAACACTGCTAACTGATAACTGCTAACTGCTAACTGCTAACTGCTAACTGATAACTGCTAACTGATAACTGCTAACTGAACACTGATACCTGCTAACTGAACACTGCTAACTGATACCTGCTAACTGAACACTGCTAACTGCTAACTGCTAACTGCTAACTGATAACTGCTAACTGATAACTGATAACTGATAACTGCTAACTGCTAACTGAACACTGCTAACTGATACCTGCTAACTGAACACTGCTAACTGCTAACTGCTAACTGCTAACTGAACACTGATAACTGCTAACTGATAACTGCTAACTGATAACTGTTAACTGAATAAAATGAGCATCTATCCAAAAAATAAAAAATCCTCCACAAATAACCGTAATAAAAATAGTGACTGGCGGTTATTTTTGCTTTTACTACCCTATGGCCGTCGTAGTGGTAAATTATTGGCGTGGTCAATTTTATTACTAATTCCTGTGGGTATTGCTAATTCTACCCAACCTTTGTTAATTGGACAAGCAATATCCCTAATTCGTGAAGAACCCAGTGTTTATGAATTTCTGACAAATCGTTCTTTAATGGAAAGTTTATACATTATTCAAGGCTTATTTTTAATCACAATTATTGTTAAATTATCTCTGACAGGATATCAAGGATTTATAGTTCAGAAATTAGGACAGAATATTACATCAGAAATTCGTAAAGATTTATTTACTCATGTGACATCTTTGGCGGTTAATTTCTTTGAAAAAACACCAATAGGTAAACTGATTACTAGATTAATTAACGATGTTGAAAGTTTAGGAGATGTATTTGCAACTGGGGCGGTTAGCATTTTTGCTGACATATTTTCTATGCTATTGATTATTGGTTTTATGATTTCTATCCAATGGCAATTAGCAGGATTATTAATATCTGTCCTCATCCCAGTTTCTTGTATAATCATTTACTTCCAAAAACAATATAGAAAAGCAAATTATAGATCCAGAGATGAATTATCAAAGCTTAATTCTCAACTTCAAGAAAACATCGTTGGTATTGATGTAGTGCAACTCTTTCGTCGGGAAAACTTTAATAGCGAGTTATTTAAAAATACTAACAAAAAATATATTCACGAAGTTGATGTGAGTATTTCCTATGAATCTGCTGTTTCTGCTACATTAGAATGGGTGGGGCTAATTGCAATTGCTGGAGTGTTATGGATAGGTAGTGTTTTACTTTTAGAAGATAATCTCACCTTTGGAATTTTATCGGCCTTCGTTTTATACGCCCAAAAATTATTTGTACCCCTGCAAAACTTTGCTGAAAAATTCACAACAATTCAATCTGGTTTGACAGCAATTGAAAGGGTGCATAATATTTTAGAAGAACCCATAGAAATTAAAGATGTAGTTAACCCTCGCTTCTCAATTTTAGATAATCAATTTGGATATATAGATGAGATTATCACTGATTTAGAAAATCAGACTTTTACACAACCACCAGAATTGGGAGAAATCAAATTTGAAAATGTGTGGTTTGCTTATAAAGAAAATGATTATGTCATCAAAGATTTAAACTTCACTATTCACCCAGGAGAAAAAGTTGCACTAGTAGGGCCAACAGGAGCAGGAAAAAGTTCTATTATCAGACTTTTAAGTCGTCTATATGAACCCACTCAAGGACGTATTTTAATTGATGGTATAGATATTCGAGAGATACCACAATCAGAGTTAAGATGTTATATGGCGGTGATTTTACAGGAAGCTTTTCTGTTTGCTGGTGATGTGAAAAGTAACATTTCTTTGGGTGATAGTTACAGTTTTGAGGAAATTCAGCAAGCGGCCGCAAAAACTAATATAGATGATTTTATTAGTCAGTTACCCCAAGGTTATAATACAGAATTAAGATCCAGGGGAACAAATATTTCCAGCGGACAAAAACAACTTTTAGCTTTTGCAAGAGCAGCAATTCGTAACCCCCAAATTTTAGTTTTAGATGAAGCTACTTCTAGTTTAGACGTAAGTACAGAGGCGTTAGTACAAAAGGCATTAAATCAACTTTTAACTAGGAGAACAGCTATTATTATTGCTCACCGTTTATCAACTATTAGAAATGTAGACAGAATTTTTGTATTGAAACGGGGAGAGTTAATTGAACAAGGAAATCATGAACAATTAATTTTAGCAAAAGGATTTTATTCTACTTTACATAATTTACAAATGCTAGGAATTTAGGTTTTAAGTAAATGACTTTATGTAATTCAGGACTTACGCAAAATATCTCTTGTAACCCTCACTCCTCTGTGTTCTCTGTGCCTGGAGTAGTTCAATTATTTCATAGCTTGTGCGTAAGTCCTAAGTAGTCGTGCAAAATACAGCAGATTTCTTTGCTATGAGGTACAAATTATAATCATGGAACTCTTGTGGGGTGGGCCGGACAGCCCGCCAACAGTGTACCTCAAAACAGCGGAAAGTGCTGTAAATTTCATATTCAGGAAAGGTGACAGGTGACAGGTGACAGGTGACAGGTGACAGGTGACAGGTGACAGGTGACGGGTAACAGACAAGATATACAGAGATTTCTATTATTTTCCCAAATGTGCAATTAATTTTGTCCAGGTACTTATAATTAATTCTGTCCATGTACTTACTGTTGTCGCAACAAACGCAAATTTTCTCTGACTGTAACTGTATTTGGATGATTAACCCCTAACACCCGCTCAAACATCTCTAAAGCTTGCAGGTAGAGAGGTTCAGCTTCTGTGTACCTGCCTTGGCTATAGTAGAGTAAGGCTAAATTATTCAAGCTAGAAGCAACATCAGGATGGTCGCCTGTAAATAGCCGCTGTCTCATTTCTAAAGCTTGCAGGTAGAGAGGTTCAGCTTCTGTGTACCTGCCTTGGCTATTGTAGAGTAAGGCTAAATTATTCAAGCTAGAAGCAACGTTGGGATGGTCGCCTGTAAATAGCCGCTTATACATCTCTAAAGCTTGCAGGTAGAGAGGTTCAGCTTCTGTGTACCTGCCTTGGCTATAGTAGAGTAAGGCTAAATTATTCAAGCTAGTAGCAACATCAGGATGGTCGCCTGTAAATAGCCGCTGTCTCATTTCTAAAGCTTGAATGAAGAAAGGTTCGGCTTCTGTGTACTTCCCTTGACTATAGTAGAGTGCTGCTAAATTATTCAAGCTAGAAGCAACATCAGGATGGTCGCCTGTAAATAGCCGCTGTCTCATTTCTAAAGCTTGCAGGTAGAGAGGTTCAGCTTCTGTGTACCTGCCTTGGCTTTTGTAGAGAAAGGCTAAATTATTCAAGCTAGTAGCAACGTTGGGATGGTCGCCTGTAAATAGCCGCTTATACATCTCTAAAGCTTGCAGGTAGAGAGGTTCAGCTTCTGTGTACCTGCCTTGGCTATCGTAGAGAAAGGCTAAATTATTCAAGCTAGTAGCAACGTTGGGATGGTCGCCTGTAAATAGCCGCTGTGTCATTTCTAAAGCTTGCAGGTAGAGAGGTTCAGCTTCTGTGTACCTGCCTTGGCTATTGTAGAGAAAGGCTAAATTATTCAAGCTTTGTGCAACGTAGGGATGGTCGCCTGTAAATAGCCGCTTATACATCTCTAAAGCTTGCAGGTAGAGAGGTTCAGCTTCTGTGTACCTGCCTTGGCTATCGTAGAGAAAGGCTAAATTATTCAAGCTAGTAGCAACGTTGGGATGGTCGCCTGTAAATAGCCGCTGTGTCATTTCTAAAGCTTGCAGGTAGAGAGGTTCAGCTTCTGTGTACCTGCCTTGGCTATTGTAGAGAAAGGCTAAATTATTCAAGCTTTGTGCAACGTAGGGATGGTCGCCTGTAAATAGCCGCTTATACATCTCTAAAGCTTGCAGGTAGAGAGGTTCAGCTTCTGTGTACCTGCCTTGGCTATAGTAGAGTAAGGCTAAATTATTCAAGCTAGAAGCAACATCAGGATGGTCGCCTGTAAATAGCCGCTTATACATCTCTAAAGCTTGCAGGTAGAGAGGTTCAGCTTCTGTGTACCTGCCTTGGCTATAGTAGAGTAAGGCTAAATTATTCAAGCTAGAAGCAACATCAGGATGGTCGCCTGTAAATAGCCGCTTATACATCTCTAAAGCTTGCAGGTAGAGAGGTTCAGCATCTGTGTACCTGCCTTGGCTATAGTAGAGTAAGGCTAAATTATTCAAGCTAGAAGCAACATCAGGATGGTCTTTTCCCAGGCGAGATTTTACTACTGATACACATTGCTCATACCAAGGTTCTGCTAGAGCATATAATCCCTGTCCAGAATAATATCTACCTAACCCAACAAATACCCAAAGTAAATTTTCATCACTAACTACATCAATCAGATTTTCTGCTACCTCTGTTAAATGTGGAATAGCATCTTTGACTGACTTGATAAATTCTTGAGTTGGTAATTCAGGAACTGTCTTTGCTACTTCTACCATTGCTTGACAGAAATTATACTTCTGCTCATCTTTATTGGCTAAATTGTCTTGCTTGTCTGTGAGAAATTCCCGAATTAGCTGATGTAATCTATAACTTTCCTCACCTTCTAACAGATGCAAGTTTTCTAATTCTACCCTGGCATCTTCCAACTCTTCTAAATCTGGCTCTGATGCTGCACTTTCTACTAATAACCAAGGAATGGGAGCTAAAGCAAATAAACTGAGTAAACAACCTAAATTTTGAGCTTCTTGACTTAATTCTGACCAACTCAATTCAAAAGCTGCTGCTACTCCACGTTTGATATTTGCAGTCCAAGTAGGGTCATTTTCGTTGACAATTAATGACTTATGTTTTAACCCTTTTTTCTCCAACCGTTGCAGCATTTCTGCTAAAGATATCTTATATTTTTTGACATATCTCCCCACTAATTGCAAAGCTAGGGGCAAATAGCCTAAACGCTGACAAAGTTCTTGAGCTTGTGCTTCTTCTTGCTCTTGCTTTTGTTCACCAATTAATTGATCTAATAATAAAAGTGCGTCGGTTTCTTGTAAAACTGATAAAGATAAAGAACTAGCTAAATCTAGTTTTAATCTGGTGGTAATTAGGACTTTAAAATCAGATGGTTGTGGTGGGAGGTAGGGTTTTATATTGCTGTAGTTTTTAACATCATCGAGAACTATCAAGGTTTTTCCATCACGCCAATTTCGCCAACACCAACGAATTTTGTCTGATAAATCGAAATCATCTGGTGGTGTTAAACCCAAATCTGTGCGAGCAAATTGGAGTATTTGTAAACCTATGTCTTGTTCTCTTGCTTGTAGCCAACAGATACCACCAGGATAATCATAAGACTGTAAATGTAATCGTGAATATCGAATTGCTAATTCAGTTTTACCAACTCCTCCCATTCCTTCCACAGCAGCAATTACCACTGAGTCATGTTGTTTTAGTTGTTGGTGAAGTTGCTCTAATTCTCCTTCTCTCCCTACAAATTTCTCTGTGTTACTGGAAGGAATATTGTGGGGTAATTTTGGTGTGGGAAAATCTCGCCTCTTTAAATTTACACCATTGTCATCTAAAGAGGCATCTGAGGGTTTTTAATCTGATCCTTATTTTGTATTTCTATGGGAATTGTTGCATCACCTGGTGGTAAAACTTTTTGTTTGGGGACACATTCTTTAATAAACCTTTCTACACCCAAATAAATCATGCTATTATTCGATTCTGGTTTAGCAATAGAGTCATGATTTGCTTCTTCCACCGCCACCGGTTTGACATCTTTAATTCCCGGATTCGCACTACTAGCATTAACAATTAAAACTCCATTAGTTGGCAGTGTTTCATAATAAACTTTTGTTTTAATTCCTAAAGTATCAACATTTTGACGATACCATTCATCCAATTCACGTAATTGAGGTGCATGGGGTTTTAATTCCTCCACATTAACCGTAGTCAAAAACCCTGCTAAAGAATTTACCCATTGAGCAACATCAGAACCAACGTGGGGAGTGGAGATGAAAACTATTCCTTTCGTAGAGTCTAAAATATCTTGATTATTAGCTGGAAAATTTTGTGCTGTACTCAACATCTTCTTAACCAACAACCCACCCATACTATGAGTCACAAAAACAATTGGATGTTCCCCTAATTCATAGTTTTGCAAATTTTCTAATAAATTACTAGCTTGATCAAAAAGCGGCATAGCTGAACCATTGGTAGTGAATCGTGCTGCACTATAACCAAAAGTCCAAATACCAATATCTGGGAAAGTTTCACCTAACCAAACTGGCCAAAATTTATCTTTTTGATAATTTTTATCCTGTGGTTTTTGCCAATGCCAAGTATTCCAAGGATGACCGGCTAAACCATGAACAAAAACTATATTTCCTCGACGACTGGGGTTGTCGCATCCTGAGATTTTGATTAAACCTTTATTATTAGAATTCATGATCACAATTAAATATTTTGCTGTTATAAACTTGTACAGAATTTAGATTAAATTACAGGAATTATTAATTATCTAAGTAAGTCAGCGGGGAAATTTATAACTACAGCAGATTTCATCTTGGTGAGGTACACTAGTGACGGGCTGTCCGGCCCATCCCACAAAAGTTTAATTTTTGAGACTGTACCTCATTAACCCTGAATTTGCTGTATTTAACAAAAAGTAAACAAGGCGATAACCTTCTTTCACCCTGCACCCTGCCTTATCCGGTGGTAATGTCATTAATCTATCAATTAAATTGAATAACTGAAGGATTCTTTCTCTATTATATCCTAACTAATACATTCGTTTTGGAGAACTACCAGAGGAAGTAAGCAATACAATTTCCGGTTTATCTTTAACTGACTTAGAAAATCTGAGTGAAGCATTATTAGATTTCACTAATTTACCAGATGTACAAAATTGGTTAAGTCAGCTACAAGATTAATTCATTTTCGGGGGTTTAGCATTGCTACCCCTGACTTTAATTCCAGGCGATCGCAATCATACAATATTTTGGCTATTATTTTAGCTATTGCAAAATTTTACAAAAGCGGAATGTAGTTTGTGTCAATTCCCATAATATTATTCGGTTGAAACCGAATTAAGATTTAAGGGAATTAATTCCCTGAGAAGATGAGAATTGATGAGAGGGTGTTCAAAAACCAGGTGTAAAAAATGCGTAGAGACTCAATTTTTTATAAACTATTCCAACAATATCCATTTGTGTTATTTCAGTTATTAGAAAAACCACCCAAAAATGCGGAATTATATAAATTTGATTCCGTGGCAGTCAAAGAACCTAAATTTGAAATTGACGGAGTATTTTTACCTCCAGAAAACGAAACAAATGGTACAGTTTATTTTAGTGAAGTACAGTTTCAAAAAGATGAACAACTGTATGAAAGATTATTTGCTGAATCTCACTTATATTTCTACCGTAACCGTGATAGATTTAATGACTGGCAAGCTGTTATTATCTATCCATCTCGGAGCATAGAACAAAGTGATATTTCACCCCATCGTACCTTGCTGAATGGAGATCAGGTGCATAGAATATATTTAGATGAATTGGGAGACATTCAAGAATTACCTGTATGGGTGGGGTTAATGGTACTGACGACTTTAGGAGAAAGTCAAGCACCAGCAGCAGCGAGGGATTTGTTAGCAAGAAGTAATCAAGAAACATCATCAAATGAGATGATATTAGAAATGATTACTACAATCATGATGTATAGGTTTGAAAATCTGAATTTGAGAGAGGTTCAAATTATGTTAGGAATTTCATTAGAAAGAAGTCGTGCTTATCAAGAAATTAAACAAGAAGGAAGACAAGAAGGTATACAAGAAGGAAGACAAGAAGGTATACAAGAAGGAAGAAAAGAAAGTGCTTTCAATTTAGTTATTCGACAGTTACATAAACGTTTTGGAGAACTACCAGAGGAAGTAAGCAATACAATTTCTGGTTTATCTTTAACTGACTTAGAAAATCTGAGTGAAGCATTATTAGATTTTACCAGTTTACCAGATGTACAAAGTTGGTTAAGTCAACTACAAGATTAATTTATGGGAGTTTAGCATTTTAGGGACTTCCAAATAAAAAAATATTCAATCGTTTTGACAGCAGGGTGCAGGGTGAGAAGAATTTTCGGACTTCTGCTTTTCCTCCTCTGCGATCTCTGCGGTTAATTCCCTCTGTTATATCACCCATTACCTATTAACTATTCTCATCAAAGCTGCTCCCGTTACCAAACCTGCAAACTGTCCCCAAAAACCAAGATTATGAACACCACCAGGAATATTTAACCCCCCAATACCATAAAATAACTGTTGAATAAACCACCAAAATGAATACCAGAATGCAGGAATTTCTACAGGAATAAAAATAATGATTAAAGGTAAAACTGAATCAATTTTAAGTTGAGGATATTTGATAATATAAGCTCCTAAAATTGATGCGATCGCACCGTTTGCACCAATGACTGGGGTATCTAATTTTGATGCCATAAAAATTTCTATCATCCCGGCAAAAATTCCCGCAGCAAAATACAGCATTAAATATGTTTGTTTACCTAAAATCCTTTCTACCGTCTTACCAAATACCCATAAAAACAGTAAATTACCCACAATTTGGCTAAAACTACTATGTAAAAACAAAGAAAGTGGTAGAGCTAGTAAACGCCACAAAACCACCAACCAAGCAGCAGAATTATAAAAAATAGCATTAGTAATAGCTGTATTGGTTTGTAAAGGTATTATCCCCCAACTATTCACTAAACTATCTAATTGACCATTAATATCTAAATAAAGTTCCCAGCAAAATAGAGCAATATTAATTCCAATTAACCAAGAAGTAATAACGGGCTTTTTCCAACTACGAAAATTATCACTAATAGGAATCATATTAATTCAGATGTAGATGTATCAGCAAGGATTTATTTAATCTTAACTTTTGAATTTTAGCTTTTGAATTTTGGCTTTGTTTCTCCCCATTCCCTAATTTCTTATGGCAAGATTGTAATAATGTATTATTACACCTAATGAACAAACGAGATGATAGGGAACACACTTGTAGGTAGATACCAAATTATCAGCCGCTTGGGAGGAGGGGGTTTTGGAGAAACTTATGTAGCTACTGATACTCAGTTACCTAGAGACCATCAGTGTGTTGTCAAAAAACTCAAACCCCAGTCTAATCATGCTCAAACCTTAGAAATAGCCAGACGGTTATTTCATACGGAAGCTCAAGTATTATACAAATTGGGGACACATGATCGCATTCCTCAGCTATTAGCCTACTTTGAAGAAGCAGCTGAATTTTACCTTGTCCAAGAATATATTCCCAGTCATGATTTATCTCAAGAACTTTTACCAAATAAAACTTGGAGTGAAGAACAAGTAATTAGTTTTTTACAGGAGATATTAGAAATTTTAGACTTTGTACATCAACAAAATGTTGTCCATCGTGATGTTAACCCCCGCAATATAATCAGACGCAAACATGATAATCAATTAATTTTAATTGACTTTGGTGCAGTCAAAGAACTAACAACCCAAACCATGACAACTACCGCAGAAACTCAGGCTACTGTCGCCATTGGTACACCTGGTTATATTCCGGGAGAACAGGCTCAAGGTACACCAAAATATAGTAGTGACATCTATGCGTTAGGAATTATTGCTATTCAAGCCATCACTGGTTTATCACCTCTACAACTAGATAAAGATCCAGAAACTAATGAAATTATCTGGCGCAGCTATGCTCAAGTTTCTCCTGAATTTGCTAACTTTTTAGATCAAATGATTCGTTATGACTTTCGGCAAAGATATGCTTCAGCAACTGTAGCATTGACAGCCCTGAAAGAATTAATTGAGCAGCAAAAACCTAATACATTAGTGGTTAGCCCTTATCCACCTAAAAACAACCATCCCCAATCAAAACAAACACCCAAATCAACAACTAAAAAATCAATAGTTCCTCAACTAATTTTAGGAGCTTTGATCTTAACTCTGGGTGCAAGTATATCTATATATATCTTCAATAAAGTTAATACTAATAATGCCGTAGATTTATATAACCAAGGTAATACACTTTTACAATTAAATCGCTATCAAGATGCTCTAGCAATTTATCAACAAGCAAATGATATTAAACCTAATTATGTTCAAGGTTGGTATGGTCAAGGTAAGGCATTATTTGCATTAGCAGAATATGAAAAATCCCTAGCGGCCTATGATAAAGCAATTCAAATTCAACCAGATTATTTAGATGCTTGGAGTGGTAGAGGTTTTACTTTATCTAAACTCAAAAGATATAGAGAAGCAATTTCTGCTTTTGATCAAGTTCTCAAAGTTAATGATGATGATAGTTCTGTGTGGAATGCTAGAGGTGATGCCTTTAGAAATTTAAAGCAATATAATAATGCCATTAAATCCTATGATAAAGCTCTAGCATGGCAACCAGATAATTATCAATCTTGGTATAAAAAAGGATTATCATTACAAAGTCTGCTCCAGTATGAAAATGCAGTTGTAGCTTATGAAAAAGTGTTAGAATTAAAACAAGATCATACTTCAGCCGCCTATAATTTAGGCAACTCCCTCATTAATTTAAACCGTTCCCAAGATGCTTTACAGGCTTATCGTCAAGTCGTAAAATATCAGCCCAACCACCACCAATCTTGGTTTGCTCAAGGGAACATTTTAGTTTCATCCAGAAAATATTCAGATGCTATTAATGCTTTCCAACAAGTAACTAAATATAATTCTCGTAATCACCAAGCTTGGTATAGTTTAGGATGGTCATTCCATCAAAGTCAACGTTATTCAGAAGCGATTGATGCTTACAGAAAATCTATTAATTTACGAAAAAATAACTACCAATCATGGTATAATTTAGGTAACTCTCAATATATATTAAAAAAATATCAGGATGCGATCGCTGCTTATAATCAAGCAGTCAAATATAAAAAAAATCACTCTGAAAGTTGGTACAGTAGAGGTAATGCTTTATTCAGGTTGGAAAAATATCCAGAAGCCTTAGAATCCTATAATCAAGCAATAAAATATAACCCTAGTTATCAGCAAGCAATCAAAGCTAGAGAACGTGTAGAAAATTTATTAAATCCCAAACCTAATCCTATATTCAATCCTTTTAATTAAATTACTGCTAGTACCACTTTGGGTAAGTCAAACATAAAAAGTCAAAATTCAAAAGTAACATCAAGTCAGCTTTTGAAAGATTGTAAATATTTGATTAACTTATACCGTAATGTCCTAGTGTTAAATATTCACTTCTTCCTGAACTGATAAATCAGGACGATGTGAAACTTGAGAATCTGTATTTATCTGCCCAGAAATAATATCTTGATTGAATTTCACGATTGCTTTGAGCTTACTTTTTAAGCTATTACGTATTTTTTGTTTTTCTTGATATTCCTTTAATTTAGTTAGAACATGAGGATAAACATCACTACCTGTAGGAATTTTTTCTAAAAGTTTAATAGCACCATTAAAGTCATTTACATAAGCTTTTTTGTAAGCTTTATTTAATAAATAATTAGATCTAATCTGCAATTTTTGATTATATTCAGCTAATTTTTTCTGAATAATTTCACCAGCAATAGTTTCTGGAGGAATTTGACGCAAATATCTTAAAGCTGTGGCAAAGTCTTGCTGTTCAGCACTTTGATAAGCTTGATTTAAGAAATTTGCAGTTTTATCTTCTAACTTGGCTTGTGTTTTGGCAACTAATTTTTCTCTTTTAGAACGCCAATAGGAAGTGTAGGGAATTTTTTCAACAGCAGTCACTGCATTCGATAAATTATCTTCCTCTAATGCTCGTTTAGCTACTAGATAATTTTTAGTATCTTTGTGCCATTGTTCTTGCCATTCAGCTATGTTTTCTTGTGCTTCTGGATATACATTACTATAAGGAGGAATAGTTTTAGCTAAATTGATTGCTGTTTCTAAATTTCCCTCTTGATATTCATCAATCGCCTGAGATAGAGTTTCTGTTTCTGAAGAAGATGAAGAATTATTGACTAAAGAATAAACTCCAAAACCAACTACTAAGGAATTGATCGCAATTCCCCATTGCATTCCCGCTAATAATGGATTTATTTGTTTTTGTTGTTTTTGGGGAACTCTTCTAGCACTAATAGGTAGATGAGTTGTCAATAATTTTTCTGCTTGGTGTTTCCAAGTAATATGTTTAAATATCCATAAAGCTTCACTGGCTGATTGGAATCTTTCTTGATAGTTATAACGAATCATTTGACTGATGAAAACAGCTAAATATTCATCTATTTCTATATTTTTATTAGTCCAGGGAATTTCATGATTATTAGGATCTATTTTTAACTCTAAGGGTGTTAAACCAGTCAATCCTTGCAATGCTATCATTCCTAAAGCATAAATATCACTGTTTGCTTGTGTTTGGCATAAAAATTGTTCTGGTGGAATGTAACCCAATGAAGTTACAGGAATTTGACAAATAGGTAGTTCTACATCGGTACTAAAGTCAATGGGTTGAATAGAACCAAAATCAATTAGCACTAATTTTCCATCTCTACCACGTCTGATTAAGTTTTCTGGTTTGATATCACAGTGAATAAAACCTTGAGAATGAACATATTCCAAGATAGATAAAGCATCTTCTAAAAACTGCATTGCTTCTTTGCTATTCCATTTCACACCCCGATCATGATTATTTTTCAATTCCATTGATAAGGGTATCCCATAAATATATTCTTGTACTAAGTAAAATTGTTCATTCTCTTCAAAACAGGTAATTAATTCTGGAATTTGATCATGGTTTCCTAAATGTTTTAAGGTTTCAGTTTCTGTCAAAAAACGTAGTCTCAAGTCATCAAAGTAAGACGTTGACTGGAAGTGGTTAATTTTTAATTGTTTAACAACATATCTAGGTTTTTCTGGATAGTCTACATCTTTATCTTTCTCATCTTCTGCTATGTAAGTTTGTCCAAATACACCAGATCCAAGGTTTTGAATGATTTCGTAACGTCCGTTTAAGAGGTGTTTAGAGATGGGAGTTTTCATGAGTTTATTACGGAGAAAGTCTTACATAAGTTGTTACTTATTGTTTCTAGCTTCGTAGCCATTTTCCGGAATACGGAGAAATAATTATTAGTGATTTTTCTGTTTGATGTATTAAATAAGTGTTCTGTTTCTTGTGTTTTGGGGTGAGTATATCAAGCTAAAGCCCAGTATTATCAATAGTTTTAGATTTAGATAACAGTTTTTGTGATTAAGTAATTATGTGAAAATTAATATATAATCTTAAGAAATGTTTCAAAAAGTATATTTACGTCAATTAAGTAATTATACTATTAATTTTGTAACATAAAGCACAAAAATATTTCTTGACAAGTTAGTTATCAAAAGTTCCAATTACATTACTCAATTAAGAATCAAGAATGATTATATTTATTGATATGGATAGATATGAAAACAGTAAAAGTATTTCTGGGCGATCGCCATCGAACTCACTTTAATTAAATACATCAGAATTGTGACTAATTTAGGAATTTTCATCAACAAATTCTGATTGATTGCATTGACAATTATGTTCAGTTAAAAAATGCCCAACAGCTGATAACCGAAAAATTGTGGTCTAAAACCTACCCTTTTCAGGGGATAAAAAAGAGAATATTCCTGATTTCAGGCCTCTTACTTCAGCGAGAGGTACTCATAACTGACAACTGCTAACTGCTAACTGCTAACTGACAACTGCTAACTGCTAACTGCTAACTGCTAACTGCTAACTGCTAACTGCTAACTGATAACTGACAACTGCTAACTGCTAACTGCTAACTGCTAACTGAAATGACTTATTCCTGATCTGTTAATGGTTTGACAACTTTAGCGATCGCTTCTTGGATAAATCCTTTAATAAACTCATCTCGACGGTTGATTTGAAATTGCTGCTGTACTACTTCTGTCATTCCCCCATCACCCCAATCTTGATCATGACGGAAATATTCAATAAAACTTTTACCAGCAATACGAGTTAAGTAAGCTGCTGTTACACCTTGAATAGCTCTACCAACCAAAAAAGTAGATATATTCATTTGCAAAGCTGTAGAGAGGATGGAAACAGCACCTTTAACAATACCTAAACCAGCAATAGTTTTTCCTAAAGATAGGGCTAATTCTCTACCCCGTTCCATATTCAAATCACAACCGTAAACCTTACCAATTTCTACCACCATTTGGGCATTAACTGCGGCTGTTGCTAATAAATCTACCACAGGTAAAGGAGTCACAGATACTACTCCCGCCCCAATCCATTGATATCTATCAACTATTTTATCAGCTTGGCGACGACGTTGAGAATCAATCAGTTTTCGAGCTTCTTCTCCTAAACGTAAAGACTGTAAAAGAATATTATCTGCGACTAAATCTTCTCCTTCAGCCCTTAATATAGAAGCCATACGTCGTAAAAGAGGAACAATATCTGGTTCAGGATAAAAATTTTCTCCCGTTTCCAATTGTGCTACTTGGGGGTTAGCAGCAATAGCTATGACATCATTATTAGGAATAAAATTTTGTACTCGTTGCCTTAATTTAGCCAAAATAGCATCTTGATCTGTTTCTGTATATAAATCAATTTTATTTAACACTAATAGCGATCGCTTACCAATTTCTGCCAAACCCTTCAGCGGTTCATATTCAGAACGGCGTATGTCATTATCTACCACAAATAATAGTAAATCTGCTTCTGTGGCCAAAGCCCTAGCCAAATGTTCTCGTTGAGTTCCAGATACTCCCGCTTCTAAAATTCCTGGCGTATCAGTAATTAGTATTTTACGTTCTAATCCTTTTAATCGTAAACAATAAGTTTCTCCCACCTGAGTTGTTCCCATAGGCGCGTTAACTTCCCCCACAATTCTACCCATAATTGCATTCACCAGAGAAGTTTTGCCTGCACTACCTGTACCAAACACAACAACTTGAATTTCACCCCGCGCCAAATTAGATTCTATTTCCTGAGTACGACTAAGTAAAGCTTGACGAGTAACTTCATCTTGAATTTGCGACACCTGTTGACGTACAGCTTGGAGAGTGCTGGAAGCAGCATCAGATTTAGCTGCTGGAATTTTGGCAGTTGTAAACCTCGAACTTCGACGACGAGACTTACTTTCACCAGATTGTAAAACTAACACATAGTAAATAAAAGCAGCCAGTAAAACCCCCAGCAGTAAAATCAGTAGCACTAGCAATAAATTACCTAATAGGGGAGAATAAGATAATTGCCAGTAAAGACGACTGAAAGAGTCAATTAGCCAGAGAGCTAATCCTAGAATTATGATTAAGCCAACAATAAGCGTGGCTAGGCGCGACAAAGGCATAAATAGCAAAAATAAGAGAATATTAAGTAAGTTGTTGTTTTCTGATCTTAGTCTGTCTAGAGTCTTTATCTAGAATACTAACAGGCAGATTTTGCTAAACTAAGACTGATCTTGTATCACTTGTGTTAAGTGTTCCCCATAATCAATAGATAGCAGACAGTATCAAATAAGTTAACTGATAACTGATAACTGAATAATGACAAGCTGATGAATTAGTTGTTTTTAACCTCTATTTTCCATCATGGAAAAGTTAAACTGCGAGTTACACAATGATATTAAAAGTTAATTTTATTGCTGCTAATTGTCAGCTTATGCAAAACTTATTTCAAAAGCTGAGTATTCGACAAAAAATTGTCTGTGGTTATGCACTATCTTTAGGAATTGCTGTTTTGGGAACAACAAGTGGTTTGATAGTTGGCGATCGCTACTTTGAATCTGCTAGAAAGGAAATATTGCTTATTAATCAAAAATCTTATATTTTAAGTAGTTTACAGGGTGAAATTTTGGAAATTCAAGTGCATCAGCAGGAGATGTTCTTGATTTTTTCCCAACAACAGGCTTTACCTTTATCTATTAGTGCAGAATGGCAAGAACACATACAAGAAGTAGACAATTTATTTAATCAATTACAAAAACTGATCCAAAATAATCCAGATATTAACTTACAAGAATTATTAACTAGATATAATACAGAAGTCAAAGTATATTTCCAAGATATATCAAATTTATTTACACAACTTTCTCTCCTCTCCTCAACTCCTGAAAATAAACAAAAATCACAAGAATTAATCTGGAAATTAAGTCAAAATATCTCTACACAACAATTTTATGAATATTCTCATCTTCTCTCACAAGAAACACAAAAGATTCATCAACAACAACAGCAAAAAACTTTAAAATATCAGCAAGTTAAAAAAATAGAGTCCCTAATTATTATTCTCAGTATTTTACTATCTTTAGTAATTGCCAGCGTAATTGCCCTGTATACTAGTAGAGTTATTACCCGTCCTCTGAACGCAGTTACAAACATTGCCAAAAAAGTTACCGAAGAAGCTAACTTTGAATTACAAGCACCTATTATAACTCAAGATGAAATTGGCGCATTAGCCCATAGTTTAAATCTCCTGATTAAACAAGTTAAACAACTTTTAGAAATCCAACAAAATGAAGCCCATAAAAAACTTATTCAAAGTGAAAAAATGTCCAGTTTAGGAAGAATGTTAGCTGGAGTAGCTCATGAAATCAATAATCCTGTGAACTTTATTTCTGGTAACATTATTCATGCCAAAAATTACGTTGACGATCTTTTATTTCTAGTCAAAACCTACCAAAAATTAGTTCCCAATCCTCCTGAAGAGATTCAGTGCATAGCCGAAGAAATAGATTTAGAATTTATAGCAACTGACTTACCTAAAATCTTACAATCAATGACATTAGGTACAGAAAGAACCAAAGAAATAGTCATTAGTTTAAAGAACTTCTCTCGCTTAGATCAAGGAGAAATTAAATTATTAGATCTACATCCTTGTATTGAAAGTACATTATTGATTTTAAATAATCGCCTGAAACACAATATTATTGTTACCCGGAAATATGGAGATATTCCCTTAATCTACGGTTACATAGGTTTACTTTACCAAGTATTTATGAATATAATTAGTAATGCTGTAGATGCCTTAGAAGAAAAGACCAAAAATAATTCACACTACCAACCAGGAATCACCATTATTACTGAATGTATAGATGCTAAATGGGTACGAGTCAGAATTATAGATAATGGTTCAGGAATTAGTCTAGAAAATCAACAGAAAATATTTGACAATTTTTTTACCACCAAACCCAGAGGTATTGGTACAGGTTTAGGTTTAGCAATTTCTCACCAAATTGTGGTAGAAAAACATCAAGGTAAAATTAGTTGTCACTCTGAATTAAATCAGGGAACAGAATTTATAATTTATTTACCAATGCAAGGAGAGAAAAAAAATGGGATTATTTGATCAGATACTTGGTTCAGTTGCAGGTTCTCAAGAAGCTGGTGGTATGGGCCAACTAATAGGTATTGCCAACACCATCAATCAGATTAGCAATAGCACAGGTGCAGATACTTCAACTATACAATCTGTGTTATCAGTGGTAGGTAAACAAGTACACTCATCCTTACAACAAAAACAAGCTGATCAAGGAATGGAAATAGTAGAAAGTTTAGTAAATCAATTTGCAGGAACTAATCCCGACTCTGAAGCTGTTGACTCTTTATTTTCTTCTAGCACTCAACAACAAGTATCAGAAGTAGCAGCAGAACGTACAGGTTTAGATCCAGCATTAATTCAACAATTATTACCTACCCTAGTTCCTTTAGTGCTA
Organism: Sphaerospermopsis sp. SIO1G1; assembly: GCA_010672785.1. Taxonomy (GTDB): domain Bacteria; phylum Cyanobacteriota; class Cyanobacteriia; order Cyanobacteriales; family Nostocaceae; genus Okeanomitos. Next base: position 258,035 of record JAAHFX010000002.1, read on the forward strand.
AACTTTTTGCAAGCAGGTGGTAATCCATTATTAACACAGTTCCTAGATGCTGATGGAGATGGAGATGTTGATATCACAGATGCTATTCAGTTAGCTAGTCGCTTTTTAGGGAAGTAAAATCTCAACGAATAGGTTGAAGTTGAAATTATCATCAATTATCAACTTTAACCAACAGATGGTGCATCATCAAAACAAAACTTGTAATTATGTCTAAGATTAATTACCTCAAGTTATATAACTTACTTGAACAATCAGCATGGAAGCAGGCGGATATAGAAACAAGAAGAATTATGTTAGAAATTACAGGAGCAAATCAGCGAGAAGATTTATTAATGACAGCGAGTGATTTACAAAGTTTTCCTTGTGCAGAATTAAAAACAATAGATAAAATGTGGCGAGAGGCTAGTCATGATCAATTTGGATTTAGTATCATTGCTAAAATTTACCAAGAATTGAATCAAGACTATTTTTTATTAGCGGAAAAAGTGGGTTGGTGTAATAGTAGTAATTGGATTAAATATGAACAAATTAATTTTACTGATCATGCTCCTGTAGGACATTTACCGTTAACTTGGGTAGTTCCTAGTACATTCTCTGGATATTGGTTAGCTCGTTTTGCTAGTGCGGGATGGAGGAGACTTTTAAATAGAATTATTGAGTGTGAATGTTGATAGTCTTAGTAATTCTTCAGTCTTATAAATAGTCGTGCAAAATAAATTTTATATTTGGGAGAGGGAATAGGGAATAGGGAACAGGGAACAGGGAACAGGGAACAGGTAAAGAATACAGAGATTTTTGCTTGTTCCGAAAATGTTAAATTAATTTTGCTTAGGTACTTATTGTTGAGTTGATAAATTTTTCACTCTAATTTTTTCTAAAATAGGCTTGAATGTTGCTTCATTACATTTAGAATGTTGAAGAACAGTTAGAAAATAAATCAGGACTTACGCAAAAATTTTCCAATACTCTACTCTATTCCTCTGCGTTCTCTGCGTTCTCTGCGGTTTGATATTCCGTGACTCGTGCGTCAGTCCTATAAATATCATATTATGTCCATGCAATCACTTCCGATATACAAAGCTTTCCGGTGTTATAAGATATGTTATTGGCAGGCAAGATGCCTACCCCACAAGAGTTTCATGATTATGATTTGTACCTCATAGCAACTAAATCTGCTGTAACTGGTGTGAGCAAAAATCAGAAAATTCTTTTCACCCTGCACCCTGCACCCTGCCACCTTAATGATAAGTATTTAACAGAACATGATATCAACTGTTATGGAGTTATCACCAGTGAACCCACCCACCACCGACGCAACACAAACCCAAAATCGTAAAGCAGATCATATCCGGATCTGTTTAGAAGAAGATGTCCAATGTCAACAAGTAACCACAGGACTAGAAAAATACCGTCTTCTGCATTGTTGTTTACCAGAATGCGATCGCTCTGATATTGATATCAGCACTAACTTTTTAGGTAAACAACTTAACGCACCTTTATTAATTTCCTCCATGACTGGGGGAACAGAACAAGCAGGAATTATTAACCGTCTTCTGGCAGAAGTAGCACAACAATATAAATTAGCAATGGGTGTAGGTTCTCAACGAGTAGCTCTAGAAAAACCCCAAGTTGCTGATACTTTTGCTCTGCGTAAATATGCCCCAGATGTACTTTTACTAGCTAACTTAGGAGCAGTACAATTAAATTATCAATGTGGTGTAGATGAATGTTTGCGAATTATTGATATCTTAGAAGCTGATGCTTTGATTTTACACATTAATCCCCTACAGGAATTTATCCAACCCAGAGGAGATACTAACTTCCGGGGGTTATTTGCCAAAATCGAAAATCTGTGTAGTAAATTACCTGTTCCCGTCATCGCTAAGGAAGTGGGTAATGGTATTTCTGGGAAAATGGCACAGCAATTAATATCCGTAGGAATACAGGCAATAGATGTAGCAGGTGCAGGAGGTACATCCTGGGCATTGGTAGAAAGTGGCAGGGCTGAAACCAGCTTACAGAGAAGATTAGGGCGAACATTTGCTGACTGGGGCATACCCACAGCAGAATGTATTACCAGTATCAGAGAGCAGTTACCAGAAATTCCCTTAATTGCCTCTGGGGGATTACGTCATGGTTTAGACATAGCCAAAGCGATCGCCCTGGGTGCAAACATCGCCGGTTTGGCCATGCCATTTCTCAAAGCAGCGAATATATCAGAAACAGCACTGCAAGATTTAACAGAAATTTTAATTGCAGAAATTACCACAGCATTATTCTGTACTGGTAACATAAATTTGCTTCAATTACAACACTCTGACAGTTTACAGCGTGTACAATAAAGTAACATTAAATCAAGTAGATGTTTTTCTTGAGTCATTGGTCTTATGACTAATGACTAATTAATTATCCATGATTAAATACTAATCGCTAATCACTAATGACTAATTTTATTAAACAAACTATTGCTAGTTTAATTGGTAGCTTATTGGGACTAACAATTTTTGCTGGTGCTGGTACATTGGGTTTACTGTTTTTAGTTATCGCTGCGGCCACCTCCTCAGATACTAGTCCCCAAGTAAAAAATAAATCTATGTTAGTATTTGACCTATCCGTGAAAATCACCGATAGTCAACCTGATTCCAGTGAGTTACTGCAAAAAGCCCTCACCGGAGCAAGTCAAGAAGCAATCACACTGCGTCAAGTCCTAGAAAATATCGAAAAAGCTCAAAGAGACTCACGAATTGTCGGTATTTATATAGATGCGAGTAAACCCAGCACCTCCAGTAGTCTAGGTTATGCTTCCCTCAGAGAAATTCGCCGCGCTTTAGATGAATTCCGAAAATCAGGGAAAAAAATTATCGCCTATGGACAAAATTGGAATGAAAGACAATATTACCTCAGTTCTGTGGCTGACGAAATTATACTCAATCCTATTGGTTCAATGGAAATGAACGGGTTAAGTTCACAACCAATTTTTTTAACCGGAGCATTAGAAAAATATGGAATTGGTGTACAAGTAATCAGAGTAGGAAAATTTAAAGGTGCGGTAGAAACATTTACCCTAGACAAATTAAGTCCTGAAAATCGTCAACAAACACAAAAAGTACTAGATGATATTTGGCGAGAATGGCGGACATCTGTTGCTAAAAGTCGTAAAATACAACCACAAAAAATTCAAACCATCGCTAACAACCAAGCTATTTTAGCAGCGAATACAGCTAAAACTAATGGGTTAATAGATAAAGTAGCTTATCAAGATCAAGTAATTGCTGATCTGAAAAAATTAACTAATAAAGATAAAGATGATAAGAACTTCCAACAAATTGATATTACCGACTATGTAGAAGTTTCTGGTAAATCAATGGGAGTAGCGCGTAACTCAGAAAATAAAATAGCCGTAGTTTATGCAGAAGGGGAAATAGTCAGTGGTAGAGGTGATGAAGGAGAAATAGGTGGCGATCGCTTTGCTAACATCTTTAGCAAAATCCGCCAAAATGATGATATTAAATCCGTAGTTCTCAGAATTAATAGTCCCGGTGGTAGTGCAACCGCATCAGAAATCATGCAGCGGGAAATTAAATTAACTCAACAAGTTAAACCTGTAATTGTCTCAATGGGAGATATAGCTGCATCTGGTGGTTATTGGATTGCTAGTGACTCTAACCGCATTTTTGCAGAACCAAATACCATTACAGGTTCTATCGGTGTATTTGGCATATTATTTAATGGTCAAAAATTGGGTAATGATAATGGTATTACTTGGGATACCGTGAAAACTGCCAAATTTGCTGATACTCAAACTGTAGCTCGCCCCAAATCTCCCCAAGAATTAGCAATTTATCAACGCACAGTCAATAGAATTTACAATCTGTTTCTCAATAAAGTTGCTAAAGGTCGCAAATTATCACAGCAAAAAGTAGCAGAAATTGCTCAAGGTAGAATTTGGTCAGGTATAGCAGCAAAACAAATTGGTTTAGTTGATGAAATTGGTGGTTTAGATGCGGCCATTGAATATGCTGCTAAAGCTGCTAAATTAGGTAACGATTGGGAAGTACAAGAATATCCCAAGGTAACAACTTTAGAAGAACGTCTATTTGGTCGTAAAATTAGAGAAATTCAAGCACGTTTGGGCATGGAACATAAAGCACTCCAACCCAACACTCCACTTTTAATAGAATTCAATAAATTACAACAAGAGTTAGCTATTCTCACCACAATGAATGACCCTCAAGGACTTTATGCACGCCTACCTTTTAATTTGACTATAGATTAGTTTTTAGGAATTCGTAATGCTCCCTTCGGGAGAGCAACGCTTACGTAATTCGTAATTCGTAATTCGTAATTCGTAATTACTACCCACTCTCCCACTCTCCCCCTCTCCCACTCTCCAATCACCAATCACTTTTTGCTGCAAACTCTACCTATTAGTCATAAAATAAGTTATAATACGAACAAACTCTCATAAATAGAATGAAACGAAAAAAACATAGTTTTTTATAGCTTTTTTGATAATTTTGAATCATTGAGTATTGCAATCTGATAAAATTTGTAATGTTTCTTTGAGCTAGGAGCAATGGGATCGACAGATGTAAGGATAGCGATAGATGCTATGGGAGGGGATTACGCACCCGCTGAAATCGTCGCTGGCGCACTACGAGCGAAGGAAGAGTTGGGTGTAAAAATCTTATTGGTAGGTGATCCCCAACAGATTGAAGCTGTCATGCCACCAAAAACAAACATGACGGGATTAGAGATTGTGCCTGCGGAGGATATGATCTCTATGGATGAAGAGCCTTTAAGTGCTGTGAGGAAAAAGCGTAAGGCCTCTATCAACGTCTCAATGGATTTAGTCAAAAATGGCCAGGCAGATGCAGTATTTTCAGCGGGTCATTCTGGCGCAGCAATGGCTTCAGCCTTACTACGCTTGGGTAGACTACCAGGAATTGACCGCCCAGCCATTGGCACAGTCTTTCCTACAATTAAAGCAGGTCAACCCGTATTAATTCTTGACGTTGGTGCTAACGTAGACTGTCGCCCCAAATTTTTAGAACAGTTTGCAGTCATGGGGTCAATTTATAGTCAATATGTATTGGGAATGCCTGAACCCAAAATAGGATTATTGAATATCGGTGAAGAAGACACCAAAGGTAACGAAGCTGCCTTGAGAGCATATCAGTTATTAAAGGAAAATACCCAAATTAACTTTAGTGGTAATGCAGAAGGCCGTGATATATTATCAGGTGACTTTGATGTGATCGTTTGTGATGGCTTTGTAGGTAATGTGTTATTAAAGTTTGCTGAAGCCGTAGGAGGAGTAATTCTACAAATATTGCGAGAAGAACTACCTCAAGGTATCAGAGGGCAAATTGGTACAGCAATTTTAAAACCCAACCTCAAGCGCGTTAAACAACGCATGGATCACGCCGAACATGGTGGTGCATTACTATTAGGAGTAAATGGAATCTGTTTTATTGGCCATGGCAGTTCCCAAGCTCCATCCGTTTTTAGTGCTATTCGGATGGCCAAAGAAGCTGTAGATAATCAAGTATTGCAAAGACTACAGTCACAATATCAAATTCTACAGACCAAGGGTTAACAGCTAGTTAGTGTTTTACTAACGAAACCTAATAAATGGTTACATTAAAGTTGGCTATTTTTAGCATTAGTTAGCTTTTTTGTATCGGTGATTAGCCTTCTCCCAGCAATAGTCCACAGTCATTAGTCATTAGTCATTCATCAATGGAGTTTGCTGACTGCTGACTGCTGACTGCTGACTGCTGAATGCTTTTTGATAACTGATAACTGACACCTGGGGAGATTAGGAGTGCAAAATTCATTGAATCATGGCGTAGCTATTACAGGTAGTGGTTCGGCAATACCAGCTACTAGTTTGGATAATCAGACATTAACTCAATTGGTAGAAACATCAGATGAGTGGATTGCTACAAGAACAGGAATTAATCGTCGGCAATTGGCACTGCCCCCGGAATCATTGACTACATTAGCTACAGAGGCTAGTAAACAGGCGATCGCAGCCGCTGGTATTGAAGCAGAAGACATAGATTTGATCTTGCTGGCAACATCTACACCAGATGACTTATTTGGGAGTGCCTGTCGAGTCCAAGCAGAAATAGGAGCTTATAAAGCAGTAGCTTTTGACTTAACAGCAGCCTGTTCAGGATTTGTATTTGGATTAGTTACCGCGGCTCAATTTATCAGAACTGGAACATTTCAAAATGTACTATTGATAGGTGCAGACATCCTCTCGCGGTGGGTAGATTGGGGAGATAGAAGAACTTGTATATTATTTGGGGATGGAGCAGGAGCAGTAGTATTACAGGCAAACAGTAGCGATCGCCTCTTAGGTTTTGCTCTCAAGAGTGATGGTACACAAAACCACTTCTTAAACTTGGGATATCAAGGTACAACAGAACAAGCCACACCAGAAATTCAAGTCCCCACAGGCAAATATCACCCCATTAGTATGAACGGCAAAGAAGTATATCGCTTCGCAGTTCAGAAAGTACCAGAAATTCTAGATAAAGCATTATATGAAGCCCAACTCAGCGTTGATAACATAGATTGGTTGATATTACATCAAGCCAACCAAAGAATCATCAATGCTGTAGCTGATCGGTTAAATATTCCTGAACATAAAGTAATTAGTAATGTTGCCGATTATGGTAATACATCAGCTGCTTCTATTCCCTTAGCACTAGATGAAGCAATTAAACAGGGCAAAATCAAATCTGATGATATTATTGCCACCTCTGGTTTTGGTGCAGGACTAAGTTGGGGTTCGGCAATATTTCAATGGGGGAAATAGGTGATTAGTGACTGGTGACTGGTGATTGGGGATTGGGTGAAATAACTAATGACTGAGGACAAATGACAAAAACTGCATGGGTATTTCCCGGACAAGGTTCTCAAGCCTTAAACATGGGAATTGATTTATTAGAAATCGCATCTGCTAAAGCTAAATTTGACCAAGCTGAAGATATTCTTGATTGGTCTGTGAGTGAAGTGTGTCAACAAGATGAAGAAAGACTATCACGGACACTTTATACTCAGCCTTGTTTATATGTAATTGAAACTATTCTCGCTGACTTGTTGCTTGAAAAGGGAGAAAAACCTGATTTAGTCGCCGGTCATAGTTTAGGAGAATATATTGCTCTGTATGTGGCTGGTGTCTTTGATTGGTCTGCGGGTTTAAAATTAGTTAAACGCCGTGCGGAAATTATGGATAATGCGGCTGGGGGAATGATGGCAGCTTTAATGAATTTTGATCGAGAACAGTTAGATCAGGTCATTTCTGCAACTCCTGACGTAGTATTAGCAAATGATAATAGTCCTGGACAGGTGGTAATTTCGGGAACTCCAGAAGCTGTCAAAGCTGTAATGTCCAATGTGAAGGCAAAACGGGCTGTACCTTTAAAAGTTTCTGGTGCATTTCACTCCAATTTAATGCAGACTGCTGCTCAGGAATTTCAAGAAGTTTTAAATAGTGTAGTTTTTAATACTGCTAATGTACCTGTGGCTTCTAATGTTGATCCTGTACCAGCAACGGAAGCAGAGGTGTTAAAACAACGTTTAACTCAGCAGATGACTGGTTCTGTAAGATGGAGAGAAATTGCTTTACAGTTACCAGCAATAGGCATTACCAAAGTTGTGGAAGTTGGGCCTGGTAATGTTTTAACTGGTTTGGTGAAGCGGACAGTTAAAGGTGTAGAGTTTCAGAATATAAGGAATAGTAGCGAGTTGCCAGGTGAATAACTAATTAGGTAGGGAGCAGGGAGCAGGGAGTAGGGAGCAGGGAGTAGGGAGAGAAAAGAAGTATTAACTTTTGCCTCTTTGTTCATGTTTCTTGGATCAATGTCTATAAATGTTTGATGAATTGACAGTGAAATTCCGGAATATACGTTATGATTAGTGGTTTAGATCATACATAATGGTGAATGCAGTATATCTACATACGTCTACCATTTACATCTACACAGGATCTAAACAATGTCTCCCATACACCACTTATTCAGATTAGCAGGTACAGCCCTAGCTCTAAGTATATCTTTAACGCCTGGTATCGCTAATGCATTATCTTTGACTTTCAATCCCCCTGGTGGTAATAGCTTAACAATTAACGACAGATTTGGACCAATACCGAACACAAATGATCTAAGTTTCTTGAAAAATTACATTCAATTTGATCAAACCTTTGGAGATATTGAGGTTAGTGGCACATTGTATGGTCAATATATTCAGTTTACTCGCAATCAAAGTAACAGTAATGTTTCTCTCAGTGTAAATGGAACTGATGCCATTGTCCTTACATTAACTGATTTTGAACTTAAAAATAATGGCAATACTAGCATTAACGTCTCTAATTTCTTAAATATTTCTGCTTCTCCAAGCGACTTCTCAACTGTTTTAGTAGGTAATGATGTTGACTTCTATCTAAATTACAAAGGTTCTTATAGCCAATCTGTTGGATCATCTAGTGTTAGTTCTTCTTACTCTGTTGGTTATGGTAATGATCCCACCCTCAACTTATCAGGTACACCCGCAGGAGGTAGTAACTTTAGTAGTTTTACATTCGCAGGTAATCAAGGCGAAGTTAACATATCAGATTTATACATGGATATTCTAGATTTTAATCTGGCTTCAGGAGCGTCTATTGTATTACCCAATAGTCTAACTTCTTTAATGACTATAGATGACGAAGGGAGTCCTTTAAGTGAAGAAAATGTCCAACAATTAAGCTATTTAGTCAAACAACAATTTGCTGCTCAAACTGTTCCTGAACCTTCTTCATTAATGGGATTATTAGCATTAGGTGGTTTATTTACTTTGGGTTATAAAAAAGGTAATCATAAACCAAAAAACTGATGTGATTGTGCCTATTCCAAGACTGAGATACTTACTTTTAAATATTCAGCGGCACATTAGTATGTATCAGTTACGCATAGTTTTGGGCTGTGGATATCACTAATAATAGGGTACATTTAGGCTACAATACTCTAGATGAGACTAATCGAAAGTAACTAAGCCTGAATTGTTACTCTTTATCTCTGGTCTATGTGATGAATAAATATTATCCTTTCAATCTACTAATATGGGCGGTATTCTTTATATCTTCCATTATTGAAGTCAAAGCACAAATAACTCCAGATCATACATTAGGTTCAGAAAGTTCTATTGTCACTCCTCTCAATCAGCTAAATGATCAAATTCGTGGTGGAGCAAAAAGAGGAGCTAATTTATTTCATAGTTTTCAAGAATTTAATATTCAAACCAATAGAGGAGTTTATTTTCATAACCCTGTCGGAGTAGAAAATATTTTAACCCGCATCACAGGTGATAATATTTCTAATATTCTAGGTACATTGGGAGTACAGGGAAACGCAAACTTATTTTTAATTAACCCAAATGGGATATATTTTGGTGAAAATGCAGCTTTAGATATTAGAGGTTCATTTACTGGTACTACTGCTGATAGTATTGAACTCGGAAAAGATGGCTCATTTAGTGCTACACATCCAGAAAATAGTCAGTTATTAACCATTCAACCTAGTGCATTATTTAGTAATAATCTCCGCCAACATCAAGCTACAATTAATAATCAAGGTAATTTAACCGTTAATTCCGGCAAAAATATACTCCTATTTAGTGATGAAATTATTAATAGTGGTAATCTTACCGCACCGGCAGGAAAAATATTTATCTTTGCAGACAATATAAACTTAGTCAATAATTCACAAATCAATGTTTCTTCTCCCACAGGTGGCGGTACAGTTTTAATTGGTGGAGGGTTATCAGGAGGGGATAATTTCCCTACTGCTAAAAATACAACTATTGCTCCAGGAGTCAGCATTCATGCTGATGCTATTGATGAAGGAAATGGCGGTAATGTTGTCATTTGGGCGGATGAAAAAACTAATTTTTATGGTAATATTTCGGCTCTTGGTGGAAATGTTTCTGGTAATGGTGGTTTTGTGGAAGTTTCTGCTCAAGAAAAACTAATTTTTCGTGGTAATGTTAACACCAATGCTAAGAATGGTTTAACTGGAAATTTATTAATTGATCCTACTAATATTATCATTGCCAATGGTAGCGACTCTATCAATGATGTTGAAATTGAAGATGGACAAATATTAGCTAATGAAGGTAATGATACCTTCACTATATCTGAACAAAATCTCGAAAACTTATCGGGTAATAATAATCTAATTTTGCAAGCTACCAATCATATCATTTTACAAAATTTGGATGATAACTTTTTAGATTTATCTAGCGGTAGAGGTACTATTGAATTCATTGCTGATAGTGATAACAATGGTTTTGGTGACTTCATTATGGAAGATAGCCAAGATACTATCAGAACTAATGGTAGAAATATTAGTATTTCCGGAGCTAATTTACAATTGGGATTTATTAATACTACTTTTTTAAGTGGAACTGAAATCACTAATATTGATGTTGATGCTGGAGGAGAAATTAGAGATGCTCAGGGAACACTTGATAACCCAATACCAATATCCACCGATTTTAATTTTACAGTTGCAGATGTAGGAGAAATTAGTGATATTGATGTAATTTTTTCTGCTACTCATAGTTTTGTTTTAGAACTGGAAGTTATTCTAACATCTCACAAAGGAACAATGGTGAATTTATTTGCCTTTATTGGTGGTGATGGCATGAATTTTCAAGATACTAGATTAAATAATCAGGCTACAAATAGAATTGGTAATTTCACATCCATTGCCCCTTTTAATGGAGAGTATATTCCTGAAGGTAATTTAGATAGGTTTAATGGTGAAAATCCCAATGGTATATGGACGTTAACAGTAACAGATTACTTTCCAACTCCTGCTCCTCCTGGTAATCTCTTTAAACCTGGTGATTCTAGTATACCTTGGTCAAATCCCATTGGTACACAATTAATTTTAACTTCTGGTTCTGCAAGTGGTGATAGTGGTTCAATTCAATTGAATGCTAATCATGGCAATATAAATGCTATGGGTTTAAATACAAGTAGTGTTTCTGGAACAACAGGTAATATTTTATTGAATGCTAAGGGAAACATAGCGATTAATGAGCAAATAGCCACTTTTCATAATAATAATGGTAATGGTGGAAATATCAGTATCCAAGCGGGTGAGAATATTCAGATTAATGGGTTATTAAATAGTTCTAGTTTAGGTGATAGTAGTGGGAATGGTGGTATTTTATCAATTGCATCAGAAAATGGTAATTTAACAGTTAATAGTATTGACACAAGGGCAAGAATTAATGGCGGTAATATTAATTTAGTTGCTGATGGGGAAGTATTTTTAAAAAATTCTATTAGTACAAATGGAACTAATGGTATTTCTGGAGATGTTAATATTACGGCAAATGGCAATATAAATCTTGAACCAGATATTGAAATTGCTGCTTTGAGTACCAATGGGTTAGGAGGTAATATTAACCTAATATCCCAAGCAAATATTACGATGAATGGTGGTGCTATTGTTAATGACAGTGTTGAAATTTTAGATTCTGATCAAAAAGCAGGTGATATTAATATTATTGCTAATAGTTTTACTGCTCAAAATTTTGCTGAAATTAATAGTTCTAGTTTTGGGAGTAATCAAGCAGGAGATGTGAAAATTACTGCCACAAATATAATCTTTGATAATAGTTTTATTTCTGCGAGAGTAGCTGAAAATGCTACAGGTAATGGTGGGAATATTGAGTTAACTGCTGATTCTATTAGTTTAATTAATAATGCTAATATATCCTCTTCTAGTCAAGGAGAAGGAGATGCAGGTGATATTATTATTAATGGAGAAAATCTGCAAATTAATAATAGTCAAATTTTTGCCAATACAAGAGAGGGTGAGGGTGGAGATATAATTATCAATCTTGCAGATTTATTATCCTTGAGAAATAGTAGCCTAATTTTTGCCACTGCTGGTACAGAAGAAAGTGGAGGAGATGGAGGTAATATTAATATTAATTCTGCTATTGTATTTGCTTTTCCTGATGAAGATAGTGATATTAGTGCTAATGCTTTTACAGGAATTGGTGGAAGAATTAATATTACTAGTAAGGCTATATTAGGATTAGAATTTAGTTCGGAATTAACAGCAAGAAGTGATATTACTGCATCATCTCAATTTGGTGTAGATGGGGAAGTACAACTCAATACTCCTGATGTAAATCCTATTTCTAGTTTAATAGAATTGCCGGAACAATTAACTGATGCAGCTAATCAATTAGCTCAGAACTGTGGAGGTACTTCTAAAAAGAATACATTTACTAGTATTGGTAGGGGTGGGTTGCCATATAATCCTAGTGATTTACTAACAGGTATAAAGCCATTAGTAGGGTTTGTAGATACAGTTAATTTAAATACAAAAATCAATAGTAATATCAAATCAACAGTAAGGAATAATGAACTTAATAACCATGAAAATCCAATAATTCAGGAAGCACAAGGATGGATAACGACTAGCAATGGTAGGGTAATTTTGACTACGAAATCAATGCAAGTGAATCCTCACACACCAGTTATGAGGAAGCAGGGTGCGGAGTGCGGGGTGTAGGGAGATGATAATTCTTAGATTTCCTAGTTATGAGGAAGCAGGGTGGAGGGTGCGGGGAGCAGGGAGATGATAATTTCCAATGCAATTTTAGGTGGATTGAAGGGAAAATCACTCTTGCTTAACCCAAAGCGATCGCCATAGTCTATTCTAGATTTTAGTCCTATTAAAATTATTATCCGTGACCAAAGAACGCGAACCTTTTATTAGTTTAGCACTTTACCACGCTTTCAAGTGGTCTTTCGTTAGCCCTATGTTACACACTTATTTTGGCGGTAAAATTTATGGGGCGGAAAATGTCCCCAAAACTGGGCCAATAGTAGTAGTCAGTAACCATGCTAGTTATTTTGATCCTCCTATAGTTTCTAATTGTGTATGTCGCCCTGTTGCATACATGGCCAAAGAAGAGTTATTTAAAGTTCCTGTTTTAGCGCAAGTAATTAAATTATACGGTGCTTATCCTGTCAGTCGTGGTAGTGCGGATCGTGGTGCAATTCGTGCTGCTTTAGAATATTTAGATAAAGGTTGGGCTGTGGGTGTATTTCTAGAAGGAACTAGGACGAAAGATGGACGTGTCCATGATCCAAAAAGAGGAGCTGCACTGTTAGCGGCAAAAGCAAAAGCACCTTTGTTACCGGTGAGTTTGTGGGGAAGTGAAAAAGTTGTCAAAAAAGGTTCACCCATTCCTCGTAAAGTTCCTATGACAATTAGAATTGGTAAATTAATTGATACACCTACTTCGACAAACAAGGAAGAGTTGGAAACAATTACTCGCAGATGTGCAGATGCAATTAATGAAATGCACGAGTTAGGGAGATAATAAGAAGATAATTGACCTAAAGCAGAGCCATAATTAATTATAGATATTGCTGAAAAATGGCAAAAAGAACTATTAACATTGCTGGATAAAGTGGAGTAGTTTGGGTTAAGCAACATTGCAACCCAACAAATGAATTAAAGTCCTCTTTTTGAAAGAAAATTTAGGGTATTTATACAGCGATTTCCGGTGTCATGAGGTACATTGTTGGCGGGCAAGATGCCCACCCCACAAGAGTTTTATGATTATGATTTGTACCTCATAGCAACGAAATCTGCTGTAAGTTTTATATACAAAAGAAACAAATTTTCAGACATTGTCTAAGCAGAAACCTTTGTAAATATAAAGTCAATTTCTGATTTATCAATTAAATCATATTCAATTAAAATTCTCCGCACAGTAACAAGATGGATTCTCTCAACGTAAGATTTATCTTTATATAATGGTAGAATCACTAATGCTTGAGAAGCAGAATGTTTAAAAATCAAGTGATTACCTGATGTTGGTATTAGTTTAAATCCTAATTTAAATAGGAATTGCTTTAAATCTTGAAATAACATATCTTTAAATATCATGACGAATCACTCCTTGCAACTGTTGTAAAATATTATTCTTATATTGAGAAAATAATTTAACTGCACTATAATTCCTAAATCCTGCTCTAATTTTTTAAAAAGTTTACTTCTTAATTCTCTTGTATATTGACTAGATGTACAAAGTTTAGCTGCAATATAGTCATATTTTTCACCCTCCCAAATATCTAATAAAAGTGATTCTTCCAAAGGATTGAATATAGGTTTTCCATGTTCTGACAATATATGATTAATAAATTCTAAGACATCTAGGACTTACGCATTTTCATGAAAAGTAGGGGTTTTAGATTGCTTCCTTTCGTCGCAATGAAAATATTTGAAGCATATTTTGCGTAAGTCCTGAATTAATTTTATGAAGATTGAGGTAATATTAATGTATTTTTGTTTTGCCATTGCGATCGCAAGGTAGTTTATAATACCATAGACATATGCACTTGATTGTAATTTTCAACTGAGTTTATGTCTAACCAAAAACCACCAGTATACTTTTACCTGCCTAAAAGTTATTGGCAAGCCAGCGATCAGATATCATTAATGTTAGATAAATATCTCAATGGATTAATCAAATTGAGTGATTTGTGGGAATGGCACGTTGACACCCATCCTGGTTTAAAATCTGATGGTTTATTTGCTTGGATTATTCTACCATATCTATGTTTGAAATCTCAAAAATTTGAATGTGAGTTAGTAGATAATATACCAAAAAAAGGAATTGTCATACTTCCCAGAAAATTTATTGATGATGACTTAAAACCCAGTCATGAATGTTTATTTGTAATGATTAAATATGATGGTAAAATACATAGTTATTCACAAATTCATATAGTACAAAATCCTCAAGATGAATTAATTATCCAAAAATCTCGATTATGGAAAAATCATTACATTCCCCATTATCTACAACCTGGTTTATTGCCTCGTGATATCCAACATGGTGACAGATTTCAAAACTTAGCATATTTTGGATTAGAAGATAATATTGCACCTGAATTAAAAACAAATCAATGGATTGAAAAACTTAAATTTCTTGGTTATAACTGGTCTGTTGTCAATCGGAAAAAATGGTATGATTACTCTAATGTTGACGCTGTAATTGCTGTCAGAAGTTTTGATTCTCGTTCCTATGATGTCAAACCAGCATCTAAACTTTATAATTCTTGGCAAGCTGGAGTACCAGCTATTTTAGGTTCAGAATCTAGTTTTCAAGCTGAAAAAAATTCGGAACTTGATTATATAGAAGTTACATCACCTGAGCAAATTATAGCTGCACTAGAAACTTTACGTACCAATCCAGATTTACGTCAAAAAATGGTTGAAAATGGTAAACAGCGTTCTCAAAAAACTTTACCAGATGTAGTCACTCAGCAATGGATGAATTTCTTAGAAAATAAGGCATTTCCTGAATATTATAAATGGTTAGGTTTACCTAAATATGGGCAAAAATTGTATTTTCTTAGTCGTGATAATAGCGAACAACTCAAAGAAGTTAATGCTAAATTTCGGCGCATTAAAGGAACGATAAAAAATACATTAAAAAAGTATTTGCGATTTCTTTAAAATATACAGCAGATTTCATGTATAAAAACTGAAAACCGATAACTGACAACTGACAACTGATAAAGGAGAATTCTGAATTTGTTAGGACTTACGTCGCAATGACAGTACTGCGTCATTACGAGCGACAGCGACGTAATCGCAAAAATCCTGGGATTGCTTCCCTACACTGCGTTTCAGTCGCAATGACAAATCTTCGTTACGTAAGTCCTGTTTGTAATACCAATTCTGTTTAAAGATGCAGGAAATTTATTAGGGAATTAAATTAACCGCAGAGACGCAGAGAGGGCAAAGTTAGATATTTATTCTACATTTTTATAAACTTGAAATGTTAACATTATATCAAATCCGTTAGCATCGGAATAAAATGTTTTCCTCACGTAGGGGCAAACCCCCCGTGGTTGCCCCAGAAATGACACAGATATTGATATTAAACAACGGGATATTCAAGGAATAATACCGATGCACTCGGAAACTATATAAATCCTAAATTCTATTCATAATTATATCGTAAAAATCATAATTCACAAAATTAAGAGGACGGGAAAACCCGCCCTTTTAGTTAATAGCAACTAACTGAAATTAACCAAAATGTTTGATAATTGCATCAGCAAATTCAGAACATTTCAAAGGTTCAACAGATGGTGTCATTAAGCGTGCTAAGTCATAGGTAACTTCACCATTAGCAATAGCAGTACCTAAGCCTTTTTTAATCAAATCTGCGGCTTCTTGCCAACCCATAAATTCCAGCATCATCACACCGGAAAGAATTACAGAACCGGGGTTAATTTTATCTAATCCGGCGTGTTTTGGTGCAGTACCGTGAGTGGCTTCAAAAACAGCACAGGAGTCACCAATATTTGCCCCTGGCCCCATACCTAAACCACCAACAATTGCCGCAGCAGCATCAGATAAATAATCACCGTTGAGGTTCATTGTCGCCAGAATAGAATACTCATCTGGGCGGGTTTGAATTTGTTGGAAAATACTATCAGCGATGCGATCATTTACCATCACTTTTTCTTTCCATTTCCCATTGCCATGAGTTGCCCAAATTGAGTTGAGAACTGTTTCTACTTCTTTAACAATTTGAGCTTTTTTCTCAGCAGTTAAACCATCAAAACCAGGATCGATCATTCTGGCGTTTTCTTCTAAGGAAATATTAGGGTTTTTCTCCTTATTTCCTAAGATCCAAGATTCTCTTTCAGTGACTGTTTCATTACGAAATTCACTAGTTGCTAATTCATAACCCCAATCCCTAAAAGCACCCTCGGTATATTTCATGATGTTGCCTTTATGCACCAATGTTACTTGTTGCTTGGCCTTAGGTAATTGTAAAGCGTGTTTGATAGCCCTTCTAACTAAACGCTTAGAACCACTGACACTAATAGGTTTAATTCCGATACCAGCATCTAGAGGTAGTTGTTTTTTACCATGTTCTGGAGTAGCAGGGATAAGTTCATTATTGAGGATAGAAATAAGGCGATCGCCAATTTCACTACCCTGTTTCCATTCAATCCCCAAATAAATATCTTCCGTATTTTCCCGATAAACAATCACATCCAATTTATCTGGATTTTTGTGAGGAGAAGGAGTTCCAGCATAATAACGACAAGGACGAACACAGGCATACAAGTCAAAAATTTGACGTAAAGCTACATTCAAAGACCGAATCCCACCACCCACAGGAGTAGTCAAAGGTCCTTTAATGGCAATCCCATATTCCTTAATAGCCGTGAGTGTATCCTGGGGTAAATACTGATAAGTACCATATAAATCACAAGCCTCATCCCCAGCATAAACCTTAAACCAGCTAATCTTTTTTTTACCGTTGTAAGCCTTAGCTACTGCTGCATTAATCACCTTTTCAGTAGCAGGCCAAATATCTACACCCGTACCATCACCACGAATGAAGGGAATAATGGGATTATCAGGAACAACAGGTTCACCATTCTTGAAAGTAATCTTTGTACCAGTTGTAGGGGGTGTAATTTTTTCGTACATAATTCACATATTCCAAATAAAAGATCAACAAGTCGGAAGGGGCAGGGGCAGGGGCAGGGTGCAGGGGCAGGGTGCAGGGGCAGGGCGCAGGGCGCAGGGCGCAGGGCGCAGGGTGCAGGGGCAGGGCGCAGGAAGCAGGAGGCAGGGCGCAGGAGGCAGGGCGCAGGGAAATCAAGAACTAAATATTTCACCCCCTCACCCACTCACCCCCTCATCCCCTCATCCCCTCGCCCCTTCACCTTCACTGAAGCGCAGACTATCCACTGCGTAACCTGGTATATTGGTAGCTCAGGCGTGGATTTCAGGCAAATCGCCGCTGTTTTGTACAGTCAAAAATAGTAAACTACATTTTGCTACTTGTGCTTCATTTTGTAGAATGCCCAATAGCTGATTCCTTTATTCACTGAAACGCTAAAACGAGTAATGGCATGACAGACCCAATGATTGTATCAGGCACTGCTAATGACATCGTCTCCCTGCGCCAAAAATTAATCGCTGGGTCACAAAAAGTTCAACAACAGATAATCCCACAGTTAGCTGACTTGGGTAATGAGGGGTTAGAGGTGTTGCAGGAATTCTTATTGCAACGTCGTGATACTCCAGCAACATGGATTGAAGGCAATGCTTACCAAGTGATCTACAATTCCGATGCACCTCAAGCCAGGGAATTTCTAGAAACTAACTTTCCTGAAGGAATTGTACCTCTAAAATCAGACTGTGGGATCAGTTACAATTCTTTGCAAAAGTCTCTGATCGAACGAGAGTTCCAAACTGCGGACTTGTTGACCATTCAAAAAATGTGTGAGATCGCAGGGCCACAAGCTGTACAAAGAAAATGGTTGTATTTTACAGAAGTGGAAAATTTCCCCATTCAGGATTTACAAACGATTAATAATCTTTGGTTGGTTCACTCAGAAGGCAAATTTGGATTTTCCGTACAGCGAGAAATTTGGATAGGAGTGGGTAGGAACTGGGAAAGCCTATGGCCAAAAATCGGCTGGAAAGACGGGAATAAGTGGACTCGTTACCCAAATGAGTTTACCTGGAGTTTAAGCGCCCCCAGAGGTCATTTACCTCTTTCTAATCAACTACGTGGTGTCAGGGTGATGGCTTCTTTGTTAGCCCATCCTGCATGGAGTTAGGTTATGGGGAGGTGGGGTGACAGTGAACAGTGAACAGTGAACAGTGAACAGTGAATAGCAATAACTGACAACTGACAACTGACAACTGATAACCGATAACTGAAAACTGACAACTGACAACTGACAACTGACAACTGATAACTGATAACTGATAACTGAAATGACGAATCACCAAAAATGGATGAATTATGCCTTAGAACTAGCTAAGGTGGCTGGTGATGCTGGTGAAATTCCTGTGGGTGCAGTTATTGTTGACTCAGCAGATACTCTAATTGCTGTAGGGGAAAATAGAAAAGAACGAGATCAAGATCCTACCGCCCACGCGGAAATTGTTGCTATTCGATCAGCAACACAGAGGTTACAAGGTTGGCGTTTGCATGAATGTACTCTCTATGTCACCCTTGAACCATGTCCTATGTGTGCTGGTGCTATCGTTCATGCCCGTTTAGCTACACTGGTTTATGGAGTGGACGATACTAAAACTGGTGCTATTCGTACTGTTATTAACATCCCCGATAGTTCAGCCTCCAATCATCGTTTACAGGTACTAGGAGGTATTCTAGAATCAGCTTGTCGTCAACAATTACAAGCTTGGTTTGCTACCAAACGGCATAAGCACAAATAACAGACAGAGGTAAAACTGTCAGCATAGGGAAAGACAAAATACTGAAGAAAATCTACGGTGGTATTAATCAAATATACGTTACATTTTATTCGTCCACGATTAGCCACCGCCATGATGGAAATTTGCTCAACCTCTACCAAACCTGAATCTCAATCATCTGATACTCCTGTTGAGAATTCTGTAAATACTCCTATATTCACGAAGGTATCTTCTAGTACCTCGAATGTGTCTTCCTGGTTAAGTCCCTTGGTATATTACTTAGGTCGTAAAATCCTTTTACCTGCCTTTTTTGGGGACATTAAAATTACAGGACAAGAGAATATTCCCACAAGCGGACCAATTATGCTTGCACCCACCCATCGTTCTCGTTGGGATTCTTTGTTATTGCCCTATGCGGCTGGTCGTTATGCTACAGGTCGAGATATGCGCTTTATGGTAACAATAAATGAATGCCAAGGATTACAAGGTTGGTTTGTACGTCGGATGGGAGGTTTTCCCGTTGATCCGCAAAGACCTGCGATCGCAACTTTACGACACACAGTAGAATTAATGGTACAGGGACAAATGTTAGTAATTTATCCCGAAGGGGGAATTTATCGAGATGGTAAAGTTCATCAACTTAAGTCAGGTGTAGCTCGTTTAGCGTTAACTGCTGAATCTTTGCATTCTGGTTTAAACATTCAAATTATTCCTGTGGGAATTAATTATAGTCAACCCTATCCTAATTGGGGTACAGATGTAGATATTCACATTGGTAAACCAATTCCAGTTAAAAATTATATGAATGGTGTTGCTAAGAAAGAAGCAAAAAATCTCACTGCTAATTTAGCCAATCAACTAAAAGAATTAAGCTATTAAATGTGTAAATATTTAGCTATAAACTTTTTGGAAGTAGGGAGCAGGGAACAGAAAAGTTAGTTATGTAATTAATTCTGTTCATTCGCTCAATGCTAACTGCTAATAGCTAACTTAAATTATTCCATTTGTATATTTATTCATAGCCAAGATGGTTTCTAATTGCCCATCTTTTACTTCCCCCTCTTCTGTATTTTGAAACAAAGCTGTAAATGCACCTGCTCCCAATCTTTGTTGGGGAAACATTCGATAACAATTAATATCGGTTAAATGTGATTGATATTTGGATAAATGTTCAATTTTTATAGACATAAATTTTGGAAACTTTTGTAGTAACCATTCACAAACCTGCTCATTTTCTTCTGGAGAATAAGTACAAGTCATATATAGTAAATAACCTTGGGGAGAAACAACTTGAGCAGAATTAGCAATGATTCTCTTTTGACGATTAGCACTTTTATTAATTGAGGTGTGGTGAAAACATCCAGGTGCTTTACCACCTTTAGCTAATAAAGATTGCCCTGTACAAGGAGCATCAACTATGACTAAATGACTAGATTGGGCAAACACATCCGCAAAAATACTAGGATCACGATTGACTACACAAATAGGTTGGACTTGACACCGTTTTAAATTAGAAATTAACATTCCTAAACGTTTACCAATTACCTCATTACTAATCAATAAATCTGGTTTAAAAGCCTTCCATGCAAAAATACTTTTCCCTCCCGGTGCAGCACACATATCAAAAATTAAAGGTATAGGTTGCTGAATTGCTAACAATGCAGATGCAGCGAACACAGAAGAAAAATCCAAACAATAAAAATATCCTGCTTGATGTAGAGAATGTTGACCAGGTTTTTCATTGATATTTAATCTATCTACGAATTCCGGTTGCCAAGGTGTGGATTGTTCTAGCAAAAAAGGTGAAATATCTGGTTTTTCGTGACACCACAAAATACAAGGAGCAAAAGGTTGAGGATCAACTAAAGCTGTAATAAACTGTGTTTGTTCCTCTTCATCATTAAATAAACGACGGGCAACTTTGATTAATAAATTTGAAGGCTTTTGCATATTCCTGAATATAGTCAACTTAATTTCGTAAAATCAACAACTTAACACACTATTTAAACTGTTAAATACAAACAATGTAAACCCCAACTTTAGCTGCATACTGAAAAGATAATGACCATAATAGAGATTGCGTTTTTAACAGTAAACAGTAAACAGTGAAAAGTAAAATAACTGATAACTGATAACTGATAACTGATAACTGATAACTGATAACCAATAGAGGTCATGATCTTAGATAATTTTGTCCGCAAACTGCGCCAAGAAGCAACAAGATGGCGGGATGAAGGACTAATTAGTTCTTCACAATTTCAACAAATAGCAGACCGTTATGAATTTAACAAAATAGAAACGGCGGCTAAAGAAAGTTCTGGTTTAATAGCTATTGCTGGTGGTGGTTTACTATTAATTTTAGGGGTCATTATCTTTGTAGCAGCTAATTGGCAAACATGGTCAAGAGAAATTAAATTTATCTTGTTGATGAGTCTGTTTTTATCTACAGCAATCACTGGTTTTTTGACATGGAGAGAACCTAGACTGGCGGCGGCCCAGGGGAAAAAATCACCGCGGGGTAAACGACTATTAGGCGAAGCTTTATTAATTCTCAGTGCCTTAATTTTAGGGGCAACGTTAATGTTGATGGGGCAAATATTCAACATTAGTGGTTCAGCACCGCAGTTATTTTTAGCTTGGGGTTTTGGCGTTTTGGTGATGGCCTATAGCCTCTCTCTAACTTCCTTGGGAGTTATGGCTATTATTTTGTTACAAATTGGCTATTGGCTGGGTTTACGAGAATTTTGGTCATCTGGAAGTGAATTAAGTTGGGCGCGTTTAGCTGTACGTCATACACCATTAATTTCTTGGTTATTGTTTGTTCCGTTAGCTTACATTTGCCGTTCACGGATCATCTTTATCTTAGCAGCGATCGCCTTTACTCTCTCTCTACAATACAATCTCAATCCTTTACCATTATTAACTTTTTCCGATGTTATTCCTTGGGTGGCTTCTTTTGCTCTTGCCTTACCCCCTGCACTCTTCTGGAGTTATGATGATTTACTGTTTCCTATAGTTAATTATCGTTTGTTTCAACCCATAGCCCGAAATTTAGCTTTAGGATGTTTTGCTGTTGTCTTTTATTTATTATCCTTCCGTTGGCAATGGCAATCTTTTAGTTTTGGTTCAGGTAATTCACCCACCAACTTCTCAAATGTTTTTCAAGCTTTACCGATCATTGATTTAGGAATTATCAGCGGTTTAGTCGTTTTGCAGTGGTTATTTCTCTTTCGTCACCGACAAAATCCTACACGCAGAGAAGTATTTTTTACCCTAACTGTAATTGGTATTTTTCTGGGTTTCATTTTCATTGTTCCTTTTTGGCATCAAACCATTGGCAGAATTACAGAACTGGGAATTTTTGTGTTTAATATCTTGTTGATTACTCTCTCTTGGGGTTTGATTCAAGATGGATTAAAATTAAGTAACAGAATCTCTTTTTGGTCAGGGATGTTATTATTCATCCTCCAAGTAATTAGTCGTGTTCTAGAGTATGATACTGATATCTTGTTTAGATCATTAGTGTTTGTATTGTGTGGCTCTGGTTTAATTTCTGCGGGTTTGTGGTTTGAACGCAAGTTACTTGAACGTTCCACAGTCCAAAAATAAGCAAAATTCATTGCACATATTGATTGAAAACAGAACTCCTTGTATTCTTCACCTGTTCCCGACAACGAAAAAAATTTGTACCTCATGACAAAGGGAACTACTTTCAATATACTCAGGACTAACGTCAAACATCTCTCAAATCCTCATTTCTCTGTGTTCTCTGCGCCTGGAGTGGTTCGTTTATTCCATAGCTTGTGCATAAGTCCTAATACTAAATCTCTGCGTAAATAATATTTTCAAAAGTAATGGGATCAGAAAAATTACCCAATTACTAATTACTCAATTACCAATTATTAATTATTGACATGGATAATAATTCATCTGAACAAAATCAAACCTTAACTCCAGAGAAAGAATTCTCTGAAAAGTTAACCTTCCGTGATTACTTAATTGCTACTGAACAAAAAGCAAATCAACCTCTACCAATTTGGCGGTTAGTAGCACCTTTAGTTGTACAGGTGGGTTTAATTTTGGCAGTACCCAGTCAAGCAATGTATACAGAAATGACTGGTAAAACCGTAATTTTGCAAACCATACCAGCCTATTCTAATAGTATTTTGCAAGGTTCTTCTGTTACCTTTGATTATAATATTTCTCGCACAGATACCTTACGAAGATTACCAGGATGGCAAGATTGGGTAGAACAAAATTCTCTCAGAAATGACAGAATTAATCAGGGTAGTACCTTGTATTTAGTATTGCAAGAACAAAGATCATTTAATCGTGGCGTTCCCCCTGCTTGGCGGCCTGTACGAGTAAGTAGCGATCGCCCTATATATTTACCTAATAATCAGGTTGCATTAAAGGGTAATTATCAAGATGGTTTGGTTAATTATGGTTTGGAAAATTATTATGTTTCCGAAGAACAAAGACAGCAAATTAATGAAGATTTAGCCAGATTACAGCAAAGTCGGAATCGCCGCAGAACACCAGTTACTGTCAAGGTAAAAGTAGATCCACAAGGTAATGCTGTACCCACAAGTATGTGGATTGGCGATCGCAATTATCGTTTTTAATATCTGAAGTTTTTGCAATTTTATCAAATAATCTCCTCTGTTTCAGGGGAGGTTCATCTATAGATTAATACCTATATTGATTGGGATTTTTACTTGTCAGAATCAGGATTTACAGATGAACAAGCAAAATCTAGGGAATTCTAATAATATTCTCAATACTTAATCTAACACCAGTATCATTTCTAAATTTTTGCATTCTCTCTTTGTGTGAATATTGAAAATGTGGCTTTTTCCTGTTAGCTATATAAGCCTTTTTTGATTTATAATCTGTCAAGTCATAATTATGTTTAAAAACCTCAATAGTCTTTCTTAGTTGTCTATCACCATCTTCTATCCATTCACTATTTTTATAGTTTCTCTCTTTCAATTCCACAAAAATAATTTTACTGTCATAGGTTAGCATACAATCACAACGGCTACTCATTTTACCATCCGGTCTTAGAATTTCAATACAATTATCAATAGCAGTAAAGACTACTGCTATTCCTTGATTATTCTCCACAATAGCAATCCATTTATGACTATTTTCCTTATCTATATAAGCAGGATGTTTTGATGGTGATGGATCATCACAGATTCCAAATTTAATTTGATTCGTCTGACTCTGACACTGCTCTGCAAAGAAATTTATCACCATAAATAATAATTATATTTGTTCTTCGATTTCCAGTAAATCATCAAAAATCTTATTAGTTTCTGCTAAATAACTATTAAGATAGTTTTCATCAGAAGGTAATCCTTCATAAATAGAAAGTTGTTTAATTTCTCCTTCTTCTGTTAATTCATACACAATAATATCTTGAGAAGATACACAAGATTTTAGAGGAACAATATTATCTAATTCTCTCTTGAGTAAATCTGAGTTTGGCAAGTCTTTAACATTTTGTAAAATCTCATATACTTTAATAGCTAAGGTCAGATAATTAATAACATAAGGACTATGGGTAGTCAGAATTAATCCATTACCTTCTGTAAGATTTGCAAATTCTAATAATTTATATAAAATATTTTTTTGTGATTGCGGAAATAGATTTTGTTCTATTTCTTCAACAATATTTAAAAAACATTCATTTCTATACTTAGAAGACAACAATTCCAAAGCTGCATTTTTCATTTCTTCAGAAAGCTTTTCATTTGTTAAAATTCTATTTATTTCTAATTTTAATCTTTTTTTCTCCTCTGAACTTAGTTCAGCTTGGGAAGAATCATAATTCTCATTAATAGATAAAGCAAGATTTCGAGAAACTAAAAATAAAGGAACAAAAGACTGAAAACCACTAGCAGCCTCATAAATATTTAATTTATAATCATCACCCAATATATTTAAACTGCTATGAACTTGATCAAATTCCAACTTTACATTACCGACTGGCAAATTTAAAATTCCTGATAATTCCTGTTGAGAACGTTCTAACTCTGCAAAAAATGTAGATAATGATTGGGGTAATCCTTTTATTTTTTCAGCCCTTCTGGCTACACTAAAAAAATTTCTTTCTGCCGGCACATACATAATTTTAGGCAGAATATATTTGTTTTGATCATGATGAGGATAAATATTTAATTTTCCATCTTTATAAATAAAAATATAGGCATTACCACAATACTCTATTTCTGTTTCTAGTAAGAAGTAATTTTTTAAATTGTGATAGTTACAATAGGTATTTACAAATCTATTATAGGTGGTTACATATTTTATGTCTAAATTGCCACGATATAAAGTTTTCTCTAACCAACTAAATGTTGAAATTAACTTAGCAATACTACTTTTCCCTGTTCCTTGATTGCCGATAAAAACAGTAATTTTCCTAATATCTATCAAACCATTATTTTCTATACAACCCGATTTGATAGGTCCAAAATTTTTAATTTTTATTTGAGTCATACTAACCAATAGTCTCTTTTAAACTTTTTTAGCTTTCCCAGAGTGGTTTTAAATGATATTTTCTTGCATAAGAAATATTGATTGAAATGGGAAATCATCTTATTACAACACAAATTTCTTCCTTATAGTATTAACATTTATTTTATAGCCACAGCTATACATAGTCAAAAAAACACCCCCCATTTCTGGAGGGCGTTTTTTATCTATTTAACTAAGCTTATTAAACCCAGTTGAAGATTAACCGTTGATAGCAGGAGCGCTGATAGCAACAGGAGCAACTTCACCAGCAGCTAAGTCTAAGGGGAAGTTGTGGATACATTTTGATGCGCTTGATGCACGGGTTTTCAACTATTTTACCCTAAATCCTTGCACTTTTAAGATTTTAAATTGCCCAAAACCATTTACATGTCATGTTTTCACATTTATTCAGCAAACCCTATTTATAGTTTTTATGTACTATTATATCATATTTGAATTATATAATGACAGTTAGCTACACAATTTTTGACTCAAGATCACCTGTAAGTTGTCGAAATCATTATTTCTTATTCAACCTGTCTAATTTACAGAACTTTCCGCTGTTTTGAGGTACACTATTGGCGGGCAAGATGCGCACCCCACAAGAGTTTCATGATTATAATTTGTACCTCATAGCAAAGAAATCTGCTGTATCTGTAGATAGACTCTAATTAGAGTTCCTTTATATCTAATTTCATGAATATAAAATTGATTACTTGCTTTCAATCTTAAACCCTAGCCAACGTTACAACATCTAACTGATCTTGATATTTACCCTGGCGTGACTCATAACTAACACTACAAGGTTCACCCTCAAAAAACATTAGTTGCACAATACCTTCATTAGCGTAAATACGACAGTCAGCACTCGAAGCATTAGAAAACTCCAAAGTTAAATAACCACGCCAAGCCGCTTCAGCAGGAGTTACATTTGCAATAATACCGCAGTTATGAACGAAAACCCCTGATTCTAAAGCAAAATTACCAGCTTCAGGAACAGTTAAACAATAAACATCATGAATACCTGGTACATCCTTCACAGAAACAACTTTGTGATTTTTGAGAGAGTGATTTTGTGGTAAACCTCTAAATGCCTGCATCACTTCAGGAAAACGTCTAAAAACATAGCGATCGCAATTAAGTAATTTAGCAGCACCACGAATAGAACCTGTTTGCTCTAAAGCTGAACGTAGCACCTCAGCAGTAATGTCATGACGGGTTTTGGAAGCATCCATTCTGATGATATTCCAAGGATTATTATTCAAGCGACTAAAGTCAACATGATGACGGTGAGTGTTAGGAATATCATCATAAATGCCGTGATATAAATTCCATTCATCACTCAATCTATGAGTAGGATAAAGATGGCCATTGAGAGGTTGGTATACCATCTCATAACCACGAGCTATTTGCCGATATAGAGGCATTAAAGAATCCTGTGGTTTAAGATTATGAGCTTCAACCATTCTGCCATCCCTAGTCATGAATAAATGATCAGGGGTACAAAATATAGATTCTTGATTATCTAGGGTTACTTCTAATAGGGAATCTCTGCCAATATATCTCGGACTCTCCAGTAATGTAACTATGATTCTTCCATATTGACCAATACTATAACCCCAGAATTTTTCACCATTCTCTGAGCGTTTTGCCATCTCCTCTAATGTCGGAGAAGTGCCATCAACTAAAGCTACACGAGTATCACCTCGAAAACAACGTGCATAAGTACTTTTGCCAATACATATAACAGTAATATTATCTGGTATCTCTAACTTCTCAAGCGCAACACCAAGTCCATAGGAATGTGCAGGAAGGATAAAATAACTACCATTCTCATCTGTATGTAGTTGTGTTGGTTCTAAATTATCCGGGTTAAAATTTTTCGGATCAACTACAGTACCGGGAATATGTCTAAAAATACGAAAATCATTAGCAGATAAGCGGATATCATAGCCGAAGCTACTCAAACCATAGGAAATTACAGGTAAATCTTGAGCATGGCGTATTAAACTAGGTTCAAAAGGCGCAATCATACCTTTTTGAGCCATTTCAGCAATCCAAATATCGTTTTTAATCACGGTTTTATAAATAATTCAAATAGAACTAAAATGTTTATCTTCCTGGAAGTTAATTAAACTTACACCATAAGCAAGAGGTGCATTCAGTACCTTAGCAAAATTTATAATAAATTTTTTGGATTTATAAAACTTAAAATAAACCGTTGATGTAATCAGGACTTACGCAAAACATAATCCAAATACTGTCATTGCGACGTAGGGAAGCAATCTCAAACCCCAATATTTCGTTAAAATGCGTAAGTCCTAGTAATATATCCAAGCAAAACATTGTACTTTCTTTGCTTTTTATCAATCGCAAATCTTTGATTTATCTAGGTTTCTGATTTTTTTAGTATACCGTAAGTAACTATTTCATAAAAAACGAGCGCGGCAGGATTCGAACCTGCGGCCGACTGCTTAGAAGGCAGTTGCTCTATCCTCTGAGCTACGCGCCCAAAACCTGGGATTTAACTTGCATTGCAAAATCAAACAAGTATATGTAATTATATATCTTTTCAGTGGTAAATAGCAAGAAAAAAGGAGGAATTTTATAAAATAAATATTTCTTGTCATGCAAATGTTGATGTTCCTTAACAAGTATACTGGTAAGGCATTTGGCAAATGTCTAATTTTAATTCACCATAATGTAAACTATTATACTTTTGGCTACATCATCCAAAACAATGACATATCCTTTATTCAAACAGCCCCTCTGAGGAGTTAGTTGTTAGTTCCATGTTTATTCTTAAACGTCAGGATGTTGAAATATCTACTGTTCAGCACCCAACGCGGGATCAGCAGGTGCCGATCCTCCATTATCAGGAGCAAACCTTTCGCCTGGTAAGTGTTTTCAAATCCAATCAAGAAGTTGAAGCTAAGGCCTTATGGAGATCCTTAACCGACAACCGAGGTAAAGCTTGTGTCTTATTGGAAGAACCTGAACGATTTAGTGTTTGGGGAAAGATCCGTTTAGAACAGTTAGGTAGTGAAACAGGTAGCCATAGTAGTACTGAAATTTTAATTCTAGCGTCTATCCTATTGTTACAGGCAGTGTACATGGATATCGAGGATTTACTAGGTAATCGCCAAGCCAAGCTATTTGAGAAAGATATAGCC
This sequence comes from Sphaerospermopsis sp. SIO1G1, assembly GCA_010672785.1. Classification (GTDB taxonomy): domain Bacteria; phylum Cyanobacteriota; class Cyanobacteriia; order Cyanobacteriales; family Nostocaceae; genus Okeanomitos. Next base: position 287,031 of record JAAHFX010000002.1, read on the forward strand.
AAGGTACTCCAGCAAAAACAATTCCCTCAAGTATCTTCACCAGAAGCAGTCAAGTCATTACTTACCGTTGAACCTGCACAAATGCCTAAGCTACCTACTTGGCAAGAAACTCATGTGATTATTCTCCTGGAAGAGTTGCATGGGCTAGGAAAAATATATTTTGGTGACACCAACTTTGCACATCAATTAGAGGACAGATTACTAGATATGGAAGATGATGAATTATTAGTTTTCATGGGTTGGTTAAATCAGTCTCCACTCAGCAAACTTTGGTATTAGTTTGGCATTAGTATGGATATTACAGTAGCTGTTATGATTGACAATTAGCACTCAGTAATAAAACCATATTCCTTTCCGCTTTAAATTGATTTCGTGTCTGTTTTACAAATCGTAAAAATACGCGGATTTGTTTAAGTTTCTATTATGCCTAGCAATGGATGATTTTCAATTGAGTAATTTATCTTCTTGGTTATCCATTAATACCGATACAGTACAGCTACAGTGCATTTACCTGGTAAGAAACTATGACTAACTCATACGACACTAGCTACAAAGCTAAACCTCTCTTTACTACCCAAAGAATTATCTTGCTCAGTATTTCTTGGGCAGTTTTAGCTCTCTTATACTTTCTGCTGTTTAGCGCTAAGACTTTTGACTCGAAAGGGGTTGAAGTTCGTCAAATTTGGTATTCCTATGGAACATATGTTTTTGAAATCTTAGCATTTTTAGGAGCATCTATTCTCTGTTGGCGAAATTGGCAGAGTACCCAAGTCATCAGTAACCGTAAAGTTTGGCTATTTATTGGCTTAGGTATGCTCTCTTATGCTATAGGCGGGTTATTTTTCGGTTACACGGAACTAATTCAAGGACGAGAACCAGATGTATCTTTAGGCGATGCTTTTTATGTCATCAATTATATATTTCTGGGTGTAGGAATGTCCCTGGCTTTGTTTTCCAGGCGTATTACCCTAGAAGTCTGGCAATGGTTAATTGTAGGGATAATTGGGGCTGTAGGGATTTTTATTGCTTGGTTCATCTCAGACCAAAATTCTCAACCCTCTGCTGATTTAAGTCCTCTTATGATCGGAATTAAACTAGGGTTAGACTGGTTTTATGTTGTCAGTGATGTGCTGCTGTTAATTATCGCTACAATTATGTTGTTAGCTTTCTGGGGAGGAAAAGTTTCTTTATCCTGGAGAATGATCGCTGCGGCTGCTTTTTGTCTGTATATTGCAGATATGTGGTTTAAATATGCCACTAATGCCAACGATGGCATCTATAAAAGTGGAGATATTTTAGAAGTGTTTTGGATATTTAGTGGAGTGTTGTTTGGCATGGGCGCTGCTCTAGAATACGAAGCATCAATGAGCCTCAAAAGGCGTACCAGTGGACGCAAACGAAATTAATCAATTTGGTGTCTACCGTGAGAAAATTAACTGATTCTGACAAACAAGAAATCCTCAAGTTATATCGAGAAACTGCCGAAACCACCTCAACTTTGGCAGAACGGTATGGGGTAAGTAACTCAACTATTAGCCGCTTACTCAAAAGTACCTTGCCAGAAGAAGATTATGAATATCTTGTGTCTCTCAAGCGTGCTGCTAGAACCCCTGAAGGTAGAGCGCAGGTAAGCTACAATGATTTACCCTTGTTGAGTACCCAAACAGATACATCGCTAGAAACTAGCACTCAACCCACTAACGATTCTTCTCAACCAGAAGAAAATCAATTAACAACCCCTGAAATCCCCGCTATTCCAGAGGATGACTCACTCCAAACCCCAGGGGTACGAAGGGTAAAAACTCGTTCTTCTGCTGCCCAAAAAGTAGAGGAAAAACCAGATATCCCCATAATTAGGGAAGTAATTAAGGAGGTAGAAACCCCCAAACCTAAATTATCGGAAGTTCCTCGGGTTAATAAAAAAGTCATAGATGATGTCACTCCATCTGTAAAAGTCATTGACGATATGTTTGATGATGATGATTTACTCAGCGATGCAGATAGTTTGGATGACTTAGATGATGATTTTTATGATGAAGAGGAAGACTTTGAAGATGAAGACTTTGAAGAAACTGCACCTCTATTTGCAACTCGCAGAGTAGGTGAAGCACCTGTCCAAGTTTTACCTTTGTCAGTGGCACATTTACCAAAAACCTGTTACCTGGTAATTGATCGTTCTGCGGAGTTAATCACTAGGCCACTCCAAGATTTTGGGGATCTAGGGCCAATTCCTGTGATTGAAACCCAACAGAAAACCTTACCAGTCTTTGATAACCATCGAGTGGCAAAACGGTTTTCTACCAAGCGCGATCGCGTGATTAAAATCCCAGATAGCAGAATGCTGCATAAAGCTAGTAACCATCTGCAAGCCAAGGGTATAACTAGACTTTTAATTGATGGTCAGGTGTATTCCCTATCTTTGGTTTAATTTGCTGATTGGTAATTGGTTATCGGAAAAAACCACTAATGACTAATGGCTAATGACAACCGATGAGCTAAGTCTATAATCTCCTGTTGACGGGCAATTTGTTCCAGCCATTGACTAGGAATATTTTCTACCCCGTAGTAAATACCCGCTAAACCACCAGTGACAGCCCCAGTAGTATCCGTATCCCCGCCTAAGTTAACTGCTTGCAGCACTGCTTGGGCGTAGGAGGAACTATTCAAAAAACACCATAGAGATGCTTCCAACGTATCAACGACATAACCGCTAGAATTGATTTCATCTATGGGAGTTTGCTCAATTTGTCCGCTGAAAACTCTCTGGAAATAACGTTTTTCTGATTTATACACATCATCAGAATATAGTTGGTTAATTTTTTCTATTCCTTGCAAATAAGCTTGTTTTGGCTGATTGCCTGCCAGTAATTCCGTCACTATACTGATATAAATACCACAGGCTATTTGCGATCGCAGATGAGCATGAGTAATACAAGAGACTTGGTGTACTTTCTCTATTAACTCCTGAAAATTCCACACCCGATGGAAATAAGCCATTGGTAAGATTCTCATCAAAGAACCGTTACCATTATGATACTCTTTACTACCACCAGCTATTTCCGGCGATGCGCCATTATGCCAATTCATAATCGCTTCTAAAGTAGTATTACCAATATCAAAAACCTCCCCGTGAGCAGCCCAGTAACCTTCTTGATACCAACGATAAAAAGAATAGGCGATCGCGTTGAGAGAAAAGCCTGTACATAAAGACTCCGCTAAACAAAAAGTCAAAGAACTATCATCTGACCAAGTTCCTGCTGGTTGTTCCCATGTGCCACCAGAGGTCATGCTAGTAACAGGAGATAACACCCGATCAGCACGGCTAGTAAATTCCACTGGTACACCGAGAGCATCTCCCACGCACACACCCATAAGTCCTGATACTATCTGTGCAGTTGTTACCATAATCAAACCTAAGTTAAATCAAGTTAGATAAATCATTAATTTACAATCTGGAACTGTGTCATATATTCATGTAATTATAACTACTGGTTTCAAAACTGACTAAATATCCATGAAATGAAAATATGGGACTAATATTTGATTTTTGAAAAAACTCAGTATACCTTGATTCCTTCTTCCCTGTTCCCTGTTCCCTCCTCTAGGGATAATTTCAATCATCAAACCAGATTCCTATATTGATATTGATCAGGAATTTAGTAAAATTGTCAACATTCAGCTAATAGCTAAATGCGGATGTAAAACTGAAAATCTCCTGGAACATTTTTAACCAATTCTCGACAGAACATTTAACAGTAAAAATTCTCATATTTGGTGAAAATTATGAAACGCTTTCTTAAATCCTTAGTCACAATTTCTGCTTTATCTTCTTTAGTAATCGCTCCTGTATTTATGTCTGCTGGTAAAGCTGCTGCTGAAACCCAAAAAGGTACAGATGCTAGTTATATTGGTGCAGGTATTGCTGCTGGTGTTACCAATGGTGGACAAAATAACGATGCGGCTACTTTGGGTGGCAATATTACCGGACGTTTAAAACTAGGAAATACACCTTTTTCTGCACGGGGTAATGTTTTATGGAGTGATGAAACCACTGCAATTATTCCTGAAGTTTCTGTAGATGTTCCCATCGCTAACAGAACAAATGCTTACATCACAGGTGGTTACTCTTTCGTAGAAAGTGATGCTAAACCAACTCCTTTAGGTAACAGAGACTCTGTGGTTGTTGGTGCCGGTGTAGAATCAGAAGTTACTAACAACTTCCTAGTTTATACTAATGCTAAAGTTGGACTCAAAGCTTACCAAAACAGTCCAGCCTCTGCTGTTAGTATCAATGGTGGTATTGGCTATCGCTTCAAATAGATAGTTTCATTGGTGATGGATAATTAGGGTGAGTAAAATTCCTAACCACCAATTACCAATCAATCATCAAATGTCTGTTGACATTGAATATAATTAATAACAGGTGTCAACAGATACATATAAAATAACAATGTATTCCTAAAAATCTATAAAAATCTAGAAAACGCTGGTTTGCTAAGTGTTAAATCACTTATCAAGCTGGCTTTTCACTGTGTTAAAATTGAGTTATTATTCATAATTCCGACCGGATTTTAGGCGTTCTTACTAAATGAACAGATATAAATAAATTCCGAATTCGGCTTTTACTACTGCATTTACCCTATTGAGATAGATACTACTGTAATGGTTAACACTGCTACCGCTCCCCTCAGTAATCGTAAACCTTCCAAAGTTGAGGGTATCAAAGAAAATAGTAACTTTTTGCGTGAACCTGTTGCTACTGAAATTCTTGAGGATACAACCCACTTTAGTGAAGATGCGATTCAAATTCTCAAGTTTCATGGCTCATATCAACAAGATAACCGTGATAACCGTGTCAAAGGGCAGGAAAAAGATTACCAAATGATGCTGCGGACAAGAAACCCAGGTGGTTTAATACCTCCACAGCTATATTTAGCATTGGATAAATTAGCAGATGAATATGGTAATCAGACTTTAAGAGCTACGACTCGCCAGGGTTTTCAGTTACATGGGATTTTAAAGAAAAATCTGAAAACGGCGATCGCTACAATTGTCAAAAATCTTGGTTCAACTTTAGGTGCTTGTGGTGATATTAACCGCAATGTTATGGCACCTCCTGCACCGTTCAAAAATCGTCCAGAATACCAATATGCTTGGGAATATGCCCAAAATGTTGCTGACTTGCTCTCTCCTCAAACTGGTGCATATTATGAAATTTGGCTAGATGGAGAAAAAGCTATTAGCGCTGAAGAACACCCAGATATAAAAGCAGCTAGGGAAAGAAATGGTAACGGTGCAATAGTTCATGATTCCGTAGAACCAATTTATGGCACTCATTATATGCCACGTAAATTTAAAATTTGCGTAACAGTTCCCGGTGATAATTCTGTAGATTTATATACTCAGGATTTAACATTGGTAGTGATTACTAATAAGAACAAAGAACTGCAAGGGTTTAATGTTTTCGCTGGTGGTGGTTTAGGGAGAACCCACAACAAAGAAGAAACCTTTGCTCGTGCTGCTGATCCTATTGGTTATGTTCAAAAAGAAGATGTCTATGATATCGTTAAAGCTGTAGTTGCTACTCAACGAGACTATGGCGATCGCGCTACAAGAAGACACGCCAGATTAAAGTATTTAATTCATGATTGGGGTGTAGATAAATTCCGCTCACAAGTGGAAGAATACTTTGGTAAATCCCTTGAACCTTTTAAACAATTACCCAAGTTTAAATATCATGATTTTCTGGGTTGGAATGAACAAGGAGACGGTAAACTTTTCTTGGGTATTTCCATTGATAATGGTCGGGTAACAGATGTAGGTGATTTTAAATTAAAAACCGCCTTACGCTCAATTGTGGAAAAATTTAATTTACCCATTCGTCTCACCCCGAATCAAAATCTGATTTTCTACGAAATTTCCCCAGAAGATCAAGAAGCAATCCAAACTATTCTGGATGAGTGTGGTATAGTCACTAATCCTGATGAAATCTCTGCATTAACCCGTTATGCTATGGCTTGTCCTGCTTTACCAACCTGTGGTTTAGCTATTACCGAATCAGAACGGGCAATACCTGGTATTTTAGAAAGAATCAGAACATTATTAGATAGATTGGGTTTACAAAAAGAGCATTTTGTGGTAAGAATGACAGGCTGTCCCAATGGTTGCGCTCGCCCTTATATGGCAGAATTAGGTTTTGTCGGTAGCGCTCCTGAATCTTATCAAGTTTGGTTGGGAGGTTCACCAGATCAAACTAGGTTAGCAAAACCAATCATTGAGAAACTCAACCATAATGACATAGAAAGCTTTCTAGAACCTATTTTCATCTACTTCAAGAAGTTCCGCAAAGGGAAAGAAAAATTTGGTGATTTTTGCGATAGAGTTGGTCTAGATGCTATCCGTGAATTTTCTACTACTTATACACCTGGAACACCAGTCAGTAGTGGTAAATCTCGTCATCGGGTAAGCTTGAAGGATGATATTTATAACAAACTCAAGGAAACCGCAGAACAGCAAAGCAAACCAATGACAGAGTTGGTTCATGAAGCTCTAGAGCAGTATTTCCAAAATCTTTAGTAACATTGATTGCTTGGGTTTTTACCTATTTCCCAGTCTCTGACTGGGAATATTTATGGGTTGCTGAAAAAGTATTGTCGTAGAGGCTCAAAGGCAGGGAGCGGGGAGCAGAGAGCAGGAAGAAAACTGAAAAACTAATTTTCAATCTCTCGAAATCAAAAAACCTTTTCTCTGAAACTGTTCCCTGTCTTCTAGTTTCCACGGATCACTTTTATGCCTAACAGCAAGCAACGCTTACAGCAAACCCTACTTATATAAGCACAGCTTATGGCTATGAAAAGATAATCAAATATATATCCGGTATTATACTTAGATAATACTAAAGTTAGTTGTGTTATTATAATTGAATATTTAGGCAAACACAACAATAAAATTACATAGGCAATTTTAATGACCCGAAATTTATTCTCTGGATTTCGACAGAGCTAATCCAAAACCTTAAAATACCAGGTGCAGTGTAACTTTACCTAAAGCACATACTTATCCCTCATCATAACATAAAAATTAAAATTTTGGTAAATTTTTTCGATTACTTACAGCAGACAGGCGATGTATGGAGTTCATTTTTAGGAATGAAACTCTTGTTGTACGGGTGGGCATCTTACTCATTCCTAATATACTTCACCAATATAAAATTTGCTGTGATTAGCATCACCTTGTTGATTTTTCTTGGCATTAGATTATACATAGTGCCTAATTTATCATAGAATAAAGTGCATCTACGATGACTCGATAGTAACCATTTAGTAAATCCATAGATCAACTTTTAACCAAGTATGATTTTATCTAAGACGATAAAGTGAGTAATATTTTATACATTTTATTCATGCACTCATCAATAAAATAAACCTAACAATCGGCCCTAAAACTATGAACTTTACAGAAAACCAAGAATTAAAAAAACTCATACAACAGTTTCATGTAAATACACAATTACACTATAGTGGCAAATTTGAAATTACAAGTTCTCAAAATATCACATGGAATTTATATTACCAATTTGGGCAACTAGTTTGGGTAACTGGAGGAACACATCCTAATCGTCGCTGGGTAAGAAACATCAGTAAAATTTGTCCCAATTTGAATTGGCAAAAAATCCCATTTGATGAACCGATTATGTCAGCAGATCATTGGGATTACTTGTTGTTGTTGAAATTATATCAAGAAAATTTAATTAAATCTGAACAAATTAATCAGTTTGTGATCAATTCTTTTAGAGAAACTTTTTTTGACATTTATCAACATATTCATAATTCAACATTCTCTTTTGCTAGAAATGAAGAAACTGTCTTAGAACTCAAAGTGATTTCTGCCAGTGTCAGAAAATTACTTAAACAATCAACAGAAGAATGGAATAATTGGATTAATTCAGGTTTAGCTAATATTTCTCCTCATTTATCACCACTGTTAGTTCATCCTGAAAATTTACGTCATGAGACCAGTTCTTTACTATTTCACAACAGTCGCAAGTTCATGAATGGTAAAAACACCTTGTATGATTTATCCATCAAACTCCAGCAAGATGTTTTAACAATCGCCCGTTCTTTATCCCCTTATATTCTCAAAGGAATTGTCAAATTACAAGAAGTACCTGATATTTTTCTCATAGAGAATCAAGCCTCACCCAAAAACTATACTCCAAAGGTGACTAATAATAGTAAAACTCCTCTCATAGCCTGTATTGATGATAGTCCTCATTTTTGCAAGTTAATGGATAAAATCATTACATCTTATGGCATGAATTGTTTGTCCATCAATGATTATATCCACGCATTACCTACTCTGATGGAAAGTAAGCCAGATTTGATTTTTTTAGATTTGGTGATGCCAATTGTCAATGGATATGAACTCTGCGCCCAAATGAGGTGTAGTTCAGTTTTTGCTGATACGCCAATTATAATTTTAACAGCTAGTGAGAGAGTGTTTGATCAAGCAAGAGCTAAGGCATTCGGTGCAACTGATTTTCTGAATAAATACATTACTAGAGATACTCTTTTACAGGCAATTAACAAACATCTGCAATTGGAAGTATCTGATAATTTGCAACCACTTGTCAGCTAAGGTGATGATTTTTCTAGGTAGGGTTTTTAAGGTCTAGCTTATTAATGGGAACGCAGATAAACGCGGATAGATGGAGATTATTTAGTCTTGAAATGATATCATGTCCGTATGATTACCTGCGATATAAATGGTATGTGCAGAAATCCGGAAATTGTTTTCCTTTCCACTTTGCTACCTTAATGATAAGTAGGGCTTGCTGAATAAATGTGAAAAAATTGCCATTAAAGGGTTTGAGACTATTTTAATTATCAACAAATGCAAGGTTTTAAGTAAGTCAACGAAAAGTAAACAAGCCTACAACTCTCTTTCCCCCTGCACCCTGCACCCTGCCTAGTTTTTATCTTCCCACCCGGTAAGCATTATGAGGTACACTATTGGCGGGCAAGATGCCCACCCCACACAAGATGCCCACCCCACACAAGATGCCCACCCCACACAAGATGCCCACTTCAAAAGAGCTTCATTATTATGTTGTACCTCTTATGAATGAAATCTGCTGCATAATGCTTAGAACATAATCATAGCAGAAATTAAAAATGGGGAATGTCATCAAATTTCCAGTGAAGAACTTTCCGCAACATCAGGTTCTACAGTATCTTCTTTAACTCTACGAATCGGTAAATTTGCGATTAAAGCTGTAGTGCGTTGGTTACTTTCCAAAGAAAATTCCAGACCATCATCATCAACTTCCACATAGCGACAGACAATTTCTAAGATTTCTTGACGCATTTTTTCCAAAGTAGGTGCGTCTAAGTCAGCCCGATCATGGGCTATAACTACCTGGAGACGGCGTTTTACTTCAGTACGGCTAGTATCTGGTGTACGAACAAAAAGTCTTTCTAAGAATTCAAGAATCATTGCTGGCTAGGTGTTTAGGGGAGGACTGAAAAAAAAATTAAACAATCTTTGTCCACAACAACTTCCGCAGACGGGAAAAGATGTTGTCATTAGGGGAGTCAAGATCAAGAAATTCGACAGTTTCCCCTTCTAATCTACGTGCAATGTTTTCAAAAGCTAGAGATGCTAAAGAAGGAGTGTCTGATAATACTAAAGGTTCGCCTCGGTTAGTGGAGACAATTACACGCTCGTCATCTGGGACTACCCCGATTAAGGGAATGGCAAGAAGTTCTTGGACATCCTGAACAGACATCATATCATTTGCCCGTACCATTGCCGGTCTGATGCGGTTAATTATCAGGTGAATTTTTTTCACACCTTGGGCTTCTAATAAGCCTACAACTCTGTCAGCGTCACGGACTGCGGAAATTTCTGGGGTAGTGACAATGAGTGCTTCTTTGGCTGGGGCGATCGCATTTTTGAAGCCCATTTCAATTCCGGCTGGACTATCAATTAAGACATATTTATACTTTTGCGAGAGAGCATTGACCAAGATTTTCATTTGGTCAGGAGTGATAGAATCTTTGCTACGATTTTGGGCAGCAGGTAACAATACTAGGTTAGGCTGGCGTTTATCTTTCACCAAAGCCTGATCTAGACGACATTCTCTGGCTAAAACTTCTACTGCTGTGTAAACAATACGGTTTTCTAAACCTAGCAGTAAATCTAAATTTCTCAAACCAAAATCCGCATCTACTAAGGCTATTTGTCGCCCTAGCTTGGCTAAAGCCATACCTAAATTTGCGGAAACTGTGGTTTTACCCACTCCTCCTTTTCCAGAGGTAGTTACAATAATGCGATTCATAATAGCAACTTGTTTAATTAGGGATGTAATTGGGGATGTTAGAGACTGGGATTCATTTTACTTAAAGGTGTGCGCGAAAAATCAGTTGCTTTAGCGATGCGAATTCCCTGGGGTGTGATGTGTGCCACTTCTGGAACAAATTGTGCCAGTGATTTTTCTGGCGCTCTGGCGACTGCATCAGCAATTCTCAGTTGGGTGGGTTCCATTTGCAAAGCCATAATTAGACATTCTTGGTTTCCCTCAGCACCAGCGTGAGCTACCCCCCGTAACCTTCCCCAAATGAGGATATCACCATTTGCAATTACCATAGCACCGGGGTTAACATCTCCCAAAATAATTACAGTGCCAGGATGGCGAATTTCTGCACCGGATCTGACTGTCATTTCTAGGTACAGTGCATCTGCTAAAGGTGTGGGTGTGGTGAGTTTATCACTGTTCAAGGATGGTTGTCGTTGTACTTGCTCGACGGAATAACCCAAAGTACAAGCAGCGATCGCAGTTTGTCTGCGACTTGTAGACACGGATCTTAATTCTAGTTTGACTGTTTTGAAAGTATCTTCTAGTTCTTGTAGTTGTCTACCATCCAGTAAACGATCTTTTGCGACTAAATGTACTGTAGTATTGGCAGTTCTCAGGCGATCGCTTCCATTTAAACGTTGTTGCATTTGCTGCCAAATTTCTGACCAACTTATCTCAGAAGCTGGTAATTCTGATTCACTGGGTAAAATTAGTGATAATTGACCATTTTCGGTTTTAAATTGCACTTGGATATTGTGCTGTTTTGATTTTGCTAATTCTAAATCATTGCTATTCAAATCTAAATCAAAAGTAATATCAATTTCTGAATTAGATGGAAAATCAGAACCTTGGATTTTTGTTTCTTGATTTTGTAAATCAACCAGCAATGAATCTATATCTAGTTCAGAAATTGCAGTATTATCATTATCTTTTGGTGATTGAGTCATTTCAGTTATCAGTTATCAGTTATCAGTTATCAGTTATCAGTTATCAGTTATCAGTACCTCTAGCTGACGAAAGAGCTTTGAGATCAGGAATATTGTTTTCTTATCCCCTGAAAAGAGAGGCTTGAGACCACAATTTTTTGGTAAAATCAGAATTCACTCTTACTTGGTTAATGTGTAATTAATAATTGGTCAAAATTGAATCAAACCCATGATAACTAATGACCAATTACCAACAATTATAGGACTTACGCAAAATATCTCTCAAACCCTCTTAGCTTCGTTTTCTTAGCGTCCTTCGTGGTTCATTCCTCCGTAACTTCTGTGTAAGTCCTAATGACTAACAACTTAACCTTTGATAAACAGTAGCTAAACCATCAGCATTACCGACATTGCCTGGAAATAAAACCACAGGTAAATTTGGAAATTGAGGATGATCTGATGGTGTAATTACCATTGAACAACCAGCTAAAATTTGACCTAACAATCTTGCCGAAGTTAAACCTAAACCTGTACTTAATACATCGTTAGATGTAATTCCCCCCTTACTGATTAAAAATCCAATTTCAGTTGGTAAACCCTTCACTATATCCATCAATAAACTGGAAACTTTGATGCCAAAATCTAACCTAGTTTTCACATCTGGAAAAGTCAATTCCTGACGACTGGTATAAACCACTGGTGTTTTACCACTATCATGTACTTCCCGGACTTTTGCTAAAACCTCCGTTAACAGTTTAGCTAATTCATTTTCTTGATTATCAAGTAATCTACTCACATCAACTTCTATCCCTACAGTACCCTCAACTTTCAGTAATGATTCTAACTGCTGAGTGGTCTTTTTGACATGAGAACCAACAATAATTGCACCTGGTTTACCCCCGCGTACATATTTTGACATATTTTCAGCTGGGGTGGTTTGGGGTGGTAAGGCAGCTAGGGCTGTTAAAATACTGGCAGCAGAACGAAATAAGAAACGTTTCCCTTGACTAGCTGCGTTTAATAAATCTTGAGCAAAGGTATTCAGATCCGATTGGGTTTCTCCATCCACTACTGCACATTGATTATTATGTAGTTGCAATAATTTTTCTAAGCTACCTTGACGGATATCTGCAAGTAAAAATCTGGTGACTTGATTCTCTGTAATTCTACCTTTGGTTTTTTCTTCTACATATTGAGGTAGATAACTGTAATTGTAACTAAAGACTGAATCACGGGCAAATTCGGTTTCGTGTACGGGGGTAGGAACACCATCAATGATGAGATAATGGATGCTATTACGGGTAACTCTCCCTCCTTCAAAAAATGCCGGTACAAGAAAATGTGCATCAAATGGGCCTAGTTCTGTGGCAATAACATCAGTTTCGATGGGATAATGACCGCGTAAGGTGGAGTCAGAACGACTTACTACCAGGAAATCCTTAATGTTTTCTGCTTCTATCGCTATTTTCAAATTATGGCAAACTTCTTTCGTTACATTAGCTGCATCTGCGGGAGTAAGTGAACGAGTGTTACTTAAAATAAAGAAAATTGGCGCATCATCTTTTAAACCCAAACGGAGGGTTTCTACATCCCAACGCATTAATAGTAAGCAACTATGGACTGTTTGAGAACCAGTAGGATCATCATCTAAGACAATTATTTTAGGTTGAGTATTCATGGGATTTTTTCTAAGCAACTTAATTAGACTTTTCGTAATTTTCTGATTTCTGCTTGCACATCTAGAGCAATCTGTAATGATTGATTTAAAAGTTGTGCATATTCACTAGCCTGATTACTAACCTGTAAGGCTTGCAAATTAGCTAAATTATTAACCAGTACCTCTTGATTGTCAGCAAGCAGTTTTTTATTATCGCGCAAAATCCGTTCACTTTTTAAAGCGTGAACTAAATCTTCTCTAATTAGTTGCAGTGCAGATATGACTTGTTCTCTATCTTCGATGCTACTTTGGTAGTTACCAGAGGAAACGAGTTGATCGTTAATATCTATAGCTTGAATGACAGAGTGATATTTATCAACTTCATCTAAGAGTATGGTTAATGCTTGGGGAGAGGTGAATTTTCTCCAGAGCGATCGCCCTAAAATTACAGCAATGGGAACAATAATGACCAGAATAACTCCTAGCTGAGTGGAAGATCCCAAAGTTGGCAAAATTATAAAAGCATAAATAAAGCCGACAATAATTGGTGTCAAAGCTAAAGCTACTAAGGCTTCGTTAATAAAAAAACCGATTTGATTTTTCTTATTTATCATCATTGATGGACGATATAAATCTTCTGTATCAAAACCCGTTAAACGTTTTAATTCGCCTCTGCTAATTTCCAAGCCTAATAAATCAGTCTGCACTTTTAGATACTCCTTGGGTAAGAGTAGTGGGTGTATCTTATTTTAGTCGGGTTGATCATGATGATGATATTTAATATCGGTACTTACGTAATATCTAATCCAGATATCATCAATTAGTCACAAAATGTACTTAATTTACCCTAGTATTTTATGAACGGTAATACTGATAAAAAATTAGACATTTATGGGAACTTACAGATATGATATGCGGTCATAGCTGCTTGATAATCAGGTAAATTATCTTACTCATCTACTTACAATGTCAAAGAAAAACTCAATTACATCCTTCTGTAAAGAGCTTTTAGCCATTACAGGTTTATCTCTACTCACTGTTGCATCAATTCCTACTCAAGCATTCTCATTCACAACAGAAATAACAGAAACCAAAGAGAAAACAGTTGCAGTCCAACAACTACAAGATAACTCACTTACAAGTTTTTTGAACAGTGAGGCATCAGAATTATTAATTGCCAAAAAAGATAAAGATGACGATGATAAAAAATATCGTTACAGATATGATAAAAAGGGTGATGACTACAAATATCGGAAAGGTAAACGTCGTTCCTCTAGATATCATAAACGTAAAAATTGGAACTGCCACTTCAAAGTTGGTAGATACATCAATCGTAAGAAAAAATCTTTAGTCCTGTATTTAGACATTTTAGAAAAACCAGAAACTAGATATGCAAATGTAGTTTATCAAGTCTATGCTAGGAAAAAAAATAAATGGAAAAATGTTTATACAAGTACCGGAGCAAGATTAATCAAAAGATACCGTAACACATACAGATTAGAACCAGAAGTCGTAGAACTGAAAAAGCTAAAAATCAAAGAAAAAGACCTCTACAAAACAGATTTAAAATTTGTTGCCCGAGTCCGTTATGATTATCAAAATAGACGTGATCAAAGATGGGTAATAGAAGATACTTGGAATTATGATTCCATCACAGAATACAGCAACATTGCTCAAGTAACTGAAGTCAATTACACCACCACAACCAGAAGAGACAATTATACAGGTAGATCCTATAAAAGGAATGCTAGTTACCGTAGAAATGAAGATAGATATGAACGGAAAGATGATAAATATGACAGATATGACAGACGCAGAGACGATGATGATGACGATGACGATGACAAATATGACAGATATGACAGACGGAGAGATGATAAAAAATATGATAGATATAACAGACGGAGAGATGATGACAAATATGATCGTCGGTCAAAATATAAAGGTAAGAAACGCTATTCCTACAAAGCTTACAAAAACAAAGATTGGGATTGTGTATTTAAACTAGGTAGATTGGTGAGAAGAGACAAAAAAGCCTTCATTGTCCATTTAGATATTCGGAATAAACCAGCTACAAAATATGCAGATGTAGCCTACTATATTTATGCTCGCCAAAATAATCGTTGGGTAGCAGTTCATAGAATTGATGGCAAAAGATCAATTAAAAAGAAAGGGAAAAGATACTATATCAAACCTGAAGTTATTGATTTTAGAAAGCTTCAATTAAGTAACACAAAGTTGTCTAGATCGGATCTGAAATTTGTTACCGAAATTAGCTATGAAACACAAGTCAGACGTAAGCAAAAATTTGTTGTAGAAAATATCTGGAACTACAGTTCAATAGGTGAAATTGAGAGCATTGAGGAAATAGAAGTAGAAAGTATCTAGATATCCAAATTTCTGATATTTCCAGGACTTACGCAAAAATCTTCCAAAACTCTATTCCTCTGGGTTCTCTGCGGTTTGATATTCCGTTCCATCAGGTGTGTTAGATGCTAAATCTAATGCACCAAATTTTTTTGGGACTTACGCAAAATATCTCTTGTAACCCTCTTACCTTCGTTTTCTTAGCGTCCTTCGTGGTTCATTCTTCGGTAAGTCCTGTTGCTAAAGTGATAGCGTAATGCACCACTATCAAGGATTTGGAATAGAACTCATTTGTGCTGTATATAAAGTTATGTTACGATATAGTCAAAGTAGTCAAAATAACCACAAAATGCTAACTTACACTCTCACAGATGCACGTAACAAACATGGTGAAGTTTTTGATAAAGCTGCTGTTGAACCTGTTTTGCTTACCAAACAATCACGCCCCAGTCATGTAATCATGTCTGCTAGTAGGTATCACAAGCTAATAGATAAAATTCAAGAATTAGAGAGAACTTTATCAGAAAACAATATAGATATATATGATTAAAAAATAGCCGTTTCCAAGTTTCTTCATTTTTTTTATATATTTTCACTACCCAGCAGCATATCCCCAAATTTTGAAAAAATTATCTTAAGAAAGCAGACGCAAAGAGTCAAAAAATCCAAATCTTGAAACTGTTACCTGTTCCCTATCACAGACAAATTTTTTAGAAACCCTATAGATACATCGGGGATATGCAAAGTTAATTACACAAAAGTTTCTGTGGTAAAACTGCCATGTAATCCATAGGGAATATGATGTTTAAGGTGTAACTTGGCAATTGCACCAGCTTGGAAGTTTTGAGCATCTAAAATAACAACATCTGTCCGATGATGTTCAGCATCATAAACTAAAGTAATAATCCAACCTTCATCTTCCTGTAAAGAGTTTTCACGAGGAATAAAAATGGGTTCACCAACAAAACCACGAGGTGCGGCGCTCCAAACTTGTTTTTTGTCTGATTCTAAATCAACTTTCCAAATAGCTTGAAAAGGTGCATTCCCTTTTGAGTTGTGTGCAGCGGAACTATAAAAGTAACGATAGGGTTTACCCACATAATTGGGGTGGATGACAGGAAATTCACAAGCACGTTGATCTAGTAATTGACTTTGTACTTTTTGCTCGGATAAATTGAGAGCAAATCGCCATACTTGCCCTGGTGCATTTGCTTCAAAATTGGTTTCTCGATAGTCGCTATTTGGTTCTACTTCTGTCAAAGATTCATATCCACCTTGCCAATCTTTTTGGCTATAGGATTTTTCTGATTTGAGGTTTTCTTGATTTATAAATGTCTGCATTTTAGAGTATTTTGATTTTAAAAGTCTATATTATTGTTGTTAACACATAATAAATGTGTTGGGCAAAAAATCAGCAAGTGGAGTTAAATATTGGCTGTATTGGTGGAGCTAATGGTTTCGTTTTCTTCTGTGGGGAGGAATTTGATAAATAGTAATGGTATTAAGGCAATTATGTTAGTAAGAATGACTAATAACCAGAGGTTATCAAAGTTAGTTTCTGTAATGCCTAACCAGTGCATAGTTATTGCCCCAAATTCTTTAGAAATTGCACCGCCTAAGTTAAAGATAGACATGAGCAGAGCAAATAATGTTGCTTCTATTCCCTTTGGGCAAATTCTTGCAGCTAATACCATGATGGGCATAAAGGCAATTTCTCCCATGACGGCTAGGATTAAGCTATCACCTAAACTAAACCATTCATCATTTATTCCTAATGCTCTGTTAGTGTGGGTAACTAATATTAACATTGTCATTCTTAAAGCAGCAGAAATGATCATGCTCCAACTGCAAATTATGGGAAATGGTACGGCTCTTAAAAATCTTTGAAAAATCCAAATCCCAATTAATGATGCTAAATTAGTGACTAAATGTACTCGCCCTAAAAATTCTGGTTGAAAGTTTAGTTCATTGGTGAAAAAATAGAAATAAGCTGTTTCACCACTGGGGGTAGATTGCCATAAAAAAATGAATGCTGTGGGTATCCAAATAGCTTTTCTGGTGATGGCTTGCCTGATTTCTTTGATTTGATTGGGAATTGTGAGGTAATCACTTTGTTCTTGATCTTGATCTGTTTTTGATGTGTCTTTTTTGATTGGTTTTTCTGCAATTAACCAAGCTACAAAAGAAACTATTAAGGGAAATATAGCAGTGATTAAAAATACTACGCGAGGGTTAAAATATTCTAACAGTAAGCCGCTAAAATAAGCGGTTATTAAACCTCCCAAGGCACTAGCACCCCAACAGAGAGATTGTAATGATCCTGCTTTGGCTTGGGTTTCTACTCTGGCACGTTCAACTACTAGGGAATCTACAATTACATCACTGAAGGCAACGGAGAGGGATGAGAGGGCGATCGCTAGTGTTGCAGCCCAACTACTATTGACTATAGTTCCCATACTCACCCAGGCGACTGTCCCTAGTATCCCAGATAACACTAAATATGGACGACGACGATAGCCAAAGATGGGTAAACCATCAGAAATAAAGCCAAATAAAGGCTTGATCATCCAAGGTATAGCAACTACACCTAATAGTGCAGATACTTCAACAGGTGTTAAATTTAACTCATCTTTGAGGAAAAAGCTAAGGGCTAGTCGTGCTAACTTTAATATACCTTGGACAGCGTAGACCGCAAGTATGGCAATTAATTCTGGTGTAGGATCGTTTCCCAACAGAATTCTCTTGCCAAATGAGTCTTTAGCTTTTGGCAAGCCAGAGGTTTCAATGAGCATTCTGTGAATATTTTTTAAGTTTTATCTACTTTTATATCATATCCAGATATAGATAAAAAGGACAGGTAAGTATTAACAGTTAACAGCAATTACTGAGTCAGTATTAAACTCAAGTGCCAGGTTTTAAACCATTTACCCCTATGAACGTCAGCACTTTTTGCTCAAAAGAACTGCTATATCCCTTTTCCTGTCATGTTTTCAGATTTATTCACCAAACCCCACTCAGACCAAATCTGATTTAAAAAACTCACTTTTAGTAATTTAGCTCAAAACCTCTTATTTGTCGCCTTTTACCAAGAAAATGGGTTGAAAGCCCCGTTCTTAGCACTGAATATTACTGTATTTTTAATAACAACTTCTTAATTACACAGAATTAGTCACAGGATAATTGGCTAAGTTTTTATTACGACTTTATAAATGATTGGTAAAGTAATTAAGAATTAATAGCGGTATTTCCTACATGATGAGCAGAACCAATATAGTTCACCATGACGAATATGACGCAATATTGAACCACCGCAATATGGACAAGTGTTAGCTCTATTTTGGGTATCATTTTCTACTAAAATATTCTGTAGCACAACTAACATTTGCCATATTTTTGCAAATATGAATTAAATTCTTGAATAGAGATCAACTATTGAGTTTTTTCACATTTTTACAGGGATAAATCATGAAAATTGCTACTTGGAATGTCAATTCTATTCGCACACGTTTAGAACAGGTAATTCACTGGTTAGGTGAAAATCCTGTTGATGTATTATGTTTACAAGAAACCAAAGTGATAGATCAGGATTTTCCTGTCAATGCCTGGAAAGACATAAATTATTATCCTTATATTTATGGACAAAAAGCTTATAACGGTGTGGCATTGATTAGTCGTCAACCTTTAGAGGATGTTAGGATGGGTTTTACAGCAGTATTACCCGATTTAGATCCAAAATGGGACGAACAAAAACGTGTGATTAGTGGTGTAATTGAGGGAGTCAGAATTGTCAATCTTTATGTTCCTAATGGTTCGGCGGTAGGTAGTGAAAAGTATGAATATAAATTGGGCTGGTTAAAAGTATTGCAGGAATATTTGCAACAATTACTATTATCCAATTCTACTATTTCTATGTGCGGTGATTTTAATATTGCTTTGGAAGATATAGATATTAATGAGAAAGTGAAAATAGAAAATCACATTATGTCATCTGAACCTGAACGTCAAGCTTTACGAGAAATATTAAGTTTAGGTTTTGCAGATGCTTTTAGAAAGTTTAATCAAGAGGGGGAAAATTATAGTTGGTGGGATTATCGCACGGCAGCTTTTAGGAGAAATTTAGGTTGGAGAATAGATCATCATTATTTAACACCTATACTTTATGAACGCGCTCAAAGTTGCATTATTGATGTTGAACCGAGGAAGTTAGAAAAACCTAGTGATCATGCGCCGGTGGTAGTAGAATTTTAAACGTAGAGACTAGATACAGGTATTGTCAGCTTTGGGTTAGTTTCTGGTATTTGCATTAGTTTTACTAAATTCCCACATTATTATTTTAAACAAAGATTATAAGAATTCGGATTTTAGGAATTTGCTGATTGCAAAATAGTGAGTAAACTGAACTATAGAAACATCCCCATACTCAAATCCAAACCTTATGATTCTAGTAACTGGTGCAACAGGAGATATAGGCCGCCGCATCGTGCGGTTATTATGTCAGCAACAGAAACCTGTACGTTCTTTCGTACGTCTGTCATCCCATTCTAATGAATTAGAACATCGAGGTTCTGATATCTTTATTGGTGATTTAAGACGAGAAAAAGATATTCAGAAAGCTTGTCAAGGAGTGAAATATATTATTAGCACCCACGGTTCAGGAAATGATTCTCTATCCTTAGATTATCGAGCTAATATTGAACTAATTGATCAGGCTAAAATCCAAGGAGTTGAGCATTTTGTCTTCATATCTGTATTAGGTGCTGATAGAGGATATGAAGATGCTCCCGTCTTCAAAGCTAAACGAGCGGTAGAAAAATATCTACAAAATAGTGGCTTAAATTACACTATTTTACGCCCATCTGGTTTAGCATCAAACCTATTACCATTAGCAGAAAGATTTCGAGAAACAGGTTTATATCTACTTATTGGTGAAGCTACAAATCGGACATCTATTGTTAGTAGCGATGACTTAGCCAAAATAGCTGTAGATTCTTTAATTATTGATGATGCACGTAATCAAATTTTACCAGTAGGAGGTCCAGAAATCTTATCTCGTGATCAGATTCCTAAAATTTTTGGTCGCATCTTTAATAAAGAACCAATAGTAATTAATGTTCCTTTATTTGCCGTTGATAGTGTACGCAATTTATTAGGTTTTTTTGATTCATCAACACAAAAAAACTTAGGCACTTTTCGGACTTTATTGGCTGATGAATTTTTCTGTACTTCAGAGGAAACCAGTAATTTAGAAAGGATTTATAATTTTCAGTTAGAAAACTTAGAAAGCTTTTTGCGCCGTTATTTGGCAACTTAATTATTAGTTATTAGTTATTAGTTATTAGTTATTAGTTATTAATTATTGGTTATGATATGGATTTAGATTTTATGTGTCATTAAATAATCAGACATATTGAATATTCAATCATATTTTCATGACTAATCAGGACTTACGCAAAATATCTTTCAAACCCTCTTATCTTCGTGCTATTTGCTTCCTTCGTGGTTCATTCTTCCGTAAAATCTGCGTAAGTCCTGACTAATAACTAATATCTAATGATTAATGACTAACGACTAATGAATAATATCTAAGGAAAAAATATATGAAATACTCATTATCTGCAAATCCTACTCAAGCACGTCAAACTAAAGAAAATTTTGCTAAACCAGAAGAACAATTATCCTATGAATTAGGGAAAGCGGTACAGGAATTACCTCCATTGTATACAAGATTATTAGCAGGAACTATTAGTTTAATTGTATTTGGGTCAATTTCCTGGGCGCATTTTTCTAAAATTGATGAAGTAGCAACAGCACCGGGAGAATTAATAGCTTCTACCCAAGTTAGACCGGTGACATCTTTAGGTAATGGATTTATTTTAGCAGTAAAAGTTAAGGAGGGCGATCGCGTTAATAAAGACCAAGTTTTAATTGAACGTGATCCGAATTTACGACAAACTGATGTAAACAGATTAGCAAAAGCTAGTAAGTTAATTGAGGAAGATTTACAAAGATTACAAGCAGAAAGGAAGGGTAAAAAAACCACAGGGACAACATTACAGAATGAGTTGTTAAATTCGCGGTTATTAGATTACCAAGCTCAACAAGCAGCAGCGGAAGCAGAAGCAAAACGTCAATTAGTAATTATCAAACAAGCAAAAATTAGATTAACTCGGTTACAAAAAAACTTGGAAACAGCCGAAATCAGTATTACTTATTTTCAAACTAATTTAACTAATGCTGAAAATATTCGCAATAAATTAGCAGATAGTTTAAAAATTGCCCAACAACGAGAAGAGAATTTGAGAACATTATTAACTCCTGGTGCAGTTCCTAGAATTGATTATTTAGAAGTACAAGAAAGATTAAATCGAGCAAATACAGATATCATTAGAGCAAAAAATGAAGTTACCAATGCTCAAAATCGAGTTACAGAAGCAAAAGATAAAGTTGCATCATTAGAGAAAGATATTGCGGACCAAACACAAGAAATAAGTCAATTAAAGCAAAATTATCAAGCAGTAAGAAACCAAATCATTAGGTTAGAGTCAGAACGAAAAAGTGAGATTTTAACACAGATAAATAGACGTAAAGAAGAATTAACTAATGTTGCAGGACAATTGGAACAAGCAAAGAAACAAAAAGAAGGAGAAACAATTAAAGCACCAGTTGCAGGTACTATTTATAAAATCAAAGCTACAAAAGGACCGGTACAGTCTGGGGAAGAATTATTATCAATTCTACCTACAGGGGAGGAAATGCTATTAGAAGTGAAAGTTTTAAACCGAGATATTGGTTTTATTCGTCAAGGTATGCAAGCAAAAGTGAAGTTAGCAACTTTTCCGTTTCAAGAATTTGGAGTTGTAGATGGTGAGGTTGTTAATATTAGTCCTAATGCAGTAGTTGATGAAAAATTAGGGTTAGTTTTTCCTACTAGAATTAAATTAAGTCAGCATTCTATGAATGTTAAGGGTAAACAAGTGGAATTTACCCCAGGGATGGTAGCAAATGCAGAAATAGTTACACGGAAGAAATCAGTTTTGACTTTTATTGTTGAACCAATTACCCGTAGATTTAGTGATGCTTTTTCTGTGAGATAATTTACAGAGAAATGATTTATTCAAGAAGTGAAATATATCAGATTATAAATATTAATGTTTAATTTTTTACACGTCTTCCAATTTTCTAGACACTTCATAATTTTTCTAACCACAGATAGAAATTTGTGAAAATACATCCAATATTTTTCTAACTTGCGGCCGATTGAATGAACATTGCAAAATTGTTAGTATTGTAAGCAAGAAATCAGAAAACGCAGTATACAATTTATTGAAGGTACATTTATGACATTACAAAATATAGACAAACAAGCATACCAAGATAAAGTCAAAGCGGAACTTGACAAATTCAATGCTCAAATTGAAGAATTAAAAGCTAAAACTAATCAAGCTAAAGCAGATGCAGTAATTGAATATAATAGTAAATTGGAAGAAGTCTATGCTAAACGCGATGCTGCTAAAGCTAAATTAGAGGAATTACAAAAAGCAGGTGAGGAAGCTTGGGAAGAAGTACAAAGCGGATTTGAAAAAGCTTGGAAAGAATTAAATACAGCTTTTGAAGGTGCTGTAGCTAAATTCAAATAATTACCTGTTAAATAATGATCTGAGTTTTGCTTAACCCCCATAACCCAAATTTGGGGGAGTGCAATTTTTGATTTTTATCTGCTAGAAAAAATCTTTTGGTTCAAAATTTTCAGTTTGCTCTGCAAACACAGAACTTTTGATATTACTATCATAATTACGTAACACCCATCTCTCATTACCACTATAATAACTAAAATTTTCGACTTGCTGGAGTTGTGATGTTTCAATATCACCAAATTCTAAAACTGATTTATTATCACTAACAGATACAACTACAGTAGGAAAAGTTTCTGTTGATTGGTTTTGAAAACCGATAGGAAATGAACCAAAATCAGGAAAACCTGAACCAATATTAGGTAATTGTGAACCGATATCAATTAATCCAAAGGGGAATAAATCAATAGGAAAGGGAAATGGAGAAGGAGAAGGATTTGAAGGTTGATTTGGTTCTTGAGGATTAGTACTATTATCAGCAGTATTGATAATAATATCTCGGACTTGGGTTGCTGTTAAATTAGGATTAGCACTCAGCATCAGTGCTGCTACCCCAGCAACATGGGGAGTGGCCATAGAAGTACCACTATAATTAGCATATTTATTATCAGGAATTGTAGAGTAAATATCATCTCCTGGTGCAGTGACATATTTGATTTCTTGAGAACCTGCTCGGTTAGAAAAATCTGTTAATTGAGTGTTTTGATTAACTGCTCCTACCGCAAGGCCAAAATTATCTGCATAACGTGCAGGATAGGATGGTTGGGAAGCTCCTTCATTACCTGCGGCCATGACAACAATAACATTGTTATTATTGGCGTATTCAATTGCTGATTTCAGGGTGCTATTGCCATTATTTCCACCTAAACTGAGGTTAATAACATTAGCTCCATTATCTACAGCATAGCGAATACCGTTAGCTATACTCAAGTAAGAACCTGAACCACTTTCATCTAATACTTTGATTGCCATAATTTGGGAGTTATAGGCAATTCCTGTCACACCATTACCATCATTTTTGGCAGCTATAGTTCCAGAAACATGAGTTCCATGACCATTATCATCTAAAACGTTATTGTTGTTACTATCAAAGTTCCAACCTCTGATATCATCAATAAAACCATTGCCATCATCATCTATTCCATTCCCAGCAATTTCTTTTGTATTAATCCAAATATTACTATTCAAATCGTTGTGATTGTAGTCAACTCCAGTATCTAAAACAGCAACAATAACACCTTCTCCAGTATAGCCATTTTGCCATGCTGTAGGAGCTTTGATCATGTCTGCACCCCAATTATTTCCACCTAATGGAGCAGTGTCTAGAAAGGGAGTTTCACCTGCTGCTTCACTAACTGCTTTTCCTGCATTTACTAAACCATAACCATTGTTAGAGTTGTAGGTATTAGTATTAAATGTGGGTTGTTCTTGTGGTTCTGATAATACACTACTACGATTTTTCCAACTTAAACTATTATCCACCTGACTTTGAAAAGGATCAACTACATAGGTAGGATTAATGGTGAATTGATTTTGGTAGTTTTCAGTTCCAATAATATCTTGTTTCATTATATTTTTATCCTTGAAAATAATATTTTTGCCAATCTCAATCATCCAAACTCTGGCAGATAAAAGTTTGCAGCTACACTGTTTGATTCTTTTAGATATTGACTGTGATTTAAAGATACTATAAATTTCTCAACTAGAAAAGATAATTTGATTACTTATTTTATAATTAGAAAATTACCAACAATGACATTGATTTAGTTATATTATTTAAGTTATGATCCATTAACTTAATCAATACTAAAAAGTCAGGAAATAATCATAATTATTGTACGTTGATTAAGTAGAATACACCTATATTACTTGCATCTAATGTTTAATCAAACTACTCAGATTCTTGCCAACTAATTGGCATTTCTAGATAATCAGGAAGACAGGTGTGGCGATCGCCCATTGCATCATTTATTTGTTCACAATTGAGGTGTTTCACACCCGTTAAAATTGCTCCCATCAGTTTCACATCAGTCAGTTCAGTACCAGATAAATTAGCACCCATGAGATTTGCACTCTTGAGATTAGCTGCTTGCAAAGTTGCACCAGAAAGATTTGCTCCCACTAAATTAGCATCACTTAAGTCAGCTTCTGTGAAACTTGCTCCCCTCAAATTAGCAAAGTAAATATCTGCTTTTTGTAGTTTAGCTGCATTCAAATTAGCACCTTGGAGGTTAGCACTGTTGAGATTAGCACCTTGTAAATTAGCTGCAATTAAACCAGCAAAGTTTAACTTGGTTTTACCTAATTTTGCACCTTGTAAATTAACCAGAAATAACTTAGCTCCCGATAGATCAGCAGCTTTGAGAATTACTTGTTCTAAGTTAGCTTTATACAGATTAGCAGCTTGTAAATTAGCTGAACGTAAACTTGCACCAAATAAATTTCCTGATCTTAAATTTACCCCATATAAGTTAGCAAAGTTAAGATTAGAACGACTAAAATTGGCTCCCCGCAGGTTAGCTTTAAATAAGTTAGCTTCATAAAGAATTGTGGAAATCAGTTTACTACCTTCTAAATTTGCTCCACTTAAATCTACTGAACGCAAATTAGCTCCAGATAAATCTGAACCCCTTAAATCTACTCCTTGTAGTTTTGCACCAGCTAAATCTACTTTTCTGATATCAGTATTACGTAAATCTAAGGTTTGATGATCTCTATCTTGGTGAAAGTTGCGTCTCCCAATAACAGTTAAAGCTGCTTGAATATCTGTCCGCAATTGGAAATATTCCAATGGTAAAGCATAACTTACTAATTGTTGACGACGCATCCTTTCCCGACTTTTACCAAAATCAATAGCTGTAAAATCTTCGGGTTTTTGAATTTTTCTCTCTATTTGTATGGCTGCATTCTCTCTGACAAATGCAGTTAAAACTTGCATAATTATCCAATGTTCTTGCGGAAAATTTTGAGCAATTTTTTCTAAAGCATAAATTCCGCCAATCCGAGTTTCTACTTTATCATGTCCTAATTGATCAAGACTACCAAGAAATCTTTCTGTAATTAATTTTTCTTGCAGAAGTTTGGTATTTTCTATATTAATTGCCAAGTTTTTTTCTGCTGTAATTGCATTTTTTTCTATGGCATGAGTTCGTTTGGCTGTATAGTAAACATGAATAACTACAACTATAGTAAAAGATACTATAGCAATAGTAGTTAATAGTTGATGTTTATTCGATATCTGCTGTTGAAGTTTTAACTTCTCAATATTAGTAGATGCGAAGACAACCAATATTAAGGACAAAGCAACAATAACAATGATGGTAATTAACCATTGCAAAGTTGTATCTGTCTTCTTAGTAGATATACCAAAAAGATGCTTCACAATAATTAGTTATTACTGAAATGATTGAAAAAAGTAGTATAGCATCTACTTGCAAAATTAGATATACTATTTCAGAGGGAACAGGGTAAAGAAGCTATATTTTGTAATCATGTTCATAATTATGGCTTATCGCTTATGAATAGTCAGCTTGATCAGACTTCTTTTGTATTTACGTTTTTTTAGATATAAACTTGTGTTTTAACTTATAAATAAGTTATTACGGGAAATTGCACGTAAAACTTACTTGATCATCTACAGTGAGCTAGAAGTGTGTCTGAATTGTGATTAACTATTGAAAAGTCGCTTCTCGCAAATTTGCACTGGTAAGAACGACATTATCTAAAATCGCGTTTGTTAAACTTGCTAAATATAAATTCGCTTGCTGTAAATTAGCACCAGTTAAATTACTTCCACTCAGATTTGCTGCACTGAGAATAGCACCTGAAAAGTTGGCATAATTAAGGTTAGCATCACTTAAATTAGCTGCACTAAGAATAGCACCACTCAAGTTAGCAAAATTCAAATTAGCTTTTGATAAGTTAGTTTGATAGAGGTTAATATTTTCTAAATTTGCTGCTGCTAAGTTGAATCCTGCTAAATTGCTAAAACTTAAATCAATCTGCTCATTTTCAGGATCTTGGTTAATATTGCGGTTCGCAATTACCTGAATCGCTGCTTGGATAATTTGTTGATGATAGTCTGAATTATTGATATTGATAGTTGTTAAATTGGTAGATTGATTTCTAATCAAACTACTCAGCGCAGTCATAATTAACCAATGATATTTTGGATTGATTTTGGTGGTTGTTTCTAAAAAATTGATATCTGCTAAACTTGTTGATAAAGGATTGTTTTCTAATTGATGAATTACGTTCATTATCTGATGATGATTATGATGATTTATTTCTGGGTTGATAAATGTATTATTCATAAATGTTATAATTATTCTCAATCTTTTGCGAATACCTAATAAAAAAGGAGTAGTTTTCATACTGAACATATTCATAATTATTTATCTCAAAAATCAGCGATCGCCCTAAATTTACCTTAAAAATAGGGATACTATCATTTCATTCCCAGATGTTGAAAATTAACGATTACTAAAATTATTCATCACCTATAGGGTAAAATCATGATGATATTGATAAGTTGTCATGCAAAATAAATTTTATGGAAAAAGAAACAGGTAACAAGCAGTGCAGACATTTTAGCTTTCAATCAATATGTTGAATTAATTTTGCTTAGGTACTTATTTAATCACCAATAATATTGACAACTGCTAACTGCTAACTGATAACTGCTAACTGATAACTGCTAACTGCTAACTGCTAACTGATAACTGCTAACTGCTAACTGATAACTGCTAACTGCTAACTGATAACTGCTAACTGCTAACTGATTCATAGATGCAGAAAAATTACCAATTTACACCTAAAAATTTAGTCCTAGTTGGTGGTGGCCATAGTCATGCTATCACCTTAAAAAGATTTGCAAATCAACCTTTACCAGGAGTAAATTTAACCTTAATTACTCCAGATCAATATACACCCTACTCTGGGATGTTACCCGGATATATTGGCGGATTTTATAATTATTTTCAGTGTCATATCAATTTACAAACTCTTTGTCAGTCTGCTCACACTAATCTACATCTTGAGCAAGTAATTGGATTAGATTGGAAAAATCAGCAGGTATTGTGTACAAATCAAAAAGTCATAAAATTTGATTTTATCTCCATTGATATTGGTAGCACTCCCGCTAAATTATCAATTCCAGGTGCAGCAGAATATACAATTGCTGTAAAGCCAGTTAAGCAATTTTTAGAACATTGGTATAAATTACAAGAAACTGTCACTAAAAATCCTCTTAAACCTGTGAATATTAGTATTGTTGGTGGTGGTGCTGGTGGTGTGGAATTAGCATTTTCAATCTTAGCAGGTTTACAAAAAATAGGATGTAAGCACTTAGAATTACATCTGTGGCAGCGTACACAGGAATTAATGCCTAATCATCATCCATCTGTGAGGAAAATAATCCAGGATATTTTAATTAATAAAGGTGTAAAATTACATTTAGGTGAAACTGTTTCTCAAATTACACCCATACCCAATAATCAGCGGGAAATTAAATCTTTATCGGGTTTAATAGTTCATTCTGATCGAGTATTTTGGGTGACACAAGCATCAGCAGCGGAATGGATCAAAAACTCAGGAATTGAGACAGATAAAAATGGTTTTATTGCAGTGAATAATTGTTTACAATCTATTAATTATCCTCAGCTTTTTGCTGCTGGTGATATTGCCACAATGATTCATTATCATTTACCAAAAGCAGGGGTTTTTGCAGTTCGACAAGGTAAATATTTAGCAGAAAATTTACAAAGAATAGTTTTAAATCAACCACTAAAATCTTATCAACCACAAACCACTTATTTAAGCTTGATTGGTACAGGTGATGGCCGCGCATTAGCCACGAAAGGAAATTTTACTTTACCACCTCATCAATTATTGTGGTTTGTGAAAAACTGGATAGATCGCCGTTTTATGGCACAATTTCCTGAATAATTTCATGAATTTAATAACTCATTGAATAACTAATCTCATCAATGTTAAGTACAATTATCAAACTTAACAGATATTATAATTATTCCCACGTAAAAGATATTACAATATCAG
Organism: Sphaerospermopsis sp. SIO1G1; assembly: GCA_010672785.1. Taxonomy (GTDB): domain Bacteria; phylum Cyanobacteriota; class Cyanobacteriia; order Cyanobacteriales; family Nostocaceae; genus Okeanomitos. Next base: position 316,026 of record JAAHFX010000002.1, read on the forward strand.
CCTGAAAATAAAACGATCACAATTAATAAACAACTATGAAACGTAGACAAATTATCAAAACTGGAGCAATTTCCACCGCCACCGCAGCACTTACAGCAGCTTGTGCCAAAGCTAACACAACATCGCAAGCTAATATAACATCTGAAGCAAACACAACATCGCAAACCACGGGTAGTTTACCTAGAGTCAAATGGCGGATGACAACTAGCTGGCCCAAGACTTTGGGGACTTTTCGCGGTGCAGAAACCATCGCCAACCGTGTCAAAGAAATGACTGCTGGCCGCTTTACCATCACCCCCTTTGCAGGAGGAGAAATAGTACCGGGGTTACAAGTTTTGGATGCAGTGCAAGCAGGAACAGTACAATGTGGTCATACCGCTAGTTACTACTATATTGGTAAAAATTCTGCCTTAGCTTTTGCTACCACTGTACCCTTTGGTTTAAATGGTCAACAACAAAACACCTGGCTATATTATGGAGGTGGATTAGAAGCAATACGTAAAATTTATGCAGATTTTAATATCATCAACTTTCCTGGAGGTAATACAGGTACACAAATGGGAGGATGGTTTAAAAAAGAAATTAAATCTGTTGCTGACTTAAAAGGTTTAAAAATGCGAATTCCCGGTTTAGGGGGAGAAGTTATGTCTAGTTTGGGGCTAAATGTGCAAGTTTTACCCGGTGCAGAAATATATTTAGCATTAGATCGGGGTACTATTGATGCAGCAGAATGGGTTGGCCCTTATGATGATGAAAAATTAGGTTTACATCAAGCTGCCCAATTTTATTATTATCCTGGTTGGTGGGAACCAGGTGCAACTTTAGATGTGTTAGTTAATTTAGATGCTTGGAATAAATTACCTCAAGAGTATCAGGCAATTTTCAAAACGGCTGCTTTTGAAGCCAATATGAATATGTTTAATGAATATGATTTTTTAAATAGTCAAGCACTTTCCCGGTTATTGGCCAATGGTACAAAGTTAACTGCTTACAGTCCAGAAATTATGCAAGCTGCACAAAAAGCTGCTCTAGAAATATTGGCAGAAAAAGCTAATGAAAATCCCAGTTTTAAACAGATTTATGAACAATGGCAAAAGTTTAAAAACCAGATATCTAATTGGAATCGAGTTAATGAATTAACATATAATAATTTTTCTATGTCTAAATAGGGTTATCAGTTATCAGTTATCAGTTATCAGTTATCAGTTTTTAATTACAGCAGATTTCGTTGCGATGAGGTACAAATCATAATCATAAAACTCTTGTGGGGTGGGCATCTTGCCCGCCAATAGTTTACCTCATTACACCAGAAAGCGCTGTATCAGTACCTCTAGCTGAAGCAATAGGCTTTAAATCAGGAATATTCTATTTTTTTATCCCCTTAAGTAATCATGAAATTAAAATTCAAGCGGCTGTTTAAAAAGAACAAATCACAAATGATTGCGAGAAGATATCTAAAAATAAATGATGGCAAAGTGGAAATATTAGGTATGGGTGCATGGCATTCATATTTAAACGATCCCTATCATTTATTATTAACAATTTCTTGGACAGGTTTTTTATTTCTAATATTTATTTTTTATGTGGCCGTGAATATTCTCTTTGCATTAGCTTATTTATTAGGAGGAGATTGTATCGCTAATGCTGAAGCTGGTTCGTTTGCTGATGCATTTTTCTTTAGTGTTCAAACCTTAGCATCTATTGGTTATGGTGCTATGCACCCAACCACAAGTTATGCCAATATCATTGTCACCATTGAAGCGATTATTGGTTTGATGACAATTGCCATGATTACTGGATTATCTTTTGCTCGTTTTTCTCAACCAACTGCACGGGTAATGTTTAGTAAGGTGGCTGTAATTAACAAACATGATGGAGTTAATACTTTGATGTTTCGGACTGCTAATCAGCGTCGCAATATGATTTTAGAGGCAAATATTAAAGTTTATTTTATGCGGGATGAAGTAACAGCAGAAGGCCATTCTATTCGTCGGATTCATAGTTTAAAATTAATTAGTAATCAGACTCCTAATTTTTCCTTATCTTGGTCTGTAATGCACGCTATTAATCAAGATAGTCCTTTGTATGGTATGACCTTAGATTCATTAATTAAAACTCATGCTTCACTGATTATATCTTTAACTGGGATTGATGAAACTGTGGTACAGATGGTTCATGCTCGTCATATGTATGGGATTAAAGATATTCTTTGGAATCATGAATTTGTGGATATTATTCATTACACCCCCGACGGACATCGTTATATTGATTATGAGTATTTTCATGATGTTTTGGCGTTGGAGAATTGAGATTTAAAGTAAATACAATATAAATTGCACAAACATTTTACCTCGTTTCCATGCAATTCAATTAAACCTAAACTGCGTAATTTAAAAGCTTGTTCAGAATCTATTTTAATGGAAATATCACTATTAATTACTTGCTGCATTGTTGTTTTTAAAAACTGATCATTTTCTAGTTCATGTAAAAGATTAGCCAGAAAACTGCGATAGGGACTTTCATCCGTAGGTGCAATTTTGATAAACTGTTCTACAGTCAAATTATCCTTGGTAATTTTATCTAAAGCAGTTGTTAATAAATAAGGATGTCCATCAATCATTTCTCTTAACTTGTTGATGTCCACATCTGATAAATTTAAACCATATTTTTCTACTAACTCTTGGCTTTGTGTAAAGTTAAATTCTCCAATTTCCACAGGTAACCCGACATTAAAAGGTGATTGATTCACATTTAAGGAAACATAAACATTTTCAGAATGAGAAATCACCAACCGTAATTTTTGCAAACTTTCCTCATTATTAGGGTTTTCTTTCCATCCTCGTAATAAAGCTGAAAATTGTTGAGTAATTTCTGTATAGGGGAAGATTTCATCAATATTATCCAATCCTAAAACTAAGGGAGTATCAAGATTGGCTAATATGTATTTCTTTAAATAATTAGTGCAGTTAGTTTGATTACTTAATGTTGGTTTCCAAAGTTGATCAGTTTTGTCCTCTAGTCCTAATTCTAAACTCAAAATTGCACAAAAACTTTGTAAAAAAGTATGCAAATCAGTCAAAATTTCTGGACTCCACAAATTAATAGATACTGTCTGATATCCTGCTTCTTTAGCATGAGCAAAAATCTGACGCATTAAGGTTGTTTTCCCCATCTTGCGGGGTGATTTAATCCTCAATAACACTCCCGGTTGCAAGATAGATTCAAAACATTGATTTTCAATTTTTGGCCGGGGAATATAAACAAGATTGGATGATTTAGGTTCTGGTTGGGAAGGAATATTTGATAACTGTGCTTGAATAAACCGACTCACACCTTGATAAACTAAATTATTAGGTGACTTTGGTTTTGTAATGGAAATGTGGTTCTCATCGGTAGCAGTTGGTTGCACATCTTTAATCCCAGGGTTAGCACTATCTGGATCTACCACTAAAATTCCCAAAATTGCTTGAGTTTCAAAATAAACTTTAGTCGTAATTGCCATTTTATCCACATTTTGACGATACCATTCATTCAATTGACGTAATTGGGGAATGTGGGATTTTAGTTCATCAACGCTGATAGTTGATCTCGTAAAAGTACCAATATTTGTAACTAAATCAGCTAAATGAGAACCAGTGTGAGGAGTGGATAGAAATACAATTCCTTGAGTTTTTTCAATTACTTTGGTTTTATTAAAAGTTTGAGCATTCCGCAGCATTTCCTTTACTAATAAACCACCCATACTATGAGTGATAAAAATCAGTGGATGTTCACGAATATTATTAATAGTAAGATATTCTAATAAATTACCAGCACGATCAAAAAGTGGCATAGTTGAACCTTTCCACTCAAAGGGTGCAGCATTATAACCAAAACACCAAATTCCTAAATCTGACCTTTCCTTTGCTAACCACATTGGCCAGAAATTATCATCATTATCTAATTCTTGAGGGTGCCATGTTGTTCTTGCACCACCACCCAAACCATGCACAAAAATTATATCTCCTTTGCGTTTAGGATTGTCACATCCTGAGATTTTGATTAAACCAGTTTTTTCTGTGGGTATGATGGGTGCAGGTTGTGGGTTTCTATCTAAGAGTTTATTAAGAAATTTAACAATCATAAAATAGGGATAATTAGTTTATTAGTGATTAATTATAGCAGAAGGCAAGAGGCAAAAGGCAAAAGATCAGGACTTACGCAAAACCGAATTCAAATACTGTCATTGCGACGAAAGGAAGCAATCTCCAAGCCAACATCGAGAATTTACTTTAATTTTGTTGGATTTCACTTTGTTCTACCCAACCTACCAGACTTGTGTAAAATAGTGTTATAATCTGTTAACGATGAAAATATCAGAAATTTTATGATTTCATTGCAAGAAATTATTAATTCCTTACCGAGTTTATCAAAAGAAGATCAAGATTTTCTATTTGAAACACTCCGCAAAAAAAGAGAAGAAGAAAATCAGCAAGTGATAATTCATTTATTACGAGGTAAGTATTCTCATCTGGCAACCAGTAGTGATGATTTTGCAGTTAGAAAACAGGCAGAAATTGCTTTAGAAGATTAGCAAAATGAATATTATCTTAGATGCTTGTGCTTTAATTGCTTTTTTCAGAAATGAACAAGGTGCAGAAATTGTAGAAAACTATTTATCTGATCAAAAATATATTTGCATGATTCATGCAATTAATTTGTGTGAAGTTTATTATGATTTTCTACGGACGGGAGGAAATACAATTGCAGACACTTTTATTGAAGATGTCGAATCTTTAGGACTATTAATTCGAGATAATTTGACTATCAGTTTTTGGCGACAGGTAGGAAGTTATAAAGCAAGTATCAGAAGAATTTCTTTAGCAGATTGTTTTGCATTAACTTTGGCTAATCGAGAAAGTGGTATTCTAGTTACTTCAGACCGTAAGGAGTTTGAACCTATTGTTCCTCTTAATATTTGTGCTATTAATTTTATTCGTTAGTTGTAAAACTGTAGGTTGGGTTGAGAAACGTTCACGCAGTGTGCCGAAGGCATAACCCAACATCGAGAATATTACTTTAATTTTGTTGGGTTTCACTGCGTTCTACCCAACCTACCAACTCAAAAATTCCAAGGATTAATAATTACAACTTTAGTACCAATAAAATCTTTTTCATTACGAGTAACAAGGGTGAGAGAATTTTTTAAAGCAGTAGCAGCAATAAGAGAATCCATAGTGGGTAAAGGTCGTCCATTTTGTTCTAATTCTGCTATTAGGTTTCCCCATAAAAGCATTGTGGCAATATCCAAACCTAAAATTCGATTTTCAAACCGATGAGGTAGAGTTTTGTTTAACCATTTACTCAGGGATTCTTTACGTTTAGATGTAGGAAGTTTATTAATACCTTTTGCAATTTCACCAATAGTAATTACACTTAGATAAAGAGTTTCTGGAAGTTGATTATCTAGCCAGTTTAAAACTTGTTGATTTGGTTGTTTAGTAATAGTTTCGGAAATTAAGCAAGTATCAAGAAGATAAGTCATGGTATTCAGTTATGAAAACAAGTCATGGGATAAAACTATCACGTGGTAAACTGGTATCTCTACTCAGGTCTAATTCTTCAGATACTTCAGCTAAAGGAGATTGACGAAAAAATTCTGAAAGTTTACTTGGTTGTTCTGAAATTTCTTTGTGATTGTTATTTTCTAGAGTTAGACTTTGCGCTAGCAATTGGATTATGTAAAGTTTATCGTTGGGGGAAAGTTGCAGGAGTTTTTGTTCAAGTTCTGGAATAATCATAAGTTTGGTATTGTAATTTTTTTGGAATGAAGAATTGATAACTAACTAATATCTTCATTATAGTTCAAAAACTTAGAATTATAGAAGTAGATTGATGTTTCCAGGCTTTCCTGACAAAATTATGCAAAAATTGAAAATCCATAATATAATATAAAGATAATCAGATTATCATAAATAGATTATATCTTACTAACTAGACAAATATGAGTAGCATATCCTTAGAAATACCTGAAGAAGTTTTAATCAGTCTCAAAGAAACTCCAGAAAGTATATCTAGAGAAATATCAATATTGGCAGCAGTTAAACTTTTTGAACTTGGTAAATTATCATCAGGAAGAGCAGCACAATTAGCAGGAATGTCACGGGTAGAATTTTTAATGACTTTAGGACGTTATCAAGTTTCTCCCTTTGCTTTAAATTCTCAAGAATTAGAACAAGATATAAACCAGGAATGTGGTTAACTGATAATATTATTAATGATGTTCTCAAATTAGCTGGAGAATCTTAATGAAACAAAATATTGAATCTTTAAAACAGGATATAAATGCAGGTATTCAACAACTTAAAAATGGTGAATACACAGAATATGATGAAAATAATTTATCTACTCTCATGACTTCAATTAAAGCAAAAGGTCGGAAACGTTTACAAAGAACAATATCTGAATAAATAAAATTATTAAAAATAATGAAAATATTATTAGAAAGTAGGTTGGGTTGAGGGACGAAACCCAACATTAAGAATTATATTTTTAAGTTGTGTTAGATTTAATTGCTGAATTGAGGAACGAAACCCCATATTGAAAATCTTATTATTGAATTATGTTGGGTTTCACTTTGTTCTACCCAACCTACGTTATTTGAATTGACAACATCAAGCATTAGCAAATTCTGTAAAACTTCGTTTACTGGGATGATGAAAACCTAAAACAATATCACTTTGGGGTATTCCAGCTAATAGCAAATCATCCACAACACATAAATTAGTTGCATCTTCTTCTACCCAAACTTTGCCATTTTTAATACACACGTAAATAATAATATGTTGGATAAATTTATTTTCATCCCAACCAAATTTAAACCAAAGATATTGCTCTCTTTTTTCATCAAAAGCTAAACGTTCACTCACTTCAGTTTCAGGATTTTGGGAACGTGGAGGATTACTCATTTGATAATATTCTGTCAATATTTTTTTGATGATATGACGATATTTTTCTAGTTTATCCATTACGTCAATTTATATTAAAGTTGACAACTATTTGCGAGGAGAGAATTGTATCCTCTCCACCAACTTGGAAAATCATACTCATACACAATTGATTGTTTTTTATTTTGAGGTATATTTGCAATATCTAAAATTAAAATAAAAGGTAAAGTACCACGTCTATTATATCCAGATAATGTCCTCATTTTTTTCCATTTTAGTTCATTGTGTTTTTTCCATATATCTCCTTCTTTCCAACCCACTTTCTTGGCAAAATCACTATATTTCTCTGCATTCCAATTTATAAACTCTCGCTTTTCCCAATTAAAATATAAGGAATTACCTGTTGCTAAATATATTCTGGTTTGCACACTATAACCAAATTTACCCTGAGAGTTTTTTACCCATAATTTATCTATTGCTTTTAAATCTTTACAGTTAAAGTTTTTCAGATCATCCAAATATAATAAATCTTTTTCCTCTCTGTTAGCTGAAATGAGAAGAAAGCTCCAATTTTTCAAATCTGCTTCTTTCCATCTTCCTTGCTGCATTAAATAGTCTAATTCATCAAGTAAATGTTGCTTGAGAAGTTCATGATAAGCTGGATTTGATTTATCTAGTTGTTTTAGTTGACGATATAAAGATTCAACAATATCAGCATTACCATTATAGAGAATATTCAAGTCTAAAGTAAACAAATCAACATTAGATTTTAACTGAGATTTGAGTAGATTATATTTTTCCAATGCTGCTTTGTAATCAACTAAAGCATTATCTTTATCTTGTAATTTACCTTTAACATAATAGATATAAACTAAAGTAGCTAAATACCTAGAGTTTTTTTGATTATTTTTTTTGTTTGGGAGTAAATTTTTCCAACTTTGATTAAACCTGTCTTTAGCTTGGTTATATTTTGATGAAAATTTAGATTTTTGATTATCTCCAAGATTTTCTGAATTTACTAAATATTCATAACCTAAAACTAGAGAACTATCTAATAAAACTTCTTTGAGGGCTGGATTTTCTACTTTATCTTGTAAAACCAAACCTGCGATATTTAAAAATTGATTAGCTATGTTGGTTTTACCTTCTTGTTGCAGTTGAGATGCTAACTTTGATAATTCTCTAGCTTTAGAAATATTTTTCTCCACTTTAAAAATATTTTTTTCTACTTGATCAACATTTTGATTCATATTCAATGCTGCTATTCCGGAAACTACTGTAAAACATAAACTAGCAGATAAAGCGATAATTCCAAAACCAATTCTTCTTTTCGCAATTGCTAATTGTCTTTCTGCTTCCTGCTTTGCATCAGCTTCAATTTTGATTGCTTTTTCTTCCTGTTCTTGAGTGCGACTTGCTGCTAAAAATTCCCTATCTTCAAAACCTAAATTTCTATCGGTTGCCCATTTTTCAGCTTCTCTTAAAGCTTTACCTCTCAATAACCAAGAATTATCTTGTTTTCCTCTAGATAACCACTGACGAAAATTCTCTGCATAAGGACGTAAACTAGCTAAATTTCTCTCAATCCATAAATGATTAAAAATCTCATGATAAATCAGATTATAAATCTTGATTTTACTATCTTTTTTAACAACAATTCCGGCTAACTGTAAATCACTTTGTTCGCTACTATTATCAGCTTCAATTTCTCCAGAGTGCCAAATTCGTTGATATAAATCTAATAAATAAACTGTTTTTTGTTCATCTCTTTTCAAAATTCTATCTTGAATAGTTCTAAAATGCTCTGGTTCATCCTGAGATTCCCAATTTTTAATCACTCTTTCTGTGACTAAATGTTCCACAAAACTAGCTTCTTCTCCGTCGGAAATGATATTTTTAGATTCACAAATAAAATTACAAATCTTTTGAGTTAAAAATGGCTGTCCTCCTGTCCAATTTAAAATCTCTTGCAGTACAATGTCTGGATGATTGGTTAAATGAGAAAATCCACGAATTAAAGGTTGAGCTTCTGTAAATTCAAACCCCGTTAATTCAATACCTTTACCAATATTAAAAGGAGTGCGTTTTTTATCTTTAATTAATTCCGAAGGAGTCGCAACACCCAAGAGGACAAAATTAATCCGGTTATATTCAGGTTTATCAACTCTAGTATTAAAAAATGCCCGAATTAAAGCAAAGAAATCATCAACAGGGAAATCCAAACTGAGAATACTATCAATCTCATCAATAAAAATAACAATTTGAGTGGAAATTAATTTTAGGACTTCATCAATAAACTTACCAAAAACCTGGACAGGGGAAAGTCGTTTATTTTCTTCCCATAAAGCATCTACATCAAGTTTATTTTCTAATTTCAGACTTTCATAAATACTATTAATAATGCCATTGTACCACTGTTCTGAACTTAACCCAGATGTGCCAATTACCGTTAAATCAATCGCTACACAAGCAATTTCTTCAACTTGTAATCTTTGCATAGTTCGCACCCGCAAACTTGATTTTCCCATCTGTCTGGAGTTCAGCACAAAACAAAACTCTCCAGCTTTGACAGCTTGATATAAATCTGTATCTGCTTTGCGTGTCACATAACTGGGTGCATTAGGGGGTAAACTCCCACCATACTGATACTGATAATGTGGGGTTACAGCTTTATTCATAAGTCTCTATTATCATCAAGTTTTTATATTAAGTTGACACCTGTGATTGCTCTTAATTTCACCGTAATCTGATAAAACCACAGTATAACAATTTAAATCAGTACGTAAGTAAAAACACACGTAAACAATAAGATTTAACAATATAACGAGCCAAAATAGGTTAATCCTAGTAAAATTAGGTGTAGCCAAGCAATATTAGGGAACAGGGATTTTTGTTTGTTCCGAAAATGTTAAATTAATCTTACTCAGGTACTTAATACTCTTAAACAGAAAATCTCCCACCCATATAATGTAGCAGGAGATCATTATTGCTATTAAATCAAACTCTCTGCGCCTGGAGCGCCTCTGCGTGCAAAAAACATCACTCATTACACCAACACAAACTGACTAGCATCACTCACATCCAAACTCCCAACTTGAATACCACTCAAAACTGCCAGAATTTGATTATCAAAACTAACATGAGTATCACTACCCACCTGACTTAACTCCAGTGTAGATGTGGTAATACCCAAACCGACAGCACCACTAACACCAATTACATCAGTACCAACTTGGAAGTCAACAATTGTGTTTGCATTTTGTGGTAATTCAACATTTGCAATCCAAAATTGATCATTACCAGCACCACCAGCAATTAAATTATCGCCACCTTCTTGTACAAAAAACTGATCATTACCATCACCACCCAAAACTCGATCATTCTTACCCAGGTAGAAAATATCATTTCCTGCACCACCAGACATCCGGTTTCCACCTTCAGCGTCGGTAGCGTCAAATCTATCATTACCAGTACCACCAAAAACTCTATCTTTGCGATTTACGTAGATAGTATCATCGTCACTACCCAGAAAAATCCGGTTCTCTTCTACGTTAGCAGCACCCAGGACTAAATCTACAGAATCTCTACCTGCTCCTGTAAAGAGAATATCTTGTATTCCATCAAAACCACTATTGGGAATGGGGAAAATATCATCATCACCAGGTGTACCGACGGGAGATAATTCAGGAGTGTTGTTATTTTCTGTGAATGTTAGAGTTGCTAAAATTGGATCATGATCACTTGCACGTTGAGAATTGTCCACAAATTCACTGTTAACATGAACAATATCAACATCTGCATCTGCACTCAAGTTATTGCTGACTAAGATATGATCCAGGGATTGGGAGTTACTACGGAAAATGAAAGTATAGCGTTCATCTTCTGGAATATTATTGGTGAGGTTAGTTAAAACAGGATTATCACCACCTGCAACAATCTCTAATGGTGAAATAAATTCAAATTCATTCAAATCACCAAGCACAACAACATTAGCATCAGCATCAGTCGCTAAAACCTGATCTACAAAATTATTTACTGCTTCAGCTTGAGCTTGACGTTCGTCTAAAGAACCATTAATTGTAACATCTTCCTGGCCATTACCAGCAGATTCACCACCCACAGAAGGTTGATTGACACCAAATAAAGGACTACTACCACCTTTGGATGAGAAATGATTGTTAACTACTGTGACTTCTTCACCATTGAAACTGAAATCTGCAATTAGGGGTAAACGACTATCGGTAAAAGCGGTAAGGGAAGCAGAGGGTACTGTTTGGACAGAATTTGCTACCAAATCCACACGACTATCATTATAGAGGAAAGCGTTACGGATATTTCCTCCTGGTTGGCCACCACCGTTGTTGTTGGTAATGAAGGTGTTATCAATAAATTGGTAATTAATTCCACCCGCAGTATTGATAGCATCAACTAAGGTTTGGAGGGTTACACTAGCACTGGTGACACCATCATCACTACTACCAGTGTTGTCTTGAATTTCCTGTAAAGCAATGATATCAGGACTTTGCAAATTGTTGATAATATGATTTGCGATCGCCTCAAATCTTCCATTCGCTATATCTGTATCACCATCATTATCGTTGGGATCTAAATTGAGAACATTGTAGGTAGCGATCGCTAAGGTATCATCATCTTTGGTTAAGGTGGTGACTTTTGGTTGCAGGTTAGCAGACTGAACATTGCTGGAGAAGTCTTCGGTAGGAATGATTTCAAAGTTACCAAAAGCATAACCAATCACACCAGTAACATCACCCAATCTATCACCAACATTGACATTGGGGAAGTCAAAATCAAACACTCCACCATCTTCGTCAACTTGGATACGTTCAGGGTTAAAATCATCTGGTGTAATATTAAGTGTGCCACGTTGACTCAAACCAGTTGCACCAGTACCATTATCAACTACAGCATAAATTTCTCCAAATCGGTTAGTAGGACTCACAGCAAGTAAATCTGTCGCTGTGACTCGCATTCCTTCCAGAGATTCAAAGAAATCAATCCCGTCAGTTTGCGGATCAAAGGATGTCAACCCATCGTCATCAATGATTTGGGTAGGAGGTACTCTTCCACCTGCACCAATAATTACCGCATCGGGTAAAGTATTACCGCTGGAAAGAATATTGATAGTAGGATTACCACTGATTTGAGTAGTAGAAAGATTACCTGTACTTGTGCCACCGGGGGTAAATTCACTGACTGTTCCGGTAACGGTAATCGAGTCACCGACACTAACTGTGGGAGTGCTACCTGTAAATACAAAAATCCCTTCAGATGTAGCAATATCATTATCAGGGTTAGGATCTTGGAAATAAAATCCATTGGAATCAACAGCCGTAACAATACCAGGCACATCTGTAACATTTTGTCCCAGTAAAGGTGATGTGTGATCTGTACCTTGAATGGTGTGAATGCGGATAGATGGAGTAGTCGCTACGGTAAATGCTGTGTTGGTAAAAGGTACATCTGGAGCTACTGTATCAGCACTTTGATCACCACTACCATCTTGAGCAATCCAATTGTTAGGATCATTTATAATTGGTAGATAGTCGGTAAAATTGCTTTGGTTAGTGCGATCGCCTGTAAAACTAGCAATATCCACACCAGAACCAGAAGTTAAGGAAGATAAATCTAAAGCATTGACTCCAGCAGTTAAACCAGTATTAGTCAGTGTACCATTACTATTACTAACACCACCTGCGGCGATCGCTGTGATAAATGTAGGTGATGCTGGAGATCCTTGATAAGCATAGACTAATTCACCACTAGCACTAAATCCTCTATTGTTACCTCTACCTGGTACAGGTTGGATAATTGTTCCTGTACTAGCGGTAATGTTTCCAGAACCAATATTATCTATAAAGACAATTGTTCCAGCAGTAATTAAGCTATTAGATGTCCAGCTAAAAGCTCCTTCGTTGGTATCATTCCAATTAGTACCATTCCATTCATTGTCTTCAAAAATAATGACTTCATTGGGATTAATATCAACCAACGCGACAAAAGCAAGATTGTCACTAGCATCAGCATTAAAACCTACAAAAGCGATATTTCCTGTGGTAAGTGCCATAATTGCAATTTCCCCTAGATGGTGAGTGTCCTATTTAGTAGGTTTGCTCAATTTGTTTAAGAGAAAAGAAAGTAAGCGTTATTGGAAGATTATCAATCAATAGATAATAAATTTTGTTTATAGTAATGAAACTCCTGTGGGGTGGGCATCTTGCCCGCCAATAGTCTACCTATAAAATACTATCATTGCTAGGCAAAGAAGCAATCTCAAAACCCCACGCTTCATGAAAATGCGTAAAAACATTAGTCATTTTACTCCCGTCAGGAAGTAGTTTAACTTCATCATAAATTTAATACATAAAAATTACTTATATAGACCAGAAAGTATTATCCAGTAAGTGTTTGCACGCTACCCCCCCCCCCGAACAAAGTATTTTTTCTGACCGTGAATCTTCCGTAAAGATGGGAAAAATTGCTTTACAGGTATTAAAAAGCCGTAATAGCATCAGTGGTATTGAAAGTAATAAAACACTCATTGTTCAGGAAGAATACTATGACCACCATAAATGTCTTGAAAAAGTTATCAATGGCTACCGCAGGTGCAGCAGTAATGGCACTGACAACCGTTGGTATGAACCAGGCAGAGGCTTCAACAATTGTTCTTGATTTTGAAGGAGTGGGGAACTTAAATCCTGTTGGTGATTTCTATAATGATGATTATGGTATCACTTTCTCTCCTAATACCTTGGGTCTTGTTGATTCTGATGCAGGTGGAAGTGGCAATTTTGGTGGTGAACCCAGTGGTGATACAGGCGCCTTCTTTTTAGGTGGCGGTGCAGCAGTGATGAACGTAGCAAACGGATTTACAGATGGTTTTTCGTTTTTTTATTCGTCACCCTTTATTCCTGGATTTGTAAACGTATATGATGGATTAAATGGAACTGGTAACTTACTTACTTCTTTAAGTTTACCATTGACACCACGCAACGGTGCCCCTGACCCAACAGGTGTTTTTAGCCCATTTCTACCTTTTGGTGCATCCTTTTCAGGTGTGGCTAAATCTGTTGATTTCGGTGGTGCTGCAAATGCAATCGTTTTTGACAATATCACTTTAGGTTCTGCTACTCCTGTTGTTGTACCCGAACCCGCTTCCCTCATCGGTATTTTAGGTTTAGGTGCGTTTGGTGTCACCACTCTCCGCAAACGCAAATCTACAGTTAAATCATAAAATTGATTACTATCTATAATTCTACTTCTGCCGTGTCAAATTTCGACATGGCATTTTTGTCTGCATCAGGATGTCCAGGATTTGAGGATTTACAGGATGAGAACAGCGATTTTCTCACCTATTAGCAATTAGCAATTACCAGTTTCCAAGGTATTTTAGGTTTAGGCTCTTTTGGTGTCACTACTCTCCGCAAACGCAAATCCACCGTCAAAGCATAATATTGATAACTACACATAATTCTACTTCAGCCGTGTCAAATTTCGACATGGCATTTTTGTCAGAATCAGGATGTCCAGGATTTGAGGATTTACAGGATTGTGATATTTAAGACAGGTAGGGTGCGTTACGCCTTTGCCTAGCACACCCTACAAATACTATAAATACTTCTTGATTCATTTTTTTATTCTTTAGCAATTTGGATAACTTTTTGATATAAATTATTACTAATCCAGAAATTATTATCAGTAATTAGTTCGTCAATAATAGATTTAATATTAGGAATCAACCCTTTTTGTTTAGCCTCTAGTAAAACTCCTAATAATCAACTTACCTTTTTAATTCCTAAATTTTGAGCGACTTTTCGACCTTTTCTTTCATCAAGCAGTAATAAATCAGCATTTAATTCTAAAGCGAGAACAATTGCTTCAGCTTCTCCAAAATCTAGCTCATTTAAAAGTTCATTAACTTGATTATTATTACTTACTAAATGAACATTAATCCAAGATAAATTTTGAACTTCTGTTGTTCCTGGAACTAAATAGCCAACATTGACTATTTCATCATAAACAGCTTGGGGAATAATCACTTGATCATAGAGTTGATGCAATAGTTCAAGATGTCCAACTGCGGCTAAATTGGTCAGGGAAGTGGTGTCACTAATGATAATCATAATCTTCCCATTTCTTGTAAAGTTTTAATATCTTCTTCTAATTCAGCGACATCATAGTGAATATAAATATTACGTTGAGCTAGTTCTTTTTGAAATTCCAGTACATTCATTTCCGCTAGACGACGAGCTTTACCGATGCTAATTTTATCTTTTTCAAAAAGCATAATCGCTATTTCTAGCTTTAATTCACTTTCTGTCATTTTTGTTGCTTGAATAATATCATCAGAGATGAGAATAGTCATGGTTATATTTTTCCCTTGTTCAAGTTATTATTATAGATTATTATAGCATTTTCGTATCTACTACAAATTTACTCAAAAGATGTTAACTGTGGAATATACATTTTTAATAATGTCAGAAATCACCTAATATCACCAAATCCTAATGCCTATGGGGGTCGAGCGTAGAAGAATTAAGATTGAAGTAACGCTAAACGAGCTTGTAAATCAGACCACATTTGATAAAAAGCACTCCATTCTACAAAATCAGTTTTATCTCCTAATTGACCAGTTTTAAACTGCTGATAAAACTCTGCTGATGATAATTGATACTGTTGCTCAAATAATTGCAAATCGGTTTCTAATGCTTTGATTTCCTGTTGAATGTGTTCTCTTTCCTGATGAATAATCTTTCTGAGTGATACAACTAAAATATCGCTATATCCTCCTTGTTGAGAAAATGCTTCTAGAACTTTTAATTGATTGATTATTTATGCTTGATTTGTCATAATTACTATTTAATTTATGATCAGTGATTAAGAAAAACTCAAATATGTAGGGGTTTAGCACTACTAAACCCTGACCTTTGTACTGGGCAAAATTTACTGAAATCTAGCTATTAATTCCTCACGAGATAATTGTAAAAGCAAAGGAGTAAATTCTTCTCTATTCATCGCCAGAAGAGGATTAATAATAGTTGCTAATTGTGGATCTATGTCTCCAAAACGCACTTGTAAAATACTTTCAATCATCGCCCTTCTTTCTCTGTCTATTCCCTCTTCTTGCCCCTCTTGTCTGCCTTCTTGTCGTTCTTGTTGTTTAATTCCTTCTAATTGTTGTTGATATATTTCCGATAATTTCATAATTAACTCCTGATCATCTTTATCAATATCTTGTTCTTGACGCTGACGAGCTGATAAAACAGCAATTAGGTTATGCACTAATTCTATGATATCCTCCAGAAACGGGTTATTATTTGCCAGTTCCTCTAATTCTTCTATTGCTTGTCGTTGTATCTTTCCTCTTCCTAGTATCCGCAAGAATAGTGTTTCCGGTGTACTGGGTAGTTGATGAATCACAATAAGTACAGTTTTCAATCCTGGAGGAAAAAAATAAATACCTTTTCCCCAACTCTCTTCATCCAGATTCCCATTAAAACTGTCTAAAATTTCTGCTGATGCTGTAGGAGTTAAAATCCATAGCTGGGGTAATTCGATTTCGTTAATTCGCGTGTTATTGCGTTTAGCTTGCCTCTCTAATTCTGCATAACTGTCAAATAATTTACTTATACAACTGCGAATTTCACTTTTGTTGACAGGGTTACGGAATGGCTCGAATATGGCGGAATTTGCAGCCATCTTCCCAAGTATTCCCAGTGTTTCCAGATTTTGCGTGGGTTGGTCTGAGGGTGTGAATAGTACATCAATCTCTCTGACTTCAGCGGTAACATCCTTACTGGTTTCTACTTGACCATAGGGTGTTAAAAGTTCTGTGAGATACTGTTTTGCGAATTGATCATGTATAAAACGAGTCATTTATATCGTGATTAAGTAATACAAATATATTGTCTTAGCATTTTTAATCTAATGGTAAGAGCAGAACACACGCTGCAAGCGATCGCGTATTTACAGACCCAAATAGTCAAGCTATTCCAGAAGTCGGGGATCTAGTGGGGGATAAAGTTTTAATAATGAATTTAAGGCAAAGATGGGGTCGTTCAATGCTAACCTTAAAGATGATATCGCTTGATCTTAGGTCTTGAAAAGACCAACTCTGAAAAATAGCTTCATTACATTAGGCGCAGCATGGTCACCACCGCAGAAAAAACAAACATAGGTTACATTACTCAAGTAATCGGTCCAGTTGTAGACGTTAAGTTCCCTGGCGGTAAATTACCCCAAATCTACAACGCTTTGACCATCAAAGGTACTAACGAAACTGGACAGGAAATCAACCTCACCGTTGAAGTACAGCAATTATTAGGCGACAACCAAGTACGTGCTGTGGCGATGAGCAGTACCGATGGTTTGATCCGTGGTTTAGAAGTAGTTGACACCGGCGCTCCCATCAGCGTACCCGTAGGTAAAGCTACATTAGGACGTATTTTCAACGTTTTGGGCGAACCAGTAGATAACCAAGGTCCTGTAAACAACCAGGAAACTTTGCCTATTCACCGTGAAGCTCCCAAACTGACAGACTTGGAAACTAGTCCTTCTGTGTTTGAAACTGGGATTAAAGTTGTTGACTTGTTAACTCCCTACCGTCGTGGTGGAAAAATTGGTCTATTTGGCGGTGCTGGTGTTGGTAAAACCGTGATCATGATGGAATTGATCAACAACATCGCTACTCAACACGGTGGTGTGTCTGTATTCGCTGGTGTAGGAGAAAGAACCCGCGAAGGTAATGACCTCTACAACGAAATGATGGAATCTGGGGTAATCAACAAAGATAACCTCAATGAATCTAAAATTGCCCTAGTGTATGGTCAAATGAACGAACCCCCCGGTGCAAGAATGCGGGTTGGTTTGTCTGGTTTGACAATGGCTGAATACTTCCGTGATGTAAACAAGCAAGACGTACTATTGTTTGTTGACAACATCTTCCGTTTTGTACAAGCTGGTTCTGAAGTATCTGCGCTTTTAGGTCGGATGCCTTCTGCGGTAGGATATCAGCCTACTTTGGGTACTGACGTAGGTGCATTACAAGAACGTATTACCTCCACAAACGAAGGTTCTATTACCTCTATTCAAGCTGTATACGTACCTGCGGATGACTTAACTGATCCCGCACCTGCAACAACATTTGCTCACTTAGATGGTACAACAGTATTATCTCGTGGTTTAGCTTCTAAAGGTATTTACCCTGCGGTAGATCCTCTAGGTTCTACTTCCACCATGTTGCAACCCAGCATTGTTGGTAAAGAACACTATGACACCGCTCGCGCTGTACAATCAACTTTACAACGTTACAAAGAATTACAAGACATCATCGCTATTCTAGGTTTAGACGAATTATCAGAAGATGACCGTCTCACAGTAGCACGCGCTCGTAAGATTGAGCGTTTCTTATCTCAGCCCTTCTTCGTAGCTGAAGTATTTACAGGTTCTCCTGGTAAATATGTGAAATTGGAAGACACCATCAAAGGTTTCCAAAGAATTCTTGCTGGTGAATTAGATGATCTGCCAGAGCAAGCTTTCTATTTAGTAGGCGACATCAACGAAGCGATCGCTAAAGCTGAAAAAATGAAAGGTTAATTCGTAATTTGTAATTCGTAATTCGTAATTTATGACACAAATTGCGAATTATGAATTACCAATCGCCAATCATAAGTAGAAATTAAAGAATATGACTCTGACCGTTCGTGTAATTTCCCCAGATAAAACTGTTTGGGATGCTCCTGCTGATGAAGTAGTTTTACCTAGCACTACTGGTCAGTTAGGTGTATTAACTGGACACGCACCCATGCTTACAGCATTAGACACAGGTGTAATGCGTGTACGTGCTGATAAAAATTCCAACTGGCAAGCGATCGCCCTATTGGGTGGTTTTGCTGAAGTAGATGAAGACGAAGTTACTATTTTAGTAAATAGTGCTGAACGTGGTGATGCTATTGACTTAGAAGAAGCTCGTAAAGCTTACAGCGAAGCACAAACTCAATTAAATAAAGTATCTTCAGAAGATCGTCAAGCTCAAATCCAAGCAACCCAGGCATTCAAACGCGCTCGCGCCCGTTTGCAAGCAGCTGGCGGTTCGGTGTAATTTATATCTTGACACTCTTTACCCTATCAGGGTGAGATTCTCAGGTGAAACAGCAATTACTGGTTATTACCCATTTTGCATCGCCTAACCCAAAGGTTGATGATCCAACCACGTAAAATTCAAAAAATTGAGGGTGGGCAAATTTGCCTACCCTCATCTATTTAATAACAGATATGACCTAAGTAGAATGACAGGAAAAAATCAAAGTGTGTAGAGAAAGGTAAATTAACCACAAAACCTCTTATCTCTAGCCTTTTGCTTCTTTTTACCTGATCATCACGACAATTTTTTACATCTACCTACTTAATATCCAACAATTCCACATCAAAAATCAAAGTAGCATTGGGAGGAATCACACCACCAGCACCACGCGCTCCATAACCAAGATCAGGAGGAATAATTAACTTGCGGCGATCACCGACCTTCATTGTGCTAAGTCCTTCATCCCAACCTTTAATTACCTGTCCAATACCAAACTTAAAAGTAAAAGGTTGTTTGCGATCGCGTGAACTGTCAAACTTACTTCCATCTTCCAAAGTTCCAGTGTAGTGAACCGTAACATTTTGTCCTTTTTGTGGAGTTACATCACCGCTACCTTTTTCTAGTTCGATATACTTCAACCCAGATCCAGTAGATATCACATTTTCTTCAGACATATTATTGCTCGCTATTAAAGTATTCTGTTCTTCAATGACAGTGGTGGTAACTGGTTCAGTCTCAGACAACTTAGCCGCAACAGCAGTATCCGGTTTACCACCCATCTGGGCTAATACCAAAACTGCAACACACAGCACCATGAAAACCACACTAAGGAAAATTCCCTTCAAAATTAGCCCTCCCCATTTTTAGGTACTTTGGTAATTAGATTACCAGCAGGACAAACAATAGTTTAGATCACAATAGGTATATTAACGCCAGAGTTTATTTTCCAGATCACGCAACTGACGTTCTAAACGATCTATCCTACCGCGCAACTCATCCACTTCAGACTGACGAGCAACCCCCAAATCTTGCATCATATGACGCACTTGACGCTGCATTTGCTCTTCCCAGTTACCTTGTTCAGACTTTAACTGCTCAACCAAATCATCCATCACCACCTGAGCTTGCTCAGGATTGAGTTTCCCATCCTTAACAAGTTCATCACTAACTTGCTTGAGTTTATCCGCTACTAAAGATGTTGTACCAAGACCTACCATCATTAGCTGTTCCAACCAATTGTTGTTTTCCATACTTTCTACTTGTTTTTTTCTATAACAACTTAATCCTAGTTGTTTAATCTATCCCATCCCATCAAGATCAAGCTACAAGTTTAGTAAATAGGACTTACGTCGCAATGACAGTACTGCGTCATTACGAGCGACAGCGACGTAATCGCAAAAATCCTGGGATTGCTTCCCTACAGTGCGTTTCAGTCGCAATGACAAATCTTCGTTGCGTAAGTCCTGGTAAATTTGGTTTACCAAAAAATGCCTTTAAAGCCTCTTCCTTCTGGGATAGCTTTCTGATAAAATGCTGCAAATAGGCAGGACATTGTCTGTTGGACGAAATACTTGAAGATGAGCTATGTCTGCAACTGTTGTTTGAACCCAGAATCTCTGCATCCTGAAGGTGGGAAGTATGTCAACGGTTAAGTCATAATTTGTGCGATCGCAATTGTCATCGCTTTTGTTTCTGCTGGTAAGCGAAAAACTTGTTTAGGGACTAATAATTTGACTTCAGATGTAATTTCTAATCCAGCCAGAATAGCTGATGCTTCAGCTACGCTTGGAGTCCCTAACTGCTGAATAAACTTTGGGTTAGGGTTAGGAACACAAACCCTAGCTAGAGTCTCTGCATTAAATGTTTTTAAAGGTAAATTATATATTCGACAAAATTCTCTGATAGCAATTTCTGAAAATTTAGTATTAATAGTTGCAATACCAGCAATATCTTGATCAGAAAGTTGATATTGTTGAAATACTTGCATAATACCCATATCAACCAACTGTAAAGAAATTCCTTGTTGACAACCGATACCTATCCAGAGCATTGATTTAAAGATGATGATATTACTTGACAGGTATAATTTACCCTTACCCATCAAGTATATTAACAATTAATTACCCTTTTCAGCCAGTGCCTCTAAATGAAATGCCAGATTATTGAGTGCAAATTGGATTTCTGTACTATATGCAAGACTTTTCCATCTGGGAGTAGTTGCATGATCTAAAGCAGTCGTATCTAAATATCTTGCAAACACAATCAATTTTTCTGAATCTGTATCGGCTGAGGCTAAATTGTCTAAAAATTCTTGAGGAGTCATGCTAGGGAAAACCTGTAAATACTTGATTAGTTTTAATTTCCTCAGATTATAAATTCTATTTTATCAAAATTCTGTTCACAATAGTCTTAAAATTACTTGAAATTAAAATCTTGGTAATATTGATTCAATGGTTTATACCAACCTTTAACTTTACACATAGTTTGCCCTGTTGTGAGCTTTTTATCTTGACTTGGTTCAGGATTAAGTGTCAGGAGATACTGTATACTCAAACAGTATTTTTCCGTTTTTTGACAAAAACGCATTTCTTCAGAATTTTGTATTTCTGGTGTTTTTTGTTGATATAATTGTAAGCAATCTGCATATTGGCTAATTACAAACCCTGAGCGTAATAGCTGACTGTTTGATCTTGTATTACTATCTTGTGATAAAGAACTAGATTTCTTAACTTCTGATTCTGATTGTTTTTTAGGTTGATTAAGGGTAGAACTTGATGTTCCAAGATTGGATTTATTAATTATGAACAATTCATAATTTCCAGAAAAGACTGAAATTATTTGATTATATATCCAGACTGAAGCGAAAACACCAATTAATGAAATCACCAAAATACTAAAAGGATTAAACAATAGCTGCTGATGTTGCTGAATGTGTAAAACTTTGATCAGTAAAGGCAATATAAAATAGAAAATCAAGATCAGAGACAAAATACAAAAAACAAATATTCCAAGTATCAACATTTTGGCATTCTAAACTCAGTTTTATAGCAGTTTTAAAAAACTTATAGTAGAATTCAGGAGTCGAGAGTAAAACTGGCTTGGTATCTACGTTCAAATCTTGATTTCGTATTATATCCTGTTTTAGGAATCATTGTAAATTTGTACCTCATTCGGACATGAGAAAGACAAAATAAAAAAATTGTGGCGGCTTCCTAGAAGGAATACCGCATAGATAATATCAACATTAGTTGATAGCAGACTACTGATGACTGAATACTTAGAATACTTACTAAACAACTACTATCCTAGACTTTAAACAGGCTTTGCTTCTGGCAATAGACGTTTGATACCTTGTTTAACAAAGGTTTCCAAAACAGCAACTCTTTGATTTTGTTGGAAAACTGTTTGCAAAACTTCACGTAGTTTTTCTAGGTTGAAACCATTTCCTGTTTCTAATGCTATTTCTTGGAGTTCAAAATAAGCAACTAAACTTAAACCAGCAATTCTAGTTAAGTAAGCAGCACTTATACCTTCAACAACTCCTCCAGCTACAAAGGTAACAGCATTAGTTTTGAGAATACCTGTAACAGCTTTAGTAGATAATTCAACTAAACCCAACTTCAACATTAAACTTCCCATTGTTCCAGCTACTTGTTGTGCTTGTTCTAGGGACATTTTTTGTTGATAAATGTTACCTAAATCCATAACCATCTGAGCATTAATAGCCGCAGTTGCCAGGATATCTAAAGCTGGTACTGGGTTAGCAAAAGCAGCCGCAGCAGCAATCCCTTGATTTTGTTCTATGATTGGCTGTGAGCGATCACGTCTGATCTGATTTAAACAGTTTTTTGCCTCAGCTTTGAGTAATAGCACCTTCCGCAACGTAGTTTTACAAATTAAATGTTGTGCTTGTGTAGATAAAATTTGTCCTAATTGTTGCTTCAAGTCTTGAATATTTGCTGCTGGTTGTTCCATCCATTCTTGAACAGAACCATCAGCTTCATGTTTTCTGACTTTGACTGGTAGAGGTGAAACAGCAGTACCAACTACATTCCCACCAGTTTTTTGTTGCAAAGACTGTAAAATTAGATTTCTGTCGTCAGCAACGTACTGATCCTGTTTATTAAACACCAATAATTTTGGTTGTTTAAGTGCATTTAATTTTTGCCAAACTTGAAATTCTGAATCTGTCAAATCTCCATTAGTGAGAAATAAGACAACATCAGATGTTTGCAGCTCTGACAAGATGAATGCATCAGAATTTACATCCAATTCCGCAAATAAAGGTGATGTTTCCACAAAATGCAAAGAATATTGGCATAAATCTTCTACATTTTTAAGAACTTGAATAAACGTACTTTTACCTACTGACTTACTACCTGTAATAGCAATTTGAATTTCTTTTCTATCTAACTCTAAATGTATTTGAGCTAGTTGTGCTTGCAAACTTGTAATCTGAGAGTGATCAACTGCTTCTTGTTTCAGTTGGTTAATTATCACTTCAGTCTTAGTGATACCGTCGTTTAGTTTTTCTAAGGCGTATTCTACGGATATATCGTCTGGCAGTTCATCCACCTGGGGTTTATTTTGATTAAATAACCACAAACCCCCAACAACAGCAATAGCACTGAATAGGCCAAACTTACCCACTTGGATAATCGAATCATGCCAACTATCTAACATCCACAGGGTGAAGGACAAACCGAGTCCGCCCAGCAATATTGGTTTATTTAACTTCACAATTTTGCCTCTTTGCGCTTTTGATGGCTTTATATTTACTTTACCTCAAAGACTGAGCCTAAACCTGAGTTGAAATCAAGTTTGTCTGCTATTGTTAACAGTCTTTTTCAGATTCTTTTAAAGTAATTTACAACCATAAGTGCTAGATTGGCTGATGATAATATTACCAAAATCTTTCTGAAAATTCAATCAAATCGAACCACAGCATAGATAAACTTTCATATCCTGAATATTTAATAAAAAAAATGACCCCAACTTTGTACTTGTCAGGGCTGGTAAATAGTTATTGTGTTGTTTACCAATGCTTACAAATTTTCAGAATTTATAACCACCATTGATGACATAACCTGGCAAATAATTATTAGTTGTGCTGCATTTTTTGACGACGACGAAGTAAAGTCATGCCTGCTACTGCTCCTAAACCTAAAATAGTAGTAGGTTCAGGTACTTTGGCTTTATGATCACCACCTCTGGCAATTACTTTAAAATCAGGTCCATTAAAAGTTTCATCAGCAGTCAGTCTTAAACCACTGAGTCCACTTACTCCTAATTCATCGAGATTGATACCCCAAGAACCAACTCTTTGAGCCGAACCAATTTCCCCTGTATTGATGTTAAATCCAGCAAAGTTACTATTAAAACGTGTCTCTGTAATTTTTTTGTAATTACCAATTACATTTCCGTTTGCATCCAAGGCCTGAATACCTAAATCGCTATTCATTCCTCGTTCCCAGAAAAATAGACTATCTAAGCCAGAATTATCTTGTCTGATCTGATGCTCAAAGAATACATCTATCTTGAAAGAACCAACATCTTCTGTATCAATAATATTGTTGAGGTTATCAGTTCCTAAAAACGCAGTAATAGCTTCGTTGTCAGGCGCTTCTGCTGGTAATCTTGGAGTGGAAACATTGTCACCTCTATCTGTACTGGCTGCACCACTATTTGGATTGCTTGTTCTGGGTGTGTTGTATTGGATAATAGTTCTATCTACAAAAGAAAAGTCACTAAATACAGTTCCATTTTGGGTGATAGAATTTAAGACCACATCATTAGTTGGATCTGTGTATGTAATATTGCTAGTGAAATTAGCGGCTTTTGCAGAGCCAGCACCAGTAAAAGCCCCAGCAACTAGTAAACTAATAGAAAAAGCTGCACCTTTGATCTTCATAAAAATACTCCGGAATGATAAGTAAGTAGTCAGTAGTGTTGTTTAGATAACCTTTATCAGTTCTTTTTGGTTTGAACTTACTGCTTATTATCAGGAGTTAGGTTCATGTTTGTAATCAGGAAAAATGCGGGTATATCACCGCTCTGATCAAAGTTAGGGGAAAATATTTATTTGGGTTTATATTAATCTCTACTTTATATTTTGTCCGTACAATCACTATTGTCTGGTGCATAAAATAACTTTATATTATTTACGTATTTACCAATAATTTGGTTATAACTCAGTAATGGTTGATTTCTAGGTAACTTTTGCGTCATTTACATACGCATATAGATTACTCAAGATTGCCAGAATAATAGTCAATTAATTAAAACTTGAGTATCAATAAGAGGTATTAATTAAGTATTAATTGGGTTTTACAAGTTCAAGAAATAATTGCTGCTCAACTTTTGCTCTATTTTTTAGTCAAAATTTCAGTATTATGTCGGTATAAATACTTCCAAAATTACCAGGGCATGGATGATTGTTATCTAAGGATTGACGGAGTATATATGAATATACTCACAATATACTTACTTGGTACTTAAGATGAAGCATATATGAAGAAGACATTTATTTAAGGAAGGTATAGTTTTCACGAAAAGCTTTTACATAAAAGTTTGCGGGCTGTAAATTAAAATAAAACATTAAAACAAAAATAATTAATAAAATAAAAGTACAATAAAGTTTATTTGTAAGTAAAAGCAATGTTAACCTATAATCCTACAAGTACAGAAATTAAGCATTTTAACGAAGTGTGAGGACTAGGGAGCAGGGTGTAACCTGCCTCATTAATCAGTCTCAAACCTTTGATTGGTGAATATTTCGGCTTTATTTAGCAAACCTTCAAAAGTGTAAAAACCGCAGAAAACCGAAAATAAATGACTAGTCATTTCAGTTATTAGTTATCAGTTTCAGTACCTCTAGCTGAAGTAGGAGGCTTTAAACTAAAACTTTTCGTTAATCTCCAGTTTTGCCTTTTACTTATCTTCATGAATCATATCAAGACACCCAAAATCCATATAAATTTATCCTCAGCATCTCTAGCAGTAATTGATGATGAGGCATAATAGTATTTACTTTTTTAGCCTTGCTTGTAATACTGGTTTAGATAAAATGAACAGCTTGACCCCTAAAAATTCAAAACCGCTTTTGACTGCGACATGATAATCAATCAACTGAACAATGGTTTTACCCTATTTCTAAGTCTGCTAGTCGAGGCGATGCCTTTTTTACTGCTAGGTGTATTATTCTCCAGTGTCCTACTGTTTTTCATTGATGAAGGTAGACTGGTAGACATCATGCCCAGAAATCCACTACTGGGAGCATTAGTTGGTAGTATGATCGGGTTTTTGTTTCCCGTATGTGAATGCGGTAATGTACCTGTAGCCCGAAGATTATTAATGAAGGGAGTACCTACACCAGTAGCAATTGGATTTTTATTAGCAGCACCAACCATTAACCCTATTGTGATTTGGGCGACTTGGACAGCTTTCCGAGATCAACCGGAAATAGTAGTTTTGAGAGTCCTTTTATCTCTAACCATTGCTACTATTATTGGAGTAGTATTTAGTTTTCAGAAAGACCTGAGTCCCTATTTACAACCTGCACTGGTTCGTTATCTGAAATTTAACCCTCCCGTAAAACAAGAAAAAAAACGCAAAGGGAAACGCCAACAATTAGAACAAGAGTCAGGTGTAAGCATTCTACAATCAGGAAATTATATTCTGGGTGGGAAAACAGGTATATCTACAAGAATAGGGACAAAATATCAACAAAGCGATCCCACAAACTACAGTACAAATACCTCTGTTAAAGCTAAACTCCGCTTAGTGTTAGACAACGTGGTTCAAGAATTACGAGAATTGGGAGGAGTAATGATCATCGGTAGTGCGATCGCCGCCTCAGTTCAAGTTTTAGCACCTCGTGAATTCATTCTTAGTTTGGGAGCAAGTCCAATTACATCAATTTCGGCTATGTTGGTACTAGCAGCAGTTGTATCAATTTGTTCCACCGTTGATTCCTTCTTTGCACTTTCCTTCGCTTCAACTTTTACCAGTGGCTCTTTATTAGCATTTCTCGTATTTGGCCCAATGATTGATATTAAAGGTGTGGGTTTAATGTTATCAATTTTTAAACCTCAAGCCTTGTTTTATCTGTTTATTTTGGCCGGACAACTAGCATTTTTATTTACTTTATTCTTGAACTTGTACGTAATGTAAAACCCGTAAGTTGTCAGCTGTGCAGAATTAATAGTGGCTCATCACTGACAACTTACACAACTTAAATTATCAATTTCAGAAATCATAGGGGCAATGAAAAATTCACGCGCAAAAGTCAAAAGTATATTACTCCCTTGGCTGGATGTGGCAGCAATTACAGCTTGGGGTGCTGTGATGCTGAAATACTGGCTCACTGAAAAACTCCAGTTATTAATTCACCCAGATTTCTTTTGGTTAGTTATTTCTGGTGGTATTGGTTTGTTAATTATTGGTATTGCCAAAGGTGTGCAACTATGGAATCATCGCCGCCGTTCTGAACCAATTAATAATCAACAGCATATCAACGTATTTCCCCCTGGATGGAGTAGTGCTATATTGCTCACTACAGCTATTTTAGGATTTATTATTACTCCCCGTGTCTTCGCTTCCCAAACAGCATTAGAAAGGGGAATTACCGAATTACTAGGAGCTACACGCGCCCAACCTCAAGCCTTCCGTGCTAACACTCGCCCAGAAGAGCGATCGCTAATAGATTGGATACGCACACTAAATGTATATCCAGAACCAGATGATCATGCAGGTAAAAAAGTTAAAGTCAAAGGATTTGTGATTCATCCCCCAGAACTAGATCAAGAACATTTAGTACTGGCTAGATTCATTATCACTTGCTGTGCCGCAGATGCTTATCCTGTCGGTTTACCAGTTCAACTACCAGATAGTCGAGATAAATATCCACCTGATACCTGGTTAGAAGTGGAAGGACAAATGATTACTGAAACAGTAGCAAATAAACGTCAACTCACCATTCAAGCTAAATCTCTCAAAGAAATTCCTCAACCTAAAAATCCATATGGTTTCTAAGTAATGGGGAGATGGGGAGATGGGGAGATGGGGAGAAGGATTTTTATTAATCAGGACTTATGGAAAGTATCTCTTGTAACCCTCATTCCTCTGTGTTCTCTGTGCCTCTGTGGTTCGATTATTCTATAACCTTTAATGACAAATGACAAATGACTAATAAATACCCAAGCACAATTAGGGGTTGCTGAAAAAGTGTTTCCGAGGGGGGGAGGTGACAGGTGACAGGTGACAGGTGACAGTTTTGGAGAGTGAGTAAGTTTCAATTTTCACCCCAAGTGCAAGGTTTTTAAGCATTAATCTTCAAATATCTTGCACTTTTTTAATTTAAAATTGCCTCAAGTCCTCTACCTGTAATGTTTTCATCTTTATTCAGCAAGTCCCAATTAATTGCACATATTGATTGAAAACAGAATTT
Organism: Sphaerospermopsis sp. SIO1G1; assembly: GCA_010672785.1. Classification (GTDB taxonomy): domain Bacteria; phylum Cyanobacteriota; class Cyanobacteriia; order Cyanobacteriales; family Nostocaceae; genus Okeanomitos. The sequence goes on from JAAHFX010000002.1 coordinate 344,500, forward strand.
CCTGTATTACTCACCTATATTACTCACCTATTCCCTGAAACCTATTCCCTCTTACCGAGTGACAAGAGAGCTAAAGTGAAGACAGGGTATAGGGTGTAGAGTGTAAGGTATAGGAAAAATTAACTCTTGAAAAATCCCAACCCAACATCGGGAAAGCATCAAAAGGCTGATTATGGGGACTGACAAGAAATAAATCAACCCAATTGCAGTCGCCTCCTGAAGACAATTAATTTTTTTCTCCCTGCACCCTGCCTAGTTTTTATCTTCCCTGTTCCCTGTTCCCAATTCCCTGTTCCCTCTCCTAACTATGAAATTTATTTTGCACGACTACTTAACTAATTACCAATGATTAAATCATATAAATCTTTTAAACCATTAGATCGTGTGGCGATCGCCATGATGATTATATTAAGCATACTGATCAGTTTGATGATCTCGCAAGGTGATGTCGTCAGACCGAAAGTTCGCAGTTTTTCTTGGGAAAATAAACGCATTGGTGCTGAGGATACAGCTTTTAGTGTAACTTTTAGCCGTCCAATGGATACAAAAAGTGTAGAAAAAAATTTAAAAGTATGTCCTGTCAGTGAGATTAATGATGCAGAAAATTCCAAAGACTGTCTAGTTCTCCCAGGTAAGATCAGTTGGGCTGGACGCAGGATGGTTTATACTCTGATTACTCCCGCACCTTATGGTACTGACTATCAAGTCACTTTACAGGGAGCAAACGATAAATTTTCAGAAACAGAATCAAAAAAAAGAGAAATACAACCCTTTGTTGGTAAATTCAGTACCAGAAACCGCGCCCTAATTTATATAGGTGCAGACGAAGAACAGAAAGGTAAGTTGGTACTCTACAACCTTACCCAAGAACAAAAAAAGGTACTCACTCCCAAAGATTTGATTGTGATGGATTTTGAACCATTTCCCAATGGCGAAAAAATCTTATTTTCTGCCCGCTCTGCCAAAAATCCTGATTTACTCTCCGCTCAAATCTACACAGTTACCACCGGAATCACTCACAAGAGTAATCTAGAACCAGAAGCAGCAGGTAAAATTGACCTGATTTTAGATAATAAAGACTATCAAAACCTCAAATTTGACCTATCCCCTGATGGACAAACAATAGTAATTCAAAGAGGTAAAAGAGATAATCCTGGGGATTTTGGGCTATGGTATGTATCAACAAGTGAGAATGATAACAGAGAACAACCCACTGCTAACCGCTTAAAAAGCCAGCCAGGAGGAGACTTTTTAATTACACCAGATAGTAAAGCTGTGGCAGTTGCTCAAGGACAAGGAACAGCTATTGTCTCCTTAGAAGGGGATAGCAGCAAACCACTGGATTTTTTACCTCAATTTGGTTTAGTACAAGCTTTTGCCAAAGATGGTTCTCAGGCAGCAATGGTGAAATTTAACACCGACTACACCAGAGATTTATTTTTGGTAACAAATCAAGGTACACAAAAACAACTATTAAAAACAACAGGTTCAATTTTGGGGTGTCATTTTGATCCAGCTTCACCGACTCTTTATTGTTTATTGACACAACTTATATCTCAAGAACAGTACATAGAACAGCCTTATTTAGTAACTATCAATCTCAAAACTCTAGAACAAAAACCTTTGTTGATGTTACCTCCAGCCCAAAGAAATGTACGAATGAGTTTAGCTCCAGATGGTTTAGGAATTTTATTTGATCAAATAGTTTATATGGAAAATAATATTCAACTACCAACTAATGTCTTAAAAACTAACGATGGCGCACCAATCGCTACTAGTGGTTTGTGGTTAATGCCTTTATTACCTAGTGCAAATCCAACAGATGTCAATATCAAGCCAGAACAATTACCTCTGATCGGGTTTCATCCCCAGTGGTTACCATGACAGTTATCAGTTATCAGTTTTCAGTTTTCAGGTGTTTTTTCTTTCCTTAACTTCCTGTAACTTTTTGCTTGTGACTCCTGTCTCTATAAACGTCAAGTAGGTTCACACCCTCTACCCCAGATTTACCACAAGGCTACATCATAGATTAAAGACAAAGATGCAAGCAACAAAAAATCAGAGGTCAAAAGGACTGAAATTCTTCAGGGTTATAGTTTTCTGACCTTTATCTCCGATTTGGCAGCTTTCTCAGACTAGCCAGTAATGCTGAAAGAGAGTTAAACTTGGCTTCTAGAGGGAATCTATTACCTCGTAGTTAAACATACTGGATCAGCAGTCCTGGCATGAGCTTTGTTGAATATTTTTAAGTAGGTGGGTCAAGAGTGATGAATATAGCTGACACCTCAAACAATGGCACAGCAAAAGAAATTTTAAATTCTGCAAATTCGTCGGAGTTAGAACAGACAAATTGCCCTTTTTACTCTGTGTTGAATGATGAAAATAAGGCCGGAAGTAATTTGCCACTCCTGAACCCAGCAACAGATGACTTGCAAGATCAACCTCAACAAGACTGGATTGCAGAACCTGATATTGAAAAACAAATTCAAGTAGATTCAGAGTTTCAAAAGTTGCTGATTTTAAATGGACAGTTACAAGCGGCTAATGATAATTTGTATGCTCAAGTGGAGCAGTTAAAACAAGAGTTAGCAGAAGCTGAAAAGATTCTACAGTGGCAGAAGAAACGTTCCACTGTGACTGAATCTATATTAAGTCAGCAAGCTCAAGATTTAACTACTTCCCAGAAACAAATACATTCTCTGTTCCAACAATTGGAAGCGGCTACACAAACTGTGCATAATCAGGAAATGTTTATCAATACTCACAAGTCACAGTTGCAAATTAGTCAAGAACGAGTAGCTCAGTTGGAACGAGAATGCACGCTGTTACAAACTAAGTACAGTGAACAATCCCAGAATTTATTGTCTTCAGAAAATACCTGTAGGGAACTAAGTACTCGCTTAATTCGTCAACAACGTCAGACTTTACAGTTTAAAGCTGCACTGGAAAAATGTCTGGATACTACTGTTCCCAATTCTGATTCTCTGGATGATGAGCAGTATTATCCTCATGATGTCACTATTAGAAGTACGAGATTTTCGAGGAAAGCACGATCTTTATTTTCTTATGGCCAACCTATTCAACCTTGGTCTGCTGAAGAGGATGGTGTAGCTGATAATTGTCATAGTGTGGATCAACATTTAGATAATTTCTGGATGCAGGATTCTATTCCAGATTCCTATTCATCAGATCACTCTGATCCAGTTTCTACACCTAAAAATTTAACTGATTTAACTGATGATCAGCAAATCTCAGCATCAATCCCAGAGGTGGCGGAATTTGATGAGCAGATGATTGATACTACCCCTGTTCCAGAGTCTAATTTGGATAGACAACTGGAAAGTTTGATTGATATGTTTTTCACTTCACCGACATCATCACATCCACTGACAGTTACAGAAAATCTCAGTGACTATCAAGATCAGACTACGCTTCAGAACGGGGAAATCCTACCATTAGAATCTACACCTGAGCAGCAAGAAAAAATTACAGAAGAGTTCCAAAATCTAGATCCTACCTCTGATCAAGATACTGATGTTTCTTCACTAACAGATTTGACACTGATGTTATATCATGAATCATTGGTCAATGATTCTGTTCCAGAACAACAAGATCATTTTTCAGCAGATTTAGAGACTCAAGATTATTGGTCAGATTCAAGTTTTGATGATTTGAATTTACAGTCTCCAGGAGAATATTATTTGCATAATCAATCTCCTTCACCATTGATTTATCCCCAGCGCCCACCAAAAGGCCGAAAGTCTCTAGCTTCTGTGGAGTTACCTAATTTCCCTTCTTCAGAGAATGGTCAAAAGTCTGATGACTAGTGATTGGTGATTGGTGACTGGTGATTGGTGAACAGTGAACAGTGAACAGTGAACAGTGAACAGTGAACAGTGAACAGCAACAATTGATAACTGACAACTGATAACTGATAACTGATAACTGATAACTGACAACTGATAACTGATAACTGAAAACTGATAACTGACAACTGCTAACTGATAACTGACAACTGATAACTGATAACTGATCAAAGGGAGCATTACAAAACTTGATTACGTGGTCGTGGTTTGCCGATAAAAATGGCATAGTTGGTAGCTAGTAGCTGTAACCATATACCTGGATAGTTTGGTTCTAGCCATTTTTGGCTGATTTTTAAGAAAGAGGGAAACCATACACTTAGTAAAGCTCTGATCAAGGCCTGAAAACTAAAGTTGAGATAACTACCTACCCAACGGACTAAATCTTTTGCACCTGCTAATTGCCAAATCCAGAGGAGTAAGGCGGGGTTTTTACTGGCAGCTTTCAGTGCTAGGCGATTAAAATTATACCAATCACAGCGATCTTTGATAAAATTATCAGCCATTTCTGGGGGTTCATCTGCTAATAAACCAAAGAAGGTGTTTAACATTGCGTTGATTAGTTGGGGTTTTATAAATTGGCCTGTAGGTACCATCATTCCTTTGGAAAATAGCCAGGTGACAGCTACGTTACTTTGATAAGCGCGAATTTTATTCAGGTGGTGACTACTTAAGAGGTCGTATTTAAGGGCAATGTTTAAAAGATTTGTTAAACGTTCTAGGTTGCGGATAAGTGAGCCAAATCCGGTGAAAACTAAAGGTGACTGTAGGGAGGCTGCATCACCAACGGTAGTTAATCTATCAAAGGCTACGGTGCGATCGCTCTCATTGAGGCTAAAATGTCCGGGAATATAACCAAATGTGGGTTTTTTCCACACTAGTTTATCCATCTCGCAACGGCGATATTCTGGTAGGATGTGGAAGAAGTCTTCGTACATTTCTAACAAAGAACCGGGATTTTCTCCATTCACTTCATGGTAATGAAATAAATATACTGTTATTTCTTCACCCATTGCCGGAAATAATTCCCAAATTAGCTGTCTTCCTCGGGAAATGTCACCATGACTATACAGTACGTCCCCATACTGATTATCCCAGACTCCAGGTGCAAACCCTGCGTCAATTACTGCTCCCACTGTGGGACATACACTATCGAAAGCTCTACCACCATTTAATTGCCATGCAATTGGTGATGCTGTACCCATTGCATCTATTAATAATCTCCCATAAACCTGTTCTTCTATTTCAGAATCTATTCTCCAGACATTCACTTGAACCTGTGATTCATTTATATTTGCACTAATAAATTCTGTCTGATCCCAAATTTCACCACCTGCGGCCTTGAGTTTTTCTCCGCATAACTGTAATAGTTTATCTGAATCTAAAGCAATATTTAAAACAGTGGGTGTATGTAAAACAGCTGCTTTGAGGTGAGAAGGGTTATTAGCATCAAAAAATTTACTAAAGCCATCTTTATATTCTCTAGCAATAATACTTTCTAATTCGGAGTTGGTTAACAAACCCAGATTTAACAAACTTTGAAGTTCATCACGGGAAATATTCCATTCTCGGTTCATGCGTCCAAAAGGCATTCTTTCCATTAGTAAGACTTTATACCCTAATTTGGCCATGACTGCGGCATGAATTGCACCTAAAGCACCACCAACGTAAATGAGGTCATATTGGTTTTCTGTGGATTTTTGACTACCTTGCTCATAAAAAATGACCTGACGGGGTTTTTTGGGATTTCTGACTCCTTCACGCCATTTTTGCTCCCACCAATAAGCACGTTTGAGGTCATATTCCCCATTTGGCATTTTCTGAAAATACTTTACCGTTAGAGGATAATATGGTTCTAGTTCTGAAAAAATAGATTTTTGTGGATCAATTTTTGGAGGTTCTGGGTATTGGTGAGGAAAGCGTTTTCTAATTTCTGTGGTCAGATGTTGTAATATGGAACTTTGCTGAGTAAAGGGTTGATCTCCCCACAAAAACACTTTTAAATAAGTTGTACGCTGTACAGTCCAGACAAAAACAGAAAGTTCACTTGCTGATTTCTCTGTATCTGACTCGCTGGGGTTGATCAGACGAAAACCATCGGCCGTAATAATTTTTTTACCATGTCCAGGCTGAAAGTTAACTTGTAACCATTGGCGGACTGCGTTAATATCTGGGATGGGAATTTCTAGGTACAGAATTTCTTTCATTTTTGCTAGTGTGATGATCTCTTCTCTGTAACCAATATATATTTAAGAGTGTTCCAAACAATAGATGATCCAAAATTAGAGATTGATTCATTCCGCTTTGCTACATTCGCAACGACAATTGAGCATTTTTTTAGTTGGAATACTCTAACTAGGATATATAGAAGCTTTCAGCACTCAATAGTTAGTCATCGGCTAGGAGTTGATTATAGTACATAATCTTGATCTCTGTTTTTTGTTTCTTAGAAGATAGTCATGGTTAATTGGAAACCTGAATCTAAAATTATTGGTAGGCATTTTTTCAGCTTTATAATGTTAGCTGAATCTTGATTGTGTACGATTAATTTAAATTCTTATATTCCACTGTATTTAAGTTTTACTTTACTAGTACAGATTGGTGTAAATAGACCAACTATACTCAATTACTAAAAAGCTTACTAACTCTTACTTTTGAATGTTGAATTTTGACTTTCGCAAAGCCGTACTAGTTATTTTGCTATAGTTAGTTATATTGTAATTCCAATCATAATCACTATGAATTATCAAGCAAATATAAAAATAGTTCAAGGCGATATTATCAACCAACAAGTTGAAGCAATAGTTAATGCTACAAATAAACTTTTGTCTGGGAAAGGTGGAGTAGCTTCAGCTATTAGGAAAGCTGCTGGTAAAGAATTAGAAAAACATTGTTTAAAATTAATTCCTCTTAATGTGGGAGAAGCAAAAATTACTCCTGGCTATAATTTATCTGTTCCTTGGATAATTCATACTCATGGGCCTTTATGGATAGATGGAATCAGTGGAATTAAAGAAGAACAATTATTACGACAATGTTATCACAAGAGTTTAACTTTGATGCCAGAATATCACATTAAAAGTATTGCTTTTCCTGGTATTGCTACAGGTGTACATGGTTTCCCAAAAGATAAAGCTGCTGCAATTGCAGTGAATGCAGCAATGGATTTTTTGAGTCAAGATAATGAGCATCGAACTGTTATTTTTGTTTGTTGGACAGATTTTGAATATAGTTGTTATGAAAATGTTTTACAGAAAATACAGAAATAAACTCTTATCCCGCGCTTTCCAGTGTCATGAGGTACATTATTGGTAGGCAAGATACCCACTCTACAAGAGTTGCATGATTATGTTTTGTACCTCGTAGCAACGAAATCTGCTGTAATTCAGGACTTATGCAAAACCTATTCCAAAGACTGTCATTGCGACGTAAGGAAGCAATCTCAAACCCCTACATTTTGTTAAAATTATTAATTACTAGAACTAATTTTTAGTGATATTGAAAATAATGAAAAACTTCATCTTATGCTAAAATTAATTTAGCAAAATCTCAGTTGAGTTAACTATGAGTTCACGTCAAATTTTCAACCCTGGTGAATCTTATTCTTTCAGCAGATATTTTGAATTATCCTTTACTATTGATGATATTCTAGCGGAACTAAATTGTACAGTTGCCAGAAACAATTTAACATTAGCTGAACATCCAGAAACAATCAAATTAGAATTTTTACAGCATCAAATTCAACGTAATTTATCTCATATTGATTTAGTTAATGAAGCTACAAGAAGGGAAGCGTTAATTAGTCCAATTTTATTTGAAGTCTGTGATTTAACTAATCAAAGACTAAATATAGAATATTCTATAGCAGTGAATGATTATTTAAAGGGAACATTAGATTACTATATTTCTTCACCTCAAAATCTCTTAGTTATTGAAGCTAAACAATCTGATTTAGTTAGGAGTTTTACTCAACTTGCTATAGAATTAATTGCACTGGATGAATGGACAAAATCAACTTCTAATCTTATTTATGGTGTGGTGACTACTGGTGAAGATTGGCTTTTTGGAGTTTATAACCGCACCAGTCGTCAAGTAACCCAAGATCAAAAACGGTATCGAGTTCCGGAAGAGTTGTCAACTCTGGTTAAAATTCTGATTGGTATTATTGGTTAAGTAATTTATATACATTTTATGGAAATTAAATCAAAGAATTAAAAATTCAAAATTTTCTCTGTATCCTCTATTTTATCTGCGGTTAGTAGTTCTAAAATCTTGCTAAATTTGATAAAATTGTTTGCTTTAATACTGAAAAAAGAATATTGAAAATCTAAAATATTTAACAAATTTGTTTTCAAAAACAAAATTCAGAGATTTTTTAAGGTTGTATTTCTACCACTTCAAAATTTGTAAATATCAACTAAAACTGAAAACTACATTTTACCATTTTAGGTATTGATAATGACTTACAATTCTCAGGAAATGCAGCAAATTCTGGATGTTGCTTTTCAACGTCAGCAACAAGGAGAATTTACACAGGAACAAATTATAGAAATAGCATCAGAGTTAGGTGTTTCTGAGGAAGCTCTTAAAGCTGCGGAAAAAGTATGGTTAATGAAACAATTTGAAGTTAAAAAACAGCAGATGTCTAATTATCAAAAACGCCAAGAATTTAGGTCACATTTAATTAGTTTTATTGTAATTAATGCTTTTTTGATTTTGTTGAATTTGTTTACTAGTCCTGATTATTTTTGGGCTATTTTCCCACTTTTAGGTTGGGGTATAGGTTTATTTTTCCATTGGTTAAACGTTGCTAAAAAGTAGAGGTTAAATTAAGTTTTATATCCCTGACTAATTTTATTAAAGAAGTCGGGGAAAATCTTGAGTTAAAATTGATTACTGTTCTATTTCAGACTTTAGCCATATTTCTAAATCATTAATATCTGCAAAATCTAATAATGATTCTCCCAGCTTTTCCAATTGTTCTATCTCCAAACTATTGATATTTTGAATATAACTATCACCCAATTTTCCAAACCGTTTAGATAATATCCTTAATAGTAAGTTTATTGCTTCATTTTTTCTACCTTCCTGTCTACCTTCCTGTTTACCTTCTTGTTTACCTTCTTGTTTACCTTCTTCCTTTGCTTCTTGATATACTCGGGTTTGCTTAATATCACTCACTGAAAACATTGCTTCTATCTCCTGACGGCTTAATTGTGAAAATTTTGACAATAAAACAGTCTCTAACAATTCTATAATATCTTGTTTTTTACTGTCATTATTTACCTTAAACATCGAATTGCTTCTAATAAACCCCTAGCTTTATTTAATGTTTCTTCATATTCTTTTTCTGGTTCTGAGTCTGCAACTAAACCTGCACCAGCTTGAACAGTAATGGTGTGATTATTTAATACCATAGTTCTAATTGCGATCGCACTATTTAATTGTCCTTCAAAGTCATAATATCCATACACTCCAGAATATACACCTCTCCTGGTTGGTTCTAATTCGTTAATAATTTCCATTGCACGAATTTTCGGCGCTCCGCTTACTGTTCCCGCTGGGAAACAAGCTTTTAATAAATCCCATGCTGTCTTATCATCTGCTAATTTTCCTACCACATTACTAACAATGTGCATCACATGAGAGTACAGTTCAATTACCATTAATTGATCTACTTTAACTGTACCAACTTTACAAACTCTGCCTAAATCATTCCTACCTAAATCAACTAACATGATATGTTCAGCTACTTCTTTAGGATCTTGCAATAAATCTTGTGCTAATTCTTCATCTTCTTTAGTGGTTTTTCCCCTTCGTCTTGTTCCTGCAATAGGTCTAACTGTGGCAATAATTTCCCCTTCTTCATTACGTTCTGCTTTCACCATGACTTCAGGACTAGAACCAATAATTTGCCAATCTTGGAAGTTAAAAAACGCCATGTAAGGTGAGGGGTTAATTTGGCGTAGGGAACGATATAAATCAAAAGGATCGCCTTGATATTCTGTTGACAATCTTTGAGAAATTACAACTTGGAAAATATCCCCAGCTTTAATATATTGCTTGGCTTTTTCAACACTGTTACAAAATTCTGTTTGAGTAAAATTACTGCTATATTCTTCTATTCCCACCTTGGGTTGATTTTGTGGAGATGTCCAAGGTAATTGGGTATTTTCTAATGATAGCGGTAAGGATAACTTACCTACCATTTCTTGAATGCGATCGCAGGCTTTTTGATATGCTGCTTGTAAATTTTCACTATTTCTTAAATCTGCATAGGCGAGCGCCCAAATTTTCCGTTTGACTTGATCAAAAATCAATAAATGATCTACCTGCATCCATAGGCCATCAGGTATATTCCGATCATCTTGAGGATGAATTGAGACACGGGATTCAATCCAATTAATTAACTCATAACCCCAAAACCCAAATAAACCGCCAATTCCTGAAGGTAACTGAGGTAATTGTACTGGCTGATAAGGTGCTAAACAATCAGCTAAAACATTGAAGGGATTACCAGTAAAAACCTGTTGAGAACCATCACGGTGTTTTTGAATCGTTTCATTTCCCCTAGCTTCCAAAATCCAAAGTGGATCGCAACCTAACAAACTATAACGTCCTACCTTTTCTCCACCTTCCACCGACTCCAGTAAAAAGCTGTAAGAGCTTTCTGCACAGACCTTATACCAAGCCGAAACAGGAGTATCTAAGTCAGCTACCCATTCTTGGTATACAGGCACAAAATTACCTTGTTTTGCTAGTTCTGTAAATTGCTGGAAATCGGGAAAAATCATAAATAATTGGGGGTTGGTGATTGGTGATTGGTGATTGGGTGTGAGGATGATTATAGAAGATGAATGCTAAATTATCAGCATTTTTCATGATCTACAATTCCCAGTCCCCAGTCCCGAATCACCAATCCCTAGTACCTAGACTTTATGCGTCGTGGGTAGCTTTACCACTGAATTTTAGTTGTGCAGGGCTGGGGTTTTCGCCAATTCTGCGGGGTACATGGCGCACCATTTCACGACCTTCGTTAACCTTTTCAGGGAACACACCATCAGCGGGGTGAATAGCGGTGGTTTCCCCATTGGGGAGAATCCGGTAAACTTTATAGTTTGTGATTTTGAACTTGCGAAGTTGAGCGCCTAATGCGATGCCATACTCTTTGCGAGCGATGTAAAGCAGATTTTCGCCTTCGAGCATTGTAGCAGCACCACCAGTGGGCATTTCAAATACTTGCTTTTTAGGGCTTGTCCAAGTGATAGCATACTTTTCTTCTACTTGAGCTTTGCTGAGTAGACCGCCAGTGCTACCGCCAAATATGGGGGTTTGTCCAGTTAGAGTTGCCATAAGGTTAAGGTTTTCTCTCAACGTTTTTAGGGCATACTAACACCGTAACCCAACTTATATTTCAATCCTGTTATAGACTGTAACAGTTTTTAGTGATTGCTCAGGAAATTTGGCCAAATTTGATGCTGTGGCAGTTAAAGTAGTTGCTTTGTTAGTTATTAATTCTGTTATGTTCAGTCTATAAGTTGTAATCATTCCCAAAGCCAAGCAAACAAATCTCCTACGGTCAAATATAAATCTACAGCGAAGTTAGGTACAATTGAGACCCAAAATATCCGCTTTCTCTGTTAAGAGTTTCCTCTCATAAATATAACAGGAGTTACACAAAATCTACTGCAAATACTGTCATTGCGACGTAAGGAAGCAATCTCAAACCCTAACATTTAGTTAAAATTCGTAAGTCGTATATAGGACTCCTATTTGATTTTTGAACAGAACTCAGTATATACGTAAATTCCTCTTCCCTGTTCCCTGTTCCCTGTTCCCTGACTACACGAAAAATTTATAAATCAAATCGGATCACTATATAAAATTTATGTTGTGAATACTTACCTATTTCTTCAAGAAAAATCTATCACCCTAAAAACCATTGAGTTCCTGTAAATAAGTAATAAACTCCGGTGATAATTAATGCCAAACTACCAAAACGGATAATTCCCTCTGAATGTTGTAAAAGTCGTCTACTTTCTTTAGCAAGACTGGTAAATAAACTAGCTAAGAAAATTAGAATTGTATAGCCTAAAGCATAACTAACCATTGTCAGTGTACCCAAGATTTGAGAACCTGTGGCGGCAGCAGCAGCTAACACTGCAAATAGTACCGGACTTGCACAAGGAGAACTTACTAAAGCAAAGGTTAAACCAACTCCATAAGGGCCTGCTTGGGGGACATTAATGTTCATTTGTGGTAAAGGCAAATGTATCACTCCCATTAACCACAAACCCATCAAAGCCATAATCAATCCTACTACTATATTGATGTAGCCACGGTAATCTACCATTACTGCACCAGCAAAAGAAGAAACTAAACCAAATAGACTTAATATAGTGACTGCACCTAAAACAAAAGCTCCAGATTTAGTAAAAGCATCCCAACGTGATTTAATTTCTAATGTGCCAATATAACTGAGATTTACTGGTAATAGTCCCAAAATACAAGGGGAAATACTAGCTAATATTCCTCCTAAAAATGCTAAAGGTAGTAATACTAAAGGGTTGGTTGTATCCTGTTGTTCAAACCACTTTTGATAACTATTTTCTACCAGAGAAATTGCCCTTTCAATGGGATTACTAATCACAGAACCAAAGAAAATTACTATTAACAGAGATGAGATTCCTAGTCCTCCATAAATTAACCATTTCTTGGGTATTTTCGGACGTGGAGTTGTGGTTTTTTCTTCTTGAGAATAGGGGGTTATTTTTGACATAGTGATTGGTAATTGGGTAGTGTTGATCAGATCCCCGACTTCTTTGAAGATGATGTTAAGAACATATAAATTGACTTGAGAAGTCGGGGATCTTATATAGATATTAATATTCAAAAATTTATGATCCTAAATTTCTGCTATAGCTGAATCAATTACTTGTGTATAGTCAGCTTTGTTAGGATTATTTTTGAACATCTTTAAAATTTTGCCAGTCTTGGGATTGATAATTGCAACTGTGCTAGTTTTACTTTTGTATTCTGCTAGAAATTTATCCAAACCTAATTTTTTGGCTTGAGTTTCTGTTTCTTTAAGTTTGGCATTATCAGTTACATCTAAAACGACAAAGTTAACTTTATCGCCATATTCTTTTTTCAGTTCTGATAAAGTAGGCGCAATATTTTTGCAACCAGAACACCAAGTTGCAAATACATCTACAACTACTGGTTTATCTTGCATTTCTGGAGATAAAGAAACTATCAAATTAGCTTTAGCTGCACAAGGATTTTTACTAGCGCAGGGGTTTTTACTAGCGCAGGGGTTTTTTCCTTTTTTGTATTTAGCTGCACAAGGATTTTTTGCTGCACAAGGATCTTTTGCTGCACATGGATCTTTACCTGCACAAGGGTCATTTTTGACAACATTTGTAGCTGATGAATTTTGATTTTGAGTAGTATTATTGGGACTATTATTACTACATGAAACTGTCAATACTAAACTACTTACGCATAATAAGCTGAGGAAGAATTTGTTGTATTTGTACATGATTTTGATTCTATGTTTTAGTAAAGTAAGCGAGGTTAATTATATCAAAGATTCAGATTAAATGTAGGGGTAAAGCCCCCGTGCTTACCCCACCTTACCCCTTCAAGAGTTAGATAGGAGAAATTTTCCGTTTGAATCAAATTTAAATGCACGGTTTTCGAGTGACTACCACTTAAAAGCTTGCACTTTTTCAATTTCAAATTGCCTACAATTCTTTACCCATAAGGTTTTTACATTTATTCAGCAAGCCCTATTTATGGGGCAAATACAGGAAACAGGGCAAACACAAGAAACAGGGCAAACACAAGAAAGAGGGCAACCACGGGGGTTTGCCCCTACGTGGGAATTGCAGGATTTCTTATTGTCCAGCTAAAGCAGTATCTAGAACTTTTGTATAATCTGCTTTATTGGGATTTTTGGCAAAAATTTCTAAAATTCTACCAGTGTCAGGATCAATAATTGCTACGGTACTGGTTTTACTTTTGTATTTCTTAAAGAATTTTTCTAAACCTAATTTTTCTGCCTTTGCTTTACTGGCATTAGTTTTAGATTTGTCGGTGACATCAAAAACAACAAAATTTACTTGACCAGAATATTGTTCTTTTAATTGTGATAGAGTGGGCGCAATCTTTTTACAACCAGAACACCAATTTGCATAGATATCTACTACGACTGGTTTACCTTGAATTTCCTTAGCGAGAGGGCCACCTACTGATTTGGGTTTACCAGCACAGGGATTTTTACCAGCACAAGGTTTTTTACCACCACAAGGATTTTTACCAGCACAAGCATATAATTGAGCAGTTTTTGTAATTGGTGATTGTGCTTCATTTGCAGAAACATTAGCAGAGTTGATAGCTACAATGGAGGCAGTAAAAACTAGGCTACTCAAGCAAACTTTGAGCAGGAAATTGGTGTGTTTGTGCATGATATTTTTCCTGTGATGAATTGGAAATTATGAAAGTTTTTATTCTTTGGCAAAGATGCTGTCCTGAATTTTTACTGCGATAGTTTTGATTAGGTGCATCTGTCTATTAAGACGAATGAGGTTGAGGATTGGATTTAATTTTTGAAAAAAAAGTTTTAGTTTTTCTGAAATGCTGTCTGGGAATGTGTTTCTGTCAGTTCTATGTTGAATGATTGATCTTTGTTCAGTGATTTGCTTCTTATTTTTGGTAGAACTTACGCAAGAGTCACGGAATATCAAACCGCAGAGAACGCAGAGAACGCAGAGAGAGGTTCGTTTATTCCATAGCTTGTGCGTAATTCCTACCCTTAATAATGAATGGTGCGTTACGAACTTCGTTCTAACACACCCTAAAACACCTAATTTTATTCAAAAGTTAAAAGTAAATCCAATTGAGTTTCTAGTTCGTCATTATATTAGGACTGAGACATTTTCAGGAAACGTTAGGTTTGAAGATTGCTTCCTTACGTCACAATGACAACATCTGAAATTTAGTATCAGTTCTATCTTCTGACTCCTACTATAGATGTTTCCCAGGAAAGAGGTGATGACACAAACTGAATGGATAATAAATTGTTATGTACATCTGAAACGGTTTTTGCACCAGTATGGAGGATAAACTTCCCCAGTCAAATGGGAATGACTTATCATCTGCTACAGATGAAACCTTATTTGTAGCACTGAAAAACGGTGATTCTTCAGCACTCAGTGTTTTATTCAATCGTCATGGCCGCTTAGTTTATGGTTTAGCACTGAAAATTTTGGGTAATTCCCAAGAAGCTGAAGATTTAACCCAGGAAATTTTTTTAACACTGTGGCGAAAAGCTTCTAGTAATCCAGATTGCCGTTTTTTTACCCGCTATTTGGTGACTATGACGCGATCGCGTGCTATTGATAAAATCCGTTCTCGCAATAGACAAACTAAATTTATGGAACGCTGGGGACAAACTATGATCAGTGAAGCAACTCCAGAACCTACACCGGTTGAACAGGCCAGTTTTGCCGAAAGATCAACACGAATTTATGATGCTCTTTTACAATTACCAGAAAAGCAACGTCAAGTGATTGAATTAGCTTATAAGGAAGGGTTAAGTCAGTCAGAAATTGCTAAACAAATCAATATTCCTCTGGGTACTGTGAAAACTGCTACTCGTCAAGGATTACTTAAACTCAAACGTATTTTATTAGATTCTGATTTATCCATTTATGACTAAATCTTTTGATTCTGAACATATTGAAAATCTTGTCGCTGGGTTTGTGGTTGATGATTTACTCCCAGAAGAAACCCAGGAATTTCAAGAGTTACTGAATGAAAATCCAGACTTAATTACTGAAGTGGAAGATTTACAGGAAGTTCTCCGACAAGTTGTGGATGGTTTTGTGGAGGTGGAAGCACCCGCTCATCTGCTACCACAAATTTTGGCACAAGTTGAAAATGAACAAGTTAAAAATGAACAAGCTAAGGAAGTTTATCGGCCACAACCATCAAATGTATCTCCAGAAATATTAACCAAGCGATCGCTCTGGGGATGGAAAACTATTACTGGTGGAATAGCTGCTGTGTTATTAGTTATTGTGGGAATTGATAACTACAGATTACGTCAAAATGTCGGTTTTCTCACAGCAGAAAATCAGAGTTTACGCCAAGACTTTGCCCAAGCTAGGGTAGTCAAAACCATGCTGGAGAGAGATAATACCAAACTGATTACCTTTAGAGGAGTAAATTCCAAAAGTTCCGCTTCAGGAAGTATCATGATTAATCCTGAACAAGAAAAAGCAGTGATGGTATTTCAAAATTTACCCGCCCCACCACCAAATCATGTCTATTTATTATGGACAATTGTTGATAGTGAAAAATTACCCTGCGGGAAAGTTAAACCTTACAAATGGGGAAATGCAGCTTATGAATTGCCTTTCACTAATCAAATGTATCAAGAATTTTCCCATCCTGAATTTTCCGGTTTAATTGTCACTCTAGAAAAAGATGAAAATGTTCCCACTCCTACTGGTACTGTGGTTTTGGAAAGTTCACAAATTTAATTTTGAGAGGGAAGAGGGAAACACTTTTTGAGCAACCCCTAATTATTCCATCACTCCTACCTCTGTAACTACCAAATCTAAAGGTTGATCCCAAGTTTCTACAAGTAACTGAGGTAAATAAGCAAAATCAAAAACTACACCAATAGTAGGAATATTAGACCATTCAGGAGAACTCAATAAACGGTCATAATAACCGCCACCATAACCTAAACGATACTTTTGGCGATCGCAACCGACACAAGGAACAATAATTAAATCAACTTCTCTAGGATTAATCATAGGTGCATCTGGATGAGGTTCAGTAATACCGTACTTTCCACTGACTAATTCATCATCCAAATTCCAAAAATGCCAGTATAGGGATTTACCAACACAACGGGGAAAACCCCAATGACGTTGAGCGTTGGAAAATAAAGGACTGATATCTGGTTCTTGACGAAAACTAAAATAAGCTAAAACGGTGGTAGCTTGATTATATATGACTGAGTTTTGTAATTGTGAAACAATGCGATCGCTCTTTTCTCTCCATTCTTGTACTGTCATAGCTTGACGAGTTTTTAACAAAGAACGACGTAGTTTATTCTTATTGAGGGGTTGTGGAATAAGTGTTTCCATGAAGGGATGGGGGAATTGTTAACAGTTTTAGCTTTTCTCGTTACCATTTCTCGTTCCCATACTCTGTATGGGAATGAAGTTTAAAGTCTCTGACTTGATGAGAGAGGTTTCTCGTTCTCATACTCTGTGTTTTCTCGTTTCTCGTTACCATACTCTGTATGGGAATGAAATTTCAAGTCTCTGACTTGATGAGAATGAAGTTTAAAGCCTCTGACTTGATGAGAATGAAGTTTAAAATCTCTGACTTAATGAGAGAGGTAGAACCTCTATAAGTGCATTCCCAGTCGGAGACTGGGAACGAGGGGAAATCACCAGTTACCAATAACTAGTTTTATCCAGCATTTTTACGCCACCAGTCAATAGTATTTCGTAAACCTTCGCGGAAACTGACTTGAGCGGTAAAACCAAATGCTTCTTGAGCTTTTTGAGTATCTAAACAACGTCTAGGTTGTCCATTGGGTTTATCTGTTTCCCAGACAATTTCTCCATCAAATTCCATTAACTCACAAATCAGAGTAATCAAATCTTTAATGGAAATTTCTTCACCTGTTCCTAAATTAATTGGATCAGATTCATTGTAAGACTGAGTGGCCATCGTGATACCCAATGCAGCATCCGTAGAATATAGAAATTCACGGGTAGGAGAACCATCACCCCAAGCAGGAAGCTGTTTTTCCCCCTTCACTTGTGCTTCGTGAACTTTACGAATTAATGCAGGAATAACATGGGAGCTACTCGGATCAAAATTATCCTCTGGGCCGTATAGGTTCACAGGGAGTAGGTAAACCCCATTAAAACCATACTGATCACGGTAAGATTGCAGTTGCACTAATAGGGCTTTTTTCGCTATTCCATAGGGTGCATTGGTTTCCTCTGGATAACCTTCCCATAGGTCTTCTTCTTTAAAGGGGACGGGTGTAAACTTTGGATAAGCACAGATAGTACCAACACAGACAAATTTTTCTACACCGCCTTGATAGGCCGCATGAATTAACTGTGTTCCCATCATCAGGTTATCGTAAAACAACTCGGCGGGTTTTTCCCGGTTTAAACCTATACCACCAACATGAGCCGCTAGGTGAATGATAATATCTTGTTGATCTACTGCACGTTGGCAACTTTCCCATACTCGTAGATCGCAATCACGCGATCGCGGTACTGTAATTTTTTCACGATCTGCACCAGCTTGACAGAGTTGTTCAATTACCTGACGGCCAAGGAAACCTGCACCACCAGTCACGAGGATACGTTTATTTTTGAGTTCTAAAGCAGTCATAATTCTAGTTTTGGTGGTGATTAAAAATGAAGAGAACCAAGTTCTTGACGGATAGTTGCAACATCTTTAGGTAGTTGTGAATCTTGACCATTAGGAGAAGTCAACCCTAAAGCCTGTAAGTCTGCTTCTACCATTAAAGCTACTAGTTCTTCAAATGTTACAGAGGGTTTCCAACCTAATTGTTGGTTTGCTTTATTCGGATTACCAATTAATAAATCTACTTCTGCGGGTCTTAAATATCTTTCGTCAAATTTGACATAATCTTCCCAATTCAAGTTAACGTAATTAAAAGCTAGTTGGAGAAATTCTTTGACTGAGTGAGTTTCACCAGTGGCAACTACGTAATCATCTGGCTGTTCTTGCTGCAACATTAACCACATGGCTCTTACGTAATCTTTCGCGTAACCCCAATCTCGTTTAGCGTCCAGATTACCCATATATATACTTTTTTGTTGACCTGCTACAATTCGAGCTACAGCCCTTGTAATTTTCCTAGTTACAAAAGTTTCACCGCGTCTTGGTGATTCATGGTTGAATAAAATACCATTACAAGCAAATAAATTATAGGATTCTCGATAATTTACAGTTTGCCAATGAGCATAAACTTTAGCACAGGCGTAGGGGCTACGGGGATAGAAAGGAGTAGTTTCGCTCTGAGGTACTGCTTGTACCAAACCGAACATTTCTGAGGAACCAGCTTGATAAAAACGGACTTGAATACCTGTGCGATGTTGGTAGTCACGGATAGCTTCTAATAAACGCAGAGTTCCCATTCCTACTGCATCTACAGTATATTCTGGGGAATCAAAACTAACTCTGACATGAGATTGAGCGCCTAAGTTATAAATTTCGACAGGTTTGACTTCCTCTAAAATACGACGTAGGGTAGTACCGTCTGTCAGATCACCATAGTGTAGTAATAATTTTACCCCTTCTTTGTGAGGATCTTCATAGATATGATCAATACGATCTGTATTAAAGGTAGAAGTACGGCGAATAATTCCGTGGACTTCATAACCTTGTTCTAATAAAAATTCACTTAAATAAGAACCATCTTGACCAGTAATACCAGTAATTAAGGCTCGTTTCTTGGTTGTCATTCTCACTGATTCCTTATAGTTGATGTTGTAAAATTTATAGGTAATTCTAGGATCTACAGCAATTAATTGCTAGAACCGTTTGACTACAAACAGATCAATTTTAGTTGATATGTATGGTAATATGTAACTCAATATACTCAAAAAAATATATTTCTACAAATAATGTGGGTTTACTAAATCAAGCGAAAAGATTGACAAATCGATGGTTTGAGGCCATGAAACAGGAAAAGAAGCGCAAAAATATAGCGTCTACGATTCTGAAACACCTCTCAAACCCAATACCAGTAATCTGTTCCAATTTATTCAGCAACCCCTAAGTAATGACTCGTATTCAGGTGATAACTGATAACTGATAACTGATAACTGATAACTGATAACTGATAACTGATAACTAAGTTACGTTAGTACGCACCATTATTTTTGGGCATGAGGATTACATTAATGGTTTTTAAGATAATCCATAAATCTAACCAAAAAGTGCGAAATTTGACGTAATGCAGGTCTATGAGGACTCGACGGGGGTAGGGGATATCATTACGTCCAGAAACCTGCCATAAGCCAGTAATTCCTGGTCTGATGGTGAGTATCTGATCAATGTGTATCCCATACTTTACTAGTTCTTCTGCGACTAGAGGACGAGGGCCAACCACACTCATGTCACCTTTCAAAACGTTCCAAAATTGGGGAAATTCATCTAGACTGGTGATTCTGAGAAAATGACCAATTTTAGTGATTCTTGGGTCTTTTTTGAGCTTAAAAGTGCTAGTAAATTCTTGGCGTAATTCTGGGGATGTTGCCATAATTTCGTCAAGTATTTCATCCGCATTATTTACCATTGTGCGGAATTTAATACATTTAAAACGACGATAGTTTTTTCCTACCCTTTCTTGGATATAAAAGATAGGACCTTTTGAGCTAATGGCAATTAGTAAGGCCAAAATCAGATAAATGGGAAAAAACACTATCAAAACTGAGAGTGAAAAGGCTATATCAAACAGTCTTTTAGTAAAATCTCCGTTTAAACCCTGATCAGATATAACTCTGAGTTTAGTTATGGGTAATTTAGCTTTTTTACCACGTTTTACTAAAGTATGCGTCGAGCCATCAGCATCTTTACGTGGGTATCGCTTGCCGGAGAGAATAGAACTCTGGGCAGTCATTATACTCCTTAATAATCCACACCACACTTAGTCCCGATCTTAAAGCTAAAAAGCTGTAATTCCCGGAAAAATTGCCAACAGATTCAAAAAATAGACAGAATTTACGCACAGGGTAAGAAAAATATGGGTTTGAGATTGCTTTTAGAGTGTCAGGATGAGGAAGATGGGTAAGGTCTTTTTTCTTGACACTGGCTGATAAAATCTAGATAGCGATTTGTAAATGCTTGTCTAGAAAATTGATTTGCGTGCATTTTTATATACTCGTATTTAAAAAAATACTGTTGGGCTTCAAATGTTTCTACGGCCTCCACTAAAGCTGCTACAGTTTGTCTTTTAAAGAATATACCTGTTGCCTTATCTACACAAGCGCGAATATCCTTGACAGTTTCTAATGCACCTCCAGCACCATAGGCTATGACTGGAGTGCCACAGGCTTGAGCTTCTACTAGGGCAATGCCGAAGTCTTCACAAGCTGCATAGACGAAGGCTTTAGCACGACTCATGTATTCTTTGACTACATGATCTGGCTGCCATCCTAGTAACTTAATATCAGGATGAGCGATCGCTTGTATTTGTTTCATTTGCGGCCCTGTACCAATCACCACTAGGGGTTTTTGGAGTTGGTTAAAGGCCTGTACAATCAAGGATACTTGTTTATAGCTTACTAACCGGGAAACTATCAAATAAAAGTCTTCTTTTTGATCACAAAAGGTAAAGTTATCAATATTTACTGGTGGGTAAATGACTTCTGCTGCGCGGCGATAACAACGCCAGATCCGTCTTGCTGTGTGCTGGGAGTTGGCGATGAAGTAATCTACTCTGTTGGCACTGATCACATCCCAATGACGTAAGCTGTGTAATAAATATTTTGTTATCCACCCAATTGCACCTGTACCTAGTTTGCTTTGTTGTAAATAATCAAATGTTAAATCCCAAGCATAACGCATGGGGCTGTGACAGTAACAAATATGTAGTTGATCTGGTGTTGTTAAGATACCTTTAGCGACAGCGTGGGATGAGGATAAAATTACTTCGTGATTTCGCAGGTCTAATTGTTCTATAGCTAGTGGTAATAAGGGTAAATATTTTTGGACACCTTGTTTAGCTAAAGGGAAGTGTTGTAAAAAGGTTGTACCGATTTGCCGTTGATAAAGATAACTTTCTGGGTTGGTAGATTCAAAATCAATTAAGGCATATAAATCAGCATCTATATGATTTAAGATTTCCTTGACTACAAGTTCTGAACCTCCTGTAGCTTTGGGAGTTAACCATTCATGGACTAAAGCATATTTTGAAGACATAATTTAGCAATTAGGCATGGGATGTTGGAGCAGACTAAGATTACCTTTACTGTGAGCATTCAGCTATCAGCTTTCAGCCGTCAGCTAAGTTGTTATGCAGCTAAGTAGGTAGGCGTTAAAAATTGTCATTGAGATCAGGCAGGGTGCAGAAGGAAAGAAGGTTTTAGTCTTGTTTAATTTCTGTTACATAGTTGTAAATTTCTCCGCTGACCTACTTAAAATGATTAATAATTATTTATGACTTACACATTTTCATGAAATCCCGTAGTTTGAAATTGCTTCCTTGCGTCGCAATGACGATATTTGAGGTAGATTTTGCGTAAGTCCTATTATTATTTTATTGCCTGGCAGAAAATGAATAATCTATTAGATGTAATCATTGCACGTTATGAGGCATCACTGAAAAATATTGATCAGACTGGTTCTGCTATTGATATTGAACAAGTTTTGGCAGTTTTGAATGCACGGGATGCTGTGCAGGAAGCTTTAAAAGATGAAAAAAATATCCCCAATAGTAGATTACAAAAAGTAATTGAATTAGATCAAAATCTCAGAAATAAGAGTGAACTAATCACCAAAGTTATTAATAAGCAAACAGCAGATCAATTGCAATTTTGGCGTGAAAGTATTCAACCTAATCCAGAAGCTTGGTGGTGGAAATTAGACACTATTGCACCTCACCCTTGGGATCAATTGGATTGGTTATGGATTATTTTTAGTATTTTTGGTTGGACGGCTAATATAAGTTTGTTGGCTAATATTGCTACTCGTTTTTTAGGGGGAGGAGTTGGTGTTGTTGGTGCAGCGATAGTGACTTTACCAAGTATTTTGACATTATTACAAGCCGGCAGTCAATTTACCAAAACTGGACAACAAGGATTGGATAAGTTATTAGAAAATAAAATTCCGAAACAATATCATCAAGAAGTAAAGTTGGCTTCTACTTTGATGATGTCAGTTGCTTTGGTTTTTCTTTGGTTGGCTTTACCATCAATTGCTGAACAGTATAACCAGAGGGGTTTAAACAATATGGACGCAAAAAATTTAGGGACAGCAGAACAAGATTTTCTCCAAGCTATTTCTTTAAATAAAGACAATGTAGAAGCTCATTATAATTTAGGGAATATTTATGAAGAATGGCAAGATTTAAAGAAAGCTAAAAAGCAATATCAACTAGCTCTTTCTGGGGATTTACCAGAAGCATATAATAACTTAGCTCGTTTGTATATTCAAGATAAAAAATATCCACAAGCGGCTGCATTATTACAACAGGGTTTGGGATTAGCACAAAAGAAAAATAGCTATCCAGAAATTAAATATAGGTTGTTTAAAAATTTTGGTTGGGTACGGTTAAAACAAGGCAGAAATGAAGAAGCACAACAAAATCTGCAAGCAGCAATAGGTATTACGAAAAACCCTGAATCAGTTAAGTATATTAAAAATCCTGGTGCTGTACATTGTTTGTTAGCACAAGTTTTAGAAAATCAACCAACAACTCAAAAACCAGCAAAAGCACTGCAACAATGGCAAAAATGCGCTCAATTGGGTTCAACTTTAAATCCTGATGAGGATACTTGGTTACACATAGCACGTCAAAAAATACGCAATCAAACAAAATGATCTAAAAATCTTGGCAGTTATCAACTATTTCTGGAAGCAATCTCAAACTCTGAATATGGCGATTTTTTCCTTTCTTGTAATTCCGTTGGCAATCACAAATTTTATGTTTATAAATTTAAGATACTCACCTATTTCTGGAACTATTATCGCGCTCATTTCCACAATTCTAGCTACACCTGTAGTTGCAGAATCAACAGCATTAATGTTTATCACTGAAGTTAAAGGAAATGTGAAACTCAAACAACCAAATCAGAAAAAATACCAAAAAGTATATGGTGGTGAATTATTAACTGGTTCTCATAAATTACGTTTACTCAAAGGTGCATCTGTCAAAGTTATTTGTAACAACAGAAAAGTTTGGAATCCTGCTTCTCCAGGTGAATTTAAAGTTTCTGAAGGTTGTTTTCTACCTAAGCAAGTTCAGAAAAGACAAAATCGCAAAACTGCTCCTACTCGTAACGGAAATGATCCGACAATTCCTTATCTGATTACTCCCCGCAATAGTGCTATTTTAACTCGTCAACCTAGCTTAAGTTGGCATTCTGTAGCGGGTGCGACTAGTTATCAAGTACAAGTATTAGGGCCAAATGTGGATTGGAAAACTCAAGTTAACCAACCAGAAGTTGTTTATTCTGGAAATCAAACCCTGCAACCAGGTTTTCGTTATCGAGTCATTGTTACTGCTAGTAATGGTGTATCTAATGAGGATAAAGATAATTCTGGTTTCACCATCCTCAGTGATGTGGATACTCAACGGGTAAAAAATCAAATAGCACAGTTACAACAACAACCTTTAACCAATCAATCAAAAACCTTAGCTCTAGCACATTTATATAGAAATAATAATTTGAATGCTGATGCTATTGTATTGTTGACAAATTTAGTCCAACAAGAAACTAAAACTACCGCAGTTTATCAGTTGTTAGGCAATATTTATCAGGAAGTTGGTTTAACTGAATTAGCCAAAAAACACTATCTAACTGCACTACTACTAGCAAAAGTAGAAAACAATCTACCAGCACAAGCAATTATGCAAGCTAATTTAGGGGAAGTAAATATTACTCTAGGTGAGTTAAGACAAGCATTTAAATGGTTTAAGTCTGCTGATAAAAACTATCGTGTTTTAGGAGATGAGCCAAAAATACGGGAAATGCAACAGCAATTAGATAATTTAAACAAGAGGATTTAGTCATGTGGAGAAGAAAAGCTCAACAAGTAAAAATATTCCCAGTCAAAAAATCCCCAACTGTCATTGCGTTAGCGGAGCTTGGGGTTAGCCGTATGGAGCAAAGTAGAATGAAGGATTTTAAATCATTTATTGTTGGCAACACTCTCATATTTTTCCATGCTTGGTTAGGAATCACTGGATTAATCATAACGATGCCAGAATTAGCCATAGCCCAGGTAAATCCTCCAGCCACAACTACTCAATCGGAAGACTTAGCAACAGCAGAAAAACTCAATCAACAAGTAATTCAACTTTATCAACAAGGTAAATATAGGGAAGCAATTCCTATGGCAGAGCGTGCATTGCAAATGAGAAAACGCCTGTTGGGGGATGAACATCGTCATGTGGCAACTAGCATGAATAATTTGGCAGCATTGTACTCAAGGCAGGGAAGGTACGCAGAAGCTGAACCCCTCTATCGCCAAGCTTTAGAGATGACAAAACGCCTGTTGGGGGATGAACATCCTCAAGTGGCATCTAGCATGAATAATTTGGCAGGATTGTACGAAAGCCAGGGAAGGTACGCAGAAGCTGAACCCCTCTATCGCCAAGCTTTAGAGATGAGAAAACGCCTGTTGGGGGATGAACATCCTCAAGTGGCAACTAGCATGAATAATTTGGCAGGATTGTACGAAAGCCAGGGAAGGTACGCAGAAGCTGAACCCCTCTATCGCCAAGCTTTAGAGATGAGAAAACGCCTGTTGGGGGATGAACATCCTGATGTGGCAACTAGCATGAATAATTTGGCAGGATTGTACGAAAGGCAGGGAAGGTACGCAGAAGCTGAACCCCTCTATCGCCAAGCTTTAGAGATGAGAAAACGCCTGTTGGGGGATGAACATCCTGATGTGGCAACTAGCATGAATAATTTGGCATTCTTGTACTCAAGGCAGGGAAGGTACGCAGAAGCTGAACCCCTCTATCGCCAAGCTTTAGAGATGACAAAACGCCTGTTGGGGGATGAACATCCTCAAGTGGCATCTAGCATGAATAATTTGGCATTCTTGTACTCAAGGCAGGGAAGGTACGCAGAAGCTGAACCCCTCTATCGCCAAGCTTTAGAGATGAGAAAACGCCTGTTGGGGGATGAACATCCTCAAGTGGCATCTAGCATGAATAATTTGGCATTCTTGTACTCAAGGCAGGGAAGGTACGCAGAAGCTGAACCCCTCTATCGCCAAGCTTTAGAGATGAGAAAACGCCTGTTGGGGGATGAACATCCTCAAGTGGCAACTAGCATGAATAATTTGGCAGGATTGTACTCAAGCCAGGGAAGGTACGCAGAAGCTGAACCCCTCTATCGCCAAGCTTTAAAGATGACAAAACGCCTGTTGGGGGATGAACATCCTCAAGTGGCATCTAGCATGAATAATTTGGCAGGATTGTACTCAAGCCAGGGAAGGTACGCAGAAGCTGAACCCCTCTATCGCCAAGCTTTAGAGATGAGAAAACGCCTGTTGGGGGATGAACATCCTCAAGTGGCATCTAGCATGAATAATTTGGCAGGATTGTACGAAAGCCAGGGAAGGTACGCAGAAGCTGAACCCCTCTATCGCCAAGCTTTAGAGATGACAAAACGCCTGTTGGGGGATGAACATCCTCAAGTGGCAACTAGCATGAATAATTTGGCATTCTTGTACTCAAGGCAGGGAAATATTACCAATGCCATAGACTTTTTAACACAAGGAATAGCAATAGAAGAATATCACCTGACTTACAATCTGGCCGCAGGTTTTGAACGCCAAAAACGCGACTACATGAAAACTGTTTCTGGTACTACAGATGGGACTATTTCTTTACATCTAAATTCTGCACTGAATAACTCAAAAGCTGCTCGTTTAGCGTTGACCACTATCTTACAACGCAAAGGAAGGATTTTAGATATTCTCACTAGAAATATACAAATTCTCCGCCAGCGTAATAATGAACCAAAAAGCCAGAAATTAATAGATGAACTCTCTAATCTCTACAGTCAAATTGCTGCATTACGTCATAATCCACCCAGAGAACTTTCACCAAGTCAGTATCGCCAACAAGTTACAAATTTGCAAGCAAAAATCAAACA
Organism: Sphaerospermopsis sp. SIO1G1; assembly: GCA_010672785.1. Lineage (GTDB taxonomy): Bacteria > Cyanobacteriota > Cyanobacteriia > Cyanobacteriales > Nostocaceae > Okeanomitos. The sequence goes on from JAAHFX010000002.1 coordinate 371,276, forward strand.
ACAAGAAGATCAATTAAGCCGTAGTAGTGCAGAATTTCGTCTTCAGTCTCAGCCTGTTAGTATAGAAGCAATTCAAAAATTAATTCCTGCTGATGCTGCTTTAGTAGAATTTGTAAAATATAGACCATTTAATCCTCAAGCATCACAAAATAAACGTTTTGGTAAACATCGTTATGCTGCTTATATTCTCAATTCTCAGGGAAATCCCCAAGGTATTGATTTAGGTGAAGCTGAAAAAATAGAAGCAGCATTAAATTCATTTCGTCGGAATGTGCGAGATTCACAAACACCTGATTTACAACTAAAAAAATCGGCTCGTGAGTTAGATAAAATAGTCATGCAGCCTATCCGGAAACTATTGGGTAATACTCGCAAAATTCTCATTTCTCCAGATGGTGAATTAAACCTGATTCCCTTTGAAGCCTTAGTTGATGAACAAGGTGATTTCTTAGTCAAAAATTACGCCTTTACTTACCTAACATCTGGAAGAGATTTACTCAGATTACAAACTTCTTTTCCTAGTAAACAATCACCAATAGTAATGGCAGATCCTTATTTTAATCGTCCAGCGAAAATTGCTAAAACTGAAAATCGAACTCGTTCCATTGATTTATCTCAACAACAATTTACCCCATTACCAGGAACAGAAAAGGAAGCAAAAGCAATTTCTGAAATGTTAGGAATTGAACCTTTACTTGGCACTGATGCTTCTAAAGCAAATCTACAACAGCTAACCAGTCCAAAAATTCTCCACATTGCTACACACGGTTTTTTTGAAAGTCCTAAACAAGAAGATGAAAACACATTTGATAATCATCCTTTATTACTTTCTGGATTAGTTTTAGCAGGTTTGAGAACTCAGCAACTTAGAACTAACCCCAATGGTATTCTGACAGCTTTAGAAACAACTTCATTAAATCTGTTGGGTACAAAACTTGTCGTTCTTTCTGCTTGCGATACTGGTAGAGGTACAAATACCACAGGTGACGGTATTTATGGTTTACGTCGTGCTTTAGTAATTGCTGGTTCTGAAAGTCAGGTAATTAGTCTGTGGAAAGTTGATGATGATGCAACTAAAGATTTGATGGTAAATTACTACAAAGCAGTTTTAAGAAAAAATCAAGGCCGAAGTGACGCACTGCGACAAACTCAACTAAAAATGCTGCGGGGTGAGTTAGGAAAAGATTATCAACATCCTCACTACTGGGCGGCTTTTATACCTGCTAGTGATTGGCGACCAATGGAGCGTTAATTTTGGTTTAATGAAGATACAGCACTTACCGATGTTATTATGTGAATCATTGAAAAGCAGAATGCCCTATAATAGTTTTATAGCTGTAGCTAAAATAATAAGGATATTCAATAACCTTAAATTGTACCGATTTGTAGGAGTTTAACAGTGTTCATTGGTGATAAATGAGGTTAAATATGCCTTACCTGTTATATTCCACACCTGCCAGAGAATTAATTCTCTGTCTTATAGCTAAAGTCCGTTAAAACGGACTGGTCAATGTTTAGAATTTGCAAGACTTTTAGGAGAGTGACAGAAGAGGAATAGTATTGTGATTTGTATTTTTTATGAACGAAATCTGCTGTACGTGAGTTGAACTATTTTCTATTCCCCATGTCCTCTGATAATCTCAAAAATAAAGGTGTTATTGTCACCTAAATTAATAAGGAATGGGAATTTATGCGTATTCTAGTTATTGGTGGAACTCGGTTTATTGGTGTCTACTTGACAGAATTATTAGTCAAAGCTGGACATGAGGTGGTATTGTTCAATCGTGGTAATCATCCCGCTCCTGAAGGGGTAGGACAAATTATCGGAGATCGCACTGATGCAACTCAGTTAAAAGACAAGTTATCACAGGAAAGTTTTGATGTAATTTTTGACAATAATGGTCGTGAACTTACGGATACTCAACCCTTAGCGGAAATTTTCCAAGGAAGGGTAAAACATTTTGTGTATATGAGTTCGGCGGGAGTTTACCTAAAATCTGATCAAATGCCTCACATTGAAGATGATACAGTTGATCCGAAGAGTCGTCATAAAGGTAAGCATGAAACGGAAGCTTACTTACAACAGTTAGGTATTCCTTTTACCTCAATTCGTCCTACTTATATTTACGGAGCGCAGAATTATAATCCTTTAGAAAGTTGGTTTTTTGATAGGATAGTGCGCGATCGCCCTATTCCTATTCCTGGTAATGGAATGCACATTACCCAGTTAGGCCATGTTCAAGATTTAGCCCAGGCCATGTTACAGGTAATTGGTAACGAAAAAGCCATCGGTCAGATTTATAATGTATCTGGCGATCGCTATGTCACTTTTGATGGTTTAGCTCGTGCTTGTGCTATCGCTGCGGGTAAGTCTGCGGATGAGATTAAGATAGTTCATTACGATCCTAAAAAGTTTGATTTTGGGAAACGTAAAGCTTTCCCCATGCGAGTACAACACTTTTTTGCATCGGTAAATAAGGCTATAACAGAATTAAATTGGCAACCGGAATATGATTTAATTTCTGGTTTAAAAGACTCTTTACAAAATGATTATTTAGCCAGTGGGAAAGATCAAAAAGAGGTTGATTTTTCTTTAGATGATGAGATTTTGAAAGCAGGTTAATTCAGTTATCAGTTATCAGTTATCAGTTATCAGTTATCAGTTGTCAGTTATCAGTTGTCAGTTGTCAGTTATCAGTTAATCAGTTATCTTGCGCAAGGTATACTTCAACTATTGTCATTGCGACGAAAGGAAGCAATCTCAAACACCGATTTTTAATTAAAATTCGTAAGTCCTGAAATTGTTAACTAACTCATAGCGATCGCTTCAATTATAGATATTGGTACTGTTGTAAAATATTCTTGTTGAAATTGTTCTTCTTGAATTGCCAACAAAAACTTATTGATAGCATTTTCTGCTAACAATTGATTTTGATTAATTTCATCCCAAGTTATTTGTAATTTCCCATCTTGTAATTTCATAGCAAATCCTAAATATTTTAAACCTTGAAATCCTAACTGTAAACTCAAATCACCAATATCCAATTTTTCCAAAATTTGAACTCTACTCACTACTTGTTGGGTTCGATGCAAGAATTTAGCAATTCCCACTAATTTTAACCAAATTTCTGGCGGTGTTTGCTGTTCTTTACTTTTCCATGCTAAAGCTAATTGTTTTTGATTATAAATTGATTTTTTCACCCATAATTTCACTTCTTCCCAACTAGTGGGACAACTTTTGATAATCTCAATTGTATCATCCAAATTTAATTGCCAATTATCTTGATTGCGCCAATCTAATATTTGCAGACTTGGGACATTTTCTCTAATTTCTTCTGCACAGATACGTACATCTATTAACCGAATTTCATAACGATTTTTAAAACTATTAAAGTCTATTTCGGCAATACAATCACATCTACTTGTTGGTAATTCTTCTTGATAATGTCCCCACCAAATACCAGGAAAGGAGTTATGACTAGAATCATCTTTAATATTAAATTCTGTTTTGATATATTGTACTTTTTGTCCTTTTAAATCCTGTTGATTACGATGTCTAGCTTTCTCAAACCAGCAATTTTTGATTAATAACTTAGGAACTGGGTTTCCCATTCCACAGGGTTCTAAAACCTTTAACTCTAAAAATAAATCTTTACCTAAGTTTTGGACTAAATCTGCAACTGTAACTACTAAATCTACCTCTATTTTTGGAGTTAGTTCAACTCCTCCTAAATACTGCTTTAATTTTTGATTAATTGCATCTGTAAATAAAGGAATATTGGCAGTAAATAAACTCAAACCAGCGGCAAATGGATGTCCACCAAAACGATATAATAAATGTGCCTGTTCCTTAACTAATTGATATAAATCAACTCCATTAATTGACCTAGCAGAACCACGTGCCAATCTAGGTTGATTAGTTTCTAACTCCCCGATTTCTGTATTTAATAAAATTGTTGGTTTGCCAGTTTCTTGGGCAATTTGTCCCGCCACTAAACCTAAAACTCCCACCGCCCATTGAGGATCTTCTAACACGATCACACTAGTAGTTGATAAGTCTAATTGAGAGAGTTTTTGTAATACTTGATTTTGCACATCTTTCTGTAAAGACTTGCGGCGTGTATTAGCTAATTCTGTGGCTTGTGCTAATGTTTGACAGTGGTGAATATCCTTATTTGTTAATAGTTCCACACAAAAACTGGCATCCCCTTGAATTCTGCTGACTGCATTAATTCTTGGTCCTAAACCAAAGGAAATATCTGTAGGGCGATCGCCATTTTTTTTGCATAAATCTAATAAAATTCCTACCCCAGGTCTTCTTCTCTTTTTCGCCTTAAAATCTGCGTGTAATTTTTGAATTCCTAACTGAGCTAAATAACGACAGTCTCCACTTAATTTTACTAAATCTGCAATCAATCCTATCGCTACTAAATCTAATAAATCTGCGACAGGTTTTTCAGGTACATCCGGTAAGGTTTCATATAATCCTTCTACTAATTTATAAGCTACTGCTACCCCTGAAAGATGGAATAATGGATGGGTTTCTGGTAAGTAACGAGGATTGATAATTGCACTGACTGGTGGACGTTCTGTGGGTAAGGTATGATGATCTGTGACAATCACATCAATGCCTAATTTCTGTGCATAAATAATCTCATCAATGTTTGTACTTCCTGTGTCACAGGTGACGATTAATTTACATCCTTGAACAGCTAAATTGTCAATTGCTGCTCTATTCAAACCATGAGATTCTGTTAAGCGATTGGGAATATAATAAGTTAACTGTTGCTGTTGAATAAAAAACTCTCCCAAACCATCCCATAACACAGCGGTGGCAGTAATTCCATCTGCATCAAAGTCTCCCCAAATTACTACTTTTTCTCCAGATATAGCCGCCTGTTTTAATCTTGCTACGGCTAAATTCATATCTTCACCAAATGCAAAAGGACTTGCAGGTTGATAATTTTTGTAGTCAACAAATTGGGCTAATTCTATTTCGGTTTTTATCCCTCTTTGCCAAAGTAATTGAGCCGCAAAATCTACTTTTGATAGTTTGGTGTTGTTTTGAACTGCTTGAATAAACCAATCAGGAATTAATTCAGGTTCTCTTAAAATCCACTGCATGGAATTAATTAAATTGCTATTTCTTCGATGGTAGCAAGTTTTGGTAAGATTGTGGAACTATTTTCTGAGTTGTAACAACGTAAACGATATTGACAAAAATCACAAGCTTCTGGATATACTGGTTCTTGGGGAAATAGTTGATTTTGTTGATACTGCTCCCACCAATTAGTTAAATTATTGAGTATTACTGTTAATTCTTTTTCAATTTTTTGATGTTGTTTACTATCATAATTGAATGATATTTGTCTCAAGTTTGACTCTGACTGCACAAACCAGTAAGTCATAGATATATTTTCTGGTACATAATCACTTGTTTTAGCCAAAACATACATATACAATTTAGTTTGCCAATTTTTAGCTAAATCATCTCTTTTCGGTACACGATTATAGGTTTTCCAATCTAATATTTGTGCTGTTTCCTGATCTGCTATTAATAAGTCATATATTACTGTAATTAAGTAATCCTGAATCTGCAACGTTCGATAATGTTCACTTTCTCGAAATATCTGATCATTAGTCTCAGTTGTAAATATTTCTGGTGCTAATTTCTGAAATTCTTGTACTAATTTTTGTAAGTTATCATCTACTTCTAAAAAACCATCAATTGGTAAATTCATTTCTTGCTGCTGCATTAACAAGTGAAACTGACTCCCCAAAGTGCGATTATTTTCTTGATCTGGATTTGTGGGTATATTCAGTTGTTCTAAGTAGCTATATTGAAATTTGCGGGGACAATTTCTGAGTAAATTCAGATGTCCTTGAGAAAGTCGGAATAATTCCTGATTTTTAGAAATCATCATTGTCTTAAATTTATGCAAATAAACAGGTAATTATCTTAGCTTTTACTATCTTGAAAAATTAATAACCATTTATTAATAATATCTTTAAATGTTGCGGTTTGTCCAGTCTGGGGATGATTATCAATATCCTCTAATAATTGTTTGAGGATAATTATAGAAGAGTAGATTACATCACTTTGGAGATGAATTGAGTCGGTTTTATTAAAAGTTTGTAAATCACAGCTAACATTAATCAATTTGTTGATCCATAACAAATCATTCTCTTTAATTTTTGTCAATGGTATCCAAGTAACTTTATCAACCACATCAGCAATATCATGAACATTTTGACAATATTTTAAAGTATTTAAAGTAATATTCAATATATTTTCTTGAGTTAATTTAATTCCTTGATTAGATATAAAGAAATATTCAATTGCTCGACTACCTACTTCTGGGTTATTATGATAATTCTCCAAGATTAATTCTAAAGTTCGACTCAGTTGTAATTTTTCTATCTGACCTTTATTGAATATCATAATAATTGTAGCTGAACTAAAAAGAGCTAAAATTACAGGAATAATAGGAAACCACCAAACACATAAAATAATTATGTAGGAAATTATCAATAAAATACTACTGATAATCATTATACTAAGACCGGATGTTTTCCAAGACGAAAATTGCCAAATTAATAATACTCCAATTACCGATCCAATCAGAATAAAAATGATCTCTACATATTCCGGAAAAGTGTTAATCAAAGGACGTTGCTCAAGCGCAGCACTAATTAATTGACTGGTCAAATTAGCCTGAATTTCTACACCTCTAATGTTTTCAGCAAGACCCATAATATCACTGCTGTAGGGAGATAGAAAATAATCACCAAAACTTTCTGCTGCATAACCAATTAAGATCACTTTATCTTGACCCCAATTTGGTGGTACGTTATTTTCTAAAATATCTGTTAAAGAAATGATTTCAAAGGAGTTTCTTCCACCCCGATAGTTCATCAAGATTTGATAACCATGATCATCTGCTCGCGCATAACCTCCATCATTACTTTGAAATGGTTGCAGTTGTGTTTTACCTAGTTGAAAATCTTGAGTGAGGCTAATTCCTTCGGGTTTGAGATATAGTAAAGCCAGATATAAACTAAAGCTATAAATAGTTTCTCCTTCTAGAGTATTGAGGTAAATTAAACCTCTGCGTACCTTACCATCAGCATCAACAATGACATCATTTGCTCCTACTTGACCTAATTCTTTGAGTTCTATAGGTGCGTCAACTCTTTCATATTTTTTATCTCCTACTACTTTCTCAATTCCAATCAAATTAGGGGTACTTTTAAAAACCTTGACTAATGCTTGATGTCCAGGTTCAACAGGTAAATCACGATAAATATTTAAACCTATAGCTCGTGGCTTTCTAGCTTTTAAATTGTTAATTAATTTGGCTAAGGTTGCATCTGTAATCATTGCCTGTTGGAGATTATGTAAGTCTTCGTCATTAATTCCGACAATTACAATTCTCTGATCAACTGGTTCTGTTCGTCGCCAACGTATATATTGATCAAAAGCTAACCATTCCCAATGTTGCAATAAACCTAAAAATCGCAAGAAAACAACAAATCCTGTGACTCCTAAAGATATACATAGCATTTGTATTTGATGCCATTTATTGGGTTTAATTGTTTCTTTTTTCGATTTTTGTTGAGCTTGCGCTAAAAGTTTATTTGCTGCTTCTAAGGTTCTCAGTTGTTCTTCACTAACTTGACGCTGTTTTCTCTCTTGTTCTAGTTCTATAATTAATTGATTGAGTTGTGCTTCTTGTTGACGACGAATAAAGGTCACTAAATAATCATGTACTAATTGATAACGGTTAGCTGGATATTCGGGTAATAAAAATATGAATCCTGATTTCACTAATATTTTTAAAATTAAACTTAATTTCTCTGATTCTTTTTTTAAATTAGCAGATAAAACCTGCAAGTCTTTTTCCAGTTCTGCTAAGGTTTTCAATGGTCTAGTATTATTTTCATCGGTCAGTAAATAGAGGACAATTCTAACTACTTGTTCATTTTCTGCACCACAATCTTGAATAATTTCATCTAAGTATCTTTGCACTAATTTTTCTTTCGGCCCTAGTTGCTGATATTGAACCAGTGTCGTGATATTATCAGTTTGAATTTGTGCGCCAACTACCTGTAATTCAATTGGTCTAACTTCATCTAAATTACTAGATAAGTCTGCAACTACTGCATCAATTAAAGCTGGTTCTAAATTTAATTGAGATAACCCAGTAATAAATTTTTTAGCATCTTCGGGAGCAAAGTTACCTAATTGATAAAGAATATGTTTACTGAGAATATCTTGATTAATTGCCGCCATTTTTGGCAGTTTATTAGCAACCAATAAATGATGTAAATAGTCTTCCCGCATGGAAATAACTATTTTGACATCGGTGAGGTTTAAACAATCACCTAAAAAATCAAAAAATTCTGCTCTTTGAGATGGTTCTTGGAAGACAAAAAAGAATTCTTCAAATTGATCAAAAATTAAAACTGTTAACAGATTGGCTTGGGAATTTTTAATTAACTGCTCAACAATACTTACGACTGAATCTAAGTTTAGATGAGAATCATGTTTGATGTTTTTTTTTAATAACTGACCTAATTCTCTCACCCAATCTGTGTATACTCTTAAAGCTATGGGTACAACATCACGAGTCCCCATATTTTGGACTTTTAAAGCTGGTACTAAACCTGCATTCACCAAAGAACTTTTACCTACTCCAGATTGACCATAAATTACGGTTAATTTATACTGTGTACTACCGATTCTTTCAATCAGACGGTTAATATCTCTTTGTCTTCCAGAAGCAATTATCTCTTCAGCGATAATATCTTGATGGTGAGTATAATTTTGTTTTGCACCTATATGTATTTGTGGTTGTAATCTACCAGCACCAATAAAAGCTCGAAAACCAAATTGTTGTTCTAAAGAACGTTGAGTTTGTTTAATTTCAAAAGCTGTCAGATATTGTTTACTTTCAAAGTATAATTTCTGCAACTCTTCCAGAATTTTAATATATAATCTAGGGTTTTCTTGGGGATCTTCTTGTTTAGCGATTTCTAAGGTTTTTACTGCTACTTCTATTTCACCTAAATGTTTCCAACTAAGAGCTAAAAGTAATAGATACAATCCCTTTTGGTGATTTTTCTGACTGGTTTGAGCAGAAATTTCTAAAGCTTTACTAGACATTTCTTTAGCTAAGACAGGATTTTTTTGGCAAAGAGCAACTTCTGCTAAAAAACCATAATCCTGGGCTATTTGGATTTGTGTTCCATATATTTGATGTAGTCGTAATGATTTATGTGCTAATTGCTCTAATTGCTGCCAATCTTGGATTTGTCTTAATACCTCACCACAAAAACTAATAAATTTAGCTACTAAATCTTGTCTTTGTTCTGCTTCAAATATCTGAATACATTGCCAGAAATAGTTTTTGGCCATCTGCCAATCTTTATCTTGTTTTATCCGGGCTAAATAAGCTTGGCGATAATAACATAAACCAATATTAAAGATGACAATACTTTGGCGTAAACTATTTGTAGTATTTTGCCAGAAGTTTAAACTATTTTGATAATAAGCTAAGGCATGATCTATTTCTTCATTGATATAAGCTTCTCTACCTAAAGCGAATTGTAAACTGGCTTGTAAATCTGCTGTTAATTCTATACCTTGTTGTTGTATTTCTTGATATGCCGTTTTTATGATTGTAATTTCCGCAGTATCTACAACATGACTATGATTGAGAATTTGATGATTATCTATTGCTAAAAATATTTTAAATAAACTATCTGTTTGTTTGCGTAGATGCTGTTGTAGAGTTGTGGGGTTAATTTCAAATATATTCAGGGTTGCCCAACTATAAATATCTGGTGCTAACCGAATAAATTGTTGGGAAATATCACTATTTATCCATAAAATGAGTGGGAAAGGACAATTTTTTCTAAATTCTTCCCTAGCCACATTCATGGAAGTTACTAATTGTTTAATATCCTTGACTGTCTCTAAACCCAATACCATAAATGCAGCTGGTTTTGCATCTGCTATTTGCTCTTTTAGGCGATCGCAAATCTTTGCATACATTTTGGTAATTGATGGTTCTAGAAGAATTTTCTGAATTTCTACAGGGCAAATTTGCTCTAATCTTTCAACTAACTCCTGTCTCATAAAAATGTGGTTAGAGCGAGCTAAAATCAGAGAAAATTGCCCTTGACTCATATTAACTGCCCAGGCTAAATTGCGTAGTTCTTCTTCATTACTAGCAACACTTGCGGCAATTAATTCTTCTTCTTTCATGATTGTAATTCCTGAGCATTCGCTAATAGTGGATTAATATCAAACCATGTATCTTGACCATCTCGATATTCGTAAACAAACATACTTCTAATTAATACTTGATAACCTTTATCTCCAGCAACTTTTTTCTGTGCTTTAACTTGTTTGAGTAAATTCCATTCATCATTGGAAATGGCTAATTTCTGTTCGTTCCCATAACCTTGAACAACACTATTGACTATGGTATGACTAATGGGTAAGCCTTTTTGTTTTTTCACAGAGTCGTTGAGCAGTCGTAATAAATTTCTTACATGGCCACCACTGACACAACACAAATAATCTAAGGTTTCTGGTTGCTCAAAAATTTCCGAAATTTTTTGTAACCGCTGCTCTGGAGCTAAATCTGGAAATGCTCTAGCTAAGACCATTTGTCTTAATAATGCCATCCCTTCTTCTGCAATTTTACCATGTTTGGATATGACAGGAACCATTGGTAAAACTTCTGGGTTGACTAGAAATCTCTGGGTAAGAGTGCTAAAGTCATTGGAAAATCTCAAGGCTATGGGCATCGTATATACTAGATGACAGTCTAACCCCCGTAACTGCTCACCCCGATCTATGAATAAATATTCTTGTTGAGGTCTTCCCCAGGGTTTTGGTGAACTGTCTACTTTGTCTAAGTTATCAACAATAACTACAAGTCCTTGTTTACCATGCTGTTTTAATTTTTCTTTTGCAGGTTGGAGTATTTCTTGGTTGATAGCTTCTAAAATTCCGTTGGTACGGGGTTCTAAATAACCTCTGAGTTTACTCCGCATTTCGGGACTGGCTTTAGTTTTGGCAGTAATTTTACCAATTCCTGTTGCTACCAAGGAAAAACCTTCTTGATCATTAGCAGTCAATTGACCAATACCAGGAATACCCACCTCAGCGGAAAAATTTCCCTCCGTACTGGCATTAATTTTGCCAAGACCGAACACATTAGCCTCCGCAGAAATATCTAGCTCTCCTAAAATCTTCGCAGATTCACGGAGTATATCCATTAGTCCTTGTGGCTTTTCTATTTTGACTGGGGTTAGCTTTTCCAAGCTTTCACTGACTCGCCGAGCGATCGCTAATAATATATCACCAACATCAACATCCCCCATTTCTAAATCATCAGAGGATTCAAAATATACTACATGAAATCCTTCTGCTTCTAATTCTGCTTTTAAACGTAACAATTCTGTAGATTTACCACAACCTATATGTCCTGTAAATAGCTGACAAGTTGGTTCATCTGGAGACCATAATGAGATATTATCTCTAAGGTTTTCTATAATTTTACCACCCCGGACTGAGGAGAAATCAATATAATATTTATTATCTTCTTCCCCATTCTCTCTATCTGCAAATAGAGTGTTAGCAGGGTTGGTAGCTTGGAAGAATTGACGTAAATCTAGAGTCATGGATGTTGCACCTTATTTTATCTGATTTAAACATCATTAAATTCTTGCTTGAAGATGTCTGATGTTCAGCCTCTAGAATCTCTTCCCTGATTTTGGAAAATAGGTATAATTTGGAGAAACTTGGCCACTCCCTATTGTACTAATAAAATATATAAAACTGAAAGCTAAGATGATAATAGATATAATTTGCTATGAGTACTAATTGAATATTTTGGGAATAAATAAAAATCTCTATAGCTCTTACCTGTTCCCTGTTCCCTATTCCCTGTTCCCTCTCCTAAATATTAAATTTATTTTGCACGACTAATTATTTTTGAATCTGGGTTGAAAGTTTATGGTAATCTGAGTTTATCTGTATTAAATAATTATACTCACAAGGGAATCATTTAGGTATTATTAAAAATGAGTGATATTAATCATAATAACGATATTTTATCAGTTCCGGAAACAGTAATAATTCCTCAAGCAAATGCTGATTTTCGCTCTGGTTTTGTCGGTATTGTTGGTCGCCCCAATGTGGGTAAATCAACTTTGATGAATGAATTAGTAGGACAAAAGATTGCAATTACCTCTCCAGTTGCTCAGACTACTAGAAATCGTTTAAGGGGAATTCTAACGACCGAAACAGCACAATTAATTTTTGTTGATACACCAGGAATTCATAAACCCCATCATCAGTTAGGGGAAGTGCTAGTAAAAAATGCCAGAATCGCGATTGAATCAGTGGATGTAGTTTTATTTGTTGCTGATAGTACAGTAGCTTGTGGGGGTGGCGATCGCTATATTGCAGATTTACTCAAGAATATAGAAATTCCTGTCATTTTAGGTCTCAATAAAATTGACCAACAACCTTCAGATTCCGAAAAAATAGATGATAGTTACTTCCAATTAGCTGGAGATAATCAATGGCAAACTGTCAAATTTTCAGCTTTAAATGGTACAGGTTTAGAGGAGGTACAAGATTTATTAATTACTAATATAGAACCAGGGCCTTATTATTATCCTCCGGATTTAGTTACTGATCAACCAGAAAGATTTATCATGGGAGAACTAATTAGAGAACAAATATTATTATTAACTCGTCAAGAAGTTCCCCATTCCGTAGCGATCGCCATTGATTTAGTCGAAGAAACACCAACTATTACCCGTGTATTAGCAACTATTCATGTAGAAAGAGCTTCCCAAAAAGGAATTTTAATTGGCAAAGGTGGAATAATGTTAAAATCTATTGGTAGTGCAGCACGACAACAAATTCAAAAGTTAATAGCAGGTAAGGTTTATTTAGAATTATTTGTCAAAGTACAACCAAAATGGCGACATTCAAGATTAAGGTTAGCGGAGTTAGGATATCGAGTGGAAGAATAAATGTAAAACCTTTATAGGTAGAGGATTTTAAAATATTTTCAATTAAAGAACAGCAAGATATCAGGACTTACGCAAAATATACTTCAAATAGTGTCATTGCGACGAAAGGAAGCAATCTCAAACCCCAATATTTCGTGAAAATGCGTAAGTCCTAGATATTGAAGGATCAGCACTTAAAAACCTTGCACTTTCGGTAAAAATTCTTTCCTTACTAACTCTTGAAACTGTTCCCTGTTCCCTGTTCCCTTCCTTCACCAATCACTTTTTGCTGCAAACCCCAAGTAGCTATCAAAATTCTCTAACTCCATCTTCCATAATATGCTGTAGTTTGATTTGATAACCAAGCCCACATTTGATCACCATAGGAAAAATGCCACCATTCCCTGGGATTGCGTTGAAATCCGACATGAATCATGACATCATTTAATAATTGCCTCAGCCGATGAAACTCTGGGTTTTTATCAGCAAAATAATCAGGATAAGAACGTTCAGACATTTCATCAATTGGCGAACCCATATTCACAACTTCCCCATAGTTATTAACTAAAGTAATATCTACCGCAGCACCTGTACTGTGGGGAGGTGGAGTTTTCATATCTAAACTAGGTACAGCCCAGATATCATAAACTTTTTGCCAAATTTCCCCTAATTCTTGTGGTGATAAATCAGATTCATCAATTCCTTGTTCTCCTAAAGCTTGAGCAAAACTATAATCAACCATAAACTGTTGTACATCAACTGGACGATAGGCATCAAATATTTGAATATACCAACCAGGGTGTAATGAATGTAGATAATTCTGAGCAGCAATTAATTTTTTAACAACCGTTTCCCGCAGAAAATAAGGTGAATGTTGACCATAATTAGCACCTAAACTTTCATATGGATGGGGAGTTTCTACCGCAAATAATTCTAGAGGAATTTTGACTAAAAGTTCCCCAGATTCAATGATAGATATTTTGTGATATGGGCGCATAATTGTCATGGATAGACTCAAAAATTACCGATTATTTAGGGCTGGCTGAATAAATCTAAAACCTTTATGGGTAGAGGGTTTTAGGCTATTTTCAATTAAAAAACTGCAAGATATTTACGTATCACCACTTGAAACTGTTCCCTGTTAAGAGTTCCCTATTCCCTGTTTCCTAGTTTCCACAAATCACTTTTTGCTGCAAACCCCATTTATTCATGATTTTGACAACATGAATGTTCCTCCTTTTCAGGAACAGGATCATAACCTCCAGGATGAAAAGGATGACAGCGGAGGATACGCCGAATAGCCATCCAAGTACCACGAAAAGCACCAAAACGCTCAATTGCCTGGATAGCATACATTGAACAAGTGGGTTGAAAGCGACAAGTAGGGAGAAATAAGGGAGAAATAAACAACCTGTAAGCTTTGATGAGCCAAATTAGTAATATTTTCATAACCGATATAGCTTAAAGTAAGATCGAAGTCTGCAAATTATTCAATTAAGTCCTTGTTTAATATATATCCTGATTTAGAACCTATTTTCCCATTGTGGCTGCAAATTAGCATTTCCGCTGCGTGGGTATTATTGATCATTTTCATTGCTTGGTTAGTTAGTCGTTTCACCACCAGTGAACCAGAAATTATTCGTAAAATTGTTCATATTGGCACAGGTCATGTAATTGTAATAGCCTGGTTATTAGATATTCCTGCTGTTGTAGGAATTGCTGCTTCTATTGTAGCCAGTATTATCACTTTAATATCATATATTTTGCCAATTTTACCAGGAATTAATAGTGTTGGTCGTCAAAGTTTAGGGACATTCTTTTATGCTGTGAGTATTGGTGTTTTAGTAGCAATTTTTTGGGATTTACAGCAACCTGAATATGCAGCTATTGGTATTTTAACAATGGCTTGGGGTGATGGACTTGCAGCTTTAATCGGTAAAAGATTTGGCAAGCACAAATACCAAGTTTTTAATGCTAATAAAAGTTGGGAAGGTTCTTTAACGGTAACTTTGGTTACTTTTTTAATCTGTGCTATGATTTTGTTGATAACACAAGGTAATGTTTGGCAAATTTGGTTAATATCAATCTTAGTTGCCATATTTGCTACTGCTTTAGAAACTATTTCTGTATTAGGTATTGATAATCTGACTGTTCCCATTGGTAGTGCTATTTTAGCTTATAGTTTAGTGCAAATGATCAATTTTTTATAAATGGTTTTGCAAAAGAATTTTTATAATTAAAAGAGGTAATCAATATCAGGAGTGGTAAATATGTCTAAAACTCTCTATGATCAGGATTTACAATTATGGATAGAAACAACAATTATCCAATTACAAAATAATGAATTTGCATCCCTAGATATTGAAAACTTAATTGAGGAGTTAATGGAGTTGGGTAAATCAGAAAAAAATGCTCTCAAAAGTAATCTGAAAATACTCTTAGCTCATCTACTCAAATTAAAAGTTCAACATAATGTACCAGAAACAATGAAAGCAAGTTGGTACAGTTCTGTAGTTGAACATCGTCAACGAGTTATTGATAATCTCACAGATACACCATCCCTGAAAAGTTATTTAACAGAAGCATTAGAAAAAGCCTATCCTGATGCTCGTAAATTAGCAATTAAAGAAGGTAAATTGGCTAAATTGGGAATTACTATACCCGCAGAAAATGAATATTCTTGCACTTGTCCATTTTCAATTGAGCAAATTTTGGATGAGGATTTTTATGGTATTTAGGTATGATCATATCCCCGACTTCTAGAATATTTTCAAAATCTATTAACAAGATAAAACAGAAGTCGGGGATATGTTTATCTAGAAGATGCTAAAATTGATTAATGATAAAATTATCAAAACTATGTTGAAAATACAACCACCAACCGCCATTGATTTCGATCCTGCAATTGTCGCCAAGGATAGAGATAATAAACCAGTTTTGATGATAGACGTGCGATTTTCCTCCATGTATGGTTCTCCAGAACTAGATATATTTAAAATGGAAGAATATCAACATATTCCTTTTTTAATGTTTGCTAATTCCAATGTCATTAGAATCTTTAAAAGTCCTGATTTTGCGGAAGTAAATAGATTAGAAACTAAAAAAGTTTTAGGGTTTTATGATGGGAGTAGTATTGAAGGAATCATCTATCAATTTACCTTAATTACCTTGCTTCAATCCTGGTTAAGAGACTTAGACTATCATTGGAAAAGTGAAAATCCTCCTTATCTTGAAGAAATCAAAGCCATAGGTTTACTTGCTCTTTTGGAAGATATAACTACAGAGGATTTACAATTGTTATCATGATTATTTATTTAGAAACCAACTCCATCATGTCAATTGCCAAAGGAAGAAATAAAGAATTAGCAGATTTTGTTTATCAATCTTCAGATAAATACAAGTTTGTCATACCGAGTATTTGCTTGATGGAAACCCTCGTAGCAATAGAAAGAGAAGAGAAACGTAATCAAGCTTTTTCTCAAACTATCCAAATAGAGATGAATGAAGGGAAGAGGAATAAGGAATTAGCAAATTCTGCATCTTTTGTTAATTATTTAGAACTTTGTTTGATTGATAATGGCAAATTACTACGTGATTTTAGAAATCGGTTTTTAAAAATCCTAGCATATTTGAAAAATCATGGTGAATTGATTGAACCCAGAATTGAAATGTTGGAAAATACCTTAAATGCTCCTTTAATACCAGGTAAAAATCAAAACCGCGATGATTTTATTTTACAGGTGATATTAGCTCATGCTGAAAATAACTTAGCTATACCAAAAGTATTTTTTAGTGAAAACACTAAAGATTTTGCTAACACTAATATTCAACAAATATTCACCAGCTTAGGAATTAATTATTTTAGTAAAATTGCTAATTTACAGGGATGGTTATATCAGTAAAATCATAATAAAATATAACAACCTAGCAAACCATAATCTTAATTTTTCTACTTTTCTTCCTTTGCGTCTTTGCGTCTTTGCGTGAGACATAAAAATCTCCAAACCATAATTAGAACAAAACCGCTAAAATAGTACCCTACAGCAAAATCATCAACATAATAATATGACCACAGCCACACCAGTTAAAACAGAATACGAAGCAATTATTGGTTTAGAAACCCATTGTCAACTTTCTACAAATACAAAAATATTCTCCAACAGTTCCACAGCCTTTGGAGCAGATCCTAATACCAACATTGATCCAGTATGTATGGGTTTACCAGGAGTTTTACCCGTACTTAACGCTAAAGTTTTAGAATATGCAGTCAAAGCAGGATTAGCATTAAATTGTCAAATCGCTCGATATAGTAAATTTGACCGAAAACAGTATTTTTATCCTGATTTACCCAAAAACTATCAAATATCTCAATATGACTTACCCATAGCTGAACATGGTTGGTTAGAAATTGAAATGGTAGATGATGCAGGTAATCCCATCCGTAAACGCATAGGTATCACTCGTCTGCATATGGAAGAAGATGCAGGTAAACTTGTACACGCAGGTAGCGATCGCCTGGCAGGTTCTAGTTATTCCCTGGTAGACTACAACCGTGCAGGTGTACCCTTAGTAGAAATAGTCTCAGAACCAGATTTGAGAACAGGCCAAGAAGCAGCAGAATATGCCCAAGAACTACGCCGGATTGTGCGTTATCTTGGTGTTAGTGATGGTAATATGCAGGAAGGATCTTTACGTTGTGACGTGAATATTTCTGTCCGTCCAGTAGGACAAAAAGAATTTGGAACGAAGGTAGAAATCAAAAACATGAACTCCTTCAGTGCCATCCAAAAAGCGATAGACTATGAAATTGAACGTCAAATAGCTGCTGTGGAAGCAGGGGAAACAATCATTCAAGAAACCCGTCTTTGGGAAGAAGGTTCACAACGTACCAGCAGTATGCGAGTGAAAGAAGGTTCTAGTGATTACCGTTATTTTCCAGAACCTGATTTAGCACCGATAGAAGTTTCTGAACCTCAACTAGAAAGTTGGAACAACGAACTCCCAGAATTACCCGCCCAAAAACGCCATCGTTACGAAACAGAATTAGGACTTTCTGCTTATGATACCAGAGTTTTAACAGAAGACCGCCCAGTAACAGAATATTTTGAAAGTGCGATCGCTGTTGGTGCAAGTTCTAAAGCTGCTGCAAACTGGATCACTCAAGATATTGCTGCTTATCTAAACAAGCAAAAACTCACCATCTCCGAAATTAAACTGTCACCAGAAAATCTTGCAGATGTAATCAGTCGCATTGAATCTGGTAAAATTAGTAACGCTCAAGCTAAAGAAAAATTAGTAGATTTACTCAATGGAACTGAACCAGAAAAAGCCTTTGCCGGTCAAGAATTAATCAACGATGAAGACACCTTAGCAGAAATTATTGATGAAATTATCGCCGCAAATCCCAAACAAGTAGAACAATATCGTGGTGGTAAAACTAACCTCAAAGGTTTCTTTGTCGGACAAGTATTGAAAAAGACCAACAAACGTGCTAACCCCAAATTAACCAACGAATTAGTCGAGAAGAAACTCAACGCAGGTTAATCACTCCTCCAGCATTCAGTATCTAGTAATAGCTGAATGCTATTAATTTCAGGACTTACGTAAAACCTAGTTCAAATACTGTCGTTGCGACGAAAGGAAGCAATCTCAAACCCCAACATTTCGTAAAAATACGTAAGTCCTATTTTTGTAAAATCATTTTCCCTGTTCCCTACCTAGTCTCCACAGATCACTTTTTGCTGCAAACCCTAAATATATAATTTTCACCGAAAGTGCAAGGTTTTCAAGCACTGATCCTCAAATATCTTGCACTTTCTCAATTTAAAATCGCCTAAAATCCTCTACCTGTAAAGGTTTTAGATTTATTCAGCCTGCCCTATTTGGCATCAAAAACGAGCGTGCTAAGAAAAAGCTAGTGATAGTTTTAGCATCTATAGGTTGTCCTTCTTGAATAGCTAATTCTAATTCTTCAGGAGTAAATAATACTATTTCAATATCTTCATCCTCATCCTGTGGAGGTGGTGTTTCCAGTTTTTCTAAATCTCTAGCCAAGAAAGCGTAGATAATTTCGTCAGAATAACCAGGTGCAAGAAAAAACTCCCCTAATTTATCCCATTTGTGAGCGCGGTAGCCTGTTTCTTCTTCGATTTCTCTTTGTACTGTATTCAGGGGATCTTCATTCGGTTCTACAGTACCTGCGGGAAATTCTAACAATCTTCCTTGAACAGCAAAACGATATTGTCGTACCAGCACCAGTTTACCTTCATCTGTGACAGGAAGTGCCAAAGCACCACCTGGATGTCGAATACATTCCCATTCACCTTCTGATTTGTTCGGTAAACGCAAGCGATTAACTTCAAAGTTAAATTTGCGGCCTCTATGAAATAAACGTTGTTTGAGTAGTTGTGGTAATTCTCTACCTAGTGGCATAGTTATGGTTTATTGTCTACAAAAATACAAAAAAATATACACAGTGTTGTTTATGACATCAGGGCTTTATTTCCCTTTATACGGAATTTTACATATAGTTATTAGTTATATTAATACTTGTATTACGTATCTGTTATCCTTCAAATAAGTTTACATCAGAAGTGTCTATCTCTTGCAGTAAATTCTTAATTAATCTTCCTCGCAATGGTTCTTTCCAGTTACCTGCTATTTCTGCTAAGGGTACTAACACAAAAGCTCGCTCATACATTCTAGGGTGGGGAATTTGGAGGTTTGGTTCATCTAAAATTGTTTGATCATATAACAACAAGTCTAAATCTATAGTTCTTGGTCCCCAATACTCCTTTCTGACACGACCTAATTTTTGCTCAATAGCTAACAACGTAGTTAATAACTCTTGGGGTGTCATCTGGACTTGTAATATGGCACAACCATTTAAGTAATCTGGTTGTGGTGGCCCAACTGCTTTAGTTTGATACCAACTAGATTTAGCTTCGACTAATATGGCTGGGTTTTGGTCTAATATCTCTAGAGCAGTTTCTAGATTGGCTTGAGTATTACCCAAGTTACTACCTAAAGCAATGGCACTTCTAATCTTAGGTGGGGACATATAAAATGGTCAACATAAGTTTTTCGGTTTACAGTCTTTACATTCTGTGTGTAAACAATTCATAATACATTCGGTTTTTCTTTTCTTGTGACGTAAGCCATAAATTTTTCCACAAAAGCTAGTAACAATAGAAACAAAATCTGGTATTATATCCTCTGTTTCTTCTTCTGCTAGATTGACGACTTCAATATCTTTGCCCTGTTTATTTAGTAGGACTTTTAAGTAGTTAAACCCTACTCTAGTTAATCTATCTTGGTGTTCTACTACTATGAGGCGATAGTTATCTTGATTGAGTAGTTTGGTTAATTGTTTACGATTATCATTGACACCACTTCCTATTTCTTTGACTATTGATGTGATTTGATAACCCCTAGCTTCACAATATTGTTTGAGTCTTTCTGCTTGACTATCTAATTTGAATCTTTCCTCAGTACTGGAAACACGAGCATATATAACTACACCATCAACTGGTTTATTGGTGTCAACGATGACAGTGCCTGTAGGCAATTGAGTGGCTTTCAGTTCCCCCCTTTTCCACATCCTCCAGGCTGTTTGGTAACTTATTCCTTGTGATTTAGCATAAACTGATAATTTCATTAGTACATAATATCATGGATGACTATACATGATTATATTTAATATATTTGATTATATTTTAACCATAAGTCCAAAATATAGTCTGTCATTTTTGGCATTTACGCCTATGCCATTTCATGATAGATTCTAAATTGGTGGAAAAAACATCAATGATGCACACAAGCTAACCACATAACTATGTGTGTAATTAATGTATTAGTTCTTATCTTTGGACTAATCCAAACATCTAAGTAAGTAGCTCTGATAAGGAGAAACTGCTCTTGCCTACAGAAAATCATCACAAAACAGAAGAGTCGAAAAATGACAACTTCCCATCCAAAAAATTGGTGAAGGCAAGACGTTTATGGCATCAGTTGAAAACTGTTTCATCCGGAGTCTGGACTAAGTTAAGTGTAAACGATAAACAGTTAGAACGTCTGAAAACTGTTTCCTCCAAAGTCCGGACTAAATTAAGTGTAAATGATAAACAGTTAGAACGTCTGAAAACTGTTTCCTCCGTAGTTTGGACTAGTATTAGTATAAACGGTAAACCCTTTTATCGTCACCGTTGGTTTTTGACAGGTGTGGGTTTTAGTGTTGGTTTGAGCAGTGGCATAGCAGGAATAGACTATGGTATCACCCAGGTTGAGACTTCTTTGCCAGATAAGTCAGAGCTAAATGCAATTGTACGAAAACAAACTCTGACAATCAAAGCAGCTGATGGTACTGTTCTCCAACAGCAAGGAGAAGTCACCAGAGAACACATCAAGTTAGACGAAATCCCAGATCAACTCAAAAAAGCATTTATAGCCTCAGAAGATCGCCGATTTGAACAGCACCAAGGGGTAGACTCTCAAGGTATTTTCAGAGCATTTGTCACCAACTTGCGATCGCAAGATGTAGTAGAAGGTGGTAGCACCATCACCCAACAAGTAGCCAGAATTCTGTTCCTCAGTCAAGAAAAAACTGTGTGGCGGAAACTCAAAGAAATGCGTTTAGCTCAGAAAATGGAAGAGAAACTGAGTAAGCGAGAGATTTTAGAGCGTTATATGAATTTAGTGTATTTAGGTTCTGGTGCTTACGGTGTGGGAGATGCGGCTTGGATTTACTTTAGTAAATCAGTGGAAGAACTGACTTTATCAGAAATGGCCACCATTGCTGGGTTAGCTCCAGCACCTAATTTATACGCCCCAGATAAAAATTTAAACCTAGCCAAAGACAGAAGAAATACAGTCTTAAAAATCATGCAAGAAGAAGGCATGATTACATCCGAGCAAAAGCAACAAGCAATTAATGAACCCCTAGCAGTTAACAAAAACTTACCCAGAAGATTAGAAATTAAACATCCCTATTTTACAACCTACATTCAGCAGGAATTACCAAAATATGTCTCTGCTGATGTGTTAGCAGCAGGGGGTTTAGTAGTAGAAACAACCCTAAATACAACTTGGCAAGAAGCCGCAGAAGCAGCAGTTGCTAAAACCCTCAAAAATAAAGGCCGTTGGCAAAACTTCAAACAAGCCGCCTTAGTGGCAATTAACCCCGAAAATGGGGAAGTCAAAGCAATGGTAGGGGGTAAAGATTTTAGTAAAAACCAGTTCAACCGTGCTACTCAAGCCCAACGACAACCAGGCTCTACATTTAAAGGTTTTGTCTATGCAGCCGCGATCGCCACAGGCAAAGATCCCTATGATCGTTATCTCGATGCACCTTTGATAGTAGATGGTTATGAACCTAAAAACTACAGCGAAAAATTTTATGGTTGGATGAATATGAGGGATGCCCTCACCCGTTCTATTAACACAGTTGCTGTGAAAATATTAATAGATGTGGGATATCAACCAACTATTAAATTGGCTCAAAACATGGGGATTAAATCCCAACTCAAACCTACCTACTCTTTGGCTTTGGGTTCTAATGAGGTAAATCTCCTTGAATTAACTAGTGCCTATGGTTCTTTCGCTACTAAGGGGTTACATACAGAGCCACATGGTATACGCCGTATCCTCAACCGTCAAGGAAATGTGATTTGGTCAGCTAATTTTGGCTCTGAACGGGTTTTAGACGCTAATAGTGCCGCAATCACAACTTGGATGCTCCGTAATGTAGTCAGGAATGGGACAGCAGGTGCTGCTCAGTTGAACGATAGACAAGTAGCAGGAAAAACCGGCACTTCTGATGAATCCCGTGATTTATGGTTTATTGGTTATATTCCCCAAGTTGTCGCTGGGGTGTGGTTAGGTAATGATGATAACCGTCCTACATGGGGTAGCAGCACCAGCGCTGCCTATGCTTGGCGAGAATTTATGAGAAAAGCAGTGAAGGACGTACCTGTAGAAAGATTCCCGTCACTGCCCAAATTGAGCGCTCACAAAGGATCAATTAAGGCTGAACCAATCAAACCACGAAAAATTGTTAGGCGTTCAGTTCCTACTGCTAGTAGTAATCAAAGTTCTGAAGAAACATCTACTGGAACTAGACGCAGACGTAGACGCAGACGTAGACGTAGAACAACTTCTACTCAAAGGAGAGCAACTTCCACTCAAAGACGATCAACTTCCACTCGAAGACGATCAACTTCTACTCGAAGACGATCAACTTCTACTCGAAGACGATCAACTTCTACTCGAAGACGAAGAAGGAGTTCCCAAAGACGACAAGTAACTCCCACCAGAAGAAGACGTTCTAGTACTCAGCGGAGATCTACTGGTACTACCCGTCGTCGGTCTTCTCCTCAAAGAAGAACTCCATCAAGATCCACTACTCCCAAACCTTCTTGGAGAGAAAGATTAAAACCTGATTCATAGAAAATTTCAACTTACTAACTCTCTGAAGAGGAGATGAGTGGGTGAGGGGATGAGGGGGTGAGGGGGTGAAAGTTCTTTACTATTCCCAGTCACCAATTACCAATCACCAATCACTTTTTGAGAAAATATTCCTTCTTTTTGAGGAATGTATATGGTATGTTCGTTTTATACTTTGTTAAGAAGTGTGAATTTTCATAGGACGAGATACATATGTACTTATTACTGGAAACAGCTGCTGCTGGTAATCAATTCCCTCTAGCCTTCACTCTGGTATATGTAGTTGGTTTTATTGCAGCTGTCGTCATTGGTTCAATTGCTTGGTACAACTCAAAACGCCCCGCAGGTTGGGAAAGTAAAGATCGTCCTGACTATATCCCCAAAGTTGATAAAGAATAAACAGTGAATAGTGAACAGTAAACAGTAGGCAATAATAACTGGTAACTAATAACTGATAACTGATAACTGATAACTGATCATTGAACTAACTCTGTACGTCTACCCAACGGCGATATAGTTTTTGAATTTGTTTCAGTAGAGGAGTATGTGCAGGTTGAGTCTCATGAGATTTACTCCACTCCTCTATTGTTGTTAGTAGTTTCGCCTCTTCAGTTGCTACATCACCATCACTATAAATTAATCCACTGATCGCTTCAATCAAAGTTTCACAATCTTCTAAGGTTGGGCGATCGCCCAAATACTCTTTTACCCATTCATAACATTGATTTGGTTTGACTGGTACTAATTCATACAGCCAAGGCTTAATTTCTGGATCATTAGCTAAACCTTTAGCTTGAGCTATTTCTCGCAGATATTGTCTTTCCTCTGGCTGGATTCTACCATCAATCCAAGCTGCTCCAATCAAGATTTTAACTAGATTTTTTACATCAGAATTGCTAACCATTACTGCCTCCTCAAGTAGATTCAGGCGTTGATTAAATGGTACAATGGTAAGTAGTATTCACTGAGAATCGTTGGTTTTTCTTAAACGCACCATGAAAAAACCATCCATATCCTGTTGATGAGGCCAGACTTTTAACCACCCAGAGCTAGAAATATCCACAAAGCCAAAGTGAGGATGTTCAATTTGCCAATGGGGATTCTCTTTCAGAAAGTTTGTAATTATCTCTTCATTTTCCTGGGGGTGCAGTGTACAAGTTGCATAAACTAAGACACCACCAGTCTTGACAAAATTAGCAGTATGTGATAATAATTCTGATTGAATTTGGGCTAATTCTTGCACAGATGCAGGAGTTTGTCGCCAACGTGCATCAGCGTGACGGTGCATAGTTCCTAAACCGGAGCAGGGAGCATCTAATAATACACGATCTGCAATATTATAAAATTGAGTAAAATTGCGACTATCCCCAGTATAAATTTCAATGGATTTTAAATTCAAACGCTGGGCATTTTGAGTAAGTTTACGTAACCTAGAAGCTGTTTTATCACAAGCGTAAATTTTCCCCTCATCTCCTATTAACTCTGCAATGTGGGTAGTTTTTCCCCCTGGTGCTGCACAGACATCAATAATTACTTCACCGGGTTGGGGAGCAAGCAAATGACTAACTAACTGAGCGCTACTATCTTGTACACACCACCAACCATCATTAAAACCTGGTAAATTTTGAATTGCACCGGTATTACTAATTAACCTTAAACCTTGGGGTAAATGGGGAATTTTTCTAACTAAAATACCAGCATCTTTAAAAGTTGATTCTACTTGTTCTAAGTTACTTTTGAGAATATTTACCCGTAAATCAATAGTCGGGGTTTGGTTCATCCATTGACAGAGTTTTTCTGTTTCCTCAAAACCCAATTCTTGTAACCAAACTTCAATTATCCAATTGGGAAAACTATATAAAATTCCTAATTTTTCGACAGGGTTTTCTGGTAATTTTAAAGGTTCAGAATTAGTTTCTGCAAGTCGTAAATATTGGCGGAGAAAACCATTTACAAAACCTGTTAAACCAGAAAATTTATTTTCCTTTGCAAGTTCAACTGTGGTATTAACAGCAGCGGAAACGGGGATTTTTTCTTGATAGCGGAGTTGATATAAACCCAGATGTAAAATAGTGCGGAGGTCTTTTGGTTGTTGCAATGCTGGTTTAGTAGCAAGTTGGTCAATGATAGCGTCTAAAGTGCGTTGTCTTCTCACACTCCCATAGACTAATTCTGTCATTAAACGACGGTCATTGTCCGGTAATTTATATTTTTGTAATATCCGATTAAGAGCAACATCAGTGTAAGCTCCTTTGTGAATTTCTTTGAGGGTTATAAATGCAGTCTGGCGAGGGTTATTCATGAAATAATTTCACTCATATTAAGATATAAAATTCAATTTAGTAAAACCACAAACTGAGAAAAAAATAGTTTTAATATTTGCTATTCCAAAGTGATGAGATTTGCAAGATATATTTCACCACGTTTCATCACTGAGTCCATCTCCTGGAGTTACATCCCATTCTAGGTTAATTTCCATTGATGCTTCTTGGTAAGCTTGTTCTAATTCTTGATAATGTAATGTAATAGTTTTATAGCTAATTCAATTACTTCTGAACGAGATTTACAACTTTTAGTTAATTTGTAATTTTTAACAAACTACAATAAAGAAGATTGTCCGGAAATGGAAATTTTGTCAGATTGCATGGTATTACCAAATGGTAATTATATTTTTCCTACTTGATAGTAGCATACACAATCGAGTTAATTATAAGATAGCCAGGGAATAAATTCCCTGTCTCAGAGCGGAAGTCGGTTTAAACGGACTATTTTTAATTTTATTATTCTTCTTCCTCTTCTTCCAAAATTCTCACAAGTTCATTTTTAGCTTCTTTGGCCATATTTAAACTTGTCATGGTTGCCAAAGTACCACCACTTGCTGTTAAAGTAGCTTCGGAAATTTTATCGCAATAAATTAAAGCGACTCCAAATAAAGTAATTATTGCTGAAATTGCTGATACACCTAAAGCAACATTAAAAGTTAGTTTTGCTTGGCGAAGTAGTTCATCTTTAATTTTTTTATTCATAACTTTATTTTCCTTACTGGTGAATTTTATTTCTCATATCCTATTTTGATATTGACACTAAAATTTAGATATTAAGTCTACTAAAAGTATATAAATGGGTATATTAAAAGTAGATAAATTATGAAGTATATTCAAGGTATATCAGAGGTATATTGAAAGTATAAATATCTGAAATTATCTGATTAATTGATATCAAAAATACCAAATTTATATTACAATCAATCCTGAAAGAAAACCTAAAATTATTGAGTCTACTTTAGTAGACTTGAGCTATGAGACAGGGAATTTATTCCCTGAAATTTTATAACACCAATCAAAAAAATGGTTAAAAAAATATTAACCAGGCTATTTTTATCAAAAATAAGTTATGATACTTACTAAAATTTCAACAGCATCCATGAATTGGCAAGATTTTCTTAACCAACAAGCAGATATTAACAGCTTATCAGTTGAAGAAAAAACAACTTTAGCAACTGCACTACTTCACCAAGATACACAAATTAGTCAAATACAACTCAGTCAAACACTGAATGTTACCGAACCAACTATCAAAAATCGTTTTGCCCGGATTTATAAAAAATTTGACAATATTTGTCCCGAACTGAGTCAAACAAACGGTGCAGGTAAATTTGAAAAATTACGAACTTATTTAAAACAACTATATCATCAAAATCAGTCAGATGAAGTTGTGAAAAATTCCAATACAGAATTATCAATACCACCAGAATTTCAATCACTAATCACTGAAAAAATCAAATCATTTTGTGGTCGTCAGTTCGTCTTTAATGAATTTGCTAACTTCCTCAAAGATTATCCAAAAGGCTATTTTACAGTCATCGGTGATGCAGGAATAGGCAAAAGTACAATCGCTGCTAAATACGTTTCTGAAAATCAAGCAATTTGTTATTTTAATGTCTTGGTAGATGGTCGTAACCGTCCCGAATTATTCCTGGAAAGTATTCGCAAACAACTAATTCACCGCTATCAAATTACAAATGTTGAAAATGCTGATTTATCAACTCTACTTTCCAAAGTAACAAAGAAACTAAACCAAGATGAAAAATTAATTATTGTTGTTGATGCACTGGATGAATTTAACCAAGAACCAGGAGCAGAAAATATTTTATTTTTACCTAAAACCTTACCTGAAAATGTTTATTTTCTCCTGACTCGACGACGTTATGAACCAACGAAAAAACGACTTTATACAGAAGGTGTCAAACAAATAGAATTAGATTTAACTGATAAAAAGTATGATGCAGAAAACGCTAAGGACATTCAAGAATATATTCGCTTTTGTTTAGAAAATGACCCAGAACATAAAACCGGGTTACAAGATTGGATTACCAGCAAAAATATTCCTGCTGCATCTTTTATTGAACAATTAGCCGCAAAAAGCGAAAATAATTTTATGTACTTGCGCTATATGTTACCAGCAATAGCAGAGGGTGATTATGACGATTTGAATTTAACTCAATTACCACAAGGTTTAAAAAGTTATTATCAAACCCATTGGGATAGGATGAAAATGAATGATTCATCTAAAGCAATGAAAGTAATGATTTTGTTTACTTTAGTGGAAATTGCCACACCAATTCCCTGTGAGATGATTGCTGAAATTCTCAATCAAGATGAATGTGATGTGCAGAATGTTTTAGATGAATGGATTGAATATTTAAGAAAATCAAATATAGATGGAGATATTTGTTACAGTATTTATCATGCTAGTTTCTTGGATTTCTTAAAAACCAAAAGAGAACTCAAAGCAACCCGCAAGTTATTTACAAAAGTCAATCAGAGGATTGTTGATTATTGGGAACGGGAGCAGGGGTGAAAATGCAGCAAATTAATAAAAAATCATTATCAAAAAAATCCTATTCCCAAAAAGCTTATCTGGGTAGATATCCTTATAATTTGGTTAACTCTGGCAACCTAACCAAATATTACCAAATCCTCACAGATTATCAATTCATATCCGCGAAAATCAATCATCCTGAATTTGGTATCCAAGCATTAATTGAAGATTATGATTTATTAGGTGATACCCAAACCAAAACCTTAAAATATATTCAAAGTGCGTTGCGACTGTCTGCACACATAGTCACCCAGGATAAACAACAATTACCCAGTCAATTATGGGGAAGATTACAAACTATCCACAACCCAGAAATTCAACAACTATTACAACAAATATCACAAACTACCACTCACCCTTGGTTGCGTCCCCTCACCCCCAGTCTCACACCACCAGGGGGAAGGTTACTCCACACCCTCTCAGGTCATAGTGGTTGGGTAACAGCAGTAGCAGTGACAGCAGACAATCAACGGGTGATTTCTGGTTCAAGAGACAATACTGTCAAGGTGTGGAATCTCCAGACAGGGGAGGAACTGTTCACCCTTAATGGTCATAGTGATAGTGTAAATGCAGTAGCAGTGACACCAGATGGGAAAAAGTTAATTTCTGGTTCTGATGACAAAACTATTAAGGTGTGGAATTTAAAGACCGGGGAAGAATTATTTACACTCAATAGTCATAGTAAGTGTGTAAATGCAGTAGCAGTGACATCAGATGGTAAAAAGATTATTTCTGGTTCTCATGACTGGACTATTAAGGTGTGGAACTTAGACACTGGAGAGGAACTTTTGAATCTTCAAGGTCATAGTTTCTTGGTAAACGCAGTAGCAGTGACACCAGATGGTAAAAAAATTATTTCTGCTTCTTATGATGGAACAGTTAAGGTGTGGAATTTAGAGACTGGGGAAGAACTTTTTACTCTCACAGGTCATCGTGGTTTTGTAAAAGCAGTAACAGTGACAGCGGATGGTAAAAAAATTATTTCTGCTTCTTCTGCTTCATCTTCATCTGACGACACTGTGAAGGTGTGGAATTTAGAAACTGGGGAAGAATTGTTAACCCTCAACACAGTTCAACGTTTTGGGGTAGACGCAGTCGCAGTAACACCCAATGGAAAACGAGTTATTACTGGTTCTCATGACAACACTATCAAAATTTGGAATTTAGAGACTAGAGAGGAACTTTTTACCCTTTATAGTAATTGGATAAACGCAGTCACAATTACAACAGATGCAACAAAGATTATTTCCGGTTCAGATGATGGAACTGTCACAGTGTGGAATTTACAAACCGGGGTGAGACTGTTAACCCTTCCTTCCCAACCCTACGAAAACATAGGTCATAGTAATTCAGTAGCAACAGGAGCAGTCTCAACAGATGGAAAAAAGGCTATTTCCGGTTCAGATGATGGAACTGTCAAAGTTTGGAATTTAGAGACAGGAGAAAAATTATTTACCCTCATAGGTCATAGTGATGGGATAAAAACAGTGGCAGTCACAGCAGATGGAAAAAAGCTGATTGCTGGTTGTTCTCCACAGGACGAGAGCAACACTATAAAGGTATGGAATTTCGAGACTGGAGAACCCATATTTACCTTAAATCTTGATAATCTTTGGTCACTACAGACATTGGCGGTGACAAAAGATGGAACACGAATTATTTCTGGTAGTGGATACTTACCAATTATTACAGTATGGAATTTAGAGACTGGAGAACAACTATTTACCCTAGAACGTAATGGAGATGCCAATTCGGTTAACGCAATAGCAGTTACTCCTGATGGAAAACGAGTTATTTCTGGTTATGATGACAAAACTATCAAAATATGGAATCTAGAAACAAGGAAAGAACTTTTAACCCTACAAGGTCATACTGATGCAATTAAAACAGTAGCAGTAACACCCGATGGGAAACAAGTAATTTCTGGTTCACAAGATACGACTATTAAAATCTGGAATTTAGAAACTGGGGAAGAATTGTTAACTTTTAATGGTCATAGTGATACAGTAAATGCAGTAGCCGTAACAACAGATGGTAAAAGAATTATTTCTGCTTCTAGTGATAATACTCTCCAGGTATGGAATTTAGAAACTGGGGAGGAAATAGCTACTTTTAGTGGTGAAAGTGAGTTTTGTTCCTGTACAGTTGCACCAGATGATTTAACAATTGTTGCGGGTGACGCTGGGGGAATGGTGCATTTTTTAAAGTTGGAAAATGCAGGAAAGTGAATTTATGAACTCCACACCCAGACCACCAACGGTTAATAATTACCTGGAGACTCAGCAACAATTCACAGAAGTTATTAACACCAAAAGCGCGAATTTTATCGGTCGTGATTTTGTTTTCACTGCTATTAATAGTTTTCTCCACCGCTATAACCGTGGTTATTTCACCATCATTGGTTCACCGGGTAGCGGTAAAAGTGCGATGCTGGCTAAATATGTGCAGGAAAATTCTCCCAAAAATTACCAGGTGATTTATTACAACGCGGAGTTAGAAGGGAAAAATCATGTAGAGGAATTTTTAACTTATATATGTTGTCAAATTATCGCTAAGTTTCCCAATCTATCCCTAGCAAATTTACCGGATAATGCTGCGGAAGGAAGTTGGTTTTTATCTTTATTGCTGCAACAAATCAGCGATTATTTAAAATCAAATCAAGGAAGTCAAACCTATCAAAAATTAATTATTGTCATTGACGGTTTAAACTGCATCAAACGCAACTTACAACCAGCAGGAACAAATATTTTTTATCTTCCCCGTTACCTTCCCCAAGGAGTATATTTTTTACTTTCCCGTCGTCCCTTTGTAACTACTAATTCGGGTTTATTAATTGAAGCACCGATGCAAAGTTTAAATTTAGCAGATTATCCAGAAGAAAATAAACAAGATATTCAAACCTATATGCAAACAACTCTAAATTCTCAAAATTTTTTCAGGGTTCTAGCGGATTTCAACTTTTGGTTAAAGCACAAAGTTAAAGAAAAAACAAATGATTTTAATAATTTTAAATATGTCAGTGCCATATTAACAGCTATCTCTGAAAATTTCTATACCCAACCTGAACAAATAGAAATATCATTGCCCCCAGAATTAGCAACTGATTGTCAACAGCATTTAGAGAAAATATTGGATGTTGAAAATCAAGATTTTGCGGTGGAAGTTTTGCAATGTTTAGCACAACAAACTCAACCTATTTCAGTCACAGAAATTGCCAATTTATTAGATGCTGATGAATTTGATGTAGAGGAAATTTTAGAAAATTGGTTTGAGTTTTTGCAGGTAGAAATAATTAATCAGATAAAAGCTTACAAGTTATATGATCAGTATTTTCGCCAGTGGTTAAGAGAGTTTTTAAAAACTAGAAGAAGCAAAATGTAAATACAGTACTTCCCGGTGTCATTAGTTACACTATTGGCGGGCAAGATGCCCACCCCACAAGAGTTTCATTATTATGATTTGTACCTTGCGGCAACGAAATCTGCTGTATCTTAATTTCTATAGGACTTACGCAAAAGTAACGTCACTGCGTCATTACGAGCAACAGCGACGTAATCGCAAAAATCCTGGAATTGCTTCCCTACACTGCATTTCAGTCGCAATGACAAATCTTCGTTGCGTAAGTCCTGTTCTAATTGAGTCTACTTTAGTAGACTTTAGCTATGAGACAGGGAATTTATTCCCTGGCATTTTATATCGTTTCCGGGTGCATCATTATTATTCCTTGAATATCCCCTTTTTTAATATCAATATCTGTGGGAAATACATATCATTTATAGGGCAACCACGGGGGGTTTGCCCCTAAGTGAGGAAAACATATCATTCCGATGATGACGGATTTGATATTATACATTTTATAACTTACACATTGTCATGAAAATTAGGTTTTTGCGATTGCTTTCTTTCGTCGCAATGACCTGATTTTTACAAATTCCAATCACCAATCCCCAATCCCAAACCTAAATATCACAAAATCTCACATCGTTCTCCAAATCAAATTCATCAAAACTAATGAAATCTAAATATTCAGGATTTCTCAAAAATTCCTTCGCTAACAAAAATCCTGTAATTGTCCAAGTTGTATATCTCCGTGCTTCCTTACCAATTAAAGAACCACTTGCACCATCATAATATTCCGGCCATTCATGTTGACGTAATCTAGCTTCAGCTAACTCAATTGCACGTTCAGCAATATCAGTTCTTCCTGTTTTTTGAGCAGCCGCAGTTAAAATCCATAATAAAACAGGCCAACTACCACCATTATGGTATGACCAAGGCAAATTTTTTGGATCACAGCCAGTAAAAATTTCATATTCTTCTTTTTCTAAAGCCGGAAAACAAATTTTCATCGGCATCACTCCCACTAAATCATCCCATCTTTCTTCAATTAAATTCATCAGAGCTTGGGATTGTTTTTCTGTAGTGAGAGAACCAATTACAGCAATTAAATTTCCCAAAGAAAAGAAGCGAGTATCTAACTGAGAAGGCCCAATATTTCCAGCTAAATAACCACCATGTTTTGGCAACCACACCGATAAATCAGCATAGGGAATAGAGTCAACATAAATATTAAATTGATTTTCTACATTTTGCCCATATTCTTCACTTTTAAAGCGATAGATAACATTTAATCTTTTTATATCTATCCAATAATGATGGCGAATATGATCTCTTAATAAAGGTAAACGATTATCAATTGCTGTTACTAATTCTTCATCGCCTGCACAAATTAATAATTTGCGGGCAGCCCGTAAAGCAGCATAAAATAAAGATTGTATTTCTAAAGGATATCCATAAATTCCTAAACGGCGAAAGATCATACAAGCACCATCAGGAACTAATAAAGTTGGGTTCATATCAAACCGTGCCGCCAAACACAGTTCCATAATTAATGCAATACCCTCTTGAACATGAGGACGCATGGCAAAACGGATATCTTTTGTAGCTTTAACATAGGCGTGTAAAATAATAATCCACCACAGACAAGAATCAACTGATGTGACTCTAGCTATAGACTGTTCTCCAAAATCTGCTTCTAATGCTTCTTTACCATTTTTTGTAATAACTTTAAAACTGGCTGGCATTAAACCACGACTAGGTATATAAGCCTTAAATAGATTTGTTTTTGGTTGTAATTTTAAGGTTTCTTCTAAGAAATTACGAACAATATTAGATTGTCCTTGAATGAGAAATAGTAACGCTGATGGGACAAAATCTCGAATAAAGCAATGATCATAATTTAATACTTCTTGTTGTTGGTCACAAATAGAAATTGTACCAATTGGATCACCTTTATAGTAAGTAATTGAACCTCTAATTAATTCCCAAGCTTCTGTTTCTATGGTAGTTTTTATTGACATTCTGTCTGGTGTCATTAGTTAATTTCTCCTATATATATGTCAGGATTTATGCAATTAATATCTAATACAGCATATTTCTTTGCTATGTATGAGGTACAAATCATAATCATGAAACTCTTGTGGGGTGGGCATCTTGCCCGCCAACAATGTACCTCATGACACTGGAAAGTGCTGTATCTAGAAGCGAAAAATATTAATTGTTTTACCCTTACCCTTTTATTCTCTTATTATCATATCTTTTATGATTTATTAATGAAGCAAAAATAGCAGTAAATAATATAAAAAATCTCATCTGAAAAACAAGATTTATAATATAGTTTATGTTAAACATAATGAATTTTTGATGATGTTTACTCACCACTATTTAAGATTCCCGACTCCTGACAGCAGCCGGGAAATCAATTAAAACGATGTATATGATTCTATACTACCAACTTCAAATTCACAGGCTCTAGAAACAAATTCATTCGGAAACTCTTCAAAGCTAACTAAGGGTAAGAGTTGAGGATTATTAATTAGTTCCTTGGCCAATAAATAACCTGTAATTGTCCAGGTTTGAAATTTCCGGGCTTGTTTACCAATTAATCTACCTTTCTTACCATCATAATATTCTGGCCATTCATCTTCACTGAGTCGTGATTTAGCAATTTCTAAGGCTTTTCTGGCCATGCCAATTCTATTAGTTTTCACAGCAGCAGTTGCTAACATCCACATCAAAACTGGCCAACTACCTGCATTATGATATGACCAAGGTATGTTTTTAGGATCGCATCCAGTGACAACTCGATATTCTTCATCTTCTAAGGCTGGAAAACAAATTTTCATGGGCATATCTCCCACTAAATCATCCCATCTTTCTTCAATTAAAGTCATGATTGCTTGGGACTGTTCTTCTGTGGAAAGATCAGCAATAATTGCCATTAAATTACCCACAGTAAAAAAGCGTGTATCCAACTGAGATGGCCCAACATTTCCAGCTAAGTAACCACCTTTTCTGGGCAACCATTTATCTAACTCATAATAGGGTAAAGAATCTACATAAATGTTAAATAGATTTACCGCTGCTTTACCATATTCTTCACTTTTAAAGCGATAGATGGCATTGAGTCGAGGAATATCTATCCAATAATGTTGACGAAGATGACCGCATAATAAAGGTAGGCGATTATCAATAGCCTCAATTACATCTTCGTTACCTTGATCAATTAGTAATTCACGGGCGGCACGTAAAGCACTAAAAAATAGTACTTGAATTTCTAAAGGATGGCCATAAATACCCATTCGTCTATCAATCATGCACGCTCCATCAGGAACTAGCAATGTTGGATACATATCAAAACGATTCGCCAAACAAATTTCCATAATTAAGCGAATACCTATTTGGAAATCTGCTTGATGAGCTAATTCATAACTATTGGTAGCAACTACATAGGAACGTAATAAAATCAACCACCACAAACAAGAATCAACTGGTGTAACTCTAGCGATCGCGTGTTCCCCAAAGTCAGCTTCCAAATGTTCTACTCCGTTAATGGAGACAACTTTAAAACTGGCTGGGATTAAACCTTTACCAGGTTTATAAGCATCTAATGCTCTTTTTTTCGGTTGTAATTTTAAGGTTTCTTCTAAGAAATTTTTAACTATATCTGTTCTACCTTTAATTAAAAAAATCAGTGCAGAAGAAACAAAATCTCGG
This sequence comes from Sphaerospermopsis sp. SIO1G1, assembly GCA_010672785.1. Classification (GTDB taxonomy): domain Bacteria; phylum Cyanobacteriota; class Cyanobacteriia; order Cyanobacteriales; family Nostocaceae; genus Okeanomitos. The sequence goes on from JAAHFX010000002.1 coordinate 406,694, forward strand.
ATGAAACATTGGTCATAATTCAATGCTTCTACGGATGGATCATAAGCGGCTAAAGTTCCTACAGGGCGACCTTGATAGTAAAGTATGGAATTTTCTAGGCACTCCCAAGCTTCTTGGTCTATGCTTTCGGTATTTTCTGCTGCGTTTAATTCATTTAATTGCATTGCTAGAATAACTCCGGTTAGATAGTGAATTTGCAGTTGATGCGCCTTATTAATGATTAGTATTTGCTCTTTCTGTAATTCTGATTTTGTGGTGACAATAGCAAACACTAATTCTGTGTATCAATACTCATGAAATAGTTGATAAATGCAAATAATAGCTACTGGCAAACTAATTGCTAATCACTCTGCTGCGTATACATAAGATTTACTGAATAGATATCAAACCACTAAAAATTACTCACTTTTTCTGCTAGAGAATTGTTGTGAGAACTATTGTGAGCAGTTTCTAATTTTCCCTGCTGATTTCTTACTCTTAGCCTGGAATGGAAACATTTATTCAGCAAACCCTAAATATTTAGCTCTGTAAACTCTACGTCCTTAGTTGTTATCAACCCATAGAATTTTTAACTTAAACAATAGCAAGAAAAAAATCACAGCAAAATGTCAAGATGTAGTCCCGCGTTTCACAGTATTGAGATTTACTTGTTTCATTCGACAACAAATATACCCCGACTACAGCTTTAGGTGTCTATGAAGCTGTAACACCTTGGAGTGCCTTACTAATATTGAAGTTTTGCATCTACTAATTAAGATATTCCCCTTTATCTTAACAATTTATAACTTTTTTTCGTAATATGCAATATAAATAATTAGGGCTTGCTGAAAAAGTGATTGGTGATTAGTGATTGGTGATTGGTGATTGGTGACTGGTGATTGGTGATTGGGAATCTTATCCCTATTCCCTATTCCCTGTTCCCTATTCCATTTATTAAAAATAAAATATGTAGGAATGATCCAGCAAATCAAATACCAATCCTACACACTTATTGTATTAATTATTTTATTTTTGAACACAAAAAACTTAGTTGTGATGAAATTTAACCAAATCTACCGCTAATATAAGCTTTTGTATCCTCTTGCTGAGGATCATGGAAAATTAACTCCGTTGGTGCATACTCTACTAGATAGCCGCTACGTCCACCTTTCTCTGAAGTTTTGACATTGAAGAAAGCAGTTTTATCAGAAACCCTTGCTGCTTGCTGCATATTGTGAGTCACAATCACAATAGTAAAATTTTCTTTCAACTCATGAATCAATTCTTCTACCCGTAAAGTAGAAATAGGATCAAGAGCAGAACAAGGTTCATCCATCAGGATCACTTCTGGTTGAACGGCGATCGCTCTAGCAATACATAATCTTTGCTGTTGTCCACCAGATAGGGAAAGACCACTTTGATTTAGTTTATCCTTAACCTCATCCCATAAAGCGGCTTGTCTTAAACTTTTTTCTACTAACTCATCAATATTTCCACGGTATCCGTTAATCTTAGCACCAAAAGCAATATTTTCTCGGATGGATTTAGGAAAAGGGTTTGGTCTTTGGAAAACCATACCAATACGACGACGTACTTCTACAGGATCAATTTCTGCATCATACAAATTCTTACCGTAAAAATACACTTTACCTTCTGCACGGAAAGATTCAATTAAATCATTGAGGCGATTATAGCAACGTAATAATGTACTCTTACCACAACCAGAAGGCCCAATAAATGCAGTGACTTGATTTTTAGGAATGTCTAACCAAACATTTTGTACAGCCAGAAAGTTACCGTAAAAGATATTCAGGTTTTCTGTACGTAAAACCATGTCAGTATCATTAATCGTTTCCAAGTTAGTAACCATATATATTCCCTAAGTTTCAAAAATTACCGAGAAATTTTTTGAGCGGATCGAAAAAGTCTATTCAGTGACTAAGATTTCTGTCTAGTTGCCAAGCGAGAAACGATGCTGGTAATTAAAACCATCAGCACTAAAATCAAAGAAGCGGCCCAAGCTAATGACTGCCAGTTAGCATAGGGTGAAATAGCGAAGTTATATACCAATACTGCCAAAGACGCTGTAGGTTCAAGTAAATTTGTTGGCCAAAAAGATGAAAACAAAGCCGTAAATATCAAAGGTGCTGTTTCTCCAGATGCTCTAGCGATCGCCAAGGTAGAACCAGTGACAATAGCTGGTAAGGCTGCTGGTAAAACTACTTGTACTACTGTTTGAAAATTAGTTGCCCCCAAACCTAAAGCAGCTTGTCGTAAATCTTGAGGCACAAGTTGTAAAGCTTCGTCAGTGGTACGGACAATAATTGGCAACATCAAAATTGATAATGCAAATCCACCACCTATAGCAGAGTAAGAACCTAAGTCTAATCTGGTCAAGGTTAAAACTACAATCCCGTAGGCAAACACACCAGCAATAATTGAGGGAACTCCACTTAAAACATTAGTAGCGAATCTGACAATTCTAGCAATTGAACCGTTACTGAATTCTGTCAAATATATAGCAGCCAAAACCCCCATTGGGATACTGAGAACTGCGCCAATACCGACCATCAGTAATGTTCCCAAAATTGCATTACCAAAACCTCCTCCTGAACCAAAAGGTACTGGTGGTAGTTGGGTGAATATCTCTAAATTCAAACTACTAAAACCTTTCAGTAACACGTAGGAAAGTACAGCCAGTAAAGGTGCTAAGGCCAATAGTCCACAGACAAATGCCATGATGGTCATGACTGTGTTAAATAAAGTCCGGGGCGAAGTCGGAGAGCGTGTTAAGCTGTTTTGAGGAAAAAGGGAAGTCATTACTATTATTCGCTCTGTTGGATATTTGATTTTGGCTTAATTTCACAATGCGGGTATTTACAGCAGATTTCTTTGCTATGAGGTACAAATTATAACTATGAAACTCTTGTGGGGTAGGCATCTTGCCTGCCAAAAATGTACTTACTTCATGACGTTAAAAATTGTCCTTGGGATAAGGCAGGGTGAAAGAAGGTTATAGTCCTTGTTTACTTTTTGCTACAAAGTTATAAATTTCCCCACTGACCTACTTAAAATATCTTCGGAAGGAAATATATTTGAACTTTGCAAAGTCTTTTGTCACTAAATTTTCTGCATCCGCACGACAATTATTTCTGCCAAGATGTTAACTAGCAGAGTGATGATGAACAGCACTAAAGCCGCATACATTAAAGCAGAAACTTGTAAACCACTAGCTTCTGAAAACTGATTTGCTAGTAGAGAGGAAATAGTATTGGCAGGAGCTAACAGGGAAATATTCACATTGTTAGAATTACCAATGAGCATAGTCACTGCCATAGTTTCACCCATAGCCCGACCCATAGCCAACATAATTGCACTGACAATACCAGAAAAAGCAGCGGGAATGAGAACTTTAAAAATAGTTTCCCAACGAGTTGCACCTAAACCAACAGCGGCCTGTCTTAAACTTGGTGGGAGGGAAATTAAAGCATCGCGGGAAATAGCAGTAATAATTGGTAAGGTCATAACTGCTAAAATTGCCCCTGCTGGTAACATTCCTGGGCCAGTTGGAGGTGTGTTAAACAAGGGAATAAATCCCAAGGTATTGTGTAACCATGTACCAAAATTGTTTAAGATTGGAATTAAAACGAAAATCCCCCAAACACCGTACACAACACTAGGAATAGCTGCTAGTAATTCCACCAAAAATACCAATATCAACCTGACGTTGGCAGGTAAAAAATCTTCACTCAAGAGAATGGCCGTACCAATACCAATAGGTACAGATATCAATAAACCAATTAAAGAACTAATTAAAGTTCCGTAAACTGCTGGCCAGACTCCGTAACTCTCATTAACTGGATTCCAACTGCTATTAATCAAAAAGTTCAATCCAAATTGTTGAATAGCTGGTAAAGCACTACTGCCCACTTGAAAAGCTATCCATAATAAAGTCACAGCAATTGCTAAAGCAAAAATCTTTGTTAACCAAATGAAACTCCGATCTAGAAGCCTGTCAAAATCAGAGCGTTCTTTGTTGTTTGGAGATGTATTGTAATAATTTGTAGTCATAAATACTGACTGTAGAAAACAAATCAGAGAAAGTGTGAGGGGAACCGAGCAAAATATTGATGTTGTCAAATTTAGGCTGCGGAAAAACCACAGCAATTAGCAATCAGCTTGCAATTATTTACCCCATAAGCCTTTTGCCTGGAAATTTATATCTCATTGAGCCGCAAGGAACTAAAAACTTTCACGGGTGAAACCAAGAAGGTTCTCATTGCTCAAGGCTCAAACATTGTGTTGCTGTTCCTAGGATGTAAATCCCAAGTAATTCAGGGTTCCCAACTGAATCAACAGCTATCAGATTTTGAATTCTTGACTTCTCTCAAGTCCTATGACTTCCTATGACTAATTACTAGCACTAGTAGTACCACTTACTTACATCAATTTACATCAATAGTGTAATCGGGAGTGATTTTATCAGCCGCCGCTGCTACTTTCGCTACTACGTTAGCTGGTAAAGGAATATAACCCAATTGGGCTGCCTTTTTTTGACCTTCTGTCAAAGCATACTCAATAGTCGCTTCTACTGCTTTTGCTGTAGCAGCGTCATCATATTTTTGATAGGCCAAAATCCAAGTGTAAGTAACTACAGGATAAGATTCTGCACCTTCTGGATCAGAAATAAACGCACGCAGATTTTCAGGTAAAGTTACAGCGCCTAAAGTTTTGGAGGCTGACTCTTCAGTAGCTGTGATAAAGTTACCACTTTTGTTTTCTAAAGATGCAGTTTTGAGTTGATTATTTTTAGCGTAGCCGTATTCTACATAACCAATTGCACCTTGGTTTTGCGTAATCTGGGCAGTTACACCTTCATTACCCTTACCACCAACACCTGTGGGCCACTCAACACTTTTACCTTCACCAACTTTTTCTTTCCATTCTGGGCTGATAGCACTCAGATGTTTTGTAAATACTCCTGTAGTACCACTACCATCAGCACGATGAACTACAGTGATAGGTAAATCAGGTAAAGTAGCACCAGCATTTGCAGCAGTAATAGCTGGATCGTTCCATTTTGTAATTTTACCCAGCAATATATCTACATATACTGCCCTGGGTAATTTTAATTCAGGAACGTCAGGCAAGTTGTATGCTAGAACAATACTACCAGCAGTCACAGGTAACAAAATTACACCCTTGTCTGCGGGGATTTTAGCAATTTCATCATCCTTCATTGCTACATCACTGGCCCCAAAGTCTACAGTACCCTGAGTAAACTGTTCTACTCCAGCACCACTACCCACTGATTGATAATTAACTTTCAGATTAGGATATTTCTGGTTTAATTGTGCAAACCAAGTTTGGTATAGTGGAGCAGGAAAAGAAGCACCAGCACCAGTTAAACTGACATCTCCCCCTAAATCCAAGGTTGTTTGAGCATTGTTATCAGGACTAGAATTTCCCCCACAAGCAGCTAAACCCAGAGTCAGTGCAATTGCAGTCATTGAAGTTTTTAAGCGGTTATTTTTAACAGGGTTTTGACCTAATAGCATTGCCGTTCAAGTTTTGTAAGTTAACAGATTAGCGCCTCTAACATACCTCTAAAATATTAACGTTAGGTAAATAAAAGGTTAAGAAAAATAGTTCCTTTATTCAGTTATCAGTTATCAGTTATCAGTTATCAGTTGTCAGTTGTCAGTTATCAGTTATCAGTTATCAGTAAGTAGGACTAACGCTAGATATCTAGAACTTACGCACTATACAAATTGATCATGATATGCTTTCACTAAAATACTTGATTTCTGGCTGTAATTAATTCTAGTTTTACCTATTAATCAAGTGTGGGGTAGGGGTTTAGCACTGCTAAACTCCCTAGGATAACTGTGGGTTTTAGGACTACACATATTTAAAGTTTTCTGTCCGTTAACTGCTAATATCCATTAAGCCCTCTTATCTTCGTACTCTATCCCTTCGGGAAGCTCCGCTAACGTGTTCTTAGTGGTTCATTCTTCCGTAAATTCTGCGTAAGTCCTATCCTAATCAGTTATTGGTAATTCTGGCTGAAGCAAGAGACTTGAAATCAGGGATATTCTCTTTTTGGCATTGCTGATTTTAGATAGATTATGGATAAATTGGTGACATGGAAGATTTTTCCCTATACTGTTTGCAGTAAGAGTTACCTTTTGGCTAGTCCCCATCATCTGATCAATGTTTGCTGCTTCCAATCAATTATTATGGTCTATGATTGGCTTACTCCTAACAATGGGTGGTACGTTCCTAGAAGTCTATGGTACATCCTTACCTTGGAATTGGAGTCAGCAAGGAATTAAAACTTTTCCTTTAGGCGTTAGCTATCAAATGGGTGCAGTTTTGCTGGTAGGTTGTTTAGGTGGTAGGAATGCTGCTGCACTTTCCCAGATTGCATACTTGGTAATGGGATTAACTTTATTACCTGTATTTGCCGAAGGTGGTGGTATAGGTTACGTGAAGTTATCCCAATTTGGCTATCTACTGGGTTTTATTCCTGGTGCTTGGATTTGTGGTTACTTTGCTTTTAAAGCTAGACCTAGGTTAGAAACTTTAGCATTCAGTTGTCTATGTGGTTTATTAACTGTCCACCTATGTGGTATTACCTATTTGATAGTTAATTATATCTTTCCTTGGAGAGTTGCAGAAAATATCTCATTAATACAAGCTATTCTCAGATACTCTTGGTTTTCTCTTCCAGGACAAATGGTAGTTGTATGTGCTGTCACTGTAATAGCTTACATACTCAGGCATATAATGTTTTATTAGTTATTAAGTAAGTCCGTGGGAAAAAACCGAAGTATATAACAAAAAGTAAACTCACCAAAACCCTCTTCTCTGTTCCCTGTTCTCTGTTCCCTGTTCCCTTGTCATAACAACAATTTTTAACCCCCACTTACTTAGTTATTAGTTATTGGATATTGTTTTACCAACTACCAATTTACCATGCGCTTAAAAAATCGCTTATTTTGGATCATTTCTGTTAGTTCTTTTGTCATAGATCAACTGACAAAATTATTAGTAGTAAAAACCTTTGAACTAGGAGAAACACTACCACTTTTACCAGGAATATTCCATTTTACTTATGTAACTAATACTGGTGCTGCTTTTAGTATTTTAAGTGGTAAAGTTGAGTGGTTGCGTTGGCTATCTTTAGCTGTGAGTTTAGGATTAATAGCAATAGGATTATTTAGCCCATTGTTAAATTTATGGGAGGAATTAGGTTATGGTTTAATCTTGGGTGGAGCAATTGGTAATGGAATTGATAGATTTGCTTTGGGCTATGTAGTTGATTTTCTAGATTTTCGTCTGATTAACTTTCCAGTTTTTAATCTAGCAGATTCTTGTATTAGTATCGGTGTTATATGTTTATTAGTTTCTTCGTTACAAAAAACGCCAAATTCTACTCAAAAACATCGTTAGTATAATGGGGATTATCCCAAATTTTAAAATTGATTTTTTTGGAGCTTATAGATTAAATAAGACATGAATTGAACTAACCACGAAGGAAGCAAAGAACACGAAGTTAAGAAAAAAGTCTAAAATCTTTTACCAGTAAAGTTTTGATATTTATTCAGTCATCTCTAATACAAGAGAGTTAGGTACAAAACTGACTAATATTCTGCACGTAATTAAGGCTTGCTGAAAAAATATTGTCGTGGAGACAGGTGACAGCTTTAAGAGTTGGATAAGAGAAATTTTCCCGTTGAATCAAATTTAAATGCACAGTTTTCTAGTGATTATCACCTAAAAGCTTGCACTTTTTCAATTTCCAATTCCCTGAAATCTTTTAACTGTAAGGTTTTTGCATTTATTCAGCAAACCCTAATTACAACTAATAATTGATAACTGATAACTGATAACTGATAACTGATAATTGATTACCAACTTATTTACTAAACTCCACGAAATAAGTATTACCAGGAACTGGAACAACCTGAGAGGAACTTTCTATTGTATTATTTGCTGGTGTTAAAGGTGCTGGAGTAAGTTGATTAGAATTTTCAGAATTAGATTCAATTGGTGTAATTGGCACAGTAGTAGTATCTGCATTTGTATTATTACCAAAAGCATTACTTTCCATACCAGTATCTGGAGTTTGAGGAGTAATGGAAAAACCTTTATCTAATGGAATACCACCAGGACAACGGGAGTTAAGAGGAAAATGCAAACATAGAATTCTCATCCCTTCTGGTGACATTTTAATTTCTGTAGGCGCACTTGAAGAGTTATGAGATTGTGCCATAGCAACATTACTGGTAAAAGCTAAAGTTATAGCTGTACCAACTACAGTTAGAAATTCTCTCTTCATTTTGCAATTAGCCTCAAGGTTCAAGTAACACTGGGCTAATTAAATCAAACTATTTATCAGACAAAATCTGTCTTCAGAGAGATGTAAAATCAATTGGTAATTACTAGAGAAAAAAGTTGATAGTAATATTTCTACATTTTTGAAAATTAGCAAAAGTTTTGATTAATACAAATAAAATCCAGTCTCAAAAATGAAGGAACTAATTATTAGTGATCAAATCAAGATTTAATCAGTACCACAGCAAAATTAATTGCACATATTGATTGGAAATAGAATTTGCTGTATTTCTTAGCTGTTCCCTATTCCCTGTTCCCTGTCACCTGTCACCTGTTCCCTCTCCTATGAAATTTATGTTGCACGACTACTTAGCAGTGACTAGAAATTCAGGATCTATAACTGTAGTGATCAAGATCACCAGTTGATTTTATCCCATACGTAAGAAAAGAATATAAAAAATCACTAAAAAAATTCAGTATCAGAAAATTTAGTAATAGGTTGTGATTAAAATAGTGTCAGACTAGGATCGAAATTTCGATGCCAATGATTTCGTCTTCACAACCAGCTGTGATGTGATATTGCCGATGAGTTCTCCGCAACCCCCGCAAAAGCCAAAAACCTTACTGGGTCAACTGACACAAGCAGTAAACACGATTCAAGCCAGGGTAGATTTTTCCCAACTGGCGCTCAAGCCTAATGCAAAAGTTCCAGAACTCTGGGTGCAGGATGCGGGGGCGGACAAGGCGGAAATATATCCCTTGTTAGGCGATCGCTATATATTAGGACGTAGTTCCAAGTCCGCTGATATTGTTGTCCGTAACCCAGTTGTTAGCCAAATTCACTTATCCTTATCACGAGACTCTACCCAAAGAACTCCTACCTTCACTATCAAGGATGAAAATTCCACTAATGGTATTTATTTGGGGAAACGTAGGGTTAGTTCTTTAGAACTTCGTCACGGTGATGTTTTTACTTTAGGGCCACCAGAACTAGCTGCATCTGTACGTCTACAGTATATAGATCCACCACCTTGGTACATAAAAGGACTAACCTATGGAATTTTTGGGATTGCTGGTGTTAGTACCTTATTAACCCTAGCCATAGGTGTAGAATGGATGAAATTTTCTGTGCGACCTTTACCCACTGCTACCAGCGCACCTGTGGTCATTTATGCACGAGATGGTTCTACTCCTCTACGAGAACCAAGAAATATAGCCCACATAGACTTAAAAAAGCTTTCCGACTTTGGGCCTTATTTAGCAGATGCAGTAGTAGCTTCAGAAGACAGTCGCTATCATTGGCACTTTGGAGTTGATCCTTTGGGAATTTTACGTGCTGTTTTAATTAATACCCGTACAGGCGGAGTACAACAAGGAGCTAGTACAGTTACCCAACAACTAGCGCGGAGTTTATTCCGCGAGTATGTAGGAACACAAGACTCCCTGGGACGGAAAGTTCGTGAAGCCGTAGTTTCTCTAAAATTAGAAACCTTCTATAGCAAAGATGAAATATTATTAACTTACTTAAATCGAGTATTTTTAGGTGCAGATACATCTGGGTTTGAAGATGCTGCCAAATATTACTTTGAAAAATCTGCCCAAGAACTAACCCTTTCCGAAGCTGCCACCTTAGTTGGTATATTACCTGCTCCCAACGGCTTTAATTTTTGTGGAGATGGCCCAAGAAAACTGGATGTAGCAAATTATCGCAACCGCGTCATCAAGCGGATGTTAGATATGGGTAAAATAACCTCTCAACAAGCTAACCGAGCCAGGCGTTCCACAATACAAGTAAGTCCAAAAGTTTGTGAAAGACAAGCTCAGACCATAGCTCCCTATTTTTACAACTATGTTTTTCGAGAGTTAGAATCCATTTTAGGAGAGGGTGCAGCTAGAGAAGGAAATTACATTATTGAAACCCAGTTAGATCCAACAATTCAAAATCAAGCAGAAGCTGCCCTAAGAAATGCAGTTAGTAATGCAGGTTCAAGATTTCGCTTTGATCAAGGAGGACTTGTCACTGTAGACTCCAGAACTGGCAGTATCCTAGCAATGGTAGGAGGAGTAGACTACAGAAAAAGCCAATTTAACCGTGCTGTACAAGCAAAAAGACAACCAGGCTCTACATTTAAAATTTTTGCCTATGCAGCGGCTTTAGAACAGGGAATATCCCCATCTAAAAGTTATTCCTGCGCCCCTTTAAATTGGCAAGGCTTTACTTATCAACCTTGTCGTTCTGGTACTGGGGCTTTAAATATGACTACAAGCTTAGTCCTCTCAGAAAATCCCATTGCATTAAGAATTGCTCGTGAAGTAGGACTAAATAAAGTTGTAGCTATGGCAGAGCGTCTAGGTGTAAAGTCTGACCTTGAAGCTGTTCCAGGTTTAGTTTTAGGTCAGAGTGTTGTCAATGTTTTAGAAATGACTGGTGCTTTTGGGGCAATTAATAATCGTGGTATTTGGAATCGCCCCCATGCCATCAGTAGAATTTTAGACAGTAGCGACTGCGAAGATCGTGATAATTTAAAAACCTGTCGTGTGATTTATTCTTATGATTTAGATCGTAATAGTAATAAACGAGTTCTTAGCCCTGAAGTTGCTAATCAAATGGTACAGATGATGCAGGGAGTCGTCACTAGAGGTACAGGCCGTAGTGCAGCCATTGGAATAGGAGAAGCAGGAAAAACAGGTACAACAGATAGAAATGTAGACTTGTGGTTTATTGGCTTTATTCCCAGTCGCCAAATCACTACTGGTATTTGGCTGGGAAATGATAATAATTCGCCCACATTTGGTAGTAGCTCCCAAGCCGCTAGGTTATGGGGTGATTATATGGGTAAAATTTCTAAATAGGTGATTGGTGACTGGTGATTGGTGACTGGTGATTGGTGATTGGTGATTGGTGATTGGTGATTGGTGATTGGTGAGCAGCGATAACTGATAACTGATAACTGATAACTGATAACTGATAACTGATAACTGATAACTGATAACTGATAACTGATAACTGATAACTGATAACTGTCTTCAATATCCTTGCCAAGGTTTGACTTCTAAAGTTCCATTAGGTTTAAACACAACCTGGAAATGTGCCAGCGGTTCTTTATTATTGGGAGCAGCCACATTTGATCCATGTACAGACTGAAACATCTGTGGTAGAGGTGTTTCTCGGAAATAATCAAAGGCTACTTGGTTTAAAGGTTCATAATCAGCTATAACGCCAATTTTGTTAACAGCCACCCGATATCGTAATTCTCTATTAAATGTTGGTGAGACACTCCAGTTTTGGCGAATTGTGTTATAAAGTTTTTGTTCTAGTTCTTGAACTGTACTGGAGTCGGTAATTTTTTCACCAATTACCTTTGGTGTGTCAGAATAACCACGCCAAGGACTCACCTGTAAAAATCCCTGTCTGGTAAAGACTACGCGAAATAGGGCTATAGGTTCTTTAGTAATCATCCCATTGGCAGGGATATACAATAGCTTCGGTAATGGTGTTTGTTCTATTTGATCGTTAGATCTGCTATTGACTGATTTGTAACCCATGATACTACCATCAGCACCTACACCCAAGCGATATACTAAATCACTGTTGACTCTTGAACGTTTTTCCCAGGCAGAATTGACTTGATTGTAAACTTGACGTTGTAATACTCTTAATTGTGATGAGTCAGTAATTTCTGGAACTTGGCTCAGAAGGGCTTCCAAATCTCTGTTGACGGGAATGAGTGATTGAGTGGGTGTTGGGTTTGGTGTTGGTTCGTTAGTTTCTGTGGGTGTGATTGTTTCCGTAGCCGTAGTTGTGGGTGTAGCTGTGGGTGTAGCTGTAGGGGTGACAGCACTGCTTTGTTCTTCGGTTGCTGGTTCTGGTGGACGAACTTGAGGCGGAGGAATTAAGCTAAAAGCAACGGCTGCGGCGGCTAAACTGGATAAACCGACACTAGCAGGTACTACTTGTTTGAATACAGCTTGACTGGTGTTACCATAAAGTCGAGTCACAGGCTGTAGTTCCAGAATTAGTTCTGGTAAAGTCTGAGTATCAGCAAAAAATTGATCTACAGCTTCGACTAAATCAAATAACTGTACTGTGTTTAAATCAATTTGAATAGGCTGTTTAACTAGATCAGCAGGAGATTCTCCATCCTCATCAGTTGCTTCGGAATGAACAATTAACTTATGTTGGTTACTGGTAACTTTTTGAAATTCTACTAACTCTGAGTCAAGATTATGTGCTTGGGGGTTAGGTACTTCACTTAGAAACTCTTGAGCATAAGCACTAACGGCTCTCACTAAGCTTTCAAAAAATTCTCTACCCCCAGCAACAGGTTCACTATTATTCGATAAGTAAAATTCTGCGTTTACTAATATGGCTAATTCTGGTCTTAGTTCCTGCTTTTGATTAGAGGATGCAGCATCGGTTAAACCTTCTAATAGCAGTGTACAGTTGGGTAGGCTATATTTACGTTGAATATTCATCTCACACCTCCAACCATTATCTCTTCATTAGGGCTGATCAGTAGGTTACAGAGAGATAAATCACCATCATACTGGAATGCTAGGCGGCGAGATAAGTCGTCAAAAATGAGTCGTGAAAAAAGCAAGATAACCTCCAATATTTAAATGGTAGTGGTTGTATATTTTTGTAGTTCAGCTTTGAACATGGTTACTCTTGGTAAAGATTTAATCTACTTCACCATCAAACAAAGAGATCCAAAACCGCTGCATTCCAGCCGTACCAGTACAAAATAATAGTTTCGCTAATAAATCTATAGCTAGTTCATCTAATTTTTCATCTGAGTTTAAAGTTAGTAAAACAGAGCGCCGGGAATTCATACGACTTTTAAAATGCGCTCTAAACCGTTCTAGGTAATTAGCTAAACGTAAATTTTGTTCTAATGGAATCTGTTTTTCAGATAGTTGCTGATATATCATTAACAACTGACGGATGACTACTGTCAATCGCCGAGCTATATAACAAGCAATAATAACTAGTGCTTTAGCTTCCAGAATAGTTAAATGGCGGCGGGTGTGCGCTCTGCGTAAGGGATTAGAACTACGCATTCGCCACAGGTTTACCCTATTTTTAATAATTCCAGTTAGGTCTAACTCTTTAGCAAAGGCCAAAATGGCTTCCGATCCACCTAATTCTAAGGCTTCAATGGCTAATAACATCAGATCTATCTGTACTGTAGTTCTGCGAGGACATCCCTGTCCGTTAATTGCTGGATCTGGTAGTGCATCCAGAATCATCGGCATAGTCTCAGAAGCCGGACTATTCAATGTTGTAACATTTGCGGAAACGTTCATTCTATAAAATACCTTGTGCTATTACAACAAACTGAGGGAAACGAAGTTTACAAAATTTTACCGGGTGACAAGGAAGGTAAAAACTAGGCAGGGAGCAGGAGGAAGGAGGTAGGGAGCAGGGAGAAAATAGTTGTCATTGTGGTGACAGCGATTGGGTTAATTTGTTTCTTGTCAGTCCCTACAATCAGGCTTTTGATGTTTTCCTAATCTTGGATTGGGATTTTTAAAGAGTTAATTTTCCCCAAATCCTACACTCTACACCCTATGCCATGTCTTAACTTTAGCTCTCTTATCACCCAGTCAGTTACGAAATTGAAAATAGATAACCAAACTAAAGATTAGTCTTGTAGTTATGGCGTAAGTAATCCCATATATACAATGTTTACTCTTGTTCATCCAAGATTTCCCTATACTGTAATGAAACTTTTAAAGCATAAACTCACCTACTTAACTACTGATTATGACAGTGGAGATACTTTTATAGCTTGTTTTAAATTCTTGACTGTTGTCAATGATTGCTAAAACATCAATTGTGATTCTCCAGAATACGACATTATAGTGTACGATTTTCCAGGTAATTCGGGTAATTAGTCACTACTTTTGTTGTTATCATTGACTTTCTTGTGTTACCTATTGCTTATCTACTAATAAATATGCACTTAAAATCTTTAATTCGTGACATACCAGATTTTCCTAAACCCGGAATTTTATTTAGGGATATCACTACTTTATTGCGCGATCCAAATGGTTTACGATACACTATTGACTTTTTAGCACAAAAATGCCTTGAATTGGATATTCAACCTGATTGTATTGTGGGTATGGAGTCAAGGGGTTTTATTTTTGGCGCACCTTTAGCTTACAAGTTGGGTTGTGGTTTTATTCCGGTTCGTAAGCGAGGTAAGTTACCAGCAGCCGTCTATAGTATTGATTATCAATTAGAGTATGGTACAGATAGCTTGGAAGTACATCAGGATGCTTTAAATCCTGGTAGTAAAGTTTTGATTGTGGATGATTTAATTGCTACAGGTGGTACTGCTAGTGCTACTGCTAAATTAATACAGCAAGTTGGTTGTGAACTTCTGGGTTTTGGTTTTATTATCGAACTGAGAGAATTACAAGGTCGTAAATATCTCCCAGATGTACCTATTATTTCTTTAGTTGAATATTAATTTTAATTGGTGATTGGTGATTGGTGATTGGTGATTAGTGACTGGTGATTGGTGACTGGTGATTGGTGATTGGTGATTGGTGATTGGTGATTGGTGATTGGTGATTGGTGATTAGTGACTGGTGATTGGTGACTGGTGATTGGTGATTGGTGATTGGTGATTGGTGATTGGTGATTGGTGACTGGGTAAATTTCTTAATTACGAACTACAAATTACGTAAGCGTTGCTCTCCCGAAGGGAGCATTACGAATTACGAATTACGAATTACGAACTACGAATTACGAATTACGAATTACGAATTACGAACTACGAATTACGAATTACGAATTACGAATTACCAAAGTTGGTTGTTTACAAATAATAATTAAAATCTGATAGATGAATAATGAATAATACAAAAACTGTTTGGCAAAATGGGCAAAATTGGCTGATTAAGGTAATTACAGATGATACTTTTGTTTATGTTCTCAAAAGGATATTACAAGCTCTACTAACTATTTTTTTAGCTTCTGCCTTGTCTTTTTTTATAATGAAGTTTTCTCCTGGTGATTATGTAGATACGCTCAAACAAAATCCTAAAATTTCCCCAGAGAGAATTGAGGAAATTAGACAACAGTTTGGTTTGGATAAATCTTGGCCACAACAATTTTGGTTTTGGTTAAAACAAATTATTACTCAAGGTGATTTTGGGACAAGTTTTGTTTATCAGCGTTCTGTCTCTTCTCTTTTATGGGAACGTGTTCCAGCTACTTTATTATTAGCGATCGCTTCTTTATTTATAACCTGGTCTATAGCTATTCCTTTGGGTATTCTTGCTGCTGTCAAGCAAAATCGTCTTACTGATAAGATTTTACAAGTTGTCAGTTACGCTGGACAAGGAGTTCCTAGTTTTATTACAGCCTTGTTTCTATTATTCTTTGCTCAAGTTACCACTCCATTATTTCCGGTGGGAAATATGACTAGCATTGATCATGCTGAGTTTACTTGGTTAGGTAAAGTTTTAGATATTGCTTGGCATAGTATTCTACCTTTAGTCGCTTTGAGTATTACCAGTTTTGCTGGGTTACAAAGAATTATGCGTGGTCAATTATTGGATGTTTTACGGCAGGATTATATCCAAACTGCTCGTGCTAAGGGTTTACCAGAAAACCGAGTTATTTATGTTCATGCTCTCAGAAATGCTATTAACCCTTTGATTACTTTATTAGGTTTTGAATTAGCTGGTTTGTTAGGTGGTGCTTTTATTACTGAAAATTTCTTTAATTGGCCTGGTTTAGGTAAGTTGACTTTACAAGCTGTGATGGCAAAAGATCAATATTTAGTGATGGCTAGTTTGGTGATGAGTGCAGTTTTATTAATTCTAGGTAATTTAATTGCTGATTTAATGCTCAAATCTGCTGATCCAAGAATTAAATTAGAAGATTTGAATTAGTTGGTTATCAGTTATCAGTTAGCAGTTATCAGTTGTCAGTTAGCAGTTATCAGTTATCAGTTATCAGTTAGCAGTTATCAGTTAGCAGTTATCAGTTATCAGTTAGCAGTTGTCAGTTGTCAGTTGTCAGTTATCAGTTATCAGTTGTCAGTTATCAGTTATCAGTTATCAGTTAGCAGTTATCAGTTATCAGTTAGCAGTTATCAGTTAGCAGTTATCAGTTATCAGTTATCAGTTAGCAGTTATCAGTTAGCAGTTGTCAGTTATCTGTTATCTGTTGTCGCTATTCACTGTTCACTGTTCACTGTTCACTGCTCAATGATCCACTTTTACCGAAAATTGAATTTTTGCAATTTGATTCAGTCTTGGAATAGCAGAGGAGTAGGAGGAAGTCAAAAGTCAAAAGTCAAAATTAGCAATTAATAACAATTAATCAATGAATCAATATTGATTATCAATCAATTAATTTTTACCTCTCGTCTTTTGCCTTTTCCCACTAACTGCTGCTAGTTTACTCTACTGCGGTAGCAGTTGTTCCTTCATTAGATGGCGGTAGAGTTGGCAATTCTAGACAGTATCCTGCTCCATAAACCGTTTTGATGTAACGAGGATGTCTTGGATCTGGCTCTAGTTTGGTTCTTAGATGGCGAATATGCACCCTAATAGTTTCAATGTCATCATCAGGGTCATAACCCCAAACTTCCCGCAGAATTTCACTGGGAGAAACTGTCTGTCCATGACGTTGTAATAAGCAATGGAGTAACTCAAATTCTAAATGAGTCAGTTTGACGGTTTCACCAAACCAAATAGCTTCAAATCTTTCTGGAACAAGGGTGAGAGATCCATAGTTGAGAATTTCACTATGTTTTGCGGCTTGAGGTATGCGGTCTGTACGTCGTAGTAAAGCTCTAACTCTTGCCAGCATTTCTTCTACTTCAAAAGGCTTGGTCAAGTAGTCATCTGCACCGGCGTTGAAACCTTCCACTTTATATTGAGTCTGAC
The DNA here is from genome assembly GCA_010672785.1 of Sphaerospermopsis sp. SIO1G1. Classification (GTDB taxonomy): domain Bacteria; phylum Cyanobacteriota; class Cyanobacteriia; order Cyanobacteriales; family Nostocaceae; genus Okeanomitos. The sequence continues at coordinate 423,926 of JAAHFX010000002.1, forward strand.
TTAAAGCCGTCAACATAAGGATAGGAATTTCGGCTGTACGTTCATCTCGACGTAAACGTTGGCAAATGGTAAAACCATCTACTTTCGGTAACATTAAATCGAGCATGATTAAGTCTGGTTGTAGCTGGAGTGCCAGCGCCTGACCTTTGATGCCGTCTTCCGCTTGACTAACATCGTAACCAGCCATTTCTAAGTTGACGGCAACTAGTTCTGAAATAGCTGGGTCATCGTCTATGACAAGAATCCTCGGCATTCTTAAAAAATTATGACTACTTTATTTAAGGATAAATTAAGAACCTTTGAGATATACAAAGATTACTATTTCAATGATAAAAAAGTTTTCAAATCTAATATAAATATTAAGATTAAAGGATTGTGAAATCAATACTAAACGCTAATTGAGAAGAAAGTTAACACAACACAATATGTTTAAATCTACATACAATCCGCCATGTTTCTTAAAAAATGGTGCAGCTATGACTGCTTACGTTGCTTTATGGGCGGGACGTAATTGGGAAAATAAAACTATTCACCCAGAACCACCATATCAACAGATCGTATTTTCCGGAGGGCAGGATGTACCAATTTTTGGTTGGGTTGCTATTCCGGAAAATGCTCACAGTACGATTATTGGCACTTACGGTATTACGGGTGAGTTAGAACAGCAATGGTTTTTAAGGACATTGGGGCGAAAAGCATATGCTCAAGGTTACGCTGTGGTTCTGTTTGATTGGAGAGCGCATGGTAAGACAGCGGAGTTATCCCCTACTTTAACTTCTGATGGTTTATATGAAGGTGAAGATTTTGTCAAAATTGCCACAGAAGCTGTTCAGTTGGGCTGCCCTCGCAAATGCTGGTTTACTGGTTATTCTTTAGGGGGACAGTTGGCGTTATGGGGTGTGAAAGCTGCCCAGGAATCGAGTTTAAGTGATATTGATTTTGCTGGTGGAGCAGTTATTTGTCCCAGTTTGGATTCTTGGCGATCGCTTACTTATTTAGTTACACATCCTTTTGGTAGATATGTAGAATCTCGTATTGCTGGAGAACTAAAAAAATTAGCTTGGAAACTACATCACAGTCATGATGGCCATTTTGATGCAGCAGCGATAGAAAGAGCAAATAGTATTTGGGGGTTTGATCAAGAATTAGTCATAGGTCGTTTAGGATTTAATTCTGTGGAAGAATATTATCAAGCCAGTAGTGGTTTACATCTGTTACCTAAGTTGCAAAAACCCACTTTCATTATTTATGCTGCTGATGATCCTTTATTTCATCCTGATCTTGTAGATGATATAAAAACTATCTGTAGTCAAAATTCCCATATAGATTTATGTCTAACTAAATATGGTGGTCATGTTGGTTATATTAGTAGTCAAAAATGTCAAAATCAATTTCAAGATCCTGACCAATGGTGGGCTTGGAATCGCATTTTAGAGTGGATGGAAAAAACAGAAAATATAAATAATGGTGATCAAAAAAGTCTAGAGGTTTTGAATGGGTTAGTGTGAGAAAGCTTTATTTTGAATTGTTTCTTGCCTTTAAACAAACACTTGTTACTGCCAACCTTAATTACTGAATTAAATTAAGATTCCCAGTCACCAATCACCAATCACCAATCACTTGTTACTACCAACCCTAATGACTGATTAAATTAAGATTCCCACTCACCAATCACCAGTCACCAATCACCAATCACTTTTTCAATAAACCCTATTTAGTAACTTGTAAAACCACCAATGTCATATCATCATTATTTTGACGATCAGAGCCAATAAAATCCTGAACCTTATCAAACAAATAGTCAACAATTGCCTGGGGACTATTACAATAACGACAAGCAGAATTAAAAGAAGTGATGAAATTTTCTTCATCAAAGCGATCGCCACTGGCTGCTGCTGCATCCGTAAAGCCATCAGTATAATAGATCACGGTATCGCCTGATTCTAATTGTGCCTGTCCATTTTCATATTGACTATTAGCATCTAAACCAACCAACATTCCTTCCGTATCTAACCTACTTATGGTTTGAGTGGCAGCGTGCCACCATAAAGGCGGATTATGGGCAGCATTACTATAAGATAAAACTCTTGTCATCGGGTTATATTCAGAATAAAACATAGTTACAAAGCGGTGAGAATTTTCTAAATCTGCATACATAACACGATTCAAATTTTGTAAAATTCCCGCTGCCGAATTTCCATGTAAGACTTCACCCCTAAGCATTCCCCGCAACATCGTCATAATTAAACCAGCAGGAACACCTTTACCCATCACATCTCCAATTACTACCGCCCAGTTCACATCTTTTTGATTCCCATTTTGAATGTGATTTGACTTCAACTGATTGTGATTGGTACAAATAAAATCATAATAATCTCCACCTACACGATTAGCTGGTTTACAGCGTGCAGCTACAATTGCCCCAGGAATAGTAGGACATTGACGAGGTAGAAGTCGGCGTTGAATTTCTGCGCCAATTTCTAATTCTTGATCTAACCGTTCTTTTTTCTTCAGTTCTACAGCTAATTCATCGTTTTCAATTGCTACTGCTGTTTGATCCGCTACTAGTCTAACTAATTTTTGCCGCGTTTCTGTCCAACTATATTCAGGATCTCGGCTTAAAACATAAAGCCATCCCCTTTCTGTATGCTTAACTAAAATCGCAGTCCCAAAAATTTGCACATCAGGGCCTAAATGTCTGTGCATATAATCATCTAAGATTCCGGTGGATGTGGAAAGAGGCACAGAATTAGGTAAAAATGTAATTTGGCTACTAGCAATTTCTAAAGCTTTACGGATATTTTTTCTCTGTTGACTATCTTGCCAATGAAGTTGTTCTAATCTAACTTGACCATTGGGTTTATAAAGAAATAAGGCACTACCATCAGCATCTGTAACTCTTGCCGCCATGAGGGGAATCAATTCTAAAAACTGATTCAAATTATTAAAACTTCTTAAAGCAAATCCTAAAGAACTAAGTAAGTCTTGGATTTTATTTTGTTCTCTATGCAGCCTGGCCACAAGTTCTCTCAATGCCACAACTGGAGTGACATCTGTAGTGGCACTATTATTATTTTCTGTGGAATGATGAGGAAATTGAGACACAGGTATTTGTACTATTATTTGTGATATTAACAGATGGTAAATTAGGATTTTTGATCAATTACTGGCTGGTGGTATCGCTCAATCATATTCGGAAAAATTTATTATTTTAGCAAGAGTATAAAGACTGAGGGTGTGATAGTATTTATTTCGGCATTAAGTTAATTGGTTGATTGGATGTTATTTGTAGCTGATGGTTGTGGGTTTTTTCTTAAAACCTAGTCTAGTATAAAATGACTATTGTGATTCGGCTATAAGTGTCTCAAATTTTTTTAGTCTCCGATTTTGATACATTTTGATGCGCTTGATGCACGGGTTTTCAACTATTTTACCCTAAATCCTTGCACTTTTAAGATTTTAAATTGCCCAAAACCATTTACATGTCATGTTTTCACATTTATTCAGCAAACCCTAATTACTAAAAAAACTAGGACTTATGCAAAACTCTAAATAGGGGTTGCAGCAAAAAGTCCTTCAGCAAAAAAAAGGGTCATAAAAGGCATAATCGGACAGAGGTTAAGATAAGTTTTCGTTGTTTTCCTGCTAATAAAAAGGTGAGAATTTTCTTTCTGTGTTACTGTCTTTCCGTAAGTCCTGATTTTTTTCACCAGGATTAATAGGTTTAATAATATCATTCAATCAATTAGCAAATCTTTCTAAAGCCGCTATCATAATTACTTATGAAGAAATTTCTGAGGGAACAGATTTTGTAGCTTGGAAAGATGTTAAAGCAATTAACTACAAGCATTACAAAAATGGTATGCAGGAACTAGAAATTAAATATTTAAACCATAAATTACAGCGCAAAGAAATATCAATTTATATTGATGATTTAACGGACTCTTCATCTTCAATTCAATATGCCGCAGATTTAGCGGTATTCAATGGCAATATGGTCATATATATACTGGTTTAAATTTTAGTTATCATTTATATATTTAACTCTGTGTAAATAAATGGGAATAAGGGCATAGTCAAAAACTACACCCCTAAAATTAACCTAAAGTTGCTTCACCTCACTAACCAACTTAGCTACCATATCCTTAGCACTACCAAATAACATAGTCGTCTTATCCTTATAAAACAACTCATTTTGTATTCCAGCAAAACCAGCACTCATACTACGTTTAATCACAATAGTCTGTTTGGCTTTATCAACTTCCAACACAGGCATTCCATAAATTGGACTATTCTTATCACTACGCGCCGCAGGATTAACAACATCATTAGCACCAATCACTAACGCTACATCAGCTTGATCAAACTGGGGATTAATATCCTCCATATCATACAACTGTGTATAATCAACATTAGCTTCAGCTAACAACACATTCATATGTCCTGGCATTCTTCCCGCTACAGGATGGATCGCATATTTCACATCCACACCCAAGCGTTCTAATTGATCTGACAACTCCCGAACACTATGCTGGGCTTGGGCTACAGCCATTCCATATCCCGGTACAACCACCACAGAACGGGCATATCCTAACATCATTGCTCCCTCTTCAGGATCAATACTGCGGACGGTTTGATCACCTGTAGTAGCACCACCAGCACCACCACTAGTAGTAGAAACTGAACCAAAAGCACTAAACAGAACACTGAATATAGTTCGGTTCATTCCTTTACACATGATTTCTGTGAGGATGATACCGGAAGCACCCACCAAAGCACCAGCGATGATTAACATATTGTTCATCACCACAAAACCAGCAGCCGCCGCAGCTATACCAGAGAGGGAGTTTAACAATGATATTACCACCGGCATATCACCGCCACCGATAGGTAAAACGAACATCACACCCAAAAAGAGGGAGACTCCCACTACCCCTAAAAATACTGGGATACTTTCTGGATTTAAGATAAAATAAGCACTGCCAGCAATGTAAGCACTTAACAGTAAGAAGTTAAAGGGTTGTTGTAAGGGAAAGGTAATTGGTGTCCCGCTGATTAAACCTTGTAATTTTGCAAACGCTAAAAAACTACCTGTTAAAGTGACACCACCAATTAACACATCCAACAACATGGAAATGTTAATTTCTAAAGGTATAGATTGACCAGCATCTACTAATCGCCAAAATTCAGCCACAGCAATTAAAGCGGAAGATGCACCACCTAAACCGTTTAGTAAACCTACCATTTGTGGCATTTGGGTCATTTGCACTTTGTAAGCAGCAAAAGCACCTATAGCTGAACCAATGGCCAAACCTACCAAAATCATTTGATAGTTTAATACTTGTTGATCCAGCAATGTGGCAACTACAGCAAATAGCATTCCCACAGCAGCAAGTAAATTACCATTTCTAGCTGTAGCAGGTGAACCTAATTTCTTTAACCCAAAGATAAATAATGACGCAGCGACTAAATATGTCAACTGTATTCCAGTAGGTAAAAAATCACTCATGCTTTACTTTCCTTTTTCTTAAACATTTGCAGCATTCTGTCAGTTACTAAAAAACCACCAACAACGTTAACCATTGCTAAGATGACTGCAATTAAACCGAGAATTACAGATAAATTAGTGTTTTTCTCCCCTGCTGCAAGAATTGCACCAATTACGGAAATGCCGGAAATGGCGTTAGAACCTGACATTAGGGGGGTGTGTAATGTAGGGGGTACTTTGTTAATGACCTCAAAGCCTATAAATGAGGCTAAAACAAGTACGAATAAAGCCGCTAGTAATGTTTCTGTCATGTTGATTTTGAGATTTAGATTTTTATGTCACGCAGAGACGCAGAGGCGCAGAGAGAATTGAGAAAACAAATAAAAAATCTCTCTTAAACTTTCTTACCTCTGTTAACTCTGTGACTCTGTGGTTTGTTTCTTTAAAAAGCCTTGAAACTAAACCGCTACAGTTTGCAAAGCATCCTTAACTCTCTGGTTTCTAATTTCTCCACCATGAGTAACACAAGCTGCATCAACAATGTCATCTTCAAAGTTGACTTGTAGTTCTTTGTCTTTAATAATCAACTGCATTAAAGATGTGATATTTTTGGCATACAGTTGACTAGCGTGGACTGGCATGGATGAAGGTAGGTTTATTGGTCCAATTATGGTGACACCGTTGTAAATAATATCTTTACCTGCTTCTGTACAAGCACAGTTTCCACCTTGTTCTGCGGCTAAGTCTACTATGACTGAACCCGGTTTCATGGCTTTTACCATTTCTTCTGTTACCAGTAAGGGAGCTTTTCTTCCTGGTACTTGGGCGGTAGTGATGACTGCATCAGCATTTTTGACGACTTGGGCTACTAATTCTTGAGTGCGTTTTTTACTATCTTCAGAAATTTCTTTAGCGTAACCACCTGCTGCTGTGGTTTCTTCTTCTAGTTTGACTTCGACGAATTTCGCTCCCAAACTCTGTACTTCTTCTTTCACAGCAGGGCGAATATCAAATGCCTCTACCATTGCTCCTAGTCTACGGGCTGTGGCGATCGCCTGTAAACCTGCTACCCCAGCACCCATAATAAATACTTTGGCTGGGCGAATTGTACCCGCTGCTGTGGTTAACATGGGGAAGTATTTGGGTAATGCTGCTGCTGCTAAAAGTACAGTTTTATACCCTGCTAATGATGCTTGGGAAGATAAAGCATCCATACTTTGGGCCCTGGTTGTACGGGGGATCAATTCCATACTCAAGGCTGTAATTTGCTTATCTGCCAGTTGTTTGGCAATGATAGGATTACCTAAAGGGTTGAGAAAGCTAATTAAAACTGATCCGGGTTTGAGTAAGTCAACTTCAGAACTGCCATTTTCTCTTTCTTGGGGAGGGCTAACTTTCAGTAATATATCCGCTTCTCCCCATAATTTAGCAGTATCATTAACTACTATAGCTCCGGCAGCTTCATAATCTGCGTCGGTAAAATATGCTTTTTCTCCTGCCCCACTTTCTACGTAAATTTCCAGTCCTTGTTTGACTAATTTAGCTACTGTGTCAGGTATCAATGATACGCGACGTTCGCTCACTTCTATTTCTTTCGCAACTGCTATTTTCATGAAATCTCCTCAAGATGAATATAAGATTATTTGCTAACCTTTGTTTAACAAGATTCTGGATAAATTTTCATAAGTAGATTAAACTTTTTACATCAAGATCAAGGTCTTAAATTACAATTGTTTACTTCTATTCAGTGATGACTTTAATTTCTACCCCATAATTTTTAGGTTTATAGAATTTCTTGATTCTGATAAACTGGATTTTGACTATCCAAAAATTACTAATTTAGGTAATCACTACATATGTTAAGTTAAATTTTTGCTAATACCTATATCTCTTCAGATTATTTTTGGGATTGCTTGGCGATTTTTTTGGCATTCTGTTAGCTTTTTACTTAAGCTAGTGTGTATATGATTTTGAACATTATCGCATTTGGGATATAACTCTCAGGCTCTCTGGAATCAAGACTTTTGAATTAATACAGTATCTTTACTTACCACTGCACATTTTTTGGTGTTACTGATTTTCAATAGTATTTGCAAAACTAATTCTAATTTTATGTGATTAATTGACTACTAGCAAAAATGTTTACAATACTTCTAGTAAACAGGAAATAAACAAATTAATGTATATTTCATTAGATTAGGAAACGCTACAAAATGTATGAGGATGAATTATTGACACACAGTTGAAAAATTCGATTACTACACTTTTCTGATTGTGAAAATATATCAATCTAATATTAAAACTTAATTTTAGGATCACACTGAGAGGCATAATTCAGATTTTAGCTATAAGAGGCACTTTGATATTAATTTTTCGTCTAGTATCCGACATATGGTAGTAAAGTTAAGTTAAATATATTAACAAGACTGTTACTTAAGAATACACAGATAAAATTTTTCAGAGGAAGACTAACTATGCGACGTTTAATTTCTGCTTTAGCGGTAACTGGTTGTTTAATGACAAGTTTCCCATCTATAGTTTTAGCAAATCAAGGTTTTACTTTGTGGAGTGGTGTGAAAAGGGAAAATCAGTTACCCGCACATATGCAATTTGGTGGTAATAGATATTCCACAGATAGATATGTATTAACAATACCTGCGAAGAAGATGAAGTTAGCAGTTGCACAATTCGCTATTACCTATCCAGAATACTACGATGGTACTTTTGACGAAAACAAAATTGAAGTTCGGGTTAAAGGTAAGAGTTTGCCTTTAAGTGAAGTAAAATGGAATAAAGCAGGTAACATCATTGAAATTTTTCCAGAAGAACCCGTACCAGCTGGTAACACCGTGGAGTTAGTGTTCTCAAACGTGCAAAATCCACCTTTTGGAGGAATGTACTATTTTAACTGTCAAATTCTTTCACCAGGGGATTTACCATTATTGCGTTATTTAGGATCTTGGGTACTGAGTATTGATTAATCAGTTAACAATTATCAGTTACTAGTAAATGAGGATTTGGAAATTGAAAAACTCAATCCAGAAAGGTGTTCTTATTGCTTGTAAAGTGGTAAAATAACAGATTGTGACTTTTTATCAAAATCTCTAACGGACAATAATTATGAAGAGAACTTTGGGCGGTACTTGTCGTAAAAGAAAGAGAACTTCTGGTTTTCGAGCGAGAATGCGGACACCAGACGGTAGAAACGTAATTAGAGCTAGAAGAAAAAAAGGTCGTCATCGTTTAAGTGTTTAGGCATCCAGCAAAAGAGTAGCTGTGGCTTTGCCCAAAGCATATAGATTAAAATCCCGCAAAGACTTCCAAGCGGTTTTCCGTGAAGGAATTCGGTGTCATAGCTCTCATTTCACCTTGAGAGCTTTAAGGCCGTCATATCCACAAAAAGTGGATGGAAATGACGAAGTGAACACAGAAAAATCAACTAACGAACATAAACTCACTGAAACGAAAATTGGTGTTTCTGTAAGTACGAAAGTAAGTAAAAGAGCAGTAGTTCGTAATCGCCTCAAAAGACAAATCACGGCAGCATTGTATCAAATACTGCCCAAATTATCAGGTGGATGGCGATTAGTAGTGATTGTAAAACCAAAGACAGCAGAATCTGAGTGCGTAAGCCAACAATTTCTGCAAGAATTAGAGCAGTTGTTGGTAAAAGCAGAGGTAATAAATGGGTATTCGTGAAGAAATTTACTATGAAGGCGGCCCTCATATTGGTGACTTGATTCTCAATACATTGATTGGGCTAACAGTAGTGGGTTTACCATTAACCGTTGGGGCGATAGTAAGAGCCTTGTGGTTGCGTTTTCGGATCACTGATCGGCGTATTTCCGTCATGGGCGGTTGGTTAGGACGCGATCGCTCTGATGTCATATATTCAGAAATAGTCAACGTGGTAAAAGTTCCCCGTGGGGTAGGTTTGTGGGGAGATATGGTACTCACCCTGAGAAACGGTAGTCGTTTAGAAATGCGAGCTGTTCCCAATTTCAGAGAAACCTATGACTACATCAGTGAAAAAATTGCTGCCAAAAATCCCCAATACAGTGCTGCTCAAAAGTAGTCATTTTATAAACTGTGAATATCAACAGCCATCAAAATTGGCAATATGGGGATTCAGATAACTGCTTAGTAGTCAAACTGAGGAGTTTTAGGAGTCAGGAGTCAAAATTAATATTTTTCTCCCCATCTCCTCACCTACCCATCTCCCATCGTGCGGCTATCCGTAGCAAAGTTGAGTCGCTAATAAATCACGATTTAGATAAATTAGATTCAGTTCAGTTAACAGTACCTCTAGGTTAAATTCAGAATAATGGACTTTGGTATCGGGTTTCTCTCGAACAACTTAATGTTGCCAATCATAGACTTCTTCTATGGTATTTTCCCTAGCTATGGATTGGCGATTGTTGCTCTGACATTAATTATCCGCTTTGCACTTTATCCTTTAAGTGCAGGTTCAATCCGTAGTATGCGAAGAATGCGAATTGTCCAACCCCTAATGCAAAAACGGATGGCGGAAGTCAAAGAACGCCATAAAGACAATCCGCAGAAGCAGCAAGAAGAAATGATGAATGTGCAAAAGGAGTTTGGTAATCCCCTAGCTGGATGCTTGCCTCTATTGCTACAAATGCCTGTTTTATTGGCCTTGTTTGCCACACTCAGGGGTTCACCATTTGCAGGTGTTAACTACTCAGTTAACTTGCAAATTTTCCCATCTGAACAAATAGAGCGCATCCAACCCCAAGCCTTTGCGACTTCTCCCCAAAATATTTACATTGCAGATAGCGATCACACCAAAATTACTGCCATCCTTCCTGGTGGTAACAAATTGGCAGTGGGAGAAAAAACAAAAATCCAGTATCAAACGCTAGAAGGTAAACCCTTAGATGCTTTAGCAGCAGAACATCCAGAAACCAAGTTAACTCCTGCATGGAAAATCATGAAAGGAGAAGACAGGATCAAAATTGATGATCAAGGGAATATAGAAGCCCTACAGCCAGGAGATGTCACCATTCAAGGAACTATCCCTGGGTTAGCCGCCGACAAAGGATTCTTGTTTATTAACGCCTTGGGTAGAGTAGGTGCTATTGATCCTGATGGAGCAGTAAACTGGGATATTGTCATCATGATTGCTTTCTTCGGTATTAGTCTTTATGTCAGCCAAATGCTGTCAGGGCAGAATTCCGGTGGTGGTAATCCTCAACAAGAAACAGTCAATAAAATTACTCCGGTGATCTTTTCTGGGATGTTTTTGTTTTTCCCATTACCAGCAGGTGTATTGATGTACATGGTAATTGGTAACGTTTTCCAAACTCTGCAAACCTACATCCTTTCTCGTGAACCTCTCTCTGAAGAACTGCAAAAAATTGTAGATATGCAAGAGAAAGAAAAACAAGCAGCAACCGGAGACGTGAAAACATTACCCTTTGAACCAAAAAGTTCCAAGAAGAAAGCTACAGGTTGATGATGAGTGATATAAATACGCAGCGTGGTGAAAAATGGTTAAAACAACTGCTGCAACTTTCTGGTGTATCCACAGATGTACATAGCAAATCTGAATCAGATCCAGGGATTGGAGCAGATTCCCAAGAACAAAACAGTTGCTGGTTGATTATTGATGACACTCAATTGATGCCAGAGCAGATTAGAACTTTGATTGGTGCTAATGGTTCAGTATTGGATGCTATACAATATTTGGCTAATTCCGTGCTGAACGTCTACCACACAGAAGAGGATCAGGGATCTTACACCATTGAGTTGAATAACTACCGCCTGAGAAGACAGGCAGAAATCACCACTTTAGTCAGAACGGCAGTTCAAGAAGTGCGTTTTTCTGGTAGAGAAGTAGAAATGAAGTCTTTAAGTTCTTTTGAGCGGCGACAAGTACATAGCTTTTTGAAAGAATTTCCTGATCTACAAACTTTCAGCCGTGGAAAAGAACCTCATCGTAATCTAGTAGTTCGGCCAGCCACAGAACCACCAACTGATCCTGGCTATTAGGTTACAATCAAGGACAAGCATTTAGCTATTTCTCACCAGAACATCCTATGGACGCTATTTTTATTCCGCAGCTAACTAAAGCCCCGGAGCGGACAGAGGAATTTCAAGTTAATGAGTCTCTGCCTGGTTTGGAAACTTTAACCCCTGTACGCGGCACTGTCTGCGTCAAACACCAGGGTAATTATCTAGAGATTTCCGGCCAGGCAGAAACAATTATTACTTGTACCTGTAACCGTTGTTTGCAACAATATAATCAGCGTTTGGCTGTCAACACTACAGAAATTATTTGGTTAGATGCCAATGCTGATCAATTAGAGGACTTACCTTTAGAAAGAGAAGTACCTATAGAAGATTTAGTGGAAACAGTTTCACCTGATGGTTATTTTTACCCCAGTGAATGGTTATATGAACAAATTTGTTTAGCTATTCCTCAAAGTCAATTGTGCGATCGCAATTGTTCAGGAATATTAAACACTAATGCTAATGGTGCTGAGGATATTGTTGATAGTCGTTGGGCTGCTTTAAAAAGTTTGAAAAATCAACTACCTGAAGTTTAATCGTCAGGAGGTAGAAGATAAGTGTTTCTCCATATCTCTATACCCACCAGATCATAAATTCTCTATCTCATAGATTAATTCCGTTAAAACGGAATACTACAAAGGAACTTAATTTCCTTGTGGGATAGAGTTGGAGATTCTACAAAATAAATACGTATTCAAATTAAATTATTTGAAATTCTAAATAACAATTGGTTCTAAAGAGCGATCGCACCATTTTCCATCTATATATTCTGTGACTAAAGGTGTAATCACAAACTTAGCTGGATATCCGGATTTTACATCCACTCTTACACAAGAATAAGGTTTGCGCTTTTCATCACCTTGACCACTACGTCCTACATATAACAGCGAATCAGCTACTTTATAAGTATTATCACTAAAAGTTTCCATTAATTCTGTTCCTTCTTTTCTTTGTCTGCGAGGACGACGACCACTACCACCACAAACTATATAATTAATCTGAGCATCAGCATATCCTGTATTTACAGTCTTTAAGTGTTCTAGGCAATGTGCATGACCACTAAAAACTAAATCGACTAAAGGTTTACCTGCTGTGATCTTACCAACAACAGCATCAACTTGTTCAAACACTGACCGTAAACGATGACGTACTGCTAAGGTTTGTCCTTGATTCCACTTTGTTGCTTCTGTCACATAGGGTGGATGATGGAAAAATATCACTCTTCCCCGTACCTGGGAATTTTGCCAAGATGCAACTAACTGATTTCGCAACCATTCCAGTTGTTCAAAATCTACATCTGCATTTGTATGTTGTTCTAGTTGTTTTTGAATATCAAATTTAACTTCATTATTTTGGTCTAATTTACCACCTAAATCTGCTAATTGTTCTGAGTCTTGAGGATTTTCTGAGTTTAATTTTTTACACTCGGCTAATATTTCTAATTCTTCCTGCTCTAATTTTTGCAGATGTTGTAACAAATCCTTACGGATATCTACAGCTTCATTTTCTGGTAAAGGTTCTGGAGTGTTAAAAGTGTTAGAATCTAAAGCGAAAAAGTCAATCCCACCATAATTAAATGTATAATAACGGTTAGGTAAACGAGTAAATTTTCCTGGTTGATAATTTAAACATAAACCAGTGTGACTCTGAGCGGTGTAGTATTTGTCTAAATGTTTTCCTAGATGTTGAGGTGAAATAGCCGCTAAGTAATCAATGAATGCTTTTGTATAAGCGTCTCCCTGATTAGAACCATGCCAACCAATTTCGATATCTTTATAACGCAACATTCGGCGCAGAGGTAAAGTAGAACCTGTAATTAAACGATATAACCAAGGAACATCATAATAATCATGATTACCTAAAACTGGCAGAATTGGTAACTTAAATACCATTTGATCATAGGCTATATTTTTGGGATTTTCTCCACCGATCAAACATTCTCGATAAGGTTCAATAAAATTAGTAGGATAGTATTCGCGAGAACCAACAACATAAATGACATCACCTGTATGTAAAACAAAGCGACAATCATCAATATGATTTAACATCATTTCTGCAACTTGACGTTGAGGATGAGAACCGTAGTTAGATTTAGTTCCTGAATCGCCGATCACAATAAAAGAAAAATCAGAATTTTTTTCTCTACCATGATCATCAAAAATCATAGCAGTTTGGTCAATTCCTCTTTCCTGAATCATAGGATGCTGCCATCGCACCCGTTGTTTCATTTTTTGAATTTTAACAGGAACTGATGGTTCAGAAATCAATCGCATATCGGCCATTAGTTAACATCTAAATTTATTTTAACTGTTTAATCAATTTGTGTAATCATTCTCATAATTTTTATCTAATAGCTTATATGTTATAATTATGATTAGGACTTATAAAAGCTATGGAATAATCGTTCGCGTAGCGTGTCGAAGACATACCACTCTAGGCACAGAGAAAACAGAGAAATTAGGGTTACAGTAAACATTTTGCGTAAGTCCTGATAATACTAATTGCGATATGTTTTGAGCTTTCCTGAGAAAAAATATCTGTACACAAACATGATGCAAATATTCATGGAAATTAAGCCTTCAAAAAACCTTAATTCATAAATTATTTACTGTCACAGTTAATTATATTTCAATTATATCTGACTATTAACAAAATATGAATAAAATGAACGAATCAATTATGACCCGTCTATTATCTCCTGAATTTAAACAAACCTATGAACAAGTAATTCTCCCTTATATTAGATGGGTGATGTTTGTCATTTTACTGATTATATTTGACGTAATTTTGCTAATTGCTTTACAGGATAGTTGGTTGAGATATATAGAAATACCTTTGGGATTATCTATCGCCATTATTATGGGGATATTAATCTACAAAATTTTTGATCAAGCCTACAATTATTATCTACTAAAATCAGCTATTAAGCAAAAAGTAAATGGCGAAATCTTATTGGTTTCCAATATTTTAGCCAAAGGTTTAATTGCTATAATTATTTTCTGCATTTTTGCTCAAGTACATCAAATAAATTTGCTTGGTGTAATTACCAGCTTTGGACTAGGAGGTATAGCTATTGCCTTTGCTGCTCAACAAACCTTACAACAGATATTAGGAGGAATAGTCCTCTACATTGATAGACCTTTTGTAGTTGATGATTATATTGGCTTACCAGATGGTACATTTGGTAAAGTAGAATCAATTGGTTTACGTTCCACAAAAATTCGTAATTCTGGGAAAGGTACTTTAACTGTAGTCCCTAATGATTCTTTAATTCAATTAAATATTGAGAACTTCACGGGTGGAAGAAAAGTAGTTTCTTTGATTTATCTTAAATTTGAGGAAAAAATTAATGAAAATGAAAGAGCTTTAATTAGACAAGTCATTTTAGAAAGTACAAAAGAACTCTTTGGAATTGATTCTCGTAACACTGAAGTAGTGTTTAAAGATATTCATGATCAGGATAAAGAAACAGTAAAAACTCAAGCTCAAGTTAGCTTCTTTATTCTTGGAACTGGGGATGTTGGTATGGATATACGTCACCAACTCTTGGATATGGCTAAAGACAATATTACTTTACAATTACAAGGTTTTGGTATTAATTTTGATATTACTGATGACCCTGTAAATATTCAAGCCCCTATTACTATTTAATGCTAAATCATCCCCATTTAAAGTTGAGTTTTAAGCCCAATTAATTTCACCAGTATGCCAAATTTATTCGACTTGCAGAACTTATTTCCGATGGATGCTGAACTCAGAAAATTTTTAACATCATTGGGAATAAACTTAGGAGTTTTTATTTTATTTTTACTGCTATCTCTTTTGGTAGGTAAATACACTCCTAAATTCTTGGCATTTTTTGTACATAGATTTATACCAAAACCAATAGCGAAAATATATCGGAGTTTAATAGATCCTTTAGAAGGTTTTTTAAAAGTTACAGGAACTTTGGTTCTGGTATCTGCTTCTTGGTCTTTTATGCAGCAATATGAAAGACTTCATCAGTTTATTAAATTCTTTTTGGATTTTGCTGTCATCTGTAGTTTTGCCGCTTTAATATCTCAGTTATTTCGTCAAGTTGTTCGTATTTATGGTATTGATTTAATTCGTAAGCTAGGATTAGAAGTTGATGAACTCTTGTTAGTTGTCGAAACAGTCGCTAATATTGCTATTGGTTTAATAGCTGCTATTACTTTTGCCCAAAGTCAAAATGTTAATTTAGTTGGTTTAATTGCAGGTTTAGGGATTGGTGGTATTGCTGTTGCTTTTGCTGCTCAAAGTACCCTAGAACAAATTTTTGGGACTTTTGTTTTATATTTTGATCGTCCATTTGTAGCTGGTGAATATATCCGAGTTAATTTAAGTTCCCAAGGAGTATTATTTGCACGGGTAGAGTCCATTGGTTTACGTTCTACAAAATTAAGAACAGCGGCCAAAAGTACCTTGGTAATTGTGCCAAATTCGATTATGGCGAAAGTGGATATTGAAAATATTACTAGAGGCAAAAAGTTAATGGTTTTGCTTTATCTTGACTTTAACAAAATATTAGATAAAACAGAAGAAGCATTGGTAGAAAAAGTAATTAAAGAAAGTACAATTACTTTATTTGGGATTGATCCAAATAGCACAAAAATTAATATTGTTCCCCAAGATGAGCAAGAAGGTGTTCGTGCTAGGGTAAGTTTCTTCATTTTAGGTTCTCATGAAAATTCTATTGATTTTCGCAAGCGGTTACTAGAGTTAGCGAATGAAGGTATTTCTAAGAAACTGATGAGTTATGGTATTAAATTTACAATGCAAGAACCTACTTTATATGTTGAGTCACAGATGACGATTTAAAAGTTAGCTATTATCTACATTTACTAATTGAATGACTCCCCATTGTCCATTGGTTAACCATTTGGGATCTATTGTTGTTAATTCTTGGATCACTTCTGCTTTCAGTCCTGCTGCTACTTCTGATTTTAAGGTTCGTAAAGCAACCATTGGTGCAGGTAGATAAGTAACTATATCAGTGAAATTTGTAGTATAATCCCAGTGCAAATCACCCAGTAAACGCCGATAATTTGCATCACCTTTAATGATGATTAAATTAGAGTTAGCTAGCTCATTTTTCAATGATGGGTGAATTTGCCAAAATGCTAAAGGTGATGTCCAAAAATAATCTTCTTTTAAAACTAATTTACCTGCGGCTAAATTTTTACTCAACCTGTTGCTAAATGATTTTACATGATCGTGATTAGCTGTTGATAAAAATTCCTGGGTGTATTGCACATCTTTAATCATTGCATCGGATACAAAAGTAGGATGTGGTTTTAAATGTAAATTCACTTGGGATGCAAAACCACTATCTAGGAGAAAAATAACTAAACACAAATCACAAATTAACTCAAAACCTGCATTATCAACAATAATATCAATCTGGTTATTTTGAGATTGAGTTAATAATTCCATGACAGCAAGACTATCATCAACAAGAATATGATTGAGTTGTTGTTGAATATCAAAATTACTTCTGTTATCTTCAGATGCTGACCATAGACTCAAATCTACCCTATTTCCCCACAGTGAGAAATATAATGCAGAAATTAATGGTAGTTGACTAGAATTACTTTGTTTTTGCGGTTCTTCTAGCCATTTTTCTAAGTAGCTAGATAAATAAATGATTGAATCTATAGATGTTTCTAAACTTTTTTGTTTCTGTGATAAAAATGGATCGAGATATTGATACTCTCCTGGTAAAAAGTAATTAGTAAGATTGAGAATCAGACGATAGAAATATGTTTCTGCTACAAACCAAGGTATATCTAACCAACGTTGGTTTAAATATGGTTTTATATATGTTTGCCAATCCTCAAAATCTATAGCATTATCGTTGCTTAAAGGTTGTAAATATCCACTTTGTAAGTCTGCTGACAATTGCTCTAATTTATGATTTATAACCTGACTAAAATTATTCTCTTGAATCACAAGATGGGCAATATTCGGCATTCTTGTTGTTACGGTATATTCAGTGAAAGATCCTGCTTGAGAACCACTGAGTGGCAAAGGTAAGGGTAATTTAGGAAGTTGATATTTATTCATTATAAAATATATTAAATTTTCAATATCTCAATTCTCACAGTTATTATACAGTTGTTTCACCAATTCATTAGTTATTTAATAATTTTTATAAAAAACTTAATCACTACTTAAAATATTTCAGATATTTTTTAGATAGTAATTCATAACTGTATTATCACCAGTCTTTTTAGCTGTATATCAGTAGAATAGACAGTAACAAAAAATGTGAATTGAAAGGACAAAGTTAAATTATTATAAGAAAGATATTAATTTTCAAAATCCATGAATCTTGCAGAAATCCCCCTAATTGAACAACACGCTCATAACATTTTAATTCCAGAGGTTGCGGCAAAATACCCTTATGCTGCTGCTTTTACAGAGGGTTATGATCCAGAAATAGTCAATTACCATGCTAAACATACCCTTTTTTATTATCGGAGTTTACGAGAAATTGCTACATTATTAAACTGTGAACCAGAAGAAACAGCAATTTTAACAGCACGTCAAAATTTAGGTATCGAAAAACTGACCCAAATTTCTTTTGATGCTGCTAATTTGGAGGCAATATATTTAGATGATAGATTAACATCAGAAGATATATTTCCTGTTTCTTGGCATCAAAAGTTTACCACAGCAAAAAGGATTTTATGTATAGAATTATTAGCTGAAAAACTAATGGCTAAAATTAATGACTTTCATAATTTTGTTAATGCCTTTATCCAAGCAATTGATCCACCATCTTCTGATATTATAGCCTTCAAAAGTATTGCTTGTTATCGTGCAGGTTTAAACATTAAACCCGTTGCACCTGCGGTTGCGGCTGTTCATTTTTATGATTTTAAACAACAACAAAAAAATCAACCATTACGCTTAAATGATAAACATATTATAGACTTTATTTTACAACTGTCTTTAACTATTGCTTCTAAATATCAAATCCCTGTACAATTACACACTGGTTTAGGTGATCCAGATTTAGATTTAAGATTAGCAAATCCCTTAAATCTCCGCTATCTTTTAGAATCTCCTGAATATAAAAATACTCCTTTAGTTTTACTTCATGCTTCCTATCCCTATATGCGAGAAGCTGGTTATTTAGCATCTATGTATCCCCAAGTTTATCTAGATTTTGGTTTAGCAGTTCCTTTTTTAAGTGTGGCAGGAATGCGAAATACGATTACACAACTTTTAGAATTAATTCCTACTACTAAGTTAATGTATTCTTCTGATGCTCATTCTATTCCTGAATTATATTATTTAGGAGCAAAATGGGGTCGTCAGTTGTTGGGAGAGGTTTTGGAGACAGCTATTAAAGATACAGATATTAACAGTCGGGAAGCAGAAAATATAGCATTGAGAATTTTACGGGAAAATGCTTTGAATTTGTATAGGCAAAAAAAAGGTTAGCATTCAGCAGTTAGCTTTCAGATTTTTGACTAGGGTTTAGTTAGCAATAAAAAGTGTTTCCGTGAGGCTGAATGCTGACCTAGTTGTTAAATTCCTGAACCGTCAAGAAATTCTTGTATTTCTCGATTTCTGACGTTGCAAACCGGTGCAGTTCTCAGACTTTTTTCTTCTTCTATGAGATTATTAGCACCTACCAATACACGAGTTTTGACATCTGAGCGTGTATCTTGAAGTTCTTGTAGTTGTTCTTCTAGTGCTTCAATCCGATTCACTAAACTACGAATTACTTGAGCTTCTGAGTCTGGTAAATTGTTGTGTTCTAATGGTGAAACTTTGACTCCAGAACGGTAAACTATGCGTCCTGGTATTCCAACCACAGTACAGTCAGAGGGAACATCTCTTAAAACTACTGAACCAGCACCAATTCGGACATTGTTACCAATTTGAATATTACCTAAAACTTTTGCTCCAGCACCAACAACCACGTTTTCACCAATGGTAGGATGGCGTTTACCACTTTCTTTACCTGTACCACCCAGGGTAACACCTTGATAAATCAGAGCGTAATCTCCGATGATGGCGGTTTCACCAATGACTACACCCATTCCGTGGTCAATAAATACTCCTTGGCCAATGACAGCACCTGGGTGAATTTCAATACCAGTTAAAAATCTAGCTATATGAGAAATAAATCGTGGAATAAAGGGAAGACCGATAGCACGCAGCCAATGTGCTATTCTGTGGAAGATTAAAGCCTGTAAACCAGGATAGCAAAACAAGACTTCTAACCAATTTCGGGCTGCTGGGTCACGTTCAAAGATGATGCGAAGGTCGGTACGCAATTTGAGGAACATTTATATAGTACCCTTGGACAGCAAAGCAAGCTACTTTAATATCTTATCGTTAGTTGGTAATTAGTGATTGGTGATTGGTGATTGGTGATTGGTGATTGGTGATTGGTGATTGGTGATTGGTGACTGGTGATTGGGTAAATTTCTTAATTACGTAAGCGAAGCTCCTCTGAAAGAGGCATTACGTAAGCGTTTCTCTCCCGATAGCGTAGCGTGGCGTTAGCCATAGGGAGCATTACGAATTACTAAAGGTGATTGGTGATTGGGTAAATTTCTTAATTACGAATTACGAATTACGAATTACGAATTACGAATTACGAATTACGAATTACGAATTACGAATTACGAATTACGAATTACGAATTACGAATTACGAATTACGAATTACGAATTAATCAGTAATTAGGGTTGGTAGCAAAAAGTAATCTGTAGAGGTTAAGTTACAGATGAAAGGTGGTAGGTGACAGTTCTAAACAGTTGGTAAGTTTAAATTTTCCAGCACAGTGCAAGATTTTCAAGCACTTATCCCCATATATCTTGAAACCATAATTAATTATTTAGTTTTAATTTCATTGGTTGTTGTTTTACTGTTCTTCAACTTTGATGGTGTAGTTAAATTTGTCTCCAGCGGTAAACGTACCTGCCCAAATTTTATATTTACCTTTTTTCCATTGGCGATCGCTTACACTGGCATCTTTTAATTTCCCTGTGTCGTCTCCGCAGCGAATTGTTTGATTATCAGGGCCTTGAATAAATAAGGTTGTGTCTTTGTTTCCGCTGTTAATTGATACTGTCAACTTCTCAAAGTCTTCCTCTAAGATAAGTATGTGATCTGGGTTGGGATCACCAAAACCAATACAGATTTTTCTATTTTTGTCTCGGTTACTTATCGCCGACAAGGAATAAGATCCTCCTGTATAACCAGCTGCTACTCCTTCTTGTTGATCAAAACCTGGGGTTAATTTGATTTGGCCAAAATTAGCTTTCTGTGCAGCCACAGGTGTGGTGATCATGGCTGCGATCGCTGTCAAAATCAAGCTATTCCGAATTTTAGTTCGCAGGAGACTGGTTTTGGTTTTCATAGTCTTACACGATTTTGTAGCTGTGTATACTGATTCTAGATAAAAAACAAGAGGATGGATAGTGTTGGGATCACTGCTGTATTGATCATGGAATCACGCTTTTTTGTTCCACAAATTTTACAAAACCCAACATTTCTGGAACTCAGGCTACAGAAGACAGCAGAATGTAACTACTTATTTTTCCAAATGTAGAAACATTCCACCTTTGAGCATTCCTGTCTCTTCTCCGTAACTACTCATTGTCAGCGATCGCAAATGATTAAATAGTGGCTTTCCTAACAGTTTGACAAACTTAACTAAGGGTTGTTGACTTTCTAAAAAATCTTGGCTTTTTTCCCAGTCAATATACACATATCCTTGGTTAGGTTGAGGAATAGCAGCTAAATCATTTTGAAACTCTTGATTTTCTCTTAACGGTTTTTCTAGATCAGTAAGTATGTTTTTGATTACTTCTAAATCAGAAGCAAATATTGCATAATTATCAATACTGGCACGCACTCCTTTAACTTTTGTTTCTACATTTACAGCAGTTTTATCGTCGTTATTTTGGGCTATTAATTCTGTCCAAGCGGTCACTGTTTGATTATTCAAAAATATGGAACTAGCATTGAGGCTATTATCATTAGCAATGCGATCTAGATTATTTAATCCTGATCCTAAATTGGGAGATTTTTCGACTACAAAAACCCAGGAAGTTTGAGTATTTTCTGAGTTTGGTAAAATAGCTAGAGCATATTCTCCAGTTACCCAATCAAAAATATCTGCTCCTAAGTTTAAATTCCATTTTGTTTGTAGTTTATCTATGGGTTTGAATAACCTATTTATCGCTTCTTGGGGAGAACCATAAATTGCTGTTGTTCCTTGTTGCCAAAGTTTGCCCAAATTACTATTAGTTAAATTAGCTAAATTATTGCCAGTAATTGCCACACCAGCCGACTCTGGAATATATTGTAATGCCTGGACTGGTTTATCCTGTAGTTTAGATACATTTTCCACTGAAGATGTAGAGAAAAAAGTACTTTCGGCTAGTAAACCTTGTGGTTTTAAAACTAAAGAAGTAATTTGACTTTGGTAAGTTGGATCTATTAAATCCAAACCTTGCCATTGGGCAACTTTATCTAAATTTAAAAAAGCCATAGCCAGAGCATTTTTAGGTAATTCTTTAATCGCTTTCTGATAGTCTAGATAACTTTTTAAATTAACATTTGGTGCTTGAACATTGTTAATTGCTTCCCTGACAACTTTAGGATGATTGGCAAACAGAACAAAATTTCCAACTACCGCACTTGCTAAATTATTTGGATGTGACGACACAGATTTTTCCACTGTTTGTGTGTCATATAATAATTTTATGCCTTTATACTTTTGAACTTCTAAATTTGCTCCAGCTAAAGCTCGTTGAGAAAATAATAATTCCACAAACTCTTTACTTTTGCTTGGGTTATTTGTTGCTAGCAACATCAAATAACCTGGCTGTATGCCATTATTGGCAATATGATCGATATCATCACTGGTTACAGCTAAGGTAACTTCATTACCTAGCCAAGGTTGAATATCCTTAGTAAAATTTATCTTTGTTTGAGCAAATAGACTATTCTTGATCTGAGCAAATTCTCCTTGTTGATCCAGAGATTGCAAACCTGTGGGATTTACGAGTAATGACACCATTATGGGTGCAGCTTTTGATACAAATACTGCTCCTCCAGGCTGAGTAATAGGAGTACTTAATTTAACGGGAATTTTCCCGAAAAACCAGTAAAAACCAGTAATTATGAGTAGTAGCACGGCAACGATACCAGCTACAAAAAAACCAGAATATGAGCGTTGACTATTCACTTAAACTTTATTTCCCAGATTTTCTGCCACCATAAATAGTATGACAAATCTAGTATTGTTTAGGAAAATAGCATGACCAGTAAATCTTTTGATCAACCCCTAACTCAAATTAGTGTACAAGAACTGGCCCAGCGTCTAGCTGATCATGATTCTACTTTACAGTTAATAGATGTGCGTGAACCACAGGAAGTAGCGATCGCCAAAATAGATGGTTTTGCAAATCTACCGTTGAGTGAATATGAGCAATGGAGTGGGCAAATTTCCCATCGCTTCGACACAAACGCAGAAACCTTAGTGTTATGTCATCACGGAATACGTTCTGCCCAAATGTGTCAGTGGTTAGAAAGTCAAGGTTTTACTAATGTTAAAAATATCACAGGTGGAATCGCCGCCTATTCAACTTTAGTAGACTCTTCTATCCCTCAATATTAAGCTGTTGTGCGAGGTGTAAACTTAAAAACCTCGTATTTAATTCTTGCTCCAACAGGACTTACGCAGAATATCTCTTGTAACCCTCATGCCTCTGTGTTCTCCGTGCCTGGAGTGGTTAGATTATTCCATAGCTTGTGCGTAAGTCCTATCTTGAAACTGTTTCCTGTTTCCTGCTACCTATCCCGACAAAAAGAAGTTTTCAGCCAACCCTACTTCCCTTTGTCAGCAAAGTGACTGACATGAAAATAAAATTTTGTATCTAAAAACACAGCCAAAACTTTTAATCACGTTAAATATGATAGTAGATATGGCAAATTGCAGAGCAATGAGGTACAGAATCTAAACTCAAATCTAGACATGAAGCAAAAAGCTAAGATACTTAAAACCTGGATTTCTGACTGTAATCTGTGATCGTCAGTGTCCTAATTTTGAATGACTATAGTTATATAATGTAATATTTAGTACACAACCAATCATAAGATTCCAGGAAAATTGTGTACCCAACAGATGTACCATAAATAAATCATCGGCAACAATTTGCAACTTTGTTTTAACAAATAATTAATTTTTTTAGTCCGATTTTTAAAACTTTTTCTACCTTTCCTAGAAATTTGCCTTCAGTAAAACATTATCTATGCAAGTTCAGCTGACAAACCGACAACAGCATATACTTTGGGCAACTGTACGCCATTATATAGCTACAGCAGAGCCTGTTGGTTCAAAAACTCTCATTGAAGAATTTGACCTTGGTGTTAGTTCTGCTACCATCCGCAATGTCATGGTGGTTTTGGAAAAATCAGGGTTACTTTACCAACCACATACTTCTGCCGGTAGAGTTCCTTCTGATTGGGGTTATCGTATTTATGTTGATAAATTGATTAAACCTTCGGAAACTCTATTTAAAGAGGTGGAATCAGCATTTCAACAACATCTACACTGGGAAGATTGTAGCCTAGAATCTTTAATCCAAG
The DNA here is from genome assembly GCA_010672785.1 of Sphaerospermopsis sp. SIO1G1. Classification (GTDB taxonomy): domain Bacteria; phylum Cyanobacteriota; class Cyanobacteriia; order Cyanobacteriales; family Nostocaceae; genus Okeanomitos. Next base: position 448,089 of record JAAHFX010000002.1, read on the forward strand.
GTGCAGCCCAAATCCTAGCTACATTAAGCGGCTGTATTACCTTAATTACTATGCCCCAATCCCAAACAGCACAAATCAGACATTTACAGCTTTTACAAGTAGAAGCTGGCAAGATTATGCTGATTGTAGTGACAGATGGTTATGAAACCCACTCCAAAGTTATGGATCTGTTTAGTGCATCCTCAGATACAAAGCCGGATCTGGAAGCAATTGATAGAGAACTACAAATTGTCTCCAATTTTCTCAACAGTCATTTACGAGGTTGCACTCTTTCAGAACTATCCCAGCTTGACTGGAGTACATTAGATCAGGAGTTTCAACGCTATGGGGAATTTTTGAAAAAATCCTTGACAGAATTACTACATCGTGCATCCATACCTTCCACTACACAAATCATGATTAGGGGAGTAGGAGAGGTACTGCGTCAACCAGAATTTTCCCAAGTTCAGCAAGTACAAACCATTATGCACTTATTGGAAGAAGAACAAGAGCAACTATGGAGACTAATATATGAAGAACCGGAAGTTGAGGATATAGGTAGATCAAAAGTAACGGTACGTATAGGTGCAGAAAACCCTTTAGAGCCAATTCAAACTTGTTCTTTAATTTCTTCTATTTATCGCCGAGGTTCTCAACCAGTAGGAAGTGTAGGTGTTTTAGGCCCAACTCGGTTAGACTATGAAAATGCAATTGCTGTAGTTTCCGCTGCGGCAGAATATCTTTCCGATGCTTTTAGTCATACTGGATAAATTCATGTTGAGAAAAATATTTTTTGGACTACTATGGCTAGGATTCATTTCCTATGCCTTTTTCTTTGCACCTCCTGATAATTTCCCAGCCAGTTTAGAGTTAATTAAAAATCTATCTACAGGAAATTGGCAAGGTATCAATCCTCTGATAGTTTCTCTATTTAATCTGATGGGAATCTGGCCCTTAATTTATAGTTCGATATTATTCATGGATGGTAAAGGACAAAAAATATCTGCTTGGCCATTTGCAACAGTTTCCTTTGCGATGGGAGCTTTTGCTATTTTACCTTACCTAACATTGAGAGATGAAAATCCTAAATTTACAGATAGAAAAAGTCTCTTGCTCAAAATATTTGATGCTCGCATAACTGGAATATTTTTAACAATTACTGCTGTAATTTTAGTTATCTATGGTTTACAAGGAGATTGGCATAATTTTGTCCAACAGTGGCAAAATAGCAGATTTATTCATGTTATGAGTTTAGACTTTTGTCTGTTGAGTCTACTATTTCCGACATTATTAGTAGATGACATGAAACGAAGAAATTGGCATCATGATCAATTATTTTTGTTCTTTGCTTTAGTACCTTTCTTTGGCGCATTAATTTACCTATGTATCAGGCCACCAGTCCAGGAGATAAATACAGAATTAAGTGGAAAACAGGAATTAGCATTAACAAAATAATTCTCAAATCCCCCAATGGGGATCTGATGCAAACTAATCTTTATCTACTGGATCATCATCCGGCTTTTTAATTCCCTCTTGTAAATTTTTCAAACTTCTCCCTAAAACCCCTCCCAATTCGGGTATTTTCTTTGGCCCAAAGATCAAAATTGCCACGATAGCAATAATTACCACTTCTGGCCATCCTAATCCAAACATATACTTTTCCTATTCGATTAAACTTCTTTACTATAGAATTGATTGGGGTCAAAAATTTTGTTCATAGCGATTAGTCATCAACGATAGTTATGGATAGGGAAATATAGTAATTGTTTGATCACCACGACCGATTGCTATAAATTTACCATCAGGACTAAAAGCTACTGTATTAATTGCATGATTACCACATTGAATACTAGCAATTTCTGCGCCACTATTTACAGACCACAACTGGAGATAATTATCTTTACTCGTGCTAGCTAACAACTTACCATCAGGACTAAAAGCAATAGCAAGAACTTGATCAGAGAGTTCGCTTAGAGTTTTAATTTCTTGACTAGTTTCTACATCCCAAAATTTAATCGCTTTACCATTATCACCACTAGCTAAAATTTTCCCGTCTGGACTAAAAGCTAAAGTATTAATACCACCAGCAACCCGATCAGAATTTACTTTGATAGTTCTGACTTTACTTTCAGTTAATTTGATAATTTTAATTATTCCCTCTTTCCCTCCGCTAGAACTTGCTAAAAGTTTGCCATTGGGACTAAAGACAACACATAAGACATCATCATTATGTGCTTTGAGGGAATAAACTTCTTTTCTTTTTTCCATTGACCAAATTCGCACTGTTTGATCTTTACTACCAGTTGCAAAAATTTTCCCTAAAGGACTAAATGCTAAAGCATCAATTTTATCTTTATGTCCTTGAAAAGTAATAATTTTGTTACCTGTTTCTACATCCCACAAATTAATAGTTTTATCATCACCAGCACTGGCCAGAATTTTACCATCTATACTAAATCCTACAGCATTCACACTACCTTGTAAATTTGTACCTTGAAGTCCTGGTAAAGTACGATGCTGTTGAGTTAATAAATCCCAAATTTTAATGGTTTGGTCATCACTACCACTAGCTAAAATTTTGCCATTTGGACTAAATGCAACTGATAAAATTCTCCCTTGATGACCTTTGAGGTTATGTATAGGTAAGAGTTTATTTTCATTTGTGGCTGTACTATGATTAGGAATTAATTGATCAAATTCCAACATAGGAATTGTTTGTTCTAATTTTTGAGAATTGAGATTTTGCTGATTTTCACTATTAGATGTTTCTAGTTGTAATTCTGATGGAAAATTTTCTGCTGTACGTTCTAGCATCGGGGTTGTTTGATCAAAATTACCAATACCAATATTTGGATCAAATTCAAAACTAACCGTATCTTTCAGTTCACTTTCTTTTAATTCTTGAGATTGATCATTATTATACTGATAATTACCTGCTAAAGAAATATCTATTTCACTTAATACATTTAATATTTCTGAGGGATTATCAGAATAATTGTCACTGTTTATACCAGTTGTTTCTAAATCTTGTATGCTGTCAGATAGCTGTGCAAATTTAGCATCAAGCTCTGTAAGTCTTTCACTAATTTTTTGGTTCATTTCCATAAAATTAGTTTCTACATTCTGAAAACTATTGAGTTGCTCACCTTGCTGATTAATTGTTTGTGATATTATTCTGATTGCATTTTCTACTTCTCTTAATTTTTGATAAATAGTTTGATATTGTGGTTCTAATTGGTTGATATCTATCTCTTGTGTTGACTGTTCTGGATTACTTTCATGATTGTTTTCAGTTTCAGATATGGATGTTAAAATTGACTGTTTAGAGTTATGGGGATTTGTACTAATTTGCTGAATTTGCTCAGAATTCTGATCAATATTAGCTTGTAAATTTTCGATTTTTGATTGCCATTGGGAACTATGAAAGCGAGGACGATTGATTATGTTTAATGCTATGCTTGCTGTTACAGGAACGGCTATATAAATTACCTGTTGAGTCATAGCTGCTGCTATGCTTCCGGCAATAGTCAATCCTAAAAACAAATATTCAATAATTGCTATTAATCTATGATTGTTCATTTTACTCAATTAGATTTACACCAGATACTGCTATGACCTGATTATGGCTTAAGTTACTTAGAAAGGCTAACTTTTCAAGACAACGTAACAATGAAAATGTATCTACTAACTCGGATATTCTAATTGCTATTAGGACTTACGTACAAACTATGAAATGATTGAACCACTCCAGGCACAGAGAACACAGAGGAATGAGGTTTAAAAGAGATATTTTACGTAAGTCCTAGCTATTACAGATTTGCAGTTGATTTTACATCTTCATTATCGGTGATTATATAATCAGAAGTGACGGAAGAATGAACCACGAAGAACACGAAGGAAACGAAGATAAGAGGGTTGAAGAGATATTTGGCGTAAGTCCTAATTATGGGATATGAGTAGGTTTAGGAATTGCGATAGATATTATTCTTATGTTTTATTGACGAAATATGATATGATTAGTAGTTCTCTAAAACTGTGCTGGGTGAAGAACGTAGATAGAAAACTCAGCACATCTGCACACTCAGCACAGAAACATTAATTTTATGTCATTGCCAGTTGTCGCAATTATCGGCCGCCCTAATGTGGGCAAATCTACTTTTGTAAATCGTTTAGCCGGCGATCAAACCGCAATAGTTCATAATGAACCAGGTGTAACACGCGATCGCACTTATCGTCCAGCATTTTGGCAAGATCGAGAATTTGTAGTAGTTGACACCGGCGGTTTAGTATTTAACGATGATACTGAATTTTTACCTTTGATTCGTCAACAGGCTATAACTGCCCTCTCCGAAGCCTGTGCGGCAATCTTTGTAGTTGATGGACAAACAGGATTAACACCCGCAGATGAAGAAATAGCAACTTGGTTACGTCAACATCCTGTACCAGTTTTATTAACTGTTAACAAATGTGAATCTCCAGAACAAGGCATAATTCAAGCTAGTGAATTTTGGCAACTAGGACTAGGTGAACCTTTCCCCATTTCAGCTATTCATGGTAGCGGGACGGGAGATATATTGGATGAGTTAATTCAATACATTCCAGAAAATCAAGCACCAGAGGAAAATACAGAAATTAAAATTGCGATTGTTGGTCGTCCTAATGTTGGTAAATCTAGTCTTTTAAACTCTTTTGTGGGAGAGGAGCGAGCAATAGTTAGTCCTATTTCGGGTACTACTCGTGATACTATTGACACTTTAGTTGAGCATGATGGTCAAACCTACCGTTTAATTGATACGGCTGGTATTAGGAAGAAAAAACATATTGAATACGGAACAGAATTTTTTAGTATTAACCGTGCATTTAAAGCCATCCGTCGCTCTGATATCGTATTACTGGTTTTGGATGCTTTAGATGGAGTCACAGATCAAGACCAAAAGTTAGCAGGTAGGATCATTGATGAAGGTCGTGCTTGTGTAATTGTCGTGAATAAGTGGGATGCAGTAGAAAAAGACTCGTATACCATTTACGACTATGAAAAAAGTTTAGAAGCAAGATTACACTTTACTGAATGGGCAAATACCATTTTTGTGAGTGCGCTAACAGGAAAAAGAGTCACCAAAATTTTAGAATTAGTTAATCAAGCCGCAGAATCTCACAAACGCCGGGTTAGCACATCCGTAGTCAATGAAGTTCTTACAGATGCAGTTAGCTGGCATTCTCCTCCAACTTCTCGTAATGGTAAACAGGGAAAAATTTATTACGGTACACAAGTAAGTACCAAACCACCCACATTTGCCTTATTTGTGAATGAAGCAAAACGCTTTAATGACAACTATCGGCGTTATATAGAAAGACAGTTCCGTAAACAATTAGGATTTGAAGGGACACCAATTCGGATACTATGGCGGAGTAAGAAAGTCCGTGATATGGAATTAGGTAGTGTCAACCGAGCGACTCGCGTGTAATAGTAGTTTTTAGTCAGTTGGTCATTCTCCATGATGACAAATGACCAATGACCAATAACCAGTGACTAATGACAAAACATGGACTTATTGCGATCGCTCCCCCTTGGCTTGTACTTAGAAGAACCAGAAACTTGGTTACATAAATTAGACCCTAGAGTAAAATTAATTTGGTTATTAAGCTTCCTGACTAGTTATATTATTGCCAATAACTATTGGCGGGTAACATTAGTAATTACTTTGATCATCATTACTCTATTTGCCAGAATACCAATCAGAGTGTGGCGACAACAAATGGGTTGGCTATTAGTTCTGTCTGTTATGGTTTTAACAATCAGTTCCATTAGCCCTGATGGTTTGGGTGTCAACTATAGTCCCAGACTACCAGCCAATCCACAAGTGTTACAACCACTCACCACGGAGAAAGAAAAAACACCCACTCCAGAAATCGTTAATAGTCATAAGGAATATAAATATGTAATATTTAACCAAAGACCAATTAGTATCAATCGTCGTTCTCTAGATTTAGCAATCAGTGTCAGTACAATAGTTTTTACGATAATTTACAGCACCAATTTATATTTATTAACCACCGCACCAGAAGAAATTACTTCGGGAATGGAAAGTTTGATGCAGCCACTGAAAAGATTTAAACTTCCCGTGACAGAATTGATGTTGACATTAACATTATCCCTGCGATTTATTCCCCTAGTTTTAGAAGAAATTCAAAACCTGATTCGTTCAATTATGACTAGGGCAATTAATTGGAAAAAATTGGGCTTCAAAGGAGGTGCAAAAGTTTGGTTAATTGTCATTGAAAAACTTTTAGAAAACCTATTATTAAGAGCAGAGCAAATGGCCAATGCAATGGTAGTTAGAGGTTTTACTAGTCCTAACGAACATCGGGTGAAGTGGCAAGAGTTAAAATTAAAAGTAGGTGATTGGTTAGCTATTGGAATTTTAATCGTCTTTTGGGGAATGAGAATAGCTTTTGGTACTGAGATTTAATAGAATTAGAGGTAATATTTGATAGCTTGCATTAGTATTAATACTAAGTAATAATATTATAGCGGTTTCCGAAGCTACGAGGTACAGTCTATCAACCTTGTCTTTTACCCATACTTTCAATCTTAAAATAAAGTGTACCTCATTACACCGGGAAGTGCTGTATGTCTGGATGTCTGACTTTCCGCGTTTTTTTCTTTTTCCCCTATTGAGCCGATACAAAAAATCCAAGAACAAAAAAGGCTTGGGGATAACCAAGCCCAGACTTCACTCAGGGTAAAATATTTCATTAGTATATAAACGGTTAGTATTTTAAACATCTGTCTAAAGACATACAGCATATTCCGAAGTTATGAGGTACAGTTAGTAATAATAAAAAGATCATACTGTCATGAAAGCATATTCAGTATATATCCGAGAAAAAATAGTTGCGGCACATGTTGAGGAAAAAATATCAATTCGTCAAGTGGCAATCAGATTTGCAGTTAGTAAAAGTCTAGTCCAAAAGCTGGTAAAGCAACAACAAAGCGATGGTAATCTACAACCATTAAAACGGGGTAAGCCAAGATTTAGTCATCTGGCAAATGCGGAATTAGAGTTAAGGGAACTGGTGTCAGAGAATCAAGATGCAACAATAGTGGAACTATGTGAATTATTTGCATTAAAAACAGGTAATTGGGTGAGTAGAACTGCAATGTGTCGCTCCTTACAAAAATTAGGATTAAATCGCAAAAAAAAACATTGCGGAGTAGCCAAGCAGGAACAGAAAGAGTCCAAAAATTAAGGGCAGAATATTGGCAAAAGGTCAGGGATATAGATCCAGAAAATTTGGTGTTTTTGGATGAAACAGGTGTAATACTAGGTTTAACCAGAACCCACGCACGTTCTTAGAAGGGAACAAGAGTCTACCAAATGAAACCATTTTATCGTGGTACAAAAGTTACAGTAATTGGAGCAATCAGTATTAAAAAAGTAGTAGCATTAATGACAATGAATAATTCAATGGATAGTAAGGCATTTGAAGTATTGATTGAGAAGTTTTTAGTACCTCAATTATGGTCGGGAGCAGTAGTAATTATGGATAACTTACCTGCACATAAACTAGCCTCAATTGAACCAATGATTGAATCTGTAGGTGCGAAAGTTATTTGTTTATCTCCATACTCTCCTGATTTTAATCCCATTGAGTTATGGTGGTCACAACTCAAATCTTTTTTACTTACTTTTTCTCCAACTACCACTGAAATGGTTGATAAAGTTATTTCTGTTGCTCTCGATTTGATGAATCCTCAACATTTACAGCGGTTTCCGAAGCTACGAGGTACAGTCTATCAACCTTGTCTTTTACCTATACTTTCAATCTTAAAATAAAGTGTACCTCATTACACCGGGAAGTGCTGTAAAAAATTGGTTCAATAATTGTTGTTACTGTACCTCATAACAACGGGAAGTTCTGTATATTGAACATTATTATCAACAGGAAAATCACAATCATAATCTTTGGCAATTACAAGTTTATGATCATATTGATAATTCAATTATTCTACATAGTTTAAATAATGTAGAAATTCCCATGAAGGAGATTTATCGCCGGATTAAATTTTAACTATTTTCTGTAAATTGATGAAATATAAATGTAACAAGTGTTAACTAAATTCAATTGTTTCTATAAACTCTAAAATATTCATTTTAATATCATCAGCTTCTTCCAAGATATTACCGGGAATATCACCATCAAAAAATGTCCGCTGGCTGCTAAAAATGTACAAAAATTTGCCATTAATAAATGCTAACAAACCACGATAAGCATCCAACCTCACTGCATTATTGTTGATTTCTTGCTTAGAAATAGTTGATCCTTTAGGCATATCTACTAACACATAATAATAGCCTTTATCGTCATCTTTTAAATATTCTGTGTATTTTATTTCTGCATCTTCAACATGAGCAAAAATTGCTTGTGGGAGATATTTGCCAATGAGAATAGAATGAAGATATGCTTCTTCTCCTTGAGATGTGATAACTTCTAAGGACTCATTTGGAATAGGATAATAGTCTATTCTCAAGAAAGTACCAATATTATCTGAAAAACTAACTGTTCCTTCCTGACTTTGGATTTTTCCTTCTTGATCTGGATTCACTGGAACTGGTAAAACAAAGTTTCCTAATGGTGATTGATATATTTGTTGGCCTAATTCATCTAATATTATTGTTTCAGATTCTTCTGTATATTCTTCTAATTGATCTCTGACTTCTATAGCATTTATGACATCTTTGATAATTGCTTCAGCTTCCATATTTTCTAGTTGTAATGCTGTTTGTAGTTGTTTGATGTAGGGTTGTTTTTTGGTAGGAATAGTTAAAGTTTTGTCATCCAGAAGCATTACCACTCCAGCTGCAAACGCATCTAAGATTATTTCATCTATAATGCTCATGTTGGCAGTATTAAATAATGCCCCTAAACCTTCCTGTTTAGCGATCGCTGCCATTTGTTCAACTATTTCTAGCACTTCTTCTTCTGAATATTCATCAAAAATCTGAAAATCCCAGAGAATGTTTGCTAAACTCTCTGTATCTAAGTCCTCAAGGGAAGAATCTACTATTGCGGTAATTACTGCTATGGCTGCTACAGCCTCTTCTGAATTAAGTGATTCTTCTGATACTTCTTGTGATTCAAATATACTACCGTACTTGTTCATTATATTTGTCTCCATAAATACTCTATTAGTATTCAATAATTACACAAAGTCAAAATTATTCATTTAGTCAGATCAGATGTTACAGCAGATTTCGTTGCGATGAGGTACAAATCATAATCATAAAACTCTTGTGGGGTAGGTATCTTGTGGGGGGTGGGCATATTGCCCGCCAATAACTTACCTCATAACACCGGAAAGCACTGTAATTTACTCACTATTGTATTTCAGCTAGTAATATATTTTACTAACTTAAGAAAAAAGTTGCAGTTGGGCGATCGCATCCCACAGCAACATTCGCAAATCATCAGAACAATATTAAATTACTAAATTACGTTCCATCATTCTTTTCTGAGTATGGATAGGATGATTGTTTATTGTTGATTGTTGATTTTTCTACCTAACACAGAATTATAAGGGAATTACTGACGAGCTTGAGTAACTCGTGTCTCAATATCCTCTAAAGTACGTAATAACAGGCGATTAGCTTGCAGTTGCCAACCCCATTTTTGAATTCTGAACGCCATAACTGTACCTAGTATAGATGCTAAAAAACAGACTGGTTGATTGATCGAAATTCCAAATAACAAACCTAAACCAGCAATACCCCAAAATGGTAAGGCTACAGTCTGTCTTTGATTTTCCACAATCTCCGCAAATATACCAGATGGCATCGTTGCTAATAATTCATCTTTCATTTGTTTCTGCTGAGTTAAAGAAAGAGATAAATTGATTTTTTGACGTAATTTTTCTCTTTTTCTCCCATCTGTACTGTATTCAGTTAATTCATCTTCTGCCATTTTCAAAAATTTTTCTAACTGAGACATAATGTATTTAGTTGATATTTTCGCTACAGTTTTTTATTATCTCGTAAAATAGACACAAAATTGTTATGTTATGAAGCTAATTTTATATCAAAAATTCAATAAAATTAAATAAGCGATTTATCTACAATTAATAAACTATAACTAATCACTAATGAATCAAAAATGGTTTCGTACTGGCGCAATAGGAATACTTATTCTATCATTGGGTTTACGATTTTGGGGATTAGATAGATTTAATACCCTCGTATTTGATGAAGTTTACTTTGCTCAATTTGGGAAAAACTATCTCACAAACACACCATTTTTTAATGCCCATCCCCCACTCAGTCAATATATCATTAGTTTAGGAATTTGGATAGGTAATCAGATTCCAGTTTGGCAAAATACTGTCAATGGTGCAACTGGTTCTTTATTATCTCCTTGGAGTTATCGGTGGGCAAATGCTTTCACAGGTTCATTAATTCCAATTGTTATTATTTTACTCACTTATCAATTAAGTCATCGTCGGAGTTTTGCATTATTAGCAGGTTTGTTCACTGCTTTAGATGGTTTATTTTTAGTAGAATCTCGTTATGCTTTGAGTAATATTTACATAGTTTTTTTTGGTTTACTTGGTAATTGGTTATTGTTATTAGCACTGGAAAAACAAAATCAACTACGTTGGTTCATTCTATTAATAGCCGGAACGAGTTTTGGGGCTTCTATAGGAACAAAATGGAATGGTTTATGGTTTCTGGTTGGTGCTTATGGAATATGGATTCTAGCTTTGATAATTAATTGGTTACAATCTTTTCAACCGAATAATAGCTCACCTATATTCCCCTATTTATCGAGATCCAAATCTTTAGAAAAAATTGAGCAGATACCATTACAAAAAATCACCCAAATAAACATTTGGCAAATGGTATTTTTTTTAGGAATAATTCCCGCTATTATTTATAGTTTAATTTGGATTCCTCATCTACAACTAGACAGAAGATATGGGTTTATAGAAGTTCATCAACATATTTTAGGTTTTCATCTACAATTAGGTGGTAATAACCCAGACATTCATCCTTATTGTGCTGCATGGTATAAATGGCCATTATTAACTAGGCCAATGGCTTATTATTATCAAACTACTCAAAAAATTACTGATCCTCTCCCTGTTTTTGGGCCGCCTTTGCCCCGTAATGCTGGTAAAATTATTTATGATGTTCATGCCATAGGTAATCCATTTTTATGGTGGTTTGGTTTGATAGGAATATTATGTTTAATATCATTATTATTAATCAAATTTATCCACCCAGTCATAAAAAATAAACGTTTCTTTATTCCTCAAAATTTAGGAATTGATACTTATATTGGTTTATATATAGTTATTAACTATGCTGCCAATTTATTACCTTGGGTAAAAGTCAATCGTTGTGTTTTTATCTATCATTATATGAGCGCAGTAGTCTTTACGTTTATAGGACTTGCTTGGTTTGTAGATAAATTTATTTGCAGTAAAAATAAACAATGGTGTTTATTAGGTTTTAGTATTTCTTTGACAATTATTGCTGCTTTCATTTTTTGGCTACCTATTTATTTGGGTTTACCTCTTTCTATAGAAGGTTATCGTTTACGGATGTGGTTTGACAGTTGGATATAAGTAGTCATGAAAATCAATTTTATATTGATAAAAGGTAACAGGGAATAGATAAAAATTACAGATATTTTGTTTTTTTATGAAAATGTTAAATTAATTTAGTCTAGATACTTAAAAATTCAGGTATGACTGATTGAGATGACAATTTTACATCATTTTCTAATTGCAAATTGATATAAAGTAAGGGCAATTATATCAATTTTAAAGTTTAGTACCATATAGATAATTAAATAATTATTAATAAAAATATATTAATCAATAACATCTTCTTAATATATATACATACATATACATAAAAACGATTTACTTACTCCGATACATTTTACATTTATTATCTACAATCAGAAAAACTACCTGTTACACTAAAAGAAGTTTAGAACTTACGCACAAGCTATGGAATAATCTAACCACTCCAGGCACAGAGAACACAGAGAAATAAGAGTTTGAGTGATGTTTTGCGTAAGTCCTGAAGTGATCAGAACTAGAGTAAATCTACACCAGTTACAAATCATAAATTTATCGCTAGTAAACAAAAATCAAGTATCCACAAAACTCGGAAATCCTTAGCATTCTGATCAAGAATCTGCGATATCTAAGTAAATAGCAAAGAGAATAATATTGTGGCAATTAAATCAGTTTCAATTATCAGAATTTATTCTTAGTTCAACTCTTGTAGCCTTTAGATAATAGGGGGAATGTGATGAATAGTGGCTTACAATTACAGAATTATCCAAATATTAACATCACTAGCTTAAAAGAAGCACCAATTCACCTTTGTACCCAAATTCAACCCTATGGAATACTATTAGTTTTAGAAGAATCAGAACTCAAAATTCTCCAAACTAGCAATAATACATTGAAAGTGTTCGGTATACCTCCCGAACAAATGGTTGAAAAAAAATTAGAAAATTTTTTAGATCCCTATCAACTAGAAAAAATACAATCAGGATTAGCAGAGCGGAATCTAGATTTTATTAATCCTACAAAGATTTGGATTAAAAGAAAAGGAGATGAATATACAGTATTTGATGCTATATTTCATCGCAACTCTCAAGGTTTTTTGATCTTGGAACTAGAACCTGCTCACTCCCATGAAAATATACCATTTTTGAGTTTTTACCATTTAGCCAGAGCATCTATTAACCGTTTAGAAAATACTAGAAATCTACAAGAATTTTGTCAAATCATTGTCCAAGAAGTACGGAGAGTTACAGGATTTGACAGAGTGATGCTGTATAAGTTTAACGATGATGGACATGGTTCAGTCATTGCTGAGGAAAAAATACCTCAACTAGAACCTTATTTGGGTTTACATTACCCAGAATCAGATATTCCCAAACCTGCAAGAAAATTATTTATTTCTAACTCTATTCGGTTAATACCTGATAGTCAGATTGAACCTGTACAGATTTTTCCTATTAATAATCCCCTGACAGATTCTCCTACCGATTTAATTAATTCTAGCTTAAGAAGTCCAGCCCCATGCCATATTGAATATTTACATAATATGGGAGTTGGTGCTTCCTTGACCATTTCATTGATTAAAGATCAAAAACTTTGGGGTTTAATAGCTTGTCATCATCAAACACCCAAATATATATCCTATGAGCTACGTAAAGCGTGCGAATTTTTAGGAAGATTGATATTTTCAGAAATTTCTGCCAGAGAAGAAACAGAAGATTATGATTACCGAATGAATTTGACATATATTCAAACAACATTAGTTGATTATATGTCTCAAGAAGACAATTTTATTGATGCTTTAGTCAAAAAACAACCTAATTTATTAGACTTAACTAGTGCTAGTGGTGCAGCAGTTTGTTTTGGTGGTAATTACACTTTAATTGGTAATACTCCCAAGGAAGAAGAGCTAATTTATTTAGTGGAATGGCTGAAGAAAAATGTTAAAGATGAAGTATTTTACACCGATTCTCTCGCCAAAGTTTATCCTGAAGCAATTAGCTTTAAAAATGTAGCAAGTGGTTTATTAGCTATTCCTATTTCCAAGAGAAATTATGTTTTATGGTTTAGGCCAGAAGTAATTCAAACTGTCAATTGGGGTGGTAATCCTAACGAAGCTTTTGAAATTAATCAATCCCAAGGTAATTTAAAATTATGTCCCCGCAAATCATTTGAATTATGGAAAGAAACAGTTAAATTAACATCTTTGCCGTGGCAATATGTAGAAATTAAAGCAGCATTAGAACTGAGAAAAGCCATAATTAACATTGTATTGCGTCAGGCAGATGAACTAGCACAATTAGCTCAAGATTTAGAAAGATCAAATGCTGAATTGAAAAAGTTTGCTTATGTTGCATCCCACGATTTACAAGAACCTCTAAATCAAGTAGCTAATTATGTACAACTTTTAGAAATGCGTTATGATGCTGAACTAGATGAAGATGCCAAAGAATTTATTAATTATGCAGTTGAGGGAGTAAGCTTAATGCAAACCTTGATTGATGATGTCTTGGCATATTCTAAAGTAGATACACAGGCAATTGCATTTCAAGTGACAGAAATAGAAGTAGCCTTAGAAAAGGCATTAAGTAATTTACGTAATCGCATTTACGAAACCGGAACAACTATAACTCATGATCCCTTACCAACTATCATGGCTGATGGTACACAAATCATGCAGTTATTCCTCAATTTAATTGGTAATGCCATTAAATTCCGTAGTCATCAACCACCACAAATTCATATAGGTACAGAAAGGTTAGAAGATGAATGGTTATTCTCAATTGAAGATAATGGTATTGGTATAGATCCTCAATTTAGCGATCGCATTTTTGTCATCTTTCAACGCCTACATACACGTGATGAATATCCCGGCACCGGTATGGGTTTAGCAATTTGCAAAAAAATTATTGAATGTCATCGTGGCAAAATCTGGGTAGAATCACAATTTGGGCAAGGGGCAACTTTCTATTTTACCATTCCAGCCGGAGGAAGTGAGCGTGAGCGTAGAAACGGAAAAACCACACAAAATCATCTTTTTAGTTGAAGATAATAAAGCCGATGTGCGTTTAATTCAAGAAGCATTAAAAACAAGTTCTCTACCCCATCAAGTGGTGACAGTTAGAGATGGTATTGCAGCTATGGCTTATCTCCGTCGAGAAGGGGAATACATTAATTCACCGCGCCCAGATTTAATTTTGCTCGACCTTAATTTACCCAAAAAAGATGGTAGAGAAGTGTTAGCAGAAATTAAATCTGATCCTCTTTTAAAACGTATCCCTGTTGTTGTTTTAACAACTTCTAAAAATGAGGATGATATCTACCATAGCTACGACTTACACGTTAACTGTTACATCACAAAATCTCGGAATCTACCACAATTATTCCAAATTGTTAAAGGTATTGAAGAATTTTGGTTCTCTACAGTTACCTTACCATCTGAATAGTAATATCTTGAAAATACTCACCCCTGAATTATAAAAATAATGGCTACAACCTGCTTATTAAAAATCTTGTTAATTGAAGATAATTTGGCAGAAGCTAGATTGTTGCAAGAGTTTTTAAAGCAAGCCCAAATCCATGATTTTATTCTCTTTCATGTACAAAGGTTAAAAGATGGTATTAATGAAATAAATCAACATAAATATGATGTAATATTATTAGATTTAACCTTACCTGATAGTCAAGGTTTATCATCTTTAACATTACTGATGAATAATTCTCCTAGCACTCCTATTGTAGTTCTCACCAATATTAATGATGAAGAATTAGCAGTAGAAGCAGTTAAACAAGGAGCGCAAGACTACTTAGTGAAAAGACAAGTTAATCCTAATTTATTATTGCGTTCAGTTCAATATGCGATCGCTCGGAAACAAGTCTTAGAAAAACTAGTTCAAGTTAATCAAACCTTAGAAAATAGAGTAGAGGAAAGAACTGCGGAGTTAGAAAAAGCTCAACAATTATATCAGTTCAAATCAGAATTTGTTTCTATGCTTTCCCATGATATTCGTAACCCTTTAAACACTATTCTGTTGGCTGCGGGATTACTACAAAACAACGATGAAAAATTAACCAAAGAGAAAAAAATTAATCATCTAAATATGATTCGCTCCGCCATTAAAAATATGGCTCAATTATTAGATGAAGTTTCATTTATTGGTAAAGCTGATTCTGGTAAATTACAAAGTCAACTCAACTTATTAGATTTAGAGTGCTTTTGTCATCAAATTCTAGAAGACATTCACCTCACAGCTTTAGAAAAGAAAGTAACTATAGAATTTAATATTTGTGGGGATTTTGAGCAAAGTTTATGGGATGAAAAATTACTCAGACATATTTTAGAAAATCTCCTCGGTAACGCCATTAAATATTCTACTCCCCACAGTCAGGTTAAATTTACTTTAATCCAGCATAAAAAAACCGTAGTCTTTAAAATTCAAGACTGGGGAATCGGTATTTCTGCCGCCGATCAACAACAATTATTTACCCCATTTTATCGTGGTGAAAATGTTCATAACATCTCTGGTACTGGTATGGGTTTAGCAATCGTTAAAAAATGCGTAGATACCCTTGATGGTAAAATATTAGTAGATAGTAAAATAAATTCAGGAACAACATTCACTGTAATTTTACCATTGATCAAAACACCATAATATTCATAGGAATTATCATAAATACCTGGGCAAAAATAATTTCGCATTTTCAGAACAAACAACAATCTCTGTATTCTTTATCTTTTCTCTTTTCTCTTTTCTCTTTTCCCTGTTCCCTGTTCCCTATTCCCCATCCCAAATATAACATTTATTTTGCACGACTACTTAGGTTTTAATAAAAATTGCTCGATACACAGGTTCACCTTTATTTTGTGTAGCAATTTCCCTCTCTGTAGGAATAGTTAGAGGATTTTCTGCTAACCATTTTTCTGTACCCACTTTTGCAAAAGCAGAATTTTCATGGAAGCGATCGCACATTTCCATCGCGATAAATTCTTGATCAGATTGCAAAAATACAACACCACTAACAGCTAAATAATTGGCTAATTCAGTCACTAATTCTGGTTGCACTACTCGCCTCTTAGCATGACGAGTTTTAAACCAAGGATCGGGAAATTGAATGGATACTCTTTGTAAAATTCCTGGCTGCAAAGTAGATAAAATAGGTTGCAAAGAATTATTGACATTACAAAACAAATAGTGCAAATTACTTAAATTTAATTCCTTTACTAATCTGTTTGCTTCTATTACCAAAGTTTCTCGAATTTCCAAACCTAAAAAATTCCAATCTTTTTCTACCTCTGCCATCTTCAGTAAAAATCTTCCCCTCGCACATCCAATATCTAAGTGTAGGGGTTGATTTGATTGAGAGTAAATTTTTTCCCATTCTGGGGGATCAACGGGAGTTTGGAACTTTTTCGATAGGGGGTTAACGTGTTGACGAACTCGAACTACAGACATTATTAAAATTCCCACAACTGAGATTCTATATAATAAAATTTTAAAATAAATGTATAAAAATATTAAGTCTAACCGTTATTACGTAACTAGATAAAGCAAAGGTTATACCCTTATAAAAGGAAAAGTTGTTTCAGTTATCAGTTAGCAGTTATCAGTTAGCAGTTATCAGTTAGCAGTTATCAAATTTTGACTGCTGACATAAAAATAAAATTTGCAATTTTGTTTAAACATTTTTAAAATTTCATGAATATCAATTTTCGTTTTGCCATAATTAGTGACTTACACATTGCACTACCCCAAACAATTTGGGATCATCCCAACAGATTCCATTTAGTAGAAGTTAGTATTCCCGCCCTGGAAAGCGTTTTAGAACATTTAACCCAACTCGATTTAGATTTTCTCTTAATTCCTGGAGACTTAACTCAGCATGGTGAACCTGAAAATCATCGCTGGTTAGCAAAAAGATTATCTCAGTTACCTTTTCCCACTTATGTTGTTCCTGGTAATCATGATGTTCCCGTCTTTTTAGCTAATGAACAATCAATTGCTTGCCATGATTTCCCCTATTATTATCATAAGTTTGGTTACGAAAATCCTCAACAGCTTTATTACAGTTGTCCAATATTACCAGGAGTTAGACTTATTGGTCTAAATTCTAATTTGTTTGATCATGATGGTAAACAAATTGGACGTATAGATCAACAACAATTACAGTGGCTAGAAACAGAATTAGAAGAGACTCAAGATGAAACTGTTTTAGTCATGATGCACCATAACATTGTTGAACATTTGCCTAACCAATTAAATCATCCGATGGCAAATCGTTATATGTTAGAAAATGCCCCAGAAGTTGTGAAACTGCTGCATAAACATGAAGTTAAGCTTGTGTTTACTGGACACTTACATATTCAAGACGTAGCTTGTGCAGATGGTATTTATGACATTACCACTGGTTCATTAGTTAGTTATCCCCATCCATATCGAATTCTTGAATTTGAAAAAGATGATTCAGGAAAAGAATGGCTGCACATAGTATCTCATCGCGTTGACTCTTTGCCAGACTTTCCTAACTTGCAAAAATCTTCCAAACAATGGATGGGCGATCGCTCTTTCCCTTTTTTAATCAAGTTACTTACTTTGCCCCCATTAAATCTATCATTGACACAAGCCAAACAACTAGCCCCTGAATTAAGAGACTTTTGGGCAACTGTAGCTGATGGAGATGGAGTATTAGACTATCCCCACTTTCCTGTAGAAGTACGTCGCCACATTCAAATGTATGGTGCAATCAATCACAATGGTGATCATCATGCCATTGATAACAATAGTAAACTTCTACTAGGGAATTGGTGACTGGTGACTGGTGACTGGTGATTGGTGATTGGTGATTAGGGAACAGAGAACAGTATTTGATGTACTGACAAGAAATAAATTAACCCAATCACCCTCACCACAATGAAAATTTTTTTCTCCCAGCACCCAGCACCCAGCACCCAGCACCCAGCACCCAGCACCCAGCACCCAGCACCCAGCACCCTGCCTAATTTGAGAAATGCTATCTCATTCCTATCTTGGGCGACAAATCGTAAATACAGAAGTGTAACCATGTAGGAAAGTTTGACCGCTAACAGGCCCAATTTCTCCACCACAAAAGCAACCACCCATAGGAATATCGTCAAAATAACGACTAAATAATTGAGAGTCAAAATCGGGTTTACCATATAGCCCGACACCACGCCCCACACAACTAAACATTAAAGCAGCCAAAGGCGAAGAACCTGCACTGGATTGGTTTTGATACTCTTGTAAAAGCAATTCTAAATCTTCCGCAGAGGCTTGAGAATCACGTAAATGGAATTGTAATCTTTGTCCAGGACGAACACGATCTCCTATAGCGATCGCCCCAGCAGCGGGATCTACTCCTAATAAATTACGAATCAGAAAATCGCCCCGTTTTAAAGAAAGTTTAAACTCATCCATAGCCAAACCCACAAACAAAGAATGTT
The DNA here is from genome assembly GCA_010672785.1 of Sphaerospermopsis sp. SIO1G1. Classification (GTDB taxonomy): domain Bacteria; phylum Cyanobacteriota; class Cyanobacteriia; order Cyanobacteriales; family Nostocaceae; genus Okeanomitos. The sequence goes on from JAAHFX010000002.1 coordinate 467,108, forward strand.
GGGCCAGCATTTTTTCTTCTTCACTCAAACCATCAATCAAATCCCGTAACACCTTGAGAGGTACTTGTTCATCCAGTTCCAAAATAATATTTCGTTCTGCTTTAGTTACTTGTAATGGCTCACCAATAGGTCGGCATCCCTGGGCCACAATGGTTTCCATGACAATATCACCACTTAAAGCCACACCTACCGTACCTTGCCGATAAAGACGATCATGGCAAAACAAAGCAACTCGATCACTAGCAAAAGCACCACTAGCCTGTCCTCCAGCCACCACAGATCCAGGATAGGCAAAATCTAACCCTTGCAGCAAATCATTAGTACCAGCAGAAAAAGCACTAGAAAATAACAAAAACTGAGGAGCAGGTGATGGTGGTACACCCAACAAATCAACCCAAGCATCTGGGGAACTATCCAAATCTGGCAACTGATCCCCCATGACATGAAAAGAGCGGATCTCTACCCCAGGTAAATGAGCCAAAGTTAAACTAATCGCCGGTTCTGCCTCCACCTCTTGGGTTGGATGATCTGATTTTGCTCCCACCACACCAGCCGCACTACAACCAACCAAAACAGGTACTGACAGCTTATCTGCCAACAATGGTAGAACTCGGGAATACTCACTAGTAAAAGCAGCAGAAATAAACACCAATGCTAAATCCGCAGGTGCTGCCAAAGATGAAACAGCCTGTTGCACTACCTCTGTTACAGCTGTTTCCAAAGAATGATGGGTTGATAGGGCATTCGCCCACTGCATTTGGTTTGCCATAATTTTTTGACTTCTCTTGCGATTGAAGCTAATCTTTCCAGTAGTTTGATCCAAAAAATTACAGGTAAATAAGTGACAAACTTTATGAATAAATCCTGACTATTAGAGACTTTCAACTTCGTTACCTGTGAAGATTTCTCTGCTAACTGCTGTTAATGGGATAGCTACTCCCTATCATATTCATTAAAATATTAAATATATTGTATTATTCTTTTTCTGTATTTACGCAGTCGGAAAATCTTAAAACATCAGTAAAAACAAAATATATGGATTTAATGTGCTGTATTAATAATGTAATATCACGGTGCAAGTCTGACTGGGCAACTCAGTGGTTAAAATAGTAAGCTACAAATAGAGCAAAACTATCATCAACTGCAATTTTCGATTTTTTCTAACTCTGGTATAAACAACAAGTAAAGAGACAAACACAATGACAAACATTCAAGAAAAAACCAACAATATTAGCGAACAGATTCAAGACGAAATTCAAGAAGCTCGCAACGTCTGCGATACTTCTGGTGGTAACTCCGCAGAATGTGCTGCTGCTTGGGATGCTGTGGAAGAACTACAAGCGGAAGCATCTCACCGTCGTCAAACCAAACCCAAAAACTCTTTAGAGCAGTACTGTGATGATAACCCAGAAGCTGATGAATGTCGGATGTACGACGACTAATTCAATGCTTTGCTTCTATCTCATTAGCGAATCTCATTTTTAGGACTTACGTAGGCGGCCTCCCCAACCCTCTTTCCTCCGTCACTGATATGTCAGTCTTAACCTTAACAACTGATTAGCTGAGAATATTGTCATACTCACCACCAAATTTTATTGGTTTAACAGAGACTTAGTATGTTACTTTGGACTTTAAACCTGTGGTGGTGAGTTGCTACTTAGGGTTTGCAGCAAAAAGTTATTTGTTAAGACTAGGGAACAGGGAACAGGGAAAAGAGAACAAGAAGACAGTTTTTCTTTGTTTTTGAACCACTAGGGAAGTTCCTTGGTAGTACGTTTGTGTCAATTGAAGTAATTTACCAAAAAACTGGGTCTAAAGCCCCCTCCTTCTGGGACAGCTTTCTGTTAGAGTAGTTCAAACAGGCAGGACATTGTCTGTTGGGCTAGATAGTGTCAGACAGTGTAAACTGCAACTGTTGTTTGAACCCAGAATCCCCATTCTTTGAAGATGAGGAGTATGTAAATAATTGAATATTAAATCACAAAAACTATGCCACAAGTTTGGTTTCGCCCCTATATCTGGATGGATTATAGATTAGCACTATTATTTACTCTATTTATCCCAGTCATTCTCTTAATATGGGCATTTGTCCAAAGATCAGATGCAATACAACGTTTATTAAGAATTTATTGTCGCGTAGCAATTTTATCAGCAATCACAGTTTACTTATTCATTGGTGGATTACCAATAAGTTTTCTCTCCAGTTTAATGTCTCGTATTCTTATCCCCATTTCCTTATGGTTTTGGGTTGATCTGAATGATGAAATAGACTACTTACCAAAAAGCCCTTTAAAACTATTTTTCACATCTTGGCGTTGGGCAATGACAGTTTACAGTTTTTTAGGTGCAATCAGTCTACTTCCATTTCTAAATTGTACTTTCTCAGGGACTGCTTTTAGATCATCTTTCTGCTCTGTTTGGAGTGAACCTTCCTTAATGTTTAAAGATTATTTTCATAATAACAGTAAACCAGCTTTTCTTGGATTTCTAGGAATTGTTGCTTTAGTTATTTATGTGATCTACTTGAGTTATTTTGTATTTGTAAAACTTGGTAAGCATGGCAGATCAGCTACTCAATAAAAAGCAGTTATACCCTACTTTTATGCTAATTTGACACAAACATCAAAAAAAAATACAGAATAAGTATCTAAACAGTCTCTTCTTCCTTCTTCCCTTTGCGTTCTTCGTGCCTTCGTGGTTAGTTCATTTCCAGGTCTTGTTGAAACTAGAAATTCAAAAAAATCAACTTACACATTTGGGAGACTGCCAATTGATCAGGAATTAGGACTTAGATATTTTAATGAAAAGTTAGGATTTGAGATTGCTTCCTTTTGTCGCAATGACACTATTTGAAGTATATTTTGCGTAATTCCTGATGAACACATTTGGGCGTAAGATACTTTGATCAAAAAATTCTTAGATACTTATCTGTTTTGTCAGAAAACCCTACTTAAATTTAATTGGGATATTGAATCCTAATAGTAACGATAATTTTTGCTCATAGGAAAAAGTGTGTCTTAACACTTACTAAAAAAAAGATAAAGTCTGTTCTAAAATCCCTAAGTTAATGATAAAAAAACAGGAGCTTAACTAAAATTAACAGTATTCTATTGATGAATAGTTCAATTGGCAAAAGATTAGAACAGTACACCATTAAAAAACCTCAAGAAGTCCTCCTCGTGACAGTAAATATAGGTGAAGAACAGGATAAAATTGCTGTTTTCAAAGGTTTTTCTAGCTCTTTGATGCGTCCTACTGCCTTTGATCCTGATGTTTCTGTATTTCCAGAGAATGCCATAATTGTGGCTATTGATCGTATAGCTAGTCCTTATAACCCTGAATCACCTCGTTATATTCAACAAGGTATATCTTGGGAAACAATGGAAACTTTGTTATTAGAGTTAGGTGTTTAGGTAATGGGAACGGGTACTAATTCCGGATACACTCTCCCAGTTTTTGCTTGTGCTGCTGCTGTAGCTGCTTTACATTGGTTACATCATCGTCAAACCGTAAATGTTAGTTCAGTAAATTTAATTAACCCATCTAAAATAGTAGAAGTTCCTATTGAACAGGTGGCAGGAATTTCAGAAAACTCAGCCTTAGCAATTACTCGTAGTGATCCGGGTGATAATCTTGATTTGACTAAAAATACACCTGTTTGGGCAATGGTGACATTTTATGATGGAGAGGGAGAAAGAGTAGTTATTCAAGGAGGTGAAGGAATTGGTAGACAATTAAATCATGAAGGAAAAGCAGCTATTTATGGTTATGCTCAAACATTGTTAACAGAGAATTTGGAACGAATGTTAATACCAGGGGAAAAAATAAAAGTCAACATCATTTTACCCGAAGGGCGATCGCTAGCTGTGCGTACTTCTAACTCTGCATTTGGTGTAGTTGATGGACTTTCTTTATTGGGAACATCTGGTATTTCTCAACCTTTGAGTACACCAGATCAGTTAACAGCTTTTCGTGATGATTTAAAAGCTAAAGCTAATCAGTTTAGTAGTCTAGTTTTTTGCATTGGTGAAAATGGTTTAGACTTAGCACGAAAATTAGGGATAAATCCTCAACAATTGGTAAAAACAGCTAATTGGTTAGGGCCTTTGTTAGTAGCAGCCAATTTATTAGGTGTCAAAGAAATTTTATTGTTTGGTTATCACGGTAAACTCATGAAGTTAGCTGGTGGTATTTTTCACACCCATCATCATTTAGCTGATGGCCGACGAGAAATTTTAGCATCTCACTGTGCGCTGGCTGATTTACCATATTCTGATATCCAGACAATTTTTCATAGTCCTACTGCTGAAGCTGCCTTAAAACATCTACGGAGTCTAGATCAGAGCAATGATAGCAATTGGACTGAGCAGATTTATCGTAGCATTGTCGAAACAATAGATTACCGCGCTCAGGAGTACATCAAAAGTCATAGTGATCGTCAACTTAACACCACAGTTTGCGGTTCAGTTGTTTTTGACCGCGATCGCCAAATTATAATTAACAGTAAAACTGGTTGTCTGTTAATGGATAAACTGTGTTAGTTTAATACAAGTAATAATAAAAAACTCGGAATAATAAATAATTTTTTTAATTTTTTTGTTAAATTATATTAGGACTTACGCACAAGCTATGGAATGATCGAACCACAGAGGCACAGAGAACACAGAGATATGAGGGTTACAAGATATATTTTGCGTAAGTCCTAGATATATAATTAGGGCTGACTGCATAAATCGGAAACCTTTACAGGTAGAGTGTTTTAGGCTATTTTCAATTAAGAAACTGCAAGATATTTAAGGATCAGCACTTGAAAACTCTGCACTTTCGATAAAAACTCTTTCCTTACCAACTCTTTAAACTACTCCCAGTTCCCTAGTATCCACAGATCACTTGTTGCTGCAAACCCTAATTATAAATCTTGCAATTAATAATAAGCCAAATTTATCTGCTTCATAGGTTTAGTGTATAGTTTTTGCCATCAATCAGCAATTTACGAACAAATAAAGTACACATCAAAGTCTTAATTAGTATTTTGAGGTGGATGAATCACTCACCTCTGTGTACCTAACAAAGATCAAGATTGCTGTATGGTTTTCTAACCATCACTAGCCTAAAAAGTCGGAAATGGTATCCGTATTTTTGTCCTAATTTATCCTCAAAGGTACACTTTCCCCATCATGAACACAGCGGTGACTCTACCAACCGAAAACACATCTCCAAACCAAGAAGATACAACAAACCTCAACCGTCAAATAATCGTCATTTTAGATTTTGGTTCTCAATATTCAGAACTAATTGCTAGGCGTATTCGGGAAACTCAAGTATATTCTGAGGTTCTTTCCTACCGTACTACTGCCGAACATTTACGCAAAATCAACCCCAAAGGAATTATCTTTTCTGGTGGTCCAAACTCAGTATACAGTGATCATGCTCCCCATTGTGATCCAGAAATTTGGAATTTAGGCGTTCCCATTTTAGGTGTGTGTTACGGAATGCAGTTAATGGTTAACCAACTGGGAGGAAAGGTTACCAAAGCTGAACGGGGCGAATATGGGAAAGCATCATTGTACATAGATGATCCTACGGACTTATTAACTAACGTCGAAGAAGGAACAACCATGTGGATGAGTCATGGAGACTCAGTCACAACCATGCCATCTGGGTTTGAAGTGCTTGCACATACAGAAAATACACCCTGTGCAGCCATTGCTGATCATGAGAGAAAACTTTATGGTGTGCAGTTCCACCCAGAAGTAGTACATTCCATTGGTGGTTTAGCATTAATTCGTAACTTTGTTTACCATATCTGCAAGTGTGAACCTACTTGGACAACCGCAGCTTTTGTAGAAGAATCTATCCGAGAAATCCGTTCTAGAGTAGGAGATAAAAAAGTTTTATTAGCACTTTCTGGTGGTGTAGATTCTTCAACTTTGGCATTTTTACTGTATAAAGCCATTGGTGATCAATTAAACTGTGTGTTTATTGATCAGGGGTTTATGCGGAAGTTAGAACCAGAAAGATTGTTAAAAGTATTCCAAGAACAGTTTCATATCCCCGTAGAATATGTGAATGCACGCGATCGCTTTATTTCCGCCATTGCAGGAGTGACAGATCCTGAAGAAAAACGCCGGATCATCGGCCATGAATTTATCCGTGTGTTTGAAGAAACATCCAAACAATTAGGACATTTTGATTATTTGGCTCAGGGTACACTTTACCCAGATGTGATTGAATCGGCTGATACCAATGTTGATCCAAAAACCGGTGAACGGGTAGCAGTAAAAATCAAGAGTCATCATAACGTTGGTGGTTTACCCAAGGATCTGAGATTTAAACTGGTTGAACCTCTGCGAAAACTATTTAAAGACGAAGTTCGTAAAGTAGGACGTTCCATCGGTTTACCAGAAGAAATTGTCCAAAGACAACCATTCCCTGGGCCTGGTTTAGCAATTCGGATCTTAGGAGAAGTTACCGCAGATAGGTTAAATATTTTACGTGATGCTGATTTAATTGTCAGACAAGAAATTAACCAACGTGGCTTGTATCACGACTTTTGGCAGGCCTTTGCTGTTTTACTGCCTATCCGTAGTGTAGGTGTAATGGGTGACAAAAGAACATATGCTCACCCCATAGTTTTACGGATAGTAACCAGTGAAGATGGAATGACAGCGGATTGGGCCCGTGTACCTTATGATGTCCTAGAAGTAATTTCTAACAGGATTGTAAATGAGGTCAAAGGGGTTAACCGTGTGGTTTATGATATCACTTCCAAACCACCTGGAACTATCGAATGGGAATAACAGTTTTCAGTTAACTGTTAACTGACCAATGAAAACTGTTAACTGTTAACTGATGTTGGGTATCCTTGACTTGACATACCTCCTCGTCCTAAAGGAGCGAGGATTCCTTGACACTTCGCCAGGATGCGCCACAAGTGGTCTTACCGTCCCTCCATGTCCGTTTAGAGTCTCCCAATGCCCTATGGCGACTATACCTAAATTTTACCATCAAGCCGTCCTAGAAGGACGGGGCTTGTATCCCATTCTTTTGGTCAACCCAACTGACGGATATTTTAAGGCACTTCAATGGGGATCAAAGAATTTTCTGGTAAATAACTATGGAAACAACCATCATCAGCTAAAACTAAGATTAAGCGTACAGGATAGTCAGGTGGAACTTGCAAATCTGCCCACGGAATTGCTATTTCTAAACAACTATTAAACGCAACTTGGGCGCGACTGGCGCGGGGATGCCATTGATAATGATCTGCTGCTTCTCGAAATAGAATTGTTTGGGCAAGTAAGTTAATTTCTAAATGATGGTGAAATAAATAATTGACTGGTGCCAGATCAGGAACTTCCGCTAAAGGTGCGGGACTATTAATCATTGGTTGACCAGGATAATACCACAGTAAATTTAACTCTTTGGGTAGTTCTTTTCCTGGTCTGACTCCACTTTTTAAGTCTACTCGTAAATAAAAATTTAGGTGATCTACTCCGTAAAAAATACGTTGTACTAAACTACTTTGGTGCATTGTTCCTCGTGAACCACCTACTTCTATTCTGCCGGCTTTATCCCAGTCTTGTTCATCTCCTGTACCATCAATAATGGGATGAATAAAACTCTCTGGACGATGGTCTACTTTGTTTTCATGTATTTCTAAAGGTTTGGTTAAATAGGGGGGAATTTGTTCATTTAGAGCTTTATAAATGCCACATAAATGCTCTCGAAATAGTTGATCAAAGATGGCATCTTGATTAGAAGAATGTCCTTCTCCAAACCACCAAAACCAATCTGATCCTTCCGCAGCATATAAAGCTTCCCATACCTCGGGGTTGTTTTCTTCTGTAGCTTCGGGATGTTTTGCTAATATTCTTCTGGCTTGAGTAAGATAGTCCCAAGCACGGTTTTTGACAGGATCGCCGATCCAAGTTGTAAAACTACCATCTACCCATGATCCGCTGTGCAGTTGTTCACCAGGTATGGTTGCTGTGGCGGGGTATTTGTCTAAAAATTCGGAGACGGTAACAAGTTTGATATTTTCTTGATCACTTAAGCTTTGATATAAGGTTTCTAGGAAGGGTTTTCCGTCTTGGGGGTAAAATTCCCAGCAGTTTTCACCGTCTAAGGCTATGGTGACTAACCAAGGTTGTTCTGTGGGGTTTTCTCTTTGTTTTCTGGCGATCGCTTGTAAATGTCCCACTAAGTCTGCTGTTGCTTGCTTGGGCGACATGGAACTATAGGTAAAGCCGATCAAATCTGATAATCTATGATCTCGAAACACAATAGATAGGTCACCTGCTGGGGTTTGTAGGCGATAAGGACGGTACAATAATTCTGGTTGTTCTACATTTCCCGCTCCATCTCGATGAAAGAAGTGTTTGAGTGTCCAACCTAATACTGCTTCGTCTGAGCAAATCCACTGAAAACCTTGTTTAATAATATACGGTAAAACTTCTGGACTAACTGATTGTTCAGAAGGCCATAAACCTCTGGGTACTTGTCCAAACCTTTGTTGATAAAAGTCCCAGGCTTTTTGTAAATGACGGGGTATATCTTCCATCCATTGAAATCTAGCACTAGGTAGTGTCATATTTGGCACTGCTACCCTGCCAGAATTAGTATCAGCTAAGAGGGGTAAAATAGGGTGAGTGTAGGGTGTGGTAGTAACTTCTAACTGTCCGGTTTCCTGCATTTTCCGGTGCTGGGGAACAATGCGACTGAGGATTTGTTTTTGTTTAGAATAGATACGTTGGCGATCGCTTAAAGTAAAATTTCGATCTTGTTTTAACCAAGTGGCAATTTCTGGATCATCCCAAAACAAAGGATCTATCCAAGCTAAGTTATGCCAAGCTAATAAGTCACTATAATCCACAGCTTGCCAATTTGCTAAACACCAAGCTTGGCCTTTTTCCTGTCTTTGATGGTACAACTGAGCATAACGAGGATGAGGATCAATTAAAGTATGGTGATTAGCATCAAAGAAATGTTGAACAATAAATTCTTTCTGTACAGTGGTTAATTGTTCTACGGGTGTCAAACTCGCTGTTAAGTAAGGATCAAATGCTGTACCGGCAATATATTCTTCTAACTGCAAAATTAGAGAGGGGACTAAATTTACAGTTTGATGTAACTTGGGATACTTTTCTAACAGTAATATTAAATCTAAATAATCTTTAGTACCATGTAATCTAACCCAAGGTAAATGATACTGTTGGTTAGTAGGAGATTTGTAAAGTGGTTGATGTTGATGCCAAATAAAAGCCACATAGAGAGGATGAGACATGAGAATTTATTTATAAGTGTTTGCATTTATTAACTAGGGTTTGCTGAATAAATGTGAAAACTTTACAGGTAAAGGGTTTTAAACGATGACATGGGAACTTAAAAACCTCGCATTTAATTCCTACTCAAAGGAAAATTGTTCCCATCCAAATCTGGAAACTGCTCCCTATTCCCTGTTTCCTATCTCCACAACAAGAATTTTTCCGCAAACCTTAACTAATAATTTGGAATTATCAACGATATCAGGACTTACGCAAAAATCTTCCAAAACTCTATTCCTCTGTGTTCTCTGCGTTCTCTGCGGTTTGATATTCCATGACTTGTGCGTAAGTCCTAGATATTAGTTTCTCACATCTCAAAGATCAAAGATCAGAATTTACAAGTCAACAATCATAATTCAGAGTCATAATTTATTTGACTGGCATCAATTTTGTCACTTTTAACTTGAAATTTCCTATTCCTGTTTCTCCAAAGGAACGTACACGAACAATGTAATTTCCTGTTTTGGTAATGCGGGTAAATAATAAGGAATTACTTGTTCCATCTGGCCCATCATCATTCTCTGCTACTGTTGAACCGTTAGGCGCTAACAGTGTAATAATAGTGTCAAAGTTATCTGAAGATAAATCTATAGCTAAGTTATCACCTTTCTCTAATCTAATACTATAGTCACGAGCAAATCCACCTTGACCTGTGGGAATATCTTTGATTGTTAACATATCAGTAACTTCCCCACTTTTATTTAAGGGAATTGGTTTATATAAATTTTTATTTTTATCCCCAGATTGCTTTTCTGCGGCTACTCCTGTATTTATATTGATACCCATAGTTAATATAATTACAGGAATTAAGATTATTCTTGTAATTTTCTGTGTAAATGTTCTGCTCATAAATTCAAACTTGGTTTTCTCTAGGATTGGTCATAATTGCGTTAATTATAGATTTGCCATCCACATTTTGCCTATCTACTATGAACCAAATCTATCTTTTACCCGTTTTTGCTACCGCAGCTACACCTAATACGGAAATGTGATTTTGATTCAATGTGTCTGTAGCAGATTTGACTGTTGCACCTGTTGTATAAATATCGTCTATTAACAAAACGGGTTGACTGGGAGGAATGCGACTAAAATCAGATCCAAGCACAAAAGCATTTGCTACGTTTTCAATTCTTTCTTTGCCAGACACATTAAATTGTGCTTGAGTATTTTTTGTTCTGGATAATCCGTTTGCTTTTAATTTTAATCCTGTGATTTCACAAAAACCTTGAGCAATGATTTCAGCTTGATTAAAACCCCTGGTTTTCAATTTTTGACTGTGGAGTGGTATTGGTACTATTACAGGGCTTACATTTTTTAGTGTAAAATTTAATAACCATTTTTCTCCTAAATACTGACCTAGTAACCGCCCAATTTCTGGGTGGTTTTCATATTTCATGACGGCGATCGCTCTTTTTAATGTTCCCCCATAATTACCCCAGGCAAAAACTGGTAAAGGTTCTTTCCAAATGACTTTCGGGTTTTGTAATTCACGACTTTGTAGTTGTTGATTACAGTATTGACAAATGACTTGTGGTGTAGTTTTTTGACAAATAGGGCAGTTATTTTGCAGAAATAAGTTCAGTAAATTTTTAAACATAGTTTTTTATCCATTGGTAGGGGAAAACCCCCTGTGGTTGCACCAAAAATCAGGGTAGGTACGGGGTAAAAAAATTGTACCGGGAATGGGAATCAGAATACCCCGTTGTGTAAGTCAAAAGTTAAAAGTGAAAGAAATGGGAACGCAGATGAACGCAGATGAACACAGATAATATATTAGGGTTGTGTTTATTTTTGGTTTGGCATGATCTACCTTAATAATTCTTATTGAAATATTCCCAAAAAAAAGTAACTTGAGGTTTTTAACCCCAAATTAGAGAAAATCACATCACGGAATTTCAAGGATCTTGACTTATGATATTCTGTGTAATGTGAATAATCCAAGGGGTTGTATTATCAAAAATCCAAAATACCTAAAAATTCAACCCAATAAATATTACAAATTATCATCAATCATCTGCGTTCATTTGCGTCTATCTGCGTTCTTTGTTTAACATACACGCGATCGCATCTTTGTGTTTCTACTCCTGTAGCTGGAACATAGCCATTTCGTTCATATAATTGCACTGCTTCTTTTAAAACACTGGCGGTTTCAATCCAAATTTGTTGAAATTCACGTTTAAATATTGTTTTTTCTAGTTCTTGTAATAAATATTTCCCTAAACCTAAGCTTCTAAATTTGGGTAAAATATACATTTTTCTGATTTCTACTGACTTTTTTCCCCGGTTGATGGGATAATATGCCCCCGTACCAATAATTTGATTTTGGTGTTCGATTACCCAAAATTCTCCTCCATTTTTTAGGTAATATTCCTCAACTTTTAAGACATCTATGTCTGCTCCTTCTCCTTCCCACCCTAAGCCATATTCTGCTAATACTGTTTTGATGACTTCTGCTGCTGGTTGGCGATCGCTCGGTTGCCAGTCACGAATGATAAAATTTTTGTAGGTTTGTTTCATGTTCTGTTGGAGTGAAATTCATGGGGAACAGAAATAACTCATGTTTGGACACATGAGATGTAAATATAGGACTGACGCAAAATCAACTTCAAATAGTGTCATTCCAACGAAAGGAAGCAATCTTAAACTCCGACGTTTCATTGAAATTCGTAATTCCTATGAGCTTGAAACTCAGAACTAAAGTATCTTATCTTAGCTGTTCCCTGTTCCCTGTTCCCTATTCCCTTTTTTTAACGAACCACTCCAGGCACAGAGAACACAGAGGGAAGAGGATTTTCTGTAAGATGTTAGTATAGGTTCTTTGTGGAATTGGAATTAACCCAAAACCTTAAGTCTCAAATCTCAAGAAGTAGCGCCCATAATGGTGCATATTAAGCGTGTTGAACTGACTAATTTTAAATCCTTCGGTGGTACAACTTCTGTCCCTTTGCTACCGGGGTGTACTGTTATTTCTGGTCCTAATGGTTCGGGAAAGTCAAATATTTTAGATGCTCTGTTGTTCTGTTTAGGTCTTTCTAGTTCTAAGGGAATGCGTGCTGATAGGTTACCAGATTTGGTAAATAATACTCAAAGTGCTAAGAAGCGTTCTACTGTGGAAGCTAGTGTGACGGTGACTTTTGATATTTCAGATATTGTCTCACGCAGAGACGCAGAGACGCAGAGTGAGGAAGTTGAGGAAGTTGAGGAATTAGAATCAGATATTATCTCACGCCAAGACGCAAAGTCGCAAAGTGAAGACGCGGAGGAAGTTGGAGAATTAGAAGAAGTTGAAAAAGAAAAGAATAATTCCCAATCACCAGTCACTAATCACCAATCACCTGAATGGAGTGTGACTCGACGGTTACGGGTTACTCCCCAGGGTACTTATACTTCTAATTATTATATGAATGGGGTTGGTTGTACTCTGACTCAGTTACATCAGGAGATGGAGAATTTAAGAGTTTACCCGGAAGGTTATAATGTCGTGTTGCAAGGTGATGTGACTAGCATTATTTCTATGAATGCACGGGAACGTCGGGAGATTATTGATGAGTTGGCTGGTGTTGCTGCTTTTGATAGGAAGATTAATCAAGCTAAGGCAACTTTGGATGAGGTGAAGGAGAAGGAAGATAGTTGTCGGATTATTGAGGGTGAGTTAACTATACAACGCGATCGCCTTTATCAAGATAAGTTGAAGGCGGAAAAATATCGTGAGTTGAAGAAGGAGTTTCAGGAGAAGCAGTCTTGGGAGGTTGTTTTATCTTGGCGTTCTCTGCAATCTCAACAGGAAAAGTTGGTAGGGGATATTGAGAAGGGTGATGTTGCGTTGGGTGAGTTTTCTACTCAGTTGATATCTACAAATACGGAAATTGAACAAAAAAATTCTGCGTTGGAGGTGCTGAATGCACGGGTTAAGTCTTTGGGGGAAGATGAACTTTTAGCGGTGCAGTCAAATTTGGCAACTCAGGAAGCGGAAAGAAAACAATTGCAACGTCAACAGGGTGAGGTTGAGTCCCATTTGCAGGAAGTTGAAAAAAGGTTAGGTCAAAGTCGGCAGGAAGTACAACAATATAATCTTGATTTGACACAGGTTCATCAACAACAAAGTTCGGAAAATTCTCAGGTTGATATTTTTAGAAGTGAACGGGATGTAGCGCGTCAAGAGTTGGAAGTTTCCCGTCAAGTTGCTGCGGAAATTGCTAGTGCTTCGGAAGCTTGGGTACAACAACAAACGGCTTTAAGTCGGGAAGTGGAAAGTTTATTACAAAAAATTGAACCACAAAGAACTGAGCAAGCTCAATTGAGGGAAAGGAATTTTCAGTTACAGGAATTAATTAGTGAAGAATCTCAAATTATTGCCGATTTAGAACCGCAATTAGCTGAAAAACAAGCAGAATGCCAAAAATTAGATGCTGATTTTCAAGCTGCTAACAAACCAATTCAAGATTTAGCAGCAAACTTAGCTGCGACAGATCAGGAATTACAATTACAACAAGATACACAAAAACGTTTATTACAGGAACAACGGGAAAAACAACGTCAGTTAGATAGATTGGAAGCACAAACCCAAGCACAGCAAGAATTACAGGGAACTCATGCTAGTAAGGTAGTTTTACAATCTGGTTTACCGGGATTGTGTGGTTTGGTGGTGGATTTGGGTAAAGTAGAATCTCGTTATCACTCAGCTTTGGAAACTGCTGCGGGTGCAAGATTAGGTCATATTGTTGTCGAAGATGATCGGGTTGCTGCAACGGGAATCGAATTATTAAAACAAAAACGGGCGGGAAGAGCAACCTTTCTACCTTTAAATAAAATCAAATCTCCTAAATTTAATCCAGATTTGACTTTACGTTATGTAGATGGATTTGTAGAATATGCTGTCAATTTAGTAGAGTGCGATCGCAAATATCAGGAAGTTTTCAAATATGTGTTTGGAAATACGGTAGTTTTTCAGACATTAGAACAGGCGAGAACTCAAATCGGACTTTATCGGATAGTGACTTTAAGTGGTGAGCTTTTGGAAACTAGTGGTGCTATGTCTGGTGGTAGTAGTAGTCAGCGCTCAACTTTGAAATTTGCTACTGATGATGTGCGTGAATCTCAGGAAGTCATTAATTTGAGAACTCGGTTGGTAGATATAGAAAGAGTTTTAGAACGTTGTCTGGAAGCAATTACTAATTTATCTGCTCGTAGTAAACAGCTAAGTTCAGAATTAACCGAATCTAGACAGGGAAAAAGAGAACAAGAATTATATTTAGAACAATTGAAAAAAGAAGTAAAAACCTTAAACACCCAATTACAAACCACCCGCACTCAACTATCCCAAAATCAAGAAAAATTCAACACTGCTCAAACCCGATTGGAAATTTTAGATCGGGAATTACCCGAACAGGAAAATAACCTGCAACAATTAAGACATAATCTTGCTGAGTTAGAATCCTCCCAAACCCCCAGTGAATGGCAAGAAATTCAAGCTACCATTAGAAACCAGGAAGCACAATTACAACAAAAAGACAATGCCGTCAGAGAAATAGAACAAAGAATCCAAACCTTAGAAAATCAGAAACAACGGTTACAAGAAAAAATAACCGAATCAGAAACCCGAACTATTGAACTTCAACAAGAACAAACCAATCAAAAAAATCAACTCACCACACTCAACACTCAGCACTCAGCACTCAGCACCGAAATTACAGCCATTCAAACCAAATTAAAACAACTAGAAGAAAATTTAGGAGAAGAGAAAAAGAAACGAGACACAACAGAACAAGAATTAAGAGAACTAATTCTACGTCAACAGAAACTACAATGGGAAATAGAAAAATTAGAACAAACCCAAATCAAACGTAAACAGGATTTAACCGAACTAAAAATCAACTTACAAACCGTAGCTGCTGACTTACCCAACCCCTTACCAGAAGTACCCAACCAAGTTGACTTAGAAGAATTACAAAAACAACTCCGCAATTTAGGAAAACGTTTACAGGCAATGGAACCCGTAAATATGTTAGCCTTAACCGATTATGAAATAGTCGAAGGGCGATTACAAGAACTCACAGAAAAACTCCAAACCCTAGAAGCAGAAAGAACAGAATTATTACTGAGAATTGAAAACTTCACCACTCTACGTCAAGCAGCATTTAAACAAGCATTTGACGCAGTGAACGAAAACTTCCAATCAATATTTGCTACCCTATCCGATGGTGATGGATACTTACAACTAGATAACCCAGAAGATCCCTTTACCAGCGGTTTAAACCTAGTTGCACATCCCAAAGGTAAACCAGTACAACGTCTTGCTTCCATGTCAGGGGGAGAAAAATCTTTAACAGCATTGAGTTTTATTTTTTCACTGCAAAGATATCGTCCTTCTCCATTTTACGCCTTTGATGAAGTGGATATGTTTTTAGATGGTGCAAATGTGGAAAGATTAGCTAAAATGATTCAAAAACAAGCACAACAAGCACAGTTTATAGTTGTTAGTTTACGTCGTCCGATGATAGAATCAGCACAGAGAACAATAGGTGTAACTCAGGCTAGAGGCGCTTATACTCAGGTTTTGGGGATTAAATTGAAATCATCTGAATAATTGAAGCCGTTAATTGATAAGCAAATGCAGAACAAAAAGATTGAGTGGGGAATGGAAATCGTACAACTGACAGGTGAATTCGCTGATGCAACAGGAGGAAATGGGATTCCTGGGATAGGTTTAATTGGAAAATTTGCACAGGTATTTTATAATCATCATCTAATGAAGAGGTTTAGCGATTTCTGTCAAAATGCTGAAATTGATGAAGAACTAATTGAACAAATACAAGAACAGGAGAACTATTCAAACTACTTCTATTCTGTTCTTGAAACAGTAAGAAGAACTCACTCAAAGTTAGGCTTAACATCTATTGCACTGCTTTATAAGGACTATTGGAATAATGAAAAGGTACTGATTCCAGCAATGCGCTCATTTTCAGAAATAAGCGATCAAGTATTATTAGCATTTATAGAGCTATATGAATCAATACCAAACGATAAAGACTATTTGGTTTTAAACGAAATAAAAGATGGAGAGCCAATATTTCATCATTTATATCCAGAAGGTGTAGAACTAATAATTAGGAATATATTTTTACAATCTTCTCATGCAGCAATGCACAATAACGGACCAATACAAGGAACAAAATGGGAACATACTGATTTATATTACAAATATTGTATTAAGGCTATAAAATTTGTCGAAAATTGCGCTGCACCAGAAGATAAAAATATAGCTAACTAAATGGCAAAGCTATATACTTTCGGTGACTGCGATCGCTCAAATTAGACTGATAAAGTGCGATCGCTTATAATACACTGAATAAACAACATAATATTAGACAACCATTCAACCATAGGAGCTATCTATGTTGTTACAAGAACTTAAAGAACAGATATTTAAACTACCATCAAGCGATCGCCTTGCATTAGTTAGTGCCATAATTGAGTCATTGCAAAATCAGCCAACTTTCGATGCTGACCGTTCTGGTGCAATTCAAAGGATGCGGGGCTTATTGAAAACTGACCAACCTGCACCAACTGATGAGCAAGTAGCTGCAATGTTAGAAGAGCGACGAGTGGAGAAATATCTTTAGTGAGGGTTTTAGTAGATACCAATATTGTTCTAGATTTTCTATTGCAACGAGAGCCATTTTCCCAAGACGCAGAACTGCTATTTCAAGCGATTGATAGTGGTCAAGTCGTTGGTTATGTGACAGCAACAACGCTAACGGATATTTTCTATATTGCTCGCAAACATACTCTCAGCATTGAACAAGCACGACAAGCAGTATCAGAAACTTTGACTGTTATGGTTATTTGTCCCGTTAACCGAACCGTTTTGGAATCAGCATTAAAATCTGGTTTGGCTGACTTTGAAGATGCCGTGCAAATTTTTTGTGCGGTTGAGCAAGGATTAGAAGCTATTGTGACACGCGATACTAAAGGTTTTTTGAGTTCTTCTATACCTGTGCTATCAATACAGGAATTGTTGCTTAAATTTGCGTAGTGATTTTGTAGTGCGATCGCTCACAGGTTAGATTGATAAAGTACGATCGCAAAAGATAAATAATTGTTTATTCCTTACCCAAAATATTAGCAACAATTTAGTTTTATTTAATATTAGGAGAAGTAAATGGAAGGTAAAAGATTTATTCATAAAATCAAATTACAAAACTTTCTCTCCTATGGAAGTGAAGGTGAAGAAATAGAATTACAACCGCTAAATGTATTAATTGGACGTAACAGTGCAGGGAAATCTAATTTAATAGAAGCTATTAGTATTTTAAAAGCAACACCCACAAATTTACCAGCACCATTTCGTCAAGGTGGAGGTATTAATGAATTTCTATGGAAAGGTGAAAGAAGTAATTCTATAGCTAATATAGACGTTATATTAAATTATCAAGAAAGATACAGAAACCATCTACATTACAAATTAAGCATAACAGAAGTAGGACAAAGATTAGAATTAGTAGATGAATTTCTGGAAAATGAACAAGCTTATGAAGGACAGGAAGATGTCTATTTTTATTATCGTTATCAAAATGGTCGTCCGGTTTTAAATATTAATAAAATTACAGATAATAGTGAAAGATTTAAAAGAGAACTCCGCAGAGAAGATTTAATTTTAGATCAGTCAGTTTTATCTCAAAGAAAAGATCCTGACTTATATCCTGAACTTTCTTATATAAGTACAGAATTTCATAAAATAGGTTTATATCGTCATTGGCAAATGGGACAAAATTCAGAACCAAGAAATGCCCAAAAAGCTGATTTACCTCAACATCCTTTATTAGAAGATGGTAGTAATTTAGGTTTAGTTTTAAATGATTTAAAATATAAATTAGGTCATCGAAAAATTATTGAATATCTAGAAAAATTTTATGAAGAAGCAGAAGAATTAGATGTCAGAATATATGGCGGTACTGTACAAATATTTATTCGGGAAAAAGGGTTAATTCAACCAATTCCTGCAACTCGCTTATCTGATGGAACATTGCGATATTTGTTTTTAATGGCGTTACTTTTAGATCCGACTCCACCACCACTAATTTGTATTGAAGAACCCGAATTAGGTTTACATCCAGATATTTTACCAACAATTGCTGAAATGTTAATAGAAGCATCCCAGAAAACTCAATTAATTGTCACTACTCATTCTGATGCTTTGGTTTCTGCGTTGAGTGAATATCCTGAATCTGTGGTAGTTTGTGAAAGAGATAATACAGGAACTCATCTACGTCGTCTTGAACCAGATAAACTCAAAGATTGGTTAGATAATTATACTGTAGGTGATTTATGGCGGATGGGTGAAATAGGGGGAAATAGATGGTAAAAGAAATTAGAATTTATATAGAAGGTGGAGGGGATTCTAAAAATCAGAAATCTTCACTCAGAAAAGGATTTAGTCATTTTTTTAAAGAATTAGTCAATCAAGCAAAAACCAAAAACATTAAGTTAAATATGATTATGTGCGGTAAGAGAAATGATGCTTTGCGTGATTTTAAAAATGCTTTGAAATCTCATCCTGATGCTTTTAATATTTTGCTAATTGATGCAGAAGCACCTGTTAAAAAAAGTTCTGTTTGGGAACATCTGAAATTAAGAGATAATTGGGATAAACCAGCAGGAGTTGATGATGATAATTGCCATTTGATGGTTCAGACAATGGAAGCGTGGTTTATTGCGGATATTGAAACTCTGAAAAAATTTTATGGACAAGGTTTTAAAGAAAATGCTATTCCCAAAACTGCTGATGTGGAAACTATTCCCAAAGATAATTTAGAACGTATTCTTAAAACTGCCAGTGGTAAAACTATAGGAGTTACGCATTGACAGAGTAGACAAATAGTGCATAGATAAAAAAGGTCGTCTATTGAGCAGGTATAGGACAATTAGGAAAATAACGAAACCTTCCACAGCACAATGTAATCTGGAACATTACACTTTAGTTGTTATTTCTGATTTGATGTCTATCTTTTTACAGATAGAATACAGTATTTATATTTGTATTTTCCTGTGACTTACTATACTCGTGCTTGTAATACAAATTGAAGTGCGGAATGTAGGTTGGTAATTACCGAACTTGTGAATTTACCACCTGAAAATGTAGAAATTGTAGTCTGTCCAGCAACAGAAACACCAAGAAAAAAAACTAAATAAGACTTACGGATTTTCATGAAACATCAGGATTTGAAATTGCTTCTTGTCGTCACAATGACAGTATTTATAATAGGTTTTGCGTAAGTCCTAAATTATTGATCCTTGAAAATATGGAGATGTTCTATAATCATTTGCAGTTGATATTCATATGATTCTGAAAACTTGTAGAAACATCACCTTTAGACAAATAATAAAAATTCTTACAACTAGATATTAATTTCAGTACAAACACTAAAAGTAATGCTATCCTATGAGGAAATAAGTTTATAACAACTCTCCTGTTAATAACTGATAACTGAAATGTTAAACATAGAATCCTTAAGACAAGTAGAATTATTCTCCACCCTCACAGACGATCAATTGGGGTGGATATGTGAACAAGGAAAAGAAGTTTGGTTAGAACCTGGTGAATATCATCGTCGTACCGGCGATCCTGCTGACCAAGTTTTTATTATGATTGATGGTGAAGTACAAATTACCCAACCTATAGGTACTCAAGAAATAGTTTTAGTTACCTATGGTGCAAAAACATTCTTTGGAGAATTGCCAATTTTAACCGGAGAAACCACTTATTGGGCCTGTGGAAAGGCAATCCAACCTTGTCATATTTTAGAATTAGATAAAGATAAATTCTGGCAAATGTTAGCCACAATGCCAACTGTAACTACATCCATTTTACAAACAATGGCACAGCGGGTACAGGAATTACAATCAATGTCCCAACAACGGGAAAAATTAGCAGCTTTGGGAACAATGGCCGCTGGACTTTCCCATGAAATGAATAACCCAATGGCGGCAGTAAGAAGGGGAATTGGTGAATTACAAAAGTTATTTCCCCAGTTACCTTCCCTAGCTTTAAAATTGAGTCAACAACAATTTAATCCACAACAAATTGAATATTTAATCTCTCTACAAAAAGAAGTAATTGAAAGGCAAGAAAAAGCAACTCAACTTGCACCTTTAGCTCAGTGTGATTTAGAAGATAACTTAATAGATTGGTTGGATGATCATGATGTGAATGATGGTTGGAAATTAGCATCAACTTTAGTTTCTGTAGGACTGAAAGAACCAGATTTAGAAGCAATTACTCAACAAATTCCGGCTCAAGCATTGGGAGATATTTTAGCTTGGCTAGAAGCCACTTTAACTGGGTTGGGGTTACTTTCTGAACTGGAGGAAGGTTCAAACCGGGTATCGGAGCTTGTGAAGGCATTACAGGACTATTCCTACATGGATCGCGCCCCTGTGCAAGAAGTGAATGTCCATGATGGGATAGAAAGTACCTTAAAAATGATGCAGCATAAAGTTAAAGAGGGGGTAATTATTAACAGAAGTTATGGTGATTTACCCAGAATTAGCGCTTACGGTAGTGAATTAAATCAAGTCTGGACAAATTTGATTGATAACGCTTTAGATGCAATTGGTGAAAATGGGGAAATTACTATTAGGACAAAATGTGAAAATGAGGTAGTTTTAATAGAAATTGTTGATAATGGATATGGGATACCCACAGAAATTCAAAGTCGAATTTTTGAACCATTTTTTACAACTAAAAGTGTAGGAGAAGGTAAGGGTTTAGGTTTAGATATTGTTTATAAAACTGTGGTTGGTAAACATAAAGGTGATGTGAGATTTAATTCTGTTCCTGGGAATACTTGTTTTCAGGTTCGTGTACCTGTGGAAATTAGTTCAGTTAACAGTTAACAGTTAACAGTTATCAGTTATTAGTTTTCAGTTTTCAGTGATTCGTGATTAAATATTAACTATCAACTATAATATTATGCTCCCAGAAAATAATAATTCTTCTACTCTTTTTCCTCGGTTATCCAATGAGGTTTTACAACATTTAAAAGAATACGGAAAAGAGATTGATTTAGAAATGGGTGAGTGTTTATTTAGAGAAGGCGATCGCAGTTATGATTTTCATGTGGTTTTAGAGGGAGAAATTATCATCACCAAGAAAGTGAATGGTACGGAAAAAATACTCGCTAAACATCAACGTGGTGAGTTTATTGGAGAACTTTCGATTCTCTCTGAGACTAATTCTATTGCTAGTGGATATGCAACAGTGGCCAGTCGAATTTTAAAATTAGAACTGAAAACTTTTAAACAAATTATCGCCACTGCACCCCCCTTAGCAGATTTGATTATTTCTACTTTAGCAGCAAGAACAAAATCAGTTGAACAACAATTACAACAACAAGAGCAATTAGCATCTTTGGGTAAATTATCTGCGGGAATTGCTCATGAATTAAAAAATCCTGCTGCTGCTGCTGCTAGGGTAGCGGAAGAGTTGGAAAGTCGTTTTCAAGAATCACAAATTCTCGCTTTAAAACTCAATCAACATTCATTTGATACAGAAAAGTTAGATTTTTTAACTGTATTTTTACAGGAATTACAAACAATCAAAAACACTAAAAAATTTGATTTATTAGCACAAAGTGAGCGTGAAGACGAAATTACAGATTGGTTGGAAGATCATGATCTAAATTTAGCAGGGGAAATCATTTCTGCTTTAGTTGATGCGGGTTTTGATATTCAAAAATTAGATAATTTAGCTGATCAAATTCCTGACTATGGTTTAGGTGATGTGGTTGCTTGGTTAGCTGCAAATTTAACAACTACGGGGTTAATTAGAGAGATTAAACAAAGTAGCGATCGCATCTCCGAATTAGTTAAATCAGTAAAATCCTATTCTCATGGCAATACTGTACAACAACATCAAGTAGATGTCCATGAAGGAATAGAAAATACTCTGACGATGTTAAGTTATAAACTCAAAGGAGGAATAGAAGTAATTAGAGAATATGCACAGAATTTACCAGTTGTTAATACCTTCGGGAGTGAATTAAACCAAGTCTGGACAAATTTAATTGATAATGCAGTGGATGCTTTAGATGGTAAAGGGAAAATTTTTATTCGTACTTCTCAAAATGATCAAAGTGTGATCATAGAAATTGCTGATAATGGCCCAGGAATACCCTCAGAAATTCAAAGTCGGATTTTTGAACCATTTTTTACTACTAAAGGAGTGGGAAAAGGTAGTGGTTTAGGTTTGGATATTATTAATGATATTGTGGTGAAAAAACATCAGGGAGAAATTAAACTCAATTCTCAACCAGGAAGTACAAGTTTTCAGATATTTTTACCTATTAATTAGGGTTGACTGAAAAAGTGATTGGTGACTGGTTAACAGTAATAACTGAAAACTGATCACTGATAACTGATCACTGATCACTGATCACTGAAATTTAAGAAGCAGTATGACATTTCACCAATTCCCCAGGTGCAAAAGCTCCATTTTCTGTAATAATTGCGGTAATTAAATTAGCAGGTGTAATATCAAAAGCAGGATTATAATACTCGACTCCAGTAGGAGTAATCACCGTTTCACCAATTTGATAAATTTCCGAGGGATGACGTTCTTCAATGGGAATTTGACTTCCTTGTGCTAAGGAAAAATCAATAGTAGAAATTGGGGCCGCAACGAAGAAAGGAACGTTGTGAGCTTTGGCCACAATCGCTAAACTGTAAGTGCCAATTTTGTTAGCCGTATCACCATTGGCAGCAATTCTATCAGCACCAACAACTACCGCATCTATTAAACCTTGCTGCATACAATGAGCGGCCATATTATCAGTAATTACAGTCACAGGAATACCTTCTTGAACACATTCCCAAGCAGTCAGTTTTGCACCTTGTAACCGAGGACGGGTTTCATCTGCAAATACCCTAGTTAACCTTCCTGCTTTCCAAGCTGAACGGATTACACCTAAAGCTGTTCCATATCCTGCTGTGGCTAAAGCACCGGCATTACAATGGGTAAGGATAATTAATTTTTCCAAAGTTTTGGGTAAAACACTTAAACCGTGATCACCTATTTGTTGACAGGTTTGAATATCTTCAGCATTGATAGTTTGGGCAGTTTCTAGGAGAATTTGTTGTATTTCCGGAATAGTACCTAATGTTTCATAGGCAGTCTTCATCATTCTACCTATTGCCCAAAATAAGTTTACCGCAGTGGGACGGGTGGAACGTAATAACTGTGCTACTTTTTCTAAACGGTTTAAAAATTCTGTGCGATCTTCAGTTTCAATTTCCCTTGCACCCAAATACATCCCGTAAGCAGCAGCTACTCCAATAGCTGGCGCTCCTCTCACAATCATAGTTCTGATTGCTTCGGCCATATCTGCACTACGATGAATTTCGACTACAGCGAATTCACCAGGTAAACGGGTTTGATCTATAAGTACAACGGAGTTATTTTTCCAAACAACAGGATAAAGCATATATTCAGTTATCAGTTATCAGTTATTATTTTTCGCGGTTTACTGTAATCTAATACTTGAGAAAATAAAAGATAATCATAACAGTTTTGCGGTAATTTTAGCTCTTTTAGGACTTACGCACAAGGGATGGAATAAACGTTCGCGTAGCGTGTCGAAGACATACCACCCCAGGCGCAGAGAACGGAAATGAGGGTTTGAGGGATGTTTTGCGTAATCCTGTCTTTTTGGCATCATCCACCTTAACAATTCTTATTGCATTTACCCCAAAAAAGTGCAACCTAGCATTTTTGAGCCAAAATAATTGAGAATGGTGTCAATAAGCTCAACGCAATTTCAAGGGTCTTGACTTATTTT
>JAAHFX010000002.1:491367-1244078 GCA_010672785.1 Sphaerospermopsis sp. SIO1G1
GCATCATCCACCTTAACAATTCTTATTGCATTTACCCCAAAAAAGTGCAACCTAGCATTTTTGAGCCAAAATAATTGAGAATGGTGTCAATAAGCTCAACGCAATTTCAAGGGTCTTGACTTATTTTTCGGTTATGTTAATATTTTTAATTGAATAATCAAAGGCGTTTTTATATCTGACATCAAAAAAGCCCTAATTTCTGGGGTAATAATTTGGATAAAAATAGATACACATATGATCAATTTGATAGATTTTAGGATTTGATCAACAGTAGGAAGGAAAGAACGAAAACCACCAGAAATTTGCTGTGTAAAAATCTAACATAGGGGTTGCTGAAAAAGTGATCTGTGGAGACTAGGGAACAGGGAAAAGGGAACAGTTTCAAGAGTTGGATAGGAGCGATTTTTCCGTTAACCAGGAATTAAATGCAAGGTTTTTAAGTTTCCACCTGATAAAAGCTTGCACCTTTTTTACCTAAAAATGCTTCAAAGCCCTTACCTGTAAAGTTTTCAGTTTTATTCAACAAACCCTAACATACCTCCGGCAAAAAAGAATAAAGAATGTAGAGACGTTGCATACAAAGTCTCCACAAGGATGTCAAATCAGGTATATTTAATTTTCGCCATATGTCTAATGATTAGACAGTCGCAAAATCAACACTGACAATCACATCATTAAAGTCTTGATCACCTCCACCAGCTAAATCTTCAAAGCCGAATGTATTATCACCAAGTAAGCGGATGTGATCAACTCTATCACTATTTCCATTTAAGAAGGAGAAGTAAACTTCCGCATTATTGTTCACTGCTTCCTCAAAAGTTCCATCCACAACAATAAATGGAGCGAGGATATTACCACCATCAAAACTACCGTTAAATGTAGCTGTTTGTTGATTATCAGTTCTCAACAAATCTAAACTAGTTATTCGGTTTGCTAAAGCAGCTTGTGTATATCCATCATCTCCAGGATTGATATCAGCAACACCATCTCCAGAGGTATCAATACCACCATTTGCATCAGCAACTACATAGAAACCAATTAAATTATCAAAATTAGCTTCTCTGTGTACCGTTGCACTTACAGTCACAGGAGCAACAAGATCAGTTAAATCAATCAATTCTTGTTGAGTAGTAGCCTGTAAATTGGAGTAAAGTGCCGAACTTTCTTGAGTAATTTCTACTCTTAATCCCAAATTTTGGAAACTATCAGCACCTTCTTGATCTGACCAACTTAAATTTAATCCTTCTGTGCTAAAATCAGAAACTTGCAGATTATTAGAATTAGATAAGAACACGGACAAATTGGTACTACCAGTGGATTGTAATTGAGTTAATGCAGTGTCAGTAGTTCCATTTGAGATTAAATAGAAAGCTAACCGAGAATCACCATTAACTTCTAGAACGCGTTGAATATCTGCTAATTCAAAACCACTGGGACGGTTAGAAATTGCTGAAAAAATGATTTTTGATCTTTCTAAGGCTGATCTTAAATAACCATCTGAACCAGGAGCATTACCATCAACATTACCATCTTCATCGTCAACTACAAAGACACCAACCTCATTAACATTTGTGGTTTGATTATTCACCAAAGTAAACTTGAGGTTAGCGGGGGTATTTCCTTCCAAAGCAAAGAAACCGTTTGCACTTTGGGCAACATTAAACTCAGTCAATGATACTTCACTGATATCAGTTAAATTAATGGTGACATTAGCAGTATCGCTTTCATTTCCTGAATCCGTTGCTGCAACTTCTAAATTAAAACTAGAAGTATTTTCAAAATCTATGTCATCACTATCATTGACAGTAATTAACCCAGTTGAAGAATCAATTGCAAAAGCTAAATCACCATCATTATCTAAATCCAAATTACCTGCGAGAATGGCAAAAGCTAAAGCTTGATTTTCTGGATCTGTAGCAGTGATAGTACCAACTTCTGTTCCTTCTAAACTGTTTTCTTCTACAGTAAGGGTTTGATCTTCAACCGTAGGTGCTGAATTATCTAATGTAGTGACTGTTGTAGTTGTATCTGCAACCGTGGGAACTGCTTCTTCATTACCCACATTATCAGTAGCTACACTGTAGAAACCATAGGTTTGATTGAGTTCACCAGTGTACGTTGCTGAGGTAGCAGTAATATTATCTTGCCAGAGTGTAAATTCTCCACCATTTTCAGAAACATAAACATCATAGGAAGCAATACCACTACCATCATCTGTTCCACCCCAGGAGACTGTGAAGAATTGAGAAACATTGGCCGCTAAAGCTGTGACTGCACTGGTAGGATCGCCAATATCTATGGTGTTAAAGATAGGAGGAGTATTAATTGCTTCGTTGGTGTCAAAAACGATAGCTGCTTCCGCATCTAAACGAGTACCAGTAGTGAGGTTGTCTTGGGGTTGAATAGTATAACGAACAAAACCTTCACCATCACCATCAGTATTGGGAGGTAAGAAACCATCATCTACACCTGTAGCTAGTAGTCCGGTTTCTGGATCAATGGTTGTCAAAGTCCAAGTGACTATACCTGTGGTTGCATCCAGACTAGCGTCAAAGTCAACCAATGCACCGATACTATTTCTGAGGTCTAAACGTTCGCTGTAGCTTTGTAAACCATCAGGTACATCAACTACTATGTCACCAAAACCAAAATCACCTAGTTCAAAGGTGCTGAAATCAAAGTCAGAGTCAAGGGTTTGGGTAATGGTAACTAAAACTGCGGGGGCGGTAGCTTGTTCAGCTTCGTTTTCAAAGCGGATCGTATAGGGAAGAACTTCGGGTGAGTTGATCCAACCTTCTGCACCAAAACCATTAGGTCCGATGATGTCGTTGGGATCAAAGGATGCAACTATGTCAGTTGCAGCATTAGCAAGATCAGTTCCAAACAGAGAACCTGTTGCTCCACCTAAAACACTGTTTCTTAACCAACTGGGAACGCGGAGTATCTTTTGTAGTGATGAGGAATATCTATTTCCGAATCCAGCAGTATTAACATATCCACCACCAATTACACCTCCACCACGAGCGTAAGGATCTATCTTGTAATGGAATTTTGGACTAACAAATTCTCCATTCAGACGACCTAATGGATGATTTTTGTCTGTTAACCATTTTGGTATAAATCTGTTATGGGAAGCACTGTTGGGATTTGTAAATCGCGATGGAATACCATGTGAAAATTGTTTCCCTATTTGTGATGATATCTTGGTGGTATTTCTAAATGCTGCTGTTGCACCACCACCTATTGCACCCAAACCTGCGGAAATACCTACACTTCCCCAGTCAATATCTACAATATCTCCAGCATCACCACCATTAACAAGATAATCAACAGAATTTGCACCAACTTGGATGGCTACATCTGTAGCTGCTCCTGTTAAAGCACCAATTCCTGCTGCAACCAATACTGGTACAAAGAATAGGTTTCCAGATGGGTCAGTATAACTGATGGGGTTATTGAAAGTGTAGCGATAAAAATTGTTGTCTCCTCCTGCAATTCCTATTTGGTCTGGACTGAGGAAATTACCTGTGGTTGAGTCATAAAACCTTGCACGCATGAAGTCTAAACCATGCGCTTCTTCTGTTACACCCCACTGACCGGCAAATTCAAAGGGGTTAGCAATGGTCTCGGTTTCAAAAATATCCTGACCAAAGGGTGTGTAGAAGTAGCGGTTAACTTGAGAACCTGCTGCATTGGTTAAACCGACGGTAGAACCGATGGCGTTAGAATCAAAGTAAGCACTTTCATTACCATCATTGCGACTAACTAACCCAATACCATAATTGTAGTTAGCAATTAAATTCCCAGCACCATCATATTCAGCGATCGCATCCCCAAAACCAAAGGGATCTATTAAATATTCTGTGCGTTGGCCGTTGTAAATGGTTGCAGTTCGATTTCCTAGTGCGTCATATTCGTACTGAGTTTGAATACCGTTAGGTTCAACAACTCGGATCAGCCGGTTTTCGTTGTTATATTCATAGTTCCAAGTGTTACCACCTTCGGTTTTGGAAATTAAGTTACCGTCTGCATCGTAGTCATAAACAGTCTCACCTACACTTTCGTATTGATTGAGATTGTTAGTGGTGTATTCTGTGGTTTCAGTGTTAACTATGGTTCTAATGCGGTTTCCTACTGCATCATAAACATAGCTGATATCTTGGTTAGCAATTTCGGCGTTGGTAGAGGTAAATACTGCACCTGTTAACTGACCGATCGCATCGTAACTATATGTCCATTCTCCATCTAGGGTTGTAACTCCCGTTTGTCTTCCCAAGATGTCGTAACTATAGTCAAACTGAGAGTTAACGGAATCATCAGGAGCATAGTTAACAATATTGGTAAGTTGACCAACGGTGTCAAAGGTATAGGTGGTGTAAGTTCCGTTACCGTTATCTTCTCTGGTTAAGCGACCTAAGTCATCATAGGTGTAATCAACTATGGAATTTCCATCACCATCACTTAAACCAGCTAAACGTCCGATACTATCGTAACTGTAGTTAACGGTATTACCACTCTGATCAGTCATGCTAGTGCGGCGATTACTAGCATCGTAGGTGTAAGCTAGAAAACGACCGTTAGCGTAGGTGATTTGTGTCAGGCGATCGCTGGCATCATATTCTAAGCTGGTTGTACCCCTACTATCAGTCGCAGAAGTTAAGTTCCCTCTATCATCGTAGGTATACTCTAAAACAGAACCATCTGCATTTTCCTGGCGAGTTAACTGACTGCGAGTGTTGTAAGTGTAGGAAATTCCCTGTTCACGACGGTTGACAGACTGGGTAATATTTCCCTGTGTATCGTAGCTAAAGCTTTCACTACTAGCGTCTGCATAATTAATGGCCAGTAAATTACCTGCATCATCATAATTGTAGGTAATCGCATTACCACGAGCATCAGTTACACTTTGCAGGAGACTAAAGTTAGATTCGTAGGTAAACTCTACTTTTTGTCCTAAAGCATTTACCTGACTGGTTAAGTTACCCAACTGATCATAGGTAAAACCTAATACGCTATTATCAGGTGCGGTAACTTGAATCGGATTCCCTAACCGGTCATAACTAATCTGTAAAGTCCTACCCAGAGCATCTTGTAACTGACCAACCTGACCACGATCATTGAGGAAAAATTGCGTGGTTGCACTGTTAGCATTAGTAACAGTTACTTCGCCATTGTCACCGTAGCTATAGTTAACTTCCTCTGCACCTTCGTTAAAACTCTCTTTAATCAGTCTGCCAAAGGTATCATATTCAAATGTAGCTGTAATACCACTAGCATCGGTAACTGAGGTAATCGCAAAGTTGTCATCATAGGTATAAGTTGTTGTCCCTTCCACTGAAGAAACACTCAGTAATAGTTCCCCGGTTTCATCGTAGGTGTAAGTAGTAGTGCGGTTAGCTGAATCTGTAACACTAACTACACGATTGTTTGCATCACGAGTCAGAGTCAAAGCATCACCATTACTAGCTAATAACCCAGTTAACTGACCATCTGTATATTCCGCAGTAATTTGGTTATCGTTGCTATCAGCAATAAAATCTAAACTACCATCTGCACGGAAAACAGTAACAGTACCACCAAGTTCTTCTAAGCGATAAACATCCTCTTCTAAAGTCAGACTACCATAGTCACCATCTACAGGAACATAATTACCATCTTCTAGGTTAAACAGTCGTAGTGTTCCCGCATTTTCAATAGTGACATTGCCATCTGTATCAGTAATTGCGCGGATATCACCAATAAAAAAGCGACCACGACCAAAAGAACCTAAACTATAGCGCTGTGCTAAAGATTGATAATCACTAACTTGCTGGAATTCAAACCCAATCAGACGATCAACACTACTAACATATTCTCCCTGCTGACTGAGATA
Source organism: Sphaerospermopsis sp. SIO1G1 (assembly GCA_010672785.1). Classification (GTDB taxonomy): domain Bacteria; phylum Cyanobacteriota; class Cyanobacteriia; order Cyanobacteriales; family Nostocaceae; genus Okeanomitos. The sequence continues at coordinate 497,240 of JAAHFX010000002.1, forward strand.
ATTAGCATTATTTACTAGTAATGTTTGATACTCGCCCGCAGTATTGCCAACGGAAGCAATAAAGTTATCATAAATTGCATTCCAAGCATCCTCACTTAAGTTACTAGGTTGGGTTTGGGTACGGAAACTTTCCCAGTTAACTACTTCATTTGCGGCAACAGTATCAACTGTAAAATTAATTTGTTGTCCTACAGTCGTAGTAGGTTCAAACTCAATCCGAAAACTACCGCTTGCACCTGGTGCTAAAATACCAGCTAAAGCTTCATTGTTAATCCCTAAAAACTGAATCGTATTATCTGTAAATTCTGTTTGTCCAGGTAAACGGAATCTTGCACCTTCAGCTTCTAAACGTAGTAAGGGAGCGGAAACGTCTGTATCACCAACATTTTGATAAGTGACAGTAACAACATCTGTACCAAAAGAACGGATTCGACTAGGAGAGCTTAAATTAACTGCAATTTCTCCTACAAATCCTAAATTAACATTAAACGCATCCTCGGCGGTAACAGTTCCTGCTGTATCTGTGACACGCACATCGTAAGCTGCAAAATCCACACCCACTAGGTCAAAGGATGCAGAGATGGTTGTATCATTTAACCAAACTACGTTAGTAGCAACAATTTCAGTTCCAGAAGCATCAACTAAAACAACTTCCGCAGCGGAGGTAAATCTATTCCCTTCAATAGTAATGGTAGTTGTTCCCGCATTGCTACCAGCATCGGGAGAAACACTCAGAATTTGCAAAGGTTCAGGAATTGGTGTACCTGTAACTTCTAAGGTGTAAGGGGTAGTATCAGGTTGATAGCGGAAAACTCTTAAATAGTAAGTTCCCTCATCTAAGTCCAATTCCTCTGATAATTCTCCAGGAATACCTTCCCCTGCGGAAATACTTTGAATTTGCACACCGCGACTATCTAAAATAGCCACATCTGCATTAGCAGTTAAACCAGTGAATGATAAGTCAAAACTACTACTGTCAGTTAATTCAAATTGGAAGAAGTCGTTAGCGTCAATTCCACCGATAAAGTCCCGTAAAACTTGAGTACCATTAAGAATATTTAGGTTTAATGCTGTGGGTAGAGTATTGGGAACACCATCAGGGACAGTTGAATCTAAAGCATCTGGAGAACCTAAACCGAAAAGTGTGGTTGTTGTATAGTTTGTAGACTGTCCAGCAGCTAAACTAAAGCTATTTCTAAGTGCTAGGGTAATGTCGTAGGGTGAAGCATCCACGAATTGATCATCATCAGGTCCATCACCTGTGATTTCACCATCCAATTCTACACCTTCAACAATTCTGCTTCGGAGTCCTGAGAAAGAATCTATTTCATAACGTCCCGGTTCTTCCCTTGAACCACCACTAGCGGTAATTCCTAAAAAAGTTGTAGATAAAAATGGATTATCTCCGCTATCCGTCTCAAACAGGATTTCTTGTCCACCTCTTAGTAAACGACCTCCAGAGTCTTGAATACTACCATCAAACTGTAAATCACCGTCAATGTAGCGAATTAATTCAAAATCAATAGCTTCGCTGGTTGGGTTAGTGATGTTATAGGTTTGAATCAGGGTACTACCGGTTCTCACTCCGTCATCAAAGATAGGTATTACTTCTTGGGTCAGACCAAAGTTAAGACTACCAAAACTGAAAGCACTGGTCGCATTTTGTAAACTTTCAGTAATAAAACCTGGATTTTCTAAACCTCCAGAACTACCAATATCACCAGTAGTCAGGAAAGTTCTTGTCCCTTCATTGCCAATTCTAATTGCAACTCCTGATTCAAAGGTTGTTCCGGCTTCTTCCTGTTCACCCACAGGATCGTAAAAAGCATCCGTAGAACTCAAACCAACACTAGAACCAAAAGCACCAAAAGCATCTAATTCTACTCTTACACTACCATCACCCGCAGGTGTTAAGAGGTTAGCCATTGATATTGTTTCCTCTAGAGTATAAAATGATTCGTCAAAAATTTAGCTCATAATATTACATAAGTAAAGTGTCTGGATTAAAGTTGTTTAATTGTAAATAACGATGTAAATAGTATAATGGAAGGGTTTGAGTGTGATTAGTTATCAAACATAGTAATAATTATTTACTTTGACTGAAAAAATAATTTTTACATATAAGTAAATATATTTTTACTTTTGATATCCCCGTTAGATCCTAATTTTAGATATGCGTTGCTTAAGTCTCATTAATAATATTGAAACATTTATAGTGTCAGAATTTCAAAGTTAGATATAGATATTTCGCCTGATATTGGCAAAATACACCTGCTTGTTATTAATAAAAGTCTTCTGTTATTGATAATAAAGAACTAAGAATTAAGGCCTTGCAGTTTGCGAGCGATCACTCTTACCAATGTTAAGAAAGTTCCATCTGTGGATAGGCTGAGTTAGATTTAGGGCGATATAAAAAAAAATTTAGTATCCCAAGAGGGGCTGTTTCAACATTCTCTAAAGTTGAACTTTATCAGTTATCAGTTATTATTTTTCGCAGTTTACTGTAATCTAATACTTGAGAAAATAAAAGATAATCATAACAGTTTTACAGTAATTTTAGCTCTTTTTAGCATCATCCACCTTAACAATTCTTATTGCATTTACCCCAAAAAAGTGCAACCTAGCATTTTTGAGCCAAAATAATTGAGAATGGTGTCAATAAGCTCAACGCAATTTCAAGGGTCTTGACTTATTTTTCGGTTATGTTAATATTTTCAATTGGATAATCAAAGGCGTTTTTATATCTGACATCAAAAAAGCCCTAATTTCTGGGGTAATAATTTGGATAACAATAGATACACACACATCAACAATTAATCTACTTAATAGATAGAATATATTGCATTGTTTGTAGAGCGATCGCTCAGTTATTTCGGAATATAAATTCTACCAACTGCGTTTAATTTTGCAACTCATATTTTCCTCCTCTGCGATCTCTGTGCCTCTGCGGTTAATTCCCTAATAAATTTGGGCATTACTTGGGTATGATTTTAGATATTAGATAATTGAAACTCCATATTAATATCAGGACTTACGCAAAATATCTCTTGTAAACATCTTACCTTCCTTTCCTTCGCGTCCTTCGTGGTTCATTCTTCCGTAACTTCTGTGTCAGTCCTGATTAAAAATAAAGAATCATCATCGCCACCTCTGGATGATTATGAGCGATCGCTTCAGGTACATGATCCAACAGTGAAAATATTTGACCTTTTTGCACCACAGAACCATTTAACAATAATAAATCGTTAGCTTGTAGTAGTCTTGAAACTTCTTTGACGAAGTTTCCTCGCAGTTTCTTGATATTTATATCTTTGGGAATTAACCCTGTTTTAATTAAATCAACATCTAATTTTTTATTAGAAACTACTTGTAAAAGTTGTAAAGAAGCTTTTAATTCAGTCGCTAAGGTTGTAGCTAATTGAATACTTTGGGAAAAAGAATGAGCTTGAGCCTGTTGAGAAGTAAAAGCTAAAAATACCCTTGATGTATTTTTAATAGGGAGAGGAAAACGACTAACTAAAACTGGCACAGAACTACGTTGCACAATTTTATCAATTACACTCCCAAACAAATTTTCTTCGTAAGTCGAAAAACCTTTCCATCCACAAACAATCACACTAGCTTGCTTTTCTTCTGCAACTCTAGCAATTCCTTTATCAATAGATTCATCAATTCTAGCAATAGGTAAAACTTTAGTAACTGCTGCATGAGCGATCATTTCCGCAGTATCAAGTAATTGATTTTGTCTGGTTTTATCTCCAGGAGAAATTGGTTCACCTTGTTCAATTAAGATATGTAGAGGCAATAAAGTTCCTGCTGAAGATTTAGTGACAATAATAGCTAACTGTAAAAGATTATCTTCTGTATGAGGATTAGCTACAGGAATTAAAACGCGATCGCCTAATTTTGTTAACTTTGTTTTTTCTACATGACCATCTTCTGGTTTCATTTTTTCTCCCCACCTTGCTGTCACCCAAGGGGAAGCAATGCAGGTAACTAAAATCATCGCAATTGTACCATTGACTGTTAATTCATCCACCAATCTAATATTATAAGCAACAGTAATTGCGGCCAAAGTAGAAGCAGCTTGAGATACAGATAACCCAAACATCACCAGAATTCTATTCTGATTAAAACCAAACAATTTACCAGAAATCCAAGCAGGAATATATTTAGAAATAATGGCACATCCTACCATTATCCCTGACACTATTAACGACTTTGGTTCTTGAATGAGAATTTTTGGATTTACCAACATCCCTACAGAAATCAAGAAAAATGGGACAAATAAATTATTGCCAATAAATTGAATTCTGTTCATCAAAGGACTCAATGGGGGAATTAATTGCGTAATTGCCACACCTGCCAAAAAAGCACCAATAATCGGTTCAATTTGAACAACTTCTGCACCATAAGAAACAACAAATAAAGTCGCTAAAACAAAAGTAAACTCTGCTCCTTCATCATGACCAAACTTTCTAAAAAACCACTTACCCACCAAGGGAACACCCCAGAGTGTGAGGAAAGTATAAATAATCAAAGCCGGAATTAAAAGCAACCAAAACTGAAAAGTTAAATTACCTTGATAAGCTCTAACAACAACAGCTAATACCAACAGTGCCAAAATATTAGTAATTAAAGTACCACCCAGAGTAGTTGTGAGAACTTGCGATCGCATAATTCCCAACTTCCCAGCAATAGGTAAAGCCAACAATGTATGGGAAGCAAAACAAGAAGCCACTAATACAGAAGGCAAGAAACCATAACCAATTGCTAACATTGCCCCCGTACCCAATACCATCGGTGCAGCAAATGTTAACAACCCAAAAATTAACGCCTTATCAGCATTATATTTGAGATCATCTAAGCTAGTTTCTAAACCAGCCATAAACATCAAAAACAATAAACCAACAGTACCTAAAAGTACAATGGTGTTATCCCTAGCCAATAAACCTAAGCCATTTGGGCCTACTATCACCCCCGCTAAAATTAAACCCACGATACCAGGAAGACGGATTTTTTCAAATAATAGGGGTGCAATTAACATAATCCCTAAAATTGTCAAAAATACTGGTACAGGCTCTTTAATCGGGGCAGAAACCACTGCTGGAAAGTAAAAATTAATCACATTAATCACATCTATGTACACAGATATTTTTCAGGGACTACTTTGTTATTTTCCTAACATATCCATTAATTAGTAAAAATACAAATACCATGAGTATCTGTTTTTATATATATTTCTAAAAATTAAGTAGGAGCAAACCCCCCTGCCCTATAGAATAAAATCAAACCTTAGCATTTTCAGGCTTTGAGAAAATAAAATAACCCTGCCATATCCCCAAGAAAATTTCTAACGCTGATCTACCTATTTAGCTAGTCTCCAGATTTACTCAGCCAGACATATTTAATTTACTAATATAAGATCAACAACAAAACTATTGCCATTTCATTCAACCAGTGATATATTTTGGTTGTGTGTGAGGAGCAAAGTTCAAAAAGCGTTTGGGGTGGAAACACGGCAACACTCCCAAACGCTTTTTGCTTAGAATTATTAATAAATAAATTCAAGAACTTACTTTATGGTCTGAGTTTGTGCAGTTAGCCAATTCAAATAATCTTGGTTTCCTAATTCAATCGGTAAAGCTATTACACAAGGTACTTCATAGGAATGTACAGATTTTACTTTTGCCGTTAACTCTACAAACAAATCACGGCGAGTTTTCATAATCAAGATACATTCTTTATCTACCTGTATTTGATCATTCCACCAATATATACTTTCCATGCCATCAATAACATTAGCACAGGCCGCAAGACGACTTTCTACTACTGCTTTCCCCACAGCAATAGCCTCAGTACGATCTTGACAAGTGACATACACAAAAACATTATCCATATTATTGCCTATCTTCTCTTATTTCTTCGTCTCTTCCTTCGTGGTTAATTCATATCATATCTGGTTAAATACGCAGATCATCAAGAACATTCAAAATTTCTTCCCACTCATAATCAGAAATAGGACTAACTTCAACCTGCATATCAAAAACATCACAAGCTGCATTGATTAAACTATGAATAATTATTTCTTGATCTAAATTTTCTGGTAACTCAACTGCCTTAAAAGTATTCTCCCCAAAAACCTGATTGAACAAATCTGCATTTGGGTGTAAAATCATAGAACCATGTTGTAAAATTGCACATCCCTGTCTGAGTTGGGAGCTACCAATTAATTTACTGCCATTCGATAGAATTAAATCTGCACCCGTCGCAGTTGCAAAACAATTCGGATTGTGGATATAACCACGACCAGCTTTTCCATAACTTAACTCTACACCTAGCGATCGCCAGCCTTGAATCAAAAACTCACAAATTTTGGTATAAGCTTGTAAACGACTCCCAGCAATGCCAGAAACAATAATTGCATAGGTTAAATCACCTTGATGTAAAACCGCTCTCCCACCACTAGGACGACGAACTAAATCTAACTTATCACCTGCAAAAGTTAGATTGTGCCAAAACTCAGGATACTGTCTTTGATGATAGCCTAAAGAAATCGCAGGTGGCGACCAAGTATAAAACCTTAACGCAGGAGGATGCTTTCCCTGCTCATGCTGTTTTAATAACCACTTATCAACCGCCATTTGTAGATTACCAGCAGCTGCAAAATGAGGAATTAGTCGCCAAACCTGTTTTACCACAAAATTCCCAAACCTATATTGATCAAAAATCTAAGCTCCACCAAACTCTTCAATTAAAGCCTCATCATTATCATCTGCAATGGTAGCAACAATTGTAATGATACGGGAAATTTCCCCCGGCGATAACTCCGCTACTGTGCGAGTAGATATAACTACCACTTGATCATTAATAATACCAAAACGAGCTTCAAAGGTACTGGTGCAGTTCAATTCTAACAAATAGCGCATCAGTCTTGGTTCATCTCTAGCTGGTAGTTTGAGGACTGCTGACCAAACTGTAATTGTATCTTCATCACTTAAACCTGTTAATCTAATGAAGACTTCCACACTACCATATTTGAACTTCCACAAATGAACTCCATTTGTTTCACTCACCATAGCACTATTATCTTCTTCTAAAGTGCTAATCACATTTTCTATTAATTCGATGTGATTGGGGACTGAAGTTTCTTCCATCAGTTCATCAGTAAATTCATCAGCATTAAGGGTTTCTTGGTTACTTGTCATAGTTACTCCTAAAATATTGTTTCTGCTTCAATTTATAACTACTTTATCCTGTATGGGCAAAATTGGTTGATATGGTTAGTAAAGGTAAATTTCAGCCAGGGGATAGCAAACAAGAAATAAAACATAAAGGTTTCTACCTAGCTTTGATAAAATCAACTATTATTTCTATACAGTTATAAGTAGTAGTGCAAAATAAATTTTATAGTTTGGAGAGGGAACTCTTAACAGGGAACAGGCAAGAAATACAGCCAGTTCTGTTTTCAATCAATAGTGTGCAATTAATTTTGCTAATGTATCTAAATTTCTAATTGACTTTAATTGAGATAAATTATGCAGCAAATTATATCTAGCTTCAATTCTACACTTAACTCATCAAACACCAACAGTGTGCGCCGTTTAGGCATTAACTCCAATCACTGGTATGTAGTAGCAAGAAGTAATGAAGTTAATAAAACACCTATAAGTGTAAAAGTTTGGCATCAATCCATCGTACTTTATCGAGATAGTACAGGAAAAGTTGTCGCCTTAGAAGATAGATGTCCCCATCGTCAAGTCAAACTCAGTCACGGGCAAGTAATTAATGATAAATTAGAATGTGCTTATCATGGATGGCAATTTAACAGTCGAGGAGAATGTGCAGCAGTTCCCTATTTAGCAGCAAATCAAAAACTACCAAGTTGTCAAATTCGTCATTATCCAGTCACAGAACAAAATGGTTTTATTTGGTTATTCCCTGGTAATGAAGCACCAAAAACAGAACCAATGGGTGTACCAGAATGGGATCATCTTAACTATATTGCCACTGTTTCTGTCATTAATACCCAAGCTCACTATTCCTATTTAATTGAAAATTTGATGGATATGTATCATGGACATTTACATCAAGATTTACAAGCATGGGCAGAAGCATCACTACAAAATATTGATGAAGATGAAAATAGTATTCATGCCCATTATACAGCCCAAAGTTATTATAGGATAGATAAAATTTGGTCAATTTCGCAATTATTCTTCCCCTCCTTACGGCGTTTACATCCTGAACCTTTGGATGTAAGTTATATTTATCCACATTGGGTTTCTACTTTGGGAAAGGACTTTAAAATTTACTGTTTATTATGTCCAGTTAGTGAAACCCAAACTAAAGCCTATCTGATTCATTTTACTTCCTTAAATGCATTTTGGAGATTACATAAATTACCAATTTGGTTTAGAAGGCTAATTAAGAATAGTTTATTTGGTTCTGCTCAAAAGTTACTAGATGGTTTGGTAATCCAAGATATCAAAATGATTGAGGAAGAACAACAGGCTTTTTTACAAAACTCGGCTATCAAGAATTATGAATTAAATCGAGCTTTAGTAAGTGTGCAGAAATTGATGAAAAATCAACTTAAGTCATAAGTATTTGTGCAAAATAAATTTGATATTTGGGAGAGGGAATAGGGAATAGGGAACAGGGAATAGGGAACAGGGAACAGGAAATAGGTAAGAGCTAAAGAGATTTTTGTTCCTTCCAAAAATGTTAAATTAATTTTGCTTAGGTACTTAGCTTTTCCGAACTACGAATTACGTAAGCGAAGCTCTCCTGAAAGGAGCATTACGAATTACGAATTACGTAAGCGAAGCTCTCCTGAAAGGAGCATTACGAATTACGAATTACGAATTACGAATTACGTAAGCGTTGCTCTCCTGAAAGGAGCATTACGAATTACGAATTACGTAAGCGAAGCTCTCCTGAAAGGAGCATTACGAATTACGAATTACGAATTACGAATTACGTAAGCGAAGCTCTCCTGAAAGGAGCATTACGAATTACGAATTACGTAAGCGAAGCTCTCCTGAAAGGAGCATTACGAATTACGAATTACGAACTACGAATTACGTAAGCGTTGCTCTCCTGAAAGGAGCATTACGAATTACGAATTACGAATTACGAATTACGTAAGCGTTGCTCTCCTGAAAGGAGCATTACGAATTACGAATTACGAATTACGAATTACGAATTACGAACTACGAATTACGTAAGCGTTGCTCTCCTGAAAGGAGCATTACGAATTACGAATTACGAATTACGAATTACGTAAGCGTTGCTCTCCTGAAAGGAGCATTACGAATTACGAATTACGAATTACGAATTACGAATTACGAACTACGAATTACGTAAGCGTTGCTCTCCTGAAAGGAGCATTACGAATTACGAATTACGAATTACGAATTACGAATTACGAATTACGAACTACGTAAGCGTTGCTCTCCTGAAAGGAGCATTACGAATTACGAATTACGAATTACGAATTACGAATTACGAATTACGAACTACGTAAGCGTTGCTCTCCTGAAAGGAGCATTACGCATTACCTAAATTCTTACTATCAATTTCCAACTCATTCACAGGAACAATAACTGGTTGTTGATAAAGGGGAACAGTAAACGTAACCGTTGAACCTAGACCTTCACCTAAACTATAAAAATGTACTTCACCACCCATTGCCTCAATCAGTTTTTGAGATATAGTTAAACCCAAACCTGTACCACCATAATGACGAGTCCGAGAACCGTCAACTTGTGAAAATAACTGAAACAACTTATCCTGTTTATCCAAAGAAACGCCAATACCCGTATCTGCAACCCTAACTTTCACCATACCCGGTACTGGAGGTTTATTAGACTTACCTTTACCCTTTTTAATCACTAAATCAGCACTAATAGTAACTCCACCTTCATGGGTAAACTTAATCGCATTACCCACTAAATTTAGCATCACTTGTAACAACCGTTGATAATTACCTTGAACAACAATTTGATCGGAAGTAACAGGCATTTGCATCTGGAAACTAAGATTTCTCATTTCTGCTTGGGGACGGGTAAAGTTTTCCACATCCAGAAATAACTCATGGAGTTTAACTGGTGAACAATCTAACTCCATTTTCCCAGCTTCAATTTTGGCAATATCCAAAATGTCATTGAGAATATTTAAGAGATGAATAGACAATTGATGTGCTTCAGAGACAAATTGATGTTGTTCTTCTGGATCATCTGCCATCCCTTCTATAATCAACTTTAAAAAGCCAATCATGCCATTTAAAGGAGTACGAATTTCATGGGAAACATTAGCCAAAAATTCAGTTTTCAGGCGAGATGCTTCCTCCGCTTGTTGTTGAGCGTCTTTTAACTCCTGATATAATATAGAATGCGCGATCGCTGTCCCCAATTGATCTGCTAATTCTTTGGTCAATTCTAGTTCCGTTTCAGTCAATAGTTTATAATCTTGACTTAAACTTAAAGCTACCAACCCATTAGCCTGATCTTGATAGTTAGTGGCAAACAACAAAAACTTTTGCGGTTGGGAATGATTGGGAACATATAACTCAGTAATACTGGGCTTTAGAGTTTTCAAAGCTTGCTTAAAAGCAGGTTCTGACGATATATCAACCTCTAAACCTAACAGTGGCTTTAATTGAGGACGATGATATTCAGCAGTGATCTGTACCTTTTCATTTTTTGGTTGGTAGGGAAAAATTACACAGCGTTCTAAATTGAGAGTTCGCCCCAAACTATCAACAGCACACTGCCAGATAATCTGTATATCTAAAGTCCGGCGGATATTTCTAGTAATTTTATGTAGTAATTTTTGATATCGCAATGATATCTGTTGTACGCTCCTCTCCCCCAAACTTAACTCTATTTTAGAAGCAGCGGTTTTATCTGTCTGATGAATTTCCTGACCATTTGCAGGGCATGGTAACAACCTACCCATGACCAAAACAGTAGTTGCAGGTTGGCCCAATTTTGGTAGCACTGGAGTCATTGTTAACTCCAACTCAATCAACAACTGATTGCACTTAAACCTGCATTCAAATTTTTCTGGAATTAAAGTAGTGAGAACTTGGCGTAGTCGTTGCTGATAAGTGGCCTGATCTACAGCCACAAAAATCTCTTGTTGATTGAGAACATCAACTACCTTATCAGTCTCCAAATTTAGAAGTTCACTATATTGCCAATCAAAGCTCAGATATGAGCCTGTTTCATCTTGAGTATATATCAACTCACAGCCAATAGTGGGTGATGAGCCATCTGCATTGCTGTAGGTAGACTCTGGGTTCTGAGAAAATAAACTTGGTAATTGGTTTTTCGCAGTAATAGTCATTAATCGAGTTGGATAGACAAAGTGCTTGCCACCGTGCTTGTACTAAAGCTGTTTAAATTTTGGCATAAACTTTTACAGCTTTCATACTTTTGATTATGTATTTTTGACTTTTCTGCTATTTTGAGCATGAAAATTTACATTTTGTATCATTATTTTTGGGCAATGGGTAATTGATAACTATTATCCACCCAATCCCCAAAATCCAATTTCCAAATCTGATCAATCATTCCATTCCCCTCTGGGAGGGACAGGTGTACGTATTGGTGTACGTGTTAACTCATCATCTCTGGGTACATCACCTCTTAACCATTGACGGATGGCTACTTCAATAACTTTACTAGGATCATTAGTAAGATGTTGAATTTGAGTGATTAACTCAGAGTCCAAACGGACAGCAATTTCTACTTTTTCAGTTTGTATTTTTTCGTTAGGTTTTTCTGGCATATTCATAAATTTTTTCCCAAGATATTAACAACTTCATGCAATCAGTATGATTGTGGCAGTTCTAATATACAGTGTCATCATATCCTGAAAAATAATTCAACTATGATTGTGGCATTGAGTTATTAACTTCCCCCATCACCCCACCTCCCCAGAAGTAAGGGAAGATAGCGGTTTTTTGTTAAAATACATAAAGTAAATAGATTAAACTTTGATTGCTGCTTAAGCAAAGATAGTATATGACTGACGTTCCCGCAGTTCGCATTCGCAATTTCTGTATTATTGCTCACATTGACCACGGAAAGTCTACTCTCGCTGATCGCTTACTACAAGCCACTGGTACTGTAGAAAACCGACAGATGAAAGAGCAGTTTCTTGACAACATGGATCTGGAACGGGAGCGAGGCATTACAATTAAGCTGCAAGCTGCCCGGATGAATCACACAGCTAAAGACGGTCAGCAGTATGTGTTAAATTTAATTGATACTCCTGGTCACGTGGACTTTTCCTATGAGGTATCACGCTCTTTGGCTGCCTGTGAAGGTGCTTTGTTAGTTGTAGATGCCTCCCAAGGTGTAGAAGCCCAAACCTTGGCTAACGTATATTTGGCACTGGAGCATGATTTAGAAATTATCCCAGTATTAAATAAAATTGATTTGCCTGGGGCAGAACCAGATCGAGTAGTTAGTGAAATTGAAGAAATTATTGGTTTAGATTGCAGTGGGGCAATTTTAGCCTCTGCCAAAGAAGGAATTGGTATTCCTGAAATTTTAGAAGCTATTGTCGAGCGTGTACCTCCATCTGCAAATAATATTGATCAATCCCTCAGAGCGCTCATTTTTGATAGTTACTATGACAGTTACCGGGGCGTAATAGTTTATTTCCGGGTAATGGATGGAACTGTTAAAAAGGGCGATCGCATTTATTTGATGGCATCGGGTAAGGAATACGAAATTGATGAGTTAGGTGTTCTCTCTCCCAATCAAAAACAAGTAGAAGAACTCCACGCCGGTGAAGTGGGTTATTTAGCAGCTTCCATTAAAGCTGTGGCTGATGCAAGGGTGGGTGACACCATCACCTTGTCTAAACCGAAAGCAAAAGAACCTTTACCCGGTTACACCGAAGCTAACCCAATGGTATTTTGCGGGATGTTTCCCATAGATGCAGACCAATTTGAAGATTTAAGGGAAGCATTAGAAAAGTTGAGTCTGAATGATGCAGCTTTACATTATGAACCAGAAACCTCCAGTGCAATGGGTTTTGGTTTCCGTTGCGGTTTCTTGGGTTTACTACACATGGAAATCGTTCAGGAACGCTTAGAACGAGAATATAACCTAGATTTAATTATTACTGCTCCTTCTGTGGTTTACAGAGTTATTACCACTCAGGAAGAAGAACTCTTCATTGACAACCCCAGCCACTTACCTGTACCCAATGACAGAGAAAAAATAGAAGAACCCTATGTACAGGTAGAAATGATCTGTCCAGAGAACTTTGTGGGAACTTTAATGGAGCTTTCCCAAACTCGGCGGGGTATATTCAAGGATATGAAATATCTCACCCAAGGAAGAACTACCTTAACCTATGAATTACCATTAGCTGAGGTAGTCACTGACTTTTTTGATCAAATGAAGTCCCGTTCTCGTGGTTATGCGAGTATGGAATATCATCTCATCGGCTACCGGGAAAACCCCTTGGTGAAATTGGATATCATGATCAATGGTGATCCTGTAGATTCATTAGCGATGATTGTCCATCGAGATAAGGCCTATGGTGTGGGCAGATCAATGGCAGAGAAGTTAAAAGAATTAATACCCCGTCACCAATTTAAAGTTCCTATTCAAGCCGCCATCGGTAGTAAAGTCATTGCCAGTGAACATATCCCTGCCTTACGCAAAGATGTACTTGCTAAGTGTTACGGTGGTGACATTAGCCGTAAGAAAAAACTATTGCAAAAACAAGCTAAAGGTAAAAAACGGATGAAGTCTGTTGGTACTGTTGATGTACCTCAAGAAGCTTTCATGGCTGTGTTGCGGTTAGAACAGAGTTAATTTAAGTAGGGCAGCGAATAAGAGGCAGGGTGCTTTCTTGCAGGGGGCAGGGAGAGAGTTAAACACTTTTTTGCATCTGTTGGAGTCTAAACAAGTGCAAGTTTTTTGGGACTTTGGCTGCTCTGGTCTTGTAATTGTATTTAAGAAAAAAGCCTAAAATCCTTGACCTGTAAAATTGTTAGAATTTTTCAGCCAGCTCTATCTAGTAGGGCTGGCTGAATAAATGTAAAAACTAGAGTGGGAAAGAGTTTGAGTGATTTTAATATTCGTAATGCTCCCTATGGCTAACGCCACGCTACGCTATCGGGAGAGCATCCCCTAATTACAGTCACTTAACTTTAGATTAAGGCATTAAGCTATACAATAACCACAGAAATTTCATCTTCCAATCATCAATCAGAGGAGATGAATGGGTGAGGGGGTGAAATTTCTTTACCTATTCCCACTCACCAATCACAAATCACCAATCACCAATCACCAGTAGTTTTTATGGTGTTTTTCAAATCTTGTAATAGGGGAGTCAGATTCATGAAAATACTAGTACTATGTTGGGAATTTCCACCAAGGTTAGTAGGCGGAATTGCCCGCCATGTTTCGGAATTATATCCAGAATTGGTAAAACTAGGACATGAAATTCACCTGATTACACCAGCTGTTACCTCTGCATCTTTATATGAAGTATATGAGGGTATTCATGTACATAGAGTACCAGTTGCCCAAAGTAATGACTTTTTCCATTGGGTGGTTAACTTAAATGAAAGTATGAGAGATTATGGTGAAAAATTATTTCAAAAAGAAGAAGATTTTGATCTGATTCATGCCCATGATTGGTTAGTTGCTGATGCAGCGATCGCTCTTAAACATAGCTTGAAAATCCCTCTAATTGCCACTGTTCACGCTACAGAATATGGACGATGTAATGGTATTCATAATGATAATCAAAGATACATTTGTGGTAAAGAAAATTTATTAGTTTACAATGCTTGGAAAATTATTGTTTGTACTGAATATATGCGTCAGGAAGTAATTAGAGTTTTTAATACTCCCAGCAATAAAATTGATGTTATTTATAATGGTATTCGTCCAGAAAAAAAGCAACATCACGAAGATTTTCCCGCTCAAGACTTTCGTCGCCAATTTGCAGCAGATCATGAAAAAATTGTTTATTATGTGGGCAGAATGGCTTATGAAAAGGGTGTTCAAGTATTAATTAATGCTGCTCCCAAGGTACTATGGGAAATGGGAGGAAATGTCAAGTTTGTCATTGTTGGTGGTGGGAATACTGATCATTTACAACAACAAGTCTGGAATTTAGGACTATGGGAAAAATTCTATTTTACTGGTTTTCTCTCTGATGAATATTTAGATAAATTTCAAACAGTAGCTAACTGTGCAGTTTTTCCTAGTCTTTATGAACCCTTTGGTATTGTTGCTTTAGAAAGTTTTGCTTCCAGAGTTCCTGTAGTTGTGTCTGATACTTGTGGTTTACCAGAAGTCGTCCAACATACAAAAACGGGAATTGTGACTCAAACCAACAACTCTGATTCTTTGTCCTGGGGAATTTTGGAAGTTTTAAAAAACCAAGGTTATTGTCAATGGTTGATAGATAATGCCTATCAAGATTTGGAATGTAGATTTAGATGGCCTCAGTTAGCACAAAGAACAGAAGCAGTTTATAAACAAGTTTTTCAAGAGCGATCACAAGTCGTATGGTAAAACTAAACCTACTAAAAATGTGGTTTTTGCAGGTAAATTTAGAGCATGATTTATGACTCTGAGTTTTTGGCATTAAAAAACAGTACAAAGCTAATACGCTGGGAATTTAACGCTGTTGATGCGAAAGTTGGAGTGTTTGCTGTTTGCGCCAAAAAATAATTATGACAAAGGCATTCACTCATATAGCTAGGCGTTTAAGGAATGTAAAAACTCTCTGTTCTAGGATAGTAAACTTACTTATCAAGTCTGTAGAAACTTACTGGAGGCAACTATTTACAGATATGTCTAGAGATGTTCATCCTGTGCGTCGTTCTCAACCAGCAAAAATTGTCTATAAACAACCTACACTAAATGGACCTGTACATAATTTAGGTGGTGGAGGACCAGATGTTGATGATGCTATTCAGTGGATGATTGATCAAGTTCGAGGTGGTTATAGTTCAAGTAAAAAAATTAATGTTTTAGTTATTCGGACTGCTGGTGGTGATGATTACAATCAGTTAATTTATCGGATGCGTGGTGTTAATTATGTGGAAACTCTAATTATCAATAATAAACAAGAAGCAAACAGAACAGATATTTTTGATAAGGTCAGAAATGCTGGGGTAATTTTTTTTGCAGGTGGTGATCAATGTGAATATGTTCGCTCTTGGAAAAATACAAAGTTAGAAGTGGCAATTAAATCAGTTTATGATCAAGGTGGTGCTATTGGTGGCACAAGTGCTGGAGCAATGATTCAAAGTGAATTTATTTATGATTCCTGTGCCTGTGAAGATAGTATTGAAACTAATGAGGCACTAGATGATCCCTACGGTAAAATTACTTTTAGCTATAATTTTTTTCAATGGCAATATTTACGAGGAACTGTGATTGATACCCATTTTGATGAACGTAAAAGAATGGGGAGAATTATGGTTTTTATTGCTAGGCAAATTCAAGATGGGATCGCACCTACTGCTTTGGGTATAGCTATTAGTGAAGAAACTTCTTTGTTAATTGATAAGCATGGTATTGCTCAGGTGATGGGTAGGGGTGCTGTGTATTTTGTGTTGGGAGATCATCCTCCAGAAATTTGTCAACCTGGCCAACCTTTAACTTATTATGATTTTAAAATTTGGCGAGTTCCTAGGGGTGATTCTTTTGATTTGAATAATTTACCTAATCGGGGTTTTTATTACCGGAGTGTTAAGCGCGGTAGGTTTGATGCTGATCCTTATTAATTTAGGATTTACGCAAAATCTACTTCAAATACTGTCATTGCGACGAAACAAAGCAATTTTAAACCCCGACGTTTCATGAAAATGCGTAAGTCCTATTAATTTAGGATTTAAGCTATCGTGGATTTAAAATATAACAGCAAGTCAAATTTCAAAATCTGGTTGCCATACACCACTTATTGAAGCTAGGCAAAAGGCAAAAGGGAACAGGTAAGAAATACAGTCAGTTCTACGTTTAATCAATATGTGCAATTAATTTTGCTTGGGTACTCATCTCATCTACCTGTACAGTAGAGAAATAGGAGTTTGAATAATTTTAGTATCTGAGGATGAGGTTATGTTTCAATTTTCTCCCAGTATATTCTTGACAGAATGACTCCACAGGACATATTAGTTGCCTTTTGTCAATACTAGCTATGAACCCCGAAAGCATGAATTGAGAAACTGAGTGCAAAAATTGTCCATGAGAGGGGTACTGACTTTATTAAGTTTTGTTTCTGCTTTTAGTTATTATTTTCTATAACAATGCTATATCAAGAGTTTCAAGAGTTAAGTTTTATGTAAGCTGTAAAATTGACAATAAAATAGCAATTTAAGATTCTTGGAAATCATAGCAAATGGCTGAAAGTATTGCAAGTCCATTGATAAATAGAAACTATTCTCAATAAACTCTTCATAAAAGTTTAAAATAAAAGTCTAAAAATTTTAAATATTTGAACTATTAATTATCATCTATAAAATAAAGTTATATTTGCGGATCAAAAATCATTAAATAGGTTTTGCAGCAAAAAGTATTTCAGTTCAACTTTTTTAGCATTACCTATTTAACTTGATCATTTAGATGAATGCCAGAATTTAATTCTTACCTAATAAAGATTCAAATTCGGCTTGTAAAGACTGAATATCTGCCAATCTTGCTACTACTAAACTATCTTTACCTGCATCTTGTAACCTAGTTTTCCAATATTTAATAGTCTCTGCATTATTTAACCAAAACTCAACTACAGTATCCACAACCTGATCTAAATGCCAATTTCCCTTAGCTGGAACTGATTCCACAGACTTTAAAAAAGCATCGAGAGTACAGATATGAGTTCCCAAATATTCTATCCTTTGCACCTGTGGTTTTTGTAGATTTTCTTGTTGATGATGAAAAAAATGTAAGACTGGAGATACTCCCACAATATCGAATGTATATTTCATTCCTTGCCTCCAAATTAGTTATTAGTCATTAGTCATTGATAATTAATCATGGAGTTAATAATTATGACTTGTGACTGGGACTGAATATGTTGTCATCTGAATATTCGGTTTTTTAATTAGTAATGATGAAGATGTTTGTTATCTCTATACATTCAACTATAAACATAAAAATACCCAAATTTCAACCTGAGAGGCTGGTTTTAAAATTTCTTTAAAATCTAGCACTTGGAACATGAAAGTGCTAATTATTGGCTACTATTTATATGTGTAGGAATTCTATTTGATTATGGAAATTATTTGTGCAAATCAGGAACAATCAAAATTTATTTTTTGGTGTTGCTGCTAACAGAGTATGATTTTAGATTTTGGATTTTTGATGATTGGAACTTCTTGTTAATATAACAGGACTGACGCAAAAATTTTCCAAAAATCTATTCCTCCGTGTTATCTACGTTCTCTGCGGTTTGATATTCCGTGACTCCTGCTCCCGTCCTATATAACTATTCCCTGTTCCCTGTAATATATGATGAAATGGTTTTGACAATCAAAAAAGGAGAATTAGTTATTTTTAATATTTTCTCAAACATTCCCCTAAATCTAGCAGGGGGTGAAATAGCAGCTTTATCAGCAGCTTGTTTGTGGGCGATCGCCTCTGTAGTATATGGAATATTAGGAAAAAGTATTCCTCCATTACAGCTAAACTTAATCAAAGGTGTAATCGCAATCTCATTTTTATTAATTACTATTGTAATGACTGGAGACTTTTCTCCTAGTCTTGCACCAGTACCCCTATTATTAATATTGCTGAGTGGTGCAGTGGGAATTGGTTTAGGAGACACAATTTTTTTTGCTGCACTTAACCAACTTGGGCCGCGGAAAGTCTTATTAATAGAAACTTTATCACCACCCATGAGTGCGATCGCAGCGAGTATTTTTCTGGATGAATTTCTTACTCTTGGTGCGTGGTGTGGTATTTTATTAACTATTTTAGGTATTGCCTGGGTAGTCACAGAAAGAGTTAGCCATAGTAGTGATAATTCCAAAACCCAAACATGGAAAGGAATTAGTTTAGGAATATTAGCCGCAGCAGCGAATTCTAGTGGAGCAATTTTATCACGTGCAGCTTTTAGTCAGATTAATATTTCTCCATTATGGGCAGGACTTCTCCGATTAACTGCGGGATTTTTCATCATCTTAGTTTGGGTATTAATATCACCTCAAAATTCTCATGTGTTTGTCAATATTTTACAACTGTCAAAACGAGTTTTATGTTATTGTATTTTAGCGGCATTTTTGGGAACATACTTAACAATTTGGTTACAACAAACAGCTATTAAATTAACTAATGTTGGTATTGCGGCCACTCTCATCCAAACAAGTCCAATTTTCATCATTCCCATTGCGATCTTAATGGGTGAAAAAGTGAGTTTAAGAGCCATATTAGGGGTAATTGTGGCAATTGTGGGTATTAGTTTATTATTTTAAGTTTTTGAGTAACTATAGGGATATGGTTGGGAGCATCCCAATTTTGCAAAAATAACCGCAGCAACACCAAAAACTCTCTTCTTCCTTCTTATCTTCGCTTCCTTCGTTCCTTCGTGGTTCGTTCATTTCACGTCTTGAACTCAAACAAAAAATAAACTTACACATTTGGGATGCTCCCATATGGTTTGATTATTTAAACTCTTTATAGAGAGGGAATAGACTGGTGAACAGTAAACAGTGAACAGTGAGCAGTTAACAGTAAACAGTGAACAGTTAACAGTAAACAGTAAACAGTAAACAGTTAACAGTAAACAGTTAACAGTAAACAGTGAACAGTTAATAGCGACAACTGATAACTGATAACTGATAATTGATAATTGATAACTGATAATTGATAACTGATAATTGATAACTAAAAACTGATAACTGATAACTGATAACTGATAACTGATAACTGATAACTGATAACTGATAACTGATAACTGACAACTGACAACTAATCACCAATTAAAAAATAAGTAGTCATCATTCCTCTACCTTTAACCTCAATTTCCCCACGTTTTTCTAATTTATATTCATCATGCAGATGAAAATAAGTATTTTCAGAAACTTGAATTTTACCTATCACACCATGTGATTCCATTCTACTTGCAACATTCACCGCATCACCCCATAAATCATAACTAAACTTTTTCAATCCAATTACCCCAGCGACAACAGAACCAGTATTAATTCCAATTCTTAATTGAAATGATTCACCTGTTGGTGTTTGAAATTGAGAAATATTTTTTTGCATTTCTAAAGCCATTTTAGCTACTGCACTAGCATGATCTGATCTAGGAGTAGGTAAACCACCAACTACCATATAAGCATCACCAATAGTCTTGATTTTTTCCAATCCATAAAATTCTGCCAATCTATCAAAATTGGAAAATATTTCATTGAGAAAATTAACTAATTTAATTGGCGTAATTTGAGCAGCTAAACTAGTAAAATTGACAATATCAGCAAACAATATTGTCACATGATCAAAACGGTTAGCAATGGAATTTTGTTCTTGTTTTAATTGTTGAGCAATTTCTAATGGTAAAATATTCAATAATAAGGCATCAGACTTTTGTTTTTCATCCCGTAAACAAACTTCTACTTTCTGGCGATCGCTGATTTCTTTTCTCACTCTTGTAAACATCTCTCTAAAAGCAGCCATCACTTCACCCATTTCATCTTGTCTATAAATAGATAAGGTCTGAAAATCTGGATCTTCCCCATCTTCAATCAGAGCTTCTCCAGCTACTAACAAATCATCTCTTAGTAACAAAATGGGTTTAATGACTGTCACTCCTAAAGTTAACATCGTCGTCAATGTCACAAAGGCAGAAATTAACAACACCAAAGCGGCAATTCTCACAGAAAAAGCATATAATTCCTTTTGTACATGAGCAGAATCATGACGTACAATTAAAATATAGTCTGGCTGAGTTTCAGGAATAAAGAAAACCACATCATATCTGCTTTTGTCTTGATTTCTAAACTGTAAAATCTGAGAATTAACAATATCGTGATAGGAGATTTTCGGTTCTTCCCCAAATTTCTTAATTAATTCACCATCAGCTTGATAAAGAACAACTCCACGAATGACAGACTCGGGTTTGAGTTTCTGAATTGTCATCTTTAACATTTTCTGTGGGTGTTCTCCCTGTTTAACTCTGTAAGTAAAAGCGGAAAACACTTCATTAGAGACATTATCTAATTTGGATAATAATTCATTTTCTCGACGCAAATAAGATGGAATTAAAATTGCAATTTCTACAACTACAATGCTGGTAAATACCCAAGTGACTATCTTCTTTGATAGTTTCGCTTGTGAAAGAGCTATCCAGACATGAAAATTGGGGAACATCTGGCTTGATGATCAATAAATATTATACAATTATTTCTCAGTATAAATATTAAATTTAAAAACTGCTATCTATGTCAAACCAGTGACTGATGTATAGGCTGTTAGTTAAACCCCGACCATGTAGTTTAGTCAGGGTTATTATTGGCAATACTGTATATTATATGTCCCCAGATATTAATTTCCTATGGGCAGAACAAAGAATCTCTCGTATCTCTACCAGTGGTTGGATTAATACCTTGAGCGGTTTTGCATAATTTAGCTTGTGCATCTCGACGTAGTAGCACATCTGTAAAATCTGCACCATCAATGATCGCACCATCAAATTTTGTGTTAGCTGCAAATGCACCTTCTAAAACAGCATTAGTTAAGTTTGCCTTGATCAAACGAGCAGAATCCAAAGTAGCATTAGTTAAATCAGCCCCTGTTAAATTTGCTGATTCTAGATTAGCGGCAAAAAACCTCACCCCACGCAAGTTAGCATTATTGAAATTGCTATAACGAAGATTAGCGTGGTCAAAACTAGAATCGGTTAAATCTTGATCAGAAAAATCTGCTTCAATCAAATTAACTTTGTTATATTCCACAGCAGAAGCCGTAGATATCAAACCAAACAACCCAGTACAGGGAACAACTACCCACAGCAAAAAACTGAGTATGAGTGAAAAAATAGGATACTTGTTATTCATGGTATTTTTTGAGTATTCTGAATCTATGTCTAAACCACCTCCATCTCATTATCATGATATTGGTGACAGAGGAGAAGACCTAGTAGCTGAATGGTTAAAATCTACAGGTTGGCAAATCCTACATCGTCGCTTTTCTTGCCGTTGGGGAGAAATAGACATTATTGCAGAATACAATGATCAAAAAATCATTGATGGAACTCAACAAGATCAAAATTTAGAAAATTCAATATTAGCATTTGTAGAAGTCAAAACTCGCAGTTCCAAGAACTGGGATGCAGGGGGAAGAAATTCTATCACTACAAAAAAGCAAATCAAACTCTATCAAACAGCACAGATATTTCTAGCTCAGTATCCGGAAAAAGCTAACTACTGCTGTCGTTTTGATGTAGCCTTGGTTTCTTCTCAACCTTTACCAAAACACGATCATCAGAAAAAACTAGCCTTACCAGCTTTAGCAAAAATATCAATAGGTAGCAACTCCTTAACGCTGCAAGAATATATCCCAGCAGCGTTTGATGTACCAAACAACTTGTGATTTATTGTACTCATCTATCCGTAAATTTAACTGGCAACCTGTTTCTAAGCAAGAGTTTCAGGACAGTAACCTAAACCTCTAACAAACTGTTGTCTAAAGGCTTCAATTTCTTCTTGTTCTCCACTACCATGAGATACAATTGCTACTTGATAGCGACGCATTACATCTACGGGATACTGTCCAGCTTCTAAACTCCAAAGAGCCATCTGTATTCTCATAGGTGGTTCATAACTAATTCCCAACTCATTGAGAAATGCGCGGAAATCTCCATCATCTTGGGCAGAAACAGGTTCTTTAAATTTAATTCTGACCACCCAACCATCTATTTGATGAATTACAGTAATAAAGGAAACAGGGTTTTGAGGTCGGTTATGCAAGTGTTGAACGACCCTGAGCGTTAAACTAGCATTTGCCAGGTAATATAAATATTCAGTCATGGTATGGTTTTGGGTTAAAATCCAATCCTACATTTATATATTCCTCAATTGAGACGAGTTCCCGGTAGGGTAAAAGTCCCCTTTTTTAGATGGGGAGATTTACCCAATCTTCTGATTAGTCATTTAACAGGGAACAGGGAACAGGGAACAGTGAACAGTTAACAGTGAGCAGTTAACAGTTATTTGTATGAATTACACAAAAATTATCCCCAATTCCTATCTTTCTCTGTGTTCTCTATGTCCTCTGTGGTTAGATATTCCGTGACTCGTGCGTAAGTCCTGTTATCTGTTCCCTATTCCCTTAGTTAACTATGAAATTTATTTTACACAACCACTTATGTCTGATTTGGAAAATCAAAGTGTTGACTTAGACCGTTCTTTATCTGGTTATGATTATGAACTACCCACAGAATTAATCGCTCAAAACCCCGCTATACCCAGAGACAGTTCACGATTAATGGTCATCAATTCACCAGAGACAGGGAAAGAAAAAGACGCTCTTAACTATGTCTTCCGGGATTTGTCAGAACTGCTGAAACCAGGGGATTTATTAGTGATGAATAATACTAAAGTGATTCCCGCTAGGTTATATGGCCGCAAACCCACAGGTGCAGAAGTAGAAGTTTTATTATTGGAAGAAAGACAACATAACTGTTGGTTAGCTTTAGTCAAACCTGGTAAATATTTCAAACTGGGAACTGAGATTATTTTTAATGGTAATAATTTAGCCTTAGATGGTGAATTAACTGCGACGGTGATAGACAGGGATGATGCAACTGGGGGAAGGCTATTACAGTTCGATTTACCAGAGGATGTTTCCCTAGTTCAAGTGTTGGGGAAATTTGGAGAAATACCCTTACCTCCCTATATCACTACCTCTAGCGCTGCTGATGAACAATATCAAACAGTTTATGCCCAAGCACAAGGAGCAATTGCTGCACCAACAGCAGGGTTGCACTTTACACCAGAACTTTTACAGAAATTGCGTGATAGAGATATTAACCAAGCATTTGTGACTCTCCATGTTGGTGTAGGTACTTTTAGACCTGTAGAAGTAGAAGATGTCACAAGTCACCAAATGCACTCAGAATGGATTGAAGTCAGCAATGAAACTGTAGAGAAGATTAGAGCAACTAAAGCTACTGGAGGAAGAATTATTGCTGTAGGTACTACAGTAGTGCGGGCTTTAGAAGGTGCATCCCAATTTGGGGATTTACAACCCCATGTCGGTAAGGTAAATTTATTTATCTACCCTGGTTATCAATGGCAGGTAGTAGAAGGATTAATTACGAATTTTCACTTACCCCGTTCTAGTTTATTGATGCTCGTTAGTGCTTTAATTGGTAGACAAAGGTTATTGAAAATTTATCAACAGGCGATCGCATCTCAATATCGCTTTTACTCTTTCGGTGATGCTATGCTCATCTTACCTGAAGCTACTCAGTGATAAGTGATGGGGTGATGGGGAGAAAATTCTTTATCTGTTATCTGTTTCCTTTTTTCCATCAACTATCAACTATCAATTATAAATACAGGACTACAAATTATGTCTAAAAAATTGCCTTTTTATCAGTATTTACACAGTCCAGTTTATGTGAGTTTTAATAGACTTAGCAAAAATTCTGGACAGCATCTGGGAATTGCATTTACAACGTCAATATTATTACTATTTAGCTTACCGATATTTACTGAAATACCAGGAAGTAAATTATTAGCTCAAACAACAGAAACTGTGGTTTCCCAAGATTTGGATGCAGCAAGATTCTTTCAAATCGGAGTTACACGTTATCAACGTCAAGACTACCAACAAGCTCAATTAGCTTTCCGTCAAGCTTTACAAAGAGATCCAGGTATAGGATTAGCCAGAAAATATCTAGGTAATATTTTCATGGAGCAAAACCGTTTAGACTTGGCCGTTCAAGAATACACAGAAGCGATTAGAATCAATCCTGATACGGCAGAACTCTATTATAATTTAGGTTTAGCATTACAAAAACAAAACAGACCAGAAGCAGCAATTACAGCTTATAGACAAGCTTTGACCATTAACCCAGATATGGCAAATACTTACTATAATCTGGGTTTAGTCTTGTACCAACAAGAGTTGAGAAATGAAGCGATCGCAGCTTACCAAGAAGCCATAAAATTAGATCCAAAAATTGTCAATGCTTACTTAAACTTAGCAGTTGTCTTTCAACAAGAAGGACAAATAGAATCAGCAACTTCTAATTATCGTCAAGTGATCAAACTTGATCCCAAAAATACATTAGCATACAACAATTTAGGTGCTTTATTAATTATCCAAAATCAATATCAAGAAGCTATTAAAGTTTACGAACAAGCCATCAATCAAAATCCCAGAAATGCTGTAGCTTATTATAATCTGGGAGTAACTTTATATAACCAAGGAGAATTAAAATTAGCAAATCAAGTATTACAAAGAGCTAGTCAAGAATACAATGCTCAAGGTAACACCGCACAAGCTGCAAAAATTGACGAAATTACCGCAAAAATTTCTCAATCTTTAAAACCTAAACCAACACCAACAGCGACAGAAGTTGCACCAGCAACAACTCCAACAAACGAAAATCAAAATAATGAAAATGATGACATTGATCTGGAAGCTGATGTAATTCTACCTCCTCCAGAAACAGCAGTACCAGTAGATTCAACAAATCAATAATTTATCAAATCCAGAGTTTTACATATCAGTTATCAGTTATCAGTTATCAGTTATCAGTTATCAGTTATCAGTTATCAGTTATCAGTTATCAGTTATCAGTTATCAGTTATCAGTTATCAGTTATCAGTTATCAGTTATCAGTTATCAGTTTTCACTGTTCACTATTCACTGTTCCCTGTTCTCTACACAAATAACTTGTTCAGCAAACCCTATATAAATTAGAAGATCCGTTGGGATACTACCTTTAAATTGGTAAACGATCAATATCTTTATTGCAACCAATAACAACCATCGCAGAACCACGTTCTAAACATTTATTTGCATCGGGATTAATTTTAAACTTTCCATTTTGACTAACAGCTAATAAATTTAAACCATAACGATTTCTCAGTTGAATTTCTGCCACAGTTTTACCATGAAATTCATCAGGAACAATTACCTCAACAATACTATTGTCTGGATCTAGATCAAATCTATCTAAAATAGAAGGTTTAGTTAATGTTCTTGCTAAAGCACAACCTGCTTCATATTCAGGAAAAACCACATGATCTGCACCTACTTTTTTGAGTAACTTGCGGTGAACTTCACTAGAAGCTTTTGCTACCACATGAGGTACACCAGCTTCTTTTACATTGAGTGTGGTGATAATACTTTCCTGAATAAAATTCCCAATGGCCACAATTACTGTATCAAACTCAAAAATACCAGCTTCTTTGAGTGCAGCAGGTTCTGTAGAATCTAATTGTACTGCATGACTAACTATTTCTTCATTTAATGCTTCAGCTACAAGTTTTTCATCAACATCTGTTGCTAACACTTGATAACCTATACCATGCAATGTAGAACAAACAGAACGACCAAAACGACCTAAACCGATAACTGCAAATTGATTGTTATCTTTACGTAAACTGCGAAAGAATTTTAATGATGATAGATTCATGAATTTCCTAGTAGTTATTTTTCAGTTATCAGTTATCAGTTATCAGTTGTCAGTTGTCAGTTATCAGTTATCAGTTGTCAGTTGTCAGTTGTCAGTTGTCAGTTGTCAGTTGTCAGTTGTCAGTTACCAGTTTTCACTGTTTACTGTTCACTGTTCACTATTCACTGTTCACTGTTCACTGTTCACTGTTCACTGTTCACTGTTCACCCAACAAGTAAATTTTCCTCTGGATAGTGAACTCTACTAGGACGAGGATCTCCTAACATGGCTGACATTAATAATAAAATACCAACCCGACCAATATACATGGTGATAATTAAAATTAATTTGGCAAATATAGAAACACTACCTGTAATTCCTGTAGATAAACCCACTGTAGCAAAAGCTGATACCACTTCAAATAAAATTTGAATAAATTCTAGTTTGGGGTCAGTTAAACTAATTATAATTGTTGCTATAGTTACCGTTGCTAAAGAACCCATTACCACTCCTACTGCTTTTAAAATTAAAGATATAGCTATTTTTCGATCATAAAGTAATACCTCCTCTTTTCCTTGTAAAATTGTTTTAGTGCAACTGGTCAGAACTCTCAGTGTTGTGGTTTTTATTCCTCCTCCAGTTCCTCCTGGACTTGCACCAATAAACATCAAAGCAATAGTAATAAATAGTCCAGCATCTGTCATATTACCAATATCAATACTATTAAATCCAGCAGTTCTAGTAGTTATAGATTGGAAAAAAGCTAGTAGTAATTGATCGGAGAAACTAAAATTACCCAAAGTTTGAGGATTTCTAATTTCTATAAGAAAAAAAGCGAGTGTACCCAATAATATTAAAATTAATGTTGTGCTGGTAGCCACTTTAAAATCCAGGGAAAATATAACCACATTAGGCTTTTTTAAAAGTTTATCTTTTGCCCAAAGAAATATATCTAATATTACTTGATAACCAATACCTCCAAAGATAATTAACCCAGCAATTGTAAAAACTACGATTCTAGAACTTTGATAACTTACTAAGCTATCACTAAATAAACTGAATCCCGCATTATTCCAAGCACTGATACTATGGAAAATTGCTAACCATAATCCTTTATCCTGACCAAAATCTTGGACAAATATGGGTATTAATAAAAATATTCCTGTGATTTCAAATATCAAAGTGGTAGCAATAATTGAGCGGATAATTTGCGCGCTTCCACTCATCCCCGGACGATCTAAAGCTTGTTGGATCGCTACCTTTTGTCGCAAGTCAAATCTTCTCCCAATTAATAAAATTAAAAATGTTGTGGTTGTCATATAACCTAAACCACCAATTTGTGCCAACATTAAAATCAATAATTGACCAATAAAAGAAAAATCTGTACCTGTATCAACTACAGCCAACCCAGTTACGCAAACTGCGGAGGTTGATGTGAATAGTGCTACAACTGGATCATTCCACATACCATTGCTAGTTGAGAATGGCATCATTAACAGCAATGTTCCTGCTAAAATTACAGCTAAAAATCCTAAACATATAGTACGAGCAACAGTCATAAGATATTCAAAAATTGTTTGAGAAAAGCAAAGTTGACTTATCTAATTAAATACACAGATGGTAGCCTAACAGTATGTTTTTTCTCTGATGGATTTATGAGTAAGACACTCTACCAGCAAATTCAACAGTTTTATGATGCTTCCTCTGGTTTGTGGGAACAAATTTGGGGGGAGCATATGCACCACGGTTACTACGGTGCAGACGGTAAGCAGCAAAAGGAACGTCGTCAAGCACAAATTGATTTGATTGAAGAGGTACTCAAATGGTCCAAAATCAATCATACAGAACGTATCCTTGATGTTGGCTGTGGAATTGGTGGTAGTTCTTTATACTTGGCTCAAAAATTCCATGCCCAAGTTACAGGAATTACTCTCAGCCCTGTACAAGCCGATAGAGCTACCCAAAGGGCTACGGAGGCTAATTTGAATGGAAGTAGTAATTTTCAAGTTGCCAACGCTCAGGAAATGCCTTTTGCTGATAATTCTTTTGACCTGGTGTGGTCTTTGGAAAGTGGCGAACATATGCCAGATAAAATCAAATTTCTTCAGGAATGTTATCGGGTATTGAAACCTGGTGGTACATTGATTTTTGTAACGTGGTGTCATCGTCACACAAATCAACTACCATTGACTGCTGATGAACAACAGCATTTACAAGAAATTTATCGAGTTTACTGTTTACCCTATGTAATTTCTTTGCCTGAATACGAAGCGATCGCCCACCAACTACCATTAAACAATATCCGTACTGCTGATTGGTCAAATGCTGTTGCTCCATTTTGGAACGTAGTTATTGACTCTGCTTTCACTCCCCAAGCATTTTTCGGGTTACTATCCTCTGGTTGGCCAACAATTCAAGGTGCGCTTTCTTTAGATTTAATGCGTCGAGGTTATGAACGGGGTTTAATCAGATTTGGATTATTATGTGGTACAAAATAACGTTTTTCAGTTAACAGTTATCAGTTTTCAGTTATTAGTTATCAGTTACCAGTTATTAGTTTTCAGTTTTCAGTTACTAGTTTTCAGTTATCGCTATTCACTGTTCACTGTTCACTGTTTACTGTTTACTGTTCCCTCTTAAATTCATCAACTTAGCATAACAAGTACGGTAGAACCAAAAATGTTGAAACAAAGTGCATCTATTGTTCCTCAAAACTGGCTATTCTCCCTGTGGAAATTTTCCCGTCCCCACACCATTATTGGTACAAGTTTAAGTGTTTTGGGCTTATATTTACTGACAATTGGGATCACATCTACAAACTTTTCCTTAATTCATATTCCACAAATATTAGGTGCTTGGTTAGCCTGTATCTGCGGTAATATTTATATAGTCGGTTTAAACCAACTAGAAGATATAGAAATTGACAGAATTAATAAACCTAGTCTTCCCCTTGCTTCAGGAGAATTCACTATAAAACAGGGACAACTTATAGTTATTACAACCGGGATTTTAGCATTAACTATTGCTGGATTTAACAGTCCTTATCTATTAGGAATGGTAGGAATTAGTTTAACCATTGGTACAGCTTACTCCTTACCACCCATCCGCTTAAAACAATATCCATTTTTTGCCGCTTTATGTATTTTCTCTGTCCGCGGTACAATAGTTAATTTAGGGCTGTTTTTACATTTTAGTTGGTTATTGCAAAGAAGCCAAAGTATACCTGGAGCAGTTTGGATACTAACAATATTTATCTTAGTCTTCACCTTTGCGATCGCTATCTTTAAAGATATACCTGATATGGAAGGAGATAAACTTTATCATATCACTACCTTTACCATCCAACTAGGTCAGAAAAAAGTCTTTAACCTTGCTATTTGGGTACTAACAACTTGTTATTTAGGAATGATTTTGTCAGGGGTTTTTACTCTCAATGAAGTCAACAAAATATTCTTGTTGATTAGTCATATCATCCCCTTAAGTTTATTATGGATAGAAAGTAGAAAAGTAGATATAGATAATAAAACTCAAATAGCTGATCTTTATCAATTTATCTGGAAACTATTTTTCATCGAATATCTCATTTTTCCCATTGCTGGTATTTTAGGTTAGTTTATCAAAATCGGTTCTTCGGTACTTGTTATGGTAAATTACCAATGGTTTCAGAGGGAACAGGGAAAATAGAAAATATTTTCCCATAATGTTAATAATTAGGTATAATTCCTATACATAGTAAGCCTCCTGATATTGTTCTATCTAAAATTTGCATACCAGGTACTCAAGAACCTCAAAATCAAACAAAGTAAATCATGTTAGAAAATCTACCAATTAGTAATATCATTGCTATCATCGCCGTCATTACAGCAATGGCAGTTTTAGGTTATCTATCTTGGAAAACATTAATTACAGCTAATTTATTTCAAAAAGGAATCAATCTCTTTAAAGAAAAAGATTATGCAGGTGCAGAAGCAGCTTTTCGTCAAGTAATAGCCATTAATTCCACCAATGATGTAGTAAGATTATTATTAGGAGACCTTTTAAATCATCAAGGTCAAATTGAAGAAGCTAAAGAATTATTTACCTATGTAATTAATCGGAGTCCTAAAAATGCCGATGCATATTTAAGATTAGCTAATATTTTATTATTAGAAAATGACAATGAAGAAGCAATCAAAAATCTCCAAACATCAAAAGCTTTATTTCAAAAACAACGTCAACCTCAAAAAGTAGAAACAATAGATAAAATTCTTGAAGATGTTGGTAATGCGTAATTCGTAATTCGTAATTCGTAATTCGTAGTTCGTAATTATTAGGACTTACGCACGAGTTACGGAATATCAAACCGCAGAGAACGCAGAGGAGTAGAGTATTGGAAGATTTTTGCGTAAGTCCTGATTCTAAATTCTAAATTCTAAATTCGTAATGACCAACAAAGTATACATAATTGGTGCAGGCCCTGGAAAGATAGAATATTTAACAGTTAAAGCCTATCGGTTATTAAAATCAGCAGAAATACTAATTTATGATGCCTTAGTAGATGCTGAAATACTCAATTTAGTCCCAGAAAACTGCTTAAAAATAGATGTGGGTAAACGTGGGGGAAAACCCAGCACACCCCAAGGAGAAATTAATAGCTTATTAGTTAAACATTGCCGAGATAGGAAACAAATCATCAGACTAAAATCAGGTGATCCTTTTATTTTTGGGCGTTGTTTATCCGAAATTCAAGCCCTAAAAACAGCAGGTTGTGAATTTGAAATCGTCCCAGGAATTTCTTCAGCCTTAGCAGCACCTCTATTAGCAGGAATACCTCTGACAGATAACGTTTTAAGCCGTTGTTTTGTCATATTTACAGGTCATGAAATAGATGCTTTAGACTGGGAAGCATTATCAAGACTGGAAACCTTAGTAATTTTAATGGGGACGAGAAACCTAAGAGATATAATTTATCAACTATTGAGATATAATAAATTACCCTCTACACCCATAGCTATTATCCGTTGGGCAGGGACACCTAAACAAGAAGTTTGGGTAAGTGAACTAGGTAATATTTTAACAGAAACTGCGGAATTATCCCTTTCCCCTGCTGTCATTGTGATCGGTGAAGTTGTAGGATTACGGAAGTTCTTATAGGATAGAAAGATATACAATATCATTAATAACTTTTTAACAAAATACTCTTGTAAATATACAATCGTGCATAGCAACCTTCCTATTTCCCAACCGCAACAACCCTCTCATTCTCCCTTAACTGGTAAAACAATTTTAGTAACTCGTTCAGTAGGACAGTCTAGTCAATTTAGCGATCGCCTCAAAGCAGAAGGTGCTACAGTCATAGAGCTACCAGCTTTAGAAATCACACCTCCCTCTAGTTGGAGGCCTTTAGATCAAGCAATTTCTCAGTTATCAACTTTTAATTGGCTCATCCTCACATCTGGTAATGCAGTAGAATACTTTCTTAAAAGACTAGAAACCAACGGTAAAAATAAAACTGCTTTAAATCAACTCAAAATTGCAGTAGTTGGTAAAAAAACTGCTCAGGTTCTTAGTAGCTATAGTATTAAAGCTGATTTTATTCCTCCCCATTTTATTGCAGATTCTCTGGTAATTAATTTCCCCGAAAAATTAGCAGGTCAAAAAATTCTCTTCCCCAGGGTAGAAACAGGAGGAAGGCAAATTTTAGTAGAAGAATTTATACATCAAGGTGCAGAAGTTATAGAAGTTCCCACCTATGAATCTTCTTGTCCGCATAATATTCCTGAAGATGCAGAAAATGCCCTCAGAAATCATACTTTAGATGTTATCACTTTTGCCAGTTCTAAAACTGTACAATTTTTCTGTTTATTAACAGCAAACAAATTTCCAGAAGGGATAATTAATTTTTTAAATAACACCCAAATAGCCTCCATCGGCCCACAAACTTCTAAAACCTGTATGGATTTATTTGGTAGAGTGGATATAGAAGCAGAAGAATATACTGCTGAGGGTTTAACTCAAGCAATTATTAAATGGGTGAATGATTAGATTTTATTCAGGCCAAAGGCAAAAAGCAAGAGTAAAAGCTGTTCAGATTAATGACTCACAATAAACAACTAATTGGTTTAACTGGAGGTATTGCCACAGGTAAAAGTACAGTAGCTAATCATTTAGCCACTGCTTACAATTTACCAATCTTAGACGCTGATATTTATGCTAGAGAAGCAGTATCTAGTGGCTCACCAATTTTAGCAAAAATAGCCCAAAAATATGGTCAAGAAATTTTGCTAGCAGATGGTAATTTGAATCGGGCAAAATTGGCAGAAATCATATTTAATCAACCACAAGAACGGGAATGGGTAGAAAATATCATTCATCCCTATGTCAGAAATTGTTTTTCCCAAGCAATTAATCAATCATCTGCTAATACTTTAGTGTTAGTAATTCCCTTATTATTTGAAGCCAAATTAGAAAATTTAGTCACAGAGATATGGGTAGTTGCTTGTTCAGAGACGCAACAAAAAAGCAGATTAATACAGCGAAATAATTTAACTGATGAACAAGCAGCAGCAAGAATGAAAAGTCAACTATCAATGGCTGAAAAAATTGCCCGTGCGAATCTAGTTTTAGATAATTCCTCAACTTTAGAATCATTATTGAAACAAGTTGATCAAGTAATTTGTAATTCGTAATTCGTAATTCGTAATTCGTAATTCGTAATTCGTAATTCGTAATTCGTAATTCGTAATTCGTAATTCGTAATTCGTAATTCGTAATTCGTAATTCGTAATGCTCCCTATGGCTAACGCCACGCTACGCTATCGGNGATACATTTTGATGCGCTTGATGCACGGGTTTTCAACTATTTTACCCTAAATCCTTGCACTTTTAAGATTTTAAATTGCCCAAAACCATTTACATGTCATGTTTTCACATTTATTCAGCAAACCCTAATTAATTTTTACCAAATTTCTTTGATATCCAACTACTCGTCCCACTAACCAACGCCCCAGCCATTAAAATGCCGATTGCTGGGTTAAATAGTGGTTGCCATAATTTATGCCATAAATCTAAACCTAAGTTAATACCAGAAGCATTACCGACAACGCCTACAGCAAACCAACCAAAACCTAAAATTACTAGGAAAAAGTCAATTACTAATATTGTGTTAATCCAATTTAATATTTTGTCTTTCATTCTGAAATAGGGAACAGGGAACAGGGAACAGGGAACAGGGAACAGGGAAAAATTCGCAATTTAGAATTCAGAACTACGAATTCAGAACTACGAACTACGTAAGCGAAGCTCTCCTGAAAGGAGCATTACGAATTACGAATTACGAATTACGAATTACGTAAGCGAAGCTCTCCTGAAAGGAGCATTACGATTCAAATAACCATTTTTGAACTTTTTCTAGGCTTTTCCAGTCAGGTTTTCTGCTTAAACCATCCTCAATACTCTTCTTTACTTCTTCTTCCCATTCGTTGTTAACAAATATCAACTGTTGGGCAAATTCAATATGTTCTCTTAGCCCTTTATGTCCAGTTTCTAACATAGCTAATGCTAAGTTGATTCTAGCTTGTGGATCTTGAGGGTTGATTTTTACTGCTTTACTTGCCGCTTTGTAAGCTAATTGAGCTTTGTTTTCTAGCAAGTATAGCCATGATAAACAAATCCAAGCAGAACTAGCTCTGGGTGAGCGATCGCACACTTCTTTAAAAACGGGAATTAAAGTCGCTGCGGACTCTCCTTCTTTATATCTTTTTAAACCAGTATCAAATAATTCTTCTATTGCTATAGTCATTGGTTATTAGTGATTGGTTATTAGTTACCGATCAGAAGTGATTGGTGAAAGATCATTGGTGACTGATGAGATGACTGGGAATTAGTGACTAGTTTGTTTATCTCCCTTTCTCCCATTTTGTAACCTGCACCTTGCACTTAATACTCTGCACAATCACTTCTGATCATTGACTATATTACACTCCAAAGGATTTACCACAACCACAGGTTTGAGAAGCGTTGGGGTTAGTAAACTGAAAACCGCCGCCAATCATGGCATCACTGTAATCTAGCATTAAACCATAGAGATATAACAAGCTCTTGCGATCGCAAACAATTTTAAAACCATCGTAATCAAAGACTTCATCCTGAGAAGTTGTCTTGGTGATGTCTTCAAAATCCATCATATAAGACATTCCAGAACAACCACCTTGACGTACTCCTACTCGTAAACATAAGTCTTTTCCTTGTTGAGCTTGGAGAGATTTTACCTGGCGTAATGCAGCTTCACTGAGCAGAATGCCACGTTCTTGGGTTTGACTTGCTTGTACCATTTTATTGTCTCCTTAACTAGATTAAACACTGTTATGTATATACTATTGATAACCGTTAGGCTAATTTTTTGATTTTTCCTTCTATTTTAACGATATTGATAGCTCAAGATGTTAAATTTCTCAATAGACAATCAACAGCAGCTTGGGATTTTGATAACCTGAGTTCGGGAGAAACTCAAAACCCAATCATTTTCTAGGCTGAAATGTTTATTCTGTCGTTGAGTAATACAATTTCCTCATGAAGCTGCACTTAATTTTGCAACTCGTATTTTCTTCCTCTGCGATCTCTGTGCCTCTGTGGTTAATTCTCTGATAAATTTGGCGCATTTTTATACATACAGCAGATTTCATCTTGGTGAGGTACACTAGTGACGGGCTGTCCGGCCCATCCCACAAAAGTTTAATTTTTGAGACTGTACCTCATTAACCTCGAATTTGCTGTAACTCGCATAACTCCAAAAAACCTGAAAGCAAGTTACTCAGGGCTTGTTGAAAATATCATAGGTGTTTATTGTAATTTTTAATCTAAGTTATGGATAAAAAAATTTATGTATCGTGATCATAAGAGTAGAGATATTAAGTTGCACTGCTGCTAATTTCATCCGTTGAATTACTGATAATAAATTCAGAGCATTGCTGATTCTGGGTATGATTTTAGATTTTGGATTTTAGATTATTGGCACTCCTTGTTAATATAAATTTTTCTGTTGCCTGTTTCTTGTTACCTTTTCTGTGTTCCCTAAATCTTAATGTCATACCTTAATTCAGCTACGCTAAATTAAGACTATATGTTTGCACAAATATTACTATAATTTTTTACCTTCATGAGTCCATCATTCAAACGATAATTCCTACTAATCAATACCTCACCTAATTACGATGGATAAGTATTTATTCCATACTGAGTTATCTAATTAATGTCTAATCTGTGGTTTTCTACAATGAACTCTGAAGGTTCTTGCTGCATAATCTATGGTTAAAAAGCTCAAGATATTTTCTTGATCTTCAAGGAAACTTTACAAATAACTTGCAAATATATTAATGATTTTATGATCTTTTTTCACTATCTTTGATAGTATCATTTTTTCCTTTTACACCAGATACATTCTGGATAACTGTTAACACATAGCAAGTTGCATGATAATGACTAATAAAAAGTGGGCTGTTAAACGTATTACTGTTAACCTAGCAACTCAGGAAGCAGAAAAACTAGAAAAATATTGTCAACAGACAGGTAGACCGGCTACCGATGTGATTCGTGAATTAATCAGGGGTTTAAGTTTATCGGAGGATAGTGATAATGGTAATGGGTGAAGTGGTAAATGGATACAAATAAAAGTATACAGAGACTTGTTGTGTATCATTGGCACAATATTAAACGAAAAGTAGCGACTACAACATTAATGTTTTCAGTAGATCCGCTATTCAAACAGTAGTAAATTGCGATAAAACGTTAATAATCACTGCCCTTTTGGGTTGGTGAGTGTGTCAACTGATTTCTTATTTTTTCCAACTTTCTTCCACTGTGAACCTATTCATTGACCAATTGTGACACCAAGCCAGTTACAATTTGTAAATAAACTAATTACACAGCTTGGTGTAAGCAATAAAGGAAATTAGGAATGCGTGTTGCAATTGTAGGTGCAGGACTAGCTGGGTTAGCCACTGCCATAGATTTAGCTGATGCGGGTTGTGAAGTTCAAATTTTTGAATCTCGTCCCTTTGTCGGTGGGAAAGTAGGCAGTTGGGTAGATGGTGATGGCAACCATATAGAAATGGGGCTACACGTCTTCTTCGGCTGCTACTACAATCTGTTTGAGTTGATGAATAAGGTAGGAGCGGGAGATAATTTACGCCTGAAAGAACACACCCATACTTTCATTAATAAAGGTGGAAAAATTGGTGCTTTAGACTTCCGGTTCATCACTGGTGCGCCTTTTAATGGCTTAAAGGCATTTTTTACCACCTCTCAACTTTCAGCGCTGGATAAATTCCAAAATGCGATCGCCTTGGGAACTAGCCCTATTGTCCGGGGTTTAGTGGACTTTGACGGTGCAATGAATACCATCCGTGATTTAGATAAAGTGAGTTTTGCTGACTGGTTCTATCGTCATGGTGGTAGCAAAGGTAGCATAGAACGGATGTGGAATCCTATCGCTTATGCTTTGGGTTTTATTGACTGCGAGCATATTTCAGCCCGTTGTATGCTAACAATCTTCCAGTTCTTTGCAGTCAGAACCGAGGCTTCTATTTTGCGAATGCTGGAAGGTTCACCCCACGAATATTTACATAAACCAATTATTGAATACTTAGAAGCTAGGGGTACAAAGATTTATACCCGTCGCCAAGTGCGAGAAATTCAGTTTACTGAATCTGGTGAAGACACCAAAGTTACAGGAATAGTAGTTGCTAATGGTGAAACAGAGGAAGTAATTACTGCTGATGCTTATGTTTGCGCCTGTGATGTACCAGGAATTAAGAAAGTATTACCGCAAGCATGGCGGAAATGGTCAGAATTTGACAACATTTATAAATTAGATGCTGTTCCGGTTGCTACAGTACAATTAAGATTTGACGGTTGGGTAACAGAATTACAAGATGAAGAAAAACGCAAACAGTTAAATCAAGCAGAAGGATTAGATAATTTGTTATACACTGCCGATGCTGATTTTTCTTGTTTTGCTGATTTGGCTTTAACCAGTCCCGCAGATTATTATCGTCCTGGGGAGGGTTCATTGCTACAGTTAGTGTTAACTCCTGGAGATCCATTTATTAAAGAAAGTAATGAAGCGATCGCCCACCATGTTCTTAAGCAAGTCCATGAATTATTCCCCTCATCTAGGGAACTAAACATGACTTGGTACAGTGTGGTAAAACTAGCTCAATCTTTGTACAGAGAAGCACCAGGAATGGACGTTTACAGACCTGATCAAAAAACACCAATTCCTAATTTTTTCCTTGCAGGAAGTTACACCCAACAAGATTACATTGATTCTATGGAAGGTGCAACAACTTCTGGGAAACGTGCAGCAAAGGTTATTTTAGAAAATGTGAAGAAGTAGGTGACAGGGAACAGGTAATAGTGATTTAATTAGGACTTACGCATTTTAACGAAATGTGGTTCTTGAGATTGCTTCCTTACATCGCACAGCATTTGGAATAAGTTTTGCGTAAGTCCTATTAATTACGAATTACGTTAACGTTCACGTTCGCCGAGCGTGGCGTTAGTCATAGCCCTCCCGAGAAGAGCATTACGAATTATTAATTATTAATCTAAAATCCAATGGCTGACTGGTTAGAACATAGCGTACAAGTAGAAGTAGAAGCTCCCATAGAATTAGTATGGGGGTTGTGGTCTGATTTGGAACAAATGCCACAATGGATGAAATGGATTGATTCAGTAAAAATCTCCCCTGATGATCCAGAAATTTCTATATGGAAATTAAGTACCAGTGGTTTACAATTTAGCTGGAAATCCCGTATTTTGAAAAATATTTCCCATCAAATTATCCAATGGGAATCTGTGGATGGTTTACCAAATCAAGGAGCAATTCGTTTTTACGATCGCCATGAGGGAGGTAGTATTGTGAAGATGACTATTTCCTATGCTATTCCCGGTATTTTGGGTAAGTTGATGGATAATTTATTTTTGGGAAAGGCTGTAGAATCAACGATTCAAGCAGATTTGGAAAGGTTTAAAGAATATGCTTTGAATGTGAAGGGTGATGGATAGAAGGGGTTGATAAAACAGTAAATTTCTCACTACTAAATTTTCCCGTAGGTTGGGTTGAACAAAGTGAAACCCAACTTTTACTCACTATGTTTTTTGGGTTTCGTTTCTTAACCCAATGTGCAAGCAAATCAATATAGGACTTACGCACAAGCTATGGAATAATCTAACCACTCCAGACACAGAGAACACAGAGGAATGAGGGTTTGATAGATATTTTGCGTAAGTCCTGTCAATATACAGCAGATTTCGTTGCTACGAGGTACAAATCATAATCATGAAACTCTTGTGGGGTGGGCATCTTGCCCGCCAAAAACGTACCTCATTACACCGGAAAGTGCTGTATTTTATGGCAAAGGTATTGTTATTCAAGGTCTTTGCACTTTAGCGAAATTTGACATAAGGATAGGTATAAAGAACACGTCCTGATTAAGCAAAAACACTAATAATATTGTCTTCGATTAAATACTTATCATTAAGTCCGCAGGGAGAAAAGAATTTTCGGATTTCTGCATACACCTGTTATAAGCTGTTTTGCATTTAACTTGTATAAGCCATATTTAACCTAGGTTGACACCAATGCTTATTCAGCAACCCCGACTTTAAGTAGTTAAACTATAGAAAATATTTAAAGTCATTGCCTTAATATTTGGTGTTTCCAAAGCGTGCAAAGAAATTATATCACTAAATGGCATTTAAAACTTTTTTCATATTATAAATGTAACTATTCTTAAATGTTTAGAATGATATATTATTTGGGCAAACAAGACTTGCTAGTAGAGCAATAATAAAGTTTATTCCTACATCATTACATATTTATTAGTACCTCAAAACATAGTACTGTTCACTCCATATAGCCGTTTTTGATTCAGTCGAATAAAATTTTAGAAGATAATACTCTAGTTCATCAGGAATATTAAAAATATATTTTGCATTCTAGTTAATAAGAAAACACTTTAACTTTTATTCTCCATATTTCTCATACCTTCATAATATAATGTTAAATAACATAACAATAGTCTTCAGTGATCATATTAGTTTTATAATCCACTATTACAGACGCTTTTTTTGTCAATTATCTAAATATCCATCCCAGATTGTCACTGCAACAGTAGTATTAACTTTACTGTTATTTTTTCCTCAAATTTGGATGACAGGACAAGTATATCAAAACTTTAACAGCATTATTCGAGAAGAAGTACGCCTGCAAAATTTGAGTGATAAAATCACGCATTTGGATGAAGTTTTAACTATGTCAGCACGGATGAATGCAGCTACTGGTAATAATTTTTGGGAAGAAAGATATCGCCGATTTGAACCACAGCTTAATTCTGTTATTCAAGAATCTATTCAACTTGCTCCAGATGCTTACAAAAGTGAATATGCAAAAAAAACTGATGCAGCTAATGTCAAATTAGTGGACATGGAGTATCGCTCTTTTAAGTTAGTTAGGAACAATCAACAACAATTGGCACAAGCACTATTGTCAAGTACTGAATATGAAATAGAAAAAGAAAAATATGCGGATGGAGTGAATCAAAGAAATATAGCAATTGCTCAACAAATACGAAAAAAAGTGGCAGACTATCGTCAACAATTGTTTTGGTCAATTTTTATATCAATTGCAAGTTTGGCAATGCTTATACCTTCATGGTTACTAGTATTGCGTATTTTACAAGAGTATGTAAAAGGACGAAAAATTGCTCAACTAGCATTAGAAGAAACAAACCAAAAATTAGAAAGTCGTGTTCAAAAAAGAACCCAAGAATTAAGCAATAAAAATAACC
This sequence comes from Sphaerospermopsis sp. SIO1G1, assembly GCA_010672785.1. Lineage (GTDB taxonomy): Bacteria > Cyanobacteriota > Cyanobacteriia > Cyanobacteriales > Nostocaceae > Okeanomitos. Next base: position 537,694 of record JAAHFX010000002.1, read on the forward strand.
AACTACAACAAACTCTCAAAACACTCCAAAATACCCAATTACAACTAATTCAAACTGAAAAGATGTCTAGTTTAGGTGAAATGATAGCAGGTATTGCCCATGAAATAAATAATCCAGTTACTTTTGTAGAAGGAAATCTTAACTATGCGGAAGAATATATACAGAATTTATTGAAGTTATTGCAACTTTATCAACAGTCTTATCCCAAACCAACACAAGTTATTCAAGCATATACCAAAGAAATCGAACTAGATTTTCTCCAAGATGACTTAATCAAACTACTCAATTCTATGAAAGTAGGAACTGAAAGAATTAGCGCAATTGTCTTATCTTTGAGAAATTTTTCTCGTCTTGATGAATCTGATTTCAAAACAGTTAACATTCATGAAGGAATAGATAACACTCTCATGATTCTCCAACATCGGTTGAAGAATAAATCTAAATTTCCAGATATTTCCATTGTCAAAGAGTATGGAAAATTTTCAGATGTTGAATGCTATCCTAGTCAATTGAATCAAGTATTTATGAATATTTTGGCAAATGCTATTGATGCTTTTGAAGATGGGTATAAAGAATCAAACTTGCAGTCTCCGACAATTCGTATTAACACTCAAATAGTAGACAAATGGGTAAAAATTCGTATTATAGATAATGGTTATGGTATTCCAGAAGATATACGCCTAAAATTATTTGATCCTTTCTTCACTACTAAAGAAATAGGTAAAGGTACAGGATTGGGATTATCTATTAGTTACCAGATAATTGTAGACAAACATTATGGTAAGTTATCTTGTCAATCAAGTTTAGAAAAGGGTACAGAATTTATCATCGAAATTCCAGTTAATCACAAAACTCATTCATAGTAGGTTAGGAATTACGCATTTTTACGAAATGTCTAATTTGGAGATTGTCTCCTTACATCGCAATGACAGTATTTGAACTAGGTTATAGGTAAGTCCTATTCATGAGTAAATCAATATTTAGTGATTAAGTCTAATAAATCTGAGTTCAGGTTAAAGATTAAGAAAACATGATCTACTTTAGTTGAAGAATAGGTTTCTGAGGTTGATAATTCAGAACAAATAGCTGGGATATTTTTTTAATAATTTTTGTTAATTAAGCTAAATATTTAACATGACAATTTAGTTATTTGGTCATCTTGTGGAATTATAATTCAGAAAAAACTTGGTGATTTATAACTGTACTTGTGAAGTAAATTGCTTGATACACAATAGTTACATATTTAATAAATAATAAATGTTTTGAGAGGATGACAAAATAAGGGTAAAAGCACTAGACTAATATTGTTAAATATTCCCGTACCAGTAAGAATACTGAATTGCAACCATTAAGGAAAACAAAATGTCTCAAACTAACCAGGACAATTCTGCATCTACATCCAATCAAGAACAAGATACTAGGAAGCTACTAAAACTGATTTCATACTTAGGATCTTTATATATACAAAGACGTTATTTTCCATATGATACATATGAATATAACTACAACTATCTGAATCCTTTAGCAATCACAAATGTACCTGAAAATCAGATTTTAGAAAGATTATTCGGTTTACCTTTCCCTAAAATACCTCAAGGTGAATTTCCCAGTTTCAAGTGGATAGCTAAAGTTGCATTTCGTGCAGTTATTATTTTTATTAACAGTTCTCTAGCTAAAAAACTAGAACCTTCAGAATCAACTGTTATTGCTAGTAAATTGCAACAACTAGAAAATCAAGAAGAATCAAGTGATTTCCTAGAAAAATTTAAATCAGTCTTACAGGAAATTGATCAAGAACTACAAGTTGATGAGCAACTGCAAAAAGCCGATCAAAAGGGTCTAAAATCTAGAAAAAGTGGCATTTTGGGTTTGATTGAAAACGAAGCTAAAGAAGTTAAAAACAAGACTTCTAAATTTTTAAATCGCAGTGTCGAAGATTTAGAAAAAGATTTAGATGCTAGTGAAAAAGCCGCAATCGCTAGTCTTCAGGAAATAGTTAAATATACTAGTAAACTAGCAGAACTAGCAGAAAGTAAAGTTCCTACTACACAGTTATATGCTAATAATCTTAGCCTTGTAGATTACAATAATCAATTCCAAATTATACCCAAGCCGGCAATTTCTAATACATTCCAACAAGATTTAATTTTTGCTTATCTGCAAGTCGGAGGTTATAACCCAGTTGTAATTGAGCAGATAAATCAACTTGATTCACGCATAGAAATTACCGCCACACAATATGCTGATGTTGCTCAAAAATTCGGAGTTAATGATTCTCTGAATACAGCACTTGAAGATGGCCGTATTTATTTAGCAGACTATTCTATTTTAGCAGGTTTGGTAAATGGTACTTATCCAGAACAACAAAAGTATGTTACTGCTCCCTTAGCATTATTTGCAGTACCACCAGTTGGTAGTACATCTCGTTCTTTATTTCCAGTAGCAATTAGTTATAATCAAACTTCAATTAGTAATCAGCGAGTGCTATTTACACCTCTAGATGCTGATGCGAATGGAGAACCTTGGATGACTGCTAAGAATATTGTCGAAATGGCAAATTCTAACTATCATGAATTAATCAGTCACTTAGGTCGCACTCATTTAGTTGTTGAAGCTTTTGTTGTACCAACTAATAAGTTACCTGATAATCATCCTTTAAAATGCCTACTCATACCTCATCTTGAGGGGACATTATTTATTAACTATGGCGCTCATGCTGTTTTAGTAGCACCAGGAGGTACTGTGGATTCCCTACTGGGTAGCAGTATAGGTGCTGATACATCACTAGCTGCTAAAGCTACACAAAGCTACTTATTTAACTTTAATGATATTGCTTTTCCCAAAACTTTAGAAAATCGTGGTGTTAATGACAAAGTTAAGTTACCAACCTATCCTTACCGTGATGATGGATTATTAATTTGGGATGCGATTGAAAGTTGGGTAACTGATTATTTCAACCTCTTATACAGCAGTGATGCAGAAGTTGCCAATGATCAAGATATACAGAAATGGGCATCTACGTTAGTTTCTCATGAAGGTGGTCGTTTACAGAATTTTGGTGATGATGGTAAAGGAGAAATTAAAACAGTAAGTTATTTAGTGCAAGCTGTTTCCACAGTGATTTTTACAGCTAGCGCTCAACACGCTGCGGTGAACTTTGCTCAAAAGGAATTCATGATGTATACACCTGCTTGTCCACTTGCACGTTATCTCCCAGCACCAACAAACACTCAAGAAACAAAAAGTTTCATTGAGGGATTACCATCACTAGAACAAGCTTCAGGGCAAATAGATTTACTTTACTTACTCGGTTCAGTCCACTATACACAACTTGGTCATTATTCTGAATCAGCTTTTCCAGATCAGAATCAAGTCAAACCTGCTTTGGATAAATTCCATGCACAGCTAGATGAAATTACAAAGGAAATTCAAAAGCGCAATATTCAACTTAAACTTGAAGGATTGATACCTTATGAGTTTTTGATACCTGCAAAGATTCCTCAAAGTATCAATATCTAACGTACCGTTTTGCTGAAAAATTTATTTGTTGCGTCTAGGGAACAGGGAACAGTCTCAAGAGTTGCATAGGAAGATTTTGATTTTAAATCAAACCTAAATGCAATGTTCCCAAGTTCCCACGTTATCAAAGATTGCTCTTTTTAAAAGCAAAAGTTGCCAAAACCTTTTACCTGTAAAGATTTGAGATTGAGAAAGTGTAAGCTTTTGAGGGGTAAGCACTAAAAAACCTTGCACTTGTTTGATTTGGAGAGATTGAAAAGTAGTTTTTCAGTTCTCTCCCTGCTCCCTGTCTTTGATCCTCTACGACAAGACTTTTTCAGCAACCCCCATATTATTGGCGGGCAAGATGCCCACCCCACACAAGATGCCCACCCCACAAGAGTTTCATGATTGTGATTTGTACCTCATTGCAGCTAAATAGGCTGTATTACCAAGTTGGATCGCTAAAAAGATGTATGGTTAATTCCTCTTTTTCTGGAGGAACAGGAGTTAAACAAGCGCGGATCACTTCTCCATCATCCAATTCCACAGTACAAGCGTGACAAGTTCCCATTAAACAACCAGTGGGAATTGATACTCCTGCTCTATCTGCAACATCTAATAAAGGTTCTCCAACTTCGGCTTCAACAGTAACATTATCTGGCAGAAAACGAATCTTCATAGTAATCAATTATTAAATCTGTAACTAAGACAAAAATGGAGTTAAATTTAAGTGAGTTTCGATTTCATTCGCAATAGAATCTAAAATTTGTTCTCGTTGATCTCGATAATTAGCTACACCTGTAGGTAAAGATTTTAAACCTCTTTGTTGACGTAAACGATTTAACCATGCACGTCTCCAAGGACCATTATCAAAAATTCCATGTAAATAAGTACCCCACACAGATTGACAATTATCTACTAAACCTAAGTTAACATCGTCAAATAAAGCTTGGTACGAGGAATTATTTGTTGGTTGTTCAACGCGCGATCGCCCTTGATGAATTTCAAACCCATTTACAGGTAAACCCATTTGCGGATGATTAGAAGTTACTTGACGCTGGCGGGCTATTTTTTGTCCTGTAATGACTGTTTTCATGGGGAATAAATTTAACCCTTCATATCTACCTGCTTGGCCTTCTACTCCTTCAGGATCAGCTACCATTTCGCCTAACATTTGGAAACCACCACAAATCCCTAAAACAGTTCCTCCAGAAGCTGCATAGTTTTGAATTGCTTCCGCCATACCAGTTTTTCGTAGTAGCACTAAATCTGGAATTGTAGTTTTCGTACCAGGAATAATTACTGCGTCTGGATGTCCTAAATCTTGCTTGGGGCTGAGATATTTTACTGATACACTGGCTTCTGATTCTAATGGATCAAAATCAGTAAAGTTAGAAATTCTCGGTAAACGAATAACGGCAATATTTAATTCTGACTGCTCTTTATGGGTTTTCCGTTCTAATAAGTCTAAAGAATCTTCAGCGGGAAACACTTCCTGAAGGTAAGGAATAACCCCAACCACAGGAATTCCTGTTTTTTCCTCTAACCATTTAATACCTGGTTCAAGAATGGATCTTTGTCCCCGGAATTTATTAATTACTACCCCTTTAATTAACGCTCGTTCTTCCGGTTCTAATAATTCTAAAGTTCCGACTACGTGAGCAAATGCACCACCTCGATCAATATCTACTACTAATAAGGTGGGAGCATTCAAATGTTTTGCTACCCTCATGTTAGTTAAATCTCGGTGCTTGAGGTTAATTTCTGCGGGACTTCCTGCACCTTCGCATACTACTAAATCAAATTCTGTTTCTAATAGTTTGAGTGATTCTGTGATTGTGCGCCAACCAATTTCAAAATATTGAGCATAATAATCTTTAGCATTTACTTTACCAACTGGTCTACCTCTGATAATGATCTGGGAAGTCATATCACCTTGGGGTTTAAGTAAAATTGGATTCATTTCTACCAAGGGTGATACACCCGCAGACCAAGCTTGCACTGCTTGAGCATAACCAATTTCCCCACCATTGGCGGTGACATAGGCGTTTAATGCCATATTTTGACCTTTGAAGGGAGCAACTCGCCAACCACGGCGTGAGAGAATACGACAAATGGCTGTGGTTATGAGTGATTTACCAGCGTGGGATGTAGTTCCCACTACCATGATTGATTTCATAAATTCCCTTTTATTTCTATAGTTTTCTATGTTTTCTAAGAATTACTACAATTTCAGGTTTAAGATTTTATGATGTGCCAGTATCCTCATCACACCAAAAAAAGTAGATAAACAAAATCAGTCTGCTCAACCCTAGCTAGCTACTGTGTTTTCTTTACCTAATCTTTACTTTGGCTTGCTTATTCAATCATGTCAATTTTTTGGCTAGAAAGGTAGTCTCAACCAACGAGTCATAGCATTATTGAGGCGATCGCCCAAGGAAGGACGAGGAAAATTTGTATCTAAAAACTTTTCTACTAATTTATATCCTAATGGTGTGAGGCGAAAACCGTCTGTGATACCTTGGCCGTCCACTTCTCTCCTCAATATCCCCACTTCAATTAACCAACATAAAGCATTATCACAGACTAATTCTGATAATGGGTGTTTGGTATAACCTTGTTGAACTCCTATTTCTGTGGCGATCGCACCCAAGTTAATACTTTGGCTTTGCATAGCTACAAATAAACTCAAGTTGAAAGGTGAACAAATTACCGATCTCTCTGCTCTTTCTATTGTTTTTTGAGTATAAACAAAGGGTTTTGACTTTGGTGAGTTTACTGTGGTCATAGTTTTATCGCTGAAGGAAATGGCATAAGAAGTAAGGAACTGAGTTCTTTGCTGGATGGAGGTTTTCGGTTAAGTTGACATCAATAATGAGGTTCTTCTTCTTTGCACCCCACCCTCTGCTTATTCTGACTCTTTGATCTCCTCTTCCTTGTTTATTGTAAAGTATTGTAAAATCTCTAGAGCATTAACAGTCTGAAATAGGAAAAGTTCATTATGGCACTAGCAGTTGGCACAAAAGCACCTACATTTACAGTTAAAGATACAAGCGGTAACACAGTCTCATTATCTGATTTTGCTGGCAAAACAGTAGTTTTGTATTTTTATCCCAAAGATGATACTCCAGGTTGTACCAAACAAGCTTGCAGTTTCCGGGATGCTCAACCAGAATACAAAGGTAAGGATGTTGTAGTGTTGGGAGTTAGTGCTGATGATGAAGCATCTCACCAAGCATTTACTGCTAAATATAATCTCAATTTTCCCTTATTAGCAGATACAGATCAAGCTTTGATTAAAGCCTATGATGTTGATGGTGGTGGTTATGCTAAACGTGTGACTTTTGTGATCAGCCCCGAAGGTCAAATTACCCACGTTGATGCTTCTGTGAACACATCTACCCATGCCAGCGACATCCTAGCACAATTAGGTTTGTAATCTATTAACAAGCAAATATCTAAATAGGGGTTGCTGAAAAAGTCTTGTCGTGAAGATAGGGAATAGGGAAGAGGGAACAGGGAACAGTTTCAAGAGTTGGATAGGAGCGATTTTTCCGTTAACCAGGAATTACAGCAGATTTCTTTGCTATGAGGTACAATTAATAATCATGAAACTCTTGTGGGGTGGGCCGGACAGCCCGCCAATAGTGTACCTCATTACACCGGAAAGTGCTGTAAATGCAAGGTTTTTAAGTTTCCAGCTGATAAAAGCTTGCACCTTTTTTACCTAAAAATGCTTCAAAGCCCTTACCTATAACGGTTTCAGTTTTATATGCCTGACGGCACGCTACGCGGACAGCAAGCCCTACTTACATTCAGAAATCAAAACCTCAACTTTAACCTACTCAGGATCAGAAGTTGAGGCTTTTTGTTGGTCATTTATTAGCAGGTAAAGTAATTAATGGGGCTGCATTATCACCATTGAGATTTTGTAAATTAGTATTTTGTGGTTGATTTTGTAAAAGTTTTTTTTGTTTAGCTCTAAAAGCTGCTGCTGCGTCATTGATTTGTTGATTCTGTTGTCGAGAATCCCAATTGATTGTACCAAATTGGGCGCGGTGCATCAAATCAAAAATATTAAAATCAGAACCATTACTAAATAATGAGTTAGAATCTCTATCTGTTTCTAAACTACTAAAAGGTTGTTCTGTATTAGCCACACTGGGTTGTGAAGCTAATAAGGAAGCTACACTTAGACCAGCAAATGTAGTTATGATAATTTTGGGTATTGATAATAAGGATGTTTTCATGATTCCCTTCACTTTTTGATAATTTGATCTTGTTTTAATTTTAATAGGGGTAAGGTAAAGTCAGGCAAAATTACAGCAGATTTCGTGGCAATGAGGTACAAATCATAATCATCAGAAATTACACAAAATATCTCTTGTAACCCTCATTCCTCTGTGTTCTCTGTGCCTGGAGTGGTATGTCTTCGACACGCTACGCGAACGATTATTCCATAGCTTGTGCATAAGTCCTAATCATAAAACTCTTGTGGGGTGGGCATCTTGTGTGGGGTGGGCATCTTGCCTGCCAATCATATACCCCATGACACCAGAAAGTGTTGTAATGTTTTCCCAGGGTGGAGTGATATCATGTCCGCATAATCACTTGCGATATAACTGGTGTGTGCAGAAATCAGAAAATTATTTTCCCCCTGCACCCTGCTGCCTTAATGATAAGTATTTAACCGGACATGATATGAGGGAGAAGAAAAATCTCCACACCCAACTCTGAACGAATATTTTGTTGATTAGTCCGATTTAAGCAAGAGTTTTGCGTAATTGGGGTTGAATGCTGAGTAAACCCACTACAGCAAATCCTAGTAAGACTAATAATGCACTACCAAAAGTAACATCACCCCAAAAAGCGTGCATGACTACATCATTTAATCCCCAATTGCCATTTAAGTATAAGTAGCGGATGGGTTCAATAGCGTAGCTGAGGGGGTTCAAGGTGGCGACAATTTGTAACCATCCTGGCATGAAAGACAATGGAGCTAGGGCGGTGCTGGCAAATAATAAAGGTAAGTTAGTAACAAATATTACTGCTATCAGTTCGATGTGTCCTGGGAGTGCAAAAGCTAAACCCAGGGAAATAGCAGTTACACCTAAAGCCAGTAAAAATACTATCATAGTGATCGCCGCCAAACCAGCAGTATCTGGTAAACCAGCGCCTAAAAATGCTGCTGCACCAACAATAACTGCGGCTTGTAGTAAACTTTGGCTAATAATAAAGATTGCGGAAGCAAAGACGATGGAAAAACGAGAAGCTAAAGGTGCTACCAGTAAGCGGTTTAAAAAGCCAAATTCCCGATCAAACATGACAGGTAAACCGGCGTTTAATGCACCAGCAAAAGCAGTAAATACAATTACACCTGCTGCAAGAAATTGTCCGTAGTTGGTGGTGTCACCAAATAAACCTTTGGGGGCGTTTTGGAATAATGCACCAAACAATACCAACCACATTACAGGTTGAATAATTCCTGCTGCTAAACTGGAAGGACGACGTTGTAATTGGATGAATAAACGACGGGTTAATGCAGAGGTTTCTTGGACTATTTCTCCGAAGAAATTGGGTGTGGTTTCTGTAGATATAGAGGGAGAGGTTAGTTGCTGGAAATTAATTTCTGTCTTCATAATATTTTTAACATTAGATATTTCCGAAAATGCTCAACTGCTTACTTGCAAAGCTTCCCAGAGAGCGATCGCCAACTGCCAAGATACTTTAATTATACGATAAAATTAGCTTGATAAATGTTAATGGTTGGTGGTTACTGCAAAAGTTGGACTTATTGAATTCAATTTTATTATGTAATTACCCAAACAAAATTAATTGCACATATTGATTCAACTAGGATATTTTTCTATATTGATATTGATGCAATTTTATACAAACTAAAATTAAAAATCTAAAATTTAAAATGTCTCTAGCACCTTGGCGAAGTTTAATTTCTCGCGCATTACATCAAAATCGTAGTCTTGTTTACTCCCGCTATTTACAACTTGCAACGGTGCAAGAAAATGGTTTACCGGCAAATAGAACTATTGTTTTTCGTGGTTTTTTAGATGATACTAACCAGTTAAAATTTATCACTGATATTCGCAGTGCAAAAGCTGAACAAATACCACAGCAACCAGCAGCAGAAATTTGTTGGTATTTTCCTAACTCTAGAGAACAATTTCGTATTTCTGGACAATTAATTTTGGTGAGTGCTAATTCTCATCCCCATTTACAACCTGCAAGAATAAAAATGTGGCAAGAATTAAGTGATGCTGCACGGTTACAATTTGCTTGGCCTCAACCTGGAAAACAAAGAGTCACAAAACCAGAAGCTTTCACACCACCTGCACCCAATTCATCAGCACCATTAGAAACTTTTTGTTTATTATTACTTGAACCAACTAAAGTAGACCATTTACAATTGCGTGGTGAACCACAAAATAGAACGATTTATGAAATTAATATACATCAAGAATGGGTTATTCAAGAAGTTAACCCTTAAAACTTGAGAAACTTCATCCGCATCTTCACTACAAAACTATTCACTTCTGGTATTTTCATCATCCCCGCAATGACAGAAAATACTCCTATTCCTACCCCACCAGCAACACATAATTCAATGATTAAAATTACTAAACCTTGATTTCCTAATATTTGTTGACAACCGATCAAAGTTCCATAACTAGCAATTCCACTCACCACACTACCTGCGGCTAAACCAAAAATTGGTACACTCCATTCTCCTAAAGGTAAACCATTTAATTTACGAGTTAATAACCACAGTAACATTAATATTGAACTACAATTAACACCTACTGTAGCTAATACTAAACCGGGCGCACCAAAAGGTTTGACTAAAATAAAATCTAAACTAGCATTGAGTAAAATATTAAAGGTACTAATTCTAAACGGTGTTTGTCCATCACCTAAAGCATAAAAAACTCTGACTAAAACATCACGTCCTAAATAAGCAAACATCCCTATTCCATAGGCAATTAATAAGGAAGAAACTAGCTCAGTTGCTTCTTGTTTAAATGCTCCTCTTTGATAAACTACCTGGACAATTGGCTCAGATAAAGCTATCATTAATCCCCCTAAAGGTAGCATGGTGACAGCCGTTAATAAAAGTCCTTGACGAATACGTAATTTTAATTCGGGCCAGTTTTCTGGTTCTGCTAATTTTGCAAATATTGGTAATAAAGGTAATAAGATAATATTAGAAATAATTCCTAATGGTGTTTGTACTAATAAATTAGCGTAATTAAAACCTGCTGCTGCACCTTTGATAGGGCTAGCAAAAAACAAATCTGTGGCTACATTTATCGGCATCATTCCAGAAGAAATAGTTGCCGGTGTCATGATTTTAATTACTTCTTGCACCGCAGGCGATTTAAAATCAAATCTGAGTTTTAATGAACCTAAACCTAATTTCCACTGCACAATTAACTGCACTAACCATTGTAGAGTTGCTCCTGCTAAAGTACCAAGAGCTAATATAATTCCCCCAATTAAAGCTAGTTCTGGTTTAACAATTTCCTCTCCATATTGTAAGGCTAAAATACCAATACCTGTAACTACAGTTAAACTGGATAATAAGGGACTAATTGATAACAACCAATATTGATTGGCCGCATTCAGTGTGCCAAAACCAATCCCAATTAAACCAGAAAATAAGGCCATTGGCGACATGATTTTTAATTGGAGAATGGCTATTTCTCTAGTTTTTGGTTCTAAACCATAACCAACAATATCAATTAATGGTTCTGCTAGAAAGATTTGGGCAACAGTTACTATTAATAATAAACTACCAACTATGGTAGTGACTGTTTCTACAATTGGTGCAGATTCTGATTTTTCTCGTTTTGCTAAAACGCTGATAATGGCACTATGTAAAGGGCCATTAACACCACCTAATAATATTAATAAAAAACCAGGAATAATGTAGGCATAACTGTAAGCAGTTGCAGCAGCACCGACACCAAAAGCAGCCGCGATCGCTTGTTGTCTAATTAAACCAAATACTTTACTAATTAAAGTAGCAGCAGCAACTATACCAGCAATACCAGCAAATGAACGAGCAGGTTTTTGATCTTTGTCTTTTTCCGTCACAAACAATACCTATTAGATAATATATTAGAATTATAAATATCAATTATTGCAGAACATTTACCATATTGCTGACAAGATTAATATGCTGATAAATAGCAGTAAAAATTCAATCTTGCGCCTGAATAACTGATAACTGATAACTGATCACTGAACCCTACCTACACCCCAAACTATCCCTTGTAGAAACACCAGTTACAGGGTTAACACCTTCAGCCCGTTCACACATCAGTGATACCTGATAACGATCAATGATTGCGTCTGTAAAATCAGCCCCAGTGATATCTGTATCATAGAAACGACTACGGGTTAAAGTTGCTTCGGTGAGAATTGCATTCTTTAAATTTGCACCATCCAAAGTTACTCGATCAACTAAAGCACCTGTTAAATTTGCATCTTGTAAATTTGCCTTGAGCAAAACACCTTTGGTAAACATGGTGTTAGTTAAATTTGCACCTTGAAAATTTGTTCCTCGCATTTCTGCTGCGATAAAGTTCACACCTGTTAAATCAATGTTAGAAAAATCACGATTTTCTAAAGAAGCATTGTTATAGTTGATGGTGTTAGTTTGAGCAAGAGCCGGCTGAGGATTAATTATTATCCATAAACCCGTCAGAATTAACACAAAGAGTAAACTAAAAAATTTCCGTACAATTGTGATCATAAAATTATCTTGTTGTTTGGTAAGTGACCATAAGGTATTGGCTAATTTTACCAATTATTAATTAAGGTTGGCGGTAAAAAGTGATTGGTGACTGGTGAACAGTTAACAGTTAACAGTAAACAGTGATAACTGATAACTGATAACTGATAACTGATAATTAGGACTTACGCATTTTAATGAAACTTCGGGGTTTGAGATTGCTTCCTTTCGTCGCAATGACAGTATTTGAAGTAGATTTTGCGTAAGTCATATCATACAGCATATTTCGTTACTATGAGGTACAAATCATAATCATGAAACTCTTGTGGGGTGGGCCGGACAGCCCGCCAATAGTGTACCTCATTACACCGGAAAGCACTGTAAATAATAACCAATGACTAATAACTAATAGCTATTGCCAATCTTCGCCAATACGAATTGTCAAATCAGAATCTAAATCGCCATGAGCCGAAACATCAACTTCACCTAAACCTAACACTTGTTTTAGTTGATTTCCTGCCCTGGGATTGCCTTTCTGGGCAATAATTTGAGTTTGACGTTGAGTATCTGGCCAATCAGAAACTGTGTAAATATTTTGAAAACCCTCTCTTTGGAGATAGTTAATCATTTTTTCAGTTAAATGTGGCTGATTAGAAGCATTTTGAATAGCAATTCTGAGGCGATATATTGGACGTGAATCTGATTTTACACCTGGGATATTCACTCCAACATAATCATTTAATAAGTTTTGTTTCCCCCTGAAATTTAACCAATAACTGTTGGGATTTTCACTAAATCTGCTAAATGTCCCTGGTAAGATAGACATTTGGAAATTATCCCGCTCCACGTTCACAGAAAAATTCACCAATGCCATCATCTCTTCCATCTTCAGATTAGTATCTAAATACTTACGCATAATGCGAGTAATTTGAGGCAATCTGGGTAAAACCGTAGGATTGTTTAATTTCTGCAATAGAGCATTGATTAATACTTGTTGTTGCTGCACTCTGGACAAATCACCAGCACTAGATTCCTGGAAACGGGCAAAATGTTCTGCTTGTCTACCATTTAAGGTTTGCCAACCACTAACTAAATTAGCCTGAAAACCATCACTTTGATAGCTGATAGGCTGAGGAACAAATACATCTACACCACCCAATTGATCAACCAATTGCCTTAACCCACTAGTGGAAAGACGAATATATCGGTCAATAGGTGCATTACCTAAAGTCCGACTAATTATCCGTGCTGCTAAAACTGGCCCCCCTTGAGAGTTAGCTTCAGATATCTGAGTTAACCCCTTTCCAGGTAGAGAAATCATTGTTCCTCTGGGAATAGAAAGCACACGAATGGATTTATCAGCTGGGTTTAATCGGATCAGCAGCATGGTATCACTGTTACCAGTGAAACTTTCTGGAGAACCATCTACAGTACCCACCACTGGTTCAATTCCCATGACTAAAATGTTCATAGGTTTTGAGAGTTTGTACTGGGAAATTTTATTCTCTAAAACCTTGGGAATTTTGACTTGATCTTTGGTATTTAAAGAGCCAAAATCATCTTCTTGGGACTGATCTAAACTCCACAGAGGAGTCCACAAAGCTAAAGTTGATACAATTAACCCAGATAACACGATACTAACCATTACAGTTAATATCCACAGTAGCCAACTAGGCATAGTTAGTCCCAAACGTTCATAAAGTTCATTAGGAACGTTACCTACAGATTTAACTACATCCTGTGGATGATGTGGATAATTTATTGGTTGTCTCGGTGTGACTTCTGATCCGATTCTCTGTACTGGTACAGCTATAAACTTATTTTCATTTCTGGAAAATTGTTGTTGTCCTTCTTGATCTAATGTTGGTACTTGCTGAGGTGCGACTTGATTTTCTGACCATTGAAATTGTTTAACCACAATTATCTCCCCACTCAACCACTCCCTAGAGGTATGTTAATGCAAAACCAAAACCTTGCAGCCAAAGTTATCACTAAAGTTATAGCTACATTTGGCAAGTTTTAGATTTTCTTGATTTTGGCTGTTTTGAATTTTGAATTTTATTTATTGGTATCCTAACCGTTATATTCGTGCATGGGACATAAATAAACAATTCTCAAAAATTCATGTCCAACCTTCAAATTTGGGGGTATGGAAAATCCCAAATTAAATGAATGTACACTTAATATTGTGATGAAGTAAGTGTATTAGAAAACATGAATAATCAACTCATCCCTGTAATCTTGGCTGGTGGCAAAGGTGAACGCTTTTGGCCCTTAAGCCGCCAAAAACGACCAAAGCAATTTTTAAGTTTAGATGGTAGTTCTCAAAGTCTACTTCAAGGAACTGCCCATAGACTGCTTACACTAGCTGGAGGTTGGGATCACCTGTGGGTAATAACTTCTAGCCAAGTCGCTCAAGGAGTAAGGGAACAGTTACCAAATCTGCCATCTGAAAATTTGCTAGTCGAATTACAAGGAAGAGATACCGCTGCTGCTGTTGCTTGGGCAAGTTTGGAAATATGCAAACGTTACGGAGAAGAAACTGTCATTGGCTTTTTCCCCGCTGATCACTGGATCGCTAATCAAGAAGTATTTAAAGATACATTGAGTGCAGCTACCCAGTTAGCGACAAGCGAAGCAGCTATTGTTACTTTGGGGATCAAGCCTACATTTCCCTCGACAGGCTATGGCTACATTGAACAAGGCGAAAAAACTGGTAGCTTTAATAATCTGCCAGCTTATCATGTCAACCGCTTTACTGAAAAGCCTGATTTAGAAACAGCTGAGAAATTTTTATCCGCAGGTAGTTTTAGTTGGAATAGTGGGATGTTCGTTTTTCGAGCTAGTGTGGTTCTGGAAGAACTACATACCCATGCTCCAGAAATTATTACTCCTTTAAAACAATCTGGCCCTGATATTTATCCTCAGTTACCTAAAAAAAGTATAGACTACGCTCTGATGGAAAAGACTAGTTTAGCCTATGTTTTACCAGTCGAGTTTGGTTGGGATGATTTGGGTGATTGGAATGCTATTGAACGGCTACTGAAAAAAGATGATGTTCCTAATGTAGAATTAGCTACTCATGTAGGTTTAGATACTCAAGGTGCAATTGTCTATTCTTCTAATCCTGATGATGTGATTGTGACTATAGGTCTAGAAGATATAGTAATTGTGCGCGATCGCAATGCTACTCTGATTGTTAAAAAGGAACGTACTCAGGAAATTAAACAAGTTCTGAAGACTCTTCAGAGCGATCCACGATTTCAGGATTTGCTGTAAAAGATAATAACCTTGTTGAAGACTCGATTTGCTATCAAATCTATATAATCTATTCTAGCTGATTGGTTTCAACTTAACGTCGAACCTTTATCCAGCAAGGAACTTAAGTTCCTTGCTGATAGCATAGGAGAAAGGGGTAGTTCTAAAGTGTTGGTTGGTTTTTTTCTGAGCTTTTCACTTAAACAAGACCAGAAAGAAATGAATTAACCACGAAGAAGCGAAGGGAGCGAAGGAAGATAAGAAGAAAGTAGAGAGTTTTCAGGTAAGTACCCAAGCAATCTCCAACTCAGACATTTCGTAAAAATGTGTAAGTCCTAGTAACTTTATTCGACTAACTTTTGATTTATAATTACTAGTTTACTGGTTATCAAAGATGTTTTTAACTAACACAGTTCCTAGACAAAAAGAAATTATTGAAGTAGTCTTCCGTAATGGTTGGGACTATATGCGAAGGTTACTTACTGGTGCTAAAGCTGATGAACCTCAGCTACCTACACCGGCAGTATTAAAAAATATTTTGGTAGACTTAGGCCCAGTTTATATTAAGCTCGGACAACTACTTTCTACTCGTCCAGATTTATTAAGTGCAGCTTATATAGAAGAGCTTTCCAGTTTACAAGATGAAGTACCCTCTGTTCCCTGGTCGCAAATAGAAACACTTCTCCATCAACAGTTTACAAAACCTTTAGCAGAAATTTTTCAGTCTATTAATCATACCCCAGTTGCAGCAGGTTCAATTGCTCAAACCCATCGCGCTACATTGATAGATGGCCGAGAAGTTGCACTTAAAGTCCAAAGACCTGGTATAGATATCACTATTACTCAAGATGTTGCCTTAATTCAAGGAATTGCTGATCTGGTATCAAAAACCGATTTTGGGCAAACTTATGAAATTAAGTCTATTGCAGAGGAGTTTACTAAGGCACTGGAAGCAGAATTAGATTTTACCAGAGAAGCTAGTTATACAGATCAATTACGGCGGAACTTATCCCAGAGTCCTTGGTATGATCCAACACAAATTGTCATCGCCGAAATTGACTGGAGTTTAACAACCAAAAAATTATTAGTAATGGAATGGTTGGATGGTGTACCCCTGCTTTCCGCAGATTTAAGTGCTAATAATACAGAGGAAGATGTAGCAAATAAGCGTAAAAATATTACCAGTTTATTATTTCGAGTATTTTTTCAGCAATTATATATTGATGGTTTTTTTCATGCTGATCCCCATCCTGGCAATTTATTTTATCTTGCAGATGGCCGTGTTGCTCTTTTAGATTGTGGGATGGTGGGTAGACTTGATCCCCGCACTCAGCAAATTTTAACAGAAATGTTATTAGCAATTGTAGATATAGATGCTCAAAGGTGCGCTCAGTTAACTTTACAACTTTCTGATTCTACTCAACCTGTAATTTTAGCCAGGTTAGAAAATGACTATGACCGGATGTTGCGACAATACTATAACGCTAGCCTCACTGATATTAATTTTAGTCAAGTGATTTATGAAATTTTACAGGTAGCTCGTAATAATAAGATTCGCCTACCTAGTAATATGGGTCTATATGCAAAAACATTGGCGAATTTAGAAGGGGTAGCAAGAAATTTTAATCCTCAAATTAGTTTATTCGCTGAAATTCAACCTTTAATTACAGATTTATTTCGTCGTCAATTATTAGGAGATGCACCAATACGTTCTCTCTTTCGGACAGCTTTAGATATTAAAGGTTTATCTTTACAATCTCCTCGTCAGTTGGAAATGTTATTAAATAGAGTTACATCAGAAACTCTACGATGGAATTTGTCACTACAAGGATTAGATGGTTTACGTCGGACTATGGATGATGCTGCAAACCGTCTTTCTTTTAGTATTTTGGTAGGTTCGTTAATTATGGGAGCAGCAATAATTTCTAGTCAAGCACAAACATCTCAATTATCTTTTGTGAGTAATATTTTATTCGCTGCTGCTAGTTTATTAGGTTTATGGCTAATAGTTAGTATTTTAAGATCAGGACGTTTAAAATAACTTAATAAAATAACTTAATAGCTTAACATCTTCACTTCTATAATTTAGAATTGTGTTAAATTGATGTCATTGTATCAACTATTGTGAAGTTTTGTATATTTTCCTATTTTAAGTCTCGTAGTAGATAAATAATATTTAAAGAATCAGGGGTAAGTAGTTTTTGTTTTCCCAAATGGAAGTTTTTACTAGAGAACTCTAAACATCTCCGAAAACTACCAGGTTTTTGCTATGACGGCTTTTTGTATAGCAAAAGCTAACTGCAAAGATATTCAGAATCTACCCTAAAATAAGGATGAAAAAAGCTGGCTATTAGGAACTAGCCAAAAAATAGTATCTGTTGTCGAAAAATTGTAGTCTAAAGCACGGTAAAATATTTCCGCCAAGCTCCAATACTTTATCTCGATGGTTTTGGCTCGCTCGATTTATTTCTAATATAAAGAAGGTTAATACTTTTTAGATATATTGACTATTATATATGTATGTAACTGCAATCATCAGAAATAATTTAGTATTTCACGTTTAGTTTTTCCTACCCACATAGATAGTTATGGTTAATTTACAGAATTTATTTGATATCGGATACGATACATCTTTACCAGGCGATCCTTTACCCTTTAATTCTCGCTTTTATATTGAACGTCCACCTTTGGAAAAATATGCTTATGAAGAAATATCTAAACCTGGTGGACTACTAAGGATTCGAGCATCCCAAAAAATGGGTAAAAGTTCTTTAATATTGAGATTAATTCACCAAGCCAGAAACCAAGGATACTATATAGTTAATATAGACTTTAAACAGGCTGATAGACAAACTTTTAAAGATACTAACAAGTTTTTGCGTTGGTTGTGTGTAAATGTAGCTCGACAACTATCCATGATTCCTAATATAAATAATTATTGGGATGAAGATATTGGCTGCAAAATGAGTGCCACTATATATTTTGAAGATTATATTTTAGAAACGATTAATCAGCCTATTTTTTTGGTATTAAATGAATTACACTATGTATTTAGAAATGCACACATTGCTCAGGAATTTTTACCATTATTAAGAAGTTGGTACGAACTGGCTAAACAAAGTCATGTTTGGATGCAATTACGTTTAGCCTTAGTTTATTCTACAGAGGTTTATGTACCTTTAAATGTCAACCAGTCTCCCTTTAATGTTGGGTTATCATTAAAAGTAGCAGAATTCAATTCTGAGCAAGTGATGGAATTTGCGAGACGATATGAACTGAAAAGTTTTAGTCTTGGTAATGCTAGAAAATTAATGGAACTGGTGGGTGGACATCCCTATTTAATTCATTTAAGTTTATATCATTTGCAAAGAGACGAAATTTCTTTCTCACAATTGTTAGCAACAGCAGGTAGCTATGATGGAATTTATAGTAATTATCTCAGGGATTTATTTACTTATTTACAAATCAATCCAGAATTACTACAAGCATACAATCAAATCATTATTTCTCAATCTCAGCATAATATATCAGTCCAGATTATGTACAAGTTGGATAGTCTAGGACTAATTAAAAAGGGAGAAGATCATACTTTTCAGCCAGCTTGTGAAATGTATCGTCTATTTTTTGAAAAAGAACATTTAAGTATATCTAATAATAATTCACGCATCCAAAAACTAGAAGCAGAAAATCAAGAATTAAAATTTTTAGTAAATGTTGATTCACTAACTAAAGTTGCAAACCGTAGATATTTTGATAATTACTTTCACTCAGAATGGAAAAAAATGGAGTATATCCAACAACCAATATCTTTGATTTTAGCCGATGTAGATAAGTTTAAAAATTTCAACGACACCTATGGACATCAAGCTGGTGATGAGTGTTTATATCATGTAGCTCAATTGATGAGTTCAGTGATTATGAAAAATTCAGGTAATTTAGTGGCACGTTATGGAGGGGAAGAATTTGCTGTTATCTTACCACAAACTGATGCCAAAGGTGCAATGTTAATTGCCGAAGAAGTGAGGAAAACAATTAAATTAAACGAAGTTAAGATTCCCGTGTTCGGGGAAAATAATAATCAAGAAAATAAAGTGAAGATAACAATCAGTTTAGGGGTAGCTTGTATTATTCCTCAACTTTCTTTCCAACCAGAACAATTACTTGCATCCGTAGATCAAGCATTATATCAAGCTAAACAAACAGGACGCGATCGCGTTATTTTAAGTTCATCATTTTGTTATTTTAAATGAGATAATTTTAACTAATGTAGGTATTAAATAAGTTTGTTAGCAGAACCACTCACATACTTAGAGATAAATAACCTCATTATCGCTATTTAATTTATCAGGGAAGTCTTCTTTATGTCAACTGTCATAGTTAATAATCTCAATAAATCCTATCCAGTAGCAATTAAGCAACCAGGTTTACGTGGAACTATTAATCACTTTTTTAACCGTAAGTATAATAACATTGAAGCTGTCAAAAATGTATCCTTTAATATCCAACCAGGTGAAGTAGTTGGTTTTTTAGGTCCTAATGGTGCAGGAAAAACTACAACTTTAAAAATGCTTACTGGTTTAATTCACCCTTCTGCTGGAAAAGTCAATGTAGCAGGTTTTTTTCCTTTCCATCGTCAAGAATCCTTCTTAAAAAAGATTACCCTCATTATGGGGCAAAAACAACAATTAATTTGGGACTTACCTGCATTAGATTCATTAAAAATTAACGCCGCAGTTTATAACATCTCCGATCAAGAATTTCATCTTCGAGTGGGTGAATTAACCGAAATGTTATCTTTAGAAGGTAAACTAACTCAACCTGTACGCAAACTTTCATTAGGTGAAAGAATGAAAGCAGAAATCTTAGCAGCACTTTTACATCGTCCCCAAGTTTTATTTTTAGATGAACCAACCTTAGGACTAGATGTAAATGCACAAGTAGGAGTGCGGGATTTTTTGCGAGAATATAATCAAATTTACCAAGCCACTATACTATTAACTAGTCACTACATGGCAGATATTACAGCCTTATGTCAACGAGTATTATTAATTTACCAAGGAACATTAATATATGATGGCAGTTTAGATAGTTTATTAGAAAAATTTGCCCCCTACCGAGAAATTGATATTGAATTATCCCAACCTTTACCAGCAGAAAAACTTAGTTTTTATGGAGATATTCAACTATTAGAAGGTCGGACAGTAAAATTTATAGTGAAAAGAGATACTTTAACCCAGACAGTATCGCAAATTTTAGCAAATTTAGAAGTTATGGATTTAACGGTAACTGAACCATCAATAGAAGAAGTTATTGGTAGAGTATTTCAATCTGGAACTGTTTAATAAAGGACATACAAAATACTTCATTTATGAAAGGTACAAATCATAATCATGAAACTTTTGTAGATTGGGTATCTTGCCCGGAAATAGTGTACTTCATCACATCGAAAAGTGCTGTATATTGACTTCAATCACAGACTTAAATTGTCAATAAAATACTTCAAAATTCATGAAAAATATTCTCAGAAAAATCCTCACCTTACTGGCGGTATATTATGCCTATATGCTCGAATATCGTTCAGAACTAGTATTTTGGATTTTAGCAACTTCATTACCGATAATTCTGATGGGAGTTTGGATAAAAGCAGCAGCAGGAGGAGACTTTACTTTAACACCTCTAGAATTTGCTCGATATTTTTTCGCTGTTTTTCTAGCTAGACAATTTACCGTTGTCTGGGTAATTTATGATTTTGAAAAAGAAGTAGTAGAAGGTAAACTTTCACCTCGTTTATTACAACCTTTAGATCCAGGTTTTCATCATTTAGCTAATCATGTTTCTGAGAGAATAGCACGTACACCATTGGTGATCTTAATGCTGGGATTATATCTATTAATATATCCCCAAGCTTTTTGGATACCAACCTTACCTAACTTATTATTATTCCTAGTTGCTGTTGCGATGGCTTTTATACTCAAATTTTTAATTCAATATACTTTTGCTATGTTCACTTTTTGGACAGAAAGAGCAACTGCTTTAGAAAGTTTTTGGGTATTATTTTATATATTTTTATCAGGATATATTGCACCTTTAGAAGTTTTTCCTGAAAACATCAGAAACATAGTTATGTTAACACCTTTCCCCTATTTAATCAGTTTTCCAGCTCATATTTTAGTAGGAATACCTGTTGACTTAACCAGGGGATTTTTATCAATTTTAGGTTGGATACTTCTCTTTTTAGGAATTAATCGCTTGCTATGGCGAGCAGGTTTGAAGAGATATTCAGGAATGGGAGCTTAGTTGTTTCAGTTAACAGTTAGCAGTTATCAGTTATTAGTTATTAGTTTTCAGTTATTAGGACTTATAGCTGAAGTAAGAGGGTGGAAATAAGGAAGATTTTCTGTTTTTATTACCTTAAGTAGTTACATAAAGTAATTATTTCAATAATAAATAAAATATGATGTATTTATAAATACCAGAATTATACAAATACTTATCTGAAGAATTACTTGACTATTATAGATATATAAAAATTTACATATATTTAACATAAATATAAGATTATTAAAAATAACACAAAAAAATACAATAATTAATTTATTTTTAATTACGAAAATTTCCTAAAATGATTATCGCAATTAGTAAATAGCAGGTATTTTAAAATAGAAACTTAAAATCGTTTCACAAATTATTTAATTAAAAGTTGATCCAGAATTTGGATTACAGCAATTAAATTCAAAAAAACATCAAACCAGGGTTTTTCATGCATATACCAGATGGATTTCTTTCCGTTCCCGTAGCAGCAGCTACCAGTGTAGCTAGTGGTGCAGCTTTATTTATCAGTTTTGGGCGATCGCAAACAGCATTAGGTATTCGTCTCGCCCCTATTTTGGGTTTAACTACTGCCTTTATTTTTGCCGCCCAAATGATCAACTTTCCCGTAGCGGGAGGAACTAGCGGACATTTGTTAGGAGGAGCATTAGCTGCAATTATTTTAGGTAGCCCTTGGGCGGGGATGTTGTGTATAGCTACAGTATTAATTATTCAAGCTGTACTATTTGCTGATGGTGGTATCACAGCTTTGGGTGCAAATATTTTAAACATGGCAGTTATTGGAGTTTGGGTAGCTTGGTTATTAACCCAAACCTTACAGAAATTTTTAGGTGGTTCTCAAAGACGTTTACCATTAGCTGGGGGGATAGCAGCTGGAGTAAGTGTGATAGTAGCGGCTATGGCCTGTGCCATCGAACTAGTACTTTCAGGAACAGCGTCAGCTAACCTAGTTTTACCCTCCATGACTGGTGTACATATCTTAATTGGTGTGGGTGAAGGGTTAATTACAGGAGGTGTGTTAGCATACCTAGCCACAGCAAGGCCAGATTTATTACCAGGGGAAGAAGGTAAATTTCAAGGTTGGTTAACTCCAATAATTGGCATTTTATTAGTCGCAGGTTTGATATCCTTATTTGCTTCTGCTTGGCCAGATGGCTTAGAAAAAGTAGCAGAAAATCTGGGTTTCATAGACTTAGGAGAACAAGTAAGAGTCAGTGTACCTACTCCCTTAGCTGATTATGGCATAGAAGGTTTTGGACAAGTAGGAACAAGTATTGCAGGTGTAGTCGGTGCTGGGGTTTGTTTTATTATCGCCTTTGGAATTGCCAAAGTAATGAAACCTAAAAATGTCTAATTAGGGTTTGCTGAAAAATTGATTGGTGATTGGTTAACAGTGAACAGTGAACAGTGAACAGTAAACAGTGACAACTGATAACTGATGATTAGGGGATGCTGCAAAAAGTGATCTGTTGACACTAGGGAACTAAAAGTGGAAGGTTTTTAACTTTGAGAGACTGAAAATATGTTTTTAATTCTTTCCCTATTCCCTGTTCCCTGTTCCCTATTCCCTGTTCCCTATTCCCTATTCCCTATTCCCTGTTCCCTATTCCCTAACTTCCACAGATAACTTTTTGCTGCAAACGTTAATTCAAAATGTTGAAAATATCCATCCCTTTACGCTTACAAATTTCTCTAGTTATTGTCATCGGGGCAGCATTTCTAAAACATTATGCCTGGAATAACTTATTCGTCTATGGTGCGATCGCCCTGATGTGGATGGTAATTTTAAAAGTTTCCATCCGCAAACTCAGTGGTTTACTAGGGGCAGAATTAATATTTCTGTCATTGGTAGCTCTACCTCTAGGGTGGGAAAAAGCAAGTTTTTTAATGGTGCGATCACTCATTTGCCTCATAACCATGAACAGCTTTTTACTCACCTTACCCCCCCATAGTTTCGGTATCGCCCTTAAAGGTTTGCCCATACCTGCACCATTAAAAGAAAACTTACTGTTAGCAGGGCAATACTTAGAAATCTTACTCTCAGAAATAACTAGAATGCAGCGCAGCGCAAAATTGCGAGGTTTGAATGGTGCGGGGGGATGGTTACGTTACACAAGTGCTGCCATGATTGGTGCTTTATACATTCGTACCTTAGACAGAGCAGAAAGAGTATATGGAGCAATGGTAACTCGTGGATATCATGGTCAATTACCCACAGATAGTACCCTCAATCCCAAAGAACGTTTTACATTAATTACAGTTGCCATAGTTGCAACCAGTATCACCTTGAGTTCTTATTTTACGATTTGATAATTGACCAATGACTGAAAACTGATAATGAGTGGTGAATCTTGACATCTTTAACATCTAATCCCCAAAATTATATTTCCAGTCCTCACACAGCTGTAGTTGAGGTCAAAAACTTAGTGTACGCCTATGTACAACAACAACCTGTATTAAAAGACATATCCTTTAACTTAAATTCTGGCGATCGCGTAGCTTTGATGGGTGCAACTGGTTCAGGTAAAAGTACCCTCTTAGAAAATCTGATCGGTTTAAAATATCCTCATAGCGGAAGTGTCACCATTAACGGCATTCCAGTAGAACCAAATACCTTAGCCCAAATCCGTAAATATATAGGCTTTACCTTCCAAGACGCAAACGATCAACTATTTATGTCCACCATATTGGAAGATATCACTTTTGGACCTCGTAACTACGGTATGTCAGCAGCCGAAGCCACAAATAAAGCCAGAGAACTTTTAGCAGATTTTGGTTTAGAAGCCTACGCCCATCGTTCAGCCCATGAACTCTCAGGAGGGCAACGCAGATTAGCTGCTTTAGCTTCAATCCTAGCACTAGATCCGCCGATTTTAATTTTAGATGAACCAACCACCGGTTTAGATCCTGCATGGCGACGACATTTAGCCCAGGTACTCTTGAAATTACCCGTAAAAGTGATGTTAATCGCTTCTCATGACTTACAGTGGTTAGGCCGAGTCACCCATCGTGCTTTAGTTTTAGCAAAGGGAAAAATTCAAATAGACGACGAAATTAAACCATTACTAAAAGATGGTAAAACTCTAGATCAACTAGGATTACCTGTAGATTGGTGATTTCAATTAACTTAAAACCAGTCTCTTAAGTAGTTGTGCAAAATAAATTTTATCTTTAGAACAGGGAACAGGGAACAGGGAACAAGGAACAGGGCTTACTGAGAAAGTCTTGAGTTGGGCAATTTTTCCCCCTGCACCTTTCCTCTTACACCCTACCCTTCTCGGAAATTATTAGCTACTATTATATTTTGATTCTATTTACATCTTGATATTCATTGTGCGTAAATATACAATTATTGCTCCTGTTAGCATTAGTATCGCCTTATTTATTACTGGTTGTAACGAAAGTAAAATTGTTCAGTGCAAACGATTAATTAGTGCTGTCAATCAGGGCAACTCTTTAATTGAAAATAATAAGGGATTACAAGTAACAACTAGCTTAAAACTTTCCCAAGATTTGGAAAATGTGACTAAGTCAATTCAAAACCTGAGATTAAGCGATCCTGAACTACAAACATATCAAACTAACTTTGTAAAAGTATTTGATCAACTTAGTCAGGCAATCTCCACAGCAGGTAAAGCCTTGGGTGCAACTAAAAATGCAGAAGCTTCTAACGCTGGCAGAAAAACAATTCACAATGCTAGAAAGGATATTGAAACTACATTGACATCAGTAGCACAAACCGCAGGTAAAGAATCAGATGATTTCGGGAATCAACTCAATCAGTATTGTAATCAAACCCAGTAAACACATAATTCAAAATTTATAGGAATAAAAGTTTCTATAATCTTACATAACCCCGATTTCCTCAAGGTTTCGGGGCTATATGTTGGAAAAGTTTGATAAATAGGGGTTGCTGAATAAATATAAAAACATTACAGGTATTGGATTTTAGGCGATTTGAAATTGCAAGAGTGCAAGCTTTTAGGTGGTAGTCACTTAAAAACGGTGCATTTAAATTGGATTCAAGGGGAAAATTTCTACTATCTAACTCTTGAAACTGTCAAGAGTCACCTGTTAAGAGTCACCTGTCTCCACGATAAAACTTTTTCAGCAAACCCTAAATAAAATTAATTAGCCCTTAGCCTGGATTATTCATGAAAACAGATTTGATGGAATTAATCACCGTAGTTATCCAAGTTTTACAAATAAATATTCGTTGGATGACATGGAATTTATTTTTAGCATTTATACCTTTAATTTTAAGTATTTGGTTATTTAGAAGTAATCGTGGGCGATCTTGGATTTGGTGGTTAGGTTTTGTAGTTTTTTACGCCTTTTTACCTAATGCACCTTATTTAGTAACTGATATCATTCATTTAATCAACGATATTCGGAATATTCAGTCAATTTGGATTATTACTTTAATCTTAATACCTACTTATTTTATCGTTATCATGGCTGGATTTCAAGCCTATGTAATATCCTTAATTAATTTAGGACATTACTTGCACCGAATTGGCAAAAGTCAATGGATTTTATGGGTAGAAATAATCACACATGGACTCAATTCTATTGGCATTTACTGGGGACGTTTCCTGCGTTTTAATAGTTGGGATTTAGTTACTAAACCCAGTCAAATTCTTACCCAAGGAATTGAAGAAATTCTTAGTAAACAAGCTTCAGTAATCATAACTATTACCTTTATTATCCTGTGTGGATTATACTGGTTAACTAAACGTGTAAATCTAGCTTTGGTTGTCAACCGCAATACTAACTACCAATCTAGAAATAGCCACATTAACTTCCCCAATCCCTAATTAGGGTTTGTGGCAAAAAGTGTTTCCGTGGAGGCTAAGAGGCAGGGGGCTTTCTTGTAGGGGGCGGGGAGAGAATTAAAAACTTATTTTCCGTCTCTCAAAGTTGAAAAAGTGCCAGGTTTTCAAGCACTCAATCTCTAACATCTTGTATTTGTTGACAATTCAAATTGTCTCAAACCGTTTCCCTACAATGTTTTCACATTTATATGCCTGAAGGCACGCTACGCGGACAGTAAGCCCTAATTAGAACTATCTTTGCCACTAGCAGAACTACTGGAATTTCTATTACTTCCACTGCTATAGTTACTACTAACAACAGCAACAGCAACAGCAGTGTAGCTACTACTAGCAGCACTTTCACTACCGTAGCTATTGTAGTTATTGGAATTAGTAGATATTCGAGGACTTTTAAGTTTCTTATTCATTGTTTATTTGAATTAAATCTTGGATCAGGTATTTTTTTCAGTTATTGCAGTAACTTGCATCAAAACAATTAATTAAAATTACCAACTATCACTAGCATTATCACCGCTTTCATGATCGCTAAAACCTCTACCACAAGCTCCTCCTTTTATACCAATACTCTTATATCCAGTAAATTAGATACAATTTATTAAAAAATTTATATTTCTTTACAATTTGTTCCATCTACCGGAAATTCCCACAATGCTAAACTTAGAACACTTAAATCAAGGTTTAATAATTTCCTGCCAAGCACCAGTAGATTCACCACTACATAATCCTGATATCATTGCAGCAATGGCAAAAGCCTCAGTTAATAACGGTGCTATAGGTGTGAGAATTGACACTCCCAGTCATATCCAAGCCGTGAGAAAACAAATTACACAACCAATTATCGGCCTTTGGAAGCAAATTATTCCTGGTTCAGAAGTTTACATTACCCCCCAAATTCACCATGCAGTAGCAGTTTCCCAAGCAGGAGCAGATATAATTGCCATAGATGCAACCACCAGAAAACGCCCTGGAGATGAAAAATTATTGGATATCATTACTCATATCCACCAAAAATTAAATAAACCAGTTATGGCAGATGTTGACACATTGGAGGCAGCAGAATTGGCAATAGCAGCTGGTGCAGATATTGTTGGTACTACTCTTTTCGGCTACACTAGGGAAACCAAGAGCTTCACCCCTCCCGCTTGGGAACTGCTCACCCAGATAGTAGAAAAGTTAAATACCTTTGTGATTTGCGAGGGCGGAATTTCTTCATCCCATGCAGCGAAAAAAGCACTGGATTTAGGTGCAAATGCTGTTGTAGTTGGTACAGCAATCACAGGTATAGATTTACAAGTGAAAGCTTATCAATCAGCTATTAACTGTTAAATGGGAAATACTAAATAAACTTTGAGTTTATACTGTGCTTGTTATGCTAAATTACCAGTTTGAAAAGGGAACACGGAACAGGGTAAAGAGGCAAATTATATCATCATATCCAAAGTCTATGGCTTATGTTTTATATCAAGCCTTCCGATTTTTTTGAGGTGGATTTTGCATATTAGGTACTGAAGAACCAACTTTGATAGTAACCCGATTTGATTTGTGAGTTTTTCGTTGAAATAGGAAACAGGGAATATAGCACTATACGCAAATCAAAAATCAAAAGTAAAAAGCTTGCTGCTCAAAGTTTGCAACATTTAATCATGTCCTCACCTAATTACGTAGTATTGATGGATAAAAGTAATTTCCGTGTATACTAAAACTTATATAGCTACACCAGACAAGCTATAGAAAATCAAATAAATTTGTGGTACTCAGCGGATTAAATGGCTAAAATTTAGTCAATGATTTTTAGTCAATAATTTTGTCTCTACAAATACAGTTTTTCATCCATCAAATTCAGAATATCTTACCTCCTGATTAATCATAATTTTTCAATGGTAAGTACCTGAGCAAAATTAATTTAACATTTTCGGAACCAACAGAAATCTCTGTATTCTTTATCTGTTCCCTGTTAAGAGTTCCTTGTTCCCTCTCCCAAATATAAAATTTATTTTGCACGACTACTTATCAGTCAGATTCAAGATGAAAAAATTTGTTTTTTGGTGTTAAATGTTGAGTATTGCCTAAATTTGTTAGATTAAACCCACAGCAACCATGATCTGTGGTTGTGATATGGTCGTGAGAATAATGTAGGAGTGAATGAGAAAATTATGTTTCTACGTAAAAATCTTTTGTGTTTACCCAGTCTTGCAACATTAACAGTTTTGGGTGGTGGCCTATCTGCAATTGCGGAAACAAACCAACCAGAAACTACAGTGATGGCTGAAAACCAAGAACAAATGGAATTCACCACAACTTCTGTGGAAGCAGTGGAGCAGTTTCCTGATATCTCTACAGGAGAAACTGCACGTAATATCGTACCTGTTCCAGGAACAGTTTTCACTTCTTCAGCGATGTTGACTTCTGCAAATCCAAATCAAATCAATGAGTCAGCATCTACTCAGACATTACCAGAAAATCAAATAGCTCAAGGAAATATCAATATCGGTAGAGCTACCCGTGGTGGTAGTAGCTATGTTGGTATTGCAGGTAACATAGGGTTAAGTGGTGGAGATTCCGCTTTAGGTGATGGTAACTTCGCTGTTATCAGTAAAATTGGGTTTACTCGTACTTTATCAGCGAGACCATCCGTTATTTTAGGTGATGACACCACAATTTTAGTTCCCCTCACCTATGATTTCACCTTTCAACCTTTAGGAGATCCATTTACTGAACCTTTACCTATTGCTCCTTTTGTGGGTATTGGTGCTGCTATTAAAACAGGTGATGATTCCCAAACTGCGGTGATGGTAACAGGTGGTGTTGATGTACCTTTGAATAATAGATTTACTGCAACTGCTACTGTGAATGCAGGATTTTTTGATCAAACTGATATTGGTTTGTTGTTTGGTGTAGGTTACAATTTCAGCGGGTTCTAGAAAGTTTATTTAACGAATTTTTTAAATTTAGGAGTTATGAGTTATTTTATTAATTCATGACTCTTTTTTTTGTTTATGTATAAATTTTAAAATTCTGGCTTTTCGGTTTGGTTTAAAGCTATTTTTGGAGTTATACTTTGTGTCAAGATTCCCATTTGATAATTAACCACAGAGGCACAGAGAACACAGAGAAATGAGGATTTGAGAGGTATTTTGCGGAAGTCATAATTATTTAATAGACATCTGGTGAAAAAGAATGTAGAGACGTTGTATACAACGTCTCTACTGTTCCCTCTTCCCTAGTCTACACAGATAGATAACTTTTTGCTGCCACCCCTAATTAGTAATTATTTGGTTTAGCAAGGTTTTTAAATCTGGTGAATTGTGGTTCAAATAATAATTTGACAGTTCCTGTTGGCCCATTACGATGTTTCGCTATAATGACTTCTGCTATTCCTCGATCTGGTGTGTCTGGTGAGTAGTATTCATCACGGTAAAGCATGATTACTAAATCTGCATCCTGTTCAATGGAATTGTGAACAATAATATTATTAGCAATAAAATTATGTAAATTAGGAACTGTGAGATCAAATACTTCTTCTTCTCTATCTGGTGTAATTGCCACAATTTTATCCCAGAATACATTGTCGGGGATGGTTTTTTGAGCGGTGATAGGTAGATTTTTTGCTAAACAAATATGTTGCTGAGAACTTAATTGATCTAGTCTTTTCCAACCATGAGTTGTGAGAAATTTGTGGTTAGCGGTTGCCTTAATTTTTTTTCCTAGTTGAGTTTTTAAAATAAATACGGGTTTTTTACCTGTAGTAAAAGCATGGCTGACAATTGCTTTTTCTAGCTTCATTGTGTTTTCATTTAATGCCCAAATTGAAAAGCCAGATTTACCTACTAATTCTTTAATTGGTACTTGTAATTCTTGATCTGCCAAAGTTATTAAACTATCACCTGTTAAACAACCAGATTCTCTTAAATCTGATAACATTGGACGTTTATTAGTTCTTGCTTCTACACCCCGACTTAACTGAGATAGGGCAATTACTGGTACTGATAATTCCCTGGCTAAACCTTTTAAAGAGCGAGTAATTCTTGAGAGTTCTTGAACGCGATTATCACCTGCTCCTTCCATTAATTGCAAGTAATCTAGAACTATTAATCCTAATTCTGTATTTTGTTCTGCTTGTAGTTTGCGGGCTTGACTCCGCATTTGTGTAACTGTAATGTTGGGAGTGTCATCAATAAAAATTGGCATTTCTGATAACATTCCAATGGCACGACTTAATGGTTCCCATTGGGTTTGACTAATACGTCCACTGCGTAAATAACCACTTTCAATTTGAGCTTCACTGGCTAATAGTCTTTGTACTAGCTGTTCTTTAGACATTTCTAAGCTGAACATGGCTACTGGTAGTTTATAACCTGCGGCGATGTTGTGAGCGAGGTTCAAACAAAAGGCAGTATTATGTACACAAATATCATTAGCAACAAAATTATGTGTCTCTGGGATAGTTAAGTCATAGACTTGTTTATTACCTACTGGATCAATAGCGATTATTTCATCCCAGCAGATATCACTGCTAGCTAATTGATGTTGTTTGTTAGATATTGCTGTGGTTATTTTTGATAATGCTTCTTCTTGGCTAAATATACCAATTTCTGCAATGAAAGTCTTGATAGATAAAACATCTGTAATATCTAATTGCCAAGCTAGTCTCCGAGTTTTTGTATCTTCAACATAACCTTGTTTTAAGGTAGAAATTACACCAAATCTAAGTAATAAATGTTGAATCTGCTGGGCAAGTTTTTTGCTAACTGTTGCATAACCTAACTGTGATTTTTCACTACTAATTAATGTTGCCCAACCATTGGTAGCAAAGAGCCGATTTATAAATAAAGATAATTGTGATCGCTCTAATTTAAAAATAATGGATGGTATGGTTTTACCATGAGCATCTTTACCCCATAACCCTAATTCTTCTAACCAATTTGTGAGTGAATTTTTATTGACTGTTAAATCGCCAAATTCCGCCACAGCTTCAGAAAAATCAGCTTGTAATAGTGAGTTACTGTGAGTAAATCTGGGGGTGCTGTTGATTAAATTTCCATCACCAATTAAATAAGATAACAGCTTAACTTCACATTCACGGATGGTTTCTTGACCAAATATATCTATTTTTCGGGGAACTGCAACTTTATCACCAATTTTGATATGTTCTAACTTTTGCCAACCATTAATAGTTAAATATGGGTGAGTAATAGTGGTTGCAATGGAGCGCCCTAAGCGAGTTGTTACTCTGAAAACAGGTTTAATTCCGTCGTTGACAAATGCAGTTGGTTGGGTAAAGCTAAATTTCCAATTGCTGTTTAAAGTTAATAAAGTTCCTTGACGTTGATTGTATATTTCTTCAATGGTGGCAATTCGCCCATCGGCTAAGATAATTTCTGAATCGTAACTTAAACATTTTCCCATTGATGGCCGACCAGCGATAATCACTAAATCAGAACGCTGGAAACCACTAGTCATGGCATCTAAATCATAAAATCCACAGGGAATACCAGGTAAAGCGACACCTTGATTACGAGTTTCAATTTCTTGGAAGGCATTAATTAACGTATCAGCAATATGAATTAACCCAGATTGGGGTTTTTCCTGGGTAACTCCAAATACTTTTTGTTCTGCTTCATCTAAGACTATTGGTAATTCAGTTTGTGTTTGATAACCAAGCTGAACAATTTCATTTCCGGCTTTGATTAATTGCCGTCGCAGGTATTTTTCCATAACTAACCCTGCTAAGGCATCTATGTTAACAGCAGAAACTGTACGATCAATTAATGTCGCTAATTTATTTTTGCCACCAATGCGGTTAAGTTTGTCATTGTCTGTTAACCAGTTGGTAATTGTCAGTAAGTCTGTGGGTTTACTTTGAGCTTGGAGAGTTAAGGCCGCTTGATAGATATCTTTATGAGCTTGAATATAAAATGCTTCAGGAGCGAGGCGATCGCGTATTCTGCCTATGGCTTCTGGATCTAAAAGTATACCCCCCAAAATAGCTTCTTCTGCTTCAATATTTTGGGGTGGTAAATGATCAATTCCATCACCTTGAAAACTCAGTTCTTCAGCCATAAGCCATTTTGATTAGCTATTTGAAAT
Source organism: Sphaerospermopsis sp. SIO1G1 (assembly GCA_010672785.1). Lineage (GTDB taxonomy): Bacteria > Cyanobacteriota > Cyanobacteriia > Cyanobacteriales > Nostocaceae > Okeanomitos. Next base: position 570,457 of record JAAHFX010000002.1, read on the forward strand.
TTGTGAGTAGGTTCTCAATCTTAAATTTATTTTGACAGTTGTGAGGCAAAAGGCAGAAGGTAAAAGGTAATCATTTTATTCTGGATCACCCTATCATCCTCTTACCTGTCACCTGTCACCTATCACCTACATTAACTGGCAACCACTTCAATTTCGATTTCGGCCGATATTTCAGAATGCAGCTTAATTTCAGCTTGGTATGTACCCAAGTGGTTAATATCGGGAATGGTGATACCACGTTTATCAATCTCTTGACTGGTAGCTGCTTGAATTGCATCTACTACATCTTGAGTGGTGACTGTACCAAAGATAGCTTCGTTTTCACCGACTTGTTTAGCAATGGTGAGTTTAGCAACTTTTTCCAAGGCTGCTTTTTGTTCTTCTGCTTGTTGTCTGAGTTCTAATTGGCGTTGACGCTCTAATTCACGACGGCGTTCTACTTGTCTCAAAATACCGGGGGTAACGTGAGTTGCTAAACTTTGGGGGATGAGATAATTACGAGCATAACCAGGAGCTACATCCACTAAGTCGCCGGATTTTCCAAGCTTGCTCACATCTTTTGTTAAAACTAACTGCACTCTTTTGGCCATTGTTTTTCTTGTTTTCCTGTAAAATTTTGGTCGAATTATTTGGGTGTCAGCAGGATAGCTTACAAAGGTGTAGCTTGACCTTGAGTGACTTCTTGATGATCCCAAAGACTACATATATTAGCTAATTTTAGGCGGCGATCGCAACACTGATGGACTAAAAACTCACATTCTTTAACTATAAATGCAGTAACGATCTCGCCCTTGTTGTTTTGCTTGATATAGGGCTTGATCAGCATTCCCTATGAGTTTATCTGGTGTGAGTGCCAGTGTGGGGATGACAGAAGCAATTCCTAGGCTGATGGTGACAATACCTTGAATTTGAGACTGTATGTGAGGAATTTTTAATTTCCTGATTGCTGTTTGTATCCTGGCAGCAACTATCACAGTTTCAGATAAATCTGTATTTGTGAGTAAAATGACAAATTCTTCTCCACCGTAACGTGCTACTAAGTCAGTAGGACGGTTAATGTCTTGATGACGAATCAATGTAGAAACTAATTGAGCAATTTTAAATAAGCACTCATCACCTGCTAAATGACCGTAGTAGTCGTTATATAATTTAAAATAATCTATATCAAATAAAATTAGAGATAATGGTTGTTGTTTTTCTGTTAACTCTTGCCATTCTCTGGCTATTCGTTCGTTAAAACAACGCCGATTACCAACTTTAGTCAATCCATCTAAATTTGCAATTAATCCTAATTGTTGATTAGCCTCTTGGAGGGCAAGTTCAATTTTTTTACGGGATGTAATATCACGGATAGAAATAGAAAAACCATCGCCCAGTTTTACTGCTACGAAATGATACCAATAACCATTATTTGATGGATAATGAAAATCCCGTTCTAGTGCTTCACCTGTTTCGACAACATTAACAAACTGATCAAATAATTCAGGATCAATATGACTCAAGAATTTCTTCATAACTAATTTGCCAATCATGTCTTCTCTATTCCGTTGAAACACTCTAGCAATGACAGGATTAACTACTAAGCAACGAAAATCCTCAATATCCCCTGTTTCTGGATTACGAACGGCTTGCATTGCCGCAACACCATCTAGCGAACTATTTAAAATACTTGCTAATAAAGCTCTAGATTGATATAGTACTTCTTCTGTTTGTCTTCTCTGACTAACTTCTGCTTCTAAGAGTCTTTTTTGGCGTTGAATGGTTAACTGATTTTCTAAACGTGCTACTACTTCTTCAACTTGAAAAGGCTTAGTGACATAATCTACTCCTCCAGAATTAAAAGCTTTGACTTTATCAAAAACATCATCTAAAGCACTAATAAAAATTACTGGAATATCTCTTAAATTATCGTCATTCTTCAGCACTTCGCATACTTGATAACCATCCATTTCTGGCATTTTAATATCTAAAAGTATAACATCGGGATGCTTTACTTTTACTGTTTTTAATGCCATTTTACCACTGGTAACACTACGAACAGTGTAACCTCTCTTGGTGAGCAAATCACTTAGTAAGTGTAGATTTTCAGGGATATCATCTACTAGAAGAATATTCCCTTTATCTTCTGGTTTTAAATCAATGTTCATCACTTATAAGAGGTTCACATAGATCAACAAGTTGTTCAAATTGAAATTGACGTGCAATTTTTGTAAGTGATTGGATTAAATAAACTTCTGTTGCTGGAATTTCTCCAATCAGTTCCATCACTAAATTTGTATTCGCTTCTAAAGCCGCTAAGTATAACTTATTGATCCATTCATTGTTCATACAATTCAGTTGTTCAGATGTCAAGATAATTGCTGTTACTTCATCCGGTATAGATGACTGTATTTCCGCAAAAACATATTCTACACCCAAATGTTTAGCTAAGACATCAAAGATTGTATGTTCAGAAAAAGGTTTACGTAAAAAATCATCACAACCGGCAGAAAGAACAATAGCTTTTTCTTCTTCTAAAACACTTGCAGTTAAAGCAATCACTGCTGTTGCATTACCTTTAGTTGTAGATTTAATATGTTTTGTAGCATCATAACCATCCATGACTGGCATTCGCATATCCATAAAAATTAAATGGGGTTCCCATTCATTCCAAATATGAATAGCTTCCTGTCCATTACTAGCTTCTTTAATGTCAAAACCCAATGGTTGTAAGAGTTTAAGTAGTAATTTACGATTGATAGATTTATCATCTACTGTTAATATTTTATATTGAGGTTGTCCTGGGACAATACCTAGTATTTTTGGACTTTTTTCTAGTGAAGTTATTGACACATTTTGGCCTAATTTGGCTTGAATATAAAATCTAAATGTAGTACCTTGCCCCAATTCACTTTTAACGGAAATATCACCATCCATCAATTGGATAAATTTGCGACTGATAACTAAACCTAAACCCGTTCCTTCTTGAGCATCTTTACCTGATTGTGTTTGTGAGAAAGCATTAAATAGTTTTGGTAGTTCTGTTTCTGCAATACCTATTCCTGTATCACTAACTTGAAAATCCAAAGTAACAATGTCTGCGTCTTCTTGACTAGTATTTTTTACTGTTAAACTAATTCCTCCTACCTGGGTAAATTTCAGGGCATTATTAATCAAATTAATTAAAATTTGTCGTAGCTTTACTTCATCAGTGTAAATATAACGTGGCACATTTTCACTTCTGTTAAAGATCAATTCTAATCCTTGATTAGTTGCTTTCAGATCAAACATATCTTCCAAATCATCCAGCAAGCGGTGTAAATCAAAACCTTTAGGATTTAGTGTGGTTTTACCAGCTTCAATTTTTGATAAATCCAAAATATTATTAATCAATGTCAGTAAATATTCTCCACTGCGATAAATAATGCCAGCATTTTCATATTGTTCTTTAGATAAATTTTCATCTCTAATCATTAATTGTGAAAAACCAATGACTGCATTTAGAGGTGAGCGCAATTCATGGCTCATATTAGCAATAAAGGTACTTTTAGCTTGGTTAGCTACTTCAGCTTTTTCTTTGGCAATTACTAATTCTGCTGTACGCTCTTCTACTTTTTTTTCTAACGTTTCAAAAGATATTTGTAAATCTCTAGCCATGCGATTAAAAGACTGAGCTAATTCCCCTACCTCATCACTGCGATCATTCTCCAGAGTTGTCTTGTGATTCCATTCTCCTTGACTCATACTTTTTGCTGCTTGGTTTAATTTTAAAATCGGCTCCGTAATCCAACGAGTAGTAAAAATACCCAAGATTGTTGCCATCGCCAAAGTCAAAATACAAAAAATAATCGTAGTTCTTATATTGGTATTAATTTGTGCCATAAATTCTGATTGGGGAACAATTATGGCAATTTTCCACTGAGGATGGGGTATTTCTACATCTAAAGGAGCTAGTTGTAACCAATATTGCTCTTGATCAAGCTGAAACTCAGATTGCACTGGGGAATTTTTTGTCGGGGCTAATTTTTGCCAGTGGGTAGCAGCTGCTACAATTACAGCATCCTGACTCCGTGTTGGTTCTAAGCGATCTAAATTTCCATCATAGTTTCCGTTGCTCTCGATCTTTTCGGGTTCGAGTATAAGAAATGGCTTTTCTTTCACCGAACTTGCAACCATCCAGTTATCCTGATCCACAATCACAATCCGACAACCATCACAAATATCCAGTGATTCCAAAAAATCTTGTATTCTTTTCAAACCCACATTAACTGCAAAAATCCCCTGTAACTGATCTTCAGAATCAAAAAATGGTGCATAAGTATTAACTGCTAGAACTGGAAGTTTCCCCACTTGAAAAGATTTTGTCCAACCAGGAGCGCGATCGCGTTTTGCACCTTCATACCAAGGAGTTTTTTGGATAAAAAATGGATCAAGAGAGAAAAGTTCTTGGGTACGATTACCCTGTTTATCTAAAAGATACATTGTTAAACGTTCTGGACGTTTAGGATCGGAAATCATCCCCTCAATTCTTTCTTGATTTCTACGATGAGTGACTCGAAAAGTACCATCAGGAAAACCTAAAAAAATGCCCGTCACGCTATCAAATTGTTTGATACGAACCCATAGTAATTTCTCTATTTGGTATAAATTGTTTAAATCTACCTGATTACTTTTGATAGCCTCTATATTCATTCTATTAATTTGCATTGCTGTTTGCAGATACTGTTGAATATACAAATTCACTTCATCTTCTAGTTTATTCATCAACTGTTCTGAGAGATTTTCCACTGCTTCGTGTCCACTACGATAGGATAAATAACCTACCAGTCCAACACTTGCTAACAGTTGCAATACAAAAGGGATAATTAATATTAATCTCAGGGGAATTTGTCTGTATTTTCTAAATTTGCTCATATTCTGACTCATCATCTATAAAAAGTTTTAATTACCCAAGTTGCTATTAAGTAGTCCTGCGAAATAAATTTCATATTTAGGAAAGGTAGGGAACAGGGAAAAGTTTCAAGAATTGAGTGTGAATTATGTTTCCTTTAAGTAGGAATTAAATGCAAGGTTTTTGAGTTCCCAAGTTATCAGAACTTACGCAAAATATCTCTCAAAACATCTTACCTTAGTTTCCTTCGCGTCCTTCGTGGTTAATTCTTCCGTAACTTCTGCGTAAGTCCTGATACAATAATCGCCCCACAACAAAAGCACTCACATTAACACCAAAAGATACTTCCATAGAAGTAACAAAAGTAGGAACAAAAATTTTTATCAATGTAAATCAAGATACAGCAGATTTCATTCATAAGAGGTAAAAACCATAATAATCAAAATCTTGTGAGGTAGGCATCTTGCCTGCCAATAGGTGTACCTCACAAAATCGAAAAGTGCTGTATATAGCAGTCCTAATTGCTTAAATGATACGTGAGAGTTAAATAAGCGTCATATGCTTGTAAGACAAGGATTTTCATCTACATATTTTCTCACGAGAGGCGTATAATTGCTATAAAAATGTAAATTATAGTAATAATTATCACATTAGTCTAGCAATGATAATTTTTTATGATCAATCGCAAAAACCTGGGAAATATCCGTAAACTACAAGTATCATAAATAACTAATACAATAATCCTACCAATATTCCACGGCTAATAAACCGTAAAATTGACAAACTCTAAAAAATCTGTTAATAATGGATATTTGTGGAAACTTTACCCTTTAATATAATCTCTTGGCTAACGTCATTGTCATAGGCTCTCAATGGGGCGACGAAGGAAAAGGTAAAATAACTGACTTACTCAGCCGCTCCGCAGATGTGGTGGTACGTTACCAGGGTGGTGTGAACGCTGGGCATACTATAGTTGTCCAAGGTCAGACATTTAAACTGCACTTAATCCCCTCTGGTATATTGTATCCAGATACCGAGTGTATCATCGGTTGTGGAACGGTTATTGATCCACAGGTTTTGATACAAGAACTCGAACAACTTGAAAAATTAAATATTTCTACTGCTAATCTGCTCATATCGGAAACGGCTCACGTTACCATGCCTTATCATCGTCTAATTGATAAAGCATCAGAAGAGCGTCGGGGAAAACAGAAAATAGGTACAACTGGAAGGGGTATTGGGCCTACCTACGCAGACAAATCAGAACGGACAGGCATCAGGATGTTAGACTTGATGGATCCGGGTGGGCTACGTGAACAGTTGGCATGGACTATTAATTATAAGAACACAATTTTAGAAAAGTTGTATAATATTCCTCCCCTTGACCCTGAGAAGGTAATTGAGGAGTATTTGGGTTATGCTGATAGACTGCGTCCTTTTGTAGTGGATACATCAATAAAAATATATGATGCAGTACAAAAACGACGTAACATTTTGTTTGAAGGCGCACAAGGAACTCTGCTGGATCTTGATCATGGGACTTATCCCTATGTTACTTCTTCCAATCCGGTAGCCGGCGGTGCTTGCGTAGGTACAGGTCTAGGCCCGACAATGGTGGATCGGGTAATTGGCGTATCCAAAGCATACACTACCAGAGTTGGAGAAGGGCCATTCCCCACAGAATTAGATGGGGAAATTGGCAACCTATTAGGTAATCGCGGTGCAGAATTTGGTACAACTACAGGTAGAAAACGTCGTTGTGGTTGGTTTGATGCTGTAATTGGTCGCTATGCAGTCCGCATTAATGGGATGGATTGTATGGCAATCACAAAACTAGATGTTCTTGATGAATTAGAAGAAATCAAAGTTTGTGTGGCCTATGAAATAGATGGTGAACGCTGTGAGCATTTCCCCACTAGTTCCCGTGAATTTGCCCGCTGTCGTCCGATTTATAAGACTTTACCAGGTTGGCAAGTCCCAACTACTGAATGTCGTCGTTTAGAAGACTTGCCAAAACAAGCATTAGACTATCTCAAATTCCTAGCAGAATTGATGGCAGTCCCCATTGCGATTGTTTCCTTGGGAGCAAGTCGTGATCAAACTATCATTGTGGAAGACCCAATCCACGGACCAAAACGCGCTCTGTTGCACGCAGACGGCACACCAGTTTCTGTTTAGTCATTAGTTATTAGTAATTAGCAGCTGATAACTAATCACTGTAGAGGTCTAGCAGTGCTAAACCCCCACTGACAACTGAAAACACTAACAACTTAAAAAATAATAGTAGTATGGCGATCGCAGTTGAATCTCAAAAACGTCCAGAAGGTAGTAAACCTAAAGCTCTACGCCGTTCTGGTTTAATTCCCGCTAATTTATATGGTCATAACGGTAGCGAGTCTATTTCCTTAGTAGTTGATGCTAAAAGTGTTGAGCGCTTACTCAAACAAGTTGCTCCTAACAAAACAGTAGTTACACTGAACATTCCTGAAATTGAGTGGAGTGGTTCAACTGTAATTAGAGAAGTGCAAGTACACCCAGCCAAAGGTATACCTTATCATCTTAGCTTTTTTGCCACCAAGGCATAGCAGTCTGTTGTCATCAGCAGATAATTTCCTTTCCACATACCGAAATTTTTTGATAATTACTGAATTTACCAGGGTTTTACCCTGGTTTTTTTGTTAAGCTATCGGAATTCACAAAAAACGCTGTAATAACTACAAAGATTTTTATTTGTTCCAAAAATGTTAAATTAATTTTGCTCAGGTACTCATTCTATGCTAAGAAACAAGAAATTTAGTGTGACTGAGTGAGAGGATATTTGAAAAGTTTCTCATGAGGGAGTAAGAAGTTAGGAGTCAAAAGTAAGAACTACAAAGAGTTCAGAATCATCTCAAATTTGAGAAAGTGAACAGTTTTTGATAGTACTCTTGTTTTCACCTGGCACGTTTTCCTCTTTTCTCACCCTAAAACTCTTTATGTCTCTTGCTTCTGGTTTACTTCCGCAAGCAGTTACTGAGAACTGAAAGCTAATATTGAGGTAATAAAATTATGGCAGCTAAAAAAAATATTCTGAGTCAAATCTTATCTGCTTCACCAAACTTTTTTTCACAACTAGTTTTTGCATTTATATTAATTCTAATTGCGAACTTTGTTGGAGCTTCACTGATAGTGAGTCTAGTTATAGGAATTACTGGTGGTATAGGATTAGGTATTTTCACCTCAGCTAACGAAACGAACCCACAAATCCCAAACGTAGCATCCAATGATGGGATTGATGCAGCATTAAAATACTGGTTAGTGTTTATGTTTGGGTTTATATTTCTTGGTTATTCTGCACCAATAAGTATATTGTTTGGAGGGATGGCTGCTCTTGGTGGAGGTTGGATCATAGCTTGGTGGAGAAGCAAAGAAGAAACGAAAACTCAGATGTCAAATGATCTTATAGAAGAAGAAGATCCTGAACTAATGAGTCCTAGAACTCCCAGAAGAAAACGCAGATCAACTGCAAATCGTTTCCGTCGTCCTTCCGGAAGTTTCAATTTTCGCTTTTGGCAAAAGTAATCCTGTTAAATTATAGAATGCTGAGAAAGTTATCTGTGGAGACTAGGGAAAAGGGAACAGTCAACAGGGAACAATTTCAGAGAGTTGGTAAGGAAAGAAGTTTCTCTGCAAGTGCAAGGTTTTCAACCACTGATCCTCAAATATCTTGCACTTTTTTAAATGCAAATTGCCTAAAATCCTTTACTGGCAATGTTTTCATATTTATATGCCTGACGGCACGCTACGCGGACTGCAAGCCCTAATTTCATCAGTACTCTCATTAATTAATATTCATTGATTACTAATAACTTCACCTGCTTCAGATTTGACTTCTACTTTCTGTCCAATTTTTGGTTCTAAACCTGCCAGTAACCTTTCAATATTGGTCCGATGACGAATAATTACATACAACCCACCAGTAACACTAAATAATATATATACTAAAGGTTGCTTAAATAAAATCATCAGCACAGAAACAGCAATAGCTCCAGAAATTGAACTTAAAGAAACAATTTTAGAAACGGCAATAACTATTAAGAATACTCCCAAAGTAGCTAACCCAACCTGCCAATTCATAGCTAATAAAACTCCTAAACTGGTAGCTACAGACTTCCCTCCAGAGAAACCTAAAAAAATAGATTTACTATGTCCTAAAATAGCAGATGAACCTAGTAAAATGACCAGGTAAGGTTGCCAAATTTGCACTTCTAAATTATCAGGAATAAAACTATCACCAAGGTATTGGGGAAATAGATTAAATAGAAAGTAGGCCAGATTGATTGCTAAAACTCCTTTTAAACAATCAACACATAAAACAAAAGCGCCTGGTCCTTTACCTAAAGTTCTTAAAACATTAGTCGCACCAGTTGAACCCGAACCAACCTCCCTAATATCAATTCCTTGTAATAACTGACCTGCAATATATCCAGTAGGGAAAGAACCCAAAAGATAACCCAAAACAACTAATACCCCACAAACAGTCAACCAAATAACCATAATTCAAGTAGTTAACATTTCAAAACTAATATGAACCAATAACTGCTAACTGATAACTGCTAACTGATAACTGCTAACTGACAACTGATTAAAAATCATCATCAAAATCACGATTACGCATCATTTTAGGATCTGGAGCAAAAGCTAACCAGAGAGGAAATTGTAAAAGTCCTAAACTGATTTGTTCTTCAGATTCATCAATAATAATCAATGGCATTTGATTAGACCTAACTAATCTTTCAGCTTTTTGGGCTAAAGCAGTAGGTGCTTCAAACAATACCACTCCCCTATCAGGGCCAAAATCAGGACGGCCAATACCTAAACAATCTTGTAAACCCCGCCGCCATTCACCTAAACGTTCTGGACTATTGGCTAAAATGAGAGTCCTCAGACTTTTACCATAGAGCTTATACAAGATTGAAATTGCAGAGGAAGCAATCAAAATGTTTTGCAACCTACTACCCATTGTTCGTAAAGCACCCCTACCACCCAAGGTAAAAAACCAGTTGGATACTTTTTCAGCGTGAATTGGTTCAAAGGTACGCCTCAATTGCCAAGGAGGACCATAATAATCAGGTTGACTGCGATATTGATCAATCAAACGACGGATTTGTTTATTGGTGTCTTGAAACTGCTGTGGAGAAAATTGCAGTGTATTAGGTTGTTCTTTTTCAACAGGTTTTGCTTCTCTAACTACTCGTTTTTCTCTTTCTTTCACTGGGGGAACAAGTTGTAACTGTTCTGCTGCTGAGGCTAAATCCTGTAAACTGCCAGTCAGATAATCTTTAAAACCTTGTACCCGAATTGCTAAATCTTGTGATGTCCCGGCAAAAGTAGTCCGCATTTCATTACGAATACGTTCTTGTCGTCTTTCCAGTTGCTCCACAGCGATTTGTAGCGTTTGTTTTTTTTGCTCCAGTACTTCCAAAGATTCTTCCACCATTTTCGACAGTTTTGTTTGAGTCTGGCTGACTTGTCCCTGAAGAGTTTTATAGGTGGTTTGCAGTTGACTAATTTCTACTTTTAGTTCTGCTTCTGTTGCTTTTAATTCTTCTATTCTTTGAGCTACTTGTGTGGAGAGTGAATCAAGTTCTAAATCTGAATTTGATTGTGCAGTAACTATTATTTCTTGAGTAGCTTCTCCTTGGGTTTCTTCTATAGATGTAGATGACTGCAAATGAACATCATCTGCTAATTTTGAATCATCTTCTCTGAATACGTCTGCCTGTGTTTCTTCTGTAGAAATTTCCGCTGGTGTCTCTTCCCACCGTTCATCAGTTTGTTTTGGAGTTGGGGATTCCTCTGGGTTCATAAACAATAATTTAATTCTAAAAGTAAATTGACACTATACCGATACAAAGCAGTGAAAACTAAATCCTTGGACAACGCTGTTCTAAACAAGATTTTAAAGTTTTGGGGTCAAATAAAATTGGTAAAAAGTGAATACTGTTAACTTCTTTAAAATAAAGCAGAATAGGAACTCTATCCCAAAAAATCCGCCAGTTTTGCCATTCCTGGTAAGGAAAACGCCGAATTAGTTTTTCTCCCCTGTAAAGATCAAAGTCAGTGGCTGTGAACTGAAAACGTAATGTTACAGCTTGCAACATCAAGAATAATCCCAACACTGCAAATATTCCTCCTAACCACGGTTGCACCAATATTAAAGGAATGGCAGTAAGTACAAGTACAACCGGAATATTGTAACTAGGTTTGAGTTCTACTGTAGATTGGCTATTAGGTATAAATGAAGTTGTCATGATTCTTTTGATTTTGACCGTTATATTTTGACTGTATCAGGACTTATGCAGAAGTGACGGAAGAATGAACCACGAAGGAAGCGAAGAACACGAAGATAAGAGGATTTGAGAGATACAGCAGATTTCGTTGCTATGAAGTACAAATCATAATTATAAAACTTTTGTGGGGTGGGCCGGACAGCCCGCCAATAGTGTACCCTCAAGCTATGGAGCCAGTCCTGCACCTGTTCCTTGGAACATTAACCATGATAGAAAAAAGTTGCTAATAAAGATAACTAATAGGGCCGTTACAACTGCGGTTGTAGTTGATTGTCCCACACCTTTAGCTCCTCCTGTGGTAGTTAAACCCCAGCTACAGCCAATAATGGCTATGAGTACACCAAAGCAACCGGCTTTAATCATTGCCTTAAATATGTCCCATATGTCCAGAAAGTTCCTGGCTGAGTCTAAGAATACTGTATCCGAAACGTTATAAATGTTTATGGCTATGAGTAATCCCCCAATCATCCCAGTGATTAAGGATAGTAGGGTGAGAATAGGCAACATTAGTAGACAGGCAATAATTCTGGGAATGACTAAGTAGTCAATAGGATCTGTTTTCAGCATGAACAGAGCATCAATTTGTTCTGTAACTTTCATTGTGCCTATTTCGGCTGCAAAAGCTGAACCTACTCTACCAGCCAAAATGACAGCAGTCAGTACAGGTGTGAGTTCTCTAGTGAGGGCTACTGCTAAAACTCCCCCAACTAGGTTTCCTGCACCAAAGTTAATAAATTCTCTGGCGACTTGGATGGTAAATACTGCACCGACAAATATAGCTGTTAGTAGGGCGATAAATAGGGAATCTGGGCCGACAGCAGCTAGTTGTTCTACAGTGTTACGGCGATGAATTTTTCCTTTGAGTAGATGAATTATGACTTGTCCACCTAAAAAAACCGCTGTTATTAATCGTTGTATCCATCGCCATAAATCAGTAAATAAACTGGATTTGAAGATAGTCTGACTCAATGTCTTTTAGTTAACTCTATAAATGTTTATAGGATACAGAATAATTAACATAAGTACCCAATAGAAATCAGTAGTTTCTAATTAGGGGATGCTGTCCGCGTAGCGTGCCGTCAGGCATATAAATGTGAAAACATTACAGGTTAGGTATTTTAGCTATTTTATCTTTCTCAAGACTTACGCAACGAAGATTTGTCATTGCGACTGAAACGTCCGTGAAGCGTGGCGTTAGCCATAGTGTAGGGAAGCAATCCCAGAATTTTTGCGATTACGTCGCTGTCGCTCGTAATGACGCAGTTGCTAACGGATTTGATATAAGAGGAAGGGTGCAGAATGAAAATTATTTTCTCCCTGCTCCCCGCTCCCTGCACCCTGCCTAGTTCTTACCTTCCTCACCTGGTAAGGTTTTTAATTCTCCCCTGCTCCCTTCTAACCAAGAACGTTAACTTACATTAAATTTCCTCTCAGAAAATGAGTGTAATGATAAAGGCCTACTCTTGATGTTCAACTGATTTTGAAAATCTATATATTCTTGATATGGCAAAGCTTTAGGGGTTTTGCTACTCTGACAACATCTTGTAAATCAGTAGGTTTAATAAACTTTACCTTTTAATGAAAACTTAAGATTTTTGACAAATTGACTTTTCTGGGGCGATCGCACGTAATCTAGAAATTGATATAGAGTTTATCTACCATTTTTGGTTTGCTTTAGGAGTATGTCTAATGATGAGCATATTTACTAATTTTCTTCGATCTTTTCTGCTGACTGCGGTGTTCAGCTTTATTGCTCCCATGTTCTTAGTGGGAGGAGTTCTCATATGTCTGTGTGTGACTGGCTTTATTCCTGGATTACAAGGGTTAACCGAAGATATTCCTTCCCAGATTCTCCATTTTCTCGCTACTTTTGGGACTGGTAGTCCTGTTACTGGTTTATTAGTGATTAGTCTAACTTTTGGTTTTGTGGGTGGTTTGTTTGAGATTTATGCCTACTACCGTTACCAGATTCTGCGTCTTGACTCTTAGTTGTGTCAGTTGAATTTGTCTAACTTAGATCAGTTTTCGATTTAGTCATCGTAATTGTTCAGCTTGTTAATTAATGTGAATTTTGTAATCTGTTAAAAGCATAGAAGCACATTAGGCTACCAAGATTCTACCAATTGGGCAGAGTAGCTAATTTGTTGTTGCTATTTTTGGTCATGCTTTGCTTTAGCTTTAAGTGATAGCAAAAAGTAAATCTAAATAATTCAGATGTGTTTTGAGGCCAGGTAGCAGTTAAATCTATTTGGGAATCTTCTTGTATTGGTAGTTCGCTACTAGATGCAGGTTGAAACATATCTTGATCTGAAACCTACTGAAAATTACACAAATGTTTACTTTCCCTAGTAAAAATATAGCAAATATAACCACTGGTCAAATCTAAAAAAAACATTAAGATTATCCGTGTGGTCGTAATTGCTGCCTTGTGTTGGTAAAAAGATGTGGAGCAAGTCAGGTAACGACAGGACAACTTATATTAAATTTATGACTAGCTGATTAAATAACTCATGATTTGGCCTTTCAGACCCAAGTTTCGGAAACAAATTGCCCGGATTGAAATTAATGGTGCTATTGCTGGTGCTACCCGCAACAGAGTATTAGAAGCACTAAAAACTGTAGAAGAAAAAAAATTTCCAGCTTTACTACTACGCATTGACAGTCCGGGTGGTACAGTAGGAGACTCCCAAGAAATCTACAGCGCCTTGAAGCGACTGGGTAAAAAAACTAAAATTGTTGCTAGTTTTGGCAATATATCAGCTTCTGGCGGTGTTTACATCGGCATGGGGGCAGAACATATTATGGCTAACCCAGGCACTATCACGGGCAGTATAGGGGTAATTTTGCGGGGAAATAATGTAGAAGGTTTATTAGAAAAATTAGGTGTTTCCTTCCAAGTGATCAAATCCGGCCCTTATAAAGATATTTTGGCCTTTGATCGGCAACTGACAGAACCAGAAGAAAACATATTGCAAGAGTTGATAGATGTCAGCTATCAGCAGTTTGTACAAACAGTTGCTCAAGCTCGTTCCCTGGAGGTAGAAACTGTCAAAACCTTTGCTGACGGCAGAATTTTTACAGGAGAGCAAGCCTTAAATTTAGGACTTGTAGATCGCCTGGGAACAGAAGAAGAAGCAAAACGCTGGACTGCTGAATTAGTAGGACTTGATCCAGAGAAAACACCTTGCTATAACCTGGAAGAACGGAAACCATTTTTGAGTAAAATTCTCCCAGGTAGCCGTCAGGTCAAATCTGGGATTATTTCTGGAATTGATTGGCTGGAATTTGAAATGTCCACAAGTGGTTTACCCTTGTGGTTATATAGACCATAAATTAATAGTCAATAGTCATTAGTTGGCAATATTCATGCTAATGACTAGGGACTAATGACTAATGACTAAGACACAGGAGGAATTTGGTAGTGGAATGGCAAATGCGGGCAATTCGTGGTGCAACAACCGTTGCAGAAAATAGCGTCGAAGCAATTACAGAAGCGGTGGCAGAATTAATTGATGAATTAGAGCAGCAGAATAAACTACGGCCAACAGAAATTTTAAGTGTTACTTTTTCTGTCACTCGTGATTTAGATGCCATTTTCCCAGCAGCGATCGCCCGTAGTCGTCCTTTGTGGGATAGCGTGGCAATGTTAGATGTTCAACAAATGCACGTTGAGGGTAGTTTGCCACGTTGTATCCGGTTTTTAATTCACGCTTACTTACCAACTTCTGGCTCTGTTCAACATATCTATTTACGTCAAGCAGCTAAGTTGCGACCAGATTGGGGTTTACCGCAAAAATTACAAACTTCACAACACGCGGTGAAATCGAAAGTCTAAAATTAGTAGTTATGGCACTACACGCTAACAGGCAAGGAAATATCGGCAATAATAGACAATCATGACGTTTTCGACATTGCCAAATTCCTCACTAATTCATGTATAGCTAAGTACCTAAGCAAAATTAATTGGATATTTTGGGAATAAATAAAAATCCCTGTTCCCTGTTCCCTGTTCCCTGTTCCCTGTTCCCTCTCATAAATATAAAATTTATTTTGCACGACTACTTATAAATCATAAAATTTTGCCAAACATTCAGGAATCTGGACTTTTTAAGTCTAGAGTCTTGATTTATCGTAGTTTACTTTCTGCAAAATTGACTCAAGAGATTTGCTTTTGTTTAATACAGGACTTATGCAGAAGTTACGGAAGAATGAACCACGAAGAACGCGAAGGACATGATTCAAATTGAAACTTTATCAGATACTAATTTACCAGAATTAAGAAGAATTAGTAGGGAGATTTGGGTGTCTCATTATCCTCAAATGATTAGTATGGCACAGATAGAATATATGCTCAATCTCATGTATGGTGAAGGAGTAGTAGAAAACGAAATTAACAATTTAGGAATATTTTATGATCAAATAATTAAAGATAGTCAAATGGTTGGTTATTTATCCTATGGTCATGAGGTAGATAATAACATTGATTGTTTTAAATTGCATAAATGTTATTTGTTGACTTCACTACATGGCTTTGGTTATGGACAAATGATGTTATCTCATGTCTTGGAAAAAGCTAAAAGCATGAACTTTGAAAGCATTATTTTGAATGTTAATAAGGGCAACATCAAAGGGATAAAATCTTATACTCGATTTGGATTTAAAATTATTAGAAATGAAGTCAAAAATATTGGAAATGGGTTTGTCATGGATGATTACATTATGGGTTATCAAGTCTAGATTGAAAGATTGAAAAACCCAAATTTATTAAACATCCTCACATCCTAACTTGCCAATCATCTGAATTATTATTGTTGGGATAAATGCAAAAAATTGGCTAACTTATAGGCTATTCTTGAACCCACATTTCCATCCCATTCTGCATCACCAACTTCGCAAACATCAAAACCAATAATTTTTCTACCACTTTGGACAACTTTCCGAAATAAACAATAAACCTGTTCTAACTCTAAACCACCGGGAACAGGTGTTCCTGTATTTGGACATAGTTTTGCATCTAAACCATCAACATCGAAACTGATATGGACATTTTCTGGTAGATTAGCAATAATTTCTTCAGATAAATCCAACCAATTTTTACCTGCATATTGCTGTTGTTTGATTGCTGAATCATAATATGCAATGATCCGACCTTGAGAGTTATTAATTATTTCTACTTCATCAATACAAATATCTCGTAAACCCACCTGAACTAGCTTAGAAATTTGTGGTATTTTTAAAGCATTAAACATAATGGAAGCATGAGAAAATTCAAACCCTTCATAAGCATTTCGCAAATCTGCGTGTGCATCAATATGTAAAATCCCAAAATCAGGATATTGATGAGCTAAAGCTTGAAAATAACCTAAAGGAGAACTATGATCACCACCAATAATTGCGACTTTTTTACCTTGATTCATAGCTTGTTGACATTGCTGAAATAACCATTGATTTATTTGTCTACAAACTTGATTAATTTCTGCCAGAATTGGTGTTAAGTCTGGTACATCTGTTAAGAGTTTACCTGCTTCTTGTCTAGCAATAATTTTAGCTGCTTGTTGACGATAATAATGGTTTTTATCTAAAATAGATTGAGATATTTCTGCAAAGAAAATTCCTTGTTTCCAACCATCAGGATGATCAAAATCAAAGATATCTATTTGATAGGAAGCATCTAAAATTCTTTGTGGTGCATTTGCTGTTCCCCCACCATAGGAAACCGTAATTTCCCAGGGTACAGGAAAAACAATTAAATTAGCAGTTTCATAATCTTGAGGTAATCCCCACAGATTACCATTAATTTGACCGATACCACTAGGGTTATATTCTAATTTGGAGTTGTCCATTTTATTTATTCTCACTTGAGATTCAGCAATAGTAAAATACCACAAAACAAGAGTTTAACTATTCACAAAAACTCTAAAATTTATGTACTTAACTATGTACCTAATCAAATATTTATTGTTTATTATTAAAACCTCAAAAATGAATTTAGTCAGTAGTGATTATTATGTTCCCAATCCCAAATTTAGGGAGGATCACAAATGTGTAAATTTATTTTTTTCAAAACTTATAATACCATTTCATCATGAGACTCCACTTAATTTTACAATTCCTATTTTCATCCTCTGCGTTCTCTGCGTCTCTGCGGTTAACCCCCTGATAAATTTGGCGCATATTCATACAGAATTGGTATAACTTAAATAAGGTATCAACTGAACGAACCACGAAGGATGCAAAGAACACGAAGCTCAAAATAAAGAGAGGTTTTTCAAATATTTATTTCGTGTTTTTAGAAAATTGTGATGCTACCCAGATTTATGTACTAAATTGACAATTAATTTACGCTATAATCACAGAAATAAGGAATAAAATAAACATGAAAAAATATTTTACAGTAATATTCATAGCTATCACTTTATTAGTATCTAACAGTTGTTCTTCTAATACAGTTAAGTCAGATAAAATAGAAAATAATAATCCCCAAAATACGAAAGAGATCACAACTAAAGAAAGTAACACTAAAAATTCACAAAAAACAACTAAACCAGCTAGTGAAAAAATGAGTGAACCTCAAGAACACTCAATGAAAAAATCATCTAATCATAGTGTAACTAAAATAGCGACTCAAGCTAAATTAAGTACACCAGAAACAATAGCTGCTAATCAATCACTTAATTTATCTATTGATATTCTCGATCAAACAGGTAAACCAGTGAATAAATTTGATGTTTTCCAAGAAAAAATGATGCACTTAATAGTTGTGAGTAATGATTTAGAACATTTTGATCATCTGCACCCAGAATACAAGGGAAATGGTCGTTTTCAAGTGAGTACAAAGTTTCCTAATCCTGGAGAATATGTACTTTTCAGTGATTATAAACCTGCTGGAAAAGCAGAAACTGTATCATTAACAAATCTCAAAATCCCAGGAAATGTTCCTCTCCCGAAGAGTTTAGCTAAGTATGAAAAAATAAAAACTATCTCAGATACTAAGATTAATTTAAAATATTCTCCAGAAAAAATTAAAGCAGGGAAAGATGTACATTTAACATTTTATATTCAAGATCAAGATAATCAAGCGGTTAAGGACTTAAAACCATACTTAGGAGAAAAGGGTCATTTAGTGATTATTAAAAGTTCTTCAGTTTTAACAGAATCTGATTATATCCATGCTCATGCAATGAAAAATAGTCCTGATGAAAACATCAAATTCCACACAAAATTTCCTCAACCAGGAACATATAAAATGTGGATGCAATTTAACCGTAATGGTAAAATTAAGACCGCGGATTTTTGGGTTAATGTAGAATAGTTTTGTAATCAGAACTTACGCAGAAGTTACGGAAGAATGAACCACGAAGGACGCGAAGGACACGAAGATAAAAGGATGTGATAGATATTTACGTCAATTAATTTTTACTCTGTGTGTCTTCCTGACAAAAATATTTTATTAGATAGTTAAATGATTATAAAACTGTAAATCTTGATAGTTATTGAGTGTGGGAATTAGTAATTTCTAAAATATCTTAATAATACGGTTACATTGACAATCATTGTTTGATATTCTAATTGTATATCAAAGATCCTGACAGCAGATTTTTGATATGCAGTAAAAGTTTTTACTTTTTCTACTCTATTAAAAATTAGAACAAAGTATGTAGCAACAAAGATTAATTACGCTTTGATATAAAGTGTCACAAATTTAATCAACAATTTTGGTGAAAAATAGTGATTATGACTGCAAAAATACATAAGACTACCAGAAAGCGGGGTGTAGTTTTATCTCCCAGAGGTTTAATACGTTTACGCAAAGCAATCTCATTTTGGGAAAAAACGGAAAATCAAGGTAATCACTTAACTCTAGAACAACTATCTGAATATACAAATATTTCTGCTAAAACATTAAGTAGGTTATGGTCAGCAAACAAAGGTGTAGATCAAAAAACGTTGAAATTATGCTTTAACACTTTCAATTTAGAATTAAATTATGATGACTACATTTTTCTCCGGGAAGACAATAAACAGGAGATATCAACAGTTATATCTAATCATCTGTATACAGAAGGAAAAGTGAATTCACTATGGTTATACCCTGATGGCCCAGTACCTTTAAATTCACCTTTGTATATCGAACGTTCACCAATCGAGGAGTTAGTTTGTCAACAAATTCAGCAGCCTGGTTGTATAATTCGTATTGAGTCATTCAGGAAAATGGGCAAGACTTCATTGATCTTGCGGTTATTAGCCTTTGCTAGCAACGAGGGATATCATACTATTAATTTAAGTTTTACTCAAATTGATGATCATTATTTAACTAATTTGAACCAACTTTTGCGTTGTCTTTGTTGTCAAATTGCTATCAAATTAGGACTAGAACCAAATATTGATAATTATTGGTATGAAGAGATAGGTTATAAGTTAACTTGTAGCTTTTACTTAGAGGAATATATTCTGAAACAAATCAATAAACCTATAGTCTTAGTATTAAGTGAAGTGGATGCTTTTTTCAATTACCCTCATATTGCCCAGGAATTTTTTGCTGTGTTATACTCATGGTGCGAAGAGGCGAGAAAAAATCAGTATTGGCAAAATTTGAGGTTGGTAGTTGCCTATTCCACAGAACAAATTTCTACTTTGGATCTTAACCGTTCTCCATTTAATATCGGTTTACCTATTAAACTGGGTGAGTTTACACAAGAACAAGTAGAAGAATTGTCTAGGCGATATAATTTAAACTGGGATTTTGGTAAGGAGTCTGCTTTACTTATGTCTTTGATTGGTGGTCACCCAGCAATGATACAGTTGGCATTATATCATCTGAGTTTAGGCAATATGACTTTACAAACACTGATTGAAGATGCTATCTCCAATGGTGGAATTTATCGTCATCATTTACAAAAACATTGGCTAAATTTACAATCAGACCCAGATTTAATTAAAACATTTTCTGAAGTTATTGCTACCAAAGATAATGAAAAAAGTGTGGTTGTTAATCCTATTCATGCTTATAAATTAGAAAATTTAGGATTAATTACTTTTCAAGGAGATCAGGTATTACCCCGCTGTCAACTCTATCGTAATTATTTCTATAAGCAACTCCATAGGGTTAACTGTTAGCGGAGTTTGGCCTTAAGCCATAAAAGTAAGTGATCTGTGGAGACTAGGGAACAGGGAACAGTTTCAAGAGTTGGGAAGGAAAAAATTTTGACCGAAAGTGCAAGGTTTTCAAGGACTTATCCTCAAATATCTTGAACTTTTTTAATTTCAAATCTTATCCAAACCTTCACCTGAATCTACTCTAGTAGAAGATGGCATAGATTATCTATTGTTTGGCTGTAATTGGCAATTATCTGTTTGCTGATAGTTTGTAAATAGCGCGTATTTTTCAATGTTGTATTATCTATTTCTTCTAACTCTGCATTTAACAAGGGTTGGAAACGATAATAGGATTTTTTAACTTTTTGCTTATTCGCTGCAAATAACCTTTCTAACTCTCCCGCTACTACTTCATTACCCCCATCCAACATCATACTCAAAAGTGGCCTACTCCATTGTAACAAACCCCAATTTTTTACTTCGTCATAAGGGTAGACTTTTGTTAACGAACCTGTACCTAAAGAAACTAATAAAATATCTTCTGGATTCAAAATCCCGTTTCCTTGTTGTTGACTACTCAATTGTGCTTCGGAAATAGCTAATTGCGCAGGGTTATTGGCAAAAACTCCACCATCAACTAGTGTATAAAAACCGTTATTATTGTGGGTAGTTGCAATCCTATGTGGTGGAAAGTATGTGGGTGTAGCACTGGTAGCTAATGCAGCATCTATCAGAGAAAATCCTGCACATAAGTTGCGAAATCTTTTAGATTGGATCTGTTGCTTCTCCAATTTATTAGTCAAGAATATGGGAATTCTTTGTTCAATATCATAAGTGGTGACAAATACTTCTTTGAGATTATTTTCTAGGAGTGAATTTCCAAAGTATTGAGTTAAAATATCTTCCTTACTTGTGGAAATATATTTAGGTTGAAATAAAACATCCTCTATTGGTTTTAATAATCTTTCAAAGAAAGGATCATAAAATATCTCCACACCATGTTCAACAAATAAACACACTAAATCTTCCGCAGTGTATTCAGCATGAGATGAATTATCCAATAATCTACTTTTAGGTTTTGTTAAACCCAATGCTAAAATACCACCACTGGAAGTACCAGCAATGACATCAAATAAACTATATATAGGTTTTTGTGTACGTTTTTCAATTTCTGCTAATAACATTGCAGGTATAATACCGCGAATTCCACCACCATCAATAGCTAGTATTTTATATTTGGATTTTGCTGGTTTTTGAATATTGTCTTGATTTTGTTCATTGACTTTTGCTTGTATCTGAAGATTTTGATCTTCTTGCTGATTGCTATCGTCAGAAGTTTGGGCAAAAACAGTTGCAGTTGTATCTGAAATATCTGCATTTGAACTAGCTATGTTTCCTGTTTTCTGCTCACTTGCATCTAAGGTTTCACCAATGAATGGTATTTGTGTTAACTCCCAATTCGGATTACCTTGTAAATTTCCTTGATAAGAATTTCCTACTAGATTTTTAACTGTTTTTCCTCCACCTTCATCTAGTTTCCAGTAAGCAACTAATCCTTCTTCATTACCAGTAATGTTTCCTGAACGGAGCATACCAATCTTTTCTTGATCGCACGCACAATTCCAAACACTTACATGAGCTAATTGCCCTTTAAAATAAACATTGTTATGTAAAGTTGCACCTAAAGTAATAGGACTGGTAGCCTTATTCAAAGAAGTACCGCGATAAAACTCTAAATATTCATTCTGGTTGATATATACAGTCAACTCACCTTGATTAAAAATGATAGCAAAAAAGTTCCATTGATTAATAACTAAATCCCTATTGCCAAGTGTTTTAACATATTTGATAATTTTTTCATCTATATAAATATCTAAATTCCCTATCTCATTAATCCCAAACTCGAAATTATCACTGTACCTATCGGAAGAGCGGGAGAAAAATACATTGCGAGTACCGTATGTAGTGGCATTACTTGATAATTCATGGGGGTTTATCCAACCTGAAACCGTAAAAGTTTTACTATCATGAGATAAAGCGCCACTAACATCTTTTCTGCCAAAATCTATATAATCATCTTGACCATCAAATGTGATTACGAATTGCTCAATTAATTTGTTTGCCACGAAGTTTTTATCTCCAAAATTTTCAATGTGTATAAATATTAGTAATTCGGTTTAATTCTTGAACAAATTTTTATCGCTAGGTAAGAGTTAGCAGAAAAAGAATTGTAGAGGATTTAGGTGTAAGTAGTTTTGCTCAAAAATTAAATGGGAGTATTACGTATAAATCTAAATTTGTAGTTTACTCATGAAAACTAAACCTTAGATATCTTAGTTATTCGCACTTACGCATCACTAATAGGAACTATAGGTAGTAATTTAGGCATTAACTCTTTGTTACATTCTTGTTTATACTTAGGTATGTTTATAGTTGTTTTCATAATTTACTGATTTATAAAACATATTTTAGATGGTTTGTAGGGTTTTTTAATCTGACTTGAATCTACCTTTAATTTGTTGACCTTCAAGTTTATACAACAGCCAATAACTATAACCTAAAAATTTAAAATAATCAATTATATTGATGATAATGTTGAGATTAATTAATCTAAATGCTTCAGATGTAGATATTTTATTCAGATATAAGACTAAGACTCCTATTTGATTTCTGAATAGAACTCAGTATATACGTAAATTCTTCTTCCCTGTTCTCTGACTCCACGAAAAATATGGCTAACGCCACGCTATCTTAACTATTAGTTAAAATACTCTAAATGTTTTAAATGTTTTAAACTTTCCTTATATGTTATAACTGCTATTCAAATAAACTCTTTGCAATCAATAAAATATAATTTCCATATTTATATGTAGAACTGTTAAACTAAATGTTATGGTTTGATCAACACAAGCAATATTGATTTCATAATTTGAATTGAATGGAGAAAAGCGTGGCAATAACTAAGGAACAAATAGAACATTACCAAGAAACTGGACTACTGTTGATTCCAGAACTGTTCTCCCAAGCAGAAATTGCAGAAATTAAAGCTGTGGTAGACGATTTGAGCCACAAAAATACACCTGGATGTATTTTAGAAAAAGACAACAAGACAGTCCGTGCTTTACATGGTTGCCATCAATACTCCGATACATTCAAATCCTTGATCAGATATCCTCGCCTCTTAACACCTGCCTGTGAAATGCTTGGTAGTGATGTTTATATCTACCAATTAAAAATCAACCTGAAAGGGGCTTTTAATGGAGATGTGTGGCCGTGGCACCAAGACTATGTATTTTGGGATGAAGAAGATGGAATGCCATCACCCCAAGCCATAAACATTGCTATATTCTTGGACGAGTTTAATGAATTTAATGGGCCAGTGTATTTTATTCCTGGTTCTCATAAACAAAGTTTAACTCACTTAGGACAAAAAGAGTCTGCAAACACAGAAAATGTTTGGGAATCAAATGTTAGTGCTGCGCTCAAATACTCCTTAGATCAAGAAACTGTCACCAAACTTGTTAATCAACAAGGGATAGTTGCACCAAAAGGGCCAGCTGGTTCTGTCTTGTTTTTCCACTCCAATTCAGTACATGGATCAGCACCTAACATTTCTCCCTATCCTCGTAGGTTACTGATAATTACCTATAACAGCATTAACAACATACCAAGATCCACAAAAGCACCAAGGCCAGAATTTTTAGTTAGCCGTGATTACACACCATTAAAGCCTTTAAGAGAAGCAGCTTTAGTTTAATATAATTTATAAGCTGTTGTGCATTCAAAATGTACAACAGCAAATCCTCTCTAACTATTGGTAATCTAAAGAGTTTTAAATGTTTTAATTTTCCGTGTACAAAAAAACAAGTTCAATTTTAGTAGTGCAACTTAGAATAAACTATAGATAATTCATCAGTATGGAGAACCAAGTAGTTTGTTGATATGAATAAAACACATCCAGTTTTTACAAGTTTGTTTCCTCAAAGATTCATAATAATTACGCAGAATCTATATAAGACCTTTATAAATAAGTAGTTTCTGGTCTTCACACACCATGTAAACATGACTTCTGAATTACGGCACAAGTCCTAAACTCAATAGAGTTTGCTAATAGTAAATACCAGTATTAAAGATAAAAAAATAACATTGTAGAGATAATAAAAAGACTTTTTTCTCCCAGTGCAACAAATTAAATATCCTAAGTGTTGTCCTAAGTGTTGTTGCTTTTTGGCAATTAAAATGAGACTATAAGTAGGAAAAATTGGGAAATAGTATATAAAAAAAGAAAAACACCATATAACCAAAAGATCATAACATTAAATTAATGAATTATGAATATGACTATGTATAAAAAACTGGGGGAGTTTTAAAAAAAGAAAAAACGGGGATTTATGGAGAAAATCACAAATTTAAAGGAAGTAGTGGCGATTCTACCATCAAAAAATATCTGGCATCTCCAAGAGCAGTGGCGATCGCAGCTATAACAGGCAAAATCGCCAATGTTCTTGATTAAAAGTCAAGATAAGAAGTAAATTTTAATCAGGAGGAAAACTTTAAAAAAATAGACTTATTTGCTGGTTAAATTGAAGATAAACACTCAAATCTGTTTATTTGTCAATAAACCATACACTATACAACTGAACAAACTCGAACAATTTAAAACCTAAACAACCAGGAGTTGGAATTATGAATACAAATTTGAATTGTATGAACTTGGACGAACTAGCAAAGAAAGTTGGTGGACTAGGTGTCCCTGGCGTGTTACTCTTAATTTTGGCTACAGCATCAGCAGGTAGTAATGCTGCTATCGTCGCTACCTTAACATCAATAGGTGGACCATTTGGTATCGTCGGTGGTATAGGCTTATTAGGGTTAACATCATTAATCGGAGATGCTGCTACAACCTTCGGATTAGAAACCATTCTCAAAGCTGTTTATTCTGAACGTAAGAAAACAGAATCTGTAAGATTACTGTTAAAAGAAATTCAGGATTTACCTATTTCCGATGAACTAAAAAGTAAGCTTACAAAACACGTAGAATCAGAAACTCCTGCAACAGAAGAAACTCAAGAACCTAAAGAGGTAGAGATTGTTGATGAAGGAGAAGATGCTGTTGTTGAAGAATAGTTTTACTCGGAATTAATTTGAGTACATCTCTGGAGAAATGAAGGTTATTTTCAAAGCTAGAATCTAGCTGAAATAATCAATAATCATTTCTCCTTTTTTTAAAATTGGGCTTGGATTGAACTATATTAACGACCTCTTTTATTGTTCATCTTCAATACGAAAAAATGTCAGACAATAAACATTCCACTGAATATCTAATTTCCAATCCAATGCCAAACCATCATAATATTGATAATTTAACAGAAGCACAATTACATCAAATCTTAGTAACCTGGAATCATACACAGGTAGATTATCCGCACCAATCTTGTATTCACGAGTTATTTATCAAGCAAGTAGAGAAAAACCCCGATCATGTTGCTGTAGTTTTTGATGGGCAAAGTCTCACTTACCAAGAATTAAATTACCGTGCTAACCAAGTAGCTCATTATTTAAAATCTTTAGGTGTAAAACCAGAATTTTTAGTGGGGATTTGTGTAGAAAGAACCCTAGAAATGATGATTGGATTATTGGGAATTTTAAAAGCAGGTGGAGCTTATGTACCTCTTGATCCCAGCTATCCGCAAGAGCGTTTGTCCTTTATGGTATCAGATTCACAAATACAAGTGTTGTTAACTCAGCAAAAATTTGTGAACCAATTTCCTGAACACAAATTAAAAATAGTTTGTTTCGATGAAGATAGGGAATTAATTAATGATCAGAATGTAGAAAATCCCCATAGCAATGTCACCTCAGAAAACCTTGCTTATGTGATTTATACCTCCGGTTCTACAGGAAAACCTAAAGGTGTTGCTGTACCCCATAGAGCCGTTAATCGCCTAGTTTTGAACACCAATTATGTACAAATAGAAGCAACAGATCGGGTAGCTCAAGCGGCAAATACTTCCTTTGATGCGGCTACATTTGAAATTTGGGGAGCTTTGCTACATGGAGCTACCTTAATTGGAATTCCCCCACATATTGTCCCTTCCCCCTATGATTTAGCAGCATATATTCAAACGCAAAAAATTAACTGTATATTTTTAACCACGGCTTTATTTAATCAATTAGCTAACCTTGTTCCCCAAGCATTTCAAAATTTAAAATACTTACTATTTGGAGGAGAAGCAGTTGATCCTAAATCTGTACAATTAGTTCTGCAAAATGGCGCACCAGAGAACTTACTACACGTTTATGGGCCAACTGAAAGTACAACATTTTCTAGTTTTTATGTAGTTGAAAATGTGCCAGATGGAGCAACAACTTTGCCCATTGGTCGTCCCATCTCTAATACACAAATATATATCCTAAATTCTGAATTAAAACCAGTTCCTGTGGGTAATGCTGGGGAAATATATATTGGTGGTGATGGTTTAGCTAGGGAGTATTTGCACCGTCCAGAATTAACCGCAACTAGATTTATTCCCAATCCTTTTGTAGAGGGAAGTAGGTTATATAAAACAGGCGATTTAGGACGTTATTTAGCAGATGGAAATATTGAATATTTAGGACGAATTGATGATCAAGTTAAAATTCGTGGTTTTCGGATTGAACTAGGGGAAGTAGAGACAACTTTAAATCAACACCCAGATGTACAGCAAGCTGTGGTGATTGTTCGAGAAGATATTCCTGGGGATAAACGACTGGTAGCTTATGTTGTTGCTGATCCTAATTCAGCAGTAACTATCTCTACCTTAAAAA
This sequence comes from Sphaerospermopsis sp. SIO1G1, assembly GCA_010672785.1. GTDB lineage: Bacteria > Cyanobacteriota > Cyanobacteriia > Cyanobacteriales > Nostocaceae > Okeanomitos. The sequence goes on from JAAHFX010000002.1 coordinate 597,562, forward strand.
GCTTTATAGCCCAAAAGCTCCCCACTTATATGCTGCCAGGGGCTTGGATGATAGTTGATTCCTTACCCTTAACTCCTAATGGAAAAGTGGATCGTCGCAGTCTCCCAGTCCCAAATCGTACACGTCCAGATTTAGAAGTCAGCTATGTAGCACCGGGAAATGAGATAGAAGAAAAATTAGCTGCTATCTGGACTGAATTATTGGGACTGGATGCAGTGGGAATTCATGATAACTTTTTCGGTTTAGGTGGACATTCCTTGATTGTTACACAGATGCTTTCACGGGTGCGGCAAGATTTTTCTGTGCATATATCTTTTCACCAAGTATTTGCCAACCCCACTATTGCTGCTGTTGCTCAACTCATAGCCCAAGGTGGTGAAGAATTACAATGGCAACGTCCCACCATCCAACGTATTGCCCATCAAGGATTTGCACCTGTTTCCTTTTCCCAAGAGCGGATTTACTTTGTCCATAAATTAGCACCCGAAAATAGTGCTTATCAATTCCAGGCAACAATGGAATTAAAAGGCAATCTGGATGTGGAAGCATTGGAACGTTCTCTGGATGAGATTGTTAAACGTCATGAAATCTTCTGTACAACCTACCAAGAGGTGGAAGGTAGATTGTATCAGGTGATCAACCCCCATGAAAAAGTCAGTTTTGAAGTAGTGGATCTGCGGGAGATTTCTGAATCAGAACGGGAGATAAAAGCAGAAAAGTTAGTCACAACAGAAGTGCAAACACACTTAGACATGACTCAATTGCCAATAGTCAAGTGGGTATTATTTCAACTGGCAGATCAAGAATATATTTTGACCCATGTTGAACATCATATGGCACATGATGGTTGGTCATTTAATATCTTCCTGAGTGAGTTGGTAGCACTGTATCAAGCTTTTGCTGCTGGCAAACCTTCACCCCTACCGGAACTCAGTTTCCAATTTGCTGACTTTGCCACTTGGCAACGAGAATGGGCAAAAACCTCAGAAGCTCAAGCCCAATTAGCCTATTGGCAAAAACAGTTAGCAGGTATTCCCCCCCTGTTAGAATTACCCTATGATCGCCCCAGACCAAAAGAACAAACCTACAATGGCGATCATGTGCGGATGGAATTGCCTATTGATTTGTGCGAGTCTTTGAGAGTTTTCAGTCATCAAGAAAGTGCAACTTTGTTTATGACTATGTTGGCAGCTTTTATTATCCTCTTGCACCGATACATTCATCAAGATGATATTTTTATTGGTTCTGCGGTTGCGAATCGGCGACTCCAGGAAATCGAGAAGATGATGGGTATGGTTGTCAACAACTTGGTTTTACGCACAGATGTGTCCGGGAATCCGACTGTGCGGGAATTGTTGAACCGTGTACGTCAAGTGACAATGGCGGCTTATGCTAACGAAGACGTACCCTTTGATCAGGTGGTGGAAGCAATTAGGCCTGTTCGTAACCTCAGTCATAACCCGTTGTTTCAGGTGATGTTCAGTTTCCATAACTCCGCTAAACCAGATTTACATTTTCCAGGGGTGGATATTACTCTACATGAACCAGTGAGTAACGAATCGGCTAAGTTTGATATTGATTTTCTGGTGATTCCTCGTTTTGAACAAAGTGTGCAGTACGGGGCAAAAATGGGGGCGAAGGGAATTACCCTGGTGGTGGAATATAACAGTGATTTGTTTGATGCTGACACGATGTCATTTATGTTGTATCAGTATCAAAAATTGCTGACAGAAATGATTGAGCATCCGGAATGGGAAATTGGGAAATTATCATTAATCACTGAAGAACAGGGGAAAATCTTAACTACATGGAATCAGACAGATAGAAAATATACGGACTTCAAGTGTATCCATAATGCTTTTGCAGACCAAGTAGAATTAACACCAGATGCGGTAGCAGTAGAACAGAATGGTCAAAAATTGACTTACCGAGAATTGAGCGATCGCGCTAACCAAGTCGCTCATTATTTGCAAAGTTTGGGAGTACAACCAGAAACATTGGTGGGTATTTGTATTGATCGTTCTCTGGATATGATTGTGGGGTTATTGGGTATTCTCAAAGCTGGTGGTGCTTATGTACCTCTCGATCCTGCCTATCCAGAAAATAGACTCGTTGAAATTCTTACAGATACAAACCTGAGATGCTTATTAACCCAATCTCAATTTGAAGATAAATTACAATATTTTAAGGGTAAAACAATTTGCTTAGACACTGATTGGTCAGTAATTAGCTCATATAGTCAGGATAACCCAGTTAGTGATATTCAACTCAATCATCTAGCTTATATTATCTACACCTCCGGTTCTACAGGTAAACCCAAAGGAGTGATGATTGAGCATCAGTCAATGGCGAATTTTGTTAACACTGCGACTCATGAATATGGAATTAATAGTCAGGATCAAATTCTCCAATTTGCCTCGATTTGTTTTGATACTTCCGTGGAAGAAATTTTCCCCTGTTTGTGTGTCGGTGCAACGTTAGTTTTACGCACCCCAGAAATGATCCATTCTAGTGCGGAATTTTGGCAGTGTTGTCAACAATGGCAATTGACCGTTTTGGATTTACCAACAGCATTTTGGCATCAATTAGTAGCAGAATTAAAACCTGAAGATAACCAATTTTTAGCAAGCTTAAAAACCGTGATTATTGGTGGAGAAGCAGTGCAATTAGAAAAAGTTCAACACTGGCATAATTGTATTGCTAATCTGCCATCAAAACCTCAATTATTTAACAGTTATGGGCCGACAGAAGCAACAGTTGTTACCACTTTAGAAAAATTAGTAGCCAATACAAATTCTGTTAGTATTGGTAAACCAATTAGTAATGTTCAGGTTTATGTTTTTGATCAATATTTACAACCAACACCCATAGGAATTCCAGGAGAATTATACATTGGAGGAGCAGGAATAGCTAGAGGATATTGGCAACGTCCAGAGTTAACTCAAGAGAATTTTGTTAGCAATGAAAATGGCGATCGCCTATATAAAACTGGAGACTTAGTTAAATTAAGAAAAGATGGCAAGTTAGAATATTTGGGGAGGGTTGATAATCAAGTTAAAATTCGTGGATTCAGAATCGAATTGGGAGAAATCGAAACAGTATTAAGACAACATCCCCAGGTATCACAAGCTGTTGTCATTGCTAGTGAAGATATTCCGACACGAAAACGTTTAGTAGCTTATATTGTCCCCGAAAAATCACACATCAAAACTGAAGAAATCAGGAAATTTATACAACAGCAGCTACCAAATTACATGGTACCAGCAGCATTTATGGTTTTGTCAAAATTACCAATGACTGCTAATCAAAAAGTAGATTATCGAGCTTTACCTCAACCTGATTTTCAGACAAATACAGAAGATGAAATCATAGCTCCACGGACATTAATAGAAGAAAAATTAGTCAAGATTTGGTCAGAAGTTTTAAGAATAGACAATGTGGGAATTAATGATAACTTCTTTGAAATGGGTGGAGATTCAATTCTGAGTATTCAATTAATTTCTCGCGCTCACCAAGACGGTATTCAAATTGCCGCTAAACAACTGTTTAAATATCAAACCATTGCAGAATTAGCCACTGTCGTGGGAATGAATCGGCAAATTAATGCTGAACAAGGTTTAGTAACTGGTAAGGTGGGATTAACACCAATTCAAAAATGGTTTTTTGCACAGGAATTATCACAACCTGATTACTTTAATCAATCGGTATTATTAGAAGTTAATCAGGAGATAAAATCAGAATTTTTAAACATAGCAATTAGAGAGTTATTAAATCATCATGATGCTTTGCGATCGCAGTTTGTACGGGAAGGAGAAAATTGGCTACAAATTCACACTGATGTCCAGGAAGGTATACCATTAAGTATCTTTGATTTATCTAACCTCACTCCAGAAGAACAGCAAACAACGATTAAAAATAAAGATCAGGAATTACAAGCTAGTTTAAATTTAGCTACGGGAGAAATTGTTAAATTAGCATTATTTACAACAGGTGAGAAGCAACCACAATATTTACTATTTATTGTTCATCATTTAGTCGTTGATGGAGTTTCCTGGCGGATTTTATTAGAAGATTTAGCAACTGCTTATCAACAAATTAGCCAAGGAGAAGTAATTAAATTACCTGCAAAAACAACCGCTTGGCAATATTGGAGCGATCGCTTACAAAAATATGCTCAAAATGAAGCTATTTCAGAATTAGATTACTGGTTAAGTACATCTGATCATCTAGTGAAACCCTTACCATTAGATAACCCAGAAAACCACCAGGATAACACTATCAATACCACTGCATCTGTAACATTGACCTTAGATTCTGAACAGACAAATGCGTTATTAAAAGATATACATTCTGCGTACAACACCCGCATTAATGATGTCCTATTAACAGCTTTAATTCAAAGTTTTCAACAGTGGACAGGAGAAAATCATTTATTAATTGATTTAGAAGGACATGGTAGGGAAGACTTATTTGATGATGTAGATTTATCCCGAACAGTAGGTTGGTTTACTACATTATTTCCAGTAGGTTTACAACTAGGAAAAAACCATAATTTAGGAGAGGACTTAAAATCAATTAAAGAACAACTCAGAAATATTCCCAACCGAGGTATTGGTTATGGAATTTTACGATATTTACACCCAGAAAATATCAGCCAAGAAAAATTACAAAATCTCCCATCAGCACAGGTAAGTTTTAACTATTTAGGACAATTTGATCAAGTTCTCACCGCATCATCATTATTAGGAGTAGCACAGGAATTCAAATCAGCACAAAGTTTATTAAATCAACGCAGTCACTTGATAGGAATTAGTGGTTTGATCAGAGCAGGAAAATTAGAAATGACCTGGATTTATAGCGATAAGATACATAATCTCAACACCATTGAAGAATTAGCTGCAAGATTTATGACAGCATTAAAAACATTAATTCAACACTGTCAAACAAAAGAATCAAAAAGTTATACCCCATCTGATTTTTCCGCAGCGAAGATCAACCAAAAACAACTTGATAAATTCTTATCCAAAATCAAGAAAAGTAAGTAGTTATTAGTTATTGAGTGAGACATGGAAAATTTAGAAGACATCTACGAACTTTCTCCAATGCAGCAAGGAATGTTATTTCATACCTTGTATACACCAGCATCAGAAATTTATTTTGAGCAATTGCAGTGTATTTTATCTGGACAATTTAATTATTCTGCTTTTCAAAAAGCATGGGATAAAGTTATCAATAGACATTCAGTTTTAAGAAGTTCTTTTTATTGGGAAGAAATAGAAAAACCACTACAAATGGTGAGTAAACAGGTAGAGATTCCCTGGAAACAATTAAATTGGCAACATTTAACAACAGATGAACAACAACAGAAATTAGAGGAATTTTTAGTTAGCGATCGCCAGGAAGGGTTTGCATTAGAACAAGCACCTTTAATGAGATTTACTGTTATTAAATTAACCGAAAAAACCTATCAATTCATTTGGAGTCATCATCATATTCTCTTTGATGGATGGTCAATGCAAATTATCCTCAAAGAAGTCTTAGATGTTTATACAGCAATTCAAAATCAAACGAATCTACAACTTTCCCCTGCACCAGTTTATAGAGAATATATTGAATGGTTACAGCAACAAGATATTCCCACAGCTAAACAATTTTGGCGACAAAAACTACAAGAATTTGAAACACCAAATGATTTAGGATTAGGAATCTATCAACAACAGAAAACAGAAAAAATATACCATGAACAATATTTTCAATTCTCCTCAAAATTAACTGAAGAATTGCAATCTATAGCCAGAAAACACCATTTAACTTTAAATAGTTTAGTCCAGGGAGCATGGAGTTTATTAATCTCTCGCTATAGTCGAGAAAAAGATATAGTTTTTGGTGCAACAGTATCTGGTCGTCAACCTGTATTAGCAAACATAGATGCAATGGTAGGATTATTAATTAATACCATTCCTATGCGTATAAAAATAGATGATCAACAAGCACTAATTACCTGGTTACAAGATATTCAAACCCAAGCAATAGAACAAGAACAATATAGTTATTTATCCCTAGCAGAAATTCAACAAGAAAGTGATATTCTTCCTGGAATGTCATTATTTACAAGTGTGGTAGTTTTTGAAAACTATCCTGTAGATTCCAATTATCAAAATGTTGAAAAACTTTTAGAACTTAGTAATCTTAGTTGTTTTGAAAGAACTAATTATCCTCTGACTGTAGTTATTAATCCTGGTTCACAATTAAGAGGTAGATTTATTTATGATAGTGGCATTTTTGAGCAACAGACAATCATGAGGATGATTGGACATTTACAAAATTTACTCACTCAAATGTCCGCAAACCTACAACAAAATCTTCATCAATTATCTTTACTCAGTTTAGAAGCAGAACAAGAAATTATACAATTAGAAAATCATCAAAATAACGAAAATATTAAATATGAATGTGTACATATCTTATTTGAGGAACAAGTAGAAAAAATCCCCGACAGGATTGCATTAGTTTATAAAGAAAAACAATTAACCTATCGAGAATTAAATAACCATGCAAATCAATTAGCTCATTACTTAAAATCATTAGGAGTCAAACCAGAAACAAAAGTAGGAATTTGTGTAGAGCGTTCCTTAGAAATGGTCATAGGAATACTCGCTATTTTAAAAGCTGGTGGTGCTTATGTTATCTTAGATCCTGCTTATCCTCCGGAAAGACTAACTTTCATGTTAGAGGATACACAAACATCAATTCTAATAACACAAACATCCTTACAAAAACAACTCAAAATTAATAGTAAAACTATCATCAACTTCGATACAGATTGGACAATTATTTCTCAACATTCCCAAGAAAATTTGCCCAATATTGTCAATATAGAAAACTTAGCTTATATTATTTACACCTCTGGTTCAACAGGAACACCAAAAGGAACAGAAGTTCCTCACCGTAGTTTAATCGGTTTTATGTTTGGTGTTGATTATATCAAACTGGATGAAAAACAAATTTGGTTACAACATTCATCAACTTCTTGGGATGCACTCACTTTAGAACTTTGGCCACCATTACTTTATGGTGGAAAATGTGTAATTTATCCAGATAGAATTCCCTCCCCAGAAAGTTTAATTAATATCATCCAAGCTGAAAAGATCAACACCCTATTTTTAACAACAGCTTTATTTAATCTAATCATAGATACAAATCCCCAAGGTTTATTAGGGGTAAAACAATTGGTAACTGGGGGGGAAAAAATATCCCTAGATCATGTACAACGCGCATTAGAAATTTTACCAGAAACGCAAATAGTTAATGGTTATGGGCCATCAGAATGTACAGTATTTACCTGTTGTTATCCAATTCCCAATCAGATAGCTGAAAATATCACTTCTATTCCGATTGGTAAACCAATTGGAGACAGAAAAGTTTATATATTAGATGACAATTTACAGAGAGTAACCATCGGTATTCCTGGTGAACTTTATGTAGGTGGTAAAAGTGTCGCTAGGGGTTACTTAAATCAGCCAAATTTAACCCATGAAAAATTCATTTTTAATCCTTTTATTGATGGAGAAACTCTTTATAAAACAGGTGATTTAGTCAGACGTTTAGCTGATGGTAATTTAGAATTTATTTCCAGAATTGATAACCAAGTGAAAATTCGTGGGATCAGAATTGAACCATCAGAAATAGAAGCAGCTTTAATTCAATATTCACAAATCAAACAAGTTGTAGTGATAGTAAGGGAAGATCAACCAGGAAATAAAATTTTAGTTGCTTATTTGGTGACAGATAATAATTCAATTGATCAGCAAGAATTGAGAAATTACCTCAAACAAAATTTACCAGACTACATGATTCCCACAGCATTTTTATGTTTAGAAAAACTACCCTTAACTCCTAATGGTAAAATCAATCATCGTGCTTTACCTATTCCTAATCACTCCCAAAGAAACTTACAAATAGAATTTGTAGCACCTCAAACATCAACAGAACAAGAACTAGCTAATATTTGGTCAGAAGTTCTCAACTTAAAACAAATAGGAATTAACGATAACTTTTTTGAAATAGGAGGACATTCATTACTAGCAACTAAAATTATTTCGCGCTTAAAAGAAACATTTAATATAGACTTTTATTTACGTTATCTCTTTGAACATCCCACCATTGCTGAACTTGCTCAAAAAATTACAGAACAACAAATTCAACAAACAGAAAATGATGATTTAGCCGCAATTTTAGCAGAAGTAGATCAATTATCAGAGGAGGAAATTACACAACAATTATCGTCATAAAAAAATACGCAGGAATTACGAAAAATATCTCTCAAAACCTTTTACATTCGTATCCTTTGCGTCCTTCGTGGTTTATTCTTCCGTAACTTCTGCTTAAGTCCTGATACGAATATCACCAATTATTCTCTCAACCATAAAATATAAAATTTACTCAGGAAACATCAATTATGAGCGATCTGTTAAAACGTCTAGAAAACCTTTCTCCAGAAAAAAGAGAGCTAGTTTTACAAAAACTTAAACAGCAAAAACAATCTCCACAGCTAAAACTAGTTTCTAGACAACAAAATTTACCCCTTTCCTTCGCTCAACAAAGACTATGGTTTATTGATCAACTAGAAAGAGATAAATGTGTTTATAATGTTCCTTTCTTCTGGGAAATTCATGGTCAACTGAATATTGAAAACTTAGAAAAAGCCATTCATGCAATTATCCAACGTCATGAAATTTTAAGAACCAGCTTTGCAGTTGTTAATCAGCTACCAACACAAATAATTAATCCTGAAATCAAATTACAAATCCCTGTATTAGACTTGCAAAAAATACCCACAGTCGCACAAAATATTAAAGCTAAAGAACTAGCAATATCAGAATTAAACCAGTCATTTGATTTATCCAAACCGCCTTTAATGCGGGCGAAAATATTAAAATTGAGTGATAATTCTCATATTTTATTATTAGTAATACACCATATCATTTGTGATGGTTGGTCAATGGATATTTTCCGTCAAGAACTATGTCAATTATACGATAATATCTGTACAGTAAAAACAGAAACATTACCGAAAATATCCTTACAGTATGCAGATTTTGCCCATTGGCAACGACAATATCTACAAGGTGATATACTAGATAAACAACTAAGTTATTGGCGAAAACAATTAACAGAAATTTCACCATTATTAGAACTACCTACAGATTTTCACCGCCCATCTGTACAGAGTTTTAGAGGAAGTAGTAAATTTTTACAATTAGATGCAGATTTAACAAATCAACTAAAGCATTTAAGTCAAGAGTCAGGAACTACTTTGTTTATGACTTTACTGACAGTATTTGCACTGTTATTATCTCGTTATAGTGGTAAAGAAGATATAGTAATTGGTTCAGCAATAGCTAATCGTAATCGTCGAGAAATAGAACCTTTAATTGGCTTTTTTGTTAATACTTTGGTATTAAGGAATAACCTCACAGGAAATCCCACATTTTCAGAATTATTACAACGTGTAAAACAAGTTACAATAGATGCTTATGATCATCAAGATTTACCCTTTGAAAAGTTAGTAGACGAATTAGGTTTAGAGCGATCGCTCTCCTATCATCCTCTATTTCAAGTTGCGTTTGGTTTGCAAACTGGAACACCAGCAAAAATTGAAATTCCAGGTTTAAAATTCACCCGGTTTGAGTGGGAAAATACTACAACATTATTTGATTTATCCTTAATTTTTCGGGAGAATGACCAAGGTTTAATTGGAGAATGGGAATATGCAACGGATTTATTTACAGGTGAAACTATCCAAAGGATAATAGAACATTTTCAAATTTTACTCCAGCAAATTCTTAATAATCCCCATGAGCAAATCAATAACTTCTTGTTAATTACAGAGAATGAGATTCAGCAATTACAACTTTGGAATCAAACTCAAGTAGCATATCCCCAAGATAAAACTATAGTAGACTTATTTGCGGAGCAAGTTAGGAAAAACCCCGATAATATTGCAGTAGTTTTTGAAAATCAAAGTTTAACTTATCAACAATTAAATCGAAAATCAAATCAACTAGCTAACTATTTAATAGAGAATTATCAAATTCAACCAGATATATTAATTGGTATTTCCGTAGAACGTTCATTAGAAATGATCATTGGGGTTTTAGGAATTCTCAAAGCTGGAGGTGCTTATGTACCTATTGATCCTAATTATCCTCAAGAAAGAATTAGTTTTATGTTAGCAGATTCAGGGGTATCTGTATTACTAACTCAAAGCTTATTAATTGATAAATTGCCTTTAAATAGTTTAGAAAAACCTGTTGATATTGTTTATTTAGATCATATTTCACACCAAGAAGCAACAACACAAAATCAAATCAATAAAACCAAGGTTCGACCTAATAATTTAGCTTATGTAATTTACACTTCTGGTTCAACAGGAAAACCTAAAGGAGTAATGATTGAACATCAAGGATTAGTAAATACGACTCTGATGACTAATCAATTATTTCAAATAAAACCCCAAAGTCGTGTTCTCCAATTTGCTTCTTTTAGTTTTGATGCTTCCACTTGGGAAATAGCAACTACCCTCTGTGCAGGTGCTTGCTTGTATCTGGGTAAAAAAGAAACTTTGTTACCAAGTCTTGAACTAGTGAACTTTTTAGAAGACTGCCAAATTTCCCATGTGACGTTACCACCTTCAGTCTTATCTCTACTACCCCAAACAACCTTACCAAACTGTCAAGTTTTAGTTACTGGTGGTGAATCTTGTCCCCCAGAATTAGTTGCAAAATGGTCAGATGGAAGGAATTTCTTTAATGCTTATGGCCCGACAGAATCTACAATTTGCGCTACTATTAGTCTCTGTCAAATCAATGATATAAAACCACCAATTGGTAAACCAATATCTAATACACGCATTTATATTTTAGACGCAAATAATCAGCCTTTACCACCAGGAATACCAGGAGAATTATGTATTGCTGGTGATGGTTTAGCGAGAGGTTATTTAAACAGACCTGAATTAACTACTGAGAAATTTATTGAATTTGAATTATTTGGTAAAACTGAGAGAATTTATAAAACTGGTGACTTAGCAAAATGGAATTATGATGGTAATTTAGAGTATTTAGGTAGAATTGATAATCAAGTTAAACTACGCGGTTTCAGAATAGAATTAGGAGAAATTGAAGCAGCTTTATTGAAACATCTTTTAGTTAAAGAAGCTGTAGTTATTTTATCAAAAAATAATGGAAATCCTCAATTATTAGCTTATATTACAGAATCAGAAAAATCGGTTAACATAACCATCGAAATTAAAGAATATCTGAAAAATATCTTACCTAATTATATGATTCCGAGCCAGATTATGGTTTTGGAAAAATTACCACTTACTGCTAACGGTAAACTAGACCGACGCGCATTACCAGAAATAAATACAGCTATTTATACCGATGTAGAAACTCCTGTCACTCCCACAGAAGAAATATTAGCTAGTTTATGGCAAGGATTATTAAAAATTAACTCCGTTGGCCGTTTTGATAATTTCTTTGAACTAGGTGGACATTCACTATTAGCAACTCAATTATTTACTCGGATTCAAGAGAGTTTCGGAGTTGATTTACCTGTACGTAAGTTATTTGAAAAAAGTGTTTTATCTGAATTAGCAAAAGAAATTGAAATAGCAAATCAAAGTGTTGCTTTACCTCCTCTTTTACCCCAACCAGAAAATGAACCCAAAGTCCTATCTTTTGCCCAATCAAGATTATGGTTTGTAGCCCAATTGGAAGGAGAAGGAAGTTCTACTAGTTATAATATGCCCTTTGCTTTTCATTTAGAAGGTAATCTAAACATTAAAGCATTACAGCAAAGTTTTACTTATTTATTACAACGTCATAGTAGTTTACGCACCTATTTTCCCAATTTAGAGGGAGAACCACAAATAGTTATTAGAAATATAGAAGAAATAGAAATATTAGAAATTGTAGACTTACAAAGACTTGAACCTCAAACTCAAACTGTCCAAGAATTAGTAGATAGTCATGCTCAAATACCCTTTAACTTGAATACTGATTGCTTATTTAGAGCTAAATTATTGCAACTTAATCAAACTGAAAATATCCTGTTGATTAATATGCACCACATTATCAGTGATGGTTGGTCAATGGGCGTGTTTAAACGAGAATGGGAACAGGCTTATAATGCTTATTTAATAGGTGATAATCCCAATTTAGAGCCATTATCAATTCAATATAGTGATTTTGCAACTTGGCAACGTCAATGGTTACAAGGGGAAATTTTAGCAACCCAGGAAAATTACTGGAAACAACAGCTAGAAGATGCACCGAAACTATTAGAACTACCTACAGATTATCCCCGCCCAGCGCAACAAAGTTATCAAGGTGAACATGAAGAATATTGTTTGAGTAAAGAACTAACTCAGCAATTAAAAATACTGAGTCAAGAACAGGGTGTGAGTTTGTTTATGACTCTGTTTACAGCTTTTAGTATTTTGCTATCACGATATAGTCGCCAAACAGATTTATGTGTTGGTTCTGGTATTGCTAACCGCACCCATAGCTATACAGAAAAGCTAATAGGTTTTTTTGTGAATACTTTAGTATTACGGAGCAAAATTAACCCTCAAGAAAGTTTTATTCAATTATTAAAACAGAGCCGCCAAACTTGCTTAGATGCTTATGCTCATCAGGATATTCCCTTTGAATATTTAGTTGAAAAACTGCAACCAGAACGCAGTTTAAGCTATCACCCTCTATGTCAAATTATGATAGTTTTACAAAATATGGAGGGAGTAGGAAAAGAGTTTAATTTATCAGGTCTGAATATTCAATCATTTGATCAAACTTTCCCATTTTCTAAATTAGATTTGGGACTTGATCTGCGAGAAAAAAATAACCAACTTCATTGTTTGTGGGAATATTCTACTGATTTATTTGCAGCGGATACCATAAAACGGATGGCAAGACATTTTGAAACCTTGCTTACAGCAATTATCCAAAATCCCCAACAAGAAATTTATCAACTACCTTTAATTACCACAGAAGAAATACAACAAATACAAAGTTGGAATCAAACTGATAAAAACTATACTCACCATCAAACATTAGTCAGTTTATTTGAGGAGCAAGTTAGCAAAAACCCCGATAATGTTGCAGTAGTTTTTGAAAATCAAAGTTTAACTTATCAACAATTAAATCGAAAATCAAATCAACTAGCTAACTACTTAATAGAGAATTATCAAATTCAACCAGATACATTAATTGGTATTTCTGTAGAACGTTCATTAGAAATGATAATTGGGGTTTTGGGAATTCTCAAAGCAGGAGGTGCTTATGTACCTATCGATCCTAATTATCCCCAAGAACGGATTAGTTTCATGCTAACAGATTCAGGGGTATCTGTATTACTAACTCAAAGCTTATTAATTTATAAATTGCCTTTAAATAGTTTAGAAAAACCTGTTGATATTGTTTATTTAGATCATATTTCACACCAAGAAGCAACAACACAAAATCAAATCAATAAAACCAAGGTTCGACCTAATAATTTAGCTTATGTAATTTACACTTCTGGTTCGACGGGAAAACCTAAAGGGGTAATGATTGAACATCAAGGATTGGTAAATATGGCTTTAACCATGAATCAATTATTACAAATCAAACCCCAAAGTCGTGTTCTCCAATTTGCTTCCTTGAGTTTTGATGCTTCCATCTGGGAAATAGCAAATACCCTTGGTTCAGGTGCTTGTTTATATCTAGCTAAAAAAGAAACTTTGTTACCAAGTCTTGAACTAGTTAACTTTTTAAAAGACTGCCAAATTTCCCATGTGACGTTACCACCTTCAGTCTTATCTCTGCTACCCCAAACAACCTTACCAGACTGTCAAGTTTTAGTTACTGCTGGTGAATCTTGTCCCCCAGAATTAGTTGCAAAATGGTCAGATGGAAGGAATTTCTTTAATGCTTATGGCCCGACAGAATCTACTGTTTGTGCAACTATTGCTCTTTGTAAAACTAATGCTATAAAGCCACCAATTGGTAAACCAATATCTAATACACGCATTTATATTTTAGACGCAAATAATCAGCCTTTACCACCAGGAATACCAGGAGAATTATGTATTGCTGGTGATGGTTTAGCTAGAGGTTATTTAAACAGACCTGAATTAACTGCTGAGAAGTTTATTGAAGTTGAATTATTTGGTAAAACTGAGAGAATTTATAAAACTGGTGACTTAGCAAAATGGAATTATGATGGTAATTTAGAGTATTTAGGTAGAATTGATAATCAAGTTAAACTACGTGGTTTTAGAATTGAATTAAATGAAATTGAAGCTACACTAATTAAACATCCTCAAATTCAAGAAACTGTAGTTGAACTCAAGCAAGATAGTAATTATAATCAGCAACTGGTAGCTTATGTGATCACCAATAAAAATTCAGAAATTACAGATACAGATGAATTAGTCAAACTTTGGGAAAATATTTTTAATTCTGGTTATTCTCAACAACCAAATCCCACTGATGATCCAACTTTAAATATAGTCGGTTGGAATGATAGCTATACAAATCGGCCCATTTCTGCCACAGCAATGCAAGAATGGAGGGATACAACAGTTGAGAGAATTTTAGAACTTGCACCTGAAAAAGTTTGGGAAATTGGTTGTGGTTCAGGAATGTTGTTATTTAAAATTGCACCCAATTGTCAGCATTATTTAGGTACAGATTTTTCCACAGATGGATTAAAATATATTGAAAAATATCTAGAATCTCAATCGCTGCAAAAAAAAGTTACTTTAAAACAAAGTCCAGCTAACGAATTTACAAATATTGAATCTAACGAGCATGATTTAATAATTCTCAATTCTGTAATTCAATATTTCCCCTCTCTTGATTATTTCCTGGAGGTTTTAGAGGGAGTAATTAATACAGCGAGTTATCAGGGTAAAATCTTTATTGGTGATATCAGAAATCTCAATTTACTAGAAGTATTCCACACTGCTACCGAATTTTATCAATCCTCTGAAAACTTATCAGTTTCAGAATTACACCAAAATATTCAAGCACGTATCCGCACTGAAGAAGAATTACTTATTGATCCTGATTTCTTCTTAGCTATTCAACAAAAATTTCCCCGCATTACTCATGTCGAAATTCAATTAAAACGGGGTTTACATCATACAGAAATGAGTCGTTTTCGTTATGATGTGATTTTATATTTAGATCAAACAGAAATTAAATCAGTAGAAACAGAAACTTTAGATTGGCAGAAAAAACAGTTAAATTTAGCTGTCATCCAGGAACATTTAACGAATAAAACACCTGATTTATTACATATTCAAAATATTCCCAATCCCAGATTAAGTTTAGAAATGGCATTGTGTGAAAAAATTCATGATTTTGATGTTAGTGTCAAAGATTTACAAACGGCAGTTTCTCAAATTGAACTAGGGATAGAACCTGAGTTATTTTATAATTTAAACATTAACTCGGATTACAAAATTTTTGTTCAATATAATAGTTCTGATTTGACTAATTATGATGTGATCTTCCAAAGGAAAATTTCTGATCAAGAGATAATTCCTAGATTTAATCAACATCAAAACTTGCAATTTCAACCTTGGGAAAATTACGCTAATCAACCCTTAAAATATAGTAGTAATCAAGTTAAACCAGAACTATTAACAGAATGGCGAGATTTTCTCAGTTACACTTTACCTGATCACATGATTCCTAACCATTTTGTCGTGTTAGAAAAACTTCCTTTAACACCAAATGGTAAAATAGATAGAAAAGCTTTACCAGCACCAGAAAAAATTATCTCTACTAGAGAGATTGAATTACCTGTAACTGAGACAGAGAAATCTCTAGCAAATATTTGGGTAAAACTCTTAAAGTATGAAACTATTTCTCGACAAGACAACTTCTTTCACTTGGGAGGACATTCTTTATTAGCTACCCAATTGTGTTATCGCATTCGAGATCAATTCCAAGTAGAAATACCATTACGTCAAGTTTTTGATTTTCCCATACTGAGTGACTTAGCTAAGTATATAGATAGTTGTCTTTGGGTGAATTCTACAGAAGAAATATTTCAACCTTTAGGTTCAGATGAGGAGGAATTTGAACTATGAATATGAATCAAAATCAACAAGTAATTACGTTAATTCAAAGACTACAAAATATAGGTTGTCGTATTTGGGCAGAAGATGGTAAATTACGAATTCGTACTAGCAAAAATGCTCTTACTGCGGACTTGAAACAGGAATTGCAAAATCATAAAGCAGAGATTTTAGCATTTTTGCAATCTGCCAAAAATAAAGCTGTAACTAAAACAGAAATTCCTGTTTTAAATGTAGATGCACCTAAACCACTTTCTTTTGCTCAACAAAGGTTGTGGGTTCTATCACAGTTGTCAGAAGCATCAACTAATTATAATATGCCAATGGCTTTACAAATTGAGGGTGATTTAAACATTGATGCTTTATATTCTAGTTTTGCATATTTATTTGATCGTCATCAAAGTTTAAGAATGTATTTTCCTTCAGTGAATGGAGAGCCAGAAATTGCTATTTTAAACATAGAAGAAATTCAAATTTTCAATATTCAAAATTGCCAAAACTTAGTTGCAAATTATGATCAAATTCAAGATTTAATTAATACTCACGCTCAAACTATTTTTAACTTAAATACTGGGCCATTATTTATAGTTAAATTACTAAAAGTTAGCGATTGCCAATTTGTGTTACTCATGAATATGCACCATATTATCAGTGATGGTTGGTCAATGGGTGTTTTGATGCGTGAGTTATGGCAAACATATATAACTTTTAACCAAGGTGAAAACCCAAATTTACCACCTTTACCTATTCAATATACTGACTATGCAGCTTGGCAACGTAACTGGTTACAAGGGGAAGTTTTAGACAAGCAAATTAATTATTGGCAACATCAACTCAATGATGCTCCTCCTTTATTATCATTACCTACAGATTATTCTCGTCCTCCAGAACAAAGTTTCCAGGGCGATCGCTATACTTTATCTCTCTCTCCAGAATTAACTACAGCAGTCAAAAGTTTTAGTCAACAACAAGGTGTTAGTTTATTTATGACTTTGTTGACGACTTTTAATATTATTTTATCTCGCTACAGTCGTCAAAATGATTTGTGTATTGGTTCTCCCATTGCTAACCGTAGCTACAGTCAAATTGAAGGGTTAATCGGTTTTTTTGTCAATACTTTAGTGTTGCGAAATCAAATTAATTGGCAAGTAAGTTTTATTGATTTATTACAAACAACTCGGCAAACTTGTTTAGATGCTTATGCTCATCAAGATATCCCCTTTGAAGTTCTGGTAGAAAAATTACAACCAGAAAGAAGTCTAAGTTATAATCCTTTATTTCAAGTCATGTTCGCACTGGAAAATAATGAACATTCAGCAGCAAATATTCCGGGATTAAATATCGAAATGTTAGGAGTAAAATCGGCAATCTCTAAATTTGATTTATCACTCCTCGTCATGGAAGAAAATCATCAACTCACTTTTGCTTGGGAATATGCAACTGATTTATTTAACAGAACTACTATTCAAAATATAGCTACACATTTTCAATTTCTTCTCACAGCTATTCTTGATCATCCCCAGCAACCTATTTATTCTCTACCATTTATGACTGCAACGGAAATTTTGCAGTTGCAAAACTGGAATCAAACTCCAGTAGCATATCCCCAAGATAAAACTATAGTAGATTTATTTGAGGAGCAAGTTAACAAAAACCCCGATAATATTGCAGTATTTTTTGAAAATCAAAGTCTTACATATCAACAATTAAACGAAAAATCAAATCAACTAGCTAACTATTTAATTGAGAATTATCAAATTCAACCAGATACCTTAATTGGCATTTCTGTGGAGCGTTCATTAGAAATGATTATTGGGTTTTTGGGAATCCTTAAAGCTGGAGGTGCTTACGTACCCATTGATCCTAATTATCCCCAAGAAAGAATTAGTTTTATGTTAGCAGATTCAGGGGTATCTGTATTATTAACTCAAAGTTTTTTAGTTGATAAATTACCTTTAAATATTTTCCATAAAAAATGTGATGTTGTTTGTTTAGATCATGTCTCACACAAAGACGTAAAAACGCAAAATTCTGTAAGTAAGAAACAAATTAAACCTAAAAATGTAGCCTATGTAATTTATACTTCTGGTTCGACAGGGAAACCAAAAGGAGTTATGATTGAACATCAAGGATTGGTAAATACTACTTTGGCAATGAGTCAATTATTAAAAATACAATCCCAAAGTCGTATTCTCCAATTTGCTTCCTTTAGTTTTGATGCTTCCACGTGTGAAATAGCAACTACCCTCTGTTCAGGTGCTTGTTTATATCTTGCTAAAAAAGAAACTTTGTTACCTAGTGCAGACTTGATTAACTTTTTAAATCAACATAAAATTACTCATCTTACTTTACCTCCTTCCGTATTATCTCTATTACCTCAAGCACAGTTACCAGATTGTCAAGTTTTAGTTACTGCTGGTGAATCTTGTCCCCAAGAATTAGTGAACAAATGGTCAGATGGAAGGAATTTCTTTAATGCTTATGGGCCGACAGAATCTA
Source organism: Sphaerospermopsis sp. SIO1G1 (assembly GCA_010672785.1). Classification (GTDB taxonomy): domain Bacteria; phylum Cyanobacteriota; class Cyanobacteriia; order Cyanobacteriales; family Nostocaceae; genus Okeanomitos. The sequence goes on from JAAHFX010000002.1 coordinate 616,196, forward strand.
CTGTTTGTGCTACTATTGGTCTCTGTCAAATCAATGCTCAGAAACCACTAATTGGTAAACCACTTTTTAATACTCGCATTTATATTTTAGATGCAAATAATCAGCCTTTACCACCAGGAATACCAGGAGAATTATGTATTGCTGGTGATGGTTTAGCTAGAGGTTATTTAAACAGACCTGAATTAACTGCTGAGAAGTTTATTGAAGTTGAATTATTTGGTAAAACCGAACGTATTTATAAAACTGGTGATTTAGCACAATGGAATCATGATGGTAATTTAGAGTATCTAGGTAGAATTGATAATCAAGTTAAACTACGTGGTTTCAGAATTGAATTAGGAGAAATTGAAGCAGTTTTATTGAAATATCCTTTAGTCAAAGAAGCAGTAGTTATTTTACATGAAAACGCCAGTAACAAAAGTTTGATTGCTTATGTAACTGGGACATCAAAAAATTTAACTTCAGAATTAAAAATCTATCTTAAATCTCATCTTCCTGATTATATGATTCCTGCTCAAATTATCATATTAAATGAGTTACCCTTAACTCCAAATGGTAAATTAGATAGAAAAAATTTACCTGTTACCTCCTGGGAAAGCTTAGATTCATATACCGAACCTCGCACCGAATTAGAACAAAATTTAGCACAATTATGGTCTAGAGTTTTGGAGCGAGAAAAAGTAGGAATTGATGATAACTTCTTTGATTTAGGTGGTCATTCTTTGTTAGCAGTAAAACTAATTAATTTGATGCAGCCAATTTTTGCTCAAAAGCTTTCTCTCAGTATTTTATTTCAAAACCCCACTATTGGCCAATTAACCGAGCATTTGAATCACAGTAAATCTGAAGATAATCATCCTAATTTACTCACACTTAAATCCCAAGGAAATGCTACCCCTATATTTTGTCTACCTGGTGCAAATGCACATGGTTTTTATTTTCAAGATTTAGCGTTGAATTTAGAAGAACATCCAGTTTATAGTTTGGAAACTCCTGGTAGAGATGGGGTGACAGCAATTCCCAATTCTGTAGAAAATCATGCTCATCATCTCATTGACGTTGTCTATCAAAAACAACTAGAAAATCCATACATTTTGGTAGGTTATTCTTCCGGATGTGCTGTAGCATTGGAAATGGCTTATCAGTTAGAACAGCAAGGTAAAAAAGTTGGTTTATTAGCTATTTTAGATGCAGGTTTAGTATCCCATCCTGAAAAATTACTGCATAGAGCAGATATAGATTGGATTTGGCAATTACTCCAGCGAATTGAAGCTTTAAAAAATGTCCATTTAGGTTTGGAATATGCAGATTTAGCTGCTCAAATTGATGATCAATCTCGTTGGGATTTAGCCGCAAAACTTTTATATAAACATAAAGTTTTACCAGAATATTCCAGTATAGAATTACTACAAATTAATTTGCAAGTTATGAAAAAAATCACTTCTAACTATGCTAATTATCAGCCTAACTATCAAATTAATGCTCCGATAGTTTTATTCCGCGCTCAGGAAAATCATGAAATTGTTTTACAAGAAGTTCGTTCTATTTCTAATTATGATTTACCTGATTGGGGGTGGCAAGCTTTTACTCAAAAATCAGTACAGGTAATCTCTATTCCTGGTAATCATGGACGAATGCTTTATGAACCAAATGTAAAAATGCTAGCAAATAAATTAAAAATAATGATATCTAAATTTTTGTAGTCTGTGGATTTTCAATTGTTTTTTTTAGTAACTGTGATCAGAATCGTTAAAATTACTAAAGCACCAGTTAAAAGCAGTAAAGAAAATAGCTTTGATTTGTTCATGATGATAACTACTAAAAAATTGAAAAAAAGACAAAACAACTCTACATATGTGAAATAAAATCACACATACATAAAATTTAATTATTTACATATATCTATCTATTCCTAAATTCTGACATTAATTATCTTTGCGTTCCGTTGCTATTCCCAACTTCACACCAGGAATGGTTCTTAAAACATCCATAATTCCCACTACCTGACCATGATTAATACTTTCATCTGCATTCAAAACCACTACTAATTGTTGATTTTCTTGAGAACGTTTTTTAATTTCTGCTTCCAAACTTTCTAGCTGAATTGGTTGCTTATTTAAAAACATTTTCCCAGCTTTATCTACAGTCAATGTCAATTGCAACGATGTTGTATTTTGCACTGCTGTAGATGCTTTTGGTAAGTTCACCGGTAGACTTTCTGACTTAGTTAAAAACAGAGATGACATAATAAAAAATGTCAGAATTGCAAAGATAACATCAATCATCGGGACGATGTTAATCTGCGCTGGTATATCTGGCTCATCTTGTAGACGCATAATCACCCCTTCTCCTTTCATATTGACGACGGTATAGTAATTCTAATTGTCCCCCGTATTCTTGGATTAAAGCTATTTGTCTTTGATACATTCCTCTAAATGTATTCGCAAACATAAGTGTAAATATAGCAACTACCAAACCCGCAGCAGTAGAGACTAATGCTTCACTAATACCACCTGTAACTTTTTGTGATTGAGTACCACCAATATTACCAATGTCTAAGGATGAGAATGAAGTGATTAACCCCAACACTGTACCTAACAAACCTAACAGGGGAGCAAGAGAAATAATTGTATCAAATATATTTTGAAATCTTTTCAGCAAAGGTATTTCCGCTTGAGCTTCGCTTTCTAACGCTAACCGAAATTCTTCGGGTGTTGGTTCTTCTAATTCCAATGCAGTTAAGAAAATTCTCGCAATTGGCAAATCAGCGTTTTTACGGAGAACCTCAATACAAGTAACTACATTATCTGAACGATATTGTTTTAAAGCTTCCCTAACTACAGGATTTTGACGAGTATTTAATTTATACCAAAAAACGATTCTTTCTGCCACTAAGGCCAAACTCACGACAGAAAAACTCAACAGTGGAATCATTACAATTCCACCAGCTGAGAATAGATTACTTATTTCCATTATTTCCAAACTCAATGACTTGATATGTACTGCCAACCTCTGTCAGTTCATATTCTAAATGGAATTAGTTAGATCAGACAGATGAAAGTAGTTCTCAACTGAGAAACACATTATAGTAAATGAAATTAAATGTCAACAACTTGAACAATAAGAATAAATTTTTGATGAAGTCCAGAGAACTGTAGTAGCTAAAAGCTCTATATCAAGGAGTGTTTCAACACCAAAACCAATCAGAGACATTATCCCAAAGTCTACCTCTGAACCTAACCCAATAACGACACCTAAAAGTTTTTCAACACCAAAACCACTCAGAGAAATTATTCCAGAGTCTACTCCATTAACGACATCCAGGAGTGTTCCAACATCAAAACCTGTTCGAGAAATTATCCCTCAATCTACTTCTGCATCTACATCATCTAATAATACAAACTTTGAAAAACTGAGAAACTCATTAGATCAAAGTCCTAGTAATTCTGGTGATACTAACAGAAAGACTAGAGATTTAACTAGTAATAATTTACCTAATATTAATAGCAATAATAACCCTATTCAAACTAACAAAAATCATAGCGTTAATTCTCCTAATCCTATTGATAATAACTCCTCTAATTCTAATCAAAGAACTTTAATAACCACATTTGAAGGAGGTAGTAATGATAATAAAGTAGCTGCTAATCCCACAACTTCTAATAGTGAAGATGGTAGAGCTTCTTGTGTACAATGTGGTACAAGCTATCCTGGTTGGGCTAGAAGAAGAGGATTACAAGGAAAAATAGTAGTTAAAGTGGATACTGATAGTGACGGTAATGTAACTAATGTAGAATTAGTGAGTTCAAGTGGTAGTAATAGATTGGATCAAGCACATTTAAAAACAGTGAGAGGATGGAAATTGAAACCCAGTGAAAATGGAAAAACAGGCGTAACTATTGCCACTGAATATGTTTTAAGGTAAAATGTCATTTCCTATACTCGTGATTTATGCAGTTTTCTAGCTTGAGGAAACAGGGATGCGATCGCTAATAATCGTGAAGTATATAGTAACAGAAGATACAATATCCTGGGATATGAGATAGATAACTAAGTAAGTCAGTGTGAAAAAACCAAACTATGTAACGAAAACTGATCGTAATTGTTCCCTGTTCTCTCCCCTAACCATAAAACTTATGTTGCACAACCACTAATTTTTTGGGTAAATAGACAGGGGTAAGTGATCTTCAATCTGTGATTAAATCACCAGCAACAGAATAGGAAAGATATTTTACAGCCAGCGAAGTTTCATAGTTATGGAATAGTGGTATCTTTGAGTAGTTGATGTGGAAAACCACAGAGCAAAATTTGAAATATTTACAAACTCAGGATGAAAAGATGGCTCAATCGTAGTGTCATACTTCAGTCCTGAGTGTTTGATATTGTTAGTTTATCAGTACAAAAATTCTCAAAAATTTTTCAAAAAATGCAAGCTACCACTTTTCAAGATCCGAAATCAAAAAAGGATGCTTTTTCATCTACTACTCAACTTTGGAACACTTTCAAAGCTTTAACAAGTCCATACTGGTATCCCACAGAAGAAAATACTAGAGCTTTTTCAGATGTGGTTCGATCCTGGGCTATGCTGTTTATCTTTGTGGTGTTAATCGCGGCAATGGTAGGAGTTATGGCTTTCGATAGTTTTATAACCCGCGATCTACTAGATACAATTACTCAAGATAAAGACCTCCAGAAATTTTTTAATACTTTATGGTTTTATGCTGGTTCTTTGGCTTTAGCTACATTATTGTTAGGACTTTCTAACTATGTAAGAAAAAAAATTGCTTTAGATTGGCGTGAATGGTTAAACAACTATATGCTATCTAAGTATTTAAGTAATCGTGCTTACTATAAAATCAATTTTAAATCAGATATAGATAATCCAGATCAACAAATATCTCAAGAAATAGAACCTCTAACAACAAATTTGTTAAACTTTTTCTCTACGTTTTTAGAAAAAGTGATAGAAATGATTACATTTTTAATCATTCTTTGGACTTTAGCTAAATGGGTCGCAATTGTTGTCATTATCTACACTATAGTTGGTAATTTAATTGCAGGTTATTTGAGTCGAGAATTAAATACTATTCAACAAGAAGAACTCAAGAATGCAGGAGACTATAATTACAGTATGACTCACATTCGTACCCATGCTGAGTCTATAGCTTTTTTCCAAGGAGAAGAACAAGAATTAAATATTATTCAAAAGCGATTTTATAGAATAATTGAGAATACTAAACGTAAAATTAATTGGGAAAGAACCCAGGACTTATTTAATAAAGGATATCAATCAGTATTACAAATATTCCCATTTTTAGTCTTTGCTCCTTTACAAATTCAAGGTCAAATTGACTTTGGTGAAATTAGCCAAGCTAGTATGGCTTGTAACTTATTCTCTGTTGCTTTAGCTACATTAATTAGAGAGTTTGCTACTTCAGGACGTTTTTCTACCTATATTGAACGTACTGTCAAATTGGCTGATGCTTTGGATAGAGTCAATGAACAGCCAGGGAATTTAAGTAAAATTAAAACAGTAGAAGAAAAACGACTAGCTTTTGAAGATGTAACCTTACAAACTCCTAATTATGAACAGGTAATAGTTGAAGATTTATCATTATCTGTACAACCAGGAGAAGGATTATTAATTATAGGTCCAAGTGGTCGTGGTAAAAGTTCTTTATTAAGAGCGATCGCAGGTTTATGGAATTCAGGAACAGGTCGTATAGTTAGACCTCCTTTGGCAGAAGTTTTATTCTTACCCCAACGTCCTTATATAATTCTGGGTAATTTAAGAGAACAATTAACTTATCCCAGTAACAACAAAAAATTAAGCGATCGCCAAATTGAAGAAATTTTACAACAAGTAAATCTGCAAAATTTATTACGTCGCATAGATGGTTTTGATACAGAAGTTCCTTGGGAAAATATTCTTTCCTTGGGAGAACAACAACGTCTAGCATTTGCCAGATTATTAGTTACTCAACCTAGTTTTACTATTTTAGATGAAGCAACCAGCGCCTTAGATTTAAGTAATGAGGGGAATTTATATCAACAATTAAAAGACACAAATACAACATTTATTAGTGTTGGACACAGAGAAAGTTTATTTAATTATCATGAATGGGTTTTAGAACTTTCTCAAGATTCCAGTTGGCAACTTCTGAGAGTAGAAGAATATCGTCAACAAAAAGCCCAAGAATTTGCTAAATATGATCCAAACCATCAATCTATTACAATAGATGTTTTACCTGGTAGTGAATCTAGTAATGAATCATCAACATCCTCATTAAAAACCGCAGATAAAGATGAATCACCCACAGAATTATCTCAACCATCAACATCTTCATTTACAACTGTAGAAGAAATCGAAGTTGAGTCTCAATCTAATGATGAATCACCCACAGAATTATCTCAACCATCAACATCTTCATTTACAACTGTAGAGGAAATCGAAGTTGAATCTACAACGACTGAAGTAAATACTGAGAATGATCTAGAAACAGATTCTGTAAATACTGAAGTCACCATTGAAGATGAAGACTTATCTGAGGATGAGGATATAGGAGGTTTTTCTCATCGGGAAATGGAATCATTAACAGGTTTGAAACTTAGTACCATTCGTAGTAAAGGTAGTCAGGGTAGAACTATTACTATTGATGATTCAACTTATCGCTATGACAAAAAGTTAAAAGTTTGGCTCAAAGTTTAGTACCTGAAAAATTGCTCAATAGGTTTAGCTATTGTCATTAGACATCTGGTGAAAAAGAATGTAGAGACGTTACATGCAACGTCTCTTCAAGGGTTTCACGTCATGCAAATTTAATTTTCACCAGATGTCTATGTTTAGTTTAATAGAACTTAACCCAGAAGTTAAAAAATGAACCACGAAGGACGTGTTAGCGGAGCTTCCCGAAGAGATATAACACCAAGAGAAGAGGGTTTGAGTGATATTTATTATTTATTGTACGTAGTTCCTAGTTTTCATCAACCAAGTATTTTATTATTTTTTATCCTTTTAGTAAAAAAAATTTGCATTTAGTGAATTTACTTAAACTTTACTCGGGATTTTGTAAATTTTCTGAAATATACTTGCTTTCACTGAATCATTACTGTAGATTGTGTAGTGTCAAGGGATTTATCAGTGTGAAAAACACTGAAACCTATTCCCTGTATTTCAACACAAATCAAGGATGCAAATAATGTCTCAAAACATCAAAGAAATCCAAGCAACAGTAGTTCCTTTCTTCGCTCGCTTCTTAGAAGAACAGGAAGCAACATTATCTAATGCTACTGCTAATCCATTCGTTACACTAAAATATCCTTCTGATTTTGAAGATTACTAAATTTAGTTAGTCTTCTTTAATAGTCAAGAGTAGATTTCGGTGGGCAAAACACTGAAATCTGCTCCCTATAATCAACACAAATCAAGGATGTAAATAATGTCTCAAAACATCAAAGAAATCGAAGCAACAGTAGTTCCTTTCTTCGCTCGTTTCTTAGAAGAACAGGAAGCAACATTATCTAATGCTACTGCTAATCCATTCGTTACACTAAAGTATCCTTCTGATTTTGAAGAATACTAAATCTAATTAGTCTTCTTCAATAGTCAAGAGTAGATTTCGGTGGGCAAAACACTGGAATCTACTCTCTATATTTCAACACACACTAACTATATCACTATTTGGTAACTATAGCAATCTGATTTTAGTTACCAACTTATCTGTCATGAACAAGACTGACGCAAAATCTACTTCAAATGCTGTCATTGCGACGAAAGGAAGCAATCTCAAATCCCAATGTTTCATTAAAATTCTTAAGTCCTAATGACTTTAAGTAACTAACTGCCTGAGCAACAATAATTGAATATGATTACAAACAAGAAAAATTTTTATGCAGCTATCTCCAGATAATAAAAACATAGTTTTATTAATTACCCATAGTGGTGATTTTTTTACTATAGATAGAGTAGCGGAAGCTGTATCTGAAAAAGGTGCAATACCATTTCGTTTAAATACAGATAAATTTCCCCTAGAAATACAATTAACAGCAAACTTTGATCATAGTAGAACTTACCACACCATAGAATATAACAACCAACTGATCAGCACAGAGCAAATCAAAGCTGTATGGATGCGTCGGATCTGGGAACCATATTTTGGCGAAGAATTAGCTCCCAAATTTCGAGAAGCTTGTATCAGAGAATCAAAAGCAACCTTAAATGGTTTTTGGGATAGTCTCAGAACCGCAAAGTGGGTAGATCCTTTAGAAAGAATAAATGCTGCTAGTGATAAACTCCGACAACTAAGAATTGCATCAGAAGTAGGATTTAAAATTCCCCAAACTCTAATTACAAACAAAGCAGAAGCAGCAAGGGAATTTTTCCAACAAGTCAATGGCAAAATGGTGAGTAAGTTATTAACTGCTCTTTCCCGGACAATGGAAGCAACATCTTTCTTTATGTACACTAGCACAGTTAAGGAAGAAGACTTACAAGATGCAGAATCATTGCGTTATTGTCCAATGGTTTTCCAAGAACTGATTCCCAAAAAATCAGAATTGCGGGTAATTTATGTCAACGGCCAAGTATTTGTAGGTGCATTAGAAGCTGATATTTATGCTAATGCAAAAGCTGACTGGCGAAAACCAGGTGTAGATTCTGGTGCATGGCAAAAATATCAAATATCAGAGGAAGTTTTGCGTCGTTTGCAAATATTCATGGGTAAATTTGGTCTTACCTATGGAGCATTAGATTTTATCATTACTCCAGATGATGAATATGTCTTTCTAGAAGTTAACCCTGGTGGAGAATGGGGAATGTTAGAAAGAGACTTAAACTTACCAATTGCCGATGCGATCGCAAATACCCTACTTTCCTGAAACAATCAAAAATATCCTCAATCTATCTGTGTTAATCTGCGTTTATCTGCGTTAAATTTTGATCTGAGCATTAAAATAACCCCATAACAAATTTTCCTATGACAGTCTTAATAGTTACCTTTAGTAATGATAACGAAAGCATTCCTTTAGTCATCAAAGAAATCGAAGCTCAAGGAGAAAAAGCTTTTCGTTTTGATACCGACAGATATCCCACAGAAGTCAAAGTAGATATTCATTATGGGGAAACAGAAAAAGTCATTATTACCGATGGTGACAACAAATTAGATTTAAGTGAAGTTTCCTCTGTTTGGTATCGGCGAATGCGTTATGGGGCAAAAATTCCCGAAACAATGGATAAACAATTTAGAACTGCTTCTGTAGAAGAATGCCGGCGGACTGTGAGAGGAATGATCGCCAGTTTACAAGCATTTCACTTTGATAAAATGTCCAATGTAGATATTACCAATCATAAACAATTACAACTACAAGTAGCTAAACAATTAGGCTTAGATATTCCTCAGACATTAACATCTAATAATCCCGAAGCAGTCAGACAATTTGCATCAGAATTTCCTGAACATGGCATAGTTACAAAAATGCTATCTTCCTTTGCCATTTATGGCGATAACAAAGAAGAAATGGTAGTATTTACCAGTCCGGTAACAGAAAATGATTTAGATAATATGGAAGGATTATGTTATTGTCCTATGACCTTCCAAGAAAACATTCCTAAAGCTTTAGAATTAAGAACAACAATTGTCGGACATAGAATATTTACAGCAGCAGTAAATTCTCAAGATTTAGAAGGATCTACTTACGATTGGCGCAAAGAAGGAAGAAACTTATCTCAAAACTGGCAAGCTTATCAATTACCAGAAGAAATTGAGAAAAAACTCCTACAACTCATGGCACATTTTGGCTTGAATTACGGAGCAATTGATATTATTGTCACTCCCGATGGTCGTTATGTATTCTTAGAAATTAATCCCGTAGGTGAATTTTTCTGGATGGAAGTATATCCACCACATTTTCCTATTTCCAGTGCGATCGCTGAAATTTTACTCACTCGAAAGTGATTGGTGATTGGTGACTGGTGACTGGTGATTGGTGATTGGTGATTGGTTAACAGTGAAAACTGATAACTGATAACTGATAACTGATAACTGATAACTGATAACTGATAACTGATAATTTATATTCAAACTGCTTTGACATTCAAACGCATAAAGTTTTCAATCAGAGCATAAACATCACTGCGGCTAAGTTTTTCTTTCCCACTGGCTAAAGCTTCCAAAGTTCCATGCGCTAAAGCTAAGGGAATTTGACAGAATTGTAAAGCAGGCCCTGGAGGTAAAGAGTTTGTATAACGATCAGCTAATACTAAATTGCGACGAGCATATTTTTGTAGATCACCTACATCCCAACCTGTAGGGAAAAAGCTAACACCACGAGTTAAATCTTCCCCATGATTACGAAGAATATTGACGGCCTGTAAACCCCTACCAAAAGCGATCGCCTCTGTACGATTTGTTTGCGTACCATCATACCAAGACCATAAATCTGATAGTAGCAAACCAACTGCTCCTGCTACCCCAAAGGTATAAGAATCTAAATCAGATTCAGTTTCAACCTGCCAATTTCTTTCCGCCCAAAATGCCATCCTATCAGCCATTGCAGCCGTCGCATCCCAAATCCGAGGAGCAATTGTTTCTGGTGCTAAGATAGACCATTCCCTCACCCTGAGACTAACTTCTGGTAGATAGTCTTCATAACCCTGAAAACCAAGATGAAACGCATCTACAGCAAAACCATCCACCCCTGTTTGTAATGTCTGACTAATATTGCGTAACAGAAAAGCTTTGGTTGTATTATCCAATTCTGCATGGTCTTCAATTTCATCAATAGCACGCATACACAAATAAGCTGATGCAACCGCTTCCTGTAAATTAGATGGTAGTATACTAATAGGTATATAAAAAGTACGACTAGTCTCTTTCAGGATTTGCAAGGCATCTTGGCGTAAATCCATTATTTCACTCCTCTTTTTGACACTCACACCATAAGGTAATTTATGATTCTTTTGATGATACTGGATTTAGTTTCTACATAAACATCAGAAAAAATATCGAGTATTACATCGAAAAAATATTAGTCTATGGTATCTTTATTAACAAAAACTCAAATTTAGTAAAATTTAGTATAGTATATAGTTTTTTGGTAACAATATCTTTAGTAGTAACCTAGAGAATAGACTGAATACAGAGCAGTAGGAGTGATTAATTAGCAATCACCAAACAATAGCTTTTTTTGTTAGTATTCAAGAAAACCTACTCACATAATTGCAAATAGTTTGTGTCATCACATCAAACAATTTGTAGTTGTCAAAGGAAAATAGCACTGAGGTGGAATGACAGATTATTTCCAAAGCAATTTACCGTTGAGTTCTGTAGCACAAACACAGAAAACCATCAATAGCGCCATCGCTCCCACTGATGATAACAGTGAAACCTTAGCCATAACTATTGCTGCTGCTGGCTCAGAACGTAAAGCAGGGGAGATTTTATTACTCAAGTTAGCAGATGTATCTTACCTGTCTGATTATTTTGTCATGATGACAGGTTACTCTCGCGTACAAGTTAGGGCAATTTCTGCGGCCATAGAAGATAAAGTCAAAACAGAATTACAACGTCGTCCTTTAAGGACAGAAGGCAAAACAGAGGGGAGTTGGGTATTACAAGACTATGGAGATGTAATTGTCCATGTCATGATGCCCCAGGAAAGAGAGTTTTATAATTTAGAAGCGTTCTGGGTTCATGCCGAACGCATTCCATTACCCACCTCTGATGATGGCAAGGATAACCCAATATGATCAGAACCTCAGTTTCTAATTGCCCTGTTCCCACTGAACAACAGCCACTCAATGAATACGAAGAATTGAAAAATTCTTGGTTCTTTCAACATACCACTTCCAGTTGGCGTAACTATATTAGCAAAATTTTCTGGATTTGGAGTTGGTCATGGCTAGTAGCAGGCCCAGTAGCAGCAGCTAGTTTCCCTCTACAAAAACATATTGTTCATTTTATTCTCTGTGCATCAGCAGCAGCCAGTGTCATAGTCGTGCTGGTGCTAATACGCTTGTATTTAGGTTGGTTTTACATCCGTGATCGTCTCTACAATGCCACAGTTTTTTATGAAGAATCTGGTTGGTATGATGGACAAACCTGGGAAAAACCTCCAGAAGTAATTACCCGCGATCGCCTGATTGTTACCTACGAAATTAAGCCTATTCTCCGACGTTTGCAAATAACCTTTGCGGCTTTGGCTCTTATGTATCTTACTGGTACTATAATCTGGCACTTATCATAAATTAGTCATTAGTCATCTAGTCATTGGTAATTATTCATTAGTCATTAGCAACTGATAACTGATAACTGATAACTGATAACTGATAACTGATAACTGAAAACCTACACAACATAGATAAACCCATGACAATGGGAAAAAGAAAACAATCCACAGCACTGGAAGTCCGGTTGCTGCGGGAAGGTATTATTGAATCTCGGCATATAGTCCAAGCTGTAGTCAGTGACGAACGGGGACGAGTTCTTTCAGTTGCTGGCAATGCGGAAACCGCTGCATTTGTTCGTTCAGCCCTCAAACCATTTCAAGCCCTGGCCGTTACAAGTACAGGGACATTGGAAAGGTTTGATCTGAGCGATCGCGATTTAGCAATTATTACCAGTTCCCACCAGGGAAATATGGATCAAGTTCGTCAAGTATTTAACATCCTCTGGCGGGCTGATCTGGATCCCACAACCTTACAGTGTCCTATTCCTGAAGGTAAACGCAGTGCTTTAGAATATAACTGCTCTGGGAAACACGCAGGAATGTTAGCAGTATGCCAACAACGTCATTGGCCTCTAGCTAATTATTTAGATCGCAAACACCCAGTCCAACAATTGATTATTTCTAAAGTTGCAGAAGTGTTAAAAATGCCAGCAGCTGAATTTATTGGTGTTCATGATGACTGTGGCGCACCAACATATCTCATGCAGCTAAGTCAAATGGCTACTTTATACGCTATCCTCGCTGCCAGCAACAACTTAGATATGGAACGTATCGTTCGCTCTATGAACAATTATCCAGCGATGGTAGCTGGAAAAGGTCAATTTGACACTGAATTAATGCTTCTGACTCCTGGAGAATTAGTTAGCAAATCTGGAGCAGAAGGAATACAATGCCTAGGCCGCTTAGGTGAAGGCATGGGATTAGCTATTAAAGTTATGGATGGTTCTAAACGTGCCAAATATGCTGTAGCGATTCATCTACTTCAACAAATGGGTTGGATTAATCCTAGTACAGCCCAAAGCCTGGCAGAAAAATTCATGAACCTGGGGAAATACAAGCGTTTGGAGGTAATTGGAGAATTATCTCTCTAGTAGTTGACAAACTCTTGGCTTTACGTTATATTTAATAAAGTCAAGAGACGAAAGCAACGCGGGATAGAGCAGCCTGGTAGCTCGTCGGGCTCATAACCCGAAGGTCAGTGGTTCAAATCCACTTCCCGCCACCAAATACAATGAACAAGCCTAGTTACTAAAAGAGTATCTAGGTTTTGTTTTTGGGTAGGATTTTTGTTGGTTGATTATATAGGGCTTACTGATTAAATTAAGATTCCTAGTCACCAATCACCAGTCACCAATCACCAGTCACCAATCACTTGTTCAGCAAACCCCAACTAAATTACCTGATTCAAATACTAGAAGCCGATGATGGGATTTGAACCCACGACCTACTGATTACGAATCAGTTGCACTACCACTGTGCTACATCGGCAATAATCACCTCAAATCATAGCATCAATTGACAATAATGGCAGATCCAAAGCTTAAAAATCGGCTCAATTCCCAGCAATATGCCCGCCTCAAAGCAGAAATTAATTCTCCCTATCGTGGGTTCAGAAAGTTTATATACTTTGGTGTTGGTACGTCTGCTTTGATTGGAGCGTTTGTATTTTTTTTTCAAATCCTGGCAGGTAGAAACCTAGGAAGTGCATTACCCAACTTTGCCTTACAAACAGGAGTAGTTGCGCTCATGGTATTTTTGTGGAAATGGGAACAAAAAACCAAAAACGCAACTAAAACTGATAACTGATTAACTGAACTATTGTGCTTTGACTACGTAAGCAGAAGAAATAGGTTCTGCTCGGCCAATGGCTACAAGTGCCTGATAAACAAAAGCTGCTATTTCAGCCCTAGTAGCTTGACGATTAGGCGCAAGTTGTTGAACTGAAGGATAATTAACTACCAACTCTCTTACCGTAGCCGCAGCTACAGGAGCAATAGCATAGTTAGGAATTTGATTAGCATCAGCATAAATGCTGAGAATACTATTACTATTAGCACTAAAATTTAACCCATTAGCTAAAGCTACCAAAGCTTGAACTCTGGGAATTTGTTGTTGTGGTTTAAAAGTACCATCAGGATAACCAGCTACAAATTGACTTTTATAGGCCTCCTGAATTGCACCATAAGCCCAAAAATTACTTCGTACATCCCGAAACTGAATTGCTGAACGTTTAACCGGGGGTTTTAAAGCTTTGGTGATAATAGCTGCAAACTGAGCGCGAGTCACAGGTTCATTTGGTCTAAAAGTACCATCGGGAAAACCTGCAATAATATTTTGCGAAGCTAAAGCTTCAATATATGTTTTTGCCCAGTAACCTGAGCGTACATCTCGGAAGCCTGAAGTATCTACATCTTCATTATTAACTGGTGGATCAACTGTAGCCGCTACAAAATCAACTACTCCAGAAATCTTGTTTTGGTCAATATCATTGCCAATAGCCAAAATACGGTTTGATCTGGTAGCATTATTCAAATCATAACGAGTATTATTACGGATGAGATTACCACCAGGACTATCATTTGTACCTAAATCAGGAAGAGCATTTATAGTAGCTACTATTCCATCTCGCTTGTTATTTTGAATCACATTCTGACGCAAGATGGGTTTTGCCGACTCAGAAATAAACAGACCATCCTGGTTTTTAGTGATTTGATTTCCTTCTAATAAAGGTGTGGAAATACCACCAATAGCCAAACCAAAACCTGTATCTTCAAAGATGTTATTGCGAATTTGTCCTTGAGCAGAACGGGTTATAGAAACACCGTTACCTTTATTTTGGCGGAAGATGTTATTTTCAATTATGGGATTTCCTGTACCTGTAATAAAAACGCCTTCTCTAGAACTGTCAATAAAAG
This sequence comes from Sphaerospermopsis sp. SIO1G1, assembly GCA_010672785.1. GTDB lineage: Bacteria > Cyanobacteriota > Cyanobacteriia > Cyanobacteriales > Nostocaceae > Okeanomitos. The sequence goes on from JAAHFX010000002.1 coordinate 631,336, forward strand.
TATTGTTTGTAATGGTGGGATTGCTAGACTCAACCCAAATTCCAGTACCTCGTAAATTAGGATTGGTAATAGTAATACCTGTAATTCTAGTGTTATTTGCCGCCAAAATTGTTACATCTTGTCTAGCAAAAGTACGACTGGTATAGTAACCACCACCAATAATTACTGTATCTTGACCTTTGATAGATTCATTACCTAAAAGAATGACACCTGGTTTGAGTTTTAAAGGGAAAGTTTCCCCAGTGTCTTTAGTATAGCTACCACTAGCTAATTTAATCACTGTATTTGATTGCGCCCTTGCTAAAGCATAGGTAATAGTTTTATAAGGTGTTTCCTCAGTTGAACCAGCACCAGAACTATCTTGACCAATAACAGGATTAACATAAATTAATGTTGCACTAGCAGGAATTTGAGCAATCAATTGAGAATTAGTTCCTGCGTTGACAGCATGAGATGGCACAACCACACTACCAGTAAGGACTAACAAGGCAGATAGACTGCTAGTTAAAGACAAACTTGAGATGTTAAAACCTGTAAATTTCATATTTTTAATGTACTTATTTGCTCTACTTTTCACACAGTCTAAAGTAAGAGTGTCTAACTGTAAAACTCATGGAAAATCATACTTAACTTTAGACTATAACCAAGTAAAAATAGTTGTTAAAAAACAATAAGATTCAGTTAATATTTACCATGACTTTCATATGGTGTTAACTGAATCCTATTCGGTAATTTAAAATTGGAGTTAATTATGGTTAACTGTTAACCATAAATGCATAACATCTGTTTATGACAAACCAAAGGTATATATTAGTAAGCTAAGGTTTCTAAGGTTTCTCGTAGGTACATCTGCACTTGCTGTTCCCAGCTTAAATTTTTAACTTCCTCACTGCTCTCTAATTGCCAGCTTTGAAAGCCAGAACTTGTAGAAATTGCATATTTCAAGTTTTGCCAAACATCTGCTTCAGGAGAAAACTCAACTGTGCTAGAAACTGAAGTTTGAACCATAATTTTTCATTCCTTATTTTTAATTGACAGGACTCAAGAAATCTGTGTTGTTGACGGATAAAATTTTAATCTGGTCAGACAATCGAATCTTCTTGCATACTACGACTGGGTAAGATGTAATTCATCTTCACCCTAGAAATCTAAAAACTTACTTAATCTATATTTACGATAACGCTGATTGACTATAAAATTCTGTGCTATTGATCACTAAAAATAGGAATTTACTCAAAGTGTGTAATTGAAGTTACTTGCATCTAAATACCACTTTGTTTCTTGTAAATATACTTATAAATATTAAATAATTGAGTGCTAAAACTATTGTTGTTAGTACCCAACACAAAATACCAACAGAAAACAAAAATCAGTTTTTCATAATGGTTTGAGAGTCTTGAGTGCTGAGGTATTTGAATGAAAATGTTGAAGCAAAATTTAAGTTAATTCAACCATTCATCAATGAAACAGCACTCAGCACTCTTTGTTAACCACGTTACTACTTAGTTAGGCTAAGGGTACGGCGTTTAGTTACCATTTGGTAGGCTTCAATGATGTCACCTTCAGCCCAGTCATGGAACTTATCAATACCAATACCGCATTCATAACCAGCATTAACTTCGCGCACATCTTCCCTGATCCGTTTGAGGGAATCTAGAACACCTTCGTAGATCACTTTACTACCACGATGGACTCTAATTTTACAGTTCCGGAGTAGTTTACCAGATTGTACATAACAACCTGCAACAGCACCACGACCAACAGGGAAGACAGCACGGACTTCTGTTTGTCCCAATCCTTCCTCTACTAGTTCTGGTTCTAAGAGACCTTCCAAAGCTCCTTGGATATCTTCCAAGAGTTTGTAAATGATGTTATATTCCCGAACATCTACACCGGCTTCATCAGCAGCTTGTCTTGCTCCACTAGCATAGGTAGTATTAAAGCCAATAATGACAGCATTACTTGCCGCCGCTAAGTCAATGTCTGTTTCGGTGATTTCCCCAGCAGTTGATAACAACATCCGAATTTGTACTTCATTTTGGGGAATCTGTTTCAGAGAGCCAATAATAGCTTCCACTGAACCTTGTACATCTGCTTTTAAAATCAAGTTGAGTTCTTTTAATTCTCCTTCTTGAGCTTGAGCAGATAAGGTTGTCAGGGTTACTCTACCTTGTAATAGACGAGATTGACGTTGTTGATCAGCTCTTTCAGCTGCGATCGCCCTAGCTTCTTTTTCATTTTCAAAGACTTCAAACTCGTCACCTGCTGCGGGTACATCACTTAAACCCAGTACCTCAACTGCACAGGAGGGAGTAGCAGTATCTACACGCTTACCTCTGTCATCTACCATAGCTCGGACTTTACCGAAGGAAGAGCCAGCAACTAGCATATCCCCTACTCGGAGAGTACCATTTTGAATCAGCAAGGTAGCAACAGCACCCTTAGCTTTATCTAGGTGAGCTTCAACGACTGTTCCTTTGGCAACACGATCTGGATTAGCTGATAATTCTGCGACTTCAGCTACCAGTAGCAACATCTCCAGGAGTGTATCTAGATTTTCTCCCTTGATCGCACTAACAGGAACCATGATTGTTTCACCACCCCAATCTTCTGCGGTCAAACCATAGTTAGTCAGTTCTTGTTTAACCCTTTCTTGTTGCGCTCCTTCCTTATCTATTTTGTTAATAGCAACAACAATAGGTACGCCTGCGGCTTGAGCGTGGCTAATTGCTTCTACTGTTTGGGGACGGACACCATCATCGGCTGCGACTACAAGAATAGCAATATCTGTCACCCTTGCACCTCTGGCCCGCATCGCTGTAAAAGCTTCGTGGCCTGGTGTGTCTAGAAAGACGATTTGTTGGTTCTTGCTATCGTGTTCTACATCAACATGGTATGCACCAATATGCTGGGTAATACCGCCAGCTTCCCCAGAAGCTACTTTGGTTTTCCGAATAGAGTCCAGTAAAGTTGTTTTACCGTGGTCTACATGACCCATAATTGTCACTACAGGAGGACGACGAATCAAGTGATCTAGATCCTCAATGTCAATCATCTCTGTGACTTTGCGGGCTTCTGCTTCTGGTTCAATTGTTTCTACTTCTACTCCTAGTTCTTCAGCCACTAGGGTAATGGTGGGGATATCCAGATTTTGGGTAATGCTGACTGCCATGCCTTTGATAAACAGGATTTTCACAATCTCTGTATCAGCAATTACCAAGGAATCAGCTAATTCTTGTACAGTCATTGGTCCGGTGATCACCAGTTGACTAGGACGTTCACGCTTAACTTCTACTTCTTGTGAACGACGATTCTGATCCCGGAAAGAACCTGGTTTTTTATTCTTAGTTGGACTTGCTGTTGGTGTATTTGCCTGTTGTGTGGGTTTAGCAGATTTGGGTTTTGGTGGACGAGCTATAGAGAGGCTGACTTGGATAGTGGCCGGAACATCCAGACCTTCTTCATCCATAAAGTCATCATCTTCAAAATCATCATCAACAACAGGCTTGGCCCGCTTACCTTTTGAAGCTGTTTTAGATTTCTCTTTAATTTCTTCAACTTCATCTTCTTGCCATTTCTTACCACCTTTGGCAGGACGTGGTGGTGTTGGCCTTTTTAAGTCTAGTAATTCTGGTGTTACTATTTCATCTGGTGCATTTTCTTTTTTCTGCCCACCTGGCATTGGTTTGGGTGGAGTCGCTACTGGTGCAGCTGCTACTACCACTTCTTTAGAGCGTGTGGGTTTATTGGGTTTTTGTCCCTCAACTGTAGGTGCAGATTTACCACCTTTATCTGGTTTTACCGGTGACGGTGTAGAACGAACTGGTTTGGAAGTAGAAGATGTTCCTTGTCCTGATTGCTCTACTGCTCCCTTATTAGCCTTGGGCTTTGTATGTTCCCGTTCTTCGTCATTGCGCCGTTTACGTTCTCGTTTGAGAATGGGTTTCTCTGATGGAGATAACTGTTCTTTGTTGTTATCTTTCTCTTCTAATGGTCTTGCAGGTGGAGCAACCAGTTGTGGTTTTTGCGGTTTTTCCTGTTTTGATTTGGAAGAAACAGCCTTGTCTGGTTTTTCTGCTTTGACTTTATCTGTTCCTGATTGACCGTTAGGTTTATGATCAGGTTTGACCACATTAGGTTTTTGTGGTGTTTCGGATTGATTTTTAGGTATTGGTCTTGTTGGTGCCGTCGGCTTCATGGGCGAAACTTCTGTAGCGAAAGGCCGTGGAGGTGAAGGATTAGAAGGAGAATTAACTGTAGCTTCATCATTTGTGTACTGTGAAGAAGCTAGTTCATTATTGGTATCAACTGACGCATCTGGTGCGTTGGAGGTAGTGTTTGTCAAGCCTTTGGGTTTAAGAATTTCCAAAATTTGCTGTTTGTTGTTTGCACCAGGTTGGTTACGACCATCCGTTTGGTGCGAGTTTGATTTATGATTGTTTGTACCTGATAGATTTTTAGTTGTAACACCCGCCAGAGCTAGCTTTTCTGCTTCTGCACGGATTTGTTCAGCGTCGGATTCTGAGATCGTGCTGCTATGACTTTTGACCGCGATACTGAGCTGGTCGCAAATTGCTAATAGCTCTTTGTTATCCAAATTCAATTCCTTTGATAGTTCGTAAATTCTGACTTTGCCGTTGCTCATCCACTCTTTCCCCTTAAATTTACAGTTTTAGCGGATGGTTGCCTGGTTGGCGACATCTCCATCCTGTGATCACTGTTTTTTAGGTTGCCCTTGGTGATTTTGCCGGTGCCTCCATTAGGAAAGAGAGATGTTTCGGTTTAACGCTGATATCACCATCGCTAGATAGTTTAGATGGATCTACACAAAAACTTTTGATGAATAAAGATGTTGTGTCCAGCTATTACTCCGAATTGCGATTGTTCGCTACCAGGTTGCCATGCTTGGATTTTTGGTTTTGCTGATTCTGAGTCTTTCACAACACAATCGAGTAAAACTTCATGGGAGTATTGCTAATTCGTCCCTCTCTGTTTTGGAGATCCGCTTGCTTTTACACCCATTTACTATTTTGGCACTAACCCCAACGATACCAGAGGACGTGATGAAACAGCCAATTGTTCGGCTTTCATCACATTTTCTCTAGAAATTATCGTTTACAAGATGTTCCAATTAAATTTGTTTTTTTTGGGTATTGGTCTGATCTAGACGTTGCCACAGAGTTTGATAAAGTGTTTCTGGCACTGTTGCTCGCAGCGATCGCCCTAATCTATTTTTTTTCTGAGCAGCTTGTAGACAGCTACTCGTGGGACAAATATAGGCAGAACGCCCCATGCCCTGATCCAATTGTACCTTCCTAGATGGAAAGACGCGGACAATCCGCCAAAACTCTTGTTTTAGTCCTACTCGGCGACAACTCAGACAACGCCGATAATTTGGTTGCATCGGGTTTGTACTCAGCTAAAGGTCAGCATTTTGTAGTCTTTGAGAGTTAGTGTTAAATAATTGTGACACTGATTAGTTATTTTCTAGTTTACCTTTAACAGTTAATAGTTAAAAGTTACTCACTCAAAGTATCTAAGGATTCATATTCCTCACTTGTGTCAAAATTATCAGTTTCTATTTCTAATTTTAATTCTTCTTGTGGTTGATCTTCTAGTTCCTCCATCTCATTTTCATCTTCTTCCGGTTGATATTTAGCTCTTACTTCTGCAAATTTAGCATCCTCTGCGGCATAGTCGTATTTGGCTTTATCTTTGATGTCTATTTTCCAACCAGTTAACCGAGCGGCTAATCTCACATTTTGTCCTTCTTTCCCAATTGCCAAACTCAGTTGATCTTCTGCTACTAATACGTGAGTTTGTCGGCTTTCTGGATCCATTAAACGCACTTCATCTACTCTAGCTGGACTTAAGGCATTGGCAATGTAAGTAGCTGGATCTGGAGACCAACGGATGACATCTATTTTTTCACCCCGTAATTCGTTGACTACTACCTGAATTCTCGATCCCCTAGCACCGATACAAGCTCCTACAGGATCTACATCTCTATCTAAGGTGTCTACTGCTATTTTGGTGCGTGGACCTACATAGCGAGAAGGTGGGTTTGCTTCTCTAGCTACTGCTACAATTCTGACAACTTCATCTTCTATTTCTGGGACTTCGTTGGCAAATAGGTAAACCACTAATCCTGCATCAGCACGAGATACTAATAGTTGAGGGCCTCGTTGTTGTCCTTGGGATACTTTTTTTAGATATACCTTAAAGGCGGTGTTGGAACGATATGTATCGTTGGGTAATTGTTCTCTTTTTGGTAATTCTGCTTCTACTTCTGGCTGACCAAAACCGCTACTAACAGCTAATATTACTGATTGTCTTTCAAACCTTAAAACTCTTGCTTGTAAAACTGTACTTTCTAAATCTTGGAATTCTTCTTGTACCATTTGACGCTGTTGATCTCGCAATTTCTGCGCCAGTACCTGTTTGGTTTGCATGGCTGCCATGCGGCCAAATTCTCCTTGATCTGGAGTTACATCTAAGACAACTGAGTCTCCTGATTGTGCTTCTGGGGCTACCTGCTGAACTTCTTCTAGGGAAATTTGATGATCTGAGTTGCTGACCTCTTCCACAATTGTTTTTGTGGATAAAACCCGGAATCCTTCTCCTTCTATATCTAGTTCTACTTCAAAGTTTTCAAAGTAGTCTTCATCAAATTGTTTACGTTCTAAATTCTGGGCGCGGCGATAGCGTTCGTAGCCTTTCAGTAATGCTTCTCTTATAGATGATTGTACTGCTAAACGCGGTAAGTTTCGCTCTTGACTAATTTTTTCAATTAAATCTTTGAGTCCAGGTAGCGTAACCATTGACATAAGCATTTTCTCCGTATTTTTTCTAATTTCTCTGTCAGCAACCAGCAAAATTTTGTATTTTAAATCTTGGATCTCAGATTTCTATCTCAAATCCCTTATCTAAAACCCTTAATCTAAAATCTCAATTTAGTTAACTGCCCTCTTCCAGTTGCACCTTGGTAACTTCGGATCTGGGAATTCCAACTATACGTCCTTTTTGATTTAAGTAAATTTTTGTTTCGTCCCGACGTACTAATTTACCAATCCACTCTTGCTTTCCTTCGTAGGGTGGGTAAGTGGAGATAATGACGGGAAATCCTTTGAATGAGATAAACTCCCTATCAGTTTCTAGTTGTCGGGAAATTCCCGGACTGGATATTTCCAAAACATAAGCATCTGGAATAATTCCTGTCTCGTCTAAACAAGTTTCTAAAGAACGGCTCATCCTTTCACAATCGTCTAAACCTGTATCTTGTTGGGGATTACGAATATCTATTCGTAAAACTGGGGGATTTTGATTAGTATGGAAAACTATACTAACTATTTCCAATCCCAGTTCTTCTGCTACTGGTTTGGCCAATTCAATAATTTGTGGAATTAGAGGATGAGTCATGGCAGAATTCAATAAAAAAAGTGGGCTTCTACCCACTTCCTGCGATAGGTATATCTTCAAAGAAGTCCTGTGACGAACCATATTGATTCGCCCCTTACATGAGTGTAGCGTATTTTTTTCGTTAGTTATTAGTGATTAATTATTAGGTCTGGGGTATTGTGGAAATATTTTTCCCGTTTTCTCTATTTTTGCTCTAGGGTTTTTGATCGCATTTGTCGGGTTTGTTCAATGATATGATCTATGTCTTCTTGGGATAACCTTTGTACATAATTAATTTTGACTTCTTCTAAAAAATCACTTAATAAATCTTGTAGTTCTGATGTTACGTGTTTTTGCTTAACTTCAGAACTGAGTGCAGTAGTAAATTTTTCTATTAATTGATTACCTAACTTGGCTGCTACGGGATCTTTAATCGCATTAACTAAAGCTGCATAAAGATTAGTGGTAATTTGATTAGCTAATTGATCACTGAGTTGTGTTTGCGTTTCCCCTACTCCCGGCAGCATCAACAAACTACGATAAACAGGTACTTGCTCAAAGGCACTGTTAATATTATGGCGCAAAATGGCATTCATCTCTGGTTGGATTTTAGGTAATACTTGCTCCACTACAGTTTTTACTAACAGTCCTGTAATGGCCTCTATTTCATTGATATTGTTAATGTCTATATATGTACGTTCTTTTTCTGACTGTAATAACCATTTCACTAATTCCCCTCGCTGAATTGAACTCTGGACTTGATTGATTACCCGCACTACAACAATTTCTGTAATTTCTTCAGCAAAATTCGCTACTATCGCCTGGTGTATTTGTTTCCTAACTATGTGTAAATCAATTAAATTAGCCTGATTTAATCGCATCAGTACAGGTACTGTTCTTAACCATCGCCAAAAGGGAATCAACAAGAATAAATCGTACCATCGCCATAATATTGCTTCCATCCAACTAAGATGGCGATTTTTACTTTTAATATATAGGGTACGACCTAGTAATTCTACTGCAAAGACCAGGACAAATGGTAGGTCAATCAACCAAAAATCATTCACAAATTCGCCATTTTCACCAATTCTTCGGTAGTAATTTACTGCTATTCCCGGACGAATTTGGGTATTAAAGAACTGTATCTCTTTTAACCAATTTTGTCTAGATAAATATTCAGCACTCCAAAAAATATCAAAAGCGCTTTTTGCGGACTCTTGGCCAACGTGTTCCCGCATTTTATTCTTGATTTTTTCTAAAGTTCCACTTTTATCAGCACCCGCAAAGGGGTTACTATCAATCATTTCGGTACTCAAGTACCTAATTTCTGCTAGTTTGGCTTTTACTTGTGGTGAATTTAAACCTATTTTGTTAATTTGTGTCTCTAAATCTGTTATCGTATTTAAATATTTTGTCGTATCTCTATGGGGTTCTATTCCTTTTAATGGATCATAAATTTGAGTCAATTGAGGAATTCTGCGGAAGTAAAAATCTCTCCAAGGAATATAGCTCAAATTAAAAAATACTAAGCCTAAGTTCACGGTAGCAGTAATTGCCAGCAGTTTTTCAAACCACAAGTTATCTTTTTTACGAAGTTTTAATTTAGTCATTGTTGCTTATTTCACTTTATACAGCTATTCGTATTTTCTATAAGTTTTGTATTGCTTTTATATCTGCATAGACCTGAATTACTTAAAAATCTGATATTACTACTGATAAAATTGTCTACACGAATTACCGACAAATTGTGGTCTTAACCCTACTCTTTTAAGTGGATAAGAAAAGAGAATATTCCTGATTTCAAGGATCTTGCTTCAGCTAGAAGTACTGATAACTGATAACTGATAACTGACATGACAATCTATACAGTGTATAATTTTTCTGTGAGTAGATAAGTAGAAAAAAATGTACATATTACTAAAATTTATCAATATAAGCTAATTGGGTCAAAAATTCTGTATTTATTTTTTTGCCCAAGAGTAAGTATGTACAATTTTGTTGTTTATGTGCCAATACGCATTTAGAAAACTCAATTGGTGTCAACTTAGCGTGAAACCTATATCTTGTAATGGAATTTAGTTCTTTGCTAAGAGCAAAATTCATACCAAGATGATTAAATACTAGAGAAACTGACTAGTACAAGCTGTTGTAAATAGAAAAACCGTTGCTAATTGCTAGGAAGCTTATTAACGTTAACTTTTTAATTCCGGGCATTGGTACTAATCTGTTTAAACTAACTTGAGAAATTATATAGAAGTTTACTCTCTACTAGGTGTGATATGTAATAAATAAGCCATATTTAGCCTAAGTTGGCACTAATGAGAAAACTCAAACCCTAAAATGTTGATTGGATCTTGATTATGAATAACTTTCTACATTATCTTCAACAATAAACTGTAATCAAACACACTAAAACAAGAATTCAAATCTATGACTAATCCTCAACTTTCAATTATTATTCCCATGAGGGGAGGTGTTGCAGAATCTTGGTTACAAGAACTATTAAAAATTCAAGGTAGCACAGAGTTTATTTTGGTTTACCCTCCTCATGTTGCTTTTTTTCAAGTTAGTGATCCCCGTTTAATTCAAATTAAAAGTCCTTTAAAGGGAGAAGTTGTTCAAAGAATCACAGCTTTGTTGAATGCTGCTGGTAAATATGTGCTGTCAATTAACTGTGATGAATATATTCATCCCAATATTTTAGCAATAACTGAGGATTATTTTCATAATTTTCCTGACAGTTACTTTTTTGTCTTAAAACAAGTTCAATTCCCGTTTGGAAAAGCACCCATAAATCAATCTTGGCATGATCTTAAAGATATTCGAGAAATTGGGATCAGAAAAAGAAATGATGGTAAAACCTACTCTCCAGAAGAAATTGAATATACAATGCGGGAAGTTCCCATAACACCATTAGATAATAAAAATGATTTTTTAGCACTTTTTCGAGGTAGAAAAGATCAAAAAGGTCCTCATCAAGAAAACTTTGATAAAAAAGTTTGGAAAAATGAATTAGTGCAAGCCACACTTCAGGAAATTGTGACAGTTTTCAATTTATTTGGGCCATTTAAATATATCCCATTTTGGACTGCTGATAGATTAATGGGATTGTCTGTACAAGCAAAGTTTTTTGAACCTGGAAAAATAGCAGGTCATTGGTTATGCTTACCGGAACAACTACGTACAGAAGATAATCCTCCTAACCAACCTCGTGTGAATCGGCGTTATGTTCTAGCTGAAATAATCTTGCTCAAATTGTTTTCTAGTTTTGGGTATATTTGGAATTTAACAATATTTGACCAAGGAGGTATTTTTATGGTTTGGTTTCCTAAAGATACTTTGAGAAATTTGGCCTATAAACTAGGCTTAAAGAAGCCAAAATCTACAAATTAGGGTTCTACCATACTTGTTATGCTAAATTATCAGTTTGAAAAGAGAACAGGGAACAAGGAACATAGGAAACAGGCAAACTTTATCATAACAAAGTTTGTGGCTTCCTTTTTATGTATATCAAGCCTTCCGCTTTTTTTAGGACTTACACAAAATATCTCTTGTAAACCTCTTACCTTCGTTTCCTTTGCGTCCTTCGTGGTTCATTCCTTCCTAACTTCTGCGTAAGACCTGACAAATTCTGATTAAATAGATGATAAACACAGTTATTACTGAAAGACAACAATTAACGAAAAAGGAATAAATTAATATGTCAACCACAATCATAAATGATCTACCAACCTTATTAGTTACAGGTGGTGCAGGATTTATAGGAGCTAATTTTGTACTACAAGCTAGAAAAAATCAATGGGCAAATATAATTAATCTAGATAAATTAACTTATGCGAGTAACCTGCAAAATTTGGCAGAATTACAAAGTGATCCTGGTTATATTTTCGTGAGAGGAGATATCAGTAATTATGAGTTAGTAAGTTATTTGTTAGAAACACATCAACCAGACGCAGTTTTAAATTTCGCCGCAGAAACTCATGTTGATCGTTCAATTCTGACACCAATAAATTTTATCCAAACTAATGTTTTAGGAACATTTCATTTATTAGAAGCAAGTAAAACATATTGGCAAAAACTCAAATCAGAAAAAAAAGAAAACTTCCGCTTTTTACACATTTCTACCGATGAAGTTTATGGTTCTTTGGATTCCACAGATCCAGCTTTTCGAGAAGATACACCTTATGCACCAAACAGTCCTTATGCTGCTTCTAAAGCCAGTGCAGATCATTTAGTTCGTTCATATTATCATACCTATAATTTACCTACATTAACAACTAACTGTTCTAATAATTATGGGCCACTACAATTTCCGGAAAAGCTGATTCCTTTAATGATTCTCAATGCTGTCAATGATAAACCTTTACCTATATATGGTGATGGTCAAAACATTAGAGATTGGTTGTATGTAGTTGATCACTGTGATGCTATAAATTTAGTTCTAAAAGAAGGTAAAATTGGGGAAAGTTATAACATTGGTGGATTAAATGAACAAACAAATGTGGTAGTAGTTAATAAAATTTGTGAAATTTTAGATGAACTAGCACCTAAAAATAACTTTCACTATTCTTCTTTAATTACCTTTATTAAAGATCGTCCTGGACATGATAGACGCTATGCAATTGATTGTAGTAAAATTAATCAAGAATTAGGTTGGCAACCCAAGGAAAATTTTGAGAGTGGTTTATTAAAAACTGTCAAATGGTATCTTGATAATTCAGATTGGGTTAAGTCTATTGCGACTGGGGAATACAAAAATTGGATTAAACAAAACTATGAAACTAGATAGCAAATCATTAATTATCAATGTTACTAAGACCAATTATTTATCTATTAAATTAGGATGGGTAAAATGAAGGGAATTATTTTAGCCGGTGGTTCTGGAACAAGACTTTATCCTTTAACTCAAGTTGTCAGTAAACAGCTAATGCCTGTTTATGATAAACCAATGATTTATTATCCATTATCTGTCTTAATGTTAGCTGGAATCAGAGAAATTTTGATTATTTCCACGCCTACAGATTTACCTTTATTTCAAAAACTGCTCAAAGACGGTAGTCAATGGGGTTTAAAGTTTAGTTATGTCGAACAACCAAAACCAGAAGGTTTAGCACAAGCTTTTATTTTAGGTAAAGACTTCATCCAAAATGATCGAGTTTGCTTAGTTTTAGGAGACAACATTTTCTATGGACATGGTTTAACTGAAGTTTTAATTCGTGCTGCTCAACTACAAGATGGAGGGTTAGTTTTCGGTTATAAAGTTAAGAACCCAGAAAGTTATGGTGTGATTGAATTTGATCATACAGGTAAAGCAATAAGTATTGAGGAAAAACCAAAGTTTCCCAAATCAAAATATGCTGTTCCAGGAATTTATTTTTATGATTCTCAAGTTACAGAAATTGCAGCTAATTTAAAACCTTCTCCCCGTGGTGAATTAGAAATTACTGATGTAAACTTAGCTTATTTGCACCAAGGTCAATTAAGAGTAGATATGTTGGGTAGGGGTTATGCTTGGTTAGATACGGGTACACATGAATCTTTGCACCAAGCTGCGAATTTTATCCAAACTCTAGAACAAAGACAAGGATTCAAAATAGCTTGTATTGAAGAAATTGCCTACAACCAAGGTTATATTGATGGTAATCAGTTAAATTATTTGGCTGAATCTATGGGTAAAAGTAGTTATGGTCTTTATTTACGAAGACTTTTAGAAGATGAAATCACATTATAATTTGTGAACGTAAAGGAGTATATTATGCAGGTTTTTTCAACAGAAATTCCAGATGTGTTAAGAATTGAACCGAAAGTTTTTGGCGATGAAAGAGGTTTCTTTTATGAAAGCTTTAATGGTAAAGTTTTTTTAGAAAAAACTGGGATATCATATAATTTTGTCCAAGACAATCACTCCCGTTCCAGTAAAAATGTTTTGCGCGGTTTACATTATCAAATTAAACAACCACAGGGAAAATTAGTCAGGGTTGCTGTTGGTGAAGTTTTTGATGTTGCTGTTGATTTAAGAAAAACTTCTCCTAGTTTTGGTCAGTGGGTAGGTGTATATTTGTCTGCTAAAAATAAACATCAGTTATGGGTACCCCCTGGTTTTGCTCATGGTTTTCTGGTGTTATCTGATTATGCAGAGTTTTTGTATAAAACTACTGATTATTATGCACCAGAATATGACCGAACCATTTTGTGGAGTGATCCAGATTTAGGTATTAATTGGCCGATAGAAAATCAGCCAATTATTTCTGCAAAAGATCAAGTAGGTAAGTTATTTGCAGAAGCTGAGGTATATTCATGAAAATTTTATTAACTGGTATTTCTGGCCAGGTTGGTTGGGAGTTACAAAGAACTTTAATGACTGTGGGTGATGTAATTTCTCTAGGAAGAAATAAATTAGATTTATCTCAACCAGATACAATTCGCCAAACTATTAGAGATATAAAACCTGATTTAATTGTTAACCCAGCGGCCTATACAGCTGTAGATAAAGCAGAATCAGAAATTGATTTAGCTATGGCTATTAATGGTGTTGCACCTGGTATTATAGCTGAGGAAGCTAAACGTTTGGGAGCAGCTTTAATTCACTATTCTACTGATTATGTTTTTGATGGTAATCGCAGTATTCCCTACAGAGAAAATGATTTAACAAATCCGCAAAATGTTTATGGTAAAACTAAGTTAGCGGGGGAGGAAGCTATTCAATCTATTGGAGCTAATTATCTGATTTTTAGAACTAGTTGGGTTTATGGTTTGCGTGGGAAAAACTTTTTGTTGACAATGCAAAGATTAGCAAAAGAAAGAGAGGAAATTAAGGTTGTTGATGATCAAATTGGTTCACCTACTTGGAGTCGGATGATTGCAGAAATTACTGCTCAAGTAGTTGTCCAAACTTTAGGAAATACAGAGGAGTTTTTGGCTGAAAAATCTGGGATATATAATTTATCTCCTGGGGGAAAAACTAGCTGGTATGGTTTTGCAAAAGCTATTTTTGGAGATGATTTTCCTAACCAAGAACGCAAGTTACAACGGTTAATTCCTATTACTACCCTAGAATATCCAACTCCTGCATCTAGACCGGCTTTTTCTTTGTTAGATAATCAAAAATTATCTGATACCTTTGGTTTGACAATTCCTGCATGGGATCAAGTTTTCAAATTAGTTATGGATAGTTAAAACGATGAGAATAGAACTCAGATAAACGCAGATAAACACAGATATTTTTATGATTTTTATTCATCATTTTCATCTGGTTCTAAATCAACATCTTCTAAAGATTGATGGGGAATAGCTGCAATAATCGCATCTATGACTTTAGATACGGCTAAAATTTCGATATTCAAATCCGGGAATTTCTGTCCTTTGGGAATTATTGCTCGTTTGAATCCCAGTTTTGCAGCTTCTTTCAATCTTAGTTCCATTTGAGATACCGATCTCACTTGTCCTCCTAAACCCACTTCTCCTATTAATACGGTTCCGGGATCTACTATTCTGTCCCGGAAACTTGCTACTATGGCGATCGCTATACCTAAATCTACTGCTGGTTCTTCTACGTTTAAACCCCCCGCAGATGCTACGTAGGAGTCTAGTTTAGACATGGGTATTCCCACTCTTTTTTCTAAAACAGCTAGTATTTGTACCAAACGATTATAGTCTATGCCTGTTCCGGCTCGACGAGGCGATGTATAACTAGTAGGACTAACTAATGCTTGTAATTCTACTACTATTGGTCTTGTCCCTTCACAAGCTACCACAATGGCTGTTCCTGGTGCGGGGTCATCACGATTTCCTAAGAATAATTCTGATGGATTGGGTACTTCTTTTAATCCATTAGATACCATTTCAAATATACCAATTTCATGGGTAGCTCCGAAACGATTTTTTACAGTTCTTAACAAGCGATGGGATGCAAAGCGATCGCCTTCAAAATACAACACCGTATCTACCAAATGTTCTAAAACCCTAGGGCCAGCAATAGTACCTTCTTTAGTAACATGACCAACAATTAACATTGTAATATCTTCATGTTTTGCGACTTTCATTAAAGCCGCAGTACATTCCCGAACTTGAGCAACAGAACCGGGTGCAGAAGTTAAGGCTGGGAAAAATACAGTTTGTATACTATCAATCACTGCCAAATTAGGTTTTAGGGAATCTATTTCTCTGAGAATTTCCTCTAAATCAGTTTCTGGCAAGACATATAAATCAGAACCTATACTATTATGTTCAATAATATTTTCAGTATCTTCTACTACTTGAACTGTGCTTTTAGTTTCTATTGTTGGCGGTGTTTTGTCATCCGGTAAGCTAGGGACGGGATTAGACATTCCTAACCGAGCCGCACGTAGTTTTACCTGTTGTCCTGATTCTTCCCCTGTTACGTAAAGAATTCGATATCTTTGGGATAACTCGTTAGAAACCTGTAGTAAGAGAGTAGATTTACCAATACCTGGATCACCACCGATAAGTACCATTGAACCAGGCACAACACCACCACCTAGAACTCTGTCTAACTCTCCATAACCAGATTCCCAACGGGCAATTTGGCGATCGCTAATTTGCTCAAAAGTCAAAGAAGCTCTAGGTTTGGCAGGTTTATTACTACTAGATTTAATCCCCCCTGGTGCAGCGTGCCAATTACCTACACCGCCACGACTAGGTATATCCACCCCAAACGGCATAGCATTTTCTTCTACCAAAGAGTCATAAGTATTGCAATTTGAACACTTTCCGAACCATTGGGCAAACTCTGCACCGCAATTGCTACAAATAAAAATGGTTTTTGGCTTTGCCATACGTAATTTTTCTTTAAAAATATTAATTTTTTCTTAAGTTATCAAAAAAACTCAAGTTGAATAATAGTAGTATTTACAGCTTTTTCTAATTAGCTAATGCAATGATATCTTAATATTATGGTAAGAAAATTCATAATGTAAAAATTTAGATAGGGAGCGTAAGGAAACTTGGAAAATAATAAAGAAAAAATCCTGGTAGTAGACGACGAAGCAAGCATCAGACGGATTTTGGAAACACGTCTTTCCATGATCGGTTATGATGTAGTCACAGCTGGTGATGGAGAAGAAGCTTTAGACACTTTTCATAAAGCTGAACCAGACCTAGTAGTTTTAGATGTAATGATGCCTAAGCTAGATGGCTATGGAGTTTGTCAAGAATTACGTAAAGAATCTGATGTTCCCATCATCATGTTAACTGCCTTGGGTGATGTAGCCGACCGGATCACTGGACTAGAATTGGGTGCGGATGACTATGTAGTGAAACCATTCTCTCCCAAAGAATTGGAAGCTCGTATTCGCTCAGTTTTACGCAGAGTAGATAAAAATGGCATCACAGGTATTCCTAGTTCTGGAGTAATTCACGTAGGCAATATCAGAATAGATACAAATAAACGCCAAGTATACAAAGGTGATGAACGCATCCGTTTAACAGGGATGGAATTTAGTCTATTAGAACTATTAGTTAGTCGCTCAGGGGAGGCTTTTTCCCGCTCCGAAATTTTACAAGAAGTTTGGGGTTACACACCAGAACGCCACGTAGATACTCGCGTAGTGGATGTACACATTTCTCGGTTACGGGCAAAATTAGAAGACGATCCCAGTAACCCAGAACTTATACTGACTGCAAGAGGAACTGGTTATCTTTTCCAACGCATCCTGGAAGCTGGGGAAGAGTAGGTGATTGGTGATTGGTGATTGGTGACTGGTGACTGGGAAATATTAATTACCCAATATCCAATTCCCAATACCTAATGACTAGTGACTGATGATTAACAACTAATAACTAATAAATGACTAATGTCCAAATCTGATCCTAATCGAATTGTACGGCGTTTACCCTTATTCGTTGGGGGTTTGGGTGCTGTACTTCTGTTTGTAAATCGGTTATTAACACCAGAATTGACAGACTCTCAAGCACGGGGGGATGTGCTGGGAGTGATTTTAAGTGCAGTGTTAATTTTAACAGGTTTAATTTGGCAGCAAGTACAACCAAAAACACCAGAAACAGTGGAATTGATTGGAGAAGAGGGTTTGATTTTAGAACCAGACTTACCAGAAACCGTGAAAACAGAATTAGCATGGGCATCACGTTTACTGTTAACAAACACTGTAACGCGATCACTCGTAGTGTATTACCAAGGTAAAGTTCTGTTACGTCGCGGTATTCTGGGAGCTAAATCACAAGTCACTCCCGGTGCAATATTAAAAAGAGTATTAGAAACACAAAAAGCAGTTTATTTAGTAGCCTTAAAAGTCTATCCTGGCAGAGTTGAATTTGATTATTTGCCTGAAAATACTCAAGGTGTAATTTGTCAACCCATTGGTAAAGAAGGTGTGTTAATTTTGGGAGCAAATGCACCCCGTAGTTATACAAAACAAGATGAAAATTGGATTGCGGGTATTGCAGATAAATTAGCAGTTACTCTTGGTGAACAGTAGACAGTGAACAGTAGACAGTGAACAGTAGACAGTGAACAGTGAACAGTTAACAGTGAAAACTGACAACTGATAACTGGTAACTGACAACTGACAACTGACAACTGACAACTGGTAACTGATAACTGATAACTGATAACTGATAACTGATAACTGATAACTGATAACTGATAACTGATAACTGATAACTGATAACTGAATAAATTATAAAATTGCTTAACCGCTGTAAAGACTAAACCCAACAACACGTTTCACTACCAACAAAAATATGCAAATCATTTATTGGCTATTAATAGCAGTCATGCTTGTAGGTGTGATTGGTTCTGTAGTTCCTGCTATTCCCGGTAGTAGCTTAATTTTATGTGCAATTATTCTCTGGGGAATTATTAGTAGTTCCTTTACGGCAATTAAAATTCCTCTCATAGTTACAGTCATTGTTTTGCTGTTAAGCATGGCAGTAGATTTCTTAGCTGGCTACATAGGAGCAAAAAAAGCCGGTGCAAGTAAATGGGGACAAATTGGGGCATTTGTTGGTTTACTACTGGGATTTTTCGGATTATTACCTACCTTACCCTTCGGTGGACCATTGCTAGGGGTTTTACTAGGCCCACTGTTAGGAGCAATTATTGCTGAATTGTTGTATCAAAAAGATTTGGGAAAAGCAGTAAAAGCTGGAATTGGAATCACTGTCGGAACATTAGTGGGGAACATACTTCAGGGTATTCTCTCTGTAGGTGCAGTTGTAGTGTTCATTTGGACTACATGGTCACAGGTTTACGTAGGGTAGTATTTATTCATACAAGTACTGAGGATTTGGTATCGTCCTCTTCACACAAACTTTAGCCAAATACATGATCTCTGAAAAAATTTTTATCTGTGATCCAAATTCTTACATAGCAAGGTTTTTAGTCATGAGTAAAATATTGCTTACGTATAAACACTAGGTTCGATTTCCAGAGAATAGAGACTAAATTTTTCCTTGCAAATCAATACTTTTCAGGTTTTTGTGGAGTTTACGGATGTTATTTTCTTTTTGTAAAGATAGTATCAAGATACTCATCCTTGTATTGCTATTCACTGGTTACTTATGTAATTATTCGATTGTAGGGAACACACAAGGAACACAAACTAATTGTTACGTGATTCTGATAGTGTTAACACAGCAACCTTAGTCTAGTTTTAAAAATAGAACGGACAAAATATATTTCACTCAGGTAGAAACGCTTATTTCTGGAATCGCTACACAACTATATAGGGTTGCTGCTCTACTAAAGGATACGTAATTTTTTCATCTACCAACTACCATTTAGGAGCTTTTGGCTACAATGTTTAACTTAAGATCTAAATTATTAGGTGCTACTCTTTCTTTACCAGTTGTTGCTGCTGGTTTATTAGGTGCTACTGGTTCTGCAAGTGCGGCAGTTTTAACTGGTACTACTGCTTATAGCGGAATAGGTGAAGGTATATTTTCCCCTGTAACATCAGTTATGGCATCAGATGGCAGTCTAGATTTTTCTGATCCTAATTTGGTAGGACTAGCGGAACAGACAGGTTCTTTTACATCTTTTGGAGCTGCTACAATTTATGATATTAGCCCAATTCCTGGTACTTTCGGCTCAGAAAAGCTATTCCTAGATTTTGGAGCTGATCAGGCTGGTTTGACAGATGGTAAAAATGTCTTTAAAGCAACCAAGGTATCTGATTACTCAATTACCCACGATGGTGCAGGTGGTTCTTCCATATCACTAGCCTTTCATGGTTTCTTTTACGGTGAAGACGAAACAGAAAAATCATCTGGCTATGTTAACTTAAACTTCACCTCTTTGGAGGATGTGGCTACCACAACAGATATTTTATTAAACAACGGTGCAGGTACTGGAATCACAACCATAGCAACAACATTTTCTGGTATGGCAGCAGCAAAAACTCCCGAACCCACAACAATGTTAGGTTTAGGTTTAGTTGCTTCTGGAATGATGATTGCTCGCCGTCGTAAAGCTGTTCAAGCATAGTATTAATAGGTCAAAATGACCGTTGATGATATCATATCTAAATGTTAAATACAGACCTGGTGGAAAAAACACCTCATTCACTAGGTCTATTTTTTTTTACATATGATAAGCCATCTTAAGCTTCCCCGGTCTGAAGACGCGGGGATTTCTGAAGAGTCCACAATCGAACTTTCTTAGGCGCACGTGTATTCAAACACCCTCTTACACTCATACCTATATTTTTAATTATATAAGTAGGGGTTGCTGAAAAAGTGATCGGTGGAAGCTAGGGAGTAGGGAGTAGTTTTAGAGAGTTGGTAAGTTTTAATTTTCACTACAAGTGCAAGGTTTTTAAGTACTTACCCCCATATATCTTGCACTTTTTTAAATTCCAATTGCCTAAAATCTTTTACTGGCAATGTTTTCATCTTTATTCAGCATCCTCTAAGTAATCGCAGTATTAATACTGTATAATATTTTATGTATTAAGCATCAGTATTCAAATCATTCTCTTTATGAAAACTTTATATAAATAGAAATTTATTCCACATCTAATCAAAATATTAGTAGACAGTTGCGAAATCATTACCATACGGACTTCCTATCATTTGCATTACTGATAGTACAAGTATAACTACGTAAATAGCTATAACAGCCTTAATTGCAGGTAATTCTTGTAGATTCGGTATTTTACGATAGTTTTGAGTGTGATTCAGATCATGACAGTCTTGATGAAGATTATGTCAAGATACTGATCTGTATATTGCTAACTACAGTCTGGCTGTGTAAATATCCTGATGTAGGAAATACGCAATGAACTCCAGTGACTTAGCTACTGTATTTTAAACTTGAACAGTGTAAAAACTGTGTATCTGGTTTATCTATTAAAGCTAAGTAAGGGTCAAGTTAAAAAGGTATTTACTTAAGTAGGAAATGCGGAATAAATGTGAAAAGCTTACTGGTATTGGGTTTTAGAAGATTTGAGATTGAGAAAATGCAAGCTTTTGAGGAGTAAGCACTCTTATTACCTTGCACTTTTTTGATTTCGAGAGATTGGAAAGTAGTTTTTCAGTTCTCTCCCTGCGCCCTGCCTCTGAGCCTCCACGACAAGACTTTTTCAGCAAGCCCTAAGTAGAGTTACTTGACATTGGATCCCTGCAAAACTACATGAAGCTACTGCTTTGCTAGTTGCTTAACCTTAAAATATTTTTTCGGAATTTTTGAATTGGAGGAAATAATAATGTTGAACTTAAAATCTAAAGTATTAGGTGCTACTCTTTCTTTACCCGTTGTTGCTGCTGGTTTGTTAGGTACTGCTGGTTCTGCTCAAGCGATTACATTTACCTCAAATAGTGTTGAGTTTTACTTGCAGGAGTTCAAAGATGCTGGTGCTACTGGTATCACCATTGGAGACAAAAATTTTGTCTACCAAGAATCACATGGACTAGAATATTCAGATGAAATCAGAATTGAGTTTAGTGGTCCTGACTATGTATTGTTCTATGATTTAGAATATACTCCTACAAGTGTTGCTGATTTCTCATTTGATTACATAGTAAACGTTACAGATCCCTCTTATAGAATCACAGAAGTTGATAATGACTCTACAGTGTCAACTTTCGCTCCTTCAGAAGAATTAGTAACAACTTTCACTGGTGCTTCCACTACTGTGTTAACAAGTACCAATGGTTCTGTGAATTTAGAGCCTATTGCTCCCAGTAGCACAGTGTTAGTAGAAAATTTATACACTTCTAATGGCGGCACAATCGCTTCATTCCAGAACAGCTTCCATCAAACAACTCCCGAACCTACCACAATTTTAGGTTTAGGCTTACTAGCTTCTGGAATGGTTGTAGCTCGTCGTCGTAAAGCTGCTAAAGCATAATTTTTTGCTAGATTTCTTAGCATCAAAACTATAAAATACTGAGATAATGACCTGGTAGAGATACGATTTAAAACCAGGTCAATTTTTCTGTTTGTAAAAAAGAAACCAATTAAATAAAATATTCCTACAAAATCAATTCAACTGAAAATATCTAAACCCATAAACCACGTAGGGGCAAACCCCCTGTGGTTGCCCCAAAAATAGGGATAGGTAATTGTGTCAGTTTAGAGAATACCCTAAATCAAATCCAAATCTTTTATTTTTGCTTACCTACTTATTTATTCCAAAGCAAGTTTCGCTTCCTTTGCTACAGCTTCCACTTCGTCATTAACTAAAGTTTCTAAAATAGACTTAGCTTCTGCACTACCTAAATTGCCCAGAGCTTGAGCTACCCTGTAACGAATTTGCCAGTCAGGGTTAGCTGCATAAGATGTTAAAAGGGGAACAGCTTCTAAATTTCCCAATTCACCGAAAGAACTAATAGCCGCAGTTTGCACTAAAGCATTTCCAGAATTCAGAGCTTCCTTGAGTAAATTAAAACCTCGTGGATCTCCCAATGCTCCCAGAGTAGCAATAATACTGAATTGAACCAACCATTCTTGACTTTGATGATAAAGCTGATCTAAATCTTCAAAAGCTGCGTGTAATTTTAGCGCTCCTAAACAGTCTGCTGCTGCTGCTTGTACATCCGCCTCTGGATCTTTAAGTAGTTCACGTAGTAGTTGCAAAGATAAATCTAAATCCTGTTCTCCCAGGGTATCCATTTGACTAACAGCAGAATAACGGACACGGGAATTTTTGTCACCGATAGCTATTTGTACTAATTCTAAAGCAGTTTTTGGTTCAAGTTCCCGAATTTGGTTAACAGCACGGAGGCGATCGCCCAAATCTTCAGAACTCAGTAATTCTTTCACAGATTCAACGGATATACTCATTTAATGATCCTAAATTATTATCAGTTTGACTCGTTCCTATATTCTGTATGGGAATGAATTCAAGAAGGCTCTGTCTTCTATTAAATCAGAGCTAGAACCTCTTAATCGTATTCCCAATCAGAAACAACGAAGAAAACGAGATTCAATCTTCCCCAGTTACCAATCACTTACTCAGCAGCCATAGCACGAATAATATCACCACGAGTGAGAATACCGATTACTTTACCCTCATTATCTAAAACAGGAAGACGGTGAACTTTATGATCTTGAATCATTTTTGCCGCTTCTTTGAGAGACTTATTAGGGGTAATAGTCAGAGGATTTTTACTCATTACTTCCCCTACAGTTTGTCCTAAAGCTTTATGTAAATCCCGGTCATAAGTAGCAGGATTTTGTAAATAAATTACACTATCCAAAAACATAATGTAAGCTGGCGGTGTAACACCAGTTTCCTGCCACATTAAATCTGTTTCTGAAATAATTCCTACTAATTTACCAGCATCATTAAGTACAGGTAAACCACTAATTCTTTTTTCTGCTAAAATCTGGATCGCTTCTTTTAATGGAGTTTCAGTTCTAACTACGATCAGATCACTACTCATTACATCAGCAACTGTTTTAAGCATTTTTTTACTTACACTTTTTATAAAAGTCTTTTTTATTATTGTATGAAATTATTCCAAATGAATAAACAATTTTAAGAAATTGTTACTTGGTAATATTTTAAATTAAACAACTTAAATACGGGTCTTAATAATCATAGCATAGTATAATTTTATCTGATTTTTTTATTTAATAAAATGTTATCTAATAACTAGGATTTAATCTTTTATATAAACAACGTAATTAATTTATCAATCTTTATCCCAAAGCTTATTTAAGTAGTCAAAATGTTGATGATATTTATACAGGACTTACGCAACTAAGATTTGTCATTGCGACTGAAACGCAGTGTAGGGAAGCAATCCCAGGATTTTTGCGATTACGTCGCTGTTGCTCGTAATGACGCAGTACTGTCATTGCGACGTAAGTCCTATTATAATCAGATGCTAGTACAGCTTCGCCGAAAGCAAAAGTAAGAGTTAGTAAGCTTTTTAGCAATTGAGAATAGTTGGTCTATTTACGCCAATCTGTAATAATATAGATAATACTTGTAGCAAATAATAAATTAATTATTTTATTAACACCCTTGTCTAAAATACATAAACGTGATAAACAAATCTAAAAATGTTAACAACAGCGAACCAAACAGCAACTACCTTGAAATAAACTAAAACCAACCATCTACAACAACTAAAAATATATTAAAAACATATTAAAAACATAAACCCATCAACTTTAAGTTAATATTAATACTCTGAGATTCTGCATCTAATCATTATGCTAAATCCCAATCTGGATCAAATCCAGTTGACGAAAGACGACTATGAACGCTACTCTCGCCACTTAATCTTGCCAGAAGTGGGACTAGAGGGACAAAAACGCCTGAAAGCTGCCAGTGTATTATGTATTGGTACTGGTGGACTTGGATCACCCTTACTTTTATATCTAGCAGCAGCAGGTATTGGACGTATTGGTATCGTTGATTTTGATGTTGTTGATACATCCAACTTACAACGTCAGGTTATTCACGGTACATCTTGGGTAGGTAAACCCAAAATTGAATCAGCTAAAAATCGCATTCACGAAATTAACCCCCATTGTCAGGTTGATTTATACGAAACCCGTCTCAGTTCAGAAAATGCTTTAGATATCATTCGTCCCTATGACATAGTGGTGGATGGAACAGACAATTTCCCCACCAGATATCTAGTCAATGACGCTTGTGTACTGTTAGACAAACCCAATGTTTACGGTTCAATTTTCCGTTTTGAAGGACAAGCAACCGTATTTAACTACGAAGGTGGCCCAAATTATCGTGACTTATATCCAGAACCACCACCACCAGGAATGGTTCCTTCCTGTGCAGAGGGCGGTGTACTGGGAATTTTACCAGGAATGATCGGTGTCATCCAAGCGACAGAAACAGTCAAAATTATTATTGGACAAGGAACAACCTTGAATGGGCGTTTAATGCTCTACAACGCCTTAGACATGAAATTCAGGGAATTAAAACTACGTCCTAATCCCATTCGTCCAGTCATCGAAAAACTCATAGACTACGAAGAATTCTGTGGTATTCCCCAAGCTAAAGCAGCAGAGGCTAAAGAGCAGAACGAAATACCAGAAATGTCTGTGACGGAATTAAAAGCATTAATTGATAGTGGTACAAAGGATTTTGTCTTATTAGATGTCCGCAATCCCCACGAATATGAAATTGCCAAAATTCCAGGTTCTGTGTTAGTACCTTTACCAGAGATTGAAGATGGTGATGGTGTCACCCAGGTTCAAGAATTACTCAACGGACACCGTTTAATCGCCCATTGTAAAATGGGTGGACGTTCTGCTAAAGCTCTAGCTATCCTCAAAGAAGCAGGCATTAACGGAACTAATGTCAAAGGCGGAATTAATGCGTGGAGTCAGGAAGTAGATTCTTCTGTACCACAGTATTAATTTAGGGAACAGGTTATTTCAGTAATCAGTTATCAGTTATCAGTACCTCTGGCTGAAGCAAGAGGATTAAAATCTGGAATATTCGCTTTTTTATTCCCTGAAAAGGGGTTAATTAACAGTAACTAGGAAAAGTTATAAAAATACTCGTTGAAAACCCTTGAGCGGTGAGTCTCGAAGCTTGGCGTAGAGATTCACACTGTGCTTTAGATAAGGGATGAAAACGGTTTGAGGCGTTTACGCCTCAGTCAGGTTTTATGGTAGAATTAAGTCTAACAGGCACGGTAATTAACCT
The DNA here is from genome assembly GCA_010672785.1 of Sphaerospermopsis sp. SIO1G1. Classification (GTDB taxonomy): domain Bacteria; phylum Cyanobacteriota; class Cyanobacteriia; order Cyanobacteriales; family Nostocaceae; genus Okeanomitos. The sequence continues at coordinate 656,841 of JAAHFX010000002.1, forward strand.
GTATAAAAACCTAAGTGCCTAGCGGCAATCTGTACCTTGACAACNTCGTAATTCGTAATTCGTAATTCGTAATTCGTAATTCGTAATTCGTAATTCGTAATTCGTAATTCGTAATTCGTAATTCGTAATTCGTAATTCGTAATTCGTAATTCGTAATTCGTAATTCGTAATTTGGGAGAGCTAACGTAATTCGTAATTTGGGAGAGCTAACGTAATTCGTAATTCGTAATGCTCCCTTCAGGAGAGCAACGCTTACGTAATTCGGGAGAGCAACGCTTACGTAATGCATCTTTCAGAGGAGTTTCACTAATGTAATGCTCCCTTTGGGAGAACTTCGCTAACAGAAAGTTTCGCAAAAGTAATTCTAAATTCTAAATTCTAAATTGGAAGTGACTAATGACTAAATTAATTGTTATTTGTGGAGCAACAGCTACTGGTAAATCTGGGTTAGCTTTGAGTTTAGGACAAAGACTGGGTTCTGTAATTTTGAGTGCTGATTCTAGACAAGTATATCGTGAGTTTGATATTGGTACGGCTAAACCGACGTTTGCAGAACAAAAGTTAATTCCCCATTATTTAATAGATGTCTGTCAACCTACAGAAACAATGACGGTAGCAGACTATCAGGAACAAACACAGAGTTTAATTAATAGTTTAAGTGTTTCCCCATTATTATTGGTAGGTGGAACTGGTTTATATATTCGTTCGATTGTCAAAGGAATGAAAATTCCTAGAGTATCACCACAACCAGAATTGCGATCGCAATTAGAATCTTTAGGACAACATCAACTTTACCCAATGTTACAACAAGTTGATCCAATAGCTGCTCAAAAAATTCATCCCAATGACTTAGTGCGGACTTTGAGAGCTTTAGAAGTTTATTATGTTACAGGTTCTGCAATGTCTGAACAACAGGGAGAGAACCCTCCCAATTATCCAATTTTACAAATTTATTTAGACTGCGAACCAGACATTTTAGATATAAGGATTCGGAAACGGACAGGACAAATGATAGCAGATGGTTTAGTAACAGAAGTTAAAGATTTATGTCAAAAATATGGTTATGAATTGCCATTATTGAATACTTTGGGTTATCAAGAAATTAAACAATATTTATTAGGTGATATTTCTTTACCAGAAGCTCAGGAATTGATTGTTTTACATACTCGACAATTTGCTAAACGTCAACGAACATGGTTTAGACAAACTCCAAAATTGGAATATTTTAATGTTAACAGTTCAGATATTATGGAGCAAGTTTGGCAGAGAATAGAGGAGTTCATGACAGAATCATAATTATGGGGAATTAATGACTTTGCATCAGATAGTTTGATCATGCAAATCCTTATAATGGTTATGCATCTGTTATAATTTTAATATTTTATAACGTTGTTTTGGTAATGTTTAAACAGGTTTTTATTCATTAGGTTGACTTTCTTCTTGCTTTTAATCATCCTGAAAGAAAATATTATTAGGTTTAGTTTGTGTTCGTTTTTTGGGTTGAGAATCATTTTGGAGTGATGAATCTTCTTGACTAACTGGATCAGAATTTATTTGTTGATTCAAAGTAGAGCTTTGGTTAAATAAAGGATTAATTACAGATTTATTATTCTCTGCTGATTTAGTTTTAGGAGTTTCCTCTGTAGTTGAAGACTCCCTATTATTTATTTTTTCAAAAATCGGATTAATAGGTTTTGACTTTGTAGAAGTGTCAACAGATTCAATCTCGATATTATTATTATTTTCTATAGGTTGAGTATTGTTTTTAATTTTTACAGAAAAAATCGCATTGGGTTCAACTTTTCTGTAAGTTTTAGGTATACTGACAGTTTGATTATCTGTTTGTATTTCTTTTACAACATTCTTAGCTATAGTTTCTGAAGTTTCAGGAGGTATATTAATAATTGCTTTTGGTTCTGGTTTAAATTCTACTTCTGTTGTGATTTTAGGTTCTATTTCTAGTTCTGGTATATCAACTGAAACAATATTTAACTCTGGTATATCTTCTACAATTCTAGATGTAGAAATTAACCAAGATTCAGCTTCCCAAAGGATATCAGAATCAATTTCAGAAATACTTGGATTTGCTGCATCAACAATGTGAGCAGTTACACCTATCCTCCGTTTAAGATTAGCTGAAAATAAATAAATATTACCATTAATTAAAGTATCTTCCGGAAGTTTTTCGATATGAACATAAATTTCATTTGCACCAGGGTTTAATTTAAGGGGATTAAATTCTATTCCTGATATTTCCGAAACAATTTCACATCCTATAGGAACAATAATTCGTAATCGGAAATCATATTCTTTACCATGAGCAATGCTACCAATATTCAGAACCAAGGGATATTCCCATTCCCCATTTTCTTCAGAAATTCCCATCACTGAACCTCGCACTTCAATATTTTCAAAGGTTAGATTTTTGGCAGAATCAACTAGAATTGAACAGTTATGTTCAGAATTACCAATTTCCATTTCTCCTGTAACTTCAATTTTTAAATTCCGCAGAATCACGTCATCAGAAAAAATAGATAAAACTGGACCTTGAATAGCCCAAATAGTAGCACCTTTTCCATCTAAAACTAAGGGATGATTGATAATAATTGGACCAGGGTATTCACCAGGCGGCCATACTGATATTTTACCATTTTCTGGTAAATCCTGGATTTGATATTGGAGGGTTTTTGATACAGACTGAGATGTGGTTTGATTAATTGGAGTCTCTATGTTTTCTATTTGTTCATTATGCTGAGAAATAGAATCTTCTAGAATTGGATCGTCTATACTTTCAGATTGTTGATCTTTAATAATCTGCTCATTTTCAATCTGTGTATTTTCAATCTGTGTTTTTAACTCTGTACTTGGAGATTTAATAACTTGATTTTTGTTGTTATAAATAGTTTGATTTGCATGACTATTGATAGACTGAGTGAGCCATTGTATTAATTGTTCAAAAAGTCCCATAATTCAAAAATTCCCATAATTTTTATATCTAAAATCTTTATAATTTTAACATTTGTACTTGAGCCATTCTGCCATTATTTCCTTGGGAAAAACGAAAGGAAATTCCATTCTTTAACTCAATCGCTTGTCCTGGTTGTCCCGCTTGAGGACTAGGTGCAACTATACTACCACCAGGAGAAGTCAAAGAAGTTAAATTGAGATTAATTAATAACCATTTTCCCCCATGAAATACACAATATGCTTGGGGAGTTCTATCAGCAGTTTCTCCAGGAAAAACATTACTAAAAGCGTGCCATTTAAATAAATAAAGATTAGGGTAAATAACTACTTGTCCATCTAAAGTCCACTGACCAGAACGACGTTCGGAACGTAAACTTAAAATTGGAATAGTTCCTTTAGGTTTAGAGCCACAGAATGGACATTGAACATTAGATATATCATGTAGAATAAACCAATGACTGGGACAGTGCAAATTATGACAAGGATACAATAAATCCCAAGTTTTGGTGAGGGCACTTTCCCAATCTCTAGCAGTGGGACGTTCTTTAACTGAGTGTAAACCGTTAATAAATGATCTTTTAAAAAGGTTGCTTAAATGAGAACCAAAAGCTGTAAATGGAATGGTTATATATGAAGGTTGGTTAGAAGCATCATGGGGATTTTCAATAAATAATGCTCCCGATCCCATTTCTAAACGTTCTTGTTCTTCAGCAGAATTTGCAGGATAGGTTTTCGGCCCTTCTAGGGGGTGTCTTACAAATAAATATTGATAAATCAAAACAGCTAAAGCGTGTTGATCTGTGGTTGCGGAAGGATGTTGACGTTTTGGATCTTGTAGTGGTAAATGAATGGTAGCTAAAACTTCCGGTGCAATGTATCCTCTTGTTCCTAAAACGTCGGGAGGAAATAAACCAGGAACTACTAAAGAGTCAATATCAATAATAATACATTGTCCAGAAATAGGGTCAATTAAGACATTTTTATTTGATAAATCAGAATGAGCTAAACCAGCTTGATGTAGTCGTCTGACAGCGCGTGCTAATCTAATACAAATTCGTAAATAATTAATCCATGTTCCTTGTTCTTCTGGAGGTAACATAGAGCGTAGTTTTGTCCTTACAAACCATGTACTTTCTTTTTCTTTACCTGCTAAGAATCCATGTTCAAAGAAGTAATTTTCTGGATAAGTAGGGGTAATAATTCCTAATTGTGGTTTAACAACAATACCTGTAGGCCAACAAAATAGTTGTTTAAAATATTCACCACTGCTATCAGTTGTCGGGTTGAAAGATCCTAAAATTTTTTCTAATCTTTGGATACGATTAGAATCATCACCAGCATTTTCATCTTTATAAAAACAAATGACTGATGATTTGTCAGCGGTGAAATAAACCTGTTTCATTGCTCCTTCCCCGATCATATCAGGAATATATTCAATGGTGCTACCATCTGCCAAAATTGCAGTTTCCATAATTAAACCTCTTGATAGAGAACTACTAATGTTCGATCATCAAATGAACCTTTACGATAATAAGAATCAAGCCAAATTAATAACTTTTCTGATGTTGATATATCCTGACATTTTTTACACATTAATTCACCTAAAATACCAGCATTTAAAAGTTCAGGGGAAGCGACAACTTCAGCAATATTTTTATTTAATTCTTGAGCATAATCTCCAATAGAAGAAATGAGTATTTGATTGGGTTCATTTTCTAAAGGATCAATGATTCTCTTTACTATTGACTGGAAACGATCTTTGACTTCTTTAATACTATGCATACTACCTAAGTTCGTTTTTAGTAGTTGTTGATTAATTTCATGTTCATCAGATTTAGGAATATTAACAATTTGATTTAATACTAAATCTCCATATAATTCAAACATTCCTGGATTATTAGGAAAATAATCATCAGCCACCCCATCAGTCATAACCATTAAACATTTGAGATTTCCAACAAAATGAAAAGTTTTTTGTGCTAAATTACTATATTCTAGTTTCTTTTTAGAAGTCAGAAAGTCAGTTTGTCCTGCATAATCTCCTGTATCTGATTTACCTAATAATATCAATTCTCCTTTTTGAGAAATAGCAGCTAACATTCCATCACCTACTTGACAAGTAAGAACTAAATTGTAGTTAGTTTCTTCTATTTTAATAGTTGTATGCACTGCTAAAAGCAAGGTAGCATAAAAATCTTTAATTTCTGGTCTTCTGTAATCCAATTCTATAAAATAATCTGTGATATTACTGCATTCTTTAGCCTTATTTTCTACTGCTTGATATGCTTTTTCCATTGCCTGATGTAAAATATTTTTAATCTCATTAATATCTTCACCTGTAGATAATTCTGTGTGTGTAATTCCCTCTTTGATGTGATAATTTTCTAGCCTTTCTGCTAAATATTTCACTGCTGCTTCACAGGATACCTTTGCACCAATGCGAGATAGTTTTTTAGAACCTGCACCATCGGATACTGCAATAATTGTCCATGTTCCACTCACAGTAAAGTCAAACCAATCATCACAATTAGTCCCATTATGTTTGTGCATTTTACCGCGCACTCTTGCACCAATTAAATTTAATCCTTCTGGTGATTTTTTTTGTTTGTAAATATATTCCTCATACTTATCTGTTTCATGTTCAGAAATCGGAAGATATTTCCAAGTTCCTATTGGTGTATTAACTTCTTCTTGAGGTTCTTCAGAAGGTACGATTACCTCTACATTTCCTAGATTTTGTGGAGTTTCTTCCGTAAATGTTATCGGATTTTCCTGTTCAGCTTGCCAAGGGGGAATAGGTTTACTGGGTTGTTTTATATTTGGGGTGCTTTCTATACTTTGCAGTCCTTTTGCTTTTCTTTCTGCTTGTTCTAAGTGACTTTTAATCACCTCAGTAATAATAGCTGAAACTTTTCGCTGTAATTTATTCTCTATAATAATTTGCCAAAATTTGAAATCATCTTCTTTATCTAACCTTGGTTCAGTTACCAACCACTCCAAAATATGAGTCCATAATTTATTGATTTCAGACATTTCTTTTTGATCCGCAAAATTATTTTCTTTGTCCTCACCTGGAGTATTAAATTTAAGCCTATAAACCAAAGATTCCTTGACAAACTCGGACAAGGCATCACATACCTTTAAAACTAATTCTTTATTATTTATGTCTTGTTCAAATTTTTCCCATTTACTATATAATTCATCAGATTTTGATGCTGGTTCAAGGTAAAGCTTATATCTAAACATCCTAATTAATTCTTGTAACTTTTTCTCTGATTCTGACATATTAATTAACCACTTTTCCTATTCAAACTATCTATATCTAATTTTCAATTAAATTTTCAGTTTGGTGCGCTACGTTATCACTAACGCACCCTACATATTAGCCTTATTTTAAGGAATAATTGTAATTCCTGGAGGTGGTGGAGGTAAATTAATTGGTTGATCATCTGCCATTACCTGAGCCACACTTTGAGATGTTTGTTTAATTGACTGAGAAACCCATTTAAAATAAGCCTTGAGATCATCTGGTTGTAAGTTATTTAATTTCACAACTATCTCAGTTATTTTCTTCAAAAGATATTCATCTGCACCTGAACCGGCAGCACAAGCAATAATATTAGCAGGCCTTTTCTTTTTCAATTCTTCTGCTGCTTTTTCCCAACTATCTGTTGGTATTCCATCAGTCATTAAAAATACTAAAGGTTTCCAATCACCTTTTTGGGTTTCGCTGGCTTTTTGCACTTCTTGATCAAAACATTTTGATAAAAGTGTGAGTGCAGCACCCATTGAAGTAGTACCACCAGCAACTAAAGTTGGTTCTTGGAAAGTCATTAATTCTGTTAATGGACAGACTTGTTTAGCATTACTTTCAAAAGTAATTACTGATAAATAAGCTGTTTCTATGGCATAGGGTTCGCTTCTGAGTTCAGCTACTAAGGCTTTTACTCCTTGGTTTACTGCTTGAATAGGATCACCCGACATTGAACCAGAACAATCTAAAACCAAATACACAGGTAAACGACGAGACATATTTTTGAAATCCCTTAAATTTTTACAATTAGTAGAAATTTTGAGTTATATAAATAGGACTTACGCATTTTAACGAAATATTAGGGTTTGAGATTGCTCCCTTCCGTCGCAATGACAGTATTTGGAATAGGTTTTGCGTAAGTCCTGATAAAGTTTGTCAATTGTATTTTCCACACTAGGAACAGAGATAATTTTGGTTAATTATTAACTATCCCAGACCACTACCAACATCAAAATTTTGAGGATAATATGTGTCAGTGATATTGCACCAAGGACAGGTAATATTGATAGAATTTTGATATTCAGGACAACAATGAACATGACCGTTGGAGCACATTGCCCAAACTGAGTTATTACAATAAGGACAAGGTTGAAAACCTAGTAATTGACGGGTTGAAACTTGTAATATTGGTGTTTTTTCTCCTTGTGTAAATTCAAAATTTTCTACAGGATGAGCAGCAATAGCTTGATAAATTGGTTTATTCGGATTATTTAACACTTCTATTTGATCAATAATCTTGGTATATCTTAACAGATAAAAGCCGCGATTTTGAATACATTTAGAGTGAAGAAAAACATAACGATCTAGTTTGATAGCTTGTTGTTCACCAGGTTGATGTAGTTCTATTTCTTCAGGAAGTTTGGGTAATGATATTCCTTGTTTTCCTGATTTTTCCAATCGTTCACTAGTGGTAGAGATAGATGCAGAAATCCATTGGAAAAATCTGGAAAAACTACTTTTGGTGGTTTGTTTTAAAACAATCACTGTTTCCGTTATGCGACATAATTTATTCGTATCTGCATCAGGCCCACAAGCAACACCAATGACATTAGCTTGTTTACCAACAATATTATTTCTGACCTGATCAGCAATATCTTCCCATTGATCCGTAGGTTCTCCATCAGTGAGAATAAAACAAATTGGTTTATAGTCTCCTTTTTGAGTAGCTGATGTTTTTGTTACCTCCTGTTCCATACATTGCGTCCATAGTTTTAATGCAGATCCCATAGCTGTACCTGAACCCAATACTAAATGAGGAATTTGTAATTTCAATAAGTCTGTCAGTGGAACAATTTGTTTGGCTTGGTTAGAGAATGTAATTATACTAATAGTCACAGTTTCTAAAGCTGTGGGGTTAGTTTTTAATTCTCCTATCATGGCATTCAAAGAATTTTTCAGAGAATAGAAAGCATCACCAGCCATAGATTCAGAACAATCTAACAGCAAATAAATGGGCAAGCGTCGCCAATAATTGGACATAATATTTCATCCATTTTTATCTATAAAATGTCAGGTACTTTATAGTTATCATACCTATTTCTTATGAGGATTTTTTACCTTTGAGTTTATTTTTATTGATGATTATTTATTGAAAATCACAGGTTGACGAATTTTTTGTCCATAAACATCTAGTTCAAACCATTCAGAATTTAGAGGTAAAGAAATAGATACTTTAGCTGGAACTCCATCAGTATATTTCTTTATAATATTACCAGATGAATCATAAATAGTTCCTGTGGGTGCTACTATCTGATTTTCGTCTACAACTTCAGCAAAAATTTGCACTAAAGAAGCCATTTCTTGGGCAATTTTATAATCCCAAATATCAACATCAGTTCCTGTTTCTAAATCATCCAATTCTTCTAATTGTTTTTGATCTATTGCGTTTCCTACTCCAATCAAAACACATTTTACTGGGTGACGTTGACCAGATGCAATCTCTTGGGCTAATTGGATGGTGTATTTTTTGACTCGATCTAAATCATAAATCCGTCCATCGGTGATAAAAATAAACATTCCCCGTTTTGCATCTACGAATCTTTCTACAAAGTATTTAACAGCAGGTGCAAGTATGGTACTGCTACCAAAATTTATAGTTTTTGGGCCACTCACATCAATATTCGCACATTCACTGGCTGTAAAATCACCTAAAACTTCAATGTCAGAACCAGAACCAGCAGCCCAATAAATAACAGTAGTACCACCATCAGCATCCAGATTTTCTGCTAAATAAGATGTAAATTGTTGTGCTAAGGGTTGAACGATGTTGGGAGTAGTTTTAAAATACCCTTTTTGGATAGCATCTTCGTAAGCTTGTTTTTGGAAGATTCTAACTTTTCTACCTTCTTCAACTTTCGATTCTATCCATCCTTTAGATTCATAATCAGCAGCTACATCAGGGGGTATTTTACCTTCTAATTTGCGGCCATATAAATCTTTCATGGATGCACTAGCATCTAAAGCTACTCCTGTTTGCCAACCTTCTGCTTCTTCTCCTTGGGGTTCCATTAAAATAGTAAATAAAACCTCCAATTCCTGACCATTATTACTAACATTTACCTCCCCAAATTCTTTGGCAACAATGTTACTCGGAAGTTGGCGATATTTCATTTTTGTTAATTCCTGATCCGGTGGTTAAATGATTTAGATTTTTTATAGTCCTTCGGAAATATCTTGAGTTACACTTCCTCCCGGAAATTCTAAGGTAAAAGAATTTGAACCAGACGGTAACGAAAATTTGAGTAATGCCGGAACTCCATCAGAATATTCCCGACAAACTTGACTATTTTGATTTAAAATTCTGCCCGAACCAATTACGATCATGTCTTCAGAAACAAGTTCTTTAAATACTTGTTCTAACTTATTCATATCACTAGCTAATTGATGATCCCAAAGATCTATTTCTTGTCCTGAAGAATCTTTGATAGGGTTATCTTCAAACATATCGTCTAGTTCATCCATTTGAGCAGCATCTACATCATCACCCACACCAATTAAAAACAATTTCATAAATGGTTTTGCACCAGCAGCTATTTCTTGGGCAAATTGGATACTATATTGCTTAACTTCTACTAAATCTTCGATAATTCCATCAGTGACAAATACACAAAAAGCTGCTGGTTGTTTCACGCCCATTGCCGGAGCATTTTTATATTTTTCTATCAAGTCTTTTAAAGGTGGTAATAATTTTGTACCTCTACCCCAAGGGAGCTTTTTAGGTCCAATAATTGGTGTATTTTGTATACTTGATTCATTAAATTCTCCAACTTCTTCTACCTTTGAACCATCAGGACTACAAGCCCAATACATTAAATCAACTTTACCATTAGAAGAGAAATTAGATAAAAAACTGATCATGGTTCTAGCTACTGGTTCAACAACATTAGGAGTACCAGCGGCCATAGCAAAAGCACCACCCACAATACCACTAACACCGTACATTTTTTTCATGGATGCAGAACCATCAAGTGCTAAACCCATTCTTACCCCTTCCAAGTCAGGAACAGTGAGAATTGTAGCAGAAATATCAATATCACCATTTTTCTGCTTATAAACATTCACCTCACCAAAAGGTTCAACTACACTTGGTAACTGCATTATACAAATCCTCTATGTAAAATTAATTATGTATATTATAAAAATAAAGCAGTAATATTACTTTTAATTAAAATAAATCCTTTATATTTTTTTACAAAAAAAACAAAAACATGACCAAGATTACCAATAAACAAGGGTGCATCCATAGTAACACCCTTGTTTATCATGAATAATGTATATACTCAATCGGATAGTTTGATTGCTGTTATGGCAACAACTAATCACTCACTAGGAGAAGCAGACGGAGTAGAAGAAGGTATAGCCGCAGCTTTATTAATTTCATCCTTATACTGAGCAGGAGCTAAACCCCTAGCATTCTCAAACAAAGGTTTAGCCTCATCAGCTTTACCCTGTTCCTTTAGTAACATTGCCTTAGCTAAAACAGGACGAAAATCTTGAGGATCTTTATTAATAGCTTGATCGTATATAGCAAGAGCTTGGGTACTATTTTTCTGCACGGCATAAACACTACCCAAAAGCACTTGGACAGCAATTACATCAACCGTACCTGGTTGCAATGAATTAGCTTGATTAGCCGTAGAAAGAGTATCCTGTAAAATGCCAATAGCGGCCTCTGGACGGTTTTGACTTAGTTGCAAATTCACCATACCTTGTAACGCCTTAAGATCCCCTGGTTGAGTTGCTAAAATAGAACGATAGGTTTGGGCAGCCCCCTCTTTATCACCAATTTGTTGCTTTGCTTGGGCCAGTAAAACTCCATATTCAGTTTGCTGAGGGTTTAACTTTGCCAACTTTTCCAAAGGTTCAATTACAGCTTGAATATCAGCATTTTCAACTTTGTTATTTTCCTTTTGAGCTAATAACTCTAACCTTGCTTGTACTAAACCTTTAAGTGCAGTCTGATTTTCCGGCTCTCGTTGTAAAACCAGTTCATAACCACGAATTGTATCCTCTAACTTAGAATTATCCTGGGAAGAAGAGTTAGTCACATTATTAGTATTAGTTTGTACTGCTGACTGAGAATCATTAAAAGCTCCCAAAATAGGAATCAAAGAAACACCCAGAAAAGCCGTTACCGCTAAAAGCAATACAACCCGAATTACCCACTTATTACGTGTTTGAGTCACAATTTTTTCCTTCTAGTCAATTTTAACAATGGTATTGATTCAGTAAATTAATGTCACAATCAAATGTGAATTTTGAACTAATTAAGTTGATAATTACCCAAACAAAACTAGTTAAACATATTGATTAAAAACCAAAAGGTCTGTATTCCTTAACTATTCCCTGTTCCCTCTCCTAAATATAAAATCTATTTTGCACAACTACCTATGATAGATGTAAATAAAAAGAGAAAGTAAGGAAAACAACTCAAAAAGATAATTTGCTGCATAATCTATCCATAAATCCCATAAAATTCCTGTATTTCAACAAATCACAAGATTAAGATTTTGCAAAACTTTGCGGAATACGGTAGTTTGACTGTGAACTTTATAACAAAGTTATTATCTAGACTGCTAAAGTAATTGATAACTTTAGGAGGATTATTAAGAATTGTAGCTATGCTATGGTTACGAAACTAGAGTTAAGGCGCTAAATCAAACATTTAGTCTCTAAATGCGAAATTTCGCGCCTTTGCGTTTGCATAGTAACTCTAGAATGGCTAGATTGAAAGGAAATATACTTTGATCAGCCATAGAAACGTTGTTTCTATCCGCCTTTGTTAAATCCCATAATTGGGATGTGTCTCCGCCTGAAGGAGTTTTTATGAATTCCGACCTGATGCCATCTCCTGAATCCTCCAATTCTACAGCCTCTAAGCAGGCTAAAAATAAAATTGACTTAACCTCTAAGTCACCGAAACCGGATCACAATCTTGCTCAATCTAGCGAGAATGATAATAACGGTAACGTAGCTCAACGACAACAACCTATTCCCCCTCCGAGTGAACCATTGCAATATCGGGCAATTGGCTTAGTTCGGGGCTATTATCATGCCAGCAGTGAACAATTTACCCAAGGAACACTGGTGACAGCAGATGGTGTAGAACTAAATGCTGTCCTTTTGGGGCGGATTATGAGTTTAGTTAAAAATCACCTAGATTTAGAACAACAACATCTATGGGTAGTTTACCCCCGCACCAGACAGGAAAATGATTCTCTGCATATCCAAATTGTAGGAGTTTGGGAACCAGAAAATCTGGCGAAAAACTCTACCAATGAAAATGAAACAAATAGTAATTCTCAAGCTACAGAAAGACCTGAGAATACAACTACTAAAAAATCTAGTCGTCAAAAATCTGCTCCAGAAGAAAGTCTCCAAACATTAAAAGCCTCATCTGATATTCCAGATGGGGAGTTTTCTGTCCGTGGTGAGGTTGTTTATCAATCCTTTGATTCTAAGAGTTTGGTAGTTAAAATCAAACAAGCTCCTCGCAAGCCAACGGACAAACCCAAGTATTTTAAGTTAAAAATGCGGGGTGTGTTAGCGACTAAAGCTGTAGGTAAGTTTTGGGACTTTCAAGTTAAGCGAGAAGCTGATGTCTTGATGGTAGAAAATGCAGAGGCGATCGCAGATCTACCGAAAAAACGTAAACCACCCATCAAAGGTGGCAACCGTGGCAGTAGTAGACCTGGAAAAAGACCATTTAGACGCACTAATGATAGTACATCACGCCCCGTTAAAAAAAGTGGAGATATATCCGCTGGTTCTAAGTCTGTACCAAAAACCCCTCCTCCCAAGCCAGTAAAAAAACAAAAACCACAAGATAATTCGTAATTCCTGATTCGTAATCATTGATTGAAAATTACAAATTACAAATTGCGAATTAATTAAAAGTCCGTCCAACGGTTTTGGGGTAAAAATACTCTGTCCATTGGGATGGGAGCTACGGGTTCTGTGAGGGTAAAAGTGCCACTTTGTATCCACTGCTTTAACTCTTGAGCAACTTGTCTGGAGAGAAAAAAACTAGCCAAAGGAGCAACACGCACCGCTTTACCCTCAATGGGAATTTTTCCTGACTTGAGTTGAGCGTAACTGACTAAACCAAAGGTAGGACGCACTCGACGAGGAATAGAAAAATCTACTATTGGTGCTACTAAGTCTTGATCTTGAACTGCACAGCGTTCTATAACTGTTTCGTCTAAAACTGGTAGGGGAACGCCTACACCCAACATTAAAGATGGCCCAGAACTTTTGAAGTAACAACCCCTTACCCAACGGGTATCCATTTGTTTAGCATCACCAATTAACGCTAGAGTGGCTGATGGTCCGATGGGTGTACGATTTGCTAAACGCTTTTGTAAAGGAAAATGCTGTGTTCCTTCCCAAGCAACATAACCAATTCCACCACCTAAGAATATTTTTGTGCCAATTCCAATTAGTTGTAAATCAGGATCATTCATCAAAGGCGAAATTGCCCCTGGGTTAGAATACACTGCATTCCCTAAATGTGGTTGTAATGGCCCTAAGTAAGTATGCAGTAGGCGATCGCCTCCGTTGACTCCAATAATAAAATTTTGATAAAGGTTACGGGGATTAAATAAATAAAATTGATTGATGGTTTCACTAGTAATGCTAGTTTCAAAAGTTGCTCTGGGGTAGCAGTCCGTAACTTGTCCTAATGCTCTCAGTTGTACAGATTTTCCAGCAATTAATTCTTCAATTACATGGCCACCTCCACGTTCTCGTATTTCCTCCCCATCTGTGGTTTCTGCTGCACAACTAGCACCTAAATACAAATCTACTGCCCCAAAACCAGAATATGCAGGTACTCCATCTAACCAACAACGACGAATTTTAATCGGTGGATCGGTATGTCCCAAGTTAATTATTACTCCACTGGACTCCATTGGTTCAAATGTGCCAGTGGTAATTACATCAACTTCTTTGGCTACTTTGGTAACTCCAATTTCTGTAACTCGTTTTTTTAATTCTTCAACTGTCCAGACTATAGCGCGTTTATTGGTGATTTTTTCGTTAATTTCGGCAATAGTTCGCATTTTTAATTAGGATTTGCAGCAAAAAGTGAACAGTGAATAGTGAACAGTGAACAGTGAACAGTGAACAGTAAACAGTGCTGATAACTGACAACTGATAACTGCTAACTGATAACTGATAACTGATAACTGATAACTGACAACTGATAACTGACAACTGATAACTGACAACTGATAACTGATAACTGATAACTGATAACTGACAACTGATAACTGATAACTGATAACTGATAACTGATAACTGATAACTGATAACTGATAACTGATAACTGACAACTGATAACTGATAACTGATAACTGCTTTAAACCCTAGCAATCATCCCTCTCCTATAAGTGATTAATAACAGGAGAAGAGGGATAAAAATCAAATTATTAATAATTGATTTTATGCAGCAGCTTTTTCCTCTAGAGGTTTAAAAGTCTTTTTAGTTGCGCCACAAATTGGACAACTCCAATCCTCTGGAATATCTGCAAAGGGTGTACCAGGTGCAATACCAGAATCAGGATCACCTACTACAGGATCATAAATCATACTGCATTGTCTACAAATCCATTTTTGAGTGGCAGGATCTTCACCTGCAATTCTAGTTACAGGTTGTCCACCATTTAACACTTCTAAGGCTTCACTGTAGCGATCAGCGTGATAGTTTTCAATGAATTTTAACAACCCAAACCGATGAGCAGCGGAACGAAATGTATCTGCGTGTTCACCAGATTCTTGTGCTTGTTTGAGAAATTCTTCCGCAGCAGGGTTATCTCTGTCTGTTTGAGCAGCGGCGGCAAACTCAGGATACATGGTAGTGTACTCATAGGTTTCACCTTCAATAGCTAGAGACAAACAACGAGAGATCATTTCCCGTTTTTGCTCATCTGTTAAACTAGCCGCATCTTTAACTGCCAATTCTGGATGTAATAGCTCAAAATGTGCAAAAGCGTGTTCTGTTTCTTGATCTGCTGTTTCTTTAAAAAGCTTTGCTAGGTCTGAAAAACCTAATTTACGTGCTACATTGGCAAAAAACAAGTATTTGCGATTTGCCATAGATTCGCCACCGAAAGCAGACTCTAAGTTTTGAAGTGTAGTAAAGTTTGACAAATCCATAATTTTGAGGTTGCTATCAAGTTATATTCATCGAGTTGGAAAAACAGACTTGGAAACGAGGAAAGACTAGACAATAGTCAAATAATTGATTAATTCAGATATCTAAACTATTCATACAAGTTGCGAATAACTTGCATTAGTTCGCCTTTAATCACTCATATTTTTAGCTGCTTTGGAGTAATTATAAAACCTAAAGTTAGCTCTTTAATTTTGTTTATGTAAATTTTTTTCCTGAGTTTGATATGATTATCACACTGAATGTTAGCATTTTCAATCTTAGAATGTTCGAGTTATGCTGTATTTTCTATCTGATAAATCTAAAAATTTGATAATTTCAGATACTTGTTACCTATTCCCTCTCCTCAAGACAAAATTTATTTTGTACAACTACTTTTATACAAGTTACGGTTGTAATAATCTTTTAATTGTGGCATTCAGTTGTTTTAATTTCACTGGCTTGCTTACGTATTCATTAACTCCAGCTTGTAAGCATTTTTCTTGATCTCCTGGCATAGCTAAACCAGTTAGGGCAATAATAGGGACATTTTGCAAACTTGAATAACTACGAATGATTTTTGTTGCTTCTATTCCATCCATTTGTGGCATTTGAATATCCATTAAAATTAAATCAGGTTGATTACTTTTAATTAATTCGATAGCATCTACACCATTTTTAGCTACTAATAAACGATAACCACAATTTTCTAAGTAAAGATAAATTGTATCAATGTTGGCTTCATTATCTTCGACAATCAAAATTAAGGGAGATGGATTTTGTATTGGTATATTTTCATTGATTTTGGTAGGATTAATATTTAATTTTTGCATCATTTGGGGGCTGATTTTTTTAATTACCTCTTGGATTTTTTGGCGATTAATTGGCTTAGTTAAATACTCAGTTGCTGCAAACTGCAACTCATGAAATATATCATCAACTACAGATAGAATAATTATAGGAATAGACTGAGTTTGGGGATGAGATTTGATGTTTGCTAATACTTCCCAAGCGATATGAGGTGATAAAATATCCAGAATGATTAATCTTGGTTGGGAGGAAATAATTTGAGCAATATTACCTTCTACTTGAGAATAAATACTTGCTTCTATACCCATTTCCTCTAGGTAGGATTGCAAATTTTCTGCTTCTGTAGACGTATCTTCAATAATCAAAACCTTGTTATTTTCCGGTGATAGATTCAATAAAGGAAAACTAACAGAATCAGGAAGTTCAGTAAATCTGTTTTGATTGTAAGGCAATTTAACAGTAAAGCAACTACCTTTACCTAACTCACTCTCAACAGAAACTACACCATTATGTAAGTCAACTAAACGATTTACTAAAGCCAAACCTAAACCAGTACCACTATATTGACGACTTAATTTAGTATCTAATTGTACAAAAGGTAGAAAGAGTTTATTGATATTTTCAGGGGAAATACCAATACCTGTATCAATTACAGAAATAACTAAAAAAGGATCTTCTTTTTTCAGATTCAAACTAACACTACCACCATCAGGAGTGAATTTGATAGCATTATTAAGTAAATTAATTAAAACTTGACTGATGCGGAGTTCATCAATCACTACTTTTTCCAAAAAATCAGTAATCTTGACAGTTAATTGAATATTCTTCTGTAGAGCTTGTTGACGAACAAAAGATAAAGTAGAGTCAACTAAATTTGTAATTGAAACTGGAGCTAACTGTAATTCTAATTTACCTGACTCAATTTTGGATAAATCCAGTATATCATTAATTAATTCTAATAAATGTATACCACTGCTTTCAATGGTGGCGATCGCTTTTTTTTGTTGTGGGTCAATACTACCAAAAATCTCTGCTTGTAAACCTTCTGATAAGCCTAAAATAGCATTAAGTGGTGTTCTTAATTCATGACTCATATTCGCCAAAAATTCATCTTTTAATTTAGTCGCACGTTGTAATTCGGCATTGGTTAAAGTCAATTGTTCATTGATTTTGAGTAATTTTTGTTCGGTTTCTTTACGACTGGTAATGTCAGTTTCTGAACCAACTACACGTACAACATTACCCTGATTATCCCACAAGGCCTGACGACGATCTAGCACCCACATATAAGAACTATTTTTGCATTTTACTCGATATTCTTCTTGGAAAAAAGGAGTTTTATGGGCTAAATGATCTGCCAGTGCAAACATGATTCGCTCATAATCATCTGGATGAATTAGACTTGACCATTCTTTGATACTCGAACCAATTTCATGATCTGCAAAGCCGCGCATTTGTTTCCAACGAGTGGAATAAAAAACCTGATTAGTTCGGAAATTCCAATCCCAAATACCATCATTAGTACCCTGCAATGCTAATTGCCAACGTTCTTGACTTTCTTTTAGTGCTGCTGTCCGTTCTTCAACTTTAATTTCTAATTCTTGATTTAGTTGTTCTAGGGCAGTCATTGCTTGTTGACGTTCTAATTCTGCACCTATTCTGGCCGAAAATACTTTTAAAATTGCAACTATCCTTTCCGTGTCTAATATCGGTTTATCATCCAATAGACATAAACTACCTACAGTTTCTCCATCTGTAGAATGAATAGCTACACCAACATAACTGACTGCTCCCACTGACTTGAGAATTTCATTGGGAAATTCCTGGGTGAGATTTTGGGGACAGCAAAATTTACCTTGTTGAATGGTTAAATAACAAGGCATTTCCTGGAGTATGCCAGAAATATTATTTTGTAATTCCCCATCGGCCCAAAATGCCGCCGTTTGAAATTTTTCTTCTACTTTAGTGACAATGAGGGCGTAACGAACACCTAAAAAACTGGCAATATATTTCAGTAGTAAAGTGAAACAGTCTTTACCTGTAACAGTGGCAGCACCTTCTACCAAAGCTTGCAAATCAGCTTGTGCTTGTCTGCGTTCTGTAATATCTAAAGCTACACCTTCAATAATTACAGATCCATCTAGACAAGGGCGAACCTGGCCCCGTGAATTGATCCAACGAATTTTTCCTTGAATATCTTGAATACGATATTCGCTATCTAAAAGACCTAAATTCTCGATAGCATTCTCCATTACTTGTTGAAATTGTTGTCTATCTTCAGGAACAATGCGGTTAAATATTTCTGTCCAGGATAAAAGTTGATAATTCTTACCTAATAATTTACTAGCTGATTGGGAAATATAAGGAACTTCTACTTTGCCATCAGGATAAAAAATTGATCTGTAAGCATAACCATCAGCAATATTTTCAGCAATAGAAGACAGTAATTCTTCTCTTTCTTGTAAGGCTATTTCTGATTGTTTGCGTTGGTTGATATCAGTAATTGTGCCAACATAACCTATTACTTGTTCATTGTCACCATATTCTGCTACAGCTTGACCAAAAACCCAATTTACTGAAGCATCGGGCCTTTGAAAGCGATACTCTAAACAGAAAGGACTAAGGTTTTGGGCAGCTTTGTACCATTCCTGGGCAATATTTTCTTTGTCTTCTGGATGTAAAGCATTCAACCAACCAGTTCCCATTGCTTGTTCTGGGGACAACCCAGTAATTTGACACCAGCGATCATTAACATAAATACAATTACCTTGTTCATCTGTACGAAAAATACCGACGGGTACTGCGGCTGCTAAACTGGCATAACGTCTTTGACTTTCTTGCAAAGCTTGTTCTGTACGTTGGCGTTCTGCTAGTTCTAATTGTAGTTTTCTGTAAATATCAGCTTGTTGGATGGCAATTGCTATTTGTGTAGAAAGTTGTTCTAAAAGATTTACTTCTGATTCTTGCCAATTTCGTGGATGATCTGTTTGGGTAGAACTCAATAATCCCCATAGTTTTCCTTCCTGGACAATGGGAACAATAATCTTAGCACGAATGCCAATTTGCGCTAATAGTTCAAGATGACAAGCAGATAAATTTGCTTGATAAATATCAGATATTACCCTAATTTTTCCCTGGGTATAAATGTCTATTGATGTAGCAGCAAAACAAGGATCATGAATTACATGATCGAGGAAAGATTTCTGATTTTTACGGATAGATTCAGCAACTATTATACCACTCCAATCAGGATTAAATTGATAAATAAATACCCGATCACAGCTTAAAAATCCTCTGACTTCTGTGACAATTGCATCTAATGTTGTTTGCAGGTCTAATGATGATCTAATCTGACTAGCAATGCCACTTAATATTTTTTCTTTTTCTGCTTGGTTTTTTAATTCAACTGTGCGCTTTTGTACTTCTTTTTCTAATTCATGATTACAGTTTTGCCAGAATTGCAATTTTTCTTGTTCTAAGATAGAAACTTTTTCTTCCAGGATTTCTACAATTTTATATATTTCTGTTGGATTTAAGGTTTGTAATAGTCTATCTTGAGTAATCATTCCCACTAATTGATTGTCTGTATTTGTAACTACTAACTGACTACAATTTTCGCTTTGCATTAATGATTGCGCTTGCCATAAGGAATCATCAGGATGTAATGTAAATACAGGACTACTCATAACCTGGGCAGTTGTAATCTGGTTAAATGGTAAGTCTAAAGCTTGAAATTTAACTATGTCTCTTTCTGTAATGATACCAATGGTGTGAGTATGATCATCCTCAGCTACAATTACTATTGAACTAACTTGGTTTTTTGCCATTAACTGTGTTAATTCTAAAACTGAGATTTCTGATGTGGCACAAATAATATTTGTATTCATAACTTCTGACACCAGACGCGATCTCAGTAAATTGGCTGGTTGAATAATTTGTAGTAAGCTTTCATATGTAATTAATCCCAACACTTTGTCCTGATCATCTACAACTGGTAAATGGTGGATATTATTGTCCTGAAATAATTTTAAAATGGTAAATATATCTGTGATTTCTGATTTCTTTAAGGTGATTACTATATCAGTCATCAAATCTATAATTTTCTTCTGTTTCAATTGCTGATTCTCGGCAATCAAATTGATAATATCTCTGGTAGTTAAAATCCCCAGTAATTTATTTTCACTAACTACTAAAACACAACTAGCGCGCACAAGAGATGAAAAAAATTTGTGCTGGACAGTAATGTGATTTTCTAGTATGCCACTTGATCTGGCTGTACTCATCTGTAAAATTGCTTCAGTGATAGTTATTTCTGAAGATACTATTAATGGATCACTGAATATTACCTGCTCTAACTTTCCTATCTCCTGAGAGTAAACTAAAACCATCGTTTCTAAGTACAAATATCACCTAAATTATAAAGTATTATTAATCAACTGTTAATGATATTAATCACGAATGTGATAATTCATATATATTTTTATGAAAATATATACAAATACATATGTTTTTGAGTAGTTTGTACCTCAATGTTGATTTTACCGAAAATTGTGGTCTCAAGCCTGCGCTTTGAAGGGGATAGAAAAGATAATATTCCTCATTTCCAGCCTCTTGCCTTAGCTATAGCAATCCTACTACCCCAAACAGGAGAAAATACTGAGATAAAAATCTTTATTTTATAGGTACTTGAGGCTGATTGAACTCTCACATATCATCTAAGATTGCTATATAGGTATTGATAACTGATAACTGATAACTTTAGGGAAATATGCCTGAAAATAGCTGTAATTTTGAATATATGACTCTTAACTTGCTGCTGTGTATTTTGTCCCCCGCTTACTAATCAGGACTAACTCTGTACAAAGCCACATTGTCCTAGTATAATTTTAAACTGTATTTTGCCAATCAAAAGTAAAATTGCCACATTAATTTTTTACCAACCACAAACCACTGATAATGAAAAAAACTGCTCTCATCACAGGTGTAACAGGTCAAGACGGCTACTATCTCAGTAAGTTACTACTGAGCCAAAACTACCAAGTTGTAGGATTGATATCTCCCCACCGACAACCAAACCTATCAAAATTAGGTAGTATGATAGATGACATCAAACTCTACACCGTTGATTTACGAGATCCAAAAGGTCTATTAACTACCGTTGAAGAACTGCAACCAGATGAAATTTACAATTTAGCTGCTCCCAGTTTCGTCCCTGACTCTTGGGGTGATCCCTTGGGAACTTTAGACTTAATTACAGGTACAGCAACGAGATTATTAGATGCAATTCGTCAAGTTGGTCTATCCACCAGATTTTATCAAGCCAGCAGTTCAGAAATGTTCGGAGATGTCACCTCTACTCCCCAAGATGAAGAAACTCCTTTCCGTCCTAAAAATCCCTACGCAGCAGCTAAATTACACGCTCACTGGACGATGGTACATCACCGACAGCGTTATGGTTTATTTGCTTGCAGTGGTATTTTATATAACCACGAATCTCCCTTGCGTCCGCCTCAGTTTGTCACCAGAAAAGTGTCTTTAGCCGCAGCGTCTATTAAATTAGGTTTAGCTCAAACTTTGGAAATGGGTAATTTAGATGCTAAACGAGATTGGGGCTTTGCCGGAGATCATGTGAATGCAATGTGGCGAATGTTGCAAGCTGAACAACCGGAAGAATACGTCATTGGGACTGGCCAACTTCATAGTGTCCGAGATTTAATAGCTACAGCTTTTGATTGTGTAGGTTTAGACTGGGAAAAATATATCACTGTGAATACTCAATTATTGAGAGCAGATGAACATTTCCAATTAGTTGCAAACCCCAGTAAAGCGAAAAATCAATTAGGTTGGCAACCGCAAGTGAGTTTTACACAACTGTTAGAAAATATGGTGACAACCGATTTAGAAAATTTACAGAGTGGTAAAATAGCTCCTATTGGCAAGTAAATTGTTACTCATTATCCAATTTATGCCATTTATTATGAATGGTAAACTCAACCAAAATATTGCAATTTTAAACATAAAAGCAAGTGGTAAATAATCATTTATTTGTCTTCTTAGAAATTTTCACTCGTGAAGGTGGAATTCAATCCTATGTTAAAGATATTTTTCGTGCCTATTCAGGATTGGAGGAAACTTACAAAGCTGATATATTTTTATTACGGGATAGTCCTGAATGTGTTAATCCTTTCAGTGCAAATAATTTACAATTCCATTATTTTCACAGCAATTCTATCCAAGTTGGTAGAGTAAAAATGGCTATAGCTATATTGAAGTATCTGCTACAAAAACGACCTCAACAGGTTTTTTGTGGTCATATCAAACTAGCTGGATTAATTCAAACCCTTTGTCAACCTTTGGGAATTCCTTACACCGTATTAACCTACGGGAAAGAAGTTTGGGGGACTCTAAAAAAGACAGAACAACGTGCTTTAAATAATGCGACTTCGATTTGGACAATTAGTCGTTATAGTCGAGATCAAGCTTGTGCTGCTAATGGAATTGATCCCCAAAAGGTAAAAATGCTACCTTGTGCTATTGATGGTAGTAAATTTACACCGGGAGTAAAATCACCTGACCTGCTGGAAAAGTATGGTTTCAAAGATGCTAAAGTTTTAATGACTGTAGCTAGATTATGGTCTGGAGATATTTATAAAGGTGTAGATGTCACAATTAGAGCTTTACCCAAAATTATCCAAGTATTTCCAGAAGTAAAATATTTGGTCATCGGCCGTGGTGATGACCAACCAAGATTAGCACAATTAGCTATAGATTTAGGTGTAAGCGATCGCGTGGTTTTTGCTGGTTTTGTACCCACGGAAGCATTAATGTCACATTACCGTCTCGCCAATGCTTATATTATGCCCTCTCAAGAAGGTTTTGGAATTGTTTATTTAGAAGCAATGGCCTGTGGTATTCCCGTTTTATCTGGTGATGCTGATGGTTCAGCTGATCCATTACAAGATGGTAAACTAGGATGGCGAGTACCACATCGTGATCCTGATGCTGTAGCATCAGCTTGTCTAGAAATTCTTCAAGGTCAAGATCAACGTTGTGATGGTAAATGGTTACGAGAGCAAGCGATCGCTATTTTTGGCATGGAAGCTTTTCAACACCGTCTGCAACATTTATTGATCAAGTAAATTGGGGATGCTGAATAAATCTGAAGCCTCTACAGGTACAGGGTTTTAGGCGATTGTAAATTCAAAGAATGCAAGATACAGGAGATTTCGTTGCTATGAGGTACAAATCATCTTGACACTCTTGTGGGGTGGGAATCTTGTGTGGGGTAGGAATCTTGTGTGGGGTAGGAATCTTGCCTACCAATAACATACCCCATGACACTAGAAAGTGCTGTATTTGAGGATCAGTGCTTGAAAACCTTGTACTTCTGGTGAAAATTTAAACTTACCAACTCTTGAAACTGTTCCCTATTTCCTGTTAAGAGTTTCCTAGTCTCCACATATCACTTTTTGTGGCCAACCCTAAATAGTTTTGGAGTGATAAAAACCGAAATTTCAAATCGGAAATTAGATGACTAATATATAGGAAGAGTATAACAAAAATTGTCCAATGAATTTTAATAACTTACAACAAAATTTTCATAGAATTCGCCCTTGGTTAACCATATTAGCTATAGCTTGGTTGTTAGCATCTTTAGGTTTGGGTTGGTTAGTTAATTCTATACTGATTATTATTGGATTGTTATTAATTACACCAGTTATTGCCTTTTTCGGATTTCGTTGGTGGTTAGAGCGTAATATAGTTACTGATAAATGTCCTGTGTGTAGTTTTGAAGTTACAGGATTAAACAATAGTCAATTGCAATGTCCTAACTGTGGAGAAAACTTATTAGTAAAAGATAAGAAACTTAGTCGCTTTGCACCAGATGGAACAATAGATGTGACAGCGGTAGATGTATCCGTTAAATCAATAGAAGATTAGCTAATATCCCTGTCACGTTAAAATTCTCAATCACTTTCACACTTTGGTTTTTGGCTAACAATGTAGTGAATTTATGTGATTTAAGTAGAGGTTGGAGAATAAACCTGAAAACTCTCATTACTGATTAAATTAAGATTCCCAATCACCAATCACCTTTAGTAATTCGTAATGCTCCTTTCAGGAGAGCTTCGCTTACGTAATTCGTAATTCGTAATTCGTAATTCGTAATTCGTAATTCGTAATGCTCCTTTCAGGAGAGCTTCGCTTACGTAATGCCTCTTTCAGAGGAGCTTCGCTTACGTAATTAAGAAATTTACCCAATCACCAGTCACCAATCACCAGTCACCAATCACCAGTCACCAATCACCAATCACCAGTCACCAGTCACCAATCACCAAATCTAACTTATTGACTGCTTTGAGAAATAGAAAGCTGATAATTATGCTTTCCGGGAGATAAATTACCTATCTTGAGTGTATATTTACCAGCTTGCCAAAAACCTTCTAACTGAGGATTATTTTGGGAATAATTATCTGCAAGTACGCAAAATCGCCCCCCAGGCCCATCAATTAGCATAGTTGGTTTTCCTCCGCCCTCCACTGTTAAACGTAAGTAGGGAAGAGATTCTTTGAGCTTAATAATTTGATTTGGTTGGTTTGTAATATTTCCACAATCACTTTTAACTTTACCCTCTAATGTGCCATTAATCACTAGTGGGTCTTGTGTCATTTGACTATCAACGTTAATAACCGGAGTTTGGGAATAACTAGGTTGATGTAATAACAAAGTCATTATCAGAGTTGTGGGAACAAGAGTTAAAGTTTTTAGAGTCTTCATATTTAAAAAAATCTGCCCTATTTTTAATGTATCAATTTTACAAATAAAAAGATATTTTTAATAATTTTTACTGAAATAAGTTGGATGAGCAATTACAAAGTGAATGTTACCTTTTCTATATTTTATATTTCTATTACTTGCCACCTGTGATTCTTTGGGAGTATATAAATGAAAAGACGCAAATTCAAGGTTTTTTGTTCCCTGAGCAAGAAATAATCATTTCAGTTATCAGCTATCAGTTATCAGTTATCAGTTATTAGTTATTAGTTATCAGTTACCAATTATCCATGTTCCCTGTTCCCTCGGATCACTATGCAACTTATTTGACACGACTACTTATAACACTGGTTTTGTTTTTAGCTGTTGACTATCAGGTCAAACCAGAAAAAAGTATCAATTCTTCTAGAATAGCTGCATAAATTTATGACTAAAGATTAAAATTTCCTGAATTTACTACCAATAATCCGAAAAATTGTACTGATAGCCAAGTATTTATAACCTTTTTAGCTAAAATCACTAACAAAACTACTAAACTATTAATTTGCTGAGTGGTTTGTTCTATTAATAGTATTCTATCTGAGGTCAAAAATTATGAATTATCAATCAGAAGAAGATTTACAACGTCGGCTTCAACAGCTAGAGGCTGATATTAACTCATCCTCAGATCAACCTAGTAACAATACACAGGAAAAACAGCCCAATGAATTTCAATTCACTAACTTCAAAACACTATTAGAAAAATCACAAATGTGGTTTCAAGGTTTATCAGGAGTCAAAAAACTAGCAGCTACTGGTGTCTTAATACTCCTCACCTTATGGGTAATGCAAACTGTTTTCAAACTTGTAACATCTGTGATCAGTTTGGCACTGTTGTCAGGATTAATATATCTCGGCTACAAATTCTTTGTTTCTAATAGCTTTCAACGTAAGCAATAGCCTATTTTTAAACATCATCCCCATATAGCACTACGCATGAGGTAGACAAGAAGAAATAGTAGACTATCACTCTGTTTCAGACATCTTGTTTTTACTAAATGACGTAGAGCTATAGCAAAAAATAAACTCAAAGGAACTATATTAATGACTACCCCCAGCGTGAGAAGAAATTCTCATCAAACTAGCCAATCACAAAAATTAGATAAAATTCATTCCTTACCCTTAAAAACCAGGCGTTTTGCAGCTTGGGCTGTTGAAATTACCTTAATAACTACTAGTAGTTTAGTTCCTTTTGGGTTGGGTGTGTATGCCAACAGTCGTGCTGAGATGAACCGAGTTCCATTGTCACCAGTGTTGGTAGTTACCGAAAGAGCGATCGCCAAACCCTTAGCATTACCAGTCAGTTATGGCATTCGTAACGTTGCTAGTCCTAGCAATTTCCTCTGGACGGCTGCTTTATTAGTACCTCTGACACTGTCAGCATGGCAACTATATCTACTGGGTAAAACTGGTAGTACCATCCCCAAGCGTTGGTTTGGTGTGCGGGTAGTCAATGAAGAAGGTAAAGCTCCAGGTTTGGGAGTTGTCATAGTTAGGGAAGGAATAGGGCGTTGGTTTGTGCCTATTTCCATAGCATACTTACTGTGGCGCTATAGCTTTGCTTTTCCCAACTTGGGTTTATTTACATTTCTGACAATGTTGATCATTTTGGGCGAAAGCATGGGTTGGCCTACCCAAAAACGTCCTCGTGCCTTTCATGATCAATTAGCAGGTACATACACAATAGATGTTAATGAAAAAATTACTATAGTTAAATCTTCACAAACAAAACTTACCCAACCTACAGACTCAGAAAATCAGCAAAACACCAACACTACCCACATCTCTGCACCTAGTCAGACAAAATCCCTCAGCCCCAATTTAACTTTATTGGTGGTAGGAGTGATCAGTATGGTGACAGTGTTATCTACTTTAGTAGGTACACAAATCTACATTCAAACCCAAGAAAATCTGCGTAACACCAAGCAAATTAATAGTGAAAAGTTTCTGGAACTGATCAAAACTATCAACCCTGACTCTTATGCTACCAATGCTGAACGTCAACAAGCAATATTAGCATTAGGGGGAATTAATGATGCACAGTCTATCGAGTTCTTGGTAGATTTATTGGTGAAAGAAACCAACTTTCAAAACATAGATACAATCCAACAAGCACTTATAAATATTGGCCTGGTAGCAATTCCAGAATTGAAACAGATGCACTTATTTTTACTGGGAGAACTAGAACCTGGTAGCAATTTCCGTCAAATTCGGGAACGACAATTAAAGGTTAATCAACAAACAATTAACAAAATTCTCTCCGTTTACAGTGGCAAAGTCCAGAACCTAGATTTGAGTAATACCCAACTCAGTCAAAATAATGTCCAAAATAATTCTGAATTTAGGTTAGTGCTAAAGAATGCTGACTTATCAGGTGCTATTTTCACAAACTCTAATTTGAATAACGCTAATTTCCAAGGTAGTAGTTTCCGCAGTGTGGGAGAAGATAAACGCTGGGATACTTATGATGATGTTACTGCTAATTTGAGTAAAACTCAGTTACAACAAGCTGACTTCACAGAAGCTAATCTGAGCAGAGTTTTGATCAACGATAGTGATTTAAGTCGTGCTACTCTTAACAAAGCTAACCTATCCAATGCTCAGTTAGTCAGAAGTAACTTGAGTAGTAGCCAACTAATTGGTAGTAACTTGCAACAAGTAATTTTAGAAAATGGCATATTAACAGGCGCAGATATAAGTAATGCCAATTTAGTAGAGGCAAATTTGTATGCTGCCAGTTTAGTTCGTGTTTCTGCTATTAGTACACAATTATCTTATGCCAACTTAATTAATACAGATTGGCAAGGTGCAGATTTATCGGAAGCTTATTTAGACTATGCCAATCTGAGTAATGCTAACTTGAGAGCTACTCGTTTAAGTGGGGCAATTTTACGCTCTGCTAACTTAAAAAATGCTAATTTGCAAAATGCAGATTTAAGTCGTACAGACTTACGAGGAGCAAATTTAGATGGTGCTGATTTTCAAGGTGCTGTACTATCTCCTAGCAAACAAAGTCCCAGTGATAGTTTTATAGAAACCTATGATATGGGTTCAAAAGCTGCCATAGTTCAAAATGTTGATTTTAGCCGAGCAAAAAACCTAGATACTCAGCAATTAGCCTTTATTTGTACTCAAGGTGGTATTCATTCCCGTTGTCCATAATTACAAAAAGTGATTGGTAATTGGTGATTGGTGATTGGTGATTGGTGATTGGTGACTGGTGACTGGTGATTTGTGACTGGTGATTGGTGAGTGGGTGATTGGGTAAATTTCTTAATTACGTAAGCGAAGCTCCTCTGAAAGAGGCATTACGTAAGCGAAGCTCTCCTGAAAGGAGCATTACGAATTACGAATTACGAATTACGAATTACGTAAGCGAAGCTCTCCTGAAAGGAGCATTACGAATTACTAAAGGTGATTGGTGATTGGGAATCTTAATTTAATCAGTAATATCAAATCCGTTAGCATCGGAATGTTGATTGTCCTACACTCAGAGTATTATGGGAAACATAATCATTGAGATGGTGACAGGAGTAGAACAGTGAAACATATTAAATATTTAGCTTCTGTTTTGGTAACTGGTTCAATTTTAAATTTGGCAGTCAATATTCAACCAGGCCAGGCTCAGGTGGCCTATGGTAGTTATGTTGGTGTGGGGCCAACAGTAGGATTAAGCGAAGGTAGTCAAATTGGTGGGGTGTTGGCTTTTCGTTACAAACTCCTAGAAACTCCTGTTTCTTTTCGCGCTCAAGCTTTAATTGGAGACGGTACTGCTGTAGTACCCACAGTTTCCTATGATTTACCATTGAATTGGCAAACAGACGCTTATTTAGGTGCTGGTTTAGTTTTAGCTAGTGGTGATTCACCTTCTCCCGTTGGCAATAAAATTACCTTTGCTTTACAACCAGGTATTGATTATGTTGTTCCTAACAGTAATACAGTGATTTTTGGCAACGCGATTATTGCTTTTGATGCTTACCGTAATAATGGTGGTACGGCTGTATCATTGCAAGGTGGTGTAGGTTTAAGATTTTAAGGTAATTGGTAATTGATCATTGTTGATCTGAACGCAGATGAACACAGATGAACGCGGATAGAAAGTTAGTAATTATGCGGGTTTTGATTTTAGGTGGTACTGGTGATGCACGGGAATTAGCTGTTAGGGTAGCTAATATGACTGGGGTTGAGGCGATCGCATCTTTAGCTGGTGCTACTCGTCAACCCACTGCACCTTTAGGAAATGTCCGCGTTGGTGGTTTTGGGGGTGTGTCAGGTTTAGTTAATTATTTACGGGAAAACCAAATAGATGTGTTAATTGATGCGACTCACCCCTTCGCTGCTCAAATTTCTGATAATGCAGCACAAGCAGCACAGGAGGTAGGTATTTCTCGGTTGTTATTAAATCGTCTTCATTGGGAAAAGTTACCTGGTGATGATTGGATAGAGGTAGATAATCATACAAATGCAGCTTTAGCTTTAGAAAATCAAGCTCAACGAGTTTTTTTAACTATTGGTAGACAGGAAATTTCTGCGTTTGCATATTTGCAAAATATCTGGTTTTTAATGCGGATGATTGATCCACCAAAAGCTGATTCTTTAATTCCCAAGGGTTTGATTTTATATGATAAAGGGCCTTTTAATTTGGAACAGGAAAGAGAGATTTTAATTCAATACGAGATAGATACAATTGTTAGTAAAAACAGTGGTGGGAATGCTACTTATCCGAAGATAATTGCTGCACGAGAATTAGGTATCAAGGTGGTAATGGTAAAACGTCCACCTGTACCAATGGGTGAAGAAGTTGCGGATGTGGAAGGTGTAGTAAATTGGTTGAGGGAAAAAGTTAAAAATAGTCTGAATCAGAATGTCCAGGATTAAAGGATTTTCAGGATCTTTTTGATGATTTAGGGTTTGCAGAAAAAGTGATCTGTGTAGACTAGGGAACAGGGAACAGTTTCAAGATTTGGTAAGGAAAAAATTTTTACCGAAAGTGCAAGGTTTTCACATTTATTCAGCATCCCCTAAATATCTTGCAGTTTTTTAATTGAAAATAGCTTAAAACTCTCTACCTATAAAGGTTTTAGATTTATTCAGGAAGCCCTATTTACAGTTTTTGTTTATGAGTGATAAAGAATATATTTTTTATCTTATTACTTTTATTAACCACTTATTCTGAATCTGATTAAGAAAATATCACACCACAAAAATAGGACTTACACATTTTTCCGAAATATCGGAGTTTGAGATTGCTTCCTTTCATCGCAATGATAGTATTTGAACTAGGTTTTGTGTAAGTCCTGAAAAAATTAAAAACATTTTAGCTAAATCAAATCAAAACGAATAATTGACCAATTTACCTGCTTAATCAACCTTCCCCAAAATCCCCCCATCAGCTAAACTCAAACATACTGCGTTAATCTCTTTAATTCTAAATATGTCCGACTCCCAAGTAAGTGCTGCTGTTGCAAAACTCTACGACACCTACCCTTTCCCTCCTGAACCTATCCTGGATGAACCACCACCGGGTTATAATTGGCGTTGGAATTGGTTAGCTGCATACAACTTCTGCACAGGTAGAACACCACAAAAACAAGATATCCGCATTTTAGATGCTGGTTGTGGTTCAGGAGTCGGTACAGAATATTTAGTACATCTCAACCCCCACGCTCAGGTAGTAGGAATTGATTTAAGTGCTGGTACATTAGAAGTAGCCAAAAAACGCTGCCAAAGTTCCGGCGCTGACCGTGTAGAATTTCATCATCTGAGTATTTACGATGTAGAACAATTACCAGGAGAATTCGATTTAATTAATTGTGTTGGTGTCCTTCATCACTTACCAGATCCCATTCGTGGTATCCAAGCATTAGCAAAGAAGCTTGCAAAGGGTGGATTAATGCACATTTTTGTGTATGGAGAACTGGGAAGATGGGAAATACAACTCATGCAAAAGGCGATCGCTCTTCTTCAAGGTGATAAACGCGGTGACTATCAAGATGGTGTGAAAGTCGGCAGAAAAATATTTTCCTCATTACCAGAAAACAACCGTCTTGTCAAGAGAGAAAAAGAAAGATGGGCAATGGAAAACCAACGGGATGAATGTTTTGCGGATATGTATGTACATCCCCAGGAATTTGACTATAATATTGATACACTATTTCAACTAATTGCCGCTTCAGAATTAGATTTTGTAGGATTCTCCAATCCGAGTTTTTGGGATTTAGAAAAACTATTGGATAAAGCACCAGAGTTAATAGAGAGAGCAGGAGAATTGACAGAAATTCAACGTTATCGCCTGATAGAATTACTGAATCCAGAAGTCACCCATTACGAATTTTTCCTCAGTCGTCCTCCCTTACCTAAACACGATTGGGAAGATGATAGTAGTTTATTAGCAGCTATACCTGAACTTAACCCCTGTATAGATGGTTTTCCCAGTAAATGTATATTTAACTACGATTATCAAATCATCAATTTATCAGATGCAGAATTTGAGTTTATGCAGAAATGTAACAGTTCTGCCAAAATAGCCGACATTATGGATCAAACCGATCTAGATATAAGTGGAGTTAGGAAATTAATCAAACAGCAATTAATTTTATTAACACCCAGTGAGGGGGTGATGGGGAGTTGGGGTGATGGGGAGTTGGGGTGATGGGAAGGTGGGGTGATGGGGAGTTGGGGCGGTTAATAACCCAATAACCAATAACCAATCCCCAATCACCAATCCCCAATCACCGAAAAATAAGATAATTGTTTTTTTCTAAAGTATTGTTACCAGAACATGATATGATTCAGCTGACTGAATGTGCAGTCACCCTATTTAGCTGTACTGGTTTCAAGTCCCGTGAGCTTGTCAGAAGAACAAATTGCACCCACTCCGACAACAGAACAAGATAGTCAACCTGGTTCTGATCCAAAAAATCCAGAAACCTCCTCCATGCAGGAGTTTTATCAACTCTACCAAGAGTTGCTAGTAACCACACTTGTGTTGACAGGGATTACTTTTATCTCTGTTTGGGTTTTCTATTCCCTCAACATTGCCTTAAATTATTTATTAGGGGCGTTTGTAGGTGTGCTTTACTTGAGGATGTTGGCAAGAGATGTAGAGCGCTTAGGCACAGAGAAACAACAGCTGAGTAAAACCCGGTTAGCTTTATTAGTCGTCCTGATTCTGCTAGCATCACGGTGGAATCAACTGCAAATAATGCCCATATTTCTGGGATTTCTCACCTACAAAGCTACGCTCATCATTTATGTAGTCAGAGTGGCATTTATCTCTGACTCTACAAAGCTCCGGCAACCTTAAAAGACTCCTCTTCTCCAGTAAGATTGGAGATGTGATTGAATTGGAAAGAAAATGCTGAATTTTCTGAATTTCTACTCCCTTCCACTTGCCGAATTAGAAGTGGGTAAACATCTGTACTGGCAAATAGGCAACCTAAAGCTACACGGACAGGTGTTTCTCACCTCTTGGTTTGTAATTGGCGTATTGACACTAGCTTCAATCTTGGCAAGCAGCAATGTCAAACGTATACCAAGCGGCATTCAAAACCTAATGGAGTTTGCCTTAGAATTCATCAGGGATTTGGCAAAAAACCAGATCGGCGAAAAAGAATATCGCCCCTGGGTTCCCTTCATTGGCACTTTGTTTTTATTTATTTTCGTGTCAAATTGGTCAGGGGCATTAGTTCCTTTTAAACTAATTCATTTGCCAGAAGGTGAACTGGCTGCTCCTACCAGCGACATCAACACAACAGTTGCCTTAGCGCTGTTGACATCTCTAGCTTACTTTTATGCTGGATTCAGCAAAAAAGGCTTAGGGTATTTCGGCAACTATGTGCAACCAGTTTCCTTCATGTTGCCCTTCAAGATTATTGAAGATTTCACCAAACCCCTTTCCCTAAGTTTCCGTTTATTCGGTAACATCTTAGCGGATGAACTGGTAGTAGGCGTGCTAGTCTTGCTAGTGCCTCTGTTCGTACCCTTGCCTGTGATGGCATTGGGACTATTTACGAGTGCCATTCAAGCCTTAATTTTTGCAACCTTAGCGGCTGCCTACATTGGCGAAGCGATGGAAGACCATCATGAGGAAGAGCATGAGGGTTCTCATTAAACCCCTCAGATGACAAAGGTTTAGTTATGAGGTGATCGGTTACAAGTGACAGATGACAGATGACACAAAAGAGTCAACTGATAACTGATAACTGACAACTGACAAAATCAACTCTACAAGTTCAACACTCAACTGTATCTGTAAAAGTAAGGAAAGAATATCATGGATCCATTAATTTCTGCTGCTTCCGTATTAGCTGCTGCTCTTGCTGTTGGTTTAGCTGCTATTGGCCCTGGTATTGGTCAAGGTAACGCAGCAGGTCAAGCTGTAGAAGGTATTGCTCGTCAGCCTGAAGCTGAAGGTAAAATTCGTGGTACATTGCTACTCAGTTTGGCGTTCATGGAAGCGTTGACAATCTACGGTCTAGTAGTTGCGCTCGTACTGTTGTTTGCTAACCCCTTCGCATAATTCAGTACACAGTCTGAGTGCTGAGTGAAAAAAATTAAGAGTTAGGAGTTAAGAGTTAGGAGTTAAAATGACAACTCACTAACTCATAACTCGTAACGTCTTTAAATCATAACTCAGGACTACAATTATAGGATAGGAACAAGCAACCATGACACACTGGATCACCTTACTGGCAGTAGAAGAAGTTGCCAAAGAAGGGGGCTTGTTTGACTTAGATGCGACTTTGCCTTTAATGGCAATCCAGTTTCTAGTTTTAGCCCTGATATTAAACGCAACTCTCTACAAACCTTTGGGTAAAGCCATTGATGGACGTAATGAATATGTACGTAACAATCAACTGGAAGCCCAAGAACGCTTGTCAAAAACAGAAAAATTAGCCGAGCAGTATGAGCAAGAACTAGCCGGCGCAAGAAGACAAGCACAAACAATTATTGCCCAAGCTCAAGAAGAAGCGCAAAAGATGGCAGCTCAGAAAATAGCTGCCGCGCAACAGGAAGCCCAGGCGCAAAGAGAAAAAGCATCTGGTGAAATTGAGCAGCAAAAACAACAAGCTTTGGCTTCACTAGAAGCACAGGTAGATGCCCTCAGTCGCCAAATACTAGAGAAGCTGTTAGGTGGTGACTTAGTAGGCCAACGCTAACTCACAGAATTGTCATTGCAGGTGATAGGTGACAGGTGACAGGTGACAGTGAACGGAATAATAACTGAATAACTGATAACTGATAACTGTTCACTGAATAACTGACCACTGACAAGAAATTTTGAATTTGGCAGCGCAGTTGTGGATAGAAAATCATGGGGACTTTTGTACTATTGATGGCGGAAGCAGCCGCCGTCGGAGGTGAACTGGCAGAGGGAGCAGAACATAGTGGTATTGGTCTAAATACTAATATTTTAGAGACCAACCTAATTAACCTTGCCATTATTATTACTGTGCTGTTCATATTTGGACGTAAAGTTTTAGGTGGTAACCTCAAAGCACGTCGGGAAAATATTGAAGCAGCAATTAAGAGTGCAGAGCAAAGAGCAGCTGAAGCTGCTAGTAAGTTGCAAGAAGCTCAACAGAATCTAACACAGGCTCAAACTGAAGCAATCTCAATCAAAGCTAAAGCCGAAGAAAGTGCTAAAGCTGCTAGTGAAGCAATTTTAGCCCAAGCTGATGCTGATGTTGAGAGAATGAAAGCCTCTGGTGCAGCTGATTTGAATGCAGAACTAGATAAAGTAATCGCTCAATTGAAGCAGAAAGTAGTGGCTCAAGCATTGGAAAAAGCTGAGACTCAACTGAAAGCAGGTATTGCTGAGGATGCTCAAAAAGCTATTATTGACCGCAGCATTGCTCAATTGGGAGGTTAAGCATGAAAAATAATGCAGCAGCAGCTGAAGTAGCCCAGCCTTATGCACAGGCTTTATTATCCATCGCCCAGTCAAATAACTTGACAGAAGAATTTGGGGTAGATGCTAAAAGTTTAATTAGTTTGCTTTCAGGTTCAGAGGAACTCCAAAACTTTTTGGATAACCCATTTATTCAACCTGAAAACAAAAAGAATCTCATCAAGCAGTTACTAGGGGAAGGAGCTAGTCCTTATCTTCGTAACTTCTTACTTCTTTTAGTTGATAGAAGAAGAATAGCTGTCTTAGAGCCAATTTTACAGCAGTACTTAGCTTTATTACGGCAGTTAAATCAGACCGTATTAGCTGAAGTCACTTCTACAGTTGCTCTCACTGAAGAACAACTCCAAGCAGTGAAAGAAAAGGTACTTGCTATCACTAAAGCACGAGAAGTAGAAATCGAAACAAGCATAGACACCGACTTAATCGGTGGTCTAGTGATCAAAGTAGGCTCTCAAGTAATTGATGCCAGCTTACGTGGTCAATTGCGTCGTCTTTCTTTGAGCTTAACCAGTAATTAAATTGTTTTGGGCATTGGGCATTGGGCATTGGGCATTGGGCATTAGGTAATGGTTCATGGGTAATAGGTAATAGGTAATAGGTAAGGGGTAGCAGGTAATAGGTAATGGGTAATAAGTAATATTATTCCCAATCACCAATCACCAATCACCAATCACCAATCACCAATCACCAATCACCAATCACCAATCACCAATCACCAATCACCAATCACCAATCACCAATCACCAATAACTTCTTTTGTTTTGAAAGCAAACTGAAACATAGGCATAATGAGCATTTCAATTAAACCTGACGAAATCAGCAGCATTATCCAACAACAAATCGAGCAATATGACCAAGATGTCAAAGTTGCTAATGTTGGAACTGTACTGCAAGTTGGTGACGGTATCGCCCGTATCTATGGCTTAGAAAAAGTCATGGCTGGGGAACTCGTTAAATTTGAAGATGGTACTGTTGGTATCGCCCAAAACTTAGAAGAAGATAACGTTGGTGCGGTATTAATGGGTGAAGGCCGTGATATCCAAGAAGGTAGCACTGTTGAAGCAACTGGTAAAATTGCCCAAATCGGTGTGGGTGATGCTTTAATCGGTCGTGTTGTCAACTCTTTGGGTCTGGCCATTGATGGTAAGGGTGAAATCAAAACAGATGAAAGTCGTTTGATTGAATCTCCTGCACCTGGTATCATTGCTCGTCGTTCTGTACACGAACCTATGCAAACTGGTATCACTGCGATTGACTCCATGATTCCCGTAGGTCGTGGTCAACGTGAGTTAATCATTGGTGACCGTCAAACAGGTAAAACTGCGATCGCAATTGACACCATCATTAACCAAAAAGGTGAAGATGTAGTTTGTGTTTACGTTGCTGTTGGTCAAAAAGCATCCACAGTTGCAAACGTAGTCCAAACTTTACAAGAAAAAGGCGCGATGGACTACACAGTAGTTGTTGCTGCTAACGCCAGTGATCCTGCAACCTTACAATACTTAGCTCCTTATACCGGTGCTACCATTGCTGAATCCTTTATGTACAAAGGTAAAGCAACCCTAGTAATTTACGATGACCTGTCTAAACAAGCTCAGGCTTATCGTCAAATGTCCTTGTTACTACGTCGTCCACCCGGTCGTGAAGCGTATCCTGGAGACGTATTCTACATTCACTCTCGCTTGTTGGAAAGAGCAGCTAAACTCAGTGATGAGTTAGGTAAAGGTAGTATGACTGCTCTACCCATCATC
The DNA here is from genome assembly GCA_010672785.1 of Sphaerospermopsis sp. SIO1G1. GTDB lineage: Bacteria > Cyanobacteriota > Cyanobacteriia > Cyanobacteriales > Nostocaceae > Okeanomitos. The sequence continues at coordinate 693,560 of JAAHFX010000002.1, forward strand.
GAAACCCAAGCAGGTGACGTTTCCGCATACATTCCTACCAACGTAATTTCCATTACCGACGGTCAGATTTTCTTATCTACCGACTTATTCAACTCTGGTATTCGTCCCGCTGTAAACCCCGGTATCTCCGTATCCCGTGTAGGTTCTGCGGCTCAAACCAAAGCGATGAAGAAAGTTGCAGGTAAGATTAAACTGGAATTGGCTCAGTTTGACGACTTACAAGCTTTCGCGCAATTTGCTTCTGATTTAGATAAAGCTACCCAAGACCAATTAGCACGTGGTGTCCGTTTACGGGAATTGTTAAAACAACCCCAAAACGATCCTTTGTCTGTAGGTGAACAAGTAGCTATTCTTTACGCTGGTATTAATGGTTATCTAGATGATGTTGAAGTTAACCAAGTAACAGTATTTGTAAAAGGTTTACGTGATTACCTCAAGAGTGGTAGCAACACCTACTACCAAGCAGTTACCAGCAGTAAAGTTTTGGGAGAAACCGAAGAAGCAGCTCTCAAAGAAACTTTAGTTGAGTACAAAAAGACCTTTTTAGCTACAGCATAATCGGTGATTGGTGATTGGTGATTGATGATTGGTGATTGGTAATTGGTGATTGGTATGAGATTTGAACACCCTCATCTCTTGCTATCACCTGTCCAAAGTCACCTGTCACCCAACCAATGACCAATGACTAATGACGAAGGACTAAATTATGCCTAATCTCAAAGCAATACGCGATCGCATTCAGTCGGTCAAAAACACCAAAAAAATTACTGAAGCTATGCGGTTAGTGGCAGCAGCACGGGTACGCCGCGCCCAAGAACAGGTAATTGCTACCCGTCCCTTTGCTGACCGTTTAGCACAAGTATTATATGGTCTACAAACTCGCTTGAAATTTGAAGATGTAGACCTACCCCTACTGAAAAAACGGGAAGTTAACTCCGTTGGTTTATTGGTAGTTTCCGGTGATAGAGGTCTGTGTGGTGGTTACAATTCTAACGTAATCCGTCGGGCGGAAAACCGTGCTAAGGAACTCCAAGCTGAAGGTTTAAATGTAACTTTAGTGGTTGTTGGTCGTAAAGCTAACCAATACTTCCAACGTCGTGGTTATAACATTGATGCTTCCTTTAGTGGTTTAGAACAAATTCCTACCGCAGCAGAAGCTACCAATATCGCTGATGAGTTACTTTCTTTGTTCTTGTCTGAAAAGGTAGACAGAATTGAGTTGGTTTACACTCGGTTTGTGTCTTTGGTTAGTTCTCGTCCTGTGGTACAAACTTTGTTACCTTTAGATACTCAAGGTTTGGAAGCAGCAGATGATGAAATTTTCCGCTTAACAAGTCGTGGTGGTCAGTTTCAGGTAGAACGGGAGAAGGTAGCTAGTACGGTTCAACCTTTACCCCGTGACATGATCTTTGAACAAGATCCTGTACAAATTTTAGATTCTTTGTTGCCTTTATATCTGAGTAATCAGTTATTAAGAGCTTTACAAGAAGCTGCTGCGAGTGAGTTAGCAGCACGGATGACAGCGATGAGTAATGCTAGTGATAATGCTGGTGAGTTAATCAAAACTCTGTCATTGTCTTACAATAAGGCGCGTCAAGCAGCAATTACCCAGGAACTCTTGGAAGTTGTGGGTGGTGCGGAAGCGCTTAGCTAATTTTGGTAATGGGTAATGGGTGATGGGTAATTGGTAGAATTATTACTTATCACTTATTGCCGATTACTTGATAATTGTGTTATGAATTTGAAGGATAATTAACCGCAGAGGCGCAGAGGACGCAGAGGAAGAGAGTTTGAGAGATTGTTGTTTGAATTGTTGTGAATAATAAAATTATAAATATTTATTCTACATTTTTTGGTATATATGAAAATTCATAAACTGGAATATAAAGATCATAAATATGAACGGAAATTAGAAAAAGTAAGTTTTTTACCTAGTATTAATCTTTTGGTAGGTGTTTCTGGTGTTGGTAAAACGGAAATTCTCAAAGCAATTAGAAGGTTGAAACGAATAGCTAATGGTGCATCTTTAAATGGTGTAGAAATAAATAAATTCAAGGATCATACCCCCTGAAAAAATACCCGATCTTATTGAGAATAACATACAGCTATTAAGCAGTTATCTCAGGGGTGCAATTTGATGATAAAAAAGAATGGTCTCGCTAAAACAACAAGACCAAACAAAATTAGTGATTATTGCCGATAGATAGAGAATTTCATGTATGGATTCTTTGTTGCCCCCTGAAGCAAGAGACTTGAAATCAGGAATATTCTCTTTTTTATCCCCTTAACAGGGCCAGCTTTAGACCAAAATTTTTCGGTAAATTAAATTCAGGACTTACGCAGAAGTTACGGAATAATGAACCACGAAGGACGCAAAGGAAACGAAGATAAGAGGTTTTGAGAGATATTTTGCGTAAGTCCTAAAATTGTAGCTTTTGGTAGCTTCTGCCCCCCTTGATGGGTTATATAAATCTTAGATAAATTAGGATTTTTCGAGTTTTAATCATGCCATTAATCAAAGTTCAAACCTCTGTGAATAGTCCAGATCAAGCTGACATTGAAACCATGCTCAAAGGTTTATCTGCAAAACTAGCTCAACACACAGGTAAACCAGAATCCTACGTCATGACATCCTTTCAATCAGCAACACCCATGACATTTGCGGGAAATACTGATCCTGTTTGTTATGTGGAAATCAAAAGTGTTGGCACAATGAAACCTGAGCAAACACGGAAAATGAGTCAAGATTTTTGTCAAGAAATTAACAAGGCATTAAATGTGCCAACTAATCGAATTTATATTGAGTTTGCAGATGCTCAAGGCTATATGTGGGGTTGGGATGGTAGAACCTTTGGGTGAATTTAATATACTCTTATTCAGGTGATTTTTATGAATGCTATTTCGACAACATCTCAATTAATTCCTCCCCTGCTTGGTGCTTCTGTAACTGAATTAACTGATTGGGTTAAACAACAAGGACAACCAGCTTACCGAGGTAAACAATTGCATGACTGGATATACGGTAAAGGAGTACGTTCTCTAGCCAATGTTTCCGTATTTCCCAAAAGTTGGCGTGAAATGGTTACAGATGTTCCTGTCGGTCGTTCATCTCTACATTTCCGTTCTGTTGCTACGGATGGTACAGTCAAGTACCTATTAAAATTGGCAGATGGAGAAATTATTGAAACTGTTGGTATACCTAGTAATAAACGCTTGACTGTCTGTGTTTCTACCCAGGTTGGTTGCCCAATGGCTTGTGATTTCTGCGCTACGGGTAAAGGCGGATATCAACGTAACCTAAATCGGGGGGAAATTGTTGATCAAGTATTAACCGTACAGGAAGACTTTCAGCAACGGGTTAGTAATGTGGTGTTTATGGGTATGGGTGAACCGTTGTTAAATGTAGATAATCTCATTTTAGCTCTGAAGTCTTTGAATCAAGATGTGGGAATTGGTCAGCGATCGCTTACTGTTTCTACAGTAGGTATCCGCGATCGCATTCGTCAATTAGCAGAACACCATTTACAAATTACCCTTGCGGTTAGCCTCCACGCACCGAACCAACAACTGAGAGAACAGATTATTCCCAGTGCTAAACCATACCCCATCGCAGATTTACTGACGGAATGTCGAGAATATGTGGAAATTACTGGACGGCGAGTGACTTTTGAGTATATCCTTCTAGCTGAAGTCAACGACTTACCAGAACACGCTTTAGAATTATCAAAACGCTTACGCGGGTTTCAAAGTCATGTAAACCTAATTCCTTACAATCCTATCCAAGAAGTAGATTATCAAAGACCAACCCGCGATCGCATTCAAGCTTTTGTGAATGTTCTTCAACAAAATAACCTTGCTGTCAGCGTTAGATATTCTCGTGGATTAGAAGCAGATGCAGCTTGTGGACAATTAAGAACAGCTAAAGGTAACTTATAAATCTTCTCCCCAACTATCTTCTCGCATAAATACCTGGTGCATAAGCTTCTACAACTCGGCCTGTACGAGTACAGTTAATCATCAGGTAATCACAGTGAGAACACTGAGTTCTAGTGAGTTGACGGTCTGTAATATAATGACGTTCGGCTTTGCTACCGCAATTTGGACAATGAATTTTGTGTAAAAGCTGCATTTGAAAACCCCTGGGTTAAATAATTTTGCTATACAGTGTTGAATTTGAGTTAATAGAGATTCTTAATTAGGATCTGAAATAGCTCACTTGAATAAATGACAAGAATGTAAACGAAATCTAAAAATCTTGAGTTAGCTTTCCCATCATCCTTATCTACTTTTTAGTCAGTCATGCTTGAGATATATAAATTTACTGAAGCCATGACCCTAATCTCTATTCTTGGTGATCCCTATAGTATAAATCTTGAGACAGATGTGTTTATCCTTGATCAAAAAAAGTACGTATATGTATTCAAACCTTACTTTTATAGGAAAACTGTAATTTCAGTCACATAATTATTATCTTTATGTTTTATTAATATTCCTGATTGGATGATATGTAATTTAAGCTACATAATTTGGAATAGAAATAGTCCGATAAATTACATCAGGACTTACTCAAAAATCTTCCAAAACTCTCTTCCTCTGAGTTCTCTGCGTTCTCTGCGGTTTGATATAAAAAGAATTTAAGCAAAATTTCCAATACTAGATTCTACACCTGCAAACAAAATTTGCTAGTCTAGTTCTTAGTAATGGGTAATAAGGAATGGGTAATTAATTGGTAATCAAAATTATTAATTGCCCATTGTTTCTTCAGATTCCTGCGGTAAAATTTTAATCTGAATTTGGTTTAGTCTTGGCCCAATGACAGATACCACCTTGAATTCTAAATTTTCATAATGTATGATTTCCCCTTTGGTGGGAATAGCTTGTAATTGATACAGTAAAAAACCACCCAACGTTTGATATTCCCGCGTCAACGGTAAATTAATATATAAAACTTCGTTAATTTCCTCTAAATTAATCTGTGCTTGGACTAAGAATGTTTGTGGATCTAACATTTCAATGAGTAAATCATTACTCACATTTGGTTCACCAGCATCACCAATAATTTCTGCAATTATATCTTGAATTGTCACCAGACCCACAATACCACCAAATTCATTGACAACAATTACCATTGCTGGTTTTTCTTGCTGCATCAGTGGTAGTAATTCACTTAACAAAATCTGTTCTCGGACGAAACGAGGAGGACGCATCCAAGGTTGAATTTGTGATTCTAAAGTTAATTTTCCCGTAGATAAAGGTAACGCCAAATCCTGAAAGTAGACAATACCACGAATATCATCAAAGGACTCACCCACTACTGGATAACGAGAATGACCAGTGAGAGTGATTTCTTGTAAAAATGTTTGAAAAGTGGCATCCTCAGATAAAGTAATAATATTACTGCGGGGAATCATCACATCTTGAGCAGTAATGTCACCAAACTCAAACACATTGTTAAGTAGTTCTCTTTCCGCTAATTCTAAACCTGTAGATTCCCTTTCCGTGGAAATAATTAATTGTAATTCTTCAGGAGTCACAGGTGGCCGCCAACTTTGACCTGTATATTCAATTCCAAATAACCTTAAGAGGTAACGGGTTGATTGATTGAGAATCCAAATTATTGGACTAAAAAACCTCACTATGGCCCTAACAGAAGGAGCTAAAAACCTAGCTAGTTTTTCTGAATAGATCATCGCCACTGACTTAGGGAATAATTCCCCTAAGACAATTTGCAGATAGGCAATTAAGAAAAATGTAGCGGGAACTGCAAGGGAGTGAGCCAATAAATTACTCAAATTACCAGGAAAAGGCCAAGACTTTAACCAAGCCTCCAACAAGTCTACAATTGTATTTTCACCAATCCAACCTAAAGCTAAACTAGAGAGAGTAATCCCTAATTGAGCCGTAGATAAAAGCCTGTCTATACTACGTTGTAACGTTTCTACAGAGATTGCCGGAATATCACCAGACTGAACTAGCTGATGAATGCGAGTCCGCCGCACTGTCACCATAGAAAATTCTGCGGTTACAAAAAAGGCATTGATAGATATCAGCAGTAGAACTGATAATAATCGCAACCCGATATCTGTCCAAATTAAGTCAGGAGAACCGATCACCTTTAAAGCTCGTACAAAAACTACGCTGATGCCAATAAGCTAACCATAGCATTTCTATTTTTCCACAGGAATATCAGACACATATAATTTCAGTTTTTGTGCTGGATAATCTGTTAAAGCTAGTGATATGCTGCTTACGTTATCTAGTAAGGCAGTAGGAATACTGACAGTACCTGTAAAGGTTGGCCCATCTGCTGGTAACTCAGCGGGTAGTCCTTCTGTAATTGCGCTTAATGTTCTGCCTTTATCATCTGTTACATCTAAAAAACTATACAAAAATCTCACCGCATTAGAACCTTGATTTTGCATTCTTACTTTGAGTAACAAATCACCACCAGAGTAACGAACAGATCGTACAGACATGGATACACCATCGCTTTTAGACACAATTGGAAATCCAGGTTCTAGCTTTTCTTCCTCTACTTTTTCTCGTTTGGCTTCAATTTTGGGCTTTTTTGGTTGAATTGCGTTCTTTTTTTGAGTTGTTTTTTTGGCGTTTTTGTTTTCTTTTATTTTGGTTTTAGTATTTTTAATAATGTCTTCCTCTTTCAAAAGAGTAACTTTGACCTGTGGTGCTTTGTTATTTTTACCACCTGCCAATTTAGTAGTAGGACGAGCATCTGGTGAAGATACACCCTTAAGAGCAGAACTACCCATAGTAAATCCTAAAAAGGCACTGACAGCACCTGACCCTATCATTAGGGTTAATAATACTAAGGTGAGAATTACAGTGGAATTCATTTTCATTGCTTAATAGTCTATGACAAACTAACAATATTTGTTCAAGAAGAGTTATTGCGTTAATTACCTGTTGTGGAAACTAACTCCATTATTATTCAGCAAAAAGTCTTCAGCCGCCATTATGACCTCAAGAGCTTACTGGGTGACAAGGAAGGTAAAAACTAGGCAGGGTGCAGGGTGCAGGGAGAAAAAAATTAATTGTCAGTCCCTCAAATTAGCCTGGTGATGCTTTCCCGATTTTGGCTGGGAATTTTTAAAGAGTTAATTTTTCCCACACCCTACCCTGTCTTAACTTTAGCTCTCTTGTCACCCCTTCAGCCTAAATAGTTTTTGCTGGGAGATGAGATTTTAAAGCCTCAGAAAAATTTTGGATAAATTTCGTCAACTTTGTAAAATTATGCTATACTCATTATCGTGTGTTTACGAATTGTCTAGAATATATTCTACTAAGTAAACAAGCACACATATAAAAACCGTAAGCGCCTTTGGCCGATTGGGGAGGCAACGAACTCATAATTCGTCTTCAGGCTGGTTCGATTCCAGCAGGGCGCATTTTTAGCAATATGGAGTTTACTCAAAAAGCTATCTGTAGAGACTAGGGAATAGGGAAAAGTTTCAAGAATTAGTAAGGAAAGAGTTTTTACATAAGGTGCAAGTTTTTCAAATACTGATCCTCAATTGTATCGAACTTTTTAAATTTCAGATCCCCAGACATCCTTTAATGGCAATTTTCTCATCTTTATTCAACAAACCATTTTTAGCCCAAATCAAGGCTATTTTAATTCCTTGAAATACTCCCTGAAATATAGGTTTGGGTATTTCCATAAAAAATAACAGTTGTTACTATAGCCAGACTGACACAATCTCAATCAGTGACTTATTACTTAAATATGGAAAACAATAACGACTTCAAAAGGTTTTAAACCAATCGGAGCGGCGGGATTTGAACCCACGACCTCCACTACCCCAAAGTGGCGCGCTACCAAGCTGCGCTACGCCCCGTTAACTTAACTTAGAGTTTTTGAGGTGTTTTGTCTGGATGGGAAATTTCCAAACCTATAAACTCAAGCTTAATTAAGTCAACTAAACTAAGCTAACATAACTCACCCAAAAATAGCAAGACTTTGATCAAAAAACTTTTAGTGTGGCCACAGCTTGCAATAAATCTGGTACAACTTCAGAATTCCATTGAGCTTCTGCACAACGCCCTGTGTTGAGGATCAAACGTAAACAATAGCTATGGGGATACCCTTCTACTTCCATCCACAATAAATCACTTTCCATCTCACAAGCAATTTTTTCCTCCTCCATTAATTCATCTGTAAGCTGCTTCATTGTTTGTGCTAACTGCTGACTTAAACGACAAAAATCTTCTAACTCTGCTGTAGTTAATTCTATCGCCCAATCATCTGTACCCACCAAACCTGTAAACTCTGTTGCGCCTGGATTCCAACCTATACGCCAACCACTACCACTTTTGATTACTTTCTCCATGAGTCATTAGTAAAAATCCTTTTCCCTATTTTTCCATTTCCCCTGTTCTTATTACCTAGTAGGATTGTAGATATTAACTAGAACCTGGACTAAATCATTACGCTGTTTACGGGTAAGTTTAGCTATGGCCTGGCGATCGCCCGGTAAGGGATTTTGTCTGAGAGAATTATTGCCTGGATAAGATGCTTCATAAATAGTCTCATTAGCATCTAAATAATCAGCTAAAGTCAATTTCCAATCAAAACGATACACTGGGGATCTGCCTTTGGTGTAAATGTGGTAAACAATCAATCTACTAGCTAAAGTGTTATTTTCGTCCACATCACCAGTATCTTTACTGATATATTGATTTTGTTTGGGAAAGTCTGGTAACTGCTGATAGACAACTTGCCAAACATCTGAAGGAGTCAGGATTTGAGCTACCACAGGTTGAAAAGCCAGTACCATCGAGCTAACAAAACCCAATGCTACCAACATAGTTGTGATTTTTACCAAAGTCGGTTTTAACTTCAAATCAAAAAATAAAACTTTTTTCTCTGCCATTTTTATGATTAACTAAAAAAATCTGGGAACTGGAAACCAAACACCAATTCCCAGCGTCAGATAATGTTAAGTATTCCCGAATACCTGTGACAAAATTTATAATTCCCCGATAATCTCTGGCTGATTTAATTCATCAGACATTTCAATAATTGCTCTGAGTACAGGTTTCATAATCGCATCTTCGTTATTTTCAAAATCTTCATAACGACGACGTTTAGCGCGGTTAGCTACCTGAACTGTAATTCTATAGCGATTTGAAGCTGCACTGATCAGATCCTCTGCACGGTGCATAATTTGAGACTGGGTTGTCTCGAACTTAGAACGCTTGAGCATATTTATTAATGATTGGGATTCTTCACCAGTTTAGCAGTCTCAAGATAAAGTTGGAAACTGGATATCAACAAATATCCTCACTCCTGAATTTTGACTTGACGATTTTTGATTTTTATAATTACACAAAAACTATTTTTTAGTCTCAATTACAAGTAAATTCATGATGTTAAAATCAAATTTATTTAATCCCAGAAAATTTTTAGCCTTCATCTTTTGCTGTAGCTTCACTACTATTATTAGTTTAACTAGCCATTCATCAAGGGCTGAAACCATACCTCAACCTTCTAATGCTCCCCTCAATTTAGATTTATTAAATCAACCTAGTGATTCAGTAATTACAGCCGATACTATTGCTCAACAAGGCTTAACAATTCCGAGCTTATGGTGGACAAAACAAATATCAGAAAACAAACTTTTAGATAATTGGATAGTATATCCAGCCACAAATGATGAATCATCTCGTGTAGACTTGATAGTTAATCAACAAATTTGGAGTTTATTAGATTACCTAGAAAAATACAAATTCGTTAACAGAGTAGGGACAACAGCCAGAAGTTTTGGTTATAATATTCGCGTCTTCAATTATCGAAAAGAGCTATTAGCAACCTATACTTGTAATCTCAACACTACACCAAACTTATGTAATATTAGAATGGGTTTCCAAAGCCGATTAGGTTTAAGTGGAACATCAGATTTTTAAATAATAAGACTTATGTTATTAGTGGGCAAGATGCCAACCCCACACAAGATTCTCATGATTATGATTTGTACTTCATAGCAACAAAATCTGCTGTAATGAAACGTCGGGGTTTGAGATTACTTCCTTACATCGTAATAATAGTATTTGGAATAGGTTTTGCGTAAGTTCTGAATAAGACACAAATTACTATTCTCATATTAATTAAACATAGAACTGGCTGTATTTATTACCTGTTCCCTGTTTCTTGTTCCCTATTCCCTAAAATTCAAAAATTTGTATAGCTGTAGCCAGGTTGCTGAGGACATTAGATAGCCTTTAATTGTAAAGATTGGTAGTGGTTTAGCAGTGCTAAACCCCTACTTATGATGTTTAGGTTCTAATCTTGGTAACTATAGCTATATCTAGTACAGGAATTGCTATAAATGATATAAAATAGGGAATTGAACCCAAATTGAACAACTTATAAAAATGCAAATTAACCAAAGTCTTCACACTGCTATTCTTGTTACAGACTTAGAAAAATCAGAATACTTTTACGGAACAATCTTAGGACTAGAAAAAATAAACCGTACCCTTAACTATCCTGGTACGTGGTATCAACTGGGTAACTATCAAATACATTTAATAGTGTCTACATCAGTACCCACAGAAAATCAACATGAAAAATGGGGACGTAACCCCCACGTTGCATTTTCAGTAGCAGATATAGAAAACGCAAAATCAGAATTACAGATTCATAATTATCCATTTCAAGCAAGTGCTTCCGGTCGTCCTGCTATCTTTACTAAAGATCCAGATGGCAATATTATTGAACTAAATCAGCAATAATATTAAAACTTATCTAATAGTAAGTACCTAAGCAAAATTAATTGCACATATTGATGAAACATAGAACTGGCTGTATTTATTGCCTGTTCCTTGTTCTCTTTTATAAACTCTTCAATTTAGTTTAAAAAGTATGGTAGAACTAAATCAGGACTTACGCAAAAATCTTCCAAAACTCTATTCCTCTGTGTTCTCTGTGGTTTGATATTCCGTGACTCCTGCATAAGTCCTACAAATAATCAAAATTGTTGGAGATATGATTACTCCATAATTTTTAATTTAGTCAATGAAAATTATTGCTTACAGTTACACAAATCCTTTAATAGAAACATCTCCAGATCAAAATAGTTGGGGTTGGGAAATAGATCAAATTTATGATGATTTAGGAGATAGACAACAATTACAACAACTGATTAATGACTGTAAACAACAACCAGCCAACTATTTACTAATTAGACGTTTAGAAGAATTAGGAGATACTTTAGAACAAATAAATCAGATTCTTCATCAGTTAGAAACTATTGGAATAATAATCATCGCCACAGAACAACAATATACTTCAGAATATGCCAAATTCCGGATGGAATTATTAAAATTATTCCAACAAATTCAATATCAAAACCGTAGTCGTAAAATCCGTGAAGGACACGCAAAAAATCGTTTAGAATCTGTACCACCACCAGGTAAAGTACCTTATGGATACCGCAGAAGCAAAGGTAAATATATAATCGATCGTAGTATTTCACCCATCGTAAAAGACTTTTTTGATCACTTTTTACTTTATGGTTCTCTCCGTGGAGCAGTTCGTTATTTAGCTAAAAAATATAATAAAAAAATTTCTGTCACTACTGGAAAAAGGTGGTTAATAAATCCTGTTTATCGTGGTGATACTGCTTATCAAAATGAAGAAATTATTTCTGATACTCATACAGCTATTATTTCTAGAGAAGAAGCGGCACAAATAGATAGAATTTTACGACGTAATAGTCGTTTACCATCCCGTACTGCTAGCGCACCTCATTCTTTAGCTGGTTTAGTTTTTTGTAGTCAATGTCAATGTCGAATGACAGTTACTCGTGTCACTCAAAGGTATCAAAATTATGAATATTTATATTTACGAAATCCTCAATGTCCTCAAAATCCTAAATGCCGTGCTATAGCTTATCAAGAAATATTAGAACAAACAATCGCCATCATTTGTCGAGATTTACCATTAGCAGTTTCAGGAATTAATTTCCCTCAGTTAGATGCTATTAAAAATGGTTTAAATGAGAAAATTGTTAATCAACAAAAAATCTTAGAACAATTACCAAAATTGATAGAAACTGGAATTTTAGATCCAGAAACAGCAAAGTTAAGATCCTACAAATTGCAAACAGAAATTTCTCAATTACAAGCAAAGATAGCTGTTTTACCACCGGTGAATTTAAGGTCTGTAGCTGAAGCTGTTTCTATTCCTCAGTTTTGGTTAGATTTATCAGAGGTGGAACGCCGTTTTTATTTGAGAGAGTTTATCCGCCAAATAAACATCATTCGTTGTGATAAAAATTGGGAGTTAGAGCTAATTTTTATTTTTTAGTTCAGTTATCAGTTATCAGTTATCAGTTATCAGTTATCAGTTATCAGTTATTGCTGTTTACTGTTCACTGTTTACTGTTCACTGTTCACTGTTAACCAGTCACTTTTTGCTACAAACTCTAACTATCTTTTTGATGAGCTACCGGCATTTTTAACCTTCATCACTTTACTGAGTAAATCAAACCAAAAAGGCGCACCCATTGCAATTGCAAGACCACTAATAATCCAACCAGTAAACATAGTTAAAATGCTAATAATAGGGATATTTTGTATTTTGGTTGGATGCCAACCTAATTGTTCTTGTAAGTTATTATCTGTCCAACCAATAGGTAATTGAAGATCCTCCAATATTTCTTTAGTATCTATGTTTTGAATATCAGCAGCATTAGGCTGTCTTTCTATGGTTTGTTCTGCTTTATAAACAATAGCTTCTCGTAATACAGTATCTTTGGATAACCGATCAATAATATGGAAAGTGTCTGCATTAGCTCCAAAGGCTAAAGCAATACCAATTAAAATGGCAACTCCTTTAGCATTTCTTTTATAAACTCCACCAGCACGTGCCATAGAATTATCAAAACATTGTTCTATTTCTGTACGTAAAATTCTAATTCCTTCTTCTGTACTTTTAGCTTTATACTTTGCTTGTTTCGCTATGCTAAAAATATTTTTTCTAATGATAGGTGGTAAACCTTCTACTACTTCGTGAATAGCTTTATATGTGTGATCTTCTGAACTACTTATTGATATTTCTAAACTATTATAGACAGAACTTCCTGTTTCCAGAATGCCTGTAATTTCACTAATATTAGGTTTCAAACCACCTATAACAATTGCTTCTTCTACACTAGGAAAAATATGGTAGTAAAAAGCTGATAGACGCTTACAAGTTTCTCTTAAGACATAACTTTCGACCTCCATGTTAGCTTGAAAATTGTTGATATATTTACCCATGCTATCTTTCATTCTGCCAACACTGGTATCTATATCAAATCTTTGTTCCTTAAAATCTATAAAAATTAGATCATATTCTTTTTGTAGTGTTTCAAAGTCATCTTGGATATCTTGAGTAACGTTAGTTGGGAGTTCATGAGCTTGAACTTGTTTGAGCGATCTAGTTAATATAATTCTGATTTCTTGTATATGCTGGGTTTTTACACTACTCAGTCTTGACTCTGTCAGATTATGGACAATTGTTGTTAACTTTAATTCTTCGATCAAACTTGTCGCAAATGTATCTGCGGCAATATAAGATGGCCCACTATTTCCATGAGCAAATGTCTTCCTTGTGACTGATGATTTTGCCATAGAATTTCCCAATTTATTACTAATTTTGCCCATCATCCAAGTAAATTTTCTGGGAAGAGTGGCAAAAAATCCTTTGGCTTCTTGGTTGATACTTTTAATTAACGGATTTCCGTAAATCTTTGTAACTAATTCAACCACCTCTGGTAATTCTGAATCATGGGCGCTACCAGATAAGAATATCTCAATAGATTTTTTTAAATGTGCAGCCCGCCATTGCATAATTGTGGCAATTAGCTCTTGAATTTCTGATGCTAATAAACTAAAAATTAGGTAAATAAAAATTAAGCCCAAGGCTACATCTAAAATAAAAGGAAGGCGCATTGATAAACTCCTTAGATGATAGTTAACTTACTCCGGGTTGTATTATTTATATCATTTAAGTAAAAAAATTCTTGTTAAATTGTTTAAAAAATAAATAAGAAAAATATTTTGCCAAAATTTATCATTATCTGAGAGAAAATTGAGGTAATTTGGGATTTAGCCATAGCTTGTGGAAATAGTTTATGGCAGTGTGGCAACATTGGAGATTTATTTTAATCTCTATGGGATTTGAGTAGCGAATAAAATGATGAGCATAAAATATGCAAGAAGGAAGCTATATTTGGAGTCATCTGCAAAGACAACATCGCCCAGTTGATAAATGGATTGATGGTTTGTGGCTGATAGTTTTATTATTTGCAGCCATGATCCTGTTTAACATTAATTTGGGGGAAATGCCTCTTCAGGATTGGGATGAGGGCATTGTCGCCCAGGTGGCTAAAGAAATATGGAATGCACCAACAGGTTCGATGAGTTGGCTTTATCCTACTTTGGTAGGTGAACCATATCAAAATCAGCCGCCTTTGATGCACTGGTTAGTGGCTTGGGCCTATGCTTGGGGTGGTGTCAATGAATGGACTACTCGCCTACCTGGTGCTGTAATTACAGCTTTTTCTGTACCTTTGTTGTATTGCATTGCTAGAGAATTATTCTACTTGCGATGGGTAGCTATATATAGTGCCTTAATTTATCTAACCATGTTACCTGTGATTCGTAATGGCAGATTAGCAGTGGTGGATGGTCTAGGAGTAACATTATTAATGTTGATGATGTTATGTGTATTGCGATCGCGTCGAGATTTACGTTACTGCTTGGGTGTTGGTATTAGTTTGGGATTAATTTGTTTAACTAAAGGTATTTTAGGTATTTTCTTAGCTGCTATTGTCACGGTGTTTTTATGTTGGGATACACCAAGGCTATTAGCTAGTTCCTATTTGTGGGTAGGAGTATTTATAGGTATATTACCAGCAATAGGTTGGTATTTAGCTCAATTTATGCAGTATGGTTACACTTCTCCCATTGAGTTAGGCAATGAATCATTAAACCCAATTAATTATATTGCTCATGGTCAAGCTCAACCACTATGGTATTATTTCATAGAAATTATCAAGTGGACATGGCCTTGGCTAGTATTTCTACCACAAACTTTACGCTTCACCTGGGATAATCGTAACTTTAGTTGGGCAAAACTGATTATAGTTTGGACTGGTGTTTATTTACTATTAATTTCTTTAGTTCAAGTAAAACTACCTTGGTATTTATTCCCCATTTATCCTAGTCTAGCTTTAGCATTTGGCTTTTATGTTGCCCAGATAGAAAATGCAAGTTTTTCATCTTACCCCCGTATTTGGGTGACTAGTTTTGCAATTTTGGCTGTAGCGGCTTCTGGGGGTAGTATTTATTTCAGTTTGGGGAGCATCAGTAATACAGATTTACAAATAATTTTTGCTTGCATTGCTCTTACTATGACCTTAGCTGCTATTTTAGCGGAAAGAGGGGATAGACAATTTTTAAAAATTTTGATTTGGGGAAGTTATATTTGTCTGTTTTTGTTCATAAAATCAAATTATTGGATTTGGGAACCAGGACAAGCTTATCCTGTCAAACCTGTAGCCGCAATGATTACCCGTGCTAACCTGAAATTGGAGAAAATTTACACATCTTTTCCCTATCATCGCTCATCTTTAGATTTCTATAGCGATTGCACTGTTATTCCTGCTTCTAGTCGAGACTTAAAATATCATTGGCAATCTCAGCAAAAGCCCTATCTCTTAGTTGATAACCCTACGTTAGATGTTCTCCAACTTAAATCTTTGCAAGTAATTGATCAAACAGCAGGTTGGCAGTTAATTACTAAAGGAATAGTTGATAATTCAAAGGTGAAAAGTTATGAGTAGTTGTGCAAAATAAATTTTATATTTATTGAGAATAGGGCATAGGGAATAGGGAATAGGGAACAGTTACAGTAGATTTTGTTGCGATGAGGTACAAATCATAATCATGAAACTCTTGTGGGGTGGGTATCTTCTGTGGGGTGGGCATCCTGCCCGCCAACAGTTTACCTCATGACACCGGAAAGCACTGTAATATCGTTTCCGGGTACATCAGTATTCTTTATTGACTATTTCTCTTTGTCATGTTGTTTTTGGGGCAACCACGGGGGGTTTGCCCCTACGTGAGGAAAACATTTCATTCAGATGCTCAAGGATTGGACGTAAAATCCTGAACTTGTAAAGTTTTCACATTTATTCAGCAAGCCCTAATTACTGATTAAATTAGGATTTCCAATCACCTTTGGTAATTCATAATGCTCCCTATGGCTAACGCCACGCTACGCTATCGGGAGAGCTACGCTTACGTAATTCGTAATTACTACCCAATCCCAATCCCAATCACCATTCACCATTCACCATTCACCAATCCTGTTATTTTTGGATTTTCTCATGACTAGGAAACAATTCCTGGTTAAAACTTGTACTCTCTTGAGTAATTGTAATTGTTGTTAGTAAAATACCTAAACCAATACCTAAAGCAAATAGTGAACGTCTCAGCAAGACTAATTCTCTCAGTATTCTCGCTAAAGGTCGGCTTTGACGACGCAGTGCTGAAGAAATCATGATAGTTTTCCAAGTAAATGGATCTCGGACATAGTGTCCACTTTTGCAAACTACGAGTTTTTCCTGACAATATGGACAAGTAAATAAACCGATGTAGGTTTTAACAGGTTTAATTCTGCTACTTCTTTGGCAGATTGGACAGGTAACATAATTATTATCAAATGTGTTTGTATTCATCTATAACATCCGCTTAGTCCATTTACTGGCTTTATCAATATGACTATATTCACTAGCTGCACTGGGGTTTGGCTGTTGGTAGAGAAGGTAGTCGAAGCATTGACGTTGATTTACTGGTTAGGGTTGGCTGAATCAATCTGAAAATATTATAGGTAGGGTTTGAGACTCTTTGAAATTGAAAACGTGGAAGATTTTAGGGGGTTACAACGAAAAAACCTTGTAGTTGGAGCGAAAATCCAAACTGAGCCACTGTTTAAAACTGTTCCCTGTTAAGAGTTCCCTAACCTCCACAGAATCACTTTTTGCTGCAAACAATCCCTAGTTATCTCTACTCTTTTACCTATTTGGTTAGTCATGGTACAGACCTCAAAAGTAGGAGTAGTCAAAATTGACTTGATATTCCCATAACTCTATTATTCCACCAGATAGGTTGATATTGATAATTAACGACTTGGGCTAATTACTAATTCTCTCTTATTGTTACACTCTGTGATCATAAAAATTACCATTACTTTTTCAGTTTTATTAAAACTTTATCGTCAGCATTCAGCCGATAGCAGGTCAACCCTTGAATTGAGTATACTTGTCTGGTTACTAAATTATGTTTCACGATGTTAATTTGGATTCTTGGCCATTTTTTTGCAGTTTGCATCGGTATCAGCTTAGGTTTAATTGGTGGTGGAGGTTCAATTTTAGCAGTTCCGATTTTAGTTTACGTACTAGGAATAGGCTTGAAAACTGCGATCGCTATCAGTTTAGTAATTGTGGGTACGGTTAGTTTTATTGGTATTTTTCCCCATTGGCGACAAGGCAATGTTAACTTTAAAACTGCTGCTTTATTTGCTCCAGGGGCAATGTTTGGTGCTTTTCTGGGGGCGCGAATTGCTGTACTTCCAGAAATTACCTCTACCTTACAACTAACATTATTCATTGCGACGATGTTTGTGGCTGCTTATTTTATGATCAGAAGTGCCAGTGATCTAACGGATTTAGATTTAGAATTAAGCAATCAAAAACACCAAAATATTCCTCCTTGGCTAATTATTTCTATAGAAGGTTTAGGTGTAGGTATACTTTCTGGTTTAGTTGGTATTGGTGGGGGATTTTTAATTATTCCGGCATTGGTACTGATAGGGAATACACCTATTAAGGAAGCGGTGGGAACATCTTTAGTCATTATTGCTTTAAAATCTATAACCGGATTTATAGGATATTTAGGTTCGATTTCTCTGGATATTAATTTGATTATTAGTTTTACATTAGCTGCTAGTTTAGGGATGTTGATTGGTGCTAATTCAACTCAATATATCGAAGCTAATGATATGAAGAAAGTATTTGGTTATTTTGTTATTTTAATTGCTATTTTTATGTTATCTAAATCCGGTTTAGTATTTGGTTCTTGGTAAATAATTAGGGCTTGCTGAAAAACTACTTTTCAATCTCTCGAAATAAAAAAAGTGCAAGGTTTTTTAGCACTTATACCATTTCTTTATGAGGCTGCGCTTAATTTTTCAACTTATATTTTCCTCCTCTGCGTTCTCTGCTCCTCTGCGGTTAATTACCTGATAAATTTGGCGCATCGGCGTTGCATCGTTGTGGGATGATAATCAAATTTGCATAAGCTGAAACTATTGATAAATAAGGGAAAAATTTTCCGTATATATTAACATCATCCCTTGATTGTGCAACACCGATTAAATTAAGATTCCCAGTCACCAATCACCAATCACTTTTTGCTACCAACCCTAAATAATTATTGAATTTGACTTCGCCATTTATTAATTGCATCTTGAGCATCTTCATAAACAATTGTTGCATCAGGTATTAATGAGGCTGTGTCAATAGCTTTCATAAATTCTCCCTGATCAGCACGCATTTTCGCTAATCTAAAAATTTCTTCACTCCATTGATTAATATACTGTTGAGCAATTTCAAATCCTGGTTGTTGAGGGTTTATTTGTTGAGCTACAGAGATTGCTTGGTTATAAGTAGATGCTTTTCCTGTTTGAATTAAAGCTTGGGCATTATTTAAGATTATTTGATTATTTTGATATTGCTGTTCTTCTAACTGCCATTTTTCAATTGCTACTTGTACTTGGGAATAAATAGGGTAGTTATTATTAATTAATTCTGTTGTTTTAATAGCATCACTGTATTTTCTTTGTTGTGCTTTTTCCTCAGCTAAATCTAAAATCATTTGATTCCAAACTTGAATATTTGCCTGTGCTTGTTGGTAACTAGGTTGGTTAGGAGTAATTGTTTGAGCCGACGCGATCGCCTGACTTAAATCACTAGCATTTTGAGGATCTAGAGACATTTTTTCTAGCTGGGAAATCGCCTGATTGTGTGCTTGTGAATTAGTTTCAGGAATCTGATCAATCTTCTCTGGTGGTTGAGTGGGAGGATTACTAGATAAACCAGAATTTGCTGTTGTATCAGTATTTTGATTTAAAGAAGTAGAAACTTTATTGAAACGAAAACTAGCTTGATTCAGCAGCAAAAAAGTAGTCAGTAAACCAAAAATAAACATACTGCCCCCACCCCAAAGAATAAATTGTTGCCAGATGGGTTGACTAGATTGGGATTGAGGTTGGGCATAATTTTTAGCAGCACCAGGAATAAATCTTGAACCGGTGTTTAATTCTGTAGAAGTAGCTAAGGTAGATTGAGATTTGCTATTGTCATTACCAGAGCTATTAGTAATAGTAGTTTTTTGGAAAAATTGAGAGCTATAATTGTCTGCCCACCAAGCCTTATATTTCGATGGTTGAGTTGCTGGAGTTTGCGGAATTGCAGAACCAAGAACTGCAAAACTTTCTTCAGGAAAAATATTGGCTGACTGATTTTCTAGATTATTTTCTGTGACTTCTAAAATTGTATTTGGAGTAGAAAATGGCAATATTTCAGCAGCATTTTCAGCAATAAAAATTGCTGGATTTTGAATCGGCCGCCAATGATGTTGACAAAACTGTGGAGTTAAAGAATTAACATAAGCTGATAAATCGTTTAAATTGCCTCCAGGACAAGAGTTTAAAGCAGCTAATAAAGCAGCAGTAAAAAATCCATGACCAAGTTCTTGACTCTCATGGGAAAATTGCTGTGGCTGACAAGAAAGCATGACAGAGATATTTAACTCTTTAGCTGCATTGAGAGTATCTTCACCCACAGGGGTATTTGCTTGTGTACCAAAAGCACGATTGATATCAAAAATAAAAACTGAATTTAAGTTGGCATTGGCAATACGTTCTAGAATTTTTCTGATTTCAATGCCAGTATCTAAAACCTGATCAGGATTACCATCACAGGGCATTAAATAATCTTTGTCATTGTAATTAACCGCGTAACCACTGAAGAAAAACCATAAATAGTCTTGAGGTAGCCAAGATTTAACTGCTAAACCATCCAAAAAAAACAGAATACTATCTCTAGTTGGGTGAGAAGACTGATCACCCACTGGAGGAGAAGAATTTGTCATCAGTAAGCAGTTTTCGGCTAAAAAACCTGCCCCCATGACCAAAAAATCCCTTAGAGACTCCGCATCATTTTGAGCGTAACTTAAAGGTTGAAAGAATTGATATTGATTAATGCCGATGGCAATTGCCCAGTAATTTGTCATTCCGCTCTTGGTCGGCTTGTGTTTAGTAAACTCAGATTAGCAAGTGTTTAGCTATTAGCTATTATTTTTTAGCTTTTTGAAGCTTATTCAAAAATCAAATCACAATTTTAACATTGACAAATTGGTGAATTCTTTTAACTTGTGGATTCCGACTTCTGAATTCTGACTAAAGTAGTTCTGATGAAGTTAATATATCGGGGAATACCAGCATGAGTGAAAAATACTCCATTAACGTTCACAAAAGTTAGAAATATTATGAACAATATGAACAAGATTTACCATCAAAAATCATCATCGCCACTCCCCTTTTCATTTATTAACCAATTTGGCAGGAAAACCCGAATATTTCAAGGGGTAATTTGGCTTACTTTTGCTGTTC
The DNA here is from genome assembly GCA_010672785.1 of Sphaerospermopsis sp. SIO1G1. Taxonomy (GTDB): domain Bacteria; phylum Cyanobacteriota; class Cyanobacteriia; order Cyanobacteriales; family Nostocaceae; genus Okeanomitos. The sequence goes on from JAAHFX010000002.1 coordinate 714,303, forward strand.
CTCTCTGGTTAGTTACCGAAGCGATCGCCCCTCAAGCGGTACAAGCTTATACTGCTAGAGTCAATCTCGCAATCACCCGTTTACCAGAAGAAACCTATCAAACGGTTTTAAGGCGAGCAGAAATAGTTGCTAGAGCAGCTGCTCAACGCAGTTTTGACCAGGATATTTTAGTTACTGAAGTTTCTATTATGGTTACCGCACAAAATCAAGGAATGGTGGCCCCAGTTCTAACATTGGATGTCAGTCGAGAACAATGGAAAAAAAGCCCTGATCCCCGACGTTGGGCAAATTATTTTAAAACTGCCAAAATGTTATTACTGTTTGACAAACCCAAAACCCCAGAAGAAGCAGAACCCGCTGCTAACGCTGCAACTCCAGCCCCGATAAGCAATAATTCGGAAATCATAACCCCCAAACAACCACAATAAAATTGAAAAATACAATTGATCGCTTAGAATAGAAAGGTTGTCAAGAATCACGATATCCGCTATCATGGCAGTTCCTAAGAAGAAAACTTCAAAATCTAAACGAGATAAACGCCGCGCTAACTGGAGACACAAAGCAGCTGTTGAAGCTGAAAAAGCACTTTCTCTGGGAAAATCAATTCTGTCTGGACGTTCTAACTTCATCTATCCCACAGAAGAAGAAGAAGAAGAAGAGTAATATTGTCTGGTTAAGGAAAAGCACATACCATTCTGTTCAGGGAGTGCTTTTTCCTTGCTTAATCAACTAATAACTGAATAAGTAATAAAATTGGTATAAATAGGATATGCTGAAAAAGTTATCTGTGTAGACTAGGGAACTCTTAACAGGCAACAGGGAACAGTTTCAAGAGTTCGGTAGTAACAACTTTTCCTTGAAAGCAGAAATTAAATGCAAAGTTTTGGAGTTGCCACCTTATGACAGCTTGCACTTTTTAAAAGCTAAAATAGCTAAAACCCTTTACCTGTTATGAAATATTTTCATAAACCCAGTCCAGAAGAAAGTGAAAGAGTCCCCCCAGGACAACATTTAGCTAAAGGTTTTCCAGTTTTAACTTATGGTACAATCCCCCAAATAAACCTTGAAGATTGGGAATTTAAAGTCTGGGGTTTAGTAGAACCTACTGTGTTTAAATTTTCTGATTTTTTAGCTTTACCCCAACATGAATTTACCGCAGATTTTCACTGTGTCACTAGATGGTCAAAATTAGATGTGAAATGGACAGGAATTAAAGTAACTGATTTGATCAGTTTGTTAGACATAGATAAAAAAGCTGCTCATGTTTTGCAATATTGTTATGGTGGTTATACTACCAATGTTGAGTTCAAAGATTTTGTGAGAGAAGATAATTTTTTTGCGCTGAAACTCTATGGTGAACCATTATCCCCAGAACATGGTGGCCCCATGAGATCAGTTATTCCCCATCTTTATGCTTGGAAAAGTGCAAAATGGATTAATGGTTTAGAATTTACAGAACAAGAAAAATTAGGTTTTTGGGAAGAAAACGGTTATCACAGTCGTGGTGAACCTTGGGGAGAAGAAAGATATCAGAATTGATGTAAAAAATTAGAGTAATGTAGTAAGCTCTTCAGAGCTTAATTTAAGACTAAATTCCTAACTACGTGCTTTAATTAGTTACTTAACCACCAATTATTTTTTTCAAAAGTGATAACTTACCTTGATATGGTGCAGAATTTAAAATTGATGTAAAAAATTAGAGTAATGTAGTAAGCTCTTCAGAGCTTAATTTAAGACTAAATTCCTAACTACGTGCTTTAATTAGTTACTTAACCACCAATTATTTTTTTCAAAAGTGATAACTTCCCTTGATATGGTGCAGAATTTAAAATTGATGTAAAAAATTAGAGTCATGTAGTAAGCTCTTCAGAGCTTAATTTAAGACTAAAGTCCTAACTACGTGCTTTAATTAGTTACTTAACCACCAATTATTTTTTTTAAAAGTGATAACTTACCTTGATATGGTGCAGAATTTAAAATTGATGTAAAAAATTATAGTAATGTAGTAAGCTCTTCAGAGCTTAATTTAAGACTAAAGTCCTAACTACGTGCTTTAATTAGTTACTTAACCACCAATTATTTTTTTCAAAAGTGATAACTTACCTTGATATGGTGCATAGCGCCAGTTAATATCAAATAGAAAGGTGTTTTTTAAGACACTTTTATAATGGGAAAAAGTATCAAAACTGGCTTTACCATGATAACTACCTATCCCACTATCACCTACACCACCAAAGGGTAAAGAAGAAATTCCTACTTGCATAACAGTGTCATTAATACAAACACCACCTGATGACGTGGTTTGCAGTATTTTTTGTTGTAGGTTTTTATTATCAGAAAAGATATATAAAGCGAGAGGTTTGGGTTTGGAGTTAATCAAATTAATTGCTTCTTCAATCTCCGTATATTCAATTATCGGTAAAATGGGCCCAAAAATTTCCTCTTCCATGATTGAATCATTTAAAGAAACATTTTCTAGCAATGTCGGTGCGATATAAAGTGATTCGGGATTAGTTTTTCCACCTACTATAATTTTTCCATATTCTAGGAATTTTGTTAATCTATCAAAATGTCTTTTACTAATTATTCTCGGGAAGTCTGGGCTAGTTTCTGGGTTTTCTCCATAGAATTCAATCAGACATTTTTTTAACCCATTCACTAAATTAGATTTGATTTTTTTGTTAACTAATAAATAATCAGGTGCTATACAAGTTTGTCCAGCATTAATAAATTTACCCCAAATAATACGTTTAATAGTATGCTCAAGATTAATTTGAGTATCAACAATACAAGGACTTTTACCACCTAATTCTAAAGTTACTGGTGTTAAATGTTTTGCTGCTGCGGCCATGACTATTTTACCGATAGCTGTACCACCAGTAAAAAAGATGTGATCAAATTTTTCTGCTAATAATTTTTGACTTGTTTCTACACCACCTTCAACAACTGTGATATATTCGGATGGATAATATTTACTAATCAGTTGTGATGCTAATTTAGCGGTATTAGGTGCAATTTCTGAAGGTTTAATAATAGCACAATTTCCCGCTGCGATCGCACCAACTAAGGGTGAGATAATTAACTGAAAGGGATAATTCCAAGGAGAGATAATTAACACTACTCCTAGAGGTTCAGCATATATCTTGGCTGAGTAGTTGAAAAACTCGAAGGGAACAGCCGATTTTTGTGGTTTAGCCCATTTTTTTAGATTTTTGATAGTAAAGTCAATTTCTTTAATTACACCTATTTCTGTAGCATAGGTTTCAAATTCTGATTTTCTTAAATCGGCTTTTAATGCTTCTTGAATAGCTTGTTTATTCTCGACTACTAGCTGTTTGAGGATTTTTAATTGTGCTAAACGAAAATTTACATCTTTGGTTATAGCAGTTGTAAAAAATTCTTTTTGCTTGGTGAGAATTTCTTGGATGTTGCTTGTTTCTAGGGTAATCATATTTTTATCCTTGTTTATGTCGCTCAGAGTTTTAGAGTTAGAAAGATTGCTTATTTATGAAAATTGTATTTTTATAAGTCTCTAGTATTGTATACTATTGAATGATTATCATTAAAGTTTGGTGAATTTTTGCCTAAACAGATTAACTTGTGAAAATACAGCTTGGTAGCTAAATTTTATTATCTGTAAATACAAGAATGAACGACAGATAAATAGAATGTCAACTAAAAGATAAAGTGTAAAGTTGACTCCTGGATTGTTTTCTATTATATAACTACTATAGATTATATAAATTATATAAGTGAGTATGTAAGATAATATAGATATATATAGCCAAGGTAAATATTTTTCGATTTTTCTCCCTTTCCTAGCAACTTCTCTATGTTGTCTTTTTAAGTAGGATGATAAGCTTGATAGTACATTCCACACTCCCCAAAGATTATACAAAGGAATGGAAAAACTTAGTACAGCTTTATTAGGGCTAATTGGGTAGTTAGTAGAGGTTTTTATGATGGTTTTGTGAAGACAATAAACCCAAATAATTAATATTAGGTAAATTAATTTTTCTAAGTAACTTTGACCTATTTTTAATGTATCCCAAAATTGATAAAATATATAGAATATTTGATCTAACCAACTAGATAAAATTCCTGTAGTATCCGTAATATTTATGATTGTATAAAATAATCGCGATTTGACTATCAATCTATCATAAATAATAGTTACTGTAAATAGAGTTTGAATAGTAATAACTAACCATGATAAGATAATAATAATATAGCTAATTATTTGTAAATACTTAGCTGATTGCCAAAGTGCTTCTATTTCTGCTAGTGGTTTTTTACTAACATGAATAATTGCACTATTGGAATTGGATTTAATTGGAACTATTGGTTTTTTTGATATTTCTTGCGTTTTAATATTGGTTATATTTGATGTGACTGCATCAGATGGAAATGCAGATTTTAATTGGGATGTAAAATTTACTTCCTGTTGCCATTGTATAGGATTTTGTCCAGCAATTTTTCCAGAAATTACTAAAGTAGAATAAGTGGCAAGATTTAATTTATTCAATCCTCTATAAATATATTTAACTATTGCTACTTGATTTAGTTCTTTTTGTGATTCCACAATTACAATTAGTTTATCACGATCAACGGTTACCTTCGCTCTAATATTGTGGTGATTTAAGGCTTGGTTGATAAGTTCAGAAATTGCTGTTATATCACCTGTTTTAGCTAAATTTACAAGGTTCATTCTACATTCATTCAGTAGATAAATCGCAGATTATTTTCCAGATTAACTAACTAATTAATCATATTAATAGTGAGAGCATTTGCTCAATTATTAACGAATAGGATTATAAATGATCACTAATTTTATTTGTTCTGGAAAAGTTGCCTCTACCTGAATTTCTGTCAACATTTCTGGTACTCCTTCCATCACATCATCACGAGTTAATAAACTTGAGCCATAATTCACTAATTCATCTAAATTTTGACCATTCCTCGCTCCTTCTAAAATAGCTGCGGAAATATAAGCTACCGCTTCGGGATGATTCAGTTTTAAGCCTTGTTCTTTGTGTCTTTCTGCGACTAAACCAGCAGTAAATATTAATAGTTTATCTTTTTCTCGAGGTGTAAGCTGCATTTTTTCATCCTGATGATTTTTCAGTTGTCAGATACTTAGTCTATACTTAACACATTAACAATTCTGACCGGGTGACAAGAGAGCTAAAGTTAAGACAAGGTGTAGGGTGTGGTAAAAATTAACTCTTTAAAAATCTCAATCCAAAATCGGGGAAGCATCAAAAACCTGATGTGATGAACTGACAAGAAATAAATTAACCCAATCACTGTCACCACAATGACAATCTTTTTATCCCTACACCCTGCAAGAAAGCACCCTGCCTAGTTTTTACCTTGTCACCTGGTAAGATGTTCACCAACACCCCATACTCTATTCTGGATTTATACCCAGAGATTGTAATTTCTCAGCTAGTTTTTGCGATCGCATTTCTGCCAATTGGGCGCGTTTTTCAGCTGCCTGAATTTGTTCTTCTGGGGTGAGATAACGTTCTCCAGCTTGATTGTACCAATATAGCCATTCCCTAACTACACCGCCATAACTACCCTGTTCACAGCCAATACCTAAACCAATTTCTGGTAACCATACAGGATTACTCGGTTGTAGTTCATATCTACCATTCACTAACTTGTGTACTTCCAAGCGGGGTTTACGGCGACGACGGGAAGAATAAATTACATAGTAAAGTACACCTAAAGCCGCATATTCATCTAGCTTAACACTGTACTCTTTGCGATAATTAGGAGAAACTACCTCTAACACCCAAAGAGGGACAACATTTTCATCCCACAACACATAACTAGGACGTAGCTCTTCATCATAACAACGCTCTACCCCCAAACTTAAAAAAGCATCTGGCACAATTGGTAATTCATCTGGGTGATAATAAATACCCATATCCACACCAAAAAACCAGTCCATACGTTCTGCCCAAAGTGTTAGCAGCGTAGCCTTAAGTAATGCTGGTATTAGTTCTTGCAGTTCGTTATCCACAGGTGTTTCATCCGAGTCTGGTAGTTCTTCAGCAGAGGGTAAGTACCTAGGCAGGTTGAAATTCAAAATCATGACTTTCTGCTCCAAAATGCGGACAATCACTGACATTTTCTTCCTGCTACGGCATTATTTGGCTATGGCGAGGCATAATATCTGAAGTGAAGTTTTCTGAACCCATGATTATGGAATACATTTAATGCCTAGTTTAATATCAAAACAGATAATTACAGATATTTTTTGCTGAATTGTTGCAGATAAGCACTAAACTTAAAAGTCTCGTAGAGAAAAAATAATTATAAATGAAGTAATCATGTCCAAAGTTCTTGTTTCCGATCCAATTGACAAAGCTGGTCTTGACATTCTTTCCCAAGTTGCTACTGTTGATGTAAAAACGGGCTTAAAACCAGCAGAACTAGAAGAAATTATTGGTGATTATGACGCATTGATGATTCGTTCTGGCACTCGCGTCACTCCAGAAATTATTGAAGCTGGCACACAATTAAAAATTATTGGACGTGCTGGTGTGGGTGTGGATAATGTAGATGTTGCTGCTGCTACTCGTAAAGGTATTGTTGTTGTCAATTCACCAGAAGGAAATACTATTGCTGCGGCTGAACACGCGTTAGCTATGATGTTATCCTTATCTCGTCATATTCCTGATGCTAATGCTTCTGTGAAAAGAGGAGAATGGGATCGTAAAACCTTCGTAGGCTCAGAAGTATACAAGAAAACTCTTGGTATTGTGGGATTAGGAAAAATAGGTTCTCATGTAGCTCAGGTAGCTAAGGCAATGGGAATGAAATTAGTTGCCTATGATCCCTTTATTTCTAGAGAAAGAGCCGAGCAAATTGGTTGTCAATTGGTAGAACTAGATTTGCTTTTTCAACAATCAGACTACATTACTTTACACATCCCCAAAACCAAAGAAACTGCTAATTTAATTGGCGAAAAAACCCTCAGCAAAATGAAGCCCAACGTCAGAATAATTAACTGCGCTAGGGGTGGAATTATTGATGAAGCGGCCTTAGCAACAGCTATTAAAGAGGGTAAAATAAAAGGTGCGGCCTTAGATGTGTTTGATTCTGAACCTCTGGGAGACTCAGAATTGCGATCTCTCGGTAAAGAAATGGTTCTAACTCCCCATTTAGGTGCATCTACTGCCGAAGCTCAAGTTAATGTAGCTATAGATGTGGCTGAACAGATCCGTGATGTTTTATTAGGACTACCAGCTCGTTCTGCTGTGAATATCCCCGGACTTGGCCCCGATATTTTAGAGGAATTCAAGCCCTATATGCAGTTAGCAGAGACTTTGGGGAATTTGGTAGGACAACTAGCTGGTGGTAGAGTAGAAACCCTGACAGTTACACTCCAAGGGGATCTAGCAACTAACAAAAGTCAACCTCTAATCATTGCATCACTCAAAGGGCTACTTTACCAAGCTCTCCGAGAAAGAGTAAATTACGTGAATGCCAACATCGAAGCCAAAGAAAGAGGTATTAGAGTCATCGAAACCAGGGATGCTTCCGCCAGAGACTATGCAGGTTCTCTACATTTAGAAGCTACAGGTACTTTAGGTACTCATTCTGTCACCGGTGCTTTGTTAGGAGATAAGGAAATTCATTTAACAGATGTAGATGGTTTCCCCATCAACGTTCCCCCCAGCAAATATATGTTATTTACCCTGCATCGTGATATGCCAGGTATTATCGGTAAATTAGGTTCTTTATTAGGCAGTTTCAATGTCAATATTGCCAGTATGCAGGTAGGCCGGAAAATTGTCCGTGGTGATGCAGTTATGGCTTTGAGTATTGACGATCCTTTACCAGACGGCATCCTCGAAGAAATTAAACAGGTTTCTGGAATCCGTGATGCTTATACAGTCACACTTTAAGTTATAGCAGTAATTTGGTGATGGGGAGATAGGGTGAGGGGATGAGAGGGTAATGGGGAGAATAATTATTTGTTGATGAATCTTGCTTGTTCCCTGTTTCCTATTTCCTATTGTTGCAACTAAATATAAAATCTAAATTTTAAAAGTTATATGGCAAATACATGGTGGGAATTAAAAATTTTATGTGAACCAAACCTAGAAGATTCTATCTTTTGGCGGCTAGAAGCTTTTGGGTGTCGTGGTACAGCTAGTGAAAGCAAAGGTCATTCTTCTCTATTAAAAGCTTATTTACCCAGCTTTCAAGCCCAATTACTGGATTTATCTGCATTATCTTTATTGCTAAGACAAGATGCCTTGTGCCTAGGTTTAACACCGCCCATATTACACTGGAGTTTAATAGATGAGGAAGATTGGGCAAGTAATTGGAAACAATATTGGCAACCCCAGGAAATTGGCGATCGCTTTATCATTAACCCTGCATGGCTACCCCTACCTACATCCTCCGATCGCTTAGTTATTCGTCTTGATCCTGGTGTAGCTTTTGGTACAGGCAATCATGCTACAACTCAATTGTGTTTAGAATCTTTAGAAATGAGATTGAGCAACGTTCCTGATTCTTTTATTAGCCAAGAAGAGAAAAAACAACCTGTTGTAATTGCTGATATTGGTTGTGGATCTGGTATTCTTTCTATCGGTGCTATTTTGTTGGGTGCTGCCAAAATTTACGCAGTAGACACAGATCCTCTAGCAGTAAAATCTACTTTCAGCAACCGCGCTCTGAATGAGATCACATCAGAAAAGTTAATTCCCGCTCAAGGAAGTGTGGATGCGTTAAAAGCAATAATCCCAAAACCCGTGGATGGGATTGTTTGTAATATTTTGGCCGATGTCATTATAGAATTAATTCCAGAAATGAGTGCAATAGCTCAACCTAGAACTTGGGGTATATTTAGTGGTATTTTATTAGAACAATCAAAAGCTGTAGCAGATATTTTAGAACAAAATGGCTGGGTAGTAGCTACTCTCTGGAAAAGAAAAGAATGGTGCTGTTTAAATGCGCGTAGGTCTTAAATCGCGGAAGCAGGGTGCTTTCTTGCAGGGAGAGAATTAAAAACTTAATTTTAGGGTTTGCAGCAAAAAGTGACTGGTGATTGGTGACTGGGAATAGTAAAGAACTTTCACCCCCTCATCCCCTCACCCCCTCACCCCCTCACCCACTCACCCACTCATCTCCTCTGACTGGTGAACTGTTCCCTATTCCCTAACCCCTAAATGGAGAGGATGGAAGAAAGTGGGTGATAGGGAAAAAGGTTTTTACCAATTACCCGTTACCCATGACCAAATTAAACCAGAGTTTTTAAATGTTGAACTAACTGTGGTGCTTGCACTACACCTTCAATTCTTTCCACTGCTTGACCTTGTTTAAATAACACTAGGGTTGGTAAAGCAGCAATTTGATATTTAGTTGCTAACTGAGTGTATTTTTCAGTATCAATTTTAACAATTCTTATGCGGCTTTTGAGTTCTAAGTTTACCTGTTCTAAAATAGGCCCCATCATTTTACATGGGCCACACCAATCAGCATAAAAATCTACCAATACAGGTACATCAGAGCCAGACAGCATTTCCTCAAAGCTGTTAAATTGCTTTTTAGTTGTCATGATGACATACACCTAATTTTAACCAGTTTATTTTTTATAGTAGTTCTTAGAAAATAAAATTGGTTGAATTTTATCTTTTCTTGAGAAATAAAATGTTTGGGTTATGGGTAATTGGTGATGGACACCGATAACTGACAACTGATAACTGATAACTGATAACCGATAACTGATTAACTTGGTTAAACTAAATTTTCAATTCCTTGTACAACTTTAGCTGATTCAATTTTGTCACCAGCTTTGAGAGTATCTAGAATATCTCTACCTTCGATCAAATAACCAAAAACTGAATAACGACCATCTAAAAGATTGCGTCCTGCGGGTGTAAGTTCTGGTTCAAACAAAAAGAAGAAAACTTGAGAGGAACCGCCATCTACATCATTTTCAGGACGTGCCATTGCTAAAGCACCAAAGGAAGAAAATGGTAAAACTGGCATATCCAGATAGCGTCCTGCTTCTTCTAGAGTAATGCCATAGGTTGGTTCTTCGTCACCTTCTACCAAAATTTCTAAGGGAATAGCCCGATATTTACCAGTGTCAGGATCAATAAAACCAACTTCTTCGCCTGGTGGATCTCCTGTTTGTAAGACATAAGACTGTTCAGAACGGGTAAATTCTAGACCGTTATAAAAACCCCGCTGTACTAAATCTACAAAATTACCAGCAGTAACAGGGGCGCTATAACCATCTACTACTACAGTTAAGTCACCTTTGCTAGTTTCAAAGGCAATGGTAGCTCGGCCTTTGAGTTGAGGTAGATTGCTATATTTCTCAGGAACTTCAAAGGGATATCCTTTTACCATTGACTCTTCTAATAAGGAGACAACTTTTAGTAACTTAGCTCTACCTTCTAGAACCGGATCTTTTTGTTTGTTTTTGAGTATTTCTTGTAGTTCTGTGACACCAGATTTTAGTTCATTGATCCAAGCTTCTGCTTGCTCTTGGCTTTCTTCAGGAACGCTTGCTAAGATTTTGGAGGGTTTATCTAAAATCCGTGATGCTTGTTTGAGGTCTCTGGAAACAGCACCCCATCTTTTGTTAGCACGTAGTTGATTAGCAATATCTTCTAAGCGACCTTGCAATTTACGTACTGGTTTGTTATCAATGGGTAGTGCATATCTTAATAGTGCTTTGCCGTCCGTAATAGCGTTACCAGCCGGTAAGGCAGCATAGCTTAAAGGAGTCCAAACACCTATGGTCATAGCTACAAGTATTGTTGCCAACAGTGTGACTCTGAGGCTGTATTGCAGCCAGGACTTGATGAAGTTAAACATGGAATTTCTCAAATGCAGCATCAAAATTTTGTGACTGGAATTCACCCATTATTTATCTTCCCACATTGAGGTAATTGGTAATTGGTAATTGGTACAACAAGTGAGTTACCCAATGACTAATGACTAATGACTAATTACAGGTACAATAAATGCCGACTATCTTCCCAAATTTACAAGTTTCATGATTTCTAGTAATGATTTTCGTTCCGGCGTTTCTATTGTTTTAGACGGCTCTGTCTGGAAAGTAGTAGAATTCTTGCACGTTAAGCCTGGTAAAGGTTCTGCATTCGTGAGAACTAAACTCAAAAATGTCCAAAATGGTAACGTGGTGGAAAGAACTTTCCGGGCTGGGGAAACTGTACCCCAAGCTACTTTAGAAAAAATTGTCATGCAACATACCTATAAAGAAGGCGACGAGTTCGTCTTTATGGATATGGAAAGTTATGAAGAAAATAGATTGAGTGCTGCACAAATTGGCGATCGCGTCAAATACCTCAAAGAAGGTATGGAGGCGAATGTTGTGAAGTGGGATGAGCAAGTGCTAGAGGTAGAACTACCTAATTCTGTGGTTCTAGAAGTAACTCAAACCGATCCTGGTGTGAAAGGTGATACTGCCACAGGTGGTACTAAACCAGCTACATTAGAAACTGGTGCAACTGTGATGGTTCCTCTGTTTATTTCTCAAGGTGAAAAAATCAAGATTGATACCAGAAACGATACATATTTAGGTAGGGAATAAGGAATAAACAGAATTTGTGTGGATATCTCAGATTGATTCCTGATCATTTTGCCACCTAGAAGAAATGAATCATTAACAGTAATACCCAGAAATAAGACAACATTTCTTGGTATTACCTCTTCAATAGCCGATATCAATCAAATTAATTTATCTGATATCCATTCTTCAATGCTTGTTGATTACTCTCAAAATTCTCATTTATAGTTAGGTCGAGGTAAAAAATACTGTGCCATTAGACTTTAATGAAATCCGTCAATTATTAGCGACTATTGCTCAAACAGATATTTCTGAAGTAATTCTCAAAAGTGATCAGTTTGAGCTAGTAGTGCGTAAAGGAATTAGCTATCCTGTACCAACAACGGATCAAGTAGCTAGTAACAAAATTGTAAGTACAGGAATAATTCCAGCTACTGCACCTGTATCTGCACCCTTGCCGGAAACAACAATTAACCATGATAATTCAGCAGCTAGTTCACCACCTCCTGTAGCAGCCAATGCCTCCTCATCTAAATGGGTAGAGGTAGAGTCGCCAATGGTGGGAACATTTTATCGCGCTTCTGCACCAGGCGAAGATCCGTTTGTGGAAGTGGGAGATAGGGTCAAAACTGGCCAGACAGTTTGTATCATTGAAGCGATGAAATTGATGAACGAAATTGAAGCTGAGGTGTCTGGACAGGTAATGGAAATTCTTGTTCAAAATGGTGAACCTGTTGAATACGGTCAACCTTTGATGCGAATTAACCCCGATTGAGTATTATTACATTAGTGATTAGTCATTAGTTTTTAGTCATCAGTTCGGGCCTGCTGAATAAATCTAGAAGAAATTGTAGATAAGCGTTTCAGGGTCTTTTTCTCCAAAAAAAAAGTGCTATTTTGTAGCACCTATTTTCTCAAAAATATTGACTTTTATAACCAATGACTAATGACTAATTACCAATGATCAATAACTAGTGCTTGTTGAATAATATGAAAATATTATATATGGGTCAGGACTTACGCAAAATATCTCTCAAATCCTCATATCTCTGTGTTCTCTGTGCCTGGGGTGGTATGTCTTCGACACGCTACGCGAACGATTCTTCTATAGCTTGTGCGTAAGTCCTATAGGTAAAGGATTTGAAGCAATTTGAAATTAAAAAAGTACAAGATACAGCACTTTTTGGTGTCATGAGGTACATTATTGGCAGGCAAGATGCCTACCCCACAAGAGTTTCATGATTATGATTTGTACCTCATAGCAACGAAATCTGCTGTAGATGGGGATAAGTCCTTGAAAACCTGGCACTTTGGTTGAAAATTTAAACTTACCAACTCTTGAAGCTGTTCCCTGTTCCCTGTTCCCTAAGTCTTAACAGATCACTTTTATGGCTTAACGCTCCGCTCACAGCAAACCCTACAAAGGGTAATTTTCATCAAAAATTGCACGTGTTAATGGCTGTTGTATTTCTACTCCTTCTCCACCTAAAATTTCCAAAGGTGTACCATCAACTTCTATATATACTTTAGCACTGGGATTTAAGGTCGTAGCAGTATAAACAACTTGACCTACTCGTCCCATCATTGAGGTACTACCACCACCTTTGGTAAAACCTGCTGATAGATTTAGGTGAACTTGATCATTTTCTACTTTTAAACTGAGTAGTTGAGTTTCTTGGGGAATGGTGGTGGAGTTTGTGCCTTCTGTAGGTCCTGCTAATAAAGTTTTAAAAGCTGTTTCTAAAGCTTGCTGTGGTTCTGCTGCTGCTATTGGTAATGATTGTGGAACTAATTCCAGATTTTGATCTTTTAATGTTAACCAGTAGATTTTGGTAGTTTGTTCGTTTCCTGGTTGGGCGGTTAATGGTTGTTTTGGCTGTTTGATCGTTTCAGAAGTGTTGTTTGGTGTGGAGGGTGTTTGAGGAGTCTGGGATGTGAACCAAGCTACTCCACCACTGACAGCTATAACCGCAGATGATACTGCTGCTATTACACCTGATGAAAGATTACGGTTAGTTGTTCTGTGTTGTTCATTCATATATATGACCTGCTTGACAAAGAGATGAATTAAAATTTGTGTGAGGAGTAGCCTGATAAAAGACGATACAGGTAGTTAACGGGTTTCTTCTGGGGATATGATATTTCTGCTAACTTGATATTTGCCTATTTCAGCAATTGATAAACTTGCACCTATAGTAGCTTTATCTCATATTTAATTTTAGGTTGATGTTTCTAGCACGTCACGTTAACTTTGCTACAAATATATTCAATTCTTGAAATACGGATATATAAAGAATGTATTATATTATGTAATACTCTACATCCTCATCATTTGCTAATGAGAATTAAACTTATTTGTTTATAAGTATAAAGTGTTTTAATTTTTATTCACTTATACTTGCATCTTACATCAGCCCCCCTATCCTATACAATCTAGGAATCAATTTCTTGAGGGTAATTTCCTGAAGTTTGTGAATAAATATTTACATAACTTATTATCATAGCCCTAGGTAGTTAAGTGAGAATATGATTAAATATTGAAACCTATAAGCAGTCAGCTTTTGGTTGGCAGACAAAGAGAGACAATCTAGAACTTGCCATCTCATTTTTAAAAAGCGTACTTCTCGTCCATGTAAAACTCAGCCTAAGTCTGCTGGATTTCTAGTTTTTCGTTTTTCTACTTTGCTTTTTTCGACTCAACTTCTTTGAGTTATTTTATGTTTTTAGTTTATACTCCAGTCCAAAAAGCTGTATACCTGATTCAAACTGAACAAGAGTTATCCAAGACTAGTTGATAATGTTCGACTGTAGGGAAAGGTTCGTAAAAATGATGGAGTAAATTACTCCATTCTTGATATTGTGGTGATTGACGAAAACCAACAGTGTGATCTGTTAACTTATCCCACTTTACAAGCAATATGTATCTATGGGAATTTTCTAAACAATGTTGAAGTTGATGGGAAATATAACCTGGTATAGAGGCAATAATCTGCGAGGCAGTTTGAAAAGCAACTTCAAATTCTGAACATAAACCCGGCTTGATATCAAGAATAGCAACTTCTAAGATCATATTTAAGATCATAAAATTTAATTACAATATCTGCCCAAAACCTAATAGAAAGTAGCATATACTCGCTCGCCAACAATACCATAAACACATACCAAAGTTGGAATCTTAGATCCGAATGCTTTGGGAGATTCTAACTCTACTTAGGTTGGAGAAATCCTGTTTGTAGTAAGTTGAGTCACCATACAAAGAATCACAGTGCTTCTGGCGCAGTGAATGTTAATGTAACAGTTGTTTAGAGGAGTAGAGGTAAATAATGGAAAAACGCTCACTTGGCACATCTTCAGTCAAAATTACACCTATTCTAATGGGAACTTGGCAAGCTGGTAAAAGAATGTGGGTAGGAATTGAAGATGCAGACTCCATTAAAACCATTCGCGCTGCTTATGAAGCGGGAATTACAACTATAGATACAGCAGAAGTTTATGGTGATGGACATTCTGAACAAATTGTAGCTGAAGCTTTATCAGATGTACGCGATCGCGTAGAGTATGCCAGCAAAGTTTTTGTCCGCCATCTGAAGTACGAACAAGTCATAGAGGCCTGTGAACGCTCACTAAAAAATCTTAATACCGATTATATAGACCTTTATCAAATTCATTGGCCATCTGGTTCATTTAATACGGAAATTGTTCCTATTGAGGAAACTATGAGCGCTCTCAATAAACTCAAAGAGCAAGGTAAAATTCGCGCTATTGGCGTTTCTAACTTCTCTCGTGAACAACTAGCAGAAGCAGCCCAATATGGCAGAATTGACAGTTTACAGCCAGCTTACTCTCTATTTTGGCGCAATGTAGAAACTGATACTATGCCCTATTGTGTAGAAAACAATATTTCTATTTTGGCTTATTCATCCTTAGCACAAGGTTTATTGACAGGTAAATTTAGCTCAGGACATCAGTTTAGCCCAGAAGATAACCGTTCCAAAAATCAATTATTCCAAGGTGAGAACTTTGAACACGCTCAACAAGCATTAGACAAACTCAGACCTATTGCTGAAAAATATCAATGTAGTTTGGCACAGTTAGCACTAGCATGGCTAATAGCTCAACCCCAAACCAATGCGATCGCTGGTGCAAGATATCCACAGCAAGCACAAGATAACGCCAAAGCAGGAGAAATCAAACTTACTGCTGAAGATATCAGTGAAATAGACAAGATCGGCCGCATTGTCACCGACAATTTTGACAACACCGGAATCATGTGGAAGTGGTAATAACTGAAAACTGAAAACTGATAACTGAAATGACAACTGTTTCTAAATGAAACAAAAGATAAAGTTTAGTAAATAAGTCATTGCATGATTTTTTGAAGATGCTATATTAACTTCATAAGGACACAGAGAAAAAACGACCGGGTAATGACTACAGTGTCCTCCGTCAGAAGCCCAAACAAGAGTTAGCATAAAACTATAAAAGTGGTATCCGACTATGTGTATGTAGTCGCACCAAATCCCGGAGCGGAAAAACAGGAAAATGCTAAACTTGTCGAATTAGTACAAACCTTAGTTATTTGTCTTCAATTACTTACTTAGTCTAAAAATTTGAAATTTCAGAAATCGCTATAACCTGATCACCTTTGATCAGGTTTTTAGGTGTTTATAGAGATTTGTAAGCTGTTGTGTATTTATAGCTATAGTCACCAAGATTAGGACATAAAAATCATAAATTTGTAGGGGTTTAGCACTCCTAAACCCTTACCAATCTCGACAATTAAAGGCTATCTAATTTCCTAAGCAACCTGGCTACAGCTACAGTTTATATCAGTCTGGCGGGCAAGATGCTCATGACACTGGAAAGCACTATAAGCTTTCAACTTTCCCCCCGCACCCTGCACCCCGCACCCTGCACCCCGCACCCTGCACCCTGCAAAAAAGCCCTCTACCTCTTCTCACCCATTACTGAAAGACAAAACCCAGTCTCGGAATAAAGGGTTTACTTGATCTGGGGCTTCATCATGGGGACAATGGCCAGCGTTGATAAAATGTTCTGTTAATTGAGGATAATATTGATGGAATTTTTGAGAACGTTCTCTTGCTTTGATCCAAGGATCTCTTTCTCCCCATAATAGTAATAAAGGACAAGTTAATTTTGTGAGCAGCACATCCACCTTTTCCCCTTGGGGAGTGCTAAAAACAGATAGAAAGACATCTAAAGCACCTTGATCAAAAGCTGGACGTTGAATTTCTCGGACTAATTGATCTGTAATTGCAGTTTGATCTAAATACACCTTTTGTAAGGTACGACGAATTACCCAACGTTGACGCAAATATTGGAATAATAAAGTTTGAAATAAGCGCTGTTGAAAAGTCCATTTAAAAGTTTTAGCAATGAGTTTCTGTATGAAGTTTTGTGAAGGTTGAATTTGTGTTTTGGCTGTTTCTGGTTGAGAAAATGGCCCTGCACTATTAAGTAATACTACTCCAGCAACAAGATCCGGATATTCTGCACCCACACACAAACAAGCATAACCACCCAAGGAGTTACCCGCTACAACAGTGTTTTCTCCAATTACTTCACTGATAAAATCTCGCAGTTGTTCTTTCCATAGTTCACCACTGTACTCTAATTTTGGTTTTGCTGATCTACCAAAGCCTAAAAGGTCGATAGCGAATACTTGAAAGTCTTGACAGAGTTGATCAATGTTTTTGCGCCAATGATCTGTAGAAGCTCCAAACCCATGTACTAACAGTAATGATGGACGTTGGAGATGTTTCTCTCCTGCTTTGACGTAGTAGATGTTATGTCCTCTCCATTCCCAATATAGTCCAGGTTTTGGAGTGCTTGGGGTGACTATAGCTGTCTGCATATCAGGATCAATGTTAAGTATTGTTAATAATTTTAGATTAGCAGTCTCATTAGTTATTGGGTAGGGGTAACAAACTATGAAGAGATGAAGAACAGGAAGTATGGTGCTACCCGCAAGTTAAAAGTCATATAGGTTGCTTTCATTTTTCAATTACAGCAGATTTCGTTGCTACGAGGTACAAATCATAATCATGAAACTCTTGTGGGGTGGGCATCTTGCCCGCCAAAAACGTACCTCATTACACCGGAAAGTGCTGTATGTCCTAACCTAATTATGTACTGCTGTACCAGAAAGTTTTCAAGGTTTTAAGACTTAGGCATTTTTAGGAAATGTCTGGTTTGGAGATTGCTTCCTTGCGTCGCAATGACAGTATTTGAAGTAGGTTTGGTGTAAGTATTGGGTTTTTTTGGGAGATATGATGATGCTAAAAAATTGGGTTTTTCGTAGATACCGAACCCGAATTATTCGCAGAAACCGAAAATATTTATCAGCGACAATAATTGGTACGGCAATTATCATTTCTAAAGTGATAAAAACCGAATTTACAGTTTTTTTAAATCTCCCTATGATGATAATCAAAGAGTTGAACAAAGAACTCAATTCAAACACAACTAACAATATAGAGGTAAAAGTATATGACACTCATTCGTTACAACCCCTGGAAAGAAATTGACACTCTTGAAAGTCGTGTAAATCGTTTATTTGAAGATTTTGTACCAGCTACTTTAAAAGAACTGAATCAATTAAATAACAATGGCAGAATTCCTGCTGCGGAAATGACTGAGACTGAGGATGCGGTAATTCTCAAACTGGAAATTCCTGGTATGGAAGCTAAAGATTTAGATATTCAAGTCACTGAAGATTCTGTGTCTATTAGTGGAGAACGGAAGTTACAACACAATGCAGACGATAAAACCAAAACCAAAAGTGAGTTTTATTATGGTCAATTCCAACGGGTAATTCCTTTACCTGTAGCTATCGAAAATACCAAAGTTACTGCTGACTACAAGGATGGTATTTTACATCTGAATCTACCTAAGTTAGTGGAAGAAAAAAATAAGGTTGTCAAAGTCAATATTGGCTAATATTGATGTTCATTTCTTAGTAGTAGTTTAATGTTTCCTGGTTAGCCTAGTTGTTAAATACAACTGGGCTATTTTATTGATTTAAACATCCTCTGCGAGTTTCACCTTGCTGGCTAGCTTGCCAAATTTCGCCGCTATTTACATCTAAACAAGTTAACCAACCAGAACCATCTACCCAGGTATCTATACAAATAGCAAAACCTAAATTACGAGGCAAACCACTGGTTTGAACTGTATGTCCACAGATCATTGTTTTACCAGAATAATGAGGTAAAGATTCTTCAAAACCTCCCCACATGAGCATATATTCTGGTTGTTGATTTAATGGTAAATTTGGATCTACACTGGCATGAACAAATAAATGTGTTTCTGTTTCCCAGAAGTTGATGCAACTATTCTCCAAAAAGTCCCAATGTGATTTTGGAATATCCATCAAACTTTGTTTTTTGGAGTAGGAAGCAAGAGTTTTGTCACCTCTGGAACGGCGCCAATATTTTTCTGCTATACTACTGTTTCTAGCTCGCAGCATCATCTGTTCATGGTTGCCTTTTAAAGCTATCAGTTGCCCAGAGTGATGTAGTTTGAGTAAAATTTCTAATACACCTTTGCTATCTGGGCCTTTGTCTACATAATCACCTAAAGTAATAATTTTATCTTCTGGTTGAGGTTGTACTGTGTTCAGCAGAATTTCTAAGGCCGTAGAGCAACCGTGTATATCACCAATAGCTAAAATTCTCATATTTTTACGTTGATCATGAATTCTCAAAATAATAATTATTGTCTACAAATTACTGGAAAATCTAAATTACTGGGAGTTATTGGCTATCCTGTAGAACATTCCCTTTCACCTGTAATGCACAATGCAGCATTGAGTATGTTAGGTTTGGATTATGTTTATTTACCATTTCCCATTGCACCAGAAAATTTGGAAGTTGCGATCGCCGGTTTTGCTGCGGTGAATGTGGTAGGTTTTAGTGTCACAATTCCTCATAAACAAGCAATCATACCTTTTTTATCAGAAATTTCTCCCATTGCACAAGCTATCGGTGCAGTTAATACTGTGACTCGTCAAGGTGATCAGTGGGTAGGAACAAATACTGATGTGGAAGGTTTTGTTGCTCCTTTACAAACTACCTTTCAACAAAGTTGGAATCAGAAGCAAGCGGTAATTTTAGGTAATGGTGGTGCTGCGAGGGCGGTTGTTGCTGGTTGTATTCAACTTGGTTTAGCTGAGGTTCATGTAGTAGGAAGAAATATAGAAAAGTTACAAAATTTTCAGCAAAGTTGGCAAAATTCATCCTTTGCAAATAAGTTTCCAGTTCATGGTTGGGAAGAGTTACCAAATCTTATTCCTCAAACTGACTTGTTAGTGAATACTACTCCTGTGGGAATGTATCCTCATATAGATGCGTCTCCTTTAAATGCAGAGGAAATAGGAAAATTACCCGACAATGCGATCGCCTACGATTTAATTTACACCCCCAAACCCACAAAGTTTTTACACCTAGCACAACAACAAGGTGCTATTACTATTGATGGTTTAGAAATGCTGATTCAACAAGGTGTTGCAGCATTAAAAATCTGGTTACAAAGGGATGATATCCCAGTTGCTCAAATGCGCCAAGCGCTACAACACCATTTAGGAATAAATAAGTGATTGGTGATTGGTTAACAGTGAACAGTGAACAGTGAACAGTGAACAGTGACAACTGATAACTGACAACTGATAACTGATAACTGATAACTGATAACTGATAACTGATAACTGATAACTGATAACTGATAACTGATAACTAATAACTGATAACTGATAACTGATAACTGATAACTGATAACTGATAACTGATAACTGATAACTGATAACTGATAACTGATAACTGATAACTGATAACTGATAACTGAAACTCTCCTATAGTGGGTTTTTCATATATCTTTCTTGTCCTTGAGAATTATAAAGATATATTGGTAAATTAGAATTATCACTAATTACTCCCAAGGCTTGTTGTACTGTACTAAAATGAATCTGTAGTTCAGGACTACCGTTTAATAATCTTCGATCATATTCTGGTGTTAATCTAACAATAATAGTTCCATCTTCAATACTAAAGGTACAGAAACGTGTCTGATTCACACAGGTATTACTTAAATCTGCACGAGTTTGATCTAAGTTGCCATAGAGTTGGAACTTCTGTTGTGCTTGTGCAGAAGCTTGAGAATATTGTGCTATCAGTGCTTGGGCTTGACTATGTTGTAAACTTTCTGAAGAAACTAGTTGGGCGGTTCTAATTGCTTGATCCCAAGCTGCAACTGCTGATTGCCAGTTGTTATTATTTTCATGGTTTTTGGCTTGACTAGCAAACCTCATAGCTTGTTGATAGTTTTGAACTGCTCTTTGTTCTCTTCCAGAAATGTTGCGAGCTAAGGTAAATTGTTGTTGATAATTTTTTAACAGAGTTTGTGCTTCTGTGTGAGCAGTACTGTTTTGGGGAATACTTTGCAAAGTATTAACTGCTTGTTTCCATCCCAATTCTACTCTTTGCCAATCACTAACTGATTTAGCTTCAGCTTGGCGTTTTAAGGCTGTAGTCGCTATAGTTTGAGATGTAGCTAATTTTTTTTGCCATCCTTCTTCTGTCAATAGTTGCTGGTTGATAGCCTGTAATTTATTCTTATAGGTAGGTAGTTTTGCATTGGCTATCTGACTCAATTCAGGGCTAGATTTAACTGACTCTAAAGGTGTAATTGCGTTTCGCCATAGGGTTTGTCTATTACGAAGTTCATCCAGACTAGTAGCTGGTTTTTGACTACTGGTTTCAGCTTGGGAGGCTGTTTGTAAAGCTTGAATAACTGAGTTAATTTGTGTAGATTTTTGAGAAAAATTATTAGTCAGTTGCTGTGCTTCTTGATATCGAGGAGAAAATTGAGGGATTGATTTTAAATCAGAGATAACTTGATTGATACTTTTTTGTAATGGGATTAATTCTTGTTCGGAAGTGGCTTGAGAGAGCAGTTTTTGTGATTCTGTTTTCAACTGTTCGGCTGTTTGTAATTCTGGACATTGGCCAATAATACAAGCGCGAATCATGAAAAAAGTGCCACCACCAAAAATGCTTATTAATACTAATACTAAACCGATGATTACAGGTATAGGAGGTAGTTGCAATGGCAGCTTTTTAGATTTTTCGATCTCCTCTGCATTGTCAAATGGATCAAATACTTCTTCTTCTGCTTCTAATGACAGATCGTTTATTTCTAAATCCTGTTCTTGATCATCTAATAATTGATCATCTAATAATTGATCATCTAATAATTGATCATCTAATAATGAAGTTAAAGATCCAAAATCCTGATTTTGGTGATTATCTTGATCATCTAAATCTTGATCATTTAATTCATCTAATAATAATTGATCGTTGCTAAATTGAACATTGGAATTAAAAGAGTTATTATATTCTTCCAGAATGGTGTCTGAGTCAACAGAAGTGTCTGAATTGGGTATTGTATCTGAGATATGTTCGTCTGTTAAACCATTGTCAGAGTTATTCAGTGTTTCGTCATCTTTGAAAGCACCGAAGGAACGGTCAGGAGTTTCATCCTCTATAATCGAACTGATGGGATGATCATGATTAGAAATAATGTCTTCTGTTATGGAAGTTGATATTTCTGGTATTTCCAGAGGAGGAAAAATCACTTCTTGGGTACTGCCATTGTTATTCCCATTATTACTACTACTATTGTCTTCTAAGCTCTGCTCTAAATCCTGTTCATCCCTAGTTTCAGGTAATTGTAGTTCTGGAAATTCTGGAACTTCTTTTGCTTTGACTGTAATTAGTTTTTTGGTGTAGGGCAATTTTTCTCCAGAAACCCTGACATAAAGTTGAATCATTTCATTATGATATTGAGATTGCCATTGTAGAGATTCTTCTAATATTGCAAATATTTTATCTGTATCAACTGAGACTTCCTGTGGGTGCTGGGTAAGGATCATCAGTTGTTCTGTTTTGACAGCACATCTAACTTCCAGAACTGGCACAGAGGGTATTTCTATACGTAATTGTTCCTGTAAGATGCTGGATAGTAGTTGTATATCTTCTTGTTGGAATGCTACTTTCATAATTTATACACCTAGTGTTATATATAGTTTTTATTATTTTCCAGCCAACGACATAAAATGTTGATTTTTGTTACATAAGGATACATAAATTAGGCAATTCTCTGTTGTAAATTTGAGACAATAGTTTATAAAATGTTAGTTTCTCATATGATGACAACACCGGGAATCAATGATAATACCAATCTTTTGCTTTTTTATACTACGAGATCCTAAAATTGACAATCTCAATATGAGTATAATTTATCCAATGGAAAATATACAAGTATATATTGGTATTTTTTTTTACGATTTACTTAATAACATTCAAGTATTTGTTAATTCACTGGTCAATTTACCACCATTACGTGATTAGATAAAAGTGATTAGGATTAAATTTATTTTCTAGCTAACTCAAACGTAATTATGTAATCTAAATGCTATGTGATTAGTGAATTAGCACTAAACCATTTGAAATTACTAATACAAGGTGTGTATCAATGGATTTATTGGAATACCAAGTTAAAGAATGGTTTGATCAGATGGGAATTCCTGTATTGCCATCTCAAAGAATAGATCATCCAACAGACTTAAAACGCTTAAATATTAAATATCCTATCGTTCTCAAATCCCAGGTATATGCAGATGATAGAGTAAAATTTGGGGGAGTGAAAATAGTTAAAACTACCATAGATGCGATCGCCACTGCTCAGAATATCTTCAATTTACCTATTTGGGGGGAATTACCAGAGGTTTTACTAGCAGAGACTAGATACGATGCCAAAAAAGAGTTTTATTTAGCAATAGTTTTAGATACTGCTATATGTCGCCCAGTGTTGTTAGGTTGTAAGGAAACTAACATTGATTGGGAGTCTCCGGGAGAAAAAATGCAATATGTGGTAGTAGAACAGGAGTTCTCATCATTTTATGCTAGGAGACTAGGTTTAAAAATGGGCTTACAGGGGGCGTTAATGCAGTCTGTGAGTGACATCCTAGAGAAAATGTATAAATTATTTGTTGAAAAAGATTTAGACTTAATAGAAATTAACCCATTAGCTGTCAATGTTTCTGGCGAAGTAATGGCTTTAAATGGTAAAGTCAGAGTCAATGAAAGGGCTATTAATAGACATCCAGAAATAGCCAAAATGGCTACAAAAATGCTCGCACGGAAGAGAGATAGTCAAGCTTCAGGAATTTTAGGTAATTGGGATGGGGTAGAAATTAAAGGTGAAATCGGGATATTGGCCAATGGTACTGGTTCAGTTTTAACTACCTTAGATGCGGTGGTAAATGCAGGAGGTAAACCAGGGGTATTATTAAACCTCAGACATTCTTTTTTAACAGATATAAAGCCGACAACATTTTGCGATCGCCTGGAAAAGGGATTAAAAATTCTCGCCAGTGAAACTAACATTAAAGTCATTCTGATCAACTTTTTGGGAGCAATTCCTGATGTGAAACAGATGTCTGAAATTATTAATAATTTTGTGCAAACAGACTCTACGGAAAGCAAACCCTCTATCTCTAATGGTAGTAGTCAAAAATCACAAACTACAACTTTACCAAAATTAGTAGTTCGCCTCGCCGGAGTTGATTTTAATCAGACTAGGGAAGAATTAGCTAAATTTTCAACAGAAAATCAACAGTTAATCATAGTAGAAAATCTCGGGGAAGCAGTTAAACAAGCAGTTAGTCTGGCGAATTTTAATCAAACTTTAGAAAACTTACCATCAGCATCAAAAAAAACAAAACAAGCACCAAAAAATAGAAGACAGAAGATAAATAATATCCAAACAAACTCAGAATCAAAATAATAATTGATCACGAAAAACTGATAAATAACAAATAACATGAACTTAAAATCAGATAGTAAAGTTTTAATTCAGGGTTTCAGTGAATTCATTTCAGCCACTCATATAGCCCAAATGAAAGCTTATGGAACTAATTTAGTTGCTGGTGTCGCACCTGGTTTTGGTGGTAAAAAAAAGTATGATCTGCCAGTATTTGATTTAGTCGAAGAAGCAATATTAAAGTTTGGGCAAATTGATACAACAATTATTTGTGTACATCCTTATCAAGTATTAGATGCAGCTTTAGAAGCGATCGCCTCCAATATTCGACAAATAATGATTATTTCTGCTGGTGTACCACCATTAGATATGGTGAAATTACTCCGCACCACAGAAACCCACGAAGTTTTAATAGTTGGCCCTAATAGTCCTGGAATTATTGTACCTGGTAAAATCCTCTTGGGGACTCAACCTAGTGAATTTTATACACCAGGTTCAGTGGGAATTGTCAGTCGTAGTAGCACTTTGACTTATGAAGTAGCTTGGGATTTAACTAAAGCAGGTTTAGGGCAATCTATCAGTGTTAGTATAGGTAGCGATGGAATTGTTGGTTCATCCTTTCCTCAATGGTTGCAAATTCTCGATGAAGACGAAACCACTGAGGCGATCGTTTTAGTAGGCCAACCAGGTGGAGAAGGTGAAGAAATTGCTGCAAAATACATAGCAGAAGCAATTGATAAACCAGTAATTGCTTATATCGCAGGTAAACACGCAACATCTGAGAAATACTGGCATCAAACAGGAAATGTAGCAACAGTCATCAAACGAGATCCTAATTTTGGCACGAGCAAAAATAAACTAGCTGCTTTTAAAGCAGCAGACATTCCTGTAGCTGAAGATCCTGCACAAATTCCTAAGTTATTGAAAAAGGTAATGGGGTGATTGGTGATTGGTGGTTGGTGACAGGTGATTGGTGACTTGGTAGTAATTACGAATTACGTTAGCGTAGCTCTCCTGAAAGGAGCATTACGTTAGCGTAGCTCTCCTGAAAGGAGCATTACGAATTACCAAAGGTATTTCATAATTGAAGTTAGGAGAATTAAATTAGATTGGTATTGGTAATGAAAACAACAAATGATTTAGCATCTTTATATGAAATTGAATATGATCAATGGTTAGAACAAACTATTAAACTTTTAAAACAAAACCAATGGGAAAAGTTAGATAAAGATAATTTAATTGGAGAATTGGAAGAATTGAGTCGGCGAGAAAAAAAAGCATTAGAAAGATTCCTAGAACAAATTATCAGACATTTACTACTCCTACAATATTGGCATCAAGAATATGATTATAATGCTAATCATTGGCAAGCCGAGATCCTGAGTTTTAGAACTCAACTCAATGAAGATTTAACAAAAAACCTACACAATCATTTACAAGAAAATCAGGTAGTAATTTATGAAAAAGCATTAAAATATGTGAGACAAAAGACAGGTTATAATATTGATTTTCCTGAAAAATGTCCCTATAATCTCACACAATTATTAGATATAAACTGGCTACCGGAAAATAATTAATTAGGGGTTTAGATCCCCGACTTCTATGCTCAATTAATAATTTATTGATATAATCATAAAACAAGTCGGGGATCTGGTTACTAATTTCTCTCTAACAATTCTGGAATATAATCATAACCATCCACCCCAATAATAGCAATCATTTTTGGACGATGTTGTTGTAATAAAGCTTGAAATTTCTCTTCTCCCAACTGCCGTTTCATAGTTGTCAATAAATCTGCTGGTTGTTGCCATTCTTGGGATGAAATTTGCTCTAATAAATACATTCCTAAACTGCTTGTATAAACAGCTTTTTCAAAGTTGAGTAAATTGTAATACGCTTCTCCTAAATAAGCTAAATTTCTACCTTGCAAATATAAATCACCGGAAACTTGTGCTGTTTTAAAACCTAATTCTAAATATTTGATTGCATTTTCAAATTGGGAAGTGACTAAATAAGCAATTCCTAAACTACTAAAACATAAAGATTGAGTTTGAACATCACCTAATTTTTCTGCTAATTTTAAACCTTGTTCTAAATAATTAATGGCAGTTTCATAAACTTCTGGTTCAACATCTTCTAACTGCTGTGCTTGCATAACTTCAGAGTAACCTAAATTAACTAGGGCGTTGGTTTCTCCGGTTTTATCTCCTACTTGTCTACTTAATATTAATGCTCTCTGACTATTATTAATTGCTTCAGCATAATTTTTCTCTTGTACATAGGTACGACTGAGATGATTCAAATTCGCAATTTCACAAATTCTATCTTCAGTATTGAACAGTATTTCTAAAGCTTGTTGATGGAAATTGATTGAGCGATCATATCTCCCTAAAGCTCGTTGGGAATAACCTAATAAAGTTAAAATTCTCGCTTTTTCCTGTGTTCCTTCCGCCGAACTTAAAGGTTCATCTAAATAATCTAAAGCATCTTTTAAATAATTCCCAGAAAAGGACGCGAAAATGCCACCATACATGGGAAAATAAGGACGCTGGGCAAAGGTACGGAGAATTTGCAGCATTATTTGGGAAGCTGAATTACTGAATGTTGCTGCTTGAGTTTGCAAACCACTTGCTAATTGACTCCAAATTACAGCAAAGGTTAGAAATGTGGAAATTGATAATTTTGGTCCTGCTTGAATATCATAAGCTTGTTTATCAAACCAAGTAATTAAACCTCGCTGTAAAAATTGTAAAACAATGGTTAATTCCACCCAATCTTTTAAAGTGAGATTTTCTTGTTTTTGGATAAATTCAATAATAGATTCTTCTTTAGCTAAGGTTTGAAAAAATGCCGTGGGTATTTCACTTTTAACTAATTTTCCCCAACTTGCCCAAGGGCCACTTTCTCCCGGTACTCCCCCAAAACCAAGGTTGTTTTTTTGTTCATACATCCAACTGAGGAGGTTTTCTTGGAGATGTTGCCAAGATGCAATACCCTGAGTAATACCGGTGGATATCTGCGTTAAATCTGGGTTAGCGGAGGCGAATTGTTGTAAACCTTTAGCTAATTGTTGGAGTTGGGATAAATTGAGGGGATTTTTTTGATTAGGATCGGTATAACGGAGAAATACCGCTAAACGCTCTTCATTACTAGCTATGGTAATTTCTCGTACTGCTGAGGTGATGACTTCTGTCGCTTTGTTAGTTTCTTGCCAGCGTTGATATTGAGTTTGAATAGTTTTGATAGCTCTTAAACTACGGGTAGCTTTGGCTTTTTTGAGTTCATCGCTTTCGCTGTCTACCTGGGTTTGGATGGTTTGTAGGCGATCGCTCAATGCTAATTCAAATATTTCCCCCGTACCGGAAGCAATAGTTTTCAGTAACATTCTATATACTTGTTCTACGGAGCTAATTTTCCCCTTGAGGGTAGTTTCAACTATTTCATCAATTAATGTTAGGTATTTATCTTGTAGAGATTCTGACACTTTTGATAATAGGGAATATAACAACAATCTTTATTTTATCTCAAATTACAATGTAGTTGTGAACTAATGTCTTTTTATAAATATGATGGAGGCTGATTTTAGCGATGACTGATATTATTATTTCTAACCTCGATGATGATCTTAAATATCGTCTACAAAAAAGGGCAGAAAAAAATGGACGTTCTTTAGAAGATGAAGCTAGAGAAATCCTATATATTACCTTAGCAGAAAACAACGAAGATTCTTTAAATTTAGTAACTCTAATTGAACAGAGATTTGCAAATTTTGGAGATTTTGAATTACCAGAAATAGCGAGAGAACCTATTCGTACTATATCAATATTTGAAGAATGATTATTCTGGATACAAACGGATTATCGGAATTAATGAAACCTCAAAAGTCTCAATCTATAAGTAATTGGACTAAAAAGCAACTTTGACTGAGTCTGTTTACGACAACAATTACTCAAGCAGAGATTCTTTATGGTATCACTTTACTCTCAGAGGGAAAACGAAGAAATGAATTAGCTCAAGCAGCACAACTAATATTTTATGAAGATTTTAATGGACGTATTCTACCTTTTGACCAAAATGCTGCTGTAGCATTTGCACAAATTGCATCTCAAAGGCGAAAAAATGGCACTCCTATTTCTCAAGCTGATGCTCAAATTGCAGCTATTTGTTCTACTAATGGAGCAAGTATAGCAACACGGAATATTGCTGATTTTCAAGGATGTGGAATTAATATTATTAATCCTTGGGAATATGAAGGAAAATAGTTAAGTCGTTAGTTTTATATCATGTTCAGGCGATCGCTCAATGCTAACTCAAATATTTCACCCGTACCAGAAGTAATGGATTTATACTATCTCATGATAGAAACTTTACCCTCTAGACAGATAATAGTTTATCATTTTTGTATAGTTAGCTTATAAATTTTTAATCAAATTGCTTAATTTTTTGTGTTTAGTCTAATTTATTAAAGATTCATACTTATTTAAGTGAAAATACTTGTCGTAGGGTAGGGGTTTAGCATTGCTAAATCTACAATATTGTGGGTAATTTATAATTAATAAAAATTCCTATAACCCTAAGAATAATGGTATGATTTTAAATCAAATTACAAAAATTTACCCAATATAAAAATGCCCTATAATCCCGACATCCATCATCGCCGTTCCATCCGATTAAAACATTACAATTACACCCAACAAGGTGCATATTTTATTACCATTTGCACCAAAAACAAACAATGTATTTTCGGTGATATCAAACAAGGAGAAATACAATTAAATTTATTAGTAACAATTGCCCGTGATTCTTGGCAAGAAATACCCCAACATTTCCCTCATATTAAATTAGATGTCTTTGTAATCATGCCAAATCATATTCATGGTATATTATGGATTGTTGAAAAAATAAAAAGAAAAGAACAATCACGCAGTTTTGGCAAAATGATTCCTGGTTCAATTCCTTGCGTAATTAGGTCTTATAAAAGTGCGGTAACAAAAAAGATTAATCAAATTTGCAATCAAACAAATATATCTTCCGTATGGCAAAGAAATTTTTATGAACATATCCATCGAAATCAGGAATCTTTAGAAGCAACCAGAAATTATATTATTAATAATCCTGTAAATTGGGATAATGATCCTGAAAATATGGATACAATTTATTATGATGATACGTTATTTTTTAATGTTCCTTTTTAGGTTTGGATATTCATGAGTAGTTATCATTAAAATTATTATTTTAAGTACCTTTTATTTAGTCGTTGGGGTAAGGGTTTAGCATTGCTAAACCCCTACAATATTGCGGTGAATATTCGATATTTTTAATCCGTCAGCGGTCGCTGCTTGCTAAAATAGAAATATTGTGAAATTCCAGGAAAATAAATCAACGATAACCTTAGAAATGGCAATCGCTATTTGAGATACAATATAATACAGAATTTGCAACTATTTGAATCATCCAGCATTTTCACGGTAGCTAACCGAAGATATCACTTTCTTATCATTAATATAAATCTGCACCAAAATAATTAAGTCAAATACATCCTCTTAGCAAGATTTCTTAATATATTTATCAAACCCCAAGTCAAAATTAAATCAATGGGTTAGTATTTCTATGATTGTTTTCATAGTATAATTATGGCTAAAACATTTTACGTAAGTCCTAGCACTGGCGCAGATACTAACCCAGGTACTCCAGAAGCACCTTTAAAAACCATTACCACAGCCTTACAACAAGTTAGCATTAATGATACAATCAGACTAGCCTACGGACAGTATAATGCAGATAGCGGTGAAATTTTCCCTTTGACTATACCCGTTGGTGTAACTGTTATCGGTAATGAAGCTCAAAAAGGCGAGGGTGTATTTATAGAAGGTAGTGGTACTTATCTTAGCCGTACCTTTGCCCGTCAGAATGTGACTTTTGTATTATTAAATGATGCAGAATTACGAGGAGTAAAAGTTACTAATCCTGCTATTCGTGGTACTGCTGTTTGGGTAGAATCAAGTACACCTACAGTTGCTAATAGTACGTTTATTTTATGTAAACGAGAAGGAGTTTTTGCCACTGGTGATGCTAATCCTACAGTCAAAGATAGTATTTTTAAGGAAAATGCTGCTAATGGGATAGTTACTGCTAGAAATTCTCAAGGTTTGTTACAGGGTAATATCTGCATTAACACAGGTTTTGGTATAGCCATCAGTGACACTGCATCACCTACCTTGATAGACAATAAAATCTCGGAAAATCGGGCTGGAATAGTAATTTCTGGTAGTTCTAGTCCCCGTTTACGGAATAATCTGATTGAAGACAATACAGATGATGGTTTAACTGTCATTTCTCAAGCTTTACCTGATCTTGGTAGCATTGATAGTCCAGGTGGTAATACTATTCGTAATAATGGTAAGTTTGATATCCAAAATGCTGGTAGTAATACTATAGTTTCTGTAGGTAATCAAGTAGATCCTGCCACAGTCAAAGGAAAAATAGAGTTTGTTAGTCTTTCTCAACCAGAACCAACACCAACACCCCAACCAGAACCAACACCAACACCCCAACCTGAACCAATACCAACTCCTCAACCAGAACCGATACCAACACCCCAACCAGAACCGATACCAACTCCTCAACCAGAACCGATACCAACTCCCCAACCTGAACCAGTACCAACACCCCAACCAGAACCGATACCAACTCCTCAACCAGAACCGATACCAACTCCTCAACCAGAACCGATACCAACACCCCAACCAGAACCGATACCAACTCCTCAACCAGAACCGATACCAACTCCCCAACCTGAACCAGTACCAACACCCCAACCCAAACCCAAACTTGTATTAACTGATATTAGTAATCATTGGGCGGCTAAATTTATTGAAGAATTAGTCACATTGGATATTATCAGAGGTTATCCAAATCGGACATTTAGACCGAATGCAACAATGACTAGAGCGCAATTTGCAGCCTTATTGGTAAAAGCTTTTAACCCGACAAAGAAACGTGATCCTATTAATTTTAAGGATGTATCTGAGAATTTTTGGGCTTTTCAAGTCATTCAGCAAGCATATCAAGGTAAATTCTTGTCTGGTTATCCAAATCAGACCTTTGCACCTAATCAAAATATTCAGCGTGTACAAGTAATCGTTTCTTTAGTCAATGGTTTAGGTTTATCTCCCACATCAAAAACCAGTAGTGTATCTTTTAATGATGAGGACAAAATTCCTAACTATGGCAAAGATGAGGTTATCGTTGCTACACAAAGAAAGATGATTGTTAATTACCCTGACTTGAAGTTTTTTAATCCCACCCGTGATGCAACAAGAGCAGAAGTAGCTATGATGGTTTATCAGGCTTTAGTAGATGCCAATCGTGTAGCTGCAATTAATTCACCTTACATCATGGTAGGTTAAAAAATACCTCACAAGGGTAATGGACATTGGCTATAGAATAATAAATAACTACGAAAAATTATCAATTACCAATTATCCATTACCCATTTTTCGCAACTAACTTTGATCAAGTTACCGCCTAATTTTCACATAACAAATTTATAAGGTTATTGAAAAGCTAATGCTATTATCTTCCCTCATTGAAGCCAACGAACTCGAACAAGCAGTTGCCGAATCTCCCCTGATTGTGACAGCAGATACACTAGCAACCGAGGCGATCGCGCTGATGAGTAATGCTAGGGGAAGTTGTAGTCTAGTAGAGTCAAAAATTAATCACAAACAACATATATTAAATGAATGTCGAGCTAGTTGTGTCTTAGTTGCAGAACAAGATAAAGTTATAGGTATTTTTACAGAACGTGATGTGGTGCGATTGAGTTCAGAAGGAGGTAAAGTGGCTGGACTCAAAATTACTGACGTAATGACTCGTGATGTAATTACAATTAATAAATCGGATTTCACGGATATATTTGTAGTTTTAAACATCTTCCAACGTTATTTAATTCGTCATTTACCGATTATAGATGAGCAAGGAAAAGTATCTGGAATCATTACCTATGAAAGCTTATGGCAGCTATTAAGACCCATAGATTTGCTGCGTTTACGGGTAATTGCAGAAGTCATGACTCTCAAGACATTCAAAGCTGCTCCTGATTCTAATGTCATTAATATTACTCAAATAATGGCAAGAGAAAATGTCAGTTCCGTAATTATTGTCGAGCAGAGAAATTCTCTACAAATACCTATAGGAATTATAACTGAGCGGGATATAGTGCAGTTCCAAGCTTTAGGACTAGACTTAGAAAATATTCACGCACAATCTGTCATGAGTAGTCCAGTATTTACCTTATCTTCCCAAGACAGTTTGTGGTCAGTATTAATGTTAATGCAAACCAGGAAAATTAACCGAGTCGTAATTACTGGTAAGCAGGGAGAATTGCAAGGAATTGTTACACAAACAACTTTATTACAAACCTTAAATCCCTTAGATATATATAATTTAGTAGATGATCTCCAAGAAAAAGTATTAAAATTAGAAACAGAAAAATTAGAACTATTAGCAACTAGAAATGCCGAATTAGAAGCAGAAGTAGAAGAGCGAGTGAAGGAATTAAAAAAACAAGCGGAAAGAGAAAAATTATTAAGTGGGATTACCAGTAGAATTAGAAAAACATTAGACCTCCAAGAAACCTTAAATGCCATTGCTACAGAAGTGAGACAATTTTTAGACTGCGATCGCGTCATAGTCTACAAATGCCATGAAGAAGGTAATGAAGGCAATGGTGTAATTGTGGCTGAAAATGTCCAACCAGGATGGTTATCTTTGTTAGAGCAACCCATCAGTGATCCCTGTTTCACAAAAGAGTGGGTTGAGAAATATATTCACGGTAAAATTCAAGTTGTCAATGACATTTCCAAAAATAACTTAACTCCATGTCATCGTCAATTATTAGAAAACTTACAAATTAGAGCAAAAATCCTAGTCCCAATCGTAGTTGCAGATAGACTATGGGGATTAATGTTAGCTTGTCAGAATGGTGAACCACGGAATTGGCAACCTCAAGAAACAGAATTATTACAACAATTATCTGTTCATGTAGTCATCGCCATCCAACAAGCAGATTTACATCATCAACTCCAAGTAGAACTACAAGAAAGAAGACGTGCAGAAGTAGCCTTAGCTGCATCTGAAGAACTTTATCGCACAACATTAAGTAACATTTCTGATGCCTTATTTATCACTAACGAGCAAGGTAAATTTACTTTTATTTGCCCTAATGTAAAAGTCATATTCGGATATTCTCACCAAGAAATAATGGAAATAGAGAATATTCAATCTTTACTTAAAAAAAAATTATTTAACCCCGAAAAATTAAGAGATGAAGGAGAAATCAGTAATCTAGAAACAGATATTATTGATAAACAAGGTCATAAACATACAATTTTAGTAAATGTTAAGCAAGTTAATATAGCTGGTGGTAATCATTTGTATACTTGTCGTGATATCACCGACCGCAAACAAGTAGAAAAAGCATTAAAAAACAGTGAAGAAAGACTGAGAACCATCATAGAAACCAGTTCCAGTGGTTTAATAACAGTCAATAGTGAAGGAACAATAGTATTTGTGAATTCATCCGCAGCCAAAATGTTTGGCAGAGATCAAGAAAGACTAGTAGGTTTATCTTTTGCACTCCCCTATGATTATGACACCCATCGAGTCCAAGAAATAGAAATATTGCAACCATCAGGTACAAGACGGACAGTAAATATGCAAGCTGCACCCATAGCTTGGGAAAATGAAAATGCTTTCTTAATGTCAGTTGCAGATATCACTGATCTGAAAAAAACCGAAGAATTACTACGTCAAAGTGAAGCCAAATACCGATTATTAGTAGAAAATTTACCATTAGGTTTAATCGTCCATGCCATAGATACAAGTATTATCACCTGTAATGCTAAAGCCTGTGAACTGTTGGAACTGACAGTTGATCAAATGCAAGATAAAACATCTTTAGATCCAAGTTGGTGTTTTTTGAAGGAGGATGAAACCATCATGAATCCTTGCGAATATCCAATTAATCAGGTAATTTCCACAAAACAACCCCTAAATAATTATGTCTTAGGAGTCAACAGACCTAAAAGTCAAACATTAATTTGGTTATTAGTGAATGCTTTTCCCGAATTTTATAGTGATGGTGACTGCAAACAAGTAATAGTCACATTTGTAGATATTAGTGAAAGACAAGCCGCCCTCAAAGAACGTAAACAGGCAGAACTAGAACTGAAAAAAAGTGAAGAAAGATTTCGTCAAATTGCCGAAAACTTACCAGAAGTAATCTGGATGTGTAGTCACAAAGGATCAGAAATAATTTTTGTCAGTCCTCAGTATGAAAAAATGTGGGGGCGCAGTTGTGAAAGTCTTTATCAGCAACCCGAAAACTGGATAGATGCCATTCATCAAGATGATCAAGAAAAAGTCAAGAATATGTTTTTTAATCAGGCCGCTTTGGGAACTTATGATATAGAGTATCGGATTGTGCAACCACATGGAAAATTGCGCTGGATCAGAGATCGAGCCTTTCCCATCGCTAATGAAGAAGGTGAAATTTATCGCATTGCTGGGTTTGCAGAAGATATTACCAGCCGCAAAGAAGTAGAAGAAGAATTACGACAATTAAATGAAAAACTAGAAGCTAGAGTTGAAGAAAGAACTAGAGCTTTACAAGAATCCCAAACTATGTTGCAATTGGTCTTAGATACCATTCCCCAACGAGTATTTTGGAAAGATAAACAATCAATTATTAGAGGTTGTAATCGCATTTTTGCAGAAGATGTAGGTTGCACTCAAGAAGAAGTAATCGGCAAAGATCCCTATGATATCTGTGCAACCAGTGAAGAAGTTGATTTTTATTTAGAATGCGATCGCTTGGTCATAGATTCTGGCCAAAGTAAGTTATATATTCAAGAAACTCTCCACAGAAGTGATGGTACAGTGATGCTCATAGAGACGAATAAAGTACCTTTATGTAATGCTAATGGTGAGATAATTGGTATCTTGGGAACATATGAAGATATGAGTAGTCGGAGAGCAGCCGAAGATGCTTTACGTTACAGTGAGGAACGTTTCCGAATTGCATTAAACAATTCCCCCATTATTGTGTTTAACCAAGACTTAGATTTGCGTTATACATGGATTTATAATCCTGGTTGGGGTTTGCAACCAGAAGAAGTCATAGGTAAGTTTGACAGTGACATTTTCTTACCTGAAGACGCAGAAAAATTAGCAACCTGGAAACGTCAAGTCATCAATACAGGCCAAGGAATTAGAGAAGAAATTGTTATTGGCACAGAAGATGATTTTACCTGTTACGTACTGACAATATATCCCCTCCGCGATCGCAACGGTAACATTGAAGGTGTTACCTGTGCAGCTTTAGACATTACTGATCGTAAACAAACAGAAATGGCTTTACAAGAAAGTCAATATTTAATTAAACGAATTACCGAAGCCAGTCCTGATATTCTCTATATCTACGACTTAGAAGCAAAATTAAATATTTATACAAACCGAGAAATTGCCCGATTATTAGGTTATTCTCCCACAGAAATCCAAGAAATGGGGCAAAAATTATTTATTCAACTTGCCCATCCCGATGATATCCCCAAAATTGCCGCCCATCATGCCCGCTTTTCTGAAGCTCATGATGAAGATGTATGGGAAATTGAATATCGAATGCGCGATCAACAAGGTAACTGGCATTGGTTTTTAAGCCATGACACAGTATTTAGCCGTAACCATAAAAATCGTCCCACCCAAATTATTGGGGCAGCCGTGGAAATGTCAGAACGGAAAAGAATGGAGGCAAAACTCCGACAGACTAACGCTGAACTTGCCCGTGCTACTCGCCTCAAAGATGAATTTTTAGCTAATATGAGCCATGAACTGCGTACACCCCTCAACGCAATTTTGGGTATGTCTGAAAGTTTATTAGATGGGGTTTTCGATCAAATCAGCGATCGCCAAAAACAAGCCATCAACACCATTGAACGTAGTGGGAAACACTTACTAGAACTAATTAATGATATTCTCGATCTCTCCAAAATAGAGGCTGGTAAACTAGAACTACAACTTGCTCCTGTTACGTGTCATTTTATTTGTAACTCTAGTTTGACATTTGTGAAACAACAAGCATTAAAAAAACATATTTCCATATTTTTAGAAATACCTGAAAACTTACCATATTTAATTGTAGATGAACGCCGTATTCGTCAGATGTTAATTAATCTGCTCAACAATGCTGTTAAATTTACCCCCTTTGGCGGTAATGTTAAGTTAGTTGTCAAAGAACAAAAAACTATCTGCACAGATGGGAAAATACAAGGATTTGTTGATCCAAATCCAAGCAATCAAATTGTTAATAATTCCGGAATGTTATCCACTCCTTCCTCTACTCAATATTCAAAATGGATTTCTTTTTCAGTAATTGATGATGGTATTGGGATAGCTGAAGATGAGTTAGATAAACTATTTCAACCTTTTGTACAAATTGACAGCAGTCTTAATCGTCAGCATAACGGTACAGGACTAGGTTTAGCTCTAGTGGAAAGGCTGGTAAAATTACACTTTGGTCATGTTACAGTCAGCAGTGAATTGGGGCAAGGCAGTTGTTTTACAGTATATATACCCTGTATACAGAAATCTCAACATGAGATGAAATCCATACTCCCAACTAACTGTCAACTTGCATCTAATCTCCAATGGGAAAATGCAGAGGTTCTCATTATTGAAGATCCCATCATAGCAGCTGAACATCTGGCTCAATATTTAAAAGAACTGAATATAAACAGCACTGTTTATTCTCAAAGTGAAGGAGCAATTGAAAAAGCAATTAGCATTCACCCCATACTCATTATCGTAGATGTCCTATTACCTAATTCATCTGGATGGGAAGTTCTTAAACAGCTAAAATCACATCCCCAAACAAAACATATACCCATAGTAGCAATTTCTATATTTGATGATTCTGTCAGAGCTAAATCTTTAGGAGCAGATGATTATTTAGTCAGACCAATTAACCAGGAAAAAATATGTCAAACTATTAATCAACTATTTGCCGATAATCTATTTTTACACTGCTCAAATCAAACAACAACGCAATTCTTACATACTAATTATATAAATACTCCATTGAATACTTATACTCCTGAAAACCAAGCACATTTAATTTTAATTGCAGAGGATAATCAGGCAAATATTACTACAATTTTTAGTTATCTAAATGCAAAAGGATATCAATTAATTATGGCTAGAAACGGTCAGGAAGCCGTTGATATGACTTTCCAAAACAATCCCAGTTTAATCATCATGGATATCCAAATGCCTGGTATAAATGGACTAGAAGCAATGCGTATCATTCGTGCTAATGTAAAGTTTAAATATACTCCTATTATTGCCTTGACAGCTTTAGCAATGACTGGAGATAAAGAAAAATGTATTGCCGCAGGAGCTAACGAATATATGGCCAAACCAGTAAAATTAAAATTATTAATTAAAACTGTACAACAACTTTTAGATCCAGAAAAATATAGAATTTAAAATCTCAATTCTGAACAACTGAAAATTTAAACATACCCAAAAAAATTGACTCAACCATAATGGAAAAACCCGCACAAATCTTAATTATTGATGATGAACCTGATAACTTTGATGTTATTGATGCTTTATTAGATCGAGAAGGTTATCAATTAAGTTATGTGTCCAATGCACAACAAGCTCTGACACTACTCAAAGTTTTTCTTCCAGATGTGATATTACTAGATGTAATGATGCCACAAATGAATGGAATTGAATTTTGTCAACAATTTAAATCTAATTCCCAATGGCAACACATTCCTATTATTATGGTGACAGCTTTAAATTCTAAAGAAGATTTATCACAGTGTATTTCTGTAGGTGCTGATGATTTTATTAGTAAACCAGTGAATGGTACAGAACTTAGATCACGAGTCAGATCAATGTTACGTATTAAACGGCAATACGATGCTCTGCAAGAAGCTTTACAATTACGTGAAGACCTTTCTAATATGATTGTTCATGATCTGCGAAATCCACTTACTTCAATTATCTTAGCAGCAGAAATGCTCAGAGTAGGGAACTTATCTCCTGAACGTCAACATCAAAAAAGTAATCAAATCTTGGCTGCTGGACAACAATTGCAATCCATGATTGATAGTTTATTATTCATGGCAAAGTTAGATTCTGGAAAATTAATTTTACAACTGACAGATGTGGATATTTCTGAACTTTGCTCATCTGCTGCTTCAGACTTTCAAACAGTAATTAATCATAAAAACCTAGAGTTAGTAACTCAGCTTCCCTTACCAGGTAATAGTATTAAAATAGATAGGCATTTATTTCGTCGTGTTATAGATAATTTATTATCTAATGCTATTAAATTTACAAAACCCAATTCTCAAATAGTCTTATACGCAGATTATATAGCTCCAGGAAAAGTCAAAATACAAGTAGCAGATTTAGGTCCGGGGGTTAAAGAAGAATTAAGACAGGTGATTTTTGAAAAATATGAAGTTGGTAATTTTAAGAAAGCAGCTTCTCAAATTGGCCTAGGCTTGGCTTTTTGTAAAATGACAGTAGAGGCACATGGAGGTAAAATCAATGTTGAAAGTAATCAACCCCAAGGAGCTATTTTCACTGTTGAAATTTAGCAATGTAAGTTTTTTTGTTAACATTACTAATTTCTAATTGCTAGTCAAACAGTCATAGATATTAGAAGTAGTAGATATTAAATATTATTATTGGATGTTATTAATTTTAGTCTGCAAAATTGTTTCCACCTTTTCAAACTCCTGAGTTAGTTGATATAACTGTTCAACACTACCTTCTAAATTACCACTTTCCCCTATATTTTCCAGTTTTAAGCACAGATTATGAATCACCATTGCACCCATAGCGGCACTACTTGACTTCAATTTATGGGCTGTTTGTGCGAGATTTTTAGCTTCTTGTTGGTGAATGGATTTACTAATCTCTTGAATCAGTTGGGGTGATTCTTCTAAATAGCATTGAACTACTTTAGCAAATATTACTTCATCGTTTCCCAACATGACGCGCAAAGATTCAAGAACTGCGGGATCAATAGAATGTTGAGTATCAGGAAAGTTAGATAGTCCTTGATTCATATTTTAATTTACCTACTTTATACCTTTATACCTAAAATTTCGGGATATCTGCTGGGTGTGAAGCCGATAATTTATGATCTTACTAATAGACATCTCCAGAAGTTAGGTTAAAATTTAAACACGTTAAGGCGTTCAGATTCTGACTCTGAGAGATATAGTGTAGTCATTCATACTAACATTAAAACATATCACTTAATAGGCAGAGGCAAAAGGAGCTTTCTAGGAGGTTAAGTCCTTTTTCTTTGAGTGGAGCGGCGATTAGACTGGAGTAGAGTACAAGCTCCGTCTTAATCTTTTCCCCTTTTTTGACTTTTTTGAGCATTAACAAAGCTACTTATCTGATTAACGACTGTATCTTCAGCTAACAGAATTCGCAACGGTAATTTTTCTGACATCAGTTATCAGTTATCAGTTATCAGTTATCAGTTACCAGTTT
This sequence comes from Sphaerospermopsis sp. SIO1G1, assembly GCA_010672785.1. Taxonomy (GTDB): domain Bacteria; phylum Cyanobacteriota; class Cyanobacteriia; order Cyanobacteriales; family Nostocaceae; genus Okeanomitos. Next base: position 754,297 of record JAAHFX010000002.1, read on the forward strand.
TCACTGTTTACTGTTCACTGTTCACTGTTAACCAATCACCTTTTGCTGCAACCCCTAGATAAAGTGTCTTAGCCAATACAAAAGGGTAGGATTTACATCCCACCCCAAAAACTAAAACTATTTCTGGAAATCTGCGTTGGTTAATTAACCTAACAATGCTTTAGCTTTAGCAACAACATTATCAGCACTAAAGCCAAATTCTTTCATACAAGTACCACCAGGAGCAGAAGCACCAAATCTATCAATGCTTACTGTATCACCTTCAGTACCAACATACTTGTGCCAACCAAAGCTACTAGCAGCTTCTACAGAAAGACGCTTTGTAACTGCTTTAGGAAGAACAGACTCTTTGTAAGCTGCATCTTGAGCATCAAATAAATCTGTGGAAGGCATGGAAACGACACGCACTTTCTTCCCTTCAGCACTTAATGTCTCAGCCGCACTTACACAAAGGTTAACTTCTGAACCAGTAGCAATTAAGATGATGTCTGGTGTACCAGCACAATCCACTAATACATATCCACCTTTGGTTACACCATCAACAGATGTACCAGCTAAGTTGGGAACACCTTGACGAGTAAATGCTAGTAAAGTGGGAGCGTTAGCTTTTGCTCTTTCAATTGCTACGGTATAAGCTCCAGAACATTCGTTACCATCAGCAGGACGAATTACTGTCAAGTTAGGAATAGCACGGAGAGAAGCTAAGGTTTCAATAGGTTGGTGAGTAGGGCCGTCTTCACCTTGGCCGATGGAGTCGTGAGTCATCACCCAAATTACTCCAGATTCAGACAATGCAGACAGACGAATAGCAGCCCGCATATAGTCGGTGAAAATTAAGAAGGTTGCACCGTAGGGAATTAAACCAGAACCATGTAACGCCATCCCATTACAGATTGCACCCATACCATGTTCCCGCACACCGAAGTGAACGTTACGGTTCTCGAATTTACCTTTTTGGAAGTCTCCTTCACCTTTAATTTCGGTTAAGTTGGAGTGGGTTAAGTCAGCAGAACCACCAATCATCTCAGGTAAAACTGCTGCTAATTTGTTCAGACAACCTTCTGAATGTTTACGGGTAGCTAATGCTTTATCTTCTGGGGTGAAGGTAGGTAGAACATTGCTCCAACCTTCGGGTAATTTACCACTGACTAAACGCTCAAATTCAGCAGCTTCTGTGGGATATTTAGCTTTGTAGTTAGCGAAGGTGGTGTTCCATTCTTCTTCGTAACCTGCACCACGTTCTACTGCTTTACGGGTGTAGTTAAGAACGTCTTGGGGAATTTCAAAAGGCTCGTAGTTCCAACCTAAGTTTTCCCTGGTTGATGCTACTTCTTCAGCACCTAAAGCTGCACCGTGAATACCAGCAGTGTTTTGCTTTTTGGGAGCGCCATAACCGATGGTTGTTGTCACCTTAATCATTGTAGGTTTGTCGGTGACAGATTTAGCTGTTTCGATAGCTTTGGCGATCGCGTCTAAATCGGTGTTACCATCTTCTACATGAAGAACGTGCCAACCGTAGGATTCAAATCTTTTGGAAACGTCTTCGGTGAAAGCAACGTCAGTTGAACCATCAATGGAGATGTGGTTGTCATCATAAAGAGCAATTAACTTACCTAAGCCATAGTGACCAGCTAAAGAAGCAGCTTCTCCAGAAACACCTTCCATGTTACAACCATCACCTAAAATTACATAGGTGTAGTGGTCAACAATTGTAGCGTCGGGTTTGTTGTATTTAGCTGCCATGTGAGCTTCTGCCATTGCCAAACCCACAGCATTAGCAATACCTTGACCTAAAGGCCCAGTAGTAACTTCTACACCAGCAGTTTCAAAGTTTTCTGGGTGTCCAGGAGTTCTAGAACCCCATTGACGGAATTGTTTAATATCTTCAATACCTACGCTGTCGTAACCTGTCAAGTACAACATAGCATACTGCAACATACAGCCATGACCAGCAGAGAGGACAAAGCGATCGCGGTTAAACCATTTAGGGTTTTTGGGGTTGTACCGCATGAAGGAGTCCCAAAGGACAAACGCCATAGGAGCCGCACCCATAGGCAGTCCGGGGTGTCCCGACTTAGACTTTTCTATGGCATCAACAGCCAAAAATCGGATGGAGTTAATACAAAGTTCTTTGAGAGATTGGGTTGCAACAGCCATAATTTTTTATTGTTAACGACGGGTTAGGACTCTTTCTAGCTTTCTGTGTTTGGGGTCATTATATAGCGATCCCAGCACTCTCATCATCCCATTTTTACTAGCATGAGGACAAGCGGGGTTTTCTGAGTTTGAGGTGATGAATACAGCTAATAATTTGTCGGTCTTGAACTTAGGGTTTTGCAAGGAGTGATATTTGTAATACTTTTTGCCTCGTTATTTGCGGAGTTGGGGAGTTGGGGAGTTGGGGAAGTGGGGAGATGGGGAGAAAATTCTTTCCCAGTCACCAATCACCAATCACCAATCACCAATCACCAGTCACCAATCACCAATCACAAATCAGCATTATTTATATTTTCTAAATGCCAAAGTGACATTGTGACCACCGAATCCAAAGGAATTAGATAGTGCTACCTCTACTGTTTCACTACGACTGATATGGGGAACATAATCTAAATCGCAGCCTTCATCAGGATGATCTAAATGAATTGTAGGGGGTATACGGTCATTAGCGATCGCCAAAATTGTAGCTACTGCTTCTATTCCTCCTGAACCACCTAATAAATGGCCTGTCATAGATTTGGTAGAACTAATTGCCACCTTATGGGCATGATCTCCCAAAGCCTTTTTAATAGCTGCGGTTTCCGTCACATCATTGGCTGGGGTACTTGTGCCATGAGCGTTTATGTAACTAATCATTTCTGGTGTCAGTTGACCATCTTTGATAGCTAGTTCTATTGCTCTAGCTGCTCCTAAACCACCGGGAACCGGTGAGGTCATATGGTAAGCATCACAGGTCATTCCATAACCTATCATTTCTCCATAAATATGAGCGTCACGACTGATGGCGTGGTCTAATTCTTCCAGAATTAAAACACCTGAACCTTCACCCATGATGAAGCCATCTCGGTCTTTGTCAAAAGGACGACAAGCTTTATCTGGATCGTTTTTAGTAGAAAGCGCTCTGGCAGCAGCAAATCCAGCTACAGATAAGGGTGTTACTGCGGCTTCTGAACCGCCACAAATCATTGCTTGGGCATAGCCATTTTGAATGATACGGAAGGCATCACCGATAGCATTAGAACCAGAGGCACAAGCTGTTACAGGACATGAGTTTGGGCCTTTTGCGCCTGTATGGATTGCTGTTAGTCCAGCCGCCATATTAGCTATCATCATGGGAATCATGAAGGGACTACATCGGTCTGGTCCTTTATTTAAATAGATTGTTTGTTGATCTTCTAAAACTTTAATACCACCAACGCCCGAACCGATCATGACACCTACCTGTTCAGCGTTGAGGTCATTAATAACTAATTTTGCGTCTGCTATTGCTTGTTTAGCAGCAGCTACGGCAAATTGGGCAAAACGATCCGTGCGTTTGGCTTCTTTTTTTTCCATATAGTCATGGGGATCGAAGTTTTTTACTTCCCCCGCTATACGGCAGTTATGGTTAGACGTATCAAAAGCTGTGATGAAGTCTATTCCATTACGTCCTTCCAGCAATGCTTCCCAATATTTAGAATGTGTGTTACCAAGAGGAGTAATCGCGCCAATACCAGTTACAACAACGCGCTTACGTTTATAGTCTGTCATGATTCAGTTAAAGATGGCGAAAAAGCAGCAATTAAAAAATACAAACAGAGAGTTCCAGAATTAGGGATGATAAGATATTAGACATCAAAATTGGGAACTGTGCAAAATTAAAAATTTCTTAGTTCCCACTCCCCTAAAACCTATTCTCTCAAAAGTTTTAGTTAGGTTACTCAGCCTTGTTTTTGTTGATGTACTCTACTACATCTTGGACAGTCTGCATTTTTTCAGCATCTTCATCGGGAATTTCCATACCAAATTCTTCTTCCAATGCCATGACTAATTCCACAACATCAAGGGAGTCTGCTGATAAATCGTCTGTGAATGAGGCTGTAGGCTGAACTTTTTCTTCTTCTACCCCTAATTGTTCGGCGACAATTTCTTGAACTTTTGTCAAAATACTCATAGATGAAAGTCCTTTACCAGTTGCTATGATCTGCTCTTTATCGGCAATGTTTTTTGAGCATATTCATCTTATCGGAAAGGGTGTTCCTGAGTATAGTTATTAGGTGATTGGTGATTAGTGATTGGTGATTGGTGATTGGTGATTGGTGACTGGTGATTGGTGACTGGTGATTGGTGACTGGTGATTGGGAATAGGTAAAGAAATTTCACCCCATCTCCCCCTCACCCCATCTCCCCATCTCCCCATCTCCCCCTCACCCCATCTCCCCCTCACCCCTCATCCCCCTCACCCCATCTCTTAAAATTACCCTTTTCAAGCTATACTCACGGGAGAGAATCAAACTTTTGAATTTGTTGTTATCGAGCGATCGCTCTTATTCACAGATAATTTTATGCTATCTCAATCTCTAAAATACGCTTACTATCCTGGTTGTGTTGCTCAAGGTGCTTGTCGAGAATTATATCTTTCTACACAGTCTCTGACTCAAGCTTTGGGTATAGAACTAATTGAACTAAAAAAGGCTAGTTGTTGTGGTTCGGGAACTTTTAAGGAAGATTCTCAATTACTAGAAGATACTGTTAATGCCAGAAATATTGCCTTAGCTGAGGAATTAAATTTACCACTCTTAACTCACTGTAGCACTTGCCAAGGTGTGATCGGTCATGTTGATGAACGTCTGAAGGAATCCCAGACAGAACAACCAGAATATGTTGATCAGGTAAATGGGTTATTAAAAAAGGAAGGTTGCTCACCTTATCAAGGTAATACAGAAGTTAAACATATTCTTTATGCTTTAGTTCAAGACTATGGTTTAGATAATATCAAAGAGCGTGCTGTCCGCAAATTAACTGGTCTGAAATGTGCAGCTTTTTATGGTTGTTATTTACTCCGCGCGCAGAAATCCATGCCCTATGATGATCCATTTAACCCACAAGCAATGGAAAATGTGATTCAGGCTGTGGGAGCAACACCTGTATATTATCGTGGCAGAACTCAATGTTGTGGTTGGCCTCTTTCTAGTTATGCCACCAATGAATCCTTTCAAATGGCAGGAACGCACATTCAAGAAGCTATAGAGGGTGGTGCTGATTGTCTGGTTACACCTTGTCCATTGTGTCATTTGAATTTAGATTCTCGCCAACCAGAGGTAGAAAAGGTAATTGGGAAAAAGTTAGGTTTGCCTGTTTTACATTTACCTCAGTTAGTTGCTTTATCTTTGGGTGTTGATCCTGAAAAGTTAGGTTTGGATCGTCATATTGTTTCCACAAAACCTGTTTTGGAGAAGTTAGGATTTTAGGAGACTGGTGATTGGTGATTGGGGATTGGTGATTGAGGATTGGTGATCGGTAACTGGGGATTGGGGATTGGTGATCGGTAACTGGGGATTGGTGACTGGGTAAATTTATTAATTAGGGTTCCCTGTTCCCTGTTCCCTCGTCTCCACAGATCACTTTTTCAGCATCCCCTAATTACGAATTACGTAAGCGTAGCTCTCCCGAAGGGAGCATTACGAATTACGAATTACGTAAGTATTTGATCCAAACTCCTAACCTAATTTGCGTTTTAACTCTTTGATGGATTGATAAATATCTGGAAGACGACTATAGATAGCAGATACTTTTAGGTATAGTTTATGGGGTAAAGCAGGAGAACCAGAAACTATTTCTCCAGGAGAGATGTTACTGTGAACACCTGCTTGTGCAGAGGCGATCGCCCCATCTCCAATTGTTACTTGGTTGGCTATTCCTGACTGTCCTGCTAAAATAACGCGGTTGCCAACTTTTACACCTCCGGCCATTCCTGCTTGTCCAGCGATCGCGCATCCTGAACCAATTTTACAACCATGTCCTATTTGGACTAAATTATCTATTTTGGTATCTGAACCAATCCTTGTTTCTCCAACAGCGGGACGATCTACAGCACTGTTACAACCAATTTCTACTCGATCTTCTAAGATTGTATAACCGGATTGTTCCATTTTTAACCAGCCTGTGGGGGTAGGAACAAAACCAAAGCCTTCTGCACCGATGACTACACCACTATGAATTACACAGTCTGCACCGATTTGACTCCGTTCATGGATACTACAGTTAGCGTGTAGGGTGGTGCGATCGCCAATTTTGACTTCAGGATAAATAACGACGTTGGGGTGAATAATTACACCATTACCAATTTCCACATTTTCAGAAATGACAGCATGAGCGCCAATACAAGTATTTTTACCGATTTTTACAGTGGGGTGAATAACTGCACTGGGGTGAATTCCCGGTTGTGGTTTGTAAGGTTGATAAAAAAGAGCGATCGCTTGAGCAAATAATAGCCTGGGTTCAGGGGTTGCTAACCATGCGATACCCTTTTCTGTAGCTTGCTGTTGTATTTTTTCATCCAGGGGTAAAATTAAAGCACTAGCAGCAGTAGAATTAATTAAGGAAGAAAATTTTCCACTTTCCACATAACTGAGTTGACCTATTTGAGCTTCATCTATAGCAGCTACTCCAGTAATTTCTTGGTCTTGTTCTAAATTAATATTAACAGTAACAATATTACCTAACTGATTAACAATTTCACTAAACTTCATTATTTCTTACCAGAGAATATATGCCATTATTTTTTAAATATCTGTTTATTAGAGACATCTTGATTTTTCAAATAATCTTGATAGTTTTCAACCAAGTGATTATTGGGTTCATTAGCTTTTATTAAACCATTCACTATTACACCTAGGATATTTTGTCCAGACTGTTTTAATATTTCTTGACCAGCAGTAGCAACATCATAGTCTATGAAACCAGGACGAGCAACTAAAAGAACTCCGTCGCTCATTCTACCTAAAGTAAAAGCATCAGCCGTTGCCATAAAAGATGGAGCATCAATGATAATCATATCATATTGAGATTGTAATTCAGATATCAAAAGAGGCATTTGTTGGGAGTCAATCAAAGCTAGGGGATTAGCTGTTTGATGACCCGATGTTAATATATCTAAATTATCTGTAATATGCTGACCAGAATTATAAAAATCTTTTTCCCCTAATAGAACACTACTTAAACCTAGCTCATTGGGAACTTTCCAAATATTGTGTTGAGAAGGAGTTCGCATATCTGCATCAATTATTAGTACCCTCTTTCCTAGCTGAGAAATAGAAGCTCCTAAATTAGCTGTAAATGTAGACTTACCCTCACCAGTCATTGCACTAGTGACTACAATAGTATCCAGAGGTTTATCAGCATTAAGTGATTTTAAATTTGCCTGAATCATTCTATATTTTTCACTAATTGGAGATTCTGGGGCATTAATTACAGTCAAATCAGGATAGATAAACTCTGGATTATCCGCATTATTTTTTGCTTTCTTTTTGTGAGTCAGTAGTGGCAGAATACCCAACAAGTTATAATCATATTTTTGTTTAATTTCCTGAACTGTTTTTAAAGTCCTATCTCTCATTTCTAATAGTACCATAATCAGGGAGGCACAAAATATGCCACTCAGAACACCTAAAACTATAACTACAGGTTTTTTACTCGATAATGGCTTTTCTGGAACCTTAGCTAAGGCAATGATTCTAGCATTAGGTGTACTTTGATTTTGTGCTAGTTCTAATTCCTGAGCTTTTTTAACTATAGTTTCATAGGTGTTTTGGGCTAACTCTACTTTTCTCTTTAATTCTCTCTCTTGTTGCAAAAAGATCGGCAGGTTTTTTGCTTCGCTTTCATAAACTCTGAGTGTATTTCCTAAAGATATTACTTTTGTTTCTAAACTCTGGCGTTGTATATCCAATTGAACTAAATCCTGAGTGAGTTTTTCCCGAAATTGTCCTATCTGTAGGAATCGCTGAGAAACAATATTATTTGATCCTATTGTTTGTTGAATTTCTGTCTCTAGAAGATTGTTTAAAGTTCTTTTTTTAGCGATTAAATCAACAATTACTGGGTGACTATCAAAATAGCGACTACGTTCAAGTGCTAGCTGTCTATCTATTTCTTGAATTTGAGTCATAATACTTTGTACTGATGATGAATTGTTTAAAGAACTAACAGTTAATGCTTGTTGAGAACTAACATTTATTTTCTGGTTAATACTCGCGATTTGAGTGTTAATAAGATCTAACTGCGTTTGAGTAGAGTAAATATCACGCTTTATGCTACTAATAGCTGAAGCTGTTGATGCAGTTTCTGATGACAAATCTACTGTATTATGCTCTTGTTGAAAATTTCTCAGTGCTAGTTCTGCAAATTTTAGTTGGCTTGCAGTTTTAGGAATTTGTCTACCAATATAATTATAAGTTGCTTCTGCTTCTAATCGGGTTGTAACAGTATTATTTTCTAGATATGATTCCATTACTGTATTTACAATTGCCGCAGTTTCTTCTGGATTTCGACTTTCATAACTGACTCGCAATACATCTGTTCCACCAACAATTTTTAAGCTCAGAGATTTAGCCAGATCATTCACAGATAGTGGTTCACCTTCTTTATCTTTAAGTTCAAGTTTATCTATTGTTTTTTGCAGGATAGCAGGTGAGTAAAATACTTCTTTTTGGGTAACTATAGGATTTTGAGTAGATACTAGTGATTTTAAATCAGATAGTGATTGATGACTATTAGGAATTAAGTCAGTACCTATTAATTGAAAAGAAGGTTTTTTAAATAATAATCGTCCATCTGCTTGATAGGATGGTTTAATAAAGGTAGTTGCCAAAAAACTTAATCCTACAGTTCCAAAGAATACACAAATAGCTGGTATTGCTTGCCGTTTTACTATAAGTAAATACTTACCAAGGTCTAAATTTATATCTTCTGGAGTTTCTACAGTATTCCTTGTCATAGTTATTTGAGATACTCTATATCTTTTACCGAAAATTATACTAAGAATCTATCTTTTTGGAGCATTATCAAACGCACGAGCAATAGCATTCCAAGCTAATTTACGCTGCATTTGAGTATCTAATGGCAAAGGACGAGAAGGTTTACCGTCTTGTCTGGGTGCAAATTCATTCAACCAAGTATATTTATCGCTCAAACCCCAAGTAATTACTGCAATTACAGCGGGTTCATCTAGAACTACAGAGAGATAATCTTCATAAGTAGCTGCAACTATGCGATCTCGTATAGCTATATCCCTAGGTAAATATTTATCTGATACATCCAGTTCTGTAATCATAATTTTCAATCCTAGACTAGCAACATCTCGGAAGAATTGCCTGAGTTTTTCTGGGTTAAATTTATTATTACCAGGTGACAAATGAGCTTGAGTACCAAGAGCATGGATGGGAGTTCCTTGAGACTTTAAACGTTCTAGTAATTTTAATACTGCTGCTCTTCTTTGATCATATATTTGATCGTCGTAATCCAAACCTTTCTCGTTGTAAACTAATAAAGCATCAGGATCAGCAGCAGCAGTCAAACGAAAAGCTAAGTCAATATACTCTGGTCCTAATGAATTTAGCCAAGGCGTTTTTCTTAATTTGTTAGGTAGTCCATCACTCACAGAGATTGCTTCATTAACTACATCCCAAGAGTGGATTTTTCCTGCATAACGTCCAACAACCCTCTCTATATGTTTCTCTAACAACTGCTGGGCATTTTGTTTATTAACTGTTTCTTTAAACCATTTAGGTAAAGATTCATGCCAGACTAGAGTATGCCCACGGGTACTCATGTTGTGGGTTGTCGCAAAATCAAACATCCAATCTGCTTGACTAAAATCAAAATTCTCAGCATCAGGACGAAGATTGGCACTACCGGCAGTCCACTTAAATTCCCATCCAGGGACAAGCATATCGCAATCTTTGACGATAGCAGCAGCGTGCTGAGTATCCAAAGACAAGCTGAACTTAGTAGTAGAAGTGCCATATATCAGTCCTTTCTTCGCAGCACGTTCTTTTAAAGGGTTTGCTCCTGCTATGTTGAAACTTCTATTTGTATCAGCAAAAGATTGATTTTGGTTGAAACTATTAAGTAATTCCTCTGCTGTTAAAGCACCAATACCAACAAAAGTTCCTAACCCTAAGTAAAGAGCTTGTCTTCTAGTTAATAATTGATTCTTTTTCATTTGATGATTATATTTAGTTAGTAACTTCCAGTGTTTTGTGGTGCAGAAAAGTCTTGAAACCCTTACAGAAAATTAATTATCAATATTTTGAGTTTATTGAGATATAGAACTGACATCCAACGTAAAATTGGAACTTGCAAAACTTTGTTTTGAATCAAAATTATGGCTTCAAGGAAAGCTTGAAAATTATTCTGTGACATTCAGCTGCTGTTAGTCTGTCAAAGAAATTTTTTGAGGGGCTATTCTTTAAAAATATTTGTGTATAAGTTTTCCATGTTTAATGTACGTACAATTTGAAAATTGACATACTACTAGTATATTGTATAATTTAATTCATGGACAATGATTTTTCTGAATTTTTCTAGCCTTCTCAACTGCCTAACATAAAAATTCCAGTATTTATTCATAGGTAACAATATGACAACACTTAGACAGTCTCTCACAGCTAATTTAACAAGAAGATATCCTTTTTATAGTGGATGTATAAAATTTGCAAATCATCCCTTAGTAAAAATGATGGCTGGAATTAGCACTGATCAGGTTTGGACATCTATTCCTGGTGGTAAAGCTTTAGCTTCTCTGGATGAGCTTAATATCCAGGCTGATTTAGCACCTGATGCACCCGAAACAGCTACTGATAACTTCTCCATTAGGTTTTTTTGTGGTTTTAAAGCTACATCTTTGTTCTCGCCTCTTAAATATTAAAAATTTTGTGTTCTGAATTTTTTATTTCAACTGAAATGTGTTAATCTGTTGCTTGAGTATCAACCAAATAAAAACGGTTTCTCAATCTCTCAAACCTGACAAAACTGCAAGGTTGTTCAGATTATCCACGTTTAAAATCTTGCACTGGTTTTTGAAAAAAGGCTTAAAACCCTTATTCACTATGCTTTCCACATTTATTCAGCATCCTCTAAATAGTGATTGAATCAGTTTTTAATGCTGTAGCTAACTGGGAAGAAAAATTTTCTAAGTTATATTTTTTTTCAGCCAATAATCGTCCATTTTTTCCCATTTGTTGAGCTTCTTCAGGATTTCTCAACAAATAAGAAACTGCTTGTTGCCAACCCATGACATCACCTGGTTCTACCCACAAGCCAATTTTTTCTTTTTCTATATCAATATTTGCTTGTTTATGTTTAGTCATGATTACAGGTTTTCCCATAGAAATTGCGTCTAAAAGGCTTGTGAGTCCGTAGAGAGGAGTTGTTTCTATTCTATGGCCAGGAATATACAAGGGAATGGCAATAGCATAAGCTTTAGCATATTCTGACAGTAGTTCCTTCCAAGAAAGTGCTTTCCAAGCTAGAGCTAAGCTTTTTGCATTACCATATTGAATTTTGATATTAGGGGGAATAGGAGTCACTGTAGGAGCCGACTTACTAGAACAATATATTTTCAGAGGACAACCTACTTTGCTAACAGCATGAACAAGAGTATTGTAATCCCGGCTCTCATTTCCTGCACTAACAAGTATTCTCTGGGTTTCCATATCATTATCAGGAAATTGATAATCATCATAAGATGTTAAATCTGCTCCCCAATCTAATAAAGCAAGTTTGTTTTGATTGACTTTAAAATCATCTCTCAATTGATTTTCTGTAATATCACTCAAGCAGAGAATTTTATCATGTCCTTTGGCAAAAATTTTGAGCAATATTTTATTCAATGTATTATTTTTGAATGGACGTTCTAGCTTAACAACAAGTGGCGTTTTTAAAATTCCTAAAATGCGTAGTAATCCCAAAATAAGTGTACTTGTTTGGCAAGTAGAGTAGATTAAATCGTATCGATGAGAAACAAAAATAACTCTTAATTGTTGGTCTAAATCGCCAAGTTTTAGTTTTTCTCCTATTCGTTTGATAAGTCGAAATTTTTCATAGGGTAGAACATCAACATCAATGTCGTACTTATGAAGATGTGTAATTCCCCAAAGGTGATGTTCAGGACTCTCTCTGTCTTCTTTATTTTGCCAGCGTTCCCAACTACGATCTGCGGAAGCATAATCAAAAAGACATAATACTTTCATAGGTTTTCTCCTTCCATAATTTCCATACAACAATTAATACATTCCCAGGCGTTGTTTGAGTACCAACCAAATAAAGGTAGGATTTCCCAAGATATAACGTTTCCATAAACGTTGAGGTTCAACAATTAACCGAAATAGCCACTCTAGACCAGCTTTTTGCATCCAAACTGGCGCTCTACTCACCATATCCGCAACCAGTTCAAAGCTGACACCAATACCAATACTAACAGGAACTTTCAGCGATAAATAATTATTAGCGATCCATTTTTCTTGTTTGGGCGCACCCAAACCAACAAAGAGAATGTCAGGTGCAGAGGCTTGAATCTTAGAGTTAATTAATTCCAATTCTTCTTGTCTGTTTTCAAAACCATAATCAGGACAATAAGTACCTGTAATTTCTAAGTTAGGATGTCTGTTTTGCAATGTCTCTTGGGCTTTTTCGGCTGCACCTGGACGGCCTCCTAATAAAAATATTTTTAACCCTTGTTCAGATGCAATTGCACAGAGTTTTTCAAATAAATCTGTACCATTAACTCTACCATTCAAAGGAGTTTCTAAAAATTTAGCAGCCCATAACAAAGATACTCCATCAGGAACCACTAGAAAGGCTCGATCATAAATATTACGAAAGTCTGCATCTTGCTGTAACGTCAGTATATGCATAGCATTAGGAGTAACAACATATTCGGGAACTCCTTTAGTAAGAGCATGGCTGACAATTTTTCCAACAACTTCATCAAAACTATATTGGTCAATTTCTATGCCACATATATTAACTCTCATGCAATTCCTCAACTTTGACAAATTTTGCTAAAGAACTATATATTTCAACCAACTGACAACAATAATGATTGATATCATAGGGTTCAACATTTGTTCTGGCGACAGTTCCTAAAGAAATTCGTAATTGTTCATCTTGAATCAACAATGCCATTGCTGCTGATAGTTCTTTAATATTTCCGGGTGTAACTATCAACCCATTTTGATGATTAATTACTAATTCAGGAATACCTCCAACTGGTGTAGAAATGATTGGTAAACCCCAACCCATAGCTTCTAATATAGCCATAGGTAAACCCTCATTGTAAGAAGGTAATATAAATACATCAGAATTGGCTAATAAATTGTTTCTATCATCTGAATTAACCCAACCTACTAAATTTATGTGATTACTTAAATTTAGTTCTTTTACTAATACTAATGCTTCTTGAATTTCTCCATCACCAGCAATTGTTATGTACGAAGTTTTTAAAATTTCTTGAGGTAAATTAGCAAATGCCTTAATTAAGTCAAAAGTACCTTTCCTCATACCAACACGACCACAAAATAAAAAGTTCACTTTTTCTGTATTTGAACGTAGAGGAACTTTATCTGGTAGTTCAGTAGGATTAGGAAGAATCAAGACTTTTTCTTTTGGTAGTCCTAAATTTGAAATATAGTAGTCTTGCCAGGCGTGGGATAATACAATAAAATACTGGCATTGTTGAAATATTTGATTAAGAATATATTTGCATAATTTGGGTATTCGAGAATAACTAACATGAAATTCTGCTCCATGTGTATGGACGATAAAAGCCTTTCTAAACAGCGAAGCAATTAATGAAACAAATGCTTTTCTAATAATACTTCCACCATCGGACATATGTATATATACAATATCTACTTTTTGAAATAGTAATTGAGATACTATTTTCATCAGAGCATAAATAAATACAATGATTCTGTGTAAAACAGATCCTTCATCATGACTAGTAATATGTCTAATGTCTATTTCTTCAGGAATGTACTTGAGTATTAATTTTTCAACGGTAGCAATACCTCCGTTTTGTTCGAGACTAGCACCAACCATTAAAACTGACATTCTCTCTGGATGTTTGATCATAATTATCAAATATGTTAAGTGGTTAGGGATTTATAATTTTTCTGATGCTTGTTATGAGTAATAATTGACAACGAATAAGATGAGGATATATAGATTACAGTATAAATATTATTTTCATGCATTAACCCACTTTCTGTTAAATTAGACAGTATTAAAAAGAACAAAGATATTATCGGCCAAAATCCCTCTGACTCCGTAGTTAGATAACGTAGAGTCATAAAACTTTGGTATAAACTGCTTAAAAAGCTGAATATAAATATTATTAACCCAACTAATCCCAAAGTCACAAATAAATCTAAAAAACCATTGTGTGCATGAGGTGGATGCCAATCATGGGCATACCATACCTCAGCAGATGGACCACTAAACCCTCGCCAAAAAGACTCATAGCCATAACCTAACCATATTTTTCGTAAACCTATATCATATATTATACCCCATATATCTGTGCGTCCACTTAAACTAGGATCTTTACCAACACTAGCAAAGAGAATTGCCGCGTTTTCTTGATACCAAAGGTTAGCTAGAATGCTTAATATAGCTGTACCAACGAGAGCAGGAATCATAATTTCAAAACGCCATCTCCAAGTACGCAAAACTAGCAATACAACCATCAAAACCATGAAGTTTCCTAGCGACGAAGAAGATTTAGACATTATTAATAAGATAGTTGATGCAAATATTCCAAAGTATGTTGATAAAGACCTTTGTTCTTTATTTATATGCAATAAAATAAATACAATATCACAAATCATCATCATTTTCCCTAGAAAATTCTTATGGTTAAATACTCCTCTCCATGCACCTGCATGAATTCCGCCCATAATCCCATATTTTGGTAACAAGACAACAAATATGATACTTAAAATTAGTACGATCAAAAAACATTTAGATATGAGAATTAATTGCTGCTTTAATGTATAACGAACAGCAAAATAAATAGAGAATAAATACGTACATGAAAAGCTAATAGCTCTGAGTAGAGTTTTATCATAACCAGACCATACAGTCGAAGCTAAAGCTAATAGAGTAAAGATGAGTAGATACTTATTGATAATAGCTAAATTAAAAACTGTCTTCAAATATGGTTTGATGAATACAAAACTAATAACTCCTATCAGTAAAAATAAGCGATAAATCAGACTAGGTAAAAAACTAATGCCACCCCCTGATACTGGTTCTCCCTCACTATGCCCTCCCGAACTAACAACTGGAAACACTGCATTTGTGTATAAAAATAATGAAAAAATTACAAATGTGGTTTCTATCTTTTCTATATACCTTCTTTTTATTTTGATCATAAATTCAATTAATTAGATAATATTTTTTGATACAAAATCTTGAAGTAATTGTAGTAGATTCTCGCATAAATTTCTGTCTTTTCCATTAAGGATAATGATGATAAATATCTGTTGATTCTTGCTTCACACACTCCTTCCATATCACCATAAACCCAGTACAGACTAACAGCTATTGCAAAGATATTATTAGCAAATTTGAGCATGACATCAGGGAAGTTATATTTCATCCAATATGCGGTGAGGATATTAATTTTTGCACTTGTTCTTTGTTTACGAATATCTGATCTAGCAGTATAAGCATTATTATTATGTATTCTTTGACAAGATAATTTATCTAGGCATATATAGCCAGGAGATGTTCCTAATGCTATATATTTAATATAATCATCACTAGTAATTCTAATTTCATCTGGCATAGGAAGTATGGCTTGAAGCAAAGAACGACGGAAGCACATAGCTGATGTGGCTAAGTTAATTGATGGCATAGTACCACGTAATTTACCTGATATAATTTTCTCTCTAAAATCATATCTACCTGAAGGTTTTCGGTTCTGGCTATTTTGTAATGATTGGTTCTGGTAATTGCCAAAAAACTCCAACTTATGAAAGAACCAACCAGTATCTGGATAATCTTGAAATATATGAACAACTTGTTTAATTTTTCCAGGTAAGAATAGATCATCAGCATCTAGAAAACAAATAATCTCACCTTTACTATTAGCAAAACCTAAATTGAAAGCTGAGGCTTGTCCACCATTAGTCTTTAAAACAGGAATAATTCTATCTTCATAACTTTTAATAATCTCATGGGAATTATCAGTAGAACCATCATCTACTACTATAACTTCAATGTTAGAGTAAGTTTGGTTTAGGGCACTATCAATTGCTTCAGTTAAAAAATTCCCATAGTTGTAGTTGTTGATAAGAATGCTAACAAGAGGAAGATGTAAATCTTGCATAGGGTTTATTGATTTTATAACAAAGTTTTTCAGTATTTAATTTAATGGGTATAGTCCAAATTCTTCTTGAATTTCTTTGGTTAGTCTTTTATTGACAAAAGGAGCCATAAATAATTTCTTGAAGCCTCTAAATACTTCTTTAGGATTACGTTGAAATTTGACTATTACTGGTTCTTGCATGGAAATACTTTCTCCCACTTGATCCCGGACATAAATAGTACCAGGGAATGGTAGCGGTTCTAAGGGATTTCCTCGTTTTTCTAAGTCTCCTTTTGCTAATGGATGTCCATTTAGAAAACGATCAAAACCTACTAATTGATCATAAGGTAGGATTTGATCAGGAACTTTAAATAGGCGATAGTTAATAATATTACAAGTACCACAAATTCTATAAATTCCTTTTTGCCTGACAGCTATTTGAGAACTACCTTCATCATATTCATATCCTTGTTCCACATACCAACCATTTTTATCAGGATTTTGATTCACAAATTCAGCAATATACTTACTAATACAATCATCACTATCAACAGACATAACGTGAGAAGGTTTTAAGTCTTTGATAGTAAACAAGGCAACATAAACTCTTTTAGCACGATCATCTCCTTTAGCTCCATAATCTGAACCAGGTGGTGGAAAATCTACAATCAGATATTCAACATTAGGATGTTTAAAAGTTGTGATTGGTTTCTCATTACAAACTACAATGACTTTGAAATTTTGTGATGTTTGATTGCAGACAGAACGCAAACAGCGATCAAATAATTTAGAGCATTCTTGCCAAGATTTGGCAGTTTTCTTACTTTTAATGGGAATGATAAAGACCAGCATATTAAAGATAAAGGAATTGATAAATTTGTTGATTTACTACTTTGAGTAACTAATTGAGTTTGTTGTTTATATAACTAATGATAACATTAGAGAGATAATTTTTACCAGATATTAATTACAAAAATATTTGGTGTGCCGTACTAGTAATTGTGGATGTATAAAACACCTACCGTGTAAATAGGTTAGTTAAGATTTAGGAGAGAAAGAAGTACTAACCGAATTACGAAATTCATTGCGCCAAAATTTTGTATTGGGAAGAAAGATTATTCGTCTTTGTCGTAGGTATCGTAGGTACTTGTTTGAGTTTTGTAAGAGTAATTACTATTCTAAACCCGCTAAGTTTAACATTGATGATAAGCTTGAAAAATATCTTCTAAAAACCGTATTTTTTATTGAACAGGAGAGTATGATGGATTTTAAAAAAAAATACTATAGTATCTCAGTAATCAGTTATTAGGCTTTTTGTCTTGCCTGAGTCAAAATATTTAAAGCTAGAGCTTTAGTCATCACCCAACCAAATTTTCTTGCTGGTGGATACATAAAACACATCACATAATCTGTAAAGAAATAGGAAATAACTGTTGCTATGGCTGCACCTAATTCTTTATATATAGGAATGAGCCAAAAATTTAAAGCAATATTCATGACTGCACCAGTAGAACTAGCTGTCATAGCAAATACAGTTAACTCTTCATTTGCTATCCAAACTTGTTTGATGTTGCCAAAAAACATCCAAATAGATGACCAAATGTGTATTGATAATACAATACCAGCGGAGGCGTAACTTTGACCAAATATTAGAATAATGAATGGCGTTGAAAAGAAAGTCAAAGGAATAGCTAAAGCATAAAATATTAATGCCAATAAGTTACAAAGTTTTTGAATTCTTTGATAGTATAATTGCTCACTTATCTTCTTTGCTTCAATAATATGAGGGCTCATGGATCTAGTTAAAGCTAGAACCAAAACAGCAAAATTCTCAGATAATTTCACCGCTACAGCATAAACTCCTACAGCACGGGAATCAACTAATTGTCCTAACATAACTTGATCAGCAGATAGATAAACTACCACTGATAAATTTGAAAATATTAGAGGCCAGCTAACCTTAATTAGTTTTATAGCACGCTGCCAATTAGCACGCCATTTCTGAATTTTCTGCCCTGTGATTTGATAAGCAATAATAAAGTTAATTGTACTTAAAATATGTTCGGCTGAAAATAATATAGCAAAAGTAATCAATGGAGCTTGGATTTGTAGTAAAACCACTTTTGCCAAGGTAATAATTATGAAAGCTATGTTTTGGGATAAAACTGAATATTTTGATTGAATTTGAGAGTGAAACCAGATGTTTATATTACCATATAAATTTTGAAAAAGTAATGAAATTGACATAATAATGACGATCATACGTCCTAATGGATCCTCAGGTTGTAGTAAAAAAATTATGCCAATTATCAAAACAAAAGAGGAAATTCCACTAATAAACTGGATAGCAACAGCAGTACCAATTATTTCATATCTATGAGATGGCTCTCTTACAGTGTCACGTAAAACAAAATCATTTAGCCCCATTTGAGAAATGTTACCAAAAATTGCTATCAGAGCGATCGCATAATTTAGTGTTCCAAATTGATCTGTTCCTAAATAGCGAGCCATCCAAGCAACTACAATAAAAGATACTGCTGCTCGCAGAAAACGTCCACCTATTAACCAGCCCATATTAGCAATTATCTTGCGGATGTTGGGGCTAATGTTTTTCAGAGCAGTGTTTAACTTATTTAACATTTGATTTAAGGTGATTTATACTGTATTTCATATTCAGGTTTTGATCAAGATGCTATGCTAAAACTCTTACCTCTAAAGACTACAAATTTTCTAATACATCTACGATTTTTTTGGCTATATTATCCCAATTAAAGGTAGTTTTGGTTTTATATATTGCGGCTTGAGACATTAGTGATAATTTTTCAGGGTCATTGAGGAGTTCGATAATAGCGTTAGCTATTAATTCAGGATCGGGTTGGGGGATAACCACACCATCTACCCAATTTTCTACAAATTCTGGCATACCATTGCCATTTCCAGCAGTCATTATGCAGGGGACACCATTTTCCATAGCATCAACTAGAAAAATCCCGAATGGTTCAGCACGTGCTGGTGCAACAACTAAATCAGTTTCCATAAACAAATTTCTCATTTCCTCAACAGAAGAAATTTTACCTCTATTTTCTACACCATCTATATGGCTAATAGTTAATGGATTTATTTTTTTACCAATTAAAACTAATTTGGCATCCGGCATAGAAATTTTTACTTTTTTGAAAGCTTTGAAGACTATATCTCCTCCCTTTCTGAAAAAGTCTGAGCTATTAAATAAAACTTGTTTGTTGCCAAATTTTTTCTTATTTTTATCAGGCTCATTTGCAGAATAATTGATGCTATATCCGACACCAACAACAGTTATTTTTTTAGCATTTATACCATAATCTTGGACTAAAGAATTTTTCACTATAGTACTCATGACAAAAATATGGTAAGCTTGTTCGTAGACTTTCTGTTCACATTCTATCCAACTATCGCGTTCTTGAGAGTTAACAAAAAAGGCCCAATCTGGCCAATTTTGCTCAGATAGGGCCATTGTATAGTCTAGATACATAACAAAAAGAAGATCAAAATTTTCCCATAATGGACTGAACATGGAAAAAATATGAAATACTATATCTGGAGAGTACTCTAATTGCCGAATTTGACGTTCTATGTTGATTGATTTACTGATAAATTCTTGCTTATTTTTAGACAATAAGCTATCTGCTTTACTCAGAGAAAAAACTCTCAATCCATAAAACAGCTTCAATATAATTCTGATGGCTTTATGATCATACCACTCTGAAGTAGGAGTAATCATTTCTATACTTGCATAATATCTAGACATTGCGGCGAATAGTTCTTGTCGCCGTTCTATAAATATTGGTTTTCCAGTAACTACAACTTTTTTCAGTTTATGAGTATTCATTCACTTCTTCTAGATGTGGGGTAAAGTAGCTATAAAATGGTATTCTATACGAAATAAAATGAATACAAAAATAAGGAATCTGTTGTTAGACTACATGATTTTATCTACACTAAAAATTCACCTATTTTATAAAACTATTTTTTTATTTTTGATGTTTATTTTCTCGGTTTATTGATGGTGTTTTGGATTTATTTGTGATCATATTGTTGATTAATTTTTGGTTGTGCTGATTTTTAGATTTAGCTAGCTTAATGCAATTTCATTGCATATTTTCTCGTATTTAGACAGTGCTGCTTCTAAAGAAAATTCCTGACCTCTCTTTTTTAACATTTCTGGTACGGGATGATTACTAAAAGTATCAATTATGGCTGTTGCTAAATTTTCCGGATCTCCAACTTTGGCTAAATGACCGTATTTACCGTCAGATAAAATCTCACTTGGTCCACTTTCGCAATCGGTAGAAACCACAGGTGTTCCAGCCATCATAGATTCTACAAGTACATTGCCAAAGCCCTCAAAAATAGAACTCATAACTAGCATTTTTGCTTTACTAAGGTAAGCATAAGGATTATCTACAAATCCTGGAAAATCAACTTTCTTAACCAAATCTAAGTCTGCTACTAAAGCCTGTAACTCCGCTAATTTTCCTCCTTGTCCTAAAATCATTAACCGAGAGGGATATTTTTTTTCTACTATTGCAAATGCTCTAATTAAAGTACCAAAATCTTTTTGTTTAGTTAATCTGCCAATACCTAAAATAACTGGTAATTGATCATCTTGAAACCACGGATGTTCTACCGATTCATGAAACTTGGGTAATAATTCAGGAGTAAAAATAGGATTATAAATAACTCTAATTTTCTCTGATGGTAAACCACTGATTTTGGCAACTTCATTAGCCACACCTTGAGATACAGCAACTATGCCTGCTGCTTGGGGAAATAACCAACTTATCAACCAAGGTGTAAATTTCCGTTTTAACTCTCGAGATTCTCTACAGTAATTAGAAACATGGTTATGTACTGTGACTATTACACGAGTTGTTACACCAGCTAATTTTTGGGCAACTATTGATAAAACATTAGGATCTTCTAAAGCAGAAAAGAGAAATTTAGGGGAATTTTGTTGTAGGTATTTAACTAACAAAGGTAAACTACTAATTAATCGTGGACTAGCTAAATCAATAACCCGAATATTGTCTGGTATCAATGATAAATACTCACCAGTTTTTTGGGCTAAAACTAGGTCAACTTTTAATCCTTTATTTGCAAAACCTGCTGCTAAACTGAGCATAACTTTTTCTGCTCCACCTCCACCTAAGTCTATAAGAAAAAAAGCTATATCTGTCATTGTTAATCACCTTATTTTTGAGTTTCTTGTCTGAAAAATACTGTATAGAGAGTCCTGAAAATTTCTTATCGTGCAGGCAGACAAATCTTAACAGGTAACAGTTTTAAGAGTTGGATGGGAATGATTTTTCTTTTGAATCAAACTTAAAGGCCAGGTTTTCAAGTTTCTACGTTATCAAAACCTGCAATTTTGGTCAAAATGACTAAAACTAGTTGCTTGTTAATATTTTTTGATTTATTTAGTAAACCCCATATAATCAATATGCCGCTATTTTTAACCCGTAGTTATTTCCCCATCAAATGGATAAACTTACTAATTTTTTACAATCTATACTATGTACATAGCAGATACCGATTTATGATTCAAAATTATGAATAAAAAAACTCCATTTTCTGCTCACTATGCTAACAAAATATCAAGTTATTTTTTTCATAAATGGGATTATTGAATTTTAAAAATCGTTGTTATAAGCAACTATGTTCTAGTTTTATTTAGGTTGAATATGAAGCAAATTTGCTTTAGAATCTAAACATTGTTTTAGTTTTTCAGCCAATTTTTTAACTGTCGGTTCTTGCATAATTCTATCATGGTAGGTATCAAAATCATAAACTTCTATTTTCCCCTTAACTAATTTATTCCAACCTAAATCATACTCATTATCTAATCCTGCTCTTTGGTGGGTACATCGGAACAGAGTTAATCCTTGAGGATAAACTGAGGGAGTATAACTCTTGGTAGCTATATCATTAGCTAGATTCACATCTAGTAACCTTAAATCTAAAAGTGAGCGCTTGAAATAACGTAAGTAAATTCTATAGAAAATGCTTAATTTTCCTACAGTTGAATGCCAATATAATCTAGCTGATAGATAGCTAATTTGCTCTGGTAAGCTCAATTTCAATAACCCACGAATATGGAAATAAGTCCTACTGAAAAGTTTATTGGTGCCACTGTTTTCAGCAGAATTCTCTGATAGGGATTTATTAATATCTGGGGCGGCGGTATCAATAATACCTAATAAAGCAACTTTATCACCTTGCGATTGGAGTTGTTGAGCAATTTCAAATGCTACTTTACCACCAAAAGAATGTCCAATTAAATAATATGGACCTTGTGGTTGAACTGTACGCATTTCTTGAATGTATTTAGCAGCCATATCTGGTATGGATATTAATGGTGATTGTTTACCATCTAAACCCTGCGCCTGTAGTCCATAAACTGCTTGTGCTGGTGATAAATAATTGACTAAAATCCTATAAAATAATACATTTCCCCAAATGGCATGAATACAAAATAACGGTGGTTTATTGTTGATACCAGATTGAATTTTGACTAGAGATTTTAATGGTAATGATGATTCTGAAGTTAAAATACTTGCTAACTGTTCAATAGTTTGATTCTCCAAAAAAACAGATAAAATGATATTTTGATGAAATTTATTTTCAATCTCATTCAATACGCGAACACTGTGCAGAGAATTACCACCTAATTCAAAGAAGTTATCTCTAATACCTATTGGTCGGATATTTAAAATTTCCTCCCAAATACCAATTAGCTCTTTTTCAATTTGATGACGAGAAGTGAAGACTGGTTTTTGTAATTGCTGTGGTGGAGTTGGGCGTTGAATAGTGTTTCCTGGTAATTCATAAATACTAGTTATGTTTTCTAATTTAAAATCACGGGTAGTGGCTTTAATTAATTTAGTTAATGTATTTCCTGGGCCGATTTCAATAACTTTTTTAATTCCTTCGTCGTGCAATTTCAAAGCAGTTTCTCTCCAACGTACTGCACTTGTCATTTGCTGAGAAAGACTTTGTTTAATCTGACTTGCAGATATGGTTGGGTGGGGATTAGTATTAGATATTACAGGTATCTTAGCTTCTGCGAATAATGTATTATCTAATAATTGTTGAAATTCTTCTGCCGCAGTAGCCATTAGGGGTGAGTGAAAACCACCGGAAACTTTTAAAGGTACAGCACGCTCAGATGGAACTTCTGACATCACCTTTTGGACTGCATCAGGACTACCAGAAATTACTACTTGAATAACACTATTATCATTAGCTAAAAATACATCTGGAGTTTGATTAATTACCTGTTCTAGTTTGTTGCGATCAAAATTAATTAGGGCTGCCATTGTACCATTAGCACCCTTATCCATGATTTGACCGCGACTTTGCACTAACTTTAGCCCTGTTTCCCAATCAAATACTCCTGCTGTATATAGAGCAATGTATTCTCCTAAACTATGGCCGGCAACTAGGTCGGGAATTTCTCCTTGTTGTTTGGTTAAGTCAGATAAGATACTTTCTATTATGTATAGAATAGGTTGTGTATAAACAGTACGGTTCAGTTTTTCTTCATCATTTTTACAAACATCAATTACCGACCAACCCAAAATATTATTAGCTTGAGTAAGTTTTTCTTGAGCAAAGGGAATTTCTAATAAGTCAATTCCCATTCCTATTTGTTGAGATCCTTGTCCTGGAAATACCCATGCAGTTTTATTCATGATTCATCCTATTTTATTTGACCTGATTGAAAAATGAAAAAAATTGAATTTTTTAAATTTTAGGAAAGTTTTGCTTTTGTATCTACACATATTTAGATTCAGTAAGACATATACTCCTAATAAGCACCTTTTTTATTCAAAACCACATCTACTGTCTTCATTAAGATCTCATAATCTAACCACAGTGACCAGTTTTCAATATACTTCAAATCCAAATTTAAAACTTGCTCAAAATCTACTATATCCGAACGTCCAGAAACTTGCCACATCCCGGTTACACCTGGTAAAACTTCTTGTCTAATTAAATGTCGGGTTGAAAATTTATTAACGTCTCTTGTTGGTAAAGGACGAGGCCCAACTAAGCTCATTTCTCCCAGTACGACATTAAATAATTGGGGTAATTCATCTAGGCTATAACGACGCAGAAATTTACCAATCCTAGTAATTCTGGGATCATCTTTGATTTTGAACAAAATCCCATCCTTACTTTCATTTAATGCTTCTAATTCTTTTTGCATTTTGTCAGCATCGGTTCTCATGGTGCGGAATTTCCAAACTTTAAACTCTTTACCATGTAAGCCAATGCGAGTTTGACGATAGAATGGTGAACCAGGAGAATCTATAATAATCCCCAGGGAAATGATTAAATAAATCGGAAATGTGACAATGAGAAATAAACCAGCAAAGCAAATGTCAAATATTCTTTTGAACCAAAAGTCTCTACCTGTAATTGCTTGTGACATGAAACTTAAACAAGTTAAGCCACCAACATTATGTACTACTAAATCTCGATAAATTGGTTTTAATTCCATTGGTAACAAATGGACTGTAATACCCGATGTTTGAAATAACCAACATAGGTAAAGTCTATTTTGAATAGCACTCAAGGAAATGAAAACTTCTGTGACACCTAACTGATTGAGTTTTTCTAATGTCTCTAGGCGATGTTCTTGATCTAAAGATATAGAACTAGCACAACCAACAACTTTATATCTTGATTCTTTTTCAACAGAATTAATTGCCTGTTCTTTCTCTGCTTCTGAACAAATTATATAAACTGAGTTAAATCCCAATATTTGATTTTCACGTGCATATTCCAAAGCAATATCTATTGCAAATCTACCTAAACAAATTAATAATGTTGATGTTAACCAATACAGTACGAGAATTTGACTATTGAGTTGGAAAGTCGGTAGATATAATATTTGGATAACTAGGGGTAAACAATGGGCAAAGGTAATAGTTTTAATCAGACTTAAGTAGTTATAACGTTGTTTACCTGGAGCATAGTTACCCTGAATAGTTAGAGCAGTTATTTGCAGAATTAAATATATTGGTAAGGAAGGCACTTGGTTACTAACTTCTGGTGTGATTAAAAGATAGACTAATAACCATGCAGCTATTATGAAAATGCTATCAACAGTAAGTAAAGTTACTAGCCTCTTCCACCAGTCTCCTTTACGGAATCTTGTAGATGTTGGTGCGCGTAGATCCAGGGGGACGCTATTTAGCTGACTATTTTTGATATCTGATTGCAACATTATTCTGTGAGTTTTGAAAATATACAGCTATGTAATATTAATTACATATTCTAAAAGAATATACCGGAAGATTTGACATCAAAATAAATTAACTAGCAACTTTTCGTACGGGATTTTACGGTTTTCCCTTACTCCATAAGTTTCGCTCTAACAAGTGAGCAGCTTGAAAAGCCAAGGTTGAATCATATAATATCAATCTTTTGACATCTAGTGTTTTCACTATAATCATTAATTGCTGTTACTACTAATCCCCTTATAACTAGTTGATTTTAACTAGTTACTACTAGCTTAGTATGATAGAGGCTAAAACAGTTAAATTACCTATAAAGTAATGATGAATGTTTCTTAAAGCAATGAGTGGTTACGTCAAGTAAATTGTATAGTTGGGGCAGAAAACACAGAACTGTTGAGGTTTACAGAGATTTTTTCTACGATAACTACGTGCAAGCAATTTTACGTATCCACTTATCTTCTTTAAGACTACTTTTGTTAGTATACCATTAAATTTTTGTCATATATCTAAAGTATGATTTTTTTTATTAAGTAGGTCAGCGGGGAAATTTACAACTATGTAACAGAAAGTAAACAAGACTAAAACCTTCTTTCCCTCTGCACCCTGCGCCCTGCACCCTGCGTGATCTCAACGACAATTTTTAACGCCTACCTACTTAGTACATTGCGATTTTTTAATAAAACTTGATAATTTGGATTAGCCACTGTATTCCCACTCACCAATGCAGCTAATAGCACCTTACCATATTATAACTATAAATATATTTTTATATACTCTTAGCGATTGAGATTCCTGCTAAATATGCCGTTGTCCAGGCACTCTGGAAGTTAAAACCTCCGGTAATTCCATCTATATCTAATATTTCACCAGCAAAGTATAAACCCTGAACTAATTTACTTTCCATAGTTTTAAAGTTTACTTGTTTGAGATTGACTCCTCCACAAGTAACAAATTCCTCTTTAAATGCACCTTTACCAGTGACTAAGTATTCTCCCTGGGAAATTTCTTGCACTAATTGAGTTATGGTATTTTTTGATATGTCTGCCCAGCGTTCTTCAGTATTTATGCCAATACGGGTAATGATGTATTGCCACAGTCGGTGGGGTAAGTCTACTCCCCGATGTAGCATCATCGCTTTTTTACCCCATTCCTGTTTTACACTTAATAGTTTTTGTCTAACCGCATCTTGTGAGAAGTTTGGCAGCCAATTGATAATTAATTTGCTTTGATAACGATTTTCATGAAGTGACCTTGCGCCCCAGGCAGAAAGTTTAAGTACAGATGGACCACTAACACCCCAATGAGTAATTAATAATGGACCTGTCTGCTTTAGTTGAACTTTATCTGTAATTGATAAACGCAGATTTACAGGATTAACGCTAATTCCCGCCAACTTACGCAGATTTGTTTCTGCAATGTTAAAAGTAAATAAAGATGGGACTGGAGTTTCGATCTCATGTCCTAATTCTTGAGCGATTTTATAACCTATTAAGCTGCTACCAGTTGCTAGAAGTAGGCGATCCGCTTTTTGCTGTTCTCCTGATTTGAGGGTAACGATAAAACCTTGATTTTCTTGTTTGACTGAGGTTACAGGTGTACCAATTTTTAGTTCTACTTTAGCAGCAAAGGCGGCACTAACTAGACATTCAGCGATGGTTTCGGAACTGTCTGTCATGGGAAACATTCGTCCATCTGCTTCTGTTTTCAGATTGACTCCATGATTAGCAAACCAAGCTATGGTATCTTTAGGTTGAAAACGGGTAAAAGCTCCTCGTAAAGCTTTATCACCTCTAGGGTAATTTTGTACCAATTCTGACGCAGAAAAGCAAGCGTGAGTGACATTGCACCTACCACCACCAGATATTAACACTTTTGCCAAAGGTTTACGACTCGCTTCGATTAATGTAACTTGGGCCAAAGGGTTTGCTTCAGCGCAGGCGATCGCACCAAAAAAACCAGCCGCACCACCACCAATAACTATAATTTGCAAGATTATTAAGTATAAGGATGTTTCTATAAAACCTACTCTACCAGTTAATTGCACCACCTACTTAGGGTTGGCAGCAAAAAGCGATCTGTGGAGACTAGGGAACAGGGAACAGTTTTAGAAAGTTGTTAAGTTTAAATTTTCAACAAGAGTACAAGATTTTTAAGCATTTATTCCCATATATAGCAGATTTCATATTGGTGAGGTACACTAGTGACGGGCTGTCCGGCCCATCCCACAAAAGTTTGATTTTTGAGGTTGTACCTCATGAACCTCGAATCTGCTGTATCTTGCACTTTTTAAAATTTCAATTGCCTAAAATACTTTGCTGAAAATGTTTGCATATTTATATGCCTAACGGCACGCTACGCAAACAGCAAGCCCTACTTATCAGAAAGGGTTTGGGGTGATGGGGTGAACAACTAATTCTTTCTGCTCTTGATTACTGAGAACGGTTAAAACCGCCACCATCTACGTTGAAAATAACTAAAAACTCCTACACCTATTGCCGCTAAAAACAATAACCAAATGATACCGCCGGGAAGAAAAGTTAAAATTCCCATACCTCTGAGAATCCAAAAAGCAAAACCTAGACCCAAAAGAATACCAACAATTTGAACTAACTTACGATTTAAGGAATATTGATTCATGAGATTTTTAAGTAGGATTTAGTTGAATTTACACTTAAATTTACAATTCCAGCCATAATTACATCTAAATTACAGATATAATGCTAAACGATGTTCAACCAAGATGGGAAAAAAGTAGCACTTGGAAATGTAAATATTATCTTGACTATTTCAGGACTTAGGCAAAACCTACTTGAAATACTGTTATTGCGACGAAAGGAAGTAATCTCCAACCCTAACTTTTTGTTAAAATGCGTAAGTTCTACACTCATTTATGATCTCAACTTTTTGATTTTTGATCTACTCCTATATTTAATTCCAGAAATCAACAAAATCTATTGAAATAAAACTTAGTATGTTTCAATTTATCGGATAAACATTGACAGTACTAAAACTTTGTTTGTGGAGGAGGAATCAGCATAACTATGTCTGCATTTGATGTCTCAAATCCAACTTTAAAAAGTTCTCAAGGTTTAGATATGTTATGGAGTAAAGAACAGCAAAAATCGCTGATCCAAGGTAAAATTCTCTTAAAAACGCGACAGCATACTCTCTGGGGTGGTGCTGTCACAGCTTGGATGTACTTACCTGTTAAACGTATAAATGTTTGGAAACAAATTACAGACTATCCTCGTTGGGTACAGTATTTTCCTGACCTGACTAAAAGCGAAGTTATATCTAAAAATTCTCAAGGAGATATTCAATTTCTGTATCAAACAGCACAAAAGGCATTTTTGTTTTTTACGGCTCAAGTAGAGATATATCTCAACGTTGTCGAAGTCCTAGGCCAGCAGATTCAGTTTCAAATGGAGAAGGGTACATTTGAAGATTTCCATGCCAAGCTTGATTTTCAAGACATGGCTGATGGTACTTTATTAGCCTATACAGTGCAAGCTACTCCTAATATTCCCATTCCCGCAATATTTATTCAGCAAGCAATGAACTTGGAATTACCAGAAAATATGCGTAAAATGCGACAAGTGCTTTGTAATAGTAAATAACAGTAATGTCACAGGCAGCGCCTATTTTAGAATTTTGGTTTGGTCATCTTGATCAACCAGGTTACGGTAAACCCCGATCAATTTGGTTTGATTCAGAACCAGAGTTTGACCAAAAAATACGAGATAACTTTCTTGAATATTACCAAAAAGCGGCAGCAGGTATTTTGGATGATTGGATGAACACACCAGAAACCTGTCTGGGTTTGATTTTGCTGCTAGATCAATTTCCTCGCAATATGTTTCGTGGCACATTAGAAGCATTTGCTACTGATTGGGAAGCACTTTCAGTTGCACAACACGCAATTGCTCAAGGTTTTGATCGGGAATTGTTGCCTGTGCAGCGTTGGTTTATTTATCTACCCTTTGAGCATAGTGAAAACTTAGCTCATCAGCGTCAATGTGTAAAGTTATTTCAGCAACTCAGCCATGATCCTGATAGTACCAAAGCAATAGAGTCTGCTTTTAAGCATCTGCAAATTATTTCTCGTTTTGGGCGTTTTCCCCATCGTAATCACATTTTAGGGCGCACCTCTACTCCAGAAGAAAAGGAATTTTTAGAACAGGGAGGAGGTTTTTAGAGGAAGTTGAAGTTATTTCAGTTATCAGTTATCAATTATCAGTGTTTTTCATTCTCTCCCTGCTCCCTGCTCCATATTCAATAACTAATGACTCACCAATCGAACAGGTTCAGTAGCAAATAATATTTCTTCTAATTCTGGTTCATCAAATTCGTAACCGAAGGTAGCTGCAAAAGCAACTATTTTCTTGAGATCCCAATGATAACTATCCAAAACTCCCTGTTGTCGGCAATTTTCATAATATAATTCATAAACACCAGGTTCTAAATTTAACATCTCATAAAAACTTTCTACCTGTTCTAAAGACATATTGAAAACTCCTCATTGAAGGAAATTGAGATTTGTTTATTATTTATTATTAAATCAAAAACCCGACTTTTTTGCAGAAGCCGGGAATATGTTTTATGGTTGTGAAAAGTTTTTAAAAACAAGAATGTGTAAATTATATCAACGGTTTAACTAGCTACTCAAAACTTCAACTGGTAAACGACTAAAAGCTAAACGTTCATTTTCTACATCTACAAAAATAGTATCACCTTCATTAAATTCACCACGCAAAATAGCTTTAGCAATTTGGGTTTCTAGTTCTCGTTGGATAGCTCGTTTTAATGGTCTCGCTCCGAAAATAGGATCATAACCGACTTCGGCTAAAAAGTCGAGAGCAGTAGCGGACATTCGCAATGACATTTTTTTGTCATCTAACCTTTGTTTGAGTCGCTCCAATTGTAATTCAACAATTTCTCGTAATTCTGATTTCTGTAAACTGTGGAAGATGATAATTTCATCTATGCGGTTTAAGAATTCAGGACGGAAACTATTTCGCATTGTTTCCATTACCCGATGACGCATTTCATCATATTGGGAATCATCTCCAGAAATATCTAAAATGTATTGAGAACCAATATTACTGGTCATAATGATAATGGTATTTTTGAAGTCTACCGTTCTTCCTTGAGAGTCGGTAACACGACCATCATCTAAAATTTGCAGAAAAATATTAAAAACATCAGGGTGTGCTTTTTCAATTTCATCAAATAAAATCACTGCATAAGGACGACGACGAATTGCTTCTGTTAATTGTCCACCTTCTTCATAACCAACATATCCTGGAGGCGCTCCAATTAATCGAGAAACTGCGTGTTTTTCCATATATTCTGACATATCAATTCTCACTAAAGCCTCTTCTGTATCGAACATATAAGCAGCTAGGGCTTTAGCTAATTCTGTTTTACCTACTCCTGTTGGTCCGAGGAAAATAAAACTAGCAATGGGACGGTTGGGATCAGCAAGTCCAGCGCGGGAACGTTGAATGGCATCAGCGACAGCAGTAACGGCTTCACTTTGTCCTACTACACGATGATGTAATTCATCTTCTAAATGTAAGAGTTTTTCTTTTTCTGATTCTACTAATTTACTAATAGGAATTCCTGTCCACTTAGAAATAATTTCAGCAATATCTGCTTCTGTGACTTCTTCTCTTAATAATGATTTTCCTGTACCTTGAGCGTTGGTGAGTTCACTTTCTACGGTTTCTAATTGCCGATGTAATTCTGTAAGTTTGCCATATTTCAATTCAGCAGCACGGTTAAGATCATAGTTTCTTTCGGCTTGTTGAACTTCTAAATTTACCCGATCAATTTCTTCTTTAATTGATTGCAATTTGGTAATCACATCTTTTTCTGATTGCCATTGAGCATTTAAGGTTCTCTGCTCTTCTTTAAAATCAGCTAATTCTTTGTCTAACCTTTCTAATCTTTCACGGGAAGCAGGATCACTTTCTTTTTGTAAAGAAAGTTTCTCCATTTCTAATTGCAGAATTTTGCGATCAATTTCATCCAATTCTTCTGGCTTGGAAGTGATCTCCATTTTTAGTCTTGCTGCTGCTTCATCTACTAAGTCAATGGCTTTATCTGGTAAGAAGCGATCGCTAATATAACGAATAGATAAAGTTGCAGCAGCAACTAGGGAACTATCAGAAATTTTTACCCCATGATGCACTTCATATCTTTCTTTCAAACCTCTTAAAATAGAAATTGTATCAGCTACATCTGGCTGATCTACATAAACTTGTTGAAAGCGTCTTTCTAAAGCTGCATCTTTTTCAATATATTTTCTATATTCATCTAAAGTTGTCGCTCCAATACAACGTAATTCACCCCTAGCTAACATGGGTTTTAATAAATTACCTGCATCCATTGCACCTTGAGTTGCACCTGCACCGACAACGGTATGAATTTCATCAATAAATAATACAATATTGCCGCCGGATTCAGTAACTTCTTTTAATACTGCTTTGAGTCTTTCTTCAAATTCACCCCTAAATTTTGCACCAGCAATTAATGCTCCCATATCTAAAGCAATCAGTTTCCTATCTTTTAAAGATTGGGGAACATCACCAGCTACAATCCGTTGTGCTAAACCTTCAGCAATAGCAGTCTTTCCAACACCTGGTTCACCAATTAATACCGGGTTATTCTTTGTTCTTCGGGAGAGAATTTGTATAGTTCTTCTAATTTCATCATCTCTCCCAATTACAGGATCTAATTTTCCTTCACGTGCTGCTTCGGTTAAATCACGTCCGTATTTTTCCAAAGCTTGATATTTTCCTTCTGGATTTTGATCTGTCACTTTTTGACTCCCGCGAATTTCTTTAATAATATTTTTTAATTTCTTTTCATCTAAACCAATTTCTTGGAGTAGATTTTTACCGAACCGATCATCTTTAGCATACCCTAATAATATATGTTCAACAGAAATATATTCATCTTTAAATTCTTGGCGGTATTTTTCTGCTCGATCTAATAATGTATCTAAACTACGTCCTAAATATACAGATGTGCTATTTCCTGATACTTTCGGTTGTCGAGATATAAATTGTTCTGTATAATCTCTAATTTTTTGGATATTTACACTAGCTTTAGTCAAAATTGCATTACCTAGCCCATTTTGTTCTAGGAGCGCTTTCATTAAATGTTCACTTTCTAGTTGTTGCTGCTGGTATTGTTTAGCAATTTCTGGTGTTTGGGCGATCGCTTCCCAAGCTTTTTCTGTAAATTGATTAGGATTATTTGGTTGCATAGTTTTTTTGATAATTTACTTTCATATAGTCATTCTAAAAATACTTTAAATTTACTCGGATCGGTCTTCCCATCTAATTATGTAGTATTATCCCAAATGAGAGAGTCAGTTATCAGTTATCAGTTATCAGTTATCAGTTATCAGTTATCAGTTTATAGTTATTATATATAAGTTTTTTAAATCTCTGGTTTTTCAAAAAAGTCTTTAATGAGATATTTCTCAATAAAGTTGTGTTTATTCTCAATAATAATGAGAATTTATTCTAATAATTAACGAGATTAGGTCATTTCAGCAATTGATATTGACAGATAGAATTTTAGTAGTATTATATCTGTATAATCTGAAGCTATTTATTTAAAAAAATATCTTTTAAGCAAGTTTAAATAATCCATAATTAATCAATGCAATGCCGAAAAAACAGAAGTTTCCTTTTTTACTCGGTTCTAAGTGGACTGCACAACAAAAAGTTGACGGTTGGCGACACTTTCAAGTAGTTAACCGTAAAAATCAAGGTAAGTGGGTATATGCTGAAATGATATCAGCTTGTGATCCAGATGTACGATTTTGGATTAATGCTAAATTATTGCAGGATAATTCTCAATGGCAAGCTGGTTGGCAATCTTTACAGGAAATGAAGCGCTAAAAATACTTATAAGACTCCTAAAGAGATAGAAGCAATGTTTACTTTCGATGATTTAAGGAAAACACGGTATTTTCAAGACGTTGCGGAAGAAGAAAGAAATAAAGGTAGATTAGAAGGTAGCTTAGAATCAGTACCACTCTTATTAGAATTGGGTTTGACGGTGGAAGAAATAGCAACAAGATTAGATGTAGATATTGCAGCGGTAAGGAAGGTTGCTGAAAAATCTGGTGATCAAGTTTCTCCAGAGTAATTTCAATCAAAGTGAGTAGAATTGGCGATTGATTTACTAATAAAAAGTATCTTCAAAATATAGTAGGTTGGGTTGCGCTCCGCTTAACCCAACATTTCAAAATTTAGATATCCAACAATTCGATGATTTGATTAGTTTTAAATTCAGGACTTACGCAACGAAGATTTGTCATTGCGACGTAAGTCCTAAAATTAATTCCCATATATTTTTGGTCTATTATGATTTTTTTCACGCAGAGGCGCTCCAGTCGCAGAGATTAAGAGTCTAATTTTCTTAATTTTGCAATTTCATACCCTAATTCAGCAATGCCAGTTTCTACCTATACAGGTTAAGGGTTTCATGACTGATTGGGATATCCTCAACAACATATAATACAAAAATTTACATGATGACAATAAAATTATCTATGTCATGATTTGATTATCTTTTCGGAGGTATTTGATTTTTTAATATTAATTTACAATCAAGATTGTATTTGCTGTCTTAGCATCACTCTGTTGAGTAGGATCTGAAGACTTCCTGTAGATCAGTAAATCAAACCACAAAAATGAACAGAAGCAGCTAATCATAAGGGTTATTGATTTATTTACTGTCAATGTTTCTGAATACACTAACTCTAAAAAACCTCTGTTTAGCTGCTATGGAAATAGATAGCAAGAATTTATAAACATTTATTTGCTTGATTTTATTAGACTATATTGGATAATTTGTTTTTTGTTACTATTTTTATTTTAAATAAGTACAAAAAACAAATTATAGTTTTATAGTGTTTTTTAGTGATTTTTAGAGATATTTTTGATATTTTTTGATTTTTAAACACCTAAATAATCAGATTATCGTAGCTTTTCATATTTTCTTACCCTTTGCTTTCTCAGAAATTTGCACAATAATGGCTCTCACATACCTCAACGCACACCGATAAAAACGTTAGTGCAGGGGCTAATGATTAGAACTAGGGAAAAAACTATAAGAGGTCAGAAAAAATGAAATTAGCAGTTTATGGAAAAGGCGGTATTGGTAAATCTACAACTAGCTGTAATATCTCAGTAGCACTAGCTAAACGTGGCAAAAAAGTACTGCAAATTGGTTGTGATCCTAAACATGACAGCACCTTTACTCTGACTGGGTTTTTGATTCCTACGATCATTGATACCTTGCAAGAAAAGGACTACCACTACGAAGATGTGTGGCCTGAAGATGTAATTTACAAAGGTTATGGTGGTGTTGACTGTGTAGAAGCGGGAGGACCGCCTGCTGGTGCGGGATGTGGTGGTTATGTAGTTGGTGAAACAGTCAAACTCTTAAAAGAACTTAACGCTTTTGATGAATACGATGTAATTTTATTTGACGTTCTGGGTGATGTTGTCTGTGGTGGTTTTGCAGCCCCCTTAAACTATGCAGACTACTGTATGATCGTTACAGACAATGGTTTTGATGCTTTATTTGCAGCTAACCGAATAGCAGCATCTGTTCGAGAAAAAGCCAGAACTCACCCCTTGCGACTAGCTGGTTTGATCGGTAATCGTACTGCTAAACGTGACTTAATTAATAAGTACATAGAATCAGTACCCATGCCAGTATTAGAGGTATTACCTTTAATTGAAGATATCCGTGTTTCCCGCGTGAAAGGAAAAACAATTTTTGAAATGGCAGAGTCAGATCCTTCCCTGGAGTACGTTTCCGAGTATTACCTCAGCATCGCCGATCAGATTTTATCTCGTCCGGAAGGTGTCGTTCCCAACGATGCTCCAGATCGTGAACTTTTCTCTCTTTTGTCAGATTTTTATTTAAATCCGAATAAACAACAGGTCAGTAATGCGGAAGAGGAATTAGACTTGATGATTGTATAAAACAATTATCTCTTCAGCATGGGGGAAACTATGGCTTTCTTTGATAGTTTTACGGACTCAATCAAACAGAAGTGGTTGCAGTTCTTTCAGGCCAACCGCGACTGGATCATTCTGCAAATGACCATAGAATCGGTTTATACACCAGATGGAGGTAAACGTCCTTCTTCTTACCTAATTTTGGGAGTAGTCAACGCTCTAGAACCAAAATTAGCCCAATTGATGTTTCCATTTGCAAAGTTAAATCCAGACGCTGATACTTTAGTTGAAGTGTTAGGGCTACATTTTGACCCAGATATTACTCTTGGCAATCGCTTGAGTCCGCTGCAAGAACCAGAGATTTATGCTGATGATTCTTCAGAAGAAATAGAAGAAATTTCTGATCTGCAACCAGTGGAACATAATGATTTCGACATCCAAGCAGAACCAACTATGAATGAGTTCCAAATGGATGATTTAGAAAATGAAAATGCCTTTGACAGTATATCTTTATCTGACGACAGCATGAAAGAAGACTTTCAACCACCGTCGGATTTGGACTCAGTAGAAGATTTTGGGGAAATGTCCTTTGAATCCACAGATTTGAGTGAAGATAGCAATGATAGTGGATTAAGTGATTTTAATCTCACAGATGACAGTGGATTTGGTAATCTCAATCAACCCGATGATAATGAATTTCGGGATGTAATTTCTGATGTATGGGGTGATGAAACATCTCAAAAAATTGGTGAAGAAAATAATAACCTGTTAGGTGAAGAACTACCATCTGAGGTTTTTGATGAGTCAGAAATGGCTCGTCTCTTCCCCAACAATTAAATTCAGTTATCAGTAAATAGTAAACAGTTATCAGTTGTCAGGTAAAAGATAACGGAACAGTTTCATAAGACTTAATCATGATTAATTAATGTTTTTAGAAAAACTGTTCTTAGTTGTAAATTTTATCTACTGATAACTGGTAACTGATAACTGATAATTGCCTTGTAAACCTTAATATTAAGGGGAGAAAATTAAAATGACTATCGCTAAAGAAAATACCGCTTTAAATTTTGAATGTGAAACTGGTAATTATCATACTTTTTGTCCTATTAGTTGCGTTGCTTGGTTATATCAAAAAATTGAAGATAGTTTCTTTTTAGTAATTGGTACAAAAACTTGTGGTTATTTTCTCCAAAATGCAATGGGGGTAATGATTTTTGCTGAACCCCGTTACGCAATGGCTGAGTTAGAGGAAGGTGACATTTCCGCTCAGTTGAATGATTATGAGGAATTGAAAAGATTGTGTGAACAAATTAAGCGCGATCGCAATCCTAGTGTGATAGTTTGGATTGGTACTTGTACCACAGAAATTATTAAAACTGATTTGGAAGGTTTAGCACCCAAATTAGAAGCAGAAATTGGTATTCCCATTGTAGTTGCTCGCGCTAATGGTTTGGATTATGCTTTTACCCAAGGAGAAGATACTGTATTAGCTGCAATGGCTAATCGTTGTCCTACTCAAGCACCTATTACTAAAGCCGAAAAAGATGAACGGAACTCTCTACAAAAGTTACTCAACTTCGGCAATAAAAAAGAGGTAGCAGCAGAAGAAACAGAATATGTAGATCATCCACCTTTAGTTTTATTTGGTTCTTTACCTGATCCAGTTGTGACTCAATTAACCTTAGAATTGAAGAAACAAGGAATTAAGGTTTCTGGTTGGCTACCTGCGAAAAGATTTACAGAATTACCAGTCTTAGAAGAAGGTTATTATGTTGTTGGTGTGAATCCTTTCCTCAGTCGTACCGCGACAACTTTAATGAGAAGAAAGAAATGTAAATTAATTGGTGCACCATTTCCCATTGGGCCTGATGGTACAAGAGCTTGGGTAGAAAAAATCTGTTCTGTATTTGGAATTACACCCCAAGGTTTAGATGAAAGGGAAGCACAAATTTGGGCAAATTTAGAAGATTATGTGCAATTAATTCGCGGTAAATCTGTGTTTTTCATGGGTGATAATTTATTAGAAATTTCCCTAGCACGGTTCTTAATTCGCTGCGGAATGACTGTTCCAGAAATTGGTATTCCTTACATGGATAAACGCTATCAAGCTGCGGAGTTAGCTTTGTTAGAAAAGACTTGTCAGGAAATGAATGTTCCTTTACCCAAGATTATTGAAAAGCCAGATAATTATAATCAGGTGCAAAGAATTTATGAGTTAAATCCTGATTTAGTAATTACTGGAATGGCCCATGCAAATCCTTTAGAAGCGCGGGGAATTAATACTAAATGGTCTGTGGAATTTACTTTTGCACAGATTCATGGTTTTGGTAATGCGCGGGATATTTTGGAGTTGGTAACTCGTCCTTTAAGAAGGAATAATAATTTGAAGGATTTGGGTTGGGATAAGTTGGTAAGGGAAGAAGCTAAGGTTTAAAGTTTGAGTTTTCTTTGGCAATTTGAGGGCGAATCTTTTGGGGTTCGTCCTTTTTTTGTTTTTATTGAACTACGAAGATACGAAGAACACGAAGGAAGAGAAGTGTTATAATTGGTAAGTTATGCTTTAAATTTAGTGGATATAGCTATATGAATGATCAACTCTATGAGCAAGATTTTAACCTGTGGAGAGAAACTATCATTATACAAATCAAATCTCAAAATTTTAATGATATTGATTGGGAGCATTTACTATTAGAATTGGAAGATATGGGTAAATCAGAAAAACGGTCTTTTTTGAGTAATTTAACGATTTTAATGGCTCACTTACTAAAGTTAATTGTTCAAGCTGATGCACCAGAAATGATGAAAGGAAGTTGGTACAGTTCTATTACTGAACATCGCTTTCGAGTTAAAAAAGATTTACAAGAAAATCCTTCTTTTAAAAATTATATATATGAAGTAATTCCCCTAGCTTATGCTGATGCTAGAAAATTGGCAATTAAAGAAAGTAAAAATGCTAAGTTAGGGGTGAGAAAACCAGATGAAGCTGAATATCCTCTAGATTTACCTTTTACTTTAGAACAGTTATTAGATGATGATTTTTATGGAGATATATGATAATATTGATTGACTGAAATTCCAGTTATAATCAAACAATAATTTATTCATATATGAAACGTCTTTACTACGGTGATAATCTCCAAGTTCTCAGAGAAAATATCCCTGATGAATCTATTGATTTAATTTATCTTGATCCACCTTTTAATTCCAAAGCAAATTATAATATTTTATTTAAAAATACCATTGGTGAAAAATCAGAAGCACAAATTACAGCTTTTGAAGATACTTGTATCTGGGGAATAGAATCAGAAAAATTTTTAGATGAAATCAAATATGAAAAAGGTGAGGTATATCAATTATTAGATTTATTAGTCAGAACATTAGGTAGAAATTCCTTATCAGCTTATTTGGTAATGATGGCAATTAGATTAATAGAATTACATCGAGTTCTCAAATCTACTGGCAGTTTATATTTACATTGTGATCCTACAGCTAGTCATTATTTAAAAATTATTTTAGACTTAATATTTGATGCCAGAAATTTTCGTAATCAAATTACTTGGAAACGTACCAGCAGCCATAGTGATGCTAAAAAATATGCCAGAATTACAGATATTATTTTCTACTATGTCAAAACTAATGAATTTACTTGGAATCCTCAACGTTCGAGTTATTCTGAAGAATATATTAAACAATATTATTGTAATATTGACAGCGACGGGAGAAGATTTCAATTTGATAATTTAACCAACCCAAAAACTAGCAAAGGTTACTTTTATAAACTTTTAGATTGTGATCCTCCTGAGAATGGCTGGAGAATGCCAGAATCTCGCGCTCAAGAGTGGCTAATTCAAGGTAAAATTGCTATACCACCAACAGGAAAAACACCACGTTATAAACGTTATTTAGATGAAGTGCAGGGTAAAGTCATTCCTGACATTTGGGATGATATACCACCTATTAATTCTCAAGCTAAGGAAGCTTTAGGATATCCTACCCAAAAACCTTTAGTATTATTAGAAAGAATAATTCAAGCGAGTAGTAATAAAAATGATATCATTCTTGATCCCTTTTGTGGATGTGGAACGGCAATACACGCAGCAGAAAATTTAGGGAGAAATTGGATAGGTATTGATATTACTCATTTAGCAATTTCTTTAATAGAAAAAAGATTAAAAGATGCTTTTCCGCAACAATTTATTGAGGATGAAAATAAAAATCAAAAATTATTACCAGGGATAGAATTTGAAGTTGAAGGTACACCAAAAGATTTAACCGCAGCAATAGATTTATTTAATAGAGATGCTTATCAATTTCAATGGTGGGCGTGTTCTTTGGTAAATGCACAACCCTATAAAGATAAAAAGAAAGGTGCAGATGGGGGAATAGATGGTTTAATCTTTTTTGAAGATGTCATAGATATTAAAAAATCAAATAAAACTGCTGCTAAAAAAATTATTGTTAGTGTTAAAGGGGGAAAAAATATTAACGTATCTATGATTAGAGATTTACAGGGAACAATGGAAACTAATAAAGCAGAAATGGGATTATTTGTAACTTTGACTCCTCCAACTCAAGCAATGATAAAACAAGCTGCATCTTCTGGTTTTTATAAAGCAGGAAATGGGAGAAATTACCCCAAAGTACAAATTTTAACTATTGAGGAATTGTTGACGGAACAAAAAAGACCGGAATTCTTTGACATGAAACAAGGAGAGTTGACATTTAAAAAAGCACGCAGAGAAAATCAAGATATGGGAGAACAGGGAAAATTGTTTTAGTATTACTTAATCGCATCATTATGTGATTTACAAACGGAGTGTTTAGTAATGGTACAGTGGGAAATAAAAGATATTATTTCTACCTAACAACAAAATTTCTACCATAAACCCTAACTCCCCGTTTCCAACCCCCGAATAAATGGAGAAATAGCTCCCACAAAATCAACAGTAGACTCATAGGGTAAAACATTTCTTCCCTTGATTTTTGTTCCCTGTGCTTGGGGTAAACAATGAAGATATTTAATTAAATTATCATCTGCGGTTTCGTTCTTACCTTCTTTACTAATAGCAGATGACTTATTACCAAAAACCACAAAAGTCGGTTTTTGAATACCTGCCAGATCACTACTATAATCTCTTTGCCAAAATTTAGCTAAAAATGCAAACACAGCATAACGCCCAGTCATATTTTTTGCATCTCCTATGAGAGTGTTTAACCATTCATCATCTACATT
The DNA here is from genome assembly GCA_010672785.1 of Sphaerospermopsis sp. SIO1G1. GTDB lineage: Bacteria > Cyanobacteriota > Cyanobacteriia > Cyanobacteriales > Nostocaceae > Okeanomitos. The sequence continues at coordinate 795,157 of JAAHFX010000002.1, forward strand.
CTTACTCTCAGCAAATAGTCTTTTAATGGAAAATGACTGTAAAAAATTACGAGTTCTAGCATAGCGAAAAAAAGCATTACCAATAGGAGAATCAAAAATATTCCAGAGTATTCTCTGCCTACTTTTATTAGCATTTTTGGTAATTACTGCCCAGGATGTCGGCCCAGATAAAACTAAGCCTTTAATTAAATTTGGTTCTAATTTAACTAACTCAATAGTTACTGGTAATAAACCACCTTGGGAAATAACAATTACAGGGGTTTTAACTACAATTTGGAGAAAATGTTGTAACTGTTCGGCCCAGTCTATCGGTGTATATGCTTTCCTAGGGTTGTCACTTTCACCACATCCTAATAAATCAGGACTATAAATTATATTGCCATGATTTGTATTATACCATTCAGTACAAAATCGTCGCCAAAATAGCCGTGATAATCCCACACCAATGGGATGAATTAAAAGTATAGGAATACCGGCAGCTTGAGCATTTTTTGGTTGATGTATTTCGTAAGTACAGCGAAAATCTTTCCAGTGGTAAAACATCGTTGCTGATGCTGTGCTGGTGGTAGAATTGGGTAAACTTGCTGATTGCATAATTCTCACTTTTAGAAACTACTAAAAAATGATCTGGGGATGGATAAATTCATATCCAGTATCTTTGATTTTTTGATTAGATACCCACGCATTATGAGGGCGATTACTTTTATTACTTGCATCCCAAATGACATCAGGTAAATTATTCAATGTTAGTACATTACCAATCAATTCTTTACTACTAAGATGACTATCATCAACTAAATTGTAAATACCTTGTAAGCGGTGATGACGGGCAAATTCTATCGCTCCAACAATATCATCTAAATGTACCCAGTTAGTGATATCTTCACCTTTACCAGGACGAGTTGTATTAGCTACTCTCCCAAAAATTTTGATCAATTCTCTCCCAGGCCCATAAATTCCTCCTAACCGCAATATACACACCCGGAGGTTTTCATTATCTGCTGATAGTAAAATATCTTCTGTCTTTCTGAGAATTTGGGCGTTAATATTGGCAGGTGCTGGTGGTGTTTCTTCATCCACCCACACACCATTTCTATCACCATAAATAGAATAACTGCCTGTATAAATTAATTGGTGAAGATTGGGTAAATATTTGGTTACAGAAACCAAAGTTTTTACTGTCTCTAGATAAGTATTTTCATATTCTTCTCGGTTTTTCGCGCCTACACTTAATAACACAACATCTTGGTTTTTTAATACCGCTTTGAGGGTTTCTGCATCATCTCCTTTTGTCACTATGACTTTTTGAGCTACAGTTTGTAGTTGTGGTACTTTTTCTGGGGTAGTTGTAGTCGCAGTAATTACAAAATCTTTATTTTGCCAATATTGAGAAACGGCAAAACCAACATAACCACATCCAATTATTGCTATATTCATAATATTCTAAACACAAAAAATTAAATGATTTTTCCAATTCAAATTGACATGATTTGTAATTGTCAATGTTTATAATTAATGGCAGTTTTTACTTTTACATACAAATTATATCCAAATTTAAAACTTAAAATTTATACTCCTCTGAGAAGGTATTGTTATCCATGTATACAGTAGCTTGTGTTAGTACAGCAATAATTTTCTGTTACAGAAGATACTATCTACTTAATTTCTTGAGTGAAACCATTGCTAAGGTCTACGATATAGTCATAGTCTACTATTTCCCGTGACCGATTCTCTGTTCAGTAGTCGTGTAAAATATATTTTATAGTTAGCAGCACTAACAGGTAACTCTTAACAGGTAAGAGATACAGCTAGTTCTATGTTTAATCAATATGTGCAATTAATTTTGCTTAGGTAATTATCTAGTGCGTATCACTATATTTTATAAATTATTTATTCGGTGCTGCATTCTTACTACGTGGGCTGTTTGAACTAAGAATATCCGCTCCTTCAGGCCGGAGAGTACCAATTACTCCCTTCCCTATTAGTTACCGATGAATTTCCCCATTTGGCATAATAGCACCTGTTAAGTTTGCACCTATTAATTTCACCAACAGACGTTCACCTGAACGGATTTTAGCACCTGTTAAGTCAGCACCTCGTAAATCCGCACCACTGAGGTCTGCTCCAACTAGATTAGTGTAACTTAAGTTAGCTTCTCTTAAATCTGCCAACAATAAATTAGCTCTGAATAAATTAGCTTCGGATAAGTTCGCTCCTTTGAGGTTAACTTTGTGCATAAAAGTATCACTTAAATTAGACCCACTTAGATTAGCATAACTAAGATTTCTCCCTGATAAATCTCGATTACTTAAATTAGCACGACTAAAGTCTTTACCACTTAAGTCAGAATTTGGAGGGGGTTTTTGATAATTAGACGTTTTTTTAGGTTGTTGATAATTAGAGGTTTTTTTAGGTTGTTGATAATTAGAGGTTTTTTTAGGTTGAGTAGATCGAGAATAAGTAAATGTTTGGGGCTTATTTTGGAGAGAGCGTAACTTTTCCCTAGCTTCATTAAAGGCTTTGAGTTTATCCTGAGCTTTTTGTTGCAGGCGATCATTGTCTTTGGGTAAACGATCAGGATGCCAGACAAATACCAAATCTTTGTAAGCTTGGTTAATTTCCTCTAAAGTTGCTCCAGGCTCTAATTCTAATACCCGATAATACTGCTCCAGTTCACTCATCATGATATGTGCCGAAGATCAAAGTAGGATTTTCTCTATTAATTATGTGTGATATTGTCATTTTAAGTACAGCTAAGTATCCAAGTAAAATCATGGGACTTACGCAAAATATCTCTTGTAACCTTCTTACCTTCGTTTTCTTTGTGTCCTTTGTGGTTCATTATTCCGTAACTTCTCCGTAAGTCCTGAATTAATTAAACCATAATTAACCAATTACCAACTATTAACTAGCTAATTTCTGTGTTGAGTTATGCCTCGCCAATATGCTCGCAACGGAATCTGATAAACTTCAATAAAGATCCAAATCATGATTGCCAAGTGTGACATAAATGTCAGTAATGTCCACAGGTAAGGTATCCAATACAATGGAACATCAGGATGAGGAGAAAAATAATAAGCTCCCATGCCAATTAAACCGGTAGGAAACAACACAAATGCTATGGCTGCTAATATGTAACCCCGGCCTAATTCTACTCCCTCTAATTTTCCTTGGCTCCATCTCCAGCCATTCCAGCGCCAAATCAAAGGAGGTTGTCTAGAAGGCATCTTTATTTCTTGAGATTCTAAATTGACTGTAAATATTTCTTGGCAAAAGTCACAAGACATAGCCTCCATCAATGGCATTGTAGAAATTCTCCCTACCCGACATACAGGGCAAGGATAATGATCATGAAAATTTAAGTTTGTCGGAAAAATCTGTGATTTATTCTTATTCATATTGTTGATTTTTTGTTGATTTTTGATACTATGTCCGCATAATCACTGGCGATATAACTGGTGTGTACAGAAATCCGAAAATTCTTCTCACCTTGCACCCTGTACCCTGCACCCTGCCTATTTGTTACATTCCTTGTCAACCGGTAAGCCAGACATGATCTGACAGGGTATTTGTATCCTAAATTCTGTACCTTCACCTTCTTTTGATCGATAATCTAAAATCCCTTTGTGTTTACTAACAACAATTTGATAACTAATAGATAATCCTAAGCCTTTGCCTTTACCTACAGGTTTAGTAGTAAAAAATGGATCAAATATTTTTCCACCAATATTTTTGTTAATACCTAAACCGTTATCTGATATTTTGACTACTAAAAATTCTGAGGTTTGATATTCTGTTTGAATACAAATTTTAGGTTGATTATATTGATTGGGATTTTTAATGAATGCCTCCTTAAGAGATTCAATAGCATTAGTTAAAATGTGCATAAAAACCTGGTTCAAATGACCAGGATAACATTCTATTTCCGGGATTTGAGCATATTGTTTAACAACTTGTATAGGTGGATGTTCCTGATTGCCTTCAAGTTGATGGTGTAATAACAATAATGTACTATCAATTCCTGTTTCTATCTTAACTGATTTTTTTTCTGATTCCTCTACTCGGCAAAAATTACGTAGTGATAAAATAATTCCTCGAATCCGCTCAGATCCCAACTTTATGGAACTGAGGATTTTGAATGAGTCTTTTTTAATAAAATTAAAGTCTATGATTTCAGCTTTGGCTTGAATTTCCTGGTTAGTTTGGGGATAATTATTCTGGTAAAGATTTAATAAATCTAGTAAATCATGGATATTCTGTTGTAAGTGATTAATATTCCCATAAATAAAGTTGACAGGATTATTGATTTCATGGGCAATACCTGCAATTAAAGGTACTAAGCTAGACATTTTCTCCGCATGAATTAGTTTTGCTTGAGTGCGCCTGAGTTTATTTAATGTGCTAAATAAATATTTGTTATTAGTTTTTAATTCTTGTTCAATATTTTCACGTTGAATAATATTTTCTTCTAATTTTATTAAACTAATTTTTAGTTCCATCTGAGTAATTACTTGACGTGCTAATTTTTCCATCGCTGCAATTTGTGTAGCAGTCAGCTTTTTGGGTTGTTTATCAATAGCACATATAGTCCCTAACGGGAAACCCTCTGATGTGACTAAAGGTGTTCCTACATAAAAACGAATATGTGGTTTTCCTGTAACAAATGGGTTATCAGAAAAACGCTTGTCTTCTAAAGTATTGGGGATGATGAAAGTTTTTTTTGGCTCAAGAATAGCATGGGCGCAGAATGCTAACTCTCTTGGTGTTTCTGTAACTTCTAAACCAATTTTTGATTTAAACCATTGGCGATGTTCGTCAATTAAACTAATTAAGGCAATGGGAGTATCACAAATATATGCAGCTAAGGCAGTCAAGTCATCAAAACCTACCTCTTCTAGAGTATCAAGAATTTGGTATTTTTTTAGTGCTTCTAATCTTTGCCCTTCATTATCTGGTAATGGAGCTATTTTCATGGGGTGGGTATAATAGTAAGACTAATTCCTAATATTTTAACTGTTTTTCCTCTATGGTTAGTGTGAAAGTTTAGTAAAATCACTTAGAGTTAGTGAAGTAATAGCCAACAAAAAATTCAACAAATAATTCTTAATAAGCATTACTGAGTTAAACTGACAAATAAGTTACTAGAAAATAGTCATTAGCTACTCCTTGGTTGGGGTATTATTCAAGATGGAACACTGGCAATTTTTGATCCAAAAGCAGGGCGATCGCTCATGGCAAAGCTTAGAATCGGCAAATCTCAAAATTTCTCCAGGAAAGTATAGGATTTTAGCGCGTTCATCCTGGTCAGAACGTGATGTAGAAGTACGGATCACTCATTCTTCCATTGCAGACTTTCCACCAAAACGTCGTACTTTTAAGCGTTTACGGCGTATAGATGCTAATGGACTAATGGCGGTGATTCCCTTTACTGACTTGAACCCTGGTGTTTGGGAAATCCGATGTTCTGGTGATTTGATGTCAGATATGTTAGGTGAATCTTGGCAATATAGTCTAGTGATCAATGTTCCATCTTCTCCAGTTGATCAACAGTTACTTTTAGGTGGTGAGAATGATTTAGATGAAAATTTTGATGTGTCCGCTACGGTAACGGAAGAGTCTTCTGAGTCTACTTTAACTGATATTTCTGAGGCCGATGAAGTGGATGACATATCAATTTCATCACCTGTTTTGGAAGATATTATTGAGAGTGAAAATGAACCTGTGAATCCTGTTTTAAAGGGTGATACAGTGGAGCAAATGGTTCAAAACTTACTAGATGTAGCTTTACCTGCTTCTGAATCTTGGGAGCAAGGACCAAAAGATGTAGATATTGCACCAGGATTACCTGTATCTTTACCCCTAGAAATATGTTTAGAACAAAATACTTACGTGAGTCAATGGGGGAAAAATCTGCAAATCAATGGTGAAGTCATATTAGTAGAAATAGAAAATCTAGCAGATGAACAATTATCAGATATTGAGATTTATCAATTACAAATAATTATAGAGTTACGATCACCTTTAGAGTCAAATATTCTCATAACATCACAACAAAATTTAGCCAATCAAATTTTACCTGTTAAATTTAGTAATAATATTCAAATTCCCTATGATTGTGAATCAAAGTTAATTTTAGGTAATATTAATATATACGGCTCACTCATACCAGATGTTGAAGCTACACTGCTGGGTAATAACTCTTTCACTATCACCGCAGATGTCCAAGAATTACTAAATATCACTTCCCAGTTATCCACCACACCAGATTTATCCACAGAGGATGATCTCCAAGCACAGGATCAGATCCTAGCAGAACCAGAACCAGTTCCCTTGGATTTAGAACTATTCAATTTAGTGAAAACCCCTAAATTAGCCAAGTTTAGCTCTTTAAAACCTGGGGGGAATATGACTTTCCCACCCCGAATTCAAGCGGTAGTTATTTCCGATAAAGTTTCTCCACAACTGCCCAAATTACCGATGGTTCACAAAAGTATGATAGCTGGTAGTTCTGATTCAGCAGAGTCTTTAATCTCTAAAAATACTATCAGTAAATCCAGTCAGGCCAGACCTATTAATTTAGACAAGTTAGTGATCAGACAAGTTCAAACATCTTTTCCTTTCCTCAAACGATTGAAGTCTCCTACAGAAAATACTTTAGAGTCAGCTAATAATAATCAAGCAGGGGAAATTAATAATTATCAATTACCAGTACAACCTTTAATAGAAATTAACCAATCACAAAACCAAGAATTAATTAAAGTGAATGTGCTGGAAAATTCACCTCTAATTCAACAGTGGATGGCACAACAAGAATACTTATTAGATCAAGGTACAGAATTAGTCTATCAAGATCAAGATCATGAGCAAGACTATGAGGAAGATTATGAGGAAGATTATGAGCAAAATCATGAGCAAGACTATGAGCAAGACTATGAACAATTCATCCAGGAAGATGTTATCAATACCAATGATGATGAAGCCGAGGAGAATATCACCGTTGCGAAACTTATCAATGACTTAAATCTGCATTTAAACGCAGACTTAGAATCAGAAACAAATCCTGTATCAGATTTATCAGAGAGTCTCGTACTAGATAATACTGAAACTGACCCCACCCCAGAAGTATCACAAAGTATACATACTGACAGATCAGAAGAAATTGTCCTGGATGAATACTTAATTGATCAACAAGAAGAGCAAACCACAGCGGTAGAGTCAGAAAACTTATCCTCTCCAGAATGGGAATTTTTACCAACACCTCAACTATTCCTACCCAATGAAGAATTAATAGCTGGTACAGCAGTGAAAGTAAGGCTAGAAATGCAAACAGCTTCATCCTCAGTGGTGATCAAATTGTGGGTTGAAGATTATCAAACTCGTATTTTGCTAGATGGGCCACATTTACTTCAAGATTTACGGCCTACACCTTGGGGAAGTTGGGAAGCTACTACCCGAATTCTTGTTCCCTTGGGTTGTGTAGAAATTTTACTGGGAGCAATCGCACTTGATCTAGAAAGTCAACAGGAAAGCCATAAAGTTACAATGGTGAGGACTATTATTCCTGCCGATTTATCTACCATTGAGGTAGATGAGTTACTCGATTTGTAAACTCTGTGTTAAAAATCTTGAGAATTTCCCAAAATAGTGGAATTTTTGCAGTAAGCTCCTAAGTGAATCTTATTTTGACTCTAGAGGACTCTTTACTATGTCAGGTTCATTTCTGCCCTCTATTTTGGCATATTCTTCATTTTTGCCCTCCATTTTCGTACCTTTAACTGGTTTAGCATTACCAGCTATTATTTTCGCGTTCCTTTTCTCTTACATCGAACGTGAAGATATTGCCTAATTAGGTAATGGGTAATGGGTAATGGCTGTGCTGTTACCTATTACTTATTCTGATGAAGAAATAGATAAGTAGTTGTGCAAGATAAATTTTATGGGAGAGGGAATAGGGAACTCTTAACAGCTAACAGCTAACAGGTAAGAGCTACAGAGATTTTTGTTTATGCCGAAAATGTTCAATTAATTTTGCTTAGGTACTTAATGTCTAATCAAGATTGGTCGTTAAAATTAACACAACATCGAGCGATCGCTGTAATTCGCACCCCAAAAATGATGTGGGGAGAAAAAATGGCTTTAGCGGTAGCAGATGGGGGAATGAGGTTAATAGAAATTACTTGGAATAGCGATCGCCCAGAGGAATTGATTACGCAACTGCGGAGTAATTTACCTAATTGTTTAATTGGAGCAGGGACACTTTTTAATGCTAAACAACTGAAAGATGCGATCGCCGTAGGAGCGCAATTTTTGTTTAGTCCCCATACAGATATAGAAATGATTAAAATTGCTGTATCTCAAGATATTCCTATTATTCCTGGCGCACTTACACCCACCGAAATTGTGACAGCTTGGAGTCATGGTGCAAGTTGTGTGAAAGTATTTCCTGTACAAGCAGTAGGAGGTGTAGGTTACATTAAAAGTTTACAAGCACCTTTGGGACATATTCCCTTAATTCCTACCGGTGGTGTGACTATAGAAAATGCTAAAGATTTTTTACAAGTCGGTGCAGTAGGAGTTGGGTTAAGTGGGGAGTTATTCCCAAAAAAATGGATCTTAGCGGAAAATTGGCAAGCAATCACTCAACAAGCAAAGAATCTCATATACAGGTTAAATTAGTAAATGATCAGGTGAAAGGTATTACTAAAGAAGTACATGAACAGGGGTAAGTTTATGACGGAATTACCAATTACCAATTACGAATTACTGAAACAGGAGTGTGTTGATCATGACAAAACAGATTCATTCTCCCAGGATTAATTTCCTAAAAATGCTACTTACTGGTGCATTGCTATCTGTAAGTATATTTAGTTTCGCTGCTTTGGATATAGTATCGGCAAATCCTAACAATGTAGATACAAGTGATGTTAATCCCAATAATTCTAATTCTCATGATGTAGATGCGAATAATGTCAAACCTGAGAATGTAAATCCGAGTCAGACAAGTTCCGAAAATAACAATACAAATTCTCCCGAAAATACAAGCTCTCCCGAAAACACAAGCTCTCCCGAAAATACAAGCTCTCCCGAAAATACAAATTCTCCCAAAAATACAACTTCCCAACCCAAAAAACTTCCAACCAACAAAATAGCCAGAGCTATATATACACTAAAACAATCTGATCAACGCTGGATTCAAGTTGATTTATCAGAGCAAAATTTAATAGCTTGGGAAGGGAATAAACCTGTGTATGCTGTAACAATTTCTTCTGGTAAACGCTCCACACCTACTCTGGTGGGTACATTTAAAGTTCAAACCAAACACAGAAAAACGCGGATGCGGGGGCCTGGTTATAATGTTCCTAATGTTCCCCACACTATGTATTATTATCGTGGCTATGCCATTCACGGGGCATATTGGCATAAAAAATTTGGTACACCTGTTAGTCATGGTTGTGTAAATGTTGCACCTAATCATGCCAAATGGATATTTGAATGGGCTAGTGTAGGAACACCTGTGATAGTTAAAAAATAGTCAGTTTGGTTCAGTTATCAGTTATCAGTTATCAGTTATCAGTTGTCAGTTAACAGTTATCAGTTGTCAGTAATTCGTAATTCGTAATTCGTAATTCGTAATTCGTAATTCGTAATTCGTAATTCGTAATGCCTCTTTCAGAGGAGCTTCGCTTACGTAATTAGGGTTTGCAGCAAAAAGTCTTGTCGTGGAGACAGGTGACTCTTGACAGGTAACAGGTGACAGTTTCAAGAGTTTGATGAGAACAATTTTTGTTTTCAGTTGGAATTAAATGCACGGTTTTCGAGTGACTACCACCTAAAAGCTTGCACTTTCTCAATCTCAAATTGCCTACAATTCTTTACCTATAAGGTTTTTGCATTTATTCAGCAAGCCCTAAGTAAGTTGGCACAAAAAAACTCAGGTTTATAACAAAATTTGAAGTTGCTAAAAACCTCTTCTCTCCTGGCTTCTATCTGAACATAAGGACAATTAATTTTTAACGCCTACTAGCTTATCAAATATCAACTATCAATTACCTAACTTAATTGTGCAACGAGTTGATTTTCTACTAAAATATCATTAGTTAATAAGTCTTCAACAGTAATTCTTAAAAACTGTTTTTCATCAACTTGAAACATAACCTTAATGCGATCGCTACCGGGAAAACCAGGAGGTGTGAGTTGGGCAATATTTCTTGCTCCTTCACTATCATTGAGGGGTTTGACTGTGGTAGTTGAAGATTGTAACTTGCGAGTTACCAAGCGATCGCCATCAAAATAAACTTCTGTATTTCCTGTTTCTGCTCCTAGTTCACCAATAACTAATTCTATACTGGGTTGATTTTCCCGAGAAGCGCCTAAAACTAATTCTACTGGTTGACTCATGGGATAAGCTTGGCCTGCTCTAATAATTGGTTGCCAACTATGACGTTGAAGACGACGATCCCAGTAACGTACACCATAGCTATGATAGAGATAGTCCTTAATTTCTAAACCTTGGGTAATATGTAATGCACCTTGGGCGATCGCTTCAAAAGGTTTGTCAAAACGGATTTTTTCTGGTGCAAAATATTGTTCTATCCATGTTTGTACTGCGGGTAATTTTACAGATCCACCTACTAACAATACTTGGTTAATATCATCTAGTTCTATCCCTTGACGACGAGCTTGTTGTAGTAAACTCATCATTGCTTCGTGCAATTTATCAAAAAATCCGTTATCTTTGAGGATATTTTCTAAAGTGGAACGATTGAGATCCAATTCATAACTTTCAAAAGTTTCATCATTAAAATAAACTTCGCTTGCTTGTTGTTGACTGGATAATTGAATTTTGATTCTTTCTGCTAACCTGGTGGTAATGGAATTAACAGTTAAACCTTGGTTTTTGACAAAATAATCAACTATCCAATTATCAATATCTGTCCCTCCCAAATTTTGTCCAGCTTTGGCTAAAACACGTGCCGTTTTAACTTTTTGTTTAGAATTTTCTGCTAGGGATTTGTTAGCCCATTTTAATAAAAATCCGACTGGTTTATTATTATTTTTTGCTGTCTTTTCTAAATTAACTAAAGATAAGTCTAAAGTTCCACCACCAAAATCTACAACCAAGAGATTTTCCTGTTCTGTTAAACCATAACCTAAAGCTGCTGCTGTAGGTTCATCTAACATTCTCACTTGTTCTACTGGCAGTTTTGCAAATACTTTTCCTAACCAATAACGATAGGTTTCAAAACTATCTACAGGTATAGTTAAAACTAAAGAATCTAAACCACCTTCTGTCGCTGCTAGTTCTTCAATTATCCTAGTTAAGAACCAGTTTCCTACCTGTTCAAAGGTGATACTTTCCCCATCTAATTCTGGTAAAAAACCTTGAATATCTGCGCCTATTCCCCGTTTAAAACCACGAAAAAATCTCTGATCTCCTTTAAAATCTAAGCCGCGATCGCGTACTTCTTGGCCAACTACCACTTGATTTTGACTAGCTTCTTCCACATAGACTAAGCTAGGAATGAGGGGAGGATTGAGGCTTTGTTGTAAAGACAAACCCGGTAAGGTTAAAGTTTCAGGTTGCTGGGTGACAGGATTCCACCGAGTAATAATTGTATTGCTAGTACCAAAATCTATTGCGATCGCCATATCAGATTTAAAAAATATGCACCAAGGTGAATGAGGTATTGTTAATATATCCTTAAGTTATCAAAAAAGTAGTTAATTATTGCAGGTTTATTATTAAGTTCCACCTATCATCGGTAAAAAATAACCCTCCACCATTCCCCTGAACATTTGCACCTTCACTGGAGCAATTTTACCAGTATTTGCTTTACTAATACCGATACAAAAAAGCTAACACAAGCTAGGTAAGCTCATAATTGCCGAACTGTTAACAGTTAACTCTTAAAAAGAGCCTCCATTTTCTGAGCTAATTCCACATCTAAATTACTGATAGCATTACCAGCATCATGGGTAACAAGATTTACTCTCACAGTACTGTATACATTAAACCATTCTGGGTGATGTCCCATAGTTTCTGCTTGAATACCCACAGTTACCATCCAACCTAAAGCAGTTGAAAAATCCTTAAATTTATACTCTTTGTATAATTTACCTTCCTTAATTTGCCATCCGGGTAAACCATTTAATGCTTGTTGTAGTTCGGTGTCACTTAGTTTTTGTGCGGTCATGTTCTGAATTTACACAATAATTTTCCAGCACTATTTTATCTAAATCCGTGAAATTATTGTATTGGTTATGTCAATATTAAGTATTTGTGCAGAATAAATTTCATAGTTAGGAGAGGGAATAGGGAACAGTGTTCCCTGTTCCCTATTCCCTGTTCCCTAAACTACACTATTTGCATAGGGAGAATATTGTTGATTGGAATTGACACCATTCATCGCTATACCTAAAACATTTTGGTCGGCCTTCTCCAACATTTCTTTAGATAGAGAAGCACTGGTAGAATCAACAACTCCGGGTCTAACAACAAATAAAATACCATTTACCAATTTACCTAGAATAGTTGCATCAGCAGCGACTGTTACAGGAGGGGTATCAATAATTACAAAATCATATTTTTGTGCGATTTGTCCGACAAATACAGCCATTTGACTAGAATCTAGTAAAGCCGCTGGGTTATTATTTAATTCACCAGCAGTGATAACTTCCATGCCGGGAGTAATTTCAGTGATAGCCTGATCTACATCCATCTGACTTCTGAGAATATTACTCAGTCCTACCTCATTGGGGATTTCCCATATTTTATGCTGACTAGGATGGCGCAAATCTGCATCTACCAGTAATACATTACGTCCTAATTGAGAGATGGAATAAGCCAAATTAGCCGCTACAGTAGATTTACCTTCCTTGGGTACAGCACTAGATACCACTATCACCTTCACAGTTTGCTCGGAATTGAAGAATCTCAAATTAGTTTGTAACATCCGAAAAGCCTCACTAATTGAAGAATCCGGTTGTTTTTTGACAATTACTTCTGGAGTAAAAGTGCCATTGGGAAAAGGTGGAATATAACCTAGTAAAGCATAACCCAACAAATCCTTGGCTGATTTGGGAGTTTTGATAGTTTTGTCTAACCTTTCTAACACAAATGCTGTAGTTACGGCCAAAACAATTCCACCAATAAATCCTTGCAGTAAATTGATATACTGACGACTCCTCACAGGTGCGGAAGGAATTAAAGCTGGTGTAACAACTCTTGCATTACTAACTTGCAGATTTTCAGCCACTTGGAGTTCTTGGTATCTATTCAAAAGAGAGTTATAGCTAGACTCTGTGGCCACTATTTCCCTTTCTAATTCACGTTGTTGTAATTCTAGTTGTGGTAATGTATTCGCTCTTGCTCTGTAAGATTCTATTACATCTGCTAAAGATGTTAATCTCACCTGCAAACTTAGTCTTTCTGCCTCAACACTAGCAAATTGACCTAATAGACCTTGTTGTAAACCTAAAGTCCTTAACTGTACTATATTTTCTGCATCTTTAACCTGATTTAAACGTCCTGCTTTACCAATAAAGCTTTGTTCTATTCTTTCTTCCAGTTCTTCTCTGAGAATTATCTCCTCTTTTTTAAGATCAATCATAGTAGGGTGATCATCTGTCAGACGCAAACTAGTCACAGCGATTCTTTGTTGTAAGTTCTGTAACTTTCCTAAAACTTCTGTTGTTGATGGGGACTCACCAACGAAACCAGAAAGCACAGCATCTTGTGAAGTGACACCAAAAATTTTCTTAATTGATTGCATTCTGGCTGTTTGAGATGATAAATCCGACCTTGTATCAGCCACTTGCTTATCTAAAGCTGTCAAAATTCCTACACTGGATGCAGCTTCTGCTTTCAAATCTAAGACTCTATTTTGCTGTTTAAATAATTGGAGTTTGCGTTCAGCAGCTTGTAGTGCAGCTTTTCTAGCAGGTAGTTGTTGAGCAATAAAGTCCCGTGCTGATTTAGTTTGGGCGCGGTTAGCCTCAATATCATTTTCTATGTAGATTTTCATCAAGGTATTAACTACAGAAGCAGCTGTCCTTGGCTCTTCGTCAGTATAATATACTTCTAAAATATCTGTGTTTTCAATATTTTTGACTTCCAAGTCCTTTAAAAACACCAGTGGATTGAGATTAAATCCCAAAGTATTGATTGTTCTTTCTGCTAAAGGGATTGAGCGCAAAACCGCAACTTCTGTTCCCAGAGGTCTGCCACTGACTGAACTCTCTAACTGTCCTAATTGACTTCCTACTCCTGTTAAAGAAGAAGTAGAGTTCTTTTTCAATACTAGCTGTCCTCCAGCTTGATAGATGGGAGTCTCTAGATATGTTTTAACTATACTGAGTCCAACAAGAGTTAGAAACACTATAGAAGTTGGTAGCCAACGTCTTTTGATTATTGATAGATAACGTAAATACTCTTCCATATTGTTAGTGAAAATGTTGAGTCTTGTATGTTTACTGTTTTAAGTCTTAAAATTTATGACTTTATTGCGCCTAAAAAATTGCACTATATTTTACGCAATGTCCTTGATGTTGATCCGGATAAATGCAAACTACATTGCTTTTTATAAACAGTGAATACTAATCAAGAAGGCGATGAAAATTCATCAGTTTTTTTCTCAGTGCATTGTTGTTTAGTTTGTCTAAATTTTACGTCTTTGTCAATACGAAAATCACTAATTTCATATTTGCTTAAATACAAAAAATAAGCCTACATTCTTACATTGGTGGGAATGTAGAGATGGAATGAGGATTAAAAACTTTAATACACATATAATAATTACTACTAGTATAATTTTACAGCTAAACTAGTATATTTATCAATAGTGTTGGATATGATATTCACTGATAACTCCTTTAGGATGTGACTATGTGTGTAAATAATAGTAGGCGTTTAGTCACTTTTAATTACAAGTAAGCTATGTATATACTTGTGATTGTAAACTAACTGTGCCAGATAAAGGTAACAATATTAAGATGTGTGTTATATTGCAAACGTCAATACCAAAATCTGTTCTTGTAAATGACAGCAGACAACCCAAATAAAGATCCTCGAGATCCTGTAGAGGTAACACAAGTAATTCAGAATCTTTCTTTTCCCATATTAAGATTACTCGGATATTTTCTGTTAATATTTTCTGCGATTGATTATCTGGCTATCCTCATCCCTCCCCAATTAACTAACCCAGGGTGGGAGTTACAGGCAATTGGGAGAATGGTAGACCATGTTTGGTCTATTTTATTAGGACTAACATTTGTCTTTCTTTACAGCCAAGGCAACATTATTCGTCCTAGAGAAATATCTATACTCAAGCTTTTGTCTTGGGTATCCCTAATTATAGGTGTGTTTTACCTACTCTTGTTACCTTTGGGAATTAATAACAGTTTTACAATATACAGAGGTATGAATAATCAATTCTTAAATCAGCAAGGACAACAGCAAGAACAACTGCAAAAAGTCAATGAAAGATTACAAGCAACTAATTCAACACAAGAACTAAATAACCTGGCAAGAGCTTTAAATATACCCAGTAACAACATCAGTGGTCAATCAACTCAGGAATTAAAAAACAATCTTGCTCAACAACTGCAACAAGCTGTTGAAAATTCAACTACTACTGCTAAAGCAGCCAAACAAGCAAAAATTAATAGCTTAATCAAAAACTCGGTCAGAGTTAACCTAGGAGCAGTATTATCTGGGGTGTGTTTAATTGCTATTTGGAATATGACAGCATGGATACGCAGAATTGATAGAAATCTTGGATGATCAATGTTTATCAATACTCAGAAAATAATTAAAGCCAAAGCAATATTCTTCAGTAAACTTCAACTAGCTCTAAAAACCCAACACTTTTATTTACTAGGGATTTTTAGTACCTTAGCTGTTTTACACTTAAACATTATTAATAGTCATAATTTGGAAAGTGATAATCTGACTTTTTATGTACTGTATTGGGGCGGAATATTATACTTACTATGGAAGAATCCGCCAAGGGATAAAAATATTACCTATGTTTCTAGTTTCTTAGGATTAGGGATATTATTCATCACTTTATTCAGACCCATCAATTTATGGTATTTGGATCTACAACTATTTAGGGTTGCTCCAATTTTCGCTAGCTTAGGATTAGGTTTATTAGCTTTTGGATTTTCAGGATTAAAGCATCACTGGCGATTATTCTTATTACTATTATTGATGCTTTTTCCATACGGTTTCATTCATGGAATATTTGACTTCAAGTTAAAATTTCCACAATTAACAGCCACTATTTCAGCATTTTTACTTCATTACATAGGTCTTGGTGCTACCAACTCTGGAGCTTTTGTGATACTACCTACTGGTAAAGTAGAAGTTCTTTACTATTGTACTGGTGGACTATTGATATTGTGGTTAATGCAGCTAACTTTATTAATTTTAGTAGTCATACATCCCACCACATGGCAACAAAAATTAGGATTAGTTTTATCTGCTTTTGGAACAGGTTTTATTACTGGTTGTCTACGTGTATCTTTGTTAGCAGTAGTTGTTAATAATAAAAGTTTATTTGATTATTGGCATGGAAAGGAAGGTGGAACAATTTTTATGGTGATTGCTACTTTTACTTTTGCCGCTCTATGTAATTATATTTTGCCCACAGACACTTTTTCAAAACCTCAAAAAATAGATGAATACTCAGATAATTTAAAATTTATAGAACCTAAACGACGCTTATTTTTAATATTTACGTGGTCAGGAATTTTATTAACAGCATTTTTTTTATTCCTCAATAAAAAACCCGTAGGTAATAATATTTTCAATCCTGAAATTTCAGTAGATAATTGGCAGAAGATGAAAGTTACATCTTTAAAAAATCAAAAAATAGAAATTCCTGACAATGGCAACTATATATCTATCAACTCAGGCAAAGATTACATCTATCTCCAAAATGACCAAAAATTAGAACTGCAAATGCGTTATGTAGTCAACACCAGAGGTAATATTAATCCTTTCTTACTTTCTCTGAGTCAAGACTTAAAACAAGACGCAGAAAATAACATTAAATACATAGAAAATGTAGGTTACTATTTACTATATAGTGATGCTCAAAAAGCATATTTAACAGCTTGTATTAATTCTCGTGGTGGTAGCACTGTCAACTCATCTCAATTTATGAACAATAGATATAAACACGATATTAATATAAATAGATTAATCCCCTGGATTCTTGGTAGGGAAGTTTTCAGAGATGACAGATGTATATGGACTCAGTTGTCTTTACCTGTCAACCAAAAAGCTGCAACGGAGACTTACCCCATATTAGAGTTTATATTGAAAGATAATTATAAAAAATGGCAAACTAGACTGGGACATAACTACTAATGGTTTGTTATTTTATGCAAATAAAATGGTATTTATAGATTTATCTTTAAACGTTTAAAAAGCATTGCACTGATTTAATAATCTGAACATAACTACCTACACACATTAGATGATAGAACCGATTTTGAATATATTATTCAACTCACCAGACAAGTCCAATCACTATCTAGGTTTTATAATTCTGGTATTTATCTGTGATGATTTTTTAGTTTCCTACACTTAGGTTAGTGAAAACGGCTTTTGTAAAGCTTTAGCATTAACTGCAAAAATATCAAATAGATTCTGTAAGGTTAATAGTTTTCTAGTATAATTAGATATACCCCCATTTATTCACTGTTTTCTGTTAATAGTTAGAGTTGGCTGAGTAAATCTGGAAAATCTACTTATCAAGGGTTGTAGCTACTTTAGCTTTCAAAAATTTTCAGCTTTTATCACCTGGGAACTCAAAAACCTTGCATTCAGTTCCTGCTGAAAGAAAAAATCATTCCTATATAACTCTTAAAACTGTTCCCTGTTAAGAGTTATCTCATCTCCACAAATAACTTTTTGCTGCAAACCCTAGTTGCCTAAAACAGAAAAAATCTGTATCCTACTAGCTTGAAAGATGCTGTATGATATCAGTGAAGTAACCCCCAAATAAACTCGACTTGTATAGTTTTGTGGTGTAAAGTTTAATGGTTCAGAATTTCTTATAATTTACAGAATTATGACAACAACCCTGAACTATCTTTACATTCAATAAAAGTTCTTTAATTAACAACACTGTCAGCTGTTAATAGAAAAAGTATGTCAAAAAAACCACAGTATAGAATTATTCATTTATCAAAATATTATCCTCCAGATCATGGTGGTATAGAAACTCACGTTCAAACTTTAGCTCAAAGCCAATCTGCTTTAGGTGCTAAAGTTCACGTAATTTGTGTAAATACTTTTGATGAAAAAGGAAACATATCTAACTGTACAGAAACAGTTACAGAAACTGATGGTTCAGTCAAAGTTATCCGTATGGGTAGACTTTTATCATTAGCAAGATTAGATATTTGTCCAGAACTACCTAAAACATTGTGTGAAATAGTAAAAGATCCGAACACTATATTGCACTTGCATACACCCAACCCAACAATGTTAATGGCTCTGACAATTCTTCGTAATCGTTTACCTTTAGTAATTACACACCACAGTGATGTCATCAAACAAAGAATATTAAAGTATGGATTAAGACCATTTGAGCATTTAGTTTACAGTAAAAGCTCAAAAATTCTCACTACAAGTTTGCCATATATTCAAGGTTCAAAATTTTTGCACTTTTACCATGATAAGTTGAGTTACTTACCATTAGGTCTTGATGCTAGTCAGTACAGTCAACCTAGCCAAAAAGCTCTTGATTTTAGCCAGAAATTAAAGGATTTATATTCAGGTCCGATTTGGTTAGCTGTTGGTAGGTTAGTTTATTACAAGGCCTTGCACGTGGCTATTCAAGCTCTAAGTATGGTAGAAGGAACACTCATTATCCTAGGAATAGGTCCTTTAGAAGCAGAACTAAAAGCTTTAGCAAAAAAGTTGGGAGTCAATCAACGTATTGTTTGGTTAGGCCGTGTTAGTGAAGATGAACTCGTAGGTGCTTATCATGCTGCTACAAGTCTTTGGTTTCCTTCCAACGTTCGGAGTGAAGGTTTTGGTTTAGTGCAGGTAGAAGCAATGGCTAGTGGTTGTCCAGTGATTAATGCCAATATTCTCTGTAGTGGTGTACCTTGGGTTAGTCGTCATGAACAGGAAGGATTGACTGTACCTATTAATGATCCAGTGGCTTTAGCTCAAGCTGCACGCCGACTACTAAATGAAAAAGGTTTACGACAAAGACTTGTAGCCGCTAGTCGAAAAAGAGCCGATTATTTTAACCATAAAACTATGGCTGAACGGAGTTTTCAATTCTATGAACAAGTTATGAATCAAGAGCATAAATATATAGCAATGCCAAAACCTGTAGATTTATGATCAAAGTCTTACACATTTATGCAGGAAACTTATTTGGTGGTATAGAAACACTGCTGATAACTTTGATAAAACAGCAGTATTTATGCTCACAAATGTACCATCACTTTGCTTTATGCTTTGAGGGGAGACTAGCCCATGAATTAAGAACTTTAAATGCAAAAGTTAATATTCTGGGTAAAGTCAAAATTAGCTATCCTTGGACTGTTTGGAAAGCTAGAAAAGAACTGCAACAACTATTAAATCAAGAAAAATTTGATGTTGTAGTTTGCCATTCTTGCTGGCCACAAGCAATTTTTGGATCTGTTGTCAGAGCAAATAATTTACCTTTAGTATTTTGGTGTCATGATGTGCCTAATGGTAAACATCCTGTAGAGCGGTTAGCAAAGTTAATACCACCAGATATAGTAATTGCTAATAGTCGCTTCACCCAATCATCTGTACCAAAATTATATTCCACCCACAGTGAGATTTTATATTTGCCTGTAGCAGAACCAAACCTGAATAATCATCTTTCTCGTCAACAAGTAAGAGCAGAACTTAATACTGCTGATGATGCAGTAGTAATTATCCAAGCATCTCGTTTAGAAAAGTGGAAAGGGCAAAGTATATTACTTTCAGCCTTGGGGAGATTACGTGATCTTCCTAATTGGATGTGTTGGATAGCTGGGGGAGTGCAACGTCCTCATGAAGGAGAATATTTAGTAGAATTAAAACAGCAAGCACAAGAATTAGGTATTGCTGATCGTGTACTATTTTTAGGACAAAGACAAGATGTACCTAGTTTATTAGCTGCTGCGGATATTCACTGTCAACCTAACACTGGTGCAGAACCTTTTGGGATTGCTTTTATAGAAGCTTTGTATGCGGGTTTACCAGTGGTAACAACTGCTATTGGTGGAGCAATGGAAATTGTTAATAGTTCTTGTGGAGAGTTAGTTGCACCTGATGATATCAACGCTTTAAGTGCTGTTTTAGCTACTCTAATTTCTAATCCTAATCAAAGAATAAAGTTAGCATCTGGAGGTAAAGCACAAGCTGATTATCTTTGTAATCCACAAAATCAATTGAATAAACTTTATGGTTTACTTTGTCAGTTAGTTAAACAGAATGCTGCTGCATGATTTGTATTCTCGAAAAAA
Organism: Sphaerospermopsis sp. SIO1G1; assembly: GCA_010672785.1. GTDB lineage: Bacteria > Cyanobacteriota > Cyanobacteriia > Cyanobacteriales > Nostocaceae > Okeanomitos. Next base: position 815,665 of record JAAHFX010000002.1, read on the forward strand.
GTAATAGTAAACATGATTATGGATGCAGAAAATCGGGCATTTCAAAGCCAAGGTGGTAGTAGTGATTCTGTCTATCAAATGGTGGCTAAAACAGTAAAAAAATTACATTCTGGTGGAGGTATATTTCTGGATATAGGCTGTGGTATTGGTAGATTAAATCCATTTCTTCAAGACAAAATCAGCCACTATATTGGTGTAGATGTCATCCGTTATGATGATTTACCAACAGACATAGAATTCATTCCTTTTAATTTAGATATTGGTAAAGTTCCTTTAGAAGATAAATATGCTGATGTAGTCTGTGCAGTAGAAACCATTGAACATTTAGAAAATCCACGTGCTTTTGTGAGAGAAATGGTGAGATTAGCTAAACCAGGTGGTTTAGTGATAGTAACTACACCAAATCAGTTAAGCTTGTTAAGTAAGTTAACTCTGATTCTGAAAAATCAATTTAATGCTTTTCAGGAAGCTCCCGGTCTTTATCCTGCACATATTACAGCATTATTAGAAATTGATTTAATCAGAATATTTATAGAGTGTGGGTTAACTGATATTCACATAGAATATACTAACAGTGGGCGGATACCTTTTACACCTTGGCATTGGCCGAATAATTTAGGTTTTAGAGGACGGACTTTTAGTGACAATATTCTTTGTATGGGAATTAAGTCACTAGTCAAGGATTGAATTGGAAGATTTTTTAGTTGAGGTAAACAGGTAAAAAAAGAATTAATGTGTAGTTCATTAGACAGGGAAACCCTATATTTTCAAAAATTTTAGGTATTAAATTTTCAGGAATATATTTTTATGAATGTTGCGGGAATTTTTAAACCAGAATACTTTTATCAACCCAAAAAAGCTTTACAACGGTTGTTGTATTTTCAAGCAAGACCAAATACAGAATTTGTAGATCAAAGACTTCCTTGGGGTATGAATATTAGAATTCGTCCTTTAGAGGAACATGGCAAAATTATTTCTACTTTGGGAGTTATTGATTTAGCAGTTACTGAAACACTGTGGCGTTTGGCTGAACCAGGAGAATTAGTGGTAGATGTTGGTGCTAATATTGGTTATATGAGTGCAGTTTTAGCGGCTCGTGTTAGTAGTACCGATGGTGGTTCTGTTTGGTCTTTTGAAGCTCATCCAGAAATTTTTACTGAATTAAAATACAATGTAGATAATTGGCAAAAACAGTTAAAAAATATAAATTTTCATATTAAAAATCTGGCTGTTTCTAATACTCATGGACAAATTGAACTGAGGATTCCTGAATCTTTTGCGAGTAATCGTGGTCTGGCTTCAGTTGTCACACAAGAGAAATATTTATCGGAAAATATTACCAATGAATCACAGTCTCTAACCATAGAGTCCTGTTATTTAGATGAGATTTTCCGCAACCAAAATATAGGTGTCTTAAAAATAGATGTAGAAGGACATGAACTACAAGTCCTCAAAGGAGCAGTCAAGTTACTTACAGATAGAAGAATTAGAGATTGTGTGTTTGAAGAACATTTAGATTACCCTACACCTGTAACTAATTTGTTGGAAAGTTTTGGTTATCAAGTTTTGAGAATTAAAAGAGGTTTTAATAGGCCCATTGTCTTAGAACCAAACTCACAAATTTCTCGGACAAGTTGGCAACCAACGAGTTTTATTGCAACTCAGAATTCGGAAAGGTTAATAAAGTTATTTGCAAAACCTGGTTGGCAAATTCTCAAAGCGAAATTATGATCAAAATTTGTTAACAAAATTGATTAGGCCAAACAAGTGATTACAAACACGAAACAGGAATTATCAAAATCTTCTTTTTGGGAAAAACTAGATTGGAATTGGACACACACCTTTATTGCAGTACAATTCTGCCTACAAATATTACTCCTCTTTCCAGCTATCGGTATATTCCGAGCGCCAATCAGAGTTGCTGCTTTTGGTATTGGTTTATTCTTCTTGATATGGCTACCCAAAGAAGAAAAAAAGAAGCATCCAGCCACAGTACCAGCTGTAATAGTGTTACTAATTATGCTGTTACAGTTTTGCCTCCATCCTTACATAAATTCTATTACCGCAGCCTTAGCTCAAGCAATTATGTATATTGCTATTCTTAGTCCTCTATTTTGGGTAAGAGGTATTAAAATTACACCTCATGCTTTTGAAAGTTTAATGTTTTTAATGTGGGGTATAAATGTCTTAAGTACAATTTTTGGTGTGTTACAGGTTTACTATCCTGGTCAATTTCAGTTAAGTCTTTCCACTGTTATCCAAAATAACCCATTTCAAGGAGAGAACTTATTAATTACTTTGGCAAATGGTAGTCAAACATATAGACCGATGGGTTTAACGGATGTTCCAGGCGGTGCTGCAACTTCAGGTTTATATGCTCTGTTATTTGGTGTAGTAATTGCTCTGAGAAATAAAAACCCAATCATCAGAATTTTGGGTATTGTTAGTGGAGGACTGGGTTTATTTTGTATCTATTTGACTCAGCTTCGTTCTGTATTAGTATTAGCTGCTATTTCTATGATTGTGTTGACGGTAGTTTTGTTGAGGGTTGGACAAATTGGCCGCGCAACAGCAATGATATTTGGAACGACAGGTTTGTTTTTCGGTTCTTTTTTATGGGCGATCGCTATCGGTGGACAGTCAACCTTGGAAAGAATAAATAGCTTATTTGCTCAGTCTCCCCAAGAAGTATACCAACAAAATAGAGGTATCTTTTTGCAAGAAACTATTGAAAGATTACTACCCCAATATCCTCTAGGCGCTGGTTTAGGACGTTGGGGAATGATTAATAGTTATTTTGGTGACAATACAGATTTAGTATCCCAACCTATTTGGGTAGAAATTCAATGGACTGGATGGTTGTTAGATGGAGGATTACCACTAATCTTTGCTTACATATTTACAATTTACTTTGCCTGTACTACAGCTTGGAAAATTGCCATTAATCGTCAATTAGGAGATTTTGCCCTCTGGGGTGGGTTAATTTTTGCCTATGATATTGGGGTAATAGCATTAACTTTTAACTACCCTATTTTTATGAGTCAAGGGGGTATGACATTCTGGTTATTAAATGCGGCCTTGTTTGTAGCTGCTAATCATATTCTCAACCAACAATCTTCAAATATGTCAGATGCAGAAGAGCTATGAATTCTTATTTGTTAGTAACAGGTGATTTTGTTAAAACTGGGGGAATGGATCGGGCTAACTTTGCTGTAGCAGAATATTTAGCAAAGCAAGGTGAACAAGTCCATTTAGTAGCTTATAGAGTTGCTGCTGAATTATTAACATATGCCAATGTGAGATTTCACCAAGTTCCTAAAATAGCTAATTCTTATTTATTAAGTAGTCCTTTGCTCGCACAATTTGGCAGAATTTGGGCGAAAAAAATCACTGCTGAGGGAGGAAGGGTGTTAGTTAATGGTGGTAACTGTGAATGGCCAGATGTGAACTGGGTACATTATGTTCATGCTGCTTATCAAGCAAATCAACAAGTTAATTGGCTACGTCGCTCAAAAACATCATTTGCTAACAAATTGTCTTTGCATAAAGAAAGGCAAGCATTAGAATCAGCAACAAAAATAATTGTCAATTCCGAACGTACGAAACAAGATTTAATTGCAAGATTAAACATTTCCAAGCAAAAAATACATCCTATTTATTATGGAATTGATCCTCAAGTTTTTTATCCAGTTACAGCAGATGAAAAAATTGCACTACGTCAACATTTGGGCTGGAATGAAAATAAACCAGTAGTAGTATTTATAGGTGCTTTAGGCGATCGCCGGAAAGGTTTTGATACCCTATTTGCAGCTTGGCAAAAACTATGTAAATCTTCTCATTGGGATGCTAAATTAGTAGTAATTGGTAGTGGTGCAGAACTACCTTTATGGCAAAACCGTACTGCTAATGCTGGGATTTCTAGCATTAATTTTTTGGGTTTTCGTAATGATGTACCAAAATTACTACAAGCGGCTGATTGCTTAGTTGCTCCCACTCGTTATGAAGCTTATGGTTTAGGTGTACATGAAGCTCTGTGTTGTGGTTTACCAGCTTTAGTTAGTGCTGATGCTGGAGTTGCTGAACAGTATCCAGAGGAATTGCAAGAGTTGTTAATTCCTGATCCTGATCATGTAACTGATTTGGTTACAAAGCTAGAAAAATGGTATGAAAACCAAAAAGGTTACACTGATATAGTATTGTCAATAGCACAGAAATTACGAAGTTATACTTGGGATGATATGGCTCGATCTATTCAGCAATTAATGTTATGAATTATCTAAAATTATGTTTAAGTTATTCTTTCAAATTAAAGAATAAGAGAGAAGTAAAATTGAAATATCAAAGGTAAGCAAAGGACTAAACAAATAATGTCATCATCTCTTTATGATAACGATTACAACCAGTGGACACAACATACAATTCAACAAATTAGAAACCGCAATTTTGATTACATAGATTGGGATAATTTAATTGAAGAATTAGAGAGCATGGGGAAAAATGATAAACGCGCCCTAATTAGTCTTTTAACTCGTGTAATAGAACATCTTCTCAAATTATCTTATTGGGAATCTGAAAAATCTAGATGTGGTAATCATTTGTCTGCGGAGATAGTCCACTTTCGCGCCCAAATTCAAGGACGGCTAGAAGATAGTCCTAGCCTCAATTCTCAGCTACAAACATTTTATGAAAAAGCCCACCCTGTAGCTATAAAATCTGTTTCTAAGTTATTTTCACTACCTCCAGATGCTCAGATTAGCCTCTCACAAGCTTTAGATGAAAACTGGTTTCCCAATGATACAATTACTGATTAGAGATTTTTTGCTTGATTTAGATTTGGGCGATCGCCAGCAGGCTTTGATACCATTTCAACATCCAAAAAACCTTGGAAATTATTACCTGTCTGCATAGCAATAATTTTTCAGTAAATCCTAAATATATACCAATCAAGATTAATTAAAATCATGGAATTAGAAAAGACACTATTAAAACTACTTCCTAGCTTTTTCCGTCTTCCAGCCAAGTATTACTATCATCAGCTTAGACATAGGCTTGAAAAAGAGATATTTTATCTTCATAAGTTAGGAATTAAGAATAAACGCGCAATTGATATAGGGGCAAATTCAGGGATGTATACCTATGCGCTTTCCCGGTTATCTGATGTAGTAGAGGTTTTTGAACCTCAAGTATGGTGTACTAAAAATATAGCATCATATAGTAAAATTTCGTCTTGTCAGATTAATATTTACAATGTAGGTTTAGCTGACTTTAATGGGTCACTAAACTTACACATTCCTCTTAGTGAAGGTGACTATTCAGAATTAGTACAAGGCTTGGGCAAACTTACTACTGGATTAGGTAGTTTTAGAGAATTAGAAGGTGAACAAACAACCTTAAAAGTGCCAGTACATAAACTAGATGATTATAACTTCCAAGATGTAGGTTTTATCAAAATTGATGTTGAAGGATTTGAATCTAAAGTAATTGCAGGAGCTAGTCAAACTATTATTAGGGAAAAGCCAATCATCCTTATGGAAGTAGAAAATAGACATTTAGATGGTAAGTCTATCACAGATGTATTTGAACAAATATCTAATATGGGATATGAAGGTAGTTTTATACACCAAGGCTGTTTAAACAAACTAGCTGAATTTTATCCTCAAATAAAAGAGAAACAAAATTATTTTTTAGATGCTCAATTGCAAAATCAGTATATCAATAATTTTATTTTTCAACCTATATTATAATTTTAAGATTAATGCGTATTATCTTATTACTTCCTGTTCCACCCTTACCATTAGGAGATGCTGCATCTCGATGGTTTTATGTCTTGGTAAAGGGTTTAGTTAAAAAAGGTCATAAATTAACTACATTTGTTGTTTGCAAAGATAGAGAAACAATTGATAAACTAACTCATATTTTTCCAGTACCGGAGTATGATTTGCGTTGTTACCTTGTTCCTAAACAACTAGGGATTATATCTAAATTTAAAACTATACAACGTCCTTATTCCTATATATTCAGTTATGAATTACAAACAGACTTATATAGTGAACTTACTAAAAAGTATGATGTATTCCATTGCGAAGTTATTTGGAGTGGTTGGCTAGGGCTGAAACATTTGGAAAAAGCATTACTTAATATTCATTACTTGTTTTCTTTAGATGGGAGTTTTGAAAACAATCAATCTTTAGAAAATAGGTTCAGAAAATTTCTAACCTATCGAGCTGAACAAAAATTATTAAAATCTTTTCCGAGAATAATTACTTTATCAGATCGCCTCAATAAACATATTCAAACCATCAATCCTCAAGCAAAAATTTACACAGTTCCATTAGGTATTGATTTTTCACTATATCCTTTTTCACAACAAAATAAAATCAATCCACAGCCTATAGTAGGAGTAATTGGTAGTTTTAATTGGACACCATCATATACTGCTGCTGAACGACTTTTAACCAGGCTATGGCCAGAAATTAAACGCCTTATTCCTAATGCAAAACTACAAATTGTAGGACGTAGCGCAAGAGATGCACTAGCAAAATTCACTGATATAGAAAGTTTAGAAATTTATCAAAATGTTCCCGATATTTTCCCATATTTTGCTAACATAGATGTTATGTTATATGCACCAATTTCTGGCAGTGGCATGAAGGTTAAAGTTATGGAAGCTTTTGCTTTAGGAACACCTGTTGTGACTACATCTGAAGGAGTAGAGGGTATTCCGGCTGAAGATGGAATTCATGCTGGTATTTGTGAGGATGATCAAGGTTTAATTGATCGGACTGTAGAATTATTAAATAATCCAAATTTACGCCAGGAAAGGAGGGTGAAAGCTAGAGAGTTATTGGAATTTTATTGTAGTCCACAGGTGACGGTAGGAAGAATTGAGCAAATTTATCAGTCAATTATCTAATTAACAATTTTATGAACATTCAAAGTATTACTCGTGATTTATGGTTATTAACTAATTTCCGTAATGGATGGGAAATGGTAAGTTATTTACGACATCCCAAGCCAATTAGTAAAGCTATATTAAGAAATGGTACAACCATTGTACATCCTGAAAAATTAGGCTTAGTAGAAGCAATTATAGAATTATGGCATAAAAAAGCTTATTTTCCTAAAGATTTTTATACTCCAAAAACAGATGATGTGATTGTAGATTTAGGAGCAAATATTGGACTATTTACCTTACAAGCTGCTAAACTCAACCCTGATGCTAGGATTTTCTCTTTTGAGCCTTTTCCAGAAAATTTTTCCTATTTATATCAAAACATCAGCAACTTTGGCTTAGATAATGTAATGACATATCAGTATGCTATTAGTAATAGCTATAGGCAAGACTTTTTCCAGCAAACTAGTTCTCGCTCATTAGATCATCAGCTAGTTAATGGGTATGAAGACAATATAAATGATAGTTCAGCAGATTTATTTTCTGTTGAAGTGATCCCTATAGATGCAATATTTGATATTGCCAATATTGAAGAAATTGCTATGTTAAAAATTGATATTGAAGGTTCAGAATTAGATATTTTTAAATCAATTTCAGACAGTATTTTGAAACGGATAAAATTATTAGCAATTGAATACCATGACAATTTAAGACCAGGTACTCTAGATATAATTAGATCAAAATTAAAATATACTCATGATATAAGAAATATCCCTTCAAATTTGTCAGGTTGTGGATTATTGTTTGCTTCACCTCAAGCTGAGTAAATAATAAAAATGAAAGTTGCCTTCAATGCTAGACTCTTAAAATCTCCCACCCTCAGAGGATGGAATCGTTATACTATCAACCTTTTGGTAGAATTATCCTCATTAGATATAGAACTTTTCCTTTATTCTGACACTCCATTACATGAAACACACCTAGCTAAATTACCAAAAGATAGTTATCAAATACGTATTGCACCCCCAATGCGTTATGCTTTATGGGAACAATATTGGTTGCCAAAACAATGTGAAAAAGATCAAGTAGATATCTTACATTGTCCTATGAATTTTGGTCTACCTTGGTCTAGTCATTGTTCACGGATTTTAACATTACATGACATCATAGATCAAGTTTATTACTTTCAAAATATTCCTTGGCATAAACAAGTTAATTTAGCTGATATACAAAATAAACTTTATCATTGGGTTGCTAGGAATCGAGCAGATCATATTATTACCGTTAGTGAATATTCAAAACAAGATATTGTCAAGTATTTGCAAATTCCAGGTAATAAAATTACAGTTATTTATGAAGCTGCTGATCAAAAATTTCATAATCAGATAACTGCATCTCAACGCTTCCAAGTTAGAAATAAATATCAGTTAAAAAATCCTTATATTTTCTATGTTGGAGGTTGGGAAAAACGTAAAAATATTCCTTTTTTAATTCAAGCTTTTGCAAATGCTAATTTAGATGGAGTAGAATTAGTTTTGGCTGGAGGGAAAGATGAACAACGTGATATACTCATGGAATTAGGTAAAACTTTAGGTATTGGCAATCAGTTGCGGTTATTAGGTTGGGTAGATGATGAAGACTTACCAGCACTTTATGCTCAAGCTCTCTGCTTTGTTTACCCTAGTGAATATGAGGGTTTTGGATTACAATTATGTGAAGCAATGGCTGTTGGTTGTCCAGTTTTGGCAGCAAGAAGTACTTGTTTACCAGAAGTTTTAGGTAATGGAGGTGAAACTTTCAGGTTAGATGATGTGAACGAATTATCAAAGTTGCTTATTCAAGTATTTCAAGATAGTGACTTTCGAGATAATTTAAAACAGCGTGCTGCTCAAAAATCTAAATATTATTCATGGAAAACTACTAGCTATGCTACAAATAATGTGTATTTAAAATCAATAACATAAATTTTCTACTAAAAAATCATCTACTTACTTATTAACTGGCTTTTTAACTTTAATAATTATGGCTCTCCCAGAGTGGGTATGATAATTTAATCAAAAATAATGCTTGTTACTATTGTTATACAAACAATCCAGGAATACAAAACATTAGATTTAATAAAAATAAAAATGATTTTAATTTTATTGAATCTCTTGTTAGATAATGAATTTAAGAAACTATTTTTATGAAGCTTTCATATCTAGTTTAGAAGAGCCATAATTATCTAAATCAGAGGTAAACAATTGAAAATGAATATCAAAAATACAGTACACCGATGTTTTCGTAAATTGACTCAAATAACTAAGCCAAATATCCGTTTATGTTTTTTACACATCCCAAAATCTGGAGGTACTTCCTTAGATTTTGCCATTAGAAAACCTTTATTTAGCTTTGAAGGGCAAGTATTTACTCCTGCAATGATTGAAGAGACAAAAAAGATGGTAGGGGATAATTTTTCTATTACACACCCTCTTTTATGGAGTAATCATCAATTAATCTATTTGCAATACTTAGCTCTAGATTTCCCAATAGTAAGTGGACATTTCCCTTTCAGTAAAGAAGCTTATGACCGCGATGAAAGTCGTTATCATTATTTGACAATTCTTCGTGATCCAGTTGAAAGATGGATTTCCAACTACAGATACATAAAATTGAAAAATAAACATTATGCTCAAGAATATTATCCAATTCACGATGAATCTCTAACTTTACAACAACAATTAGATTCATGTATTAATGGTGACTTAGGTTTCTTTTTTGCTAATATCCAGTGTGCTTTTATTGGTGGTTATAATTTCTCTGGCAATGTTGATATGTCAGAAGTTGTCAAAAAAGCTAAAGAAAATCTAAAAGCTTTTAAAATTGTTGGGTTTCAGAATAAATTAAACGAATTTGCACTGAAGTTTGAAGATGAGTTTGGTTACAAAATTAGTATTGATAGACTCAATCGAACTTCAGAAGGTATAGAATCTGCCCTTGAAGATCAACAAGTGAAAGAGTTATTTTCAGAAAATATTCGTAAAAAAATTCGTTCTCTATGTGTTTATGATTATGAATTATATGAAACTGCACAAGAGTTATTTAGATAGATTTTTTGATGTTAATTGTTTTTGTTATTCTTTCTGAAACTTCATCAATTTAATACAAATAAAATGCAACGAACTGGACGCTCAGTAGCCAACTTTGGCAGTGGACTTATGTTACAGGTCATGACACTGAGCATAGGTATAATCAGCACACCTCTGTTACTCAATTGGCTAGGTGATGAACGCTATGGTGCTTTTCGGACTGCTACTGATTGGGGTAATTATCTCAACCTCTTAGAATTAGGATTGACTGGTTCATTGGTAGCGCTGTTAGCAAAAGCTGTAGGAATTGGAGAACGTCAACAAATTCGCCTCACATTGGCAACGGGAATCAAAGCCTACCTGAAAATCATGATAGTCAAGATACTGGCAGGTGTTGGCTTAGGTCTTTTTATAACCCAGCTTGTACCAGTAGAAGGAGTTTTAGTCAATGAACTACAAACAGGTTACTGGTTAGGATTTTTGGCTATTTTCTTATTTCCATTAGTACCGTTTCGTCTATTAGCAGATGCTAGTCAACGTGGTTATTTTACTAATATATTTATTATGTTCCAAAGCCTGTTAATTACAGGTTTATCATTATTATTAGCATCAAGAGGATTTGGTATTACTGGACAGTATATAGCTGTACTTGTAGGTAATATCGGCTTTCAACTTTTAATGTGCTGGGATGGGTTACGTCGCTATCCAGATGTTTTTTTAGTAATTAAAGATTTTCCAACCCAAAAACCCATAGAAAAACAACTTTGGCAACTCAATAAATCAACATTTCTGCTCAGATTATCAGGACAATTTGGATTATTTACTGATAATATCATCATCTCTTATTTTCTTAGTCCAGTAACAGTTGTACCGTTTTTTGTTACCCAACGTTTAGCATCATTAGCACAAACCCAAATACAAGGTATTGGTAATGCTACCTGGGCAGCTTTAGCTAACCTCTATGCTACAGGGGAAATGGAAAAATTCAATGCTCGTTTGATTGAACTGACACGGTTAGTAACTGTGATGGGTGTAACTCTTATGGTGAGCATTAACGCCTATAACTATCATTTTCTGAAACTCTGGGTAGGAGAAGATCGTTTTGGTGGTGATATACTCACTTTATTAGCTACTAGTAATGGCTTATTGCTGGGACTTTTATCACTTTGGTCATGGTGTTTTAGTGGTACAGGTAATCAACCTAAATTAGTTAAACCTGCTACAATTTCTGCTGGGATTAATTTTGTAACTAGCATTATTAGTACTCAATTTTTTGGTATTATTGGACCGTTGTTAGGTACTTTTATTGCTTTTACAACTGTTAATATTTGGCAGTTACCCCTATTATTACGGGAAGTTTTTGGTACGTCTTTGAAAAAACTTTTTTTAGCAGTTGCCCAACCTTTAGGTTTTGGTATTCCTTATGGTTTAGTGGTTTGGTTAATTGCTAAAAATCACACTCCTTGGGGATGGTTGGGATTAGCTGTGGAGATGAGTTTATCTGCTATTATCTATTTTGTGATTGCTTGGTTATTTATCTTGAATCAATCTGAACGTCAAATATGGATTGATAGATTTAATATCTTATTTTCTAGATTTAGAAGTTAGCTTAATATGAGGTGTATTGATTATGAACAATGAACAAGAAAATAATTTATATATCATCCTTTCTAACTCCATCATTGCTACCGTTCTACCATCTATTGCTGAACTTAACTTACCCAATTGGTGGTTAGCAGGGGGAGCAATCAGAAACACCGTATGGAGTCATATTTTTGGAGCAGAATGTCAATTAATTATTAAAGATTTTGATATAGCATTCTTTGATTTACAAGGAAATCGAGAACAGGAATTGTCAGCAAAATCAATTCTCACCGCACAATTTCCCAACCATGAATTTGATGTTAAAAATCAAGCTAGTTTTGGTCGTTGGCGTGCCGGTGCAACTATATATAATAGTACAGAAGACGGTATTAAGGATTGGTTACACACTGCAACTTCTGTGAGTGTATCTATGAATAGAAAAGGAGAATGGCAATTCTTTACACCCTATGGTTTGAAGGACTTATTTGCTGGTATTATTAGACCAACTCCCACACATATCAACGATATTAGGGCTAAAAATAAAGCTTCCGAACTGATGCAAAAATGTAGTAATCTAAAACTTATATCTTTATAAAACAGTGTAAATATAAAAACGCTAATTATGTAATCTTCAGTTTTTCATTATCAACAACTTACAGATATGATCTGTAGTTTCCCATATATGTTATAGTGGGAATATCAGTGGTTTCCGGTATATGTAATCCACTTCTCTTAAAAACTTAAAAATAATCTAGTAAAACTAAACTATTAGATGTTCGTCAATATCTCAAAAGGTAGATTTTTTTCTATCTCAAGATAGATTTACGTAGCATATAGATTTGTTATATCTTCAAGTAGTGAGATATTAATAGAGCATACTGGACTAAAAGCCAACGAGTTGTAAGTCATTTCACGAGTGAATTGCAACCCACATATAAACTAATTTCTCTAGTAAATCTCCCTCTCTTCAAAAGAGACATTAACGACTTCAAACTACCCCTTGTGGTTTCTTATTAATAAAGAAGCTACAAGGGGAATTTTTTATTAGTTAAAATTAACTCTTGACTAATTGTTGAAAGCTTTCCTCGTGACTGATATCATTAAAGTCTATATCTGATGCAGCATCTTCCTTATAGCTAGGTTTAATTTCAATTGCTTTTTGCAAATTTTCTATAGCTAATTCTAATTCTCGTTGCAAAGCATAACAGGCAGCTTTATGATAGTAAGCATTAGCATAATCAGACTTAATTTCTAATGCTTTATCAAAATCTACAATTGCTTCGTCATCTTTTCCTAATCTGACTAAAGTATAACCACGTTTATCCCATAACTTAGGGGAGTTAGGTTGGAATTCTAAAGCTTTATCAAAGGAAAACATTGCATCTTCATAACGTTCAAGTTCCATTAAAGATAAGCCACGATTTGACCAAGCTACTCCATCATCTGGTTTAATTTGTGTGGCTTTATCAAAACAGTTAAATGCTTCCCAATGTTTACCTAAGTTACCACAAGCGACACCAATATCACACCATGCTTGATGGTATTCTGGATTAATTTTGATAGCTTTGTTGTAAGACTTAATTGCATCTTTAAAGCGTTTCAATTTATTCAGAATTAAACCCTGTCTTAACCACACTTCTGCATTATCAGGTTTAATGTCAATTACTTTTTGGTAAATTGCTAAAGCATCTTCATAAAGTTTTTCAGAAACTAGTATTTCCGCTTCTTGGATGTAATTTTCTATAGAAACTTCTGGTGGTAATGAAGGTGATGGTTGTATTACTTCTACTGGTGTTTTTTCAGATTCTGGAGTCACTTGAGTCTGATTTTCTGCTAGTTGCTGTAAAATCAATTCTTTTTGTTGTTGTGCATCTATTTTTAATTCTGCAAGTTGTTCTACAAACTCTGTTTGTAAATTATCTAATTTTTGTAACTTTTCTAAAACACTGGATTTTTGTTGTTGTACATCAGCTTGAATATCCGAAAACTGAGCAGTAAATTCACTACTCGCAGTTTCTAAATTAGTAATTATTTGCTGTTGATCTAATTCAGATTGATTTCCTAGGTTTTTCAATTCTTGAATAAATTCTGATTTTAAAGTTTCAAAACTTTCTAAAATATTGAATTTGTTCTGTTGCACATCAGTTTGAATATCCGAAAACTGAGCAGTAAATTCACTACTTGAATTTTCCAAATTATCAATGATTTTCTGTTGTCTTAATTCTGCATGATTTTGTAACTCTTGAATCTTATGAATAGCAGATGATTCTACTTGGTGTAAATTTTCTATAATCAGCGTTTTTTGTTGTTGAATTTCTGTCTCTGTACCAGCTTGCATACCTGAGAATTGAGCAGTAAAATCCTTACTAGCAGTTTCTAAATCATTAATAATTTGCTGTTGACGTAATTGTGCAGCATTTTCTAATTCTTGCAGTTGGGTAGAATATTCTAATTGTAACTTGGCTAAACTATCCAATAAACTATCTTTTTGACTATTAGCATGAGTTTCTAACTCAACTATTTGTGATTTAAAAATATGATTTAATTGTTCTAAATTTAAGAATAAATTATCTTTTTGATGTTGAGCATCTGATTGGAATTGAAATAAGTGATCAGTGAATTCAGAACGAGATTTTGATAGGGTTGCTAAAATCTCTTCCTGTATATTTTTTGCTTCTAAATCTAAACTATTCAGCCTGGATAAAACTTGTTCACGGGATGTTTGAATATCATTCACAGCATTTTCTTGATGATGTTCAATTTCTGTTCTCATTTGGTTAAATAGAGAATATATTTCAGTTTCTAGTTGTTTGATATTTTCGATAGTAACTTTTTGCTGTTGAGTAGATAAAGTAACTTTTTCTAGTTGAGTATTTAACTTAAATTCTAAATTAGTGATATTTTCTTGAGCAGATGCAAATTCCTCTTCCAAAGCTGTTAAAAACTCAGCCTTGGATTTTGGTAAATCTGATAAAAGTATAGATAAATTGTCTGCTTCTCCTTGAACATTTTGCTTAAGTTTATCAACCTCATCTTTTAATTCCTCAGTTAAATTTCGTGAGGTTGCAATTAAACTTTCCGCATTTTTATTCACAGTCACTAATTGAGTTTGCAGCTTTTCTATTCCTTGTATTTGCTGCATTGCACGCTCGACAATTTCTCGAATTATAGCTTTTCTTAGTAACCATAATATGGTAATTAAAACTACAGGGAATAAACTTAAAATTGCTAACCAAATATTAAGTAGTGTATTCGTGCGAGTAAAAGCACGCTCAAAATTTGACTGTACTTGCTGTTGATTCAGATTTTCTTGTCGCAGTCGGTTTAATTCTTCCCTTTCCTGATTTGATAATACTTGAGCATGAATGGATAGTTGTAGTTTTCCACCCAGAAAACCTGTAAAAAATAGTAACGGTGATAATAAGATGGCGATTTTTAAAGTTAAATTTGAAAATATGGAGTTTTTGCTGTTCATAACACTTTACCTATCGGCGAGTTTATTGTTGCACAATTATGTCTATGATAGATGATGGATGTAAGTTTACTGGTTTTCAGGATGAATAAACTTAATATTTTTAGAGCAAATGAAAATCTATCTTTGTAATTCTTATCTGTTCCCTCTCCTAAATAAAAAATAGTAGCATCTCAAATCAGAATATCTAACAATTGTAAATTTCATTGATTCCTATTTGTACTTGGTTTCTACAAATAAAGAACATTTAAACCCAACTCATCGTCTATAAAATCACATAGTTTACAAAGTGCATCAACCATGAAACGTCTGATCAGTATTACCTTACTAACTACTTTTCTCACCCCCTATTCCGTCACTGCAACCCCACCTAGAAACCCAGATCAAACAGTCAATTGTGAAATTTTAATTGTCGGTGGTGGACTTTCAGGAGTTGCAGCAGCTTATGAAAGTTTACTTGCAGGAAATACTGTTTGTTTAACAGAAATTACCGACTGGTTGGGGGGACAAATTTCCTCTCAAGGTACATCTGCATTGGATGAAAGGCCAACTCAACGAGCTAAACAATTCTATGCTCGTGGATATTTAGAATTGAGAAATCGAATTCAAAAAAAATATCAAAAACTTAATCCTGGTGACTGTTGGGTAAGTGATTCTTGTTTTCTTCCTGGTGATGCTCATGATATCATTTATCAAATGTTAAAAGATGCAGAAAAACAGGGCAAAGGTAAATTAAACTTGTTTTTAAATACGGTAATTAAAGACTTACAAATTAGCGAAAATGGTAAAATCATTAATAGTGCGATCGCAATTCAATATCAACCAACAAAAAATTCTCCACCTTTAAATACTTTCACCCTTTCCCAAACTATTGATGATGCTTACAATTATCAGAATTCTACCAATTTTAATAAAAATATTATTAGGTTTATTCCCAAAAAATCAACCCAAAATAACCATCAATGGTATGTCATAGATGCAACAGAAACTGGAGAAATTATCGCTTTAGCAGATGTACCTTATCGTTTAGGAATTGATCCCATTTCCTATCTCGAACCTTCATCTTCCAGTAGTACCAATTATTCCTATTGTACCCAAGGTTTTACATATACTTTTGCAATGGAGGCAACTAGAGAACCACAACCACAAATTATGCCCCCATTTTATAATCAATATGCCCCATATTTTAGTTATGAACTATCAAGATTAGCCAATTTTGATTTAGTTTTCACCTATCGTCGTATCTGGAGTCCAGAAACAGGTAAAAATACTAAATTCGGTGGTATTAATTTTACGTCTCCTACTCCCGGAGATATATCTATGCAAAACTGGACGTGGGGAAATGATTACCGACCAGGTACAGCACAAGATAATTTAATTTATACTCGTCAACAATTAAACGCAACAGGACAATTACAACCAGGAGGATGGAAAGGTGGACTCAGAACCAGAACCCTCCGTAAAGGTGAAGAAAATGCCCTAGCTTATTACTACTGGTTAGTATCGGGAAATACTGACTCTCAGCTTGGTGCAAATGTGAAAAAACCCCAACCGAATCACCGTTTCTTAACTGGTATAAATTCACCGATGGGAACTGTACATGGATTATCCAAATATCCTTATATACGGGAAGGAAGACGCATTATCGGCCGTCGCAGTTGGGGGCAACCACAAGGTTTTACTATTTGGGAAATTGACATTTCTCGTCGTAACTATAATGATGAATACTATCGGCAAACACTGCCAAAAAAGACTTACCGTCAGTTAAAAGCAGCACTAGCAGGATTAGAAGCAGTTTCTGTAATTACAGGCCAAGTTAGTCCAGAAAAAGCAATGAAACGCAGTCGTTCTACCATTTTTCCTGACTCAGTAGGTATTGGACATTACGCTATAGACTTCCATCCTTGTATGGAAAATAGTCCCCCAGAAGCACCAGGAAATAAAGAACGCGCGGGAGAAAGAAGAGGTGCAGGCCAAGCTTATCCTTTTCAAATTGCGCTGAGAGCAATGATTCCCCAAAAAATTGATAATTTATTGGTAGGGGGTAAGAGTATTGCCACAAGTCATATTGCTGCTGCTGCTTATCGAGTACATTCTTTTGAATGGTCTGTGGGTGTTGCAGCGGGAACTGTAGCCAGTTTTGCACTTAAAGAAAATATTTTCCCCTATCAGTTAGTTGATGACTTACCGAGATCAGAACCAAAGTTACAGGTTTTAAAAAGAATTTTGGAAAAAAGTGGTAATCCTACAGCTTTTCCTGATACTTCTATTTTTAATCAAAATTGGCAAGACTGGAAATGATATCGTTTCCGAGTGCATCGGTATTATTCCTTGAATATCCCCTTATTTAACAGGACTTACGCAACGAAGATTTGTCATTGCGACTGAAACGCAGTGTAGGGAAGCAATCCCAGGATTTTTGCGATTACGTCGCTGTCGCTCGTAATGACGCAGTACTGTCATTGCGACGTAAGTCCTATTTAATATCAATGCGGGAAATATATATTATTCCGATCTTACCGGGTTTGATATCATATCATTTCTGGGGCAACCACGGGGGGTTTGCCCCTATGTGAGGAAAACATATCATTCCGATGCTAACGGATTTGATATGAATGAAGTGTTTCCATTAATTTAAGGGAACAGGGAACGGGGAACAGGAAATAGTTCTACCTATCTATTGGGGACAAATTTAGTGATATTTTCTTCTCTCCACTTGTTGCTTCTCGACTTTTTGCTGCAAACCCTACCTATTCCCAATCACTAACCCCTAGTTAAGTAACCTCATAACTGTTACCTGTTCTCTATGAATTAAACTAGATATTTGAAGTGTTTTTTTATAAAACGTAGTTTATTTATGGAGACAAAACTTGCATCTGTTTATGGAATGGCTTCTGCACCAACCATAACACCTGATCGGGTGAATCAGGTTACCCGCAAACCTTATCCCAATTATAAGGTAATTGTTCTCAATGACGACTTTAATACTTTTGAACACGTAGCGAAGTGTTTAATGAAGTATATACCTGAAATGTCAAGCGAACGTGCTTGGGAACTGACAAACCAAGTACATTATGAAGGACAAGCGGTAGTTTGGGTTGGCCCCCAAGAACCAGCAGAGTTATATCATCAACAGTTACGTCGTGCTGGGTTAACAATGGCACCTATAGAAGCTGCGTAAACTATCATGAGTAAAGCCACTGATGGTAGACTTGTTTGGAATCATTCTACCCATATTCCTGGACTTATACCCATTTTGGAACGTCTGTGTAAACAAGATGGTATTGTGACCGTGACACCAGCGGTAATTGGTAGAGTTAAAGGTCATGCACCACAAATGAAATTGCGTGTATCTGTACCAATTCGTGGGGGTTATAAAGTTATTGCACGTCAAGGCAAAACAGTGCAAGAGGTTTTTGTTCTTACTCATTTATCACAGGATCAACTCAAAAGTGCGATCGCTGTGGCTATGAAAGCTAGATGAATTTAAACATTAATCAGGGGAGGAACTTTTATAGCTCCTCTTTTGATGTTTTACTATTCCTCAACGTCATGAATTGCAAATTTATATAAAGGCAAACTAATAATACAAGAAAAAGTTAAAAAGTAGGATAAAGCTGTAGTAATTTTTAAAGTCATGGTCAAACTTTGCCAATGAGGTAAAGCAATTTTTTCAATTGCAAATGCTACACAATACACCAACCAGTAAGTAAAGCTCATTCTTAATAATATTTCTTCTGTTTCTTGGGCTTCGTTAATTTGTTTCTTTGTGTCCCAAAGTATTAATAAACCCAAAACACAGGCTATGGCAGAAACAGCAACAACAAACTCATGATCAAAAAGATTTACTAAACACATTTGTCTTTATTTCCATTTGAAACTATCTTTATATCAAAATCAGTTTAAAGGTAATCTTCCTTGAGTGGCAAAAAATAGTAACAAACTGAAATATTGTAAATGATTGCAACAAAAATACTAGTCAAATTTCATAGTGAGGAGAGGTAAGAGCGAGGGAATGTAGCTAGTTCTGTTTTTAATCAATATGTAAATTAATCTTACTTGGGGACTTATATTTTTGGTTAGGATTTATTAAAAGATTTGGAAGGAAGACAGATAACAGTAATTAACGGTATATAATGAAGTAAACTGTGAAAGTTGCTATTATAGTTATTTCTGTATAAAGATGCGCCAAGTTAATCGGAAAATTAACCGCAGAGGTCACAGAGATCGCAGAGGAAGAAAATACGAGTTATACAATTAAGCACTGCTTCATCAAGAAATGGTATCAGGTAGCAAGGTTTTTTAATTTTAGGGAATAGGAAACAGGAAATAAATTAGTGTTTACTTAATTCAATTGGGAAACGTTATCATACTAGTTAGATTTTAAAAATCATTCATTATATCCAGATCCCGATTTTTCTAATCAGGCAGGTTCACAAAATTATGTGTCATAATATTAATATCTTTGCCAAAATCAAAAATATCTTGATTTGCAGGTTGGGTTAAGGAAAGAAATCCCACAAATACTTTGAGTTTACGTTGAGTTTTACTTTGTTTAACCTCACCCATAGGAAAATGGTAAAGGTATTTATCTAAACTCTCTCCGATTATCTGGTTGGAGAACATTCAATCTTTGCAAATATTTGAAAATTAGCTTGAATAAAAGGAATTTATGGAAAGAATAAGTACACGACGTAACTTTCTCATTACCAGTGTAGCTGTTGCTGGCAGTGTTATAGGAGTAAATTCACTACAAAATAATAATCAAAGTAATAACAACGCTAAAATTCAGGCTCAAATACCTCTATCTATTCCAGAAAGAACATTAGGAAATACAGGAATAAAAGTACCATTACTAGGTTTAGGAGGTGCAGGAAGAAATACACCTCTGGATAAATATAATCAAGAAAAAGAAGCGATAGAAATTATTGAAAGAGCGCTAGAACTGGGTATTAAATATTTTGATACCGCCGCAAGTTATGGAACAAATGAAGATTATTTAGGTAAAGTTTTACCACCCTATCGTGAACAGATATTTTTAGCTACTAAAACCTACAACAGAAATAGAGATGAAATGTGGAGAGAGTTAGAACGATCCCTCAAAAGATTAAATACAGACTATTTAGATTTATGGCAATTACACAGTCTTTCTTCATCAGCACACATTGAAAATATTTTTAGGAAAAACGGTGGTATTAAAGCTATAGAAGAAGCAAAAGAACAGAAAATAATTAGGTTTGCTGGGATCACCGGACATCATGAACCAAGTTTTATTATTGAAGCTTTACGTCGCTATCCTTTCGACACAACTTTAATTCCTATTAATGCAGCAGAAATACACCATCCCAGATCATTTTTACCTGCTGTTTTACCCATAGCTAAACAAAAAAATATTGGTGTAATTGCGATGAAAGTACCTGCTTATGGAAAGTTATTTCAACCTGGTGGTTTGACAGGGATACAGCAAGCAATGAATTATAGTTTATCTCAACCTGGTGTGAGTTGCTGTATAATTCCTGCGGATAGTGTGCAGCAATTAGAAGAAAATGTTCAGGTAGCTAGCAATTTTCAACAATTACAGAAAACACAACTTGCAGCAATTGAAAAACGCACTGCTAATATTTGGCGAGATAGTACATTTTATCGAGCTTGGGGTTAAGTTATTTAGTCTTTTGATTTGTTTATTTTTTCCACAAATTCCTGTTCTAATCTTTGCACTAATTCCAACTCATCTTGATTATTTTTTACCCACTTTTCCCGACCCGCACGAATTTTAGCTAAGTGAGATTCAATATTTTCTGGAGTTAGTAAAACACCAAAATCTGCGGGTACTTGATCTGCTTGATAACCAAGAATACGATTCAACACTAAATCACCAACAGGTTTGGTATAATGGGCGTTATCTACATAGTTTTTCATGATATCACCGATTATTTCAGTATTGATAGAATTGTATCCAGAGAAATCCCAAACAGGAGTTACAGTGATTAATTTTTGTTTCCATTTTTCAAAATATTCCCACTTTCCAGCAATTTTTAGAGTTTCCCATTGAGTAGCATGAGTGGGAGATATAAAAATAATTAATTCGATATTATTATTTCTGCAAATATCAACTATTTTTTGAAAATTATCAAAATATTGATCATTAAATATATATTTATGGTATACATCTAAGTAGAAGGATAGAGAGTATTTAAAATAATCTTTATGTTTTCCTTTCGTGTCATCAAGGTAAGGAGCAAATCCATTTCCTGTAAAATGATAATTTCGGTTATCTGTTTCTTTTAAACTAGCAAAGACTGTTTTTTGACTGACATCAAAACTATCTATCGAAAAAAGAGAATTTAAAATATCAGTAGCAATTATATATTTTTTTTCTAACCTTTTTTCATTGAAACCAGGACGATTATTAAGTATTTTATTAAACATGAAATAATCAACACCAAAAATCACCTGTCTCAGGTGAGGTTGATTTTTTAGAGTATGTTGTAAATAGCGCATTACTTCATAGGAATTAGCACTATCTAAAGCAAGATTATAAGTAGGTTGACTATTAGACAAACCAGGATGATTAGGATCTAAACCTTGCTTTGTTCTGGATGTTCCTAAAAATATAGTTACTGGTTTAATCCGAATAATATCAATAGCTTTGTATAAACGATCATTATGATTCTTCTGGATTTTAGCATGATTAATTCCCAAAAAATTGGGAGTTTTATAAATTCCATAGGGATCTACTACTAAATTCACAGCTACCACTAGTAATATAGATATGACTATTGTCAGTAACAACCATTTATTAAATTGAGCATAATTCTGAAATTTCCTTGATGTAATCTCAAAATCATTACCCATGTCTTTTGTAAATTTCATCTAATGATATATTTGAACTATTTATCTTTGTTTATTTTTATTTTCCACAAATTCATGTTCTAATTTTTGCACTAATTGTAATTCATCTTGATTATTTTTTACCCATTTTTCCCGATCTGCACGAATTTTAGCTAAGTGAGACTCAATATTTTCTGGAGTTAGTAAAACACCAAAATCTGTCGGTACTTGATCTGCTTGATAACCAAGAATACGATTCAATACTAAATCACCAACAGGTTTGGTATAATGAGAACTATCAGCATAGTTTTCCATCACATCTTGCAATTTTTCTGTAGTAATGGAATTATATCCAGAAAAATCCCATACAGGAGTTAATTCGACAAGTTTCTTTTTCCAATTTTCAAAGGTTTCCCATTCTCCTGTTACTCTAATTGATTCCCATTGAATTGCATGGGATGGTGAGATAAAAATAATTAGTTCAATGTTTTTGTCTTTGCAAAGATTGATAATTTTTTGTAAGTTCTCAAAATATCTATCAGAAAACTGATACTGATGATGGAATCTGTAATAGACATTAACTGCATTAGTAAACCTACCTTTTGTTTTCCCATCTTGATATTGACGATGGGGAAAAAAACCATTTTTACCATGATCAATATTTTTATTAGGTTCTTTTAAACTAGCTAGTATTGTTTCCTTGGTGACATCCAATGTATCTACTGAAAATAAGGAATTCATGATATCATTAGGGACTAAATGGGTTTTTTCTAGTCTATTTTCATTAAAACCAGCTTGATTCCCAATAAAGTTATTAAACATGAAAAAGTCAGCACCTACCACTACTCGTTTTAGTTCTGGTTGATTTTTGAGAGTATGTTGTAGATATCTAAACATTTCATAGGTATTAGCACCATCAACAGCAAGATTATAAACAGGTTGAGCTTGAGATAATGCTGGATGGCTAGGATCTAAACCTTGTTTTGTTCTCGATGAACCTAGAAGGATAGTTTTGGGTTGATAGTAGATGACATCAGTAGCTTTAAATAAGCGATCATTAAATTGTTGCTTAGGTTTCTCGTGATTGATACCCAAATAATTGGGAGTTTTATAAATTCCGTAGGGATCAATTAAGTAGTTAATTGCTGCTACTGAAAATATAGAAAAACCAACTGCTGATAACAACCATTTATTAAACTGAGAAAAGTTATCTGACTTGCTTGGTTTGGTTTCAGATATATTTTTTAAATCGGAAGAAGAAGAACTCATAGTTTAAAATTTTTTGATTATGATTAGGTTTTTTAGAATTGGAAATAGAGAAATTCAGAAACACGGTTGAGGGAAAGGATACAATAACCAGCTAATAAACCTATACCCATTCCCCACCATTTGTTAAAAGTGATTTTATTACTAATTTCTTGGGTGTTAGGTGCAACTGTAACTACAATCATTAATGCCAATAAAACTATAAAAATTAAAGGCTTTTGTCCCAAAAATTCTGGTAAATACTTGAAGTCACTCCATACTTTGACTTGAATGCCAAATTGAGATAGCGCAGATAGCTTACCACCAGGCGCACCAGGAATAGTTATACCATTGAACCCAGACATTGTTTTGAGAATTGCGATCGCATCAGGTAAACTTTGAGCGCGGAAAATTACCCAACCAACTATCACCATCAAAAATGTCATCACCCAGGCTAACAATGCTGGTATTTGTATATTTAATTTTTTTTCTAATTTCCGCCAACCGTGATTTATTGATAATAAAAATCCTTGCAAACCTCCCCATAAAATGAAAGTCCAACCAGCACCATGCCATAAACCTCCTAATAACATTGTTACCATTAAATTTGTATAGCGTCTCACTTCTCCCTTTCTACTTCCTCCCAAGGGAATATATAAATAGTCTCTTAAAAAGTTAGAAAGGGTAATGTGCCAACGTCGCCAAAATTCGGTAATTGAAGTTGCTTTGTATGGTGAATTAAAATTAGAAGGAAGGTTAGTATTAAACATATAACCTAATCCTACTGCCATATCTGAGTAACCAGAAAAATCGAAATATAATTGAAATGTATAGGATAAAGATCCTACCCAACTTTCCAAAAATGTGAGACTATCAACATTACTAAATACTGGCCCTACCCATTGAGATAAAGTATCAGCAATGATAATTTTTTTGGCTAATCCTAGGGTAAATATTGTTAAGCCAGTAGCAAAGTTTTTTCCAGAAAAAATAAAGTTTTTTAAGTTACGCAATTCAGGAATTAGTTCATCATGGCGTAAAATTGGGCCTGCAATTAATTGGGGGAAGAAGAGAATAAATACTGAGTAGGTAGGTAAATCATAATTTTGTCCTTTAACTTCCCCACGATAAGCATCTACCAAATAAGCAATTTGGGTAAAAGTATAAAAGGAAATTCCCAACGGTAAAATTAAAGTTCCTAAGTTCCAATCAGCAGAAAATACACCCCCAATCACATCTAAAAAGAAGTTTGCATATTTATAATACGCAATCATGCTCAAGTTGATGATAGTCCCAAAAACTAATAGTAATTTAGCTCGTTTACTAAATGGTTGAGCTGCTGCGATCGCTGTACCAATCTGATGATTGAAAACTACAGACAGGACTATCAAGATAATATATCCAGGTGTTGCTCCTTGTCCGGCTGGAGCAAAAATGTTCCAGTATGAATAGAAAAATATAGAACTTACTAATAGCCAGGGTAATACGAATTTACTGAGTCTAAACTTGCTTAATAGCCACAAGACGAAAAGAGTAACTGGTAAGAATCCTAAGATAAAAACAGAAGAATTAAATAGCATATATATACTATGGAAATAGATTACCTGGGCAAGAATTGAAATTAAACCTACTAGATAAAAATATTACCACAAAAGGGTTGTATATTTTTTTGAAAGCGATGAGGCGGACTTGATGTTAAGCCAGCCTATCCGTCAAATTATATACATTAGCATTCTTGCTCACAAGCACCAATACTGACCCAAGAACTAGAACCATCTTGCCAATGTTCCTTTTTCCAAATGGGAGCGTTGTGTTTCAAGGTATCAATTGCATACTGACAAGCAGCAAATGCCTCACCACGATGAGGACATCCTACAGCAACCAAGACACTGATTTCTCCCACACTTAACCGCCCAATGCGATGGTGTATAACCACTCTACTAACATCAGACCATTGAGTACGAAGATCAGCAGCAATTTGATAAAATACCTGTAGAGCCATTGGTTGATAAGCTTGATATTCCAAAGCCACCACGGGTTGACCTTCAGTTTGATTTCTTACCGTACCACTCATCACCACTACCGCACCATTACTAGGGTGATCAGCTTGGGAATAAATTTCTTCAATGGATAAAGGAGCTAAGGTAATGGAGAAACTATCTTCGGCGTGGGGTTTGGTAAAAGAGAGAAGAGGAGTTTTCATACAAAATCGTCAATTAACCAATAATAAACTTAATTTACTATTCAATATAGTCTGAAATTATGTAAAATAACGCAATTTTTAACAAGTTATGAATGTTTACAAACCTACTTTAAATATCATTTTTTCAACATTAGGAAGCGTTCTAAAACCCATACATTTGGCTAAAATGGATAAGTTATGAAAGTATCTAGATATTGTGGTATAATTATATTTAAAATAGAGAATTAAACATGGCAAAAAAAATACCCGTAACAGTGATCACCGGCTTTTTAGGCAGCGGCAAAACTAGCCTCGTTCGTAACTTATTACAAAATAACCAAGGACAACGCATAGCAGTATTAGTTAATGAATTTGGTGAACTAGGAATAGATGGAGAACTATTAAAATCCTGCCGAATTTGCCCTGAAGATGAAATAGAAGAAAGTCAAGATAATAATATATTTGAACTTGCCAACGGCTGTTTATGTTGTACCGTCCAAGACGAATTTTATCCCACAATGAAGGAGCTAATTAAACGCAGAGATAGTATAGATTCTATTATTATTGAAACCTCTGGTTTAGCATTACCAAAACCCTTAGTCAAAGCCTTTCGTTGGCAAGAAATCCGCAATGCTGCTACAGTGGACGCAGTGATCACAGTGGTAGATTGTGCTGCGGTAGCTGCGGGAACATTTGCTAGTGATTTAGACGCGATCGCTCTACAGCGTCAAGAAGATGATAGTTTAGAACACGAAACACCTTTGCAAGAACTGTTTGAAGATCAACTTAGTTGTGCAGATTTAGTCATTCTGAACAAAACAGATTTAATTGATGAACAACAAAAAAACCAAGTAGTAGAATTAGTCAAACAAGAACTACCCAGACAAGTCAAAATTGTTTCCAGTGACTATGGTAAACTTGACCCATCTGTACTATTAGGATTTTCATCAGCAGTTGAAGATGATTTAGATTCTCGTCCCAGTCATCATGACACAGAAGAAGACCATGAACACGACGATGAGATTAATTCCACTCATTTCATTTTGAATCGTACCTTTGACCCAGAAAAACTGCAAGCTACCCTCAAGAAATTAGCAGAAAAACAAGAAATTTACAGGATTAAAGGATTTGTAGCAGTTGCGAATAAACCTATGCGGTTAGTCATGCAAGGTGTAGGAACAAGATTTGAAAAATTCTATGATCGTCCTTGGAAACCAGAAGAAAAAAAACAAACCTGTTTAGTTTTTATAGGTCGTGATTTACAATCATCAGAGATAGAATCTCAATTAGTATCTTTGTAAATATCACAACCGTCACCCCAGATGAATATCTCTGATTTATTCAACATTGCCAATTTGTTTGTTTTACCATTTTGGACACTAATGATTTTGTTACCTAACTGGAAAGTCACCCGTAAAGTAATGGAATCATTTTTACCTTTTGTGGTGTTAGCTGCTACTTATGTATATTTATTTGTCACCAGCATTACCCCAGAAAACGCCGCTGCTTTATCAAACCCACAGTTAGCAGATATAGCTAAATTCTTCGCAGATGAAAAAGCTGCTGCTACAGGTTGGATTCATTTTTTAGTCATGGATTTATTTGTGGGAAGATGGATTTATTGGGAAGGGCAAAAAACTGGAATTTGGACAATTCACTCTTTAATTTTGTGTCTTTTTGCAGGGCCAATGGGTGTACTTTCTCATATTTTTACCACTTGGATTGCTAAAGCATTTTCTAAAAATGAACCCAGTGAAAGTATAGCAGATAAAGCGGCCGTTAATTAACATCAAAATTGGGGGTTAGTTTTGCTAAACCCCCTGTATAATTGCAGGTAAGATTGTTAGATTTCCCGCTGATATTTCTCTAGAATATCAATTAAATTCACTTGACATTGTAGAGGCAATAAATCACTTAAAGGTAATTCTTTTTTACCCCCAGCAATTTTCACAGTAATAGATGCTAATACTTCTAAAACTTGATTTTCATAAATAGCTTGATCAGTAATTAAAGGATATAACTTTTCTGCCACTAGACGAGCCATTTTTGCATCTGATAGATAGAGATGCCACTTAGCAATATCTATATAAACATTTTCACCGATTTCTGCTGCTAAGGCTTCTAGTAATTCTGTGGTGTTAGTTTGATTCATAAAAATAACCAAATTAGACAACATTAAGTTTGTTCTATAATAATTTATATTATGACTTATCCTATAATCATGTACAGGACTTACTCATAGAGTCGCTCCAAAAGTCAAAAAACCGTCCTAGAAGGACGGGGCTTTAAACCCAGGTTTTTGGTAAATCTTTAAGTTGATTTGGGTGGTGTTTCTGAATAATTAGCGATCGCACGAATATAAATGAAATGCAGCAATATTACCCCAACCCAACCGAGTGTCAAAGGTGTTAACCATTCCCAAGTAGTAGATTTCAAAATGTGGAAAAACCACAATCCAGAATTAACCGTAGCAGCAACCGCTATATGTACAGCAAAATTCATCCGATCATCTAATTTGCGGAATTCTGGATCTTTACGATCTGGTTTACGTGGCCAACGAGGAGGCATAAATAATTAATCGTACTAAATTCGTTACGTATATTATCGCATAGGTTAGGAGCTAGAAATCAGCAGTTGAAGAAATCGGGAAAAATAAGAATTTCAGGATCATAAATTCCGAAAATCTCCAGATTTACCACCAGTCTTACTTACTAAACAAATAGATTCAATTTGAATCGTCTTTTCCAAAGCTTTAGCCATATCATATAAGGTCAGCGCCGCAACAGAAACTGCCGTCAATGCTTCCATTTCTACCCCTGTCTCTGCTTTAGTTTTCACCGTTGCCAAAATTACATAACCAGGAAGTTCTGGATCAGGAGTGATTTCAACAGAAATTTTCTGTAAAGGTAAGGGATGACACAAGGGAATTAAATTAGCTGTTTGTTTGGCAGCCATAATTCCTGCTATCCTGGCTGTGCTTAAAACATCTCCTTTAGGTGTATTCCCAGCTTCAATATTTGCTAAAGTCTCTGGAAGCATCCGCACTCTACCAGCAGCTACCGCTTCCCGCACAGTGATGATTTTCCCGGAAACATCCACCATTTGCGCCTCTCCTTGGGGAGTAATATGGGAAAGTTGAGAAGAATTTTGAAAAATGTCTTGCGTCATTTGATCAGTCTATGTTAATATAAGATTCGTTGGTTAAGGGTGTGTAGCTCAGTGGACTAGAGCACGTGGCTACGGACCACGGTGTCGGGGGTTCGAATCCCTCCTCGCCCGTTCAATGATAATAGAAAATAGTAGTAGGTAGCACAAATTCTTTCGGGAGCTTGTGCTATTTGCTTATTCAAACCTTTGACTTATCAATATTTTCGATTTAATCAGTCATCAGTTGTCAGTTGTCAGTTATCAGTTATCAGTTATCAGTTATCAGTTATCAGTTATCAGTTATCAGTTATCAGTTGTCAGTTATCAGTTATCAGTTATCAGTTATCAGTTATCAGTTATCAGTTATCAGTTATCAGTTATCAGTTGTCAGTTATCAGTTATCAGTTATCAGTTATCAGTCATCAGTTGTCAGTTATCAGTTATCACTGTTTACTGTTCACTGTTCGCTGTTCACTGTTTACTGTTCACTGTTCGCTGTTCACTGTTAACCACTCTTCCCCTCACCCACTCTTCCCCTCACCCCCTCTCCAATCACCCATTCAAAGATTTTAATTCTTGTTGCTTGAGAGCATAAGCATCTTCCCCAAAACCAAAAGCAAAGCGGAAAGACTTAGAAACAGTTTTTCCAGAAAAAGTCGCAAAAATTACAATAGCGGTGAAAGTTAAAGCAATATTGACAATAAACATTCCCCGGTAGCCTATTTGTTCAGCGATCGCTCCGAAAATAGGACCAGCTATGAATATTCCCACATCAAACCCTGTTAAAGCTATCCCAAAAATTCGACCTCGTTCGTGAGGCCAAGCTCTATCTGTCATGATTGTAGACATCATGGGAATCGCTGCACCAGAACCAGCACCTTCTAAGATTCCCCCTAATAAAAACATTAATTCACTCTGAGCTTGCCAAATCATGATCATGGAAATGGTGTAAGCAAACAAACTCAGAGTGATGAATAGACCTCTACCATATTTATCAGAAGCGTGACCGGCAAATAGTCTCACACTAAAGCTGGCAATTGCCGCAGCGGTAAAAAATAAACCTGCGTTTAAATTTACTCCTGTTTCTTTAATATACAAACCAATAAATGCATGTACTGTCCCTAGGGTTAAACCTATTGTGAGTAAAATAACAGCAGGGATAAAAACACGAGAACTAATTAAGGTTTGTAAAAATCCACTTCCCTCCTGTTTTGGTGGTTGTTCTAAAATTGGCGGGTTGACTACGGGTAACAAGCATAGTACGCCTAAACCTGCTAAAAGAGAAGAAGTTGTAAATAAGGCTGTGTTACCTATGGATGCTTGTAAATATCCACCTAATGCAGGGCCTATCGCAACACCAATAGGGTTGATTAAACTCATAAAACCTATCATTTCTCCACGTCGCTGCTCTGGTGCTAAGTCTGCAACTAAAGCAACAAATCCAGTCCCAAAGGCAGCAAGACTGATACCATGAAAGGCACGAATTACCATTAACAGTGGTAATAATGATAATGATGTGACTAATAAATATCCAATGGGAGCGATCGCCAAGGATATCATCCCTATTAATAAAACTATTTTTCTACCTCGATTATCTGCTAACACTCCCAATTGAGAACGAAATATTAACATTCCAACTGCAAAGCTACCCATCACTATACCTATTTGCTGTTTTGTTGCCCCAAGAGACTCAATGTACAAAGGCAAAGTAGGTAATAAAGAAGATAAACTCAACCAAAATAATAAACCTGCTGCAAATAAGTTCAGCAAGTTTCGCTTTAACTCTGGTGGCAGATTATGCAAATTTTTCACGGTAGATACCAAGGTGATGTTGGGTATTTATTGATTATATTGTTACGTTACTTAACATTTTTTGCCACTACTTCCCGGACTCGATATATTGGCCTTCCTTGGGATTCGTGGTAAGTACGCATTAACAACTCTGCTAATAAACCAAAACAGAATAGTTGTACACCTGTTACTAGTAAGAGTACCGCCAGTATTAACAAAGGACGATTCCCAATGTTTAGCTGAAACGCAAACTTGAGAAAAGTTAAGTAAATTCCTATTCCTCCTCCCAACAGCATTGATAATAAACCTAACAATCCAAATACGTGCATAGGACGGGTAAGAAACTTTTTCATAAAAATAATGGTTAACAAATCCATTAATACCCGAAAAGTGCGGGAAATTCCATATTTGCTTGTACCAAATCTGCGTGCATGATGACGTACAGGTAATTCAGTAATTCTTGCTCCTTCTATATAAGCTAGTGCGGGTAAAAATCGGTGTAACTCTCCGTAAAGGTTCATGTCTGCCACTAATTCGGCACGATAAGCCTTGAGAGAGCAACCATAATCATGGATATCTACGCTAGTAGTGCGACGGATTAACCAATTGGCGATTTTAGAAGGAAGTAAACGATTTACAGCCCCATCTTGACGATTTTTGCGCCAACCACTGACGAGATCATAACCTTCGTTCAATTTTGCCAATAGCATGGGAATATCGGCTGGATCATTCTGTAAGTCTGCATCTAATGTGACTATGGCTTTACCTGTGGCATAGTTAAAACCAGCAGACATGGCCGCACTTTGTCCGTAGTTGCGCCGTAAAATAACTGCTTTTAAATCAGTACGCTGTTGTGCTTGTTGTTTGAGAAATTCTGGTGAATTATCTGTAGAACCATCATCTACACAAATAATTTCATAACTTAGATGACTAGACTTTAGGGTTTCAGCTATTGCTTCTAGTAACAAAGGTAAACTTTCTCGTTCATCTTTGATTGGTACAACTACAGAGACATCTAGTAATTGATAAGGGGTAATTGGTAATTGATAATCAGTAATTGGTAATTGGTAATTTGTCATTGCACTGCTGATAGGCGATCGCTGATGATTGATTTTATATGATTTATGGCGTTGCTGAATCAAGATATGAAATTAAGATTCAGGGGATGGGAAATCAAGAATAGGTAAAAGTTCATACAGGAATCCTATTTTATGTTTGAAATTTTTAGTACAGAAAAGGGATTTTTAAGAGGTAACAGTTTTTCGATAAATTCAATCATAGTCCTGTATTAATAAGCAGTTTCAATAATCCAAAATATCAAGTCTCAGGACTAATAAATATTATACAAAAATAAGTGCCACTTGTTAAGTTTACCTTTATTTCATTTGTGGTTGATAGCTTTTTACTACTCTACCTGCTCCCCGTAATTGTTTATAATATGACTGACTAACGGTATCTCCTTGTTCCGAAAGAATATCAATTCCTATGCCATTTCTACCAATTTCTGTTCCTGAACTGTGAATATAAGTGCCATCACCTAAATATAAACCAACATGAGTGGCTTTTTGGGGAGTTCCAAAAAAAATTAAATCTCCTGGTTGTATTGTTTCCATTTCCACCGGTTGAACAAAAGCTTCTTGTTGATAAGCATCTCTTGGTAGCCAGACACCAACAGATTTAAAAGCTGCTTGGATTAACCCAGAACAATCATAATTTGGTGCAACAGTTCCACCCCAAAGATAATAATTATTCTCTAATTTTGCAGCTTGAGTAAAAGCGATTATTTGAGGAATAAGTTTATGAATTTCTTGTCTATCAAGGATGACAGGTTGATATTTTGTGAGTGCTGGTTGCAGAAATTTGATATCTTGGATAGATAGCCATCCTGGATAATCATCTTCACACAAATGAATTTTGATAGCTGTATTTTCAATCCCTGAAGTGATTCTTAAATGTCTTCCTAATGCTGCTTGGGTTGATAAACGAACACATTCTTGGGAGTCATATATATTCAGGTTAATGTTACAGCAATATTCTTGAGTTGGGGAAGGTGGAATTATTGTATTTGTAGACATTTTTATTTAACTATTTACACTTTATAAATGTTGAATTTGATGGATATATAAGTAGTCGTGCAAAATAAATTTCATATTCAGGAAAGGTGACTCTTGACAGGTGACTCTTGACAGACAAGAGATACAGAGATTTCTATTATTTTCCCAAATGTGCAATTAATTTTGCCCAGGTACTTATAAATATAGGACTCCTATTTGAGTTTTGAATAAAATTAGGTATTGTAGTATTGTAGGGTGTGTTAGAACGCAGTTCGTAACGCTATCACTTTAGCGAAGCCATTCCCGAAGGGATTTACACAACACACCCTACGTGTCTTTTCAAGAATCAAATATTATCCCTATATTAAGGTAAAATTGCAAGATTGCCTCAATTATGTTACAAAAAATGTCATCAGTGGTTAACTAGGCAAATACTAAGCGATAATGAAATTAAAACAACAATAAGACTTACGCACAAACTATAGAATAATCGAACCAACCCAGGCACAGAGAACACAGAGGTATGAGGGTTACAAGAGATATTTTGTGTAAGTCCTGAACAAATAAAAATCTTCACTCACTGCAACAGGAGGTAAAAAATATGACATACTATCATATTACATCCGACAGCACTGTATACTTGATGATGAAAATAGCTGTACTATTTTTAGCCATTTTTCTGTGGTTAATTGTGACAGCCACACCAGTTATTTAAGCATTTCACCTCACAATTGACCTAGAAACAAATACCCCTTCTTGAATAGATCCTATTATATTATAGGATGGACGGAGTGTTTCAAAAATTGGGGCTATCATGGCTCGTTATACCTGTTCTTTTGTTATTTCCGTTCCGATTGAACATATTCAACCACTAGTGATTCAACTCCTCCAGGAATGTGGTTTGGATGTTCAATATGATACACCCGATTATATTATGGCTCGTGAAATTCCCGGTAATATACCCTTTTCTAAATTGGTTACAGTAGAAGTATTAGTAGATAAAACTACTGTTACAGGTACAGAAGTTCGTGTGAATATTGTAATCAAAAATGAAGAATTACCATTGCAATTAAACAACCATTGTCGGCAAGTATTTGATTTTCTCAGACAGGAAATTGAAAATAGCCGTAATTGGCAGTTAATTGAAAGTATTTCTGAATAATCAGTTGATTGGTTTTTAATATCTTCATATTCAAGCTACCATAGACTTTTTAATTTTCAATTACTTGGGAATTGTTAATCAGTTTTTTGAGAAATCAAACTTTAATGGATTAAACAAATCCTCTTATCTGTAAACGATGGGAGGATTTCTAGTATTTATTGGCTAACTCTTCATCAGAAACAGAAAAAATAAAATAAGTTTCTTCAGTACCTAATCATATGATCTCTACATAATCGTCTGTGATATCACTTCTCACCTCTGATATCTATCATTAAATAGTCCTAAAAATGGTGCAATCATCACACCAAATACAAATCCTCCTGCGTGGGCCCAATAAGCAATTCCACCACTTTCCATGCCAATATTTGTGGGTGTTTCTAAACTTGCAAAGCTAAAAAAGGCTTGTTGGATAAACCAAATACCTAAAAAGAAATAAGCAGGAATCCAGATAGTAGGAAATAAAATCCCTAACGGGATTAATGTAAGAATTTCTGCTCTGGGAAAGCGAATAATATATGCACCCATTACACCTGCAATAGCACCACTTGCACCTAAAGAGGGAATGCTTGAGTTTTGGGTAAAGAACCATTGTGTTAATGATGCTAGGACACCACAAAGTAGATAAAATAATAAATATTTAATATGTCCTAATTTATCCTCAACGTTATTACCAAAAATCCAAAGAAATAACATATTTCCTGCTAAGTGTAGAAACCCACCATGTAGAAATTGAGCAGTAATTAAAGTTGCCCATTCTGGTACTGGTTGATTAACAGAAATGCCGGCAAAACTAAGTGATAGTTCTTTAGGAACGACAGCTGCTAGTTGTAAAAAAGCACTTAAAGCTTGAGGTGAAAGACTAATTTCATAAATAAAAACCAAGATATTGACAACAATTAAAGTATAAGTTACGTATGGTGTAATTTCTGTGGGGTTATTGTCTTTGAGCGGAATCACTTAATTTTTTCCTAATCTGAAACTACTAATACCAATTTGGCAAAAGAACATTGATCAAATTTTACGAATTAAGTATGTGTTGTCAACATTTATGAAACTGGTATAACTATAGATTAACTAATTTTGGCAGTAATTGCTTCTGTTAGCAAAAACTGTTAATTATTTGCTGGATCTGATTCCTATAGTAAGGATAATTAGGGTTGGGTTTTTTGAATCTCCTTATAGGAGTTTTCTGTAGCAATAATGATTAAGTAATCTTCATTGTTTAGTTTATATTGATTAGAAGGATTACAAATTACTTCACCTTGTAATCCTCTTTGTAAAGCCACAACTGTACTTTGATACATTTCTTTAATATGAACAAAAGCCTCTATAAATGGCATTCCAATTTTAGAGCGAGGTATCGGAACTTTATAGAGTTTATTTGTGCCGTTTTGAAAGCTGAGTAGATCAGAAATTACATAAGTGATACCATGATTAATAGCTGCTTGGGAAATTAACATACTACTCAAATGACTACTGACAATAATTTCATCAGCATGAGCTTTTTTACAAGTATCAATGTAAGCCGGGTTCATTAATTCTACAATCGTATACACAGAAGATGCTAAACTTTCCACAATCAGGGTAGATAAAATTGTTGTAGCATCACGAGCGTTATGTTCTAACTTATCATCACCTAAAATAATCGCTGTTTTGGCTTTACTAATATTGGCTCTAATTAAGGTTTCATCAGATACTTGACCTTGAATAAAATAAAGATTATTATCATCAATTGGTTTTCTCTCAATATCAGCAATTAATATAATTGGAGATTCGGCAAAGTCAGCATCTTGACGAAACTCTTTGATGATAATTTCTGAACGATAGTTCCATTCACATAAAATTAAATGGTTTTCAAATTGATAAGAACTCATTCCTAAATCCTCTTTAATTTTTTTAGAAACCAGGAAACTAGATAGGGTAGCACTTAATGTTGCAAGGACACCTATTCCCAAAATCATGTTAATAATTGCTACTAAGCGCCCTGGTAAGGTGACTGGAGAAATGTCTCCATATCCTACTGTGGTAACTGTTACTAATGTCCACCAGATGGAATCAATAATTGTTTTTTCTTCAACTATTGAATAGGTTATGGAGCTAAATATTACTAGAATTACAGTTATTAATAAAACTCTATCTAGATTTTCTCGCTGGATAAATTGCCATATTTGTTTATACCAGTTTTTGTTAATCATGTCTTTGAGGATGGAGTATCTCCACTGAGTTTATTTACTCAATCTAAGTCTTAATTTTATTTGTACCAGTTCGATATGATACTATATAAAATATAGAATAAACAATAAAGTATCAAAACTTTATAATGTTCATATAAATTAATGACGTTTTAATTAGCTGGAGTTTTAGATTTGGTGGTTAATTTTGCTGATAAAATTTTTAATCGAGAGGTTTGGATGATACAATTAAAATATTAATAATCAGACTTCAAAACATGACTCAATTAACACCAAAACCAGAAAGAAGAAGAGGAAGAATTTTTCCTGAATTGACTTTATCACCGGAAGAGTTAGCCAAGCGTAAAGCTGAAAGAGAAGTATTTCATAAACGCTGTCGAGCTATTTTTGATCGTGTTGCGCCGGAGTTAATGAATGAACATTATAACTGGTATGTTGCTGTAGAACCGGATAGTGGTGATTATTTTATTGATGAGAATAAAGAAGTTGCTAGTCAACAAGCACGAGATAAACATCCTCATGCCGTACATTGTATGTTTAGGTTAAATGAAATTGGGGCAGTGGGTAGAATATGATTGAGGGTTATTTTGGTAGTGGGAAACAATTATTTTTTGAAGTTGAACTAGTGACTACTGATGGTTTAAATTTGCCTGTAGATGCTCTGTTTGATACTGGTTTTACAGGCTTTATGGCTATTAATAAACAAGATTTAGATGGACTTAATTGGCAATTTATAAGTGATGATGAATTGGTAACAGCACAAGGGTTAAAAACTTTTGATCTTTATTTAGGTAAGGTAATTTTAGATGGTAAAGAATATGAAGTTCCTGTTTATGCTGGGGATGAGTTGACGGAGATTTTGTTGGGTTCGGAGTGGTTGGAGTTTTTACCTTTGGTAGTGAATTTTTTGGAGGGGGTTTTGATGTTGGGATAGGTTTTTATCTCACGCAGAGACGCAGAGAATGCAGGGGAAAGAGTTATTTTTAGTTGGTTGGTAAGTCGCGTAGGTAGTAGAATTGATAGTTTTTAATTTCTTCCCTTTTATCTCTTCCTATATATCCTGTGAGGGGTGATGATAGTTCTATTAATATTTCTTGTACTATTTCATCAGTTAAGTTTGATTTGTTGATGGCGTTGTAGTGTGTACGAATTTCTATGATTGTGACACAATTTTGGTTGTTTAATTGGGTCATTTCTTTGACTACTTGGATGATTTGCGATCGCAATTTTATTTCTTGTGCTACTTTTTCTATATATTCGTTGATTTTATCATCTATTTGACCAGGTTCTAAATAGTCTTTTAATTCTATTAGGTTTATTGCACCTGGATATTTTGCTTTTAGTTCTACTAATTTTTGTAATGTCATTGCTTTAATAACGCTGGTTTTTGATATTTTGGCAGATTTAATTAAGGATGATTTTAATTGTTTGGTGGGTTCACCAGGTCCAATAATTAAGCGTACTGCTTGCAGATAATTTTCTTGGAGATGTCTTTTCCCAATTCTATCTAATTCTTCTACTGCACGATCTGGAATACTATTACCTGCTTTACATTCACACACTAAAGGATAAGGTTGAGAACAATATAAATCTAATCCTCCTGCACCTCCTTTATAATTTTCTTCTATTTTAAATCCTAAAAATTCTAAACTTTGACGGGAGATGTTTTCAAAGTCTGTACCCGCTTGATAGTTACTTTTTTTCTCTTCAAATTCTATGCTTCTATCTCCTAAAGATGCTATAGTTTTAATCCAAGCTAAATCAGATTTGGGGGTATTTTGAACAGGTTGGTTATTCCATCCTAAAAATACTCTAATTTCTTGTTCTAATTGTTGTGCTGTTGGGTTATTTGTAGCTATGGGTAATAATAAATTTTGTAATTCTTCTAGTTCAGGATGTAGGGGAGGTTGGCGGTTTTCTAGTTGTTGTTTGCGTTGGTTAAATATATGATCGCTTAATACGGGTTTTGTTTCAGATACGGAAATAGTATTAGGTAAAGGTGCAAATTTTCCTAGTTTTTCTTGAATGTTGGGAATAGCTGAAATTTCTAAAGGTTTATCTAAGTAATAAACTCGTAAATATGCTAGGAAAATATTTTGATATTGCTGTATTATCTCTGCAAATGTTTTGATATTCCAAATTGTTAATTTAGAGATTATATCTAGTTGTGCTGTTTGATCTAGAATTTGACACAGTTCACATTTAGCCCATACTTTGATAAAAGTTATATTTGATGAAACATTAATAGGATAAAGATAAAATCTTTGTCCAGGACGAATAAACATTTTAGGTAAAGCTGCTATTGTTCTCCCTTGTATTAGTGCTTCAACATCAGTAAAAGGTAAACATAATGCTGTGGGAAGTGAAAAGGACTGATTCATGATTATGGACATTATATATTCAATTTAACATCATCGCTATTGTCAGCACTTTGAGGTATTCTCATTGGTAAGTCATCATCTGTTAAATTATCCGGTTCTTGTCCTGAAGGATCACTTAAAATTTCTTTAATGAGAGGATTTGTCACAACAATTTTTCTCTGTTTAATAAATTCAAAAATCTGATCATCTGTTAATTCATAACTATCACGATTTTCCCACACAGAAAATATTGCTAAAAGTGGTTTAATATCTTGGAATTGTAAACTTACCCATTCTCCTCCTTGTTCTTTTAAAAGTTTTCTTAAATTTTTTCTAGCTTTTGCTGCATTATTATTAATTTTTTTAGAACGTACCAAGCAACCACGAGTGATATCAAAACTTTTATAGTCAATTAACTTTCCTAACGCTGTTGTGACACCCACTCCCCCTGACTGTTGTAAAACATCTACTCCAATTTTAACTTGTTGCTGATTACCAATAATTTTAAAATCAAGATGGTTGTCATTTATAAATTCTTCTATTTTTTCAATTGTTACACCTTCTAAAGTTTCACCTATTAATCTTTCAAAACAAAATTTCAGCGAGTTAGAAATATTTTTTTCATCTTCTAATAATGAATCATCAGGATTTTGTAAATGTACTAATTCAACTAAAAAGAATGCTTTAACAGGATTGGGATCTATTTTTGGTGGATGTGGTGGAATGTGCGGATCAACAATAGTTTCCTTTTGCAAAAAATTTTCTGCACACCATTTTAAAACTGCTCTAATAGTTGGTTTACCTTTACCAAATTCTCTCAGTTTATTTTCATTAAATGGGTAAAGAGGATGTGGAGGTATTTGTTGATACTTTTGGTAAAATTCCTGTAACCATGTTTGTACTAGTGCAACTACATGATCAGCGTTAAGATATCTTAATTCAATTGGTTGTCTATCAGATTTTTCACTAACTAATCTATCAATTACTGCTTCCGCTTGTGGTAAATAATTAACTTGATCACGCCATGTCTCAGGATACATTGCTAATAATAAAACTCCTTTTGTAAGATTGTTATATAAATCTTTGGATAAATTAGCAATTACCTGTGCTGCGGTAAATCCATTATCTGCAATGTCAGCAATATCTAATTCATCAAAACAAATCACAGGAACTCGATAATCACTGACAATATCTAAAATCTGTCTAACATTATTTAATGATTGAGTTTCTTTGTCACCATCGGTAATATTTGGTAATCCCATTAACTGAGCTTGTTCTTCTGGTATTTCTTTTCCTGATAACCAGAAATTTGCAGGGTTAATATGATTTTGAGAAAGTGTCCATAAAATTGCTTGAATTATATAAATATTACTAATATTAGGCTTTTTGATTTCAATGTTTGTTCTTAATTTATCAACTACTTTATGAGAATATTTATCTAACAAGGTGGGAAATATTTTACGAATATACTGTTCTGTAGTATATTTCCATCCTATCGCTTCATTAATTAGTTCTGCTGCTATTTCTTGAAATGGCATTATATTCGGCCTGACAGATGCTCTCAAACTAGAGGTGACACTTTCTAAAAACTGACATTGAATTTTATTTAAATTATCATACTTACTCATATAAATAAATACACCATCATTTCCTGTTTGTAATTGATGACGTATTCTACTAATAATATGACTTTTTCCTAATCCTTTTTCTGCTGTAATTGTGATTCCCACCGTTTGCAGTTGACCTTGATTAATTTTTTAATTGCATCAAATACAGCATTAGAAGCATGAGCATTAATTGCAGAAACATCAGGAAAACTTTTACCCCATATTTGTTGAGGTCTCACAACAATGTGACCTGCAAATGGGTTATAATTTTTAATTAGTTGATCAACTTTTGATGTGTCAGAATTCATAATAATTTCCTTGTATATAGGATGGTTATTTTGCAATAAAACTAAACTAGAATCATATTAAGCTTGGATCTTTTTTAGTTTTTCAATAGTCGAGCATAACAACGTAAACCATCTAATTCTGTACTCACAGAATCTTCTATTTTATCTGGTGCGCTATCTTCTACACTTCCTCCTTGCAGTTGAAAAATATCATCAGCTTGCATTTCTAATAACCAATCATTAAATTCTGTTCTACTCACACGCTCTCCCATTGTTCTTCTGATCCGATAAATAGGTACTAAATTATTAAAGTTATATTCATAGTTCAACTTGTCATAAACTTCCAAAACTAGAGCTTGAAACTCTTCATAAGAACTAATTACTGCTTCATCCGCAATAACAGGTTTGTCTACAACAACATCAAACTGACGAAACCAGCGTAATAAAGAATTCGCAACCCAAGTACCAATAGTCTTACCTTCTTTAAACTTAAATTCATCACTACGCAAACCAGCACCTAATACCTCTAAACCGATAGGGGAAGTAAGAGTATAACTAACACCTGAACCTTTTTTAGCAACAATAATAGCTCCCTGTAGTTCCAAATCCTGTAAAATACCTTGATAATCAGACATTTTCTGACCTTTGGAAACTATCCGCTTTGTCAATTTTCCCCTAGCTACCTTTTGCTCACTTCCTCCCAAATCCCACAAAGCTAACAATAAACGAGTTTGAACGTAACTTGTCTGTAAATCCTTTACTTGAGAACTCATATTTATGTATGTTAAATAACTGTTATTATTGTAATAATAATTGTAATCTTTGTGTCACTACACCTTCAAAATTGTTATATTTTCTCGATCTTGCTTATAAAAGTTGCAAACTTTAGCCACAAAAAGCAACTGAGAATTTACGTAAATTATAAAATTGTCTGAATCAGGATAACCTGCTGTGCAGCTAAATTGGATATGATGGTCTTGGGGAAAAGATACTTGAAACACTCTGAAATTTTGACTTTTGACTTGCTGTTGTGCATTTTAAATGCACGACAACTTATCCAGTATTTGAAGATGCACAGGATGGTTTTTTATCATTCTTAAAT
Source organism: Sphaerospermopsis sp. SIO1G1 (assembly GCA_010672785.1). Taxonomy (GTDB): domain Bacteria; phylum Cyanobacteriota; class Cyanobacteriia; order Cyanobacteriales; family Nostocaceae; genus Okeanomitos. Next base: position 856,641 of record JAAHFX010000002.1, read on the forward strand.
AGATAAAATTAATAAAAATGTTTTTTGCAATTTTTCGTTATTAATTTTTTTAACCCTTATTTTTCCTCTAAAAAATAAAAATTATAATTCATAAAAAATTAAAAATATAAATCCTAAAAATCCTTAAATCTTGGACATCTTGATTCAGACAAAATATTTAACCCCACAACCTTCTCCTAGATTTCCCATTCAATCTTTCATGGGTATCTTTCAACAAATTAGGAATATCTAAATTTTCAGGACATCTCGGTAAACAATCACCACATTCTGTACATTTATTTCCCTTCATTCCTGGAAACCAATGACCAGCATTTTCAAACATTGCATAACGATACTTACCATAATCATTCATATCATAAGCAACTGCTAAATTTCTCAATCTCAAAACTTCGGGAATATTGATGTTTTCAGGACAGGGTAAACAAGCATAACATTGACTACATTTATCACTTCCTAAAACTTGATTCTTTTCATCCTCTAAGTTTTTAAAAACTTTAACTTCTTCCAAACTCAGTTCATTAATATGATCAGCAACCTCTAAAGGTGTAATTAATTCCTCTGGAGTTGCAGCACCTATACTTAAAGTTGTAATTCTTGAATCACTCAATAAAAACCGATAATTTAACTCTAAAGGTGTAAAAGGTTGACACAACTCCTTTAATTTATTCGGTGGTGTATACAGTTGTCCTCCTTTATCAGCAGGAGAAATAATAAACACACCCATATTTTTATCATTAGCTGCTTGAACAGCTAAATTATTACGTTGGAAAAAATAATAATAATGCAGATTTACAAACTCAAACAAATCAGTATTAATTGCGGCCAAAATAATTTCTAAAGTGCCATGAGTAGAAAAACCAATATGTTTAACTCTACCATCATCCATAGCTTTATGAATAGCTTGCATACAGCCATTTTTAGCTTCTACCCATTCTAAATGTTGTTGAGTATTTAAACCATGAATACCCAAACAATCTAAATAATCTAAATTTAACCGTTGTAAAGATTGATCAATAGCTCTTTCCATCTGATCAGCATCAGCAGAGGGAGGAATTTTAGTAGTAATATATAGTTGATTTCTGGGTACAGATAAACCATGTTTAATAGCTGTACCTAAATACTCCTCACTTTTGCCATAATCCCTAGCAGTTTCTATATGATTAATTCCTAAAGATAAAGCTTTTTCAATAGTTTGATGGGCAACTTCTACGTTTGCCAAATAACGCATTGTTCCCAAGGAAAATACAGATAAATTTAACTTAGTTTTACCAAAACAGCGATACTTCATCACAATATAGCTCAGATAGCGTTTCCCAGTCTATTTCCTATTCCCTATAAAAACCTTATATCTTATAAGCATGGAAATTGTTATATCTAACAGTTAACAGTCAAAGAACAGATAACCAATAACTGATAACTGCTAACTGCTAACTACTAACTACTAACTGATAACTGCTAACTACTAACTGATAACTGCTAACTGATAACTGCTAACTGCTAACTGTTAACTGATAACTGCTAACTGATAACTGATTTAACCTTCAGTATTATCAAATCGCTTAATCAAATCTTCCGGACTAAGATTAGACACAAATTCACGAAAGGCCTGCTGTTCTGCTTCATCCGCATCACGATCAACAGGAATAGAAGCATCCGCAACTACTTCTTCCATTACCCAAATTGGTGTATTTGTACGTAAAGCAATAGCGATCGCATCACTAGGACGAGAATCAATCTCTTTTTTGACATCTCCCTGCTGTAAGATTAACGCAGCATAAAATGTATCCTTTTGTAAGGAATGAATAATTACCTTATCTAAAGTCATGTCCCATGCTTCTAAGACATTGACCATTAAATCATGAGTTAAAGGTCTAGGGGGTTTTTGATGATCCAATGCACCCATAATTGCCTTAGCTTGCTCCTGACCAATATATATCGGTAATGCTCGACGATCCAAGCTATCTTTCAGGAGTACAATTGGGCTACGGGTTATAGCATCTAATGCTATACCAGCGACTTTCATTTCAATCATTGGTTAACCCTCTATAATCTTTTCATCATTTGAGTGATATGTTGCAAATAATACCCTTGATTGGGTTTTTAAGACGGAAGTAAACATAGGGCTTTTCTTCTCTATAATTGCTTCTATTAAACTCCGAACTGGTGGTGAAAACCAGAGTAGGTTAATTCGCTCTCCTAAAAAAATAGTCGTCTTACCCAAGTATGCCGTGAGATTGATGTTATTGTGGCAATGTTAATCAACTGCAAAAAATCCTAAAATTATCTATAAAGGTTTTACATTTATGGTGAGAATAATCAGTTAAGTTTCGCCAAAATTAAGCAATAAATAGAGTTACTTTAGCAGCAAAACCGTGTTTACAGGATTAATTCAAGGATTAGGTACGATCCAACCCTTATCTTCAAATACTTGGCAAATTACTTTTGTGAGTAATTTAGAGGCAATTATGCAAGATTTAGCCTATGGTGATAGTGTGGCAATAGATGGAGTATGTTTAACAGTTGAAGACATTTTAAAAGACGGTTTTATTGCTACCGCTTCACCAGAAACATTACGTCGCACAACTTTAGGTAGACAAGAAACCCAAACCCAATATGTCAACCTAGAACCGTCACTGCGAGTTGGTGGTAAAGTTGGAGGTCATTTTGTGATGGGCCATGTAGATGGAATGGGCCAGTTAATTTCCGCAGAACAGACGGCGACATCTTGGGAAATGACTTTTGTAGCACCAGAAGCGATCGCTCGTTACATCGTCCCCAAAGGTAGTATTGCCATCAACGGTATTAGTTTAACCGTAGCCACTTATCAGCCTGAAACTTCCCAATTTACCGTAGCAGTCATTCCCCTTACCTATTCAGAAACTAACCTCAGTTGTTTAAATCCAGGAAGTTGGGTAAATCTAGAAGCAGACATCCTGGGTAAATATGTAGAGAAGTTCATTTCCCCAGTGAAAACATCTCATCAAGAAGAGATTACACCCGCATTTCTGATAGAAAACGGGTATTTGTAATTAATTTTCAGGAGTTCAGACAAATCTAGGCAGGGTGCAGGGTGCAGGGTGCAGGGTGCAGGGTGCAGGGTGCAGGGTGCAGGGAGAAAATTGTCATTTTCTTAACTTTAGCTCTCTTGTCACCCGTTCATAGAGAATAGATTCTCTGCCTTATAGCTCAAGTCTGTTAAAACGGAATAGTTCATGCAGTATAGAGGTTTTACCTCAAGTGAAAGTAAACCCTACCCCCATGCTCCCTGCTCCCTGCACCCTGCCTCTTAACTCCTTGTTGCCTTGCTACTGATAATTTTTGGTGTTATTTGTATTGTTACGGCTGTACAACAAATTGTTTAAACCAGCTTGTAACTTCACACCAGGATCAACAGCAACCCAACCATTAGAAGTAAGGTGACGAACTTCAAAGTGGAGGTGAGGGCCAGTGGAATTGCCGGTGTTACCAACTCTACCAATTACCATTCCTGGTTCTACCAATTGTCCAGGACGAACCAAAATTTCTGACATATGAGCGTACAGAGTTTGTTGAGCGGAACTGTGGTTAATCGTCACAGTTAAACCATAACCACCTAACCAGTCAGCAATTTCCACTTGGCCTTTAGCAGCCGCCAAAATTGGTGTACCTGTAGGTGCGCCCATATCTGTACCTGCGTGGAAGCGGCGATTGCCTGTAATAGGATGTATCCGCCAGCCAAATAGAGAAGTTACAGGAGCAGCAAAAGATAAGGGGAACATGATCCCAGAACTGTTACCATAAGCAACGGTACTACGGTAAGGAATTTGTGGTAGCACGGAAGCCAAAGCAAAATCATAGGATACCTGACTTGGACGTGGTGCTACATTACCCTCAGTCATAGGTGCTGGTAAAGTACCAAAGCTAGGTGCTACAGGTACTGTATTCACCCTTTTGGTTGATGCAAACTCACTAGGTTTAGGAATGAAGCGGTTACGACGAGAGGAAGATTTTGTAGAACTTCTAGATACAGCTTGAGGATTGGTAGCACGCCATGTTTGCTTCCTATTCACAGCAGTTGCAACAGCTTTAACCACATTATTTTTGGGTTTGGGTTTAGATGTTACTGCTACTTTGGTTTTAGCTGGAACAGTCTTGTATCTGGGAGTTTCACTTTTCTTAATCCAACTAGGAACAGATTTCTTGGGTGCATTAGCTACTGTAGGGGTTTTTGGAGCTTTCCGGCTACAAGCACCACCTGCAATTTCTCGTTTAGAAAAAATGGCTTCGCATCCTGTAGAGCGATCTTTAACTACCACAGAACTGGGTGGTTGGTATTTTCTAGTCCTAGAAGCTGTGCGAGTTCTGGGAGCTTTGTATTCTGTGGGATCAATGTAGGAGTTATTGTAATCCTTAACTTTACTAGTAGTTGCACCACCAATTGTTTCTCGCCTTCTCGCTGGTTGAGCGACTTTAGCAGGTACTCTTAATTTGGTAGCGGTAGGAGTTTTCACCTTACGAACTGGTGATTTTCCTACCTGGGTTTTCCTAGTTCTGATAGTAACAGCAGGTGATTTTTTCTTAGTTGATGATTTTCTTACCTGGGCTTTCCTAGTTCTGATAGTAGTAACAGCAGGTGATTTCTTCTTCGCCTTTGATGGTGATTTAGGTACAACTTCTGTTGATTTCTTCTTCGCCTTTGATGGTGATTTAGGTACAACTTCTGTTTTTTTGCGGACAACTCTTCTCTGTTTGAGTTTCTGCTTTAATCTAGCTCGCCGTTCCGCAAAACTGGGTTTGGACTTTGTAGTAACTTTTTGTGGTTGGGAATTTTCTACTGTGGGAACAGTGATTTTGACAGATGATTCTGTTTGTGCAAATACAAAGCCACCACTGAGAAGACTAACACTACTCAACCATCCAAGACTTTGGGCTGGTAAAGTAGATGCAAAGCGTCTTTTGGTTAAACCTTGAGTCCGCTGACTGGGGCGGTTATGGGCAGATTTATCTGGCTGCGTCATTTTTTCTCTCAGTTAATTGTGTGTAATAAGTTTCAAGAGATTATTTCTATGGTTTGTATTTCCTCAAGGGAATAATTTTTGCCAAACCTGAAAATTAAACAGAATTCTTACAGTAACCTAGGCTTATTGTACCCGGTTCTATGAAAATTTCTGGTGTTATCAATTTGTTGGGGTCATCATCAATTACTTGTAATCTCAGACTTCCTTGGGGTGAAACACCAATTACAGTGCTTAAAAGGTTATTTACATACACTTGTTCACCCATGTTTGTAAGTAAACTTAAATAATGGGACAACAGTATGGATATTCCTTCGTTGTCAAGACAGTTTAGACCGGATTCTATTCCTAGTAAAACTGTAGCTGCCAGCATTTCTAATCCAGAAATTGGGTGATAATTTTGGTTATTTTGCCATGTGTGTAAGTTGATACCAGTTTCTGGGACTGGATTTGTCCAGTTGATCCCAACACCAATTACTGCTTGGCTAATTTTTCCTTGACGGACTTTGGTTTCGGTTAAAATACCACCCAATTTGTGGCCTTCTAAAACTAGATCGTTAGGCCATTTGATGCCTATGCTGACACCACAATTTTTTAACTGTGAAGCAATACCCCAAGCGCTTGCCAAGGTTAACTGATAGTTATTGATGACTTCCAATTTGGCAGTAATTACCACTGATAAGTATAAACCACCAGCCGGAGATATCCATTGTCTTCCCCACTGTCCTTTACCCGCGGTTTGTTGAGTAGCAATTACTACACATCCTGGTTTTGCTCCTTGCTCAATTAATTTCCATGCCATTTGATTAGTGGAACAAAGGCTGTCAAAAATATGTAGGGAAAAGGGTAAAGATGAATACTTACGCCCTAAATTTAAGTAGTTTTCTAAACTTTGTTGATCAAATTCCACAGTCATTCCCCTAAATCCCATTGGTCACGTTAGCATTGATTGGCAACGTAAATTTTTATTCAAGTTAAAAATGCACATTTGGAACTGGCAAAATTGGCAAGGAATGGCTTTCCTTACTTGTGATATTTTAAGATTTTGGCCTCATGGTTTTTTTACTAAGCAGTTTTGGCCACGTCCACCTCATGAGTTAACACCAGCACTGAAACCAGAAGCTGTCACCTATCGTTTAAAACAAGTTCATGGTAATGTTGTTTTTACTCCCCAAGAAGTGGATGAATATCTACACAACAGCAATGATGAGTTTGCTTTGGCAGATGGTTTAATCAGTCAAGCCCCTTTTCAGGCTATGTGGGTAGCTTCTGCTGATTGTACTCCTGTGATAATTGGTGATGTCAAAACTGGACAGGTAGCAGCTTTACACGCAGGTTGGCGAGGTACAGCAGCAAAGATAGTTAGTCATGCTGTTACCAAAATGCAATCTCAAGGTAGCAATTTACAGGATTTGCGATTTGCACTTGGCCCAGCGATCGCCGGTGAAGTTTACCAAGTTTCTCTCGAAGTGGCAGCTACAATTGGAAGCACTATTGTATCACACAACGACCAAAATACAATCATCAATACTTTACAAAATTTACCACAATCACCTTTACTACCAGATTCAGAACCAGGGAAAATACGTTTAGATGTCAGAAAGATTAATTGTTTGCAACTACAACAAATAGGTATTGAACCAGAACAAATTGCGATCGCTCCCTATTGCACATTGCAAACTCCAGAGCATTTCTTTTCTTACCGTCGTCATCAAGAAAAAAAAGTGCAGTGGTCTGGTATCGTGAGTATCTAGTAGGACTTACACAAAATATCTCTTGTAAACCTCTTACCTTCATTTCCTTCGTTTCCTTCGTGGTTAATTCTTCTGTAACTTCTGCGTAAGTCCTGTAATGGTTTTTTAAGTTTTCTCTCTTGTTTGGTTAACAGATCATACATATTATCTTCAGATCCTATTTTGTTAGTCTCTCTGATCAAGCCTTTTGGGTAAACCATTAATAAAACTCAAAATAACTAAAGTATAGATTTTATGGATTACTCAAACATTCACCACTTCAACAAAATTACTATGATTGAGTCACAGTTGAGTTAACAATTTTTTAGGCAAACAGAAGCGTAGTGGTAGGAATCAGAGTTGACAGTTTAGGGAAAATCATCGGTAATTACGGAAAATATTATCATTATTTATTACTAAATCAAACATTTTTACTTAATTTTGATCAAATCTTTGATTTAGTTAAATTGAATAGAATTTAATTTCACCTGTAATAAACATCATGAGTATTATTACTGAGTTTAAAAAACATAAAAATGAGTAATATTAACATGAGTCATTCACTATCTTGATTTCATGACTATAGATAGAAATATTCAAAATATTCATCTTTATACTCAGAAAATGCGTTACAAAAAACTGGAAGATATACCGACTCAAGTATTTACACCCCTAGTCAAACCCAAAACACAAATTCCTCTCAAGTTGAAATTTACTATAGCGTTAATCATCTCATTGATTATTGTTATGAGTATAGGTGTTTTTAGCTTATACAGAATTCAAGAAACAACTTTTGAAGAAAAAGTTATTAACCGTAGTGAATTAGTCTTAAGCTTCGGAGAAGCTAGTCGTAAATATATAATTAATGAACTTAGTCCAGCGGTGGAAAAACATACAGATAGAATGATTTTTGAAGCTCAATCTAATGCTTTTGCTACACGGAAGATATTTGAAATATTTAATCAAGAAATACCTGAATATATATATAGACAACCTGCTCTAAATCCCATGAACTATGCGAATAAAGCAGATCAACTAGAAACAAAAGTTATTGAATTTTTTCAAAAAAATCCCAATATCAATAAAACTACAGGATATAAAAAACGAGGACAAGAAAAAATATTTTATGTAGCTAGACCAATTAAAATGGAAACTAGCTGCTTACAATGTCATGGTAAACCCGAAAATGCGCCACCAGAAATAATAGAAAAATATGGTTCAGTCAATGGTTTTAATTGGAATGTAGGTGATATTATTAGCACATTAATGATTTATGTACCAACCAAAGGTTTATTAACTCTTCATCCTTCCATAATACATTTTTACATATATATTTTTATAGTATTAAACATAGTATTAATTAGTGTTTTATATATCCTATTTGATAAATTAGTTGGTAAACGTATATATAAAATTTCTCAAGCTATGAATCAGGCTGCTTTACATCCTGGAGTGACAGTCAGAATTCAGGACAAAGGCAAAGATGAATTAGGAATGATGGCAAAAGTTTTTAATAAAATGGCTGATTCTTTAGATGATGCTTACAACAATTTAGAAGACAAGGTAGCCCAGAGAACAGCAGAAATTGAACAAACATTACAAGAACTCAAAATTACCCAATCACAGTTAATTCAAGCGGAAAAAATGTCTAGCCTAGGACAACTTGTAGCTGGAATTGCCCATGAAATTAATAATCCCCTCAGCTTTATTTCTGGGAATATTAATTATGCAGAAATATATGCTCAAGACCTTTTAAAACTGATATCACTTTATCAACAAACTTATCCAGAAGCAAACCCCAAAATTGATCAATGTATTGAAGACATATCCCTAGAATTTCTTACCGAAGACTTAACAAAGTTATTAAATTCCATGAAAATTGGTAGTGCTAGGATTAATCAAATAGTTCTCAATCTGCGTAATTTTTCTCGTTTAGATCAACCAACCATGAAACTTGTTGATTTACACGCAGGCATCGAAAGTACCTTAATCATTTTACAACATCGTTTAAAAGCTAATTCTAAGTATCCAGAAATTTGTATCATCAAACAATATAGTAATTTACCCACATTAGAATGTAATTATGGTCAGGTTAATCAAGTATTTATGAATATTATTAGTAATGCTATAGATGCTTTAAATGACTATTTAGAAAATTATCAACAATCTCATCATTTAGAACCATTTTTACCACAAATTAAGATTGAAACAAAACTAATAAATGATGAATTTATACAAATAATCATAGCAGATAATGGGCCAGGAATTCCAGAAAAAATTAAAAACCAAATTTTTAATCCCTTCTTCACTACAAAACCTATAGGAAAAGGTACAGGTTTAGGGTTATCAATTAGTTATAAAATTATAGTTGAAAGACATCAAGGTTTAATTTGGTGTGAATCAGAACCACAGCAAGGAACAAAATTCTGTATTCAGTTACCAATTAAACAAAATGTAGATCCAGAAAAATTATAACTTAATTAAAAAATATCTTCTGGTTCAGCATTAGTTAGTAAAATAAAATCACCTTCATCTGTAATTTGTTGATCACTACTTCATCATCGAATCTGGTAAATCCTGCTAGAGGTACTGAAAACTGAAAACTGATAACTGAAATGACCATGATAGAAACCACAAATGGCAAATTTTCTTGGTTTGATGTATCCGATGATGTCAAAGAACTATTAATCCTAGCTGCTCAAACCTGGGAAAATACAGAAGAATCAACTAAATATATGCAGAAAGCACTAGCTAAAACTGGAGAAAATACAGATGTTTTAGTAGCAGCTTACAGATATTTTTATTACAAAAATAATTATGTTTTAGCACTGACAACAGCAGAAAAAATAATTGCTAAAATTAGAGAAGTAGAAAAATTGCCTCAACATTGGGAACAACTGCAACCAATCCTAGTTAAAAATCAAGAAGAACCCAAAATCAGATTGTTTATTAATGCTTATGCTGCATCTGGTTTAGTATTAGCTAGGTTAGGAAATTTGGAAAAAGCTAAAGAAATCAGTATTCAAATCAAAAGTATTGAGAAGAAAAATGATTTTGGCGCAAATACTCTATTTGATATTTTAACACGTCCCCCAGAAGCAGACGAATAATTTGTAATGATCTAATTTCTAATTATCCATCACTCATCCAAACATCATGAATAACTGGTTATCTTCACCCATTCCTGGCTACACATTTTCATTATCTAACGCCAATAAAATCATATTGCCACCACTACCGGAAGCTCCTGCAAAACCTGTAACTAGAATACCACAAGCCAACCCACCCATACTCTTTATTCCAGACATTTCATCGCTAAATTTATAACCAGACAATTCTCATTATCACATCCAAAATGATGCAACCTCAAGATTGGTTTATCCCTGGAGATGGAAAATATCAACAATGTCAAACAGTCAGGGAGTGGGATTTACTGCGGGAAAATTATCGCCTATATCGCTTTTTAACAGAAGTAGAAGATGTTATTAATCAAGTTGAAGATGAAACAACTTGTCTACCAAAATTAAGAAAATTAGTTAGACAACTTATAACTAATTCTTACTGGATCAACAGTCAAAATATAGTACCAGATCCCAAAACTGGAACATCAGTTTTACTGCTATATGATGAATTAGGATTTCCACTCACCGTACAAACAGTGATCTTTGCTCCGGGGACAAAATCTAACATTCATAATCATGGAACATGGGGAATAGTTGCGATCTTAAAAGGAGAAGAAAAAAATACATTTTGGCGACGCACACCAAGCCCAGAATATCCAAATAAAATTGAAAAAGTAGGAGAATTAAACCTCAGTGCTGGAGATATAATTAGTTTTACTCCAGATACAATCCATCAAATTCAATCAATAGGAGACGAACCCACTGTTACATTTAACATTTATGGAGAAACAGATCCTGAACAAAGATTTGAGTTTGACATCATTAATAATCTTGCTAAAAAATTTTAAATCTATAGAAATTGCACAACCAACTACAAGTCATCTGCGTTCATCTGTGTTCATCTGCGTTTAATTATTCAACATCTCAAAATTCAACAAAAAACTACAGGAGAAATATTCATGGCCCGAGTCATTTTCTATGAAAAACCAGGCTGTAAAAACAATACCAGACAGAAAGTCTTACTCACAGCAGCAGGACATGAAGTAATAGCATATAGCTTATTAACAGAACCTTGGACAGTAGAAAGATTAGAATCCTTTTTTGGCGATCGCCCTGTAGTTGAATGGTTCAACAAAGCAGCACCCAGTATCAAATCAGGACAAGTAAACCCAGAAAGCATAGATGCACAAACAGCCCTATTCATGATGTTAAGAGATCCCCTTTTGATCAGACGACCATTGTTAGAAGTGGGAGATGAAAGACAAGTAGGTTTTGATGTGGAAAAAATAGACGCATGGATCGGTTTGCAAGCTGTAGATGAATCATTCCAACAAATGAGTGAAAATCTCATGCAGCAAGACTTACAAGGTTGCGCCCACGGTAACAACCACACTTATGATCATGAGAAGGGTAGCTGCAAACACCACTAAGGTACTTCCAAATAAATTTGACAGCAGGGAGTAGGGTGACAAGCAGTCGTTTAGATAACAGAGATTTGGATAATTTATTTCTTGCAGTTCCCTAATCAGCATCATTACAAACAAAACCAATATTTGCTATTAGGTTGGGTTGACATCAGGAAACCCAACATTTTCTTTGGCGTTGCTGAATTAGGGTATGAAACTGAAAAGTTACAAAAATGAAACTCTTACTCTCTGCGGCTGGAGCGCCTCTGCGTGAAACAAAATCATACCTTTCATTCCGATCCTAACGGATTTGATATTACGCAAAATATACAGCAGATTCCGTTGCTATCAGGTACAAATCATAACCATCAAACTCTTGTAGGATAGCATCTTGTGTGGGGTGGGTATCTTGTGTGGGGTGGGCATCTTGCCCGCCAAAAATATACCTTATGACACCAGAAAGTGCTGTATCTCAAAACTTCTTACCTTCGCGTCCTTCGTGGTTTATTCTTCCCTAACTTCTGCGTAAGCCCTACATTTTTCAAACTGTGGAGAGTTCAAGAAAAGATTTCGGTACAATACTAATCATCCAACAAGAATCATCAATATGAGTCCATTACCAGATTACCGTCCTAAACAACTATCTGTCGGTCCTCTAGAAGCAGAAATACTCAGCATTGTTTGGGAATTAAATTCAGCCACAGTTAAAGATGTACATGATCGCATCCTTGCAGATCCCAATCGTGAACTAGCTTACACCTCCGTCACCACAGTTCTGCGTCGTCTAACAGACAAAGGTTGGTTAAGTTGTAACAAACAGGGTAAAGCCTTTTATTGGCAACCACTGTTAACCAAACAACAAGCAGACATGATTAAAGCCCATGATCAACTACAGCGATTTTTAGCAGTAGGAAACCCTGATGTTGTAGCCGCCTTTGCTGATAGTTTAGATGATGCAGCTAGTCAACAAATAGAGGCGATCGCTCAGAAAATTCAAGCTGCACGTCAAGCCAGGGGAGAAAAATAAATACCATGCATCTACTAATGATTTTAGCCACCATATCCATCGCTTACTGGTTGAGACTTTCGTACAGTATTCCTGATGGTAACTGGCATTTACGATGGCGCAAAACTTTATTTTCATTCCTCTTTCCTCCCTTACTTATATTCACGACATTTACCGCTGTCGTCTGCATGGGTTCACAAGGAAAAATGGGAGGAATGTATACAGGATCTTTCAGCTATTTGATTGCCTTAGTTTTTCTAAGCTATTTTAACATCTTGGCATTGAAACAAGCTTTTCAAGGCTGGAAATCAGTCCAATCTGCCCGTGAATGTCCACAAATATACATAGGTGGTAGAACAGCCAGACTATTACAAACAAAAGCTTTATTTGCCGGTCAAATGGGTTTTTGGACACCTGAATTAGTTGTTAGTCAAGGACTCCTAGAAACTCTTTCTCCTGAACACTTAAAAAGCGTTTTATCCCACGAACAAGGACACTATCATTATCGGGATACATTCTGGTTTTTTTGGCTGGGTTTGATGCGTTCTTGTACTTCTTGGTTACCAAATACAGAAGCTTTATGGCAAGAACTGTTAATCTTACGGGAGCTAAGAGCAGATAGTTATGCTGCATCTCAAGTAGATCCTCTGACTCTAGCAGAATCTTTACTATTAGTGAGCAACCAACAACCCTTTGGTTCGGAAGTATGTTGCGCTGCACTAAGTTCTCCAGGAACTAATCGTTTAGAACAAAGAATAGACGCATTATTAAATACCCCAGAACCGACTTCAGAAATCCCAATCAAATCTTTTTATATCTTTTTTCTGGCTTTTCTACCCTTGTTGACGGTGGTGTTTCACACTTAGGATTTGCTGAAGAAGTTATTATTGGAGACTAGGGAATAGGGAACAGGGAACAGTTTTAAGAGTTAGATAGGAAAAATTTTCCCTTTAAGTAAGAATTAAATGTAAGGTTTTTAAGTTCTGACTTCATAAAAGCTTGCACCTTTCTCCATTTTAAATCGCCTAAAATCCTTTACCTATAATATTTTCAGATTTATTCAACCAAACCTACGTTAGTGAAGCTTTACCAAAGAGAACATGATAAATTACTGGAGAAGATTGGTAATAGTTTCAATCAGTTGCGATCGCTAAATTTTAAACAAAAGTGCAAGGTTTTCAGTGCTTTTATTCTCAAAATATCTTGCACTTTTTCACTATACTGAGAAAACAACGACAACTTTACAATTGAGAGGATTTCATGTTTCTTGCCGATAGCAAATTCTACTTGCCTTGAATGTAGTAGAGGTAGAAGTAAATTGACACTCTCCTGCCTAAAGGCGAGGAGATTCTTGGTTCAGCGAGTCCACTTGAACTAGACCCCTTGCGGTATCTAGGCCAGAGGTGGTTCTCTCCCCAAGCGTTAACTTTCCCCCAGCCCGGAGGTAGTTGGATTACTCCAAAATTTGTTTTGCTTAAATTCTGTGCCGTCTAGATCCCATGAAGATTNTAGTAATATTCTCTGTTTTTGGACAGATAAAGTTAGCTTCAATCAGAAAAATTAGGTACTTTAAATTTTTATCTCTGTGATTTTTCAAAAATATTAATTATTTTGCCCACATCTGCGGAATGTGGGAAACAAAGTTATGAAGCAAAAATTCAATCTTTAGAAGAAAATATTCAAAAACAACTAGAGCAAATAGAAGGTATTAATTCTCAACTTCAAACTGCTCTGAAACAATCTCAGGATTTAGCAATGAGAGCTTTTGATAGTAGTGCAAATACGAAATAGACATCTGGTGAACAGTTAGCAGTTAACAGTTAACAGTAAGCAGTGAATAGCGATAACTGATAACTGATAACTGACCAAATTTTTCAGCAAACCCTAATTACGAATTACGTAAGCGTTGCTCTCCCGATAGCATAGCGTGGCGTTAGCCATAGGAAGTATTACGTAAGCGAAGCTCTCCCGAAGGGAGCATTACGAATTACGAATTACGAATTACGAATTACGAATTACGAATTACTCCGTTCTTGGTTTGCCAAAACCTACTGGGGGTTTTAATTTCCGAGGTTTGCTTCTTTTGGTTTGCTGATTTCGTTGAGAATTTTTGTTAGCGTTATTGTTTTGGTAAGCCATAATATTGGGATATAGAATTAAGTGACGGTTTCATATACAACAGACATCAAGCCAATAATTCCTGAAACCTAACAGATTTATCAGTTAAGCAAAGTTAGAAAAGCCTAAATTTGGCGGGATGTCTTGAATACGTCCTGGCCCTACTGCTTTTAAAGCTTCTGTGAGCAGAATATCTCCAGTATAGAGGGCTTTACCAACAATTACACCTGTGACACCTTGGGGTTCTAAAGCTAATAAACTTAACAAATCAATTACAGAACTAACACCACCGGAAGCGATAACGGGGATAGAAATTGCACCTGCAAGTTCTCGAAGTGCGTCTAGGTTTGGGCCTGCGAGTGTTCCATCGCGGTTGATGTCGGTGTAAATTATAGCTGCTGCACCAAGTTCTTGCATTTGCGTAGCTAGTTGGGTAGCTAAAACTTCTGAAGTTTCTAACCAACCACGGGTAGCCACTAAACCATTACGAGCATCAATTCCAACTATAATTTTTTGGGGGAATTCTTGACAAAGTTCTTGAACTAATTGGGGTTTTTCCACTGCAACTGTTCCCAATATTGCCCAATTTACTCCAAGATCAAATAATTGTGTCACACTAGAGCGATCGCGTAAACCACCACCTACTTCTATGGGGATGGAAACTGCGTTACAAATAGCTTCAATTGCCTCTAGGTTGACTATTTTACCTGCCTTTGCACCATCTAAGTCCACTAAGTGTAATCTAGTTGCACCTTGGTCAGCCCACATTTTAGCAGTTTCGGCGGGGTTTTCACTGAAGACTTGAGATTGTGCATAATCTCCTTTATATAGTCGGACACAACGACCTTCTAGTAAATCTATTGCTGGTAATATTTCCATAATTCGTAATTTGTAATTCGTAGTTCGTAATGCTATCGGGAGAGCTTCGCTTACGTAATTCGTAATTCGTAATTCGTAATTCGTAGTTCGTAATTCGTAGTTCGTAATTCGTAATGCTCCCTTCGAGAGAGCTTCGCTTACGTAATTCGTAATTAAATTAAGATTCCCCATCTCCCCATCTCCCCATCTCCCCATCTCCCCATCTCCCACTCTCCCCCTCTACCCCTCACCATTCACCTATTCTCTAAATTCCGTACTGCTTGACGAAAACCTAAAACGACTAAAATATTAGCTAAGGTTAAAAATACTTCTGCACTGCCATGTAACCAGTCTATATTAGCTAGCTGTTCTTGATAGTGAATTTTGGCATATATTCCCGCTGGGATAGTGACAGCAACGAATACTAAAGTACCGTAAAATCCATAAAGTGCGATACGTGGCATTTGTGGACTGCGACTAATAAACCACAAAAAACCTAAATAGGGAAATAGAGAAAGGGCAAATAGGGTATCTTTTGAGATCATTACTCTGATTTGATAGTTTCGGTGTTAAGTGTGTGTACAGGCTTGGTAGAACGCCAAATCAAGAAGGCAGCCGCCCATAGTGTAAAATTACCGATTAATGTCATGGTAGCTTGGAGGGTGACTAACCATTCTAAAGATTCAGGGTTATCAAAATAATGCCAGGTACAAGCACACATGGCACTAATCAAAGCTGGTAACATGGCGAAGGATAAACCCCACCAATTACGGTTTTCTGTTAATTCTCCATATCTCCAAATTAACCAAATGGCGACTATCCATTCGATGACGCTTGAAACATGAATTATCCAGGTGGGAATAGAAAGTGCGTGCATTTTCAGTTATCAGTTGTCAGTTATCAGTTATCAGTTATCAGTTATCAGTTGTCAGTTGTCAGTTGTCAGTTGTCAGTTGTCAGTTATCAGTTGTCAGTTATCAGTTATCAGTTATCAGTTATGAGAAATTCATACATCAAATCTGAACACTATATCTATTTTCAACTTTAAACTTTACAATTTAGTTCTTTGAGATTAAAGAATATTAGGAATCTGAATCTGTATAGGAATTCAACCATTCAACTTTTTAAAATATGCGTGTTTTATTATCTGGATATTATGGCCAAGGTAACGGTGGTGATGAGGCTTTGTTAGCTACACTTTTACAGATGTTACCATCTGATGTTACTCCTGTGGTACTTTCTGGAAATCCTCAAGAGACTAATCAACGTTATGATGTGGAAAGTTATCACCGGATGAATTTTTTACAAGTTTTAAAAGCTTTACGTTCTTGTGATGGGTTTATTTGGGGTGGTGGTAGTTTAATGCAAGATGTCACTAGTTCTGTTAGTCCTTTTTATTATGGGGGATTAATGGCGATCGCTCAAGTTATGGGTTTAAAAACTGTTGCGTGGGGACAGGGTATTGGGCCTTTGTTACGTTTCCAAACTCGTTGGTTAGCCAGACAGAATTTTGCAGGTTGTCTCCAGGTTAGTGTCCGCGATCGCCAAAGTTCTACGTTGCTCTCAAATTGGAATATACCACATCTTCTTGCGCCTGATCCAGTGTGGGCATTAACATCAAAAACTGTGCCAGAATTAGTGAGTTTACCTACACCAAGAATAGCTGTTACTCTCAGAAATCATCGTCATTTAACAGATGTAAGATTAGCCAATTTGACTGAGGCTTTGGTAAGTTTACAAATAGCAACTCAAGCATTTATTTTATTACTTCCATTCCAAAAAAGTGAAGATTTAGGAATTGCTGAGAAAATCAAATCACAGTTACAAAATAATTCACAAATTGTCTGTTTAGAAGATCCTGAATTATTAAAAGGTGTATTTCAGGATGTAGATATGGTGATAGGAATGAGGTTACATAGTTTAATTATGGCAGCAAGCGAAGGTTGTCGTTGTTTTGCTATTAGTTATGATCCGAAAATTAATCGTTTAATGGAAGAGTTGCAAATACCAGGATGGGATTTAGAAAATATGCCTGATGATGTTGATTTAATCAGCAAAACTTGGATTGATTTTTATCAAAGTAGTGAAAAGTTATCAAGTGAAAAAATAAAGTCTTTAGAAACTGAAGCATTGTCACATCAGCAATTATTAATTTCAGTATTTAATTGATATCAGTTACCAGTTATCAGTTATCAGTTATCAGTTATCAGTTATCAATTATCAGTTATCAGTTATCAGTATTGTAGGGTGTGTTAGAACGGAGTTCGTAACGCACCATTATCCAGGATTTTTTTGTTATGTTATCAGGTGTGAAAAGTCAGAATTGTTCTATTCTAATTAATTAGAATTTCTGTATGTGAACTAACCACGAAGGAACGAAGGACACTAAGGTAAGAAGATATAAAGGAGTTATTATATCCTGATGTTAAGCTCGAAACTTGTTTTCAATCTCTAAATATTCTGGCACATTCATTAAATTTTGAAAGTCTTGAAAATTCATCATTCCTGATAAATTGATCGTACTTCCCTGTGCTTTTAAATGTTGAAAACAAGCACTCATTACTTCAGTTGCAGCCATCAAAGCAGTTAGGGGAAAAAAGACTATTTTAAAACCTAATTCCTGTAATTCTGTGGTGGTAATTTCTGGTGTTTTTCCACCTTCAACAATATTAGCCACTAAAGGTACATCTGGAAAAGTTTGAGTAATAATTTCTAACTCTTGAACAGATTGAGGTGCTTCAATAAATAATACATCTGCGCCAGCATCTACATAATATTTACCCCTACTCAGAGCAGTTTCTAAACCCAAAGTTGCGCGGGCATCAGTACGAGCTATAATAACCAAATTACTATCACCCCTTGCTTCTACAGCAGCACGAATTTTATTTGCGTGTTCCTGCATAGAAATTACCCGTTTACCTTCAAAATGACCACATTTTTTGGGCCATTCTTGATCTTCTAAAATTATTCCCGCTAACCCAATTTGTACAGCATCTTTAACTGTTCGTATGACATTTAAAGCATTACCATAACCTGTGTCACAATCGGCAATTAAGGGTATACTTATTGTCTGGGTTATTCTCCCAACGCTATATAACATTTCTGTCGCAGTTAAAAAACCATAGTCGGGTAAACCCAAAGTGGAAGCAGCTATCCCAAAACCGCTGGTAGAAGCAATTTTAAATCCTGTTTTTTCTGCCAATTTAGCACTTAGACAGTCATAAACACCGGGAATAATAATAATTTCCGGTTGAGTAAGTAATTCTCGGAATGTTTGAGCAGTAGATATAACCATAACTACGAAAAATCTATAATCTTCAAATATTAACCTGTAGCAATAAGATAGCAGTAATTTAGTATAAAATTGTTATCTTAATTTTTGTGACATGATTTGATAATAGATAATAACTAATAAACTAATGAATAAAACCATAGAAGTTCGTAACCCTCGCACTGGTAAATTTGATTATGTAATTATTCCTCCTCCTCCTAAGTTACTTTCTCAACAATGTCATAGACTTAGAAGAGGACAAATTGCATGGGAAGAAATTGGAATTAAAGGTAGAATTGCAGTCTTACAACAATGGAAACAAGCAATCTTAGCAGAACGTCAAAATCTCACCGATGCTTTAGTTAATGATACAGGTAGATTATCAGTTTCAGTTTTAGAAATAGACTCAGTTATAAACAGTATTGATAGATGGTGTAACCTTGCACCTCAACTATTACAACCTACTGCTAAAAATACATCTATTCCCTTTATTGCTCTACAACAAGCTGCCGTTCCTTATACCTTAGTAGGTGTCATTAGTCCTTGGAACTTTCCCTTTTTCTTATCTAATATTGATACAATTCCGGCTTTATTAGCTGGTTGTGCAGTTATAGTTAAACCCAGTGAAATTACGCCTCGTTTTGTTGCTCCTTTAATGACTGCTACAAATACAGTTCCCTTATTAAGAGACGTTTTAAATTTTGTCGAAGGTGGAGGTGAAACTGGAGCAACTTTAATTGAAGCAGTGGATTCAATTTGCTTTACAGGTAGTGTTAAAACTGGGAGAATGGTAGGAGAATCAGCAGCTAAAAATTTTATTCCAGCTTTTTTAGAATTAGGAGGAAAAGATCCAGCTATAGTTCTAGAATCAGCAGATTTAGATTTAGCCACATCAGCTATTTTATGGGGTTCAGTTGTTAATACAGGACAGTCTTGTTTATCAATTGAAAGAATTTATGTAGCAGAACAAATTTTTGCAGAGTTTTATCATCTCTTAATTACTAAAGCGCACTCTTTAAAATTGGCATATCCTACAGTTGAAGATGGAGAAATTGGCCCAATAATTACCGAAAACCAAGCTGCAATTATTAAAGAACATCTCCAAGATGCAATTGATAAAGGTGCAACAATTCATTGTGGTGGTAAGGTAGAAGAATTAGGTGGTGGTTGGTGGTGTCGGCCTACTGTGATCACAAATGTTAACCACTCTATGAAAATTATGACTGAAGAAACCTTTGGCCCAATTATGCCAATTATGTCTTTTGCTACTATTGAAGAAGCAATCAATTTAGCTAATGATTCTATTTATGGATTGAGTGGTGCTATATTTTCAGAATCAATAGAATTAGCATTACAAATAGGAATGCAAATAGATGTTGGTGGAATTAGTATTAATGATGCTGGTTTAACATCTATGATCCAAGAAGGGGAGAAAAATTCCTTTAAATTTTCTGGTTTAGGTGGTTCGCGTATGGGTGCAGCAAGTTTGCAACGCTTCCTCAGAAAAAAAGCATTTTTGATAAAAACTAATACTAATAAAGATCCTTGGTGGTTTAGTGAAGAGTGATCAGTTATCAGTTATCAGTTATCAGTTATCAGTTATCAGTTATCAGTTATCAGTTATCAGTTATCAGTTATCAGTTTAGCCTAGATAATAATAACCGCGTATATACATAAAATTGGTTTAAAAATGATCGTTTGCATCAACTTACTTTAATGTAAAACCAAAAATAACCGGTTAAGCCAAGTGTCGTAAATTATACGAATTTATCCATTTATCTTAGTCCAATGTAATATTTCTCTGATAGAGTTAACTTGTATTTTTTCCTATCTACATCAGAATAAGTATGAGAAGTGCTGCTTATTTAATACTTTTTAAGTGTATATTCAGTGATATGTACAATTGAATTACTAAAATTTACGAAAAATTCAAGAGAAGTTTACACAAATTTTGGGAAAGTGTGAGATACTCTTTAATAAGTATATTTCCTGAGTTCAAGTTTTTCTTATTCATCTCCAAAATCAGTGATCAACTATTGGTAATTTTTTGAATGTCAGACACACTAAAAGTGAATAAGACAAAAAGACTAATTAGTTTTAATTGCGGATCTGTTAAATGGATGAATGAATTGAGTGTAGATAACTTAAGAGTATCTAGCATTCAGACTAATATAAACAACAATAAGCAGTCATTCTTGAACTATTCTGGATATCCGAATATCATGTCTGATGGTTAGAATAATAAGCATCAGAAAAATGTTAAAACATCAGGAAAGTAAGTAGGTGAAAATTATGTGAATTGCTATTTTCATGTCAGGTAATCTCAAAATTCCAACTGTCACAATTGGGAATAAGCAATTACTTACATAAATTTGTCAACTAAAGTAGAAACCTCTAACAAACCTATGATTAACTACCTGTTAATTATGTTTAACTAAACAGCAAACTTAACTTGATACGTCAAATTCAGCAACATCTTGTATATTATTATACAATCGCCTGGTGTTTTATTAATTTTTTCCAATGAGGAGTTATTCATGAACAAGCATTTAGTTTCTTTTTTAGTTAGTGCTGCGGCTGCTGGGAGTATTTTGACTAACATATCTCCTGCACAAGCATTGGTTTGGAATTTGGATAATGTAACATATGGGTTTGGTGGTTCAGCTAGTGGCCAGTTTGACTATGATGCTGCTACTGACACATACAGTAACATAGCCATAAATGCTACTGTTGGAACTTTTAACTTATCTTTCAACAGTAGTGATATTGTTCCAGGTACTGCTTCCAGCACAACTCTATTTTTAGAACAAGATACATTATCTCCTGGAAATAATCGTTATCAAGGAATCAGACTCACTTTTCAAGATCCTTTAACAGATACTCCTGGAATAACAGTAAATTTAGACACTGATACCGGACAGTCTGTTTTCTATACAAGTTCAGGGCCAAACAATACAGGTACTGGTAACAGACTTGATGCTGCTAATGGATCGTCTATATCTTCTGTACCCTTTGATATCCCTGGTGGTGCAACAATACCCACTGTAGGATCACTATTCGCTCTTGGTTTAATGAGACAAATGAAAAAGAAAATGGCAGCAAGAAACATTGCTAGCAACCCAATTAATTAAACCGTGAACTAAATACAAATCTAGATTTATTTTGACATTAAGGTGTATCAAATACAGTATCAAATACAGTAGATCAAATCACTAGATACCCATTTTCTTGGAGGATTTGGGTATCTTTTTATTTATTCACTTCCAAAGCTAATCTTGCCTGTAACTGCCAAAGTTGTTTAATGTAGGATGTCTATAGATCCGAAAATTCAACTTGTTTAGGTTTAGGCATGGCAAAAAGCGATAAAATCAATTATTCAACTCCCAGTGGTTTTCCCGAATTTCTCCCCAGCGAAAAGCGGTTAGAAGTATATTTATTAGATATTATCCGGCGTGTATTTGAAAGTTATGGTTTTACACCTATTGAAACCCCAGCGGTAGAAAGATTAGAAGTGCTGCAAGCTAAGGGAAACCAAGGGGACAATATTATCTATGGAATTGAGCCAATTTTACCACCAAATCGCCAAGCAGAAAAAGATAAATCTGGTGAAAGTGGTGCAGAAGCAAGAGCTTTAAAATTTGATCAAACTGTGCCTTTTGCAGCTTACATTGCTCGTCATTTGAATGAGTTAACCTTCCCCTTTGCTCGTTACCAAATGGATATGGTTTTTCGGGGAGAAAGAGCAAAAGATGGGCGTTTTCGGCAGTTTCGTCAATGT
The DNA here is from genome assembly GCA_010672785.1 of Sphaerospermopsis sp. SIO1G1. GTDB lineage: Bacteria > Cyanobacteriota > Cyanobacteriia > Cyanobacteriales > Nostocaceae > Okeanomitos. The sequence goes on from JAAHFX010000002.1 coordinate 878,927, forward strand.
GATATTGATGTAGTCGGCCGTGGTAAGTTGAGTTTATTATATGATGCCCAAATGCCGGCAATTATCACCGAAATTTTTACAGCAATTAACATCGGTGATTTTGTGATTAGAATTAATAATCGTAAAATTTTGACTGGTTTTTTTCAGTCTGTGGGTATAACTGAAAGCCAAATTAAAACCTGTATTGGTATTATTGATAATTTGGAAAAAATTGGTACAGAAAAGGTAAAACAAGAATTAGCCAAGGAAGGTATTACTTCTGAGCAGACAGAAAAAATTATTGAGTTTATCAATATAAATGGTGGTGCAGATGAGGTTTTAGATCAACTCAAATCTCTGGGTTTAAATTTACCAAATGCTGAAGAATTTAATTTGGGAGTGAGTGAATTAACAACTGTAATTAATGGGGTGCGAGATTTAGGAGTTCCAGAAAATAACTTCCGTGTTGATTTATCAATTGCCCGTGGTTTAAACTACTATACTGGCACTGTTTATGAAACTACTTTAATTGGTCATGAAGCATTAGGTAGTATTTGTTCTGGGGGGAGATATGAGGAATTAGTGGGAATGTTTTTAGGGGAGAAAATGCCTGGTGTGGGTATTTCTATTGGTTTAACGCGATTAATTAGTAGGTTGTTAAAAGCAGGAATTTTGAATACTTTATCTGCGACACCAGCACAGGTGATGGTGGTAAATATGCAGGAAGATTTGATGCCTGTTTATTTAAAAGTTTCCCAACAATTACGACAAGCAGGAATTAATGTTATTACTAACTTTGATAAAAAACAGCTAGGGAAACAATTTCAAACCGCCGATAAACAAGGAATTAGATTTTGTGTAATTATTGGTGCAGATGAAGCAGCAGCGGAAAAGTCTTCACTTAAAGATTTACAAACTGGTGAACAAATTGAGGTAGCTTTGCAAGATTTACCTGATATCATTAATAGTAAGGTTTGATGAAGGTTAGGATTTACGCACAAGCTATGGAATAAACGAACCGCTCCAGGCGCAGAGATCGCAGAGTAAGAAAAGAATTGCATTCAGGAATTTTGTCAGTCCTGAAGTTATGCAAAAAAACGGGGATGACAGATAACTATCACTGTTTTCTGTTCCCCGTTTTCTGTTAATTTTTGGCAAGGAAGAATTTGTTTGTAATTCTTACAAATTATTCAATTAAAAGGCAGTGAGAAGATAAACTAAGGTGAAGAGAATAATCCAGATTATATCTACGAAGTGCCAGTATATTTCTGCCATTTCTAAACCTGTGTGTTTCACAGATGAATAATGTTCTGGACGGAGGGAACGCCACAAAACTCCTAATATTAATAACAGTCCGACAAATACATGGAGTCCGTGAAAACCTGTCATTAAATAAAAGCAATTGGCGAATAAATTGGTGGTTAAACCATAACCTAAGTTTTGGTATTCATAAATTTGACCAACTAGGAATATTGCACCCATGACAAAGGTGATGAAATACCAAAAACGCATCCATTTGAGACTATTTTTTTTAATAGCTTTATCACCTAAATGAATGACAAAACTACTGGAAACTAGGATAATTGTGTTGATGGTGGGGACTAATAATTCGACTTCTGTTCCTTCTGGTGGCCAGGTTGTGGTTGTACCTTTAAAAAATAGGTAAGTGGCAAAAAAACCACCGAACATTAATGATTCAGAAATGAGGAATGTTAATAATCCCCATACTCTTAAATCGGGATGATGTTCATGGGTTGTAACTACTGTCATAATTAATTCGTAATTCGTAATTCGTAATTCGTAATACTCCCTTCGGGAGAGTGATGGCTAAAGCTACACTTGATGATTGATGATTGGTGATTGGTGATTGGTGACTGGTGACTGGTGATTGGTGACTGGGAAAGAATTTTCTTCCCCTCACCCCCTCTTCCCCTCACCCCCTCTTCCCCTCACCCACTCACCCACTCACCCCATCTCTTCCTTATGGCCATAGTCGTAAGGCCCATGAGTGACAACTGGTAACACATCCCAATTTTCAACAATGGGGGGTGAAGCTGTTGTCCATTCTAGGGTTAAACTTTCCCAAGGGTTATCACCGGCAAATTCTCCTTCTTTCCAGCTTTTATAGGCGTTGTAAGCAAAGGGGAGAACGGAAATACCCAAAATGAATGCACCGACGGTACAAAGCTGGTTTAAGGTGATAAACTGAGGATCATACATGGCGACTCTTCGAGGCATTCCTTGTAATCCCAGTTCGTGCATGGGGAGGAATGTGAGGTTAGTACCGATGAAGGTGAGAAGGAAGTGAACTCTTCCCCAGGTTTCGTTCATCATCCGTCCGGTGATTTTGGGAAACCAATGGTAGATCCCAGCATAGATACCAAAAACTGAACCACCAAAGAGGACGTAGTGGAAGTGTGCAACAACGTAGTAGGTGTCGTGAACGTGAACGTCAAAGGGTGCTGTTCCCATTGTCACACCGCTTAGTCCACCCATAACGAACATAGAAAGAAGGCCGATGGCAAATAACATGGCGGTGGTGAAGCGAATTTTTCCACCCCAGAGGGTTGCTACCCAACCGAAGATTTTGACTCCTGTGGGAACGGCTACTATTAATGTGGAAATGGTGAAGAACATCCGCATCCATCCTGGTGTACCACTGGTGAACATATGGTGTACCCAGACGAATAAACCAACGACGCAGATGGCAACACTGGAATAGGCGATCGCTTTATATCCAAAGATTGGTTTTCTGGCGTGGGTGGGAATGACTTCGGACATGATGCCGAAAATTGGCAGGATCATTAAGTAAACTGCGGGGTGGGAATAAAACCAGAATAAATGTTGATAAATAACGACGTTACCACCTGCGTCGGGTTTGAAGAAGGATGTACCAAAGTTGATGTCAAAGAGTAGTAAAACTAATCCTGCTGCAAGAACTGGGGTTGATAAAAGTGCAAGGACTGATGTTGCTAAAATTGCCCAGCAAAATAGAGGTAGTTGATCCCATTTCATGCTGGGAACTTTCATCATTAAGATGGTGACAACGAAATTTAATGAACCCAAAATTGAAGATGTTCCCACTAAAACGATGGCTAAGATCCACATTGTTTGGGCGGTGTTAGCTGTGACTAAACTTAGTGGGGGATAAGCTGTCCAACCTGATTGAGAACCACCGAAAATAAAACTTGCTAATAATAGTAATCCAGCGGGTGGATTTAACCAAAAGGCGATCGCATTCAGTTTAGGAAATGCCATATCTCTAGCACCTACCATCAGGGGTACTAGATAATTACCAAAACCACCAATGGCACTGGGAACAATCCATAAAAAGATCATGATTGTGCCATGATTAGTCATGAAGGCGTTATAGAGATTTGGATCAAGAAAATCGGGATCTGGTGTGGCTAATTCTGTTCTCAGAGCGATCGCCATTAAACCACCAATTAAATAAAAGACAAATGATGTCACCAAATATTGAATACCGATCACTTTATGATCAATATTGAAGGTGAAATAGTCTTTAAATTTCCACGGTGTTTGATGTTGGGTATGTGCAACCAGCATAGTTTTTTGTTGACTATTTTCAGGAGATGTATTTTGTGGAAATTCTACTTGGGTCATAATTTTTCAGTGAACAGTTATCAGTTATCAGTTATCAATTACCAGTGAACAGTTATCAGGAGAAATATTCACAGTTGAACTAATGACTGATCAACATTTTCTGCACATAAGGTTCAAGAAATTCTGCTGTTGATAAATTGGCTGGGTTAACAGCTATTGTTTGGGGTTTTTCTTGTTGTTGTGCTAACTGGGTTTGAGTTAACCAATTATCAAATTCTGCTTGGGTGTGAACGATAACTTGAGTTCGCATTGAACCATGATAACCACCACATAATTCTGCACAAACTACCGGATATGTTCCTGGTTTTGTAGCTACAAATCTCAATTCTGTGGATACTCCGGGAATAGCATCTTGTTTGAGGCGAAATTGAGGTACCCAGAAAGAATGAATTACATCATCAGCAGATAAATTTAACTGTACATCTGCACCGACTGGTACATGAAGTTCTCCAGTTAAGATGCCTGTGTCGGGATAATTAAATAACCATGCAAATTGTATCCCTTTCACATCAACTATCAAATCTGCTGGTTTATTTTGACTTTGGGGACTTGCTCCAATACCAATATTTGCTGCTGCTAAAGATTGGTTTTCATCATTCATTGTTGCGGCTATTGCAACATGACTGGGGGGATGACTACCGGGTTCCAAACCACCCATTTGGTTATAAATATTGACACTATAAATACCTAAGATAATGACAATTACTGTAGGTATTGCTGTCCAAAAAACTTCTAAGGCTAAGTTACCTTCTACTGGTGTACCATCGCTATTATCTCCAGGACGACGACGATACACAAATAAGAAAATAACAATTGTTCCTTCAACAATCAAAAATAGGGCGATCGCAATGGTAAACATAATATTAAAGAAATTGTCTACCAAAGGTGCTTGCTTTGAGGCTTGGATTGGTAAGAGATGATGATTTTGGCCAATCCAAATACTGATAGGCGTAATTATCATTCCCGCCAATAGTGTCCACAATGACACAGGAACTTTTTGCATAGTTATTACCTATGATTTTTCAGTGATTAATATTTCAATTGCTCTGAAATAATTATTGCTGACTTTTGGCTTTTTTTGATTTTCACTTATTACCGTTTTAGCTTCTATCTAATTATTTTGTAAAAACCTCAATATTTTTTTCATATCTTTCATGATTATCTAAAATATTTGTAAATTTTCTGGGAAAATTATATTTTTATCCTGATGAATACATCAGTAAAAATTTCACCAATATCTTTTCTTTATAGATACTTATAGGTTGTTTAATTAATAACAATCATGCATAGATATTTATGTTAAAAATAAACATTATATAATAAAAAATTAGTATTTTTGGTCAGAATCAGGATATCCAGGATTAAAGGATTTACAGGATGTTTGTAATTATTTTCCTACCTGATTCCCGATACCTGATTCCCGACTCCTGTCTATCTATCTGGTAACCGATAAATAACTTAAGCTGCTTCCAAAGATGGACTAGGAAAATGTGGCTTTAATATTTCCAACCAATTAGCAATGCGCTCATCAGTTTTTTCACTTTCATTCACTTCGTCAATTGGTAATCCTACAAATTTATCATTGCGTACAGCGAAGGAATATTCGTAGCTATAACCATCCACAGGTAACTCACCAACTAAAGTTGCACCTAGTTTTTGGAAGTGATCATACAAAGTTCCTAAAGCGCTAACAAACTGTTCTCCGTGAGTGACATAATCTCCTGCACCAAATAAGGCAATAGTTTTACCTGTAAAATCTGGTTTGTCAATTGACATATCATAGAGAGGATCACGCCAATCATTTTGAACTTCTCCAGCACCCCAAGTAGAACAACCAAATAACAAGTAATCATACTCCAACATTTGGTCAACATCGTCAAAATCTTCTTCCATACTGTAAAGATCACATAGTTCTTCACCAAAATACTCATGTATTGTCGTAGCAACTGAAGCAGTAATACCGGAAGTGCTGCCGTAAAAAATCGCTATTTTTGCCATAGTTACATTTCCTCTGGAATTGCATTAATAGTTAACCCTGGTATTTCTCAGGGTGTTTATTACCAGAGATTCCCACAATTTAATCAGTAGAGAATTGTCTAAAGTTATTGTCTGAGGTGAAAATCTATAGACATGATTCTCCAAATTTCAATAAGCAATAGTTGAATAATATTGGAAATAAGTAGATCGAAAAAGTTTAAATATGACAAGTTAAATAATTAAGAATGAATTATTAGTGACTAATCCACATTTCCCTGTTTTCATGACTTTTATGGTTTAACGCCAAGCTTTTATCTTGTTATTATTTCTGGACATCTTGCCAAACAACTTTATAAACTATAATTGAGTCAAAAGAACGCCTATTCACTAGCCAAGGTAATTTATTAAAACTTGAAGCATAAAACCTCCCAGTATCAGTTTTAAAAAAAGTGAACCGACTGGGTTCATTTTTATATTCTCTTACAAATTTTAACTTATATTGAGAAGGTATTTTATCTAATCTTTGTTGATGTATTCCTTGAGGATATACTAAATAATCGCCCGGTTTAATCTGTGGATTCAGAGATTCTAGCTGTTGCATTCCATTTTTTTTAGCATACCATTGCCATCCCCAATGTCCAGTGAAATATATGGTAGATTTTTTAGGTAATTGTTCTCTAATTAATACAGCATTTTCTCTATAATAGTTAGCCCATATTCTATCAGATATACCCAAAGCTAATGCCAGAAATGTCGTTACACTTATGGCTGTAATTTTCCATAGTAATGAAGAATTGATACCACTGCAATTAACTAATATTAACGTAATAGGAACAATCACCAGTAAAATATGTCTAGTAGCCAGAAAAGGAGAAAAAATAATTATGAAAGCAGCACTAGAAATTAACCATAGGTAAAGTAAGATAATAGAATGATTTAATTCCTTCATTACAAGTATTTTTATTGATTCAAAAACAAAGTGTGTAAGTAAAATAATACTAATAGTAATACCATTACTAAAAAATAGTAACTTTAAATATTTTTCAACTATTTTTTCATTGATAACATTAAAATATAAGCCACTTATTAAAATTACTAAGACAATAAGACTGAGAGTTACAAAGATTTTAAATACTAGATTGACATTTTTGCTATCTTTTTTTATGTTTATCAACCAAACCATAGAATACGGTATAATTGATCCTAAACAAATAAGCCAGGATCTTGACATATCAAATATTATTGAAATTGTCAATTCTCTTCTAGGTCTATCAAGAATATGAATTGCTCCATAGTCAAAATAATTAAAACCAGACCAAAGTAGTAAAATTATAATAGGGATAAAAAATGTCCAAATTAGTTCAAATCTTCTTTTTAAGATTATATACAACAGCATGACTAATAATAGAGGAAGAGCAGAATATTTAATTAGACAAGCAAATCCAGCTATAACACCTGCTAATATAAGTCTTTTTTTCTCTGATTCAATTTGAGGATTTATTAGACAATAATAGAAGCCTAGAAAAAAAGATAAAAGTGGTATATCAACCATCAAATTCTGTCCAACTATAAATGCTGGACTGAGTGTTAGTAAACCTGTAATTAAAATTCTATGATTGGGAATAATAATTTTAGTGATTAAATAAACCAGCACAATACAGATAAGGGTGAAAAATGACTGCAATATATGTGTAGAAGCTTCACTAAAACCAAAAAATATACCCCAAATTGCAAGTATATAAAAATAAAGGTGAGGCTGATTCAGGTTATGAATCGGAGCTTCATTCTGATCCCAGTTAATCATACCACTCATAGGATTTAAAGGATTTTTAATAATCCATTGAGCAGTTTCAAGATGTACTGTATCGTCTATATGATAGGCCTTATTAAAATTTATAATAGTCGCAAAAAGCCAAAAAAGTAATAGAACAATAAGTTCATAACTTATACGAATACGAATTTTCATAATTTCTTTAACAATTTAATTATTCTTGAACTTTATAGCAAATAATAGGATAATATTTACCATTTGCGCAATATTACTAAAGATTGTCAGACTCAAAAGAATTTTATAGCTATAGACACATTGTCAGAATTAAGGTCAAAGGTTCAGGAATTAAAGAAGGGGTATGGACAGCAGGGTACTGCTCCCTTGTTCAAAAAACTCAATCATATAATTTACTTGATGACGAAAAGTTTGGAGAAGCAAGAGAATAAAACTGAATAAAATAACAGTTTAAAAACAAAGATAAACTATCAAGATTCAAAAATAGAAAGTAAGATATAGATCACTTATAAAGAATAGATTAAGGAATAGATTAGATAGGGAAAGTAGAACAAATAGAAACAGCAACAGTATTCAAATAAATTATTCTGAATAGGTTAGAGTTTGTATAAAAATCATTAGTAATTTAAAATCAATAAAGATATATTGTAATATATATTTAATCGCAAAATATGTTCTCAAAAAACAATTAATATCATCATTTTCCGTCAACCAATAACATAAATATAAAAAAAAATCCCTAAGCTCATAGTGAACAAACTTAGCCAAATCTTTATGAAATGTATAGTTAATGAAGAAGTGATAAAGCCTTATTTTTAAGGTTGTAAATAAGTGAACAGTAATCACTGTTAACTGATAACTTTTCACTGCTAAATAAGGCGAGAAAAACCTTTCTTGTCATGGAGATAATTTGGTAGCAAGTTATGAATCAAGAAGAGACATCGCGGGGAGACTTATACCAAAAATCTCAGCAATTAGACTAGGAAGAAGCCTTATGCCTTATACAATTCCTACGAAAATTTGCAATGGATGTGATCAATGCCGTCCCCAATGTCCTACGGGTGCAATCAAAAAAGAAAATGAGGAATATTGGATTGATCCTTGTCTTTGTAATAATTGTGAAGGTTATTATCCAGAACCTCAATGTGCAATCGCTTGTCCAACCCATTCTCCTAAACTCTGGCAAGCAAAAAGAGGTAGATCAAAATTAGAAGCACGAGAACCGACCAGTGCTTATTTATTTTCTAATGGTAAGAATAACTGTTTTGCTTCAGCAATAGTTATTTGGGAAGCTTGTAATCTCTTAGCACAACGTAAATCATTACCTTGGGGACATGATGAAGCAGGAAATTTACAGTATAGACGTAAAGTTAATCAAGGTCGCGCTACAATTTCTTTTCACATCCAAGATCCATTTCAAGATAGTAATTTAGCTCAAAGTTTACAAGTAGTTGAAAAACTGGATATTCGTGCTGCTTGTATTCATTTAATTTTTGCTGCTCATGCCACAGCAGTAGATAAACCTTGGGAGGAAGAATTTGTTATTGATGAACGTCAAATTGAAAAATATTTGGGTTTGGAAAAACGTAAGGATCTCAACAAAACTACTAAGATATGCCTGATCAAAAATATTGTTCAACAAGTTTGTTCTCTGTTAGTTTCTATTGACTGGCCACAAAGGGGTAGAGTTCCTGGTTTTTCTGTTGAATATTCCCCTCTATGGAATTTAACAGAAGTAAAACATCATTTCCAAGAAGATAAAGAAGGGTGTAAATATTTAATGGGTTTGACTTTGAAGGTAAGAGCCGGTTTTTGGGCGCGACATTTTTTAAATAGACAAGGTTCTAAAAATCGGACAAGTTTCTATCAATATGGTAGTCTTCCCCAAACTTTACTAACTACAGTCATGAGTTTGTGGCAGCAACATGAAGGTGCTGTAAGATTGATGTTATGGCTACTTTTTAAAACTAAAATGGGTAGGGAGCAACGTATTACTGTTCCTACTTTAATGCGTGTTGCTTATGGTGAGGAAAAAGTTACTTTAGCTTCTACACAACGTGATGACAGAAAACGACTATTACGAACTTTTGAAAATGATTTGGAAGTTCTCAATCACTATGGAATTAAAGCTAATTTTGATTCTGTTACCTACCCACCAGAGATTCAACCTTTATGGGCTAAATTAATTGATATTCCTGAAGATCCAGATGAGGCTTTGGAGTTTTGGATCAATGATGGTAGTGGTAATCACCGTCTCACTGACAGCGGTCCTCGTGGAAAGTGGAATATGTTGATGAATGCCAGAATTTCTGCTTTTGATTTACCCCCTGAATGGGAACAGTTAAGTTCAGGATCTCGCAAAAAAAAGCAGCGTAATATCACTAATAAAAAAGTGATTAGAACGGCTGATAATTTATTGGGTGTACAGGTTTTGGAAGCTAGAAAAAGTATTAATATCTCTCAACGAGAGTTAGCAAAGTTGATAGGTAAAAGTCAAAGTTGGATTCGAGATGTGGAAAATGGTCGCCTCAAGCCTAAACCAGATGATCAAATTTTGTTGCGGAGGATTTTAAATATTCTCTAATTTTTTGGTATTTTGGTGCGTTATGACTAACGCACTCTTCTTACACATCACCCAAGTTACAAAGTTGACAGGTAATGGTAAATGTATAGGTTAAAGTTATGCTTTTTATAAATTTAATTATAAATGTCTCATGAATCAAAGTTTTCTCTTTATCTTTTCTTAATAATTAATTGACAATAATTTCTATTTATTAACGGTATTGCAATACTTTCAGCCTTCTGGTATGATATTTGAGAATTTGTAACTTGGACTTATAGTGCTTAATCTTAAACATCAGTTGCTGGTAAAATTTTGCAAACCTGAAAATATAAGGGTTTCAAAAATAGCAACCTTAAGAATTACACAAAACTAAACAGGTTCTGACCTCCTCGTATTGCACTATTTTTGCAAAAATTCGATTATGTTATTTGCTGGTTGGATTTTTGGCTATTGACAAAACTGGCGTTTTATGGATTAGGAGTAATGTTAGCGATCGCAATGAAGTTAATTAAACTCATTAGGGTTTGTTGAAAAAGTCTTGTCGTGATGATAAAAGATAGGTGATCCGATTTTACTCCTGACTTCTTCTGCTGTACCTAATAATTCATAATCAGTAACTCGTTGATAGCTTGTCGTTTTGAAGAATTACTATTTATGGATCTTGCAGCTTTCACCCTTTCAATAGAATAACCATGATAAGCAACTTCAAAGAAATCATCTTCAATATCTTGGTTTTTGGGGTCTGAATTACTCAACATTAATAAAGCACCCTGTTGATGTGCATATTGAAAAAAATCTCGGAGTCTGATTTGTTCATCATTGTTAAATGCCTGTTGTGAATAAGTAGTAAAATTAGAAGTCTTATTTAAAGGTCGGTAAGGAGGATCAAAATAAATAAAAGTATGATCATCTATCAATTTTTCCCAGTCACTGAAATCTTGATGACGGATTTCGGCATTTTGTAAAACTAGGGAGACAGCTTGTAAATTCTGGCGATCGCAAATTTTTGGATTTTTGTATTTTCCTATAGGAACATTAAATTTACCTTGGGAGTTAACTCTAAACAAACCGTTAAAACAGGTTTTATTTAAAAATATGATTTGTGCTGTTCTTTCTATCCACTCAGAATTGTAATTTTGATAGTTTAAAGTATTTCCGTGGGAATTAAAATGACTTCTAATTTGATAAAAGTATTCTTTTCTGTCAATTTCATCACCAGCTAAATATTTATTTTCAATTTCTGATAAAACATCAATTAAGTCATTAACATTTTTTTGAATAGTTTTATAAGCTATTACTATTTCTACATTTATATCAGAAAGAAACCATTCCTGGACATGATAATTATTAGCTATGTAGAAAAAAACCGCACCTCCTCCTAAAAAAGGTTCAATATACTTTTTAATTTCACCTTTAACTAACTTTTGTGGTAAGAATTGACTGATTTGTGTCAGTAATTGTGTTTGTTAGAGTCGAATGGGATATCGCTATCCCAAACTCTCATTCAGAACGGAACGTGAGAGTTTCCCCTCATTCCGCTCCTCCTAGCTAGTTTGTTTGCGTTCACGACTGCCATCATTAGTAGTTTTTCTATGATGACAATACTTGTGCAGGAGTTGTTTATTAGCCATATTATTTTTACCTCCTAAAACTTGGGGTATTATATGGTCTATTTCCAAATTATCTTCACTGGTAAAATATTGATTGCATAAGGTACATTTACCTTTTTGCTTTTTCATCAGCATTGTGACTTCTCTTTTGACTGTTGTGTATTCTGAGAGTCTTTGTGTCCAGTATGCCCAATCTCCATCATAGGGTGATTTTTGTCCCTTGAGTCTGATAACTCTTTTGACATGGGTGTCTTTATGTCTTCTAAGTTGTTGTCCATCTGGGGTGATGAATACCCATCCTAGCCCTTGATCTACTCCCCAGTATTTGTTTACTGTGTGCTTTTTCCCTTGCATGGGCGCACAGTAGTAACCCCATCTCAGGAGTTGGTGGTATAGAATGTTGTCCACTTTACCGAAGACTCTGGAGCTAACCACTGAATCATAATAGTTACTCCATCCCCTAATTTTGGGAGTAAGTGCTTCTATTAGTTTCTCTTGTGTGGCATTGCGGTTTTTGCGAATTGTCTGCTTCAGGATTTTAATATGGCGCTTTATTGCCTCTTTTGATGGTTTAATTAGGGTTTTAAAGCCTAATTTTTTTCCTTTCCTGTCAGTTGCACTGTTTATATCTTTGACTGGGTATTGCCTGATATTAAAGCTTAAATAGTCGAATCCACTTTGGACTTTTCCATCGCCTAATGTATGGGCAATTCTTGTTTTTGAGTCTTTTAATTTTAGACCCATAAACTTTAACCAGTCGTTGATTATTTCACGACATTCTTCTATAACTTTCTTACTTTTATGAAAGATAACAAAGTCATCTGCATATCTGTGAAAGAGAGGGGGATTGAAGTTAATGTCAGGTTTAATTCCGTACATTTGCGCCATTGCTTTTGTGGTGTATTTCTTAGGAAAAGCTTGATGTAATGCTTCCTGCATTCCATGTAGAGCTATATTCGCTAGTAAAGGTGAAATTACACCACCTTGGGGAGTTCCACTTTCTGTTATGTAAAAGACATTCTGTGCAATGACTCCTGATTTAAGCCACGTTTTTATTTGACGACGCATACCTGGATAAGTATTGAGTTTGTCCAGTAGTCTCTTATGATTTATTTGGTCAAAGCACTTTTCTATATCAGCATCTAGAACGTAGTAACTCATTTTGTTGATGTCACTGTAGATTGCTGCAATAGCATCTTTAGCACTTCTCCCTGGTCTAAAGCCATAGGAATTAGCTTCAAACTTAGCTTCCCATTCTGGTTCTAGAGCTAGTTTAGCTAGTGCTTGTTTTGCTCTATCTTCTATTGTGGGAATACCTAGTGGTCTCTTTTCTTTTTTACCTGGCTTGGGAATTTCAATCCTTCTGACTGGTTGAGATTTACCATCAAGTTTGAGGCTTTGAACTAACTCTAGCCTTTGATGGGGAGCTAATTTCGCTACCCCATCTATCCCTGGAGTGTTTTTGCCTCTATTGTCCTGCGTGACTTTCCTTACCGCAGTAAGTTTTGCTGAATGAGATTTTACCAGTAATTTCTGGAGTTTCCTGACGGTTTTGAAATCACCATTTTGTGACGCTTTGTAGATTCTTTTCTGAAGCCGAAACAAGGCTCTATTAACTGCTTTCCAGTTAACATTAGCCCATTCCATTTCCACCGTAGTTGTTTCACTCGTATTGGTCATTTAGCTTCTTAATAAGTTTCTACTCTCTAGACTTAGGGATGTCTGTCTGCATATCCTGGGAATTACTCAAGGCCTTGGCTTCTGACATCATCCTTCCCTGATCAAGTTTATGGCTTGGCTGCCTACTCACAAAAGAACTTGATTAGGGTTACTTCGTTCCGTAGAGGTTTTATCTGGTTGGGTTGGGTACTGACTATACGCCGATGAATGCTCTTATAGGTAAGAGATGGATGTTTAAACAACAAGAGGAAATTTGCTGTTTCACATTCATGGTTGACATGGACTTTACCTATCGTTTCCGTAGTCTTGGGCTGACGACGCTTCAGACATCAGTTCACTTTCGTTTACCCTTTCAACCTCCCTGGCAAGGATTCAGTTTGGATAGGTTAACTGTTACTTGCTTTTTATCCCGCTTTATCAATTTTGATAGCCAGTCTTTTTGATAGGGATAATGGAGTCAATCGAAACATCTCGATGCTAGGACTTTTAACCTAGAAACTCTCTACAGTTGTAGTTTGAACCTATTAGTTTCAAACTCAAGTCATCCCCCGTTAGAAACGGTTTCGACTTAACGAATCGCACTACCTCCGGCCCATTTTAAAAATGGTTTAGCGACTTTTTGAGAATGGAAATGTGTTCTAGGAATAGAAGTCATTACTTACACAACAAAAAACAGGTTAATTTCTTACTTTAACCTGTTACCTGTCAACTGTAAAATCTAAATTTTTGCAAATGTCCTATAGTAGTTTAGCTAACAAACTATGAGCTAAATCAGATAGTTCCAAATTACAACTGTGAAAATGACGAGTCAAAATTTCTTGTATAGCAGATGCTTGTTCATCTTGCTTAGAAATTCGTAAACATTCTTCTAAGTCTACCGCTAAGTCAAATAGTGGTTTATCGGTTAAGTTCTTCCTGATTTTTACAGCTACATCATCATTACTAATTAAAAACTCTTTAATAGTATCTAATAGAGGACTATCTAATATTTCATCATCACCCCATGTTTCTAACCAATCTCCATTGACATCTTCAACATAAATATGAACATAATTTACCCCATATTCTAGCCAATCTTGCTGCATTTTACGGGCTGCTGCTAAAATTTCAGCGAATTCATCAACTTGAGTAATGCTATTCATTTCTGTTTGATTGAGCATAAATGCTGGTGTGAGCAGATAACTATGTGAGCAAAGATTCTGATTTGCAAATCCAAGATTTTGTGGTTAGGAAAAGTTAATGTATTTCCCTGTGGAAAGATGGTCGCTGTTGTATAGCACCACATTAACTAACTGGTGGATAAAACCTACCTTACCGGGATTGTAACTAACGAACAATCCTCTTTCTATCTCCCACATTTGTAGTGCATTTTGCCACTTCTCATATTTTTTTCCATGAAGTTCTTCACTGATACTGGTAATTTGAATACAAAGTGGTTTATGTTGATGATTACTGACAATTAAATCTGTGGCCATAGAAAGGTCAGCTATATAACGCTGCCAAAATTTCCCCTCTCGACGCACAATATATTGAGCTATTGATTTAATAATATCATCATCTAACTGATTAAATTCTCCGGCCATCATTTTTTTCTTCCAAATATAAAATTTGGTATCTGTGGAGTTTATCCACTTGGGAAATAAGTATCCATACCAATACCTTTCATTAGCGGTCATTTGCTCAAATTTTGCTTTTCTGGCTGCTTCGGTTGGTAATGATTGTATGATTAACCAAATTGTAGAATCCGTAATTATCTCTAAGAGAAAGGCAAGGACAAGTGGTTTGGATGTGAGAGTTCCAGAACGAGTATATTTTACCCAACGGTTAATTTCTCTCAATCTTTTTGCTAATTGAGGATCTATCACCGAGGCTTTCTCGATGAGTGATTTTAGCCTGTTCTTGATCTCTTTTGCTTGCAAACTATGTCCTACTTTTGAGTGACTAAAAGTGTTTTACTAGATTCAGTCGTTAGCTAACAGCAAGAGAAAGAATTGATTTTATTCTGACTATTGACTACTGATTTCAAGTCTGATCTACTTCAAACCTAAATTTCATTTAATCCTAGGTTTGAGCAGACTAACGACTGCTACTAGCTGAATGCTTAAATTGTTTTCAAACTATACTGTTTATCTCAAGTGTTTTTGTCATATTCCAGCGTAAAAATCACACTGAAGAAGATTAACTATTATTGGCAACTTACTTTCAATGCTATGTCACCTAAATTTTTACTATCTTAATTAAGCTTCCCCTAATTTGATTTGCAAGTTAAAAATACTCAGCTATTAGATAGACAACTTATAATCATTTTACCTTGAATCCGCTATAAAAGATACAAAGTTTGATATTCTTAAGGATATTTAACTTTTTCTTTATATTTACATAACATAATTCCTGATTCCTGAAATAAATATGGATGCAATAGTCTTATACAGAAAATGGATCAGTGCAGACTGGGTCTGGGTTTAGGGATTGCCATCATTTCATTACTTTTTACTTCTTTTACGTAATTTCCATAAACATCTGCCCACTAACTACCATAATTTTGTTAAGAATGATCTTTAGTAACAATAATTATTTAGTTAGTCATGTTTGAACCAACTATAGAATCCATTCTCCAGGAAAAACGTCTTTTCCATCCGTCTAGTCAGTTTTCCCAGGATGCTCATATTCAGAGTCTGGCTGATTATCAACAACTTTATAATACAGCTAAAGCTAATCCTGAACAATTTTGGGCTGATTTAGCTGAAAAAGAACTACACTGGTTTAAAAAATGGGATACTGTCCTAGATTGGCAACCCCCCTTTGCAAAGTGGTTTGTCAATGGACAGATAAATATTTCTTACAACTGTCTGGACAGACATCTGGAAACTTGGCGCAAAAATAAAGCGGCTTTAATTTGGGAAGGTGAACCGGGAGACTCCCGCACTTTAACCTATGCCCAATTGCACCGGGAAGTTTGTCAATTTGCTAATGTTCTCAAACAGTTAGGTGTGAAAAAAGGCGATCGCGTGGGAATTTATATGCCCATGATACCAGAAGCAGCAATCGCCATGTTAGCCTGTGCGAGAATAGGCGCACCCCATAGTGTCATCTTTGGTGGTTTTAGTGCTGAGGCTCTGAGCGATCGCCTCAATGATGCCCAAGCCAAAGTAGTAATTACCGCTGATGGTGGTTGGCGTAAAGATGCCATAGTTCCCCTCAAAGAACAGGTAGATAAAGCCTTAGCTGAAGGTGCTGTACCCAGTATCACAGATGTCTTAGTGGTACAACGCACAGGTCAAAAAACCCAGATGGAAGCAGGCCGAGACCATTGGTGGCATGATCTACAAAAAGGTGTATCCGCAGACTGTCCCGCTGAACCAATGGACAGCGAAGATATGCTATTTGTACTTTATACCTCTGGTAGTACCGGTAAACCCAAGGGAGTAGTACATACAACCGGTGGTTATAATCTTTATAGTCATATGACTACCAAGTGGATATTTGATTTACGGGATACGGATGTATATTGGTGTACCGCTGATGTAGGTTGGATTACAGGACACAGTTACATAGTCTATGGACCACTTTCCAACGGTGCAACCACTGTTATGTATGAAGGTGCGCCTCGTGCTTCTAATCCTGGTTGTTTCTGGGATGTGATTGAAAAATATGGGGTAACAATTTTTTATACTGCACCTACCGCCATTCGTGCCTTCATTAAAATGGGTGAACATCATCCTCAAGCACGTAACCTATCATCCTTACGCTTACTAGGTACTGTAGGTGAACCCATCAACCCAGAAGCCTGGATGTGGTATCATACTATTATTGGTGGAAAACGTTGCCCCATTGTGGATACCTGGTGGCAAACAGAAACCGGCGGCATTATGATTACACCCCTACCCGGTGCAACTCCAACTAAACCCGGTTCGGCAACCCTTCCCTTCCCTGGTATTATTGCAGACATAGTTGATTTAGAAGGTAATTCTGTCCCAGATAATCAAGGTGGTTATTTAGCAGTACGTTATCCCTGGCCGGGAATGATGCGGACTGTATACGGAGATGATGAGCGTTTTCGGAGGACATATTGGGAACACATTCAACCTAAAGATGGTAAATATACGTATTTTGCTGGTGATGGTGCAAGGAAGGATGAAGATGGCTATTTCTGGGTCATGGGGCGTGTAGATGATGTGCTGAATGTATCTGGACACCGTTTAGGCACTATGGAAGTAGAATCTGCTCTGGTTTCTCATCCTGCCGTTGCTGAAGCCGCTGTAGTCGGTAAACCTGATGACTTAAAAGGTGAAGAAGTTGTAGCTTTTATAACTTTGGAAAGTAGCTCTCAACCTAGTGAGGAGTTGATTAAAGAACTGAAGCAGCACGTGACTGAGGAAATTGGGGCGATCGCTCGTCCTGGTGAAATTCGTTTTTCTGATGCTTTACCAAAAACTAGGTCTGGTAAAATTATGCGGCGGTTATTGCGTAATTTAGCTGCTGGGCAAGAAGTATCTGGTGATACTTCAACTCTAGAGGATCGTAGTGTTTTGGATAAGTTAAGAGAAGGTGCTTAGTTTAGGTTAATTGCACGCAGAGACGCAGAGGCGCAGAGAGTTTTTCTGTGTCTTTGCTTTTGTTGTTTAGTACCTAAGCAGAGTTAATTGCACATATTGATATCATGTCCGTTAGCATGGGAATAATATATTCTCTTCACGTAGTGGCAAACCCCCCGTGGTTGCCCCAGAAATGATATGGTATCAAATCTGGTTATATCGGAATGATATATATTTCCCACAGATATTGATATTCAACAAGGGGATAGTCAAGGAATAATACCGATGCACCCGGAAACGATATGAAAACAGAATTCGCTTTATTTCTTAGCTGTTCCATGTTCCCTGTTCCCTGTTCCCTGTTCCCTGTTCCCTCTCCCCTTTCTTAACTACATAAACTTCCTACGAGGAAACCAATCGTCTAAAATAGCATAGACTACAGGAACAACAACCAAACTGAGTATAGTGGAAGTAACTAAACCACCTGCAATTGCAACGGCCATGGGCGATCGCAACTCAGAACCTGCGCCCAAACCTAATGCAATGGGTAACATTCCTAAAATAGTTGATACTGTAGTCATCATGATTGGTCTGAGTCTGACAGGCCCTGCTTTTAAAATTGCCTCTGTACGTTCCCAACCAGCAAGACGTAGTTGATTAATGTAGTCTACCAAAACAATGGCATTTTTATTCGCCAGTCCGAGTAAAAACACAAAGCCAATTAAAGAAATCATCCCAAAATCACTTTTAGTTAATAGCAAAGCTAACATAGCTCCCACTATTGCTAAAGGTAAAGAAGCACCAATGACTAAAGGATCTACCCAACTTTTAAACAGTAAAATCAATACAACAATAATACACAAAGCTGATAAAATCAGAGTGGAAATAAAGCTGCCAAAAACCTCATTTTGTTTAGCAGAATCTCCTCCTAAATCTAAGGTAATATCAGCAGGTAAAATATCCTTTGCTTCTGCAACTATTTGATCTGTAGCATTACCTAAAGTTAAATTTTGACCTAAATTAGAACTGATGTAAACTACTCGTTGTTGGTTAAGTCGTTCAATTTGTAAAATCTGATCTGCATCATTGGTATTTCCGGTAATAGTTACATCTGCGAAACCAGAATTTTTACTAATTCGCTCTTTAATAAGATTAGCAGCTGCACTCAAACTTTTGATATCATCCCCAAGCAAAGCTACCTGCAAAGGTTTTTCTCCACCAGTATCCACAAACTGAATATCTTCTACGCTGGTAGTTACACCAGGAAGTTGAGGTAAAGTCTGACGTAATTGATCTTGTAATTCAGCAGTTTTCAAACTGTGTTCTTTTCTCAGTTTTACATATAGTAAACCTTTATTTGGTTCACCACCACGAGAACCCACAGTCGTAAAAACAGTTTCCACATCTGGATATTCGATGACGGCAGCTTCTAGTTTTTTTGCTACTTCTAAAGAGTCATTTAAAGGATTGGGAATTGGAATTTGTGATTGAGAAATCCTACCTGCTGTCTGATTTTGTAATTGCTGTAATGCTGCTAAATCAGGCATTTGTGGTAAAGGTGCAGTATAGGTAATATTAAATTCTCCCCGATCTAACTTAGGGATAAAACCTTTGGGAATAAAAGGAGTCAAGGCAATTCCCGCCCCAAAACTGAGTACAGCCAAAATAATCACAATTGTGCGATGATTTAAAGACCAAGATAATAAATTGCGGTAAGCTTTGGTAAAGTAAAAACCAAAATTAATAAAGTTGGCAGAAATACCACTGAGAAATTTATTTTGGGGGTGATTAACTTTTCCTGATTGGGAATTTTTATTAACTGGTTTGAGCCAATAAATAGATAAAACAGGTGATAAAGTTCTAGCCACCAAAGTTGAAGCAATATAAGCAGCAGAAACAGTAATTCCAAAAGGTTTAAAAAACTGTCCAACCACTCCACCCATTAAACCAATTGGTAAGAAAACCGCCACTGATGTAGCCGTAGTTGCAATCACAGTTAAACCAATTTCATCAGTAGCTGAATGTGCAGCTTCACGGGGAGTTTGCCCTTCTTCAATATGTCTGGTGATATTTTCTACATCAATAATGGCATCATCAATGACACTACCAATAACTAAAGCTAAAGCTAACAAAGTAATTGTTTCTAGGTTAAAGCCAAAAAAAGCCATCACCACAAAAGTAGCTAATAAAGATGTCGGAATTGCCAACGCAGAAATTAAAGTTGCTCGCCAATTCCATAAAAATGGGAAAATAACCACAATTGCTAAAATGATCGCTTCCATCAACGCATCTATAGTTGACTGGGTAGCTTTACGGATATATTCAGCTTGAGTTGCAGCTAAAGTAAGTGTGACATCTGGAAGAGAAGCACGAAGTTTTTCAACTTCCTCTTCTACTCGACTAACAACCTCTAAAGTATTAGCATTACCCGTTTTCACAACTTGAAAAGCTAGTGCATCTTTAGCATTAAAGCGGACTAAATTTCCTCCCGTCGGTGTTAACGTCTCTGTCGAGTTGGTAGAATTAGGAGCAGGTAATTCAGGTGGAATACCCAACAAAGAAACTTTGAGAACACCTGGTAATTGAGCGATCGCTGGTAAAATTTGCTCATCAGCTACTTTCTGTAAATCTGTCAAATCATCTGATTTACTTTCAACTGCATAACTAATAACAGCAGACTCATTGAGGTTTAAAGGGATAATTTTATAAGTAGCTCCATCAGGAAGTTTTAAATTTTTAAGTGTATTGGTAGTTGCACTTGTAGAAGTTTCTAAATTTGTCCCGACTGCAAACAACAAACTAACAGCACTTTGGCCAGGATAAGTGGAAGAACGAACCTTATCCAATCCTGTCAAAGATTTGAGATTTTCTTCCAGCGGTTGAGTTAACTTAGTTTCAGTCTCTACAGCTGAAGTCAACGGTGCTTGAGCATTCACCACCACCACCGGAAATGTAATATCTGGAAACAGTGCGTATTTGAGAGAACCAAAAGCTAGAACACCAGCTACAGTTACCCCAATCCAAAAACACACCGTCAACCACGAAAATTTAATAGCCCACCTAGATATATTAAGAACTTTGCGTATGGATTTTGAGTTATGAGTCTTAACCATTTTGAAAAATCAATTATCACCTAGCTGACACAATCATTTAGCTATGCTAAAGTAACAGCCTAACTTTTATACCCTACGCACTATATCATGTAGTTTGAGAAATGAGACTAGAACCGCTTCACGTAAGTCAAAAGTAATATCAAATCAGCTTTTGGGGAATTTGCAATGGTTGATTCACTTTGCTGTTTTGCATTTTTAATAAACAGAGCATAATTGATAGAACCTACACAAAAATTCTCCCCAACTCCTCTTTCTCTGTGTTCTCTGTGTTCTCTGTGGTTTGATCTTCCGTGACTCCTACATAACTCCTAATTTATTTTTATAATCTTTGCACAAAATTGATATTCATCCCAACCATATCCAGGGTAGAAAATTTTTGCAGCAATTTCCAGTTTTCATCATAATTCCTAGAACTTGTGAACAGAATCAGAAATAGGAATTAGAAATGATTAACCAGCAATCACAGCAGTCAAATTACAATTTATTATTTATCTTGTCTTCCTTCTTCCTAATCCCATTTGCTTTCTTGGTTCTGTCATGTATTTTATTTTTACTTGCACCAATAGTTAAAGATCAGGAAAATTATCAGTAATTAATCAGTGATAATTTCTAGTTTTGATCATATTCTCTTAAATCTAAACCAAGGTAATGAGAAAATTATCGGACTTACGAACAATATCTCTCAAACCCTCTTATCTTCGTGTCCTTTGCGTTCTTCGTGGTTCATTATTCTGTAACTTCTGCGTAAGTCCTAAATAGAACTGGTAACTGATTGCCGACCTCTAATTCAGTAGTATTAAAACAGTTATGATAGTGTTTCCCAGTCTCATTGAGTACATACCAAAAAACCAACTTCCCAATTACATAACCATGATCTACAAACAACTTAAAATCAGCCAACTATTACTATCTCATCTATTACCAGCAAGTATATTCAGCTTCTATGGGGTAACTAACTTCTGCATCGCCAATTCCCTAGCTACAACAAACACAGCTAAACTGAATCAATGGGAGTTTAACCCCAAATCTCAAAAATTAGAAATTACCTTATCAGCAACTACAAAACCTGAATATTTCTATCTTCATCAACCACCCCGTCTAGTTGTAGATTTACCAAACACTCAACTAGGAAATGTTGACACCAAGAAAACCTACCCCGGAACAATGCAGAAAGTTCGCGTTTCCCAATTTACATCTAATATTACCCGCATAGTCATAGACTTAGAACCAGGAACTTCAATAGATATCAATAAAGTCAACTTACAACCACTTTCTCATCAAAATCCCACACGCTGGGTAATAAGTTCACCTCTACCAAATCAGAGTCAGAAAACCCAGAATTTGCTATCTCCAGACTTAGCTATGACTTTACCACCACCAGCAACGAACTTACCTACAAATTTACAACCTTTTGTAATTGTCCCACCACCAAATTCCCAAAGCACAAATCAAATATATCAATTAAATATTATTCCTGCTGATGCTACTGTCAATAATAATATGGTAAAACTGCCTAAAACTACTGCCAATTCTATCTACAAAAATCAACAAATCCTAGAAATTCCCATGATTTTATTTGGACAACCATTACCACTAAAAAAATCAGAAACTAATCAGTAAATTCAGTTATCAGTTATCAGTTATCAGTTATCAGTTATCAGTTATCAGTTGTCAGTTGTCAGTTATCAGTTGTCAGTTATCAGTTATCAGTTGTCAGTAGGAATTTCGCACAATACCTCTCAAGCTCTCTTATCTTCGTGTCCTTCGTGTCCTTCGTGGTTCATTCTTCTGTAACTTCTGCGTAAGTCCTGATTACTTGTCAGTACCTCCAACTCAAGCAAGAAGCTGGAAATAACGAATATTATCGGGAGGCCAAGGGTTTGAGAACTGGGCTACCTCTTACCATAAACAAAGACTTTTGTCAAACAACGAACCGTAGGGGCAAACCCCCCGTGGTTGCCCCAAAAACTTAAAACCTTTCTGTTTCCTGAGCAGGGCCAACAGCACCAGGTTGGGATAAGAAGAAATTCTGACCAGCTTGGTTTTGATATATACAACGAATATCGGGATCTTCACTATCTAAATCCCCTGTAAAACCAAAGGTGTTAAGACGATTTTTACATTTTCTGACTTGATCAGAAGTAACAAGTCTTTTATTCTCCAAAATAGCCCAGTTATTTTGACGTAAAACACACCCAGGACGAATATTAGGCTGTGCAACATAAACATTAAAAGGGTTTAAAGTCACAAACAATCGAGCATCCATTACCATCGCACTAGCACCATACTGGACACAAATTTCCGGGTTTGGTGCTTTAGTATCTATAAAATCACGGGAAGCTACGTTAGATGGACTCAAAGTAGTTGTAGAACTAAAAGCAATACCAATTCCAATACCCAAAATCAGCACCCCTCCCAAAATTGCAATGGTGGTGAAATTAAATAGAGGAGATTGGAAAGCAGAGGATTTAGAAGCAGTATTTGTTCTACCAGTTGATTTACGTCTCATGTTTTTTTGATCACCTTCATGGGAATTTGAGAGGGAGTTAGGGATTTCCAAATAAAAGAATATTCAATCGTTTTGATAGCAGGGAGCAGGGAAGCAGTCGTTTTGATAACAATTTGGATAATTTATTTCTTGGATTTCCCTTATTGGTTCTCTTGACATTATAAAAAATCCTTAAAGTTCAGAAGTCAATTTTTTAACTGACTTCTGAGTAAAGATTAACTAGCTAACAGGGTTTTTTCCAGTGCAGTCCAACGGAAATAGCGATCGCCACCCCGTTCAATCACAACTTTTACCCGTGGTTCTAACTGAGGCAAATTCACCAAATAGTCAACTTCCTGATTGGAAAGGATATGTCCTTCAATAATCCAAAGTAGTAAACCCTTAGACTTAGGTGGTAAATGTTCCAGATGAGACTGAATTATGGGTGGTAGATAATAAACCTCACCTACCGCAGCACCACTACCAGTGCTTTTTTTACCCAGATGAGGAGGTCTCACACCATGAACCCCAGTTAAATAAGCTGCAACATCTCCTAGCCCCCTAGCAGTGATATGTAGGCTAGTATAACCCGCGGCTCTTAAACGACGGCGATAGCGACCTTCATAGCCGCCCTCCAGAGGAACGTATACCCCCAAAGAGCCAAACTTCTCCAAATCACGGATGAAACCGTTGCCAGTGGTAATTAGTGCCATAGATTTTTATCTGAATATCCCACTTAGATACTTCTATTATTCACCCTTTGATGCTAGATTAAGATAGATTAAGTCACAGAATTTTAGTAAATCTTGAGTATCAACCTAATTCTGAGAGTCAACTACTCATGTAGTTAGTAATCTCTTCACGAAAAGATGCCCAATAAGATACTAGACAAAGAGCAATTTATAGTTTATATTGTTGGATTGTGACCAAAATAAAATAAAAAGCTATCTTAACCTGGCATTCTCAGTAAACATTTTTATCAAAAAGATGGTTGCAAAACTTCCAGATATGAATAACTCAGACTGGAAATAAAGTATACAGAGACTGCTAAAATAAAGAAGTTTTCGGGTCAACAAAAGAAGCCAAAGGCTGTTATACCGCAGCCCGATTGCAGCTCTAGCCCAAATTCACTCCCGCAGCCCCTAAAAAAAAGGTAAGCAAGACCTCAAACATCAAGTTTAAGGTAGACAGGTAAGTAGATTCTGAAGAGAAAGTTTCAGGAACTGGATACTGAATGATAATCATCGTTTAAGTCCAACTACAACCGGAGAGTGCCAGAGCAATTGCTTGGACGAAAGCATTGCTGCACAAAGCGCAAAGCAATAACGTCTTGCATTGATTACACAGTAATAACTTTTAATTACAAACTAAAAAATTACTGTTCTGGTGGCCAAGCGAGTGAAAAAAACGGATGGATTAAAAAATAGGGACACCAACTATCTGTCAGGTTGTCAGAAACTTGTACTGTCTAGTTAAATTCCCAGTCATCCGATTCCAAGGTCAGCAAATATATAAGGAGAACCAGTAACTGTGTCTGTAGGTATTCTCGGCACTAAGCTGGGCATGACTCAAGTTTTTACCGAAGAAGGTGTGGCAATCCCTGTCACCGTGGTAAAAGTCGGCCCATGCACTGTCACACAAGTCAAAACAAGACAGACCGACGGTTACTCAGCCATCCAAGTTGGATATGGCGAGGTTAAACCAAAGGCATTAAACAAACCAAAAATGGGACATTTGGCCAAATCAAATGCTCCCGCATTGCGTCACTTAAAGGAATATCGTACCGATACAGCCGGTGACTATAACATAGGACAAGAGATCAAAGCAGATATCTTCAGTGAAGGTCAAATTGTAGACGTAGCTGGTACAAGCATAGGTCGTGGCTTTGCTGGTAACCAAAAACGACATAACTTTGGTCGCGGACCAATGTCCCACGGTTCTAAAAACCACAGAGAACCAGGTTCTATCGGCGCAGGTACAACCCCTGGTCGTGTTTATCCTGGTAAAAGAATGGCTGGTAGACTAGGTGGTAGTAGCGTCACAATTCGTAAATTGACAGTAGTTAAAGTAGACGCAGAGCGTAACCTACTACTGATCAAGGGAGCTATTCCCGGAAAGCCAGGTGGTTTAGTCGACGTATCACCCACCAACAAAGTCGGTAATAAGTAATTTTAGTTGTTTAGCCGTCAGCATCAACTGACCCCTGGCAACCGAAACAAGGAAGCAAAAATGGTTGAGAGTGTAGTTAAAAACTGGCAAGGAGATCAAGTTGGTCAAACCAACTTTGACTTAAAAGTTGCCAAAGAAGAAACAGCAGCGCACATAGTACACCGCGCCCTAGTTCGGCAAATGACCAATTCTCGTCAAGGTACAGCCAGCACAAAAACCCGTTCAGAAGTACGGGGTGGTGGACGTAAACCGTGGAGACAAAAAGGCACAGGTCGCGCCCGTGCAGGTTCTATTCGTTCTCCATTGTGGCGTGGTGGTGGTGTCATCTTTGGACCCAAACCCAGAGAATTCAACATCAAACTAAACCGTAAAGAAAGACGGTTAGCACTAAGGACAGCCTTTGTCAGCCGTGCTGAGGATTTAATTGTTGTAGAAGAATTTAGTAGTGAACTACAACGTCCCAAAACTAAAGAACTGGTAGCGGCCTTAGTCCGTTGGGGAGCAGCACCAGAGCAAAAAACCCTGTTAATTTTGTCAGAAATTGCAGAAAACGTGAACTTGTCAGCCCGCAACGTAGAAAATCTCAAACTCATTGCTGCTGATCAACTCAACGTATATGACATTCTGCACGCCGACAAAATAGTCGTCACACCAGCATCCTTAGAAAAGATTCAGGAGGTCTACAGTGCCTAACTTTGACCCCCGTAACTTGGCAGACTTAGTGCGTCGCCCCATTTTGACAGAAAAGGCGACCATCATGATGGAGCAAAACAAATACACCTTTGAAGTAACTCCTAAATCTACCAAGCCCCAAATCAGAGCCGCCGTTGAAGACTTATTCCAAGTTAAAGTCCTCAAAGTAAATACATCCTTGCTACCACGCAAAAAACGTCGTGTAGGTAAGTTTATTGGCTTCAAACCACAATATAAACGGGCTGTCGTCACCGTTGCGGAAGGGGACGCAGAAAAAATCAGACAAGTTCTGTTCCCAGACGTTTAAAAATTGGGGAATGGCAAAGCAGGAATTAAACAAGACATTGGATTTATTTAGTTACCTGTTCACCAACCGCCAATTATCAATTATCAGTTAGCAAGACAAAATTACCTATGGGTACTCGTTCTTATCGCCCTTATACCCCCAGCACTCGACAAGTCACCATATCTGACTTTGCGGAGATTACCAAATCTAAACCCGAAAAGTCACTGACCGAGTTCATACATCGAGCCAAAGGCCGAAATAATCAAGGGCGGATAACCAGCCGTCGTCGGGGAGGCGGACACAAAAAACTATACCGGATTATTGACTTTAAAAGAGATAAACGAGATATTCCGGCAACCGTTAAAGCAGTTGAATACGATCCCAACCGGAATGCGCGTATTGCCCTAGTTCAATATGAAGATGGGGAAAAGCGTTATATTTTACACCCTAATGGTTTAAAAGTTGGAACTACCATTATTGCCGGTGTAGATTCTCCTATAGAAGATGGTAATGCTTTACCTTTATATAGGATTCCTACAGGTACTAGCGTACACAACGTGGAAATGACACCAGGAAAAGGTGGACAAATAGTTCGCGCTGCTGGTGCAACAGCCCAAGTTATGGCGAAAGACGGTGATTACGTCACCCTAAAATTACCTTCTGGTGAATTCCGCATGATTCGTCGGGAATGTTACGCCACCATTGGTCAAGTAGGCAACACAGAAGCAAGAAACCTCAGTGCAGGTAAAGCTGGGCGTAACCGTTGGAAAGGTCGCCGCCCCAAAGTTAGGGGTAGTGTTATGAACCCGGTAGACCACCCACATGGTGGTGGTGAAGGTAGAGCGCCCATTGGTAGATCAGGGCCTGTGACACCTTGGGGTAAACCAGCTTTAGGTGCTAAAACCCGGAAACGGAAGAAAGCTAGCAGCAAATTTATTGTTCGTCGCCGTCGTAAATCCTCTAAACGGGGTCGTGGCGGTCGTCAGTCCTAGAATACTAGAACTTAAATTTTGGATTTTTAGATTATTCCATACATCCCAAAATCCAAAATTCCTTATCCAAAATCAAACATTGAACTATGGGTCGTTCTTTAAAAAAAGGTCCTTTTGTCGCTGACCACTTACTCAGCAAAATTGAAAAGCTCAACGCTAACAATGACAAGCAAGTAATCAAAACTTGGTCAAGAGCTTCCACAATCATACCCATCATGGTGGGTCACACTATTGCAGTTCACAATGGGAAACAACACGTTCCTGTATTTGTAAACGAACAAATGGTGGGACATAAACTAGGTGAATTTGCCCCTACCCGTCCCTATAGAGGACATGGTCGGAGTGACAAAAAATCAGGGAGATAGTCATTAGTCATTAGTCATTAGTCCAGAAGTAAAGACTAGTGACCAATGACCAAAATGGAGAAAATTATGGCAACTGATACAACAGAAGTTAAAGCGATCGCTCGTTATATCCGCGTATCTCCCTACAAAGTACGACGTGTACTTGACCAAATTCGGGGACGTTCTTACAGAGAAGCACTCATAATATTGGAATTCATGCCTTATCGTGCTTGTGAACCAGTATTAAAAGTATTAAGAAGTGCAGCCGCTAACGCAGAGCATAACGCTGGCTTAGAACGGGCAGATTTAGTCATCACTCAAGCCTACGCTGACCAAGGTCCAGTTCTAAAAAGGTTTCAACCCAGAGCGCAGGGTCGGGCTTACCAAATTCGCAAGCCAACGTGTCATATTACAGTAGCAGTCGGTGCTGCTGCACAATAAAAAACAGACATAACTGCGTACAGTAAGAAATTTTAGAGGAAGCATTTGTGGGACAAAAAATTCATCCAGTCGGATTTCGTCTGGGAATTACAAAAGAACATCAATCCCGTTGGTTTGCAGTTCCTGACCGTTATCCAGAACTATTACAGGAAGACTATAAACTCCGTCAGTACATAGACCAAAAACTGGGTAAAAAAGCTCAAAACAATGCAGGTATTTCTGAAGTTAGAATTGAGCGCAAAGCAGATCAAATTGATCTAGAGGTCAGAACAGCAAGACCTGGTGTAGTAGTAGGTCGTGGTGGACAAGGTATTGAAGCATTGCGGACGGGACTGCAAGAACTGTTAGGAAGCAACCGTCAAATTCGTATCAACGTAGTTGAAGTACAACGAGTTGATGCTGATGCTTACTTGATTGGTGAGTATATTGCACAACAGTTAGAACGCCGTGTTTCCTTCCGCCGTGTAGTGCGTCAAGCTATTCAACGCGCTCAAAGAGCAGGAGTACAAGGAATTAAAGTTCAAGTTAGTGGTCGCCTGAACGGAGCAGAAATTGCACGAACAGAGTGGACAAGGGAAGGTAGAGTTCCCCTACATACCTTACGAGCTAACATTGACTACGCTTACTGCACCGCTCAAACAATTTACGGAATCTTAGGAATCAAAGTTTGGGTATTTACAGGAGAAATTATTCCTGGTCAAGAGGAAGCTCCAGCCCAGCCTGCTAATAGAGAGCGAGAGCCACGTCGTCGTCAACAACAACGCCGTCGTCAGCAATTTGAAGACCGTTCCAATGAAACGTAATAGGTAATAGGTGACAGGTGACAAAAAAGCCCAGTACCGAATTATCCATTACCAATTACCAATTACCAGTTAGCAAATCATGTTAAGTCCTAAAAGAACTAAATTCCGCAAACAGCAACGCGGACGGATGGAGGGTTTAGCACACCGTGGTAGTTCTATCAACTTCGGAGACTTTGCACTCCAGGCACAAGAACCATCCTGGATTACCTCTCGACAAATAGAAGCGGCTCGTCGAGCTATGACCCGTTACATTCGTCGGGGTGGTAAAATTTGGATTCGGATTTTTCCTGACAAGCCTATTACCATGCGTCCTGCAGAAACCCGGATGGGTTCTGGTAAAGGTAATCCGGAATTTTGGGTAGCTGTGGTGAAACCAGGAAGAATCTTATTTGAGATTTCTGGGGTTTCTGAAGAAGTAGCTCGTGAAGCGATGCGTTTAGCTTCTCACAAACTACCCATCAAAACTAAGTTTATCGTCAGACCCAAAGTACAGGAGCAGGATTAGGTCATGCCTCTTCCCAAGATTTCAGAAGCCAGAGAACTAACGGATGAAAAACTGTCCGCAGAAATAGTCGCTGTGAAAAAAGAACTATTTCAACTGCGCTTGCAAAAAGCCACCAGACAGTTAGAAAAACCCCACCAGTTCCGACACGCCCGTCATCGTTTAGCCCAACTACTCACAGTAGAGGGAGAACGGAAAAGAGCAGCAAGTCAAACGACTCAAGAATAAAAGTAGGAAACTATGGCAGTCAAAGAAAGAGTTGGCTTAGTAGTGAGCGATAAAATGCAAAAAACAGTGGTAGTCGCTGTAGAAAACCGCTCTCCTCACCCTAAATACGGCAAAATTGTCGTCAAAACTAGGCGCTATAAAGCTCATGATGAAGAAAACACCTGTAAAATCGGCGATCGCGTCCGTATTCAGGAAACCAGACCCTTGAGTAAAACCAAGCGCTGGCAAATCACAGAAATTCTCAGCAACAAACCTACAACATAAATAGTTGTTATCCACTTAACAACTCTCATCGGGAGACTAATTGTGATTCAACCCCAAACTTATCTGAACGTCGCAGATAATAGCGGTGCCAAAAAATTGATGTGTATCCGCGTATTAGGTGCAGGTAATCGCCGCTACGGTGGTGTAGGTGATAGAATTATCGCCGTTGTCAAAGAGTCTTCACCAAATATGGCCGTAAAAAAGTCTGATGTGGTAGAAGCAGTAATTGTCCGCACTAAAAAGAACATAAACCGTGATAGTGGGATGAGTATCCGCTTTGATGATAACGCCGCAGTTATCATCAACAAAGAAGGTAATCCCAGAGGTACAAGGGTATTTGGACCTGTAGCACGGGAATTGCGTGATAAAAACTTCACGAAAATAGTTTCTCTTGCGCCGGAGGTGCTGTAATGGCAAAGCCAAAACCCAAAGTATTTCATAAAATGCACGTCAAAACTGGCGACACTGTACAAGTAATTGCTGGTAAAGATAAAGGTAAAGTTGGTGAAGTAATCCGGGCCTTACCTCAAATCAATAAAGTGCTAGTTAAAGGTGTCAATATCAAAACTAAGCACGTTAAACCTCAGCAAGAAGGTGAATCTGGGCAGATCGTTACCCAAGAGTATCCTATCCATAGCTCCAACGTCATGCTCTATTCCAACAAGCAAAACGTTGCTAGTCGAGTCTGCTATACCTTCACTGAACAAGGTAAAAAAGTGCGGATGTTAAAGAAAACAGGCGAGATTTTAGATAAATAACCCTGTGAGGAAAACAATATTTTTAGATGTTCGTCGGTTGAATAGATTTATTCCCAGCCAAAATCTAAAATCAAAAATCTAAAATTCCCTGACCAAGACCAGGGATAATCAGGAAAAACTATGGCGACAACTAGACTCAAAACTTTATACCAAGAAACAATTGTCCCTAAGCTAACTCAGCAGTTCCAGTACACTAACATTCATCAAGTTCCAAAGTTAGTCAAAATAACTGTCAATAGAGGTTTGGGGGAAGCAGCACAAAATGCTAAAGCATTAGAAGCTTCTTTAAGTGAAATTGCTTTAATTACAGGTCAAAAACCAGTAGTAACAAGAGCAAAAAAGGCGATTGCTGGCTTTAAGATCCGCCAAGGTATGCCCGTAGGCATCATGGTGACTCTCAGAAGCGAACGTATGTATGCCTTTCTCGACAGATTGATTAGTTTAGCACTACCCAGAATCCGTGACTTTCGTGGTATCAGCCCCAAAAGCTTTGATGGTCGTGGTAACTACACTCTGGGTGTAAGAGAACAGCTAATTTTTCCAGAAGTCGAGTATGACAGCATTGATCAAATCCGTGGTTTAGATATTTCAATTATCACCACAGCCAAAAACGACGAAGAAGGTCGTGCTTTACTCAAGGAAATGGGAATGCCCTTTCGCGATTAACAAGTTCATCTAAAGAGGGAACGATGGCGGCTAACGACACAATTGCAGATATGCTAACGCGCATCCGCAATGCTAATATGGCAAGGCATCAAACAACACAAGTGCCAGCAACAAAAATGACTCGTAGTATAGCTAAGGTACTACAGCAAGAAGGCTTTATTACTGAGTTTTCGGAATCTGGTGAAGGGATCAAAACTAACCTAGTTATTTCTCTAAAATACAAAGGTAAGAATCGTCAACCCCTCATCACAGCCTTAAAACGTATCAGTAAACCTGGATTACGTGTTTACTCTACCAGGAAAGAACTACCCAAAGTGCTAGGTGGTATAGGTATTGCCATCATTTCTACATCCAGTGGAATTATGACTGACCGGGAAGCGCGTCGTCAGAACGTGGGTGGAGAGGTACTTTGCTACATTTGGTAGTCTTCAAATGCTCCCAGTCAGCATTTGTAAAAGTCAACAGTTAGTTATCAGCAAAACTGACGCAGGGCAACTGTCAACTGACAAAGGACAAAATTAAGTCATGTCTCGTATTGGTAAACGTCCAATTACTATTCCCGCCAAAGTACAAGTAACAATTAATGGTACTCAGGTAGCCGTGAAAGGCCCAAAAGGTGAACTATCACGTGAAATCTCAAATACCATTGCTATTTCCCAAGAAGGTGAAACATTACGCGTAACTCGTCGTGATGAAACTCGTGTAGCTAGACAAATGCACGGTTTAAGCCGGACATTAATTGCGAACATGGTTGAAGGCGTTTCAAATGGATTTGAACGTCGCCTAGAAATGCAAGGCGTAGGTTATCGCGCCCAAATGCAGGGAACTAAACTTGTACTCAACATAGGCTACAGCCACCAAATTCAAGTAGAACCACCAGCAGGTGTAAATTTCAAAGTAGAAAATAACACTAACATTATTGTCAGTGGTTATGACAAAGAAGTTGTAGGTAACACAGCAGCGAAAATCCGTGATTACCGTCCACCTGAACCATACAAAGGTAAAGGTATTCGCTATGTAGGCGAAGTAGTCAGAAGAAAAGCTGGTAAGACTGGTGGTAAAGGTAAGAAGTAAATATGAAACTTACTCGCAGAGAATCGAAGCAACGCCGCCATCGCCGCGTGCGTGGCAAAATCAGTGGTTCACAAGAGAGACCACGCCTATCTGTATTCAGATCCAATGAGCATATCTATGCTCAAGTCATAGATGATACCCAACATCAAACTCTTGTATCAGCCTCGACTGTCGAACCAGATTTGAAAGCAAGCTTATCTTCCTGTGCTAACTGTGAAGCTTCAGCCCAGGTTGGGAAATTGGTAGCAACACGTCTGTTAGAAAAAGGTATCAGCAAAGTAGTTTTTGATCGTGGTGGTAATCTATATCATGGTCGCATTAAAGCACTAGCTGAAGCTGCACGTGAAGCAGGCTTAGACTTCTAAGATCATCTGTCAGCAAACAGTAATTATTGAGAACTGACAACTGAACTCTTAGAGTTGATACGTCAGTCACTGATCAAGGGCAAAACCCAAGACCAGACTGACCCACAACTGACAACTAACGTTGAGAGAGCATGAATTATGGCAACGGGTCGTCGTAAAGCAAACCGAGCAAAAAAAGAAGAAACCAACTGGCAAGAGCGAGTCATTCAAATCCGTCGTGTGAGTAAAGTAGTCAAAGGCGGTAAAAAGCTCAGTTTCCGTGCCATCGTTGTGATTGGCAACGAACGTGGCCAGGTTGGAGTGGGAGTAGGTAAAGCTTCCGATGTAATTGGTGCAGTGAAAAAAGGAGTTGCAGATGGCAAAAAGCATCTGATTGATATTCCTATCACCAAATCTAATTCCATTCCCCATCCCATTGATGGCATTGGTGGAGGTGCAAAAGTAATTATGCGCCCAGCCTCTCCGGGTACAGGGGTAATTGCTGGTGGTGCAGTGCGGACTGTACTAGAACTAGCCGGAGTACGCAACGTTTTAGCTAAACAACTAGGCTCTAACAATCCTCTTAATAATGCCAGAGCGGCTGTTAATGCTCTATCTACATTGCGAACACTATCTGAAGTCGCTGAAGACCGGGGCATTGCTTTAGAAAATCTCTACTTTTAGTCATGATTGAACCTTGGATATCTCCTTGATCAATAAATATGACTTAATTATTTAGTACCCACATCTAAAATCCCGAAGCAAAATGAGACTCAATGATGTTAAGCCTCAAAAAGGCTCTAAAAAACGCCGTCGCCGTGTAGGTAGAGGTATTTCAGCAGGTCAAGGTGCTAGTGCGGGTCTAGGTATGCGAGGTCAAAAATCTCGTTCCGGTAGCAGTACCAGACCTGGTTTTGAAGGTGGTCAGCAACCCTTGTATCGTCGTATTCCCAAACTCAAAGGTTTCCCTGTCGTTAATCGTAAAGTTTACACTACGATAAATGTAGAGAAACTGGCATCTCTTACTCCTAACTCAGAAGTAACCTTGGCTTCCTTAAGAGCGGCTGGAATACTCACAGCTGTTAAAGGACCTTTGAAGATTTTGGGTAATGGAGAATTAAGTATTGCACTT
This sequence comes from Sphaerospermopsis sp. SIO1G1, assembly GCA_010672785.1. Taxonomy (GTDB): domain Bacteria; phylum Cyanobacteriota; class Cyanobacteriia; order Cyanobacteriales; family Nostocaceae; genus Okeanomitos. The sequence goes on from JAAHFX010000002.1 coordinate 912,978, forward strand.
AATGTGAAAGCTGCTGCTTTTACAGGTCAAGCTCGTAGCAAAATCGAGGCAGCTGGTGGGAGTTGTGAAGTTTTAGACTGAGCCAGAAAGTAGCACTCTGAGCTAATCAACTCGCTTCCAGCTCCTGGTTCACTTTGAAGGTAGCACTCTATGATCAGTCGAGACAAAGCCCCAACGGCTCAAGAAACTGTTATGCAAATGGCGCAAGCAGCCGGACTTAGAGGTAGGCTGCTTGTTACAGTAGGTATTTTAATTTTGGTTCGCCTGGGTATATTTTTACCAGTACCAGGCATTGACAGAGTCAGGTTTGCCGAAGCCATATCCAGTAACAACTCTATTTTTGGTTTATTGGATATATTCTCAGGGCGTGGTCTTTCAACCCTAGGCGTATTCGCTTTAGGGATTCTGCCTTTTATCAATGCGTCCATTATCATCCAATTGTTAACGGCTGCCATCCCATCTTTAGAAAACTTACAAAAAAATGAAGGTGAAGCAGGCCGTCGTAAAATATCCCAAATTACCCGTTATGTGTCCTTAGGATGGGCAATTGCTCAAAGCGTAGCTTTCTCTGCCTTGTTTCTACAACAGTTTGCCTTAAATCCAGGGCCTTTATTTGTAGCCGAAACAGCAATTGCTTTGACAGCTGGTTCAATGTTCGTAATGTGGGCATCAGAACTAATTACAGAACGAGGTATTGGTAATGGTGCATCTTTATTGATTTTTCTGAATATTGTTGCTTCTTTACCTAAATCTTTAGGGGATACTATTGACCTGGTACAAGTTGGAGGACGGGAAATAGTAGGCCGGGTTATTGTCCTGGTTTTAGTTTTCCTAGTTACCATTATCGGTATTGTGTTTGTACAAGAAGGAATGCGACGCATTCCCATTATTTCTGCTCGTCGTCAAGTAGGTCGTCGAGTGCTGGCTGAACAGCGTAGTTTTTTACCTCTACGTCTCAACCAAGGTGGAGTAATGCCGATTATTTTTGCTGCGGCTATGCTCAGTTTGCCACTAGCCATTGCTAACTTTACTAAAAATCCTGGTTTAGCAAACATAGTTAACACTTATCTTAGCCCCAGTGGTTCAGCCGCTTGGGTGTATGCTTTGGTGTACATGGTTTCCATTATTTTCTTCAGTTATTTCTACTCATCCTTGATTCTGAATCCAGTGGATGTGTCGCAAAATTTGAAGAAAATGGGTTCTAGTATTCCGGGTATTCGTCCTGGAAGAGCTACTAGTGAGTACATAGAACGTGTCAGCAACCGACTCACTTTTTTAGGTGCGCTGTTTCTTGGTTTAGTAGCAATTATTCCTACTGCCGTAGAAAGCACTTTGAATGTACCAACTTTTAGAGGACTGGGTGCTACCTCTTTATTAATTTTAGTTGGTGTAGCAATTGATACTGCCAAACAGATACAAACCTACGTTATTTCTCAACGCTATGAAGGAATGGTGAAACAATAGTGACGCGATTAATCTTCTTGGGACCTCCGGGTGCAGGTAAAGGAACTCAGTCTAAGATTTTGGCTGATTTTTTGAATATTCCCCATATTTCTACTGGTGATATATTACGGCAAGCCATAACTGACCAAACTCCTTTGGGAGTAAAGGCACAAGGTTATATGGATCAGGGAGAGTTAGTTCCTGATCAACTAGTAGAGGATTTAGTTAAGGAGCGTTTAGATAAGTCCGATGCTCAAAATGGCTGGATTCTGGATGGATTTCCTCGTAAAGTCACCCAGGCTACCTTCTTAGAGGAATTACTAGCCAAATTAGGTCAAGGTGAGGCAACAGCCGTAAATCTAGATGCTGAAGATGATGTTGTCATCACTCGTTTATTAGGACGAGGACGTAAAGATGATAGCGAAGAGGTAATTCGTCGTCGTTTAGAAGTATATCGTGATGAAACTGCACCTCTGATTAATTACTATGGCGATCGCGAAAAGCTCGTAACTGTAAATGGTAATCAGTCCCCAGAAGAAGTCACTACTGAATTAAAAAACATCATAGCTGCATAGGGGGATAGTTTGGGAGCAGTAAAGGATAGTCAGTTAGCTAAAAAATTCAGTCTACTGGAACGCCTTTTGCCTATCCCCAGTCCCCAGCACCCTTTCTCTTTTAGCTAAGATATATTAATAAACTGTTGAAATTTTTCTCAAACTGTGTTTTCGTGCAGATGAAAATTCTGCTAACCAGAAAGAGATTGTTGAATTGAGGAAACAACAAATTGTCTAAGCAAGACTTAATTGAAATGGAAGGGACAGTCACCGAATCATTGCCCAATGCAATGTTCCGTGTTGACTTAGACAACGGCTTTAATGTTTTAGCACACATTTCTGGTAAGATTCGCCGCAACTACATCAAAATATTACCCGGCGATCGCGTCAAGGTAGAGCTAACACCTTATGACTTGACAAAAGGTAGAATTACTTATCGGTTACGGAAAAAGTAAATATAAAGTAGAGAATCTTACCATAAAGCTGCTAGCTTGGGATTTACCCAAATTAATTAACTGAAATAATTTTCCCAAAATGCTATAATTTACTATTTGGAGTCAAGTAAAAAAGGCATGAAAGTCAGAGCCTCAGTCAAAAAAATCTGTGACAAGTGTAACGTGATCAAACGCCGTGGTCGTGTCATGGTGATATGTGAAAACCCTAAACACAAGCAACGTCAGGGATAAATTTTAGAATTCAGAAGTCAGAAGTCAGCTTAAGAAAGCCTCAAAACCAATTGACGGGCAAGTAAATTACAAATTCAAATTCTGACCGTTGATTACTCACTCCTGAATTCTGTACAAATACAGCAGATTTCGTTGCTGTGAGGTACAAATCATAATCATGAAACTCTTGTGGAGTGGGCATCTTGCCCGCAAACAGTGAACTTTATAACACTCGAAAGCACTGTAAATTGCACTTTGCAAAAGCAATCATCAAAATAACAGGGAGTTATTAATTGTGGCACGGATTTCCGGAATAGACCTCCCCCGCGATAAGCGTATTGAGTATGGTCTAACTTATATTTACGGAATTGGGTTAACAAGTTCTCACCAAATTTTAGCAGCTACAGGTGTGAATCCAGATACCCGCGTTAAAGACCTTAGTGATGCCGACGTAGCTGCTCTACGAGCAGAAATAGAAAGCAACTACCAAGTTGAAGGGGATTTGCGTCGCTTAGAGGCAATGAACATCAAACGTTTAGTTGACATCGGTTGTTATCGTGGTCGTCGTCACAGAATGGGCTTGCCTGTCAGAGGGCAAAGGACTCGCACCAACGCCAGAACTAGACGGGGAAGAAGACAGACAGTAGCTGGAAAGAAAAAAGCACCTGGCAAATAAATAATTTTTCTTGGTTTGCTGTCCCCAGCAAGTATTACCTTAAATTTACTCAACACATATGGCAAGACAACCAACAAAAAAATCTGGGAGTAAAAAGCAGAAAAAGAATGTACCCAATGGCATTGCCTACATTCAGTCTACTTTCAACAATAGCATTGTCACCATTACTGACCAAAATGGAGATGTAATTTCTTGGGCAAGTGCAGGATCCAGTGGATTTAAGGGTGCAAAGAAGGGAACACCCTTTGCAGCACAAACTGCCGCTGAAAGTGCAGGCCGTAGAGCAATTGACCAAGGAATGCGCCAAATTGAAGTGATGGTCAGTGGACCTGGAGCAGGTCGAGAAACCGCTATCCGGGCGCTACAAGGAGCAGGATTAGAAATTACTCTCATCCGTGACATCACTCCTATCCCCCACAATGGCTGTCGTCCACCTAAACGCCGACGAGTTTAAACATCCAGTTTTTTAGACTCCTAGGCAGAAAGTTAATGCTCAGAGCAATTATCTGTAAGGAGATGTAAGGCATAGATAGTATTAACTCTTGCTTGTGAAATGCAAATCCGTACAGTGATAACAAAGCAGGTCAGCTCTTCCCATTGGAGGGGCTGCTAAACTTTCAGAAATCCAAAATATTATTAGTGCTGGCTGTAGTATGGGCAAATCTCACCTTACATAAATACTATGTTGGCAATTTGATCAACCATATTTACAGATCAGAGCATAAATTGAATTCGAGAGACAAATAAATTGTTCTCTAGCAGCACCTTAATAGGGAGGCTACTCTGTGGCGCAGTTTCAAATTGAATGTGTAGAATCTAATACTGAAGAAAGTCGAAGCCATTACAGTAAATTTGTTCTCGAACCTCTGGAACGAGGTCAAGGAACAACTGTAGGTAACGCGTTGCGCCGGGTTTTGCTTTCTAATTTAGAGGGAACAGCTGTAACAGCTGTGAGAATAGCTGGGGTTTCCCATGAATTTGCTACCGTTCCTGGTGTCCGGGAAGACGTGCTAGAAATTCTGATGCGAATGAAGGAAGTGATCCTGAAAAGCTATTCTTCTCAACCTCAAATTGGTAGGTTACTCGTCAACGGTCCTGCAACAGTTACATCGGCACATTTTGACTTGCCCAGTGAAGTAGAGATCATTGATCCTACCCAGTATATCGCTACCTTAGCTGAAGGTGGCAAACTGGAAATGGAATTTAGGATTGAAAGGGGTAAGGGATACCGAACTGTAGAACGGGGAAGAGAAGAAGCAACTTCATTGGACTTTTTGCAGATTGATTCAGTATTTATGCCGATCCGCAAAGTTAACTACAGTGTAGAAGAAGCTCGCGGAGACGGCACACTAAAAGATAGACTGCTATTAGAAGTTTGGACTAATGGTAGTCTTTCCCCGCAAGAAGCCTTATCTTCAGCAGCGGGAATTTTAGTAGACTTATTCAACCCGTTAAAAGATATCTCCTTAGAACCTACAGACATAGGTTCAGATATACCCGATGATCCTACTGCTCAAATTCCTATTGAAGAATTACAACTTTCTGTTCGGGCTTATAACTGTCTCAAACGAGCGCAAGTTAACTCAGTCGCAGATTTGTTGGACTATACCCAAGAAGACCTCTTAGAAATTAAGAACTTTGGTCAAAAATCAGCGGAAGAAGTAGTGGAAGCTTTACAGCGACGTTTAGGCATTACTTTACCGCAAGAAAGAGGTTCTAAACCTAGCTAGTTAAAACTTGTAATCACTTGTAATCAATCGAAAACAGCATCATGCGTCACCGTTGTAAAGTCAAAAAACTTGGTAAACCAGCCGACCAGCGCCGCGCTCTACTGCGATCGCTAACTACAGAATTAATTCGTCACGGTAGAATTACTACTACCTTAATTCGCGCTAAGGTAGTACGTAGCGAAGTAGATAAAATGATCACCCTTGCTAAAGATGGATCTTTAGCAGCACGTCGGCAAGCACTGGGCTATATCTACGACAAAAATCTAGTTCACGCCTTATTTGAGCAAGCACCAACTCGGTATGCAAGCCGTCAAGGTGGTTACACTCGGATTATGCACACTGTACCCCGACGGGGTGACAACGCAGAAATGGCGATTATTGAATTAGTTTAACTTAAAGGTAACAGAGAACAGGGAACAGGAAAGAATAAACAACGAAAACCTGAACACTGAAAACTGATAACTGATAACTGAAAAACCCAGTATGTTAGAAAGCAGCCAGCCCACAGGAACTTATCGAGTTGCCTTGATCATTCAGTATCTGGGTGGTAACTTTCATGGCTGGCAAAGGCAAAAAGCACAGCGGACAGTCCAAGAAGAGATAGAAACAGCTATAGCTAATGTTCTGGGGTATCATGTCACACTCCACGGTGCTGGGCGAACCGATGCCGGAGTTCATGCAGCTGCTCAAGTAGCTCATTTTGATGCTAGTGGTCTGATTCCAGCACATAGATGGGCAAATGTATTGAATAGTTATTTACCCCCAGATATATTAATCAGAGCTTCCGCTGGTGTAGATGGTAGTTGGCACGCACGCTTTAGTGCAATTTCCCGACGTTATCGCTACACAATATACACAGAAGCTCTACCCAACTTGTTTGTGAAATCTTTTAGTTGGCATTATTATTACGCTCCCTTGGATGAGTCTGTTATGCAAGCTGCCCTTGAACCTATGCTGGGTAAACACCATTTAGCCGCTTTTCATCGTGCAGGATCGAAGCGATCGCATTCTTGGGTAGAAGTTCAAGCCGCGGAGTGTTATCGTAAAGGTCCATTAGTTCATATTGAAATTCAGGCTAATGGATTTCTATATGGCATGGTCAGACTGCTGGTAGGAATGCTGGTAGAAGTTGGTTCAAACCAGCGTTCCTTAGAAGATTTTACCGACATCTGGAAACAGGAACGTCGAGAAAAAGTAAAATATGCTGCACCCCCACAAGGTTTATGCTTGTTAAGGGTAGAATATCCAGATTTTCCCTTTGCCCAAAAGATTTGGTACGACACTCAACCATATTTAGTTTTTGGTCATTAGTTATTAGTCATTAGTAAAACTGATAACTACATAACTGAATAATTGACAAAAGATAACCGAACACAGGAAAAGTGATAATGAGTAGTAAAACTTACCTTCCCCCTCAAGCATCCCTTGAGCGTGATTGGTACATAGTAGATGCAACTGATAAACGTCTTGGTCGTCTTGCTAGCGAAATTGCTATGGTGCTAAGAGGTAAAAGAAAAGCAGAATACACACCTCATCTAGATACTGGTGATTTTGTAGTAGTAATCAATGCTGAGAAAGTAGCAGTTACTGGTAAAAAGCGTAGCCAAAAACTCTACCGTCGCCATTCTGGTCGTCCTGGTGGAATGAAAACAGAAACATTTGCTAAATTGCAACAACGCATACCAGAGCGAATTGTGGAAAAAGCTGTTAAAGGTATGTTGCCAAAAAATAGCTTAGGTAGACAACTATTCACAAAACTAAAAGTGTACGCAGGTTCTACCCACCCCCATGCAGCCCAAAAACCCAAAGAACTAATTATTAATACAATTCCTGGAGATAAATAATGCAAGCAACAGAAGCTAACAGCGGTCGTGCTATTTATTGGGGTACTGGCCGTCGTAAATCCTCAGTGGCGAGAGTACGCCTCATTCCTGGTGAAGGTAAATTCTCAGTTAATGGTAAAGACGGAGAATTGTACTTTCAATTCAATGCCAACTACTTAGGCTCAATTAAAGCCCCTTTAGAAACCTTGGGTTTAGAAAGTGAATATGACATTGTCGTCAAAGCTGAAGGTGGTGGTTTAACTGGACAAGCTGACTCTATTCGTTTAGGAGTCGCTCGTGCATTATGTCAATTAGATCCTGATAACCGCTTACCTTTAAAAACCGAAGGTTATTTAACTCGTGATCCACGGGCTAAAGAGCGTAAAAAATACGGTTTACACAAAGCACGTAAAGCTCCTCAATACTCCAAACGATAGAGTATTGTTAAATAGTAATTGGGTATGGATTCAGAACAAGTTTCCCAGTTGCTAACACCTAGTCTTAGTTATAATTTTGATAGAGAAACAGCACAAAAAGAAAAATGGCTAAACCTGATATACACCCAGAGTGGTATCCAGAAGCAAAAGTCTACTGTAACGGTGAAGTTGTAATGACAATAGGTTCAACTAAACCCGAACTACATGTAGATGTTTGGTCTGGTAACCACCCATTTTACACAGGCACTCAGAAGATTATTGATGCTGAGGGTAGAGTTGAACGCTTTCTCCGTAAATACGGTATGTCTGGCCAACAAGGCGATAAAAACAAAAAGTAGCTGGTTGGCTGTCTTCTGTAAACGACGACCCTGCAAGTGCTGGGTCGCTTTTCATTTAATGCAGTAGCCAACTTGTTAGTTTGAGGAATTATAATTATGGCCGAAACATACCTGCTGGAGAAACTTCAATCTGTTGAACAAACTTTTCAGGAATTAACTCGTCGTCTGGCTGATCCTGATACAGCAAAAAATCCTGACGAGTTTCAAAAAATCGCTAAATCTCGTTCGTCCTTGGAAGAGGTTGTTACTACTTACGAAACCTGGAAAACTACTGATGAAGAACTGTTAGGAGCGCGTCAAATTCTCAAAGAAACAAATACTGATCCAGAGTTACAAGAAATGGCAGCTTTGGAAGTTAGTGAGTTAGAAGAGAAATTAGAAAACCTGGAAGAACGCTTAAAAATCTTGCTACTTCCCCGTGATCCTAATGATGATAAAAACATCATGTTAGAAATTCGTGCTGGGACTGGTGGTGATGAAGCGAGTATTTGGGCAGGTGATTTATTACGGATGTACTCCCGCTATGCTGATAGTCAAAGCTGGAGAGTGAAGCTAGTTAGTGAGTCTCTGGGTGAGATGGGCGGCTTCAAAGAAGTGATTTTAGAAATTCAAGGCGAGAGTGTTTATAGTAAGCTGAAATTTGAAGCAGGAGTACATCGTGTACAACGAGTACCTGCAACAGAAGCAGGCGGTAGAGTTCATACTTCCACTGCAACTGTGGCCATTATGCCAGAGGTAGATGATGTAGAAGTTGATATAGACCCTAAAGATATTGAAATGAGTACGGCCCGTTCTGGTGGTGCTGGTGGACAAAACGTCAACAAGGTAGAAACTGCGGTTGACTTATTTCACAAACCAACAGGGATTAGAATTTTTTGTACTGAAGAACGTAGCCAGTTACAAAACAAAGAAAGGGCTATGCAGATTTTACGGGCTAAACTTTATGAGATGAAGTTACGGGAACAACAGGATGCTGTCACCTCCATGCGGCGATCGCAAGTAGGAACTGGTTCTCGTTCAGAAAAAATTCGTACTTACAACTATAAAGATAGTCGAGCCACTGATCATCGTCTAGGAAATAACTTCACCCTGAACACTGTTTTGGAAGGTGACTTAGAAACCTTAATTCAGTCTTGTATTTCTCAAGATCAACAGGAACGTTTAGCAGAATTAGCGTCTGCTAATAACTAGGGTTTGCAGCAAAAAGTGATTGGTGATTGGTGATTGGTGACTGGGAATCTTAATTTAATCAGTAATTAGGATTTGCTGACAAGAGTATTTACTTTCAAGTGGGTTCGTGGTTTTTAATTGAACCCACCTTCGGCATTTTCCCAGTCATACAGTGCTTCATGAGATATGCCATTGGCGGGCAAGATGCCCACCCCACAAGAGTTTCATGATTATGATTTACCTCATAACAACTCAATTTGCCATATTATCCTTCTCTGCGATCTCTGTGCCTCTGTGGTTAATTCCCTCAAAAATTGGATATCTTTATACAGAATTAGTATGAGGACTTACGCATTTTAACTAAATATTAAGGTTTGAGATTGCTTCCTTACGTCGCAATGACAGTATTTGGAATAGGTTTTGCGTAAGTCCTGAGTATTAACAAAGTTAGAATAAGAGGTATTTTGAAAGTTTTCTTGCAAAAATATAATTTAGATTTAGCTGAATCAATGTGAAGACAATTAAAAGCAAACAGAATTGAAGCATCTTCAGGATCAAAAAAATACCAACTTTCAGTGTTTAAGCAATTCTTCATCCCACAGAATCTTGCGCTTCACAATGTAAGCGTGTAGCAATTCTAAACATTTCTTGACCAGTGTGTAAATAACGATCATCATAATTTAAAGGAAAATATCCTAATTCTTCCAAACCATCTCCCACTTGACTTAAACTATAGTAAAGATGTGCTGCTGCTCTAGCTAAACTGGGAGGGTTGGGTAAAGAACGAAAGATACTTTGTGCTTGTTTAAAATCATCTCGACATTGATCTAAATATTGTTGAAAATTGTCTATTAGTTCATCATCAAAAGGATCTGCTGCTAACTCTTCAATTTGTTGTTCTAAAGAATTAAGAATGCCACAAAGTAAACGATTAACTGGTTGATAAACTAAGCGTAACCATTCTTCTATTTTTTCATCTGCAAATTTTCCAGATTGTTTTTTAGCTTTATATTGTTTCTGAGTTGCTGCGGTTCTTTCCTGACGATAGATAGTTGATGTTTGAGTAGTATTCCTAATTTGTTCATCATATTTCTGACGACTTTGCATATCACTCAAAACTTCATAAGCAGCATTAATTTTGATGATTTTTTCATGATTAGCTGTTTCTTGATTACTGTCAGGATGAAACATTTTTGCTAACCGTCGGTAAGCTTGTTTAATTTCTGTTTGACTGGCATTAGCTTTAATTTTTAGGGTTTCGTAATGATTAGATCCTTCCATACTTAAATTATCAGTCATCAATAAAATTTAATTTACTTTACTTGCAGTTCTATACTTGATGATTTTCAATAGGGTAAAGTTATCATCTTTTAGTCTGATTTTACTGTTTATTGTTTACTAATTTAATCTAAATTAACTTAATTAATTTGAGTTTGGAATAGGCTGAAAAGTCTATTCTCTGGTCGAGCAATTTTAGAAATACCCGGAACTCGAACTTAAGCCAATTTGTATAAAGATGCGCCACATTGATCAGGGAATTAACCGCAGAGGCGCAGAGATCGCAGAGGAGGATAAGATGAGTGGGGAAATTATATTTTAATTTTGGAAAAATGTCAGCTTTTATAAGCTGGAGGCCCAAAAACCTTGTATTTAGGGTTTGCTGAAAGGAAAAAACATTCCTCTCTCACTCTTGAAACTGTTCCCTGCTAAGAGTTCCCTTCCACCACGACAAGACTTTTCAAACATCCTCTAATATAAGTCTTGGAATAAAGGTGTACTTAAATATCTTTCACCAAAACTGGGTTGAATCATTACTATTAAGCGTCCTTGATTTTCTGGACGTTTAGCAACACGAACAGCAGCACATAAAGCTGCACCGCTGGATATTCCCGATAATAAACCTTCTTCCCTGGCTAATCTTCGACCATAGGCGATCGCTTCTTCATCAGTGACAGTAATGACTTCATCAATTAATTTGACATTCAACACTTGGGGAATAAATCCAGCCCCAATACCCTGAATTTTATGTGGCCCTGGTTTACCACCAGATAATACAGGACTGTTTGTAGGTTCAACTGCGATCGCCTGAAAACTAGGTTTTTTATCCTTGAGAACTTCTGCCACACCAGTAATAGTACCACCAGTCCCAACACCAGCAACAACCATATCTACCTGACCATCTGTATCTTCCCAAATTTCCACAGCTGTAGTTTCTCTATGTATTTTGGCATTGGCAGGATTACGGAATTGTTGCAACATATACGCATGGGGTGTTGTTTCTACGATTTCTTGAGCTTTGCGAATTGCCCCACTCATTCCTTCAATTCCTGGCGTTAATTCCAATTCTGCTCCGTAAGCTCGCAACATTGCTCTTCTTTCTGAACTCATGGTATCGGGCATAGTTAAAATTAATTTATACCCTTTTGCAGCCGCAGTCATCGCCAAAGCAATACCAGTATTTCCCGAAGTTGGCTCCACTAAAACAGTCTTTCTAGGAGTAATTAAACCCTCTTTTTCCGCATCGTTAATCATACTAACCCCAATCCGGTCTTTAACGGAGACGGAAGGATTCATGCTTTCTAATTTCACTACAATTTGTGCTACACAACCTTCTGCTTGGGGGATACAGTTTAACTGTACTAAAGGAGTTCTTCCCACTAATTGAGTGATATTTTTAGCAATCTGCATCATAAATTACGAGTCCTTTAAATATAGTACATAATATCTAATTGCCTCCGTAAATCCCGTTGTTCACAAAGATCCTGAAGGGAATATTTTTGTAAAACTGAATTTGCCGCTTGGCAGGCTTCTCGCCAAATTTCTTCTACAATTGAACTATCTACACTTTTGGGTTGACTGTCCTCTTCAGGATTTTTCACATCTAACCCTTCTAAACATTCAAAAATATCAAAGATACTAATTTTCCAAGGTTCTCGCGCTAAGAAATAGCCCCCTTTAGAACCCCTTTGACTTTTAACAATACCCCCACGTCTTAAGGTAGCCAATAACTGCTCCAAGTAACGATCAGGGATATTTTGTTGGGCGGCAATTTGTCGAATTTGCATCGGTTCGCCGTTTTCATAATGAGTTGTCATTTCTAACAACGCCAAAATTGCGTATTCAGACTTACAAGATAGTTCCACAAGCAGCTATTTTAGGATAAGGGATCAAGATGAAAAAATAAAAGAACAATGAATATACACAGCGGTATTTGTATAGTATACTCCGGTTCTCCACCGGGGTTTGTACTTTTATTTTTCAGCAACAAAAAACCCGCCTTCAGGCGGGTAAGCTATTGTGCATTTTAAATGCACAACAGCAAGTCAAGATTCAAAAGTCAAAAGTCAAAATTGGAGAAAGTCTCCAGTATCTTTACTCGGACACCATCATATCCAATCTATTTGCACAGCAGCTTAAAATGGATTGAAAATAGATTCAGCTATTACTGAACTTTTAACTTTCCTGTTTAGAAACTGAAAGTAGTTCTCAATGTACCAATAAACACATCTTCACTGTTATTATTCTGTCCAATATTTGGCAACCAAACTACACCAGGAGTGACAGAGATGTTTTCGGAAACTTTATACTTGTAGAAACCTTCCACTTGGTAAGGAATATCATTACTAGCAGCACCATTATTAAAGGAATAAGGTTGAGCGCCACCAAAGATACCTAATACATTACCTCTTTTCCCAAAGTCAGGTAACGCTACACCCATACCATAAGACCAAGCTTCATAATCATCACCAACACCAAAGCCGGTAATATCGTGATAAGAAACGAAACCACTAATAGAAAGTCTATCACTAGGTCTGAACGCAGCAGAAATACCATAGGAATTACTCGAAGACGCATTGGTTGAACCCAATGCTGGGAGCGCACGATTGCGGCCTAGAGTATTAGCAGCATTAGTACCTACAACAGCACCATCATCAAGTCCTGAATCAAACAATGTGCCACCTACACCATGATAACCATGTACATAGGTAGCAGCTAAAGCAATGCGATTACCAACATTGAAGTTTAACTGACCTAAAGCAGCATAGTCACCATTAAACAAACCAGCACCAGCATTTGGATCTTCTGCCTCAGAAGCCAAATAACCTAAAGTGATAGAACTGGGTTTGAGAATACCGCCACCTTGGCCAAAAGGTACGTTCAGAGCAATACCAGAACCACCACCAATTCTATAGATGGGGTTTTCAGAACTAAAGGTACTTAAAGCACCATTACCACCATCGGTTTTATCAAAGAAGTAGGGGTTATTAGTCGCTGCATAATGACTGTGCTGACCACCAGTAGCAGCAATATAAACCTGTGCTGGCCCAATGGGTGCTTCGTAGGTTAACTTATCAAGGACAACATTATTATCACCAGTACTACCAACATCAAAGGTTTGTGTAGTTTCCCCAGAAGGTAGTCCAGTTGCATCTGTACCAAAACCACCAGTGTTACCCGCAGTTAAACGGGTATTTAATATATCTCTACCAGTGAAACTACTTTGCAAGTTCAAACGCACTCGATCTTGGAAGACAGTTTTACCAGCAGGATTACCATTAAAGGAATCACTCACAGCAAAAACTGCTTCACCTTGTAATTTTGTGGTGGTGGAGAATTGGTTAGCTTCTAACTCCGCAGTACGTGCTTCTAAAGCATCTACACGACCGCGCAAGGTTGCTAATTCAGCAGAAAATTCTTCTTGTAAACGTTGTAGAGTCGCTAAGTCTTGATGTGTCACCATATCAGCGGTAGCTGTGGCAATCAATTCATTAACTCTATCTAAACAAGCATTTAAACCAGCAGCAAACTCATAACGGGTTAAAGCCCGGTTGCCACGATATGTACCGTTGGGATAACCAGCAATACAACCATATCTTTCTACCAAAGACTGTAAAGCTTGGAATGCCCAATCAGTTGGTTGAACATCAGAAAATTGAGAAACAGAGGTTACTTGACCTTGTTCCTGTATACCATCGTTACTGTAGCGTTGAACTTGGTATAATTTTTGCGCCAGAATTACAGACTGTTGAGCTACTTCTGTTTCTGGAGTTGTTACTTCAGCGTTACTACTTGGAGATGCAATAGCAGTACCAGATACAAGGATTGTTGCTCCTAAAACTGCTGGGCTAACAATCAGAGATTTCCACAAGAGATTAGACATCTTTATCTTTACTCCTCACACAGTATTTTTTAGATAGCCGTTCGTGTCGTCTATATTTACCAAAAGTCCGACATCTTAACTGATACCTGTGGATTGAGGCACTATTGCCCACAATATAATTTTAGTTTTTACAAGGCTAATAATTGGTTAACTAATAGTTAAGTTTCGATGAAATTAGCTTATGTAAAAACCCTTCTACTATATATAGATATTATATTAGATGGCAAATAATTCATCAAGGTAAACCAGGAAATAGATATCAGTCCCTCAAATTAGGCGTTCGATGCTTTCCTGATGTCGCATTGGGATTTGATTCTTAAAGAGTTAATTTTCCCCAAACCTTAAACCCTGTCTTAACTTCAGTTCTTTTGTCACCCCGTCAGGTAAAAATCTGACTGTTCAGTGAAATATGGAATGAGTTTCTTTCTATTCCACGTTCATCATTCCCTAGTATTATAATCGGTAATTTCTGATTTTAAAACAAAGTTTATGGTATTTTTTATACAATTACATAAAAGCATTTGGTAGGGCTGGCTGTCCGCGTAGCGTGCCGTCAGGCATATAAATCTGAAAATATTACAGGTAAGAGGTTTTAGAAGATTTGAGATTGAGAAAGTGCAAGCTTTTGAGGGGTAAGCACTCTTATTACCTTGCACTTTTTCGACTTCGAGAGATTGAAAAGTAGTTTTTCAATTCTCTCCCTGCACCCTGCGCCCTGCACCCTGCCTCTTAGCCTCCACGGAAACACTTTTTCAGCAAGCCCTAACTAACTTGAAGCACTTGTATAAAACCTTAAAGCAAACCGCCAAAACCAGGTAGAAATAAAAAATAATAATCCAGCTAAAAATACAGCACCTATTAGCCAAGTTAGACTACTCTCACCTAACAAAACTTGAGCAGGAACTGTGGTTAAAAATGCAACTGGTACTATGAAGGTGAAGAAAACTCGATAAGTTGTGGGATAAGCGACAATTGGATATCTACCAGCTTCTAACAAACCTCTTAATACTTCAGTAACATTGTATATTTTGACAAACCATACAGTGGTGCTACCCAGTATAAACCACAAGCTATAAAGTATTACTAAACCACAAATTAAAGGAAATATACTCAAAAAATAGTTGCGTATTCCTAAACCTAAACGTTGACCGGCATAGACGATAATAATACAACCAAAGATTAAATCTGGTAGTCCCCAGGGTGATAGAGTATGTGTTGACAGCCAAAATTGACTGCGGATAGGTTTTAATAAAATAAAGTCTAAAGTTCCTTCTTGAACATGGCGAACAATACGGTTGAGGTTAGGAGAAAGGAAGGACGCAGAAAAACCTTGTAGAAGTGTGAAAACTCCTAATACTATTAATGATGCTTCCCATGACCAACCAGGAAAGGTATAATCTTGTCGGTAAAATAGGAATAAGCCAAAAATGCTACCAACAAGATTTCCTAAACTGGTGAGGGTAGCAATGATAAAGTTCAGGCGATATTCCATTTCTGTGGAAATAGCCGCACTCCAAAAAAGTCGGATAACTTTTAGGTATCTTTTCATTGGTTTGGGTAAAAGTTACTATGTTCAAAGTGTGTAATAATATTTAGGGTTTGGAGCAAAAAGTGATCTGTGGAAGTTAGGGAACTCTTAACAGGGAACAGGGAACAGTTTCAAGAGTTGGTAAGGGAAGAATTTTCACCGAAAGTGGAAGGTTTTTTAGTGTTTCCCCCTCAAAATCTTGCATTTATTGAAAATTAAAATAGTCTCAAACCCTTTACTTACAATGTTTTCAGATTTATATGCCTGACGGCACGCTACGCGGACAGCAAACCCTAATTAGATCATTAAATAATTCGCTAATTCACTTGTGATCACTTATTGATAATTTAGTCTCCAGTAAATATATTATTCCAATCATCAATTATTTGACGTTGTGCTGTGAGTAACTCTTGGATTCCAGTTTCTGCTAAATCTAATAGTTGATTTAACTGTTGACGGTTAAAACTACCTTCTTCTGCTGTTCCTTGGACTTCGATAATTCCCAGTTTGTGATTCATAACAACATTAAAATCTACACTAGCAGCTACGTCTTCAATGTAATCAAGATCCAAAAATGCTTCCCCTTCCAGCAAACCTACGGAAACTGCGGCAACTTGCCCACATAAGGGCGATCGCTCTAATCTTCCTTGCTGTAATAATTGAGAAATGGCATTAGCTACGGCTATATAACTACCTGTAATTGCTGTTGTTCTCGTTCCTGCATCAGCTTGAATTACATCAGCATCTACAGTGAAAGTGTGTTCTCCCAAAATATCAAAATCTATGGCTGCTCTTAAGCTTCTACCGATTAGACGCTGAATTTCTTGTGTTCTACCGGATAATTTCAATAGTTCTCTTGGCTGTCGCTGTTGTGTGGCTGATGGTAACATTCGATATTCAGCAGTTAACCACCCTTTACCACTACCGGTTAAAAATTTAGGTACTCCCTCTGTCACACTCACTGTGCAAAGAACCTGTGTATCTCCACATTTTGCTAATACTGAACCAGGAGCAAATTTGGTGAAGTTGGGATGAAAACTAAGTGGACGTAATTGGTTAGGATTTCTATGATCGGGACGTTGCCAAGCCATGAAGTTGCCTCAGATTGTTGCCTTTCTTTGTGCCTTTACATTATGCCGTCATTGTTTTGCTTTTATTCAGCCAGCCCTCAATTGATATGTCTTCATGAGAATAGGAAATGCTATACGAATGGGAGATAGTATTAGGAACAATTTTTGTAATTTCACTGTTAACTAGATTGATGTCTATCATCCACAGGACTTACGCAAAATATACTTCAAATAGTGCCATTGCGACGAAAGGAAGCAATCTCAAACGCCAATATTTCGTTAAAATGCGTAAGTCCTAATCCAGTAAATCTAGAATATTGTACTTTACTTGTTCTGGAGAGTTGTCTCCATTGATAGTCAAGAGACGACGACGACGATCATAATATTCCAGTATAGGAACAGTGCGGTCATAAAATAACTCCACACGTCTTTGAACTATTTCTGGTTGATCATCTGGTAGCGATCGCCCTAATGAACGGCTAACCATTACCGCTTCTGGTACTTGTAAATATATTGCCCAATCTAATTTCTCCTGCCAACTTTCTAGTAAAAAATCTAGTTCCTCTGCTTGAAAAGCTGTACGCGGATAACCTTCTAATATCCAACCTTCACTTGCATCTGATTCACTCAAGCGTAGTTTGATAAATTCAATCATCATTTCATCTGGGACTAATTCTCCTCTGAGGACATAGTTTTGGGCATTTTTCCCTAAATCATTCAGTCTTTTATCGTCAGTGTTTGATTTACTATTATTAATAGCTGCCCTTAAAATCTCTCCAGTGGAAATTATGGGAATGTGAAAGTGTTTGCAAAGCATTTGTGCTTGAGTGCTTTTTCCAGAACCAGAACCTCCCAGAATTACCAATTTCACAATAGTTTACTCCTCATCTGCTCGCATTTATTTCTGTATTTTGGAATCAAATTCAATCATAAAGCTATTTTTATAATCATTCTCAATCTCTGGCTAAAATTTCTAGTTTATCCACTGATGTAGTCTTTGTTTTTATTGTTACCACTACTTTTAAGCAATAATTACAAAAATGTCAATCAGAAAATTGCTAAATTTAGAAATCATATCTAGTATTTGTCTCAATTATGGGAATCAATCATAAAATAAGCTAGAGATAGACAGGTTTTTTCGCCATTGCTGATTTTGGATTTTAGATGATTGGAACTCCTTGTTAATACAACTGTTTCCTGCTTCCTATTCCCTGAATCTTAATTTCATACCTTAATTCAGCAACACCTTTTCTTCTTGTTTACATCTTCAAAAAGACTAAACTTAAATATCATGGTTGCACAGTTAGAAACACCCAGCATCAATTCCCGTCTCAACTTGCCATATTCAGTGGCAGGACTTGTACAAGTTTTCACTAGCCCAAATCGCAATTTTTTTACTAGCGTGATGGCACAAGCACTGAGAATTGCTGGTCAGGGTACACCTGTTTTAATAGTACAGTTTCTTAAAGGTGGTATTCGACAAGGATACGATAAACCAATTTGCATGAGTCAAAATCTAGACTGGCTGCGTTGTGATTTACCACGTTGTGTTGATACTCCTCACTTAGAAGAAGCAGAAGATCAAGCATTACAAGATTTATGGCAATATACAAAACAGGTGGTGGCTGAAGAAAAGTATTCTCTGATTCTCTTGGATGAGTTAAGTTTAGCTATTAATTTTGGCTTTATACCAGAAACAGAAGTTTTGGAATTTATAGACAAACGTCCTCCTCAAATTGATATGATTTTTACAGGTTCAGAAATGCCATCTTCTATATTAGATGTGGCAGATCAAATTACAGAAATTCGTCGTAGTCATCAACCATAATCGGTAATTGATAATTATTAAACCGAATATGACATTAAGTTTAATTGTTCTTTTGCCAATCTTTCTAGCACCTGTTTTAACACCATTGCGATCCAATCAATATCAGCAGGTTGGGTGTGTTTTCCTAAAGTTAATCTAATTCCTCCTAAAGCAGCTTTTGGGGCATAACCCATTGCTAGTAAAATTGGACTAGGAGTTAATTTGCCACTATGACAAGCTGAACCTGCACTAATAGCAATTCCTGCTAAATTTAACTGTCTGACTAAAGTTTTACCACTAATTTTTTTACCATCTGCGTATTCTAAACAAAAACTGACATGATGAGGTAAACGATCAATTGGATCACCGGTAGGAATTAAACCAGGAACATCTACTAACAGTGAAAAGAGGCGATCGCGCATTTGTATTAATCTTTGTTTTTCCGTTACTAATTCCTTTGCTGCTAACTGTGCAGCGACTCCAAAACCAGCTATATTTGGTGTTGCTTGAGTACCAGAACGCAATTTATTTTCCTGGCCACCTCCACCGAATAAAGGTCGTAACTCCACACCAGAACGCACATATAACGCACCTGCACCCAGTGGGCCATATAATTTATGACTAGATAAACTTAATAAATCTATAGGTAAATTATTCACATCTATTGCTAAACGTCCAGCAACTTGAACCGCATCAGTATGGAATAAAGCACCATGAAATTGAGCAATTTTTCCTAATTCTGCTATGGGTTGAATAGTTCCTATTTCACTTTGTCCATAAATTATGGATACCAAGACCGTATTATGTTGTAAAGCTGCTTTTAAATCATTTGGGTTGACTCTACCTTTAGTATCTACAGCTAAACGGGTAACTTCCCATCCCCAGCTTTCTAACATTTTTACAGGTTCAGAAATAGCCGAATGTTCTACACTAGAAATAATCAAATGTTGAGGAACAGAATAACATCTTGCTACACCCATAATTGCTAAATTATTAGCTTCTGTACCTCCAGAAGTAAAAATAATAGATTCAGGAGTAGCATTAATTAACCCCGCAACTTGTATTCTTGCAGTTTCTAAAACTAAAGCTGCACGGTTGCCCCATTCATGTAAACTAGAAGGGTTACCCCATTGTTGAGTTAAAACTGATTGCATCATAGCGATCGCTTCTGGACGAGTAGGAGTAGTTGCACTGTAATCTAAATATATTTGCATAGCATCAATAATCGTGATCAGCAATCATGAATCCTGTCTAACTCAATACTACTAATTTTTCAAAAAATAGTAATATTGTTATTTAACCTTTATCTATTTGTATCAGATTATCGTGTTTATTTCTCCTCATTTTCGATATTTATCTTTTTTCTGTTTATTTGTTTTGACTCTGTCTGGTTGTCAACAAGTCCAATCTTCCCGTCAGCGGTTATCACCATTACCCCAAGATCCATTAATTCAAGTTTATTTTAATAATTCCCAGTCATCAGAATATCAGGAAAATTACCGCCAGAAAAAACGTTTGGGGGATGACTTAGAACAGCAAATTATAGATGTAATATCTCAAGCTGAATCTACCATAGATATTGCAGTTCAAGAACTACGTTTACCTAGAATTGCGAAAATATTGGCTAAAAAACAGCAAGCAGGTGTTAAAGTTAGATTAATTTTAGAAAACAATTATTCTCGTCCTTACAGTAGTTTAAATAACACAGAAATTCAAAAACTCAACTCTAGAGAAAAAGCCAGATATAATCAGTCACGTCAATTTATAGATGTAAATCAAGATAATCAAATTACATCAGAAGAAATCAGTCAACGTGATGCTTTATTTATCATTCAAAACAATAATATTCCTTGGCTAGATGACACTGCTGATGGTTCTTTAGGTAGTGGTTTAATGCACCATAAATTTGTAGTTATTGATAATCGTTTTGTCATAGTTACCTCGGCTAATTTTACCTTGAGTGATACATCAGGAGACTTTAATAATCCCCAGAGTTTAGGTAATGCTAATAATCTGATTAAAATTGATAGTTCTCAACTAGCAACTTTATTTACAGAAGAATTTAATATTATGTGGGGTGATGGCCCAGGAGGAAAAAATGATAGTAAATTTGGAGTCAAAAAACCCATTCGCCCACCTAAAACTATTAATTTAGTGAATGGTAAATTAACTGTTAACTTCTCTCCTATTTCTCCTAGCCAACCTTGGAGTGAATCTAGTAATGGATTGATAGGTAACACCTTAGATAATGCCATAGAAAATATAGATTTAGCTCTATTTGTATTTTCAGATCAGAGAATTTCTAATATTATGAAAAATCGTCATATTCAAATGGTAGACATCAGAGCATTAATTGAACCACAATTTGCCTATCGTCCCTATAGTGAAGCATTGGATATGATGGGTTTAGCTTTAAGTGATAAATGTAAATATGAAATAGATAATAGTCCTTGGAAAAATCCCATTACTACAGTTGGAGTCCCCACCTTAGCACCAGGAGATTTATTGCATCATAAATTTGCTGTAATTGATAAAAAAACAATCATAGCCGGTTCACATAATTGGTCAGAAGCAGCAAATCATGGTAATGATGAAACATTACTAATCATTGAAAATACCAAAGTCGCGGCTCATTTCCAAAGAGAATTTAACCGCCTATATACAACAATTAAACCTGGACTACCACCAAAAATAAAAGCTAAAATTGATTCTCAAATTAGCAAATGTCCACAAATTACTACTCCATCCTCAATTCGATATCCAATTAGTAAACAAATAAATCTCAATCTAGCCAGTCAAGCAGAATTAGAAAGTTTACCAGGAATTGGTGAAAAATTAGCACAACGAATTATAACTACCAGACAAAAGCAAAAATTTACATCTTGGCAAGATGTAGAAAAAATACCAGGAATTAGTTATAACACTATTAATGAATGGCAAGAAAGAGCAACTTTCAACTAAGAGAATTATTTATAGGGAACGGGGAATAGGGAACGGGGAATAGGAAGGATCAGGGAACGGAGATTTTTGTTTGTTCCAAAAATGTTAAATTAATTTTGCTTAGGTACTGAATAACCACAATTTTTAGCACCCACTGACTTCAAAATTCATTACACTAAAAATAAATTTGTGGAAATTTAGCCATCTATAAGAATCATGACCCAAACAAATACAAAAATTTGTATACTAGGAGGGGGTTTCGGTGGACTGTACACCGCCTTACGTTTAAGTCAGTTACCCTGGTCAAGTGTAACCAAACCAGAAATTATTTTAGTAGATCAAAATGATCGCTTTGTCTTCTCTCCCTTACTGTATGAAATACTCACAGGAGAACTACAAACCTGGGAAATAGCACCACCCTACCAAGAACTGCTGCAAGGTACAGGAATACGTTTCCATCAAGATGCAGTAGCAGAAGTTGATATTAACGAGCAACAAGTCCAATTAAAAACAGGAAAAAAATTGGCCTATGACAAATTAGTCTTAGGATTAGGAGGAGAAACACCCTTAGACTTAGTTCCTGGTGCTGCTGAATATGCTTACCCTTTCCGTACTATCACAGATGCTTATCATCTAGAAGAACGCCTACAAATTATAGAAGAAACCAATCCCGAAAAAATGCGTATTGCTATTGTTGGTGGTGGTTACAGTGGCGTAGAATTAGCTTGTAAACTAGCTGATAGAATTGGGGAAAAAGGCAGATTCCGTGTCATTGAAATTGGTGATCAAATTTTACGCACTTCTCCAGAATTTAACCGCGAGGCTGCAAAAAAGGCCTTAAACGAAAGAGGAGTATTTATAGATTTAGAAACTAAGGTAGTATCAATCTCAGAAGATACAATTTCTCTAGAATATAAAAATCAAATAGACGACATTCCAGTAGATTTAGTAATCTGGACAGTAGGAACTAGAATTTCCCCAGTAGTGAAAACTTTACCCCTCAAACATAACGAACGAGGGCAAATTACCATAGAAGACACACTACAAGTATTAGAGCATCCTGAGATATTTGCGTTAGGAGACTTAGCTGACTGTCATGATGCAGAAGGTAAACAAGTACCTGCAACTGCTCAAGTAGCTTTCCAACAAGCTGATTATACAGCCTGGAATATTTGGGCATCCATAACCAACCGTCCTTTACTTCCCTTCCGTTATCAACCATTAGGAGAAATGATGGCTTTAGGAGTAGATAATGCTACTCTCACAGGTTTAGGTGTAAAACTGGATGGCTCTTTAGCCCAAGTTGCCCGGAGGTTAGCTTATTTATATAGATTACCAACAGTAGAACATCAATTGAAGGTGGGTTTTAGTTGGTTAGTGACACCAATTATTAATGCTCTTTCTGATTGACATATTTTCAGCTAGTTGCATTTCCATTCAGAAAGTCAGGAAGTTAAAAAAGGTAGGGGTGCAGGGTGCAGGAGGTAAGTGATCAAGTGTAATTCTGAAATTTTTATACCCTCTTTTTCCCTGTACCCTGCTATCTTAATGATAAGTATTCAAGTGGAAATACTGGGTGACAAGAGAGCAAAAGTTAAGACAGAGTGTACAGTGTAATGACAATTTTTTCTCCCTGCGCCCTACACCCTGCTCCCTGCCTAGTTTTTACTTTCCTTGTCACCAAGGTGGAAATCATATAACTCCTGGATCTCCTGATGAAAAAACCAAAAGTAATTTTTTTAGATGCGGTGGGTACGCTATTTGGTGTTAAAGGTAGTGTAGGAATGGTGTATAGCCAAATAGCTCAAGAGTTTGGTGTGACAGTCTCCCCAAAAATTCTCAACAGAGAATTCTTCAAAAGCTTTAAAGCTGCACCCCCACCCATATTTCTTGATCTTGATATTTATGATATTCCCCAACATGAATTTGATTGGTGGCGGATCATTGTTTTCAACACCTTTGAAGGTGCAGGTGTAATTAAAGAATTTCAAGATTTCTCAGCTTTTTTTAGCGAATTATATATACACTTTGGTACGGCTGAACCCTGGTTCGTGTATCCAGATGTTCCCTTAGCCTTAGTAAACTGGCAACGTTTGGGTGTAGAACTGGGAGTGTTATCTAATTTCGATTCTCGTTTATACTCAGTATTAGATAGCTTGGGATTGAAACAGTATTTTAAATCTATTACCATTTCCACTCAAGTACGTACAGCGAAACCAGATCCAAAAATTTTTAACATTGCTTTGCAAAATCACTACTGTTCAGCAGCAGAAGCATGGCACATTGGCGACAGCATTGCAGATGACTATCATGGTGCGAGGAAGGCTGGTTTAAGGGGTATTTGGATTAATCGCCAAAAAAACTATTAGCGGTGATATATAAATTATATACTAGTATTGAATAAACTATAAATATCATTATTTTTACTGTACTTAAATCATTAATTTACGGATTACTTTGTTATATATGAGACTTTAATATCAATATAAATAGTGTAGAAATAGTGTAAATTTTTTTTAAAATCATACACGCTTTCTATAATAAAAGTTAAAAATATTACTGTGTATAACATCATAATCAGTAATTCACTCCCTAAAAACTAATGACTAGAACTTTAGCGCATATTTGGCAACATATACAAGAATCTTTTTCAGTAGAAACTAATCTGAATCAGAAGTTTGATCCGGGTACAGCAATTTTAGCAGCAACACCTAAAATTGGTGAAAATGAGATTGATTTAGCAGCAATAACCAATTTACTAGAAAATTCATCTTCTTTTTTAGATGTACTATGTTTACCATTAGCAAAAGTTTTAGAACCAAATTTATGTTATATATCTTTGGGTATTAATTTCTGCAAGAGATATACAGAAATAAATCAAAAATCACCTGATATTGAAGAATGTATATTAATTATTAGTCAAGTAGCTTATTTAGAAAGTATCAGAGATATTTTGTCTTTATACCCATTAATAAATTGGGATGCAAATATAGATAATGTGGAAAAATTTTATAATAAATTACAATATATTCAAAATATTGAATTAGATGAAATCACAAATCAGGATATACTTTTATATTTTCATGAATCAAGGTTAGCAGATATTTTTAATAAAATCTTATTAGTGAGATTAGTCTCTCCCAATGTGAGCAACTTTTTAGCTAGTCTGTTAACCAAAAGAATTGCTGCTAATACCCATCGTTATATTATTTATGCTTTAACTGAAATAGGAGAAGAAATTCAAGCTTTAATTACCAATACCGATAAAAATTGGGAAAATGAAAAACAGATCATTCAACAAATAGATGAATACCTATACACCCAGATTCAACCTCAAACTTTAACCACATTTTTAGATCAAAGCTATGCTTGGAAAGATATTTATATTCCTATCAAAGCTCAAAAATTAGATCAAAGTTCTCAAATCGTTGATTTAGAAGCATGGGTGAAGGGAGTAATTCTAAATCCACAAAAACTTGATCAAGTGATGTTGATTGAAGGTGATTCAGGTAGTGGTAAAAGTATTTTCTGTTTGATGTTTGCTGATTGGGTAAGACAACATTTATATCCTTTGTGGACACCAGTTTTAATTAATCTTAAGGATATTCATCATCTAGGTGAATCATTGGAGGATATCTTAGCAGTAGAATTGCAAGAAAGTTTGATTGCTGATGATGATAATTGGTTAAATAATAAAAATACTAGATTTTTGTTTATTTTTGATGGATTAGATGAACTAAGTTTTAGGTTAGAAAAATTTCTCAACCAAGTCAGTATTTTTCAAGAGAAATGCAATCAAAACATGGAAATCGGTCATAGAACTCTAATAACTACTAGAACCAAAAGTTTACAGTATATTGCAGACATTCCTCATAATCTAGAGCGAGCAAAAATTTTAGAATTAGACAAAACACTCCAGGATAAATGGGTGCAGAAATGGATTAATCTCCCAGAAAATAAAGGACAAAAAATAGATATTCAAGAATACTTATCTGGACTAAAATGTCCAAATGCAGTTAATCAAGTTGTCTCTGAACCACTTTATTTACACTTGTTATCATTAATGTATCGGGATGATACTTTAGTTTTTAATAAATTAGAACAAAGTAATCAAAAAACAGTCAAGGTCATAATTTGGCAAGAGTTCATGAATTGGCTAATTTCTAAGCAAAACTCAGGATTAGAAAATCAAGATAATGATCAACAAGAACATCAGAATTATGAATCTGACTTGAACAACTTAATCACAGAAACTGCTTTTGCAATTATTCAGTCTGGGGGTTGTTCTGCATCTATATCTATGATTGCATCTAGATTCGATCCTCAACCAATTAATATGTGGGAAACTCTACAGAAATTTTATTTTATTCCCGTCCGAAAAAATAGCAATGAAGTTGAATGTTTTCATAAAAGTTTTAGTGAATTTTTATTTGCTGAAAAATTAGTTAAGTTTATCAAAAATTGGTCGAAACTAGAAACAGAAACAGAAATTCAAGAAATGAATTGGCAGATTTATGATTTGCTAGGATTTGGGAAAATAAACCCAGAAATTGTTGATTATATTATGGGTTTACTGATACAGGATGAGAATTTGGATTGGATCAACTTATTTAATGTATTGAACAATTTTTATAGTGATTGGTGTCATGGCAAATTTATTGATACAGCAGCAGAAACTCTAGCTCAAATCAAGCTCAAACAATTACACCAACATAGCAATAATACCAAAATTCAAAATTTAGGTCAGCGCCAGATAGATATTTATGCTGGTTTGAATGTAATGATTTTACTATTAGAAATACAGCGGTATGCCCAAGAACATGATGTTTTAAAAGAATATATTATTTTCTATCCCTCTGGAGAAACTCAAGGAGATAATTTAACATCTGATTTACTGAAAATTATCAATTACTGTAATTGTTTGCAAGCTGATAGTTTTAATAGCATAGTTGGAGAATTTTTTAGTTCAGCCCATCTCCGAGCCACTTATCTTTTTCAAGCTAATCTGAGTGGAATAGATTTGAGTCAAGCAGATTTGAGTCGTGCAGAACTTAGCCGTACCTATCTACCCCACAGTAATCTTAGTCATGCTTATTTAATAGCAGCTAAAATGGTTCAAGCCGAATTGCATCATGCTAATTTAAGTGGTGCAAACATGATTTGTACTGATCTCAGAGGAGCGGATCTGAGTAATGCCAACCTTCAAGATGCAGATTTAAGCCGAGTAGACCTAAGTGGTGCTAATTTAAAAGGAGCTAATCTCAGTGGTGCATATATGATGGGTGCAAACTTTGGGGATGAAGTATTTGGTTATGCACGTTGGGATAAAAAAACTAACTGGGATGATGTGGAAGATTTAGAAGAGGCTAAAAATTTGCCCCCACTGTTGAGGAAACAGTTGAATTTGGATTGATCTATAGGACTCCTATTTGATTTTTGAACAAAACTCAGTATATAGGTAAATTCTTCTTCCCTGTTCCCTAATCTCCACAGATCACTTTTTCAGCAAACCCTATGTATGAAAATTAACAAATACCAGAAAAATGTAGACTTTTACATCCTAAAGACCTATCATCTAACGAATAGTGACGTACTTTCCAGAAAAGCGTAAACTGCATAACTTTCAATAACAGCCGCCAATCTGGAAGTAACGATATATTTGAGAATCTATCCTGTTATTCACTGTTTGTTGTCAAATTTATGAAGTCTTATATAGCCGCCGCCATTCAAATGACTAGTGTGCCTGATTTACAAAAAAACTTGAGTCAGGCTGAAGAATTAATTGATTTGGCTGTGCGTCAGGGTGCAGAGTTGGTAGGTTTACCTGAAAATTTCTCTTTCATGGGAGAAGAAAAAGATAAACTTGCTCAAGCAGAAGTCATTTCTCAGGAAACAGAGAAGTTTCTGATTCAAATGGCACAACGTTTTCAAGTGACTATTCTCGGCGGCGGTTTTCCTGTTCCTGTCAGTGGTACTGCTAAAGTTCATAACACTGCTTTATTTGTTGATGTGAATGGCCAAAAACTCAGTCGCTATCAGAAAGTACATTTATTTGATGTGAATGTTCCTGATGGTAATACCTACCAAGAATCTAGCACTGTAGTGGCTGGACAGAATTTACCACCAGTTTATCGTTCAGAAACTTTGGGAAATATTGGGTTTTCCATTTGTTATGATGTGCGTTTCCCAGAACTGTATCGTCATTTGGCAGAGAATGGAACTGATATCATTTTTGTTCCAGCTGCTTTCACTGCTTTTACTGGCAAAGATCACTGGCAAGTTTTATTACAAGCGAGGGCAATAGAAAATACCTGTTATGTGATTGCTCCTGCCCAAACTGGCACAAACTATAACCGTCGTCAAACCCACGGACACGCGATGATTATTGATCCTTGGGGAACAATTTTAGCAGATGCAGGAGATCAACCAGGGGTAGCGATCGCTGAAATTAAACCAACTAGGTTAGAACAGGTACGTCGGCAAATGCCTTCTTTGAAACATCGGGTATTTTAATATAGCAGTTATCAGGGAACAGGGAACAGGGAACAGTGAACAGTAAACAGGGAACAGTAATAACTGAAAACTGCTAACTGAAAACTGCTAACTGATAACTGATAACTGCTAACTGATAACTGATAACTGCTAACTGATAACTGATAACTGCTAACTGATAACTGCTAACTGATAACTGATAACTGCTAACTGCTAACTGATAACTGCTAACTGATAACTGCTAACTGCTAACTGATAACTGCTAACTGATAACTGCTAACTGATAACTGCTAACTGATAACTGCTAACTGATAACTGATAACTGATAACTGATAACTGCTAACTGATAACTGATAACTGCTAACTGCTAACTGATAACTGATAACTGCTAACTGATAACTGATAACTGCTAACTGATAACTGATAACTGCTAACTGATAACTGCTAACTGCTAACTGATAACTGCTAACTGATAACTGATAACTGATAACTGATAACTGCTAACTGATAACTGAAACCTGATAACTGACAAAAACCGGGAAACAAATATGCTCCCCGGTCTCTAAAATATGTGAGTATAGCCTCGCTATACCCTGATAATTGCTAACTGAAATTAAACTTTAGCAACACCTTTCATTGCTAATTCGCCTTTAGCATACTTAGCAGCAAACTCTTCTAAAGAAATTTGCTTGATCTTGCTAGCGTTACCCGCAGTACCAAACTGTTGATAACGATCAGAACAAACTTTCTGCATATATTTAATGGAAGGCTTCAAGAAATGACGAGGATCGAATTCCTTGGGAGCTTGCGCTAAAGCTTCACGTACAGCAGCAGTGATAGCCAAACGGTTATCGGTGTCAATGTTTACTTTACGAACACCGCTCTTGATACCTTTTTGGATTTCTTCTACAGGTACACCGTAGGTTTCAGGAATAGCACCACCATGTTCGTTGATCAATGCAATCAAATCTTCAGGTACGGAGGAAGAACCGTGCATTACCAAGTGGGTGTTGGGTAAGCGGCTGTGAATTTCTTCAATGCGGCTGATAGCTAAGATTTCACCTGTGGGTTTACGGGTGAATTTGTAAGCACCGTGGCTAGTACCAATAGCAACAGCTAAAGCATCTACTTGAGTAGCTTCTACGAATTCAACAGCTTGATCAGGATCTGTCAATAATTGAGAATGATCTAAAGTACCTTCAAAACCATGACCATCTTCAGCTTCACCAGCACCGGTTTCTAAAGAACCTAAACAACCCAATTCACCCTCAACGCTGACACCTAAAGAGTGAGCTACATTTACTACTTCACGAGTAACGTTTACGTTGTACTCAAAGCTGGCAGGTGTTTTAGCATCAGCTTCTAAAGAACCATCCATCATCACACTAGTGAAGTTGTTCTTAATCGCTGAATAGCAGGTAGAAGGAGCATTACCATGATCTTGGTGCATTACTACGGGAATTTGAGGATAGGTTTCTACCGCAGCCAAGATCAGGTGGCGCAAGAAGTTTTCCCCTGCATAGTTACGAGCGCCGCGAGAAGCTTGTAAGATTACGGGGCTATCTGTTTCAGCCGCCGCTCTCATAATTGCCTGAATCTGTTCTAAGTTATTTACGTTGAAAGCTGGGATGCCGTAACCGTTCTCAGCAGCGTGATCTAAAAGCAGCCGCATGGGTACAAGCGCCATATGTAATCCTCCTAATGTGTTTATCAGCTAATCAGTTTCAGACAGGCGTAATGTTTACGCTAAATCTTTAGAGTTTTTTCAACTTATAGGAAATTATATCTAGTATGGGGTGTTTATGCTGAAAAAGTTTGCGGTCTTACTATATTAAGGTAATCTATGGTTTCTATGTACTGTTGTGATGTTGGTTACTGTTACGGATATTTTTTTAGTATTATGAGTAACAAATTATATCACGCCCACATAATTACTCAGGAAAAATAGTTCACATTCAAATCTTCAAACTGTTGCCTGTTAACCGTTACACGCTCTCTATTTCCTATCTTCCACAGACAACTTTTTGCTGCAACCTCTATGTATAGATTTGTTCCTGGGATTTTTCTATTTGGCGCGGATAAGAGTGATGGTAAAACGATTGACTGAGTGGGGCGGAAGCGGTACTATATTAAATATAATGGAGTGTAAGCAAAATTTTTAAGCCAGCAAATGCTCCATTATATTTAAGCATATCAATTATCATACTGCCAGAATCAAAAAAATGCAACCCTTGCCAACCGCGAATTTTCAAAATTTCATAAAAGTTTACATTCTTGGCAAATATAGAACTTACACACAAGTTACAGAAGAATGAACCACGAAGGACGCTAAGTACACGAAGGAAAGAGATATTTTGCATAAGTCTGGAAATGATCACAATTGGACATAAAAATAATTGCTACAAAGACTTGTAAAATAGATGTCAAGTCTATTCAAAAAGCTCATGTCCAAAGAATTAAATATTGAAGATGTACAAGCACCAATAACTTCTGCATCACCAGAAGTCAAACAAATAATTGAGAGAGTATGTAGATTAGAAAAATCAAGACTTGCACGGAAAAGTAAAGGTGCAATTAATGATGATATTCTGGGAATAATTAAAGAAGCAGTGCAACTATGAAATTAACTTCTATAAAACTTTGTAATTTCCGATCTTTTTATGGACAAACACCAGAAATTACCATTGCAAGTGGAAATATTAAAAATACAACAATTATTCATGGTAATAATGGTGCAGGAAAAACCAGCTTATTAAATGCTTTTACCTGGGTTTTATATGAAAAATTTACTGCTGCGTTTGCAGTTACAGAACAATTAGTCAATAAACGAGCAATTTCTGAAGCGGAAGATGAAAAACCTGTAGAATGTTGGGTAGAGGTTGGTTGGGAACATGAAGGAACACATTACCGCGCAAAACGCACTTGTCGAGTTCATAAAAGTTCTCCCAGCAGTGAACCCACAAAAACTCTATTGACTATTCAATTTGCAAATGATGAAGGTAAGTGGGGTTTTCCTATTGAACCAGCAGAAGAGATCATTAATAATATTTTACCAAGTAGTTTACATCAATATTTCTTTTTTGATGGGGAGAGAATCGAAGAAATAGTTCGTTCTGATAAAAAAGCGGAAATTGCAGAAGCAACAGAAACATTTTTAGGTGTAAAAGTTATTGATGCAGCAATTCGACATTTAAAGGAAGCAAAAAAGACTCTAGATCATGAATTAGCAACGATGGGGGATACAGAAACCCAGAAGTTATTGCATACACAAAATAAATTAGAAACTAAGATAGAAGTTATTTATAAAAGACAAGGAGAAATAAAAAAAGAATTAGAATATCAACATAATTTCAAAAAAGACATTAGTCATAAATTAATAGAATTAACAGCAGTTAGAGAACTCCAAGAGAGACGTGAAAATTTAGAATCCCAAAAACGAACATTACAGGAAGAACTCAAAAAAACTAAAAAAGCTTTAAAAAAACTGATTTCCAAACAAGCATATACAGTTTTATTAAGTAATACAAATCAGAATTTTCAAGAAATTATTAGTAGTTTAAAACAAAGAGGAGAATTAAACTCTGGAATATCGAAGGAATTTATTCATGACTTAATTGCATCAGGACGTTGTATTTGTGGTGCAGACTTAAAACCAGGTGGAAATGGACATTTTCATGTCAAGTCGCTACTGAAAAAAACAGGTTCTTCTTCCGTAGAACAAATAGCGATGAGAATGGAAGCGCAAACTGATATCATAAATCAACAAGCTGACTTATTTTGGGAGAATTCTGATCGAGAACAAACTAGACTTAGTCAGTTAAGAGAGTCTATTTCAGAGATTGAAAACGAATTGAATAAAATTCAAGAGACATTAAGAAAAGATCCTAATGAAGATATTAGCGGTTTACAAAAACGGTTAGATGAAATAGAGAGTAAGATTGATGAATTAAATCGGGAACAAGGAGCAAACCAACAAGAAGTTTCTCACATACAATCAGAAATTAATGTTTTAAATAAACAAATTGCTAAACAAAAGCAAAATGAAGATAAGCAGGTTTTATCCCAGCGTAGAATTGTTGCAACACAAGATGCAATTGAAAGATTGATAGAAGTCAAAAACCGACAAGAGAAACAATTTAGATTACAACTAGAAAAAAGAGTACAGGAAATATTTTCGGAAATTTCTGTCACTCCTTATATTCCTAAAATCACCGAAAAATACGAATTAACCTTAGTTGAAAATACCACAGGAATAGAAGCACAGGTAGCAGCATCAACAGGAGAAAATCAAATTCTCAGTTTATCTTTTATTGCAAGTATTATTGATAAAGTCAGGGAATGGAGTGAGAAGAAAAAAATTATGATGGTTCCTGATAGTAGCACTTTTCCGATTGTGATGGATTCACCTTTTGGAAGTTTAGATGCTAATTCTCGTCGTCACATTGCTCAAACTATTCCTAAGTTAGCAAATCAGTTAGTGGTTTTGGTAACTAAAACACAATGGAGGGTAGAAGTTGAGGAGGAAATTGTGGAGAGAATTGGGAAGGAATATGTGTTAGTTTATTATTCTTCTAAACCTAATTGTGAACAGGATTTTCTTGAATTGGGAGGGGAAAGATATCCTCTCGTGAGACAAAGTGTGAATGGGTTTGAATATACGGAAATTGTGGAGGTGGAACGATAATATCAGACATTTATTTGTGTGAATGCAGGTTAATTTTTTATTTCACGCAGAGTTTATCCAGTTGCAGAGAAAAGAATTTTACAAAACCACAAAACCCACCAAAAAACATTTGCAACATTCTTTACTTCGCTATCTTTATGTTCTTTATGGTTTGTTTATCTCTATCCTGGATTAATTATTTTAATAATAAAATTACACATTTGTAAATTTGTGATTTCCTCATTTTCAGATACAATATTGATATCAATATTATTTTCTATTTATGTCTGAATCTGGTAGAATCAGGGTAGCAAAAGATAAAGCTGATTTTGTCAAAGCTTTAATTTCTGATGATGGGGGAAATGGCCCTTTTCAAACTTTCGCTGATGTGATTGTTTTTGCTGCTGCTTTGGGTGCTAAGTATAATAAACGTGTTTCTGTTGACGAGGTTTCTAAACGTGAACCGACACCTATTAGATTAGAAATTTTCGCTGCATCAGGATATGATATTGTGATTAAATTATTGGGTATTACTGAAACTCAGGATATTCAAATTTTATCACCTGATGATGAAGATTGGCAGAAAAAATGTAACGGTATTTTTGAAGAATATGCTAATGGTGGTTTAGAAATTTTACAAGGTGAACTTAGAGGTTCAATTGATTATACCAATACAATATTATTATTTTTACAGCATGAAAAACTTAATCATAAATCCGAAGACGAGGAATTTGATTTAACAAGATTCCTGTCTTAGAGGATGTTTGAAAAGTTGTTGAAAGTAAAAATTTAGGCAAGTCGCCTAACCATAATACGGATTATAGCAAGATAGATATGAGATGTTTTCCTCACGTAGGGCCAAACCCTCTGTGGTTACCCCATCCATGATATATATTCCCCACAGATATTGATATTAAACAAAGGGATATTCAAGGAATCAGGACTTACGCACAAACACCATATGTAGTGGTAGTGCCTCCGTACCTACCTTAATTTTCTCCTAAATAGGGTATGCTGAATAAATGTGAAAATATTACTGGTGTTGGGTTGTAGGCGATTTAAACTTAAAAAAGTGCCAGCTTTTGTGAGGTGGGAACTCGAAAACCTTGCATTTAAATTGGATTAAAACGGAAAACCTCTCCTATCTAACTCTTGAAACTGTCAAGAGTCACCTGTCTCCACGACAAGACTTTTTCACCAAGCCCTACTTAGAGAGCTTTTTTACCACCTTTGAGACTTTTCTAACACCCTCTGAGGCGGATAGATAGGAAAAAACATATCAAGGAGTGGATAATGCCGAAGATAAAACTATTTACCTAAAGATAGAAAACACAGGAACAGTTTAATGTCAAAATTGTCTAAGTAAATAACAGAGTAGTTAACTAAAGAACAAATAAAACGATTACCAGGTAACTAAGGAAAAACAGTTATTATTACTGTTGTGTGCTTCCTCATACCTAATCCTTTTGATAATTTTTACAGGAGTAAGAACAATGTTAACTTTAAATCGCCTACAATCCAAAACAGCTTTATTAATGGCTTTAAGTGTCTCTGCTGGAAGTATAGCACCTCTGATGACACCTGCGCCATCTTTAGCACAAACCCGTTTTTCTGATGTTTCTTCTAGTTATTGGGCTTCACAATTCATTCAACAATTGTCTCAACGGGGCGTAATTGCTGGGTTCCCAGATGGTACATTTCGTCCGGAAGAACCAGTGACACGCGCTCAATTTGCCGCGATGATTAATAAGGCTTTTAGTAAGTCTGCACAGCGTCAACCTATTAATTTTAATGATGTCTCCAGTAACTATTGGGCTTATGGTGCAATTAGACAAGCTTACTCTATTGGCTTCTTATCAGGATACCCTGGTAATGTGTTTAGACCAAATCAAAATATTCCCCGTGAACAGGTATTAGTTTCTTTAGCTAATGGTTTGGAATATGCTCCTGCGAGCAACACTGAATCTACTTTGCAATATTACAACGATTCTTTTAATATCTCTGGTTATGCTCGTAGTCCTATTGCAGCTGCTACGGAGAGAGAAATTGTTGTTAATTATCCTAACGTGAAATTTCTTAATCCGACAGTGACTGCAACTAGGGCGCAGGTAGCGGCGTTTATTTATCAAGCTTTAGTTAGTACCAATCAAGTCGCAGCTATTAATTCACCTTACATTGTTGCACAAACCACTCCACCTCCAATCACTACCGTCACTATTCCCCAAGGAACTATAATTCCCATCAAGTATGAACAAGCAGAAAAAATCTTGGTGACTAAGGAAGAAACTGCTCCTTTAACTTTAACTACTTCCCAAAATGTGATTACTCAAGATGGTACTGTGGTTATTCCTGCTGGTAGTCAGGTAATTGGCGAACTTAGACCGGCACAAGGTGGTTCTCAATTCGTGGCACAAAGGTTAGTTTTAACTAACGGACAAGAGTATAATTTAAGTGCTTCTTCCAGTGTAATTACTAAGGTAGAAACTGTCAGAAAAGGTAGTAACACTGGTTCAATTATTAGAAATACTGTGTTGGGTGCAGGAGCAGCAGCAGCGGTATCTGCTGTAACTGGAGATCGTGCAGTTGCTACAGAAGAAGTTCTGGGTGGTGCTGGTATCGGTGCATTAATTGGTCTTTTCTTTGGTAAGAGCAGTGTAGATTTAATTGCTATTGAACCTAACACAGATTTAGAAATGACTATTAATGAAAATCTGTTAATTTCTTTACAGTAAAAAGTAAACAGTTATCAGTACACAGTGAACAGTGAACAGTGAACAGTGAACAAACAGTGAACAGTGAATAGCGATAACTGAAAATTGAAAACTGACAACTGATAACTGATAACTGATAACTGATAACTGACAACTGACAACTGATAACTGATAACTGATAACTGATAACTGATAACTGACAACTGATAACTGTTTTTCAAGTTCCTGGACGAGAGCGAATATGATCAGGGATGTGGTAGCGATCGCCTAATATTTCTAACAAAGGACCATTAACTTCAAATTTAACCATGCTGACTGATGCAACCAAAATATTGACCCGATAGCGATAGCATCCCAAATCCATTCCTAGTAAACTACAAAGCATGATCCGAATTGTGGCTTTATGGGAAACTACTAAAATATTACCTTTGGGATGTTTATCTATAATGTCAGTAATTACAGGCATAGAACGGTTAGCAATTTCTACCGCCGTTTCTCCTCCTAATGGTGCATTCCAGGCTGGTTCTGTTAACCATTTAATATAGTTGTCTGTGTAATTCTCTTGTACGAAGGATTTACTTTTTGTTTCCCATTCACCATAACTTCCTTCTCTAAGTCCTTCTCGTATCTGCATTTCTATGCCAGTAGCATCACAAAATGGTTTAGCTGTTGCTATTGTACGCTTCATAGGACTCACATATACAGCTTCCCAATCCAGTGCTTTATAAACATCAGCAAAACTTTCTGCCATTTGTATACCTGCGGGTGTTAATTCTGCATCTGTTTCACCGCAGAAATTACCACTTTGGCTAAAAGTAGTTTCTCCATGTCGCAGTAAATATAGGTTCAGTGTCATAGCTTATATTGTGATTGGCATCAAGGAGTTTGTGCAACAACAAATTATCATGGATTTCACAATCTAATATGTAACACTAGGACAAAATACAGGAGAATTCAGGAGGTGATGGGGAGTTGGGGAGTTGGGGTGATGGGGTGATGGGGTGATGGGGTGATGGGGAGTTGGGGAGTTGGGGAGTTGGGGTGAAAGATTCTTACAAATTACGAATTATATCAAATCCGTTAGCATCGGAATGATATGTTTTACTCACGTAGGGGCAAACCCCCCGTGGTTGCCCCATGATATATATTTCCCACAGATATTGATATTAAACAAGGGGATATTCAAGGAATAATAACGATGCACCCGGAAACGATATTACGTAAGCGTTGCTCTCCCGAAGGGAGCATTACGAATTACGAATTACGAATTACGAACTACGAATTACGAATTACGAACTACGAATTACGAATTACGAACTACGAATTACGAATTACGAACTACGAATTACGAATTACGAACTACGAATTACGAATTACGAACTACGAATTACGAATTACGAACTACGTACAAATTTGTAACCAAATGATAAAAGTAGTTCCTGGTTTGTTTCGGGAATTGATGTCGGTATTTAATGCAGGACTAAAAACTTCTATTTCTCCGTGCATTTGTTGGATCAGTTGTTTAGCGATCGCAATTCCTAATCCAGTTCCAGGAATTTTGGTTTGTGCTTGTACTCCCCGATAACGTCTTTCCCCTAAATGTTCTAAGTCTTTAGCTGGTATACCAGGCCCTGTATCACTAATGGCTATACCCTGTAAGTTTTCTTTACTATATCCAGCCTCAATGATGACTTTACCACCAGGAGGTGTATATTTCAAGGCATTGTCAATGATGTTATTTAATACTTCCTGGATAGCTTTGATATTTGCTTTCACTAATGGTAAGTTTTCAGGGATATCTGTAATTAATTGTAAATTTCTGTCTTGGGAAATTGCTTGAGCAGATATTAATAATGGGGCTAATAAATCAGCTATTTGACAGTTGGTGATTTCTTCTCCTGTTCCTGGTAATAATAAGTTTGTATTTGCTTCTGATTGCACAGATGCTTCTACTGACTCTTTCAGGGGAATAGGTGCTAAATCTGCTTTTGTTGAATCTATGTCTATGACTTGATCAAATTGTATAAGTAGTTCTTTGAGGCGATCGCTTTCTCTAACTATACTACTTGCTACTTCTTGGTTTGGATCGGTGGAGCGCAATCTTTTAAACAATAGTTTACCAAAGGTACGAATCGCTGTTAAGGGGTTACGAAATTGATGTAACAGATTATCTAGTAAATCTCTCTGTTGTTCTTGTAGGATCTGTTGTTGATGTAGTTGTTGCTCTAACCATACTTGACGCTGATCTAAAATACAAGCGATCGCTATAGTTTTAGCTATGTATTGAATTTGACTTTTTTCTCTTTCGTTCCAAGGTCTATCTTCTCTTCCTGTCACCAATAAACCCACCATTACCCCTTCATAAACTAGAGGTAACACTATTTGATTAGCACTGACAACATATTCTTTTTGGGAATTTGTAGTTGTTTTATCTTGGTTTTCTGAGTCTAATGTTGGTGATAATAGCTTACGTTGCTGTGTCGGTGATGGTAAGATTTGAGTAATTTTTAACTCTTTGTATTCTCCTTGATGTAATGCTGCTGTTTCTGGGTAAACTACTATCGGAATCAGTTGTGCTTGTGCTGTAACTGTTTCTCCTAATTCCTGTGTAAGATAAACAACACTCAAAGACGCTCCCAGTCCTTGGGTTAATAAGGATATCTGCTCTCTACATAGAACAATGAAATCAGAACTGGCAGACATTAACATTTTTTAGCTCTTGCTCAATATTATCAATTAGTAAGGAAAAATAGATCAATATGAAGTACATCACCGTATTTCTAGTGAACGCCGATTCTGGTGAACTATCTTTTCCCATTATTACTTAATTTTGGGTAATTAACTACTTGTTTATTTCCAATTTCTTTCCAAACAATCAAATTGCAAAAGCTACACTGAGGTTTTTATTTTACCAACCCAATTTGAATCACTGACTATGCTTTTTTACAGAATTCCTAAAACATATAATCATAGACATATGTGGAATTTACTGAATACAACTCAAACATTGATATAGAGAGAGTTTAAGCCATTTCTAATATTCAATAAATCCCAGGTTTTAGAAAGTAATAACTGAAAAACCTTGCACTTGGGATCAAAATTCAAACTTACCAACTGTCCAAAATTGTCCCCTCTTGTTCTTCACCGAATCTTAATGTAAAAAATTTTTGCTACAAACCCTACATACACATAGTAATTTTTACTGTGTTTTGATAACTTGATCAGCTGAGAAAAAATTTTTTTAGCTGCCATGATCTCTATAGTAGTTGTATCAAAACATTAAAAACCATTGATTTTTTCTGATATAACTTATATAATTACGACGGGTTTTGTAGCTATAACTACAATTTCTGATAGCTTGAAAGAGGAGGACAATAGGTTGGCAAGGAGACGCAAACGGAAAAGTCGTCGTCGTCAAGAAGGGCGACGCATCCTGGAACACGTGCCTCAATATAGCATTGAAAGCGGCGAAGATAAACCTGTGACAGCAGCGAGGAAATTTATTCAAGCTGAGGGTATCTTGCCACCTGCCTTGCTACTTGTAAAACGAAATGAACATACTACAGACCGTTATTTCTGGGCGGAAAAAGGTCTGTTTGGAGCTCAATACGTAGAAGAAAATCATTTCTTATTCCCCAGCTTGAGAGTGTTGGAGACTCCGGTTGCTGTGGGTAAGGAATTAGTAGCTGTAGCTGCTCGTTAGCATATAAGCAATGATTTCTTGCAAATAGAACCAATCCTACTTAGGACTTCTGACTCTGACTCTAATTAACTGGCAAAAATGATCAGTTTACGAAAAAATTCAATTTTTTTTTAGTTTTTAACTGAATTGCCAGCCATGCTTACTCAAATCAGAATATCCGTTCTTGGGCAAGGGAAAGCCGCAAGAACAATCCGTTAAGTCTGCTTTTACAGCAGGGAGTAGCGACAAAATAAAACATACTAACACAGTTATTGCTGTAAACATACTGCTGTTAAAACATCAATACTATCAATTACAGAGTTCAGATAATATTGACGGTGACAGCAATAGCCAGCAAAACTGATAAAACAAGGGTTTGTTTTGCCACTTCCCTACTGTTCTCTTTTCTCAAAAGTCAGTCAGAAGTAATTAGCAAAAGTATCAGGATGTAACTCTATTAACCTGGAATTGGATATCCAAGGTTTAATCTAAAAGCTTTAACTGTAATGCCCTTTGTAACTCAGCGAGTTCATCTCTATGGGCAACCACGGTAATTACACTTGAGGGGTATTGCTCATTATGGCTAGATTCCATTTTGAGTGATACTTGCTCAATTCTTCCAGATTTCCGCCAATAAAATATACCACTTAATGGTGACAGTAACACCAAAGATAGGAAAAATGGACTTTGACTATTAACAAGTTGAGCTAAAACCAAAGCCAAACAAGCAAAACCAACAGCAGCTAAAAAGGTTAAAAATATAGCTAAAAACCAACTAGGTCTGACAAACCCTTCAAAAGTAACCACATTTCTCTCTTGATCTATAGATTTAACACTATAAGCACGAGAGTAAAAATATTCTTTTAGTTGGTTCATTAAAGCCGTTTCATCTTTCTCAGAAACTAACTGAGACTTTTCAATGCGGTCTTTAGTAGAAGCGCGAATAAAGAAGAATAACCCCACTGATAACAGCAAAGTCAATAGGAAAGTGGAAGGGACAATAGCAGTATCCATATAGATTATTACAGCTTCACTTGATCTAACCTATACATTATCAATTATTCTGGGAGTTAAGGGAACGGGTAACTGGTGATTGGTGATTGGTGACTGGGAAGAATTATTTAAGACTTGCTGAATAAATTCAGAAAGCTGATTTAATTAATAAGGGTTTCATGATGTTTTTCACTTATAGAAGTATAAAAATATAGCGGTAATCTTGTACTTGTTAAGAATTGAAATAGCTCCAACTTTTTACCTACAACCTCTTTCTCCTGATTCAGCAAGTATTATTCAGTTATCAATTACCCATTACTCAATATCAATATATTTAATATCTAGACTTATGACAAAAAATAACGAAACTTCATCTACCAATATCCAGGCGATCGCCCAAAGATTTAGCTTGGCAGGTTGGATTAGTTTTTGGATACAATTAGTCTTAGGAGTAATTTCTGGAATAGTATTATTATTTGCCTTTTTTGGTCAAAGACTTGATAGTCCGAGCAACAACCCCGGAACAGGATTTGGTGCTTTTTTAGCAGTTTGTGGTTTGATTTTATTAGGTGCAGGAATATACTTAGCTTTTCGTTATACCAGAATTGGTAAACAACTAGAATCATCCAACCCTAGTAACCGCCCCCGAAAACAGGACAGTGTACAAGTAATCAGATTAGGAGTATGGATAAGTTTAGGTGGAGTATTGTTAACAGTTTTAGGAGCGCAGGCTCTCGTTGGTACGCTTGTTGCTCGTGCCTTATCTACACAAGGGACCATTGTACAACTTAACGACCCTAATCGAATTAACGGATTAGATATGCTACTAGTTCAGGCAAATACCAATACTATTTTAGCTCATTTTGCTAGTTTAGTCGCTTCACTATTTTTGCTTAATCGAATTACAAAATAGATTGACTATTAGTAATTAGTACAATTAATTATTAACATTAGTCTTAGTCCTTGAAAAGAGGTAATTCTAAAATAAATCCTGGTAACACATCTTCACCTGGTAAAGATGTAGGTAATAATATGATTTCTACGGGTTGATCTTGACGATAAATTTCTACTTGTTGATTTTGTGGATCAATTAACCAACCTAACCTTAAACCACTATTTAGATATTCCTGCATTTTATCCTGTAATTGAGTCAAAGAATCGGTACGAGAACGCAACTCTATCACAAAATCAGGACAAATTTTAGGAAATTTTTCCTGTTCTTCCATGTTTAAAGCATCCCAACGTTCATTAGCTATCCAAGCAACATCGGGAGAACGTTTACCACCATTAGGTAAGGTGAAGATAGTCGAAGAGCTAAACACTTTTCCTAGCTTAGTTTGCAAATTCCATAACCAAACATATCCATTAAATTCCGATTCTCTATTCCCACTAATTCCACCTACTGGAGGCATAATTATTAATTCTCCTTTAGCTGTTTCTTCTAATTTCCAATCTTCATTAAGATGACAGAGGTTATAAAACTGTTCATCGCTTAAACTGACATCTTTAATATTTAAAATTACTGGTTCAGATGTGATCATCTCTGGAAACCTCCTAATTCTAATCCTAATTTATCATATTTGGGTTGCACAATTGCTGAACTCGACTTAAAATTTTATAGTTTGACGAAAATTAACAATATTTACCAATGCTAGATATTAAACAAATTAGAGAAAACCCCGAACTCGTTAAAAAAAAGTTGAATAGTCGTAATGATAAATATGACATTCAACCTATATTAGATTTGAGTGAAAAACAACGGGAATTAGAAGCAAAACGTAGCCAATTACAAGCACGGAGTAATGAAATTGGTAAACTGGTAGGACAAAAGATTAAATCTGGTGTGAATCCTCAAAGTGATGAAATTTCAGCATTAAAAGAAGAAGGAAACAACCTCAAAACTACATTAAGTGATTTAGAACCCCAAGAAAAAGAATTAAAAGCACAAATTCAAGATTTACTATTAGCACTTCCTAACCTTCCTAGTGATACTACCCCCATAGGTTTAAATGAAGATGATAACCCAGAAGTAAGAAGATGGGGAGATGAATATAAACCAGAAAACTCAAATATTTTACCCCATTGGGAAATTGGTGAAAAGTTGGGAATTTTAAATTTTGAAAGAGCAGTAAAAATTGCCCAAAGTAGGTTTGTAAGTTTGATA
Source organism: Sphaerospermopsis sp. SIO1G1 (assembly GCA_010672785.1). Taxonomy (GTDB): domain Bacteria; phylum Cyanobacteriota; class Cyanobacteriia; order Cyanobacteriales; family Nostocaceae; genus Okeanomitos. Next base: position 955,025 of record JAAHFX010000002.1, read on the forward strand.
GGTGCGGGTGCTGCTTTAGAAAGAGCATTGATTCAATTTATGCTCAATACACATATTCAAGCTGGTTACACAGAAGTTAGTCCACCGATATTAGTAAATACTGATTCTTTAACAGGAACTGGACAATTACCCAAGTTTGCAGAAGAAAGTTTTAAATGTGCAGATGATGAATTGTGGTTAATTCCCACAGCGGAAGTTCCGGTGACAAATTTTTATCGGGGAGAGATTTTAAATGCGGAAGAATTACCGATTTATCACTGTGCTTATACCCCTTGTTTTCGTAGGGAAGCGGGAAGTTATGGACGGGATATGCGGGGTTTAATTCGGTTGCATCAATTCAATAAAGTGGAGTTGGTAAAGTTAGTAAAACCGGAAGATTCTTTTGAGGAATTAGAGAAATTATTAGGAAGTGCAGAGTCAATTTTACAGGGTTTAAAGTTGCCTTATCGAGTGATTAATTTATGTACTGGAGATTTAGGTTTTGGAGCAACAAAGACCTATGATTTAGAAGTTTGGTTGCCATCTTCTGGAAAGTATCGAGAGATTTCTAGTTGTTCAAATTGTGTTGATTTTCAAGCTAGAAGAGCGGATATTCGGTTTAAGGAAACTGGTAAGAAAGGGACACATTTTGTACATACTTTAAATGGTTCTGGTTTAGCTGTGGGAAGAACAATGGCCGCAATTTTGGAGAATTATCAGCAAGCTGATGGAACGATTAAAGTACCGGAGGTTTTGCAGGTTTATTTGGGTAGGGAGGTTTTGTAGTAGTTTAAATTGTAGGGTGGGTTAATGAAATGTAACGCACCCTCTTTTATGGAAATTTAACTGTCAGAATCAGGATAACCAGGATGAAAGGATTAACAGGATTATATTTAAGCTTGTAGGGTGGGTTAATGAAATGTAACGCACCCTCTTTTATGGAAATTTAACCTTCAGTAATACAGGTCTTTTATTGACATTAATTCGGTGCGTTACGCTGTCGCTAACACACCCTACATTTTGATAGTATTTCTGTTAGATTTACTATTTTTTACTAATATTTAACTGCCAGAATTAGGATAATAAGTGTTAAAGGATTAACAGGACTATATTGGATTTTTATATTCTGGAATGTTTGAATTACTGTAACTTCTGAAAATATAGATTAATATAAAAAAAACATCCTGTAGATATTCAAATCATGAGCATCCTGATTCTGAAAAAAAAGCATTAACAAGATACAGCATAGTGTGCTTACCAAAGTAATATCATTTGAATAATATGACTAAAACAATATACATATAAACTTGTCACCCGGTTATAAAAATCACCTTTCTGGAAATTTACCTTCCCTTACATCTAAACCATAACTCTGCACTGCATTAGTAATTTGTTCTCTTAAATTAGTATAAACCTTTGCAAAGGGTGGCTGTTTTTCTGAAAGTCCTAAAATGTCAGAAGTAACTAAAACTTGACCATCACACTCCACACCTGCACCGATCCCAATAGTAGGAATACGTAAATTTTCAGTAATTTCTGATGCTAACTTAGTGGGAATATGTTCTAAAACTATAGAGAATACACCTGCTTCTTCTAGGGCGATCGCCTCGTGAAAAATTCTCTGTTGATCTACCTGAGTTTTCCCTTGTTGTCTTAAACCCAATTGATGAACTGACTGAGGTGTTAAACCAACATGACCCATAACTGGTATTCCTGCTTGCACTAACCGAGATACGGTTTCAATCATTGCTGGATAACCACCTTCTAATTTTACTGCCTGTGCGCCAGTTTCTTTGAGAATTCTGCCAGCAGAGTGCATAGCTTGAGAAATACTTTCTTGATAGGATAAAAATGGTAAATCTACGACCACCAAAGCACGACTGACACCACGACGTACAGCTTTAGCATGGTGGATCATTTCATCTAACGTGATTGGTAAAGTTGTCTCATACCCTAAAACAACCGCCAAAGAATCACCAACTAGAATTAAATCCACACCAGCGTTATCTAAAAGTTGAGCGATCGCATAATCCCAAGCAGTCAAAGCGACAATAGGCTTTCCCTGCTGCTTCCGTTGTATTAATTGCTTAGTAATTGGCATAGATATAAAGATCAAATAGTCAGGAGTTCAACAAGTCAGTAGGTAGAGAAGTTGGGAAGAAATTATTTATATTTTCCCAATCACAAGTTATCAGTTTTCAGTTATCAGTTATCAGTTATCAGTGAACAGTTATCAATTATCAGTGTTCAGTTTTCACCAATCACCAATCACCAATCACCAATCACCAATCACTTTACACTGCGGCCAAAACCAGAATGAGGTCTAGCTTGATCCATTGTAGGCATTAACCAAGCCAAACCTTCACTTGTTCCCACCCATAACTTATTTCCAACATCAGGAGCAATAGTTAATACTCGACTGGAAGGTAAACCCGCAACCTGATCTAACAAAGCGCCTGTATAGGGATTTAGTCTTAACAAACCATTTCTAGTTCCTACCCAAACACTCCCATCTTTAGCAAAACTGATGGAAGTAACATTCTTGCCGCGTAAGGGAGTTACAGAACGCATAATAATTCCATTTTTGGGGTTGATTACCAACAATTGATTTGGCATTCCTGCCCATATTAAACCTTCTGGACTAATAGTTAAAGCTTGTACAGTTCCCCCAGGTAAATTATTTATCCTTTTCATGATTAATGCACTGGCGGTATTAACCTTTACTAGTCCATCTAAAGTTCCTACCCATAAGTGACCATATGCATCTAAGGTCATAGTATTAGCACTGACACCAGGTAAATTTTTAACGGTAGTCATAATTAATCCTTCATCGGGACTAACTAGCACTAAACCAGCATCAGTACCTGTCCATAAATAACCGCGTTTATCTACTAACAGTGATAATACTCGTTTGGAAGGTAGCAATAAATTTTGGGCAGTAATTTCATTAGTACGGGGATCTACCCTAGTTAAACCTTGATAGTTACCTACCCACAGACGGCCTACTTTATCTTCAGCTAATGCGTCTATTTTCACGTTTGGCAAACTGACACGGGAAATCAGATTACCTGTGTTAGGATTTATGCGAGATAAACCGCGCCAAGATGCAACCCATAGATTACCCGTAAAGTCCTTTAATAATTTACTAATTCTATAATCCGTTTCTACTTGTCTTTCTAATACATCCCTGTCATCTGGTAATGGATCTACTCTGGTGGGTGGGGGTGCTGCGGGGTAAGTCGCAGTAGATTTATTTGTATCTGAATTACTTTGACCGAATGCGGATGTTTGCAAACTGGGTATAGTTATTAATCCCAGTATCATAGATATGATCAATAAACTAAGACGTGTCTGAAATAATACCACGGTTTTATATCCTTTCCACTAGCTAAGAACTTTTAACCACAACGGTTAGAAATTAATTAATTATGTTCTCTCAGTCAGTATTTTGTGTAAGTGTGAGTAATGTTTACATTTATAGCAGTAGGTAAGGTAATTAGTATATCAACTGATCTTCAGGTTGACTATTTGCTTTTTCCTTTTCTTTGAAACCTGTTAATCAGACTATATTTAGAGATAATTTGCATACATTGTTTGTTCAGTTTGTACAGAACTCTTAACAAAATGTTTAAAACTTTCTTTAATAAGAAATTCAAATATAAAAGTTAAAAACTTTCAAAGGATAACTTATCCAAATCTTGATATATTGTGAGACAAGTTACAAATTGCGTTATGTGCAATTTTTTATCCTACGCTCACCTAAGAGCTAAACCGCCGTTAAGGAATACTCTTCCGTATATTTTGATCCCGCTAAGGTTAAATACCAAGGAAGACTAGCAAGGGTAGATAAGCGAAATAGCATAAATACCTATTTTATTCCCATTCTATTTTAAAGGTTGACTTCCCAGAATGCTTGTAAATTCCGAAGTTTACCTAAAAAATATCAGGTTTAGTAAGGTAAGCATAAGAGATAGAAAATACTTTGTGTTCGGGAACAGAGAATAAAAAACGCGCCCCACAGTGCGCCTTCATATAGGAAAGCGTGATGTAGCGATGCTTTGCTACACCATATATTTTTATACACTGATAAAGCCGGCTCTACCCAAGTCTGCCTCTTAATATAAGTTTCTCTTATACTTTTAATGAGAAAAAAGAGAAAGAAAAAGAGTGATAAGAAGTTGCACATAACGTGATTTGATAGTAGAAAGAGTGACTTCTTGGAAGGAAAATATGTCTTACGCGCAAACTTCTGCTCAGAGCAAATCTGGGTATCAAGCTGGGGTTAAAGATTACAGACTTACTTATTACACACCTGATTACACACCTAAAGATACAGACCTTTTAGCAGCATTCCGGATGACCCCCCAACCCGGAGTTCCTCCTGAAGAAGCTGGTGCGGCTGTAGCGGCTGAGTCCTCTACTGGTACTTGGACAACAGTATGGACAGACTTGTTAACCGACCTAGATCGTTACAAAGGTCGTTGTTATGATATCGAATCTGTTCCTGGTGAAGATAACCAATATATTGCTTACGTAGCTTATCCTTTAGACCTATTTGAAGAAGGTTCTGTAACCAATATGTTGACCTCTATTGTAGGTAACGTATTTGGTTTTAAAGCTTTACGTGCTTTGCGTTTAGAAGATTTACGCATTCCCGTTGCTTACTTGAAAACCTTCCAAGGACCTCCACACGGTATTCAAGTTGAGCGCGACAAATTGAACAAGTATGGTCGTCCTTTGTTGGGTTGTACAATTAAACCCAAATTAGGTCTATCTGCTAAGAACTACGGACGTGCGGTATACGAATGTTTGCGCGGTGGTTTGGACTTCACCAAAGATGACGAAAACATCAACTCTGCGCCTTTCCAACGTTGGCGCGATCGCTTCTTGTTCGTAGCAGAAGCTATCCACAAATCTCAAGCAGAAACTGGCGAAATCAAAGGTCACTACTTAAACGTAACCGCGCCTACCTGCGAACAAATGTTACAACGGGCTGAGTACGCTAAAGAACTCGGAATGCCCATCATCATGCACGACTACCTAACAGCAGGTTTTACAGCTAACACAACCTTAGCTCGTTGGTGTCGTGACAACGGTTTATTACTACACATTCACCGGGCGATGCACGCGGTAATTGACCGTCAAAAGAACCACGGTATTCACTTCCGTGTACTAGCTAAAACCCTACGTATGTCCGGTGGTGACCACATCCACACAGGTACAGTTGTAGGTAAATTAGAAGGTGAACGTGGTATCACAATGGGCTTCGTTGACCTATTACGTGAAAACTACGTTGAGCAAGACAAATCTCGCGGTATTTACTTCACCCAAGATTGGGCTTCCATGCCTGGCGTAATGGCTGTTGCTTCTGGTGGTATCCACGTATGGCATATGCCCGCGTTGGTAGAAATCTTTGGTGATGACTCCGTATTACAATTCGGTGGTGGTACATTGGGTCACCCTTGGGGTAACGCTCCTGGTGCAACCGCTAACCGTGTAGCTCTAGAAGCTTGTATCCAAGCACGTAACGAAGGACGTAACTTGGCTCGTGAAGGTAACGATGTTATCCGTGAAGCTGCTAAGTGGTCTCCTGAGTTAGCTGTTGCTTGCGAACTTTGGAAAGAAATCAAGTTCGAGTTTGAAGCAATGGATACCGTCTGATCATGAGTTAGAAGTTAAAAGTTGAAAGATAAAAGAAATTTTTATTTATTTCTTAATTTTGACTTTTGACTTTTGACTTAATTGAGGGCTGGGATCAAGTATGGATCTAAAGCAAATTGCAAAAGACACCGCCAAAACTCTCCAAAGTTACTTAACTTATCAGGCACTAAGGACTGTATTGGCGCAGCTAGGTGAAACTAATCCTCCTTTAGCACATTGGCTACAAAACTTTTCTGTTGGCAAAATCCAAGATGGGGAAGCATACATAGATGAGCTTTTTCGGGAAAAATCAGATTTAGCTTTGCGGATCATGACTGTTAGAGAACATATTGCCGCAGAAGTAGCAGAGTTTTTACCAGAAATGGTAACTACTGGTATTCAACAGGCAAATATGGAACAGCGTCGCCAGCATCTTGAACGCATTACGCAATTGAATTTATCAAATCCCAGCCCAAAAATCGAAGATCAGACGATCTCAGATCCTGATGAAAACAATAAAAATTAGGATCGGCGGCAGCGCCTAGTACCAAGTAGTAAAAAAATAGCCACCCAAATTATTAACAGCTATGCAAACTTTACCAAAAGAGCGTCGTTACGAAACCCTTTCTTACTTACCCCCCCTGTCTGACGCACAAATCGAAAAGCAAGTTCAGTACATTTTGAGTCAAGGTTTTATCCCTGCTGTTGAGTTCAACGAAACTTCTGAACCTACTGAATTATTCTGGACAATGTGGAAACTACCTTTGTTTGGTGCAAATTCCACCCGTGAAGTATTGAGCGAAGTTCAATCTTGCCGTTCTCAGTACGGTAACTGCTACATCCGTGTTGTAGGTTTCGACAACATCAAACAGTGCCAAGTTTTAAGCTTCATCGTTCACAAACCCAGCAGATACTAATATCTGAGTTTGTTTAATACTTAAATACATAATCAATTCTGGAGAGAGGTAGAGTTTTCTATCTCTCTTTTTTATGAATGGTGACTGGTGACTGGTGACTGGTGAATGGTGAATGGTGACTGGTGAATGGTGACTGGGAATAAGTACCTAAGCAAAGTTAATTTAATATTTTCCGAACAAACAAAAATTTCTGTAGCTCTTACCTGTTTCCTGTTAATAGTTACCTATTCCCTTTCCAAAATATAAAATTTATTTTGCACGACTTAATATCATTAAAACACTAAAAAACACTATAGTTATTACAGAACTTAGGGTCAAAATACAAAGATTAGATTGTCGCCAATTCCCAGTTGCCAATCCCTTTTATGATAATTTAAGCAAAATCTAAAACACCTAACTATTATGCCTTGGTTTGTCAAAATTGAAACAGGTTTAGTGGAAAAACCCATTTTTGATCAGTATGTACCCGCTCACATCGCTTATGTCAAAGACCTGAACCAGAAAGGACACAAAGCGAAAACTGGTTATTGGGGTGAAAAGGGAGGGGGAATGATGTTATTTGAGGCAGCATCAATAGATGAAGCAAAGGCAATAGTAGCCGCAGATCCATTGGTAGTCAATAGTTGTGTGAATTATGAGCTACATGAATGGAAAATTGTTGTGGAATGATGCACAATTTTCAAAATTTGATGTTATGATTACTTAAGACCTGGATCTATGCGATCTCAACGCCCAAATCTTGTCAGGACCGGAAGGTAGCAGCAACACGGGATGCTTGCGATAGGCGTAGTCTCCGGGTCGCCCCATTTTTAGGAGTGCTTTATAGCAATGCCTGGTTTCGGAGATATTGTTCAAAAGGCTTTTTACCTTGGTGTGGGCTTGGCCTCCTACGCTGGTGAAAAAGCTGGAGGGAAATTAGCTGAACTGCGATCGCAAGTGCAAAAGCTAGCTGATGAGATGGTAGCTAAAGGTGAAATGAGCACCGAAGAAGCTCGTCGTTTCGTAGAAGAAATGATGAAACAAGCGCAGCAAGGCTCAACATCTGGTGAACCATCAGATAAAACAGCGCAATCTGAACCTCGTCGCATCGAAATTTTGGAGGTAGAAGAAGAAGCTGCTAATGAAAAGTCACCACAGGAGAACGTTAATAACCTCCGTCAGCAAGTACAAGAACTACAAGAAAAATTAAGAAATCTCAAACGTGATCAGTAGGAATACAAATAATTATTTAGTTTAGGTTTAACCTTGAGAATGCGGGAATGACGCTCTGTGTAGAACTGGTTTATGTGCATAGTCTACTGTTTAGCTTATCACTAAAAACCAGGTCAGATAAGCGTCCTATTGGTAACCAGTAGAACAGATAAGCTTATGGAACCGTGGGAAAAAGACTTAGTTGAAATTATCGAAACTGTGGCTGATGAAGTAGAACATTTCTTCCAAGGAATTAATAACATGGTTGATTCATTTTTTGAACTGACGGAAGAAATTACCGATCAGATACAGAATTCTATTGTTACAGACTTAATGGATCAGTGGCTAGATGTGTACTGGGATATGGAAGATATGGTATCTGATATAGATCCAGGTTTTCCTTATTCTGTGGAAGCTACAAAAGAACGAAACCCAGCTTGTATAGGTTGCAACAACTATCATGGACAGGTTTATGGTGGTAATTTATTAGTATGTGGTATGCACCCCCACGGTTGGGATGATGAAAATTGCCCAGACTGGGAAAGTAGCAGTATTGAGTTTTGAGTTAGCGGTTAATAGGTGAAACTAATAGGTTAAAATTTATGAATCTCTGCATTTTATCAAAAATAATCCTATGAGTAACTCCTTACCTGAGACTGCACCAACCAAAAATTCAGAAATGACATATGGAGAGCGAGAGATTCAAGAGGGAAAACTAATTACATTTCCTAATCCTCGCATAGGTAGAAAGTATAACATTGATATTTCTTTACCCGAATTCACCTGTAAATGTCCATTTTCTGGCTATCCAGACTTTGCAACGATTTATGTTTCTTACATACCTAACGAAAAAGTAGTAGAACTCAAAGCATTAAAACTGTACATTAATAGTTACCGCGATCGCTACATTTCCCATGAAGAGTCAGCAAATCAGATTTTAGATGATATAGTTGCAGTCTGTGATCCTTTAGAAATAACAGTTAAAGCCGATTTCACTCCCCGTGGAAATGTGCATACAGTAGTGGAAGTTCAACATACAAAAGAGATTTAGTTGTAGTGAGGACTTAAGTCCTCATTCCGTTTCCACTTTCACATTAATCTTTCAAAGACTTACCACCAATTAACCTATTAATAAAAGCCGCAATATTACCAGGAACAGATCTAATAAAACGATAACTTCTACGAACTCTATTCAACAAAGAATAAGGAACTCGCAATCGTAAAGTATAAAAAATTGGCAGATATATTAAATAATAACCTCTTTTTAAATCATCCCATTTGGAACACTTATCCTGTTGTAGAAAATCAGAAATATCCACAACCAAACCCCTACCCTCAAACATCATTACATTTTTGCCATGTACATCATGGGGGTAAAGTCCACGAGTGCGTGCATAGTCTAAAGCAAGATCAATATCTTTAATGATTTTTGGTGGAATACGCAAACCCCGGTGTAAGCAGTCATAAAGAGTCACACCAAATAATCTTTTCAAAACCAATAAACCATCACGGGCATAATAACACTCAGAAAAAGCAGGGTGATAACCAAGACGCTGGTAAACTTCTAATTCTTCCTCAAATCCAGGTCTACCAGGTGCGTACATCTTCACTACCACTTCCGGATATTCTGGATGAACAACAACTGCTGCATAGTTTCCTGTACCCAATAATTCCCAAGGAGAGGGGATAGAACGCACTTCTATTGGGTTGTGGGGGTGAACACTTTCAATCACAAAATGGGGGAGTAGTTCTTGGTGGATAATAGCAGTAAGTGACTGGATCTTTGATTTATCCATAGGATGTACGTACCTTGATTTGCGGTATCATACCAATAAAATACACTACTTAATTAGGAAATTCAGCAAAAAGTTATCAGTTGTCAGTTGTCAGTTATCAGTTATCAGTTATCAGTTATCAGTTATCAGTTGTCACTATTTACTGTTCACTGTTCACTGTTAACCAGTCACTTTTTACAGCAAACCCTAATTACGATTTCTACCCACACACGAAAATTAATTTTTAGCTAGCTGAGTTAGTCGCTCTAAAATTCCCAAGACTTCTCTTTCAAAGGAAACTTGAGCGCGGTTAGTTTTACCACCCACATACAAATTTTCTCCCATTTGTAAAACCCAGATTTGGGAATGGGAAAAATAACTCATCACCACACCCAACATCAACAAAGCAAAACCACTATAAACAATAGGAATACCAGGGTCATATTTAATTTGTAAACCCGTACTACCCACAATATCAACAACTTTTAAATTTATGCCGTTCACAGGAATCTTCATTCCTGAACGTACAGTATTAATTAACTTTCCCTTAGCATCATAAACCAACACCATACCTTGTAAATCTTTAGCTAACAGAGAAACACCTTCACTTAGATCAGGTTTAGTTGGAACCCAAGTTCCCCAAATTCTACCTTGACCTTTAGTATCTAAAAGTGCCATCGGTAATTGGAAAATAGGACTATTATTTAATTTAACTTTGACCCCAGAAATACCCCAATCAGTTTGATAGAAAACCACACCATGATAGCGCAGTGGTTTATTCACATAAATCTTTTCATGTTTTATTTCTTGATCATCATTATCTACAACAGATAAATCTGAATAAAACTGATCTATATCACCTTTGGGGGTATAATCAATCCAAAATCTATTGACTGTAACTGACCAATCTTCTAACACATCATGAGAGAACCAAGCACCAGCATCAATAATATTTTGAACTTGGAAAGTATCACCAGAAGCAATCATTTCTTGCGCCATAAAACCTGTAACTGCTCCCCATATACCCCCTAATAAAATCATCACAATACCGATATGCACAATAATTGGTCCAATGCGTCCAACTATACCTTTACGGGCATACATGAGATGATTGTTTTCCTGTGATAGAAAAATTTTATAACGTTTTTCTGTTAGAATTGGGGTGACTGAATCAATTTCAATATTGTTTAACTCTGCACTTAAAGCCAATTTCTTAAACTTCTTAGGATCATCATAAAATTGCCATTTACGTGCGGCTTTTAAAGTAGGTAATTGCCTGGTAAAAGTACAAGCAGCTAAACTCGTTCCAAATAATACTAATAAAGCTAAAAACCACCAAGTGCGATAAACATGATCTAACCCGACAACTTGAATTACTTTCCAAGTTAAGAACCCGAATAAAGCGGGATGTTCAGGATAATTAGCTTGGTAGAAACCAGGAGTTTGACCTTGTTCAATTACTGTACCACTGATACTAAATAAAGCAATAATTAATAAGAGAACAATTGCTAATCTTAAGTCTGTCAGCACAGGTAAAACTTTCCGTTTGAGCAAACGAATCGGCTGAGAAAATAAATCAAGTTCTTGGGATTTTGTATCTACAGTCATTGTTTATTGAAGAGAGCAGGTAACAGGATAGAATATTTTTATAAGGCAGAAATAGGCAGGCGAGAAAGTAAAGAAAATACACCAAAACCTACTAGTAAAGCACCACTAACTGGATTTATCCAACCAGACCAACGGCGAAATTCTAACAGTTTTTTAATGGTAGCAGTAAATGTTCCTGCTAAAATTAAAGGTGTCACATAACCAGCAGTATAAGCTAATAATAAAACTGCACCTAAAAGTAAATCTTGGGTATTGGCAACCCAACCTAACAAACTTGCTAAAACTGGGGTACTACAAGGAGAAGCAACCAACCCAAAAGTTAAACCAATCAAATAAGAACGGACACCAGCAGGAAAATCATTAGAAATCCAATTGGTTTCACCTAAAGAGGGAAATTGTAAAGGAAGAGCTTCTAATAAATTTAACCCCATGATAATGGCAAGAATACTAACAATAATTGGTAGACCAATTCCTACTTGTCCGTAGACTTTTCCTACCAAAGCTGCTATGATTCCTAAACCTGCCAAAGTTGTAGCCAACCCTAAAGCAAACCAAGTGGATTGTGCAGCAGCTTGCAATCTAGTTTTCGCTTCATAACCACCAATATAACCAATAGTAATTGGTAGCATAGATAGCATACATGGTGTTAAACTTGTCAACAAACCCGCAGCAAAGATAATGGCAATACTGACAATACTTAGGTGTGTAAGTTGGTTAGTGACTAGGGTATTAGCAAATTGTTCAAGTTGATAAATTTGGGTTTGTAAATTCTCCAGCATAATAATGTTGAAATCGGCAATTCGGACACTGCTTGCATTTTAGCGTAATTTGAGTATTTGAGCTAAGATGAGGATTAATTTAGTAACCTTTAAATCCTATTCCCGCTTCTATTTTTTGTTTAATTTGAGTTAAACCCATTCGGGATATTAATTGGTGAATTTGCTGTTTTGTTTGAATTTGACTTAACAATATTCCTATCAAAACTAGGCTACCACCAATATATTGAGCAGAAGTAGGAATTTCACCTAAAATTAAATAAGCTCCTAAAATACTGATTACAGGAGTAACTGAACCAATCAAAGTGGTTTTAGATACAGAAGAAATTTTAAAACCCCGTAACCAAAGTAATTGACCTGAAACTATAATCACTGCTGCATATAGTAACATCCACTGCCATAATATTGGTGAGAAAACATCCATAAAATGTTCTGGTGTGTAGAGTATTACAGCTAAACAGAAAAATAAAACTGTTCCTAAAGCAGTACGAAAAATACTATAAATACCGATAGAAACTTGGGAGAGATATTGTTTACTAATAATAGCTGTAATAGCCATTGCTACAGATGCAGTTGCTGTGAGAACTTCTCCTAATCCTATACTAAAACCTCCCATTTCGATCATAGATTTTTCTGGTGGCTGAAGGATAATGGTTAAAGCAATACCAATGAAAGCTAAAACTGAGCCTATGACTTGCCACTTTGTTACTTTTTCTTTTAAAAATAAAACAGATAAGGCTAGAGTTAAAGGTGGCTCTAAACGCCCAATTAAGACTACATTATTGACATTAGTAATAGATAAAGAATGGAAAATGAAACTAGGTGCTAATGCACCAGAAAGAGTAGCAACTATACTTAAATAAAACCAACTTTTAGTAGTTATTTTTTGTAAATTGTTTTTATTCCATTCTGTCGAATAAATAATTCCTAAAACTAATAAAGAACACAGATTACCAACAAATAAAACATTACATAAAGATATTGGATTACGACCATCTATTAAATTATCTGCTCCCAGATCAGTGACTTTTCTAGTAACAGCGCTGGAAATACCAAAAATAACAGTAGCTGACCATAAATATAATTGTCCAGGAATTTTATCTAACAAAACCCGCCATTTTTTTGTTTTAGTCACCTTACTACCTCGTTACGAGAAATTAACACCACATCATACTATATCAATTACATAAAATCTAGGTAAAACATTAATGAGAAAATGCTGAGTAGAAAGTTAATTATTCTTACCGATAAATTCAGCCAATTGATGACAATCATTTAGATTAGTTTCAGGTTCAAATGAGATGCTTGACACAGTCGAAATTTATCAATAAAAACCATGAAATTTACTTCTTCTCTCATTGCAAGTGTAGCTTTAGCTGGTATGGTGACTGTGTGGGATGCTCCACTTCAAGCTATTAATCCTAGTTTGGTTCAAGCATCTGCACAAGAGATTAAACAAACAAAAAAAGCAGAAAATAAGAGTAAGCTTGACTTAACTGCTCAACAAAAAATTTCTATGCTCAGAAAGAATAGAGGCCAGTTTGGTAGCGGTGATCAACTAAGACGTTTCTTTTTTGGTGATTTAGAACCAATCTCTGTACAACCTGGTGGTGCAGGTATGGTTGTTAATTTATATAACAAAGACAATAATGTAACTATTGCCTATTGCGCTACTTATGATGTAGTGGTAAATATCAAAGAAGGTAAAATAACCAGATTTCAACCTAGCGAAGTTAAATAGTTTTCTTAATTTCGAGATGACGACATTTTAGGTTTTATTCCTAAAGTGTCGTTAACCGTAGCTCATTAGTAAATATTTTCATTTCTGGATTAATATGGAATTTACAGATATAATTTTACTGTTACATCCAACAATAGCTGTAACTGTTGTTTTTCCTATTATTGGCATAGTTGCACATCGTGCTTTACAAGTCCGTCAGCGTCGTTTAGAAACTGTAAATGTAGGAAAAAGTAAAATTCCCCCAGTAGTAGGACAAGAACACGTTCAATTAGGCCGTTGGTTAACAGTTTCTGTGGTGGGAATTGTATTAATAGCTCTAGTATATGTTATTTTTAAAAACATCTTGGAAAAACAAGTTTGGCAACAATCACCTTTTCAAGTAGGGTTTATCTCTTTAATGTTTATATTAACAATAGGCTCTTGTTACTGTCTATATCAAGCTAAACCTAAAGATAAAAAATGGCGTGGTATTTTTGCGACTTTGACAAGTATGGGTTTAATTATTCTTGGTTGTCAAGATGGAGTTTACCGTTTAACTGAAAAATGGTATATGTCTCATTATTATTATGGGATAGTTGCGACTGTATTAATGATTATATCTTTCGCAATTTTACCAGAAATATATAAAGATAAAACTAATAAATGGCGTAAAATTCATATTGCGCTTAGTTGTGTGTCACTGTTCTTATTCTTTGGCTTAGGAATGACTGGTACTTTATCTTTATTAGAAATTCCTTTGAGTTGGCAAAAAAGTTATGTGAATCAATTATATAAACAACAATGTCAGACTCAACCTTGTGTAATTAATAATCCTACAGTACCCAAATAACCTTGATATCAATTTATTCATCCGTTAACCAATTTTCTAATTTTAAACCTGTAATTCTTGATAAATCAGAATCATCAGAGACGACAATTAAATCGTGAATTATTGCTGTAGATGCGATAAAAATATCTGCATCTTGAATTGGTAAGCCTCTTTGTTTTAAATCAGCATAAATTTTAGATGCTTTTTGAAAAATTGCCATATCATCTAACAGCAATACTTGGTATTCATTGGCTAAGGTTTCTAAATTTTTTAATTTTTTAGTAGCATTGACAGCTAAAAGTCCTCGCTCAATTTCATAGTAAGTCATAGCACTCATGAAAACTTTTTCTTGTTGAGTGCGTAAGCTATCTAATTTGATGATCACCTTTTGATTATTTTTGAATATTGCCGAAACAATATTTGTGTCTAGTAGATATCCCATGTTTTATGTATTTTTGTATTTTCAATAGTAATTACTTTCGCTTAACAGCTTCATCAAATATCGCCATTTCTTCTGGAGTGAGATCATTTAAAGATCCTGCTACAGAATGTAATGCTAAAATACCATTAATTCTATTCATTAAGTCGTCTTCTTCCATTTTTTCCATTGGTGGTACTGTATCTCGTTGATTAAAGATTTGATAAATATGATTAATCATCTCTTCTTGTTCTAACCTTTCCTGATACAAACTATCATTAGCAATCAAATTTTCGACAATTGTGGAAATTCGTTTATAGGTTGTTTGTGCTTGAATAGATGTGTTACTCATATTTTTTACCTCTTTTTTTAGGATAGATCCTATTTTAACACAGAGAATAAAAATATATATTCATACCTCCAATAAATGTCTAGGTTGAAATTACCTGTTTTGAAACTAGGAAATATTAGACGAACCACAGAGTCACAGATAAGACAGAGTGAGGATTTTTAATTTGAGAAGTTGTTTTAGAGGTAGAACCTCTAGTTTGCATTCCTAGTCTGGAGACTGGGAACGAGTGATAAGATATCTCGATAATATCCTATTCTTTTTAACAAAGCTTGCTATAATAATTAACTAGATTGATAATCTTATCACTAAGGTTAAGTAGAAAAGGAAATATTGATTATGACTCTTGAGCAAATAAAAGATAATATACGTTACGTTACGAATGAAAAAGGAGAAACAACGGATGTTTTAATTCCCTTAGAACTTTGGGAGACTATTATAGTTCAGTTATCTGAAACGGAAGAAATAGAGGATAGTCGTGAAGAAATTTTGAATGATTTAAAACAAAGTCTTTTAGATGGAAAAGCAGGTAAAACTTTTCCTTTAGAAGAACTTTGGCAATAAGTAAAGTAAAATAATAAAGATGGTAGAAATTAGATTTACTGAACCCTTTAAAAAACGGCTTAAAAAACTGACTAAACGCTATCGAAGCATACAGCAAGATATTGAACCTATTATTCAACAATTACAAGAAGGGATATTAATTGGGGAACAAATCACTGATGTCAATGCTACAGTTTTTAAAGTAAGAGCTAAAAATAGTGATATTCCTACTGGTAAAAGTGGTGGTTATCGTCTGATTTATCAAGTTATCTCACCAACACTAATTTTACTTTTAGTCATTTATGCAAAATCTGATCAAGTCACGATTAGTTCTACAGAAATAAAAACATTAGTTCAAGAAACTTTAAATGAATAAATGATAGGTCTTTGCTATAAAGCTAAATATCCTCTAATAAATATAGAATGCAAACTATAATATTCTACAAATTTTGTATAAAGATGCACTAAATGAGTGAGTTAACCGCAGAGACACAGAGGACGCAGAGAAGCAAAATATCAGTTATTAAATTAAGCCTAGTCTCATCAAGAAATGAGATGAGAAAACCTGAACCTCTACCCCATCAAAATCATCAAACTTCCATAAATTCAACCTTACCAAAATTGAGTACATAATTAATATAAAAATAGATGTAATTTTCAAATCATGCTAAAATTATTTATAATTTGTAATCAAAATATATACCCAATAAAAAATATTCTCTTTCTCTCTGCGACTCTGCGCCTCTGCGTGAGATAAAAAAAGTAGAAAAAATCACAAAATTACTTCCTGGGTTTAGCAAATTTAAAATC
The DNA here is from genome assembly GCA_010672785.1 of Sphaerospermopsis sp. SIO1G1. Classification (GTDB taxonomy): domain Bacteria; phylum Cyanobacteriota; class Cyanobacteriia; order Cyanobacteriales; family Nostocaceae; genus Okeanomitos. Next base: position 971,580 of record JAAHFX010000002.1, read on the forward strand.
TTATTTTTTCTGTTTCTCTGCATAAATTAGTAAGGTGCGTCACAAGATGACATGATCTTTATATTTCAAAAATATATTAACTTGACGCACCCTACAGAAGAAATTAAGCCCAACACAAAAGACACAGGAAGAAATAATTATGGCTAAATCATTCGCCGCAATTGATGGTAACGAAGCAGTTGCAAGAGTAGCATACAAAGTCAACGAAGTTATCGCAATTTATCCCATCACACCATCATCAAATATGGGAGAATGGGCCGATGCTTGGATGGCAGAAAATAAACCCAACATTTGGGGTACAATTCCTCATGTTACCCAAATGCAAAGTGAAGGAGGTGCTGCTGCTGCGGTACATGGTGCATTACAAACAGGTGCTTTAAGTACAACTTTTACCGCTTCCCAAGGTTTGTTATTAATGATTCCCAATTTATTTAAAATTGCGGGAGAATTAACCAGTACAGTAGTTCATGTTTCTGCACGTTCTTTAGCTACCCACGCTTTATCTATTTTCGGTGATCATAGTGATGTGATGGCTGCTAGAAGTACGGGTTTTGCATTTTTATGTTCTGCTTCTGTACAAGAAAGTCATGATTTTGCTCTCATTTCTCATGCGGCAACTTTAGAAGCTAGAGTCCCATTTATGCACTTTTTTGATGGGTTTAGAACTTCCCATGAAGTGCAAAAAATTGAGTTGATACCTGATCAAGTAATTGAGGAATTAGTACCTTTAGAATTAGTTTCTGCTCACCGTCAACGCTGTTTAACTCCCGATAAACCAGTGTTAAGAGGAACTGCACAAAACCCGGATGTTTATTTCCAATCCCGTGAAGGTGCAAACCCTTTTTACAATGCTTGTCCTGATATTGTGCAAGGTATTATGGATAAGTTTGGGGAACAAACAGGACGGTATTATAAATTATATGAATATCATGGACATCCTAAAGCAGAACGGGTAATTATTCTCATGGGTTCTGGTTGTGAAACTGTCCATGAAACTGTAGATTATTTGACTAATGAAGGTGAAAAAGTTGGTGTTTTAAAAGTTCGACTTTTCCAACCTTTAGATGTAGAAAAGTTTGTAGAGTCTTTACCTCAAACTGTTAAATCTATCGCAGTTTTGGATAGAACCAAAGAACCAGGAACTATCGGAGAACCTTTATATTTAGAAGTTGTAACTGCTCTCCATGAAGGATGGAAAAAAACCAAGTTACCAAAAATTGTCGGTGGTAGATATGGATTATCTTCTAAAGAATTTACCCCTGCAATGGTAAAAGGTGTTTTTGATCATCTTTCCCAAACTGCACTCAAGAATCATTTTACAATTGGTATTAATGATGATGTCACTTTTACTTCTTTAGATTTTGATTCTAATTTCTCTACAGAAGCAGATAGTGTTGTTCGTGCAATGTTCTATGGTTTGGGTTCTGATGGTACAGTTGGTGCTAACAAAAACTCTATCAAAATTATCGGGGAAGGAACAGAAAATAACGCCCAAGGTTATTTCGTTTATGACTCGAAAAAGTCAGGTTCAATGACAGTTTCTCACCTCCGTTTTGGTGCAGAAAAAATTCGTTCTACTTATTTGATCACCGAAGCTAATTTCATCGGTTGTCATCATTGGGGTTTCATTGAAACTATTGATATTTTGAAAAATGCTGCACCAGGGGCGATATTTTTATTAAATAGTCCCTATCCTACAGATGAAGTGTGGGAGAATTTACCGCTGAAGGTGCAACAACAAATTATTGAAAAAGACCTACAAGTTTATGCTATTAATGCAAGTCAGGTAGCTAAAAGTAGTGGGATGGGAAGAAGAATTAACACCATTATGCAAGTGTGTTTCTTCAAATTAGCAGGAGTTTTACCAGAGAAAGAAGCGATCGCTAAAATTAAACAAGCGATTGAAAAAACCTACGGTAAAAAAGGTGTAGAAGTAGTCAACATGAACTTAAAAGCTGTTGATAGCACCTTAGAAAATCTCCATCCTGTCAATGTAGAGAAGTTGCATGCAACGTCTCTACAAGAAAAAACCACAACTAAACCAGACAATATCCCTGAATTTGTCAGCGATGTTTTGGGTAAGATTATGGTTTGGGAAGGTGATGAATTACCCGTCAGTGCATTACCCGCAGATGGAACATTCCCCACCGCAACCGCAAAATGGGAAAAACGCAACGTTGCAGAAGAAATTCCCGTCTGGGATGAAACAATCTGTGTTCAGTGTAGTAAATGTGTGATGGTATGTCCCCATGCTGCTATTCGTGGGAAAGTTTATGCAGAAGAAGAATTAGCAAATGCACCTGCAACTTTTAAATCAGTAAATGCAAAAGATAAAAGTTTTGTAGGTCAGAAATATACAATTCAAATTGCACCAGAAGACTGTACAGGTTGTAGTATTTGTGTTGAGATTTGTCCCGCTAAAAATAAAACAGATCGGACTAAAAAATCTCTGAATATGAGTCCACAATTACCAATCAGAGAACAGGAAAAAGAGAACTGGGATTTCTTTTTAAATTTACCAAATCCCGACCGCAGAAGTTTGAAATTAAATCAAATTCGTCAACAACAACTGCAAGAACCATTATTTGAATTTTCCGGTGCGTGTGCAGGATGTGGAGAAACACCATATTTGAAATTAGTAACTCAATTATTTGGCGATCGCACTTTAATCGCAAATGCAACCGGTTGTTCTTCAATTTATGGTGGTAATTTACCTACCACACCTTGGACACAAAACGCAGAAGGAAGAGGTCCAACATGGTCGAATAGTTTGTTTGAAGATAACGCTGAATTTGGTTTTGGTTATCGTTTATCCATTGACAAACAATCAGAATTTGCAGCGGAATTACTGCAACAATTAAATAGTGAAGTTGGGAATAAGTTGGTAGATGATATTCTCAAAAACCCCCAACAAAACGAAGCTGATATTTGGGAACAACGGGAAAATGTCGCTACTTTGCAACAAAAATTAGATGCAATTTCCACATCTCAAAATGATGCAAATCTAAAATCCAAAATCCAAAATCTAAAATCCCTCGCTGATTATTTAGTCAAGAAAAGTGTGTGGATAGTAGGTGGAGATGGTTGGGCCTATGACATTGATTTTCATGGCATTGATCACGTTTTAGCTAGTGGCAAAAATGTCAATATCCTAGTCATGGATACAGAAGTTTATTCTAACACAGGTGGTCAATCTTCCAAAGCCACACCTACCGCCGCAGTCGCTAAATTTGCAGCTAGTGGTAAACCCGCACCTAAAAAAGATTTAGGTTTAATGGCCATGACTTATGGTAATGTTTATGTGGCTAGTGTAGCTTTAGGTGCAAGGGATGAACAGACATTAAAAGCATTCTTGGAAGCAGAAGCTTTTGAGGGTACATCCTTAATTATTGCCTACAGTCATTGTATAGCTCACGGTATTAATATGACCACCGGTTTACAACAACAAAAAGCTTTGGTTGACTCCGGTAGATGGTTATTATATCGTTATAATCCTGCATTGGAAAATGAAGGGAAAAATCCTCTGCAATTGGATATGAAAGCACCTTCTCAGTCAGTGGAAAAATCCATGTATGAGGAGAACCGGTTCAAAATGTTAGTCAAGAGTAAACCGGAAATTGCTAAACAATTATTAGCACAAGCGCAAGCAGAAGTTGATGCAAGATGGGAGATGTATCAATATTTAGCTAAGAGGTAATTTGATTGGTAATGGGTAATTGTTTTTTACTTTTTACCTATTACTTATTCAACAGGTATGTAGGTTGGGTTGACACAAGGAAACCCAACATTAAAAATGTACTGATAAGGAACTTCCAAGAACTAAATTAACCCAATCTTTTCTACCAAAATGACTCTTCCCCCTACTCTTCTGCTGTCTCAACAATAAGATATTTTTTTGATTTGGAAATCCCTAACCGCTGACTTACACATTTTAATAAAACATTGGGGTTTGAGATTGCTTCCTTTCGTCACAATGACACTATTTGAAGATGTAACATTATTCCAATAAATCTGGTTCTTCCCGCACAATCTTTTCATACAAAGACTGAAAAGCAAACCAACCAATAATATGAGAACCTACTTGACTATGAGTGAAACGTGCAGTTTCTGGAGAGATTAAAATTGGTTTTCCCGCTGCTTCTGCTAATAATTGAGCTTGACAAGAACGATCCATTGTAATGAACCACCAGATAGTTTCATCTACAGAATTACCCACAGTTAATAAACCATGATTGCGTAAAATAATCGCTTTTTTATTCCCTAAAGTTGCAGCAATGCGATCGCCTTCATTAGTTTCTAAAACTACTCCAGTATAGTCATTAAATAAAGCGTGATCTTCATAAAAAGCACAAGCATCTTGAGTCAGAGGATCAAGTAACCTACCCAAAGTTGACCAAGCTTTACCATACAATGAATGAGCATGAGCAACTGCAATAATATCCGGTCTAGATTCGTGAATACGGGAATGGATAGCAAAAGCTGCTGTATTAACAATTTTATTCCCTTTAATAACTTCCCCCTGATCATTAACTAGCAATAGATCAGATACGCGGATATGACCAAAATACATACCAATGGGGTTAACCCAGAAACAGTCTGTAAATTCTGGATCACGAACTGTCATATGTCCTGCAACTCCCTCATCAAAACCATAACGAGCAAATAAACGAAAACCCGCAGCTAGTCGCTGTTTACGGTGTAAACGTTCATCTTCAATGTTGTCAAATGTAGGTGGTTGGGGGAAAAGTAAATCTGTCATAGGATGAATTAATTATAAATTAAAGATTTGGATTAGTAATGTAAGATTGATGTGGGTGAGTTGGTGTATCAGAGTATTTTAAAATAAGAAGATCATTTTTGACCATAGATGTGAGATAGTTAGCTCTGAGAGTATGAGGAGAACGATTTAAAATATTTGCTAGTTGTTGTTGTGTTAAATACTGTTCTTGACAAAGTTTTAATATTGTTTCTTCCATTAATTGTTTAGAAACCTTTCCACTGTCTCGAATTGGTGTAGCAATAGTTACTAATTTCTGGAAATGATCGGAGCTATCTTGCAAATGATCGGAGTTATCATCCAAATGATCGGAGTTAACAGAATAGGAAATATTAACTAAAGAATTGTTAGGCAAACTATATTCTGTCCATCTACCATGACCAGATTTTTCTAAAACTAGAGGACGAAGCCATTGTTGCTCTTTCCAAGCTCGTAAAATCTTAGCAAAACCTGAACCTGCTTTTTCCCCTAAACCGATCATTTTAAACATTTTCTGCAAATTAGGATTACGTGGTTCACTTATTCCACCTTCATAAAGTTGACTAATAGTAATCCTTAATCTTCCTGGATTGGAGAACGAAAATCCATCATTAATTTTCAAAATAACTATAGGTTTTGTTGAAAGGTTATCTGCATGAATTAAATTATTAATTAATACCTCTCTTAACGCTTCGTGAACATGAGTTTCACCTTCTCTGATTGAGTCTTGATCTAGTTTAAAAGGAACAGCTAAATCATATACCAAACGATTATAAACACGAGGGTAAAAATTAAATAAGTTAGCCTCCCATTTACCATCTAAGGTAATTCTATATGTCCAGCGTTGTTCAGGATCATTAGATAATTTTTCTTGATAATCAAGATGATAATGAGAAAAAGCATCCAAAATACTGCGCTCTTTCCCAAACATTAATAAACCAGCAATTGTTAATCCTTCTGTTTCTGTTTCTCGGTCTTTTTTATAACCACCCAATTGAATCATCAATTCTTGATCATTTAATATTAACCAAGCATGATCTAATTCTCTATTACTAAATCTTTGCCGATATACTTTAATAGTTTCTGGATCAAGGTCATTCATATCAAAATTTTCTAAAACCTGAGAATCTTGAGCTTCATTCCCTTGATCTCGAAGCATTTGTTTTACTTCTTCCTGGCTACATTGATGATCACCATCAAAATAACGTTTATATGTTCCATTAATTGGATTTTTATTAATATAAACAGGACGCTGAATACGATTTGCTGCTGGTACTTCAATAATAATGATTTCTTTGTCTTCAATTTGAGTAATTGTCACATCTGATTCTTTACAAATGGGAACACTCAATTTTTCTGCATTATTGTGATTATTCCAAAACTCTTTTTTCTGTTGAATGGAATTTTTGATCCCACTAATTTGAAAATCATGTTTATTTTCCGTTACACCTAAAATAATATATCCACCACTAGTATTAGCAAAAGCAGAAACAGTTTTCCAAATATCCTTAGATAATTTATCTTGGGATGCTTTAAACTCATAATCATAATCTTCACCAAGATTTAGTCTAACAATTAGTTCTTCCAATTCCATATTCGTGATTTTCTTTATAGATGCAATGCAATAAATTATAACTTCCTAAATTAACAAATACTTAAAATATATACGGAAATGTAGCAACTCTCAAATTAGTAATCTCAACTTAAATATCCAAATGTTCCCAATTCACCATAAAATAATTACCGCTAACATCTATAAAAATGAAGGAAAATTAGATGACATTATTACAAGATCAAGTTGCCATTGTCACCGGAGCATCTAGAGGAATTGGCCGTGCGATCGCTCTACAACTAGCATCCCAAGGTGCAAAGGTAGTAGTTAACTACGCTAGCTCCAGCACCGCAGCAGATCAAGTCGTGGAGGAAATTATAGGAAATGGAGGAGAAGCGATCGCCCTACAAGCAGACGTTTCTAAATCAGAACAAGTAGATACGCTAATCAAAACAACAATAGATAAATATAAACGTATTGATATATTAGTTAATAATGCAGGAATTACCCGTGATAATCTATTATTGAGAATGAAATTAGAAGAATGGCAAGCAGTTATAGACTTAAACTTAACAGGAGTATTTTTATGTACTAAGGCTGTCAGTAAAATTATGCTCAAACAAAAGTCAGGCAGAATTATTAATATCTCTTCAATTGCCGGACAAATGGGTAATGCTGGACAAGCCAACTACAGCGCAGCAAAAGCCGGTGTAATTGGTTTCACCAAAACCATGGCCAAAGAAGTAGCCAGTCGTGGGATCACAGTTAATGCAGTAGCACCAGGGTTTATTAAAACTGATATGACCAACGATCTCAAAGCAGAAGGTATCTTACAATATATACCCTTGGGTCGTTTTGGTGAACCAGAAGATATTGCTGGAATGGTCAGGTTTTTAGCAGCAGATCCCGCCGCAGCTTACATTACCGGACAAGTCTTTAATGTTGATGGAGGGATGGTGATGTAGTGATGTAGTGAGGGGATGAGGGGGTGAGTGGGTGAGTGGGAGAAAATTCTTTCCCAGTCACCAGTCATCTTTAGTAATTCGTAATTCGTAATTCGTAATTCGTAATTCGTAATGCTCCCTTCGGGAGAGCTTCGCTTACGTAATTAAGAAATTTACCCAATCACCAATCACCAATCACCAATCACCAATCACCAGTCACCAGTCACCAATCACTAATGCTGAATAATTCTTTGTATTACTGTAGTAGCTAAGAGGAAAAGAATACTTACAGCAGAAGCTATAATTACAGGTAAATTCATACCCTGTAAAGTCATAGCTAGAACATTAAAAAATAAAGTTATAGACCAAAGAGTGGCAGCAGTACGGCGTTGGGATAAACCCCAAGCTAAGAGACGGTGGTGGAGATGATCTTTACCGGGGGTACTTAATGGGTTTTTTCCTGCTAAAAGTCTTCTGATAAATACTTGAGTGGTATCTAAAACTGGCAACATCAAAAATAAAACAGTCGGTAACAGGGCATAAACTGTAGTTTCTTCCAATTTGCCCAAAATGCTGGTTGCAGCTAGTACATAGCCAAAAAAGTAAGCTCCGGCATCACCCATGATAATCCTCGAAGGATAAAAATTATGACGTAAAAATCCTAAAGCTGCACCTCCTAAAGCCGCTAATACTAGGGTTGCTGCGGCTCGGTTATCAAATTGAGCCGAAACTGCCAATAAACTCATCGCCGTAATAAAACTGATCCCGCCTGCCAAACCATCCAAACCATCCATTAAATTAATGGCATTGGTAATACCCACAACCCACAACACAGTTAAAAACATTGACAGTAAAGAGTCAATGGGAGTACCAAGGGTAATGGGTATACTAATATTATTGGCTACCAACAACAATGCTGTGATGATTTGTGTCCACAAACGCACCGAAGGGGGTAAACCAAATTGATCATCAATAAAACCGACTAGAACTAAAATCGAACCACCCAACAACACTGTGAGTACCTGAGCTAAAACCCCTTCCAATTCAATCGGACGAAGTAAACTAGCAAAAACTACAGCTGCAATTACACCAGCATAAATAGCCAAACCACCAGCATTAGGTAAAGGTTCTTTATTCAGTCGCCGAGCATTTGGTTGATCAGCCCAACCCACCTGCAAAGCAAATTGACGAATTGTGGGAATTAAACGCCAAGTAACTCCCCAAGCCAAAATAAAAGTAAATACTACAGCTAACCAGCCGGTGCCGCTAGGTTCAGCAATACCAAGAGATTCAAGGAATTTTTCTAGACTCATCTCCTGATATAACCATCAATACTAGTGTTTAAAATTTCCATATCAATGTAATATTATCAATTTTCTATTTTCTATCAGTATTTCTTAAAATCCGTACCTGAAAAACTTAGCACTCTTGACCTGTGAGTGCTAAATTGTCTAATGGAAGAAATAGATAAATGAGACATGGCTAAAATCATTTCCTTCGATGAAGACTCACGGCGATCGCTAGAAAAAGGTATTAATGCCCTAGCAGATGCGGTTAAGATCACCCTCGGACCAAAAGGCCGTAACGTTCTCTTAGAAAAAAAATTTGGCATACCTCAGATTGTTAATGATGGTATCACTGTTGCCAAAGAAATTGAATTAGAAGATGCCTTAGAAAACACAGGGGCGAGATTAATTCAAGAAGTGGCATCTAAAACTAAAGATATAGCTGGTGATGGTACGACAACTGCTACCGTTCTAGCACAGGCTTTAGTGAAAGAAGGACTAAAAAACGTAGCCGCAGGTACAAACCCCATTGCCTTAAAACGCGGTATGGACAAAACCGTGGAGGCATTAGTAGCAGAAATTGTTAAAATAGCCAAGCCAGTAGAAGGAAGTGCAATAGCTCAAGTTGCCACCGTATCAGCAGGTAACGATGAAGAAGTCGGAAGTATGCTGGCACAAGCAATGGAGAAAGTCACCAAAGATGGTGTAATTACCGTAGAAGAATCAAAATCCCTCGTTACTGAACTAGAAGTAGTAGAAGGGATGCAAATTGATCGTGGTTACATTTCTCCCTACTTCATCACCAATAACGACCGGATGACAGTGGAATTTGAAAATGCCCACATTCTGATCACTGACAAAAAAATCAGTGCGATCCAGGATCTAGTACCCATCCTCGAAAAAGTGGCTCGCTCAGGCCAACCTTTATTAATTATTGCCGAAGACTTAGAAGGTGATGCTTTAGCAACTCTAGTAGTTAACAAAGCGCGAGGAGTTTTAAACGTAGCTGCTATCAAAGCGCCTGGTTTTGGTGAACGTCGCAAAGCCTTATTACAAGACATCGCCATCCTTACCGATGGGCAAATGATTTCCGAAGAAATTGGTTTAAACCTAGACACAGCTACAGTAGAAATGCTAGGTACTGCTCGGAAAATCACCATTGACAAAGAAAACACTACTATAGTATCTGGCAGTGAAAACAAACCAGAAATAGAAAAACGTATTGCTCAAATTCGTAAACAGCTAGAAGAAACTGATTCTGAATACGACACTGAAAAACTTCAAGAACGTATCGCCAAATTAGCTGGTGGTGTTGCAGTCATCAAAGTCGGAGCAGCCACAGAAACTGAACTCAAAGACAGAAAACTCAGAATTGAAGATGCACTCAACGCTACCAAAGCTGCGGTAGAAGAAGGAATAGTTCCCGGTGGTGGTACAACTTTAATTCATCTAGCGACAAAAGTAGATGAAATTAAAAACAGCCTTGATACCGAAGAAACAATTGGGGCAGAAATTGTCCAAAGAGCTTTAGAAGCTCCCTTACGCCAAATAGCTAATAACGCTGGCGAAGAAGGTTCTGTAATTGTTTCCAAAGTCAGAGAAACCGATATCAATATTGGTTACAACGCTGCTACTGGTGAATTTGAAGACTTAATCGCCGCAGGTATTATTGATCCTGCTAAAGTAGTTCGTTCATCCTTACAAAACGCTATTTCTATTGCCGGTATGGTGCTAACCACCGAAGCCATAGTTGTAGAAAAACCAGAACCACAACCTGCAATGCCTGCTGACGCTGGAATGGGCGGCATGGGCGGCATGGGCGGCATGGGCGGCATGGGTGGTATGGGTATGGGTGGCATGGGTGGCATGGGTATGTTCTAACCCATAGGTATCCACTTAACCTAAAACCTATATCCTGCAAGGAACTTGAGTTCCTTGCTCACAATAAATTTAATTTAGATATAACTAAACTCTAAAAATACTGAATATTACAGGCTTATCTAAACAGGACTTACGCAAAACCTATTCCAAACACTGTCATTACGACGTAAGTAAGGAAGCAATCTCAAACCCCAATATTTCGTAAAAATGCGTAAGTCCTACTAAAAATAGATACTATTATTAACTGTTCACAAGCTGACTAACTCTTACTTTTGACTTTTGACTTTTGAATTACACGAAGTGTTACTAGTTATATCAAATCCGTTATCATCGGAATGATATGTTTTCCTCACGTAGGGGCAAACCCCCCGTGGTTGCCCCATGATATATAGCGCTTTCTGGTGTAATGAGGTAAACTGTTGGCGGGCAAGATGCCTACCCCACAAAAGTTTCATGATATTGAACTACAAATTACTTTAGCATTGCTCTCCCGAATTACAAATTACGAATTACGAATTACGAATTACGAATTACGAATTACGTAAGCGTAGCTCTCCCGATAGCGTAGCGTGGCGTTAGCCATAGGGAGCATTACAAATTACAAATTACGAATTATAAATGTATGACTACCTAAGTGTTAACATTAGAAAAATTTCCATGTTCACAAAAATTCGCCGATTTTCCAAAGTTATCAAAAAATCATCTTCTAGAAAAAAATATTCCCATCAACCAGGCACAGCACCAGGAACAATCATTGTGGATGAAAATTCTCAACAACCGCACATTTACTTAATGGATTATAATTACATGAATCTAATTCATGAAGAAATTAACAATCCAGAAGATTGTCATCAATATTTAGAAACAGAATCAGTTTCTTGGGTTGATGTCCAAGGTTTAGGAAATAAAGATATTGTCGAAAGAATAGGAAAAGTTTTTGAATTACATCCTTTAGTCTTAGAAGATGTAGTTAATATGGCAGAAAGTCCCAAAAGTGAAGACTATGAAGATCAATTATTAATTATTGCTAGGATGGTAACGCCCAAACATATAAATATAAATACAGGATTTAATAGTGAACAAGTTAGTTTTGTCTTAGGTAAACAGTATTTGCTCACTGTGCAAGAAGAACCAGAATATGACTGTTTTGAGAATGTCAGAACTAGAATCACAAAAGGTAAAGGAATTATTAGGAAACAAGGTTCAGATTATCTAGCTTATTCTTTATTAGATGCAGTGATTGATGGTTTTTTCCCTGTGCTAGAAATTTATGGAGAGCGAATGGAAGAATTAGAAGAAGAAGTAATCACTAATCCTACTCCTCAAACCCTACAAAAAATCTATCAAATCAGAAGAGAATTATTACAATTGCGTCGCGCTATTTGGCCACAGAGAAATGTGATTAATTCCTTAATTAGAGATACTAGTGAAATCATAAGTGATGATGTCCGTATTTATTTAAGAGACTGTTATGATCATTCCATTCAAGTTATAGATATGGTAGAAACTTACCGAGAATTAGCATCAGGATTAATGGATGTTTATCTATCAGCAGTGAGTAATAAAATGAATGAAATCATGAAAATACTCACTGTGGTTTCTTCTATTTTTATTCCTCTGACTTTTGTAGCTGGTATATATGGCATGAATTTTAATCCTGACAAATCACCATACAATATGCCAGAATTAAATTCCTATTGGGGATATCCAATTTGTTTAGGATTAATGTTTCTAATTGCTAGTGGTTTACTTTTCTTTTTTTGGCGCAGAGGTTGGTTATCAAATTCTTTTAGTCTTAAGGAATAATTTTTATAGCGAATTTATAGAAAAAATAGCATATAGTAGTTTCCATAGGGTCTAGGGTTTTAGAAGATTTTAAACTCAAAAAGTGCAAGATATTTGAGGATCAGTACTTGAAAACCTTGCACTTGCAGTGAAAATTATTCCCTTCCCAACTCTTGAAACTGTTCCCTGTTCCCTAGTCTTCACAGATCACTTTTTGTTGCAAACCCTATATTATATTTGTAAATCCAATCACAGGTGAAATTAAGTTATGCAGCTACCAAGTAGTGAACAAAACCTGATCGTTTTCATGGTTTATTTCTTAGGTGTGTATTACACCTTCAATCGCATGATTGAATCTATTGATGATATGGTAAAATTAGATTTTGTGAAAGATGCTGTTACAGAACAATTAAAAGAACAAAATCTTGATGATAAAATTGATATTTCTTTTCAAACAGGTACTTATTTTTTAGAAAAATTAAGTGATAACTTAAAAGAATTATCAATTGGGATTGAAAATAAATCAGAAGGTTTGGCCGTATATATTGACTGGGATAACAGTTCTTGGGTAGTTGAACATAGTAAAAAATCCCGGCGTGTAATTCGTAAATATCCTGATTTAAGCCGTGATTTAGCCATGCCACAAGTTCCTACAATTGTCGCACCTAAGAAAAGTATTTCCGAAACTGTAACCGCAGAAGATATCTTAAAAAGGGATGAAAATGGTGTGTATCAACCAGGAGATCCCCTAATTGATATATTAGGTCTACAGAAACAAAAACCTTTTAAAAAACTATACAAAGATTTTATGGAGAGGAAAAAAAATGTAGATTTTTCTTTTCAATTAGTATTAAGAATTTCTGAATTACGGGTTGGTTTAGCTCCAGGGATAAATGTTCCTCCTATCTCCATTATTAATTGTCCTTTCACCCTGGAAAAATTACCTTGGACTTATGCCTTACCTTGGAACAAGAAAAAATAATAGAAACTCACACACAAGTGACGACGAAAGTTTACACTATAAGTAGAGAGAAAGTAGGCGCAGGCAGTTGCAGATTAGCAATTTAGGCTGGTTTGAGGAAAGTCCGGACTCCCGAAAGACCAAACTTGCTGGATAACGTCCAGTGCGAGTGATCGTGAGGATAGTGCCACAGAAAAATACCGCCACTTAAAGCGAACAGATCATACCTGATCACTGATAACTGGTAACTGAACACTGAAAGTGGTAAGGGTGCAAAGGTGCGGTAAGAGCGCACCAGCAGTATCGAGAGGTGCTGGCTCGGTAAACCCCGGTTGGGAGCAAGGCCGAAGGAACTATGGTTGGTCTTTTACCAGTTCCGTTCAGGAAGCGCCGCTTGAGGTGTTTGGTAACAAGCATCCCAGATAGATAACTGCCCTCGTCAGAGAACAGAACCCGGCTTATGTCCTGCTTTCTCTTTTTTGGTTATTACGGGACTTACGCAAAACTTACTCCAAATACTCTCATTGCGACGAAAGGAAGCAATCTCAAACCCTGACATCTCCTTAAAATGCGTAATTCCTATAGATAGTTAGAGGTACAAATCATAATCATGAAGCTCTTGTGGGGTGGGCCGGACAGCCCGCCAATAGTGTACCTCATTACATCGTAAAGCACTGTAACTTTTTGCTGTAAACCCTAATGACTGATTAAATTAAGATTCCCTCTCACCAATCACCCCCTCACCAATCACTAATCACTTTTTCTAACTAGCTATTTGGATAGATAATAAATTAAGTTCCACATAATTTTTAATTTTCCTTTAATGTCCCGCGTTTATCCTCGCCGTCAACGGCAACTTGAAAGTTTAGTTCAAAAGCTAGGCCTGTCTAAAGATGATCCAATCAAGTGGGAATTACTTGACTTGGCACTCACTCATGCGACGGTTTCTGAGTCTTCTAATTATGAACAACTTGAATTTGTGGGTGATGCAGTTGTTAGGTTGGTAGCCGCCGTAGTGTTATGGGAAAATTATCCTGAATGTTCTGTAGGTGAATTTGCGGCTATTCGCTCAGTTTTAGTTAGCGATCGCATTTTGGCTAAGTTGGCCAGAGAATATGGTTTAGAACTGTATTTACTGGTTGCAGGTAGTGCTACTGCTGATTTAGTTGGCCAAGAGTCGAGATTAGCTGATGCTTTTGAGGCAGTTTTGGGAGCGCTTTATATCAGCACCCGCAACTTAGAATTAATTCGTCCTTGGTTAGATCCTCATTTCGGCAGATTAGCAAAAGAAATCCGTCTTGATCCAGCTAGGCTAAATTATAAAGCAGCTTTGCAGGAATGGACTCAAGCGCAGTTTAAAATATTACCAGAATATCGCGTCGTAGAAGTTAACCAACCTCACCGTATTCATGAGCGTTTTGTAGCTGAAGTTTGGTTACATGAGAAAATGTTAGGAAAAGGCAAAGGTCGTTCTATTAAAGCGGCTGAACAAGCTGCTGCCAAAATTGCTTATTCTGTAGTGACAGAAGAGGAAAAAGCAGAAAAATAAGTAGGAGAAATCAGCAAAGCAGTCACAAACCAAATATTCATCTTCTGTAGATACCTCAAAGAGTCTGAAAAAACTAAATATAATCAGGACTTACGTAAAATCTACTTCAAATAGTGTCATTGCAACGAAAGGAAGCAATCTCAAACCCCAATATTTCATGAAAATGCGTAAGTCCTAATAATTTATCCGTTCTGATGTATGTTCTATGACTTTGATAGTAACTCATAACTAATAACTAACTACTAATAACTAACGACAAATGAAAAAAATTAAGCTGGCTATAATTGGTGTGGGACGTTGGGGAGTACACTTACTCAGGAATTTTTTAGCACATCCTCAAGTAGATGTAGTCGCAATAGTAGATCCCAGTTTGGCAAAATTGACAACAGTAAAAGAACGTTTCCATCTTGATGACAATATATTGTTAATTACCGAATGGCAGTCAATTAAAAACATTCCCCAATTGACAGCAGTGGCGATCGCAACTCCAGCCTCTACCCATTATGATTTAATCAAAGACTATCTTCAATCTGGATATCATATTTTAGCGGAAAAACCCCTCACCCTTGATCCAGAAGAATGTCGAGAACTCTGTGAATTAGCAGAATATCAAGAAATAATTCTTATGGTTGATCATACTTACCTATTTCACCCCGCAGTAGAAAAAGGACAACAGGTAGTTCAATCGGGACAACTAGGTAATTTAAGATATGGGTATGCTACCCGCACTCATTTAGGCCCTGTACGTCAAGATGTTGATGCACTATGGGATTTAGCTATTCATGATATAGCCATTTTTAATACTTGGTTAGGGATGTTACCAATCAAAGTCAAAGCCAAGGGTACTGTATGGCTACAAGAACAATCGAATTTAGCAGATTTAGTTTGGGTGACATTAACCTACCCTAATAATTTTCAAGCATACATCCACCTCTGCTGGTTAAATACTGATAAGCAAAGACGTTTAGGCCTGGTTGGTAGTCAAGGAAGTTTGATTTTTGACGAAATGTCAGCTACATCACCACTCAGTTTTATACATGGCGAATTTGCCCAAGAAGGAGATGTATTTATTCCTATTAATCAAAATCAAGAAGTGTTAGACATTGGAAAATCTGAACCATTAGCAAAGGTATGTGATTGCTTTGTGAATTGTGTCCTTAATAGTACACCTTCTCTGGTTTCTTCAGGATGGGTAGGCAGAGAGTTAGTGGAAATTTTAACAGCTTTAACTAAATCTCTCCAAGAGGATGGTAAATCTGTCAAAATCACCAATGGTTAAGAAGCAGGGTGCAGGGTGCAGGGTACAGGGTGCAGGGAGAGAATTAAAAAACTACTTTTTAATCTCTCGAAATCAAAAAAGTGCAAGGTAATAAGAGTACTTACCCCTCAAAAGCTTGCACTTTCTCCATCTCAAATCTTCTAAAACCCAATACCAGTAATATTTTCAGATTTATATGCCTGACGGCACGCTACGCGGACAGCATCCCCTGGTTACACTAATTGATAAGGACTTTAGTACCCCATGCTTGAGATAAGAGGATAATTCTCAGCAACGCCTTTTAAACAGTTGTTTTTTCTGCTATCAGCTTTTCCAATAAATTCTGAAGTTCAGGTAACGTCATCGCTCCTACGTCTCCCTGTTTGCGAATTCGTATATTTAATGTTTCTTCTGTTACCTCTTTTTTACCAACTACGGCAACAACTGGAATTTTTTCTAATTCTGCTATGCGAATTTGTTTTCCTAAACGCTGTCCACTTTGGTCAACTTCCACTCGAAAACCCTGTTGTTTCAAAGCTGCTGCGATTGATTCAGTATATTCACGTTGCTCATCAGTAACTGGCAACAGGCGTAATTGTATAGGTGCTAACCAAACAGGAAAATCGCCTAAATAATTCTCAATCAAAATTCCAAAGAATCGCTCTAAAGATCCCAGAATTGCTCTATGAATCAGAATAGGTTGCTGTCGAGTGCCTTCATCTGCTACATATTCCAAATTGAATCTCTCAGGTAAGTTGAAATCTACTTGGATAGTGGAACATTGCCACAAACGCCCGATCGCGTCTTTAATCTTAATATCAATTTTAGGTCCATAGAAAGCGCCACCGCCCTCATCTGTCACGTAGTCCCAACCCTTTTTATTTAAGGCTTTTATGAGAGCATCTGTTGCTACTTCCCAAATATCATCAGAACCTACTGACTTAGAAGGACGAGTAGAAAGATTTACTTCATAATTTTGAAAACCAAAGTCTGAAAAAATCCGCTCCGTAAGATTCAAAATTGCTAGACTTTCATCAACAATTTGCTCGGGTAAACAGAAGATGTGAGCATCATCCTGGGTGAATCCTCGAACTCGCATTAACCCATGTAATGCTCCAGAACGCTCATATCGGTAGACAGTACCTAACTCTCCCCAACGGATTGGAAACTCTCGATAAGAGTGGAGATCGTGCTTATAGATCAGAATGTGAAAGGGACAATTCATTGGTTTGATCTGATAAGCTTGCTCTTCAATTTCCATTGAGTCGAACATATTCTCTCTGTAGAAATCAAAATGACCAGATGTTTTCCATAAATTTAAATTTGCGACATGAGGAGTATACAGCAGCTCATAACCCGATTCTATGTGAACTTTACGCCAGTAATCTTCAATTACACGACGCATTGCTGCCCCTCGTGGATGCCAAAATACTAAGCCACCTCCAGCATCTTCTTCAATACTAAAGAGCTTAAGTTCTTGCCCTAACTTACGGTGATCACGGCGTTTTATTTCTTCTTTTTGCTTTAAATAAACTTTTAACTGTTTGGGAGTTTCCCATGCAGTACCGTAGATGCGCTGGAGTTGAGGCTTAGTTTCGTCCCCACGCCAGTAAGCTCCGGCGACACTTTCTAGAGCAAAAGCACTTGGGTTGATCTCTCCAGTAGAGTTGAGGTGAGGGCCTGCACACAAATCCCACCAATAATCTCCAGCCGGCAAATTGACAGGATTAATCGGTGACTGTTCTGGAGGTAAATCAAGTTCCTCACTTTTGCCAGGATCAGGACTACCAATTAAGTAACGGGTAACTGGTTCTTCCAGTGGAATACTAGCAAGAATTTCAAGTTTATAAGTCTCGCCTAATTGCTCTATCTCTGCCGAGATTTCTTCCCGAGATACAACCTCTCTAGTAAGAGGCAATTTAGCCCGGATGATCCGTCGCATTTCTTCCTCAATGCGACTTAAATCTTCAGTCGTGAAGGGTTCTTTGCGATCAAAATCATAATAAAATCCTGTCTCAGTCGAAGGTCCAATGGTTACTTTTGTACCTGGAAATAACTTCTGCACTGCCATCGCCATGACATGAGAACAGGTATGACGAATACGAAGTAGCTTCTGAGGATCGCTCTGAAGTAATACATCATTATTAAGTTGAGAATCGGCTACTTGACTGACCATAAAGTAATTCAGGTATGATGGTAATTTTAACAATTATATCTTCATTACTCCAGCCCAAAATCTTTTGTGACAGGAGAAAAGAATGTTTCAGAAGTCAAAAGAGTTTATGCTTTACTCATGTCGTTCTCTTAGTGCTGTCTATTGTCTATTCACAGCTGATACTTAGAGAGCTTTTTTACCACCTTTCCGACTTTTCAAACATCCTCTGACAGTATACCTTCAGATTAAAATTGATATACTCCCTATCCTCAAAGAATTGGGATTCGGGATTCAAACAACAGTTGCGGTTTACACCATCTGACACTATCTAGACCAACAGACAACGCCTTGCCTGTTTGAACTATTATATACAGAAAGCCGTCCTAGAAGGACGGGGCTTTAGACCCAGTTTTTTGGTAAAAATTCTCCCCCACAAATTAACTATGACATCTAACTCCCCAGATCCAATCGAACCTACAGAAATTAAATCCCTAGAAGAATATATCAAACTGAATGCACCAGCAATTTTTATTACTGATGCTAATGCAGAGTTAGTCAAAGAAATCCAACAACTCCTCAAAATCGGAGTAGATGGAATTGTTGGGCCAACAACTAAACAAGCGTTTATAGAATTTAAAGCAGAAAATGAACTGCAATATCCTTTAGGGTTAGGAGTAACAACCGCTCAAGAATTGCTGAAATTAAAAGATAATGAAGAAGCCGGAGCAGATCAAGAAGAAATTGAATCTGATGTTGAGCTTAACCTTTCTGCTGGATCAAAAACAGGCAGAACCATGAGACTACCCGAAGGGAAAATAGTCTATGCAAATGAATATATTGTTGAAGGTATACCTCTAACATGGGGTGAAGCGACAAAAAACTGTACTCGCATTCCCACCAGTTCTCAATATGTAGCAAATGCAATTAGACTAGCAAAAACTTGGGGAGAAGTCAGAGACAAGTTTGGTTCACCAATTAGAATTACTTCTGCTTATCGTCCACCAGCAGTTAACAGACGTGTTGGAGGTGTGAGGAATAGTCAACATCTTTACTTCCGAGCTTTAGATATGCAGCCTTTAAACGGTGATTTTAGAACACTTTGGGAAATTTTAAAAGCATCTAAATTCACAGGTTTAGGGGATGCTGTGTTTATGAGAAGAAATAAGGGATTTTTTCACGCTGATACTAGACCTAGTGGTCGGGTTATATTCCCTTATTAATTAGGGTTTACTGTAAGCGTTGCTTGCCGTTAGGCGTACAAGTGTTTTTGTGAAGGTAGGTGACAGGTGACAGTTTTAGACATTTAGTAAGTTGAAATTTTCACACAAAGTGCAAGGTTTTCCAATGTTTATTCGCCAATATCTTGCACTTTTTTAGATTTATTCAGCAAATATAGTGATCTGATTTGACTTATGTTCGCGTAGCGTGGCGTTAGCCATATTTTTCTTGGAGTCAGGGAACAGGGAACAGGGAAATTTTTGCTGCAAACGCTACACTGATATTCTCTTCGATAATAAAGAAACATCAATTAAAGGTAACTGAATATTTAAGGTTGTACCCTGATTTAAACCTAAACTTTCTAGGGTAATTTTGCCTCCCATTAATTCAATTAAATTACGAGAAATTGCTAATCCTAATCCAGTTCCTTCAAACTTACGTGTAGTTGTACCATCTACCATGACAAATGGACGAAATAGTTTATTTTGTTGACTGGGATCAATACCTATACCTGTATCTTGTACAGAAATATTTACATAGGATGTATCCTGCTGTTTTGTAATTTCTGTCTTAATAGTAATACTACCTTGATCGGTGAATTTAGTAGCATTCCCAATAATATTAATTAACACTTGTTTGAGTTTACCTTCATCTGCCTTAATTGGAATTAGTTGATTACCTATTTGACATTTTAACTGTAATCCTTTCTGTTGAATATTGACAGACTGTAAATTAATAACTTCTAATAACAATTGATGTAAATCTATCGGTACAGTAACGACTGATAATTTACCTGCTTCAATTTTAGAAATATCCAGTAAATCGTTAATGATCGCTAATAAATGAATTGCTGTGTCATCTGCTTTTTTCAAAAATTCTAATTCTTCTTCCCTATTGTCACATAAACCATCTCTAACTAAACGCACACAGTTAATAATAATATTCAAAGGGTTTCGTAATTCATGAGAAGTTGTTGCCAAAAATTGACTTTTTACAGTATTAGCTGATTTTGCTTCTTTCCAAGCAATTTCTAATTCTTCAGCCCAAGCTTTTAGTCTTTCTACCATTTGATCTAATGCTTGAACAAGTTGATTAAATTCTTTGATTTTAAAATTGCGAGGAATTGGTTGTGCTGCATGGTGACTGTGAATATTTAAAGCATAGTCTGTAAGTTGTTCTAAAGGACTCGCTAAATAAGGAGCTAAATATAGTGATATCCACAAACCAGCACCAATTAAACCTACAGTTAAAGCCATTAAAATTAACTTGATTTCATCTAAACCAGATAGTGCTTCTTGAACACTAGACACAGATAAAATAATCCATTTGTCTGTACTTTTTTGGGTAGTTGGATTAGGAATTGCTGTATAGCCAACTACAAATTCTTGAGCATCTATAAAATTGATATAGGTAGAATCATTTTTGCCATTAATTGCATTTTTGATAATGGGTTTTAAATTAGGAAAGTTCACGTATTTTTGAATATTTTTACCTATTTTTTCTGGTGACATATAGGTATAAATTTTACCGTGTTCATTAATAATTATTAAAGAACCAGTGAGAGAATTAGGATGGTTTTCTGTTTGCCGATGTAATGTAGTTTTTAAAAGTAAAATGTAAGCTAAATTTCCTCTCGAATTATAAACTGGTTGCGATAAAAGTAGTTGTAATTGACTATCTCGATAATGTTGACCAGTTGTTCCTGGTTTGGGTGGAGGAATGAGAGTAATTTTTGCTTCTGAACCATGTGATGATAATTGCTGTGGATTAATTTCTTGCTTACCACAAGTACTAGCAAGTATATGATTTTTTTGACTCAGAATAGTAGAATTGTTATGTATTTTTTGTAGTTGAATACAATCAATTGTATTGGGTGATGATTTAGCAATTTTTTGCAAAAAATCTTCAGATTTAGAAATTGCACCAGATTGAATTATCCGCGTCTGACTAGCACTAATTAAATTAACTTTTAAAGCCGCAATTGTAGCATTAATTTTTTCACCCTTATAAACAGCACTGTTAGTTAAATTTTGTCTAGCAGTGTTTAAAAGACTAGAACGAGCTTTATTCAGTGTTACCATTTCCCCAATTAATAAAACTGGGACAAATACCAGTAATATTCTGGTTACCAAAATTCGCCGGAAAGATGATTGATGAGAATTAGCCATTGATAGTCTCACTTGGTATCTGCAAACCATAAAAATCACAAGAGACAATCACAATCTGAAAATGAGACATTTGATTAAGTATAAATAAGTAAAAAATCTTAAAAACTGAGTTATTATTAACAAATAACCAAGAGACTATAGATACAAAAAATAGAAAATGCTAAATTGATAACATACTTATTTTTCATGTTTTCTCCTAACTAAAAATTTACAAACATAATGCAAAAACTTCCTCATACCACAGTAGTTTTAGCGATGAGTGCAGATGGCAAAATAGCAGATTTTCAGCGATCGCCTGCCCGGTTTGGATCAACAGCGGATAAAATACACCTGGAAACACAAATTGCCGCCGCTGATGCTATTTTATTTGGTGCTGGTACTCTTCGTGCTTACGGTACAACACTAACCATATCTGATCCAAATTTATTGCAACAAAGAATAACAAAAAATAAATCTCCTCAGCCATTTCATCTAGTAATTTCTGGTTCTGGTAATATTAATCCGGATATTAAATTCTTTCAGCAACCGATCAAACGCTGGTTATTAACAACTGAAACAGGAGCAAAATTTTGGCAAGCACGTTCAGAATTTGAGCAAATTTTAGTCATAGAAACAATCAATGGCAAGATTAATACTTTAGCTGTTTGGCAGCACTTAGAAAGTTTACAAATTCAACGTCTAGCTGTATTAGGTGGTGGTGAATTAGTTGCTTCCCTATTAGAATTTAATTTAATAGATGAATTATGGTTAACAGTTTGTCCCTTAATTTTAGGTGGAAATACTGCACCAACACCAGTATCAGGATTAGGATTTAGATCAAATTTAGCTCCGAAGTTACAATTATTAGAAGTTAATCAAGTTAATCAAGAAATATTTTTACACTATCGTATTGATAAGAGCTATTAGTTACAAGTAATCGTGCAAAATAAATTTTATATTTAGGAGGGGGAATAGGGAACAGGGAACAGGGAACAGGGAATAGGGATTTTTATTTATTCCCAAAATATCCAATTAATTTTGCTCAGGTACTTATCTAGAAATTATGTCAAATCTATTCCAAATACTGTCAGTAACAGAAAAAAAACAAAGCTAGTAACAAAATGTAAAATCTTGAAAAGTCTTTTCCCTCTTACCTTACCATCAACCAGAACTGCGAAATTTGCTCACAAATTAGTATATCTGTCCATAATCAAAATAGCTATTTTCATAAGTAAACAATGGTCAAACCACTTAAGTCCGATTATTCCACCTATTGGACTCACAAAATTGCCGAAATTCCCCAAACAGCTTGGGATGCTTTAGCCATACCACTAACAACTCCTTTTTTAGAATGGGATTGGTTGAATAACATGGAAATCTCCCACAGCGCTATTCCCAATGCTGGTTGGTTGCCAAATCATCTCACCATATGGCGAGATAGAACATTAATTGCCGCAGCACCTCTTTATCTGAAAGGCCATAGTCAAGGGGAGTTTGTTTTTGATCATCAATGGGCAGATTTAGCTTATCGGATCGGGATAGAATATTACCCAAAAATGTTGGGAATGTCCCCATTTACACCAGCAGAAGGCTATCGTTTCTTAATTGCTCCTGGGGAAGATGAGGAAGAAATTACAGCCATGATGGTACATGAAATAGATAATTTTTGCATCAAAAATAATATTTCTAGTTGCCATTTTTTGTATGTTGATCCTCAATTCCGTCCTATTTTAGAAAAACAAGGTTGTACAGATTGGTTACATCATAGTTATATCTGGGACAATAGTGATTTTCATACCTTTGATGATTATTTAGGAGTATTTAACGCCAACCAAAGAAGAAATATTAAACGAGAACGCAAAGCTCTAGAAAAATCAAGTTTACAAATGCAAGCCATTTCTGGAGAAGAAATTCCTAAGTTCTATTTTCCACTCATGTATGAATTTTATGCTGATACCTGCGATAAATTTGGTTGGTGGGGTAGTAAATATTTGACTAAGAAATTTTTTGAAACTTTATACCATAATTATCGCCATAGGGTAGTATTTTTTGCTGCTTATAATCAACAGGAACAAAGTACACCAGTGGGAATGTCTTTTTGTTTATTTAAAGATGCTCAATTATATGGACGCTATTGGGGTAGTTTCCAAGAAATAGATTGTCTACATTTTAACGCTTGTTATTATGCACCCATTGAATGGGCGATCGCTAACAATATCCAATCTTTTGATCCCGGTGCAGGTGGTAGACATAAGAAACGACGAGGTTTCCCCGCTAAAATTAATCATAGTTTACACCGATTTTATAACAGTCGTTTAGGAAAAATTCTCCGTCCTCATATTCTACAAGTAAACCAACTTGAACAAGAGGAAATTGAAGCCATTAACTCAGAATTACCTTTCACTCAAAATAATGTTTAAAACAGGTAACTAAACAATTACACTGTATAAGTAAGCTCAAAAAGTATTTCAATAATTTTTCGTTTGATCATGACTATGGATTTAATACTTGATGATTTAACTGCCCTGGATGATAAATTTTCTCAACGTCATATAGACCTTGATCCCCAAGGTTATTTTCTTATTTACATTGACTCCAATGAAAGATTGATTTACGCTAAACATTTTACCAACGCGATTAACGATCGTGGTTTAGCTGTAGATCCAGAAACAGGTGAGGTAATTCCCTGTAATGGTAAAGTTGAAAGAACTCACACCCAAGTATTTAGTGGCCGCACTGCTAAAGAATTGTGTATCAAGATTTTTGAAGAGACTAAACCCTGTCCAATTACTTTCTTGGATCATGCTGCTTATCTAGGTCGGGAATTTGTCCGTGCTGAGATTGCATTAATAACTGGTAAAGAATACATACAGGATTAAAATTATCAGTCTTTAGTCATCAGTCAGAAGCTAATTCCCAACGTAGGGGCAAACCCCCCGTGGTTGCCCCAGAAATGATATAATCTTAAATCCGTTAGCATCGGAATGATATGTTTTCCTCACGTAGGGGCAAATTCCCTGTGGTTACCCCAGAAACGACATGACTCATCTTTGGAGGTAGAACCTTCAGAATGCATTCCCATACAGAGTATGGGAACGAGGGAAGGGGAAAAAGATTATAAATTATTTACAACCCAAGGATTCACGAGTATCTACACCTGTAATAGGATTAACTCCACTGGCATTTTTACAGAGTTTTTTGATTTCTAGTCCGTCTAAAATCGCATTAGTAAAGTCTACTCCAGTCACATTCACATTATTAAAAACTGAACGCAGCATCATAGCATCTGAAAATAAAGAATCACTTAAATCAGCATTTTCAAACTTAACTAAGTAAGCTATACCTTGACGGAAATCTACATTATGTAAATTTACATCCTCTAACACAGCACCGTTAAACACAGCACCTCTAAGGTTAGCATTGCTAAAGTCAGCATTCTCTAATTCCAGGTTGGTGAACTCAGCACCAGCTAACTCTTGACCGGAAAAATCCGTTGTTTCTACTTCATCCCCAGCGGAACGGGTAATGCTTGAGGAGCTTGCTGCTTGTGCTGATAGGGGGGAGACAAACAAAACTACTGTTAAAACGATACTAGCGAGTATTGACCACAATTTCATAATTTTTGCTTAATAAATCTCAACATTTCTACCATAAATATTAAACCGTAGTTCAGTTATGGGACTAATATTTGATTTTTGCAAAAGCTAAGTTCCGTTAAATTAAGATTCCCAGTCACCAATCACCAATCACCAATCACCAATCAGAGGAGATGAGTGGGTGAGGGGGTGAGGGGGTGAAATTTCTTTACCTATTCCCAGTCACCAATCACCTTTAGTAATTCGTAATTCGTAATTCGTAATTCGTAATTCAGAAATTTACCCAATCACCAGTCACCAATGCTTGCTGATGAATCTTGCTTTTTGCCTCTTGCCTTCTACTATGAAATACTGACAATTGCTGTAAACACTAAAAATACACGTGGCTAAAATAGAAAACACTGCCGAATCTTTAGCAAGAACTCCTTTATACCACATTGGTGTAGAACTCAAAGCCCGCTTTACCAGCTTTAGTGGTTGGGAAATGCCAGTGCAGTATACTGGTATCACTCAAGAACACCAAGCTGTGAGGAATGCAGCAGGGATGTTTGATATTTCCCACATGGGTAAATTTATTCTCCAAGGTAAAAATGTTATTTCCCAACTAGAAAAATTAGTTCCTTCGGATTTAAGTCGTTTAGAATTTGGTCAAGCTCAATACACAGTTTTATTAAACCCTCAAGGGGGAATAATTGACGATATTATTATTTATCATCAAGGTGTAGATAGTACGGGGACTGAAAAAGTAGTCATCATTGTCAATGCTGGAACAACTGACAAAGATAAGAATTGGATTTTACAACATCTTGATCTCAACACCCTAGAATTTAACGACCTATCCCAAGATAAAGTTTTAATTGCTGTTCAAGGCCCAGAAGCGACAAATTACATTCAATCTCTAGTCTCAGATGATCTTAGTCCAATTTCAGCTTTTGGGCATATAGAAACTACTTTATTTGGTCAGTCAGCCTTTTTAGCACGTACAGGTTACACAGGGGAAGATGGATTTGAAATCATGGTAGATCCCCAAGTAGGAATTAAATTATGGCATCATCTCTATGAAGCGGGTGTCACACCTTGTGGCCTTGGTTGTCGGGATACCTTGCGTTTAGAAGCCGCAATGGCACTTTATGGACAAGATATTGATGATAATACTACACCTCTAGAAGCTGGTTTAAGTTGGATAGTTCATTTAGATACCAAAGGCGATTTTATCGGTAAGGATGTTTTAGTACAGCAAAAAGCTGAAGGTATAAAACGTAAACTGGTTGGTTTACAAACCCAAGGTCGAAATATTGCTCGTCATGGCTATTCAGTAGTATCATCAGGCGAAGTTGTGGGAGAAATTACTAGTGGTACATTATCACTGACACTTGGTTATCCTGTAGCTTTAGCTTATGTTCCCAAAGCACTAGGAAAAGTTGGCCAAGAGTTAGAAGTGGAAATTCGTAAGAAAAATTATCCCGTAGTTGTAGTCAAACGTCCTTTTTATCGTTCAAAAAATCGGAAGAAGTGATCAGTTTTCAGTTTTTTGAGGAATAATGTCTTTGGGTTATTGTGAACACACTATTTTTTTTACGTGAGGAAGTGCTATGGATCTAGAATATCCACAAGAGCTAAAGTATCAAGATTCTCATGAATACGTACGTCTAGATGAGGAAGTTGCTACAATTGGTATTACTGCCTATGCGGTTGAACAATTAGGTGATATTGTTTTCCTAGACTTGCCAAGTCTTGATGAAGCTATTACAAAAGGAGATTCATTCGGTACGGTTGAATCAGTAAAAGCTGTAGAAGAACTCAAAGCTCCTTTGAGTGGTACAGTTATAGAAGTCAATGAAAAAATAGTTGATGCTCCTGAACAATTAGCTGATGATCCTTATCAAGATGGTTGGTTAATCAAAGTCCGTCCTGATAATGCAGAAGAAATTGATGATGACTTGATGAGTGCAGAGGAGTATAGAGAGCAAGTAGAAGGTGAGAACTAGAGTTGATAGCAAAAAATGTTGTCATCAGGATAGGTGACTTTTGACAGGTGACAGTTTTAGACATTTATTAAGTTTGAATTTTCATCTCCAAAGCAAGGTTTTTGAATTCTCACCCTTGAAAATCTTGCATTTGTTAAACATGAAAATTCCTAAAACTCTTTCCCTGTCAAGATTTGACATTTATTTCCTAAGCTCTAAGTAGTTCTAACTTGTGTAGGGTGCGTTATTACGCACCATTTCTCTAAGCTAATGTGAATTCTTAGAAAATATAAACACCTAAGCAAAATTAATTTATAGCTATATTCACCAAGATTAGGACATGAAAATCATAAACTTGTAGGGGTTTAGCATTGCGCTTTACCCTTACCAATCTTTACAATTAGAGGCTATCTAATAGCCTAAGCAACCTGACTACAGCTATAAAATTTTCGGAACAAACAAAAATCTCTGTAGCTCTTACCTATTAACTGGTGTTGTTGGAATTAAGAACAATTTTCGAGGCGAAATGACCTATTTACCAGTAATCATTACAATGTATGAAGAAGTAAAGTAGGAGAAAAATAGGTGGTAGCAAATCTTCCTCGTCCTCAATCCAGCGATCGCAGTGAAAACCAGAACCCTATTGTAACTGAAAACAACCCTAAAATCAGAGATTTCAGCCAAAGACACATCGGACCAAATGCTGATGATGTTGAGCAAATGCTACAGACATTGGGTGTGAACAGTTTAGATGAATTAATTGATCAAACTGTACCCCAGGGAATTCGCTTAAATCAGAAATTGGAACTTCCCGCAGCGCAAAGCGAATATGCAGCATTAGTAAAATTAAAACAAATAGCTGACAAAAATCAGGTTTACCGTTCTTATATCGGTACAGGGTATTATGATTGCATTACCCCAGGTGTAATTCAACGCAACATTTTAGAAAATCCCGGTTGGTATACAGCATATACCCCTTATCAACCTGAAATTGCCCAAGGACGTTTGGAAGCACTTTTAAATTTCCAAACCATGATTATTGACTTGACTGGTTTAGAAATTGCTAACGCTTCTTTATTAGATGAAGCAACAGCAGCAGCAGAAGCAATGAGTATGAGTTATGGTATCTGCAAAAATAAATCCCACAACTTCTTTGTTTCTAGCTACTGTCATCCTCAAACCATTGAAGTATTACAAACACGCGCTAAACCTTTAGGCATTAATATCATTATCGGTGATCATCACACCTTTGATTTTTCCGAAACAATCTTTGGCGCGATTCTGCAATATCCCGCAACCGATGGTACAATTTACGACTATCGCCACTTTATAGAACAGTCCCATGCTCAGGGTGCATTGGTGACTGTAGCCGCAGATCCTTTAAGTTTGACACTACTTACACCCCCCGGTGAATTAGGGGCTGATATAGCCGTAGGCAGCACTCAGCGGTTCGGTATTCCAATGGGATTTGGAGGACCTCATGCAGCTTACTTTGCGACCAAGGAGAAGCATAAACGCTTAGTTCCAGGACGGATTGTGGGTGTATCAAAAGATGTGAATGGTAAATCTGCATACCGTTTGGCTCTGCAAACCCGTGAACAACACATCCGTAGAGATAAAGCTACCAGTAATATCTGCACAGCGCAGGTTTTATTGGCAGTGATGGCGGGTATGTATGCAGTCTATCATGGACCAGATGGTTTAAAAGGGATTGCAGAAAATGTCCATCAACTGACTGCAACTTTAGCAGCAGGATTGAAAAAATTAGGTTATCAAATCGTTAGTGAAAACTTCTTTGATACTCTCAGAATTGAGTTAGGAAATACCAGTTTAGAGAAAATTCAAGCAGCAGCAGATAGTAGAAATATCAACTTACGAGTTTTCGATAATTCTGATGTAGGAATTTCTTTAGATGAAACTACAACAGCAGCAGATATAGTTGATTTATTGCAAGTTTTTGCCTTGAAGGATGAATTACCTTTTAACTTGGCAGAAATCACTTTTTCATCATCTCATATCTCCCAAGTTCGGGAAAGTGAATATTTAACTCATCCCGTCTTTAATCGTTATCATTCAGAAACTGAGTTATTGCGTTATTTACATCAGTTAGAAACCAAGGATCTATCATTAACCAGTTCCATGATTCCTTTAGGTTCTTGTACCATGAAGTTAAACGCAACTTCAGAAATGATTCCTGTAACCTGGGCAGAATTTGGGAAAATCCATCCCTTCGCACCAGTTTCTCAAACCAGAGGTTATGAAATTCTCTTCCAACAATTAGAAACATGGTTAGCTGAAATTACAGGTTTTGCCGGAATTTCCTTACAACCAAATGCAGGTTCACAAGGTGAATATACAGGACTTTTGGTAATCCATGAATATCATCAAAGTCGTGGAGAAGGACACAGAAATGTGTGTTTAATTCCTCAATCTGCACATGGTACAAATCCTGCCAGTGCGGTAATGTGTGGAATGAAAGTTGTGGCGATCGCCTGTGATGATCAAGGTAACATTGATGTTGCTGACTTAACAGCTAAAGCTGAAAAACATAGCCATGAATTAGCAGCTTTAATGGTGACATATCCATCAACTCATGGAGTATTTGAAGAAGCAATTAAAGAAATTTGTGCCATAGTTCATGAACATGGTGGACAAGTTTACATGGACGGAGCTAACATGAATGCCCAAGTGGGTATTTGTAGTCCTGGTGATATTGGTGCAGATGTCTGTCACTTGAACTTACACAAAACTTTCTGTATTCCTCATGGTGGTGGTGGCCCTGGTATGGGCCCCATTGGTGTTGCTTCTCACCTTGTTCCCTTTTTACCTGGACATTCTGTCATCAAAATGGGTGGTAATTTAGGTGCTGTTTCTGCTGCACCTTGGGGAAGTGCGAGTATTTTGGTAATTTCTTGGATGTACATTGCCATGATGGGTGCAGAAGGTTTAACTCACGCTACCAAAGTTGCAATTTTAAATGCGAATTACATCGCTAAGAGATTAGAATCATCTTATCCAGTTTTATATCGCGGAAAAAATGGTTTTGTGGCACATGAATGTATTTTAGATTTACGTGCTGTGAAGAAATCAGCGAACATCGAAATTGATGATGTTGCCAAGCGGTTAATGGACTATGGTTTCCATGCACCGACTGTTTCTTGGCCTGTTGGTGGTACGGTGATGGTTGAACCTACAGAAAGTGAATCTAAGGAAGAATTGGATCGTTTTTGCAACACTTTAATTGCCATTCGTCAAGAAATTGCCGCAATTGAATCTGGAGAAATGGACATTGAAGATAATGTCTTGAAAAACGCTCCTCATACAGCAGAAAGTTTGATTGTGGGTGAGTGGAAACATGGTTATTCTCGTGAGCAAGCTGCTTATCCTGCAAGTTGGAGCAAGGAATATAAATTCTGGCCAAGTGTAGGTAGAATAGATGCTGCTTTTGGGGATAGGAATTTTGTTTGTTCTTGTTTACCGATGGAGGCTTATAGTTAATTAATTGTGGGGTGCGTTAATGAAATTTAACGCACTTTTTTGATTTTGTTATTGGGTGTGTTCATAAATGTACAGGATTGTTATTTATCGGTTATTAGTAGGATGCTGAAATTTTAATTGTCTGAATCAGGATGTCCAGGATTTGAGGATGTACAGGATTGTAATTGATAAATTGTCTGTAAATATTGAAAGATGATAAAATATATCCCTCTTCTGTCACTCTCCGAAAAGCTATATCATTTCTGAATTCTAGAATTCTTATACAGTGGGCGATAGCGAAGCGCTGCTGCAAGTAGATCGCCCATTTTTTTCTAACTTATCTTCGTTTTCTATCCCTTCGGGAAGCTCCGCTAACGCGTCCTTCGTGGTTCATTCTTCGGTAACTTCTGCATAAGTCCTGTGATGATTGGGCTGCTTTGACAATGCAGGGTAAATACCAAAATAGGAAATCAAGTCAAAAGTCAAAAGTCAAATTACCAATGACTAATGACTAATGACTAATCACTGATGACTAAACCACAGCCATTGGACGGCTGCCAGCAGAGTGTCGGTTAATTACTTGATCTATTAAACCGTATTCTTTTGCTTCTTCTGGAGACATAAAAAAGTCTCTTTCAGTATCTTCAGCAATTCTTTCTAAAGGTTGATCGGTATGTTCTGCTAAATACTCGTTCAGTTTGCGTTTGTGATAAAGAATTTCCCGAGCTTGAATTTCAATGTCTGTTGCCTGACCTTGTGCGCCACCTAAAGGTTGGTGAATCATGATCCTAGAATGGGGTAGACTCATCCGCTTACCTTTTGTACCTGCACTGAGGAGAAAAGCTCCCATACTTGCTGCTAGTCCAGTACAGATTGTACAAACATCAGGACGGATATTTTTCATAGTGTCAAAAATACCCATTCCTGCCGTCACTGAACCACCTGGAGAATTTATGTACATATAAATGTCTTTCTCTGGGTCTTCAGAATCTAAATACAGCAACTGGGCAACTATCAGGTTAGCAAGGTTACTATCTACCTGTTGTCCTAAGAAGATGATGCGCTCACGCAATAACCGTGAGTAGATGTCAAAGGTACGTTCACCACGACCCGATTGTTCAATAACGATAGGAATCATTGAGACTATTGGTAGTTAATTTTTGACATATTTTCTACCCTAAAAGGGCAGTTATTCTGGGGTTAAACAGCAATTGCTGGGAAGTACCAATCTGATGTTATTTAACCCAATGGTTGATGCCCCAACCGTGTTTTCATACTAGCATAACAACCCTTAGAAAGTGGTTGAACAAAAATGACGATTTTATCCTTGCACCCTGCACCCTGCCTAGTTTTGACCTTCATTATCACCTGGTAAACTTTCTCAGGCACTTTTTCTAGTTTGTAGATGTCTATCTGGTCATAACGGTGTGGGAATTAAGTTGTATGTGAATTTACAATTAAATTGTTTAGTAACTTTTATTACAAACTTTATAAATGCTTCTGGTGAATATTCCGGAGATTTTTTATAAATCTGGTAAATCGGAAGTAAGTGCTGTATTTAGGTTTATCAACCTAACTATAAATCCTGTTAAACACCCTGAAAAATGAGGTTTTTACCTAGACAGTATGCAGGTTTGAGATTCTATTGATATAAAGAGATAATTATTATGCGGGAAAAACTTATACAAGCTATTTTGATTACTTTGTCACTACAATTGATTGCTATACTAAACGGTACTAATCAAGTGACTCGCAAAACAGTATCACCGATACCAGAAGTACATACTCCAATTCTGGGTTCAACTATTCGTCTGTTTAAGGTAAGGTGATTTTTGGTAAATAGTTAATAGTGAATGGTCAACTATCAGCTATTTACTAAATTACTAATTACTAATTACTGATGATGACTAATCGTTTAGCTAATACTAAAAGCCTGTATTTGCGTAAACACGCAGAAAATCCCATTGATTGGTGGCCCTGGTGTGATGAAGCTTTGGAAACTGCGAGAATCAGAGATCAACCAATTTTTCTATCTATTGGTTATTCTAGTTGCCACTGGTGTACGGTGATGGAAGGGGAAGCATTTTCTGATTTGGCGATCGCTGACTATATGAATGCTAATTTTCTGCCTATTAAAGTGGATAGGGAAGAGCGACCAGATATAGATAGTATCTACATGCAGAGTTTACAAATGATGAGTGGCCAAGGGGGTTGGCCTCTGAATGTGTTTCTCTCTCCTGATGATTTAGTCCCATTTTATGCAGGTACTTATTTTCCTGTAGATCCTCGTTATGGTCGTCCAGGTTTTTTACAGGTTTTACAAGCTTTACGTCGTTATTATGATCATGAAAAGGAAGAATTACGCCAACGTAAGGCAGTAATTTTAGAGGCTTTATTAACATCTGCGGTATTACAAAAAACAACTGACCAAGAAGTTACAGAAGATAAATTATTAACAACTGGTTGGGAAACGGCGACTAAAATTATTACTTCTAAACAGGTTGGTAATAGTTTTCCGATGATTCCCTATTGTCAGTTTGTTTTACGGGGTACTCGCTTTAATTTTTCATCTCTTTACAATGGACAACAGGTTGCTACTCAAAGAGGTTTAAATTTAGCTTTGGGGGGAATTTATGATCATGTTGGTGGTGGTTTTCATCGCTACACTGTTGATCCAAGTTGGACTGTCCCCCATTTTGAGAAGATGCTTTACGATAATGGTCAAATTTTGGAATATTTGGCTGATTTATGGAGTGCTGGTGTTCAAGAACCGGCTTTTAAACGAGCAGTGGTCAAAACTGTACAGTGGTTAACCAGGGAAATGACTGCTCCTGGGGGTTATTTTTATGCTGCTCAAGATGCAGATAGTTTTGTTAATTCTACAGATGTAGAACCAGATGAGGGAGCTTTTTATGTCTGGAGTTTTCAGGAATTACAAAACCTGTTAACGAAGGAAGAATTAACAGAATTACAACAGGAGTTTTCTGTTAGTGTAAATGGCAATTTTGAAGGTAAGAATGTTTTACAAAGATTGCATCCGGGAGAATTAAGTGAAACCATAGAAGCTGCTTTAGGTAAGTTGTTCACTGTCCGATATGGTGAAACGATGAAAAATTTACTAACTTTTCCTCCAGCGCAAAATAATCAGGAAGCAAAAACTATCAATTGGCCTGGTCGGATTCCAGCTGTAACTGATACTAAAATGATTGTAGCTTGGAATAGTTTAATGATTTCTGGTTTAGCTAGAGCGGCGGTGGTTTTCCAAAAACCAAGCTATTTAGAATTAGCAGCAAAAGCAGCCAATTTTATCTTAGATAATCAATTTGTGGATGGGTATTTTCATCGTCTTAATTATGAAGGTGAAGCGACAGTTTTAGCTCAATCTGAAGATTATGCTTTTTTTATTAAAGCATTGTTGGATTTAGATCAAGCTGATGTAGAAAATACTTTTTGGTTGGAGAAAGCAACTTCTTTACAAGATGAATTTAATCAACTTTTGTGGAGTCAGGAATTAGGTGGATATTTCAATACATCTAGTAATAAAGATTTAATTGTGAAGGAAAGAAGTTTTGCAGATAATTCTACACCTTCAGCTAATGGTGTTGCGATCGCTAATTTGGTACGATTATGTTTGTTAACTGATAATCTCAGTTATCTCGATTTAGCAGAATCAGGAATTAAGGCTTTTAACGCAGTGATGGGAGAATCTCCTCAAGCTTGTCCTAGTTTATTTACTGCTTTAGATTGGTATTGTAGTTGTACTTTGGTTCGTAGTCAAATTGGGCAAATTAGGTCATTAATGACCAAATATTTACCAGCTGTTGTTTTTAGTAATGTATTAGATTTACCAGCAGAATCTGTAGGTTTAGTTTGTCAAGGTTTACAATGTCTTCCTGCACCAGGAAGTTTACAGGAGTTGTTAGCACAGGTGCAAAGTAGTCAAAATAGAAGTTAGTTTTAAGGAAATAGGTAACAGTTATCAGTAAACAGTGAATTCACTGATCAATGATAACTGATCACCTTTTCCCTGTTTTCCAATCTTCACCACCGGGTAACTGAAATAATGTTTCTGCAACAACTTTAGGTAATTCCTTCGGTGAATAAGAATAAGTTAAATCTAAAAATTTAATAGCAGTTGTAATTAACTGTACTCTATCTATAATCTCTCCTAATTGGAATTGACTATAAATACCATCCATAACTTCCAAACTTGCATCAGCGATCGCATCTTCAATTACTTCTTCCTCAATAAAATCTTCCCATTCATCTTGATTGATATAGAAAGATTTTTTATTTTCTTTGATATTGATTTTTCTGATCTCCCTAATAGAATTACGAATAGAAGCAGTCCAAGAATTTGTTAATCTTTTTTCTATTTGGTTTTTAATTAAATGAATTAGTAAAATTTTCACATAAGATTGAATATTACCAATAATTGCTTTTTTACTCATTCCTTCTAATTCGTCCACAATTGCTAAAGCATCTGTGTAACGCCCTTGGATAATACTATTTCTGAGGTTTATTAATTCCTGTGTCATTAGTTTGAACCTCTCATTTATGCATATTCAATATTGTAACACAATCATAGGTATATCAATTGATTTAGTATATTTTTAACTATATAAAAAACCCCAACAGATAGTAAAGTCAGGGATAAAAAAATTATATATAAATAGTTGCTTATATTTGAGATAATAAAACCTTCATATGCGGAGTTGATAGAAATTTTTGAGCATCAGTAATCATACATTGACCCCAAAAGTTCTTTTTCATAGCATAAAAATCAGCAATACTTTTATCTAACTTTAATGCTGTTTCTGCCAATTGATAAGCTGTTTGTTTCTCTCCTTGAAAATATAAAGCAACAGCTAAAGCTAAAGTAGGTTCAGCAAATTGATCATCAATTTCTACCGCTTGTTGCCATTGTTTGATTGCTGTTTTTTTGTCTCCTTGTTCATATTTAATGAACCCAATGTTATTGATAGCTGCTAAGTGGTTAACATCTATAGCAACTGCTTGATTATAGTCAAACATAGTCCTTGAATGGTTGAATAGTGGATAATAATTAATACATCTGCCAAAGTTAGTATCCGCAAAATTATTGATGATTTTTTTGTCAAAATCAGAATATCTAGGATTTAAAGATTTTCAATATTTGATGATTTGATTACCAAAATAGCGATCGCATCAAGTATAAATCTCTTTATTTGGGTTTTTATGGTTTTGATAGCAGTAGTTATTTACCTATATTGTTAAATAAATCTCATTGTTTACAAATGATGTTATTTTGCGTAAGTGCTAATTTTATTAAACTGTGATCATTTTAAATTTTTCAGATCCAGAAACTTTATATAATTGTCAGAATCTTGAAGATGTATTCAGACTAAATAGTGATATTATAAACTGTAAGGGTTTATTTAGTAACAAAAATCAGCAATAAATTATGCGTCATAAATCATTTTTTATATCATTACTTTTAACATTGCTTTTAGTTGCCTGTGCTACAGAAAACGGGCAAGTTGCAGAGGTTCAACCGGAAGCAAGCGCTAATCTTACAGATACACAGGTATCGCCTCAAGCTGAAGTGCAAAGAGTAGTAGCATTGTCTTCTCTTGCAGCTGATATTGTTTCTGAATTAGATGAAACTAAATTAGTGGGAATTGTGGGGAGTAGATTATTAAAAGATGATCCTCGCTTTCAAGATATTACTCAAGTTGCTCAAGGACAAAATCCACCCGATTTAGAAAAAATTGTGGCTTTAAAACCAGATTTAGTAATAGGTGTGGCAGGTTTTTCTGATAAACCTTTGAAAAAATTAAATGAATTAGGAATAAAAACTTTATCAACCAAAGTTTATGATTGGCAAGCTTTGGAAAATGTTACTAAAAACTTGGCTGAACAAATAGGTGCAGATCCAGAACCTCTATTAAATCGTTACAAGTCATTTTTACCTGAGCAAAATAACCAAGAAGATAAAGATATTTCCACTTTGGTTTTAGTAAGTCGGAAACCAATTTTAGCACCAAATAAAGAAAGTTGGGCTGGTGATATTGTTGCTAGATTTGGGGGCAAAAATTTAGCAGCGGAATTACAAGGTAATAACCCCATTGGTGGTTATGTTTCTTTGTCAGCGGAAAAGGTACTAGAGGAAAATCCTGATATTTTGATTGTAGTCAATGCTGAACCTACTTTGTTAGATTCTTTGAAAAAAGAACCTTTTTGGCAGAAGTTAAAAGCCACTCAAAATAATCAAGTTTATGTGTTTGATTATTATGGAATGATCAACCCCGGTAGTGTAGCGGCAATTGAAAAAACTACTCAGAAATTGAAAGAAGTCTTCTAAAATATATCCAGGTTCAGCAATACCGTTTTCCGTAGGTTGGGTTGAACAAAGTGAAACCCAACGTAAACTCAAGATATTTGCAGAGATACATAGTAAAATTAGATAGATTGGCAAAAACGCAAAGCCACTTATGGATTACAGAAACTATATTACAATTGAACCCAACATCTTGTGGGGTGGGCATCTTGCCCGCCAACAGAGTACCTTATGACACCGGAAAGTGCTGTATGTTGATGGAAAGATTTAAGGTGCGTTACATTTCATTAACGCACCCTACGGGATTAGCGATCGCACTACACAAATATTAACCTGTAGGCAGATTTTTGGTTTTCTTACTTCCACCTCCAATACTACGAAGATATAAACCACCAATGCTAATTAAAAACAATAAATAACTAGCAAATTGAACTATATAAAGTTTATCCCGATAACCAAATAAAGCTTTAAAAATAATTCCTGGAAATTTACCATCTGGTAGAATTTGTGTTCCATTCCAAACAATTGGCCCTAAAATACAAGAGTGAATTTTGGTAAAGTGTTGATAATAAAAACAAATATTTTCTGAAACTGGGTTACTTAATGCAAAACTAGCCATTGCATCATCAAAGTGTTTTAAGCTCGAAACCACTAAACCAGCAACAATTAAAATTAAGAAAATACCCATTACTTGGAAGAATTGGCGAATATTAATTTTCACACCCCACTTAAATAATAAAACCCCAATTCCTGCTGCTGTAGCTAAACCAAATAAAGCACCTAATGTTGGTAATAACCCTTCTTGAAAATTCGCTGCTATAAATAAAACAGTTTCAAAACCTTCCCTGACTACTGCAACTAAAATTAAACTGAAAACACCCCAACCGGCATTGTTGTTTTGTGTTAGTGCTTCATTGACTGCTCCCTCAACCTCAGCTTTCATAAATTTGGCTTGTTTTGTCATCCAAATTAGCATCCAACTGAGCGTAATTATAGCTAAAACACTAAATATACCTTCTAATCCAGCTTCAATAACTGAGCTATATTCAGTATTAATTGAACCTAAATATTTAATTAGCCCAGTAAATAATAAACCTAGTAAAAAACTAACAATAA
The DNA here is from genome assembly GCA_010672785.1 of Sphaerospermopsis sp. SIO1G1. Classification (GTDB taxonomy): domain Bacteria; phylum Cyanobacteriota; class Cyanobacteriia; order Cyanobacteriales; family Nostocaceae; genus Okeanomitos. Next base: position 1,009,547 of record JAAHFX010000002.1, read on the forward strand.
TACCAACAATAACACCAGCATATACCCATTTATTTAATTTTGATTGTTGAGCCTTTTTCAATAATGCTAAAACAATACCGACAACTAAAGCTGCTTCTACACCTTCTCGTAGAGTAATGACAAATGTGGGAATAGCAATACTAAAATTCATTGGCAATAGATAATAGGTGACTGATAATTAAAAATTGAAAACTGATAACTGATAACTGAATGGGTTTAGCAGTGCTAAACCCCTACTAACTAGCCAGCAAAATCACGTAACATTTTTTTCAGTTCCAGATTGTGCATCTCTTCTTGACCAATCATACCACGAGTAAATTCTTCTAGATAAATACTCGCATCTGAGACTACATCAAGTAGACTTTTGTACATATCCAATGCTTTCTTTTCATGGGATAAACTTTCTTCCAAAATATCTTTGACAGAATGTTTAGAAGTTTCTTCCATTGAGGCAATTCTCAAGCTAGGATGTCCGTCTAAACCTGTAATAATTTCCCCTACTTGTTGAGCATGAAGTAAAGACTCACTGGCTTGAGCTTTGAAAAAAGCAACAATGGGAATACGGTTTGGACCTGTTACCATTAAGGCATAATGGGTATAACGAACTACCCCTGCTAATTCAAATTCCATGATGGAATTAAGGAGTTTAATAGCTTTGTCTTGGTCAAGTTCTCTCATTAGTTGTTATGCTCTGGAAAATTACAGTTTGAGAGTGTTTTAGTGAGGATTTATACACTTTTTATGAGTGATCAATCTTGATGGTTTTGATTTTTCACTCTTTTCTCTCTTTTTACCTATTTTAAGCTGTTTGTTGTTTATATCCAAATAGTGTGAAAAACTAAGTTGCCTTTTTGAAGGTGTTTGCAGAAATCAGTTTTTGAGTCTTTTCGTGATGAAGATGTTGATGATGACTACACAAAACGCTTTGTAAATTCACATATCAAATCCACCCTACCTTTTCTTAACATAGCAGGATCTAACCTTTCGGTGGTATTACAAGTCATTAATACCACTAAACGCTGCTTAATTTGTATACCAGATTCGTCAATTACACTTTGATATAAAGTTCCATCTAACAAAGCCAAGATATGTTCTGTCTTGTTGCTATATTGAGCTACCTCTAAAGAACGATCTTGGGCTAGGTTATCAGCTTCATTGATGATGATACAAATTCTTTCTAAATAGCTGGGAGGGACAAAATTAGTAATTGCATCATGGTCTAAAATAAAAATTACATATCCTAAAGGTACAAGAATTTCTTTAGCTACTGATTGTGTCCAAGCTGTTTTGCCTGTTCCTGGTTTTCCATGTACTACTACAGCTAATTGATGCTGATTGAGAATTGATTGTTGGACTAAATTAGTAAAGTCTTGAATTTCTGGGGGAAATGAATTAATGGGAAATTGATTTTGCACCTTACCGACACGACTTTGATATCCACTGAGCATGACGGCTAAATCATGAGTGGCTTTATTAATTAAAGGTGCTAAATTTCTAGCCATTAAAGTATATTGTCTCCGTCCTCTTTCATAGGGTTCAATTTGTAGCCAAATATCATGTTGAGACCAATAAGCATAAACAGTGTTAATGATATCTAAACGTTCCCAATTAATAAATTTTTCGACAGGAAAATAGAAATCTCTTTCTGAATAATATTGTGTAATGATATCAGGACGGTCTAGTAATCGTAAAATTCTTAAAACGGTGATTTCTTGTAATAAATTGAGTACGTAATCTATGGGAATACTGTTCCGATTGACAAATTGAACAATTGGGGTTTCTGTACTCAAAACATCTTTGTAGCGATAATCTGGGTTTTGTGCATCAGGTGTAATGAAGTTCCAGAATTTTTGAAACTCACTGCGAGTATAATCTGATGCTAAATTGACCATGTTTGCCCACCAAGCATAATCTTTTCTGGCTAAAGCATCTGCATAAAAACTGACTAAGTTAATACTTCTTTGGGCTAATTCTTGGGTATCATTAATTATAATGTGCTGGAAATAGTGCCAATCAAAATCCCTCTGAAATGGTCGCCAACCGTTAGACAGTAGATTTTGTCTGTTGTTATTGGCGGAATTGTTGTCATTACTGCGGAAATAATCGAAATCCATAGAAGTCAGCAGTGAAGAATTGGCTGTTATTAGTAATATATTTGAATGAATCAGGACTTACGCAGAAGTTACGGAAGAATGAACCACGAAGGACGCTAAGGAAAGGAAGGTAAGAGGTTTACAAGAGATATTTTGCGTAAGTCCTATGAATGTTGTATTAAATTTTTTGCTATTTATAGCATTATGTACTATAAAACCGGAAGTAGTATCAACTCCATCATAGGTTACAGTCTACTTAGATTGGGCATGGTGTTAGAAAAGTTAAAATTAATCACTGTTGACAGTTGGTAATTTGATTGTGAAGATACTACCTTTACCCAGTTCTGAAGATAGTTCTATTGTGCCTCTGTGGGCTGCTAAAATTATTTGTGATAAATGTAGTCCTAAGCCACTCCCTGATCTGCTATGCTTATTGTTTCGCCCTTGGCTAAAACGCTCAAAAATTGTTTCTTGATCATCGGGTGCTATTCCACAACCTGTGTCAGTAACTGAAATGATGATATTTGTGTTCTTGAAAATTTTGATGTCTACATTACCTGTATCTGTAAATTTAATGGCATTGGCAATTATATTATTAAATACTCGACGTAGTTCTAATTTATCACCCATAACTATAACCTGATCATTTTCTGATGACTTTAATTCTTTGGTGTTTAATGTCAGAGTGAGGTTTTTGTGAATGGCAATAGGATTGAGTTCATCAATTACCTCTGTAACTGTTTTTTTGATGTCACATTTTGATAATGTAAAAGTTTTTTTTCCAGCCTCGAAACGATAAACTTCTAATAAGTTGTTAACCATTACCATTAAGTTTTGATTACTACGAATCATGATTTCAATAGCTTCTTTCATTTCTGCGGGAATGCTGCCAAATGCTTCTTGTTGAAATAAGGCTAACATCCGATCAGCTGCTACTAATGGTGTCCGTAAATCATGGGTAAGTCGAGATACAAAGTCTTCTCGTTGTTCTGCTAATTTGTGCTGTTCATCCATGCTATGTTTAAGTCTGAGAAGCGATCGCACTCTCGCTAATAATTCGTCGGTGTCAAAGGGTTTACGAATAAAGTCATCAGCACCTGCATCTAAACCTTCTACTACACTGGATTCATCAAAGGCGGTAATTAATAAAATAGGGATAAATTTAATTTCGGGGTTATTTCTAATTCTCCTTGTGACTTCATAACCATCCATCCCTGGCATCATGATATCTAGTAATATTAAGTGTGGTGGAGATTCTAGGACTCTTTGTAGGGCGGTTTCACCATCTGAAACTGATTCTATTTCATATCCTTCACTTTCTAATAGCATTTCAACTATAATTAAATTATCTTGCACATCATCAACGGCTAAAATACGATTATTTTGATTGTTATTGATAATAGACATATTTTTATTTGTTTTTATTTATTGGGAGATTTTGTTTTAGTTATTATAGAACTACTAGCAGGATTTGTGACGGTGCAATTTAATTCTGTTTGTGTGGTAGTTAAACTATTATAAGTCTGATATCTACCAATGACACTGGTTGGATAATAATTATTGCTATCAGGAGATAAATTGATGTAACGTGGTATGTCTATTTGAAATTTTGAACCTACACCTAGTTGACTTTGTAATAATATTTTTCCTCCCATTTTTCTAACCAAGGAATCAGTAATTGCTAAACCCAAACCAGTACCAGAATATTGACGATTTATTTTTTGATCTACTTGTCTAAAAGCTTCAAATATGTTTTGTAAGTTTTGTGGTGCAATTCCTATTCCTGTATCGTGGATGGCTATGGTGATTATGTCTTTAGTCTGTTCTTTAACTTCTAACCCAATACTCCCAAATTCAGTAAATTTAATAGCATTAGAAAGTAAGTTTATTAAAATTTGATGTACTCTAACTGGGTCATTTAATATTAATGTATTTTCTAAGTTTATATCTACAGATAAAGATAGGTTTTTGCATTTAGCTGAAGAATGTATTTGTGTGACTGTGTTGTTAATGATTTTGGCTATATCAAATGTTTCTGATTTGATGGCGATGTTGCCTGATTCTAGTTTGGCAAAATCTAAAACTTCATTGATCAGGTTGAGGAGGTGTTTGCCATTTTTAAGGATTCTCTCTAGCATATCTGTTTGCTGGCTGGTAAGTGGCCCAAATTTTGGGCGTAATAATAATTGAGAGAATCCAATTATGGCGTTCATTGGTGTTCTAATTTCGTGGGATATGGTAGTTATAAATTGTGATTTTAGTTTTGATGCTGTCTCTAGTTGTAACTTTTGTGTTTCTAATTCTTGTTTTTGAATATCTATTTTTCTATATGCCAACTCTACTTCCATTTTTGCTTGGTGCAAATGTTGTACTTGTCTTAAAATCATGGGTAAGTTGGTTGGTGATATTTCTGATTTGAAAAAATATTCTGTTGCCCCGATTTTAATTAATTTTTCTGCTATTTCTTTTTGTTTAGGGATAGTTAAAATAACTAAGGGTATTTTTTTTTCTAAGGAGTTTAGTTTATGAGTTAAAGTTAAGCTATCTGGATTTTTTAAACAACAGTCTAGAAAGACACAGTCAAATTTTTCTTGTTTGAGTTGACATAGTCCTTGGTTCAGGCTTTTTGCTAGATGAATATCTACGGGTGTATCTGCCTTTTGCCAAGTTAGATAAGTTGCTTTACCTTCTACTTTAGTGATGTCTATATATAAGACCTTTAAATTATTTTTCATTGTTTTTGATGATTTGTGTGGGGTATTTGTCAAGGCGACATTATTCTTGTATGATTAATCTAATTGAGTAAATTGAAAGGAAGACAATCAGTATTTAATTAACTTCTATGATTATCTCATAAAATTAAAGATTTTCAATATCAAGCAATGATGTAATAATAGTTTTGAATACACATAGATAGTTGATGATGTTGCAGCTGTACTAATATTTCATATTTACAACTGATTAACATATACCCTAGGCTAGATTTTGATATCTATATTTTGATAAAATTAGTAAGATTTAATTATTCCTCAAGGTAGATGATAATTATTATCAATTTTTGCTACCATGTATTAGGTATAATTATATTAAAAAGTAGTAAAAAGATTTAAACTCTGAATTAGAAAAAATATATAGTTAGGTGTAAATATGAAAAATATTAGTGTTGTTTTAATTGAAGATCATGATTTAACCAGAATGGGACTGAAAACTGCAATCAATTCACATGATGGTTTAACGGTGATTGGTGAAGCTACTAATGCTATTCAAGGGTTAGAAATCTTAAAGACAATGAAACCGGATGTGGCGGTTGTAGATATTGGTTTACCCCAGATAGACGGTATTCATCTGACTAGTAAGTTTAAAAAATATCAGACAGAGGCGGGACATCCAAATACAAAAATACTGATTTTAACGATGAATGATTCAGAGGATACTGTGCTGGCTGCTTTTGCAGCGGGGGCAGACTCTTATTATATGAAAGATACAAGTAGTGATAAATTAAATGAGGCTATAGAATCAACCTATGCTGGTAATGCGTGGATTGATCCGGCGATCGCAAATATAGTTTTAAAAAAAATAAATTCAGGTTTACCGATGGAAACTGTACCATCTGAGCAACCCAAGACTGTGGAAATTGAGGCTATATCTCCAGAAGACGAAAAAGTTTTAGAAACCTATCCTTTAACTGAGAGAGAATTAGAAATTTTAGAGTTGATCGTGGATGGTTGTAGTAACGGAGAAATTTCTAAGAGACTGTATATTACAGTGGGAACTGTAAAAACTCATGTCCGCAATATTTTGAATAAACTTTGTGTTGATGATCGTACTCAAGCAGCAGTGAGGGCGTTACGTTCGGGATTAGTTGATTGATGTTTGAGGTGAGGGGATGAGGGGATGAGGGGATGAGTGGGTGATGGGGTGAGGGGGAGAAATAGATCATTTCTATCTAACTCTTGAAACTGTTTTCTGTTCCCTGTTAAGAGTTCCCTAATCTTTACAGATAACTTTTTTAGCTTACCCCAAATAATGACTGCAAACATTCAGCGATGCGTTTTGCTGCACCTGGCCTACCCATGCGCTTGATACCATTTTCGGTAATGTCTTGTAATAAATCAGAATCTTGAAGTAGGGTTTGTATAGTGGGAAAAACTTGATTAGGTTGATCTATTAATATTAATGATGAACCTAAAAGCCTACTTTGTGCTTCCGCAAATGCTGGGTTATATTGAGGGCCTTTTCCGGGAATGGCGATCGCGGGTTTACCTAAACCTATATACTGTTCTGTAGCTGTACCAGCCATTGCGATCGCTACATCTCCCCAGTGTAAAAATTCATTGTAGGATTGTTGGCTTAAAATTAAAGTGGCGTTTTTAAATTGGAAAAACATAGCTTGGGGATCTGTAACTTTAAGATTACATTGATCTTGTTGTTGCCATCCCATTGTTCCTAAAGTTTGAGATAATATTTCTGGATCTAAACTTGGTGCGATCGCTCCTAAAAATACAATTTCTTTTTCCCGAAAACCATCAATTAAAGCTGAAACTCCTATCATAATTACTTCCCAATTATCATAAGCCTCATTAGCACGAGAACCAGGGAGCAAAGTTACCATCATAGGACGAATAATTTTTGCTTCTTTGATTTCCATACTATCAAAGATCGGATTTTTTAAACTTGGTTCTAAACCATCCATCATTGGGTTTCCCGCATCAAAAGCAGGAATAGGCCACTTCCTTAAAATTTCTGTTGTTAGTGTATCTCTGGGAAACACCCCTCGACAACGATGACGACTCATTAACCATCTTTCCCAAGGATGATAAATTGAACCAGAAAAATTTTCCCACCATGCAGATTTTGATCTTCCTGGTAATAAACCTATTTGATCACGGACATAATATTCTGATTTTGCTGTTCCCACAAAAGCATAATTTGCACCACTGATAGTTGCAAACAATAGGGGTACAATATCCCCTACTGCTAAAATAGCTTTTTGATTACCTAATTTTGATTGTAATTTTACCCAACTACGTATCGCTTGAATTTGCTTCCAAGTCAGTTGTACTAAACCACCTTTAACATCTCGCATCAGTTGTTTACTATCCATATAAATAAACCCTCCAGATGGCATGGTTTTAACTTCACCAATACAGGGTATGTTTAATTTTTGGTAACTATATCCTTCTCCTACTATTGGTAAAGCAAAGATGTCTGGTGAGGTAGATAATTGTTGTAATTCCTGAATAATTCGTGCAGCGATGATATCTTCACCGTGGCCATTACTAAGAACTAATAATTGTAGATGTTCTTTTTTTTCTAGAGTTTTATTTAATAGAGGTTTTTGGGATAAATTAGTCATTATAATTTTAGAATTTAGATTTTACACAAATTTTGCTTACCTGTTCAATATCTGAGTCAGGTTCTAAATAGTTGTTGTTTAAATAGCCACCTATAAAATTACAATTTGCTCTAATTAAATCATCTAATTCTAAACCTTGCAAGTCCCATGTTTGTACAGTTAAATAGATCCCCGACTTCTGTCTTAAATTTTCAATTTATGAACATGATTATAAAAGAAGTCGGGGATCTTTCCACCAATGTGATTTGAGAATTCGTCTCTATTTTAGAAATGGGATTCTGTAATGCGATCGCACTGAATGGAGTTCCTATAATCATAGAAACTGCAAGTATAGCTATATTAGAATTTAAAGAAGAGTACATAACTATTACACACTGATTATAACTTAGTAAATACTTGCTTAAGTACTTATGTTACAGTATAATTTTATCAAGTTACAAGAAAATACTTTAAAATTAATTTACAAAAAGTTGAATGAGTTTACAAAAGTTAATAAATCAACTTAATATTCTGATGGGCCAGATTTTTGCTACTCACCCATAACTAAAAATTAATAATCAATTACCCCTTGCTTTTGTGATCACTAGGACAGATAATAGAAAGTACCAATTACCAAAATAACCAAAACCAATATTTTCTTCCCCAACTGCTTAAATGAGTTGGGGATCTTTATTTATAGCGATCGCTGACTACATCGGAAACAAAAAATTACATTTATCTGTCTGTAAAACTATAGGTGAAAACTTTTATATGTTTGCTATCACCGTTTAAATATTTATCAAACCTTTCACTAATTGAATTAGTGCAATTAATCTATATTGATTGTTAATTATGCGAGTTTCTTCTGCGGCTATCCTTACCTTAGCTACCCTAGCAGCTAACAATATAAATCAACAAGCAAAAGCTTTACCTAATGAAAATACAACTACAGAAAATCAAACCCCAACCACAGATGTAGTTGTAATTCCTTATTTGCAGAATGAAAATACACCCACAGAAAATTCAGCATCTCCAGAAACTGCCAACATAGTAGAATTTAGTTCTCAACCACAATCACAACCAGTAGTAATTCCTAGAAATAATAACATTAATAATAATCAAAATCGCTCCAATCAAGAACTAATCACCGACTTAGTAGTCACAGTCACAGATGTCCAAATAATTGGAGCAACACCAGAATTAGAACAAGTAATTCAGAAAACTATTCAAACTAAAACTGGAAGCACAACCAGTCAAAATCAACTCCAGCAAGATGTAGACAATATTTTAAAAACTGGCTTATTTGCCGATGCAGTTGTCAATAGCACCAGCAACCCCAACGGAATCAATGTTATTTATCAAGTCAAACCTATCGTAGTTCAAGCATTACAATTATCAGGAGCAAAAGTTCTTACCTATCAAGTTGCTCTAGCTAATTTCCAAGATCAAGTTGGTAAAAATATTAGTCCTGCATCTTTAGAAAAAACCGTCAACCAAATTAACCAATGGTACAAAGAAAATGGTTATACTTTAGCCAGAGTTTTATCTATTCAACCCAACCGTCAAGGAGTCTTAACAGTTAATGTCGCTGAAGGTTTAATTAATAATGTGAAATTCCGGTTTTTGGGTGAAGAAAGAGAGAAAGTAGATGAAAATGGTAATCCTATTCAAGGAAGAACAAAAACAGACTTTCTCAAACAACAATTACAGTTAGAACCAGGTAAAGTTTTTCAGGATAATTTAGCCCGTCAAGATGTACAAACCCTATATAAATTGGGATTATTTCAAAGTGTGAATGTCGCCTTTGAAGGGGATGCAAATCAATTAGATTTAGTTTATGAACTGCAAGAAGTAGGAGCAAGATCCGTTAACCTAGGTGGAGGTTACAATGCTGATGATGGGATTTCCGTGATTGTCAGCTACAGAGATCAGAATATTGGTGGTGTAAATGATACCTTAGCAGCCAATATAGAAGTAAACAGAAGAGATGTACTATTTAATACTAACTTTAACAGCCCATATCGGCAAACGAACCCAGAAAGACTAGGCTACAATATCAAGACATTCAGAAGAAGACAACTCTCCGACACCTTTGATGATAGTATCAATTTACCCAATGGAGATAAAGTCAGAGAAGGAAAAATTGGTGGTAGCGTAAGTGTGCAACAAGAAGTGGAAGGTTGGGATGCTTCCGTAGGTTTGAATTACAGTCGTGTGACTATCCGCGATCGCGAAGGGAATATTACCCCCAGAGATGCAAACAACAACCAACTATCATTCAGTGATACCGGAATTGACGACTTAGTCACCGTATCCTTCACAGCTACCAAAGACGAAAGAGACAACCTCCTGGAAACTACACAAGGTTCTGTTCTCAGTTTTACCACCGAACAATCCATCCCCGTTGGAAATGGTGAAATTACCATGAATAGGGTAAGTGGTAATTATAGCCAGTATATCCCTGTAAATTTATTTAACAGTCAACAATCCCAAGTATTTGCAGTCAACCTACAAGCAGGTACAGTTATAGGAGACTTACCACCCTACGAAACCTTCAACTTAGGTGGTTCTAACTCAGTACGTGGTTATGACAGTGGTAAAGTTGGTAGTGGTCGTACTTATGTTTTAGCATCCGCTGAATATCGGTTTCCCATCTTTCCCATAGCGGGAGGTGTAGTTTTTGCAGACTTTGGAACTGACTTAGGTTCTGGTGATACAGTCATTGGTGATCCAGCAGGAGAAAGGAATAAACCCGGTAGCGGTTTTGGTTATGGTGCAGGGGTACGAGTTAATTCACCTTTAGGTTTAATTCGTGCTGACTACGGCATTAACGATCAAGGAGAAAGTAGAATTCATATAGGTATTGGTCAGAAATTTTAAATGTCAGTTGTCAGTTATCAGTTGTCAGTTATCAGTTATCAATTATCAGTTATCAATTATCAGTTATCAATTATCAGTTATCAATTATCAGTTATCAGTTGTTAGTTATTAGTTATCAGTTGTCAGTTATCAGTTATTAGTTATCAGTTATTAGTTATCAGTTATTAGTTGTCAGTTATTAGTTGTTAGTTATTAGTTATCAGTTATTAGTACCTTCTATGAAGGAATCTGCTTTTCCAAAAAAATAGTTGGTTAAAACAAACTTTAGCTTTAAGACAGGGAATTAATTCCCTGGCTAATTTTTATGATTTTTCTAATTTATTCTCCAGACTATATCATCTTTCCAAATCCTCAGTCTCCTTCACAACTCCCGCAGTTAAAACCTCATTTCCTTCAGAAGTAACTAACACATCATCCTCAATTCTAATTCCAATTCCTACCCAACGAGAATCTATAGCTGGTTGATCTTCGGTTGGTTGAGTATCCGGTACAATATATAAACCAGGTTCTATAGTTAAAACCTGTCCTGGTTGTAAAAGTTGTGGGTTTTCTCCATGTTGATAAACTCCCACATCATGAACATCCAAACCTAACCAATGACTGGTTCTGTGCATATAAAATGGTTTGTATTTTTCCTCTTCTATTAATTTATCAATCTCCCCTTTCAATAAACCCAAATCAACTAAACCTTCCGTTAAAATTCGCACTGCTTTTTTATGAGGTGCATCAAAACTATTTCCTGGTTTAACTTCTTGAATTGCTTGTTTTTGTGCTTCCAAAACTATTTCATACAATGCTTTTTGTTCTGGTGTAAATTTCCCACTGATTGGAAATGTTCTAGTAATATCAGAATTGTAATAACCATAAGCACAACCAGCATCAATTAATAACAAATCATTTGCTTGCATTTGACAATTATTTTCTACATAGTGCAAAACACAAGCATTTCTACCCGATGCAACTATAGAAGGATAAGCAGGCCCCATTCCACCTCGCAACCGGAAAATATGTTCTATTTCTGCTTGTATTTCATACTCATACCTTCCCGGTGCTGTAATATTTAAAGCATGGTTGTGTGCTTCGACAGCAATATCTGCGGCTTTTCGCATTAAGTTTAATTCATTATCACTTTTATGTAACCTTAAACTGTGCAAAACTGTACAGGTATCTTCTATTGCAGTAGGGCCTATTCCCCTTTTAGGATAAGTTCGCAGTAAACGTTGATAATGTTTGAGAACAGTACTATTAAAACTTTGATCACGTCCAAAATGATAATATATGCGATCAGCTTTTTCCAAATACTGGGGTAATTTCTCACCTAACTCTGCAATGGGATAAACTATATCCGCACCATAAATTTCCTTTGCAGCATCTACCCCACAAAGATAACCACTCCAAACCTCTTTTTCCTTATCCTTGGGTTGCACAAACAAAATAAACCGATGTTCTTCATGATGGGGTGCTAACACCGCTACAGCTGACGCTTCATTAAAACCGGTTAAGTAATAGAAATCACTATCTTGCCTGTAAACATACTCAACATCGTTGTGCATTACTGCTGTGGGTGCGCTGCGAATAATTGCTGTTCCTTGTCCAATTTTCGCCATTACCTGCTCACGACGCTGTTTATATTCTACTTGCATAGCTAATTGACCTAGAAAATTATAGTAATGTTTTTAACAACAGCAAAAGTCAGATTAACATCAATCATGTACATCTGTAATTGCTAATCTTGATTATTCTAACCAATTTTGAATTTATGGGAATCATCATTTATAGCAATTCCCATCTCAGGGATAAGATTTTTAGTTTTAGGGAAGAGAGAATCAGAAATAAATTGGTGTGTACTTCATAAGACGAGAAAACACCATATCATCCTCAGCCAATTTGATTGTCAAGAAATAAAGATTTAATGATTAACTTTTGATATTAATAAACAAAAAAATAACTGAATTTTGATTGCTCAGAGAGAACTTTAATATTCACAAAAAAATCATCAATCACACAAACAAAATATTTGTGAATAGTGACATTAACTAGGAAAAAAATAAATAAATGTTTGCTATTTACAGAATCTTAATTTTTAATCCATTAAAACTTTATATTAATTACTCATAAAAACTGACAATGCTAAATAACAACAATGCTTCAGGATTAGACTTAAATACACGTGCTTGGGTAGCAGAATCTAACCGTATATTATCATCTTTGGCAAACCCCCTTGAACAATTAAATATTTCCAGTTCTGCACCTCAAGCACAAGAAGAATCACCGCTAATACCAAACTTAGATTTACCTACCTTACCACCCGTAGGTAGTGTCAACCCTAACCCAAATCCTTACTTAACCAGTGCTGCCATTATTCCTGATTTTAATGGTGATGGTAAAACAGATAAAATGTGGGTAAATGCTCAAACAGGTGAAATTTTAGTTCGCTTGATGGATGGATCAAAAGTTATGGAACAGGCTTCTTTAGGAGCTTATGACTTAACCACCTGGAGCTATAAAACCGCAGATTTTAACAGCGATAATAAGACAGATTTCTTATTACGTAATGAACAAACAGGTGAAAATATTGTTGTCTTAATGGATGGAACAAGAGTTGCTAGTTTTCTTTCCTTAGATCGAGTAGATCCAGGTTGGAGCGCAGAAATTGGTGACTTTAATGGCGATCGCAAAACCGACATTTTCTGGCGTAACAGTAACACCGGAGAAAATGCTATTTGGGAGATGGATGGTACTACCGTAACCAATGCTACCCGACTAGAAACCACCGATACATCCCTAACTGCAACTATTGTTGACTTTGATGGCAATGGCAAGAGTGACATATTCTGGCGCAACAGTACCAGCGGTGAAAATACAGCCTGGTTTATGGATGGTAGTAATGTCACCAAATATGATTTACAATCTCAAGATGCTTCCTGGGTGGCAACATTAGGTGACTTTAACGGCGACTTCAGAACAGATATTTTATGGCGCAACAATTCCAGCGGTGAAAACAAAGTCTGGACTATGAATGGTGTATTTGTTACAGAAGGTACAGTAAATACACTTGGTTTAGATTGGACAGCAAAAATTGGCGACTTCAACAGCGATGGTAAAACCGATATCTTCTGGCATAATGCCAGTACCGGTGAAAACACTGCTTGGTTAATGGATGGTACAAGCATTAGTTCCGAAGCCTTCCTACCTAGCAATAGCCCTGGTTTAACCGCATCTTTGGGTGACTACAACGGTGACGGTAAGACAGATGTTTACTGGAGAGATCAACAAACTGGTGCAGATAAAATCTGGAACATGGATGGAACATTAGCCACAGAAGAACTGATCGCCGAAGGTGACAGACTTACTCCAGAATGGTATACAGCTTAAATAGGTGAGTGGTGATTGGTGACTGGTGATTGGTGATTGGTGAGTGGGTGAGGGGGTGACTGGGAAAGAATTTTCTCCCACTCCCCCACTCCCCCACTCATCTCCTCAATATAAAATTCATTTTGAGTGTCAATAATAACTTATACTTAAGTCGCAGGCATAAATTAAAGTTAAAACCAATCAATGCCAGATTTACAAGAAATACTACAAATTACTCGTCAAGTAGGTTGGGGTGCAGCTAAGTTACTACGTTCTTACTATCAAGGTAAGGCTGATAATTCCCACCTTGATGTTGAATATAAGCAAAACGAACCTGTGACAAATGCTGATAAAGCCGTCAGTGAATATATACTGTCCCATCTCCAAGCGGCTTTTGGGAATGAAGACTTTGGTTATATCTGTGAAGAAACTTATAAATCTCAACATGGTAAAAATCCAGCTAAATTAGTTTGGATTATTGATCCTTTAGATGGAACAAGAGACTTTATTGAAAAAACTGGGGAATATGCAATTCACATTGCTTTAGTTGAAGATATACGCCCAATTTTAGCCGTAGTAGCTATTCCAGAAACAGAAAAGTTATATTATGCTACCAAAGGTGGTGGTACTTTTGTCGAAACCATCAATGGTGATTCTCAACCCTTACAAGTAGCAAAAAATAAACCCCTAGAAGACCTAACTTTAGTAGTCAGTCGTTCTCATCGTAATCAGAGATTAGAATATTTACTCAAAAACTTACCATGCCAACAACAGAAAGCCATTGGTAGTGTGGGTTGTAAAGTTACCACCATCGTTGAACAGCAGGCAGATGTTTACATTTCCTTATCTGGAAAATCAGCCCCTAAAGATTGGGATATGGCAGCACCGGAGTTGATTTTAACAGAAGCTGGGGGTAGATTTACGCATTTTGATGGTAGGTCTTTAGAATACAACACAGGTGATATTAATCAATGGGGGGGATTATTAGCCAGCAGTTCCCAAGAACATGAAATTTTGTGTCAGAAAGCAGAGCAGGCCTTAGCCGAATTTGATGCTAGTCATTCTGAATGACAAACTTCTGTTATTGTCTGAATCTATATAGGGGATGCTGAAAAAGTTATCTGTGGAAACTAGGGAACAGAGAACAGGGAACAGTTTCAAGAGTTGGAGGGCAACAATTTTTCTTTTCAAGTAGGGATTAAATACAAGGTTTTTGGCAAAAATTACCAGGACTTACACAAAATACTTCTTATAACCCTCATACCTCTGTGTCCTCTGTGCCTGGAGTGGTTCAATTATTCCATAGCTTGTGCGTAAGTCCTATATATCTTACCTATTCCCTATTCCCTATTCCCTATCCCAAATATAAAATTTATTCAGCAAACCCTACAGTGTCAGAGAATATGAAACTGCAACTGTGGTTTGAACCCAAAATCTCCGCACTTTTAGGGTGGGGAGGTATGTCAATTGTTATCAGTTCGTTCATCCTCTCAGGCTGTGCTATACTCGCCAATATAAGGATTATCTTCGGTTGAGTAGTTCGTTTTAATTTACTTTAAATGCGCTTTCCCGGATATGACACTCTACACCATCTGGTTTGGAAAACCATCCATTTATGTCAATTTACGTTGGAAATTTATCCTATCAAGTCACCGAAGAAGAACTAAAAGCAGTTTTTTCTGATTATGGTCTAGTTAGTAGTGTACAGCTACCAACTGATAGGGAAACAGGCCGCCTACGAGGTTTCGGTTTTGTTGAGATGGAATCTGAAGGTCAAGAGACAGCAGCTATTGAAGCACTAAATGGTGCGGAATGGATGGGTAGGGATCTAAAAGTGGACAAAGCGAAACCCCGTGAAGAAAGGAATAATCGCAGCGGTGGTAGTTGGGGAAATAATCGTAGCAATCGCCGTTACTAATCCCGTTCTGAAGCACATAAATTTTACATCTAGAGTATCCAGCGGATAAACCTTACAGTTACGAATGCTGGGACATTTTTTGGCTCTAGCTCACAAGTATAAACCACCCAAGGAGGAATAGGAATGACACAAGTAGTTCTAGGTGAAAATGAAGGTATTGAGTCAGCTTTGCGGAGATTTAAACGCGAAGTTTCAAAAGCTGGAATTTTTCAAGATATGCGGAAAAACCGCCATTTTGAAACACCTTTAGAAAAAGAGAAGCGTAAAGCAATAGCTAGACATAAGCAACGTCGTCAACAACGTTCTCGTTTTAAATAAAAACCTAAGTAATATTATTTAGACATCTCCGGAAAAGAATGTAGAGAAGTTACATACAATTTCTCTATCAGGGTTTCACTCCACGCATATTTAATTTTCGGAGATGTCTAATCAGTAGTCTTGCAAAATAAATTTCATATTCAGGAAATGTGATAGGTGACAGGTGACAGGTGACAGGTGACAGGTGACAGATAAGAGATACACAGATGTCTATTCTTTTCCCAAATGTGCAGTTAATTTTGCTCTGGTACTTATGCAAAATCAAGCCAAAAAAATCTTGTCAAGCTGACTATTTTGCACCCTGCTGCCAACATTGGCTATAGCGGGCTAGAAGCCCGCTTTACAACTAACTAAAAAAGTTGATAGTTATATTTCTGCAAAAGCTCTTTCTATGAGGCGTTTTGCTAAAGTTTGTGTTCCAGTATGTTCATAGTAGTTAGTAGAAACATCTATAAAAGCGGCCACATAGTCTAGTTTGTCATCAGAAAACTCTAAGAACCCACTCAAGTTATCGAGGACTTTTTCTGCTGTTAAAGCGTTAGCGGCAATTACACCATTCATCCAACCTTTCACAGAATCTAAACTATTGCCAATAAAGTCCAATTTGCCACCTGCATCATCTCCAGGAATGACATCTTGCATCGCGCTAAAAGTAGAATTCCCCTCTAATTCTCCAGGATTCATATTACTAATCATAGATAATGATTTTTCGATAAAATCTGGTCCTAGGGGAATTAAACCATCTACAGAAATTAGTGCAGCCATGCGAATCATAGACTCGCCACCGTATTCTCCTAAAGCACCGATAAAATCACCAATACTGTCACCGGGAATACCATTAATTTGACAAAAGGCGACTAATTCTGCCACTACCTTTAAAGTTAAATCAATAGCTTGAGCTTTATCTGGTTTAGGAGTGAGATTATTTAAGAAACCCAACAAAGGAATTGTATCTCCAACCTTATTAGCTAAAGCTGCTGCACCCAAAGCATAATCTGCACTATCCACAGTTTGATAAAGCCATAGGGCGGTTTGATAACCTTGGGAATGATCATTAAAGAGATAAACTGCGCGATCGCCAATTTGTTGAATTAGATCCTCATCATCTTCCCCAGTGATATGTCTGATAGTGTTCTCAAAACCAACAATATTTTCCCATTCACCGGGAGCAATGAAATCCAAAGCATTTAACATCGAAATTGTAATACCACTGGTTGGTAATTCATCAACTAACTCAAAAATGGGTTTACTCATAAAATTCTCTCCATGAATATTTTGTGACTTGCAGTGAGTGTCAAGTAGGAATTATTTCAACTCTTCTAAACCATCAAGATCAAATTTTTCCAGCCAATCTTCCCTATTGCTGGCGTTGAATAATGGATCTTTAGAAATCACTTTGACTTGGTATTTGCCTACCAAAACAGAAGTTTGGGTTTTACCCTGTTGTACTGCGGGATAACCAGCGATTTTTTCAGTGCTGTTGGCATATTTAGAAGCTACAGTCGGTGTACTGGTAGTATCAGAAATTGCTAACTGTGCGACAACCTTACCATCTTTTTTCAAATTTGCTCCAGAAAAACCTTTTTTCTCTTGGGTGTAAACTCGATCATAACCATCATCACTGTCAGGGAAAAATTGGTTTAACTTACTACCCTGGGTTGCCTTTTTCGCAACTGCTTGACCACTTTTTTGCTTGGTACTTTCCTGTTGTGCTTGATCAAAGCGACTAGGTTCTCTTGTCGCACAAGCAGTAGTCAGTAATAGGACACATAGCAGTAAACTGGCTAAAATTCTACGACTACGAGATAGTAACACGGTTTTCTCCTTAAAATGCTTGAGGTAATTATCTGCTGTACTTTCGTCTTTCCAGTCAAAAATTTACTTTTTGATCATCATTGGTATTCAGTATTATTAAATTTTTGCCAGATTTTTATGATTCTCTGCGACTACTTATAACTGCATAAAAAGGATCTCCTCCTGGTAAACCTAACCACTGTAAAAAGTTGGGTGCGGCTGATTTATTCTCTACTACTTCTGGGGTAGAAAATCCTGATCCTGATGCAAAATAGCCCTTGACTAACTTGACTCTAGAAGATTCTGAAGCATCCCGCCAGATTTGAATTGCTTTTTGATAAAACATCCGGTTAGAAAAGCTGAAAATCGCTATTCCTCCTGGTTTAAGGACACGATAAATTTCTGCAAACACCGCTTCTGGATATTGGATGTACTGAACAGAAACGCAGTTGAGAACAGCATCAAAACTTGCATCTGCTAAGGGTAATTGGGGTTGCGTATTGATATTCTGAACAAAATAATGATTTAATCGAGGGTTGCGGGCTAATTCTTCAGCATTGAGTCCATGTCCTTCTACATGGTCAAATTCCATTTCCTCTGGTAAATGGGATACCCAGCTACTCATCATATCCAAAATTCTTGTATTTGGTTCGAGTCGCTGACGATATAAATCTGTTAACTGTTGAATGAACCCTTCATCCACGTGAGTAACAAAGCGCGGATAATCGTAGAATAATTTATCATCTGTGTCATCTAACTTGAGACGGTGATCTGGACGTAGTAGCATAGGTATTTAGTAACAGGTTTTTACCTAAAATATACCAATTTTGGTAATTTTGCATAATAAATGTAAGATGAATAAGACTATATCTTTTGGAGAAAAATTCATACTCCCAATCTGGAGTAAATCAGTTACACAAAATATCGCATCAGTAAATATACAAAATCAGAAAACAAGTTTTTAACTCTCATTTAGGAAATTCAAATAATGATGTACCAGTTAAATTGGTTAACAAAAACTAGATATTCTTTTGTTAGGTATCCCCAAGTCAATTTATTAATTTGGTTAATCCCTTTATTATTATTGAATTTTGGAGAAAATAGTTTAATGGCTCATAATGAGTCTCTGTATGCAGCCAGAGCAAAGTTAATGTTTGATTCTGGTAATTTGATATCACCTTGGTACACTCATCATCAAATCCCTGGTTTTTACTGGATCATTGCTATTTTCTATCGGCTATTTGGTGTGAATGAAATTGCCGCTAGAATTCCTGCCATGATAGCTAGTATTCTGATGATTTTTGTTATTTATGAAATTGCTACAATCTTATTAGGTAAAACCTTAGCTTATTTATCAGTAGGAATTTTAAGTGTGGAATTTCTCTGGCTGCAATATAGTCGTTTAGTTGCTCCTGATATACCCACATTATTATTAGTTTTTACAGCAATTTTATGTTTACTCAAATCTGAATCTCAACCTAGACTCCGCCAAGGATATGGGTTTTTAATTGGTTTATGTTTTGGGTTAGGATTTTTCTTGGTAGGTTTTATGATTTTCTTACCAATGGTAGCATTACTTCCTTATGTAATCAGGGAAAACTATCGCCATAATCTTCTATTTAATCCTATGTTATATGTAGGATTTGTGGTGGGATTAATTCCTACTTTCATTTGGTTGTGGTTGAGTTGGTCGAGTTATGGAATTAGTAATTTTGGAGAATTATTACAATTAGTTTTCCAGCTTGGTAGTCGTGAACCAGATGGCAATAATATCTTGTTTTATGTGTGGAATATTCCTTTAATGTCTTTCCCTTGGTTTTTCTTTGCTGTGTTTGGTTTGGTTTCGGTAATTCGTTATCCTACTTCTAAATACCTATTTTTATTAGTTGGATTTCCGGTGGTTTTGTTGATGGAAATTAGTTTATTTACCACTAGGTTTTCCCATTATAGTTTAGGAATTTATCCTTTTATTGCTATGTTGGCGGCTATAGGTTTAGACTGGTTAGGGAAATTTTATGAATTGAAGAAACTTACCTATCTCCAATCACCCATCACCCGCAATATCAGTTATATTTTTGGTCTTGTTGGTTTCATATTTTTGCTAATTGGCGCGATAATTCTGGTGGTAGGTGTATTATTAGATGTAGAAAATATTGACAAGTATATTATTTTCGCAATTGTGACGGGATTAAGTTGTTTTATTGTTCCCTTAGTATGGATTTGTCGCTATTATTTTAATCAAAGATATCTCACCGCTGAAGTCTGGATTTATGCTTGGTTAGTTTCTGCTTGGTTATCTATAGCTGCTGCGGGTTCTTTAGGATTGTTAAGTGATTTCAATCCCAGGTTTAGAACCTTCTTTCAGCAGGAATCAATTACTAATATTACCAAAGATCAATCAATTCACTTTGTGAGATGGACACATAAATATGCAGAACTAGTCTATTTCAATACTCCTATTCCTGGCAAAAATGTTAATGAAATATCTGAGTTATCACCTTTAGATTATGCTTGGATTGATACCAGTAATTCGGGAAATTTACAACAAAAGTACAAAGTGGTTGATGAGATTAAAGATTATCAACTGATTCAGATTTTACCTTAGCTAATCATAATAGAACTTACGCATTTTCATGAAAAGTTAGGCTTGGAGATTGCTTCCTTACGTCGCAATGACAGTATTTGCAGTAGGTTTTGCCTAAGTCCTGGATAAATTACATACCAATTTATGAGATGATAAGTAATTATGACTGTGTAAAATCACTAGCAAAAAATTATGTGGCTTGTCAATATTACTTGTTCTGGAGATGCTTGGAAAGTTCACGGTGCTGAATTTAAAATTCTGGCAGAAAATTACCAAGGTGAAGTAATTACTTCTAAAAAGTTACCCGATGGAACTCGGATCATGGCTTATAAAATTGAGGATGTTAGTGATGCAGAAGAGTTTCAAGAACAATGTGCTAATTTTAATGGATTTACTGCTGATTTTGAATCTTTATAATCATGAAAAAACTAACGATTTTAATCTTTTTGACTTTCTGTTTATGGGTGGTTAATTTTACCGCTCCTGTTTATGCTTTGGATATCCAAAATGGAGCAGAAGTTTTTAGTGCTAATTGTGCAGGTTGTCATATCAATGGTGGTAACATTATTAGAAGGGGGAAGAATTTAAAAAAGAGAGCTTTAAAAAGATATAAAATGGATTCTTTGGAAGCAATTGAAGATATTGTTACTAATGGGAAAAATAATATGTCAGCTTATGCAGATAGGTTGACTACAGCAGAAATTGAAAATGTGGCAGCTTATGTTTTAGAACAAGCGGAAAACAACTGGAAATAATTATATGAGTTTGTTTTAGCTAACCACAGAGACACAGAGTACACAGAGATAAGAGTTGATTTTTGATTACGCTTTTTGATAGGAATATACACACTGGAAAAATTATATTATGTTACCTGAATCAAGTTATTTACAATTTACTCCTGATTTAAAAATTTGTCGGATTTTAAATGGAATGTGGCAAGTTTCTGGAGGACATGGAAGAATAAATAAAAAAGCTGCAATTGAGTCCATGTTTAATTATGTGGATGCTGGATTTACAACTTGGGATCTTGCAGATCATTATGGGCCAGCGGAGGATTTTATTGGTGAGTTTCGTCGTCAATTAATTGCAAGTCGTGGTGAGGAAGCTGTTAAGAATATTCAAGCTTTTACAAAATGGGTTCCCCGTCCTGGGAAAATGACAAAAGCAATTGTAGAGGAAAATATTAATATTTCTCTGCGTCGAATGGATGTTAAATGTTTGGATTTAATGCAGTTTCATTGGTGGGAATATCAAGATTCTAATTATTTAGATGCTCTCAAATATATGGCAGATTTGCAAACTGAGGGTAAAATCAAACATTTAGCTTTGACTAATTTTGATACGGAACATTTACAAATTATCACGGAAGCGGGAATTAAGATTGTTTCTAATCAGGTACAGTATTCTTTAGTGGATAGAAGACCACAGGTTAATATGGCTAAATTCTGTCAAGAACATGATATCAAATTATTTAGTTATGGTAGTTTGTGCGGTGGTTTGTTGTCAGAAAAATATTTAGACAAACCTGAACCCAGGGGTTTTGATTTAAATACTACCAGTTTGAAGAAATACAAAAATATGGTTAATGCTTGGGGTGGTTGGAGTTTATTACAAGAGTTACTTTCTACTTTGAAATTAATTGCTGATAAACATCAAGTGAGTATGGCAAATGTGGCGGTAAATTACATTTTAAATCAACCAGCAGTAGGAGGTGTAATTGTTGGTGCAAGGTTAGGAATTGCTGAACATTTAGAAGATAATGCACGGGTATTTGGGTTTAGTTTGGATGGGGAAGATGTGGATAAAATTGATGCAGTTTGTCAACAGTCGCGTAATTTATATGAGTTAATTGGTGACTGTGGAGATGAGTATCGTCGGTAGTTAATTAAATTCCAAATAAATCAGGACTTACGCAAAATCTACTTCAAATACCGTCATTGCGACGAAAGGAAGCAATCTCAAATCCCGATATTTCATGAAAATGCGTAAGTCCTATAAATAATATCCTTGACTTCTATTTTGATATCGTACTATATAAATTATGAATTGATTTTAGAAGTCCGGGATATCAATAAATTACCATATACACTGTATAGGATAAGCATCAAATTTTCTGTCAGCACTAATTATAGGTATATTTTCAACTATTGCTTGTGCAATCAGTATTCTATCAAAAGGATCACGATGATGAAAGGGAAGTTTAGCAACAACAGTAATATGAGTAATTTTGATATCTAATAGAATAAAGTCATTAATACTCATTTGCTGTGTAATAAATGTCTCAAATGGAACATTAAAATTTAGCTTTCCTAAGCCGTGTTTAATTCCGATTTCCCAAATACTAGCGATACTCAAAAAAATTTGATTATTCTCATCATTAATAACTTCTAAAACTTGATTACTAATTCGAGAATCATCTGTTACATACCAAATAAATGTATGTGTATCTATCAAAAACATAACTACATATATTCCTGAAAATCTTCCAAAGGTTCATCAAAATCATCAGACATTGTCACCATTCCTTTTGCACTACCTGGTTTACGATGCTGCTTCACTGGTAATACAGGTGTTAATTTTACCGCAGATTGATGATCTTTGATAATGATAATTTCCTCACCTTTAAGTGCTGCTTCAATTAAGTCAGATAAATGCTGAGAAAATTGATTTATAGTTACTTGTTGCATAATTATTACTCCCAAAATTAATCAAATAAAATTTGATTTATCTCTAGTATACTTGATTCGTAGATAGTTAAAAAACTTAGATCCCCGACTTCTATTTTTATCTGGTATATAAATTATGGATTAATGTAAGAAGTCGGGGATCTTCAAGCAATATAAAATCATCCGCGTTCATCCGCGTCCATCTGCGTTCGATAAATCAAAACTTGAAAACGTTCATCTTCCCTAATTCCATCAAAATCTGAATCAGTTTTTGCCATCTCACGGTATTGATCAGGATGCAAATTAATTGCAGTTTGTAGATTTTCAATTGCTAATTCAATTTTACTTTGTAAGGCATAAATACAAGCTTTATTGTTCCAAGCTTGATGATAATCAGGTTTAAATTCCAATGCTTTGTCGTAGGATGCGATCGCTTCTTCATACCTTCCTAAATCATCCAGGGAATTACCCCGGTTGTTCCAAACTTGATGATCATCAGGTTTAAATTCCAGTGCTTGATCATAGGATGCGATCGCTTCTTCATACCTTCCTAAATTAGACAGGGAATTACCCCGGTTGTACCAAGCTTGATGATAATCAGGTTTAAATTCCAATGCTTTGTCGTAGGATGCGATCGCTTCTTCATACCTTCCTAAATTAAACAGGGAAATACCCCGGTTGTACCAAGCTTCATGTAAATCAGGTTTAAATTCCAATGCTTTGTCGTAGGATGCGATCGCTTCTTCATACCTTCCTAAATTCTTGAGGGAATTACCCCGGTTGTACCAAGCTTGATGATAATCAGGTTTAAATTCCAATGCTTTGTCGTAGGATGCGATCGCTTCTTCATTCCTTCCTAAATTAAACAGGGAAATACCCCGGTTGTTCCAAGCTTGATCATCATCAGGTTTAAATTCCAATGCTTGATCATAGGATGCGATCGCTTCTTCATACCTTCCTAAATTCTTGAGGGAAATACCCCGGTTGTACCAAGCTTCATGTAAATCAGGTTTAAATTCCAATGCTTTGTCGTAGGATGCGATCGCTTCTTCATACCTTCCTAAATTCTTGAGGGAATTACCCCGGTTGTACCAAGCTTGATGATCATCAGGTTTAAATTCCAATGCTTGATCATAGGATGCGATCGCTTCTTCATACCTTCCTAAATTCTTGAGGGAAATACCCCGGTTGTACCAAGCTTCATGTAAATCAGGTTTAAATTCCAATGCTTTGTCGTAGGATGCGATCGCTTCTTCATACCTTCCTAAATTCTTGAGGGAATTACCCCGGTTGTACCAAGCTTGATGATCATCAGGTTTAAATTCCAGTGCTTTGTCATAGGAAGCGATCGCTTCTTCATACCTTCCTAAATCATCTAGGGAAATACCCCGGTTGTACCAAGCTTGATCATCTTCAGGTTTAAATTCCAATGCTTTGTCATAGGAAGCGATCGCTTCTTCATACCTTCCTAAATTAAACAGGGAAATACCCCGGTTGTTCCAAGCTTCATGATATTCAGGTTTAAATTCCAATGCTTTGTCAAAAGAACAAATAGAAGTTTGATAGTATTGTTTAATTCCTTGCAACAAACCTAATTCAAAAAATAACTTAGCTTTTTGATTATCATTTATTTGATCATGTTCAATAATTTCTGTAATTTCAATAATTTTTTTATTTGTTTCTTCTGGAGTTAAATCCATATATTTTTCATAACTTCCTTCCTGAATAATCCGATTTGATTCTTGTTCAAGTGTGTTTAAATCTAAAGGAAAATCAGCAACACCAGAACGCCAATCAAAGAAATCGGGAGCGCGATGGATAAAATATTTAATGGCAAACTGTGGTAATAAAAAAACGAAACAAATTTTAAAACTATCTCGAAACCGTTCACGTTGTTGGTTAATATTGATCAAAATTGGCGGTACATCTTTCCAACTATAATGATGGGTTTCTCGACTATTCCAACCAGCTAAAGTTTTAGTTTCTTCGTATTTATATAATGAATTTTCTAAACCACTGATAAATAAAATATTGATGTTATCTTTGTTTGGTAACTTATCAATTTTCGCATATAAATTATCAATATCTCGATCCAATTTAATCACATCTATGTTTTTATCTCTAATTTCTTCTGTGACTTGAGTAATTAATTTTTCACTTTCTGCGGGAGAAGAACGTACAAAAAAGAAAGCAAAATCTTGTGTAAACCTGAGTGTCTGTAGAAATGCTTGATATTCTTCTTCTGGTTCTATGGGTACATCATCATCCCATTCAGTTAGTTTTAAAGACATTGTTTTATATTTAAAATAGTGGTTTGGGTGCGGGAGTATTTACAAATTCTTGACTGTGATATCAAATATTTTCGATCCCCCTAAATCCCCCTTAAAAAAGGGGACTTTGACTTATTGCTTGTCTTTTAAACATAGGAATTTAACTCCATTTTCCCATTGTAAAAGGGGTAATAACTCCATTTCTCCACTTTTAACGGGGTATCTTAACTCCATTTCCCCACTTTGTTAAGGGGGGTTAGGGGGGATCTGACAATTTTTGATACATCACTAGAGATTTTTCAAACATCCTCTTAGAGATTGCTTACTTTCATCGCAATGACAGATGATATTTTGAGACAGTTGAAATACTCCCCATTATAGCATTCTGATTTAAGTCATTGTAACCGAAATAAAGTGTAGGAAAGGAATCGCAAGAGTGAAACATGGGGTTTGAGATTGCTTCCTTTCGTTGCAATGACAGATTAAAAATCTATTCAGGATATTCTTGATTATAGGCAGTTTGAAATTCTTTAATTCCTCGAATCAGCGGATGAATATCATACCAAACTCTCGTTTCTCCACTAGGTTCTTGATAACGATATTCTAAGATACAACGATTAAATAATAAACCCCGATATAGTTTATCATTTGTGATTTCTTTATCATGATGTACTTTAGCCAGTGCTGACCATTCATTTGCATAAACAGTATTTTTATAGGTATTTCTTAATTCGCTAATTGAACGTTGCAAAGCTTTTTTAGAAATAGGTAAAGTATTGGTATATTTGAGAGCTTCCTTCATTAATAATAACAAATTTCGAGCGTGACCACCACTCATAAAACACAGCATTTCTAAAGACTTTCTATTTTCAAATAAATCCACAATAGATTTACTGCTATCTACCGTACTTAATCGTTTTTGGAGAATTTCAATAACTTTATCAATTCCCGGTTGGTAAAGGTCATTTTCAGGGGTTTTCACCATAATCATTGGTAACACCTGGGGATTACCATAAATATCTGATAATGATGTGGCGCGATCAGAATAAATTAAAGAAATTGGCACTGTATAAACTAAATGACAATCTAAATCTTTTAATTGTTCATTCCGATCTATAAAAATTTGATCATGATTGCTACGTCCATCTTCTTGAATAACCGGAACAATTCTATCTAGATTATCTGCAATTAATACTAATTCTTCATATCCTGAAGGGAGACCATTTTTAACATCTTGAATAAATTCATTTAATGCCTTAGTTAAAGTAGTAGTATGGGGATTAATTAACTGCCTAACTTTATAACGTTCAGTGGGTTCAGTCCGCACTTTTGCCGTCATTTTTGCTAACTGTGTCACCTGTGCTTCAATTGATAACTCATCTATAGAAAGTTTTGTTTGTAATACATCTTTTAAATCTTCCCATCGTTCTTTTAACCAATTTAAAATAGCTGGAGAATTAGTTTGATCTTTAAATGCTACTAATATCTTCCTGGTACAAGCAAGAAGAATATCTGTATATTGGACATCTTCAGGATCAATATCTTCCTCATCAGTAGCAAAGTAGACTACATAAAACCCTTTTTCATCCAGAAATTGCTGCAACCGCAATAATTCCGTAGACTTTCCCGCACCACGATGACCGGCATAAAGTTGACAGGTGATTCGGTCAGAATATAAAATCTCTCTACCCACCGCTTCCAAAATATCCCCATCTCCGCGCACATTTGTACAGTCAACATAAGCAGGATCACCAGCAGGTAAGGGACGAAAAGGATCAAAAGCATTATACAAACGTTTTAAGAAAGCAAAATCTGATGTCATGGTAGAAAATCTCACTATCTGGCGATATTGTAGCGCGAAAATACTGAGTTTTATCAGTTATCAGTTGTCAGTTGTCAGTTATCAGTTGTCAGTTATCAGTTATTAGTTATCAGTTATTAGTTATTAGTTGTCAGTTATCAGTTATTAGTTATTAGTTATTAGTTGTCAGTTATTAGTTATCAGTTGTTAGTATCTCTAGTGGGAGCATGGGGTTGGAAATAAAGTTTATATCGTCTTATAAAAATATTCTTCTCTCTGTGTTCTCTGTGTCTGGAGTGGTTAGAAAAAAATCCTGTTAAAAACACAATGAATAATCAAAAAACAATTCCCACCGGCTACCTCCGCAAAATCCATCATATCGCTTTAAATGTTGCCGATATGCAAGCATCCCGCCATTTTTATGGTCATATTTTAGGATTACATGAACTCACAGGTGATGAAATTCCAGAAACATTAAAAAAACTTGTCTCCGAAGGGAAAGTTGCCAATTTTATCACCCCAGATGGTACAATTGTAGACCTATTTGGAGAACCAGAATTATTACCCCCTGATCCTGATCCGAGTCAATCTTTTACAAGAGCTTATCATTTAGCATTTGATATAGAACCAAGATTATTTGATCAAGCTGTTGATGTAATTAAAAATAATGATTTAGTGATTGCACATGGCCCTGTTACCCGTCCTACAGGTAGAGGAGTTTACTTTTATGATCCTGATGGATTTATGGTAGAAATTCGATGTGATCCTGAATAGGAATTTAGGATTTATAATTTAGAAAAATACTTTTTTCAACAAAACATAGTTAGGGGTTTAGCAATGCTAAACCCGAAAGAAAAGATTGGATTTTTGAATTATAAAAAACCTACTGCCAAACGTAGATAAGGATAAACAAAATAATCCAAATAACATCCACAAAGTGCCAAAACAAAGAAGTTGAATCAACACCAAAGTGACCGTTTTTGTAGTTACCGGGAATGAAAGAACGAATCAAAATGATTAGTTGTAATAAAATTCCGGTGAAAACGTGCAAACCATGAAAACCGGTCAAGAGGTAAAACATTCCACCATATATACCAGAAGTAAAGCCAAATTCTAATTGACTCCATTCTATATATTGACCATATAAAAAGTAGCTACCCATTGCCATTGTTCCTAACAAGTAGATACGAAATCCACTGATGTTATTTTGTTTGAGGCATCTTTCGGCAAAGTAAATGACAAAGCTACTAGAAACTAGAACGATGGTATTAATACTTGGTTCTAAAACTTCTAGTCCTTCTACTCCATCAGGTAGCCAATTTTGACTGGTAATTTTGTAGACAGTATAGCCAGCGAAGAAACTTAAAAAGATGACACTTTCTGATAAGAGAAAGACAATAAAACCAAACATTTTATTGCCTTCTTCGTCATGTTCATGGGCTGCATGATGTAATTCTTCTGGTTTAATGGAACTATCCACTGGTACATTTCTCCTTGTAAGTAAGTCGGTATGAAAAAACCAAACTATCTAACGAAAAGTAAACAAAGCGACAACTTTCTTTCCCCCTGCACCCTGCCTGATCCTAACGACAATTTTTAACGCCTACCTACTTAATTGGGGAATACTGTTCAGTTAAGGTTGATTTTTAACTAATTATTCCAGACACAGAAGAGACAGAAATAAGAAGTTAAAAAATCTCTTGAATTTAACTGAACAGTATTATTTTTATTCGCCTATTTTGATAGTTGGTGGTTCAAGATTGGCTGTTAATGGTTCTGATTTTCCGTAACCGTAGGGTTCATTAATAATTACAGGAATTTCTTCAAAGTTTTCTACAGATGGTGGTGAAGAAATTAACCATTCTAAACCTATTGCTCGCCAAGGGTTAGCAGGTGCTTTTTCTCCTTGTAACCAGGAAATTAAGATGTTGAAAATGAAGGGTAAGGTAGACATTCCTAATAGGAATGAACCTAAACTAGCAACAATATTCCAGGTTGTGTATTCTGGTGCGTAAGATGCAACCCGGCGTAACATCCCTTGCAAACCTAATGGGTGCATGGGTAAAAAGTTGAGATTTGTACCGATGAATGCTAACCAAAAATGTACTTTTCCCCAACCTTCGTTATACATTCTGCCGGTCATTTTGGGAAACCAATGATAGATAGCAGAATACATTCCCATTGTCACTGTTCCGTAGAGAACATAATGGAAATGGCCAACTACAAAATAGGTGTTATTAACATGAACATCTACTGGTACTGAGGAAAGCATAATTCCTGTAATGCCAGCAAATACGAACATAATTAAACCACCTAATGAAAAAAGCATTGGTGTGCTTAATCTGATTTTTCCACCCCAAATTGTTCCTACCCAAGCGAATACTTTAATCCCTGTGGGAACAGATACAAACATGGTGGTGAGCATAAATAATAAACGCATCCAACCAGGTGTTCCACTCACGTACATATGGTGTACCCAAACAATGGCACTCACCACAGCAATTAACATCGAAGAAATGGCAACAACCTTATAACCAAATAATGGCTTACGGGCATAAACGGGGAATATTTCTGAGAAAATCCCAAAGATGGGCAGGATAATTACATAAACTGCTGGGTGGGAATAAAACCAGAAATAATGTTGGAACATGACTGGGTTTCCGCCTTGGGTAGGGTCAAAAAATGCTGTTCCCATTGTGATATCAAACAGCAACATGACTGCACCAGCAGTTAAAGCGGGAAGTCCAAATAATTGAATAATTTGAGCGCTAAATACTGCCCACACAAACAAGGGCATTCTGAAAAATCCCATTCCGGGCGCTCGCATTTTCACGATGGTGGTAACAAAATTTACCGCACCCATAATAGAAGATACACCGGAAATAGCTACTGCTAATAACCAGAGAACTTGACCGTTAATTAAATTACCTGTGGGGTTTTGGGTACTGACGGGAGGATAAGCCCACCAACCAGCTTGAGCAGGGCCACCGGGGACAAAAAAGCTGGACATGAGCAGAACTCCCACCACAGGTACCATCCAAAAAGCGACGGCGTTGAGGCGGGGAAATGCCATATCTCGCGCCCCAATCATAATGGGTACGAGGTAGTTTGCTAAACCCACAAGGGAGGGAAATGTCCACAGGAACAACATAACTGTTCCGTGCATAGTGAACATTCCGTTATAAATGGTACGGTCAACTAAATCAGATTCAGGGGTAATTAATTCACCCCGTAAAATCATGGCGAAAATGCCACCAACGAGGAAGAAAATGAAAGAAGTAACTAGGTATTGAATACCAATAACTTTGTGGTCGGTACTAAAAGTGAAATAGGTCTTCCAGTGAGTTGGTGGTTCGTGATGTGATTCACCACCAATGTTCATTGAGATATTTGTCATGGGATTTTAGGTTTTTAAAAAAGCTCACGCAAAGACGCAAAGTCGCAAAGGAAGATAGCAAGAATTAATTAACCATCAAAACCAACGAGAAATATTTCTGAAAATTTCTTCTCTTCGTTTCTTCGTGTCTTTGTGGTTGATTTCTCTCTCAACTTCTAACCAGGAAAATTAACTACTGGAGGTGTAGCGGGTTTAACAGTTTCCCAACCAATGTGTATATCTTGGTTATGATTTTGGGTGTATTCAGTAATAGCTTGATTTTCCGCAGCAGTGGGAGTGCTACTAACGGCTTTTTCTAGCCATTCTTGATATTCTGCTGGAGATTCAACTACTACATTGGCTTGCATTGTGGCAAAGTATGTACCGCTATATTGAGAGTCTGTGAGGCGATATTCACCGGTACGGGTGGGAGTAAATTCAAAGTCTATGTTTTTGCCAGGAACGATGTCTTGTTTAACACGAAATGCAGGGATATAAAAACCGTGCAATACATCTTCTGATTTTAGGGCTAAACGGATGCGGCGATCGCTTGGTAAATGCAATTCTGTACTTGTAATTCCCTGTTCAGGATATTGGAAAACCCAAGCCCATTGTTTAGCAATAACGTTAATTTGCTCTAGTTCTGGAGGTTGTTTTTCGGTTTCTGCTGGTGTTTGTGTGTTGGTTTCTTCTGCGAAAGCAGCTTGAATGTGGATGGGGTTATTGAAGTGTAATAAATGGGATGGCCCTTGAATTGCCATTTGTTCATACACATCATAACTGTAACCAGCAATCAATAATACCAACATAATGGGAATAGCTGTCCAAATCACTTCTAGAGTGATATTCCCTTCAATATGTGGGCCATCACTAAAGTCATATTCTCCAGCCCGATGGAAGAAAACTGAATACAAAATTGCACAGGTTACACCCAGAAAAATAAACGCTCCAATTGTGACTAAAAAGCTAAATAAATCATCAATCAAATGTGATTCAGCGGCGGCTTGAGGTGGTAGCCAAGAATAAGCTTGTTGACCGATGAAATAACTAGCAATTGTGATGATAGTTCCTAATGTCACCAATAGGAAAATATTGAAAACTAATCTCATGTTCATAATTACTCATTGGTCATTAGTTATTAGTTATTGGTTATTAGTTATTAGTTATTGGTGAGAGGCTTTTATCACTTACCTATTCCTAATTACCTATTACCAATTACTATTACTTCAATGCAGCGTTGATATCTTGTCCCATTCTTAACAATTTATCCGCTGTGTTATGGACACCAAATTCAGCTGCTAATTGCGCTCCTAATGTGCCATGTAAATATAACAATGCCATGATAAAAACTCCGGCAAAGATATAAATCCAGCGCACTTGCATATCTGAATCTTTACAGGAAATGTAACGTTGCCATCCTCTCCAAAAAGTCATTCCTGTCATGAAAGCTAAGAGGAAAACACCACCGACACCATGCCACATCATGGTTTCCATTGCTTGCAAACCCCAAGAGCTTGTTAAGTGAGCAGGAGGAGTTGCTAACAACATTTCATAAAAACCAGCTGCAACTGTGAAAAATGTGACGATGGTAGCAGCTACCATGTTGTACCAACCAACTTCAAATAGTTGCGCCCTTTCTACATTTAAACCCAAGGAGTTAAACAACCATTTTTCAATGGGAAAAAGTACAGCAACTAAATCAAAAACAATCCCAATTATGAATAGTCCTAATGTTAAGTGAACTAAGTTAGGATGAATCGGAATTCCATAGGGTAGTCCGTTTGCTCCCATGTGGGCGCTGACTTGATCAATTAATTCTGAATTCATGGTAATATTCCATCCTTTACGGCTTCCACAACTGGTACTGTGTGTATTCCATAAACCCACACTAATTCATCACCAAGATAGACTTGAAAACCAACAATTATGGTGATAATTAAAGCAACTGCTAAGTAATGAATTGGTAATCTTTGGGGATCACGACTGCGGAGTACATATCGCCAAGCTGTGATAGCTGCAAAGATTCCTGATAATGACCAACCGATTAAAGTATGGTAATTTAAGACTGACTTAACTAAGTTGTAAGGTTTGGCTAAACCTGCTTCAAATTGACCAAAAATAATGGCCACAAAAATTGAAACTGTCGCTACAAATAGATTCCAAAAACTGACTTCATAGAAGCGATGCTTGCCAGTTAAAAAACCAATCAAGTCACATAAGAATGCAAATAATATCATTGCAATTACAAAGTGAACAATGATTGGATGTAGTGGATCTGGATACGGTAAGTTATGATCGTTTAACTGGGTTAAAGATTCTAGCATTCAGTTCTCCTCAATTTATTTACTACTCCTCTAGCAAGCTTGAATAATTACTCAAAATTCCTCCAAATCTATTTGGGATTTTAAATTTTATATTTTGGATTAATTATTTTTATAAAACTGTTAAATTAATCGCAAAAATTATCCCAAGCTGCTATATCTCTACCATCAAATCTCATGCCCAATATAGCTTTCCAGGATATCTATGTTAGTATGATTTTTTTTGATAGATAGTTTTTAGCTAATGATTTGAGGTCTATTTATATACCTATCAAAATAGTTGGCAACAGTAGTGATGATGTAGCTGATTTTCACGACTATTGAGATCCTATTTCAATTGTGATTTACTCAACCTATTACCGAGGTCTTGTAAATTTTTATGAATTGTCAGAAAACTAAAAGATTAACTTTTAGAATGAGTAGATAACTAATCAGAAAATAGATAATTTCTTGGTTTTTAGCAGTCAGTAATAAGTAATAACCACCGATTTAGAACAAGGTTGATTATTTACATCTATATTTCTGTAATCAGCCTAGAAATTATCTCACTTTCTTTACTTTCTGGAAACATTATGAAATAAAAAGAAAAGATTGTGATGTCTAGTAGTGTACATTTACAAATTATTTCTTTGTTTTTAAAATTACAGAAAATTTCAATATTATATGTTATAGAAATGATAGGATAGTGATTTAATTAAAACATTACCCAATTTGGAATATAGCTAAAAATGTACATTCCCAAACTAGACGTGGTTGAGCATAAGATAATAAATTCTTGCGAGTTTTCTCTAATTCTTTAATAATAGAAGGCCGATGTAATTGTTGCCAGTAATATTGTTGTAAATAATCAATTAACCATAATTGTGATTCTGTATCCAATTCCTTATTAATTTTCTTAGCTAGTTCTAAAGCATGGCGATAGGAAGTAGGTTTTTTTTGCACATCTGTCAATAATTGACTATCAATATTTTGTAATTGTTGATATGCTAAAATTGCACTTCCTGGACTTCCCGCAGCTAAATTAAGAATTTCTGGATGTTGTAAAATTTCTGCATTACCAACTTTAGTCAAAACTTCAGTAATAGCAGCATGATCTAAACGATAAAAAGGGATTTTTTGACAGCGAGAAACCAAAGTTGGTAAAATCGCATCTGGAGAAGGAGCAATGAGAATTAAAGTTGCTTGTCCAGGTTCTTCCAAAGTTTTTAATAAAGCATTTGCAGCAGATTCAGCCATAGTTTCAGCCTGTTCTAAAACTACCACATTTCTGGGAGCTTCCAAGGGGGGACGGGATAAAAATTGGCTAATTTCTCTGATTTGTTCCAAGCGAATTATTGGTGGTGCTTTGCGTTTCACACCCTTTTCTGCTGCTTCCGCTGTTGTTAACCTTTGTCCTTGATATTGATAAGTTGGTTCAACCCAAAAGACAGCAGGGTGGTTTCCTTGACGAATACGATTTTTTAAAATAGATAATTGTTCAGACTTCACATAAGTTGAAAACAACAACTCAATAAAACATTTAGCAGCTAAACTCCTCCCCACACCATCAGTACCGACAAATAAATAAGCAGGTGCAACCCTGTTTTTAGTGACAGAAGATGTTAGTAAATCAATAGCTTGTTGTTGTCCAATTAATTCTTTAAAAATCATTTTTAATTCGTAATTCGTAATTCGTAATTCGTAATTCGTAATTCGTAATTCGTAATTCGTAGTTATTTATCCTTTAGTTTTTTGGTAGAAGCGACTAAAATTTTACCAATAGCATTAGCTTCTTGAAGAAGAGGAGTAAATTTTGGTTTATTGACCAACTCTGATTCTATCAGTATTTCTAACCAATATTGAGTTTCTCTAGCTTCTTTAAGAGCTATTTCTAATTTATGAATAAAGTCTTTATTAGATTGAGCAGACTGAGCTTCTCTAACATTTGCACCAATAGATGTACCAGAGCGAAGTAATTGTTTAGATAATGTACGATGAATTGCTGTTTCTTTATCTAAACTACAACAAGCTTTTATTATCCTAATTGCAAATTTTTTTGTTCTCTCAGTAATTGTTTCGTAAGTATTCATGATTATGAAACACCCTTTTACTTGTAAATGACTATTTGATCAACTATCAAATCTTTAATTACGAATTACGAACTACGTAAGCGAAGCTCTCCCGAAGGGAGCATTACGAATTAAAATTTCTTGAATCTTCTTGTGTACTAATTCCTGACTTAAACTCCCATCAACCCGAACAATTCTATCTGGATAATTCACCGCTAATTCTGTATATCCTTGCTGTACACGATGATGAAAATCAATCTTTTCTGCTTCAATTCTATCTAACTTACTTTGACCCTTTTTCCGTGCAAGTCCTACCTCTACATCCACATCTAACCAAATAGTTAAATCACTTTCTAAACCACCAGTAGCAATATCATTTAATTGTTTAATTAAACTCATATCTAAACCTCTACCATAACCTTGATAAGCAATAGTAGAATCAGTGTAGCGATCGCATAAAATATATTTACCCTCTGCTAAACTTGGCTTTATCTCCTGTTCAATATGTTGCGCTCTGTCAGCAGCATATAATAACAACTCTGTAATCTCACTAACAGGTTTATCCTCGGACTTTTCTAATAATAACCTTCTTAAATCCTTGCCTAACTCCGTTCCCCCCGGTTCACGAGTCAACACCACCGATACACCACGACTGTTCAACCATTGACTACATAGTTGCATTTGGGTGGTCTTCCCGCAACCTTCTACACCCTCAAATACAATTAGATTACCCTTCATCTGAGTTAAGTTTCCTCAAAAATATTTTGACCTGAAACCGCAAATCGGTTCATAATGACACTTGTTATTTATCACATTTTTCCTATATATTCTCCGTAGTTATAAAATTAACCCTATTATGATTGATAAAGACTACTTGCTATTACGTAATCTTTGGTACTACGCTCTACCTAGTCAACTCCTAAAACCCGGTAAAATGGTATCAAAAACGATTCTG
This sequence comes from Sphaerospermopsis sp. SIO1G1, assembly GCA_010672785.1. GTDB lineage: Bacteria > Cyanobacteriota > Cyanobacteriia > Cyanobacteriales > Nostocaceae > Okeanomitos. The sequence goes on from JAAHFX010000002.1 coordinate 1,045,260, forward strand.
GGTGAACCTATATTATTGATAAGAAATAAACAGGGTCAAGTTTCCGCTATTTATGATATTTGTCCCCATCGAGCAGTACCTTTAAGTTGTGGTAGATTTGATGGTCAAGAGGTAGAATGCTGTTATCATGGGTGGCGATTTAATCCTCAAGGAAACTGTGTAGAAATACCTTCATTATTACCAGAACAAAATACAGATTTAAGTCGTTACAATGTTAAATCGTATCCTATTTATGAAGTTCAAGGTAATATTTGGATTTACATGAGTGATAGTGATAATTATGATTTAGAAGAGATTAAAAAACAAGTTCCTATTATTAAAAGTTTTGCTACAAAAAAACCTGATTTAGTAGAATTAATGCCCTTTCCCTGCTTTATAGATCATGCAGTTACAGGATTAATGGACCCAGCACATTCTCCTTATGTACATAGGGTTTGGTGGTGGAGAGGTGGAGACTTACATGAAGAAGTCAAACAATTTGATCCTTCATATTTAGGATTCACAGTTAGGAAACATCAAATATCAGCAAATGATGAAAATATGAGCCGCCTATATTGGTTAGTTGGTGGAGGTATTCCAGAAGTAGAAATATCTTTTTGTTTACCAGGAGTGAGAATAGAAGAAATTGAATTTGGTAAACATCGAGTTTCCAACCTGACAGCAGTTACACCAATTTCTGAAAACCTCACAGAAGTGAATTTTATTCTCTATGGAATGCCGAATTGGATTAAAATATTTAAACCTTTAATTCATATCCTCGCTAGACAATTTTTAGGACAAGATCGAGCAGTAGTAGCAAAACAACAAATAGGATTACAATATAATCCGATTTTACGACTAATTAAAGATTCAGATATGCAAGCTCAATGGTATTATCAACTTAAAAAAGAATTTGCCAAAGCAGCAGCAGAAAAAAGAGAATTTATCAACCCTGTTAAAAGTGTACTTTTAAAATGGCGGGCGTAAATTAGGTGACAGGTGACAGGTGACAGGTGACAGGTGACAGATTGAAAAATTACACCCATATCCCCGACTTCTTTTTTAACTCCTGTAAAAATTGATAAGTTAATATTAGAAGTCGGGGATTTTATCACTATCTTTTGGTAGTAAAAACAGTAGTAAACATCATCACCATTCCACCAATCAAAATAGTAATACCTAAAATTCCTGTAATTAAATCTAAAGTACCAGTATCCATTGCCATTTTTGCCAAACTCCAAAATTTACCAATCTTTTTAGAGTAAAACAATACTTGCATAAATGCAATTTTACCTTTCTTGGTTCACTTTCCAAAATATCCAAACTACTGCGAGCAATTTTATCACAGTTTTATTTTCTTGCAATTAATGTCTAAACTGAAAGTATCCATAAAATACCAAAAATCTATGTCTCGCTGGTTTAATATTGCAGGCCCATGTAAACCTGAAAACAATTATATCATTTCAGCAACAAGTCGTTTACCCGACTTATCATTACTGATTGAACAAGAAAGTTATTTTGTCATTCACGCACCGCGACAAACAGGGAAAACCACCGCCATGTTATCCCTAGCAAAGCAACTGACTGACACAGGAAATTATGCAGCAGTGATGGTATCAGTGGAAGTGGGAAGTGCATTTAACCATGACCCCAGTGCAGCAGAATTAGCAATTTTGGGATCTTGGTATGATACAATTGAAGATAGCTTAACTGAAGAATTACAACCACCTGTAAAAAAATGGCGACAGGAAGAACCAGGACAAAGAATTAAGGCTTTTTTAAGAAGTTGGTCAAAAGCTATAAATCGTCCTTTAATATTATTAATAGATGAAATTGATTCTTTACAAGATGATACTTTAATTTCAATTTTACGCCAATTACGAGATGGTTTTCCTAAGCGTCCTGAAAATTTCCCTTCATCAGTAGGATTAATTGGTTTACGAGATGTACGAGATTATAAAGTTGCATCTGGTGGAAGTCAAAGATTAAATACCTCCAGTCCTTTTAATATTAAAGTTGCTTCTATGACTATGAGAAATTTTAATATTGAAGAAGTAGGAGAATTATATCAACAACATACAGCAGCAACCGGACAAATATTCACACCAGAAGCTATAGAAACAGCTTTTGATTTAACCCAAGGACAACCTTGGTTAGTGAATGCTTTAGCTAAAGAAGTTGTGGAAAAAATGGTTAAAGATAGAAAGATTGATATTACTAAAGAACATATTTTAACAGCTAAGGAAATATTAATTACCCGGCAAGATACACACCTCGATAGTTTAGCTGAAAAACTCAGAGAACCAAGAGTTAAAAATATTATTCAACCAATTTTAGCAGGACAAATATTACCCGATACTCCAGCAGATGACAGACAATATTTAATTGATTTGGGATTATTAAGACGTGATCCGCAGGGAGGATTAGTTATTTCTAATCCAATTTATCGTGAGGTTATTCCCCGTGTTTTAGTACAAGGAACTCAGGATACTTTACCCCTAATTAGTCCTAGTTGGTTAACAGCAGCAGGAAAATCAACGTAAAATTACTGTGGTTCGGGCATGATATCATCCGAAATTCCCTGTTTGTCTTGCTGACAACTAATTTACAGCAGATTTCGTTCTCATGAGGTACAAATCATAATCATGAAATTCTTGTGGGGTGGGCATCTTGCCCGCCTAAAGTGTACCTCATTACACCGGAAAGTGCTGTATATCATGGATGGGGCAACCACGGGGGGTTTGCCCCTACGTGAGGAAAACAAATCATGACGATGCTAACGGATTTGATATTACTTGTCGCCCACTGAAGTCGAGATTACTGATTTTAGAGGTCATTTGAGTAACTTGGCAATTGTTTAAAGTTAGTTGGAAATAGTGATTTTGAAATAGTGAGACAAGGAATTTAGCCAGGGTATTTAGCCTGGTAATAAATTCCCTGTTTCATAGCTAAAGTCGGTTTGAACCGACTATTTTTTTGTGTTGAATTAACGAATTTCATCCCTATCTTTCTCGATTTAAAATAGGGATAAATTTTTAATTTTAATTACTCCTGCACCCAAACAGAAACAGAACCACCTGGACAATAAAACTCAGCCCAACCCCATTCATTACTGTAAACAGGTTCTTGAATATGTTCTGTTAAATCGTAAAACTTAGCGTTAGGTTTACCAACTTCCATCCATTTACTACCACCAGATCCATCACTCATTAAAACCGCCATTGCTTTTGGATGTTCTGCATTTCCTAACCTTGTCCAACCAATGATATCCCAATGATCAAAATAATCATATTGGGGACCATAGGCAAAATTTTGACGAGCATAAAGGAACTTATCAATTAACCACCGATGGGAAGGAAGATAAATGCGATGACGGTTGCCATCTTTTCCCCAATCTTCATATTCTGCACCATAATAATCAGGATAAAATACGCAAGGGTAACCTTCTGCACGCAACAAAATTAAGGCATAAGCTAAGGGTTTAAACCAAGGTTCAACAACTGATTCTAATGCTTGTAATGGTTGGGAATCATGATTTTCTACAAAAGTGACAGCATGGGTTGGTCTTTGCTGCATTAATGTTCCATCTAAAATGCGCCGCATATCATAGTTACCACCAGATTTACTAGCAGTATGAAAGTTATAATGTAAGGGAACATCAAATAAAGACATTGTGCCTTGTACAGCGTCAAGATACCAATGTAAAGTGTTAATGTCGTTATACCAATATTCACCTACCATAAATAAATCTTTGCTGAAATATCCTTGGAGGTGATTTGACCATAGGGGAAAGAACCAAGTAGAAATATGTTTGACGGCATCTATACGAAAACCATTAACTCCTGTGGTGTCTAAATACCACTCCCCCCAACGAGTTACTTCTTCTCTAACTTCAGAATTTTCAAAGTCTAAATCACATCCCATTAAATAATCAAAGTTGCCTTTTTCTAAGGCGACATGAGTATCAAATTCTTTATTTGCAAATAAATAAATAACGTTTTGTTCTTGGGAATAATCATCATAATCTACTGCATCAAAATGCCACCAATGCCATTGGAAATCTGAATATTTATTTTCACGACCAGGGAATTTAAAATTGGTATAAACGTTAACGTCACGTTGCCAACCAATAGGATTTAAACGGTCATTTTGGGAGTATGGTGTGGCTGTGGCAATTTCTTTTTCATCCCCTCCCATTCTGTGATTGAGAACTGTGTCAGCATAGACTTGTAAGCCACTATTTTGTATAGCTTTGATTGCATCTAAATACTGTTGGCGATCTCCATATTTTGTCCTCACAGAACCTTTCTGATCGAATTCTCCCAAGTCGTACATATCATATACGCCATATCCCACATCATAACCGCCGGACATTCCTTTATATGCGGGTGGTAGCCACAAGGCTGTAAATCCTGCTTTTGCTATTTCTGGAGCTTTGTTTTTGACTTCATTCCACAAGATCAAATCCTGATCTATATACCAGTGGAAATATTGCATCATTACGCCGTTAATTTCTGCCATTTTTGGAATCTCCTCAATTTGTGAGATAATTGCGGTATTTAAAAAGCTCAACTATCTTAGTGTTGAAAATTTATGTCAGAGTCAACTAACCACTAATAGAATCACAAAGAGAAATCTGATTTTCTGTGTGGATAGTTTGAGCTTTCTAGTTTCTCCAATCTCTCACGGCATTTTTACGGAAAGTTGCCATTATTTGTTTGGTTAAGTTAAGATAGACAACCCGTAGCTCAGGTTCGTGAAGTGCAGTCTAAGCCTGACGAATTAACAAATCATTCCTGTTTACCTCTTTCTTGCCACTGAATATAAAAGAATAAAATTGCTAATAAAATATAACCAACAGCCCATTTTCCACCTGCTCCCCAACCTAAACTCACAACTGTATCGGCAATTGTCCATTGATAACTGTGCATTAAACCTATCCATGATAAACCTGCACCACCTAATGACCAAAAAGCCGCTTTTTTAAAATCCCTTTCAATGATAAAAACAGTAATTGCTGCTAATATCATGGCTGAAAAAATAAACCCTTGTTCTAATGCAAATGCTCCATCAATAAAGGTATCACTTAACTGAAATTTCTCGATTAATTCTGGTGTAAATGGCTGTTCTGGTGTACCTAAACCAGCCGCTCTCAAGGAATTTTTAGCTATTAACGCTCCCCACCCCGCAATACCAGGTAACAAACCTACGACTACCGCCGGTGCGTGCTGAGAGGGTGTAGCGGTAAAACTTTGGGCAACGATGACAATACCGATCCAGAGAATAATAGCCATACCTGCGTCAATAGGTACAAAGTAGGCAAAAATAGCGATAGTACCTGTTAAACACAGGATACCCATAATTACACCGTTAGCGATAGAATAGCCTACCCTTGCCCCTAGTGCTTTCCATCCTGGATGGCCTATATACAAGGTTGTGGGGAAACAAGAACCAAACAATGCTGCCACAATAGTACCAATACCATCAGCAGCTAAAGAGGGCAAAGCGGGGTAAGTATCTCCCGCAGCTTCGGCACTTTCTAGGTTTTGAATGCTACCAACGATGTTAAATAATCCCATTGGTAAAATAATACTCAGGTATTCTACTAACACTGTGCGACTTTGCCAAAGTTCTCCTAAGTATATACTGGGAAAGTAAAAACCAATGGGTTCAATAGCACCAGTAAATTTAACATTATCCCAACTGACTAAACCTGTTCCCCAAGCTAAAGCAACTCCCAATAACACAGATAATAAACCACCGGGAATGGGAAAACGGACATTACCAAAGTAGGTGACAAGAATTACACCCAAGGGAACTAAAGCCACTACGGGATGAGCAAAGGTACGGAAGAAAAAACCGATAGCAATAAAGGTAATGGCGATACCACTGAGGGTGGAAAGCATGGCTGCACGGGGGGCGATGCGACGTAAGGGTTTGACAACAAATGCACCCAATAATTCTATTAACCCTGAACCTAAACAAGCTACTATTCCTGCTTGCCATGCTAACTCAGAAGCTTGTTCTGGGGGTACTCCCTTAGACATTGCAGCTAATTTGACCGGTAGCATGACTAGGAAAATATAAGCAAATAAACTAACTGTGTTAACACCATAGGGTAGGGCGGTGATATCGTCTCGTTGTTCTTTTTTACCTTGTTCTTTTGCTAACCAGCCATAATAAAAGTTACCCACTATCAAACTTAAAGCCACTCCTGGTAAAATGCGTCCATAGACGAGGGTGGGTGAGAAACCTAATAAACTTTGGCATAAGCTAACTATTAACAATACTTGAATTAAGTTATTTAATAAAAGTCCGTATAAACCATCCATATCTCTGCGAACAAACCAACGGGGGGTGTTTGGGGTTGGGGTTTCCATTTTTCTGCTGTTGTGATTTTGATCGGTTTTAGGATATCAGGAAATGGATTTTTTCTCACGCAGAGGTGGAAATTTTTTGAAGTTATATCCTTTCTGGGTGCATCGGTATTATTTATGAAGGTAGGCAAAAGGCTAAAGTTAATATTTCTCAATTACATTTTTTCTCAAGACATTTGTTTTATCATGCTGATGTGACCGGAGTTGATCTTATGGGAAAATTTGTAATGGTAGCATATCAGTAACTAAAATTTTTAAATCAGGGAATTCTAATGGTGAGATTGTTTGATGACCTCTGATATTAACTAATAATGTTTTGAGAGAATCAAAAATAAGTCGGGGATATTATATTTAGGACTTACGCATTTTAATGAAACGTCGGGGTTTGAGATTGCTTCCTTACGTCGCAATGACAGTATTTGAAGTAGATTTTGCGTAAGTCCTGATATTTTTAAAAATCAACTCCTCGTTTCAATTCTACCCCTTGATTGGCATAGTGTTTATGACAGTAAACCTCAGAATGAATACTCGCTAAATCAAAATATGCAGGTTGATTTTGACAGCGCCCGGTAATAATTACTTCTGTGTCTCTGGGTTTACGTAACAATGCTTGAACGATAGGATCAACGGGTAATAATTCTAAGTCAACGGTGGGGTTAAGTTCATCGAGAATGATGGTTTTATATACCCCTGATGCGATCGCAGTTTTGGCTATTTCCCATCCTCTTTCTGCTTCTATATAGTCTAATTCTTGGCGAGAATTACGCCATACTATTGCGTCTCTCCCACAACGTAAATGATCAACTACTTCAGGATATGACTGTTGCAAAGCGGCGATCGCTGCGTCTTCTGTATATCCACTACCACCTTTTAACCATTGCATAATTAATACACGGGTAGAACCAGGATGATTAATCCCTCTTCCTATTGCTTGTAATGCTTTACCTAAAGCACTGGTAGATTTACCTTTCCCTGCACCTGTATAAATTTCTATGCCTTCAATCAGTAAAGCTTCGGCGGTAGGATGGTGTTGAGGTTTCATTTCTGAATGTAAATCCGCAATATCAAGTAGCTGCTGCGGTGCGGCACGTCCAGTTGTGATGATTTCCAATTCTTGTGGCTTAGACCTTAAAGTATTAACAACTTCATCTACAGGTAACAACCCCAAATCTAAAACTGGGTTAATTTCATCTAAAACTACTACAGAATATAACCCAGAGGCAATTGCACCCTTAGCCACATCCCAACCTCTAGCAGCTTCGGTTCTGTCAAAGGGGATAATTTCATCATGGCCAAAAAACTCCGCCCTTCCTGTGCGAACCTGATCAATTAAATGGGGAAAACCACGCTGTAATGCCATAATTGCCCCATCTTCATCATAATCACGTTCTGGGCCTTTTAAAAATCTTAAAAGTAACACCCGATCATAATAATTGTCAGCATTAATACCGAGACCAATTGAACGTAAAACCACTCCTAAAGCTGCTTGGGACTTACCTTTCCCAAGACCATCATAAACATGAATTTGACCAATCAGTCGTTCAGAACGCACCTGCGCTGTGCGAATACCAATCCCATTTCTTGTCATCTTTGGTAAAGCTGTAACATCGCAGTTTCCTATCTTACCTAACCTTTTGTGGAATGAGGAGTAAGATTTTGACTGAATCAGAGTGTGGAGGATAATCTATATTCCACTTTGGTCTAAACTGTCAGGCATTAAGGGATTTAACTTCCATAGTTTTGATGACATCAAAAAACTGTCAACCTTTGCCCCTTGTATCTTATCTTACTTGCCTCAATGGGCTTTTTGAAAGGTTTAACAGCTGATGATCTTTTTCCTGCTGGGTTCTCTCCTACTTCACGAAATATACTGGAACAACAACATCTAAAATGGTAAAAAAAATGAGATAATTTCCACCATTATTACCACCATCTCAGTTATACTTTGCACAGTTCAACTTGTGTTGATTACGCGCGAAAATACCTAAACCTCTATTTATTCATGCCTTATGTCAGAAGAATTATCATTGCCAAGAATCTTACCCATTGGGGCGATTGTGTTTGAAACTTTATTTTTATTAATCGCTATTCCTATCGAAGCCTACATACTGCATAAAACTCTCAAATTTGATAAACGAACTAGTATTTTCTATTCCATCTCCATGAATGTTTTTTCTAGCGTCATTGGTTGGAGTTTTTTCTTTGTATTTGAGCCTATTATGCCAGTACAAATTAAATCTGAATTAATTAGTTATGTATTTTTTAATTACTTCAAAAATCCTAGTACTCAAAACTATATTATCATGTTGAGTTTTGTGATTTTCCTGGCTACATTTTTAGCCAAGTTCTTACTACTGAAAGTATCTATTGTTAGTTTAGATGAATTCAAGAAAAAAGAGAATTTATTAGAAACATCCCAGCGTCAGAAAATTCTCAGACATGAAATCATGAAAATCCAAAATAGTAATCTGGTTACCAGTACACTTATGGCCAATTCTTTAAGCTACAGTGCCATTACTCTGATTATCTTAATGCGTGATTTAGCTATAAGAATGAGGTAAATTATGGTCATTTCTCGACATTTCTTAAAAATACCTAAGTCCTAATTTACTAACTCTTAGCCACATTATCTTAATTAAAAGGTAAAAAATGAATTCGTCATTGTTTAAAGAAATAATCCAGCTATTTAAGTTTATTCAAGACTTGTTTTCAGGAGTGCAAAAAGTATTAATGCCTCCCAAAGCTTTTTCCTGGCAAACATTCGTCTACTTAAGTGTATTCTCTTGGGGTAGCTCCTACTTCGCTACAGGGCCGATTAAAGTTATCATTGCCTTTATGGGTTGGGTATTTTTAATTGCTGGTACTGCTTGGTATACTACAGATGATCCGGTCAGAGTACCAGGCACTTTTATGCCAGTGGGAGCATTAATTACAGGTTTCTTAGTCAGCGTTTTTGCCTTTGGACATCAGGAAAATGTAATTACCGCAAAAACTATCGTTCTCTGGCCCACATTAGCAGCAGTTATTACTGGGATACCAGAATTTTTTACAGGTGGCGGTGCATTAGCAAAAACGACAATTCCGAAAATAGAAGTCCGTCAAAAAATTATTATTTTGTTGGGTTGGTCTATGCTAATTAGTTGTTGGATTCAGTTTTATTTTGTAATTGATAAATGGTTAAAGGAATATCCTAGTTTATCTGCTGATAATTTTCAAGGTAGTACCTTTGTAGTGAGAATAGAACCAAAAACTAATCGCCCGCAAAATGGTAATATGATTTTGAATAAAATCCAACCTAAAATCGAAGAGGAAATATCTAAAAGAACTTGGTCAGAAGTAGAAAGATGGTTGTTAGAAGCAAATCAACAAGTTAGTAATTTAGGAAAAATTTTAATTGATGAAAACCTGGGTGAATATGAAGAAAAGTCTCTCTGGAGAATTGAACCACGTATATCTAATATTCCATCAGGTTATCAATTGGATATTTTAAGTATTTGGCAAGGCCCAAGTGAAAATCCTCGAGGTTTCTTTCTTCAAAAAACTTGTCGGATTCAAGTAAATAATACAGATAATAAATCAGTAGGTTCAATTGAATGTGATCGCAATAGTAGATTTTTCCTGGGTTCACCACCAGCAAAAAGGTAAATTCAGTGTTCAGAATCAGATGAGGTGATTTTTATAAATTAGAAATTACTAATTACTAAAAAACTATGAATCCAAGTAGAACTTTGACACTAGCAAAAAACGTTTTTCAAGAGGTGATTCGTGATCGCATCCTCTATATCATCGGTTTTTATGCCATTATTTTAGCGATCGCTAACCGGGCAATTTTTGAATTTGCCTCTACCACCCAAGATAAAATTTTCCTGGATTTTTGTTTAGCTACCATGAATGCGATCGGTTTAATTATTGCCATCTTCATCGGTACTGGTTTAGTCAATAAAGAAATAGAAAAACGGACAGTTTTAATGTTAATTGCTAAACCCATCAGTCGTGGTGAATTGATCACCAGTAAATATTTAGGTTTATCTGGTGTCTTAGGTGTACTTCTGTTAGCAATGACAGTTATAGCTTTGATATTTCTCCAGATAAGTCAAATGTCCTATCCCTTCACCAGTGTTTTAATTGCTATAATATTTATTTTCTTGCAGTTAACATTAATTACTGCTGTTGCTATTACCTTGGGAGTTTTTACTAGTTCTTTAATTGCTACAGCTTTAACATTTGCAGTCTATTTAATGGGTAATATAACTCAAGATTTAGTTGCTTTAGGACGTTTAACAGAAAATCCAGCAGTAGAACGTTTTACTCAATTTTTATATCTAATTATTCCAGATTTGTCTCGGTTAGATTTAAAAAATGATGCAATTTATGGGATACAAGCAATACCAGATCCTCTCACTCTATTTGGTCATGGGGTGTACGGGATATTCTATAGTATGATGTTATTAGCTATAGCAATTTTAATCTTCTTGAAAAAAGAATTTTAAATGAACTAACCACGCAGGTTATTTCAGTATTTCCATCCCTGTAGAAGGGCAGTCTTTAAACGAAATTTTTCGGTTAAAATGGTAATCTTAGTCGTTGACAGTATATTCATCATTATATGAATCAATTTGACTCAATTGAGGATACACCTAGTTTAATTTCTCCAGAAATTTATATTCACAACTTACCAACAACAAAACCAATTAAATTAGGAGTCATGGCCTCTGGAAATGGGAGTAATTTTGAAGTTATTTCCCAGGCGATCGCTAACAACAATTTGAATGCAAAAATTCAGGTCTTAATTTATAATAATCCCCATGCTCAAGCTGCCATTAAGGCACAAAATTATGGTGTAAAATCTGTACTTTTAAATCATCGTAATTACAAAACTCGTGAAGATTTAGACCGACAAATTATCCAAACCCTACATCAGCATGATGTAGAATATGTAATTATGGCTGGTTGGATGCGTTTAGTTACACAAGAATTAATTGATGCTTTTCCTGATAAAATCGTTAATATTCATCCCAGTTTATTACCCAGTTTTAAAGGTGTTAAGGCCGTTGAACAAGCTTTGACAGCAGGTGTAAAAATTACAGGTTGTACTGTGCATTTTGTCTGTTTAGCAATGGATAGTGGACCGATTTTAATGCAGGCGGCTGTGCCAATTTTACCTAACGACACAGTAGAAACACTGCACGCAAGAATTCAAGTCCAAGAACATCGCATTTTACCACTAGCGATCGCATCACTTGCTGCTAAGTGATAGATGATATGGGAAAATGATGATATAAAATATTACCAACTCACATGAGAAAATATGAGGATATTGCTATGTCAAATTTAAAAAGACCAATCAAGTTTGGTACTGACGGATGGCGGGGTGTAATAGCTGATGAATTCACCTTTGAACGTTTAGCATTAGTAGCACCAGTTGCGGCTCAAGTACTACTTGATACTTATTATTCCCATGTAGGCAACCGTACCATCATTGTAGGTTATGATCGTCGCTTCATGGCAGAAAATTTTGCCCGTGTAGTTGCAGATGCGGTAAAAGCCGTGGGTTTTGATGTTATATTTAGTAGCAGTTATGCACCAACTCCCGCTTTTAGCTGGGCAGCAAAAGACTTAAATGCTCTAGGTGCGCTAGTAATTACCGCCAGTCATAACCCCGGAAAATACTTAGGTTTAAAAGTCAAAAGTGCCTTTGGTGGCTCAGTACCCCCAGAAGTTACTAAACAAATAGAAAAACTACTCACAGCGGAAATACCCACAACCTCAACACCAGGAAAAGAAAGCACATTTGATCCTTGGCCTAGTTACTGTCAAGCATTAGAAAAGAAAGTAGATATAGAGAAAATTAGACAAGCAATATCAGCAGATAAATTAACATTATTTACCGACGTTATGCACGGTGCTGCTGCTAGTGGTTTAGGTAGATTATTAGGAGAAAAAGTCAGAGAAATTAACAGTGATCGTGATCCTTTATTTGAAAATGGAGCGCCTGAACCTTTACCAAAATATCTCTCAAAATTATTTACAAACATCAAAAATCACGACCAAAATAATCATTCACCCTTAACAGTAGGATTAGTATTTGATGGTGATTGCGATCGCATTGCAGCGGTAGATAAAAATGCTAATTTTCTCAGTTCGCAAATATTAATTCCCATCTTAATAGATCACCTCAAAACCAGACGCAACTTTACCGGAGAAATAGTTAAAACTGTCAGTGGTTCTGATTTAATTCCCCTAGTTGCGAAATCATTAAATTTGGAAGTTTTTGAAACTGCCGTAGGTTATAAATATATAGCTGATCGAATGTTAGATACAGAAGTATTATTAGGTGGAGAAGAATCTGGAGGAATTGGTTATGGTAGTCATATTCCTGAAAGAGACGCTTTACTGTCAGCATTATACGTATTAGAAGCGGTAGTAGAATCTGGTTTAGATTTGGGTGAATATTATCAGCAACTCCAACAAAGAACTAACTTTTCCTCAGCTTATGATCGGATAGATTTACCATTAGCAAGTATGGAAGTGAGAAGTAAGTTATTACAACAATTAGAAAGCCAACCTTTAACAGAAATAGCAGGTAAGGAAGTTCTTAATTGTAATACAATAGATGGCTATAAATTCCGTCTAGCTGATCAAAGTTGGTTAATGATTCGGTTTAGTGGTACTGAACCAGTGTTACGTCTTTATTGTGAAGCACCAACCCTAGAACAAGTTCATCAAACATTAAATTGGGCAAAAAGTTGGGCTGAATCAAATTAATAGGTAATAGCTAATAGGTAATTGGTTGATCTTTTACTATTACCTATTTCTTCTCAACCACAAATTTTTACTACTTATTTTTCACCATTACCGCAGTATCTGTAAAATCGCTAAATACCCCATCTATACCTAACTCAAAAAATAATTCATATTCCCCTTCAGGGTAGTTATAAAAATCAACAGGTAAAAAATCATTTTCATTACGAAAAGTCCAAGCATGAACTAATAAATTCTCTGCATGAGCATTTTTTATTAAAGGTGTGGGTGGGAGTATTTGATTATTTTCATTTCTGGGAACAATCAAGTTTTTATTAACTCCTATTCCTTGAGCATATTCAGCTACTTTTTTTAAACCTATAGGAGTAATTATATCTTCATAAGTTGCCAAATTACCACTAACTACAAAATCATAAGGTTTACCTACATTATTAATTAATTGTATTAAAGGTAAATCCGTTTGTTGTGATAATTCCTGTAAGTTAGTAACTTCAAAAGATTGAATAAATATAGGTACTTTAATTCCAGATAATGCTTTTAATAAAGGTAGTTCTAATGGTAAACTAATGGACTGAAAATAACTGGGATGTTTTGTTTCTGGATAAATTCCTACTTGATATTTTGTTGCTAATTTTATAATTTCTTCCAGAGTAGGAATCGTTAAACAACCATGATAAGCTGTATTTTGCGGACGAATTTCTGGTATACGTTCCCTAACTGTGAGAGTCTTGATTTCAGCTAAAGTTAAATCTTCAGTAAACCAACCAGTTATAGTTTCTCCATCAATAATTTTTGTGGTTTTTAAATGTGCAAATTCCGGATGTTCAGCAATATCCGTAGTTTGAGAAATTTCATTTTCATGTCTAGCAATTAAAACTCCATCTTTGCTAATTACTAAATCTGGTTCAATATAATCAGCACCTAATTCAATTGCTAATTGATATCCAGCTAATGTATGTTCAGGACGATATCCACTCGCTCCTCGATGAGCTATGATAACGGGTATTTGTTGATTTTTATTTTTCATTTAATATCAATATTTAACTATGCCTGTATTTTAACTGAATCTTTGATGAATATAATCATTAATTATTACAATATTTTACAGTAACTCTAGTTATAGAATTAAAATAATTAGAATAAAAGTATACCATCAATCCAAACTTGTAATTATGACTAGCAATAATATAGAAGTAGTATTCAGTTTTGATACCACAGGAAGTATGTATCCTTGCTTGACTCAGGTGCGGAAAAAACTCAAAAATACTGTGACTAGATTGATGAATGAATTGACTTTAATTAAAATAGGAATTATCGCACATGGTGATTATTGTGATGCAGATTCAACCTACGTTACCAAAATATTGGATCTCTCTGGAGATGTAGATAAAATTTGTGATTTTGTCCAAAATGTTGAACCAACTTTTGGGGGAGATGCACCAGAATGTTATGAGTTAGTGTTACATGAAACCCAATCTTTATCTTGGTCAAAATCTGCTAATAAATCATTAGTTTTAATTGGTGATGATATCCCTCACCCACCAGCACATAATCCCCAAAAATTAAATTGGCGTAAAGAATTAGATAAATTAAGTGTTAATGAAATCACAGTTTACGGAGTGCAAGCACTTAATCGTCCTCATGCAACACCGTTTTATCAAGAATTAGCAGAAAAATCCGCTGGTTTTCATATTACCTTAGATCAATTTTCTTATATTACCGATTTATTTTTAGCTGTTTGTTATCAACAATCTTCAAATGAACAATTGCAAGCTTATGAACAAGAGATAATTGAGCAAGGGAGAATGAGTCGGGGATTAAATAAAGTATTTAATTCGATGATGAAAAGAGAAGGAGTTTCTTATTATGAAGAAAGTGATTTAAAAGCTGTTCCTCCGGGAAGGTTTCAGGTTTTAGAGGTAGAGGAGAATATTTCTATTAAAGCTTTTGTTTTGGAAAATGGATTAAGATTTAAAGTCGGACGAGGATTTTATGAATTCACGAAAACAGAAACTATCCAAGCTAAAAAAGAAGTTATTTTAATGGATAGGAAAACAGGTGATTTATTTGCAGGAAGTTCAGCTAGGGAAATGTTAGGTTTACCTATGGATGCAAGTATTAGAATTAAACCAAGCAATTTAGAACAATATGTGGTATTTGTACAAAGCACTTCAGCTAACCGTAAGTTAATTGGTAAAACTAGATTTTTATATGAGGTGGAAGACTGGGATATTTAAAAATAAAAATCAATAATATCCATAGGGTGTGTTAGCAAAGCGTAACGCACCAAATATTTGATTATTTGTAATGCTAAATAGACAATTATTCATATCATATCCTATTAGTTATATAATTCCATGCAGCTTCATATTAAATAGCTATAATCTTATTGATGACTTGACGAAATAAGATAGATTTAAAATTGAGATTATTCGAGATATTATAGAGATTCTGAACTATCAATTTTTTATTTTGTAATTGTTATGATGACTTATAGTGAACCAAGTTCTAAGCGTGTAGCAGAATTAAAACAATTATTACAGAAAGCAGGTTATGCTTATTATGTTCTTGATGCTCCGATCATGGAAGATACAGTTTATGATCGCCTGTATCGAGAATTACAGGAATTAGAAACCCAATATCCAGAATTAGTTACTCCCGATAGTCCAACTCAGCGCGTAGGGGAAAGACCTGCAACACATTTTACCTCTATTCGTCACAATATTCCTCTATATAGTTTAGAAAATGCTTTTAATGTTGAGGAATTACAAACCTGGAATCAACGTTGGCAAAGACACCTACCATCACAGTATAATCCCGGTGATGTTAACTATGTAGCAGAGTTGAAAATTGATGGAGCTGCTTTAGCTTTAACCTATGAAAATGGTGTTCTAGTCAGGGGTGTAACTAGGGGTGATGGAGTAATGGGTGAAGATATTACCCAAAATGTACGGACTATTCGTTCAATTCCTCTACGTTTGAATTTTGACGGGATGGATGTAATTGAAAAAGTGGAAGTACGGGGGGAAGCATTTTTACCTTTGGGGGTTTTTCAGGAAATTAATCAGAAACGACAACAAGCAGGTGAACAGTTATTTGCTAACCCTCGTAATGCGGTAGCTGGTACACTCAGACAGTTAGATCCTCGGATTGTAGCACAACGTCAGTTAGATTTTTTTGCTTACACCTTGCATATTACAGGTGTGGATGATTCTGGTGTTGCGAATACTCAATGGGAAGCTTTACAACTTTTACAGAAGTTTGGGTTTCGTGTTGACAATAATCATAAACTTTGTCAAACCATTGATGAGGTAGTGGAATATTACCAATATTGGGATACGGAAAGGTTAAATTCACCCTATATGACAGATGGGGTAGTTGTTAAATTAAACACCTTTAAAATTCAAGAACAGTTAGGGTTTACACAGAAGTTTCCCCGCTGGGCGATCGCACTTAAATATGCAGCAGAGGAAGCACCAACTCGTGTAGAAAATATCACTGTGAATGTGGGCAGAACTGGTGCATTAACGCCCTTAGCAGAGATGTACCCAGTACAATTAGCAGGTACTACAGTTTCCCGTGCTACCTTACATAATGCAGATAGAGTTAAAGAATTAGACATCCGCATCGGTGATACCGTCATTGTTCGCAAAGCAGGGGAAATTATACCAGAAGTTCTCAGAGTAATTACAGAACTACGTCCCCCCAATACCACACCCTTTATTATGCCTTCCCATTGTCCCGTATGTAGTCAACCTGTGGTGAGGGAATCAGGAGAGGCGGTTACTAGATGTGTAAATGCTTCCTGCCCAGCGATCTTGAAAGGGGAAATTGAACATTGGGTAAGTCGGGATGCGTTGGATATTAAAGGAATGGGAGAGAAACTGGTACATCAATTGGTAGATAAGGGTTTGGTGCATTCTGTTGGCGATTTATACGATTTGACAGAAGAGCAGTTATGTGGATTGGAAAGAATGGGGAAAAAATCAGCCCAAAAATTGATCAATGCGATCGCCCAATCAAAAAATCAACCTTGGCCTAGGGTATTATATGGTTTGGGAATTCGTCATGTTGGTGCGGTGAATGCTCAGTTGTTAACAGAGAAGTTTACCGATGTAGAGAAATTAGCGACTGCGAGACAGTCAGATATTGAAGGTGTGTATGGTATCGGTGCAGAAATTGCCCAATCAGTTTATCAATGGTTTAATGTCAGTGCAAATCAAACTTTGATTGCTCGTTTACAAGGTATCGGGTTGCAGTTTGCAAGTACTGAAAAACAAGAAGTTGCAACTGAAATAAATGTTGAAATTACAGGTAAGACTTTTGTGGTGACAGGTACTTTACCAAGCTTGAAACGGAATGAAGCGAAGGATTTGATTAAGAAAGCGGGGGGTAAAGTTACGGACTCTGTAAGTAATAAAACTGACTTTTTAGTTGTTGGTGCTGATGCAGGTTCTAAGTTGGAAAAAGCACAAAGTTTGGGAATTAAACAGTTAAGTGAAACGGAGTTATTGGAGATGTTAGGTTAATATATTGTAGGTTGGGTTGAGGAAAGGAAACCCAACTTTTTGATCATGAATGTCTCACGCAGAGTCGCAGAGTCGCAGAGAGGAGAAAGGAGTGTATTTTCTGCCAAAATACCAGAAAGTGGCTATTGTTGCTATCAATCACTTATTCATGAAAGAGAATACATTATGGTTGAGGGTATTAGGAAAAGGTAAAATTCAAACATAAGCTATCAGTAAAGTTATTGAACTTTCCCAAGAGTATGATAAATGAGATGAATTAGTAGAAATATTTAGGATTGAATAGTAATGTCAACAATAAATAGGAAAGGGAATTATATCGTTTCCAGGTGCATCGGTATTATTTATTAACTATCTCCCTTTGCAATATCAATACTTTGAGGGAAAACATATCATTCCGATGCTAACGTATTTGATATTAATTATGAGTTTATCACCAGATAGCAATAATTAGCGTGTTTTAAAGTGGAGGGATACTACAATTAGTTCTTTAATTTCTTTAAAAAGATATGGATATTCTCCGTTCACAATTTCAGTGAGTGTACTAAAAGTTCCAGGATATACCATAACTGATAATCCCCGCTTTTGAAGACAAGCAAAAATAGCAAACTCTTCTAAGAAATATTCACAAGATCGGCGGATACGTTCTTTTAGTAATATATCATCTAGATTAGTAGTTTTTCTAGAGTGATATTTTCGTCCAAACGATTCAACTGATGAGCGAAAATTAGGATCACTCTCAAAAAAATCCCGAAGATATTGATAAAATTGTTTATAGTCTTCTGATTCCTGAATTTGGCTACAAGTCTCGAAAGTAAATTGAGTTTTTCCTGGAAAATCATGGAAAATATTTTCATTTTCCTCAATGAAAGAACTACCCATTTTCAAACCTTCAATCAGCGATATTTCTGGTTTAACGGATTTAGTTGTTTCCAATGTAATACGATGAATACTATCTCCAACTAATACTACACAGTATTTGAATCTCCTGGAAATCCACTCAGCTAATGCTTTGAGTTTTTCTGGGGTAAAATTTTTGTTTTCAAGACTTACTCCCAAAAAACAAGATTCAAATTGTTCAAAACTCATTCTCGCTGACTGGGGAGCAACAGAATCAACTTTAGCTCGGTATTTCGACTCAGGCATAATTTGTATCATTAATTTTATGTTATGGTTTTAAGTTACATTAATTTTAGCTAAAAATGAGAATTCGATAGTGATATTTGAATTTGCTTTGCGATCGCGAAAGATACCTAAATTACATAACACCTAAAGTTACTGATCATACCATAAAAACAATCCTGCAAAAAGTCTAATAACATTCAAGCAGAAACTATAGTCTAAAAATTCTGATATCCTGAGAAGAAATGATAAATTATAAGATAATTTAGATAATTGTTTGATATCCATGAATTACCTGATTGCCGTATTACCAGATCGTATTCAAGCTGAAGCTGCTTCCGTAGGTTTAGAAAAAGAAGGTATTGATAGCACTATTTTAGGGAAAGGTTATAAAACTGCTGATGAGTTTGGTTTAATTGATCCTAATGAAGAAGCGAAAAAACAAGTAAAATTAATGGCATTTTGGTTAATCCCATTCGGATTTTTTGCAGGTGCTACCTTTAGTTTAATCACAGGTTTAGATACCTTTGCTTGGGCCGGGGAAATCGGTAATCATGTGATTGGTGGTATACTCGGCGCTGGTAGTGGTGCAATGGGTAGTGTCTTTGTTGGTGGTGGTGTTGGTTTGGTGTTTGGTGGTGGAGACGCTTTACCCTACCGTAACCGTTTGAATGCAGGTAAATATATTGTCGTAGTCCAAGGTTCAGAAATTCTCACCCGTCAAGCTACTCGCATTTTACGCCAATATGACCCAGAAAATATCCAAGGTTATGCAGAAAATGGGTGATTAATCACCAATCACCAATCACCAATCACCAATCACCAATCACCAATCACCATGTTACCAAGAGAAGAAATTTTAAAAGGTGTGGAAAATCGGGATAGTATTGCCCGTGTAATTGACCAAGCAGAGCAAGCTATAAAGACCTGGGAAGTGGTCTTAACTGATTTTTTGTCTCCACCTGAGTTGGCGGAAATTGAAAGGTCTTTTAGCCGTTTGACAGAGGTGCATTTAGTGGTTTGGGGTGGATATCCACAAGCGGAAAGAAAAAGAGTGGCGATCGCTCGTTCTGAATTGCCTTTAGATGAGTCTCAAGTTGCGCTAACTGCTATAGAAATTGCTGGTAATTTCTTGTTTGATACAGCTACCCATCGAGATTTTTTAGGAGCAATGTTGGGTACAGGAATTGTCAGAGAAAAAACAGGAGATATTATTATTTTGGGGGAAAGAGGAGCGCAAGCAATTGTAATTCCTGAATTGGTAGAATTTCTAGAAATGAGTTTAAAACAAGTGCGTTCTGTACCAGTGAAAACTCAACCAATTGATATTAATGAATTAAAAATAAGAGAACCTAAAAAGAAAGAGTTAACAACTGTGGAAGCATCATTAAGGTTAGATGCGATCGCTTCTGCTGGGTTCGGAATGTCTAGGAGTAAGATGGTAAATTTAATTGACTCTGGAGATGTACGAGTAAATTGGAAGGAAATTACCCAAGCAAGTTCACAGGTGAAAACTGGAGATTTAATTGCAATTCGCGGAAAAGGACGTTTGGAAGTTGGGGAAATAGCTATTACTAAAAAAGAACGTTATCGCATTCAGTTAACTAGATATGTGTAATTTCAGTTATCAGTTATCAGTTATTCAGTTATCAGTTATCAGTTATCAGTTATCAGTTATCAGTTATCAGTTATCAGTTATCAGTTTAATGAGGGATGAGCGATGAGGGAATGGAGAAACAATTAAATAGCAATGAGCAATTATGCTAATTTCAGAAGCAACTCTAAGATTACTGGTTGAAAATGAAGGATTGACTTTACCAAAACCAGGATCACCACCAAATTTATTAAAGCTATTAGTTACCCAGGGTGTAATTTCACAAACTGACTATCAATCATTAATTAATAACTTTGAGTTACGCAATGCGATCGCCCACGGTTTTAAAACTCATCCACTAAATCCGAACTCACTCACTGAACTAATTAATATGACGGAAAATTTATTAGAATCACTAAATACCATTTAACCCTATTTAGGGTACAGTTATTGTGAATAATAATCGTTACAAGAATTAACCATCCCTCAAAAAAATAAATACAACCTAAATAATTAAGCCATTTTCCGGTTCACAAATCATAATTGAATGGATAAATGGCTAAGGTATGACAGTGGTTAGCATTGTTATTGTTTCCCATAGTAAGCAACTGGCTTTAGGAGTTCAGGAACTAGCTGCACAGATGGTTCAAGGTAAAGTACCCTTGGCTATAGCAGCAGGTATAGATGATCCAGTAAATCCACTAGGTACAGATGTGATGCAGGTTTATGAAGCAATCTCTTCTGTATTTTCTGATGACGGTGTTCTGGTAATGATGGACTTGGGCAGTGCCTTAATGAGCGCTGAAATGGCATCGGAGTTTTTACTTCCAGAACAACGAGGAAAAGTATATCTATGTGCAGCACCTTTAGTAGAAGGTACTATTGCTGCTGCGGTTGCTGCTGCTGCTGCTAAAAATATTCAGGAAATTATTACAGAAGCTCAAGGTGCTTTACTTGCAAAAGCAAAGCAATTAAATTTTATTAGTAGTCCTGCTGACGGTAGTAACCAAAGTATTGATAATACTCAAGTTTCTACTCAAGAATTACGAATCTCCATACGCAACCGTCTCGGTTTACACGCCCGCCCTGCGGCCCAGTTTGTTGGTACTGCATCTGATTTTCAAGCTCAAATTAAAGTACAAAATGTAACTAGAAATACAGAAGCTGTCCGTGGTGATAGTATTAACCAAGTGGCTACTTTAGGAGTCCGTCAAGGACACGAATTGTTGATTACTGCCACAGGTATTGATGCTCAAGAAGCACTGACAGCTTTACAAGCACTAATTCTCAACAACTTCGGGGAAGAAGATAGTGTTATAGATTTGCCTACACCCCATCAGGAAATTACAGAACTCAATCAAGGAGAACTCAAAGGTATTGCTGCTTCGGCTGGAGTAGCGATCGCTCCCTTGGTATATCATCAGTCAGCTGCAATTTCAATTACAGAATATCACATAGAAAATGTGGAAGTAGAGTGGCAAAGATTACAATCTGCTATTCAAATTGCTAAACAAGAAATCCAAACTTTACTATCTCATACATCACTACAAATAGGTGATTCAGAAGCAGCAATTTTTGATGCTTATTTGTTGTTTTTAGCAGATCCAGTGCTTTTAGAAACAGCACATCATCACATTGTCCAAGATAGATTAAATGCAGAAGTAGCTTGGCAAACAGTAGTAGATGAAGTCGCAAATTCCTACCGCAAGCTAGAAGACTCCTATTTACGAGAACGCGCGGATGATGTCGTAGATGTTGGGTATAGAGTATTAAGAATCTTACTTGGTGATTTGCCCACAGATTTGGAAATAGCGGAACCATCAATTATTGTCGGTACAGATTTAAGCCCCTCAGATACCGCCAAATTAGATCCGACTAAAGTTTTAGGTATTTGTACAACTTCTGGTAGTGCTACTTCCCATAGTGCCATCATTGCCAGAACTTTGGGTATTCCCGCTGTTTTAGGGGTAGATTCCCAAATACTTAGTTTAGATGGTGGTACTGTCATAGCTTTGGATGGCGAAAGTGGTAAGGTGTGGGTAGATCCAAGCACAGATATCTTAACCAACTTAGAAGCTAAACGGGCAGCCTGGCAAACAGCCCAAGCCGAGGCCAGAAAGAAAGCTCACCAACCCGCGATTACAAGTGACGGAAAACACATCCAAGTATTTGCAAATATTGGTAGTGTAACAGATGCTAAGGCAGCCATAAATCATGGTGCTGAGGGTATTGGGTTACTAAGAACAGAATTTTTATATTTAGACAAAACTAATCCTCCCACAGAAGAGGAACAACTAGAAGTTTATGGAGAGATCGCTGAAATTTTAGACAAACGTCCTTTAATTATTCGCACTCTGGATGTAGGAGGAGATAAACAACTACCATATCTCAACTCTCTCAGCGCAGAAACTAATCCTTTTTTAGGAGTGAGGGGGATTCGATTGTGTTTAGAAAATCCCAAATTACTGAAAACTCAACTAAGAGCAATTTTAAGGGCTAGTAAAATAAATCATAATATTAAAATCATGTGGCCAATGATTGCCACTCTACCAGAATTACGCGCTGCTCAAGAGATATTAACCCAAGTAAAATTGGACCTCAGACAAGCAGGAATAGACTTCAATGAACATATAGAAGTGGGAATGATGATCGAAACACCCGCAGCAGTGGCGATCGCCGATCAACTAGCACCCCTAGTGGACTTCTTTAGTATAGGTACAAATGATCTGAGCCAGTATGTCATGGCGGGCGATCGCACAAACCCCAAAGTAGCGAACCTAGCTGATGCCTTACAACCTGCGGTATTAAGGATGATACAGCAAACTGTTCAGGCTGGTCATGCTGCTAACATTTGGGTAGGACTATGTGGAGAAGTGGCTGCGGAAACCTTAGTTGCACCTATTTTAGTAGGCTTAGGATTAGATGAGTTAAGCGTCAACCCCCAAGCCATTGCATCTCTTAAACAAGTAATTTCTCAATTAACCACTACAGAAGCCAAAATGATAGCCTCTGTGGCATTGCAGCAAGACTCCGCCAGTAGCGTTCGAGAATTAGTTTATCCCATCGGTTAAACAAAATCTAACCTGCTGCACATTAACGTAAAAAGCTACAAATTAACCACAATAATATAAAAGTCACTACAGCAGAAAATTGATTCGGGCTAACACTGGTTAGCTGTATTTGCTGTAATAACCATGTAGTTGCCAATCCCCCAATAATTAAACCAATAATTAGACCACCCAAACTAAGTAAAACTGATCTGCCCAATTTATTTTCCTTACGGTTAAGAAAATAAACACTTACACCTAAACCCAACAACAAGGTCAGTTGTAAAATCTGTTCATTATTGGGAGGAATAAACAAACCTATAGCACTTAGTCCTAAATACCAAGCTCCAGGTAACAAAATTTCTGGTAAGCTAGGTTGGTCTAATATTTGTTGTATCCATGCCGGTGATTGTTCACGGGGAGCAGGACTTTCCTGTTGCGGAGAGGGTATTCGCATCTCTGGGAAACGGATACGTTCAGGCACTTTAATTTTGCCTTCTTGGCGCATCTTTAAACGATCCATGAGAATCGCATCATATGCAGTTTCAATTAATTCTCTTGTTCTACCATCACCGCCATCTTGAGCTAAAAGGCGATTTCGGGCATCCTGAATTTCATCGAAACTAGCATCTTCGGATACCCCAAGTTTTTCGTAGGGATTTTGATCGCTCATGACAGTATATTAATTTAGCCGATACAAAAAAGCTAACAAATGCTAACACTTTTCCTGCTTCCCCCTGGAAGTGTCGGCACTACCCAGTCCACAGGCTAATACGATCTACTAGATCGTTATATCTATTGTAGGAGTTGATGAAAGTACTATGTGAAGGCGATATCAACGATTTCTGATTTAGACCGTTGCTCCTTTGCTCACAGCACGTTTATCAAGTGCCAGTTTGACTGGAGGGTTTATCATTTTTAAGGCGATGGTTCAAGTATCATTAACTCTATAAGTGATGTACCTTCTGTTTTAGTATAAAACAATACCGGAAACTATGGTGAATTTCACTAACTTCCTGTTAAGTTTGATTAATTTTTCCAATTTGTCAGCCTTTTGTTTGATTTTAATCAACCTCAACAGGTGGCATTATTTCGTTCAACCAAAAACAAGTGGGTCGTCTTATTTGTGCTGAAACAATTACTCCAGCATATTTTGATCCTCTCCCAGGATATTAGCACGACTGAGTTTGTTCTACCCAATAAATTTAACTATAGTTATAGAAGTTTAGCTGTGTGACTTAATTTAACAGCATCTGTGTGGGAACATATGACTTTATTTAGATTTTGATGAAAAAATGTTCTCATGGAGGTGGGAAACAGAAAACAGGAAACACTTTCAACCAATTCAGTGAGGAGATTTTGTCTTTGGGTCAGAATTAAATTTATGGTTTTTCAGTTCTTGTTCTCAAACATCTGATACTAATTGATCATGAAAGTGGCTCCCAGCCTCGTTACTTCAGGTTTTGGAATTAAGTCAGCCCAGTTAATTTAATTTTTCTTTACAGAATTTTATTTTTCCGGTTAATGACATGAAAACAATGCCTCATCATCAATCTTACTGAATAGAAAGTATGCCAAATTTAACCAAAAGCTACAAATCAAGTCATAATTGACATTTAGTGGATATACTGAATTGCAGACCTGATTATTATCAATAGGGGTGTCTACATCGTTCATAATTATAGATGCAGTTCTTAAAAACAGTGATTTTTAACAATCAGGATACTGAAACAAAACCCTTGTAAATTTTACAGAACTGCCAAAATCAAGAATGCGTTTTTACGCTATTTTTCCCTGTTAATCATAATAAATTTTTGTGCAAAGTGATGGTCATGGCTCCTGCCAAGATTCTTGTAGTTGATGACGACCCAGCCGTTCGGAACTTAATCCAACGCTTTTTGATCAAGCAAGATTATCAAGTAGAAGCTGCCGAAGACGGTAAAGCAGCTCTAGCTCTTTTTGAGCAATTTAACCCAGACTTGGTAATTCTCGATGTTAATTTACCTGATACAATCGGTTTCAATCTGTGCCAGGAGATGCAAAGTCGAAATGGTGTGTTTGTTCTCATGCTCACCAGTCGTACAGATGAAGCTGATAAAATTCGTGGTTTTTCTAAAGGTGCTGACGACTATCTCACCAAACCCTTTGGTTTAGGAGAACTAGAAGTCAGAGTAGCAGCAATCTTGAGGCGACAGCGAGTGGTGAATACCACTGAGCAAAAATCTCTGATCTTTGAAAAACTCATGATTGATCCGGTCCGAAGAGAAGTAACGCTCAACGATCAACCTGTTCTGTTAACAGCTTTGGAGTTTGATTTGTTACATTTTTTAGCCAGTCATCCAGGTCGAGTATGGCGGCGTGCTGAACTAATTCAACAAGTCTGGGATTATGAATACGTTGGAGATCAGCGGGTTGTTGATGTCCACATTGGTCAAATTCGTAAAAAAATTGAAATTGATGCTAGTCAACCAACATTGATTCAAACTGTACGTGGTGTTGGGTATAAATTTGAAAATACCACTGATACCCAAACTGAATAAAAGGGATACTTAGGGTGTAGGGTATGGGGTTAATCTTTTTCCAGTCCCCATCTCCCCATCTACCCCTTGGATGATATTTTTAGGGTATTTCTAGCACTTCTGAAACAAAGTCTCTAAATAAACACGCGCAGCATAGCGATCGCTCTCTCCATTTTGGAGTAAAAACAAGGATAAAGCCGCAGTCAAGACCCGGTTTTGATCCCAGTCTGGATGATTATCTAAATATTTTTGTAATGATTCGTTAAGTGTTTCGGGAATCTCCGTCAAGATGTTTACTGTTGCGCTCATAATCTTTTCCTTTTAACGAAATGTCGGGGTTTGAGATTGCTTCTTTAGGTGGCAATGACAGTATTTAGGATCGGTTTTGCGTAAGTCATATTTGTGTCTAATGTGTCCAAATGGGTTTTACCTCTGGCTCATGTTACTACCACTTTGTTTGTTGGCATCTGTTGATAACAACTTTTTAACAGGGTAGTTAATCTGACAAAAAAAGTAAGTCGAATCATTTTTCGCTCAGAAAGGGTCGTTTTGTCAATGCTGCGAAATGTTAAAAATCAGCAGCTTAGAAAAAACTTTTCATGGAATAATCAGCTTTAAGGGAATATTTTATTTACATAAGTTCATAAAAACTCAGTTAGTTTATTCCCTATAAATCCAATTACAAAATCCCCAATAAATCAGAGAAAGTTGATTGATACGTCAAGTATCTGTGGAAAAATCATAAATTTCCTGTGGAAAACCTGTGGAATAGGTGAGGATATTAACAGTCAATAATAAGAATTACAAAAATATTGTTTCTGATAGATTGGAAAGAAAAACATCTCATAAACCTTTCTATATATGTTAATAACACATTAAGACTAATAATAATTTGCTTAATAGTAAATGTAGACAATCTTAATAATTATTTGTTACCATCTACATTAAAATTGGTATTTAATATAACTAGTGAATATTGTGATTAAAAAAATTTACAAGTAATTGCAACTACTAAATAAAAATTACATCAATGATTTTTGCTCTATACCTGTAGACGAGTTATTTAGGACATCAGGAAAAACTAAAACCAAGATACTTAGACCTAAATTTCTTACTGTCACCAGTCACCAGTCACCTTTAGTAATTCGTAATTCGTAATTCGTAATTCGTAATTCGTAATTCGTAATTCGTAATTCGTAATTCGTAATTCGTAATTCGTAATTCGTAATTAAGAAATTTACCCAATCACCAATCACCAATCACCAATCACCAGTCACCAATCACCAATCACCAATCACCAGTCACCAATTCCTACTTCCTACGTTCTTGTAATTTCCGATAAACTGCTTTTAAATCTACTTGATGATGAGCTAAAGCTACGAGGGTATGATAAAACAAATCTGCGACTTCTCCAGCGATCGCCTCTGGATCATCATCTTTACAGGCCATGACTACCTCAGCACTTTCTTCACCAATTTTCTTTAAAATTTTGTTGTCACCACCAGCTAATAATTTACAGGTGTAAGAATTTTCATGAGGATGATCACGGCGATCGCAAATTATCTGAAATAACTGAGATAGCATATCAGCAGGTGGAGGTATCACCTTACCATCGGTTTGATGAAAACAACTCCGTTCCCCAGTGTGACAAGCAATATCTCCCGACTGCTCAACACCAATCAAAAGAGCATCACTATCACAATCATAACGAATACTGTGTATCTTCTGAATATGTCCAGAAGTAGCACCCTTATGCCAAAACTCCTGACGGGAACGACTCCAAAACCAAGTTTCTCCGGTTTCCAAGGTCTTTTGTAGAGACTCCTGATTCATCCAAGCCATCATTAACACAGTACCATCCAAATGATCTTGGATAATTGCAGGTACTAAACCTTTGTCATCATAACGAATTTTTTCTACAGGAATAGCGGATGTGAATGATAGCAAATCAGGAGAAGACATAATTCACAAATTTTTTGAGTTAACAATAACAGAAGTTTACCAAACATCTGGGTTTAACGGTCAGTTGACAATTCCTGATAACTGATAACTGACTCCTATATACTATAGAAATTCTCAAGAAATTCTCATCGTGATTTCATCCTATCCTCAGATAGAACCTTGATTTAGTCAAAACCTATAGGAGATAACCTTGGTCAACACCAAAATTAAAACCACAAAATCACAAGAAATCTTTACCGCTGCTCAAAATTTAATGCCTGGGGGTGTTAGCTCTCCAGTGCGCGCTTTTAAATCTGTGGGTGGACAACCCATAGTATTTGACCGTGTTAATGGTGCATATATTTGGGATGTAGACGGCAACAAATATACAGACTACGTAGGGACTTGGGGCCCAGCTATTTGTGGTCATGCTCATCCAGAAGTAATTGCTGCTCTCCAAGAAGTTCTAGGAAAAGGTACTAGCTTTGGCGCTCCTTGTCTACTGGAAAATGTACTTGCAGAAATGGTAATTGATGCTGTTCCTAGCATTGAAATGGTCAGATTTGTCAATTCTGGAACAGAAGCTTGTATGGCCGTACTCCGATTAATGCGAGCCTATACCAATCGAGATAAAGTCATCAAATTTGAAGGTTGCTATCACGGCCACGCTGATATGTTCCTAGTGAAAGCTGGTTCTGGTGTAGCAACATTGGGTTTACCTGACTCTCCCGGAGTGCCAAAATCTGCAACCAGTAGCACTTTAACTGCTCCCTACAATGATTTAGATGCTGTTAAGGCTTTATTTGAAGAAAATCCTAATGAAATAGCTGGTGTCATTCTTGAACCAGTAGTAGGTAATTCTGGTTTTATTACTCCGGATGCTGGTTTCTTGGAAGGTTTACGAGAATTGACCCAGGAAAATGGAGCATTATTAGTATTTGATGAAGTAATGACTGGTTTCCGTATTGCTTACGGTGGCGCTCAAGAAAAATTTGGTGTCACTCCAGATTTAACTACTCTAGGTAAAATTATCGGTGGTGGTTTACCTGTAGGAGCTTATGGTGGTCGGCGCGATATTATGTCAATGATTGCTCCTGCTGGTCCTGTATATCAAGCAGGTACTCTTTCTGGCAACCCCCTAGCTATGACTGCTGGTATCAAAACCCTAGAATTACTGCAAAAACCTGGTACATATACTCAGTTAGAGGAAAAAACCAAAAAATTAGCTGATGGTTTGCTCAAAATAGCTAAAGAAGAAGGACATGAAGTTTGTGGTGGTAATATTAGTGCCATGTTTGGTTTGTTCTTCACTTCTGGGCCTGTTCATAACTATGAAGATGCGAAAAAATCTGACACAGCTAAGTTTGGGCGCTTCCATCGGGAAATGTTAGAACGTGGTATTTATTTAGCACCTTCTCAGTTTGAAGCTGGTTTTACTTCTCTAGCTCACACAGATCAAGATATTGAAGATACTTTAACTGCGGCTAAGGAAGTGCTTTCTAGTCTTTAAACTTTAATTGATCGGTGATAGGTGATGGGTAATCAGTAGTAAAAGTTAATTCACAAATTTTGTTCTACATAGGGTTTGCTGAATAGAAGTCAAATAATGACTAGAGAAAGTTTTACCTGTTGCGATTTTGAACAAATGCAAGATTTAGGGGGTTAAGAACTAAAAAACCTTGCACTTGTAGTGAGAATTAAAACTTACCAACTGTCTAAAACTACTCCCTACTCCCTAGCCTCCACCGATCACTTTTTGCTGCAAACCCTAAATAGGGCTTGCAGCAAAAAGTCTTGTCATAGAGGCCCAAAGGCAGGGTGCAGGGCGCAGGGAGAGAACTGAAAAACTACTTTTCAATCTCTCGAAACCAAAAAAGTGCGAGGTTTTTTAGCACTTACCCCTCAAAAGCTTGCACTTCCTCAATCTCAAATCTTCTAAAACCCAATACCAGTAATGTTTTCACATTTATATGCCTGACGGCACGCTACGCGGACAGTATCCCCTAAACACTATACACACTACCCATACCAGTCACCTTACAACCTAACAACTGCATCCTTGATGCCCACAACCACTTATGGTTTTATGTTCTTCAGCACAAGCAAGTGAACAGTAATATTTACCGTCTTTCTGAATTGAATTGTCTACGGAAACTATACACAGGCATTTGGGACAAGCACACTTCATCTGATTGATTGTTATCATGGTTTTCTCCCAATTTCTATATGAAAATAATAAAATAAAACATGAACAAGTATTCATGTTTTTATAAAAAGTAACTTTACATGAACAATATATACGTAGAGCTTGTTGAAAAATTGATCGGTGGGGGATTCTTAACAGGAAACAGTTCAACAGGAATTAAATGCAAGGTTTTTGATTTCCCATGTTATGAAAGCTTGTACGTGAGGTGAAAATTCAGGACTTACGCAAAATATCTCTTAAAATCTCTTTGCTTATTGTTATTACTGCCTTTATGGTTTATGTTTCCGTTACAGTTGCGCAAATTCCAAATTCATATAACTTTTAACAGTCAATCACCCTCATAATTATACTTTCTTATGCTAACAATAAATATTTAGAGTTGAGTAATGTCCTTTTGTGTATTTACTATTTAAAAATCCATTTTCTCTATTGTAAGCGGCATTCAGCCTCTGATTTTTATAACTTTATGTTTATCTACTGATAATCGTATAACTTTTTATACTAAAGCATAGTATTCATGATGATGATATTTACAGTATTTTTACATAGCAGAAAAAACCTGCAATGAAACAATTTTTATGAGATAATATTGTGTAAGTAATTGTGAGTGTGTTAAATCGTCAAATGCCTTTCATAACATAAAATTAGTATCAGTATAAAATGAGCAATTCTTTAATATATTCCAGTAAAACTTCCCTAACAAAAACCAGATATTACTCTCAATAATTTAATAAGAGTAATTTTTATTCTTTATACTCGTCCCGCCGTGAGTTAACAGTGCATGAGCTATTGCTTCAATCCCAACTGCTCCCATCCGAGAAATCCCTCCTCTCTCCAAACGTGCCAATCTTGTGGTAACACACTACTTTTAATTGGCAAGTGTGGTCAATATCGCGCTGTGAAACAACTAGGTCAAGGAGGATTTGGAGCAACTTTCTTAGGACAAAATGAGGTCTTACCCGGAAATCCTAGTTGTGTAATTAAGCAGCTTCGTCCATCAGGAACAACACCACAGGTTTTAGAGATGGCGCGGGAGTTATTTGAAAGAGAAGCCAAAACCCTAGGGAACATAGGCAATCATCCACAAATACCGCGGCTGTTAGATTATTTTGAACAAGAAAAACAGTTCTATTTAGTACAAGAACACATTAGTGGTGCAACTTTACAACAGGAAGTTAAAAAAACAGGTTGTTACAGTGAAGTTGGAGTTAAACAGTTTCTCAGTGAAGTTTTACCATTGTTACATTACATTCACGAACTCAAGGTAATTCATCGCGATATCAAACCTGCCAACCTCATACGTCGTTCTCAAGATGCTAGACTAGTTTTGATAGACTTCGGTGCTGTAAAAAACCAGGTCAGTCAAGCGACTTATAACCCATCGGGACAGACTGCATTAACAGCCTATGCTATTGGTACACCAGGGTTTGCACCTCCAGAACAAATGGCTATGCGTCCTGTGTATGCTAGTGATATATACGCCTTGGGTGTAACCTGTATTTATTTGCTAACGAGTAAAACCCCCAAAGATTTACCATATAATCCCACTACAGGAGAAATTATGTGGGAACAGTTGGTAAATATTAGTGACCATTTCGCTAATGTGTTAAGAAAAATGCTAGAAGTCTCTGTGCGAAGTCGTTATCAGTCTGCACCAGAAGTCCTCAAAGCATTGGAAATAGAGCCTTATCTTGACAGTTTAGAACAAGGGCTAATTTTCAAAAACGATGTAGATGTTAAGGAAAAGACATATAGCCACCCAGATAATTCTAGTGTTTTATTTGATAATCCATCCTCTGGGAGTAATAAAGGTGTAGCACAGGCAGCTGAGGCCATTCGTGCTAGACGGGCCAAATTAGGAGATGTTTCTTCTCCAGCAATGGGACGAAGACAGCGTAAAACATTAAAACCCAAATCTCATAATATCATTAATGTCTCTAACAGCATTAGTAATGGTTCATCCATTCCGCGGCGGATCAATTCCCAATCTTTATTAACAGCTTATGCCAAAGGAAGACGAGACTTTGCGTCATATAATATCAGTTTATTAAATTTACAAAGTGCTGATCTTTCATCAACTAACTTCCATTGCGCGCAACTGACAAAAACTAATTTACAAGGTGCAAACTTGGAAAGTAGTGATTTTGGTAGAGCTAGTCTCAAACAAGTAAATCTCAGAGATGCTAATTTAAGCAAAGCTTATTTTACTCATGCTGATTTGGAGGGTGCAGACCTCCGAGGTGCAGACCTCAGTCAAGCTTATATGAGTCAAGCAAATCTTCGGGGTGCTAATTTATGTGGAGCTAATCTGACAGGAGCTAGAGTGACGAATGAGCAATTAGCCTTAGCAAAGATTAATTGGTTAACTATACGTCCTAATGGTAAACGTGGCTTTTTATAAAAAAAAGTACAAGTCAGAAATCAGAGGTCAAACTGTGGGGTACTGAAAGTTCTACTCAGAACAGATATTCAGTTACGCTCATGATTGATGATATTTATGAATACATCTCAGGTTATACACAATTAATATATTCATTAAGTATAGAACTCATTTAATATCTTTTCTGTGAATGCTGAGGTTTAACGAAAGCTATTTTAACTAACCTATGTTCTGATCATGGTTCAAGAAACCAAAAAATTATCAGAAATAACTAGGGGTTGCTGAATAAATGTAAAACCAAGATAAATCAAAGGTTTGAGGCTGATAAACAGGAAAATAGGTGCAAGGTTTTTGAAGGGTTTATTATCAAAAGTGTGCATTTTATGTCTAAGAAATCAGAAAGTTTGGGGATGACAGATAGCTGAAACTGTTAAGAGTTCCCTATTCCCTGTTCCCTGTCTCCACGACAAGACTTTTTCATCATCCCCTAACTACCAGAATAATCGCACCCAGATGGTAATTAGACTTATAAGTTGGATAATAGATCCCAAATGGGTTCTATAAACAGGGTTTGCTGATAAAGTGCTTCTGTTGACTAAGAGAATATTAAGCAAAACAAGATTATAAATACTATTATTGGCTTACAAAATGTATAATTATTTTTTTTACCAGTACTTATCTGCATAAAATAGATAATTATCAAAAGTTTGGAAACCCCAGTCATAATAATTTAGTCTTATTTTGACCATGACCAGCAAGTAAAGTTTTGTTTTTGATTTCAGATGACTACTAAAACTCAGATGGCAAATATTCAGGATAAGTTACAGTGTATTGGTGTCAGTAGCATAACTCAGATATTCATAGGTACACTAAGTGCTGCGTCTGTGATTGCAAGTCTTCCAGCACAAGCTTTAGAAATAGATATACTACCCAAAAGGGTAAAATTAGGGGATACAATTTCAGTTTTAATTGAACTAGAAAGTCAAGATCAACCGGGTATTCCCACTGTTACAGTAGGTGAAAAAACTTATCCAACATTTGAAATTGCCCCCAATCAATACCGTTCTTTTATTCCTACCACTCCCTTAGAAAAACCAGGAGTCAGAAAAGTAGTTATTTCTGGGGAAGGACAAAGACAAAGGAACATAGCAGTTTATGTAGGTAATCGCAAATTCCGTACACAGAGAATTACACTCCCACCAGGGAAAGCAGGAACTAGAGCCACAAAACATGAACTTACAAGGGTAAAAGAATTTAAAGCCTTGCAAACATTGGAAAAATACTGGAATGGAGTATTTTTAAGGCCCAACAAAGGGAGAATGACTACAACCTATGGTGTACGACGCTACTATAATGGTAAATTTGCTCATAATTATTACCATCGTGGTTTAGATTATGCCAGTCCCACTGGTTCTGCGGTTGTTGCTCCAGCAGCAGGGAAAGTTGCCTTAGTGGGTAAGGTATCTCAAGGATTTATAGTACATGGTAATACTGTTGGTATTGACCACGGACAGGGAGTAATTAGTATACTTTTGCACTTGAACAGTATTAATGTCAAAGAGGGTGATATTGTCAAACCAGGACAGGTAATTGGTACTGTGGGTTCTACTGGTGCTTCTACTGGTCCTCATTTACACTGGGGATTGTATGTTAACGGCAAGTCTATTGATCCCATGCCTTGGAAAAGACAGTCCATAAAATAGAACTGATAATTCGTAATTCGTAATTTGTAATTTTTATCACAATTATGAATTATGAATTATAAAAGACATAGCTCAAATTCAATTAGGGCTTGCTGTCCGCGTAGCGTGCCGTCAGGCATATAAATGCGAAAACATTACAGACAGGGAGCTTTAGGCGATTTGAAATGAAAAAGTGCAAGATATTTGAGGATCAGTGCTTGAAAACCTTGCACTTGGGGTGAAAATTATTTCCTTACTAACTCTCTGAAACTGTTAAGAGTTCCCTAGTCTCCACAGATCACTTCTTCAGCAAACCCTAATTGATTGTAAAAATTTAACCTTTAAAATTTATGAGTATTGAAAAAATTGTTGAACAAGCACTTTTAGATGGCTATCTGACACCTGCAATGGAGGCGGAAGTTGGTCGTATCTGTGATAATGTTTCTGATCTATCAATTGAAGAGTATGTAGCACTTGATAGGTTGATGGGTTCACTCCTCAATGGTGACGTAGTCGCTGTACCCCGCAAACAGTTTATTAATGTTATGGAAGAACTTGTATTGACTGAGGTAATTGCTAAGGTAGCAGCAATTGAAGTCAGTAGTGACAGATCTTTAGATGTAGGGGATATTACTGCCTACGCGCTCAATAGATTACCACCTCTTTATGCTACCACAGAAGAAGGTGCAAATTACCAACGTCAGAGAGCTAAGACAGAAATGCAAAAATTAATTAGTCAAGAAGTAGGAGAGGCTATTTCTCGTTACTTAGATAAGCCTGATTTCTTCCCAGAGCGGCAAATTTTTGGCAAAACAGAAGTTCTCAGTCAAGTAAGCAGTTTGCTAAAAGTATATGCACCTAATTTTGAGCAAACACCACCATCCAATTAAGTTGATATGCTAATCTGATTTGATTTATGGATTTTTTCGTGAAGTTAGGGGACAGAAAACAAGTTGATGTGTATTTTATGAGACTGGGAAAAGCCATATGTAGGGTTTGCTCAAAAAAGTAAGTATTTTTAGTGGCGACTAAGAAGTAGGATGCAGGGTGCAAGGTGCAGGGTGCAGGGAGAAAATTAAAAACTTAATTACCACAAAATTTATCTTGTCAGAATAGTTGACAAATCTAAAATATTAAGTGATAATAGTAGAGTTGAAAAACAAGGGACTGTAGTTCAATTGGTTAGAGCACCGCCCTGTCACGGCGGAAGTTGCGGGTTCGAGCCCCGTCAGTCCCGTTCTAAAGATAAACTGAGTTAGTCATCAAGTAAATGATACTAGCTTACAGGATTTACGTAGTTAGGATAACTGCTACTTAAGGCTATTTTTTAAACCTTTAGTAATTGTTATAGTAGTCATGCTTTGTGAGAGAGAGAATTAACTGTGTCTGTTAGAGTTCGTATTGCTCCTAGTCCTACAGGAAACTTACACATTGGAACAGCAAGGACTGCTGTATTCAACTACTTATTTGCTCGTCATCTGGACGGGAAATTTATATTGAGAATTGAGGATACAGATTTAGAGCGATCGCGCCCTGAATACACTGATAATATTCTCAATGGCTTAGGCTGGTTAGGCTTAAATTGGGATGAAGGGCCATTTTACCAGTCTCAACGGATGCACCTCTACCAAGCAGCAGTGCAGAAATTATTGGATCAAGGTTTAGCGTATCGCTGTTACACCACCGCAGAAGAATTAGATGCACTCAGAGAAGCACAAAAAGCCAGAAACGAAGCACCCAGGTATGATAACCGTCATCGTAATCTTACCCCAGAACAAATAGCAGCCTTTGAAAGTGAAGGACGTTCTTCTGTTATTCGTTTCCAAATTGACGATGATCGGGAAATTGTTTGGAACGACTTAGTCCGAGGTAGAATGTCTTGGCGTGGTAGTGACTTGGGTGGTGATATGGTCATTGCTCGTGCTTCTGCTGATGGAATTGGTCAACCACTATATAACTTTGTGGTAGTAGTGGATGACATTGATATGCAGATTACTCATGTCATTCGTGGTGAAGATCATATTGCCAATACAGCAAAACAAATTCTGTTATATGAAGCTATGGGTGCAAAAACTCCAGAATTTGCTCATACTCCCTTGATTTTGAACCAAGAAGGCCGCAAACTTTCTAAACGAGATGGAGTCACTTCAATTTCTGACTTCCAAAAAATGGGCTTTACCGCAGAAGGCTTAGTTAATTATATGACTTTATTAGGTTGGTCTGCACCTGATTCTACCCAGGAAATATTTACCTTAACCGAAGCTGCAAAAGAGTTTAGTTTTGAACGGGTAAATAAAGCAGGGGCTAAATTTGACTGGGATAAATTAGATTGGATCAACAGTCAATATATCCACAATATGCCTGTAGATCAGCTGACGGACTTACTTATTCCGGTTTGGGAAGAAGCGGGGTATTCATTAACTAATGGTAGAGAACGTGCTTGGTTGGAGCAGTTAGTGAGTTTAATTGCTGCTAGTTTGACGCGGTTGGTGGATGCTGTTCCCATGACTCGAGTATTTTTCACTGATGGAGTGGAGTTAAGTGAAGAAGGTAGTCAGCAACTTCAACAAGAAGGAGCAAAAGCTGTACTGCAAGGAATTATTGCAACTCTAGAAAATGAACCACAACTTTCCGCTGATAGCGCTCAAGCTATGATCAAGCAAGTGGTGAAGGAACAGAAAGTGAAAAAAGGTTTAGTGATGCGATCGCTCAGAGCAGCTTTAACTGGAGATGTACATGGGCCTGATTTAATTCAATCATGGTTATTGTTAAATCAGATTGGTTTAGATAAACAACGTCTAAATCAAGTTACTTAAGAAATAAATTAGTGGTGACGGGTAATGAATGGGTAATGGATGAGAATCTTTTCTTCCCCATCATCCCATCACCCCATTCTGAATGGGAACTTAAGATTAAATAATATTGTCTTCTCAATTACCTATAGGGTTTGCCATTAGGTGTAAAAGTCTTGTTGTAGAGATAAAGAACAGGGAACAGTTTCAAAAGTTAAATGGGAACTATTTTTCCTTTATATCAAACCTAAATGCAAGGTTTCCAAGTTCCCATGTTATGAAAGTTTGCACCTCACCAGCATGGAAACTGCTATAAACCAAATTAATTTAACATTATGAAATTTATAACTATGATGAAAAAAAATGACTTCCAAACAGGGCTAAGATTATTAGCTATAGTAGTCAGTGTCGGGGTAATTACTAATATTCATAATTTAGCGAATGCTAAAGAAACACCGCCAATTTTTGCAGATATCACTATTGATCGGCAATTTTCACCTGATCCTTTGGTAGTTAGAGGTATGAGTGGTGGTTCTGTTCCAGCTAGCACAGTAAATGGGGGTAATAAAACCCAGACAGGTGCGTGTTCTGGATTTGTAGATAAAGAAGCAGATCATAATTTAAAACTTTTGAATAAATTTGACTACTTAAAAGTACAAGCACAAAGTCCAGCGGATACAACTATGATGATTAAAGGACCTGGTGGAACTTGGTGTAATGATGATTTGGATGGTAAAAATCCCGGTATTGTTGGAGAATGGTTAAAAGGAACTTATAAAATTTGGGTAGGTTCTTACGAAAAAGGTAAATATCTTCCTTATACTTTGAAAATAACTGAGGATAAGTAATTTTATTTATTAGTCTTTAACTCTGACTCATTGATATCCTGATACTGATCATTGAATTTTTGCACAAATTGACCATTCTTAATTTCTACAAAAACAGGTTCACTCTGTCTCTCTCTTTCCTGCGTAAACTGGAGTGAATAACCTGATGTTTCATTTTTGGACAGTTTCACGTTTTGTAAATTTTCCAGTATCTTAGTTCGAGAAGCATTAGGTGATAAAGCTGTAATAAAAGCCTGAGTTGCATCATAGCTAGTAGCTGTACGCCAACTAATATTTCCTCCCCATATTTCTGCTGATTTTTGGGCAAAATCTTTTGCTGCTGGTGTTTCTCTAAACCAAGGAACTGATAAAATCATACCTTCAACGGCTTGATCACCTTTGAGTAAAGTATCATAGCTATAAAGAGTATCCACACCTAACAACCGTAACATTTGTCGCTCAGGCTTATCTTGATCTTTATAAAAAGCTAGATTTGCTTTAGCAATTTCAATGGCGTTATCAGTATTCTCTGTATCTGGGAATAGCATTGCTGCTTCTGCTTGATATTTGTTGACACTTTCAGAAATCATGTCACCAAAGAAACTAGATGTAAATGAATATTCTTGAACTACTTTACCTCCTAGGTTTTGAAAATCCTTGGTAAATTCTTCACTAACACTCTTGCTAGAAGGATTTTGGGAATTGGCAAAAATTACAACTCTCTTTAATTTCAGGTTATCGTAAACATATTTAGCCAATTTTTGACCAGTAATTTTATCAGAATTAATTACTCTAAAAAAAACAGAGCTTTTTAAATCTGTTTTAGTGTTAGTAGGAGAAATAATTGCTAGGTTTGCATTTTCGTAATCTTGCAGTACAGATTTAGTAACCTCACCAGAATTATGTCCTATTACACCTAAGATAGATGAATCTTTAATGATTTCATTAACTACTTCTTTAGCTTCCTCAGATTTGTTACTGTCATTACCAATAACTACTTCTAGTAATCTGCCATTTAATCCTTGATTTTGATTAAATTGATCCTGTGCTTGAGCTACACCACGCAATATTTCTTTTGCGTTATCTTGATTAGTTTTGCTATCTACTGGTACAACGACTGCTAAACTAAAAGGAGAACCTTGTTGACGAGCTAAGGCATTATTATAATAAATTCCTGATTCAACATCAAATTTATTTGATTTTACAGCTTGTTTAAATAAGTCCTCAGCTTGTTGATAATCACCCTTTTTGAAGGCTTGAATACCGTCATCACGAAACCTACTAATGTTAGAAAATAGGGGTTTATCACCACTGCTAATTCTACTAGTATCTACTACACACCTAATCCAAAATTCTTTTTTCTCACCTGCTGGACAAGGTTGAGTAGATAATATTCTAAAAATCATACCTACGATAATACTAGCAATAAATAAACCTACAATAGTTCCTGTTATTATTAATATCGGCGGCTTTTTTTGAGGTGTATTTGATGTATTTACTACATGATCACTCTCTGGATTATTGATAGGTATATCTATTTCGGTATCAGAATGGATACTATTTCTATTAGTTGAATTAATTATTGTATTTGTATTTTTTGTAAGCTGAGATGAGGACACATTATTATTTTCATTTATATTTGTTCCTTGGAATTTTGCATCACCTTGATTTTCTTTTTGAGTCAATTTTTCTAATTCACTAATTTCTTCATTTAGTGGATGAGTTTGTATAATCCATTTACGGAATAATGCTATTTTAATTTTTTCATCTTTTGTTTGATCTAAAAACTCATTTTCTTTTAAATATTCTTGCGCTTTTTTGATAATGTTGATCCTATTAATATCTAGATAAGCCTTATTTTTTTTGATTAAATCTAAATAATCTTCTGAAGTATCTTGAGACTCCGCAACTGCTGACAAAACAACTTTCTCAGGAACAGAAAAATTATGCCAAAACCACGATAAACCAGCTTCAGCTAATTCAATAGCTTTGTCTATAATAGCTTCTACATCTTCCTTGTAAACTTTACCATCCAATTTATTATTTTCTCTCGCTCTACTAAAAATAGCAAAACATATTACTTGAGTAAAATAGGGATGTCCTGCTGATAGATTAAAAATAGCTTGAATCGCATCGTCTCCATACTCAAGTATGTTTTGGGCTGGTTGCTTAATCAAATCTGTAGTATCATTCTGATCTAATAACTTAATTTCTTTATCAATAACTACGTTATTAAACTTACTGAGTTTCTGGGAATCTTTCAGTAGTTTGTGATCCATTAATAAAATTATGAATAGTTTGTTTTGTTTTTGAATTACAGAAAATAAATTTTCATAAAATAGTTTTAATGGTATTTCTGGATGATTATTTATGAATATGTCAATGTCATCTAGTAATAAAACTAAATTTCTGCTTTTTAAGGCTTGGTATACTTGCGGTAAAAACTCATCAGAAAAAATGCCAGAATCTGACTCTAACTCTGTTACTTCAGGCAATTGTATATTCTCTGGTTCTAATGATAAGCCAATTGTAATTTCTTTAGCTAATTCTGCTAAGATTCCACCTAGTGATTTTTGAGAGTAATATTCTAAACTAAATCTCACAAAAGCAAACTTCTCTTGCAAGTCTTTTAATTCATGATTAATATTACGCACAACAGATGACTTACCAATACGTCTTTGTCCATATAATACTATTATTTGTTTATGCTGTTGGAGATAATGACTAATATCCGAAAATAGAGATTTTCGCCCAAATAACAAGTGTTGGTCAATTGGACGGCCAAGAATGTACGGATTCCTTTGAGATTTGAAAGAAATATTCATATACAGAAGATTTCGTTGCTATGAGGTATAAATTATAATTATGAAGTTCTTGTGGGGTCGGTATCTTGCCCCCTAATCCTGTACCTCATCACACTGGAAAATGCTGTATCAATCATAAATCTAAACATACCAATGATATTAGTAGAGCTAAGAATCTTTACTTAAGATACATGAAATTTTGAGATTATACATCCGTTCAATAATGAATTATCTTGATTCAATTTCTACAAATTGACCGTCCTGAACTTGTAAAAGTATTGATTCT
Source organism: Sphaerospermopsis sp. SIO1G1 (assembly GCA_010672785.1). Classification (GTDB taxonomy): domain Bacteria; phylum Cyanobacteriota; class Cyanobacteriia; order Cyanobacteriales; family Nostocaceae; genus Okeanomitos. The sequence continues at coordinate 1,086,104 of JAAHFX010000002.1, forward strand.
CCTTCACGTTCTCTTTCTTCTGTAAATTTCAATCTGTAGCCGGAAGTTTTATTTTCAGTAAGAATAACATCGTTTAATTTCTCTAATATTATCGCACGAGAGGCATTATTTGATAGAGCTTCGATAAATGCTTGTGTAGCATCATAGCTAGTAGCTGTACGCCAACTAACATCTCCTCCCCATAGGTCTTTTGATTTTTTAGCAAAATCTTCTGCTGCTGATGTTTCTCTAAACCAGGGTACTGCAATTATTAACCCTTCCAAATTCTCTCTACCTCTATCTATTATTTTATAGTTATAAAGGCTATCTCCAGTCAACATTTTTACGTCTTGTATTTCAGAATTTTGCTCTTTTAATCGTTTATTTCTCTTGGTAATTTCTTTAGCAATATTGATGGCTATATCAGTGCTATTCGTATCTGGAAATAAAAGAATAGCTTCTGCTTTATGTGTATACACACTTTTGGCAACTTCGTTTTCTGGATTAAACTTAGTAGCAGTTAAATCAATAAGAGGTTTACGAACTACCTCACAAGACAATTCTTGATTAGATGTTTTTAATTTTTCAAATGTATTTGTAAATACTTCTCTGAGGCTGTTACTATAAGAACTGTCAGGATTAGCAAAAATTACAACTTTTTGCAGGTTCAGTCGCTTGCAAGCATATTCTGCTAATTTTTGACCTGAACTTGCATCGGAATAAACTGATCTAAAGAAAACTGGATTATTGAGTAAAATACTGGTGCTAGTGGGCGAAATAATAGGTAATCCAGCTTCTTCATATACTGGTAGGGCGGTTTTTGTAGCATTACTAGAATTGTGTCCAATGATACCCAAAATTGAAGAATCTTTTGCTAGTTGTTCAGCTACTTGTTTTATTTCAGGATTAGCATTACCATCCTTAGCAATTACAATCTCTAGCAATCTACTATTTTTTAAGCCTTTATCCTGATTAAATTGATCTTGTGCGGCTGCTACTCCACGTAATATTTCTCGACTTTTACCATTATCAGCATTATCTTTATCTATTGGTACAACTACCGCAAAAGTAAAAGGAGAACCTTGTTGACGTGCTAGAGCATTGTTATAATAAATTCGCACTTCTGGATCATTTGGATTTGCTTTTACAGCTTGTTTAAATAATTTTTCAGCTAGTTGATACTCACCTTTTTTGAATGCTTGAATACCCTGATCTCTAAACGTATTGCTAAGGTTAGGAAATAAAGTGCGATCGCCCCGACTAATTCTACTATTATCTGCTACACAAAAAACTCCAAATTCTTTTTTTTCTCCTGCTGGACAAGAATTAAAGAATTTAGTAAATAATGTATAACCACCTGAAGCAAAAACCAATACCAATATAGTTAATCCTATCAATCCTCTATATTTTAAAACCCAGTTCAGCCAGGTTGAAATTTTATTAGCATTTGTACTACCAGATGGAGAAATTTCCTCTTCTAATTTAAGTTTAGTTTTAGATTTTAAAGTTTGAATTTCTTCTAATCTTTGGTTAGATAATTTCCTGTTCGGATCAATTTGTAAAACAAGCTGACATTGTTCTTCTGCCTTAACCCATTCTCTTTTAACCATTAACTCATGTTCATAATCTTCTCTTACTTCTATTAGAACGTTTTTACTTTTTTCCCCATCAATTTGGTAAGCCATTGTACAAATTTCTAATGCTTGCTCAAAATCTTTAGCTTGTGATTTTTGTTGAGCTAGTTCTAGTAAAGGTTGTACAATTAATTCTTGTTGATTATGATTAGTTTTAGAATAGAACTTATAAGCTCGTGTATATAGATTACTAGCTTTATCTAGTTTTTGGATATTCAAATACTCTTGAGCTAAAGAAATAACACCTCTAAAATTATTAGGATTAAGTTTGACAGCTTCTTGATAGAGAGAGAAAGTTGTTTCAGGATTATTTTGGCGTGAATTTTCGGCTATTGATAATAACCCCTCAACATCATTTTGCCTACTTTTCTCCAAGTTAGCAATTTCATCTTTTAAGCGATGTTTTTGCATCAACCAACGGCGGACAAACTCTATTTTCACACGCCGTTTTGTGTGATCTAAAAAACCATATTCAGATAATTTTTCGTATGCGTCTGTTAAATCTTGCGTGATGAATATACCATAGTCGTTAGTTAATAGTGTTAGTGGTTCTTCAATTACAGACTTATTGTTTCTAATCGCTATTTGTTGAGCCTCCGCTGCGGCTGCAATAATTATTTGCTGCTGCAAATCTAATCCATCCCAATACCAATCTAAACCACCTTCTGCTGATGTGATTGCTTGGCTTATAACTTGTTGAGCATTTTTCGGAGTAACAATCAACAAGTCATTGTTCGGATTTTTTGCATATTCATCACGTACTTTATTATAAATATTTAAGCAAATAACTTGCGTAAAATATGGACTTCCAGCAGATATACTAAAGATAGTATCTATGGTTTCTGGTGGATATGTTAAAATGCCTTCTGCGGGTTTAGTAATTAACCTTTGGGTACTATTTTTATCCAACAAGGAAATTTCTGTATAAGCTGCTTTCCGAAAGTAGTAAACTAAGTTTTGTAATCTATTGATATGTCTCCCTACAACGGGAATAATAAATAATCTATCATCTGTGTTTAAGAGTTGTACTATATACTCTAAAAATATTTGGGTTTCTTGCTGATTTTCTCTTTCAGTTAAAACGTCAAATTCATCCCAAAGAAGAACTATTTTTTTATCACTTATGTTTTCATAAACTTCAGGTAAAAACTTACGATCAAAATTATAAAAGTCTTGTTTTATATTTTCAGCTAAATATTTTAATAAATCATAATAACTTTGTTGTAATTCTAATATATCTTCTAGTTTTTCTAAAATTCCATCGGCAATACTTGACAAAATTTCAGCATTATTTAATGTTCCTATTTTTTGAAAATCAAAATTAATGAAAATAAATTCATTTTCACCAATCTTTTTAGGAATTAGGCTAAGTATAGAAGATTTACCAATCCTTCTTTGTCCAAAAAATAAAGTTTGTTGATTATTGAGAAGATTATCAGCAATTAAAGAAAATAAATCTTCTCGTCCAAAAAACTTTTCTGGTTTTCTAATTGGACGGCCTATGATATAAGGATTAGGAGGTAGATTAGTCATAATCTGATATTTATGTTTTTTTTCATCTATTGAAAAAATTTGACCAACTTCATATTAGGTTAATTGTGTGATGTAAAATCTAGTTAATAGAGAAGGTTGGGATAATTTCCTGATTCAGTTAAGTTGCTAGTTATTTAGTTGAGAGTGGTAATGGATAATTGTTAGGAAACCTTCGGTTTTTATCCTGTTAACTCTTACTCTTACCTCCTTCAATCCTAAACATACTGATTAAGAAATTTAAGCTAACTAGCAACTTAGGAGATTCATAATTTTATTAAGACAAGAATGGTAATATTTTCGGAATCCAATTTAACACTTTTATGAGTTTATCAGCATTGTTTGTTAACAAAGTTATGAACTCTTTAACTTGACTCAATTGTCTACGACTAATGAGATTCATAAATACAAATTCGTTGTCGTTAAAGAATTTTTCCGATGTATTTAATACTTCCTGTGTTACCCATTTTTTCATTAGTAGTGAAGTAAAATAATAAAACTTTTCTGAATCTGTAATACTGGAAGTAATTACACCTCTATCTTCTAAATTCTCTAAAAGACGTTCATGCTGAGTCATAACTCTGCCTATGCCTTTTAAATTATATTGTGTGTCCTTGATTTGACCATCAATATCCAGTAAAGCTATCAGCATTAATAAAAGCTGTTCTGTCGGATTACATCTTTGCCAAATTGTTTCAAAAATATGTCTAGTATCACGTTCAAATCCATCAGCAAACGATTCAGCATTGGCATTTTGACCTTTCTGCATTTCTCCATATATTAAAAATCCACCGATTTGTACTAAACTAGGATGTCCACCTGTAATGTCAATAATTTCACCTCGTAATGTTGGAGGTTTAACAGTATTCAAGATTTGCACCAATTCTCTAGTATTAAATAGTTTGAGAGATTGAAACAGATAGTGATTGTACCAAGGAGAAGCATTAGGGTTGAATCTGGGAGTAAGTTCACTGAGAGGTTGAAGTGAGGTGACAATCATTGATAGATGTTCACTTTCTTCTGCATGAATCGCCAAACTACGACATTCAGCTAAAAATGTTTCCATTTCTGTTTCAGTGTACTGTTCATTTTCTACGACAGCCGCATCCAAATCATCTACTAACAGTAATAAAAATTTACCACTCTCACCTAATTTCCTTAATGCTTTACGGAGGATACGACTTGTAGCTTTTTGTTCTAGTAAGGGTTGAATTTCAGCTTGTAGTTGCGGTTCATTATCTAATTGATCATGTAGCACATTTAAGATTTCTTGCCAAAAACCAGCAGGTGTAAAGGGAATGATACTTTGGCAGTTTAGTAGTACAACTACAACTTGAGATGGATCTATACCATGCTCCCTCAGCGCTTGTTCAGAAGCAAGTTTCCTTAAAAATGAGGTTTTACCCATCCCAGGGCCACCCCAAATAGCAAAATGACTACGGTTACAGATTTGATCAAAGGCAAAATTAATTTCTGATGTGCGTCCGACAAAATGTTCTGGGGGAACTGGTTTACCGGGAAAAAAGGGGTTAGACATAGTTGCCAGATTTTTCACAAGATGAAAGAATTATAGGTTTTTTCTATTGCTATGACAAACAAGGGAACATGGCATATTTCTTTATAGTCTTTTAGGTCTTTATAAGCTGCTGTGCAGCTAAATTGGATATTATGGGCTATAAGAAAATATAAGTACCTGGGCAAAATTAATTGCACATTTGGGAAAATAATAGAAATCTCTGTATCTCTTGTCTGTCACCTGTCACCTGTCACCTGTCAAGAGTCACCTTTTCTGAATATGATATTTATTTTGCACGACTACTTACTGGAAACGCTCTTAACTTTTGACTTTTGACTTTTGACTTTTGACTTGCTGTTGTGCATTTAAAATGCACAACAGCTTATTATTGGTGGTGAGTAATTAAACTCAAAATATTTATATTCATTGAAACCATATTCAAACCATATTTAATATATCTATGTACTTATCCGTGTTAAATATGAAAAACCAGGTAAAACCACAAACCCTTGTTATAACTGCCTTTGAGAATATTTAAGTTTTTATTTTTAATTTTTAATTGGTGTTAGTATGAGAATTAGGTTAAATTTAATTAAGATTCTAGAAAAATTTCCCGAATCAACCATAAACAAACTGCGCTGTCACGGTGCAAATTACAAAATGGATTTATGAACGTCCGTTAAAAAAGCTGTCATATTGATTATAGAGGCAAATTAAAAATGAAATTCTCATGGAGAGTCGTAGCACTTTGGTCAGTGCTGGCTTTAGTAATTGGCTTTTTCTTTTGGCAAGGCACATTTGCAGGTAATCCTGCTAACATGGGCAATAACTCAGCCAATACCCGCATGACTTATGGACGCTTCCTGGAATACTTAAATGCGGATCGCGTGATTAATGTGGATCTGTATGATGGTGGTAGAACAGCGATTATTGAAGCTAATGACCAAGATATAGAAAATCGGGTTCAACGTTGGCGAGTAGATTTACCTATTAATTCTCCTGAGTTGATCAGTAAGCTCAAAGAGCATAACGTCAGTTTTGATGCTCACCCTATTCGTAACGATGGTGCGATCTGGGGTTTGTTGGGTAATTTGTTATTCCCAGTATTATTGATTGTTGGTTTATTCTTCTTGTTCCGTCGTTCTAATAATATGCCTGGTGGCCCTGGCCAAGCAATGAACTTTGGTAAATCTCGCGCTCGTTTCCAAATGGAAGCGAAAACTGGGGTGAAATTTGATGATGTTGCAGGTATTGAAGAAGCGAAGGAAGAATTACAGGAAGTTGTTACTTTCCTAAAACAACCTGAGAAATTCACCGCTGTAGGTGCGAAAATTCCTAAAGGTGTGTTGTTAGTTGGACCTCCTGGAACTGGTAAAACCCTATTAGCAAAAGCGATCGCAGGTGAAGCTGCTGTTCCTTTCTTCTCTATTTCTGGTTCTGAGTTTGTAGAAATGTTTGTGGGTGTGGGTGCTTCCCGTGTTCGTGACTTATTCAAAAAAGCAAAAGAAAATGCTCCTTGTATCATCTTTATAGATGAAATTGACGCAGTAGGTCGTCAACGGGGTGCAGGTATCGGTGGTGGTAACGATGAACGGGAACAAACCTTAAACCAACTCTTAACAGAAATGGATGGTTTTGAAGGTAATACCGGCATCATTATTATTGCAGCTACCAACCGTCCTGACGTTCTCGACTCTGCATTATTACGTCCTGGTCGTTTTGACAGACAAGTTTCTGTGGATGCTCCTGATATTAAAGGTCGTTTGGAAATTCTTGAAGTTCACGCACGCAATAAAAAATTAGATGCTCAAGTTTCCTTAGAAACAATTGCACGTCGTACTCCTGGTTTCAGTGGTGCAGACTTAGCAAACCTTCTCAACGAAGCAGCTATCCTCACCGCAAGAAGACGCAAAGAAGCAATTACTTTGTTAGAAATTGACGATGCAGTGGACAGAGTAGTTGCAGGGATGGAAGGTACACCTTTAGTAGACAGTAAGAGTAAGCGGTTAATTGCCTACCATGAGGTTGGTCACGCTTTAATTGGGACTGTGTTAAAAGACCATGATCCTGTACAAAAAGTTACCCTAATTCCTAGAGGACAAGCACAGGGTTTAACCTGGTTTACTCCCAACGAAGAACAAGGTTTAATTACCCGTTCTCAACTGAAAGCCAGAATTACTGGTGCTTTGGGTGGTCGTGCAGCGGAAGATGTGATTTTTGGTGCTGCTGAAGTTACCACAGGTGCAGGAAACGACTTGCAACAGGTAACCGGAATGGCCAGACAAATGGTAACAAGATTTGGGATGTCTGATTTAGGCCCAGTTTCCTTAGAAAGTCAACAAGGTGAAGTATTCTTAGGTCGTGACTGGACAACCAGATCAGATTATTCTGATGCGATCGCTTCTAGAATTGATTCTCAAGTCAGAGAAATTGTGGAGCAGTGCTACGATAACGCTAAAAATATCATTCGTGAAAATCGTAGCGTTACAGATCGTTTAGTTGATCTGTTAATTGAAAAGGAAACCATTGATGGTGATGAGTTCCGACAAATTGTGGCTGAGTACACTGAAGTACCTGAGAAGTTACAGTTTGTACCACAACTGTAAAAGTTTCAAGTTTTAAAGAATAGAAAGTGAATGGGGATGGTTGATACCGTCCCTATTTTTTTGGGGATATTGATGTAATAGTTTTCGGTTAAGCCCAAAAAACATAATTAGGGCTTAATGAATATATAATAAACACAATTATCAATATATCTTTATATTTCAAAAGGTAAATAAAAACTGACATTAGTCCAGTATTTAGATACTATGTTGTAGTATATTTTTTACGCTTACAGTGCATTCAGTAAAACAAAATATACCAATCTATAAATAGATATTTCCAAAAAAGAATGTTAAACCGTTAACCTGTCTAGGTAAAAACCTAAGTTATGGAGAGGTCTAATAGTTAAGAGAGATAAACTAATGAGACAATCAAAATCAATCAACAATATTTCAGTATCAGCTATTGTAGTGACATTTTTGTCAGTTTTAGGTGTAAATACTTCTTCTGCTCATGGGTTTCAAACCTTCTTTGGTGAAGATTTAAACGTCGGCCCTAATGGTAATACACCTCTAACTCAGTTTCCCAATGCTTCTCAGACAGAAGCAAGTTTCCTTTCTAATTTATCGAATAATGTAGGAACTGAGACGTTTGAAAGCTTTACATTCGGTCAACCTGCTCCTTTAACCTTAAATTTTTCTGGTGCTGGTAATGCTACATTAACAGGATCAGGAGCTATCAATACCAGAGGATCAATTGACTCTAACCCAGGAGGCGCTTATCCTGTCAATAGTGACAAAAACTGGTTGACTTTCATTGGGAATGGTGGTTTTAGTGCCAATTTTGACAACCCTATCGCTGCTTTAGGTTTTTATCTTAGTGATCTTGAGACTACCCAGTTAGGTTTAAAACTAACTCTTGCTAATGGTAACACCCAAACTCTTACTGTTCCCAATTCTACATTTCCTACAGCAGGGAGTGGCTCAGTCCTTTATTATGGTTTAATTGCTGAAAATGTTAACGAACTAATTACTGATGTATCTTTTGTATTTCCAAATGGTATTAGTGGAGACGGTGTAGGTTTGGATAATCTGACTATAGGTTCTTTTAATCAAGTGACAGTTTCTACACCTGAACCATTTTCTGTATTAGGACTATTTGGGTTCAGCTTGTTAGGTGTTACTTCTATGAAACGGAAAAAAACATAAAAAGAGTAGACTTATAACTTTAATTTCAGGGGGTGACAAGCAACCTCTTTAGCTTGCTTGTCACCCCCTGAAAAATTCCTCTTTTTCCAACGTATTTTTCATGCTCTCTCCCTTATAAAACAAGCTGTTTAACCCTCCTTGTCATCCGGTAATAATCACCCGCTACTGTTGTAAAAAATCTAGAGGTTGACAAAAATCATTGACACCTTGTTTGAGCATATAGATTAAAACTGGTGTGGCTAAAATTTTGGGAAACTCTGGCCTAGTCCTCAGATGTGCTATCATCCCCAACACTGAACCATTTAACAAATTATCTCGATATGCTTTTTGACATAATACTGCACGCCACTTCTTAGCCAAAGCATCTAACCATTCAGAATTTGTAGCACCTGGTTCTTGTCCTGCTTTGATAGCCAATGTCATAGCGACATCTTCCAAGTCTCCATCACAGTCTTCTATTAAATCTAACACTTCCATCGCTTCCGAATCATCTGCTAACTGAGAACGAAATTGAGCGATTTCTTGGGTGGTAATTTTAGTCATATTAATCAGGATATTAAGGAATCAGGAGTTTGAGGAGTTATTATCATATAGTGATCCGATTTAATTTATAAATTTTTCGTGGAGTCAGGGAACTCTTAACAGGGAAGAGCTATCAGGATTTTTATTTATTCCCAAAATATCCCAGGACTTACACAAAAATCTGCCAAAACTCTATTCCTCTGTGTTCTCTGCGTTCTCTGCGGTTTGATATTCCGTAACTCGTGCGTAAGTCCTATATCCAATTAATTTTGCTCAGGTACTTAATTGAAAGCCCCAATTCACAGTATCATAACTGCTTATGAGGCTTGTTCAGGACTTATCCCAGTTTTCATTTAAACTGACGGCTTATATCTAATTTTCAAAAGCCCTTAAAGTTACAAATCGCTGTAATTCAATTAAGGCCCGATTGTAATCTAGAATAGCCCGGACACGGTTTCCTTCAGACCTAGTCAACTCATTTTCAGCGTTAATTACATCTGTTTGAGTACCCACACCAGCTTGAAAACGTAAACGAGCTAATCTCAAAGATTCCTTAGCTTGTTCTAAAGCAACATTAGCTGTTTGGACGTTTTCTAAGTTTGAGAGTTGGGTAGAGTAAGCCTGTTCTACCTGAAAGCGAATTTGGTTACGTTGCTCAGTAAACTGAGTTTCCGCGATCGCCATGTTCTTTTTAGCTTGGGCTGCTCTAGCTCTTGCTGCACCCCCATCAAATAAATTGATGCTCGCTTGTACTCCCACAGAATATCCATCGCTGGCATTTATCTGATCATTAAAGACATCTAACAGGTCATAACTGGCTACTAAACTTATTTGTGGTCCTAGAGATGCCAAAGCTTGTCTTCTTTGTTGCTCGCTAATGTTTCGCTGTGCTAATTGCTGTTGTAGTTCTGGACGGTTTTGATAAGCCAGAATGATGCTATCTTCTAAGTTTCTTTCCCACAAACCAGCTAACTGCACAGGATCGGCAGCAGAGATATTGATGGAATGAGGTAAATTTAAGCTGACTGCTAACCGTCTTCTTGAAATTACTTGTTGGGAAAGAGCGTTAGTAAGGTCTTGTTGGGCATTGGCTAAATTCACTTGCGATCGCAAAACATCAAACCTTGTTCCCACTCCTGCTCTTTCTAAGGCCACTGCATCCCTCAAACTAGCCTCTGAATTTTCTACTGCTGACCGGGAAATACGCACATTTTCGTCAGCCTGTTGCAAATTATAGTAATCTGTGGCTATGCTCAGACGGATTTCTTCAAATTGCCGTTCTACTTCTAATTCTTGAAGCCTTACCCTTTCTTCAGCCTCTGTAATAGTAGCTGTTCTTAACCCAGATGTATATAGGTCATATCTCAATTGTGCTTGGGTATCAAAAGCCGTATTCGATTCAGCATCATCGGCGGTAGGGTCTATTTGTTGCGCTTGTTTAGCTGTCAAAGTATTAGCACTGCTACGGCTATTGCTAATTCGGCCGTTAACATCCAAAGTTGGTAGTAAAGCAGCTTGAGCTTCCTTTAAGACAGAACGACTACGTTCCAACTCCAAAATTGAGACTTGGAGGTCGTTGTTATTTTTCTTAGCCAGATCTAAAACCTGTTCCAAAGTCAGAGGTTGATTTTCCCGCAACTTCACTTCGTCTGCTTGGGAGGGAAATAGCAGAGGATTAGGATTGGGATGCAAATTGGTTGCTGGGGGATTATTATTCTCTGATTCTAAAGGTTCATCTATCTGTACTAACTTCTGGGTTAGAGTCGTTGTTTTAGCACAACTTTTTGAGTTTGCCGCAGGAGTACCCTGCTGTTTTTTATCTAACTGTAAACACTTATGTAATTCTGTTGCTTTTACTACTTTTGAATTAGTTAAAGCCATAGGTAAAACAGTCTTTGTATTTGACTCTGCTTTAACTTTTGCATTATTAAGTAACGTAAATTTTGTCACATCATCATTTGTAGACTGAGGTTTCAAATTATGAGATCCCACCCCAGTTAGTAAAGCGGATGAATTACTAACCAGATGATTATTTTGCTGTTTGTCGTTAACCACTGGAGGATAAGTATTTGTGGTACTAGCAAAATCAGGAACATAAATTCGTTTAACTTTCTCAACTTGAGAGGTGTTAGCCCAAGCTGACTGAGTAGTTAAAACTGCTACTGTGACACTAGGTAAAAAACTATGAAATAATTGTTGCCCTTTCACCGCATCTCCTCAACACAAAACTCTATCTAGCGGCAGAAAACTTGTCTTCACAAAGAATATAGCATGGTCATAAATTGAAGTAAAAAATATCGCACAGGAAAGGATTTAAGAATCAGAACCTTGCTTATCTTCAAAACGTTTGACAATGCGAGAAAGTTCTGTTTTCTCGTCCATAATAACGCGAGTGGGCGCACCGCTGACAATGCGCTCGTAATTACGGAATGAGTCTTTAATATTCGGTCCATCAGCAGTAATATTGTACTCTCGAATTCCTTTATCGTGCCATGAACCCCTCATTTTAAATACGTTGATTGCCCTTGACATTTCACCATGAATTTCTACATATTGCAACATGAGAATTGTGTCTGTAATAGTAGAAATGTGAGAGTCAGTGATGGAATGAGAACCCATAAATTGGTCGCTGGTATTGGTAAAGAAACCTGTAATTTCTTCTTGTTTGGCGTAACCTGTAACCCCAATAACAAACTGACGGAAGGCATTGTTACTAACACCTCTAGCTAATGCTGAAAGAGAGTCAATGGCAATGCGAGAAGGCTTAAAATCAGCAATCTCCGATTTAATAATTTGTAAGTGATCCTCCAAGCCTGTAGATTCAGGATAGGTACAAATTATTTTTAACAAACCTTGATGTTCTAATTCCTCAAAGTTAATACCCCAGGAATAGGCATTTCGAGATAGTTGAGCGCGGGATTCTTCATAAGCAAATAATATGGCTCGTTCACCGCTCACACAACCATCTTGAATGAATTTACTAACGAGGAGGGTTTTGCCTGTTCCTGTTGCACCTGTGGCTAAGATAATGGAGTCTTTGAAGAAACCTCCCCCACACATTTCATCCAAGGTGCTAACGCCTGAAGATACGCGGACGTTGGAAGACCTTTGAGTTAAGCGCATTGCGCCCAAGGGGAAGATATTAACCCCAGCGTTGGTGATGGTAAAGGGATATTCACCTTTCATGTGAGTTGTACCGCGCAGTTTGAGAATTTCAATGGTACGACGGCGGCGTTCCCCTTCTAGTACATTCCTGACTATCACCACGTTATCGGAAACAAATTCCTCTACTCCAAAAGAAGCCACAGGGCCATACTCTTCTCCCCGTTCTGTGGTGATGATAGTTGTGACTGAAAGTTGTTTGAGACGTGCAACTAAGCGAAATATTTCACGTCTGACTACTCCTACGGCTTCATATTGTTGAAATACTGCTGTGATTGAGTCAATAGAAACACGGTAGGCTTTATACTTACGAATGGCATATTGTAGACGCTCAATTAAGGCTGAGAGATCAAAGTTACCAACAATATCTTGACCTTCAGGATCGGGAGAAGCATCGAGGATAAATAATTTTCCCTCTTCGATCAGTTGTTGTAAATGCCAGCCAAAAATATGAGCATTTTTGATAATATCGCTTGGTGATTCTTCAAAGGTAACAAAAACTCCTGGTTCATCAAAGTAGGTGATGCCATTGTAGAGAAATTGTAGGGATAGTAAGGTTTTGCCTGTACCAGAAGTACCACTAACTAAGGTGGTTCTACCCACTGGTAAACCGCCGTGACTAATATCGTCGAAGCCTTCGATCATTGTGCGGATTTTTTCTACACCTACCACAGAAGGCTGTTTTGCTTCTTGCTCAGTCATTGCTCATCAATAAATTAGGTATTTAATCAGTTTTTTTAAACTTTTGTTTGTGGCCAATTAGGACTAAATATGAATTTTATATCTAATTGTTTTCCTGTTCCCAATCTTCTTCACTCAGTTCCTCGTATAATAAGTCTAGACCTATTAATACTCTTTCCCGATCTGAAAGATCGCCAATAATTTTCCGCACTGGAGGGGGCAAAATTTTTGATAATGTGGGTGTTGCTAATATTTTGTCTTCCTCTGCTAGTTGGGGATTTTTAAGAACATCAATTACTTTTAATGCGTAAACACCTTGAAACTCCTTTTCTAAAATGTTTTTGAGTGTGTTCAAGGCTCGCACTGAGTTAGGAGTGTTCCCGGCTACATATAGCTTGAGAACATAGGTTTTTTTGGCTTTATCCATAAATTTACAGGTTAATAATGATCTTAAATATTAGTCATAAATATCTCATGGGGTCTGTCTAATTTTCAAGCATAATTTTTAGTAATGGCTAGCTTTTAGGTAGTCTTGCAACAGAAATTTCCGAGCTAGGAGAGGGAAAAGGTTAGGAATATGGGGATTTCTGTTTTCAAGCAATATGTGCAATTAATTTTGCTTGGGTACTTAATTCTTTTTAGAATTTTTACTCCTGTATGCTTCACATAGATTTGCCAGTACATCTATTAATGTTAGTCTATAATCTAGGAGGGTTTCATCACTTCTACCTTCTAACTTGAGTTGTTTAGAAAACTCGTCAATGATTGCCATGTGAATTTCTATGATTTCTACCACAGGAATGTTAGCATAAAATAAATTGCTAATAAATTTATCTATTTTTGTTTTTGTATTTTGATCGGAAATGAAGTAATCAATAAGAATTTCCCTATATTCTGATTTTAATTCCTCCAATATTTCCCGCTTTTTGGCAGAACTCATTTCTTTGTAAAACTGCTGATTGCTTGGTTCATGACACGCTAAGACATGGAAGTTTTGATCACGGTGAATTGTAAATTTGCTGTTATTTGGATAGTAAATATTAGCTGCAATAAATATTGGTTGCCAAAAACTAAATAATTGGTAGTATGCTTGAGCTATAAAAATATAAATCTGAACAGTTAAACTTTGTAGTTTTTTTACTGCATTAATTTTATAAAAATATGTTTGAGTCTGTTTTTGACAAATTAACAATACAGGTAATATCATTTATTAGTTCGGATTCTGTATATTTTAAGTGATCATTAAAAAGTTCTGTGGCAAAGTTTCCTTATTAGCCTCAAATCTTTGATTTACCAGGGGTTTATATTTATTTAGCATCCCTAGTTACAGCTAATACTTATCCAATAAGTCTCAGCCGCATGAAAGTTTTATTCAATCCAAGGATTGGTGTAAAAACAGTGTAAACCATTTCATGCACAAACTAATGCACAAACTAGATATGCAATGAGTACTTACTCTAAATAAATCTATCTATGTGTATAGGACTGGCTGAATACATCAAAACTTGATATAGAAAGAGTTTCAACCATTGTAGTTTGCAAAATACGCAAAATTTTGATAGCGATAACTAAAAAACCTTACACTCTAGGAGAGTCTTAATACTTAACAACTGTCTAAGACTGTCAAGAGTCAACTATCCTCTGGTAAAAACTTTTTTGCCAGCTTTGTATAGATAATTTTAAGTTTCACTAGGGACTATTTTTTGATGGCCAGCTTGATCTGGCAGTTTGTGCTTGTGTTAGGGATGATTTAGTGCTTGTTTCGTTGTTTAACTCCTTAGTTAAGATAGATGAAATAAATTAAAGTAATATCTCATTGTAAATCATTATAATTCCTCAAGGTTCTAAAACGAATCTTTGGGGTGATAATTGTTTTAAGTTTCAGCTATTGGTTAGGAGTCACAACACAATTTTATAGAATGCCATAATTTAAGCTAATTAGTATTTGTGGCAGTGAATATAAATACTTTTAAACTTATTCTTTGTGGTGACAAAAAACTTTCAGTTAAGTACCTGAGCAAAATTAATTGGATATTTTGGGAATAAATCGAAATCCCTGTAGTTCTTACCTGTTAAGAGTTCCCTGTTCCCTATTCCCTCTCCTAAATATGAAATTTCTTTTGCACGAATACTTATAATGTTTACTGTTTTCTCACGATTAGACTTAAACAATCTTATCCTTTTTTGTGAGGACATGGCTTCAGGCAGAAAGATTATCAGCACTTTGGCAGATAGGTAATGTCAGAGGCTCACACAGCAAGAGAACCCCCTAAGCCTTATGTTAATGCTACAGTACCAACTTTATGACTTTCTAGCAAATGTACCCAGTTGTCGAGAAACAACGACTCTAGCTGTCGTGCTGGAAATTTTGGAGAAAGAGCAATGCGATCGCTTGGTAGTGGTGAATCAACAGCAATATCCTGTAGGATTGTTGTATTCTAGCCATTTGCTGCCAAAACTTTTAGCAGCGGCTAGTGGAGAAACATTTTTAAATTTACAGCAGCCAATTTCCACTTTGAGCAGGAATCTGATGGCCGAGGTGCAAACAATTCCCGCCTTTGAACATCTGGAAAATTTGGGTATATTTTTAAAGTATCAACAAACGCAAAAAAATAGAAATTTAGACTGGGCTTTAATTGATTCTGATGGTAAATTTCAGGGGTTATTGGATCATCACCGCTTACTGAAGTTTTTTGCTCGCAAAAAGGTGTCAATTGAATCTATCTGTTCTGATAATGCCGTTAATGTAACTGAGTTAAAATCTCACTTTTGTCAACCCCAGGAAAATTTACCAACTACGGGCAAAAATCTGTTGGTAAAGTTGCTAGACAAATTACCTTGGCCGCTGATGTTACAAACAACCAGGGGTGAGATAATTACCAAAAATCCAGCCTGGTGGCAACAGTTGGGAAGTTTGAAAGATCCAGAGGGTATTAGGTTACAAGTAGAAAGTATTCTCTCTTCAGTCAATGATTCTAACTCAAAATATATTAATCACACAGATTCTCTGTTAAACACAGAAACTCAAATAGAAAAAAACAATCCTCAGCCTTCACAATCAGTTTTAAAATTGGAAGATGATGTAAAAATACCAGCAAATAATCAAACCAACCATTGTTTTTTGAACTCCCCACAAGGGACTTGTACTTGTGTCGTAGAAGTCCACAGTGGCCATGATCGAGTGTGGCAGTTTGCCAAAATTCCCCTCAACTCTGCTGATTTTATGAGCTTGTGGAATACAGATTCGAGTCTGAATTTGAACTCTGAACAAGGAAAAAATTTAAGAGAAGATTTGTGTTTGGTATTTGCTAACGATATTACAGAACAGCAACAACTATTTAAGGAATTAGCGGCCAAAAATGCTGACTTAATTCAACTTAATCGTTTAAAAGATGAATTTTTAGCTTGTATTAGCCATGAACTGAAAACTCCACTGACGGCAGTTTTAGGTTTATCCAGATTGCTGGCCGATCAACAACTAGGCAAACTCAACGACAGACAAGCCCGTTATGCAGCCTTAATCCACCAAAGCGGTCGCCATTTAATGAGCGTAGTCAATGATATTTTAGATTTGACCAGAATGGAAACAGGACAGATGGAACTGACTCCTTCTCCTGTAAAAATTTGGGAAGTGTGCGATCGCGCTCTAGCAGAAGCCAAAACCACCCACACTCATGTAGTTGATGAAAGTGGTGAATCAGATCATCAATTTAGTCTCACCATTGAACCTGGTTTAGAAGATATGGTTGCTGATGAATTGCGCTTGCGACAGATGCTGGTACATTTACTTTCCAATGCTTTTAAATTTACGGAAAATGGGGGAGAAATTGGACTGAGAGTCAACCGTTGGGAGGGTTGGATTGCTTTTACTGTTTGGGATACTGGAATTGGTATTCCTGAGCATCAACAACATCTGATCTTTCAAAAATTCCAACAGCTAGAAAATCCCCTCACCCGTCAATTTGAAGGTACTGGTTTAGGATTGGTGTTAACCAGAGCATTAGCAAGGTTACATGGTGGGGATGTCAGCTTTTTATCCCGTCAAGGAAAAGGTAGCCAATTTACTCTTCTTTTACCACCTTCTCCACCAAAAACCAGTTTTGTAGACTCAGAAGGGGTAAATACAGAAACTCACCCCACCATCTCTTCTCAACGTTTAGTTTTAGTAGTGGAAGCTGTAGCTAGATACATAGAAGATTTGACTCAACATCTTAAAGGTTTGGGTTATCGGGTAGTCATTGCTCGTTCGGGAACGGAAGCACTGGAAAAAGCTCGACGCTTACAACCCAAGGCCATATTTCTGAATCCCTTGCTACCCTTACTTTCTGGTTGGGATGTTCTGACTTTACTCAAATCTGATAGTGCAACTGGCCATATTCCAGCAATTATTACAGCCACAGGTGCAGAAAAGGAACACGCCTATACCCATCGAGCTGATGATTTTTTGAGTTTACCAGTAGAGCATCAAGCTTTAGTACCAATTTTAGAAAGGTTATGTACTGATGTAGAAGTTGAACAAATGAGTTCAGAACATCAAGACACAACTGATGTTACCAATCCTCTACGTATTTTACGGTTAGTAAATCCTAATTTAGATACCGTGAATCCTCAACCTTCTCTAAGTGAACATCGAGTCATTGAAGTAGATGATCCAGAACAAGCTGAACTGTTAGCAAGGGTATGGAAATTTGATGTGGTGTTACTAGATGTTGACACAGAAACAGCCAAAAGTTATCTCCAACAGTTGAAGAAATATCAAAGGTTAGCAAAGTTACCTTTGGTTACTTGTGATGTGGCCACAACCTTAGCAGCTTCCCAAATCCCGGGTTTGAGTGTATTTCCCTGTTTAACCCCATTAGGTGAAAATAATCATGATCAAGGTAAGCCAGATCCGTTATTATCAGTGTTGCAAATAGCTTCTAATATCGGTTGTCCTCCTAATATTTTGGTTGTGGATTTGACTATGTTAAGGGATTTACCACAACCTCAAATTCAACCTATTAAATCTTCAGTTACAGATCAAGATCCTGATTTCTTACATGATCATGAATTGGGTTCAGAATGGTTTCAAGCTTTAATTCAATACTTACAAACCGCAGGTTTAAAAGCGGCTATGGGTATTATTTGGGAAGAAATGATTCAACAAATTCGCCATCAAACTGTAGATTTAATCTTAGTTTGTGTGGGAGAATCGGCGGTTAATCAACAAGTCAAAACAGCTTTTAGCGATTTATCCAAATTATCTTTAAAGTTACCACCCATTTTAGTTATTGATCAAAGATTAAATCAACAAAATAGAAATGTCCGGCCAACAAGAAAGAGTCAAAATAAGTCGCGCAATCATGTTCCCAATAATTTAACTGAATTGACTGCTAATCTAGCATATAAGGTATTACCTCGTTCTATTTCTATGGCTGATTTATTGAATCAAATTAATCTGACTTTAGGGAAACCATGATATGCAGTGAACAGTGAACAGTAAACAGTAAACAGTAAACAGTGAAAACTGATAATTGATAACTGATAACTGATAACTGATAACTGATAACTGCTAACTGCTAACTGATAACTGATAACTGAACTGGTTCATTTAAAAAATATCCATTTTTTTATTTTGTGCTTGTTTTTTAATTCGTTTTACAGAAACACGAATCAAATTATATGCTCCTTTAGTGGCAATGTTTTCATAATGATCTGGTGCGAGATTCATTTCAATCAACTTCTTCTGTTCTGTTAACATTAATATTGAGGGAGAATTCTCTTCTTTATCGGCTTCAGTCTTGATGTAATCTACTGCTTCCTGGGCAAATTTCATATAATTGACGGTTTTTTGACTGTAAAAAGTTACCGTTGGTTTTTTGAAACCTACCATGATAAATTCTTCCTGAGTCTGTTTTTCTTGAACCGCCATTTGTGCTAATTGTCTTAATGGTAGTTGACGTTGGGTATCCATTAAAAATAAAGCTGGCATTAACACAAGTGATAAAAAGGCGATAAAGGCAATAACATTAATGGTAATTACGGGACGAAGACGGTGATTTAAAATTAATGCCGCGATCGCAATAGCAGCTATTAACCAAATTATTCCCCCTATGTTTGTAATTCCTAGTTTGGCAATTTTGTCGTAAAGTTCTGGTGCAGCAGGATCTGTTCCTACTAAGCGAGGTACATTCAACAAAGCAACAGCTATTGTTGATAAAAATGCCACGTTTACCCAACTACTAATGCGGAATGATTTTTCTGTTTGTTTGCCTGTGCATAAATCACTCCAAAATAATGCTACTAAAATTGCTGCGGCTGGCATTAAGGGTAAGACATAACTGGGTAATTTAGTCACTGCAATGGTAAAAAATCCAAATACACCTAAAAACCAACAACAAGCAAATAAATCTAAATGTTGAAAACGTTCTTGATTAATTATTTGCTCTCTGCGCCAAAATTGTAATCTGGCTATGGCCGCAGGGATAAATATTGAATAAGGGGCAAATCCTAATAACACCACTAAAAAGTAAAAATACCAAGGGGCTGAGTGGCCGTTAACTACCTCTGTAAAGCGTTCTACGTTGTGATAGCCGAAAAAGGCATTGATAAAATTCCAACCATTGTCTAGGGTGACTAAGATGTACCAGGGTGTAGATACGAGTAGGGATATACCAATTCCCTTGATGGGGTGCATTTCTAGCCACAGTTGCCAAAATTTGCCCAGGTATAACCCAAAGATGATCATGATCAAACCTGGTAATACTAATCCTACTGGACCTTTGGTTAAAATTCCTGCTCCCATTAATATGTAGGATGCTATGTACCATTTGTTGGGAAAACGGGAAGGGGTGGAGTTTTGAGCGTATCCCATGAAGAAGCATAATAAGGCTGAGGCGATGCAACCAGTCAATAGCATAT
The DNA here is from genome assembly GCA_010672785.1 of Sphaerospermopsis sp. SIO1G1. Taxonomy (GTDB): domain Bacteria; phylum Cyanobacteriota; class Cyanobacteriia; order Cyanobacteriales; family Nostocaceae; genus Okeanomitos. The sequence goes on from JAAHFX010000002.1 coordinate 1,105,780, forward strand.
CGGAAACGCCTATTCTCCCCCAAACGATCATTTCTGGGTTGAGTGCTATTAAGGCTGAGGTGAGGGCGGCGGTGAGGTAGCGACGGATGGGGTTTGCTGTTGCTTCTAGTTCGTCTTTTTTACCGAAGTACCACTGCACGACGTAAAAACCTAAAGCTGTGACGGCGGCGGCTGCTAGTGCGGAGGGAATACGGACTGACCATTCATTAACACCCATGATGGCGTAAGCGATCGCCTGACACCAATAAATTAAAGCTGGTTTGTCAAACCGAGTTTCACCGTTAAAGAAGGGTGTGATCCAGTCACCTGTAATTAACATTTGTCTGGATGCTTCGGCGAAAAGTGGCTCTGTTTCGTCAATTAAGCCTACATTACCTAAATTCCAGATAAACGCAAGGAAGTTGATCAATAGTAACCAGACAAGGGTAAGGGTTACAGCCAAGGCTGGACGTTTTTCGATGTGATTAAACCATTGTTGAACAGTTTGGCGATCGCTCAATTTTAGCCTCATAAATTAGTTTTTACCAACACTATCGTTTGTGTCTTTTCTATGAACACAATAATTCAAAAGTCGTTTTTGAGTAAGTTTTTGTTCTCGGCCGATTTTGCAGGTTGATTCAGTTAGCAGTTAGCAGTTATCAGTTATCAGTTATCAGTTGTCAGTTATCAGTTATCAGTTATCAGTTAGCAGTTAGCAGTTAGCAGTTATCAGTTAGCAGTTATCAGTTAGCAGTTATCAGTTAGCAGTTATCACTGTTTACTGTTCACTGTTCACCAATCACCAATCACCAGTCACCAGAGTTTTTCCAGGTATGATTTTACAGATAAGTTAAATTGTTGCTGTTCAGTTTTTGTAATTCCTTGAGGATCGAAACGATAACGATAATAGGTTTCGATTAATGATGATAGTTCATCAATGGAATTATTTTCTGGTAGTTCTGTTTTGATTCTTGATAGCCAGTTTTTTAAGGACTCACTAGGATAGCGATGACAACCTAATTCATTTAATGCTTGTTCTATTAAATAAAAGTCTAAGTCGTTTTTTAAGGTAATTGATTTTTTTGTATTCGCAAATATTTCTGGTTGTTTAAATACTCGTTTGACAGCTTTGTTAGGAGTATATTTTCTGAACATGATTATAAACATTGGTAGTAGTAACAACCACCAATAATTTATGAATCCACTATTTCTCATCAAAGTAAAAAATCCAGAAATTTTATATCCTAAAAAAGACCATAAATCACCTATTTTGGCAAGTTGAGAAATTTGAGCATTTTCTATATTTGTCCAGTCTGGGGGAGTAGTATCAAAATTTTGCCATCTTCCATTTATATATACCATTGTCCAAGCATGAGCGTGACGACTACGGACAATATATTGCTGTTCTAAATCACTAAATTCATGGACAGAATAACCGACAGTATAACGAGTGGGAATACCCAAATATCTTAAAATTAAAGTAGTGGCAGTTGCAAAGTATTCACAATGTCCAGAACGAGTATCTAGTAGAAAATTTGATAAGGGTGTAATCTGAGAGTTTTGATTTTGTAATTGTAGTGAATAACGGTAATTATTAAGTAGAAAAGATGCTAGGATTTTTAATATTTCTGATGGTGATTGATCAGTGATATTTAATTTATTCACTATTTTAGTAATAGCTGGTAATTCTGAGGCAGGTATTTGTAAATCATTGGGAGTAGGAGGACTTACTAAAGCAGATTTTTGATTAAATTTTATTGTATAACCAATATCATTCACATTTCCATATACCTGTACTGTTCCATATTGATTTCTCCGCATTTCAGTTACAGGTAAATCATTAATTGCAAATGTACCATTAGCTAATCTTAATACACCACGACCATTATTCAAATTTCCATTAATTTTAATTTGTGAGTAATTTGATTGTGGATTTCCTAGCAACCAAGTTTGATTATCATCTACAGCTTTTATAGGTTGGAATTGAGAACTAACAGCCACCCATGAACCAGATTTATATTTATTATAAGTTGATTCTGTTAATAGAATTGGGAGATTATTTTTATCTTGTGATTGAACCCGAAAAATTATATGATTAGATTGCTTTAAAACTCCTATTTCACCTATACTCGTTTGTGTAGTAACTGGATTAAATCCCTGGCTAATCATACCACTAAACCAGGATACAAGTTGATTTTCTACTTGTAAATGTAGTTGATGGAGTCCCATTTGGCCAACAAAACCTACACTCCCCGCGGTTAAGAATAAACATAACCAAATTGCTAGGGAAAATCGTCGGGAACGAAAATTCCACAGTAGTAAGCCGGTTAATAAAAACAACCCCAAGTAAAATGATATATTGTCTGTATTAGCATTACTAGCAGCTAAAATACAAACAGCAATATAAGGGTAAGTTAGATTCAAGTTGAATTTATGACTTTGTTCTCCGGTTTCTGGATCATTAAATGTGAGAAAAAGTGTAGTCAAACTAATACTATCATTGACTGCATAAACTTGAACAGCTATTAATGGTAATGAAATAATTGGCAACCATTCTAAAAGAGTGTAAACTACATAAAATGACTGTGTAGAAACTAATAAATAAACTGTCAAACTAATCATGATCACTAAACATAAATTAGCTATTTTTTTAAAATCTTCATTGGAGAATTCCCACCGCGACTGCACAAATTGAGAAGATTCTAAAATTATCGCTATTGGTATGGCAAAAATCCAAAGTCCTGTTTGCCAACCCCAAAAGATTAAAGCGGTAGCAATTAGTAAAGGTGGAGTTTTCATAACTTCATTAATTCCTGTTGAATATTATCAATGTTTAAAATATAAAATCTGGTTGAATCATATTTAATAAAATCATTTTTGCTCAGATATTCCCAATCATAGTTTTGATTATTTTTCAACATAAAAACTAAAGTCTCTATATTCATTTTAGCAAGATATTCTATAAGTTTTTTTCTCTGTTCATCCCAAGCAATAAATATACAAATACAACCACTTAACATGGATATTTTTTCCAAAATTACAGGAATAATGGAATCAAAGGATTTATCTCGACAAGCACCTACCGAAGCCAGAATTTCTAACATTTTTTCTGTGTAGCTAATTCCTCTTCCAAAAGTAAAACAATATGCTTCATTCCCAACAAACATTAAATCTAATAAAGATTCTTGGGTTTGGACATCCGCAGCTAAAGAAGCAGCTAAAGAAATAGCAACTTCGAGAATTTGACTATATTTTTCCGGTTGGAATGTATCTAAAATTAAAGCATGGCGGACAAAAAATTCATCCTGTTCTTCTTTGACAATAGGTTTACCTATTTTCGCCCAACTTTTCCAATGAATTTTACGAATAGAGTCACCAGGACGATATTCTCTTAAAGAACGAAATTCTTCTGCATCTCCGACTGAAGAAGCTAATGCAATTCCACCAGATTGATATTTTCTGAAACCTGGTAATTGAATGGGTGGAAGTTGATATAATTGGGGTAGAATTAATAAAGACTGGGGTAAAGAAATAGTTTGACAAGCATGAAATATTCCTAAAGGATCAGGTCTGGCTATAGTTAAACTAACTAACCTCATTACACCTCGATGTGTGGGAATAATTTCACCGATTACTTCGGTTTTACTGTTTGGTTTTAGGGGTGGTAATTCTAAGGTTTTTGCTATTCCACATTGTTTACGAGCAACTAACCATAACCAACGATAAGAACCTAGTTTGATATCTAAAGCTGTGCGTTGATTTTCTTCTGGTTCTGGTGTTTCCAGAAATTCTTTAAAAGTGGGACGAGGATCGGCAAAATTTTCAAAGAGTTTGAGACTGGTTTGTATTGTCTTAGTTTGATTATGAATGGTGATTTTGTATTTTAATTTTACTCCAATTGTGGCAAATTTCGGTATGGTACGTGTGACTCGGAAACGAGCATTGAAAAAAATACTAAAAATTGTGGAGATGATGAGAATAGATACTAAAAAAGTAAATATTTGGTAAGTTGTATTTTGGGTTGTATCTATCCCCAATGCAGCTGCAAATATTAAACATAGAATTATTGTGAAACCAGTGATTGTGATTCTTTTTTGTAGTCTGTGTTGTAGTCCAGAACTAAAATGATATATTTGATAAAGAGTTTTTTGCATATTACTGTTTATATTATTTTTGGGTAATTACTGATTATATAAATTCTTTAGGAATTATGCAGAAGTTACGGAAGAATGAACCACGAAGGACGCAAAGGAAACGAAGGTAAGAGGTTTACAAGAGGTATTTTGTATAAGTTCTATTCTTGGTGAATTGCCTTTTACCAATTACTAATTATCAGTTTTAAGGTTCTATTGTACTTGTTATGGTCAATTACTAGTTTTATAGGACTTACACATTTTAATGAAAATCGGGGTTTTAGATTGCTTCTTTTCCTTGATAATGCTGCGTTACGAACTCTGTTCTAACACACCCTACAATACCTAATTTTATTCAAAACTCAACAGGAGTCATATATGAGGTTGAAGAATTATTTTTAATAGATTAGGACTTACGCAATAATTCTCTAAATCTCTTCTTCCTTCGTGTTCTTAGTGTCCTTCGTGGTTCGTTTTTCTTTAACTTGTTTGTAAGTCATAGATACAGCAGATTTCGTTGCTATGAGGTACAAATCATAATCATGAAACTCTTGTGGGGTGGGCATCTTGCCCGCCAATAGTGTACCTCATTACACCGGAAAGGGCTGTAAGTAATCAAGCAATAAAATCATATCACTAGGTTGAACTAAATGCTGACCAAAAATCATGTAGGAACAGGAAGAGATTTAATAATTTCCTCTACTATACTATCTGCGGTTTTACCTGAAAAACGCGCTTGGGGTTGCATGACTAAACGATGGGAAATAACTGCTACTGCTAATTCTTGAATATGTTCTGGGATGACAAATTCATAACCATCAAATAAAGCTAATGCTTGGGCAGTTTTCATTAAAGTAATTGATGCTCTAGGACTTGCACCTAATTGTACTCCTTCTGCGGTACGAGTGGCATTCATGATATCAACTACATAACGTTTTAATTCTTCACTAATTCTAATTTGTTTGACTTGGTTTTTTAATTCTATAATCTCTGCTAAACTCACACAAGCTTGAATGTTATTGATAGGATGTTGTTGGATTTGTTCTGAAAGTAAATTAACTTCTGCTTCTGGAGAAATGTATCCTAAACTAAATTGAATTGCAAATCGATCCATTTGTGCTTCTGGAAGAGGATAAGTACCACGAGATTCAACGGGATTTTGGGTAGCAATCACAAAAAATGGATCTTTTAATTTACGCAAATTTCCATCTACAGTAACTTGAAATTCTGCCATTGCTTCTAATAATGCTGATTGGGTACGAGGGGAAGCACGATTAATTTCATCAGCTAAAATAATGTGGGCAAAGATTGGGCCTTCATGGAAATTAAATGTTTGATTGTTGGGGTTTAATATGGAAACTCCTAAAATATCTGATGGTAATAAATCTGGCGTAAATTGAATCCTTTTAAAGCTAACATCTATAGAATATGCTAAAGCTTTAGCTAGGGTTGTTTTACCTGTTCCGGGATAGTCTTCTAGTAATATATGTCCACCACTAGCAAAGGCTGCTAATAATTTTCTCATAGCGTTAGATTGACCTTTGATCACTTTTTGAATGTTGTGGCAAATTTTATGATAAATTTCTTGTCCTGATAGTTTAATTTCGGGATTTTCCATAATTTTATAACTTTTATAAGTGTAAATTTTCACAGTATAATATACATTTATGATCAATTTTTATTTTTGATTTGATTGTTCTTAACTGTGATTTACTGCTAATATGCAAAACACTCGTCTTAACAAATTATTTGAAGCCACAGCAAAAAGCGTGGGACAATGGTTTATTAATCCTTGGCGACGATTATCATTGCTGTTAATCAGTTGGCTATTTGGTTTTTTTCTGGGTTCGGCAATATCTACGACTGCTGGCCAGGAAGCTACTTTGGATGTTGTGATCGCTGCTGTGTTGGTGGTGATGACGGAGGTTACTAGCAGAATATTTTATAGTCGCAGTTTTTTAGCTAGACAAGCTTTATGGGTAGAAACATTAAATTTTCTCAAAGTGGGTTTTATTTACAGTCTGTTTCTGGAAGCGTTTAAATTGGGTTCTTGAGTTATCAGTTATCAGTTGTCAGTTGTCAGTTGTCAGTTGTCAGTTGTCAGTTGTCAGTTGTCAGTTATTAGTTGTCAGTTACCACTGTTTACTATTCACTGTTAACTGTTAACTGTTAACTGTTTACTGTTACTTATCAGTAACGGGGGCGGCGTTAGATTGCAGTTTTTCGGTAAAGTTTATGCTTGATCATCTACTGAATGAGTTTTTAGTTACTGGTGAAATGGATGCAGTTTGGCTAACTGCTGCACAACAACTAGCACTGGCAGATCAAGAACGAGCCAAGGTGTTTAATATTACTGAAGATAATGTTGCTCAAGTCATTTTAGAGCGATCGCATCTACTCAAATCAGTTTTTCCTACAGTTAACCAATTCTGCCAAAAGAACCTTTCAATCTCCACTCTGTCTATGTTACAACTGTTGTGGGATTTATGGCTACCTTGGGCTACTAAAATGGCAGTTAGCCGTGAAAGTCTTGGTAGGGCTTTTATTCAGGGTATTCTTGGTGTTCAAGGAACAGGCAAAACTACTATGTGCCAAATACTGAGTATTATTTTTGAGTATTTCAATTACAAGACTCTGAGTTTATCCTTAGATGACTTATACAAAACTTATAGCGATCGCCAGGCCTTACAAAAACAAGATCCCCGCTTAATTTGGCGTGGCCCTCCTGGTACTCATGATATTAACTTAGGACTCAGTGTACTTACGCAAATTCGTCAAGGTGAGAGTTCTGTTACAGTTCCCCAATTTGATAAATCAGCATACGCTGGTGCTGGCGATCGCACAACTCCAAAAATTGTCACTGACATTGATATAGTTCTATTTGAAGGGTGGTTTGTGGGTGTAGTACCCATTGATCCCCAACTTTTTGATTCTGCACCACCACCAATTATTACAGCAGCAGACAGACTTTTTGCTCGTGAGATGAATGAGCAACTACAAACTTATTTACCCCTATGGGAAAGGTTAGATAGTTTGATAGTTCTTGATCCCCAAGATTATCATTACTCTTTTGCATGGCGCAAACAAGCAGAACAGAAAATGATCGCTGCTGGTAAGTCAGGGATGAATGATGCACAAATAGAAGAATTTGTTAATTATTTTTGGCGATCACTACATCCAGAATTATTTATTCCGTCTTTGTTACAATCCTCCCAAGTGGAGTTTGTTGTTAAAGTTAATCATGATCACTCTTTTACGAGAATTTATACTAATAAATAGTAATGATTTATAGTATTTTTACTTAGATAAAATTAAAATAATAATTAATACAGTTTTTCTTACTCGAAGCTTTAATATACAATATCTTAAAACTTAATGTACTACAAAATTAAGTGCAAAATGGGAATATTTTAAAGTATTGAAGCTTATGAACAATTTTGATTTTTCACCACATCATCAATATGACATGAACCAACTTCATACACCTGGTTACATACAAAGTCATGGCATATTAATATGTTTAGAAATTCCCAGTTTAAGAATATTGCAAGTTAGTGAAAATGTAGAAGAATTTTTAGGGATATCACCCAGACAGTTATTAGGTAAAAAATTAGATTTTTTATTACTTTCTGAACAGATAGAATTAATTATTAATTCCTTAAATAACAAAACAAATAGCTTTATTCATCTACTAAACATACCAGATCGGCAACATCAAGAAATAGATATAAATATTTTTTTAGGAATTTTTTATCAATCTTCTAACTTATTAATTTTAGAACTAGAACCCCATGAAAATGAAAATCTGAGCCAAGATAAATTTATTCAATATACCCATCAATTAGAAGCATCAACATATAACATTAACAATGCTTCCCACTCATCAGAACTATATCAAATTATAGCCAGAGAAGTTAGAAAAATAAATCAATTTGATCGAGTCATGATTTATAAATTTGAAATTGATGGTAGTGGTGTAGTAATTGGAGAAGATAAACGTCATGACATAGAAAGTTATATAGGACTACACTATCCCCCTGGTGATGTTCCTCAACAAGCAAAAGAACTTTATTATCAAAATTGGTTGCGAATAATTCCTGATGTCAACTATCAACCAGTTAAAATTCTTAAAATTGATCATCCTCTCAACCAAAAACCATTAGATTTAAGTTATTCCTATTTGAGAAGTATTTCACCTTGTCATCTACAATACCTCAAAAACATGGGGGTATTTGCTTCACTATCCATATCGCTAATTCATGAACAAAAGCTGTGGGGTTTAATTATCTGTCATCATTATTCACCAAAAACAGTTAATTATGAAACTCGCAAAATTTGTAAATTAATTGGACAATTTTCATCCACTCAATTAATTAATCATCAAGAAAAAGAACTAAATATTTATCGCCAACAAATAAGACTAATTCAAACACAAATCAACCAAAATTTTACTAATGAATTAGATGATATTGGGAATATTTTTAAACGCCATAAAACAAGCTTACTCAATTTAGTAAATGCCAGCGGTGCAGCAATTTTATTACAAAACAAAATCATTTGCATTGGTAACACACCCTCAGTTCCAGACACCCAAGAGTTAGTTAATTGGGTATTAGAACAAAAAGAAAAAGAAATCTTTCACACTGACTCTTTATTAAAGTTGTATCCACCAGCCAAAGAATTCAATCATATCGCCAGTGGCATTTTAACAATTTCCATAGTTATCCACCAGCATTCCTATCATATTATTTGGTTTAGACCAGAACAAATACAGACTGTAAATTGGGCAGGTAACCCATCAGATTCAATCTCTATAGATGGAAATAATCATCAAGACCTTACCCCACGTAAATCCTTTGCACTCTGGAAGCAAACCGTAAAAAATCAATCACTTCCTTGGCAAGAATTTGAAATTGAAGTAGCACAAGAAATGAGAAATAGCCTCATGCTTTTCGCCTTAGAATTTTCCCAATTAGCATTACAAAAAGCGGCAGAAGAAGCAGAGGAAGCAGAAACTGCTAACCGTTATAAAAGCCAATTTCTGGCCAAAATGAGTCATGAATTAAGAACACCACTCAATGCAATTTTAGGGTTTGCAGAAATACTCACTCGTAATAGTTCCCTCTCCACAGAAGAAAAAGAACATTTAGATATTATTACTCGTAGTGGTGAACATCTACTATCTCTTATCAACGATGTGCTAGAAATGTCTAAAATTGAAGCTGGTAAATTAGCTTTAAACGAAACTTACTTTGATTTACATCGTCTGATATTTTCTCTACAAGAAATGTTTACTATCAAAGCATCAGATAAAGGTTTAACTTTAATCACCGAATTTAGTCCAGATGTAGGTCAGTATGTATTTGGTGATGAAGGTAAACTCAGGCAAATATTGATTAATTTAATTGGCAACGCCATCAAATTTACCGTTGTTGGTCACATTTTCATTAAAGTATCTTATCCACAAAATACAATTTTTTCCAAATCAGCAGCGGGTAAAATAATGGTTGAATTTAACGTAGAAGATACAGGTACAGGAATTTTAGAAGAAGACCAAGAATTAATCTTTGAAGCTTTTTTACAAGCTAAAAGTGCTACACAATTTATGCAAGGTACTGGACTAGGACTATCAATTAGTCGTCAATTTGCCAGACTGATGGGTGGCGACATTACAGTTGACAGCATTGTCAATCAAGGAACAACTTTTACTTGTCAAGTACAACTGCAAATAGTAGATAAATTAGATGTATGTACCCCAGTTAAAAATACTAAAAAAGTCCTTAGTTTAGCACCAGGACAACCAAAATATAGAATCTTAATTGTTGAAGATATTGTAGAAAATAGATTGTTATTAGAAAGACTTTTAAAATCTGTAGGTTTTGATATTTATGCAGTTAGCAATGGTCTAGAAGCAGTAAAAGCCTGCCAACATTGGCAACCCCATTTAATTTGGATGGATATACAAATGCCAATTATGAATGGTTTAGAAGCAACTAAAGCAATTCGAGCTACGGAGACAGGAAAAAATATCACTATCATTGCACTTACAGCTAGTGCTTTTGCAGAAGATAGAAAAGAAATATTACAAGTAGGTTGTGATGATGTTATTTCTAAACCATTTACTGAAAATACCCTGTTTAGTAAACTCACAGAATATTTGAATATTTCCTATGTTTATGTAGATCGAAATCATCATCATCAAAAGAAAAATTTACGGTCAAATAAATTGACATCAGAAAATCTCAGAATTATGCCACAAAAATGGATAAATCAAGTTTATGAAGCAGCGAAAATCATTGATGAGCAAAAATTATATGAATTATTCATAGAAATACCTCAAGAGCATCATCAAATAGCAGATAAACTCAAAAAATTAGTTGATAACTTCCAATTAGAAACTATTATGAATTTAACTGATATAAATAATTTCCAAAATTACAATTAGGACATTTTAAACAATGTTTAACTCTGAGTCATTTTCTCAAAGTCATTATCAAATCTTAATTGTTGATGATAATCCAGATAATTTACGCCTCCTATCTAAAATCCTAGAATCAAAGGGAATTAAAGTTAAAAAAACAATCAGTGGTAAAATTGCCATTCAAGCAGCAAAAATAGAAGCACCAGACTTAATATTATTGGATATTAATATGCCAGAAATGAATGGTTATCAAGTTTGTCAGCAATTAAAATCAGATTCAAAAACTGCTCAAATTCCCGTAATTTTTATTAGTGCTTTGGATAACACTAGAGATAAAATTATGGCTTTTGAAATTGGTGGTGTTGATTATATTACCAAACCATTTCAAGAATTAGAAGTAGTAGCTAGAGTCAAAAATCAATTGTTAATTTATCAACAAAAACAACAACTAATTGATCAAAATAAACTTTTACAAATAGAAATAGAAGAACGCCAAAAAGTTGAAGATGCGCTACTAGTAGCAAACAATAAACTAAGACGTTTTGCACTTTTAGATGGTTTAACAGGAGTGTCAAATAGAAGGAGATTTGATGAATATTTAAAGTTAGAATGGCAAAGACTAGCTCAGGAAAAATTACCTTTTTCTTTAATATTATGTGATGTAGACTTTTTTAAGCATTATAATGATACCTATGGACATTTAGCTGGTGATGATTGTTTAAAAAAAATAGCTCAAACAATCCAAATATCTATTAAAAATCCCGTAGATTTATTATCTCGTTATGGTGGTGAAGAATTTGCCATCATTCTTCCAGGTACTAATAATCAAGCAGCTGTAAATTTAGCAGAAGAAGTTCGCCAAACAGTTTATAATCTCAAAATCCCCCATCAAACATCTTCAGTATATGGTTATGTCACCTTGAGTCTGGGAGTAGCAACAACTATACCTAACCTCAAAAATTCTCCTGATACCCTAATTAATAAATGTGATAAAGTTCTTTATCTAGCTAAATCACAAGGAAAAAATAGAGTTGTTACTGAAAAGATGATTTCATAAATCAGGATATTTTTATAAAATTTTTATATCATTTTATTCAATTTTTACAAGTTATTCTATCTAATAAATAGACAATTCTTATAGTAATGAGGGTTTGCTGAAAAAGTGTTTCCGTGGAGACTAGGGAACTCTTAACAGGCAACAGGAAGGAGTTTTGGATGTCTGTTATCCCAAAAGTTATTGAAAGTTTAGAGTCTAAATACACAGTTTTCCAAGTCTTCGGAGCAAAAGCTTGCACTTTTTGACCAGAAAAAAAGGCTAGAATCTTCACTTTATCTTGCTTTCAGAGTTATTCAGCAAGCCCTGATTAGGCAAAATTAAGATATTGAAGAGGTACTGAGAACTGAAATGACAGTTTATTCTTTATCATAAACTCATAAAACTAAGTATTTTTGTAAAAATCTTTCCGAAACAAGACACTTAGTTGCTAGTGATTATGATTATATCTATACTGATGGGAGTGTATATTTATAGGCATAAGTCACTTAGTAGGTTTATGTACTCTGTAATTAATCACTTACTTACAACCGAGAAATATATCATCTAGTATTAGGGATTAGATGACAAGTCCTGGATTAGGTTTTTGTAGTTGAGAAAAAATATCAAATTTAAAATCCTAAAATCCGGATTGTCAGGCAAAATTCAGTTTAAGTATTTAAAGGAATATAAAATATTAGTACAAGTACAACGTAAACTAATTAGTTATGATCATAAGCAAGCACTTATTCAATATCATCAACCACTAGGAAAAAAAATGGATGAACATAGACAATTAATCAATGATTTAGTTTCTAGCAATCAGAGTTTACAACCAGTCATGATTTTTGATCCTGTTACTCAGATAGCTCACCGAAAAACATTTGATGAATACTTAAACATCCAATGGAAACAACTAGATAAAGAACAATCACCCTTATCTTTATTACTGTGTAATTTTGATTTTTCACTCCAGATAGATAATACCCTCCAAGATAAAATCCTACAACAAGTAGCTCAAGTTACCAAATCAATTACAAAAAGATCAGGTGATTTTGTGGCTCGCTATGAGAATTATAAATTTGCTATTATCTTACCTAAAACTGACTCTCAAGGTGCTATTTATTTAGGAAAATTGATGAGAGAACAAGTAGAACAGGTAAAGCTAAATAATCCTGAACTTACAGACGGTAAAAACTTTAGTTTAAGTATAGGAGTTGCTACTATTGTTCCCAGTAAGAAAATGATTCCACAGAGTTTAATAGATTTAGTAGAACAAGCTATCTATAAATCGAAATTATCAGGTAAAGGTTGATATAACAATTTCTTTGCTGATAAAAGATAAAGTCTTTTAGTTGTAAGGAAAAATCACAGTTCTGAATCATATCCCCGACTGCTGTTAGCATTAGGACTTACGAAATTGGGAACAGGTTTTGTGTAAGTCCTGAGCCGTTGAAAATTGATTGATATAATAGTAAAATTAGTCGAGGATCTAAAATTCAATTAACATTGGAATTGCCTAACTAAATCATAAAAAGGCTGCCAATTATCTGCTTCTACAATCGGTTGCCAAATCTCCTCAATTACAGGTCTTAATAAATTAGCTTGGGGGTTATATTTAGTTAAATTTTGAGCGATAACTTCAATTTGCTCAGGAGCAAAATTATTGAGAATTTTATGATAAAGAATGCACCAATTATCAAAAGCAACTAATGCGCCTCCAGCAGGTACAATCTCAGAACCATTCATAACTAAACCAGGCTCATCTCGCCATTTAATTGAAAAAGTCCGTGCCATATCTGCAAAGAATTGATGATAGTTAATTTTACTTTCTTGTAGAAAAGTAATCGTTAATTCTAATAAATCATCAGCTTCGGGAAATGATGAATCCTCAAAACCCAATTTTTTCAACATCAAATGACGATATTCAATTCGATAGTATTTAGAGAACTTACTTAAACCATGTTGTAAATCACGAATATCAATAATTGCTTTTAATGGTTCTTGCAGTAGCTCCAAATTCAAATGACAAATACTTGGTTGCTGACCGTAACAATAGCGACGATAATAGTCAAAATAGGCGGCAGTAAAGTAGATATCATAGTTAGGAATAAAGGCATAAGGGCCGTAATCAAAACTTTCTCCAGTAATGGACATATTATCAGTATTTAAAACTGCATGGCAAAAACCAGCCGCCATCCATTGTGCTACTAATTCTGCCACTCTTTTCACTAATTCAGCATAAAATAAAGCATATTTATCAGTTTCATTACTCAGGTTTTGATAATATTCATCAATTACATGATCTAATAGTTTTTGAGTTAAATCAGTACGTTTTAAATAATGTAATCTTTCAAAAGTACCAAACCGAATATGAGATTTACTCATTCTAATCATAACTGATGAACGGGTTGGGGAAGGTTCATCTCCACGCCATAAACCTAAACCTGTTTCAATCATACTTAAACAACGAGAAGTTCTCACTCCTAAACGGTTTAATACTTCCGCTGCTAAAACTTCCCTGACTCCACCTTTAAGGGTAAGCATTCCATCACCACCACGGGAGTAAGGAGTTCTTCCTGAACCTTTAGTACCAAAGTCATATAATTCGTGATCAATTCCCCTAACTTGTCCGTAAAGAAACCCTCTTCCATCACCTAAATGGGGATTATATTGACCAAATTGATAACCATGATAACGTAGTGCTAAAAAGGGTTTTCTACCTTGAAATTTGCCAAAAGCTGTGATGAAATCTTCGTCTTTTACTGTTGTGGGATCAAGTCCTAATTGCGGCAATACTGCATCATTACGCCAACGTAAAATATGTTGAGGAAATTCTTCGGCGGCGACTTCATCATAGTAATCATTACCTAAAGATTCTAAGGATTTTTCATAGTTGAGAGTGAGTAAAGGATTACTAGAATCTGTGTGCTGTGAGATTTCGATAAGTGTCATTTTTAGTAATTTAGTAATTTTTAATTGTTGTTATTTTTATTTTACATTATTAGTTATTAGTCATTAGTCAAAATCTTTAACCCCATCACCCCATCACCCCACCTCCCATCTCACTCCTAATATTCTTTCCAGTGATTATTGGTTAAACTTGTCAAAATATGATCTTCCCACTTACCGTTAATTAATAAATAATCTCTTGCATATCCTTCTACTACAAAACCTAATCTTTTTAAGACATTACCACTACGGCGATTATGGGGCATATAATTAGCCATGATCCGATGGAAATTAAGGTCTTGAAAGACATAATTGATACCTCCTTTTAAAGCTTCTGTCATGTAACCATAACCTTGATTCACTGCTGCTAAACTATATCCAACATTACAATAATTAGCCGCACCACGCAAAAAATTACTAAAATTGACTACACCAATGATTTCCTGGGGTTGATTTTGATGGTAAATAAAGAATCTCAAACCACAACCATGTATGATTTCCAGATAATATTGTTCAACTTGATATTGCCAATATTCTGGTGTAAAAAAACCTTCTGCCCAACTTGGAGAAAATGGGGTAAGATGATCTTTATTTACAGTAAAATAGCGGATAATTTGGGGTATATCTTCGGAAATAGCCACCCTTAATACAAGACGATCAGTTTTAATTAGTGGCAGATCTGATTTCATGGCCTAAAATTATTTATTTTGTATATTCTAGTAAAAATTTAGAAAGGAATAGTAACGGTGGGAATACGCTACGATTGGCAAAAAGATGAGATTTTGGATATATATAATACACCATTTTTAGAGCTTGTTTATCAAGCCGCTAGTGTACATCGTCAGTTTCATAATCCCCAACAAATACAAGTTTGTAAGTTGATATCTATTAAAACTGGTGGTTGCCCTGAAGATTGTGGTTATTGCGCTCAGTCTGCACGCTATCAAACCCAAGTCAAACCGGAAGCACTGTTAGAAAAGGAAACGGTATTAAATATTGCTCAGAAGGCAAAGGAAACCGGTGTTAGTCGGGTATGTATGGGTGCTGCTTGGCGGGAAGTGCGGGATAATTCCCAGTTTGATCAAGTGCTGGATATGGTTAAAGATGTCACCTCAATGGGGTTGGAGGTGTGTTGCACTTTGGGGATGTTAAGTGAAAATCAGGCTAAACGCTTAGAGGATGCAGGCTTGTATGCTTACAACCATAACTTAGATACTTCCCCTGAATATTACAGTACAGTGATCAGTACCAGAACTTATAGCGATCGCCTGAATACAATTGAAAATGTCCGTCAAACTAATGTCACTGTTTGTTCTGGTGGGATTTTAGGTTTGGGTGAAAGTGTAGCAGATCGGATCGGAATGTTGCACACTCTATCTAATTTACAACCCCACCCAGAATCAGTACCCATCAACATTCTCTCACAGGTTGAGGGTACACCATTGGCAGATCAACCAGAAGTACCAATTTGGGATGTAGTGCGGATGATTGCAACTGCTAGAATTGTCATGCCTGGTTCTGATGTACGCTTGAGTGCAGGGAGGGCGAAACTGTCTCAGGTTGAACAAGCTTTATGTTTTATGGCTGGTGCAAATTCAATCTTTTCCAGCGATGATAACAAAATGTTGACAGTGACTACACCCTGTCCTGATTATGATGCAGATGCTCAAATGTTGAATATGTTGGGTTTGGAAATGCGGCCACCATTTGAGAAGCAGCAGAAAAAGCCGAATTTGATGAATGTTTAAATCAAGGTTGCTGTTAGCGGAGCTTGGCGTTAAGCCATAAAAC
The DNA here is from genome assembly GCA_010672785.1 of Sphaerospermopsis sp. SIO1G1. Lineage (GTDB taxonomy): Bacteria > Cyanobacteriota > Cyanobacteriia > Cyanobacteriales > Nostocaceae > Okeanomitos. The sequence goes on from JAAHFX010000002.1 coordinate 1,122,089, forward strand.
TGTTTCTATGAAGGTAAGGGAACTTAACTTAGGTTCAAATTGTTCACCAACGGCCGTTTTAATTTTCCCCCTACTCCCTGCACCCTGCACCCTACCTTTTAGCCTCTACGGAAACAATTAATTCAGCCTAGATACCCAGAACCCCCCTTAAATCGAGGGGGGCTTAATTTAGATGTTAGGTTGAATACCTATGAATTAGATAATTTTTGCTGCACGTAAACCCAACAGTAACCCAGCAGCAATGCCAATATATGCGGCCAAAAATACAATGTATTCAACAACAGCCATTTGCGTTTTCTCCTAATTTAGTGACTTACTTCTATTGAATCATTAATAATTCGTAATTCGTAATTCGTAATTCGTAATTAAATTAAGAATCCCCCTCTTCCCCTCTCCCCCTCTTCCCCTCTCCTCCTCTTCCCCTCACCAATCCCCAAACTACGATAAAATACCCAAGCGTGAAATTATATCAGGGTGTTTATATGAGTTCTGTAATTAAAGTAGATATACCAGAAAATTCTTATGAGATCACAGTTGCACCAGGAAGTTTAGATCAACTGGGTGAAAAAATGTCAGGGATGAAACTGGGTAAGAAGGTGTTACTGGTTTCTAACCCGATGATATTTAAACATTATGGGGAAAGAGCGATCGCATCTTTGGAAAATGCAGGATTTGAAGTAGTTCACTATAACCTCCCACCAGGAGAACGCTATAAAACCCTCAACTCCATTCAAAAAATCTATGATATGGCTTTACAACACCGCCTGGAACGTTCCTCCACGATGGTTGCATTAGGAGGTGGTGTGGTTGGTGATATGACTGGGTTTGCTGCTGCTACCTGGTTACGAGGAATTAACGTTGTCCAAGTTCCCACCAGCTTATTAGCAATGGTTGATTCATCTGTAGGTGGTAAAACCGGGGTAAACCATCCCCAAGGTAAAAACTTAATCGGTGCGTTTCACCAACCTAGCTTGGTTTTAATTGATCCAGAAGTTCTCAAAACTCTACCAGCTAGAGAATTTAGGGCGGGAATGGCGGAAGTGATCAAGTACGGCGTGATTTGGGACGCTGAATTGTTTACTCAATTGGAAGCGAGTAAGCACCTTGACCAACTCCGCTATGTAAAATCCGACCTGACATATTACATATTAACTCATTCTTGTCAAGCAAAGGCAGATGTTGTGAGTAAAGATGAAAAAGAATCTGGACTGCGGGCAATTCTTAACTATGGCCATACTATTGGTCATGCTGTGGAAAGTTTAACCAATTATCGGATGTTCAAACATGGTGAAGCGGTGGGAATTGGTATGGTTGCAGCGGGTGGAATTGCTGTGAAATTAGGACTTTGGGAACAGGAAGATACGGAACGTCAAGATGCCATCATCAAAAAAGCTGGTTTACCCACACAACTACCAGCAAGTTTAGATCATGGTGAACTTATTGATGCTTTACAGTTAGATAAAAAAGTCAAATCAGGGAAAGTCAGGTTTGTCTTACCTACTCAAATAGGTGCAGTCAAAGTCACAGATGAAGTACCTACGGATATTATCAAGCAGGTATTAGTAGAAATAGCAGGTTAAATAGGGGTTGCTGAGTGATCTGTAGAGGCTCAAAGGCAGGGTGCAGGGTGCAGGGCGCAGGGAGAGAACTGAAAAACTACTTTTCAATCTCTCGAAATCAAAAAAGTGCAATGTTTTTTAGCACTTACCCCTCAAAAGCTTGCACTTTCTCCATCTCAAATCTTCTCAAACCCAATACCAGTAATGTTTTCACATTTATATGCCTGACGGCACGCTACGCGGACAGCAACCCCTAAATAGCTGATTTTCCGCTTTTAGGAAGATAGTAATTTATAGATAAAGGTATTCGTACATAAAACTTTACAAAAAATAATTGCTTATTAATGACAAATTATTTCAATAAGTTTGATATGCTATATCTATAGCTTCTTGAATATCTATCTCAATAAGTAAATAAACTATTTCCCACAATTGACAGGAAATAACACTATGACGATGAGCATGGCTGTACAAAACCCGGATTCAATCCCCTGGTGGTCAGGGAATGCCCGGTTAACCAACCTTTCCGGCCGATTATTAGGCGCTCATGTTGCCCATGCAGGACTAATAGTATTTTGGGCAGGTGCGACAACTTTATTTGAACTTGCTCGTTACCAAACATCTCAACCGATGTCTGAACAAGGCTTAATTCTTCTACCTCACCTAGCAACCTTGGGTTGGGGTGTAGGTAGTGGTGGTCAAATTATAGATACCTATCCCTACTTTGTTATTGGTGTACTACATCTGATTAGCTCTGCCTTTCTAGGGTTGGGAGGAATATTTCATTCACTTTGGGGACCACCAACTCTAGAAGAGAAATTTTCTTTCTTTGGCTATCGTTGGCAAGATGCCAATCAAATGACAAATATTCTTGGTATTCACCTGATGCTATTGGGATTAGGTGCTGGTTTGTTAGTTGCTAAAGCCTTATATTTTGGTGGTTTATACGACTCCAACTTAGGAGAAGTAAGAATTATTGAGAATCCTACCTGGAATTTTAGTGTTATCTTCAGCTACTTCTTAGGTAGTAATAAACAATGGATTGCTGGGGTTGATAACTTAGAAGACCTAGTTGGTGGTCATATTTGGGTCAGTATTGTCTGTATAGCAGGTGGTATATGGCACATCACCACTGAACCTCCGCAATTTGTCAAAGGGCTGTTTGTTTGGTCAGGAGAAGCATACCTGTCTTACAGTTTGGGAGCTTTAAGCCTAATGAGTTTTATCGCTGCCTACTTTGTTTCCGTAAACACATTAGCCTATCCCATCGAATTTTATGGCGCACCTTTGAGCATTGGCTTTGACCGTTTTCCCTATTTCTACAACGGAGATTTATTATCCTCCCGTGTGTGGTTAGCAAATGCTCACTTTTGGCTAGGATTTTTCTTTCTGCAAGGACATCTGTGGCACGCTTTACGAGCAGCGGGTTTTGATTTTCGGACAGGTGAAGTACGTCCTACTCGTGGTGAGGTAATGTAACTATGACTACTGCAACTATTAATCCACCTGAATATGGTTGGTGGGCAGGTAACGCACGATTTATTAACCAATCTGGCAAAATTTTGGGCGCTCATGTTGCCCATGCAGGGTTAATCGTGCTTTGGGCTGGAGCAATGACCCTGTTTGAAATTAGTAAATATGACCCTTCTCAACCAATGTATGAACAGGGGTTAATTTTACTTCCTCATTTGGCAACATTAGGGTTGGGGATTGGTGATGGAGGCAAAATTGTTGATACCTATCCTTATTTTGTCATTGGTGTAGTGCATTTAATTAGTTCTGCTGTACTTGGTGCTGGGGGAATTTATCATGCTCTATTAGGGCCCAAGGTGTTATCCGAAAACAACAATTTTTCTGGTTCATTTGGATACAAATGGGAAGATGAAGACAAAATGACTAGCATCATTGGTATTCATCTGCTGTTGTTGGGATTGGGAGCATTTTTATTAGTGCTAAAAGCCACAGTTTGGGGGGGAATTTATGATCCCACTGTGGCATCTGTGAGGGTAATTACTGCACCTACCTTAAATCCTGTTGCCATATTTAGTTATTTGGTTGGTGGTCAAGGAATGGCTGCTGTCAATAATTTAGAAGATGTGATTGGTGGTCATATTTGGGTAGGAATACTCTGTATTGGTGGGGGAATTTGGCACATTTCCACCACTCCTTTTGACTGGGCAAAAAAGGTTTTGTTTTGGTCAGGTGAGGCTTATTTATCTTACAGTCTTGGTGCTTTGGCATACATGGGTTTGTTGGCTGCGTACTTTGTAACTGTAAACGATACTGTTTATCCAACTGAGTTCTATGGACCTTTGGGACTGAGTAGTGAATCAGGAGTAATTTCAGTTCGCACTTGGTTAGCAACTAGTCATATTGCCTTGGCGATTATGTTTTTAGTTGGCCATATTTGGCACGCTTTAAGAGTGCGGGTGATTGCGGCTGGGTTGGATTTTGAACAAGGAGTCATCAATTATTTAGAATCACCTGAAATTGGCAATTTACAAACTCCTGTAAACGCTTCTGATTTGACTTTAAATTTATTAGGAAATCTGCCTATTTACCGTCCTGGTTTGTCTCCCTTTGCTCGTGGTTTAGAGATAGGTATGGCTCATGGTTATTTCCTATTAGGACCTTTTGTGAAGTTAGGCCCTATGCGGAATACAGATTTAGCAAATCAGGTTGGTTTATCAGCAACTATTGGGCTGTTGTTGATTTTATCAATTTGTCTCTGGATATATGGTGGTGCAACTTTCCAAAACGGTCAATCTCCTCAAGGAGAATTACCAGATAATTTAACTTCCGCTAAGTCCTGGAATAGCTTTAATTATGGCTGGATCATCGGTGGTTGTGGAGGTGCTGTGTTTGCCTTCTTCTTATTAACGAATAGTAGTTTGTTTTTCTAACTTATTAGTTATTTCTGGGGTGTAAAAATGTCGAAAAAAATTGGTTTGTTCTTTGGTACTCAAACAGGTAATACTGAATCTGCTGCGGAAATCATTCGTGATCAGTTTGGTGATGATGTAGTAACTTTACAGGATATCTCTGGTGCTGATACCACAGATTTTGATGAGTATCAATGTTTAATTATTGGTTGCCCTACTTGGAATATTGGCGACCTACAAAGTGATTGGGAGGGCTTTTTCCCAGAATTGGATAACATAGATTTTTCAGGAAAATTAGTAGCCTATTTTGGTACTGGGGATCAAATTGGTTATGGGGATAATTTTCAGGATGCAATGGGAATTTTAGAGGAAAAAATTTCTGAGCTGGGTGCTAAAACTGTAGGTCTTTGGTCTACCGATGGCTATGATTTTAATGAGTCTAAAGCAGTAAAAAATGGTAAGTTTGTTGGTTTAGCATTGGATGAAGATAACCAATCTGATTTAAGCGATGAACGTATTCAGGCTTGGGTAACTCAGTTAAAAACTGAATTTGGTTTGTAGAAGATTCTGTTTTTCATTATTCATCTGTCGGTTGTCAATTGGTAAGTAATCAGTTATCAGTTATCAGTTATCAGTGAATCGCTATTATTTGGAATTTATGAACCTTTTTTTCTAGGAATGAGGACTTGATTTTAGTGCCTATCTAGCTAAAAAAGCCGTATAAATTAGCCTCAATAGTAGTTTTACTTGACTGGCAATTACTGTTAGCTGAATCCTTACTAAGTAAGTCGGCGGGGAAATTTATAAGTATGTAAAAAAAGTAAACAAGGCTACAACCTTATTTCTCCCTGCCCCTTACTTTCTCTCCTTGATCTAATTCTGTGAGCATATTTATGTCTGATATTTTTGATGTTTTGTGGTTAAGTTCTAGTCCTGCTTTAGTAAGATTTGATCAACCATTATTAAAATACTTATCTAAGTATATGAGGGTAGCTCAGTGGGAATATTGTGTAGAAAAAGATGAAGGTAGTTCAATAGATGAAGCGGTAAAATTGCTCAATGAATTTCTGACAGATAAAGATGAACCTGTACATTTAGCCGGTCATGGTGTTGGCGGTGTCTTAGCTTTAAGTTTTGCCCGTCGTTATCCCAAAAAGGTGCGATCGCTCACTTTATTAGCAGTGGCTGCTCAACCTGCAAATACATGGCATACTCACTACTATGTCCAAAGAGAAATATTTCCTATCAGTCGTCAACAAGTATTAGCAAACACTGTCCGCAGTCTTTTTGGGAAACAACCTCGTCATACTATTAAAAAGTTGATGTCAGCTTTAGATAAAGATTTGCTGCAAACCCCATTATCACACTCCTTATTTAAGTTAGTTAACTTACCCACAGGTAATGTTTCTATGCCAATGATGGTTTGTGGTAGTCAGAATGATAATGTAGTTGATCCATCAGCTTTACAGGAATGGTTAAAATATTTAAAAACTGAAGATCATCTCTGGCAATACCCACAAGGAAATCACTTTTTTCATTACTTCTATCCTCAAGAAGTTGGAGAACAATTATTAAGTTTTTGGCAGCGTTCTTATCTAGAATCTATGCTGTTAAATCAATATATTTCTCCCAACTTAGCCAAGTAACTATGTAGATCAGTTATCAGTTATCAGTTATCAGTTATCAGTTATCAGTTATTACTGTTCCCTATTCCCTGTTCCCTATTCCCTGTTCACTGTTTCTTAACTTCCTATATTTAGTGGCAAATATGTCACTTATATTAAAACTTATTGGTGACAAAAAAGTCTCTTGTCGCTTATTTTTTGTTGCTCTAATTTGTCTGATTTAATAATTATTGAATTACATAAAAAGGGTTGACAAATAAGAATCTTTTGCAATAAAGTATATTTATGATCACCGGAATTAATAATTAGCTTCAACCAACTAAATGAATTTAGTTTTCCTGTGTCTTATCTGTTGAAGTTAAACAGCTAAACATTAACAGGACTTACGCAAAACCTATTCCAAATACTGTCATTGCAACGTAAGGAAGCAATCTCAAACCTCAATATTTCTTTAAAATGCGTAAGTCCTAATTAATTAAGTATTTCTGGCAACAACTCATAATCAGTAAACAATGCAGACATACGATAATCCCAACGTCAAATTTGATTGGTGGGCAGGTAATGCTCGCTTTGCTAATCTCTCTGGTTCATTTATTGGTGCTCACGTAGCACAAGCCGCACTAACTACTCTCTGGGCTGGGGCATTTACATGGTTTGAAATATCCCGTTATAACCCTGAAATTCCAATGGGAGAACAGGGATTAATTCTGTTACCACATTTAGCAACTTTAGGGTTTGGTGTGGGAGAAGGTGGTCAAATTGTTGATACCTATCCCTATTTTGTGATTGGAGCTTTACATTTAATCTCCTCTGCTGTTTTAGGAGCAGGTGCATTATTTCACACCTTTAAAGGACCAAAAGATTTAAAAAATTCTAGCGGTTTTGCTCGTAAATTCCATTTTGAATGGAATGATCATAAACAATTAGGATTAATTCTAGGTCATCACCTCCTTTTCTTAGGCGCAGCAGCCTTATTATTGGTAGGGAAAGCTATGTTTTGGGGGGGAATTTATGATGCCACAATTCACAATGTCAGGCTTGTAACTGAACCCACCCTTAATCCCTTTGTTATCTATGGTTATCAAACTCATTTCGCCACAGTTAACAATTTAGAAGATTTAGTTGGTGGTCATATTTATGTAGGGTTTACCCTGATTGCTGGTGGAATCTGGCACATCATTAAAGAACCTTTCCCTTGGGCAAGAAAACTCTTAATTTTCTCTGGTGAAGCGATTCTTTCCTATTCATTAGGTGGTATTGCCCTAGCAGGATTTGTAGCAGCTTATTTCTGTGCAGTAAATACCCTTGCTTACCCAGTAGAATTTTATGGTGCTACTTTGGAATTAAAACTAGGTGTTAGTCCCTATTTTGCCGATACCATTAAATTAGCAAATGCTGCTAGTCCTAGAGCATGGTTAGCCAATGCCCATTTCTTCTTAGCATTCTTCTTTTTGCAAGGTCATTTATGGCACGCCCTCAGAGCAATTGGTGTGGACTTTAAACAAATTGAAAAATCGGTAAATACCATCAGCAGTGAATCCTAAGCAGTCCTAAATTTTAAGTGCTGAGTAAATCAACAAGTAAGGATTCATAAGTTAGGAATTAGGATTCAGAATATATAAATAATTGGTTAATTATCAAATACACATTTTTGAAGTAACCCTGAAAAAGCTGAAGCATGATTCCTATTAGCTGAAAACTTACATCAACAACTTAGCACTTTCTTCATAAACAGCCGTCTTCTCAGGCTGAGTTAATCCCAAATTGCGAATCTAAAAACTCAAATTACCAATTGTATGACTGGGACAATTTCTACTGATAGAACCTTTGCAGCTAATACAAATTCACCTTGGTTAGTAGGTAATGCCCGTTTAACAGATTTATCGGGTCAATTATTAGGCGCTCATATTGCCCATGCTGGTTTAATTATGTTTTGGGCAGGAACTAATACTATTTCTGAAGTTTTGAAATATGTTCCTGATGTGCCACTGTACAAACAAAGTTTATTTTTATTACCTCATTTAGCAACTTTAGGTTGGGGTGTAGGTAATGGTGGTCAAATTGTAGATACCTATCCTTATTTTGTTATTGGTGTATTTCATTTAATTGCATCTGCTGTTTTAGGTGCTGGGGGTTTATTTCATGTATTTCGTAGCCCACCAATTTTATATAACTCCGGTGGTTTAGTAGCAAAATTCCACTATGAATGGAATGACTCCAAACAATTAGGTTTGATTTTGGGACATCACTTAATTATTTTAGGGTTAGGGGCATTTCTATTAGTTATTAAAGCCATGTTTGTAGGTGGAATTTATGATCCTAATGTGGGAGATGTACGCCTCATTTCTGATCCTACCCTCGACCCTAATATAATTTTTAGCTATCTCATGGGAATGAAGGATGGTAGCTGGAATATTTTGGGAATGGCCAGTGTAGACAATTTAGAAGATGTGATTGGTGGTCACATTTGGATTGGTTTTATTCTCATTTTTGGTGGTATTTGGCATATTGTTGTTAAACCTTTTCCTTTGGTCAGAAAAATTTTGCCAATAGCAAATGGTGAAGAAATTCTTGCTTACAGTTTGCTTGGTTTAGCTTTAATGGCTTGGATTTCTGCTGCCTTCGTTGGCTATAACACGACTGTTTTTCCAGTGGAGTTTTATGGCTCAGAACGTCTTGGATTAGCTAATATTCAATTTTTTCTAGGAATCTTAGCTTTCTTAGGTTATATCTGGCATACTTGGCGTTCTCGTAGTATTTCTTCTTAACTTAAAGTTTTCCTCCTCAAGTTTGCTTAACATCAGCTAGGCATCTTTTTTGCCTACGGTTAATAACATCTAACTGTGGGCATTTTCTTTGATTTTATTCTTCCTAACCATGAAAATAATAAAGGAGTAATCAATATTTATGGCTACCATTTTTTGTGCCTTATGTGCTTGGGTGATGACAATTTTGTTCCTGTACAGTATTTGGCTAACTGTTAAACAAGGCATAAATCATCTACATAAATTACATCAAGTTCCTTGTCATAATTGTGAATATTTTACTAACGACTATCGTCTTAAATGTACTGTACATCCTAAAAAAGCCTGTTGTGAACTTGCCATAGGTTGTGTAGATTTTGAACCGAAAACTGCTACTTGCAATGCTTGTCAAAGGGGTAGAATCTGGAAATTTGATTAAAGCAGGACTTACGCAAAACCTATTCCAAATACTGTCATTGCGATGAAAGGAAGCAATCTCCAGTCTTGAAATCTAGTTAAAATGCGTAAGTCTTATAAAGAACAGTGATCACTATTCTCTAATAGTTATTGAGGATAGTATCTTTATCCTGAATGAATTTATGAAAATACAATGGGTAGTGCTTCTAAACCACGCATCGCTAAATTTGGAATCCAGGACAATTGTTGATGCTCTAAATGGATATTTTCGTAGTGTTGAAGGATAGTATTGATGGCGATTTTTGTTTCTAGTTTTGTTAAAGCTGCACCTAAACAAACATGAATACCTTGTCCTAAACCAAGATGACAATTTTCTGAACGAGTGATATCAAATTTATCTGGGTTACTAAACTGAGCAGGATCATGATTAGCTGCGTGTAAGATACAGTAAATCTTCTCACCTTCAGCAATAAATTTACCATCTATTTCTATGTTGGCGATCGCTCGCCGCACTACACTAAATGCTGGTCCACAGTAGCGTAAAATTTCTTCTACAGTAGAGTCAATTAACATGGGATTTTCCCTTAACATTTGCAGTTGTTGGGGATTTTGCAATAAAGCCAACATTCCATTGCTAATTAAATAGGTGGTTGTTTCATAAGCACCTGCCATTAGTGTAATACAAATAGCTGTTATTTCTTCATTGCTGAGTACACTACCACTATCTTCTGCTGCTATCAGTTCAGTAATTAAATTTTCACCAGGATGGCGACGATACCAAGCAATTAAATCGTCAAAATATTGGATACTTTTAACTAAACTTTGGTAGGTAGTTTCTACTACTTCTTCACTAGCCCAACCAGATCCAAATAGCATAAACATATCCCTACTCCAATCTTTGAGTAAAGCGATATCTTGCCTAGGAATCCCCAAAAATTTAGCAGTAACAAGGGCTGGTAAGGGAATAGCAAAATCTTGAATTAATTCCATTTTACCAATTGTAGATATGGCATCAATTAATTCATCTGCATATTTTTGAATTATTGGTTCTAAACTTTTAATTATTTGGGGAGAAAATGCTTTACTTACTAAATTACGTAGTCTTGTATGTCTGGGAGGATCAGAAAAAACCATCCATTGACTAAAGTATTGATTGCAAAAATATAACTGATTTTTTACTGCTAAAGACTTGCTTCTGCCAATCTTTCCATCTCTATCTACAGAGAATTGTGGATTACGAATAGTGTTGTAAACATCAACATATCGAGTTAAGATCCATGACTCTAATTGAGAATGCCAATAAATGGGATCTGCTATTCGCATTTGATCCAAAATAGGATCAGGATTAGTAAAAAAGAAGGGGTTAAGTAAGTCATACTTTTCCCCCGATTGTAAAATTTCTGTCTGCATAAATGAATCTATTCTGAATCAGCTTCTTTACCCGCAGTACCTCTTCTACCTCGATATGCTCTGGTTAAATCTTCAGTTTCAGGAACACGTTCTACTCTGGGAGCAATGACTATATATCTAGAACCGAGAAACTTAGCTTTAAAATTCTTCATCCAACCATGATGATTGAGAACATTCTTGATGTCAAATCCAATGATAGAAACTCCACTACGGTCATAATTTCCAGATAGGAGAAATGTCCAATAGGTTTGATCTGGTAATATACCAAATTTATATTTGAATGTAGCCGCAAAGGCTAGATAACGCCTGAAATCCATGCCATGTAAACCTTCATCTTCGTAGGTTCTTTTCGCTGATACTCCAGTTTTATATATCAATTCTGGTGCTTTGGATGCAGATGTAATAAACCATTGATCTTCCGAAACCATTGAATTTCTAATCATAGTTTCGTGGTCAAAATTAACATTAGCTCTGATACCAAATTGCTCACAAAGTTGCTTCATTGATACCCTAGCGGGCAAGTATACTAGTAGTTCATTCAAAGAGTCTAATTCTTCTATTTCCTTGTCTGTAAAAGGGCAAGGTGCAATGTGAATATCACCATACAAGCTGTGTACATAATCTTTGATCTTTTGGGAACTATTATGATTGCAAACTTGATTTTTCTGAATTCTGGTATCTTCTAATAGCATATACAAATTGTTATTAAGAACTAGAACTTGTTTGAATCTTTAACTAACTTCATTGAAACTTTATTAAATATTTTTTAAAACAGTGTATATACTATTTTTTTTAAAAAGTCGTGTTTAGATATTATTATTACTAACAGTATTTTTACTGATTAGTATTAGTAGCTACTTAAATAATATATATTGTTAAATTATGTATACGTGTGAGTATTCGTAGATAATCAATAAACTGTGTGAAGTTACTTCATATTACAACTTAAATCTGCTACCATTTAGAGGTAGCTTGATGACAAACTCTGTTCCCTCACCTGGAACAGAATTAAAGAAAAGTTGACCGCAATGTTTTTGAGTAATAATCTGATAGCTAATAGATAAACCTAGTCCAGTTCCCTCACCAACTCCTTTGGTTGTAAAAAATGGGTTAAACACACGAGAACTGTCTTTTTGTTGAATACCCATACCATTGTCTGCAATGTGAATGCTGATCCACTCATGGTCATATACTGTGGATATTTTAATTGTGCTGGGTTTAGCTTTTATTTCCTCTAGCGATCGCAATTTATCCTGTTCTTCTAAAGCATCAATTGCATTATTAATTATGTTCATAAATACCTGATTAATCTGACTTGCATAACAGTCAATTAGCGGTAAATTACCATAATTTTTAATTATCTCAATCTCAGTCCGAGCGCATTTAGCTTTGAGACGATGACTCAAAATTACTAGGGTACTGTTAATTCCCTCATTAATATCAACTGCTTTCACTTCTGCTTCATCTAGGCGAGAAAAATTCCTTAATGACAACACAATTTCCTGAATGCGTTGTGTCCCTATTTCCATAGAAATAAGAACTTTGCACAAGTCTTGTTGCAAAAATTCAAAATCAATTTCAACTAATTTTTCGGCAATTTCTTCTGGTGGTTCAGTTAAATAACTTTGATAAAGTTGAATTAAAGTTAATAAATCATCGCTATAATCTTTGAGATGATAAATATTACCATAAATAAAGTTAACCGGATTGTTAATTTCATGGGCTATACCTGCAATCATTTCACCCAAAGCAGACATTTTTTCACTTTGGACAATTTGTGCTTGTGTTTGATGAAGTTCTTCAATTGTGGCTTTAAGTTCCACAGTTCTTTTTTCCACTCTTGCTTCTAATTCAGTATTAGCTATTTCTAAGTTTTGATTAGCAGTTTCTAAAGCTGTAAATGATTCTTGTAGTTGCTGTACCATCTTGTTAAAAGTATCGCTCAGGATTTTTAACTCATAAGTACCTCTGACATCTACGGATTTGTTTAACTGACCATTAGCAATTAATTCACTTACTTTACTTAATTCAAAAATGGGTTGAGTAATACAATTAGATGTGCAAGTACTAACAATAAATACTAATATTAAAATTACTATAGATAAAAATATTGTATTGCGAGTATTGGCATCAATTTGTGCCATAAAATCTGATTCAGGCACAGCAATAACTACCAACCAATCTAAACCTAATTTATCTTTCCAGGGCGTAACTTTTACAAATTGATCATTACCCCGAAAGTTAAATTTTATCTGTTGTGGTTCTTGAATGGTTTGTAAATTATCTAGGCTATTAAGTAAATATTTACTGGTAGATTTAATCAAGGGATTGGAGCTATGAATAGCAGCTAGTCGTTCAACTTCACCACTAGCAAATTTGTAAGGATTTGTATCTCCAGAGTTAGCTACTAATAATCCATTCCGATCCATGATAAAAATAACGCCATTATCACTAAAATCAATATTATCAAGAAATTTACTGATATTAGAAAGTAATAAATCAATTCCAAAAACGGCTGTTAATTTACCTTGATTATTATAAATAGGATAATTTGCAGATGCAGCAATAGATCCGGAATTAAAAGCACCAACCCAAGGATGAACACCACTCCAAATTGGATAACCAGCTTTGACAGTTTTAACATACCAAGGTTGAGCTAAACCTTGATAGTCATAGGTGTTCATGAGTGTCTTGATATTACCGTCTTCATCCATACTATAGGACTTTATTTTTGATACTCCCTCAGTTACATCAGAAAATATTTCTAATGTTTTGAGTTTCCTATCCGGATAATTACCAGCACCAGCACCTTTACCTGTAGTTAAAAGATATCCATTATAGCCCAAATTTTTGTAAAGTTGCATTTGTTTCCAGAGGTATTTTCCAGAAACTTCCAAATTCTGTAAATCTAAAATTCCTGTTTTGACAGCATCAGCATTCATCTGATTGAGTTGAGTGGGAACTGCTAAGTAGCTATTCAAATGTTGATCTACTACGCTACTGGTTTTGTTCATGAGTTGAGTGACTAAGTCATTGACTGCTTTTTGTCCATTCACAAATGATAGATATCCCACTGAACCTACTGCTAGGAAAATTTGAATCATAAATAGTCCTATTAGCAGCAGACGTAATGAAACGTTGAAATGGATTTTCGGCCGGAGATTTTGCCAAAGAGTAGATAACTGTTGTATGTAAGGCTGGACTGTAATTTTTCTGAGTATTTCCATGCTTATTAACTAAATAAAGTAGATAATTCTACTTAGAAATAATTATTTTTATTGCAACATTTTCTATGTTAACTTAAATACTTAAAGTTAATATCAAAAATAATGTAAGTATATATTAAAAATTTTCGTTAAGAGGAGGTAAAACCTGAGTGTGATCAACCTTTACCCAACTCATTTTACAAAGAGAGGTGTTGAAAACAGGTTAAAATATGTAGGATTTGCTAAAAAAAGTATTTCCGTGGAGAGTAAGAAGCATAAGTCCGATTAACCATTAAATCCTATACATTAAAATATCCATATATTACTTAGTAGTAAAGCAGCTAAAAAAATATATATATTCTGAAAATTAAGGTGAGAAAAGAGGCTTTGATGAAGTTTGGAAGAGATTAAATTCAGATATTAATAAGACCAAGTTATAACGTAGATAAGAAACTAAAATTACTCTAGGATGGTTACTTATTTATTTAAAATAAACTTGGATATTTGTGGGTATAAACGTTACATATTTACAGATAAATAAAATACTGATAATTCCTGGTAGGAAGATGAATTTTAGTAATATCAATAATATTGGTTTTTGTCTACTCAGTATCGCTACTTTTGATTGCAAATCTTATTTTTGGGTATTTTGGAAAATGAATTATTTTTTTGATTTTAATGTATTAAGTTACTTGAAATACCTTAGTTAATATCAATAATAGGATAGCATACTAAGAGTAGTATTTATCATTAAAACCATGACAGCACAAAAACCGACAATTTTAGCTTTAGATTTTGATGGAGTCATTTGTGATGGACTAATTGAATATTTTGAGGTAGCTTGGCATACTTATTGTCAAGTTTGGTCTTCTGTGAATGATACACCACCTGAAAATTTACCTCAACGGTTTTATCGTTTGCGTCCTGTAATTGAAACTGGGTGGGAAATGCCAGTTTTAATTAAAGCTTTAATTGATGGTTTTACTGATGATCAAATTTTGCAAAATTGGACAAACATTACACCGCAGATTTTAACAACATCTCAGTTAGAATCTCAAGAGATTATGAAAAAATTAGACGGTTTGCGGGATGAATGGATAAAAACAGATTTGGATGGATGGTTGAATTTACATAAGTTTTATCCAGGGGTAAAAGAAAAATTGAACCAGATTATTGACAGTGAAGTCAAGTTATTTATTGTTACTACGAAAGAAGGACGTTTTGTTAAACGTTTATTACAAAGAGAAGGTGTAAATTTAGCTGATACAGCAATTTTTGGCAAGGAAGTAAAACGTCCAAAATATGAAACTTTACGAGGTTTAATTGCCCAGGAAAAAAATAAACCTGTGAGTCTTTGGTTTGTGGAAGATAGAATCAAAACTTTACAGTTAGTTAAACAACAATCTGATTTAGAACATATCAAACTATTTTTAGCCGATTGGGGTTATAATACTCAATCAGAAAGGGACGCAGGCAAAAGTGATCATCGCATTCAATTAATTTCACTAAATCAGTTTTCTCAAGATTTTTCTAATTGGTAAATTTCAGAAGTCAGAAAGACAATGTTTTTACCAATACTTAATTCTTGATTCTTACCCAATCACCAATCACCAATCACCAATCACCAATCACCAATCACCAATTAATGCTTGATTTAACCAAATTAGCAAGACAAATGCAAGGTTTAAGTGAGCATCTTTCCTCGGAATTTGCTGAAAGTAACCGCCGTTTGGAGTTAGCAAAGGAATATTTAAAACAAGCTGTTGAACATCAACAAGAATTAATAGAAATTCAGGAACAATGGCGCGATCGCATTCTTTTTGCTAATGCTACACCTCTTGAACCTTTAGAAACTTGTATTGATATTCCTATTCCTCCTAAAGTACATACTGTAATATCTACTGATGGTTCACAAATTGCTCCTAACCATCATGAAATTGCCTATTGTTATTTATTAAACCTTGGTAGGGTAGTTTTGCATTATGGTCAAAATCGTCACCCAGTTTTAGATAGTTTACCAGAAGTATTTTATAAGCCAGAAGACCTGTATATATCTCGTCAGTGGGGTTTAAGAACAGAAGAATGGATGAGTCACCGTCGCACGGCTTCGGAAATTACGGTATTAGCTGAACTAGCTTGTGGTGCTAAAACAGAAGCTCCTGCTTTAGCGATGGTAGATGGTTCATTAATATACTGGTTTTTAGATCAATTACCAATGGATGCACGCGATCGCATCTTACCACCAATATTAGAAGCATGGCAGCAACTCAAGGAAGCGGGAATTCCAATCATGGGTTATTTGAGTGCAGCACGTAACATTGAATCTACGAACTTCTTACGTTTATTAGCTTGTCCCCACTCCCAACCCAATTGTATAACAAATTGCCCTGACCAACTAGATTATGTTCCTTGTAAAAAATTTGATAATCTACGAGATACAACTTTATGGACAACTCAACTAAAACCAGGTCAAAGAGGAGCAATTTGGCGTAGTAATAATAGGATTTTACAGCATTATGAGGAACAAATAGTTTATTTTTGTTATGTTCATGTTGGTACGGAAATTGCTAGAATAGAAGTTCCTAATTGGGTAGCAGAAAATTCTCAACTCCTAGATCAGGCTTTAGGATTAATGTTAGCTCAGGTACAAAAAGGATACGGTTATCCTGTGGCAATTGCGGAGGCACACAATCAAGCTGTAGTTAAAAGCGGTGATAGGAATCACTTTTTTGCTATGTTGGAAAGGGAAATGATTAAAGCAGGTATTAAAAACATTGGTACTTCCTATAAAGAAGCTAGAAAGCGGGGTAGTATTGCATAGATTGGTAGTTGGTAAATTAAGTTGAGATTTATAGTTGATTGAACCACGAAGAACACGAAGATACGAAGGAAGAAGAAAAGAAGAAAAGAAGAAAAGAAGAAAGAAGAGAATAATATTAATCTCTTTCCCAGTCTCAGACTGGGAATATTATCTCAGAGTTTCTAACTCTTACCTATTTATCTACACATTAAATCGGAATAACATCACATCCCCTTCCTGGACAATATATTCTTTTCCTTCACTTCTAACTAACCCTTTTTCTTTGGCAGAATTTATCGAACCATGAGTAACTAAATCATCATAAGCAACGGTTTCTGCACGAATAAAACCCCTTTCAAAATCAGTGTGAATTACACCTGCTGCTTGGGGTGCTGACATTCCTGCATTAATAGTCCAAGCACGGGTTTCTTTAGGCCCAGATGTAAAATATGTCCGCAAACCTAATAATGCGTAAGTTGCACGAATCAAGGATTTTAAACCACCTTCTTCCACACCCAAAGATTCCAGAAAATCAGCTTTATCTTCTTCTGCTAATTCTATTAATTCTGCTTCTACTTGTGCAGAAACAATCACAACTTGAGCATTTTCTAAAGCTGCAATTTCGCGGACTTTTTCTACAAAATCATTACCCGTTGCTAAGTCATCTTCAGAAACATTTGCAGCATAAATAATTGGTTTATTGCTCAGTAGTCCTAAACTTTTAATAACAGCAGCTTCTTCTTCATTTAAACTTACTTGACGGACTGATTTACCTTCATTTAATTCTGCTGCTAATTTCTCTAAAACTGTAATTTCAAATTGTGCATCTTTGTTAGTTCTTGCTTGTTTACGGGTGCGTTCAATACGTCTTTCAATTTGTCCTAAATCTGATAAACTGAGTTCTAAATTAATGATTTCAATATCTCGCGCTGGATCTACTGAACCAGCAACGTGGATGATATCATCGTTTTCAAAACAACGCACAACATGAACTATTGCATCAACTTCGCGGATGTGGGATAAAAATTGATTACCTAAACCTTCACCTTGACTTGCACCTTTTACCAAACCGGCAATATCTACAAACTCAACCCTTGCTGGTATAGTTTGTTCAGAACTAGAGATGTTTGCAAGAACATTTAACCGGTCATCTGGTACTGAGACAATGCCAACATTCGGTTCAATGGTACAAAAAGGGAAGTTTGCAGCTTCAGCTTTGGAGTTAGCGACTACAGCGTTAAATAAGGTTGATTTTCCGACGTTGGGAAGTCCGACTATTCCGGCTCTTAACATTTTCGATTTCTAGTTATTGATTGCATTTATAAGGATAATTCAAATAGGTTGATTAGGTATCATGATTTTCCCATAATTCTAATAAACCGACTGTACCGACAAAAAATGTATAAATTGCATATTTGATGGGTGGTTGATTTTTTGTAGGTGCATAAATAGCGGCGATAATTGCTTCGATAAAATGTGCTGCTAGGGCAAAATGAACTAAGATTAAAATGGGATTTAGAAAGGTTGGGAGTTGAGTATTATTTGTTAATGTTTGAATGTTCCATATTTCTAAACCTATTCCAGCCGTTATTAGGGGGAAGGCGATAATTTTGATGATGGTGAATAGTTTTTGTTTGATGGATTGGATGGATGTTGAGTTCATGTGTTTGTGATTTTGATAAAACTACATTTATAGTCTATGAGAAAAGTAGTAAAATTAGTTCATCTTTATCAATATTATGATGCAATGCAATATTTCTAATAATTGCATTTAAAGTTCCAATCTTAATAGGATTATGTGCTGGAACTGTAATATGATGTTCACCATTAAGTTGAGTAGTTAGTCTGATATGACTACCAGTTTGATGACTTAATTGATACTCTAAACGCTCTAGGGCTTTTACTAATTCTAAACCTGATAAATCTCGTGGGAGTCTCAAGAAGCTATTACCTCATCTCTCACTATATGCAAACGAATAATTTGAGGACGTGTTTCTTGATCAGGAAAATGACAGTGAACAGCATCACGAATCATTATTTTTAAAGTTTCTAAATCATCTGCTTGGGTAAAAATTGAATCTCCTAATCCTGAAGCAGTATAACCACCATCAGGATCATCTTCAACGAGAAATACAATTTCAATCATTTTCATATCTTTGAGCTTATCAGACTATTGTATATTATTTTATGTGATCTGTATTCTGATTTTTTCATTAACTCTATCCAGTTTGAATTAAATCTCTAAAAAAATAATTTTTACTATCAAATGCTCTACCAAAATCAAACCCCCCTCATTGATGCTTTAAAGACTTCCATTTCCCGCCCCCATACTCCATTCTATACTCCCGGACATAAACGTGGTGTAGGAATTTCTCCAATTCTCAAAGATTTACTCGGCGAAAAAGTCTTCAAATCTGATTTAACCGAATTAGAAGAATTAGATAATTTATTTACACCAGAAAGTGCAATTTTAGCAGCACAAGAATTAGCTGCTGATGCTTTTGGGGCAGAAAAAACATATTTTTTAGTTAATGGTTCTACCTGCGGTATTGAAGCAGCAATTATGGCTACTTGTAGCATGGGTGAAAAAATTATTTTACCTCGCAATATCCATAGTTCTGTAATTTCTGGCTTAGTCCTTTCGGGAGCAATTCCGATTTTCATTTATCCTGAATATGATGAACATTTAGATATTGCTCATGGTATTAAATTAGAAGACTTAAAATTAACCTTATCCCAACATCCCGATGCTAAAGCTGTGCTGATGATTCACCCTACTTATTATGGTGTATGTGGTGATTTAAAAAGTATTGCCAAAATTACCCATGAATATAATATTCCTTTAATTTTAGATGAAGCACATGGCGCACATTTTGCTTTTCATCCCCATTTACCTACTTCTGCTTTAGCTGCTGGTGCTGATATCACAATACAATCAATTCATAAAACTTTGGCTGCAATGACTCAAGCTTCTATGCTGCATATCCAAGGTAATAGAATTAATATTGATAGGTTAAATAAATCCTTACAATTAGTACAGTCAACAAGTCCTAGTTTTGTACTTTTAGCTTCCCTTGATGCTGCACGTCAACAAATGGCGATGAATGGGGAAAGTTTGATGTTTGAAACTTTATATTTAGCAAGTTTAGCTAGACGAAAAATTAATAAAATTTCTGGTTTATCAGTTTTAGATATTCCTGAAAATAAACATAGTAGTTTTTTTGAGTTGGATACAACTAGGTTAACTGTCAATGTGACTCAGTTAGGAATAACAGGTTTTGCGGCGGAAGATTTTATTAATGAAAATGGATTAACTCCTGAATTTTCTTCCTTGCATAACCTGATTTTTATTATTAGTTTAGGTAACAATAAATCAGATATAGAAATATTAGTAGAAACGTTAAAAAATTTATCTCAAATTAAAAATTTGACAAATCAGTATCAATTATGTAAATATAAAAACCATGATATAATCAAGGGGAGTTTATGTATTTCTCCCCGTGAAGCTTTTTTTGCAGATACAGAAACCCTCCCTTTAGAGAAAACATTCAACAGAATTTGTGCAGAAAATATCTGTCCTTATCCCCCTGGAATCCCAGTTTTAATGGCAGGAGAACTCATTACAAAACCAGCTATAGAGTATTTACAACAAATTTCATTATTAGGGGGTGTAATTAGTGGTTGTGCTGATGCCAGTCTCCATAGTATTAAGGTGATTAAAAATCCTAGTCAGGTGCAAGAATCAACTGTAAAATCTGTTTTTATCCAAGATATTTGATGTGAGATATTTAATTATAGCTGTAGCCAGGTTGCTGAGGACATTAGATAACATTTAATTGTAAAGATTGGTAAGGGTAAAGCGCAGTGCTAAACCCCTACAAATTTATGATTTTTATGTCCTAATCTTGGTGATTATAGCTATAAGTATTGTAGGGTGTGTGAGAACGAAGTTCGTAACGCACCATTATCAAGGGTTTTGTGCATTACGCTATCAAGAACACACCCTACGTATCTTTTCAATAATCAAATATTATCCCTATATTTAATTAAGTTATAAAGCTAGCAGACAAAATTACAATTCATATCAAAAAAAGACGAAATAATTTGTCTGTGTTATTTGTAGTTTGATGCTCCGTGACTTATCTGTAAGTCTTAGAAATGTAGGTTATCATGAATACAGATTTACAAACCAGACATTTGTGGAAATTACCAGTGATGAAAATAAAATTCTTAATTTCAGCAACACTAATTTCACTGACAGCAAGTATCAACCTACCAGCTTTTGCTCAAACAGCATCAGAAACTCCCATTAAACAACAACTTATTGCTAATGCTAACAAAACTGAAAAAATTAACAACATTAAAAAATTACTAGAAATAACAGGTGCAAAAACTATGACTCAACAAATGTTGAATCAAATGTTAAGCACAATGAAATCCCAATACCCTAGTTTACCCGCAAGTTTCTGGAATGCTTTTATGGCAGAAATTGATATAGACAAGATGGTAAATGAGTCTATTCCTTTATATGACAAATATTTTACTAACGAAGAAATAAAAGGTATGATTGCCTTCTATCAAACTCCTCTGGGTAAAAAAACTCTCAATGTACTACCTCAAATTACTACAGAGTTCATGAACATTGGTGTTAAATATGGTAGGGAAGCAGCACAAAGAGCTATAGAAAAATTAAAATCTCAGGGAGAGATACCTTAATTTTTCAGTTATCAGTTATCAGTTATTAGTTATCAGTTATCAGTTATCAGTTATTAGTTATTAGTTATCGCTGTTTACTGTTCACTGTTTACTGTTCACTGTTTACTGTTAACTATTACTTTTAGGAGCAGTGAATTGCTGGATTAATAATTGTATTGCTAAAGCTGACAAACCTAAAGCAACTATACCAAATATCCCAGTACCTAAAGCTACAACACCCACAACCAAGGTACGAACAGCAGAAGCAATATTAATGACTATTTGGTTATCAGAATGAATGGGTTTATTAGCAAAAGTTGTAGTGATCGCAATCATCAAAGAGTACATTGCAAATGCAAATCCTCCTGACATTACCGATCCAATAATACATCTTAAAGGTGTTGGTGGTACTTGTTCAGGATTTTCTTGTGTTTGTTTAACGTTTGGTTTGTTCATAATTGCTAATTGGTAAAAATATTGTTCTTCATTCACTCTGTCTTCTGCTAATTACTGATAACTGAAAGATATTATTTCTGCTCACTTCTGAGAAATTTGAATTCCATTTTTAATAGTCTTAGTGACAAACAATTCTAAATCATCATCAGGAATAGCTGCTCTAATTTTCTCCTTCACTATTTCTCCTTGTTCTTTTGACTCAACAATGCCAAATACAGAAGGCCCAGAACCTGACATCATTGTTCCTAAAACCTCAGCTTGACTAGAAAACAAATCTCTTAATGCTAATACTTTAGGATAAGCTGGTAACACTACTTTTTCCAAATCATTGTGCATTTTCTGACTAATTTTAACTGCATCTTGATTTAACACAGCTTTGACAATTTCCTCAGAATGAACTGCGTGCGCACGTGCTAACAAATCCTCAGTATCCCTAATATAACTACTTCCAAAAACTTGTCGGTAGGTTTTATAAGCCCAAGGGGTAGAAACTTCTAAGCTAGTGTATTTTGCTAACACTAAATGTACATTATCTATACTTGGCAAAGGAGAAAGTTTTTCACCTCTACCAGTAGCAATTACTGTTCCCCCAGAAATACAAAATGGCACATCTGAGCCTAATTTTGCTGACAATTCCTCTAACTCTGATTTAGTTAATCCTAAATCCCAAAGTAAGTCTATTCCTACTAAAACTGCTGCTGCATTAGTTGAACCTCCAGCCAAACCAGCCGCTACAGGAATACGTTTTGTAATCCTAATATCTACACCACCAAAATTATTAAACACATCAGGAAATTCCTTTGCCATTAAGGCCGCAGCCCGATATGCTAAATTACTTTGATCTGTTGGTACTTGGTGATGATCACAATGAATAGTAATTGCTTCTGTACTATTAGCGTGAATATCTATTTGATCAGCTAAATCAATACTTTGGAGTATCATTGCTAATTCATGATATCCATCGGAACGATCTCCTAAAATCTCGAGGTATAGGTTGATTTTTGCCGGTGCAATTAAACTATAAGAACGCATATTATTCAGTTATCAGTTATCAGTTTTCAGTTATCAGTTATCAGTTATCAGTTTTCAGTTTTCAGTTTTCAGTTTTCAGTTTTCAGTTTTCAGTATGTCGGCTGGGAAATTTATAACAAAGCTATAACCTTCTTTCTCCCCGCTCCCTGCGCCCTGCACCCTGCCTGATCCCAACGACAATTTTTCATGCCTACCTACTTACTGTCACCTCATTTGTTAATGATACCCATTGTTGTACACTCAAATCTTCTGCCCGTACTTGGGGATTGATGTCTAATTTTTCCAGTAGTTGAGTTAATTGATCACGGTCAATTACTGATTGTAAATTATTTCTGAGCATTTTTCTTTTTGAGCCAAATCCTAATTTGACCCAATTTTCCAACTTTTTAGGATCATTAGCTGGAATTTCTATCTGTTTAGGAGACAACCTAACTACCGCAGAATCAACTTTTGGTGGCGGATAAAATGCACCAGCAGGAACTGTACAAATTAACTCACAATCTGCAAGATATTGTACCCTGACTGATAAAGCCCCAAAGGTTTTTGAGCCTGGTTTAGCATATAATCTTTGTGCCACTTCTTTTTGAATCAGTAACACAATTGAATCATAGGGTTTTAGGTTTGGTTTAGCAATAGTACCTAACAATTTTTCAATAATTGGGCCGGTAATATTATAGGGAATATTAGCAACTACTTTATTCTGATTTTGAAATTTAGTAAACTCTCTTAATTGAGATCCTACATCAAGAGTCAGAAAGTCTCCTTGTAATAGTAAAAAATTCTCTCTTTTTCCTAGTTCTTTGACCAGTAATTTACACAAATCACGATCAATCTCTACCGCCAATAAACTATCAACTAGAGGCAATAAACGCCTAGTTAAAATTCCTGTACCTGGCCCTATTTCCAAAATTCTATCATTTCCTTGACAGTCTGCTGCTTTGACGATTGCATTTAGAGCTTTTTCACTTTTTAACCAATGTTGAGCAAAATGTTTGCGTGGTTGCACCATTTATATTTATTTCCCCTTAACTAAATAAAAAGAAAAATTTTGCCAATCGTTGCAAATTTTGTTCTAAAGTATATGTGTTTGTCACCCAGTTCCTTTTTGATAGTAAATTCAGTGCCAGGACATGACTATGAACACTAAAATTCAATATCTTTTACCTTTGATTGTATTGACATTTTCTACCATCATCAGTAGCTGTAGTTCTGGCGATATCTCTGATAATACAATCTCAGAACAACAACAAAACAGTTCTGTGTCTCCTCAATCAGAAAATTCTGCCACCAACCAAACCTCTCCCGCACAAACGCCAATCTCTACTAGTTCTCAAAACACATCTGGTCAAACGACTAAAGTCACCCTATACACAATTGATGACCAATGTCAAGATTTGATCCCGAAACAGACTGACGTATCAGCGGATGAACCTATGAAGGCAGCTATAGGTAAAATCTTGGAAACACAAAGCAATGGAGATTTGAGCTTTGCTGGATATCGTGCCAGTGTGAATAATGGTGTGGCTACCATAGATTTAAGAACCGCACCTGAATCTAAACGGCCAATTGGAGGTCTATCCACTTGTGAACAGATAGCATTATTTGGTAGTCTCCGCAAAACCCTCACCAGTAATGCCAGTTGGAATGTCAAAGAAGTTCGCTTTACAGAACAAGGTGAGGAATTAGTCTTTTAAGTCAGAAGTCAGTAGAGGATGGGGTGACAGTGAACAGTGAACAGTGAACAGTGAACAGTAAACAGTAAACAGTGATAACTGACAACTGATAACTGATAACTGACAACTGACAACTGACAACTGATAAGTAAAGATTTTCTAGCGATTTACCCCAAATCCAGAATTAGGTGATTACTATAAAAATGTGTTTAATCTAGGAGGATAAACAAATGGACGTTAAGTTGATTTTAGTCGGATTTACTTTTATATTTACCTTTGCGTGCTTATTTTTTGGAACCAAAAATGGCTTTTATGATTCAGATAACTACCACGGCAACGGTTCTGCACACTAAGAACGGTTAGAGAGGAGAGCATGAGGGATGATATATCAGTATCCTCTCTTGCTGATGGTAGGCAAATAGATAGCGAGTTGGAATGTTTGCCCTATAGTGTTCAGCATGATGATGAAGGTGTTTGTATACTGGTAAGAATGGGTTCACACCGCATTTTGTTAGATTGCGGGTTAAGGGATATTTCACCATTAACAACGGATTCACAGTTACCAGCAGATTTAGTATTGGTTAGTCATGCTCACACAGATCATGCCAGTGGTTTGCTGGCTCTGAATCAGCGTTTTCCCCAATTACCTGTTTACGCTAGTGAGGTAACAAGTAAATTGTTACCCTTGAATTGGTCAGAACAAGCTCCGGCAAAAATACCTTCATTTTGTCAGGCTCTACCTTTGCGATCGCCTATAGAAATTCAAGAAAATCTGGTGGTAGAATTATTCCCTGCTGGCCATCTTCCTGGTGCAGTAGCTATTCTCCTCACTTACCACAGTAAAAACCGTGATTACAAGTTGCTTTACACAGGCGATTTTTTTCTATCTAACTCCCGTTTGGTAGAAGGGTTACGATTGGAAGAGTTACGAGGCTTGAATTTAGATGTCCTCCTAATTGAGGGTAGTTATGGTACATCCCGCCATCCTCACCGTCGTCATCAGGAAAATCAATTAGCAGAAAGAATTAATCGAGCGATCGCAGATAATTCTTCTGTGATTTTACCTACACCAGCCTTGGGTTTGGGTCAAGAATTATTAATGTTGTTACGTTCCCATCATCATTTTACAGGTCGAGATATAGATATTTGGGTGGATGGAGATGTAGCAACTGGTTGTGATGCTTATTTGGAACTTTTACCACATCTGCCTACATCTGTACAAAATTTTGCCCGTCACCAGCCTCTATTTTGGGATGAAAGGGTACGCCCTCATGTCAGAAGGTTAAAGTTTGAAGATTTAGCAACTTTGGGTCATTCACCCTGTATAGTCTTAACTGACTCCACAGCAGACTTGGGAAAATATTGCCAACCCCATACAGGTTCTTGGTTAATTCTTCTTCCTGACAGAAGTGATGTGCATCTGAATTCTGAATATTTAACTCCAACTACTATTGATAGTTACCTGTTAGCTCAACATAGCGATGGGCCGGGAACAACCCAATTAATTCACAATCTCCGACCCCAACACGTCATTTTTGTCCACGGTTCTCCTGCCTACTTAGCTGACTTAACTAGCTTAGATGAGCTACAAAATCGTTATCATATCCATTCCCCAGCCCCAGGAATTCTGGTAGACTTGCCTATCGGTGACACTTTTGTACAACCCTCTGCACCGGAAACTAACTACGAGGGAGAGTTGACGGAACTAGAAACTGTCATTAAAATCACTTTACCTGATGCGATCGCAGACGACCCCCGCTGGCAAAACTTTGCTGACACAGGCTTAATAGAAGCTCGGTGGCAAGGGGAAGAATTAGTATTAAGAAGTTTATCTCAACGAGAAATTCTTAACCAAAACAGTTTAGATACAGCCCGTAATAGAAATCTCTACCATTGGTCTGACATAGAATGTTGTGGTACGTGCAAATATCAAAGGGGGCAACGGTGTTGGAATCCCGCAGCCCCATTGTACAACTTTAAAGTAACTCTTGAAGGTTACTGTCCCGGTTTTGAACGCTTATCTGAAGATGAATCCTGAACTTACCGATTTTGGATGTTGGATCAACTCAGAGTCTCCTCAAAATCCCAACCTGATTCAGTTATAATCCCAGATTTACAACTGATTAATCTGGGTTGGAGTCAGTAAAGCGGTTGCGGATACGCTCCGAATCAGGACAATCTTCTGTTAAAAGAGGCTCTACATTTCCTCTAGGTACGGAAGCTAGTTTTTGAGTGATAGATCCGATGCTTTCTAAGCGAACCATCTCCTCCCAAGAAGAAATTTCGTCTTCTTCATCGGTCTCATAGCGTAGGGTCACTAAGTCACCTTCTATATCAATTATGCGGGCTTGCTCTATCCAGCGCTGCTGATCCCGTAAAAAAACACATACCTCCCGCCCGTCGCAACACAGTTGATAAATTTTGCGGTGTAGCATGTACTCTGCCTTTTTAAATAACGTAGTTAAACCAAAGAGAACTAGGGTTTTATCCCAGTGGGAAATTCCCTGCACAGGCCAATTTCACGATTCGTAAACTATTTGTTTTCAATAACCCTATTTCACAATAATTTGGTGTTAATAGTCAAATATTGGAAATAGTGATTGTCTACCTATAGCTACTGTATGAGTTGAAATTAACTTATTTAGGACTGATGTCTCAGATCATGCCAACTTCATAGAAGTCATAAACCTCTGAAATTGCCCTGTTCAGATTAATATTTGGTGGTGATTCCTTATTACCATGCTGTAATAAATAATACTGAAAACCTAGCTGTGATTGCAGTTGTTGGAGTTGCCTACTTGTATTCATTGGCATTTCTTGGAGATTTAGGGACTTGGCTGTACTGTTAACCCTAATGTATTTGATCTTAACTCATTCTCTGGCATACCTTCACAGTTTTAAACAACAATCACCAAAGAGTTTTTAGTTTTGAATAGTTACATTAGGTGTTACAAGGACTTGTTACCTGTCAGTCAATAACTGTGGCAATGTTTGATGATCGAGAACTTGACCTATGTTTAGACTGTTGAAGATGAGAAGGAACAATTGAATAGTCTCAATTTTTACTCAATATATTTACTAGTATACTTTCAGGTTTGCATAAAATTCAGACATAAGATCAGAACTGTTGAAAAACTTAATCATAAACCAACTGGGTAGGTGTTATGCCTACCCAGTATAAATTCTTTTAATTCTATTTGTATTTGCGAATTATAAGCAATATAAGAATTTCATTATTTTATGTAATTGATTTACTCTTAGTGAGATTTATGGCAGACAGGTAATTCCATCAAATGTTGCGAACAAGACTCTCTTTTAATTTGACCCGCACGTATTGCTTCATATAGGTAATTAAGAGCTTTTATATCTTCTGTTTGATAACACTTAGTTGTTAGCACTTGATGGAGTAAACCTTCTGATTCCACACTAAGATATCCTGTTTGGAAGGCAGATGCAATCAGTGTACGAATCATGGTGATTAATGTCTCAATAGGGTGGAGATTTATTACTCTTAGTGTGCAACACCTTTACTAGAAATACATTGATATTGAACATAAAGAATTGGTGATTGT
The DNA here is from genome assembly GCA_010672785.1 of Sphaerospermopsis sp. SIO1G1. Taxonomy (GTDB): domain Bacteria; phylum Cyanobacteriota; class Cyanobacteriia; order Cyanobacteriales; family Nostocaceae; genus Okeanomitos. The sequence goes on from JAAHFX010000002.1 coordinate 1,150,160, forward strand.
CATTACAATAAACTTGTGATTTCTCTCACACTAGAAATACATTGATATTGAACATAAATAATTGGTGATTGTCATTACAATAAATTTGTGATTTCTCTCACTAAAATAAGTTGTAAATCTTGTCTAAGTCAAGATAAAGCTATTAGCACAAGGACTTCATAGTATACCAAAATTCACCAACAAAGTAAAATTGTTGATAAAAAGTTAAGGGTATAAATGAATATTACTATTGTCTTAAGTGTTTAGTAAATATCTAATTTCAGATCATATAAGAATTACAAAAATTTTTATTTGCTCCAAAAATATTAAATTAATTTGGCTCAGGTACTTACCGAAAAATATAGATTTTTACTAATCACAAAAGTAGCTATTAATTTACCAGTTAACAGCACAAGAGAAAATTAAAAATAACCTGCTGTCAGGATAGGCTAAAATTACTATCATCTAGTAGGCTAGAAAGTCTATTAAGTTGTTGAATAAATCCCAAAATATCTTCAACCCGAACTGAGGTTAACAATTTAATTGTAAAAATAAAATATACTGTAAGAGGATGTTTTACCAGCTTCAAAACTAAATCAGCTATTGTCACAGCAGAGTTGAGCTAAATTCTGGCTCATAAAAACTGGCGAAAATCTTCATCTTTGTGACTTAAACCTACCCAATTTAATTTCAGTGCTTGAAACTTTTGCACTAGGCGATCGCACGCTGGTCTTTCTGTAGCATAATGCCCAGCATCAACTAAAATTAGTCCTTGATCTCTACTTTCTTGAAACTGGTGAAATTTACAATCGGCTGTCACATAAACTTCAGCTTTAGTTTTCACCACTGCGGGGATAAAGCCTGCTCCTGAACCACCTAAAACCGCTACTCTTGAGATTTCTTGTTCTTTGTTTACCGCAGGGGAAAAAATCAGATTTGGTGGCTGTAGTTGAGAATTAATTTTTGCCAGTAATAATTCTAACGTCAAAGGCTGTGGCAAGTTACCTACCCTACCATAACCTAAACCCAGTTGAGTAGGAACTATGGGAGATAGCTCCTGCAAGTTGAAAATTTGTGCCAAAACATCAGCTGTTCCATCATCTACTTGATCAAAGTTGGTATGGGCGCTATAAATACCAATATTGTGAGTAAAAGCCAACTTGACCATATCCGCAATTGCACTGCCAACGCAGAGAGATTTAGGTGGATGAAAAATCAGGGGATGGTGAGCAAAAATGAGATTTGCATTTACAGAGATTGCCTCTTCCATCACTGCTAATGTGGGAGTTAAACAAACTAATATTCGTGCTTCTTCCTGCAACACACCAGGTTCAACCTGCCAACCACAATTATCCCAGCTTTCACACCAAGCCGGATTAGCCCATTTTTCAAACCAGATGATCAAATCAGCAATTTTCATGAGATTTTAGGTGCTATCTTCAGTGGTTATACAGTTATACAGCCAAGATTTGATTATAACCCATATTCTGGTACTCAGTGTACTTAGTGTAATTACTTGTTTTTTATTATTGAGTTCTCATGATATTTACTTAGGGCTTGCTGTCCGCGTAGCGTGCCGTCAGGTACATAAATGTAAAAACATTACAAGTCAAAGATTTGAGGCATTTTGAAATTAAACAAGTGCAAAATGTTTGAGGATAAGTGCTGGAAAACCTTGCATTTGGGGTGAAAATTGAAACTTACCAACTTTCTAAAACTAATCCCTACTCCCTACTCCCTCCCTAGCCTCCACAGAGAACTTTTTGCGGCAAACCCTACTCATGACATACTATTGATTAAAGCTTGTTTGAATTCCGCTGCTGTCTGAAAAGTGATTTTTGGTTTTTCCACTAAAGCTGTATCTATTACCTCTGCTAATTTTTTAGGTACTGTTTGATTACGTTTTAAAATAGATACAGGATCGTTTTGTAATACTGCCAACCAAGGATCACCTGTAAAATTACGGGGAAAGTATCCTGTGAGCATATTATATAAACAAGCCGCAGTTGCCCAAACATCAACTTCGGGAAGTGAGTTTTGAAAGTCTAACACTTGTTGACGGGGAATAAAAGCAGGTATACCCATTTGATTACCAGTTAAAGTTTGCCCACTCAATCCTGCTAAATCAAAAGCTTTTGCTAAACCATAGTCGCCTATTTTAGCTATTATTTGGTCATTAGAATAGGTAATTAAAATATTGTAAGGATTCAAATTTCTGTGGACAAAACCTTTATTTGTTGTAATATCAGAAAGTTCTAATTCATGGGCATAGCTTAAACCTTCCAAAACTTGAATAATAATATCTACTGCCACATCAATAGGTAAGCGCCATCCTGAACGTTGCATTAAGTCCCAAACATTGCCCCCTTCGCAATATTCCATGACAAAAAAGAAGTTTTCTAAAGCAAAACCATAGTCTAATAAATGTACTATATTAGTATGTGCCAGAGATTTGGTATTCTTAGCTTCTGCTAAAAACTGATTTATTCCCTGTTCTTTGCCTGTGACTGCCGGCGACATTAATTTAATAGCAACAAATTTTCTCTGTTTATTGTTTTCTGCTAAAAATACTTCTCCGATACTGCCTTTACCTAGAGATTTAACTAGTTTGTAAGAGGAAATTATTTTCAGATTTTGATCACCATTATGAGCTAATTCTAGTAAATTATTAATAATAGTTGTGTGGTTTTGCCTTTCTGCTTGAACAATAGGTTGATCTGCTAAAATCTGTTCTGATTTCTCTGCTTCTATAGCAATTTTAAAACAAATATCTCCTAATTTAATTTCATCACTATCTTGTAAATCATATTCGGGAAAATTGAGTTTTAGTCCTTCCTGTGCTGTTTGATTACGTTTTCTTTGACCAATTTTTCTCCCATTTACAAATGTACCATTAAGGCTACCTAAATCACGTACCCGAATATCAGGGGGATTAATATCCAATAAACAGTGGTAACGAGAAATGGTCATATCAATTTCATTAGCTAATTGTAAATTACAATCATGGTTTCTACCAATAATACAGGTACTACGGGATTCAAAACTATATTGTTTACCAGATAGTTTACCTTGAATAATAGTGAGAGTAATTTTCGATGACATGGTACTTGGGGAAATTAAGTGTAACTATGAATATACGTAAATTTTTAGATATTATAAAAGCTCACAACTTACACATCATTTTGGTGATTGAATGTAGCTATTTAACTGGAAATATGTACCACCAACTCCCTGCTATGATTATGTTGGCGATGTTCCCAAATATAAATACCTTGCCATGTTCCTAAAACTAAGTAACCATTATTAATAGGTATGCTTTCACTAGTGTGGGTTAAAACTGTGCGAATATGACCTGGCATATCATCAGCACCTTCTGCACCATGAATATAATAGTTACCTTCTGGTACTAATTTGGCCATAAAATTAGCTAAATCTTGGAGAACATCAGGATCGGCATTTTCTTGAATCACTAAACTAGCAGATGTGTGACGTAAAAATAAGGTACATAGTCCTGTTTTTACTCCAGATTCGGCCACTATACCTCCAACTTTCGAGGTAATGTTATGAAATGATTTTCCGTTGGTGGAAACTCTCAATAGTTTTTGATAATGTGCCATACTGATTTTACGTTGAAGATGATAGGTTTGCTAATTATTACCTTGAATTCAAGAAATTGATAACTGCTTTAGCTATGGTTTCATTGCCATCTTTTGCTAGTGTTTGTGATTTCTGTGGTGCTTGGGGTTGATGCTCTAGAAAATCCCAATTACCGTCAAAGAAATCTTGGGGTTGAATAATTTGATGATAATTATAGTTTTGAATACCTGTTAATAGTAAAGACGCTTCGGCAAAACCCTCACGAGGTATAGTTACAATGGGAAGTCCTAAAAGTGTGGCTTCTGCAAAGGTGCTATACCCTGGTTTAGATAGGACTTTTCCACAAATGGGCATGAAATCTACAGGACGATACAGATGGTCTCTAATTTTAATTAAATTTGGCAGATCCGGTGCAGAAGAATCAAAAGTAATAAATTGCCAATCGGGAAATTGTCTGAGATTTTCGTAGGGAATTGCCTGTATACCGAATCCTCCAAAGGTAAGTAATATGGTTTTTTCCTGTGGTGTATTTATTCCCCAATTTGTGCGAATTTCATCTATAGAGAATTGAGGAGAACCACCAGTTAAGCCTACGTCTATTATATTGGAAAATGCTGACATGGGTGCATGGAAAGGCAGACGAAATAAGCAATCACTCTTAGTGTACCAATCGCTGATCCAATCAGCAATTTCAATAAATTCTCCTCCCCAATCTCGGTAAATAAAATCCCAACTGAAGTTACTTATCATCCAACAAGGAACACTTGCTGCTTGTGCAAAACCAGCAGACAGAAAAGGAATATCTGCTAAGATGAGATTAACACGATTTTGGCGAATAAAATTAACTTCTGAAGCAATTAATGAATTTTGATTTTTCTTAATCTCCTTTAATTTTTGTAAAGTGGCTGGTTTATCCATTGTCAAACTATCAGTTTGTATGACTCCTAAATCAAAGGAACGTTGACGAAGAATAAAGTCACCAGGTATATAAGCCTCCAGTAACCATCGGGGTGCTGTGGTGACTATAATTAACAAAATTTCTGGATATAATTTCTGAATTGTTGCTGCTATTGATGCAGTGCGGGTAGTATGGCCAAAGCCATGATTAGTAATGGCTACATATAAGATTGGACGGTTCATAAAATTGCCAATTGGTAATTGGTAATGGGATGTTTAAATTACTGGAGCTAAAGATAGTTTTATATATTTATTCCACCTAGCTTCAAAATGCCAATTGTCCCCAATTTGATTTTAATTGACAGTAGAGAAAAACTTCTGAATTGTAGCTATTAATTGGTCAATTTCTGATTCTAAAGTTAAATAATGAACACTCACACGAATACAATTAGGATGGGCAAGTGTCCGAGTTAAAATCTGCTGTGATTCCAAAAATTTGACTAATTTGGCATGAGGTTGATTATTAGTTAATTGAAAAGAAACTAAACCACTTTCAGGAGGTGAGTTTTTGAGACATTGAATATCTGGTAACTCTGTTAATCTTTGCCAAAGATAAGCACTTTTTTCACAGATTTGTTGATATCTGGTAGCTGCTGTTCCCCATTGCTCATGAGTGGCGATCGCTGTCTTAAGACCCATATACAATGGAGTGGATAAAGTGGAAACTTCATATCTTCTACCATCTGGTTGCCAGTTAACTGGTTGTCCTTGAGCATTAACAATTAAGCCACTTAAACCAATAAATGTAGGGTTTAACAAGTCCCTAATTTCTGGGCGTACATATAAACCGCCGACACCAGCAGGACCACATAACCATTTGTGACCAGTAAACGCATAGAAATCTACACCCATCTCTGTTAAATTAAGGGGTAGAACTCCTACGGATTGAGCCGCATCTACCAACAAGAGAGAGTCGTTACTTATACACAATTCAGCAATTTTACTGATAGGCAAAACTTGCCCTGTATTCCATAAAATGTGACTTAACACCACAAGTTTGGTATTAGGACGTAGATATTCAGTAATCACAGAGACAGGATCATCTTGATTGAGAGTTGCCATCAGTGGAAAATTAGAAACTTCTACGGAGAACCTACGACTGATTTCTTGGGCCGTAGCAATTACTCCAGGATGCTCACAATCGGAAAGTAATAAGTGATCTCCCCGTTGCCAATCAATTCCCCACATACCAATGTTACAACCTATAGTGACATTACCAGTGAGAGTAATTGTGTGATTTGGTACATTAAGTATAGATGCGATCGCGTCTCTAGCAGCCTGAATTTGCGGAGAGATCCAGCCATAAGCCTCCGCACCAAAAGGACCTAATTCCTGAATACGAGCTTGTGCTACTTGGATCGTATCCATTGCCGCTTGAGGCATTGGTCCTTGTCCACCATAATTAAAATAAAGCTTGTTTGTTAAAGCTGGAAACTGCTGACGGTGTTGATGCAACATATTCACTTTGGATTTGAGATTTTGAATTGGGTATTTGAATTAGCAAGTCTATCTTAGTCATATTTCTTGCGTCCACTTTGTTTTACTCGTTATTGATAAAAAATTCTGTTTTTGATTTGGTTGAGTAAAGTAGATGCAGCATAGAAACATTTTTAATTTTAGATTGCTCAATCCAAAATCCAAACCAAAAACCACAAATTTTCCTGGCTTAATCCCAAAATGTCCCAATTATTGTTAGCTTAAAGCCATGATCATTAATGCCGAACTTCTACTTCAATATCAACGTTGCCAGCGGCGACCATTTTTAGATACTCATGGTGACTATAGCCAACGGGAAGCTCCTCATGAGCTATTGGTGAAGGTGCAACAGGATAAAATCACTCATCAACAAAGTATAATCCATAACTTATCATATATCCAACCTGATTTCCCCTCTGGTGACTGGCAAGAAGGAGTGAGAGCAACTTTAGAGCTAATGTATCAGGGAGTAGAATACATTTATAAAGGAGTTTTATTAGCTACTTATGAAGAAGAATATACCTTATTAAGTCGTCCAGATTTGTTGGTAAAACAACCAGGAAAATCCTGTTTTGGAGATTGGTTGTATATTCCTGTAGATATTCAACTAGGTAAACGTCCTAAACAAGAGTATCAGGTAGTAGCCGCTTTTCATGGAGAAATTCTAGCCGCTGTCCAGGAATCACCTTTGGCAGAAGCTGGGTTAATATTGCGAAATAGGGACACAACTTATTTGGTGGATTTGAATAAATGGACACCACAAATGTTAGATATCCTTGCAGAGTACATAGAAGTCCTAGAGTCTCCAGAAGCACCAGAAATATTTATTTCTCGCCAAAAATGCCATCTTTGTCATTGGTATCATCATTGTTATGCGATCGCCCAATCTCAGCAACATCTATCATTACTACCAGGTGTGACACCAATTCGCTACGCACAACTGCAAGCAGCCTCTACAACCAGTTTAGAAACACTAGCTCATACCCATCCCAGTATATTAGAGAATTTAACTGGTTTTGACCCAGACATTGCATATAAATTAATAGTACAAGCCCAATCAACATTAACACAAACTCCTTTAACACTACCCTACGCTTCATCTGCAATAAGTCTGACAACGACATCACCTATTGAGTTATATTTTGATATTGAAGCACAACCAGACTTAAACCTAAATTATTTGTTGGGGGTATTAGTAGTTGATAAACAAAAACAAACAGAAAACTTTTATTCATTATTAGCAGAAAATCAAACAGAAGAAGCATTAATTTGGCAGCAATTTTTAGATTTAGTTAATCAATATCCCCAAGCTCCTATTTATCATTTTTGTAATTACGAAGTAGAGACAATTAAAAAATTAGGAAAATTCTATAAAACACCTTACTCTTATATTGAGCCTATCCTCAGTAGATTAGTGGATGTTTATGAGCAACTTACCCAAAATGTGGCTTTACCAATTGAAAGTTATGCACTCAAAGCAATTGCTAAGTGGATAGGATTTGCATGGCGTGATCCAGAAGCTAGTGGTGCTAAATGTATTTACTGGTATGATCAATGGTTGGAGACAGGTAATCATCATTTCCTTGAACAAATACGGATATATAACGAAGATGATTGTCGTGCGACTCTCAAAGTTAAAGACTGGTTAGTTAATTTCTTAACCAGTTTGTAGAATCACCACAGTAAGTAGGTAGGCGTTTTTTGATGATATTAAACTATGAATAAATTGAAAAAATCTCATTTCCTCATTTTTTGTACAACCTGTATTATTGTTACCAGTTTATTTATCAGTAATTTGGCATCGGCAACAGTCAAAATCAAGGATATAGAATTTATTGGTGCTACCAGTTTACCAACTGGATTTATGTTTAAAAATACAGAATTAGGAGGAATATCAGGAATTACCTATGATGCCAAAAATGATATTTATTATGCTATTTCTGATGACAGAGGTTATAAATATCCTCCCAGATTTTATACTTTAAAAATTGACCTGAGTGAAGGTAAATTAACTAAAAATAGTATTACTCTTATAGGCGTTACTAACCTAGTCAATGAAAATAATCAAAACTTACCAACTGGTGCAAGTGATCTAGAAGGAATTGCGTTAACTCAGAAATCAACATTATTTATTTCTTCAGAAGGAGATATAAATAAATCTATCAATCCTTTTATTCAGGAGTTTTCTATAGCTTCTGGAAAAACTATCCATAGTTTACCTATACCGAATAAATTTTTACCATCAACCCAGAACCGACAAGGTATTCGGAATAATTTAGGGTTTGAAAGTTTAACAATTTCACCTAATCATAAATTACTATTTACAGCCACTGAAAATGCTCTTAGTCAAGACGGAAAAGCAGCCAAACCAGGTTATAGTAGCCCTTGCCGAATATTACAGTATAATTTAGCTAATCAAACCCCAGAACAAGAATTTCTATATCCTACAGAACCTATTACACCCCTATTCAATTTTACAGGTAGATTTGACAGTGGATTACCAGAATTAATAGCCCTAGACAACTATGGAAATTTACTCAGTTTAGAGAGAAGTTTTACAGGTTTAGGATTTGCTGTTTCTTTATTTCAGGTTTCCTTACAAAACGCTGACAATATTCAAAAAATTAACAGTTTAGCAAAGGTTGATATTCAAAACATTAAACCAGTTACAAAACAAAAGTTATTAGATTTGCAAAGTTTAAATGTGGCTTTAGATAATATAGAAGGTTTTACCCTCGGACCTCAACTACCAAATGGCAAAAATTCATTAATTTTAGTCAGCGACAATAACTTTAATCCGCTACAAAGTACCCAGATATTGGCTTTGGCGCTGAAGGTTGAACTACCCGTTACACCTCTGATGAGATTATTGCGTCTATTCAGGCTTTCTCAACTTTACTAATTCTTTAAGTGAAATTATTTAAAATAACAATCATATATGTAACAATTTAAGTATTATTACAGCTACACAAAGATTAAGAAAGTATGTTACATAATATGATTTATGATTCATTTTTAAAAACAATGTATTGTATATTACAAGAATTACCCAACCCAAAAATCCCCTAATTTGGTATAATTTATATCTATAGTGCCTGAAAAATTACGTTAGCAGTTAGGGGTAATGGTAGCAAGTTTTGCATAAAAATCAGAAAGAAATTCTTTGTCTATTTATATTTATACCTATTAAGTTAGGTTATACCAATTTAGATAATTTTGACTTATATGTGTTGTTTATCCAACAAATGTTATACGTATGATGTTCATAATTAATATATATCATTGAGTAAGTATACATAATCACTTCACCTTTAAGACACCATAACCACTAGGATATGAATGAATACAAATCAGATATTTACATTGGACAGTTATTAAATAACCGCTATTTAATTAGAGATGTATTGGGTTCAGGAGGTATGGGTAAAGTTTACCTAGCAGAAGATGTAGCTAAAAACTGCAACTTCGTAGCTGTGAAAATGCTGTCTATGAATCTGAAAAATAAACAATTAGCTGAACGTTTTGGGAGAGAAATTTTCATCGGTGCTCAATTAGGGAAAAAGAGTCCGCATATTACTCGTGTCTTAACTTATGGCATAACTAACCATAAAACTCCATTTTATGTAATGGAATATTTACATGGCAGAAACATCAAACAACTGCTGAAAATGGAAACTTTAGGTTTATCCAGAACTTTAAAAATATGCCAACAAATTTGTATAGGTTTAGATTGCGCTCATCAAGGCGTAGTATTAAAAGGTAAAGTTTACCCAATTTTACACAGAGATATCAAACCAGAGAATATATTTATTGCTAATCATAGTAAATCCACAGAAACAGTCAAGATTTTAGATTTTGGTATTGCTAAGTTTCTCACAGAAAATACTGGCATGACAATGACCGAATCTTTTATAGGGAGTTTACCTTATTCATCACCAGAACATATGCAAGGTAAGAAAATATTAGATGTCAGATCTGATATTTATAGTTTGGGAATATTGATGTTTGAAATGCTAACAGGTAGACATCCTTTTTATACAAAAAGTAATTCTTTTAGTACATGGTGTAGACTCCACTGCATTCAAGTGCCACCAACATTTGAAGAAGTAAATTCTCAGATTCATATTCCCGAAGAATTGCAAAGCTTAGTTATGCGGTGTATCGCTAAAGATATTAACGATAGACCTAAGAATGTGAGGGAAATTTTAGATGATTTAGTTAAAATTACCAAGCAATTAGAAAATAATGATTATAATTCTGACTACGGTAATCAAAGTAATGATCTAAACACAAGTTTAAAATTAGTACCATTAACTTCTACTTCTGAAAACCTATGTTTGCAGAAAAACTGGCCTAAAAGTAAGCCAATAGCATTAATTTGTTTCCCTCATCTTTTACATACATCCAAAGGTAGTATCCCAACTTTTTGGGCAATGCTACCTAACGCAGAAATTCAAAGATTTAAAGATAAACAACATAACAATAAATTTATTGGTAAATCTGATGTTTATCCGATGCTACTATGGTTAACAATGCTATATGATGAAGGTACTAATCTGATTCGATGGTTGTCTTATTACTTAGATATCCACAGTAACAAAGAAGAGAAAATATTACGTAGCCTAGCCGGAATTGGTTACTATCATCTCTTGTTATTTACTTATGAATCTCCTCATAAATGTAATCATGTTATTACTTTTGTTTTAACAGCAAAACAGCGTCAATACATTTCTGATACTATCAATTATAGTCAAAAAGTTAACCACAATACCTCAGTCAATCAAGCTAAAGCCCTACTTAAAGTAGAGTACGACAGGTTTAAAGCAGAAGTCAATGGCAAACTGAAGTTAAGTTTTGCTAGTTCCACATCTTCTCCTAAAGCTTTACTCAGAAAATTAATCAATTTCTGGAAAATACAAATATAATCATAACTTACGCATAACCTAATTCAAATACTGTCATAGCAACGTAAGGAAGAAATCTCCAAACAGATCACTTTTTGTTGCGAACCCTAATATATTACTTGAAATTAAATCTAGAAATTTATACATTTTTTCATTCTATACTTGATATATATAGTATATGTAATTGTCAACATAATCATGGCAATAAAATTTAAATTTTAGATGAAATTTATTCTCAAAATCTCTACTTTTTATAAGTTTCCATAAAATGAATGGAAAATCTGCTTCTCTTTTTGATAGAATTTACTCAGGATATCTGTCTAACCCTTGTATATTCGTGATACTCGTGTCCTTTGTGGTTCATTTTTATGTAAGTAACTTCTGTATCAGTCCTGTTTTAATAAAAGTATTTCAAACAGTTTATTGGATATTTTCTAGTTTGATATTTCTGATAATTAATAAACCAAGAAAGCACAAATTTTACTATAATCAGGTATAGAATCATTTGTTACACTTGAGATAAAAATGCTATAGTGATTGATATAGATGCGATGCTCCATGTATGGTGTCGGCAAAAATTACATACGTAAATAACATCTTGTTAAGTTACTTGTTTCATCGAAAATATGACTATGCCAGTATCCTAATATAAATAAGTTAATTCTGATTTACATTGATTAACTAACATCAAATAACCAGTAAATAGGTGTCAATAATTTTTGCTATCACAATCCTATAGGCTATAGGTTACTTAACTTGCTGTCGTTCTTGACTAGAGTTTAAGTAACTAAATTAAACTTTGTCTCATTTGTCGGCAAATATTATAATTTGGAGGTTATGACAGTGAATAACAGCCCATTTGCGTCTCCAGAAAATCAGGAGTTGCTGGCCAACCGTTATCAACTTCAGAAGTTAATAGGTAAAGGTGGCATGGGTGAAGTTTTTTTAGCATCTGATGTTTTATTAGGAGGTACACCAGTTGCAATCAAATTTTTATCCCAGACAGTTAATCCGAGTATAGAGGCTAAATTTAACCGAGAAGCTTTACTTAGTGCTGCATTAAGCCAAAAGAGTATACATATTGTGAGAGCTTACGACTATGGTATTAGTCGGAGTGGTAAAGCATATTATGTGATGGAATACTTGTCTGGACAAGTTCTAAAAGAGCTATTTCCCATTTCATTAAATATTTTTTTAAACTTAACGCGGCAAATTTGTCTAGGTTTGCACTGCGCTCATCAAGGTGTCTCAATGGACGGTCAAATTTATCAGCTAGTCCATAGAGATATTAAACCTGCCAATATTATTGTTATTCCTGATCCCATGTTGGGACAATTAGTCAAAATTCTTGATTTTGGAATTGCTAAATTTTTAAACTCAACGGGAACTTTAAATACTAAAGGGTTTCACGGTACACTACCATATTGTTCTCCTGAACAATTAGAAGGAGAAGAATTAGATAGTCGTTCAGATATCTACAGTTTAGGTGTGGTGATGTTTGAAATGCTTACAGGGCAAAAACCCTGGCAACCGCAAAATCATCACTTTGGAGTTTGGTACAAAATACATCAGTTTGAAACACCCAAAGCCATGACAGAAGCAAACCCTTATCTTCAAGTACCAGAAGAGGTTAATCAGCTAATCATGGCTTGTTTGGAGAAAAAGCCTGAAAATCGTCCTCAAACCATGAGTGATATTATTAGGGCATTGTCAAAAGTTAATATTTCTACAGCAGCATTTCCAGCTGTTTCCAGACAACATTACAGTCAAAATAGTAATTCTCATAATTCCTTAAAATTGGGAAATTATCAAAATATAAATGAGGGCTACAAAAAATTTTTTTGGCCACGAAATAAACCTATCAAAGAAATTGTTTTTCCCCAATTAATAGATATTAATAATGTTTCTAAAACATCTCTATGGTTGATGTTATCCCAACCAGAAATTGAAAAACGAGATAAACCCAAGATATATAACCAGTTTACATTTATTTCTACTCCCCATCCCATGTTGCTATGGTTAACAGTTCTGCACAATCACAAACTAGAACCGAGATGGCTGCCTTGCTATTTAGATATGAAAAGTACCCAAAATTTTGATGTAGTCTCTGCCTTAATTACTAATGAATCTTACCCATTAATGTTTTTCTCCTTAGAGTCTCCTCATAGCTGTGTTAAGATTCTTGCTAACAGTATTTCAAAAACACAAAAGCAGAAATTAAAAACCTGGCTGAAGCAAAGTCAGATGTTATCATCCTCTTCTGATTTTTTGTCCAGTAAACATTTGTTAAAACAAAGGTATAAGCAAATTCAAGCTCAAATATCTGCGCGTTTGCATTATAACAATAAGCTTGTATAATTAGGGTTTGCTGATTAAATTAAGATTCCCAGTCACCAATCACTTTTAGTAATTCGTAATTCGTAATTCGTAATTCGTAATGCTCCCTATGGCTAACGCCACGCTGCGCTATCGGGAGAGCTTCGCTTACGTAATTAAGAAATTTACCCAATCACCAGTCACCAGTCACCAATCACCAATCACCAATCACCAATCACCAATCACCAGTCACCAATCACCAGTCACCAATTACTTTTTGCAGCAAACCCTAATTACTAATTAAATTAAGATTCCCAATCACCAATCACCAATCACCAATCACTTTTTGCAGCAAACCTTAATTACGTACTAAAACAGGTGTATTAAGATTAACTTGCTCATAGAGCATTCGGACATCGGCATTACGCATTCTTAAGCAACCATGAGATACAGCTGCTCCAATCAGATCAGTGTTAGGCGTGCCATGAAAACCTATTTCATTTTTTCCATCTGACCAAAAACCGATCCATCTATCACCTAATGGACTATCAGTACCAGCTTCAAAGACTTTACCTGTAATTGGGTGTTTCCAAATTGGATGGTGTTCCTTGTGGATAATTTGAAAATTACCTGTTGGTGTTTCCCAGCCTTTTTTGCCAACAGCAATGGGGTAGCTGGCAATGACTTGATCATAGTGATAAACATACACACGGCGATCGCTCAAATCTACTAATAACTGTGTTTTAATCTGATCCGAATCTGGAACTGATTGAGCTTCAGCCAAATCGGAAAAGAAGAACCCCCTGGGTTTATTATTTGCTGTGTGTAATTGTTTTTGAGTGTTTGTATTTTGGACATTTTTCTGAGCAACAACATTTTCACCAGGATTTTTACCAAAATCACCATGATTCTGGTAATTTTGCCGATTATTTGTGGATAAATTCGGATTTGACTGCGCTGTAGTTTTCATGGTGTGCCATTGGACAGCCAGAGATAAAATGGCTGCGCCAAAACAAAGGAACATTACCATTCGCGCTATAGATTCATTTCTTGCCATTGTGATGATTTGATTTTTATCCCTGATTTATCTGGCTGATTAAGATTATGAACTGCCTAAAGCAGCCAATTAGCAAAAAATTTATCAATAATTGTTAGTTATCCTATTACTCTGACATAGTTTCATCAACAACCTATTAAAAAGAAAATAAATTTTTGGTGATTTTGTTGTAGTTGATCAGAGTAAGTGATTTTTGTCAAGGGTGAGGAGTCAGTTTTTTTCCTGAATACAATTGAATCAGGTAATTTTTCTCTAAACACCATGTTTCATACCCAAATCAGTCATTATTGTTATATATTTCCGTGTTTCGATCATAAATCCGTCACTTAAAGAGGGAACATATGAAAAATGATCAGGTCTAATAGTAAGGGATGATTTAAAACCAGTTCGATCTATGAGTCAATCGCTTACTGTATCCTGGTCAACTGTTGATGCCAATTACTCACAAGCATCGGTGCAAGTTGACAAACTTTCAAACCACGATCTTATTTTGCGCTGTCAAACTGGACTGCGCCCAGAAAAAGCTGCCTTTGCCGAACTCTTACGGCGTTATCAGACTCAGGTCGAGAGGGTTTTATACCATCTAGCTCCTGACTGGTCTGACAGAGCAGACCTAGCTCAAGAAGTTTGGATTCGTGTTTATCGTAATATTAACCGATTGCAAGATCCAGCTAAGTTCCGGGGTTGGTTAAGCCGAATTGCTACAAACTTATTTTATGATGAATTACGTAAACGTAAGCGGGTAGCACCACCCTTATCACTAGATGCGCCTCGTTCGGTAGATGACGGCGAGATGGATTGGGAAATTGCTGGTGATACACCAGGCCCAGAGGAGGAACTCAGCACTAGAGAATTTTACGAACAACTGCGAGAGGCGATCGCTGACTTACCAGAGGTATTCCGAACTACAATTGTCCTCAGAGAAATTGAAGGACTACCCTATGAGGAAATAGCTGAAATTACTGGCGTTTCTCTAGGAACTGTAAAATCAAGAATAGCTAGGGCCAGAACTAGATTGCAGTCCCAGTTACAAACTTATCTAGATGCTTAATTCCAACTGTTCATAATTTTTCTCAATTCAAAATCAAGGTAAATTTGAAAAATAGTCATAATTTTGGTAACAAATCCAATTCTTTGCTATCTACCAGTGCAATACTTCAAATCTCAAGTTTATCCGCCGTGTTTACCCGTGTATGAATTGGTGAAAATGTTAAGATGAATACTGATTCTCAGTTTGATGACCTTTCTCACTCGCAAAGCCCTAACTATCTATCAGATCAAAAGCTAGATGGAAAAGAGGTGATGCGAGCTACAAATACCAATGAGTTAACGGGTACAAAGGATATGGAGAAGCATAATTTCTTACAACACAATGAAGTTGACCGCTTTGAGTTACTTAGTGCTTATCTCGATGGCGAAGTAACTGCTGTGGAACGTCGGCAGGTGGAAGAATGGCTAGAGACGGATGAATCAGTCAAGTGTTTGTATGCACGACTGCTCAAACTGAGGCAATGTGTCAAAACCATGCCTGTACCAGTGTGTGAACAAACTCCAGAAGCCACATTCCAACAAGTATGGCAGCGTTTACAACATCGTACACGTTTAGGTTGGATGATTGGTGGTGCAGCAGTGGCTGCTTGTGTGGTGAGTGCAGTATCCAGTTTTCTTCCTAGTAGTACGCCTAGATTACAATTGGCACAAAAAACTGTCGAACCTACAGTGGTTAATACTGAACCAGCATTTGCTGTTTCTCCTTTGATGGTGACTTTAAATAACCCAGTGGTGGAAATTCCGAAAACGGCTATAGCTGTTCCAGAAGAGGTAGTGGAGCAATCTCAAAATTTAGAACCGGGTATAGGATTGGATATTAATTAGAGCTAGGTGAAGAAATTGAAACATTAATAAGTTACAGCGATTTCCGATGTAATGAGGTATCTTATTGGCGGGCAAGTGTAATGAGGTATCTTATTGGCGGGCTGTCCGGCCCACCCCACAAGAGTTTCATGATTATGATTTGTACTTCATAGCAATTAAATCTGCTGTAAAGGTTTGAAGTATAAGTTTTTAACCCACATTCCACACCCTGCAAGAAAGCACCCTGCACCCTGCCTCTTCGCCTCCACAAACACGGCTGCAAATCCTAATTAGGACTCCAACAACCATGAGGTTGAAAAATTCCATTAAGTTGATTAACTTTGTCTGGTGTCATTAAGTACACCCAAGCCCAACCTAGAGATTCTCCGGTTGGCTGAAAAATTTTTATATATTCCCGTTGATAAAGATTCTCAGATACAGATTTACTGGGGTGATAGTCTTCTAAATCATCTAATGTTGGTAAAATTTGGGAGTCAGGAAAAGAGAGTAAGTAACCATGTACGTGATCATCTCCTGGTGTCATAGCAGGATAACCTACTGGGAGATGAAACAATTTACCGTATGCGATCGCTGGTTTTGCTGCTATCACATAATTTTTACATAGATAATAATTAGATTCACCAGGTTTTAAAGTACCGTATACGAAGACATTCATGAGTGTAATTTCTCAATAACAGTAATTTTTTCCACACCCTAAATCCTGTCTTAACTTTAGCTCTCTTGTCACCCAGTCAGGTTTTAAAGAGTTAGTAATGTGAAAATTCAAATCTTTATTAGAGTTGGAGGAAGTAATTATTATTCTGATCACATTTTTTATTTTTATTAAATAACATTTATTAATTCATCTGTGTTTATCTGCGTAAATCCGCGTTTGATTATTTTCGATTTCTAAATTAATATTATTAAGTTTTTTAGTTTAAATATTTGAACCAATGTTGTTGGTTTTTGTAAGATGAGTGCGATCGCTCTATTTTTTTCTTGGTAACCTGATGGCTAGAATAGTATAACTAGTTACATCAATAGTTTTTTAAATATATAGATAATTTTATTTCACCAGTCCGGGTTTTACAGTGATAGTATTTTATACTTGAGTTGGAGTTTCGCGCAGAGACGCTAAGGAGCTAAGACGCGAAGGAAGAGACAGTTTTCTGGTTGGGTATAAAAATTAAGTTTACGGGTGAAATTGAACATGAACAAAAGATTATCTATAACTTTTATTTCCGCATCTTTACTAGCTTTAGCTTCAACGCTAACATTCAGTCAACCTAGTTATGCGGGTGGTACTAAGTTTAAATGTCAAGTTCTGAATGGTGTACATCATACTTTTGCATACACTGAGGATGGGAAAAGATACGCAATTATGAAATACTTATCTACAGAATTTCCTCCACCTTATACTCCCAAAAGACGTTGCATTGATATATCAAAACGATTTCAGAGAAGGTATGATAATGGTTTACTCAGAAAAGTTTCTTCTGGAACGGTGAATAATCAAACTGTCATTTGTGCTGGAAGAAATGAAAATACGGTTTGTAATAATAACAATATTCTCTTTACTCTTGGAAAAGGTGCAAATGCAAAGAAAGTAGCTAACAAGTTATTTAATCGTCGTGCTTTAGCTACAGGTCAGATAGTCACTAACAATAGCGATCCAAATTATATCATGTTTGATTTTGATATTTATTTAAACAGCTTGGAAAGTGAGTAAATAATTAATAATTAACTATCCAAAGATCCCCGACTTATCACATTATTTGGTAATATGAATAGATAAAATATAATAGAAGTCGGGGATCTAAAATCCTGGAAATCCTTTTACAATGGAAATGTCATTTATTAATGTATGAAGTAGTATAACCATGAAATTATCTATTCCTGACTCTGTTATAACTGCAATTAGACTACCAGAACAGCGCATAGAACAAGAATTATTGATTGAATTAGCAGTGAGTCTATATTCTCAACAAATTTTATCCTTTGGTAAGGCCAGAGAATTAGCGGGTATGGGTAAGTATGAATTTGGTAAATTATTAGGAGAGAGAAAAATTAACAGACATTATGGACTAGAAGAATTGGAGGATGATTTAATTTATGCTGGTGGTGAGTAATACTTCGCCAATTTTAAACTTGGCAATTATTGGTAGGTTGGATTTATTGCGTGAACAATTTGATAAAATTTTAATACCAAAAGCTGTACTAGAAGAATTGCGGGTTGATGAAGTTTTACCAGGTTCTCAAGAATTACGTAAAGCTTTAGAAATAGGATGGTTAGAATTACAAACAGTAAATAATCAATCTCTAGTGCAACTTTTACAAAGAGATTTAGATAGAGGAGAGTCAGAAGCAATAGCACTTGCACTAACTTTGAATGCTGATAAGATTATTTTAGATGAACGAGATGGAAGAAAAATTGCTAAAGATTTAGGTTTACAAGTTATAGGTATTCTCGGTGTTATTATACGTGCAGCGAATGATGGTCAGATATCTTCTTTATCTGATGTGATTAACCAATTACATGAAGAAGCTGGTTTTCTTATTTCACCAAGTTTATTAACTCAGATTCTTAATCAAGAGACATAATATTATGCTATACAAATACACTATCCCCACCCTATTTATTCTCTCATCAATTACCCTCTCCCAAACTGCAACTGCACAGGGTTTAGATTGCAAACCAGAAATAGATGCAATCGGTGAAAAAATCACGGTTTTAATAGATAACGGAAAAAACACAGGTTCAGGAACTTTAGTTAAAAAAGAAGGGAGTCTTTACACAGTTCTCACATCTTTTCATAACTTCAGAGATTCCAATTTAAAATATACAGTTGTCACCCATGATGGACAGCGTTATTCTCCTAATGTCAGAAATATCAAACCTTTGGGAAATGATGTAGATTTAGCAGTTGTTAAATTTAGAAGTAACAAAGATTATGAGATTGCCCAAATTGGCAACTCTGATAATTTAAAACGTCGGGATAATATTTATGTAGCTGGGTTTTTAGGGAAAACTGGGACAATTCCTATCCCTACCTATGATTGTTTTGATGGTCAAGTTTCAGCTAATGCTAAACAGGTAAAAGTTAGTGGTGGTTATAATTTAATTTATTCTAATCCTGCTGTGGGGGGAATGAGTGGTGGACCGGTTTTAAATCAAAAGGGTGAATTGATAGGTATTCATGGCCGGGGTGATGGATATGAAAATCAAAATATTGATAGATATGCAGGTGTTCCTATTAATATTTATGTGCAGTTAGCAGCAGGAAATACTCGTCAAATTCCTAAAATTTCTCAACCACGTCAATTGACTGCTGATGATTATTTTGCTTTGGGTTTCAGTAAAGGAGAGAAAGGTGATTATGGTGGTGCAATTGTAGCTTATAATAATGTTATTCAACTTAATCCTAAATATGCTATTGCTTACAACAACCGGGGATATGCTTATGATGAATTAGGAAAATATGAAAGAGCAATTCAAGATTACAACCAAGCTATTCAACTTAATCCTAAATATGCTATTGCTTACAACAACCGGGGAATTTCTTATAATAATTTAGGAAAATATGAAAGAGCAATTCAAGATTACAACCAAGCTATTAAACTTAATCCTAAAGATGCTATTGCTTACAACAACCGGGGAAATTCTTATAGGAGGTTAGGAAAACATGAAAGAGCGATAGCAGATTTAAACCAAGCTATTAAACTTAATCCTAAATATGCTTATGCTTACAACAACCGGGGAAATTATTATAATAATTTAGGAAAATATGAAAGAGCAATTCAAGATTACAACCAAGCTATTAAATTTAATCCTAAATATGCTATTGCTTACAACAACCGGGGATATGCTTATAATAATTTAGGAAAATATGAAAGAGCAATTCAAGATTACAACCAAGCTATTAAACTTAATCCTAAAAATGCTAATGCTTACTACAACCGGGGAAATTCTTATAATAAGTTAGGAAAGAAATTTCAAGCTATATCTGACTTTCGTAAAGCAGCAAAATTATATCAGCAACAGGGTCAACAAAAATATTATCAAGATGCTTTGGATAGAATTAGAGAATTACAATCAAGGTGATTTTGTCAGAATCAGGATTTCCAGGATGTGAGGATTTACAGGATGTTTGATTTTTCCAATCTTGATAATTTCAGGATTTATTAGATGTTTAATTTTTCCACATTGACTGAAGTTGTGAAAATTAATGTTATGATTTTGGTAGGAAATATTGCTACTATTGAATAAAACATAGGACTAATTTATGGCTAATGTCGAAAAAATTAGCATTGCTCTTACTCCAGAAATGGCAGCCTTAGTACGCGATGCAGTAAAATCTGGTGAGTATGCCAGCAGCAGTGAAATTGTGCGTGAAGCATTACGAGATTGGAAATATAAGCGAACCATACAAGCAAAAAATATTGATGAAATTTATAGCTTATGGCAAGAAGGTATTAATAGTGGAAGTGGAAAATATGCAAATATAGAAGATATTAAACTAGAGGCACGTCAGCGTTTAAAGCAAATTTCAGACAAGGATGTGTAATTGATGACATCCCTTATTCGTACTGCTCAAGCGGAAGAGGATTTAATTGAAATCTGGTTGTATATTGCTACTGACAATAGTCAAGTAGTAGCTGATAGAATAATTGACCAGATAGATGCAAAATGCCAAATATTGGCTAAAAATCCTGGAATTGGTCAAGCAAGACCTGATATTGCACCTGAACTACGCTATTTTCCTGTAGGTAGCTATCTTATACTTTATCGTGAAATTACTAATGGGATAGAAGTGGTGCGTGTTGTACATGGTGCAAGGAATTTACCAAACATATAAAATTATGATTTGATGTCTGAAAAATTAGCTGTTGTGTGGTGAATGAAAAAAGAGAGTGATAAAGAGAGTGATTTTGATATTTCCAGGAATTACCCATTAGACATCTCTGAAAAAGATGGTAGAGAAGTTCCATGGAACGTCTCTACAAGGGTTCTGGAAAATGCATATTTAATTTCCACCAGATGTCTATTGTCATAAAAAGTGAAGATTTGAGATTGCTTCCTTACCTCGCAATGACACTATCTAAACTGGAGCGTAAATTCTGATTTCCTTAAACAACAAAGAAAGTGAGTAAACAACCACCAGATATTCGAGATATTTGGAAACGACTTGATTTTAACCCCATTAAATTGATAACTTGTGTGGGTGGATTATCTGTATTACTTTTAACCTTCCATATCGGATTTAACGTTAACGCAAAAAACACAAACAACGAAACTCAAACATCCATCACCCAACTTTCCCCCATTCAACTACAACAACAAGCAGCAGCAATTACCGTGAAAGTCATCTCTACAAACTTTCTTGGTTCAGGAATTTTACTTAAACAACAAGATAATATTTACACCATTTTAACCAACGCCCACGTTTTAGCAGCAGACGAACCACCTTATAAAATAGTTACTCCAGATGGTCAAGAACATCAAGCCGAAGTATTAAAAAAACCAGAATGGGAAAAATACGATTTAGCAACTTTGACATTTTCCAGTCAGATAAACTATTCCGTTGCAGTCATGGGAGAAAAACCCAACCCAGGAGATGAAGTATTGGTAGTTGGTTTTCCCGTTAATCAAGCAAATAACACCGCCAAAAATTTAACCTTCACCACCGGAAACATCTCCCTGATTTTAGATAAAGCATTAGAGGGAGGATATCAAATAGGATACACCAACCAACTCGACAAAGGCATGAGCGGGGGAGCGTTATTAAACAACAGAGGTGAATTGATAGGTGTCAACGGAATGCACGCTTACCCAATTTGGGATATTCCCTCGGTATTTATAGATGGTACACCAGCAGTTGACACATTACATCAAAAAATAATTAAATTGAGTTGGGCTGTACCTATAAAAAAACTCCAAACCTCTCCTTAACTCCTCTCTGCGTCTCTGCGACTCTGCGTGAGATAAATAAATATTTTTTGTCAGAAACGGCTAACGCCAAGCTTCGCTAACAGGATTTTCAGGATTTAAGGATGTACAGGATGTTTAATTTTTGATTGGATATTCTGAGTCAGAGACTCGAGTTTTGCATTCCCAGTCTGAGACTAGGAACGAGGAATAATGATTTTGGTAGGAAATATTGTTAACATAGAGTGAAATTGAGGATTAATTTATGGATGAGTTGGAAAAAATTAACATTGCTCTGACTCCAGAAATGGTAAGTTGTTTATGGCAACAAGGTGTTGATAGTGGAAGTGGGAAATATGTAAATATAGAAAATATTAAACTAGAAGCACGTCAGCGTTTACAGCAGATTTCAGAAAACATTGCAGCATTTCAAGAACTTCAAACAATCTGTCAAGAAGAAGATTATTATTTAGAAATTCCTGCTCGTCAAAATCGTTCTAATCCTTTTCATGAATAACACAATCCTGTACATCCTTAAATCCTGGAAATCCTGATTCTGACAAATAAAAATCCTGGAAATATTTAAATCCTGGAAATCCTGATTCTGACAAGAAAATCCTGGAAATAAAGATATTCCCAGTTATATAAAAAATGTTGGGTTTCGTTTCTCAACCCAACCTACGTTATATTTTCCATATAATTAACTAAATCATCTACTTGAGTGAAATCTAACAAATCTTCCGCCAAATCTTCCAATTGAGTTAATGCTAAATTCGGTAATTGCTGTTCTATTTTCACCGGAATATTACCAAACCGACGTTTCAATAAACGGATAATTAACTGTAACGCTTCACCCTTTTTACCTTTTAACTCACCTTTGAGTAAAATATCTTGATAAATTACAGACTCTTCCATAATATCCTCCCGAAAAAGTTGTGTCAGCAAACCTCTATCAAATCTTAACCCAGCTAAAAGTTGTGTACAAACAGAAATATTTTCTCGTACAGTTCTAGATTCAATCATACCCACAGCACCCGCAACTTGAGTTAACAAATTTTCTGCGGAGTCGGTTTTTGCTAAAGTTGCTAATGGTAAGAGTGCAGGGTTATATAGATAATTTAACCATAGAAGAAAAAATCGAATTAAGTAATTATTTAAACAAGCAAATTCAAGAACAACAAACTAAAACTAAACCCAAGAATTTAGTTGAATCATTTCAAAACTCTCCTTTGGTGGGGATAGTATTGTAGGGTGTGTTAGAACGAAGTTCATAACGCACAGTTATCAGTGGTTTGGTGCGTTACGTTGACGCTAACACACCCTACTTAATTGCAACAGATTTAATGGTCGTTTCTGCGGTTTTTAAAAACTTATCAAAGTCATCTTTCGTTGCTGAATAGCTAATTTCATAGGCTATATTATTATTCAATGTCATCACATACATATTTTTAATTTCCTCATTATCAAATTCACCTGTAGCGATAATTTTCATACCTCTTTTATTTAAAAAATAGGTGTCTTGGATATTTACAACTTTTCCTGATTCCATATTATTTTCTATTTGTTTGACATTTTCATCTCGCAACTCTTCTAGAGTTCCTGAAAATTGATAACGTCTGACAATGATTTTTGTTTTGGTTTCTGGTTGATTTAAACTTAAAAACTTGCCAGTAAATGCGTTTGGTGTGTTATCTGGATTCCAACATTCTGGATATTTAAGACTTATTTGATTTTCATTACTTTGATAGGTAGTTAGTTTTCCACCACATTCTGAAATACTACGGTTAAACAATACAAACACAATAATTCCTGAAACTATAAATAATCCGATAAGTGATATTTTCAGCAGTAAAAGTTGCGGTTTCGGTTTCGGTTGTGGTTGCGGTTGCGGTTGCGGTTGCGGTTGTGGTTGCGGTTGTGGTTGTGGTTGTGGTTGTGGTTGTGGTTGTGATATTTCTCGTAATGCAATTAATGCTTTTGCTGCACTATTATAACGGTCAGCATAATGATACTCTACCATTTGATCTAAAATATCACCAAATTGATCACTGACTCTAACAAAATTACGCCAAATTAATTTGTTGTCCTGATTCCGTTCTAACTCTGTAGGATGTATTCCTGTTAATGCTTGAATACCAATCATTCCTACTGCATAAATATCACTACTTAACTTAGGGTTTCCTTTTTCTTGTTCTGGTGGGGTATATCCTGGAGTTCCAATAATTGTGGGGTTTATTGGTGTTTGATTTCCTAATTGTTGAGTGCTGATTTTTTTAACTGCACCAAAATCAATGATGACTATTTGATTATCTGTTTCTCTTCTTCTAATATTACTAGGTTTTAAATCACGATGGATTACGGGTTCTTCACGTTGTTGAATTGCTTCTAAAACTTTAAGTATTTCTATTAATAATTTAATGACAAAATCTTCGCTGATAGGAACACCTATCGGTAATTCTTGAGAGATATCATGTCCGGGAATAAATTCTTGAACTATGAAAAAATCTTGATTCTCGTGGGGATATGCTAACAGTCTTGGTATTTGATCATGGTTACCTAATTCTTGCAATATCGTTGCTTCTCTTTCAAATAATTCCTCCGCTTTTTTTAATAGTTCTGGTTCTTGATTGATAGGTGTAAAATGCTTTACGACACACTGTAGTTGACCAGGAGGCTTTAAAACGTTTGCTAAATAGGTAGTTCCAAAACCACCTTCTCCTAGTTTTTTAGTAATTTTATACCGTTCTTTTATAATTCTACCGATCATCGGATTAATTAGACCAGTCATGTGATTCCCCCCCTCAACCTTGACGTTTATTTTACATCACTAACTATAGGTGAAAATTGTGTTTATCTGCATACATCCGCGTTCCATTAACCAGTGTCGCTGATTTTTCTGAAATGAGAGCGATCGCCAAAGTCAATCTCTTCAGGTTACTCTAGATTATGCCACAATAGCGAAAAGCAATATATAATCAGTCTTAGGAGCTTTATTTGTGGAATCCCGTCCCCAAACATCTTATGAACCATCGGTAATTGAAGAAAAATGGCAAAAAGCATGGTCAGAATTAGGTTTAGAACAAACGCCTCAAGATCAAACTAAGCCTAAATTCTACGCGCTTTCTATGTTCCCATACCCATCCGGCAGTTTGCATATGGGTCATGTCCGTAACTACACGATCACAGATGTAATTGCCCGCTTCAAAAAAATGCAAGGGTATCGAGTATTACATCCAATGGGTTGGGATGCCTTTGGATTACCTGCTGAAAATGCCGCCATTGATCGGGGTGTACCTCCTGCTAAATGGACATATCAAAATATTGAGCAGATGAAACAGCAATTAAAGCGTCTGGGTTTATCCTTAGATTGGGATGCGGAAGTTGCTACCTGTTCTCCCGATTATTATAAGTGGACACAGTGGATATTCTTGCAATTTTTAACAGCAGGTTTAGCATATCAAAAAGAAGCGGCTGTAAACTGGGACCCTGTTGATCAGACAGTATTAGCAAACGAACAAGTTGATAGTGATGGACGGGGATTTCGTTCTGGAGCAATTGTAGAACGTAAATTATTAAGACAATGGTTTTTTAAAATAACCGATTATGCCGAAGAGTTATTAAATGATTTAGATAAACTCACAGGTTGGCCAGAACGAGTTAAATTAATGCAAGCCAACTGGATTGGCAAATCCACCGGTGCGTATTTAGAATTTCCTGTAGTCGGATCAGAAGAAAAAATAGCTGTTTACACCACCCGTCCTGATACCGTTTATGGCGTGAGCTACGTTGTTTTAGCTCCTGAACACCCCTTAACTCAAGTTGTCACCACTTCCGATCAAAAAGCAGCAGTAGAAGCCTTTGTCAAGGAAATTAGCAACCAAAGCGAATTAGAAAGAACCGCAGAAGACAAACCCAAACGGGGTATACCCACCGGGGGTAAAGCTATCAACCCCTTCACTGGAGAAGAAGTACCAATTTGGATTGCAGATTACGTACTCTATGAATATGGTACAGGTGCGGTGATGGGTGTACCTGCTCATGATGTCAGAGATTTCAAATTTGCAAAGGAACAGAATTTAGAGATTAAAGTTGTCATTGTTCCGGAAATTGGAGCAGATGAAAATTTAACAGCAGCTTATACAGAACCGGGAGTTTTAGTTAATTCCGGTGACTTTAATGGTACTAATTCAGTAGATGCTAAAAAGGCAATTACTGACTATGCTCAAAAACAAGGATTTGGTCAAGAAAGAGTACAATATCGCTTACGAGATTGGTTAATTTCTCGGCAACGTTATTGGGGCGCACCTATCCCTGTAATTCACTGTCCTGAATGTGGAATTGTGCCAGTACCAGAAGAAGATTTACCTGTAATTTTACCAGAAGAAGTGGAACTACAAGGTAGAGGTGGTTCACCTTTAGCACAGTTAGAAAGTTGGGTAAATGTCCCTTGTCCAAGTTGCGGTACTCCTGCTAAAAGAGAAACCGATACAATGGATACTTTCGTTGATTCTTCTTGGTATTTCTTACGTTATACTGATGCACAAAATGAAGAGAAAATTTTTGATGCTGATAAAGTAAGTGATTGGATGCCGGTGGATCAATATGTAGGTGGAATTGAACACGCGATTTTACATTTGTTGTATTCTCGTTTCTTTACCAAAGTATTAAGAGATCGGGGTTTATATAACTTTGATGAACCATTTTCCAAATTACTAACTCAGGGAATGGTACAGGGTTTAACTTATATGAACCCAAATAAAGGAGGAAAAGATAAATGGGTTCCTTCTCATTTAGTTGATGTAAATAATCCAATTGATCCGCAAACTGGAGAACCTTTAGAAAAGGTTTATGCCACCATGTCAAAATCAAAAGGAAATGGTGTTGCACCGGAGGATGTAATTGCTAAATATGGTGTTGATACCGCGCGGATGTTCATTTTATTTAAAGCACCTCCAGAGAAAGATTTAGAATGGGATGAGGCTGATGTTGAGGGACAATTCCGCTTTTTAAATCGCGTTTGGCGGTTAGTTACAGATTACGCTAAGGCGGGAGTTTGTAAACAGAAAGCTGATTTGGAGAAGTTAAGTAAAGAGGAAAAAGATTTAAGGAGAGCGATTCATTTAGCAATTCAAGCAATTACGGAAGATGTGCAGGATGATTATCAATTTAATACTGCAATTTCCGAGTTGATGAAATTAAGTAATGCATTGAATGATGCTAAGTGTAAAAATTCCCCCATTTATGCAGAAGGGGTGAAAAGTTTGGTGATTATGTTAGCACCATTTGCTCCTCACATTGCTGATGAACTATGGCAATTGTTGGGAAATAAGAAGACTGTGCATATTGAAAATTGGCCTAGTTTTGATCCAGATGCTTTGATCGCTGATGAAATTACTTTGGTAATTCAAATTATGGGTAAAACTCGTGGTTCTATTCAAGTTCCTTCTCAGTTAGATAAAGCTGGTTTGGAGAAGTATGCAAGGGAGTCTGAGGTAGCGAAGCGTTATATTGAAGGGAAGGAAATTAAGAAGGTAATTGTTGTTCCTGGTAAGTTGGTGAATTTCGTTTTGGGTTAGGGTTTTTGTAGGTTGGGTTAAATGAAATGCAACCCAACACATTTATTATTGGTTGATGTTGGGTTTCCTTGCGTCAACCCAACCTACAAAATATATGTTTTTAGTATTTAAGTCAGCGTTTTTTCAGCTTCTATCAAAAACAAAATTGTACTTGCTGTTAGATGAAGCTGGTAAGCTGCAAAATATTGTGGAACATTAACAGGTTGAGAACCTTGTCCATGTGCTGATTGTTTATTCCTTATGGTAGGAATACCACCTTCAAGACTTTGCTTGAGTGATGAAAATTGATCTTGTAAATAAGGTGGAATTAAATGATTTTGAAAGCAAATTTTAATAAGTGTTTTAGCTGTATCTGTAGGTTTAAAAATCCAGCCTTGCTTGTTACAAATAATCTTCATGGTACTTTCAAAAGATTTAAGACATTCGTTGAGACATTCTTTATAATTACCATGTTTATAATGTTCATGGGCTTTCAAAAATTCCTCATTTGCTCCCTGAAATTGAGGATCGCTTAATAAGTATAAAACTGGT
The DNA here is from genome assembly GCA_010672785.1 of Sphaerospermopsis sp. SIO1G1. Lineage (GTDB taxonomy): Bacteria > Cyanobacteriota > Cyanobacteriia > Cyanobacteriales > Nostocaceae > Okeanomitos. The sequence continues at coordinate 1,178,333 of JAAHFX010000002.1, forward strand.
TTTACTGCTTCAGCATGGATTATTTGAGAATCAACTCTTATAATTTTACCTGACTCATACTGATAACCTACTCCGTGTTCCCTAAATCTGAAGTTCAATTCCTTGATTAAATGATCAATTGCATTTGATATATTTTTTGTTGTATCATCTTTATTATTTGATGTTCCAAAAAAATTAAAGGTTAATTCAACGCTATCAAGAACCTTTTCTATTTTTTCTTTTAATATAAAATCTAATACTCTTTTAGTATATGACACATTAAATATGTCTTCTATTTCTGAACTAAGAATGCCGTGTTCACGACATATTATATCGTGAATAGCCCCAAAATATTTTTCACTTTTATTTTTATCATAAAGACCAATAAGATCCTTTATTATATGAATAATCTGTACACGAAGGTGTTCAGGAATATAATCATACTCATACACATCAGGGACATCTCCCATAAGTTTTTTTTGCCGTTTTGAGTAAATATCAAAAACTTTCATGATTAAATAAACTATACATACGATACATATATAGTACAATATTTTTAACTAGGTTGTGTGTAGCAATTAGATAATAGTAACTTAGTTTGTAGGTTGGGTTAAATGAAATGCAACCCAACACATTTATTATTATTGGTTGATGTTGGGTTTCCTTGCGTCAACCCAACCTACAGAATTAATCACAAACCTATCATAAAAATGAAAATATTATAGTCGGCTTGAGCCGACTTTTGCTATTAGACTGGGAATTCATTCCTAGTCATTGCGTTTCGACAATTCATTCCCCGGTTGTTGATGATTTCAAATACATTCCCAGGCGGGTTTTAAAATACATTTCCAGACTGGCTTAAAAATTCCACTGATATTCAAATTCAATCTTCCCATTATCCCCACGCCCGCCTCAGAATGAATTATTTAGTTACCCACACGCCCGCCTCAGAATGAATTATTTAGTTACCCACACGCCCGCCTCAGAATGAATTCTGAGGCTAATAACCAAAGTCAGCTAAAGCTGACTAGATGTAATGTAAACTAAATGTAAAATTTATGTGGTGGATCATCATCTTGATTAAAATTTTCCAAAGATTTAATTATCGTATTCTGTGCATGATGTTCCTTTTGATTTTTTACATAAATAACCGCTTCTTCTAGTTGTTTTCTCCCTAATGAAAAAACACCATATCCTCTTTGCCAAGCAAACATATCTTCTACATCAAATACATTATTAATATAATGAGTGCTGCTACCTTTGATTTTTTGTACAAATTCAGAAATAGAAATCTTAGGAGGAATAGAAGCTACTATATGAATGTGGTTTTCTGTACCATTAATAGCATGAATAATAGTTTCTAATTCATTAGCTTTGCTAATGCTGAGATTATTTCCGTAACCTTGACAATTATATAAACTAACTAATTTGCGGTATAATTAATTTATCAAGTTACAACAATAAATATATTTATGCACATACAAAGAATCCAAGTACCTGATTTTCGAGCTTTGAAAAATGTAGATATTACTTTTGAAAAGGAATTTACTCCGCGTATTTTTCCCCTTGGTAGTCTAAATGGAGGGGGTAAAAGTACATTATTACAATTGATTTTTGTGTTGTTACATTGTGCTGGTAATCCTGATAGAGTAGGGGCTATACCAAATTTACTGTATAGTTTTCAGGTTAATGATGAATCAGGAAAAAGGACTTTAGCTATTATTGATATTTGGGATGGCAGTAAAAATATTAGACTTGATTTTTTTGTTTGTGATGAAAGTTATATATTGAATTTTATAAGAGTTTATAATGAAGCTGATGCCGCTAAATATGAAACATTATCTGTTATTAATAGTAATCAAACAGAACTATCCAGAAATCAAAAATATTTACTAAATGATTTCTTAAAAAGAAATAAATTATTGCTTATTTCGGCACACAAAAACATCTCTATAAATAACCAATTAAAAGAAGAAGCTCTAGTATGTAAAATTGACGGTATTGATATAAATGAAGGAAATGAGTTTTTAATAACCATCTCAAACCAAATATTCCTGGCTGCTCATATTTCACAAATATTCCTATTCTTACAACCAAATAATAGAAAATCTCTATTTAAAAAACAGGAAAACAATCAAACCAACTATTACCAAATAATTAAAACAGCCAATTCTAAACTACCAGGATTTTTTACCTATGACTTCCTAGCAATAGATATTCTGATTGAAGCATTCAAAAAAGCACGGGATGAAGATTTTAAACAAGCTGTAGAACAAGGTGGAAATTATGGTAATAATTATGTAAAGCTAATAGCTGAACTGAACAATCTTTTAACTAATAAAAAAATTAATGTACAACCTGATTTATCGGGAATTAATTTTAAAATTGATGGTGATGACACAGAACTTTATCCAGAAGATTTAAGTCATGGAGAATTAAAAAGATTATGTATTTATATGTGGTTAAAGTATAATAATATAAAAGATGCAATTGTGCTGATGGATGAATTAGAAATATCATTTCATCCAGATTGGCAATATCAAATAGTTAGAGATTTAGAAGAATGGGGTGCGACTAATCAATATATTTTAGCTACCCATTCCTACGAAATTTGTCAAGCGGTTACACCTGCTCATGTTAAAGAATTAGATCCAAAATTACAATTAAAAACAATTCAATAATCAATTGAAAACAAAATATGAGTTTAAATGAAACCGAACTAAAAGAACATTGTTTAAATATTCTCAAATCTGCCAGAATCAGAAACAGAATAGTGATTATTTGTGAAGGTGTTATTTCCCAAGTACAAGGGAGACGTTCACCGCAATTATACAAGCAAATGGAACAAATGCCAGATGCTAATTTTTATAATGCTTGTGTACCTATATGGTGGAAAGAATATAGACCGCAATTTTTTAATTGTGGTGATAGAAATGATGTGTTAAATACATATTTTAAACTTTTAGATTTGCATAATGTTGATAGTAGGCAATCATTTTTAAGTCCTGATAAACTTTTTGCAATTGTAGACTTAGATGTGCAATTTGCTGAAATTCAGGAAGATTACAATTTTAAAAATACAGAAGATATTTTTTATAGTCTTTATCATCAAGGAAATATTAATAAATCTAACACAGACTATCATCGTATTTGGGTGACTGGTTTAATTCATAAAGAGGCTTATTTTTTATTACCTGGTATTCAAGAAGTTTTTGATAATCATTATGTTAGTTATCCGTTATATAAAGAGAATACTGTGAATTTAGAAAATATTTATTTAGATATGGTTAATGATATTACTAATGATAAAGATTTACAAAATAATTGGTCAAAAGTAATTCAGAGAATCGGTTATCTTTCTAATTTGGATAGTGTGGAAATAGATAAATTTGAATATTTGTGGAATCAAGAGTATTGTAATTATCAAAATTCAGAGGATAAAAATAAATTAATCAATGCTTTATTAATGCTGGTGAAATCTAAGGAGTATTGGAAGCAGATTTTACCTGATGAGAATTGGCCGCATTCAGAACATAAATTTAGAGAACAGTTATCTTTAGAAATTGGTAAATTTTATTCAAAGCAAGATGTAACTGTGGAAAATCATATTCCTTATTTCTTTAAGACGCTATACGAGTTGATTTAGAAATGAACTCTTATAGTCAATTTTCAGATTGAGTTCAATAAAATGCACCCCAGCATATTTACTATTATTGGTTAATGCTGGTTCTTCTTATGTAAACCCAACCTACGGACTGAAAAGATTCTTAAAACATGATTCAGTTCAGCTTATTTCGCCAAAAAACCTAAGCTAATTTTACGTTTCTGCTTGAAAGCGAATGCTGCAACTCCAAAACTTAGTAAACCCAATGTCGCAGTATGTTCAGGCACGTGTCGCGTTTTTACAGTAAAATTATTGAAGTGTGCAGAACCTCCTCCTGTGAGGACATGACTAACACTATAAGAACCTGGAATTGTGATGAACTCAGTCAAGTCAAAATCGGCAATTTGACCATTAGATTCAGCTAGTGTCTCAATGAAAGTAGACGCACCAGTCGTGGTATTATTGAGGAGCAAACTCAGATCACCACCTCCAAAAAATGCGTAGTTGAAATGAAGGAATGTTTGTTTCCTTTTGATAGGTAATAAAGGAGATGCACCAGAAGTAGCTGAACCTTCTCCCTCAATAGCAATCATATCAGAGTCGAAAAAGGGAGTTGCCGCTGATGTTGGTATAATTTGGGCGTTACCATCAAGAATGAATTTGTCTAAAGGTAAAGGGATAGTTAGATTAGTCGCTTTTGATGGGTTAGCACTCAATAAAATTGATAAACCAACGCCGGTACTGACAAAACTTGCTGTTAAAGCTGCATTCCTAATGGATTGAATATTAAACATTAAGTGTTTTCTCCTTAGTTGTGGATAGAAAAGAATTTGGTGACAAAGTTATATACAATCTCCTGGGAATTACTATCTGATTAGTGAGAAGATGTATTAACTAAGCTGATATGATGTTGATCTCAGTAATACTGAGAACATCCAACTAATCTAATCATAAGGTGAGTGTTTTTTAACGAAATCTCAAACCTGTTTATGAAATTTTTACATTAAGACAATAAGTCTTTATCTAGTCTTTATCAAAAGTGTTGAATCCTGCAATAAAACTTTATAATTTTTGTGTTTTCCCTAAGTAAAATTCCTGATCTATTGAAAATAGAGTCATTAACTCCATTGAAAAATAATTTAACGGTTCACTCCTGGGCAAAATTCATCCATCCAGGCTGGTAAACTGCGAGCATTGGTAGTTGCAGAAATATAGGCAATTTCCTGAACAGGAAGACCTGTAAACTGATATTTGATGGGAGTTGGTGTGGTGATAGTCGGCGATCGCTCTATTTCTGATTTATCCTTGACTACAGATGGATTGACTTGTTTATTAATAGCAACTACAGCAACAGAGCGATGTTGTTGTTTCACATTGGGAACTACTTTTAATAATACTTTTTGACGTGATTTTACAACTTCAGAAACAGTTTCTTTTACTGTATAATTATCTTGATTATCAATAGCATCAAAATGTGAAATAGGCTGATTCATCATCTGATGTTGAGCATCGGAATTTTCTAATTCTAGTAAATTTAACTCTTGATCAGGATTAAAATTAAGTCCTAAAGCTGCAACTATTTGATCAGGGTTATTGTTTAATTCAAGTAGGAATGGCAGTATTTCCTGAAACTGAGGTTCTAGAGTAGATAAGGTTGCTAAAATATAACTTGACAAAGGTCTTCTGACACCATCATAAGACCGCCAAATTTGCATTTTCACTAGCCAAGAAATATTTTCTTGATAGTAACTTAACCATTTTAATTTTAAAGTTTGGCGTAGCTGCTTAATGTTCATCAGATGTCTCACTTGGTGTAACCAGGTGCAGTTTTTAGGAAGATTATTGTATCAGCATTATTTCTGACCATGAAAACGATGATAAAGCATTTGTGTAACTATTTGACCATCTAATAAATGTTTTTTTACCACTACTGCAACTTCTTCAGGCAAAACACGAGAATACCAAATCATATCTGGTAATACAAGTACCATTGGACCATTACCACACTGTCCTAAACAACCACTAGCCAGAATTTCCACTTCCGGAACAGGTAAATTCTGAAAAGCCGCCAAAACAGCTACTGCTCCTTGTTTTCTACAACTACGATGCTGACACACCTGTACGCACTTATTAGGTTCTGTTTGATCTTCATTTAAGTCATTAAACATAAACTAATTCCCTGATTTTTGTAACTTATTATTTGTGTCCACAGTATCTAAAAAAAGATAGATATTTACTTATCTTAGCAGCAAAACCCAAAATTCCTGAATCTCAATGTTCAGAAAGTAATTTACCTTGATGATTAAATAAAAAAGTACCGTCAAGTTGAGAGGTTAAATTGATAACTGATAACTGATAACTGCTAACTGCTAACTGCTAACTGATAACTGATAACTGCTAACTGCTAACTGCTAACTGATAACTGATAACTGATAACTGCTAACTGATACAAGAATTAATTAATAAATAATCCTTTGCTAGCTAACCATTCTTGATTGAAAATCCGGGATTGATAGCGAGAACCACTATCACATAAAATCGTAGCAATAGTATGTCCAGGACCTAATTTTTTGGCTAAAGCTACCGCAGCACCTACATTAATTCCTGTCGAACCACCCATTAATAATCCATCTTTATATAATAGTTGGTAAACCACTCGTAATGCCTCTTGATCATCAATTTGAATGGCATCATCAATAGGTGCGCCTTCCATATTTGCGGTAATTCTACTATTACCAATTCCTTCAGTAATTGAATTACCTTCTATTTTGACTTCTCCGGTTTTAATATAGCTATATAAACCGCTACCCATTGGATCTGCAACTACACATTGAATCTTCGGATTCTTTTCTTTTAAATACATAGCTACCCCTGCAAAAGTTCCACCTGTACCAGTAGCAGCTACCCAACCATCTATTTCCCCTTCCGTCTGTTGCCAAATTTCTTTACCTGTAGTTGCATAGTGAGCGCGACGGTTAGCTAAGTTATCAAATTGATTGGCCCAAATTGCATTTTCCATCTCGGCAGCCACTCTACCAGATAGTTTAACGTAGTTGTTAGGATCTTTATATGGTACAGCCGGGACAGGACGTACTTCTGCACCTAAAGTTGTGAGCGCGTCTATCTTTTCTTGAGATTGGGTATTGGGAATAATAATTAAGCATTTGTAGCCTTTAGCATTACAAATATGCGCCAGCCCAATTCCTGTATTACCAGCAGTTCCTTCCACCACTGTACCACCAGGTTTGAGTAAACCTTGTTGTTCTGCATCTTCAATAATGTACAATGCTGCACGATCCTTAACAGAACCACCAGGATTCAAAAATTCAGCTTTGGCTAAAATTTCACACCCAGTTTCTTCACTAAAGCTGTTTAGGCGAATTAGAGGTGTGTTACCAATAGTACCAACAAACCCTTGTTTTATATCCATATCCCAATTTTGCTGCGTTGTTCACTATCAAATTTTGCCGTACAGAGGAATATATTTACAATCTTTTACATTTTTTCTGTTCATAAATCCAGACACTATTTCCGAAAAATGTCTAAAAAAGATTGAATTTAAGAGGATATATCAAATTTTCAAATATGTTCTGAATCCTAACTAAGTCGTTGGACAAAATTAAATTCACTTATTGAGAGAGGGAACAAATAAGAATAAACTTTCAAAGTAATTTTGCAGTTTGCTAATTACATCAATATAGTTATAATTAAACTGAGTTTGACATCAAACAACATTTTGACAATTTCTTGCTAAAATTATCTTGAATAGCAAAATAACTGACTAGATGAGGTCAAAAAATATGGCATTACCAGACGAACATAATAGGGAAATACAGGAACGAGTAGAAGCAAGACTACGAGAAATGGAAAATATGATGAATACAGGAGAAGAACCTGTTTATCAAACTCGTAAGCATCAACCAGAAAAATCCCAAAAACCTTGGTTAAGAAAAGTTATTCTTGGAGCTAAATTGTTTGGACTTTTCGTTGTCACAATAGTAGCTATTCGGATTGCTTCAATGTTAGTTAGTGTGGTAATTTTTGCAGCATTAGCTTTCTTGGTATATAAACTTTTCCTAGAATCTAAAATTAAAAACTCCAAATAGAAGATTATCATCATGGTTTATCAAGTTAACACGGATCAATTTATTAATGATTTAGAAAAAGTTGCTCAAGCTAAATCAGAAATATCTAACTGTTTAAGTCAGATTGCAGATACTATTAACGCAGCCGAATTAGCAGGTGATAATTCTTCTGGGAAACTGAGTTTATCACGGGACATTGAAGATATTACCATTGCTAGTCAAAATCTCAGTCAAGGTGTATTTAGACTGTTGATATTAGGGGATATGAAAAGAGGTAAAAGTACATTTCTCAATGCACTAATTGGAGAAAATTTATTACCTAGTGACGTTAATCCTTGTACAGCAGTATTAACTATTTTACGTCATGGCACAGAAAAACAAGTAACCATACATTTTAATGATGGTAAGGAAGCAGAAAAATTAGATTTTGCCAGCTTTAAAAAAGCATACACAATTGATCCAGCAGAAGCTAAACAATTAGAACAGGATAAAAAACAAGCCTTTCCTAATGTTGATTATGCGGTAGTTGAATATCCTTTAGCATTACTAGAAAAAGGAATTGAAATTGTTGATAGTCCTGGTTTGAATGATACAGAAGCGCGGAATGAATTATCTTTAGGTTATTTGAATAATTGTCATGCAATTTTGTTTGTCATGCGAGCTTCTCAACCATGTACTTTAGGAGAAAGAAGATACCTAGAGAATTATATTAAAGGACGTGGTTTATCAGTTTTCTTCTTAATTAATGCTTGGGATCAAGTCAAAGATTCATTAATTGATCCTGATGATATAGAAGAATTAGAAGCAGCAGAAGAGAGATTAAGACAGGTATTTAGGTCTAATTTAGAAGAATATTGCTATGCAGATGGACAAGATATTTATGAAGAAAGAGTATTTGAAATCTCTTCAATTCAAGCACTGAGGAAGAGATTAAAAAACCCCCAAGCTGATTTAAGTAAAACGGGATTTCCTGAGTTTATGGGTGCTTTGAATAACTTTTTAACTAGGGAAAGAGCGATTTCCGAATTACGTCAAGTCAGAATTTTAGCCAGACAAACTATCAATCATACCCGTGAAGCAATAGAAAGACGTATTCCCCTATTAGATCAAGATGTTTCCGAATTAAAAGAACGAATTGATTCAGTAGAACCGGAATTTAATAAACTCAACAACATTCGTGATCAATTTCAAAAAGAAATTCTCAATACCAGAGATACCCAAGCAAGACAAGTATCAGCATCTTTTCGGAGTTATGTGTTAGATTTAGGTAATACCTTTGAAAATGATTTTCTGCGTTATCAACCCAATTTGAATATATTAGATTTTCTCAGAAATGGGAAAAGAAAAGAGTTCAACGAAGCATTACAAAAAGCTTTTGAAGAATACATCACAGATAAATTTTCAGCCTGGACTTTAACAGCAGAAAAAGAAATTAATAGTGCATTTAGGGAATTATCTCTTTCTGCTGCTCAATATGGTGCTTCTTACAGTAAAGTTACCAATCAAATTACCGAAAAAATTACAGGTAAAAAAGTCAAAGTTAACCCCAATAATAGTACAGATAATGATAACTCACCGACTTGGGCAAAATGGGCGATGGGTTTATTATCTTTATCCAGAGGTAACTTAGCTGGTGTAGCTTTAGCTGGTGCTGGTTTTGATTGGAAAAACATTTTGTTAAACTATTTTACTGTCATTGGGATTGGTGGTATCATGACAGCAGTAACAGGTATTTTCTTAGGGCCTATTGGTTTTGCATTATTAGGACTGGGAGTAGGAATTGTACAAGCTGATCAAGCTAGAAAAGAATTAGTTAAAACAGCGAAAAAAGAGTTAGTTAAATATCTTCCACAACTTGCTAATGAACAATCTCAAACTGTTTATGATGCAGTCAAAGAATGTTTTGATACTTACGAACAAGAAGTTACTTTGAGAATTAATGATGATATCAACTCACGTAAATTAGAGTTAGATAATCTTCTCCAACAAAAAGAAAACCGAGAAATTAATCGAGAAACAGAACATCAACGGTTTCAAAAATTGCAAGAAGATATCATGGTACAAATGCAAAAAATTGAGTCTACATATAGTAATTTATTAGCCGATTATGGTTAAAAATTCTCGTTCCTAGTCTCAGACTAGGAATGCTAATGTAGTCTCAGGCTGCATCCAGTAAAAATTCAGATCCTGTTGAAAGTAATAATATGTACCATAAACAAGATTATAGTCAAATTACCAAGACTCTGCAATCAGCCTGTCAATTACTAGAAATCGCTCCAGAATCAATATTATATAAAGATGTAATTGCTATTAGTAATTATTTAAAAAATCCTAATTTTAGAATTGCAGTCTTTGCTCCCTTCAATTATGGTAAATCAACTTTATTAAATGCAATCTTGGGAAATCAGACTTTACCAATGGATTTAATTCCCAGTACAGGATCAGCAATTACAATTAAATATGGTACTAATCTCAAAACGAGAATTTTACTATCTGATGGAACAGAAATCTATCGTGATGGTATCAAGGTTTTAAAAAAATTTGCCGTCTTAAATCGTCAAAGACAGATGCGAAAAGATGTTATATCTGTCGAAGTTTTTTGTCCTCATCCTTTTTTAGAAAGAAATGTGGAATTAATTGATTTACCAGGAACTAATGATAGGGAAGCACAGGATAATTTAGTCCAAGATACATTATTAAGTACCGATTTAGTAATTCAGGTATTAGATGCACGAAAATTAATGACTTTGGAGGAACGGGAAAATCTACGAGATTGGTTATTAGCAAAAGAAATTAAAACTATTATTTTTGTAGTTAATTTTTTGAACTTGCTGGAAGTAGAAGAACAAAAACAAGTTTATCACCGCTTATTATTTGTTGCAGAAAGTTTCCGTGCTAATTTACCTCCTGGTTTTAGTAACTTATATCGAGTTGATGCTTTACCTGCTTTACGAGGAAGAATAAAAGGAGATATTGAACTAATTAAGAGTAGTGGTTTATCTCAGTTTGAAGTATCGTTACAGCATATTATGGGAATTTTACAACAAAGTGATAGAGATGTTAGGCTACCAAGATTAACAGTAATCATTGCTAAAATTAAACCTTTATTAGCAGAAAAAATTGATGTTCTCAATCAAGAAATCCAAGTATTTACAGAAAAGTCCCAAACAAAAATAGCTATTAAAGAAAAAGCCAAAAAACTCATCTATCAAGGGTTTAAAATGAGTTTATTAGAATTACAGGAATACTTAAAATTACCTAATTTATTATCTCAATACCAAAGTGATCTTGCCGTTGCACTGGCAGAAAATAATTTTCCATCTTGGCAATTAGGTATTTTAAAAAAAGACTTAAATAAATTACAGTTATCTGTAATGAAATGGTTATATCAAGCTTATGAATTTTTTCAATCAGAAAGGCCAGAAGATTTAAAAATTCCTTTTCCTGAAGTCCCTAATTTAGACTTACCACCTAAACCGAAAAATACTAATAATAATGATTTGAGAGAAACAGGTTCAATTGCTGTGGGTAGTGGTGTAGGCTGGTTATTAGGTGGCCCTGTCGGCGCTGCTGTGGTAGGGAGTATTTCCTATTTATTAAGTAAAAACTTGCCAAAAAATGGAGAACAACCACAAGATGTCTATCACCAACAAGTGGCGAAGCTATGTATAACTGCTGCGGAAAAATATTTATCTGATTTAAGTACACAAGGTTTATATTTTCTCGCAGAATATGAACGAAAAGCTGATAAAGTAATTAATTTTCAACCTGAATTAGAACCACAGGAAATTAAACAAAAGCGAGAAGATTTCAACAATTTACAAATTCTGTTTAATCAATTATGCCAAGATATATAGGACTATTATTTGAGTTTTAAATAAAATTAGGTATTGTAGGGTGTGTTAGAACAGAGTTCGTAACGCACCATTATCAAGGGTTTGGTGCATTACGCTATCACTCACACACCCTACGTTCCCTGTTTCCTAGTCTCCACAGATAACTTTTTGCTGCAAACCCTAAATATTGATGTGAAAAATTATTTGTTAGGTTGGGGAGTCATCCGTAAATAAGGTTTAACTTCTGTGTAACCTTTGGGGAATTTTTCTTTGAGAACTTCAGGATCTTTCAAAGATGGTACAATTACGCAATCTTCACCATCTTTCCAGTCTGCGGGTGTGGCTACGCTATAGTCGTCGGTTAACTGTAAAGAGTCAATAACGCGCAACAACTCGTCAAAGTTACGTCCTGTACTGGGGGGGTATGTAAAAGAAAGACGAAGCTTTTTGTTAGCATCAATAACGAATACAGATCGTACTGTAATATTTGCAGCAGCGTTAGGATGAATCATATCATAAAGGTCTGAAACCTTTTTGTCTGCATCCGCTAAAATGGGGTAGTTAAGTTTGGTATTTTGGGTTTCCTCAATATCCCCTACCCAACCATTATGAGAGTTGACATCATCTACACTCAGAGCGATCGCTTTGACATTGCGTTTGTCAAATTCTGGTTTTAATTTTGCGACTGTACCTAATTCTGTGGTACAAACAGGTGTAAAATCAGCAGGGTGAGAAAATAATACTACCCAGCTATCACCCGCCCATTCGTAAAAATTGATGTCGCCATGTGTAGAGGCTTGTGTAAAATTAGGTACTGTATCACCAAGACGTAATCCCATGTTAGATTTCCTATTATAAAGACATGAAGTATTTTACCTTGTGATGTGAAAACATAACATTAATTACTTGTTAGTAGGCGTTTTGCAAAGAAATATTAATTAAAAATTCAAGGAATAGATATTAATTAAGTGTAATGTGGTAATATTATTTTCTGTAATATAACTATATCTATGATCAGAGTTTTATTTAATCTCCGAAAACAAAAAATATAGTTTTTTATCAAGACTATACTATAAAAATATGAAAAATACTAACAGGCTCTTAGAAATTGATGCTTTGCGGGGAATTGCTGCCGTAGCAATAGTTTTATTTCATTATGCTAGTTCCTATAAATGGGCAGATTATCATCTTTATGGATATTTTCGCTATTTAGAAGAATTTGTACAAATATTCTTTATTATTAGTGGTTTTGTAATTTTAATTAGTATTAATAGATTAAAAACAAGTCTTGATTTTATAGTCGGGCGTTTAGCAAGATTATATCCCATGTATTTGTTTTCAGTAATTACTACCGTATTGATCGTAAATATAATGGGAATGGCTGCACCTAGAACAGAAAGTATTTATGATATTATTCGTAACTGTTTCTTAGTACAAGGTTTTTTGGGTGGCACATCAGTAAATATTGTATATTGGACTCTAATTTTAGAGCTATTTTTCTATATAATTATGTTAGCTATTTATAAATTAAAAGCTGTTAAATATATAGATATTATTTGTGGAGTTTGGATAGTAATAGTTGTATTAAATGCGGTAAAAGCTCAATTATCAATAGCTAGTAATATATACAATATTGATTATTCCCATCCAATGGGTGTAGCTGTTTTTCCTGACTTACTCATGTTGAATATTAGTGCGGCGGCTACATCTTTGAAAGATGTGATTAAAAACAATTATTTACTACTACAAGGTAGAGCAATGTTATTTATATCGGGAATTATGCTTTACCAAATTAAAATGCACGGTGGTAAATGGTACAGGTGGGCAATAATTACATTGTGTGTGATGGCAAAGGTACTTGATTATAGTTCTGATGCACAAGTATATAGTAGTATATTTTTTATAGTGTTTTTACTGTTGATGTATTTAGCAACCATAGACAAGTTGCAAATTTTAGCAATTAAACCCTTTTTATTTTTAGGTAGTATTTCCTATACACTTTATTTGACTCATCTCCAAGTTGGTTGGTTATTCAAATCTATGTTTGACGTATTTCCTCCAGAAATAGCAATATTAATCAGAGCTTCATTAGCTGTACTTACTGCTAGTTTATTAACACCCATAATTGAAATACGGGGAATGAATTTGATTAAATCACAGTATCAGAAATTAATGACTACAAAAGTTCCTTCATCGTAGTTACCAATCATCACTAACAACGACTGTTAATTATATCTTGATATGCCCGAATAATTTGTTTAGCGATCGCATCCCAACTAAAATTATTCATAGCATATTCTTGGGCATTTAATCCCCTTCTTTGACATTCTTGAGGCTGAGATAAAGCAGTGGTTAATAAATCCACAACTGATTCTACACTAGTTTTTCCCACCCAACCAGACTCACTATCTATAATTTGTTGATAAATATGCACTTGATCAGAAATAATGACTGGTGTACCTGCAACCATTGCTTCTGCAACTGCAATTCCAAAATTTTCATAGTAGGAAGGTAAAACAAATAAATCTGCTGTTTGCAATAAACCTATTTTTGTTTCTCCAGTTACAAAACCAGTAACAGTTGTATAATCTTGTAATGATGAATTCTCAATTTCTGATTTAATCTTCTGTTCATAAATAGGATCTTGAGGATTTGTTCCTGCTAACACAAAATGAAAGTCAAACCCCTGATTTAATAACTTTTCTAAAGCCGCAATTAATAATTCTAAACCCTTTTTAGGATCAATCCTGGACATAAATAAAATTACAGTTTTATCTTCAGGAATACCCAACTTAAATTTAACATCTGCATCAATTTTTTGTTGAGGAACTACCCCTAAAGGAATTACCAAATCTTTAGTATTGACTCCAAACCTTTCTGATATATTTGCCTCCTGTTCACTGGTAAAATGAATTGCCGCCGCACCCTCAATATTAGCACGTTCTAAAAGAGCAGTATATAGCTTTTTTAATTGCTTCTTCTTTTGTAAATCAGCCGGATCAAGAGTTCCTAAAGGGCGTAAAATATAAGGTAGATTTTGCTGCCTACAAATCATTGCTGCTGCACTAATTACAGGAGAATATAAAGCATGAAGATGGGCAATATCAAAATTATGAGCATGATTTTTTAACCATTTTAATAAATCCACAGAAAATTTATATCTGCGAAATGGCGCACAACGAAAATAAATAATTTCATAACCATCCTGTTGAATAGGTACATTTAAAGGTACATCTAATGATTCTTGGCCACTATCACCATTAGTATTAGTAGTCAAAATTGTAACTTTTGTACCTGCTTTTGCTAAAGCTGGAGATAGTCCTAAAATCATTTGACTAGGGCCACCATAAATTAAAGAAATGGAAGGAACAATTTGTAATATTTTCATTAAATTAGTAATTGGTAATTGGTAATTTCCCTAGCTTCCCTTGTTCCCATACTCTGTATGGGAATAAACTTGATCAGAGTCAGAGACTCCCAATAACATTCCCAGTTAGAAACTGGTAACGAGATCAACGAGATCAAATTTCCCTCGTTCCCATACTCTGTATGGGAATAAATACTAAAGGCTCTGCCTTGATCAGAGTCAGAGACTCCCAATAGCATTCCCAGTTAGAAACTGGTAACGAGATCAACGAGATCAAATTTCCCTCGTTCCCATACTCTGTATGGGAATAAATACTAAAGGCTATGCCTTGATCAGAGTCAGAGACTCCCAATAGCATTCCCAGTTAGAAACTGGTAACGAGATCAACGAGATCAAATTAACTCTTGATAAAATTCATATTGTTGTTTAGCTACAGCTTTATTTGTATATTTTACCATCGCTTTTTCATAACCTTTATTACCTAAATTATCAGCTAAATGAGGATTTTCAATTAACTTTGATAAACAACTAGCCAAAGCCTGATCATCACCTTCAGGAAAAATCAAACCAGCATCACCAATTACATGGGGAATTTCTCCAGAGTCAGAACCTATTACCGGCACTTGACAAGCCATTGCTTCAATTAAAACATGACCAAATTGTTCTTTCCAACCGACAGCGGTAAGGGTTTTAAATTTATAAGTTGTTTCTGAAGGTAAAACTAATGTATTCATTAAATTGATATAATTAGCTACTTCATGATGAGGTACACTTTCTACAAAAATTACTTTTTCTAGCATATTATTTTCCGTAGCGATTTTAATTAATTCCTCTCTTAAATCACCTCTCCCTAACAAAAGTAATTTCCAGGGTTTATCTTTGATATTTACTAATGCTTTTAACAATGTCAACAACCCTTTCTCTGGTACAAATCGCCCCACAAAACCCACAACAAAATCATTTTCACTAATGCCAATCTTAGCAGCTAAATCTGGTTGCTTTTGGGGAGTAAACAGAGTTTCATCTACACCTAATTGGGGTAAAACCTTAATTTTTCCTGCATATCCCCGCTGTTTTAAAATGTCAGCACCATCTTGATTGCCAGAAATAATTCCATTACTATAATTTAAGTTATATTTCTCCAACAAAGCCACTGGCAATTTTAACTCATAAGGTAAATTCCACCAGGTAAAAAATACATTTTTAGCTTTTAAACCTAATAATTGATTCAACAAAATCATTTGGGTATAAGCCAAACCTCTAGAACCTTGTTCTACATGAATAATATCAGGACGAAATTTATTTAATAAACCAATCAAATCAGTTCCAAATGTTAATAAACCTTGATGATTTTGACTAAAATTAGAAACAGGAATAATTTTGAAAACACCTTCATCACGATATTGTGTTTCAATAATTTTATTTTGTACTCCTCCTGGTTGCCATTTTTTAGGAACAACAACTGTAACTTCTATACCTGGTTCTAACTTGGCTAAAGCGCGTAATTTTTCACAATTTAGGTCTACTATATAGGTGTGACTAGCAACTAATATCTTCATGGTAAATAATGTATGTAAAAAAATTACTCAAATCAAAAAAGATAAACACAGACATCATAATTCATAAAATATGAAAAGATATTAATTATCTGCGTCTATCTGCGTTCATCTGCGTTCAAAAAATCAAACTTGTTGATCTAAACGACTGTAAATTTGTCCATCATTCCATACTGATTGAAACATAGTTCCCACAGCTTTCAAAAAACCCATAAAATAGAAAACTCCACGAGTGGCAATTTTAATAGGTGAACCACTTTTATAACAAGGTGGGTTACCGAGAACATGACAGTCAAATAAACGCCCATAAAGCCGTAGAGCTTGGCTAAATGTGAGGTTTTTGAGACCTAATAAAAAGTGATTGTGATAAAAAGTAAGTTGATATTTTAGCGATCGCATACTGATATCATGACAACCGCCAGTTTCTTCTCCTAAGTGTACTAAATAAGCTTCTGGGTCATACCAAATTTTATACCCAGTCTGTCGAAACCGTAAACAAAAGTCAGATTCTTCTCTGACAGCACTACCTCGAAACCTTTCATCAAATTTAATCCCGTACTTGGTAAATACTTCCCGCCGGAATGACATATTACAACCCCTAGCTGTCAAAACTTGCTGAGGTTTAGTAGTATGCACTAAATCAATATGATACCAAGCAATACCTGGATCCATTGCTTCTGGTGGTAAATATTCAATTTCCAAGTCTCCCCCAGAGTCACCTAATTTCATTCTGTCAAATACTCGCCCTGCAACCGCACCTATTTCTGGGTTTTCTGAGTAGTTTTTGGCATGAGCCGCTAAAAAACCCGGTGTTAACTGCACATCATCATCAATAAATAAAATAATTTCACCTGATGATCTACGTACACCGTAATTTCTCGCCCCTGGTAAACTTGCCCAAGTTAATTTATACAGTTTAATTTTACCGGATACTGCCATTTCATCTAAAAAAGCCTGAGTTTCTGGTTCGTGGGTTTGGGTTTGATCCACTACCAGCACTTCAAAATTGGGATAGTCTTGTTTTAGTACATCTACGATACTATCTTGTAGCAGTTGCTCTCTGCGGTATGTAGGAATAACAACAGATATTAGTGGGTGATTACTCATAGTGGTGTTAACTAAAATTGTAATTAATGATTCTGACTTTATTTCAGGGTAATCTTATTTTTTAGTTTACTAAAAAAATACCTAAGTTTATAAGTGGTTATGAAATTATTGATACATCTTAACTAAATAGAGTTTGCAGCAAAAAGTGACTGGTGACTGGTGACTGGTGAGAGGGAATCTTAATTTAATCAGTAATTAGGGTTTGCGGCAAAAAGTTATTTGTGGAGACTAGGGAGGGAAAAGTTTCAATAGTTGGGTGTGAATGAGTTGTGGGTAAAGTTAGGACTTAGGCAGAAGTTACGGAAGAATGAACCACGAAGGATGTGTTAGCGGAGCTTCCCGAAGGGATAGCAAACGAAGATAAGAGGGTTTGAGAGATATTTTGCGTAAGTCCTCAAAGTTTGTGAGTTTGGGTTTAGTTATTCAGATTATGATGTTTTTTTTGACTCAAATTATCTATGATTTTATTAATAAAATTCTCTAACTTAATAAAAATAAATACATATACTGTAAGCCAAACCATACAAATTCCTAGTATAACTATTATTTTTGGATAGCGATCCATCTCTAGAATATTCCTTAATGGAGCTAGGACGGCAAAATACATAGGTTGATGTACCAAATAAATTTCATAGGAATAAATTCCTAAAATAGATATAAAACTGAGTAGCCAACCCACTATTTTAACTTTTTCTAAGGCAGAAAATAAAAACTTAATGCCTATAAACAACATAGGAGTAAACAGCATATCAAAGCCAAGCTTATAGATAATATCTACTTTTTGAAAAATTAACAACCCATACATCAATAATCCTAAAATGAAAGTGATGGTAGATGTTTGGATATCTATTTTTCTCAATTTTTTATTCTTAGCATAAATAAAGCCCCAGTATAATCCTATGCAAAAAGGAAATATATAGCTGCCAATAAAATTATTTTGTAAGAAAAATAAATAGTTATATGAGTTATTCGGTAATAATGTTTTTTCCCAGAGAAAATAGTAAGCAATAATTTTGTTTAAAACTCCTAATAATATCCCTATTTGTAGAATTCGGCTAGGGTTATCTTTGCCAACATTCAAGATAATAGGTGTTAATATATAAGCCTGAATAATAACAGAAACAAACCAAAATCCGGGATTAAATGACTGTGAATGAACACCAGTTAAACCAAGGATAGAAAAGATAAAATTCCAATCCCACCTTATTTCAAAGTCACGGAAGATGCTATAAAGTAAACAGCTTAACAATACAGCTAACCAATAAGATGGATAAAGTCTAATTAATCTTTTCTGTAACCATGATTTCCAGTTGGTTTCAATTTTATCTTTGCCTACTTTGAGGGAACGCTTTACTAAAGCGTAGCTAGTGTTGAAACCAGCCATTAAGAAGAAAATATCTACAGCAGCATATCCGACTCTAGCAAAATTTCTATCTAATACATTAATCAATGTTACCCGGTCAGGGTAGCTTTGGAAAAAATGAAACAAAACAATTCCTAATATTGCTAAACCTTTAGTTCTATCAATCCAATGGAATCTATTGTTGTTTGTGATATTTGATTGTGTCATAACCTGATTATTTAACCTTTTCCTGGAATTATGTTGAAGTTGATACCTGTTTATTTTTTAAGCGTTTTTTGTGATTTTTGTTGTCTAAACCATGAGCCTCTTTATCTATAGTTGATAATTTGAACAATATGCCTATACATAACCAATAATAAACAGAAACAGGGTCAACATCTAAGGGATAATAATATGTATTATAACTAATGAATAATATAAAAGCCCACATACTTGCTGCATAGGTACGAAGATTACGATCTTTTATTTTTTTGTATGTTTTGAATGCAACCACTGTGATGCCAGTTACAAAAAAGAGAAAAGCCATGACTCCGACAATTCCTATTTCATACAAAACTTTAGGGTAATATGTCTCAATTAACTTAGTTGATCCTAATATACGTGCTGAGTTAGTTGCCCTACCTAAACCTTTACCAAGAGGACTATCATCAACGTTATGCCAGCTTTCCTCAAATTGTTGAACGATAAAGCTGTGAGGAGGTGAAGCATTCCATCTACCAACAAAACTATCTACTCTTTCTTGAACAACTACGGGGTTGGCAGCTATGGCAATAACTAAGATTAAGGCAAAACCGCCGATAACGGGAATAAACTTTTTAAAGTTAGCAACTTGACCGGTTATGATTAGCAATAATACAAACCAAACAGGTACTAAAGCTAAAGCAATTCTTTGTCCAGAAACAACTGCGTTCATAAATACTAAAGCTAAAGCCGGTAAGCTGATAATCCGCCAAATAATAGATTTATCGCTAAAAATGCTGGCAAAGGTAAAAAATGTTCCCGAAATCAAAAACCATGCCCATTGCCAAGGTGCTACAAATGTTCCAGGTAGACGAATTACTCCTTGTTCTGGAGTGTACAACAATGCGCCGCCAAAATAACAACGTGAATCTAAGGAAGCTTTAAATAAAGCATCACCTTCAACACCCACTGTTCCTTTGCATACTCCAATTGTTAGTAGAGCATACTGTATGATTCCCAGAACCCCACAAATGAGGATCAGCACGACTTGAAGACGGGAAAGTATCCAAAAGTCTTTTTCGTCACGAATTAAGTAATAAATACAGGTAATTAGAGGAAAATAACCTAGTAAAACTTTTAATCCTAAAATTCCCACACCTATAGGTGTTTCTCCAGAAGCGCCCAATTGTTGCTGTCCATTAACTAATAGCAATGTTGCCAAACAGCTACTAAATAATACCCAAAAAGGTGTTTTCAGAGATATAGGTACAATGAACGGTTTGCCTTGCTTTTTACAGGTTTGCCAAATAGCAATCATCATCGGAATAAAAAAAGCATCTTTCGCTAATTGCATGATGGGGCTACCACCTAACCAGTAAATTACTGTACCGGCGAAGGGTAAGTAAATCACAAAAGCAAATAGAGCATAGCGTGGGTATTTATAGCACAGGGTTAAGACGATAATACCTAACGCCCCAGGTAAGGCTAATTTGATTCCACCCACAAAAAAAAGCACTATTCCTAGGAATATGCCACTACCTAAAAGTTTACCAACCAAGTCAGTAAATTCTTTACGCTCTCGCATGGCTTTGCGCTTGAGGGCTAATTCCTCTTTCAGACTGAGTGCTGGTTTCTCTGGTGATGATTGCTGTTTGGATTTTTTAGATTTTTTAGATTTTTTAGATTTTTTGGCTTTTTGCTTTGTTTTGATCATGACTGCTACGGCGATCAGTTATCAGTTATCAGTTATCAGTTATCAGTTATCAGTTATCAGTTGTCAGTTATCAGTTGTCAGTTATCAGTTTTCAGTTGTCAGTTTTCAGTTGTCAGTTTTCAGTTGTCAGTTGTCAGTTTTCAGTTTTCAGTTATTACTGTTCACTGTTCACTGTTCACTGTTCACTGCTCACTGTCTACTGTTCACTGTCTACTGTTCACTGTTCACTGTTCACTGCTCACTGTCTACTGTCTACTGCTCACTGTTCACTGTCTACTGATAACTGAACACTAATTAAGCGATGTGTTCCTGAACTTGGGCTACTAGTTCTTTTGTCCAATAGTTTACCAGTTCAGTATCCGCAGCTTCTACCATAACTCTAATTACTGGTTCTGTGCCAGATGCACGGACTAAAATTCTGCCAATGTCTCCCATTGCTGTTTCTGCTTGGGTGATCGCTCTTTTTACTGGTTCGTTATTTTCCCAGTCTAACCGTTTTTCTCTATCTTCTACTCTGACGTTTCTTAATAGTTGTGGGTAATTTTGGAAACTTTGATCTATCATTTCCCCTAGTGAAATTCCTGCTGCTTTGACGACTGCGGCTAAGTGCAGGGCTGTTAATAATCCATCGCCAGTAATACCATAGTGACAGCAGAGGATATGACCTGATTGTTCTCCTCCTAACATTCCCCCGGTTTTTAGCATTTCTGCTTGTACGTGCTGATCACCTACTGCGGTACGAATTAATTTACCACCTCGTTTTTGCCAAGCTTTTTCAAATCCTAAGTTGGCCATAACTGTGGAAACTATCAGGTTATCTGGCAGTTGTTTCTGCTCTTGCAGATGGCTACCCCAAAGGTAAAGAATGTAGTCACCATTAACTGGCCTACCTGTCTGATCTACTGCTAATACTCGATCTGCATCTCCATCGAAGGCAAAGCCCATATCTGCGTTATGTTCTTGAACTGCTGCTGCCAAAATATCTAAGTGAGTAGAACCGCAGTTAAGGTTGATGCGATCGCCATCTGCTTGGTTATGTAAGCAAATTACATCTGCACCCATCTGGGTAAATATCTCCGGTGCTAACCCTACAGCTGCTCCCCAAGCTACATCTAATACAATCTTCATCCCTTGAAGATTTACTTGGGGTTGTAGCGGTTGCTGCAAGTATTGTCCGTAATCTGCGACTAATTCTGTTCTTGCATAATGTCTTCCACAGTTACCTATACTACTGATAGTGGCGACATGACCACGCAAGCCAGATTCGATTTTAGCTTGCAGTGCTTTTGACAATTTTGTCCCATCTGCACCAAAAAGTTTAATACCATTATCTGCTGGTGGGTTGTGACTAGCAGATATCATTACACCACCAATTGCTTCTGTGATGCTCGTTAGATAGGCAACACAGGGCGTAGGACATAAACCTAAATACCAAACCTCTACACCTGCGGCCGTTAAACCAGAACTTAATGCCATCGCTAGCATATCACTGGAGTTTCTGGAGTCCTGTCCTAAGATCACTGGCCCTGAAGTCCGAGCATGATCACGTAAAACTATACCAGCCCAAAAGCCTATTTGCAAGGCTAGGGGTGCTGTTAGTAATTCACCCACTTTGCCACGAATGCCATCTGTACCAAATAGCGGTGTTTTTGGCAAGGATAATAGGCTAGGAACAAGATTACTTTCCTGTTCTGTTTTCAATCTTTCTGATTTAGCCATATAACCATCAGATATACAGCTTTGTGTCTTAGTCATAGAAGAAACCATAAATTTCTACACTCCACACCATCACACTGGAGAATAACACTTTCAAAGTTGTTCAACAATTCTGATGAAATTGATAATTAATTGATAATTAACAGAAAACCCATAATTATTATCCTTAATAACCATTAATTTTAAGAATGGTTTATTAAGTAAAATTACATATGGTTACCAATTATTTACTTTAAGTTTCTGAAGCGTTGATAAATCATGGTCATAAGCCCATATTAAACTAAAAAAATATCAGCGATTATTGTTTTTAGTATAAAAAGTTACCATTTAACTTGGTCTTAATTATTTTTAATATAAATTCTCATCAAATAGTTCTAAGGTAACGTTTTAGTGGCGTTGTTTCGTCATTTGTGAACAAATTCCCAAAAGTTGACTTTTTAAAGTAGAGAAATTTAGCATGAGCAGTAATTTAGCCTCCAAGTTGCGCGTAGGTACAAAAAAAGCACACACAATGGCAGAAAACGTTGGTTTTGTCAAGTGTTTTTTAAAAGGAGTTGTAGAAAAAAAATCATACCGGAAACTGGTTGCTAACTTTTATTTCGTCTACTCAGCAATGGAAGAGGAGATGGAAAAGCACAAAAACCACCCTGTTGTTAGTAAGATTTATTTCCCTGAATTAAATCGTAAGCACACATTAGAACAAGATTTAGCCTACTACTACGGTTACAACTGGCGGGAGCAAATCAAATTATCCTCTGCTGGTGAAGCTTATGTAAACAGAATTCGGGAAATTTCCGCTACAGAACCTGAATTGTTGGTTGCACATTCCTACACTCGTTATTTGGGTGACTTATCTGGTGGACAAATTCTCAAAAACATTGCTGTCACTGCAATGAACCTGGGTGAAGGTGAAGGTACAGCTTTTTATGAGTTTGCAGATATTAGCGATGAGAAGGGTTTTAAGGCTCAATATCGGCAAAATCTGGATGAAATGCCTATTGATGATGCTACAGGCGATCGCATTGTGGAAGAAGCTAACGATGCTTTTGGTGTGAACATGAAAATGTTCAATGAGTTAGAAGGTAATTTGATTAAGGCCATCGGTATCATGGTTTATAATACCTTGACTCGGAAGCGGACTAAAGGTAGCACTGAATTAGTTACTGCTGAATAAAAATTTAATTAACAACTTTTGAATTCTATAGGGGTAATTTCCCTGTGATTGTTTTCTGTGCATGAAGGCAATTGGAGGGTGATTACCCCTAAATTTTATGTTTAAGTAGGGTTTGCAGCAAAAAGTCTTGTCGTGGAGGCCAGGAGTCAGAAGTCAGGAGTCAGGAGTCAGGAGGGGTCTTAAAAACTTATTTTCCGTCTCTGGAAATCAAAACAATGCAAGGTTTTTCAGCACTTACCCCCTGAAATCTTGCACTTTTAATATTTCATATCTCCTCAAACCCTATACCCATAAAGGTTTTATATTTATTCAGCCAGCCCTAAGTAGCAGCACTGGGAAACAGTGAACTATATTTGGAATATTGCCAATGCTCCCACTTTGATATGTAGTGTTATACAACCTGTATAGCGGAGAGTAATAACACTTATGACTACAGTATATATTCGTACTTTTTAATCTACTTTCACTTAGTAAGTCAAGAAATGTAAACTATCAAAAGTATAACTTGATTATCTTGACGCTTTAGAGTATTTTATAGGGAAAATAATCATACAATTGTTACATTAAGCACTAGGTCAAACAAATGAAACTTATAGAATCCTTTGGTACAGAAAACATCAATGGACAAACTCATGATGATCTACAAGATGTCATACAGACAGTTATTAACACTGCCAAGTTGCAACTTCAGGAATTTGCCCAAACCGCAGAATTCAGTGACAGGATGATACAGGTCTTTGGTACATCCCCAGCCGGGTTACAAAGTGCTTGGACAAATGGACTAGTCATATTACCGGAAATTGAGATAGTTTCTAGTCAGGAAATTGACGGTGCGAATGGAGCTTTTGCGGGGGTAACAAATAAGATTTATTTATCTCAAGAATTTATAAATGCCAATATTAATAATTTAGATGCTGTTGTTAAAGTAGTTGTAGAAGAATACGCTCATTTTATTGATAATTCTATTAATATTACTGATTCAAAAGGGGATGAAGGTGCTAAGTTTGCAGCTTTTGTATTTGGAGATAATTTAACTCCATTGCAGTTGCAATTGTTGGATAGTGAAGATGATCATGCAACTGTTATTTTAGGTGGACAAGTTGTAGAAATTGAAAAAGATGATTCCTCATTTGATATAGTATTTGATTATCGTTTTGACACTAATGGTTTCTTTAATGATGCTGCTAGAAGAGCAAACTTAGAAGCAGCAGCTCAAATTTGGGAAAATGTAATTGAGGACGAATTTGATAACATTCCCGCAGGTGTTCAATTCACTATCCTAAATCCACAAACTGGACAAAATGAATTGATAACTTTAACTGAAGAAATAGATGATTTATTAATTTTTGTAGGTACACAATCACCTCCTTTTGGTATTGGTGGAGGTATTGGTAGAGGAGGCCCAGCAGGAATTGATGCAGCAGGAGACATTTTCAGAAATAGATACACTGGTTCAGATTTTGAACCTTTTGCTGGTAATATTTCTTTTGATCCCACTCCCTCATTTCTTGACGGAACTTCTGCGGATTGGTTTTTTGATTCCACACCAGATACAGTAGATGATATACCTTTTAATAGCGTAGACTTTTTAGAAACTGCCTTACATGAAATTGGCCATGTATTAGGATTTGGTACTGCAAACATTTTTCAAAATATTGGTGCAGGAGGAATATTTAATGGGCCAAATTCATTAACAGTTAATGGAGGTAATCCTATTCCTTTAACCAGTGATTTGGCTCATGTAGAAGACAATTTCACTACCCCAGATGGTACAATATCTTTAATGGAGCCTAGCGGTGGTTCCAGACTACCAACATCAATTGATTTGTCAATATTAGCTGATATAGGTTACGAAACTGTAGGATTTCAAGCACAAGGTTCTGTACCACCCATTGCTACTGATGCAGGTGAAACTATCTTAGGAACAATAGTTAATGATGTTATTGATGGTTTGGGTGGTGATGACATCATTGAAGGTGATCAAGGTAATGATACTTTAAATGGCGGTTCAGGCAATGATACTCTTATAGGTAGTGCAGGAATTGATACTTTCAGATTTGAAGCAAATAATGGACAAGATATCATCAACGATTTTGATATTGCTACAGAAGTGATTCAAATTGTATCAGGTTTAGGATTTACAACTGGTGAAGAAGTTTTAGCTACATTTACAAAACCTTTTAGTAATGTTTCTCGGTTTACTTTGAGTCCAGGAAACTACATTGAAGTTTTTCATGACATTACATCAGGTACACCGTTAACCGCAGCGAATTTTGCTATTGTCAATGATGGAGTCAATAACAACCCCGTTGCTAATAATGATAGTGCAACAACTTCCGAAGGAAATGCAGTAGTTATTGATGTTCTCAACAACGATACAGATGCAGAAAACAACATTGATATTACGACAGTTCAAATTTCCACACAACCTACAAATGGAACAGCTAGTGTTGACGAAACCACAGGAGAAATAACCTATACTCCTACAGGAGACTTTAGTGGAAATGATAGTTTCACCTACACAGTACAAGATGGAGATGGGGGAAGTTCAAATGCTGCAACTGTGAATGTGACAGTGACTCCAGTGAATGATAACCCCGTCGCAAATAATGATACTGCAACAACTTCCGAAGGGAATGCAGTAGTTATTGATGTTCTCACAAATGATACAGATGTAGAAAACAACATTGATATTACGACAGTTGAAATTTCCACATCACCCACAAATGGAACAGCTAGTGTTGACGAAACCACAGGAGAAATAACCTATACTCCTACAGGAGACTTTAGTGGAAATGATAGTTTCACCTACACAGTACAAGATGGAGATGGGGGAACTTCAAATGCTGCAACTGTGAATGTGACAGTGACTCCAGTGAATGATAACCCCGTCGCAAATAATGATACTGCAACAACTTCCGAAGGAAATGCAGTAGTTATTGATGTTCTCACAAATGATACAGATGTAGAAAACAACATTGATATTACGACAGTTCAAATTTCCACATCACCCACAAATGGAACAGCTAGTGTTGACGAAACCACAGGAGAAATAACCTATACTCCTACAGGAGACTTTAGTGGAAATGATAGTTTCACCTACACAGTACAAGATGGAGATGGGGGAACTTCAAATTCTGCAACTGTGAATGTGACAGTGACTCCAGTGAATGATAACCCTGTTGCAACTGATGATACTGCAACAACTCCCGAAGGAAACCCAATTACTATCAATGTTCTCAACAACGATACAGATACAGAAAACAACATTGATATTACGACAGTTGAAATTTCTACATCACCCACAAATGGAACAGCTAGTGTTGACGAAACCACAGGAGAAATAACCTATACTCCTACAGGAGACTTTAGTGGAGAAGACAGTTTCACCTACACCGTACAAGATGGAGATGGGGGAACTTCCAATGCTGCAACTGTGAATGTTACGGTTACTCCAGTTAATGATAACCCTGTTGCAACTGATGATACTGCAACAACCTCTGAAGATAGATCAGTAATTATCAATGTTCTGAATAATGACAACGATATTGATGGTAATCTTGACCTCAACACATTACAAATTGTACAACCCACAAACGGAACTACTACATATATTTCCAGTACAGGTGAAATAGTCTACACTCCTGATAGCAACTTCTTTGGAAATGATAGCTTTACCTACACCATTCAAGATACAGAAGGTGGAACTTCCAATGTTGCAACAGTGAACTTAACTGTTAACTCAGTGAATGATGTTCCTATTGCTGTTGATGACGACGATACACAACCAGAAGACACAGAAGAAGTACCATTTACCATTGATGAAGATACATCAATTACTATAGATGTATTAGATAATGATGTAGATGTAGAAAATGGAATTGATCCAGAAACAGTTACCATCGAAGATCAACCTTTGAATGGTACAGTTAGCATTAATAACAACACCGGACAAATTACCTATACTCCTGAAGCAAACTTCTTTGGAAATGATAGCTTTACCTACACTGTTCAAGATACAAATGAAGCAACTTCTAATCCTGCAACAGTTGACATTAGTGTAACTTCAGTTAATGATAATCCTGTAGCAAATGATGATACAGCCACAACAGAAATAGGTAAATCTGTAATCATCAATGTTCTCAATAATGATAGTGATATAGAACTTGATAATTTGACAGTTAGTGTAGAAAATCCCAATTCTGCAAATGCGGAGCTTTTTGTTAATCCTCTCACGGGAGAAATTACATACACTCCTGAGATTAACTTCATTGGAAATGATAGCTTTGAGTATACAATTACAGATGCAAATGGGGGAACTGCTACCGCAAATGTGAATGTTACTGTTACTACTGAAGATATCATTAATCCAGATCCCATAGATAATAATAACTTCACCACCCAAGAAGATACATCTATTATTATAGACCCCAGAGAAGACGGAGAAAATGCCGATAATATCCCAGAAAACGCAATCATTACCTTTTCAGATACCCCTAGAAATGGCACAGTAACAGTTAATGAAGATACAGAAGAAATAACCTATACACCTGATGAGAACTTCTTTGGAACTGATCGCTTTGTTTATACCATATCGGGTGGTAGTCAACTAATTAATGAAACCATTAACATCACCATAGAAGCAGTTAATGATACTCCCATTGCTGTTAACGATAGTGTAACCACCAATGAAGATGCAAGTGTAATTATCAATATTCTTGATAATGATACTGAAGTAGAAGATGATATCAATGATATCAATATCACCGTAGAAACTGAAGCCAGAAATGGTACAGTTGAGATTAATTCTAATGGAACAATTACTTATACACCTGAAGATAACTTCTTTGGAATTGATAGGTTTACCTATTTCTTAGAAGATGAAGATGGAGCGGTTTCTAATGTAGCTAGAGTTGAAGTAACTGTTGATCAAATTAATGATATTCCCGTCGCTGTTGATGATGAGGTGACAACAGAACAAGGTTCATCTTTAGTCATTGATGTTTTGAGTAATGATAGTGATGTAGAAGGTGAAATTGATGTTTCTACAATTCAATTTGCAACACAACCGACAAATGGATCAGTACAATTAATCTCATCCACAGGAGAAGTTATCTATACTCCTAATGCTGACTTGATCGGAGCAGATAGTTTTACCTACACCGTCCGAGAAATTAATGATGATGATGACAGTAATGAAATTGCCAATGGTGCAACTTCAAACATTGCTAACGTTACTATCAATGTTGATCCAATTAATGTAGCTCCAGTTGCTAATGATGATACAGTAACAACAGATGAAGATACAACAGTTGAAATTGATGTTTTAGGAAATGATGTAGATACTAATTTTGATATTTCCTCTGTACAAATAGGATCTAATCCTAATAATGGTACAGTTAGTGTGAACTCAACAGGAACAATTTCCTATACACCTAACAGTAACTATGCAGGAGCAGATAGTTTCACCTACACAGTACAAGATGAAGATGGTTTAGTTTCCAATGTTGCAAATGTTGATATAACTGTTAACCCAATTAATGATCTTCCTGTTGCAAATAATGATTCAGCAGTCACTCAACAAGGTGAAAATATTACTATCAACGTTCTCAATAATGATAGTGATGTCGAAAATGGGATTGATGTTACTACTGTACAAATAGTTAATAATCCTGAAAATGGTACAGTCAGTGTAGATGAAACCACAGGAGAAATTACCTATGCACCCAATAGTGATTTCTTTGGGAATGACAGCTTTACCTACACCGTTGCAGATACAGATAGTGGAACTTCAAATGTAGCAACCGTTGATATTTTAGTGAATCCTAATCAGGATAATAATACACCGCCGACTGCTAATGATGATAATGTCAGTACAGAACAAAATTCTGCATTAGTAATTAATGTTTTAGGTAATGACGAAGATGTAGAAAATAACATAGATGTGACTACAGTTGAGGTAGATAGTAATCCTGAAAATGGTACAGTTAGTGTAGATGAAACCACAGGAGAAATCACCTATTTACCTAATAATGACTTTATCGGAAATGACAGTTTCACCTATAGAGTTAGAGATAGAAATGGTGTTAATTCCAATGCAGCAACAGTAAATATAATTGTCAATCAAATTGATACTGAACCAGCCAACTTTAACAATGTACAAGTTTTAGATTTAGACGGAGAAGTAGGACAAACTAAACAATTAAATATTAGTTTTGTCTCCCAAAATACCAGCTTAGTGAATGAAATTGGCATATTCAAAGTAGATGATGCACAGGGAACAATTAATGGTATTAGTCCTGGTGACTCTGAATATTTACAAACTGCTTTAGCAAATTCTCAAGTAGTATTTTCTGCATTACCAAATAATGTTTTAGGAGGAGTAGACTTTAATCGTCAAATTAACTTTGATGGGAGCGATCGCCTGGTATTTTATTTAGTCCAAAATAGCAGCACCCAAACAATCTTATCAGAAATAGCTGCTGGTAACAGTCCTAATAATGTTTTATTTGCACTTCCCAATGGGAACAATAATAATTTCAATCCTGTAGAAATATCTGAATTAGATCAAAGAAGTTTTAGCTTATCATGGACAGATGGTGATCAAAGTTCCTTTGATGATTTTGTCATCAATGTAGAAATTCTCCAAACAGACTCTACCCCCATCGGTACAGGATTACAAGGGGAAATAGAATTAATTGATTTGCGAAATTTAGGAACATTAACAGCTACCTTTAACATAGCAAGTGAAGCAGCATTTGATAATACCGTAGGTTGGTATCTTGTAGATGACGAAACTGGTAGAATTGGTGAATTAACACCAGGAGATCGGGGTTATGCTCAAGTAGCAATTGCTCAACGTACTGTTACCAGTTTTACCCGTGAAGGTATAGAATCTGCACAATTACAAGGTTTACTCGCTCCTTATTTAATAGCTGATAGTTCCGCTGAAGATTTCCTAGATGATAATCCTCTCAACTTTGCAGGAGAAGGGCCTCTAGCTTATTTTGCATTCGGAGCAGCTAACCCAGATGGTGTAGATCACATTCTCATGTTAGGGGATAATACCTTTGGTTTTGAAGACTTAGAAAATGGTGGTGATCGAGATTTCAATGACATCATTATGCGAGTCAATTTTGCCTAGATAATCAGGATGTGATAGTTTAATTCAAAAGGTTGATTTTGGGTGATAGTGAGATTCATCCAAACAACCTGAATATTAAATTTTGTTACAGAATCCAGGGAAGTAAAAGAAAGTATATGACTACCCAAGAACCTCATCAAAAGAAAATTACAGGAGAAGAATTAGTATCCGTAATTTCTTCTTCACAATTATTACCACAAGTAATTAGAGAAATAGTGATTGAAAAGGCGATCGCTAACGTTAAATATACACAAGCAGAATTTAACAACTATCATCAAAGATATCAACAAGTTCATAAAAATAGCAAAGTTATTCCATCAATTATTCTCCGTCAATTCAAAATTCAAAAATTCAAACATTTAACTTGGGGAAACCAAGTAGAACCTTATTTTTCAGAAAACAAACAGGGTTTAGATCAAGTATCTTTTTCCTTAATTCAAACCAATGATGGTGAAATAGCTCAAGAAATATACTTTAGAATTACAGAAGGGGAAGAAAGTTTTGCTAATTTAGCTAGACAATATTCCCAAGGTGCAGAAGCGAAAAATGGTGGTTGGGTAGGTACACATAAATTAGGAAATCTCAACCCAAATTTAGCCAAAATTCTCCGTGGTTTACAACCAGGGAAAATGCCATCATTAACATACCTGGAAAAAATGTTTATTATTGTCAGATTAGACAAAGTCTCTCCAGCACAACTAACTGAGCAACTGCGGGAAGAAATTCTCCAAAAAATGTTTGAAGATTGGTTGAAGTCAGAAATGAATCAATTTAGCAATGGAGTAAATTTATCAGCCATATCTGCACCAGATTTAACCATCAGTGATTCCCTCCAAACGGTTAATCAGGAAGAAGAAATAGAAGAAATAGAAGAAATAGAAGAAAATGAAGAAGATTATATTGACAATTACGCACAAATAGAAGATGAAATTATTTACGCATTGAAAGATGCTAATCAGTCCAGAAAATTGCAATTAATCACAACATCTGTAGCTTGTTTATTAACAGGAGGATTAAGCGGTTTTTATCTATCAGGATTATCCAAACTATCCTATGCAAACTTACCCAAACTCTTCCCATCAAAGAGTCAAAATGATTTGTTTTATGATGGGATTACCCAAGCAACAACAGCAGCAAATCTTACCCAAACTGCACAAACTCCCAATGAATGGAAAAAAGTCTCACAATCTTGGCTCAATGCAATTACACTGTTAACATCTCTACCTAACAATCATCCCCAATATACCCTTGCTCAACAAAAGATTAAAGAGTACACACAAAATCTAGAATACTCCCAGAGAAATAGTGAAACTCCAGTCAACAATTTCCGAATAGCAGTCAATCATGCCACCGAAGCAGCTACTTTAACACAAAATGCTATATCAGGAGAAGATTGGGAAACCATCATTCAACATTGGAAAAATGCGATCGCATCAATGAAAGCTGTGACAGCAGAGCATCCAGAATATTTAACAGCACAACAAAAAACCATTGAATATCAACGCAATCTTAACTATGCTTTTTCAGTTGTGGAAAGAAAATATCCTGAGTCTTATGCAATGAGTAAAATTTGAATTTTCACGTGGGAATTGGAGAACATTATTGAGTTATTTGATGATCAGTACCCAAGTAAAATTAACTGTCACCACAATGACAATTTTTTCTCCCTGCACCCTGTGGCAATTTTCAGCATAGAAGAAGCAGTATTCCCATATACAAAAAAATAGTCAGCATATGCCGACTATAGTTATAATAATGCTATTGAATTTGCGACTAAATTATTACACAATTTCAGTGAATGAGAACTTAGTAATTACGTCATTGTAATCTTTATCCCCAGCATCGGGTAAGTCTTCAAAACCAAAGACGTTATCACCTAACATTCTGATGTGATCTGCACCATCAGAATTGACTCCCAAGAATGGGAAATAAACTGTTGGATCATTGTTGCTACTACCATCAGTTAATTCCGATAAAGTACCATCAATAATAATCATGGGAGCGATAATTGAACCACCTTCAATAGTGGCGCTGGATCTAAATTCACCTTGGTTATCAACAGCAAATCTAATGACTTCCCCAGTATCAACATCTGTAATCAATCTATTAATTGCTGCTTGGATGTAATCTGCTTGGTTTTCTGCTGTTGCTTCTAAACTTCCTAAAAGTCCGAATTCATTATCTACACTGTAGAAATAAACCTCGTTACTAAAAAATGCTTCTCGGAATACAGAAAACTCTGCCCTGACGCTATTATTCACATCACGCAGATCAATTAATTCGCCTTGATTAGTTTCTTGGAATTGAGTAATTGTCGTGATAAATTGTTCTTGGGTAGTTAACTCAGCTACTGATTCAATTCTCACAACTAAAGAACTGAATTCTTCAACAGTAGTTGTTTCTCGCCAAGAAATTTGGAAGGTACTGTCTTCTTCAACAATTTGAGTGAAAGATTCACCAAAGATAATACTGCTACTGGAAATAGTACCAGCCCTATATTCATCTATTGTGCCACCATTGACTAAGAAGAATTGCAGATGTTGGCCAGAATCAAATCCTAGTAATCTTGTCACACTTTCAGCTTCAATTTCTGTGGCAAAGTTAGTGGGAAGATTTTCTAAAGCGGAGAAAATGTCTTTACCTTGGAGTCTAGCACGTTCTAAAGCTACTTCGTTATAACTAGCATCTCCTCGTTGTACCCCATCAATTGTACCTTCTGCATCGTCAACTAAAAATACTCCTAATTCATTGACAACTGTAGAACTATTAGATAACAGAGTAGCTCGAAGAGCAACAAATTCACTACTACCTTTGATGGTGAAGATGTTGTTGTTATTAAAATTAAATGGAACATCATTGTCATTGATTGTTCCTTCGGCTGTACCATTGGTAGAACTGATAGTTGCACCGTTGGTAGCACTGTTTAAACTCACGGTAAATTTCTCATCTTCTTCTACCAAGAAATCTTGTGTGGTTTGAACAGTAAAGGTTTTCTCTGTTTCTCCCTGTGCAAATGTCAGTGTTTCAGGTGTTGCAGTAAAGTCTTCTGCTTCTGCTGTCTCTCCACTGTCTATAGATGTGGAAACGTCTACAGCTTGTTCAGACTCAGCATCTCCGGTGCGGGTGACTGTGAAAACTAAATCACTTCCTTCTGTTGCTGTTGCTGATGCAATACTAAACACAGGAACAGGATCATCATTATTGATTGTACCTGTAGCTGTATTTTGAGTATCATCAATTTCTGCCCCACCTGTGGCATTAGTCAACTCAACTGTGAAAGTTTCATCACTTTCAAATAGACTATTTGCTGTGGTTTGAACAGTAAAGGTTTTCTCTGTTTCTCCCTGTGCAAATGTCAGTGTTGCGTTATTTGCAGTAAAGTCATTCTCGCTAGCTGTATCTCCATCTGCTATAAATGTGGAAACGTCTACAGCTTGTTCAGACTCAGCATCTCCGGTGCGGGTGACTGTGAAAACTAAATCACTTGCTTCGGTTGCTGATACTGATGAAATACTAAATGCTGGAGCAGAATCATCATTAATGATTGTACCTGTAGCTATATTTTGAGTATCATCAATTTCTGCTCCACCTGTAGCATTAGTCAACTCAACTGTGAAGGTTTCATTACTTTCAAATACACTATCGTCAGTGGTTTGAACAGTGAAAGTTTGAGTGGTTTCTCCCTGTGCAAATGTCAGAGTTGCGTTATTTGCAGTAAAGTCATTCTCGCTAGCTGTATCTCCATCTTCTATAGATGTGGAAACGTCTACAGTTTGTTCAGTTAAGTTATCTCCGGTGCGGGTGACTGTGAAAACTAAATTACCTGCTTCTATTACTGATGCTGATAAAATACTAAATTCAGCTTGTACTTCTGGATCATCATTAATGATTGTACCTGTAGCTGTATTTTGAGTATCATCAATTTCTGCCCCACCTGTAGCATTAGTTAAGGTGACGGTGAAGGTTTCATCACTTTCAAATACACTATCGTCAGTGGTTTGAACAGTGAAAGTTTTGGTGGTTTCTCCCTGTGCAAATGTCAGTGTTTCAGGTGTTGCAGTAAAGTCTTCTGCTTCTGCTGTATCTCCACTTCCTATGGATGTGGAAACGTCTACAGTTTGTTCAGTTAAGTTATCTCGAGAACGAGTAACGGTGAAAGTGATTTCGTTTCCTTCTTCTGCTGATGCTGATGCAATACTAAATTCAGCAGGCGTATCATCGTCAACAATAGTACCTTGGGCTGTTCCATTTGTAGAACTAATTTCTGCACCATCTGTAGCATTGCTTAAGGTAACAGTGAAGGTTTCATTGCTTTCAACATCTGCATCTTGTGTGGTTTCAACAGTGAAGGTTTTACTGGTTTCTCCTTGTGCAAATGTCAAAGTTTCAGATATTGCGGTAAAGTCATTTGCACTTGCTGTATCCCCACCTGCTATGGATGTGGAAACTGTCACACTTTGATGAGTTTGAGCATCTCCGGTTCTGGTGACGGTAAAGACTATATCTCCACCTTCTAATGCGTCGGCCGCAGCGATACTGAATACAGGAGCAGGATCATTATTATTGATAGTTCCCTTGACTACGCTCTGAGCCTGATCAATAATTGCCCCAGCTGTGGCATTAGTCAATTCAACTGTGAAGGTTTCGTTGAGTTCAAAGATGCTATTTTCCGTAGTTTGCACTGTGAAGGTTTTGGTAGTTTCTCCCTGTGCAAATGTCAGAGTTTCCGAAATTGCGGTAAAGTTATCTTCTCCGGCAGTATCATCTGCTTCAATGGATGTGGAAACTGTCACACTTTGTTCAAACTGAGCGTCACCAGTTCTGGTGATAATGAAGCTGATACTTTCACCTTCTAATGCTTCTGCTGCAACAATGCTAAATACAGGAGCAGGATCAATGTTGTTGATAGTTCCCTGAACTACACTCTGAGTCTGATCAATTATTGCTCCACCCGTAGCATTAGTCAATTCAACTGTAAAGGTTTCACTAAATTCAAATAGGTTATCTTCTGCAATTGCGACGTTAAAGGTTTTAGAAGTTTCACCCTGTACAAAAGTCAGAACTTGGGAAGTGATAGTCAAGTCATTTTCACTTGCTGTATCTCCTTGAGCGATGAGAATAGATACAGTGACTGTTTGTTCGGTTAAAAAATCGAGACTACGAACGACTGTAAAAGTAACATCATTTCCTTCGTCTGCGGATGCTTCCGTAATGGAGAAAGTTGGAACAAGAAAACCAAAGTCTGCTGCTGTTAGGTCTGTTGCTGTAATGCCTATTAAAATACCAAAGGTAACTTCAACATTATCTATCAGAGCTTTAACGAGTGTATCGCCGCCATCTTGCTCCAAGATGATATCATCAAAGGTTTGAACTTGGGGAATACCTGCAATGATAACTTGGTCATCACCTTGGGTAAAATCATTCACAACTGCTGGTACATCAGGGATTTCACCGTTACCAAAATAAAAGCGGTCTAAACCAGCACCGCCTGTCATTTCTGTTCCTTGTGTACCAGCGTATAAATAATCATCGCCTGCATCACCCACTAGGCTATCGGTGGCGATATAACCAACTAGGGTATCATTACCTTCTCCACCTTCTAATGTGTTGTTACCGGTGGTACTCTTAGTTTCCAGGAAATCATGATCATCTCCTCCTTGGAGCAGATTAAAACTACCTTCAATTACGCGCAGTTCATCATTTCCGATGTCACCGGTGAGGAGGTTGTTATCTCCTTCTACGGCAAATAGGCGATCGCTATCATCTCCACCACTGAGGGTGTTATTACCACCAATACCTACTGCGTATAAGTCATCGTCACCTGCACCACCGAGCAAGCTATCATTTTCATTAGCAGATAATTCATCATTATCTGCACCACCATCTAGGGTATTATTACCTAAGCCACTACTAGCGTCTAGGGTATCATTACCTTCAAAACCAAAAACATCTTCGTTCCCTTGTATTACAAACAAGTCGTCGTTGTCAGGAGTACCATTAATAGTCATGATTGTGTTTTTACCTAACTAAGTTTTCCTATAAGTCCAGATGATACATTAGTGGGAGATTTTTTCAGATTTTTGGATGTCTGACAAGATACACGTAAACAAAATCAATATATGTACTTGTCGTTAAATAGAAAAACCAATTCCACTCCTTTGGTATACAAGTTATATGCTAGACATACCTTCTGTATTTATATAGAATATTGGTAATATTAATCCCATACAAGAATTAATCAATATTTATTTAGAGTTTATTAAAACATTAAGGAAATTTGCGTTTTGCCACTTAGCATAAATTTCTAATTCAAATTTTATTTTTTAGGAAATTTTAAACATCAGCAATATCAGAGGTTTTTTGTGTTGTTTACGAGTTTGGCGATCGCATTCTATATATCCAGGATTTTTGCGATTACGTCGCTGTCGCTCGTAATGACGCAGTGACGTTACTTTTGCGTAATTCCTATAAGTTTTGTTTAGGCTTGACAAGTAGAGAAGTTTATTTTATAGTATATGTTATGGGTGGGAAAGAGTGCGCCCATATATAACGGGTTTTGGAATGTTAGAATTTTGAACGCAGATAGACGCTGATGGACGCTGATGATTTGTTCTAGAAATTACATCCTCTACATCCTATAATCCTGGATATCCTGATTCAGACAAAAAATGTTAAAATCACAGTATGCTGATTTAGGTTTGAGAGATGAAAATCAAGACTTTGCAATCTATTCAACCTAACCTGTATGAAGAAGATTATTATTTATGGATTGAAACGACTTTAAGACAAATCCAAAATCACGATATTGAAAATTTGGATTGGGAAAATTTAGCAGAAGAGATTGAAGCTTTGGGAATTGAACAACGCAGGAAGGTGGAAAGTTATCTCAAGCAGTTATTGATTCATCTTTTGCTGTATTGTTATTGGGAAAGTGAAAGGGAGTATTGTCAGCGGGGTTGGAAAAATGAGATTGCTAATTTTCGGGATGAGCTAGAGTTTTCCTGTCGTTCTAAAACTCTATATAATTATATTTTAAGTTGTGTAGATTCTGTTTATCCTAAAGCTAGGAAACAAGCAATTAATAAATCTGGTTTACCAAGTGATGTTTTTCCTGTTAAGTGTCCTTTTACTGTTGATGAAATTTTGGATGATGATTATTTTCCTGATGTTTAATGTTGTTTAGATTTTTTGCACGCAGAGTCGCTCCAGTCGCAGAGTTTTTGATTGAGACTTGACAAGTTGAGAAATATATTTTACATTATATGTTATGGGTGGAAAAGAGTGCGCCCATATATAACGGGTTTTGGAATGTTAGAATTTTGAACGCAGATAGACGCAGATGAACACAGATGATTGAAAATCTGACAACTGCATCCTGAACATCCTATAATCTTGGATATCCTGATTCAGACAAAGTGAAAATTTTCAAACGCAGACACTCTAGGGGAAGTTAAAAGACAAAAGTCAAAAGTTAAAATTTAAAGAGATTCCAATTTCTGAAAGATAAATCTTCCCACAACATCCTGAATATCCTGATTCTGAAAAATAAATAATGCAATATTCAATCTGACTAAAAAAATATTAATACTTAAAAATAGACTATATATGGGCGCACATACCCCACTCATAACATACACTATAAAATACCTTTCTCAACTTGTCAAGTCTGGATAGAAATTTTGTTGTCAGAATCACAATACCCAGAATTTAAGGACTAACAGAATACCATTAATAGATTGTTGATATACTTAAAAAACCATCAGCGTCCATCAGCGTTCATCTGCGTTCCCGAAATCCTGATTCAGACAAAAAAAATCCCCGACTGTCAAAATCGAGGATCAAAAAAAACTATTTAACTATCTATGCTAAAAAAGCAAAATTAGCAGCAGTCAAACTAGAAGTATCAACACCATTTAAAATCGCAATAGTGTTACTACCAATCATAATTTCATTACCAGTTAAAGTCAGATCATCAAAACCAAAATCAGCACCTTGACTACTAATACCTAATACATCAACTCCAGCTTCAAAATCAACAATGGTATTAGGTGTATTCAAGAGTGCAGGATTATCACTTAAAATCCAGAATTGATCAATACCTTCACCACCAGCAATGATATTTCCACCATATTCTCCAACGAAGAATCTATCATCACCTTCACCACCTAAAGCACGACCATCTGCACCTAAGAAGATGGTATCATTTCCAGTACCACCGGAAACACGATAACCACTAGCTTCGGTAGCAAAGATGTCATCATCACCACTACCACCAAAAGAGCGATCGCCATCTGCTACATTAATAATATCGTTGTTGCTTCCTGCAAACACACGATTATTACCTGCACGACTACCAGCAGCATTGGAATCAATCTCATCATTTCCAGCACCGCTGAAAACAATATCTTCTCTACCATCAAACTTAACTACACCATTCATGGCAACTCCTGCATAGAGGATATCATCATCAGGAGTACCAACAACTAATTCTGGTTGGGCAATAATGGAGTTAGGAAATTCAATGATACCTAATTTTTCAGGAATTGG
Source organism: Sphaerospermopsis sp. SIO1G1 (assembly GCA_010672785.1). Taxonomy (GTDB): domain Bacteria; phylum Cyanobacteriota; class Cyanobacteriia; order Cyanobacteriales; family Nostocaceae; genus Okeanomitos. Next base: position 1,217,705 of record JAAHFX010000002.1, read on the forward strand.
TGTCTGTGAGAAGTTGATAGTAACAGAACCGTTATCACTATTGGTACTACCAATAATATTGAAGTCGTTATCATTGAGAATAGCTAAAGTATTATTATCAACTAAAGCTAAACCTTCTATTTTTTCAACTCCGGTATAACCAATTGCTGCTGCATTAACAATTAAATCTTTGCTAACTGGATTAATTCCCGCAGTCGCTAATTCTGCTTCACTTAATTGTTCAATGGTTGTATTTGCTGGTAAGGTGAAATTAGCAGGATTATTGATATTAGTTGCTGACCATAAATCAATTTCATAGATGAGTTTATTAGAACTAATATCACTGCGATCATCTCTTTCAATGACAGCAAATTTACCATTTCCTAAAGAAACTGCATCACCAATTTTATCAGTTCTCGCACTACCACTACCTGTAATATCATCTAATAAATAGAGATATTCACCAGTTACCTGTCCAGAAACAACATCTAACTCCACAATTCTTAAATTGCGAGAATTTCTAGAAGTTTGATTTCCATCAACATCAGGATTATCAAGAGCGGTTTGAATGAAAGCATATAACTTATTACCTTCCAAAGCTGCAGCTTCAAAACCACGATTTCCGCGACGTAAAGCATAAACTTCTGGTAATACTTCAGTTCCAAAAGTTCCCGCTGGTTGATTATCTGCGTCAGCAGTTCCAATGGGGATAAATCTATCAATTAAAACCCCATCATCATTAAAGTGATAAATAGCAGGACGGTATTCATCCACCATCCAATAATCACCATTGGGTGCAACTACAATTCCTTCTAAATCTGCACCGAAAGGATCATTGGGTATTGCATTTCCTAAAGCATCAATTCCAAATTCATCAGTGTAACCTGTTCCGGGATCTCCTGGTTGTAAATTAGGAAGTCCTGTTAATGGTGTTGTTCCATCTGCACGGAATAATTCTACTCTGTCAGTAATGGTAATTTCACCACTATTTTCATTCAGTTCAAACTTAACTATTTCTGGTTGAAAATCAGGTAAAGGAAATGGTCTACCCGCAGCAGAATTACTACCATTAGGACCTCTATCTGGATGGGTGACAAAAGTCAGATTTCCGTTGTCTGCAACTCCGGTAAAATACAAACCAGAAAAACCACCCAAGAAAAATTCTTGACCTGTTGCACTAGTTCCTAAAGATGGTAAATTTTCAAATTCATAAGTAGTTAAACCAGGACTAGTATTAATGTCATAAAAACTGACAGTTTCACTTTCCTCATTAGCAACTGCTAACAGAGGTTGACCATTAGGACTATCTTCAGCGGAAATGAATTTTAAACCTTCCGGTGCAATATCAGTTTCGGTTCTTGCATACTGTACAAATTCTGGTGCTGCTGGGTTACTTAAATCATAAACTAAGACACCACCACCAGCACGTTCTAAACCTATAAATCCGTAAGTTACACCATCAATAACACCTATTTCTACACTTTCTGGTTCTGCACCTTTGTTATCAGAACGGTTGTCAAATTCACTAGCAGAACCATCATTTGCATTGAATAAATCAGGTGTGAGTAAGGAGGTAATTTGACCTATTTGATCTCCACTATCAAAAACTAATGCTCCTGCACTACTCCAAATGGAAAAAGAACGCGCACCGTAAGCATAAAGTTGATCAAAATCTTCGTCTCCGTCTGTATCTCCCAGAGTGGTAGTAATGTTAAGACGACCAAGATTTTCATCTGCTTGTAATGTTGCAGCATCAGGAAAAGCATTAGGATCTAAAGTGACATCTTTAATTCTTGCTTCTTCATTAAAAATATCACCTTCTTCATCATTTGGTGGAGGGAAAATACCATCATCGGTAGGACGTAAACGAGCATCCCCTTCATTTGCAGTGATATAATAGGTGTTACCATCAACTTCAAAAGAGTCTATTCCATCGGGTTGATACATCCCGAAAATAGGCCAGTTTTGAATATTAATTGCACCATCTCTATCACTTGCATCTAAACCATTTCCAGGTAAACTGTGGTCTTTAAAACCTAAAGGAACAACATTGGAAATAGTTCCATTGGCAATATCAACAACTGCAACTGCGTTATTTTCTTGAAGTGTGACAAAAGCAGTTTGACTATCAGGAGAAACTGCAATATATTCCGGTTCTAAATCTTGTGCAACTGTAGCATTAGGTCCAAAAATTCTCACTCCTGCTGATTTTAAGTCATCTATTTGATCATTAAATGCAGTGAAGTTAGCAGTAATGACATTGCTACTATTTAAACTAGAAATATCTCCAGAAACATCAATAATACTAACTGAACCTTCCGGATCAACTGTATAATCTTCGTTAGGTTCTCCTTCATTAGCAACTAATAATTTACTACCATCAGGAGTGAAGGTAATCATATCAGGTAAAGCACCCACTTCTACTTCTGAAAGTTGGGTTAAAGTGGAAGCATCAAAGAAAATAACTTTACCAGGAGCAGTGATATCATTAGCGGAAACTGCAACAGCAAAAATACTATTTTCTGTATCTGTTCCTGGTCTAACTGCTACACTTTGAATACCCTCTCCAAAGCTAGAAATATCAATGTTACTAACTACTGTAGGGTTACTAGGATTAGATGCGTCAATAACTTGTAAAGTGGGTTGATCGTTTAATACTCCTGTTACAAATAAACGATTAGTCTTAGGATCAAAATCAGCTATTTCTGCACCATTTAAATTGACAGTACCGATATTTTGTAGTTGAATTGAAGTTGCCATTTTTAAATTTTTAGTTACATTTTGGCTAGTAGTTTTAGCAGTCTCAAGTAACGACTACTGCCAAAAACCTATAACAGTTAGGTTAAAGAATAAATAAGAAAAGGTTAAAAAGAGAACAAAATAAGTATATTGCTAGTGATCAATTAGCAAAATATATATAAGTAGGGTTCTCTGAAAAGGAATAATACCGATGCACCCGGAAACGATATCAGTTATCAGTTATCAGTTATCAGTTATCAGTTATCAGTTATCAGTTATCAGTTATCAGTTTTTACTGTTCCCCGTTCCCTATCCCCTATTCCCTAGTCTCCACAGATCAGTTTTTGCTGCAAACCCTAATTATGCAAACATAACAAATATGCGATCGCATCAGAGATTAGTAAGACAGTATATTTGAGTGGTTCGGAAATTTATATAGCAATAATCCTGTACTGATTTGAAAAATAGCCAATAATAGATATATGGACAAACGTCATTTTTTACAAATTGGTGCTGTATTACTCGGTACTGCCTTTTTTTCACGTTATATCAATGGGAGTTCAGAAACTATGGCATCTGCGGATACTAAGTTTGAAGTTACTAAAACTGAAGCGGAATGGAAGTCCATTTTAACACCAGATCAGTTCCAGGTGTTACGGAAACATGGTACAGAACGCGCCCATACCAGCCCTTTGGATAAAACTTATGAGCCTGGTACTTATGTCTGTGCAGGTTGTGGACAGGCTTTGTTTACCTCTGACACTAAATACAACAGTGGTACTGGTTGGCCTAGCTTTTTTACACCTATTGAGGGTGCAATTGGTACTACTGTAGATCGTTCTTTATTCATGACTAGAACTGAAGTTCATTGTAGCCGTTGCGGTGGGCATTTAGGTCACGTTTTCAATGATGGCCCCAAACCCACCGGTTTACGTTACTGCATGAACGGTGTTTCCTTGAAGTTTGAACCAGCTTAATTTGATGGGGTAATGGGGAGTTAGGATAGCAAGGTTGATACCAATGCTAACCCCCATACCTTAAAAACTGCTGTCATTCAATTTGAGATTTTGAGTAAGTAATTTTAGACTCAATCTGAAATCTAAAATTTTTGTCGTTACACTAACTTTCAGGATCACAATCTGGCACACCTTCTTGAAATACCCGACTAGCCAAAATATCTGCTGCTTCAATGGTAATTAAATCTTGTTTATTTAATTTTTTACCACTACTTAATAAACGATTAGCTTGACGTAAACGCGCCCTATCTATAGCATTACGAACACTGCGAGCATTAGCAAAATGGGGCATTATCTTCCGTCTAATTAAATATTCACGGAACGCCTCTTCTGCATCTTTACTAAAAGAATAGTTTTGTGATTTGACAATAGATTGACCAATGATCATTAAATTATCAACACTGTAATCATTAAATTCAATATGTAAACCAATCCGAGAATTCATTCCGGGATTACTATGGAAGAATTTTTCCATTTCATTTTTATAACCAGCCAGAATTACTACTAAATCATCTCGCTGATTTTCCATTACTTGCATTAAAATTTCAATTGCTTCTAAACCAAAATCACCAGGATGATCTGGACGGTATAAAGTGTAAGCTTCATCAACTAATAAAACTCCACCCATTGCATTATTTAAAACTTCCCTAGTTTTGGGTGCAGTTTGTCCAATACCTTGGCCAACTAAGTCATCTCTTGTTACCAAAATTACGTTTTCTTTACGGATATATTCTAAACGATAAAGAATTTCTGCCATCCGCATCGCAACAGTTGTTTTACCCATACCCGGATTGCCAAGAAAGGTCATGTGTAAACTAGGCGCACCAGCATCTAAACCTAAACTTTTGCGGATACGATCAACCAATAATAAAGCCGCCATTTCTCTGATTTTATTTTTGACGGACTTTAAACCTACCAATTCCTGATCAAGCTTATCAAGGATTTCTTGTACTTGAGATTCCTGAAAAGCAGACTCTAAATCAATTTCCTGATTTTCAGTAGCTAGGTTAACAGTGGTTTTTTCTAATACTTGTTCATTCATGACTATCACCTGTAGCAATGATTTTGATGATAGCGTTAAATTACGAAATATAAAAGAATGTAATTTTAATATGTCCGATATATATTTCTTTATTATCAATTCCTGAACTTAACCATAAACAAAAATTAATGCTATTTTTACTGAAAAGCATTATTATCAAAGGGTTTCAGGCATTATGTAATTTTAGTTTAATCATAAAATAGAGGGTTTAGCAGTGCTAAACCCCTACCGGAACTAATATACAGTTAATTGCAAGTGTATGAGTAAATCCTCAGAAATAGAACTTTTGTGGAATGAGCATACATTCGACAAGCTAAGTACAAGCATTACCATTATTAAATGTAATTCACTAATATAAATTTGCCGTATTAGTTTTTAGTGAATTAGCATAAGTAGCATTTACATCCAGTCTCGATAAGCTGTAATTTCGTTCACACCTATTTCAAAAGGCATTCCTTTGCCAAAAGGTGGATAAACTCTGACTTTTGCATCTGTAGTGAATGTTTCTAAACCTTTACCTAATTGGGGAATATTACTGACTATATGCCAGTAAGATACTATATCTGGAGCATCAATAATTAACAATAATGAATTACCATTTTTGGTAACATACCAATGACAGTTAGATAATAAGCTTTGGGTAATGCGATCGCAAGCATAATAAAAACATCTACCAATGGACTGTTCTAATTCCATTTGTAACATTCCGTCCTGTTTTGTTACCTCTGCTGGAGGTAAATCATCAGGGGGAAGCAAAGGAGATTTAGACATAATTTCTTACCTCTTGGTTGTAACGCTGCAAACTCTCAATATTTTTTTGCAGAGATAAAGATGAGGGTTTGAGTGTTATTGTACTGAGATTTAATTCGTCCTGAAATTTTTTGATTCTATCACGGCAGGTTTGAACATCCCCAATAATCGAATTTTCCAGCAAATAGTCTACTTCATAACAGATATTTGTGGAATTATAAGATTTCTGGGGATGAGGACTGTTCTGCATAATTTGAGTGGAATTAGCAATCATTTTTTGGCTGAATTTTTGAATGAAAGGTAAGGCCTCTTTTATCGCCTCATCATCGGTTTCACCCACAAAACAAAATCTTGCTAATAGAAATTTATCTGCACCACTATTATTAATTTCTCGATATTTGCTGAGGGTATTTTTCAATCTGGTTAATGCAAATGGTGGCCCCCCCATTAAACCAAAAGAATTTTCCGCAGCATATCGAATTACATCATCATCACCACTGGCAATATACACAGGAATTGGTGTTTGTAGTGATTGAGGATAAACTGATAAGTTCTCACATTGATAGAATTGTCCACTAAATGATACTTCAGTTTCATATAATAGCTTTTGAATCAATGCGATCGCCTCTAACATTCTCCCACGGGAATCTTTCATTGATACCCCAAAATGTTGATTTTGTTGGGGAAAAGGACCCCCCTTCGCTACCCCAAACATTAATCTTCCACTACAAAGATTATCCAATGTGGCAATATCTTCTGCTACCCGAATGGGATTATAAAAAGGCAATAAAACTGCCCCCGTTCCTAACCGAATAGTAGAAGTTACACCCGCTAAATGTGCCATTAAAAGTAACATTGACGGGCTAAGATTGGATTGATTAAAATGATGCTCACTCACCCAGGCTTCTTCAAAACCTAAATTCTCTGCCTGTTTGACAAGTAAAACTTGTTCAAAAATAGCTCGACGAGCATCTTGGTGATGATTTTCGTAATTGCAGAAAAGTCCTGTTTTCATGTGTTATCTTTTATGCCGAAACTAACTGCAATTCTAACCAAAGACGCGGTTCAGATTGTCTAAGTTTAGAAAGAGGATCACGCAATAATTTTTTAGCATTTACGCAAACTACTTGAATAAGTCCCATATTTTCTGCCACTTCTCTGAATAAATGTTTATTCGCTTGCAATAGCGGCAGAATATCATCAGAACAATAAATACCTATATATTGGAATTTTTGAGCAGGTTGCCCCCAAAAGGAGGTAATCACTTTCACATGACAGTTAGCCAATACTTCCCCAAGGTCAGGGTAATAATGATCTACTATTCTTGTGAATTCTTGAGCTAGGATATCTTCAGCAATCATTTGACTGATCTTTCTGTAGCGTCCATTACTACTTTTCAGTATAGCATATTTTTGTCAATTAAACATGACAATTAGGCAGCGATATATAAATAAAATCTTAATTTTTAGGTGAGTATTTAGGGCGGACAGGGTGATGGGATAATAGGGTGATGTGGTGAAATATATTAATACATAACTCATCATAAAAAGAGGCGTACTTGAACAGTATCACCTCTAAGATAATGACCATCTATAATTAATTAAAAACCTGGAAAATTTCTATAATTCTATAACCATTCAGCTTGTAACTGTTAACTGATAACTGTTAACTGATAACTGATAATTGATAATTGACAACTGATAAATGATAACTGATAACTGATAACTGATAACTGACAACTGATAACTGATTTACCTAGAATTGCGTTCAGCAACTAAAACATCAGCCAAAATATTCGGTAAATTCTTTAAATCCAAATATCCTTCCGAACCAGAAATGGGTGACATAAATGTATAATTAGGGTCACAAGCTCCTGTATCATAAACTTGGATAAACCATCGATCAGGAAAACCTTCAATTCCTAATTCAACAATATACCAATATTCACCCATTAATCGAGCATTAATAATCGTAAACCAATCGCGATAACTCTCAGAAATATTCCAATCAGCGAGCAGGAATTCTAAAGCTATTTGTGCAGCATCAGTAGAAGTCAATAACATGATTACTCCTGAGTTGCAACCTCATTAGAAAGATCAGGATATAAACCTAATTGTTTAGCTAATTCTTTAGCAATAAAAAATAAAAACTGAGCGCCATCTTGGTTTCCTTCATGGGCAAACATAGTGCCTACTTGTAGCATTGTATGTATTAATCCAGAGTCAATTAATTCAGGTTGAGATTCTAAAACTTCTGGTTCTTGACCATTGGGACATCTCAACAGTTCATCAATTAAATTATAATACTGATTTTGGCGTTCTTCTGACATGGTAATCTATTTTATGGTGAAAAAGAAAACTGAAATTTACTGTTCTATACTCTGTTTCCAAAGCCTTTCTAACATTTCTACTTGTGCTTTAAAAACAGCAGCACGATGGAGAAGATATCTATCGTAAGCAATCACCCCAAAGCCAATTAAAATAGGTATAGATAAAACAAACCATTTAAAAATTGTCAAAATTTTATATTGTTTGACAATTATTTTTATTTGGGCAAAAAAATTATGTGGTGATAATTTATTTTCAACTGTAAACTGAAGAGAATTTATACTTGTTGGTTGAGGAGCTAAAAATTCAGAACTTTGATTAATCTTAGTAATTTGACAAGATAAATTCTGTGTCTTAACTAACTCTATATGTTTTTGCCAAACTAAATTAAAGACAATCATTCCTGGGGCAAGTACAGCTAGAGTAACTATACTAACTGTGAGGAGATTTAAAATTTTGAATTTCATGTTTTTTACCCCTCGCTAGGTGAAATACACCCAGTAAGAAAATGTACTTTATGGTTTATAATGCACCTGCACTATTACTCATATCCAACAGCTATAAAATGGGATATTGAGTTTGGTAATCTCAGATGGTTTATATCAATTTTTTAGAGTCTAAATACAATTCTTTACCATTCCATGACTCTTAAAAAATACATCTAAAATTCGCAGGTTCATGAGTAATAAATATATGTAATTAATACTCATCTCATAAACTTTAACCAAGAGGAAATTAAAAATTCTCAATTTAGTAATCCGTCATACTGACAGAATGAATTTACTTTGAAAGAGAGATTAATTAACCTGTAATTGGGTTTTAAGAAGTCCCCCCTAGTTCACCAGACTTGCGTCTAGAGAATTTCGGGGGGTAGAGGGGAATCTCTGCGTAAATCCTATAAATGTTTATATCAGCCGTTTCACCAAAGCTAATTTATGCCATTGCAATTATGATTATTAAAATCATTACAATAGCACTCAAAGTCTGAAAGACTTACCTATTAAGAATTATAAAAGTTTTTGAGGGTAGAGGTACGAGAATTTTTGAGTAGGGGGACTAGGATTAATTAGCTAGAGTTAGGGAATTTTTGTACTCAAGTTAAAGCCTTGATTTACAATTGATTGATGCAAATTGAGGCTTGAGTATTACAACTAAAAAATTGTACTCAAATCACAGTATATCATGACAAAATAGAACTGAATTAAAAATAAATCAAAGTCACACAAAAAGCAATTAAAATTCAGATAATATACATTTTGTATTTTTGATAGCTGCATAAATATAGGAATCCTATTTTATTTTTGCAATGATTCGTGCAGGTAGGGAACAGATAAAAGTAAAGAAAAAATCAAATCATATTTATATAAATGACCACATTTAATCTCTTAAAGCTTACAAAATGTTAATAAGCTATACAAAAAATTACTAAAAAAATAATATAATCAATCAGGATATAGAATAATTATTTATAATTTTAGGAGTTAATAAATGCGAATTGCTAACGACGTAACAGAACTTATTGGACATACTCCTTTGGTAAAATTGAACAAAATTCCTCAAGCGGAGGGAGTAGTTGCCAAAATATTAGTTAAATTAGAAGGTATGAATCCAGCTGCTTCTGTGAAAGATCGTATAGGTTTAAACATGATACTTTCCGCAGAAAAAGAGGGAAAAATTACACCAGGAAAAACAGTTTTAGTTGAACCAACATCAGGAAATACTGGTATAGGTTTAGCAATGGTAGCGGCTGCAAGAGGTTACAAATTAATCTTAACTATGCCAGAAACAATGAGTTCAGAAAGAAGGGCAATGTTAAAAGCCTATGGTGCTAGTTTAGAATTAACGCCTGGTTCAGAAGGAATGAAAGGTGCAATTAATAAAGCTGAAGAAATTGCTAATACCACACCTGATGCTTTAATGTTGCAACAATTCCGTAACCCAGCTAACCCACAAATTCACCAAGAAACAACTGCTGAAGAAATTTGGACTGATACAGATGGAGAAGTTGATATATTAATTTCTGGTGTAGGAACTGGAGGAACTATTACAGGAATAGCAACAGTTCTTAAACAGAGAAAATCAAGCTTTCAAGCTATTGCTGTTGAACCCAGTAACAGTCCTATACTCTCTGGTGGTAAACCTGGACCTCATAAAATCCAAGGTATTGGTGCTGGTTTCGTTCCTGATGTTTTGCAGCAAGATTTAATTGATGAAGTTGTACAAGTTAATGATGATGATGCCATGAAATATGGGCGGAGATTAGCATTAGAAGAAGGTTTATTATCAGGTATTTCTTCTGGTGCAGCTTTGTGTGCTGCTATTGAAGTTGGTAAACGTCCAGAAAATACTGATAAATTAATTGTGATGATTCAACCTTCCTTTGGAGAACGTTATTTAAGTACGGCAATGTTTCAAGATTTGATGAGTTAATTTCCCAGAATTTAGCTCATTATTTAGGGTTTGCTGAATAAATCTAAAAACCTTACAGTTAAAAGACTTCAGGCGATTTAAAATTAAAAAAGTGCAAGATATTTGAGGATCAGTGCTTAAAAACCTTGCACTTTCGGTGAAAATTCTTCCCTTACCAACTCTTGAAACTGTTCCCTGTTACCTGTTCCCCGTTCCCTAGTCTCCACAGATAACTTTTTGCTGCAAACCCTATTTAGTGGAAAAATACCCCAAAAAAGAGAGTGGGAGGAGGCATTATCAAGCGCCTTTCACTCCCACTCTACTATTTGCTACTGAAGCGATTCGGGAATAAACTCAAGACATAAACGTTAAGTTAGGGGGGTAATTTGCAATTTAACGATTATGCTTCTACTCAATGAGTATTCCTATTGCAGCAAACTATCATTTTATTTCATTGTCTAACAAACTCGACCAGGATAATTTACTAATTAATTTTTTCTATTTTTTAGTAACTATCTTGCTTTCGTTTGTCTAATTTAATTTAACCTGCTCATTTACTTTACAGTTGCCAATTTGGCACTTTCTTGATTTTTTCGTTTAATTCTCTTTTGAGATTGATAAGTTAGAATTTCTGTTATAGTTACTAACAAAAATTGCCCATAACTCATCACAACTTGTGATCAAGTGAGCGGAAGGTTAGACTCATCACCCTGAACTTTTTTTGATTTTGAATTTTCTAATTCGTTGGTGATTATATCATGTAATCTGAATATTTCCGTATGAGGGGTTTCACCCTTCATTTGATCCGAATAAAAAACTGTTTTTTGGTTCTATGACTTATGGAGAAGTTGCGGAAGAATGAACCACGAAGGACGCGAAGATCACGAAGATCAGAGAGCTTGAGAGATATTTTACCCAGGTGCTAGTTCTTAATCAAGATTACATCTATAATTCTAATCGCTATTTCTTCAGGTAATTCTAAGTCTAGACGTAAATCATATAAAAGCGTTAATTCTTTTTTTTTTAATTTGCTATCTGCTAAAACAAAATTAGTCTTTCTCCCTGCACCTTACCTGATCCCAACGACAATTTTTAACGCCTACCTACTTAAAACCCTTGTATTAAACGTTGAATAGAAATTTTAATTTGTGGAAATGCTAACGGAGATATTTCACCTACAGTTAAAGTTAATTCTTGGGAATAATCACCATTTATTGGTTCTCGAAACACTTTGATTTGTTTGTTCTTTAAATCCACTACCCAATATTCAGGAATTGATGTAGCAGCATAGGTTTTTCATTTTATGTCTAAATCTTTACTTAGAGTAGTTTGAGAATATTCAATTAACCAAAATATATTTTCAGGATAAGGATGGTGACTGCGATAAATGGCACGCTGTGGTTCAACTATTGCTATATCTGGTTCTGGTTCTGAATTACTTTCAGGAATAGTAATAGGTTTTGCATCTCTTACCAATGCTTTATCTGTAATGTAACCATCCGAAGCAACAGCTATTAGAGCGATCGCCGCAAATGATTAAGTAAGTTTAAGTGCAAGAGGGGCATTTTTGCAAATACCAGTAATCTTATTAATTTAACAATCATCACTATGCATGTAAAATAAATTACAAAATATAAATTTTTCCTAGCTAAATTTATGTAGATCAACAAATCACACCTATTCCGACCGGCAATGGAAAATTTTTTTGTGAACCGATAGCATAAAGTACCGACAATTTGATAACTTAGTACATAGTTTGCAACAATCAATATTAAAAAAATACGGAAGGGATCACGTTGAGTTACCATTCAGAAACCATCGCCCCCCACGGCGGAGAGTTGATTAACAGAATTGCTTCATCAGAACAAAAAGAACTATTTCTTTCCAAAGCAGAATTTTTACCACGCGTTACCCTGGATGAGCGAGCCGTTTCTGATCTAGAAATGATTGCCATAGGTGGCTTTAGCCCTCTAACTGGCTTTATGAACCAAGCTGACTATGATCGTGTAGTCACAGAAATGCGATTGGCAAACGGTACTGTATGGTCAATTCCAATCACATTATCAGTCACAGAAGAAGAGGCTGCACCTTTACAAATTGGTGGTTTAATTCGTTTGGATAACCCCAAAGGACAATTCATTGGAGTTTTAGAACTCAGTGAAAAATATACTTACGATAAAAAGCGCGAAGCTATCAATGTATATCGTACCGATGAAGCGCAACACCCTGGAGTTCAGGTAGTATATAATCAAGGTTCTGTGAATCTAGCTGGGGATATTTGGTTACTACAACGTGATTCCCATCCCCAGTTTCCCGCATACCAAATTGATCCAGCTTCATCTCGGCAGATGTTTCAAGATAAAGGCTGGAAAACAGTAGTTGGTTTCCAAACTCGTAACCCTATCCACCGCGCTCATGAATACATTCAAAAGTGTGCGTTAGAAACAGTGGATGGTCTATTTTTACACCCCTTAGTAGGTGCAACCAAGCAAGATGATATTCCCGCAGATGTGCGGATGCGTTGCTACGAAATACTCATGGAACATTATTACCCTCTAGATCGGGTGATTTTAGCAATTAATCCAGCGGCCATGCGTTATGCAGGCCCACGGGAAGCAATATTCCATGCTCTAGTACGTAAAAACTACGGCTGTACCCACTTTATTGTTGGTAGAGATCACGCTGGTGTGGGTGATTATTACGGTACATATGACGCTCAATATATCTTTGATGAATTCGAGCCAGAAGAACTGGGAATTGTACCCATGAAATTTGAACACGCGTTTTATTGTACACGCACCAAACAAATGGCTACAACTAAAACCAGCCCTAGCAAACCAGAGGAGAGAGTTCACCTTTCTGGGACAAAAGTGAGAGAAATGCTACGTCGTGGAGACTCTCCACCACCAGAATTTTCTCGTCCTGAAGTAGCAGCAGAACTAGCTAGAGCTATGGCCATTTCAAAATAAATGTAAAGATTTAGTGGAAAACTAACCTAGAAAGTAGAATGTTCAAATTAGCTCAGAAAATGGCTAGAAAGTCTAGCATTTTTCGGGCTACCTTTTGATAGAATGTTGAACACAGGCAGGGCATTGTCTGTTGGGCGAGATAGTGTAAGTCGGGCTTTCCCTGCATCTACTTTGAGAACCCAGAATCTCTGCCCTTTCAGGGCGGGGAGTATGTCAATCTACAGCCCTCAGCCTTGAAGGTGTACTTTATGGACTGATGGCTGATAGCTAATTATGAAACGGCGTGGGTTTTTAGAACGAATTGGCTCGATACTAGGATTGTTGGGCTTAACTGAAGCTCAGTGGTTAACATTAGGCAACCGCTACTACCAAGCTTTAGCAGCACCCAATTCCCGTAAACTAGCTTTGTTAGTGGGTATTAATGAATATCCGCAGCTTTCTAGTTTAAGTGGTTGTTTAACAGATGTGGAATTACAAACAGAACTGCTGGTTAACCGCTTTGGGTTTGTAAAATCTGATATTCTGACCCTGACAGACAAACAAGCCAGTCGAGAATTGATCGAGGCTGCTATTTTAGATCATTTGGGTAAACAGGCAAAAACCGATGATTTGGTGCTTTTCCACTTTAGTGGTTACGGCACTCGTGTCAAAACTGGCAATTTACCAGAAACCTTGGAGAATGCCCTTGTACCCATTGATAAAGATACATATAACGGTATAATTGTCAATTATTTATTAGAACAAACTCTGTTAAAATTACTGCGATCGCTGCCTACAAATAATGTAACAGCAGTCTTAGATACCAGTTACCAAGTTAGAAAAACACCACAACCGTCAGGTTTACGATTTCGCTCCCATCCAGAGTCACAGACAGCAAAATTAACAGTTCAAGAACTAGAGTTTTTGAACAACATACAAACTCAAAACACAGCTGCTAGTAAATTAATAGTTTTAAAAGCAACTTCCCAACTAGATCAACCAGCAGGTGAAATGTCATTTCCTGGTTTCACAGCTGGGTTGTTTACTTATGCTCTAACTCAATATTTGTGGGAAACCACCCCCAACACGAGAATTCAAGTCTTAATGTCTCATGTTAGTAGTTCCATGTATAAATTGGGTGGTGAACAGCAACCAGGACTACTGACAGAAAGAAAAAATCCTCAAAGCAGTTTAATTCAAGAGATTTTCCCGGTAGAAAGTGACAATGCTCAAGCAGTAGTCTATTCCCAAGATGAGGATAGTAAAACAGCAGAAATATGGTTAGGTGGTTTACCTCCCCATGTTTGTCAATACTATGGTGCAGGTTCAAAACTAACAACATTAAACGAAGAGTTAATTGTTAAATCACGTACAGGTTTAATAGCGAAAGCTCAGGTATTAAACAACAACCCTCAACAACCCCTCCAAAATGGACAACTAGTACAAGAAATTGTGCGAGTTTTGCCACGAAATATCAATTTAATATTTACTCTGGGTGAAAGACTAGAAAGAATTGAGCGTGTAGATGCAACCAGTGCTTTTGCTGCTATTACCAGAAAAGTCAATATCTCTGCATCAGAGCAAGGTGCTGATTATGTCTTCGGTAAACTCCAAGATACACCCAGTCGCTATAGTATTTTTTCCTTGGGTGGTGAACCAATACTTAATACTGCTGGAGAGGTTGGGGAAGCTGTAAAAGTTGCAGTGCAAAGATTAACACCAAAATTTTCTACACTGTTAGCAGCTAAATTGTGGCGACTTACAGAAAATGAAGGTTCTTCTCGCTTACCAGTTAAAGTAAGTTTGGAAGTAGTCAATAAACTATCATCTCGTATTTTCATGCAACGACAAACTAGGGTTGATATCCAAGGAGTAAAAACTCCTAACCAGGAAATTTCCAACCCTGGAACTTCTGTTCCTACTGTTCCTGTTGGGAGTAGAATGCAGTACCGGGTAGAAAATCTAGGCGATCGCTCTATTCATATCATGCTAGTGGGGTTAAATAATAGTAGAAGTACTGTAGCTTTTTATCCTTGGCAAACTTCCTCAGCAGAAGAGGTACCCAACAACAAACCCCATTTAGAAGAAATTGTGATTCCCCCTGGAAAAACTATCAAGTTTCCAGGAAATGAAAAAACTTTTGGATGGTTGTTATCAACTAGAGCATTTTTTGCTGAACACCAACTAATTATATCTACATCTCCTTTTACTCAAACTTTAGCTGCTTTACGAAGTGTTAAGTATCCTACAGCTGATCAACAACCTATTAGTCCTCTAGTGAATGATTTGGAATTTGCTCAAGCTTTACTACAAGACCTACATGATGCCAGTCAAGTGGAAGTAGACACTAATATGCCTGTTAGTGATTCATACATTCTAGATGTGAATAACTGGGCAAGTCTTAACTTTAGTTTTCAGGTAGTGTAAGCGCAAGTAATCAGTTATCAGTTATCAGGTGTCAGTTATCAGTTATCAGTTATCAGTTGTCAGTTGTCAGTTATCAGGTGTCAGTTATCAGGTGTCAGTTATCAGTTATCAGTTATCAGTTATCAGTTATCAGTTGTCAGTTGTCAGTTGTCAGTTATCAGTTGTCACTATCTACTGTTCACTGTCTACTGTTCACTATCTACTGTTCACTGTCTACTGTTCACTGTCTACTGTTCACTGTTCACAAATATTTCTCCAACAATAACTGTAATTTATCTTTGGTTGTTGTTGGAGCATTTTTTAAATCAGTTAAAATTGCATACTGCAAGGCAGAATGAGCTTCACTGCTAGGGGGATTTTTACTTAATCTCTTAACGGTTTCTTGAATTACTTTTTGAGCATTTATACCATTACGCTGTAAATTCGCTATTACCATTTCTACAGACACACTATCATGTTCTGGATGCCAACAATCATAATCTGTGACTAAAGCTAAAGTAGCGTAGGCAATTTCTGCTTCTCTTGCTAATTTCGCTTCTGGTAAATTAGTCATCCCGATGATTTGCGCTCCCCAACTTCTGTAAAGATTTGACTCAGCTTTGGTGGAAAAAGCAGGGCCTTCCATACAAACGTAAGTACCTTCACGGTGAAGATTTACACCGGGTAAGTTTAAATCTGTAATAACATCTGTTAATATTTTTGCTAAGTTTTTACAAATAGGATGATCAAAAGTAATGTGTGCAACTATTCCTTCACCAAAAAATGTAGAAATTCTGTTCTTAGTTCTATCAATAAATTGATCCGGAACAACCATATCTAAAGGTTTGATTTCTTCTTGCAAAGAACCTACTGCACTGGCGGAAAGCAGGTATTTAACACCTAGTTGCTTCATGGCGTAGATATTGGCGCGAAATGGTAACTCAGAAGGTAGCATCGTGTGATTACGACCATGACGAGCTAAAAAAGCAACTTTAGTTTCTTCTATTTTGCCTACAATGATAAGATCGGAAGGCTTACCAAATGGTGTATCTACATCTAATTCTTCTATATCTGTCAATGCTTCCATTTTGTATAGTCCACTACCACCAATAATTCCAATTTCTGCTATTGCCATTTTTTTCAACCTGGTATTTTGTAAATTGCTAAGTTATTCTACCGAAAATATGAAAGTAAAATATATAAAGTAAATCTTCAAATAGAAATTATGCTGACTGATCAGTTTCCGTAAAGCTACGATTGGAAACTCTATAAGACTTTGATAATTTACACTTAGTTAGCATAGATAAAGATACAGTAAACCAAGGGGTAAAAATATGCACCTTACTGCCAGACAAAATTCCAACAACATAGAAGCAATTTTGGAACGCATATTTGCTAACCGCAGAATTACACGTCAAGACCAAGATATTATGATGTCTAACTTGATAGCACAAGAAAATTTAAGTGAAAACAATATTAAGCAAATTAATCAAGTATTTGACGCTCTCAAAAGAGGTATGATCAAAGTAGTTGATTAAGTATCAAAAAGCTCTGGTCTTGATTTCAGGCAAAATACTAGATCAACTAATAGTCATCAGGTATTCCTATTTGTTAATATTCTTGATGCAAAAAAGAAATACAGCTTTTGCCAACAAGATGTTGTATTCAAAGGAAATTACCTAATAACTATGACAAACTCCATCATTAATTATCAAGACCAAGCAGCTATTCATGCAGTGACAAAGGGCGTTGTAGTTTGCGATCGCTCCCATTGGGGTAGGATTAAAGTTGGTGATGATGATAGGCTGCGTTTTTTACACAACCAAAGTACCAATGATTTTCAAAGCCTCAAACCTGGTGAAGGTTGTGATACCGTAATGGTGACATCAACGGCTAGAACGATTGATTTAGTTACAGGATATGTTCTCCAAGATGAAGTCTTACTATTAGTTTCACCTGATCAGCAAGAGTTTTTGATGAACTGGTTGGATCGCTATATATTTTTTGCAGATAAAGTTACACTGACAGATGTGACTGAAGAAACTGCAACCTTGAGCTTAATAGGCCCAGAAAGCGACGCAATTATAGATAAATTAGGTGCTGGTGCGCTCATTGGTAAACCGAGTGGCAATCACATTTTAGTTGATAACAAAATATTTGCAGTTGGCAGTGGTTTAACTAACCCTGGATATACGCTTATTTTCCCAGTTACAGAAAAACAAAAGACTTGGGAGCAAATCTTAAACTATGGTGCTATTGAATTAAATAATAGTGGTTGGGAGACATTAAGAATATTACAAGGTCGTCCTGTACCAAATGCAGAATTAACAGATGATTATAATCCTTTAGAAGTAGGTTTATGGCAAACTGTATCTTTTAATAAAGGTTGTTATATAGGTCAAGAGACAATCGCCAGATTGAACACATACAAAGGTGTAAAGCAATACCTATGGGGAATTCGTCTCAACAGTCCCGCAGAACCAGGAACAGTGATTACTATTGGGGAAGAAAAAGTTGGTAAACTGACAAGTTATACTGCCAGCCCTGATGGTTATTTTGGGCTAGGTTATATTCGTGTTAAAGCTGGTGGTGTAGGTTTAAAAGTGCAAGTAGGAAACAGTGAAGGAGAAGTAATTTCTATTCCCTTTGTTTCCCATGAATACCCATAATAGGGTGCTTTCTTGCAGGGTGCTTTCTTGCAGGGTGCAGGGAGAAAAAATTGTCATTGTGGTGATTAAGTTCTACTTTCATTCATAAGCGGTACAAATCATAATAATAAGACTCTTGTGGGGTGGGCATCTTGCCCGCCAATTGTGTAACACATAACACCGAAAAGTGGTGTCAGTAAGTACCTGAGCAAAATTAATTGGATATTTTGGGAAGAAATAAAAATCCCCATAGCTCTAACCTGTTCCCTATTCCCTATTCCCTATTCCCTATTCCCTATTCCCTATTCCCTGTTCCCTGTTCCCTATTCCCTATTCCCTCTCCTAAATATGAAATTTATTTTGCACGACTACTGATTTAACCAGATAAGAATTAACATAACCAAAGCATCAGAAAATACCCATAAAAATCCGATGGAACATGAATATAGTTTAGTCCTAGATTTAACCATAGTTCTAGTAGCAACCGCATTAGGTGGACTTTTAGCCAATAAACTTAAACAACCTGTAATTTTAGGTTATTTAGCTAGTGGTTTTGTAGTCGGTCCTTTTGGTTTTAAATTACTAAATAGTGTCACAGAAATCAAATCCTTAGCAGAAATAGGAGTAGCTTTTTTACTATTTGCTTTAGGAGTAGAATTTTCTTTAACAGAACTAAAAAGAGTTAAAAAAATCGCCTTACCAGGAAGTATCTTACAAATCGGTTTAACAATTATCTTAGTTGCCTTAGTCACCATTATTACAGGTTGGGCAAATAGCTTTCAACAGGGAATATTTTTGGGGGCAGTTTTATCACTTTCTTCCACCGCAGTAGTCTTAAAAACCCTCTCCGAAAGTGGTGAAACTAACACCATGCACGGGCAAATAATGTTAGCTATTTTAATTGCCCAGGATTTAGCTTTGGGGATTATGTTAGCTATTTTTCCGGCAATGAATCAATCAGGAAATATCGCTGCTGCTATAGGAATGGCTTTAGTGAAAATAGTTTTATTTGTAGTAATTGCATTAATATTAAGTCGCTGGGTAGTTCCCAAACTGATATCTATGTTTGCTGCTACAGAAAGCAATGAATTATTTTTATTAGGAGTAATTGGTTTATGTTTAGGAGTAGCTCTCATTACCGCCGCCTTGGGACTTTCTATCGCGATGGGTGCGTTTGTTGCTGGGTTAATGATTTCGGAAATTGATTATGCAGATCAAGCATTGGCAAAAATATTACCTTTAAGAGATACCTTTTCAAGTTTGTTTTTTGCCTCTATTGGAATGTTAATTAACCCAGAAATTCTGATTAATAATTTAGGAGTGATTTTAGGTTTAGTTACCTTAGTAATGCTCGGTAAAGCTCTAATTGTCTTATGTATTGTTCTGGGTTTTGGTTACTCAGTCAAAAATGGAATTTTAGTTAGTTTTGGTATTAATCAAATTGGGGAATTTTCCTTTATTTTATCTTTGTTAGGCTTTAGACTAGAATTGATATCTCAACAAACCTATTTTCTATTATTGGGAACAACCGCAATTACATTAATTCTGACACCTTTTTGGATTAAAGCCGCACCAGCAATAGCCGTTAAATTAACACGAATTCCCTGGTTTATTAATTTCATCAATCGGTTTTCCAAACATCAAACTCTATCTATTCCAGAAACAATTAATAATCATGTAGTGGTGGCAGGTTATGGTAGAGTTGGACAAGTGATAGTTAAGATTTTACAAAGTCAACAATATCCAGTTTTAGTAATTGAAAATAGTGAAGCTTCAGCACAAAGATTGAGAATGCAAAATATACCTTATATTTTTGGAGATGCAGACTCAGAATTACTATTAGAAAAAGCCCATTTAGATAAAGCAAAAGCGTTGGCGATCGCCCTCCCAGATCCCTCCAGCACCAGGTTATTATTAAAAAATGCCCTGACAATAGCACCTAATTTAGATGTAATTGCCCGTTCTCATACGGATAAAGAAATTGATTTTTTAACTCAAATGGGTGCAAAGGAGGTAGTACAACCAGAATTTGAAGCTGCATTGGAGTTAGGAAATCATTTACTCAAAACTTTAGGAGAAAGTGAAAGTTATATTCTCACTGTTCTTAAAGCTATTCGTACCGATCAATATTTAAGCATTAGGCCAGAAAGAGAATAAATAGGGGTTGCTGAAAAAGTATTTCCGTGAAGGATAAGAAGCAGGGAGCAGGGAGAGAATTAAAAACTTATTTTCCGTCTCTCGGAGTCGAAAAAGTGCAAGGTTTTCCAGCACTGATACTCAAATATCTGGCAATTTTTCAATTTCAAATCTCCTCATATCCTTTACCTGTATTGATCATACCTAGGACTTACGCAGAAGTCACGGAATATCGAACCACTCCAGGCACAGAGAACACAGAGGAATGAGGGTTTGAGGATGTTTTGCGTAAGTCCTGATACCGATGAACCCAGAAAAGATAAAGCAAATTCGAGGTTAATGAGGTACAGTCTCAAAAATTAAACTTTTGTGGGATGGCCATCTTGTTTGGGGTGGGCATCTTGCCCGCCAACAGTGTACCTTACCAAGATGAAATCTGCTGTATCATTCCTGACTCCTGAATTCTGATATTAAGTCAAATAAGAAAAAGATAAATTAGAAACCTGCTGAGTTTGCTTATGAGGCTGTAAATGTAAATGCTTATTGATACTACGTACAATTTTATCAGTTTCTACAGGTTTAGTGACAAATTCTGTTGCCCCAAATACCTTAGCACGCACCCGATCAAAAACACCATCACTACCAGTTAATATCACAACTGGAGTTTTTGCAAACAAAGAACAACGCCGTAATTGCTCACAGACTTCATAGCCACTCATTATTGGCATGATTAAATCCAAAAAAATCAAATCGGGCTTATTTTCTAGCAAAATTGGTAAAGCTTGGAGGGGATGTTGAATACCAATGAATCTCATGCCATGAGAAGTAACAATCTTCTCTAACATTTCACACATTTGTGGACTATCATCTATACAAGCAATCAGAGGAACATTTGATTTACTACCAACTGCAAACTGAGATACTTTCTGAATATTGCTTTTGGGTAATGGTAAATCAGATACCTCTTTCAACATGATAATATTTTGTTGAATGTAAGGTAGTAAAGAACGAGTAATTTGAAAAACGCTCTTATTCATTTTGACTGAGATTTCTTTGAGGGTATTTTTGCCATTAATAACTCTTTGTAAATTCTGGTAAACTAGTAGGCTAACTTGTTTTTGGAGTTGTTCTGATTGTTGTAAAACTGGGACTGCATGAGGACTGATTGCCTCTAATCCTGCTTCTTGCCACTCAAGAAGAGATTGTTGTATCTGAGAGGTAAGGAGATTTATATCAACGGACGGAAGTGAAGGATTAAGCATTAGCTCTTGATGCTTTTCAAAACTCAACTTTGATAACTTAAGGTGTTGAAATAGATCAAATAAAATTTCTGATATAAAACTTTCCACAAACTTCTTCACATCTACATCGGAAATTTCTTGGTTGGTATATATTTTTTGTAAGCTGAGATAATCCCAATAATCTACTGTAATTTTTTCCGGTAAATACTGATTATTAATATCTAATTTGGGGCAGTATTGGTGAACATATCTCCGATAACGACGATGGGTATGTTGTGATCCTGTTGCCCAAATCACCTGTCCATGTTGATAATAAAATTTCCAATTTCTCCCCTGTTCATTTTTAATATTTAATTCCCCTGTGTATTTAAGCTTTTGACAGTTTTTTAATTCTTGAATTACTGTTTTAATCAGGTTATTCAACTGCATAAATTGAAGGTTTAACATAACTAGATCTGAGTGAAATGAAAAAATTGGATAGAAGATAGAAGTTAATGAAGTCAGAAAAAACTATTTAACAGAAAGTTATTTTATTAATAATGTCTATATATAAATGACATCAAAAATTTAACCTTCTATTAACTATTTTAGAGATGAGTCAATTTTATTCACAACAATAAAACAGGTACAATCTCTATTGTTTTTTCTGTATTTAGTAGTTTTCAGTATAGACATAGATGAGTTAAGTCTAAACTATAAAGTTTTGCTATACATTACTTAATGATTATTGCATGGATTTTAATTTTTTGGAAGGCATTTTTGTCAGTATAAATTCTGAAATTTCTGTAATTCATATTATTTTCATATAACCGTACATAACCACACGTAGTACGTTTTATTTTGATATTAATATCAGGGTAAATGATAGTTAGTACTTTGATAGTAAGTTATATGATTTATACGCCAAATAATTAATTATATTTAATTCTAATATATCTTAAAGGGAAATACCGATTAGCTAAGACGTATAGCATTGACATTTGCCTATTAATATCAATGAATACATAGTGTATGTACCACTTATTTTTTCAGTTTTTTTGCTCCTGTATAACCAGTTGCTACCCAAACAATTGCTCTAGCACCATCACGAATTGACTTTTCAATTGGTTCTGGAGAAGTAGTAGAGGGAACAGGTACGGCCTTAAAAGCAATACCTCGACTACCTAAAACGATCTCACCAATTACACAAGCACGACGCATATGGAAATCTGAGGTAATTAAGTAAACACTTTTTATACCCCTTGCTTGAAACTCATCCACCAAAGTCGTAAAGTTTGTTACTGTGTCTACAGCTTCATAATCCAAGTTTACACGTTTAGGATCAATTCCTGCTCGGATAAATACAGCTTTAGTATAAGCAGGAGGACTACCTCCAGTAATCCAAACTGGTATGTGAGGATGTTTTTTAGCAAAGTCGGCTGTAAACTTTTCTCTTTCTAAATTCTTAGTAGAACCGCCTAGAACTAACACGGCTTGAGGATGCACAAACAGGCTTTGTACTTCTCTGTATCCTAACCATAGGAATATAGGTAAGATAAAATAAAAGAACCGTGAAAATTTACTTTTCAAAAATAGCTGTTTCAATTTTCTTAGTGTCTGTAAATACTAGGTTTTTAGATTTCAAATAGTAGGCATAATAGCCGTGGAAATAAATAGTTTGTGGTATATCATTTAATCATCAAATTCATGATTCATGCTTCATGCTCTATAATAACCAGGCTACAACAACCAATAACATATATATTTTGTGATTTTTGATATAGAAAAGAATTTAACCATAGGATCTTCTCCGATCAAGACATGACTATTTTTTAAATACACTATCTTTGCTAAGATTGCGGCTATATTATAAGATTTTTGATCTATTTATTGCCATTAATTATTGTCATTGATTAGGGTACTGACACAACATCATCATACTCCGTTTCCTTCTTGTTGCTTGTACTAACTATAAGACTTATTTTACACGACTACTGATCAGGTAGTCTATTGATTTTATATTTGAATACTGATCTAATTTTAGCTAAATATTTTACTTGCATATGAGTATGTGCTAGTAAAAGTTTAAAATATCCTAAATTTGCTGTTAGATGTGTGAGTATATTACATAAAGTTTTCAATCCGAGAAGCAGTGAAAATTGATAAAAATTAAGTTAGTTAGTCAAACATCTACAAATTGACTAATACTTGATAACCTTTGATTAGTACTGTTATGGTTAAGTATCAAGACAAGATATAAAACATTAAATTTTGTATGTATGATTATATACTCTCGATGTTTTGTAATTTGTGATATTTATGATGTATTTATGACGCGAAGTCAAATTATCAGGTTGTTCATGTATCTAAAGTAAAAGCAAACATATGACAAATTCTTTAGGTAGTAACAGGTTATTTAATAAACTACATCCTTTATCTCTGTTGGCACAATTAAAGGCTAAAAAAATCACAGGCTGCTTAAGTGTAAATACAGGTATATATTTCTGGTCAATTTATTTAGAAGAAGGTAAATTAGTTTATGCTACTTATTCTGATCAAGTCTTTGAACGTTTAGAAAGTCACTTACACAAATTAAATCCAGAAATTCCTACTTTTAATGATCAGACTTATGAACAAATGGAATTGATTTTAGGAGGTACAAATAATGGTCAATTAATACCTAATGCTGACTATCATGCTATTTGCTGGCTAGTGCAGCATGGATATATTACCTCTACACAAGCTGGAACTTTGATAGAAGAAATAGTAGTAGAAGTTTTTGAATCTTTTCTCTCTTTAAAGGCTGGTAATTATAATTTAAACGCTAATCATGGTTTAAATAGTTTAGATCATTTTTGTAGTTTAGATTTACAACTAATTATTGCAAAATGCCAGAAAAACTTAATTGACAAGCAAAAGGTGCAGTCAAAAAAAATATCCCCCAACACAATTATCAATCAGTTTAAACCCAGCAAATTAGTAGAAGAAAAGAAAACACAGTTAGACAATACAGAGGAAAATACCCATTATGATATATCAGGATTGCAAAAAACATCCTATACAATAGCTTGTATTGATGATAGTCAGGCTGTTCTTAATTCTCTTCAATATTTTTTAGATGAAAGTATATTTTCAGTTTTGACGATAAACGATCCAGTTAAAGCTCTCCTCCAAATAATTAGAAGTAAGCCAGATGTAATTTTGTTGGATGTAGAAATG
This sequence comes from Sphaerospermopsis sp. SIO1G1, assembly GCA_010672785.1. Taxonomy (GTDB): domain Bacteria; phylum Cyanobacteriota; class Cyanobacteriia; order Cyanobacteriales; family Nostocaceae; genus Okeanomitos. The sequence continues at coordinate 1,242,544 of JAAHFX010000002.1, forward strand.
CCAAACTTAGATGGTTATGAACTATGTTCTTTGTTACGGAAACATTCAGGTTTTCAAAATACCCCAATTATTATGGTAACAAGTAGAAAAGGATTTGTAGATAAAGCCAAAGCTAAAATTGTTAGGTCTTCTGGTTACTTAACAAAACCTTTCACGAGAACAGAGCTACTAAAAATGATATCTAAACACATTGATTAACTTTAAAAAAACTATTCACATTCATAAAAAATATCAGATAGGATTTTTACCATGACAAATACACCCATAAAATTGAATTCTACAGAAAATACTTATCTACAATTTCAAATTAATCAACAAACCACTGCTGTGTTATCAGTGACTCATACCCAAGAAGCACTAATTGTGCCAATTGGATCTGTAACACCTATGCCGAATATGCCAGCTTATGTTTTAGGATTAATGAATTGGCGAAGTCGAATTATTTGGGTAATTAATTTACCGAAACTATTCAATTTAGAAGGATTAGAATATCATCATCGGCAATTTAATATTATTGTGATTAAAATAGAATCTAACCTACTAGGTTTAGTTGTACAAGAAATTAAAGGTACAACAAAAATTATGACTGAGCATATTCATTCACCTATCGGACAAGTCGCTGCCAGCTTAGTACCTTATTTATCTGGATGTGTAGAACAAAAAGAAGAAACTTTACTGGTTTTAGATGCTAATAATATTGTTAGTTATTCTCAATCATTACATGATTAGCACAAAAACAGAAAACAAATTTGTATAAAGGTCAATTTTTAATTTTTCATTATTTAATATTACCAGAGGTATTTATGTCCAATAAAAATGAAAGCACCTATCAAAATCAAGATAATAAGCAAACATTTATCCAGAAATCATCTGATCATCACCATCAATATATAGATCAAGGCAATGAATATCAAAATTCTGACCAGGAACTTAGTGTTATTCAGAAACTAAAACAAAATTTTCAACACTTAAAATTTAACGCCAAAGGAATACTAATTTCCGCAGCTATTGGCACATTACCGGTATTAGGACTGGGAATAATTAGTTATGGTTTTGGCAGTAACTTAATTCGTCAGCAAGTAATTAAAACACAGGAAAATCAAGCAATTAACTTAAGTGATTTAATTAATCAATTTATATTAGCCAAATATGGAGATATACAAATTCTCGCCAAATTACCATTTTTGAATAATTCTCAAGTTTCTCAAACTATAACATCAGCACAAAAAACTGCCTTACTAAATCAATTTGTTAAAACTTACAATGGCTATGATCATGTAGCTGTATTTGCTCTCAATGGTAATATGATTTTAAAGTCCCAGGGAGGTACTAGCAACCAAGAAAAAAATCTTCCTTATTTTCAAGAAGTTATCAAAAAAAATATCCCAGTCATTAGTAGTCCAGAATTATTAAAAGACAATTCTATGGTGATTTATGTAGCTGCACCTGTAAAAGATGTAGCGACTGGAAAAACTACTGCTATTGTCAGGACTCGTGTATCTATGAAAATTCTGATGGATTGGAAGAGGACACGT
>JAAHFX010000020.1 GCA_010672785.1 Sphaerospermopsis sp. SIO1G1
CAAACAGTTGATGCAGACATTTATCTACTGGATATTCCGTTTTCGTTTGATTCCAATCTATTAATAGTTGTTGTTTTTCTGCTGTTGTTAATATTGGTAAGTCTTTAATTTTCGCTGTCGAATCTGCTACTATTCCTGATAATAGAGTCATGAAATGACCTATCATTCTTTCAATCGTGCTGCTATCAAATAAATCTGTATTATAATTCCATGTTCCTTTGAGAGAATCAACATCATTAATAATAGTTAAAGTTAAATCAAAAGCTGAACCTTTGCTATTAGCAACCAGTGGTTCTAATACTAATTTATCATTAATATCTATATCTTCTGAATCACTGCTATTACTTCTATCCCAAGCAAATACCACTTGATAAATAGGTGAAATACTTGTATCTCTTGCTGGTTGTAGCTTTTCTACTAACAGAGGAAAAGGATATTCTTGGTATTCTAAAGTTTCTAATACAGAGGTTTTTGTTCTAGCTAATAATTCTGATAATGTGGGATTACCCGATAAATCACCTCTTAACACTACCGGGTTGGTAAAATAACCGACTATTTTTTCAAACTCAGGACGACTTCTATTTATTGTCGGTGTTCCTATTAAAATATCTTCTTGATTTGTGTACTTAGATAATAATATTTGAAATACTGTTAACAATAGCATATAGAGAGAAACTCTCTCTTTTCTCGCTAGTTCTTGTAAAGAATTCAATAAGTTTTCTTCAACATTAAATATTAAAGAATTACCATTATAAGTCTGTTCCTGGGGTCTTTGTCTATCAATTGGTAAATTAATTAACGGCAATTCTCCCGCTAGTTGTTGTTGCCAAAACTGCCATAATTTCTCACCATATTCCCCAGATAAGATTTCCTCTGACCATTTCACATAATCTTGATATTCGCTTTGTTTTTCTGGTAATAATGGTTCTTTATTTTTAACTATCGCAGCATATAATATTTCTAATTCTTCAACAATGATATCTGATGACCACAAATCACTAATAATATGATGTTGGGGGATAATGAGAATATACTCATTTTTAGCTTTACTATTAACTAATAAATTAAAACGAATTACTGAACCATTTTCCAAATCAAAAGGTACAGCACTTTTTTCTAATAACCAATCATTAATTTCCCTTTGATTCCATGCAAAAGCATCTTCTACAGTAAATTCCACTGTTTTATTTTGATCAACTTTTTGCACAGGTTCACCATCAATAATGGTAAAATTAGTCCTTAAAGCTGGGTGTCTATCTATAATTCCTTGTGCAGATTTTTGTAGTGCTGGAATATCTAAGTTATTTGATAACTTGGCTGTATAGGTAAGATTATAAGCTGAACTTTCTGGTGCTAATTGATATAAAAACCATAGAGCTTTTTGTCCTTGAGATAAAGGATAGCTGTCTGTATTTTCAGTATTTGGTTTCTGGGAAAGAACGCGAATAATTTCCGATTTATGTTGCTTAATTTCTGCTAATAGTTCTGGTGTCAGGGAATTTTCTGATGCTCGATAACGCAGTTTATCACCATCAACCCAGAGTTCTATATTTTGTGCTGATAGAGTTTGCAGTAATTCTTGTAAATTCATCATATACCTTAGATTTAATAAAATTTCTTACCTGGGATATTCAAATCACAGGTTTGGTTTTTTGGCAACAAAATTCTCAGTATTTACCGTATTAATTTTACCCTTCTATTCTTGAGAAGTAGATTACCATATTCTTTATACTTTTTGTTAAAAATTTCTAAAATTCAGGATTTGCTCATATATTCAGTGTTTAGTATTGAAATTAATATAAGATTTAGTTATACTATCAATTTATAGCTTATAATTATGAATATTTAACCATTTAGTTATTGATGAGTGATAATTCAGAGAAATCTTGAGCAGCGTGAGTTTAGGAAATGTTAAATGTATATAGTTGTTGAGTTGCGTTTCTTAACCCAACCTACAAATCTTATTACCCTTCCAAAAATCCTTTGATTGTTTCCGCAGGAATATTAAAAACAGGATGATTAAATATTGCTTTGAGTGCTTCTAAACCCCCTGCTTTCAATGCAGCAATTAATCTCGCTTTTAGAGTTGGATTAGTTTTAATTTCTTGTTCAATCGCGTTGGTAATTATTTCGTCTGTAGTTGGTTGCTTATTTTTAGATAATTGGTGAATCAGTTGTTGGATTTCTGCTGCTGCATCTGCTAAATTCTGTTTTTGTTCCAGTGAGTTGTCCGATTTCTGCGGGTAGACTTCTGAGTTGATTGTATTCGAGATAAAGTTCTGTTACACCATTTCTAGCAGCTTGTTCAATCACCCGTAATAGTTCTGCTTCAGTCATAAGCAATTACTGAACTGTGATTACTAAAGTTTACCAAACAAAACTGGCCATTTCAGAATCACTATCAGGTAAAAATTTACGCAACTGTACCCAAATTGTTATAGTCTATTTCTTAATTTAAGAATCTCTTTATCAAATAGAAATTTAAGATGCAAATAGACTTTCACCACGGTGTAACCTACGTAGTAGCCAGACTGGCGGGTTTTGAACATGAGAATGCTAGTATCATCGCTTACTGCGCTCAATATGTGGATGATGCAACTAATAGCGGTATGATTAAGTTTGACAATGGGGCAATGTTTACTCGAATTAGTTCTGCTCACAAAATGTTGGACTACCGCAACTTTCAAGAATTAGCAAATTATCATGTCTGGATACCCTTTCATTTTTTACCAGGAAATGGCGGTAAAAAGGCTGGAGAAGACCCGGAAGGTAAGTTTATTGAAAAATTGATATGTCGTCCCAATAGCGCCGTTGCACAGCAAATGGTGAGGGAATGTATCAACCGTCGTGAAAGTGCTTATAGTTTACATCGGTTGGGAATTACGATGCACGTATATGTTGATACCTGGGCGCATCAAGGATTTGCTGGAGTCAACCATCGTGTGAATGAAGCGAAAAAATTATTGGATGAGAATGAACAACCTGACAGAAATTTGATGGATAGATTAAAGAATTATTTTGTCAGTGAAGCGTTACCTTTGGGACATGGTGCAGTTTTAAGTCATCCTGATAAACCGTTTTTAAGATGGGGTTATATTAATGGTAGGGGTGAGAAAATTAAACGGAATAATCCTGAAGATTTTTTAGCAGCTGCTGATAATATGTGTAAAGTGATGCGGCGTTATTTATTGGGTGATGCTGATGCTATTGTTGATGGTTTACCTGATGCGGATAAAAGTTTAATTGCGTGGATGTTTGAGAATATTAAAGATAAAAATGGCGATGTTCGTCATCACAAATGGTTAGATGCAATTGCAAAAGGTGAATTTAGTTTTGGTGCTGCTACAGTTGATTATATCCCTAAAGGTGAAGGTTCTTGGAAATATCAAGCTTTAGGAACTGAAAAATCTGTAGATAGAGGAAATGAGATTTTCTCTTATGATCCTAGTTTTTTAGTAAGTGACTGGAAATTATTTCATGACGCTTTACAAGCACATCAATTTTATGTTATTCATGATTTATTACCAAAGTATGGAATGTGTGTAGCTTAATGATGGGGATTGGTGATTATATCCCCGGCTTTTGTGTTATCTGAAATTAGGACTTACGCAACGAAGATTTGTCATTACGACTGAAACGCAGTGTAGGGAAGCAATCCCAGGATTTTTGCGCTTACGTCGCTGTCGCTCGTAATGACGCAGTGACCTTACTTTTGCGTAAGTCCTATAAAATGAAGAAAAGATGATATTGATATTAGAAGTCGGGGATCTGAAAGTGAACAGTGACAACTGATAACTGATAACTGATAACTGAATTACTCTAATTGAAATAAACCTTTGCAAAAATAAACCATATTTAGAAAGATCATTTCCACCCAAACCATGATATGATCTAACCATTCTAAAATTTGTTCCAAAGGATGTTTTTCATATCCTATAAATATAGCCTTGGTTTCTATCCAATCTGGATTTAATTTCCATTGTTTACTATCTTTTATATTCTGTGTATTTCCCAAATTAACATAACTACTACTCTCAGATTTTGTTGTTGCTTTCCCAGAAGTTTGTTTCTGTGAAGATTGTATTTCTACTTCTCCATATAAATCACTCCATGTTAACCAAGAATCTGTATTTTCTGATGTTTGAATTTGCGAAGTTTCTGTAAATTTATTAACTGTCTGCTGTGGTAATTCATAAAATTTTTCGGTTTCTGCTATTGTGGGAATTCTTCTCCCTCCAAAAAAGTAATTAATAGCAGATTCTATAATTTCAGAAATTCTCAACTTCGGTTTTTGTAAACCTTGGGAATTAACTGTTATTTCTCCCTGATCTTTACTATCAACAAGAATATTAATAATTTCTTGACTCTGATTTTGAATTGGGATAATCGCTTTAGATTCTAATTTTGCTAATACCTGATCTAATAATGCTATAATTTTCCCAGGATAAGATTTAATTGGACTTTGATTCCCCACATCAACATTATCTGTTATCCTAATCTCATTAGTGTTAGTGAGTTTATTTAACAGTCTTTCAATCTTGGGAATTGCAGCTTGTTCATCAACGACTTCTTCAACCTTGGGAGCTTGGATTAATTTCTCAATTTCTTTGTTGATATTTTCAGTAATAATGTTTTGTTGGGGAATTGTTAAAACATCAAAAATCTTGTTGTTGCTGCTGACTAAAACCAAATTACGAGTTTCTATTTTAACAGCTATTCCTTGGATGGTGGGTATGTAGTTTTGTAGGGTGTCTGGGTGGGAAACCTGGTTAACAGATGCAGCGGAAAATCCTAATTTAGCATTCACTTTTCCCCAAACCTTACCTAAAAAACCTAGAGGGTTTAACTTTTGTGAAGTTTGTGTTTCTGTCGCTGCCGCAGATGGTAAATTTTTAACTAAATCTAGTAAATTGCGAATTGCTTGGTCTGATTCTGGGACGGTGTAGAAATTTAATTGCCGTTGCTTGTTTGTGGTAGGTGGTTGCAGAATTTTATTCAACAACTGATCTGGATGCAGTGCTTGATAAAGTGGTAATAATAAAGACTCTAGTCTCAACTTAGTTGCAACTCGAACACTGCGAATTGTAGTTTCTACCTTTTTTCCCCAAAGTTGAGAATGCTGATTGAAAAAGTTAAATACTCGACTTTGATAACGTTTGGATGAGGCTGGTGGCATAATAGTAATTGGTAAGGTTGGATGTGTTGGTTTTAGTGATTTTTATAAGTTATTTGAGCGTTTTGGGAACGCAGATAAATACAGATAAACGCGGATTATTTATATACAGGACATACACGAAACATATCTTCAACCCTCATTTCTCCGTGTCCTCTGTGCCTGGAGTGGTTCGTTTATTTCGGTGAAGTAAAAATTTCTAATCATGTTCTCATTTAATGATCAAGAATAACTCAAAACTGTAATGTATTCTGCTAATTCAATTCTAAATTCTGACTTATGACTCCTATTGATTCTACATCTATATATAATACAATTGAAAAATTACGTTCTTGTTGTCAAGTTGACGTTCTCTCTGGTTGGTTTTGTCGTCAGGTTGACTGGAATATTACTGATGTGATAAATTCAGATTTGTCAGAGTGGCAATCTGTTGAGATTAATGATAAAAATCAGATTGTTTGGCCTGGTGGAAAGCAGGTTTTTTGGTTGGTACAAAGGTTAACTGTTCCTGATAATTTACAAGGTTATCCTTTATCTGGTTTATGTTTTCGTTTAAGTTTGCTGTGGTGGGCTGATTCTGTTGAGGTTTATGTTAATGGTAATTTGGTTGTAACTGGTGATTTATTCGATTGTTCCCCACGGGTGCTTTTAAGTCAAGGGGTTAAGGTTGGGGATGAGTTTTTTGTCTGTTTGCGGTTGGTTAGTCCTGGACATTCTGATGGTGCTTTGGTGCGATCGCTTTTGATTTTTGAATGTTTGGGTTATGATCAGTTAGATGCGGGTGTTGTGGCTGATGAGTTGGCTATTACTCATGTTCTTTTGGAAAGGTTTTCTTCTCAGGGTTTGGTTGGTTTGGTTGCAGGAATTGAGGAGGTAATGAACCACGAAGGAACGAAGAACACGAAGAAAGAAGGAGAAGAGAGGGAAGAAGTTTGGAAAGATTATCTACTGGAAATAAGATCAGTCTATCTGCGTTCATCTCCGTTCATCTGCGTTGAAGGTTATAAAATCTTTTTGTTAGGTCATGCTCATTTAGATTTAGCATGGTTATGGCCTGTTGATGAAACTTGGAATGCTGCTCAAAATACTTTTGAGTCTGTGTTAAGTTTACAAGAGGATTTTCCTGAGTTGGTTTTTTGTCATACTACTCCTGCTTTGTATGCTTGGGTGGAGGAAAATCGTCCTGATTTGTTTGCGAAGATTCAAAATCGGGTAAAATCTGGGAATTGGGAGGTTTTGGGGGGTTTTTGGGTTGAACCAGATTTGAATTTGATTTCTGGTGAGTCTATTGTGAGACAATTATTATATGGTCAGCGGTATTTTTTGGAGAAGTTTGGGAAAATATCTCCCGTGGTTTGGGTACCTGATACTTTCGGTTTTTGTGCTAGTTTACCGCAGTTTTTGACCCAAGCTGGAATTGAGTTTTTTGTGACTCAGAAACTCCGCTGGAATGATACTACTAAATTTGATTATGATCTTTTTTGGTGGCGATCGCCAGATGGTAGTCAAATATTAAGTTATATGTCTGCGCCTATCGGTGAAACTATTGATCCGGTTAAGATGACTGAGTATCTGTGTGAGTGGCAAACTCGGACGGGTTTAAATGATGCGCTTTGGCTTCCTGGTGTCGGTGATCATGGTGGTGGACCAACTCGTGATATGCTGGAATTAGCACGACGCTGGGAACATTCCCAAATTTTACCAAGGTTGGAATTTACAACCGCAGAAAATTATCTGCAACATATAAAGTTAGAAGCTGAAAGTTTACCCCAAGGTCTCCCAGTATGGGAAGATGAGTTGTATCTGGAATTTCACCGTGGATGTTATACTACCCACGCAGATCAAAAGTTCTTCAACCGTAAATCTGAACATTTATTATATCAAGCTGAGTTATTCGCAACTTTAGCAACTGCTATTTATGGTTGTGAATATCCAAAGATGGAAATTGAAACTGCTTGGAAAAAAGTTCTGTTTAACCAATTTCATGATATCCTCCCTGGTTCTTCCATTACCCAAGTTTATCAGGATGCACTACCAGAATGGGAAGATGTTCAAAAAGTGGGAAATAGAATTTTAGATGATGCTTTAAGAGCGATCGCCTCCCACATTACTTTACCACAACCACCTCAACAAAATAGCATCCCCATTATAATTTTTAATTCTCTCAACTGGGAGCGTTCAGAAGTTGTCAGTTTAACTTTACCAGAAAATTATCAAACTGGGAAAATCTACAACTGTGAAGGAAAGGAAATTACCACCCAACAAAGTGAAAACTCTTTATTATTTATCCCAACTGTCCCATCTATAGGATATCAAATTTATTGGTTTTCTCCCACGTCGAAAAATTCAAACATTGAAAAAAACGAACTTCCCGAAAATTGGACTTTAGAAAATCAATATATCCAAGTAAAAATCAACCCCCAAACCGGAGACATAGATAGCATCTTTGATAAAATTCAACATAGAGAAATTCTCAACGGTGCAGGAAACCAACTCCAAGCTTTTCAAGATAGTGGACAATATTGGGATGCTTGGAATATTGATCCTGATTATAATTCCAAACCCCTCCCTCCAGCAAAATTAAAATCAATTCAATGGTTAGAACATGGAGAAATCCAACAAAGTTTGCGGGTAGTTCGTGAAATCGGCCAATCTCAATTCACCCAAGATTACATCTTACCAAAAAATTCCCCCATCTTGAAAATTCAGAATACTGTAAATTGGCAAGAAAACCAAGTATTAGTTAAAACAGCATTTCCTTTAAATCTTACCGCCCCAACCGCAACTTACGAAATCCCCTGCGGAGTCATCAACCGCCCCACAAACCCCCAAACCCCCGCCGAAAAAGCAAAATGGGAAGTACCCGCTTTCCAATGGGCTGATTTAACCACAGCAACTGAAGGTGGAGAATACGGAGTTAGTATACTCAACTATTGTAAATATGGCTACGATGTTACGCCTGAACAAATCCGCCTAACATTATTAAGAAGTTCCAACTGGCCAGATCCAAAAGCAGATAGAGGAATACACGAATTTAGTTATAGTTTATATCCTCATCTTGGCAGTTGGCAAAAAGCAGAAACGGTAAAAAAGGGATATGAATTAAATATACCATTAAATGTATTAATAAATCCAGTAATTAAAAAATCTGCATCTAGTGTTTTTAAAAACAAAAGCTTTCTCCAACTACCCGCAGAAAATTTAATTATTATGGCTTTAAAAGTCAGTGAAGATAATAACCAAAAAATCATTCTCCGTTTTTATGAATCTCATGGAGAAACAGCAGAATTAAGTTTAGAAAGTGAACACTTCCAGTTAGGGGAAACAGTTGATTTATTAGAAAGGAAAGTCAATGAAGAAGTTGAAAAAATCGCCCCTTGGCAAATAAGAAGTAAGATACTATTTCGTAGTAGGGAATTCATTCCCTAAATAGGGTTTTCCCAAAAAGTTATCTGTGGAGATTAGGAAACAGGGAACTTTTAACAGGGAACAGTTTTAATAGTATTGTAGGGTGTGTTAGAACAGAGTTCGTAACGCACCACTATCAAAGATTTGATGCGTTTGCTATCACTTTAGCGAAGCCATTCCCGAATGGATTTACACCCCCTACGTGTTTTTTCAAGAATCAAATATTATCTTTAATCCTCCCCCCACACCCTGCACCCTGCAAAACAACCCCCTGCACCCTACCTCATAGCCCCAACATATTACTTTTTCAACAAACCCCATTTAGGTGGGCATAGCCCACCACAATATTAAACTAAACACGTTGTTAGTCTTCGTGATCCTCAAAAGGATCAGCCAACTCCCGACTTGGAGGGCCAAAAGAAGTGTAAATTGCCATACCAGTAATAGCCACAAGAATGGCACTGAAAGAAACACCAAGCACTAAACTAGGTTCTAATTCCATAAATTTTGATTTATTATGAGAGATATATACTAGATTATTACAAAACTTAACCTAAATGCCATTTGAGTATTCCCCAAAGTCAAGTAAACCACCCTACCCTGATAATGGTATTATCATCATAGTCAGAATCATCCCAAACGTAAGGTAAAAATTCTGCTGAAATATTGCAGCACCCTACAGAGGGGAATAAAAAAATTAAAAAAAATTTTGGCAACTAATCTTAGGTGAACTATGGCACAACGGACTAAATTGGGAGATATCCTCAGACCCTTAAACGCTGAATATGGTAAGGTAGCTCCCGGTTGGGGTACAACACCTGTAATGGCTGTTTTTATGGGTTTATTTTTTGTGTTCTTGCTAATTATCCTGCAAGTTTACAACAAGTCTTTGTTAATTCAAGATGTGCTTGTAGACTGGCGTAGTTTAGGCGGCTAATTTCTAACATAGCCATTATAGCTTGGATACAAGTTACTAGACCCGGCTCGTCCGGGTTTTTCAGTTATCAATTGTTGCTGTTCACTGTTCACTGTTTACCAGTCACCAATCCCCAGCATCCTGCTATATTTAGAGATGAGCTAACGGAAAAAAATAATGAATATATTTGGTATTGGTTTGCCAGAAATGGCTGTAATTATGGTAGTAGCTTTATTGATATTCGGCCCGAAAAAACTCCCTGAAATTGGCCGCAGTTTAGGTAAAACTATCCGCAGTTTTCAAGATGCTTCTAATGAATTTCAGAACGAATTTAAACGAGAAGCAGAAAAAATAGAAGAAACTGTGAAAACTACCGCTGAAATTGAACCTAAACAAATTGAGTCTGCTCAACAAGATAATTCTGGTTCTTCTGCTACTAGCTAGTACCACTTCGCTCAAGTCAAAATTCAAAAGTCAAAAGTAAGAGTTAGTCAGCTTTTTAGCAATTAATCATGGTTGGTCTATTTACGCCAACCTGTACTAGGAAGATAACTATATCTTTATAGATTATACATAAATATGACAGAAGCACCTCAGCAACAGGCTTTAGTAATTCCTCAATTAATTGTCGGTTTGGGTAATCCTGAGCCTAAATATGATAAAACTCGCCATAATATTGGCTTTGCTGCTATTGATGCTCTTGCTCGTGCTTGGCAATTTCCCCTTTCTGAACATCGTAAATTTAAAGGGCAGTTCGGGGAAGGTTTAGCACCAAAAGGTGGTAAAATTAGACTTTTAAAGCCTTTAACATATATGAATCTTTCTGGACAGTCAGTCCAAGCTGTAAATAATTGGTATAAATTATCTCCAGAATCTGTACTGGTAATATATGATGATATGGATTTACCGTTAGGGAAAACTAGGTTACGGTTATCTGGTTCAGCTGGTGGACATAATGGGATGAAAAGTATTATTTCTCACCTGAATAATCAAAATTTCCCTCGGTTAAGAATTGGGATAGGTAAACCTAAAGGTGCAGAGGAAAAAGAAAATGGTAAAACTGTTTCTCACGTTTTAGGTAAATTCTCTGCGACAGAATCTAAATTAATGGATCAAGTTTTGGACTTTGTGGTTGAGTGCGTAGAACTGACTTTTAAGCAAGGTGTAGAAAAAGCCATGAACCGCTGTAATAGCTGGAATGTCAATTTGTAAGGGTGTGGGGAGATGAGGAGAGTGGGAGAGTGGGAGATGGGGAGAGTGGAAGAGTGGGAGAGTGGGAAATGGGGAGATGGGGAGGAAATTCTTTCCCAGTGACTAATCACCATTTTCGGTAGATGGGTAGCGATATCCGCTGACTCCATCTAACCTGTTCAGAATTGTCAACGCAAAGTTCCTAAAAATGACGTGACACCTCATCAGAGTGTATCGCAGCTACTTGATTTTTTTTAAGAACATGGTAAAGGGGTTAGACTTGATTAGAGCGAGATTTGCAAGTAGCACCCATACCACACCGAATAGCTTTATTTAAAACGGCGTTTGCGTCTAGCTGCGACTGCCTTACGCTTGCGTTTTTCCAAGGGGGTTTCAAAGTGACGATGATATTTTACGTCAGCTAAAATCCCCGCTTTAGAAACTTGGCGCTTAAAGCGACGTAAGGCTGAATCTATTCCTTCGTTTTCTCCTAGAACCACTTGGGTCATTCTGAGTCTATCCTTAACTTCTCTATTACATCCATTGTAATATTAGCTTCAAAGTTATTGACACACTCCCCGCCCTAAAAGTGCGGAGATTCTGGGTTCAAACAACAGTTGCAGTTCTATACTGTCTTACACTATCTAGCCCAACAGACAATGCCATACCTGCTGGAACTATTTTATCAGCAAGCGGTACTAGAAGGACGAGTTTTTAAACCCATTTTTTCAGTAAGACTATTTATCCTAAAACCCATTGATAACATTTTTACATTTTAAATTTCCAATGCTTTTCCTAGTTTATTTCTATATAAATTCGATAGAAAATTAAATTTTTCTTAACCATATTTGTAACTTTTCTTAACAAAATAAAGATTTTATAAAAAATAACTGCACAAAACTTCACAAAAACATAAATTAATTTTGAGGTTTTTATGGCTACTACAGGAAATCACGTTATTTTCATGCACCCAGATGGAACTAGTCCATCTCATTATGGTTTCGGCAGATTTGTCCAAGAAGGTCCTGATGGCAGATTAAATTGGGATCAATTAGATGACGCTGGTGTCTATTTAGGTCACATGGAAGAGGTGATGATCGCTTCTTCGTTCAAGAAGGTGGTGGTAATATCATCGCTGGTGGTGCTGGTGCTGATCAATTCTGGATCGCTCAGGTTGAACTACCTGAAGGATACAACACAATTACAGACTTCCAACAAGGTACAGATGTGATAGGTGTGTTAGGAATTTCCGATGATACCTTAACATTGAACGTTGTTAACGGTAATACAGAAATTGGTTTACTTGGCCAAACAATTGCTGTTGTTAATGGTGTAACTGGTTTGGATGCAAGTACAGATTTCGCTTTTGTTGCTTAGTTTAATCTGATTAAATATTCAATACTTTAACCAGGGGATATGTATTTGCATATTTTCCTGGTTTTTTTATTATCCCTCTTCTGTCACTTTCCTAAAGATCTTCCAAATTAGAAACTCTGTAACTGTTGTCTGTCATGGGATTGCTCTGTAATTTCCTAATAAGAATTACACAAGATGAGCAAATCATGAAATTTTGGTGGTAAGTCCCTAAATTATTTGAAATTGCGTAGTTAGGACTTACGCAAAAGTAACGTCACTGCGTCATTACGAGCGACAGCGACGTAATCGCAAAAATCCTGGTATTGCTTCCCTACACTGCGTTTCAGTCGCAATGACAAATCTTCGTTACGTAAGTCCTGGTAGTTTGAAAACCTTTTACAGCAGATTTCGTTGCTACGAGGTACAAATCATAATCATGAAACTCTTGTGGGGTGGGCATCTTGACCGCCAAAAACGTACCTCATTACACCGGAAAGTGCTGTATTAATAGGAACAATCGGAGAATGACAGAAGAGGGATATGATTGCCTAACACCTAACATTCATCAAATCATCTGCAAGATGATCTAAATGATTGTTGGCATCTTTAGCAATTTACATATAGCAGTTACTACCCCAAAATCCCACAGCAGCAGTAACAGCACCTTCCGATGCTTGAGTGCTAATCAAATATCTAGCACCTGTGACACTAATACCAAAAGATAGGACAGTGGCTGTTAAACAAAAATTAAAACTGTAACGTGCTTGACGAATACGCTCGTGAATAATCCAGGTTAGTCTTGCTGTTAAGAAAGGATTTGATTCAGAGCAGGGTAAAGAAGGTGTGATATTCTTAGACATAATCTGGAAGTTAATAAATTTGCTCCAACAACTCCATTAACCCCTAGAGTTCTCTTGCTGTGGTCAATTTTGCATACAAATTATATGTAAAATTTATGTCTGGTTTATATGCTATCAAACTTATGCAAAAGTTATGGTAAATTATGGGTAAACGTTCTTTTCGAGCATCAGTGTTAGGAGTTGACAGACTTAACCAAACGTTTTATAGATACGGTCAAACTCAGGAATTTTTAGCTAGTGTAGTTAAGTGTACTCGGCAAACTGTCAAAAAATTTTTAGCAGGAAAACCTATTAGGAAGGATCTGTTTACTTCTCTATGTAATGAGTTAGAACTGGATTGGCAAGATATTGCTGAACGAGAGTCCGAAGTTAATAGAGATTTTAGGACTGTTTCTAGTGTGAATAAAGCTAGTGTTATTTCTACTTCTAAAATTGAAGGAAATCAAGTAACTTTAGTAGAAGCAGCAAAAGAGGTTCAAACTTGTATTACATTTGATACTATTAGGGGTAAAGTTGTTATTACCACTCCAGGTGATATAAATAGTTTTTTACAGAATCATGAACAACAAAATATTTGGCTAGAAGCCGTGAAAAGAAGTTCAGGTGATAAAAATGCAACGATAGATAAAATAGAAAACAGCAGTATAAAAATTACTTTTAATGTTTCTCTAGATGGAATTAAAAAGCTAGAAAAAGAACCAGATAAGATTATTTTAGTAGCAAGAATCATTAGCAGAGTTAAAGGTGAAGGATTAGAAATCAGTGATACAGATTTAAGTGGCGTTGATTTAAGCAGTATTGATTTGAGTGGTATTAACTTCAGTTGTGCTGATCTGAGCAATGCCAATTTAGAAAATGCCAATTTAGAAAATGCTGATTTAAATTGTGCAGACTTGAGTGGTGCTAATTTGAGGGGAGCTAATTTGAGAGGTACATCTCTAAATGATGCTATAATTAACTACAAGTGGCTTACAGTTTGGAAAATTGTCAATCAGTCATCTATAAGCAACACTGATTTAAGAGGCGCTGATTTAAGAGGTGCTGACTTAAGAGGTGCTGACTTAAGAGGTACTAATTTAAGTAACACCAATTTAAGAGGTGCTAACTTAAGTAATACTGATTTAAGAGGTGCTAACTTAAGCAGTGCTAATTTAAGTGACACTGATCTGAGAGGAGCTAATTTAAGCACTACTAACTTAAGCAACACTAGTTTAAGAGGGGCTAACTTAAGCATCACTAACTTAAGTGTTATTACTTTAAGCACTCCTAAACTAAGGGATGGTAGACTAAGGCGTTTACTGTGTCAAAGATAATTTGTACATCTACCTCTTCGGTGGAAATATTATCTTTAGCGTAATTCGTGAGTAGGGTTTTAATGTATTCTCTGTATTTGGTTATTTTATCCATTCTATAATCACCTCATTCTCTGGTTCATATACCACTAATAAAACTTGATACCTTTTGAGAGCAATTTGTATAAACTCAAGTTATGAAAATGTTTGATAAACTTCCAAAAACTCAAAATATAAGCCACAGCAAAATCAGTACACTGCCTAATTTTTGGAGCATGAAAAGCTAAAACAATATCTTCTTGCGGAAGTTGATATTTACTAATAATGAGTTGAATCACATCTTTTTAAAACTAACCACAGAGGCACAGAGAACACAGAGAAAGAAGAGATTTATAAATAAGATTTTTATTCTCTTATTCTCCCTCTGCGACTGGAGCGCCTCTGCGTGAAATAAAAAAGTTAATATTTCCTCTCTTTCGGCTCAAACATATTCACCACCACCGGCATATATTGAACATCAATGCCATCAGGTGAATAATAAGCCATTGTATGTTTCAAGAAATTCCCATCATCCCGATTGGGAAAATCTTCCCTAAAGTGTGCGCCCCTACTTTCTTGACGCTTAAATGCCGAATTTAAAATCATATTTCCTACCACCATTAAACTTTTCAATTCCAAAGCTTCTACTAATTCTGTATTCCAACAACTACCTTTATCATCTAAATAAATATCCCCATATCTCTGTTGTATTCCTCCTATTTTCTCCAACCCTTCACCCATTAATTCTGAGGTTCTAAATACCCCACAAAATTGGGTCATTGTATCTTGAAATTCCTCACGCACTTGATTGATGCGATATTGTCCCGATTGATCTAATAAACTTTGCACTTGTTGTTTTGCTTCCGTAACATAATGCTGCTCATTAACAGATGGTAATTTACGGTTTTGTACATATCTAGCGATACTCGCTCCTGTTCGTTTACCATAAACCACACATTCTAACAAAGAGTTACTACCTAAACGGTTTGCACCATGTACAGAAACACAAGCACTTTCACCCGCAGCAAAAAATCCTGTTACTAACTCATTGTTATTCAGGCGGACTTGTCCATCTGTGTTAACTGGAATACCACCCATGCAATAATGAATAGTAGGACGTACTGGCATGGGTTCGGTGACAGCATCTACCCCGACTAAGCGATGTGCTTCTTCCCAACAGAAGGGTACACGACTCATGATTTTTTCTTTACCCATGTGTCGCAAGTCTAGGTAAACAAAATCTCCTCCAGGACTTCCGTCAGGTTTTACACCTCTACCTGCGCGAATTTCGTAAGTGATTGCTCTAGATGTGATATCACGGGGTGCAAGTTCCATCCGACTTGGGGCATAATTGGCCATGAAGCGATCGCCATGAGCATTGATTAAATAAGCACCTTCTCCCCGTACTGCTTCGGAAATTAAGACTCCGACTGGATACAATCCGGTTGGGTGAAATTGCACAAATTCCATATCTTCTAAAGGCAAACCAGCCATTGCTGTCATCGCTAAACCATCACCAGTACAGGCAAAGTCATTGGAGGTGGTGTTATAAACCCGACCATATCCTCCTGTGGCAAACATTACAGCTTTAGCCCGGACAACTTCAATATGTCCATCTAACAGGTGAAACATTACCAAACCCTTGGCTTCACCATCTTCTAAGATCAGGCGCATTACATACCATTCTTGGTAAATTTGCACACCATTATGTCGTAAATTATTGACTAATTCATGTAAAATAGCATGACCAGTTTTATCAGCAGCATAGCAGGTACGGTTATGGGAATGACCACCAAAAGCACGTTGAGCAATTCTCCCGTCTGGTAAACGAGAAAATAATACTCCTAAATGTTCTAAATCAATTACTACCTCTGGAGCTTCTTGGGTAAGAAGAGCTACAGCGTCTTGATCTGCTAAATAATCAGAACCTTTGACAGTATCAAAAGCGTGTGCTTCCCAGCTATCTTCAGGATCAACATTTTGCAAAGATGCAGCCATTCCCCCTTGAGCAGCTACTGAGTGGGAACGAATTGGATGGGTTTTAGCAACTACCGCAACTTTTAAGCTGGGATCAATTCTGGCAATTTCTAGCGCTGCTCGACATCCAGCTAAACCACCACCGACAATAATTACATCATGTTCTAACATCTTCAATCCTCAATTACAAAAAAATACCCTGTCTAAAAACAGGGATGCTATTGTTAGTTATCACTTATTAGTTTCTTCCCAGTCACCAATCCCCAGTCACCAATCACCAACATTAACTGGTAGCTTCAATTGTTTGCCCAGAAACGTTACTGGATAAACTTTCCATACTCGCTTTCGGTTCTACCGCAGCTAATTCAATATGGTTTAGTAACGTAGTCACAAAAGCAAATAGCAAGAAAGGTAGTGTGAGAAAAATAACTAGTCCAACTGTAGCCAAAGCATACACTGGTCTTCTCGCACCCATCAATGCTAAAGCTGAAGCCAAACTAATAGTTATTGTGATTAACCAAGCAATGATTTGACCGTAGATATCACCAAAAGTTAAAGTGCAGACAAACCTATAGTTTTGAATATTATTTTTATTCATCTGAATATTTGCCTCAAGTTTATCCTATTGGTTCTACCTTAAAACTATGGTTTGGCTGACTGACGATTTCTCAATATTTTGCCAAGGTTTGTAATATCACTTAACAATTGAGTAATATTATGCTGGTTAAAGCTAAGAACTCAATTTTTGTCTTCCTTGTTTCACCATAGCTATTAGAGTTTGGTGAGCATCTTCAGCATCAACTAAAGTGTGGTCAAATTGAATACGGACAGGTAAAGTTTCTTCATTAATTTTTACACTTAAATTCATTCCTTCCGCATCAATTGATAACATTTCTGCTGCCGTTGCATCCTCCGATTTACCAAAAGCCTGAGCATATATTACGATAGCGTTGGCATGATCTTCATTCATATGCTTGCAGATGCGAGAGCTTATTTCTGGAGAAAACTGATCAGACATAATAACTTAACCAAACCAATCTGAATAGATAACACTATTTATTTTATCTAAAAATCTTTGCAACTCAGT
This sequence comes from Sphaerospermopsis sp. SIO1G1, assembly GCA_010672785.1. Lineage (GTDB taxonomy): Bacteria > Cyanobacteriota > Cyanobacteriia > Cyanobacteriales > Nostocaceae > Okeanomitos. The sequence continues at coordinate 17,300 of JAAHFX010000020.1, forward strand.
CACTGAAGTTTTTTTAACGTATAATAGGTTATTAGGGTATTTTTAATAGATATCAATTTTTGTTGTAGGGAGGCATCCAACCAATAATATGATCTATGAGCAAACTTATTCAAGTTAAGGCGAAAGCGGATGAGCGACAATAACCCACGCAGAATTATCATAGGCGATGTACATGGTTACTATCATGGTTTAATGAAACTCCTGGAACAAATTGCACCCACATCAACAGATAAGGTGTATTTTCTCGGAGATTTGATAGATCGTGGCCCAGAAAGCGCACAAGTAGTAGAATTTGTGAAAAATAATAATTATCCTTGTTTGCTAGGGAATCATGAGCAAATGCTTTTGAGTGCATTAAGCGGTAGTTTTAGCTCAAACCAAAACGTACAAGCCTGGCTGTTTAGTGGTGGGCAAGCGACTATTACCAGTTATAAGACAGCACAGATACCTACAGAACACATAGAATGGATAAAAGCATTACCCATATACATTGACTTGGGAGATGTGTGGTTAACTCATGCAGGTGTAGATCCTAGCAAAGCTGTAACTGAGCAAACTGCTGAAGAATTATGTTGGATACGTGATGAATTTCATAGTATGGAACTGCCATACTTTACTGATAAGTTAATTATTGTTGGTCACACCATCACCTTTACCTTACCAGGAGTTGCCCCAGGAGAATTAGCTCAAGGCGAAGGTTGGTTAGATATAGACACAGGTGCTTATCATCCTCGTAGTGGTTGGTTAACTGGGTTAGATATTGATAATCAACTTGTGTATCAAGTCAATGTTTTCAATAATCAAGTACGTGAATTATCCTTAGAAGAAGCTGCCAGTAAAGTCAACCCATCAAACATTAAAGTTACTCACCGTCGCCGACAAAGAGTATAGACTAAAATCAAGGTTTGCTAAATAAATCTCAAAACATTACAGGTAAATAGTTTTAGGTATCTTAATATTGAACAAATCCAGAGATTTAAGATCAAGAGCTAAACAACCTCGCACTTAAGATAAAATTAAAGCTTACAAACTGTTTAAAACTGCCTAAAACTGTAATCTACCAAGAGTCACCTACCCTCACGACTAGATTTTTCAGCATCACCAAATCAGCTACAGGCTGGAAATTGAACCAGCCATAGCTGGATTCTCAATACAACATATAACGAATCTTAGACTTATAAGCGGTATTATCTAAACCATATTTTTTATTACTAGGTTGAGCTTTAATCTGTTGTTCTAAAGTTCTAGCGCGATCGCTCGCTCCGGGATGGGTACTCAAAAATGTGGGAATTGAACTTCTACCTTCAAGTTTTCTCATAAACGAAACCATTGCATACTGAGCGTAACCTGCATCAGTCAAAAGTTCTAGTCCTAGCTGATCTGCATGGTATTCATCAGTCCGGCTACGGGGCCGCCTCAGTGCTAATTCTACACCTAAACCAACGGCACGACTGCGATCCAAACCAGTAGCAGTTGCAATACCAGAAGTGATCGCACTTTGTCGCATTTGTTTGATTAAATGTCTACCTTTAATATGACCGATTTCATGTCCTATCACACTAGCTAATTCTGCTTCATTGTCCGCAGCTTCAATTAATCCTGTATGAATGTATACAAAACCTCCAGTAGTAGCAAAAGCATTTACTGATTTATCTTCAACTACCTGAAAAGTGTAAGGAACATTAACGCGATCGCCACTACTTTTAATTAATCTGTTACCTATACTCTGTATGTAGCCAGTTATCTGTCTATTTCTAGAAATTCTTACTTCTCGACGTACCTGATCATTAATCTGTGAACCAAGTTGAAATTCCTGACGGGGAGACAAATTAGACAATTGATATATTTGTACACCTCTGAGTAAGAAAGGTAGTAACTCTATGGCCTGAGTTTGTACAGCAGTAGTTAAACATAAACTTATAGCGACGCAGACAGAGACAAACGGATACAGTAAACGTCGTCGCCATGAACGATTATTTTTGATAAATCCATTCCAGTTAATCATAATTCATTAAAACAGATCAGTAAGAGAATCTAAAATCATAGACGTATTCACCCATAGCTAAGTTTCAATTGCAGCTTAGAATCTGTGACTTTACAACCTGTATCAAGATAAAAATTAACATAGCTGAATTCGGATATGAATTCAAAAATTTTCAATTTTCAACTGTCAAATTTTGACTCTTTGTATCTTTACGCCTTTGTGTAAAATCAATCAGCAAACCCCAAAAATTGTGATCTTCAAAAACCTTGTCACTCTAAGCTATCATGGGTGCGATAGTCTGTAGCTAAATTCTCACGCCTACTGTACTATCTTTGTTTGTTTCCAAACTCTACATACCTCTATCCTAAATCAAAAGATATTATGCCAATTTTAGATTCTAAAGGTCGTTTATTCGGCAAAATCAACTTACTTGATTTGGGTGCTGCACTTGTGATCTTAATGGTTATAGTTGGCATCTTTATATTTCCTGGAACCTCCGGTTCTGTAGCTCAGGTAGGGACAAAAACTGTACCCATAGAAGTAGACTTAATAGTACGTGGACTTAATGTTCGTGATCCTCAGCGATTATTTGATCAAGGGTTTACAAAAGGTGGCAAAACTAACGTGATTATCCGTAATCAACCCTACGGACAAATTGCTATTAAGTCTATTCAAGAACTAGAAAGAACTATCAGTGTTCCCCAACCAGATGGATCAGTGAAAGAATTTTCAGATCCCAGATCCAACAACTTCAGCACAGATTTTCTTTTGACTTTAGAAGGTGAAGCAGAAGTTACTGACAATGGGCCAGTTTTAGGTAAAAGCAACGTCAAGATCGGTGTGCCTTTTGAATTAGATGGTTTTAATTATAACTTTAATGCTTCCGTAATTGATGTCCGTCTCAAGGCAAAATAGTCATAGTATCTTGAATTTACACAAATAACCTCCGCTACATCTTCAGGTTGGTAGCGGAGTATTAATCATGACTTTTATCTGCTGTTTCTGTGTTATTCTAAACAGTATAAATGCTGTTTACTTTGATAACATGACTACTATATTACCAAGAGCAAGTCAAGAGTCAAAAGTAAAAAGCTGACTACTTATAGGTTTCAACATTCAATCATGTCCTCACCTATTGACGTAGTGCTATGGCTCCAACTCTTATAAGTTGTATAAAAGTATTACATGACACAAATCAGCTTGCAAAACTTCACCTTTTTATCGCTTTTCACTACCAGGAATGAGTTTTTTCCCTTACCCCAGGAATAAAAATTATTTCTTTTCCCTGTTGTTTTATACAAAGTGAAACATAAGTAGGGAAAAATGGGAATACTAATTTATACCTGAAAAACTTTTTCATCATTTTTTAAATTTCAGAAATTTGACTAAGTTTATGTGCTGTTAAAAATAAGTTTCAAAACTTTTATCCAAGAAACAATAATAAAAGCGGGGTGTTATGCTAAATCAGGTCCATCAGTTAGATCAAGAACAAATTGTCCTAGACAGGCAAGAAAGGCCTGACAATTATATGATCTGCAAACCTCCTGAAAACACAGGCTGCCTGGATAATGAAAAAAATACCCATAGAGAAAAACGGTTTTTCCCTGAATGTATTAGACTCAACTTTAATGACTTGAAAGCATTTGAAACTTTAGATAATCAATTTAAAGATGTGGGCATAATATTTGAAAACTGTCTAGTCATACAACCATCAAACCCAGCATTTCCTAGTCATTCAGGATTAAAAGTGGCTATAGCATCTCCCAAAAGTGGTTTAATGGAAATACACTTTCTACGTTCTGTCAACTGGGTAAGTAGTTTAGTTACTAGTTCACAGCAATTAGTGATTTATGCTTATGATCAAAATGAAAATTTGATAGATCAATCAGTTCTACCAAAAGCTAATCTTGCTAATTCGGACTCAGATATACCCCCTAACACAATTCTGTCTGTTAGCTCTGAAAACATTAAAAAAGTCAAACTGGTCTGTTTTGATGGCAATTTTACTTTGGATGAATTCAGATTTTGTATTTCTACTTAACACAAAAGGTTCTACCGTACTTGTTATGCTCAATTATCCATTGGACATAGGCAAGAGGGAACAGGGAACAGAGTAAAGAGCCGAATTTTTTAATAATATTCAAAATTTATGGCTTATTTCTTATGTATAGTCAGCCTTCCGAGATTTTTGGGAACTAATTCTGCGTACTAGGTACTGAATAACCAAACAAAATTGCTCAATCTTTTACATTCAGTTACCCTTGCCAATAGTCAAATACTTAAGATACTCTGAAGAAATTCATCTCTTAATCACATTAGTTAAAATTAGTTAGGTAAAAACTGTGAGTCAGGCCTCGTCTTTTTGGCAGCAACTAATTCAGCAACTTCCAGAATTCAAGACAGGAAGCTCAAAACAGCAACCTTTAAAACGCTGGTATGAACCAGGTCATTTCCTGGGATTATTAACAGTAATAGTTGCTATGCTGTTTTGGAATTGGAAGTTACTATTGGCCTTGTTTATTGGGATTGTAGTCATGTTATTTGCTTACTCAATACCCAAATGGAACTTGGAGATAAGCTGGTCAGAAATTCGTCAATTTTTAAACAGCCCTAAAATTCGGTTATCTTTAGCTGTATTTAGCGGTGGGATCGCCACTTTCATGACCTATATAGCGATCGCCATTTGTCAAAATTCTCCTAATATTTGGATAGCTACTGGTGCTATTTTACAAGGGTTAGGAACAATTTTGACACTAATTTTTTTAGTGTGGCAAATTTTGAACTTTCAAGAATCTCAGGCAGAAAACAATTTACAACAATTGCTGAATAAATTGACAGAAACTGACTCTTTAAAAAGGCTACTGGCAGTTCGTCAAATTAATCAATTTATTATACGCAAAAACTTTGATAATTCAGCGAAACAGGATGTTATGAATTGCTTGAAAATTCTTTTAGTTCAGGAAGAAGAAACAGTAATTCGTGAAGCCGTTTTAAATAGTTTACAAAGTTTAGATATTCCCAATAATTTAGTTCCTAATTATAATCAACCTCTCGCCCCCATACCTAAAAAAGTTAAACAAGAAGTTTATTGATTCAATTATTTAGTGGATGCTGAATAACTCCGAAAGCAAGATGAGGTAAAGATTTTAGCATTTTTGCTGGTCAAAAAGTCCAAGCTTTTCGCTCCGAAGAGTTGAAGAACTGTGCATTTAGAATCTTAAATTTCAAGAACTTTTGGGATAAAAGACATCCAAAACTCTTGCCTGTTCCCTGTTCCCTATTCCCTCTCCTAAAGATAAAATTTATTTTGCACGAATACCTATAACTACCTTTTGTATAATTTACTATTTTTTACCTGAATTACTGGATAGTTGCACTTTCTGACCAGATGTTCATCATGGGTAGTAACAACTATTGTTGCACCAAAAGAATTTAACTTCTGGAGAATTTGGATCACTTGCCAAGAGTTGTCAGGATCAAGGTTTCCCGTAGGTTCATCTGCCAAGATCAGAGGTGGAGTAGCAATGATAGCTCTTGCTATACTCACCCTTTGTTGTTCACCCCCAGAAAGTTGATCAGGAAAGCGATCCGCTTTTGATAATAAACCTACCAGTTTCAAAGTTGGATCTAAACGTCTTTGAATTTCCTTACGAGTGTAACCTTGTGCTTGTAAGACAAAAGTGATGTTTTCTGATACAGTTCGCTGAGGAATTAACTTATAATCTTGAAAAACAATTCCTATTTGCCGACGTAGAAATGATAGGCGATCGCCTCTTAGTTTTTCGACATTTAGATTATTAACAATTACTTCTCCTTGAGTTGGTAATTCTTGACCATATAATAACTTTAAAAAAGTAGATTTTCCAGAACCACTAGGGCCTGTAACAAACACAAATTCTCCTTTTTGAATATTTAAACTGGCATTAAGTAGGGTATAAGAATTTTGAGTATAAGCTTTAGTGACAGCGCGCAATTCTACTATTGACCCCACTGGAATATTTTCTGTTTGATTATGAGAATCTTTTGTGATCTTAACTGTGGACATCTACAGAAATTCCTACTCCCAATTATGTATTTCAAATTATAGTCAAACGATAGATAAATGCTTTGAGTACAAACTCCGGTAAAGCTAACATTCGCCGCCAGCGCCAAGGTTCTTGATATAAACGGTATAGCCATTCTAAATTATTATTTGCCAACCAACTAGGAGCGCGATGTTTACGACCTGACCAAATATCAAAACTACCACCAACCCCTACCCACACTGCTTGGGGACAAAGATGACGGTTTTCAGCTATCCATAATTCTTGACGGGGAACTCCTAAACCCACAAAAATTAACTGTGGTTGTAATTGTGTTAATGTTTGCTGTAACTTGATTTCCTGTTCGGGAGAATGGTATCCAGAGTGAGTGCCTATAATTTTTAAATTTGGTGTTTTATGTTGCCAAAATTCTGCTGCTGTTACAGCTACTCCTGTCGCTCCTCCATAGAAAAATATTTTTGTTTCTGGTTGTTGTTGAGAAATTTCTTGTAAGAGCTTTTCTGCTAAATCTATTCCTGGACAGCGTTTTACGGTTTGTCGGAATAGATATCTTAAATACAAGACTACTCCAGCACCATCTGGAACTACTAAGTCCGCTTTTTGAATGATTTTAGCTAAAAATTGATTCTTTTCTGCTTGCATAGTCATCTCTGCATTTAAAGTAATGACATGGGCGCCTTGATCCTTTCTTAGGCATTCTAACAACCATTGAGAATAATTACTCATCAGATGAACAGGCAGTCCCAGAACAGAAAATTTTCCATTTTTTTCATTTGATTTATACATAAATTTTTTTGATCAACTCTAACATCAGAATTATATAGAAGCATAGTCTACCAAACTTTTACCAAAAAAAAAGTTTATATCCGCTTAATTACAAAATTTTTTTTGCTGATTACTAAAAATTTGTTACTGAGGTTACAAGCATAATATACAGTTAGTTTTATGTTCCCTATAATCAAGGAAAAATGACAACCTAACTAGGATAAACTCTATCTAGGGTTTGGTGAAAAAGTGTTTCCGTGGGGGGAGGTGACTCTTGACAGGTGATAGGTGAAAGTTTCAGAGAGTGAGTAAGTTTCAATTTTCGCCCTAAGTGCAAGGTTTTTCAGCACTGATCCCCATATATCTTGCACTTTTTTAAGTTCAAATCGCCTAAAATCCTGAACCGGTAATGTTTTCATATTGATTCAGCAAACCCTATCTAGCCTCAAGTAGAAACATCTAAACCTAAAAAATTGTTTTAAATAAGGAGTAAATAACAATGGTGCAAACTATATCTACAGAATTAACCATAGAAAAAGTTAATCAAGCTGTGAATGCAATTTTAGCAACACTAGGTCAACCTGAAACTGAATTACACACCAGAACTTTAACTGCTTTTCAAAATGGTGATTATCAGACTGTGAAAAGATTAGCATCTACCAATTTATCTGATTACTATGTTAAATCTTTAGGCTATTTAGGCGGTGCTTTGAAATTAACACCAAACACTGATACAATCCTGGCTGAGTCTGCACGTTCAGCCGCAGAATTTATTAAAGAAAAAACTTTGAAACAGTTGGGAGATGCTATTGCTGAATCTTTGAATTAATTTCAATTTCCCTGACAAATTAATTTAGGCGATCGCTTGTGGTGAGTGCTTTGGAAAAAATGAAGCTAAAGGCAAAATTGATGATGAAAGATTCAGAAATTGGTAAACAAATACAGCCAAGGAATAAATTCCCTGTCTAAAAACAAAAGTCAGTTAGAACTGACTCATAAAAAATCTCTCTGCGTCTGGAGCGCCTCTGCGTGAAAAAAAACCTAAAAATCCTCATCATCAACAAAAAACTCCGCCTCTTCTTCACCCTCAAATTTCCCCTCACCCCAACTAAAAACAGACAGCAAAATTGCCCCACCAACCAAACCCACAGCCACCCAAAAAGCCAACATCAAACCAAAAGGAACTTGAATAGATTGAAAAACCAAAAACTTCACAGAAACAAGTGTTGCATTCTGCACAGAAATAAGTGCGATCGCCAAAACCCAAACAGCTATAATTATAGAAATAAATATATTCACAAAATTTTTCATAATTTTAGATATAAAAATTAAGGAGTCAGGAGTCAGGAGTCAGGAGTCAGGAGTCAGGAGTTCAATCAATAATATATTCCTAGTCGGTTAAAACCGACTTTTGCTTTTAGACAGGGAATTTATTCCCTGGCTATCTATTATTCTGTCACCTGTCACCTGTCACCTGTCACCTGTCACCTATCACTGCTTATCCTAATTTAGCAATTTCCGCTTCCATAGTTGCAGCAATTTGACTTAGTTTTTCAGGTGAATTAGTTTCCATGTAAACTCTCACCAAAGGTTCTGTACCAGAAGGACGTAATAATACCCAACTTCCTTCTTCTAAATACAGTTTCACACCATCCTTTTTACCAACTTCCTTAACTTTAATTCCCGCAACTTCAGCAGGAGGATTTTTGGTATAGGAATCAATTACAGCAACTTTGTGAGCTTCTGTCAAATGTAAATCCAAGCGTTTGTTGTATACAGGGCCATCAGCCTCAGCAATAGCTTCTTGAACCAATACACTTAAAGGTTTACCTTCATAAGCGATCGCCTCAGCTACTAGCATATCAGCCAAAACTCCATCTTTTTCAGGAATATGACCAATTACACTTAAACCACCGGACTCTTCACCACCAATTAAAACAGTGGTTTCCCGCATTTTCTCACCAATGTATTTAAAACCAACTGCGGTTTCATAAATTTGCAACCCATTTTTAGCTGCAAAATTATCTAATAAATGGGTAGTTGCTACGGTACGAACTATCGCACCACTTTTACCCTTGTTTTTAATTAAATGTCTTGCTAAAACCAACAACACTGTATTGGGTGTGAGAACATTACCCTGTTCATCCACAATCCCAAAGCGATCGCTATCTCCATCAGTAGCTAAACCCAAATCAGCTTTATCAGCTTTGACAGCGTCTACTAACTCAACCAACTGATCCCCCTTGGGTTCTGGCATTCCACCACCAAATAATACATCTCTCCAGGTGTGGAAAGATTCTAACTGAGTACCAGAATGTTGCAATACCTCATCCAAATAGCCGCGAGATGTAGAATAGAGAGCATCATATTTAACCTTTAAATTTGCACTCTTAATTTTTTCCACATCTAACAAACTGTAGATAAACTGCAAATATTCAGGTTTGGGATCAAAAGTAGAAATTTCACCAGCAGGGTTACTACCAGGTAACTCATCTGATGCAGTTTCAATATTGGCCACAATAGTATCAGTAATTTCTGGAGTCGCAGGGCCAGCATAATCGGGAATATATTTAATTCCACAATAAGGTGCGGGATTATGACTAGCAGTAAACATCAAAGCTCCGGCGGAATTAAGATGTTTAGCATTATAGGCAATTACAGGAGTAGGACAATCTCTCTCTGTAATCTTCACATTCCAACCTAAATCTGCTAAAACCGCCGCAGATGTCCTTGCAAACTCATCCGCTAAAAATCTTGTATCGTAGGCGATTAGAACCGGTCTGTCTTTACTATAAGCAGTTTCTAGATAACTAGCGATCGCTCTAGTTACTTTCCTGACATTAGGAAAAGTAAAATCATCAGCAATAATCCCACGCCAGCCATCTGTACCAAACTTGATCTTACCAGAACTGTTAGGGTTACTCATTTTGCCACTCTCTCCCGTACATAATCATTACTATGAGGAAGCATCCCGCAAAACCTGTGGAATCACCACTGTGCTGCAAGTATCCCCAAGGTAATTTCTCTCACTCTACCGGAGCTATGTCAATCCCCAGAAGTTGAAGATTCTCCTTAGTTGTATTTTTGGGAGGATTTTAATATTGAGAAAATAACCGTAGTAAAACCAGAAAATCTCTAACACTTTCTTTCTTGTCTTTGTATTGTTTGTGTTCTTTGCGTTTTAATAAAATTAAAAGCTAACTAAGGTCAAATCAACTATTCCATGTCTAAAAATTCCCTAGCTGTAACAATAGCAATTTCTTGAAAAGGATTCAAAATTAATAAATCTTTATCCCCACTTACAATTAATTCTGCATTACCATTAAAAGCTAACTCTAAAAACTTATCATCTTTTGCATCTCGACAAGCAACAATAATCTCGCTGATTTCAATAAAATGTAATGATTCAGCTAACCAATCTAAAAATAATTCTCTCTCAATTGCAGTTACATACTTTTCAAATTTTGGTCTGCCTAAAACCTCTATAATTTCTTCCCAGATTGCTTCAGACATCAAAATATTGCCTTGATTCCGAGCTTTATCTAAAACTTGACGTGGTTGACTATTTTTAAATAATAAAGCACTCACAAAAATGTTAGTATCTAACACATAATTAGGAGCATTATTCATTGAGAATTGTCTCCAAAATTTCCGGTGTCAAACCTCTGTAAACTGCTCTATCGCTAATTTCATCCATCAACTTACCCAAAAAATCAATTTCTTCATTCATATCTTCTCTTAAAAAGAGACTAACTAATTTTGCTAAAGATTGTTTTTTATGTTCCGTCGCTTTTTGATAAGCTTGAGCAGCACGAGAACTAACTTTAATGGTAATTTCTTCACTAATTTGCATAATCAAGACTTTTTAATAATACCTTTATCATTATATCATATTACTTGCCTTGCATCATCAATCTTCAAATTCTTCTAGAGGTGCATCAAAATCATCAGCAATAGAAATAATATCCTTATCTGTACCAAATAAAGCAGGACGTTCAGATTTCGGCTTCAGTGCAGTTAGTTTTAATAAAGGTTTTTCCTTGTCAGTAATAATAATTTCTTCACCATTTAATGCTAAGTCAAAAATTCTGAAATTTGGTTAATTGCTTGAGTAATTTCTATGAATGACATAATCATAAATAGTTTGATAAGCTGGTATTTTGATGGTTTAATTTTGTTGAGATTATAACATATTTTTGAAATTATTGTAGGGTGCGTTACAGATTTCATCTTAACGCACCAAATTCTTGATAATCGTAAATTACTACTAATCTATTATTTAAGTAAGTCGTGATTAATAGAAATCAGTTGGAATCAATAATTTAATATGATAGAATATGAAATGATTTACTAATTTAGGACTGTTAATTATGAATAATTACACCAGTATCCGCCAAGAAATATTAAAACAAATCAGTCTCATTCCTGATGAAAAATTAGCTTATGTATTAGAATTTATTCAGAAAATAACTGTTGTTGATATAGATGATGAAGATATAGATCATGAATTGTTAGAGACTAGTGCATCTGCATGGGAAGATTATCTGATAGGAAAAGATAAAGGAATTTCATCTCAGGAGTTGAAGCGTCAATTATTAGGAGAAGATTTTGCTTGATTATATCCCACATTCCGCAGATGTGGGCAAAATAATTAATATTTTTGAAAAATCACAGAGATAAAAATTTAAAGTACCTAATTTTTCTGATTGAAGCTAACTTTATCTGTCCAAAAACAGAGAATATTACTA
>JAAHFX010000021.1 GCA_010672785.1 Sphaerospermopsis sp. SIO1G1
GAATTAAGTCACTCAACAACTCATATTGGGCGCGAGTCAGGTTACTGGGGTATGCTTTACTCATGTCACTCTCTTGGTGCTGTTTATTTTCTATTCACAGCTTATACCGAGAGAGCTTTTTTACCACTTTTCCTACTTTTCAAACATCCTCTAAGAGTGATCGAGAATTTCATCCTTCTTCACATTTCCACATAACACACAATCGCAACGATGAACATGGATTTATTAACAACAAAATCTGGAAATCCCGTTATGTACCCCATTGGTCTATGCCTAACATCAAGCCTAGGGACGTAACCCGAGGATATAAGCTGGAAAATATTGCTTACATAGGAACAAAAAGTCAACTGGCTGATGAATTTAAGTCCCCAGAATGGGAAAGCAAAATAAAAAGATTAGGATTAAATTGGATTCCTATATTTGATGCCAAGTTATGGAACGACTATACAAATATTGATTTGATTGTTGCTGCGAGGAAATTTCCTTCACCTCCATATCCTAACAAAGGCGCAATTAAACTTTTTAACTGCTGGCAAGCAGGAGTTCCTGCAATGCTTGCACCAGAATCTGCATTTATGGCGGAAAGAATTTCTGAGTATGATTTCATCCCCATTAATTCCATTGAACAAGCTTATTCTCAAATTCAGTTTTTGAAGTCAAATTCTGAATTTTATGCTAATATGTTGGCACGTTGCAATGAGTGCCGAAAAACAGTAGAAAATGAAAGTATAAGAAATCAGTGGCTGAAAGTTTTTGCAGAAGTAAGAAATTTTTATAACTATTGGCAAAAACAATCTGAAATTGAGAAGAATACTGCTTTTTTAGTCAGGCGATATCTTCTCAAACAGGCAAGATTACAAGGTGAAATTAGGAATCGGACTTATGACATTAATTAATGTAACCATTCTTTAAAATAATTAAATGATAGGATACGTAATTAGGGTTTATGCAATTTAACAGTATCCACAAACAGAAATATAAAAACATGAATAATCTTATAATCATTTCGTTTTGGTATGAGAGAAGTATTTCTCCTTTATTTAATCTACTTAGTCAGATTAGGGTCATTAAGTCAGGTGATGTTTTTGATGTTTTGATAGTTTGTAATGCAGACAGCAATTTAGATAACTTTGCTACTTTATCTGAGTTAGAAAACCTAAACGTCAAATATTTAATTCGAGAAAATACAGGCTTTAATATAGGTGCATGGGATTACGGTTGGCGAAATTTTCCGAACTACGACTACTATCTATTTCTTCAAGATGACTGTTTTATTGTGCGGCCATTATGGTTAAAAGCATTTGTTGATAAATTCTACCAATCACCACAAATCGGACTTTTAGGAGAAAGTTTAAATTGGAAATGTTCTTGGGAAGAACTAGCCCAATCGAGTTATAATCAAATTCATAGAGACCATATGCTGGGTGGTAAACCCATCAAAAGAATTGATTTATATCGGCAGTTTTTGATGCAGAATCAAATTCCTGAGCAGGAAACAGCTGATCACTTACAATCAATTATACTCTTTACATCTCGCTCTATTTTAGAAAAAATAGATGGCTTTATCATTGGAAAAAACTATGGTGAAGCGATCGCTTCTGAGATTGCTATTTCTAAAAAAGTTCAAGCTTTAGGTTACCAAATACAATCTGTGAACCCCAATAGCTGTTACCACTATATTGCCCATCCCCAATGGTTTAAACGCAAGAGACGAATCGAAAGATGGATATATGCCGTGAGGTCAACATTGTCGCCGATTTATGCACAAGCTAAAGACAATTAAGTAATTAATTTTTTTTATGTATTAGTTTAATTTATATATTTATTTAAATCAGAAGCAAAATTAGTCTAAATTGAATAGGCATAATACCAACTTCACTGAAGGTCAAAGAAAAAGAAAAAAGTCAGTTTATTTCCACGATTTCAAAATACTTGGAAAGATATAATGTAAAAATAAGTTACAGCTTGATTTCCAGCATAAACGGTAGATATTTATTGTGTTTGTCCTTAGCGGTTACGAATATCTTCTAGGCTTTCTCATCCTCTGTAGCCTAGTTCCAGCCTTGGCTCTCTCAGCCTCAAAACTCCTTCGACCTAGTGGTTACAGCCCAGAACGGCGCACCACTTATGAATCCGGTATGGAACCCTTTGGCGGTGCTTGGATTCAATTCAATATTCGCTACTATATGTTTGCGTTGGTCTTTGTTGTATTTGACGTAGAAACTGTGTTTTTGTACCCTTGGGCAGTTGCCTTCCATAAATTAGGGTTACTGGCGTTTATTGAAGCATTGATTTTTATAGCGATTCTCGTAGTTGCGTTAGTTTACGCATGGCGTAAAGGAGCATTGGAATGGTCTTAAATCCTAATATAACCACCCAAGACAAAGAAAAAATCATCAACCCCGTAGAGCGGCCTACAGTTACTCAAGAACTGTCAGAAAACGTGATTTTAACCACTGTTGATGATCTTTATAACTGGGCCCGGCTTTCTAGTTTGTGGCCTTTGTTGTTTGGAACAGCTTGCTGCTTCATTGAATTTGCCGCTTTAATCGGCTCTCGTTTTGACTTTGACCGTTTTGGTCTCATTCCTCGTTCTAGCCCCCGGCAAGCCGATTTAATCATCACTGCTGGCACAATTACCATGAAGATGGCACCTCAATTAGTCCGTCTTTATGAACAAATGCCTGAACCTAAGTATGTGATTGCTATGGGTGCTTGTACCATTACTGGAGGTATGTTCAGTGTTGACTCTCCTAGTGCAGTGCGTGGAGTTGATAAACTGATTCCCGTAGATGTGTACTTACCTGGTTGTCCTCCCCGTCCAGAGGCGATTATTGATGCCATCATTAAGTTGCGGAAAAAAATTGCCAATGATTCCATGCAAGAACGGGGACAAATTAAGCAAACCCACCGCTACTACAGTACAACTCACAATATGAAACCAGTTCCAGAAATTTTAACTGGTCAGTATTTACAATCAGAAACTCGCTACAACCCACCCAAGGAGTTAACAGAAGCAATTGGTATGCCTGTACCTCCTGCATTATTAACATCCCAACAGAAGGAGGAAGAAAAGCGTGGCTGATGAAGAAGCAAAAATAGTCCCTGCTGGTCAGATTTCCCAATGGTTAACAGAAAATGGTTTTGACCATGAATCTTTACAAGCTGATGTAAATGGGATTGAGATTATTAAGGTCTCCGCAGATTTTTTACTCCCTACTGCAACAGCTTTATATGCTTATGGTTTTAACTGTCTTCAATTCCAAGGTGGAATTGATTTAGGACCTGGACAAGAACTAGTCAGTGTTTATCATTTAATTAAGGTTGGTGATAACGTTGATAAACCAGAAGAGGTAAGAGTTAAGGTTTTCTTGCCTAGAGATAATCCCGTTATTCCTTCTGTGTATTGGATTTGGCGGACAGCAGACTGGCAAGAGCGCGAATCCTATGATATGTACGGAATTGTCTATGAAGGCCATCCTAATTTGAAGCGGATTTTGATGCCAGAAGATTGGGTAGGTTGGCCTCTACGAAAAGATTATATCTCGCCTGATTTCTATGAGTTGCAAGATGCTTATTAGGTAGTGCTGAGTTTTAATCTCTGATTTGCCCCTTTCCTGTAGTGGAGAGGGGTATTTTAGATTTGCAAATAATATCCCATCGTTGAGACAGCAGGGGTGCAGGGTGCAGGGTGAGAAACTGTTGTTTTGATCACGGAGATTGGAAGAATTTATTTCTTGGAAGTCCCTTTTGGATTTTGGATCAGGACTTACGCAAAACCTAATTCAAATATTGTCATTGCGACGTAAGGAAGCAATCTCCAATCCAGACGTTTCATAATAATGGGTAAGTCCTATAGATTTTGAATTTTTGAGGTATATTTGAGGTGAGATGAGTAAGTTTAAAGTTGGGGAAAAATATCATGAAAACTCGTAGCTTGACAGTGATTGTCTATAAAGAAGATGATATGTATATCGCTGAATGTCCAGAAGTTGGTACAGTGGATCAAGGTGAAACTATTGAAGATGCAATTAATGGTTTGAAGGAAGCAACAAGACTATATTTAGAAGAATTTCCCTTACAGGAAACATCCCCTAGATATATAACCAGCATTGAGGTTAGCTATGCCTAGATTACCACGCATTTCCAGTAGAGAAGCCATTCGTGCGCTGGAACGTTTAGGATTTGAAGAAGTTCGACAAACTGGAAGTCATGTTGTAATGAAAAGGTAAACAGCAGATGGTGAAATTGGTTGTGTTGTTCCTCTACATCGTGAGTTAAAGGTTGGTACTTTAAGTGGTATTCTCAAGCAAGCACGAGTAAGTGCTGAAGAGTTTATTTATAATTTGTGATAGTCCTGTAAAATAATCCAATATTAAGAAGTAATATGATGAACACGAAAATTTTGAACACAGTTATACTGGAATTGTAATAGTTACAGGACTTACACAAAATCTATTTTAAATAGTGTCATGGCGACGAAAGGAAGCAATCTCAAATCTAGATGTTTCATGAAAATGGGTAAGTTCTAAGTTAGCCTAAAATCAGTAAATAAACAAAATTAATCAACATAAGTAATATGGTTAAAATAGTGTCTTGCCAATACGTAGGACAGAGTAATGTTTATGATATAGGTGTTGAAAAAGATCATAATTTTGCTCTAAAAAATGGTTTAATTGCCTCAAATTGCTTTAATAAATCTCACTCTACAGCATATGGTTATGTTACCTATCAAACTGCATATTTAAAAGCAAATTATCCCTTAGAATATATGGCAGCACTGTTAACAGCTAATAGCGGTGATACAGATAAAGTCCAGAAATATTTGAACAATTGCAATAGCATGGGGATTGAAATAGATCCCCCAGATATTAACCGCTCAGGATTAGATTTTACCCCTGCTGATAATAAAATTTTATTTGGATTTTCCGCAGTGCGAAATGTAGGACAAAATGCTATTACTTCCATTTTAGAAGCTAGAGAAGAAGGAGGAGAATTCAAATCATTAGGCGATTTTTGCGATCGCATTGATTTAAGAACTGTCAACCGACGTACTTTAGAATCATTAATTCGTTGTGGTGCATTGGATAAAATTGAATCCAACCGTCAGCAATTAATTAATGATTTAGAATTAGTTTATGAATGGGCGCAATCTCGTGCTAGAGATAGAGCTAGTGGACAAGGAAACCTATTTGATATGATGGGTGGAGGATTTGCAGCTAACAGTCAAAAACCTATTCAAAATGGGTTTGAATCTGTTCCCAAAGCAGAAACAACTTCAGATTTTCCCCCACAAGAAAAACTGAGAATGGAAAAGGAATTATTAGGATTTTATGTTTCGGCACACCCATTAAAAAATATTAAACAATCATCATCTTTACTTGCACCAATTAATTTAGCTCAATTAGGAGAACAAAAAGATAACTCTGTTATTTGTGCTGTAATCATGCTGAATAATGTCAAGAAAGTCATGACCAAAAAAGGTGATCCAATGGCGATTTTACAAATAGAAGACTTGACAGCATCCTCAGAAGCAATAGTATTTCCTAAAAATTATGAACGAGTCAGTTCACTATTAGAAGTTGATGCTAGATTAATAATTTGGGGGAAAGTAGACAAAAGAGACGAACAAAATCAATTTATAGTTGAAGATGCCGAAAAAGTAGAAGAAGTACAAATGGTAGTCGTAGAGTTAAACCCACAAGAAGCATCTACTATAGATGTTCAACATCGTTTAAGATCAATACTCCAAGAACAATCAGGAGATAAAGATAAAGCCAAAGTCCCAGTCATTGGTCTTGTACAATTAGGAAATTATCGTCAATTAGTTAGATTCGGTAAACAATTCTGGGTACAAGACTCACTTTCAACTGTCCAATCTTTAAAAAATGCTAAATTTCCTGCTTATGTTAAACAATTAAGTGAACAATAGAAGTTTGTATTCTTGAAAAGCACATATTTTCTAGCAAGTTAAAAGTCAAAATCCCCAAAAATTTGAGATTTTTATCTTAAACCTATAGGACTTACGCAAAATATCTTTTGTAACCCTCTTATCTTCGTATCCTTTGTGTTCTTCGTGGTTCATTCTTCCGTAACTTCTGAGTAAGTCCTGACCTAATTATATCCTGGATGTACAATAGCCCCAATATATAATCCTCAAATGCTAAAAATAATAGTTTTGATAATTATTGGTTTATTACCTTCCTTATGGTCATTATGGATATTAAGGAAAAAACAACGATATATCCGTAACCGCAACCGCAGAATAGTTGAAAATTACACTCCTATTAGAGAATATATCAGACCCATAGAAAGTGAAAGTGACTACTATTATTTAGAAGGAGTAGGTTATTTAATCGGAGATATCAGTTGTAAATTTAACGCTCGTTCTGGTTATATGCGTTGTGCAGTTAACCCCAGCGGCCCTTGTGGAAATTGTCGTCATTATGAATCTAAAGAATTCACCAATATCATTTCTTGATGAGGTGGTGATTAATTTTGGGTGTTGCTGAATTAAGAGATGAAATTAAGATTCAGGGAAGAGGGAAGAGGTAATCTTAACAAGAAGTTTCAATCATCTAAAATTCAGAATATCGAACCACAGAGTACACAGAGAACACTGAGAAATAGAAGTTGGGGAGATTTTTTGTTGTAAGTCATAACAGAATTGGTATTTATTAATCATGACAATTTATTTTTACACTACTCGTGATCAATATGCTTGCTTCTCTAACTTTTCACCTCATGGATTTGTTTTAGATAACTTGTATTGGCCTACTAGTGAACATTACTTTCAAGCTCAAAAATTTATTGGTACACCTTATTTAGAACAAATTCGATTGCTAAAAACTCCCAAAGATGCCAAAAAAATAGGCAGAAAAACAAGTCTTCCTTTACGTTCAGATTGGGAAAATGTCAAAGATGACATTATGAGAAAAGCAGTTTTATGTAAATTTACTACCCATGCAGATATTCAAGAAATTCTCTTATCCACAGGAGAAGAAGAACTGGTAGAAAACTCACCCATAGATTTTTATTGGGGTTGTGGCGCTGATGGTAGTGGCAAGAATATGTTAGGAAAAATACTCATGGAAGTTAGAGAAATAATCATACTTAATAACAACCAGTAAAACAATTTTATAACCAAAAATATGAATGCTTTACAGTTAAATCGTCTGGGTGAAATTGCTACAATTTTCTCAAAATTGGGGGTCATTGGTTTTGGTGGCCCTGTTGCTCACATCGCCATGATTGAAGATGAAGTAGTTACTCGTCGTCAGTGGTTAACAAAAGAACATTTTTTAGACTTATTAGGTGCAACTAATTTAATTCCTGGGCCAAATTCTACGGAAATAGCTATTCATATTGGTTATATTTATGCCGGATGGTTAGGCTTAATAGTTGCTGGTGTTTGTTTTATTTTACCAGCTGTTGTCATTACAGGTTTTTTAGCTTGGTTGTATATTCATTATAGTACTTTACCACAGTTTTCACCTTTACTTTATGGCATCAAACCTGCTGTTTTAGGCATTATCTTTAATGCTCTCTGGAGACTTTCTAAAAAAGCAGTAAAAACCAAACAATTGTTAATCATTGCTATTTTAGTTAGTTTAGTTACTTGGTTTGGCAATATCAATGAAGTAATCGCTTTATTGCTAGGGGGAATTTTAGGGATGATATGGTTAAGAAATAGTCACAAAGTCAACTTGATCATTCCCGCATTAACTATTGCCATTACTCATCAAAAAATAGACTCTAATTATGTATCTGTGCCACTTTGGCAACTGGGTTTATTTTTTCTAAAAATTGGTAGTGTCTTATTTGGTGGTGGTTATTTACTCATTGCTTTTTTACAAGGTGAATTAGTAGAAAACTATGGCTGGCTAACTCAAAAACAGTTATTAGATGCGGTTGCTATTGGTCAATTTACTCCTGGGCCTGTACTTTCCACTGCAACATTTATCGGTTATATCATTTCCGGTTTACCTGGTGCAATTATTGCAACTTTAGGAATTTTTGTTCCTTCATTTATCTTCGTTGCTATTTTGAATCCTCTAATTCCTCGATTACGCAATTCTCCTTGGACTAAGGCTTTTTTAGATGCTGTTAATGTTAGTGCTGTTGCATTAATGGTAGTCACCACATTACAGCTAGGAATTACCACATTGAATTTACAAAATATACCTGATATTGATGTCTTAGGTGTGATTATTTTCTTCACGTCTACATTTCTAATTCTCCGTTATTCCATTAATTCTGCGTGGTTGGTACTAGGAAGTGGTGTCATTGGTTGGGTTATTTCCGTTGTGAGATAATTTTCAAAGATAGTGTCAGTAGAGTTTGCAGCAAAAAGTTATCTGTGGAGATGAGGGAACAGGGAACACGGAACAGATAAGAGCTTGTCCTAAGTTAACAATTTACTAGACAAACCTGTACAAATATATACAAAAATCCAAGTATTTGAAGTATACATGGAATAAGTTGACTAAAAAATTAGGCAAAATGTGTCAGAATTAAATAATAAAGTAAGGAACTGGCTACCCTTAGCACTGGTGTTACCTTCGTTAATCCTAAACACTATAAACAGAACTTAGCTAAACTACAAAGATTATCTAAAATCTATTGTAGAAAAGTTAAAGGTTCAAGCAACAAGCATAAAGCTAAAATTAAACTAGCTAGACATCATGCAAGAATAGCAAACCTGAGAAAAGATACTCTATGGCTAACGCCACGCTTCGCTATCATAAACTTACCCTTCGGGTTCGCCAGTTCGACGGGACGGAAACCGACACCGCCGACTGGACTCACGACTTACTTATGCAAAAACCACGCAAATATAGTAGTAGAAGATTTAAATGTTTCAGGGATGTTATCAAATCATAAATTAGCTCAAGCAATAGCTGATTGTGGTTTTCATGAGTTTAAACGTCAGCTAGAATATAAAGCTAAAAAATTTGGTTGCCAAGTCATCATTGCTGATAGATTTTATCCATCAAGTAAAACCTGTTCTTATTGTGGGCATAAAAAAGATAGTCTTTCCTTGTCCCAAAGAATTTATTGCTGTGAGAACTGTGGTTTTGAGATAGATAGGGATTTAAATGCAGCAATTAATTTATCGCGTCTGGCTAAGGCGTGTTCGCGCAGCTAACGCTAAAGCGAATAAGTCTACTGAGGGATAGCCGCTCCCATGCTCCTGTTGAAGTAGAAAGTAAAGTCTAGTTTTGTCTAGGTTTTATATAGCAGCTATAAATATAGGACTTACGCACAAGCTATGGAATAAACAAACCGCAGAGAACGCAGAGAACACGGATGAATGAGGGTTTGAGGGATGTTTTGCGTAATATCAAAACGTAGGGGCAAACCCCCCGTGGTTGCCCCAGAAATGACATGATATCGAATCCAGTGCTTTCTTTCATAGAAAAAGTTATTCTGTCAACCCTATTTTTTCATAGAAGTCCAATTAGTTAGATCACGCTGGATTAAATTTTGTAGTTTTAGCACATCATCATCATAATATTGACTCAGTGCATAGATTTCTGCTTCTGAAAGTGGTTGAGCATTTTTGCCTTGAGAGTTAAGATTTACAAGAGTAGAACGAATTTTTTGCCGCAGTTCTAAGGGCATAATTATCCGTAAAGCAGAAGCAATAATATTCCTGACAGGATTGGAAGTTTTTAATAGCTGATTGATAGAACGAGAACGAGGAACTTGTGCAACTTGAGATTTTTTAGACATATCTGGAACAAAATCAGAATCTACATCTAAATATTTATAAATATCTTGTATAAAAGTAGTTGAATTTTTGACAAGATCATCATAAAGGCATACTTTGAAATTATTACTTCCAAATGCCTCTAAAAAACTTTTAACTGGAGTGTAGTATAAACCTTTTGTTAAAGTATAGGACTTGGTGGCACTATACTTTATTTGATCAGTTAGTGTGGGAGTATTACTTGATATTTCATCTCTGATTTGCATTAAGTAATCAGAATAAGCTCTCTGGACTGGATCACGTAAAATTACTATGATCTTTGCATTGGGAACATATTGCTGAATACGTGGGATTGATGATTGATAATGAAATAGCAAATTTGGGGATATTTCTCCCACAGCAAGATGATCGTCAGTAACATTTACAAATAAATTTTGATACTTTTCTATAGTATCTATTCTTGATTCTTTTGTCTGTGCAAAATTTTCCCAATCTCTTTCTAAGAAATTAGGTTCTTTCACTGGACTCATAAAAATCTGAGGGTGCTGATTCAGATAGTTATAGACTGATGTTGTACCACATTTTTCAAAGCCAGCTACTAAAAAATTTGGCAGTTTCATCATATTTACCTTATTTATTACAAAAGTTAAGTTAAGTATTTAATTGCTTTAATTGCGATTATTATATATCCTTTTCTCGTTTTTGTTGCAACTTTAACATAATTTCTGCGTGCATTTCACGAGTGATAGGATAGAAAAAAGTGAAAATTAAACCAATAATTAAACAAATAGTAGGAATTGGTCCAATTATAATTCTAATGGCAAATAAAGCT
Source organism: Sphaerospermopsis sp. SIO1G1 (assembly GCA_010672785.1). Lineage (GTDB taxonomy): Bacteria > Cyanobacteriota > Cyanobacteriia > Cyanobacteriales > Nostocaceae > Okeanomitos. The sequence continues at coordinate 10,545 of JAAHFX010000021.1, forward strand.
GAATCTGGTTGAATTGGTGCAGCTTGTCCGGGAATAACTTCTTGGAAACCAAATGTTTGTAAAGCATTACCCACCAGAAATAAACCAAATGCTAAACCAAATTTTTGTAAAAGTACCATAAAACCATAAAAAATACCTTCCCTTCTTTCTCCAGTCAGGAGTTCATCTAATTCTATGACATCGGGAATCATTGACCAAGGAATTAAATAAGCTGTAGAAACTCCACACCCTGCCATGATCGCCATAAAATACATTAATCCAATTTGATTTGGTTGGAGGAAAAATAAGCCGGAAGCAGCTATTATCCATAAGCTCATTCCTAGAAAATAAACAATTTTTTTACCTATTTTTTTACTTAAATAACTCCAAATAGACAGCATTAATAAAGCCGTTCCTTGAACAGCAATTAAAACCGTAGGGACATCTACATTTTTTAATTTCATGCAGTAAATGACGAAAAAAGGAATCACAGTGGCAGTAATTTGTACTCCTAGCCACGAAAACAAATAAATAGCAATAACAAATAAAAAAGGTTTGTTGCTAAAAGCCACTTTAATTTGTTGCCAAAAAGGAGTTTGTGCTGATTGTTCTAATTTACTTCGTTTAGCCTCAAAAGCTAGGATACGATCTCGTGTTCCATAAACACACCAATATAAAGATAGGACTGAAATTACTGTACATATTGCTGCTAATATTAAATACTGTTGTTGCGGCTCAGTAATGACAGAAAATACAACTTGGGCAAAAATTAATGATGAAATACTACCCCCAATGGAAAAAGTGAAGCGAAAACTATTTAAACTGGTTCTTTCATCATAATCTTGAGTTAATTCTGGTGTCATTGCTGTATAGGGCAAATTGACAATCGTAAAAAATGCCTGTGATAAAATACCAATGACAACGTAATACCAAAACAAAGGCCAAATATTACTACTTTGATCTGAATTAAATTGTGGTACTATCCACTGTAAAAAGAAGAATATACCAAAAGGAATTGCACCATAAAACATCCAAGGTAAACGACGGCCCCAACGCCTGGAAGTAGTTTTATCTGTTAACAAACCCACAATCGGATCATTAACAGCATCCCATACTTTACCAATCATTAAAATACTGCCGGCTAAACCAGGGGGAATACCTGCGACATTGGTGAAGAACAATAGTAAATAAAATAAAGCAACGTTAGCAGTAACTGCTGGGCCAAAATCTCCAGCACCATAAGCGAGTTTTGTTTGCAAGTTTAATTTTTCATTATCCAATTCCAATTTTTCATTGCTCATAATTGCCTACACTCATATTAAGATAGATAGGATTTGTATTCAGCACTAATTATAAAATTTTCTTCCTAGCATTATGTCAGACCTTTTTATTTCTTGGTCAAATTATCACCAAAAAATTGAACAATTAGCGGTTAAGATTTATCAATCTGATTGGCAATTCAATCAAATTGTCTGTCTTGCTAGAGGAGGATTACGGATAGGGGATATTCTTTCTCGGATTTATGACTTGCCTTTAGCAATCCTAGCGACTTCATCTTACATTGGTGTAGGGAAACAAGAAAGGGGAGATTTGATAGTATCTCCTTACCTGACAATGACTACAGAAAATTTAGGCGATCGCATTTTATTGGTTGATGATTTGGTAGATTCAGGAATTACCCTAGAAAAAACTATTCCCTGGTTAAAAGCACATCCAGAATTTGCTATTACAGAAATTCGCACCGCTGTAATTTGGTATAAAGAATGTTCTGTGGTTCAACCAGATTACTATGTTGATTATTTACCTGATAATCCCTGGATTCATCAACCTTTTGAAAAGTATGAACACATTACCCCCGCAGAATTAGCTATACAAATTATTCAACCAGTTGAATAAACCGATTCAAAATAACCATAACCACATAGGAAGAGTAAATAATAATACCATTAACCCCATCCCCAAGGTAGTCACGGCTAAATCACGATCCAGATCAAAAGTTTCCGCTAAAATCAGAGTACCAAACGCTGGAGGCATGGACATTTGTAATACTATTACCTGTGCTGCTTCCCCTGTCACCCCAAACAGTGGTAAACAGTTACCTAAAAGCAGGGGAACAAACAACATCTTGATAACTATGCTAATTCCGGCTGGTTTGAGTTTATACCAAGAATCAAGCTGTGAAACCCTCATTCCCATTAAAATTAAGGATGCAGCCAAAGCACACCAAGCCAGTGTTTCTAAGGTCAATTCTACTACGGAAGGAATCGGCATGGGGCGAAGTATTAACCCAAAACCAAAACTCCAGAGGGGAGGATTGAAAATAATTGCTTTAGCTGTTTGTAAATAGTTACCAGCTTTCCCACCGAAGCGAGATGCTAGTAAAACTCCCAAACCATACACCCCAATTAGAGTTCCTAATAAATCGTAAAATAATGCCCAGGCGAAATATTCTTTGCCTACCATTGTTAAAGTAATGGGATAACCCAGATAACCTGTGTTACCCACCATTGCTGCTAACATCAAACTACCCTGGGTAGAATTATGAAGTGAAGAATTTCTCCAGTAAACTTGACCTCGGATACCTAACCAAGCTAAAAATGCTCCTAGTAAAATAGCTATGTGGGCGATCGCTGGTGCAATCCAAATTTGTCCTGATAAGTCTGTTTGTCGTAAAAAAGCAAATATGCTAATCGGTACACCTACCCAAAAAAGTAATTTACCTAAACGGGTAGGAAATGTGGTGGGCAAAATGCGTCCTAAAAAAATTCCCACTAGGACTAATCCCACTAGTTTGATGTATAGTTCTAAAAGATTTGTCAAGGTTTTACGTTAAGGTAAAGTTATGTTTAATTTTTAAGATTGATACCTAGGAATCAAAATTTGATTTGCTCAACTATGGATTTATAAAAAATAACAACTTTTGAATTATGACCAATAATATTTTATTTTTATTTAGGGCTTGCTGAAAAAGTGATTGGTGACTAGTGATTGGTAACTGGTAACTGATAACTGATAACTGGTAACTGATAACTGATAACTGGTAACTGATAACTGGTAACTGATAACTGATAACTGATAACTGGTAACTGATAACTGATAACTGTTTGAGAATCAGTGCTTGAAAACCCTGTACTTTCGGTGAAAATTATTTCCTTACTAACTCTTTACAACTGTTCCCTGTCCCCTGTTCCCTCTTCCCTAACTCCATATATAAATTTTTGAAACCCTATTTATTTTATGGTAAAGATATTCTAAAATTCAATCGTCAATTCAATGCTGTATTAATTGTAGAGTTAATATATAGGTTATGGTGAATAAATTGCAAACCCAGGTAAATCAAAGACTTGAGGCTGATAAAAAGCCCAGGAAGTCTAGGATTTTTCCTGAAAATATTACACAAACGGTGTATTTTAAATTTTATACATTAAACTATTTGTGACTAAATGATAGCTAAAACTGTTAAGAATTGTCTGTTTACTGTTCCCTTGTTTTCATGGCAACACCTTTTCCGCAAATCTTATATATATTTTGTGTAAGTCATAAATTCAAAATTTCAACTTTAACATTAAAAATCTTATAAAAATTGGGAGTAGATCATTGAAAAAATCAGGGTTTCCTCAAAAACCGCACAACTCACAACCTGGATTCAGTGATGATATTCCAGAGGCATTGCGAGATACAAATGATACAGGTTCAAAACTACGCATCCATCCTCTAGGATTAATTTTGGGGGGATTAATAGGATTCATATTTTTGGCAGTGGGTAGTGGATTTTTATTTTTCATAACAGCACCCAAGCAAGCTGTGGAGATGGAAACACCATCAGAAAATCCCACACCTGATAGTGATACACTAACTGAAGAAAGTAGTCAAAATAATGCAGTTTTAGGACATTTAGCCTATCCTCAAGCACCAGAATCTGAACTTGTGGCGATTACAGCCGATGGTAGAATCAAACTCAGAACAGCAGCAGCACAAAAATTTCAAGCAATGGCACAAACTGCCAGAAGAGCAGGTGTAATATTAGTGCCAATTTCTGGGTTTAGGACAGTTCAACAACAAGAACGATTATTTTTTAGCATAGGCGCTCAACGTAACCAAACCCCAGCTGAAAGAGCAGCAGTAAGCGCTCCCCCTGGACATAGTGAACATCATACAGGTTATGCTGTAGACATCGGAGATGGTAAAGTTCCGGCAACCAACTTGCAAACAAACTTTGAAAATACACAAGCATATCAGTGGTTAGAAGCTAATGCAGCCCGGTTTGGGTTTGAATTATCATTTCCCCCAAATAACCCCCAAGGTGTAAGTTATGAACCTTGGCATTGGCGGTTTGTGGGCGATCGCAATAGTTTAGAAACTTTTTATAAATCTAGAGATATTAAACCCATTCAAATGACTGGTGAACAGTGAACAGTGAACAGTGAACAGTGAACAGTAAACAGTAAACAGTAAACAGTGAATAGCGAATAGCGACAACTGATAACTGATAACTGATAACTGACAACTGATCACTGATAACTGACAACTCCCTTACCCTGAAATCCACACCCTTTCATTATTCTGCGATCGCGCTAGGATGTAATACAGTTAACGGCATAGTTTCAGGCGATTCAGATTCTATGGAACATTTTCCGATCAAAGCTGTACAAGCTCCTTATTACGGCGATAACTCCTACCGCACTCCACCCCCAGATTTACCTTCTCTACTATTGAAGGAGAGAATTGTCTATCTAGGAATGCCTTTAGTACCTGCGGTTACAGAGTTAATCATTGCCGAATTACTATTTTTGCAATCAGACGATCCAGAAAAACCCATTAAAATTTACATCAACTCCACTGGTACATCTGGTTACAGTGGTGATCCTATCGGTTTTGAAACCGAGGCATTCGCAATTTATGACACTATTAGATACATTAAGCCACCTATTCACACCATTTGTATTGGTTCTGCGATGGGTATGGCAGCAATGTTATTAAGTGCAGGAACAAAGGGTTGTCGTGCTAGTTTACCCAATGCTTCTATTATCCTGCATCAACCCAAAAGTTATGCCCAAGGGCAAGCGACAGATATTCAAATCCGTGCTCAAGAAGTTTTAGCTAACAAAGCTTCAATGATAGATATTCTCTCTCGCACTACAGAGCAACAACCAGAGAAAATCATCAAAGACATGGATCGTCTCTTCTATATGACACCTTACGAAGCGAAGGAATACGGTTTAATAGACCGGGTGTTTGAAAAAGAAGAAGTTGCTAATCCCCCAATACCTACAAGTGTGCTTTAGGGTGACTGGTGATTGGTGATTGGTGACTGGTGACTGGGTAGTAATTTCTCCCCCTCACCCACTCTCCCCCTCACCCACTCTCCCCCTCCCCCTCACAAATAAATTAAAATTGGAGTAACAAAAATGCCTATCGGTGTACCAAAAGTTCCTTACCGGATGCCCGGAGGACAATATACAGACTGGATTAGTATTTATGACCGTCTCTACAGAGAAAGAATTATCTTCTTGGGTAAAGATGTAGATGATGAAATTGCTAACCAAATTATCGCTGTGATGCTTTATTTGGATTCTGATGATCCTGGTAAAGATATCTATTTATATATCAATTCTCCTGGTGGAATGGTGACATCTGGTTTAGCTATTTATGACACCATGCAGCACATCAAATCTGATGTTGTTACAATTTGCGTAGGATTAGCCGCTTCTATGGGATCTTTCCTGTTAGCTGCTGGTACAAAAGGTAAACGTCTGGCTTTACCCCATTCCCGAATTATGATTCACCAACCTTCTGGTGGTACTCGTGGCCAAGCTTCTGATATTGAAATCGAAGCACGGGAAATTTTGCGAATTCGTAACCAATTAAATCAGATTTATGCTGATAACACTGGTCAAGAGTTGTCTAAAATTGAAAAAGATATGGATCGTGACTTCTTCATGTCTGCTCAAGAGGCCAAGGAATATGGTTTAATTGACCGTGTGATTGAAGAACGCATCTAAAACAAGAAAAATAAATTCAAAATTCAAGGTTAAAAATTTCATAGTAGGGATTTTACTTTTGCTAATTTTTAATTTTGAATTTTGAATTGGAGTCAAGCAAATATGGACATTGGAGATTGCTACCGTTTATTAGGTTTGAGATCAGGAGCTTCTTTTATAGAGGTAAAAGCTTCTTATAGGCGACTTGTACAGCAATATCATCCAGATATTAATCCAGATGATGAAAAAGCTAAAGACAAATTTATTGCTTTGACAGAGGCTTATAAACTCCTGCAAACGGTAGCACCTCCAGGCGAAACATCTGGAAAAACTGAAGGTTCAAAATCAAATACTAAATCTACGACTGTTATAGTTGAAGAGGCTTATGCAAGAATTGAAAATAGACAAGCCACTTCAAACACAACAATGCCTGATCCACCAAGCATACATGATATAGAGCAACGCTTAAAATGGAAAACTTATGAGCAGTTGCAAAGATTTTTACAGGATAAAATGTTTCCCCAAGCGATCGCATTGGTTGAAGCTTTAGCTGCCAGATTACCATCAGATGTAGAAGTTAGGCAATGGCAAGCTATATCTTATCAAATCTGGGGTAGGGCGTTAATTAGTGAGAAGCAATTACCAAAAGCCAGAATTTATTTGAAAAAGGCTTTAAAAACAGATCCTCATAATAAAGCTTTATTGAGCGAGATACAACAAGACTTTCAACGATTGGGATTGAGAATTTAATATAATGTAAATAGAAACTAGAATTATTGCATACATAATAGCTTCAGGTTAGTTCAATCTTCTGAACCCTTTCAAGAATTGAATATTCAACTATGAGATTTATTTTTTTACTGACTGGGTGACAAGAGAGGTAAAGTGAAGACAGAGTATAGGGTATGGGAAAAATTAACTCTTTAAAAATCCTAGTCCAGTATCAGGAAAGCATCAAAAGCCTGATTGTAAGGACTGATAAGAAATAAATTAACCCAATCACTGTCACCACAAGGACAATTTTTTTCTCCCTCCACCCTGTACCCTGCAACCTGCCTAGTTTTTACTTTCCTTGTCACCTGGTAAGATTTTTTTATAAGGGCTAAAGCCCTTACTACTTTTACTTTTCCGCATGAATGTAGTCAACAAAGTAAAATCTAGGAATTAGTGAAAATTTTAACCAAGCAGAAATTCCTACTCCTAACAGTGCTGTAATTATTAATGGTAAACCTATCTGCAAACGCAAATGATCAGGAAGTACAGCTACTACAGAAATAGCTAAGATAAAATATCCTAAAAGTCCAATTTGCAAACGTTTAAAGTTTTTCAATGCAGTTCTACAACTACTACAATGTCGGGTATGTTGTTGATAACGATCCAATATGAAACGACGATCATTATTAATTTTACTCTCTGTATCTTTGATTCCTACCTGATCCCAAGGTAATTTACCTTGACAATATTTATCAAACCAGTCCCGGAATTCAATTACTAATCTGTCTGCACTAGTTGCTAATTTATAGGCATTTTTCCAACTTTCCTTTTCTTGTTTTTGTTTTAATAAATATTCTTGTTGATGTAACAAGACCATATCACCATCTAAAATTAAATTTCTATTGTTAATATGATCCCACCAACGTGGTGTTAAATAATGAAAGGTTTTGGCAAAATTACGACTAAATTGACCAACGATTCTTGATTTCCCAGGAGATACAGGTAAACAATAAACTACCAGACCTAATTTCTTTTCAGTGTTACCTATACTAATTGCATATTCTAAATGACAAGGTGGTTTAAAAGTAATAGTTGTTGGTAAACCTCTGGGAAGAGAAACCTCAATTAAATCAATTGTTGATTTAACTATATTCATGGGTATGGGTTGTGCTTTGTCTCGATTACCTTGTACCCCATGATGAGCAAAAGAAACATGACTAGGATCGGCTACATTTTCTATCAAAGTTTGCCAATCATATTCTAAATCACGGACTACAGAAGTCCAAACAAAACCTTTACTTTTATCTATTTGTGGTGATAAAGGTAAAGGTGTTTTTGCTGCTAATTCGACATTTTTAATATCTGGCCACACCCAAAGTAGATCATTTTCTTCTTTAACAGGAAGGGAAGTGACACAGAAATTATCTTTGTTTTTTGCAACTATTTCTGGATTTTCTGCTTGAGGAATATCTGTACAAATACCTTGTTGATCAAATTGCCAACCGTGATAACTACACATCAAATTCCCAGTTTTATCATCAACTCTTCCTTCACTTAATGGTGCTAAACGATGAGGACATTGATCTATAAATACCCGGTAATTGGCAGAATTTCTCGGTTTCCAAATTACTAACCGTATTCCTAATAAAGTTACCGGAGTGGGACGTTCTGGATCAAGGTCTTCTACAGGTGAAAGAGGATACCAATGTTGAAAAAAGTTAAATTCGTTTTCCATTACACTTAATTTTAAAATCAATTATTGTTTAAATCAGTAAACTATTTTATTTTATGTCTAAATCTGCAATAACTATCACTGTTAAATTGTTCGCAGTTTATCAAGAAGCTTATGGATTGCCAGAATTAACTTTGGAGTTTCCCGATTATACACCAGTCAAAACTGTATGCGATCGCCTGATATCAGAACATCCAGAACTTGAACAATGGCGTGATGTTACCCGCTTCGGTATTAATTTGGCCTTTGTTGAACCAGATACTCTCTTAAATGATGGTGATGAAGTCGTTCTCATTCCTCCTGTGAGTGGAGGGTAGGGGGTGATGGGGTGATGGGGAGTTGGGGAGTTGGGGAGTTGGGGAGAGGGGAGAGGGGAAGAGTGGGAGAGGGGGAGAATGTATTACTACCCAGTCACCAATCACCAGTCACCAGTCACCAATCCCGACAAAAATAGTCGGGTATGTTTGACGGGTATTTTGACTCATGCTACTATCAGTCCAAAGTTAAGCAATATACAGGAAAATATAGTTTATGACACAGGCAGTAGCAAACTTAAACAAAGCCAACACCGGTGCATTAGAAAAACTAAAATGTAAAGAATGTGGTGCTGAATATGAACTTCAAGCAATGCATGTCTGTGAATTATGCTTTGGTCCATTGGAAGTGAAATATGACTACAATGCTTTGCGTCAGTCTGTAAGTCGAGAAACTATTGAAGCTGGCCCTAACTCCATTTGGCGTTATCGTCAGTTCTTACCTGTTGCTACTGATAACTACATAGATGTGGGAACAGGGATGACTCCCTTAGTACGTTCTCACCGTCTTGCCCGTCGTTTGGGTTTAAAGAAACTTTATATTAAAAATGATGCTGTTAATATGCCTACCCTCAGCTTTAAAGATAGGGTGGTATCCGTTGCACTCAGCAGAGCAAGAGAATTAGGATTTTCTACAGTTTCCTGTGCTAGTACCGGTAACTTAGCAAACTCTACCGCGGCGATCGCTGCTCATGCCGGTTTGGATTGTTGTGTATTTATTCCCTCTGACTTAGAAGCTGGTAAAGTATTAGGTAGTTTAATTTATAGTCCTACCCTAATGGCAGTTAAAGGTAACTACGACCAAGTTAACCGTCTTTGTTCAGAAGTTGCTAACACCTATGGTTGGGGATTTGTAAACATTAACTTACGTCCTTATTATTCCGAAGGTTCTAAAACACTAGGTTATGAAGTTGCAGAACAACTAGGATGGGAACTACCAGATCATATAGTTGCACCGTTAGCTTCCGGTTCATTATTCACCAAGATTTACAAAGGTTTCAACGAATTTGTAGAAACAGGTTTAGTTGAAAGTAAAGCAGTTCGTTTCAGCGGCGCACAAGCAGAAGGTTGTTCACCCATTGCTGAAGCATTTAGAGAAGGAAGAGACTTCATTAAACCAGTTAAACCCAACACTATTGCTAAATCTATCGCTATTGGTAATCCCGCAGATGGTATTTACGCTGTAGAAATCGCTCAAAAAACCAACGGTAATATAGAGTCTGTTAACGATACAGAAATCATCGAAGGTATCAAACTCCTCGCAGAAACTGAAGGTATCTTCACCGAAACAGCAGGTGGTACAACCGTTGCTGTACTGAAGAAATTAGTAGAAGCTGGCAAAATTGACCCAGATGAAACTACAGTTGTTTACATCACCGGTAATGGTTTGAAAACCCAAGAAGCAGTACAAGGTTATGTTGGTGAACCGTTAACTATTGAAGCTAAATTAGATAGTTTTGAACGGGCATTAGAAAGATCCCGTACCTTAGATCGCCTAGAATGGCAACAAGTTTTAGTTTAATCTCCGTCATTGGTAACGTAAAATTTAACCATTGACTTAGGGGGGTTTAGCATTGCTGAACCCCTACAAATTCACTCACAATTAAAAAGTAAAGACTCATCTGGAAATCATGGCCGTTAAAGTTTTAATTCCTACAACTCTACAAAAATTTACCGACAATAAAGCCACTGTAGAATGTAGTGGTAACAATGTCATTGAACTGTTAGATTCGTTAGAAGAAAATTGTCCTGGTATTAAAGCAAGAATATGTGATGAGTCAGGAAAACCCCGTCGTTTCCTCAATATCTATGTTAACAACGAAGATATCCGTTTCCTAGAAAACACAGAAACACTCTTAAAAGACGGTGATGAAGTAAGTATTGTTCCTGCTGTAGCCGGTGGCTGATTTTACTTCCTGAAAAAAGTGTTTCCGTGGAAGCGATGAGGCAAGGTGCAGGGGAATTAGGCAAGGTGCAGGGTGCAGGGTGCAGGGGGAAACAAAATTGTCATTGTAGTGACAGCGATTGGGTAAATTTATATCAGGCTTTTGATCCTTTCCTAATGTTGGATTGGGGTTTTTAAAGAGTTAATTTTCCCAACACCCAACACCCTGTCTTAACTTGAGATATCTTGTCACCTAGTCAGGCTTTACCCCTACAAAATTCTGACTACTGGTTAAATTAATATCCCCAATCACCAACCACCAATCACCAATCACCAATCACCCTAAAAGAGCTTTCAATTCTTCAGTTTTTAATCTTGGCCCGTAGGTAGTGACAATTTGAGAAGCAGCTTTAGATGCTAATGTGCCAGCAGCTTCATAACTCATACCGTGGGTGATACCATATAGGAAAGCTCCTGCATACATATCACCAGCACCGACTGTATCTACAGCTTTGACTTGGGGTGCAGGTATTTCAATTAATTTCTCCCCATCAAATACTACCGAACCTTGAGGACCACGAGTAACAGCAAATCCTTTGCTCAAGGTTTTGAGTTTATCTATCGCTACTTGGAAATCTTCTGTTTCTGCTAAACCTAACGCTTCACTTTCATTAGCAAAAATGAAATCTAAACCAGGGCCGATGATATCTAATAAACCATCTTTGAAAAATTTGACCATGTTGTAATCAGACAGAGTAAAGGTGGTTTTTACTCCTGCATTTGCAGCGATTTCTCTGGCTTTAATTGCAGCTTCTTTTCCGGTGGGAGAAGTGACTAAATAACCTTCGAGGTATATGTATTCTGAATCTGCGATCGCCTCTGGAGATAATTCATTAGTGGAAAATTCGCCACTAATACCCAAAAAGGTGTTCATAGTACGATCTGCGTCAGGAGTCACTAAAACCAAGCATTTTCCTGTAGTTCCTGATTGACGATCAACGTCTTTTAGGTTAGTTTCTACCTGACAATCAAGTAAGTCTTGAATGTAAAAATCACCAAATTCATCTCCAGCCACTTTACAGGAATAAAAAGCTTTTCCTCCTAATTGACTAATAGCCACAATTGTGTTAGCGGCTGAACCTCCACAACTTTTATGACAGTCAACATTTTTGAGGTTTTCCAAAATACGATTCTGACTTTCTTCATCTAGGAGGGTCATCACACCTTTATCAATGTTTAGCTTTTGTAGTAGCTCTGGAGATACTTTATATTCTATATCTACCAAGGCATTACCCACACCATAAACATTATATTTTTTGCCCATTTTTAACTCCTAGAATTAATGTCTGTCTAACTTCAACAGAACTGATAATAACAGATATACAGACAATATAGGAGATAGTGAGTCATAGATAGCAATACTTTTCTATTCTTGCCCTTACCGGATGACAATGGTAAATAATTCTTTTTTATCTGCGTCTATTTGCGTTTATCTGCGTTCAGTCTTTGCTCCCATTCGAGGTGATTTTCAATATTATTCAAAACAATTCGCTGGTAAGATTCATCTGCTAATTCAATATGTAAAACCTGACTAGAATTATTTTTCCCAGCAACATACCAAAATTCTTTACCTCTTTCTGTATAATAAGTTCCTGCTTTAATTACTCCGGGAATAAAAGAACCAGGAGCGCGAATATCTCTTTTAGATTTTCCTGGTACGTCTGTAGACACTTTCAAAATATGGGACAGAGGTATTAGCCATAATTTATGGATTCGAGCAGCTAAAAGTTGTTCTTTTAAGGTAAATTCAATTTGTAAATTTGGCTCTAATATTGTTAGCTTCATAGGTTGATAATACGGGATTGTTCAAAATTTTTCTGAGGATAAATAAGATACAAACCTGAGTTTTAAATGCTATTCTTATCCGCATGGAAAAGCTAATAGGTAACAGTTAAAATCTGAAAGCTGTTTTTAGACGAATAGCTATGTCAAAATAAAAATGATTCAATATTACAAAGTAAGCAACTCACACAAACAGTTAGACAAAGGATTAACCTGAAATATGGCAGAAGAAACTAATCAAAAACCAGCAGCTAAACCAGCAGCTAAGAAGGAAAAACCTCCTGCGGTGGAAAATAAACCATTTGAAGAGTTTATGCAGGAACATTTTTTACCAGCATTACAGGAGGCGATCGCGAAGGAAGGTGTGACAGATGCGAATATCTCCTTTGCTAAACAACAGTATCCAATTGTTGGTTTTGAATCTGCGGAAGAATGCTGGCAAGTAATTGGCAGTTGGCAAAATGGACAACGCCATTTTAACGTTTATTTCCCCGATGCAGATATCCAAGGTCAAAAGGGATTTTCCTGTCATGATGGTAAAAAGCCCAGCACTCTGGAGTCATTCCTCATTGATGAACGTAAAATTACTCTCAGTTTGTTGGTCACTCGTTTGCTTTACCGTTTAAATGGTCAAAAATGGTTAGGTAGGAATTAGTGATTGGTGATTGGTGATTGGTGACTGGTGACTGGTGATTGGTGATTGGTGATTGGTGATTGGTGATTGGGTAGTAATTACGAATTACGAATTACGAATTACGAACTACGAACTACGAATTACGAATTACGAATTACGAATTACGAATTATTCCACTCCACCTCTGAATCTCTCCCTCTTCCTAACTCCTGTTACATTTACAATTCATGGAAATGATAGGTAACGGCCCCAGTCACAGGGTCGTTATCCATTTTTACATAACCTGATTTGAGCATATCTTTGAGGACAGTTTCTACCTCTGTAAAACTAGCTCCAGTGGCCATCACTCCTTGAGTTACTGTTAAAAAGCCATCTCTGTTTGCTGCGGCTTCTAAAAGTTTTAACATCAACTGATTATTATCGTTACTATTAGGTTGATAAACTTGAGTATTAACAACCTGCTGATTCATTGGTGAACCAGAAGGTGACATACCTGCTTTTAAACGTAATTTATGCTCATATTCATCTACCATTCCCGGAATTAATAGAACATCTACAACTTGGCCTACATAGAAAAAGCCGAAGGTGAAAAACCATAATAAGCCTGTAGCAATTTTGCCATTATATAGCCGATGTAATCCGCCAGCACCCAAAAACCCAGCAATACATAAGACGTAAGAAGCAATGATTCGTTCTTGATGAGCATTTTTTTCTGTGTTCATATTTTCTACTCACTTCTTTATATATTTATAGGAGTTACGCATTGACAGAGTAGACAAATAGTGCATAGATAAAAAAGGTCGTCTATTGAGCAGGTATAGGACAATAGAACTTACGCACTATACAAATTGATCATGATATGCTTTCACTAAAATACTTGATTTCTGGCTGTAATTAATTCTAGTTTTACCTATTAATCAAGTGTTGGGTAGGGGTTTAGCGCTGCTAAACTC
>JAAHFX010000022.1 GCA_010672785.1 Sphaerospermopsis sp. SIO1G1
TTTGATGATTTGATTAATAAAGTTGATTATTTAGTTGTTTTTAGACAACGAAAACTTATCTTTACTCCTGCCTGATTATACCCTTCATAATCCTTTTGTTCTTTCTCGACTTTTTCAGCAAACCCTAGTTAGGTAATTGACTGGAATTAGGTAACTGATTGTAGTTAGGTAGTTGATTGGAATTAGGTAACTGATTAGCATTTGCTCTTGGAACACCGTAAAGATTCCGGTAATTAGGATTGTAATTGTAACTACTGGAGTTGCTATAATTTGTCCTGTTATTTTGCGGTAAATTCAGATTATTTGGTATCTGATTTATGGAAGTTTGAGATTCTAAACTTTGAGGTTGCTGTACACGACTAAAATTGTTTACATAGTTGGTATAATTTGGTGAGAGGTTATTGACATTATTTGGAGATTGGAGATAATTAGTTTGTGAATTTAAACTTAAATTATTGCGGCTTAATTGTTGTGACTGACGTTGATTTTGTATTGCCGTTTCTAAAGGGTTAATCAGAATAGTTTGCTCATCACTAACACGATGGTGATAATTTAAGTTGTTGATCCAAATATGATCATTATTATCTAATTCTTGCTTTTCCGATGAATTGAATCTATTAATAGTTAATACCTGATTATCTCCACCAGAACCATCAGACCTTAATAAAGTATTTGCCTGCTGTATGAAAGGATTATTAATTACCTGTGTATTATTACTATTTTGAGATGCTGGAACAGAAGATAATTTTTGTTTACTAGCTTGATTTTGCTGATTAATAATATCTTCTAAAAATTGTTCTTGATTTTCCCGCGGTTTCTTCTGAGAATTAACAGAATTCAAAGCTAACATATTTTTCGCTTCGGTAACGGTACTTAACAAGCTGGGGAGATTATCAATATCTGCGGCAATAATTCTATCTTCCTCAGAGATTGAATCTTGATTAACAATTGGTTGACTTTTAACTATTGTTTCGTCTTCAGTAGAATCAGAACTAGCTGAATTTGAATTTGCTAATTGTCTTTTTTCGATTTCTTGATTGATGATTTGCAGAATAGGACGGGATTTAAACCATAATTGCTGCATTACTAATAATAAAGTTAATAGGAAAATCCCTGTGATCCAAACACGAGGTTTCAAAGCAGCTGATAATTTTGCTTTCAGATATCTGATGTATACTTGAGAATATTTACGACCAGGCATAGTTCTAATTACTTGATTACTACATGATTCGCTATAGTCATCAAGATTAAAAGATCAACTATAGCTGGAAAAAAGCAACAAATGAAATGACAAAATTACTTTGAGTATATAAGTTTTATTTATGTTGATGTTAGATGACAAATGCTAGTCAGCAATAAAACATGATTTTAATCAGATTGTAATAGTGACAAATCAATTAACTATATTATCCCATGTCTTGGAGACATTACCAAAAATATAGTCTTGCATATAAAAGTACAAAGTTATTTATTTTATAGTAACCTGTTATCAATACTTAGTCATCAATAATTAAGTTTTCTTATAAAAGTTTTAAGTTAATAAGTGCAAAATGCCATTTTTAGCCACTTTTATAATTTCAGTATATTTACGAATACTTCATAAATAACCTAATTGTTTTCTCGCAGCATTCATAATTATTCGTTGTTCAGCGCGAGCAATAGCATCATAAGTTGTTTCTACAGCTTCTGGTTCCACCGAAATTGAAGTGATTCCCCATTCAATCAATTTATCAATAATTTCTGGATATAAAACGGGTGCTTGTCCACATATTGAACATGGAATACCCTCAGCTTTAGCTGTACTAATTAACTGGAAAATCGCTTTCATAACAGCAGGATGAGGTTGATCAAACATATGAGAAAGTTCTCCATATTCTCTATTTATGCCTAAAATTAATTGAGTCAGGTCATTAGTACCAATGGAAATTCCTGCTACTCCAGCCTTAATATATTCTGGCAATAAAAAAAGTATACTTGGCACTTCTGCCATAATCCATAATTGAAACCGAGAATTTTGAGTTAACCCAGCTTGTTCGACTTTTTGACGACAAAAAACAAATTCTTCCACAGTACGGACAAATGGTAACAGTAAATGAATATTCCCATAGCCATTTTTTTGTAAATCTGCTAAAGCTTGTAGTTCTAGATCAAAAACTGTGGAGTTTTTTAAATAACTTAAAGTTCCATGTTCACCCAAAATTGATTTATGTGTATATTTCTCAGCATCCTGTGATAAGGTAAAATCTGGCGATCGCCAATCTAAAGAACGATAGAAAATTGGTTGAGGAAAAAATGCTAGAGCAAATTTTTCAATCTCTTGGTATAAAACTGTTAATAACTCTGATTTTTTACCTTGCAAAACTAATAATAAAGGATCTTTTCCTTGAAAAGCATTTAATATCATTAACTCTGAACGTAACAAACCAACACCATCTATAGGGAGGTTTCTGATATTATCAATTAGACTGGTTTGACTGATATTCACTAATAATTTAGTAGCAATTATAGGCAGGTTTGTAAGATTGAGAGAACTGTTAATTACATCAGCTTTTGTTACCTGATTATCTATTGGTAAAGATATTTTTGGCAATTTTTCCCGGATATAAAGTTGAGAATCATAACTATTTTCCGTCTCAGCAAGATTATGAATTTCCCCCTTTTCTCCATCAATGAATATTTTTTCTCCACTTTGAATCAAACTAGTCACATTTTTAACATTAACAACAGCCGGAATAGCTAATTCCCTAGATAAAATTGCAGCATGGCTTGTCAAACCGCCTTTCTCTGTGACAATTCCTACTACTTCATGCAACAAAGGCAGGCTATCTGTCTGAATTTTTGGAGTAATGAGAATGACTCCTTTTGGTATTTGTTTAACTCTGAGTTGAGAACTATTTAAAATTACACAAGCAGGTGCTGAAACCTGACCTTTAGCTGCTCCAATACCTTTAATGAATTGCCATTTCGGATTTAAACTTTCAGGGATATTGATTTGGTTAATATATAATTTTGATGTTTGATTAGTTTCTATAATATCCCAATTGATTGTAAAAATTTTACCAGCATGAGTTATTAAATTTTGACCTAAAATAATTATTTCTTGTATTTGTTGATCTGACAAACAATACTTTTGTTGTTGATGTTCACTTACAGGATAAGAGAAACAACAATTGTCAGATTTATCTAAATATGCTTCATAGGGTAGTTCAGTATCCCATATATTCCCATGAGGTTGAACAGAATAAGCAATACTTTTATATCCTATCTGTTGTTCTTTAATAGCTTGAGTGTCAGGATCAATATAGTAAATATCTGGCAAAATTTCGCCTTTCTTAATTGCAATCCCCAATCCATATGTAGATTGAATTTCTATTCCGTATTCATTAATGGTAAATATGCCAGATGCAATTACATTTTCTACTGGTTGTACTAAAATGGCTAAATTTATTTGTTGTAAATTAATTCCTAATTTTTGCCAGTATAGTAAACTTCTAGCTCGGAATAACTGACTCCAGGTTTGCTTCAAACCTTGTTCTATTTCTTGGGGCTGAGAAATACAAAAAATCGCATCTAGTAAACCAGAAAAATTATCTATTGAATGATGAGGAGAGGATATATTCAAACTGGGGCGTAAAATTAAATATTGACAACCCAATGTATTTGCAGTTTCAGAAATCTGATTTACCCAGTGATTTGGTAAATTAGCTGCTAAAACTTCTTGACGCAAGCGCCTGGCTACCTGTTGAAGTTGCTGCCAATTTGTTACATCTAAATGTAGATAAGAATCCGGTAAATCAGCTACTAATGATTCAGAACTGTGCAGAGTTTCCAAGAATTCACGCCAAGTATCTGCTGAGATGACAAAACCAGGTAATACAGGATATCCACTTTGTATGATTTGGCTCAAGTAGAAAGCCTGATCACCAACATTAGCACGATCTGATAATTGAATTGCTCCCAGCCAGTAAAGTTTATTCACTCAATTTTTAGATATTATTTACTTAGTAGTTCATCCCAATTCTGGATAAAGATGAGCCAAGTTTATTAGGGAATTAACCGCAGAGTCGCAGAGATCGCAGAGGAGGAAAGTACGAGTTGCAAAATTAATTAAGTGCGGCCTCATCAAGAAATAGTATCAGTATTTAATGTCATTGATGTACTAAAAGACTTTTCGTTAAATTATATCAGTTAAGTTTATTTAATCATGGTGTTCATATTCTAGAGATTGATTGCGTTACATTAAATCAATACTATCTGTTACAGGTTTTTGCAACTTTATCTATTGCCAATTTACTGATCAACCATATACTACATTGTTTATAGGATCATAAACTACTAAAAGCACACAGGAAATAAAGGTAAGAAGATTTGGTATTTTGTTTTTGTGTCAGTTACAGGACTTACGCAAAACCTAGTTCAAATACTGTCATTGCGACGTAAGGAAGGATTCTCCAAGCCAGACATTTCGTAAAAATGCGTAAGTCTTAATATCATCTTTGCAGTCATCATATCATTTAAGTGTAACTGGATTGGAGTAACCAGGTAAAATTAATCAGGACTTGCTGTCCGCGTAGCGTTCCGTCAGGCATATAAATATGAAAACATTGCCAGCAAAGGATTTGAGGCAATTTGAAATTTTAAAAGCGCAATATATTTGAGAATCAGTGCTTGAAAATCTTGCACTTTTGGTGAAAATTTAAACTTACCAACTCTTTGAAACTGTTCCCTGTTCCCTGTTAAGAGTTGCCTAGTTTCC
Source organism: Sphaerospermopsis sp. SIO1G1 (assembly GCA_010672785.1). Lineage (GTDB taxonomy): Bacteria > Cyanobacteriota > Cyanobacteriia > Cyanobacteriales > Nostocaceae > Okeanomitos. The sequence goes on from JAAHFX010000022.1 coordinate 4,757, forward strand.
ACAAATCACTTTTTGTAGCCAACCCTAATTATCAGTTATCAGTTGTCAGTTGTCAGTTGTCAGTTGTCAGTTGTCAGTTATCAGTTATCAGTTATCACTGTTCACTGTTTACTGTTCACTGTTCACTGTTCACTGTTCACTGTTTACTGTTTACTGTTCCCTAATCTTCACAGATCACTTTTTGCTGCCAACCCTAATTATACATATTGATTAAAAATAACAATATCTGTATATTTCTTGTTAGGAACAAACTTTTGTTATTTGCACTACCCCACATAAACAATTAGCCTGGCAATAATTGTAATGCTTTGCTAAACAGTTCCTCATTATTTCTGGTTTTAAAAATTTCCTTCACTAAGTTCACAAATTCCACATCACAGACATAGTCATTTTCTAAAATTTTACTAGCTGGATAAAAATTGACATCATTGATACTAAGTTCATTAGTTGAACCTGTCTGCACTTTACCATTTCCATGATACCAGGACAGATATCTACCACGTAATGTAAATTGAAACCAGATAATTTCGTGATTTTTTAATTCAAAGAATATATCAAAGTATGGTTCTCCTCCTTGCAACCACACCCTCATAGTATCTTTTTTATGACTTGATTTGAGTATTTGTGGTTCAATAACTCTTAATGATGCACCTAATGAAGCTACTTCTTGCTGATTCAATAACATATCCGCTGGTAGATAATTAATAAAGTGGAATTTTGAATTTGCTGCAATTTAGTCCAGAATCTAATTATAAATTAAAAAGTAGATTTAATAAGTATAATTAGGGCTTGATGAATAAATGAAAAAATATTGCTCTTAAAGGATTATAGGCAATTTTAGATTGAGAAAGTGCCAGATTTGAGAGTATCAAGGCTTGAAAACCTTGCATTTGTGGTGAAAATTGAAACTTACCAACTTTCTAAAACTACTCCCTACTCCCTGCCTTATCCCAACAATAGTTCTTAATGTTAATCTACTGACTGTATTATTTCCCCTGCCTTAACAAAAAGAATCTGTGAAGAGTTTAACCATTGGGAATCAAAAGCTCCTAAATGAGTAGTAGTAATTAAAGTCTGAAAACGATCTTGGATCGTATCCAAGAGTTGATTTTGACGGTAAGGGTCTAGTTCTGCTAAAACATCATCTAAGAGCAGTAACGGTGGTTCATTAATCACTTCTTCAATGAGTTGTAATTCTGCTAACTTTAAAGCTAAAACTAGAGTTCTTTGTTGACCTTGAGAACCGTATTGACGAGCAGGTGTTTGGTTAATATCTAGTTTGACTTCATCTCTATGTGGTCCTACTAAAGTAATACCTCTATGTAATTCTATTGAGGAACGCTGTTTAATTTTAGCTAAAAAATTTTCTGGGATCGTATCTGTTGTTTCTGTATTAATAGGGACATTGGGTGAATAATTAATGTGTAAAACTTCTTGACTTTTACTAATAGTAGCGTGCCAAGCTGCGGCGATGGGAGCTAATCTTTGAATGGCTCTTTCTCGCCTTCTCATGACTCTTGTACCTGTGGTAACTAATTGTGCATCCCAGATAGCAAGTTCTGATTTGATAACTTTTAAGTTTGACTGCTGACTACGTTTTAAAAAAGCATTACGCTGGCGGAGAATTTGATGATATTGATGGAGGATGTGAGCATAAACTGGTTCAAGTTGAATTAACAGTGTATCTAACCAACTCCGTCGAACTTCAGGACTTCCCCTGACCAATTCTAAATCTAAACTGGAAAATTCAACCGCATTGAGAATACCCAAAAAATCCATTTGCCTGCGGACTATTTCACCATTAACAGCGACACTACGTCTACTACTTCTTTGCAGAGTTATTTTTAAATCACTTATGCCTATATCTTTAGCCAAAACAGCATTGATTTGGGCAACATCTTCTCCAGCTTGAATTAATTCCTTATCCCTAGCCATCCGATGCGATCGCAATGTAGCTAATAACTCTACAGCTTCTAATAAATTTGATTTTCCCTGAGCATTATTACCAACTAAAATTGTTTTAGCTGCATCAAAATCTATTTTCTGCTCTTGGTAATTGCGAAAATGTCGAAGATGTAGAGTTTTTAGATACATAGAGTTTGCTGTTAGCGGAGCTTGCGGTTAGGCGTAACAGTCTTGTCGTGGACATAGGGAACAGGGAACAGTTTCAAGTTTCCTTTGAATCAAAATTAAATGCAAGGTTTTTGAGTTCCCATGTCATAAAAGCTTGCATATTTTTAGTCTCAAATTGCCTAAAACCCTCTACCTGTAAAGGTTTTAGATTTATATGCCTGACGGTACGCTACGCGGACAGCAAGCCCTACATAGATTTAGGTAATGGGTAATGGGTAATTAATTTGCTCTTTATCTCAGTGGTTTTGGTTCGCTTGATTTATTTATTATCACCAATCACTAATTACCAATTAAACATTTCTTTTACCCATAAAGCGGAAGAATAACTTTTCGCATTCTACCCAAACGAACATCAAGCTACTAAAACCGATACAAATTAGTAACTCATTCGGAGATAAGAAATGAGTACCAAAGAAATCTCTAAGTGGTGGTACATATATTAACATTAATTGCAGTATAGTAGTGACAACTACAGAACCTAAAACAAAGAGATTGGAAAAAGGATTCATTTCAATTGTCAATTGATTGTTAGAACGAATAGCGATCGCATGACCCATTTGAGCAATACATAAAGTAGTAAAAACCATTGTTTTCCAAGTCTCAGGATCACCCTGATAACCATCTGTATTGGTATAATTAAAAGCCCACCACATCAAGGCAATGGTAATCACAGCAAAGACAATGCCGATCCTAATCATGTAAGAACCTAAACCCCTAGCAAAAATACTCTCGCGGGGGCTAAAAGGAGGACGTTGCATAACATCTGGTTCTGGTGGTTCAACAGCTAAAGCTAAAGCAGGCAATCCATCGGTGACTAAATTCATCCAGAGAATTTGCAGAGGACTAAGAGGAACAGCACCTAAACCAATTAATGGTGCAGCAGCAATGGTAATTACCTCACCAATATTACTACCCAAAATGTATTTAATAAAACGACGGATGTTAGTATAAACGACTCTACCTTCTTTAGCAGCGGCGACAATAGTCGCAAAGTTGTCATCTAAAAGTACCATATCGCTGGCTTCCTTACTAACATCTGTGCCAGTGATACCCATAGCAATACCGATATCGGCCTGTTTCAATGCAGGTGCATCATTCACACCATCTCCAGTCATAGCGACAAACTTACCACGACGTTGTAGACCTTGGACAATTTTGAGTTTATGTTCTGGAGAAACTCGGGCGTAAATGTTGACTAAATCAACCTGTTCCTCGATTTCCTGATCATTCATCCTTTGCAATTCTTGACCACTAAGAACTCTCGCATCAGCTTCAGCAATACCCAAATCCACAGCGATCGCCTTGGCAGTTAATTGATGATCACCAGTAATCATTACTGGACGAATACCAGCTTGACGACATTCTGCCACAGCGGCTCTTACCTCTGGGCGGGGAGCATCTAACATTCCCACCAAACCCAACCACACTAACTCGTGTTCTGAGGTATCTTCTGAAGCTTCCGGTGGTATTTCCGTCAGTGGTTTATAGGCAAAACCTAACACCCGTAAACCTTGGGCCGCCATTTGTTCATTAGCTGTCAGAATTTGTGACCTTTGTTCTTGATCCAAAGAACTGGAGGTATTTCCTAAATAAATGCGAGTACAGCGAGCTAAAGTCAATTCTGGTGAACCCTTGGTAAACATTAAATAGGGTTCATTGGTAACAAATCCAGCTATTAAAGGATCAACCCCACTCATACCCGGATGACTACTAGCGACTTCCTCAACTTGAGTAATCACACTCATGCGTTTGCGTTCTGAAGAAAAAGGAAACTCAGACACACGAGGTAATTTACTATCCCACTGATCCTTTTCAATTCCTACCTTACCCGCCAAAGTCATCAAAGCACCTTCAGTGGGGTCGCCTAAAATTGCCCATTCACCAGCTTCTCTTTGCAAAACTGAGTCATTACATACAGCACAAGCAATCAACAAAGCGGGTATTTCTGGGCATACTTCTAAATCTACATTTTGTCCGTCTATCTGAAAATCACCTTCAGGAGCATAACCTTCACCAGTAACCCGAAAACTATTGTGATTAGTGTAAACTGACTGCACCACCATTTTATTTTGAGTCAGAGTCCCTGTTTTATCCGAGCAGATAGTAGTTACAGAACCGAGAGTTTCCACTGCTGGTAGTTTTCTAATTAGAGCATGATGACGCACCATCCGTTGAGTTCCCAAAGCCAGAGTCACAGTAATTACAGCAGGTAAACCTTCTGGAACTACAGCCACAGCCATACTCAGAGAAACTTCTACTAATTCCTGTAAATTACTAAAACCTCTAGCTTGGATCACACCAGCTAAAATGACCAGAACTACCAAAATCAGAGAGCCATATACCAACACATTACCTAACTGTGTCATCCGCTGTTGTAAAGGTGTGGGATCATTTTCCACCGATTGCAACATAGCGGCTATTTTGCCCAGTTCTGTTTGCATTCCAGTATTGGTAACTAAAACCTTTGCCCTTCCTTGGACTATTTCCGTACCCTGGAAAACTGAATTAATCCGATCACCAAGGGGAGTCTCGTCAGGTAAAGTCTGTTGAGCTTGCTTATTTACCGCCTCAGCTTCACCAGTCAGGGCTGATTCCCGCACTTGTAAATTAGACTCTTCTATCAAAAGCCCATCAGCTGCTACCTGAACTCCTGCTTCTAGTAGCATAATATCCCCAGGAACAAGGTCTTTCCCTGCCACCTCAGTCAATTTCTGATCACGAATAACTCGCACTAGAGGAGATGATAATTTTTTTAACGCAGCCAAAGCTTTCTCAGCCCGGCTTTCTTGGACATAACCCAAGATGCCATTCAAGATCACAATTGCCAAAATTGCAATAGTATCTTTAAAAGGAACTTCACCAGATGCTAATTTACCTTGTTGCAATGCTAGGAAATCCAGAAATCCAGAAATGAGCGCAACAGCGATCAGCATCAGTAACATGATATTAGTAAACTGATCTAGTAAAATCTCCCCAGGCTTGCGCCCACCAGTTTCTTCTAATTCATTAGTTCCATATTTTTGTAAACGTTCTTCAATTTCTTTTGATTTTAAACCGCTGTTGGCATTACTATCCAGTAAGTTTAGAGCTTTATCAACTTCTAAACTATGCCAAGCTGCGGCACTTTCAGGTAAAGAATGAGCAGACATCGTGTATGTTACAGGAAAGGGTTACAAAGTTCGATCATAATTGAGTGATGGCAGGAATTCCATCAGCTATGTATGAGGGAGCAGAAATTGGGGACTGGGGAAGTGGGAAGATAGGGTGATGGGGTGATAGGGAGGAAAAGAGTTATTTAATTTTAACTTTTGACTTTTGACTTTTGACTTGCCCAATTTCCAATGACTAATGACCAATAACTAATGACTAATGACTGATAATATGAGTTTGACACTCCCTAGTTCGCCTGTTAGCCAGATGTTTGGGTACAAAACAATCCGACCACTGACTGCTTCTAGTATTTATGGTATTGCTTTTATCAAAGATAAGCTGATTGCCATTGACACCATTAAAGGTCATCTATTAGAAATTGATCCAGTATCTGATAACAGCAGGATTCTCAATCCTCATCAGGTCAATGAATTTATTGATGTCACTGGTTTGGCTGTTTGGGAAGATACTCTCTGGATCAGCCGTGGTAATAGTATTTATTTATGCAAATTAGACTCTTTAGGTTTAGAACATTTTGTTACTTTGCCTTATACCGCTGATGGAGTAGCTGTTTGGGAATCTATTATTTATGTTAGCTGCCAAAGATTAAGCTACATTCTCATTTTTGACAAGCAAACACGTAAAGAAATTACCAGATTTTATGCTCCAGGTGTAGGGTTGGAAAATTTGGCGGTGAGTCAGGAGACTTTGTGGGTTTGCGATCGCACAGAACAAACAGTTTACTCTATGGATCGGGCTACTGGAGAAATACATTTTAGTGTCCTGACTCCTTTTGCTTCTCCTACTGGTATTGCTATCCGTGGCCAAGATGAAACTGGCAAGGATTTACTCTATGTTGCTTACTCTACTGAAGAGCCTTATATTCGTGATAATCCCAATGCTGATCCTAATCATGAGTTGACCTACCGCGATCTGGCTTTTATTCATCCTTTGCACTATCACTATAATCAAGATCAACATTACGCACTCTCTAATGGCTATTTGGTGGAAATGTCCTATGTGGAAGAAATTTCCCCTCTCGATGAAGTGTATTTACCAAATTTAGAATGGCGTATTGCTCTCCCCTCAGAAACAGAGCGTCAAAAAGTAAAAAATGTTGAATCCATTGGTTTACCTTTTGCAGAGGAAATGGTCGAAGGACAGCGAATAGCTGTATTTAAGTTTGATTCTCTTGTTCCTGGTGAACGTCACATCTTTGGCTGGAAGGCTCTGTTGGAAGTCCGTGGGATTAAATATCGGATCACTCCAAAAAATGTGGAAGAATTACCACAACTGCCTCCAGAACTCGCCTCTCGCTATTTGGTGGATAATGATGATTTGGCAATGGACACTACTATTGTCCGTGATGCGGCTCAGGTAGCGGTTGGCTCAGAAACCAATGTGTTGCGAAAAATGTACAACATCCGCAATTATGTCTATGATGAGCTATCATACGGAATCAAACCATACATAGATACCCCAGATGTTGTGTTAGAGCGGGGTGTAGGATCTTGTGGAGAATATGTAGGTGTATTACTAGCTTTATGCCGACTCAATGGTATTCCTTGTAGAACTGTAGGCAGATACAAATGTCCTCCCTATGGAGAACAACAAGGAGTTCCCCTGCAACCTGATTTTAATCATGTTTGGTTAGAGTTCTATATTCCCGGTTTTGGCTGGCTACCAATGGAATCTAATCCTGATGATATTGGTAATTATGGCCCATATCCTACACGATTTTTCATGGGTTTGTGTTGGTATCATGTGGAAATAGGTAAAGGAGTCTCCTTTGAAACCATAACTAGCAATGGTAAACGGTTAACGAAAGAAGACCTGTCCATTGGTGAGTTGGCAATTAACCACATTCGGTTTACAATTCTTAAAGAAATTCCACCAATTTAGCTGAGAAATAAAGAATTACTCATCTGTAGTTAGTAATGGGGTGTTAGATCCAGGACTTACCCACGTGAATTTCGTGATTTAGTGTGAGTCTAAGAATCACCATATTGCTTAATTTGGCTTTCAAAATCCCCATTGCTATCTTCACTAAAAATTTAACATTTTGTCAACAATATGTGTTAATAAACGAGAAGTTCAGTATTTTTCCGGATAATTGTGTAGAATTGAAGAATATAAACTATTCATATGAACATGGACAATCTTTTGGGTATATGGCTGTTGGAAACAGTATTAACCAGGTTGACACATGAACAAATATGTATAGAAAATAACTGTTAGCCAAGTTTGTAAACGGTAAAAACAGGTGGAAAATTGTACAAGTTATAAATCTGAAAAAACTGTGGAACAAACACCCTCAGCATACCCGCACAACTACCATGACTGTCACACAGAGGAACAGTTAATTTACCAGCATCTACTACATTTGGTCCAAATGGAACCTCCTGACCAAATGATAGATAGATTCCGTGCTTTATTTATAGATCGCTCCAATTATCCTGAGCGAGAAATTGTTACGATATTAGACAAAATTACATCCTCAAAAACAGCACAGACAGATTTTAACTTTTTCCTGAACCGTTGCTGTCATATTTTAATTAATCGCTGGTACATTCAGCCTCAGTTACATCACTATATTGTTACTTTAATTGATTTATTCGATTTATCTCCGAGTACATTGGGAGTAGGTAGTTCTCGTTTTCGAGAAGTTAGACGCTTACGGGAATTATTAAAAATTTTTATTACTAGTGAGCAGTATGTTGTCTTACGGCGATTCATACAGTTGGTGAACCATACACCTAAACAAAATAACCGTGAAGCCAAGCAACCATTAATTAATTTGATTAGTCGTTACCCCTATCTTTATGAACATACTTTAATTAGTGAAGACTCCACTTCTGAACAACAAGAAACTGTCAGAAATTTTCAGAAGAAAGTCCAAAAAAAATTTGAGATTGATTTATCACAATATGTAACTTACAAAGTCCGAAGAGTACATATTCTCAGGAAAGTACCTCCATCAGAAGCTAATCAGATTTTAACACCGGTTAATAATCCCACATTGTTGAGTGATAGTGACTTATATAGTACCCTCAAGCAGTTTATTGGTAAGTCAGAAGGTAATTACACATACCTAGAAAAAGCCAAGCAGTTCTTAGAATATAATTCTGCCAGTAGAACATATCATGACTTTAAAGATGATTTATTTGAATATTTGATCACTTCTGTTGATGGTAAATACGCCAAAGGTCAATTTAGTAAACGCTTGTATAGTCATTTGCAAAATACATTACCAGATGCAGATAGTCAGAGTATCAATGAATTTTTAATAGTGAGAACCTGTAATCAGCTATTAAATTTTTTGGTGGTTAATAGTTCAAAATCACCACAACATTCTATATTTCTAGACTTAATTACTAATCAAGGTTCATTACCAACTACTGGCTTACTGCTGAAGATAGTTTTAATCTGCCATAAAATGAAACCAGATCTAGAAAAAAGACTGGCAATTTTATTCAATCACTATGAAAATGCAACTACCGATGTTATTGGTTGGTTAGTAACAACATTAGAACAGGTAAATATTGCCATAAGTATTCACTTTGGGAATATTGATTTGTCATTTTTTAAGAAGTATTGTTAAAAATATAGCAGACAGTAATTATTTGTAAGTCAAACATATATAAATATACATAAATATTATTGCTTGTAATCATGACTGTGTTAATAGTTCTAGGGACTTGAGGCGATATCCTAAACCGTGTATAGTTTCGATAAAATCCTCTGGTGCGCCAACTGCTTTGAGTTTTTGCCGTACACTTCTGAGATGAACTTTCACAGTATGCTCATCTGGAGAGGTTTCACTTGTCCACAGATTATCTATAATCATACTGCGACTGAGAACTCGCCGACCATTTCGCAGTAGTAGTTCTAACAGACTGTATTCTTTGGGTGTGAAATTAACAGGGTGATTTCCATAGTTAACTTCATAGGTACTGGGGTTGAGTTGCAAATTTCCCCATTTTAATATAGGGAACGAAGTTGTATGACCCCGGCGTAACAAAGCGCGAATACGAGCAAATAATTCACCTAAGTCAACAGGTTTAATAATGTAATCGTCTGCGCCAGCATCTAAGCCATTAATTTTAGTGCTGATCGTATCACAGGCTGTAATCATTAATATTGGCATTTGATAACCATGAGAACGCCACTTGTGACACCAAGTTATACCATCTTGTTCTGGCAGCATTACGTCTAATAGCATCAGATCGTAATCTAAGGCTTTAATACAATCCCATGCCATTTCTCCATTGTTAGCTATATCAACAACATAGAGTTGGTCGGTAAGTGCCTCTGCCAAAGTTTCTGCTAAACGAATATCGTCTTCAACTAGAAGAATCTTCATCAGATTGACATACTCCTTGCTGTCCTTATGAGGAGGAGGCTTTAAACTCCAGATTTTTGGTAAAAGTCAGGAAATCTTGAATTACAGCTTACAAGAAAAAGTCACTTTTCTCATAGTCTAGTAAATTTTCTTGATTGAGGCGGAAATATAGTCATACTCCTAATTTTAGACTGTTTTTATATCAATATTTCTTATAAAAGAGTAAAACTTCTTTACTTATTGATTGCGAAATGTAACAATAACTGTAGGGATAATAATCTTTCCGAATTCTTTACAAGTTATTTACCAATATATTTACAATTAACCTCTATTCTTCTAAATCAAGGCGGGTGAAACGAAAAGCCCTGATGCCGAAAACCAGGCAAAACCTAAAAGTTTAGGAGAATTCCGAAGATGCTTGATGCTTTTTCTAGAGTTGTTGAACAAAACGATCAAACTGGCTCATATTTAGATGATGCTGCTATTAGCTCTCTTGAAGCTATTGTTAAAGACAGTAACAAACGTTTGGACGTAGTAAACCGTCTAACCAGCAATGCTTCCTCTATTACAGCTAATGCTTACCGTGGATTAGTGAAAGATGAACCCGGTGTATTTGGTCCTGGTGGTGCTTGTTTCCATCACCGTAACCAAGCTGCTTGTATTCGTGACTTAGGATTCATCTTACGTTATGTAACCTATTCCATCGCTGCTGGAGATGCTAGTGTTATGGATGATCGTTGTTTGAATGGTTTGCGCGAAACCTATCAAGCATTGGGAACTCCCTGTTCTACAGTTGCTTCCGGAGTTGGCAAAATGAAAGAAGCAGCTCTAGCTATTGCTAATGATAGCAATGGTATTACAAAAGGTGATTGCAGCAGCTTAATGTCTGAAGTTGCTGGCTACTTTGATCGTGCAGCAGCAGCAATTGCTTAGCTTTGAATTGAATTTAACTTTGACTTGATCATCTATATATAATTTAGGGAGAATTTTAACGATGAAGACCCCTGTTACTGAGGCTATTGCTGGTGCTGATTCTCGCGGCGCATATTTAAGTAATACTGAAATGCAAGCTTTGTTTGGTCGTTTTGGCCGTGCAAAAGCTGGGCTAGAAGCTGCTAAAGCTTTTAACGCAAACGGTGAAGCATGGGCTAAAGCTGCTGCTGAAGAAGTATACAAAAAATTCCCCTACACCACTCAAATGCAGGGACCTCAGTACGCTTCCACCCCAGAAGGTAAATCCAAGTGTGTTAGTGATATTAGCCACTACCTCCGCACTATCAGCTATTGCTGTGTAGTTGGTGGTACAGGTCCTTTAGATGAGTATGTAATTGCAGGATTAAAAGAATTTAATGCCGCTTTAGGCTTATCTGCAAGCTGGTATGTAGCAGCTTTAGAATTTGTGAAAGACAACCACGGTTTAACTGGTGATGTAGCTGGAGAAGCTAATATCTACCTAAACCATGCTATCAACGCATTAAGCTAAAAATTTACAAGTTTAAAGAAGTAAGGGGAAATAGAAAACCATTTCTGTTCCCCTTCTTTGATTATAAGGAGAGGAAATCATGAGCCAATTAGGCATCAGTGCAGTTACAGATACAAAAGTCGAACTGCGCCCTAATTACACTGAAGATCAATTACAACTAGTATTTAGAACTGCCTACGAACACGTATTTGGACGCGAGCGTGTTTACGTAGGTGGTATTTTTGCTAGTGCAGAGTCATTGCTTCGCGATGGGAAAATTACTGTACGCCAATTTGTACAAATTTTGGCTAAGTCAGAATTTTACAAAGAGCGATTCTTTTATAACAATTCTCAAGTGCGCTTTATTGAGTTGAATTATAAGCACTTATTGGGACGCGCTCCTTATGATCAATCAGAAATTGGTTATCATGTAGATACCTATGCTTCTCAAGGATATGATGCGGAGATAGATTCTTACATTGATAGCATGGAATACTCCAATGCTTTTGGTGATTATACTGTTCCCTACTTCCGTGGGTTTAAGTCCATGCCTGGGATGAAGCAAGTAGGATTTAACCGCTTGTTTACACTGTATCGTGGTAATGGTAATAGCGATAATGCTGGTACAAAAAGACCCAGATTAGAGCAATCATTGGCAATGAACTTACCTAATACGATTATACCTCCTAGCACATCTGTTAAGTTTGTTACTCCTATTGGTGTAGGACAGTTAAAAACTTCCCCAACCCGTGGAGATCAAAGACTTTATGTTATGGAAGTCATTGCTGGTGGCGTTGGTACTAAAGTAGCAGTACGTCGTAGTAGACAGTTATACACTGTACCATTTGATCAACTTTCTCAAAAGTATCAGCAAGTTCATAAACAAGGCGGAAAAATTCTTAGCATTAAACCTGTGTAACAGTAATTGGTGATTGGTGATAACAACAATTGATGATCACCAATTACCAGCAATTATTCATTCACTCTGATCCATGTATGGTTGTTACTAATTCTCCTACTGAACCAATTCTCTCTCCAGAAAGTGCGATCACTGCACTGAATACAGAAGATAATCAAATTAGATATTATGCTGCTTGGTGGTTAGGAAAACATCAAGTCCAGTCAGCTTGTACAGCTTTGTGTGAACAACTTGAAGATGTTCGTTATCGCACTGTGCAAGGTGGTTATCCTCTCCGTCGTCAAGCTGCTCGTGCTTTAGGACAATTAAGAAATGTTCAAGCTGTACCAGCTTTATTGGATGCTCTGGAATGTGATGAAGATCCACAGTTTCGGGAAGTTGTGATGGAAGCATTGGGAAAAATTGGCGATCGCAGAGCTTGTGATCCATTGTTACAACTTTTACAGTCTGGGAAACCTCAACCCTATGAAGCTTTAATTGAGGCTTTGGGAGAATTGCGGGTATTAGAGGCGCTTCCTTTAGTAGAGCCATTTTTGAAACATTCTTCAGAGAGGGTACAATGTGCGGCTGCTAGATATCTTTATTTAACTACTCAAAAACCTGAGTATTTACAACGTATTATTGAAACTCTCAGCCATGAAAATCGTTATTTACGTTGGGCGGCTGCATTTGATTTAGGAGCAATAGGTCATTTACCAGCAGCAGAAGCAATTATTCAAGCAAAGATTGGTAATAGTCTGAAATTATTGAATGTGAAGAAGATATTAGAGACAGTATTAGCAAGTGATATATCAGAAGTAGAAAAAAAAGAAGCTGCTGAATCTCTATTTGCGTCAATTGATCAATTAATCATGCAGCTTTAATTCTATTAGTAATAGTCAGAAGTTAATTACAACATTTATTGCGGCTAATTTTCCATGATTTGTAAGCAAGGAAAACACCAAAGTTAATTCCTAATTTCTGCTTGAAAATGCTCATACATGAATTTTAGATAATAGTTGATTACTGACTGCTAAATACTTACAAATAAACATTGAAAATTAATTGTAGAGAAAATGACATCCCTAAGTTTCCAGAAAGAGATTTCTTCAGATAATATTGCATCCCTAGATGTAGAATCATTAATTGCAAATTATCACAGTTCTACAAATCAGAATGAACAAGCAAGTATTATCAAAATTCTAGCTGAACTTGGTGATGAAAAAGCTTTAGATTTGTTAGTTGATGTAGTGGGAGTAGAAGTAGCTAATCATTGCCAAGGAAATGTGCGTCGAGTAGCAGCTAGGGGTTTAGAGAAGATGGTCATTTCCACTCCAGATGCTGAAAAAAAGCAAAAAGGAATTGATAAACTTTCCTGGGCATTATTAAATGCTGAAGATTGGGGACTTCGTTATGCAGCAGCTATTTCCTTGGGTGCGATCGCTACTATTGAAATAAATTATGGTATTAATACCATTCTCGATCAAGCAATGAATCAAGAATCTGACAAAATAGTTAATGAAAGAATTCGTATGATATTAAATATGTGATTTAAGTTCAGGATTCAGGAATAAGAAGTCATAGTATTTAATAAAATCTAATAGTTATTTTTGTACACTATAATACATCACGATAATATGACTCTTCCTTTATTAACCTACACTCCCTCCAGCCAAAACCAAAGAGTTAAAAGTTTTGAAATTCCTGGAGAAGAATTTCCAAAAATTTACACCACAGAAGGAACACCTTCTACTGAAGATATCAATGATTTAATTTGGGCTGCTTATCGTCAAATCTTTAACGAACAACAAATATTAGTTAGCAACCGACAATTAGCATTAGAATCTCAATTAAAAAACAAAAGTATTAGCGTTAGAGATTTCATCAGAGGATTAGTTTTATCAGAAACATTCCGTTTACGTAACTACGACACAAACAACAATTACCGATTTGTGGAAATGTGCGTACAACGGGTTTTAGGAAGGAAGGTTTATAATCAACAAGAAAAAATTGCTTGGTCTATCATCTTAGCAACAAAAGGAACACAAGGTTTTATTGATGCTCTGCTCAACAGTGAAGAGTATCAAAGTAATTTTGGAGAAAATACAGTTCCCTATCAGCGTCGGCGCATTATTGCCCAGCAAAGCATTGGAGAATTACCATTTAGCCAATTTCCTCGCTACGATCAATCTTATCGTCAACAATTAGAAAGCTTAGGATATTTCCAAAATAAAGCACCTGTAACATATTTGTGGAAATGGCAACAGCCTCCCTATCCTATTGTTTACAGATTGATTTCATCAGCTACTTGGTATGTGGGAACTTCCCTAATTGCTGTTGGGATAGTTGCTGTAATTCTTGCTTACTATGGTTTGCTTTCTTTGTAATACCAGTTTCACTAACATCCTCTAATTTCAGTTTTCATAATAGCCTGAGAATTTATTTTCAGGCTCAGTTTATTTTTTATCTGAGAGATTAGCCATATCAGAATTTACAGTATGATGATTTTTTCTAAGGAAATTTTTCAAAATACAGCGGTTTCCGAAGCTACGAGGTACAGTCTATCAACCTTGTCTTTTACCTATACTTTCAATCTTAAAATAAAGTGTACCTCATTACACCGGTAAGTGCTGTAATAGGACTTACGCAAGAGTCACGGAATATCAAACCGCAGAGAACGCAGAGGAATAGAGTTTTGGAAGATTTTTGCGTAAGTCCTGAATAAATTATTCAATTAGTTTTTATATTTATAAGTCTAGCGGGCAATATGCTCGCACTATAATAGTTAATTATATGACTAATTATCATCATCTTAGACTTTACTTATGCCCAATCAATTAAGTGTTATAATTGTATTATTTGTCATAATTATATTTCCGGCTTACTATTTTTTAGAAAGACAAATAGCTCAAAGAAAAAAAGCAGAAAATATTCTGAGACAACAAACGCAAAGAGAACGTTTAGTTAATCAAATAGCTCACAACATCCGCCAATCCCTGAATTTAGATCACGTATTAGTAACTACAGTAGCAGAAGTTAAGCAATTTCTCCAAGCTGATCGAGTTTTAATATATCGAATTTGGGATGATGGTACTGGTAGTGCAATTACAGAAACAGTTTCCGAAAATTATCCTTGTATTATCAATCAAACATTTCCAGAGGAAGTTTTTCCTAGAGAATATCATTATGCTTATACCCAAGGTAAAACTAGAACAATTACCGATGTTGATCAAAGTGATGTAGAACCTTGTTTAGCAGAGTTTGTAAAGCAATTTGGTGTCAAAGCCAAATTAGTAGTACCTATTTTACAGACATTGAGAGAAGAAACAAATAGTGACCTGGAGGAATCTTTAACAACAACATATCTTTGGGGTTTATTAATTGCTCATCAATGTAGTAATATCCGGGAATGGGAATCTTGGGAAGTTGAATTAATGAAACAATTGGCAACCCAAGTTGCAATAGCTATTCAACAATCAGAATTATATGAACAATTACAACAATTAAATATTGAACTAGAAAATCGAGTCCAACAACGCACCGAAGAACTAGCTAAAACTAATAATTCTTTACGTACAGAAATTATTGAACATCAAAGAACGGAAGCTGAATTACGCCACACAAATTACACACTTCAATCCTTGATTTTCGCTTCCCCTCGTGCTATTTTTACTTTAGATTTAGACAACAAAATAAAACTTTGGAATCCAGCAGCAGAAAGAATTTTTGGTTGGACAGAAATAGAAATTTTAGAACAATCTAATCCAATTATTTCTATAGAATCAGAAGAATATCAAAACATTAAAGCAAATATTATTCAAGGTATAACTCCTCCCAGTTTAGAACTAAGTCAAGCTAAAAAAGACGGTACATTAATAGATATAGTTTTCTCTGCTGCACCCCTTCGCAATAGTAACGGAGTAATTGATGGTATAGTTGTAGTGGTTGCAGATATAACAGAACAAAAACGTCAAGCAGAACAAGTAAGATTACTGCAATCTGTAGTGGTAAATACTAATGATGCTATTTTAATTACAGAATCCCAACCCATAGATGAACCTGGATCACGTATTTTATACATTAATCAGGCATTCACACGCATGACAGGTTACACTTCTGAAGAAATTGTCGGTAAAACACCCCGTATTCTTCACGGTGAGAAGACAAATCCAATAGCTTTAGGACAGATTAGAAATGCTCTTTTATCTTGGGAAACTGTCACAGTTGAATTGATTAATTATCGCAAAGATGGTTCAGAATTTTGGGTAGAATTTAGTTTAGTTCCTGTGGCAGATCAAACAGGTTACTATACTCATTGGATCGCAGTCCAAAGAGATATTACAGAACGAAAAAGAATTGAGGACGCATTACGACATAGTGAAGCAAGATTTCGTTCACTGATTGAAAATACTTTAGATATTATCACTATTTTAGATTCTGAAGGAACGATTCAATATATTAGTCCATCTGTAGAAAAAGTTTTAGGTTATAAATCTGAGAATTTGATTAATCAGAACTTTTTTGCCTATATTCATCCAGATGATTTTGTAGACACTTGTTATCAAATTACTAATGCAATTAAAAATCCAGATGTAACTTTACCAGTAGAATTTCGTTATCATCATCAGGATGGTTCATGGATAAATTTGGAAGCTATTAGTCAGAGATTTATTGATAATTCAGAAGTTACACAAATTTTTGTTAATTCCCGTGATATTTCCGAAAGGAAAAGATTAGAAGAAGTCAGATTAGCTTTGGAAAAGGAAAAAGAATTAAGTGCGATGAAAATTCGTTTCTTTTCAATGGCATCCCATGAATTTCGTACTCCTTTAAGTACAGCTTTAGCAGCGGCACAATTGTTAGAAAATTCTAGTAATACTTGGGAAAATAATGAAAAAAGAACTCGTAATTTACACCGTATTCAAGATTCTGTTAAAAATATGGTACAACTATTAGATGATATTTTAACTATTAATCGTGCAGAAACAGGTAATTTAGAATTTAATCCTCAATGGATAAATTTAGAAAAATTTTGTCGTCATTTTATAGAAGAAATGAGACTGAGCGATGGTTCTCAACATAGAATAAATTTCCAGTGTGCAGGAAACCAGCAACAGGTTTATTTAGATGAGAAATTATTACGTTCTATTTTAGGGAATTTATTATCCAATGCAATTAAATATTCTCCAGAGAATACACAAGTTGATTTTTTACTTAATTTTGATGTAGAGGAAGTAGTAATTCAGATTTGTGATCAAGGAATTGGAATTTCCACTCAGGATCAAAATCAACTATTTCAACCATTTCATCGTGGTAAAAATGTTGGGAATATTCCCGGTACTGGTTTAGGTTTAATGGTGGTGAAAAAATGTGTAGATTTGCACAAAGGGAGGTTGGAAATTAGCAGTGACAATTCTCAATCTGCTCATGGTACAATTGTGACAGTTACATTACCTTTGGGAAGATAGCAACGATTGTTTCAAAAGAATTGGCAATTTTTTGATAGAATGTACGTTATATCTTGGAAAAATCCTTCATTTATAAACATCACCACGCGAACCAATAGCAGTGATTATATATAGTTGATTAACCGTATCCTCCACAAACAAAATCCTATATTTACCTACTCGTAAACGACTTTCTTCTCTACCCTTTAATGGTTTAATATCAAGATTTTCTATTCCTGTTATTAAACCATCCAACGCACGAATAATTCTAACTTGATCTTCTACTCTTAATCGTTCAAGATATTTTTGGGCAGGTTTTAAGATAATATAACCCACATTCCGCAGATATTGAAGCAGATTAAATAATTAGAAAATGTAAAAAGAGAAAGTCTGAGATGCTGATGTAGTAGTAATTACAGACGATTTATTTGTAAAATAAAAAGCATCAAATAGAAA
>JAAHFX010000023.1 GCA_010672785.1 Sphaerospermopsis sp. SIO1G1
TTCCCTGAACAAAATATGAGATATTCTGGGTTTATACCAAGATTCTGTCCAGCTAAAACATTGCTCCTAGCAAGCACTGTTAAAAGTGAACAGAAATCTCCAAAATTTTAAGCTCAAATTAAGACCGCAATGGAAACTCTAGATCAGGGAATCTTTGACGATTACAATCCACCCGCATCTACCGATGGTAGTTACCAAGGTACTCAACGGCAGATGGCAGCAACTCAATCTCATTTACAAAAAAAATTCAATCAAGAGTTAGATAAGGTTAAGTCTAGGCTCAAGGGCAGTAAGGTTAAAGTCGGGCTGGTTGTTCACTGTGATTCGATTCAACTGCAAGCATCCTTACCAATTAGACCTGGGGATGTTGATAGGAAGGGGACTGGTCAGAAGCAATATAAAATCTCGTTGGGGATTCCAGCTAATTTGGATGGATTGAAAACAGCCGAAGAAGAAGCTCATGAGTTGGGCAAATTAATAGCTCGGAAACAGTTTGAATGGAATGATAAATATTTAGGTAAGTTAGCCAAAAAATCTTCAATTCAGTCCGTGGGTGATGTCTTAAAAGATTTTGAAGTTGAATATTTTAAAACTCGCAAGAAAACTGAGAAAAGTCTGCATACTTTCTCCTACTATCTTGATTATTTGCATAGATACGTAGGTACTGACACATTACTAACTCAAGAAAGTTTGGAAAAGGCTTTAAGTAGTTTAACTAATGACCATGCTAAACGTAATGGGATAAAAACTCTAAATGTTCTGAAAAATACTTTAAAAATAACTAGTTTTAATCTTGATAATTTAAAAGTTAAAAAACCAGAATCTCGAACTAGAGATATTCCCAGTGATGAGGATGTTGTCAGATATCACCAATACTTTTATAACTATTCAATTAACAGGAAAGGAACTATTAAGGTAAGTTGCGTGGATAGTTGGAAGCTATGGCAGTGGGTTTATGGAATGCTTGCTACCTATGGATTACGCCCTCGTGAACTGTTTGTTAATCCTGATGTTGAGTGGTGGCTAAACTCAGAAAACAAGGATAACACTTGGAAAGTTGCACCGGAAACCAAGACAGGATATAGGGAAGTTGTACCACTACATCCCGGTTGGGTAGAGTTGTTTGATTTAAAGAATACTGAATTATTAAACTTGTTGATAGTTCAAACTGAAGGTAGAACTAGTTTTAAAGAAATTAACACTATTAGAGTCAATTGTTCATCATGGTTTAGACGGGTGAAGATTCCATTTACTCCCTATGATTTACGTCATGCTTGGGCAATTCGAGCGCATATTATGGGTGTACCAATTAAAGCTGCTGCTGATAATTTGGGACATTCAGTAGAGATTCATACCGAAATTTATCAGAAGTGGTTTAGCTTAGATAACCGCAAGAAAGTCATTAATTTGGCTGTTAATAAGCAAGATGATGTTGATGCTTTGAGAGAAGAAAATGCCAGATTGAAAGCTGAGATTGAATTACTGAAACAGGCGTTGGCTAGAAAGCAAATTTCAGAGGCGATTAATCACTGATTATCTTTTAGCAATACTAGAACCGCTAACGCCATCTTTATGAGGAACACTAACCTCAATTTGCCAATCTGTGAACCCATCTGCCTGTAAAGCGTTGAACTGTTCCACCCCTCGTTTTGCCAACCTGCCAAACCAGTCTTTTGCGTAACCCAAAGATGTACTAATCCCGACAGATCGGAACGATCAATTGCTTTCTTTAATTCTGATTTGGATGCGGTTGTGGAGAGAGAGGCGATCGCATCCATCAATTGCTTTTCGGGCATACTCTCTCCATTTACTCATAGTTTGGTCAAATTAATATCGTCTATAGTCATACCCGAATCACGACTTTTCCTTAAAATCGCGCCAATGTAGTGGAATTGTTCACCTAGACTTAAATCCTTGAGGTCCGCTTTTGGTGTTCCGAAATCTATATTCAAAAAAGTGAAAATATCCGTCTTCATACTGGAGTTTATAGTTTTTAAATCAGCAATGGCGTTTAATGCTTGTTGCTGAGTTTTAACTCCTAGTGCTTCATACAGTTCAATTAGGCTTTCAGTGTCCATCATATTTCTTGTGCTGGTTCTCTTTAATTTAGCTTAGTTATCTCGTGTGCAAAGAACGGTTTGTAGGTTTTCTTCCGACTATTGAAGGTAATGAACACGCCTTGATTATCGGAATCCACACTCCTAATACGCCCTGTCTCACCTTTATATTTACCGTCGGTTACTTTTACTCTATCCCCTTCCTTGACTTCCATTTTGGGGGAATCTGGCAGTGGCAATATATCTGAGAATGGTCGAGTGTACGTTCCCTTCATACCTTCGATGGTACAGCTACACTCCTTATCATTGTCGTAAATCATGAAGATTTTTATTTTCCTGTTCATTGATTTGGATAAATATTTACCCTTTTCCTGGAGCAAGATAATTGAATTTTTGGAGGAATGATTTTCCAGTGCGATCGCCTCTGTTGATTCAGTCTTTTTCTTTGATGTCTCTGGCTTGAGTTGTTGGAGGTTTTTCTTTTCCGCATCTGACAGATGACTCCAGATTTCAGATTTAAAATCACTGGGCCAACCTTCGGTCAAGTCTGTCACCATGTCCCAGTTCTTGTCGGAGACACATTCTCTGATTAGTTCAACATTGGATTGAATATCAACCGGCTCGATATCTTTCAAGAGGTGAGCCGAATTATCAGACAAGGTGCAGTAGTGATCAGCTAAAGTTTTGATTCTGCCAATACGTTTCTCTGCCCACACGAAATCACCAATTTTAAATTCAAGTGTTGTTTTAGGGGGGTGTACTATTTCTGTACTGATTTCATTCTCATCACTTTCTGGTTTTAAATTCTCTGACGATTTTGGATTTAGTCCGTCACCCCCGTCACTTTCCTTGCTGTATAAAGGTTCTAGCCCGTCACTCTGCCCGTCACTCTGCCCGTCACCGTCCGTCACTTTTTGATTTTCAAGATAAATATCGTAGCTAGGAATATGATCATCAAGTCCTTTTTGTCTCAACCTGACCCCAAAGAAAAATCTTCCCTTGTTGGTTTTTTTGAGTTTTACTGGCCAGTCAATCACCCGACATAATTTCTCTAATTCAGAAGAAAATACGTCATTGCCACGCCCACCGGTGCGTCCGGTTTTATCGCAAAATTCCCTGTAACTCCCAAATAGTGTAGCTACAACACCTTTCTTGTACTCATCCTTATCGTTACCAATTTGAGTTTTGGCATTTGGATCAGCTATCAACTCGTAGTTTATCCAAGAGGCCAGCGAATCGGACTGTATTCTGTTCTCCCATGATTCGACTGCTGTATCAGTTACCTTGTTCGCTCCGTCGAGAACTTTGGTTACATGATCATCTGGTAGTCCAAGGCAGTAGGCGGTGAATGCTCCAATTTCAGGTTCAAAAATTGGACCAAGGTCTTGTTTTAATTCTGGCGGCACTAAATTGTTGCACGGGAATTGAATCAGGCGACGGTAAACAGCGTTAAGAACTTTCCCTACAAACACCGGGTCATTGGCTGCAATTGCGGCCATCCCATCGTATATAAATGGTTTGGCATTCTTGTTCTTCTTTTCTCCCCTTAACTCATCTTGTCCCGTGAGACTCAAAAATTCCCCTACGCTACCGGAGTATTGAGCCTGGTCAGAGAACATCACTAATCTTTTACCTCTGGCATTCCCGACATCAAATTTATCTGTACAAAAGATTTCTAATTTAGTCGAATGTATATTTTCTTCCCCAACCATACTGGATAAAAGTCTTAGATAAGTTCCTTTACCCGTACCTGGGTGTCCGATTAAATATAGACATTTTTGTAAGTCGCTTCTGCCTTTCAAAACTGCGTTGCAGTAGCAGATTAAAATATCTTTCATCTTGGGATTATTGTTAGATAGATGATTGAGATATTTATCAATATTCTCCCAAGTTCCATCGGGTTCATAATTCCTAGGTAATTGCCAAGTCAGTCTGTACCCAGGTGAATGTTCTTCCAGTTGTTTGGTCTCAGCATTGTAAACACCATTCTTGAATGGCAATATTTCTGTAGGTGATTTTTCACCCCATTCCCTTAAGATTAATTCATACTTTAAAATATCAGCTACGTTGTTTACAAAAGCAGCTTTAAAACCCTTGCATCCTTCAGATAACAGAAGCTTGTATACGACGGATCTAAAATAATCATTTGATTCCTCAAACCATACACCAGGTTTTTCTTGGGCATACCGCATCCATGAGGAAATTTCATCATTGTAAGCAAATATTTCTCTGTATTTTTCTGCTAATCTCCTAGCTATTTTCAATTCAGTAGGCTTGAACTCTTTATCATCATCCGACGAATATCCACCATTCTTGAATTGTTTCTCCAGTCGTACCATTGCTGCATGGTAAGCAGCATCAAAAGCACCTGCTCCTTTATTAGCAATTAAATCGTCAGCACCTTTACCGTCTTCATGATTCCAGAAAATATCTTCTATATAGAATTTAGCTCCATCTGATTCTAGGGTTAATTTGAGTTGCCTTTTTGCTGAATTGACACGGCGTTTAGTTTTCTCTTTTTCATCTCTGTCCAGTCCAAAAAGCCAAATTGATTCTTCTGTATTGAATTGTCTTAGGTCATCAATTAGCCCATTTTTACCAACCCTGCCACCACAGTTACAGCCATATAATGCAATGGCTACATAACCTAGAGACAGTTGACTTAATCCCTTACCTGCACCTTCAGTAAGAATTTTTGGTATCGTATTTTGAGTTTTTACCCATTCCCAAAAGCTACCTTCTTTGACCGTGGGAACTTTTACTCCATACTTGCTACCTATTAATTTCCTAATCTTGTCAGGTATTGGTGGTAAGAAGGCTCTGTCTCCAATTTCTTTGGGAGCGTAATATTTGTAAGGTCGCTGTCTTTCTTCGTCCCAAATACTTAGTATTGTTTGCCATGTTGTACCATCTTCGTTCTTGAGGAATGCTGCATACAATGTTTCTTTAACTTTCATTCCGAATCTTATGTATTTCCACCCTAATTCGTCGTGAATTGGTGTTTCTACATCTCCCCAGGGTGTTGCTTCTATGTCTTCATGAAATTCAATACACGCTTTCAGTAAAGTTGGTTCTATTGTACTTTCATTTATGAATTTATTCTCTACAAATTCTTGGAATTCATAAAGTGAATTAAACCTATTTTTGGGTAATTCTTCTACCAAATTTGTTGTTTTTTCTGTTATAATTGTAGACATAACATAATCCTATTTTGATGTGAATTTCAACGGCTATTTAGCCGTTTTTTTGTTTAGATGTTTCTCGGTTTAAGTAATGTTTTACCTGTTTGTTAGTCTTTTCCATAGGTAGGTGTTCATTAGTGAGTGCAAAAGGGGATAATGGACAAAGGCTGATTAGTTGCAGCTAGTCAGTTATTTGTTTACGAGGTAACGAGAATGAGTGAATCTATCAGATTGAATCAGGATGATGTTGTTTCTATGCCGGAAGACGACAATCCATTTGAAGCCTCGACTCTAAAAGCTTCAGAGGTGTATAAGGAGGTGAGAGAAGACATAAGCGGCAGTCTTGAAGAATTGACCCAATCTGGGATGAAGTGCGAAGTCCTACAGACGACTGGACGTGGCTGGCGCAAGGGCAAACTAAAGTTTTCCTTGGAGTTTATTCCTGATGAACCAGAACCAGCACAAACACAGAATACTGAATCTTCTCCACCAGCCAAGGATGCTTCACCTCTTGATGATTTGAGGAATGAATTGAATTTAGATAAGTAATTTTTGTTGTTCATTTCCGTCTTCTTTTATCTAGGTTCTGGATAGCTTTTTCGATGTACCAACGGTCAGTCTTTCCGGGATGCCTCCCTCTCAAGTTGTTAACTTGATGCAATATCTCTTTGCGAGTACGGAGTGATTTTTTATTCCGAAACGGGAGCATGATTAACCAGAAAATCTTCCTGATGATAAAGACAACTATCTTGGCTGCAACAATTAGTAGCCAGACTATGAATGAGAGCAGCAGCAAGACGAGTAACAATAAAGTCTCCATAGTGATTCTGATTCTCGTGTATTGATTCACTATGGTTTTTTTTCGATACGCCATTTAATGATTTAGATCATATGTAAAGAAAAAGATGCGGAAAAATATTATGAAGCATAAGAAAAAGGCAATCGCCTAGACGATAGCCTTCTACGGGGAATGGTTGCTACAATACTTATCAAGCGCAATCAATTGTTGAATAGCTGCGCGTATGTCATTAGCCTCTTTTGCGAATTCATCTTTACTATCTTCACTTTCACTTAAGCGCGCACGGAGTCTGTTCTGGTGCGCGTTTACATATTCCAGGTGATTGGATTCGAGCTTATCTAGGCGCTCCAGGATTTTTTTAAGATAAGATTCTCTGTCATCGAAACTGGCGGAGTCGCAGGTGGAATACTTTCCTTGATGTACTGGCGTAGCATTTCCGCCCTCTCTGTTCCTGCCTGATCTGCAACTTTCTTGAAATCCTCCCAATCCTTCTGAGAGACTTTCAGGCTCACAACTTTTGCGTCTTGCGGCAAAGTTTTCTGTTTCGGCATTTTTCTCCATAGGATTCAATCCTTGTATTTTACAACTACGAAAAAGTTTTGGTAATACTATTGACTTTTGGTATTACCAATCATATCATATATTTAATTGGTAATACCAATCTTTTTCGATTAATTGAAACCTAGATACACACTTGCAAACCGTTAAATTTGGGGCGTTGGCAGTCCCCAGAACAACAACTGCCTGATTTGCCAAATCGTATCTCACGGGACACATAAGTAACCACGGAACAAACACCCAACTTAATAAGATGGGCGCGAGTGAGTTATATCTGCGATGTCACACCGACACCAATGCAGAGATATCTATTGTGTGGTTAGATTATTTCTGCGTTGGTAATTTTTTATCTAAAGAAGGAAGGAAAAATGACAGTTAGGGAACTTATTCAAGAATTAATTAGTGATGACTTTAACCTGGATACCGAAGTTAAGATAGACATCGAAGGACTGCCACTGCATGGGATTACTGACATTGATGATGCTGACGATGGCAAGGTCTTAATTCTTGACGCAGATCCATTGGAAGATAATGTTCAGTAATTGGAGTTGTTGAGATGAATATCAGGAAACTTATTCGAGAGCTTGTTAGAGATGAATTCAAATGCGATTCAATCGTCAGGATTTTTATAAAGGGAGCAACAGATGTTCTCTATCAAATTTACGCCTACAGAGATGACTTCAACACCCTGAGAATCTATATAAGGGAAAAGTCCTTAGTAAGGGGGATGAAAGATAATGGAGAACTCATTAAGGATTTAATTTTTGGGGGTTCTGAACTGGATGTAGAAGCTTGTTTTGAGGATTATGACTCAAGGGCAAAATATCAAATTGACACTGTATCCTCTGCTGTCGAAGGATTTATAACTATCTATCTGACTCCAATCAAAAATCAAGATGAAGTTCAATAAATAGTGTTTGAAGATATTAAAGGAGACAAAAAATGATAGTCAGAGAACTCATGAAAGAGTTAATCAAAAGAAGTGACATGGATGCGAGAGTTTATGTATCCATTGACGATGTAGATCATGGTGATCTTGAGGTCAATTATGTTAATTGCGCTCCTGAGAAACTTGTCTACCTCGAAGCAAGCGATGACGACAGCCAATACGAAGTAGCGGGAACTAAAGTCAAAAAAAATGAACTCGTTGCCCTGTTAAGAGAATACCAATATTTCCGCGACTATGTAGTAGCCAAGGGAGAAATATCTGAGGATATGGCTGCTGCAAGATTGCATAATAATTCAGAAGCCTACTCAACTTTTCCCAATAATACTCTAAATCATCTACTTCAAGAAGCAAGTCAAGACATTCTTAGTATGTAGAAAAGTTTCTTCCCATCACTCATTCTCTTAGCCGCCGCTTTGGTGGTGGCTTTACTTGAAAAACCAATCACAAGAGGCTTGAAAATGAAATTCAATTCCCATCTTTCTCAACTCATGGGCAAAATTGCATCTGTTAAAAAGTTAATTCGTTTGGGAGTAAAAAAATATGTAATTCAACTGATTGAGCTGGAAGAAAAGCTAGAAGTTTTGAAAAACGAGCAGTTAGGGATTATCAAAAAAATTACAACTTACTGCGACATTCGTTACAAAAAACAAGTTTGGGATTCTGACAGAGTGGGAGACAATCTTGATAGGTTCTTTATATCTCTAACTGGAACATATTTCCGTAGATGGAAGGAAAGAGATAGAAGGATAAATGCTTGGCGATTTGCGATGTATTTAATTATTGAGGAACTTAGGACTGTAGGAATGAATATAGAAGATTTCGTTGGTGTTTAAAGGAATATCTGTGGAGGAATAAATGGAACAATATGAAAGCTCTTTAATCGCAAGTAAACGGTACTATTGCTACCAAGATTCATTGATTCATACCCTGACAGAAGTTCTAGTTGAAGCCGCTCCTAACAAAGACAATGTTAATTCAATTCTGGAGAGAATATATGGGATAGCAAGTGAAAAGGTTCTGAAAATGAGCGACTCCGAAATTGATCAAAAGACAAAACAAATATTAGGGCTATCCAATAGATTTGAGGCTGAATCTAGGAAGACTCTTAACGAACGGGGATTAAATCCTTGGGTAATTAGAAGATACTCAATATTCGGTGATGATCAGTCATACGAAGTGGGTAGGTTCGCACTCAGATTTGAAGCTGAAATAAAAGCTAGAAATCTTACTGACACTTCCGGTGGACTCCATTTTGTGTATTTCGACCCTTAACTTCAAGTAAAAAATAAGGAGATTTTATGAAAGTTCAAAAATTGATTGAGAAGCTATCACAATTACCCCCTGACGCAGAAGTAGCTTTTGACGGAGTTGATGATAGTGAAGTGGAAGAAATGATTGACGAATATGCTGATGAGCTTAATGTAGACGAAAGTCTAAACGTCAATGTAAGAACTCACTGGAATCTATTACCTTTAAAGAATAGCAATGATTAAAATTAGCGTGACAAGTTCCGGAGAGATTCGTGGTTTCATAGGGTGCATAACGTTCTCGTTCGATGGGTGTTATTCAGATAATCATTGCGGAAGTATTTATATCCGAGTTGCGCCTAGAATTAATGATGATTCATGCTTTAGACCAGACGCAAATATCTTTCCATTTTGATGAAGGAAGCAAGGATGGATTCAATAAGAAATTCGGAAGGGATGTTGCTTGTCCCTGATAAACATTACGCCCATTTGTTTTTAGTCCTGAAGGAAATGGCTTATGCTCTGAAGGACGAATTGGATGAAATGGATTCGGAACACTTTGCTAACATCATCATCAATTCAATTTTTGATAATGCTAGTGAACGCATTTCTCAGATGGATGATAATTCTTTGAGAGTAGAAGTAGATGAAAATTTTGAGTTTATAAATAGACTCATAGACGAATCAGATGAACGCCGTAAATCAAAGGGACAAGGACAAGAAAATGCAAACTAGAAAAGATGATGCAGCGACTCCATACAATCAGCAGCAAGATGATGGCTCATTTATTGGAGAGCCTGGGTTAACGAAACGTGAAACCTTCGCAGCAATTGCACTTCACGGAATTTTAACAGAAGGACATTATTTACAAGCACACGATTCAGCCGTCGCTGTTAAATTAGCTGACTCCTTAATTGCTGAGTTAAATAAGCGAGAAGCTGAAGAATCTATTGAAAAACCAACAAATATAGAAAAGGAAGAGTGGAATGAAGAAAGCTAAGAAGCCTAAAAAGATTAAGAATTGTGCAATTTTTTGTAGAGAGGTTAGAAAGCTAATTCCTAACGAAAAGCTTCATTCCTTGGTTTTAAATCAAGGTGTAAAGATGGGACTTTTTAAAAAAGAATTCAACAGAATTACTATGTCTTACTCTATAGCAGATGGAGTTGAACCAACAATGGAGGACGTTAATCAGATGGCTGAAATAATTAATGCGATAAAGGTTTAGTTAAATGAAAGCATTTAAGTTACAAGCAATAAATGAAATTGCATTCTATCGTGGTTCAGGAAGAAAAAATTAAATTGGAGGAAAACATGAAATCAATTAGTATATGGCAGCCCTGGGCTTCAATGATATCTTGTGGGTATAAAAAAGTAGAAACTAGAAGCTGGAATACTAACTATCGAGGGGATTTATTGATATGTTCAGCGAAAAAGAGGAACATGGAGTTAAGAAATTATTCCCAAGACGTTCTTCTTCCTCTTATTCCTCAAAAGTTAAACTATGAAAACTTGCCTTTTGGTCAAGCACTAGCTATCTGCAAGCTAGTTAACTGTTTTAAAATGACAAGCGAAAATATATCCATTCAATCAAATTTAGAGTTGCAAATGGGCTATTGGGAAGAAGGGAGATTTGCTTGGCAGTTTTCTGATATCCGTCCACTTGATCATTCTTTCCCTGTTGTGGGAAAACAAGGTTTTTTTTGACATAGCATTGTGACAGACAAGCATCTTATCTGATGAAATATAGAGAGGAAAATTAAATTGGAGGAAAATAATGGACTTTAAAATCATCAACCCCACTTTTGGGTATTCAGGAGATATTGACGAAAAATCTAAAGAATGGATTGGGACGGAAGAAAATATTCTTAGCTATCTGTGCGATGTTAATAACCTAGAGAAATTTGCAGACTTAGCTAACGACTCTGACCAAATTGCAACTTATATTGATCCGTTTTTAGCCAATGCTGAAAAATATTTCAGCGCAATGGAGAAAATGTCGGATGGACAGGTTAAATGGACTGAGTTAAGGGGTAAGCTTGGGCAAAAAGTAGCTGATTCAATTGCCAAAATTAGAAAACTGGATTCTGGATTTGGATTTGACATGGAGAGGATTGATGCTATTGACAAGTCTGATCAGGCTAGGCTGAAAGCTAAGAGGGAAAACACCTTATCCGAGATAGCTACTTCTCTCGAACATGACCTGAAAGTCGAAATGTTTCGCTACCAAAGCAAGATTGCTGACATCACCAGTCGCCAAACTGTAAAGCAAGAACGACAAGCTATTCAGCAATCTATTAGAGAGAAACGCCAACTATTGACAGCCCGGGTTAAGTATGGAACTAGAGGCGATCAGCCACCCGAGGAAAAAATCAATATTGGATAATTCAACTCAATTTAATTTTAAGGAGTGACTGATGTTAGCTAGAGGCTCTAATTCTACTAACGCCAGTCCTTTTCATTTTAAGAAGGACTGCGTGGAATCGGCAAGTGACCAAGTAGAAAACTTGCCTGTAGAGAATAACCGTGAGCGAACTTTTCGACGTGCAGCTAATGCCTGTGAGGTAGCCAGTGGAGTTTGCTTGAATTCAACAATAATTTTTACCTTCCATCTCCTCCAGGTTCACCCTGTGGGGATTTTCTTGGCAGTGGGAACTTGTCACTTTTACTTCACTGCCACAGCCGTTGGAGAAAAATCTTTACCCGTGGCAATAGTGGGTGGAGCTTGCTCTCTGTCTGTACTGTGTTCTACCAGCGAACCACTGGGTGAATGGTGGGAAGCCAGACAGTCTGTTCAGATGGCAGCACAGGAAATTGACAAGTTATATCCTCAGAAGCATGACTTTGACTTTCCCATCTCTGGAGTATTGGTCACATTCATATTTTTGATTGGTAAATTCGCACTTTCAAATTTGAAATTTAAAAAGTGACGGGGAGTGACGGATAAGGTGACGGGCAAAGTGACGGGCTAAAACCTTTACTACATAAGGAAAGTGACGGGAGTGACGGGCAATAGTGAAATTAATTTTTTATTTTGAATATGAAATACGTTAACGATTACCACCGAAAAACTGAAAACTGAAAACTGATAACTGAAAACTGAAAACTGATAACTGAAAACTGATAACTGATAACTGAATTAGTGACGGGGAGTGACGGGCAAGGTGACGGATAAGGTGACAGGCTGAAACCTTTACCACACAAGGAAAGTGACGGGGTGACGGCTAAATGGTGAATTATTTTTTTTATTTTTGAACATGAAATACGTTAACGATTACCACCAAAAAATAACTAGGAGTCAGGAGTCAGGGGTAGGGAGTAAATTTGCGTCTCTAAAATTTGACACCAGGGTTGGATTGATTGCCTTAGCTCTTGCATCTGGAGTTGGAGCATCAGCGATGGCTTGGAATGGGACGGCTTCGACTAGAGTCTATTTCTGTATCAAGTCACCTAATGGACAACGGATTTGCGAGGATGAAAATAATAGGCCTTTCAGGATGACCACTCATCATTGGCAACAGTGGAATTTGAATGGACGGCCTCAGCAGATAACTTTCAAGCGGTTACAACTACCAACTAATCCAGGTAAACCATTTCAGGCTGCCTGGGGATTCGTGAGCTTTGGCATAGCCGGTTGGATGTTAAGGCAGTTGCAGTTCAACGAGAATCAAAAATCTAAATGGGACAAATTGGCCAGTGATCGAGATAGTGCGATCGCACAAATTGATTCCCAAATTGAAATCATGGAAGTGAATAAGGATTTGGAGCTATCAGCCAATGAAAATGCCGTGGTGATCCAACAGGCTGAATTGCTAGGCGAGGTTGAGGTTAAGTTGACTCAAATGGAGGCGGCGGAAATTATTTTTGATGCTGAGACTGCTGGCATGACTGATGAACAGAAACAAAGTTATGTGGAATTTATTAGGAATCAGCAGTCACCATTTCTTACTGGTACTCAAACCTTAGAACAGACAATTAATCCTCATGACAAAGTGGATGGTTCTAACAACCAATACCTAACTCCTGATTGGTTCACTCATGCCGTTGACTATTTTTGTGTATTAATTTGGGGTGGTCAAGGTGGTGGTAAAACTACCGCACTTAGTCATTTGGTTCAGGGTAAAAAAGATAAGGGGCAGAGAATTGTTATCTTAGATCCTCATGCGGCAAAAGGTCAGTGGTCAGGGTTAGAAGTGATTGGACCGGGATTAGATTATGAAGCTATTGATGACTTCATGGGTTGGTATGAAGAAGAGTCAAAACGTCGTTATCAACTATTAAGAAATGAGGGTGAAGAAGCTGTTAGAAAGTTAGGTGCTATTTGTGTAGTAGCTGAAGAGTTAACTAACTATGCTAAACGTTGTAAAAATTCTGGTGATTTTATTCAGGCTTGTTTAAGTGATAATCGTAAAATTTTCTTCAGTGCAATTTTTATTTCACATGGTAGAACTTTGGCACTAACCGGTGGGTCACAAGGAACAGCAAAAACCAGAGATGATTCATTTTTGGAATTACACTGTATAGCTCCCACGGGTGGAAACGACAGAAAGTGGGAAATCAAATATCCTGGCGGTGACTTTTCTCCTGTGCCTGTTCCTGATTGGGAAGTAATTTATGATTTTGGCGAACCGATTGAACCGGAGTCTGAACCGCTGAACCAACGTGATGCCAATGGTTCGAGCGAAGATACCCCCCGGTTCACACAGTTCAACTTAACCAAAGACCAGGTTCTGGGGTTAATAAATTCTCTGAACTCTGAACTGAACCAAACTGAGATTATTGAGAGGCTTTGGGGTTGCAGTAAGGGCGGTTCAGCCGCTTGGAAGAAAGCTTATTCTGAGTTCAAGAAACTAACTTCTCTGTGAAAATATTTTCAAAGATATTCAGTTGCTTCCCTGATGAAATCAATTCTCTCAGCATGATTCATGTTTAGAATTCGATGAATCATCCCCTGTCCTAAAATCCTGGATATCCTTTCGTCCAGGATTATTTGTGTGTGTAATTCAAGGGTGGAACAGGCATAAATAATAGCCAAGCATTCGTCGTAAGAATATGGATTAGTGTTCACTATTACCGCCTCTAATTTTGTAGTCAAACTTCCCGGTCAAATAGTTTTCCAGTTGAGTTATACTGTCGCTATTAGCTTTAAGCTCGTAATAAGTTTTCTGTTCCAATAGGTCTACGCGATGAGCCACTTTTAGTATTTCTTCATCCTGACCGTCTTCCCTGTCAAACCTGCTTTTCATTTCACGTTTCATCTCATGTATTGCTTTAAACATGAGAGTCAGTACGCTTAAGACAAATCCTGCTTTTACTATGTCTATAAACATTTTTTAAAATTGTTGTTACTTGCGGTAGGTGCGATTACCTCTGTTATATGGAAGAAAATTATTGACTTATAAGAAAGAATCTAAACCAGTGAAGTTCAGATTCCTTGAAAAATCTAAAATTACCAATGTGTAATTAGCCGGCTGCGACAGAGGATATTGTGTAAGATTTGTCTCCAACCTTAATCTTTTTACCTTTTAAGCCACCGGTTAAAACACTAGGAAGTTTTTCGTGGTCACAGAATCTTCTCGTGCTACCTGTTTCTCCAGTTCTACCTTTCTTGTAGAAACTGATGACTACCTCAACTGGTTTTGGGGAGTTAGCTCCAAAGACTAATCCTTGCTCGTTTGCTTTTGCAACAGTAACTCCCAAGTCCTTGGCAAGTGTACCGTAACTTCCTTTTGGCGCTCTCCAAGCATACTTAAAACTTCCGCCCTTGCTATTGACCGTAATATAATGATCCTGATAAGTTGCCATAATTAAAACTTTTTTTTGCTAATAGATCAAGAGAGATGATATAGAGACTCATCTCTCAATTTTTTATTTCTACAAATACTCCCCAGCACTTGTTTCCATCTTTCCACCAGCCCCGATAGTGTTAGTAATAGGTACGGTTACTGTCATTGTGACTGTTTGAGCTTCAGTATCTGGATCAATAGTGACCTGATTAGGTCTAGTGTCTTCAGGAATTGCTAATTCCAAAAGTTGCATATTCTGAACAACCTCAAAGACTTGTGCCTCTATGGTTGTTGCTGATGTAGTAACTGCGGCTGCCATAATAATCTTCTTGTTGCTTTTTTTTTAGAATAGGCTGAAACTCTTGCGGAGTAAAGCCTTTGCCTGATGCTTCCCGGTCGTACCTTAACCCTCGACGAGGAGATGAGTAAGCTTATTTTTTTTTCTTTTTCAAATTATTTCTAGCTTCTAAGTATTTTTGCAGATTTTCAACAGATTCTTCCGTGAACCACCAGACACCATTATTTCTAAATCCCTTCAAGCGTCCACGAATAAAATGATATCGAACAGTTGATTCATCAAAGAATAATCTTTTGCTGACTTCAGATAAACTAATAAGTTTTCCTTCCTTGAAGCCATTGCACTTAATCCTATTTGGCATTCTTGGAGTCATAAATCAGTTATATTTTTTACTCCATTTTGGTTTATTTTTTAATCTTCCCTTATCCCAATATTTAACTATTCTTGGCTCAACTTCTATCTCCTGCAATGGTTCTTTCGTTTTTACTTCCCCCGATTTTGATAGATAAGCGTTTGTTTGCATTGATGGGATTATTAATCGTTTTGCCGCTCGCAAAACTTTCATTCCTTCCCTTTCGTCAACCGAGTGAATAGTTACTTTTGAGTTGTCATTGAGAACATAGATTATTTCCCAATTACCTTTTTTATATTTTGGGAATGGAGCGGCATCTGGTGCATGGTCTTTATGATGTGGAATTGTTAGTGGATATTTGGGGGGATTATTTTTGCCATCACCGACTTCTCTGAATTGATAAATAGCTTGAGGTCTATGGTTTTCCGGGCGTAAAAGCCACGCATCAGGTGTTGCAATCCAAACTTCTTTTTCTTGATTATTTTTAGCTAAACAAATAGCTTCATTGGCTTTATATAATTCCTCGTATTCCTTGATAATAGTAGAAGAATTACTTGCTGAACCAGTTTTATTTGCAATAGCTTTCACCTCAACCATCACCTTATTAGGAGTCCATACTTCACCCGACTTTTGGCAGTCGCAGGTAGGTACTTGTACACTAATAAATCTCACTTCAGCATCTTCTCCATCTTTACCATCTTTACCATCTCTACCATTAACACCGTTCCTACCATCAATTCCATTTTTCCCGTCTTTGCCTGGAATAGGAACTTGTTCTATGATTTGGGTTTTAGTTCTGTCAATAACTTGAGTCTGATTGACGGTTTGAGTTTTATCAATTACCTGGGTTTGAGTTTTATCAATGACTTGAGTCTGGTTAATAGTTTGAGTTTTATCAATTACCTGGGTTTTGGTTCTATCAATTACTTGGGTCTTATCAATGACTTGAATCTGGTTGACAGTTTGAGTTTTATCAATTACCTGGGTTTTGGTTCTATCAATTACTTGGGTCTTATCAATGACTTGAATCTGGTTGACAGTTTGAGTTCTATCAATGACTTGGGTTTTGGTTCTATCAATTACTTGAGTTTTATCAATGATCTGAGTTTGAGTCCTGTCAATAATTTGAATTCGTGGTGCATTTGCTCCTTGCTGGATACGAACAATCTGCTGTTGTTGTTGTCTAAGCTGGTTAGAAACTTGAGGGATGTTTTGAGTCTGGTTGACGGGTCTAGGGTAGATTCTTTGAACATCACCAGCCACCTGCTGTCTGACTTTGGACACAATCTGTTGTTGTTGTTGTCTAACTAACTGCGGATTGGAAGTATAGGGAACAATTGGTGCGGCTGTACGCTGTTGAATTTGTGGGATGACCTGGACTTTTACTCTTTCTGCGACTTGGCTAATTTGTCGTGGTTGCAATGTCTGCGGTTGACGAATAGGTGTAGGGTTAGAACGAACTGGCTGAACTATCACTCGTTGCTGTGGTGCGGATGGTTGACTTCTTACAGGCTGAACCAAAACTTGAGGTCTACTTGGCTGTAATACCGGTTGACTTCTTACAGGCTGAACCAAAACTTGAGGTCTTTGCGGAACTGGAGTTGCTTTTACAAGAATCGGGGTTGGTTGAGTGGGGTAAGGAGTGGTAGGACGAGAAGGATTGTTCCAGTTAAGCCCGTTTCTGCCATTGACACCATTTCGACCATTGACACCATTTCGACCATTGACACCATTTCGACCATTGACACCATTTCGACCATTGACACCATTTCGACCATTGACACCATTTCGACCATTGACACCATTTCGACCATTGACACCATTTCTGCCATTGACACCATTCCGACCATTGACACCATTCCGACCATTCCTGCCATTAGAACCATTCCTGCCATTAGAACCATTAAGTCCTTTTCTGCCATTGATACCATTCCGACCATTGACACCATTTCTGCCATTGACACCATTCCGACCATTCCTGCCATTAGAACCATTAAGTCCTTTTCTGCCATTGACACCATTTCTGCCATTGACACCATTCCGTCCTGCCGGTCCTGTATGTCCTCTGGGACCCATCCTACCGGGTCTTTGTTGAATATTGTTAACCTGCCCCCTCAGCCCTGAAATTGCCATTGATGCAACGCCCAATGCACTTTCTAAAGATAAATCTCCGCGCCGTAATTCAGCGACTACATTTTTCAGATATAAAAGATTTTGCGCTAAATTAACAACCCATTCGGCTACCCCTAAAGCCCCCTTAACTCCAACATTTAATGTTGAGATGGAGGCTTGAATTCCAGATATAGCTACCTTCATCCCTGCTATTGCTGGAGCGAGTGTTGCAACCAAAGCTAAAATTGCTGCTGCTCCTGCCAAAAAAGCTTTTAGAGTCGCTAGTTCTGACTGCACGCCATATGCCACGCCTTTTGCTACGCTAGCGTTGGCATCGGCTCTATAAGCCTCCGCTAAGGCTTTTCTCGCTAAATTTCTAGCATACTGATCAACCGTGGTATTTCTTCTTAGTGAATTGATTTGATTTTGAAGATTTGCGACATCATCTTTTGTTGCAAAGTTGTTTCCAAGTCCTGATATTTGAGCCGACAATCCTGATAACTGACTAGATATTTGAGAGCATGAGGACATAATTTCTCCCCGTTTAATACTAAACCTAATTAAGATAGACTATCTTATTGCAGGATCTAAGGTGCAAACTATGCCTCAGTGTAAATATCTATTTTTGCTCCTAATTTTTTATTGCAACTCTAAATGTATTCAAAAAATAATCACTGAAATTATCTTTTAGTCTTAGCAGATAATCAAAAAAGGGGAGAATTCCCCCTGTTGCCAATCAGTAATCTTCTGGACTTAAAACTGCATCTGCGTCAAGCTTGGCTAAATTAATATTAATCTGCCTGACAACATAATTGTCATTATTTTGACCTCTGGGAAGAAATTGGTCAAACCCTTTTTCTACAAAAACTGTCTGAGATAAATCAGCATCAAAATATGTTCTATCTAGGTTAGCTAACGCCTTGATTGCAAGAGCAGCAAGAATCTTGTCAGCCGTTGCGGAAGGATCTGTTATTCCTAAGTCTCCCTTGTCCAAGGTTATTGTTGTAGAAGTTTGAGCCGCATTACCGCCAAAAACTTCTTGTAAAGTTCTTTCAGCCATGTCGTGCAAATATGGTCACTGTTTCTATAATTTTAGCTAATTATTATTAATGTGAGAAGACTTAACTATTGTTTATTGTGTTTGCTAATAATTTATTTTCTAGAACTCAAGTGTTCTGTTTTGTAAATTGTAATTCTGCTAGTATTTAATCTCGGAGCGTTACCTCAATCTACTGATCAAATACCTGATTTCTGACAATTTGTTATAGATTGAATCGCAGCTACAACAGTCATTATTTCCACAATCTATATATCCTGGAGGACAACCGTTGTTTTCACTTTCATCTCCACTGTCTCCTGTGTTCGAGTCTACACAAGCTAATCCGAAGTTTGGATCATTGGTGGGAATTATTAATAGTGGATTCCCCTCGGAGTCATAAACCACTAAATCCCAAACAGGAATTTCTTCCCCCGTAGAAAGAACCTTCATTCTTATGTCATGAACCGAAGCTGATGCCTCTGCCCAGCAACAGCCACCCGCTATTATTGTTTCCCTCGGAGGGTCATAACAATATGATTTAGTTATGATGTGGTATCCCCAGCCAGATCCAACTGGGACTGGTCGAGCAAAGACTGTCACGGGACTCAGTGCGTACGTAAGAAGCCCCCTAGTTGCGCTTGCTGTGACTGCTTCTCCGTTCGGTGCATAGTTTGTTCCTGCATAGCTGTAGCTTCCAGAGATTTCCACTCTTTGACAGGTAGGTTGGTCTGAGTTGGGGAGTAATTTAGGCTCTATAGGTTCAGGGAAGTCGTAATTTTTTCCTCCATGTTGAAGCTGAGGACTTTGACCTGGCGGGCATGAAAACATTGCTTCTATCTGTATGTGTTTTTATGATCAGCTTGACTGGAAATTGCCATGCGAAGCTGATCATGAAATGTTTAATAATCGTTCGGATTTAGTGTTGCATCATCAGGCAGAGTCAGATGGATGACCATCTGTCTCTCGACGTGCTGTACATCTTTAGTACCATTATTTTTGGTAATGAAGCCATCAAATCCATCAGTAATGTAAACCTTCTGCTCATATACAGTATCGAATCGTTCCTTGGTCATCTTCTCCCTAGCCTTGATAACCAGGGCTGCTATCAGTTGATCCGCGGTAGCGTCGGATGGGTTCAACCCGACATCTGCTTTTTTTATAGAAATCTCCTTTTCTGCCTGCCAGGCCCCAGGCATCAATTCTTTCAAGGTCAGTTCTGACATGTCTGAAAACTATTAAATTAACATATCCCTATATAATCACTTAAAAATATTTATGGCAAATTAGCAAAAAAAAGCCATGATTTAAGCCAAGAATAAGCTAAAGAAAATGCAGAGATGTAAAAGCATTGTGTGGAGGGGATTTTAAATACGGAAATATGAACTTCCCTG
>JAAHFX010000024.1 GCA_010672785.1 Sphaerospermopsis sp. SIO1G1
GGGTTTGCTGAATAAACATGAAAACTTTACAAGAAGAGGATTTTAGACGATTTGAAATTGAAAAAGTGCAAGTTTTTAGGTATTAGTCACTCGAAAACCGTGCATTTAAATTGGATTCAAAGGGAAAATTTTTCCTATCCAACTCTTGAAACTGTCACCCTTCGGGTTCGCCACTTGCTTTATGCCGGGGAACCCGTCCACCGCAGTGGCTCACCTGTCACCTGTCACCTGTCTTCACGACAAGACTTTTTCAGCAAGCCCTAAATATAAGATTTGTTGTTTACGACTACTTATTACTTGATTGAGAACAGGACTTACATAAAATCCACTTCAAATACTGTCATTGTGACAAAAGGAAGCAATCTCAAACTCCGCAGTTTCATTAAAATGCGTAAATCCTAGAGAAGTTTTGACCTTGATGTTATGTTTATTACTTATTTTGGGTAGAATAAATTTTATCTATATCTAATTAATTGACTTTGTTGACAAGGAAATATCATGATTAAACGATATATACCTTTTATTGTAATTGGTACTATCCTGTTTATAGTTGGTGGGGATAAAGTTTTTCCTGGTGCAGTGGGACAAATGAGCTATCAAGTTCGTAACTCCATCAATAATACTTTGATGGGTGCTTTTCCCAAATGGGAACGTCAAACAAACCCTTATGAAAGAACTGAAAAACAATTAGAGGAAACAGAATCAAATAGATAAGTATAGAACTTACGCATTGACAAAGTGGCAAAATAGTGAATTTATAAAAAAGGTCGTCTACTTACCAGGTATCAGACAATTAAAAAAATCACTAAACCTTCGACAGCACAATGCAATCTGGAACATTACACCCTATTTTTACTATCAGAGCCAAAACATGGAGGATGTTGCAGATTATCGGAGATATTAGAGAACGTTTCACATGACAGTGTAAACAGATTCTTGCTCAGAGAAAGATACGAGGCAAAAGATTTATTCGATACAGTGAAGGAAATTATTAATATAGAAAGTGGAATTTTACAGCACTTCCCGGTGTAATGAGATACACTTTATTTTAAGATTGAAAGTATAGGTAAAAGACAAGGTTGATAG
The DNA here is from genome assembly GCA_010672785.1 of Sphaerospermopsis sp. SIO1G1. Classification (GTDB taxonomy): domain Bacteria; phylum Cyanobacteriota; class Cyanobacteriia; order Cyanobacteriales; family Nostocaceae; genus Okeanomitos. The sequence goes on from JAAHFX010000024.1 coordinate 1,087, forward strand.
ACTGTACCTCGTAGCTTCGGAAACCGCTGTAAGTGTTGATGACACAGTAGTAGAAAAAATATACAGTGACTCTAAAAATGCAGAATTAATAAGTTATTTCTGGTCAGGTAAATATCATAAAAGTATCAAAGGAATCAACTTAATTACACTAGAGGACTCCTATTTGATTTTTGAAAAAACTCCGTACATCTGAAGAGTTGAAAAATCGAAGGTGGTGTGTCGAATGAACCACTCAAACATCCACTTTAAACCCACATTCCGCACTTCAAAATGTCATACGCTGATACTTCAATAAAAATCACAAAAAACCTTTAAATTATTAAGTGTTTCAACGTAGGGATTTTAGCCCTTTGGCGATCGCTATCCAATGAGAATTAACCCAAAAATTGTATTATTTGTATAATACAAAACGAAGTGCGGAATGTGGGTTTTAATTTCAAATCGCCATTCTCCACCTGTAAAGGGTTCAAATTTATTTAGCCACCCCCAACTAAATTATTCTATTTTCATGCTTAAATCTAACCATTTTGCTTGGGTGATAGGTGCGCTACTAGAAATGTAATCAACTCCTGTTTCCGCCACTGCACGAATAGTTTCTAAGGTAATATTTCCCGATGCTTCAATTTTGATGAGTTCATTATGTTGACGAATTAATTTCACTGCCATGTCCATATTTGCTAAAGACATATTATCTAACATAATAATGTCAGCTTGGTATTTTAATGCTTCCTCGACTTGTTCTAGATTTTCTGTTTCTACTTCAATAGTTAATGGATAGGGAATTTGAGAACGAATACAACTAATAGCTTCACCAATACTACCAGCAGCAGCAATATGATTATCTTTAATCATCACTGCATCATCTAAACCCATACGATGATTAATTGCACCACCTATAGTGGTGGCATATTTTTCCAAGATTCTTAAACCTGGTGTAGTTTTACGAGTATCTACAAACTTAGTTGCTAAATCTGCTATTTTGTCCGTATATTGATGAGTGAGAGTAGCAATTCCACTTAATCGCATGGCTAAATTTAGGGCTACCCTTTCCCCCATTAATAAAGCATCTAATGAACCATTAATTTCTGCTATTATTTGTCCTGGTTGACATTTTTGACCTTCACTAATTACAGGTGAAAAGCTAACTTGATTATTTAATAATTGAAACACTCGTGCTGCTATTGGTAACCCCGCGACTATTCCTGGTACTTTAGCTATCCATTTAGCCGTTCCTAATTTTGGATTAGCTGTTAAAAGAGATTGGGTTGTGCGATCGCCTCTACCAATATCTTCAATTAACCAACTTTGTAAAACTGGATCTAATACTAAAAACGGTGGTAATACACCTATAGGTTTATTCATGGGAATTTCTGATTTCTAGACTTGATCAAATTTTCCCATAAACTTTATAAACTATAAACTTCATAATTTACGATCGCTGTAATGGTTGTGGGCGATCGCTTTTTTGAAATTGTTTCCACATTTGTTTTAATTCTGCTGGTGCAGGATTTTTAGCATCATCAACCACGATTACATTATTTATTCAGAAAACCCCATACAAAAAAAGTGGGATGATCTAGAGTACAGTCCCACAAGTAACCATTTATTCACCAAAATTAGTCTCTTTGACATAACTCCTCGCATTAAGAATGCGGATCTTCTGGGTTCAAACTACAGTTGCAAGCATAGCTGGTTTTACACTATTTCTTGCCATAGACAATGCCCTGCCTGTCTGTACTATTTTATGGAAGGACGGGGCTTTAAACCAATTTTTTTGGTAAAGCAGAAATTACCATTGAAAAACTTGCGGATAATGATCAGAAGCACCCACTAATTGTGTCCTTTGTAGATAGGCAAATCCAGCGGCATTAGTCACAGCATAATCTAAAATTCCTCCACCTTGTTGAGTAGCTTGGTTGCCACGAACAACAACACCGACAGGAGGTTGAAGAAAACCAGCCACGGTAGGATCAGCATTAAAGTCACCGACACAAGCCCATGAGCCAGCACCCCACCCATTATTTATTTGAGTAATTTGTGCATTATTCCAATTACATACATCAACTATAGTTGTCCCATCAAAAACTGGAGGACTATGAATTGAGAATATAGTGATATTGATTCCGGTATTTGGGTGACGAACCGTCATCCAAGGTAAATTTCTGGGGTTATTAGGTTGAAAACCAGGTACGACAACAGCATTAAGAATCCCAAAATTTGTCATGCCAACATTAGTCAGAACAGCAAGACCTCCTTGAATCCAAACATTTTCCCAGTAAACACATTCCATGAAACCTTGACCGACTACAAAATTGCCTGTGTAACCAATAATTGCACCATTAGGATTTAAGATTGGCTGTCTATTCTGTAAATGTTGTGCTAAATCGCCACACTCTTGTAAACAAAGTATATTTGCTTGTGTGCTTTGCACGACTTGATTAATAAAAGGAGTGTTAGTACCACCTTGCATATTCCAAGTTGCTATTCTCATTTTATAATTCCCTTATTTTCAGATTTTGAATTTATTCAGTAGTTTTTACTCCACCATACCATGCAAAATATTACCTATAAGATCACACGCGGCATAACCTTCTCTGTTTACAAAAAAACAATTGCGATTTCTTATTTATAAGAATTAGTTCTCGTCTTAGTTGGTTTAATTAAGTATTGTAATATATTTAATTTCAATAATATCTATTCCCTGATTTCTACTGAATAAAGTTTTGTATTATACAGAAAAACCAGCTACAATGCCTTCTGTTGATATCTACTAAAAAAATGTTCACAAAAAAAAGCCAAAAAAAACTGAAACTATGTGCAGGTATATTCAGTACCATTGCAATTACTCAATTGATAGGATTTAACTCAGCCACAGCAGCAGAAAAAGTTACTCTTCGTTATGGTCCTCTGAAAGAAAGTGCTTCCTTAATAGACCTGAAGAAAATCACAGAAAACGGCAAATTTCCTGATAGCATTAGTACATTTACTAAAAGATTAACTGAACAACAAAGTAATTTTTTAATTAGAGGATTGAAAGCCAGAATTCCCTTAAATGTTGTTACTCTTAATCGCTTACTTGATACCCAACTGGGTCAAACTATTCTGAGTGATATTGCTACAGGTTTAGATCGCAAAGATGATGCAGGTGTACAAGCTGTGAGAGCGGGTTTAATTTTGGCTGCTAGTTCTCCAGAAGGTCTATCTATACTCAGTTTTATTGAAGCTTATCCCAGTAAAAGTTTAAATATTAACGTCCCCCAAGCTGTACAGGTGGGTAGAATTTTAAATATGGGTTTTTGGCGGACTCAACAATTTATGCTCGCTATGGTTCCCCGCACAAACCCCAGGGAAATGCGAATTAACCGCTCTTTTGATCCTACCAAACCAGGTAATAACCAAGTCCAAATCTTAAATTTAAACTTAAATGATCAACAACGACAACGTCCAATTCCTGTTGATATTTATTGGTCAAATAGTGCTAATCGAGAAAAACCAGTCATCGTTTTTTCCCACGGTTATGGTTCGGTGCGTACAGATTTAAAATATTTGGCTGAACATCTTACTTCTCATGGTTATGTGGTAGCAGCTTTGGAACATCCTGGTAGTAATTTTGATGCTAATCAAGGTATTGATTCTTTAAAAGCGCAAGAATTTGTTCATCGTCCCCAAGATGTAAGTTTTGTGATTAATGAATTAGAAAAAATCAACCAAGCTACAGATAATCCATTACAGGGAAAACTAGCAACTAATAATATTATGGTTGTAGGTTATTCATTTGGTGGTACTACTGCTTTAGCATTAGCTGGGGGTGAATTTCAAGTAGATAGTCTGAAACAAAGTTGTGCACAAAGGGAAAATAAATTAAACTTAGTACAGGGATTTATGTGTCGTGCTAAAGACTTACCAGAAGATATTTATCAACTCAGAGATGAAAGAGTGAAAAAAATTGTTGCTCTAACTCCAGCAACTTCATTTTTATTTGGTAAAAGTGGTTTAACTAAAATACAAGTACCAACTCTAATGTTAACTGGTTCAACTGATAACATTACTCCCACTTTAAGCGAACATATTCCTAGTTTTGCGAGAATTCCTAGTCGTAAATGGTTAGCTGCTGCGGTTGGTGCTACTCATTTAAGTGTGGTAGATCCTAGTTTAACTGATGGTAAACCGGGCGAATCCAAGTTATCTTTTTCCAGTCGGGAAGTTGTTGGCGACAAAGCTGCGGATGTTCGTAATTATACTAAAGCTGTTACTTTAGCAATGGCTGCACAGTCAACTGCGGAAGCGAATCAATATGCTAATTTTTTGACTTCTGGTTATGCTCAAGTTGCTTCTACTAGATTATTCCCCTTCCGTCTCTTAACCGATATTCCTCCTGCTGCAATGGGTTTAATGCAAGTACCAGGGCAAAATTAATTGGGGTTTGCAGCAAAAAGTCTTGTCGTGGAGGCTCAGAGGCTTTTTAGCAGGGTGCGGGGGTAGGGAGAGAACTGAAAAACTACTTTTCAATTTCTCGAAATCAAAAAAGTGTGAGGTTTTTTAGTACTTATTACCCACATTCCGCACTTCAATTTGTAGTATACATACAGATGTTGTAAGCATCATAGAAACTTAAATATAAATACGTAATTGATTTAGTAAAAATATAGACTTTGATTGCCATTGAACTACTAAAGAAAAATTCATAGGGCATGGAGAATAAATTCAGGAAAAAATGAGAGAATGGGGCTGAATTACCAAAAAAAGTCTTCATAATATGAATTACCAAAAAGAAGAAATAGAGAGTAAAAACATAGATCACTTAGGAATAATAGCAGGAATAATAGATAAAATAGGAATAGTAGAAAAAATCAATGAAATATTTTCAGTAGATAGTAGCTTTTGTTGTGCTTTTTCGGCTTTCTTCTTTCTGTCTCTGATGAGTGTTTGCTTGTAAAGCCTTTTTTGCTGGCTTTTATTTCTGGATGTCTGACATTTTATAACGCTTTGTCTCTCTTCCTCACTTTCCGCGTTTTTTTCTTTTTCCCCTATTTATTGAGCCGATACAAAGAATTTCCTCAATTATTTTAAGTCAAAATCGCCCCACCCATTAACCGCGCATACCTATACTGCAACTCATTTCTCATCAAAGGCCAACGCTCCAAATTCACATCCATATCAATCACTTTTTCTGCTGCTTGTCTCGCTAACAACAACACATCCTCATCTTCCACTAAACTAGCTAAAGTAAAATCCGCTACCCCAGATTGCCTAGTTCCCATCACTTCCCCAGGGCCTCGAAACCGCATATCCATTTCCGAAATAAAAAACCCATCCTGAGACTGTTCCAAAACCTTCAAGCGTTGTTGAGCATCAGGACTTCTTGAGCTACTCATTAACAAACAATATGACTGCGCTGCACCCCGTCCCACACGACCCCGTAATTGGTGTAACTGAGATAACCCAAATCTTTCTGCGTGTTCAATTAACATCACCGTCGCGTTAGGAACATCCACACCCACCTCTACCACTGTTGTAGAAACTAAAATCTGGGTTTCATTATCCCGAAATTTGGTAATAGCTTCATCCTTTTGAGCGGAAGTCATTTTCCCATGTAACAACCCCACTTGAAACTCAGGAAAAACACTTTCTTGTAATTTTTGATGTTCATCTATCGCTGAACGCAAATCTAATTTTTCTGACTCTTCTACCAAAGGCAAAACTACATAAACCTGTCTACCTTGGGCAATTTCTCTTCTCATTAAATCATAAGCTTGGGGTCTTTGCTGACCAATTAATAACGAAGTTTTAATTACTTGTCTTCCCGGTGGTAATTCATCAATCTGACTGACATCTAAATCACCATGAACTGTTAAAGCTAAAGTTCTAGGAATCGGTGTAGCAGTCATAGTTAAAACGTGGGGTTGTTCACCTTTTTGTTGTAATTTTGCCCTTTGTTCTACCCCAAAACGATGCTGTTCATCAATTACAACTAAACCCAATTTTTGAAAATTAACCTTATCTTGAATTAAAGCATGAGTTCCTACCAAAAGAGGTAATTCACCAGTTTCCAACTGCGAATAAATTTCTTTTCTTTTTGCTGTTTTTGTTGAACCTGTTAATAATTCCACAGGTAAATGTAAGAGATTAAACCAACTTACTAATTTGCGATAATGTTGTTCTGCTAATACCTCCGTAGGTGTCATCAAAGCCGCTTGATAACCAGATTGAATGGCCGCTAAAATTGCCACCACAGCTACCACCGTTTTACCTGAACCTACATCACCTTGAACTAAACGATTCATCGGTGCAGGTTTTTGTAAATCATTGAGAATATCATTAATAACTCTTTGTTGAGCATTGGTAAATTTAAAAGGTAAAATATCGTTGAATTGTTCTAATAATTTACCCTTGGGAACTAAAATTACACTAGTTTGAATTGCTTTTGCCTGTTTTTGTCTTTGTAGTAAACCCAGTTGCAAATAGAAGAATTCATCAAAAACTAAACGCCTACGAGCCATTTTTAAAGTATCGCTATCTTTAGGAAAATGGATGTTAGGAATTGCCTCTTTTAATTCCATCAATTCATATTTTTTTCTTAACCCAGATGGTAAAGGATCTCTAAAATTAGCCGCCGCAGGTAAAGCCGCAATTACAGCTTGTCTAACCGTATTAGCAACAACTCCTTCAGTTAAACCATAAATTGGTACAACGCGGCCAATAGTAAATGATTCAACAGTATCACCAGGATTGGCTAATACTTCTATTTCTGGATTATCTAAAGTTACACCATATTTACTAGCTTTAACTAAACCACAAGCAGCTATCACACTACCCGCTACATAACGTCTTTTTAAACTTTCTTGCCAACCACGACTACTAAATCTTGCTCCAGCATAAAAACGACTGACTCGAATTTGTCCGGTGTTATCTTTTAAGAGTAATTCTAAAATTGTTAATTTTTTATTTTTAGGGCTAGTAAAACAATTACAACGTTTAATAGTAGCGATAATTGTAACTGTTTCTCCTCCCTGTAATTCTTTAATATTTACCTGTCGAGCATAATCAATATGATCACGAGGATAATAGAATAATAAATCTCGGACAGTTAATAAATTTAATCTTGCTAAATTATCAGCTTTTCTAGCCCCAATTTCTGGTAAATCACTCAGTTTTTGATCTATTTTAGGAGCAAGTAGTTTATTAACTTCCGCCACCATTGGTGTTGTTTTAACTGTTTTGTTATGATAATTTGGTGCTTTTTTTTCAGAGACTTGGTTTCCTGTTTGAACTTCTTTTTGTAATTGATAAAGATATCTTCTAACTTCTGCAACTAAACTTTTTCTAACTTCTACATTTATATTTGGATAATCGGCAAATTGTCTAGCTATTTGATGCCAGCGCGATCGCTCTTTTGATGGTAAACTTTGCGGAAATTTCCCAAAAGTCAAACAGAGAAATTCACTAAACCGATATTGTTTACCCATCAAATCTGTAAAGCCATATTCAGCTTCTACAGTTAAGGCTTTCTGTAATCTGAGCCAATCAGGTGTTTCGTTCATTTGTCATTCATTTTTCATTTGTCATTTACAGCACTTTCCTGTGTCATAAGGTACGCTGTTGGCGGGCAAGATGCCCACTCCACAAGAAAGAATTTCATGATTATGATTTGTACATCATCGTAACGAAATCTGCTGTATCTTAGTTAAGTCCCTGAACAAAAATAATTTAAGATTTTCGGAACAAACAAAAACCTTTGTAGCTCTTACCTATTCCCTGTTCCCTGTTCCCTGTTCCCTATTTCCTTATACCTACAATTAATCCTCAAACCAACTTGCACGCCAAGCAGCTTCTGCTTCCGCTATATTCAGTTCTTTATATTTTTTCTGATAATCTTTTCCTAATTTATTTAATTGCAAGAGAATATTACGAATTTGCTTACGTGATGATAAAAGTTTAGTGTCAGCAAATTCAATATCCCCAAGTCTCAAATTAATGGTCATCATTGGCGTTAGACTGGTATTTTCTGCTTCTTTGTCACCACTTATTTCAATTACTAAATTTAAAAGATTTGGTGGACCTGGCATAACATCAGCAGATGCTTCTGATGCTGCTGCCGCTGCTGCTGCTAAAATCGGGTTGGGTATTTTTTGAGGTAACATTCCGAATTTTTGTAATAAAGAGTTAGCTTTCTGAGATATTTTCCGTAATACATCTTGGATATGCTCTTCTAAATCTTGATGCCACTGTATGACTTCCATCGGATTAGAAGGATCTAAATATTTTTGTTTTTTAATTGTAGATTTTTGATTTTTTTTAGTATCTTCAACATCTTCTAACTCTTCAATATCTCCATCATCTTCTAATTCTTCAACATCTTCTAACTCTTCAATATCTCCATCATCTTCTAATTCTTCAACACCTTCTAATTCTTCAATATCTTCTAATTCTTCAACATCTTCTAAATTCTCTGGTTGCTGTGCTGTTTCAGCCTGAATATACAACAACAAATTTTCTGCACCTTGTTTACCCAATTGACGGATACCTTGTTGTAATTGTTGTCTCTGGTTAAGTGACAATTTCATAAAAGCATCAGGATAACCTTGGGTACAAAGATGATAAGTTGCCAAAATTAACTGTTTTTGTAAAGCTGCTCCCAAAATAGTTAAATAACCGAGATAATTACTATGGAGTTCTGTGGCGATCGCTCCAACTTCTTGCTTCAAATTTGTAATATCTTTTTCTATTCGTTCAATTACTCTGGCCATATCTCACCTTTTTTCTCCATCTAAATTTTATCCATAAAGCTAGGAGCAATAGTTATGAGGAAAACCGCACTTACCCATTTCTAACAAAATACAGGTCAGCAAAACTTGCCAGACCTGTGATTTTTATAATTATTGGTCAATAGTCTATAGTCTGCTGTTCATTAATTATACATTTATAATTGATTGACAAATCACTTTTAACTATTGACCTATACAGTCAGCACTATAGCTCTGAGTCTATATGCTTTTAAGGCTGAAATTCAAGAAATGATAATTGAATGATCAAATAATTAATTTTTCAATTATTTACCCATTTGAGCCGCTACTTCTTCAGCAAAGCTCACTTCTTGCTTATCAATACCTTCACCTAGTACATAACGTACAAAGCGATTTACTTCAATCTCGTCGCCTACTTGAGATTTAACTTGTTTAACCAAGTCTTCTACAGAAATACTTTGATCACGAATATATGGTTGATCCAGTAAAGTAATTTCTTTTAGACGCTTGTCAATTCTACCTTGAACAATTTTTTCTCTAATGTTCTCTGGTTTTTTACCCAAGTCATCTTTGCCCATTTCAATTTCTTTTTCTTTTTGGACAAATTCAGCAGGGATCTGACCTATATTCACATACTCAACATTTGGACAAGCAGCAACTTGCATAGCTATATTTTTAGCCAAGCCTTGGAACTCTTCCTTGCCTGTTGTGTCTTCTGTTTTTGATCCTAGTTCAACCAATACACCTACTCGCCCACCTGTATGGATATAGCTATCTACTATTCCTGGTGTACTTGCTGGAGCAAAAGTAACAAAGCGTCGTACCTGAATATTTTCACCCAAGGTAGCTGTTGTTTGTTTAATGGCTTCATCTACAGTCACGCTGGAGTTTTCAATGTATGGTTGAGCCAATAAAGCTTCCACACTATCAGCATTAGCTGCTTGTTTAGCCAGGGTTTTAACTAGAGCTTTAAAAGCTTCGTTACGCGCAACAAAGTCTGTTTGGCAGTTAACTTCTATAATTACACCCACCTTACCATCCGGTTGAATGTAATTTTCCACCAAACCCTCAGCTGCAACACGAGAGCTTGCTTTGTCTGCCTTAGCAATACCTTTTTTCCGTAACCAGTCTGTGGCTGCTTCTATACTGCCATCATTTTCTTTCAGTGCTTTTTTACAGTCCATCATGCCAGCACCGGTTTTTTGGCGTAGCTCTTGGACTAATTTTGCAGATATTTCCGCCATGTTGCCTCAATTCCTATTTCATTTCACGACTCAATTACTTTGAATTAGTAATTGTTAAGACAGGAGTTACAGTAGTGACAGCTATGGGGGAGAAGTAAATAACTTTTCCCCTACAGCATTCTCCATTATTTACTATTATTCGTCATCTTTGTCGTCGTCGCCCATCGAGTCTGTATACTCGCCTTCGTCGTAGTCGTAATCTTCCTCTGCACCTTCGTAGTCTTCGTAATCGTTTTCTGATTCTAGTTGACCATGACGACCTTCATAAATGGCATCAGCTAATTTACCTACAATCAGTTTAATGGATCGGATTGCATCATCATTAGCTGGAATGGGAATATCTACTACATCTGGATCACAGTTTGTATCCAGCATGGAAACAATGGGAATATTCAGCTTTTGACATTCTTGAACTGCGTTGTACTCACGTTTTTGGTCAACAATTACCACTACGTCGGGTACTTTTCGCATATTCTTAATCCCACCCAAGTATTTTTGTAGTTTCGCCATTTCACGACGCAACATAGATGCTTCTTTCTTGGGTAATAAATCTAAAGCACCACTTTCTTCACGGCGTTCTAAATCTTTCAAGCGATCTGCTCTGGTTTTAATGGTTGCCCAGTTAGTGAGCATCCCACCCAACCAACGCTGGTTAATGTAGTGAGAACCGCAACGAGCAGCTTCTTGGGCGATAATTCCTGCTGCTTGGCGCTTTGTACCAACAAACAAAAACCTCTTGCCTTGTTCTGATTCACTCCGCATATAATTATATGCTTGATCTATTAACTGGGCTGTTTGTACCAAGTCAATGATATGTACACCATTACGAGCAGTGTAAATGTATGGTGACATCTTTGGGTTCCAACGTCTGGTTTGATGCCCAAAATGAACACCTGACTCCATCATTTGAGCCAATGAAACTACTGGCATATTTTGTAACTCCTATTCGGGTTAAACCTCCACCCAGGTGCATTTCTTGAGTTAAGAAACACCCGAATTCCTGAGTGTGCGGAATTTAGACAACTATACTAGGGTAGCATAGAAAATATGGTTTGGTGTTTTGTCGTTAAGATTTTTATCTTCTGAATAAATCTCATAAAAATTAAAATCCTACATGACTAATATTTAATTAGGGTTTGCTGAAAAAGTCGAGAAAGAACAAAAGGATTATGAAGGGTATAATCAGGCAGGAGTAAAGATAAGTTTTCGTTGTCTAAAAACAACTAAATAATCAACTTTATTAATCAAATCATCAAA
>JAAHFX010000025.1 GCA_010672785.1 Sphaerospermopsis sp. SIO1G1
CTGGTGTTTTTTCTACTTGTGACTCAAATAGTTGATGAATACATTGGTTTACTGTGAATTCTGTTTTAGTTTGATTTTGCTCTAGTAGTTGCTGTGTTTCTATGGTTGTTAATATTGGTAGTTCTTTTATTTTTGTTTGTGGTGTTTTGACTATTGCTGATAATAATGTTTGCAAATGTCCTAATATTCTCTGGATAGTTTCTGTCTCAAATCTACCGCTATCGTAACTTACCCTAAACCATAACCTTTCACCAGGTCCTGCGGCAATTACTAAAGGAAAATTAGTATGTGCAATTCCGCGGAAATTCTCTACTGTTAAATTACCATCATCTTCCCCAGAAGTAGCATCAATGGGGTAATTTTCAAAGACAACTAAACTATCAAATAAAGAAGTACCTCTGGGAACATCACTCCATCCTTGAATTTCCACTAATGAACAATAAGCATACTGTTCACTCTCTATTTGTTGCTGTTGTAATTCCTGCAATAAAGATAAAACATCATCATCCTCATTCACCTGAACTCTCACAGGTAAAGTATTAATAAATAACCCCACCATTGACTCTACACCAGGTAAAGATGGAGGACGGCCAGATACAGTTGTACCAAACACCACATCATTTTCTTGACTGTAACGAGATAACAATAAACTCCAAACACCTTGGAGAATATTATTCATTGTCAGCTTATGTTTTTTGACAAAATCTGTTATTGCTAAAGTTTGTTCATCTGTGAGAAAAACTACTGTTTCTTGATAACCAATATCTGGTTCTGAATCTGAAAATAACTTATCTACAACTAAAGGAGTAGGAGCAGTAAAACCTTTGAATTGTTGTTGCCAAAATTCCTGTGCTAAATCTTTTTTCTGTTGTTTTAACCAACCAATATAATTACGATATTTAACAGCAGGTCTTAATTTTAAACTTACTCCTGCAACAATTCCTTGATAAAATTCAAATAAATCTTTAAAAACTATGGGTAAAGACCAACCATCAAGTAAAATATGGTGATGACACCAAATAAATTGATGTTGATTTTCATTTAGTTGTAGTAAATATAATCTAATTAATGGTGCTTGAGAAAGTTGGAATCCTTTTTCTCTCTCCTCAACTAAAAATTCCTCTAATTGCTGTTGTTGTTGTGATGGTAATAACTCTCTCCAGTCTTTAAATTCGATCTGAATATCTACTTTTTTATAAACTATTTGTACTGGTTGGTTAACAGACTCCCATATAAATGCAGTTCTAAAAATAGCATGACGATTTACTACTTGTTGCCAGGCTTTTTCAAAAGATTTGACATCTAATTCACCCTGGAAGGTACAGGTAATTTGTTCAAAATATGCGCCATCTTCCGGTGCATACAAACTTTCAAACAACATCCCTTCCTGCATAGGAGATAAGGGATAAATATCTTCAATATTTTGACGACTATTTTTGTTGTTGTTGCTAACTTCCAGTTTCATAAATTTCACACCCTTAAATTAAGTTAATAAATTAAATTCTGTTAATTACAAGTTTTCTAAAATTTGGTCTAATTCTGATTGATCAAAGTCTAATAATGGAAAATCTGTAGGTGTGTATCCTGTATTTTCTGGATCTACACAATGGTTGATTATATCCTGTAAACAAGCAACAAATTCTTGGGCAATTTTTTCAATGGTGGTTTTTTCATGAATTTTACTACTGTATATCCAACTTATTTGTAATTGTTCATCTGTGATAAAAGCGTTGACATCTAAAATTGTCAGCCGATAATTATTTAAACTCTGTATTTCTCCACTAGATTCATGTGCAGGTGATATGAAAGCAGATGTGTTTAATGTTTGGTTAAATTGCCCCAAATAATTGAAGCTAATTTCAGCTTGCGGAATTTGTGCTAATTTTTGAATATTTTCATCTGCACTTAAATAACGCAATATCCCATAACCTATACCTTTGTTAGGGATATTTCTTAATTGTTCTTTGATTGATTTGATGGTATTTCCTAAGTCGTCTATGTCTGTATCATCTAAGTTTAAAACTACTGGAAATAAAGTTGTAAACCATCCCACTGTCCTTGATATATCTACGTTGTTGATAATATCTTCTCGTCCATGTCCTTCCAAATTAAACATGATTGATTTGGACTTTGTCCATTGACTCAATACTAACACCAAGGTAGTTAATAAGATATCATTAATTTGGGTTTGATAAGCGGTGGGAACATCTTGGAGTAACGCAGTGGTTTCTGTTGCTGTTAATGCTACAGAGACTATTTCGGCTGATGCAATATTATTGTCTCCCTGTGGATAATCTACAGGGATACTGGTAAATTCCCTATTTCCTACTTCTAACCAGTAACTTAATTCTGATGTTAATGCTTCTGTTTGTGCATATTCTCTAAGTTTTTCACTCCAGGCTTTAAAGGATGTAGTTTTAGCTGGGAATTTTATCTTTTCCCCTTGCATTAATTGTTGATATCCTGTTTCTAAGTCTTCTAATAAAATCCGCCAAGATACTCCATCTACTACTAGGTGATGAATTACCATTAGTAATCTTCCTGGTTGGTTTTCTCCTAGTTTGAATAGTCCTACTTTCACCAAATTAGAACCTAAATCTAAACTAGCTTGCAGTTGGTTGGCAGTATCTTCTAAAATCTTGCTTTGTGCCGATTTCGGTTGTGGAGACAAATCAAACTCTTCAATTTCAAAACTAGTAATTTCCTGATCATGAACAGCTTGCCATTGATTATTTTGGTAGTTAAATCTCAATTTTAAAGCATCATGATGATTGATCATTTCTTGCCAAGCTAACTCTAATTTTTCTCTATCAATATTTGCAGGTACTGTAAATAAAAATGCTTGGTTAAAGTGGTTATTTTCCGGTTGTTGTTGCTTGAAAAACCATTGTTGAATCGGTGTTAATTTTAATTCACCTGTAACTGCTTCCTGCTCTATTTCTAGAGTTTTAATTTTGCCAGCAACTGTTGCTAGTTCGGCGATAGTTTGATTTGCAAATATTTGTTTTAAGGTAATTTCAATTCCTACTTGTTTTGCTTTGGCTATGATTTGAATACTGAGAATTGAGTCACCACCTAATTCAAAGAAATTATCGTTGATTCCGATTTTTTCTATTCCTAAAACTTGTTGCCAAATTTCCACCAATTGAGTTTCTATCAGATTACGGGGTGAGATGATATCTGCATCTGTAGTGAGGGTTTCTGGTGCTGGTAATGCACGGGTGTTTATTTTCCCGTTTGCTGTTAATGGTAAACTCTCCAGATATACAAATGCACTGGGTGTCATGTATTCTGGAAGTGTGTTTTTTAAGTGTTGTCTAATTTGACTAGTGGTGAGTTCTGTTTCTGTTTGAGCGACAAGATAACCCACGAGGCGTTTTTTCCCGGGAATGTCTTCACGGGCAATTACGCAAGCTGCTTGTATTTCTTGATGTTGGTTGAGTACGGATTCTATTTCTCCCAACTCAATTCTAAACCCACGTATTTTTACTTGGCTATCTATTCTTCCTAAGTATTCAAGATTGCCATCAGGTAGATAACGGGCTAAGTCCCCAGTTTTGTATAGTCTTGTTTTACCTTGATCAAAGGGGTTAGGTATAAATTTCTCTGCTGTTAACTCTGGGCGGTTGAGATATCCTCTAGCTAAACCTGCACCACCTATGTGTAATTCTCCAGGTACTCCTATGGGTACTGGTTGTAAATGCTGATCAAGAATGTATAACTTGGTGTTAGCAATGGGACGACCAATAGGAACTGCACCAGGGAAATGTTGTTCTGGGGGGACTTGGTAAATACAGCAACCAACTACGGTTTCTGTAGGTCCATATTCATTGATTAACCTGGTTTCTGGAGCGAATTTTTGCCAAAATGCTATATTCTCTCCCAGTAAATTATCACCACCGATTATAAACGCTCTAGCTCTGTTTGCTGCTTTTGTTGCTGGTATTTGCTGGTTGAGTAACTCCAAGTGAGCAGGTGTAATTTTTACCAAGCTTAAATCAGTGTTATCATGTAAAGCCTGACTGAGATTTTCCACATCTTCACCTTGAGGTAGAATTTCTACCTGATTACCAACCAACAATGGTGAAAATAGACTAGTAATTGTTAAGTCAAACCCTAGGGGTGAATGTACTATTGAACCCGTACCATAATTAACATGATAAGCTTGAGTACACCAACTTAGATAGTTAACAAGTCCTTGGTGGGGAATTAATGTTCCCTTGGGTTTACCCGTAGAACCAGAAGTATAAATTGCATAGGCTAGGTGTTGAGGGTTGGTATCACTGATGGGGTTGTGGGTTGTTGGTGCTAAATTAGACCAATCTGTATCCAAACAGATAACTTGAATCTCATCAGTAGGAAAGTTATGTCTGAGATGTTCCTGTGTTAAGAGAATAGGTGTTTGGGTGTCTGTGAGGATGAAGGCTTGACGTTCGGTGGGATAATTAGGATCAATGGGTACGTAAGCTCCACCAGCTTTGAGAATGGCGAGAATACCAATCAGCATTTCTACAGAACGTTCTATACATATTCCCACTAACAAGTCAGGTTGAACACCTAAAGATTGTAAATGGTGAGCTAGTTGGTTAGCTTTTTGATTTAATTCTTGATAGGTCAGTTTTTGATCTTTAAATATTACTGCTATTGCATCAGGTGTTGTTTCCACCTGTTCTGTAAATAAATCATGAACACATTTATCTTGGGGATATTTTTTATCTGTCTGATTCCAATCTATTAATATTTGCTGACGTTCAGTTTCACTCAATAATGGCAATTCCGAAACTTGATTTTGGGGGTTGATCACAATTCCCCAAAGTAAGGTTTCAAAATTTCCTGCCATTCTGGCAATAGTAGTATCATCAAATAAATCACTATTGTAAGACCAAACCCCCTCCAAGTAATCATCTATCTCCCAATAATTAACCTCTAAATCAAAGCGAGATTTTAACTCTAAGGGTAAGGACATATTTTCTATGATTAACCCAGGTAAATTAGAGGCAGACATGGGAGCATTTTGCAGAGCAAAAACTACCTGTGCTACAGGATTTCTACTTAAGTCGCGGACTGGATGTAATTTGTCTACCAAGCTTTCAAAAGGTAAGTCTTGATGGCTATAAGCTGACAGTGTAGTTGTCCGCATTTGTGCTAAAAATTCTGCAAAAGTAGGATTTTTTGATAAGTCTCCTCGTAAAACTAAGTTGTTAACAAAAAAGCCCATTAATTTTTCTAAGGCTAAGTTATTGCGGTTAGCAATGGGAGAACCAACAACTAAATCTAACTGTCCACTATAACGAGAAACTAAAACTATAAAAGCTGATAATAAAGTAATAAATAAAGTCGCATCAGATTCTTGACTTAACTTCTTTAAACGTTGGCTAAGTTCCTGATCTAGCTTAAATCTTGCCATGCCACCAGCAAAGGTTTGTACCGGAGGTCTAGGGCGATCACTCGGTAATTCTAATACCAAAGGAACACCATCTAACTGCTTTTGCCAATAATTAACTTGACGTTCTAAAACATCATCTGTTAACCATTGTCTTTGCCAGACTGCAAAATCTGCATATTGAATGGGTAACTCCGGTAAGGGTGAAGGTAAACCTTGGGAAAAGGCAGTATAAAGTTGAGCTAATTCACTGAAAAATATATTTAAAGACCAACCATCATAAATAATATGGTGCATCTTAATTAATAACACATACTCCTGTGCTTGTAGTTGTAAAAGCACAAATTCTACCAAAGGACCTGTAGCTAAATCCACTGGTTGAGAAGCTAAAGAAACACCAATTTCTCTGATTTGATCTGTCTGTTCTTGGGGGGATAAACCTTGTAAATTTTCAACAGATAAACTCAAATTCTGGGGTGGAGAAATTAATTGTACTGGCTGTTCATCCACTGTCGGAAAACAAGTTCTTAACACCTCATGACGGTTAATCAACTCATTTAAACTTTTTGCCAAAGCAGGAACATTCAGATCACCCTTTAAATACAAAGCCTCCAACATATTGTAAGCCGTGCTATCAGGCTCAATTTGCTGCACCACCCATAATCTTTGTTGGGCAAAAGATAAAGGTAAATTACCATCCCTGGAAGCTTGAGGAATAGAAATACTTTGGGCAGAATTCTGTTCTTGGGTGTGTTTCGCTTCCTGTAAAAAAGAGATAATTTCCTGCTTCCGTTGACCAATTTCCTTACTAATAGCCGGAGTTAAAGCCCCAGGGGGAGCTTGACAACGGAGGCGATCGCCATCGGTTTCCAGATTAATTTTTAACTTTTTTAACTGACTGATAAATTCAAAAATGCTGTTACTCATGTTCTAAAACTCCATAATTTCCAGATTGTCATTGTCATCACCTGTGGGTAAATCAGTATTTGCCCAACTCGTCACTTCCATATATTCAGCAATTTCTGCCACAGTAGGAAACTCAAACATCTTCTGCACAGATAAATTCACCGTAAACGCTGAATTAACCCGAGAAACCACCTGAGTCGCCAACAAAGAGTGTCCCCCAATTTCAAAGAAATTATCCTTCACTCCTACACTTTCCATACCCAAAACCTCAGCCCAAATTTGCACCACCTGAGCCTCAACTGGATTCCTTGGTGACACAAACCCAGCCCCAAGACTTCTCGAGCCAAGATCAGGAGTTGGCAAAGCCCGACGATCCACCTTACCATTGGGAGTCAAAGGTAAAGAATTCAACAACACAAAGGCTTGGGGAATCATATAGCTAGGTAGTTTGTGTTGAATAAATTCCCGCACCTGGGGTACTAACTTCTGTACCAACTTACCAGCAAGTGGATTGTTGGTGTAGTGACTCCAAGGTTTAACTGTCACACTGTCTCCATCCCAATAAACGTTAAACTCAGAATCATTTGTACCCTGGGGACTAAACACCACATCATAATCACCATCATTACTACCAGCCCAGCAGCTAATATCAACCTCATAACCGTAATTCTGACCCAATTGCTGTAACTGTTGAAGATTAATTCCCATTTCTGGTTGTGATTCTAAAATTGTCCGTAATTCTCCCACTGTTTCCACGTTTGGTGGAGTTTCTAACCACGATAAGGCTAGTAACACCTTCTGTAACCTGTGATTAGGAACAGCCCGAATACCCCAAGTTGCTGGTTCTTCCTCCCTTAACCGCCGCTCAACCTCCTCTACAGAAAGCTGATCCAATTGCCAATTTAACCAATTTACGGCTCTAGCTTGAACAGTAGTTCCCAAATGCAATGTCACATCATAGCGGAACTGGGTTAACTCATTCACTGCATCACCCCATTTGGGTTGAATTTCCACCCAGGAAATTTGGGGGAAGGTTTGTTTTAAGGCGATGAAAAATCGTGGATCAACTAACAATTCTTCCTCAGCGGCGATACTTTGGTGAACTACCTGCTGCCATTGTTCCACACTTCTGGACTCACCCACTTGGTATAACTGGACTGCGGCATAATAAGGTTCTAACAGTGGTAAACAGCGGATATCACCAATGAAGATATGACCTTGGTTGTTGATACTGGCCATTGCGCCTTCAATTACCTGTAACAGATATTCGACACTGGGGAAATACTGAATAATGGAGTTTAAAATTACCGTGTCAAATTCCTGGGGAATACCTGTGAAGTTATCCGCCATTTGCTGTCTTAGCTGCACGTGTTCCAAACCAGGGACTGTATCCCGTAACTGCTGTACATATTCAATTGCAGGTGTAGAATAATCTGTTCCCCAGTACAAGGAACTATTGGGAGCAAGACGGGAGAGTAATAACCCTGTACCACAACCAATTTCTATGACTTTTTGTGGTGTAACTCTCTTGATCCGGCTGACGGTGTTGTCCACCCATTCTCGCATTTGGGTTTCTGGAATGGGTTCTCTGGTATAACTACTGTTCCAACCGGCGATGTTAAAGGTGACATCTTCTGTTGATGTTTGATTTTGGCTATAAGCTTGTTCATAGAGTATTTGCCAGTCGCTGATGTATTCACTTTGCCATTCGGCGAACTGTTCTGGGTTTTCTTGGGTTTTTGTACCAGGAACTAAATAACCTACTAAGCTTTTATCGCCTGCGTTACTGGTTCTGATGATAACTACGCTTTCTTTGACGAAGGGATGCTGATTTAATACTGCTTCAATTTCACCCAATTCAATTCTGAAACCACGGATTTTAACTTGGTTATCTATGCGGCTGACATATTCAATATTGCCATCGGGTAGGTAACGGGCTAAGTCTCCGGTTTTGTAAAGACGGGGAGTGGAGGAGGGGGTGATGAATTTTTCGGTTGTGAGTTCGGGACGGTTTAAGTATCCTTGGGCTAAACCTGCACCACCGATGTGTAGTTCTCCTGGTACTCCTACTGGTACTGGTTGTAGGTTCTCATCTAATAGATATATTGTGGTGTTGCTGATGGGTTTACCGATGGGAATGGTGGTGGCATTTGGGGAGACATTTTCTACTAAGTACCAAGATGTGAAGGTGGTGTTTTCTGTGGGGCCGTAAACGTGTAATAGTCTTTGTGGTTTGCCGTTTTCTAGGACTTTTTGTACCCATTTAGGATCTACTGCTTCACCACCAAATAAGAGTGTTCCCAAGGTGCTGAATGCGGTTGGTTCTGTTTGGGCAATTTGGTTAAAGAGGGCGGTGGTGAGGAATAGGACGGTGATGTTTTCTGCTTTGAGGGTAGTTGCTAGTTCTCTGGGTGATAGGGCTACTTGTTTACTAACCCCTACTAATTTTGCTCCGTTGAGTAATGCACCCCAAATTTCAAAGGTGGCTGCGTCAAAGGCGTAGTTGGAGGCTTGAGCGATCGCATCTTTTGGTTCTATTTGGATGTAGTTGGTGTTGATGATGAGGCGGTTGACTCCTTGGTGGGTGACGCTGACTCCTTTGGGTTTGCCTGTTGAACCGGATGTGTAGATGACGTAGGCGAGGTTTGCTGCGGTGGTTTGGGTGACTGGGTTGGTTGAATTTTGCTTGCCTATTGCCTCTGCGTCTTGATCATAGGTGATGACGGTGGTGTGGTGGATGGGAATGGTGGCGGCTAGTTTGTTGGTGGTGAGTAATACTCTCACTTGGGCATCTTCGAGGATGGAGACTAATCGCTCGGTGGGATAATCAGGATCTAGGGGTACGTAAGCACCACCTGCTTTGAGTATGCCTAAGAGTCCAATTACCATTTCGGCACTACGTTCTACAGATATTCCCACTAAGCTATCTGCTTGTACTCCCAAGGATATTAGGTAATGGGCGAGTTGGTTGGCTTTGTTGTTGAGTTCTGTATAGGTTAATTGTTCCTGTCCATAAACTACTGCGATCGCATCGGGGGTTTTTTCTACTTGCTGTTCAAATAATTGCTGAATAGATTGATCTGCGGGGTAGTTTGTGGTGGTGTTGTTCCACTCTTGTAAGATTTGCTGTTGTTCTGATTGTGTAAGTAATGGCAGTGATTGTACTGACTGTTGGGGATCGGCTGTAATTGCTGTTAATAGTTCTTGGTAGTGCTGGATCATGCGGACGATGGTTGTCCGATCAAATAGGTCTGTGTTGTAACAGAAGACTCCTGTTAATCCTTCGGCTACATCCCAAAGGTGAATTTCTAGGTCAAATCGGACTGTATCTAACCCCAAGGGAATATCTTCAATGTTGACACCGGGCATTTCCCAAGGTGAACTGGGGGCATTTTGGAGGGCAAACATCACCTGTACTAGGGGGTTACGGTCTAGGTTCCGTTCTAGTTCCAAGTGATCTACCAACATTTCAAAGGGTAAATCTTGATGATCGTAGGCGGTTTGTGTTACTTGCTGTACTGTTGCCAGGAATTCTGTGAATGATGCGGTGGGGGAGATGTTGAATCTCAGTGCTAAGGAGTTAACAAAGAAACCAATTAGTTGTTCTATTTCAGTTTTATTCCGGTTGGCGATGGGTGAACCAATGACCAGATCCTTTTGTCCACTGTAGCGAGACATGAGGATTGCAAAACCAGCCATTAAGGTCATGTATAAAGTTGTACCAGATTTTTGGCTGATTTGTTTGAGTTTTTGGGTAAGGGAACTATCTAATTGGATCGATTGGAGTTCACCGTTGAAGGTTTGGATGGGAGGACGGGAACGATCTGTGGGTAGTGCTAGGATTGGTGGTGCATCTGCTAGTTGTTGTACCCAGTAATTTAGCTGATTATCTAAGGTTTGGTCGGTTAACCACTGACGTTGCCAGACTGTGAAGTCTGCATATTGTATGGTTAATTCTGGGAGTTGGACTGGACTGTTGGTGACTATGGCTCGATAGTAGGCGGAGAGGTCGGTGATAAAAATGCCCAATGACCAACCATCTGCGGCGATATGGTGAATGGCGACGGCGAGGAAATACTCTTGGGGAGAAGTTTGCCAGAGTTTGACACGGATGACGGGATCATTAACTAGGTCAAAGGGTTGAGAAATTTCGGCGATCGCTAGTTGTTTGACTTTTTGTTTGGGGTCTGGTTCTGTTTGCAGGTCAATGACTGGTAAGGTGATGGACAGATGGGGGTCTATGACTTGAATGGGTGAGTTGTCCTGGATTCCAAATCGGGTTCTGAGGACTTCGTGGCGGTCTACCATTGCTTGGAATGCTTGTTCTAGGGCTGGAATATTCACTTCTCCAGATAAACCCACGGCAAAACTCATGGTATATGCACCACTATCACCTTCCAACTGATGGACAAACCATAGTCTTTCTTGGGCCCAGGAGAGAGGTATATTTTCTCTGGTGGTGGCTGGTGCGATCGCTGGAATACCCACTCCTGTTGCTGTTTGCTGTGCTGCTAAAACAACCTGGCTAAAGGTGGCAATGGTGGGAGACTCAAACAAACTCCGTAGGGGTAAACTGACATCAAAGGCTGTTTGGGATCTAGAAATTACCTGAGTTGCTAACAGGGAATGTCCACCCATGTCAAAGAAGTTATCATTAACACCAATGGGTTCAATTTTTAACACCTGTGACCAAATTTGAGCCAGTTGTGCTTCTACAGGGTTACGGGGGGCGATAAAATCTTCCCTATCTATATATATTGCTGGTGCTGGTAATGCACGACGATCTACTTTTCCGTTTGCTGTCAGTGGTAAAGATGCTAAAAATACGATGGCGGCGGGAATCATATAATTAGGTAATCTTTGTTTGAGGAATTCCCGTAACTGACTCACGCTAGGTTGTGGTTCTTTTTGGGTGATTACATAAGCAACTAAACGTTTATCACCGGGGGTGTCTTCACGAACTATGACACAAGATGTTTGTACATCTGCATTTTGGCTGAGTGCTGTTTCTATTTCACCCAACTCAATTCGGAAACCGCGTATTTTAACCTGGTTATCTATTCTTCCTATGTATTCTATATTTCCATCTGCTAAATATCTAACTAAATCCCCTGTTCTGTATAATTTAGTTTCTCCGTTATCCAATGGGTTAGGAATAAACTTCT
>JAAHFX010000026.1 GCA_010672785.1 Sphaerospermopsis sp. SIO1G1
CGTAATTCGTAATTCGTAATTCGTAATTCGTAATTCGTAATTCGTAATTCGTAATTCGTAATTCGTAATTCGTAATTCGTAATTCGTAATTCGTAATTCGTAATTCGTAATTCGTAATTCGTAATTCAATCCAGATTCCCAATCACCAATCACCAGTCACCAGTCACCAATCACCAATCACTAAAACCATGATTACTACCAGTTGCGTAATTCCAATTATTAAATCTCCTCAAGATTATCAAGTATTTCGGATTAGTCCTCAAGATTCAAATCGGTTAGCAATTATCTTTGATTCTACTACTGCAAATACTTCTTTAACTTGTTGTGTGGAAATCTTTGATGTGGGCGGACAAACTCCACCAAATCGGCATCAATGGGCGGTAGAAATGTTTTTTATTCTCAAGGGAGAAGGAGTTGCTATTTGCGATGGCAAGAAGGTAAATATCAAGGCTGGAGATAGTTTATTAGTTCCACCTAAAGGGATACATTTAATTAGAAATACAGGTAATTCTCGGCTTTATACACTCACGGTTATGATACCTAATGAGGATTTTTCAGAATTGATTAGGAGTGGCATTCCTGTGGAATTGGATGAGGAAGATATGGCAGTTTTAGGTGGGTTGAATTCTTTGAAAATAGTTTGATTAAAATTTATGTAACACATACAGGACTTACGCAAAAACTATTCTAAATGCTGTCATTGCGACGTAAGGAAGCAATCTCAAACCCCAGATTTCATCAAAATACGTAAGTCCTAACCTACTTACAAGACTGTCATTGCGAGGTAAGGAAGTAATCTCCCACTCTAAAGTTTCTTGAAAATTCGTCATTCCTACTATAAATATG
The DNA here is from genome assembly GCA_010672785.1 of Sphaerospermopsis sp. SIO1G1. GTDB lineage: Bacteria > Cyanobacteriota > Cyanobacteriia > Cyanobacteriales > Nostocaceae > Okeanomitos. The sequence goes on from JAAHFX010000026.1 coordinate 847, forward strand.
CTGATACAATCTCGCCAAACGACAAAAAAACTTTCCAACTTTTTCCTGTTTGCTCTCACCCTGCTGTTAACTTTTTACCTTTCTTTACCTTGGGTAATTGCCAAAGAAACTCCCAAATCTCAGCCTGAAGTATGGCAGATTAAGGGTATAGTAGCGGCATTGGATGATGAATATGTTAGGGTTAGAGGATACGCTCTTAATGCAATTGATTTCTCGAATTTACAGAATTTCCAATCATTAGGACAAAAACCAGAAGATATTGCTAAAAAAGCTGCTGACATCCTCAAGGATAAATCCGTTGACTCCTTTGTTCGTTCACTTGCAGTATTAGCATTGGGGAATTTGGGAACTGCTGCTCAACCCTATATCAAAGATATTGTTGATTTCCTCAAAAATAATTTTGATAATCAATATGTTACTTCAAGTTCAGTATCAGTCTTGGGGAATTTGGGAACTGCTGCTCAACCCCATATCAAAGATATTGCTGACATACTCAAAGATAAATCCGTTGACTTCTCTGTTCGTATAGGTGCAGCATTAGCATTGGGGGATTTGGGAATTGCTGCTCAACCATACATCAAAGATATAATTGACATACTTAAAGATAATTCTGATCATCAATATGTTCGTTTAAGTGCGGGATTAGCATTAGGAAAACTGGGAACTGTTGCTCAACCCTACGTCAAAGATATTGTTGACATCCTCAAAGATAAATCCGTTGACTCCGATGTTCGTGAGAGTGCAGCATCAGCATTGGAGAATCTGGGAAGTGCTGCTCAACCCTACGTCAAAGATATTGCTGACATCCTCAAAGATAAATCCGTTGACTCTGATGTTCGTTCACGTGCAGCATTAGCATTGGGGAATTTGGGAACTGCTGCTCAACCCTACGTCAAAGATATTGTTGACATACTCAAAGATAAATCCGTTGACTCCTCTGTTCGTTCAAGTTCAGTATTCGCATTGGGGAATTTGGGAACTGCTGCTCAACCATACATCAAAGATATTCTTGATTTCCTCAAAGATAAATCTGTTGAATCTTATGTTCGTTCACTTGCAGTATCAGCATTGGGGAATTTGGAAACTGCTGCTCAACCCTATATCAAAGATATTGCTGACATACTCAAAGATAAATCCGTTGACTCCTCTGTTCGTTCAAGTGCAGCATTAGTATTGGGGAATTTGGGAACAGTTGCTCAACCCTACGTCAAAGATATTGCTGACATACTCAAAGATAAATCCGTTGACTCCTCTGTTCGTTCAAGTGCAGCATTAGCATTGGGGAATTTGGGAACTGCTGCTCAACCCTATATCAAAGATATTCTTGATTTCCTTAAAGATAAATCCATTGATTCAAGGGTTCGTTCAAGTGCAGCATTAGCATTGGGGAATTTGGGAACTGCTGCTCAACCCTATATCAAAGATATCCTTGATTTCCTTAAAGATAAATCCATTGATTCAAGGGTTCGTTCAAGTGCAGCATTAGTATTGGGAAATTTGGGAACTGCTGCTCAACCATACATCAAAGATATTCTTGAAATACTTAAAGATAAATCTGTTGACCCTTTTGTTCGTTCAAGTGCAGCATTAGCATTGGGGAATTTGGGAACTGCTGCTCAACCCTACGTCAAAGATATCCTTGATATCCTCAAAGATAAATCCTACTCCAAAGATAAATCCGTTGACTCCTTTGTTCGTTCAAGTGCAGCACTAGTATTGGGGAATTTGGGAACTGCTGCTCAACCATACATCAAAGATATTCTTGAAATACTTAAAGATAAATCTGTTGATTCTGGTGTTCGTTCAAGTGCAGCACTAGTATTAGCAGAAATAACACAACTGAATTTAGCAGAGGTAGTTGTGATTCTGAATTACGTCTACGAACCAAATCAAAGATTTTTTAATAACAAAAATCTAGATAAGTTTGAATTTTGGCGATTTTGGACTTATTTCATTGGTGGTGGGACTGAGGAAGTAAAAACCCTATTGACATGGGTTGGTAAGCCAAAAACAACTCCTGTAAAATTAACCCACGATGAAGGAAGAAAAACTCTAGAAGTATTTCTTGATGCTTGGTCAGGTACTGAAGAATTAGAGGAATTAAGGAAAGACTTAGCCCAAAAAATTGCTGAAGTTGCCACCAATAAACAAGTGAAATGGAAAGCTCAAGATATTAGTTTACTGCAAAGTCATTACAACAATCTGAAACAAGTTAACTCTACTCAAGCTGATGTTTTGGATTCTGTGATTAATAAATTATAGTAGGGGTTTAGTCGCCAGGGAATAAATTCCCTGTCTGATAGCAAAAGTCGGTTAAAACCGACTAATTAGTTTTGGTATCTACCAAGAAAATAGTTAGGAAAAGTTTTATAATTGAATAAACCCAAGAATACACTATAAATATCAAAATTATGCAATCACCTCTCTATATTTTCAACACCGAAGAATATCTGAAATTAGAACAAACCAGCGATATCCGTCATGAATATTGTGATGGTGAAGTTTTTGCTATGGCTGGTGGTAGTAAAGAACATAATATCATTACTCTCAACATTGCTAGTAGATTACGTTCTCATCTGCGTGGTAGTTCTTGTAATGTCTTCATGTCAGATATGAAGGTGAAGATAAATCTAGCATCTACAAATCAAACTATCTTTTATTATCCTGATGTAGTTGTTAGTTGTGATTCAGAAGATAAAGATCGTTATTTTTTAAATTATCCTTGTTTAATTATTGAAGTTTTATCACCTAGTACCGAAACAATAGATAGAAGAGAAAAACTGATTAATTATAAGAAAATATCCAGTTTAAAAGAATATGTTTTAATTTCCCAAGAAGAGATAAAAGTAGATATTTATCGTCAATATGAATTAGGAAAGTGGACTATTCAAACTTTGATAAATAAAGATGATAAATTACAGTTAGATTCAGTTGGGTTGATTTTAGAAATGGCTGATATTTACGAAGATGTGATTAATGTATAGCAATGAGGATAAATTTGAACCATGAATATGATATATAGATACTCAAATAAAATCTTGCTAGTTAAAAAGTTGTTAGATGATAAACAGTGTGACAATTATATCCAAATGGCTGAAGCAATTGGGTTTGAGGAAGCAACTATCACCACCAGTCAAGGTTATGTGATGAATAAAAATGTCAGAAATAATGATAGAGTTATTTTTGATGATCCAGAATTTGCCCAGGGGTTATTTAAAATAATTAAACCTTATGTTGAAGATCCTTATAAACATTTGTCCTGTGTTGGTTTAAATGAAAGATTTAGATTTTATAGATATTATCCAGGTCAAAAGTTTGATTGGCATTATGATGGTAGTTATAAACGAGAAAATGGGGAAAGATCAAGATGGACTTTGTTATTTTATTTAAACAATGATTATCGAGGTGGTAGAACACAATTTTTGGATGATGATATAGCTGGAGAAAAAGGAGATGCTTTATTATTTGTACATCGTCAAGTTCATTGTGGAGAAACGGTACAATCAGGTGTAAAATATATTTTGAGAACTGATGTTATGTATGAGTCTCCTGGGAATAAATCAAATCATTAATTTTCAGAATATCATAAATATAGAAGGAACTTATGCACTTTAAGAAATATCGGAGTTTGAGATTGCTTCCTTACGTCGCAATGACACTATTGGAAGTAGATTTTGCGTAAGTTCTGAAATAAAAAAGAGTCGGTTTTAACCAACTTGAGCTTTTAGACAGGGAATTTCTTCCCTGGATATTCTATAAATTATTAGTTTTTTAAAACAGCTTATTCCAATCAATTATATCAGGTCTTGTACCTTGATTGACTATTTCAAAAATCTGATTTTCTGTATTGGAATCAAATAAACTTTCTACACAAGCAGCAGCTACATCTATCCGACTAGCATCACCATTTAGTTTATCTCCTTTTCCTAAAACTATTCCTAATTTACCTCCGCTAGTTGTTTTTAAAAGAGTTGCTAAATCGTAAGCTGTAAATGGTCCATCTATTAAACGTCCTGGACGGATAATTGTATAAAGAATACCTGAGTTAATAATAGCATTTTCTCCTTTTTGTTTAGCATCTAAAACACCAAATTTATTGAGGATACTAAAGGGGAATTGATCTTTTCTTTCTACTCCACAGGAGGAAACAAACACGAATCTTTGTAAGTTTTGAGGTGCAGATGCCCGCACCACAAGAATTTGATTATTCATATTTGTACCTCATATACTGGAAACCTGCTGTAAATATTGCAATATAACAATTCCCATACTGGTGAAGTAAAATATTATTTAGTTTTAGGAAACAGGTAATATGAAAGAGGGAACAGGTAATAAATTAATGTGTACTTCATTAGACTGGGAACTGCTATATCACTAATAGCTCTTAAATTAATCCTGCTGATTCATAAAGTCGTTTAAACATAGCTTTAATTTTAGTACCATAATCTAAATCTGCTGACCATCTTCCTGATAATTGATCTACGGTAGGTGCTACACCTCTGGTTACAAATCTAAAGCGTGGATCTACTTCTTGTTGTACCAAAGGTTCTAAACTAGCGTAGGCTTTTAAATGTTGAATATGCGCCCTGACTCCAATTCTGGCACTAGGAAAAGATGCTGCTTCTGCACCACCACCAATTGCTCCTAAACCAGCGAAGTTATTTTGTTGTGATTGAATGTCACCACCAAAGCGTAAAAATCCTGTTTCTAAACACATTTGACAAAAAGCTATATCGTGATTTACTCCTTCTAATGCGGCTTCTTCTCGATACAATTTAGGAATATCAGGAAACTGTACTAAGGCATTTTCATTGTTGTTACGTAAAAATATTTGTAGCTGTACTTCTGTAGTGCTACCATTAGAAATTATCTGATCAATATGTCCTGGACAAATCGCTAAAATTGAACGTAATTTTACTGTTCTGGTTGCACTTTCCCAACCCACAGAAATATTAAAATCTCTCAGTTCTACAGCTTTAATATAAACCACTCTTCTGTAGGTAATACGATTAACATTTGTGGCTCTTGATAAGTCAATTCTGAGCCGATCTACTAAGTCAACAGGAATGTAAGAATTACCATTAATTAATACACCTTGCTCTGGATAATTTTGACCATTAATGTTAATATTAATTGGTGGGTAATTTTGCTCTACTGGTATACCCGAATTAGGATCAACGGCGCGACTCCATGCTATTAATCCGTCAACAATTCCTAATGAAAAATCACGGCGACGAGTTTGTAGTAAATTACGATCATCTGGACTGGTGAGGAAACCAACTTGAAGTAGTAAAGCTGGTAAAGTGGTACGACGACAGAATTGTAAACTACCTAAACCAGTATCTGTATCCGGTCTCACTCCCCGATTAGGTAGTTGAGGAACTCGACGCAACAAACCCATCAGTAACATTTCAGCGTGTTGTTTACGTTGGTCGTTGTTAGCGATGTGATAAGCACTTGCACCCCTAACCGTAGGATTACTGGCAGCATCAGTGGCGATTTCCACGGCTATATCTATGGAACGAGAGCGAGAGTTAATCCAGTTAATGGTTGCAGAGGCACTTAAATCATCGGGAACTGATAAAACCTCTGCGCTACGCGCCCGCAGTTCTGTAACAATTAAGTCACGTAGCATTATCATTTCTCTAGCTTCAGTTGTTCCACCGGCAATTACTCCGGGATCTATTCCACCTAATTCTCTACCACCATGTGCGGCTGAAATAAAAATTCTTCCCATGTTCTGATTTTCCGTTGTTAAGCTCTAGCATGAGCAATTTTAGCCGTATTTTTGGTTCATGGGTAACAGGGAATAGATAATAGGGAATAGGGGGAGAGAGAATAGGGAATTGAGCATCATAACGTAAATTAAACTTTAATTAAACATTTAAGTAGAAAGACAGGAAAAAACCAAAGTATGTAAATAAAAGTAAATTAACTTATACCAATTCCATGTGAAGCTGCACATACAGCAGATTTCGTTACTATTAGGTACAAATCATAATCATAAAACTCTTGTGGGGTAGGCATCTTGCCATTAGTGTCAACTTAGCCTTAAGTCGTTTCCCCACAGCCATTTTACCCCTCCCCGTTGACGGGGAGGGGAGACAAAGCGCAGCTTTGGCGGGGTGGGGTTATTCAGGGTTGATGGGTAATTAGGGTTTGCTGTTAGCGGAGCTTGGCGTTAAGCCATAAGAGGCAGGGAGCAGGGAGAGAACTGAAAAACTATTTTTCAATCTCTCGAAATCAAAAAAGTGCAAGGTAATAAGAGTGCTTACCCCTCAAAAGCTTGTACTTTTTCAATTTAAAATCGCCTAAAATCCAATACCAGTAATGTTTTCATATTTATTCAGCAACCCCTAATTAAGAAAGATTCGATATAACGCCTATTTACGGATCAACTTTTCACTGCTCTTTCTTTCACCCATTGTTTCAACAAAGGAACTTCAAAATCATATCTGCCATTAACTTTCTGGAGAAGATGATAACGGATCATGTATTTTAATACTTCTTCCTCAATGGGATTATTCATAGAAATAAAATTATCTGTCTGGGCAATTTGTAATAATATTTCTTGACCAATTGCTATTTCTTCAGGATTTTTACCTGTAAATTCTGTCCACATATTTGTAAAATAAGCTTGACCAGAAATAAATGATTCTTCAATTGCAGCTTGCAGGAGTTCAGGAGTAATTAAATCGGTTTTATTCAAGTTTGCTTGATTTACCATTGATGCCCCTAATAATTGTAAACAGTAAGGGTGACAACTGGTAAGTTTTAATAATTCTTCCACAATACCTGGAGCGTAACGCATTTTAAAATCCGGGTCTGGATTTAACAGTAATTCCTTAGCTTCGTTAGGTTCAAGATAGAGCATTTCTATTGGGACGACGCTGATAAAATAACTGCTCCAATGTGGGCCTAATTCATCTAAGGTTTGTACCCCTGAAAACAGAAAACCTAGTTGTTCATAATGTTGAATTAGGTGGCGTAGTTCGTCAAACAAACGTAACGTTAACTGTCCATTTTGAATAGCAGTACCAATTTTTTCAAATTCATCTAAGTTGAGCAGAATACGTCGTTCTCCCAGTTCTTCAAATGCTTTATATAACCAATCTTCTAAATTTGGATAAGGACTATTTTTAAATTGTTCCCGTTTGGGTAAAGTTGGTAATTTCACCCCTTGAGTTTTACAGTCTTTATGAACTGCCCGCACTAAACCATAACAAAAGTCAGCTTCGGTGTTAGTAATGGCAGAACTCTGCATATCTAAAAATACGGGTAAAATATCATTGGGAAAGAGGCGGGGTAAATTATATAAAAAAGAAGTTTTACCACAGCGACGAGGCCCATGTAAAACTAAAGTCGGACGGTCACGGTCTAAAATTCGCCGGACAACTTCATTAGCAAATCTTTGACGACCTTTAAATAAATCTTTTTGATTTAAACGGACTGGATTTCCATATTGAAAAGGATTGATGAGTTGACCTTGAGATAGTTTTTGTTGTTCGTTTTGTTCCAGTTCAATAACTCTTTGCCAACGTTCAAGTACAGGTTTCCAGCGTTTAACTGCTTCATTTTTTAATCCTAGTGAGGGTAATTGTAGTGTTAATAAAGCAAGATTATTACTGATACGTTCTAATCCTCGTTTTTGTAAGGCTATATTTTTGTTTTCCAGGGCAGATTGAATATCTCGAACAATAGTTTGTAAGCGAGGAAGCAGAATAGAAAGTTCGGATTTGACTTTTGGTAGAGGAGTTTCTTCTGTAGGATTTTCATGTTCAGATTCCAGGTGATAGAAAGGATAAATCAGGAAAGATAAAACAAGATGATTAGGATTAGCAGTGAAAAGTAATTCGGGAATATTGGTGATTTTTTGGAGTTGGTCAGCAACAATTTGGGGTAGAGCATTTCGTAGAGTAATTTGGAATCCTGGTAAGGAGAAAGTTTGAATATGTTGAAATATTTTTAATGCCTGTTGCGGATTTTGATTAAATTCAGAAATAAGAAGTTTATCATGATTAGGTAAAGGTAGCCAGATAAGTTCACTATTGTAGGGAGGTAAATTATAAATTATACTTGATTGTGAACGGGAGATAGGATTTAAAAATGATGTGATAAAACTAATAATGGAAAATAAAACATAATCAATTATTCTGTAATAACTAACTAAGGTGACAGGTATAACAAATGTCGCCAGCCACCCTATATTTTCGGCAGCAAGAAATACTAAATTTCCTATAATGTAAATCACAAAGATTTTATTTTTTGCTGGAGATATTGCAAAAGCTAGTAAAGTAGCAAAAGCTAAAAACCAAGATACTGGTAAAGTAGCTCCTCCCGCCACTCCTCCCGCCACTCCTCCCGCCACGACGACCGCCACGACGACCGCCACTCCGACCGCCACGACGACCGCCACGACGACCGCCACTCCTACCGGCCGTACGACCGCAACGACGACCGCCACTCCGCCTGCCAGTCCCACCGCCAACCCACCACCAACTCCCACCACCCACCAGACCACCACGCCT
>JAAHFX010000027.1 GCA_010672785.1 Sphaerospermopsis sp. SIO1G1
CGACAGGGTGTGCATATTACTTGATTTACTGGCATCTGTGATTCCTGCCAATTTAGAAGAGCTTGAGACCAATCTCAAACGTCTGATTTAGCACGTGACTTCCTATCGTTCCTTAAGGTTCGATGAGGAAGATTTCACAGACCACTCTTCTCGTACCGAGAGGTTAAGTGATTCGCAAGGAACGCGCGGCTATAGTGGCGCACTTCAAATAGCTTCTTTCAAAGGGTTTATGGGTTTGTTGGTACTAGGTCTAAAACACTTCCCTGTGATTTTCAGATTTTATCTACCAACTGAACTTTTACAGACTAGATACTAACCCTCTAATCAAATCATCATTGCAGACATAAAATCTTTGGATATGGAGTCTAAATAATGTCTCATCTAACACAATATTCAAACATTGCAGATATGAGAATGATTATTATTCTCAGTCTGAAAACCGCTCTAGACAAAGGTTTCTGGATGGTTTAGGTTGTGAATATGTACTGAGGAACAAAAGTATTTTCAATATGTTTTATAAAGATTCAAAGGACTACTTGTATCTAGGTGAACCACTAGATTATGTGAATGGTGAAAATCTTTGTCTACCACTGGAAATTGACACTGAATATGTTCACCTGCCATATGACATTAATCATCCCAATGCTAATGTTTGTACTACTTTGACAGTACAGTGTCGTTCCATAACTAAAGACTCAGGGCTTATCTATGCACACCCTGAAAATAAAGAACCCCGTCACAAGGTCACAACTGAGGGTTTTGTAGGAATCACTTATTTGGAAGATTTAGGTTATTCTGTACAACTTTCTAGGGTGAGTAATAAGTCAATTACACCTGATATGCCCTGTATGAAGTTTGATATTTTTTCATTTTTTGCTGTAGCTGAATTAGCACGTATGTTTCAAGGTGCTTTTCGTGCAGACATATTAAACCTTGTTACAAATCCTGGTGGTGAAGGGATTGAACAGGGTAGACGTATGCGGACGTATACCCAAGCTGGCAAGCAATTGTTCAATTGGGTAGAACCCTCTTGGTTACTATGTATAGACGGATGTATATACAGAGTGAGAATAGAAGTGTTTGACACTTGTGCAGTGCATGGGAAAACAAACTATCAAGAGTTCTGTTCTAATTCTAACATAGTATTAGCCTATAAAGATAACTTTACTAAAACAGAAAAAAGTAGGATGGATGATATGTATTCTCAACGTCCAGAAGATTTTGATAATTATGCTAAAGGTGATTTATATAATCATGATGCCCTAATGGGTAATGCTTCTAACTTTGAAAGAATATATGAATCTTTAGATTTAGCAAGATATTATATTCCTCCCAGAATGACTATTGGTGCAACTATATCCAGATTATTTGAAGGGAGTATTAAAAACTTATTTGATGGTGAACGAGATGATAATAGTTATATCAATGCCTTCTGTAAATACTCTAGTGCTGATTGGTTAAAAAGAAAAACTACAACAACTGCTTGTTTAAATGCAAAGGTAGATGGTGGTAGATGTCGGAACAATAGACCCTTAGACACTGTTGCTAAAGGAGTCTTATGTGACATTGATATTAGTAGTTGTTATGGTGAAGGTTTAAGAGTTCAAACCTATCCTTTAGGTATACCTTTAATTATTGATTATCCTATTAAGAGTAAACATAATAAATATCAGACTTTAAGACAATTTCTGAAAACTTATGGGAAGGAATTAGTACCTGGTTTGTGGCAGTGTCGTGTTAGTACACCAGAAGATTACAAACTCAAATATAAACAAGATTATTTAGCAAGTTGGTTTCCACCTAATGATTTATCAAAGATGGTTACTGATAGTGAGTTTGAAGAAACTGACCAATGGTGGACAGTTGATAACGTAGGTGAAATTAAAATACTAAATCATGAAGTGTGTCATGCAATAGTAACTCATGAGTTTGTACAATGGTTGGATAATGTCGCTACACCAAGACAAAGAAAGGAGTTATTGGACAATTTATTAGTTGAAACAGCTATGTTTTATCCTGCCAGTGAAAGGGTTGATAGTGTAGCTGAACTGATGTCTAATCATGAGGAACACAAAGGTGTTAATACTACTAAAGTCAGTGTCTGCAAGCGTTCTACTAAGAAAATTGCTATAGAGATGGAGTGTCATTCATGGTACGGAATTAATCTAGGTGAACTGTTAGTTGATAAGTTGCTATTAGAGCGTAAGAAATATCCTAAGAAAACACCTTTAAATACACTTTATAAACTGTGTGTTAACACTCTCTATGGTGATATGGTGAGTCCTTTCTTTACTATTGGAAATACGGTGGTGGGGAATAATATTACAGCCCGTGCCAGAGGTTTAGCTTGGTGTATGGAGAAAGGATTAAATGGGTGGGAGACTATTACTGATGGTTGCGTGTTTGATATGAATAGGGTTCTTTATCCCAAAGGTGAAAATAAAATTACTGGTGAATTAACTGTAAACCTCTATAAAGATAGTGGTTACAGAAAACATACTTTAGCCCCTCTGAATAGCGATAATGAATTATCTGTTACACTTAATTCAAATGGGCATTATTTGTCTACTAATAAGGGATGCGCTTTCGTCTCTGGAATGAACCCTAGTGAAGCAATGGGTTGGACGAATATAGTCGCAATGAAACATCTCCAAGAATTGTTCCCTGGTCTAGATGTATTACATAAAAATACATTGGATGTTTATGGTAATGAACGTATAGGTCAGTTTAGTTTTGAAGTTAAAGGTTTCCATGATAAAGGCATATTTCATGGTAGTGCTAATTATCTGTTACAGTTAAATAATGAAAAGAATTTAGGAATGAGAAGTTATTCCAAAAAGGGTGCTAAGGTTGTGACTTGGGATGAGGGTATTAATGTTAGTGAAGAACCTGAGCAGATAGCAGAAAAATTCCTAATGAGTTTAGAAAATACTGATTCAGTTCCCAGAGGTGTGGTTTATATAAATAATAGAATCCTCAAATTAGGTGATTACAAAAACAACTTTAATAGTTGGCGTAATGGAAATTCTTACCCTGGTTGCAGTATTGAAACTGTAGGGTTGTTACATGAATTTAGTCTAAGTCAGTTCACTTTCAATACCTATAAACAGTACCTTTCTTGGAAACGAGAATATGAACGGTTGATGCGGAAATATGGTCAGTCCTATGAAATGTTCTTTCTGAATGAGGATGGTACACTCCGTTACCAAGAGATGATTGAAACTGTTGATGGTGCTATTCGTGCAGATAAAATGAACTTCTTTGATGGGTTGGATAAGAGACAAGTACACTTATATAGACAGTACATAAAGCACCAAGATAAGAATTTAGTGGAACGGGTACGACTTCAACTTGACAAACAATACCGTACTAAAAATGAGGAATGAATAGGGCGTGTAACTACCACTCCATAAGAGTTTTGACAACCGATTATTTATCTGTTACACTTAATTCATTGAACCAGGATAAATGAATAATGGTACAGGAAAATAAAAAGGGGCGTGGTAGACCGTCTGGAATACCCCGTGAAGGAAAGTATGGTACTGGGAAGAAAACAAAGGTTGTCCGTGTGCCTGTAGAGGTGGCTGATAACATCCCAGAGATATTGGATAAATTCGAGCAGATTAAATGCTTTGTAGATAGCTGGGACTACCAGATTGAGATGGCTGCTCAATCCAGTAGTAAAGGTAAACCATCACCTCGGTACGACAAGGCTATGGATATGCTATCAGAACTCAGAAAATACCTGGGCTAATTATACTGGGGTATCAGGTTAGTAACACCACCAGAAACATGGGTTAAATTGAGGCGTTTTTCACGCCATAAATACTGGGGGTGGTGCTAACCTTATTCCCCAGTATAACCCCGTTTGCACCAAGCCAAACTCCCAAACCATTGCCATAACGACCTCTTAGCACGCATAAGCACCCCCCCAAGTCGGCTTTTTTTTCAAATTTTTAACTTTTGAGGGATAAATACTCCTAAAATTATTGAGAACTATTCCTAATAAAAACTAACTGTCACAAGGGTGAAAAATGTAGTTTTCAATTTTTGCATAAGAACACTGTGAAACAGCTATGTTCTTAATATAAAGTATTCATATATTGCATAGTTACAGTGAATAGATTATATTCTCATTATCAAATGTGTTATTGAGTTGGTAGAAGAATAAGTTTATACAACCATAAAGAGATATATAAAAATCATTTGAAGTCATGGGTGAAGATTGCATGACTATCACTTGCTTTGGCTACATTCCGTGTTTATAATGCGAGTGGAAAAGTGAATATGCCCAATGAAAGGTAGCGACCAACTACCTGACATCAGGTCTTTCCACTTCCTTGTACTCACCAAGAAAGAAGACGATATTATCATGTCAAAGAATCAGATTAACTGCAATATGCACAGCATTACTGCACCCATATATGAATTTGGGGATGTGGTAAAGCACGTGTTTAGGTTTTCAAGCGTTACTCATACATTTGTGGGAAATGTCATCAGTCGGATTTGCATTGAGGACATGGATGGCATTGGTTATTCGGAATATGCCATAGAGACTATTGAAATACTCTTTTACGGTGTTGGAATTACAAATAGGGTTGAATACCTCATGGAAGAGAAATCAATCCTTTTAAACCCCATTTTTTCGATGACTGAGGTGTAGAAAAATGAAACAAATAAATCAATCGGTTGAATGTCAAGAAACCATGACAATAATCAACCCTCAGTTAGCTGTATGTTTGGATTGTTGTGAAGAATTAAAATGGCATAAACAGCTTTTAGATATGGCAATAGAAAACACTACTGTCTTTGATGAGCAACACTACGACAGGGTGTGCATATTACTTGATTTACTGGCATCTGTGATTCCTGCCAATTTAGAAGAGCTTGAGACCAATCTCAAACGTCTGATTTAGCACGTGACTTCCTATCGTTCCTTAAGGTTCGATGAG
>JAAHFX010000028.1 GCA_010672785.1 Sphaerospermopsis sp. SIO1G1
GAATTAAGTCACTCAACAACTCATATTGGGCGCGAGTCAGGTTACTGGGGTATGCTTTACTCATGTCACTCTCTTGGTGCTGTTTATTTTCTATTCACAGCTTATACCGAGAGAGCTTTTTTACCACCTTTCCTACTTTTCAAACATCCTCTAAAGCTGAAACCTTAATTTCTCTAATTTTGTCCGACATTAACCCTAATTTAGTCTAAATTTTAGCATTCTCTTCATCATACATGAATATAAAATTCTGTAATTTATACTACAAAATTAGATGAGCTTACCCTGATAAAAATAGGATAAAATTCAAATGTCATACAGCCAATTTACCCTGGAACAAATTAAATCTGAATTTGGGATAACTTTATCTGAACAAATCGGCTTTTTTTCCGCAATTCCTGAACGAAAATATAGTCAATTCCTGGCAGAAACACTAGAATATAACGTTCCTTTAGCTCTATCTATTAACTCCGAAAAATCTCGATCAGAAATGATAGTTACACCCATATTAATTGAAATTAGAAAACAATTAACCAATCAAATAAGTTTATTTTCAGGTAAAGATTTTAATGTAGATCCAGAAAGGGGTTTAACTGGATTTTGTGATTTTCTGATTAGTAAATCTTCTGAACAATTAATTATCGAAGCACCTATAATTACTTTGGTAGAAGCTAAGAACGATAACATAGAATCAGGTTTAGCTCAATGTATGGCAGAAATGATTGCTGCTCAGTTATTTAATCAACGTCACAATCAAGAAATTAATACAATTTTAGGAGTTATCACTACAGGAAGTATCTGGAAATTTATGCAATTACGAGAAACAACGATTACTATTGATTTGAATGAATACTTTTTAGTTAATATAGGTAAAATAATTGGCATTCTTATTAATTTTTTAGGCTCAAGAGACTAGTACCGCTTCGCGGAAGTCAAAAGTAAGAAGTAGTAAGCTTTACTAATCCCCCGTACCAAAAATTGTTCAGCACAAATTCTTGGGAGCGTTTTTGTTCCCACCATTCATCAAAAGACGGCTCCGAAACCCATCTCTTCAAGGGGTGGGAGGAATCGTTGTCCACCGTCTTGGGCAAAGCCGATGCGCTATGCGCTATGCCCGCGAAATCCCCCGTGCTTCAGCTATCTTGATGAGCTTCACCGCTATCTAATCCTTCCAATAGTAACTTTTCTATGTTTTCAGCAAATCCTGCGTAAAACTTCCACAATTTGTGGACATTTGAATTTGATATTACTGAGTTATGATTGTGGAACAGTTTTTCCAACAGAAAAAGTAGGCAAATTATGTATGCTTCAAGTCTTACCTAAAAACAAGCTAGTAACCTGTGAGGAATTTGCCCAATGGAAACCAGAAGGAGGACACTATGAACTACATGATGGGGTGATTATTGAGATGCCACAACCTACCGGAGACCATGAAGATGTTGTTGGTTTTTTGGCACTGGAAATATCTGTTGATATCAAGCGACTAAATCTTCCTTACTTCATTCCCAAAACTGCACTTGTCAAACCACCTGAAAATGAATCTAGTTATTCACCAGATATATTGGTGGTCAATCGCCCTAATCTTGTGAATGAAACACTGTGGAAAAAGCAATCTACAGTTACTCAAGGTGAGTCAATCCCTTTGGTGATTGAGGTAGTTAGCACTAATTGGCGTGATGACTATTTTACAAAACTGGGACAATACGAAGCTATAGGTATTCCAGAATACTGGATTGTAGACTATGCTGCTTTGGGGGGTAGGCGTTTTCTTGGCAATCCTAAACAACCTGCTATCTCGATTTATTCCTTAGTTGATGGGGAATATCAAGTTACTCAGTTCAGAGGTGATGACCCGATAGTATCGTCAACATTCCCAGAGTTGTCACTAACTGCTAAACAGATTTTTCAAGCTGGTAGCTTCTAGCTAGTGGCGATCGCCCAACTAAGGCAAAAAAATATCCCATCATCAAAAGACGGCTCCGAAACTCATCCCTTCAAGGGGTGGGAGGAATCGTTGTCCACCTGGGCAAAGCCGATGCGCCATGCCCGCGAAATCCCCCGTGCTTTAGCTTTCTTGATGAGCTTAATTTTTGTGATCCATTGGGTCACATTTCTACTCAAAACCTGGGCAAAACAGTACCAGTCCCCGCATCCTTCTTAGGACGAACATAGGTCTTAGTCGTATCACTCTTAGTATGACCCAACTGGTCTTGCACCTCAAACAGTGTTTTTCTATCCACCGCCCTTGATGCGTGAGAATGACGCAACCAGTGACAAGAAAACTTCACCCCTGCCACCTCAGATATATCCTGAATCAATTTTTTAATCGCTCGGTCACTCAATGGTAAACCCTTCTTTTTTGGATCTGGTGAGGCATTTGGAAACACAGGCATCTTCTCACCTGACATTCCCCGGTACTGCTTAAACATCCCTGAAGTCTCATGGTCTAAACCAATTTCCCGGTACTTCCCCCCCTTACCCCGAAACTTAATCGTGTAATATCCCCTGCATTTATCTCCTGGTATCGGATCTGATTGCCATTTAAAGTTGTGCCAATACAAACCCGGATAATCTTCCTGGGGTTGACCTGCTTCCTGGCCAGGAATTGTCACCCGTCCCACTTCACCTACCCGCATACCGCTATAAAACAGTAAACAGAACACCAACCAGTGTTTCTCCCCCAACTCCTGAGCAGCATGAGCCAATTGTTCCAATTCCCAATCTTCCAGATAACGCTCCGCTTTCGGTAAATCTGTGAAATTATCGTAACTTATTGTACTAGCAATATTCCGTAAAAAATAGCCCACATTCTCCCTACTACCCCAACTCCAAAGAGAACGCAACATTAGCACTTGGTTAGATTTAGTATAAGGGGAAACCTCACCCCAACTAGCAACAAATTCCAGTAACTTTGGTTGCTGAACCAAGCGTAAATCTTCTATTCCCTGCCTCCGTACCCAATCAAGTAATTTTTGACCAAAGCGATAGTATTTTCGCTTAGTTTGTTCCCGGTTTTGTGACCCAGCCCAAGCTAAAATCAACTCTTCATCATTACCCACCGCAGGTGTGCGGTAATAATATTGACGAATTACCTCCTCAACTAATTCAGCTGTAACCGGAGCAGAGGTATCACGAGATACAACCTGGCTGGCTGTAGGCAGAATTTCTACAGAACTGACTTCAATGTTGTTCACATCCATAGGAGAAATAACTATCACTTCATAGATCCCTTCTAGCTTCCTGGAAGTGATGTTTCAGGAAGCTTTTTTTATATTCTATCCTTCCGTGAATGTGCAGAACTGTCAAGAACTTCTACAGAAGACGGCTCCGAAGCTCATCTATTCAAGCGGTGAGAGGAATCGCCACCCGCCGGCCTGCCATGCCCGTGAAATCCCCCTTGCTTTAGCTATATTGATGAGCTTAAAATTTGTGGACATTTGGATTTGATCTTAAAAGCTATGGGGCGAATCGCTCTAGGTTAGAGCATCAAGTAGAAAAAGCCTTTTGGCAAGCAGGGATAGCTTTGAGAGAATTGAGAGATAGAAAACTATATCGCAGCACTCACAAAACTTTTGAGGAATACTGCAAAGATAGGTTTAGCTATAATCGTTCCTGTTCTTATCAAATTATTGATGCGGCGGATGTTGTGGACAAATTGAAAGAATGTCCACAAATTGTGGACATTTTACCAACGGCAGAAGGACAGGTACGACAAGAAGCAGATTAACTTACTGGACTTTAGACTAAAAGGGCAAAACGACTTTCAATTGCTGTTGAGCCAGTTTTCTACTTTCAAATTAGGGACACGGGAAAATTCGCGGACGTTGTTTGTAACTACTGTGAGATTTAGAGTTATGGCATGGGCAGCAATTAATAAATCATTACTACCAATGGGTGTTCCTTGTTGTTCTAAATAAGTACGGATTTCTGCGTAATATTCCTCAATGGGATGGGTAAGAGGTAGTATTTCTATGCTATCTAAAATTAACTCTAGTTTTTCTATCAGTTTGGGGGAATTTTTCTTTCGCGCTCCAAATCTTGACTCACAAGCAACAATAATACTTGTACAAATTTTATCTTCTCCTATTTGTTGAATTTTGGAAAAGATTACACCTCTAGGATTTTTGATTAATTCAGAAATGATGTTTGTATCTAATAAGTATAAGTAACTCATTTTTAAAGTTCTATATCATCTAGGGGTAATAGTCCTGCATCTACATCAGCAAAGTCTTCGTCTAGTGGTTCAAGGGTGGAAAGTGTTTGCAAGAGGGATTTTTTCTGAACAGGAGAAATGATAGCTAAGGGAATACCTTTGTCGGTGATGGTTAGGGGTTCTCCTGTTTTTTTAGCTTGGTTAATTAAAGTTTGTAGGATAGGGGGTAGTTCTGAAAGGGTGATTTGTGTCATGGTGGTTTCTGGGATTGGGAGATGATTTACATATATTGTATAAGAGAGAGTAAATATTAACCCTCTTCTGTCACTTTCCGAGAATAAAGAATATAATAATTAAAAGAAAAAACTCGAAAAGGTAGACAGAGCAATGGATGTAGAATTACAAATTACAACCTACATTCCGCACTTCAATTTGTATTACAAGCACGAGTATAGTAAGTCACAGGAAAATACAAATATAAATACTGTATTCTATCTGTAAAAAGATAGACATCAAATCAGAAATAACAACTAAAG
>JAAHFX010000029.1 GCA_010672785.1 Sphaerospermopsis sp. SIO1G1
TAGGACTTACGCACGAGTCATGGAATATCAAACCGCAGAGAACGCAGAGAACGCAGAGGAATAGAGTTTTGGAATATTTTTGCGTAAGTCCTGATCTAAAAACTTAGATTGTAATTATCAGGACATAGATCCCCAAATTGTTAGAACATGAATCTTTTTTTTAGAAGATGTCTAATAAGAAGTTGGGGATCTTTTTTATAAAGCTGCATAGAATGATTCTTGAATTAACAAGGTTTTCTGTTTCTGATTATATGTATATTCACATTGATTTTTTATAAGATTTTTATGCTATAATACTGTATCAGGGTGTTTCTATATTTATGGGTAAAAAAGATGAACTTAAACAAGTTGATGCGATTGCTCAAGAATTTAGAATGTCAACCGAACTAAGATATGCTTTTGGCATATTCCTAGAGGAAGAAAAAAGAAATGGTTATGGAGGAAGTTTAAACGAAAGAGGTGACTTTACATATCAGGAACTTCGCCAAAAAGCTAAAGAATTTTTAGAGGATTGTTCATGATGAATACTAATATAGAAGTTGCTAATTCTCAAGAAAATCTAAATGAAATTACTCAAAAAATTATCGGGGAAACTTGCCATCAAGTTAGATTTAGCTATGGTAGTGAATTACGATTATATTTTGGTGAAATGACACCTTATAATCATCCTAAATTAAAACATTTACGTAAAGGAAGCTGGCAATTTAGCACCAGAGCAACACCTTGGTATTTAATGCAAAATGATCATTTTGTATTTGATCCACTACCATCATCTACTACAGATCATGTCAAAATATATTTACAGAAATTAGAGAACAAAAAACTCACAGATTTTGTGATTTTGGGTGAACATAATTTTCAACTCAGTTTACACTTTGAAGATGACTACAAACTTATTTTAGAACCAGATTTAGATAAGGATGATTCTAGTTTAGCAGATTGGGAATTATTAATGGCAAATGAGCAAATTTTGATAGTTGGCCCAGGAAAGTTTTGGGAATGTAAATCAATTCATGAAGCTTATTCAAGAGATTTACATAAAGAGAAAATGATAGACAGTTTCACCTTCCCACAAGAGATAATTGATAGTATTCAGGAAAGGATAGAAATTCTGGAAAGATGCTTAAATAATGCTAACCTACAAGATGAAGCTGTAGCTGAGATTTTAGAGTTAGCTAATAGTCGGCAAATTTCTCTGAGTCAGCTTAAAGAAGAATTTGAAAACTTTATTTACAAACTTAATCGGTTCACTAAATTAAGATTCTCATTGAATGAAAAAACAGTTAAAGGAGAATTATCTACTTTACTTTTTGTAAAATGCACTTTTGCTCTGAAAGAAATTGAAGATTTATCCTTTGATTTATTGTTGAATAATGACAAAATAAAAATATACAGAGAACTAACAAATGATGTGGTAGGAGTATTTAATCAGATTAAAAATGAACAAGATTATGAATTATACATTATGGTAGAATCATTGAAACACTTATTGCAATCATTGATAAAATGTAGTTTGCGATCAAATGCTTTCACAGAATCAGAAATTAATGCTTTTAACTTAGGAGATATCACCCCACAAGAATCAGAAGCTATGTTGATTTCTTTAGCATCTACGAAAAAATGGGATTATGTGTATAGAAAATTGGCATAATCCTAAATTCGTTAATAAAGAAGATGTATTCAGTATACATAAAAAACAGATTAACCTTTATGGTGGATCAGATGGTATCCGCGATGAAGGTTTATTAGATTATGTGATTGAACTTTTTTAAATAAATAATTAATTGTCTATAAAAAACTCACATCTTCATATAAATCATCCATACTTCCTGAAAAATTAATACTGTGCAAATCAAAAGATGATTCTGTGTAAGATTGTAATACCCATAAACCTTGATCATTGCGTCGGAAACAATCTACTTTCGGTTTTTTAACATCAATTAAAACATATTCTTGCAAAGTTTCAATATTTTGATAATCAGCAAATTTATCACCGCGATCAAATGCTTCTGTTGAGTCTGATAATATTTCAATGATTAAACAGGGAAATTTTTTATAATTTAATAATGATTTATCTCTTGCATCACAAGTTACCATTACATCAGGGTAGTAAAAACGATTGATTGTTTCTATTCTGGTTTTCATGTCAGTTGTAAAAACTCGACATCCACCACCGCGAATGTGATTACGAATCAGAAAAGCAATATTTAATGTTACAGTAACATGAGGATCGGAAGCTCCAGCCATTGCATAGACGTAACCGTTGATGTATTCATGTTTAATGGGACTTTTTTCTTCTAGTGCTAAATATTGTTCAGGAGTGATGTAAATGTCATAATTGGCGATCATAAAACCTCTCTTTCAGTAATTTAGTAATCGAATTTTAATTTTAATAATACTAGCAGTTAACGGACAGAAAACTTTAAATATGTGTAGTCCTAAAACCCACAGTTATCGTAGGGAGTTTAGCAGCGCTAAACCCCTACCCAACACTTGATTAATAGGTAAAACTAGAATTAATTACAGCCAGAAATCAAGTATTTTAGTGAAAGCATATCATGATCAATTTGTATAGTGCGTAAGTTCTA
>JAAHFX010000003.1 GCA_010672785.1 Sphaerospermopsis sp. SIO1G1
GATACATTTTGATGCGCTTGATGCACGGGTTTTCAACTATTTTACCCTAAATCCTTGCACTTTTAAGATTTTAAATTGCCCAAAACCATTTACATGTCATGTTTTCACATTTATTCAGCAAACCCTAACTACAATCAGTTACCTAATTCCAATAATGTTTACAGAAACCAAACTCAGATTCCTGTTTCTGTGAACCGAGATCAGAGGTAATATCATATGGAATACAGTGGTAACTGATAGCTGATGAATTTTTTAACTTTCTAAATCTGTTTCTGAATCATCATCATCACCATCATAGGCCAGATCATCAAGATCAATAATTTCTGAAATTTCTTCTACTTGATCATTCAGATGACCAGATTCTAACGTTTCTCTCGCTATTAATCTGCCAGTAGAATTGAGCCATTCTAAAAGTACAAATTCATTACTTGTACGAATTACCGTAGCTCTTTGGTTGCGAGGCTGTTCGTGCAATGGTCCATCAAGCATAAAATATATTTTGCCTAAAACCTTTGTATGGATGGAAATCTAATCTGTTGTCAGGTAATTTAATATTTTAGTTTTTCCTCAAAGTTGTAAATTCAAAAGCCTGACAAATCAATCTTCCTTCCAATTATAAGCTATTCTTGATGAAAATTAATTTTTCATGTTGAGGATGTTTTTTGCTACCGATTCTATCACAGGTATTACTGATAAACGATTACCTTTTTTTACTAATAAAAATTCATCACTACTAAATTTTTCTTTAAGTGTAGATAATAAAATTGGACAATTAAATGCCTCTATAAATTCTACTTTTACTGTTTGCCATCTGGGTGATTCTAAGGTTGATTTGGGGTCAAAATATTCACTGTCAGGATCAAATTGTGTGGGATCAGGAATATTCGCTTCTATAATTTTCATTAAACCAAAAACACCAGGAGGTTTAGCATTAGAATGATAAAAAAATGCTAGGTCACCTACTTGCATTTGTTTTAAAAAATTACGAGCTTGATAATTCCTCACTCCATCCCAAATGGTTTGTTGTTGCTGTTGTAAATTATGAATACTGTATACAGATGGTTCTGATTTCATTAACCAATAATTAACCATGATTATCTCATAAGTAGTCGTACAAAATAAATTTTAAACCACTGTTGTTGACAATAGACTTGTGCTACTACTATATTAATAATACTTTTCTAACTATTTCTTGATTCAATTTGTTTGTTGACTAAATTTATATCTATTCTTTGGAAATGTAACATCATTGGTGGGTCAAATGGTAAGGAAAACAGGTTAATATTAAAATTATCTACCAATTAGGATGTATTGACCCTAGATGGTCAAATTTTTGAATCACCTTTTCATGACTTAATGATATAAACTCTTCCATTGAAGGCTTTAAAAGACTGATTAAATTTGACATAGCAAGCTCACCTTTTTCAGCACTAGCTTGTTCAGGGTAGCCAATTACCCCTGACTCTGAATAATAGTGCATTCCATGTAAATGGAAAAAATAGCGACTGGTAGCTTCATGATCTTGGCTCAATTCTTTTTTTACCAAATCTGGATAATCAGCTAAAAGTACAGATGTTTCATACTCTCCAGCGTGCATATCCATTTTTTGTGAGTGTTGAATACCAGCCGCCTCGATGGCTTGATCCAGAAGTCTAGGTATTGGCATTAAGAGTATTTTGTTTTTATCAATATTTTCGATCTGGGCAAAATGTTTGAGGATATAATTGCCTCCATGAGCATTAACGATACAAATTTTTCTCAACCCGTGAAACTCCAATGCCTCAGTCAAATCTTTTATAATGGCATATAATGTGGATGGTGAAATCCATACAGATGGAAAAAAACCGCTATGCTCATGAGAACAAGAGACTGTAATTGGACTAATCATAAAGCAGTTATACGATTGGACTAAACGTCTGGCAATTGAGCAAGCAATTAGAGTGTCAGTTTCCATAGGCAAATGCGCCCCATGCTGTTCAAAAGAACCTATAGGTAAAACAGCAAAATCTGGTCGTCTGGACTGGATATCAAAAGCTGTAGCAGACTCAAATATATTATTAATAGTAAACATGGGAACAAATTCCTATGCTAAATACATCTCTTATCTCTTTTTACTTGTGATCAGGCTGGGTAGTTCAGATAATTAAACAAAATTTAGCTTTGTCAATAAGCTTACGGGGAGCAATATACAGCAAATTCGAGGTTAATGAGGTACAGTCTCAAAAATTAAACTTTTGCGGGATGGGCATCTTGCCCGTCGCTAGTGTACCTTACCAAGATGAAATCTGCTGTAAATTTTTCTCAAGCAAGCAGCGTCCTCAGCAACCTGGTTACAGCTATAATATTTGATTTTTATCAATAGACATCTCCGGAAATTAAATAGGGCTACAAGACTCTTTCAGCAAGCCCTAGTTAAATCTTGTGGGGTGGGCATCTTGCCCGCCGGATTGATACAAATTAAATACACAACAGCTTATCAAAAACAAGTGCAAGACTAGAGCCACCAGAGTCTCTAAAAACTTGCACTTTTTTGATTTCGAGAGATTGAAAAATAGTTTTTCAGTTCTCTCCCTGCTCCCTGCTCCCTGCTAGAAAGCTTCTGAGTCTCCACGACAAGACTTTTTGCTGCAAACCCTAAGTGGACTCGTTCAACCAAGAATCTGCGCTCCTAAAAAAGCGCAGAGTGTCAATCAGCAGTTCCCAAATTTGCTATTAACTAGCTGCTAATTTCCCCCAACCTATGTAAGGTAGTTTGGCTGCTATGGTTTTGATTTGTTCTGCATTAGCTACCAGTAGTCCGCAAGCATCCCAAGTTCCGGCAACAAAGGCAGTTCTTGTACCTTCACTCATGACTACTGGGGCAGTAAATTCATCAATTTGTACTTGCAATTTTTCCAAATCTATGGAAACAGTAGCTTGGGGGTTAGCCGTGACTAATTCTTGTAGTTTTTGAACAGTGATTGGTTCTGCGGTAACGCATGGTATACCCATTGCTACACAGTTACCAAAAAATATTTCTGCGAAACTTTCACCAATGACTGCTGTGATACCCCATTTGGCTAAGGCTTGGGGTGCGTGTTCTCTGGATGAACCACAGCCAAAATTACGGTTAACTATTAAGACTTTTGCGCCTTGGTATTGGGGAAAGTCAAAGGGATGTTGACCATTTAAAGCAGTTCTGTCGTCTATAAATACTGCTTCTCCTAAACCGTCAAAGGTGATGGCTTTGAGGTAGCGGGCGGGAATAATTCTGTCGGTATCTATGTCGTTACCAATTAAAGGAACAGCGCGATCGCTTATTTGTTTGATTTTACTTACCATTGGTGATTGGTGATTGGTGATTGGTGATTGGTGACTGGTGATTGGTGAACAGTGACAACTGATAACTGCTAACTGCTAACTGCTAACTGATAACTGACAACTGTTCCCCTCATCTACAACATTTCTCGGACATCGGCGACTTCACCTTTGATGGCTGCGGTAGCTACCATTGCTGGACTCATTAATAGGGTGCGGCCGGATGCTGAACCTTGTCTACCTTTGAAGTTACGGTTGGAGGAGGAGGCACTAATTTGTCTGCCTTGCAGTTTGTCGGGGTTCATGGCTAAACACATGGAACATCCTGGTTCTCTCCACTCAAAGCCAGCGTTGGTAAATATTTGATGTAGTCCTTCGGCTTCGGCTTCTTGTTTGACTCGCTCTGAACCTGGAACTACAAAGGCTTTTACTCCTGCTGCTACTTTGCGTCCTGCCGCTATTTTGGCGGCTTCTCGGAGGTCGCTGATTCTTCCGTTGGTGCAACTACCAATGAAGCAAACATCTATTTTTGTGCCTTGGATGGGTTGACCTGGGTATAAGTCCATGTAACGATAGGCTTCTTCGGCGATGAAGCGGTCTTCTTCTGCTAGGTCTGATGCTGCGGGGATTTTTTGATCAATTCCCATTCCTTGTCCTGGGGTGATTCCCCAAGTCACTGTAGGTGGTATGTCTTCAGCTTTAAATACTACTACGTCGTCATATTCTGCATCGGCATTACTACGTAGAGATTCCCACCAGGCGACGGCTTGTTCCCAGTCTGCTCCTTGGGGTGCAAAGTCTCTATTTTTGAGGTAGTCGTAGGTGGTTTGATCAGGGTTGACATATCCGCATCTAGCACCACCTTCTATGGCCATGTTACAAACGGTCATTCGTTCTTCCATGTTCATTTGTGCAAAGGTAGTGCCTGCGTATTCATAGGCGTAACCTACGCCACCTTTTACGCCCAAGGTACGGATGATGTGCAAGATTACGTCTTTGGCGTAAACTCCGGGTCTTAGCTGACCGTTTACTTCTATTTTTCTGACTTTGAGTTTTGATAATGCTAGGGTTTGGGAGGCAAGAACGTCTCTCACTTGGCTTGTGCCGATCCCAAAGGCGATCGCTCCGAATGCACCATGACTTGAGGTGTGGCTGTCTCCACAGGCGATGGTCATTCCTGGTTGGGTTAGTCCTAGTTCCGGGGCAATTACGTGAACTATGCCTTGATTTCCTGAACCGATGTTGTAAAAAGTTATGTCGTTTTCTTGACAACTCTGCTCTAATGACTGAATCATGGCTTCTGCCATGCCGTCAGCAAAAGGGCGGGCTTGATTGTCTGTCGGTACAATGTGGTCAACTGTGGCGATTGTACGTTGCGGGAATAATACTTTTAAATCCCTTTCTTTGAGCATGGCAAAGGCTTGGGGACTGGTGACTTCATGAATAAGATGGAGGCCGATAAATAGTTGTGTTAGTCCTGATGGAAGTGTACCAACGGTGTGTAAGTCCCAAACTTTGTCAAATAGAGTTCCCTTGCTCATACGTCAGTTTATGTTAAAGGATTTGAATACTGTATTTTATCAGAAAATC
This sequence comes from Sphaerospermopsis sp. SIO1G1, assembly GCA_010672785.1. GTDB lineage: Bacteria > Cyanobacteriota > Cyanobacteriia > Cyanobacteriales > Nostocaceae > Okeanomitos. The sequence goes on from JAAHFX010000003.1 coordinate 4,888, forward strand.
TTACTTAGAGATACTGAAGTTTTTGGGGCAACTATTTTAGGTGGGTGACAGCCGAGGAATTGTTAACAAATGTAAATTTTACAATGTCTATGGTTTTGATAAGAGAATCTTAACAATAATGATTTACAATGTGTATTTATCAAAGAAGTTCTAGACAACAGAAGAGTTCGTGAGTGTAAAAACATATAAGGCTGCATCAGAACACAAAAATTTGATTATCGAATAGGTCATCAAAAAATTCATCTCAAGCACCATAAATTCAAATTCGTCAGTAAAGGAAATCTTTCTCATCTCCTATGTCTAATCGTCCTATATATCTTGACTGTCACTCTACAACACCTTTAGATGAAAGGGTGTTGAATGCTATGATTCCTTACTTTACAGAGAAGTTTGGCAATGCGGCTAGTGTTAGTCATGTTTATGGTTGGGAATCAGAAGCGGCTGTGAAGCAAACAAGAAGGTTGTTAGCTGCTGCTATTAACGCTCATCCAGAAGAAGTAGTTTTTACCAGTGGAGCGACAGAGGCTAATAATTTAGCGATCAAAGGTGTAGCTGAAACATATTTTTCCAAAGGTCAACATATTGTTACGGTAGCCACTGAACATAAGGCTGTTTTAGATCCTTGTGAATATTTGAAAAGCCTAGGATTTGAAATTACAATTTTGCCTGTTAATCAAGATGGATTAGTTGATTTAGAACAGTTAGAAGCATCCTTGCGTGATGATACAATCTTGGTTTCTGTGATGGCTGCCAATAATGAAATTGGTGTTTTACAACCATTAAAAGAAATTGGGAAAATGTGCCGAGAAAAGGACATTTTATTCCATACAGATGCGGCCCAAGCTATTGGTAAGATTCCCTTAGATGTGGAAGAATTGAATATTGATTTAATGTCTTTGACTGCTCATAAAGTTTATGGGCCTAAAGGTATAGGGGCTTTGTATGTCCGCCGACGTAACCCAAAAGTGAAACTTGCACCACAACAACATGGGGGTGGACATGAACGGGGAATGCGTTCTGGAACTTTATATACACCACAAATAGTTGGCTTTGGTAAAGCGGTAGAAATTGCGATCGCTGAACAAGAAACTGAAAATCAAAGATTAACAGAACTACGATTAAGACTTTGGGACAAGATATCTCAAGTTGAGGGAGTTTATATGAATGGACATCCCCGAACAAGATTGGCGGGTAATTTGAATATTAGTATTGAAGGTGTGGATGGTGCTGCACTTTCTCTGGGTTTACAACCAGTAGTAGCGATTTCTTCTGGTTCTGCTTGTTCTTCTCATCATGTTGCTCCATCCTATGTGTTGAAATCTTTAGGACATACAGATAAATTAGCTTATGCTTCTATTCGGTTTGGGATTGGTAGATTTAATACTGTGGCGGAAATTGATCAAGTTGCAGAACATTTTCTGACTACTGTGAATAGTTTAAGGAAAACTTTGGTAGCGAGTAGATAGTGTTGATCAATTTTTAATTGGGTGCATTTTACTTGCTTGTTAATCCCAGTAGGGGGTATTGAAATTTCAACCGATATATTTTTTAGCTTTTGTTAGAAATAGGTTGTTTCAATCCCTCATAGGGAGTAAGTAAAATTGCAACACATAACCATTTTCTTAAATCCGTACGCTTCACATAGTTTCAATCCCTCATAGGGATTAAGTGAAATTTCAACTTCAACTGGTTAGAGACTCAAGACAAGATCCCCCGGATTCCGTTTCAATCCCTCATAGGGATTAAGTGAAATTTCAACTTCAAACATTAAAGCCCAAAATAAATTCGGATCAATTTCGCAGTTTCAATCCCTCATAGGGATTAAGTGAAATTTCAACTGGCTTTGAAAGGAAGTAATTTATAAATTTTAACGACAACAGTTTCAATCCCTCATAGGGATTAAGTGAAATTTCAACACTCCATCCTGCAAGTCTTTGATATATTTGCGGTAGTTTCAATCCCTCATAGGGATTAAGTGAAATTTCAACATAATTGTGTTTTGACTTTTGTTATATCATGAAATGTTTCAATCCCTCATAGGGATTAAGTGAAATTTCAACACAACTACTGGCAACAATACCCTTGGTGCGATCGCTGTTTCAATCCCTCATAGGGATTAAGTGAAATTTCAACATCTCACTATTCCCTTTTAAAGGGTGTGACTTTGTTTCAATCCCTCATAGGGATTAAGTGAAATTTCAACGTGAATTTTCATTGCAGCAGTGAAATTAATAATGTAATTCGTTTCAATCCCTCATAGGGAGTAAGTAAAATTTCAACCTGAGAAAACAGAAACATTAAGAGTAATCGGTGCAGTTTCAATCCCTCATAGGGAGTAAGTAAAATTTCAACTTTTTAATTGAACGGATGAGAGTACATAATATTAGTTTCAATCCCTCATAGGGAGTAAGTAAAATTTCAACACGGTTTTTACCTGTAATGGGATCTGGATAGGCATTGTTTCAATCCCTCATAGGGAGTAAGTAAAATTTCAACTCACAACATTTGCCACATCATTTATACCTCTATTAAGTTTCAATCCCTCATAGGGAGTAAGTAAAATTTCAACTGCGGCATCTGGAAACCCTTGGTATATTTGATTTTCAAGGTTCAGTTGCGCGAATGTCATCATCATAGTTCATTTCAGGAATCGTGTCAAGAACCAAAAACGCTGAAACCCTTGCTGTGTATAGTGCGCGGGTGGTCGTCCACAATAAAATCCATCAAAAGCTTACATAGAGAAGATTTCAGAGATTTTTGAGGAATCGAGTTTTTTTACACCCACCCATCCGCGTATCAAGCAAAGAAAACAGTGTGATCTCGTGGTTGTTCACCACCAATTCTTTCTATCTTACCAAAACAGCAAGCACAGAGAAAATAGAAGCGGATACTGTCAGTCTCAGGTTTAATAAGTTTATTGAGACGCGACCTTAACTTAGCATATTGAGTATCAGTCAACTCACACTCAAAAATACTATACTGCACCCACTGACCATAAGACTTGAGGATATTGTGAATTTTCGTTCGTCTTTTATCCTCAGAAATATCATAAGAAACAACAACATTCATAAATTAGTCATTAGTCATTAGTCATTAGTGATTCGTAAACTTCTTACTGTCACCTGTCACCTGTCACCTAATTACTGTTACCGAATAAACAAAGGAGGATACTTATCAGTAGTTGCCATTAAATACTTAGCTAATAACCTTGCTTGTAATTCAAAAGACTCTCGATAAGTGCATTTTTTACCCATGACTGGATGTTTAAAATCTCGTTGTTTTTTCTGTTCATAATTAGTTAGAAAAATCTTCCTACCTTCAGAAGTCAGAGAAACCGCATTACTCAAAGGTTCAGTTATAAAATCTTCTGGTTTTAAAAGTTGTTTATTCAACAAAGTTAAAACCATAGCATCAACCACCAAAGGTCTAAATTCCTCCATTAAATCCAAAGCTAAGGAAGGACGATTATAACGATCAAAATGTAAATATCCCAAATAAGGATCAAACCCGACAATATTTACAGCAGCTTGGATATCATGACGCAATAAAGAATAACCAAAACTCAATAAAGAATTTACTGGATCAGTAGGTGGACGACGCACCCGCTTAGTAAATTCAAATTGAGAATTGCGAATTAGCTGATTAAAACAACCAAAATAAACTGCACTACCAGCACCTTCTAAACCCCTTAAAGAATTAATACTTTCCGTTTTATCAATTGTTGCAATAACATTTTCCAAACGAGTAACATCCGTAGACAAATCAACATTATATTTTCGTTGATGTCGTGTTAACATCTGCCGATAATTTTTTAACTTACCCCTCACAAAACCCTGCACAACATGAATAGCTTGGGGAGTTTCACCAGCAGCTTGCCATTGAGCTTTCCTCACAAAAATATTACCAGACATTTCCGGTTGTAACTGTCCTAAATAATGACCTCTTTCATCAATAAAAGAGAGAGGAATATGACGAGTCATCAACTCAGAAACTACAGCAGGAGAAACAGTAGAACGACCCAAAACCACCACACCATCTAACTTAATAAATGGTATATCTACAATAGCTTTCTTTTCAAACTTAACATTAATTCTTTCATCAACTTTACCAATAAAAGAATCAGCTTGAGAAACGTAAAGAGTACCCATGATAAAATCCTCATTTTAGGTAAATAAGATCCCCGACTTCTTGTTTAAATCTTGTTGATAAATAATAAATTCATGTTAGAAGTCGGGGATCTGGGTGTTTAATTTCCTTCCCGATAACGCCCAACTTTATCAACAGCTTGGGGTAAACAACGAGAAAATAAACTACAACCATTACAGCGTTTTGTTTTTACAGCTTTTGGCATTGCACCAGTAAAAAACAGCATTTTAATAGCCTCAATTGTGGCAATAGTATTTGTGCGTAATTCCGCAGTTATTTCCACTAATTGACGTTGATGAGTTTGGGCATAATAAATATAACCATAATTGATATCTTTACCAGTCATTTCCTCCAAACACAGAGCTTGAGCGCAAACTTGTAACTCATCATTATCCCACTCTCCTTTCTTCCCACGTTTATATTCAATCGGGTAAAACTCACCATTTTCAAATTCAATTAAATCAGATTTACCAATTAATTGATATTGCTCTGACTTCAAATAAATTGCCCGTATTTGATAAATTTCATCTTTGTTTACATCTCCCATTGTGTGGACTCGTTCATGTAAACTTGTCCCTTCAATAGTGTATTGATTATCAATAAATTCACCAGCACAATGAATTAACCAACAACGATGAGGACAGTAGGAATATTGATTGAGTGAGGCAATGTTAACGTAATCATCAGGTGACAGGTTACAGGTTACAGATGACAGTGAAGAGGTTAGAGATAAAGAATTATTCATGGTGTTGATAGTAGATGATAGGAAAAGATTTAAATGGTTATTTTGATTAAGTATTTAAGATGCGATAACGAAGAGAAGTGAGCATTTTACTGATTTCTATGATTAGAGATAATGTAGGATTTGCTTGTTCTGAGGTGAGATAATTTAATCTAACTGCCAACATTAAAAAAGTTTCTGTCTCCATTAATTAACCTTTAGCTATTGATAAGAAATGTGCAAAATCGCTTTTAGTTGTTCCCCTTGCATGGCCTTCTGCAATATTTGCTGGAACAGAAACAGCAGCACGGGTAATTTGAGAAGTTAAACGATAAATTTTTGTATTGGGAAATAATGTTGATAATTGATAAACTTGCACAACCATATCCATTGATTTTTGCCAAACAATTAAATCTCTATGTGACTCAATCTTCATAACTTACTCCTTTACTTCATTACTTTGTTAACTCACTAACTCACTCACTAACTCACTTACTAATCTTCATTTCTTTACTGTCACCTGTCACCTGTCACCTGTCACCTGTAACCTAATTACTGTCACCTGTAACCTGTCACCTGTCACCTTCTTCTCACCATTCCCATTCCCATAGTTGTTTTCCTCCCGACACCTGCGTATAAAGCAAAATCAGCTAAAGCATTGATTTGTTTAATTCCTATTGCTTCCACATTACCGAGAATGCGATAACTAATTTCTCCTAAACAACCAATAAATTTATTTTCATAGTTACTAATCACCTCAGTTTTGATATTAAAAGCACTAGGATAAACTGAATCTAAGGTAATATTATTTAATTCAATACCACTATATTTATTCCAGCGATTTAATAAACTATTGAATACAGATTCTTTGGTAGGTAAAACATTATCAAAACCTCCTTGACGAAAGGCTACAGGAGTAGCAAAAATAAATTTAATTACTCTATGTTCCTCACTTGCTTGTTCATAAAGTTGATCATAACTACAAACATTAGCCCAAGGTTGGTTAGATTGTGGTGTACCTTGAATGCTGGTGATAAATAGATTTGCTGATCCTAAATGCCAAGGTTGTTCAGGATTGAGATTCAACCATAAAGGTGTGAGTTTATTAAACAATTTGTCATCTAATAAAGAGATTCGCCACCAACAATGAGTTCCGGGAGAAATAGGTTTTTTATGTTCATATTGCAAGGTAGGAAATTGAGTTTTATTTCTACTTTGAATTTGTAAAGGTGATAGGGTAAAGGCTTTATCGCTGTTTGATTCGTGGAGGTAGTTACCTAGTTTTTTATCTACAGAACTGACTAAATTGAGGAATAAGGCGTGATAGTGTCTACCAGAAAGGAAATTGGGGTAAATGGGGGATTGGGGGGTGATATTGAGGATGAGGCTGTGGGGCATATTTTTGATAGTTGAAAATTCTAATTTAAGGGCGGGCAAGATGCCTACTCCACAAGATTTTTAGGTGAGAAGAATAAATTAAAATAAATTAAATGAGGGCTTGAACAAGAATCCGCATTAAGGGGTCTAAGTCATCAGGAACACGATAGCTATCAAGTCCTTGAATGAGGTGTTTATTCGTGCGATCAAGTTGGGCAAATTCCCATATTTTACCAGTAGTAACTGAACCAATTAAGTGATTTTGTGGTTTATTCTCTTGCCATTTATCTAGAGCAATTAATTCTGCGAAAAGCTGAGTCATCCCATAATATAAATCCTCTTTTTTAGCTTCAATTACTAAAAGGTTATTCTGTTTTTTGATCAAATAATCAAAGTAACCTTGTAGTTGTTCGCTGACTTTAATTTGATACTCAATTCTCACCTCTGATTTAGTATAGTGAACCAAATCTAAAACTATGGGAGAAATTAATACTTCTCTGCGACTCGTTTCATTAGCTAAATCAAAGTATGGGAGAATTTCTTCAAGTCTTCCTTGTAATTCTTTGAGTCTATCTAGATTTTCTTGATATTGGGGTAAATTCAACCGTTTGCGAGTAAATTTATAGCCAAATTCTTGAGCAAAATCTTGAGGGGAAATGTGCATCTCAAAATATTTGCTGAAAGTATAAGACTGATTAGGATCGAGAATGGTCATGATCTAATTTTCATTGGTTTGGATATAATTAATATTTAGGAATTTTCTATTGATTTAGTATAGGTTATCACTGCCGAGGTTTTTTTATCTTTTTCATTAGCTTTATACTGTAACCTTTCTTCAAATCCTTGGGTTCTCCATCTTTGAAAAACACCTGGTAATTTTACAAATCCTTCTTCTTCATTATAGGAAGACCCCTGTTTTCCATCATGAGTAGATGCACCATCATGTTCAGGGCTGATTTTGACAAAAATATCTTTTTGATTCCCATTAACATACACCCAACGTCTCATTTGTGAACCTGTATCTATAACTAAAGATATTTGACGTTGGGGATAAATTTGGGAGAATCTTTTTAGATATTGTTCTAAACGTTGTTTTTGATCTTCAATTAAACTCCGAGCAGGTAATGGTAAAATCAGACGATGTTGTTTTACTAAAGCAGGAAATAACACAGTTTCAAACTTTCCCGAACCTGTGGGAGCTTTGATTAAATAATCTGCTGCTTCTGAAGTAATTATTTTTTGATATACTTCTTTTTGTAGAGGATTTGGTGAAAAATTCGCTAATTGTTGATACCAAAAATAACAATCTCTAGTATCAGTTTTGTGATCAAAGGCAAAAGGTTTAAGTTGAATTTTGATAGTTTGGCCAATTTTTGGTTTTTCTGGTTGTTCATTCCACCATTTTTTAGCTAGTTTATCTAATGTTTTTCCGATTAACTGATAGTCTTTATTATCACCTTGGCACTTTCTCAATTCTTTTTTATCATCCTCTAATAAATTATAAGCCCAGTATGTAAAATCTAGTTCAATTTCATCTTTATTAAAAATCCAAGGATCTATTCTATATAGATTTTCTTCTTGTTTGTCTTTCTCAATTGTATATTCCATAAAAGTACGAGATTTAGCTTGTTCTTCATCGTCAATAACTCTACAAGCTAATTCTGCTTCAATTTGATCACACATTTCTAAAATATATAATTCTTGAGCATAAGCTAAGGGGTTTTTTAACAGAATTTCTGCAAACTCTGGATATTTTTTTAGTTGGTAAGTATCTCGACTAATATCACCTACTGAATAATCATGGTGTCCTCTAGCTAAACTTTGTATCCAAGGATTTTTATGTTCTGCTAAATATCTATGTCCACTAAAGGAATAAATATATTTTTTGAATACCTTTTGTTTATTCTTTTCAACTGCTAAGTTAAATTTTTGTGTTTTTCCTGAATCATGAATTTTTGCTGCTTCTATAACTCTATCTAATGATGATTCACAAGGAAAATCGTCTTCATGCCAAAATTTTACTAATCTAACTACATTCCCAACATGATTACCAAGAGGTTGAAAATAAATTTTATTAGGTATTGCAGGTTCAGGATTTTCTGTCTCTGGAAAAAAGACTCTACCAAATATATAAGGACGTTGACGTTTTGCTTTAGACATTGACTTCACCTTTTAACAAGTTTACCAAAGATACAGGAATATAAATTTCTTGATTAGTGTAGTAATCAAGAGTTGGAGCTAAATTTCCTGCTTGGGGATAGTAACCAGTTACGAAAGGAATAAAACCTTCTACTTGAGTTGGCTGATGATCTAAAAACCCTTCTGTAATAGAAGAATTATGAGATTTTATTTCCCAGTTATAACGATAAAGATTGTAAATATCACAACTTCCCACAAATTGATTACTTTGTAAAATTGCCTCCATTGGTACAAGGGTTGAAGGAAAAGCTGCTAGTGTATCTAGTGTTAACTCAATTGGTTCAGATACTTCTTGTAATACTGCAAAACCTTCTTTCCCTAACTTGCATCCATAACCTTCCAATTGCTTAAATTGGGCTAAACCTTCTAAGGATTCACTGACAACATAACCGATAAGTTCTTCAGTTATGAAATACTCCCATGTTCTAGCAATTTCTAGGCTATTACTTTGATTTGCTAAAACTGATATTAATTGGTGATTTTTCTGAGCATCAATCACTTTTGCAGCTAAAGCACTGAGGTATATTTTTAAAATGCTATTGTGATTAGTAATTATTTCAGCCATTTCTTGATTCCAATGTAATTAAATCAGAGTTGATTTGTCTAACATAAAGCGGATATTTCTGTCATGCAAAACTTATTGCCATAAAAACTTGATTTTGATCAATGGAAATTAGAATTAGTAAATTATCGGTCATATTTTTTGACCTCAATACCTACTATTCCCCAGAAAATGGGAGTAAGAGAAACTACCCCCAATATGTCAGAAATTGTTTTTAAGCGTGTTCTATGATCAACGGAGTGATCGCTTTTGACTCTTCAAGTAATCTATACTCATACTTTTGACCTTGAGTACGTCTTTTTTCAAATTTATAACCACGTTTCTTGAGAACGTGCATAGTTGCAGAAAAGCGATGACTAACTTTTTCGACTAGCTCCTCTGTAGAATGCCAGCAAGCATCTGACATAAGCTGAAGCATACAATCTGGTAAGTTTTCTTTCATAAAAGTTTTTTACCCCCCGTTATACAGATACAATAACTATAAATCAGCAATATGTCAATATTACAATTACATTTTTGTGAATGTCTAGGAAAAAAGAATCAATCACACTTTCAATTCCTTCTGGGACAAAGGAACAACTAGAAGAAATCGCCCGCAAACTGGGTATTTTTTGGGGAAAATCTCCTAGTATTTCTGGACTATTGGTAGCGATCGCCCAAAAAGAGTTTGAAGTCGGTGAACCTTTCACCCTCAACTCCACACAAGTAACCGCACTCCAGCAAGCTATAGGAATACTCAAGGATTCAGGTTTTATTGAACAAGCACAAACTGTCTCTAGTTTGTTACTGGAACGCGGTCAACTTGAACAACCGATGCGTCAATTATTACTCCAACAAGTTAGCCAACCGATGGAAGCATGGCGCATACTTGCAGATCAATTTCGCCAAAGTCAACAACCATTTCACTTACTCTATACCAATTCTCAAGGTCAAGACCTATCATTTACAGTGCGTTATGCGGAAATTGCTTTTGAGGAGAAGCGTTTCTACTTAAATGTTTGGTGTGATGAAACTGAAGATATCGGCAAACCTGACTTTCCAGAACTAATACACAACCGTTGTTTACGTCTGGATAAAATCAAAGGTGTTGTCCCAGTGAACGGACAATGGCGACATGAAGGTCTAGACACCCTAAAAGTATACTTACGATTTTACGATGGAATGGTGAAAGCTTATGAAGCAAAACCTAATGACATCAGTAACGAGGTAATTGGAGAGGTGCGTCAAGTTGTGAGAAAAGTGTCAAACCCTTTTTGGTTAGTGCGGGAAGTATTGCGTTATGGGGAAAACTGTGAAATAGTCTCACCAGAAAATGTACGATCGCTGATCAAGAAAAAACTGATCGAACAATGTCAAAGATATGGAATAGGTGAGAGGTAGTTCATTTCGTTCCCAGTCTCTGACTGGGAATGCTACTAACTCATGCAAAATTTACTTTAAGTCAGAGACTTATGAACATATTCCCATACAGAGTATGGGAACGAGTCAAATGCACAACAGCTTATTCCTACCCCTACATCTCCCTATTTTTTAAATTCGAGAGCGGACAAACTTCTCTAACCGATCTAACCCTTTTTCAATGGTGGCCATGTCTGTAGCGTAGGAAAGACGGATGTTGTTATCAGCAGCAAAAGCTACACCGGGAATAACTGCAACTTGATGTGCTTCTAATAAAGCATTGCAAAATTCCAGAGACTTTAAACCGGTTTTGCTGATATCGGGAAATAGGTAAAATGCACCGTCGGGTTTGACACAACTCAACCCTGGAATGGCGTTCAGTCTTTCTAACATCACTTGACGACGTTTAGCAAATGCTTGACGCATTTCCTCTACACAGTCTTGTGATCCTTCCAATGCGGCGATCGCCCCATATTGAGCAAAGGTACACACATTAGATGTACTATGTCCTTGGATGGTGCTGGCAGCTTTGATAATTTCCACTGGCCCAGCTAAGTAACCTAAACGCCATCCAGTCATGGAGTAACCTTTAGCGAAACCGTTGCTGGTTAAAGTTCTAGCAAAAATCTCTGCACCTAAAGAACCAATACTGAGATGTTCAGCACCATCGTAGAGGATCTTTTCGTATATTTCGTCAGAAACGACAAAGATATCTGCATCAACTATTACCTTAGCTAATGCCTTAATTTCCTCTGGGGTGTATACCATCCCTGTGGGGTTAGAAGGGGAGTTGAGGACAAATAACTTTGTTTTGGGAGTAATTGCCTGTTTTAGCTGTTCTGGGGTAATTTTGTAGCCTGTGGAAGCATCGGTGTTCACAATTACTGACTTCCCACCTGCTAAGGTTACCATTTCTGGATAACTTAACCAATAGGGTGCAGGGATAATTACTTCATCACCGGGGTCAATTAATGCCACCATTAAGTTGTAGAGAGAATGCTTACCACCGTTTGTAACTAAAACATTCTCTGCCTTATAATCAAGACCATTAATGGTTTTCAGCTTATTGGCGATCGCCTCCCTTAATTTGGGTTCACCAGCAGCAGGCCCATACTTAGTCTTTCCTTCTTCCAATGCTTTAGCTGCTGCCGCTTTGATATGTGCCGGAGTATCAAAATCCGGTTCTCCAGCACTAAAACTACATACATCAATACCCTCTGCTTTCATGGCCTTAGCTTTAGCTGCGATCGCTAAGGTGATCGAGGGTGTCACCTGACTTACTCTTGCTGCCAGTTTCATTCTACTTAATTTGCGCGAATCTCTATCACTTATAAGGATATCTCAGATTATGGTGACTGGTGATTGGGTACTGCTAAATCCCCGACTTCTGTTTTCAATCTCGTAAATAAACCCCAAATTATGATATGAGCTTGGAATCAGGATAAAGATCCCCGACTTCTGATATCAATCTGGTAAATAAATCCAGGGTTAATGATATAAGTCGGGGATCTGCAATTATATTTATAATATTCTTAAAGACCTTTATTATACCTCAAGAAAAATACCTTATAAATTTGTAAATTACCCAAAATAGATTATATTAAAAACGCAATGGATGATTAATTTGCCTATCAACAATTTATCAGATATCATTATTTACCCAAAGTTATAGAAATTAAAAAACCTTTAATTGATGATTAAAAATCTATCTTATTTGTAATTAATATCCCCTAATTCTATGATTAATTCTCTGTTTCATTAGCAGGTTTAAATAAGAATTTGTAGATATAATATATCTATTTTTTACTCAATCAACAGTGTTATTACTGATTAACCACTAGGATAATTTAAAAGCTATTATGAATGACATCAATTGTGGTAATATTATCAGCTACAAGTTTGTGGATTCCCAAAAAGTTAATAATGTGTAATCTACAAACATATAAGAGCAAACTCAACAAAATCAAAATATCAAAAGGGTAGAAAAATTATGTTAGGCGCGATCGCAGGTGATATGATTGGCTCAATTTATGAGTTTGATAACATTAAAACTAAGGATTTTCCCTTATTTAATGATAGATGTCATTTTACAGATGATACACTACTCACCCTGGCAGTAGCAGAAGTTATTCTCAATGCTGATGAATTCCCAGATAAAACAAAATATATTGATAAATTTCAGTATGTTCAACAATTCAAATCCTATTATAGTGAATACTCTCACATTGGCTATGATTCAGACTTTCAAGAATGGGCAATTTCTAGTAGCATAGAACCATATCACAGTAATGGTAACGGTACAGCTATGAGAGTTAGTCCTATAGCTTCAGCTTTTGATCATTTAAAAATTGTCTTAGAAGAAGCAAAACACTGTGCTGAAGTAACTCACAGTCATCCAGAAGCTACAAAAGGCGCACAAGCTACAGCCGCTGCTATTTTTTTAGCCCGTACCGGTTATGATAAAAATACAATCAAATCTTATATAGAGAAGACTTTTAACTATAACTTAAATCAAAGCTTAGATCAAATTAGACCAAACTACAAATTAGATTTTTCCTGTTCAGGTTCTATTCCCCAAGCTATTATTGCATTTTTAGAATCAACAGACTTTGAAGATGCAATTCGTAACGCTGTTTCTATAGGTGGAGATAGTGACACCATAGCTTGTATTGCAGGTGCGATCGCTGAACCTTTTTATGATGGTATACCTGAACATATAGCCGAATGGGTTTTGACGAAATTAGACGATCATCTGTGGACTGTGACTGAAAAGTTTATGGCTCATTATTATGCATAAACTTGATGATTGATGATTATTCCGGAAAGGTTTAACATCTAAAAATTATCTTTAAATAACCATGATTTAACTACCATTAAATTTGTTATTATGACTACATACGAAAGTTTTGAAACCGCCAAAAACAAATCTATATCCCCAGAAGCACCTCTAGATTTTGAACTACCAAGAGAGGTGATTTTTCCCGAAAAAAAAGCAACCGATGAACCACCAAAACTGGAAAATATTTCAAATTTACAACAAATAATTTTACTAATTCAATGTCTAGAATTATGGTGGAGTAATCGCAATGACTTTTATGCTGCCAGTAATTTAACAATTCACTATAGTGAGCGTCAACTCAAACCAGAAGAACTACCATCTCCTGATTTTTTTGTCGCTCTTAATGTTGAACGTAAACCCAGACAAAGTTGGGTAATTTGGCAAGAAGACGGGATTTATCCACATATCATTATAGAATTACTGACAGAACAAAGAGCCTCTAGCAACCAAGAGTTGAGAAAACAAATTTATCAAAATACCTTCCGCACTCCTGAATATTTTCTGTTTGATCCCAGTAACTTTGAGTTAGCTGGGTTTATTTTAATGGGGGGAACTTATCAACCGATACAAGTTAATGAGCAAGGTTGGTTATGGAGTCAACAACTAAATTTATATTTGGGAGTTCATCGTCAGCAATTACGTTATTTTACTCCAGAAGGTTTAATTATTCTTACCCCTGAAGAATTCGCTCAACAAGAAAAACAAAAAGCCGAACGTTTAGCTGCTAAACTGAGAGAATTGGGAGTTGATCCAGATACAATTTAGGTGTTTTGAAATTTAGATATGAGAATGAAAAATTATCGGCATTGCTAATTAGGACTTACGCAGAAGTTACGGAAGAATGAACCACGAAGGAAGCGAAGGAAACGAAGTTAAGAGGTTTTAAGAGATATTTTGCGTAAGTCCTACTAATTTTGGGTGTGATTTTGAATTTTGGATTTTAGATTATTGGAACTCTCTGTTAATATAGGACTCCTATTTGATTTTTGAGCAGAACTCAGTATATACATAAATTCTTCTTCCCTATTCCCTGTTCCCTCTAACAAATATAAAATTTATTTTGCACCACTACTTAATTTCATACCCTAACTCAGCAACGCCAATCATCAATATCTGTATTTCTTCACCAGCGCAAAATAAGTTAACGTGAGTAATGTAGAGATAATTCTCAACCAACTTAACTATTGTACATCTAAGGCATTAACAGGCAACACCCCTAAATTTGATGATGAACATTTTCAGTAACCTACTCGCTCAACCTGTTCAACCTAAACCAGCAACACCGAGAAAACGTCGAGGGATTGAAATTAAATCTGCTCGTGAAATTGAAATTATGCGACAATCAGGAAAGATTGTAGCTACAGTTCTCAAAGAAATTTCTCAGATAGTTGAACCAGGAATGACCACTGCTGACTTAGATGCTCATGCAGAGAAACGTATCCGGGAAATGGGTGCTACTCCTAGTTTTAAAGGATATCACGGTTTTAAAGGTTCAATTTGTGCCAGTATTAATAATGAAGTTGTTCACGGTATTCCTAGTCGCAAAAAAACTATCCGTGCTGGAGATGTTTTAAAAGTTGACACCGGCGCTTATTACAATGGATTTCATGGAGATTCTTGTATCACAATTGCTGTGGGAGATGTCACCCCCGCCGCAGCTAGATTAATCCGTGTAGCAGAAGAAGCTTTATTTAAAGGCATTGAACAAGTAAAAGCAGGCGCTCACCTAGCAGACATAGCCGGCGCAATTGAAGATCATGTGAAAGCTAACAAATTGAGTGTGGTTGAACAATTTACAGGTCATGGTGTAGGTAGAAACTTACACGAAGAACCACCAGTATTCAACTACAGAACTAGAGACATTCCCAACGTCAAGCTACGTTCTGGAATGACCTTAGCTATTGAACCAATTTTAAATGCAGGTTCTAAGAATACCCGTATTTTATCAGATAGATGGACTGCGGTGACAGTGGATAATTCTTTATCTGCTCAGTTTGAGCATACAGTTTTAGTCACAGATCAAGGTTATGAAATTTTAACCGATCGGTCTTTAGTTTAACGGAATTGAGGAAGTTTTTATACTTCCCCCTCTTCCCTGTTCCCTACTCTTATTCCCAGAACATGACTGATTTAGCATTTACATCAGCTTTAGAATTAGCAAAATTAATTAAAAACCGCGAAATTTCGCCCTCAGAATTAGTACAAGTTTATTTAGATCGGATTGATAGTTTAAATCCCCAGCTAGGTAGTTATTTTACAGTCACAGCAGACTTAGCGATCGCCGATGCGAAAGCTAAAACCGAACAACTCGCTACCTCCAGTGAACTACCACCATTTTTTGGTGTTCCTATCTCCATTAAAGACTTAACACCAGTAGCAGGTATACCTTGCACCTACGGCAACCCAGCCTTAATGAACAACATTCCTAACCATGATGCAGGAGTAGTTACCAAAATCAAACAAGCTGGGTTTACAATTTTGGGTAAAACAGCCACCTGTGAACTAGGTTCTTATCCATACACAGAGCCTACAGGTTTTCCCCCAGCCAGAAACCCTTGGAACTTAGAATATACAGCCGGTGGTTCTAGTGGTGGTGCAGCATCCTCCGTTGCAGGTGGGTTATGTGCGATCGCCCACGGTTCAGATGGCGGTGGTTCAATTCGTGGCCCTGCGGCCTGTTGTGGAGTCGTTGGGATCAAATCTGCCAGAGGGAGAATTACTAGCGCCCCAGTAGGTGATAAATTAGGAGGAATAGGTGTTCATGGACCTTTAGCCAGAACCGTCAGCGATGCAGCAGCAATGTTAGATGTTGTCTCCGGTTACTTTACAGGAGATCCTTACTGGTTAGCACCTCCAGAAACATCCTTTTTAGCAGCCACCCAAACTCAACTATCTCCCTTAAAAATTGCCTTTAGCACCAACATACAACCCTTTGGTAAAGCAGATGATAACTGTACAAATGGTGTAGAAAAAACAGTAAAATTCTTATCAGAATTAGGACATGAAATCGAAGAAAAATCTCCTGACTTTAGTGGTTTAGTAGAACCATTTAAAATAGTTTGGCAATCAGGAGTAGCAGCAGCAGGACTACCCCCAGAAGCACTACAACCATTAAATCGTTGGTTATTATCTAGAACAGGTTCAGCCGCTGAATATCTGCAAGCATTAGGACAAATGCAAATATTTTCACGACAAATCATCGCCTGGTTTGATCACTTTGATGTCCTAGTTTTACCTGTTTATTTACATTCACCCATCCGTGTTGGTGAGTGGGCAAACTTAAGTCCAGAAGACATATTTGATAACATTATTAAATGGATTGCACCTTGCCCCATAGCTAATGCTACCGGTTTACCTGCGATCGCCATACCCACAGGTTTTGATGACAAAGGTTTACCCATCAGTGTACAGTTAATAGGCAAACCCGCAGCCGAGTCTACTTTAATTAGTTTAGCCGCACAATTAGAAGCATTAAATCCTTGGATTCAACATCGTCCTTTGATTGGTAATTAGTGATTGGTGATTGGTGATTGGTGATTGGTGATTGGGTAAGATACAGCAGATTTCGTTGCTATGAGGTACAAATCATAATCATGAAACTCTTGTGGGGTGGGCATCTTGCCCGCCAATAAAGTACCTCATTACACCAGAAAGTGCTGTAAAAATTAACTTTCCCTATTCCCTATTCCCTATTCCCTATTCCCCACGGATAACTATTAACTACCTTGTCTTTTATCAACCACCAAAACTAAACAAAGTGCAGCCACAGCTTTTTCCCATTCCCGTTGCACTTTTACATCTTCCACATTATCAAACAAACTCACCAAACGGGGAACAGCCTTTTCTAAAGCCATTTTGGGAACTGGACGATGTAATTCTACCAAATGATTAATAGTTTCTTGATTATTTAAAAAATTAACCACCCAAGTAGTTGCATGAACCGGACTATCAGGAACTTTTTGTACTCCTAATTCATTTTTTAACCAATCATAAAAAGGTGGTAAATGTTCCGCTAAAACTGAACCAGCAGTATGTAAAGTTTCCTGTAATAAACTAAGATCTAAACTAGCTAACTCTTGATTTAAAGCAGGTGAATTTAGCACCTCATTTAACGGTGTTGCTAAAATAGATTCTATTTCCGCTTCAGAAAAATTCAGATGTTCTGTAAAAGTAGAAATTAAAGATGACATTTGCTTGATTTCTATATCATTAAGTAGTTATATCAAATCCGTTAGTATCGGAATGATCTGTTTTCCTCACGTAGGGGCAAACCCCCCGTGGTTGCCCCATTCATGATACACAGCATTTTCCAGTGTAATGAGGTACTTCTGTAATCTTCTACAGTTGTATTCTTTACAATGATAAAAGCTAGAGAATTTAAAATTTATTTGCTAAGTTTTATATATCTTAATCATTGGATTGGGCGCAAAACCCAAAAAATATCGTCAGCATATAATATATTCACTCCATAAAAATACTACACTATACATGACAGAATTATGATCAAGCTCAAAAGTATAACTACAAAACTACCTTTAATATTAACTTTTTGCTTATTAAGCACTACCAATATTTTACCTACTACTGCTGTAGAAATCTGCGAAATTAATCCAAAAAAAGCAAATTATCAAATAGCAAACCACGATCATAAAAATCGTCGAGATAGAAACAGAAGATATGATCACCAGTATGAAATAGATGGAGAAGATGGCCGTACTGGTAGAAACGGACGTGATGGACAAAACCAAACCATAACTGCTAATGGTTCACCCATAAACCTTGAGCTTTCAGGTACAAATGGAGAAGATGGAGAAGATGGGGAAAACGCTTTTCGTCCCAGATGTAGAAGCAAAAAACGAGACAACTCTCGCTCCACAATTCGCGCTACTAAAGGAGGTGATGGAGGAAAGGGAGGTAAAGGAGGAAAGGGAGGAAACGGGGGTTCTCTAACAATTTATTACAGTAGCATCGCAGACTTACAAAAAATATTTGTCCGCGCTAACGGTGGAGAAGGTGGCCGTGGTGGCCGTGGTGGAAAAGGAACAAGAGGTTGTAACTGTCGTCGTTCCCGTTGGGAAGAAAAAATCTGTCAAGGAACACCAGGTAAACCTAATTATAAATGTAAGAAAAAAGTTTATCGTTGTTATGATGGCAGAGATGGCCGAGATGGTGGTGATGGTAGTGATGGAAAACGTGGTAGTTTGGGGACTTTAAGTATTATCAATAGTCAAGAACCATTGAGAAATGATAGACCAAAAACTACAACTACAATTTCCCAATTATCAACCCAAAAAATCAACCTTTCTAAAAATAAATGGTATATCCGTCAAGGAGCAACTGCTTTACTTGCACCAGGTTCTATTATTACTGATCAATATCGAGAATTTGATCGGCGGTTAGAAGGAAGTCTGCAATTAAATTGGCAGGAAAAAAAGCCGCTTAGTAATTTTGCCAATCAAAAAGTCACTCTTACTTTAAGTGATAACGAACAAATTGATATAAATTTCCCAGAAAATCTGTGGGTTGATGGGAATGCACAACTACAAAATCAGTTGACAACATATACAGTGAATTATGCTATTCCTAAACAGGACGTTACTAAATTAAAGGTAGCAGAATTTACGGGTACAGGAAAAAATTTGAATTTAAAAATAGTTGATTTAGCAAGAAGATCAGATTTAATTAATACTAAGTTCAAAGTTAAATATCGAGGTAGAGATAGCTTTGATGGATTTGGTTATCAAACTTTTTATGAAGGAACAATGCCAGATTCTCTAGTCACCCGTAATTACAATCGCTTTACTTTAGATTTAGGAAAGTTGCAAATGTCAAGTAAAGCTATACGTTCAGGAACAGAAGTAGAAATTGAAGTCATCGCTATCCGTTCATTAGGTGAACGTTCTACCCAACAAACTTTAAGATTGAAAAGTACAATTCCCAGGAATAGATAAAACAATTAATAATTACTCCAGAACTTACACAAAACCTAGTTTAAATACTGTCATTGCGACGAAAGGAAGCAATCTCCAACCCTAACTTTTCGTTAAAGTGTTAATTAACTTTATTAATTTTTAGTACTGTCACCTTGAGTAACTTGAACCAGAATATAACCAACTAAGTCTATTAATTGATCTAGAAACACACCGATAATTGCAATGTATAACATAGCATCAATTATATATTTCACATTATTAGCTTTGTAACCATTCCAAACTAAAAAACCTAACCCTTTTGTACCAACTAACATTTCTGTCGCAATCACAGTAAACCAAGCTATCCACATACCTAATCTTAAAGCTTTAAAAATATAATGAATAGCTACAATAAGATTATGATCTTGTTGTTTGAATCTGCGTATACCCATAGCAGTTTCGACAATTATTTCCCACAAAACCCCAATGAAAATCACAGAAATAGCCGCAGTTTCATTTTCTTGAAATAAAATTAGAGCAATGGGTAAAAAAGCAATTGAAGGAATGCTATTAGGGATTTGAAACAAGCGACTAAATAGTTGATAAACTACACCATTTATGCCAATGATAAAGCCAATAAATATCCCTAAAGTAGCAGCTGGTATGTAACCAACAAATAACCTTTGTAGAGTTGCTACAATGTCTAATAGTATACTGTTTTCCATTACTAAATTATACTCTTACTGGCTATTAGTAAGTAACTAGGTTTTGCTGAACAAGCTATGGAATAAACGTTCGCGTAGCGTGTCGAAGACATATCACCCCAGGTACAGAGAACACAGAGGAATGAGGGTTACAATAGATATTTTGTGTAAGTCCTAGTAACTTCAGTAAATTGAATTTATCATTCCTTTACAGTTGGGTTTGTGAATTCAATAACATTTAAGTAATACAGACATTTTTATTTTTTAAAAATATGTTTAATTAATTTTACTTTACTTCTGAAATAGAACCCCAATTTATAAAAAAGTCAGGGTTCTATCATTTCTTTTGATTTTGAATCCGTTATTTATTCTTAATAACTATTTGCCCATATTTCGTTTCATCTGTTCTAGTTCTTCTTGGGTTTCTAAGCGGCGAAATTGTTCTTCTAGTTCATCAAACTTCCCGTAATAACTACTAGATTTATTTTGCCCAGTATCAGTTTCTAAACGTTGCTTAGTTTGAGATTTTGCCTTTGCTTGTTGTGCTGCTGTTGCTTTTGCTTGCACTTCTTGACGGCGTTTTTGTATTTTAGTTAACAAATCTTGAGATTGACTAAGACGCTCTTTTAAACCTTGCATTTGTCCCCATTTTTGATTACCTTCTCGCAAGAGAGCATCTTCTCTAGCTTGTGCAGGTTTAACTAAGTCATCTCTATTTGCTGCTTTAGCTTTTTGAATACGAATGTGCCAACGTTGTATTTCCTGTGCAGTTGTCAATATATCATCTTGCGATCGCTTTTCCTGTACTCGCAAATCTGCAATCAATTTTAGTGTATCCTCTTCCTGCTCCCTTAGCTGTTCAAGTAGCATTTCTAATTCTAAATGAGGATTTTTACGTAAGAATTCCTCTAAACGATCTTCTAAAAAACGGCTGAAATCATCAAATAAACCCACTGCAAGAACTCCAAATTTTGGGTATGTAATTATTTTATTGTAGTAATATTTAGGGATTTTATGGAATAATGAACCACAGAGTCACAGAGAACACAGAGGAAAAGGTTTTGCAAGATAGGAGATGGAATTTTTATTTAGTTTTCACATCTTTGGATCAAAATTATCAGCGATTGTAGTATCAAGAGATTCCTTTTAATCTTAAAAAATAATATAGAATTACATCTACTGGCAGAAATTGAGATATGCGATATCAAGTAAAACTGAACAAAATTGATCAGGTATATGCAATTTGGTGTCCTGCTTTACCTGGATGTTGGACTGTAGGAAACACAGAACAAGAAGCGTTAGAAAAAATTAAATATGTCATTCAAGACTACTTACAAAAAATTGATGACAATATTAAAAATTCCGAGTTTTACTATATAGATGTATAGTGAAAATGACTGTGATATTTTTATTTTTTATGTTAAATATTAAAGGCTAATCAATATTAAATCTTAAATCGGTGTCACCCAATAGGTAATACCTTGTACTATTTTGCTTTGTAAACCGAATTTTGGTAAACTCTCTTTATCCCACCCTAAATATGTCCAGTGTGGTGTATCTTTAACCACTGTTTGAAACCAACCATTTTCATTTAATGCTTGTCTTTGTTCTTGGTTTGATACTCCTAAATCTAGAGCTAAACCCCACAAATGTTGAGAAGTTCCTGGTGGTGCAACTAAACTCAAAATATTTTTTTCTTTGCCTTGTTTTACCTGTTCTAAGGTACTGCTGTTAGTATATTTTTGCCAAAATCTTAATGTGGTTGCATAACTACGAGTACAATCACCTGAGTACCCCGATCTTAAGGGTATATCTATGATGTTTCTGGCTTTGTTAAAAGCATCTGCGGCCGCTTTTTGTAAGTAACATTCTCTTGTTCCTTCTACTAAAGTTAATTGTAAATTTTCTTGAAAATCTACGGTTTCCACTTCATTCTCTAGAATAAATTTTGATGGTAGTATAATGTCTGGATTTTGATTAACAAATATTGTTCCATAAGCACGAAGAATGATATATTCATAACTATTTGTTGGAGGAATATTTTGCAGTTGATAATTAACTGTTTCTAAAAATCTTTGTTGTTGATCTAATTCTGGACTGGGAATAAATTTACTTGTAGTGGTAATATTACTATTGTTTTTTCTGATAATTACTGAATTAGGTAAAGGTTGACGACTTTTAATATAGATGCTAATCGAGATTGTAAATATAGCGATGATAAAACTAATTAGAGTAATTTTAATTAATCTTGCTTTGACTTGGGAATTAATTTTCATAGTTTTTAAATATCTTTTTGGTGATTGTGATTTCATTCTATATCAAAACTATGTTCGTTTAGGATGAAGGAAATCAGGATTTATTGGTTGATTGGATGACATAAATAACCATCGTTGATGTATAATATATTTTTATATACTTAACTGCAATGTATAAAAGGAAATGCAAAAGTTAACAGCCGTAGAATTATTCGCTGGTATCGGTGGTTTTCGTTTAGGTTTAGAAAATGCAAGTATTAAAACTATCTGGGCAAATGATATAAATAAATTGAGTTGTAAAGTATATCAAAGTAATTTTGGTGCAGATTCTATTGTATTAGGTGATATTAACAATATTCCTTTATCAGATATACCCAAACATGATATTTTAACTGCTGGTTTTCCTTGTCAACCATTTAGCCCTGCTGGTAAAAAACTTGGTATTAGAGATAGTCTTAGGGGTACTTTATTTGAAAAAATTGTAGAAATTATCGCCGCAAAAAAACCAAACTATTTCTTTTTGGAAAATGTTAAAAGACTTTTGACAATGGAAAAAGGCCATCATTTCAAAGTAATATTAAATGCACTAGCTGAATTAGACTATTTGATTGAATGGAAGATTATTAGCCCTATTAATTTTGGTATTCCTCAAAATCGAGAGAGGATATTTATATTTGGCACAAAATTAAATCATCAAGATTTCAGTGTACAACTCTTAGAAAAATCCTCTGTTTTTTTAACCCCAGAAAACTCAAATGAGTTAGGAAATATCGAAAAAAAGATAGATCAATTTATGGTAAACATAATAGATTATAAACGCAAAAACTGTAATTGGGGAATTGCTTTTAAAAATATGATGTTTACTCAAAATATCTCTAATTTTACAGCTATCAAACCCATAAAAAAACTCCAGGATATTTTGGAAGATGAAGCAGTGATAGATCCTATCTTTGATTTTACAGAAGATACCTTAGAACGGATTAAAAAAAGTAAATTTGTCAATCGTTATTGTCAGGGTGTAGAAATATTATATAATCAGGAAGGCGGTTCAAGGTTAGGTTATACAATTTTTGGCATTAATGGTATTGCATCAACATTAACTGCTTCTACTTCTAGACATTATGAACGTTATCAAATAGGTGATAAATTCCGGCGTTTAACTAATGTTGAATATGCCAGATTAATGGGTTTTCCTGATCATTGGTGTAGGGAAGCAAGAATTTATGATCAGTATGCTTTGTTTGGTAATGCAATTGTTCCTGCTTGTGTAGAATGGGTATGCAAGAGAATAGGACAACAAAATATTGAATTTACTAAATCTACTTATCAACAACTTAGTTTAGCTATTTAATAGGAAGATAATAAATATGGAATTATTAACACTAGAAGGACTAAAAAAAGCTGCTAGTAGTTTTTGTTTAGAATTGAGTTCAACAGCTATTAATAATTTATATGGAGTTACAGATGGTAAAGCTGTAGGAACTTATGTGGAGTCTAACTTCAATCAATACCTCTCTAATAGATATGATTATACTCTTGGTAGTGCAGCAGCAGGAATTGATTTCCCTAGTTTAGAAGTTGATTTAAAGGTAACATCCATTCGACAACCACAATCTTCATGTCCATTTAGAAATGCGGCTCAAAAGGTTTATGGTTTAGGTTATCACTTATTAATATTTGCATACGAAAAAATTGATAATCATACTGAACGCACAGCTACATTAAATTTTTATCATGTTGTTTTTGTAGATAAAAAATGTACAGGAGATTATCAAACAAGTTACGGAATAAATGAGATTTTACGCCGTAATGGTAATCAAGATGATGTCATAGCTTTTTTAGAAGAAAGGAATTTTCCATTAGATGAAATTGGTAGAGCAGCATTAGCAGAAAGAATTTTGCGTGAACCTCCAGCAATGGGTTATCTGACTATTTCCAATGCTTTACAATGGAGATTACAATATAGTAGAGTGATTCAAGTTTCTACAACTGGAACAATAACAGGTATAGAAAATCTATTAGCATAAATTATCATAAAATTTCTTATCCCTTCCATACCTAATCTCAACATTGTAAATATTCATGTCCTAAATTTGGTTACAACCACATTTATAATTAATTGTAATCAAATCAAAAATATTCAACATCTTATAATATAAATCCTTAAATCCTGTAAATCCTGATTCTGACAATTAATGTAAAATATACGCTAAAATACCCACAGTAATTAACTTTTTAAACATTTAACTTTTAATTCCTAACTCCTCATGACCATGCAAAATACTGTTCAATTCCAAGATGCTTATGATGTAATTGTTGTCGGTGCTGGCCACGCCGGTTGTGAAGCAGCTTTAGCTACTGCTCGCCTCGGTTGTCGTACTTTACTGTTAACCCTTAACCTGGATAAAATTGCTTGGCAACCTTGTAACCCCGCCGTAGGTGGCCCCGCTAAGTCCCAACTCACCCATGAAATAGATGCTTTAGGTGGGGAAATAGGCAAAATGGCAGACCGCACCTATCTACAAAAACGTATCCTCAACTCTTCAAGAGGACCAGCAGTTTGGGCATTACGGGCGCAAACTGATAAGCGTGAGTATGCAGCAGTGATAAAGGGAATTGTCGAAAATCAATCAAATTTGACAATTCGAGAAGGCATGGTGACAGATTTAGTTTTAGGAAAAAATGATGAAGTTATCGGTGTAGAAACTTATTTTGGTGTCGCTTTTGAATGCAAAGCTGTTATTCTCACCACTGGTACTTTCTTGGGTGGGAGAATTTGGGTAGGTAACAAGTCTATGGAAGCTGGCCGGGCCGGGGAATTTGCAGCAGTAGGTTTAACAGAAACCCTTAACCGTTTGGGTTTTGAAACAGGAAGATTGAAAACTGGTACACCTGCACGGGTAGATAAGCGGTCTGTTGATTACAGTAAAATGCAACTGCAACCAGGAGATGAGGAAGTACGCTGGTTTAGTTTTGATCCTCAAGTGTGGGTAGAGCGGGAACAAATTCCCTGTCACATGACTAGAACCACTAAGGAAACACATAAATTAATCCAAGAAAATTTACACCTATCCCCTGTTTATGGTGGTTGGGTTGATGCTAAAGGACCTCGTTATTGTCCTAGTATTGAAGATAAAATAGTCCGCTTTGCCGATAAAGAAAGTCATCAAATCTTCATTGAACCAGAAGGACGGGATATACCGGAATTATACATTCAAGGATTTTCTACAGGTTTACCAGAAAATCTGCAAATTACCATGTTGCAAAGTCTTCCCGGTTTGGAAAACTGCGTGATGTTGCGTCCTGCCTATGCAGTAGAGTATGATTATTTACCAGCAACTCAGTGTTATCCCACATTGATGACCAAGAAAATTCAAGGGTTATTCTGTGCAGGACAAATTAACGGCACAACCGGTTATGAAGAAGCAGCAGCACAGGGTATGGTAGCTGGTGTGAATGCAGCACGGTTGGTGCGAAATCAGGAAATGCTTATTTTCCCCCGTGAGCAAAGTTACATTGGTACGTTAGTGGATGACCTGTGTACTAAGGATTTACGTGAACCTTACCGTATGCTTACTAGTAGGTCTGAGTATCGTTTATTGCTACGATCTGATAATGCCGATCAACGGATGACACCATTAGGAAGGGAAATTGGTTTAATTGATGATAGACG
The DNA here is from genome assembly GCA_010672785.1 of Sphaerospermopsis sp. SIO1G1. Taxonomy (GTDB): domain Bacteria; phylum Cyanobacteriota; class Cyanobacteriia; order Cyanobacteriales; family Nostocaceae; genus Okeanomitos. Next base: position 30,674 of record JAAHFX010000003.1, read on the forward strand.
CTGGGAATTGTTTACTAACAAACAAGAACAAATTGTAGCAGAAAAAGAAAGACTACATACCACCAGAATTAAAGAACATGATGATATAGGTAAGGCGATCGCCCAGGATACCCAACAAGCAATCAAGGGATCTATTACCCTCGCTGACTGGTTGCGTCGTCCAGGTATACACTACATTGATCTGGATAGATATGGCCTAGGAAATTCCACCCTCAACCAAGCCGAAAGAGAAGGTGCAGAAATTGACATTAAATATTCTGGATATCTGGCCAGACAGAAAAATCAAATTGAGCAGATCGCCCGCCAAGCCAACCGCCCCTTACCAGCAGATTTAGATTATGCAGCAATTGATACTTTATCTAAAGAAGCCAGAGAAAAACTAGGGAAAGTCAAACCCTTAACAATAGGACAAGCTGCCCGAATTGGTGGGGTTAACCCTGCGGATGTAAATGCCTTACTTATTTATTTAGAAATCCGTAAAAATAAGGAACAATCTGAGTTTTCGTTATTAGTGGATACAAAAACTTCTCCATCATAGGTATAGTATAGGCTGAGAGATCAGTAAGATGTATTACATAGATTTTTGAAGTGAAATTCTGAACTACTTCCAAATCACAGTAGAATTTAATACCATTGTGGCATCAATTAATTTCCCAGGCTATTTCCCAGGGAATGAATGATTAAAAGTGAAGTCAAAAACTTGATTTCCTGACCATTATGGATTTCTCTTTTTCTCTTTAGCAGTTATAAATAAAATGTCTATGATACCAGCAGAAACCAGCACCTCTATAACTATTTCTGAGGCTATAGAGGACTTAGTGCCTGATGAAACTTTATCTATAGAAGCTTATGCAGAAGGCTTGATAGATGATCTATTCAGCGACATTGATGACATTTTGGAAACTGGCAGAAAAAATCCTGCCAAAACTTTCAGAACAGAATATGCTCGTCAGCAAGCTGTAGCGGTAAAAATGTCCGAAGTGGTATTACCACAAACTCTCAACCGTTCTGTTTCCACCATTGAGCCAATTCCCACTCAGCAAACCACAAATACACTGGTATTTAATTCTCCATCTGTCACCACAATTAGGAAAAGAAAACAAAAAAACACAGGTGGTTTAAGCAACTGGCTAATACTTGGCTCTACCATCAGTATGGCAGTAATTGGCACAGCTTATTTAACAGAATCAGGAATTATCAAAGGTTTAACTACAAATATTCATACCAATCAAATTCAATCGGCTCAAGTAGTCAATCAAGATCCAAGGGCAGAACTAGTTGACTATATGTTAGAAGCTTTGGCCGTAATTGATCAAAAACAAGCCCGCCAACCACAAAATACTTTATCTAGATCAGGTAGAGTTAATCGCGAAGTTATTAATTCTTTACCGTCACCTAGTCAACCATCTGTAGGCACTCTCAACCCCCCACCAGTTTCCAATCGGAATCGGGTAACAAATGTTGTGGAAAGAATATATGTTCCTGTTTATCAGTCTCCTCCATCTGTGCGTCCATTACCAGAAGTGGCAGACTCCTCAAATCCGGTATCTCCTCCTAAGTTAATTAATGAAAATACTCAAAAGCAGCCTGAGTTGGTTAATGAAAGTACTCAAAAGCAGCCTGAGTTGGTTAATGAAAGTACTCAAAAACAACCCCCTGTTACCAAATCTACACCAGTTCAACCAGTTACAACTGCTAAATTGCCTACCATTGCACCGCCAAAACTACCGACAGTACCAGCACCCACTACTACTCAGGACATTTATTTACCTGCCTATTCAGCCCAATTAGAAGGATTAATGGAGTTAGGTGAAAAGTCAGCAGCTTTATTTAAAGTTGATGGTGTAACTCGCCGAATTAAGCTGGGAGAGAACATTGGAGCTACAGGTTGGACTCTGGTAGAGGTGAGTAATGGTGAAGCAATTATCCGCCGTAATGGTGAGGTACGCTCAATATATACAGGTCAAAAACTGTGATTCATCTCCAGAACAAATGTAAAAATATTGACATTAAAATACATAAAAAGGTAGTAGATGCGGTGTAACATAATTAACACCAATATCTGCTATCTACAAGTAATAATACTTATACTTATCCCACACACTACTTAACTTAAATTAAAAATATCCACATATAAGTAGTCGTGAGCAATAAATCTTATCGCTAGGATAGTTAACATATAAGGTTTACAGAGATTTACTATTTAATAGCTATGTGCAATTATTCACGAAGCGAAAGAAAATTATGCACAAACAGCTATTGTATATAAACTTATATTTTTTGCCTGTATTTCCACACAAAAAATCTACACAAGATGTGTTAAAACTTTTATTCCGCAAACGGTATTATTACTCTTTACACTGCTGGTAAAAAATGTGTATAGTTATATTTAGCCTAATTCTTTTGCATAAAAGAATTATAAACTCTTATCAAGCATCTTCACAAAAATTTTAACCTAAATTTACCGAAAGATCAAGTAAAACCTAAAAATTTTTTGTTATGTCATACAATCATTCATCATCTCACCGTTCTTCGACTCCATCTTCCAATCATGACTCGAACTTTCCCAGACTATCAATTCGGAAAAATTGCTGTAATGTCATGGAAAGCCTAGTTGTAGAGGAAGTAGAGAAGCAAATTCAGAAATTGCCTAGCAAAGTTGCCAAATATATTAAGTTATCAGAAGTGGTTGCCTATGCCTTAAACCGATTACCTAGTTTATATGCGACTAGCAAAAAAGGCTGGCACAGACAAGTAAATTATGGCAAAAATGAGTTACATAAGCAGATTTCTGTATCTGTACGTCAGGGTATAGCTGCTGTGCAAAGAGATCCTCTGCGTGTTAATGATCCCCTCAACTTTGCTGAAGATCATTCTGCTGTCATGGCTTTAGAAAAACTGAAAACTATATTGCAATGTGAAGACATCTCATGGGAAAAATTGCCAGACATAGTAGAAAAAACTTTAATTAATACTTCTAAAGCAAGAAAGTCTTGGGGGAAAAAAGCAGTGAATAATGATGATTTTTTCGATTGGAACACTCGTCGTTATTAATTTTGGTAAAGACCAACAGTTTGATTGTTACTCAATCTTTAGTAACATTAGCTTCTAGCGTCTTGACCTGATTTTGTAATTCTTCAACTACTTGTGAATGTGATTGCTCTAAAGTATAGCCAGCCCAGAGAAAGCCACCAGTGCATAGTGCTAAAACACCAATTAATGTACCAGTTAGTATTTTGATCTGACCACGTAACTGCTTAACTTCATATATTGGATATTCTACTGGTCTGGAAGACCGAGAATTTATTTTTGGGTTTTCTACGACAACCTCTACTTGCGGAGTTTCCAGATTTGCACCTGGCGTATCTGCACTTTTAAACTCGATCTGCGATCGCAACCAATCGGTGATTAATTGTGGACAATTCATTCTAAACCACTGCCAAGCAACCACTCTGACGGCTGGCTTAGATATTTTAGAAACCCATCTGAGACTTTTATTTACAGGGCGAGATGTAAATTTTTGGTTAATTAAGTTTGTTGCTCCAGCATCGTAAAGACAATTCAAAATTAATTTGACTGTTGCTTCTTCCCGTTCGACTAAATTTTCTAACAGCAGAAGCACATCCTGCATTAATTGTTCTTCTTTTTCTGCATCTGTTGGCAATCTTTGAAAGTTATTAGATGGTGGTAATTGTTTAGACATATACCCCGTATAAATATCAATATTTTACAACTACTTTTTCAGTATACTGGGATTATCAAGTATTTTACTAAATTTGAACAGAGCCAAAGTGACAGTTTGTTAAAGGCAGGATGCAGGATGAAGGATGCAGGGAGAGAACTGAAAAACTACTTTTCAATCTCTCGAAATCAAAAAAGTGCAAGGTTTTTTAGTACTTACCCCTCAAAAGCTTGCACTTTCTCCATCTCCATCTCCAATCTTCTAAAACTCAATACCAGTAATATTTTCAGATTTATTCAGCATCCCCTATTTAGCCAAAACTTGTTTTAAAGCATCCACCAACCGATCTACATTTTCAGGACGACTATTAAAACCCATTAAACCAACACGCCAAACTTGACCGGCTAATTCACCTAAACCACCACCCACTTCAATATTATGTTCTAGTAATAACTGTTTTGCTACAGCTTTGCCATCTATACCTTCAGGAATACACACTGTCGTGAGAGTTGGTAAGCGGTATTCTTTGGCAACGTGCATTTTTAAACCGATTGCTTCTAAACTAGCCCAAAGATACTCAACATTTTTTTGATGACGTTGCCAACAATTTGCTAAACCTTCTTCTGCGACTAAACGTAACGCTTCCCGTAAACCATAATATAAATTGATTGGTGCTGTATGGTGATATGTGCGTTCAGTACCCCAGTATTTTCCTAGTAGCAGCATATCTAAATACCAGTTAGCTACCTTAGATTCACGTTTTTGCAACTTTTCCAACGCCCGGGAACTCATGGTAAAGGGAGAAGCACCAGGAGAACAACCTAAACCTTTTTGACTGCAACTGTAGGCTAAGTCTACACCCCAGTCATCTAAAAAGATGGGAACACCTCCCAAACTGGTAACAGTATCCAATAACAACAAAGTTCCATGTTGGCGACATAGTTCACCCACATCCTCCAAGGGTTGTCTCGCACCGGTGGAAGTTTCGGCATGAACTAGAGCTAAAATTGCGGGTTTGTGAGTTTCTAAAGCTGTTTTAACTTCATCTATAGAAAATACTTGTCCCCAAGGTTTAGTGATCGTACGAACATCTGCACCGTATCTTCCCGCCATATCAACTAAACGATTGCCAAAATAACCAGCTACACCAACTAATACCACATCCCCTGGTTCTACAGTATTAGCTAGGGTAGCTTCCATCGCTGCTGTACCTGTACCGCTAACAGCGATGGTATGGGGGTTTTCGGTTTGCCAAACATAGCGTAATAGAGACTGAATTTCATCCATTAGGGCTAGAAATGCTGGATCTAAATGCCCTAAAGGTGTGGTATTCATAGCTTTTAAGACAGTAGGATGGGCATTGGATGGGCCAGGTCCTAGTAATAACCGATTAGGAACTTCTAAAGATGAAAGTTGTAAACGTTGACTTTCATTGATAGGAACAGCAGATGTCATAATTTTATTGATGGTGTAGGTTGTACCAATTCTGTATAAAGATGCGCCAAGTTTATCCGGGAGTTAACCGCAGCCTCATCAAGAAATGGTATTAATGCTAATTGGAGTTATTTTCTGTTAAATTATGTAGCAAATGCAAAAATTATAGAAAAATATTATTTTTCGATTTTCTTTGATCAATAACCAATTACCAATCACCAAAGTTATGATATTCTCAGGCACAAGACCTAATAATTTAGGCGTTCAAGATAGTAGATTAACACCCTGTCCTAACAGTCCTAACTGTGTTTGTAGTCAGGATCAAGATTCTTTACATCAAATTGCACCGCTGCATTTTACATCAACTTCTGCTCAGGCATTATCTCAACTTAAAAATGTTATTCAGTCTTTACCAAGAACTACGATCATTACAGAGACAGAAGATTATTTATATGTGGAATTTAAAACTGCGTTAATGGGGTTTGTAGATGATGTTGAATTTTATTTTGATGCTAGTTCACAGGTGATTCATGTCCGTTCTGCTTCTCGTTTAGGTTATGGTGATTTAGGTGTGAATAGAAACAGGATAGAAATGATTCGTGCTAAATTTGCATGATGTGGCTATTATTGGCACTCAGATATGTGAACAGGGAATGAACCACGAAGGAGCGAAGGACGCAAAGGGAAGAAAAAAGAAGAAGGTTTTTAGGTATTTCTCATATGTAGGACTCCTATTTGATTTTTGAACAGAACTCAGTATATACGTAAATTTTTCTTCCCTGTTCCCTGTTTCCTGTTTCCTGTTCCCTATTTCCTGTTTCCTAATCTTCACAAATAACTTTTTCAGCAAACCTTAAATATGAATATTTCTCAACATAGCAAAAAAAAGCCAATTACATGGCAGTTCATTTTTTCCATAGTAGTGTTTGTGTTCATGTACCTGCCGATTTTGGTACTTGGCTTTTATAGTTTCAATCAGTCACCTTATAGTGCAACTTGGCAAGGTTTTACCTTAGAATGGTATCAGAAACTGTTAAGTGATGAACGTATTCTTTCCGCTGTTAAAAACAGTTTGTTAGTAGCTGTCAGTGCTGTAGCTGTGTCTGCTGTTTTAGGAACTTTAATGGCTGTAGGATTAGCACGTTATAATTTTCCTGGTAAAAAGCTATATCGAGGAATATCTTATTTACCTTTATTAATTCCTGATATTGCGATTGCCGTTTCTACTTTAGTTTGTTTAGCAGCTTTTGCAATTCCTTTAAGTATTTGGACAATTGTTGCTGCACACATTGTTTTTTGTCTTGCTTATATAGCTTTGGTTGTCTCTTCTCGTCTCCAGAATTTAGATCCTCATTTAGAAGAAGCTGCTTTAGATTTAGGTGCAAACCACATTCAAGCTTTTATTAAAGTAGTTTTACCCCAATTAATGCCAGGAATTATATCTGGTTGTTTATTAGCTTTTGTTCTCAGTTTAGATGATTTTCTCATTGCTAGTTTTACCGCTGGTAGTGGTTCTAATACTTTACCAATGGAAATATTTAGCCGGATTAGAAGTGGTGTTAAACCAGATATTAATGCCTTGAGTGTGATGTTAATTACTATTACTGGTATAGTAGCAATTATTGGTGAATTGCTCAGATCATCAGGCGAAAAAAATAAGTCCTAATTCTTAACTGTAAAATTCCATTTTGATTTCTGATATCATTGGTGTAGGTAGGGAAGAGACAAAAGTTAAAAGGGTTTTTCAAGGATTTTCGTGTATGGTGTTTTGTTGAATAATCAAATAAATAGGAGTCCTGTAATTATAGGATACTGGATCAATATGGAAGCAAGATTAAGTTAAAAATTATAGCTTTTTTTTGGTTAGAAAGGGGTGCATCTCAAATGTGTAAAAATATTATTTGTCATTGCGATCGAAGCAAAGGAATTCACTTAGTTCCATTCTCAATGACTTTGTGTAATTAATTATGTCCATGTACTTACTGAAAACTGATAACTGATAACTGCTAACTGATAACTGATAACTGCTAACTGATAACTGATAACTGATAACTAAAATGACTTCAAATTGGGTGATACCAAAAAAGTTCCCATAACACACTTGACAAAATCTTTAAACTGACCTTATATTTTTGTTATAATAGAAGTCTGTGCGCCCGTATATAACTCTTTTTTTATTACCACTGATAACTGATAACTGATAACTGATAACTGAATAAAAAATTGGGGCTGAATTTGGACAAAATGCTCTTTACTCTTCAGCTATGCAAATTTGTCAAAATCCCAATTGTTCTAACCCATTCAACCCTGACTACAGTAAATTTTGCATCGTTTGTGGACATGATAAGTTTGGTGAAATTCTCAGAAACCGATACCGTATTTTACGGTTAATAGGTGAAGGAGGGTTCAGTAAAACCTATGCAGCAGAAGATGTAGATAGACTAGATGCACCTTGCGTCATTAAACAATTTTTCCCTCAAGTTCAGGGAACTGGACAACGCGCTAAAGCAGCCGAATTTTTCAAAGAAGAAGCAGTAAGATTATATGAATTAGGAGAAAACCATTCACAAATTCCTCGGTTATTAGCTTTCTTTTCCCAGGGTTCAAGTTTGTATTTAGTCCAAGAATTTATTATTGGTAAAACTCTACTACAAGAAGTTCAAGAACAGGCTTATAATGAGTCAGAAATTCATCAACTTCTTCTAGATTTATTGCCAGTTTTAGAATTTGTACATCAAAAAAATGTTATCCATCGGGATATCAAACCAGAGAATATTATCCGTCGTTATGCAGATAAAAAACCTGTATTAATTGACTTTGGAGGTGCAAAACAAGTTACCCATACAAGTATTGCTAGACAAGCAACAGCAATCTATACATTAGGTTATGCACCTACAGAACAAATGGCAGGTTTTGCTTGTCATGCAAGTGATTTATATGCTTTAGGTGTAACTTGTGTACGGTTGTTAACTCAAGATTTACCTTTACAAGATACCTATGGGTTAAAAGATCCACTTTATGATCCCATGAATGCAAAATGGTTATGGGAAGAAAGATTAGCTGGTAAAGGAATTAAAATTAGTGATCAATTAAAAAAAATATTAGATAAATTACTACAACATTTTCCTGGAGATAGATATCAAACAGCTACGGAAGTTTTAGATGATTTAAAAGCGGAAGTATCAACACCAGTCGCTAAACAAATTACTCCTGTACCGGAAATTGTACCAGCAGCAACAGAAACACCCACAAAAATCATTATTCCTGATTTACCTTTAGAAAATTTTGATTTTGATATCGTGACAGTAGACACAGGAGGAAGACAGGTTCATCGTGATCGAGGTAGTAACCAATTATTTAAAGAACAATTGAATAAATACGTCACCATAGAAATGTTATCAATTCCTGGGGGAAGTTTGATGATGGGTTCACCAGAAAGTGAAGGAAATGCAGATGAACATCCCCAACACCAAGTTAACATTAAACCATTTTTGATCGGCAAATATCCTATTACCCAAGCACAATGGAAAACAGTAGCTTTATTACCACAGGTAACTCAAGCTTTAGAATTAAGTCCAGCTAAATTTAAAGGTGCAAGTTTACCCATAGAAAATGTTTCTTGGTATGAAGCAGTAGAATTTTGTTTAAGGTTATCTTTGAAAACCGGCAGAAATTATCGTTTACCAACGGAAGCAGAATGGGAATATGCTTGTCGTGCGGGAACAACTACAGCTTTTCATTTTGGAGACAGAATAACCGAAGATTTAGTTAATTGTAGTGGCGGTGATTTTTATGTTGTTCCACCCAGAAGTAGTTTTAGAAAAGAAATTACTAAAGTAGGAAGTTATAAAGTAGCAAATAATTTTGGTTTGTATGATATGCACGGTTTAGTTTGGGAATGGTGTGCTGATCCTTGGCATAATAATTATGATGGTGCTCCCAATGATGGCAGTATTTGGGATGATGATGGTGATATTTATCGGCGAGTTTTGCGTGGTGGTGCGTGGAATTTTAATGCGGAACTTTGTCGGAGTGCTAGTAGAAGTTGGAATGAAGCAGAAGGTGGTTTAAGGATGTCTGGTTTTCGGGTGGTTTTTTCTATGGAGGTGTGAATAAATATTTCTCAAAGTTTTAACCCACTGCGAAACCAGTAAATTCCCTCAGAAAAGGAGATTTAAAACCTAAAACTATATCCGTTTTTGGTACTCCTAATTCTACCAACGCACTAGCTACACCTTCCTCAGTTAAATCTCTCTGAATCCAGATTTTTCCATCTCTAATATCTACATGAATAATTGTGCCATAAGCTCTTTCATTATTGTTCCATGCTACATGAACTACTAAATAACTATTTCTTTCACTATCAAAAATTAATTCCTTTTCTGTTACTTCTAATCTATGATTTTCAGTGTTTCTTGTTAACACAGTTTTTACTAATTCAGGATAATTCATTCTTTCCATAAAACAATCTCCTGTTTAATAATTTCAAAAATCAATAATTTTAATTTATGTTCTACAATTATTTCTTGAATAAACGGAATTAGAAAAAACTCTTTATATATGTCATTACCAATTGCTAGATATAAAATGCGGTTGGGTTCTTTTTTTCTTAACACAGAACGATAATTAAGTGTTTGTCCTAAAGCTGCATGAAATTCAGTAACTTCAGATTGCCCTAAAAAGGATTTTACCTCAACTGCTATTTTTTGACCTTCCTTTTCTGCGCCTAATAGTCTTTCTGCTCCTAAATCAATTCTAAAGTCAATACCATCTACTGTAAATATTAAAGGATCATCAGTAATTAACCAACCATCTTTTTCTAAAGCCAACCTAACTGCATTGAGAAAAAAGTCTTTCGCTGACATAAAAACATCAAGCTATATTTTCTATCTTAGATCGAAACAAAAAAAAGGGACAAGCAAAGCGCCCATCCCTTCAAAAACTTAATTAATTAAATTTATTAAGTTCCAGACTGCCAAGAATTGATGTAGTCAATTTGTTCTTGTGTCAAACTATCAATATTGATATTCATTGCTTCCAATTTCAAACGAGCAATCTCTTGATCAACTTCGGTAGGAATAGAATATAAACCGGGTTCTAAATTACCTTTGTTTTTCACCAAGTATTCAACAGCTAATGCTTGGTTAGCAAAACTCATATCCATAACTGCGCTGGGGTGTCCTTCAGCAGCAGCTAGGTTAACTAAACGACCTTCACCTAATACAACTACGGACTTACCGCTGTTGAGGATGTATTGTTCGGTGAAAGGACGAACGTTTTTAACTTCTTTCGCTTTGGTGCGTAATGTTTTGAGGTCTAACTCAATGTCAAAGTGACCAGAGTTACAAACGATTGCACCGTCTTTCATGGAATCGAAGTGTTCACCACGAATTACGTGCTTGTTACCTGTTACTGTAACGAAGATATCACCTTGTGTTGCAGCTTCATCCATAGGTAATACACGGAAACCATCCATTACAGCTTCAATAGCTCTGATAGGATCGATTTCGGTGACAATTACGTTTGCACCTAAACCACGAGCGCGTAATGCTGTACCTTTACCACACCAGCCATAACCAGCTACTACAACGGTCTTACCAGCCAGCAAGATGTTTGTAGCGCGGATGATGCCGTCTAAGGTAGATTGACCAGTACCGTAGCGGTTATCAAAGAAGTGTTTGGTGTCTGCGTCGTTAACGTTCATTGCAGGGAAGGTTAACACGCCGTCGTTTAACATTGCACGTAAACGAACAATACCTGTGGTGGTTTCTTCGGTTGTACCGATTAAGTCACCCATTTGGTGTTGACGATTTTTAACTAAATCTGCAACTACGTCACTACCATCATCAATGATCACGTTGGGGCGGTGATCTAAAGCAGTTTGTACGTGGCGATTATAGGTTTCTGCGTCTTCACCTTTAATAGCAAAAACGGGAATTTCATAATCAGTAACCAAGCAAGCAGCTACGTCATCTTGAGTAGATAGGGGGTTACTTGCAATTAAAATTGCGTCTGCACCACCAGCTTTTAAGGCGATCGCCAAATGAGCAGTTTCAGTGGTTACGTGAGCGCAAGCAACAAGGCGTAAACCTGCAAATGGTTTTTCTTTTTCAAAGCGATCGCGGATTTGTTTTAACACTGGCATTTCACGACCAGCCCAGTCAATCCGTTGTCTTCCCAAGGGAGCTAGGGCGAGGTCTTTAACCTCGTGCTTTAATCTGGGAGCAGTTGCGGTCATTCCGATTATCCTCTAAAAAACAAAAAAGGTCTACTAACCTTTACGTACTTTAACAATATTTTCACACTTCTGGCAATTCTCATTTAACATCACTCATTCAAAATGGATGTAGCATTCAAGACAATTGGGCTTTTTTTACTCAAAAATTTCATGAAATCGTAGATTTTACCAGGTGTGAGTATTTTTAACAAATCAATTCCGTATTTCTATCAAAAATCTGAGCTTTATAATAAGCTATACTTATGAAATATTTATTTATGACTATTTTTTTAAATCATAATTACCTTCACAACCACAGTACAAAAAGCGTTTTGCTTCAAATTCACTATTTCAGGTCAACGTTTTTCCTGAAGTTAGCCGCAACATGATGAGAAATAACAGAGATGAGAATTTGTAATCATCAACATTTTTATATAAAAAGTGTAAAGATTAATTTGATAGAAATTTTAGCTTAAAATTCAAATTTACCAACAGTCCAATAATTAGAGTGAATTTAGGGGTTTTTGAATGGTTTTGAAATCTTGGTCTATTCTAGGTTCAATAGTAATTTCTCTAGGGACTGTACCAAAAGTCACAGCCCAATTACCAATATTGCCTTACCTACAAAATCCTAGTAATGTTAGTAACGCTGCTGCAACTATAACTGTTTCCGAATGGGTATATTTAGATGGTCGTCCTGTATTTAGAATAGGAGCATTAAAAATTGATATTCAAAGACGATTAGAAAATATCCAAACTAATTTATATCAAATTGGTGAAGATTATTATTCTTCCAATGTAGAACTGAATATTGAAGTCAGAAAACGAAATGATTTACCTGTTATTTATATCAATGATAAATATTTGATGACAGTTAATTCTTTGGATGCTAAAATAGTAGACATAGATGAATCTTCACGGGCGAATCAAATCCAAATAAATTTACAACAAAGTCTAGAACGAGCCAAACAAGAACGTCAATCTTCATATATAATTAACCAAAGTAAAATTACATTGGGAGTGATTATAGTCATCATTATATGTAGCGTAATTATATATCGTTGGCAACGTCGTTCTCTACAGAATGGATTAGAAGAAAAGTCCCCAGAGCATGAATCCGCAAATCCCGAACCTGAAATTAAACAACCCATCGCCGAGCAATTAAAAGAACAAAAAAAGGAGCATTTATTAGAAGTTAAAACTAGATTATTTCAATTAACTCAAACCGGAATTTGGAGTAGTGGTATTTTTATCATTTTAGGTTTCTTCCCCTACACAAGAGCTTTACAGTTAATGATTCTTGCATTTGCTAGAATTCCTGTTACTGTCGGTATTGTCTTATTAGGAATTTATGTAGTTACCCGTTTTAGTTATGCTCTCATAGATGATTTTAGTAAAACTCTAATTAGTGGTGGTTTTTTATTAAGAACCGAAAACTTTGAGCGGATGCAGTTAAGAGTTTCTACATTTTCAGGGGTTACTAAAAGTATTACAACCTTAATTTTATTAGGAGTAGGAACTTTAATGACCTTAATTGCATTGGGTATAGATATAGTTCCCTTGTTAGCAGGTGCAGGATTAATAGGTGTAGCAATATCTCTAGCTTCTCAAAGTTTAATTAAAGACGCAATTAATGGCTTTTTAATTATTGTTGAAGATCAATATGCTGTAGGTGATGTAATTGCAGTAGAAGATGTGGGAGGTTTAGTGGAAAACCTCAATTTACGCATTACTCAACTCCGGGATGCAGAAGGGCGTTTAATTACAATTCCTAACAGTGAAATTAAAGTAGTGGCTAATCTTTCTAGTCATTGGTCAAGGGCTGATTTAACTATACCAGTTTCTTACCAAACCGATATTGATTGTGCCTTAAAATTAATACAAGATGTAGCTTACCAGATGAACGAAGAAGAATTTTGGCAACCGCAAATTTTAGAAACACCTAGCATTTTAGGAATTGATAATTTTGGCGATCGCGGTATGATGATTCGTGTCTGGATTAAAACTCAACCTCTCAAACAGTGGGATGTGGCTAGAGAATATCGTCGTCGTCTTAAAATTGCTTTAGATGCAGTAGGAATGGGTATTCCTCTACCTCAAAGATCCATCTGGGTGAATGATACTCAACTCTTAAATTATCAACATAACAGTTCTCACTCTAAACATTCAGAAAGCTAAAATTTAACGAAATTATATCGTAAGTATTCAGCATTCAGTAATCAGTAATTAGCTTTTCTATAGAATGCCAGATATAGTTGTGAAATACTTCTCTAACTTACAGCAGATTTCGTTCCTGTGAGGTACAAATCATAATCATGAAACTCTTGTGATATCAAATCCGGTTATATCGGAATGATATATTTTTTCCACATATATTGATATTAAACAAGGGGATATTCAAGGAATAATACCGATGCACCCGGAAACGATATGAGGTGGATATCTTGCCCGCCATTAGTGTACCTCATGACACCGGAAAACGCTGTATCTTTATACAAGAGAGTGTCTTTCTAGACTCAATTAACTAGCCTTACGAGTAATCATAGCTGATGGCTGATGGCTAATAGCTGAATGCTTACATCATATCAATTATTAACAATAATTTTATGTAGCTAATTAACTGTATTTGTTAGGGGTTTAGCATTGCTAAACCCTTACCGATAACCTACTAACCTAGACATTTCTAAGCTGCTGTTTTTACCTTTTCCTTTTCAGGAACATAAGGTTTCTCAGCACCTTGGGCTAAATAAGCAGCTAACTGACTTTCAATTTGATCGCGGACAATTTGCCGATATTCTAAAAAGTGTTCATTATGAGCGCAAGCGGAAAGATAATGTTCAGCAACTCCGGGATTATGTTTGATGATACTAAACAAATGATGCCAGAATTTCCACCTGGTTTCTCGTTTAATTCCCTGTCTCCAAATTACAATTAACAGTGCTTTTACAACTATCAATTCCGGTAATTTAGCAGGTGCTTTCCAAGTAGGTGAACCCATCATTAAAAAACAACGATAGGTGCGATCTAAATATGCAACTGGATCATATAAAGCACAGAAAGCCTCGATATATTCCCGTGCAATATCTTCCAAAGGACGAGTGGGAATAAAATTCATTAAAGTGGTTTGATTAATATTCCCATCTTGGTTTTCTCTGAGTCTTCCTTCTTTGGTTAAACGATGCCATAAAGCTGTATTTGGCAATGCTTGTAACATCGCAAAAGTGGTAGAAGGAATACCAGCTTGTTCAGCAAATCTGACAATGCGATCGCCCGCACCAGACTTTTCTCCATCAAAACCAATAATAAACCCAGCCATTGGTCGCAGTCCAGCTTTAATAATACTTTGCACTGCATCGGTTAACGAACTGCGGGTATTTTGAAACTTCTTAGTGAGTTGTAAACTATCCTCATCGGGGGTTTCAATACCTAAAAATACCGCCGCAAAACCAGATTCAACCATCAATTCCATTAACTCTGGATCTTGTGCTAAATCTACAGAAGCTTCTGTATCAAACCGGAAAGGATATTCATGTTCAGCCATCCAAACTTTTAACTCTTTGAGCAACAATTTCACATTGCGTTTATTGCCAATAAAGTTATCATCAACCATGAACACACCACGTCGCCAACCCAACTCATACAGATAATCTAATTCTGCTAAAAGTTGTGCTGGAGTTTTCGTTCTCGGTTTGCGTCCATATAAAACAATGATGTCACAAAATTCGCATTGGAAAGGACAACCCCGCGAAAATTGCACAGACATCATATCATAGGCATCAAATTCTAATAAATCAAACCGAGGAATCGGTGTAGTTGTCACATCTGGTTTTTCACTAGCACGGAAAGTTCCCGATGTTTCACCTTTTTGGACTGCTTCCACAAACATGGGTAAAGTGATTTCCCCTTCATCTAAAATTAGGAAATCTGCACCAGCATCTTGCACTTCATGGGGTGTGGATGTAGGATAAGGGCCACCTAAAGCTACTAACTTACCCCGATGTTTTGCTTCCCGGACTTGATCTAGTAAATCTTGTTTTTGGACAATCATAGCCGAGAGAATGACTATATCTGCCCAAGCCCATTCTTCCTCTGTAGCAGGGCGAATGTTACGATCCACTAGCTTAAACTCCCATTCTTGGGGTAGGATAGCCGCCACAGTGGCTAAACCCAATGGTGGTAAAAGAACCTTTCTGTCCACCAATGCTAGGATTTTTTCATAGGACCAGAAGGTTTTGGGAAATATTGGATAAACTAGCAAGACACGCATAGTATCACCCCTCACGATGTATTTAGTGATCTAACTGTAACTAAATTTAGGACGGATTGACTTTTTGATAAGTTGCCATGTTGTATGTGATAATAGAGGAACTGTCAGAATCAGGATATCCAGGATTAAAGGATATACAGGATGAAGACAGTAATTTTCTCACTTATTACGTATCATCACCTGTACAAGCCTGAAATATTGATAACTAGCAACTTGGGTAAATCTGAATTTTTTATGGATAAGCTGAGGAAAAGTTAAACTACCTTGATTTTAGGAATTACATCCTATGCAGCAAACCCTAAAAGCTATTTATCGTAATGGTACATTTATTTTACAAACCCCTTGTAATTTACCTGAAGAGGTAGAAATTGAACTTGTGGTTAAGTCTCCTCCAGTGATAGCCCCGAAAATTACTGATGTTAATGAGAGACGTAAGTTTCTAAAATCACTGGTGGAAAGAATGCAACAAAACCCCATTCCTCCTACTGCACCTCAGTTTACAAGGGATATGTTGCATGAACGCCGTTGATACGAATATTTTAATTTACGTCCATGATCCACGGGATACTAATAAACAGGGAATAGCAGCTTCTTTAGTAGCTAATTTAACAGATGGTGTTTTAATCTGGCAGGTTGCCTGTGAATATTTAGCTGCAAGTCGTAAACTAGAATCATTAGGGTATGATAAATCACAGGCTTATCAATACATTAGAGATTTACAACAAGTTTGGTACACTGCTTTACCTACTTGGAATGTAATTGATCATGCTGAAGAATTAATGAACCGGTTTAGTCTCTCACATTGGGATTCAATGATTATTGCTGCTTGTTTAGAGGCCAATGTGCAAACCTTGTATACAGAAGATTTTGGTTATGAAGTGATTGATGGTTTAAAGATTGTTAATCCTTTTAAATCACATTCTTAATATGTGTATTGTGTATAATAATAGAGTAATAATTTTGATAGCTTAGTTGATTATTAAAGCAGACTTTGCCCCAATTTTTGAGCTAGGGTTGTCAGAAAAGCTACAACTTCTAGAAGATTTATGGGATGATATTGCGACTCAATCAGCAAATGTGCCTGTATTAGACTGGCAAAAAGACGAACTGGATCAAAGAAAAGTTCTCCATTTACAAGATCCGAGTTTAGCTAGTTCTTGGGAATTGGTAAAGGCGAGAATACGTGGTAATATAAGTTGCTAGTTAGTGAATTTGTCTGAATCAGGATGTCCAGGATTTAAGAATTTACAGGATGAAGACAGTAATTTTCTCACTTATACTGCAAAAAACTGGAACTTAATAAATAGAGATCGCATCCCATGAGATAAAATAATTAATATCGAAAAAAAGCTGAAAATATGACCATTCATCAACCCCGCTATAGTAAAGAAGAATTTGCCCAAATCGGTGATCAAATCTACGAAACACAAATACGCTCAAAAATAGAAACAGATAATCAAGGAAAAATTGTAGCTATAGATATTGAAACTGGAGATTTTGAAATTGATGTGAGTGAAATAGCAGCTTGCGATCGCCTAGAATCTCGTCACCCTGATGCACAAATTTGGATGGTTCGCATTGGTTCTCGTTATGTGCGTCGCTTCGGTGGCAGAAATAAAATATCTATATGATTACAGGAATTGTAAACGCCGATTTAGATGCAATTATACCACTGATAATTTTTGGATCAGATAGCAAAGTTTCCAGACAAAATGCAGTTATAGATACAGGTTTTAATGGTTGGCTTTCATTACCAAATAATTTAATTAATCAGTTAAATTTAAGATGGAAAAGACGAGGACGCGCTATTCTTGGTGATGGAAGTGAATGTGTTTTTAATGTTTACGAAGCAGTGATAATTTGGGATGGAGTTCCTATCAAAATTCCCATTGATGAAGCAGAGTCAGAACCTCTAGTGGGAATGTCATTAATGCAAGGATATCAATTGATAATTCAAGTCTTTGCAGGTGGTAGTGTAGAACTACGAAAAATAAATACAGTCTAAAGTCTCACATGAGATAAACTAGAAAAAAGCAATATCAATTTATTATCCTGCTTAATATTTAGGAGTTAATAATGCTGAATCAATTAGATCGCATTACTATTAATCCTCACCTTTGTTTAGGACAACCAACAATTAGAGGAATGCGTATTACTGTAGCTTTTATTCTCAAATTACTAGCCGGCAAACTTTCAATTGAAGACATTTTAGCAGCTTATCCAGAATTAGAGGAAGAAGATATTAGACAAGCTCTCAACTATGCAGCTTGGACAGTTTCAGATAAAATTACTACCATTCCTTCAGCATGAATAAGATGAGCTTTATTTTTCTAGTTCCAAGTTCAAATTGCGATAGACTTGTTCAATAGGAAAACTAAGATTAATACTTTTGAGTTGGATAGTATCACCTGGTTTGTAGTTAATAATTAACCAGTCTCCAGAATCGTTTTTATGATAAAGATCCATTTCTACGCTAGTAGAACT
Organism: Sphaerospermopsis sp. SIO1G1; assembly: GCA_010672785.1. GTDB lineage: Bacteria > Cyanobacteriota > Cyanobacteriia > Cyanobacteriales > Nostocaceae > Okeanomitos. The sequence goes on from JAAHFX010000003.1 coordinate 48,758, forward strand.
AACTAGAAGATAATCTCTTAATTCTGGATTATTTTGATACATTCTAAATTTACCACCTCTGTCGTAAGCCTCCGTACTTTTTGATAAAACCTCAACAATTAAACAGGGATAAGTAATATGTTTAGTAGAGTTTTTATCCCGTTCATCGCAGGTAACACTAACATCTGGATAGGTGTAGTGATTTGTGCCGACAATGTTAACTTTGATATCTGAATTTCCAGTAATACAACCTGTATTTTCTAGGTGGCTGTCAAACATTGCTGTAAAGCGAATAGCTATCCGTCCATGATTAACACTGCCGCCACTCATGGCATAGACTTGTCCGTCAATTAGTTCATGTTTTTCTAGTTGCTGTTCTTCCCAAGCAAAGTATTCTTCTGGGGTGAAGTAGTGAGTATTGTCTTTAGCTGCAATCATGTGATAATTGGTAATTAGTAATTGTTTTATTGTATTCTATGTTTTCTTGTTCCTATGCAGCAAGAAAGAATTGTTTGCGATCGCCCTATTTCCAAAATCAAGTTATCAAAACCAACGAAGAATCCCTTTCACACTCTCTTATCTTCGCTTCCTTCGTTCCTTGGTGGTTCATTCCTTCTTCATAATTTTTATTTATTGAAAAAATCAAATGATACCTAGAGCAAGAAAAGCGATCGCTGATGTTTCTCTTCTAAATTAACCATCCTCACTACCAAAAGTCACACAAGGGCTATCAATTTCTACCCCTGGGGTAAAAGAATTACAAAAAATCACATCAGCACAATTTACCCCCAACTCATCAGGATGGATACATTCCATCTGCACATAAAAAGCACATTCCTGACAAATACTTTGATTACAAATTGTTTGATTATCAATTATTTGTAATTCCATCTCTCTATATAAATTAATTACTACCAGTATTCTGACTATTATCCCTAGCTCGTCTACCTAAAATTTCCACAGCTTTAGCATATTGCGGATCTTCCAAGGTAGCCAATTTCTCCCTTTCCTTTAACCATAACTCTTCTCGTTGAGCTTCAGTTAAATCAACAACCACATCTGGATCAATGCCATGTTTGTTAATATCTTTACCACTAGGAGTATGATACTTGGCAATTGTCACTGCTAATCCTGAACCATCATCCAAAGGACGAACAGACTGAACCAAACCTTTACCAAAAGTCTGCGTACCTACTATTGTAGCTCGTTTATTATCCTGTAAAGCGCCAGAGAGAATTTCACTTGCACTGGCTGATCCTTTGTCCACTAAAACTACCAAAGGTTTAGTTGTCAAAGCCCTACCTCTGGCAATTTCCTTGTCTTTATCACCTTGACGGTTGATAGTGGAAACAATTACACCTTTATCTAACCACATTCCGGCAATTTCTACACTAGAGAATAATAAACCCCCAGGATTTCCACGTAAATCTAGAATATAACCAGATACTGTTTTCGCCTCTAGTTTTTTGATTGCATCTCTCATTTCCTTCCCAGCATTAGCACTGAATTGATTGAGACGAATGTACCCTAATTTACCTGCTGGGGTTTGTTTTTCTGAAAATTTAACTGGATGAATTTCAATTCGCGCTCTTGTGATTTCAAATACTCTTTCCTGACCATCTCTGAGAATAGTTAATTTAACTTTAGTTCCTATTTCACCTCGGATTAAAGATACAGCTTCATTTGTATCCATTCCTTTGGTGCTTTTACCGTCAATTTTTGTAATGATATCTTTAGCTAAAATACCAGTCTTAAAAGCAGGGGTATCTTCAATTGGTGCTATCACAATTAGCTGTTTAGTTTTTTCATCTTGGCTAATAGTAATGCCAACACCTGTTAACTCTCCAGAGGTATCAACCTGCATATTCTTAAATTCCTCTGGATCCATAAACCTGGTGTATGGATCTTCTAGCCTTTTCAGCATTTCTCGGATAGACTTGTAAGCTTCTTCCTGATTACTATAGGACTTGCTTAAATATTCTTTACGAACAGCTTGCCAATCTACTTGATTAAAAGTCCCGTCTACATAATGACGGTAAACTATCTGCCAAACCTCGTCTACTAATTCTTTCGGACTTTCTTTAAAAAGAGCTTGACCACGGGGAGAATGAATACCAAGGCCTGTAACCGCAATTGTAGAAAGCGTAACTGCTGTAGCACCTAAAACAAGTCTACTTTTTGTAATCACCATAATGACATCTGTGTCAGAGGGAAAATTTATGATCAGTATGCCCAATTTAACACAGGAATTGGTAATTGGTAATTGGTAATTGGTAATTGGTGATTGGTGATTGGGTAGCAATTAGGGGTTGCAGCAAAAAGTTTTGTCGTGGTCACAGGTGACTCTTGACAGTTTCAAGAGTTGGATAGGAGAAGTTTTCCGTTTTAATCCAATTTAAATGCACGGTTTTCAAGTGACTGCCACTTAAAAGCTTGCACTTTTTTGATTTCGAGAGATTGATAAAGTAGCTTTTCAGTTCTCTCCTTGCACCCTACCTAATGCCTCTTTAAATTCTCCTGCACTTTGAAAGTATATCTGTGGTTTTTCTGTTAAAGCTAAATCTATTACCTCAGCCAACTTTTCTGGAATACTATGATCACGCTCACGAATAGGTACAGGCTGATTATTTAAAACGCTACTCCAAGGATCACGATCAAAATCACGAGGGAATTTTCCTGTTAACATATTATATAAACAAGCAGCACTAGCCCAAACATCAACTTCTGGTAAGGAATGTTTAAAATCTAAAACTTGTTGACGAGGCATAAATACAGGATTTCCCATTTTTGTTCCTGTAAAAGTTTGTCCACTTAACCCTGCTAAATCAAAAGCTTTTGCTAAACCATAATCACCAATTTTCGCTACCATTTGACCATCTTTTTTAGTAATAAAAATATTATTAGGTTTTAAATCTCGATGTACTAAACCTGTACCTTTTCCTAATCTACCATCTGCTAATCTCACATAAGGAATTTCTGCATTATGGGCATATTCTAAACCATCAAGAACTTGCAGAATGATATCTACTGCAATATTAACCGGTAAACTTCCCCCCAACTTTTCCATTAAATCCCAAACATCACCACCTTCGCAATATTCCATTGTGAAGAAAAAGGTATTTTCCGCAAACCCATAATCCAAAAGTTCCACGACGTTGGGATGTTGCAAACATTTGGTATTTTCCGTTTCCCTTAAAAACATTCTCACACCCTGTTCTGTAGCTGCAACTGCGGGTAACATAATTTTCAAAGCTACGAGTTTTTGAGTTTTTTGATGTTGGGCTAAAAAGACTTCTCCACATCCACCTTCACCCAATGATTTAAGTATTTGATAATGGGAAATTTTCTGGAGATTTTGATTACCTTGATCAGCCAGGTTGAGGAGATTTTTAATAATGTCTAAAAAGTTAAGCTTTTGATTTTCTGAAGGTTTGGGAAGATGGGGCGTTTTCTGTCTTTCTACCTCTGCTTCTACCGCAATATTAAAAATGATATCACCGATTTGTACTTGATCTTGATTTTCTAAATCATATTCTGGAAACCCATTTTTTGCAGCTTGCTCTGGAGTTTCATCCGCTTTTCTTTGACCAATAATTTTACTGTTAATATAAGTTCCGTTTAAACTTCCTAAATCTCTAATTCTAATTTCTGGGGGATTGATATCTAATAAACAATGATAACGGGAAACTTTCATATCAATATTATCAGCAATTTGCAATGTGCAATCATCGTTTCTACCGATAATACAAGTGCTGCGGTGATCAAATTTATATTGTTTTCCTGAGAGTTTCCCTGTAGTGATGGTGAGGGTAACAGTGGATGACATTTTTTCGGTTGTTGATTTTGGATTTCCGTTAATATTATATGTGGTTTGTGCCTTTTTTTGCTCACGCAGAGTCGCAGAGTCGCAGAGAGAATATGAGTTATTTGGATGTGATTTGAAAAAAAGGTTTTTTGCAATAAAGGGGGGTAAATTCTCATTATTATTGAGAATGGTGTCAATAATTTAACGTTTTTTGGTGATTTCAGCTTGGGGGGTTGACAGTGTTCTGAGTTTTTGCTACTGTAATGGTATATCTAGAAATCCGTGCGCGCCATATATATAGGGTTTTTAGATAATAGGTTTTGAATTTAGGTTTTAAATTATTAAAGTTGGGATTTTCAGGATTTTTTTTGTCTGAATTAGGATGTCCAGGATTTGAGGATGTACAGGATATTATTGAATGATTTTTTTTGGAAGTTTGGTATTTTTCAGGATGTTTTTGAATGATTGTTTTTGAATAATTTACACCATCTAAAAATTACCATCCTGTAAATCCTATCATCCTGGTTATCCTGATTCTGACAAATACAAATTTCACTACCAAACAAACCATCTATAAATCATCATCCTGTAAATCCTATAATCCTGGTTATCCTGATTCTGACAAAAAACTTTGACTTTTGACTTCCCGAAAGGTGTTCTGTTTCTGACAATATCAATGGTGCGTTACGTCGCGTATTTCATTTATTCGTTCATTTTATAATCTTTCAACGCTCCTAACGCACCCTACAGACTAACGCACCCTACAGACTTTCTGACTTCCCCCAGAGTACCAGGTAATCAAAACCCAGAACCCGCAAGACTTCGTGGAAAATCACCTATTAATAAATCTTCATAATTTTATGTAACCCTTAAATGTTACAGTTTACAAGTCTCGACGCGAGAGAAGACACACAAACCCACCGAACAAATTTGAATCGTCATCAAACAATAATCATCTAAGTAATCACCCATATAACAACATGGGAGGTGGCCTTCTGGTGCTTTTATATCATAAGTAATATTTCTGTAAGACTTAAAGCTTCCTCTTTTTCTCCATCCTACCTTGTCTCCGAACTTATCCCAGATTTCAGGGTTTTTTATTCTCGTTCCCCCAAAACTCTGATAAATCCGTTTCTGTACAGAAAACCCAAACTTACCATTACTGTATTTTACCCACAACTGGTCAATAGTTCGCAGGTCGGTACAGGGAAAATTATTAATACTATTAACATCTAACCAACTTTCCTTTTCCCGTTTTGCAACTGCTAACATTACCCTTCGTGTTTCCACATCCGCTTCCTTCCATCTTCCAGCTTTTAATAAATCCCGCAGTTTTCTATAATCCATTCCTACATCGGAATTTAATTCTACCTCTGGATTATTTGGTGGTGTGTGTAGAGACGTTCCATGGAACGTCTCTACATTGTTAATGGGTTGTTGAATATTCAGATTAAGGGGTTGTTGAATACCGAAATTAACAACAGGTTTAGCTAATAAACCCAACAACTCCCGAAACTCCCGTACAGTTTGCGGACGGTTTTGGGGTTCTAACTCCATCCCTTTGAGAATAGCAGCATTTACCTTATCACTAATTTTAGGATTATATTTTTGTGGAGGTTTTAAAGGTACATCATCTTCAGCACGATAATTAGCAGGAATGGGAACTCTCAGAGTTAATAAAGTGTACAACGTCCCAGCTAAAGCATAAACATCAGTATAATAACCAAAGTCTCCCCGTCGTTGATACTGTTCTATGGGTGCATAACCTTCGGTTTTGGTCGCAGTCATGCTTCTAATTCTTCCCGGTTGAAATTCTCGCGCTAACCCAAAATCAATTAATACCGCTTCTTTGGTTTCCCGTCGCAGTAAAATATTACTGGGTTTGACATCCCGGTGTAAAAGTCCTCGTTCATGAACCACTTCTAACGCTTGGCCAATTTGGTCAATGTAACTCAATGCTTCCGTCTCTGACAAATAGCCATTTTCATTAGTATATTCTTCCGTATATTTTTCCAAATCATCCCCTTCGATATATTCCATGACTATGGTTTGCAGTTCATTTTCCGAGAAGATATCGTAAACTTCGACTACATGGGGATGATGACATCTAGCTAATGATAATGCTTCCTGTCTAAATCTTTTTTGTCTGTCTGCAAAGTCTGGTTGTTGACGTTGTTCGCGGTTGAGAGTTTTAATAACTACTAATCGCTGTTCTTCTGTATCTTCCGCTAAATAGGTTTCACCAAAGCCACCGCCACCGATGACTTTTTTAATGATATACTGTCCGTTCTGTAATGTGGTGTTAGGTGTCCAGGCTTGCATGGTGTCTGAATCAAGATTCTCAGAGGAATTATATTACACAGGGTATCAAAATTTTTTGAGTTTGTCTGAGTTTAGTCTCACGCAAAGACGCAAAGACGCAAAGAAAATAATCTGTTAAACATCCACGTTTATTTGCGTTCATCTGCGTTTGACTATTTCATAACATCAAAGAAGTTGTTCATAAACCCACAGTGGAATCTTTAATAACGAGCGATCGCCAAAAAACAAAAATCTCTTTCCCTCTGCGTCCTCTGCGCCTCTGCGGTTCATTCAAAACCCTATATATATTGGCCCCACAGATTCCCACTCATAACATAAGTGTACAACAAACATCTCACCTTGTCAAGTCGAAAAAAATTCTATCAAAATAACTGACAACTGACAACTGATAACTGATAACTGATAACTGCTAACTGAAACTAAGGATCTACCCAACGTCCATCAACTTTAATTAAATTAATCAACTCCTCCACACCTTGATCCTCTGGAACTTTTTTAATCTCTTCCCGGCCTCGGTACAAAGAAATAAACCCAGGATTTTTACCCACATAACCATAGTCAGCATCGGCCATCTCTCCAGGGCCATTAACAATACAACCCATCACCGCAATATCTAAACCAGTTAAATGTTTGGTAGCTTCCCGGACTTTATGTAACACTTCCTCCAAATTAAACAAAGTTCTTCCACAGGAAGGACAAGCTACATACTCAACCATCGTTTTCCGCAAACCTAAAGCTTGCAGAATGCTGTAACATACAGGAATTTCCTTTTCTGGAGATTCTGTCAAAGATACACGAATAGTATCACCAATACCATCAGCTAATAATGTAGCTATTCCAGCTGTAGATTTAATTCGGCCATATTCCCCATCTCCCGCTTCCGTTACACCTAAATGTAAAGGATATTCCATCCCTAAATCATCCATCCGCTTGGCCATTAACCGATAAGCAGCTAACATCACCGGAACTCGTGAAGCTTTCATAGAAATCACAATGTTGTAAAAATCCAAAGATTCACAAATACGGATAAATTCTAAAGCAGACTCAACCATTCCTTCAGGAGTGTCACCATAGGTAAATAGCATTCTCTCAGCTAATGAACCGTGATTAACACCAATTCTCAAAGCTTTACCCTGATCTCGGAGAGAAACCACCAAAGGTTCTAAAGTTTCCCGAATTTTCACCCCAATTTCATCAAATTCCGCTGGTGTGTATTCTGTACGGTTGGTATTGGGTTTTTCAAAGACGTACAAACCAGGATTAATACGGACTTTTTCTATATGTTTAGCAACTTCTAAGGCAATTTTCATACCGTTGTGATGGACATCAGCAACAATAGGAACATCACGATAAGTTTGTTTTAATTTCTGTTTAATTTCTGCCAAAGCTTTGGCATGAGCCATACTAGGTACTGTAACTCGGACAATTTCGCAACCAATTTCATGGAGACGACGAATAGCAGCAACAGAACCATCAATATCCAGGGTATCTTCATTAATCATTGACTGTACTACCACTGGATAACCCCCGCCAATGGTAACATCTCCTACCTGGACAGGACGAGTTTTACGGCGTTTAATGGTGGTGTCAAAGCTGGGTTGACTAGATGTAGTTTCGTTACTTTCAAGAATTGGCAGAGTTTGCATAGCCTCAACAGGTAGATTTTCTGTAGCTAAAATATCAGATTTCAAAGAATTATATTTCTCAGATTGCCACAGTTAAGGCACTTTTGAACGACAATCTCGTCATTTTTTTTATATCTCCTGTGGTGACACCCACCACCCTCAGTTGATTTCATTATAATTTGTATAAACCAGGACTTACGCAAAATCTACTTCAAATACCGTCATTGCGACGAAAGTAGGCAATCTCAAAACCCGATGTTTCATTAAAATGCGTAAGTCCCATAAACGCTAGTCCCACAGTGCTAATTTTATTTTGTGTTTTTATTTTCTATTTTTGTAATAATAACTTACATAAACTTAATATCAATGATTATCTCTACGGTTATCTACCCATGACACAGAAAAAATTAACTCTTCAGGAACTTGTAGAAGCAATTGAAGAACTAGAACTGGAAGAACAAGAAATACTTATGGAAATATTTAGTAAGCGTCTTAAAGAATACCGTCGTAAAGAACTAATAAAAGCATTTGAAGCGGCTCGTCAAAATTATGCAAATGCTGAAGTGGAAATTATTTCAGTAGCTGATTTACTAGCTGAGTTACGTAATAATAAGTAGGAAAATCAAAAATCCAGAGTCATCAATTCTTTATTAAGTAACCCAGCCAACATAATTGTACATATTGGTAAACAATTTGATAAACAATAGAACTGACTGCATTTCTTACTTTTTCCCCGTTCCCTCTTCCCTATTTCTTACTTCTTCCCTGTTCCCTATTCCCTGCTCCCTATTTCCTCTTCCCTCTCCCCTAGTCTCAACAGATAACTTTCTGCTGCAAATTCTACTTATGAATACTATTTTTCATCGGCAACTTCCTATTCCTGGACATTTTCAACCCTCAAAAGTTGGAGAAGTTTGGCGAGTACCTTATCAAGAATGTGCCACCGAAGCAAAAGTATGGGCAAAACAACATCATATCCCAATTGCAGCAGAGGATCAAACTCGTATTTGTCTATTATTAATAGATGTCCAAAATACATTTTGTATTCCCGATTTTGAGTTGTATGTAGGAGGAAAAACAGGAACTGCTGCGATTGATGATAATCAAAGGTTGTGTGAATTTATTTATCGTCATTTGGGGATAATTACCAAAATTATTCCTACTTTAGATACTCACACAGCAATGCAAATTTTCCATCCTATTTTTTGGATTAATCAGAATGGAGAACATCCCATTCCCGCCGCTACAAATATTACACCAGCAGATATTGAAGCAGGTATTTGGCAAGTAAATCCAGCAGTTGTAAATAGTGTTAGTTATAGTCAGTATGAGTTATTACAAAAACAGGTTTTTTATTATGTAAAAAAACTTAGTTTAGATGGTAAATATCCTCTCACTGTCTGGCCTTATCATTCAATGTTAGGAGGAATTGGTCATGCGCTAGTTTCTTCTGTAGAAGAAGCAGTATTTTTTCATAGTATTGTCCGTCAAACACCAACCCAATTTGAATTAAAAGGTGAAAATCCCTTAACGGAAAATTATTCTGCTTTACGTCCAGAAGTATTGACAGGATTTGATGAAGAGCCTATTGCAGAAAAAAATACAAGTTTAATTAAACAACTTTTAGAATACGATACTATAATTATTGCTGGTCAAGCTAAGAGTCATTGTGTAGCTTGGACAGTTGATGATTTATTAACAGAAGTTCAGCAAATAGATAGCACCCTAACCAAGAAAATTTATTTGTTAGAAGATTGTACTTCTCCAGTAGTTGTTCCAGGAATAGTTGACTATACGGAACAAGCTGATGCAGCGTTTCAAAGATTTGCAAATGCCGGCATGAACATAATCAAATCAACTGACTTAGTTGTTCATAATTAATCATCAATAAAAATCTTCTCCCCATCTCCCCATCTCCCCACATACCATTACCTTAAATACCCAGTTGGATCTTTCGCTATCCATCCCAGAGGTTCATCTGCACGAATTTCAAAATGTAGATGTGTCTCCCTCGAACTGGGTTGGCCTGTCGCTCCTACTGTTCCTAAAACGTCATCTTTATTTATTGCTTGTCCTAAATTTACTTGTATTGTTTCTAATTGAGCATAGCGTGTTTGTAGTCCCCCAGCATGATTAATAATCACGACATTGCCATAACTTTCTTGATCTTGAGCAAAGACGACAATACCAGGAGCGATCGCTTTTACTGATGTACCTACTTCTGCAACTAAGTCAGTTCCACTATGAAAGAAAACTTTACCTGTAATTGGATGAATTTGCCATCCATAAGGTAAAGCTACAGTTGTAAAATCAGTTAAGGGATATCCAGTAATTGTTGTTGCTGATGTAGCAGTTTCTTGGGGAGAAGCTGACACTATCTGATTTACTTTGATTTGATTTCTTGTATCAATGGGTAAAGCAACTGAAAATATCTGCTGACAAGTATTAATTTTTATGGCGATTTTTACAGGACAAGTTGGTTCAGCAGTAACATACTGTGGTTTGAAAACTGTGGATATTAGTCCGATTATGCTAAATAAGCCACAGAAAAACATTGAACGATATAAAAGATTCATGTCAACTTGTTTAACGATGGCTAATTTTAAATTTTAGTTGCATAATTTTCAAGATGGAATCTTCGTTCTATCTTTTTTACCTCACCTTTTTAGGAATAGAAGATTTGAATGTATCAGGGATGTTAGCAAATGGGAAATTATCAAAAGCTATATCAGATATGGGCTTTTATGAGATAAAACACAACTGTATGGAAGTAAGTTAGTAATTGTGGATAGATTTTATCCCAGTAGTAAGACTTGCTCTAAATGTGGAGAGAAGAAAACATCACTGCCATTGTCTCAAAAAATGATCCACTGTGATTATTGTGGTTTTGAGATTGACAGAGATGTAAACGCTGCGATTAATTTAAGAAAAGAAGCGGTAAGATTGACTGTATTAGCCTGTGGACTAGAGAGTGCCGACACTACTAGGGTGAAACAGGAAGAAAAAGCCAACTTTTGTTAGCATTAGTTAGCTTTTTTGTATCGGTTTTCGTAATTCGTAATAGTTAATTAAATCAGGATTCCCACTCACCAATCACCAATCACCAATCACCAATCACCAATCACCTAATTATTCCTTCGATAAATCTTCTAACTGCATTCGTTGTTCCATCTGCCGCAGAAAGTATCCCGTCATCATTGCTGATGCTAACAGTCCAGCTAAATTATCTCTATCTGTAGTCACTTGAACATGAAAATGCTCTGCTGGCAACATTCCCACCAGTCCTTGGACATTCTGGGAGATGATTTGTTTAATTTCCGGGCTGACAGACTGGGCTACACGGGTAAGAACTTCGGGGGATTGATGCTGTAAGTATTTCAATAACTGATTTGGGTTTTCCCCCAAGTGATCGTTCAAAACTTGGTTAGTATGTTCCTCAGAGTTGTCATTCAAAAAGTTAGGATCAAACACCATTGGCAATTATTTTTAGCTTAGTTGCTAATTCTACTTTAAACCATAGTATAAGCCTAGCGCATTTATTCAAATATCAATTATCAGTTTCTTCATTGTTAACTGTTAATTTTTTATCTGGTGTTTGCTCCAATTCTAATTCTAGCTGTTGTTGTACGCTGTTTTTGGAGGTAATTTCTGGAAGTTGATCAATTTGAAAATATTGATGGAATTTAGGTGTAATTTGTAATGAATATGACCTGGATTCTCCGTCTCGGCGTTTACGCACAAATCCTAATTCTACTAATTCCGGAACGTGCTGATATACGCCTGAACCACGTAGAGCAATTAAATCACTTTGTAAAATGGGGCTGTTTAGGGCGATCGCAGCCAATGTCCGTAAAGCTCCTACACCCAATTCTACAGGTATTAAAGCCTGAACTAAATCATAAAAATCTGGACGCAGTTGTAAGCTATAACCATTAGCAGTTTCCACAACTTCTAAAGCACTATCTCGTCTTGCATAATTATCTATAAGTTCAATTATCCCTTCTTCAGCCGTATGGCGATCGCACCCAGCATAATCAGATATTTCACTCAAAGATAAAGGTTTACCCTTCAAGTACAAAATTGCTTCTATTGTGATGGCTATAGATGTATGTTTGGACATTTTCAGCAGTCAGAGGATGAGGGGGTGATGGGGTGATGGGGTGATGGGTAATTGGGGTGATGGGTAATTGGGGTGATGGGTAATTGGGGTGATGGGGTGAAAGATTTTTATCAATGTCCAATACTCCAATAGTCCAGTACCCCATGCTTTATTTTCTATTACTAATGATAAATTCTGCGATCGCTAAATCTTGGGGAGTAGTTACTTTTAAATTTGTTTCTTCTCCTGGCACTATACGCACTTCTATGCCACATTTTTCAAATAAAGCCGCATCATCTGTTACTTCCCAGCCTTGCCGAACACCTTCAGCATGACACTGTTTTAATAGGTTAACATCAAATCCTTGGGGTGTTTGAGCCGCCCAGAGATGTTCCCGATTAGGTGTACTTTGAATTACACTATTTGCATCTACGACCTTAATTGTGTCCTTGACAGGTATAGCAGCAATTAAACCAGGACAGTGAAGAATCGCCTCTGAACAGGCATTAAGTAAATTTGGAGTAACTAAACAACGCGCTCCATCATGAATTAATACTTGTTCAGCACTTTGAGGTAATGCCTGCAATCCATTGTAGACAGACTCTTGACGAGTATTACCACCAGGAATAAACTCCACAGGTTTAGTGAGATTTAACTCAACCAAAATTGCTCGAAAGTCATCCCAATCATGGGGTTGGGAAATAATTCCTATCCAAGTAATGGAATTAGCAGCTTCAGCGGCCAACAAAGTCCAAGCAATGAGAGTTTTGGAGTGTAACTCTAATAAAAGTTTATTGCGATCAGCACCCATTCTTTTGCCGCTACCGGCAGCAGGAATCAATAAATACACCGTTTTCCTCAATTTAAAAAAAGTAGATCATGGATGGGGTGATGGAGAGATAATTAATCAATCACCAATTACCAATGACTAATTCCCAATTCCCAATCACCAATTACCAATTACCATCCCCCATTTCCCCTAAAATAAGAGCGATCAGCTTCAATAAATATATTATTTATGCGAGTAGTAGCCCTTGTTCCTGGTTCAATTGGCGACCAAATTCTCTTTTTTCCCACCTTAGATAGTCTCAAGCATCATTATCCTGATGCACAGATAGATGTCGTGGTCGAACCCCAATCAAAGGCTGCCTATCAAGTGAGCAAGTCAGTTCACGAGGTATTTGCCTTTGATTACAAGGATCGTAACAGCTTAGCAGATTGGGGTAACTTAGTAGGAACAATCCGAGATCGTGAATATGATGTGGCCATTAGTGCTGGAGAAAGTTGGTTTGTTGGTTTATTTCTCTGGCTAACTGGAATTCCTACCCGAATTGGTTTTCAAGGTCAGGGTGCAGGTTTTTTAACTAATGTCGTATCTGTAAATACATCTCAGTATGTAGCAGCTATGTACCATGATCTACTCGAACCTCTGGGAATTCAAACTCCTTGTCCAGAGTTAGCAGTCAATATTCTCAAACCTGATGTTCAATGGGCCCAAGAGCAACAACAGCGTTTAGATGTTAGTGATTCAGGTTATATCCTAGTTTATGGCAGTTCTGGTCAGTTATCTCAAATTAATGGCACAGAGGCTTGTTATCCTGTTGCTAGTTGGCAACAAATTATTCAAAATTGTCAGCAAAAGCAACCTGATTTACCTGTAGTAGTGATTCAAGAAGTTGGAGATGGATCTTTTGTTTCATCTTTGTTGACATCCTGTCCTGGTGTGAAAGTTATTGCTACTGATGATGTTGGTAAGTTAACGGCTTTCATTGGTGGTGCAAGTTTGATGTTAACTATCAACAGCGCACCTTTACAATTAGCTGTGGCTGTACAAACATACACAATTGCGATCTTAGGTTCTGTAGATCCTGGGAGGTTTTTACCAAATAGTGAGAAGTTTTTACCAATCAAATCTATTAGTGGCAAAGTAGCGGATATTGCACCCATCACTGTTCTGGAAAAAATCTGGGGAGGTTGAGGAATAATTTCTAATTCGTAATTCGTAATTCGTAATTCGTAATTCGTAATTCGTAATTCGTAATTCGTAATTCGTAATTCGTAGTTTATCAGCAGTTGGCTATCAATCAGGACTTACGCAAAATCTACTTCAAATACTGTCATTGCGGCGAAAGCTGCAATCTCAAACGCCGATGTTTCATTAAAATGCGTAAGTCTTATGGATTTAGGATTATTCACTCACTTGGTTACGAATTACGAATTAGGGTGAACTCAGGTTACACAGAATTTACGGAAGAATGAACCACGAAGGACACAAAGAAAACGAAGGTAAGAGGTTTACAAGAGCTATTTTGCGTAAGTCCTATTCAATTTTCAATAAATGCAAGATTTTAGAGGTTGAGTGCTTGAAAACCTTGCATTTTTTTGATTTCGAGAGATTGAAAAGTAGTTTTTCAGTTCTCTCCCTGCACCCTGCGCCCTGCACCCTACCTCTTAGCCTGCAATACTTTCCACAAATTTCATATACCTAATTACCCGTTACCTTGTTCAATCATTTCAAAAAACCCATCTTCTAATTCATACCCTAAAATTTGTGCGAAGGATTTCAGTTTAGATTGAGAAGGTATATTTTGTTGTTTTAACCAATCACCTAAAATGAAAATCTTGTTCATCAAAAATATTTCTAATGCTTCTGGGTTATAAAGAATACCTTCTTTTGAACTAAATTGATGGGGTACTAACATAGCTGTGTATCTGGCTAATTCTCCAGATTTCCAATCTAGTAAAAATGGTAACCACGGATACTTGGCATCTAAGCGCACAAACCACAATCTCACTTCCGGAATTTCTGAAAGTTCCCTGGGATCATTTGCTTCTCTTGTAAAGTCAATGTCAAAGTGTAGTTGTTGTTCCTGGGTGGTGACAGATTTTTCTTGCAGCAGTGGTTCAATTACTTCTATAGCTGGTGCTAAATTTAGGCTATGAATAAGATTGCTGTTAAGGCTAATTATGATTGTCATTGACTTTTTGGCGGCTTTCTCAATTGCTCAACAGTAGAATTGACAATCCACAGTAGCAGTTTTTAGCTCTGTATGCTACCACTTAACCCTGGACATTTAGACTATTTTTAAGTTAAAGTTGTAATGAGTTTGTTTTAGAGTCAAAATTTAACACATTTATTTATGAATATATTGACTGACAATAACGATCTTGTTTGTTGAGATAACATTAACAACACAGGTATCAGCAGGAAAATTGTATATAAAATTCTTGCATATAAAAATTTAGTAATCCTTAATTCCCAATAGTTATATTTGAAATATGCAAAAGCCAGCTATTTCTAAAAAAGCAATTCGTTCCTTAGAAGATGCTCTAGAGCGATGCCAAAATCTTGGTATGCGAGTCAGCCGTCAGCGCCGATTTATACTAGAATTACTTTGGCAAGCAAATGAACATCTCTCCGCTAGAGAAATTTATGACCGCTTAAATCAACAAGGTAAGGAAATTGGTCATACCTCTGTGTATCAAAATTTAGAGGCTTTATCTAGTCAAGGAATTATTGAATGTATTGAACATTGTGATGGGCGTTTATACGGAAATATCAGCGAAGCGCATAGTCATGTTAATTGTTTAGATACAAAGCAGATTTTAGATGTGTATATTGAATTACCATCGGACTTACTTGAGCAAGTAGAAGCACAAACTGGGGTAAAAATTAGTAGTTACACCATCAACTTTTTTGGAAATCGCAATTCCACATCTGATTAATATCTTTCTTTGTGATCCTTGATAGATTAAAGTGTCAAAAACAGGTGAAAATGGGTATGACTCAGTTATCAATCCATATCCTGATAGCGGAGAATCAAGTCTAGCCGTATTTTACCCAACTATGAGCGATCGCCCTGTACCTTTACAATTACTGTTAATTGACCCAGATCCAATTTTTCGTTTAGGATTAAGGGTAGCTCTAGAAACAATTCCCCATTTTCAAATAGTAGCTGATGTTCCCACAGATACAGCCGCCTTACAAGTTTTGGCGGAAATTTCTCCACCAGATCAAAATCCTGTTAACTTAATAATTTTAGAGTTGGGTAATGGTATTACGAAAGAGTCTCAACAGTTAGGATTACAATTTTGTAGACAACTAAAAGCTTTATACCCACAAACACCTATTTTACTTCTCAGTGCTATTTCTCAACCAGAAATTTTATCCTTAGCAAAAAATGTGGGTGTTAACGGTTATTGCTCTAAAGGTACATCTATTTCAGAATTAACTCCCATCATTCAAGATATAGCTGATGGTGGTTTACATTGGTTGGAAATTTCAAAATTTAATCAGCAATTATATAATTTACCCTTTGCTAAAACTAGAAATAATATCCGATTATCAGGATTAGAATCTATTAATAAATATCTTACCCTTGTAACATCACAATTAAAAATACCTGGCATCCCAATTTTAGATAAAGCTATTTTAGCAGGACAGAGAAGAGAACTGTTAGCCGCACGTTGGTTAGTGAATCATATTTTAGTTACACCAGCAGAAAAACAACCAAAAACCACATCTTTATCATCAAAATTACCTAATTCAAACATTAAGTATAGTATTACCCCAACAGAACCAGAACCAACACAAATCACGATTCCATCTTTATTAACACCCAAAGCTATACAATCTACTCTATTTACAGATTGTATTAATAAACTGCAATTTTCGTTAGCAAACATTACTGATATACCCTTAGAAATAGACATTCTCCGAGAAGATAAAAAAAGAGAATTATTGTATAGTATTATTCAAAAACTCTCAAACCAATTAGATGAAATTAGAAATCAAGAGTTAACACCTCAGCAATTATCAGATATAAATAACCATATAATTAATGATTTATGGCGTTCAGCATTGACAGATTTTTATAGTAGTTTATCTACCTTAAATATATCAGCAAAAGATATTCAAGTTGTTAACTTTCTCCTAGAAAATGCGGTGGGAGTAGAAACGGAAATTATTAACAAAATCCCATTAATAGGAGATTTATTTTCTTACTTATTATTACAAACAGATTTATATGTAGATAATAAACTATATCCTGCTGGTAGTGAAATAGCTAATTCTCAAGCATCTATGATTTTAGAGAATTTAATTATTCAGATTGCCAATAGTGTATTACAACCCCTATTAAATTCTCTCGCAGATGTAGAAACAATCAAGCAAATGTTTTATAATAGACAGTTAATTTCTACCAGAGAAATAGAAAGATTTAGAAATAACCTCTCTTGGAAATATAGGTTAAATAGTTATTGGTATGAACCACAGGCAATTTTTGAAAGTCGTTATGAACTATTCGTCTTTGCACCGCGTGGTATTGCCAAAATATCAATTTACTCACCTCGTAACCAGGAATTAGCCCAACTTTCTGGAATTCCTTTAGCCGTGACATTAATATTAGAATTCAGAGATGCAATTGCACCTCAATTACAATCTTTATTATCATTTTTAGGGAGTGGAATTGTTTTTGTCCTCACTCAAATAATTGGTAAAGGTTTAGGTTTAATTGCTCGCGGTATTATCCAAGGTATTGGTAGTGTTTCATTTATGGATAAGCCGTTTAAAAACAGAAGTGAAAAACAAGATCAAAATTCAAAATTCTAAAAGTTCTAATTTCACAAGCTTTTAAATTTCCCCCTACACCCTGCAAAAAGCACCCTGCACCCTACTAAAAAGGGGGTAGAATAACCACCCCCAAGAAAATTAGGTAACACCAAAAACGATCACCAAGCCCAGAACAGCCCCAAACACAATGAGAGCATAGAACTGAACCCGACCATTTTCCAAATATTTGAGACCTTCACCGCTCACCAAAGTAAAGAAACCAGTTAAATTCACCGCACCATCAACAACGCGGAAATCAACTTCCATTACTTGTCGAGCTACACGACGCAAACCAAGTACAAATACCTGATGATAGATATCGTCAAAATACCACTTATTTAACGATAATTCATACAGAGACTGAATCTTAGCAGCGATCGCACTGGGGTCAACTTTCCTAGCTAAATACATCAGCACCGCTAAAGTAATACCCACCACAGAAATAGCTACAGAGCTACCCGCCATGACATAAAACTCATGGGGGTCGAATTCTGCGGCTTTCTCCATTACTTCCGCTAAGGTTTCCGTAGGTGCAAAAATAAACTCCTCAAAATAATTAGCGTAGGGAGTACCCACCAAACCAATCAAAATAGAAGGAACAGCCAACACCAACAGAGGGAGAGTCATTGTCCAAGGAGACTCATGAGGAGAACTGCTGTGATGTCCGTGAGAGTCATGGGAATGATCCAACTCACCTTTTTTCATTGCTCCAGGACCAAAATTAGGCTGTAATTCCAAACCTAACTTAGCTGCTGCTTCATTTTTTAGCTGGGCTTTGATTTTCTCTTCATTACCGCGGAATTTGCCTTCAAATGTCATGAAGTACATTCTAAACATATAAAAAGCAGTAATACCAGCAGTCAACCAACCAATAAACCAGAGGAAGGGGTTAGCTGTAAAAGCTGCACCGAGAATTTCATCCTTTGACCAAAAACCTGCAAAGGGAGGAATACCAGAAATTGCCAAACAACCAATTAAAAAGGTAAAACCAGTAGCAGGCATATATTTGCGGAGTCCACCCATCAAGCGCATATCCTGAGCCAAAACAGCATCATGGCCGACCACAGCTTCCATACCATGAATAACTGAACCTGAACCCAAGAATAACATCGCTTTAAAGTAAGCATGGGTCATGAGGTGGAATAAACCTGCACTGTAAGCACCTACTCCCATAGCCATTACCATGTAACCGAGTTGGGAAATGGTGGAGTACGCCAAACCTTTTTTGATGTCGTTTTGGGTAATAGCGATAGTTGCACCCAAAAATGCTGTAAATGCTCCAGTGAAAGCAATTACGGTCATTGCTGCGGGAACGTGTTCAAATACAGGGTACATCCGCGCAATGAGGAAGACACCAGCCGCCACCATTGTTGCTGCGTGGATGAGGGCGGAAATTGGTGTAGGGCCTTCCATCGCATCTGGTAGCCAGACATGGAGGGGAAATTGGGCAGACTTAGCAACTGGACCGAGGAAGACTAGAATTGCAAACAGAATAGCCAGAGTATTACTGATTGCACCAGTTTCTACTAATTGTCCTAGGCGATCGCCCATAACTTGGAAATCAAAGCTACCTGTTGCCCAAAATAGCCCCAGGATACCCAGTAATAGACCAAAGTCACCAACGCGGTTAGTCACAAATGCCTTTTGACAAGCATCTGCTGCCGCTTTGCGATCGTACCAAAAACCAACTAGGAGGTAGGAACACATCCCTACCAATTCCCAAAATATATAAATTTGTACTAGGTTGGGACTAATCACTAACCCCAACATAGAAGATCCGAATAAACTGAGATAGGCGTAAAAACGCACGTAACCAGGGTCATGCGCCATGTAGCCATCGGTGTAAATCATCACCAAAAAGGCCACTGTTGTCACAATCACCAACATCATAGCTGTGAGATTGTCAATCGTGTAGCCCATTGTTAGGTGAAAGTTACCTGCTGCTGCCCATTCAAAGGTACGTAAATAGGGTTCATGACCTTGGTATTGACTCCATAGCAAAGCCATAGATAACCCCATAGCTGCGCCCATGAGGGAGATAATGACCACAGCGTTTAGCTGTCGCAGGCGGTTTGTTACCTGATTTAACGATATTAATCCTAGACCCACCAGCATAGCTCCCAATAGGGGTAATACTGGAATAATCCAGGCATATTGATAGATTACTTCCATCACTCACGCCTACTTTTAGAATTCTTGACAAAGTGAGAACAGCGCTCAAGAAAATTTTTTCCTCAGCTAACTGTACAATGCAAACTTTATACAAACCGCTCATATTGTAATAAATAGAGGTTTTGGTGTTTGCTTCCTGCTTCTTCCAAGTCCGTTAATGGTTTCTTGTCCACAGGCGTAAATTCCGCACTTGTCATACGTACTCTGTTTAGAGTCCTGGATGGAACTGCTAACAATTAATTGTAGGATAATCTCAATAACTGTTAGTTCATAGAGAAAATAGCTTTACCAGTTACCAGTTACCAGTTACCAGTTACCAGTTACCAGTTACCAGTTGTCAGTCACCTTTAGTAATTCGTAATTCGTAATTCGTAATTCGTAATTAAGAAATTTACCCAATCACCAGTCACCAATCACCAGTCACCAATCACCGTCTTAGCAAACCTTAAATAAAATACCCCACTCTAGATAATAGAGCGAGGCATTAATTTTGTTAAGAATGGTTTTATATTTGGAGACAGGTTAGTTATCAGTTATGAGTTTTTTGACTGTCTCACACTATGCAGAGCGGTACTCTAAATCGGCTATTTTTGTTAAATTTTGGGTTTTATGGCTAATCATGTAGCTGAGTTTAATTTCTTCCAACGCTAGACGTAAGTCATCTCGACTGCGAAAACCTTCCAAGCGTTGTCTAATTGCACCTTTATCAATCAACAATAAAGTTGGTAATGATTTTAGCCGATAGGTATTAGATAGTTTAAAGTTCTGGTCGGCGTTGATAGATACAAGTTTAATTTCGTTGTCACATTGGTTTTGAAATTGTAACAGCAAGGGGTGGATGATGCGACATAAGCCACACCAAGGAGCCTCGAAATTAACTAAAACGGGAACTGGAGATTCTAAAACTTCTTGAGTAAAATTCCGCTCACTGACCGACAACACCATGACGCCTCTTGAGTTATAAGGTTTTGATATCTAAGTAACTAGCAGTAGTAGGGCTAAACAAGCCTGTCTTCGATGTTTGGACTGACAAAAAAGCCAGCGCGACATCCTTCACGGTGGCTTGTGGAGATGCTCAAATCTTGATCTTTCTTCCCCAGGAAAGTAGTTTGCCTAGCAAATACCAATACTTCATATCAGCCTGGTGGAGAAAATTTAATTCCTGATACAAAAAGCTTCACTAAATACTGATATTTAGTGGCTTTTTTTCATGATTCTATCTAGATGTGTTGGCACTATCTAGTCCACAGGCTTAAAACCGTGTAAATCTTACCGTACCTACTACTTAAGCAGTATTTTGGCTTGGCTATGACCTAAATACTCAGTCATAATAGCATTTTTTAGGGATTAAAGTCTTAAGTTTTGATGACTACAAGTAGACATCTATCTTGATTAAATGTGGACTTTGGTTAGCTTTTGTCAGTCAAACACTAACTAGCTGTTAACCCTTACTAATAGCTATTTGAGTTTATCCTACATTGATTTGGTGGTATTTGATCAGCGTTAAGTTTAATTAAATTTGTATTTTTTCTCGATCCTGGGGATCAATCAATTTTACCATGATACCCTACTGGTAGCAACGATTAACAGGGGGTGTAACCACCACAATAAGCCGACAAAAATTGCAACTCCCAAGTATGCAGGACGTAAAAATTCTGTCCATTGTAGAGACTGACGACCATCAAAAACAGCTTGAAAAGGAAAAATAGAAGTTCTTTGTTTCACTACTGTAAAGGCTTCTCCATAACGATTTTGTAATCGGCGATCGCCATGCCAGACTCCAAATAAATGATGCAAAATTAAGCCCATTGAGGTGACAAGGGTAAAGCTCGTACCTAACCATAAAGTATGGGCAATACACCAAATAACTTGTCCTACCATTTGTGGATGGCGGGTAATACGAATAATTCCAGTTTCGTAAAGATGAACTTGGGGCTTTTGAATGGCGGCAATTTCTAGTAAGTTGAAGGTAGCAGGATATAAAAATATAAAGGAAATTGCAGAGAGAACCCAAACTACTGGTTTAACTGCTGGTACACCTTGTACTTGCCAAAGTTGCCAACCATCATAACGATGATTAAAAAAGTAGGTAATTAATATCACTGCTAAGGGTAAGCTAATCAATGCAAACAAGATGCGATATGCCCTTGCGCCAATATATTTTTCAGCCCAAGGACGCAAAGCAGCACCACCACTATGAGCGATCGCAAACACCAACTGTAAACCCAAAATCACAAAATGACTCGTAGTCAACCCTGAATTCGACATAGTACAAACAACTAAATTAAAAATTGAAAATGGAAGTGAATCATCAACAAAATTGGGTGCTAATTGGTAATTGGTAATTGATGATTAACCATTTACTCTTACCTATCACCTGTCACCTTTTCCCCAGATGACAACTTACGTTAATATTGGTAAGCATCTTGACTTATAGCAAACTATACGTAAGCAAATTTTTGTCAAGATATTCTCTTTGTCTTGTTCTGAACAAGCCTCTAATTGTTAACCATGCCATAAATCATGCCTAGCCACAAAGCTAAATACCCTGATTTATTGCCAAAGCCACTCTTTTCCAGGTATGTGGGTTGAGCCTTATGTCTGACCTTCCTTTCACTTTAGATCAGTTACGCATCCTCAAAGCGATCGCCGCCGAAGGCAGCTTCAAACGCGCCGCTGATAGTCTCTACGTCTCTCAACCAGCTGTAAGTTTACAGGTGCAAAATCTGGAACGTCAACTGGATGTACCCCTATTTGATAGGGGAGGAAGACGCGCTCAATTAACCGAAGCAGGCCATCTACTTCTGACTTACGGTGAAAAAATCCTCAGTTTGTGTCAAGAAACTTGTCGGGCCATCGAAGACTTACAAAATCTTCAAGGTGGTACTTTGATAGTTGGTGCTTCTCAAACTACAGGTACTTATCTTCTACCACGCATGATCGGGCTATTTAGACAAAAGTATCCCGATGTAGCTGTACAACTACACGTTCATTCTACCCGTCGTACCGCTTGGAGCGTGGCTAATGGCCAGGTAGATTTAGCAATTATTGGTGGTGAAATACCTTCAGAACTAGCAGAATCTTTGCAAATTCTTCCCTATGCTGAAGATGAGTTAGCTCTAATTTTGCCGACATCTCATCCTTTTGCTAAATTAGAAACCATTCAAAAAGAAGACCTATACAAATTACAATTCATTGGTCTTGACTCTCAATCTACTATCCGTAAAGTTATTGATCAAGTCTTGGCTCGCAGTGAAATTGATACCAGACGCTTTAAGTTTGAAATGGAGTTAAATTCCATTGAAGCTATTAAGAATGCAGTCCAATCTGGTCTGGGTGCAGCTTTTGTTTCCACTTCCGCGATCGCTAAGGAATTACAAATGGGAGTATTACACTGTAAACCAATTGATGGTGTGGTAGTCAAAAGAACTCTCTGGTTAATTGTGAATCCCAATCGCTATAGATCAAAAGCAGCAGAGGCTTTTAGTGAGGAAATTTTATCTCAGTTTGCTACGCCTGGATGGAATGAAGAAACGTTAAAATTATCACAGGCAAGTCTTGCGGTCTCTACTTTAGATTTAGACCCAGTCACACCTAATCCCTCTGAAGCAGATTAACAATTCTGTCAGTAGTTACTTGTTATTTCAGTTATCAGTTATCAATACCTCTAGCTGAAGCCAGAGGCTTAAAATTAGGAATATTATATTTTTTTATACCCTTAAAAGGGCAAGCTTGAGACCACAATTTTTCGATCAATAGTCAAAATTAAATTAATTTCAGTTCGGGATCAGCTAAAACATTAATGTGTACTTAATGAGACTGGAAAACACTATGGAAAGCAAATTGCCTCGTTGAGTAAAAATACCCTTAACTCGAACTTAACTGAAATTACTAACGACTAATGACTAATGACTAATGAGCAATCATTACTATGGAAGTTTACTGTACTCGTCCCCAATGTCCACGTCCACAGAATCACTTTAGTGATTTAGACGATACTACTAATCTTAAAGAAGTTCATCAAAAATACTGTACTAGCTGTGGAATGCCACTGATTTTGCGTGGCCGATATATACCTACTCAATTTCTGGGAAAGGGTGGTTTTGGCACTGCTTTTTTGGCTATTGACAGAGATACACCTAAAATGCGTCAGTGTGTGGTTAAACAATTTCAACCCAGTGAAAATTTGACAGCAGAAGCATTAGAAACAGCTAGGATTTTATTTACCAGAGAAGCTGGTGTTTTGGAAGAAATAGGCGATGAACATAAGCAAATACCTGATCTATATGCTTTTTTCCCTATTACTGTTCCAAGTTTAGAATCAGGACAACAAGACGAATTTTTTTATCTGGTTCAAGAATATATTGATGGTCATACTCTGGAAGATGAATTATCCTTAGAGGGTAATTTTTCTGAAATGGGTGTAACACAAATACTGACAGAAATTCTGCCTATTCTCCAGTTTATTCACCACAAAGGTATTATTCATCGAGATATTAAACCATCTAACATTATGCGTCGCCGTGATGGGAGGCTGTTTTTATTAGACTTTGGTGCAGTTAAGTTAGTCACTAATTCCCCAGGGACTAATACTGGATCTACTGGTATTTATTCTATGGGTTTTGCACCTCCAGAACAAATGTCAGGTGGTCAAATATTTCCTTCTACAGATTTGTATGCTTTAGCTGTAACTGTAATTATGTTGTTAACGGGGCAAGATGCTAGTCAATTATTCGATGCTTATACAAATCAATGGAATTGGCTTAGTCAAGTCAATATCAGTGATAGATTAGCTCATGTTTTAGATCGAATGTTGCTATCTACTCCCAGTCAGCGTTTCCAGTCTGCAACTGAAGTTTTAGAGGCAATATCTACTCCTCTTCCTACTATTCCTACTTCATCTCCACCTATTCAAGCACAACCTGTTCCACCATCTCCACCTGTTCAAGCACAACCTGTTCCACCAGCTACAACAAAACCAATATTTGCTACCTGGGAAATATTAGCTGGAGCAGCTTTTAGTGGTTTTGAAGGTGCTTTAATTGCAATTAGTATTTTTAGTATAGTTAATAACCCGATTGTTACTGTAGCAATTTCAGTGGTGATTTTAACTGGGTTGATTTTTGCCCAAACTAGACGCTGGTTAGAAAGATTTGATTTATTAATTATTCCCGGTATTACTTTTGCTGTAATATTCTTTATTCCCTTGTTAAGAGGTAGTTTATCTATTGAACAAGTGGTAGTTTTAGCTGCTGCGTCTGCTTTAGCTGCTATTGCAGTGATGAGTTTGTTTAGATTAATTTATAAGTTAGTATACTCAATTATCTAGGGTTTGCAGCAAAAAGTTATTCGTGGAGAACAGGGTAAAGTTTCAAGATGTGGGTGTGAATGATGATTTTTCCTTTAACAGGACTTACGCAGAAGTTACGGAAGAATGAACCACGAAGGACACAAAGAAAACGAAAGTAAGAGGTTTTAAGAGATATTTTGCGTAAGCCCTACTTTAAGTAGGAATTAAATGCAAGATATTTGAGGATCAGCACTTGAAAACTTTGCACTTGAACCGAAAATAGAAACTTAGTAACTCTCTAAAACTGTCACCTGTCACCTGTCACCTGTCACCTAGTCTTCACAGATTACTTTTTGCTACAAACCCTAATTATCAGTTATCAGTTATTACTGTTCACTGTTAACCAATCACTTTTTGCTACCCTATCTAGTCTTGGTTTCAGATTTATTTAGCAAACCCTATCTAATCTTATGTTCAGATGTTAAACAAAGACAGTAAAGTATTCATTTTTACCTTCCTTTTGACAGTAGGAATATTAGCTTTAGGTTTATGGCAACTGATGCCTAATTTTTCTGGTAGAAATAGTAATAACTCAAAAAATCAACCAACCAACAACGATCAATCTGTTACAGAGCGAATGAGTTTTGGGGAAAGAATATTTAGTCCTAGTGATTCATCTACCAATAAAAAGGAAGGTAGTCAAGCAATAGCACAAGAAAATTATCCACAAGCGATCGCTGATTTTAGCAAATCTTTAAAAATCAATCCTAACGATCCGGAAAGTCTTATATATTTGAATAATGCCAAAATAGGGACACAGAAAAATTACACAATTTTTGTATCTGTTCCCTTTGGAATTAACCCTAAGTCAGCATTAGAAATTCTCAGGGGTGTAGCTCAAGCTCAAAATGAAATTAATAATAATGGCAAGATAAAAGGCATTCCCTTAAAAGTAGGTATTGCTAAAGATGAAGATAACCCAGAAACGGCTCAAAAAATAGCTGCTGCTTTAGTGGAAAATCCAGATGTCTTGGGTGTAGTTTGTTGTACATCCAGTCATGTTACATTAGCCGCTGGAGAGATTTATGATTCTGGAAAACTGGTAACAATTTCTCCTACCAGCACATCGGTTAAAATTACTGATTTTAGTCCTTATGTATTTCGTTCAGTTCCTAGTGATTCTATTGCTGCGAGGACTTTAGCCAATTATATGATTAAGAATTTAAAAAAGCAAAAGGCAGCAGTATTTTTTAATTCCGAAAGTAGTTATAGTCAATCATTAAAAAAAGAGTTTGTTACTTCTGTTTTATTGGAAGGGGGTGAAGTATCTCAAGAATTTGACTTATCCAAAGCAGATTTTAGTGCTGCTCAAAGTATTAAAAAATCTACTGATGACGGGGTAGAAGTTTTAATGTTAGCACCTAATACACTTACTTTAGATAAAGCATTGCAAGTAGTGCAAGTTAATCAAAAGCAGATGGAATTATTAGCGGGTGATACTACATATACTATCAAAACTTTAGAAGTTGGTAGAGAACAAGCTCTAGAAATGGTAGTAGCTATTCCTTGGCATATTAATAGTAATAAAAACAGTTTGTTGTCTGATTTTCCCGCAACCTCAAGGAGATTGTGGGGCGCTGATGTGAATTGGCGAACTGCTTTAGCTTATGATGCAACAAAAGCTTTAATTAAAGCAATAGAAACTGATCCTACTCGTGAAGGGATTCAAAAAACCTTGCCTTCTTCAGACTTTGCACCCAAAGGTGCTAATGGTGAAATTCGGTTTCAATCATCAGGAGATAGAAATTCACCTGTACAACTTGTTAAAGTTGTTCCTGGTAGTCGCTCCCGTACAGGCTATGATTTTGAACCAATAGATAATAATTAGGGTTTGCAGCAAAAAGTGATTGGTGATTGGTGAGGGGGTGATTGGTGAGAGGGAATCTTAATTTAATCAGTAATTAGGGTTTGCAGCAAAAAGTGATCTGTGGAGGCTAGGGAGTAGGAAGTAGTTTTAGAGAGTTGGTAAGTTTCAATTTTCACCTCAAGTGCAAGGTTTTCAAGCACTTATCCCCTAAAATCTTGCACTTTCTCAATTTTAAATTGCGACGTAAGGAAGCAATCTCAAACGCCAATATTTCGTTAAAATGCGTAAGTCCTAAAAAAGTTATGTTCAGATCAAATCATTATGGAAAAACCAGCTAAAGCACAATATCCAATTCATAAATTACTAGAAAACCGTTGGAGTCCTCTAGCATTTTCTAGTAAACCCATCACACCAGAAACAATATCTAGTTTATTAGAAGCTGCCCGCTGGACTGCATCTTGTTTTAATGAACAACCTTGGAAGTTTATTGTTGCTACTCAAGAAAACACTACAGAATTTAATAAATTACTCAGTTGTATAGTAGAAGCCAATCAAGTGTGGGCTAAAGATGTACCAGTGTTGATGATAGCAGTAGCTAAACTCAATTTTGATAAAAATGGTAATCCTAACCGTCATGCTATGTATGATCTGGGTGCAGCAGTTTGTAGTCTGACAACTCAAGCGACATCCTTGGACTTATTTGTACATCAAATGGGTGGTTTTGATGTAGCGAAAACCAGAGAAGTTTACAATATTCCAGAGGGATATGAACCAATGACTGCGATCGCTATCGGTTATCCAGGTGATCCCCAAAGTCTACCACCACAATATCAAGAGCGCGAGTTTGCAGAACGTCAACGTCAGCCACAAAATCAGTTCGTGTTCACAAGCACTTGGGAGAATAGTATATAGGGTTTGCTGAAACAGTGATTGGTGATTGGTGATTGGTGATTGGTGATTGGTGATTGGGTAAATTTCTTAATTACGTAAGCGAAGCTCTCCCGAAGGGAGCATTACGAATTACTAAAGGTGATTGGTGACTGGGAATCTTAATTTAATCAGTATAGGACTTACGCAAAATATCTCTTGTAACCCTCTTACCTTCGTGTCCTTTGCGTCCTTCGTGGTTCATTCTTCCGTAACTTCCGCGTAAGTCTGGGATTTTTGAAATAAAACTGCTGTGCATTTAATTTGTATAAGTTTAGCAGGCAAGATGCGCGCACCACAAGAATTAACAATATTAGAATTATCTAATTTAGCTGCGTAACAGTTTATTCTTGTAGACAGCGAAATCTGAACAAGGAACAGTGAAGAAGGAATCAAGATGACTGATTTTTTTCTGAAGTCAAGTCATAGTCTCATATCTTAAATTATACAAGATATAAAATCCTTTGCTTGCACTGCTCTCAAATTTATTTATCTATATCTAATTATGTCACAGAAAAAAGAAGCTTTAACTTTAACTGTTACTCTATTGATAACAACATTACTACTTGGTGGTGGCTATTTCTGGTTTACTAGAGAATCAAGAGTAGATATCAAAAATGTTACTAATTCCCAGCCAAATCAATCTACATCCACGCCAAACACAGTAAAAAAAGCTAATAGTACCAATTTTTCTACTGTAGCTAATGTGCCTACAGGGTTATTTAATTATGGAGGTAGCACAACTTGGGCTCCTATTCGATTAAGTATTGATTCAGTTATCCAAACTGCAAGACCAGAATATAGGCTACGATATGTGCAACCTGCCAATGTTACTCCCGGTTCTGGTACTGGGATAAATGCCTTAATTGAAGGTCAGTTATCCTTTTCTCAATCTTCTCGGGCCGTTACGGATCAAGAATTAAAACGCGCCCAGCAACGTGGGTTTTCACTGAATCAAATTCCTATTGCTATTGATGGGATAGCTATAGTTGTCAATCCAAAACTAGAGATTCCTGGGTTAACAATCAACCAGCTAAAATCAATCTACATAGGCAAGATTAAAAATTGGAATGAAGTTGGGGGACCAAACATACCTATTTTGCCACTAACCCGCCGTGTTGGTGATGGTGGAACAGTTGAGCTTTTTATTAAAGAGATTATGGGTGGTCAAGTTTTCGGTTCTGAAGTAGAGTTAGTCTCGACGACCACCCAAGCCTTAAGAAAGGTAGCTGATAGTCCTGGTGCTATCTATTATGCTTCTGCTCCAGAGGTTGTTCCTCAATGTTCGGTTAAACCCTTGCCTATAGGTAGAACACCTAGCGAATATGTTACTCCTTATCAGAAACCATTGATTCTTACTAATCAATGCCCCAATAAGCGCAACCAACTGAATATTCAGGCCTTTAAATCAGGGAAATATCCGATTACCCGCAATCTGTTTGTGATTGTCAAACAGAATGGTCAAACTGAGGAACAAGCGGGTGTTGCTTATGCTAACTTGTTGCTAACAGAGCAGGGACAGGAACTAATTACCAAAGCTGGGTTTGTTAAAATCCGCTGACACCTGCTGTCCATATTTTCTCAGAAACCATATAAGTAGCACATTTCACATCAAGTTTGTGAGTGTGCTTTTTAGCTAGCTCTGTTAATTGACTCTGCTGGCAAGCAAATCAAGTTATCTCCTTGGGTGAGAATTAATCCACGTTGGCGTAATTTACCCATTAAACGCGTAACAGTAACGCGAGTAGAGCCAATAGCACTACCTATTTGAGCATGGGTGAGAGGGAAGGGTAAACAGTATCCACGAATCACATCGGGATCTGTTTCGCTCATTGCAGGTTCTCCATATTCCTCAATTAATAAAGTGAGGAATCCGAGTAGTCTGTCAATGGTGCGACGTTGTCCCAAAGCACTCAGCCACAATAATTTACGCTGATGTTGATATCTAAAAGCATCCATTACTTCACGACGGAAGTGAGGCCAGTTGTCCAAATCATGCCAGTACATCCATAACACAGCAGTTTGGTCAACGTGAGCATAGGATTGGAGGGTAAAGGGAGATTGTGCAACAATTTCAAATGGTTGTCCTGCTCCGACAAAACCCAAAAATGCTTCCTCTGGAGTTCTGTTAATACGTCGAGATGTCAATTGACTAGCAGTAGCACTGACTTGGGCTGTCCCTACCATACGAATAGCACCTCGTTGCACTAAGTAGAGCAATCCAGGTCTGGCAGGAATGCGTTCATCTTTGCTGAAAGTACGGCAACGGTAGTGTTCTTGCGCCCAGTCAAGAATGCGTTGCCAAGTTAGAAAAGGCCGTGATGCTTCGGAAAAAGAGGATTGAGATTGCATAGGTAACAAAGAGCGTTCGGCTGAAGACAAAGACTAAATAATATGCTGCAAGGAGTGTCTTTGTGTTAACAGGGTTGGCTTGATGTAATGTAGCATCTGCCATTTAAAGTAAAGAAAGTAGATGTTACTATCTACTCTTTCGCTATACTTCTTACTGTACAATGAGGGTAGTAAAGTTTACTAATTATTCATTAAATTTTATCCTACTCTCATTTTTCTTTACTTAGACTAAACTTCTACCTAAAGGTGGATGGAACAGGATAAAATCTTGATAACCGTCAAACTTTCCTATATCACTACGTGCATCATTGGCTACTGTTTCAGAAGTATACCTCGATTAAACATCTAGTATATATCCATTTCCAGAATTTCCTCAGTGTTTATACTAACGATCAAGAAGTTTTGTTGATAAAAAATGGGCAAGTGCCTCTATACCAAGATACAAGAGCGAGAAAAGTTTTATATACTTCGAGTGTATCTTTGCAACTTTCACGTGGTGATAGTTCAAAGTCTGGGAGGTTTGCTAGAGACATTAGCACTTATTTATTAGCGAATTGTAGCGATATTTTCCGCGTTAAAGTTGTTCCTCCGGCTTGGATTCATATAGAACTAACTGATCCTACGTTAGCAGCTTGGTTAAATTTTTTGATCAATGAAAACGTTGATTTTCAAAGGTCTGAGTTAGAAGATAAGGTAGCTAGGACTAAGTTGATAGAGTCTCAAACAAAAGACTTAGGGTTAAAAAAAAATGATTTATATTTTCAAGTCCAGTATGCTCATGCTCGCTGCTGTTCGCTGTTGAGATTAGCAAGTAGAGAAGATATGATTAAAATTGGACAGAAAGGTACAAATAATCAGAAACTATTATCTTCACAAACGATACCTTGGCTTGATTGTAATCAAAAATTGCGTCTTTATCAGTCAGAAGAACTGCACTTGCTGAAGTTGTTGGTGAAAACAGTGGATAATTTGGTGTTTCCTGATTCTCGCAGCATAGTCAACTGGAATACGGAAGCTTTAAAACTAAGTGCAGCTTGGGAAAGTTTTTGGAGCAAATGTCGTATTTGGGGAGAGGTAAAAAATAATTGTTGGCCATTAGCTCAAGCCAGATTAGGATTACTGATGGTTACTCAGTTGGTTTTAAAGTCTGTGTTGGAAGAGAAGTTAGGAGTTTCCGCACCCAGGGAATTGTCAGAGGAGTAATTCGTAATTCGTAATTCGTAATTCGTAATTCGTAATTCGTAATTTGTAATTCGTAATTCGTAATTCGTAATTCGTAATTACTGATTCAATTAAGATTCCCGCTCACCCCCTCTCCCCCTCACCCACTATTGACGGTATTGATCTTGTGGAGTATATTGTCAGGTGTGTGAGGAGCGAACCAGCAAGGACACCGAGACGAAACACGGCCAGTCGTCGGTGTTCTTTCTGATGTTTGGCGTTTTTTTTAAAGTAAGAATTTCTCGATAGCGATCGCTACTCCATCTTCTTCTACACTGGGAGCAACCCAATGGGAAATAGCTTTTACAGGTTCTGGAGCGCTCCCCATCGCTATACCAATACCTGCATACTCTAGCATTTCTACATCATTAAAATTATCACCAATAGTCATTACCTGATTACTGCTTATTCCTAATAGTTCTTCAGCAATGTAACGAACGGCATAGCCTTTGTTAACAAATGGATTTGCCACTTCTAAAAAAGTAGAAACAGAAGTGGTGATATACAACTCCGCAGGTGTATACCGCAAACGTAAATCACCCATCATGTTTTTGATTAAATCTAAATCACTACACAATGCTAAAACTTTAGTGGGTATTTTGTTATTTAATACCTGTCGTAAATCACCTACAGGAATAGCATCTACACCACAACGTTGAGCATAACCAGCAGTATCAGTAGTAATTTCCCGTACGTAAAGTTGATCATTAATATAGAAATGAACAGATAAGAGCGATCGCCATTCTGGTTGCTCAAAATAATCTAGTAACTGATAGGCTATCTCTGGTGTAACAGTCAAATGACGATGGATTTTACCATTCTTTGGATCTTGAATCCAAGCTCCTTGATAAGCTGATAGTGGTAAATTGGAATTAATCTCTTCATGAAATCTTAAAGCAGAACAATACATTCTACCAGTAGCTATAGCCACGTTAATACCTTGAGCTTGGACTGCGGTAATAGCTTGTTTAACAGTATTACTGACTTGATTGTCATGGCCAGCAATTGTGCCATCTATATCTAATACTAGTAGCTTAATATCTTTTTTCTTGTCAGCCTGATTTTTGATAGATTTCATCAGATTAGTTTTGAGTTTTGTGTTCACGGAGCTTTTCCGAAAGACTTATTTTTTCCGTCTACACAGAAAAAACACATTTGACAATATCCTACCAATATGGTTCGGACAATCAATAACAAGAAAATTGATTTATTTTAAGTATAAAAAATGACAATAAATTATTCCCGTATCAATATATCTATATGGTGTAATTTTTGTGTGTTTTTCCTATTATATAAAGATTTAAGCCTGATAGTTAGCTTTTGGATGTTGAAATACTCTCAGTGTAAATACTATTTTTCGATTTAAATTAAACATATAGTCTGAACAATTTAAGTATGCTTACTTAAAAATTTATACTGATGAGGCATTTTAAAGATTAGATAAAGACTTACTTGTCAGTATAGACACTGATTTTCATCTGTTGTATATCTATAGTCATGTAAGAGATTTAAATGAAATTTCTTCAACCAACACAACAAATAAATATGTTCGACAGTAAGAAATACGACCTCTTAATAAATTAAGGGGATAGATAAAGGAAATTTGTTAGTGTTTTGTTTCTCCTTAAAAGGAGAAGTTTACGAAAGATTTATTTGATAAATTCAGGAGAGCATCACCATGAAACTTAAAAATGTCTTTGTATCTGCTAGCTTGGTAATTGGTTCATGTTTGTCTATGAACACTGCTGCTCAAGCT
This sequence comes from Sphaerospermopsis sp. SIO1G1, assembly GCA_010672785.1. Lineage (GTDB taxonomy): Bacteria > Cyanobacteriota > Cyanobacteriia > Cyanobacteriales > Nostocaceae > Okeanomitos. The sequence continues at coordinate 81,784 of JAAHFX010000003.1, forward strand.
GCAAGTTTTACTACCAACTTCACTCCCGCTGATCCTGATCCTACAGAGGATATTTTCTTAGAGTCAATTACACAACATGGTAAGACTGTCAGTAATTTTTCTTTTGTTGAAAGCGCTACCCTCAATTCTTACCAAACTGCCCCCAATGGTCCAACCAGTACCGATAGAGGTGATAATGCTAGTGGTGATGCTATTGAATTGCCAGAACCACAAGACATTATTAACATCTTGGGAAATAAAAATTTAAATAATATCATAGACAATGAAGATGCAGGTAGCTTTGACCTTGATATTCACTTTGATCACTTAATTACACAACATTACCCTGGATATGATAGCTTGTTTTTCTGGGAACGCGGTATGAACAGTGACTTAAGAATTCAAGCATTAGATGCAAATGGTAATTTAATTGGTAATGACTTATTTTTAGATCGTAATGATCAAGTATACGCAGGATTTGACATTGATACCACAGAGATTGGTGGTCCTCAACCTGTAGGTTCTTGGGGTGTGAGCTTAGCAGAGTTAGGAGTAACTGAACTAAAAGGTTTAAAATTGACATCTGAAATTAGTTATAATGGTCCAGATTTCAAGGTTGTTGCTAAGAAGACTCCAGAACCAGGATTAATGTTAGGTTTAGGTACAGTAGCAACTGTAGCCTTCTTCCGTCGTCGTGGCAAAAAAACAGCTTTAAATTCTGCTAAATAAATCCAACTCGGTACTTGTACAGAGATTGTGCAGCATAGGGGAGAATCTGTCTACAATAGGATTTAAAATAAGGTTGTAAGATATTTTTAATCCTTTGATTTTAGATTCTCCCACCACAAACCAACCCATCATCATCCTTGTGGATGGACACTCTTTGGCTTTTCGTTCTTACTTTGCTTTTGCCAAAAGTAGAAGTGGAGGATTACGTACAAAAGCAGGTACTCCTACTAGTGTATGTTTTGGGTTTATTAAGTGCTTGTTGGAAGTAATGCAAAGTGAACAGCCGCAAGCAATTGCTGTTGCATTTGATTTAGCTGTACCGACGTTTCGTCATCAAGCAGATGATACTTACAAAGCAAACAGAGCAGAAACTCCAGAGGATTTTATTCCCGATGTAGAGAATCTCAATGAGTTATTAGCAAGTTTAAATATTCCAATTATTACCTCCCCAGGTTATGAAGCGGATGATGTGTTGGGAACATTAGCACAGAAGGCTTCTCAAGCTGGTTATATTGTGAAAATATTATCAGGTGATAGAGATTTATTTCAATTAATTGATGAAGAGAAAAGAATTACAGTTTTAAATTTTAGTCCTGAAGCTTTAAAGCGTTCAAATAATAGTATATCTGAATTCAAAGCAGAACAAGTTAAAGAAAAAATAGGGGTTTTACCTACCCAAATTGTAGATTTTAAAGCATTGTGTGGTGATACATCTGATAATATTCCTGGGGTAAAAGGAATTGGTGTAAAAACAGCAGTGAAATTATTAAATACGTTTGATTCTTTAGATGAAATTTACAATCGCGTAGATGAAATTACAGGTGCAAACCATAAAAAATTAATTGCTGGGAAAGAAGACGCTATCCATTCTCAATATTTAGCAAAAATAGTTGTAGATGCACCTATAGAAGTAAATTTAGCAGATTGTCATTTAACAGGTTTTGATACTGCTAATTTAATTCCTATACTAGAGAAGTTAGAATTTAGTAAATTCTTAGCGCAAATTAACGAATTGCAGAAAAAATTCGGTGGTGAAATTCTAGCAAGTCAACCACAACAAACCCAGAAACTTGTGGATCAAGAAGATGAAGAATTATGGTTTTTTAGTGCAGAAGATACAGCTAAAGCGGAAAAACCCACTTCTGGAAAGGTTAAAACTTTAATTATTGATACCCAAGAAAAACTACAAGAATTAGTAACGATTTTATTAAAATGTACAAACCCTGAAAAACCAGTTGCTTGGGATACAGAAACTACTGACTTAGATCCAAGAAATGCAGAATTAGTAGGAATAGGTTGTTGTTGGGGAGAAGGAGAAAATGATGTTGCTTATATTCCCATTGGACATAAAAATGGTTCTAATTTAAAATTAGAAGCGGTACTATCAAAACTGCGAGAAGTTCTAGAAAGTGCAGATTACCCGAAGACATTTCAAAATGCTAAATTTGATAGATTGATTTTTAAAAACCAAGGAATTAACTTAGCTGGTGTAATCTTTGATCCTATGTTAGCAAGCTATTTGCTAAATCCTGATAATACTCATAATTTAAGTGATTTATCTTTAAGATATTTGGGTTTGCAGTTAACTGAATATAATCAAATCGTTCCCAAAGCTGGGAAAAAACAACCACAAAAAAATATAGCAGATATTCACATCCATACAGTTGCAGATTATTGTGGTAATCAGGTTTATGCTACATTTCAATTATTTGCTAAAATGCAGAGAGATTTAGAACAAATTCCTACTTTGCATAAATTACTTCTAGAAGTAGAACAACCTTTAGAAGCGGTGTTAGCGAAAATTGAAGATACAGGGGTAAAAATTAACTCTGATTATTTACAAGAATTATCTCAACAATTAGAATCAGACTTAACAGAATTAGAAACCAAAGTGACAACGATAGCTGGGGAAAAATTTAATTTAGGTTCTCCTAAACAATTGAGTTATATTTTATTTGAAAAATTGGGTTTGAGTACCAAATATTCTCGCAAAATTCAAACTGGTTATTCTACCGATGCTGCAACTTTGGAAAAACTCCAAGAAGTAGATGAAACTGGTTTTGTAGATTTAATTATTGAAAATCGTACCTTATCAAAATTAAAATCCACCTATGTAGATGCTTTACCAGCATTGGTACATCCAAAAACCCAGAGAATACATACTAATTTTAACCAAACTGCAACCGCTACAGGTAGATTATCTTCTTCTAATCCTAACCTACAAAATATTCCGATCCGCACAGCATTTAGTCGTCAAATTAGAAAATCTTTTTTACCTGAGTCTGGTTGGTTAATGGTTGCTGCTGACTATTCCCAAATTGAGTTAAGAATTTTAGCTCATTTAAGTCAAGAACCAGTATTAATTCAAGCTTATCAAAATAATGAAGATATTCATACTGTAACTGCAAAGTTAGTATTTGAAAAAGAGGAAGTGACATCAGAGGAAAGACGGTTTGCTAAAACAATTAATTTTGGTGTTATTTATGGAATGGGTTCATTAAAGTTTTCCCGCTCTACCGGTGTAGATAAAAAGACTGCAAATGAATTTATTCAGAAATTCAATCAAAGATATCCGTTAGTTTTTGCATATTTAGAAAGTGTAAAAAAACAAGCTATTTCTCAAAGATATGTGGAAACAATTTTGGGGAGAAGACGTTATTTTGAATTTACTAGTAAAAGTTTACAAGAGTTACAGGGTAGAAGTTTAGAAGAGATTGATTTGAGTAAGTTGAAAAATTTAGGTGTATATGATGCAGGTTTATTGCGCTCTGCTGCAAATGCACCAATTCAAGGTTCAAGTGCGGATATTATTAAAATTGCAATGGTGCAATTACATGAAGTTTTAAATAAATATGAAGCACGGTTGTTATTACAAGTTCATGATGAATTGGTATTTGAAATTCCTCAACCAGAATGGGAAGAGTTACAAATAGAAATTAAGTCAAAAATGGAAAATGCTGTTAAATTAAGTGTACCTTTAGTTGTTGATGTGCGTACGGGTGAGAATTGGATGGAGACTAAGTAGGGTTTGCTGAAAAAAGTGATTGGTGACTGGTGATTGGTGACTGGGAATCTTAATTTAATCAGTAATTAGGGTTTGCTGAAAAAAGTGTTTCTGTTACTATAAATTCAATGTAATCGGTGAGTATGATGATTACTAATGTTGAGCGTCGTTATAGTTTAGATGAATATCACGCTATTGAAGAGCAAGCAGAAATACGCAATGAATATCATGATGGAGAAATTATACCAATGCCAGGAATATCACTCAAGCATAGCCGTATAAGTGGTAATATTTTTGCATTTATAAAATTCTTTCTGCGTGATAGTTATTTTGAACCAATTAATAGTGATTTAGAAACATCTATTTTTTTGGAGTCAATTAAAGTTGAATTACCGATAGCAGACATTTATCGTGGTATTGTTTTTGAGTAAACGCTATTAATATCTCTGAAGTTTTAAAGTAATCTTTTGATGAATCTTGAAATTCAAACGTTTAGAAAAAATGTTGATAAATATCGTATTTTTAACTATTGATAAAAACCATATTACCATATCCCCGACTTCTTTGATAAATTGATCATTAAATCAGATAATTTATTTCAGAAATCGAGGATTTCATTACTGATTTAATTAACCAAAATAATTAGGTTCATTGCCTGGTTTCCATTTAATATTACAACCAACACTTGGTTTTTGTTCAATGGTAACTGGTTGATTATTTAAAACTAAATCAATTGCTGCACGTAAATCTTTACCTGTTACAGGTTTACCATTACTAGGACGACTATCATCTAATTGTCCACGATAAACTAACTTTCCTTCAGTGTCAAATAGGAAAAAATCAGGTGTACAAGCTGCGGTGTAAGCTTTTGCCGTTTCTTGGCTTTCATCGTAACATAAAGGAAACTTAAACCCTAATTCCTCAGACATTGCTTTTAATGAATCTGGTGCATCATTAGGATGAGTTTGAGCATCATTAGAGCTAATTCCCACAATACCTAAACCACCGTTAAAGTAGTCATTTCCTAAATTAGCTAATTCGGTTTGGATATGTTTAACAAAAGGACAATGACGACATATAAAGATTACTAGCAATGCTTTTTTATCAGCAAAGGTAGCAAGGGATATTTCTTTTCCAGATACTACTTCTGGTAGCTTAAAATCTGGTGCTTTTGTTCCTATTGGTAACATTGTAGAAGCTGTTAAAACCATTAATTCCCCCAATAAAAATGACAAATAATAAATATGATAACTTTTTTTGACAACATTTGATTTGTAGGGTGTGTGAGAACGGAGTTCGTAACGCACCATGATCAAATATAAGACTTACGCAGAAGTCATGGAATATCAAACCGCAGAGAACGCAGAGAACACAGAGAAATAGAGTTTTAGAAGATTTTTGTGTAAGTCCTGAAATATTTGGTGCGTTACGTTATCACTTTAGCGAAGCAATTCCCGAAGGGATTTACACACCCTAGGTGTCTTTTCAAGAATCAAAGATTATCCCTATATATCATTAAAACTTAACTTCTAAATATAGCATATGTAGAGTCTATTAATTTTAGTAGTATTTCTCATGAATTGATAATCGAACTTATGTAGATGCAGTTCCTGAAAACTTAACTAATTTTTGTCAGTTTGACTAACTTTTTAGTGAAATGGAGATAATGAGGAAATTTTAAAAAACTAGATGGTAGTCTTATTGAAGACTTTTATGATTGGTGGATTGAGAATATCCTAGTACATTGAACATCATAATACTAGCTGCTGCAAAAACATAGCGCCTTCCTAAACTTACACCGTATCTTCTTTGCAAAAAATTTTCTTGAACAGCACTAAACTTGTATCGGTTCATCTATTACCTCATTTATTGTTCTAGCTTTCAATTAAGTCAGACGGTTATGATGTGTTAGATGTTCAATATCGCATATAAAATACATAAACAGTGAGTGGTTACAGTTTTGGTAACGACGATATGTGTCAAAGTCATCACAATAATTAGAAATGTAATTATTTTTGGTCAAAATACTGACATCAAACTTACTTACAAGTAAAGGAAAAATGAAATATGAAAGCAAACATAAATTTAATTAGGGTTTGCAGCAAAAAGTTATCTGTGGAGACTAGGGAACAGGGAATGGGGAACAGGTAAGAACTATCGAGATTTTTATTTATTCCCAAAATATCCAATTAATTTTGCTCAGGTACTTATAAACCAAATATTTAATTTCCAGGAAAAGTCCACCAAGCTAAAGAATATGCTTGAGTTGATTCATTTACTTGTTGTTGAAACTGAACACGAATTTTATATTTATCAGTGACGGGAATAGGGCAAAAAATATGTTCTACATTATCAATTTTACTCACAGATGCACAGGTAGCTGTTTCTGTTTTCACTCCATCTGCTTTTACTAAATAAATATCTAAATTATTTAATCCTCGATCTTGAAAATTTTCATTGATATCATACTGTTTATTCTTGTTTCTATCGTTTAATTTCACTAATCTATCCCAAGTCAAAGTAATAGCAACAAAACTATTTTTCATTAATGGTTTTTCTAAATTATATTCTAGTACAGAATTAGCATTAATTTGATTATAATCCCAGCCAATGGGAGGAACTTCAGTGTTTGGTTGCCATTGACCAAACATAAATTGTTGATAAGCACGATAGGCATTTAAGTGTCCTGTTCCCATTTGTTGATTTAGGGGAATTTGGGGTGATTTATAAGCATCCGAGGCAAACCAATTACGATTTTGTTTATCTACTAAATTCCTGGTCATGCCTAACCTTAAACCAGTACCATTATCTATAACTTTTTCTGCTGAATTTAATAATACAGCTTTCATAACTAGATGATTTCTGGCATCTGTTGTCCAGTTTGATTGTTTAATTCTTAACTGTCTATCTGCAAATTCTTGTAATAATGCAATGGTTGCTGTCAGGTGTGGAGCGGCAAAACTTGAGCCTGTTGATTTATTCAATTTACCATCTGGATTGAGTACGGGAATATTAGTACCAGGAGCTACAATTCCAACTGATCTACGCCCGCCAAGATTATATTCTTTACCAGCCAAACGGTTGCCAACTCCTTGATTATTTCCTGCCAAATTAGAAACATGAACTTTATCAAAAATTCCTGCTCTTGGAGATGAAAAAGCTACATTAATTGCGTTAAAATTATCTGTAGGAATAGGAATACCGCCTTTACCTTGGTTGCCTGCGATCGCATAAATCACATTATGTACTCGACTAGACCAGTCAATACATAAAGTTAGTAAAGCTTTGCCATCTAAAACTGCTTTTGGTCGAGGATCACGGTTTAAAGGTTCACCAAAACTAAAATTAATTGCGCGAACATCTCCACCATTTTGCAATGCTATATGTTGTGCAGCTAAACATTCTTCTGGTTGACCCATATTTTTCGTAGATCCGAGTGCGGAGGAATATAGCCGTGCTTCTGGGGCAATTCCTGGCCATGCTTTATCTTTACTAATCATCACCGCAGCAACATTGTAAGCATGGGGATCAACACCACTATTAGAGGTGGCTGGTGTGGTTCCTGAAAACACTGCTACAGGAGAAATAGCCCGATTTTTGGAAACGGCTTTATCCAAGCCAAACATACCTGGACGACCGATTTCCACCTGACCAATAGCAATTTTGCGGCCTGTTAAATTATAAGGTGGTTGATGTAATTTGAGTACATTAATACCATTCTTATCAAAAGAACGATTAAACTGCACATATGCCAAAACCGGCAATGTTAAACAGGAAATACTCAAACCGCAGATTATAGATAAATTATTCATAGATAGTTCAGTTATCAGGGAACAGGATGGGGCGTTGGGGGAGTGGGAGAGTGGAAGAGGGGGAGAGTGGGAGAGTGGGAGAGTGGGGGAGTGGGAGAGTGGGGGAGTGGGGGAGTGGGAGAATATTTTTAATCATGACTAACTCCCAATCACCAATCACCAGTCATCAATCACCAGTCACCCAATTCCACAATCACCAATCACCACCAATCACCAGTCCCCAATTACCCAATCACCAATTTCCAAAAAGTCAATATTTTGTTACAATGCTTACAGACGGAAACGCTTAAGAACCCACTAAACCATGACCCAAAACACATCTAAAAAGCCTATAGTTATTTCTCCATCTATCTTATCAGCAGATTTTGGTCGTCTAGGTGACGAGATCACTGCTGTTGATAAAGCCGGAGCAGATTGGATTCACGTTGATGTAATGGATGGACGCTTTGTACCTAATATTACAATTGGGCCTTTGGTTGTGGAGGCAATTCGTCCAGTGACAACCAAACCTCTGGATGTGCATTTGATGATTGTAGAACCAGAGAAGTATGTAGAAGGTTTTGCTAAAGCTGGTGCAGACATTATTTCTGTACACGCTGAACACAACGCTTCACCCCACTTGCATAGAACTTTGGGACAAATCAGAGAACTTGGTAAAAAAGCTGGTGTTGTACTCAACCCCGGTACACCTTTAGAATTAATTGAATACACCCTGGAACTTTGTGATTTAGTGCTAATTATGAGCGTTAACCCCGGTTTTGGTGGACAAAGTTTTATTCCTAGCGTAGTTCCTAAAATCCGTAAATTGCGTCAAATGTGCGATGAACGCGGTTTAGATCCTTGGATTGAAGTAGATGGTGGATTGAAAGCTAATAACACCTGGCAAGTCTTAGAAGCCGGAGCTAATGCCATTGTAGCTGGTTCTGCGGTGTTTAAAGCTCCTGACTATGCAGAAGCAATCAACAATATTCGCAACAGCAAGCGTCCTACTAAGGAATTAGCGGCTGTATAGTTGAATACTGCTAACTAAATAATACTTAAACCCTCGACTTCCCAAAGAAATCGAGGGTTTATCTTTGCTGCTGTTGATGCTATAGTAAACTTATGATGTTAATTGTGTTATAAGTCAAAATTAGTTTTTCTGATCAATAAAAGTCTAAAATAGTGTCACTGTTACATATTACTGCTATGGCTATCAGACCTAGAGTGACAATTACACTGGATGAAGAAATACACAACGAGCTTATAAAAATAGCTGGAGAACAGGAGCGTACACCAGCTAACCTGGCGGCCTACATTGTTACTAAGGCTATTAAGGAGAAAAATAAAGAAAACCCACAAAAGGAAGAGGTATTATGAGTAATAATGAGTAGTTCACAGCAATGAGAAGATTTACATAAACATAAGATCCCTGACTTCTTTTTTTAACTTGTCAATAAATATAAATTGATATTAAAAGTCTGGGATCTGAGTATTGCAAAGTTAAGATATAAATAGCTCTGTAATTTTATAACTTTTAACTTTTATGACTTTAGTAACTACGAAACGCTTTACCATAGCTGAATATCATCGTCTAGCAGAACTCAGCTTTTTTAGGGAAGATGAACGAGTGGAATTAATCAAAGGTGAAATAGTTGAAATGGCTGCAAAAGGTAAATCACATTCAACTTTCAATAGACGATTAATCAGAGAGTTAACGCAATTACTAGGTAATCGTGCAACTTTACAAAATCAAGATCCTATATCTATACCACCTAACAGTGAACCAGAACCAGATTTTGTAATTCTTCGTAATCGTGCTGATGACTATTTTATAGATCATCCCCAACCATCGGATATTTTATTATTAATTGAAATTTCCAATTCTACCTTGAAGTATGATCAGGAAGTGAAATTACGTTTATATGCAGAAGCAAATATTTCTGATTATTGGATTTTTAATTTAATTAATTATCGTTTAGAATGTTACAGTGAGTCTTATCAAGATTCTCACAGTAATTTTGATTATCGTCGCAAGTTGATTTTATTACCTAATGAATCGGTTAAATTGCCACTTTTCCCTGATTTAGTTTTGGAGTTATCTAAGGTTTTTCCTAGTTGAAATCTAGAGGATACTTGATGATTAATAATGCCGCTTTAAATGAATAAAATTCCATAGATAATCGCTAATTTATCAGTCCAGGTAATTGACTATGAAATGGGAAGAAGTTTGTGAAAATCAACAATTACAAAATTTACCTTTTAAGATTGAATTGAATAAATGGGGACAAATAGTAATGAGTCCTGTAAAAATTAAACATTCATTTTATCAAGGCAGAATTCAACGTTTATTAGAATCATTATTAAAAATGGGTGAAGTCATGCCGGAATGTGCAATTAATACATCAGATGGTGTGAAAGTTGCTGATGTTGTTTGGTGTTCAGAAGAGAGATTTAATCAAATCGAGAATGAAATATCCGCTTCTATTGCACCAGAAATTTGTATAGAAGTCAAATCAACTGGTAACACTATTGAGGAAATGGAATTTAAAAAACAATTATATCTAGAAGCTCAAGCAATTGAAGTATGGTTATGTAATGAACAAGGAAAAATGAAATTTTATAATCAACAAGGTGAATTAGAAAAATCTTGCTTAGTTCCTAACTTTCCTAACCAAATTAAAAGATGATTTCCCAATCACCAATCACCAATCACCAATCACCAATCACCAATCACCAAATAAAAAATCCCAGCTTATAAATAAAACTGGGTTAATAAAAGTATGAGAATAGTATTAGTAATTAGTCGAGAAAACCCATTAACAGATCAGAGTCATCAATGGTATTAGATGCTACAGGACGATTACCAAAAACGGAATAATTTTCTGAAACTACCAATGCACTAGAACCAATTGGCCGCATACCTGATAGGTTGATATTATCTACGACTCTAAATGTATTGGAAGCAATGGGACGAATACCCATAGAATTGTAGGTTTCAACTACTTGTAAGTTACTGGTGCTAATAGGACGTGATCCAGCAATTGATACTGTTCCTGCTACTTGTAAGCTGTTGCTACCGATAGGGCGCTGTCCTGCAACTACAATTGTTCCTGAAGAAGTTTGTTCTGTATTACCTTGGTTATTTTCTTCCATTCTTATCTCCTTAATTGCTTAAATGCTCAGTAAACTAACGCATCTAGCTTATTACGTGAATTTTACAATAATTAAGGAAAAGTGTATTTTTTCCTAATATACCTAGAGTGTAACCTTAAAAAACAACCCATAAAGATAAGTTTATTGAAAACTGATACATAAGTAAACTTAAACTATTAAGTTATGTAAACAAAAATGACTCAATATTTATAAATTTTATGTCTGGGAATTTGTCTAGCGATCGCCACAGAGGGAATTGATCTAGCTACCATGTTAAAGGCAATGTTCAATGAAACGGTGATCATGGAATTTAGTCTCAAAGCTCCCTTTACTCCCACAGGTGATCAACCCCAGGCGATCGCCCAGCTTGTGAAAACCATTCAAGGGGGTAGTCGTTATCAAACCTTACTCGGTGCAACGGGAACGGGTAAGACGTTTTCCATTGCCGCTGTGATTGAAAAAATCGGTAAACCTACCCTAGTATTAGCTCATAATAAAACCCTGGCGGCTCAATTGTGTAACGAATTGCGGGAATTTTTTCCTCACAATGCCGTTGAGTATTTTGTTAGTTATTACGACTACTATCAACCAGAAGCATACATTCCCGTTACAGATACCTATATAGAAAAAACCGCAGCAATTAATGATGAAATAGATATGTTGCGACATTCTGCTACCCGTTCTTTATTTGAACGGCGGGATGTGATAGTTGTAGCTTCCATTAGTTGTATTTACGGTTTAGGGATGCCCGCAGAATATCTCAAAGCCGCAATTCCTCTACACATAGGAATGGAAGTTGATCAACGACAAGTTTTAAGAGACTTAACATCTGTGCAATATAGTCGCAATGATGTGGAAATGGGAAGGGGTAAATTTAGAGTTCGTGGCGATGTATTAGAAATTGGCCCAGCCTACGAAGATAGAATTATTAGAGTTGAATTTTTCGGCGATGAAATAGATGCAATACGTTATATTGATCCGGTAACAGGGGAAATTATCAGCAGTTTAGAAGCAGTAAATATCTATCCTGCACGTCACTTTGTCACCCCAGAAGAAAGAATAGAAATTGCCTGTGCAGATATCGCCGATGAATTAAAATCACAGAAGTTAAATTTAGAAGAATTAGGAAAATTAGTCGAAGCACAAAGAATAGATCAACGTACTCGTTATGATTTGGAAATGTTGCGAGAAGTTGGATATTGTAATGGTGTAGAAAACTATTCTCGTCATTTAGCAGGAAGACAAGCGGGAGAACCTCCAGAATGTTTAATTGATTATTTTCCCAAAGATTGGTTATTAGTAATTGATGAATCTCATGTGACTGTACCGCAAATTCGGGGAATGTACAATGGTGATCAAGCGAGGAAAAAAATATTAATTGATCATGGTTTTCGACTTCCCAGTGCTGCTGATAATCGTCCTTTAAAAGCTGAGGAATTTTGGCAAAAAGTGAATCAATGTATTTTTGTATCTGCAACTCCTGGAAATTGGGAAATTGAAATTTCTGAAGATCAGATTGTGGAACAGGTAATTAGACCGACAGGAGTAGTTGATCCAGAAATATTTGTGCGTCCTACAGAAGGACAAGTTGATGATTTGTTGGGGGAAATTAAGGACAGAGTTGATTTACAAGAGCGGGTTTTAATTACTACTTTAACTAAAAGGATGGCGGAAGATTTAACGGAATATTTGGAAGAGAGGAAAATCAAAGTTAGATATTTACATTCAGAGATTAATTCTATTCAAAGAATTGAAATTTTGCAAGATTTAAGAAATGGGAAGTTTGATGTTTTGGTTGGGGTAAATTTATTAAGGGAAGGTTTAGATTTACCAGAGGTTTCTTTAGTAGCAATTATGGATGCAGATAAGGAAGGTTTCTTACGTGCGGAACGTTCGTTAATTCAAACTATTGGTAGAGCAGCGCGTCATGTGAATGGGAAGGCAATTATGTATGCTGATAAGTTAACAGATAGTATGATTAAAGCGATTGAGGAAACTGATAGAAGAAGGGGAATTCAAATGGCTTATAATAAAATGCACGGGATTACACCAAAACCAATTATCAAAAAACAAAGTAATGCGATTTTATCATTTTTAGATGTTTCCCGGAGATTGAATGCAAGTGATTTACAGGTGGTGGATGAACATATTGATGATTTAGCTTTGGAGGATATTCCAGAATTAATTACTATGTTAGAAAAGCAGATGAAAGATGCAGCGAAAAAAATGGAGTTTGAGGAAGCTGCAAAATTGCGGGATCGGATTAAGAATTTGCGGGGGAAGATGTTGGGTAGGTGATTTTTGGGGGAGCATACCAAATGTGTAAATTTATTTTGATATTAGGTCAAAATGATCCAAAATCTTGATATGATTGAACCGCAAAGTACCCAAAGGACACAAAGTTAAGAGATTTTCAGATATTTTTTATTGTTGCTGCGGTTATTTTCTCTTGCATGGGGATGATCCCGATTTTGGTATTTTTTGATCGAACTACTCCAGACACAGAGAGAGGTAATTTTATGTTATTTTATATTTGATGTAAAATTAGGCGATCGCATTCAAGATTTAATGGGTAAGATGTTGGTTAGATAAGAAGGATTAGTGAATTTAGAATGGGATTAAAACATGGTACAATCAATACAAAAAAGTATCTCATTACATGAGTTTTTGGAATTACCAGAAACCAAACCAGCAAGTGAGTATATTGATGGTCAAATTATTCAAAAACCGATGCCACAGGGAAAACATAGTATAATCCAAGGGGAACTTGTACCGACAATTAATATTGCGATTAAACCGAAAAAGATCGCTCGTGCATTTCCTGAATTACGTTGTACCTTTGGTGGACGTTCTTTAGTACCGGATATTGCAGTTTTTGTCTGGAATAGAATTCCCCGTGAAGCAAATGGAGAAGTTGCTAATACATTTTCAACTTATCCAGATTGGACAATTGAGATTTTATCACCTCATCAAAATCAAACCAAGGTAACTAAAAATATTCTACATTGTTTAAGTTTTGGTACTCAAATGGGATGGTTAATTGATCCAGGAGAGAAGACTATTTTTGTTTATCATTCAAATCAACATATTGAGTTTTTTGATCAATCAGATAAGTTAATTCCTGTACCTTCGTTTGTAGGTGATTTGCAATTGACGGTTGGTGAGTTATTTGGGTGGTTGTTAGAGTGATATTATTAATTTATCCAGGCTTATTTAAAAAATTAGGTAGGCAATACCTACCTGGGTTAAATTAACTATTCTTTATTAAATACGTGATCGCACTTCCGGAAACTTATTTATCCTTTTTGTCATGATCACAGCCATCAAGTCTCACTGAACTAGGGTTAGTAGGTGGAGGAGATGCAGGTGGGTTTTTTAGGCGGCTCCTTTTTTTGTTACTATCATCTTGTTTATTAGACATGGAGAAAAATATCATAGATACTGAGGAACATACTAATACTAAACTAGCTTATGAATATACAGAAAGTTTATTAAAAGATGTGAATAAAAGTATAGATTCACTTAATACGAAGATGACAACTGTCATAGGTTTTAGTGGTCTACTGCTGAGATTTTCAGCCGATCTCTCAGATAATAGTTATTGTTTATACATCAAAATTGCTATTTGCGTTCTTCTTGCTATAGATATTTGTTTATGTATTATTGGATTAATGCCATCTCCATGTGGTGATGTCGTCTCACCTGAAGATTTGTTAGATAGAGAATGGTATTACAAATCAGATGAAAGATGTCGTCACTATATTGCTAGTGCATGGAAAGGAGCAATAAAACAACTTGAACTTCAAGCAAGAAACAAGAGAGAGTGTTTAAGATATGCAATGTTGAGTTTAGGTTTATCAATAATACTATTTGCTATTAGTATAATAATGGAAGCAATAGCTAAAAGTTTTATTGGGCAAAATCCTTATCCTATTCAATTTCTCTAAGAGTGTTCCAAGCAATAAATTATCCAACACCAAAGATTGCTTAATTCGCAATAACAATTGGGCATTTTTTTATTTGGAATACTCTAAAAGAAAAAGAACCAGACAGAATATTATATTTAGCAATTCCTGATTCAACTTATGAATCATTGTTTGGAGAAGTTTTAATTCAAAAATTCTTACACAAATATATGGTGAAACTAATTGTTTATGATGAGATAACGGAGGTAATTATATCGTGGATAAACTAAACTACTATCGTCAATGTTTGCAAGAGTTTATCACCCAATACTCCCAATACGGATCAAACAATGAAAATATGGAAACTCAATTAATATTTGATCACGAAAATGATCACTATTTATTATTGCGGACTGGTTGGGATAAAAAAAGGCGTGTTCATTCCTGTATCTTCCACTTTGATATTAAAGATCGTAAAATATGAATTCAGGAAAATAACACAGATATTGATGTGGGTGAAGAATTAGAAGCAATGGGAATATCTAAACAAGAAATTGTAATTGGGGTTCATTATCCTGCACTAAGACAACATTCGGAATATGCGATTTCTTAATTGTAAATTGAGAATTTTAAATGCTACTGTGTACTTGTAATCATTAAAATTTTTCTTTATAAAGTCTTTGAAAGTTTTGATTAACACCAATCAAACCCACCCTCTCACCTGTTTATGAACCACTGCTAAATACCACATATAATCATCTATTTTATAATTATCCGCAGCTTTTACAATATACTCTTTTGCTAATTCAAAATTACCCTCAGCTTCATAATACAAACCTAAATAAAGATGACTATAAAAATTACCTTTTAACCCTGCTAATTTTCCTACATTCAAAACATCATCATTTGTACAATTACCTGCAAACAAATCGTATACAGACCTCATAATTTTACGTGGATCATTTTTTACAGTTAATAAAGAATTGTTTGCTTCTTCCACACCCGATAATCTGGCAATACAAAGATATCTCCATACAGTTTCTTCTACATCCTGTGCATTCACAGTCAAATCAATTTCAAACTGTTTTGCACCTTCAGTAAATCTTTCCGCATAATAATAAGATAAACCTCTTTGCCATAAATACGGTGTAATTTGAGCATCTAAAGTTTCTGCGGTATCAAAATCCTGAATTGATTCCTCAATTTTCCCCAACTGAAAATAAACCATACCCCGACGTACATAAACATTAGGATTATGTGGTTGCTGAATAATAGTTTCATTCCAGCGTTTAAGTTGATTTTCTAAAGAGTTCCTAAAAAACATATAGTGTCCGATTTTATTTATTAATTGTTCATAGAGTTAGGGAACAGGAAGGAACAGGAAGGAACAGGGAAGAAGAATTTAAGTAATTTTTGATATTTAATATTTACTTTTTTAAGTATTCCATTGAGCAGAACAAACAAGACGAAAACCATGATTTTGGTCTTTACTTCCTGGAGGATAATTCATACGATAAGCGGAACGACAATAAACAGGACGGTAAGACCAAGAACCACCACGCAAGACTCGACGCGGGTGAACATCTTTCTCATTTAACCATGCACTACCGTCATTTGGCGCACCAACATAATTATCATACCAGCCATCTTGACACCATTCCCAAACATTACCATGAGTGTCATATAAACCAAAATCATTAGCTGGAAAAATGCCTACATCTGTTGTTTCTTTACGGTAAATCCCTTTATTACCATCACCATAAACATACTCACCGTTATAATTAGCTAAATCTGTGCTAAGAGTATGACCAAAACAAAAAGGTGTAGTTGTACCTGCACGACAAGCATATTCCCATTCTGCTTCACTAGGTAAACGATATAATCTGCCGGTTTTTTGCGATAGTCTAGCACAGAATTCCTGGATTTCGTACCATGAAATTTGTTCTACTGGTCTATTTTCGCCTTTAAAATAGGATGGTTCAGACTCTAAATCTATTTTAATTTTTGGTAACTTAGAAATGGCTTTCCATTGTGCTTGAGTAACAGGATATTTACCTAGTAAAAAAGGTGGAATTAGTACCGGATGTTCAGGAATTCCTCTATCCATACTTTCTAACTCTTTTTCTGATACACCCATGATAAATGAACCACTAGGAATAGCAATTAGTTCTAAAAATAAGCCATTATCTAATTCTTCTGTAAATGACTCTGCTGTTTTGCGAGTAAGTTTTATTTCTGCATTTTTAATTAATCCTAATAATAGGCTTTTGGGCTTTATTTTGGCTGTTTCAAAATTAATTTTTTGAGTTTTGACTACAGAAGAATTTGCTTGATTTCCTACACTTGCACTATTAGGTTTTTGTACTTGAGAATTAGCTCTGGAACGATTAATACCAATATTTGTGGATTGTGGTAACTTTGGTGGTATGGGTTTTCTATGGCTCTGCTGAACTGAGTTTCTATTCCTATTTTTATATGGTTGAATTACCAATTGCCGAATTTCTTTAGCTTCTTGTTCAGATAAACCTAAATCTAACCTTTTTTTCTCTAAAGCTTTTAACATTAGAGGAGAAAAAACTCCTTGTGTATTTTTAGCCAATTTACCCACTTCTTGATAATATAAATCTTTAGCACTTATGGGTGGACTTGATAAAGTTGCTGTAGCTAGAAAGGGTTGTGAAATTATAGTGGGTAGAGAATTGCTGATATTTTGTAGTTCTGTTAATGCCTCTTTAGCATTTTGATAACGTAAACTATGGTGACGACGTACCATTTTATTTAAAAATGCTTCTAATTTTTCACTAACGTTAATTGAATTTTTCCATGATAATTCTGCTGTATGAGGATCTTCTTCAATATCTTGCGATCGCAAACCTGTTAAAGCTTGAATTGCTGTTATTCCTAAAGCATAAATATCACTAGCAAAAACAGTTTTTCCTCTAACTTGTTCTGTTGGCATATAACCAAATGTACCTGCCATAATAGAAGTTTGTACACTACCATTAGATTTAAAAATCTGAGAAGCTATTTCTTTGACTATCCCAAAATCTATTAGGCAAATTTTACCATCTTGTTGTCTACGAATTAAGTTGTGTGGTTTAATATCTCTATGAATAATATTCTGATCATGTACAAAATCTAAAACTTCTAAAACATCTTGTAAAAGTTTAATTACATAACTCTCACTCAATTTTTTCTCAGGAATAATTTCCTGGTTTAAACATTGTCCTTGGATAAATTCTTGGACAATATAAAATTTTTCATTTTCTTCAAAATAAGCCAATAAATTTGGGATTTGGGAATGTGTACCTAATAATTCTAATATTCTTGCCTCGTTCTGGAAAAAATCTTGGCGGGAAGTATTATGATGCTGAGATAAAAGTTCTTTGACTACACATATAGGTTTACTGGGTTTTTGCATATCTGTGGCTTTGTAAGTAATTCCAAAACCACCACTTCCCAATATCTCAATCATTTCATAACGTCCACCTATCAGCATAGTTACTCACCTACAAACCCTTTAACGGTAAATAAATACCCAAACCAATTTAACATAATCTCTAGTCAATAAGATGAACAGTCAGAATTTATATTTTGAATTGCATAACTTATAAATTTTAGGAGCAGTGGAAGATGTATTGGAATATTATGTAAGAGTAACTTCAACAATCAAAGATAATTTCTATATTTGTAGGAATTTACTTACATAACTTGGTGTCCATTTTACATATAAATCTGATCATACCCATTCACCTGGAAATAATTCGCACCCCGTTCACTAAGAGGGAACTAAGGAGAAGAGAAAAACGGCTTTGGGAAAACGATTTGTACCTAAATTAAAACCACTACTTAAGAATAGCTATCTAATACAATACATTTCTTTTATATGTAAGTATAATTCTGGAAAAAAGATACATAAGTCCTGTTCAAACTCATCATAATTATTGGTAAGTTCATCAACAGCTTGCTGTAAAAAAAATGGCTTCTTTAGTCGTCTGGACAACCTTTTTGATATTCTTAATAAACAATCTTCTACACCTTGGATATGACGATAAGAACCTAACCAATCTTCTGCTTCTATTCGACTAATTAATTGACGAACTATTATAGGTACTTCCCTAGGATAATCTTGAAATGATGTATATACTTCACTTGTAAATTCATCTAAAGATGTGTTCGTATACTTAGTCCAATTCTTAGCGAGAAAGTGATCATAGAAAACATCTACAAATACCCCAGCAAAGCGCCTATATTCAGGATTAATTCGCTGTCTGCTGCATATGAAAATAGGATGATTATCTGTAAACCTATCAATTATTTGATGACATTGAATTCCGCGTTGAATCTGAGCGTTAAATTTTTGGCGTTCTGTACCCTTGACAATATCAGCTAACAGATTACCTAACCGCATTTCTACGGATGGTTCTGATAAAAAAAGGTGAGCCAGCCAGTTCATAAGCAATTTGTCTAGTTTATAATAGTAATATCCACTGGTAAGTATAATATTTTACTCATTTTCCAAGAGAAAATATAATAAAAGTATTGTACACAATAATACTACAAGGCGCAAGTATTATAATTAATAAACTAATTTAAAAGTATAAAATATATTGCTTAATAATATCAATTATCTCGAAGTAACCGAGAGATTGTGGTCTAAAGTTTCCCTTTTAAGGGATAAAAAAAGAGAATCTTCCTGATTTCAAGCCTCTTACTTCAGCTATAGGTATTGAAAACTGAAAACTGAAAACTGATAACTGATAACTGATAACTGATAACTGAAAACTGAAAACTGAAAACTGAAAACTGAAAACTGATAACTGATAACTGATATTGTCGGAATATTAATTAACCTTTACCACCACCAATAAAATATAACAATGCCATTCTCACAGAGACACCACTAGTTACTTGATCTTGAATTAAACTAAATTCTGGATCATCCATCAAATCAGAACTGATTTCTATACCTCGATTCACTGGCCCTGGGTGTAAGACTTTGACATTAGGTTTACAAAGTTTCAACTTATTTCTGGTAATACCAAATATTTGATGATACTCCCTCAAACTTGGTAGTAAATTACCTGTCATTCGTTCTTTTTGTAACCTTAAAGTCATCACAAAATCGGCATTTGTTAATGCTGGTTCTAATCGCCAATGGGTAAATAAACGTTGCTCTTGAAAATTTTCTGGTGTTGTTAAACCTAGATATTCAGCAAAAAATTTAGGTAGTAATGTAGGTGGTGCAGCTAAGTGAACTTCTACACCACTAGCAATTAAACTCCAAATATTAGAACGGGCGACACGGGAATGTAAAATATCACCAACTATAGCTATTTTTTTACCTTGTAATAATTCAATTCTTGGTTTTTGAGGATCAATTAATCTGCAAATTGTAAATAGATCAAGTAATCCCTGGGATGGATGTTCATGTTGTCCATCACCTGCATTTAAGACGCTGACTTTTTCTTCTAACCGATCCATTTCTTGGGCGATCGCCTGGGGTACTCCTGCTTCTTTATGGCGAATTACCATAATATCTGTACCCATTGCTAAGTAAGTTTTAGCAGTATCTAAAATTGTCTCTCCTTTGGTTAATGAAGATGTAGATGCTGCAAAATTTAAAGTATCTGCACTTAATCTTTTTGCTGCTATTTCAAAACTACTACGGGTACGCGTAGAAGGTTCAAAAAATAAATTTGCTACTACCTGTCCTTGTAATGTAGGTACTTTTTTTGTTCTCCTAGATAGTACCTCTTGAAATGATGCTGCCGTTTGCAGTATGGCATTATATTCAGCAGTAGTAAAGTCAGCTAAAGACAGGATATGACGGCGATTCCAAGTATAAGTGGTCATTTAATTGTTATGATTAAGATTTGAGATGATTTGGATTATGTTAATTGAGTAATCATTACTATTTTATGACTACCAATTAATTATTACCTTTTTTATCTCAACTTGATATAACTTTATATAAGTTTGCACTTAATTATATATAGAGAGGAATCGTATTTGATTTTGGAAATTATTCGTGCAGTATTGTAGGGTGTGTTAGAACGAAGTTCGTAACGCACCATTATCAAGGATTTGGTACGTTACGCTATCACATTAGTGAAGCCATTCCCGAAGGAATTTACACATCCTACGTGTATTTTCAAGAATCAAATATTATCCCTCTAGCTGAAACAAAAAGTTTTAAATCAGGAGTATTCTCTATTTTTTATCCCCTTAAAAAGGGAGATTTTAGACCGCAATTTTTCAGTCAATAAAGAATCAGGAATCTGGAATAATAATCAATTTTATCATCCCATTCCTAATTCCTAATTTCCTGTACAATGACAGATGAATTTATAAGTTAACTACACCATAGTAGGTGAGAATTACATAAAATATGGCTGCTAAAATTAGCAAATTACCTACAAACCAGACCGCTGATGATAATAACAAATAAACTGGGTTGTAGGGAGGTTGTTGCCATTTCCACAAATATCCTAGAGGTGATCTAGCTTGGAAATATCCTAAATTTTCTAGTCGCTTGAGGTAATATTCATCATAGCGAGAAAATTGGCTAAATGGTAATTCTCCTTGATGATGTTGGGGAAGAATTCGCCGGCGTTGGTAAGGAACAATATGATCACCAAAATTAGCTTCATACTCCTCACTACTTAATAGTGCATCAATGAAACCAAGAATTCCTTTAGTACCAATAACAACAGACCAAGCCATTGTTTCTTGTTGATTGTAAACTTGTCGTCCTAGAACTCTTTGTATACACATTTCCACGAAACGGTAATTATTGTTCGTGTTATAATTCCGGACGCGAAATGTTTCAGATAATAGTAATCCCCGAATAAAATCCCTCACAGTAATACTTTTCTGTTTTAATTGGGACTCTAGAGTCAATTGACGATTACTAACTAAGATTTGTTGTTCATTAAAAATTTGACGATAAGCAGCCCAAATTAAATCATTAAGTTCTACACTAGAAGGAGTTCCTTCTGTAGTATAAATTCTGGGTTGTTCATCCCCAGGAATTTCAAATCCTTTAACTCGTTGATTTTGGCTGGAGGGAGCATAATTGAGTAGAGGAAGAGTCATAGTTATCTTGTTTAATGTAGCGAAGGTAAAGAATTGTGGATTTACACAATAGACATATTCAAAAATTAGGTTTTACCTCAAGAATGAAGGGTTGAGGTAATTTTCTACCCATATTTCACAAGTTGTAACTTGTTTTTCAGGTAGTGTTTAGCTTCTCCTAATATTAAAACATCTACCATTTGATAAGGTATCCTAATTACTGATTTTTTAATCTAAATTATTGAAAAATTATGAGATTAGTTTATTGATTTATAATTAGGGTTTGCAGCAAAAAGTTATCTGTGGAGGTTAGGGAACAGGGAACTCTTAACAGGGAACAGTTTCAAGAGTTGGTAAAGAAAGAATCTGTACCGAAAGTGCAAGGTTTCCAAGTCCTGATCCTCAAATATCTTGCACTTTGTGAATTTTAAATCTCCTAAGTCATATAATAGTTAATTGCCTGGAAAGTAATTTAAGCAACTTAATTAATAGTCTTGGTTGATGCTTTTATAACAACAAGTAGCATAATCTTATAGGTGATTATTTTCTGTATCTAAATTAGCGATGCTCTGAGCGGGTTAATATTAATTAATTGTTAGTGATTGGTGATTGGGAATATTAATTTAATCAGTAATTACGAATTACGAATTGTCACCAGATTGTTCAGAATTTGGCGATCGCAAATTTCCAACTTCTCTTGTTTCCGAAAAAACGCACAATACTAATTCAATAAATATAAAAATACTATTGTTTTCCTTTATTCGCTTTAAGTTGAAACTGTAACATTTCTTATATGTGTATTTTTAATTTTAGCTTTATCTTAATTAGAAGTTACGCATATTTCTCAACTACTTAACACTTAACTATTTTTTCATAAGCTCATGTCAAAACACAAAATTGTTGTTTTAAGCGATATTCACATCGGCACAAATCAACCTACCGTTTGGTATCAAAAAGATATCCATCAACCTTATCTAATTACCATTCTGGATTGGATCATTAGTAATGCTAATGAAATTCAAGAGCTAATTCTTTTAGGAGATATTGTTGACTTTTGGACTTATCCTCCAGATCAAAGGCCACCCAGTTTTCAAGAAATTATCACAGCTAATCCCGATATTTTTGGAGCGCAGGGAAAGTTACCAGCAATTTTAACTGCACTGGATGGAAAGATTACCTATATTCGTGGTAATCACGACATGAACATAACTCAAAATGACTTGTCACTCATTCCCCATCCTCAACACAAAATCACCTTAGCAGATGATATTTACTACCCATTAGGACAGAACAACCGGAGAATTCTTTGTACTCACGGGCATCATTTCACCATGTTTAACGCCCCTGATACCCAAACACCATTAAACCCTCTACCTGTAGGTCATTTCGTCACTCGTGCAGTTGCTTATAACCTCCAACAAACTCTCCCACCAGGTAAAACTGCCGCAGATTTACCAGATCATGGCTCTCCCAATGGCATTAGTTTAAATGATTTTATAGCTGCTCTTCCCAAATCTTTTAGTAGTAATGTACCTGTTGCACAAATGCTTCTGGATTTCATTACTCATAAAGTTAGTATGCCTCCAGATCAGGCCATTACTTTACCTAACGGTCAAACCCAAACTATTAATCAAGCCAAGACAATTTACAGTAATTTATGGGAGCAATGGGCAAATCAATATGGTGGTGGTAATGAAGGTTTTTTAGTTGCTTTAAAAGCAGCCATTGCAGATGGTAACGGGGATTATATGGGGTGGTTTGCAGAAAAACTGGCCTTGGAAGTAGGTGCTGAATTAGTAGTAATGGGACACACCCATACATCTATATCTGGTTTAGAAAAGGCTTTAATTCAGTATGTCAACACTGGTTTTGAATGTCCTGCCAGAGAAAATCTGAATAAACAATATCCTTCCTTTGTGGTGATTGATACAAATAACTATCAAGCAGATGTTTTTTACGTCACCAATCAAAATAATTCCTACCAAATAGTTGCTTCTAGTGCAGAAGAAGCTTCAATAGGTATTTCACCCTTTCAAGACTTTTCTTGTTACATTGTCGTAGATAATACTCAAGGAAATTCTAACTTACAACTAGTTAATTTCGACAAGGAAGATGGATATTATATTGTCAATCCCCCAAATATAATTCGTGCAGGAGAAAAAGGAAGATTTTGGATGCAAGATTATTCCAAGTTAATGGGTGGTGGAGGAACACAAGGACAAGTAACTTATAAAAAGGAACAAGATGGTTCTCAAATTGATCTTACCTATGCTTGTCCTAACTCTTTTTGGTCTAATAACGAATGTTCTGGAGCAAATTTTTACACTTCTAATGATGGAGTTAAGTGGAGCAATCTCAATGAAGTTATCAACTCTGGAATTGGTAGAAATCATCCATTCTTTGTCAGATTCGTGATCTAGATTTAGAATTCTATATCCATAGAATCAGGACTTACGCAAAACATCTCTTGTAACCCTCATTTCTCTGTGTTCTCTGTGCCTGGAGTGGTTCGATCATTCCATAGCTTGTGGGTAAGTCCTAAGAATTAGGG
The DNA here is from genome assembly GCA_010672785.1 of Sphaerospermopsis sp. SIO1G1. GTDB lineage: Bacteria > Cyanobacteriota > Cyanobacteriia > Cyanobacteriales > Nostocaceae > Okeanomitos. Next base: position 105,976 of record JAAHFX010000003.1, read on the forward strand.
TTTGCAGCAAAAAGAGTTCTGGGAAATGAGGGTAAAAACTAAGCAAAGTACAGGGTACAGGGAAAATCAAATTGGCAACTTTGCATTTACAGCGTTTTCCGGTGTCATGAGGTACACTAATGGCGGGCAAGATGCGCACCCCAAAAGAGTTGCATGATTATGATTTGTACCTCATAGGAACGAAATCTGCTGTAATTTTGATTCACAGGAACAATCAAAATCGCTTCCATCCAATTCTTGAAACTGTTCCCTGTTCCCTAGCCTTATGAATCTAAAAATCATAAAAAAAGAAGATTATTGAAAAATTAAAAAAGATTTATAAATTGATTTAATTGAGAACTCATCAATCCAAAATATCCAAACCTAAAGCTACCGCTCCCCACAATGGTGCATCATCCCCCAAAACTGCCCGCACAACTTCAAAATTAACTTCTGGTAATGCAGTTTCTTGTGCAACTTTGCGTACAATTGCCCAGAAATTATCCCCCGCTTTTGTCACACCACCACCTAACACAAATCTTTGGGGGTTCATCAGGTTAGCCACATTACCAATACCCACACCCAGCGCCCAAGCGGCTTTATTCAATACTGCTCTGGCTAATTCATCTCCGTGGGATGCAGCTACACTAACGAGTTGTCCAGTAATTTTGTTTAAATCATTACCAACTAGATGTCTGAGTATGTCACCTCTTGTACCCCCTTGAGAGTGAGGAGGATGTTTCTCTAATAGTTCTTTGGCGTTTTGGGCAATATATGGACCGGATGCAAAACGTTCTACACATCCTCGGTTGCCACATAAACATACTGGCCCACCGGGATCTACCACCATATGACCAATTTCGCCAGCCATCCCCCCTGCACCTTGCCAGGTTTTACCATTGAGTATCCAGCCACCACCTACACCTGTACTGATAGTAATGTAAAACAAGGTTTCATATCCTTGTCCTGCACCAAACTGATATTCTCCTATCGCTGCTACATTAGCATCATTATCTACACTAACAGGGGCGTTATATTCTTCTTCCAGAAGTAATTGAAGAGGAATGTTTTCCCAACCAGGAACATGATGGGAAAGTCTTACTATTCCTGTGTCTGCATCTACTGGGCCACCAAAACTCACACCAATAGCATCTGGTTTACGTCCATCTAATACAGAATCAATCAGCGATCGCATAATTTCAATATCACTCAAAGCATCTGCATTTGCTGGTGACAAACAATGATCATGACGTAACCATTCTCTTTGGCTACTTTCTACCGTTGCTGCGGCTAGTTTTGTACCACCAAAATCAAGAGCTAAAATTAATGACATAATTCATAATTAATAATTCGTAATACTCTCTTTGGGAGAGCTATGGCTAAAATAATTCGTAATTGATGATAGACAATTGAGTTGATTTTTCACCAATTACTCATCACAATTATTTATTATCTCCTGAAGATAATTTTTCCATAGTGTATGATGTGACTCTTTCCCATAAATTTGAGAACTATACCTAATTAAGTAGTTGTGCAAAATAAATTTTATATTTTGGAGAGGGAACAGGGAACAGGTAAGGTTTACAGAGATTTGTTCTTCAATAAAAATGTGCAATTAATTTTGCCTGGGTACTTAATACTAATTTTGTCTTCAAGATGCGCTAAATTTTTCAGGGAATTAACCGCAGAGACGCAGAGATCGCAGAGGAAGAATATACAATTTGCAAAATTCAGTGCTGTTTCATCTGGAAATGGTATAACATAGCGTTTTCCCTATTGACTGGATTGACAACTCTAATGATAATTTTATTCAATAATTAGTATGATTGTTAAATCCATTTATATAAATAAAATTTAACTAAAATATAAGAAATAACAAACTCTTGCAATTCAATTAATATTCCGTTACAATTGATACAGACGATTAAAAGTTAATTGAGTCAAGGCTTTCAAGGTCTGAAACTTGATTAATTTGATAAATACAACCACAAATAAGTGAAAACTTTGATCTCAATCTCTTTGAAAATCTCTGAGGAAAAATGCTAGAGTCATGATAATTTATGATCTACGCTGATTAATAGTCATATTTTTTAAGATTTTATTGAGAAATATTCTTAACTATGATATAGTTAAGTCATGAATTTACATCAAAGTACCTCACCAAACTAGATATTGATATACGGAGATAACAACTCATGAAAAAGGCAAATTTAACTGAAATTTTAATTGTCAGCTACAGCACAAGTCTGTTGTATTTAAAATACAGTCGGTAGTATGAATTACCTGAAATGTAATGTATGTAATTGCCAGATAAAATAGCTCTCGAAAACTTAGATTGTCATGGATTATGAATAAATAAATATCTATACACAGCTAATAGTTTGAATATGATAGACATAACAAAATCAATACTGATATTTGTAAACAGAGAGCTTATTAACCGGAAATACTCTCAAAAAGGAGAAACCTATAAAAGACAGAAATGTGTTTAATTGGAAAACTAATTTATGTCAACATCAGTAACTAAGATCACAATTTCACATTTTCATCACCTTTGCCAATAAAATCAAAATTAGAGAAAAGATACATGGAAAGTTTTTTTTGCTCAGACTATTCTCGACAAGTAGGAGAAGAAATTATAGGTAGTGCTACCAACTACCAAACCTACATTTTAGTAGAATGTCCAACTCCTTGGAAAACACAAGCATTTACTTCTAAATGGATTCCTGACAACTTACGAGATTTAGCTCAAAAAATACACAGCAGTACAAAATCAATCAGGTTTTTATTAATAGCTAATGATGAATCACATAGAAAATCAGAAACAACAGTATTGATTTATAATAAACCAGAAGGTTTAATTACAGGGTATCAAAAACAAGAATTTATACTCCCCGATATCAAACAAGTAGCGGGATGTATCCAACAGTGGTTAGCAGGTCAAAAAACAGATTATCAAATAGAAAATAATATCACTAGAGATATATTAATTTGTACACATGGTAGTTATGATCAATGTTGTGCAAGATACGGAAATCCTTTTTATTTTCATGCTCAAAATACAATTTCTGAATTACAACTAGAAAATACCAGAATTTGGAAATCTAGTCATTTTGGAGGTCATCGCTTTGCACCCACAGCGATAGATTTACCTACAGCAAGATACTATGGAAAATTAGATCAAGATTCATTCAGAGCAATTTTAACTAGAACTGGAGAAATTCAACTCTTAGAAAATGTTTATCGTGGTTGGGGAATTTTACCCAATGCACTCCAAGTTCTAGAAAGAGAAATAATATTGAATCAAGGATGGCAATGGTTTGAGAACAAAGTTGCAGGTAAGATTCTAGAAAAGAGTGTAGATAATAATACAATCTTGGCAGAATTCAGTTATGAAACTCCCAGCAGTGCATTCTACACATATCAAGCAAAACTGGTAAAAGATGAAGTAAAAACACGGGTTTTAAAAAGTTCTTGTCATGCAACCCAAGAATGTGTAGTGATTAAATATGCAGTAGCTAGTTTAGATTTAGTCGAAAGAAAAATTCCTACCTATGCAAATATTCATTAGTGGCTGAGAATTTTGGAGGGATTAGCAGTGTTAATTCCTCTTTGAGCTTTAAAACAAATAAATTAGATTATACACTTTAAATTAAATTATTACTTACGCAAAACCTATTCCAAATACTCTAGGACTTACGCACTGTACAAATTAATCATGATATGCGTTCACTAAAATACCTGATTTCTGGCTGTAATCAATTTTAGTTTTACCGATAAATCAAGGGTGAGTTAGGGGTTTAGCAGTGCTAAACCCTGACGATAAATTTGGGTTTTAGGACTACACATATTTAAAGTTTTCTGTCCGTTAACTCCTAGATTTATGCAAAACCCTAGTTCAAATACTGTCATTGCGACGAAAGGAAGCAATCTCTAATCCAGAACTTTTGTAAAAATGCGTAAGTCCTAGTAAATTTTTCCCACTAGAATTTACAAATGCCATAGTCAAAAACGAGTTGATTAGTCCGTTTTAACGGACTTGAGCTATGAGACAGAGAATTTATTCTCTGGCAGGTGTGGAATGTAATGGATAAGTCATATTTAGCCTTGATTTCTGGCTGTAATTAATTCTAGTTTTACCTATTAATCTATTGTGGGGTAGGGGTTTAGCACTGCTAAACCCCCTACGATAACTGTGGATTTTAGGACTACACATATTTAAAGTTTTCTGTCCGTTAACTGCTAGACTCCTATTTGATTTTTGAACAGAACTCAGTATATACGTAAATTCTTCTTCCCTGTTCCCTAACTCCTCGGATCACTATATAAGTTGTAGAACCTTGAATTTACTGGAATTAAGATAAAATTCAAAATTAATTGGTAAAAAATCAGGAATAGTACAGAACAATTATGTAATAGTCCGTAGATTCCTAATTTTCTGACTGAGTTCAGATGAACACATCATAAAAATATTCACTGAAAACATGAAGAATGTATAAAATATCATCATTTTCTTCTATAGGAATGAGAAATTTGGATACGTAGTTCTTACTCAATCATTCTCAAAATCCAATAAACCAAGGGAAAGGAAGCTTTCTAGCAGGGGTAGTCTTTCCAGAAACGATAAGTTGGAGTAAAAGCTCCGTCTCGATCTTCCCTCCTACCTCCAACACCTTCCCTAGCTTTTTTGACAACCCATTTTTCATCAGCCATAACAAGAGCAAACTTTATTATGCTTCCTGTTCAATTTGACTATGCTGCTCCGGAAAACCTGGATACAGCAGTAAAATTATTGAAAGAAAAATCTGATGCTGTGGTTTTAGCTGGTAGTCACAGCCTAATTGCAGAAATGAAACAAGGTCATATTGCTCCATCTTTTCTGGTAGACCTAAGTAAAATTTCTGAATTACAAGGTATTAATACAGTAGAGAAATCCCTAGAAATTAATGCCATGACTACCTATGCTCAAATTTTGGCATTTCCAGAAATACAAACTAATTATCCCGCTTTAGCTGAAGTTACTAAAAGTATTGGTGATCCCCAAATTCGTAATCAACAAGCTATAGGTGATGTGTTTGCTTACCGTGATCTAGCTTGTGACTTACCAGCAGCCTCCCTGGTATTAGAAGGGAGTTTTAGCACTTTAGATACAGATGGAAGTCAGACTCACACAGCAGCAGAATTTATTAAATTCTGTTTCCAGGAAAATTGGCAACCCGCAAAAATTGTCACATCTGTGAATTTTCCTGCTCCTGTTTCTGGAACTGGTAGTGCTTATCAAGCATTTAAGCATCCAGCTACAGGTTATACATTGTGTGGTATTGCAGCGTTAGTTGTGTTTACTAATGGCACAGTCAGCAAATGCCGAGTAGCGGTAACTGGTGCTACTCCCTATCCGGTAAGACTTATTCAAGTAGAAGCAGCTTTGGAAGGGAAAGTTCCCACAGCAGAAAACATAACAGCAGCGACTAAATTAGCTGGAAATGATGTAGGTGAAATTTTGGGCGATCGCTACGCCTCAGCAGAATATCGCCGTCATTTGATGGAGGTAATCAGTAAACGCACCCTCATTCAAGCAGTAAGCAGTGAACAGTAAACAGTAAGCAGTGAATAGTAAATAGTAAACATTGGTAACTGATAACTGATAACTGATAAGGGAATGTAGGTTTTATGAAAGCACTGATTTTAGAACAGCCAGGAACTCCAGATACACTCAGACTGGCAGAAATGCCCCAACCCCAACCAGGAGAGGGAGAAGTCAGAATTCAAGTCAACGCAGTGGGTTTAAACCCAGCCGACTATAAATTCATGGAGACCGGCTTTCCCCAGTGGAAATATCCCTTTATTCCCGGAATGGATGTAGCGGGAACAATAGACGCTCTGGGTAAAAATGTTACCAACTGGTCAATTGGCGATCGCGTTTATTATCATGGTAATTTTACTCAACCTGGAGGCTTTGCTGAATTTTCTATTACCACGGCTCATACCATAGCTCCTATCCCTGATCATGTCGCCTTTACCACAGCCGCAGCCTTACCTTGTGCTAGCTTCACCGCCTATCAAGTTCTCTATCACAAACTGCATATTCAACCAGGACAAAGCATTCTCATTCATGGAGGTGCAGGAGGAGTAGGTGGTTTTGCCATTCAGTTAGCAGCACGAGAGGGAGTCGAAATCATTTCTACCTGTTCCACCTCAAATATAGAATGGGTACAGGAATTGGGAGCAACAAATGTCATAGACTACACCAAAGAAGATGTAACCACTAGAGTCATGGAAATTACTCAAGGTCGTGGTATTGATGCTATTATTGATACCGTCAGTTCCGCCAGTGCCACCACTGGATTAGAACTATTAGCTTATGGTGGTAGCATTGCCTGTGTAGCTGGACTACCAGACTTTAGAAAAATGCAATCTTTTGGTAAAGCAATTTCTGTACATGACATTGCATTAGGAATGGCTTATTTATTGGGGGATAAAAAAGCCCAACAGCAAATGGCAGAAATTGGTCAAGCCATAGGAAAATTAATTGCTAATCAACAAATAAATCCCATTCTCACAGAAATAATTTCCCTGGCAGAAATACCTCACGCTCTAGTACGTCTTTCCCATCGTCATGTGCGAGGAAAAATAGTCGCCCAGATAGATTTTTAAGGTAAGTAAAGATTATGAAACTAAAAGGTAAAAAGATTGGTATCCTGATTGAAAGTGATTTTTATGAACACGAAATCTGGTATTACAATTATCGTTTTCCCGAAGAAGGAGCAGAACTAAATTTCTTGAGTCGCCTGTGGGGACAACCCTATTTAACATTTAAAGGTCATGAATATCATGCACCATTTGAATGCCATCAAAGCTTTGAAGACATAGACGACACAGAACTGAAAACTTACGACGCTATTATTGTTCCCTCCGCAATGGTATCTGACCGTCTGCGGTACACAGAAGATATTACCAAACTATCCCCAGCAGTGGAATTTCTCAAACGAGCATTCGCTGACAAAAATATTCTCAAAGGCATAATTTGTCATGGAATGTGGTTAGTTTCTCCTGCACCAGAATTAGTTAAAGGTCGTCCCGTCACTTGTCACAATAACCTCTATGGGGATGTAGTGAACATGGGAGCTAAATACACCAATGAAGATGTAGTAGTTGATGACGATTTAGTCACCGGGCGTAGTGGTGGCCATGCCCATTTATTTGCTAAGAAAATTATCGAAATATTAGCAGAAAATTAACACAACATTAAGATTTACAAAGGTAAAAATAGTCATGGGGTTACAAATTTTTTCACAAGTGGCACTTACGTGTAAAGATCCAATTGCTACCGAAAAATTTTATAGCAAACACTTCGGATTTAAACGCGCTCGCGTAGCCAAACTTCCCGATGGCAGCCAAATAGTATTTATTAAAATGGAAGATTGTGCCTTCTATTTAGAACTATTTCAAGCTACAGAAGAATCACCCATTGCACCACCAACAAACGATGGTTATAACTTCCCCAGTGTGAGACAATTAGCATTTAAAGTTGATAGCGTAGATGCAAAATTGGCAGAAATGGGAGATGATGCCAAAATCACCCTTGGACCTTTAGATTTTGATCCTTGGATTCCCGGATGGCGTACAGTTTGGGTAGCAGATCCCGACGGTAACATTGTAGAAATTAGCCAAGGGTTTGTAGACGAAGAAAATCCACCTCAATTGTAAGATTTTGAGAATTTAGCCGACAGTATTCAGACATTATGAAAAGGCAAAAAAACACCAATCTTAGTTAAATAATGTAGCCATTTAACACCAGGGTAATCTTCTGATAACTGATAACCGATAACTGATAACTGAATCTCTGATACAGGAGATAATTACCAATGCCTAACGAAGACAACACATTACCAAGAGCAAAGCCTGTTACCGATTTTCATGGTAATGAGAGAATAGTAGCTTTAAGTGACGGTGTTTTTGCCATTGTTATTACCTTATTGGTTTTAGAAATAAAAGTTCCCGAAATACCTCATGATCTAGTAGCAAAAGAACTATCTCATGCAGTTATAGAACTTGTACCAAAAATGATCGCCCATGCCATTAGTTTTGTTGTCTTAGGCATTTATTGGATTAGCCATCATAACACCTTCATGCACATTAAACGTCATGACAGAGTTTTATTATGGCTGAATATTTTATTCCTGATGTGTGTGGCTTCCATGCCATTTCCCACTGGGTTACTAAGTGAATATCCTAATGAAAGGATTTCTGTCATTGCTTATGCCTTACCCTTAGTATTTGCAGGGATATCTATGGATGTTATGTGGTGGTATGCCTCGACCCATAATTTATTAGATGAAGGCAAAAATGACAAAAATTTTATCGCATTTGTACATCGTCGTAACCTAGCTGCACCCATAGCTTATTTACTAGCAATTGGCACATCCTTTCTCAGCCTGACATTAGCAAAATTCGTGTTTATTTTTGTGGCGTTATATTACATCTTCCCAAATCCCTTAGATCGTAAACGTCATCAATTATCTCGTAATTTAGATCAATAGATTTATCAGTAATCAGTAATCAGTTATAAATAATTAGTAGTTAGTAATCAGTTGTCAGATTTTTCAGATTCACAACAAAAAAATGTATTTTGAATCCTGAATCCTCACTGCTGAATCATTACAAATTTAGTCAAGTTAAATTGTTTCAATCACTTGATATCTGGAGAAAATAATATGAGTTTGAATTTCTCATTTTCTGATCTCATTGCTGGATACGTCACAGAAGGAATTTCCGAAGACGGTATTTTTGCTCTGAAAACTTCTGATGGGCGAGAATTTAAAGCTAAACTTAGCCCCATGGCCTTCGCCAAATTAATCCAGAACTTTGATGAAGGCTATCCCGATGCTACCGGTAGCATGAAATCAATGTTAGTTCCCGGCCGCTATTTATTTACTTATGGGGTATTTTATCCAGATAGTGAAATATTTGATGCTAAACAAATAGTTTTTGCTGGTTTGAAACCCAATGATTACGTATTTGAAAAACAAGACTGGTGGATCAAACAAATCAATGCTTTAGGTAAATTTTACTTAAAAGCTCAATTTGGTGATGGTGACTACGACTACCGCAAGTATCGCACCACTTTAGACCTCAGCGGTGTGCAGTCAGACACTAACTTCCGTCAAGAAACAGATACCATTTCCCGCTTAGTTTATGGTTTTGCTACGGCCTTCATGATGACTGGTAATGACAGTTTCTTGAAAGCAGCAGAACGGGGAACTGAGTACCTGCGGGAACATATGAGATTTGTGGACTCCGACGAAGGTATTGTTTATTGGTATCACGGTATTGATGTGAAGGGAGAAAAAGAAGATAAAATCTTTGCTTCTGAATTTGGGGATGACTACTATGCGATCCCTGCTTACGAACAAATTTATGCCTTAGCTGGGCCAATTCAAACCTATCGTTGTACCGGTGATCCCCGCATTATGGATGACACCGAGAAAACGATTAAGCTCTTTAACGAGTTCTTCTTAGATAAAGGCGAACATGGTGGTTACTTCTCCCATTTAGATCCTCTCACCTTAGATCCCGTCAGCGACTCCCTCGGACATAACAAAGGTAAAAAGAACTGGAACTCCGTTGGTGATCACGCTCCCGCTTACCTAATTAACCTCTGGTTAGCAACTGGTAAACAAGAATATGCAGATATGTTGGAGTACACCTTCGACACCATCGAACAACGTTTCCCAGACTATGATAATAGCCCCTTTGTGCAAGAGCGTTTTTATCAAGATTGGTCTCATGATACCACCTGGGGATGGCAACAAAACCGGGCCGTAGCAGGACATAACCTGAAAATTGCTTGGAACTTGATGCGGATGCAGAGTTTGAAAGCAAAAGATAAATACGTTGACTTTGCCCAAAAAATCGCTGATCTCATGCCGGATGCAGGTAGCGATCAACAGCGTGGTGGTTGGTATGATGTGGTAGAAAGATTGTTAGATGAAGGGGAACAACAATACCGCTTTGTTTGGCACGATCGCAAAGCTTGGTGGCAACAAGAACAAGCAATCTTAGCTTACCTAATTTTGGCAGGAATTTTAGAACATAAAGAATATCATCGTTTAGCAAGGGAATCAGCAGCTTTTTATAACGCTTGGTTCTTAGATTTAGAAGATGGTGGTGTTTACTTTAACGTTCTCGCTAATGGTATTCCTTATCTAGCTGGTGGTAACGAACGGGGTAAAGGTTCTCACTCCATGAGTGGTTATCATTCCTTTGAATTATGTTATTTAGCAGCAGTTTATACCAACTTGCTAATTACTAAACAGCCAATGGACTTCTACTTTAAACCCATACCTGGTGGTTTCCCTGATAACATCCTCAGAGTTTCCCCAGACATTCTACCTCCTGGTAGTGTGAAGATTGGCAAAGTGGAAATTGACGGTGAATCATACAATGACTTTGATGGTCATGCTTTAACCGTGAATTTACCCAAAACTAGCGAACGGGTGAAAGTAAAAGTGCAGATCGTGCCTGTGTAGGATGAGGGGATGAGTGGATGAGGGGGTGAGTGGATGAGGGGGTGAGGGGGAGAAAAATTAGTTCTTTATTCTCCTGACTCCTGACTCCTGACATCTTAAATTACTTAATTGAAACTAGACAATAAATATGGAAATTAACATCAACATCGTAGAAGACATTAAAGTTGTCGTGCTGGAAGGTGATATAGATGCTAGTACAGCACCAAACGTCACCAAAGAAGTCACATCCTTAATAGAACCTGGTAGTAAGATTTTGCTGGATATGACCAAAGTAGAATATATGTCCAGTGCAGGTTTAAGAACTCTACTTACCTTACACCGTCAAACTAACGCCAAACAAGGAAGCTTAGTATTAGTAGGCTTAAATGAAGACGTAGAAGATACTATGAGTGTAACTGGATTTCTAGAGCATTTTACAACAACTCAAGACCTAGAAGCTGGACTAGCAGCCCTGAAATAAGGATAAAATCTTATGGACAGAATTGATATTCATCCTACCCATTCTTACGAAGGGTTTAAATTACGTAGTGGTAAACCTTTTCCCTTTGGTGCAAATATAATACCTGGGGGGGTTAACTTTTCTATCTTCTCCAGTCATGCGACATCTTGTACTTTAGTCTTATTTGAAAAGCACGAGAAAAAGCCCTTTGCAGAGATTCCTTTCCCCGCAGAATTTCGGATTGGAAATGTGTACTGTATGACTGTTTTTGACCTGGATTACGAAAATCTAGAATATGGCTATCGTATGGATGGGCCAAATAATTTCCAGGAAGGTCATTGGTTTGATAGCAGTAAAATTTTAATGGATCCTTACGCCAAAATTATTGGTGGTAGGGATGTTTGGGGTATCACTCCAGATTGGAATGATATCTACCATCACCGGGCTAGGATTGTATTTGATGACTTTGACTGGGAAGATGATCGGCCTTTGGAAATTCCTCCCGAAGATCAAGTCATTTATGAAATGCACGTCCGTAGTTTTACCCGTCATCCTTCTTCTGGTGTAAAAGAAAGACATCAGGGTACTTTTGCCGGTATTCGGGAAAAAATCCCTTACTTGAAAGAGTTGGGTGTCAATGCAGTGGAATTGATGCCTATTTATGAATTTGACGAGTTTGAAAATAGTCGTCCTAACCCTCAAACTGGGGAAACTCTCTATAATTACTGGGGTTATAGTACAGTAGGTTTCTTTGCACCCAAAGCTGGTTATGCAGCAACAGGTAAGTTTGGGATGCAGGTGGATGAGTTAAAAGCGCTGGTGAAGGAATTACACAAGAATGGAATTGAAGTAATTCTGGATGTAGTGTTTAACCATACCGCCGAAGGTAATGAAAATGGCCCGACAATTTCCTTTAGGGGAATTGACAATAAGGTTTACTATATGCTTACCCCAGAGGGGTATTATTACAACTTTAGTGGTACTGGGAATACTCTTAACTGTAATAACCCTATAGTTAGAGGTATAGTTTTAGACTGTTTACGTTATTGGGCAGCCGAATATCATATTGATGGTTTCCGGTTTGACCTGGCAGCAATTCTCGGTCGTGACCCTTGGGGCGCACCTTTGGCAAATCCTCCCCTACTTGAGTCCTTAGCATTTGACCCGATTTTAGCGAAGTGTAAATTGATCGCTGAAGCTTGGGATGCAGGTGGTTTGTATCAAGTTGGTTCTTTCCCTGCTTATGGACGTTGGGCAGAATGGAATGGAAAGTACCGTGATGGGATTAGGAAGTTTTTAAAGGGTGATGGTAGTGTTGGGGATGTAGCTCAACGTTTACAGGGTTCACCAGATTTATATTCTTGGTCTGGACGCGCTCCTGCCACTTCTGTTAATTTTATTACGGCACATGATGGTTTTACCATGATGGACATGGTTTCCTACAATGGGAAGCACAATGAAGCCAATGGTGAAAACAACAACGACGGTACAAACGACAATGATAGCTGGAACTGTGGTTGGGAAGGTACAACAGATGATCCTGGTATCAATGCTTTCCGACATCGGCAGGTCAAAAATGCTTTAGCCATGTTAATGGTGAGTCAGGGCGTACCTATGATTCTTATGGGTGATGAAGTTGGTCGCACTAAGAATGGTAATAATAATACCTATTGCCATGATAATGAGTTGAATTGGTTAGATTGGACACTATTGGAAAAGAACGCAGATTTGTTTAAGTTTTTTAAACACTGTATTGCTTTCCGTAACCTGCACCCCGTGTTAAGAAATCCTTGGCATTTCCAAAATCGGGATTACGTAGGTAGTGGCTACGCAGATATTACCTGGCATGGTACACAGGCTTGGAATGCAGATTGGTCAGATGCTAGTAATACTCTGGCATTTATGTTGTGTGGAAAACACGCCAAACAAGGATCTGTTCAAGATAACTTTATCTACGTGGCCATGAATATGCACTGGGAAGCGTTGTGGTTTGAAATTCCCGGATTACCCCCAGGTATGAATTGGCACGTGTTTGCTAATACTGGTGCAAACCCACCCCAAGATAGTTGGCAACCGGGTACTGAACCCATGTTAGAAAATCAATCAGGGTTGTTAATGGGCGATCGCTCTGTAGCAATTTTAGTAGGTAAATAATAGGTGACAGGTAACAGGTGACAGGTGACAGTTAAATAGTTTTCAACACCTCACCTGTAGGGGTTTAGCACTGCGCTTTACCCCTACCAATACTTTATTTCTTTTCACATTCAAAAACTGGTAGGAAATTATGGCTTTTAGTGCAACTTTAGAAACCACAAGTAGCGGTCTTGCTAAAATTAGTTTATCTGGTGAATTAGATGCAACTACAGCACCAGATTTTAAAACATCAGTAGAAGAAGCAGCAGCAACAAATCCTAAGCGTTTAGTGCTGTTGATGCAAGATTTAGAATATATGGCCAGTGCGGGATTAAGAATATTAATCTTCGCTAAACAAAAAATGGGAGCAAGCGTAGATATCTATATGGTAGAAACTCAAGAATTAGTATTAGATACTATTCAAAAAACTGGCTTTGATCAGAGTGTGTATTTATTAGATGAATACGATGCAGGCATAATCGAAAATGTGTAGTAACACCAAATTTATAACTGCTACATAAACAAGAAAGCTGGGGTTTAGCAGTGCTAAACCCACACAAAACGTAATTTCAAAACTTCGGGATTTCAAGATTTCAAAATTTCAAGATGTCATTTCAATAATCATCACTAATTATGGAAAGTATCACCTTACCAGGAAAATTAGACTCCTTAAGTGCGATCGCTAAATATGTAATGGAAGCTGCCAAATCAGCAGGTTTGGAGAAAAAAGCCACCTATAAATTGCGTTTAGCAGTGGACGAGATTGCCACAAACATCATCACTCATGGTTACGAAGAAGCAGGATTAGAAGGTGAAATTAGTATAACTGGTAAGATTGAAGAATCAAGTTTAATGATTTGTATTGAAGATACAGGAGCAAGATATGATCCTTATGAACAAGAAACTGTCGAAAAGAAAGAACTAAATAAACCAATAGAGGAGCGCGCTCTTGGAGGGCTAGGAGTATATTTAGCAATTCAAGGAGTTGATAAGTATTTCTATGAGCGTGTAGACGACAAGAATCATAATATTTTTGTTGTCAATTGTACGTAAAAAATATGATTCATAGTTTATACAGCAGCTTCCAAAGTTATGAGGTACAGTATAACATTTTGGTTTTTACCGAAAAATTGTGATCTAAAACCTGCCCTTTTCAGGGGATAAAAAAAGAGAATATTCCTGATTTCCAGCCTCTTGCTTCAGCTAGAGGTACTGATAACTGATAACTGAACCGAATTCCACCCCTGCTCATAAGCAAGACTATTTAACCAGGTGAAATAAATCAAAAATCCATCCACATATTATTCTGCATCTCAACTTCTGATCAAAATTGGTTTTAAATTGATAGATTAGATAATTACATCATTAAGTAACAGCAGGGGGAATTCTTAGCACATGAGTGAACAACATCAATCCCAACAAGTAGATTATCAAGAGCTAGAAGCACTGAGAAAAGAAGTAGCTGAACTCCGAAATGAAGAAGCTGCGTTTAAAGCTCAAAGTCAATTATTAGAAAAATTAGTATCAATCGCTCGTTCTTCTGCTCAAGGGGAGGTATTGAAAGCCGCTTTACAAACTACTTTAGATGTAGCCACTACTCAAACTGCCTCTGAAAAAGGTAGTTTATTTTTACTGGAAACTTCAGGTAAAGTTGCAGACGCAATTTTATCTCAGCAAGAATTAACCCCAGAGAAAAGAAGAAATTTAATTGGTAATGTATTAGATAGAGGTTTAGCCGGTTGGGTAGTTCGTAATCGTCAAGTAGGACTAATTATAGATACTAATAATGATAATCGTTGGCTAACTTTGCCTAATCAACCTTATGTGGTTCGTTCAGCTTTAGCTGTGCCAATTATTAGAGGTGATGAATTATTAGGAATAATTACTTTATTACATTCTCAACCAGGACATTTTACCCAAGAGACGGCTAATCTTCTGCTATTAACTGCGGATCAAATGTCTCTAGTTTTAGAAAATGCTCAATTATTTTCTAAACTTGATAGATATTCTAAAGCTCTTGATGCTGAATTAGAAAAAGGTAGACAAATTCAAATAGATTTTCTACCCTATGAATTATTAAAACTACCTAATTGGGAAATAGCGGCTTGTTTTCATCCTGCTCGTCAAGTTGCTGGAGATTTTTATGATTCCTTTGAGCTTCCTAATAAACAAGTAGGTTTAGTGATTGCTGATGTCTGTGATAAAGGTGTGGGTGCAGCCTTATTTATGGCATTAATGCGGAGTTTAGTGAGAGTTTTTTCCGCAGAAACCCAGTTGCGTGGTTTTGCTAGTCAAATTCTGGAAGAAAATCAACCTATTAGTGGTTGGATTTGTGAACATACTTCTATTAATTTAGCTCATTTGAATGCTCTCCAAGCAATTACGAGAACTAATGAATATGTTGCTATAAATCACTGGCAAATGAGTATGTTTGCAACTATGTTTTTTGGAATTTTAGATCCAGCATCAGGAATACTAACTTATATTAATGGTGGCCATGAACCATTATTTATTCTGAATAATTCTGGGGTGAAAAAAATTCTTAAATCTACTGGGCCTGCTGTGGGTATGATGCCAGGAATGAAATTTAAAATTGAACAGGTAAAGATGGAATTAGGTGATATTTTAATTGGCTATACTGATGGGGTTACAGAAGGTAAAAATCCTGAAGGTAAGTTATTTACTGATAAGCGGTTACGGGATTTAATTGAACGTCCATATTCTTCTGCTTGTGATTTGCTCACTGCTATCAAAGACAAGTTATTTGATTTTATTGCTGATGCACCACAGTTTGATGATATTACTATGTTGTGTGTGCGTCGGGGTTGTGATGGTGAGTAATGATTTTGGATAATTGAAAAATCCAAGATAAATCCAAGCCAGGAATAAATTCCCTATCTAAAAGCTAAAGTCGGTTTAAACCGACTCTTTTTTACACTATTGGCGGGCAAGATGCCCACCCCACAAGAGTTTCATGATAAAGTTTACTGCACCATTAAGCCTAAACTGTCACTCCCTCCAATTGTTCATCGGTTAATTCATATAATTGACGCAATTTTTCCAATCTATTTTCATCAGCATTCCACAAACCTCTACCATTTGCTTCCAACATTCTGCTGAGAATATTTCTAAATGCTTCCGGGTTTGCTTGACGTAATTTTTCCGCCATTTCTGCATCCAAAGCATAGGTATCCGCAGCTTGATCATAAACCCAATCATCTTGAAAATCAGCAGTACCACCCCATCCAATTAAGGCCGTCATCCGTTGGGAAATTTCAAAAGCACCACCAGAACCTTGATCTGCCATTGCTTGCGCCCATTTAGGATTTAATAACTTTGTTCGGTACTCCATTCTTAATAAATCATCCAAATTTCTCGGAGTCGAATCTTTAGAAAAACTCTCTACAAAACTAGCTGTCACCTTCTTTCCACTTTGCTGTTCTGCCGCTTTTTTCAAACCTCCAGTATTAGCGTAATATTCCTGAATATCAGTCAAACCATATTCCACAGAATCAATTTCTTGCACAATGCGATCGCTAGTTTTTAATAAACTCTGTAAAATCTCCGGCCTCGCTTGTCCTTTATCCTTCCTTCCATAACTAAAAACATTGCGACTTTCCCAAGTTTTACCCAACTCATCCCCATTATCCCAATTACCATCCACCACTCTATCATTAACCAAAGAACCAAAATCACCAGCAGGATTAGAAAACAATCTGGCAGAAACATTTTCCACACCTTGTGTTTTCAATTCCAAAGCGTGTTTCCTAATAAAATTCATCTCCTCCGGTTCATCAATTTCCGCTGCACGCAAAAACAAATCATCCAACAATTCAATAATATTCACAAAACTATCCCGGAAAATTCCCGATAGATTTCCTAACACATCAATGCGTGGATGTCCCACATTTTCCAAAGCAATCAAATCATATCTAACAATTCTTCCCGTACCCTCCTTCACAGGTTCAGCACCAACCAATTCCAACAAAATACCCAGAGATTCACCCTTAGTTTTAATAGCATCCAAACCCCATAATAAAACCGCCACAGTTTCCGGATACTTATCATGCTCCTGTAAATGCTGATCAATGATTTTTCGACCTATTTCCCTACCCCGTTCAAAAGCAGCAGGAGATGGCATTCTATAGGGATCTAAAGCATGAATATTTCTACCAGTAGGCAAAACACCCGCCCCATCTCTCAACAAATCTCCACCCGGTGCAGGAGGAATAAACTCACCATTTAAACCCCTTAAAAGATTAGTCAACTCATCAGTAGACTGACTCAATAAACCTGTAATTACTCCTTCCTCTTCCCTTCTTTCCTTCTCTCTTCTTTCTTCCTCCTCTCTTTCTTCGCTTCCTTCGTGTCTTCGTGGTTCATTAACTCTTTTCTCTTCCCCAAAAAAAGCATCCAAATAACTATTCAACTCCTCCTCATTAGGTGCTTCCCCCAAAACGTGCAAACCAGAAGAAAACAACCGATTTTCCAACACCTGTAAATACTCATACAACTTCAACAAATAATCATCAAAAGCATGACCACTAAACATCCTCACATTTTCAGGACTAAACGTAATCCCCAACCTTTTTGCATCCTCAAAAGGACAATCAGCATCCAAACCACTATCAACAATCTTCTTACAAATCCCCTCCTTTAACACATAATTCTTCTCAGGATCTTCCCGATATTCAGCAATTAAATCTCGTAAACTCACCAACTCCTTATACAAACCAGCACGTCCATAAGGTGGCACATTGTGAGAAATCAAAACCCCATAACCACGCCGTTTAGCTAAAATTGATTCCGAAGGATTATTAGCAGCATAGACATATAAATTCGGCATATTTCCTAACAGAATATCCGACCAAGAATAACCAGTATTTCCTAAAGGAGATCCAGGCAACCATTCCACAGTTCCGTGCATTCCAAAATGAACAATTGCATCAGCTTGAAACTCATTTTGCAACCATTTATAATAAGCAGCATATTGAGGATGGGGAGTTAAATCTCTCTCAAACATTAACCGCATTGGATCACCTTGAATACCCAAAGGTGGCTGAACACCAATCCAAACATTTCCTAACTGCACACCCCCAATATGCAATTCATCTCCATAGGTTTTAATCCCAGAAACTGTTAAAGATTTCCATTGTTTTTCAATTTTAGTAGTGCGGAGATAACCTAACCATTTTTCTAACTTATGCACATGAACAGTATTAGCATTTGTGGGGAAAGGTTTATTTTGTTCCCAGGTTTCTAATTCTTCATCTGCTGCTTTTACTTGTCTGATTAATTCCTCACCATCTTCAGGAATTTCTCCTACATGATAACCTTGTTCTTTGAGTGCATGAAGTAACTTAATTAAACTGCGAGGAACATTTAATAAAGCAGCAGTTCCTACCGCTCCATAACCGGGAGGAAAACCATATAAAATGATAGCTATTTTTCTCTCTGCTGTTGATTTTTGACGTAATGAAACCCAGTTTTTTACCCGATAAATTAACCGTTGTACCCGTTCAGGAACTAAATAAATATCTTCGCCAACCAAACCACCTAAAGGAATAGTATCAATTGCTCCATCTAATTCCGGAAGTGCATATAAAACCACACTTTGTAAACCACCAATTCCTTGACGAGTCCAAGAATGAATATCTTGAATTAATAAAGGTGCAGCAACAATATAGGGAATATTTTTAGCGGTAAGAATGCGTTTTGCAACTTCAATTTGTCTTCCTGCTTCCATTGAACCTGCTGGGCCACCAACTAAAGGAAAACCAATAGTAGAAATTATCGCATCAACTTTAACTGCTTGATCAGAAAGTGAGAGAGTTTCGATATTTCCTTGTTGTCTTTGTTGAGTTTCATAGTCAGTTGTCATCCAATCTCTGACAGCAACATGACCTTCAACTCCATTAATAAAAATGGGTAAAGGTATTAAACCAGATGCTTCAAATTTTTTGATTAATTGGGGAATATAATTCTGTTTTGTAATCACGTGCTTTCTATAAAGCAAAATTCCAATCACCGGGTAAGATTTTCTCCGCATCTCCCCATCTCCCCATCTCCCCATCTCCCCATCTCCCCATCTCCCCATCTTCTTGTCATACCATTCTAAATAGTCTTTTGGTGATGTAAAATAACCTTCATATTCAGGATGTAATAAACCCATATTTGGCGTTTCAATAGGTGCAGGAATATCACCAATTTTTAAACCTAAATATTTTTCTGCAAGTGTCCAAAATAAAGCTGCAACATTTTCCGTTCCTCCTGCATTCCAATAACCATAAATAATTAACCAGTTCCGTAAGTCTTGAACTTTTTGCACAGGGACAAATTTTAATAGTTTCGGTCCAATTTTTAAGAAGCTAATATAACCAGCGAGTTTGTCTTCTTCTTTACCGTTACTAAATTTATCAAGTATGAATTTAACAGGTTTGGGCATTCCTTTAGGTTTATCACCAATAGCAAACGCGCCTATTTTTGTTAAACTCATTAATTCTAGTGCTGATTCAAAAACAAGCCGAATGGGAATATTCGAGACACGTTCCCGTAGCCATAAAACTTGATCATAGTCAAAAATAAGACTACCAAAAAATACATCAGCATCTTTAAGTGCTGCTTGTACCTGATCTGGATCAGTGGTAATATTGCGATCGCTAAACACCTGGATATCCAACTCAGGACAGCGAGAACTAGCCAAAAATGCCGCTTTACGGTAAAGATCGGCGTTAAATGATTCAAAACCAGCAATTAAGACAATGCGTTTCATACTATTTACTGATGAAATATTTCTTTACCTTAATCTTAAACATTGTTGCGAATTAATGGGTGGGTATCTACCTAGAAAATTAAATACTTCTTTGATTGTCACTGAGAACATTCTAAAAAATAGATTTCATCTTTTTTTCATGTCAATTGGAAATAGACAAGTGAAATTGTGATTATATAAATGTCTACTAATCGTCAATTTTTAATAATATAGATATGTGATATCATAGTCTTGTGTTTTCTGATTAGTAAAAATCTCGAAAAAGCTGATTTTATTAAAGAAATCTGTGTGGCAAGTAAGTTGAGGATACACCATGAAATTTGGAATTGATATGGGTCATAATGCTCCTCCTGATACTGGAGCTAGAGGTATTAAATACGAAGATACTTTAACAAAAGATGTAGGAAATAGAGTTATATCTAAGTTAAGAAGTCTCGGACATACAGCAATATCTTGTACACCAACAAGTCGAATGAGATCAGTACGTCAATCACTGGCTACCCGTTGTAATATAGCTAATAGAAATAGAGTAGATGTTTTTGTTTCCATTCATTTTAATGCCTTTAATGGGCGAGCGAATGGTTCAGAAATATTCGCTATGAGCAGTGGAGGTAGAAAAGCAGCCAAACCTGTATTAGATGAAATTATTAAATTAGGATTTTTTAATCGCGGGGTTAAAAATGGTTCTCATTTGTACGTGATTAGAAATACAAATATGCCAGGTATTTTAGTAGAATGTTGCTTCATTGATTCTGCTAAAGATATGCAAATTTATGATAGTGAAAAAATGGCAAATGCCATTGTTAAAGGTTTAACTGGTAAAGTTGTATCTGCTCCAGTTAATACAGTTCCCGATGAAGAAGATAACACAGATACTTCCGTTCTCAGAATCCAAAAAGCCTTAAATCGGCTCAAAATTACTGATAAAAATAATCGGGTTTTAGATGAAGATAACATAATTGGTCCAGCAACAACTTCTGCGATAGAAAAATTCCAAAGAATTGTGGGACTTGTACCTACAGGAAGGGTAAATAGCAGCAGAACATGGGCTGCAATTAATCAAATTTTATCAAAAAGATTAGTCCAAGGTAACCAAACAACAGGGGCAATTATGAAGTACATACAATATCGTGTAGGTACTGTTGCTGATGGTATTTATGGACCAAATACAGAAGCAGCAATTAAGAAATTTCAACAGCAAAATGGCTTAGTTGCAGATGCTATTATTGGCCCAATGACTTGGCAGAAGTTGATAGGATAAGTGGGATAGAGAACAAGCTCTGTACCAGTCTTTTCTCTTACTTCTTGATCACTGACTTCTTTTCATCTGTTAGCTGAAAGCTTACATGACAATTACAAACTTTGCAGAATTGTTAAATGTAAGCTTCGCTTATTTTCTGTACTCAAATATTGTAATTTCATAGGTTGCCATTCCTGCCATAATTGATAACGATTGACAGCTAGCAATGTATTTAAACCACTAATTTTTGCATAGGTTTCTGACTTAAAGATATTTGTTAACCACTGATTTAAAATCATACTATCTTGAATTTTCCCTAAAGTTCCTTGAATCTGTTTTATTTGGGAAATATGCAAGGCAAAATCTTCATTATATAGATTAGTAAACAATTCCATTTGATAACGAACTCGTTTCGCTTGTTTTCTTAAGTTATGCAATTTTTCACCATTGGTTTGTAGATTTTTTTCTAACTCCTGTGGTGTCCACTCAGTAGCAGTGATTATTTTTGAATCTTTAATTTCAGTTCCAATCATCCAACCAGGATGTAATAAAAAATTGCCAACCTCTGGTAACAGAATATCTGGGATAATTTGATGAATTTCTAAAGCAGCAGATGGTTGATAAATTGGTTTTTTTAACCATTTCTCCAAACCATACTTAAATGATTTATAAATATCATCTTTAAATATTTTCTTAACCTCAAAAAGAGCTAATTTTCGTTGTTTAGCTAAATCAGAAAAAGCTATTTGTAAATTATTTCTTTCCTGGCCTTGTAAATGTGGTTGATAGTTATTTTCTAATATTTCTTGCAGAACATCTAAGTCTCTTAGGTTACCCAGTATTTTGGCAATTATACGAATATTTTTATCACTAGCCGATTTAGGTAAACTCAAGTACGAAGAAAATCCACTTATAGTAGTACGAAGACGACGCATTCCTACACGCATTTGATGAAGTGCTTCTGGATCTTCATCATTTTTAACGGACTTTTCCCACTTCAAAGTTTTGTGTAAGTTTTTCTCAATTGCCTGGTACGCATAGTCCGCCAAACTAATAATTTTGGTGTCTGAAGATACTATCATAACTTATATCAAATAATGAGTCATGTTTCAGCATGATAACACTATTGAAAAATGGAAATATATTATTTCATAAATTTTTAGGAATCAATTTATGATTATTATATATTAAAAGAAGCTAAGTTCTAATGTTTTAAAAATAAACTCAACTTATCTATCTAAATTTTTCTGCTTTTTGCAATCTTTGTGGTTAAATTATTTCAGCATTAGTAAAACCAAATTCCTCTTCCTGTTTCAAATTAAAAGTTTTGTAACTCATATGGGAATTACATAAATTGAAATAGTTCTTCCGTACCTAATATGTAAAATCAATATCAAAAAACCTCGGAAGGCTTAATATACATAAGACATAAGCTACAGGATTTAGATATTATAAAATTTACCTTTTGACTTAGAACTTACGCAAAATATCTCTCCAAACCTCTTACCTTCGTGTTCTTCGTGTCCTTCGTGGTTCATTCTTCCGTAACGCGTAAGTCCTGTTCCCTGTTCCAGACTGGAATTTACCATAACAAGTACGGTATAACCATTGAAATTAAGTTGAAATATTTGAAATACTCATCTACTAAATTTGTAGTATTCTTGCTAAAAATGTAGGGAGTGGTAATACAATTAACAACAATAAAGTAATTGCCATTAATCCTAAGAAATCCCTAGTATTATCTAACTCTGTCACATCATTGAGAGCAGGTTCATCAATTAAGGGCATAAGGAATAAAATAATAGCCCATAATAAAAATTCTTGGCGAATCAAAGCAAGCAGCAGTAATAACCAACGAGAAATTCGACCAATATTAATAGCCATTCTTTGCCCAAACATAGCATGAACAATATGACCACCATCCAGTTGTCCTACTGGCATTAAATTTAAAGCTGTTACAATTAATCCCAAAAGACCAGCAACTGCCACTGGATGTAAATCTAAAGCAGATTGGGAAGTTAATTCATTCCCCAAAGCTAGTTTTGATAATATAGCTAACAAGATAGAGTATCTAGGGTTCAGTGCATTAGGATTTAATAATCCTGTTTCCTCATTAATGGGTACAACTTCAGAATTAGCCAAACCCCAAAGTATTAAAGGTAAAGTAGCAATAAAACCAGCAATTGGCCCAGCTATACTAACATCAAATAAAGCTTTACGATTAGGAATAGGACTCCGCATTTGAATAAATGCACCAAAAGTTCCTAAGAACCAAGGTACTGGAATGAAAAATGGTAATGTTGACTTAATTTTATGGAATCGAGCGGTAGAATAGTGACCCAGTTCATGAATACCTAAAATAGTAATCAAGCATAAAGAATATGGTAACCCATTGAAAATTAAAGTCATGTCAGAAGCGATTGTTTTGACTTCTATTCCAGAAATTTGCGCTCCTATAAAACTAGTAGTTACTAATGTCAATAGTAACAATGTGAGTGCTTTGATAACCTGATTTTTATCATTAATACTATTACCAGCATTGCGTTGATTAGCTTTATTGTTAGGAACTAAAATAAAGAATGGTTTACCATCCATTCCTTCTTGGAATATTAACAAGAAGCGATTGCTAAATTTTTGCTCTATGTTATTTCTAATTTGCTGATAAGCTTGACTAGGATTAGTTCGTAATTGACCACGACAAATGATAGCTTGAGGCCGATACTCAATATTTTGTACATAGTAAACAGACCAAGGAAAACAATCTCTTAAATCTCTTTCCTCTTCGGGTTGTATGGGGCGAACAGGTAAAGCTTCAGGAACAGGATTGTCGGTTGGTTTCGGTTCAGTGGTTTGATTTTGTGAACTGTTGGTGGGAGTTTTATTACCCCATAAAAATAATGTCCAATATAAAATTAGGCAAACAACTAAAGGAATAATAATCAAACCAGGAGGTGGAGATTGGGTTGCACCTTTAATTAGTGTCCAACCAGTTAATATGAATGCTGGTGTCATTAGCACTAGCCATAGTAACCATACGGGAGTCTTTGTGATATTTGCAACACTACGCTGCACTACCAGATAAGTAGCTATTCCCAATACAAGTAAAAACCAAAATGCCATGTTATTTCAGGAATTCAGAAGTTTAGAAGTTCAGAAGCGATAGAAGCAGATGGTAAAGACATTCTAGTGGAAAGTCTGTACAGGAGTTAATCATTGAGATTGTTTGACAAATCAGTAGATTACTAAAAAAGTATTAAATATAGGATTTATGTAACAACATAATTTGCTCAATTATTTCATTTATGTCTCTTAAAACTAAACCCCCACAAACTATACTTTCTGAAAAAAATTCAGCAGGAGACACATTACATACTGCTACGGAAACAAAATCAGATTTTACAGAACCAAGTGTCAAAAAAATAATTGCCTTCCCACCTAATCGGGATACATTGGGAGGAACATCTTATCTGATCGTCAGAAAAGAAGGTAATATCCTCATTGATTGCCCAGCTATAGAACAAATTAATCAGGATTTTTGGCAATGTTTGGGTAAAAATGAACCAACACCAGGTGCTGTTCGCTGGTTTGTGATTACTCATCGAGGTGCTATTGGTAAAGCAGCAGAAATTAAGACAGTTCTTGATTGTGAAATTATCATTCAAGAACAAGAAGCTTATTTATTACCGGGTTTAACCGTTACTACTTTCAGTCAAGAATTTGTTATTGATGACACCACACAAGTAATTTGGACACCAGGTCATTCACCAGGTTCTTCATGTCTATACTATCGTGAATTTGGTGGTGTGTTATTTTCAGGCAGGCATTTAGTTCCTAATTTGCAAGGTGAAGTGT
The DNA here is from genome assembly GCA_010672785.1 of Sphaerospermopsis sp. SIO1G1. Lineage (GTDB taxonomy): Bacteria > Cyanobacteriota > Cyanobacteriia > Cyanobacteriales > Nostocaceae > Okeanomitos. The sequence goes on from JAAHFX010000003.1 coordinate 130,920, forward strand.
TGCCAATGCGTATACCTAAAACTTTTCATTGGCCTAGACAACTCAGGAGTGTTCAAGCTCTACGCGATCGCTTTACATCGGATACTCTTAAATATATTTGCCCTGGAGCTAATATTGGTTTTCTTCGAGGCAAACATCTGATTGATGATGGTTATCAGTCGTTATTAATTGGGGCTTGATGAAAAGTTTATTTGTAATTGTCAGTTGTCAGTTATCAGTTGTCAGTTGTCAGTTGTTAGTTATCAGTTATCAGTTGTCAGTTATCAGTTGTCAGTTATCAGTTGTCAGTTATCAGTTATCAGTTGTCACTGTTCACTGTTCACTCTTAACCAATCACTTTTTTCTGCCAACCCCAATTAGTCGTGAGTAATTGATCAACATCGTCACCCCAACTCCCCATCCCCCCAACTCCCCATCCCCCCATCACCCCCTCTCTTTATCAAGAACCTGCAACTAGAGAATTCTTACTCAATAATTCCATCGCAGCTTGATATTGTTGATCTGATTCTGTACCTATTTCATCTCTGGTAATTGGTGGTTGGGGAATCACTATATCTGGGGTAATACCTAGTTTGTTTATGTCTCTATGATTGGGTGTTTCATATTTAGCGATAGTTACAGCTAAACCTGAACCATTTGATAATTCAAATAAAGATTGAATCAAACCTTTACCAAAAGTAGTTTCACCTACTAACTGAGCGCGGCCATTATCTTGTAACGCTCCGGCAAGGATTTCGCTGGCACTGGCTGTTCCTTGATTGACTAAAATTACAAGGGGATCTTTGGTGAGAGCAGGCCCAAAAGCTTCATAACTGCCTTGTATACCTTGACGATTAACTGTGTAAACTACAGTTCCTGCATCTAACCACTCACGAGCAACTTCAATTCCAGCTTGTAATAAACCTCCAGGATTATTTCTTAAATCGAGGATATAGCCTTCTGCACCTTTTTTTTCTAATCTACTAATGGCGTGTGCTACTTCCATCGCTGCATTAGCATTAAATTGAGTCAGACGCAGATAACCAATGGGTTTTTTTTGGGGGGATAACCGTAATTTAGCTATCACTGGATTTAGTTCAATGCGATCGCGGACTAGGATAACTTCTGTTTCTGCTTCACCATCTCTACCAATGATGAGAGATACAACACTACCAATTGGCCCACGCATTCTGGCAGCAGCTTCGTCAATGGTGAGATTTTCGGTGGGAAAACCTTCTATTTTGAGAATGCGATCGCGTGGTCTAATTCCTGCTTTGTCGGCGGGTGAACCTTCTATGGGTGTGATTACTTCTAAAGTTCCTGTTTGGGGGTTGAGAGCTATCTGTAAACCTACTCCTGTTAACTCTCCAGAAGTGTTGACTTGCAAACTGCGGTATTGTTCTGGATCTAAAAACCGAGTAAATGGATCATCAAGACTTTTTAACATCTCTGTGATAGCTGTATACGCTGCTTGTTCATCTTTCAATGGCTTTTTAAGTACATTCTGACGTACTTCTCTCCAATCTTGATGGTTAAACGTATCATCCAGATAAGAACGATTAACAATCCGCCAAACCTCGAAAACAAGCTTGCGCTCTTGAGTTAAAGCCGTTGCTGGTGCAACCAACCCACTAAAAACTAAAGTAAACGCCAAGAATAACGAAAATATAAACCGAAATACCTGTTTATTCATGAATAACTTTTTTCTTTCCATATCAACCACACAAGCCATAACTTGCCACTTACTACGTTTTAGATGAAATGTATCTCTCGACTATGTTACTTTTTTTATAGAAGAGCTAATAATCTTTAGCTTTCCTCGTGAACAGGTGTGATAACCGCTCCCATCATCCCGTGCAAATCAGACACAAATATCCATATTTGTCTAAAATTTAGGTAACAGGGACATTGTTTTTATCAAATTGTTAAGCAATGATTGGGCAGTAACTTCCCCCTGAAAAACGATAAAATCTACTTTGTGAGCAAAGTTTTCCGCCTTGCCTTGCAAAGAGATAGCAATATATTCCATATTTACAGAGTGTTAAGTTTCTGAGAATCTTAACCTTTGTGAAGAACACTTAACTCTTTGAGAAAATCCCAAAACTTATAATTTGGGAGATTTAGCAACCGTAGCCGATTTTTTTTAGGGATTAGAAATTCTATGGCCAACGTTTATGACTGGTTTGAGGAACGCTTAGATTTAGAAGCGATCGCCGAAGACGTAACCAGTAAGTATGTACCCCCCCACGTTAACATTTTCTACTGCTTGGGTGGAATTACCCTAGTTTGTTTCCTAATTCAGTTTGCTACTGGATTTGCGATGACATTCTACTACAAACCCACAGTTACAGAAGCATTTTCTTCTGTGCAGTACATCATGAATGAAGTTAACTTCGGTTGGCTAATTCGCTCCGTCCACCGCTGGTCTGCGAGCATGATGGTATTAATGATGATTCTCCACGTCTTCCGTGTTTACTTAACCGGTGGCTTCAAAAAACCCCGTGAATTAACATGGGTAAGTGGTGTAATCCTTGCTGTGATCACAGTTTCCTTCGGTGTAACTGGTTACTCCTTGCCTTGGGACCAAGTTGGTTACTGGGCTGTAAAAATCGTAAGTGGTGTACCTGAAGCTATTCCTGTAGTTGGTGTGTTAATCTCCGACTTACTACGTGGTGGTTCTAGTGTTGGTCAGGCTACATTAACTCGTTACTACAGCGCTCATACATTTGTTCTACCTTGGTTAATTGCGGTATTCATGTTGTTCCACTTCTTGATGATCCGTAAACAAGGTATTTCTGGACCTTTGTAATCAAAAGTTACTAGTGAACAGCTAAAAGCAGTTTCCAGAACCAGGTTGTTTGTTTTAAACTGAGAGCAAATAACTCATTAAGTTTAAAGACAAACAGAACTCTGTGAATCCGTAAACAGTGAAAGTGGATGAACATTAAACTTCAAATTCCAAAGTTGAACTTAATGTCATACTAAATTTGTGGCCTTTTACCAAACACACAAATAAGCTGTTAATCTTTATAGCTGATAGCGTTCACGAATGCTTTAACTTAACTTAAGCAGGAGACCACATCCAAAAATGTCTACACAGAAAAAACCAGATCTAAGCGATCCTATTTTAAGAGCCAAACTTGCCAAAGGTATGGGTCATAACTACTATGGCGAACCAGCTTGGCCTAACGATTTGCTGTATGTGTTCCCCATCGTAATCATGGGTTCATTTGCTTGTATTGTGGCTCTAGCTGTGCTAGATCCAGCAATGGTTGGCGAACCAGCAGATCCTTTTGCTACTCCTTTGGAAATTTTGCCAGAGTGGTATCTGTTCCCCGTATTCCAAATCCTTCGCTCATTACCTAACAAACTGTTGGGAGTATTAGCGATGGCTTCCGTACCTTTAGGATTAATTCTTGTTCCCTTCATCGAGAATGTTAACAAGTTCCAAAATCCCTTCCGTCGTCCAGTAGCGACAACAGTATTCTTATTTGGTACTTTTGTCACAATTTGGTTAGGCATTGGTGCGGCATTACCCTTAGACAAATCTTTGACTTTGGGATTGTTCTAAATTAGTTTGCAATCTGTTTGCACTGACTAATTTCCACTAAGTGTTTTGACACCTGTGAGTTTTGAGAGCATATACCCAAACTATGAGTCTAATAGCCATCCGTAAGGATTTACTGATGATGAAGAACTCTTACCAACGGTTGATATGCTTTTAAAACTATGCAGGTGTCAATTTTTATGGAAATATTTTTCCTTTTAGGTGACAGAAAACAGATAATAAGCGAAAATGCTAACAGTATTTTCTCACTGAAGTTTCAGTTTTTGGTTTTTGAAATATTACTTTGTCTGCTGATATACTTATTTACTTACTCTATACTCAAGTCAAGGTCAATGCTTACTAAAGTGCAGCAAGACCATCTGACGGTGAAGAGCGACTTAAAGCTCCAAAACCAAGTGCAACAATGGTTTGAAAAATTTTCTCAGGAATACCTAACTAAGTATGGTTGGTCAAATAGCCAACTGTACAGATTGAATTTAGCGTTGGCGGAAGGTTTTACCAATGCCGTTCGTCATGCTCATTTAACGTTACCGCCGGAAACAGATATAGAAATTAGATTAAGCTTATGGGTAGATAGGTTAGAAATTAGAATTTGGGATTATGGTCAACCTTTCAACCCTGATAATATACCTGAACCCAAGCCGGGTACTTTACAAGATCATGGTTATGGATGGTTTTTAATTAGACGTGTAGCTGATCGTGTTGTTTATGAACGTGATTCTGATCATCGAAATTGTTTATTGATTGTTAAATATCTTCTAGAAAAAAATCAACATTGAAATAAGATATGAAAAAGCCCAGTCCTGTTTAGATGTTTGGGTACTGGGGTGGATTTGGCTAAATAGAGCTTGCTGAAAAAGTCTTTTCGTGGAGGTAGGGTGCAGGGTGCAGGGTGCAGGGTGCAGAGAGAGAAGTAATATTACAGCAGATTTCATCTTGATGAGGTACACTAGTGACGGGCTGTCCGGCCCATCTCACAAAAGTTTAATTTTTAAGTCAGCAAACCCTGATTAAGCTAAGTCAAAAAGCAAAATTTCTCCATTGGAATTACTGCTAATTTCCAACTTTTCTTCTCCCGTAATTTGTACTCCATCACCTGCGCTCAGTTGTTGACCATTAAAAATTACTTCTCCCTGAGCAACTTGTAACCACCCATAACGATGGGGTTGGAGATGATAATTAACAACATCTCCTGATTCTAGAATAGAAGCATATAGATCAATATCCTGATGAATAGTTACAGATCCATTACGTCCATCCTTAGCAGCAATTAGACATAACTTTCCTGTTTTATCTGCTACAGAAAAAGCTTTTTGTTCATATCTGGGTGTTAGTTTTTCTTGGTTTGGTAACATCCATATTTGTAAGAGATGTAATTCTTCAGTTTGTGAGTGATTAAATTCACTGTGCATTATTCCTGTTCCAGCGCTCATAATTTGTGCATCTCCAGGACGAATGACTGAACCTGTACCTAAACTGTCTTTATGCTCCACAGCACCAGATAAGACATAGGTGAGAATTTCCATATCTCGATGTCCATGAGTGGGGAAACCAGCACCAGCAGCAATGCGATCATCATTAATTACTCTCAGAGAACGAAAACCCATGCGGTTGGAATCATAAAAATGACTGAAAGAAAATGTATGATAGCTATCTAGCCAATTAATTTTACTCCGACCTCTTAAATCACTTTTATGGATAATATAGTTAAGGGTATTTTGAGACATAATTTCACCTACTTAGTTAGCTATTATTTGTTAAATTGATTTGATTTATTCGCTTTCTAGGTAACTAATTTTGATTGTATAAGAATTAAGTAAAAAATGAAAAGTACGTACTTAAAAGTGGGTTACTTACCAAAAAGTAAGTTTGGTGATTGGTGATTGGTGATTGGTGAACAGTAAAAACTGATAACTGATCACTGACAACTGATCACTGATAACTGATAACTGAAGCTATTTTTTCTGATAGTTTATTTGTAAATCTTGAATAGAAAAGAGCGCGTCAAATTCTAATTCATGAGATTGATATAATTCTGCACCTCCTTGTTGTCTATCTATGAGAGAAATTACTCTATCAACTGTATAACCTGCTGCTCGTAATCTTTCTACAGCTTTGAGTGCAGATTGTCCAGTAGTGACAACATCTTCTAAAACTACTACCTTTGCATCTGCGGGTAAAGTTGGGCCTTCAATGTAAGCCATAGTACCGTGTCCTTTGGCTTCTTTACGAATAATCAATGCTGGTATGGGACGATTTTCATAGACAGAAATGACACTGACAGAGGAAACTATGGGATCTGCCCCCAATGTTAAACCGGCGATCGCTTGGGTATCCGCTGGTAAAATATTTAAGATTAGCCTAGCTATAGCTAAAGCTCCTTGAGGATGGAGTGTTACTTGTTTACCATTAATATAGTAAGAACTACGTTGTCCGGAGGAGAGAACAAAATCACCTTCCTGGTAAGCAAGTTGACAAAATAAATCTAGTAAATTCTGCCGTAGAGTAGTTAAATCAGTAGTATTTGCCCAAATGTTGGATGGGTTGGTTATTTTAGGAGAGTAAGACATTACAAATAGTTAAAAGTTGTGCTACACCAAAGGTTGAACTAATCGAACTAATCATAGTTCTGAAACTAAGCATAAATTAAGATTCGCCCAAAAATTGAGGAGTGATCAACATGAAGATAAATTTACACGGCTTGACTGGATTACTGGTGATAGTTGCTACTACGACACTTCCTGGAGTTGTGCAAGCACAGACACCAATGGATCAAGAAAATTACGAATCAATACCTAGTATTTTTGATAAGGCATTTTACAATAGTAATTCTGATTTTTATGGGAATAGAACCTTACAGCGCAATGTAGATTTTTTATTCGGCCCTGGGCGTAAATTTGGAACTACTTTTCCGGAAAATGAAGTTGCTAGAGATGGTCAGTTAGTGAATATTGTTTATAAAGACATGATCAAACAACAATCACAGAATGATGCTTACTTGCGGACTCCTGATTTACCAAATCCGTATAGTTCTTCTCTGTTATCCTCTCCTAAATATAATGCAAATCAACTCAAGGTAGGTACAGAATATCGTTTTGATAGTTTGACATCTCGTTAGTCAGTTTTCAGTTATCAGTTTTCAGTTATCAGTTTTCAGTTTTCAACTTTAACTCTTAAACCCATAATGATTAAATCTCCTTCCATTTTTCCTAACTCAGCAATTTGAGGAAGATGTCCCCACTTTTGAAAACCGAATTTTTCAAATAGTTTTAAACTAGGATGATTATGAGCAAAAATCAGGCTCAGTAAAGTTTTTAAACCTAAGTTTGGACTTTCTTGAATTGCTTTTTCTAAGAGTTTTTTTCCTAAACCACGTTTTTGAAAGTTTGGGGAAATATATATACTAACTTCAGCGGTAGAATTATAAGCTGGCCTTCCATAAAAGGATTGAAAACTTAACCAACCACCAATTACACCATCTATTTCAATTATCCATAGAGGACGTTGTGAAGGGTTACGACGTTCAAACCACGCTAAACGACTTTCTACAGATATAGGTTCTAAGTCTGCTGTGGCCATGCGGGTAGGAACAGCAGCATTATAAATAGCTACAATTTCCGGTAAGTCTGTTTTTGTAGCATCACGGATAATCATTTTTTTGGGTAAAGATGATGAAAATTGATTTAACTATACTATTTTCCCCTAAAACCGAATTTTGTATAGTTCAAATAGTTCTCCTAATTGCCGCTTGGTAATTTTAGCACCTGCGGCTTTAATTATTTTCTCCCATTCTTTTACAGGTTCTAGAAATACTTCTGCACCTAAATATGTTTCTAAAACTGCCCAATCTTCAGCTAAGGGTTGTTCGGAATTAAGGATATCAAATACAAAGTTTCCACCTGGTTTTAAGACTCTTTTCACTTCCTGTAAAACAGCTTGCCAATATTCTAGGGGGAAGTAACAACTAAATCCAGTAGCTATAACTAAGTCAAATTGTGCTGCTTCATAATTGAGTTGATGTGCTGCACCTAATTCTACACCTTTATATAATTTTGAGTTTAATTGTGAACCACGAGAATTTAATGTATCGGTGGCAATGTTGCTAATTTCTTGTCCATAAAAATATGCTTGCCAATCTCGCCAAGGATAAATTAAAAAGCTAACTCCACAACCAATATCTAAGCAGCGTTGATTTTTTTGCGGTTGGGCAATTTCCCAAAATGAGGAGGTAATTTTGTCTGTTAATATGCCAGTTTTCCATTCTTGATAAATGGGCATTTCTTGGATTTCTAATGGTAGTTCAAATGGTTTATTTTCATATTGTTTATTAAATCTATAGGCAACCTGATTTATTGTTTCTTGCCATTTATTAGCAGCAGAATTAAGATTTTGATAAGAATTTACAGGTTGATGCTTAGGCATTACTTTATGTTTATGTGATGACTGTTAATTATGTTAGGACTTACGCATTTTTATGAAATGTCTGAATTGGAGATTGCTTCCTTACGTCGCAATGACAGTATTTGAAATAGGTTTTGTGTAAGTCCTGTATGTATTCATCAAGATAACACAAAAATACGGCAATTGTAATCAGCACAGAAAAATAATAATTAATATTTGTGATATTATTACTAAGTTAGTATATTTAACTCTAGATACATTTAGAAAAAAATTAACAAGAATTAGTATGATAACTGATAACTGATAACTGATAACTGATAACTGATAACTGATAACTGAAACTAAACTCTTGCTAATAATGGTGCAGCAGCTAAAAGGGTTTTTGTATAAGGATGTTGAGGATTGGCAAAAATTTCTTTGGTGTTACCTAATTCAACTATTTTACCACTATTCATGACGGCAATGCGATCACACAAAAATCTTGCTAACCATAAATCGTGGGTGATAAATAAATAGGTTAATTCAAATTCATCTTTTAATTGCAACATTAAATCTAAAACCTGCGACTGTACACTCGCATCTAACATACTCACTGGTTCATCACAAATTACCAATTTCGGACGAGTAATTAACGCTCTAGCAATAGCTACCCTTTGTTGTTGTCCTCCTGATAAGTCTGCTGGATAACGATTGTAATACATTTCTGTGGGTGTTAAACCAACTTTTTCTAACATTAATAAAACCTGTTCTTTAGCTTTTTCAGCATCAGCTAAATTATGAATTAATAAGGGATCTCCGATACTTTTTCCCACTGTCATGGCGGGATTTAAACAAGCATGAGGATCTTGAAAAATCATTTGTATTTGTCGGCGAGAAGCGCGGATTTCTGATCGGGATAATTTAGTTAAATCCTGTCCTGAAAATTCCACTTTTCCCGTAGTGGGAGAAATTAATTGTAAAATAGTTCGAGAAAGTGTACTTTTACCACAACCAGACTCACCTACTAATCCTAATATTTCCCCAGGATATAATTCTAAATCAATCCCATCTACCGCTTTGATTTTTTGTCCTTCACCTTTAAATATTCTTTCAATAAAATTCGGTTCTATGGTATAATGTTTTTGTAATTCGGTAATCTTTAAAATTGGATTTTCTTTAAATTCTGTTCCCTGTTCCCTGTTCCCTGTTCCCTCTTCCTGTTGAATATGTAAAGCTGCTTTTAATAAGGATTGGGTATATTCATGTTGGGGATTTTGAAAGACATTTTCAGTTTTACCCATTTCCACCATTTTACCTTGGTACATAACCCCAATGCGATCGCAATATTCCGCTACCATCGCTAAATCATGGGAAATTAATAATAATCCCATATTTTCTTCTGCACACAATCTGGTTAATTCCTGTAAAATCTGAGCAGAAACCGTAACATCTAAACTGGTGGTTGGTTCATCCGCAACAATTAATTTTGGATTTAATAATAAAGCTAATGCGATCGCAACCCGTTGACGCATTCCCCCGCTAAATTCATGGGGATATTGACTCCAACGACTTGCAGGAATATTCACTTTTTCTAAAGTAGCTAAAGCTTTTTCCTTTGCTTGTTGTTGAGTTAATTCTGGTGAATGTGCTTGGAGGGTTTCTAAACAATGATTGCCAATTGTCATCAATGGATCTAATCTTGTCATTGGATCTTGAAACACCAATGCTACCGCCTCACCGCGAAACTTACGCATTTCTAAAAGTGTTAAATCTAGGACTGAATCTCCCCGAAAAATTACTTTACCTTCTACCCGACTATAATTAGGTAATAAACGCATCACCGCCCTACCAATAGTAGATTTACCACAACCAGACTCACCCACCAAACCCATTTTTTCTCCTGGTTGGAGTGTAAAAGATACACCATCCACTGCCCAATTTTCTGGTTCTGTTTCCGGTTGAGGATAAGCGACACGGAGATTTTCAACAGTAAATAAACTTTCAGTCATAGTTAATTATTGATTTTAATAAAACTAATATAGAACTTCACTGTAATCTTGAAAAGATCCGTAGGGTGTGTTAGCGTCAGCGCAACGCACCAAGTATCTAAACATTGATACAAAATATGAATTGTCTGAATCAGGATATCCAGGATTTGAGGATTTTCAGGATTAAAAGTTGATTATAATAATGATATCTACAGCTTTTTAGTAATATTATTTCTTTCCGGTAATTGTTAAATTCAAAAGTTTTTAAAAACTAACTAAAAACAAAATCCTCAATTTCCTTTTTATCTTGTTCATAAATTATAAATTGTCTGAATCAGGATGTCCAGGATTAGAGGATTTTCAGGATTAAAAGTTTATTTTCATAAAATATGACTTATGCAAAAATTATCCCCAACTCCTATCTCTCTGTGTTCTCTGTGTCCTCTGTGGTTAAATATTCCGTGACTCGTGGGTAAGTCCTGTTGAAAATAAAAACGTCTTCCTATATTAATCACTTAAATTTTGTTCTGCACCACAATGATAACAGTAAGGTAACTTTTTATAAGTTAACTCATGACAATTTTGACATTCCACATATTGATAATAACCGCAATGGGGACAATGAGCATGAAAGGTTTTAATCTTTTTCCCACAGTTAATACATTGTGATTGTTGGACTCTATTACTTACTTGAATATTGGTGTTAAAAACTATGCGTTGGAAAAATTTAATCAGGACAAAACCAAATAGAGGTATAAACAATATATAAAGATAGCTAACAAGGAATAATAAGCCTCCTAAGAGATTACCAATGACATTAAATAGAAAATTGAAAACAACACCAACCTGTAAAAATTCCAATACTTTCAACAGTAAAGGAATCAAAAATATGACTAACAAATGCCAACTAATTAAAGCTACAAGTCCATAACCTCTACTTTGACTACGCCGATGTACGAATAAAGCAATAATAATCAAAGGAGTGAGAAATATAGCTTGTAATCCAAATTGAATACTGGGATACCAGAATGAGGCATTTTGATAACCTTTGGTGACTGTAGCTAATTTGGTTTCATCTTGGAGAAGTGCTAGGAAATTCAGACTTTCTTTTCTGTTGATAATCTGTTTTTTAACCTCAACAACTTCTTTCTTTAGATTAGCAATTTGCTGATTATTTTTATCTAGTTCCTGTTTAGCTTTTTCCGCTTCAACTTTATTAATTGAATTTTCAGGAGATTGTCCGGCAATTTTTTCTAACAGTGTGGAATCATATTGACTTCTAATTCTAGAATTGACTAAATCTAGATTTTTGATCCGACCTTGCAAATTATTGATTTTAATTCTATCTTGATTATTGCTATTACTTAAAACACCATCTTTAAGTTCACCATAGTTTAAACAAATTTCTGAAACTTGACCTAAACTATTATCTTCTACTCGTTGATATTGTCGTTGATATCTAGGACGATTATCATAACCAAAAGAATCAACTATAATTTGATAATCTTTGTCTTGGGTTGTATTTTTTTGATAAGTAGTCCATTCCGAATAACAAGGATAAGCTCGAGATGGGCTAAGATGCCAATTGCTAATATCATTTAACCCGACAAAAACATTAATTAAAATAAAAATGTCAACAAAAATAAGCACCATCAAACTGACTTTATTTAATGGTTGATTGTTAACTTTGCTTGAATTACTGAAAAACCTAGTGAAGAAATGGCGGATGCGGGTAAACATAATCTAATTGTTGTTTTCAAATAAGTAATGTGTAAGTTGATTTTTTCTGAGTTTCTCTCTTAAATAAGACTGGAAATGAATGAACCACGAAGGAGCGAAGGAAGCTAAGATAAGAAAGAAGAGGGTTTTTTCCCATCCTTTTAAAACTGATAACTGACAACTGACAACTGATAACTGATAACTGATAACTGATGGGAGCATCCCAAATGTGTAAGTTTATTTTTTGTTTGAGTTCAAGACGTGAAATGAACGAACCACGAAGGAACGAAGGAAGCGAAGATAAGAAGGAAGAAGAGAGTTTTTGGTGTTGCTGCGGTTATTTTTGCAAAATTGGGATGCTCCCTAACTGATAACTGACAACTGATAACTGAAAATGTTTGGTTATTGATCACTTTCATGTTCAGGGTAAATTATTGCTTGGCAGTATCTAGTTAAAGTATTGATACGTTCTTTGACATTAGTTGATCTTTTTTGAATAGAATCAAGTTTTTTTGCTCCTTGCAAAAACATTACATCTAATTCTAACAAACGTAATTGCTTACTAATTTCTGTATGATATGATTGTTGACGTGAATTTACATCAACTAAACTGGCAATTTCTGTAACAAAGTATTGCTGTAACTCAGTTAACCGCTGACGTAAACCAGGAATATCTAGCTCAGACTCGCAAAGATCGGCCGCGAATAACTCTAGTAATTCCTGAAATTTTTGATATGTTTCTAAATTTACAGACATTCCCTTTCAGTAAAAAATAGTATTGCAAAACTTTACGACTTTCCCAAACATTAGACATAATATGCCAAATCAGTTAAAATGAACTGACAAGTTACGCGTTAAAGAGTCCTCGAATTTAAAGACGAGGAAGTATGTCAACACTACCCAGTTGAATATCAACGCCGCCTGTAAAAGTCAGACTTATTAACTAATTAAACTGGATATTTTGCCGTATAATTAGCCAGTATGAATGAATTTCAATTTAATTCCTTGCTAAAATCAGATTTTTGAAGATTTTAATTCGACCCCAAGCTTCAAGGTACATTTTGAGGCTTTTTTACTCAGTTATAGGTATTTCCAGATTACATAATATTTGATACTACTAATCGCAAATATATGTAAGTAATTGGAAAACTGAATCCGGACTATTTTTTTACCCATCTTTGGGACAGCATCTTCCCCTTACTGTGACGATGCTGTCGTTTTCGTCTATATCTGCAACTTACTCACCAAAAACCTATCGTATCTCTTGTATGAGCAGCTTACTTCTTGACACTTCAGTTGATGTTAGCCTCCCGGAATGGCTTCAGAAATGTTTACTAGAAACATCTACAAAAAGCCACTCAGGAGAAGATGAACGAACGTATAATGACAATCTTCTAATTGCAAATGCCTTTAAGTTTGCTTATCAACTGCATGAAGGCCAGTCACGGAAATCAGGAGAACCCTACATAGCCCATCCCGTTGCGGTAGCTGATTTACTCCGAGATTTAGGTGGTAGTGCTGCTATGATAGCAGCTGGATTTCTTCATGATGTAGTAGAAGATACGGAAATTACCATTGAAGAGATAGAAGAACATTTCGGAGCAGAAGTTAGACTACTGGTAGAAGGTGTTACCAAACTGTCTAAAATCAATTTCACCAGCAAAACCGAAAGTCAAGCAGAAAATTTCCGACGAATGTTTCTAGCAATGGCCCAAGATATCCGGGTAATTGTAGTTAAACTGGCAGACAGATTACATAATATGCGAACCTTGCAATATATGTCTGAACCTAGCCGTCGTCGTAGCGCTCAGGAAACAAGAGATATCTTTGCACCTTTAGCTCATCGTTTGGGGATTGGCAGGATAAAATGGGAATTGGAAGATTTAGCCTTTAAATATTTAGAACCTGATGCTTTTCGGGATATTCAACAACTTGTCGCTGATAAAAGAACTGCAAGGGAAGAAAAATTAGCTAAAGCAACAGAAGTTTTACGGGATAGAATTAAACTAGCGGGTATTAAATGTCTCGATATTAGCGGTCGTCCTAAACATCTTTATAGTATTTATCAGAAAATGCAGCGTCAGCAAAAAGAATTTCATGAAATTTATGATTTAGCTGCACTACGAATAATTGTTAATACCAATGAGGAATGTTACCGATCTTTAGCTGTAGTTCATGACTCTTTCCGTCCTATTCCTGGTAGATTTAAAGATTACATTGGCTTACCCAAACCCAACCGCTACCAATCATTGCATACCGGAGTCATTGGTTTATCAGGCCGCCCCTTAGAAATACAAATTCGCACAATGGAAATGCACCATATAGCAGAATATGGAATCGCGGCACATTGGAAGTATAAAGAGACTGGTGGTTCTAATCACCAAGTAACGGGAACGGATGAGAAATTTACTTGGTTACGACAACTATTAGAATGGCAGAGTGATTTAAAAGATGCCCAAGAATATTTAGATAGTGTTAAAGATAACTTATTTGAAGATGATGTTTATGTATTTACCCCTAAAGGAGACGTTGTTCCTTTAAGTCCTGGTGCTACCACCATAGATTTTGCCTATCGCATCCATACAGAAGTGGGTAATCATTGTGCAGGGGCGCGGGTAAATGGAAGAATAGTGCCTTTATCAACAAGAGTACAAAACGGCGATATTGTTGATATTATCACCAATAAAAATAGTCATCCCAATTTAGATTGGTTGAATTTTGCTCGGACTTCAGCCGCCAAATACCGAATTAAACAATGGTATAAGCGATCGCACCGTGATGAAAATATTGCCAGAGGCAGAGATATCTTAGAAAAGGAACTAGGTAAAACAGGGTTTGAGAATTTACTCAAATCTGAAGCCATGCAAACCGTCGCCGAGAAGTGCAACTATCACAGCGTCGAAGACTTATTAGCAGGTTTGGGATACGGAGAGATTACTTTAAATTTAGTCCTAAATCGCTGGCGAGAGGCAATTAAAGTAGAACAACCTATTGCCGAAGTAATTCCTTTTATACCAAAAGAATCAACATCAAAAAATCTCCGAGATTATAGCCAAACCTCATCTCGTGCTAGTGACTCACCCATCATTGGTGTAGAAGGCTTGGTATATTATATTGCTGGATGCTGTACACCAATTCCCGGAGAAGGAATTATTGGTGTAGTCACAAGAGGGCGAGGAATTTCAATCCATCGTCAAGGATGTCAAAATGTGGATAACGTCAACTGTGAACGATTAGTACCAGTGAGTTGGAATACCTCTGTGATTGAAAGTCAAAATCGTTCTCATACTTATTCGATAGATATTCAAATTGAGACATTAGATCGAGTAGGTATACTCAAAGATATTTTATCCCGACTCAGCGATCATAGTATTAACGTCCGCCATGCTAAGGTAAAAACATCTTTAGGACAACCAGCATTAATAGATTTAGGAATTGATGTCCGCGATCGCGCTCAGTTGGAAAATGTGTTTGTGCAGATTAAAAAAATGAGTGATATTCTCAACATTCGCCGAATTGGCCAAGTTGAAGAATTTCACGAATTGTGATCACAATAGCACCCCAACATTTGATAAAATTTAGTCTCAGTAGGTGACTGGTGAACAGTTATCAGTGAACAGTTATCAGTGAACAGTGAATAGCGACAACTGATAACTGACAACTGACAACTGATACAGCGTTTTCCGGTGTCATGAGGTACACTAATGGCGGGCAAGATGCCCACCCCACAAGAGTTTCATGATTATGATTTGTACCTCATAGGAACGAAACCTGCTGTAACTGAAAACTGATAACTGAAAACTGATAACTGGTAACTGATAACTGATAACTGATAACTGATAACAAACAGTTGTGATTTATGAATACTGCCAATACACCATCTAAACCAAGACAGAATTCAGCCTTTAAACACCTTATGTCTATTCATTGGTGGATGTCTATTGGTTATTTGATTCTGTTTCTCACAGGCCCAATAATGGCTAGGTTGCCAAGAGAGTTGTTTATTCGTTCACCAATGTATGATTTTCATAAATCTATTGGCACTATTGCAATGGCAGTGCTGACTTGGCGAATTTTAGTATTATTAAGGGTTTGGTGGCGTAAATACACTAAAAGATTTCCTAAGTTTACCCCTGCATGGCTCAAAACAGTCGCCCTACATACCAGTTTATATATCTTTATGTGGGTTGTTCCCATCACAGGTTTCTTGCTTTCTAATTCTTTTAAAAGTAACAATGTCAGAGTTTTTGGTTTTGTTATACCTGATATTTTTCCCGAAAATTCTGAGATGGTTTCAGTGGGAAGAAATTTACATTTCTGGTTAGGATATACGTTTTTGGCCTTTACTATTTTACACACAATCGAACAGAGAAAAGTAGTGCGATCGCTGTGGAAGAAATTTACTAAGTCTATCAAACCGAAAAAAAATTGAGGATCTACCGTGGTTGTTATGGTAAGTTAGCAGTTTGAAACAGGGAACAGGGAACAGGGAACAGGGAATAGGGAAAAGATAAAAAATACAGAGATTTTTAGTTTGTTCTGAAAATTGAAGTAGACATCTTGTGTGGGGTGGGAATCTTGCCCGCCAATAGTATACAGAAACACTTTTTAACCAATCACCAATCACCAATCACCAATCACTTTTTCCACACACCCTAACTATTTTCCCCTAACTTGATGAGTAATTGGTGAATAATATTAGCATCTTCAGCATCAGGAATTTGATGGAGGTAATTTTGCAAGTCTTCTACAGCTTGGGTAAAGTATCCTAGCTGATAATACAGTAAACCTCGATCTCTTATTTCTAAACTAACATCTGGGAATAATAGTAAAATTCGCTCTACTACAGAAAGAGTTTTTTCTAAATTTTGCTGTTTCAAATAAATATATTTTAAATTAGTCAGCATTCTAGCTAAAAAATGCTTATTACTCACTTGTGCTAAAAATTCCGGTCGCAAAGTTACGGATTGCTGGTAGATTTGTGATAGCCTTTCTTGGCAGTCTTGGGTAAACATCACCTCACCACCATTGAAAGCATCTACAAAAATTTCGATATCTGCAATATCTGGACGAATTAAAAAGTGTCCTGGCATTCCTATTCCCACCATTGGAAAGTTAATACGTTTAGCAACTTCCATGTACACTAGGGATAAAGTAATGGGAATTCCGGTTTTAAGCTCAATGACATCATTCAAGAAACTATTACGCGGATCATAATAGTCTATATTGTTACCGCTAAATCGCAAGTTTTCATATAAATACTGATTAATACTTTGAATGATCCGCAGTGGATAGCGGGAAGATGGTAAACGCTTCTCCAATTCTGTTGCCATTATATCAAAAGCATTTAGGTATTCTTCTGGATCAATATCTGGGTATTCTTCCTGAGCAATATGTAAAGCTGCTTTAGCCAAGTTGATTGACTCGTCAGGTTGTTGGATTTCCTGGTAAAAATATTGACGTGCTGACGAGAAGTTCATAGGCTTTAGATATGAGGCGACATACTCCTATTTTACGTGATTTAGGGCATTTGGAGCGATTCGGACTAAAAATTGTATTTCTACTAACCCAAACAAAAAAATAGTCGGTTTAAACCGAATTTAGCTATCAGACGGGGAATTAATTCCCTGATTTAAAATGGTAATAGACTAACGCCATCCAAATAAACTCTTTATTTTGCGCTTAATATTAGTTACTTTATTATATAAAGCATTAAGATTTGAAATTGCTTTTTTTTGTTGCAATGACATACAGCAGATATAGTTCTGATGAAGTATGAATCATAATCATGAAACCCTTGTGGGGTAGGCATCTTGCCCACCTGTACCTCACAATAACTCTCCCCAACTCCTACTTCTCTGCGTTTTCTGCGTCCTCTGTGGTTCAATCTCTAAACTCCGTAAATTCCCAACCAATGGTGCGTTACAAATTTCGATCTAACACACCCTACAATACCAAATACTTATTTATAAGCAAAAAAATATTTAAACCAGCAAAAAGTTATTTTTTTATAATTTTTGTTACAATTAGTAAAATTTTTATCTAAAAGTTACCATTATGGCATTATACGCTGAGTTACATAGACACCTGGGGGGTTCAGTAGTTCCCCGTGTGTTATGGCGTTATTTCCAGCGCCATGCTACAGATTTAATTTCTCGGTTTGCTGAATATTCGGAATTTGAAGACTTTTACACCCGTCCTCGCAACACCTTAGATGAGTATTTAGAATTACATACTTTAGTGGAAAGTGTGCAAACGGTAGAAACCTTGCCATACTTCATTTACCGCTTGCTGCGTGGTGCGTATATCTTTGAAAACTTAGCTTATTTAGAATTACGTTATACTCCCTACCTACGTACTCCCGAACATCTGAGTCAAAACCAAAGAATTGATAAGATGGCGGAAATTGTGGAAATTGTCGGGAAAGCGAGTTGTTCCCTGGAATATCCTATTGTGAACAGTCAGATTCTCTGTATGCACTCCCGTTTACCGTTTGAAGTGAATAAAGCGATTATAGATTTAGCAGCGGAGAATCGGGAATATGTCTGTGCGGTAGATGTTGCAGGAGGCGATCGCAACTATGGGGAAAGAATGTCAGAATGGGTGAGTTTATATAATTATGCTCGTTCTTTGGGTTTAAATACCACCGGACATCTTTATGAAACCAAAGATGGGTGTTATCCCGAACTTTTACCTTACTTAATGCGAATTGGCCACGGTATCCAAATTCCCTTATTGTACCCGGAATTGTTACCTGAATTAGCCAGAAGAGGACAATGTTTAGAAGTTTGTCCAACCACTTATTTAAAAACAGGAACATTAGAAGATATTCGTCAGTTAAAAGTGGTTTTTGATCGTTGTTTTGCAGCGGGGGTTGATATTGCTATTTGCACGGATAATGCAGGTTTACATGATGTCCGTTTACCCTTTGAATACGAAAATTTGTTAACCTACGATATCATCAATTTCCAACAGTTAAAAGCTTGTCAAGAAGCCTCTTTTCGTCATGCTTTTGCCTGGCCACATCATCAACATCCAGAGTCTTTGTTAACTGGATTATTACAACCAGAACCAGCAGAAATGCTAGTTTAATTATAAGTATTTATTGATAAGATCCCCGACTTTTGAAATCAATTCATAATCTCTAAAAATGATTATATAAGAAGTCGGGGATCTGGGTATCTTTACCTTTTGACTTTTGATCTACACCCCTTCTGTAGCGCCACCCATTGCTTTCCAAGCAGACAAACCACCGACAAGTTCTGATACATTCTTGAACCCAGCATATACTAATAAATTGATTGCTGTAGCTACATCAGTTTCACTATCACCATAAATGACAATATCCCGGTTTGGATGCAAACTAAATTTAGCGCGTTCGAGTAAATCATCTAAGCATATAGGAATCGCCCCTGTGATATGACCATGATTGAAGGTTAAGCGATCGCGTATATCAATAATTGTAAATGCAGGTTGACCCCATTCGAGACGCAAGAGTAAATCATTAACTTCAGTACGTAAATTATTCATCAGCTTTGTTTCCTTACAACCTTACCCGCAATTTAGCAAAAATACTTTTATAATTCAGTTTTATTTACTATTAAACTTAAATTCTTTATAGATATTAAGGAAACTGATTTGATGAACAAAAATTAGTCATAATATTGTAAGCTAATTATCTGTAATTGGAATAATCTTTTAATTTTGATTATAGATTTTCAATTTTTTAGCAAGATAGATAAAATGGTTATTCAGTACCTAATATGCTCTGATTGAGACAAAAAAATTTCTAAGAAATCAGGTATTGCTGCTAACAGGGTATGATTTTAGATTTTGGATTTTAGATGATTGGAACTCATTATTAATATAACTGTTCCCTGTTCCCTGATCCCTGTTCCCTGAATCGTCATTTCATACCTTAATTCAGCAACACCAAAAATCAATACCGCTAATTTTTGATAATGACATCTACCATTCAAACTTTACCGACTGAAGTTGTTTATTTAATTACCGCTGGGGAGGTAATAGACTCCTTTGCAGCAGTAGTGAGGGAATTGGTGGAAAATTCCTTAGATGCTGGTGCAACACGCATTGTAATTTCTCTGTGGCCACAACATTGGAAAGTACGAGTAGCTGATAATGGTTGTGGGATGAATTGGGATGATTTACAACAAGCGGTAATTGCCCATAGTACCAGCAAAATTTATGTTTCTGAAGACCTGTGGAAAATTACCAGTTTAGGGTTTCGTGGTGAAGCATTGCACAGTTTAGCAACTCTAGCAGATTTAGAGATTCTTAGTCGTCCTATGGGTGAATATGAAGGGTGGCAAGTTTTTTATAATGATGCTGGAGAAATTATAGAACAAAAGGTAGCAGCGATCGCACCAGGAACGGTAGTTACAGTTAATAATTTATTTGCCAATTGTCCTGCACGTCGTCAAGGTTTACCTAACAGTAACCAACAAATGAAAGCAGTACAATTGATAATACAACAAATTGCTTTATGTCATCCTCAAATTACCTTTCAAGTATGGCAAAATGATAAACAATGGTTTACCATTTGTCCTGCTGCGAGTGTAGGTAAATTAATCCCTCAAATTTTAACCCAAATCAAACCTGGTGATTTAAAAGAAGAAGTATTAGAAATACCTGATAGTGAATCTAAAATTACCTTAGTAATTGGTTTACCAGATAGATGTCACCGTCACCGTCCTGACTGGGTGAAAATAGCTATTAATGGCAGAATGATCAAATGTCCAGAATTAGAACAAACAATATTTTCAGTATTTCATAAAACCTTACCACGCGATCGCTATCCAGTATGTTTTTTACATTTGACAGTTTCCCCTGATCAAATTAACTGGAATCGCAATCCATCGAAAACAGAAATTTACCTCCATGAAGTTGAATATTGGCAGGAAAAAGTTACAGAAGCAATTAACCAATCTATCCGTATTTCTGAAGCTAATATCAAAGAATCAATCCACACATCCAGAGTAAGTGACTTACTCAAAGTTGCCGAATCAAAAGGCAGTTATAACTTTAAATCTACCACAGAAAATAACCAAAACCAAAGTTACCTAACAGCCGTAGCCCAAGTCAACAAAATGTATATTGTAGCCGAACATCCGGGAGGAATTTGGTTAATAGAACAACATATTGCCCATGAAAGAGTTTTATATGAAAGATTATGTGATAATTGGAAAATTTTACCTGTAGAAACACCAATCATTCTTTATCAATTATCTCCAAATCAAGTTGAACAACTGCAAAGAATCAACTTAGATATTGAACCATTTGGAGAACAACTTTGGGCAGTTAGAAATATTCCAGAGATGTTAAAAAATAGAGAAGACATAGCAGAAGCATTATTAGAATTGAGTTGGGGAGGAGACTTACAAACTGCCCAAGTTGCTCTTGCTTGTCGTAGTGCAATTAGGAATGGTACACCCATGACATTACCAGAAATGCAGCAATTATTAAATGACTGGCAAAATACCAGAAACCCCCGCACCTGTCCACATGGGCGGCCTATTTATTTATCATTAGAAGAATCATCATTATCGAGGTTCTTCCGTCGTCATTGGGTAATTGGTAAAAGTCATGGAATTTGATTAAGAATTAATTGATAATTGGCAATAAAAAAATACTAATATTAACATCAATGTATGTGCTAGAATAGTATTAATTAGAAAAAATTGACCTTGATTGCTTAAATAAATTCTATAGAAACTCATCCAATACCTCATGCGCCGAGACTCCATTTTTTATAAACTTTTCCAACAACAACCATCCCTACTATTTCAACTTTTAAAAAATCCTCCAGACAATGCCGAGAATTATCGCTCTGATTCCGTAGCAGTCAAAGAACCTAAATTTGAAATTGACGGTGTATTTTTACCACCAGAAGGAAAACCAGGAGGTGTTTATTTCTCAGAAGTGCAGTTTCAGAAAGATGAATTTCTGTATGAAAGAGTTTTAGCAGAATCTTCACTCTATTTCTACCGCAATCGTGAAAGGTTTAGTGATTGGCAAATTGTGATCATTTACCCATCTCGGAATATAGAACAAAGTGATATTTACCCCTATCGGACTTTATTAAACAGTGAACAATTCCATCGCATCTACTTAGATGAATTAGGATATATTCGTCAATTACCTATTTGGGTAGCATTGATGGTTTTGACAACCTTAGAAAAAACTCAAGCACCAGAAGAAGCAAGATACTTATTAACTAAAACTCAACAAGAAAACCCAACACCATCAAGTCAAGTCATAATAGAGATGATCACAACGATTATCGCTTACAAATTTGAAAACTTAACTCGTAGAGAGGCTGAAGCTATGTTAGGAATTAAATTTGAAGAAACACGACTATATCGTGATATCAAAGAAGAAGCAATGGAAAAAGGAATTGAACAAGGAATTGAACAAGGAATTGAACAAGGAATTGAACAAGGAATTGAACAAGGAATTGAACAAGGAACTTTGAATTTAATTATTAGACAGTTAAATAAGAGATTGGGAGAAATATCTCCAGAAATACAAAGTACAATTTCTCAGTTACCGTTACCTGTCATGGAGAATTTAAGTGAAGCTTTATTAGATTTTAATAGTATTGCTGATTTACAAACTTGGTTAGCAGAAGTAAAAGGTTAGGATTTTAATAGTATTGCTGATTTACAAACTTGGTTAGCAGAAGTAAAAGGTTAGCTATCGTAGGGTGTGTTAGAACGAAGTTCGTAACGCACCAAATCCTTAATAGTGAAATCATCAAGTCAGTTATCAGTTATCAGTTATCAGTTATCAGTTATCAGTTATCAGTTATCAGTTATCAGTTATCAGTTATCATGGAATATAAAAAAGAAGGATGAACAAAAATATACTCCACCCTTCTTAAATGATAGTTATCCTTGAAGATAATTTTTCTTCTTCCCTAACGAAACAAACTACTTAATGAACTATCTTCATGAATACGCCAAATCGCCTCACCCAAAAGATTAGCAACAGAACGCACTACTAATTGAGGGAAGTAATGTTCTTCAGGAATAGGAATAGTGTTGGTAACAATAACTTCCTCAAACACACCACTGGATAACCTTTCAATGGATGGAGGTGAAAATACTGCATGGGTAGCACAAGCATATACTTGACTTGCTCCTTCCTCCCTCAGTAATTTCGCACCTTCAGTGATTGTACCCCCTGTATCAATCATGTCATCAACTAAAATAGCAGTTTTGTCTTTAACATCACCAATGACATTTAATACCTCAGCCACGTTGTGAGCTTGACGACGCTTATCTATAATTGCTAGGGGTGCATCATTTAATTTTTTAGCAAAAGCTCTAGCTCTTGCCACACCACCGACATCAGGGGAAACAACTACAACGTCTTGTAGATTTTTACTCTGTAAGTAATCCAGTATGACTGGAGAACCGTAAACATGATCAAACGGTATATCAAAATACCCTTGTATTTGTGCTGCGTGCAAGTCCATTGCTAAAATTCGACTAGCTCCAGCTTCAGTAATCAGGTTAGCAACCAGTTTTGCTGTAATTGACTCTCTACCGGCAGTTTTCCGATCAGCACGAGCATAGCCATAATAGGGAAGAACTGCTGTGATTTGTCGTGCAGAAGCGCGACGACAGGCATCAATCATAATCAGTAATTCCATTAAGTGGTCATTAACTGGCTGACAAGATGGTTGTATCAAATAAACATCACAACCACGAATTGATTCTTGAATTTGAACATATAATTCACCATCAGCAAATTCCTTCCGAATCATTGGACCTAAGTCCATTCCCAAATAACGAGCGACTTCTTGGGATAATTTTAAATTAGCAGAACCGGAAAACAACCGCAGACGATGATTTTCACTGATTCCTGTGGTGGTTGTTGGTAGTTTTAAAGTTGGAGAACTTAGCACAGCAGATCCTCGATGTGCATTCATGGCAATAATATCATCCGAGATTTAGCAGATTTAACGGACATAAATAGATTTGGCAAAACATCTGTATGTTTTGTTAAAACTTCTATACAAATTTGTAATATTTCTCCATAATATTCACATTCATTAATTTTCTGGTTCTTCTAGATAAATGCCCATGAAGATTGTACTGATTTGCAAATAGTCTCAGAGTTTCACTTCTGGGCGCTGGGTTTTTAACCAAATTTAGACATTTGGTATGGTAGATTACTCATTCTACCGTTTCTTTTATGACTAAGATCAACTTATTCACAAATAAAATCTAAATTTTGGCAATTATGGGTTTATATTTAGTTGAATTAGCCAAAAATTGTGGGTGCAAGTTGATAGTTACAATAGATATATATAGGAATTTATACCTAAAAATTACTAGAAAACTGATCATTTAACTATCAGTATGCAGATATCTATTCGTTGATTGGTGAAAACTGAAAACTGAAAACTGAAAACTGAAAACTGAAAACTGATAACTGGTAATTGGGTTAGATTATTAGACTATAAGATTAAATTACTTCATTATTGATTATGCAACCACCCATTGAAGTTGGTACTGTTTTACAAAATCGTTATCATATCATCAAAATTCTGGGACAAGGGGGGTTCGGTAGAACCTATCTAGCAGAAGATCAACGACGTTTTAATGAACTTTGCGCTATAAAAGAGCTAACTCTGAAAGAAGCAGGAGTTAATGGTGGTAAGAAGGCACAGGAATTATTTGAACGAGAAGCAGCAGTCTTATATCAGATTGATCACCCACAAGTCCCTAAATTTAGAGAAAAATTTGCCCAGGAACAATGTTTGTTTTTGGTACAAGATTATGTGGCTGGTAAAACCTATCATACCTTGTTATCTGAACGCCTTGCGGTTAATCAAACATTCACAGAATCAGAAGTTGTGGATTTAATGATTTCTTTGTTGCCGATTTTGGAATATCTCCATAAATCTAGGATTATTCACCGAGATATTTCGCCTGATAACTTGATTTTACGAGATTTTGATCAAAAACCAGTATTAATTGATTTTGGTGTCGTCAAAGAACTAGCAACTCGGTTAGCTGCTCCAAAACAACAACAGGTGACTACTGTGGGTAAACCTGGTTATTCTCCTAGTGAACAAATTCATTCTGGTAAAGCATATCCTAATAGTGACTTATATGCTTTAGCTGTGACAGCAATTGTTTTACTCACAGGGAAAGAACCACAAGAGTTATTTAATGAAAATGATTTAACTTGGAAATGGCAGAAATGGGTACAAGTAAATCCCAAATTTGCTGATATTCTCAACCGGATGCTTAACTATCTGCCGACAAGTCGTTATGAATACGCAAAGAGTGTGTTGTTGGATTTAAAAAGTTTGAGTAAACCTGTTTCCCCTCAACCTAGTATTTCTTATGTACCTACTATAGCTGTTGGTGGCCGTCTTGAGCCTACTCCAGTTAACTCTAGCAGTCCTAATCCTGTAATTTTACAACAGAGTAGTTCGATTTTAGATAGTCCTCTAGCTATTGGTGCGATTGGTGCTGCTGTAGTTATTTTAGCTGGTTTTAGTTCTTGGACATTTGTTAACTCCTTCCGAAGTCAACCACAAGTACCACAGGAACAAACTTCTACACCCCAAAGTTTTCCTTCTCCTGTTGTTCCCGGCCCTACTTCTACACCAGATGATTCAGAAACGGAAACACCTACATCTACTAATGTTGAACCTGTAATCTACAAAAAAAGTTTACCGTTGAATGGATATAATATGACTACGGTAGATGGCACTCTTAAGGTTGGGGAAATAGTTCAGTATAGCTTTACAGCAGATGCGGAAGAAGAGTTAACAGTATCTGTAAATAGAAATAGTGGAATTTCACTCACAGTTTTAACTATTGATAGTGAGTCTGTTAGCTCTGATGCAGAACGTGTCACCTCATATCGTGGTTTATTACCCAGTGATGATACATATATTATTCAGTTAAACTTATCCGAAGGGGTGGCTAAAAGTGATTATCGCTTAAATGTGGCTTTAGAAACTGCTCCTGAACCTACACCTACAGAAACACCTACACCCACAGAAACACCTACAAACTCATCAGAGGATAACTCCACATCAGAAATCACACCCAGCAATTAGCGTTAAATTAGAGTATGAACCTAGCTTGTTGTTGGGCAATTTTTGTCAAAATCTAGTAATTATTCGTAAGTAAATTGTTAAACACACTACTAATAACAGGAACTGATACTGGGGCAGGGAAAACGGTTGTAACGACAGCCTTAGCGGCATATTGGCGCAAATATCGCCCCCAGAGTAGTTTGGGAATTATGAAACCAATTCAATCTGGAGAAGGTGACAGGGAAACATACCAGCAACTTTTTACACTGAATCAATCGGCGGAAGAGTTGACACCTTTATATTTTCAAGCACCTTTAGCTCCACCTATTGCAGCTGCCAAAGAAAATCGTAGTATAGATTTAGGTTTGGTGTGGCAGACTTTTTTAAAGTTGCAGCAGAGGAATGATCTATTGTTGGTAGAATCTTTAGGTGGTTTAGGTTCACCTATTACTGATGAGCTAACAGTTGCAGATTTAGCAGGAGAATGGCGCTTACCGACGATTTTAGTTGTACCTGTAAAATTGGGTGCGATCGCTCAAGCTGTAGCTAATGTAGCATTAGCAAGACAAGCAAAAATCAATTTAAGGGGAATTGTTTTGAATTGTACACAACATTTGACGGAGGCAGAAATTGCAGATTTAACTCCATCAGATTTAATTGAGTCTTTTACCAAAATTCCCGTTTTGGGTTGTTTACCCTTCTTAAAAGAATCTAACAATTTAGAACAGTTGGCAACCGCAGGATCTAGTTTAGATTTAGAACAACTGTTTTTTAAAATGTGATATTTAGGAGAGGAAATAGGGAACAGTTAACAGTGAACAGTTAACAGGGAACAGGGAACAGATAAGGAATATAACCAGTTCTGTTTTCAATGCTCTCCCTAATTACGCATTACGTAAGCGAAGCTCTCCCGATAGCATAGCGTGGCGTTAGCCATAGGGAGCATTACAAATTACGAATTACGCATTACGCATTACGAATTACTAATTACGCATTACTAATTACCAAATCATGATCTCTACTTTACCAAATTCATCCACCCAAAATTTAGCTAATGTGCGGTTAGAAATTCGTGCTTTACAACCGCAGTTAATTACATGGAGAAGACACATTCACCAAAAACCAGAGTTAGGTTTTAAAGAAAAATTAACAGCAGAATTTATTAGTAATAAATTACAAAGTTGGGGAATAGAACATCAAACAGGAATAGCAAAAACTGGTATAGTTGCTATTATCAAGGGTGAAAAATCAGGAGGTGATAAAGTATTAGGTATCCGTGCTGATATGGATGCTTTACCCATACAAGAAGAAAATCAAGTTTCCTATTGTTCCCAAAATGATGGAGTCATGCACGCTTGTGGACATGATGGACATACAGCGATCGCATTAGGTACAGCTTATTATCTCCATCAACATCGTCAAGATTTCAGTGGTACTGTAAAAATCCTCTTCCAACCCGCAGAAGAAGGCCCTGGTGGTGCAAAACCGATGATTGAAGCAGGTGTCTTAAAAAATCCTGATGTTGATGCCATAATTGGTTTACATTTGTGGAATGATTTACCTATTGGTACAGTTGCGGTAAAACCTGGTGCTTTTATGGCAGCTATTTCTGTGTTTAATTGTACGATTTTTGGTAAAGGTGGACATGGTGCGCTTCCCCATCAAACAGTTGATTCTATTATAGTTTCTGCCCAAATTGTCAATGCTTTACAAACAATTGTTGCTCGCAATGTTAATCCTTTAGATGCTGCGGTAGTGACAATTGGTGAACTTCACTCTGGTACAAGAGCAAATGTGATTGCTGACACAGCTAAAATGAGTGGTTCTCTCAGATATTTTAATCCTGATTTACAAGACTTTTTTGAGCAAAGAATTGAGGAAATTATTGCAGGAGTTTGTAAACTTCACGGTGCTAATTATCAATTGAATTATACAAATCTTTATCCCCCAGTGGTGAATGATCCAAAAATTGCCGCTATAGTGAAAGATGCTGCGGAAACAGTGGTGGAAACTCCGGTTAATATTTTTCCAGAATATCAAATTTTAGGCAGTGAAGATATGTCATTTTTCCTCAGAGAAGTACCTGGATGTTATTTCTTTGTTGGTTCTGCAAACGCAGAGAAAAATTTAAACTTTCCCCATCATCATCCTAAATTTGATTTTGATGAAACAGCTTTAGTGGTGGGTGTAGAAATGTTTGTAAAATGTGTGGAGAAGTTTTTGAATTAACTTGAAGTTCCTATAGGAATAAGAATTTTTTAAAAACATCAGTTAATTAAAATCAGAAAATGAAGTATAATTATGGTTTAGTCACCATTGCTACGGTAAACTTTGAAAATTTGGTGAATTTCTATATTCAATTCTTAGCACAAGAACCAGATAAATTTATTCCTAAAGTTTACGCTGAATTTCAAATTGCAAATCTTTGTCTGGGAATTTTTAAACCCAAGAAAAATAATGAGGCAGAATTTACAACAAATAACAAAAATTCTTTAAGTTTATGTTTAGAAGTTAATGATTTAAAAAGTGCGATCGCCCAGATAACAAAGCTGGGATATCCCCCTCCAGGTGAAATTCAAACAGCATCTCATGGTCAAGAAATTTACGTTTATGATCCAGACGGAAACCGTCTGATTTTACATCAAAGTCATTAATAACATCATACCCAATCACCAATCACCAATTACCAGTAACCAATCAACAATCAGAGGAAATGAGTGGGTGAGGGGGTGAGGGGGTAAAATTTCTTTACCTATTCCCAGTCACCAATCACCAATCACCAATCACCAATCATGTCAATCAATCAAAACTACAAATTAAACGTAATTCAATGGTATCCTGGACACATTGCCAAAGCTGAGAAAAACCTGAAAGAACAGCTAAAAAGGGTAGATGTAATATTAGAAGTTAGAGATGCAAGGATACCTCTAGCTACTCACCATCCTCAAACCAGTGAGTGGGTAGGAAGTAAACCCAGAGTCTTGGTAATTAACCGCTTAGATATGATTTCATCCCAAGTGCGATCGCAATGGGTAGAATGGTTCAAAAACCAAAACCAAGTAGCCTATTTTACCAATGCTCAACGAGGACAAGGTATACCAGCGATCGCTAAAGCAGCCCAGGCGGCGGGTATAGAACTTAACCAACGTCGCAAAGACAGAGGAATGTTACCCAGGCCAGTGCGTGCAGTAGTGATTGGTTTTCCTAATGTGGGAAAATCGGCATTAATTAATCGTTTGTTAGGTAAAAGAGTAGTAGAAAGTGCAGCCCGGCCTGGTGTAACTCGTCAATTAAGATGGGTAAGAATATCTGAACAATTAGAATTATTAGATGCACCTGGTGTCATACCTTCCAGATTAGAAAATCAAAATGCTGCGGTAAAATTAGCAATTTGTGATGATATTGGTGAAGCATCCTATGATAATCAATTAGTTGCCGCAGCGTTTGTAGATATTATCAATGAAATGTTAGAAACTCATCCTCAATTGCTAACATCAAATCCACTTCTAGAACGTTATCAAATTGATTCTATTATTCACACAGGTGAAACCTATTTACAACTGTTAGCAGAACATCGTTACAAAGGTGATGTGGAAAGAGGTGCGAGAACATTAATCACTGATTTTCGTAAAGGACTTTTGGGTTCTATTCCTTTGGAAACTCCACCATTATGATAGCAGGGGTGCAGGGTGCAGAGAGAAAAAAGGTTTGATGATTTATTTTTGCATAGCTTATATCAAATCCATTATCATCGGAATGATATGTTTTCCTCACGTAGGGGCAAACCCCCCGTGGTTGCCCCCTGAAGATATCAAATCCAGTTATATCAAAATTATATTAGGACTTACTCATTTTTACGAAAAGTTACGGTTGGAGATTGCTTCCTTACGTCGCAATGACAGTATTTGAACTAGGTTTTGCGTAAGTCTTATATATACAGCAGATTTATTTGCTATTAGGTACAATTAATAATCATGAAACTCTTGTGGGGTGGGCATCTTGCCCGCCAATAGTGTACATCACTACACCGGAAAGTGCTGTATATTTCCCACAGATATTGATATTAAACAAGGAGATATTCAAGGAATAATACCGATACACCCGGAAACAATATTAGTAGATAAAACATTTAGAATTCAGAAATAGTCAAAGTTTACAATTGAGAATTAACATACTTCGCTCTAATTCTAAAAATTAACATAGTTATAGAAGTAAAGATAATCCCCAAACATAAATTTTTCCAACTTAGACTTTTATGATTAACATGAACTAAGATCATTTCTAAAACTAGAGAAGGTAATAACAAAGCAATAGGAATAAACACACGAGAAAATCTGACCCGATTTTGAGAAAAAAGATTCAGAATAGCTAAACCAGCACCCAAAGGAATAAAAGTAAGAGCATAATAAAACATCTTTTGATGCAAAGGGATCAACTCCAATAAATTCAATGAATATAAACTTTCCACTTGATCTATATACACATGAAAAGTTCCTCTGGAATAGGAAAGGATTAATTGATGAAACTCTGTATCTGTAAAGACACTTGGTATTTTAATTTGTAAATCAGTACCATTTTCTCCTGTTAATGGTGTTCTTAGTCTTAATTCTAAATAATCTTCATGTTGTGAAATAGTTAAATTACGCTCTAAGACATTAGCTGATATGGAAATGATCCTCGCTGGCCCAGTTTGTTGAATTTTGTTAGTAGCAAGAGTGGTACTAATTGTAAATTCTGACTGACGACTAATTCTTTGACTCAATATTTTTACTGGTAATTGACTAGTTAACCATTGACGGGGATTCACAAAAATACCTTGGTTTGAGTTGATAAATTGAGGTTTTCCACGCCAAATTAATTCTGGTGAATTTCCAGTTTTATCCTGATAGCAACATTGACCATTAAATTGATAATTAGCTACTAAATTATTTTTCAAATTAGAGAAGTAATTAGTATTCGAGAAAGCTGCTTGAGCCTCATTCATAGATATTGCTTGATCAGTAATATAAACATTGGCAATATATCCTTCCCAAGGACGATTACCAATATATTCATTACCAATTAACAAAGGAAAAGTAGAATCCCAATTACTTAAATTAGTTGCACTTTGCCAAGTAATAGAAATAATTAATGTCAAAGAAACATAGGCAAGAATGAACAAGGTAATTCGTTGATTAGATAATTTAGAACTCTTGGATGTAAATTGAGATACCCGATAATTTAAAAATTTATAGTTCCAGATATAAAAACATAATAAGCCTAAGCATCCCCCCAGAGTATTATTAATAATATCAGCTGGAGTAGGACTACGAGAAGGAAGAAATATTTGTAAACTTTCTACAGTAAATGATAAACCCGCACTGACAAGTAAGACAATGAGAATTTGTAAACCTAGATTAATTTTCTGCTTCTGTAAAATACCCCCACAGCAGAATCCCAATGGCATAAATAGTAAAACATTATTTAGTTGATCCTGAAAAGAAGAGCTATGATTGAAGTTTACCCAAAAATGAGTAATTTTTACTTCATGATAGAAATGGAAGTTAAAAGGTGACAACGTAGCAATGGCAATTACTACAATACTAACTAAGATAAATATTATATCTAGTAAATATACTAAAAAAATCTTATGTTTCATTGTCAAATTTTTACCTATATTTTTACAAAAACGACTTTAATTATGGATTTAAGGCTCATCTGCACTTGGGTAATCTTAGTTTATCTTGTAATTCTCTTTTTCTGTATTTACTATTTAAAGATTGAAATGATTTAAAAGACTCAAACACTGACAACAATGTTTGTTGTAAGTAAATCAGTGTGAAAAAACCAAACTATGTAACGAAAAGGAAATAAGGCTACAACTCTATTTCCCTCTGCACCCTGTTTGCTCCTAACGACCATTTTTAACACCTACCTACTTACTGCCTGGGAATACAATACTTGGTAATGTTTATTATGTTTGTATTCATTAATCAGATCAAATTTCTTGATGATCTTTCTTTCCAATCTTCAAGAATATTTGTCTGGTATCATAAATTCCACAATTTCTTAATTTGTGAGATTCAGAACCAATAAACTCTAAAATTGCTTTGAGAGATTTTTCTAGTAGAATCAAAATTTGCTGGCATTTGTACAGAAAAATCATACCCTTTAATTAGGGTTTGCTGTAAGCGTTGCTTGCCATTAGGCGTAAAAGTGTTTCCAATGTTTCCAGATTTACCCAGCAAACCCTAATTAAAATAGGACTTACGCAAAATATCTCTCAAATCCTCTTATCTTCATTTTCTATCCCTTCGGGAAGCTCCGCTAACGCTTCCTTCGTTGTTAATTCTTCCGTAACTTCTACGTAAGTATTGTAAAATAATAATCATAGATTACTGAAGAGTTTGCTCAATTGTAAATTTGTTGAATTAAACTGCCCTACCGGCAAAACCTACTTCCCTGTATCCACCGCCTCAAGTACTATCAAGTATTTTCACTAAAACACAATATCTTATCTCGGTGGTTTTGGCTAGCTCGATTTTCTTATAAAAAATTAAGATACTTATAGTCAAGCTTGTAAATATTAAACTCTAAAAGTTATGGGAACTTAAAATATGATATATTGGTAGTCTAATGAAAAAACTATATTCTGTATAAAAAGATGCTTATTAACTGTGCGGTCAACCACGAAAAATAATCATATTTATGGCTTTTAGAAAGATTATCAAAGTAATATAAACCAAGAAATGCTTGTTTCCTCCGCCAAAATTAACTAAGTGAAATCACCAGATACTCAAATATCTAGGATGTAAGCTATAACTGACTATCACTGTTATATATATTTCTATCTTTTAGTATGGATGTATTACGTTCATGACTCAACTCACTTTAGTCTTCACAGAAGGTAATACTGAAACAAAGATTTCAGTGCAGCAGGATACATTTATTATTGGTCGTTTACCAGACTGCGACTTGTTTTTACCTTTTGGCGGAGTTTCTCGCAAACACGCCCGTATCGTTAAAACCAGTAGTGGTGCGTGGGAAATTGAGGATATGGGTAGCAAGAACGGTACACAAGTCAATTATCATCTTGTAACTATTCCACAACAACTATGTCATGGTGATGTGATTTTATTAGGTAATATCAACTTAATAGTTGATTTTAACGGTGATTTAGAAACACCAAATTCTCAACCTGTCAAAACCCCAGAAACTAATAGTCAAGCCATAACAATTCTCCGGGATGTGGAGCATTTACAACAACAATGGATAGATGCAAGTGGTATTCATGGCGATAATAATAAAGAAAAAGCTATATCTCGACTGAAAGAATTAGTCGGAATAGCAAAAAATCTTTGTGCAGCGGCTTCTATTGAAGATATATTTAGCCAAGTACAACAAGTAGTATTTCGTTATATTGATGGTATAGAAAGATTAGCCTTATTAATTGATATTGATAATTCAGGTGATTTACAATTAATTAATTCTGCGATTAAAGAAGATGCCACACAAATACAGCTACCCATAGATGGTAATTGGATTAGCCATAGTATTTGTCAAAAAGTATTTACTGAAAAAGTAGCTATTCAAAGTGCAGATACCCTTGCTGATGAACGTTTTTCCTTTGAACAGAGCATTTTAGTTAAGGGTATTATGAGTGCAATGGCTGTACCTTTATGGGATGAAACTAAAGTGGTTGGAGTTCTCTATGCAGATACTAACTTTTATTCTTCTCAATGGGAAAATAATGGTGAAGAAGAACTCAGTTTTTTCTCAACTTTAGGCAATCTTGTCGCTTCGAGTGTACAGCGTTGGTTATTAGCAGATAAACTCAAAAACCAAGAAGTAATTCGTCAGCGGTTAGAACGTTATCATTCTCCTGCAGTGGTGCAACAGTTAATAGTAGCTAAAGGTTTTCCTGACATTAGATTACCACCTATTGATAGAGAAATTACTATTTTATTTGCAGACTTAGTAGGATTTACAGAGATATCAGAACGCAGACAACCTACAGAAATTGCAGAATTATTAAATAAGTTCTTTGAAGAGATGTTACAAGAAGTATTTACTTATGGTGGAACTTTAGATAAATATATTGGTGATTGCATTATGGCTTTTTTTGGCGCTCCCGAACCACAACCTGGTCATGCCGATAGAGCAGTTGCTACTGCGAAGGGAATGCTATCGCGTCTGCAATATCTTAATGCTCATGATTTTTGGGATGAACAACTACAATTGCGTATTTCTATTAATACTGGCAGAGCTATAGTTGGTGATGTCGGTAGTTCCCAAAGATTAGATTATACTGCTTTGGGTCCAACAATTAATTTGGGGTCGCGCATGGAACAAATTTGTCCAGTTGGTGAATGTGTAATCAGTGAAGCTACCTATGATATACTTAATGATAAATCCGATTTTAGCTTTATGGGCGATTATCGTTTTAAAGGTATTAAAAGATTAATTAAAGTTTATCAAACCCATATTAATGGCTCTTAGAGCTTCCTGAAAAAGTGATCTGTAGAGATTAGAGAACAAGAAAAAGAGAATTAAAGACTTTGATTTACTTTACCTTCAAAATTTGCGATCATAGTAAATCAAAATCTTGTGACAATATAGTTCTTCAGTACCTAATATCAAATCCGTTATCATTGGAATGATATGTTTTGGTCACGTAGGGGCAAACCCCCCCGTTGTTGCCCCATGATATATCTTTCCCACAGATATTGATTAAACAAGGAAATATTCAAGGAATAATACCGATGCACCCAGAAACGATATAATATACAAGAACAAGCAAAAAAATCTAGGAAGACTGACTATTCATAAGAAATCAGCCACAATTTTGAACACCATTAAAAAATAGTACCTTTTTTCCTTGTTCCCTGTTATCAACTTATTGACTAGGTAAACTTAAAGTACAAACTCTTGCCAACATTTGCCGACTGGCAATACTCTTAACATTAACCCGAAAATATTGAGGCCAATTATCTGCTACAGAAGTGTAGGTTTTCCAGTAAGGTTTATTAGTTAAGTTTCCTGCATTACAAGATTTGGTGTAAGCCATTCTTTTCCTATTATTAACACTGTATTCAAACACTACAACTGTGATTTTAGGAAACCTGTCATCATTATTATAAAAACCATCTGTATTATTGATAGTATGATCAGCTAACATAGTCTCAAATCTAATACTTTTTTCATTTAATTTAAGTTTTTCATCGCTATTATTTTTACCAAAACCTACCCAATATTCTTTAACATTTTCAGCAATGACTGGTGTGGAAAAGATGGATAGAGCAGAAATTGCGATCGCTATTGGGTATTTTGTAATTTTCATAATTTTTTGCTACAGATTTTATATTGGAAATTACTTAATTTCAATATACTATCAGGTAGTTATTTTTTGTCAATTGATTTGAGATCCCCGACTTCTTCAAAAAGTCGGGGATCTTTAATCTATTAGTTGTTTCTTAGCTTTGAACTACAGGTTCTTTAGCTAGAAATTCCTCCAACTCAGTTAAAGCTTCTTTTTCAATCTTAGTCTGCATAGGGCAGAATTTAGGCCCACACATAGAACAAAACTCAGCCTTTTTATAAACATCATCAGGCAAAGTTTGATCGTGATATTCTTTGGCTCTATCAGGATCTAACGCTAACTCAAATTGACGATTCCAGTCAAAATTATATCTAGCTATAGAAAGTTCATCATCCCTATCTCTAGCACCAGGACGATGTCTAGCAATATCCGCAGCATGAGCAGCGATTTTATAAGCAATTAAACCATTCCGCACATCTTCCGCATCGGGTAAACCTAAATGTTCTTTAGGTGTGACATAACACAACATAGATGTTCCATACCATCCTGCCATCGCTGCACCAATAGCTGAGGTAATGTGGTCATAACCAGGAGCAATATCAGTCACTAAAGGACCAAGAACATAAAATGGAGCTTCTGAACATTCCTCCATTTGCTTGCGGACATTAAACTCAATTTGATCCATTGGTACATGACCAGGACCTTCCACCATTACCTGGACATCATGTTCCCATGCTCTGCGGGTAAGTTGACCTAAAGTTTTCAATTCCGCTAACTGCGCTGCATCTGTGGCATCATGGGTACATCCAGGACGCAGGGAGTCCCCTAAACTGAAGGTGACATCATATTTCTTGAAAATCTCAATAATGTCGTTGAAATGGGTGTAGAGGGGGTTTTGTTTGCGATGGAGCAACATCCATTTAGCTAGGATACCGCCCCCACGGGAAACAATTCCGGTAAGACGGGTTTTTACTAAAGGTAAATGTTCAATTAACAACCCTGCGTGAATAGTTTGATAGTCTACCCCTTGTTGAGCGTGTTTTTCGATGATGTGGAGAAAGTCATCAGCGGTGAAGTTTTCCATTCTCCCGTGGACACTTTCTAAAGCTTGATAAACTGGTACAGTCCCGATGGGAGCAGGTGAAGCGTTAATGATAGCGGTACGAATTTCATCTAAATTACCGCCACCTGTGGACAAGTCCATGACGGTATCAGCACCATATTTAAGAGATAATCTGAGTTTGTCTAATTCCTCTTCTACATCAGAAGAATTTGGTGATGCACCAATATTAGCGTTAACTTTACATCTAGAAGCAATACCTATAGCCATTGGTTCTAGGTTAGTGTGATTAATATTCGCAGGGATAACCATTCTACCCCGTGCTACTTCTGCCCGGATCAGTTCAGGAGATAGGTTTTCCACCTTAGCAACGTGGTGCATTTCTTCAGTAATTACACCTTGGCGTGCGTAGTGCATTTGGGTGACATTACCATCTCCACGGCGCTTGGCTACCCATTTAGTTCGCATATAATTAACCTCAATATACAGCTTCCCTACGCTGGTATTAACCAGTCTCAGGTGTTAAGGGTTTGATCTCAGCTTGGCTCTCACAAGCACCCCTAGCATTTATAAGATTTTAGCATTTTATTGAGGTGAGGGGGGAGGGGTTTTTAAAATTGTCGGGGTGTGTATTTGTTATAATTATTTTGTTGTGAATTACAAGAGGTAACACTCAAACATGAACATTACTGAAACAAGTAGTGAAACCTATGCTTTAGATAATATTACAGAAGAAGAAAATACAGTTGAAAATCCCAGTGATTTGGAAGAAGAAGATAATATTCCCTTTAAATATTCTATTACTAGCTATGGGGCAGATTACCCAGTAGATAGTCTCTTCAAACGTATGGAAAATGGGAGTATATATATTCCTTCATTACAACGTCGTTATGTTTGGAAATTAGAACAAGCTTCACGTTTTATTGAATCTCTTTTAATTGGACTACCAGTTCCAGGCATCTTTCTTTCCAAGGAGAAAGAAACTGGAAAATTATTAGTAATAGATGGACAACAAAGACTAAGAACACTTCAGTATTTTTATAATGGTATTTTTCAACCTAGTGGGAAAAAATTTGCACTCAAAGATGTGCAAGAGGAATTTCAAGGACGTACTTATGAATCTCTGGAAGAAGAAGATCGTCGCCGATTAGATGATTCTATCATCCACGCAACAATTGTAACTCAAGATGAACCGTCTGAAGATGATAGTAGTATTTATCATATTTTTGAAAGACTGAACACGGGCGGTACTACATTACAACCTCAAGAGATTCGTTCATCTATGTATCATGGTGAATTTAATAATTTATTAAAAAACTTGAATAATCATCCTGCATGGCGAAATATATATGGCAAAAGTAATAAAAGTATGCGGGATGAAGAAATGATTCTTAGGTTTCTTGCACTTTACTTTAATTATGATAATTATAAGAAGCCTATGAAGCAATTTCTGAATAAATTCATGGGTAAAAACCGGCATCTTCAAGTTTATTCAGAAGCACAAATTAAAGATAAGTTTGAAACTACTATTCAGCTTATCTATGATTCTATTGGCAGTCAAGCCTTTAAACCGAAAAAAAACTTAAATGCTGCTGTGTTTGATGCCATCATGGTAGGTATTGCTCGTCGTTTAGAAAGGGGTGATATTCAAAATACTGATACCCTGATATCTCAGTATCAATTACTCTTAGCTAATCATGATTTTCAAGCAGTGACAATTAATACTGCTCGTACTTCTGAAGAACCAATTATTAAAGAAAGAATTAAATTAGCTATTGAGGTTTTTGCTGAAATAGAATGAAGAATACTGAGGTGATCAGGGCTAAACAAAAACTTGATAATGTATTTGCTAAAATTGCCCAACTACCAGAAGATGATATTGAATTAAAATCTCATTGGGCAAGGTATTTATGTATATTAGTTTCTGGTTTTTTAGAAACATCTGTGCGAGCAATATATAGTGAATATGCTAAAAAAGTTTCTAATCGTAATGTAGCTAACTTTGTGGAACGCAAATTGACAGATTTACAAAATCCGAAAATGGAAAAAATTCTTCAGTTAACAGGTGCATTCAATTCAGAATGGGAATCTAATTTAAGAATAGCTACTGAAGGGGAACTCAAGGATGCAATTAATAGTATTGTTGCTAATAGAAATAATATTGCACATGGACAGGATGTAGGTATAACATATATCAGAATTAAGGAATACTATGAAAAAGCTGTTCAGGTAATTAACATCATTGAAAATCAGTGTAATCTTTAAGTTAATTAGGGGATGCTGTTAGCGGAGCTTGCCGTTAGGCATAAAAGTCTTGTCGTGGAGACTCTTAACAGGGAACGGGGAACTCTTAACAGTTTTAGCTATCTGTTGGTTGCAAATTCTTGGATTTCTCAGAGTCAAGATGCAAGGTTTTAAGGTTTGAGTTTCAAAAGTCTTGCAC
This sequence comes from Sphaerospermopsis sp. SIO1G1, assembly GCA_010672785.1. Lineage (GTDB taxonomy): Bacteria > Cyanobacteriota > Cyanobacteriia > Cyanobacteriales > Nostocaceae > Okeanomitos. The sequence goes on from JAAHFX010000003.1 coordinate 169,438, forward strand.
TTTTTCAATTTCAAATTCCCTAAAATCCTTTACCTGTAAGGTTTTCATATTTATTCAGTAAGCCCTAATTAGGGTGTTCTGAACAACTAGCGATCGCCCTTTTTCTAATTATTCAATCAAATGCGATCGCCTTCTTACTCCCTTACCTATGTAAAATTACTTATCTTCTTCTCTTCTTACTATCCCTAACGGGAAGCTTCACTAACGTGTTCTTCATACCTTCGTGGTTCATTCAATAGCTATTCTTTTCCTGGGAAATGACTAATTCTGTACCTGCTCAAACCTCATCCGGGTTCACCCCCAACTCCCGCAACCGCTCCGCTAAACGTGCAGCTTTCTCCTGTTCCTGTTCCAACTCAGACGTTAACTGTAAACATTTCTCCCCACTATGTAATAATAAATTCCCCTGTAAATCCCACCACCGTAACCAGGGAGCTTGCATATTATTATACTGCCCTTCCCAAATACCCAACTCTACACCTAACGGTAAAATTGGATAATGATCCCTTTCATTAGCGGGTAATAACTCATAACTTCCATTCACTAAATGATAAACTTCTATACTAGCTTTCTGCTCTTCATAAATACCGTAAAACGGTACTCGTATTGCTTGTTCATATACCCAGAATTTACCTTTAAACGGTGTTTTATCCCGTTCTTCTGTACCATTCCCAGATACAAATTCTAAAACTATTAAAGGTGCTATATATTCCTGCCACAATACGTAAGACCTACGGAATTTATCTTTTAACATAGGTGGTACATTGGCTACATAAAACCAATCTGGTGCTTCTGCACCTTTTTCTGGTGGTTCAGTTAAACGCCAATAAATACCACAGTCTTGACCAATCGCATATTGTCCATCAGGATGTATTTTCTGCAAGGTGCTATTGATGGAGTCTGTTAATAAAATGCTTTGAGGGTGTTCTTGAAAGTTTTTCACAAATGTTCCATCCGACTCTGGTAACTCAGTGTGGTCGGGAAGATAGGTAATATCTATGTCAGTAGGTTTAGCAAGAGTCATAGAACTGGGTATGGGGTTGTAAAGACTCGACTGCATCTATTGTAGTTAAATATCATAAACAATATTTTTTGATCTTTCCCATCAGAGCGATCGCAAATGACACAATTACGGGAAACTAAAATACAGATCGTTAAGAAAGGAGAACTCTATGGCCTGGACAAAGGTTCTAGAAGCAAATGCTCTATCCTCTGGTGATAGAGAGGTGGTAAAAGTAGGAAACAAGAACATTTTGGTGTTAAACCACGAAAATCAGCTTTATGCTGTAGAAAATAAATGTCCTCACTTGAAAGTTCCTTTAAAATCAGGAAAAATCAAAGATGGAGCGATTGTTTGTGTTTTCCATCGTAGTGCTTTTGACCTCAACACAGGAGAAGTAAAAGCTTGGTGTACTTTTCCCCCAGTAGTTGGTAATTTATTGGGTAAGGTTTCTCAAGAGAAAGCATTACCAGTGTTTCCTGTGCGTGTGGAAGATGGCAGTATTTTAATTGATGTGCCAGAGTAATTATTAAATCCTCAAATTTCCATTTGTTAGAATCAGGATTTAAGGGATTTTCAAGATTTAGTTAGATGTAAAAAAACAGATTAATTATCTTGTTTAATTAGCCTAAAATAATTATCTCTACAAGATAAGTAAACCTATCATCGTCTAAATATTAGTATCCTGTTAATCCTGATTCCAATATAATTAAATTTTCACTTCTTGCAACCAATTTTCTAAATCAGTAAAACTGGTAAAATCTAACAAAGCTTCACTCAAATTCTCCAATACAGGTAGCGGTAACTGAGAAATTTTATTTTGTATTTCTGGTGATATTTCTCCCAATCTTTTCTTTAATAATCTCATCACCAGATTAACAGTTCCTTGTTCAATACCTTGTTCAATACCTTGTTTTCTTGCTTCTTCTTTTATATCTTGGTACAATCGTGTTTCTTCAAATGTAATTCCTAACATAGCTTCAGCCTCTCTGCGGGTTAAGTTCTCAAATTTGTAAGCGATAATAGTTGTGATCATCTCTATTATGGCTTCACTTGATGATGTTGGTATTTCTTGTTGAGTTCTGGTTAATAAATACCTAGCTTCTTCTGGGGCTTGACTTTTTTCCAAGGTAGTTAGTACCATCAAGGCTACCCAGATAGGTAATTGACGAATGTCTCCTAATTCATCTAAATAGACACGATGGAATTGATCTCCATTTAACAATGAGCGGTGGGGATAGGTATTCTTTTGTTCTATATTCCGAGATGGATAAATTATCACAATTTGCCAATCACTAAACCTCTCACTGTTACGGTAAAAGTAGAGTGACGACTCAGCAAATACCCGTTCATACAGAAGTTCATCCTTTTGAAACTGCACTTCAGAGAAATAAACACCTCCTGGTTTTCCTTCAGGTGGTAAGAATACACCGTCAATTTCAAATTTGGGTTCTTTGACAGCCACAGAATCAAAGCGATAATCATCTGCATTGGCTGGATAATTTCCTAAAAGTTGAAAAATTAGGGATGGTTGCTGTTGAAAAAGTTTATAAAAAATTGAATCTCGACGCATTAATTATATTTTAGCATGGATGATAATTAACATAGCATTAATGGTATCATGAATAGAGAAATTAAACTTTTAATAGTATCTGGAATTATTGACCAATGGTTTTCTTTATTCAAGACGAACAATTACAAAATTTAGGTAATGAAGTTTTAGAGGATGTTTGGTCTCAATTTGATAGTTTAGCTAAAAATCAAATAGCTTTAACGTGGGTGGTTTATGATTATCCTGTTCCTGTAAATACAGGGGGTGCTTTAACGCCCGATGCTTTTTGGAAGCACTCTGTTAGGGGTTTTAATTATCGTGGGGGAGAACGCATTTATCCTGCTAGTGTGGTGAAATTATTTTATTTGGTTGCGGTGCATGAATGGTTAGAAAAAGGCATGATGAATACTTCCAAAGAATTGGAACGTGCTTTATCTGATATGATTATTGATTCTAGTAATGATGCTACCAGTTTAATAGTTGATATTCTCAGTGGTACAACTTCTGGCCCAGAATTACCTCCTGCTCCTTTTGAAACTTGGAAACATCAAAGAAATATTATTAACCGTTATTATCAATCTTTAGGTTGGGAAGAAATGACAAATATTAATGTTTGTCAAAAAACTTGGGGTGATGGCCCTTATGGTAGAGAAAGGGTTTTCTATGGAGAAATGTTTGCAAATCGGAATATGGTGACAACTAATTCTCTGGCCAGATTATTACATAGTATAGTTGGTGGGGTGGCGGTTTCTAGCAGTAGATCCCAACAAATGATGTCTTTACTCAAACGCAGTATTAACCCAGATGAGTTACCCCAAGATGTGGAAGAAGACCAAGTTACAGGGTTCTTAGGTGGTGGTTTACCAGAAAATAGTCAAATTTGGTCAAAAGCCGGTTGGACAAGTTCTGTTCGTCATGATGCAGCTTATATAGAAATACCGGAACAATGTCCTTATTTATTAATAGTTTTTACTGAGGGGAAAGCACAGGCTAAAAGTAGGGAAATTTTACCTTTTATTTCCCAAAAAACAACTGAAGTTATGATTAATTTATAGTGGTTGTATAGTTATCCGATCTGATTTCTCCAGATGCACCTTTTGAGACTTTAAATTCTAGTTTATGAAATGACCATCCTTCAGGTAATTTAATTTTTCCCGGTAATGGTTCATTACGAGAATTTATCGGATATTGATCATCAATTAAATCTTCTAAAATTTGTGCCAAACACTCTACAAAATCAGACCTATAAGCTTTCGCAAGTTTTTTAAAAGAACGTTGAAAATTATCGGTTTTTTCAATCGAGAAGGGAGTTAAGCCAGTCACGCACTTCTCCTTTTTTCACACAATTTACGGTTTCTGAATTACAAGCATCTTTTAAAACTTGCCTCATCACATCTTTGTAAAATGGATGTTCTCTTTCTATCTGATCTAATTTTTCTTGTCCTAATGCTTTTAAATCTGATCATAAAATGACTGTGGTGGAAGCAGCTTGAGGTGGTAAACCCTGACGTGCTTTTTTCCAAGGAAATTCTAAGTGAGTCATATCACTTAAACGATAAGCATGATAACGGCCAAAATATTCCCAGACTTCTTCTAACAGTTCTTGATCATCTTCTGATATTTCTGATAATGATTCTTGACTAGGAATAGGTAATTGTTGGGCTTCAAATTCGCTATAAAATCTATAGGCAGGTGGACATACTGGACCATAACGCCATGCCTGTATTTCTTCGGGAAATAATGGTTGATCATACATAGCTAAATACAGACCTTGGGCATAGTAAAGCAGCTTTTGCACTTTCATATTTGTCATTTTTGCTTCTATGCCATCTTGGTAAGCTTTGATTATAAAGTAGCGAGCTACAGTTAGACAATCAATCATAATTACACTCGCAAATCAAACACAGTACATATTCCATTATAGTTTAAATTCGTTGTTAAGTACAATTGTTCTATAAAATTATTCATCATATCATGAGGATTAATTTCCAGAAACACTTTTGCTATTTATTGTCAAAACAACAATTTTTGTGACAATTGAGTTAGAATTATTAAAGGTTTGTTACAGAACTGGCAAAACATCCCCGCTTCTGTTAGAGCAACCAAACATTAAGTTTTCTAATCTAAAAACCTTAAACTACACATAAACCCTCTTATGACGCTCCCAATTCGTAACGTCGCCATTATCGCCCACGTTGACCACGGTAAAACTACGCTGGTTGACTCCCTCCTCAAACAGTCCGGCATTTTCCGCGAAGGCGAAGACGTTCCGGATTGTGTGATGGACTCCAACGATTTGGAGAGAGAGCGCGGAATTACTATTCTTTCCAAAAATACTGCGGTTAAATATAAAGATACCCTGATCAATATTGTTGATACTCCTGGACACGCTGACTTCGGTGGAGAAGTTGAACGGGTACTAGGTATGGTTGATGGTTGTATCCTGATTGTGGATGCTAACGAAGGGCCAATGCCCCAAACCCGCTTTGTACTGAAAAAGGCTTTGGAAAAAGGCTTGCGTCCTATTGTTGTTATTAACAAAATTGACCGAGCTAAAGCTGATCCTCACATTGCTGTAGATAAGGTGTTGGATCTGTTCTTGGAATTAGGTGCTGATGATGATCAGTGTGACTTCCCCTATTTGTTCGCTTCTGGAATGGCTGGTTATGCTAAGGAAAGCTTAGAAGCAGAATCAGTAGATATGCAGCCTTTGTTTGAAGCTATTTTACGGAACGTCCCCGCACCAGTGGGAGATGCTAGTAAACCTCTGCAATTGCAAGTTACTACTCTCGACTATTCTGAATATCTCGGAAGGATCGTCATTGGTAGAATCCATAACGGAACTATCAAGGCTGGACAACAGGCAGCGTTGATTACAGAAAGTGGCAATATTGTCAAGTCTAAAATTTCCAAGTTGATGGGATTTGAAGGCTTGAAACGGGTGGAATTAGAAGAAGCTTCCGCTGGTTATATCGTTGCTGTAGCTGGTTTTGCAGATGCTTACATTGGGGAAACTATCACAGATCCTAATGAACCCCAAGCATTACCGCTGATTAAAGTAGATGAACCAACCTTACAGATGACCTTCTGGGTAAACGATTCACCCTTTGCAGGTCAGGAAGGTAAACTGGTAACATCTCGTCAAGTACGCGATCGCTTGTTCCGAGAATTAGAAACCAACGTAGCTTTAAGAGTAGAGGAAACCGACTCCCCCGATAAATTCCATGTTTCTGGACGGGGTGAATTGCACTTGGGTATCTTGATTGAAACCATGCGTCGGGAAGGTTATGAGTTCCAAGTTTCTCAACCTCAAGTTATTTACCGCGAAGTTAATGGTCAACCCTGTGAACCTTTTGAATTGTTAGCTTTAGACGTTCCTGCGGATGCAGTTGGTAGCTGTATTGAACGTTTAGGACAACGGAAAGCAGAAATGCAAGATATGCAGCCTGGTGCTGGCGATCGCACACAGTTAGAATTCATTGTTCCTGCTCGTGGTTTAATTGGTTTCCGTGGTGAATTTATGCGGATGACCCGTGGTGAAGGGATTATGAACCACAGTTTCTTAGATTATCGTCCTTTATCTGGGGAAATTGAAGCTCGGAATAAAGGTGTGTTAATTGCTTTTGAAGAAGGTGTTTCCACATTCTACGCTTTGAAAAATGCCGAAGATAGAGGATCATTCTTCATTACACCAGGAACTAAAGTTTATAAAGGTATGATTGTCGGTGAACACAACCGTCCTCAAGACCTAGAATTGAATGTTTGCAAAACCAAACAGTTGACTAACCACCGAGCAGCAAGTGGTGATGAACTGGTACAATTGCAAGCACCTGTAGATATGAGTTTGGAAAGAGCGTTAGAGTATATCGGTCCGGATGAGTTGGTGGAAGTTACACCTGAATCTATCCGTCTCCGTAAGATGGCGAAGAAGTTAGCTAGACGTTAATTGAAACGCTAATTTTCAGGGGTGGGAAATTTAAACCCACCTCAATTTCGGTTTGCAGCAAAAAGTCTTGTCGTAGAGGCTCAGAGGCAGGGTGCAGGGTGCAGGGAGATAATTAAAAAACTACTTTTTAATCTCTCGAAGTCGAAAAAGTGCAAAGTTTTCACTCACTGAACCTATAAAATCTTGCATTTGTTGAAAATGCAAACAGCAAGACCTAATTTTTTATCTGCGCTCATCTGCGTTCATCTGCGTTATTTAATAATTACTAAAAAAAGTATTTTCTCAATAAAATCCCCCCTATTCTCAATATTATTAGTAATAATTCCTATTAATTTAACGTATTTTGGTTATTTCAGCCACTGGTCTTGATCTTGTTTTGAGTTTTTGATATATTTAGTTATCATCCCAAGGGATTGATATAATCTTTTTACGACATAGTTGCAGATATCAAGAATTTTAACTCAGCAACATCTATAGGTGATGATTGGGAAATGAAATATAGGACTCCTGATTTTTTCATAAAGCTAGGTAAGGTAATAGGACTTACGCATTGACAGGATAAACCAAATATGAGGTATGGGTTTCGTGTATTTTAACGTCATTTTTTAATGATTTTTGAGCGATAGCGAAGCTCTGCTGCAAGCAGGTCGCTATTGATCTGAAGTTAATCGTCAAAAGCCTGAAACGAGGGATTTTCGTTCACACACATCATGGTGAATTTGTACAGTGCGTAAGTCCTAGGTAAGAGGAAAGAGGTTTCGAGATCCATTAAATTAGTAAAAGATTAAGCTTCCCCGGTCTGAAGACGCGGGGATTTCTGAAGAGTCCACAATCGAACTTTCTTAGGCGCACTTAAAGCACCTCTACTGATTCCACTAAGTTCTAAGCCTAGCTTTGTCGCTACTTTGCGGATTATATTTGCTGCACCATTACAGTCAGCGTTTATCAAATAACCTTTGTTTGATTTATACAGACCGCGCTTTATTCTTTTACCTGATTCCTTCCACCCGTCGGGTTTTTCACCATGTTTAGGTAATTCGTCAGTATCTAAGAATGAAGCTTTAGAAGTATAAGATTCTTCTGTTTGCGCGAACTCAATACCATATTGTTCGCATAATTGTTCAATACGATTTTTCAACTTTGCTGTAGGAATTTGAACAAACTTTTGGTTGTTCTTTTTTCCCATATCACTACTATTTTTTTGACCTTCATTCCATCCAAAAATAAGAGTGCCTATATTATTTTCTAAGCAATGATTAACAACAATTCTTGCAGCTTTATTAACTGCATCTCTCATTTGACGATTACGTTTTTCTGTAATTTTTGCTAATCGCTTAAACCAAAAACCTTGAGGCTTATTTTCTTTGATTTTGGCTAGGGATTTGTTGTACCACTGATTTAATGATTTCAGATGCAATCCATCGACAACAAAGGATGTACCTACATTAGAGACACAAGTAAGCCAGTTGTTCAACCCGTGGTCTATTCCTAAAACATTTGATTTGTTTAGTTTTATGGGTTTTACAGAAGATTTATAAACAAATTCAGCATAGAAGCAACAGTTACGCGGTAATATTCTTATTTCTTTGATGTCTGACCAATTCAAATTAGTTGGCAATGGTAAAAAGAAATCTGATATTCCAAACCATGCTCTTACCCTGTTTCCTAATGGGAATCTAACTAAACCATTTTTTAATTTAAGCCATCTTTTAGGATAGGTGACAGTAAATAAACCACCAGATTTTCTATATTTTGGCGGTTTTGGCTTTTGGTTTAATTCTCCTTTTTTGGCTTTTGATAGCAGCTTTTTGAAAGACTTAAAAGCTTCACCAACATTTAAACAAGTTTGCTGCATTGAAGAAGCATAACCAGCGTTAAAATGCTTGTTAGTTTTCATTTGAGCAGTTAAATCAAAACCGCTAACAATCTTTCCAGTCTTAAACCATATCTGTCGAGCATAATAAACGGCGCAGTTATATAAATTATTAGATTGATAGCAAAGATATTCAATTATTGCTTGCGTTTCTTTATCCGTTTTTATCAAAACTTGTTGACAGCCAAACAATTAAATCACCTCCAAAATACGTTTAAACACTTAATAAATCCAATATTTTTTGTTATTTTTGTTGAAGTATCAGCGTATGACATTTTGAAGTGCGGAATGTGGGTTAAAAGAGCAGGGCTACCAAGCTCCCATATTATTTACGTGTTATTAGAACCGGATTGGGTATGATACAGCTTTTCCCTATTTAATGAAGTACATACCAATTTATTTACTGTTCCCTGTTCCCCGTTCCCTGTTCCCTGTTCCCTGTTCTCTCTCCTAACTATGAATTTGACACAACTACTGATCTTAAAATCCCGCTATCAGGCTATATCCTAAACTACACAAAACTAAGCCAGTAATAACAACATATACCAATTCCCGCTTCCACAGAAAAGTGATAAAAGAAATAATGACTCTGATGATGGGTATGGAAACTAAAACTAAGATTCCTAATTGAATAATACCACGACTATCCCCTGATAAAACCGTCTCAAAAATACTGATTGGCGATCGCAATTCCGCAGGTGTACCTTGAAAAACCTGATACTCAGAGATTTCATCACCATGATCAATTAAATATAATATTGCACCTATTGATACTATTCCATTAGCAATTAAAACCCCATATTTAAGAAAAGTGTTCAAGATAGATTCTAACTGTTGTTCAGTAGAATTTTTGACAAACTTATCTTCTGGTTGAATGTTAATTTCCGAAGTATGTTCTACGGTATTGACATTACTGGGTTTGTTTTCTATTGAGTCAGTTTTATACATAAAATTCCTCTATAAACTGTTATAGATAATTTTCAAAGCCATCAACACCAACACAACGCTAAAAACAATTCTCAAAATGTTGGTTTTAGCACCAATGAGAATTTTAGCTCCAATAAAAGCACCAGGCAATACTCCCAAAACCACAGGCATAGATACTCCTGGATCAATATAACCTCTAGTTAAATATACTCCTGCTGATGCTGCGGCTGTGACAGAAATCATAAAATTACTGGTTGTGGTAGAAACTTTAAAAGGTAAACCCATAATTTGATCCATTGCCAAAACTTTAAATGCCCCTGAACCAATTCCTAATAAGCCAGAAATTATACCCGCAATTAACATAACGATAAAACCACCGGGTAAAGAATTGGCATGATAATAAATAAGTCCATCATTGCTTGGGTAAGTTCCTTGCAATTGGAAATATGCGGATAAGGGTTCTTGTGTACCACTCTCCGATGCTTCTACTTTTGGACGTTGAGATAAATAAGCTGAATAAAGTAATACAAAAGCAAGGATAAATCCTAATAGTTTAATTGAGATAAAAGTGGCTATCATTGCACCAATAATAGCTCCTACTGTGGTTGCTACTTCTAGAAACATCCCTAGACGCAAATTTGTGTAGCCTTTTTTGATATAAGTAGATGCTGAACCCAAGGAGGTAGCAATTACAGATACCAAGGAAGCTCCCACAGCATAACGTATATCTACCCCAAATACAGAAGTTAATAGGGGTACGATGACGACTCCACCACCTAAACCCGTGAGAGATCCTAAAAATCCGGCACTGAATGAACCTAGCCAGACTAAAATTGAAAAAACTAGTATACTCAAAACCTATTCCTCGTGATCCGAGATTTCTCAATATGATTAACTAATAATAAATATAAATCGTTACTAATAACAAGAAGTTGATACCAATTATTGTGCAGCTAGATTGAATATGACGGGAAAGTGTGCAAAACCATGTATATTCAGATATGAAATTTATTTTGGACGACTACTTATAAGTAATAAATATATGAATGATTTTAGAAATCAAACCTGATCCTTATCAAAAGGATCGCATCGAAATTTTACCAATTAGCGGAATCGGTTGACAACATAATCAAAATGACCTGGATAAAAAGAATGTGTGATAAATTGTTTGGTAGCTGAACATTCTAACAATTGTCCAACTTGATTTTGATTGTAGTGGAATAAAGCTGTAAAATCCGATAGTCGAGATACTTGTTGAATGTTATGAGAAATAAACACAATTGTCAGTTCAGAACTGAGACATTCTATTACTTCCTCAATTTTTGCAGCACTGATATAATCAAGTCCTGCACAGATTTCATCTATGAGTAGAACTTGTGGTTTGACAGCTAAAGCACGAGCAATACATAGTCTTTTTTGTTGTCCATAGGATAAATCTAAGGCAGATTTATGGAGTTTATTTTTTAATTCTTCCCAAAGATGGACAGTTTTTAGTGATGATTGGATAATTTTGTCTAATTCTACTTTTGGATTCCAGCCAATCAGTTTTACACCATAGGCAATGTTATCATAAATGCTCATGGGAAATAGATTAGGTTTAGCATACACTAAACTAATTTGACGACGTAAACGATTTAAGTTAACTCGACGACCATAAATATTTTGACCAAAAAATTCTATTTTTCCTTCGGTTTTGATATTCCCATCTAATTCATTCATCCGATTGAGAGATTGTAAGAAAGTAGACTTTCCACAACCACTAGGGCCGACTATAGCTGTGATTTGATTTTGAGGAATATCCAAACAAGTATCTTCGATGATTTTTTGATTTTCATAGTAAATATTGAAGTTTCTAATTCTAAGAGCAGGAATTTTTTTACTCATGCTGAAAAAAAAGATATTTAAAAACACCAAGTAATTGACTGGAAAAATAGTCAATTTTGCTATCTGTATGTACTGGAGAATAAGAGAATTTAATCTATAAATAGCAGAAAACTGATTGATATACGTTGATGTAAGTGTGTCAAGTTTAACTGAATTCAATGATTATTACTATATCACTGTATTACTTAATCATATAAAATAAATAACAACTGAAAAGGCTGATTAGATAAAGAATGTGTGAAGACACTCAAAATTTTAGGTAATCAGCTACAGCAAGTATTGCATTTTTTGGTCAATTACACGTAAGTCTTAAAGATCATCCAAGAAGTGAGATATTTGATCTTTCCATTCCTAAATGCTTACTTAAAATCTACTCAATTTGATCACAGATGGGGATAATTTTTGATAGATGTGCGTCCTAGTAGTTTGTCTATAATCAAGCAGAGGTTGATTATCTATGGTTAAATCTATAACTTTTCTGATTAATACTATCATTCTTTGGTCTTTGTTCAGTGCTTTGGCATTGGGGGAAAATAAAAACCTACAACAAATGGATAGGTTTCCTCCTAGTCCTTTGGAAGTGACTACAGATGATCCTTTAGTTAGAAGTTCTGTTAAACAACAACCTTTAACTGCTGAGGAACTTGTCAAGTTAGAAACTGATTTAGATAGATTGAATCAGCAAGCAACTAGTAAATTTCAAGAAGGGGATAAGCAGAATGCACTGGATATTTGGAATAGAGAGTTAAGATTGAGACGTTTCTTAGGTTTGCAATCTGAGGTAGAAGCTTTATCACGAGTTGGTGAAATTACTTGGCGTGAAAATGAGGGTAGACAAGTAATCTATATTACTCAGCGATTGCAGTCCATTGACAAACAGATGATAACTGAGAAAAATACAAATTTACAGTTATGGCAATCGCTTGCTCAAGCTTATCAAAAGATTCGTGTTCCTAAATTGGCAATATTAGCTTATGAACAGGTTTTAAGTTTGGTAAAACAGCAAAAAAATATTGATGCTGAAATAGATACGTTAACTGTAATTGGCAATTTACATCTGAGTAGATTTAATTATTCCCAAGCAGCTACAACTTACCAACAGTTATTAAATATAGCTATTAGTCGCAGTGATAAAATTCAGGAAGTTGAATATTTGCAAGAGCTTATTTATATTTATAATCGAGGAGAAAAAAGACAAAAAGCAATTAAGGTATTGAGTCAGTTGGCTACAATTTATCGTAGAAATAATAATGTTTATGCTTTACTTCCACTGAAAATTGCGATCGCAGAAAATTATCAATCTCTTGCTCAAGAAAATCCCAAATTTTTACAATCAGCTTTAAATAATTATCAAGAAGCTTATGTGACTGCATGGAATTCAAAAAGTTATGTATTTGCGAGTGAAGCTTTGCAAAAATTAACTGAGCTTTACCGTGATCAAAATCAAATTGATGAAGCTATACAAACAAGTCAGATTTTGTTAGAAACACAAACATTAACTAATAATAGTTATGGTTTAATGCAAGCTTACGATCAAATTGGACAATTATATTTAGAAAAACAAGATAATCAAAAAGCATTATTAGCTTTTCAAAATGGTTTAGAAATAGCTACAAAAATTCAATATCAAGAGGAATATTTTACCCAAAAAGTTGGCAGTTTATCCAACAATAAACCTTAATTAAGAGGGTGTTTGAAAAATTTAAGGACTAAATTATCATGACGTACGCAAGTGTCACAATCGGTGATTGGTGCGTGATGCTACAAGTTTTATGACTACGTTCAAATATTTTCGCATCTCACGCACCCTACACCAAAAAATATGCCAGTTGTGTCAGTCCTAATTATTTTCCTACTTTAGTTTCAATTAACTTGATAATCTCTTGGTAATTGCGAGATTTAGCAAAATCTAAAGGAGTTTTACCATCTTGAGAACGGATGTTTAAATCAGCATTTGCTGCTAATAATAATTTGACAATATCAATGTTATTTTGCCAAATAGCATCATGTAAAGCTGTATAACCGTTGTATGGCCCTTGTTTATTGATATCAATATTATATTCTATCAATAATTTAGCAGCTTCCGTTCTCCCCGCATAGGCCGCAGCGTGTAAAGCGGTTGCTTTCATTCCTGGATCAACAGCAGTGACATCAGCACCAGCTTCTAATAGTAATTCAACAATTTTGTCATATCCTTTGTAAGCTGCAATAACCAAAGGTGCATCTTTGTTAGTATCTAATTCATTGACATTTACACCTTCTTGAATGAGTTTTTTGACAAGGGAAACATCGTTTTTGTTCACCGCTTTCATTAAGGTTGTCATGATGTTAAATCTTGGTTTTTAATTATATAAAAAGTTACCAATATTATAAAATATAAGTATAATTTTGGCAATCTGATTTAAACAACCGCAACCTGACGAGATAAAAACCCATACCACTCATCCAAACCCACACCAGTAGTAGCAGAAACTTGGAAAATTTTGATATTAGGATTTACCTGTTTTGCATAATCAATACATTTTTCTACATCAAACTGTAAATAAGGTAATAAATCAACTTTAGTCAAAATCATAATATCACTAGCACGGAAAATATGGGGATATTTAATTGGTTTATCTTCCCCTTCTGTGACTGATAAAATTACAACCTTAGACTCTTCTCCTAAGTCAAATAAAGCTGGACAAACTAAATTTCCGACATTTTCAATCATCACCACAGAATCTAAAGGTGGGTTTAATTCTTGTAAACCCTTTTCAATCATTCCTGCATCTAAATGACAACCAGTTCCGGTGTTAATTTGTACGACTTGACAACCAGTGGATTTAATTTTTTCAGCATCATTAGTAGTTTCTTGATCACCTTCAATCACACTAATATTTAACCGCTCTTTTAAATCATTAATTGTGCGAGTTAACAAAGTGGTTTTCCCAGAACCAGGAGAACTCATTAAATTTAAAGCTAAGATATTTCTACCTTTAAACCAACCCCGATTTTGTGCTGCTAATAAATTATTTTTACCTAAAATTTCCTGTTCTAAAGAGATAGTTGTATTATGAATATTAGCATGAACATTAGCCGTAGGTTCATGATGGTGATGTTCATTTTCATGATGATTATGGGAATGAGTAACTACTGTTCCATCGGGTAAAGTATGGGTATGAGAATGTTGATTTTTCATATTTGTTACAGTTACATTACTATCATTAGAACAACCACAACTTACACACATAATTCTTCTACCTCAATTTCTTTTATGTTTAATTCTTGACCAGTAATTATATCTATTTCTACACTACCACATTCACAAATTCCAAAGAGTTTATCTACATAAAATGTATTACCACATTGACGACATCTAGCCATTCCAGCTATTTCTAAAATTTCCAAATTTGCCCCTTCTACTATTGTACCTTCAGCACAAATATCAAAACAGAATTTGATTGCATCTGGCATAATAGCAGAGAGTTTACCAATTTCTAATAATACCCGTTGGACTTTTTTATTTTGGGCATTTTCGCTAACGATAGCGATGATGTTTTGGGTTATTCCTAGTTCGTGCATTAAATATCTTAATTTTTTATTCAAATAAAGAACGAGATAATTGAGATTGGCGAATAATTGACATCAATGTACCAACTTTAACGGATGTATGATTAGGTACAATAGCAGTCAGAGTAGAGTCTTCTATTTGTTTTTGCATCACAATATGACTTCCTTTTTGCCTAACTTCTGTAAAACCATTTGTTTCCAAAATTTTGCAGATTTCTTTACCTGATAATATCCTTAATTTACCCAACAGCAACCTCCAAATTAGTAATAAAAATTTCGCTTTTTAGACGATTTTCTATTTCTGAAGGTGAAGCAAATTCTAAAAATAATTCAATTGCTTCTTTTAAATTATCTTTTGCTGCTTCAATACTGTCTCCCTGACTAGCAATATCTAATTCTGGACACAGAGCAATATACCCATCATCTTCTTTTTCAATAATCGCGGTAAATCTTTGTTTGATAGTAGGCATTGATTATATAAACTCCTTGATATTTTTTATTATTATATAACAGAGGTTATATCATGATTCCACTTTTGACTACAAATTGTAAACAAATTACATAATTGTATGGTATAAATAAAAGCATAGTTTATGCCTTTCTTCAAAAATGTCTATTCCCGACTTTCAATCTATTATGCTTCCTTTATTGAAATATGCAAGTGATAATAAGGAACATTCGTTGAGAGATGCTATTACTTATCTAGCTAATATTTTTAATTTAAGTGATGAAGAACGAAAGGAATTATTATCTAGTGGACAACAAGCAGTTTTTGATAATCGAGTAGGATAGGCGAGAACTTATTTAAAAAAAGCGGCTTTGTTAGAGTCTCCCAAACGGGGATTTTTTCAAATTACTGACAGAGGGAAATTCGTATTAAGTCAAAATCCAGATGTAATTAATATTAAATTTTTAGAGCGATTTTCTGAATTTATAGAATTTAAAACTACTAAAAAAGATAATGAAAAACCTGATTTAGAAATTATAGAAGATTCGGAAAATTTGGAAACTACACCCCAGGAGGCTATAGAATTTGGTTATCAAAAAATCAGGAAGGAATTAGAGTTAAATTTATTAAATCGTGTTAAAATTTGCTCACCCGATTTTTTTGAAAGATTAGTAGTAGATTTATTAGTAAAAATGGGTTATGGTGGTTCAAGACGTGATGCTGGTAGAGCGATTGGTAAAGCTGGAGATGGAGGAATTGATGGGATAATTAAAGAAGATAAATTAGGTTTAGATATTGTTTATATTCAAGCTAAAAGATGGGATAATACTGTTGTTGGTAGACCCGAAATTCAAAAGTTTGTCGGTGCTTTACATGGACAAAGAGCGAGAAAAGGAGTTTTTATCACGACTTCTAAATTCTCTCAGGATGCTAGAGAATATGTATCTATTATAGATAGTAAAATCGTATTGATAGATGGTCAAGAACTAGCTCAATTAATGATTGATAATCATGTAGGTGTGTCAACTGTCTCTATTTATGAGATTAAGAAAATAGATTCTGATTATTTTACAGATGAGTGATTAGTCTATCAATCTAACATATTCTCGGTAATTGATCACCTACTAACATATCAACTATTCTTTCTGCACCAAAAGCAGTTTTTAAAAGTAAAATTCCTGGAGGATCAGAAATAACTTCACCAATAATTGCTGCTTGTTTTCCAGTAGGATGATTTTGCATAGTTGATAATATTAAATCTGCTTTTTCAGGAGGTGCAATAATTACTAATTTTCCTTCATTGGCTAAATATAAAGGATCTAAACCTAGAATTTCACACATTCCATTCACTTCTTCCTTGACAGGAATAGCATTTTCATTGATTCTAATTCCCACATTAGCAGTTTGGGCAAATTCATTTAATACAGTCGCTAAACCTCCTCTAGTTGCATCTCGCATTGCTTTAATTTCTGGACAAACTTTGATAATTTCTGCCACCAATTCATGTAATGGTTGACAGTCACTTTCAATATCAGTTTCTAATTCCAATTCTCCTCTAGCGATTAAAATTGCAGTTCCATGATTACCAATTTCTCCATTCACAATTACCACATCACCGGGTTTAATATTGCGAGGAGAAATATCAATTCCTTCAGGAATAATACCAATACCAGCAGTATTTATAAACAGTTTATCAGCACAACCACGATTAACAACCTTCGTATCTCCCGTGACTATTTGTACTCCTGCTTTTTGTGCAGTTTCCTGCATACTCAGCACAACTTTTCGCAGAATTTCTAATTCTAAACCTTCTTCTAAAATCATACTACAAGTCAGATAAAGAGGTTTAGCACCACTCACAGCTAAATCATTAACAGTACCATTAACCGCCAACTCCCCAATATTTGAACCAGGAAAAAACAAAGGATCAACAACATAAGAATCAGTAGTAAAAGCTAACCTATTCCCTAACTTTCCCAACTCTGATAAATCAAACCTAGCTTGATCTTCCAACTGTGATAAAATCGGATTATCAAAACTATTTACAAACACATCATTAATCAAATCTCTCATAGCCTTTCCACCGCTACCATGAGATAAATTAATGTGAGTATCCTTAACTTTATTGTTGCGACGACGCACCCTTTCCATCTGTTCAAACAGCGTGTTTTTAACTTCTTGATTATTGTCCAATTTCATATTAAACATCTTCATCTTATAAACTTCTTACTTAAAAAATCTTTCTTTTCTTTATTCTCTTTATTCTCTTTCTTCCTTCGTGTCCTTCGCGTCCTTCGTGGTTAATTAAAAAAGAATTGGTGCATTACACTATCGCTAATGCACCCTACAAATTACCTCCCAGTTTGATCATGTCTACCACTGTGTTTATCGGAGTGTAAAACACCACCAACCGCCCAATTTTCCCGTTCAAATTCATCAATATGAACAGTCACCCATTCAGGTCTAGTTCCCAACGCAGAAACCAAAGCATCAGTGACAGCTTGGGCGACTTTTCGCTTCTTTTCTATAGAATGACCTTTACCAATTTGGACAGTTACAAATGCCATAATAATTACCTCAAATATTTATTGAATTTAATCATTATTTAGCATAAAGTAACTGTTTCTTTTGTTTGTTTTGTAGCTGTTTTTGCCATTGTTTGTAATCTGCCATATTTATAATATGCTGCACAAGCACCTTCTGAAGAAACCATACAAGCTCCGATAGGACTTTCAGGAGTACAAGCTGTGCCAAAAACTTTACATTCCCAAGGTTTTAAAACTCCTTTTAAAATATCTCCACATTTACAGGCTTTGTGATCTGCAACTGTTAAATTAGGAATAGTAAATTTAACTTCTGCATCAAATTGGGAGTATTCTGATCTAATTTTAAAACCGGAATTGGGTATTTCTCCTAAACCACGCCATGCAAATTTTTCACGGGGTTGAAAAACTTGATTCATAGCTTTTAATGCGTTTTTATTTCCCGATGTTTCCACTAAACGATTATATTGATTTTCGACTTGACAACGGTTTTCAATTATTTGTTTTAATAACATCCAAATTGATTGGAAAATATCTAAAGGTTCAAAACCAGAAACAACGATGGGTTTATGATATTTTTGGGCGATAAATTCATAAGGTTCTGTACCAATTACCATACTCACATGACCAGGGCCAATAAAACCATCAAGTTGTAAATCTGGGTTTTCTAATAATGCTTGCAGGGCGGGAATTACTAATACATGATTAGCAAATAAACTAAAATTAGGAATGTTTTCTGCTGCTGCTTGGAGGACTGTAAATGCTGTGCTGGGGGCGGTGGTTTCAAACCCTAAACCGAAGAATACTATTTCTTTATGGGGGTTTTCTTTGGCAATTTTAAGGCTATCCAAGGGGGAATAAACCATTCTAATATCTGCACCTTGAGCTTTTGCTTGTAATAAGCTGAATTTTGAACCAGGTACACGCATTGCATCGCCAAAGGTAGTAAAAATGATGTTGGGATTTTGACAAAGGGCGATCGCATCGTCTATTCTCCCTTTAGGCATGACACAAACTGGACAACCAGGGCCGTGTATAAGTTCAATGTTTTTGGGTAATATTTCTTCGATGCCATATTTAAAAATGGAATGGGTATGGCCACCGCACACTTCCATTATTTTTAAATGTTTGTCTATTTTTTTGCTAAGTTTAGCAATTTCTTTTTGTAAAGCTTGAGCTTTTTCTGGGTTGCGAAATTCGTCTACATATTTCATATTTTTATTGAACCACGAAGGTACGAAGGAAACGAAGGAAGAGGAGGAAGAAAGAAGAGAATAAGAGTTTTTTTAGATGTATGTTTGGGCTATTTCTTCTAGGAGTTTTAAGGTTTCTTTTGCTTCTTGTTCGTTAATTCTGTTCATGGCAAAACCGACGTGAACAAGTACCCAATCTCCTATACATTTTTCTGGGGGATGTTGTCCGTCTACGATGCAAGCTATGTTTATTTGTCGTTTTACTCCGCCGACGTTTACCATTGCTAGTTTATGTTGTGGGTTGGTTATTTCTACAATTTGTCCGGGTATTCCTAAACACATTTTTTAGTTTCCTTTTTTAAGTTCTAGATCCCCGACTTCTTAAGTCTAGATTTATTAAGAAAATACGAATTATTATTAGAAGTCGGGGATCTTATTGTTCATTTTTTTTGTATTTAGCCGCCGTAATAACAGCTTGTCCTAATGATATTCCCCCATCGTTTGCTGGTACTATGCTATGGGTGAGGACTTTGATTCCTAGTTGTTTTAATCTTTTGTTGGTTTGTTGTAAAAGTATCTGATTTTGAAATACTCCTCCTGTTAAGATAACTTGACTGAATTGGTAGGTTTGGGAAATTTGGTTAACTATTTGGGTGACTAAAATAGATAAACTTATATGAAATTTTGCAGATATTTTTGCTGGTGAGGTTTGCTGCTTCAGGTCTTTTAATATTCCTAACCACATTGGGCTAAAATCTATATAATAAATTTTATCTAATTTTTCAATTTGGAAGAGGTAATTTAGAGTTTCTTTATCATTGTTTAATATATTAATATCAGCGATCGCTTCCATTTCTATCGCTGCTTTTCCTTCATAACTGCACTCTTCTCGACATATACCTATAGCTGCTGCTACTGCATCAAATAATCTTCCTACTGATGATGCTGGGGGGGAGTTAATGTTTTTGTCTATGATCTGATTGAGTAATTTTAATGGTTTTTTCTCCAAGAATTTGATAATATCTAACTCAGCATATTCTTGTTTTACTTCTTCCCAATTAAAAGCACTTTGTAAATGGGCATAGGTGTTTCTCCAAGGTTGATAAATTGCCTGTTCTCCTCCTATCATAGCTATGGGTTTAAATGTTGCTAATCTTTGATAATTTTGATAATCAGCTAATAAAAATTCCCCTCCCCATAATTTCCCATCTTCCCCATATCCTAAACCATCAAAAGCAATTCCTAAGACTGGTTTCGTGTTTAAAGGAAGTTGATTTTCTGCCATACAAGCAGCGATATGGGCGTGATGATGTTGAATTTCTGTGATTTGGATATTGTTAGTTTCGGCTAATTCTTGACCTAGTTTTGATGATAGATATTCTGGATGTTTATCAATAGCTAAAATTTCTGGTTGATGTTGAAATAAATTTAGATATAAATTCAAAGTCTCTTGATAAGCATTAAAAGCAGCAGCGTTTTCTAAATCTCCTAAATGTTGGGATAAAATCGCCTCACCTTCCCTTAACAAACAAAAGGTATTTTTTAACTCACTCCCCATTGCTAAAATAGGCGGTATTTTTTCAAAACCAGGAGGTAAAATAATTGGTGCTGGTGCATATCCCCTCGCACGTCTGAGGATTTGGATTTTATCATCAACTACCCTGACAACCGAATCATCAACCCGGTTAACAATATCTCGGTTATGTAATAAAAAATAATCTGCTATTTTTCCTAACTTTTGTTTAGCATCTTCATTATTTATACATTGTGGTTGATCAGAAATATTACCGCTAGTTAAAACTATGGGGCGGTTCATTCTTCTGAGAATTAAATGATGTAAAGGAGTATAGGGTAACATAAAACCCAAATTATTTTGCCCCGGTGCAACACCACCAGCAACTTTTTTATCTGGTTTTATTTCTAATAAAACAATCGGTGCAGCCGGACTATTTAATACCTTTTTTTCTAACTCAGAAACATAACAATATTCAGATATAATATTCATATCCCTAGCCATCAAAGCTAAAGGTTTATGATAACGTTTTTTCCGTTCTCTTAATTTTTTAACTGCCATTTCTTGAGTAGCATCACAAGCTAAATGAAAACCACCCAAACCCTTAATAGCAATAATTTCACCCTTTTGTAATAAAGTACAAACTGCATCCACATCATCCAACATCGAGAACATATCAGCAATCACAGGTTGAGCATCAGCACGTTCTAACCAAGCACTTGGCCCACATTTAAAACACGCCACAGGTTGAGCATGAAAACGTCTATTTTCTACATCTTGATATTCCGTTTCACAATTCTCACACATCGGAAAATCAACCATACTCGTATTATTTCTATCGTAAGGAATAGTCCGAATAATAGTTAACCGAGGACCACAATGAGTACAATTAGTAAAAGGATAACGAAAATAACGACTTAGAGGATCAAAAATCTCCCTTTGACATTCAGAACAAGTAGCTGCATCAGCAGCAATTTCCGTTTTAATAGTATTACTAACACTGTGAGAAATAACAAAATCATCAACATCAAACTCACCCAAATATTCACTTCTCACCACCTCATTAATCTTCCCCAAAGGCGGACATTCCTGATATAACTTATTAACAAACTCCGTAATTTTATCCTCACTTCCATAAACCCGAATTAACACCCCATCTCCATCATTACAAACATCACCCTTCAACCCACAAACCTTAGCCAAACGATAAACAGTAGGACGAAAACCCACACCTTGAACAGTACCCCGAACCCGAATTTCTTCTCTTCTCATTATTCTCCTCTGCGTCTCTGCGTCTCTGCGTGAAATAAAAGATTAAAAAATCAAAACTCGATTATTCCCAGAATCAGAAATTACCACATTTTCCCCACAAACATTAATTCCATAACACCAATTTAGACTTTCCCGACTTGGTAAACCAAAATTCCTATTTTCACTCTTACTAGTAAAACTATCCTGTCCAAAAATTACATCTGCATCTGCACCCTGTAACAAAAAAATATTATCCCTTTTTTTCCATCCTAACAAACGAGAATTAGCAGTATCAGCAACTATTAAATAATCTTGCCAAACATCCACCCCATAAGGCATACTCAAACTACTACGACTAGGAAAATAAACACCTTGATTTAATTCCACAAAATTAAAATTTTTCTGTCCCAAAACCACCGCACAAAGACTATTATTTTCTATCGGTATACCTTCCCAAATCATCACCCGATTATTACCCGCATCTGTAACAATTAAATTACCATTCCAAATACTAATATCATGACACCAACGCATACTAGCAGCAGTAGGAGAACCACCCCCATTTTCATTCCGAGAAATCATATTTGGTTGTCCTAAAACTATATCCGCAGGTTGTCCATTTTCCGTCGGTAAACTCTGCCAAATTAATAATCTTCTATTTCCCGTATCGGCAACAAATAACTTATTTTCATAACATAAAATTCCATAGGGCCAATGTAAAGTATTAGCTGCCGGTTGTTGACTTCCACGGTTAGATTCATTAGCAATAAAATTACTTTGTCCTAACACTAAATCGGCGGGTTGATTATTTTCAGTGGGAAGATTATGCCATATTAAAATTCTGTGATTCCAAGCATCAGCAACAGCTAAACCATCACCATATTTACAAACCCCTGTAGGAACACTAAATGTATTTTTTGCTGGTGTACCTTTGGCATTTTGTCCTTCACTAAAAAAGTCTGGTTGTCCGATAATTAAATCTGCCGGTTGGTTATCTTCTGTGGGTAAATTTTGCCATCCTAATAAACGATGATGTCCGGTATCAGATACCCATAATGGGCCAGTTGGTGAGATTAAATAAGCTGCACGGGGTGCGAACATTGTTGTGGGAGTTGGTGCAAGAGGTATGATTATTTGTTCGGGTTTGTGAGGGTTTCCTAAGATTATTTTTGCATCGTTGGTTGGTAGGAGTATTTGGGTTATATTTTCAGTTTTATGATTCAACATTTATGGATTTCAATAGTAAAAATCAGAAACTTTATATTAATTTATCCATAATTTATATAACTTAGTGTTTAATTAATAACATTTTTGTCATAATCAGGATATCCAGGATTATAGGATTTACAGGATAGTAATTTATCTATTACGAAATACTATCAAACTCTCATGTTTCCATTTTATCTTTCTCACAGTTACTAGTTTGTTCCATTATTTTCATAACTTACGCAAAATATACTTAAAATACTGTCATTGCGACGAAAGAAAGCAATCTCAAACCCCGACATTTCATTCAAATACGTAAGTCCTAATTTTTTTAATAACAAGATTTTAAAAATAGCAAATTAAACACTAAATAAAATCCTGTAAATCTTGTAATCTTGATCATCCTAATTCTGAAAAAATATACAAATAAATATGATACAATTCATAAATAACATCCATTGAGAGGATAGTGAAAATGTATCAAACAGATCCGCCACTTTCCCCTAAAGAAACATTACCAACTATGTATGATCTTCCTAGCGAAGATCCAGAGGAGCGAGGTTTGCCAGATCAATTTCATCTACTACAACCACAATTATTAACTGATAGCTTCCAACCTAAAAATTATTCTTTTGGGGAGATATTTACTGGTAGCGATATCAATCTTTATTATGATTTGCGTCATACTTTATGGTATAAAAGACCAGATTGGTTTGCAGCTTTAGGTGTACCAAATTTGTATGAAAATCGGGATTTAAGATTAAGTTATGTTGTCTGGCAAGAGGGAGTAAATCCTTATATTATGGTAGAATTACTATCACCAGGAACTGAAAAAGAAGACTTGGGGCAAACTTTAAGAGATGTAGAAAAACCACCAACTAAGTGGGAAGTTTATGAACAAATTTTGAGAGTTCCTTATTATGCTATTTTTGATAGATACAAGTCAGAATTTAAGATGTTTCAATTAAATGGCACTAGTTATTCTCAAGTTGCTTTATCAGATAATCGTTTTTGGATGCCAGATATAGAATTGGGTTTAGGTGTTTGGATAGGTAAATATAAAGGTGTGGAAATGTCTTGGTTACGTTGGTATGATGCTGAGGGAAATTGGCTTTTAACTGGTGAGGAACAAAAAGGAAAATTACTTGAAGAGGAAAAACTAAAAACAGAAAAATTATTAGCACAATTAAAAGCTTTGGGAATAAAACCTAATTTATAGCAAGTTCCAGAAAAAATCAAATCATCGAGGGAGCAATATGCTCCCATGATAATGCTTGAAATTGTGTGTGTGGTTAAATCTGTTTGCAAATTTACATAGTAGCAAATTGTTTTTCAACTGCTTTATGGTCTTGCTTCCAAGCTGTGTAGAATTGACTAGACATGGAATCTGGAAAAATGTCTTCTTGGTCAGCTTCAATTCCTGATACTATTGCAGCACCAATATCAGCAGGGCTAGTTTTGGCCATGTCAACCCCTGCTAACATATCTGTGTCAACTGCACCAGGGAAGACACCATGAACCGCGATACCTTTTGCGGCTACACTGGCCCGTAGTGATTGAGTCATTGACCAAGCAGCAGCTTTGGAAGCATTATAAACAGATATTCCAGGCATACTAGCTAGTGCAACTAAGGTAAGTATATTCACAATTGCACCACCATTATTACTTTCTATGACTGGAACAAAAGCCCGCGCCATGTTTAATGAACCATAGAAATTAGTCTCAAACTGTTTGGAGATGGTTTCATTAGGAATCTCCAAGATATCTCCAAACTCAAGAATACCAGCATTATTGATGAGTAGATTAACATCAGTTGCCTGTTTTGTGATTCCGTTGATAATTTCCTGGTTTGTAACATCAAGTTGGAGAGGGATAACTCGACTAGTATCCAATGCTGTTACTGTTTCTAAGTTATTGATATTGCGGGCAGTTGCATATACTTTCTTCACACCAGCTTCTAAAAGTGTTTTCACGATCGCCAAACCAATACCGCGATTTGCACCAGTAACCAAAGCAGTTGCATTTTGAATTTTCATAATTTTATCTTTTGTGTGGTTTGTTCGTTGCTTGAATTTCGACTTAACCAAACTATACTTGCTGTGGAAAAAGCAATAAATACAAATTTATGAATTACTCTCGTGCATTTTACGCATTAATTATTTAATGTTATAGATCCATAGGAAAAATTAGTGTTTATAATTCAGCAATGGATATATCAGTGTTACAAATTTTTGTAGAGGTGATGAGGCAGGGTAATTTTGCTGCTGTTGCGCGCGATCGCAATGTTGATCCATCTTCTATTTCCAGGGCGATCGCTAGTTTAGAACAAGAACTGGGAATTAGATTATTTCAACGAACAACCCGAAAATTATCTCCTACTGAAGCAGGAATCATATATTTTGAACGTATCGAGTCGCTAGTTGAGGAAATAGAACAAGCATTTGATGTCGTCAATGATGTTTCTAGTCAGCCGAAAGGAAAACTGCGAATTACTGCTTCTGTATCCTTTGGTCTCAAGTGTATTATTCCACTATTACCGAAATTTGAATCACTATACCCCGATCTGAGAGTTGATTTATTATTAACTGATGCGGTTGTTGATTTATTAACCGATAGAATTGATGTAGCGGTGCGTCTGGGAATGTTAGCAGATTCAACCTTAATTGCCCAAAGGTTAATACCTACTCATTACTTAGTCTGTGCTAGCCAAGATTATCTCAAGCGATCAAAACAACTAGAAAAACCAACAGATATAGAAAATCATAACTGTTTATTATTCCCACTGCCGGGATTTCGATCAAGATGGATATTCAAAGATCAAAAAGGAGAAATTAGTGAAGTGTCAGTTTCTGGACGTACTATTATTTCCAGTGCGATCGCTCTTCAAGAATGTGCGATCGCCGGTATGGGTTTAGCACTACTGCCGAACTGGTTAGTTAAGGAAGATTTACGGGTTGGTAATCTCGTCCATATATTTCCAGATTATGCTGTCACCGCTACAGATTTCAATACCGCAGCTTGGTTAGTCTATCCTTCTCGTACTTATATTCCACTGAAAGTTAAAGTGTTTATTGACTTTATGAAAAATTTTATGTAAGTATTCAAATCCCCCAGATAAATCTGTAGGGATTAAACACTTAATTTGTATGGATTCAAAATTACTTCATCCGAAAATCTTGTAACACCATAGGCATCATTAAACCTGTAGCTAAACTACCAACAGTAATAGGAATACAAATAGGAATTGGTGCAAGAGATAATAATACTATTAATAATGTACCGATGCTACAAGCAATAGTGGTTTGACGGATAAAATAGACAGGATCACGAAACAGTTTACCTTTGAGAAACAACCTGAATGAAAACCAACCTAATTCTAACATATATCCTCCTGATTTAGCGAATAAAATTAACAATTAATAAGCCCAAGATTACCGCCGGAATAACACCTGCGGGGGCAAATAAACTACCCACTGTTGCTGATAATTTATAACCTATTTCTTTACCGGCTAAAATCATTCCTCCAATTGCACCACCAATCATAGAAATAATAACAGCAATTATTACCCACACTAATATTGTAGGTAAATTGATATCTGTAATTAAACTATGTAGGAAATTAACAAATTCTGGATCATTGACAAAATCAAACATTTTAATTTCTCCTAATTTGTATACTCATATCCCCGAATTCTGATTTAATGATGTCAATAAATTCAAAAGTAATGTAAATAAAAATTCGGGGATATTATTTATGCTGACTCCTATCATTCAATTTAACTCAAATGCCTGGATTTCTGCTGCCAAATCTTTGAGTGCTTGATTGACTATCTCTACTTTTTCCGTGTCTTGATATTCAGTAAATATTTGCAATGCTTCTTGATAGTATAATTTGGCATTAATCAGATTTTCAGGATTACCTAATTCTGGTTTTTCTGGATCATCAGGAAGGTTAAAAAGTACGTTGGCCTTGTTAGAAATGGTATTAGCATATTCTATGGGTGTATCTTGAGGATTCCGTACTTTTAAAGCTTCATCATAAGCAGAAATAGCCCGCAAATTATTATCAATGGGATGGGAACTAATTAAATATTGCAAAGCATTGCCGAGATTATTTTGCAACATCGCATATTCCCTGGGATGATCACTTAAGTTAATATGTTCAAGTGCAGCTTCAAAAGATTGAACTGCTAACCCTTGACGTAAATGTTCACTTTCTGAAGACATCGGCATAGAAAGATAAGCGATCGCAATATTATTATGTAAAATCGCATAGTCTTGAGGATATTCTTGCCAAGTAAATACCCTTAAAGCCTCATGATAAGCCTGGATACTATCAGTCATCCGCGCTAAACTATGAGGTACTAAAGATTGAATAACTAAACCTAAATTTAACTGAGTTTCTGCAACTTCTATCGGTTCAGCAAATTCTTGTAAAAGTGGTAAAGCTTCCTCATAACTTTCCTTAGCTTGTACCAACAATTGGGGGTTAGAATCGGGTATCATTTGTAAAGCAGCACCCATTCCTACCTTCGCTCGTGCTTTCCATAAGGGATAGTCTTCACCACACATTTGATAAGCACGATAAAATAATCCTAACCCACTACGTAAATCTTGAGCAGTTTTTGGTTTGTTCAGAAAACCTTGTGCCATTTCCATCAGCAGTTGGATTTTTTCCTCTGCTGTTACTGACTCATCAGCAATGGCCGCCATTGTTGCTTTTACGGCTGTATCTGTTATACTAAATGTCATAAATTGGCCATAGTAATTGAGTCATCAACTAAGCCGATTTACGCAGTTATTTATTAACTTTTTATAGATTCCCCTTTTATCAGTTATCAGTTATCAGTTATCAGTTATCAGTTATCAGGTTTAAAATAGGGCTTACTGAAGACTGATTACTGCTAGGGTTTAGTAATTAAAAACCCCGCTACTAATTTTTGCAGTTCATTTGCAAGTCTAGTGTTTTACCCATCCATTTTTGAAGTTTGAGGATAAGGTAATAAAATCAATGATATTTAATATAAAACAAAATTTTTATAAAAATCTAGCGTAGATTTACCAATGTTAATCTTTGTAGCCCAAAATTTATTACTTGAGTCATAATTATTGTATCAAAAATTCTATATAAATCCAGTAAATCAACAAATTCTGTCAATCCTGATTCAGACAAAAACGATATGTTAAAATAAAAATATTGATCAAATAGTAAAACTCTAAAAATTTACTTATCAGTAGAAATTCCAATATTAATAAAGATTTGAATTTTCCTGCGTATCTCCTCAATCATACGGACTAAATTAACAAGTCCATCTCTCTACATCTACAACAGAAAAAATCATAGTCAATGACTAACGTACTCTGGCTGCAAGGTGGTGCTTGTTCAGGTGACACCATGTCATTTCTTAATGCCGAAGAACCAACAGCTTGTGATTTAATAGCTGACTTCGGTATCAACATCCTCTGGCATCCCTCCCTAGGTTTAGAACTAGGTGACAACCTCCAAACCCTACTTTGGGAATGTATCTTAGGGAAAAAACCCCTAGATATTTTAGTTTTTGAAGGTAGCGTAGTTAACGCGCCCAACGGTACTGGCAACTGGAATCGTTTCGCAGATCGCCCCATGAAAGATTGGTTAAATGACTTAGCCAAAGCTGCCGATTTTGTCGTCGCCATTGGTGACTGTGCTACTTGGGGCGGTATCCCAGCAATGTCACCTAACCCCAGCGAGTCTCAAGGTTTACAATTTCTCAAGCGTAATGAAGGCGGTTTTTTAGGTAAAGATTTTGTCAGCAAAGCTGGCTTACCCGTAATTAACATTCCCGGATGTCCCGCCCATGCTGATTGGATAGCGCAGATACTAGTCGCCATTGCTACCGGGCGCATCAGCGATATTGCCTTAGATGAACTACATCGTCCCCAAACCTTCTTTAACACCTTTGCCGAAACTGGATGTACCCGTAACATTCACTTTGCTTACAAAGCTACAACCACGGAGTTTGGACAACGGAAAGGCTGTCTCTTTTATGACTTAGGTTGTCGTGGCCCCATGACCCATGCTTCCTGTAACCGTATTCTCTGGAATAAAGTATCATCTAAGACTCGTGCGGGAATGCCTTGTATTGGTTGTACAGAACCGGAATTTCCCTTCCATGATCTTAAACCGGGAACAGTATTTAAAACCCAAACCATCATGGGTGTTCCCAAAGAAATACCCCCCGGAATTAGTCAACAAGATTATGCAGTTCTCACAGTTGTTGCTAAAGACACAGCACCAAAATGGACTGATGAAGACTTTTTCTTGATTTAGGGAATGGTGACTGGTGACTGGGTAAGATTTTTTCCCAATTACCAATTACCAATTACCAATTACCAATTACCCAAAAGAAATTATGCCGATTCAAACATTAGATATTGCCCCCGTTGGTAGAGTTGAGGGTGATTTAGATGTCCGTGTAGAAATCGAAGACGGATATGTTAGCAATGCCTGGACTCATGCAGAATTATTCCGTGGTTTTGAAGTAATTTTACGCGGAAAAGATCCCCAAGCAGGTTTAATTGTCACCCCTAGAATTTGCGGTATTTGTGGTGCTTCTCACCTCAGTTCTGCGGCTTGGGCTTTGGATACTGCCTGGGGAACAGAAGTTCCTAGAAATGCAATTTTGGCGAGAAATTTAGGTCAAATTGTGGAAACTATTCAAAGTATTCCCCGTTATTTTTATGGTTTATTTGCCATAGATTTAACTAATAAAAATTATCGCAGTAGTCGTTATTACGAAGAAGCTTGTCGTCGCTTTGCAGCTTTTACAGGTAAATCCTATGAAATAGGGGTGACAATTTCTGCTAAACCTGTAGAAATTTACGCCTTGTTAGGTGGACAGTGGCCGCATAGCAGTTATATGGTAATTAATTAGTGAATGGCTGATATAGCAAGGATTTTGTAGAATTGATTTGATGATTCCCTAGTTTTTCCTTAAATGAGGCAATCAACTCATACCAGATATATCATAAGTCCATTTCTTTTTATCTATTAACAGCAATTTGGTGTTTCCCAGACATTACCTAATTTTTCCCTAATCCCAAGCGAGGATAACTATGGTAAATTTTTAGTAAGCAAAGAATAATCCAATCTACCCATATTATGAATTTCAAACGATGGCAGGAACTCAAGCAAATCCTCACTGAAGAAAAAGATTTGTCTACAATCTGGTTATATTACATGGATCATTTTGCAGATCATCCCAAATTCATCAACCAGGGTCAACCTGCCCAGAATCAATATATTGATTCAGTTGTCAAAAAAACCTGTCAACAACTATTTGGTCAAAAGGTCAAAATTACTAATTCTCTCCTCATATATATTCCCCGTCATCAATTTTTTCATGGACCATTCCAAGCAAGCGGACGAATTGGTGGTGTGATTTTCTTTGAGGATATTAAAGTCGGTTTAATGGCTGTTTCCGCACAGTTTCCTCCCACAAGTGAGGTGAAATATTCCCGGTTTACTGAAATAATGGATCTATCACCAGCAACAGGTCATGATTTAAATTGAATGGATAACTATGTATTTTGATTGGCTATGTTGATAAATAAATAATCGTCTAAACTGAAAGTATCCACAAACTTCCAAAATCCCATGTCTCGCTGGTTTAATATTGCCGGTCCATGTAAACCTGAAAAAAATTATACTATTTCCGCAACAAGTCGTCTCCCTGACTTATCAATGTTGATTGAACAAGAAAGTTATTTTGTCCTCCATGCACCACGACAAACAGGGAAAACTACCGCCATGTTATCCCTAGCAAAGCAACTGACTGAAACTAGAAATTATGCAGCAGTGATGGTATCAGTGGAAGTGGGAAGTGCTTTTAATCATGATCCTAGTGCGGCAGAATTAGCAATTTTAGGATCTTGGTATAATACAATAAATATCCGCTTACCTAAAGAATTACAACCACCTGTAAAAAAATGGCAACAGGAAGAACCAGGAAACAGAATTAACGATTTTTTAACAGCTTGGGCAAAATCTTTACCCCGACCCATAGTATTATTTATAGACGAAATTGATTCTTTACAAGATGACACGTTAATTTCAGTTTTACGACAATTAAGAGATGGTTTTCCAAATCGTCCTGAACATTTCCCTTCATCAGTCGGATTAGTGGGTTTAAGGGATGTACGAGATTATAAAGTCGCATCAGGTGGCAGTCAAAGATTAAATACTTCTAGTCCTTTTAATATTAAAGTTAGTTCCATTACTCTGCGAAATTTTTATGCTGAAGAAGTAGCAGAATTATATAACCAACATACAGAAGCAACAGGACAAATTTTCACATCAGAAGCTATAGAAACAGCATTTAATTTAACTCAAGGACAACCTTGGTTAGTGAATGCTTTAGCTAAAGAAGTTGTAGAAAAAATGGTGAAAGATAGAAATATTGATATTACTAAAGAACATATTTTAACAGCTAAGGAAATATTAATTGCCCGTCAAGATACCCATCTTGATAGTTTAGCTGAGAAACTCAGAGAACAAAGAGTAAAAAATATTATTCAACCAATTTTAGCGGGACAAATATTACCCGATACTCTAGCAGATGATCGTCAATATTTAATTGATTTAGGATTATTAAGACGTGACCCGAAAGGGGGATTAGTTATTTCTAATCCGATTTATCGTGAGGTAATTCCCCGTGTTTTAGTACAAGGAACTCAAGATACTTTACCTCTAATTAGTCCTAGTTGGTTAAATTCAAATGGTGAGTTAAACATAGATGCTTTATTAACAGCATTTCTGAAATTTTGGCGACAACATGGAGAACCATTATTAAGTAGTGCTGCTTACCATGAAATTGCTCCACACATTGTCTTAATGGCTTTCTTACATCGTGTTGTTAATGGTGGTGGAACTTTGGAAAGGGAATATGCAATTGGTAGTGACAGAATGGATTTATGTCTGCGTTATCAAGATGTGATTTTGGGGATTGAGTTAAAGGTTTGGAGGGATAAAAAACGTGACCCTCAAAATGATGGAATTGAACAGTTAGAGTCTTATTTAGGGCGTTTGGGGTTGGATTTTGGTTGGTTATTTGTGTTTGATAGACGTAAGAATGCTTTACCAATGGAAGAACGTTTATCAACTGAAGTTGTGGTGACGGAAAATCAGCGGAGAATTACTGTAGTGCGAGCATAATTGTTTTGTTTACTTCAAAATCATCTAAACTAAAAATATCCACAAACTTCCAAAATCCTATGTCTCGCTGGTTCAATATTGCCGGTCCATGTAAAGATGATATCCACTATATGTTATCTCCAACAACACGATTACCAGATTTGGAGGAACTAATTCAACAGTATAGTTATTTTGTCATTCATGCACCACGACAAACAGGGAAAACCACCGCCATGTTATCCCTAGCAAAGCAACTTACCGCTACAGGAAATTATGCCGCAGTGATGGTATCGGTAGAAGTGGGAAGTGCATTTAATCATGATCCGAGTACAGCAGAATTAGCAATTTTGGGATCTTGGTCTGATACAATTGAAGATAGCTTACCTGAAGAATTACAACCACCTACTAAAAAATGGCAGCAGGAAGAAACCGGAAAAAGAATTAAGTCTTTTCTAAGAAGTTGGTCAAAAGCAATAAATCGTCCTTTAGTATTATTTATAGATGAAATTGATTCTTTACAAGATGATACTTTAATTTCAATTTTGAGACAGTTAAGAGATAGTTTTCCTAACCGTCCAGAAAATTTTCCCTCATCAGTAGGATTAGTTGGTTTACGAGATGTAAGAGATTATAAAGTTGCATCAGGTGGCAGTCAAAGATTAAATACATCTAGTCCTTTTAATATTAAAGTTAGTTCTATTACTCTACGAAATTTTTATGCTGAAGAAGTAGCAGAATTATATCAACAACATACAGAAGCAACTGGACAAATTTTCACACCAGAAGCTATAGAAACAGCATTTAATTTAACGCAAGGACAACCTTGGTTAGTCAATGCTTTAGCTAAAGAAGTTGTGGATAAAATGGTAAAGGATCGAAATATTGATATTACTAAGGAACATATTTTAACAGCTAAAGAAATATTAATTACCCGTCAAGATACACACCTTGATAGTTTAGCTGAACGTTTACGAGAACCAAGAATAAAAGCAATTATTGAACCAATGTTAGCTGGTTTGGAATTAGGAAATATTCCCAATGATGATATTAGATTTGTAATTGATTTAGGATTATGTAAAATGCACCCTTACGGTGGATTAACTATTGCTAATCCTATTTATCGGGAGGTTTTACCTAGAGTATTAACAGTCACACCAATGGCTTCTTTACCAATGATTGCACCAACTTGGTTAACACCAGAAGGGGAATTAAATATAGATGCTTTATTAACAGCATTTCTCAAATTTTGGAGACAACATGGCGAACCATTATTAGGTAGCACTGGGTATCATGAAATTGCTCCGCACATTGTCTTAATGGCTTTTTTACATCGTGTTGTTAATGGTGGTGGAACTTTGGAAAGGGAATATGCTATTGGTAGTGATCGAATGGATTTATGTCTGCGTTACAAAGATGTAATTTTGGGGATTGAATTAAAGGTTTGGAGAGATAAAAAACGTGATCCTCAAAATGAGGGAATTGAGCAGTTGGAGTCTTATTTAGGGCGTTTAGGTTTGGATTTTGGGTGGTTATTTGTGTTTGATAGACGTAAGAATGCTTTACCAATGGAGGAGCGTTTATCTACTGATGTTGTGGTGACAGAGAATCAGCGTAGAATTACTGTGGTGCGGGCTTGAGTATTGTATTTTTTGTTTCACGCAGAGGCGCAGAGTCGCAGAGGGGAGAGTGTAAATAGGGAATTTTGGCGAACTGCTTGCAGCAGCGCTTGCGCTATCGCTTTTCTAAAATATGTTGAATGGTAAAATTTTCAGGTGCGTTACATTTCATTAACACACCCTACAGGATCAGAGCGATCGCATTGAACTATAATTCAGCAATTACAATAAAATAGAAATTTAACGATTTTGCTTTTCTCAAAAACTGAAGACAACCATTTCTATCCCGTACGACAATTTGTTAAATTTATTGACCTCGTCCTGGTTTACAATCGGCAAAACTTAATGCTTCTGTATCTAGAAAACTAGCGATCGCCATTTCAATTATTGCTTCAACAGGATAATCAATTTCAGTAGCGCGAGCAATTAGGGCATCCTGAATCCAGTCTGGTAATTGCCTTAAAATAATTTCCGCATCATCGGATGAAATTTGCTCAGAAGGTTTCACTTGCATCGGCTACGACTTCGTAGGGGGCTGCTGGTTAAATCTTACCAATGAGCTTGTCATATTCTGCGTGAGTTCCAATCCAAAACCAAGAAATACCGCTTTCTACCTCCACTCCTAAAGCCCGATAGTCTAATCCTGCTCTAACTGACCAGTATTTTTTACCGATCTTCTTGAAGTGTAATGATGGATGAGATGGATCAGCTTTCAAAAGTTCATAACACTGATCTGCTGTTTCCTGAACTTGAGGAGGCAAATCATCATAGCATTTCCAAAATCTTCGGGTTGTGTAGTGCATCAGAGTTCTCGGCAATGTCCTGCTTTAAACTCAGCGATCGCTTCTTCTGCTAAAGCTTCCAGTTTACCTTCTGCGATGTCTTGTTCTAGCTGCTCATCCCAACGCTGGTAGTCTATGTCTAATATCCATTGTCGGAGTTGCTGAAACTGTTCTGGTGGAAGTGTCAGAATCGCTGCTTCAATTTGTTCAATGGTTGACATTTTAGGTTACAGTTTTTTGACTTCAATCAAATTATAGCTTTGTAGAGAGGAGTAATTCTAATTTTTACCCTTTTAATTTTACCCATACTAACTCCATAATGCCTAATTATAGAAGACCTAATATTTCTGGAGGTACATATTTCATCACACAAGTCACCTATCAAAGAGAATCTTGGTTATGTACTGACATAGGGAGAAAATCTCTCCGAGAAGCAATAGAAAAAGTAAGGGAAAAATATCCTTTTTGTATTGATGCTTTTGTTTTATTACCTGATCATTTTCATTGTTTGTGGACTTTACCCACCGATGATAAAGATTTGTCGGTGAGATTGCGCCTCATTAAAACTTATGTTACTAAACATTATGGACAAGAATTAGGGATTAATCGAGAAGTTTCCCAATCACGACAAAAGCGACGGGAAAGCAACCTTTGGCAACGTCGGTTTTGGGAACATTTAATTCGGGATGAACGGGATTTTGAGCAACATTGTGATTATATTCACGATAATCCGGTTCGACATGGATTGTGTGAAAATCCCCAAGATTGGCCGTATTCCAGTATTCATAGGTTTATCGCTCAGGGAATTTATCCAAGTGATTGGGGTACAGGTGACAGAAAGGAAAAACCTCAAGGGTCTTGGGACGATTAAACCAATTAAACCGTAGGGTGTGTTAGCGACAGCGTAACGCACCGAAAATCAGTAAATTATCATAAATATGGTGCGTTACATTTCATTAACGCACCCTACAAGATCGGCGATCGCACTAAAATATCGGCTTTTGAACTATCGTTTGAGAAAGATAGCAACTCCTAAAACTATAACTGCTCCCAAAATAGTGGGTGGTTCAGGAACAGATTCTGTAGATGAATCTTCGATTGTATCTGATGACGAAAGAATAAAATTAGAAATATCTTGTTGAGCAGAAGTGGAAACTACAAAAAGAGGAGTATCTTGATTAATATTCCATGAATTATTAAGAGGATCGTATTCAAAAGCATTAATAAATTTACTCTCAATAGCTTGAAGATTGTTATCAAAACCTACTGAAAACAAAGAATCACTTATTCCAGCTGTTAAACTAGCAACTATTTTTTGGTCTCTGATCAAGGGATTCCCTGATTCTGTAGGATCATCTTCTAGAACAACTTCATAATCTAGTTTATAAAGAACAATAGATGAATTACCAACAATTATAGAATCTGATAAACTACCTTTGCTACCCAAGGAAAGTATTGTACCAGTCCCTAAACTAGGAGTTATTGAAAGCTGTGGATTCCCTGGAGAAATTTCATTGCGATTAATCTCATTACCTCTAACCCTGAATATTATCTTCCCATCTGCTATGGTCAGGAGTGATATTTTGCCACATTTTGGCTTTTCTGGAGGAGGCTCAGGACACACAGGCTTGACAATAGCAGTAGCCTCTGAAGAAGCTTCAATAAGTCTTGTACCGCCAGGCCCTTGTACGTCTCTTACCTTTTTATATAGAACATTTCCAGCCGCCATTGATCCATGATCATCATTATTGAAACTTGATTGGAGTTCAACTCTAGGATTAGCTGCTGAAACTTTACCTTTTTTTTGATCATTTCCCCCTGGGTGAGCTCCCCAAAACCAAGAAGCTTCTACATCAAAACCGATAGCATCACCAAAAATATTTATCCCTCGTACACTACGTAATTGAGCAGCAACTGCTGACTGAATATTCAATTCAGATATTCCAATAGTACAGATTGCAAATATGAGAATTTTTGTTATTCTTTTCATGACTATAATAAAAACTGGTAATATATACATATATGAGGCTAACAGCTTATTATACGGAAACTTTCTGTATAATCTTTTTCTCAGCCCTAATACATCATGCATAATAACAGATTCTTGTCTGAACATACAGAAAACTTCTTTTTTACTTAATTATTTAGGTATTAAACAGAATTTTGCTGTCATTATTTATATCCACGTTCTCAACCGTGGTGATAAACCTGTTCCCACTCCTATAAATTCTTATTCTCCAACAATCTCAACTTCTCAACTTCCAAACTTAACCTTTCATTCTCCATCCTTAACCCCAAAATTTCATTATTCTGCAACTCAATTAACGACTTCTGACTCATCACTTCACCGAAAGCTTTTTTCCGATTTTCAATCCCAAACCATCTTTGATAAGTCTTTGTATGTTCATCAACAGTATGACCTAAATTATCTGCTGCTGCTTTTATTGGTATTCCCTGAAGATGCGCTCTAATTGCACAAGCATGACGTAAATCATAAGGTTGAAATTCAATTCCCACTTTTCTAAACCATCTCGATATATCTCTTCTCATCCAATTAATATTTTGTACAGATTCAATTTTGGCAACTTTTCTTTCTAAAATGTTTAATAGTTTGGGATTTTTTAAACCAAATAATTCTATCCATTCGGGTACAAAAGGAATAACTTCTCTATATCCAGTTTTGGTGTTTTTATTCACTTTCCAAGTATGATCTATATTTTGGGGAGACATCCACCAATTAATATCTGGTTCTACAAATAATTCTCTTGGTCTGAATCCAAAAGTTGCTAACATTCCATATACCCAACGCCACATTTCCCAAGTATCTATTTCATCACTAATATTTGTATTTTTGCGATTGAGAGCGAATTTTTCAAACAGGTAAAAACCAGATATAATTTTTTCATCATCAGGTATTTCTCGATAAGCAGGAGTGACATAATCTCGTTTGACATCAAGTTTAAATCCTAAATTAAAAGTTTTAATAAAAACAGAAGTTACAGCAATTAATTCATTTTTTTTATTTCCTTGAAATGAATTAATTATTGATTCTAAATTTTCCTGAGTGGGTAAATCATTTAAAGGTAAGTTTCTTTTCAGAACAGATTGATAATTAGCAAAAGTATTTTGACTGGTTAAGGTTTTTTGACGAGTTTGATAATATTGATTTTCAAAATCCTCTAATAATTCCCCAATCGTTTTAATTTCTTGTTTATCTCTCGATTTATTTCCTAAATATTTATCATTCCATTCAAAAGTGTGCCGAGCAATTAATTTACCTAATTCATAACTTTCCTCAATCGCTGTTTTTAATCCCTCCAAATTTGCAGGTATTCCTAAAGATAAATCATACTGTTTTTTCTGTTTAGCTACACTTGTATCACCTGGTTTTAAAGGTAAAGTAGCTCGTAATTGCAGAGAATTTCCAGTTTGTTTAATCCTCACTTTAATTCTCTGGGTTTTAAAATTATGATTAGCTGCAATTAACTTCTCTTTAAAAACTGCTTGATACTCTAATTCCGTTGCTTTGATTTTTGCCATTTCCTATACCTACCGTCTGTAGTGTTCTCAAAGTCTGCAAACATATCTGCGAATAAGTAGGTAAATGAACCAGATTTCAATGAGTAGACGCGGAATAAACCTCTTGCAAAAGTCTCTCTTTGCGTTCTCTTCTCTGCGCCTCTGCGCCTCTGCGTGAAACAAAAAAATAATTATGCAAGATGTGGAATATGTCTCCTCGCAATTTCCCTGAATTTGCTAACTTATTCCCTAAATATTCCCTTATTTATCAAAACGGAAATAGCAAAAATAAAATGTTATGATTAAGCAAAATTACCTTCAAAATAAGTTCATCATAAACATTTTCAACAAATCACCAGTTATCATAGCAGTTATATGGTGCCTGGTGGAGTGATGTGCGCCCCCACTTTGACTGATATTACCCGCGCTTGGGGGATTTTAGAATATTTCCGCACCAATTGGTTAGAACCAGTTTGGTTGGGTTGTTCTCTGGAAAGATATGAAGAAATTCAATCCTATGATGACTTCGCTAACTGGTTAAATGAAGATATTAAACACCGAGAATCTGATTTAGGTTTATACTGGCGGATGGGTTTGGATATCGGTTTAGATAGATATGGTATTGGTGTAGGTAAATTTGTGACTTGGGGATATTTACCCCATGAGGATAGATACAATAAACCTACCATTGAAGGACGTAACGCTGCGGTAATTATGAAAAGCGGTGTTTACGATGGTTGCAAAGATACTCATCGCTTGATGGAACAGGGTTTTGTGCGGGAAAATCTCAGTCATTCTTGGTATAATGAAGGTACTCAAGATTGGCATCCAGGCGATCGCAATACTTCCCCAACTATCAATAACGAAAAAGATTTTGAGGGTGCTTATTCTTGGTCTAGTGCTGTTTTACACCAAGATTTAGGACGTTTAGAAGCAGGCCCCTTAGCACGTCAGTTAGTTGCAGGTGGAACACATGGTGACTCATGGCAACATTATGACCCATTTATTCTTGATGTCTACAAAAAAATGGGTGGTGCAAATGTTCACCTCCGACAGTTAGCTAGGGTACATGAATTAGTTAAGTTGTACCGTCAAGCGGAACGTTGTTTAAAAGAGTTCCAATTAAACGAACCCTGGTACATTAAACCCGAAGAAAAAGACGGTAAGGGATGGGGTGCAACGGAAGCAGCGCGGGGTGCTTTATGTCACTGGGTAGAAATTGAAGAAGGGAAAATTAAACAATATCAAGTCATCGCTCCTGGTACTTGGAATATTGGCCCTCGTGACGGTGCTGGGAAGCGTGGCCCAGTGGAACAAGCATTAATTGGTACACCTATTGCTGATCCTACTGATCCAGTGGAAGTTGGCCATGTAGCACGTTCTTTTGACTCCTGTTTGGTATGTACTGTTCACGCTCATGATGCAAAAACGGGGGAAGAGTTGGCGCGTTTTCGGACTGCTTAGATATTATATTCCACGCAGATACACTCCAGGCGCAGAGAGCTTTATTTTTGTTGTGTATTCTGCGTCTGCTGTGGTTTATTTTTGGGGCAAAAAAATGAGATAATTACCGCAATTGCGTTCATAACTAAACCAAATACAATTCCTTGAAATAGATGATTAAAAAATCTTGGTTGTGAATATAAATAATCATCTATTAGTAAATTAGGTATCAGCGTGATAAATATAGCTAATAAACCAAATAGTCCACCAGATAAGACTTTGATGTAATGATTTTTGGGTGATTTTGGAAAAAATAGCTGAAAGGATGTGATGGTAAAAATTCCGATAATTATACAATTAAAAATCAATGCTGTAGATACAAAGAGCAAGTTTTGGGGATATAGTAACGGGTAATTGTATATTTTACTTGTGTTATAAATTAGGTTAGTAACGGCAAAGGTTGAACACAGGAAAATACTTACACAGACAGAAATCAGAATACTGAAAATAAATAGAATTACAGATTTTACTGATAGTTGTAATTTTTGATTACCAATCAAGGTATGTTTGGTTTGTGATTGTCTGACTATACTATAATTAATTGCATACATAATAGAAACAGTCATTAAATGTTTAGGAAATAAGTTAATTTCTTGATAATAATGAATAATTTGTAAGTTATTAGTAGGTGGATAAAATATTTTAGATAAAAACAGATAGAATATCAGCCATTTGACAATTAAACTACTCATGTAGTTATCCAAACTACGAATAAAAAGTAGTAATGATTTATATTTATTGCTAAATAAATGGAGCTTTTGAATAACTATATTACGGAATTTAGAGTTAACAAGTAAGTTAAATATCAATAGGATAACAACACCTAAAAATGTACCTGCAACACTAAAATTTCGGATAAATCTCATTGCAGCATCAGGGGATATATAGCCGTGGGTTGGTTCAACGTAATATTCTGCTAATTTAAAACTGAGTATTCCTGAAACATTACCCATTATAATCGCATTGGGAAGTGACCAATTAACTATTCGGAATACATTTTTAAATCCCCAGATGAGACTACTTAAGATTAGTGTGAATGGATAGGTGATAATTACAGATACAAGTATAGCAATTAAGTTATTTTGGTATTTCAGAGCTGAAGCATAGTAGTAGTATTCTCTGGTAAATAATTCACTGATATAAATGAAAATTCCTATCCAAAATAATGTCCAAATTAGATTGTATAAGTCCCATTTAGTAAATTTCATTAATTTTTTATTTTATACTTCAATACTT
Source organism: Sphaerospermopsis sp. SIO1G1 (assembly GCA_010672785.1). Classification (GTDB taxonomy): domain Bacteria; phylum Cyanobacteriota; class Cyanobacteriia; order Cyanobacteriales; family Nostocaceae; genus Okeanomitos. The sequence goes on from JAAHFX010000003.1 coordinate 210,154, forward strand.
CAAATCAATACAACAAAATTAACAGAATTTCTTGACCAATTACCACTCTATCATTCATCATAATTTTCCCCCTCTCTGCGTCCTAATTCATAAATTCCTGCACCCATACAAGCCAGAATGCCGGTACTAATTCCCCAACTACTACCTAAACTAATTTCTAAACCCCAATGAGATAAAGCCCCAAAAATAATAAATGGTATGATGCTAAAAACTGAAGCATAAAAAGCATTTTGTGATTCTCTGGCTTTGCGGGTTTTTTCAAACTCTTTTTCGCTTGTATAAAGGGATCTTTCTGCAAAATTAAACCACCGATTTAATTGTTCTGTCACCCATTCTCTAGTAGATGCTAACATTAAATAGAGAGCTAAAGCCCATAAACAAGATCCAGCGATCGCAATTTTATTGATTTCAAATTGAAAGGGCAATATTTCAAACATGATATTTCATTATTTAACTATAACCTCTTATCATACCTTAGTTGAGCCTTTAAATCTATATTATTAGTATAGTTAGTCAATTTATTAATCAAAGATAATTAAAACTGGCTAATTAATCTACTCCATAACTTGTCTAAATAGACACTTACAGCTATATTATTTGATATTGGTTGATAACCACAGTTGAGAAATCCATTTTTAACTAAATAACATAGCTGTATTTATTTATGTTCAACAAAAACTTAATTGGTAAAACCATCCCAGGTCAAAAAAGCCAATATAAAATTACTGCAAAATTGGGTCAAGGTGGTTTTGGGGAAACCTACTTAGCGGAAGATATTCACAACCATGAAAAATGTGTAGTTAAACTTCTTAAACCAAATCAACATCAACACAACTTAAATAAACCTGATTTACAGTATCTCAAAGAATTATTTAAACGAGAAGCACAACAACTGAATAAATTAAAGCATCCCCAAATTCCTAAATTAAAAGATTATTTTATTATTAATTATAAACTATTACCCATTATTAAACAAGACTTTTATTTAGTTGAAGAATATATCGAAGGTCACGAACTATCTCAAGAATTACCTTTTAGTAAAAAGCTGGATAATGATACAGTTTGGTATATACTCCATGATATTTTAGAGATTTTGGTATTTATCCAAACTCAAAATTTAGCTCACCGTGATGTAACACCAGCAAATTTAATCAGAAGAACCAGTGACAACAAATTAGTATTAATTGATTTTGGGACAGTTAAAGAAATTGGTGAAAGGACACAACGTAGTCTTGTAATTGGAACTGATCCATACATGGCAATGGAACGTAAAACTGGTCAAGTTTCTTTCAATACAGATATTTATTCTGTCGGGATGATTGGTATTCAAGGTCTCACAGGTTTTACTCTGGAAAAATCTGATAAAGATGGCATTTATATAGACGACGATGATAAAATTATTTGGCAAGATTTTGCACCTAATGTTAGCGATGAATTAGCAAATATCATTGATAAAATGGTACATCCAGATTGGAGAAGACATCGTTATCATGATGCAAAAGCAGCATTAGAAGCATTAGAAGAAATCAGACCAAAAACACCTGTACAAGTAATTAATCATTCTGGTTATGTTAATGTTGAAGGTCTGGATTTTGAAACTCCAGGTAATAATATTGAAATTTTAGAAAAACCTAAGTTCTTCGTATTTTCCCAACCACAATTAATTGATTTTGTCAACACAATCTTAACTCTACAAGCTACAATAGAAATAACACCAGAACCGCAATTAAAACAAATTAAACCACAGGAAGCTGAATCACAGAATAATAACATTATTACAGAAAATCTACTTACTAATCAATTTGTCATCACTGCTGGTATCATTACATCTTTGACTTTTTTAGGAATTGGGTTTACAGCAGTTTATCTACGCAAACCTGAACAGGAAATCATTAGAGAAGAATTAACCCAAACCTATCAACATCCAGAAGAAAATATGGAGTTCACAATTAAATATCCTGAAAGTTTACAAGCAAAACTCGCCCAACCAGGTGACATGGAAAAAGTTAAATTTATGTTAGAACAACCACCTACACAAAATGATTGTCCAGTAGCAATAACTGTAAGTGTTGCCGACTTAGGTGAAGCTATCACCTTGAAAGAATTTAAAAAGGACGCTTTCCATGTAATTGAGCGTGATAAATTAAATTCAGAAATTCGACATACATCGTCTCGATATACATCGTCTCGATTAAGTGATGGTGATGCTTACAAAATTACATTCACTCGTAAAGAAAATGGATGTACTTTTAAAAAGCTAGAAAAGGGAACACTTGCATATAAAAAAGGTTATTTCATTACTTACCAAGCTCCAACAGAAGAATATAAGAAATTCTGGCCAGTGGTGGAAAAAATGATTAATTCTTTTAAAATTGTAGAGGATAATTAATATGACAGCACTAACATTAAACCTCAATCCGATTATCAAATTAACTAGAGCAGAATTTTATCATCTCTGTGCGGAAAACCCCGATTTAAAATTAGAACGTAACGCCCAGGGAGAATTAATAATTATGCCACCAACCGGAGGAGAAACTGGCAGAAGTAATGTTAACTTAATCTTTCAATTAGCAGCATGGAATGAAGTCACAGAATTAGGAGAAGTATTTGATTCTTCCACTGGTTTTACTTTACCAAATGGTGCTGACCGGTCTCCTGATGTTTCTTGGGTAGAAAAATCTCGTTGGTGTGGTTTGAGTGCAGAACAAAAAGAAAAATTTATTCCCTTTGTCCTGACTTTGCAATTGAAATTATGTCACCTTCAGACAGTTTAAAAAAAGTTCAGGAAAAAATGCGAGAATATATAGTTAATGGTTGTCGTTTAGGTTGGTTAATCAATCGGAAAAAACAAGAGGTGGAAATTTATCGTCCTGGAAAGGAAGTGGAGGTTTTAAAGTTACCAAAAACTTTATCGGGGGAAGATGTGTTACCGGGTTTTGTGTTGAATTTAGAAAAGATGTGGGGATAATAGTAGGGTGTGTTAGTGATAACGTAACGCACCATTTTTTAGAGGTTAGATTTTGACTTTTGATATCATCTCCGCTTAAATTTATGATTTTGTTTCACGCAGAGGCGCAGAGTCGCAGAGAGGGGTAAAATTTACATTACACCTCTCCGAAAATTAAATGTGCGTGACGTAGAACCCTTGTAGAGACGTTACACCTCTCCGAAAATTAAATGTGCGTGACGTAGAACCCTTGTAGAGACGTTGCACCTCTCCGAAAATTAAATGTGCGTGACGTAGAACCCTTGTAGAGACGTTGCATGCAACGTCTCTACATTCTTTTCCGGAGATGTCTATTACATATTGCTTTAAAACATTATCCTGTACATCCTCAAATCCTGGAAATCCTGTTTCAGACAACCTACTCCCGCAACCCCCAGATTTTGATAGTCTTGTCCGAACTACCACTAGCGAGAAACCTGCCATCTGGACTCCATCCTACTGACAAAACCGTATTAGAATGACCATTTAAAGTCCGCACCAACCTTCCACTTCCCACCTCCCAGATTTTGATAGTCTTGTCCGAACTACCACTAGCGAGAAACCTGCCATCTGGACTCCATCCTACTGACAAAACCGTATTAGAATGACCATTTAAAGTCCGCACCAACCTTCCACTTCCCACCTCCCAGATTTTGATAGTGTTGTCCCCACTACCACTAGCGACAAACCTGCCATCTGGACTCCATCCTACTGACCTAACCCAGTCAGAATGACCTTTTAAAGTCCGCACCAACCTTCCACTTCCCACTTCCCAGATTTTGATAGTCTTGTCCCTACTACCACTAGCGACAAACCTGCCATCTGGACTCCATCCTACTGACCAAACCCAGTCAGAATGACCTTTTAAAGTCCGCACCAACCTTCCACTTCCCACCTCCCAGATTTTGATAGTCTTGTCATCACTACCACTAGCGACAAACCTGCCATCTGGACTCCATCCTACTGAGTTAACATCATTAGAATGACCATTTAAAGTCCGCACCAACCTTCCACTTCCCACTTCCCAGATTTTGATAGTCTTGTCCCAACTACCACTAGCGACAAACCTGCCATCTGGACTCCATCCTACTGAGTTAACCAAGTTAGAATGACCATTTAAAGTCTTAGCTAAGGCAAAATTAGCAGGTGATATATTTCTAGGAAGTGGTGTATTTCTTGGTCTTGTTCTAGGACGTGGTGTATTTCTGACTGGGGGAGCAAAACCAACATTTGCATATCTTTGATATTCATGAATAGGAATAGCACCAAAAGATTCAATCCCATTTCCATCCCTAGTTGCACGACCAATAATTCCTACTAAACGACCATCTTGATTGAGAATTGGACCACCACTCATTCCAGAGAGAATTTTATTACTAATAATTAAACCATAACCTTCTCTATATCTGCTGAGAATAGAGTCAACTTTCCCACTGATAAACCGATAGTTTGCAGATGAAGCAAGTTGGTCTGGTGCTGGAAAACCCGCAGAATAAAGTGGAGTTGTTTCTGTTAATTGTTGGGAGTTACCGATTTTTGCAACTTGATAATTTCTACTACTGGTAAATTCAACTATGGCTAAATCTAATGTTCCTAATTGTCGTTTTTGAATAATAGAATGTCTTTGTTGATCGTTAGTATATAAAATATAATTTTTAGGCAATTGGACAACGTGCCAATTTGTGAGAACAGTGTATCTGTTACCTTGTTTTTTAATAATTACCCCAGAACCATATATTTTCTGATCATTTGTAGTATTTTCTTGAATACTAACCGTGATTTGTTTAGCAATATTATTAATTTCTGATGGTTGTAAAGCTGTTGCAAATGGTGTTTGCATTACAAACATAACAGAAGTAATAACAGGAGTAGTGAATTGGTAGATAGCACGAGAGATCATAATTTTAATGATGTGAACATTCAGGTATTTAGATTGCTTCCTGTTATCGCAATGACAATATTTTTGAGATTGCTTCCTTTCATGAGTAATGACAGTATTTTAAGTATATTGTTCCTAACTCCTAATTTTTAATCATCTTCCTCTGTGTTCTCTGTGTCTCTGTGGTTCGATATAAGTATTAAAGTTTCTATTGGTATACCCCAACTAGAACGGGTAATTTTCTCCTGTAAAGGTGCTTCAGGTTTTGAACCATCAAAATAAAAATCCGGTGCTTCCCAGAGGGGGTTTTTGTGTAGTCCATTAATACCCACCACTTCCCCTTGTACATTCAACACCGCACCCCCACTCATTCCTTTTTGAATATCGTTAGTATAACCAATTTGATAACCTCCTTCTAATGGTTTAGCTAATACTAAGGATAGTCTACCGTGACTAAAAATCATTTCCCCTTTTTCCCCAACGAAACCACCGACAAAAATCTCATCTTCAATATTTAATTGTGCAGATTTGCCAAACTTGGCGATTTGATAGGTTTGATTAGTGGTAAATTGTAATATACCCAAATCGTAATTTTCTAATTTATCATTTTCAATTCTGGTAGCATTATAAATCACACCATCAGGGGTTTGAATTTGATAAGGTGTATCCACAAAATCTATGACATGATTATTAGTAATAACGGTGTAAATATAGTTTATTTGCTGATTTTGGGTTGGATTATTTTGGGTTTGATTTGCTTGTTTTTGAATTATAATTCCCGTCCCTAAAAAACCCTCAGAGAGAACTTTTACAGTAATTGTTTGAGCGATTTTTTTAACTTGAAAATGATGATTTTTAGTAGTTACGGGTAACGACACTGGCGCTATTGCGGGGAGAGAAATAGTTATTCCTCCTAAACAAGTTAAAAGTACCAGTGTGGAATGTAATGTTGAACGGACAATTTTGTGGATCATTGAGAAGTAAAACTCAAATTTTGAATATTGGTGCGTTACGAACTTCGTTCTAACACACCCTACAATTCTCAATTCTTTGCATCTGGTTGATCAATAATTTTATTCATGTTCACATACATATCACCTTCTACAAAAAATACCGCACTACTACTACGTAAATTGATGGTTTTTGCTTTGTAAGCACCACGACGGAAATAATTTATCTGTTGTGAAACTCTCACCGGATCTCTACCTGGTTGTAAAGTAATTACGACATCTTTGGTTGAACATTTTCCCCGTGTTTTGTTAGCGATACAAATTACAGGATAACCGTTAACATTTCTCCTGGAAGTGAGATATAACATTCTGTTGTCATAGTAGCTTTGTAATCTGCGAGTGATAATTTGACAACGTTGTTGTTTAGAAGTGTTAAAATAGTTACTCTTCCAGTTAAGCATATTTTGCCAACCGCGATTCGTGCGAATTTTCGTAACCGGATATTTCCCGCTGGTATCGCAGTAAAATTTCTGCTGTCTGGCCTGACTTGGTTCATTAACAGCTAATGTTAAGATCGGTACAGCAGCAAGTCCTAAAAGTAGTTGTGATAGTGATTTGATGTTCATGGTTTTTTTACACACCCTTTAAGGTAAAAATATAGAATTGAGCGAGGATACATTGAGTAATAACTATATCCTAAAAACCCTAGTTATCAGTAAAAATTTCTCTCCAAAAAAATAAGGGGTTAGCCACTAGACATCTCCGAAAAAGTAGAGACGTTGTATGCAACGTCTCTACAAGGGTTTCAAATCACGCAAAGTTAATTTCCGGAGATGTCTACTGCTAAACCCCCAAAAAAATAAAAACTTCAACCCTTAACTAAAAACTGCTAATTGTTGTTCCGGTAATTGAGTATATTCAGAAACAATTTTACGGAACTGTTCACCTTCTACTGTTTCCTGTTCAATTAACAACTCCACTAACCTATCTACGGTGTAGCGATTTTCTTTAATAATCTGGCGAGCTTCTAAATAAGAACTCAAGGCAATTTCTCTCACCTTATAGTCAATTTTTATCGCCATTTCTTCTGAATATTCAGACTTATTGTTCATCCAGTCTCTACCCAGATAAGCATCATTATTTTCCTCTAACGCCACCAAACCTAAATCTGACATTCCATACATAGTCACCATTTTTCTGGCTAGGTTTGTCACCGCTTTCAAGTCTGAACTTGCTCCTCCTGTAGCTTCTGATTCTCCAAAAACTTCCACTTCTGCCGCTTTACCACCCAATGTCATTGTGATTTGATCTTTGATCCAAGCACGGGTATACAGTCCGCTATCAACCATGTCTTCATTGTAAATTTGCTGGGAAAAACCGCCAATACCACCAGAACGAGGAATGATAGTAACTTTGTTTAAAGGATCAGAATGGGGTAGCAAAGTAGCTAACAGGGCATGGCCAACTTCATGATAAGCGATGAGGCGTTTCTTTTTGGTGTCCATTAAAGGGTTGAGAGTCATACCAATAGTCAACCGATCAATAGCATCTTCTATTTCCAGTTGTGTGATTGCTTCTTTCCGACGACGCGCAGTGAGGATAGCAGCTTCATTGAGTAAGTTGGCTAAATCTGCACCCGTAAAACCAGGAGTACGTCGGGCGACAACTTCTAAAGAAACACTAGGATCAATTGTCTTATTCTGTGCGTGGACTTGAAGAATAGATAAGCGCCCTTTACGATCAGGGACATCTACAATTACTTGTCTATCAAAACGACCTGGTCTTAATAAAGCTGAATCTAAAACATCAGGGCGGTTGGTAGCGGCAATGATAATAATTCCAGTATTACCTTCAAAGCCATCCATTTCTGTTAATAGTTGGTTTAAAGTCTGCTCTCTTTCGTCGTTACCTCCGCCAATACCTACTCCCCTTTGTCTACCTACTGCATCTATTTCATCAATGAAGATCAAACAAGGAGCGTTATCTTTGGCTTTTTTAAATAAGTCACGAACACGGGAAGCACCCACACCCACAAACATTTCCACAAATTCCGAGCCGGAAATACTAAAGAATGGTACGCCTGCTTCCCCAGAAATTGCCTTCGCTAGTAGGGTTTTACCCGTTCCCGGAGATCCTACCAACAATACACCTTTGGGAATTTTTGCTCCCACTGCTGTGAATTTTTCTGGTTGTTTGAGGAAGGTGACTACTTCCTGTAGTTCTTCTTTTGCTTCTTCAATACCCGCAACATCATCAAATTTCACCCCAGTTTTTGCTTCCATCTGAAACCGAGCGCGAGATTTGCCAAAATTCATGGCTTGGTTGGAAGCATTAGCCGAACGACGCAGCAATAGCAACATAAAGGCAACCAGTGGTAATATCCACAGTAGGTTGAGTAAAATACCCATTGCTACTTTACTGTCAGCAGAGGACACTTGACCAAATTCTACATTTTGTTGTTTGAGTTTGTTGATTAACTCAGAGTTTTGATCTAATAGTTTGACTGCTATGGGTTTTTCCTCTGGCTTTTGACTAACTAAATATACCTTGGCTATTTGTTCAGTATCATCAATTTCTACTTTTCTGACTTGCCCTTGCTCTGTTTTTTGCAATAATTCTCCATAGGACAAAGTGTTCGCCTCTGTTTTTTGGGCTAAAACCGGGCTACTTACCATAATTCCTGGCAACATGATCATACTAGCTGCCAATGCCCCCAGCCAAGAAACTCGTTTGTGGCAGTGCTTTTGTTTCAATGCTTTTTTAGCCAAATTTGTCATAATATTTACCCTTTTGATTTTGGCATAAGTTCAATTTTTCCTTTATGCCTATTTTTCTAGCAGAAATAGCAATAACTGGATGTTATGGGACTTCAAGTCATTAGCTGTCAGCAGTTGTAAGGAAGATCAATAATTCCTCTGACTTGATTTGTTCCCTCATTACTTTTATAACTAACAACTTGAGTTGAACATCATTATCTCCCTATCATCTGTTGTGTTGTTTGATTTTTTATGTTCTGCTTGATGAAATTTGACATCATACAAAACTTAACGTTATTATACCCATAGTCATAACGACTTCGTTTTTATAATTTACTTTTTGGGTGGAGTATGGTAAGAATTGTGGGTATTGGCGGTAGTTTAAGACCAGGATCTTATACTCAACTAGCATTAAAAATAGCAGCACAAAGAGTAGAGGCCCTGGGTGCAGAAGTAGAAATTCTGGATGTGCGAGAAATGCAACTACCTTTTTGCACAGGTGCGAAAGAGTATCCAGAATACCCTGATGTACAGAAGCTGCGTGATACCGTAGCTAACACTGATGGTTTAATTTTAGCGACCCCAGAATATCATGGTGGTGTGAGTGGTGTAATTAAAAATACCCTAGATTTAATGAGTTTTGATCATCTGGGTGGAAAAGTAGCAGGATTGATTAATATTTTAGGTGGTCAATCTAATAGTAACGCTCTCAATCACTTACGACTAAGCATGAGATGGGTACATGGTTGGGTGATTCCCGAACAAATATCTATTGGTAAAGCGTACAGTGCTTTCACTCCTGAAGGAAAATTAGTAGATGAGAAATTATCACAACGGTTTGATCAGTTTGCTCAAAGTTTGGTAGATAATACCCGGAAATTACGGGGAGTAAATTAAATAAATTAGGGGAGGGTATAACAGGTTATTCTCCCTCATCAATAAATAAGGAAACCTGCAAATGCTACAAACACCTGCTCAAATTATCACTATGTAAGAATTTATACAACTGCCAGAAACCGAACCTGCAAATGAATATATTGATGGCAGCATCTTCAGAACTGCGTTGTACTTTCGGTGGATGTTCAATTGTACCTGATATTTCTGTCTTCTGTTGGGATAAAATTCCCCGTCAGGAAAATGGTAGAGTTGCCAATGTTTTTGCGATCGCCTACACAGCACTCATAAATCTTACTGTAGGTCTATCTGCACTGGTTGGTAAGCGGAAACAACTCATTGGTAATGTGACAACTGCTACGGTATTTCCTGTCATATCGAATTGAATATCGCTATTTCTAACTCTTAGCTTAAAAACATCATATCCAATTCCAGGTATTTTATCTCCAGGCAAATTACCCCTTTCCAGTTGTTCTATTACAGGCTGTATGTCATTACGAATACTTGAATATAATTAGAAGATTCAACTGTAAAAAGTGAGAGATATGGCAAAAGTTCAAAAATTAGAACACCTGATGATTTTGTTTGTATAAAATTCAACATGAATTCAAGATAAAAATTAGCTTCATTTTTGATCAAGCTAATTTCAAAATCACGTACTAACGAATTAGAATTACTGCCCATAAATTTTAGCTTCTCTAGTATTTATATACTTAACTCCAAACTTCACTTAAATCCAAAATAAACCCAGGTAAAATATCTTCCCCAGACAAATTTACAGGAGATTCTAAAACTTCCACATCTTGACCTGGACGATAAATTTCTACTCGCTGATTTTTCCGGTCAATTAACCAACCCAAACTAGCACCATTTTCTATATATTCTCTCATCTTTGCTTGCAACTTTTCCAAAGAATCTGTTTTAGAACGTAATTCCAAGACAAAATCAGGACAAATAGGTGCAAAACTTTCTTGCTGTTCTAAACTCAGAGTATCCCATTTTTCTTGTTTTACCCAAGCTACATCAGGAGAACGGTCTGCACCATTTGGAAGATGAAAACCAGTTGAAGAATCAAAAGCTTTGCCTAATTTATACTGACGATTCCAAAACCACAATTGTCCAGCAATATCAAAGTTTTTATTCCCAGTATAACTACCCGTAGGTGGCATAATTATTAATTCTCCGTTAGCATTTCTTTCTAATTGTAAATCTCGGTTAGCAAGTGCTAAATAAAGAAACTGTTCATGGGAGATGTTCAGAGTTAGTGTAGTAGGAATATTAATGGTAATAGAGGGAGATATATTAGTTTTTATCATCATTTTTTACCCAAAACTAATATTTACATTGTAACCAATTACCGATAAAAATCACAACTTAAATCAAAAAGTGACAGATAAAAACTAATTCTTTATCTGTCACCTGTCACCTGTCACCTATAACCTGTCACCTAATGATGATGATGGTGATGATTATTGATAGCTAACTGAACATTAATTTCCTGACTTTCTGCTGCCATCAACTCTTTAATATGAATATCCGCCCATTTTGCAGTCATATCTAAAAAGCGCGGATCATCATTTACACAAGCCATTTGTAAATAATCTACCCCAGAATGTTGTTTTTCTAAATCATGAATTATGTGATGTACATCTAACAAAGTTTCATGGTTTTCTGTGGCAAAACCAATGGGCATAAACATGATTACTTTTGCACCCAATTGAATGAGATTTTTGGCAGCTTGGGTAGCATTTGGTTGAGTCCATTCAATCATTGGTGTATCATGGTTTAACCAACCCACAGAAATTAATGGATAACGATACATTAATTTCTCTCTGACTAATTCATAAAGTGCTTGACTTTCATCAATTCCTGATGTAAAACCTTTGGCTTTATGGGGACAACCATGATTCATTAAGACAATACCGATCTGTGATGGTAAATAGGCATCGGCTAAATCTGTTTTTATTTTTTCTTCTACCAATTGTGCCATTAAATTGATATATTCTGGCTGATTAAAAAAGGAAGGAATATAACGCATTCCTTTAACCCAATGTTCATCACCATCTGCTAATTCTGTTAAGGCATTATTAACTTGTTCAATAGCTATTCCGCTAGTAAAAATAGAATCTACTACCAAAAGTGGATAAATTAAGATTTTTTCAAATCCTTGATTTTTAATCTCTGCTAATACTTGTTTTGGTAAAAAAGGAGCGCAGAAGTTAAAAGCTTTGAAAACTTGAACATTACTACCCCATTTATGTTGTAATTCGTGTTCAATTCCCGCTCTTTGTCTTTCAAAAATTGCATTGTGGGGAGAAATAAAATCATGGTGGGTATGTCCCCATTCGTGACGATCAAATATTGCTAAAATTTTTGCAAATGTGGGATATATCCAAGTTGGTACAGGTGCAAATTTAGCAGTTAGGAGATTTAAAGCCTGTTCATTATAGTTAGCAAAATCTTCATAACTTTCTACCTCACCATAACCCATAAGTAGTACAGCTATCCGATCATGATCTGGTAAATGCTCATGAGTATGTTGTAGTTTTTCTGGAGTTACAACCACGATAATTTCCTCAATCTAACCAAAAATTAAGGAATAACTGAATTATTCCTGTTGATGGTTTATTATTATCCCTACCAGGGGGATAAAATAAGGTTGCACATAAAAATATACATCAATTAAAGTCAGGTAACATTCAGAACTAAATTGTTGAAATAAATAGTTGTACTTTTTTATGAAAAATAATTAACAATGAATATAGTAATTTGCTCAGGTATGAACAAGAAAGAATTGACGGATAGCTTTGTAGAGCAATTGTCAAATTTACAGGCAAAAACAGATAAAGATGAGTTAAGAAATATACTGATTTTCCCGGCTGAGGGTATTTTAAATTTATCAGGATGGCATATTTTACGGTTTCTGAGCGATAGCTTAGGTAATAAACTAGAATCTCCCATTGTTTTCATCAGCTTTAGTGCTGGTGTCTTGGGAGCGATCGCCGCTGCTCAAATGTGGCAAATTCAAGGAGGTACAGTTAAAGCCTTCATTGCCATAGATGGTTGGGGAGTACCATTATTTGGTAATTTTCCCATTCACCGCCTGAGTCACGATCATTTTACGCATTGGACTTCTGCTATTTTAGGTATTGGGGAAGATAATTTTTATGCAGATCCACCAGTTGATCATTTATCAATGTGGCGATCACCCCAAGCAGTACAAGGATATTGGGTAAACCAATTAACTCGGTTTTCTCATACCCAAATATACCTAAATGCCTTTGAATTCCTAGATTTGATCCTAAAACGCTATAACTAGAGGAATAGGGAAATAGGTATAAATAGATAGGTAAAAATTTTTGCAATTACCCATTACCCATTACCAATTACCCATTACCAATTACCCATCAAACTACCAATTTCTAATGTTTCCCACTGAACCGACAGCGATGAACAACGGTTTTGGCGCACTCCTAAAAAACCGTAACTTTATGCTCCTATGGATCGGGCAACTGATATCCCAACTAGCAGATAAGATTTTATTGATCTTAATGATTGATTTGCTAGAAAAAAAATATCTACCAGCCAGTTTATCAGAAGGAACAGGGCGGTTTTATTTATACATGGCATTTACTTTACCAGCTATCTTTTTTGGTTCTGCTGGTGGTGTCATTGTTGACAGGATGCCAAAAAAAGTAATTATGGTCGGTTCTGACTTTGTGCGTGGACTATTAACCTTGAGTATTGCTTTTCTACCCCGGCAATTAGGGGTACTCTTAGCAATGAATTTCGGTATTTCCACTGTGACACAGTTCTTTGCCCCAGCCGAACAAGCCAGTATTCCTCTCATGGTCAAACAAGAAAATCTCATGGCAGCCAATGCCCTATTTAGCAGTACCATGATGGCAGCATTAATTGTCGGCTATGCAGTAGGATCACCAATTTTAGACTGGGTAGAACATCTCCACTTTGACTTGGGTAAAGAATTTTTAGTTGGCGCTCTTTATCTGCTATCGGCTATCATTATGATGCCCATTAAGTTTAAAGAACATAGACAAACATCTGTAATTAGCCCCTTACAAGAATTTATCCAAGGCTGGCAATATTTAAAAAAGAACCGCTTAATATGGAACGCCATGTTACAAATAGTGGTTTTATATTGTGTATTTGCAGCCCTATTAGAATTAGCAATTAGATTAGCTGCCCGGTTAAATTTAGAACAAACAGAATTTAGCTTCTTCGTAGCCGCTGCTGGTGTAGGGATGGTACTAGGAGCAGGAATTATTGGACACTTTAGTAAAATATTACACCGCAAACCCTTGCCATTCATTGGTTTTATGTTTATGGCTTTGGCATTGGGAATGTTTATTATCACTAATGGTTTATTCTTAGTTTTAGGTCTTTGCGTTTTCTTAGGCTTAGGTGCAGCCTTAATTAACGTACCTATGCAAACCTTAATTCAACAACATACACCCCCAGCTATGCACGGCAAGGTGTTCGGCTTCCAAAACCACGCCATTAACATCGCTCTTTCTGCTCCCCTGCTAATTACAACAAAACTGGTAAATGCCTTTGGTTTATCCATAGTTCTATTTGGTATGAGTCTCACAGTCGGAGTAATCGGTTTTTGGACTTGGCAAAATACTCGCAAGGTCTTGCAAGATGTAATATAAAACTTGTAGAATCATAATCCATCTTGATGCTGGAAGATAAAGAATATTTCAGCATTTAGGCAAGTTTTTCTATTAAAATAAACTTCTAAATACAGAATCTAAGGGTTAAGTTTAGTTATATTTTGAGGTTAACCGTGCGCTCCACTACTTCAACCAGTCTTCCACAATCAGACAATCAGCAGTCTTCTGCCACTGTCAAATACTCAGATGTTACTCCTCAGCGAGCTTCTGGTGGTTACGCCTTAATGGATAGCTTAATACGTCATGGTGTTGAGTATATTTTCGGTTATCCTGGTGGGGCAATTCTACCCATATATGATGACTTATACAAAGTAGAAGCAACCAGCCCAATTAAACACATTTTGGTGAGACATGAGCAGGGAGCTTCCCATGCAGCTGATGGTTACGCTCGTGCAACTGGTAAGGTAGGAATATGTTTTGGTACTTCCGGTCCTGGGGCCACTAACTTAGTTACAGGTATTGCCACAGCTTACATGGATTCAATTCCCATGATTATTGTCACTGGGCAAGTACCACGACCGGCTATCGGTACAGATGCTTTCCAAGAAACAGATATCTATGGTATTACCTTACCCATTGTTAAGCATTCCTATGTAGTCCGTGATCCAAAAGACATGGCAAAAATTGTGGCGGAAGCTTTTCATATCGCCAGTACAGGTAGGCCTGGCCCAGTTTTAATAGATGTTCCCAAAGACGTAGCCTTAGAAGAATTTGACTATGTACCGGTAGAACCAGGTTCAGTGAAATTACCTGGGTATCGCCCTACAGTGAAAGGTAACCCCCGACAAATTAACGCCGCTATTCAGTTAATTCGAGAAAGTCGTCGTTCTTTAATGTATGTGGGTGGTGGTGCGATCGCCGCTAATGCCCATGCAGAAGTCAAACAACTGGCAGAATTATTCAATATCCCAGTCACCACAACCTTAATGGGTATTGGTGCATTTGATGAACATCATCCCCTATCTGTGGGAATGTTGGGAATGCACGGTACTGCTTATGCTAACTTTGCAGTTACAGACTGTGATTTGTTAATCTGCATTGGTGCAAGATTTGATGACCGCGTAACAGGTAAATTAGATGAATTCGCCTCCCACGCCAAAGTTATTCACATTGATATTGATCCAGCCGAAGTAGGTAAAAACCGAGTTCCTGAAGTACCTATTGTCGGTGATGTCAAAAATGTACTCCAAGACTTACTGCGCCGATGTCAGGAGGCAAATGGAAACGCTACATCTAACCGTAACCAAGAATGGTTAAACCTGATTAACGGTTGGAAGCAAGATTATCCACTGGTTGTACCTCATTATGCTGATAGCATTTCTCCCCAGGCAGTAGTAGTTGAAGTTGGTAAACAAGCACCCAATGCATTTTATACTACTGATGTTGGTCAACACCAAATGTGGGCAGCACAATTCTTAAAGAACGGCCCCAGACGTTGGATTTCGAGCGCGGGCTTAGGCACAATGGGTTTTGGTGTTCCTGCTGCTATGGGTGCAAAAGTAGCCTTTCCTGATGAAGAGGTAATTTGTATCAGTGGTGATGCTAGTTTCCAAATGTGTCTACAAGAACTAGGGACAATATCACAATATGGTATAAATGTCAAAACTTTAATTTTAAATAACGGTTGGCAGGGAATGGTACGCCAATGGCAAGAAGCCTTTTATGGTAAGCGTTATTCCAGTTCTAACATGGAAGTAGGAATGCCAGACATTGAACTACTAACCCAAGCCTATGGTATCAAAGGCATGGTAATAAACAGCCGAGATGAATTGGCAGATAAAATTGCCGAAATGTTAGCACACGATGGGCCAGTAGTTGTAGACGTGCGTGTTACCAAAGACGAAAACTGCTATCCAATGGTAGCACCTGGTAAGAGCAACGCACAGATGTTTGGTTTACCCAAACCAGTACCAACAACCGCAGTTGAACCAATTTACTGCAACCATTGTGGGACAAAAAATCCACCCAACCACAACTTCTGCTCTGAATGTGGGAATAAACTGTAAGTACAGTTATCAGTTATCAGTTATCAGTTATCAGTTCAGTAGTCATGGGCAATAAATTTCTAGGACTTACGCATTTTAACGAAATATTGCGGTTTGAGATTGCTTCCTTTCGTCGCAATGACAGTATTTGGAATAGGTTTTGCATAAGTCTGATTGATATCAAATTCGTTAGCATCGGAATGATATGTTTTCCTCACGTAGGGGCAAACCCCCCGTGGTTACCCCAGCAATGATATATATTCCCCACAGATATTAATATTAAACAAGGGGATATTCAAGGAATAATACCGATGCACCCGGAAATAATATGAATTGAAAAAAGTGCAAGATATTTGAGAATCAGTGCTTGAAAATCTTGTACTTTGGTTCAGATTAAAACTTACCAACTGTCTAAAGCTGTCACCTGTCACCTAACCCCCGGAGAATGAACGAAAAAAAATAAACCTTCTCTGTAATTTTCTGCAATGATTTAGAAATCTAAACAATCAGCTAAATCACAAGGACAATCATGTATAAAAGCGAGTTGGTTAAAAGCAAACTTAAAACACCTATCAAACTAGAACCAGAAGTTGCGATCGCCATCTTAGGACTCTTTTCTGCATCTAATGAAGGTGAAGGAGTTATTCCCACCGAAGAATTTCCCTTAGAGGATATGTTAGAAGGAATAGGGCCTTTTGAAAACTACTCAGAGCAAGACTTTGAAAAACTCACACTCAAAGTCAACCCGATTATAAACGAACATGAAACTGAAACATTAGTACCCAGTGCGATCGCCTCCATCACCAAAAAGAAAGATCGGGAAACAACTTACATCATTGCTCTCTTAATCTTAGATATGGATGAAGACATCCCAGAATCAGAAGAAGAATATTTGTTTGAACTTCAAGAAGCACTAAAAATCTCTGATGAACGTGCAGAAGAACTGATAGATGAAGTATTTGAAGAATTAGAAGAGGAGGAAGAAGAATAATCAAAAAATTATGTCCATCTAAACTTTAAGATAAATTGGGTATCTAGGGTTTGCTGAAAAAGTGTTTCCATAATGACAGGCGACAGGTGACAGTTTCAGCTATAGGAATATGATTCGATTTAATTTGATTCCTTCTTTACTGTTCCCTGTTTCCTGCTTCCTGCTACCTGTCTAATAAATTGATATGCAGAGAATTTATATTTTTCATTCTTGATTTAACACCAATTAGGACTTACGTAAAATACAGTGCTTTCCGGTGTCATGAAGTAAACTATTAGCGGGCAAGATGCCCACCCCACAAGAGTTTCATGATTATGATTTGTACCTCATAGCAAAGAAATCTGCTGTATCTTTAAAACCCTCTTTCCTCCGCGTTCTCTGTGCCTGGGGTGGTATGTCTTCGACACGCTACGCGAACGATTATTCCATAGTTTGTGCGTAAGTTATAACCAATATTGAAAACTTCAAATCATTAATTATGTTTTCCAGAAAAGTATCTCTAAGTCTCATTTCTTTATTCATATTTATTCAAATTAATTTGGATAAAAAAATAACCTATGCACAAGCACCACAAGCTGCTACCCAAACTCGTAAATGTCCGGCTCAATTACAATCATCTATAGATAATATTGTTAATCGCCCGGAATTTGCTAGAATGCGTTGGGGAATTTTAATTAAACCCTTATATTCTCCAGTATCTATTTACAGTAGAGAACCTCAAAAATTATTTATCCCTGCTTCTAATACTAAACTTTTCACTACCGCAGCAGCATTAAATAAACTAGGTAAAGACTTTCGGATTCGTACTTCTATTTATCAAGATGGTGAGGGGATTTTACGGGTTTTTGGTAGAGGTGATCCAAGTTTAAAATCTGAACAATTAGAAATATTATCTCGACAATTATATCAACAAGGAATTAGAGAAATTGATCAATTACTGGCTGATGATAGTTATTTTCAAGGTGAAGTCATTATCCCTAGTTGGCAATGGGAAGATGTACAATTTTATTATGGCGCACCTGTGAATAGTTTGATTGTCAATGAAAATGCAGCAGTAATTAATTTTGTCCCGCAAAAAATCGGTGAACCTTTAAAAATTAAATGGTTGAATCCTTTAGATTCTAAAAATTGGCGGATTGAGAATAATTCAATTACAACAGAGGAAAATAAACCTCGTTTTGTCACAGTTTACCGAGATTTAAAAGGTCAGACTTTAAGAGTTCAAGGACAATTACCTGTAAATTCAAAACCGCGTATTAATGCAATTGCTGTTTTTGATCCAGTGGATAATTTTATCAGTCATTTTCGGTTTAATTTATTCAAATCTGGTATTACAGTTAAACGTGTTTCTGTGAATAATGTTGGTACAAGAACTCAAGAAATAGCTGCTATAGAATCTCCCCCTTTATCAGAATTAGTACAGGAAACTAATATCAACAGTAATAATGTATTTGCTGAAGCAATTTTAAAAACTCTAGGTAGTCAACAACCATTAACAGATAATCAAACTACTGTGGATGCAGGGTTAGAAGTTATGACAAATACCTTAACTAAATTAGGTATTGAATCTGATAGTTATATAATTGTAGATGGTTCTGGATTATCTCGAAAAAACTTAATTAGTCCTGCTGCAATTGTGAAACTGCTCCAAAAAATGGCAACATCTTCCCAAGCAAATATATTTCGTAATTCTTTATCAGTTGCTGGTGTAAATGGAACTCTCAAAAATCGGTTGATAAATACATCTGCACAAGGAAAAGTACAAGCAAAAACAGGAACAATGATGGGTGTAGTTTCCCTGTCTGGTTATGTGAATAACTCTGAAAATCAAGATATGGTGTTTAGTATTATGGTTAATCAATCTAATCAACCAACAAAGGTAGTCAGAAATGCAATGGATGAAATTGTAGTTTTATTATCTCAGTTGAAAAGATGTTAGTTTTCTAAAAATAATTGGGGTGGTAAATTTACGGTTTTGGTAATTAGCAAGTTGTCAAATTTATGAATTTTTCCGTTGAGAAAAATTCAATCTCTAAATTTATTGGGGTTTAAATTATGATAAATACACTCATTGAACGAGAAGCAGAACCAATTTTAATTAGCGATTTAACCTGGAGAGAATTTAAAGCTGTTGAACAGCTAATTGATCGTCCAGGGTTAAGGTTATCTTTTTTGGATGGAGTTTTAGAAATTCGGAAAATGCCAGGTAAAAAACACGAAATTATCAAAAAACGTATTGCTTCCCTAGTAGAAATTTATTTAGAATTCCTGGAATTAGATTTTACTCCTACTGGTTCTGTTACCCTAGAGAATGAATTTGAAAAGGTAAAAAAAGAAGGTGATGAATCTTATGAATTGGGAGCAAATAGAAAACGTCCTGATTTAGTAATTGAAGTAGTTGTTAGTAGTGGGGGAATTGATAAACTGGAAGCATACAAACGTTTACAAATTCCGGAAGTTTGGTTTTGGATCAATGATGAGTTATTGTTTTATAGTTTAGGAAATGAGGGATATGAAGTTGCTAGTAAATCGCAAATATTGCCGAGTTTAGATGTAGGTTTATTGATGCGTTGTATTAATATAGAAAATCATGCTCAAGCACTGCGGAAATTTCGAGCAGGGATAAAAGTTACAGGATAGAATACAAATCCTCAGACAAGGAGATTCTCAAATGCTATTGGCTGAACTCATGTCACAAATCCAAACACTGCCCAGAATTGATAAGCTCAGGCTGATGCAATTTCTAGCCACAGAACTGGTAAAAGAAGAAGATACAAACTTCTTTGTTGCAAATCAAGAATATCCCGTCTGGTCGCCTTACGATTGCTCTGAAGCTGCCAATATTTTAATGAATCTTCTAGCTACAAAGCAACAAGAAAAAAATGGTTAACGCTCAAAGATTTCCCTACAAAATTCTTGACACCAGCCAGGGCATGGTTGATAGAATGCCACATCTACCTTTGACCCTTAGTTATAAAGTTCTTTTTCTTCCCTACCACAATACTTTCTTTTCCAGTAGACTGCTTGTCGCCCCCTGAACTATCCGTGTTTCTCAGTGTAAATCTGCATGACGCAAAAAAACGGAGAGGGGGGGATTCGAACCCCCGGAGGTTATTAGCCTCATCCGATTTCAAGTCGGACGCATTCGACCACTCTGCCACCTCTCCAAATTGTTTGCCAGTTTGTTCAAAAACAAAATCTGACACACAATATAATACCATATATTTATAACATTGTCACTACTGCGGCAGCAGAATCATAGAAAACTTCTTCAGTAACTATTTTGTAGTTGTCATCCACCCACACCAAAGCCACTTTTTTGACTACACCAGACTCTAAAGTCACTAAACACATATTCCGCTGTTTCACACCATCTTTTTCAATTATACGGGGTACGTTAGCAGCATTGAGATAAATTGTTTTCTCTGGGCTTTGATAAATTGCAGTTCTCAAGACCTTTTTTGTATGTCTCAGATTGCGGTGCATATGTCCAAAAGTGACTAAAAGCACATTTTTATCCATATTATGAGTTTGGGAAATAGCTGCTGCTAAATCTGGATCACCAAAGTCACCCCCAATGGGTTCCCAATCTTTACCGCAAGGATCTTCAGGGCGATCGCCTAAACCAGCAGGTCCATTATGTCCCAAAAAGATAATATTATCACAAGTTGCACTTTTTACCGCCTCTAAGATTCTTTCCGTAGATTCCTCTAAAGTGCCAACGTCATACAGGTGTTTACAGATATCTGCGAATCTCCATTTTGTACCACCCCAGGTAAAAGGACGACCACCAACTACTGTAATATTCCACTCAGGAAAATCTAATTTACTGAAACCTACATGATCAGATCCTAATAGATCCAGTTGCTGTTGTACTCTGTCTTCTTTTGTCCGATCATAGGGACACTTTTTCCTACCCCATTCTGTAGCAGTGTACCAGGCATCATGATTTCCCATCACCACTGCTTTAGGAATATCCAACGATGCGATCGCTCTAACTACATCAACCGATTCATTACCAAAATCTCCCACAAATAGAACCAAGTCAACACCCAAAGATTTGAGTGTCAAGCTGTCTTCTTGTTCCCATTGATCATGAACATCGCCAATTACAGCAATCTTTAGGGTTTCCGATGGATTTTTCTGACTCATGCTACTATAAAATGCCTCTTATCTCCAGGATAAGAAAATCTCAAGAATTTGGATAGGAACTTAGCAGTTATCAGTGAACAGTTATCAGTTGTCAGTTATTGGTGATTTGTTGACAATTACAATACCCATTTTTGGTAAAAACTACTATAATTAGATCAACAGGGAAACCCACATACATATCTACCAAAGATTTACCTATTGTGTTTACAAATACAATCTCTCGACCACAACGTACACTACCGCTAGATTTATTTGCAGCTATTGAGAATCTGAAAAAAGAACTCAATGCAGTCATATTAGCTCACTATTACCAAGATCCAGATATCCAGGATATTGCAGATTTCATCGGTGACTCTTTACAATTAGCTAGAGCAGCAGCCCAAACTAATGCAGATGTAATTGTATTTGCTGGCGTGCATTTTATGGCAGAAACAGCAAAAATCCTCAATCCTGATAAACTGGTACTATTACCAGATTTAGATGCAGGTTGTTCTTTAGCTGATAGTTGTCCAGCGGATCAGTTTGCGGCATTTAAAGCAGCACATCCAGATCATTTAGTCATCTCATATATTAATTGCTCCGCTGAAATTAAAGCGATGAGTGACATTATTTGTACCAGTTCCAATGCTGTGAAAATTGTAGAGCAGATACCCCAGCATCAACAAATTATTTTCGCACCTGATCGGAATTTGGGAAGATACGTAATGCAGCAAACTGGCCGCGATATGGTTTTATGGCAAGGTAGCTGTATTGTCCATGAAACTTTCTCTGAACGAAAAATAGTTGAGTTAAAAACTACACATCCCCAAGCAGAAGCGATCGCTCATCCAGAATGTGAGACTAGCATTTTACGCCATGCTAATTATATTGGTTCTACAGCCGCCTTACTAAATTACTCTCAACACAGCCCCAGTCAGGAATTCATCGTGGCTACAGAACCAGGAATCATTCACCAAATGCAAAAATTAGCCCCCAATAAACAATTCATTCCTGCACCTCCTGAGAACAATTGTAATTGCAATGAATGTCCGTTTATGCGGTTAAACACTTTAGAAAAGTTATACCTCAGCATGAAAAATCGCACCCCAGAAATTACCATGTCAGAAGAAATTAGACGAGCAGCACTCAAACCCATGCAGAGAATGTTAGAAATGAGCGTTTAGTTTAGTGATTAGTGATTGGTGATTGGTGACTGGTGACTTGGCAGTAATTACGAATTACGAATTACGAATTACGAATTACGAATTACGAATTACGAATTACTAAAGGTGACAACTGACAACTGATAACTGTTCACTGATTATTAACTTTCTCCGCTTCTTTTTCTGCTGTTTTACTATATTCCCTATATAATTTCGTGCGAATTTGTGCTTCCTGATAACGAGGATGACTCTCAGGAACTCTATTCATTAAATCTGATGCTCTTTGCCAAGTGGCAGCTAATTCCAACCACTGAGTTCTAGAGATGGCAGTTTTACCTCTTGCAGAAGCTTGGTTAGCTAGTCTCACCGCTGCGGCAAAGTAATCATTTTCATCAGAATTAACTGATTTTTGTGATTTTTTCACCTGATGGGAAGATGGTGTTTTTGGTTCAACTTTGTTATCTAATTTTACAGAGGTTGATATTTGTGTAGAGAGAATATTATTGAGGATTTTGATAATACGAGTATTGCCTAAACCATAAATAGTGATAATTGTACATATAATGGTAGAAGCTACAATTAATCTTTTTGTCCCAGTTTGTTGTTGATTTTTGAGATTTAATAAAGATAAAGATTGAGGAGAAAGTGGTTTCCCTAATGAACGATACAGACTTTTAAAATCTTGAATAAATTGTTGGAAAACTCCAGGTTGAGATAAAAATATTTCCCTAGACCATAGTAGTTGATCTTCTCTATTTATTTCCTCTAGCCATAATAATTGTTGTTCCCTGACAATACGACTGTTGACATTCACTCTACGAATGTTCCTGGGAGTAATAGATTCTAATATTTGCTGGATTTTTTCGACTAAGATAGATTCCTCTAGCTCTTCTATTGTGGCAGCTTCACATAAAATTTGTAACACACCGTCAGCAAAAACCGCTCTAGTTCTGACACCGGAGGTAACTAACTTTTCGTTTAAAATTTGAATAATAGCGGCAACACTGCCCTGGCGAGCCTGCCAAGCTATATCATTTATGTTGTCTAACATTGGATTTTGAGTTATTGCTCTTGCACCCTGATCTGTTACCTGACTCATGAGTTTGAGGATTCTATGTTAAAAAACCTAACCTAGTTTAAGATTTTATGGGTAAATTAAAGAAGTTACCAGATCAATAGTACTGGACAATCAGAAAAATCAGTGAACCCTCCACAACTTAGTGATGTGACACAAAATTTTTGAAAATATTTTATTGTTTTATCTAACTGTTGGAATATTTTTGCTTTTTTGTGTAACCATTCCTACGGATTTTACACCCTTTTGTTTAACTTCTAGTACAACATGGCGTAAGTTAATAAACAATAGCCAATTTCTCAAAAGCTGACTCTATATAACTTTTGACTTTTGACTTTTGACTTCCGCGAAGCGGTACTAGTCTATTAATTATCAAACATTTTCTCAATACTATCGGCACTAGAACCACCACGACGAGAATTAATTCTCAGAGAAGAATTGTCTCTAGATAAATTGTAAGTTAATGGTGGAACAGTATTGAGTTTTTGTTTACCTTCCTGAGCTAATTTAACTGCTGGATAATCACTCATCAAAGTCTTCAATTGTTCAATTCGCTTGGGAATAGCTGGATGAGTGGTATCAAACTCTGAACCAGGAGTGCGTGCTAAAACTTCCATGACTCTCAAACAACCTTCTGCTTCAAAACCAGCAGTAGCCATATACTTGTATCCTAATTCATCAGCTTCAAATTCGTTTTTACGACTATTTTCAGCCATTTTTTGTTTAAATTCTTGTTCTTTTTGTTCTACTATTTGTGGTATCCGTTTACGTGCTAAATTAACTCTGTTTTGTGCATTTCTACTCAAGAGTCCACCACCAATATTACCAAGCATTCCTCCACTACCACCTATAGCATTACCAAAGGTATTAAGCAAAGCACCACCAATTGCTGAACTAGTCGCTTCATCTTTTGCCGACTGAGTTTCTTTCATTACTTCTGCTTCTGCTTCTGCTTGAAACTTTGCTATCATTTTTTCTTGTTCAGCTTGACTCAAGGCAATGTGACGTTTAGTATGATGTGCCATTTCATGCCCTACCACACAAGCAAGAGCGGACGGATCTCCTTCCAATTGGTCTAGAAGTCCATTGTAAAATGCTAATAAGTTAACATCTGTAGCAAAAGCATTAATGTTATATTCTTTATCCACGACAACACGCCATGAACCATTATCTAAGCCATTTGCTCTAGCTAATCTATCAACAATACGATAGAGAACATAATAGTCTTCAGGTAATTTTTCCTTCGCTTGTTTATAAATATCATATCTAGAAGCAGATGTAGTTGGCTTTACATTTTGTTGAGATTTGGGTTTAGCCTGAACATCCAACACATTGGATAGCAACACGGACACAACTAAGCTACAAGTGGTTAATGATTGAATAAACAAATTGTTATTATTAGGCATTGTAATATATATCTCATACTTCACAATTACTATACTGACAATTTTATAATTTGTAAAACTGTTGAAAATATGACATTTTAGTATTTGTGGTTAGTGTTTTAGTGTAAAAGTATTTACATCAAAGTCAGTAAATAAAATTTTATTTTTAATAGTGTCATTATGACGAAAGGAAGGAATCTCAAACCCAGACGTTTCACTAAAATGCGTAAGTCCTAATTTTATTCAGGTTTTTACTTCTGACTTCTGCTATTGAACAAAAAAACACCCCCCATAACTGGAGGGCGTTTTTTATCTATTTAACTAAGCTTATTAAACCCAGTTGAAGATTAACCGTTGATAGCAGGAGCGCTGATAGCAACAGGAGCAACTTCACCAGCAGCTAAGTCTAAGGGGAAGTTGTGCGAATTACGAATTACGAATTACGAATTACGAATTACGAATTACGAATTACGAATTACGAATTACGAATTACGAATTACGAATTACGAATTACGAATTACGAATTACGAATTACGAATTACGAATTACTAATGACAATTGATGAACTGAAAACCAAGATTAAAAAGCTAAATAGTAAAGCAGGTCAAATGAAAATGGACTTGCATGATTTAGCTGAAGGATTACCGACTGATTACGAAAAGTTGATGGATGTTGCTTCAGAAACTTACCAAATATATGTTCAGTTACATGAACTCAAGCAGCAACTCAAAACAATGGAGAATGGAAAATGAGTGGAACTATTGAACAATTCAAAAAACTTGTTGACGCGGAAGAATTTTTTATTTTTTTTCAACTTCCCTATGATCAAAAAGTTGTTAACGTCAACCGTTTACATATATTAAAGAAATTTTCTCAATATATGTCTGAAATTGATGAACAATTTTCTGATGTGAGTGCGGAAGAAAAATTACAGAAATATTGTGAAGCTTTGCAAAAAGCATATCAAGTATTTATTGAATCTACACCTCATGAACAAAAGTTGTTCAAGGTATTCAATGATAAGCCAAAAAATGTAATTACATTAACAGAAATAACTTCTGATTAGGAGGTATAAATTGAACAACCTAACGCCTAAAGAATTAGAGCGATATAGTCGCCAAATGATGCTTCCTAACTTTGGTGAATTAGCTCAAAATCGTCTGAAATCAGCGACGGTTCTGGTTACTGGTGTGGGGGGATTAGGTGGCACAGCGGCACTTTACTTAGCTGTAGCTGGCGTTGGGCGACTAATCCTTGTCCGGGGCGGTGATTTGCGTCTGGATGACATGAATCGTCAAATTTTAATGACTGATGATTGGGTGGGTAAACCCAGAGTTTTTAAAGCAAAAGAAACTCTTTCAGCTATTAATCCCGATGTGGAAATTGAGGCGATTCATGATTATATTACTGCGGAAAATGTAGATGCTTTAGTGCAATCTGCGGATATGACTTTGGACTGCGCCCACAATTTTACTGAGCGAAATTTATTAAATGAAGCTTGTGTACGTTGGCGTAAACCAATGGTTGAAGCAGCAATGGATGGAATGGAGGCTTATTTAACCACAATTATTCCTGGTGTTACTCCTTGTTTGTCCTGTTTATTTCCAGAAAAACCAGATTGGGATAGACGTGGTTTTTCAGTTTTGGGTGCTGTTTCTGGGACTTTGGCTTGTTTAACTGCATTGGAAGCTGTGAAGTTAATTACTGGTTTTAGTCAGCCATTATTGTCAGAATTACTAACAATTGATTTACAGAGAATGGAGTTTGCTAAACGTCGTTCTCACCGCGATCGCAATTGTCCAGTTTGTGGTAATACAGCACCTTGGAGATATTCCCAATCTCAATCTGTATCAGTTTAAAGTTTACCCACCAGCAACATAATTAACCCACATCTGAAAATCAGAATAATCGCTACAGTACAGGAAAAAAAAATGACTGTTACTTTAACAGAAAAAGCAGAATTTCGTTTAAGGGCTTTTTTAAAAAGTTCTGCTACTGAAGAAAATAAAACCCAAAAAGGTATCCGCATTTCCGTCAAAGATGGTGGTTGTAGTGGCTATGAGTATGGTTTAGAAATTACCAGTAACCCCCAACCTAATGATATTGTTACCAAAGAAGGTAATGTTGTAATTTATATTGATGCCCAGAGCGCACCATTGTTAGAAGGCATAGAAATTGATTTTGTTGAAGGTGTAATGGATAGCGGTTTTAAGTTCTCCAACCCTAACGCCACTGACACCTGTGGTTGTGGAAAATCATTTAAAGCTGGAGATTGTTCTCCTAATGGTGTACCTTGCAGCTAAAAAATTTTGGAACTTAGGAAACAATAAATATGGATTCTTTTCTAAGTTCCATTTTTGGGCAGTGAATAGTTAGTAGTGAACAGTTTATAGTTAGTAGTCTGTTGTTGAATAAAACATGGTTTTTTCAGCTTTTTCTACTACTATATCACTTACAATTTGATTACTTCTGTGTAGGCATTCTCTACATTTATCGTCTACATAAAGGGCATTTACCTAACCTAATTAGGTGAAAAATCACTACGTAATTTACAAGTTCGACACCAATCTGAGGAGAAGCAGAATATGGCAACATATAAAGTAAGATTGATCAGCAAAAAGGAAAACCTCGATACTACAATTGACTGTCCTGATGATATGACAATTGTAGAAGCAGCAGCAGAAGTAGGTATTGATTTACCTGTTTCTTGTAATGCTGGTGCTTGTTCTAGCTGTGTAGGTAAAATTGTTGAAGGCGAAATCAATCAAGACACTCAAAAATTCTTAGATAATAGTCAACTTGATCAAGGTTTTGCTTTATTATGTGTTACCTATCCTCTTTCTGATTGTACAATTAAAACTCACCAAGAACCCTATTTGGTTTAGTGTAATTGTAGGTTTTAGCAATCCTAAATACCTATGTAAATTTTAATGATGATTGATGACTTTTGCTCATCTTTCATCATTTCAGTTTTTATTATTTACGAATAATTATTGGTTGGTGTAGTTAATAATGTTCACTTCTTTTACTGTCACAGGTTGTTCTTTGGAATTACTCAAACCTGGAGATAAAGGTATTGTTACTGTCTGTAAAAGTCAGGATGAAACAATTAGAAAAAAACTCATTGCTCTAGGTATCAGAACAGGTACTAATATTTCTGTAGAACAACATTTTCCATCTTTGGTGATAAAAGCTGCTAATATATCTCTAACTATAGATAGAGCTACAGCCAGAGCTATTTATGTTCGCGTGCTAGAAAATTAAGATTGGGGAGATCATCAATGCTGGAAGTCTATGAATATTAATACTTTGACGACTTCTTGTAAAAAGCTAATATAAAAGACACATTTAATATTAAAATTGATAAAAGTAATATTAAAACATCAACTTGTCCGTGAAACCCCAGAAATTACCCAACCAAAATTTAGCCGCTAAAATTTTTCATACTCTCAATATTGTTAGTCTCTTTTTAATGATTACTAGCGGGTTGCAAATTTACAATGCTAATCCCGTTTTTGGTGGCCGTGCAGGTTTACACATTCCCCCCATTTTCACATTAGGTGCTTGGTTAGCAGGAGGTAGACACTGGCATTTTGCAGCTATGTGGTTATTTTCTCTCAATCTCCTATTGTACGGAATTTATATTTTCATCACCAGAAGATGGCGAAATAAATTTGTTGGACAAAATGACATCAAAGCTATCCAAAAAACTCAAAACCCTAAACGTTTAACCTACGCTTGGCACCGTATTCTTTACACATCCATAATTCCTATTTTATTATTAGCAATTCTCACAGGAATAGGAATGTATAAACCTGCTCAATTTCCCTGGATAGTTGATATTTTTGGAGATTGGCAAGCACTCAGAATAGTACATTTTGCTTCAGTTCCAATTATAACTATATTCGTGTTCATTCATTGGCAGTTAGGGAAAAAAGCGGGAGGAGATAAACTGATAGAGTCAATGTTTTGGTAACTTAAAAATTATCTTTGATTATTTTCATAGCTCTATTTTTTCTGGATCTCTGCGGTTAATGTCAAAAAAATTCACAAAGTAGGATTATCACCGTGAAAAAACATATCAAATATCTCCCTCAATTCTCCATAACTCGCCGCCAATTATTACAAATTACAGGCATTTCTAGTATAGGTACTTTACTAAGTAGTTGTGGAACACCAGCACTTGAAGACTTAGTGGGTAAACTTTCTGAACCTCTCAACCAAAAAGTAGAAGAATTCATCTTTCAACCTCAAAAACTCGTACCAGAATTTTCCCCTGAAGAAATAAAACCCCAAGAATTAATAGTAAATAGTTTCCGAGGTACACCAATAATTGATGTTGATAAATTCCGGTTAATTGTTGATGGAGAAGTTAACAAACCCCTGAGTTTATCAATGTCAGAAATTCAAAGTTTACCCTTAACTTCCATGATCATTCGTCATGTTTGCGTTGAAGGTTGGGCGGCAATTGTACAATGGGGAGGAATTCGTTTACAAGATTTAATTGCTTTATCCGAACCTCAAACCAATGTTAAATATGTGTACTTTCAATCAGCAGATGGTTATTATGAAAGTTGGGATTTACCATCAGTTACCCATCCTCAAACTTTGTTAGCTTATCAGAAAAATGGCGAAATACTACCCATTGAAAATGGCGCACCTTTGCGTTTAGCTTCACCAATTAAGTTAGGTTATAAACAAAGTAAATGGGTAACTAAAGTAACTTTAACTAGCCAATTATCTAATTTTAAAGGTTATTGGGAAGATCAAGGTTATGAATGGTTTGCTGGGGTGTAGATATTGGGGAGTCGGGGTAATTAAGTATGTTCCCAGTAATAGTTGAATAATTTAGGTGTAAAAGATAATCCTTTACACCCTGTGAAAATTTAAGCTTTTTGAATTTCTTGTTGTAAAGTTTGCACTTCCTCAACAGATAATTCTGTAACTTCAGCAATTTGTTCTAAACTCATAATTCCCATTCTTAACAAGTTTAAAACTAATTTTCTGGTGGTTTCAGCTTTACCTTTGGCTTCACCTTCGGCTTTACCTTCGGCTTTACCTTCTTCTAGGATTTCTTGATAAATGACTGATTCGCGCATAATCTCACTCCTGAATATTTTCCTAATTACATCTTTGTTTAACACTAGACCGACTAAAACGCTACTGGCAGCAGCTATATTTCTTTGTAACCGTTGTTCTGTAATTCCTTCTACTGCTTATGCTAC
Organism: Sphaerospermopsis sp. SIO1G1; assembly: GCA_010672785.1. GTDB lineage: Bacteria > Cyanobacteriota > Cyanobacteriia > Cyanobacteriales > Nostocaceae > Okeanomitos. The sequence goes on from JAAHFX010000003.1 coordinate 240,268, forward strand.
TTTAGTTAATACTATTGTAGGATCATTTGTTTGACTCAGCACGGCGAAGGGTAATAAACCGGGAACTGTCAAAAATGTCTCTGTTGGTTGTTCCCATAAGCGGATAACTTCAAACTGATGATAAGTGTTTTCTAGTTTGAAATTGTTTTCATAGACTAATTCTGATCCTGTTTTTCGCAAATAGATGACTATATAAAAGTAATTTACCAATAAATATAGTGCGCCATACTATCGCTAACGCACCCTACTTGAACTGTTAACTAATACAGCAGATTTAGTTACTATGAGGTACAAAGCATAATCATAAAACTCTTGTGAGGTGCGCATCTTGCCCCTCAATAACATACCTCATGACACCAGAAAGCACTATAACTAATAACTAATAACTGATAACTAATAACTAATAACTAATAACTGATAACTGATAACTGATAACTAATAACTGATAACTGATAACTAATAACTGATAACTGATAACTGATAACTAATAACTGATAACTGATAACTGATAACTGATAACTAATAACTGAATAACTGATAATTGACAACTGAATAATTACATTGTTAAAGACTGAGCATTAGTTTCAATTAATGTTGCCAAATCTTTCAAGAAAGCAGCCGCATGAGCGCCGTAAATAATACGATGATCACAGGTAATGTTAACTTTCATTTGTTGACGAACACCAAATAAACCATCATTTGTAGCTACTACTTCTGGACGAGATGCAGCGATCGCCAAAATAGAACCTTGACCTGGTGGTAAAATCGCATCAAATGTATCTACACCAAACATTCCCAAATTAGAAAGGGTAAATGTCCCAGTGCTATATTCTTCTGGTTGTAGTTGTTTTGCTCTAGCTTTATCTACCAAATATTTCCAATTCCGTGACAAGGAATAAATATCAATTTGATCAGCTTTCTGTAAAACTGGTGTAATTAAACCACCGTCATCCATTGCCACAGCAACAGCAATATTAATATCACCGTGATAAACAATTCCTTGAGCAGAATAACTCGCGTTTAATAATGGGTGTTTTTGCAATGTCACCGCTACAGCTTTCGCTAATAACGCCGTCATTGTCACACCTTTAGATTTTATTTGTTTGTAAAGTTTGTTGAGTTCATCAACCGTAATTGTGTAACCAACATGGAAAGTAGGTACTGCTAAACTAGCTGCCATATTTCGTACCACAGCATTCTGGAGAGTGGTTAATGGTACTACTTCACCAGACACAGCACTGGTAACAGCTGGAGTAGGTGCTGGAGCAGGTGCTGGAGTTGGTACTGGAGCGGGTACTGGAGCAGGTGCTGGAGCGGGCACTGGAGTACTAGTGGGGATACTAATGGATATCTTGGGTTTAGAAGTTTTACCTGCTGCTGCTTCCACATCTTCAGCTACAATGCGACCATAAGGACCACTACCTGTAAGATTATTTAAATCAACTCTATATTCTTTAGCTAACTTACGAGCGCGGGGAGAAACAACTAAACGACCTTCTTTGTGGTTAGATCCATTTTGAGAAGCTGTTGCCGGAGCTTCCAAACTAGCCACAGCTACCGGTTCTGGAGCAGGTGTTTCACTAGCAGCAGCAAAACCACTACCAGCCTTAGCTATAGCTGCTTCTATTTCCGCCTCAGTTTCTGCAACATAAGCGATCGCCGCACCAACAGGAGCAGTTTCGCCAGCAGGAACAATGATATGGGCTAAAAATCCTTCATAGAAAGATTCTACATCCATATCTGCCTTATCTGACTCGACAACTACCACTGTTTCACCTTTTTCCACTTTATCCCCTGGCGACTTTACCCAAGAAACAATTTTGCCCTCAGTCATAGTAGAACTTAGAGCAGGCATAAATACTTCATTAATACTCATAATTGTGGTTTCAGAATCAATAATTTTATGGACTTTAACAGCTGCTGCCAGATCGAATTGTATCTTGCTACGAGGATTTTAGAGCAAATTATCAGTCACCAGTTGTCAGTTATCAGTTGTCAGTTATCAGTCACCAGTTGTCAGTTATCAGTTGTCAGTTATCGCTATTTGCTGTTCACTGTTTACTGTTTACTGTTCACTGTTAACCAGTCAGCATGATCATTATCATTTGGAACTTAAAGGTAAGGTTGATGTCTAAAGAGATAAACTTGAGATAATCTGTATTCCTCACCGCTTCTTCACACACACACTGCTGAATAGCAGTTATTAGAGGTGAGATTTGAACATAAAACTCAACATAAGTCAAACCCCTGTTTAAATTACTCCTTTAATAAAATCACTATGTCAGCAAAGTTGAAATTTGTTTTAATTTTGATTTTTAGTGTACTTGCCACTACTACTGGAATTCATCTAGTTCATAACCAGCCAACTACACTGATCACAGATACAGCTAATGGTCAACAGCAAATAATATCTGTAGACAATAATCCTTCCATATCTACTGCTTACCAGGAACGTTTACAGTATACATCTATACCGTTGGAAAATATTTCTTCCATTCTTCAAGGTAGCGATCCAGAAACTTTAGCCTTGAATATTCTCTATGATTTGAAATCTGTAGAAGGAAGACCTGTAGTGCAGGTGACATATCCCCAACCGAATCAAGCTTTGGTGATGATTACAAAAGTTAAACAAGTCAAAGATAGTTCTGTCAATGATATGATCTACCGCGTAGAAATGAATCGCTTTGGGCGATCGCTCTTAGTAACTTCCCCCCCTGTCTGGCAAATCGTCTGGGCTGGTTCTCAAGTAAAATGTAGCTCCTCCAGTGTAGCCCAGAAACAAGTTAATTGTGATTCTTGACTTTTGAATTTCGACTTCCGCGAAGCGATGCTAGTCTATTTTAACGAACTTGAGCTATGAAACAGAGAATTTATTCTCTGGCTGTGGCTGGCTCTTGCAATATAACTAGTGTCTGCATCAATCCAAAAACTCTTCTCCCCCTGCAAGAAAGCACCCTGCACCCTGCCTCTTCCGCTGCCTATCATTTTTTACCTTTTCCCAGAGTTACAGAAAAGTTTAACAATTATGTCATAATTTGTAACGTATCTTTAAGATTTCCCCTCTAGGAGAACCCAGCGATGAGTGAACAAGCTGAAGAAGCTCTTGAGACTCAGGAGTTAGACAGATATGAATGTCGCGCCTGTGGCTACGTTTATGAACCGGAGAAGGGAGACGACAAATATGATATCCCTGCGGGTACGGCTTTTACTGAATTACCTATTAATTGGAAATGTCCAGTTTGTACCGCCAAGAAAGTAGCATTTGCTAACATCGGTCCTGCGGGTACAGCATCTGGTTTTAAAGAAAATTTAGGTTATGGCTTCGGAGTTAATACACTCACACCGGGACAGAAGAACCTTTTGATCTTTGGTGCTTTAGCACTAGGATTCTTGTTCTTTATCAGTCTTTACGGCTTACAATAACATCTTTTTGGTGACTGGTGATTGGTGATTGGTGATTGGTGACTAGGTAAATTTCTTAACTACGAATTACGAATTACGAATTACGAATTACTTCTGTTGCCTAATTCAAATTCAGATAAACACTAAAAAAATACTGATGCGTTCAATTGTAAAAAAATGGCAAGGAATTATTGCCTCATTCATAGTAGTTCTAGCTTGTATTGGTTGTAGTCAAGTTCCTTCTACAACTTTTAACCCTTGGGAAGTGGTTAACATCAACACAGAAGCAAAACTATTTGATATTGCTTTTACAGGTAATCCTCAACATGGTTACATAGTCGGTAGCGATACCACTTTGTTGGAAACTAATGATGGAGGTGAAAGTTGGCATCCTCTAGATTTGGCAGTGGATGATCCTAAAGCTAGATTTGACTCTGTGAGTTTTGCTGGAGAAGAAGGTTGGATAGTTGGTGAACCTTCTTTATTGCTACACACCACAGATGAAGGAAAATCTTGGTCTAGTCTTCCTTTAAGCACTCAATTGCCTGGTGGCCCAATTATGGTGACAGCATTGGGTGAAAACACAGCAGAAATGGTTACTGATGTAGGAGCTATCTATAAAACCACAGATGGTGGTCAAAACTGGAAAGCACAAGTAGAAGGTGCTGTAGGTGTAGTGCGCAACCTCACACGCTCTTCTGATGGTAAATATATAGCTGTCTCCTCCAGAGGTAGTTTTTACTCCATTTGGGAGCCAGGAATGCAAGAATGGGAACCCCACAACCGTAATAGTTCTCGAAGATTAGAGAATATGGGCTTTGCTAATAATGGCCAACTATGGTTATTAGCAAGAGGTGGCCAGGTTCAATTTAGTGATCCTGAAACAAAAGACGAATGGTTAGAAGTAGAATATCCAGAGTTGTCTACCAGTTGGGGTTTATTGGATTTAGCCTATCGTACACCAGAAGAAATCTGGATTGGTGGTGGTAGTGGTAATTTGCTACGCAGTTCAGACGGTGGCCAAACTTGGGCAAAAGACCGTGAAGTAGAAGAAGTAGCGGCAAATTTATACCAGATTAAATTCTTTAGCCCCAATCAAGGTTTTATCATCGGTGATCATGGCATTTTGCTCAAATATAACCCCAATCTAGAAGAAACTGATCAACAAGAAGCTGCTTAAGTGATAACCTTTTCTGAGAAGAAAGTTGCAACTTGTAACTCTTTCTAAACTTTGTAGGATAATAGACTCAATAGTAGTTTTTGTGAAGGTAGTAATCTAAATGTCAGGTACCACTGGAGAGCGCCCATTTTCAGATATTGTTACCAGTATTCGTTACTGGGTAATTCATAGCATCACCATTCCAGCCTTATTTATTGCTGGTTGGCTATTCGTCAGCACTGGTTTGGCTTATGATGTTTTTGGCACACCACGTCCTAACGAATATTTCACACAGGTACGTCAAGAAGTACCCATCGTTAGCGATCGCTATGAATCTAAGAAACAAGTAGAAACATTTATCGGAAAGTAATTTGAGATCATGACTAGCGGCAATAACATTAATAATCAACCAGTTACCTATCCCATTTTTACCGTTAGATGGCTGGCTGTACACACTTTAGGTGTACCCACAGTATTCTTTTTAGGCGCGATCGCCGCAATGCAGTTTATCCAACGCTAGGAACAAATCATGGAAAGAAATCCTAATCCTAATCAACAACCTGTTGAGTTAAATCGTACTTCTTTGTATCTAGGACTTCTCTTGATTTTTGTTCTAGGTATTCTATTCTCCAGTTACTTCTTTAACTAACTGGAACGTTCGTTGCTAATTTTCTATTGACTTATTTGTAAGGGAGGAGAGAACCGTGTCTGGAGGTGGAAGAATTCCCCTGTGGGTTGTCGCTACAATCGCAGGTTTAGGTGTAATTACAGTTTTAGGTATCTTCTTCTATGGTGCTTACGCTGGAGTTGGTTCTTCTTTGTAATACCAACTTAGTTGGCATTTTTGTATAAGAATCAAAATGAAACAACCGCCTGTCTGTTTGGATAGGCGGTTAATTTTTTGACTAACCTCTGTAGGGTTTGCAGCAAAAAGTTATCTGTGGAGACTAGGGAACAGGTAACGGGGAACAGGTAACGGGGAACAGGGAAGAGTTTCAAGAGTTGCTAAGGAAAGAATTCTTACCAAAAGTGCAAGGTTTTCAAACACTGATACCCATATATCTTGCACTTTATCAATCTCAAATCGCCTATATTCATTGAGTAGAAATGTCTTCATACTTATATGCCTGACTGCACGCTACGCGGACAGCAAGCCCTAATTACAGCATATTTATTTGCTATGAGGTACAATTAATAATTATGAAACTCTTGTGGGGTGGGCATCCTGCCCGCCAATAGTATACCTCATTACACCGGAAAGTGCTGTAAATTAATATTCCCACTCTCCCCAATCACCAATCCCCAATCACCTTTTACCATTTTTTTGTGAATTCGACAGCCTGACAACATCGTGAAAATGCTCATAATCAATATAACGATGTCCGTCAGGAGTTTGATGAATTATATCTACAAATTTACTATTCCAAATAATATTATGAGCCGTGTAAGTATGACGTGCATGAACTTCTTGCACTACTGTTTCATCAATTCCACTCAAAGAAATTATCAGCAAAGAATGACTATGAAAAAGTGAATCTGGAGTCATTCCATATAAAGGACTGGAAGAATCAATAGTGTGCATAATTGACCAAGATAGAGAAAAATTTGGTGTTTGACTTCTCACTAGTTGTAAATCATAAATTCGACGCGTAAACTCACCTGCTGCTGTGATTTCATCCCGCACAAAATACACACGAATTTTAGCTTCTAAAATCATATTGCGGCGCTGATTTGCAGTCCGAAACATTAAGTTTGAGACACCATTACAAGGAGTAATTACAGCTACATCACTAAACAAAACACGAGCCGTTGGCCGAGAAAACCGGGCAAAAGATAAACCCGTCATCACAGCCAGTCCCATTAAACCAATAATTGCTTCGATAGTAACTATAATATGTCCATAGGTGGTTTGAGTGTACATTGTTCCACCAATAGAAGCTAAAGTTTGTACACTGAAGAAAAAAGCATCAGCAAATGAACCAGGCCTAGCATTAGCAATAGAATCTCCACCCAATAAATAGGCTAATGCAAATAGCATATTAATAGATATATAAAAAATAAACATTAATAGCAAAAAACCAGTCCAGGGAATAGTTAATAATAAATGGTAAGGATCACGCCAGTATGAATGCCAAGCACCCATACCAATTACCTCAAATTGACCATTATTTTTTTTCAGATGAACTCTAGGGAGAATTCTGGATTTTTGTTTTTTGAAAATTCCCTTTAATATCAGTTTCATTGCTGGTAAATAAAAGCCTAGTAAATGATAAAATATCTCAAGTTGGTCCTCATACCACATCTCAAAAATTAATTGTTAATCATTTATGAATCGTAATTTTTGGATTATTGCTTTAATTGTCTTTGTTAACTCCCTTAGCGTGACAATTTTGATTCCTATTATCTACCTTTATGGAAAAGAATTTGACCTCAGTGATTTTCACACCAGTTTATTATTTTCTACCTATTCTGTATCCCAGTTTTTTGCTACTCCTGTAATTGGTAAATTATCAGACAGATTTGGACGTAAACCTTTATTAATCATCAGTTTACTCGGTACTGTGATTGCTAATTTCATTGCTGGAACTGCCACAGCCGCATGGGTACTATTTTTTGCTAGATTCTTAGATGGTATCACGGGTGGTAATCTGTCTGTAACTCAAGCTGTAATGTCTGATATTACCAGTCCCCAAAACCGCGCTCAAGCATTTGGTATCTATGGAGCAGCTATGGGTTTGGGTTTTGTCCTTGGCCCGGCTTTGAGTTTATTAGCACAGCAGATTTCAATAGGAGCAGCTTTTTTGGTTGCTGGAGTAGTCGCTTTTGTCGCTTTGTTATTAACGATTTTCTATTTACCAGAAACCTTAGATCAAAAAATTCACAAAGTAACCAATATCTTGGATTTAGGATTTTCCAATCTCATTAAAGGTTTAGTAATTCCTAAAGTTGGTATCCTCTTAATTATCAATTTCTCAATTGGGACAACATTTACAATGTTTACCTATGCTTTTCAACCTTATTTCTTAAAAGTATTAGACCAAAATAACCAAGGATTAACACTTTTATTTTTAACTTTTGGTACTTTAGGAGTAATTATGCAGACATGGGGAATAAGCATTCTTAAACATAAATTTGATATAGTGAGAATACTATATTTAGGATTATTTTTTAGAAGTTTATCATTTATGTTAATGCCTGTTTGGGCTAATATAAACTATTTCATTGTCATTAGTATTATGTTTTCTCTATTTAATTCCTTAGTACAACCAATGATTAGTACGTTAATTTCTCTCAATGCTAAACCAGAAGAGCAGGGAACTGTATTAGGTTTGAACGCTTCTTATTTGAGTATTTCTAATGGTGTAGGGCCAGTTATTGCTGGTGTGATAGTTAATCAATCTCAACCGCTAACCTATGGATATCCTTTATATTTAGCTGGATTTCTCACATTTGTAGTATTAGGTTTTGCAATTTCTCATCGTCGCAAATATACACCTCAAAATTTGTAGTTTTTACTTGGTAATCAGCTATAAATAGGTTGTGAAAATCCCTAAATCACTGACAACTAGTAACTGGTAACTGATAACTGATAACTGATAACTGATAACTGATAACTGATAATTGATAACTGGTAACTGACAACTGGTAACTGACAACTAGTAACTGGTAACTGATAGCTGATAACTGATAACTGATAACTGATAACTGATAACTGATAACTGATAACTGAAATGACCAAACTTCGATATCCTAATTAAGAGACAGTAATTTATCAAAGTAAAATGTCAGAATCACAACAAAAAAAGGTAGTAGTAGTTGGTGCTGGTTGGGCGGGTTTAGGTGCAACCTATCACCTCACAAAACAAGGTTATGATGTCACATTAGTAGAAGCAGGTGCTTATCCAGGAGGTTTAGTTGCAGGTTGGCAAACTGCTGGTGGAAAATCTGTAGAAGCAGGTATTCATGGTTTTTGGTATCCCTACAGAAATATCTTTTCACTGATTAATGAACTGAACATCAACCCCTTCACAACTTGGACTCGTTCTGCTCAATATTCCCCCGCAGGTTTAGAAGTTGAATCACCAATTTTTCAAGACTTACCAAAACTACCTACACCATTAGGAACTTTTGTTTATACTCAATTTCAAAGATTACCATTAATTGATAGATTGAGTGCCTTACCTTTACTTTATAGTGTAGTTGATTTTGATAATTCCGATGCTGCTTGGCAACGATATGATTCTATCACTGCTCGCGAATTATTTAAAACCTTTGGTGTTTCCCAACGACTTTATAAAGAAGCATTTGAAGCAATGTTATTAGTGGGTTTATTTGCTCCTGGTGAACAATGTTCTGCGGCAGCAACTTTGGGAATGTTATATTATTTTATTCTAGCCCATCAACCAGATTTTGATGTAGTTTGGTGTCGGGGAACTGTGGGGGAAAAAATATTCCGTCCTTGGGTTGAAAAGATTGAAAATTTAGGCGCGAAAATATTGTCTAATCATCGAGTTACTGATGTAATTATTGATAATAATCAGGTTAAAGGTGTAGTTTGTAATGAACAAGTTTTTGATGCAGATGCAGTAATTTTTGCTGTTGGTATTACAGGAATGAAGAAAATTGTTGCTAATAGTCCTAACTTACAACGTTATGCAGAATTTAGAAATATTAGTAATTTAGGTGCAGTTGATGTGTTAGCAACTCGGTTATGGTTTGACCGAAAAATTAATATACCCCGTGCTTCTAATGCTTGTTTTGGTTTTGATAATACCACCGGGTGGACATTCTTTGATTTGAATGCTTTACATGATGAATTTAAAGAGCAAACAGAAACAGTTGTAGAAGTTGATTTTTATCATGCTAATCAATTTCTGGGTTTAAGTGATCAGGAAATCATTAAAATTGTCCAAGGTTATTTAACAACTTGTGTACCTGGTTTTAAAGATGCTAAGGTAATTGATAGTAGTGTGATTCGTTTACCGAATGCAGTTACACATTTTTCCCCCGGTAGCTATCAGAATATGTTACCAGCTACAACGAGTGTAGCCAATTTATTTATGAGTGGTGATTGGATTATTACTCGTCATGGTTCATGGTCACAGGAAAAGGCTTTTGTTACAGGTTTAGAAGCTGCTAATTTAGCGGTTGATTATTTAAAAATAGGTAAAAAAGCTGATATTTTACCGATAGAAGCTGATGAAAATCATATCCAATTATTGAGGAATATTAATCAAAATATCCGCAATGTTGGTAAATCAATTTTACCTGACTTTTGGTTGCCTTAATTGCTCATTTAATTTGTAAATGTTTGGCAACTAAATAGGGGTTGCTGTCCGCGCAGCGTGCCGTCAGGCATATAAATGCGAAAAAATTGCTATTAAAGTATTATAGGCAATTTGAGATTGAGAAAGTGCAAGATTTGATAGTATCAAGGCTTGAAAACCTTGCACTTTCGGTGAAAATTCTTTCCTTACCAGCTATCTGAAACTGCACCCTGCTGTCAGAACGACTGAAATTTGGAAGTACCTTAATTCTCTTCCTGCTCCCTGATACCTTCATGATATGACCATGTTATAATCATCTATGAAAGTCTTTGAGAGTCTTATCTAGGACTGACGCATTGACAAATTAGCAAGATAGTGTATTCATAAAAAAGGTCGTCTACTTACCAGGTATCAGACAATTAGGAAACTCACTAAACCTTCTACAGCACAGTGTAATCTGGAACATTGCACACTATTCTTACCAGACACTAGTGATTCTCGCGTGCATTCAACAGTAGAATCATATACCGCTGTTTCCACTGTAATTCCCTTCTCTTCCTAAATTTGGTTAAAACAACTGATCAACAAAAATTGATATGACTTTAACAATATACAATACACTCACCCGTCGTAAAGAAGCTTTTCAATCTTTAGAACCAGGAAAGGTCACAATGTATTGCTGTGGTGTCACAGTGTATGATTATTGTCACTTGGGTCATGCAAGGTCTTATATTGTTTGGGATACAGTGCGACGCTATTTAGAATTTAGCGGTTATGAAGTGCGTTACCTGCAAAACTTTACCGACATTGATGACAAAATACTGAATCGTGCTAAGTCTGAGAATTCATCAATGGAAGATGTATCTAACAAGTACATTCAAGCTTACTTTGAAGATATCCGTCGTTTAAACGTCATGGATGCCACCTTGTATCCGCGTGTAACTGAAAACATTACCCCTATTTATCAGTTTATTGCAGAATTAGAAAAAAAAGACTACGCTTATGCAGTAGATGGAGATGTTTACTATAAGACAGAGAACTTTTCTGAATATGGCAAACTTTCCGGTAAGCAATTAGAAGATATGCAAGCTGGGGCAAGTGGTAGAGTTGATGTAGAAGACTTATCAGGAAAGAAGAAACTCAAACCATCTGATTTTGCCCTGTGGAAAGCAGCAAAACCGGGAGAACCCGCTTGGGAGTCACCTTGGGGAATGGGACGACCGGGATGGCACATTGAATGTTCGGCAATGATTCATGCTAATTTGGGAGAAACCATTGATATTCATGGTGGTGGTGGTGATTTGGTATTTCCTCATCATGAAAATGAAATTGCTCAATCAGAAGTAGTCACAGGTAAACCACTTGCTAATTACTGGGTGCATAACGGGATGGTGACTGTGAATGGTGAAAAAATGTCCAAGTCTCTGGGTAATTTTACGACAATTCGGGAATTACTTGACCGACCAATTGACCCAATGGTGATCAGGTTATTTGTACTACAAGGCCATTACCGCAAACCTTTAGACTTTACAGAAGATGCTATTTCTTCCGCTCAAAATTCTTGGGAAACTCTCAAAGCTGGTCTGTTATTCCGACAGCAATATGGCGAAAAATTGGGATGGGAGGAAACAGATATAAGTCCAAAAACTGAGTTGCAAAATTCTCAGATCAACAGCTTTAAAACAGCAATCAATGATGATTTTAATACACCAGGGGGATTAGCTGTATTATTTGAATTAGCCAAAGAACTGCGTCGAAATGCTAATATCATCACTCATCAAGGTAATACTGACATTCCTTCAGAAAAGTTGCAGGAAATGTGGCAAACTTTAGTGACATTAGCAAAGGTTTTTGGACTGGAAATTTTATCCTCAGCAGAAGATGAAAACACATCTGAGGTAATTAGTGATGCAGAAATTTTAGCTTTAGTTGAGCAACGAAAAGATGCACGCAAAAATCGTGACTTTGCTTTATCCGATTCTATTCGCGATCAATTACAAGCTGTAGGAGTAAATCTAATTGACCAACCGAATGGGGAAACCAAGTGGTATCGGAACTAACAAATTATAGCTGAGGAGAAATCAAAGTTGTGTTGGATTGGGTGCATCGCCGTAAACTGCTTTGGGATCAAAGGTTTTTTCAGTTTCAGTGAAAGTTAACCGTATATGGTTCTCAGAAGATATAACATCTTTTCCAACAGGAATACTACGATAAAAACAAGAACGATAACCAACGTGACAACTTGCTCCTGAACCAGCAACTTCAACCCGCATCCAAACACAATCTTGGTCATCATCAATCAATAACTGTGTGACTTTTTGTACCAATCCGCTTGATTGACCTTTATGCCATAGCTGCTGACGACTGCGACTATAATAATGAGCTTCACCAGTTTCAATTGTTTTCACTAGTGCTTCCTGATTCATATAGCCCTGCATTAACACTTCTCCAGTGTCTGCGGCTGTGGTAACAACTGGTATCAAACCGTTGCCATCAAATTTGGGAGCAAGTTCTAGACCTTCTTCTACTTGTTCGATTGAAGTGCGATCGCTAAATTGTAAATTCATCTGTAGAGGAGTTGTGCAATAGGTATAATAATCATTATCATTCAAAAGCAGTAATTTTTATCAAACCCATATTAAATAACCGCTCCAAGGGGGAGTTATTGCCATCAATAAATATCAGCCTAATACTCCTAATTGAGGTCGCTAGACTTACTTAGATAGGAGAGAGCATGATATAAAAATAGTTAGACAGACGTACTTTGCTGTGTGCCATCAGTTGTAATTCTGTGCTGCTTTTCAACAAGTCTGAGCTGATTGGCCTTTGGTCAAACTTTAATAGATTTACCATCAATAATTTCCTTATGCCAGTCTTTCAACGCTTGGTCATAAACATTATCTTGCATGAACCTGAAAGAAGATGCAGCTAGATAATGAATATCTTTCTCAAAAGAGATCCAATAGCGGTTTTCTTGCTCTGCTACAAAACCAGTCGTATTAGATCCTGCAAATATATCAAGTACAAGATCTCCCGGCTCAGTAAGAAAACGAATGAAAAACTCTGGCAACTTCCCTGGAAACCTGGCTGGATGAGCTTTTAGCCCAAGAGCTTTACAACCTCTAAGATACTGACTGTTTGATTCAGAGTTTGGGATTTGCAGCAAGTTAGAAGGAATCGCTCCTCCATTATTCTTTCCAAATCCTTTGCCAATATCATGTCCTGAAGGTCTCTTTTTAGGATCATAAAACTTATCAGGATCTTCTAATAATTTTTTCATTCTTGGACTGTATTCAGTCAAAACTTGGGTGACATCTGACTTGGGAAACTCAGATTTACTAAACCACCAAACAGTATTTACTGAGTCTTTTGCTCTAATTTTTCTTTTATTTACCCATTCGATAGGACTAGGAAGCTTAGAAGGGTTAAACCAGTAAAAATCTTCTGCCAAGAAAAAGCCTATTTCATCACAGAAGTAGATAGGGATTCTGAAGTTATAGAGACTTCTGACTGGTTTTCCTTTTTCATAAGCCCCCCCTAAATCCAAAATAAAGCTGCCGTCGCTCTTTAATTTTTGATAAACCAGCCGAGCAAAACCAGCTAGCCAATCAATATACTCGTTCTGATTTTTATTGCCGTACTCCTTTTTTCTTTGAAGCGCAAAGGGTGGACTCGTTACTACCAAGTTAATACTCTCATTAGGCAACTTACTTAGTAGTTCTAAAGAGTCTCCACAAAACGCTGCGCCCTTATCAGTTGAATAAACTGGCGGGCATTCAATAGCTTCAACATCTACAGGGAAACCAGGATTTAAATTAATCAATATTAACCTCAATTGCTACTTATAGTCTGTAGACTCATGGTCATCATTATCTCAAAAATGTACTTTATGTCAACCTCTTATACGATGTGCCTGTGTCAACAAATACCAGGGAGTTATTTGCAAAACGATTACGTCAGATCCGCCTATCAAAAGGACTGTCGCAAGAAGCACTTGCTGATTTAGCGGGTTTACATAGAACTTATGTGGGATCTGTTGAACGTGGTGAACGTAATATATCAATTGATAATATGGAACGTCTTGCAAAAGCCTTAGAGGTTGACACCTTTGAACTTCTAAGAGAACAAAGACATGAATTCCCACCCAGACAAGAAGATACTTGATGAACTATTTCCATATATACAACGTTACCAAGAGCTGGCATCAAAGCATGGAATCAACGATATTTTTCAAGATAACGGCGGTAAACTCTTACAAGTTCTCTTGATAACTGGTTTGGAAGTTTTACCAGGAAGAGAAGGCAATGATGCTAAGGACACAGACGGAAATGAGTATGAGCTAAAATCTGTCAATATACAGTTAACAAAAAGTTTCTCGACTCACCACCATATCAACCCAGGCATTATCGAAAAATATAGGCAGGTCGATTGGATTTTTGCTGTTTACAGGGGGATAAATTTAGTATCAATATATCAACTTACTCCAGCAGACTTAGAGTTTTACTATGAAAAGTGGGAAAGGAAGTGGAATGAATCAGGTGGAAAGGATATCAATAATCCCAAAATTTCCTTGACCTATGTCAAAAAACATGGGTCTTTAATCTACGAGGCTTGAGTGGCTTCCTTGTCTAACACTGCTTTGGTGCGGACGGAGCGAAGGTCATCGGTGGAGATCGAAGTTGTCTGCTGCCGCACAACTTCACTGTTGAGCCGACAAATCTCACTCAGGAAATACGGCATAGATTTACAACCCTTAAAATCCACGAAAAACATACAGCAGATTTAATAATGGTGAGGTACACTAGTGACAGGCAAGATGCCCATCCTACAAAAGTTTAATTTTTGAGACTGTACCTCATTTACCTCGAAACTGCTGTAACACCCAAGGGATATGAACCTTTTGCCTATAAGTCATTTGGAGTAGGCGATAGCTTGAAATCAGGACATTTCTCTAGAGCAAATAACAGTAGTGTTATAACGGTCAAAAAATCATAATGCCTATAATTGAGGTAATTAGACTGAATTGGATAGGAGAGAGCATAATAAAAAATAGTTAGATCAGTGCCTTTTTCCTCAGACACCATTAAGCTGCTGCTTCAGTTTCTGACAGTCTACCCCGCACTCTCGTAAAACACGCATGGCCATACCACCACCCGTCTCGCCTTCTTGCAAAATGCCGAGCAGTAGATGTTGGGGGTTAATCTGTTTTTGACCTTGCTGTTTTGCCTGTTCAGCAGTTAACTCCAGCACCCGATATGCACGGGGGGTAAACGGAATTTCTGCGGGAATTTTTGTAGCAGGAACGATACATTTAGCTAACCAGTTGCGGAAAAGGTTTTGCGCGATGACGAAGTCCACTCCGTGGGTTTTCAGAGCTTGTGCGGCTGGGGATGTTTCGGCAGTTAGCAGCCCTAAAAGTAACCCTTCTGTACCGTACCAGTTGAGGTATAGCTCCCGCATACTTTCCTGTCCTTGAGTCAACACTTCACGGGCTTCTGAGGTAAAGCGATCCAACGAAGATCCGACCATTTCTTCCCGAACTGACAGTAGCGCCACTGCCTTGAGAATATAGTCCAGTGTGGGGGCATCTAATGTACCCCAGCTTGCGGCTTCTGCTCCTTCTTTCTGATATATCTGCGTCAGAGCTTCATAGAGTTTTAGGTCACCACCGACAAATGACACCATGCCATCACGCCACTGCCATGCCAGTTGTTGTACCTCTGGATCATTGAGGTCATGACCTTGGGTAATATGCGATCGCATCTGCTCGACAAAATCAGGCCATTTGGTATGCTCCTGATTCAACCGGGCTTCGAGCAAATCGTTTTGTTCTTGGGTCAAATATTGTTGAGTCATGGTGAGGTTCTCCATTATCTGCATGAGGTCGTCAACTGCAACAGATTGGGAGGTTTGGAGTTGTTGAGCTAGGGTACTGAGCTTAGTAAAAAGCGACTGCGATACAGCTATCTGTTCTTGGAGTCGTACCAAATGCAGATTGATTACATTCGGTAGGGAGAAGTCGGGATTCTCTAAACATTCGCGAATTTCCTTGAGTGCAAAACCCAATTGCCTCAACGACAGAATTTGCTGTAGCCGTGCAATGTCTGCTTCGCTATACAAACGATACTCCGCCTCAGTGCGGTGCGAGGGTACCAGCAAACCAATCTCGTCGTAGTACCTTAAGGTTCGAATTGATAGTCCGGTCTGTTTTGCCAACTCCCCGACTTGTAACAGCTTTGGCATAAGTTATCTCAACTCCAACTTCCCAAAAAATTACAATTGATGACTGAATGCTAAAGGATAACGTAACGTGAGACTCAAGGGGAAGAATAAAAGATTTGCTTTTTAAATTTCGATTGTCAGGATTGATACAGGGAACAATAGGCTGACCATATTTGGTTCAGTAAATAGCAGTAGCCCGTCTTTGCGAACTGATGCCAGAATCACAGGTAATGCTGCTTCCAGTGGCCGTAGAAACAGTCCCATTGTTGGATTTATCAACCGACTCAGATCATTGAAAACACCGAGCCAATCGAGGAAAGAGGTAATCAATGCGATCGCAAAAAAGATGGGAATGGCGTTGGTAAATAACTGACTAAACGTTCCCTCCATATCCTTTGGACATTCTCATAAGTTACTCATGAGCAGCATCATTGACAATTAGTGTAGGATTGGCTAGTGTGATAATGTAGTCATACCAATCTGTCGCAGACAGTTTGTAGCCATGAGTAAGAAAGTCAGCATAACCTTGGATGACGAAGTTGTAGATTTTATAGATCAGTTAACAAGCAATCGTAGCAGCTTCATAAATAATATTCTCAGGCAAGAAAAGAGGAGGATTTTTATGAAGGAGTTAGAAGATGCTTACAAAGATCAGGCTAATGACTCAGAGTTGCAACAGGAAATTTCTGTATGGGATGTTACAGTGGGCGATGGTTTAAATGCCTAACGGACACTTAACCTATAAGCGAGGGGAGATATGGTGGGTTGATCTAAACCCTGTTGTTGGTCATGAGACTGGTAAAGCGCGACCTTGTCTGATTTTGCAAAACGATATTGGCAACCAAAATGGGACGACGACAATAGTTGCTCCATTGTTACCTGGGGCAAAAACTTATCCGTTTGTTGTTAATGTTATACCAACTGCTAAAAATGAATTAGATCAAGATAGACACATCAACTTAAGTCAAATGAGAGCGGTAGATGCCCAGAGAATCAAAAATAAACAGGGTGATTTAGAGGAGATTTACTGGGAAGAGATTGAGAAAGCAGTATGTATTGAGCTTGGTTTTAGTTCAGCGTTTAGGTCTTCGTAGCTTGCCTGACAAGCGGCTGGAAACGGATCGAGTTGTTAAACTATCACCAAAACCATCCTCCCCAAGCCAGAATTAAGGCGAATATGATCGCTGCGATCGCCTGTCTTAGCATTAATATCAAAGCAAATTTGACGGACTGTTCACGAGCGATAGTCAGTGCTGTCACCAGACAGGGTAACAGTACCCCAGCTAGATAAACTCCTGTAAGAATTTGCACAGGGGACAACAGACTGACCATATTGGGTTCAGCAAATAGCAGTAGCCCATCTTTGCGAACTGAAGCTAGAATCACAGGTAAAGCTGCTTCCGGTGGTAGGTGAAACAAACCCATTGTGGGATCGATCAACCGACTCAAACCATTCAAAACACCCAACCAATCGAGGACAGAGGCAATCAATGCGATCGCCAAAAAGATGGGAATAGCGTTGGTGAAGAACTGGTTGAGAGTTCCCTTTGTTTCGCGCCAAATAGCTGACAATTGAGGAACTTCCAGGAAAGTGCGATGCTCAATCATCAGTCGGTTTTGGGCAGAGCGAGCCGCTTTTGGGGAAATCAAGCGTGTGTAAATTAACGTTGTAATTGTTAGGTAGACCAGGTAAGGAATCACTAGGTAGGGCAAGTTTGCGGCACTGAATACCCCCAATGTGGCACCAAACTGGTAAGAACAGGCCGAACCAAAGGCGATCGCTGAAGTACAGGTTTTGCGAGAACAACTGGAGCAAGCACGGGTACTAATCACGGCTGGCACATTACAACCAAACCCCATAATTACCCGCACCAAATCTCTTCCCGATAAGCCGAACGGACGTAACAATGGATGCAAAGCAATGGTAATTCGTTCGACTAAACCACTAGCTTTGTAAGTACCCAGAAATAAAGCATAAAGAATCACCGTTGGCACTGCCCAGACAAACAGCAACGGCCCCATTGTCATCAAGCCATAGCGTCCAATTAAAATTTCCTTGGGCAGAGATGGTAAGCCTGAGAGAGCTTCTACGGTTGGGTTGACTAATCCCTGGATGAGTGGATCAATAATCCCTGCAAAGGTATTGGCAAACCAGACCGCAAGGATGGCGGGTATCAGCAGCAAGGTTATTCCCAACAGCCAACCCAAACGAGGATGTTCCAGCAAAGTGGGATGTGGTTCAATCCGCCATCCTAATGAAATCTGCGGTAGAGTTGAAAATGCAGAGGGTTGCTCAATCGCAGTTTTAATTTCCTGGCGTTGCATTGCGGTCAAGTTTCGAGCATCAACGGGAATCAATGCGAGATTGGTTGCTTGTTGCCAGCGGCGAATAACCTGCTGTGTAGTCTCAGATGGCAACACCTTATCCCAAAATGTCATCACCACAATACCCTGTTTACCTGCCACCAGGGGCAGTAAATCTGCCAGATCCTCATCAGCATGAGTTGCTTTCACCACCAACAAGATCCTGTCACCCTTCTGTAATTGTTCTAATGCAGACTTAGTAGTTGTCGTATCAGATCGATACAAAATCCCTGGTGTATCAATAAACATCATCCCATCTCCCATGTAGCACTCACAGGTAACTGTAGAGCCACGAAAATTGCTGCTGTAGGCTGTGTGATCGGTCAGAGAGGCAATCAATTGAGATTTACCAGTATTCTCTTTGCCAATTACAACAATTGTGTTTTGAGTAGATGCAGTGGAGTGGGACATGGGGACATGGAGTGAGTTTAGCAGACACAGTCATTGTCGCAGCAGGAGAGATCGTCAAGAAACATCCCTTCCTTTCGGTAACTATCCAGAGGTGTGGTGTCAATACCTAGACGTTGGGCGATCGCATTGCCAACAACGGCAAAACGTTGGCGAAACTTATAGATAAAGCAGAAGATAAGGTCACTGTGCCGTACGGAAGGTCCAACTACAAATAATCCAGGTGTGATGGTAGATTCGTCGTCTTCATTTAATCCGGCATAACCTTCAGACCAATTAAACAAATGGGCAATTTGTTTTAAACTGCCCTCAAATCCTGTACAGAGAATAGGTTTGGTGGCTGATATCCACTTGTTGGATTCGCTATAAACCGCATAGCCTTCAGGAACAGCTTTCACTTCTTCAATTTTGGCATTGCCAATCAGTTCTAGTCGCCCAGTAGAATAGCAAAAATCCATCCGCTGAACGGTATAAGGAGAGAGGGAAACACTGGGATCAGTATCAAATTCAGCCCAAATGCCAGTGCGGTCTAAAACTTTGACTCGTTTGCCTAATGCAACTAAGTTGGAAGCAGCATCCATGCCACTTTCATAACCACCAATGATGATAAATTCATCCCCCTCTAAATGAGTCCAGGATGCAACTTGGGAGTTATGCAAACATAAATCTGCACCCGGAAAAGGAGTTAAGTTGGGATATTGAAATTCCCCAGCCGCCCAAATCAGAAATTTGGTTTTGAGAATGCCATCAGGAATGTGAACCAGAAACCCCTCACCTAGAGATAAGGGTTCAATCTTCTGTACTTCAACATCGGTGTAAACTGGAAGCTCGAAGTAATAAGCAACTGCTTCCAAATACTCAGCATATTGATCTCCCGTCAGATGTTCTCGCTGAAAGTTAATAGCAGGAGAGGTTTTGCGGGCGATCGAATTTAAGTCGAGAAGGCCAAAGCCATGACTGGGAAAGGATGGGGTGATAAAGTGCATTTCCTGGGGCCAGCGTAGGAAGGATGCGCCAATCTGATGCCGCTCCAGGATGGCAAAGTTCTCTAATCCCAAATCTCTCAGGACAGCCCCAACACCAATACCTGCTGCACCTGCACCCACGATAAGGACATTAAACTCTTCCGGGTTTTCCATGAGGATTAAAGACTTTTAAAATAATAATTATTCTCATTGTACCGAAATCATTAGTATATGAAAGACCTGCTATTTGATATTGACCGATTTGGTAAAGGTGTCAGGGCTGACCGGGTGACAAGAAATGTGAAAATCAGGCAGGGTGTAGGGTGTAGGGAAAATTAACTCTTGAAAAGTCCCAATTCAACTTTCACACGAGCATCAAACTCCTAATTTTAGGTGCTGCTAAGAAATAAATTAACCCGATCTCTATGAGCAGTTAGGAAAATTTTTCTTCTGTTAAGAGGATGTTTGAAAAGTCTTTCAGAGTTTGTTTCAAAACCCTGTGTATTGAAAATCCACTACGATAGAATAGGAGTTTGGGGATTTGATATCATTCCCCTGAGTAGCATTAGAGCATCAAGCCGACCCTTTTCAAACATCCTCTAATACAGATCTAATATAAATCTAATATAAATCTAATATAAATCTAATATAAATCTAATATAAATCTAATATTTTGGTTGAATCAACATATTAGAAAGATATTAATTTTAGAGATTGTTATTATCGAAAATAAATTTTACCCTAAGAGAGTGTCTGATAACTTTTTCGTGTTTTATTGAACACTTGTAGATACCCCTAAATCCCTCTTTTTAAGCTATCCATTACCGGGATCTTTCTTAACATTTGTGAGAGCGGTAGCGAAGCACTACTGCAAGCAGGTCGCTTGCAAGCCCCCAAACCTTAATCTTCTGTTACTGATTCTCAATAAGACGAGTTTTTATCAATAAATATGAGGTGCATTTTGTCAATCTGGGTCATATTAGGGTGTGTTGTCATTAGACATCTGGTGAAAAAGATTGTAGAGACGTTGCATGCAACTTCTCTACAAGGGTTTCACGTCACGCAAATTTAATTTTAACCAGATGTCTATTCCCTAAAAGGTGTACTACAGCCTTGGAGAAGTATGACAAAGACCAGTTCTTGCTGAGACAAAAATACGATGTCTGCCTTTTTGGTTGGCTTACCTTTGAGTATTTCAATCAATTTTTGATATACCCGTCAAACCATTACGTTGTTTTCAGACCATAAATAAGCTTGAATATAAGGTCAATAGAATGAGCGACACCCCCTACACGTTCGTACAAGTCAACGAGTTTACCCCAGCCGATGGGCATTGGACGAGTATAGGTCAAATTGCCGATTGGTCTTACAACAGTAACGAAAAATCGTTTCTCCTGACAGCCGCAAACAACAGCGTTTCTGTCAAAATCTACATCCTCGGTCCGGCTGCTTTCCAAGTTCGGTTTAATCCCCTATCTTCAGATTACTCAACCAACTACTCCTACGCTGTCGTCAATCGCAACTTAGGGGAGACCAAAGTCCAATACCAAAAAACCGA
Organism: Sphaerospermopsis sp. SIO1G1; assembly: GCA_010672785.1. Taxonomy (GTDB): domain Bacteria; phylum Cyanobacteriota; class Cyanobacteriia; order Cyanobacteriales; family Nostocaceae; genus Okeanomitos. The sequence goes on from JAAHFX010000003.1 coordinate 261,613, forward strand.
ATTTAACGGCCATCCTACCCTAGAGGTTGTCCTCGATAAAATTACCTTGCGTATTGGTCTCGACCCCTACGGAATTGCCGTTTACCGAGGGTTCCAGGTCATCAATCAAGATACCTACGGCTACAATCTCGTTTATAAGCCCGGTACAGAATACACCGCTTGCCTCAAATCTGTTATTCCGGGAGCGGGCTACTACGGTTTTGGGGAAAAAGCAGGAGTTGACCTCGACAAAAACGGCTCCACCATGACCTTCTTCAACTATGACAATTTTCAGTATAGTCGAGGGTCTAACCAACAGCCTAAGAAGATCACTGACCCTTATCCCGTCATTCCGCCAGACACTGAACCCGGTCCCCTCAACGTCAGCGAACCCCTCTATAACTCCATGCCTGTTTTGGTAGAGTGGAACCCCACTCCGCCAAAAACGGAATACTTTGCTGGCAGTCCCTATGCCTGCCTGGTGTTCTTGGACAACCCCGGTCAAGCCTACTACAACATTCAGAACCAAGACTATTCCCAAAACATGGATGGTCGGTATTACTTCGGGGCTTTGTATGGGGAGATGAGCTACTATTTCATGGCTGGAGATGATGTTACTGAAGCACTCAAACAGTACATCACTCTGACCGGATCTTTTAGCAAGTCCAACGACACACCCGGACCTGCTATGCCGCCGATGTATGCCCTTGGCTTTCAGCAAGGATGTTACGGCTACTACGATCGCGGTCGCCTCCTAGCCGCAGCCTACGGCTATCGTGCCAATCAGTTTCCTATTGATGGCTTGCACATAGATGTGGACTTCCAAGACAATTACCGTACTTTTACGGCTAGTAATCTCAAGTTCCCCAACGTCAGTCAGATGTTTAAGGAACTCCATGAGAATGGCTTTAAGTGCAGCACAAATATCACGGGCATTATCACCACCAACCCCACAGACGACACAGGACAGGTACGCCCCTATGAAGATTTAGAGTCGGGCTACAGTCAAGATGTTTTCGTTCGGAACGAGTTTGCTCCCCCACTTAGCTCTCTCGAATTACAAGCATTGGCCGCAATAGAATGTACCAAAGATGCTAAAGAGAATCCAGAGAAAGCTGAGAAATGTATCGCAAACAATCCACCCCTTGCTGAGAGATACGCCAAATATGTCGAGGAACATGCAGGTCTAGATAAAGTCGAAGCCCTCCAAAAATTTGCTATCAATGTCCAATACTTCGTCGCGAACGAAAACTACGGTTGCAATCTGGGTTTCAACCCCTATCCATCTCCCAATCCACCTGATAACCCTGACCCTTGTAAGGGTGGCACACCTCTGGGAACCATTGGTCACTATCCCGACATTGGTAAAGAATCTACGAAAGAATGGTGGGGCCAACAATATAAATATTTAATTGAAAGCGGACTGGATATGATTTGGCAAGACATGACCTGTCCCGCCGTTGTTCGCAGTGTTAATGGTTATGCCCATTACGATACTCTGCCACTCAACATCATGATGACATACCTGGACGGGAAGAAACAACCCAACGCCACGTTCCATAATGCTTTTGCTATTAACTTAGTTGAAGCTACTTATAAAGGTTTAACCAAAGTCAAAGAACAGTTACCAGAAGGTCATTATAACAAGGATAAACGCAACTTTATCGTCACTCGTGGTGGATATGCAGGAGTACATCGCTATGCAGCAAACTGGACGGGAGATTCGGGGTCATCTTGGGACTTTTTGAAGATTAACATTCCTGAAGTTCTGAATTGGGGAATGTCTGGTCAGCCGTTTTCGGGTTGTGATATCGGCGGTTTTGGTAACGGGGATGCACCAGGAGGTAAAGTCCTGAGAGCTGGTGTTATACAAGGTGGTGAACCTTCCCCGGAACTGCTGACTCGCTGGATGACGATGGGGGCTTTTCTGCCTTGGTATCGCAACCATTACGACGGTTACACCAAGGCATTTCAAGAGCCTTATAATTATGTCCAAGCTTATCCGGATAAGGGTCTGGGGTATAAGGTACTCGATGCCTGTCGCAAGTACGTCCGCATTCGCTATCAGCTCCTGCAACTGTTCTACGACGGATTGTACGAATGGACGCAGACGGGCCTGCCACTCTGTCGGGCGCTGTTTTTAAACGATCCTCACGATGCTAATCTCTATGGTCCTCACAAAGCGCGGCTTAACGATCAGTTTTTCGTCGGTCACGATTTGCTGGTTGCCCCGATCGTGGAGAAAGCACCGGAAGATAAGAACTACCTTGCGGACCGCGAAGTCTATCTGCCAGAAGGTTCTGACTGGTATATTTATACCAATAATGCCGAGCCTTTAGGCCCGCCGAGCAAGGGCGGTCGAGGGTATCAGTGGCGTGAAGTCGATCTCGATGTGGTGCCGCTTTATGTTCGCGCTGGGGCAATTATCCCCATGCGTGAGTTGGAAGAATGGGTCGGTCAATTAAAGGAAAATCCGATTACTTACACTATTTATCCCGGCCCTGATAGTGATTATGTTTGCTATCAAGATGACGGGATTACCACCAATGCCGAACTTAAGGGTGAGTATCGGATTACCAAGGTCGCTCATAAGGCGATTTCAAATGACGAACAGGAAGTAACTATAGTCCGCGACTACGACTCTGCTTACACGCCTTCTGCAAATTTCTATTTTGTTAGCTTTTTGGGTCGTTATGTGCCGAGTTCTGTGACTGCTAATGGCGATCACCTCTCGGAAATTCAAGGGAGCGACGATAACAAAAATGCAAAGGCTTTGGCGGCTTCGAGTGTGAATGCCTATTACTACAACTACAGCCTGCAAACGACTTTCGTCAAACTATTTGATGAAACGAGTTCGATGACTTTGCGCGTGTCTTTTTAATCTGGGGAGAATCACAATCATGAATCATCTGTTACGACCATTGTTACGGAAGGCGATCGCTCTTTCTCTAGCCTTCAGCTTGCTGTTTTATGCTTTACCAGCACGAGCGGTCTCCGTAGAACTCAGTTCAGACATTCCTGCGGATATATCCTTAACTCTTAAGGATGAGAAAACGCGAGAGCAGGAGGATTTTCCGGGGTTGCAAGAAATTTTCGATAGGTTTGCTTGGAATGAATTTGTTGCCATTAACTGGCCACTCGAGGATGGCACACCTTTACCGAAGATTACCGACAAGGGTACCCCTCAGTGGTTGACTTGGCACGAAAGCCTGCAAGTTTTTCGTCCTGACGGCAGCGATCCGCAAGAGAATACGCCGCGCCTGTGTCCTCAAAACTCGGATAAGTGGGGTAATAAGCGGGGTAATAAACGGGAGCTATACCTGACAAGTTCTGTCTTTTCTAACACCGTAAATTCGGATATTGCCGATGAGGTCAATCAAGCTTTTACCACGCCTCTATACGACCAAAACGGTAAAGAAGTCCGCTACGAAATTTTCCTCAATGATGAAGAATACGATTACATCGTTGAAAACAAGCTGTATAACTTGGACGGGCAAATCGAATACTCGCAAAAGTATCACGCACCGGTTAACTTTCCTTCTGGAGATTACAACACCGGGGAACTGGGGGCGATCGAAATTAAGCTGGCTTGGAAGGAACTGAGCGCAGACGATATTGAAAGCCGTTTCTACACTCAAGAAGTTCTGCTTCCCAAACTCAAACCAGATGGCGAACCTGACATCAATAAAAAGACTGGCAACTTTAAAAGTTGTGAAGAGAAAAAGATGGGGTTAGTCGGGATGCACATTGCCCAAAAAACCAAGTCTTCTCCCCAATGGGTATGGGCAACTTTCGAGCAAGTTGATAATATCGTCGTTGACGATACTGTGTTTGTGGATGGCAAACGCCTCCATGCCTCGTTCCACGATTACACCGCGGCTGGTCAAACGTTACCTGTTAACGTGCCACCGATTAAGCGAAATTCAAAGGGTAAACCAGACTCCAATGGGCTTAAGAAAACTCAAGTTTCTCGTGCCATTCCCATCACCGGACTGGCTCAAAGGGTGAATAGCGAGTACCAACAAGCACTGGCTGAGGTCAATTCACCATTACAGTATTACGAGCTGATCGACACCCAATGGCCGACTGCACCTTATCCCAGTAAGAATTCTGATCCTAAGAAGGTTAATAATTACGGTGCGGTTGCGGGAAGTCCTTTCCCTAACAATCTTCCAGAAGGGATTACCCGGAAGTCTACGGGCGCTCCTGCTCCAGTGTATTTAACCAATAGCATTATGGAAACTTATTTCCAAGCTGGCAACCAACTCGCCCAGTTCCAAGAAAATGGATTCCCACAGAATAAAACACCAGTATTCGGTACGGAAAGCTGCATGGCTTGTCATTTTTCTGCTGGAATTGCTACGGGGTATGAAATGAAAAATCTCAATGGCGATGAGGTAAAAGTGCCAATTTTTGATGGAGATTTAACGGGTGATTTTAGTTGGCTTCCTCAACTAAAAGCCCAGTGGAAAGACCAAATACCCGAGCTACACCGAGCGCTAGCCCGCTAGAAATTAGAAGGGGAAGTGTGGGGAGAAGGGGAAGTGTGGTTTTTGGGTAGTCAAACTTTGCTGAGGTAGCAGTAGCTCCAGTTGTCGCAAGCCCATCCGCGATTCACGGCAGTTGTAACCGTCGGTAGCTCGAAGCCATCGAGGTGTTCCCCACATTCCCCACTTCAAAAAAATAGAAGAACGCTCTCAATAATCTGCGCCTAATTTTCCAACCACTTTTACTCTTTTGGTTGATTTATCCCTGGCTTCATGTTTTTCCCAATTCCAATTTATTGCTCAGATTTTACCAAATTATTATTGCTATGAATCACTTCAAAAACTTTTATTACTCTGCATAATTTACTATTTTTACTGCTTGTAAATTTCGGAAACTGACAAAAGCTGTGATATATTTTCAAACCTCCAATTTCTTGAAAATATAGATCCCCTTTAGTTATAAAAAACAAGGGTTATGGAATTATTTTGATGATCATCCTTGAATTGTTTTTTGTATTTCCTCTACTTCCTGAATTGATAGTTTCCAGCTAGGAATTTACAAATGTTTTCATACATAAAGTTTGAACACAGATGGACGCAGATAAACGCAGATTAAAGATGGAATATATCTAAAAGTTTATATCAAAAAATAATCCTGGAAATCCTGATTCAGACAACAAATCAAATGATTGACAAGAAAGAAAAATATAAATTTCAATTTTTACCATAAAGTTAATTGATTACTATTACTTAAACTATCCCCAGGTAAAGGCGGAATGTCTACATTATTTTTTTCTAATAACTGTTGAAAATAAAACCCATTTCTAGGAGACATATCTTCAATAGGACAATGTACAAATAAATAAACTTTTATTCCTGTATTTAACCATTTTTGAATATAACTTACCCATTCATTCATAAACTTCTCATTCATTGATAATTGAGGATGGGAAATAAACCGAATTAAGGTGAAGTTTGCGGTTACAGAAAATTGTACTGGTAGCTGTGGTTTGCGTCGTTCTGATGCTAATTGGGGATCATCTTCCCCAGAATACACCGGACGAGTATCTAACAATACTCTACCAACTCCCAACTTAGTTAATAACTCCGTCAAATTACTCTGATGGGGTTCTGTAAACCATTCCCGATGTCTGACTTCTAAAGCTAAGGGTACATCTTGATGTGGCCATGCTTCCAAAAATGTCTGCAAGTCATCTAACAAAGTTGGTGAGTAACTAGGTGGTAGTTGGGCAAAAATAGCACCTAACCGCTTACCCAAAGGACGCATTCTCTCTAAAAATGCCAATGCTTGGGGAATATGGGGTGTGAGTAATTTATCATGGGTGATATCTCGTGGTAACTTTAAGCAAAATTCAAACTCTGGTGGTGTTTGTTGTACCCAACGGGTAACGGTTTCTGGACTTGGTACAGCGTAAAAAGTCGTGTTACCTTCTACAGTAGTGAAGCGACGACTGTAAATGTGCAAAAAATCTTTAGTCCCAGTTTTTGGGGGATAAAATTCACCTACCCATCCTTTATAAGCCCAAACTGCACAACCAAGCAAAAATTTCACGGTAATTATAGTTTTAACAGGAATGTTAATTATACTTTATTAATGGCAACTTGACTGTTAATTATTCAAACCAATCTTCACCAATTATGCTCCATTCTACCCAACTAGAAAAATACTTAAAATATCATTTTGGTTATGATAATTTTCGTCCTGGACAAAGACAAATTATTGAAAATGCTTTACAAAATCGTGACTTAATGGTAGTCATGCCTACAGGTGGCGGCAAGTCTTTATGTTTTCAATTACCTGCACTTTTAAAACCTGGTTTAACTGTAGTTGTATCACCTTTAATTGCCCTCATGCAAGACCAGGTGGAAGCATTGAGAAATAATAATATTGCTGCCACATTTTTGAATAGTAGTTTGAACAATTATCAAGTTCGTTCCCGTGAAGAAGCAATTATGACGGGTAAGGTAAAATTATTATATGTTGCTCCAGAAAGGTTAATTAGTGATAGATTTCTCCCTCTTTTAGATGTAGTTAATGAAAAAATTGGTATCGCTAACTTTGCAATTGATGAAGCACATTGTGTGTCTGAATGGGGACATGATTTTCGTCCTGAATATCGGCAATTAATTTTATTAAGAAAGCGTTATCCCCATGTACCTACTATTGCTTTAACTGCAACTGCAACAAATCGGGTGAGGTCTGATATTATTCAACAATTGGGTTTACGAGATCCTAGTATTCATATTGCTAGTTTTAATCGTCCAAATCTTTATTATGAAGTCCGTCCTAAAAGTAAACGTTCCTATGCAGAAATATTAGAAATTGTTCGAGAAAATGAAGGTTCAGGGATTATTTATTGTTTAACCAGAAAAAAGGTAGATGAATTAACTTTTAAATTACAAAAAGATCAAGTAGCTGCCTTATCTTATCATGCTGGGTTAAGTGATAAAGAAAGAACAGAAAATCAAACTAAATTTATTCGGGATGATGTGCGGGTAATGGTGGCAACTATTGCTTTTGGAATGGGTATTAATAAACCAGATGTTAGGTTTGTAATTCATGCAGATTTACCGAGAAATTTAGAAAGTTATTATCAAGAATCAGGACGTGCTGGTAGGGATGGTGAACCTGCTCGGTGTAGTTTATTTTTTAGTTTTGGGGATGTTAAAACTATTGAATGGAGTATTAACCAAAAAACAGATCCTCAAGAACAATTAATTGCTAAACAACAATTAAGACAAGTGATAGATTATGCTGAAGGTACAGATTGTAGACGCACCATTCAATTAGGTTATTTTGGTGAAAGATTTCCTGGTAATTGTGGTAATTGTGATAATTGTCTTTATCCTAAACCTGTACAAGATTGGACTATTGAAGCAATGAAATTTTTATCTTGTGTTGCTAGGTGTAAAGAAAGATATGGAATGACTTATATTATTGAAGTTCTCAGAGGTAGCAAAAGCAAAAAAATTCTCCTGAATAAACATGAACAATTATCCACTTATGGTATTGGTAAAGATAAGACTGTTGATGAATGGAGAATGTTGGGAAGGTCGCTATTACATCAAGGTTTATTAGCACAAACAAATGATGGTTATTCTGTCTTAAAACTAAATACTTTGAGTTGGGAAGTAATGCGAAAACAAAGATCAGTTTCTATTGCTGTTCCTGTGACTCAAAAGGTAAATTTAGAAGCAGAAAGTCCCAAAGCTGCGGAAGTGGAGGTTTTAATCCACAGGTTAAGGAATTTGCGGAAAAAGTTAGCTGATGAACAAGCTGTTCCCCCTTATGTTATCTTTCATGATTCTACTTTAAGATTAATGGCACAGGTACAACCAAAAACGTTAGATGAATTTGGTCAGCTTTCTGGTGTTGGTAGTTATAAATTGTCTGAATATGGTGATCAGTTCTTGGCAGAAATTAAAGTTTATCGTCAAGAAAAAGCTGCACAGATATTAGAAAATAGTCAGAATAATCATTCTGCTGTTTCCTCAATTGATAATTACCCATCCGATACAGAAGTAAGTACATTAGAGTTATATCAACAGGGTTTAAGTATTGAAGAAATGGCTCAAAAACGCAATGTCAGAATTTCTACGATCATCCGTCATCTTTCTGATTTAATTGAAAAAAATCAACCAGTAGACTTAAATCGCCTAATACCTTTACAAAGACAGCAAAAAATTTGGCAAGTTATAGATGTTTTGGGTGATATTTCTCTAACACCTATTCGTGAATATTTGGGAGAAAATTATACTTTTGATGAAATTCGTTTAGTCAGATCTAGGTGGAGAAGGGAACAAAAGAAAAGCTAATTAGTATTAAAGTTTTGAATGTATTTTGGCGATCGCTCTGGTACTACTGTGCGAAAATCAAAACAATACTTATGCAGAAGTTATGGAAGAATAAACCACGAAGGATGCTCAGGAAACGAAGGTAAGAGGTTTACAAGAGATATTTTTCGTAAGTCCTACAAAGGTCAAAAGTCAGAGTTAATAAGCTGTTTAGAAGTTAAAAGTGGTTGGTCTATTTATGCCATGCTGTAATAGCTGATTCTACCATTACAATAAACTTACCACTTCTGGTTTTGCACCTGGTGCAGGAATTTTGACATCTGCATTTATTTTTTCTGGTACTTTTGCTGATGATTTCTTCTGATCAACCAAAATGACAGATAAAATTCTGGGAAAAGTTAGACAAGCAATTGTGTTGAAAAAAGTGAAAAGAGCGCAATCTACTAAACTCATCTGTTTCCCCCTTTGTTAAGTATAGATTATTGCTATTTTATATTATCTATCATTATGGTTACATTTAATTATTTAATGTGTTTTAAATTTCTTTTTATGGATATAAGGAAATTCAATGAATACATCATATAAAGATATATTTTTTTATAAAAGTTAATGGTTCTACCGTACTTGTTATGGTAGATTTTCAATCTGAAAGAGGAACAGGGAATAGGGAATAGGGAACAGATCAGAAATATGGCTAATCCCATGTTTAATCAATATGTGCAATGAATTTTCCTTGGCCACTTATATTATTTCCGGGTGCATAGGTATTATTTATTGACTATCTCCCTTTGCAATATCAATATTTTGGGAGTAGAGACGTTGTATACAACGTCTCTACTTTTCCGGAGAGGTCTATTATATTTAGGACTTACGCAGAAGTCACGGAATATTCAACCACTCCAGGCACAGAGAACACGGAGGAATGAGGGTTTGAGGGATGTTTTGCGTAAGTCCTAATATTCTATATAACTACACAGCGGTTATATATAAAACCCTCTCAAACTTGCCTTACTTTTTTAATGTGCAGCAGCTTATCTTGATACCAGCTAGGTTCTTTGTGGTAATTGTAGTATACAATCCACGGGGAGAACATTGGGAACAAAAATCTGGTGCAAACTTGCAGAATTGAGTACCAGTTAGGCCATAAACAGTACAATAAGGAAAGCTAGAAATCTCAGATTTTTTTGCTTTCAGTTGAGAACTTTTGACAAAGGCTCTAGATGATTTAGTACGCAAAGATAAAATTAAAGATAAAAATTTAGGAAGACCTAAACAAATAGCAGCATTAATAACAGTAATGAATACTGCAATAAGCAAACCCATAGTTAATCACCTCCTGGAAACGTTGAGATCGGAGTTCACAAATTAGAACTGTCACTTGTCACTTTTTCTCTGACAAAACTTTATCAGCAAATTCTACCTACTGCTATGGAACAAGAATCACACACAGAAATAATTAGTTCGTACTCGGTGTGGGTGGAGGGATTTTTATGATTCTATCTCACCTATCCGATGAAAGCCTTATTTTGCGTGAGTTCTATAGAAGTGAAGATAGTAGAATAGACTAATTTTTAAGTTATGCAGATTTGAGTAACGCCGAATACATAAAAAATAAAACCGCTCAAAACAGAACCATTGTGGTTAATCTACTTTCTCTGAGTTTAACATAAATTTTTGTAAAGTAACCTATACAAGTTGTGATCCTGTCATACACAGTCAGAAAAAATGATACTAAACACCGTTATCTATACAATAAAGAAAACATCTTTTTTCTAAGTACTATGACAAATATTTCATCCTCATCTTCCTATTTATCGAATATCAATGAAAGAGAATATCGAGCCATACAAAGTTTGGTAGATTATACAAATATTGAATCCTTACCAGAAATATGGCCAATAGCGGCGAGGAAATTTGATAATATTGTTGCCCTTCACAGTCCTCATTCTCAACCAGAAGTTAAACTTACCTATTCCCAGCTATTTATGCAAATCCAAAAGTTTGCAGCGGGTTTACAAGGAATGGGAATAAATATGAACGATGGGGAAACAGGCCAAGCTGAACGTGTTGCTTTGATTGCAGATAATAGTCCTCGCTGGTTTATTGCCGATCAAGGTATTATGAGCGCAGGGGCGGTAAATGCAGTTCGTAGTTCCCAAGCGGAAAGGGAAGAATTACTTTATATCATAGCTGATAGTGGTAGTACAGCTTTAGTAGTTGAAGATGTTAAGACCTTTAAGAAGTTAGAATCTGGTTTAAGTAATTTACCTATCAGACTGGTAGTTTTACTTTCTGATGAAACACCACCGAATGTAGAACAATATTACGTAGTTAATTTTCAGCAACTATTAGTTTTGGGAAGTAATCACACCTTAGTAGCACTCAAAACTCCTGGAAAGAGTTTAGCAACTTTAATTTATACCTCTGGGACTACAGGAAAGCCTAAAGGGGTAATGCTCTCCCATCAAAACCTCCTCCATCAAGTTAAAACCTTGGGAACGGTGGTACAACCCCAAGCAGGGGATATGGTATTGAGTATTTTACCGACTTGGCATAGCTATGAACGCAGTGGAGAATATTTTTTACTTTCCCAGGGATGTACACAAGTTTATACTAATCTACGTTCGGTTAAAGAAGATTTAAAAAAATATAAACCCAACTACATGATCGCTGTACCACGGTTATGGGAATCAATTTATGAAGGGGTACAAAAACAGTTTCGTTCCCAACCAGCTAATAAACAAAAACTCATTCAATTCTTATTATCCACCAGTCAGAAATATATTACAGCCAGGAGAATTGCTCAGGGACTAAGCTTGGATCATATTCATGCCTCTGGAGGAGAGAAATTCCTCGCCAAAATAGTAGAGTTAGCATTGTCACCATTGCAAGCGCTGGGAGAAAAAATAGTTTATGCCAAAGTACGAGAAGCAACTGGGGGCAAAATTAAACAAGTCATTAGTGGTGGTGGTGCGCTACCCAGACACATAGACAACTTCTTTGAAATTGTTGGTGTGGAGATATTGCAAGGTTATGGTTTAACCGAAACTTCCCCAGTGACAAACGCCCGTCGTCCGTGGCGAAACTTGCGTGGTTCATCTGGCCAACCAATACCAGGAACAGAGGTAAAAATTGTCGATCCAGAGACAAAACAACCCCTACAAGCAGGAGAAAGAGGTTTAGTCCTACTCAAAGGCCCTCAGATTATGCAAGGGTATTATCAAAACCCTGAAGCCACTCAGAAAGTATTAGATGCTCAAGGATGGTTTAATAGTGGTGATTTAGGTTGGATGACACCAGACAATGATCTAGTGCTAACTGGTAGAGCTAAAGATACTATTGTTTTAACTAATGGCGAAAATATCGAACCCCAACCCATAGAAGATGCTTGTTTGCGATCGCCCTACATTGATCAAATCATGCTTGTAGGACAAGACCAACGTACCCTTGGTGCAATAATTGTAGCGAATCCAGAAGCGTTACAGAAATGGGCAGAAAGTCAGAAACTAGATATTAGTATCAAAAATGACAATTCTGGAGACATTCAAACAATTGACTTAGAGAGTAAAATAATCCAGGATTTATTTCGGCAAGAACTTAATCGGGAAGTTAAAAACCGTCCTGGTTATAGATCCGATGATCGTGTCGGACCATTCAAACTGATTCTTGAACCCTTTTCCGCTGATAATGGCATGATGACACAAACATTAAAAATCCGTCGTCATGTTGTTACGGAAAATTATCGAGATATTATTGATGAAATGTTTGTCAAATAATTTCTCTGACCAACTAACTATTTAGAGTGAACGCGAAACTTTTATGGATGTCTCCAAATCTCAATTACTGTTAAAACGTGGCGTTAACGTCAAAGCTATTGTTACACCTCTGTGGAAAGAGGAGGTACAGCAGCAGTTACAAATGCAGATCAATCAATTGGATCAGCAGCTACAACAATTGGACATGGAAGGTCAAAGAGCAATTTCTGCTATTCAAAAGCAGAGTGTACAACCACCTGGCCCCCAAACCCAGCAACAAATTGATAATATCCAAATCCAGGTTAATGAAAAGAAAAGTGAACTTCTAGAACAGAAAAATCAATTACTACAAAATCTACAACAAGTGCAGTTGTTGGAATTAGATCAAGAAGTTAATCAGTTCCAAATGGAAGGATTTTTTAAAGTGGAAACTGGAGATAACTTAATTAACAAAATGCAAGTTGAAGTTGTATTAAGAGATGGCGTGATCGAAGAAATTCGCGGCGACATTTAATTTCAGTTATCAGTTATCAGTTTTCAGTTATCAGTTTTCAGTTTTCAGTTTTCAGTTATCAGTTATCAGTTATCAGTTATCAGTTTTCAGTTATCAGTTATCAGTTATCAGTTTTCAGTTTTCAGTTTCTAACTCTTCCCTAATCACCCATGACTCATTAAAAAATTTTCTAATGTCATTTTATCAGGAAATGAACTCTGCGCTCCTAATTTTGTAGTTGCTAAAGCACCCGTTGCTGCACCCCAAATAACCGCTTCTCTTAAACTTTTCCCCTCAAATAATGCTGCTGCTAAACCACCATTAAATGCGTCACCTGCTGCAACTGTATCTACTGTATTTACTGAAAATACCGGAATATAAAAACTCTCTGCTTTAGTAGCACAATAAACTCCTTTTTTTCCAAGTTTAATAATTGCACATTTCACACCTCTTTGTAATAAAATCTTTGCTGCTTTTGCTGCTGTTTCTGCATCATTTACTTTTAATCCTACTAATTGACTGGCTTCGATTTCATTGGGTGTGATAATATCAATTAATGGGTAAATTTTGTCTGGTAATATTTGTGCTGGTGCAGGATCGAGAATAACTTGAACATTTGATTCTTTGGCTTTTTGTGCTGCTAAAATTACTGTTTCTACTGGAATTTCTAATTGTAAAAGTAGTAGTTTTGTTTGGGTTAAACAAGGAATTAATTTATTTACATCATCTTGATTAATTTTGCCATTTGCACCAGGAATAACAATAATATTATTTTCACCTTTTTGATCTACAGTGATGACTGCGACTCCTGAACTAATGTTTTCATCAATTAATATATTCTCAGTTTGAATATCATATTTTTGTAAATTTTTGATTAGTTCAACCCCAAAATTATCATTACCAACTCTACCAATCATTTGGGTGGGAATACCCAATTTTGCTAATGCGACTGCTTGGTTTGCACCTTTTCCTCCTGGGGTGGTAAAAAAGCTATTCCCTGTTAATGTTTCTCCAGGAAGTGGTAAGCGAGGTGTGGTGGTTACTAAGTCTATGTTGATGCTACCAAAAACTATAGTTTTCATTTTTTTGTCTGAATCAGGATTTCCAGGATTATAGGATTTTCAGGATTTTTATTAATATTATTTACCGTGATTGTGGAATTGAAAAGTTTTTAAAAACTAATAGAGAGATCCCCGACTTCTTTTTTCATCTTGTTCATTAACGATGAATTAGTTTCAGAAGTCGGGGATCTGAGTTTGCTTAATTTTCCCATTTTCTCCGTAGTCAGAGTTTCCAATTAATCTGATTTAAAGCAATCGGTAAAGAGTTAGTTGAGGAAGCCTGACTTAGTAAAGGTTTCAGCCGCCAAATCTACACCATTCTTAAAAAGAGTGTAAACAGAACTAAAAAAAACGTCAAGTACATAGCTGAAACTGACTAAGTAACCAAGCACCAACTTCTGACTGACTGCTTTCACCACTACGACGTAAAGCTGTTTCTAAGGCAGAACCTTTAATCACTCATTCCCATACAGAGTATGGGAACTAGAAAAAAATGAAACTCTTACTCTCTGCGACTGGAGCGCCTCTGCGTGAAAATCAAATGTTGGGTTTCCTTACCTCAACCCAACCTACAATTTACCAGTAAATACTCTTTCTGCTGGCCCTGTCATGTAAATTTTATTGTCTGCTTGAGACCATTCAATTTCCAAACATCCACCAGGTAATTCTATGGTAGCAGCGCGATCGCATTTATCGTTCAAAACTCCAGCTACCAAAGATGCACAAGCACCAGTACCACAAGCTAAGGTAATTCCTGCACCTCTTTCCCATACCCGCATTTTTAAATAATTACGGTTGACAATTTCAATAAATTCTGTGTTGATTCTTTGGGGGAAAACTGGATTATGTTCAAATTTCGGGCCGATGGTTTCTAGGGGAATGGCTGCAACGTCATCTACAAAGGTGATACAGTGAGGATTACCCATGCTGACGCAGGTAACGTTCCAGGTTTGCTCTGCGACTTCTAAGGGTACATTAATTACTTTACTATCAGCAGCAGCAAGGGTGGTAGGAATTTCCTCTGCAAGTAAACGGGGTGAACCCATATCTACCTTAACTTGACCATCATCTGTGAGTTTGGGAGTGATCACACCTGCTAAAGTATGAATGGTGTAGAAGTTTTTGGTGCGGGAGACTCCTTCCAATTCTGTTAAAAATGCTGCTAAACAGCGGATACCGTTACCACACATTTCCGGTTCAGAACCATCAGAGTTAAAAATTCTCATGGTGTAATCTGTACCTTTTTGACCAGGAAGTGCAAAAATAACACCATCAGCACCGATACCAAAATGGCGATCGCATAATTTTACAGCTTTTTCTGGTGTAATTACGGGTGTGAGGGAGGAACGATTATCAATCAAAATGAAATCATTACCTAAACCATGATACTTAGTAAATTCTATTGCCATTTTTCCCTAGATGAATTATCACAAGATAAGTTATTACTAATTTAAACATTTAAGATTAGTCGTGGGTAATTCGTAATCACCAATCATTCAGTTATCAGTTGTCAGTTATCAGTTGTCAGTTATCAGTTATCAGTTATCAGTTATCAGTTGTCAGTTGTCAGTTATCAGTTATCAGTTGTCAGCTATTCACTGTTCACTGTTTACTGTTCACTGTTCACTGTTCACCAATCACCAGTCACCAACCTATTAAAAAAATGCCAGCAACCGAATTTGACACTACTTTACCTAGTATTCGACAACTACAAAACTGGATCAAGGACAAAACCCCTGTGGAATTTAAACTCATGACTGGGGATGTGATCACAGGCAAGATTTTTTGGCAAGATATTAATTGTGTTTGTATTATCAATGACAATGAAGAAAAAATTACAGTTTGGAAATTTGCGATCGCTTATATGAAGTCTCGTAGTTAATCATCATCTTATTTTTTTGGTTTTGGTGTGGTTAGTTCCGAAACAATTTATTTTTACTAACCACAGAGGACACAGAGGACACGGAGAAGAATTTTGGGCGTTGCTGAATTAGGGTATGATTTTTTTGCAGGCATAGTAGGAGAGACTAAGACAGGACTTACACTGGAGTGGTTCGTTTATTTCCAATCTCCCGATGTATGCTGATTCATGGGAATTGCTAAAGGTAAACCACAGGCAGCAGTAAACTGTTGTTGTAATTTAATCAGTTGAGAAAAATCACCACACAACAATACCTGATCACCGGGTTTAAGTTCTATCTTCCCATCTGGGAAACGGCTAAACTTCCCATCTCTTCTAATTGCTTGGACTTTCACTCCATAATCATGATTGCCTAAATCAGCCAATTTTTTACCTAACATGGGACATTTAGCTTGTACTCTCATCCACTGACAAGCACTGTTTTGTTCAGGTACAGCAGTCTTTCCATTGGCAAATTCTACTAAAGCGGCTAATTCTTCTGTCGCACCGACAACTAATAAGCGATCGCCTGTTTCTAATTTTACTTGATGATCAGGATAATCAATTTCGCTACCATCTCGACGACGGATGGCCATTAAACTCACCCCAATTAAATATCGCATATCCGCTTGTTCCAAAGTCATGCCAATTAAGGGAGAATGATCTGGTAAGTCAAACCAACGACGATTTAAATCACGGGTGACTTTTTGTAAATGTTGGGAAATTTCCGCAGCAGAACTTTCTGAACGTAGGTCTAAATAATGATCTTGGCGTATTTTCTGCATCTTCAATTGAATCAGTTCTGGATATAAACCCAAACCTGTGAGTAAGTGGGTGGCCATTTCCAAACTTGCTTCAAATTCCGGTTGTACCACTTCCTTCGCACCTAATTGATAAAGCACTTCAATATTTTTATTTTGAGTAGCACGCACCACTAAATCTAATTCTGGCGATAATTCCAAAGCTCGTTTTAAACATAAACGAATACTAGCAGGATCGGGTAGAGCGATCGCCATTCCTTGAGCATGATTGATGCCAGCGGTTTCCAAGACATGAAAACTGACTCCATTTCCATATACATAAGGTATTCCCGCATCTCGTAATTGTTGAATTTTGGTTTCTGATTGATCAATTACCACCACTGGCAGATCATGTAATTGCAACAACCGCACTAAATTTCTGCCAATTCCCCCATAACCACAAACAATAAAGTGATCTTTGAAAGGAATATCCTCTGCAAAATCTCTCGCTTGTTCTTCTACTAAGTAGGGTTTTAACCACGGCATTGTTTCTGCAAAGTTAAACAAGAATGGGACTAACCGCAATACAAAGGGTGTCAACATTAAAGTCACAGCGGTTGTTCCCAAAATTAATAAATATATCCTCCGGGAAACCAAACCCAAAGCTTGACCTTCACTAGCTAAGACAAAGGAAAACTCCCCAATTTGGGCTAAACCCAACCCCGCAATGACAGCGGTTTTTAAGGGATAGCGGAATATTTTCACCAAAGGTGTAATAATTACAAACTTACCTAAAAATACCAATACCACTAAACCCAAGATCACATCTAGGTTTTGCCATAAAAATAGCGGATCAATCAACATCCCAATCGCTGCAAAAAACAAACTAGCGAAAATGTCCCGCAACGGTTCAACAATGCTTAAGGTTTCATCAGCATATTCCACCTCAGAAATCATCAACCCCGCCACAAATGCTCCCATTTCAATGGAAAGACCTAAATATTCAGTCAATAAAGCTATACCTAAACATAAGGTTACCACTCCCAATAAAAATAATTCCCGACTTTCTGTCCGTGCCAGTAATCTTAATAAAGGCGGAATTAACCAAATCCCAGCAGCTATAGCACCCGCCGCAAATAAAGCAATTCTGAGCAAGGCTGTTAATATGGCGATGCTGACTGCTTCCCCTGGTTCATGTAAAGCTGGTAATACGGCTAACATCAAACCCAAGGCCAAGTCTTGCACAACCAAAATTCCCAACATCACTTGTCCGTGGGGGGTTTCGGTTTCATTTCGTTCCATCAAACATTTGAGAACCACGGCTGTAGATGAGAGGGAAAGAATACAACCTAAAAATACTCCTTTTGCTGGTAATTCCCCCCAGAACCCTGTCATCCCGCATACCAAAACTGTAATTAGGATGGTGAGGATAATTTGTAGTCCACCACCTCCTAAGGCTATGGCTTTGACCTTTTTTAGTTCTGCTAGGGAAAATTCCACCCCTAAAGCGAAGAGTAAAAAAGCTACACCAAATTGAGCTAGGGTTTCAACTTGGACAACTTCTTTAATTAATCCCAGTCCAGCAGGACCAACGATCATCCCCCCGATCAGATATCCTAGCAATACTGGTTGTTTGAGTAGTGCCGCTAGGAGTCCACCGCCGGCAGCAACCGCGAAAACGGAAACTAAGTCAACAATTAAGCGAAAGTCTTCTTGCACTAGTTTTAATAAGAAATATAAAGTTTATTAATTTAGTTTACAGAGTTTTCTGATTTCACGGGAGAGTAAATAATTCAAAAGTCAAAGGTCAAAGGTCAAAAGTGTTGCTTATTTGTATATTCGTTTATCTCACGCAGAGGCGCAGAGTCGCAGAGAGATTTGGAGTGTTTTAAGTAGTTAACTTGGATTTAAGAAAAAAGTTTTTTTCGTGTTTTTTCTCAATAAGCATTGAGCTATTCTCAATATTGTTGAGAATTTTATCAATAAGCTAACGGTTTTATTAGGGTTTTGACTTCTGAGTTTTTTGTGGTAATATGCTTAGTGTATAGTCTGAGAGTAACTATATACATTAATAAGCTAATCCTAGAAATGTCCTCTTTCTAAAACTTGTTCAATTTCTGGTGAAGTATCATCTATTAAAGTTTGTATTTTATCAATCATTCTTTGAAAAACATCAGCATAATATTTGGACTTATCAATGAGTTTGGTTTTAGATTCAGCATAAACATATTCCTGATGATAATAGCGATCGCACACGATCTAATTGTGAGAAAATTATTTTATTAAAAAACTCTTGGCTGTAAAACTTAAAATCACAAATTGAATGCACATCATCAGCCGAAAAAAGCTCAGACAATATTGTCAACAACACGCAGATAGTTGTGAAGCTCTTGATGACTGGTATTTTACAGCTAGTAAATCTGAATGGGCTAATTTAATAGAGATGCAGTCTGTTTATCCCAAGGCTGAAGCTGTTGGTAATTTTACAGTTTTCAATATTAAAGGCAATAAATACCGTTTAATTGCTAGTATTAATTATGAGAGGCAGGTCATCTATGTTAAATATGTCTTAACTCATGCAGAATATGACAAAAACTACTGGAAAAATGACCCTTACTTTTGATTCAGAAGTTTATAGTAAGTTACTGTCTCAGTATCAACCAAGAATCATCAAAACTGAGTCAGAAAATGATCATTTTTTAGCAATTGTAGAAGATTTACTTTCTCATTCTGATTTGACACCAGAAGAAAGTACGCTGTTAGAGTTATTAGTCAGACTAATTGAAGATTTTGAAAATCAACATTATCAGCTAAATGTTTCTACTCCTAGTTCCCGAATTTTACATTTATTAGAAGCACAGGATTTAGAAATAAATGATTTAGTTTCTCTTTTTGGTTCAAGTGATTTGGTTAATAAAGTAATTAATGGTGATGTGGAAATAACAAAAGCACAAGCTGAAATGTTAGGTAATTTGTTTCATGTTGATGGAAGTTTATTTCTAGGATGAGGTGTTGCTGATTAAAGGTATGATTTTGTTTCACGCAGAGGCGCGGAAAGTAAGAGTTTCATTTTTGTAACTGTTCAAGTTCATACCCTAATTCAGCAACGCCGGAATAATAGGATGTGTTCGAGGATTGTGATTTTGCGGATTATCTGTTTCCAATTAATCCGAATTAACCCAATCGGTGGGGCTGAATCTTTAAATAGCTTGTTGGCTTCTGAAGAGTTTCCAATTAATCCGAATTAACCCAATCGGTGGGGTGCGGTAGTCCAGAAAGCTTGATATACAAGACTTTCAAGAACAGTTTGCGCGGATGAAAGTAAAAAGTACCATTTCAGCGATCGCTTGTCAAGTTCTCCATTCATCAATATTGCCTCAAACTCCCTCCAGACATAGATTACAGACTTTGCGCGAATCTCTTTTTGCCTCAAAATGCTCCAAGGCTATAGCTGATAAGCATTTGCAGGTAAAATAACAAGCGTTCAATAAATACACCCCCTGATTCGCGCATTTTTAGATAATGTTGTTAGGTGATGTGGTTAGCGATCGCTCTTAGCTCATTGTATGATTTTTTTCCGTTGTCAGGTAAATATAAATTCTTGTTTTGATCAATTTGCAAGGATTTAAGAAAAAAGGTTTTCTAGTGTTATTTCTCAATAAGCATCGCTATATTCTCAATATTATTGATAATTTTATCAATAAGCTAACGATT
This sequence comes from Sphaerospermopsis sp. SIO1G1, assembly GCA_010672785.1. Classification (GTDB taxonomy): domain Bacteria; phylum Cyanobacteriota; class Cyanobacteriia; order Cyanobacteriales; family Nostocaceae; genus Okeanomitos. Next base: position 281,558 of record JAAHFX010000003.1, read on the forward strand.
TTACTAGGGTTTTGACTTCTGAGTTTTTTGTGGTAATATACTTAGAGTATAGTCTGCGAGTAACTATATAAACTTTAAATATATGTAGAGTTTACTTTTATAGCTAATTACTTAATAATCTCCTCTAAAATTCCTACAGCTTGCTTAACATTTTCATACCAGTTAGACACACGACTGTAGCTCATCCCCACACTTTTACCATGAGCTATTTTATGACGATTATCAATAACACTATCTATTGAGTTTTTTATTTCACCATCTATTTTGCTTTGCTCGTGAATTTTCTGACTAAATTCACTTTCCCACGTAGGGCTAAACTCTCCGAGTATCCGCTTAATTTTTTCAGTTTTGCAGTTGGTTATATTGTCTATTTGTTTAATAACAAATTTTTGAATGTTTGGTGAAGCTTTGTTTTGGCAATATTTTTCCAATAAAACCCTCAAAGATTCTTCCAGAAATCCTGATACGAGAATACACAAATATTTAGACCATTCACTTTGAATTTCTAGGTCTGTGAAAGAAGTTAGTACATTGTTTGCTCATTTTTTACATATTAACTTACCTGTAAGTTTATGAGTTGCTTGATTTTATTTTCTTTAAAGTTGATGTTATCAATAAAATCTATTTCAAATTTATTGAAAATAGGTTTCTAGACGTTAAAAGCAGAAATAAGAGTATTAGCAGAGAGATTTTTTATACTGTGAGTTTTGCATAAATTTTTATCAATACCACCATTTCCAGTATCATAGTACAAATAAACTAAGATAGAAATAAATGTCTGACCTAATTTTATTTTGGCATCGTCGAGATTTACGTATTTGTGATCATACTGGACTAGCAGCAGCCAGGAAACAAACTCCCAAGGTGGTGGGTGTATTTTGCTTAGATCCGCAAATTTTACAACGGGATGATATCGCCCCAGCTAGGGTAGATTATATGATTGGGTGTTTGCAATCTTTACAACAAGGATATTTACAAGCGGGTAGTCAATTATTAATCTTACAGAATAACCCAGTTACAGCTATTCCTAATTTAGCTGAAGCTTTAAATGCAAAGGCAGTTTTTTGGAATTGGGATGTTGAACCCTACGCACAAATACGAGATCGAGATGTTATTTCTGCGTTAAAAGCTAAAGGTATTCAAACTTTAGAACAAAATTGGGATCAATTATTACATTCACCTGATGAAATTTTTAGTGGTGCAAAAACTCCCTATACTGTTTATACACCCTTTTGGAAAAATTGGAATAGTAAACCCAAGCAACCACCATTAGCAACTTTAGCAAACTGTGAAAATTTAACAGATGCAGAACAGGAAATAGCAAAAAATTCAGGAGTTATCAATTTACCATCTGCACAAGATTTAGGTTTTCATTGGGATGGAGAATTAATTCTTGCACCAGGAGAAATAGCCGCACAGGAGAGATTGGAAAGTTTTACCAACTATGCTATTAATAGTTATGATCAACAAAGAAATTATCCTGATGTTGAAGGAACATCTTTATTAAGTCCAGCTTTGAAATTTGGTGTCCTGGGAATTAGAACAATTTGGCAATTAACCACTGAATTATTAGCCAATAGTAACAGTGAAGAAGTCACAAATAATATTACCACCTGGCAGAAAGAATTAGCTTGGCGAGAATTTTATCAACACGCCATGTACCACTTTCCAGAATTAGCAGAAGGTGCTTACCGAGATGTTTTTAAAAACTTTCCTTGGCAAAATAACGAGAAACATTTTCAAGCTTGGTGTGAGGGAAAAACCGGGTATCCAATAGTTGATGCAGCGATGAGACAATTAAATGAAACAGGTTGGATGCACAATAGATGTAGAATGATTGTCGCTAATTTTTTAACCAAAGATTTAATTATTAATCCTCAATGGGGAGAAAAATATTTTATGCAGAAACTCATTGATGGTGACTTGTCTGCTAATAATGGAGGATGGCAATGGAGTGCTTCTAGTGGTATGGATCCAAAACCATTGAGGATATTTAACCCAGCTAGTCAAGCACAGAAATTCGATCCTGAAGGTGAGTATATCAGACAATGGGTAAAGGAATTACGTTCTGTAGATACGACTTATTTAATCAGCGGTAAAATTCCTCCCTTGGAATTGCAAAGTATTAATTATCCTGCACCAATTGTAGATCATAAAAAACAACAAGCTTTGTTTAAACAATTGTATCAGGAGCAGAAAGAAGTTCACAGTTAAATCTTGGCAAGACTGAGATAATAATGATCAGTTAAATACTAATCATTAAAGCAGCAGGGTGCAGGGAAAAATAATTTTCCCATTCCTTTTTACCTAATAACTAATAACTAATAACTGACAACTGATAACTGACAACTGATAACTGACAACTGACAACTGACAACTGACAACTGATAACTGATAACTGACAACTGACAACTGATAACTGATAACTGATAACTGATAACTGATAACTGATAACTGATAACTGATTAATAGCCAATTATGAGTTGCCAACTTTTTAAGTTACCAACATCTTGGGGTGACATATCAATTACTTGTAATTGCCAATTTCCCATTGCACCAATACCCAGGAATTTTTGTAAAGCAGGATGCGATCGCACAGTGTAATTTTGATTTATTTCTGTTTCCCTACCCAAAGTTCTGGCTTGTAATAATATATATTCATTGTTAGGAGCAATTAAATAGATTTCTAAATCTCCTAGATAATCATGGATGATATTTACCTTAACTTGAATATCAGTGACATTTACATTTTCCTGCACAGTGATCGCACTAATAATTCCCCATTGATTATGATCAGGAATTTCTTGTTGATTTTGATTAATTAACCGAATTTGTCCACTAATTTTCGGTTTTATATTCCTTAATCTTTGTGCTGCTCTGACAGCTTTAGCTGCATTTACTTTCCCATAACCAAACCAGACACAATGACCATTAATATCATAAGTACCACCCCGCAAACCCAATTGTGGATCAGGCTCAGGATCAACAATTTTGTCAGTTGTTTCTTGTAAAATTTGATTGACTTGTTGAGCCGTTAAATTGGGGTTAGCTGATAATATTAAAGCTGCCACACCAGCTACTACAGGAGTTGCACTAGAAGTACCCCCAAAATTATTAGTAAAATTCCCTGGATGATAACCAGCTGCACCAATTTGATCTGTAGTGAACATTCCTAAGCCAGAAAGAGCGGTAGTAATTGTTGGTTGGGTGTAAACAAAACCTGTTTCTTGAAACCACATTCCCGGAGGAGCATTATTACTGGGAGCGCAAACAGAAATATTTTCTCCCCAATTACTATAAGCAGCTTTTTTATTTAAACTTGTGGAGGCAGAAACAGTAATTACATCTGGATGAATGGCAAAACCACTTAACCAAGCTGTGTTACCTTGTAAGATATTTTTGGGCCAAGTTTCCTCATCAATAGTTCCATCAATAGGGCGGTTAGCATTTCCAGCCGCAAATAAAATTACACAACCTTTGCCATTTCTACCTTGAGTTGCAGCGCGAGTTATGACAGCTTTTTGTCGTAGAGATAAAGGAAAATAAACCGCAGAAGCTCCCCAACTACAAGAAATTATACTTGCACCATGATCAATTGCCCAGTTAAATATATCTTCAACTGATTCATCATCTAAAAAACCTGTGGTGCGGATAGGCATGAAAGCACAACCAGGAGCAACCCCGATAATACCTTGACCATTTTCTTCAGCTACAGCGATTCCTGCACAAGCAGTACCATGACTAGTTTCTTTTTCACCAGGTAAAGGCACAAAATCATTTTCTTTTAAATCTTTAGGTGCGACAATTTTACCTGTACCTTGAAAATCTGGATGATGTAAATCAAAAGAATCATCTACAACCGCAACAACTACTGAACGCATACCACGGGTAATATCCCAAGCTTGCTCTACAGAAATATGTGAACCTACTCCTAATTGATAACCACTATTATGATTTAGATACCATTGTTGAGGATATAAAGAATCAGATGGTTGATAATGCGGTTCTTGTTGAGTAAAAATATTTGGTTCAGCAGCTAAAACTTCTGCTAATGATTGTAATTGGTTAGTAATTTTGATTGGGTTTTCTGATGCTGCTTGACTAATCAAAAATGTAAATGTATTAGGTAAACCTAAAACTTGCTGATCTTTAATTAGTTTAAATTTGGCTGCTAAGGTATTTATCTTAGCATTATCTACCCAAGTAGCGAATTGAATAGTTACTTTATCACTTAAATAAACATAAGTTCCAGGATTTTCTTTTAAGCGATAAACATGACTAGCAAAGATAACTTTTTCATCAGTTCTGACTGCATTCATAACTGACTCTAAACTTTCAGGTTCAACTGTAAATAATTCTAGATTTGCTCTGGGAATATTACGCCGCCAAACACCCCAAGGATGTTGAGACAATTGTTCACGGGATAAATTTGTAGTGGTACGTAGAGTATAACGATCATTAGCTTTTTCTAAAATTAACTCTTCTCCACCCCGTTGCAAAATGAATCCTTGACTACTTTTTGGTACACCTGGGGTTTCGTAATTGGCAGAACTAGGATTATCACTCATAATGTAATTTTTGAATAAAAAGACACAGGCTACAATAACTATATTCAACTTTTTTGCAACTGATCCTGATTTAAGTTCATCAGTAAATAGTTCGTCTAGTGGCTTTTACCTAGTCGGAGTTGCGGACATGAAGTTGGCACATTTTTAAAAAACATGATACATACTAGAAAATATTTGACACATCTTGATAAGTTATGACTTACGCACAAGCTATGGAATAATCGTTCGCGTAGCGTGTCGAAGACATACCAACCCAGGCACAGAGGACACAGAGATATGAGGGTTATAAAAGATATTTTGCGTAAGTCGTGTAAGTGTTACCGAAAGAGTTTTTGTCTAAAGCCTCTTGCTTCAATTAGATGTATTGCTAACTGATAACTGATAACTGACAACTGATAACTGATAACTGCTAACTGATAACTGACAACTGATAACTGCTAACTGCTAACTGATCTAAAGTCAATCATGGTTTGAAGATAAGCATCAGGCATACCTGTATCAAAACATTTGCCCTTCACAATATACCCTGTCATCCCTTCTTTTTGCCGCAATTGTTCCAAGCAAGTAGTTAACTGAAATTCTCCCTTGTGTCGTAAGTTTTGATTGATGGTTTCTGCTAATAAATCAAATATTTGTGGTGTCAATAAATATAAACCAAACACACCTAAAAACTCATCTTCTCTCATCCATGCTACCCGTAAATTTTCCCGTGCATATTCAACACTGGGTTTTTCACAAATTTTAGTTAAAGAAAGCAGAGATTGATCCTCATTCCACACCCCAGTTACACATCCAGCTTTATAAATTATTTCAGATGGCATTGTTGTTAAACCAATCACACTATGATTTACTTGCTCATAGATATCTAATATTTGTTTAGTACAAGATATTTCTATATCTGATTTATAAACATGATCTCCTAACATTAATAAGAAAGGCTCATTTCCTACCCAATCTTTAGCACAAAAAACTGCGTGTCCGTAACCTTCTTGTTCTGTTTGTTTCAAGAAGGTAATTTTATTTCCTAATTCTTGTAAATACTGACTGTATTTTTGATTTTCTGGGGAAAGTTTAGCCAGTAGTTCTGGTTTGGGTGGAGATTGAAATAATTCTGCAAAGATTTCTATATCATCAGGTTGTACGACTATTCCTACTTCGGAAATTCCTGCATTAACTGCTTCTTCAACAATTGCTAGGATGACAGGTTTTGCTTTCCCATCTTGATCAATTATCGGAAAAAGTTCTTTTTTGACAACTTTGGTGGCTGGAAATAATCTAGTTCCAAATCCAGCAGCAGGAATTACGGCTTTTGTGATTTTACTTTTTAGCATTAGGGATATTGAAGGTTAGGGAAATACAGTTTTTATTTTGCAGATAAGTTGATTTCACGCAGAGTCGCTCCAGTCGCAGAGAGGGAGGGTTTTAAATATTGGTTGATGGGTTAATTTTTTGGCTGTAAATTGTTAATTTTAGACATTGCATTTGAGGAAAATTACGATTAATAATATCTATCATTTGAGCTTGAGATTCTATATTATTGACAATAAATTGTGCTGTTCCATCTCCTTGCGAACCTACTCCTTTACCACCATAAATATAATCTTGAATGGGTGGATAATTCAAAAGTTGATGGAGTACAGGTGCTGTTAATTCTTCTCTACAAGCAGGGATAAGATATTGATCAAAATCTGCCTGTGCTTGTTTCATCAAAATTCCTAATTTTTCTGCATCTCCTGTTTGTAATGCGGAAATTGCAGCTTGGGTAATTGTTGGACTGATTTTACCGAGAAATGTTTGCACGTTTCTTTGTAATTCGTTTTTAGCGAAGGGATAACATTGATTGAGTTGTTTTAAAATCACTTGGGTGTTTTTGTCAGCAGCTAAATCAACTATGACAAAATATAAATCTTTGGGTACTTTTAATTCTATCACTTGGGTATCATTACCATCAAAAATCATGGCAATGGGTTGATTACCAAAAGCACAAGCTTGATCCATTCTTCCACATTGAGAAGGTGTGGTAATTTCTCCTAAATAGGCAAATTCCATTTCTTGCCGACGGCTAAGATTTAAGTTATATATTTGATTAAATGCTCTAGCTATTAAAACACAAATAGCGGCACTAGAAGAAAGACCTTTTTTGATAGGTAAGTCGGTGAGATAATTAACAACTTCTAAACCTGCAACTGGGTAATGATTTAAGATTTGATAAGCAACACCAGCCGCATAACTAAAAAAACCACCTTTTTGAGCTTGTTTTAGTAAGGTTTCCTGGTGCATTGGTAAATCTAAATTTTGATAACTTCCATCTGGAAGAATGGTTTTAATAATTAAATTAGTAGGGTGGGGTTTGACATCAGCATATATCCCTTGATTAGTACCTACTAATAAAGTATAACCTTGTCCTAATTGGGGATTTTGAGAGCGATAACCACCCGCCCAATCAGTATGTTCTCCAAACAAACATAAACGCCCTGGGACAAAAATTTTCATCAATTTACAGAGTTTAGCAATGTGACAACATTATATTGATCAAGTCTCAAATGTTATATTCCTGAAATCATCAATAATATCCCATTAAAAGATGAAATCCAATAAGTAAGAAAGGGAAAAAAGCCAAAAGATAATACTCACAGGTGCGCCGATCATCATACCACCAATAGCCCAACCTTTTTGATGATGTTTAAATTGTTCAATACTCCGCCACCTTCTACTTTTCCAAGCCCATTCATTACCTTTAAAACCTAAAGTAATTGCCATAACAAACCCAATAATAGGCACAAAACAAATTAATCCTGGCCAAACTTTATTAGTCCATAACCATAAACAAGGCATTAAAAACGCACCCCAATTCCAACCTAAAATATCATCAGGAACTTGTGCATATTTATTCAAGATTCCGCATCCAGAATTATTAATTACATCTTTAATATCTAAATGTTTAATTTCTCGATTTGCAAAATATATTTCTCCTGATTGGAGAGCATTTAAGGCTTCATTAGCATTACTAAAACGATTGTCTGGTGAAGGTTCTGTAATTTTTTTCAGCCAGTTTTCAAATGCTAAACTCAGATTTATATAATCTGTAAATTGTATTCTTAAATCCTGTTGTGGTAAATCCGCAGGGCAAATTCCTGTTAATAAATGAATCAAAGTTGCACCTAAAGCATATAAATCTGACCCTGGTACAGTTCTACCTCCAAATTGCTCCATTGGTGCATAACCATAAGTACCAACTACGGTAAAAGTAACACTTTCTTTCGCTGCTTTATCTTGTACTGCACCAAAATCTACTAAATAAATTTGGTTATCTTCTCCCCAAATTAAGTTACTTGGTTTAATATCTCGATGTAATACTCCTGGTTTTAATTCATGTAAATAGGAGAGGATTTTTAAAACTTGTACAGCAATAGTTTGGGTATTTTTTTCGGTAAATTTACCTTCCTGATGCAGTTTTTCTTTTAGTGGTTTACCGGGAATATATTCTTGTACTAATCCAAACCAGAGATGACTATCATCAATGCAAAAATAATCAATATATTTAGGAATAAAGGGATGATTGAGTTGTTTTAAAATCTGTGCTTCTCTTTCAAATAATTTCAGATCATCCCATTGTATAGCACCACCAAATGATAATAATTTAACAACTACTAAGGAGTTTTGATCATCCTTAGCTTGTAAGTCTTTTGCTAACCAAGTCTGACGGATACCATTATTACCTAGTTGACGCTGAATTTGATAACGTTCCTGTAATAGTTCTTGTAGTTGCAGCATTTAGCACCTGCGGAAAATTTATTCTCAGTTGATTCCCCTACTATTCTAGGATACTCAATCTCATAGGGAAATGTAAAGGATACAAGTGATATAGTGTTTATATTTATGTTTATATCTGATGATTTTGGTTTTGTTATCACCATTTTTATAAATTAGTCATAGTAGACAAATTGAAAATACGATCTCCTTATATTTAGAATTGATAATTGGGAAATTATTTAATTCAATTAGTTTCTTTTCTTTGTTCACATTCTTGTAAACTTGGCTAAAAAATTGTAAGATATAAATTGCCCAATTGGCAAAATAAAAAGGAAATCTTACTATAAGATATTCCATTTTTGAATAAGACGCTGCATTGAAACATCGAATGTTAAATATTACTCAATTACTCACCACTGAACTAGAACTCAAATCCTACCAGATAGAAAATGCACTTTTACTATTTTCAGAAGGTGCAACCATTCCCTTTATTGCAAGATATCGGAAAGAACGTACAGGAGAAATGAATGAAGTACAGTTAAGGAATTTATCGGATAGATACACATACTTAACCGAATTAGAAGACAGAAAAAAAGTGATTATCAATGCGATCGCTGAACAAGATAAACTCACAGAAGAACTACAACAAAAAATTACCAACTGTCTACAAAAAACCGAACTGGAAGATTTATATTTACCCTATAAACCCAAGCGTCGTACCCGTGCTACCATCGCTAGAGAAAAAGGATTAGAACCTTTAGCAGCATTTATTAAGTCTTTAAATATCAAAAATGGGACATCTGCAAATTTAGAAACAGAAGCAGCAAAATATATCTCTGAAGAGAAAGGTGTAAAAAATCCAGAAGAAGCATTAAAAGGTGCATCAGATATTTTAGCTGAAGAAGTTGCTGAAAAAGCTGAACTCAGGTCATATTTACGGGATTATTTATTAACAGAAGGTGTATTTATTTCCCAGATCAAAGAAGATAAACATCCAGAAGGTACAACCAAATTTGAAATGTACCGTAATTATCAAATTAGAGTTAATAAAATAGCTCCTCATAATATGTTAGCTTTGTGTAGAGGAGAAGCGGAGAAAATCTTAGTATTTGATATTGACTTTGATGAAGATTTTGTCCTTTCCTATTTAGGATCTCAAGAAATAAAAACTAAGGTGAGAAACATCCGAGAATTTTATCAAGCAATGCTCAAAGATGCTTTTAATCGGTTGATGAAAACATCATTAATGAGTGAAGTAATTTCCGCCAAGAAAACCTATTCTGATATTGAATCTATCAAAACCTTTGAAACTAATTTGCGGGAATTATTATTGTCTGCACCAGCAGGAATGAAACCAACTTTAGCGATAGATCCTGGTTTTAGAACCGGATGTAAAGTGGCAGTTTTAGATCAAACAGGTAAATTTTTAGAATATCAAGCTGTATTCCCCCATCAAGCAGCAGAACAAAGAAAAAAAGCTGCCCAAACTATTAAAAAAATGATTGAAAAACACAATATTCAATTAATAGCAATTGGTAATGGAACAGCATCCCGTGAAACTGATGAATTTGTAGGGGAAATATTAGCAAAATTTGATAGAAAACCCATTAAAGTGATGGTGAATGAATCTGGTGCTTCTATATATTCAGCCAGCAAAGTCGCATTAGCAGAATTTCCTGATTTAGATGTTACCGTTAGAGGTGCAATTAGCATCGGAAGAAGATTACAAGATCCCCTAGCTGAGTTAGTAAAAATTGATCCTAAATCAATAGGTGTAGGACAATATCAGCACGATGTAGATCAAAAACTTCTGAAAAAGAAACTCGATGAAACTGTAGAAAGTTGTGTGAACTATGTGGGAGTAGATTTGAACACAGCTTCTAAAGAATTGCTCACCTTTGTATCGGGAATTACCCCCACAGTTGCTAATAATATTGTTATCTACCGGAATGAAAATGGTGTTTTTAAAAACCGTAAACAATTATTAAAGGTAGCAAAATTAGGGCCAAAAGCATTTGAACAAGCAGCAGGTTTTTTAAGAATTAGAGATGGAGAAAACCCTTTAGATAACACCGCAGTTCACCCCGAAAGTTATAAAGTCTTAGAAACCATCGCCAAAGATTTACAAGTACCCTTAAAACAGGTAACACAAATTGCCGATCAACTGAGAAAAACAGACTTAAAAAAATACGTCACAGATACCATTGGTGAACCAACACTAAGGGATATAATCAAAGAATTAGAAAAACCCGGTAGAGATCCCCGTGCTGAGTTTAAATATGCCACCTTTAAAGAAGGAATTAAGGAAATTAGTGATTTAAAAGAAGGAATGGAATTAGAGGGAATTATTACAAATGTCGCTAATTTTGGTGCATTTGTAGATATTGGAGTTCACCAAGATGGTTTAGTTCATATTTCCCAACTTGCAGATAGATTTATAGAAGATCCCAAGCAAGTTGTCAAAGTTGGACAAGTGGTAAAAGTCAAGGTTTTAGAAATAAATGAAAAATTAAAACGCATAGGTTTATCAATGAAAGCAGTTAAACAATAAACCCTCGTTCCCAGTCTCCGACTGGGAATGTGATTTTGAGTCTCTGACTCAGGAAATAACGAACCACTCCAGACACAGAGAACACAGAGAAAGAGATGTGTCATAATAGGTATTTTGGTAAATTTTATGTTAACTGAATTTACTCTTAGCAACTTCAAAAGTTATCAAACCAGCCGTTTACCGTTAGGCTATTTAACTGTTTTAATAGGTGCAAATGCAGCAGGTAAAAGTAACGCAATAGAAGCTTTACGTTTTTTATCATGGTTAGCACAAGGTCAAAAACTTTCTAGTATTCAATATGCAGTAAATAGCTCTCCTGGGGTAGTTAGAGGGAGAATAAATGATTTATTTCATCAAGAAGAATCTAATTTTACTTTGGGATGTAAATTAGATTTACCGGAATGGAATGAATTAAATATTACTCTTAATCTTAGAGATGGAGAATTACATATTATTGGTGAACAAATTATTGATCAAAGTAATTCAGTCCCGTTATATAATTTAGAGCAACCGTCCCAAGGAATGAATACCGATGCTGTAGTTAATTATAATAACTTTACCAAGGGAAAAAATAAACCAAAAATTACCTGTAATGACCAAATGGCTATCTTTGTGCAATTAGATAGTCCTGCGCGTTTTGATGCTAAATATCAAATATCTCAAACTAAAATTCCCGAAATTGTGGGGGAATATCAACGAGTTTTAAATAATATCTTATTTTTAGATCCTGTGCCAGCTAGAATGCGTGAATATAGCTTTAAATCAGAAAAAAAATTACAGGAAGATGGTACAAATCTTTCTAGTGTTTTATATCATCTATGGCATGGAAAACCGGAAAATCAACAAATTATATTAAGTTTTATTCAAAGTTTACCAGAACAGGCTATAGATGGACTTGATTTCCTCATTGGTCCAAGAGATGAAATAATGGTGAAATTGAGGGAAACCTTTGGAGAACAACACCGTTTTTGTGAAGCAGCTTTATTATCTGATGGAACTTTAAGGGTATTAGCGATCGCTGCTGTCATGTTATCAGCAAAAGAAGGCAGTTTAGTAGTTATTGAAGAAATTGATAACGGTGTCCATCCTAACCGCGCTCAACATCTGCTCAGTAGTATTAGAGATATTGCAGAAAATCGTAAATTAAGAGTATTACTTTCTACTCACAACCCAGCTTTGATGGATGCTTTACCAGATCAAGCTTTAGGAGATGTCTTATTCTGTTTTCGAGATCCAGATATAGATAACAAAGGTAATAGTCGCGTGATCAGATTAGGAGATATGGATGATTTTCCTAGTCTCATTTCCCAAGGACAATTAGGACATTTAGTAACTACTGGAGTAGTAGATCGGTTTATTAAATCACCCCATACACCAGAGGACAGAAAACAAAAAGCTATGACTTGGTTAGCTAGATTACAGGAGTACGAAAATGAGTAGTATTTTCCTGATTGATACGAGTATTTTTCTCAACTTTCTCAATGTTCCTAAGTGTAACCAAAATCGGGAATTAGTAATGGCAGATTTTGAAACTTATTTGACATCTGGGTGCTACTTTTTATTACCTATGGCAACTATCATTGAAACAGGTAATCACATTGCCCAAAATGGTGATGGAACAATAAGGAGAAAGACAGCTAACCGTTTTATAAAAGAAGTGAAAGCAGCATTTCAAGGAGATGCACCTTGGCAACCTACGGAATTTCCAGATAAAATCAAAATATTAGCATGGATTGATAAATTCCCTGCTCTGGCTGGACAAAACAAATCTCCTGATAAACAAGAAGGAACAAGTTTTGGTGATCTCAGTATTATTGAAGAATTTAATAAATTATGTCAACGTTTTCCTAATAGAGAAATATACATCTGGTCATTAGATAGTGATTTAAAAAATTATTATCAACAACCTCAACAATAACCTTAAAATACACACAATAGTTAAATCTCCAATTCTTTGATAACTTTTTGATTTGGGGATGAGATTTTTATAGATAGTAGGAAATTTTTTGTGTCTACAGTAATTAAAAATTCGTTTCAGTCACAACGTCTTGTTTCTCTAGATGTATTTCGAGGAATTGCGATCGCCTCGATGATATTAGTTAATAATCCTGGTAGCTGGAGTTACATTTACCCACCCTTAAAACACGCAGAATGGCATGGTTGCACACCCACAGATTTAGTTTTCCCATTCTTTTTATTTATTGTTGGTGTTGCAATGCCTTTTTCTGTTGCTAAGTATACACCAGAAAACCGCCCCACTCGTCAAGTTTATTTGCGGATAATTCGCAGAGGTTTAGTGTTATTTGCTTTGGGTTTATTTTTGACTTTGTTTACCTTCTTTCTCGATTTTATTTTTAAAGGAATACCTATTGATTTAAGTAATATGAGAATTATGGGGGTATTACAGCGGATCAGTTTAGCTTATGTAATTTCTGCTGTTTTGGTTTTACAACTTTCCCAACTTAGTTTATGGATACTTTCAGGAATATTGCTATTAGGTTATTGGGGTGTAATGCAATTAATTCCTGTTCCTGGTTTTGGTGGAGGTAATTTATCACCTGAAGGAAATTTTGCTGGTTATATTGATCGGATTATATTAGGAAGTCAGCATCTTTATCAAGGTGGATCTTTTGATCCAGAAGGTTTATTTAGCACTATTCCCGCAGTTGTAACAGTTTTAATTGGTTATTTGACTGGTTCATGGTTACAAAAACAGCAAGTTAAAAGTAGGACGAGTGTTAATTTAGTGATTTGGGGTTTGGTGTGTTTAATTATTGGGATATTCTGGGGTTTTGTCTTTCCTATTAATAAACCTTTGTGGACAAGTTCCTATGTGATTTATACCGCTGGTTGGGCTTTATTAGTATTAGCTTTATGTTATGAAGTAGTAGAAGTTAGAGGTTTAAAAAAATGGGGTTTTCCTTGGCAAGTGATGGGTGTAAATGCTATTTTTCTCTTTATTGGTTCTGGGGTTGTGGGTAGAATTTTAGTGAAAATTTCTGTGGGTAGTGGGGAAGATGCTTTGTCACTAAAAACCTGGATTTATAAGAATTCATTTAGTAGTTGGGCTGGAAATATGAATGGTTCTTTATTATTTGCGATCGCCAATCTTTTATTATGGTGGTTAGTGCTTTATGTTATGTATCGTCGGCGTTGGTTTTTGAAAATTTAGTTGCCCGTAAATTTGGCTATTAAACACTAAAAAAACATCAAAAAACCACATTCATAAAATGTGGTCAACAAACATCATTAATTTTGCTATTTAATCTAAATCAGGTTCAATACCAAGCGCACGTAATTGGGCAATTAGTTTTTCTTTTTTTTGTCGTTCTTGTTCAGCTTTTTGTCGTTCTTGTTCAGCTTTCTGACGTTCCTGCTCAGTTTTTTGACATTCTTCCTCCACAGGAGTTAATACCCAATCACCATTTTTATCATACCAACGTAACCAAAGCATATTAACATTTTTATAACTGCCTTGCCAAACTCCTAAACCTAATTCTAAATCAGGAATCCAAAAACGTAAATCCGATAAATTTACTTCAATATAACTAGCACCTGTTAACTCAAACATTTTAAATTCAGACTGATAACGATCAAAAATTGCGTAATAGGGAACTCTTAAAACTTGCTCATAAACTTCCCATTTAGTTGGCGGTTTTTCCACATCTCGCAAAGTTTGACCTAAATCTTCTTTTTCCGTTCCTGGTGATAGTAATTCAACCACAACATAAGGATTTACAGCTTCTTGCCAAACTACATAACTTAATCTTAAATCTCTTTCTTGATAAAGAGAAGAAACACCAACAACGGCAAACCAATCTGGGCGTTTATACCACAATGGATGACGAGTATCATAATATAAATTCATATCACTAGCTGTAAAAATTTGGTCGCTAGGATAATTCCGTGGACGAAATGTGTCTGCTAATAATTGTGGTTGTAGTAAATGAAATTGATCTGGCAAACCTTTCTCCTCCGGATCTTCGCTAGGAAGATCATACATTGTTGGTAATGTTTCTTTAGCAGACAGCGGTGGATCTGTTTGATACATTTTTCACTATCCTGTCAATTGATTTTATTTATTATATTGTCATCCGAGTATCAATAATATTACTCCTCGTATTCTATTAAATAATGGTATCATAAATACTATTCTTGACTAAGATAAAAAAATTTATGCAAGTCGTAAAAAAGCAAGACTGGAATTTAAACAATAATCAAGTTCTAATTGTCGCTGCAAGTTGGGCAGAATCAATAGCATTAAACCATCGTATGTACATCTGCCAAAATCAACGAAATTTTCAATCTTCGCGCTATATTGCATTCTATAATGATGGCAAAATTGAGTATATCTATGAAATTGTGGATGCTCCATATTCTAATTGTACTTTAGAAAATACGCCCATCTTGCTAACTCTTGACCAACTCGACATTCCAGAAGAACCACGTCAGGTAATATATATTAAGCCCTTCCTTAAAGTTGATCCAATTATTAATGATACATTCGACAAAAATGGTAAGTCTTGCGCTTTTGTACAGGGTCATCGTTATACTACCCTTGATAGGATAAAGAAAGCTAAGAAAACATCAGAACTTATTGCTTCACCTGATGAAGATGTTTAGAATCTCCATTTCATGCTTATCCATTATTCTCGTTGATGTTCCTGTGCTAACGTCAAAACTTGTACATAAAGCCGATCTGAAATTCTCATTCCCTGTGCTTGCATTTCATCTAAAACATCCTTAACACTATCCAAGAAACCCCTGTTTTTTGCTAACAGCAAAACTCCCACAGTTCCAATTAAAGGTAACTTTCTATCCATAGCTACTTTCCTAGCAGCCCTTTCATCAATTAACAACTGAGAAGCACCTATTTCTTCCGCTAAAGCAATGGCTTCTGACTCTCCTAAATCTAACTTAAATAACTGCTGTAACTCCCTCACGACTTGCTGATTATTTACTGTCATAACCTCTAACCAAGACAAATCCTGAACAAGTTTTGCTGCTGGATGCGTACCTACCTGCAATTCATTAAATACACCTTGGGGAATAATAACTTTACCAAAAATTTTGGGTAATAAATCAAGAGAATTTACTTTTGCTAACTCACTAATTGGGGTAGTATCAGAAACAATAATCATTTAATACATTTGCTGATTTAACATTAACTCTGCCTGTTCAACTTCTTGACGTAATTCATCTAAATTTTGAGAATCATCAAACAGAGAAATATCCCATTTTTTCATTATTTCTATTACCTCTAAACGAGTAACACCAAGAATTTTTCCTGCCCTACCACTGGTAATCTCTCCTGCATCTAATAATGTCATCACATAACCTTCTTTAGCTTTTTGTAAAGCCTTTTCTTTAACCTCATCTGAAAGCTGGATACTTTCTAACTGTTCATCTGAAATTGTTAAAGCCATTAGCCAAATCTCCTAATCATACATTTTTATTTTAATCTTTAAACCACTTTCCAGAACAATGTTTATTTAGAGGATGTTTGTTGATCTGTTTGATACATTATAGATATTCCTAAAGATACAAATTTTATCTCTATTATGTAGCAAGATAATATGGTATTTAAAGATTGCTAGAAATTTTCAGAAATTGTATTTTGTCAGAATCAGGATGTCCAGGATTTGAGGATGAACAGGATGAAAATGTCAAATCTCTCTAAAACCTCTTACCTTCGTTTCTTCGTGGTTCATTCCTTAAATGGTATTAAATCTTTATAAAAATTAAATTTTATTAATTATGAATTGATCTATCTGGCATTATGGCTCCTTTGAGATTTACTCTTTGGGGGTTATATCCAAATAGTTTATCTATAAATGGTTTTACTGTTTCTTTGATGGTTGTTTCAAAGGATGTTTGAAAAGTGGAGGGTACTGGAAATTTAGCTCCTTTTAGGAAGTCTTGAAGAATATCTTCGTCGAGGATTGATCCTGTAAGGTTAGCATATTGGAGATTAGCCCCTTGAACATTTAGCCATTCATCCACTAAAGGTTTTTTACTTTGTGGCTTCTCCTCCTTTTTTATAGGTGCATTCTCACGCACAAAAGCTGTAAGAACTTCCATAATTGTCCATTGGTCTTTTTCTGAATCTTTGGCAATTCTTTCTAAAGTATAAATCGCACCTAATCTAACTTCAATTTTATCACTAGCAAGTTGTTCTATTGCCTTAGCAAAGCGTTCTGTAATTTGCTTATCTTCTGATATTTTTAAGTTTTTGAGGGCTATCTCGGTATTTTTAAGTGCAATTTCAGCATTTTTATTTGCTGCTTTAGCACTTTCATTAGCAGCCTTAGCACTTTCTTCCATAGCATAAGCTCGTTTGGCTGCAAAATAAATATTTATTAGTCCTACAATGCCACCAAAAATTAAGCCAGTAGTTGTTAAGACTTTAATCACGTATTCATACTTTTTTTCTAATAATTCTGTTCATTCTCCAGTATTTAAAATAATAGAAATTGCATAAATTACAATTGAAACAAGTATCACTCCAATAAATAAAAACCAAAATATTATTCGATTGTTCTGAATGTTTATATCATCGTTAGACATAGTATTAAATTTATTCCCTAAATATACAACTTCTCGTTCCTAGTCTCCGACTGGGAATGCAGTCATGAGTCTCCGACTCAACCATTCAAAAATCAATCAACTCCACATCCAACAAACTCGGTAAACCCATGTAATTACGATAGCTAGAATAACGCCAATGAGCCGGTTCATCAACATAACCACGTCTGACAGGATTATTGTGCATATACTCTAACTTCTGTCTAAAAATTTCTTCATTTAAAATTGCCTGGGGATGAAAACCTTCTTGCCACAATTGATAATCTTGTTTAATCTTGTGTCTTAACTTATAAAACTCCAACTGACCAAGTATATATTCAGCCTTATTTTTATGCAGTAAATCAATAATTGATCTAGCAGTAAATGATTTAAAATTACCTATTTCTTTAGATAAATTTGCAGATGCAGCAATCAAATGTAAATGATTTTCCATGATCACATAACCATACAAAGTCAACCTCTGTTTTTGCTGCATGAATTTCAGAGAATTTATGATAATCTGCACAAGTTCAGTGTTTCCAAATAATGGCATCCAATTAACTATTGTGCTGGTAATAAAATGTGGTCGAGTTCCTAATACGTGATACCTGCTGCGTCCCATTTTTTAATTTTACTTGGTAGATGTGGTGATTTGATTTTAAGCTGGGAGGCAGAAGTTATACATCGTATAACTAGGGATTATGCAAAAATATTAGATACATAATTTATTGATTTTCATGTATTAGTTTCTGAGACAGAGCCTCATATTAAAATTCCCAGTCTGGAGACTGGGAACTAAGGAAATTAATAACTAGCAAACCCTAATATAAAGACTTTACCCATTCCCATTCTCGCTGCAAACCCTCTTTTAAAGAAACCTTTGGTTGATAACCAAGAATTTTTTTAGCCTTAGAAATATCCGCAGCTGTATGACGTGCATCACCCATAGCTTTACCAATATGGTTGCGCTGAATTGACTTACCAACAATATTTTCCATTGTTTCCAAAACTTCAGTCAAAACCACCCTACTACCACCACCAATATTAAAAATTTCCCCTACCGCTTCTGGTACAGTAGCAGCAGCTAAATTAGCAGCAATAATATCATTGATAAATGTAAAATCTCTGGTTTGTTGACCATCTCCATAGATAGGAATGGCTTCATCTTGTAAAACAGCTTTAAAAAATTTATGGAATGCCATATCTGGCCTTTGTCTTGGGCCGTAAACAGTGAAATACCTTAATGAAACAAAGGGTACACCAAAGTTTTTATAATACAGTCCACACAACCTTTCCGCAGCTAATTTGGTAATACCATAGGGTGAAACTGGTTTAGGGGCAATTCCTTCATGGGTAGGTAAAGTTTCTGCATCACCGTAAATACTAGATGTAGATGCAAAAACTAACCTTTTTAAATGGATAGCATCTTTAGCAGCTTCCAATAAAACTTGTGTAGTGTTGATATTTCTTTCCGTATAAGCTCGAAAACCACTACCCCAAGAATTCCTCACTCCAGCTTGGGCAGCTTGATGATAAATTATCTCTACATCTTGAAGAAGTTTAGCTAAGTCTAAATTTTGAATATTGCCTTCAATTAAGGTCAAGTTTGCTGAATTGGTAAAAGTTGCAGCATTTTTTTGTTTTAAAGTAGGATCATAGTAATCATTAAATTCATCAATAGCTATTACCTCTTCTCCCCGTTCCAATAAAGCATTCACTAGGTTAGAACCTATAAACCCAGCTGCACCAGTCACGATAATTCTAGTCATGTTCCTGATTGTTTGATAATTATTTAATATTTGGGTGTTTCACCGCAATTTTATCCTAACAGAATGTTAATTTTAATACTAAAATTGCGTTGGTTTTATCAACTTCAAGCTATGCCAACCAATGCTGTAAAATTAGATCATAGTAACCAGCTTGTTCTGGAGGATACCAACCAGATTCAATTTTGGCAATAATTTCTGGCAAAGCTTCGAGAAACTCAGGAGTACGAACTGTAGGGTGTAGAGTCCAAGCTAACGGTGACTCAAGAACGGCTCTAACATAGGATGTTTTTTCCAATTTATCAGAAACCATAATTTCCCATGAATCTAATTTACCCTTACCAGTGGCATTGTTGAGGATAGTTTTAATTGTTGTTGGTAAGTTATTGAGTATTTTATTCTTATAACTACGCCATAAAACGTTTAATGGTAGGAACTGATCAAAACGCTGACGATCAATTAAATAGACACGACTACCAAAAAATTTGAATTTGAAAAAACCATCTGGATCATGTTGATAAGGAAATTTCTGATATATACTCCCATCTTCTGTCGGTGGCCCTGTTAGTGGTCTTACTGCCATGACTTCGGAATGGTGTTGTAACAATTTTATACCTTCATCTATCCAACTATGATTTGATTGCTGATACAGTAGCATATCACTATCATAATGGAGCATATAATCACTTTTAGCAGATTCGATGTGAAAGATAGTTCCTAAGATTGGGTAGCCTTTGTAGTTATGTGTTTTGCGGATAGGACTACCGAAATGTTTGCTGTATACTTGGTCTTGATACTCTGGGGAATAGTTAATATCAACGACTTTATCTATAATTCCAGCATTGACCAACTTTTCACAACAATCTCGTAATTCTTCTAAAGTTCCAATCCCTGGTCTCAGCAGCTTATCACCAGATAGAGGTGCTGTGTCTACGGCTAATACACGTTCACTAAAATCATATTTACTCATCTTCACGAGATGAGGTATCGTGTGCATCATAAATGGTAAATCTGTTCGTGCTGCCAAGATCCACAGTGAACAGCTAGGAGAATTCATACATATTACCTCTGTGTTATAAAGTTAACATATCATCAAAACTGAATAACCTAACTTTGCTCAGATTTACTTACGTCTTAGATCACATTCTGTTGATTTTCAGGACTTACTTTTCGGGGTTTAAGATTTTTTCCTTACTTCGTAATGAGGATATTTCGAGTTGGTTTTGTGTAAGTCCTAATTTTGTTGACTAGATTTTTATTGACTAGCTTATATCTGAACAAGTAACTTATTCAGTTACAGATGTTAACTCATATACAGATGAGGGTGCAACATCAACACATTTTGAATTGATGGCATTCCCAGTCAGAGACTGGGAACTAAGAATTTACCAAAGAATTACCGTGGTTTTAGGGCGGTTAGTGTTATACATTCAATGGTCGTCTTGTGCTTACTGTTTGATAGTGTGCTTTATTTTCCACTTGTGCAGATTGGAGAGTGTCTTTACCAGTAATTAATCTCGCACCACGATTGCGAGTAAAGTAACTCCATACCCATTGAATCAGTACAACTAGCTTATTATCAAATTCAATCAGGAAGTAGATGTGAATGAATAACCAGAAGAACCAAGCTAGGAAACCTTTAAGTTTGATAAACCCTAGGTCTACAACAGCAGCATGATGACCAACAATAGCTAGGCTACCTCTATCCACATAGTTAAATTGCGGCAAGGTTTCACCTTGGAGGCGTTTTTTCACCAGTTTGGCTACATATTCCCCTTCTTGCATTGCTACTGGTGCAACACCAGGTAAGGGTTTACCGTTCTGATGAGCAAAATGGGCTAAGTCTCCCACTACAAAAATATTAGAATGTCCCTGAATACTTAAGTCTGGTTCAACAATAACACGACCAGCGCGATCGCATTCTGCCCCAGTCTTTTCAACTAATACTTTACCCATTGCGGAGGCCTTCACACCAGCCGCCCATAATACAGTCTTGGAAGCTAAGGTTTTAATTTCATCACCTTGCTTCATAGTAACAATATCATTTTCAATATTAGTTACTAGAGTTTTTGTCTGCACTTTTACACCCAACGCTTCTAAAGATGCTTGCGCTTCTTGGGATAATTCTGGTGCAAAGGGGGGTAGAACTCTATCCATCCCTTCCAACAGTAAAACTTGAGCTTCGGAAGTATCTATGTTGCGGAAATCTTCCTTTAAAGTTTTGCTCGCTAACTCTGCGATCGCACCAGCTAATTCTACTCCAGTCGGACCACCACCAACCACCACAAAAGTTAACAATGCCTGACGTTTAGCAGGATTAGTTTCCTTCTCTGCTGCTTCAAAGGCCATAAAAATCCGACGACGCATTTCTAAAGCATCTTCCACAGTCTTCAAACCAGGTGCAAACTCTTCCCAGTTATCCTTACCAAAATAGGAATGCTTTGCACCAGTTGCTACAATTAGAGTATCATAGGGTACATTTTCATCACCTACCATCACTTTCTGTTCTGCGGTATCAATATCACTGACCTCACCTAAAACAACTTTTGTGTTTTTACTCTTGCTGAGAACAGAACGTAAAGGTGAAGAAATATCCGCAGGAGACAAAGCACCTGTAGCTACTTGGTACAGAAGAGGTTGAAATAAATGGAAATTACGTTTATCTATCACTGTCACATGGACATTAGCCTTAGCCAGTGCTTTAGCTGCATATAGTCCACCAAACCCTCCACCAACGATAACTACCTGATGAGGTGGTTTATTGTCATGTAAATCAACCATAAGAAATATTTCCTTGTATTACAGGTGCTGTAACTATTCTTAACATTTTTGTATCAAAATTGTCATAAATTTTTCTGTTTAGTTGTCAACTTTTCCTAAAAATTATGAAGTATGCTATGTGACAAGAATGGTGGGGAGGGAAAGTTAATCACCCCTTACCGGGTGACTAGAAAGGTAAAAACTAGGCAGGGTGCAGGGAGAAAAACTTGTCATTTTTGTAACAGGTATTGGGTTCATTTATTTCTTGTCAGACCCTCAAATCAACCTTTTGATGCTTTCCCGAAGTTGAATTGGCACTTTTAATGAGTTAATTTTTTCCACACCCTACCTACACTCTCAACCCTGTCTTAACTTTAGTTCTCCTGCCACCCAGTAATAACCCAATCACCAATTTACGGTATAATCAAAAGTCTGCCAATTTGATAACTATGCTTGCGGACAGGAGATGCTTCTATGGCCCGGATGTATTATGACGAAGATGCGAATTTAGACCTTTTGACTGAAAAAACCGTTGCTATTATTGGTTATGGTTCTCAAGGTCATGCCCACGCCCTTAACTTGAAGGATAGTGGTGTTAATGTAATTGTGGGACTATATCCGGGCAGTAAGTCCACAGCTAAAGCCGAAGCAGCAGGCTTGACTGTGAAGAGTGTTGCTGATGCTGCTCAAGCTGCTGACCTCATCATGATTTTATTACCCGATGAAGTGCAAAAAGCAGTTTACAAGGATGAAATCGAACCCAACTTAAAACCTGGAAACGTTTTAGCTTTTGCACATGGATTTAATATTCACTTTAGTCAGGTTGTCCCCCCTGCTGAAGTAGATGTGATCATGGTTGCACCTAAAGGCCCAGGACATTTAGTACGTCGGACTTATGAACAAGGTCAAGGTGTACCTGCTTTATTTGCAGTTTATCAAGATGCTAGTGGTCAGGCACGCGATCGCGCTATGGCCTACGCTAAAGGTATCGGTGGTACTCGTGCAGGTATCTTAGAAACCACATTCCGAGAAGAAACCGAAACAGATTTATTCGGTGAACAAGCAGTATTATGTGGTGGTCTGAGTGCTTTAATTAAAGCTGGTTTTGAAACCTTAGTCGAAGCTGGTTATCAACCAGAATTAGCATACTTTGAATGTCTGCACGAAGTTAAATTAATCGTTGACTTAGTTGTAGAAGGTGGTTTAGCCACCATGCGCGATAGTATTTCTAATACTGCTGAATATGGTGATTATACCCGTGGCCCTCGCGTTGTCACTGCTGACACCAAAGCAGAAATGAAGAAAATTTTAAGCGAAATTCAATCTGGACAATTTGCGCGGGAATTTGTACTAGAAAACCAATCTGGTAAAGCTGGTTTTACAGCTATGCGTCGTCAAGAAGCGGAACATACCATTGAGGAAGTCGGTAAAGATTTACGTGCTATGTTTAGCTGGTTGAAAAAAGCATAAACAGTGAGCAGTGAACAGTAAACAGTGAGCAGTGAACAGTAAACAGTGATAATTGGGAATCCGGATTTAATCAGTAATTACGAATTACGAACTACGAATTGCTATTTCAACCAGCCCCTCCTAGGGCTTGCTGAATAAATCTAAAACCTTGATAGGTAAAGGGTTTTAGGCTGTTTTAAATTAAAAAAGTGCAAGATATTTGAGGATCAGCACTTGAAAACCTTGCACTTTTAGTTACCTAGTGTCTACAGATCACTT
Source organism: Sphaerospermopsis sp. SIO1G1 (assembly GCA_010672785.1). GTDB lineage: Bacteria > Cyanobacteriota > Cyanobacteriia > Cyanobacteriales > Nostocaceae > Okeanomitos. Next base: position 305,248 of record JAAHFX010000003.1, read on the forward strand.
TTTGCTGCCAACCCTAATTACTGATTAAATTAAGATTCCCAATCACCTTTAGTAATTCGTAATGCTCCCTTCGGGAGAGCTTCGCTAACGTAATTCGTAATTCGTAATTAAGAAATTTACCCAATCACCAGTCACCAATCACCAATCACCAATCACTCTTTCAGCCAGCCCTACCTAAAACGGATAACTCAAAATTTGAATTTCCTTTTCTTCTGGTAAATTCTGAGAACTGACCACCACTGTATCCCTAGAACTACTACGAACATTCACACCAGGCATCAACGCCAGAAAATCATCCACAGGCGTAATATTACAATTACTTAGATCAGCCGCCTGAGTAAGATAATGAGTAGGAATAATCAACTTGGGATTCAACACTTCAACTGCCTGTTTAGCTTCCTGGGCATTGTAAGCTTTAACACTACCTCCCACAGGCACTAAAACCACATCGGGACGGCCTGTCAGAATTTTCTGCTCAATAGAAATTGCTCCAGCCGCACCACCTAAATGTAAAATATTCACACCATTTTGTTGCCACTTCCAAGCAGTATTTTTACCAAACCTTCGGCCACCGTGACGATCATGGTCTAAAGAAATTCCCTGAAATCTAATACCTCTAAATTCATAAGCACCAGGTTGATAAATTAACTGTGGATTTCCTGGTAGTCCTTCCACCGCCCCTTCATCTAATAATTGACTACTAATCAGAACTAAATCAGCCACTACTTTAGGCTGCCGATACCCAGCAGTACAACCAAGAGTCCGAAAAGGATTGACGAGAATTTTTATACCCCCACCAGTAAACAAAAAGCAAGTGTGACCCAACCATTGAATTGATACACCATTAGATTGGGCATTAACTGGTAGAAGGGAACTAAAATTAGTGACTAAAGCAGTTGCTAATCCAGCCCCAGCATAACCCAATAACTCTCGTCGTTTCATGAATCACTCTCTTACCTATAATTGTTCCAGAAAATTTCTTAATAACTGTTGACCTGTAGCGGTCAAAACACTCTCTGGATGAAATTGGACTCCCTGAATGTGAGGATAGTTCCGATGTCTTACTCCCATAATTGTCCCGTCTTCCACCCAAGCAGTAATTTCCAATACATCAGGACAGCTATCTCGGTCTATCACTAAGCTATGATATCTTGTTGCAGTCATGGGATTTTGTAACCCTTGGAAAACCCCAACTCCTGAATGAGTCACCAAGGAAGTTTTACCGTGCATCAGTTCTGGTGCGGAAACAATTTTACCACCGAACACCTGACCAATACTTTGATGTCCTAAACAAACACCCAAAATTGGTAAATTCGACCCCAGTTTTTCAATTACTTCTAGGGAAATTCCCGCATCCTCTGGACGACCAGGACCAGGTGAAATTACTAACCCATCTGGCTTTAAAGCCAAAATCTCTTCTACAGTAATTTTATCGTTACGAAATACCTGTAAGTCGGCAGCTGTAGGAAAATTAACCGCTAATTCTCCTATATACTGCACTAAGTTGTATGTAAAACTGTCGTAATTATCAATAACTATAATCACAATTATTACCAAAAAAGTGAATTTAAAGTCTTACCCTCATTGGGCGACTTTATGGGAAAAATATATATTTACAAATATCACAAATACATGAGATTGCAGAAGTTCAGCACGAAAGCTAACTACAAAATTAGCCATCTACTAGGTTTTAGCAATGACTTCCGACCACTAATAGCTCCAAGCTACTGTGTATTTTAAATAGTAGTTGTAATCATAGTCACCAAGGGAGGAACTAAAAGTGTAACAGCCACCAGTAGAGAAACTAGGGCGGATACTAAAACAGCACCAGCGGCACAATCTTTAGCTATCTTGGCCAACTCATGATATGTTTGCTTAACTGTCAAATCTACCAAAGACTCAAGGGCTGTATTGATTAGTTCTAGAGTTAACACTAAACCACTAGTAATCGCTATTATAGATATTTCTACTGGTTTCAGATGCAACAAAAGACTTAAGCCAATCGCAAAAGCACAAACAGCTACGTGAATCCGAAAGTTGCGTTGAGTTTGAAAACTATAAGTAATTCCAGCCCAAGCATACTTAAAACTCACGAATAAATTAGAAGCTACCCGCCAGGACAGATCCCTTTCTTGTGACACAATAGTTGGTAAACGTTTGGGTGTAGGAGGTGGAGATATTTGTTGAGACATATGCAATATCAAGAATTTACAGTGAACCACTCAGTTTGAAAGAAGAAAACTTCATACAATTGAGAGCCTAAGATTTACCTTATCTGGACGAGATATAAACTCATAACATTCTAAGGTTATATTCTCGGTCAATTTTAAAGGTTAAATGAAATTTTATGGAAATTTTAGGCGATTGATGACAATTCTTCTGTTTACTTAACCACTTTGAGTCAGAATTTTATCTTTGTCTGTGATTAAGCGTCAATAATAATACCTATAGATTCAAGTAATGTGACTTGTTTTTCTAACATTCGCAACAAACTCTTCTCATCGGGGTGATCCCATCCCAGCAAGTGTAATAAACCATGACTGGTTAACCAAGCTAACTCAGTAATTAAGCTATGTTGCTGGTGTTGAGCTTGCCTCTGTGCAGTATCTATAGATACAATTATATCACCTAAGTAGAGTGGTTGAGAACGTGAGATTTCCTCAAAGTAGGGAAAATCCGTTTCCAACGCTGCAAAAGCTAGAACATCTGTAGGCTTATTTTGTTGACGGTACTGAGCATTTAGTTCTTGAATTTGGTCATCATCGGTTAGACGTAACCCTATTTCATAACTTAATGCAGGTGGTAGTTCAGCAGTAAGGATTTCTAGCCATTTACTAAACCAAGTTTCCCAGGTTTGCTCAGATATAGGCAGTACAGGAATATCCTCATCTGTTGGTATCTCTGATAAAAATCCTTGACAGCAATATTCTATAAATAATTCTACTTGGGGAAGCACAAAATTTCCTTAGCGTGTCAGGTAAGCAAGTCCAACAAGGACAGCTAATAATCCTACCGCAGTTAACCCAAAATGTTTTAAGGAAGTTGCACCTTTTCTGACCATATTTCGCATAGCCAGTTTGACATAACTAGGTTTTGGTTCGTTTGCAGATGAGTTGCTCATAATGATTTGATTAATAATCTCTACATATAACTTTACCGAAAAAATGGGTTTAAAGCTCTGTTCTCTTAGTTATTCATTATCAACATATTTCTTAATAATTGTAAAACCCATACTTAGGGTTTGCAGCAAAAAGTGATCTGTGGAGATTAGGGAACAGGGAACAGGGAACGGGGAACAGTAAACAGTAAACAGTAAACAGTAAACAGTGAATAGCGATAACTGACAACTGACAACTGATAACTGATAACTGATAACTGACAACTGATAACTGATAACTGACAACTGATAACTGACAACTGATAACTGACAACTGATAACTGACAACTGACAACTGATAACTGATCACTGATAACTGACAACTGATAACTGACAACTGATAACTGATAACTGATAACTGATCACTGACAACTGATAACTGAAATTACGTAAACCTAACCATCTACTAATTGATTTTCTTGGCGTAGGAAAGCTTGGATAAAAGTATCTAAATCACCATCCATCACATCATTGATGGCAGTAGTTTCAGTGTTTGTACGTAAATCTTTCACCATTTGGTACGGGTGAAAAACATAATTACGGATTTGATTTCCCCAAGATGCTTCTACCATATCACCGCGAATTTCGGCAATTTCTTGGGCGCGTTGCTCTTGAGCAATGACTAGTAATTTAGCTTTAAGACGAGCTAAAGCTTTCTCTTTGTTTTGTAGTTGAGAACGTTCCTCAGTACAGCGTACAGCTATACCTGTAGGAATGTGAACTGCTCGTACTGCCGTTTCTACTTTGTTCACATTTTGCCCACCTTTTCCACCAGAGCGAGTTGTAGTAATTTCCAAATCTTTTTCAGGAATTTCCAACTGCACAGAATTGTCTATTTGAGGCATGACTTCTACCCCAGCAAAACTAGTTTGACGTTTACCATTGGCATTGAAGGGAGAAATTCTCACCAGGCGATGAGTGCCTGTTTCTGAACGTAAGTAACCATAGGCATAACGACCATTAATTTCTAAAGTGGCTGATTTTATACCAGCTTCGTCTCCTTCTGATTCTTCGGTGAGTGTGACTTTGTAACCATGATTTTCTGACCACCTGGTGTACATCCGCATGAGCATCAATGCCCAGTCCTGAGCATCTGTACCACCTGCACCTGCGTTAATAGTTAAAACTGCACCTTGAGTATCGTATGTACCAGAAAGTAACTGTTGTAGTTCCCATTGGTCAAGATCACGGTTGAGTTGAGTGATGGTGGCTTCTGCTTCTTGTAATAAACCGTCATCACTTTCTAATTCTAAGAGTTCAACGACTGCCTTTGTATCTTCTAAATTGGTTTGCCACTGGTAATATTGATCAAGGTGGGCTTTAAGATCATTTAGTTCTTGTAAAGTTTGTTGTGCCTGGGTTTGGTTATCCCAAAATTCTGGTTGGGCTGAGATTTGTTCCAGGTCTTGAATTTTTGCTGTCAGAGCAGGTAGGTCAAAGATAGTCCTGGGTTTTACCCAGGCGGTTAGACAACGTTTCGATTTCCCGCTTAATTTCTAAGACTTCCATATTGATTGCTGATTTTAGCGATCGCAACTATTTGATATTTTCGATTTTAGCTGCATTTGTACAATTTATGGCAGCTAACCAGGAAATAAAAAACCGTGGCTATTTCAACCACGGAGTTGATGAAATACTGTTACTTTTGTAATTTTTTTGTGTGATTCTTGGTAAGAAAAATCCGAGAAACACACTCTCATCTATTACCTCAACTTAGTCACGGCCGTTGATGGCAATTAACAACCGTAAGATGAAGACGAACAGGTTAATGTAGGTGAGATACATAGATAAAGCTGCACGCAGATAATCATCATCGCGATAGGTGCGAGGCAAAATGTAAAAATCAACTATGGATGCACCAGCAAACAGGAAAACACCTACACCGGAAATACCAATTTCTAACCAACTGGGTGTGTAAACCCCAAATAAAGCAAATACAAATTGAGCTAGGCAAGCAACTACTAGACCTATAATCCCTAAAGATACTGTTTTTGTAAGTGCTATACCGTCGGTTTCTGATAAATTAGATCCTATCTTCCTTGCGGCGATGAAGGTAATTCCACAAGCAAGGGCGGCCATACCGACACCCTGTATACCGACACCTTTGGTTTGTAAGGCTAAAAATACTAAGCCACTGAGGGTATAACCAGAGAGGAGACTGTAAACTCCTAATAATGGTAAAGCTACGCTGTTGTTACCTTTTGAGGCTACATTTTGGGCTACAAAAAATAATACTAATTCCAGAACAATTGCACCGATGAGGCTAGGAAAGAAGATTTGTGGATGGGAACGAATAACTCCTAAACCACCATAAGTTCCTACTGCGGTTAAAACCAGTCCACCACCAACATAGGGGAGAGCGTTGGCGATGACGTTAGGACCAACTAAGGACTGATTTCGAGCTTGTTGGAATGCTTGACGAAAGTTACTAGTATTGCTCATATACACCAACGAATTTTTAGATGAATATCATTAAGAAGATTCTGAGTTAGAGACTTCTTAATCAAGAGCTTATCTATCAAAGTTAAAAGAGTTGACACAGAATAGCAAATCTGATCAATAAGCTCTACAAGGCTATGTTTCTCATATTCTTACATACTCAGCAAATCTGAGATGGAGTGATTTCTTGACAATATGTTGCCAATTATCAATAACAATTATCTCGAAAGGACGAAGCCAAGCTACTGAAGGTAGAGAGGTGTATGAAAAGTATAGATACGGGAATTATCACCACTGAAGAGGCAGGGTGTAAGAGGCAGGGGGCTTTCTTGCAGGGTGCGGGGTGAGAAGAATTTTTGGACTTCTGCACACATAAGTTATATCGCAAGTGACGTGAAACCCTTGTAGAGACGTTGCATGCAACGTCTCTACATTCTTTTTCACCAGATGTCTAATAATTAAAGTAATAAACGTAGACCACTTAAAGTTACTAAAACTGTAGAACCTTCATGGCCAATTACCCCTAAAGGCATATTGATATTACCTGTAAAATTAGCTATCAATAATAGGAAAATAAAAGACAGGGCAAAAGTAATGTTTTGTTTGATAATACGATTGGCACGAGAACCAAGGCTAATGGCCTGAGATATTTTTTCTAGGCGATCGCTCATCAAAATCAAGTCGGCGGTTTCCAAAGCGACATCATTACCCGCACCACCCATAGCTATACCTACTGTTGCCATCGCCAGTGCAGGTGCATCATTAATACCATCTCCCACCATAGCCACATTTTTATATTTTCGCTGTAGCTGTTGAATAACTGTTAATTTATCTTCTGGCAGAAGTTCGGCATAAACCGTTTCTATACCCAGGGTTTCAGCCACACTGTTAGCGGTAACTTGATTATCCCCTGTTAGTAAAACTATTTCTTCGATACCCAATTTCTTTAATTTTTGGATTGATGCTGCTGCTTCTGGTCTAATAGTATCAGCAACGGCAATTAAGCCAATCACCTTTTCCGCTTCAACTACCCAGACAACAGTTTTTCCTTCTTTTTCCAGGCGTTTGTTGATCTGCTGCAATTTGGGGTTTAAATCAGGAAGTTCTTGAGAAATAAAAGCGGTTTTTCCCACCTTAACTGTTTCCCCTGCTACTTCACCGACAATTCCTAGACCTGTTTTTGCTTGTACCTGACTAGCATTTTGCCATTGCAGGTTTTTTTGCCCAGCAGCTTGGGTAATTGCTATACCGATAGGATGTTCTGAATGAGATTCTATAGCAGCAGCTAACTTTAAAACCCGATCGCTCTCTTCTCCGTCTATGGGAATAACCTCTACTACCTCTAGTTTTCCCTCTGTCAGAGTACCAGTTTTATCAAAGGCGATCGCTTTTATTTTGCCAATTTTCTCTATTTGAGAGCCATTCTTAAACAAAATCCCCGCTCTAGCACCACGAGCAATTCCTGAGAGCAGAGTAGGCATAATTGCAGCCATTAAAGCACAGGGAGAAGCTACAACTAAAAATATTAAGGCTCGATAAATTGTTGTTTCCCAGTCCCAATTCAGGAGTATTGGCGGTAAGAATGCTAACAATAGTCCTACTAAGACAATAATTCGGGCATAACTGCGCTCGAATCGTTCTACAAACTGTTGCGATGGGGGAGTTTCGGTTTGAGCTTTTTCTACTAGCTGAATTACTCGTTGAATCAGACTGTTTTCAATTGGTCTATCTACTTTAACTTGCAAAGCTCCATTGCCGTTAAGTGTACCAGCATAAACCTCATCTCCCACCTGTTTATCAACAGGAACAGATTCTCCTGTAATGGATGCTTGGTTAACATTAGTCCAACCTTCTAAAATGACTCCATCAACAGGAATCAATTCTCCTGGCTTCACTAAAACCAAATCTCCTACTCTTAAATCGGCAATTGCAATTTCTACTGACTCATTTCCTTGCAGGATTCTAGCAGTATTCGGTACAGTAGCCATCAAAGAACGAATATTTCTCTCAGTTCGCTCCATCGCAATACTTTCTAAAGCCCCGCTAATCGCAAAGATGAGAATCAGCATTCCGCCATCAACGATTAAATAATAATCCTGTTGCCATAAACCTAAGATCGCTGCACCCAAAGCCGCCACGATCATCAGTAAGTCTACATCTAACTCTTTTTCTTGAAATAAAGTTGTCAATCCTTCTTTAGTGCTTTCATAACCGCCAATCACGTAAGCTGCTGAGAAAATAAACAGAGCAACACCAATCCAATTAAAACTCAAACACAACCAACCCAAGATAATGAGCATCGCACAGACAACAGCAGCTAGAGCGTCTGGGTACTTTTGTAGAATGTCTGGGTATGAAGATTTTGTCATATCTTTGAGCAACTAATTTGCGTCATACTAATTACTCAAAGCAAGATAAACCTTGACATTAATGTTAAAGTCAAGCAAATAGAGAAAAATTTTTCCGCGACTATTGGGACTCCTATTTGATTATTGGCGTTGCTGAATTAGGGTATGGAATTAAAAAGTTATGAAAATTAAACTCTTACTCTCTGCGTCTCTGCGTCTCTGCGTGAAACAAAATCATTCTTTTCTGTTCCCTGTTCCCTACCTAAACGAATAGATTCAGAAACCAAACCAGATTCCTATACGATCATTGACTTCAATGTCTACTAAATATCTAACTATTAAAAAGCTGACAGAGACAGTAGGAGGCGGAACGACTCCCCGTATGGTGCGTCACTACCATCAAATAGGTTTACTACCTGAAGCGATCAGATCCTCCAGTAACTACCGTCTTTATAACCAAAGCCACGTCCAGTATCTACGACAGATTGTGGCACTCAAACAACAAGGATTTCAATTAGAACATATCCGCCAGTTACTAGGAAATCAAGTAGAACCAGAAGCGAATGTTACCCTGCTCACTCGACTACAACAGCATTACTATTCGATTATCCAAAAAATTTCTCGACTACGACAAACCGCATCAGCCTTAGAAAGATTACTGGGAGGCGATCGCTCTTGTCAAACTGTTCGAGCTAAAGCAATTGCCCAAATCAAGCAGTTGAATGCAGATTGCTTTGAGTTAGAGGATGAGTTAGATCCAATGGATTCTTTGTGGGAAGCTTTTGATGCTTCGATATTATCTCACCCAGAGGCATTTGAAGAATCTTTGACATATCTATTACCGGATTTATCAGGGCGATCGGAAATTGAGGCCGATTTAATTTCTAAACTGGTACTAGCCTGTGGAGATGTCAGTTTGGTGCATTGTCTCAAAATTAGTCAGAAAGCGATCGCTGCTGCTCGTGAAGGACTTAAATCTGGCTGTCAGATAGTTGGAGATGTGGGGGCGATATCTGCTGTTTTAGATCATCCTCGTCTTGCTCATCTTGGATGTCGTGTTGATACTTTAATTGATAATCCCCACATTATCAGTGCTGCTGAAGCAGAGCAAGAATTTTGGCATAGTCAACCTTGGCAAGAAAAGTTACTCCACCTAGAACCTGGCTGTATTTTAGTCGTTGGCTATGCTCCATCTACATTAGTAAGTATCTGTCAGGCAATAAGTAATAAACAATTAAAACCTGCTTTAGTTATTGGGATGCCCATCGGTTTTAATCATGCCCCTGCTGCTAAACGCTTACTCATCAACTCTGGCATACCTTCTATTACTATTTCTGGAACTTTTGGAGGAGGATTATTAGCAGGAACAGCATTAAATGCGATCGCTCAATCTACAATTGAAAAGCCAGATTGCCACTGTTACCTAAGCCAATAAATAGGGCTTGCTGTCCGCGTAGCGTGCTGTCAGGCATATAAACTTTAAAACCTTACAGGTAAAAGATTTGAGGCTATTTGAATTCTCAACAAATGCAAGATTTTAGAGGTTGAGTGCTTGAAAACCTTGCACTTTTTCGACTTCGAGAGATTGAAAAGTAGCTTTTAGTTATCTCCCTGCACCCTGCACCCTGCACCCTGCCTCTGAGCCTCCACGACAAGACTTTTTCACCAAATCCTACTTAAGCCCATAACATCAATTTTTAAACCAATGATGCTCATTTGATATCACAATCATCAAGCCCAGTTTTTGATATTGGGTAATATTTACTAACCAATCCTCAGTAAAATTAATTAAGTAAGTACCAGGGCGAAAATAATTGCACATTTAGGAAAAGAATAGAGATTTCCCTATCTTTTGTCTGTCACCTGTCACCTGTCATCTTTTACCTCTCCTAACTATGAAATTCATTTTGCACAACTGCTGATAAATTGTTTACAGAGTCTTCATCTATTTGTAGACATAGTCTTAACTTGGATTTAATCGGAAGATGATAAATTTTAGTTTAAGTAGTAACAAGGAGCTAAATTAATACCTAACACTCTGACAGTTGTTTATTAGGAGTGGCTTAACTTAGGTTTACAGCGTGGTTAAACAGGTGCTTGAGAAATAAACTCTACGTTATCTACTAGACTCAAAAATCAAAGAACGATATTACTTGTGAAAGAAGTCTACAATTACTGGGTGATCAGGATTTTCGTCATTGTCAATATTCAATAAATATAAAACTTAAGGATGATCAAAATGCTGTCTGGGCAGAGCATGAAAATAGATTGCATGAAGAGCGCTAATGAATTAAACCTCACCGCAGAATCAACCTTGCGAGAATTACCAGTATGGACTGACTATCTGGAATTAGATCACCCAGGATATGAACTATCGAGGATGTTTGAGCAAAATCCCTTACTGCCGGGTGTTATCTTAACTAGAGATCGAGAATGCGTAGGTATGATTTCCAGACGACTATTTTTTGAGCAAATGAGTCGTCCCTATGGTTTAGGTTTATTTGCCGGTCGCCCTGTAGAATATTTATATAATTTTCTGTTACCAGACCTATTTATCTTACATGAGGAAACATCAATTGTAGATGCAAATAAAGCAGCCTTAGAGAGATCAGCAAAGTTAGTATATGAACCGATAGTAGTTGTTAATAGAAATTTTCAATATGGATTACTGGACTTTCACCAGTTACTTTTAGCCTATTCTCAAGTTCATCTCTTCACAGCTTCTCGGTTAAGAACAGAAAAGGAAAGAGTACAAAGAGCAAAAGCAGATTTTCGGGATCTACAACAAAACTATACGAGATTACTACAAAATGAAAAAATGATTGCGCTAGGACAATTAGTAGCTGGTATTGCCCATGAAGTGAATAATCCAATCAACTTTATTTATGGTAACATATCCTATGCCAGTGAATATGTACAAGAATTACTCTTTATTCTCAAATCTTATCAACAAAACAAAGCATATCCAGATATAGCCAAAGAAGCACAAAAACAAGGCATTGATATTGAATTTCTCATGGATGATTTACCAAAAGTTTTGTCTTCTATGAAAGTGGGCGCAACAAGAATTAGTGAAATTGTTGTATCGTTACGGAATTTTTCCCGGCTGGATCAGGCAGAGTTAAAATTTGTAGATATCCATGAAGGAATCGAAAATACATTAATTATCCTGAAACATAACTTAAAACCTAGACCTGATCGCCCAGAAATTCAGATAATTAGGGAATATAGTAATTTACCTTTGGTAGAATGCTATGCTGGACAATTGAATCAAGTATTTATGAATATCATTTCCAATGCTATTGATGCGTTGTCGGAAGCTTACAAAATATCCGTTGGTGATGATGATCATAGAGCCAGATCAAAAGTAAAACGAGATTTGAAGATTTATATACAGAGTAAACTTATTGATAATAATCATATTATGGTCCGTATTGGAGACAATGGATTAGGAATACCAAAAAACATCCAGGCAAAACTTTTTGATCCTTTCTTTACTACTAAACCTGTGGGTAAAGGAACAGGTTTGGGTTTATCAATCAGTCATCAAATTATAGTTGAAAAACATTGTGGTGATATTCATTGTATATCCAACCCAGGAAAAGGGGCTGAATTTATTATTAAAATTCCGATTAAGGCTGTGCATAAAGAACATGAATCATTGTTGTGTGAATAGTTAGGGTTGGCAGTGAACAGTGAACAGTGAACAGTGAACAGTGAACAGTAAACAGTGAACAGTAAACAGTGATATCTGATAGATGGAAATAACTCACTTATCTAAAACTAGATATTCTTGTAACAAAGAATCTACATGATCTTTTTGTTTATTATGAATAGTTAGCCGCCAAATATCCCAAAAAAATGTTCCAGTGCTAATAATCAGAATATGTTCATTTGGTTTCATCATATTGACACTCCATTGATAATTATGAATTTTTCGCCATCTAGCTAAACCTCCAGCAGTTAAAATACCTCTATCTCTAATTGATGGAGGATTATTCATCAATAATCTTAGTAAGAGGTAAAGAGTAAAAATCAATCTTGTCAAACCTTCTATGGGGTAATTAAATAATTGTTTTTGATTAAAGATAGGAAAGATGATGTTAATAATTAATAAAGTATAGGTAAAGATCACCATACCTTGTCCTCGAAGAGGTAATCTAAGTAAGATATTTCCTACTTGTTGGCGATAAATTACAAATTTGTAAATAGCCCATAGTAAAATCAATAATAATAGTATAAACACACAATTAGAAATATAATGATATTGACTCGGTATTGCCTTAGTAATTTGTAGGGCATGATTTTCTATCATTTACCTTTAGTCCTAAATTCTAGAGAATTCTGATCAGAATTATAATTAATTCCATTTTCAGATAAAAAATCAGGACTTACATCAACAAGTAAGTGCCATGTAAGCCCTAAAAATTAAATTTTTAACATTCCTTCTGGGTTAACTGTTAAAAGTGTTCTTCTTTGTAAACCTTCACGATGTAAAATTTCATTAGCTGCTAATAAACCACTACTGACAGCCCTTTCCATTAAACCACAAGGAAATGGCATTTTTACCCAGTCACCAGCAAATAGTAAATTACTCACACTTGTATTGGTTTCTGGACGTTCTTTATAACTATTGGGAGGATATCCAGAAAAATTATGTTGGTTAACTAATTCTCGGTGTAATAATTTAGCTTGTTTTAATGCTGGAACGATATCATAAAGTTCTTCTTCAAAGGTTGTTAGTAAAGCTTCTTGGGTGGGAAATTGTTTTTCTTTATAACAATAAGCGTGTAATTCGACAACACTTCCACCTGTACGTTTTGCCCAGTCAATAAATTGGGTTTGGATACGGTGATATAGGGTGATACTATCTGTGAGTTTGTAACCAGATAAGGATGTAAAGTTACTATGTTCCCAGTCAAAATCTTGATTGAACCAAAAACGACAAACAGCAAAGGGATCAGCTATATTCAATTGCTGAATTTGCGATCGCAATTTTTGATCTACTTCTCCGGTGATACGTTTAAATAATTGTTGTACTCCGGGTACATCAGTGGCTAGAACATAATAATCAGCGGTAATTGTTTCTGGTGATGAAGATTCTGGTTTACTAGTTAATAATTGTATATCTTCATCTTGTTTTTGCACTACTTTAAACTTAGCTAAATTTCTTTTTGCTGGGCCTTTAATTACTTCACCTGCGGCTGTATATACTGCCCCATGACAAGGACAATGAAAGTTACCATCTGCTGCTTTTTGTACAGTGCAACCTTGATGAGTACAGGTTAAAGAAATAGCTTCTTGACTATCATTGTTGAGGGCGTAAACTTCATCTGCTGCCCCAAAATATTCTATATCTTTCTTTTCAGTTTTGTTGACAATTGGATTTTTTTTGACCCAAAAAGGTACATCTTGATTATTATCACCGATATAGTATTTTATTCCGGAGATTTTACCATTATCAGTCATTATTTCACTGATATTAGTATCTGTAATGATATCACCATGATTCAATATAGTTTGGGCAATGGGTTGAACTAAACTTGTTCCCATATCATCTTTTGTACCATTAAAAGCCAGCCCTTCAGGATTACCAAAAAAGTAAAAATGAAAAAACTGCATTAATTCTCCTACACTCATTAAATCTGGTGCATTTAAACTAGATTTGGCAAAAGGTAGGAAATACAAATCATATAAACCTTGGGGAAATTCCGTAGCTACCCAGTCAGCAACAGAGATATGATCAAAGCGTTGATAGTTTTTATCTCTTTGAAAACCTGTAATTGCTTGAAAAACTTGTAAATGTTTGATTTTTGTCAGATTAATTCCCCATTGTAAACGATTGGGAGAAGCGATCGCTAAATCTATAATATTCCAAGGAAAAGCCGAATGACTAGGGCGAAAAACTTCTGGTTTATAAGGAGAATTATGATAAACCACCGAATAATAATTTAAGGATTGGAAATTATCTTTAATTCCCAATTCATCTACTAAACTATTTAAGTTATAATACTGAGGAAAGAAACCATGAAACCCATGTTCCATCCGGAAACTTTCCCCTGCTGCCTGAATTTGCCAACTGGCAATTTTACCACCTAGTTGAGGGGATTTTTCTAAAAGTTTAACTGTAAAACCAGATTTTGCTAATTGATATGCACAGGCTAAACCAGCCAAACCACCACCAATAACAGCTACAGTTTTATTTTGATCTAATGTTTTAGGTAAATCAAGAGCATCTGGCTGAAAAACAGAAGGTTGTGGTTTACTAAAACGAGAATAACCCGTGACTCCAACTACTGTACTCACACCAAATAACTTGAGGAGTGTACGACGAGAAATAGTAAAAGATTCCGATTGATTAAATTTCTGATTCATTGGTGATGCAAATAATCTTGAATGTTCCCAGATAATAGTAATTTCAGTTTCTAAATTATGCAATAAAACAGTATTTCCACAAGTCAGTAAAATCAGCAAAAAATCATTAATTATGGTTCGCCAAAAAAGTTTTTACTCAAGCAAAGGTGACTGTTTTAGATAATTGGCAATTTTGAATTTTTAACAAAAGAGCAAGTTTATTTATTGCCTGCCAAAATCTTGTATTTATTCAGCTAGCCCTAATTATCAACCCATAAAATCATAGACAATAGTAGGCTATATATCTTAATGAAATATTCAACTTTGATAGACAAAACTGGGAGTTATAGTCAAATATATAAGTTCTTGATCTGTAACTACCAGATGTTTAGATAGTGTAGTATATTATTTATTAATTGACCAGTAGATACTTGGGATAATATAACTGTTAAATAAATATGAAATATTGGCGTGAAACAATAGCTGTTACTCGACGTATATTAACTGAATTGTTACGCCGTAGACGCAGCTTAATTTTTTGGAGTATTTTTCCCATTTCCATTTTAATTCTCAACGGATTTATATTATCGGAGCGGGCAACATTAACAATGGCAGTAGCTTTAGAAAGTGCTGCACCTTCAACTTTAGTTGGTGCTGCATTATTTTTTAGTTGTTTAGGAGGAAGTGTCGCTACAGTAGTCGCAGAAAGGGAGCAGCAAACCCTCAAACGTTTATTTATTTCTCCTTTAAGTGGTACATCTTATTTTTTAGGTATTTTTTTGGCTCATACTGTGATTGGAATTGGGCAGTCTTTGTTAGTTTATACTATTGCTGCTATTTGGGGGGCTGAGTTTCAAGGATCAATTATTTTAGGAATTATAATTATTTTATTCAGTATCATAGCTTATGTAGGTTTAGGGTTTATTTTAGGCACACAATTAGCCAGGCGAATTGAAGATGTGAATTCTTTAGTAGCAGCTTTTGGAGTACCTTTATTAATTTTAGGTGGTGCATTTTTACCTACTTCTTTATTTCCCCAAACTCTGTTAGATATTGCTCAATATAATCCCATATATCACATGAATGAAGCACTGTTAGGAGTATGGGCTAGGGGAGATGAATTTAATGAGATTATTTCACATTTTTGGTTTTTATTATTGTTTGCTGTAGTGATGTTAATTTGTGGATGGTTATCCTATCAACGAATGTTGATGGTAGAAAGAAGACTTTAATAGGACTTATGCATTTTAACGAAATATTGGGTTTTGAGATTGCTTCCTTACGTCGCAATGACATTATTTGGAATAGATTTTGCGTAATATCGTTTCCGGGTGCATCAGTATTATTCCTTGAATATATCTGTGGGAAATATATATTATGGATAGGGCAACCACGGGGGGTTTGCCCCTACGTGAGGAAAAAATTTCATTCCGATGCTAACGGATTTGATATAAGTCCTGTCCTGTTTAATTTAGGGCTGAATGTTTACTGTTTACTGTTTACTGTTCACTGCTGCAAACCATTTTCACACTTTAATAAACCATTTTTTCTGATACATTAAAACCGCTACACCATACCACAATAAAACAGTAACTAAACCTAGTAAAAATGAACCGTTCACAGTTCCTGCCCAAGATACAAAAATATTTTCATAAATCCAATTATAAATACTAATAGTAGTATCACCTGCCACGAGTTTAATTTTAGCCGTGACTTTGATTAACATGACTGAAGCGATAAACAGAGCGATCGCATTTAGTCCCATAATTTCAAAGGGTTTACTCCAGCGTTTTATTAATCTCACTTCTATTAATTCATAACAAGCTGCTAATAGCATTAATGCCCAACCACTACTAACTAAGACATAGGAACTAGTCCACAGTTTTTTATTGATAGGAAATACTACATCCCAAATCACACCAATAACTAAAAAACACAAACCAAATAATACTAAATCCATGCTTGTTTGTGAATCTGGCTGTTTTTTATTTTTAATCCATTCTCCTGTAAAATAACCAATTAAAACGCTAACTATAGCAGGCATTGTACTATATAAACCTTCTGGATCTCCCATTGAATTAAAATCGTCCCAGGCATATAAATGTTGTTTGGGAATTATAAATCTGTCAATAAATGAGCCAAAGTTACCCACCCTAGTGAGATTTCCTGCTCCATATTCAGGTACTGGTAAAAATGACATTGTTAACCAATAAAAAATTAGTAATCCTCCTGCTAAAAGCCATTGGTTTTTACGTGGGAGTTTTAAAACTATTAAGGATGTAAACAAGTATGCAAGACTGATTCTTTGTAAGACTCCCATTAACCGCACATTACTAAAATCAAATGTCCAAACTCCTTGATTCCAAAACACATTCAGTAGTATTCCTAAAATAAATAAAATAGCTGCACGTCGTAAAATCCGTAGATAAACTTCTTTAGTTGGTTGATTTTCTTGGGTGTATTTGGATAAGGAAAAGGTCATTGCTACACCAACAATGAACAAAAAAAATGGAAAAACTAAATCTGTGGGTGTATAGCCATTCCATGCTGCGTGATCTAAAAGGGGATATTTATCTGCGGTTACTCCTACCATATTCACAAGAATCATACTGGCAATAGTGATACCACGGAACACATCAAGGGAAGTCAGACGCATAAGTAGAAAAATTGATTGTTGCAGAGAACAGGGAAGAATAGGATAAAAAATTAACCTCAAGGGTTTTCACCCTTTTTTCTTATAAAATTTTGTAAAGTAGTTTGCCAGTGGGAATTTTAAATATGACTATAAAAGTAGGAGACATCGCACCGGATTTTAGCTTACCTGATCAAAACGGCTCTAGTGTCAGTTTGCAAGATTTTCGTGGTCAAAAGGCTGTTGTCCTTTATTTTTACCCGAAAGACGACACTCCTGGCTGTACTGCGGAATCTTGTGCATTTAGAGATAAATATGAAGTCTTTAAGTCTGCGGGTGCTGAAGTAATTGGTGTGAGTGGTGACTCTAGTCAATCTCACCAACAGTTTGCAACCAAGCACAATTTACCCTTCACACTTTTAAGTGATCAAGGCAATAAAGTACGTAACTCATATGGTGCAACTACCGCTTTTGGTTTTATTCCCAGCCGGGTAACTTATGTCATTGACCAAAGCGGAGTTGTTCAATATGTGTTTGATTCTATGTTGAACTTTAAAGGTCACGTAGAGGAAACCTTAAAAAAGTTGCAACAGAGTAATTAATGACTAGGTGATTGGTAACTAGTTGTTCATAACTGTCACCGCTCACCTGTCATCATATTTCAAACACTAAACTTTTCTGGTACTGCAAAGTGGGCAGTTTTACCGTTGCCATTAGTATGACCATTAGTGTTGGGGTTACGGGGTTGAATTACTCCATAACCACCGTGGTTGCGTTCGTAAATAACGTTAATTTCTCCAGTTTCAACGTTGCGGAACATATAAAAATCATGTCCCACCAGTTGTAGTTGCTCTTGTGCTTCTGCAACTGTCATGGGAGACATAGAAAAATACTTAGTTCTAACTACTTCTCCTGGTAATTCAGGAATGCGATCGCCTATTAAATCTTGCACAGATTCAGGCATGATCGCTTCATTGGTTGATTTAGCCTGGTTTTTATGATTTTGTCGTTTTTCTTTGTACTTGCGTAGTTGACGAGCAATTTTATCAGCTACCAAGTCAATACTTGCATATAAATTCTCGCTACTTTCTTCTGCACGGATGACGTTACCATTGGCATAAATAGTAACTTCCGCTGCTTGTTTGGTATTTATTCTGGGATTACGAGCTACGCTCAAATGTACATCTACTTCGTGTGTTATGTTCTGGAAATGATTCACTGCTTTTTCAATTTTTTGATGCACATATTCGCGGATAGCATCAGTGATTTCAATATTTTTGCCGTGAATTACAAGCTTCATGTAAACTCTCCCGCTCTATATTTTGGTTTGATGTGAGTGTATTTGTATGAACAGAGTTTGCGGTAAGTTCTTTCAATGCCGCCGATACAAATTGTGAACTGGTTTCAATTTACGGCTTCTGTATTTCTCTTTAATTTGCAGCATCTTAACTATAAGCACCTCTAGCTTCGATTTAGCTTGTTAATCTCTGTGCTGGTATTTCAATTATCCCAAACAAGTGGTTTCCAAAAGAAGTATCTAAATAAATGAGTTTTCGCTTTCTTTTATATCTCAGTGAGAGCAAACTTTACAAATCTAGAAGTAGTTGCCCTTACGACTCTGCGATTGGCTAATTCTATATTTTGTACATATAGTTAGCCTCGGTAGAAGCTTTTCTCCTGATAGATGTAAACAACTTCCGAAAATCCCATCAGCCATTCCATTGATTCCTTTTTTCTTGGCTGGCTGCTTCTTACAGATAATTCCTCCCAACACCATTGAGGTTATATATTCAAACTAGCACTTTGTTGTTCCGAAAGCATATTTCCTTGATGTTCCTTTAAAATCCTTTGCATTGCTTGACATTTGTCGAATTTATTCTTGGTTATGTTAAATAAGTTTGCTTATTTACCTGATTTACCTACTTGATTTTGAGGATAATTCATAGTATGAAATCCCAGCTAAACCCCTGTATTCTCTATCAACCAGGATTAATGGCCTACTTAGATGCTCTGGCTTGGCAGCGATCACTGGTTAGCGATCGCATTAACAACCCACATTTAGATGATGTGCTAATTTTGTTAGAACATCCTCCTGTTTATACTTTGGGCCAAGGGGCAAGTTTGGAGTTTCTTAAATTTGATCTTGACAAAAGTGAATATAATGTGCATCGTATTGAAAGGGGTGGAGAAGTTACCTACCATTGCCCAGGGCAAATTGTGGGCTATCCGATTTTGAATTTACGTCACTATCATCAAGATTTGCATTGGTATTTACGTCAATTAGAGGAAGTCTTAATCCGCGTTTTAGCAAATTATGATTTACGAGGAGAACGCATTTCTGGACTTACTGGTGTTTGGTTAGAAGGCCGTAAAGTTGCAGCTATAGGGATTAAAGTCAGTCGTTGGGTAACTATGCACGGCTTTGCTCTCAATGTTTGTCCTGATTTAACAGGTTTTGACCGAATTGTACCCTGTGGCATCACTAATAAATCTGTCAGCAGTTTAGTAGAATTTATTCCAGGTATCAAATCTTCAGAAGTATATCCTCATATAATTAAATGCTTTGCTGAGGTATTCGGAGTGGAGGTGAACAGTGGACAGTGAACAGTGAACAGTAAACAGTGAAAACTGATAACTAGTGATTGGTGATTGGTGAGAGGGAGAGGGGGAGAGTGGGAGAGTGGGAGAGTGGGAGAGTAGGAATCTTAATTTAGTTAGTAATTACGTAAGCATAGCTCTCCCGATAGCGTAGCGTGGCGTTAGCCATAGGGAGCATTACGTAAGCGTTGCTCTCCCGAAGGGAGCATTACAAATTACGAATTTAGATTTTGAAAGCTACAGCAAAACGTTCTATTCCAGCTAAATCTTTATAAATATTAATATTGCAGTAGTTACCATTTTCCGCTAACAACTGCTTGACTGTATCCGCTTGCCCATCCATCATTTCAATTAGCCAAACTCCTCCACTCTGTAAATACTCAGGAGATACTGTAATTAAATGACGGATACAATCCAAACCATCACCACCTCCATCTAAAGCTAAATGGGGTTCATGATTTACTACTTCTGGTTGTAAAGTTAATACTGTTTCACTGGGTATATAAGGGGGATTGGATACCATCCCCACAAATTTACCTTTTAATGGTTCTAGAGGTTGCCACCAAGAACCTTGATAAAATTTAATTCGGTTGACAAAACCTAAATTATTTGCATTGGTTTGGGCAACAGCCAAAGCTGCTGGGCTAACATCTACTGCATGAATAGTCACATTTGTCAATACTTCAGCTAAACCCAGCGCGATCGCACCACTTCCTGTTCCCAAATCTCCCCAATGACCTGATTGTAGTCCACTACCTTGAGCAGCTGTTACAGCTAAGTCAACTAAAACTTCGGTTTCTGGCCGGGGAATGAGAACCGCATCAGAAACAGAAATTTGAAATTTGCGCCAGGGAGTCACACCAACAAGGTACTGTATGGGTACACGATGATTCAAGCGTTTTTCCCATAACTGGTTTAGTTCTGCCAAAGAAAAGCACATTTCGATTCGAGTCCATGTTTTAAAAGACTCTAAACGTAATGTTAATTTATCTAAGTCAGTTATTGCTTGCAATAACCAGTCTACCTCAATTGGTGAAATACTATGGGCGATCGCACTTTGAATAGCAACATTACGCCATTGCCAAAGCTCCATACCAGAAACTACCTTTGGCTGTTGCTTAACCATGCTTCATCCTACCTAGCAAATATACTTTCTGAAATTTAAAGTCTTACTTCTTAGGTAGAGTTTCAATATATTTTCTCGACTCTGCGGATGGAACTAAAAATACTTGATTCAACCAAGAATCATTCTTATCTTTTAGGGTTTTGATCACACCATCAAAATTTATCACTTGGATATCTGCTTGAGGAAACTTAGGTTTAACTTTGTTTAACAGATTTTGCGCATCTTGTTTACTCAAGAATAGAGGAATCATTTGTTGCTTATTTTGCCCTCCTTGAATAGGCACATAACCTTTATCTGGTGCAAATCTAACTGCAAAAATGGGAACACTAGTTTTAAACTTTTCTGCGTCTACTTTTTGACCACTTGCTTGTAATAGAGTTAATGCTCCTCTAACTTCTCTGTCTACAGGTTTAAAAGCAAATACTAAGCGATTTGGCTTATTTCTATTTTGTTGTAACTGTTGGTAAATTACTCCTAATGGTACAGCAGTTACTTGTAAATTTTTCGCCATTGCCTGCAATTTGGGGTTTTTGTTCTTTGCTTTTTGCAAATCTTGAATAAATTTCAAGGCTTCTTGGCGACTCATGTAAGCACCTGTGACAGAGATAGTTTGTTGCCCATTCTTTGTAGGTAAAGTTCTACTCAGAGGTAAACCTTTATCATTAGTGACAACAAAAACTGGTATTGAATCTAATTTTGCCTTCACCTGTTGATCTGTGAGTGCCAATGCCGGCTGATTAAATGTAGTTACAGTCGCAACACCACCAAATAATGTGCCACCAACTAAACTTAGTGTTAAACCCCAACGAACAAAAAATGATTTCATTATTATTCCTCAACTAAATATTAATAATCGAATTAACCAAAACAATCAGTACACAGTTTATTTGTACAGGTAATGCCGGATAAAAACATATATCAAGCTTCCAAATATGTCAATCTTGATCATTTGTCTATTCCATAGCATTTCCAAAATCAACTTGTAATCTTCACCTTTGTATTTGTATAGAACATACTCAAAGTTACTCGTTTCTACAGAAGTTGATCATAAGGCGATACTCACCTGACTAAATACGCCAGTTAGATGGATGAATTACCCCAAGAGGCCGTCACTGTAAAACTGTTGAGTATCAAGTTTGAGATTTCTTTGTGATATGAGTACACTGAGTAGATTTTTTGATTCTGTTCAAAATCATGTTCACTGTTGTCTGGCATATTCACTATTATGTACAAATCAGTAGGAAATGCTATGGATATAAAGATTTGCGGAGAATTTTATTTTTTTACGCACTACTAAATGCTGTTTTAGTCTAATACATTTCTCCTCCAGCAGAACTATATTTCCCGGACTGTTAATCAAAAAAATACTATTGTATGATTTCTATTTGTTACATGAGGACGTTATAAATTTAGGAATCGTTCCTATGGTAGTATTTAGAATTTACTAATGTACATATAGACAAATCAACTATGATAGTTCACTGTTAATGCTGTTTACTTGTTACAGTAATCAAAATTATTTAATTTTCATTTTTAACTTTTTATCTATCTAAAATCGGGATGACAGGATTTGAACCTGCGGCATCCTGCTCCCAAAGCAGGCGCGCTACCAAGCTGCGCTACATCCCGTGACAATCATTTTTATCCAAATGACTTAACTAAGTATATCATAAGAAAAACAATTTGAAAATACTTGACAGGAGAAAATTTAGTATTTGGGCTAGATTACCTGAACAAAATTGAAACTACTAAAGAGGATCAAACTAGTAAGGTAGTAGGCTGATACTCAACCTCAACTAATATTACCGAATGGAAAACTAGAAAGGCTAAGAATCACTACAGCCAAGCCGAAACCACAAAATATAGCTGGTAATCACAGCATCATTGAGGATACCAAAACATACCTTTAATTCCCTCTGGGTCGGGAATAAAGCCCATAGTCCTGTAGAAATCTACAACATGGGGATCAGCAAACAGAGTGACATTGCTAATCTCTTCACTCCTGAGCTTTTTGAGGACGTATTTCATCAAAGCCTTACCTAACCCCTGACTTTGAAAGTCTGGGTGGACTACCACATCCCAAATTGTGGCATTAAAAGCGTGATCTGAGGTAGCACGAGCAAAACCAATCAAGCGTTTTTTGTTACCCCGTATTTGCCACATTGTAGCGACGAGAAAACTATGCTCAATGGCTTTTTTTACTTTTCTCAGAGGACGACGCGACCAACCAACTGCATCACAGAGTTCTTCCAATTCATAAAGGTCAATTTCTCTCTCTGTACTAAATGCGATACTTTCACTTTGAGTACTGGAGTCACCCCTATTACCTTTTTTAAACTCTTCAAAAGCGTTTGCTTTGTTGGTTGCTACAGATTCAGAACTATTAAACCAAGTTTTCCAAAAACCCATGCCAGCGCGGTTCGGGTAACATAACTGAATTAATTACATTTCCATATAAATGGCGACTAAAAATATAACTAAATATTTTTAGGTTTTTAAGGATATACCAAAATAGACTTCTAATCAGTCTATACATTGGAATTTCCATCACAGATAGAATAAATAGCTATAATTTAGCTTTTTCCTACATTTATTACTTTATCACCTCAGTTAATAACAAATCTACTTATTACTAGAAATATATCATCAATAGCTAAATATGGCCACATCTGATTATATTTTTGACGTTCAACCCATATACTAAAGACAAAAAAGGTATTATATTGACTTTTTAGTCTCAAACATCTCAAAAGTCACCAAAAACCATATTTAACGTTTATTGAGCCAAGCAGCATGATTAGTCAATAAGATAGCAGGGGACAGAAAGTAGGGGGAAAGAAAGTTTGACGATTTTTGCACAAGTACCAACTTTAAAGCTATTTATCCAGACAGAACTTAATCCGCCATAAAGGTTAAGTACGTATAAATTCAGTTACTGGTTGGTATGATATTTAACTTGATTATTGTTTTTTAAACATAAGTAACACTCATCATAAATTCATCAAAAATCACCTTTAGTAATTCGTAATGCCTCTTTCAGAGGAGCTTCGCTTACGTAGTGATCCCTATGGCTAACGCCACGCTACGCTATCGGGAGAGCAACGCTTACGTAATGCCTCTTTCAGAGGAGCTATGCTTACGTAATTACTAACTAAATTAAGATTCTCACTCTCCCCCTCTCCCACTCTCCCCCTCTCCCCCTCTTCCAATCACCAATCACTTTTTCAGCAAGCCCTAATTAACAAAGAGTTTAGCTTTAGTCCTCACAAAGCAAATCTTACCCCCAACCATGACTTCTGGTTTAAAATCCTCGACCTTAGAACTACTGAAACGCTTTAACCGTGCGTTTCCCGAATTTTATGAACAATTTGTGAGCAGTGAAATTCAGCTGCAAAACTTACGTCTGGCATACCGTTTGTATAAAACTAAACGGGCAGTAATCGAGATGAGACCGGAAGGTAGCAAAAGTGCTTTACATTTTACATACCGCAATCAGTCGTTTCTCCTCAGTGATATTTTTGGTGTCTTAGCAGCTTATGGTTTAACCATTCATGGTTTGAGTCTTTACGGTCAGATTAAACCGCCCATGTTAGTGTTTGTCAAATTACTGGTATCCCGTGGTAGCAAAGCTTTGACAGACAAAACTGCTGAAAATGTTTGTCGTGCTATTCGTGAGGCTTTAGGAAATCGCTTTGAGGTAGAGGAAATGTTAGCGCTAGAATTTAACCTCAATGCTGGTTTAAAACAAGTACAAACAGAATTTTATGTTGATCCTGTTTTTCATCTTCCTGCCTTAGTCATAGAAGCTGATAACCAACCTGGATTATTCTATAAGGTTATGTATGCTATCTGGCAGGAAGACCTACTGGTAGTGAATGCTAATTTACTAGTTTGGCGTGGACGTACAAGACTTATTCTCTACCTACTAGGGCCAAATGAAAGTTTAATTCCTGAATATCTTGGTAATAAAATTGCCGAAGGAGTCAGACATAGGTTACTTGGTCAGTAGTTCTTAATCATTATGGCAACAATAGAAATATTTGGCGTTCCACACTCTTACGAGCTAACAGCACCTACAACTTGCCCTCACGCTTTAGTATTTGTTCACGGTTGGTTAAATAGCCGTGGATACTGGCAACCTGTAATTTCTCGTCTTTCCCGTGATTTTCAATGTCTTTCCTATGATTTACGAGGTTTTGGTAAATCTCAATCTCACGGTAAATTAAGGTTGACAACAACAGGAGAGGTTTCGTCTTTAACGTCCATTAATGAAACTACGACTCAGGTATTGAATCAATCTGTTAATTCGCTTTATTCTCCTTCGGCCTATGCTCAAGATTTAATAGCTCTTTTAGAAACTTTAAATATTCGTAGTGTCTGGCTGATCGGTCATTCTCTTGGGGGTACAATCGCTTTATGGACTGCTGCTAAATTTCCAGACTGCGTAAAAGGGGTAGTTTGCATCAATTCAGGAGGAGGGATTTATTTAAAAGAAGCATTTGAACAGTTTCGATCTACAGGTCAAAAATTCCTACAAGTTAGACCACGTTGGCTTTATCAAATACCTCTAATTGATTTATTTTTTACGAAAACAAGTGTTTCTCGCCCTATAGGACGTTATTGGGCGCGTCAAAGGGTAATAGATTTTGTTATTGCTGATCCAGAAGCTGCTTTGGGTACACTCTTGGGTTCTACTACAGAAGCAGAAGTTAATGGATTACCACAGTTAGTATCACAAGTAAAACAACCAGTTTATTTTTTAGCGGGTACTGATGATAAGGTAATGGAACCCAAATATGTACGTCATCTCGCTAGTTTTCATCGGCTTTTCCAATATGTTGGTGATAATTATATTGAAATTCCTGATTGTGGACATTTGGCAATGTTAGAACAGCCAAATGCAGTAGCAGATCATATTCGGTCGTTAGTCATTAGTGATTGGTGATTGGTGACTGGGAAAAATTTTCTCCCACTCTCCCACTCTCCCACTCATCCCCTCTCCCCACCTGCTTCCTAATGTTGATACAATTCCATAACTTTAGTAAGCGGTAGTCGAGAATGAACGCCTAAAGTGAGAGGAGATGTATGACCGCGGGATAGATGGTCAGTTGCTGCACAGCCGATCATAGCCGCGTTGTCAGTACAAAATTTGAGGGGTGGGAAAAGAATTTGTAAGTTATGTTTTTGTGCTACAGCTTGTAAATGTTTTCTCAGTCCGCTGTTAGCTGCTACTCCTCCACCTACAGCAATTGTTTTCAATTCATAATCACAAGCACAGGCGATCGCTCTTTTGGTGAGAGCTTTGGCTATGGTTTCTTGAAAGCTGGCTGCTATATCCGCTATTGGTAGTTCTTGGTGATTTTTTTCTAAGTTCTGTACTAATCGTAAAACTGCCGTTTTTAAACCGCTAAAACTGCCGTCATAGGGGTGATAACCGCCACCAGGAAGAGAAATTTTGCCTTCTGGCAAGACAAAGGCTTGAGGATCACCTGTTTGGGCTAATTTATCAATCACTGGGCCACCAGGATAACCCAACTTTAGTAACCTTGCGACTTTATCAAAGGCCTCTCCAGCCGCATCATCACGAGTTTCGCCAAGAGTTTCGTAATTACCACAATCTTTAACATAAATCAAGCTTGTATGTCCGCCTGAAACTAGTAAGCTAAGAAATGGGGGGTCTACATTCGGTTGTGCTAGGTAAGTAGCGTAGATATGACCTTCCAGGTGATGAACACCCAAAAATGGTTTTTCATGCACTACGGCCAAAGTTTTGGCGGCTGTTAAACCAACTAATAATGCTCCTACCAATCCTGGCGCACAAGTAGCCGCAACGCCATCTATTTGTCCCCAGTTCATCAAACTGTCATCCATAGCTTTTGCTATTGCTTGATTGATGATTTCTAAGTGTTGTCGTGATGCGACCTCTGGTACAACTCCCCCGTACTGTTTGTGGATGGGAATTTGTGAGGTAATAACACTGCTACATACTTGACGATTCTTAACAATGGCTACAGCCGTTTCATCACAGCTGGTTTCGATAGCTAAAACTGTGGTCATGGTGAAGTAGGGAATTGAGTACAGGTAGTGGTGGGGTGATGGGGTGAGGGGAAGAGTGGGTGAGGGGGTGATGGGGTGAAAATTCTTTCCCAGTCACCAATCACCAATCACCAATCACCAGTCACCAATCACCAACCACCAACCACCAAAACCTTACTTTTGGTTGCGAAGCTTTAACTTTTATTTACTTAAACTTTACTCGATTCCCAGCCAAGAGTATGATGACTTGCTAGTTATCTAAATCAAATCATTGTACAAGCCGCTTCGTTTTGTACATGAAAGTTCTTGTTTTGTAATAAAAGGAAACAACTCAATGCGACGATTGTTTGCTTTGATTTTAGCGATTGGTCTCTGGTTCAACTTTGCTCCCTCAGCAAATGCTCTGGGTGCTGATCTTGTACCTTGCAAAGACTCCCCCGCATTTCAAGCATTAGCCCAAAACGCCCGTAATACCACTGCTGATCCAGAATCTGGGAAAAAACGGTTTGAGCGTTATTCTCAAGCTTTATGTGGTCCTGAAGGCTATCCTCACTTAATTGTAGATGGTCGTCTAGATCGTGCTGGTGACTTTTTGATCCCCGGTATCCTTTTTCTCTATATTGCTGGTTGGATCGGCTGGGTAGGTCGTGCTTATCTACAAGCTATCAAAAAAGATGGTGGTGCTGAACAAAAAGAAATCCAAATTGATTTGGGTTTAGCATTGCCAATTATTACTAGTGGTTTTGCTTGGCCAGCAGCAGCACTCAAGGAACTTCTTTCTGGTGAATTAACTGCTAAGGATTCAGAAATTACTATTTCTCCTCGCTAATTAATTCATTCCTATTTATTTGTTTTTGGAGACTCAATTCATGGCTGACAAAAACGATCAATCCTATTTGATCAAGTTTATTTCTACAGCACCTGTGGCAGCTACTATTTGGCTAACAATCACAGCGGGTATTTTGATCGAATTCAACCGCTTTTTTCCAGACTTACTTTTCCACCCTCTACCATAGGGGCAAACAATAATATATATCAGTAAGTAGTGATTAGTTTAACTAATAAAACTATTTACTGATAAATATCACAACTGTGAAATTCGAGGCAAGGTAAAATATGACACAATCTGTTGGCAATTCCAAAAGTCGTGAAGCAATCAGACCGGCTGGTCTTGATCCCCAAGAAGGAAATTTAGAGACTCCAGTGAATTCTTCTCCTTTAGTGAAGTGGTTCATTGGTAATCTACCTGCTTACCGCCCTGGTCTAAATCCTTTTAGACGTGGTTTAGAAATTGGTATGGCTCACGGTTACTTGCTATTTGGGCCTTTCCATAGATTAGGTCCTTTACGCAGTGCTGACAATGCTACCTTAGCTGGTTTATTAGGTAGTATCGGTTTAGTAGTAATTCTTACTGCTTGCTTGTCTATGTATGCTAACAGCAACCCAGATAAAGCTTTAGCTAGTGTAACTGTACCTAACCCTCCTGTTGATGCTTTTAACTCCAGAGAAAGCTGGAATAATTTTGCTAGTGCTTTCTTGATCGGTGGTATCGGCGGTGCTGTGGTAGCTTTCTTCTTAACCATTAATTCTGGATTTATCCAAGGTTTAATAGGTTAAGAGAGTTTTGTGGTAATGGGTAGTTGGTTAGTGGTAATTGTTAACTGTTGATGATGAATTATAGTTTTCATTAACAATTACCTTTCACCCATTACCAGATTAACTTTCTGCTTCTGCAAAAATAACCGCTTCAACTTGATGCAAGGCAGTTTCAAAATTATCATTGACAATTTGAATATCAAATTCTTCTGCGGCTTGGATTTCTTCTTGAGCGCGAGTTAAACGTCGGCTGATCGCCTCTTCAGAATCTTGTCCTCGTCCACGGATACGATTTTCCAATTCTGAAAATGTAGGTGGAAGTATAAAGATACTCAAAGCATTTGGGTAAGAATGTCTAATTTGTCTAGCGCCTTCTAACTCAATTTCTAAGATCACCAATTTGCCAGAATTGATTTTTTGTAGAACTTCTGTACGTGGTGTTCCATAATAATTTCCAGCAAATTCAGCCCACTCTAAAAATTCACCTTGCGCCACTAATTTTTCAAACTGGTTACGAGAAATAAAGTAATAGTTTTTACCATCAACTTCTCCTGGACGGGGGGAGCGGGTTGTGGCAGAGACAGAGTAATATAGTTCTGGATGACGCTCCAGAAGTTTTTGCATGAGAGTTCCCTTACCTACCCCACTAGGACCTGTAAGAACAATTAACTTACCCAGAGCAGGAATTTCTTGGGTAGTAGCACCACTGTAAATTGGTAAAGCTTGCATTTATCCTGTTAATTTTTTATTTGGTCGGTAAGTGTCTTTCCCCAGTCTCTAACTTTGCTAACAAAACAAATTGAGACAAGGGAAGTTGTAACACTATTGACAGAAAAATTAGATTATTTTATATCCTACGGCCGAAACGGCAAAAATGGGGGATATGTAGCTGATACAAATGTTAGCTTGTATGAGTCAAAAATTAATTAGCACAGATTGGCGTAAATAAACCAACCATTCTCAATTCCTAAAAAGCTTACTTACTCTTGGTTCTGACTTTTGATTTTTGACTTTTGCAAAGCGTTACTAGCTGTTAACCCCAGAAAATTTAATTATCCACTGTATGATGATCACGGGAAATGACAAAACGATTTGCGACAGTTTCTGGCTGAATTGCAGACAAAACAACATGACTAGAGTCAGTGATAATTACAGCCCTAGTGCGACGGCCATAGGTAGCATCAATCAGTTGACCTCTATCTCTAGCGTCAGTAATAATACGCTTGATGGGGGCAGATTCGGGACTAACAATGGCAACTACTCGATTTGCTGATACGATGTTACCAAAACCAATGTTGATTAATTGAATATCCATAAAAAAATAGGCACTCAAGGTGCGAGAAAAAGCTTGTGATAAATATATTCCTATGTTATACCTAAAAAATTTGAGTTACAACGAATAAAATCTTGGTATTGTGAGTTTTTCTCTTGTAAATGCTGTTTTTAGCTATGTTATTAGCCAAAAAAGCCAAAAAAACCTATCCAAATATCTGTTCAATTCTTTTGAGCAAGGTTAATCATGTCAGTTGTCAGTTATCAGTTATCAGTTATCACTGGTTACCGTTCTCTCTCTCAAAGATAAAATTTATTTTGCATGACTACTTATTCTCTTTTTTTTACTCCCTTAAAATGGCAGGTTTTAAACTACACTTTTCTAGTGAAATTTATCTTTAGAGAATTTGTGACAAGAACTTCTGGGATCTTTCTTCCTTGGGTGCAGTAAAAAATGTTTCGGGGGTTGCTTCCTCCACCAGAGAACCACTATCCATCAGAATTACTCTATCAGCAACTTCACGCGCAAAACCCACTTCATGAGTAACAACAACCATCGTCATTCCTTCATTAGCCAAATTTTTCATCACATCTAATACTTCTCTAACCATCTCCGGATCTAATGCTGAAGTTGGTTCATCAAATAACATGATTTTAGGCTGCATTGCTAAGGCACGTGCGATTGCTACCCGCTGCTGTTGTCCACCTGATAATTGCCCTGGGTATTTATGTGCTTGTGGTAAAATTCCAACTCTTTCTAAAAGTTGCATTGCTAATTCTTCAGCCTGAGCTTTTGGTATTTTTCTTACCCAAATAGGTGCTAAGGTGATGTTTTTTAAAACTGTGAGATGAGGAAATAAATTAAACTGTTGAAAAACCATTCCTGCTTCTCTGCGGATTTTTTCAATGTTTTTTAAATCACGACTTAGGGTAATTCCATCAATGGTAATTTTGCCTTGTTGATATTCTTCTAAAGCGTTAAACGTACGGATAAATGTAGATTTTCCTGAACCAGATGGTCCCATTAAAACGACAACTTCTCCACGGTTGACAGTTAAACTTACACCTTTGAGAGCATGAAATTTACCATACCATTTATGTACATCTTCAGCGATAATTACTGGTTCTAGAGTTGGCATTGTTTATATCTCCATAAAATTGATCAGAGGTAAAATTATTATCATTAAAAACTTATGAAAGCTGTATTTTGAGTCTTTTAATTTGCCACTTGTTTTTCTAATTTCCGTGCAGCTAGAGACATGGAATAACAAAATAACCAATAAATAAAACCAATAAATATATATACTTCTGCATATTTTCCTAAAAATTTTGGTTGGGCTAAAATAGTTTTGGCTATACCTGTTAATTCTACCAATCCTACTAAAGATAATAAAGAAGTGTCTTTAAATAAACCAATAAACTGACCAACAATCGCAGGAAGAACGGCGCGTAAAGCTTGGGGTAATATAATGAATATTAGTCTTAAAGGAGGGTTTAGTCCTAATGCTTTTGCTGCTTCAATTTGTCCTCTAGGAATTGATTGTAATCCTCCTCTCACATTTTCTGCCATGTATGCAGCACTGAATAATACTAATCCTGCTACTCCTCTGACTAAACGATCCAAACGCCAATTTGCTGGTAAGAATAAAGGTAACATTACCTGAGCAAAAAATAAAATACCTATTAATGGTAGTCCTCTCAATATTTCGATATATAAAATAGAACCCCAGCGAATTACTAATAGCTGACTGGTTCTACCTAATGCTAAGAATATGCCTAGAGGAAATGATAAAATAATACTTATTGTTGCTATTAATAATGTTAGTAATAAACCATTCCATAAATTGGTAGATACAGATTTTAAACCTAATCCTCCACCAATTAACCAGATGTTAATCGCAAATGACAATAACCATGCTGGTGCAAGAAAAGCAAGAATTATTTGATTTATTTGATTTTTAATGAGATATTGCTGCTTAGTGAAACAAAACCAGGTAATTAAACTTAAAAATGAGATAATTCCTATAACTATCCAGAGTCGCCAATATAGAGTTTTAGGAAATCTGCCAACTAAAAATAGATGGAAATTTACCTGGATAACTTGCCATTGTGCTTGGGTAAATAGCCAAGTAATGATTCCTGTAATTGACCAATATATAAAAATTATGCACGCGATAGTGAGTATGCTATTGTACCATGTATTGAAAAGGTTTTTGCGTAGCCAATTTAATATTTTCATCTATTCCTGATCTCCCTATATTGAATGTAGATGCTGATTTATCTTTCTTTGATTTTTACAGTCTTATTGAATAGATTCATGGTTAAAGAAATAATTAAACTCAATGTTAGATATGTCAACATAATTAATAACATTACTTCTACTGCTTTACCTGTTTGATTAAAAGTAGTAGAAGCGACAAAATAAACATCTGGATATCCAATGGCGATCGCCAAACTCGAATTTTTAGTTAAGTTCAAATATTGACTGGTTAATGGGGGAATAATTACCCGTAAAGCTTGGGGAAAAATCACCAAACGCATGACTAAACCAGAGTTTAAACCAAGCGATCGCCCTGCTTCCCATTGTCCTTTTGCTACTGATTGAATTCCTGCTCTGACAATTTCAGCAATAAAAGCACCTGTATAAAATGTCAAACCTAATAACAAAGTTGCAAATTCTGGAGAAAAGTTAATTCCAATAATTTCAATCCCATTTTGGCTAATACCTAGTATCCCTAAAATAGTAACCTGATTTTCAAGTTTGGGAAAACTTAAAAAAACTGCAAAATACCAAAAAAGCAATTGTAATAATAATGGAGTATTTCTGAATATTTCTATATATACTAAACTGATATTTCTCACCAACCAGTTATCAGATAAACGAGAAATACCAGCAGTTATTCCCACAATTGTTGTGAGGATAATTCCAGTAATTGCTATCCTCAAAGAATTGAGTAATCCAATAATTAAAGCCTGGGTATATGTATCAGTAGAACTATAATTAATTGGAGTTTCCCCAATATCAAAAGATGCTTGTTGTTGCAGAAAATCGAACCCGAAATTAAGTCCTAATTGTCGTAAATTCCGGTTAAAATTCATTCCTAAAATTATAGCTATAGAAATCGCTAAAACGACAGCTATAACTTGTACAACAATTTGCCAAAAGCGCGAGTCTCGCCAAATTGGAGTTTGGTTATTAGTCATTATTTATAGTTCTACCGTACTTGTTATGCATAATTACCGGTTTGGAAAAGGTAACAGGGTAAATGTTATCATTAGGACTTACGCAAAATATCTCTTGCAACCTCTTACCTCTGTGTTCTCTGTGTCTGGAGTGGTTCGATTATTCCATAGCTTCTGCAATATCTAAAGTCTGTAGCTTATGTTCATGTACATTAAACCTTCCAGTTTTTTTGAGATTGATTTTGCAGATTAGGTACAGAAGAAACTTATTTATTAGTTACTAGTGATTAGTTATCCAGGAAAAAGAGAAATCCAGATGCAAGAGTTAATATTTATTAACACAACTTTTGCATCCAAATAGCTAAAACATTCACCTATCACTTATCTAAAAGGAGGAGCATAAAGTAAACCCCCATTTATATACAGTTGATTTTGATTACGGGGAAGATTGAGCGCTGTTTGTGAACCTAAATTGCGCTCATAAATTTCGCCATAATTGCCAACTTGCTTAATTACTCTGGCCGCAAAATCATTACTTAAACCCAAACCTTCACCCAAATTTCCTTCAGTACCTAGAAAACGCTTGATTTCTGGATCATTACTGTTAGCAAAATCATCAATATTTTGAGAATTAATACCTAATTCTTCAGCTTTAATCAAAGCATAAACAACCCATTCCACCACATCTTGCCATTGAGGATTGCCTTTAGCAACTGCTGGTGCTAAGGGTTCAGAAGAAAGTACCTCATCAAGAATGATATGTTCATCTGGTTTGGGTAAAGTTGTGCGACGGGAAACCAAAGCTGAACGATCAGCAGTAATACCATCACAGCGCCCCTCTGCATAAGTAGCAAAAGTAATGTTAATATCCTCAAAAACTACGGGTTTGTAAGTAATATTACGTTTCCGCATTTGGTCAGCTAAATTTCGTTCAGTGGTTGTACCAGTTTGAGTACAGATAGCTTTACCTTGAAAATCTTGAAGGGAGTTGATCCCACTATTTTTGTTCACCATCATTCCCTGGCCATCATAAAAAACCACCGGTGCAAAATCCAAACCCACCGAAGTATTGCGACTGAGAGTTAAAGTAGTATTACGACTGAGTAAATCTATTTCTCCAGTTTGTAAAGCAGTAAATCTTTCCTTAGCATTAAGATTACGAAACTCAACTGCACTAGAATCATTAAAAACAGCCGCAGCTACAGCACGACAAACATCTACATCAATGCCACGATAGTTACCATCTGTATCCACAAAACCAAAACCTGGTAACTCACTATTCACACCACAAACTAGCTGTCCACGGGCTTTAATTATATTCGTCATGTTGCGAGTGCTTTCTGTTGTGACTGACTCACCATTACAAGCAGCAAGGCTGAAAATGAGTGGTGCTAACATCAGAGTGAGAATTGACTTATGTAGGTTCATGATTTGTGATTTTTGTAAATATTTTAATGATGAAAGTAGTAATTATGTAAATTCAACCAACAAATACGATACATGAAAATCCTTGTCCATAGCAGGGTAAACTAAGGGTGGTAAAAGTCACGCCACCGTTCCTTATGAGGCTGATATGGGGGCTAATTTAAAACAAATAGCCAATTATTTAGATAACCTTGGCTGGGAGTATCGCTTTGATGAAGAAGAAGACAGAATTGTTACAGGTGTAGAAGCTGATCACCTGGAAGATTTTTTAATAGTGGTTCAGTTGGATGAAGAAGGAAAATTTTTCCGAGTCTTTGCACCTCAAGTTTTGCCAGGAGTTAAAGAACATCCCTACAAAGCATCTATCCTTCAGACAATGTTGGCTATTTCCTGGGAAACCAAAATGTTGCAGTGGGAATATGATCCATCTGATGGAGAAATTCGAGCCATCATTGAATTTCCTTTGGAAGACTCTATTCTGACCGAAAAACAATTCCATCGTTGTTTAAGTGGACTGATTCAAGTAGTTGATAACATCGCTTTACCACGTCTCAAAGAAGTGATGGAAACAGGAGAAGATCCGGGTAACATAGAACTAGGGGAAAGACTCTTGCTGAGTATCCAGGAAGAAGCACCAGGATTACTTGATTTGTTAGAAAAAGCAATAGAAGCTAGAAAAAGGCGAGGCAGTTTTTCCGACGAGTAAGCAGAATCATTGCTGTAATAGCTATACTCCAAAGTGATAACCTCACTAATATAGAGAAATTTTTTAAGGCTGGAATTTTATGACATCCTATACAACCTCCTCAGCTAAAGCGGAAATGAGTGAACTCCGGCGGTTGAAAAGCTTATTACCCCCAGAATTACAAAGTTGGGTGACAGTGGAAGGAACAACAGAAATCAGTCCTCCACTGATCCGCTGTGAAGAAATAGGTAAAGACCAAGTAGAAATTCAAATTGACTTGGTGAAATGGGACGCGTTAGCAATGGATCAGCGTAACCTATTGTTTTGGCATGAAGTGGCCAGAATTCAAAATGACACTGTTCCTAAAGATGGTTGGGAAATGGCAGCACTAGCAATAGGTTTAGGTGGTGCTGTAGGCGAATTGTGGGTACAAGATGGTTTATTACTGTTACTAGCTCTAGCACTTTGCGGTGTTTCCGGCTGGAGGCTATATCAGAAGAATAATGGAGAAAAGCAGCTGAGGGAATTGTTAGATGCTGATGAAAAAGCGATCGCCCTCGCTACCCGCTTTGGTTACAGTCTCCCCAATGCCTACAAGAGTTTGGGTAGTGCTTTAAAAACTTTAATTGACACTACCCCTGGTAAACGTCAACGTTCTCGCTACGAAGCTAGACTTTCTGCTCTCAAACGTAGTGCTAACAAAGCCAAAGCCAAATCAAAATCCCCAGATGAAGGTAGATTTTAAGGGTGATGGGGTGATGGAGTTTCCTGAGATCATGTCCGGTTAAATACTGATCATTAAGGCAGCAGTGTGAAGGGTGAAGGGTGCTTTCTTGCAGGGGAAAAATAATTTTCTTATTTCTGCACACACCAGTCATATCGCCAGTGATGATGGGGACATGATATAACTCCTTCATCTCCTACAACTGATTCAGCATCTTATGGGTTTGAGGAATAACCCTCACTTGTTTGACAAATTTTTTTATCAAGGCTTGCCATTCTAAAACTTGGTTAGGGAAAGGTGCTAAAACAGGCACTTCACTAAATTTTTGCGCTGCTGTTAAAGGTGTTACAGGTTGCAGAAAGATAGGTATATTTTCATTCACTTCCCTGACCAATATACCAGCACGCTCCAACTCGCCAGGATCTGTCCTTTGAGAGACAATTATTTTGACAAAAACCTCTAAATTTGCATCAAAGCATCTTTGGAGAAATTGTTGATGTTCTGGCCAATGACTTTCACCACTCACACTAGGAATTTTTAAATCCATGCCCACAGAGTCAAGGTAAGGAAGAATCATCTCCAATTGCTGTGGGCGATGTCCTCCCGTCTCCAAATAGATCGGTAAATTGGTAAGCGATCGCACCTGGGGTAGAAATTCTGCCAAAAAAGGAGCGTGGAGAAGAGGTTCTCCTCCAGTTAAACTGATACTATCGTGTAAAGAAGGCAAATTCTGTCTTTGTACCCATTCCATTAACATTGATATAGAAATAGGATTAGAGTGGATTTCAAAATCTCTCAATCCGGGGGAACATTCTATCTGACACTCAGACGGTGGATTCCATGTATGGGAACTGTCACAAAAGTGACATCGTAAGTCACAAATACCAAAGCGGATAAAAATTTGACGTGTCCCAACATTCAATCCTTCCCCTTGAATAGCGGAAAAAACTTCCATCAGGCGTGCAGTAGGTTTTACTTTAGAGTTACAAATCATGAGATTATAGATACCAGTGTTATGCTTCTAGGTATGATGTGGTTATCCGTAATAATTTGGCATACCAGTAAGTAAGTAAGTTTATACTTCTTGTTCCA
The DNA here is from genome assembly GCA_010672785.1 of Sphaerospermopsis sp. SIO1G1. Taxonomy (GTDB): domain Bacteria; phylum Cyanobacteriota; class Cyanobacteriia; order Cyanobacteriales; family Nostocaceae; genus Okeanomitos. The sequence goes on from JAAHFX010000003.1 coordinate 341,915, forward strand.
TTGTCAACTTAATCAGTAATCTCTCATCTTCGACCTCATCAATAGCTATTAATTAGTTCATAACTCTACTTATTTCAAAATAGCTGAGGTAATTTTCCAGAATCAATTATGTTTGGTAAATAAGATATAGATGGCAACTAAAGTGCATAGCTTCATGAGTAGCCAACCCACAGAAATAAATTTCCCAGTTACCCACCAGGAGAATGCTGCAATAGTCCAGGTAACGACTCGGTTGAGTGTAGTTGAGGCTGTTGGCTTCAAACAAACTTGCCAAAACCTGCTCCACGCTAGTTCTCATCTTCAAAAGGTTATCATTGATTTCCAAGACACTATCTTTATGGATAGTAGCGGTTTGGGTGCTGTAGTCAGTAATTTTAAAAAAGCCCAAGAACAAGGAATCGCATTTACCCTGTGTAATGTCACTCCTCAAGTAATGGCTGTATTAAATTTAACAGGATTAGATCAGGTATTTTCTATTGAGTCTTTTAACAACGTTGAATCAGCAGAATCGGAAAGTCAGGTAGATAATCGTAAAACCACTAATTGGAAAACAGATAGTCTACCTCAAACTCATCCTTCTGTAGCTTCTTGGATGAAAAGACTAATTGATATTGTGGGATCATTAGTGGGTTTAGTGATTACAGCAATTCTATTTATTCCCATTGCGATCGCCATCCAAATCAATGATCCAGGTCCAATTTTCTTTAAGCAAATCCGCTGTGGGTGGATGGGTAAACGTTTTTACATTTGGAAGTTCCGCTCCATGTGTGTAGATGCAGAAGCGAAAAAAGCCCAAGTTAAAAACCAAGTCCAAGGAGCATTCTTCAAAAACGAAAACGACCCCAGAATTACTAATATAGGTAGATTTTTACGTCGTACTAGTTTAGATGAGCTACCTCAATTTTGGAATGTTCTCAAAGGAGAAATGAGTTTAGTTGGTACAAGGCCGCCCACTCCTGATGAAGTAGAAAGGTATGAAGTACCAGAATGGCAGCGTTTAGACGTAAAACCTGGCATGACTGGAGAATGGCAAGTCAACGGCCGTTCCAAAGTTCGCAGTTTTGAAGATGTCATCCGTCTAGATTTAGAGTATCAAAAAAATTGGACTTTAATGTACGATGTCAGACTAATTCTGAAAACTATACTTATCCTATTCAACCGAAACAGTGGCGCTGTTTAACAGTTAACAGTTAACAGTTATCAGTTAGCAGTTATCAGTTAGCAGTTAGCAGTTATCAGTTGTCTCTATTCGCTGTTCCCTGTTCACTGTTCGCTGTTCCCTAGCTTCCACAGATACATTTTTCAGCAAACCCTAGTTTATTTACCCTGGCTGACATGGCTTTGGGTAAATTTTATATTCAAATGAAAATTTAAAATTTAGGTAATGTTAACGAAAAGTGACTGACGAAAAGCTGTATCACATAATATTGTAGTATAGAGACAAAGTAGTATTAGCGACAAAAATTATTTGTCATTCAGTACAAAAAAAACTAAGTAACTCTGACTAATTTGTTATGCGGATTTTAATTTACTCCTACAATTACCACCCAGAACCTATTGGTATTGCACCGCTAATGACTGAATTAGCAGAAGGACTGGTTAAACGAGGCCACAAAGTCCGGGTGGTTACAGCTATGCCTAACTACCCTGAACGTCAAATATACCAAGAATATCGGGGTAAATTCTATGTAAATGAGAATATAAACGGTGTAAATATTCAACGTAGTTTTGTTTGGATTCGCCCGCAACCAAACTTGATAGACCGTATATTACTAGATGCTAGTTTTGTTTTTACCAGCTTTTTGCCCGCTTTTATGGGTGAGCATCCAGATATAATTATTTTAACTTCTCCATCCTTGCCGGTTTGTATCCCAGCTACCTTACTAGGGTGGTTACGTAACTGTCCAGTGGTATTAAATCTACAAGACATATTACCGGAAGCTGCCATCCATGTTGGCCTGCTTAAAAATAAATTATTAATCAAAATATTTACTGCTCTGGAAAAATTTGCCTACGCTAAGGCTACAAAAATCAGTGTTATTGCTGATGGCTTTGTAGATAATTTGCTCTCTAAAGGTGTGCCAGAAGAAAAAATTGTGCAAATTTCCAACTGGGTGGATATTGACTTTATTACGCCATCACAGAAAGAAGATAACCCTTTCCGAATTACACATAAACTCAATGGTAAATTTGTAGTCCTATATTCTGGGAACATTGCTCTTACACAGGGTTTAGAAACCGTCATTAAGGCTGCTGCTCAACTTCGAGAAATTACAGATATAGCCTTTGTGATTGTGGGAGAAGCAAAAGGATTACAAAGATTGCAACAAAATTGTTTAGAATTGGGTGCGGACAATGTTTTATTACTACCCTTTCAACCCCGTCAGAAGCTACCACAGATGTTAGCGGCAGCAGATGTGGGTTTAGTTGTACAAAAGAAGAATGTGATTTCTTTTAATATGCCCTCTAAAATCCAAGTGTTATTAGCCAGTGGCAGAGCAATATTAGGATCAGTACCAGACAACGGAACAGCCGCAAAAGCAATTCAAAAAAGCGGAGGCGGAATTATTGTTCCTCCTGAAGATCCCCAAGCCCTGGCAACAGAAATTTTAAACCTATATAAAAACCCAGATCAGGTCAAAAATTTTGGTGAAAACAGTCGTAAATATGCTGTTGAAGAATATGCTTTTGATCATGCCCTCAATGCTTATGAAGTACTTTGTAATTCATTAACAGCAAATGGTAACGCAATTAATACTGTAGCCAAACCAGAAATAGAAGATAAACCCATATTTTGAGTACATATAGTCAAAAATGAACTGCTACTTACCAGAATTTTAGTAATAATCGTATGTTATAATACATTTTTACTTATAACAAGTATGGGAATATATACTAACTTAGCTGGTAACTAACTATTACCATCACTATTGCTGAGTTAGCATAAGTTTTTTATTTTCATGCAGAAAGATTTCATAAACACCCTTTTTTCAGCCAAAAGACGAAAATTTCTAGGATTAATTGCTACAGCAATAATTGCGATGTTAGTAGTAATTGGTTTGCAAACTATAAATTCTAACCTTGTTGTAGGCCAATCCAATACCAACTTACTTATTTCTGTAGCATCCAGTATGAAAGACGTGATGGCAGAAATTAAACCGCTTTATGAAAAAAGTCAGTCTAACATCAGCATTAATTATAACTTTGGTGCGTCTGGTGCTTTACAAAGACAAATAGAGCAAGGCGCACCAGTGGATGTATTCATACCTGCGGCAAAAACACAGTTAGATGGTTTGGAGGCTAAAAATCTATTAATACCTGGTAGTCAAGCTGTAATTGCTAGAAATCGTCTGGTATTGGTTGTAGCAAATAATGTTTCTGGTATGGGTAGTTTTGATAATCTCTCAGATCGAAAAGTGAGAAAAATAGCTATTGGTGAACCTAGAAGCGTACCAGCAGGGCAATATGCACAACAAGTCTTGAAAGAATTAAACTTGTGGAACAAACTCAAATCAAAGTTTGTTTATGCTAAAAACGTGCGTCAAGTTCTAGCATCTGTAGAAAGTGGCAATGCTGACGCAGGTTTAGTTTATGCTACAGATGCCAAAATTTCTAATCAAGTTAAAGTTGCAATTGCAGCAAATGAAACAAATCATTCTCCGATCATTTATCCCTTAGCAATTATCAAAAGAAGTAAAAAAATTGATGCTTCTGAAAATTTCATCCAGTTTTTGTCAAGTGAAGCAGCAACAGCAGTGTTCAAAAAATTCGGGTTCATTTTACCATAGTTTCATCAATTGAAAATCAAGATAAATTAAAACAATAGGTGCTGATTACTCTTCGCTAATTTTTGGATGTGGAAATAACCTATTTATCCAAGGACTAATTACAAAAATTCCTGCCAACACCAACAAAAATAGAGAAATACCAAAAATTTGGTCACGGGGAATTTCTAATACACCCCGTAAAATGATTTCTCTGAGTGCAGAAACAATAGTTATTTCTACCGCAGCACCTACTGATATGCTATGTTCTTGAATATAATCAACTAATAATCTAAATAATTCTACAAGTATTAAAATAAATAAAATATCAGATGTTACCTGTCGTAAATCTAAAGGTTTTAAAAAAGAGATAAACATATCTGCCAATCTAATCAACATCACACAAAATAAACCTACACACAGAGAAATAACAATAATATCTTGAAAAATTTCTAAATAGCGGACAATTCTATCTCTTTTAAACCAACTATTGACTTCTATAAGAATACGTTTTGGCATGATTACTCCAGTATATTTGTATAAGGTTAAATTTTTTATGTGTAATTCTCCACTACTTTAAATGAAAGGTAAAACTAATAATGTTTATTTAGAGCATAATAGTAATAGTTAATCGCAATGTCTGATACATTGATAATTTATTCAGTCTTTGTAAATGTTAATTCTATAACTTGTGTGTAATATCAATTATGTAAAATAAAGCCTAAAAAATTTAGGAAGACTGACTATTCATAAGAAATCAGCCATAATTTTGAAAATTATTACAAAATACTCTCAAACCCTCATTCCTCTGTGTTCTCTATCTATTCCCTATTCCCTGTTAATAAGTTAAGAATGGTTTTCACAAAAGTTTATATATTTTTGTATATCAATTGCTAAAGAAAATATGTGGAAAAATTGATGAGATAAAATATCAAATATATAAACATAAATAAGGGAGTGAACGGATGTTAGATTGGAATATCTTGAACCCTGACGTAATTGCCAACCTGAATATCCAGAATAAAAGAAATTACGTTAGTATTTTGTTCTTTTCAAAAAGGACTAAATTATATGACTAAATCTCACCTATCTCCAGATGATTTGCCAACTTATAAAACTACACAAATCAGTGAAGTATTAATGAGTCAAATGGAAGAAGTTACCAAACAACGCTTTTTCCTATCCTGTGATCATTTAGTACGTGTTGCACTATCAACTTGTCATTGGTATTTCAAAGTTAATGGTGGTATTTTAATGCTAATGATGGTTTGCCATGATATAGAAAGCTACCAAAATTTGATGATCAATGTTCCTTATTTAGTAGAGAAATTAAAGCTATTTGCTAACAGGGCTAAAATTAGTATTAGTTCACCAGTAAATAATGGTATTCCCTGGGTGATGAATGTAGAACAACCCTGGGATGGGGAAGATGTAAATACCTAAAATAGTGAAATCTTGTGGGGTGGGCATCTTGCCCGCCAGACTTATACAAATTAAATGCACAACAGCTTACTTTGAGATTTAAAAATTTAATTATTTCCTAACCTAATGATGTAGTGCTATGTCATATAAGATTTGCTTTTTTGAAGTCAGAGACTTCTATTTTCATTCCCATACAGAGTATGGGAACGAGAATTAATTATTTAAGAATCAATTTCTGCTAATTCTAACCAACGTTCTGTGGCAATATCTACAGCTTGATTGATTGCTTCTACTTGCTCATATAGCTTTTGCACTTGGGTATAATTGCCTGGAGGAACATTTAATAGTTCTTTTTCTACTGCGGCTTTATCTACTTCTAACTGGGCAATTTTATCTTCTAATTCTGCAAATTCCCGCTGTTCCCAATTGGATAAGCGACGACGTTTTTTCGGTTCTGGTTGTGAAGATATTGATTTTTCTTCAGTATTAGTTTTCGGTTTTTCTTTAGTTTTGTTAATGGCTTCCTGTTGTGCTGCTTCTGCTTTTTTGTAATCTAAATAAACGGAATAGTTGCCAGGATATTGTCGTAAATTACCACCTTCTTCTAGAGCAAAAATAGTATCTACAGTCCGATCTAAAAAGTACCGATCATGGGAAACAACAATGACACAACCAGAAAAATCCTCTAAATATTCTTCTAAAACTGCTAAGGTTTGCACATCTAAATCATTTGTTGGTTCGTCTAAAATTAAAACATTCGGCGCACTCACTAATAACCTTAACAGAAATAAACGTCGTTTTTCGCCGCCGGAAAGTTTATGAATAGGTGCATATTGTTGACTACCAGGAAATAAAAATCTTTCTAAAAGTTGAGAAGCAGAAATTTTTGTTCCATCTGCTATTTTGATAAACTCCCCTTCTTCTTTGACATAATCAATTACCCGCTGTTCTTCATTAATTGCTGATAATAAATCTTCAGAATGTTGATCAAAATAAGCAATGTGAATAGTGCTACCAATTTCTACAGTACCGCTATCTGGAGGAATACGTCCGGTTATAATATTCATTAATGTAGATTTACCAGCACCATTACCACCGATAATGCCAATTCTATCTTCGGGGCTAAATTCGTAGGTTAAATCCTTAATTAAAGTACGTTGATTATAGGCTTTAATAATACTTTTTAAATCAATAACTTTTTTACCAATGCGGCGACTAACTGTAGAAATATCTACCTTACCCTGAGCTTGTTTAAAGTCAGTTTCTCGCATTGCTTGAATGCGTTGAATTCTAGCTTTTTGTTTGGTACTTCTGGCTTTTGGCCCTCTTTTTAACCATTCCAACTCTCGACGTAATACACCTTGATGTTTACGTTGACTACTAATAGCTGATTCTTCAGCTAAGGCTTTCTTTTCTAAATAATAGGAATAATTACCAGAGTATGTAAAAATATCACCACGATCTATTTCAATAATTCTATTAGTGACTTTATCTAGAAAATAACGGTCGTGAGTAATTAAAAATAATGCACCACGAAAACGGTTTAAATAACCTTGTAACCATTCTACAGATAAAGCATCAAGATGGTTTGTCGGTTCATCCATTAATAATATATCGGGTTCAGCTAACAAAGCTGTAGCTAATGCAATTCGCTTTTTATAACCTCCTGATAATGTTCCCACTTTAATCTCAAAGTCTGAAATTCCTAATTTGGTGAGAATAATTTTAGCGTTTGTTTCTAATTCCCATGCACCAACTGCATCCATCTGCTGCATCACATTAGATAAGCGAGACATTAATGCACTATCTTCAGGATAATGAGCTAATTTATCAGTTAACTCTTCATATTCTTTGACTAGATTTGCCTGTTCACCACTATCAGCAAATACTTGTTCTAAAACTGTTAAATTTTCATCTAAATCTGGTTGTTGGGGTAAGTAGATGATCTTATCACCGGAGTTAGTTAAAATTTGTCCGCCATCAATTTGTTCTAACCCAGCAATCATTTTTAAGAGTGTAGATTTACCAGAACCATTAGTACCAATTAAACCTACTTTATCATTAACATCTATATTAAATGTGGCATCTTTTAAAATCTCTTTGATCCCAAAATCTTTTTTTACTGATTGTAGTGTAATAATACTCATAAATCTTTTTGTTATTAATTAGTCGGGCAAAATAAATTTCATATTTAGGAGAGGGAATAGGGAATAGGGAACAGGGAACAGGGATTTTTATTTATTCCCAAAATATCCAATTAATTTGGCTCAGGTACTTATTTAGTATTTCTAATAAATTAGAAACTGGAAATTGGAAATTGGAAATCCGTTGATTTTCATCTTCCCCAATCACCAATCACCAGTCACCAGTCACCAGTCACCAGTCACCAGTCACCAATCACCAGTCACCAATCACCAGTCACCTACCCAACAAATAAATCTAGGGGTAAATGTCCGTACATTTCATTCACTCCCCCTTCTTGATGGGATTGACAGGAAACTAATACACCTCGATGATGACCAGCATAAGAGTCTAGATAACATAGCCCATTTTTACCATTTAATTTGATATAAACTGGGCCTTCTGGGTGTGGTAGGTTTTCTGGCGCTTGATAACCAAAAGCGCGAGAATAGGTTTCCATAGCTATAATTCCCTCTACCGCTGTTTCTGCACAAATACCTAAAATCTGATAGTCGGAGAGTTTAGCTAATAAAATGATAGCCTGACGTGTGAGTGCTTTTTCTAAGGGTTTCAGAATTGGTGCTATGTCTAAGCAATTGAATTTGTTGAGGATTTTTTTTGCTTCAGTAACTGTAAGGGTGGTGCGGTTTGAAGTTGACATAGGGCAATTTGATTTGTGAATTTACTGGGGGAAAGTTGTACAGAGTAACAGGAGATTGGTAGATGATCAGAAGTTAAGATGTGCCTAACTTAAAGTTTGAATTTTTGTCCGTGGAGAGATTCAGGATATCTAGTACAAATTAAATTAAGATTTTTAGTTTCATCTCGTCCATAAAATCTTGCTTGTATTTGCTGTTTCTGACTTGATGATTTTTGTAAGTGATGTGTGGATTTACAGCAGGTTTGAGGTAAACAAAGTACAAATCAGAATGATATCAACCCTGTGATATGAGCATCTTGCCCGCCCAAAGTGTACCTTATTGAAATCAAATATGCTGTATGTTTTTTCAATCCACACTCACTGTTAATTCCTGAAGACTGTAATTGCGTATACTAATCAAATCAAATTTATTTGGGCATTTCCCCTAAGTTAAAAATAAAAGGTGCGCTACCTGAAGATCCTTCACCCATCACTAATACCTTTGGCATTTGTGCGCCACCTGTTTTCCAAGCTTCAATCGCTTCTTTTTGTAAAACCAGTTCGCCTCCTTGAGCTTTGAGGGTTTCTGCTAAGAGTCTTTGAGCTTCGGCTTTACCTTTGGCGCGGTTGACATCTGCTTGAGCTTCTTGTTCGGCTTCTCTAGCTATATAGACTGCCCTTTGCGCTCGTTGTTCCGCAATTTGTTTTTCTTCTACTGCTCGGGCAAATTCGGGCGAAAAGGTGAGGTCAACTACGCTCGTATCTAATACGATTATCCCATATTTATCCAAGCGTTGGTCTAGTGCTGTATCAAAATCTTCTTTTAATTCACTTCTTTTAGTAATTGCTTCTTCTACTGTACGTTTTGCTGCTGCTATTTTAAATGCTTCCTGGGTTTGAGGAGCAATAATTTTAGAGACTATATTTTCTAGTGTACCTTGTTTTCTTCTGACTTCAACTACTTCTAGAGGATCTAGTCTAAAGTTAATTGCAAATCTAGCACTCAGATCCTGTAAATCTTTTGTGGAACTTTCGGCTGGAACTTCAAATTTTTGTACGGTTAAATCATACACATCTACTACGGATATAAATGGAGGTTTAAAATGAATCCCTTCAGTTAATACACCATCTCTAGCTTTACCTAAAATGCTAATTACTCCTGCTTGGCCAGGGTTCATAATTACAAAGGAATTTAATCCCAGAATTACTAAAATAGCAAATATGATTCCGATAAGTGAAGTTTGTAAACTTGCTAACTGCTGATTTCTCAAGGTTCTATCTCCTCTTAGATACAGGTTCTCCAGTAAAATAACATAAAATTTGTGGTAACATTAGCTGCACATCAGTTTGGATATAACCTTGGATGGCTAGTGGCTACAGGAATTAAATCACACAAGGTATGGAAAAGACGTAAGCATGATTCACATCCTTTGCAACGTCTGCTTGACTATGGACATAGATATCAGCACCGAATTTGGTTTGCTATTGGTGCTTCTATTTTGAATAAAATTTTTGATTTAGCACCACCTGTATTAATTGGTATTGCGGTAGATGTGGTTGTTAAACAACAAGATTCTATCATTGCTCAGTTGGGGATTAAAAATATTTCTGGACAATTTGTTGTTTTAGCTTTATTAACAGTTGTTACTTGGGTATTGGAATCATTTTTTGAATATCGTTATAAGTTACTCTGGCGCAATTTGGGTCAAAATGTTCAACATGATCTGCGTTTAGATGCTTACTCTCATTTACAAGATTTGGAATTAGCTTATTTTGAAGAACGTAGTACCGGTGGTTTAATGTCTATTCTGAGCGATGATATTAACCAGTTGGAGCGTTTTTTAGATGTAGGTGCAAACGATATTATTCAAGTTATTACTACTATTATAATTGTTGGCACAACATTTTTTATCATTGCTCCTAGTGTGGCTTGGATGGCAATGTTACCGATGCCTTTTATTCTTGGTGGTTCAGTTGCTTTCCAGAAATTTCTTGCTCCTCGTTATGCCGATGTCAGGGAAAAAGTTGGTTTATTAAATGGTCGCTTATCTAATAATTTGAGCGGTATTACTACTATTAAAAGTTTTACTTCTGAAGATTACGAAGCTGCTAGAGTTGCAGCAGATAGTGATGCCTATCGTTTGAGTAATGCCCAAGCCATTGCTTTTTCTGCGGCTTATATTCCCATTATTAGAATGTTCATCTTAACTGCATTTACGGTGTTATTAGTATTGGGAGGAATGCAGGTAATTGATGGAAAATTAGCCGTAGGTGCTTATAGTTCTTTAGTATTTTTGGTACAATTATTATTGTGGCCATTAACTAGATTAGGCGATACTTTTGATTTATATCAACGGGCAATGGCTTCTACAAATAGAGTCATGGATTTATTGGATACTCCCATAGCGATTCATACCGGGAATATTAATTTACCCATAGATTTAGTCCGAGGTGAAATTGAATTTGAAAATGTGACCTTTGCCTATTATGAACGTCCTCCTGTTATTAAACATTTATCATTATCAATCCCCGCAGGAAATACCATCGCTATTGTTGGTTCTACAGGTTCAGGAAAAAGCACATTAGTTAAACTTTTACTGCGATTTTATGAAGCTCAACATGGTAAAATTATCCTGGATGGTGTGGATTTACAAAGTTTAGATTTACGAGATTTACGCCGCTGTATTGGTTTAGTAAGTCAGGATGTATTTCTATTTCATGGAACAGTAGCAGAAAACATAGCCTATGGGACATTTACAGCTACCAATGCAGAGATTATCACCGCCGCAAAAGTAGCAGAAGCTCATGATTTTATTATGCGTTTACCCCAAGGTTATGAGACAATTGTCGGAGAAAGAGGACAAAAATTATCAGGGGGGCAAAAACAAAGAATTGCGATCGCTCGTGCAGTCTTAAAAAACCCACCCATCTTAATCCTAGATGAAGCTACCTCCGCAGTGGATAACGAAACAGAAGCAGCTATCCAACGTTCCTTAGAAAGGATAACCGTAAATCGGACAACCATTGCGATCGCCCATCGTCTCTCAACTATCCGCAATGCTAATTGTATTTATGTCATGGAACATGGAGAATTGATAGAATCAGGAACTCATGAACAACTGTTAGCAAAAAATGGTGTTTACTCCAGTCTCTGGCGTGTACAATCTGGATTATCAAGAGGATTGGGTGATGGGGAGGTTGGGTGATTGATAAATAAATTAGGACTTACGCTTTTTTACGAAATATCTGGGTTGGAGATTGCTTCCTTACGTCGCAATGACAGTCTTTGAACTAAGTTTTGCATAAGTCCTGTAAATTACGAATTACAAATTACGAATTACGAATTAATGATCATGTTTAGTAGTGGCAAAACAGAAGCAGGGGATACGAGATGGAGACGAAAAATAGATTTATTTGTAAAAGAAAATCAACAAGAATTAGCGGCATTATTTTGGGGTTTATGGTTAGAAAATAGTGACAGCAAAGGTACGATTGGCATAGATTTACAACCTTATCCCCATTTTGTATATTGTCCACAATTGGAAATTGAAAAACTTAATGATAGAGTAGAAAATAGACTCCAAGAAATTTTGGGAATTATTGACAATAATAACCCAGAAATAGAAGTATTAATGATTGGGATTGGTAAAGGAGAAATCAAGTTAATTCAATTTGCTCCAGAACCACCACCGAAGACTTGTTTTGAACAAATTGGTAAAAATGTAGATACATTATTAGAAATCTTAGAAGAAAAAATGAAAACAGAAATCACTGAGTAAATGTTATCAGTGATCAGTTGTCTTGTTTCTAGTTTTTGGCTAGAAACGTTATGTGGAGTCTCCAAATCTAGTTTTATAAATTCGAGGAAATTATGAATAAGAAATCTCTCACCAATTTATTACAAGAAGAAACCCAAAAATTTACACCCTCTCCCGATGACTCAACAATTGAAGTTACCGCAGAAAAGGTAATCGAATCTGAACTACTTCCAGATGAAGAAATAACAAAGAAATCTAAATCAACAAAATCCAAAACTCCCACGAAAGCAGACTTGGAAGTTACTATTCAAGAATTAAAAGAAAGTTTAGAAGAATACGAAAATCAAGAAACTGAATTAAATCAAGAAATTGCTGATTTAAACACCGCTTTATCTGAACAGAAAACTTTAGCTGAAAGATTGACTACTGAATTAAGGCAAGAAATCACTGATTTAAACACTGCTTTATCTGAGCAAAAAACTTTAGCGGAAAGATTAGCAAAGGAACTTTATGAAACTAAAAAAACAGCTTTACAGTTAGCAGAATCAAACTCTCAGTTAATCGCGGAAATGAAAGATTTAAAAGATAAACCAACACCTGAATCTATCAAATCAACACCAAAACCACCAGTCAAAGAAACCTCTAAATCTTTAGTTGTTAATCCTCAGAAATCTTATAGGCCAGCACCAAGGATAGTGATGAAGGGAAATAATAATGATGACTTTCACGATAAAGATAAAACTTGGTTATTATGATCAGAAATTTAGCAATGCTTAATCAGCTATTTGAACTTCATTTACTATGTTAAAAAAGTTAGTTTTTCTCAGATGGAGAACATAAATCAACATGGTATGATCTGGCTGGTCATGTTTTAGAGATCCTTTCATGAATTCAGATATTCAAAGCATTAAATGGGGAATTCTTGGTACTGGTAAAATTGCTCAGAATTTTGCTTATAGTTTGGCAGAAATTAATGGAGCAGTTAAACAATCTGTAGTTTCTAGAAATCCCGATCATGCAACGTGGTTTGCCCAAAAATTTGGCTTTGCTCGTCCACACCGAACCCTTGATGAATTCTTTAACGATCCAGAAATTGAAGTCATTTACATTGCTACCCCCACAAGTTTACATTATCAACACTGTCTCCAGGCCCTAAGTAGTGGCAAAGCCATTCTGTGCGAAAAACCATTTACTCGCTCATGGGAAGAAGCACACCAAGTAGTAGAAAAAGCCCAGTCTTGTGATCTATTTTGTATGGAAGCGATGTGGATGCGGTTTAATCCGTTTATCCAAGAATCTAAACAACTGATTCAAGAACAGCATATAGGAAAAGTCTGTTCTGTGAACATAGGAATAGGTTACCAAAAGGACTTATCAAAACTAGGACAGCCAGAAGAAGGACATGGAGCGATGCTTGCTTTTGGCTGTTATGCCCTCAGTTTAGCTTTTTTCTGGTTTGGTGAACCACAAGATTACCACTGTCAGGTAATTCGTACAGATTTAGGTGTGGATGTTAATTCCGCAATTATTTTAACTTATCCTCATCATACAGTTTCTATAACTATCAGCATTAACACTACAAACTCTAACGATGTTCATATTTTTGGTACAGATGGAAGTATCTACATCCCATCACCATTTATAGATGCTACTGATATGCGAGTTTTGAGTCACAAAAGTCAAAAAATGGCATTAACACAGCGAGTCGGTCGCAAATTAAAGAGAATAGTCAAACCCATAACTAGTTTATTACCAAAATCTACAACTCCAGCCAGGATCGGACTAATTAGGGAAGCTGAAGAAACCATGCGTTGTCTGCGTTTAGGTTTAAAGGAAAGTCCAGTTATGCCACTCAAAGAATCACTATTAATTCATCAACTACTGGACAAGATTAAATCATCATAATCGCTGAAAACAAATATATCTCAGAAGATTAAAGGCTCGATAGCGGGAAACGTGGTTTCGATGTCTTTGTGATAATTAAATTTTTGGGGATATTGAAGACATTCAATCAGTTCAACAATATGAAGTCCCAACTCAGCAGATAGACGATGGGGTTGATTATTCTTGATTGAATCCAGCATATCCTGAGGGCCACGGAGAAAATCAACCAACTTTGTAGAACTAGCTGGCTGAAATGATTTACTTTTCAGCATTGGATACCGCTGATAATAACCCAAATTATCAGTTGATACTTTCAATCGTTTGGCCGCATACTCAACCTTTGACTTGACTTTAATTTTGAGCCGCTCAACAAGTTTGAGATTTTGATAATCGGTATCTCTGTGAATTAACACAGATTCCTGATCATTACGTAAGTAAGGAACAAAGAGAACTCCTTCATCTCCAATCACAGTCATAGATTTATCCCTAGGTGCAACTAATCCAGCAGTCACTCGGGCTACAACACCATCATTGTACTCAATACAGCCAGTAGAAAAATCTGGTGCCATTTGCTCAACTGGAATTCCCTTATCTGGTATTTGACAAGAAGAAAACGCCGTCACTCTTTGTGCAGGTCCGAAAAAAGCAGCCAACCAGGTGAGAAAGTAACCTGCGTGTTCATAGGTACAACCTATTTCAAATTCATCCTTTGCAGGCCAATAAGCACCAGAATTTGTTTGCCATGTCCAAGGTTTCATCTTGGGAGCAATCATTCCATCATCAAAATTGGCATACACCAATCGCACTTTGCCAATAGCCCCCTCTCTGATAGCTTTCCAGAGAGTTTGGGCTGTGTCACTTAATACACTACAGGGAGCGCAACCAAGTCGGACATTTTTTTCTTTGGCCATGTCTATCAGAAGACGCGCTTCCTTCATATCCATTCCCAAAGGTTTCTCAGTATAAACGTGCTTATTGGCATTAATAGCCGCAGCCGACACGGAGAAATGACTTCTAGGATTGGTGAGGTTAAGGATCATTTCTACTGATGAATCTTCCATCACCGCTTCTAATGTTGGATAAGCTGGGAGAGAAAAATATTTACAAAACTCATCTCTTCTATGGTGATTCTGATCAAAAGCCCCCTGAATAATAAATCCGGGATGGGATTTGATGTTGTTTAAATACTGATCAGCAACGTAACCACATCCAATAATGGCAATTTTCATCTGCTTGAGAATTAATGTTATCGAGAAGTTAGGTGATATTTAATATACTTTGGGAATCCGGTTTGATTATTGTAGTTAGATTAAACTTTTATCTAACTCAGATGAGTTAATGTGTTGTGCTGTAATTTCTGCTTTCTCTATATGGGGAATATGTCCACAGTTTTCAATCCAAATTAAGCGACTTTGAGGAATTGCTTTTTCAAATTTTGGCGCATCCTTAGTCCCTAAAATTCTGTCATTATCACCCCATAAAATTAGGGTAGGTTGCTGAATATTTGCTAATTGTTTGAATTTGTAAGCTGAGTAACCACCACTTTTGGTAAAAGCAATTAAAGATTTATCCCAGTTAGGCATTTTTAAGTGCAATTCTGCACAAAGTAAACCATCAGCAGAAACTAGGGATTTATCATTATAAGCAGAACGGCAAATACGCTCACGTACCTTGGGGTTACGTAGAAATTCTGCTGCTAAATTATATAACTGCGGTAACATCAACTTGCTTAAAGCTGAACCACCTTTTAATCCGGCACTATCAATTAAAACCAGTTTTTGTACAACTTCTGGATAAGTGAGAGTAAAATCAATCACTGCTGCCCCACCCATAGAAGCACCCACCAAAATCACTGGTTGGTTAATTAAGGTTTTCCAAAAATAATATAAATGAGTCTTAATAGCTAAAGGACTGTAAGCCACATCTGGCTGTCTTTCTGTAAAACCAAAACCCAGTAAATCTACTGCCCAAACTTCATTATTTTCCGCTAATAAAGGTATGAGTCGGCGAAACTCCAACACCGAACTATCAAACCCATGAACTAACAAAATCGGAGTACCACCACTACCCTGATGTATGTAAGTAGTGTTAATTGGTTCTAAACTTAAAGGTGTAGAAATTCCTTGACTTTGGATACTTTGAGCCAAGGCAATAGAAGTGGGTTCTGTCAACCCAGCAACGGCAGTTGGTAAAAAACTTGGAAACATAAGTATCAGTGTACATGATCTTCAATCCTCACCAACAAAAAGAAAATTTTGGCAAATGACAAAATGAGTACCAAAGCCTCGTACAATATATATCACCTGGATTTGAGGAGAATCAAGCCATGCCAATGGCGGTTGGCGTAATTGAAACTTTAGGCTTTCCCTGTGTACTGGCAGCAGCAGACGCAATGGTTAAATCTGCCGCTGTCACTATTGTCTACTATGGCATCGCAGAAAGTGGACGTTTATTAGTTGCTGTAAGAGGCCAAGTTGCAGAAGTAAACAGAGCTATGGAAGCGGGTATAGCTTCCGAAGAAGGAGTTTATGGTGGTAAAGTAATTACTCATTACATAGTCCCCAACCCTCCAGAAAATGTAGAGACTATTCTACCTATTCACTTCACCTCTAAGTCTGAACCTTTCCGCATCTTCTAAGCAAGTTTCCACTCAGAACTTCAAGCCACAGTTTTGTCAAATTAACTTGTAGCAGATAATTTTATTCATAAAGGAGATCAATAATGTCACTACAGGCAGTCGGAGCATTAGAAACCAAGGGTTTTCCCGCAGTATTAGCAGCAGCAGACGCAATGGTAAAAGCTGGGCGAGTTACCTTGGTAGGTTACATCCGAGTTGGTAGCGCCCGGTTTACCGTCAATATTCGTGGTGACGTTTCTGAAGTTAAAAGAGCTATGGAGGCTGGTGTGGAAGCCGCAGAAAATGTACATGGTGGAACTTTAGAGTCTTGGGTGATTATTCCCCGTCCTCATGAAAACGTAGAAGCGGTTCTTCCTATTGCTTATACAGACCAAGTGCAGCAGTATCGGGATTCTGTAGAAAACCCAGTCGTTAGATCAGCCAGCGGTAGATAGGTTTATCTTCCCCGCAGCACAGGTGATAGGTGATAGGTTAACGATGATTGTTTGTTTTCATCACATCCTACACCATGCACTCTGTCAATTCAGTAGTCGTGCAAAATAAATTTTATATTTAGGAGAGGGAACAGGGAACAGGGATTTTTATTGATTTCCAAAATATCTAATTAATTTTGCTCAGTTACTTACGATCATATTTGAGCAGTTATCTTCACCAATTCAAGTCTTGATTCTGTCACCGCAGTAGTCAAGAATAATTACCTAATCTAAGTGATCTCTGTCACAGTAATAACATTACCTATTAATAATAATATTCAGAATAGCGAATTAATTAGGAGTTATCCACAACAAAATTGATTGATAAACAAGCTCCTTAGCTGCACGAAACCTCTTTTAGTAAAAAGTGAAGACATTGGGGATTTTATTTACTGATTTACTCAATTCAAATGTAGATAGATCAATAACACTATTGTGAGATCAAATGTTGACTTATGCAAAAATTAGTGTGAATATCCTCATATACGCCCCCATTGTCTAACAAATGTCAAGACTTGTAAATAATTTTTAGACAAAAAATTACAACAACTTGAAACTAACACAGGTAAGCAACCGTCAAAAGAGAGTATTAATCAATTAAACCAAAATCATTTTTCCCCGACTACCCCGGAATGATGAAAGGTAAAATACCTCAAATAAAAATTCATTCATTATTTGAGTCTAGCAAAACTTAATTAAGAAAAATTTCAATACAGATAATTTTTGAATTAAGTTGCGAACAGATAAATATAACCACAAAATTACTAGTTAAACATTGAAGTTGGTATGGGGGTTGTGATGCAAACTTTAAATCGGAGTTTCGAGGAGCGCAATCTCACTATGGGATCGGATGAAACAAACCTAGCTCAGTATTGGCAAAAACGACTTGAGGCTGAATGTCCAGAACAAAGTCAGGTAAATAGACAAAGTATCATACTTTGGTTACTGGGGCCAGATCCCAATAAATTTGCTCAAATCAATGCCAAAGAATTAGAAGTTGCCAAACAAGCAATGGAATATCGCTGGCGGATTTTGAAACAACGATATCTGGGCGTAGGCAGAGATAGAGCATATCGTAACCTCATCAACCGTTTAGGCAGCGTCATGACATTGAGAAACAAAATTCAAACTTGGATTTCTCTCAGTCGCGATCGGCAGCGCAGTGTGATAGATGTATTGCAAGAACTACTGCAAGAACTACTGCAAAGCGACTCATACATGAGGCAGCAGATGGTAGATATCTCAGCAATTACCCAAGATAGAAGATTCCAAGACACTTTATTATTTGCAAGTATCGAAGAATATTGTTTACGTCCAGTACGTAATCAACCCATCTTAGTTTACCGCTTTGTTAACTACCTGAGAAGAATTCAACGAGGTGGTTTAACCCAAGTACCAGTTAATGACTTAATTAGACTAGTTTCTGATGAAATGTTGAGTGACGATGCAGATAATCCACTTAACTTAGTAGATAATCAAGCGATCGCTGAATATCAAGAAGCACAACAACTAGAGGAACAACAATCCTCACGTAAATCAGTTAATCAAGAATTTGAAGAATACCTACTGCAAAACTTAGGGCAACAAGCTGTAGACTGGTTGAGACTTTATCTCCAAGGTAAACCCCAAGAAGAAATTGCCAAAACACTCAACAAGCCCATCAAAGAAGTATACAGACTTAGAGAAAAAATTAGTTATCACGCTGTGCGAGTCTTTGCAATTAAAAGTAAACCAGAACTGGTAGATAGTTGGTTAGCCACATCCTTGGAAGAACATAACTTGGGCTTAACTCAAACTCAATGGCAGCAATTAGAAGCAAAAATCAGCCCTTTAGGTAAAGAAATTCTGCGTCTGAGAAAAGCCGGTTATTCTATTGAAGCGGTGGCTGAAGAACTAAAAATGAAAACTCATCAAGTGATCGGTGAATGGACAAAAGTCTACCTAGCAGCCCAAAACCTCAGAAACAAATCATAGCTGACCGTTGTACAAAAATAAATTAAATTCGGTTATTTTCTCTTTGATTCTATATGATGCAGCATTAAGTTACTGTATAGCTAGACTGGAATTATAGTTTTTAAGGAAATATACCTGAAACTCTGTTAAATGTTGACTTTTGACTTTTAACTTGCTGTTGTGTATTCCAAATGTACAACAGCTTACCAAAAAATTGTGGTCTAAAGCCTGCTCTTTCCAGCAGGGCGTTTTCAAAGTCGGGGGTAAATTGGAAAACTGTTTGCCCAAAAACCTTTCTTTTAACGTGATAAAAAACACTCCTGATTTCAAGCCCCTTACTTCAGCTAGAGGTACTGAAAACTGAAAACTGAAAACTGAAAACTGAAAACTGACAACTGATAACTGATAACTGATAACTGACAACTGATAACTGATAACTGATAACTGATAACTGATAACTGATAACTGATAACTGATAACTGATAACTGATAACTGACAGCTGAACCAAAGGACTGGCAGATTACGTATACTTTATGCTACTGTAAGAATAGTGTCTAAGCTGCAACAACTTGATCATGACTACCTAGGGTTTGCTGAATAAACATGAAAACTTTACAAGAAGAGGATTTTAGACGATTTGAAATTGAAAAAGTGCAAGTTTTTAGGTATTAGTCACTCGAAAACCGTGCATTTAAATTGGATTCAAAGGGAAAATTTTTCCTATCCAACTCTTGAAACTGTCACCTGTCTTCACGACAAGACTTTTTCAGCAAGCCCTACCTAATAGTAGTTATTGTTATTAAAGCTCTTTAAAGTCTACTATTTAACATACTCTGTATATTAAATTGAATTCGCCCCTTGTGAAGATTTCATGCAAACTGAGGTTTTTAGCGATCTTTTCCCTTTATTAAACACAGCCAATCCTCAAACCTTGGAATGGCTGATTAATGTTGCCGTTGAATATGAATACCCTGCTGACAAAACAGTTTTAATGGAAGATGCTTGGGGAAATGCAGTTTATCTCCTGGTATCTGGCTGGGTAAAAGTCAGACGTACAAATGGTGAAGATTCTGTCACAATAGCAATTCTAGGGCCGGGCGACTTCTTTGGTGAAATGGCGGTTTTAGATGAATCTCCACGTTCGACAGATGTAATTGCCCTGTCACCAGTTAAATTGTTAACTATATCCAGAGAACGTTTTATCCAAATTCTTTTTAAAGATCCACAGCTACATCACAGAATGTTACAGCTAATGGTGCGACGAATTAGACAAATTAACATTCGGCTACAAATGAGGTCTTGTCCACCAGCGGTTAAACTAGCTCATACTTTAGTAGGTTTAGTGGAAAATTATGGAGGCAGTTCTCACCAAGACAAAGAAATTTTGTATATGCCTTATCAAGATTTAGCTCAACTAACTGAAATTACCCTAGATGAAACCACTAAGATTATGCAGAAGTTAGATGAAAAACAATGGATAAAAATCAACCGCAGCAAAAATACCATACATATACTTAACTTCTCCCAAATGGTAAATTTAGCTAATATGTTCTAATGAGAATTACACTAAACTTTGAGATACTATCTATTCTGAGAATTATAACTATTGACTATTATCTATCAACTGTTGACCATAGACTAATATCCTATTCTCGGCAGCAGTCATGAATAAAGCAACAGCAAACCAGACAGAATCTCAAACTCAGGCAGTCAAATCATGTATTCACTATTTGGTAGCAATGCCTCAACCAGAAACTCATTTGTTTGAGGTAACTCTGCATATTTTCAATTATCCATTATCTGTAATTAACCTCAAGATGCCAGTATGGACACCAGGATCTTACTTGGTGCGAGAATATGCTAAGAATTTACAAGACTTTGCTGCCTTTGCTGAGACTAAAACTTTATCATGGCGAAAAATTAGTAAAAATCATTGGCAAGTAGAAAAAGGAGATGCAGCGGAAGTTATTTTACATTACCGTGTATATGCCAATGAATTATCAGTTCGCACAAATCACTTGGATACTACTCATGGATATTTTAATGGTGCAGGACTGTTTTTCAGAATCCCCAGTTGGGAAGCTCAGTCTATAAATATTACTGTTGTACCACCAAATTCAAATTGGCAAGTCACTACAGGTTTACCTCAATTACAAGGAGAGAAAAATACTTTCTTTGCTAAGGATTTTGATACTTTAGTTGATACTCCATTTGAAATTGGTAATCATGAAATCTTTAACTTTGAAGTGTTAGGAAAACACCATGAATTAGCAATTTGGGGTGAAGGCAATCATCAACCAGAAAAACTGATCAATGATTTTAAGAAAATTATTGCCGTTGAAGCAGAAATGTTTGGTGGTTTACCTTATGAAAAATATGTATTCATTCTACACCTATTGTATCAAGCCTATGGGGGACTAGAACATAAAAATTCTTGTTCTTTAATTTATCATCGCTTTGGGTTTCGCAATCAAGATAAATATGAACGCTTCATTCAATTAGTAGCCCATGAATTTTTTCATCTATGGAATGTGAAAAGAATTCGCCCTCAAGGATTAGAAAAATTTGATTATGATCAAGAAAACTATACAGACTCTTTGTGGTTTTGTGAAGGAACAACCAGTTATTATGATCTAGTAATTCCTTTTCGGGCAGGAATTTATGGTGTAAAATCTTTTCTTAATCATCTCAATCAAGAAATTACTAAATATCTGACAACTCCAGGACGTAAAGTACAAAATCTCTCTGAATCCAGTTTTGATGCTTGGATTAAACTATATCGTCAAGATACTAATAGTGGTAATTCTCAGATGTCTTACTACCTCAAAGGAGAAATGATTTCACTATTACTAGATTTATTAATTCGATCTCATCATCGTAATCAGCGTTCTTTTGATGATGTAATGGTAAAAATGTGGGAGAACTTTGGTCAAGCAGAAATTGGTTATACTGGACAACAGTTACAAGCCATAATTGAATCTGTAGCTAATTTAGATTTATCTAGTTTCTTTAAATCCTATGTTTATGGGTTGGATGATTTACAATTCAATCAATACCTACAACCTTTTGGTTTACAGTTGGTGGAAGAATATAATCAAACTCCCTATTTAGGAGTGAAAATTAAAACTGAACATGGCAAAGAAATAATTAAATTTGTAGAAATGGGTTCGCCTGCACAAAAAGTAGGGATTGATCCAGGTGATGAGTTGTTAGCAATTAATGGGATGAGAGTGGGAGTAAATCAATTAAATGAACGATTGCAAGATTATCAAGGTGGTGATGTGATTGAAATTGCTGTTTTCCATCAGGATCAATTACGTCTACATTCGGTGACTCTAGCACCACCAATTCCTACTAAATATAAATTGCAATCTGTTGCCAATCCTGACCAAAATCAGCAAGAAAACTTTTTAGCTTGGTTGGGTGTACCATTATCGGCTATTCACTAACAGAGAGGGAAATGGGGGCAGAGGATACTCAGAGGCAAGGTGCAGGGTGCAGGGTGCAGGGAGAGAACTAAAAAACTGCTTTTCAATCTCTCGAAGTCGAAAAAGTGCAAGCTTTTACAACCTAGGAACTCAAAAACCATTTAATCCCTGCTTGAAAAGAAAAATTGTTGCCATTCAACTCTTGAAACTGTTCCCTGTTCCCTGCTCCCTGTTCCCTGCTCCCTGCTAATTCTGACTCCTTGATATTCTTAACTCCAACTCACCTAGTAATGATTTTTGAGAACTCCTGGTTCATGTTGAATTGGTAAAACATCCAAAATATCGGTCTGAGAACAATATTTTAAATCTTCTAAACCATCTAAACGTACTAAGCGTTTACCATGACTAGCTTGATAAAATAATCCTAATAAGTCATCTTGCCATTGAGAATAAAGAGCAATCGCACTGGTAACTTCATCGTTGCCAGTTATTGCTTCTAAAGAAGAGTTAGTTTGTTGGCAAATACTATGAGCGATCGCACCAGCACAAACTGTATCTTCTAGGGAAAAACTACCTTCCCAACCAGAACCAACGATCCACACTGTTTCCGGTTGCTTTTGCAAAAGAAACTTTACTGTAGCAGCACGGTTGACTAAAGCTGAAGCTAAGACTATGGGTGATTTTTCTATGCGTTGTAAAGCGCGAGTACCATTGGTCGTACTAATAAATAGACGTTTTCCCTGTACCACTTCTGCTGTGCAATCTAGGGGTGAATTCCCCAAATCAAAGCCAGCTAACTTTTGACCCCCTCTTTCTCCAGCCCGTAACCGTTTTTCAGCTGGCCATTGTTGGCTCACTGCCATGAGTTTGTCTAAATCACTGAAGACCTGCACAGCCTCGCCTCCAGCTGCTAAAACTGCTGCCATTGTGGTAGTGGCTCGCAGGACATCAACGGCGATCGCGCATTCTGGCGTTTCCTCTATTGGAGTTAATTCTGGAGTGTGATATATAAATATCTTCACGGGCTAGATATACCTGCTTTTAAATACTGCGGTTATATTCTACCCATTGGATGTCACCAACTGTTGATAATATCTGGAGTAGTAAATAAGTTATGAGAAAAAAGCTGTTAAATACTAGATGATAAAAAGATACTAAATATACAAACTAAAAAAGAGACCACTACGGATAAACTCTTGAATGATGATCAACATCATCGTCTGAATGCAAGTTATAATTCTCTTGCGGAGCAACTTTACAAAAATTTATGAATAATTCTCCTAACCCATTAGTACAAGCCTTTTTTGTCGGCCGAGCCGTGGCAGAAGTAATTAATGAGCGTGTTGAGGTAGCCCTAACTGACGCTTTAAGTGAACTTGGTAAATTTGATGCTGAGGCTAGAGAGCATTTACGCCAATTTACAGACGAAGTAATTGAAAGGGCTAATCGAGCAGCATCAAATTCTGAAACCACTACAACTACAAATACTAGTGGTGGTTCTGATGCAGGTTCAGTTGACTTACAAACAGAAATTGATGAACTTCGAGCAGAAATTGCATTATTAAGAACTGAACTACAAAATTACCGTAGTACGTCAAAATAGAGGTGACAGGTGATTGGTGATCAGTGATTGGTAATTGGTAATAGAGCAGCATTGGTAAAAATATTGCTCTTCCTTGCCACCCCATACTCCCACCACTCCACCTTCTCATCTCTCTACCTTCAAGCGTATCATCGCTAGAACTTAGGAAGACAAGTGTCTGTTTTGACGACTAATTCAATGAGTACCCAACGGTATCACAACAATATGGAACAAGGTTATTCTGGTAAAGCTTACCGTTGGAATCGGGAAAAATACTCTAGTAAACGCCGCTTTGTAGATATTTGGTCATTTGTTTTGACCTTCATGTTTAAAATTTGGCGGTATAATAAAGAATGGAGTTATCCTGGTGGTGTCACGGAAGCTAAACGAGCAGCTAGACGCAAAGCCCAAGCAATCTGGATTAGAAACACATTTTTAGATTTAGGGCCAACCTTTATTAAAGTTGGTCAGTTGTTTTCTACCCGTGCTGATATTTTCCCTACGGAATATGTAGAAGAACTCTCTAAATTGCAAGACAGAGTGCCAGCATTTAGCTACGAACAAGTAGAAGCTATTATCGAGCAAGAATTAGGTAAAAAAATTTCTCAACTATTCCAGAGTTTTGAACCAGTTCCTCTTGCGGCAGCTAGTTTGGGACAAGTCCACAAAGCAGTTCTACACTCTGGGGAGTCACTGGTTGTCAAGGTGCAGCGTCCTGGACTCAAAAGGTTATTTGAAATTGACTTACAAATTCTTAAAGGTATTGCCCGCTATTTTCAAAACCATCCTCGCTGGGGAAAGGGTAGAGATTGGATGGGTATTTATGAAGAATGTTGTCGAATTCTCTGGGAAGAAATTGACTACTTGAATGAAGGCCGTAATGCTGATACATTCCGACGTAATTTTCGTAGTTTTAGTTGGGTAAAAGTACCAAGAGTTTATTGGCGTTACGCTACATCTAGAGTAATTACTCTAGAATATGTTCCAGGAATTAAGGTAAGTCAATATGAGGCTCTAGAAGCAGCTGGTGTAGACAGAAAAATGATTGCCCGTTATGGCGCTCAGGCATATTTACATCAGTTACTCAACAACGGTTTTTTCCATGCTGATCCTCATCCTGGTAATTTAGCAGTTAGCCCTGATGGTGCTTTGATTTTTTATGATTTCGGGATGATGGGGCGGATTAAAGCCAATGTCCGTGAAAGTTTAATGGAAACTCTATTTGGTATTGCCCAAAAAGACGGTGATCGCGTAGTGCAATCTCTAATTGGCTTGGGAGCCATTCAACCAGTGGACGATATGGGGCCAGTACGGCGTTCAGTCCAGTATATGCTGGATAATTTTATGGATAAGCCTTTTGAATCCCAATCAGTCGCAGCTATCAGTGAAGACCTTTATGATATAGCCTACAATCAACCATTCAGATTTCCAGCAACTTTCACCTTCGTGATGCGGGCTTTTTCTACCTTAGAAGGAGTGGGTAAAGGTTTAGACCCGGAATTTAATTTTATGGAAGTTGCTCAACCCTACGCAATGGAACTTATGACTAACAATAGTAGTTTACAGGGGAATAGCATTTTGAATGAACTAAGTCGTCAAGCTGTACAAGTCAGTAACACTGCTCTAGGTTTACCTCGCAGATTAGAGGAGACTCTAGATAAGTTAGAACGCGGTGATATTCGGATGCGAGTTCGTTCTTTAGAAACTGAACGTCTGTTAAGAAGACAGAGTAGCATTCAAATGGGAATGAGTTATGCTCTGATTATCAGCGGACTAACAATTTCCGCTACTATTTTGTTGGTGAACGATTTTATCTGGTTAGCAGTTGTACTAGGTGCAATTGTAGCTGGGCTTTCAGTCACACTCATTCGTCTGATTTCTCGCTTAGATCGTTTTGATCATAAATATTAATTATTGCTGAAAAAAAATTTATGAAACTTACTTTCACGGGTTGTACCGATCCGGGACTTATTCGTTCTAATAATCAAGATGCTTACTATATTGACCCAGAAGGGCGATTTTTTATAGTGGCTGATGGTATGGGTGGTCATGCTGGTGGAGAGCAGGCTAGCCGAATTGCTACTCAAGAGATTCAAACCTATTTATCAGCTAATTGGCAATGTTCCCAATCTACACAAGAGCTATTAGAAAAGTCTTTGTGGGCTGCGAATAAGGCTATTATCCAAGATCAACAAAGTCATCCTCAACGTGCTGATATGGGAACTACTATTGTGGTAGTGATTTTCCGTTCCCAATCAGGACATCAAGAAAAACCTCTGTGCGCTCATGTTGGAGATTCTCGTTTATACCGCTGGCGGGAATCAACGCTAGAGCAAATTACAGAGGATCATACTTGGATTGCTAGAGCTATTAAACTGGGTGATATTTCTGCAGAGGAAGCTAGGTTACATCCCTATCGTCACGTTTTATCCCGTTGTTTAGGACGTGAAGACCTGGATCTTGTAGATATCCAAAATTTGGATGTCAAAATTGGCGATCGCTTACTTTTATGTAGTGATGGTTTGACAGAAGAATTAATGGAACAACAAATTAAAAACCGTATTGATGGTTCTCCTGCATTAGAAAAAGCTGCTGAAGCTTTAGTTGAAGCTGCCAAAGAAGAAGGTGGACACGATAACATTACTGTCGTTCTGGTCTCTGTTGAGGAAAATTCATAATTTATTTATCCAAAAACAATAACTCACTGAGAATTTAGTAAATATACTCATCATTTTGTTCAATTTGAGCTTTTTTTAAGTTTGCAAATTGCTACAACTATTTTTAGGCCTCTCAATTAACTTGATGAGGCTTAATTTAGTTAATGATAGGAACTTTGACATACTCTCTACCCTAACAGTAACAGTTGCAGTTTAATGCCGTCTTACTCTATTTTGCCCAACAGACAATGTCCTACCCGTCTGCTCTATTCTATACAGACATCTGTCCTAGAAAGAGAGGGCTTTCAATCCAGATGTTTGGTCAATTTCTTCACTAAGACTATTCAACTACTCCTATTCATAGCAAAAGACCCAGTGCTTAGGACATAATTAAATTATATTACCTAGACACAAAATAACTTTTACATCTGTCATTTGCTATAACTGAACTTTAATTACTTTCAGAGTTATCCATCTGCTGAATATACAGTAAAGATATTGTTTACTCTTTGTACTTTTCTTTACCTGTCATGTCTTTCGCTTTATTCAGCAAGCTCTAGATAAGTTCAGTATAATCGGAGCAATGATCAAGTACCTTGACTGCCCACAAATTTGTACACACCATTACAGGATAAGAGCATTAAGCCCCAGTCACATTCAATTTCTCTATGGAAATAGAAAAATATATCACCAATAACTGGGCAATTTGTCAAACAGTTGTTATCTTTCTTAATACGTAGTCAAAAAATTTCTATTACCAACATATGGCTCAAAGTTAAAACTTTCAGCTTTGTTGTTACTTGATATCAACTTGGATATCTATTGTTCGCGTTGTTTCTTAGAGGTTAGTTATGAATCAACCAATTGAACTTTCTTTAGAACAGCAATTCAGCATTCGTTCCTTTGCCACTCAAGTCAAAAATATGAGCCATGAGCAATCACAAGAATTTCTAGTGAAGCTATATGAGCAAATGATAGTCAGGGAAGCTACTTACCAAGAGCTTCTTAAGCATCAGTGGGGATTAGATTCTGGCTCCACTATGGCATAGAGTAACTTATCTTTTGTCGCAGTGGACGACCTCCTTCTCTGGCTCGGTTCTGAGAGCAGAACAAAGCTGGGGATGCTGGGGCGTCAACTCCGATATTTGTATTTGAGTGAGTCGTTATGCAAATTTGACTTACCTTTCATATAACAACAGTTTAGGTTTTTCCAAATCTTTTGATTACAAAACTTTACTTTTTTGGTGTTGATACTTGTTATGAGTCATATCAAGGAGTGTCTAATAATGAATCGATCTGAAGCCGATCAAGTTTGAATAGAATCTGCGGTTTAATTTTTTCATATTCTTGCTTTAACAGACCTTTACTCATCCTTGGATCTGTAGATGATGTAGATATTCTACCTATCTGTAGCCAATGTTTGAGTTTTTCACGTTGAGTAGCAGCAACATTAGAAGTTAAAACATGATAGCAACGGCTGGGATTTTCCCGAGCAAATAATAACAAGCTATAAAAGCCTACCTTGTGAAGTAATAATGTATTCTCTTGTCCAGCGCTAGTTTTAATATCTAAGTATAGAGGTAACCATTTAGCACCATGTTGGTGATTATAAATGACTGTAATCCATAACACCATTGGATGGGGAACTGAAAGAAACAAAAATTGATTGTAGCGATGACAGACTAAACGCTTGTCAATTTCTAACTGAGGTAACATGACCCACAAAGCAGGTGATAACTCGCCATTATTTTGAATTGGTTGGGGAAAAACTATATCAGCGATTGGTTTACCAGGCGGCCATGACAGTTGTTTCTTAACATCATCATAAACTGCTGATGGCTGTAATTGACCGTTAATAGTTTTTTGAGGTTTTGTTGAGTCTTTGGATGTAACAGAATTAATTGCTTTGTTTTCTTCAGGTTTTGGCGTTACTACTAAATTATCCGTTTGAACTGAAGAATTAGGAGTGTTTTCTTTGTAAGATTGAACAACTTGCTGTTCCTGTTCAGCGAGAATGAGGACACTGAGAATATCATTAATATTTTGTGGGCGATCGCCTGGTTTTTTTTCCAGACAACTCATCACTAAATCCTGTATTGCTTTGGGTATAGTCAGATTAGCATTGGCTTGTTGAAAAGATATTGGTTGTTGAGATTTATGGGTGTGATACCATGCCCCAAAGGAGTGAGTTGTAGGTACAAGTGGCATTCTCGAGGTAAGCATTTCAAACATCATCACCCCTAAGCTGTAAATATCAGAACGGTTATCCAGTTCTTTACCTTCTATTTGTTCAGGGGAAGAATAAGCTAGAGTACCCAAGTAAAATTTTGTTTGATCACTGTCAGACATGACTAACTTGGCAATACCAAAATCTAGAACTTTGACTAATTCTCCAAAGCTAGGATCTTGGATTACTAACATATTGCTGGGTTTAATATCACGGTGAATAATTTGGCACAGAATGCCATCTACAGGTATACCATTGTGAGCTGATTGTAAACCTAAACAAATTTGCCTGGCCATGCTCAAGAATCTAGACGTGGATATCTGACGACTACGAATTACGGAACTGAGACTTTGCCCTTGTAAATATTCCATTACGTAGTAGGGAGTGTTGTGTTCATCTACGCCATAATCCATCACACGAACAATATGAATACTTTTTTGCCCCAGTAAAGCACAAGTTTTTGCTTCTCTTTCAAAACGTTCTTGTAGTCGCATTTTTTCGTTTTGTATAGATATGGCAAGAAACTTAACAGCAACAGGTACACCACCCAAGAGGATATCCTTAGCACGATAAACTCTCCCCATTGCACCAGTACCGACTAGCTCCTGAATTTGGTAACGTTCACTTAGTAAGCGATCAATATTGGGGTCTGACATAAAAAATTCGACTCCAAATAGTTAACTATAAAATAAGAAATTGGCTGTATACATTGGTGTCTACTTAACGTATAACCTTGATCCAGCAAAGAACTCAAGTTCCTTGCTCATAACAAAAGTCACTTCAAGATGACTAAACACTAAGAAAGTTGACTAACTCTTACTTTCAACTTTTTACTTTTGCGAAGCAGTGCTAGTCAGTTTAAACGAGTTTGAGCTATGAAAAAGAGAATTTATTCTCTGACAGGTGTGGAATCTAATAGATTAGCCCTTACCGGATGACAAGGGAGGTCAGAACTAGGTAGGGCGCAGGGTATAGGGCCCAGGGAGAAAAAAAATTGTCATTGTAGTAACAACAATTAGGTTAATTTATTTTTTTTCAGTACCTCAAATCAGGCTTTTGATCCTTTGCTGATGAGGGATTGGGATTTTTAAAGCGTTAACTTTCCCCGTACCCGACACACTCTCTACACCTTATACCCTGTTTTCAATTTAGCTCTTTTGTCACCCGATTAGGCCACATATATTTAGGGATTTCTGTAAGCGGTGCTTGCCGTTAGGCATAAAAGTCTTGTCATGATAGCGAAGCGTGACGTAAGTCATGGGCTAAGAAGCAAGGGGCGGAGAGAGAATTAAAAACTTATTTTCCGTCTCTCGAAGTCTAAAAAATGCAAGGTTTTCAAGCACTGATCCTCAAATATCTTGCACTTTGTGAATTTTAAATCGCCTAACATCCTTTACTGGCAATGTTTTCATCTTTACTCAGCGAACCCTATTTACCCTAAGGTAAGAAGCCATAAAAATGGTGACTACACACTAATTACCAGGCACAGTTAAAGCTAGAAAGAGCTTTTTTGTCATAGATAGGAAGATGTTATCTACTAGATAATTGAAGTATTGAATATTTCCTACTCTAGGACTAACTCGTTACTGTACTATCTTTTATAGTTGTATAGTTTATTTAGGTAGTTTGTTCAATAATTCCTAATTAGGTTTTAGCTTAGGTATTGTTTGAAAGGATCAATAAGTTTGGATTAGGTTAATTTTTGCGTAATTAACTAATACGCTATTACATGATATCATACATTGAAAATTTATCGTATATTTAGTAACAAAAATTGAATATTTCAGAATCATGTATGTATGTCAGAAAAAAAGCAGATAGTTGTAACTAAAAGTAAATATGCTGTTTATAGTTGGCGTTCTAAGCTGGCTTCCATTGTACTTGTTAAAAAGTGACCTGCGAGAATGCCACTAGTTAGATAGTAATTATTCTCAGAGACTTGATGAAGAGTTTCAAAACCAGTACGACGATGACGATCGCCTAACACCCAGTAACGTTGTACAATTGTGCCAGGACAAATCCAACCTTCACCCTCAATTTGACCTAAGACATTGTGTTCCAGTAGAAAGGTATACTGACGATCACCATCATGGAGTCTACCTCTATACTTACATGAAATTTCTAGGCGATCGCTATCAGGGAAAACCAGCTTTGTGGCCATAGAAAACCAGTCACCTCGATCCCAAACGACTAAAGTTATTCCTTTAAAGCTGATCGGCATACTATCTCTTTCTAACCAACTACCTTGCATGATCCAGCGTCCTGGTTCTAATAAAAAACTATGAGCCACCTTATTACTTCCTTTAGTGTTTACAACAAACAAGTTCAATTAGGGCTAAGTAGGGCTTGATGAATAAATGTGAACCGTGGAATAGGAAAGAGTTTAAGGTATTTTCATGTTTCACAAATGAAATGCAAAGTTTTGAAGAGTGATAACTAAAAAACTGTGCATTTGAACTCCAAACCATCGGCAGAATATTTGGTGGGGTGGGTGGTAGAGCATCAAAACTTTTGCCTCAGGCAAGAGTACCTTGTGCTTGTCTTCACGAAAATATTTATTCAGCAAGCCCTAAGTAGGAGTTGCTGAAAAAGTCTTGTCGTAGAGGCCCAGAGGCTTTCTAACAGGGCGCAGGGGGAGAATTAAAAAACTACTTTTCAATCTCTCGAAGTCGAAAAAGTGCAAGGTTTTCAAGT
The DNA here is from genome assembly GCA_010672785.1 of Sphaerospermopsis sp. SIO1G1. Taxonomy (GTDB): domain Bacteria; phylum Cyanobacteriota; class Cyanobacteriia; order Cyanobacteriales; family Nostocaceae; genus Okeanomitos. Next base: position 373,217 of record JAAHFX010000003.1, read on the forward strand.
GCTGATCCTCAAATATCTTGCACTTTGTGAATTTTAAATCGCCTAAAACTCTCTACCTGTAAAGGTTGTACATTTATCCAGCATACCCTAAGTATTACTAATATTTTAGTAGTAATATTTTGACTGGGTGGGTTATTCAGTATTACACTAATGTTAATCTGGTACATTTACTAACAATTAAACTTGCACCTGGTGCACCTCTCCTAGAAGCACTTCTTGATTTGCTCCTGTTGCAACTGGTAAGTTACCAGGAATACCTAACTGTCTCCAATAAGCTAAAACAGCGAAAGCAATTGCTTCTTTAAAAGCCGCACTTATACCAACATCATCAGTAGTTAAAACTGTTACCTTTCCCAACAATAACTGCAACCTATTTTTTAAATAAAAATTTCGGCTACCGCCTCCACATAATAATACCCGGTCTGGCATCCTTTGTAAAAAATTGCAGTAACTATTAACAATCGAATTTGCTGTTAATTCTGTAATAGTTGCTAATATATCTGCTCGACTCAGATCATAAGCTTGAGAGTCTTGTAAGCACTGACGTAAATAATTTACACCAAATAATTCTCTGCCAGTAGATTTAGGTGGTGGTAGATGGAAGTAATCTTGTTTTAACCATTTTTCTACCAAGGGTAAGCAGGGATTACCAGCAGATGCCCATTCTCCATTGTGATCGTAATTTTTAGCACCATTACTAAACTCTTGTACTGCCAAATCTAAAAGACTATTACCTGGGCCTGTATCCCAAGCAAGAATTTTTGTCAGCCAATTATCACTGCGAGGGGGTATATAAGTAACATTACCAATACCACCTATATTTTGAATACAACTAAATTGTTGATCATGGCTAAGTAAATAAGCGTCAACTCTGGAAACTAAAGGCGCACCATGACCACCAACTGCAATATCAGCTACACGAAAATTACTAATAGTAGTAATATTGGTTTGATTGGCGATTACAGTACCTCGTCCTAGTTGTAGACTGTAACCGATAGATGGAGGATTTTGTTGGGATTTGTCAGGTGGTAAATGGTAAACTGTTTGACCATGAGAACCAATTAAAGTAGCAGGTGTATTACCAACTTGGATATTTTGAGCGGCTTCGGCAAAAACGAGAGCGATCGCATTATCTATTTCAGCCAATTCAGCCATAGATATAGCTTCACCAGCACAAATAGCCAAAATTCTGTCCCGTAGTTGAGGAGGATAAGGATAAGTTTCTCCCGCTAATAATTCTACTTGTAGATCAATATCTGTACCAGTAATATCTACTAAAGCTGCATCTATCCCATCAACAGATGTGCCACTCATTAAACCAATCACACGTGTAGGCTGCATGAAATGAATTGCCAATAAACTTGTAACATTGAGGATAGCTTAAATAGGGTTTGTAGCAAAAAGTGATTGGTGACTGGTGATTAGTGATTGGTGATTGGTGGTTGGTGGTTGGTGACTAGTGATTGTGTTTTAATTCTTCATTTTTTTGATTTCGAGAGATTGAAAAGTAGTTTTTTACTCTCCCCGCTCCCTGCTCCCTGCTCCCTACAAGAAAGCTCCCTACTCCTCCACAACAAGACTTTTATGCCTACGATTTTATTGACGATTAATTTCTTGAAGATCCAGAGCATAATTTAAACGTAAAACATTCACTCCTGGTTCACCAAAAATACCTAAAAATCTGCCATCAGTATATTTATTAATCAAAGGAATAACTTCATTTTCCTTAATACCACGAGCTTGAGCTACTCTGGATAATTGTTGTCGTGTAGCTCTCAAAGAAATATGAGGATCTAAACCAGAACCAGAGGTATAGATTAAATCAGCCGCGGGTTTAATATTTTCATCTTGAAAATTAGTGGCTAATTTAATAATTCTGTTATTTAATTCAGGATTACTAGGAGCTAAATTACTACCACCAGATATTCCTAATGGAATTGCTTTTTCTCCTTGACTATAGTTTATGAAACTAGGACGGCTATGAAAATATATATCTGCTGTAAAGGTTTGCCCTATTAAAGAAGAACCGATAGCTTGAGCATCTATGTTTAAAACTAAACTACCATTAGCAGAATAAGGAAAAGCAAACTGAGCGAAAAATGTTAATCCTATAGGATAAATAATAGCTGTTAACAACCACAGTAATAAACATATCCGCAAAGCGCGAAAAGTTTCTTGAATAAATATCATAATTGGTGATTGGTGATTGGTGATTGGTGATTGGTTAACAGTGACAACTGATAACTGATAACTGATAACTGACAACTGATAACTGATATTTGCGATTAAGTCAAACCTATAAAAGAGATTAATACATCTATTAACTTAATGGCAATAAATGGAGTTATCACCCCACCTAAACCATAAATTAACATATTGCGTTGTAGTAGTTTATTAGCACGTAAAGGGATAAATTTTACACCTTTGATAGCTACAGGAATAAAAATTATAATTATGAGAGCATCATAAATTAATGCTGATAAAACCGCTGAATTAACACTATTTAATCTCATAATATTTAAACTATCTAAATTAGCAACTGTGAACATGATAGGAAAGATAGCAAAGTATTTAGCAATATCATTAGTAATTGAAAAAGTTGTTAATACTCCACGGGTAATTAATAATTGTCTACCAATACTAATAATATCAATTAATTTAGTGGGATCGGAATCCAAGTCCACCATATTAGCGGCTTCCTTAGCAGCTTGAGTTCCTGTATTCATCGTCACGCTAACATTAGCCTGAGCTAAAGCAGGAGCATCATTGTTACCATCTCCTGTCATCGCTACTAACTTACCTTCTTGCTGTTCTCGTCTAATCACAGTAATTTTGTCTTCTGGTGTTGCTTCCGCTATGAATTCATCTACTCCTCCTTCTCTGGCAATGACAGAGGCTGTAATGCGATTATCTCCAGTTAACATAACTGTTTTGACTCCCATCCAGCGTAGTTGATCAAACCTTTCACGAATACCTGGTTTAACAATATCCTTGAGATAGATGAGACCATAAATTTCACTATTTAAACAAACAGCTAAAGGTGTTCCACCTTGACGGGAAATTTCCTCAGCAACTGTGTCTAAATCTAGAGTTTCCTTACCATTACGAGAACGGATAAAATTTTTGATTGCTGCGACTGAGCCTTTTCGCGCTTCATAACCACCAGGTAAATTAGTACCACTAATGCGAGTTGTAGTAGAAAATTCTACACTTTGGGTTTGTTGACGATCTATATCAAACTTTGCACCATAGGTTTCAGCGAGTCTGATGATGGATCTAGCTTCTGGACTATCATCCAATATACTAGTGGCTAAAGCAACATTAGCAATTTCAGAGACTGAGTGGCCATTGATGGGTATAAAAGCTTCTGCTAAACGATTACCAAAAGTAATAGTGCCTGTTTTATCTAAAACTAGGGTGTTAATATCTCCAGAAATTTCTACTGCTTGTCCTGATGTCGCAATGATATTACATTGAGCTACTCTATCTATACTTGCAATGCCAATGACATTGAGCAAACTACCAATGGTGGTGGGGATCAGGGTGATTAAAAAGGCAATTAAGACTGTAATCTGAATAGGGTTATTGAGGTAATCAGCAAAGGCTGGCAAGGTTGTAACCACAAATAAAAACACTAAAGTGATAGCCACTAACAAAATAGTTAAAGCCATTTCATTGGGTGTTTTTTGACGTTCTTCACCTTCAACTAAATTAATCATTCGATCAATAAAGCCTTTACCGGGATCACTGGTAATGCGGATAATTAATTCATCGGAGATGATGCGTGTACCGCCAGTGACAGAACTGCCTACATCTGAACCTGATTCTTTTAAGACTGGGGCTGACTCGCCCGTGATGGCAGATTCATCTACAGAGGCAACACCTAAAATTACCTCTCCATCTGCGGGAATAATATCACCAGCGACTACATATACGGTGTCACCTTTGTTCAAGGTTGTGGAAGAAATTTCAGTAATTGCGCCATCTAAGAGAATTTTTTTGGCGATGGTTTCTTTTCGAGTGGAACGTAAAGCATCGGCTTGAGCTTTACTTCTACCCTGTGCTATGGCTTCAGCAAAATTTGCAAACAGAACAATGAAGAATAAGGTGATTGTTACTAGTGCATCAAATAATTGAGAGTTCTGGGTTACTGGTGCAAAGATGAGCGGATAAATGGTTGCAACTAGGGAAATAATTGTTCCTAGCCACACTAAAAACATAATCGGATTCTTAATTGCTTGTTGGGGAGAAAGTTTAATAAAGGTGTCTCTGATGGCTCGGATGTAAAGTCCTTTGGTACTGACTTTATATTTTTTGCGTTTGAGACGGCGATCGCCTGGACGAAAACGAGAAGATTTGGATCTGGAGGTAGTTGCAGCAGAATTCATAGGAGTTGGGGGGATAGGGAGGTGGGGAAGTGGGGTGATGGGGAGGTGGGGAGGTAGGGAGATGGGGAGGTGGGAAAGCACCCTGCCTCTGAGCCTCCACGACAAGACTTATTCAGCAAGTCCTACTTAAGTTCCAGATGCTAGTTTAAAACCTTCAGCAATTGGTCCTAAAACTAAAACTGGGAAAAAAGTGAGTAGAGCTAACAGAATAGTGACACAGGCGAAAATGAAGGTAAATAAGAAAGAATTGGTTTTGAGAGTGACAAGACCTTGGGGGATACTAACTTTGCGCGACATACTATCAGCCAAAAGTAGCATGACAATAATAGGAATATAACGCCCTAAGATAATGCTGACACTGCTACTTAAATTCCACCACAGAGTGTTATCTTGCAAGCCTTCTAGTCCAGAACCGTTGTTAGTGGCAGCGGAAGCGTATTCATAGACTACTTGGGAAATACCATGAAAACCAGGATTACTTATGCCTGAAAGAGAAGTGGGATAGGCTAAAGCGATCGCACTGGGTACTAAGACTATCAAAGGATGGATCAATAAAATAATACTGATAAAGAATATCTCTTTTTGTTCGATTTTACGACCAAAAATTTCTGGGGTGCGCCCTACCATTAATCCTGTTACAAATATTGTCACCATGAGATAAATGAATAAGTGGGCTGTACCGGTACCTTGTCCTCCCCACATCATTTGTCCAAGTAAGGTTAATAAAGCTGCAAATAGTCCTTGGGGCATTAAGGAATCGTACATTCCATTGACTGCACCTGACATGGTAGCGGTGGTTGTTATTGCCCACAGTACAGTTCCTGACCAGCCAAATCTTTGTTCTTTTCCTTCTAAGTTTGGTAAAGATGTATCTAATGCTTGGTTAACTATGGGGTTCCCTTGTAGTTCCCCTACTGAGGCTATCCAAATGAGGATCACAAAAATTATAAACACCATCCAAAATAGTAACCAACTTTGCTTACGGTTATTGGTAAATACACCATAGGTATGTATTAAGGATGCGGGAATTATGATCATGGCAATGATCTCTATTAAATTAGTTGCACCGTTGGGATTTTCAAAGGGATGAGCAGAGTTAGCTGCAAAAAATCCACCGCCGTTGTTTCCTAGGAGTTTGATCATTTCAAACCCAGCTACTGGACCTCTGGCTATGTACTGCTTTGCTCCTTCTAGGGTTTCAACTACTAATGTTCCTTCTAATGTTTGTGGTACATCTAATGCAATCAGTGCGATCGCTCCGATTACTGATAGTGGTAATAATATCCTTGTAATAGCACGGGTAATATCAATATAAAAATTACCTAATTTTTTACCTGTTAAACCTCTAATAAATGCAATTCCTACGGCTAACCCTGTCCCTGCTGAGGTAAACATTAAAAAACCCAATGCTGCTGTTTGACTAAAGTGACTTAAAGTAGTTTCTCCTACATAATGTTGTTGATCAGTATTAGTTAAAAAAGAAACTGTTGTATGTAAGACTATATCCCATGTTGGCATACCTAAATTATTAGGATTAATTGGTAGTTTTCCCTGAAAAGATATTAATAAATAAACAAGGATACCCATGATCAGGTTAATACTTATTAATGCTCTAATATATTTTCCCACAGACATTTTTTCGTCTCTGGAAATACCACCAATGAAATATATAATTGTTTCTATGGGATTCATGATGGGATCAAGTATCGTACTTTCTTCCATAAAAACACAGGCTATGTATTTTCCTAATAGAGGAGTAATAGTTATAACAATGCAAAGTGTTAACGCAATTTGTAAAAAACCTTGTCCCATTTTTTATAACTCAATTAAACTAAATTTATATTAAGAGGAAAGAGATAATAGGCAATAGGTAGGGCTTCCTGAAAAAATCTGAAAACTCTACAGGTTATGGATTGTAGCTATTTTAGCTTACCAAAAGTGCAAACCTTCATAACATGGGAACTCGAACACCTTGGATTTAATTCCTGCTGAAAGGAAAAATCATTAGCACTCAACTCTTGAAACTGTTCCCTGTTCCCTAGTCTCCCAGATAACTTTTACACCTAACGACAAGCAATGCTGACAGCAAACCCTAGGTACTTGTATAAAAGTAATATCTTATTAGACCAATTCTGTGTCAGATATTACTAATATTATGCTCACCTTGTCTACTGATTATATAAATAATAAATAAGTAGTCGTGCAAAATAAATTTCATATTTAGGAAAGGGAACAGGTAACAGGTAACAGGGAACAGGTAAGAGCTATAAGGAAGGGATTTTTATTTATTAGACATCTGGTGAAAATTAAATTTGCATGACGTGAAACCCTTGTAGAGACGTTGCATGCAACGTCTCTACATTCTTTTTCACCAGATGTCTATTTAGGAATTACGCAAAATATCTCTTGTAACCCTCTTACCTTCGTTTCCTTCGCTTCCTTCGTGGTTCATTCTTCCGTAACTTCTGCGTAAGTCCTGTTATTGCCAAAATATAGGAATCTGATTTGATTTTTGAAATTATTGGCGCAGACAGGTAACAGGGAAAAGTTTTAGACAGTTGCTAAGTTTGTTAGTTGTTATCCCCTACAATCTTGCACTTTTTAAATTTCAAATAGTCTTCACTGTAGAACCGATTTGACTAAATGATATTAATTGGATCTACATCTATTGTCAGACTAACGGAAGAGGGACAAAGTGATCTAATTTCTGCCCAATCTGGTAAATTTGGTAAGTCATCTGGGAGAAACTTCAATAATATCTGCCAGCGATAACGATTAGCTACTCGTAAAATACTAGCCGGTGCTGGGCCTAATATCTCAAATCCCTGTTGTTGATTGAGGCTTATTGCCATGATTTGGGCTGTATTTTGTACTTGGATGGGATCAAGACTGCTCAATTTTAATAAAATTAATCTGCCATAGGGTGGATAGTTGAGCGCTTCCCTAGTTTCTAATTCTGCATCACAGAAGAATTGATAATTATAAGTTGTGACGGCTTCAATAACTGGATGTTCTGGGGTATAGGTTTGGATGATAACTCTACCAGGATCTTCTCCTCTTCCGGCTCTACCTGCAACTTGGGTTAAGGTTTGAAATGCTCTTTCACTGGCGCGATAGTCTGATAAATGCAGTAAGCCATCCGCTGCTACTACACCTACTAGGGTAACTTCAGGTAAGTCTAAGCCTTTGGTGAGCATTTGTGTGCCTATTAATAGATCGGCTTCTTTGCTGGCAAATTGGCTGAGTAGTTTACGGTGTGAGCCTTTGTTGCGGGTGGTATCGCTGTCAAAACGGATGACTTTCAAGTCTGGGAATTGACGTTTGAGTTCTTGGGCGACTTTTTGTGTACCACTACCAAAAAATTTCAGGTATGGTGAGCTACATTCAGGACAGTGGGGAGGATGCAATCGCCCATAGTTACAGTAGTGACATTTTAATAATTCGGGTGATCCTGTTTCGGTGTGATGATAGGACAGGGATACATCACAATTGGGACATTCAAGTACATAACCACAGCTACGACAGGATACAAAGGTACTATGTCCACGGCGATGGATAAATAATATTCCTTGTTGTTGTTTGGCTTTTAATTCTGTTAAAGCTGCTTGTAAGTTTCTACTAAATATGGAACGGTTTCCTGCGGCCAATTCCTGGCGCATATCTACTATTTCTACTGGTGGTAGGGGTTTGGAGTTGATGCGTTCGGGAAGGGATAGGTATTTAGTGGTGGGGTGATGGGGTGATGGGGTGGTGTTCTTTGTTTTCACAGAAAGCCAACTTTCTAAGGATGGGGTAGCAGAACCTAAAATTAGGGGACAATTTTCTAATTCTGCACGCCATTGGGCAACTATTCGAGCATGGTAGGTAGGGATGGGTGCATCTTGTTTAAAGCTGCTGTCGTGTTCTTCATCGAGAATGATGATTCCTAAGTTGGGTAGGGGGGCAAAAATTGCACTACGTGTTCCGATTACTACTTGGGGTTCGCCTGTAAACATTTGTCGCCAAGTGTCGTAACGTTCTCCATCTGAGAGGGCGCTGTGATATACCTGGACTTTATTGCCAAAGCGGGCGCGAAATCTGTCTGTCAGTTGGGGTGTGAGTCCAATTTCTGGGACTAATACTAATGCTGATTTTCCTTGTTGGAGAAGGGGGGCGATCGCCTGGAGGTAAACTTCGGTTTTTCCTGAACCTGTGACTCCATGTAATAAAACTTGGGTAAATTGATTTAATGATTGGATGGTTGCTAGGGCGTGGTTTTGGGCTGAGGTTAAATATTTAGCTTGATCCCCAGCTACATGGGGATTTTCTTCTTTGCGTAATTTTTCCCGTTCTTCAATTACTATATATCCTTTTTTTTCTAAGGTTTTTAAGGTGGAGGTACTGGTGCTACAAGTTTGTAATAATTCATTTTGCCATAGTTCCCCACCTTGTCGTTTTAAGTATTCAATAATTTCTTTTTGTCGTGGGGTTAAATCTTCTCGATTGTTTTCTAAAATTGTGACTGTTTTTTGTCGTTTGGGACGATTACTTCTGGGTGGTTCTAGGTAGTTTTCAGCTAGTCCTAAGCGAATTAATTCACGAGTTCCTCTGTAGGCTGATTTAATTTTTTGTTGAATGTAGTAATAACTATAATCTCCACTGGGTGTTTTTTGTAAAAGTTGGATTACTTGTTGAGCCGTTGGTGACATAAAAACATTGGTGGCAATTTCTTGATTTTTACCTAAAGTTGTTAATCTTAAACGACGTTGCGATCGCCCTAATATCCCCGGTGGTAAAGCTATGCGAATTACTTGGATTAAAGGTGTATAGTAATAAGCTGCTATTTTATTTAGTAATTGCCAGTATTTACTAGGGAAAAAACTTTTAATTACAACATCTTCTACTTCCCGAATTTTTGCTGGTGCTAAATCTGCTGGAGGCTGAGATAACAACCGAATGGCTATTGCACCTAACTGTTGCGCTCCAAAGGGAACTGTGAGAATATCCCCTGGTTTTATTTCTAACTGTTCTGGTACTTTATATGTATATAAGTCTGTACTTCCTGCACAATCTACTAATACTTCAATCCATTGATTAACGTTGGTTTTTGAATGATATAAGTGACCTGGTTCAGCTACAGTTAAGGAAGATAAATTTAGATCCTGGATATACATATTTTTGCTTTATGAATAAATGTTTATTTACTTAATTTAATGTAGTTCAATTATTTTTCTTAATTTATTTTTCAACTTTACTACAACTAAACTGTATTTTACAATACTTTTGCTGACAATTATAGTTGATGATTTATATTTTGTGTAATTTAGTAAACAAATTATTTTCTCCGCTATGTGTAATAACTATTTGATGCTAACTAGATAAATCAAGGTATATTAGGTGTTGTGAAATTGTTTTTTGAGGTTTATAAAAAAGGGGGATGATTTTTTTAGCAATTAGTGGATATTCACTATTTTTTCTGCGTGGTGCGCTTTTCAAGAATCAGGATTGTCCGGATTTTAAGCTGCATTTTTTGTAATTTGGATTATTTAGGAAGCGTTAAATTTCCTAATCAAATTCACACAAAATTTTAGGTAAATACATGAAAATTTAAGATATAGGATCTTTAGATGGAATTTTTATATTTGTTAAAGTTGATAAATTTTGAGAGGATTTAACAAACCTAGTGATTAATTAAGAAAAACTAAGGAATAAACCGACTCTTAGCATAAAAAGATGGTATTTTGGGTGCAAAGGCAATATCAATTGTCTCTATCAGTAACCAGAAAATGACTAGCAGCAGCGGATTTTCCTTGCTAATTAGACATTATAGCTATATTAGCTATTGGCTCTGGGTCAGTAGCAAGAAAAGCTAAAATACAGATAATGACAACTATTTGTGAGGGTGTAATTGACCAAAATTAATGTTTTTGAAAATCTTTGCTATTCCTAATTTTGATTGAACTCAGACTCCTGTGTGGGTTAAGTTAGACCTCCTTACTCAATACTTAATTTACTTGATTAGTCTAAGAGTTGTCAGCTATGTAGAACAGGTAAGGTGAAAAGATATGCTTTTTCCTTGCTGAGTTAACTCAAAAATCCTCACAATATTGAACCTCTACTGAATCCTAAATTCTTACAGGAATTTTCTAGAAGAATGTATTTGGCTAAGTAAAAGGGTGTTTTTGTCCTGATAGGAAAGCTACCAGTCCTCAAATTAGCAGCTGTCACTGAATGATGTACCAAACAAAGCAAAAATCCCACAAGGAAACTATGAATATTGCTGAATTGGGAAAAAAAATGGAAATACTAGATAATGCTGCTGATCAAGAAGAACCATCACTTGATAGTTTAGATGCAGTAGTATTTGAAGACTCCTCAATTGTCGAAAATTTAGACTCAGAAATCAAGGGCGAGGATGAAATGGCCGCTGCTCGCCCTTCGGGATATAATAAAACCGAACATGATGATGCTGTGGGCGCGTTTTTTAAGGAAATGGCGCGTTATCCTCTACTTAAAGCCGAAGAAGAGGTAGAGTTAGCTCGTCGAGTTAAGTTTTTGGAAGATGTTAAAAACTTACAAGAGGCCTTAGAGACAGAGTGGAATCAGACTCCTAACAAAAGCGAAGTTGCTGCTAGATTTGATCTTACAGAAAAACAACTAGAAAACCGACTCTATCAAGGAAGGGTAGCGAAGCGGAAAATGATCCGCTCAAATTTGCGGTTAGTAGTTTCTATTGCTAAACGATATCTTAATCGAGGTGTTCCTTTTTTAGATTTAATTCAAGAAGGAGCAATGGGGTTAAACCGTGCTACAGAAAAGTTTGATCCCGATAAAGGTTATAAATTTTCAACTTATGCTTATTGGTGGATACGTCAAGCCATTACACGGGCGATCGCAAATGATGCCCGCACTATTCGTTTACCTATTCATATTGTTGAAAAACTCAACAAATTGAAAAAGGCGCAGCGAGAACTAAAACAAAAACTCTCTCGCAACCCGACGGAAGCGGAAATGGCAGAACATTTGGAAATAACTGTTCAACAATTACGTCAACTGCAACAATTACGTCGCCAAGCGTTATCCTTAAATCACCGTGTTGGGAAGGAAGAAGACACGGAATTAATGGATTTGTTGGAAGATGAAGATAACCAATCTCCAGAAGCAAAAATGAATGAAAACATGATGCGTCAGGAGATTTGGGAAGTGTTAGGTGATGTTCTTACTCCTAGGGAAAAAGATGTAATTTCTTTACGTTATGGTTTAACTACTAGCGAACCATGCACTTTGGAAGAAGTAGGAAATATGTTTAATCTTTCCCGTGAAAGAGTGAGACAAATTCAAAGTAAAGCGATGCGAAAATTACGTCGTCCGCATATTGCTAAACGTTTAAAGGGTTGGTTAATTTAAGAGATTATATTGCTATGCACTAAGTGACAGGAAACAGGTGACAGGGAACAGACCAAAAGATAGACAATAGGCTTCTCTCTTCCCTGGTTCATCTCTAAATTTATTTACACAACCATGTAATAGGATCAAGGATTAAGATACTAAGGGACGAAGATCCCCGACTTCTTTTACTAATCCTATCAAAGAACGATAAACTTATCATAGAAGTCGGGGATCTAAAAATCAAAATGATCCACAAATTTCTATTTTCAGGACTACATTTTTTGTCTGAATCAGGATTTCCAGGATTTTAGGATGTACAGGATGATGTTTTTTATGAGTTTTCAATTTATTAACAATTCATGGAATATCGAACCACAGAGACACAGAGAACACAGAGGAAGAGGATTAAAATTTAGGAGTTAGGTAAAATCTACTTCAAATACTGTCATTGCGACGAAAGGAAGCAATCTCAAAACCAGAAGTTGAGTTAAAGTCTTAATAAGTTAAACTATTGATTGACTGTAAATTTGAGACTCAAGACAAATGATTAATAAAAATGATGTAATGATTCGCTTTGCTCAACCTGAAGATAGTAATGTATTATTTGCACTAGCTCAGGGCTTAGCTGAATATGAAAAATTGTCTATTACTGGTAATGCGGAAAAATTAAAGGAACATTTATTTGGTGAACCAAAATATGCAGAGGCAATTTTAGCCGAAGTGGATAATAAAGCTGTGGGTTTTGCTTTATTTTTTCATAACTATTCGACTTTTTTAACTAAACCAGGAATTTATTTAGAAGATTTGTTTGTGTTGCCAGAATATCGCCGTCAAGGTATTGGTAAATCTTTATTAAAAAAACTAGCACAAATAGGGGTAGAAAGGAATTGTGGAAGGTTAGAATGGAGTGTTTTAGATTGGAATGTTTCTGCTCAGGAATTCTACCGTAGTATGGGAGCAGATATTTTAGAAGAATGGCGTATTTGTAGGGTGCGTGAAGTTGGTATTGCTGAGTTGGCAAATAAATAATAGTCTATTTATTTACAGGTAAAGCAAAGGCTTATTGGTATCAAGTTAGGCTACATATAGCTTATCTATTACAGCAAATTTTATTGCTATGAGGTACAAATCATAATAATTAAAATCTTGTGGGGTGGGCAGTGTGGGGTGGGCATCTTGCCCGCCAATAACGTACCTCATGATATCGGAAAGTGCTGTAAATTCCACACCCACCAGAGAATAAATTCTCTGTCTCATAGCTCAAGTCTTTTTTTTAGATAAAAGGGCAAGTTTATGTGGTTAATTAATTTAATATTTAATCCAATATATTCAAGCCAAATTTTTAACTGGTATTTTATAAAATTTTGTATCCTGAGATATTTCTCCTCTCTTAATTCTTAATATTTACTTCAAAGTTTATATCTTCAAGAAAAATTTATAAATTCAATTTTACAAATTCTTCAGATATCTGCAAAACTCTTGCTATCACTATAAATTTAACTCTTTATATTAATAATTTAACTCAAGTTTGACAGCCTGTCTATTGACTTCAAGAACTTACTTTAAACAAAATAATGAGAGATCCTCGCACCCAATCAACTCTTGTTGTAGAGAGAACACGACATGAAAAAGATTATTTCCGTATTACTTTTAGTTGTTACAATCTTCACCTTTGCTTTTAGTAGTCCTGCTTTAGCAGCAGATGGAAAAGCAGTATTTACAGCTAACTGTAATGCTTGTCATTCAGGTGGTGGTAATACAGTAAATTCTGCTAAAACTTTAAGTAAAGAACACTTGGAAGCAAATGATATGTATTCCCAAGAAGCTATCATTTCTCAAGTTACAAATGGTAAAAATGCTATGCCAGCTTTCAAAGGTCGTCTTAATGATGATGAAATTGCCAGTGTATCTGCTTATGTAATGGAACAAGCAGAAGCTGGTTGGTAGTAGGTTAAATACTAGATAATTAACTACTAGCGGGGCTTTTTGTCCCGCTACTTGCTAATATCTGAAGTTTTTTGAGGAGAGGGTGATGAATTATTTGTGGCAATTATGTTTGAGTATTATAATTACTTTTGTAGGTTGTTTTTTTATCAATATTACAAATTCATTGGCTCTGGAAAGTAGCACAATTACAGCTATTGATTGGTTTAAAATGGGTGTCCAGCAAATACAGGAAAATCATTACCCAGCAGCAATTGAATATTTCAATTTAGCAATTGAAACAAAGGATAATTATACAGCAGCTTACAAAAATCGTTGTTTAGCTTATTTACAAATAGCAGATTATTCACAAGCAATTAAAAGCTGCAATCAGGCTTTAAATTTGGCATCTCCAGATTCGGAAGTTTATCTCAATATAGGATTAGCAAAATACAGACAAGGAAATTATTTAAAAGCTATCAAAGATTACAATCAAGCATTAATTTTAAAACCAGATGATTTTCGGGTTTACTATAATCGAGGTCTTGCTTTTGCCGCACAAGATGATCTTACTCAAGCTATTGCTGATTATAATCAGGCTTTAAGTGCAATTCCAGCAAATAATATAAATTATAATTCATCATTAGTAGATATCTATAATGATAAAGGTTTGGCTTATTTTGAATTGGGTAATTTTTCTCAAGCGATGAATAACTTTGGTTTAGCAATTAGTTTAAATTCTGATGATGATAGGGCATATTTTAATCGGGGTTGTGTCTGTGAACGTAGTGGTGATAATTTAGGTGCAAGATATAATTTTTCACAAGTGATTCAGATTCAACCTGGGAATGCTCTAGCTTATTTCAATCGGGGAGTAGCTAATTATCATTTAGGATATTATCAAAAGGCAATTAGTGATTTACAACAAGCATCTATACATTTTGAGAAAAAAGGGCAAGAACTCGCTTATAAAAATACTTTAGAATTACTTAAAGTTGTGCAATCAACAATGTCATCTGTACTGGAAATTGTTTAAAGTGTTCACTGGTAAGCTACATCTTAAGTGAATAGTAAATAACTATAATATTCTTCATTTACCTTTACATATCGAAATATTTGACAGTCTGTCGTTTGACTAATGCAACATTATCAACTGATAATCTCTGAGGACATTCAACTTAGTCAACGATTCGAGAGAGAACACAACATGAAAAAAGTTATTTCTATACTTTTGTTAGCAGCTACAATCTTCACATTTGCTTTTAGTAGTCCAGCTTTAGCAGCAGATGCAGCGGCAGGAAAAGGAATATTTACAGCTAATTGTAATGCTTGTCATGCAGGTGGTAAGAATGCAGTCAATCCTGCAAAAACCTTGAGTAAAGAAGATTTGGAAAAGTATGGTATGTACTCCGCAGAAGCTATTATTACTCAAGTTACAAATGGTAAGAATGCTATGCCAGCTTTCAGAGGTCGTTTAAAGCCAGAACAAATTGAAAATGTAGCTGCTTATGTACTAGAACAAGCGGAAGCTGGCTGGTAGAATTAAGTGAATTTTACATTATAATTTATATCTTAGATAGGATACCCGATTTTGCTGAAGTCGGGTATTTATTTATTGTTTAAAATCTAAAATAAATATGAGAGCAAGAATTGAAAATCAAGTTTTATTTATTCATAAAGAGGATATTCCAGAATTTAAAAAAGGCGGTTCTGTAGTCAGAAATTCTTATTTTTGGGCTTTACGTTCTATTGCTGGCCGTGCTAAACGCGGTAGTGATTGGGAATATGAATCTGAAGTCTGGTTAGCTTTAACAAGAATGTTGATGTCTTTTATTGAGTCAGGATATTTAGGATATCGGGAAACAACTTTAGAATTTCCTTTATCCCAAGGAGAAATTCCTAGTATTTTAAAGGATGTTTCTACTTGGGAATAGTATGAAATTATCGGAAATTCTCTATTGTTGTATTTGATTTATTTCTACAAAAGGCTGGTTAGCTAATTCTTTTAAACCAACTGATTCTAATAAAGATACCCATGTTTCGGGACTGTTACTTCTGATTTTGGCAACATTAGTAATTGTGTCATACCAGATTTCTTGTTGGGCATATATTTCTGCTTGTCTGAAAAGAGTTGCTCTGTGAATATAGCTGTTAAATATGGAGTTTATGGTGGTACGTTCCAACGAACCAGATACATACTCATCTACACTTCTATCATTAGGATCACAAATTAAAGTAAAGTACCATTGGTAGTTTTTTCCAACTTTTAGATTAGCACTTGCGGGAATATCAATTTGTACTATTCCTGGTTTGTTAGGTGGGACAAAATTCTTTAGATAAGCTTCGTTTCCATCTTCATCTATTAATACAAATTCAGCAATTTTTGTATTATTTTCAGGAACAAAAACATATAAACTGGATGTATCTTGGACTGTTTTACCCTCATTTTCCCATGTGGGCATAATTGCGATTAAAGATGATTTTTCATTATTAGTAACTAAACAAGTAATTCCTCTTCTTCCTCCTGCTACTGATCTTTTTGGTTGACCACGATTTGGTGATACCGGAAATTTAATAACCCTTTGTGTTTGTGTATTTTTTCTGGTTTTGATATTAAGATTAGATTCAGTTTTGACGGAGTTGTTAGTGGTTGTCTGTGCTAGGGAAGGTAAAGATAATGTAGATGCAATTATGAGTGTGGGGAAAAGCCCAGCAATAATTTTTAAGAGAGAGTTATTAATAAAATTTTTCTGAGTTATCATCAGTCAGATATCCCTTGATATTTATTATGTATAATTCACATTTAAAAACCCTAATTCCGAATTTCTTCCATACATATAGTAGTTGTGTTAGGAAATTGGTTCAAAAACCATTTTAGGGATTAATGTACTATCTTTTCCCTGTCCAATTCCTAAGAAACGAGTTTCATTTTCATAGACGCGCACTAATCCCAATATATCTTGATTTATTAATACTTGCTGTCCTTGACACCATTTTTTGGCAAATGTTCCTGGTAAATTTACAGATGGTAATTTTTCTAAAGCTGCATCTGGGGCAATTGGTGCAAATGCACTATTTTGTATCTGTTCTTCTAAGTCGCTCAAGGTTAGGCTATTTTCTAAGTGAAAACCGCTGCTTTGTGTACGGGTAAGGGCGGCTAGGGTTGCATTTGTTTTTAATATTACTCCTAAATCACGGGCGATCGCACGGATATATGTTCCTGCTCCACAGGTGATCGCTAAATCTAATTCCGGAAAATCACTATCTCGCCAGTCTAAAATTTTTATATTAAATACTTCTACTGTACGTACGGGAGCTTCTACTATTTCTCCTTGACGCGCTAAATCATACAGGCGTTTACCATCCACTTGAATTGCACTGTAACTGGGTGGTATCTGCTCAATTTTACCGATAAATTGGGATATTTCAGCTTCTACGTCTGCTAATTTCAAACCAGGACAAGGTTGAGCGGTAATTACCTCTCCCTGCAAATCATCTGTATTTGTACGTACACCAAAACGCACAGTAGCTTTGTAGGCTTTGTCACTAGGCAAATATTGTAATAGTCTAGTCGCTTTACCAATTGCAATGGGTAAGACACCGGTAGCAGCGGGATCTAATGTCCCTGCGTGTCCTACTCGTTTTAAACGCAACAATCTTCTTACTCTTGCTACGCAGTCATGGGAAGTCCAATCATAGGGTTTGTGTAAATTGAGAAAGCCTTGCACAGAATAACTTTTATGTTTAACTTTGTAGTTAATAGTATCATATTGAGTTATTTATCAAGGTAAAAAAATATCAACAAAACAGTAATATTTGGCATTTGATTAATTCAACATTTAAAACAAAACCTACGCAAAATTCATTTCAAAGACTGTCATTACGACGAAAGGAAGCAATCTCAATCCCGAATTTTATAGGATTTACGTACGCATAAGCTATAGAATAATAGAACCACTCCAGACACAGAGAACACAGAGGAATGAGATTTTGAGAGATATTTTGTGTAAGTGCTAATAAATTCAGAAATAGCAATTTTAAGATTTTAAACTCTGAAATCAATTTTTGAAAATTATAAATTTCACCTAATGCTGTGGATAACAATAGCTAATCTTGCCATTACTGAATACTAATATTTAAAATATAATCACAATCAGTACATTAATTAGGGATATACTGATCGTTAATATCCAGATCAATAATTCAATAGTCGAAATATGAAGTTTTTTTTTAAATTATCTTCTAACCTTGGTTCTAAAGGTGGACTTTTCCAAGATTCCAGAAAACTTAAACCCAAGGATGGATCAGCTATAGTCTCAGCATAACTAGCATTCAAATAGGAAAAATATTCTGATCTTTCCAAAAGATAAGTTTGAAAAAATGGCACACTAAAATTATTAATATAAATACGCGCTTGGGTAGCATTACCAACCATTTCTGGGGGTAATGATATTTGCTGACTTCCTGGTTTACTGTCACCAATAGCAGAAAAATGAGTACCACCCACCAGCATGACAAGATATTTGTGGGGATTATTTAACCAGGAAAATGGTCTTATTTGTTCATATAATGCTGGTGCAACTATATCTTTACTACTACTAATAAACATGACAGGAGTTTTAATTTGGTTTAATCCTGATTCCCCAAAAATTGAACTGGTGATGGGATTAATAGCAATAGCAGCTTTTACTCTTTTATCTTCTAAATTAACTGATAAGTAAGAATGATTGTTACCCTTGGGAGGTAATAATTCTAAAACATTACATTGCAATAATAAAGACATATTCCAGGTATTTTTGATTCTGGTAGAACTACAGTCAGTTTTTAATTTTTGAAAATTAATTTTTGCTCCAGCTAATGCTAATGCAGTATAACCACCCAATGACTGTCCTACTACTCCCACTTTTTGGAGATTTAATTTATCTTGAAAAATTGAATGAGACTGATTATATTGCTCTAATTGATTCAGAATATATTTAATATCTAAGGGACGATTAATAAATTCTTGAGCTTGTTCTAATTTGCTATCATTTTGGTCATTAATTAGTAATTGTGGATGATTAGGAATAACCACTGTTAAACCTTGAGATGAAAATGTTTGAGCTAAATAATCAAAATTACTACTATTTAAACCTAAACCGTGGGAAATTATAATTACTGGTGTAGGATGTTGTACGTTGGGTAAATAAATATCAGTGGGGAGAGAACGATTTCTTGTTTGATCAAAAAACTCAAAAGTATATTTATTTGATCCTATTTTTTCTGTTTTTTTATCCTTACTTAATGATGGGATCACAGCAGTTTTATAACTAGCTGCTTCTTGTTGTGATAACTTTTGAACTAAAGCTAGTGCTTCATTAGTTTCACTACTTAAATTGTTTAATTCCTCAGCTATTTCTAAAATATTTTTTAAGTTAAAGTGAATATTATTTTGGGGATAGTGACGGACAACATTTAATAATGTTATTCCTTCTTTTGTATGAGCAGCAGCAATTAGTGCATCACGTAAAGAATTGATCACTAATTCCTGTTCATGGGATTGATGATTAATCAATGTAGCGAAACGATAGAGCAGAAATCTACCTTGCTGCGTATCCAAAAACTGACTAGCAACAATGGGATTTACTTTTATACTCCTCAACAAAATTTCTCTGAATTTTTGCAGTCGCTGAGGTGAAATATAATCCTGATAGATTAACAAGTCTTGATTTAGTTTTCCTGTTTTCGTGAAATTTTCTAAACTAATTACAGAAATAGGAAGTTCTAAAATAGAGTAAGAAGCATAAATTTTATCAGCAGCTATTCCAGTATTACTAATACCAAAAGTTGGTAGCAACATTGATAGTACCAGCAATAAAGAACGTTTTCTCAAGCTACTAATCCAAGTACCAAATAAACTATTCATCGCTCAAATTTTAGGTGGTATTGTTCAGCGAGGGGTTAAATTTGGTAGTTTTTCAGACACCCTGTTAATTCATCTATATACTAGACTTTAGTTTTCTATTCTGGATATTTTTGAGTTTTGTTGTGGAGAATGATAAATTTATTATTTATAAATTCCGTCCTTTCCAGGGGATAGAAAAAGCGAAGATTCCTTATTTCCAGCCTCTTGCTTCAGTTAAAGTATTAATAACTTATAACTGATAACTGATAACTGACAACTGAAATTACTGTTGGAAGTTTCCTGAAACTAAAAAACTTTGTATTTACAGAGCATAAATAATACTATAATAGTGTGATGTACCTTAAATAACTCAGCTATATGAACAGATATAGTATCAGAAGTGTTAATCACATTTTATCTAAGTCAGTTGATTACAGCTTCAGTGTTTGTTTTGTAGCTTAAAATATCAAACAAATTTACAAATAAACTCACAAATGAATTCAATCGGACTTGTTTAGATTGTTAAATAAAAACTTAAGTTTGCCAAAATTAACCGGATATGAAAGTTGATAAATTTCCGAACAGTGATAATACCAGAATTTATGCAAAATATCTCTTGTAAACCTGATTCCTCTGTGTTCTCTGTGCCTGGATTGGTTCAATTATTCCATAACTTGTACGTAAATCCTAAAATACTATGAAAAGAAACATCAAAACATTAACAACTGTTGTCATTACCTGCATGATTGTTGTTATCTTCAGTTTGGGAATAGTCAAAGCACAAACACAATTAACTTCCCAATCAAAAGTAGCTATTAATGGTATTGGTTCTATCAAAGTTGGAATGAATGTTCCTGAAGCTGCGCTTACAGTGGAAAATCGTTTGTATGTTTCCTATGGAGGATCTGAGGGTTGTTACTATCTACGACTAGACGGAAAACTTAAAGATGTTTCCTTTATGGTGACAAAAGATGAAACTAAAAGTCGTCAAAAATATCTCACTAGTGATGTCATTGCGAGAGTTGATATAGATAACCCCAAAATTACAACAATTTCTGGAGCAAAGATTGGTGATTCAGAAGCAAGAATTAAATCACTCTACGGCCAACAAATTAAAGTTGAACCTCATCCCTATGCTTATCCCGATGGACATTATTTAATCTTTGTTCCTCAAGATCAAGCAGACAAAAATTACCGATTGATTTTTGAAACAGATGGTAAGCGTGTAACTAGGTACAGAGTAGGTAAACTACCAGAAGTGAACTATATAGAAGGATGTGCTTAGATTTTGCAGCAGATTTTCTGGTCATAATCATATGTTAACTTTTGTTAAGTTCCGCATAATTCCACAAATCACTCACCGATAAGACATTAAGCAACTCAGAGAATTTCACAAAATTCGTTGAGAAAACTTTGCTAATGATGTTCTTTTCAAATAATCATGAATACCATAGACTCTCAATATAAATCAGACAAAATCAAACGACAAATTCCTCCGCAATTGCTTTGTATTGTATCTTATTTTGCTCTGGCTTTATTTATATCAAACCTTCAACCTCAAAAAATAGGTGTTCAATTTCCTAACGCACCCAGTCGAGGTTGTCCTGCAAGTACAATAGCAGGAGGTACAAGAGTAAGTCAGCGAAATCTCTTAGATATGGAAAATGTCAGTAAATTAATTGACAATTAATTTGTGACAAACAGAGATGGAAAGGATCTACATTGCCACTTGCCAAAATCTCAATTTTTGTAGTACGCTAGAAACACAAATACACAACATCCCAAAATCATGCGTTTAAAAAGATGGGAATCCCCCCGTAAACAAGGGAGAAACGACAAAGGTAGAGGCGGTTCAGCCAGACAAAGACAACTGAAAAAACAAAGACAGGTACTGAGAAAAAAACTCAAAGAACAGCAAAAGCCAGACAACAATCACAACAATCACAACAACAAACCGAGGGAAGGAACATCAACCTTCCCTTTCTTTTTGGTTGAAATTCCTCAAGTACCTGATTTAAGGGAAAAATTAGAGATTTGGGGTGATTTGAGCAGTAAAAGTGGAAATATTGAAGAAATATGAGTATTAAAGATGGGATATAAGTACCTGAGCAAAACACACAAAAATCTCTGTTCCCTCTTCCCTATCCCAAATATAAAATTTATTTTGTCAGAATACTTGACAGACCCCATATAGTACCTGCTATACTTATTCTATTGCGAAATCAATGGGGCGTAGCCAAGCGGTAAGGCAGCGGGTTTTGGTCCCGCCATTCCTAGGTTCGAATCCTAGCGCCCCAGCATTATAAGTAAATCAGAAGGATAGAGTATCTGTCCTTTTTTTGTATATTCTGACTAATGATCTGGTGATTTCAAAGCCTGATCTAAAATTATCCTAGCCTGTTCTGCTTTAGCTTTCGCTTCTTGATAGCGTAAATTAGCTTGAGCAAAATTTTTCAGAACCTTAAAACCTTCCTTCAAGCGGGTAATTTCCTCTTCAGTAACAGTTTGATCCGTAAATAAAATATCCACAGCTTTACGAATTTCTAACGCTTCGTTTCGTGACTCTTGGACTTTTAATTTTAGTGTAGCTAAATTACTCAAAACTTGTACAGCTTGAATAACATCATCTTCATCACTAGAATGTTCGAGAGTGGATTCTTTAACTTCTATTAATTGTTGAGGACTAAAACCTTCTGTTAATTCTGTTGATAATTGATCAGTTTCCATTAATTCCATTAACTGATCCATTGCTTTATCACGAGCTTTTGCAGAATCTTTACCTGGAACAGTGAGAATAATATCCGGACTTTGAGCGAGTGTATATTTAACCATAGTAGGGTCAAATTTGCTAATTTACCAAAGTGGTTGTCAATTGTAACATTACCATTAATTATTCCTTTATTCCTGGTGTGATTCCCTTAATTTGTCAAGAGATAACACTTTTGCTTTTGAATATATAAATTTTAATTTATGAACCTCAACCATTCTCAATTGATAAATTATTTATACTAGATTTAGGACTGACGCATTTTAATGAAACCGCGGGGTTTGAGATTGCTTCCTTTCGTTGCAATCACAGTATTTGCAGTAGATTTTGCGTAAGTTCGATTAATAAAACTCTATCAAAAATAGGAGGGGAGAGATATGACTCCTAATCCATCTATTATGCGTTCTGTTGAACAACTAGGTTACCGTGTGACTGTGGGTGATGTAGCTAGTCAAGCTGGTTTAAATTTAGCAGAAACTAACCAAGGTTTATTAGCTTTAGCTGCTGATGCTAATGGACATTTACAAGTAGCAGAATCTGGAGATATTGTCTACGAATTTCCTCAAAATTTTAGGAATATTTTACGGAATAAATATTTCCAGTTAAAGTTACAAGCATGGTGGCAAAAAATTTGGAGTGTTCTATTTTATTTAATTAGAATTTCTTTTGGTATTTTATTAATTGCTTCCATCGCTTTAATTACACTCACTATTATTATCATCATTACGGCAGTTAATTCTAATAGAGATGATGATAATGGAGGTGGTATTTCTGGGGGTTTTAGTCTAAATTTCTTCTATTTTCCAGATTTATTCTGGTATTTTAGCCCCAATTATGAACACGGAGAAAAACGGATAGAAAGAAGGAAAAAGAGCGAGTTTAATTTTTTAGAAGCTGTATTTTCATTTTTGTTTGGTGATGGCAATCCTAATCCTAAATTAGAAAAACGTCGCTGGCAAAATATTGGTACTGTAATCAGAAATAACCAAGGTGCGGTAGTAGCAGAACAAATTACACCTTATTTAGATAATTTGGGTGAAACATATCAACAGGAATATGAAGATTATATGTTACCTATTTTGGTTAAATTTAATGGTAAACCCCAAGTTAGTCCACAGGGACAAATTGTCTATTACTTCCCAGAATTACAGGTAAAAGCCAATAATCAAGTCCAAAGCATAGAACCATATTTAGATGAAAAACCCTGGCGATTTAGTGCAGCAAATTCTGGGCAAATTATGCTCAGTGCTAGTTTAGGAGTAGTTAATATTGTTGCAGCTTTGATGTTAGGGAGTTTATTAAGAGATGGGACAATTGCAGCAGAAATTGGGGGATTAGTTGCTTTTGTACAGGGAATTTATGGTTTATTGTTAACCTATGGAATTAGTTTTTTAGCGATTCCTTTAGGACGATATTTTTGGATTCAAGGGCGTAATGAAAAAATTGCTAACCGTAACCAAGAACGTTTAACAAGAGCCAGATTTTTAGCAAGTGCTGATGATGTTTTAGAGCAGAAAATTGCGTTTGCTAGTCAGTTTGCCGCGGAAACAGTAATTGGTAAAGATGATCTCATTTATTCTAGTGATCAAGATTTGTTAGAACAGGAGTTTGAACAGGTGGAAAAAAGAAATTTGTTAGATGAAGATAGTCATTAACTGATAACTGATATCGTTTCCGGGTGCATCGGTATTATTCCTTGAATATCCCCTTGTTTAATATCAATATCTGTGGGAAATATATATCATGGATGGGGCAACCAGGGGGGGTTTGCCCCTACGCGAGGAAAACATATCATTTCGATGCTAACGGATTTGATATGATAACTGATAACTGATAACTGTTAACTGATAACTGATAACTGATAACTGATAACTGATTCCTCACTTTGATTCTATTGGTGTTAAGGCTACACCTTGATAATAGTGACCTAAAATTTGTAGGTGGTTTGCTCCCTGTTTAGCTAGGTTATAAGCGCCCCACTGACTCATACCAATACCATGTCCAAAACCTAATCCTGTGAGGACAAAGTTACCATTTGTATCTTTCTTGAGGGTGAAGCGGGTACTTTTCAACTTCAGTGCTGTACGTACTGCTTCACCTTTGATAACTTTTGATCCTTGATCACCAACTATTCTCAAAGATTTAACACTACGGAAGGGAGAGAGAGATTCAATAATCATGTCTTTGACATTACCAACCCCAGAAACCTGTCCACCAATTTCTGCTGGGGTAAATGTTCTCAACCAATTACATTGTTTGATGTTTTGATCAAAGTCTTTAACTGCACGTAAATAGGGTAGTGGGTTTCCCCAAACATCTTCCACATTTTCTGTGTGTCCACCAGAACAAGCATGAAATACTGAAAGAATAATACGGTTGTTGTAGGTGAGAACTTGACCGGCGGTGCTATCTACTGCATCGTAGATGCTGCGAGATTCGCTGCTGACACCTTTGTAAATTTGCCAACGATCAGGGGTATCTCCTAAATCATAAACTGGGTTATTACGTTGTTCTTCTCGTTTATAGAGGGCATAGGTGCGGGCTGCGATCGCTTGAGCTTTTAATGCTTCTGCTGGCCAGCTGGAGTTCATTTCCCCACCGAGAACACTGTAAAGATACTCTTCTAAATCTACCCAATTAACTGCGGTTAAGCCTTTCTCTGTGGGGACAATCAGGGTTCTACCACGAAACCAGCGATCGCCTATGTACACAAAGCCTTTATCTGTGGGTTCTACCCAAAATAAACCAGATTGCCATCTATCTAAGGCTATTCCCCCAGGAATTGATCTTGCTGCGTAAGCGTTCATCGCAGGTAGTTTTCCCAAGGTGCGTCCAGAGCTATCTTTAACTATTGCTGTGGTAGAAGCTCCAACTTTGACTTGATTTACTCCCCTTTCGATTGCTACACGCAGGATCACTGACGCTTGAGCAGGAGCAATTAAGACAAACCATAGAAGAATTCCTAACCACCAATGTTTTCCTTGAAACCGGGATAATAAATTACTTAAATAAAATTGGATTTCCATGCTGATTGTCTAAAATCATAAGCCTCTACAATTTTAATCAGACAGTTATCTATTTTGGGAAGTTGCCAATTTTATCAGTTTTTATTCTTGTGTTTCTTTTTTGTTAGTTGCGGAGTGACTGGAAAAACTGGAATCATAAACTTCGTTAGCGATAATACCAATTAAATTGAGTTGACTTAAAATTTCTGTGGTTTCGATTAGTTCCTGGGGTGATAACTGACCAATTTTGCCTACAATCACGATACCATCAGCAATGGAAGCCATAATTCTGGCATCTACGCTATCTAACACAGAGGAGGTATCTATAATTACTAAGTCATAGATTTCTTCAAAGGCGGTCACTAATTCTTTGAGTCTACCAGAACTTAACAGATTAACTATATCATCTGGTGTTTCTCCAGCAGTTAAAACATCAATTAAAGGATGAATTGGTTGGATATAATCTTGAAATTCAGTTTTGATATCATCCAACAACAAAAGAGATAAACCCCAATCATTTTTAAGTCCCAGAATTGTGTGTAAATTGGGCGATCGCAAATTTGCATCAATTACCAACACCCGCTGGCGTATATTGGCCGCACTAGCAGCTAAACCTAAAGCTACTGTCGTTTTTCCTTCTCCTGGTAATGACGAAGTTAAAGTTAAGGATTTAAACGGTAAGGTATTCTGAAAAGTTTGTAAATTATGGTAAATCATATCCAGAGTTTTATGACTGGATAATGAATTTTTAGTTTCAATAATTGTTGATGAGGTGTGATTTTTCTGCATCTTCCACATCTTTGGCAATCTATCTTTCCAGCTAGATGTTTGCAATTTAGGTACAGATCCAAGTACACGGATATTAGTAAAATTTTGTAGTTCCGTAGGTGAGACAATCACCTGACTAAATATTTCCCAGGTTAAAGCTAATAGTATACCTAATATTGGTCCTAATACCACACCACTAATAATCAAAAACCATCTTTTATGACCAATATAAATTCCTAAATCCGGATCTTCCAAAATTTGTAAATCAAAACCTCCTTGGGCAATTTTCACACCTAATTCATTTCGTAAATTTACTATTTTATCCAAAGATTTTTGTTGTAATTTAACTTCAGAGAGTAAGCGATTATATTCTGTAATTAAATGGGGATAATTTTTTAATTGTCTACTAATTTGTTGTTCGGATTTAGCTAAAGACTGATCATTTTTTATTAACACATCCTTCTGTTTTGCTAAAGTTTGCAAATCCTTGGATAAACTAATAACTACCTCTGAAGTATTTTCCAGTTGATTCTGATTAGTAGCAGGTTTTTCTAATTCTGCTTCTAATAATGCCATTTGAATTTTACGTTTTTCCTCCAGATTCATAATTACCGGAGAAATATCAGTGTATCGTAAACGCTCCTGAACTAAACTCATTTCCGTACGTCTAATTTCATTTACCAAAGCTTGATAACGACTGGAATTATTCAAGCTATTAACTAACTGTTCATCTCGTTGAGTAGCTACTAATTTTTCTTCTACACTTTTATAGCGATTTTCGATATCTTCCAACTTTAGACGAATATTCCTGCGTTGTTTTTGGATGTCAGATAAAGATTCCAGTAATACTTTACTTTGTAATTCTGGATCAATAAAGTTATATTTTTTGCGAAAAATTGCGAGTTTTTTTTCTGCTGCTACAATCTGAAGTTGCAAATTTGGTAATCTATGATTGACAAAGTTTAACCCTTGTTGCACTTGTTGTTTTTTGCGTTCAAGATTATAATCGTGATAAACTTTTTGCAATGCCTGTAAAACTCTTTTCGTCTTGATTGGATCTCGATCTTTAAAAGAAACTATAAATACTTGATTATAACCAATATTAGGTTCATAAGTTTCTTGTAATAAGCGGATATTTAAAAATGATTGTCTCCCAGTATCCACATCACCTTTAATATCCTCTATGGTAATTTGCGGATAGTCAGACTGTAGTAATTTTACCGCTCTTTCTACCAGTTTCGAGCTTACCATTAATTGACT
This sequence comes from Sphaerospermopsis sp. SIO1G1, assembly GCA_010672785.1. GTDB lineage: Bacteria > Cyanobacteriota > Cyanobacteriia > Cyanobacteriales > Nostocaceae > Okeanomitos. The sequence continues at coordinate 400,580 of JAAHFX010000003.1, forward strand.
CTGACTGGTGTTTTTTTGTCTAGAGATAAACTCCTCTGATTTTAATGTTTCATTCTGTGAATTTTGATTCAACAATAATTCCTGATTTGAATTATCCTTAACCATGATCTGCATCGAACTTTGATACATAGGTTTAGCAACCACAGCTAAAAGACTTGTCGCTGACATGACAGCACAAGAAACCCCTAAAATAAAAAAGCGGCGATAAAACAAAATTGTAGTGATTCTTTGCATATTCAACGCACTTTTTTGAGAGGTAGTAACCAGTTTTCTTTGATTCATTCTAGTTGTAGCCACTATCACATTCCCCTACTTTTAAAATATCTCTGGAAAATAATTAGAAATAGTAATTTAGAGATAAATAAAATCACTTGCATATCACGGATACTTCAATTCATCTCTTCAATTAAAGAAAATTACAATTACTAATATTTAATTAATTTTCCAGGTAAATATCACTACTTACTAGCAACTAGCTTGTGGTAGTTATTAGATAATCAATTCATCTATAAATATATCTATTCAGCACTATGATAATAAATTTTCTAACAGGATTTTTAAATATTTAATTAAGGATAAATATAGATTTATTGAATGCTAAATTAATTGATATGAACTTATGCAAAACCTATTCCAAATACTGTCATTGCGACGTAAAGAAGCAATCTCAAACCCCAATATTTCGTTAAAATCAGGTCTTACGCAGAAGTTACGGAAGAATAAACCACGAAGGACGCGTTAGCGGAGCTTCCCGAAGGGATAGAAAACGAAGATAAGAGGGTTACAAGAGATATTTTCTTCTGTAAGTCCTATATATGTAAATTCTTCTTCCCTGTTCCCTGTTCCCTGTTCCCTCACTCCATGAAAAATTTATAAATCAAATCGGATCACTATGGAAATTTATGTAGTAATTGCCAAAATTCTAGGATTTTTGTTTATTTTTCCTTCTTCTTTCAATGTCATAAACCATAAAATCATGCGCCATAATAGTCTTAGGAAAAATAGCACGAGCTTCTTTCAATAAATCTTTCAAATCAACAGCATTCCCAGGAGTATAACGAGGACTAAAATGAGTCATAATTAGTTGTTTTACACCTGCAACATAAGCTGTTTGCGCTGCCATTGTACTGGTAGAATGTAATCTTTGAAAAGCCATTTCTGCATCTTGATGGGCAAATGTCGCTTCATGAATTAATACATCTGCATCCTCCGATAATTTGACAGCACCATCACAGTAAACAGTATCTGTGCAATAAACAAATTTACGGCCTATTTCTGTCGGCCCACAAAGTTCACTACCATTAATTATTCTCCCATCTTCTAAAGTCACGGTTTCACCGCGTTTCAGTTTGCCATAAATTGGCCCAGAAGGAATGTTTAAAGCTTTGGCCTTTTCCACATCAAAGCGTCCACTCCTGTCTTTTTCTTCTACACGATAACCAAAAGCGGTGATGCGGTGATGTAGCAAACCACAACTAACCACAAATTCATCATCTTCATAAATTACCCCAGGACTGACAGTGTGTACTTTAATGGGGTAAGAAAAATGGGTGTGAGAATAACGGGATGCAGCTTGTAGATATTCATTTAAACCTGATGGGCCATAAATATCAACTCGTTCTACGTTACCAGCTAACCCGCAACTAGCCAACAATCCCATTAAACCAAAAATATGATCCCCGTGCAGATGGGTGATAAAAATGCGGGAGAGTTGACTCATTTTGAGTTCACTCCGTAATAGTTGATGTTGTGTACCTTCCCCGCAGTCAAATAACCAAAGATCCGCCTTTTGTGGCAATCTCAGAGCTACACTAGATACATTACGTGATCTTGTAGGTACACCGGAACTTGTCCCTAAAAATGTAATCTGCACAGTATTTTTTAGCCTTAATTTTACTGAATACAAAGATTAATTTTTCCAGGTGGCATTGTCTTGAGTGTAAGTGAGAAAATGCCAACTTTAAATCATCTATCTATGATAACTTATCTGGTATCCATGTAAATGAATATAGTAAGTTTGTCTACAGGATAGGTAGGTTTTTTTCGATTTATTTCTGTCTAACAATGGGACTATAATTTAATATCATTTCCGGGTGTATTGGTATTATTTATGAAGGTGAAAGTTCTCAATTACACTCTTTCTGTTTGCATTCACTAGGAAAATCTTCACAAGTGACAGATAAGAATTACAAAGATTTTTATTTGCTCCAACAATTTTAAATTAATTTTGCTCAGGTACTTATTTAATGAACTTTGCTTATATTTTAGATATTTACAGAACTTACGCAGAAGTTACGGAAGAATGAACCAAAAAGGACGCAAAGGACACGAAGATAAGAGGGTTACAAGAGATATTTTGCGTAAGTCCTAATTTATTTTAAAAGAATTTTTAAAGCTATATAAAATACTGGTCTCAACAATCATCTAATGACTTAGCATTAGTGAAAATGTATTTAGGAAAAGTGATTTACTAAGCGATCCCGAATTAAACTTAACTGTTCTTGATTGTTAACTGGACATCTAGGGGTAGGAAGTTCATTGTTCGGCCAAGTATCTAGATGATAACAAGGACATAAAATGGAAGGCATTCCTATTGTTTTCACTGGTATTGGCATAGCACAGCGACCACAAGCTAGCACTTCCCACTGTGGGGTAAGTAATTCTGCTATGGTTTCATGAGTTCCTTCTAGATAACATTCACTGATTTTCAAGGAAAGAATTCTTTGCCAACATTCCTCAAATTCTTGACTGTAGTTATCTCCATCAAGAATTTTCTTAGGTAAAAAGCTTTGACCACTGTGACCAAATATAACTTTTTTGCCTAACTGAAACCAATGAGCTAAATATTTTTTAACTTCTTGTTTGTTTGCCATATACTTATTGTAGTCTGATGTTCAGAAATTCTACTAGATAAATCTTTAATTTAAAATTAAGATTTTTACCTTGGTAAAGGGACACCTAGAACATTAAGATTAAGGGCATAACCACCAGTTACTAAGTAAACAGTATCACAAATTGTACTTAAACGACGGACTAAATTACCCAAGCGATCGCGGAATTTTCTGCCTATAGGATAGGCTGGAACTAAACCCCAACCAGTTTCTTCGGCTACAAAAATTAAATCTGCTTGAGCTAAAGGTACTGTTTTCAAAAAATTTTCTAGGGTTTCCTCCCATTCTAAATCATCACTTTCTAGAAAATTGGCGATCCAAGTCCCTAAAGAGTCAATCAAAATCAAAGTATGAGGTTGAGTTTGACTGAGAATGGCTGCTAATTCTAAGGGTGCAGAAATAGTTTCCCACTCTTGTGGCCTGCGTTGCTTATGTTTTTCAATTCGTTCTTGCCATTCTTGATCTTCAGGATCTTCTGTAGCTGTTGCTACATAAACAACCGACTTGCCAGACTGCATCGCTAGGTTCTCAGCCCATTCACTTTTTCCTGAGCGTGCTGGGCCTGTTATTAACATAACTCTACTCATAATCTAATGTTCATAATTTTTGTTAACAAATTTTTAGTTGCAGTTATATTTCCGATCCACTAATATTTCCCCATATACAATCTAGGAAAATTTCCACATTTAGCTCTTAGTTATCAAAAGTCAACTCCTAACTCCTAAATTCTGTCCGCAAAATTTCTTAATCACTTTCTGCTGAATCCTTACGTATTCATAGGAATTATTCAATAGTAGTTCAACACGTTTTTTGGATTTGTTTATGAAACCCGGTTTAAAACGCATTGAGGCAACTTTACATGATTTATGTATAAATAAGAGCCAGTCTTCGTCAGAAACACATGAAGGCACAAAACGCCCCTTTTCTTTTAGAATTAGTGTTGATGCGAATAAACGTCAAGAAACTAGCCAATCAGCGCAAAATCGGGATATTAACACAACAGATCCTTCTACACAAAACTCTGACCAATCACAGCATAATCACAATTCTAAAAATAATTCAGTACAATCTTTTTCCGCTCAGGTAGATTCCACAACCACCCCTAACCTACCTAAGTTTAAAACTCCCACCTTTAGCAATCATAGACATGGTGCAAATCCTGCATTTGCTATGACTCTACTACAAGAAATTCAAACAACAGTAGCCAGTTGGCAAACAGAATTACAAGCTATTGTGCAACAGATTCAGGATATTTATTTAGAAGGACCAGTAATTAATGGTTGGTTAGAGTCTAGCACTGCTCCAGAACAAGATGTTCCTGGTACAGCTACCTTACGCCATGCAGAAGTAGAACAGTTAATGAATTATGTACAGGAAATATGCAACGCCGAAAAAGTATCTCATTCATCATCACGAACAGGTTATCGCCTTTGTGGCATAGATGCTGCTGGTAAAGTTTGGTCTCGTCCATGTCCTATTAATGATGTCCCCTCCGTGAGTATGTCTATTGCTAGGCATCAAAAGTTACGTCAGTTACTTAATAGAAAACAGTATTTGGAAAACCGTCTAGGTAATTTAGCTGAACACTTAGTTAATTTACATAGTGATATTCAACACCCATGAGTTAATATCAAGTAATTATGAAATAAATGCAAAGTTTTGATAAACTTAACCTCAGTGTAAATACTGTTGGTCTTTTTGACAGATTTTAAGATAGATTAACAAGTAAATAGATAGGGTTTGCTGTTAGCAGAACTTGGCGTTAAGCCATAAATAAAAGAGTTATCTGTTGAGTTTAAGGAACAGGGAAAGGTTTTAAAAGTCGGATGAGAACGATTTTTCTTTTAAATCAAACCTAAATGCAAGGTTTCCAAGTTCTCAGATTGTAAAAGCCTGCACTTTTTAAAAGCTAAAATCTCTCAAACCTTTTACCTGTGAAGTGTTCAGGTTTACTCAGTATACCCTAGGTAGTTGTTATCCTGAAAACTTTTGACACACTCCCCATCCTCAAAGAATGGGAATTCTAGATTCAAACAAAAGTTGCGGTTTACACCCTCCTACACTATCTAGCCCAACAGACAATGCCCTGCCTATTTGAACTATTATAACAGAAAGCCGTCTTTCTAGGACGGGCCTTTAGACCCAGTTTTTTGGTAACATTTAATCAAAACCATATTATGCCAGATATACAAATTTCTGCCATTATTTGTACTCATAACCGGGATAGTTACTTAGGCGCAGCCATTGATAGCTTACTAGCGCAGGAGTTGAACGTTAACTTTGAAATTGTCGTAGTGGATAATGGATCAAGCGATCGCACCAGTGAAGTAGTCAAGCAAAGATTACATCACCCACAGGTTAAGTATATTTTTGAACCTATAATTGGTTTATCAGTAGCTCGTAATACAGGTGCGAAAACAGCTAATGCGGAAATCTTGGTTTATTTAGATGATGATGCACAAGCAAGTAGCCAATGGTTACAAGTTATATATGACGCATACCAGGAAAATACCAAACTAGCGATCGCCGGCGGTAAAGTCACACTCATCTGGCCACCAAACACTCAACCACCAAAATGGCTATCACCAGGATTAGCTGCCAACTTAGGTGCTTATGATCTAGGTGATAAAACCTTATACATAGAACAACCAGGTTTAACTCCCAGAGGCTTAAACTACTCCATTAGGCGTAGTTTTTTAGATCAAATAGGGGGTTTTGATCCTCAACTAGGTAGAGTAGGTAAAAACTTACTATCCAATGAAGAACTACAAATGACAGAATTTGCTCTTCAGCGGGGTTGGCAAGTTGCTTACATTCCCACAGCCTTAGTAGCTCACAATGTCGCCCCAGAAAGACTCAAACCATCTTGGTTCTTTAATCGTGGTTGGTGGCAAGGTGTAAGTGAATGCTACAGAGAACAACTGGCAGGAAAAGCAGGTTTTGAGCAAATACAAAGAGGAAGTGAAAAATTCCTACGCGGAATATATAAATCATTTCAACATATTAGCGATCCTGCTGAGAGATTTGATAAACTGGTTTATGCTTATGGTCAGATTGGTTACTTAAATGCCGTAATTTACGGTCTTATCACTAAAGCTCACAAGAAATAAATTACATTAAATAAACCAAACCAATAATTAATATGTCATCAAAGATTCCTGTTTCCGTACTCATTCCTGCCAAAAACGAAGAAGCTAACCTACCAGCTTGTCTAAGCAGTTTACAAGTAGCTGATGAAATTTTTTTAGTGGATTCCCAGAGTAGCGATCGCAGTGTTGAAATAGCCGAAAGTTATGGCGCGAAAGTAGTACAATTTTACTTTAATGGCAGTTGGCCAAAAAAGAAAAACTGGTCATTAGAAAACCTCCCCTTTCGTAATCAATGGGTATTAATAGTTGACTGTGATGAAAGAATCACACCAGAATCTTGGCAAGAAATCTCTGAACTGATAGAAAAAGATGAATGTGAGGGTTACTATATCAATCGTCGTGTTTTCTTCTTAGGAAAATGGATTCGTCATGGTGGTAAATATCCTGATTGGAATTTACGGCTGTTTAAACACAAACAAGGACGTTACGAAAACCTCAACACAGAAGATATCCCCAATACAGGAGATAACGAAGTTCACGAACACGTAATTTTAGAAGGTAAAGTGGGATATCTCAAGTATGATATGCTCCATGAAGACTTTAGGGATTTATATCACTGGTTAGCTAGACATAACCGTTATTCTAACTGGGAAGCAAGAGTCTATTATAATTTGCTCACCGGTAAAGATGACTCTAACACGATTGGTGCAAATCTATTTGGTGATGCGGTACAACGTAAACGTTTCCTGAAAACAGTATGGGTGCGTTTACCTTTGAAACCATTTCTCAGATTTGTCTTATTCTACATAATTCAATGTGGTTTTTTAGATGGCAAAGCTGGATATATATACGGGCGATTATTAAGCCAGTATGAGTATCAAATAGGAGTTAAGTTGTACGAACTCAGAAATTTAGGCGGAAAATTAAATGCAACCAATAATTCTGAATCTACTTCTCAACAATTAAAACCAGAAAAAGAAGTGGAAAAAACAGCAATATGAATTAATTATCAGTTATCAGTTGCTAATGACAAATAACGAATCACTAATAACCAATGACTAATGAATGAAGAAAAACCTTATGTAGACCTAAGTAAATACAATCAATCGGGTTTTGATCGTGGTCGTCCAGGTTTATATGTTTTGTTATGGTGGTTAGTGCAAGCAATTGCTTTCCCACTAACCCCCCACCCTCTCAATAATATCCGTTGTGCTATACTACGACTATTCGGAGCTAGTATTGGGAAGAGTGTAGTTATTCGACCTACAGCCCGCTTTACCTATCCTTGGAAAGTTACTATCGGAGATTATAGTTGGGTAGGTGATGATGTAGTACTTTATAGCCTTGAGCAAATTAATATAGGCGAACACTGTGTAGTGTCCCAGAAAAGCTACCTCTGCACCGGTAGTCATGACATCAAAGATCCAGCTTTTAGCTTAAAAACTGCCAGTATTACCATTGGTAATGGTGCATGGGTAGCAACCGATTGCTTTATTGCACCAGGAGTAGAAATTGGTGCTAATGCTGTTATAGGTGCGCGCAGCAGTGTATTTACTAATATACCAGCAGCCCAAGTATGTTGGGGTACTCCGTGTAAACCACAGTATCAGAGACAAATGAACCAATAATAGTATTTTGCTTACTGATCAGCACGTAAATTTTAAATGCACAACTGCAAATCAAAAGTAAAAATTCAAGGCTTTAAGCATATTTGCTAAGATATCATAATATACGATCTAGCTAGGGGTTGCTGAAAAAGTCTTGTCGTGGAGACAGGTGACTCTTATCAGGTGACAGGTGAGCCACTGCGGTGGACGGGTTCCCCGGCATAAAGCAAGTGGCGAACCCGAAGGGTGACAGTTTCAAGAGTTAGATAGGATAAATTTTCCCTCTCAATCCAATTAAAATGCACTGTTTTCGAGTGACTACCACCTAAAAGCTTGTACTTATTTCAATTTAAAATCGCCTAAAATCCAATACCAGTAATGTTTTCATATTTATATGCCTAACGGCACGCTACGCGGACAGCAACCCCTAGCTACACAGCAGCTACTATCAACCCAGGAAAGTAATAAGTGGTTATCCCCTTTATTCAAGAGGATTTGGATCTTTAGAGGAATTCTCTTAAAAATTCAAAGGGGTTATCTTCCTAACAGGGTTCGGGTACTAACCAAAGCAATTTACTATTAATATCTGCTTCGATTTCATCGCTTCAGAAGGCTGGGTGTAGATAAAGCTCTTCATGACGTAGACAGAGACAGATGAAGATAAATCAAATAATCATATCCATATTTTCAATATATTTAGGCAAAATCTAGGTAAGGTTTAATTTTCAGTTTTTAGAATCTATGCCAGGAAGCAGATTTGAACTGCTGACACGAGGATTTTCAGTCCTCTGCTCTACCGACTGAGCTATCCCGGCTTGTGGCTTTTCTTTTGTTCACCACGATTACTAACGATAGCAAAAACAAATATTAATGTCAAGCATTTGACCAAAAAATTTTAGGGAATTGTTTTCTGGAATTTTAACCAGGTGAAAATCATGATAAAAAGCAAAAATTGTACTAAAACAATACCCGGGCCAGAAGCGACTTTAAATATCCCAGAGATAATTATTCCCACCAAACTACTACCAGAACCTATAATTACTGACAAAATTAGAAAGCGGCTAAAGTGGTGACTCATCAACTTAGCTGTAGAAGCGGGAATTACTAAAAAAGCATTGACTAACAATACTCCCACTGCTTTGATCGCCACTGCTACAGCCAGAGATAGTAAAATAACGAACCCATAACGATACAATGATACAGATAGACCTTGGACTTTGGCCACATCTGGATTAAGGGTTAACAGAATTTGCTGTTGCAGAGTTGATAATAAAAAAACTCCGCTACTTACCAGTAACACTACGGTTAGAATTAGATCAGTGGCATCAATGGCGAGAATATCGCCAAACATTACAGCCATTAAGTTGCCCCGATACCCTGTAATCATTCTGGCAAGGATAATACCTATGGCTAACGCACCCGATAAAATAATACTGAGGATGCTATCACTGGCTAAATCTGTATTGTCAATCAGATAAAGTACAACTACACCAAATGTGACGGTAAAGGGTAATAACATCCAAGTAGGGTTGATACTTAACAGTACACCTAAAGTTATACCTACCAGTGCGGCATGACTAACAGCATGACTAAAGAATGATAATTGTCTTAACGTGACAAAACTACCCAGTAAACCGCCCAGTATTCCCATTAAAACAGCACCAATTATGGCACGCTGCATAAACGGAAATTCCAAGAGGGTGATGAAATCTAGGAAGTTTGTAATAAATAATAAGTCCTGATGAATATTAATCAATGAGTTCATACCTTTCAGATTTAATGAAATATAAAATTGCTTTTATCTCTTTGTTCTCAAGATATTACAGCACTTCCCGGTGTAGTTTGGATTTCATTACTATTATTAATATCTAATAAGTACCTAAGCAAAATTAATTACACATATTGATTGAAAACAGAACTCCCTGTATTCCCCATTCCCTGTTCCTTATCCTAACTATGAAATTTATTTTGCACGACTACTTACACACCGATTTGTAAAACTTGTTTTTTATGAAGTAGATTAATTTTAAAAATCATGATTCAATCAAACCCAAGTCTGACTTTAGATAACAATATTTTTGAAAACAAGACCCAGGAATTAATAAGTACAGAAAAAGCTCAACGTATGGCTGAATTTTTCAGCTTTTTGGGTGATCCTAACCGCTTGAGAGTCTTATCTTTATTAGCAAATCAAGAACTTTGTGTGAGTGATTTAGCTAATCTACTAGAGATGAGTGAGTCTGCTGTTTCCCATCAACTCAGAAATTTACGGTCTATGCGTTTAGTCAGTTACCGCAAACAGGGTCGTAATGTTTTTTACCGTCTTCATGATAGTCATATTTTCCATCTTTACCAAGCAGTGGCTGAACATATAGATGAAAAGGATGAGTAGGAAAGAAAAGAAGACACAGAAAATTCATCATCAGGAGTTATACTAATTCTGTATCAAAATGTGCTAATTTTATGAGGGAATTAACCGCAGAGGCGCAGAGATCGCAGAGGAAGAAAATATATAAGGTTTGTAAGTTTAAGCGGAGATGTCTATTAATGTTTATGTTGATAGCGACTAAAACCCGGCCCATATGTGGCCAGAAGATTTTGGGGTGAAAGTGCTATCTCTGGTTTACCTGTACAAACTAAAGTTTGATTAAGGCAAAGGACGCGATCGCAATGGCGATTCACCATATCAATATCATGGGAAACTTGTAATACTGTCCATCCTTCTTCTTTTTTTAACTCATTCAGCAAAGTGTAAAAATCAGCGGTGCCTTGAATATCTACACCAGCAAAAGCTTCATCTAAGACTAATAATTTGCGTGGGGTTACTAAACAATAAGCTAACAAGACTCGCTTGAATTGACCACCACTCAAAGTCCCAATAGCTTGATTTCGCAAGTTATAAACACCTGTACGTTGTAAAGCTACTTTAATTGCCAATGATTTGGCTTTTTGATGTTGCCAGAAGTTAGATAGGAAGAGGTGTCTATTTTTATGGTTATTGCTATTTTTGATGTTGTTTTTATCCCCTATTCCTAGTCCCACTAACTCCTGCACAGAAATAGGAAAACTACGGTCAAAAATAAAGTTTTGTGGCATATATCCAAGTTGGTGACGCAAACTTCCTAGCCTGGATACAGGACGACCAAAAATTGCAATTTTGCCAAAGTTACGGGGAATTAAATCTAATATTGCTTTTACTAAGGTACTTTTACCTGCACCATTTGGCCCAACTATAGCTGTATCTGTACCTGGAAATAATTCAAATGAAATATCTCGCAAGGCCAGAAAGTTTCCTTGGTAAACTGTTAAACCCTCGACTTTTAATATTGGTAATTCCATTAATCCTTGGTAGTCTTGAGTCATTTAACTTCAATTTTTAAAAAGTTCAAAATTCACCATGTCCACACACTAAAACTTATCCTTTAGTCGCAGAATCAATAACTATTAATTAGTTGCACATCAAATTTTATAATAGGCACTATTAGTAATAACCGATTACGTAAGTCGGTGAGAAAGTTCACAATTATATCCAGGACTTACGCAAAAAATCCATCAAACCCTCATTCCTCTGTGTTCTCTGTGCCTGGAGTGGTTGGATATTCCGTGACTTCTGCGTAAGTCCTAATATCATTATGACTTGAAAAAAGTGTGAGGAAGCAATCGCAAAGGATATTGCAAGGGTTAAAGTTATTTTAGATTTTTGTACATAATTATGTTTATTCGTGCCTACCTACTTACATCCTGCTGATAAATTTTTCAAGTTGCTTTTCATTGCTTGAATATAATATTGAGGATTAGTTTCTCCATTTTCTAAAGGATTCAGAGGATATAAACTCAAGTTCAAATCTTGAGATAGGCTAACTAGTAATTTGTTATCTACTCCTGGTTCACTAAATAAGGCTTTCACGTTGTACTTTTTCACAGTATTGATCGCTTTTTTTACATCTGCTGGTGACAGTTTATCTTCAGGAAGTTCTACTACTGCTACTTGCTGAAGTTGATAGCGTTTAGCCATATGAACAAAGGCATCATGGAAGGTGATAAATGTGCAATTTGGTGTTGTGCTTAAAGTCTGTTGAAATTCATTATTGAGATTTTCTAGTTCTTGAATATAAGCTGCTGCATTGGCCTGATAAGTTTGTTGATTTTGTGGATCAGCAGCAATTAAACCATCTCGAATATTGATAACTTGCTGTTTCGCAAATACAGGATCTAACCAAACATGGGGGTTTCCTTGAGAGTGTTCATGTTTATGACCATGATCGTGATCATGATCATGATCGTGATCATGGTCATGGTCTTTTTTATCTTTTGCTGAAACTATATTTTCATCTACATCTACAACGTTAATACCTTTGCTGGCATCTATTTGTACTAATTGAGGATTTTCGGCATTTTTAACTGTATCTTCGAGAAATTCCTCCATCCCTAAGCCGTTTTTTACTAAAATTTTGGCTGAGGCGATCGCTCTGACGTTATCTGGTGTAGCTTGATAATCGTGTATATCTACACCAGGTGGTACTAATATCTCTACGTTGGCTACGTCACCAGCTACAGCTTGAGTAAATAAGTATACGGGTAAAAAGGTAGTCCATATTTGAGTTTTTTCCGTGTTACTTACTGATGACTGTGCAGTTGTTTGCTCAGTTTTTTCTTCTGTTTGAGTACATCCACTGGCAATTGATAATAAACATAGGGAAGTGATGAGTATTATCTGCTTTTTCCAGCTATTTACTTGTTTTTTTCCCTTTTTTAATATTTTTAGATTTTGCATAATCATAAATTCTCTTTTTCTTGGTTACATAAGTACACACAGATGTATAAAAATCAGTAATTAATTATAAAGTTTTTATTTTAGTATCTGTGCTTTTTACTGTATATGTTGATGTAAAACCACAAGCCACATTATACTCTAAGGTAAGAATAATTATCATTATCAATAAATTGTGGTAATAAAACTATGCAGTCTAAAATTTTTCAGAAGTTTAGTAGCATAGATGACACTTTTTCTGAGAGAACTAGTTTACCATTCTCTGTTTAAAGTGTTAATAAATTATTCTTTTCGCTGAAAATAGTAATGGGTGTGAGAAAAATGAAAAAAAAATGGAGTTGCTTCGTTAGTCCAGTTGTTGTTGGCTTAGTATTATGTGCAAATACGTATGCACAAGCAGAAGAATTACAAGAACAGAAAAAGACAGATCAAATAACTACTAATTATTATCAAGAAGATTTAATATCACAAGTTACATCAGTTTCCCAATTTTCTGATGTTCAACCCACAGACTGGGCATTTCAAGCTCTTCAGTCTTTGGTAGAACGGTACGGATGTATAGCGGGTTATCCCAACGGCACATATCGGGGTAATCGCGCATTAACTAGGTATGAATTTGCCGCCGGTTTAAATGCTTGTTTAGATCGAGTTAATGAACTAATTGCTACAGCAACATCTAGTATAATTACACAACAAGACTTAGCGACTCTGCAAAGATTACAAGAAGAATTTTCAGCAGAATTAGCAACCTTGCGGGGGCGTGTAGATGCTTTAGAAGCCAGAACTGCGGAGTTAGAAGCAAATCAATTTTCCACTACAACCAAACTACAAGGAGAAGTGGTGGGGGTTTTTAGTGATGTGTTAGCTGGTGACAATATTAACAACACAAACACAACCTTTGGTGCCAGGGCAAGAGTAGAATTCGTCACCAGCTTTACTGGTCAGGATACTCTATTTACCAGATTAGAAAGCAATAATATCAGCACCCCTGATCTGGGAACTCCAGAAGGTAATTTGTTTTTTGCTGGGGATAGTACTAATAATGTTGTCTTGGGAACGTTGTGGTATGGATTCCCATTAGGCGAAAAAACCAACGTGATAGCGATCGCTCAAGGTGGTGCAGCAGACGACGTTACCAACACAGTGAATATCTTTGATGGTGATGGTGGATCTGGTGCTTTGTCTACCTTTGGTGTACGTAACCCAATCTACTCCCAGATGGATGGTGCAGGTTTAGGAATAACTCATCAGTTTAGCAATAATATAGCATTAAGTTTAGGCTATTTAAGCCCGACAGCCAATGATCCTAGTGATAAAAATGGTTTATTTAACGGCCCTTATGGGGCAATGGCACAGTTAACAATTACACCGAGCGATAGCACTGCTATTGCTTTTACCTACATCAACTCCTACAACTCACCATTAAGCACAGGTAGTAATGCAGCCACCTTTGATGGTAGAACAGATGCTTTTTCCAGTAATTCTTACGGTGTACAAGCATCCATTGGTATTGGTGAAAAATTTGTCATAGGTGGTTGGGCTGGATATACCAACAGTGAATTTATCACATCTGGTGGAGATGTTGATGTTTGGAATTATGCTGTCACCCTTGGCTTTCCCGACTTAGGAAAAGAAGGAAACTTAGCAGGTATTATCGTTGGTATAGAACCAAGAGTTACCAGTTCTAGCGTAGTTGGCTTAGATGAAGATCAGGATACTTCATATCACATTGAAGCATTTTATGAATATAAAGTTAGTGACAATATCTCTATTACCCCTGGAGTTATTTGGTTAACTGCACCAAACCATAACGATAATAATGATGATGTAGTTATTGGAGCGTTGAGAACTACCTTTAGTTTTTAACAGGTTACTGGTGATTGGTGATTGGTGATTAGTGACTGGGAAGAAATAATACAGCCGATTTCGTTGCTATGAGGTACGAATTATAATCATAAAACCCTTGTGGGTTGGGCATATTACCCGCCAATAGTGTACCTCATGACACCGGAAAGCACTGTAACTGACAACTAATAACTGATAACTGCTAACTGATAACTGACACCCCTAAGTAAAAAACCAGCCCTCCCACAGGCTGGTTAAAAAATCTTAAAAAACGTTGTTCGTGTTGTCTTCTCAATAGAGTCAAAGCCAAATTGCGCGTTCCCAAATTGCAACGGGCAACTTTTCTTAACAAGATTGTAACAGCCGGTACAGATTTTTCTATAAAATTCTCAAAAAATATCCAACCACTGTTTAGCAAGTCTTTATATTTACAGGCAAATGAGAAAATTAGTCAGGATGAAAAATCAGAAATTGCTGACTTGTATATTCTGTTTACCTAGGTTTTAACTACAAACGATAAATTAGGAATTACGGAATATTCCTGGTTTTCCCCAAATAATAGTTTCTTGTTTATAAATTACCAGTCCGGGTTTTGCACCTTTAGGCTTATAAACTCGGTTGGGTTGGGTGTAAACAACTGGTACTTGTTCACTTTCGCGGCCACGACTAAAGTAGGCCGCTAGGTTAGCAGTATATTCTAAGTCAGCTTCCTCAGCAACTGCTCCAGGTTCTAAACGTAGTAAGACATGACTTCCAGGTATTTCTTGAGCGTGAAACCACAGGTCATAATCTCCTGCAACCCGAAATGTGAGATGATCGTTTTGATTATTGTTCCGACCAATTAAAACTTCAAACCCACTGGGGGTAAGGTATTGGTGAAAGTTGGTACTTGTGGTTTCAGAGTTGCTACGGCGACGATATTCTAAATCTTCTAAATATTTTTGTTCTATGAGTTCATCTCTGATTTCTTCTAAAGCTTGTAAGTCTTCTGAAGTTTGGTAAATATCTATTTGAGCAATGGCTGCTTCTACTTGTTCTAAATAGTCTATTTCTGCTCTCACATCTAGCAACAGTGGTTCAACTGCTCCACGAGCGCGTTTGAGTTTCTGATGTTGTTTATAAAGCTTTTGGGCATTTTGGACAGCATTTTTATCTGGTTGAAGTGGGATAGATACTGGCTTACCTGTCTCAAAATCTTCTAAAATCATTTCTACCATTCCTGGTTGCCAGTTGTGCAGATGTGCCATTAACAGATCCGCTTGTTGTTTGAATTCTTCCGCTTGATCTGATTGTTGCAACCGATCTTGAAACGTTTGTGCTTTAAAATTTAATTTACTCAAAATATTGCTTAACTTCTGAGTCAAATGATGGCGCAATTGAGAGAAAGATTGTTTATTTAATTGATCTCTATAATATTGATATAGTAACTCTTGGACGTTTTCTGCTCTAGCTATTTCACCCCAACCCATAACGCTGTACCCATCTTCTGTCCACACTGGTTTAAATGTGCAAGTTTCTAGAGTTTGTAACCATTTCTGCCACTGTTGAAATAATCTCTCCCAGTCATCCGCAGTTAAATTATCAGTATTGATTTCTGGTAATATACCTACCGCCAGTAACATAGAAGTAATTAAAGCACTACTTAAACCGCTATAACTTTTAGTGATCTGTTTTTTTATTTTTCCCGGTACTAAACTTATCCGTTCTTGCCAGCGGGCTTGTGATTCTGTCAAACTGGGTATAGTACCTGTCAGTTTGGGTGGTGTTTCGTAAGGTTGACCGGTTTGGATAGGACGAACGCTAGACTGCTGTTGACTAACTTGATGAGCAGCAGTAATAATTTCATTATTGGCAGCAGTGAGAATAGCATTACTATATTTACCCATCACTTCCACATACAAGTGATAAAGTGCTTCTTCTCCTGGCCGACGGGCAAATTTAAAATCTACCACTCTTTCCCAAGGGGCAATAAAATCTATAGCTATTAAAGCTAAACCGCCTAATTGATGTATGAGTTGTTGACTGAAGGTGAAAGTATCTGGTGTCCGCGGTGGTGGTTCTGTAATACAAATACGCGTAGCTTGGGGATGCCAAGATATATCCAACCATTCGCGTTTTTTGATAGTACGTAAAGCTATGGCTATAGTGTGGCGATCGCGCTGATATACCTTTTCTGTACGTGCGGGTAGCCATTTAGAGCGGAGTTCGCTACAAGTTGCGGTAAGGGTAGTAAAGTCTACTGGTTGCAAAATAATTAATAATTAATAACAAATTTAGAGTTTTTCTGGTTATCGCCTTTGATAATATAGCGGGCAAGATGCCCGCACCAAAAAGTTTGTGGTAATGGGGAGAAAAGCTTGGTGACAAGGAAGGTACAAACTAGGCAGGGTGCAGGGAGAAAAGATATTTACCAATACCCAGTCACCAGTCACCATTCACCATTCACCTTATTGCCAAGGCGAAGGAATAGGTGTGGTTGACAGAACTTTTTCTGCCATTAACCTTAATCCTGTTTTACCACAACTAGGACAGATAACTTCTAGATACTGGGATGAGGTGACATCTACTTCACTCAAAATACCTTGGTGGCAATGCCAACATTCAAATATTACTCTACTAACTGGTTGATTACAGTCTAATATTTTGATGTGCTGAGATGGTGTGGGTTGACTGTCTAGTTTCTTGGGTTTGGGAACTTTTTTGATTTCTTGAACTTCCATCGTTTTACCTGCTGGACTCTCTATTAACTTTAGCCTCTGGTTTGGAAGTTATCACAGGTGTAGTTATGAGTTGTTGCATTTATTGGGGGGAAAGAATTTTAGATTTTTGATTGACAATACCAGTTAGATAAAACCTTCCCTTCTTTGCAACTTTGCGACTTTGCGTGAAAAAAAATATCCACTTGCAAAACCAGAGGATATCAAAAATCCATCGCAAAATTATCAAAATCAAGTTTTTTAACTAAATTATTAACTGACTCATTGCAGGTAATATTTATATTTGTTTCTACGGATATATCCAAAAATAAGTTTTTCATTCTCTCTCTACCCCCTACCTCTTAGCCTCCACAGAAACACTTTTACACAAGCCATAACTAACAAATACACAAGCCATAACTAACAAAGTGTTTCCGTACTTTGCACCTTAGTGTATGGAACTATAAAATTAAGCAGCACTGATAGCCCAGTAAGTCTGGTTGTCAGCACTGCTTAGTACCTCTGTTATTGTTGGTTGTTTGCACAAAAAACAGTCCACAAGGGCCGGGTAATTTTCAGATCGGGTAGTAGCAACTGTAGGAACTCCAGAACAACACAAAACTAAAAATCACTGGATACTGATTCTTAATTATTAGTTCTCTATCCGTATGTAATTAGCTAGTAGTTTGTTGTGCTGCTAACATTTCTTTGAGTTTTTCTAACTCAGCCGCCCAGCGAGGATCTGGTTGAACTGTATCTGAGTTAGTGTTGCTAGAGTTATCACGAGATCCACCACCACGACGGGATTTTTTAGATTTTTCACGACGGCCTTCTTTGGGTGCAGGTGCGGGAGTATTATTTCCTTTAGCAGCTTGTTCTTCACCTTCGTCACCCTTAGTCCGAGGTAATGCTTTCTCTAGTTTAATAGCAGATTCTTTGAATAAATGACCATTATACTTTTCAATAATCTGGTCTGCTTGATCATTATTGTTTACTGTTAAAAATCCAAAACCACGGCATTTACCTGTTTTTCTATCTTTAATCAGTTTGGTAGTGACAGCATCACCTTCTTCAGCGAAGATTGCTTGCAATTCTTGACGATCTATTTCTTCTTTGGGTAAATTACCTATGTACAAGCGAACAGACATGAACTATACCTCCAAGGTAAAATGAAGTTGTGTGGACGGGATAAATTGGTGTCGGCTTTTTTATATATGCTGTTAGCAGAAATTGCCATGAACCAATTTTATTAATCTCGTTTATTAAGTCTATAGTTTCAAACCACATGAATCTTTATATTTTGCGGTTTGTTCGCAGGATATAATCCCGACAGGACGAACTACAGCGCCCTATATTCCTTAGCTAAATGCTGTAGGAACTAATTTAATTGAGATATTTAAACTATCATCAACATCTGTATTAATCAATAAAATTTTTCCTAATTGATTGACATTTTTGCTAATTTTCGGAATAAGTAATATGCACTTTTGAGGGTAACTCTCTCCATGACTGGAAACTAAATTTTGAGCTTGGTAACGACAAAAAAATATACTCTGAAAAAAAACCTGTAACCCATTTTCTATCTCTGTTAGCTGGATTTTACAAGTCCACAGATTGGTAATAAATAGCTGAAGAACAAATACCAATCTGTATTTATTTTCCATCTTTAATTTACCATGATGCCTATATAGTAGTTTATCTATAATCACAAAAATATTAGATATCTCTTTTATTTCCATATCGTTTTCTGGGCAAGCTGGATTAATTGATAATTTTTTTGATAAATATTTAGATTTTTTTTTGATTGTGCGATTAATATTTTGCCAGATGATCTTGGGTATAAAATTGTTCTCAATGTTCACGAATAGATTTTTATATACCAATTCTATAAATAGATCAAATACTGTTAAAAATCTCAACCAATTACTGTAGATAGTTAATAATACCTGATTTACTCTTTGCAAGGGTAAACTAAAATGAATGAGTTTTTCTTTTGTATGATAGTTAATATTATTATAATAGTTCTTAGTAAAGAAATAATACAAAGATTCAATCTCCTGAGCATGAAGGTGGTTTCTTTGAATGATTTGCTTTACTGATAACTGCATAATAATGATGACTATGAATATATATATCCTAATTCCTAATAGCTAATTGCTGGGTGTGAGTCAATTCTTTTGCTTCTTATGTTTAACATTGATATATGTGATATGACAATTTCTATACTTTTAAGTAAAATCGTATATTTATAAAACTCGATAATATCTGCCAATAAACTTGCAGATTACATTTATGGTTGTTTAAAATAAGAATTCTATGAAGTGAGGCTAATACCATCTTGTTATTTATAACTATGATTTTGATAACTCAGCATTAGACACAATAAGCAATGCATTTCTAGCTTCTATGTACATAAACAGCAATAGCCACTTTTTAAAGTTCTTAAGGCTTTCGTTATACAATTTGTCGGTGGACTCTGTTGGTTTACTAAGCATCATTATATTATATCACGGGAGAACATATTTTAGCAATAGGTATTGTTTACAAATAATTCACTGAGCCACTTTCTGGATCATTCAATCAGTTTTCATGCCATTAGCTCAATACTTGAAGACTCTATATCTAATCTGGTGAGATATTTGTAGTTGTGAATAACCTTAACCTTATTGATGATTATTAACAAAAGTTGTGGAAATTTCTCTGTTGATTGGGAGAAATTTTAGATTTATGTTTTGCAACTATCCAGTGATAGATTGGGCTGTTAACATTATATATGCGCCCCAAGCTTGAGCAACAACAGCTAAAACAGTGGACCAAATAGGATGAGGACTATTGATAATATTACCTGTTTGTGTTTCCAAGGTTTGGATATCTACCCAAGGTGTAGCACCCCGACGTAACCAACCTGTAACCGTAATTTGTCTACCGATCCATTTTTGGGGATTGGTTGATAATGATAACCAAGGAATATGATGGAGTTTGACTAAGCCGATATTGGTTTGTAAAATTAAGTCTTGGGAAAGACTATTAGCAATGCCTGATCTACCTATCAGCTTGCCCACTAATTGTACACTAACGCTATTAATTGGTAATATGGAAGGATCTATGAGTAGTTTCAAAGCTTGTTGATCATTTTGGATGTTGCCTTGATTAATTGCTGGGAAAAAGCTGTTGATCCTCATTAATGTACCCACACTGAAACCAATTAGTAAAAAGCCAATAATAAACGACCAATCATCATAAATCCATTTGAGGTTAAACAGTTGAGTATTGTAAGCTGTTTGCCAGCTGAACCAAAACAAACCAGCTAATACTAATCCAGAAGGAATACCCAACCAGGGGGCAATTTGTAGCAGAAAAGATTGGGGTTTTACTGACAATAATTCTGGGGTGACAAAGTACAACTCTGGTTCTAAGTGCCAATGATAGGCAATTTTGCAGAGGCGTTGTAAGCGATCTCCAATTAAAGGATGACTCTTATTGATTGTAAACCATTGACGATAGGGGTTACTACTTTCCCACATTAAAAATGATTCCCAGCGCAGATGTTCGATGACTGTTCCTAAGCATAAACTTTGTTGAACATCTACTGGAGCTAAAATATTGAACAGTTCTATTTCCCAGCTAGTTTTTTGTTGGGCTTGAATATCTTTAGTAATACCCATACTTATTTTTAGTAAAGCCCGAATTAAACCATTAGGATTACCCGTAATTTCAGCTGCATAGCGATCACAAGCATAAATACGAAACCGAGAATTTAAAAAGGTTGTTCCAGTTATTAAACACCAAATACAATAACTAAAATTAGCTAATACTGTTGCTAAAAAACTCACCAAATTGTTTTGGCTATTATTCCCCCAAATAGATGTTTGTTGATAAATTTTATAAATGGGTATAGTTACCACAAAAGCTAAGGACATGACCCAAAAATCCCAGCGACGAATTTGTCCTAAAGCTAAAGCATAAATAGTAGCTATTTCATCACTATTTAATTGTTCTAAAAGCCCTTGACTTACAACTATTCTGGCTGTACGAGGTAGATTACCATAAGTAAACATGATCGGTACTTTTGTAGGCAAAATCTTTAATTCAGGAACTTGCCAATGTCGAATTTGACAAGTGCGCTGAATCACTCGTACTGTTTCACGACTATACTTATATAGTTCATCTTTACTCAAAGATTTTTGTTGGTAAAATTCTGCCAATATCCAATCTAATATCCAAGATAATAATCCTAATAATAATAACAATCCAATCAAGATTAATAAACTAGGATTCTTATATAAAAATGGGATTGGACTAGCATAAGGTAATCTATCTAAAACTTGATTAATAATAATCATCACCGACTGTACCATAGCAACTAAAACAAAAAATAAAGCTGTGACGGTTGCTAATGCTAAGAGTCGAGAAGAAATAAAATTATATTTCCGGAGAGGTTGCCATACTTTGGCTCGTCTAGCGTGTCGCCAATAATTGTTAGTTGTAGAATTGATGTTGTTAGCTTGAGAATTACTCCAATTTTCTTGATCACGAGCAGTTTTAGATTCAATTGTTTGGGAAATTCTGGCTTGTTGTTGTGTTAATCTAGCATAGTTAGACCACTGTTTAGATTGTTGGCGTTTTTGTCGTTTAATTAAATAATCAAGAGCGCGTCTTGCCCATTCTTGCACTTGTAAATTTTCACTTTCAATGAGATTATGACACCAGGAGATTGCTTGATCAGTTTCTCCTGTATGAGCATATGCCATAACTAAACCAACTTGCGCTTGCAGGCAAGTATTACTTTGGTCTAAAATATTTGCCAGGGGAACAAGTTGAGTAATGGCGGCATAGTAATTTTCCTGTTTTAAGGCAACTAAGCCAGCCTCCAAAGCCAATTTTTCAGATGAAGGCATAAAATTATAATTACTCCAATTTCTATTTTCGTCAGACACGCTATCTAACTACAACTTCAAAAAATAGATGCGAGTTCCCGAATAAATTGAGAAATAAGATGGCAGGTGACAGGAATAAAATAGGTGACTAAACTTTACAAATTACAAATCATTTGTTTGTTGAGTAGAAAAAACTGGCGCAATTGCACTTAATTTTAAATCTGGATGATCACCCTGTAACTGTTGACAATTCCATTCATTGCGAAATAACAAAACAGGTCTACCCATACTATCTTTCACAGTAGTTGTGTTAAATAAACGCCCCACTTTTTCTAATGCTTCCCAACCACCTTCTACCCATCTTGCGACACTGTAAGGTAATAAATCGAGGATAGTTTCTACACCATATTCATTTTGTAATCGAAATTGTACAACTTCAAATTGTAACTGCCCTACTGCTGCTAAAATCGGATCGCGTTTTGCTTCATCACTGGAATACATGATTTGTACAGCACCTTCTTCCCTTAATTCCGAAACACCTTTTTGAAATTGCTTAAATTTTGATGGGTTAGGATTTCTTAAAGTAGCAAATAGTTCTGGCGAGAAATACGGTATTCCCTCATATTCTAACTTTTTGCCTGTATATATTGTGTCACCAATAGCAAACACTCCAGGATTATTTAAACCAATTACATCTCCTGCATAGGCGGTATTAATAGACTCTCGATCTTGTGCAAATAATTTTTGTGGCCGAGACAGACGTACCATCTTTCCTGTGCGAGCATGGTTCACTGTCATATCTTTTTCAAACTTTCCGGTACAAACCCGGACAAAAGCTACTCTATCTCTATGTTTGGGATCCATATTTGCTTGCAGTTTGAAGACAAAGCCCGTAAACTCTGGATAGGTGGGTTGAATTTCTCCGGCAGTGCTGTTATGTATACCGGGTTTGAGAGCATAATCAAGGAAGTATTTGAGGAATAGTTCTACACCAAAGTTAGTCATAGCACTACCAAAAAATACTGGTGTCATTTTTCCTTGATGGACCAAATCTAAATCTAGTTCTGATCCTGCACCATCTAGCAATTCTAGTTCATCTTTAAGTTGATGATAAAGTTCTTGCTCTAAGAGTTCTTCAATGCTGCTATCACCCAAATCAACCACAGTATTACGAGCTTCCTTGCTACCATGAGCACTCCGCTCAAATAAATGTATTTGTTTTCTGTGACGGTCAAAAATTCCCTTGAAGCGGTCTCCCATTCCTATTGGCCAATTTACTGGGTAAGTCTGTAAACCCAATTCCTGCTCAATTTCGTCCAAAAGTTCTAGAGCTTCTCTTCCTGGACGATCCAACTTATTCACAAATGTGAAAATGGGAATACCCCTCATTTTACAGACTTCAAATAGTTTGCGGGTTTGAGGTTCTAAACCTTTAGCTGCATCAATCAGCATTACCGCGTTATCTGCTGCTGCTAAAGTTCGATAGGTATCTTCACTAAAATCTTGGTGTCCAGGAGTATCTAATAAATTAATTTGACAATTGCTGTAAATAAATTGTAAAACTGTCGATGTGATTGAGATACCCCGTTGTTGTTCCATTTCCATCCAGTCAGAAGTGGCTTTACGCTGGTCTCTACGAGCTTTAACTGCTCCCGCTTCATGGATAGCACCACCGTACAACAATAGTTTTTCTGTTAACGTAGTTTTACCAGCATCGGGGTGAGAAATAATCGCGAAATTGCGACGTTGTTCCACGGCTTGTTCTAGCTCTTCCACAAGTTCAGTAGCCATAATTCCTATTTTGTTATTAACTTTACTTAATTAAATGTAATCTTTTTCTGGAGAGGAAAACACCTTTTCAATTTTATCTAAGTTCTGAGGTTTTTACAGCTTTTTTATAGGTTCATTATACATCTTAGAAAAAATAATCTCAAACCTTTATACTGTCTAGATGGAAACCTAATTTCTGGAGATATCTCACAAGTATTAGTGCAAAATAAATTTCATAATTAGAAGAGGTAAATATTAATAGGAAAAAGGTAAGGAATAATACAGCAAGTCCTATTTTTAATCAATAAATAGCAAGTCATTTTGCTTGGGTACTTAATAATATGAAATGAACATTGCTTAGATACTAATTACTATTATGGATGGAAAGAGAGTAAAAAATCTAACTAAATAAAACAAAACCCCCTCAAAGAAAAGAAGAGGAGGAATTGATTGGAAGTATTAGCCCTGGCATCGAGCTATTTTGGCGTGGGGCAACCCCCAAACTATCGTCGCCGCAACAGCGTTTCACCTCTGAGTTCGAGAAGGTATCAGTGTGGTTCCACCGCGCAATAGACACCAG
>JAAHFX010000030.1 GCA_010672785.1 Sphaerospermopsis sp. SIO1G1
TCCCACATTCCGCAGATGTGGGCAAAATAATTAATATTTTTGAAAAATCACAGAGATAAAAATTTAAAGTACCTAATTTTTCTGATTGAAGCTAACTTTATCTGTCCAAAAACAGAGAATATTACTAAAATTAATTTCACAGTATTTTCAAATAGATTGCTGGACTTTATTAAAGCAATCATTTTCAATAAAATCAACATGAAAATCATAGCCAAGATAATTTTATCTTCGCTAAAAATTTAGATTTAATATTTTTATGACTAATTATCTATATCTTGTTTGTCAAATAAACTCTTATCAAATTATTAGATAATATTGACTACAACTTTTGCCTAAATACCTAACAATTTTTTCACGTTCCTCTGTTAAATTACTCATTTGTTTTTGTCCATCTATGATTACCAAATGTACAGCTTGAAACATCTGAAATACCCATCTCATAGTTGGTTTATTTGTGACTTTCTTAACTTGATTTCTAATTCCATCATCGCATTTGGCTAGTTCTTGTCTTAACTTTCTTTGTGCCAGATTATAGACTAACAAACATAACCCCATTATCATTGCTATGGCTTCTACTCTTTCGGGTTTTTTCACAAATACGCTTGATGTAAAAAACAACGGCTCTTTTAAAAATCTAAATCCTCTTTCATTAGCTTGTTGAGCTTTATATTCTTCTAATACTTGTTCATCATTCAACTCATTTTTATCTAATATATTCGTTGCTAGTATAAATCTCCCTGCTTTAATCTTTTCTGCTTCTATTACTTCTTTTACAGTCTCTATTTTTCCTGTAACTTGATATTTCATTTGATTTGCTTGGGCTGATTTATTTGGTCTACCTACTGTTTTATATTCTACTTTTTCTCTGTATTCAATTTCTTTAATTTGGTGATACTTCCAGGACTTTGATAGTTTTTCTATTGCTATTTTAGCGTCCGGTTTACAGGCAAACTCTTGCTTGGATAGCTTTCTAAGTCCGGCTTCTGCTTTTTCTAACTGTTTTTTTATTTGTTTATCTACTTGTTTGATACCTGATTTTTTTCTTAATTCACTTTCAATGATTATCCATCTTTGTTTTATCCCTGCATATTCTGATTCTTTTGCTGCTATTTTATATCCCTTTTTTTGACTCCCTTTCCATTCTGATTCTTTTATATCTAAGATTTTATTCTGTGCTTCTTTGATACTTAATGGTACTCTTGATATCCATTTCAATTCTCTCATTGCTACTAAGTTTTCTGCTGTATATAAGGCACTGTCTGCTACACATATTCCTTCAAATGTCCATTGCTTTTTAAATTCTTTTAATCTCTCTACAAATACACTTTTATCATCTACGTTTCCTGAGTCTACTTTCAAATATAGTGGTATGTCTCCATCTCCTGTTACTATCATGTCTATTATAAATTGTTTTAGGTCTGGTCTTTTATCTCTTGAGTATCCATGAACTATTTCTATTGCTTTCATTTCTGACTCTATTTCTAATTTATTTTCTTCTATTTCTTCTGTATCTTTTTTGTACTCTCCTTCTACACTCATTGATGTTCCATCTAAATGTATGCTCTTACTTTCTACTTGAAATTCATCTGCTGCTTTTATTGCTACTGTTGTAAATATTTTTGTTGTTCCTATTTGATAATATTTGTCTAATTCTCTTCCTATTCTGTCGTCGTTTAAATGTTCTGGTAATACTCCTTCTCCTATTAGATGTTCTGTTGCTTTTCCTACAAAAAATTCTTCAAATAGGTATAATGGTGCGCTCAAAAACCCTAATCCATTCAATATCATTGCTTTCATTATTTGTCCTGGTGTAAGAATTTCTTTTGTTTTTATTCCTACTATTTTGTCCACTTCTTCTACCAATTTCATCTCATCTATTATTCCTGCTACTATGCCTAAATGGTCTATATTTAGGATTTGCATCGCTTCTTTTGAATCTTTCATGGTTTTTCCTATTTCTATTTGATGCTTTTTATTTTACAAATAAATCGTCTGTAATTACTACTACATCAGCATCTCAGACTTTCTCTTTTTACATTTTCTAATTATTTAATCTGCTTCAATATCTGCGGAATGTGGGTT
>JAAHFX010000031.1 GCA_010672785.1 Sphaerospermopsis sp. SIO1G1
CTTGAGGTGCAATACCGATCAGTTTTTTGGTATTTTCAGAAATTGGTTGATTATTTATGGTAATATGCCCATGATCAGCTTTGAGGAGATTACAAATAATATTAATAGTTGTGGTTTTTCCTGCTCCGTTTGCACCTAGTAACCCGTAAACTTCCCCTGGTTGAATATTAAAGGTTAGGTTATTAAGGACTTTTCTGGTGTTGTAGGATTTATTGAGGTTTTTTATTCTGAGCATGGTTATTATATTTTTCCGTGTTTATTATTTTCAGATTATGAATAATACATATCTTAACAATATATTTCTCAGAGAGTGTAACCCTCATAAATACGACATTACAGGATGTTTTAAAATTTTGGAGTACCTAGCTTGTTAGCATTTGATAAGTATTACCATTGACAATAGAGTATATTTACAGTTAAGAATAAAGAGATTAAGGTACTATAAATTACGTAGCATAATCATATACTTTTAAACACAGTCAATTGCAGAAGGGCAATAAATTTTATGGGTAAACTTCTTCTATCTTTATGTTCCGCATCTAGTATATTAATATCTTTTTATGCTTTTATTTTATCCTTTCTGCGTTCAACAGGACTTATTCATCCTATTCCTTCTTCTGCATTGATTTTACCACCAGCCTCTCCAGGTAGTCTTGGTGATGAAGCAATGGTAGTAGGACTGGGAAATTACCTCCAGCAAAAAGGTATAACCAACGTTAGTTTAGTTGCATTCAATATTAATGAAAAGTATCCCATTGAAACCTATGAATATTTGGATATGAGAGATTTTTTCATTTATCAAAAATGGTACAGTTTTTTGGGAAAATTTATCAAATTTGGATATTGGGTAAGTAGGTACGAAAGATTTTATTGTTTAGGTGCTGATTTAATGGATGGCTACTATTCAGATTATGCAACCTTCAAAAGAGTGAAAATGGTAGAAATGGCAGCTAAATTAAATCTGACATCTGCAATTTTAGGCTTCAGTTATAATCGTCAACCGACACAAGTTTCTATTAAAGTTCTGAAGGATTTACCAAGTAAAGTGAAACTTTATGCCAGAGATATCTTGTCTTATCAACGTTTAAAAATGGAAATTCCATCTGGATCTGTTAACTTAGTCACTGACTTAGCTTTTTTGTTATCCCCTGTTGAGAAATCTGAGAAAGTTGATAAATCATTACAGTGGATTGAAAAACAAAAGATTCAGGGTAGAAATATATTAGGTATAAATATCAATAATTTATTAATTTCTAAATTACCAGATCAAAGTGCTGATACTTTAATCCAAGCTTTTGTAGATGGTATAATTCAAATTTCTGCAAAAGATAACTTCTTAAGTTTTATTTTCTTGCCCCATGATTTTCGGAATATTCAAGGGAATTTAAGTGACGATAAATTAGCTGACAAGATTATAGAAAAATTGCCTCATCATATTCAGTCTATCTGTTTTAAAATTCCTTTCCCATGTGAAGCCGCAGAAGTTAAAGCAACGGTAAAACATATTGACTATGCTTTAAGCAGCAGAATGCACTTAGCTATAGCTTGTTTAGGACAGTCAACTCCTGTCGCTTGTATTAGCTATCAAGATAAGTTTGCGGGATTATATCAACACTTTGATTTAGAACCACTTATTATTAGCCCACCGGAATTATTTACAGAAAATACTACGAAACTAGTTGATTTAGTTTTCAATTTAATTGAAAAACAACATCAGTACAAAGAACAAATTATCAATAAGTTACCAGAGATCAAGGAAAAATCTTCAATTCAGATTGAAACAACCTCTTAAAATTTACTCATGATATTGCTAATTAAGTAATTCAAATACTTATGCAAATATTTCACCCAGGACTACGCGAACTCCTGCTAATTAATCAACATTTATCTAACCATAAAATTGGATTTGTTAGTATTGAAAGACCAATTCCTAAATGGTTTATTAAATTTACCCAAGCAATACCTAATTATTCCGTCGGATTACAACTAAGGCGTGAATATCGTCATTTCTCTATGGGGTTACAAGCTC
>JAAHFX010000033.1 GCA_010672785.1 Sphaerospermopsis sp. SIO1G1
TAGGGTTTGCTGAATAAATGTGAAAACATGACATGTAAATGGTTTTGGGCAATTTAAAATCTTAAAAGTGCAAGGATTTAGGGTAAAATAGTTGAAAACCCGTGCATCAAGCGCATCAAAATGTATCCAAAGAAGACACAACAAAACACACAACCTAAAGAGTTTCAACTACCCTTTGGGGGAAAACTAGCAGCAGATAACCGATGGGTAATATTAGCTCAAATAATACCTTGGACAGAATTGGAAGGAGAATATGCAGCAAAATTTGAACTAGATTTAGGCGCACCAGCCAAAACATTTAGAATGGCAATGGGAGCATTAATAATCAAAGAAAAATTAGGAATAAGTGATAGGGAAACAGTAGAGCAAATAAGGGAAAATCCTTATCTACAATACTTCATAGGAATGTCAGAGTATAGTAACAAAGCACCATTTGACCCATCAATGATGGTTCATTTTAGAGAAAGAATAGATATAAATTTAGTCAACAAATTAAACCAAGAAATAGTTAGAAAAGCATTATTCATAGAAGAGGAGGTAGAAGTAAAAACAAAAAAGTCAGAGGGAGAGGATTCAAAAAATGAAGTCAAGAATCAAGGTAAATTAATATTAGATGCCAGTTGTGCGCCAGCAGACATCACATATCCCACAGATTTAGGATTATTAAATAGGTCCAGAAAGCACACAGAAAGAATTATAGATATTTTATATAAAAACCTAGCGGTAAAAACAATAGCTAAACCAAGAACCTACAGACAAATAGCTAGAAAAAAATATTTAGAAATAGCGAAAAGAAAAAGACCAACAATTCTACAAAGAAGGTCAGCAATTAAAAAGCAGTTACAATATATCAGCAGAAACTTAGGTCATATTCAGCAACTTATAGATCAGGGTGCATCACTTCTAGAATTGAGTAAAAGAGAATATAAAATCTTGTTAGTAATATCAGAAGTCTATCGTCAACAACTGTGGTTGTATGAAAACAAGAAACGGAAAATAGAAGATAGGATTGTCAGTATTTCTCAACCTCATATTCGTCCCATAGTCAGGGGTAAAGTCGCTAAGAACACAGAATTTGGGGCTAAGTTTTCCGCTAGTTGCTTTAATGGATATGTATTTTTAGACAATATTAGTTGGAATAATTTTAATGAATCAGGGGATTTCAAATCACAAGTAGAGGCATATAAAAGTTTCACTGGTTATTATCCCGAATCCGTTCATGTGGATAAAATTTATCGAACTAGGGAAAATAGAGCATGGTGTAAACAAAGAGGAATTAGAATTAGTGGTCCACCACTAGGTAGACCTCCTAAAGATATCAGTCAAGAAACAAAGAAACAAGCTAGAGTTGATGAAGCAATTCGTAACTCTATTGAAGGCAAGTTTGGACAAGGTAAACGAAGATTTAGCCTGAATAAAATTATGGCTAAATTGCCTCATACGTCTTTAACTTCTATTGCCATTTCTTTTTTAGTTATGAATCTTTCTACCCTATTATTACGGCTTTTGTGGGGGTTTTTATGTCTATTTTTCAGAATTACACCATTTTTTGATGATTTGATTAATAAAGTTGATTATTTAGTTGTTTTTAGACAACGAAAACTTATCTTTACTCCTGCCTGATTATACCCTTCATAATCCTTTTGTTCTTTCTCGACTTTTTCAGCAAACCCTA
>JAAHFX010000034.1 GCA_010672785.1 Sphaerospermopsis sp. SIO1G1
GCCCAGATCCCGCAGGCACAGGTACAGCTTCTCTAGGGTATTGAGGGCCATATAGGGGCATGTGTTGCAATTGCAGTTTCCGTCTGCTCCCGGCGCCCCAATAAAGGTTTTTTCGGGTGCCAACTTTTCCATCTGATGAATGATGCCAGGCTCTGTGGCTACGATGATGGTGTCCGCGTCTGACGCCGTCGCAAAATTCAAAATGGAGCTCGTTGAGCCAACATGGTCGGCATGGGCAACAATCTGTGCCGGGCATTCGGGGTGTGCCGCAACCGGAGCATCAGGATGCAGTGCCTTCAGTTTCACCAGTTCAGATTCGCTGAATTTCTCATGCACGATGCAGGTGCCGTCCCAAAGCAGCATGTCGCGCCCCAGCTTACGGGACAGAAAACCGCCCAAATGCTTGTCGGGGGCGAAGATGATCTTCTGGTCTTCCGGGATCTGGCGCACGATATGCTCAGCATTTGAGCTGGTCACGATAATATCTGTATGCGCTTTCACCGCTGCTGAACAATTGATGTAAGACAGCACCAAATGATCGGGGTGAGCAGCTACGAATTCCCCAAAGGCATCAGGGGGGCAGCTGTCCTCGAGGCTACAGCCTGCTTCTATGTCTGGCAGGATCACCGTTTTCTCGGGGCTCAGGATCTTGGCAACCTCTGCCATGAAGCGGACACCGCAAAACACAATCACATCCGCGTCTGTTGCCGCAGCTTTCCGCGAAAGATCCAGGCTGTCGCCGACAAAGTCCGCAATATCCTGTATCTCACCATCTTGATAATAGTGTCCCAGAATGACGGCGTTTTTCTCTTTGCGCAGACGGTCGATCTCCGCACGCAAATCGACACCGGTTCCACCGGCCCCTGGAAAGGCGATCGTCATTGTGAATGCTCCTCATTACCCCGATATCTGGACCGCTATGACCTAGGGCAGACTGAAGGGATGATCAAGTGGTTCTGTCCCGTCGAGCGTAGCGCGCCCCTCGGTCAAAAGTGCATCAAGGTGGCCCAGCAACGACAGTTTGGCGGCAGGAACTAGGGCAGGGGTGAGTTCAGGATAGAGGCTTGCGACCATGTCAGAGACGGTTTTCGCCCCAGTTTCCAGAGCGCGAATGACCTGGTCTTCCCGGCCTTGCCTGTGGTCGATCAGGGCCTGCAAAAAATCACCACCCTCCTCGATGGGAAGACCGTGTGTGGGAACAAGCCGCTTGGGCTGAAGCCCTTCGAGCCGTCTCAGGGCCGACATGTAGGCGGACATATCCCCTTCCGGAGGTGCAATCACCGTCGTGGACCATCCCATCACATGGTCGCCCGTAAACAGGGTGTCCTGACACTCGAGCCAGAAGCAGCAGTGATCACTGGTGTGCCCCGGTGTGTAAAGCGTGGTTATGGGACCAAGCTCTGTATCGAGCGTCATTTGATCTTTCAGTGACGCGTCGACGGGCAGGTCGCTTTCAAAGCTCTCATCCATCAGGCCTGCCATCACAGTTTTGAAATTGCTCTGGCTCTCTGACGCCGGGTGCGCGGCGATCGAAGCGCCTGTTGCCTCGGCAAGGCGCCTTGCGAGGCCCGCATGATCCCGGTGCCGGTGTGTGATCAGAATCTGCGTGAGAGTCCGCCCATCCAA
>JAAHFX010000035.1 GCA_010672785.1 Sphaerospermopsis sp. SIO1G1
TCGCGCTCGCCCTGCTCAAACCGATGCTCGAGGATAGCTCGATCCTGAAAATCGGGCAGAACATGAAATACGACGCCAAAATCTTTGCGCGTCTGGGCGTCATAGTGGCGCCGATCGATGACACGATGCTCATGAGCTATGCTCTAAATGCGGGCCACCACAACCACGGCATGGACGCGCTAAGCGAACGCTACCTCGGCCACCAGCCGATCCCGATCAAAACGCTCCTTGGGTCTGGCAAATCGATGATCACCTTTGATCAGGTGCCCATTGACGAGGCTGCCAA
This sequence comes from Sphaerospermopsis sp. SIO1G1, assembly GCA_010672785.1. Taxonomy (GTDB): domain Bacteria; phylum Cyanobacteriota; class Cyanobacteriia; order Cyanobacteriales; family Nostocaceae; genus Okeanomitos. The sequence continues at coordinate 287 of JAAHFX010000035.1, forward strand.
ATACGCCGCCGAAGATGCCGATATCACGATGCGCCTTTGGCAGGAGTTTAAGCCGAAACTGCACCGCTCCAAAGTCACCACGGTCTATGAGACGCTCGAGCGCCCGCTTGTCCCAGTCCTCGCGAAGATGGAGATGGACGGTATCAAAGTGGACCGAGACACGCTCTCGCGGATGTCGAACGCGTTTAGCCAAAAAATGGCGGCGCTGGAGGATGAAATCCACGAACTTGCGGGTGAAAAGTTCAATGTCGGCTCCCCTGCCCAGCTCGGCGATATCCTCTTTGAAAAGATGAGCCTTCCGGGGGGCAAAAAGGGCAAAACCGGCAAATACTCGACCGGCGCAGATATCCTTGAGGACCTCGCGACGGAACATGACTTACCGGGGCGCGTCCTGGATTGGCGCCAGCTTTCTAAACTGAAATCGACCTACACCGATGCGCTCCAAGAGCACATCAATCCAGAGACGGGCCGCGTTCATACGTCCTATTCGATCGCCGGGGCGAATACAGGGCGCCTCGCCTCCACCGATCCCAACTTGCAAAACATTCCAATCCGGACCGAAGAAGGCCGCCGCATCCGGGAGGCCTTCGTGGCAGAGGAAGGCAAGACGCTGGTGGCGCTTGACTACTCCCAGATCGAGCTCCGCATCTTGGCCCATATCGCTGACATTCCCGCGCTGAAAAAGGCCTTCGCGGATGGCATCGACATTCACGCCATGACAGCGTCGGAGATGTTCAACGTCCCCCTCGACGAGATGACACCAGACGTGCGCCGCCAAGCCAAAGCGATCAATTTTGGCGTCATCTATGGCATTTCGGGCTTTGGCCTTGCCCGTAACCTGCGCATCCCGCGGGAAGAGGCCCAAAGCTTCATCGATACCTATTTCGAGCGCTTCCCCGGCATCAAACAATACATGGCTGACACGACGGCCTTTGCCAAAGAACACATGCGCGTCGAGACGCTTTTCGGCCGCCGCATCCATACCCCCGAGATCAACGCCAAAGGTCCCACGGCGGGCTTTGCAAAGCGGGCCGCGATCAATGCGCCCATCCAGGGGACAA
>JAAHFX010000036.1 GCA_010672785.1 Sphaerospermopsis sp. SIO1G1
TCAGCGACAGACCCAACCGCGACACCAAAGGGGCTCTCCGACCCCGAAGCTGCGGTAAAGGCTCTGAAGGACGCTGTGCAGGCTGTGAGCGCCGCCCACGGGTCGCTCGACGTTGCCTGGGGGGATGTTTACCGCTTGCGGCAGGGGGAGCGTGATCTGCCAGCCTCTGGTGGGTTTGACCAATTGGGAGCCTTTGATGTTCTCAGCTTCGCACCGGAGGGGGATGGCACCTACAGGGCTGTCGGCGGCACCGCCTACCGCAGTCTTACAGAATTCGGTCCCAAGCTCCGGGCTGAAGCAATCATGCCCTACGGTAACACTCTTGATCAGAACAGCCCATACTATGGCACCCAGTTGGCACTCTATGCGTCCCGCAAGCTTCGTCCTGTACTCTTTTACCGGGATGATGTCCTGGACGGATCTGTAGAGCAGGTCCGTCTAACAAGACCAGCTCACGCGAGTAAAAAATGACCCAAGCCTTTTCTGTGATTGGCGTTCAGCACGGCCACTGCCACGACATGGTACGCCAGCTTACGGGTGCGGGGGCAAAGCTGGTCTCGGTTTATGAACCAGACGGCGAGAGAGCCAATCGTCTGATTGCGTCTTACCCTGATGCATTGGCGGTGTCAGACCCGCTTGAGATCTTGGATAACCCAGATGTGTCTGTGGTTGTCCTTGCTGTGCTGCCACGCGAGCGGGCCAGCCTTGCAATTGAAGTGCTGCGGGCTGGCAAACATGTGCTGTTCGCCAAACCAGCGGCCTTATCGATGAAGGAGCTTGCGGACGTTGAGGCAGCTCAGTTTGCCTCAAACCGACTATGGACAGTGTTCTACAGCGAGCATTTTCTCAGCGAAGCGACGCGCCATGCTGTCTCCTTGTGTCATGAGGGGCGCCTTGGCCAGTTAAGACACTTGATCTTCAGCGCGCCGCATCAATTGAAGCCAGAAACCCGGCCGGAGTGGTTCTTTGATAAAGCAAGGGCAGGTGGCATTTTAGCAGATCTTCTGACGCATCAGACACAGCAACTGCTGAGTATTACGAAGGCAAAAACGGCCCGCCTGACACACAGCAGAATTGAGCGGAAAGACCTCCTGCAAACCCGCCAGTTTGAAATAGCGGGTGAG
>JAAHFX010000037.1 GCA_010672785.1 Sphaerospermopsis sp. SIO1G1
TGAAACCTTGAAGTCCCAAACCTGAACTTCCTTAAAAGATGTGGTTAGGGGTTCAAAGATTGTGTCATCCCGATCGATGATTTGATTTCCAGATTAACTAAAGCTAAATCTAAAACCAAGCAGCGCATGAAAAAAGCAGCTAATCGACTGAGGTCAAAAATTAGAAACCTGATAGATGAGTTGCACCACAAAACAGCTTTATTTTTAGTTCAAAACTTTGACGTAATTCTGCTTCCAACTTTTGAAGTTTCTCAGATGACAATCAAATCTAGCAGAAAACTCAGAAGTAAATCAGTTAGACAAATGTTGAACTGGGCACACTATAGGTTTGAACTTTTCTTAAAGCATAAAGCTGTTGAATACAAAAAATTCGTTGTAGATGTAAGTGAAGCCTACACTAGCAAAACCGTTAGCTGGACTGGTGAAATCCTCAACAATTTAGGTGGCAAAAAAGTTGTGACTGGTAATGATGGTTTTCGCCTTGATCGCGACTTAAACGGAGCGCGTGGAATCTTTATAAAAAGCGTGGTAGAGAAATTTTCTACCACATTGGGAGATACCCCCTCAGTAAGTTAATCTTGCTGTGCATTGTTAACAATTGTTAGCAAAATAGTATCGGTAGCTATGTCGCTACCGCACTTGATAACCTTTAATGTCGGTGACAACTGAAACACTTATGCAGGTTTTTCAGCTTTGGGTTTCTTCTCAAAGACTTGGATGTTTGGCTGCTCTAGTTTAAATCCATTCTCTGTTCTTTCTCCCATTTTAGCTGCAATAGTCATAACTTTTCCTCCAAATTTATCTAAATGTTGGTAGAAGACCCGCGCTCTCCTGAAAGGGAGCGTCGGGAGGATGTCAAAGACCTTAAGCGCTATGATTAGGCCATTTGTCAGGAAAGCTCAACAATGGTCAGGAAAACCAAGGTTAGCTTCTACGCCATTCAACCATTAAAAGACATAAAGTTGTCAGTAAAACACACCCATTCCTCACGGATTATAAGGTGGAAGCAACTAATCACGTCAAACACCTTCTCGATTGGGGACATTATTTTA
>JAAHFX010000038.1 GCA_010672785.1 Sphaerospermopsis sp. SIO1G1
TCGTCGCGGTGCGCATCCATCAGATCCTGATCCATGTCGCGCGGGTGGCTGGTGGTGTAGCGGATCCGCTCAAGCCCATCGATCTCTGCAACCTCGCGGATCAAACGGCCAAGTCCAACCTCGCGGCCTGATGCATCTTCGCCGTGATAGGCATTCACATTCTGGCCAAGAAGTGTGATTTCCCGAACCCCCTCACTTGCGAGCGCTCTCGCTTCGTCGAGCAGAACCGAAAGAGGACGACTGAATTCAGCACCGCGGGTATAGGGCACCACACAGAATGTGCAGAATTTATCACACCCTTCCTGGATCGTTACAAATGCCGACGGGAGGTCGCGCTTTTTGGCCTTCGGCAGGTGATCAAATTTGCTCTCGACCGGGAAATCAGTGTCGACAATTCGCGGGCGCTGACCCTTTGCCTGCTTCTCTTCCTTTTCTTTTAAAAGGTCAGGAAGCCGGTGATAGGCTTGCGGACCAACTACCATATCAATCACCGGGGCACGGCGGATCATTTCCGCCCCTTCAGCTTGAGCAACGCAGCCCGCGACAGTGATCGAAAGGTCCTTGGCGCCCTCTGTTTTCCGCTTGTCTTTGATCTGGCGCAGGCGGCCCACATCCGAATAGACCTTCTCCGCGGCTTTCTCGCGAATGTGACAGGTATTCAGGATCACCATATCGGCATCGTCTGGCGTGTCGCAGGTCTCGTAGCCTTCGCCGCCCATGACATCGGCCATGCGCTCGGCATCATAGACATTCATCTGGCAGCCGTAGGATTTGATGTAGAGCTTTTTCAAGGCTCTGGCCTCCGTTTCAACAGATTGTCACAAGGGTCGAAAGCGCCCGCTTCTCAAGGCGGCGGACCCTAGCCCAATCCCCGACAGAGTCAAGCGTCAGTCAAGCGCTTCCAGGTCGCGGTGGGTCAATCGATGCGCCCGCTCCAGCCCGGCCCGAACCTCAGCCTCGGCCGCAGCAGCAAGGCGCTTCCGGTTGCCATAGTCTGCCAGTGTAAGGGGCTCATGATACTCAAGTGTGACCGTAATTCGG
>JAAHFX010000004.1 GCA_010672785.1 Sphaerospermopsis sp. SIO1G1
GCTATCTAGAATCATTTGTATCCTATGGAGGAATAGAACAAAGATGGCTATTAGTAGAAAGCGGAGAAAGAAAAAAATCAGACTTAAATAAACTAGCCAAAAAAATTGAAAAAGAGTTATCAACAGCTAAGAAACAAATAGAGAAATTAGAACAGGAAGAATTTATAGACAAATCATTAATTGAATTAAAAATTCAAGAAATTACAGAAAAATTAAAATATCATCAAATATCAGAGTGGGACATTCATGAAATAAATAGGGGGAAAACAAAAGTTTATAGAGTCAAATGTAAATTAACTGAAAATCAGGAGTTAATCACACAACAAGAAAATGCCTGTGGTAGATTTATTTTAGCGACTAATATTTTAGATACTCAGGAATTAGAACCAGAAAAAATCCTCAAAATATATAAAGAACAACAATCAACAGAAAGAGGATTTAGATTTATCAAAGACCCATTATTTTTCGCAGATAGCCTGTTTGTAAAAAATCCTGAAAGAGTAGAGACAATGATGATGTTAATGGCATTATGTCTGTTGGTTTATAATTTAGGACAAAGACAATTAAGAAGGTCATTGAAAGCACAAAAAGCTACCATTAAAAATCAATTGAATAAATCCACAGAATCTCCCACATTAAGATGGATATTTCAGTGTTTCCAAGGTATTCATCTTTTGATAACACAAGGATGTCAACGAGTTTTGAACTTCATGGAGTCTCATTATTATATCTTGCAATTCCTACCTAATGCTTGTCAAAAATATTATTTATTATCTTAGTTTTTATCTTGGGTTTTACTATTTTATCGGTTATTTTTCATAACTGGTTGCACACATTCAATTCAATATTTTTGTTGAAATGCTTTTAAATAACCAATAAAAGCTTAAATCTTCATGTTTATAATTTTGAGTTGCTATTGTTAATACTATAAGTTTTAATTTCTTCCCCATGTAGTTTCATTATACTACTTTTTGAAGTGCGGAATGTAGGATAAAACTCATACCAATACTGCTCGGTTAAGGAAAAAAAGGGCCATTTGATCTAAAACTATTAAATGATGATTACTTTGAGGTGATATGGATATTGCTTTCTTTAGTACGAAACCTTATGATCGCGCCTCATTTGAGACGGAGAATCAGCAGAATAATCAAAAGTTCATGTTTTATGAAGCGCGATTAACTCCCACAACCGTTTCATTGGCAGCGGGTTTTCCTGTTGTCTGCGCATTTATTAACGACCAACTTGATCGTGGTGTCTTGCAATCACTGGCGAACAAGGGAACCAAGTTATTGGCTATGCGTTGTGCAGGGTATAACAACGTTGATCTTGAAGCCGCTGCTGAGTATGGAATTAAAGTCGTTCGTGTTCCTGCTTATTCACCATATGCAGTAGCGGAACATGCTGTCGGGCTGATTCTCATGTTAAATCGTAAACTTTATCGTGCTTATAATCGGGTTCGTGACGATAACTTTGCTATCAATGGACTACTAGGCTTCGACATTCATGGCACAACAGTTGGTGTGGTCGGAACTGGAAAAATTGGTCAATGCTTCGCTCAGATTATGCATGGCTTTGGTTGTAATTTGATTGGTTATGATGTTTATGAAAATCCTGAATGTCTATCATTAGGTTTGCGCTATGTGGAAATGCCGGAACTACTAAGTTTATCCGATATTGTTTCCCTTCACTGCCCACTTTCACCAAGCACTTACCACCTTATTAATGAGAAATCTATTCAGCAAATGAAGCCGGGAATGATGGTAATTAACACTAGTCGGGGAGGATTGATTGATACTAATGCTGCAATTAAGGGGCTTAAATCTAAACAAATTGGTTATCTTGGTATAGATGTCTATGAACAAGAAGCTGATATCTTTTTTGAAGATCTCTCAGATGAAGTTATTCAAGATGATACATTTCAGCGTCTTCAGTCGTTTCCAAATGTCGTCATTACTGCTCACCAAGCTTTCTTTACGCGAAATGCCCTCAAAGCGATTGCCCAAATCACACTATCTAACATCGCTGATTTTGAAGCAGGTCGTCCTTGCCCAAATGAAATTAAGACTCTTTCTTGAGGGGTGCAATTCCGTAAAGCTTACTGCGATGATATTAAAACCTACATTTCGTACTTCAAAATGTCACGCACTAATACTTCAATAAAAAGTACAAAAAAGATCGAATTTATTAAGTATTTAAACGTAGATGTTTTAGCCCTTTGGCGATAGCGAAGTGCTGCTGCAAGCAGTTCGCTATCCAACGAAAATTAACCAAAATTTTGTATTATATATATAATACAAAACGAAGTGCGGAATGTGGGCTAAAACAACGAACCGCAAAGGAGGTACAGGAAACAAAGTCAGAAGAGAGTAATATCTTCAAGATGAGAAAGTTGGGTTATGATCAAGGATCGTTTGACTTGGTAATTTTCCTGTGATCAATATGTCAGAACACCTAGCAAAAAATTTGCGCGATCGCCTTCCCTCTCTCGAAAATCAGCAAAATACTATTCGCATTCGGGGTGCTAGGCAGCATAATCTCAAAAATATTGATTTGGAATTACCCCGTGATCAGTTGATTGTGTTTACTGGTGTTTCTGGTTCGGGAAAGTCTTCTTTGGCGTTTGATACTATTTTTGCAGAAGGTCAGCGTCGTTATGTGGAATCTTTAAGCGCCTATGCTCGGCAATTTTTGGGTCAGTTGGATAAACCGGATGTGGAAGCGATTGAGGGTTTAAGTCCGGCTATTTCTATTGACCAAAAATCAACTTCCCATAACCCTCGTTCAACGGTGGGGACGGTGACGGAAATTTATGATTATCTGCGGTTGTTATATGGTCGTGCTGGTGAACCCCATTGTCCCCATTGCGGTCGCTCTATCTCTCCCCAAACTATTGACGAAATGTGCGATCGCATCCTTGCACTTCCTGATCGTACCCGTTTCCAAATTCTTGCGCCGGTTGTCCGCGGGAAAAAGGGTACTCACCGGAAATTAATTTCTAGTTTAGCTGCTCAAGGTTTTGTCAGGATCAGGGTAAATGGAGAGGTGAGAGAACTCTCAGATTCTATCGAGTTGGATAAAAATCATACACATGATATAGAACTGGTTATTGACAGGTTAATTAAAAAAGCTGGAATTCAGGAGCGTTTAGTTGATTCTCTCACTACCTGCCTTCAGCAATCTAACGGAGTTGCTGTAATTCAGGTATTAAATGAGACATTAGATAGTCCATCGCAGGAGCGACAACATAGTAAGTATATAGAAAATGGGGGGGAAAGTCAAGGTATTTCTGCACAAGAATTACCCACAGAAATGGTATTTTCAGAAAACTTTGCTTGTCCAGAACATGGTGCAGTAATGGAAGAATTATCACCACGTTTGTTTTCCTTTAATTCACCCTATGGAGCTTGTCCTAATTGTCATGGAATTGGAACACTAAGAAGATTTTCCGAAGAATTAATCATACCTAATACTGAAGCACCAATTTATGCAGCGATCGCACCTTGGTCAGAAAAAGAAAATTCCTATTATTTAGAATTACTATATACTTTAGGACTAACTTATGGATTTGAATTACAAACTCAGTGGAGTAAGTTAACACCAGAACAACAAAAAATAATATTTTATGGAGAAGACAAAACCCAAACAGATAAAAAGCAAGCTTTTAAAGGAGTAATTCCCATTTTACAAAGACAATATGAAGGGGGAACAGAATCAGTAAAACAGAAATTAGAAGCATATTTAATAGATCAACCTTGTGAAGTTTGTGGAGGAAAAAGATTAAAACCAGAAGCATTAGCAGTAAAATTGGGACAATATGGAATTTTAGATTTAGCCAGCGTGGCAATTCGGGAATGTCGAGAAAGAATTGAAAACCTAGAATTGACTCCGCGACAAATGCAAATTGCAGACTTAGTTCTCAAAGAAGTTAAAGCCAGATTGCAATTTTTATTAGACGTAGGTTTAGATTATTTAACCTTAGATCGTCCTGCCATGACATTATCAGGAGGAGAAGCACAAAGAATTAGATTAGCAACACAAATTGGATCTGGTTTAACAGGAGTTCTTTATGTTTTAGATGAACCAAGTATCGGATTACATCAAAGAGATAACGGACGGTTGTTGAAAACATTAACTAAACTCCGAGATTTAGGAAACACCTTAATAGTTGTAGAACACGACGAAGAAACAATCCGAGAAGCAGATTATGTAGTTGATATTGGCCCTGGTGCAGGTATTCATGGAGGAAATATTATTGCTCAGGGAAAATTAGATAACTTATTAAATGCAGAAGATTCATTAACAGGTGCATATTTATCAGGGGAAAAGGTAATTCACACACCAGCAGAAAGAAGAGAAGGAAACGGTAGAAGTTTAAGAATCAAAAACGCCCATCGCAACAACTTAAAAAATATAGATGTAGAAATTCCCTTGGGTAAATTAGTCGCCGTTACTGGAGTTTCCGGTTCAGGAAAATCAACCTTGATCAACGAATTATTATATCCCGCCTTACAACATCATCTTTTAAAAAGAAAACCCCTACCCAAAGAAATATCAGAAATTAAAGGATTGAATTGTATTGATAAAGCGATCGTTATAGATCAATCACCAATTGGTAGAACACCAAGATCAAACCCTGCTACCTACACAGGAGTATTTGACATTATTAGAGACGTATTTTCCCAAACCATAGAAGCTAAAACCAGAGGATATAAACCAGGACAATTTTCCTTCAACGTTAAAGGTGGGAGATGCGAAGCTTGTAAAGGACAGGGAGTAAACGTAATTGAAATGAATTTTTTACCAGACGTTTATGTCCAATGCGAAGTTTGTAAGGGTGCAAGATATAACCGGGAAACCCTACAAGTTAAATACAAAGAAAAATCAATTTCCGACGTTTTGAAAATGACAGTAGAAGAAGCATTAGCATTTTGTGAAAACATTCCCAAAGCAGTTAACAAATTACAAACATTAGTAGATGTCGGATTAGGATATGTTCAATTAGGACAACCAGCAACCACCTTATCAGGAGGAGAAGCACAACGGGTAAAATTAGCAACAGAATTATCTCGACGTGCAACAGGAAAAACTCTATATTTAATAGACGAACCCACTACCGGGTTGTCATTTTACGATGTTCACAAATTATTAGATGTTCTGCAAAGATTGGTAGACAAAGGAAATTCAATTTTAGTAATTGAACATAACTTAGATGTGATTCGTTGTGCAGATTGGGTCATAGATTTAGGACCTGAAGGAGGAGATAAAGGAGGAGAAATCATCGCTGCTGGAACACCAGAAGATGTAGCAGCAAACCCCCGTTCCTACACAGGAAAATATCTCCAACAAGTGTTAAAACAATATCCATCCAGAATGTAAGGATTTTGAGAATAGGAACACAGATGAACGCAGATGAACGCAGATTGTCAAAACCAGAAAGAAAATAATATTCCTCTCTGTGTCCTCTGTGCCTCTGCGGTTCGTTTCATCAAAAAAATTATTTGTCTGAATCAGGATTTTCAGGATTAGAGGATTGACAGGATATTATTTAGGGTTTGCTGAATAAACATGAAAACTTTACAAGAAGAGGATTTTAGACGATTTGAAATTGAAAAAGTGCAAGTTTTTAGGTATTAGTCACTCGAAAACCGTGCATTTAAATTGGATTCAAAGGGAAAATTTTTCCTATTGTCATAATCAGAACACTCTGCGGGAAGTCAAAAGTCAAAAGTTAAAGTTATGAAGGAATAAACCGCTCCAGGCGCAGAGGACACAGAGGGAAGAGGTTTGAGGGAGATTTTCAATCTATCCGCGTTCATCTGCGTTTATCTGCGTTCTGAAAATAACCCACCCGACCACTTCATAATTCTTAACCAAATTTCCCAAAAAAGTGCAACTCCTCATTTTTACCCCAAAATTATTGAGAATAGCTGCGAATGAATCAACGAATTTTCAAGGGTCTTGACTTCTGAAATGGTTATGATATTCTAGTTACATGGATAATCAAGGCGTGTTTATATCTAAAATTCAAAATAGTCAATCATCAGTAGGTTGGGTTGAGAAAACGAAACTCAACATTTTTTCAGCATAATTATTCCATAATTTTAAAATTTCAGATTTATAGAGATTTTCAATCTATCTGTGTTTCTATTAAATCTTTATTTGTCAAAATCATGATTTCTAGGATGTTATTTAATCATGGTTGGTGATTTACAGGATTTTTTTGTCTGAAGTGGCTAAACGCCACCCTGCACGAACAGGATAACCAGGATTTGAGGATTTACAGGATTGTTATTTGTAGGTTATTGGTTGGATGTTGAAATTGTCTTTGTCTGAATCAGGATTTCCAGGATTTAGAGGATTTACAGGATGTTATTTAATGATTGTTGGTTATGTACGAGATATGAGGGAATGAACCACGAAGAAACAAGGGACACGTTCACCGGAGGTGTTCCCGAAGGATAGGGAAGAGGTTTTAGAGAGATTTTCTGTTTCCATCCTCTACATCCGTAAATGTTAGTTGTCCTGATTTTCACTATCTGCGTCTATCTGCGTTTATCTGCGTTCTTATCCTGTAAATCCTTAAATCCTGGACATCCTGTTCGCGCAGCGTGGCGTTTAGCCACTTCAGACAAATAAATTTTGACTTTTGACTTTTGACTTTTGACTTCCCGCTGGGTGTCCTGATTCAGACAAATATTGACATCTAATAAATATATGTGATATTTTAAAGTTAGAATAACCTAAATCTATAACACCAAACAAAAATACCATCCTGTAAATCCTTAAATCCTGGACATCCTGATTCAGACAAACGGCGATAAGAAGAGAAAAGAATAAGAATGGTAAAGGGAAGTATAAAGGAAAACGAGTCATCAAGCAACAATTACAGCCACACGAAAACCATAGTCATTGCGGCGTGCATCCCAAGTATTCTTGCCGCGATTAGCAGAACGACAATACCAAGCAAGATTATAATAAGAACCGCCACGCAGTAACTTAAATTCTGCAATTTGTATTATTGAAATAATATTATTTGTAGGCGCGTTATTATAGTTATTCACCCAATCATCCAAACACCATTCATAAACATTCCCGTGCATATCATACAAACCAAAAGCATTAGGCGGGAAAGAACCTACATCTGTGGTTTTTCTACGATATTCACCTTTGGTAGCATCACCATAAGGGGAATTACCATCATAGTTTACCAGATCCGGGGTAATACTTTCACCAAAATAAAAAGGTGTTGTAGTTCCCGCTCGACAAGCATACTCCCATTCAGCTTCACTTGGTAATCTGTAGTTTTTTCCTGTCTTTTGGCTTAACCGTTGACAGAATTTAACCGCATCATCCCAACTGACTTGTTCTACTGGGCGTTTACTGCCTTTAAATCTAGAAGGGTTATCTCCCATGATAGCTTGATATTGTTCCTGTGTCAATTGATATCTCCCCATAAAGAAACTGGGAACTGTCACCCGACGTTGGGGACCTTCATCATCATCTCTATCTTTCTCGGTCTCCGGTGAACCCATGATAAAACTTCCCCCTGGTATTTTCACCATTTCCAAGGTGACTCCATTTCCCAAGTCTTCGGTAAAATATCGTGCTGAGGAGTTACTTCTACTAATGATCTTTCCCCGTGAGTTGGTTTTGACAACTTCAAAATTAAAGGGTTGGAGATTTTCAGAAGTTTGATTTTTAGAAGAAGTTGAATTTTCAGAAGTTGGATTTTTAGAAGTTTGATTATTGTTGGAAGTTGAATTTCCAGAAGTTGGATTTTTTGGATCTTTCAATAATTCTTGTCCTAAAAATGCGACTGTTACCCCACCAACGAATAAACTAGGATAGATTAAAAAATTTCGGCGAGTAAGATTTCCTGAATTTCGAGAATTTTGAGAACTCTGATTTTGAGAACTTCCAGAATTTTGAGAACTCTGATTTTGAGAACTTCCAGAATTTTGAGAACTCTGATTTTGAGAACTTCTATAATTTTGAGAGCTCTGATTTTGAGAACTTCCAGAATTTTGAGAGGTTTGATTTTGAGAACTTCCAGAATTTGGATAAGTCTGATTTTGGAAACTTCCAGAATTTTGAGAGGTTTGATTTTGGAAACTTCTATAATTTTGAGAGGTTTGATTTTGAGAACTTCCAGAATTTGGATAAGTCTGATTTTGAGAACTTCCAGAATTTGGAGAACTCTGATTTTGAGAACTTGCAGAATTTGGAGAACTCTGATTTTGGAAACTTCCAGAATTTTGAGAACTCTGATTTTGAGAACTTCCAGAATTTTGAGAGGTTTGATTTTGAGAACTTCCAGAATTTGGATAAGTCTGATTTTGAGAACTTCCAGAATTTTGAGAACTCTGATTTTGAGAACTTCCAGAATTTTGAGAGGTTTGATTTTTAAAAACCTGTAAAAGTTCCGCTGCTGACTGATAACGGTTTTGATATTCTAGTTGTAATAACTTATCTAAAATTACTCCCAACTCTTTACTAATCGGTTGCTTGACATAATCACGCCAGTTTTCCACCCAACCATAACCTTGTTTCTTCCATAAAGTCCAAGGATGTATTCTAGTCATTAAATGAAAACAAGTTGCAGCTAAACTATATAAATCACTCGCTGGATAAACTTCTCTATCTTCCATTTGTTCCAAGGAAGCATAACCAAAACTACCAATCATTGTACCTGGACTCATCGTACCTTGCAGTTGTTTAGAAGCACCAAAATCAATCAGAAATAATTTTCCATCACTACGACAACGCATAATATTTTCTGGTTTAATATCACGGTGAATAATCTTTTGATTGTGAACGATTTGCAGAATCGGTAAAATCTCCATCAACAACTTTCTGACTTTCTGCTCATCAAAAGTTGTACCGTTCGCTAATTCAATTAGTAAATTATCCCCATCAATAAAATCTTGAATTAAATATAGATATCCATCTTCTTCAAAATATAATTGCAGGTTAGGAATTTGAGGATGATTCAATAATTGTAATCTCCTCGCTTCCTCCTCAAATAACTCCGTCGCTTTTCTTAAAGCATAGGTACTTTGGGTTTGGGGTGCAAATAGTTTAATTACACACTTTTCATTAAATTTACCAATATTTTCAGCTAAGTAAGTTTTCCCAAAACCACCACTACCTAAAGTTTTTACCGGACGGTAAATACCTTTGAGAATGACTAAGGGAATACCACAGTTAGGACAGAATTTTGTGGTGTCGGGGACGGTGGGGTTATGACAGTCTGGGTTGAGACAACATATCTGGTTCATGGGTTGGGGTAGATACGTTTGCTATTTGAAATACCTACAATAATATACTTCTTAATTTCGTAACACTGATGTTTTTTTAATGATTGTGGGGTAGGCATCTTGCCTGGTTTGGGTATCGGACTGGCTAGAAGCCCATCCCACAAGATTGAATAATTTATTTCCTGAAAGTAAGCTGCTGTGCAGCTAAATTGGATATTATGGGCTGGAAAAAATATACTGGAAATGCTCTTAAATTTTGACTTTTGACTTGCTGTTGTGCATTTTAGCATCAGCCACCTTAACAATTCTTAACCCAACTTGCCAAAAAAGTGCAACTCCTCATTTTTGCCCCAAAATTATTGAGAATAGCTGCGAATGAATCAACGAAATTTCAAGGGTCTTGACTTCTAAAATGGTTATGATATTCTAGTTATACGGATAATCAAGGCGTGTTTATGTCTAAAATTCAAAACACCCCCAACTTACACATATACAAAAACTTATGAAAGATTAATAACTTATCCAAAAAAATCAAATCATCTGCATTTGATCTATCTGCGTTTATCTGCGTTCATCTGCGTTCCCCATTAACACAGATCACAAAATTAATACCATGAAAATGGCGATCGCAAATCAACCAAAAAAATCCTGAATTAAACAAAAATCAATAAACCCCCCGCATAAAAAATTGCTTCAAAATTTCTCCCGGTTCTCTATCCCAAGTATCAATATGTTCATAAATCAAACCCTCATCATTCAATTTATAAGTTGAATACCCATTAAAAAATATCCTTGCTTTCCAAGGAACACGCAAAACCCCCTGCACTGTCCAATTTGCTAAAATTGTATTTTCATCAGTTTGAGAAACATCATGTAAATCAAAAGCAATTTCCGTAAAAAACAACTGACCATGAAAACGTAATGTCCAAAAAATAATCCGATAATTAAATTTACCCTTAAACTTATTTACGGGGTCACGAAATAATATATCCTCAGAATAAATATCATAAGAAATATCCTCTGCAAATAAAGTTGGTAAATCTGCTTTGAGAATATCAATCATTCCTGGTACTGCTGACTTTGTCATTTTACACCCTAAAAATCTCTCTGAAATTTTTCCAACTCACTCAATCAAGAATTTTGCACTTTTTTCGCCTTTTATCTGCTTCAAACTCTTGATTGATCAAAGTTTTTGGTTTGTTCATTAAATCCTACTGATTTAATACATTACTATAACGGAAACACTTTTTCAGTTAAATCCAACCAAATAAGTATTTATTCTTATTTACTAATGTAAACAAACGTGATACCCATAGTTCTGTCATTATTTTTTAGTAAAAATTAACATTAATTTTATATTTATCAATTGATATAAATTAATGATTGGCAACTAGCCAGAATTAAGACTGAATCAGCATTTCACTAACTCGATCATCACTTGGAAAAGATAGAAATATCACATTCAGTTTGTGAGTTAAATCAACATTCTTCAGCCACCATATGAAATAATAGAATATGTGAGGACAAAGAACGGACGCTACTCCAAATAATTTGGAAGGGGGAATTTTTATGAAACGTCAACTACTAACCGCAATAGCCTTAGTTGCTCCCCTATTTTTCACGAACCCAGTACAAGCTGGGAATAACCAAGATATCGAAAAATTGTTGTCAACTAGAGCGTGTCAAAGTTGCCAACTACAGGGAGTTGACCTCAAGGGAGCGCATTTAATTGGTGCAGACTTACGAGGTGCTAATCTCCAAGGCGCTAATCTGAAAGAAGCAAACCTAGAAGGTGCTGATTTGACGGGAGCGAACCTAGAAGGTGCTAATTTAACATCAGCTTTTGTGACCAACGTTAATCTCAAACAAGCGAACCTTAATGGTGCAAACCTCACTAACGCCACCATTAACGATTCAAATGTCTACCAAGCTTCCATGAATAATTTAACTATCACTGGTGCAGAAATTTACAACACTGGTATTGGTATTGGTGGAGAAGATGCAAAATCATTTCTCGACTGGGATGAAGTTGTAGATGGTGGTAGATAAGCTAGGAATGTGGATAGATTGTAGACAAGTTTGTCACATACATCATAAATAAGTAACAATAAATCCTCGACTTCATGAAGAAGCCGGGGATTTATATTCTACATTTAAAGCAGATGTAATGGTTAATGGATTTTAGTTCAATGCCACCGCATCAGAAAGATACTTTTTAGATGCTTGTTTTAACGCATCTGCTTTATCAGTATGTTCCCAAGGTAAATCTAAATCTTCTCTACCCAAATGACCATAAGCTGCAACGTCCTGATAGAAACGTCCGCCTCTTTCACCAGGTAAACTCTGCAAGTTAAAGGTATGGATAATACCTGCTGGACGCAATTCAAAGTGTTCTTGAATCAACTCTAGTAAGATTTCATCACCCACCTTACCAGTTCCGAAGGTATCTACAAAAATACTCACAGGTCTAGCAACACCAATAGCATAGCTCAACTGGACTTCACATTTTTCTGCTAATCCAGCAGCCACAATATTTTTTGCCACATAACGAGTAGCATAAGCAGCAGAACGGTCTACTTTTGTAGGATCTTTTCCGGAGAAAGCACCACCACCATGACGGGAATAACCACCGTAGGTATCAACAATGATCTTTCTGCCGGTTAAACCAGAGTCACCTTGAGGTCCACCAACTACGAATTTACCAGTAGGATTAACTAAAAAGCGAGTCTCATCACTGGGTTTAATGGCAATATCACCAAATACAGGTTGAACTACCGCAGTCCAAAGGTCTTCTTTGATCTTAGCTTGTAACGCAGCCTCATCCGTAATATCCCCAATATTAGGTGCGTGCTGAGTAGAAATTAAGATTGTGTCAATACCTACAGGTTTGCCATCTTCATACACTACAGTTACCTGGGTTTTACCATCAGGACGTAGATATGGCAAATCACCTGTTTTTCTGACTGCTGTTAGTCTTCTTGCCATACGGTGAGCCAAACTGATGGGTAAAGGCATCAATTCAGGGGTTTCATTACAAGCAAAACCGAACATGATACCTTGGTCACCAGCACCGATTTTATCAAATAGTTCTTCACTATCTTCGGTGCGGCTTTCTGTAGCAGTGTTTACACCTTGAGCAATATCAGGTGATTGTTCATCTAAAGCTACTAACACGCTGGCACTATTAGCAGAAAAACCATTATCCGCGTCAGTGTAGCCAATTTCTGCAATTTTATCGCGTACTAAGCTAACATAGTTGACGTTGGCTTTAGATGTAATTTCCCCAGTTAACAATACTAAACCAGTATTTACAACCACTTCAGCAGCAACGCGGCTACTAGAGTCTTGTGTCAAAAGGGCATCTAGAATAGTATCAGAAATTTGGTCGCAGATTTTATCGGGGTGACCTTCAGTAACTGACTCAGATGAAAACAAATAACGGCGAGACAAAGGAAGTTTCTCCTTGACGAACTTTAATCACTGAACTAAATGGAAACATGAAACATTGAGTTCACTGAGTTCATTTAGTTCGGCTACTAATTTCTGCAATCATAACAAGATTTACACACACTTACTCACAAGTATTTGTCCTACACTCACCGAATTTGAACATACCTACGGGTTCAATTCCTTACCCTGTCAGGGTAACAAGTATTAAAAAAAAATAAAAAAAATCTAAAATTTTTGAGCAATCAATTAAAAAAAAGGGGGGTACACCCAATTGATGCCCCCTTATGTTGATTGACCAACACTGCTGGTTTACACTTGCACTGCTAACTTTGCTTCGCTGGATGTCAATAGTTCATAAACTGAACGCATTTTTAATCCTGTCAATACTTGGAATAAACCTGTTCCGTTATTAGAACCTGGATACTCACGATGTTGCAGTAATAAGTGGGTCATCTCACCTTCATATTTGGTAGAAGTGTTACTGAGGTGTTTTTCAATGTAGATTACTTCATCGAGGTTATCAAACTGACCATCTACCTCTAAAACAGAAACGTAGCGACCGTAGTAAACATCAGAACCATAGTACATTTGCATACCAGGATATGAACAGGTCAATTTACGTCCACAAGGAGTCCACTGGATGGTTGAACCTTCGTCAAATAGGTAAGCTGGAATAAATCCTTCCTTACCTTCCCGTTGTAACATCCGTACCCGTAACACTTTCCGCTCAGTGTCATTTTTGATTAAGTTAGTAGGTAATACTTGTAAAACCACGTCAGCAAATTCTCTTTGAGGCTCTACAAATTTTTCAAAGTCGGGTTTACGAGAATTGATTTGGGCTAAAACATCTTCATAGCGGTGACCACGTTCAGCCATATCTCTTTGAATCTTCCAGGCAATTTTAACTTCATCGCTGATGTCAAAATACACACTGAAATCTATTAATTCTCTGACCCTTTCATCATACAGAGGGTGTAAACCTTCAACAACGATGATATGATTTGGCTCAATCCGTTCTGGAGGATCAATCATACCAGTCTCGTGGTTATAAATCGGCTTATCAATTGCTTGACCTTCTTTGAGAGCTTTAATTTGCTCATACATCAAGTCAAAATTGTTTGCTCTAGGATCTAAAGCAGTAATCCCTGTTTCCTTACGTTGCTTACGATCAAGAGAATGATAGTCATCTAAACAGATAACTGTCATTAATTCTTCACCAAACAAATCAATCAGACGACGTAAAAATGTAGATTTACCGCACCCAGAGTCTCCAGCTACTCCAATTAGTACCACGCGTTCCGGTTTACTTGTCATAAATCTCCTCTAAAGACTAATAAAGATTACTCAATCAAACAAATATTTTTTTCACACAGTAGATTTAGATTTTGGAAGCAAGGAGTCTTACCCAATGGATAACATCCTGCAATCTTGCTATCCAGCATAAATACAGGATTTATGGATTTATGGGTGTTAAGTAACTATTTATACTTGTCACTCAGATCAATTATCCTGAATTCTGGGCTGGTAAGTATTTAATCCTAGTGGTATACTAGATTTTAACAGAAAGTGGTATTTTGTAACAAGTTTTGCTGTTAAAAACAATCAAATGGTGTAATCACCACATTCCCTCACATTTTAGACAGAAAAGGTTCAAATTTAGAAGTAAAATTTGAAGATTATTAACATTTTTTATTATTTTCTTTACTCAGTTGCCCAGGCATATTTGGTTAAAATTTGAGCCACAAAGTATCATTACCTATTTGTAAATGTATAGAATAATTTTATACTTTTGATGGTGGGCATAAATTAACAATAACTTAAAAAACATATAGTTAATAATTGTTTTCGATTTGTAGATGCAAAAGATGCAAAAGCACAGAGTGTCAATGATATCTAGGAAATCTAGGGCGATGTAGCTATGTGGTGAGGTAAAAAAAAGATTAAATTGATCCACCATTAACATTATGTCTAGGTCTTATCTTCTAACTTAGGAGTTAAACAGGATTGTTCTTTACTATCCTCCTAAGTCTTGGCCGAGTGTACCTAGCAAGGCATCATGTTTATGATGTGCTTTTCTCAAAAGGCCAGTTTTATGGAACACAAATCCGGTAAACTTAAAGCTGGCATAGGATGAGAATTATTTTTTTGATAAACGGTTAAGTAAATATTGGAGTGGTAGAACGAATGTACAATCAAGGTGCTGTTGAGGGTGCTGCCAACATAGAATCAGGTAGCCGCGTCTTCGTATACGAAGTGGTGGGTCTGCGTCAAAACCAAGAATCTGATCAAACGAACTACCCAATTCGTAAAAGTGGCAGTGTATTCATCAGAGTGCCTTACAACCGCATGAATCAAGAAATGCGACGGATCACTCGCCTGGGCGGCAAAATTGTTAGTATTCAGCCTGTATCGGCACTAGAGACAGCTAACGGTCAAACAACCGATAGTCAAGTCGAACAAACTGCATCAGCAGAATCTAACGAAAAAGAGAATGGTAAAGCCACACCTGTTAATACCAGTAGCGAAGCTAAAGGTTTTGCTAAACCAACAGCTAAGGATAAAACAAGCAACTCCATGACTCAAACAAAAGCCAAACACGCTGATGTTCCTGTGAACATTTATCGTCCTAATGCTCCTTTTATCGGTAAAGTTATCTCTAATGAACCGTTAGTTGAGGAAGGCGGTATCGGTATTGTTCAACATATCAAGTTTGACTTAACGGGTGGTGACTTAAAATACATAGAAGGACAAAGTATTGGTATTATTCCTCCTGGTTTAGACAAAAAAGGTAAGCCTGAAAAACTCAGACTATATTCCATTGCTTCCACTCGTCATGGCGATGATTTAAACGACAAAACAGTATCTCTGTGTGTTCGTCAATTAGAATACAAGCATCCAGAAAGTGGTGAAACAGTATACGGTGTTTGCTCTACCTATCTCACCCAAATTAAACCTGGAGATGAAGTAAAAATTACAGGCCCAGTGGGTAAAGAAATGCTCTTACCCGAAGATCCTGACGCTAATGTAATCATGTTAGCAACAGGTACAGGTATTGCGCCTATGCGTACCTATCTGTGGCGGATGTTTAAGGACGAAGAGAGAGCAGCTAACCCAGAATATCAATTCAAAGGTTTTGCTTGGTTATTATTCGGTGTACCCAAAACCGCTAACATTCTGTATAAGGAAGAATTAGAAGCTATTCAGGCTAAGTACCCTGAAAACTTCCGTTTAACCTACGCTATCAGCCGGGAACAACAGAACCCCAAAGGTGGCAGAATGTATATCCAAGATCGTGTAGCAGAATACGCTGACCAACTTTGGCAATTGATTAAAGACGAAAAAACCCATACTTATATTTGCGGTTTACGTGGTATGGAAGGCGGAATTGATGAAGCTTTAAGTGCTGCTGCTGCCAAAGAAGGTGTGAAGTGGAGTGATTACCAAAAAGGTATGAAAAAACAAGGGCGCTGGCACGTAGAAACCTACTAATTTCATCATTGGTAGTTAGTAAATTAGTTTTGAATTGTCAACTCTAAATTTGTAGGTAGGGGTACACCCTGCCTACAATTATTTTGTATATATAATTTGGGTGTAAGATCCGTGGGTGTTAAACTAGGAATATTAGGATTAGGTACGGTGGGAACTGGTACTGTACAGCTTTTGCAAGATAAAGTAGACCGCCACCCACTGTTACAAGCAATAGAAATATATCGTGTTGGTGTGCGATCGCTTGATAAACCCCGCCAAGTGGAATTACCCTCGGGAATCATCACAACAGATTTAGAATCCATTGTTAGTGATCCACAAATAGACATAGTAGTGGAAGTGATGGGTGGTTTAGAACCAACGCGATCGCTGATCCTTACAGCTATCAAGAATGGTAAACACGTAGTTACAGCTAACAAAGCTGTTATTTCCCGGTTTGGGGAAGAAATCTTCACTGCTGCCAATGCCGCTGGAGTCTACGTGATGTTAGAAGCCTCTGTTGGTGGCGGTATACCTGTGATTCAACCACTCAAACAGTCTTTAAGTGTTAATCAAATTCAAGCTATAACTGGCATTGTTAACGGTACTACTAATTACATTCTCACGAGGATGCTATTAGAAGGTAGTGAATTTGATGATGTTTTAGCAGATGCTCAAGCACTAGGTTATGCAGAGGCTGATCCTACTGCTGATGTAGATGGTTTAGATGCAGCAGATAAAATTGCAATTTTGGCATCTTTGGGTTTTGGAGGCAGAATTAATTTAGCAGATGTCTATTGTGAAGGGATTCGCCAAGTTACTAAAACAGATATTGCCTATGCTACTAGGCTGGGATTTGTGATTAAACTACTAGCGATCGCTAAATGGCAAAACTCTGATCATTCTCAAATATCAGTGCGGGTTCACCCCACTTTAGTACCCCAAAATCATCCTTTAGCTACCATTAACGGTGTCTATAATGCCATCTTAGTAGAAGGTGAACCTATAGGTCAGGTAATGTTTTTTGGCCCTGGTGCTGGTGCTGGTGCGACTGCTAGTGCAGTCTGTTCAGATATTTTAAATCTAGTGGCAACTCTCAAAACTGATACATCCAATCCCCATGCTCTATTAGCTTGTAGCCACAAACATTATTGTCAAATTGCACCTATCACTGAACTGGTGAGCCGTTTTTATACTCGCTTCTTAACTAAGGATCAACCTGGTGTAATTGGTAATTTAGGGACAATTTTTGGTAAATATAATGTCAGCCTGGAATCAGTTGTTCAAACTGGTTTCCAAGGGGAATTAGCAGAAATTGTAGTTGTCAGCCATGATGTCAAGGAAGGCAATTTTAGAGATGCTTTGGCGGAAATTAAAAATTTGCCAGCTATAGATAGTATTCCTAGTATTTTAAGAGTACTTTAGTCAGTTGTCAGTTATCAGTTGTCAGTTATCAGTTGTCAGTTATCAGTTATCAGTTATCAGTTATCAGTTATCAGTTATCAGTTATCAGTTGTCAGTGATCAGTGATCAGTGATCAGTGATCAGTTATCAGTTATCAGTTATCAGTTATCAGTTATCAGTCGTCAGTTATCAGTTGTCAGTGATCAGTCGTCAGTTATCAGTTGTCAGTGATCAGTCGTCACCAATCACCAATCACCAATCACCAATCACCAATCACCAATAACTGACTTCTTAAAAATTAAGATTCTGAGGTTTTCTTACCAACAACCTGTGATTTGAGGGTGGTAATTTCACCAGTTAACTCTTGCCGAGTGGAGGCCTTGAGTAGATAACGGTAAATAAACCATGCAGAATAGCCAATACCAATTAACTCAAAGGTAGGTGCGATTAAAGGAATATCGTTTAAAGAATCTAATACGGCCAAAAGTACCTTCACAGCAACAACTGCTGTTACTACTAAGCCAATACTGACTATTGGCTGTTTATACTGATTAAAAAAGTTGCCCGCAATATCCGGTAATGTACCTAAAAACCCAGATACTTGTTGCCCATATTTCAGCCACTGTTCTTGAGACTGCAAGGGCGGCTGAAGTTTTGTAATAGTTCCAGTTTGGTTGTTAATATCTGGGATTGTAGTCTCTTTTGATTTGGTTTCTATGTTTTCTGATTCTTGCATTTTCTCTTCCATAAATTTTGACAGTTGAGTTTTATTATTTGCACAACTATGAATACAAGGCTGTTGGGTAAACAGTATATTCCTGTATCCGCATAATTAGGTTTAGGTCGAAGTTGACTTTTATTTTCCTATAACCATACAATACCTCTTAGCTCCTTTGTCTCAACTACAGAATAGAAAATCGGTAGGAGAAGAGAAGTCAAAAGGGAACAAATTTCATGGCAATTACCATCTTGAGTGTGTTACATCAAATGTAACAACAATACTCAACCTGTAATTATCCCATGCGGCTGGACTTACTCACTATGGTTATGATTCCAGCGCAAATTATGCAAAAGTTAGTTCACCTCTGATAATCAAAAGTCTAAATGCTGATTTTATCTGATATTAAAGCCATCTTCAGTCACATTCGTCAATTAACTGATTTTTACAGCCATGAGCATTCAGCAGCCAGCTTTGTACGGATAAACCAAAAATCACTCTTTGAACCATCCCACAATGGATTAAATATGTTTGATTTCTGATTTCTGATTGCCTGGATATTTATAAGTGATTTATTTTGCTATTGTCAGTAGGTTAGCATTGAAAATTATCTGCACAATCAAGATTTCATCACAACACTCAGAAAGTTGTATAATTTTTACATTTTGTAATCATTTGTAAGAAATTTAACTTGCATACTTTTGATGAAATCAAACAATTGTCAACCCTTTTTCCTGACAAACTCTCCTTTGCTTCCCTACGCCCTATTCCTGGTTAAGATTGATCTAAAATTAAAAAACTTTGTATCTTAGCTAGTATGGTAATTGCTATATCCGAGGTTTCGTTATTGAAGACTAGACATAAGTTTGATTTTATGATAGTTAAACTTGTAGCTTAAAAGAAGCAGGGAAAAATAATACGTTTTATTACCATTAAAAACTGTTTGTATTTCTTGGTTAAACTAACAAAGAAGAAGAAATAATAAACTATCAAGCTAACCACAGCCATGTTCAGTGAAAACAGACCTTTTCTAAGATTGGATATTTCTGTAACTACCCATGCCCTCAGCCTAATCCCAAGGTAAGAGGCTGCTATACCTGGAAAACCTTGATAGACTGTGTTTATAGCCGGTCTTAATCCAAGTTATTTATAATTTGGTAGTTGGCAAAACTATACATCTCTACTTCAAACAGTAGATAACGCTAGATTAAATTGATATATTTGAGGGAGAACAAAAAATTGCTGGAAAACCTGGAAAACAGTCAACCCCTGTTGGCAAAAGTTGGGAAAGCAAAAAAGTGTCAACTCAAGAGCCAAAAATAGATGAACTCCCAACAATAGAATTTCCCTCTAGAGGGAAGCTCAAAGCTAGCTCATGGCGTATTCACCAAAAAATTGGATATGGCTACTTTGTTGCTATTGCTATTGGATTTTTCGGTTCTCTGACAGGGTTAGTGCTAGCTAACTACTATAGAGGCAGAGAAACTCGACAATTTAATCAAGCTAACTATCAAGAACAACTATTAAATAACTACAGAGATGCAGTAATTGACGCTAAATTGCACGGTTCTGGATTAGTAGCTGTACTCAATGATCCGCAAAAGCTAGAAAGAAGAAAAACAGATTTACTCAATTCCGTTGCAGAAGCTGAAAACTTAGACCCAGAAATTACGGAGTACATTAGTAGCAATCCACAAACATTAGCCGCAAACAGTGCTACATTACAAACTCTGTTATTTGACTATTCTTTTTACTTAAAGACATATATTCAAGAGATAAAAACTATTTTAGGCAGACTAGAGAATAGTCAGAATCAGCCGGAAACAATTACTGTAGTTAGAGAGCAGTTATTGGTATTAATGGGTAGTCATACAGTTGATGAACTAGATGATTTATCCAACGAACTCTCCAGAATTCTACACAATGCCAAGATTCAAGAACAAGAGCGCAGAACAGATTTAGAACAAGCAAGATTTGTAGAGAGAGCAATAGTTATAGTCAGTATGTTACTCTCAGTAGCTATTGCAGCCTTCATTGCTTGGCGTACCAGTCGGGCGATCGCTGAACCTGTAATCACTGTAACTCAAGTAGCTGAACAAGTAGCGAAAAAATCTAATTTTGATCTCCGCGCTCCCATCGTTAGCGAAGATGAAATAGGTTTGTTGGCTAAATCATTAAACCGCTTAATTGAAAGAGTTTCAGAAAGAACCAAACAATTACAACAAGCCAAAGAACAAGCCGAAGCTGCTAGTAAAGCCAAAAGCCAATTTTTAGCTAATGTTAGCCATGAATTACGCACACCCTTAAATGCAGTTATAGGTTTGAGTAAGCTCTTACAAGATGATGCCCAAGATCTGGGTGCAGAGGAAGACTTTATCACTGACTTAGAAACTATTAATTCTGCTGGTAGACACTTACTAGAACTAATTAACGATATTCTGGACTTGTCAAAAATTGAAGCTGGGAAAATGACACTTTACCCAGAAACCTTTGACATCATGAATCTAATTAATAATGTAGTTCTCACAGTCAAATCTGCTATGACTAAGAACGGCAATAATTTCATCTTAGACTGTGATGATCACCTAGGAACAATGTATGCTGACCAAACTAGAATGCGACAGGTATTATTCAACTTACTGAGTAACGCTGCGAAATTTACTAGCAATGGTAGAGTTACATTAACCGTCAGAATAGAAACAAACTATATCGGTGAAAATGTATCTTCTCGTATGATTAACTTTACTGTCACTGATACTGGTATTGGAATGTCACCTAGTCAGCAACAGCAACTTTTTCAACCTTTTACACAGGGAGATAATTCCACTACCAAAAAATATGGTGGTACTGGTTTAGGGTTAGCGATCAGCCGTCATTTTTGCCACATGATGGGTGGTGAGATAATTGTCAACAGTGAACTGGGTAATGGTTCTACTTTTATTATCAACCTACCCTTAGCTGTTCAAGAACCAACAAATTGACACTCACCTACCTGAAGGTACAGTAATTCTTGATTCAGCGAGCGAGTCCACTTAAACTAGATTCCTCACGGTATCTAATAAAATACTCATGACTACAAATATTGACTTCCTTAGCCATCTTAACCCCAGTCAACGCCAAGCAGTTGAACATTACTGTGGGCCATTGTTAGTAGTAGCTGGTGCTGGTTCTGGTAAAACCCGTGCGCTTACCTATCGGATAGCAAATTTAATTCTTCAACACCATGTTCATCCAGAAAACATTCTCGCTGTGACTTTTACTAATAAAGCTGCACGGGAAATGAAAGATAGGATACAAAGAATATTTGCAGAACAATGGTCAATGAAAGAATATGATCAAAAGTTTGATTTGTTACCAGAATATGAACAAACTCAAATCAGATCCAAGGTTTATCGCACTTATATTAAAAATATGTGGTGTGGAACTTTTCACAGTTTATTTTCCCGTATTCTCCGGTTTGATATTGAGAAATATCAAGATGAAAAAGGAAGACGTTGGACAAGAAATTTTTCTATTTTTGATGAATCTGATGTTCAAAGTTTAATCAAAGAGATTGTCACTCAAGAATTAAATCTAGATAGTAAAAAATTTAATCCTAAATCTGTTAGATACGCTATTAGTAATGCTAAAAATCAAGGTTTCTCACCTCAAGAATTTGAAAAAGAACAACCAGATTATCGGGGTAGGGTAATTGCCGATGTTTATAGTCGTTATCAAGATAAGCTGGCGGTGAATAATGCTTTAGATTTTGATGATTTAATTTTAATTCCCACCAGACTATTTCAACAAAATGAACAGATATTAGCTTATTGGCATACTAGATTTAGACATATTTTAGTTGATGAATATCAAGATACAAATCGTACTCAATATAATTTAATTCAGTTATTAGTTACTAATGGTGAAACTAATTTTAATGATTGGGACTGGGAATATCGCTCTGTGTTTGTTGTGGGTGATGCTGACCAATCAATTTATAGTTTTAGGATGGCAGATTTTACGATTTTGCTAGAATTTCAAGCTGATTTTGGGGATGGTTTAGAAGATGATGATACCAGAACAATGGTGAAATTGGAAGAAAACTATCGTTCTTGTGAAAATATTCTCCAAGCTGCTAATGAACTAATTGAAAATAACACCCAAAGAATTGAGAAAATTCTCAAACCGACAAGAGATCCAGGGGAAGCTATTTATTGTTATCATGCTGATGATGAAGTTGCTGAAGCAGATTTTGTTATTAATCAAATTAGAACTTTAGAACATCAAAACCCGGAAATAAATTGGGGTAATTTTGCTATTCTTTATCGTACTAATGCCCAATCTCGACCTTTTGAAGATTTACTAGTCAAATATCAAATTCCTTATACTGTTGTGGGGGGAATGAAATTTTATGATCGCAAGGAAATTAAAGATGTAGTTGCTTATTTAAGGGTAATTAATAATCCTGCTGATACTGTCAGTTTATTAAGAATAATTAATACACCCAGGCGGGGAATTGGCAAAGCCACAATTGAAGCTTTAGTAAATGCTTCCTTACAGTTGGGAACAACTTTATGGGAAATTATCAGTGATCAAACCTCTGTAAATACTTTAGCTGGACGTTCCGCTAAGTCTGTAAATAGCTTTGTGGGAATTATGGAAAAATGGCGAGAACAAATTACAAAAATACCTGGTTCTGAGATTTTACAAGGTATTTTAGAAGATTCGAGATATATTCAGGATTTACAAAATCAGGGTACAGATGAAGCGGATAATAGAATTAGTAATGTGAATGAGTTGAATAACGCCATTTTGCAATTTCAAGAAGAAAACCAAGGTGATGATATTTCTTTACAAGCATTTCTACAAAGTGCAGCTTTAAGTTCTGACTTAGATAACTTAAAAGAAGGACAAACGGCGGTTTCTTTGATGACATTGCACGCATCCAAAGGTTTGGAATTTCCAGTAGTATTCTTGGTAGGTTTAGAACAGGGATTATTTCCTGGTTATCGTTCTTTGCAAGATCCCGCTGCATTGGAAGAAGAAAGAAGATTATGTTATGTGGGAATAACTCGCGCTCAAGAAAGATTATACTTATCCCATGCTAGGGAAAGAAGATTATATGGAACAAGAGAACCAGCAATGCGATCGCAATTTCTCGATGAAATACCCAGAGAATTATTAACAACTAAACAAAAAACCACTCGTAGTTTTACTAAAACAACATCTAAGAAAAAGATTAAGCATAATCAGGATCAAAATTGGCAAGTGGGAGAAAAAGTTTTACATAAAAGTTTTGGAGTGGGGGAAATAACTCATGTGTTTGGAAATGGGAATAAAACATCTGTAGCGATTAAATTTGCTAGTTTAGGTCAGAAAATCATTGATCCCACCGTAGCAAAATTACAGAAAATAGATTGAATTTTCTCTCTTCCTTCCTGTTCTTTACATATTCGTGATTCATACAACAGGTATTCCTATAGTGGGAAGGTAATATTCATTAATTTTGATTAATCTCCACAAAATGATATTATCTCTGTTAAGTCAGCAAGTCAGCAGTCAGTAAGCAATAAAAATAAGCTGTAAATTGCTGTCATTAACAATTATGTTAACAAAAATTAGCATCCTTGTTATTATCGCAGTCTATTTTCAGATCATAGCTATTAGATATCTCCGGAAATTAAATATCCGCGGCGTGAAACCCTTGTAGAGACGTTGCATGCAACGTCTCTACATTCTTTTTCACCAGATGTCTATTTACTGATATCTGATCACTGACACTTTTTGCATAACATTCAAAAGATAATTTTTGTGGAGATAATCAAATATGGCAACCATGAATCAATATACCGATATCACAGACTATTATGATCTGTTAGTTACCCAAGGCTACTACAATTATCAAGGAATGGCTGAAGCTGTATATTCCGTCATGCAAGGTAGAGAGAAAGTTTTGGATCTGGGTGTAGGAACAGGATTATTAGCTGAAGAATTGTTAAAACTCGCTCCTGAATGTGAATTTACAGGAGTTGACATCACCGCATCTATGCTAGAAATTGCCAGGGAAAGATTAGGAGAAAATGTCAAACTGGTAGAAGCTGATGTGATCAAAATGGATCTTCAGGAAACTTTTGATATGGCAATTTCTAGTGGAGGAGTTTGGATTATTAGTCAACGAGGTGACAAAAATAATTTAGGAACTCATGGAGGAGATATTGAACTTCATCTGCAAGGATTAATTAATCTTGCTAAACATATTCGTCAAGATGGATTAGTTCTTTTGAATTTACAAGCAGATCAAGCAAATAAGGAAACAAATCTACCTGATGGAATTGTTTATTCTCAGGAAGTGAAGAAAATCTCAGAAGATGAAGAAAATGAATTGATTGAAAAAAGTTATTTCTTTAAAAGAAATGGTGAAATACTAGCTCAACAACATTTGATACTAGGTTTTATTAAGGAATGGAAAAAAGAGGAACTCATGGAAAAAGCTGGGTTTGCTTTTGTTGGTGCTGATCAAAATCAGAAATTTCATATCTACAAGAGAATTTGAATTAGTTAACACTAACCACTTTAAAAGCATTGATGGATAATTCACTAAATCATAAGTTTTTATAAATAGGGCTTTTCATAAGCCTTTTTTACTGTTCATAAACTACATACCAAGGAGTAATCAAATTTTCCGATTCTTGATAAAGCATACGAGTATATCTTGAATTAGAAGTCACATCTTTATCTAACCAACCAGAAAAATTAGAAATTGAATTAATTAAATTTTGGGGACAACTTTGATAGTTAGCAATTTCATTAACTGGGAAAAAGTTTTTCATTTTAAAATATCTCACTAATCTTAACTCTTTACAAAAACCAATTATTTTTTTATATTGAGCTATACCTTGAAGATTTTTTCCTAATTGGGTGAGGATCAATTCCCTATTATTAAATTCAGCCCAAACAGTTCCTAGTTCAATATAAATAGATTCAGAATTAGAATGATTCCAAGTCATCATACAACCAACTATTTGACTATTATCAAGAATAAAATCTGCTGTTTTATTCTGATATTTTTGCCACATGGTTTCCACACTAATTCTACTAATATCTAAAGTGTCATACGCCAATAATCTAATTTTTAAATCACTCAACATATCTTTATTAATTGATGTCTGATATTCCATATAATATATATTTTTTGAACAGTTAATTTTTTGGCAATATGATCTGATAATCTATACTTATTGGCAGTTTTCAAAGGTAAATCTAAGGTATGAAATTACGATTCAGGAAACAGGGAACTCTTAACAGGGAATAGTTATATTAACAATGAGTTCCAATCATATAAAATCCAAAATCTAAAATCATACCCTGTTAGCAGCAATACCGAATATTTTTCATTACTCAACTTTTATTAAGTTAATCAATCACAAACATGATGTTACTATATATACATTCATATTCAAAGAATAGCAACAAGGTTTTACATTTCTCTAAATATTCATGAAAAATTCATCATTTCTTCAGTGATATAGAGGGATGCAAAAAAATGGAAACCCTTGATAAATCTAAATTTTACCCACATATACCCAGTCAAATCTAAATTTTTAATCAGGATTAAATTTATATTTTTAGTAAAAATACCGAAACGATTTGACAATTAATCAGTTTTCTATGTCACAATAGATGACTAGAGATCAAAAAACTAAGTCAAGCACATAACCGCATATCTGTATTCCATAAATACAATAGAAATACAGTGTTATATATTAATTTTAGATACCCTAATGTTTGCGGAGTCGCCCCATGACTCAAAACCCAGCTATCCAAAATTCGCCCATGAGCAACTTTTCCACACTAGTTGAATTACTACGCTGGCGTGCTGTCAATCAGACAGATAAACTCGCTTATACCTTCCTGGTAGATGGGAAAAAAGAAGGTGCAACACTCACCTACTCAGAACTAGATCACGTAGCCCGTGCTATTGGTGTATTGTTACAAAAACATAACGCCAAAGGACAAAGGGCATTATTACTTTACCCACAAGGACTGGAAGTTTTAACAGCTTTCTTGGGTTGCCTGTATGCAGGAGTTATAGCCATACCTGTTCCCCCGCCAGATGCAGGTAGATTAAAACGAGCATTGCCTCGATTGAGAGCGATTGTCAAAGATGCTAACGCTACCTTTGCCTTTACTAATCGCAGCTTTCTAGAAATTCTCCAGAAGGAAGACTCAGACTTCCCAGAGTTTAAAGAAATGACCTGGGTAGCCACAGAAGATGTTGATTTAGAAATAGCAGATCAGTGGCAAGATCCTCAAGTTAGTGCTGATAGTTTGGCATATTTGCAATATACCTCTGGTTCAACCTCCACACCGAAAGGGGTGATGATCAGCCATCACAACATCATGCACCATTGTGGTTATCTGCAAAAAGCCTGTGGATATGACGAAGAAAGTGTTTCCATCACTTGGATGCCCTATTTCCATGACTATGGCTTGGTAGAAGGAATGACAGTACCACTGTACAACGGTCACCCTTGTTATATAATATCCCCTCTGGCATTTATTAAACGTCCACTGCGCTGGTTGCAAGCTATTCAACGTTATCGGGGTACTCACTCCCAAGCCCCGAACTTTGCCTATGAGTTGTGTGTAACTCGTGTTACAGATGAACAAGTAGCTAGTTTAGATTTAAGTAATTGGCAAGCAGCAGGAAACGCAGCCGAACCCATAAACCCTAGAGTTTTAGAAGAATTTTATACAAAATTTGCTCCCGCTGGTTTTCAGTGGGAAACCTTCGCACCTGCCTATGGTTTAGCAGAAGATACATTATTAGTATCAACCAGTCCGAAACAAACAGCCCCAGTGCTATGTCTGGTGAAAAAATCAGAAATAGAAAAGAACAAAATAGTCGAAGCGGATGCTTGGGGTGATGGAGTCCGGGCTATTCCTGGATGTGGACAACTAGTGTGTGATACCAAAGTGGCAATAGTTGATCCTGATACCTTAAAACCTTGTCAACCGGATGAAGTAGGAGAAGTTTGGGTATCTGATCCGAGTGTGGCTGGTGGTTATTGGCAACGTCCAGAAGTGAGTGAAGAAACTTTCCGTGCCTATACCGCAGATACTAAAGAAGGTCCATTTTTGCGGACTGGAGATTTAGGTTTTATGCGGGGTGGTGAATTGTTCATTACTGGGCGGATCAAAGATTTGATTATTATTCGTGGTACTAACCATTACCCCCAAGATATTGAGTGGACAGTTCAACAAATACATCCTTGCTTGCGCCCTGACTACGGTGCAGCCTTCTCCATAGATGCAGACGGGGAAGAAAAATTAGTAGTAGTGCAGGAAGTCAAACGCAACCCTGAAGAATATCAAACAGAAGAAGTAATTACTAATATTCGTCAGGCGATCGCCGAAATTCATGAACTGCAAGTTTACGCTGTGGTTTTAGCTAAACCAGGTAATATCCTTAAAACCTCCAGTGGCAAAATTCAACGCCGTGCTTGTAAAGCCAATTTCCTATCCCATGAGTTACAAGTATTAGCAGACTGGAGCGAAAACCCTAAATACAACGACCACTATCGGGAACTATCAAAAGAAGTAGACAGTTTACTAGATCAAGTGCAAGTGAAAAATTAAGGAGAACATCATGCCGCAACTCAAACAATTTTGGGTCGCCGAAGCACTAGAAAAGGGTTTAGGCGATCCTTGCCAACCAGATAGTATGATGTCCTTTAAACAGGTCATGGATCTGGATGAAAAAGAAGAATTTCCTGATGAAATCATAGACTGGCTATATAACTGGAAACTCCAACATTACTACATTCCCACAGAATGCGGTGGTGAATTTACTGGATTTGATGAATTTGTTTCCTTCGTACGTGTCTTATCCCGACGAGATCAAACAGCGGGAATAGCCTTTACCACCATGTTTTGGTCATATCTGGTGTGGATGGCAGGAACAGATGAACAAAAACAAATCCTCTCTAGCTATATGAAGAATAACAACGGCACAATGTGTCTAGCTTATTCCGAAAAGGCTCACGGCAGCGATTTGCTAGGTGGGGATATGAAAGCTGTCAAAGTCGAAGGTGGTTATTTAATGAGCGGGGAAAAATGGCCAATTAACCGTGCTACCCGTTCTGGAGTCTCCTTTGTTTTGGCGCAAACAGACCCACAAGGAGGGCCTCGCAGCCTTTCCCTG
Source organism: Sphaerospermopsis sp. SIO1G1 (assembly GCA_010672785.1). Lineage (GTDB taxonomy): Bacteria > Cyanobacteriota > Cyanobacteriia > Cyanobacteriales > Nostocaceae > Okeanomitos. The sequence goes on from JAAHFX010000004.1 coordinate 28,478, forward strand.
TTCATGGTGGAAAAAAGCAAAATTGACCCAGATAGATATAGTAATCTACCCAAAATCCTCACTCATGGGATTAGGGGTTCAGATATGAGTGGGATCAAATTTGATAACTGCTTTATTCCTGAAGCGATGCTTTTGGGATCTGAGGGTGCAGGTTTGGAACTGGCTTTAAAAGGTTTCCAAATTACCAGAGCTTTGTGTGCAGCTTTTTCCCAAGGTGCAGCTGATACAGCTTTACGAACAACCTTAAAATTTGCATTGGGTCGTAAATTATACGGTAAAACAGTATTTGATATGCCCCAACCCCGGCGCACCCTCACAAATGCGTTCTTAGATATCTTGATTTGTGAATGTTCTACCTACGGCGTAGCTAGAGGCTTTAGTACCATACCTGAACAAATTAGCGCGTGGTCAGCTGTAGTAAAATATTTTGTAACCACGACTTTAGAAAAAGTTGTGAATGATGTTTCCGTAGTCTTAGGTTCACGGTTCTATATGCGAGAGGCACATGACTGGGGAATTTTCCAGAAAGTGCTACGTGATAACTCTATCATTAGTATGTTTGATGGTAGTAGTATTGTTAACCTTCATGCCTTGTTACTGCAACTGAGACAGTTAACCAAAACCCGCGCCAGAAATGCAGGTAAGAACCCAGAGGCTTTAGAAGCAAGGTTATCTACTACTTTCGACTTTACTCAGCCTCTACCTAACTTCGATGGTAAAAAATTGGAGTTAGTCAACCGTGGTGGAGATGATTTATTACAAGGACTGGAATTAGCAATCTCCTCCTTGGAGAAATTAAAAAGTGACTCTAATTTGAATCCAGATACTCTTTATCAAATCATTACCTTAACAGGTATAGTCCGAGAAGAGTTAAGTAATCTAGATAAAGAGATTACAAATTCTACTTTCCAGTTTGGTCACGAACAAGACCCTGAATTTTTTGACATGGCTAAAAAATACTGTGTATTACACGCATCTGCTGCTTGTGTGTATACATGGATTTATAATCGTGATCATCTGGAAGGATTTTTTGCTAATGGAGAATGGTTAGCATTGAGTTTACGTAGACTAATGTTAAACTTAAGACAAGATCAGTCACTACCTAAAAGGATAGATGATACCAGTCTTACCCAAGAAATGATTCGTTTATACAATGAAGATAAAATGTTTTCCATATTTCCTTTCCAATTAGCAAAATCTCAAACACAGGAAAACAGTACAGATACAAGTCCAAAACTCCAACTCCAAACCTAACACTATGAATGCAGTAGATACTATTCAAAATTGGTTGGTTAACCAAATTGCCACACAGTTAAAAATTGCACCTGAAACAATTCAAGTCAGTGAACCTCTCACCCGCTATGGTTTAGATTCCATTGACTCTGTAACTATTGTTGGTGATATGGAAGACTGGTTAGATGCAGAATTACCCTCCACCTTACTTTGGGATTATCCCACTATTGCAAAAGCTGCTGAATATTTAGTAGATGAAGTGGGTGTGTCTCCAGAAGAAACAGCTACTCCTCAACCAGCAGCAGCAACTAGCAAACCCAAAGCAGAAGCAACCGCAGGTAAAGGCTTGGGTGGCCTGTGGAACAAAATTAGTGGTAGCTAATATTGGTGATTAGTGATTGGTGATTGGTGATTGGGAAAGTAGACAAAAGTTTCTGAATTTTGACTTGATATCACCCCCATCTCCCTAGTCACCAGTCACGATTACCTAGTAAATATCCACGAAAATTAGGTTTTCATCTATACAGGATCAGGATCTGAGATTCTTTTTCAAAGAAGTGTAGTAATTTAACAGGTTGGTGGGGTGGTGAATTGAATTTCTCAGAATTTTCTTTCTGGTGGGTGCTGTTGTTATTTTGCATCCCTTACTTTACAGTTCGTTATATTGCCAAATCTTTAAACCTGTGGAGGGGTATTTTCGACACCGTTGGCCTAGCTGCGATGTCGTTATTTTTGTTTCTCAATGCCTCAAAATCTAGCTTTGTCATCTTTGTCTGTGAAATCATCTTCAACTACCTGATGGTTTGGTGGATGTTGAAGCAGGAACAGGCACAAGCTAAGTTAATCGCTACTTGTGTGGTAGTGGTTGATGTGGCAATTTTAGCCTACTTTAAATATCTCAACTTTTTTGTTGAAGATGTTTTAGGTCTAATTATTCCTGGAGTAGCAGATAATTGGCAATCAAGAACTATTCCTGGAATGGGTTCAATTCCCCCTGGAGTGTCTTTTTATACATTTCAGATGGTGGCATTTGTAGTTGATTCCTACAAAAGTAAAAGAGCAAGAAAAAAACCACTAGCAGCTTTAGATTATGTCAACTTTGCAGCTTTTTTCCCCCAGGTAGTAGCCGGGCCAATTGAACGGAGAGCAGATTTATTTCCACAAATTGAGAACTTTAGATTTAAGTTGACCTTTGAGAACTTTGAAGCTGGTTTTCGATGGTTGTCCCTGGGACTATTTATGAAGTTTGTTCTAGCGGATAATATTTCACCCTATATCAAACTAGATCAGGTAGATAATCCTTGGTTAGTTTGGTTTTTTGCCTTTTTATTTACACTACAAATTTATTTTGACTTTGGTGGTTATAGTTTTATTGCTTTGGGTTTGGCCAAGTTTTTAGGAATAAAATTAAGCTTGAATTTTCTTGCTCCCTACACTTCCCAGAGTATTAACGAGTTTTGGCGAAGATGGCACGTTACCCTAAGTACATGGTTTAGAGATTATGTGTTTATACCTTTAATGGGTAAAAACATGAAGTACGCGCCACTATATCTTTTTATTACATTTACACTTTCTGGTTTTTGGCATGGAGCAGCTTGGAATTTTATTTTATGGGGAGCTTATCATGGTTTATTGCTGTTAGTTTTACGCTATGCTGGTAGACCGTTTTATCAATTTATTGGTAAACAAAGATTGTTCATGCCACAGTTTATTTCTTGGGCTTTAACTTTTGGTTCTGTAGTTTTAGGATGTTTGTTTTTCATGGAAACAAACACTCGTCGTTTAGTCCAAAAAATAATTGTTTTAATTACACCCTGGAATTATTCTTTATCTAATTTGGGTGAAGCTTTGACTTTCTTTAATGAAAATGGAGCGACTGCTTTAGTTGTAACTCTTACTTTTGCTGTAGGACTTTTATTTATGGAACAATTAGGAGTATGGCGTGAAGGTGAAACGGAATATGATTTATTAATTACTCCGTGGATGTCTAGAATTTTGTTAGTATTAACCATTTTGTTTGCGGCTAATGCACCTTCTCCATTTATTTACTTTGAATTTTAATGTTATTAGTTATTAATTGTTAGCCACTAGTAATATTTACCTGATAACTGATAACTGATAACTGATAACCGATAACTAAAAACTGAAAAATTATGAACAAATTTGTAAAACTTTTTAGTTGGTTTGCGATCGCTGGTGTTACCTGGACTGCTGGTTATGTTTACAACGCTCGTTATGGGGGTGAACTTAGCTGGTTACGGATGATGTACGAGCAGAAAATAGCTGTTGCTCAAGAAGTACAAGCAACCGAACGTATTTTAGTTGTGGGTGGTTCTGGCGCTCATTATACTGTTGATGCTAAATTGATGCAGGAACAATTAGACATACCCACTATAAATATTGCTACTGATGGACCAATTGGTTTAAACGTGATTTTACCTAGTGTTCTGGATGTAATCAAAGAAGGGGATATTGTTTTACTGATTCCTGAATATTTATTATTACTAGATCAAGATGGTTTTGGCGATCGCTCTGGTCAATTTGGTGCAGCTATTGGTAAACCTGGTTTAGGAAATATCCCTCCTAAACAATTAGCACAAGATTTAATGTTATTAGGTATTCCTACCCTCAAATCTGCAACTAAATCATCTTTAGATTTAGTCAAAAAAGGACGTTTCACCGGTTACTATTCCGATCCAATTACAGAAAATGGTGATCCAACGGTGATCAAAGAACGTACCAGAAGTAAATGGTGGCCACTGCCAATTAACGACTCTGTTTCTAATCATGCTATCAACAGAATTCAAAAATTTAAGCAGGAAGTTGAAGCAAAAGGTGGAACTTTAGTGTTAGGACTTTCTTGGATTTATGGTAGCACTGACGATAAAACTCTCAATAATATTCGTGATACAGCAGCAAAACTAGAAAAAATTGCTCCCTTACTTTATGATCCAGAAAGTTTGAATGTGAAAACAGATTCTAGTTTATTTGCTGATACTCACTATCATTTGAATCCTAATGGTCGTCGCGTGCGTACCACTGAGTTGGTGAAGCAGTTTCAAGCTGCAAATATTAGATAATATTTTGATGATCGGATTTTGATTTTATTTCGCGCCAAGGTGCAAAGGAGCAAAGACGGAAAGTAAGAAATCAAAGGAGTAAAAATATGAGTTTTTAGGTATGAGTTATCTATGAAGATGAATAAGTTGCTAAGTGATGGAAATCAGAAAAATAAACATACTACTAATTATAAGCAGCGGATTTGTATTTTAGGTGGTGGTTTTGGTGGATTATATACTGCTTTGGAGTTGGGGAAATTTCCTCAATTTAAACATTCTGATTATGAAATTATTTTGATTGAAAAGAAAGAAAATTTTTTGTTTACTCCTTTACTTTATGAGGTAGTGACAGGAGAATTAAAACCTTGGGAAGTTGCACCCAGTTATCAAAAATTACTTGCTGATAGTCCAGCTAAATTCTACAGGGCGGAAATTCAAAATGTTGATTTAGAGCAAAAATTAGTATCTTTAGAAAATGGAGATATCCTAAATTATGATTATTTGGTATTAGCTGTTGGTAAAGAAACTAAGTTAGATATAGTAGCTGGTGCAGCAGAATATGCACAAACTTTTAGAAGTTTAGAAGATGCAGAAATATTACAAACAAAGCTACAAAGTTTAGAAATTTCTACCATCCCTAAAATTAGAGTTGCTATTGCTGGTGCAGGCCCTAATGGTGTGGAAATAGCTTGTAAACTTGCAGATAGACTGGGAAAAAGAGGAGAAATTCATTTAATTGATCGCGGTGATGAGATATTAAAAACTTTGCCTCAAGGTTGTAAAGTTGCATCTTATCGAGCTTTATTAAAAAGAGATGTACAAATACACTTAAATACATCAGTTAAAAGTATCAAATCACAAGAAATTGTCATTGAAAATCAAAATCAAATAGAAAAAATACCAACGGAATTAGTGTTATGGACTGGAGGAAACCAATCAATTCAGTGGGTAAAAGAGCTAAATTGTCAACATAATGAATATGGACAAATTATAGCAAATTCTACTTTACAAATGCCAACATATCCCGAAGTATTTGTCTTAGGAGATTTAGCGGAAATTAGAAACAAAAAAGGTAAAATCTTACCAACAACAGCACAAGCAGCATTCCAACAAGCACCAAACGTAGCTAAAAACATTTTTGCCAAAATAAAAGGTAAGCGATTAAAACCATTTAGATATCTATATTTAGGAGAAATGTTAACTTTAGGTGTTAAGAACGCTTTAGTTTTTAGCTTTGGAATTACCTTAAATGGTAAGTTAGCAAGTATCATCCGTAGGGGGGTATATATTCAACGTTTACCAACATTAAAACATAAAATGCAAGTGGCGAAAAGATGGATATTGGGGAGGAATTAAAAGTAATGGTCGGGAGCAGAGATATGGGATAATGGAGCGAAAATACCTATCCTTTAAACTTAATTCTTGCTTAATTTCCTTAGTTTATTCGTGGTTAAATAAAATATAAAATAAATAAAATTTGCTATGGTTAAACAACAAGAAACACTAAAAAAACCCTGGAATCAAATATTAGATAACGTAATTGGATTAGACTTGCGATCGCTCGCAGCTTTCCGAATAGGTGTTTCTATTATTATCCTATTTGATTTATTTACCAGATTTCAAGACTTAACTGCCCATTATACAGATTATGGTATAGTTCCGCGCAGTGTACTTTCAGAAATATCGAAAACTGGATATTGGTCATTACACGCTATCAGTGGTGAACCAATTTTTCAAGTTTTATTATTTGCACTTGCAGCATTTTTCGCATTGCAAATGTTAGTGGGTTATCGTACTAGAATCGCAACTATTGCATCTTGGATCTTACTAATATCCATGCACAACAGAAACCCAGCATTAATTTTTGCTGCGGATGATGTCTTACGGGCGCTCATGTTTTGGGCTATGTTTTTACCTTGGGGCGCTCGTTATTCATTGGATAGTGCATTAAATAATTCTCCACGTCAGTCAGCTATAAAATTTGCTTCCGGTGCAACTTTTGCACTCATGTGTCAACAGTGTTTTATTTATATTTTCTCAGCCGCAATTAAAAGTAAAAGCGAAATTTGGACTAATGGTGAAGCTGTTTATTATGCACTAAGTTTTGATCAGTATGTTACATATTTAGGTCAATTTCTCCTCAATTTTCAGCCCATTATGAATGTATTCACCGAAATTACTTTGGTGTTAGAATGGGTAGGACCTTTAGCAATCTTTATTCCTTGGAAAAATCATTTATTTAAAACTATCACAGCTTTGACTTTTATAGGTCTTCATGTTGGCTTTGGTTTAACATTAAATATTGGTATTTTCCCATTTTTAAGCTCCTTTAGTTGGTTAGCTTTTCTTCCTAGTGAATTTTGGGATAGTTTAGAAAAACGTTTTCAAACTCCTGCCAGACAAGGTTTAACAATTTACTTTGATGCTGATTGTGGTTTCTGTAAAAAAGTAGTTCATATATTAAGAACGCTGTTAATTTTACCAGGAACACCATTATTAATGGCTCAAGATTACCCAGATGTTTATGAAGATATGGAAAAACATAACTCTTGGGTAATTCAAGATTATCAAGGTAGTAGACATTTTAAATTTAAAGGCATTATTTACGTAGTCAGTTTATCACCTATATTTCGGTTTTTAGTTCCTATTTTAAAATGGCAACCAATCATGAATATAGGAACAAAATTTTATGAAACAGTAGCTAATAATCGAAAAGTTGCAGGTAATTTCACCAAACCTTTTAAATTCCATCCTCTAGATGTGAAACGATCCAAAACCTTAACTATTTTGGCCTTGGTATGTTTGATGTATGCTACTCTTTGGAACTTTCAAAGTTATGCACCAGACTTGTTTAAACGCAGAACTTGGCACAGAACAGAAATCATGGGAAGAATGACAAGATTAGATCAATCTTGGAGTATTTTTGCACCTTCACCCCCCAGAGATGATGGATGGCACGTTGTTCCTGGTAAGTTAGAAAATGGTAATCAGGTTGATATTTTCCGCTTTGGAAATGATGTGAATTGGGATAAGCCCAGTTTAGGTGTAAGAAGTAAAATTTATCGCAATATGCAATGGCGGACATATTTTATCAATTTGAATCGTGCAATTGGTAAAAAACTATATCCAGCTTATGGAAATTATGTTTGTCGTAATTGGAATAATAAACATCAAGGTGGGGATAAATTAAAGGAATTTGAAGTTTATTTTATGGATGAAAGGACAGTACCACCAGGAGAAGAACAAACTGTTGAGAAAAAGTTGATTTTGGAGGATTCTTGTAATTAATTTACATCTCTTTTAGTAGGGTGTGTCAGACTGAATAAATACAGGAAATAAACAAATTATTTAAATCTGATGCACCTTATAACTTTAAACTTGTAAACATTATTTAATTTACTCAATTTAATATTCTGAAAATCCTAAAATACTAGAGATTCTGATTAAGACAAATGCTATAATAAGAGATTCCATAAACATCATAAATTATGAACATCCAACTTGTTGAATCTCTAGTTGAAATAGTTTCTAAACTTACACCGGAAGATCAGAAACTATTTGTATCTAAACTTTCTCAAGTGAATATAATTACTTCATCCACACAAAAGCAGGACAATTTAACATCAGCAGAAAAAGTAGCACAATTTCAGGAATGGTTATCTAAATTTCCTAAAAGTAACGTGAGTTTACCAAATGAAGCATTGCGTAGAGAGAACATTTATGATGATAGAGGAAGATGACAACTTATTTACTTGATACCAATATTATTTTGAGGTTTACGGATACCCAATCCTCAGAATATAATCTAGTAGAAAATGCTGTTTCTATAATTTTATTACAAGGAAGTAAATGTTTTATCACCTCGCAGGTAATCATTGAATTTTGGGTTGTTGCAACTCGTCCAACTAATGTAAATGGACTAGGATGGAACATAACACAAACAACTCAAGCAATAGAAATGTTAATCAATCAATTTGAAATATTACCAGAAACACCTGATGTATTTCCCACTTGATTAGATTTAGTAAAAACTTATAATATTTCTGGGAAACGCACCCACGATATGAGGATATTAGCAATGATGTTGACTCATAATATTAGTCATATTTTAACTTTAAACCCTAAAGATTTTATAGCTATTCCTGGAATTAATATTATTCATCCCCAGGATATTAATAGTTAATAGGACTTACGCATTTTAATGAAGAAATAGGAGATTAGAGATTGCTTCCTTGCGTCGCAATGACAATATTTGAAGTAGATTTTGTGTAAGTCCTAGTTTAAAAAGAATCGAGAAATTTAGTCTTAGTCAAGAAATTGAACATCCCGTAAATCTTAAAATCCTGGACATCCTGATTCTGACAAAATATTAATTTGTTGGGTTTCCTACCGTCAACCCAACCTACTGAGAACTAAGAAACCAACCAATTTTCCAACTGTAAACTCAGCAGTTTCTTCCTATGCTAAATATTGCTGTCTAAAACATTAGTGGATAGGAGTTCCTACAATGGTCACAATTTTATTTGAGTCGGGTATAATACAGTTAGTTTAGCTTATTGTTCAAAGATATTGTTGAAGAACTTCAACTGTTGTGAGTCCGGTTTTTTCCCAACTAAATTGATTTGCTCTTTTTATTCCTTGTTGTGAAAGTTGTTTTCTAATTTCCAAATCATTAATAATCGTTTCCATTGCTGCTGTGATTTCTTCTGTATGATAGGGATTAATTAAAATTGCAGCATCTCCTGTAACTTCCGGTAAGGAGGAAACATTAGAAGTAATCACAGGAGTACCACAGGCCATTGTTTCTAAAACTGGTAAACCAAAACCTTCCCACAAACTAGGAAAAACTAAAGCAAGTGCTTGATTTATGATTATTGGTAATTCGTCATAAGGTACATAGTTAAGGAATTTTATTAAGTGGTTTATTCCTAATTCATGAACTTGTTTTTCTAATAATGGGGTGTAACGTTTATCTTTTGGCCCGACTAACCATAATTCATAATCATTTTTCTGAGGCAATTTTGCAAAAGCAGAAATTAAACCATGTACATTTTTATAAGGATCTTGTCTACCAATGTAGAGAAAGTAATTTTTGGTGGGGAGATTGAGAAATTGAAAATGAGAGCGATCGCACGCTAAAGGAATTGGTGTTATTTTATTACTGGGAATATTGTAAAATTGGGTGATATCTTTAGCTGTTGATTCGGAATTACAAATTATATGTTCTGCTTGTTGAAAGACTTGAGGGGTATAGTATTGGTGATAGGGTGTTAAGGGTGAGAAGGGTTTAGGAAAGCGTAAAGGTATCATGTCGTGAGACATGACGATAAAGCGACAGTCTGTGTAGAGTGGTGCTTCTGGGATAGGTGAGAAGAGGAGATTAGATTTCAGGTTTTTGTAGATTTTTGGGAGTTGAAATTGTGTCCAGATTAAGCGTTTAAAATGTCCTGGAATTCCATCAGCAGGTGTGAGATTATTTGGGATAGGGTAGCAGTTGAAATCAGGGTAATTTCGTGAGGTTAGTAGAGTGGGTTGGAGAGTTTTTAGGTAGGGAAACAGACTTACAGTATAGTTGCTAATACCTGTTGGTTGAGAGAAAATTATTGATAGGTTGATTAGTAATTGAGAAAATAATGAATCATTAAGTACGCTCATTATGTAAAATTTTTATTTATAAACAAATACTAACTTGATAATTTTCCAGCTATAAAGGTTTGACGTGGTTACAAATTCATATATAAATTTACTAAAAAGATAAATCCTTAACATTAAACGTTCCCATAGAGGACGATGTTTTTTATAGTAATAAAGTTGACTGCGTCTATATTCTACAGCCATCTTATTTGCAACTTTACTGACAGAATGTCCTCTCACATGAATTAAAGATACTTCCGGTGTGTATAAAACTTTATAGCCTTGTTCTTTGGCTCTTTTACATAAATCAGATTCTTCAAAATACATGAAAAAATTTTCATCAAAACCACCTAATGAGTTGAATAAGTCTGCTCGAATGAAGAGTGCCGCTCCCACAACAATATCTACTTCTTGATTATGTTGAAAATCCTGTTCTAAAATATTTAACTGAGTTTGTGACTGAGCATAACTGTGTAATTTTTTAGCTTCTATTTCACCTTGAATACTAATTTGAGGTGAAATAGATATTTGAAAATTACCATTGGGAAATAAAAGTTTAGGTCCAATAATTCCCACTTCTGGATTTCTTTCCATTAAGTTAATTAAATGGGGTAATATATTACTGGTGATTATAGTATCAGTATTTAAGAAAAATAAAAACTCTCCTTTAGCTATTTTTGTTCCAGCATTATTCCCTGATCCGAATCCTAAATTTGTAGGTAGTCTAATTAGTTGAATATGAGGAAAGTTTTCTTCTACAAATTCAGGACTTAAATCTTCAGAAGCATTGTCAACTATAATGATTTCACATTTATCCTTATTAATGAATTTATTTAGAGAATCTAAGCAGGTTGGTAAAATATCAGAACCGTTATAGTTAACTAGGATAATAGATATTTTTTTATTCATATTGATATTTATTTAAATCTAGTTTTTTGTTTGATAGCAGACAAGAAATAATAGATATTTTTGAAAAATTTAAACTTAAATACGAAATTTTTGAATTTACTCTTAATTTTTAGATTATTAATTATATTCATCCTTTCAGTATGAGCTATGATTTCATAAAAGTCAGTAATTTCTTTTGGAGTAACAGTTATTCTCATATTTTTCTGTTTTTCCACTGCTAGTTTATAATAACTATCTAAAGATTTTTGTCTTTCCATCCTGTCTTTAATACTATCAGAAATTCTATACATAGATGTTGTTTTTTCAATAAACAAAAAATTATCATTTAAGCAGTACCGAGTCCATAAATTCCAATCTTCTAAATTATCCAGTGATTCATCAAAACCTCCATAGTAATCATACAATTTTCTATTAAATAGGATTGAATTAATAGGAATATAGTTATGATGTAACATTATCAGTCTGGAGAAAGGTTGCTTATAAATAGCTCGATGCAATATTTCTTGATAAACTAGAGGTTCTAAAGAAATTAGCTTTATCGTAACTTCCCAAGATATTGAATAAGTAGCTGCAACCTCTGGATGAGCTAAAAGTTCATTCGTTAATACTTCAATATGATCTGCAAAAAACAGATCATCGTCATCAAGAAACACAATTAATTGACCAGTAGTCAGAGATAAACCAATATTTCCTGTATGACAACGTCCAAGTTTTGGTTCAGATTGGTAAACTACTTTCAATTTTTTGCTATTTTTGCCAATCTGCTCTAAATAATCTCTTGCTTCATCTGAACCATCTTCTACTACTACTAATTCTATATTGTCATAAGTTTGATTCAAGACACAAGCTATAGCTTCTTTGAGATATGATAATCTACCTTTATAAGTGCGAATAATAATACTTACCAAAGGTAAACAATTCTTAACTTGCCGATAATAACTATAAAATGCACCGTCCCTAATTAAACTATAGTCCCATTTGTAAATATTAAATGTCTGTTTACTTTTCTTGCGAGTAGTTAGGAAGTATGGTGCGTTTATCAAAAGCTGCAACAAAATTTTAATTAAGGCTTTTTTCTGATTATCAATGGTTGGCTTTAATAGCCACAATTTTAAATACAATAAAGGTATAGCAAGTATTTGTCGCCAAGAACCATAACGCAGTCTTATATAACTATTAGATAATATATTACCTAGAAACTGTAACTGTTTAACATGACCAGCATATTTGTATGTGTAATGCCAGCATACAGATGAAGGACAATATTTAATACGAAAACCATTATCTCTCAATCTGAAAGAAAGTTCTACATCTTCTCCATAAAGAAAAATTTTCTCCTCGTAACCTTTAACAGATTCCAGAGCAGAACGTTTGAAAAGAATACAAGCATGAGATGACCAAGGAATCTCTAAAGTCACAGGGTTATAGTATTTGGGATGCTCAAAGGGTTTTTGCCGAAATTCCCATGAAGCAACATCATCATCATCTGCAATTGCAGTATTTATAGCTTTGACAATAGCATCATACTCAAATTCTAAATCAACATTAGACACTAAAAAATAATCTGCTTGGCTGTTGACTAGATTATTATTATGTCCAGAACCAAAACCCAAATTTGGACGCTTATATATATTAATACCATTAAATTTATCTACGTATTTGTTTGAAAATTCATAACATAACTCTATCGTGTTATCCATTGATTCATTATCGGTTATTAATATGTTAATTAACTTGGTGGGGTAATTTTGCTTCAAAATACTACGAAAAAAAATATCAACCCATTGGCTTGAGTTGTACGTAACTATAGAAATATCAATCAAGGGTAAACTGGGAGTTATGCTATGAGTATTCACGTTTTACAACTTGGATAATCAGTTTCAAGAAATTAGTGATATTCAATATTACCATTAGAAGCTGATTTGCCAAATAAAGATTTTTAGATTACTAGATATTCAAGGTACAGACTCTTAGCTTATGCCTTGGATATATTATTCTATTGAATTAGATCAAGCTTTGAAGTATTCTATTTCCCTAAATAACAATAATATTATACCAGTATAATATTATTAAGAATAACACTACATTATTAATTTACTTTGAAAAAGCTATTTTTTATAAGTTTCAATCCAGATTTTAAAGGAAAGTATTTAAATTCAACTTTATGATTACCACTCTCTATATAAACCGATCTAAAAAAATAGTTAGTTCTATATATTTTTTGTTCTACTCCATCTACAAAAGCATACCACCCAGGAAAGTATTTATCTGTTAATACAAGTAACGAATTACAAGAAGTATTTAATTTTAACTCAATGGAATTATTTTTATATATTGTATCTAATATTTGACTTGAGCAATAATCATTATTTTTGGAAATAGACTGATTCTGATTTAGAAAATAAGTTTGTGTTTGTTTATCATATTTTCTACTGAAATCTATTAAATTTTTATCTTCTACAATAGCCATAGTGTTAGATATATGCTTAATTTTAGAGTTTTTTATACTCATTTTTTCTAATGTAAATTCTGGATTCGGATCATATAAAAAACTGTTCACTGTATATATTCGAGGTACTGGTTTTGTATTGGTTCGAAATTCAAAATTTGAATCCTCCAAAACTTTTGAAGATTTGTTGATGTTAATATTATAATTATTTAATTTAGAAATGGATATTAATCTAATCCCTGATATGTTCAAGAAATTTTGATTTATTTTATTAAATAAAAGTAATTTAAGATAATAATATCTATTTGATTCTATAGGGTTATAACCATTAACCGATTGAAATTTCATTGCCGAAGGAAAATTATGTTCAAAACTATTTGAATTATACATAATCATTCTGTAGGGAATATCTCCAGATGTTAGTGATTTTTGAATTAACTCTGTATAGTTTTTCTGGTAAAAATTGAAATGATCGAACCACCATCTACTGCTATTAAAACTTTTGTAGGAATTATTAGCATTCAAATCTACTATTAAGTATAAACACAATAGTATCTGTAAGAACTTAAAATTTAATTTTAACAACCTAAAACTAAGTAATAAAATGACTATAAATATTGTAATACGGATAAAATCAATTACAATATCTTTAATAGATAAAGATAATTCTAATTGTGATGTAATAATATGGATAATAAAACAAAGCAATACTAAAATCAGTGTTATGTACTTACAAAATTTAATTAATGAGTACGATTTTTTTTCATTATTAGTCATTATATTTATCAAACTATCAAATCCAAAGCTAAATATAATAGACAAACTAAAAATCCAGAAGTATGAAAAATCTGTAGGCCTTCTGAATAGGGAAAATCCTGGCATAAATTCAAATAGCAACTTATAAAATATTGTTTTTCCACCTAAAGTACCTACCCAGAAAAATAAAGAAATCAAGAGCCAAAATCTGCAATTTCTATTTTTAATAATATATAAAAAGGTTAAAATAATTATTACAATCGGTACATGACCAATATATAAATATTGTTCAGTAATATCTCCTGTACCAGAAAATTTATCTATGTTTGACGAAAACAAAGCATTAGAAGATAAAAAAGTTAAATAGGTTATGGGATGTATAATGTTAGCAGAAGCATATTCATAACTAAAATCAGTTCTTGAACTATTCAATATGTTATTTAATACTAAAACAAGAGGAATAAAAACTAAAGATAATATAGAAAAAAAACTTATAGATAAAGAACCTAAATAATACTTCAAATATTCTTTTTTTCGCTTCTGACTAAAAAACAAATAAATTATATAAAACGAAACTAAAAGAATACCTATATAACTAATTTGATTAAAATGTATAATTAAAGCACTGGTAAAAATAATGAAAGCTATTAAACTAACGATGCTTCGATAATACATTAAACAGTAGGATGATACTAAAACCCAGGGAATATAGCTAAAAGCAATTATTTGAGGAGTATGTTGTAAGCGAGAAGCAAAAGGACCAGCTAACATAAACATTAAAGACGATACCAAAGAAGATGTTTTTGATATACCCAAAATATTTAATAAAAAGAATAGTCCTATAGCTGAGAACAGAACATGAATTAATTCTATAAAATCAACTGTACCAAAATTAAATGTTCCCAGTAACCAATTAATAATAATGATAAGTATGAATATAGGTGAGAATAGTAATGTTTGTGGATTACCAATAAAATCTTCTCCTAAAAATTGATTTGGATTCCACAAAGGAAATTCACCAGATTTCAATGAATTTAATAGAAAACTTGACCACAAAAAAAACTGATCTTTACTATCGTAAGGTATGTATGTAATTCCTAATATATATTTTCTGAAGTAAAACATCCAAACAATACTAATTATTAGTATATGTGGGATAAAAATATATAAAAATTTAATTTTCTTGATTTTAAACATATATTGTCTTGCCATATATATAACTTAACTAGATGTTTCTATTATTAATAAGCTTGCAATGATTTATAAAATGCTTTTTATAGATGACTATACACAATTTAAATAAGATCATATAAATTTTCTAGCTTGACCAACTAATTTGAGATTATTATTGTTTCTGTGTACATTGGTATTGTTCCCTGAAGTTTATATTCCTAATATCAATATCTCTTAGGTAATTATATAATTCAGATGCAAACAGAATTGATATTACCTTATACTTACAAGAATAATCTTATTACAAAATTCCTTAGTAAAAACTAAAATAAAAAATATACCTTAATCCTCACCTTCACTAAAATCAACATACTGATAAAGCTGCTGCAAACTCATCTCAAAATCCACAGATTCCAACTTCAACATTTCTGACTCTCCTCGATAATCAGTTAACACCCATTTACCTTGTTCATTTTTCATAAACTGTTTAATATAATATTCAGTCTGAGAAATTAAAACATATTCTTGAAAACTGGGAATAGTCCGATAAACATCAAATTTATCCCCTTGATCATAATTAGATGTAGATTTTGATAAAACTTCAATAATTATCAACGGATTAGTAATAACCGTTTGATTTTTATCTTGATAACTCGCTTTACCTTCCACAACCATCACATCAGGATAAGTATAACGATTATATGCTTCAATCCATAATTTCACATCTCCTATATATATCTCATAACCTTGATCTTCTAAAATTGCTAAAAGTTTAGCCGCAATTTTTAAAGCTAATTTATTATGATTTGTTGTTCCTCCAGACATAGAAATAATTTTACCATTTAAGTATTCATTTTTGTTTTCAGATTGTTTTTCTAATTCCAGATATTCTTCTGGAGTGTAATAGGATTTTTCTGTTGGAATAGGAGTAGTTAGACTCATATTTTTATCCTGAATTTAGTTACTTTTTATCATAACTTGCTTATTGACTATTATACCAAATAGTTAAATCAATTGATTGACAGTTTGATATATTTTGTTCATTAAATAAAACTATCCATTAGCAAAAACAATCCTTTGATAAAGATTACCCAAGGGAATACTAAAATCAATCGTTGTTAAAGACAGAATATTATTTTCACCTTCTATGGACTTAAATAACCATTCCTCATTATTTTGTTTACTAAATTGTTCTAGATAATAACTTGATTGCGAAATTAGAATATACTCTTGAAAACTAGCCAAAGAACGATAAGCTCTAAATTTATCGGTGTGATCATAATTTTTAGTAGAATCTGATAAGACTTCAACAATAACTTTAGGATTAGTTACCACTGTAGTATTATCTGATTGATAGGCTGGTTGATCTTCAATAATCATTAAGTCAGGATAAGTATAAATTCCACAATCTTCAATCCAAAGTTTAACATCATTAATATAAGTATAATAATCTCGATTGTTAATACTTAGGGGAAAAGCACGATAAAAATTACCAGCAATTTGATTGTGATTTGTTGTACCGCCAGCCTTTGGTATAATTTCTCCATTAAAATATTCATTTTTAGTTGGTGAATTTTTTTCTAATTCCAAATATTCTTCTGGAGTATAATAAGCTTTTTCTGTAGGAGTGGCTATAGTCATATTTGTCTCCTTAGTTTAGTTATTTTGGCTCAATCATAGCTTATATCAAACTTTACCCCTAATATATATAGTTGTTTTAAATTAATAGTACTACCCTCCATCCCTCAACCTTCCTATATCTAATAACTCACACATAATAAATTTATGATTTTATATTTTTACATCAACTTAAATAGCAAATTTAACTAATTAGCAATTGCTGGCTTAATACTTTCTAGATAATAATCTACAACCTCTTGTGAATCACCCACAAACTTAATATTTCCTTGACTCAAATAAATTGCTTTTTTACAAGCTGTACTTACAAATCCCAGATCATGAGAAACTACCAAAACTGTTGTTTCCCCATTCCAAAAATTATCAATCCTCCCTTGACACTTATTCTTAAAACTCTCATCACCCACAGATAAAACCTCATCCAAAATCAAAATATCAGGCTGCACATCTGTAGCAATAGCAAAACCCAAACGAGCAACCATACCCGAAGATAAACCCTTAACAGGAACTAAAGTATAATCCTCCAATTCCGCAAACTCCAAAATTGACCTTGATCTTTCCTTCATCTCAGACCTAGGAAACCCCAACAGTACACCATAAAGAAGTATATTGTCCATTACAGAAATCTCTGGATCAAAACCTGCTCCTAATTCAATTAATGGAGCAACCTGACCATGAATTCTGACTTTTCCAGTAGTAGGTTGTAAAATCCCAGAAATTACCTTCAGAAGCGTGGATTTCCCTGAACCATTCGCACCTATTATGCCTATTTTTTCCCCTTTGTCAACTACCAAATCAATATTATCTAAAACTAATTTTTTGGCAGGTTTGCGATATCTACCTTCCACAATAGAGAGTATTGTTTTCTTTAAATCATAAGAAAACTCCTCTTGAGTACGCCTCCATAAAGAAACTTTATCTAGTCTAATGACTTCCATTTACAATAAATCCATAAACTGATATCGCCAATTATCCTAACTTACACTATCAGGTTCTATTCCTAACTCTCTCAATTTTTGAGCGAGAATAGCTGCTTTAGTCTCTGCTTCTTCAGCACGCTGACGTTCAGATTCAGCTTTCTTACGTTCAAATTCAGCCCGTTGACGTTCAGATTCAGCTTTCTTACGTTCAAATTCAGCCCGTTCGGTTAAAGTTGGCAACCAGCCATCAGCATTATACCAACGCAACCACAAACCCTCTGTATTTTGATAACTTCCCTGCCATAAACCCAAACCCATTTCTATTTCTTCTAACCAAAAGCGATTTTCTGATAGATTGATAGATTCATAACGAGTACCATTCAGTTTAAAGCCACGGAAATTATTTTCATAGCGGTCATAAACTACATAATAAGGAATACGCAAAATCTGTTCATAAACTTGCCATTTTGTAGGCGGTTTATTTACTTCCCGCAGAGTTCTTCCTAAGTCTTCTGGTTCTGTTCCTGGTGATAGTAATTCAACTACTAAAAAAGGGGCAATTCCTTCTTGCCATACTACATAACTTAAACGTAAATTTTTCTGTTGATTACTATTAATAACTCCTAAGACCATATACCAATCCGGGCGTTTATACCAACTAGGATGGCGAGGATCATAATAAAGGTTTAAATCGCTGGCCAGTAAGATTTCCTCAGATGAATAATTGATAGGTTGACAAGTTTCACTGAGTAAATCGGCCTGTATACAATGAAATTCATCCGGCAACCCTGATTCTCCTATTAACTCACTAGGTAAATCATACATTGTCGGCATATTTTCTGCGGGTGGCAGAGGTGGATTATTTTGATACATATTGAGAATCCATCAACTAATGTTGCTATACATGAAAACCAGTCTATCTACAATAAATCCATAAACTGATGTCGCCACAAATGAAAACAAGTCCATCCAAAGGAAAAGATGATTGTACTACCAAGTAATGCACTCCATATCAATCCTAAATCTGGTATTGAACCTGATAATGTAATCTGGCGTAAACTCTCTATTATAGGCGATAGGGGATTTAAGCTCAAGAATGGCTTAACCTGCGGTGGTACAATAGCTGCTGGGTAAAATACTGGACTACTAATCCAAATAACAAAGGCGACTAATTCATAAAAATAAGGTAAATCCCGAAAGAAAACATATAAAGCACTGACCAAAAATCCAATACCAGTACAAACTAGAACTAAAGCTAAAAATGGAAATACCAAAGCTATAACATTGATAATACTTTTAGAGTTAAATAAGGTTATTCCTGCTAGTAGCGGAAACGCGCCAACTGAAAATTGGAATACATTGGCAGCTACCATCGAAACGGGGAAAACACTGACAGGCAATCTGATCTTATTTAATAACGCACCGTTCCCAACTACACTAGTTAAAGCCTGGGATGTAGAAGCTGAGTAGAAATTAATTACTATTAATCCTGTGAAGGCAGCTAGTACATAGTTGATAATTGAATTATCATAGTAGGAGGCAAAATTAGCTCCAAAAATGGCAGTGTACAATCCTGTCATAATTAAAGGATTTAACAAAGACCAATAAACTCCTAAAATTGAACCGCGATAACGCACTTTCAGAGTTCTGACTACTAAAACATATAGTAGTTCCCAGTAACGCTGCACTTGCAATTTCGTTAAATTGTCTTTCTCAGAAAGTGTCATTCTCTACTACCACCACAGGCGATCGCCAAAACACTCCGGCATTGTATCTTATTTTCAGCCTTAGTCTAACTCAAACTATTGGGATCTATACCTAATTCCCTCAGCTTTTCAGCTAGAATGGCGGCTTTCACTTCTGCACTTTCAGCCCTTTGAAATTCCGATTCAGCCCTTTGAAATTCCGATTCAGCCCTTTGAAATTCTAATTCTGCTCTTTTGAACTCCGATTCAGCTTTTCTAATTTCTTCTAAATTAGCTTCTTCCGGTGTAGGAATTAATCTTCCTTCCAGGCTAAAATACCTCAACCTCCCTTCCAAGACTCCTAAGTACAATCCCAACTCCTGACTCCAATAATAGCCATTTTCCTCAGCATGAATACTTTCATATTCATTTCCTACTAATCGCCATCCTACCAATTCTAAGGTATTGGGAGAAAACCAAAAATACTCAGGCGTTCTAAATCGGTTTTGGTACAACTCCTTTTTTATTCCCCTATCTACTTTAGCGGTGGAATCAGAAAGTAATTCAATAATCAGATTAGGATATCTACCATCTTCTTCCCATATTACCCAAGAAGTACGGGGACGTTTTTCTGTATTCTTAACTAGGAAAAAATCTGGCCCTCTGAACTCTCGATTCTTTAACTGTTGACGGCTATAATAAATAGTCAGATTTGCACCAATGAAGAAATCTTCTCGATCTCTCCACAACCATTCTAAACAAATTACTAAAATTAATAGTTGTGTATAATGTAAAGAGCTTTCCATTTCTGGTTCATCACTAAGTAATTCAGTGCAATCTGGCATTAATGCTTCTATTTCTTTTGCTGTTAAAGCCATAGCTGTAATCGTGGTTATTTGAGTATATTGTCTAATTATAAACTATCAGGATTTATTCCTAAATCAAGCACTCTTTTAACTCATTTTTCTGCCTGTTGACTTTTATTATCCAATGTATATGATAACATTAGCTACCAGTCATGAGCATAATACCAAGGTAATTCAGTTAGTTTTGCAGTCAGCGATTTTTACCCTATGGTAAAATAAAAAATAATCTAACAATTAACAGCTTTTTATATAAAATACTTTTACATTTTTGAGATTAATTTTTTGTCTTTAGGACTTACACATTGTAATAAAAATTAGGGGTTTAAAATTGCTTCCTTTGTGGAACAGGCTTCCAGCCTGTGTGATTTGTCCCAATGATAGTATTTGAAGTGGATTTTGCGTAAGTCCTGTTTAAATCATCATCAATGCAAACTAAGTCCCAGATTCCGGTAAACTGAGATTTGGATTATTGGATTTTAACTAGATATGGAAATTGGACAAAAAGTTAAAGTAGTTCGTTTACGCGATCGCGTCTCTGGTGCTATAGCTGGCAAATTAGGCAAAACTGGTATGATCGAAAGCTACAAAGTTACTGATGGTGGAGGTATCGGTGTAGTAGTCAAATTTGATGACAACTTCTCCACTTGGTTCTTTGAAGACGAAATTAAAGCTGTGTAAGTAAGTAACAGTTTTCAATGAATGGTAAGTTGGAGTTGAAAAAATAGGCGGTAATTGGAAATCACGTAATGGCCTTGATACTGACATTTTTAGGTAAAAACGGCATCGCTCGAAGCAAAATAGCGATCGCCGCAGCCAAGCTATTGGCAAACCAAGGCAAACGGGTACTTCTAGCAGGATTAGCAGAACCGACTTTGCCAATTTTACTGGAAACTACCTTGTCTCCTGATCCCCAAGAAATCGCTCCCAACTTGCAAGCAGTACAGTTTCAAGCATCTGTACTGCTAGAACGCAACTGGGAAGAACTGAAAAAATTAGAAGCTCAATATCTCCGGACACCAATTTTTAAAGAGGTTTACGGACAAGAATTGGTAGTTTTACCAGGCATGGATAATGCTTTAGCTCTCAATGCAATCCGTGAATATGATTCTAGCGGTAAATATGACGCGATTATCTACGATGGTACAGGAGATGCTTCTACCTTACGAATGTTGGGAATGCCGGAATCTCTGAGTTGGTATGTCAGACGTTTCCGACAATTATTCGTTAACTCAGAATTGGGCAAATCAATCTCAGAATCACCTTTGATTCAACCTCTAATTACCAGTTTCTTTAATGTGAATTGGACAGCTGATAATTTTGCCCAACCCACCAACCAAGTTAATAATTTGCTAGATCAAGGAAAGGCAGCTATAGCTGACCCCAAACGCGTAGCTTCCTTCTTAGTCACTACCTCAGATCCGATAGATGTGGCCAGTTCCCGCTACTTATGGGGTACTGCTCAACAAATAGGTTTAACAGTCGGTGGCACAATTTTAATCTCTGCGGATAACGATCATCAATTATCGGCTGAGTTTTCACCTTTACCAGTGAGTGTTGTTCCTGATATTTCTCAAGGTGAGTGGCAACCTTTGATAGATGCGCTACCAAATTTGGAAGCACAAGCATCACAAGCACCTAAACCAATAGAAGTAGATGTACATAGCCGCAAGGTATCTCTATTTTTACCAGGTTTTGATAAAAAACAAGTCAAACTGACTCAACAAGGGCCAGAGGTCACTGTAGAGGCTGGAGATCATCGTCGTAACATTTTCTTACCCCCTGCTCTCAGTGGTAGACCTGTTACTGGCGCTAAGTTTCAAAATAGTTATTTGATAATTTCTTTTTAGGTAGTAGGTGACTGGTGATTGGTGATTGGTGATTGGTGATTGGTGACAGTTGTTAGAAAATGGAAATTACATTAGGGCTGGCTGAATAAATCTAAAACCTTTATAGGTGCAGGATTTTAGGCGATTGTAAACAGGACTTATGCAAAATCTACTGCAAATATTGTCATTGCGACGATAGGAAGCAATCTCAAACCCCGACATTTCGTTAAAATGCGTAAGTCCTATTAAATTCAAAAAGTGCAAGATATTACTGTTCCCTGTTCCCTGTTCCCTATTCCCTCTCCCTTCCTATTCCCTAGTCTCCATAAATCACCTTTTCAGCAAACCTTAAATTATCAATTTAATCATTAATTTCCAATCACCAATTTCTCATCACCCATTATCAATTACCCATTAGATTATTATGTCTGAATCAACTCCAATAGATCAAAATCCTCAGCCAGATCAAGCTGTAGAAACTGCAAATCAGGAACTAACAAAACCAGAAGATCGTAATGCCAAAACTCGCCAACTTCTGGGGATGAAAGGTGCAGCACCAGGAGAAACATCAATCTGGAAAATTCGTTTACAGTTGATGAAACCTATCACCTGGATTCCCCTAATTTGGGGTGTGGTTTGTGGTGCAGCTTCCTCCGGTAACTATACCTGGAGTTTAGAAAATGTTTTAAAAGCAGCCCTGTGTATGTTGCTTTCTGGTCCATTGTTAACAGGTTATACCCAAACCATCAATGATTATTATGACCGGGAAATAGACGCAATTAACGAACCTTACAGACCTATTCCTTCTGGGGCAATTTCTGAAAAACAAGTAGTTGCTCAATTTGTACTTTTACTATTATTAGGAGGTGGAGTAGCCTATATTTTAGATTTATGGGCTGGTCATTCATTTCCTAATATTTTAGGATTAGCAGTTTTTGGATCTTTCATTGCCTATATTTATTCTGCACCACCATTAAAATTAAAACAAAATGGTTGGTTAGGAAATTATGCTTTAGGAGCAAGTTATATTGCTTTACCTTGGTGGGCTGGTCATGCTTTATTTGGTGAATTAAATTGGACAATTGTTGTTCTCACCTTACTTTACAGTTTGGCAGGTTTGGGAATTGCTGTTGTTAATGATTTCAAAAGTGTAGAAGGCGATCGCCAACTTGGTTTAAAATCCCTACCAGTTATGTTTGGTGTGCAAACTGCGGCGTTAATTTGTGTAGTCATGATTGACTTATTTCAAGGTTTAGTTGCAGGTTATTTAGTAACTATCCATGAAAACCTTTATGCTGCCATTCTCGTACTTTTAATCATCCCCCAAATCACTTTCCAGGATATGTATTTTTTACGTGATCCTATTGCTAATGATGTCAAATACCAAGCCAGCGCTCAACCTTTTCTAGTATTTGGAATGTTGGTTACAGGTTTAGCTCTCGGCCACGCAGGAATTTAACAGTTTATCAGTTATCAGTTGTCAGTTTTCAGTTATCAGTTTTCAGTTACCAGTTACCAGTTATCAGTTGTCAGTTTTCAGTTATCAGTTATCAGTTGTCGCTATTCACTGTTTACTGTTTATTGTTCACTTTTTCAGCAAGCACTAACTACAGCTATTAAAAAAATAATAAGCCCTCATAAATATGGGGGCTTTTTTGTTTCCAATTATTCCGATTTAACCCAATCGGTAGGGACTTAAAACTAGTAGACTTGGAATGCACAGAATAAACCGTTTCCAATTATTCCGATTTAACCCAATCGGTAGGGGTGAGTGCAACAGAACATACGCAAACCGTCTGCAAAGGTATAGTTTCCAATTATTCCGATTTAACCCAATCGGTAGGGAGTTCGTCTAGCAGCCCTTACCCAGTAAGGGTTTGGGACCGCAATTCGACACACCTCTAAAAAAAATTGTAAAACCATCTAAAAAATTCGTCCAACACATAGCTCAAACCCTTACACAGTAAGCAATCGACACACCTCAACGAAAGAATAGGGGTTTTGGCGATTTGCCGAGGTGTGTAGATAGGGTTTGCCGCAAAAAGCGATCTGTGGAGACAAGGGAACAGGGAACAGGCAACAGGGAACAGTTTCAAGAGTTGGTAGGGGAAGAATTTTCACCAAAAGTGCAAGGTTTTTAACTACTTAGGACTTACATTGCAATGACAGTACTGCGTCATTACGAGCGACAGCGACGTAATCGCAAAAATCCTGGGATTGCTTCCCTGCATTGCGTTTCAGTCGCAATGACAAATCTTCGTTGCGTAAGTCCTGTTAATTACGAATTACGTAAGCGAAGCTCTCCCGAAGGGAGCATTACGAATTACGAATTACTAGTAGTTTTTCAGTTCTCTTCCTGCACCCTGCACCCTACACCCTACCTCTGAGCGTCCACAAGAGGATTTTTTCAGCAAGTCCTAAATTAACCTTTCAAAGATATTCAAGAATAGTCTATATTATTCCTAGCACTCTAATTTTATGATAAATTGCCGTGTTAGTTTTTTTATCTTTTATTATTGATTGGATACAGCCTTTACTAATTCCTATTTGCTTTGTCTTAGCTTGGACTATGATTATTTTAATATTGGTGAATATGTGGACAGCGACTCAAGATACCATCAAAACTGCCCAAAAAATGCACCAAATACCCTGTCATAAATGCCAATTTTTTACTAATAATTACCGTCTTAAATGCACTATACATCCTTCCGCTGCTAACACAGAAGAAGCGATAGGTTGTAAAGATTATCAAATAAATTAACTTGCCGTAACTTTAATACACATTATTGATTGTAGTTAACATCAACAGGACTTACACATTTTTACGAAATATCTGGGTTTGAGATTGCTTCCTTACGTCGCAATGACAGTAAATATTGTAGGGTGTGTTAGAACAAAGTTCGTAACGCACCATGATCAAGAGTTTGGCACTATCAGTAAATTTTCATAATAAATACAAATATTTGTAACAAATAGTCAAATGATAATAGATTTCCAAAATTTCTCAGTTAGATTGATGGCAAGCAAAAAGTAAAAGCTAGTCAACAAACTAGCGAACTTAATTTTGTACAACTAACTAATTAAAGAGAAAAATTAATTATGACAATAGATCCTGTAGTGTTTATGAAAACACTTTCCAAAAGATTTGACTTTACAGAATTTGACCAAAAAACTTTAACAACAAACGCAGATTGGGGATTAGAAATTGCCGCAGAAATGGCTGATCATTTCTATGCTTATTTAGGTAGAGATGAAGAAATGAATGCTGTTTTAAATGAAACAGAAGGAAGAGTTCATAGGTTAAAACAAACCTTTGTGACATGGTTTCATGAAATGTTTACAGGAATAGATAATTGGGATGCTGAATATGCTCACAGACGCTGGAAAATTGGACTTGTTCATGTGAAAGTGGGAATTCAACCCCAACATATAGTTCCTGCAATGGCCACCGTAGTTAATGAAGTAGGAAAAAAACTCAAAGCTGAAGGAAAATCAGAAGAATTACATGATGCTTTAGGCAAAATTTGTATGATTGACTTAGCATTTATTGAACAATCTTATATAGATGTTGCCACAAATGCAGTTTTACAAGAAACTGGTTGGTCAGCAGCTTTATTTAAACGTCTAGTTACAAATGGTGCAGCATCAATGTAAAGGAAAAAGACAAGTTAAAATCCAACTTTTTGTCTAATTATGATTATTAAATAATTGCTAATTCATATCTAATAACACTTTTAAAACACCCTTAGTTTGTGCTTTTGCAAAAGCAGCTAAACCTTCACTCAGAGGATAATGATATTGAATTAGTGGTGTCACATCTACCTGATTTTTTGCTAATAATTCCAAAGCAGGGGTAAATGGGCCACAACGAGAACCTATCAAAGTGATTTCATCTACAACTAAAGAAGACATATCCACACTTAAATTACCAGCATAGGTACTTTTTAAAACTAGCGTACCTCTAGCACGTAAAGCTCGACGTGCAGTAGCAAAACCTTCAGGATTTCCTGTACAATCTACAGAAATATCAAAACTTCTATCTTTGATACTATCAGCTAAACCTGTATTTATTCCTCTATTTTCTAAATTTTGTAACTTTTCTTGGTGTCTTCCTACTACTAATAAATCACAACCAGTTAAAGCTAAAGTCTGAGCAATTAATTGTCCTAATTTTCCATCTCCCACAACCAAAACTCGTTTATTGGGATTAATTTTGACCTGTTCTTGAATTTCTAAAGCTGCTGCAATAGGTTCAGTAAAAGTTGCTGCATCTGTAGAAACATTTTCTGGAACAGGGTGCAAGTTTTTTTCAGGTAAACAGAGATATTCAGCAAACGCACCATTTCTATTAACAATACCCAAAACCGAGCGGTTTTCACAATGGGTAGGTTGTCCGGTTTGACAAAACCAACAATAACCACAAGCTGCATTAATTTCACCTACAACTCGTTTATTAATTAAATGTTCTGAACCTTTTTCTACCACACCAACAAACTCATGACCTAAAATTCCCGTATAGGGGTAGTAACCTCTGAGCAATTCCAAATCTGTGTTACAAATTCCTGCACGTAAAACTTTAACTAAAGCTTCTCCCTCTGGTGGTTCAGGGTTAGGAATATCTGTTTTTAGTTCTAATTTGTTATTTTCTAACCAAATTGCTTTCATAGTTTTTAAAAATTGTTAGTATGGTTATTTATTAGTTTTTAGTCATTGTCATGACTTACGCAAAACCTACTCCAAATATTGTCATTGCGACGAAAGGAAGCAATCTAAAAATCCCACATCTCGTTAAAATGTGTAAGTTCTAATTGTTTACAGGTTATTTACTCCTTGTAAAATACCGATAATCGCACTAACTAAAATATCTACATCTCCAGGAATTTTAAATAAATTAATATCCTGAATTATTTGTTTCTGACTACTATCAAGTTTACCAAATTGCCAAACATTGCCAATAGTCACAGCACCATATAAAACACTGCTTTCCTGAATTTGAGATAATGCAATTAATTCTACCGCTAATTGAGTAAAACCTCTAGTCAAATCATCATTTTTAGCTTCAATTACCAGGAAATTATGATTTAAACGTAAAAGATAATCAAGATTACCCTTGAGTTTATTATTAATCGCAAGAGGATATTCAATTCGCATTTGACAATGACAATAACGAATTACTTCCAATAAAATTGGAGATACTAAAGTTTCCCTTCTTGCAGTTTCATTACTTAAACTAATAAACGGTAAAGTTTCCTCTATCCTTTGTTTAAGTGCTGATAATTCTTTCAGATCCTGATTGGTTTGTGGTAAAGATAGATGCGCTTTAATTAAAGCAAAATTAAATTCAGCTAAAATATCATCTGCTTCATAAGGTAACTCAAAATAAGACCGAAAAGTATAAGATTTATCTTCTTGTAAAATCTTCATTTTCGCCATAGCATCTACCTTTTTGTTTGCAAATATTTACTTGTTCATTTTTTGTTACTATAGGGTTAATTATTCCTCATACTATAATTTAACACCTGTAAGAAAAGGAGTAAAAACAGATTCCATTTGAGCATTACTAACAACCATCGTTGGAAAAGGTATATTACTATAATCAGTACCTGAAATTAAGGGAAAAGGTTGATTTTTTAAAGATATCCAACAACCACCAGCAGCTTGTAAAATTACCCAAGCACCTGCAATATCCCAAACTTTGGGAGTAGCTTCCACACCTCCCAACACCGCACCAGTCGCAACAGTTAAAAAGTTGTAACTTGCAACTCCCAACATTCTTAATTTACAGGGAAAACCAGGTTGAATGATACCTGTACTACGAGAACACAAATTAAAAAAGTGATTCCCACTAACATCATCTTTACTTGTGCGAATAGGATGGTTATTTAAAAATGCTCCTGTTGGTGTTTCTACACCCGAATAACCAGGTAAAAAACCATGAAATGTTTGATTTAAAGGTGGTACATGAACATAGCCAAAAATGGGAGTTCCTTGATAAAGTAACCCAATAGAAATTCCCCAAATTGGTATACCTCTAGCAAAATTTGTTGTCCCATCTAAAGGATCAATTACCCAACACCATTCTTTTCCAGGGAAGGTTTGATCACTTTCTTCACTTAAAATTCCATGTTCTGTAAATTGGGAAGATATTGCATTTCTAATTTCCTGATCTGCCCATTTATCGGCTTTTGTAACTAAACTACCATCGGCTTTTTGATCAGCTTGAACTTGACCAAAATCAAGCATTAATTGTTTTCCTACTTTGGAAGTAGTTACCTGACAAAAATCTAAAATCGTCACCCAAAAATCATTCATTAGTTATTCTTGCTTTGTTATCTTGTATCTGTTATATGTAGGGTTTGCTGAAAAAGCTATCTGTGGAGGCTAGGGAACAGGAAGGATCAGGGAATAGGGAAAAAGAATTTAGGTATATACTGAGTTCTGTTCAAAAATCAAATAGGAGTCCTATATTTCTCTGTGTCCTCTGTGTCCTCTGTGGTTATATATTCCGTGATTCGTGCGTAAGTCCTGATCTGTTATCTATTATCTATTATTTGTTGTTAATTTTCACCTATCTTCCCAATCACCAATCACCAATCACCAATCACCAAATCAATCTAAATCACTTTCTAACACAGATGATAATGCTTTTTTAGAAGATGTTTGAAATTCTTGGACATTGATTTTACTTAAAAACTGTAAAGAAACAATCATACCAAATGCTTCTAAAGCAAACACCAAACCATAGGCCAAAACGAGATTATTAGGAAATATCAAGTTCCTGCCAATATCTAAAACAGTACCACCAATAAATATCGCTATACCTCTAGAAATAGACTGTGCTAATCCCCATGCACCAATAAAAGTACCAGCAGCTTCTGCTACAGTTAAATCTAACATTAAACTGACCGCGGCTGTAGTTAAAAAACCTGTGGATAAACCAAAGATAACTAGACCAAATTTTAAGAAAATTGGGTTAGCTGAAAATCCTGAAAATCCTAATAATAAAGCTGAAAATGCAACCAAAAAACAACCTAATTTAATGGTTTTCCTTTTACCTAATCTGGGAACAATAAAAAATCCAGTTGTCCCATAAGCAACTAAAATTCCCATGCCATAAAAAACGTTTAATTGGGTACTTTCAGATAAAGGCATATCAAATACTTGACCCGCATAAGGTTCTAAAATTGGGTCTTGCATAAACAGACTAATTGTCATTACTAATAAAAATGTAAAAAACAATCCTGTTTGAGGACTAGCTGTTAATATTGA
The DNA here is from genome assembly GCA_010672785.1 of Sphaerospermopsis sp. SIO1G1. Taxonomy (GTDB): domain Bacteria; phylum Cyanobacteriota; class Cyanobacteriia; order Cyanobacteriales; family Nostocaceae; genus Okeanomitos. The sequence continues at coordinate 57,895 of JAAHFX010000004.1, forward strand.
CCAAGCTTTACCTATAGCAATGCTATCATCTCGTTTATCTGATTGAGAACGTTGTGAGAAACGGGAATATTTTTTTTCGACTCCAATTGTGGCAATTATTGATAACCCAAATACAATCCCAGGAACAATAATAAATAAACGATTAACTGCTGCTTGTAGGGTTTCTAAAGGTGCATCACTATCTAGTTGTCTTAATAAAACCGAACTAATAATAGCTCCTACTATAATTCCTACCATTAGCATTGACCAAACAATACCAACGACTTGAGAACGGTTTTCTTCTTCGGAAATATCTACTAATAATGCGGCAAATGTTGTCCCACTTAAACAAACTGCTAAACCATAAATACCAAAAACTAAACCTAAGAGTAACAGTAAACCTGTAACTTGGTTTGTCCATATCCAGGTATCACCAACTGCTGCGTTTAATTGCCATATTACTTGTATTGATAAAAAAGCGGCGATCGCAAATATTCCTGCCCCTAACCATACATAAGCGGTACGATGATAACCAAAAAATGGTTTCACGTCGGAAACTTGTCCAAACCAAATTCTTGTGGGTGCAACAAAAGCTGGTAATGCTAAAACCAAAGATGCTAAAGTTGCCGGAAAGGCTATGTCCTGAATCATGACTCTGTTTAATACTCCCAGAGTCAAAATAGACATCATGCTTAACCCCATTTGGAATAATCCTAGCCTAAACATGGTTGGGATGTTAACCTTGGGTTTTGCTAGGGAGTCTTGAGGGGTGTTTAAAATATCACCTGCCATATCTCTTGTTTTTATATTTCCAGAATTTAACCTGCCATTAAATAAGATAAACCGAAATCTACTAACTCTCTAGATTTACCTGAACAAAAGGATATTCAGAGATTCATAGCGTGTTTATTGTTAATTATGTAAAATTTAATAAATATTTAGCTTAACTATACTAATTACAGTCTGTTCAGCTTCAATTTTATGCTCAAATCAAGCATCCACAGTATTAGCTAGTACAGGCTGTCGTAAGTCACATACCCATTTAAAATGCTTGATTTTCCATACACGAAGCGATATATAAATACTGAACTGCCTCACAAGTATACGGTAGTGGCAAAAGGATGATTTTACCAGTATGAATTTTTCACTGACAATTATATGTTTTAGTTTATTTCTAATTTTGTTTTTAGGAATTGGTGCGATCGCCGCCAAAGTGTCTACTAATACTGAAGCAGATTACTTACTAGGAAATCGTTCTTTCGGGAAAGTGTTTATTGGTTTAAGTGCTGGTGCAACTGGTAATAGTGGTTGGATTATGACAGGTGTAGTGGGATTTAGTTACTTAATGGGAACTTATTCTCTATTGATGTGTTTAGGTTTTTTCTTGGGAGAAGTAACTTTTTGGAGTCTATTTCCTTATCAAATCAACCAAATATCTCAACAACAAAATTCTCAAACTGTTCCAGAATTAATTGGTTTAAGTGTTAAAAATACTCAAGGAAAACTGATTATTACCAAGATTGTAGCTCTTTTAACTATCGTATTTATTGGAGCTTATCTTGCTGCTCAATTTTCCGCAGCAGCCAAAACTCTCAATGCTTTTTTTGGAGTTCAGCCAGAGTGGGGGGCAATTATAGCTGCGATCGCCATTCTTGCTTACTCGGTTACGGGGGGAATTCGTGCTTCGATTTGGACTGATGTGGTACAAGCTTTTGTGGTGATGTTCGTTAGCTATGGAATGCTGATTGTAGCAATAATAGCAGGAGGTGGTGTTGGTGAAATTCTGAGGGAACTTTACAGTATCGATCCTCAGTTAGTAAATTTCAGTATTGATAGAGGGATATGGACGCTTGTTACTTATGTACTCGGTTTTATAGCTGCGGGTTTAGGCTTTAACCTTAGTCAACCCCAGTTTTTAGTAAGATTAATGGCAGGGCGTAGTCCACAAGAAGTAAAACAAGCCAAATGGATTTATATTGGTTATGTTTATTCTACTTACTTAGCAATGATTTTATTTGGGATAATTTGTCGGGTGTTACTGCCTAATCTTAGTGATCCTGAACAAGCTTTACCTTTGTATGCTATGAAGCATTTTCATCCTATTTTAGTTGGTATCGTTTTGGCGGGAGTATTTTCCGTAATTGCTTCCACTGCTGATTCCCTCATTTTGGTTTGTTCCAGTGCTGTAGCCAAAGATATTGCTCCTAGTTTCTACCAGAAAATGTCTCGTAAGTATGGCATTAAATATCAACAGTTGATTACTTTGTTAGTAGGTATAGTGACAGTAATTGCTAGTATATTCAGTTCCGCTACTGTTTTCGCATTGGTACTATTTGCAATTGGTGTTTTAGGTGGTTCTATTGCGCCAGCATTGTTAATTATTCTTTTGAAAAGGCGCACTCATCATATAGCATTAGGAACCATGATGTTGGTAGGTTTAGCAACTGCAATTACTTGGCAGATTTTAGGATTGAATAGTATTTTGAATGAAACTATTCCTGGAATTATTATGGCTTTGTTATACCACGAAATCTTGATGAAGACATTTTTTCAGTTGAAGCAATCTTCTTAGAGGATGTCTAAGTAGAGTTTGTAGCAAAAAATGATTGGTTAACACTGAAAACTGAAAACTGACAACTGATAACTGATAACTGATAACTGATAACTGATAACTGATAACTGATAACTGATAAAGCACTGTTACACTAAAAATGTAAAGAAATATAAATAAATGCAGATTTAGGAACATGGAAACTATCACATTAGGTACAACCGACATCAAAGTTCCTCCTTTGTGTATAGGAACTTGGGCATGGGGTGATAAATTATTTTGGAACTATGGCGATAATTACGGAGAAGAACAGCTAAAAGCGGCTTTTGATGCGGCTGTGGCAGCGGGTGTGACTTTTTTTGATACCGCTGAAGTATATGGGTTAGGACTTTCGGAACGGTTTTTAGGGATGTTCATGAAACAAAACCCAGCGCAAGTACAAATTGCCACCAAGTTAGGCCCTTTACCTTGGCGTTGGGATGGAAAATCTGTTTCAGAAGCGTTAACAGAAAGTCTGAAAAGACTGCAATTAGAAAGAATAGAACTATACCAAGTTCATTGGCCTTTTTTATTCTTACTTTCTCAAGAAACCTTAATGAACACCTTAGCTGATGAGGTGGAGAAGGGTAGGATAGGTGCAATAGGTGTGAGTAATTACTCCGCCGAGGAAATGCAGACAGCACACAAAATATTATCTGCACGGGGAATACCCTTAGCAGTTAACCAAGTGCGTTATTCTCTACTCTCCAGACAAATTGAGACTAACGGAATTTTACAAACAGCCCGTGATTTAGATGTGACAATATTAGCTTACAGTCCTCTGGCACAGGGATTATTAACAGGCAAATATACAACTGATTACAAACCCACAGGTGCTAGAAGCATAGATCCAAGATTTAGTCAAGATGGTTTAAATAAAATTGCCCCAGTGTTATCAGCACTGACAAAAATAGGCACAAAATATGAGCGTACCCCTGCCCAAGTAGCCCTTAACTGGTTAATTGCCCAGGGGAACGTGATACCCATTGCGGGTGTGAAAAACGCCGAACAGGTAAAACAGAATGTTGGTGCTTTAGATTGGCAAATGACAGATGAAGAGTTAGGCGAGTTAGAGCAAATCACCCAACCCTGGAAGAATTAGCAGTTAGTGAATATGGGGAGATAGGTCAGTATGGATATGGGAAGTTCACCCCATCACCATCTACCTATTCTCTATGACCTACACTTTGTTTTTCCTGAAATTTTTCATGATTGTGACGGTCGGAAGTTTCCCGACGCTCTTTGCGTAATTTGGGTTTAGGAGTGGGACGACCATCACTACCATGTCTGTCAGATTTAGACCAAGAGCGATCGCGGCGTTTGTTGAGTTTGGGTTTGGGAGTAGGTTCTTCTTCGGGAACATCTACACCATTTTGTAACCACGCAGGGCGAGTTTGATCATAAGCAATTTGTAAAGCCGCAGCAGCGATCGCCTGAGCATCAGATTTCTCAGTTAATTCGCTGATGATGGGTAAGAAGGAAGCTAAACGTTCCCCAGCTAAAGCTTCAGAAACCTGATCCTTCAATTTCTGAATATGTTGGGCTTCAATTTGCGCTCTGGTAGGAATTGACAATACTTGCCAACTTTGTTTGTTATGGCGTTCAAATGCCTGTTGCTTACGACGTTCAAAGGGTTGAACCAAGGAAATTGCTGTTCCTTCCTTACCAGCACGACCGGTTCTACCAATCCGGTGAACATAGGTTTCCACACTATCAGGTAAGTCATAGTTAATCACGTGGGAAAGTAGATCCACATCTAAACCCCGTGCAGCAATGTCAGTTGCCACTACCCAACGTACCTGACGGTTACGGAAACGATTTAATAATCTTTCCCTCGCTTGCTGAGATAAATCACCATGATATTCATCCACACTATGACCAGCAGCTTGTAACTGGTTAGTTAATTCTGCTGCGGTACGGCGGGTACGCACAAAGATTAAAGCTGTTTCTGGATCTTCCATTTCCAGAATAGGTTGTAGAGCTTTAGCTTTTGTCCAATAGCGCGGTATGAGGTAAGCTACCTGGTTAATTTTATTAGGTGTAGCTTTTGGTTGTTGAACGGTAACTGTAACCGGATCATTCAAGAAATTATTCACCAACTGGCGAATGGAAGGTGGCATTGTAGCTGAGAATAAAGCCGTTTGCCGTTCTTGGGGAGCTTGGGACAAAATTTTGATCACATCGTCAATAAAGCCCATGCTCAACATTTCATCAGCTTCATCTAAAACAAACCATTTCACATGGTCTAGTTTTAAAGAACCCCGATCCAACAAGTCAATCATTCTTCCTGGAGTACCGACAACAACGTGAACACCACGTCTGAGTTGAGAGATTTGCCGATCAATTGATTGACCACCATAAATAGCTAATACCCGTAGTCCATCATTACCCATAAATTGGAAGATGGCATCATGAACCTGCATTGCTAGTTCACGGGTAGGTGTTAAGACAATTGCTTGGACTGCTCTTTTGCTGGGGTCTAATTTCTCCAACATGGGGAGAGAGAAAGCCGCAGTTTTGCCTGTACCTGTTTGAGACTGACCAACTACATCACGTCCTGACAATAATTCAGGAATAGCTTGAGATTGAATATTTGTAGGTGCTGTGAAGCCAATTTTTTCTAATTGTTCAACACGTTCTTGGGAAATACCTAGTTCTTGGAAAGAAAGACTCATTAATTCTCCTAGATTTTCTTGTGTTTCTTAGACTTTTCAACTAATCAGTTATCAGTTATCAGTTATCAGTTTTCAGTTTTCAGTTACCAGTTTTCAGTTACCTTCGACAATTCGTAATTCGTAATTCGTAATTCGTAATTCGTAATGCTCCCTGCGGGAGAGCTTCGCTTACGCAATTCGTAATTACTACCCAATCACCAGTCACCAATCACCAATCACCAGTCACCAGTCACCAATCACCAATCACCAATCACCAACCACTAATCACTAATCACCAATCACCAATCACCAACCACTAATCACTAATCTGACCGTAGAGGTCATAAGTATCGGCACTATGAATTTTTACTGGTACTATGGTTCCTAGCCTTGCTTGGCCTTCAACGTATACTTGACCATCAACTTCTGGGGAAAATCTGCCAGAACGCCCTACTAGTTCTCCGCTTTGGGGATTTTCTTGTTCTATGAGGACATCTACGATTTTGCCAACTTCCTGTTGGTTTTTTTGCAAGGAAATAGGTTGTTGGAGTGCCATTAACTGATCACGACGCTCAACCATCACTTCTGGGGAAATTTGATTGGATAAACTATAGGCGGGTGTTCCTTCTTCTGGTGAAAAGGTAAAGACACCAACATGATCAAATTCATGCCGCTGAGTAAAATCTAATAAATGTTGAAAATGCTCTTGTGTCTCGCCTGGAAACCCAACTATAAATGTGGTTCGCAGTATTGCTGATGGTAATTCAGTTTTTAACCGCTCAATAATGCTGTCATTGACGCGACCCTGCCAAGGACGATTCATGGCACGCAGTATTTCTGGATGAGAATGCTGTAACGGTAAGTCCAGATAGGGTAAAACGTTTGGTGTTTCTCGGATTGCCCCTATGACTTCTGGAGTTAATCCAGTAGGATAGGCGTAGTGCATTCTGATCCACGGTATATCTACTTTCCCCAACGCCCGCAGTAATTCCGCTAATTTTGGTTTACCGTAAATATCTAGGCCATAGTTGGTGGTGATTTGGGATATGAGAATGATTTCTTTTACCCCTTGATGTGCCAACTGTTCGGCTTCGGCTACTATTGATTCAATGGTACGCGATCGCTGGTTGCCTCGGAGATGAGGAATTATACAAAATGCACAACGATAATCACATCCTTCTGATACTCTCAGGTAGGCTACTCCCTCGGTTGTAGTCCTGTATCTTGGTGTTGTCTCGTCAGCAATGTAGGTAGGTTCAGCACTAATTTCTTTAACTCGCGCTCCCTGTTCTACCCGCTCTATGACGTTGACAATTTTGTGATAATCTCCTGTACCCACTACAGCCACTGCTTCTGGCAACTCTTCCAATAATTGCTCTTGAAAGTGCTGCGCCATACAGCCAGTAATGACTACCCTCTTTTTGGCTTCTGCCAGTTCCACTAGAGTTCTTACCGATTCTTCCCTGGCAGCTTCGATAAAACTACACGTATTGACAATTACATAATCTGCTAACTCTTCATTAGAATCTACACCATAACCTGCTTCTACCAACAGTCCTAACATATGTTCTGTGTCTATTCGGTTTTTCTCGCAGCCCAGGTGTGAAATGGCTATAGTTGGCTTGTCACCCATATTTTGAAAAAATCTTCAATTTTTTTCTCACGAAGTTAAACGTTTTCAACCATCACAGATGTTTTATTGGTGCTGTTTTCGCACCTTTTATATAATTTGACAGTGGTTTTTACTATTGTTAGTAAGTAACCAGAAACTACCCTAATTATTGTTAATAATTAAGGTCATGCTATGATGTTTTTATTAATTTGTTTCCCAGGGTAAATCTGAGCGTCTTGGGTTTATTTGGACACTCTTAATATTTTTTAACGATTCGCTTATTTGGTATTTTGTACCACCGCAGCGTGTGCGTTGTTAATTTACCCATCGGGAAGCTGCCCAAAAGGCCATTGTTGAGAAGTCGCTACCCTCAGGGGAAATCGCACAATGCGACTACGCCTTATAAACCAGTAATACTCCCCTAATTAGAGATCTGCTACGTACTTAGACGTAGAAGCTGTCTAATTCAAGGGAAGTTGCCTTAGTTCTTAGTGAGTGGCAAACTCCTCTCCGAGTCATGTTTTATCTTAACATATCTTATGAAAGGTTTAACGTTAATTTCCATCTTCAGCAAGAGGAGATTGATAGGAACTGGAATGAAACCCCAAAGCAGTCAGCTATCAGCTATTAGCAGTCAGCTTTTCAAAACTCTTGTTTGATATGATTCTAAACTGAAAATTGAATGTTGTTATGGCCGCCTACATGGCATCCGTAATCTGACCGATAATTTCTGGATAGTAGAAGCTATTGATTTGAGGAATAGTTCTCAGTAATTAATCCCAAATCTGAAATCCAAAATCGGTACAAACTTCTAAATTTTTGTTTTTGCTGTTATTAGCTCTGAGCTAGTAGTAGATAGCTGAAAGCTAACCTGGGAACTTGTAATAATGCCTTAGCGAATTTAAAGACGTGGACTTATATCAACTATTCAAAACTCGTAGGCCGATTATTGGCGTAGTTCATTTACTACCTCTACCAACCTCACCCCGTTGGGGAGGTAGCCTCAAAGCTGTGATTGATCGTGCTGAACAAGAAGCGACAGCCCTAGCCAGCGGAGGGGTAAATGGTTTAATTGTAGAAAACTTTTTTGATGCTCCTTTTACAAAAAATCATGTTGATCCGGCTGTTGTCAGTGCTATGACAGTAGTAGTACAGCGGATACAAAATTTAGTAACTTTACCTGTAGGTTTAAATGTTTTAAGAAATGATGGTAAAAGTGCAATGGCGATCGCCAATTGTACAAAAGCCCAATTTATTCGGGTAAATGTCTTAACTGGAGTGATGGCAACAGATCAGGGATTAATTGAAGGAGAAGCTCACGAATTACTACGTTATCGTCGAGAACTAGGTTCAGATGTCAAAATATTAGCTGATGTGTTAGTTAAACACGCTCGTCCTTTAAGCTCTCCTAATCTCACAGTTGCCGTTAAAGATACTATTGAAAGGGGTTTAGCTGATGGAGTGATTTTATCAGGTTGGGCTACTGGTAGTCCTCCAAATTTGGAAGACTTAGAGTTAGCCGCCAATGCTGCTGGGAATACTCCGGTATTTGTTGGTAGCGGTGCTAATTGGGACAATGTTGGTTCTTTAATGTCAGCAGCAGATGGTGTGATTGTTTCCAGTTCTTTAAAACGTCATGGTCAAATTACTCAACCAGTTGATCCAATTCGCGTTAGTCAGTTTGTAGAAGCAGCCCATCGTAGTTCTACTACTCAAAGTGAGACTAAGTCTAATTCGTCCTTGAAGTTACATTCTTAGAGTCTAGAGTAAGTTGGGAGAGGTGAGTGGGAGAGGGGGTGAGTGGAAGAGGGGGTGAGTGGAGGAGGGGGAGAAAAGATTTTTACCCAGTCACCAATCACCAGTCACCAATCACCAGTCACCAATCACCACTCACCTCTCACCACTCACCACTCACCAATCACCAATCACCAAATTATGATTCGTCGTCGTTCTACTCCTTGGATTCATAAATGGTCACGTCCTTTAATCGGGGCGATCGCTGGCCTGGGTATCCTGAATACAGGTTATCTTACTTATGAAAAGCTCTCAGGTGGTACTCCCGTTTGTACTACCCCAGAAAATGTTAAAGGTTGTGGGGATGTCCTTTCCAGTGCATGGGGAACTGTATTTGGGCAGCCTCTAGCTTTGTTTGGTTTATTGGCCTATATCAGTATGTTTGTCTTGGCTTTAGCTCCTTTGGCATTAAAGTCAGGGGAAAAAGAGAAGAAGAAAACTATTAGACAAATAGAAAACTTAACTTGGTGGTTCTTACTTTTAGGCGGAATTGCCATGTCTGTGTTTAGTGCATATTTAATGTATGTACTGGCATTTGAACTCCAAGCACTCTGTTGGTACTGTATCGCTTCTGCTTTATTTGCCTTGAGTATGCTTACTCTCAGTATTGTCGGTAAAGACTGGGAAGATATTGGGCAAATTTTGTTTAATGGTGTAATTGTCGCTATGGTGACATTAATTGCCACTTTAGGTGTTTATTCAGGCATTAATGATGATGGCACAATCGGATCTACGGATGGATCTCAACAAATAGCAGCTTTTCAACCCCGTGAACAACCTAACCCAGCATATGGTTGGGAAATTACCACTACTTCCGGAGAAGCAGAAGTTGCTTTGGCTAAACATTTAATCACAACTGATGCTAAAGAATATGTAGCTTATTGGTGTCCTCATTGTCACGAACAAAAATTACTGTTTGGCAAAGAGGCATATCAAATTATCAATGATAATATTGCTATAGAATGCGCTCAGGACAGTCCTAAAGGTCAACCACAAGTCTGTAAAGATTCAGGAATTAAGGGTTTTCCTTCTTGGATTATCAACGGCAAAATTTACGGTGGTGTGCAGAATTTAGAAGAACTAGCGCAAATTACTGGTTATACAGGTCCACGCAATTTCAAATATTTCCGATAAACTCTTTTTAATAAGCTATAATATATAATCCCTAACTTAGCTTACTGCTGGTTGGGGATTTGTTATTTGATATACCCCCTATCTAAGTCAAGCTGATTTTCTCATCATTACAGATTTGATTTCATCAATCATTCATATATGATATTTAATCTCATTCATAGTATTTCATGATGAAAATAGTTGCTTATATAGGACTATAATCTGATCTATTAAAATAGTATATAATTATTCTTTGCTTACTGTTACTCGTTAATATTTTCCTGCCTGCATAAATAATCTGAACCATCAAAGAGATTTCCTATAGTTGTTTATTTATAGTCTATGTTTTCCTAGAAAAAATTATCTTTTTTCAACTTGAGTAATATATGAATTTACAGCCTAATAATTTTTTAAATCAAGAATTTTTAACAATTAAAGAAGTAATGAAGTAATGAATAAAGTATTCAGAGAATGGCTAACTGCCTTATTAATTACTATTTGTATCATGATTGTACGTTTGTCGGGATGTTTGGAAATTATGGAATTAGCTACGCTAGACCAATTTTTTCGCTTGCGTCCTAATGAAACACCCAATAACTTAATTACTATAGTTTCAATTGACGAAGTTTCTTTACGTCAAGCTGGTTCTTGGCCTATTTCTGATCAAGAAATGGCAGAGGTAATCGGTAAATTAAACAACTATCAACCCATAGCTTTAGGTTTAGATATATATAGAGATATACCTGTACAACCAGGACATCAGAAAATCATTGATATCTATAAATCCACACCTAATTTAATTGGGATTGAGCTATTAAATAGTGACCCTAAAAATCAAGTTTTAGGAGCACCAGAGTTAAAACAAAAAAACCAAGTAGGTTTTAATAATTTATTATATGATATAGATGGGAAAGTTCGCCGTAATCTACTATATTTACACATTAATAATCAAGAACATAAAAGTTTTGCGTTAAAACTAGCTTTATTATATTTACAATCTCAAGGAATTACTCTAGAAAAAGCTATTTCTCATCCTGAATATTTACAGTTAGGGAAAGCTACCTTAACTAGATTTAATAGTAATTATGGATCTTATATGAATGCTGATGACAGAGGTTATCAGATTTTAACTAATTTTTCTAAACCTGGTTGTAAAGATATTAGTAAAGGGTTTTGTGGTTATGATTATGTCTCTTTACAAGATGTATTAAATAATAATGCACCAGTAGATTTGTTGAAGAATCGCATTATCTTAATTGGTTCTACTGCTCCTAGCTTACAAGATTTTCTATTTATCCCTTACTCTAGTCGGTTGATAGGAATAAATCAACCAAAACCTATTGCTGGGGTAGAATTACAAGCTTATTTTATTGATGAATTGATTACTGCGGCGATGCAAGGTAGACCTTTAATTAAGGTATGGAATGATTTATTAGAAAACCTATGGATTTTTATATGGTCTATTTTTGGTGTATTTTTGATATCTGAAATTAAAAGTTTAGCAAAAATTTTTATAGGATTTATACTATCTATTTTTGTATTAACTCTAGGTGTATATTTAGCCTTTTTATGGGGTTGGTGGATACCTTTTATTCCAGCATTATTAACATTTTTTATATCTGCAACTGCAATGATTTTTCAAATTGCTTACATAGAAAGAGAATTTAGACGATCTAAAGAATTTTTATCTGAAGTTATTAATGCAATCCCTGACCCTATTTTTGTTAAAAATTATCAACGCCAATGGATTATTTTAAATGAGGCTTATTGCCAATTTATTGGTTATTCCTATAGTTCTCTGATCAAAAAAACTGACTATGATATTTTTCCAGAGCATGAAGCCAATGTTTTTAAAAAGCAAGATGACTTGGTATTTATGACTCAGAAATATCAAGAACATGAAGAGGAATTTACAGATGCTAATGGTACAACTTATGCAATTGCTACTAAGCGATCGCTACATCGAGATGCAGCTGGTAATCTATTTTTAGTGGGGGTAATTCGTGATATTACAGAACGGAAAAATTTTGAGCAACAATTAAAGCGTCAGGCTCATGATTTATCCCGTGATAATCTTGAGTTGAAGATGCAAGAAACGAATTTAAAACAGTTAGCATATTATGATTCTTTAACAGGTTTACCAAATCGTAAATTGTTCTATGAACAACTTTCTCAGCTTGTTAGTCATGCCAAACAAAATAATTCATTGTTGGGTTTATTATTTATTGATTTGGATGGTTTTAAAAAAGTCAACGATACTTTAGGTCATGATATAGGCGATCGCCTATTAATTATTATTGCACAACGTCTAAATAATCTTGTTAGAAATACTGATATTGTATCTCGTTTAGGTGGTGATGAATTTACAGTAATTTTAGGATCTATATCTAATGCAGAAGCAACCGCTAGCATATCAGAAAAGTTGTTAAATGTAATTACTGAACCTATTATTTTGGATGGTAACATAACCAGAGTTTCTGCTAGTATTGGTATTAGTATTTATCCAATCCACACAGATAATTGTGATACTTTAGTTAAACTTGCGGATACAGCTATGTACCAAGCTAAATATTTAGGTAAAAATCGTTATGAATTTGCTAAATAAGGGTTTGCAGCAAAAAGTTATCTGTGGAGGTTAGGGAACTCTTAACAGTTTTAAGAGTTGGTAAGGGAAGGATTTTTACGGAAATTGCAAAGTTTTCAAGTGCTGATCCTCAAATATCTTGCATTTTTTAAATTTATAGCTACAGTTACCAAGATTAGGACATAAAAACCATAAATTTGTAGGGGTTTAGCACTGCTAAACCCTTACCAATCTTGACAATTAAAGGCTACCTAATATCCAAAGCAACCTGGCTACAGCTATAAAATCGCCTAAAACCCTCTACCTGTAAAGATTTTACATTTATTCAGTAAACCCTAATTTATTCAATCTTTCTCTAAACACTGATTATTGCGCCAGACTGCTCCATGCTGTTGGCATTCTTCTGGATCTTTAATACCAACCGTGAAGGTAGGGATAGTAGTGTTTGAGTTGGATGTAACATAAGAAATCATGAAAGAACCGATATAGAAACCACAAAATATTAAAGTTCCAAAAAAAAACGTAAAACTGACACACTTAATTGCCAATAAAACAGAAAAATTTAGTTCTCTACCAGAAGGGAGTAAGCGCATATTTTTCTCCATAAGGTGTTAGTGGTAGATAACACCCTGAGAATGTTTACGCGCCAAAGTGATTTACAGAATTAATTGAATTCATTTATGGCAGAAAATTGAGTATATTTCTGTTACCTGGTAACTGTATTCAGTTTGATAGTGCTACGTGCTATGGCATTTTTCATTTTTGTTAGGTACTAATCAGCTGTTGTGTATTTAATTTGTATAAGTCTGGCGGGCAAGATGCCCACCCCACAAGATTTAACTATTTTAGGATTATCTAATTTAGGTGCGTAACAGCTTACCATTTCTTGATGAGGCTGCACTTAATTTTACAACTGATATTTTCCTCCTCTGCGATCTCTGCGCCTCTGCGGTTAATTCCCTGATTAATTTTCCGCATCTTTATACAAAACTTATATCAGTAGATTGGGAAATTACACTTTTGTCAACTTTTAGATATTGGTAGTGATATTAAAAATTTCTAATATCTGTCGGCAGATTTGTTTGAGTTTGTCACTTACAGCCAAGGAAGGTAAGGATTCACCAAAAAAATTCCATTGTTCTACTGTAGATAATCGCCATACTTGGCCACGGTGATCAAATCCTGATACTTCAATACCTATTGCTCGCCGAGATTTACTAATAGGATCTTGATAAAAGCGGATTTGAAATAACACGCTCCGACTTCGCCAAGATTTGCTATTACCAGGAAAATGAAAACCGATATCTATAGAATCTGGATCTACTAATTCTCTGGTTTCAGGGTCATTTTGCCAAGGTTTAAGATCGCTTTTAGCATCAGGAAATTCCAGTTTAAACAGATTTACTACTGTAGCAATCTTGCTGGTCAATTCAAGGTTTGTTGCCTGTTCAGCTGCATTCACGTCAAAACTCTCCTCATATTACATCGGCCTGTGGGTAATGTGAAAACAGGAAAACCGCAAAAGGCTTATGTTTTTAGTGTCTCAGCTTATCAAGAAGATCCGATTTTGTGCAACTGTGAATCAGAATTTTCTCATACGAGCATTTAAAATACACAGCAGTAAGTCAAAAGTCACAAGTCAAAAATTAAGAGAGTTTTAGGTATATTTACCTCAACATCATCATATTCAATCTACTTGCATGGCAACTTAAAACCAGCAATGGAAATTTTTAATAAATTACGGTGGCGATCTAAAATTACACTGTAAATAAATAAGCAAACAGTCATTTAATTTTTTGTGTATGGTGCGTCAACGCTCTATTTTGTCACTCATTCTTGTATTTGTTACCACATTCCTAATTAGTTGCGGTGGTCCTAGTGTTGCTACTCCACCCCCAACATATACAGAAACCCAACTGGTGAAAATTCAGGAATATATTCCTGAAATTCAGGCTGTACAAGATCGTTCTCAAGAACTGAAAACTCTAATCGAAAGCAGTGAGTGGATTAAAGTTGGTAATTTTATTCACGGCCCAATGACTGAAGCAAGGTTGAATATGACTTATATTCTTCCTAATTTATTACCCCAAGACCAAGCTAAAGCTAGAAAAATCACTAAGGATTTATTAAGTCATCTGGTGAAGATTGACCAAGCTGCTACTTCAGGTAAGGCTAATCAGGCTTTAAGTGGTTATAGTGATGCTTTTGTAGATGTTGATAAGTTCTTACAACTGATTCCAGATACAGTAGACAGTTAAAAGTTAACTGATGACAGTAAAAAACAAACTTTAATTACTGATTACTGATAACTGGTTACTGATAACTGGTTACTGATAACTGGTTACTGATAACTAATAACTGGTAACTGAATGACTCTGAGTCTTGAGTCACAAAAACCTGGGGTAATGTAGTGATAGGGTGAAGAGGATAAAGTTTTCTCTTCATCCTTCACTGTTTACAAGAGTTATGAATATAGTAATTATTGGATGTGGTGTAGTTGGAGCGGCGATCGCCTATCAACTCAGCCAAATTAAAGGTTTAAACATTACTGTTTTTGACAAAAATCAACCCGCCCAAGGATCAACTGCGGCTGCCCTTGGTGTGCTAATGGGGGTCATAAGTCATAAAATTAAAGGTAGAGCTTGGCAAATACGTGAAGAGAGTGTCAAACGTTATGCAACATTAATTCCTGAATTGGAGGGTATAACTGGGCGGAAAATTCCTTGTAACCGTCAGGGAATTGTGATGTTACTTTCAGAAGATCCAGAACATCCTTTAGAAAGTGGAGTAGAAGTTATAGCTGAGTGGGAACAATTACGGGAAGTTCGTAAAAATCAAGGTTGGCAATTAGCTGTTTGGGATCGGGAAAAATTACAAAAGTTTTGTCCACAAATTAATAATCCACAAGTAATTGGTGCTGTTTATTCTCCCCAAGATTTACAACTTAATCCGACAGCTTTAACATTAGCTTTAGTAGATGCAGCACAACGCAATGGTGTGACATTTAAGTTTGGTGTCACTGTTCGTAATCATCAAGGAATATCTTCTCAATTAGTTCAAACTTCACCCACTGTTACATCACAGCTAAAATCTATTGATACCACTGAAGGTACTATTCAAGCTGACTGGTTTATTGTTTCTGCTGGTTTAGGTTCAACTTTATTAACAACACAGTTAAATCAAAAAGTAAACATTCGCCCAGTATTAGGACAGGCTTTATATTTAAGTTTAGGTCGGTTGTTAGGTAATCCAGATTTTCAACCAGTGATTACAGGGAATGATATGAATTTAGTACCTATGGGTAGAGGTGACTATTGGATAGGAGCAACAGTAGAATTTCCGCAAGCAACAGATGAAGTGTACGCAAAAAAAGAGTTACTGGAATCTTTAAGACAACAGGCGATCGCTTTTTCTCCAGATTTAGCTGATGCAAAAGTTCTCCGTACTTGGTCAGGTTTACGTCCCCGTCCTGAAGGAAGGCCCGCGCCAGTAATTGAAAAATTACCTAGTTTTAGTAATGTCATTGTCGCCACAGGTCATTATCGTAATGGTGTCTTACTTGCTCCTTCCACTGCATCAACTGTGCAAAATATGATTTTTCCCACAAGTAGTTAGGTGAGATAGGGAGATGGGAAGTTGGGAAGTTGGGGAGAATAAGATTTTTCGGAAATACTGTATTCTCTGATTACTGAAGTATGATATGTAATTCATATTCTTTAATTTTCAATTCCTTCCTTAATAAATCAAAATATGCAAGCGAGTTTTTTAAGTACAGTTGTGTTACCTGTCTCCTTGGCAATTATTATGTTAGGGATGGGTTTATCTCTTGTTCCAGCAGATTTTAAACGTGTTAGTCAATATCCCAAACCTGTGGCTATTGGTTTAATTTGTCAATTAATCTTATTACCCATTTTGGGTTTCATTATTGCCACCATTGTACCTATGCAACCAACAATGGCGATGGGTTTGATGATTATAGCATTGTGTCCAGGGGGAGTATCTTCAAATATCATCACATTTTTAGCCAAAGGAGATGTGGCACTTTCTGTCACCCTCACTGCTTTTAGTAGTATGATTACCGTTTTGACAATTCCCTTATTCGGAAACCTGGCTTATCAACATTTTATTGGTGAAACTGCATCTATTGCTTTACCTATTGGCAAGACGATTTTCCAAATTTTTGTGATGACTATTGTGCCGATTAGTGTAGGAATGATATTCAGAAAATTATATCCTAAATTTGCTATTTCTATAGAAAAATTGACAAGGAAATTAGCAATAGGATTACTGGCAATTATTATTATTTTATTAACAATTCGTGAATGGGAAAATCTGCCTAATTTTATTGTGCAAGTGGGATTAGGTATAGTCTTATTAAATTCCATTTCTATGTTAATTGGATTTGCTGTCAGTAAATTATTGAACCTGAATTCTGCTCAACAAATTTGTATAACTATTGAGGTAGGATTACAAAATGGTGCTTTAGCTTTAGCGATTACAGTGGGAATTTTAAATAATCCTGAGATGGCAATTCCCGCAGCAGTTTACTCTTTGTTTATGAATTTGACTGGGTTTTTAGCTATTTTATATGGTAGGAAATTAGCTGTTACTCATGCTGTTTAATTACCTAGATTCCTGATTTTTGAGATTAATTAGGATTAGGCAATTTAAAATTCAAAAAGTGCAAGGATTTAGAGATTGAGTGCTTGAAAACCTTGCACTTGAACCGAAAATATAAACTTAGTAACTCTCTAAAACTGTCACCTGTCACCTGTCACCTGTCACCTGTCACCTAGTCTCCACAGATCACTTTTTGCTGCAAACCCTATATAGAGTTTCCATTCCAACTGCTAGTAACGTCTTCAATGGTAGGTAATTTATTCAAGTCTTCCAAAACTTCTAAGGCAGAATTATATCTTTGTTTATAATCCTCTAATACCATTTTATTAATAATTGCGGCTAACTCTTCACTGACTGTAGCTTGCTCCATCCATTGCACTTCTTCATCATAACTTACTCGTTTTAATTCATGGGGAGAAATACCTGTAAGAGCTTTAATAACAATCATGCCTAAAGCATAAATATCACTGTTATATTTGGGACTACCAAAACATTGTTCACTAGGGGCGTAACCCTTTGTTCCTATACCGATAGTAAAGGCCGTGGATTCTAAATTATCCATAATGTGGGTATTCATTTCTTTGACTGCACCAAAGTCAATTAATACCAGTTTCCTATCTGAATGGCGACGAATAATGTTTCCAGGTTTAATATCTCTGTGAATTACACCATTGTCATGGATAAATCTTAATACTTGTAATATGTCTTTTAAAATTTCAATAACTGCACTTTCTGGTAAATATATTCCTGCTCCTAATTCTTGACTCAAGTCATGACCAAGTATGTATTCCTGAACTAAATAAAATTCCTCTTCTTCTTCAAAGTATGCTAATAGTTGGGGAATTTGAGAATGTATACCTAATTTTTCTAGGGTTTTTGCTTCTGAACTAAATAAGCGTCTTGCTAGGACTAAATTTTCTGGTTTGCTCGTAGCTGGTTTAAGTTGTTTGACTACACATTCTGGATGTTCAGGAAGTTGTATGTCTTCTGCAATATAGGTTTCACCAAATCCACCTGCACCCAGAACTTTTATGATTTTGTAGCGTCCTCCTAGTATTTTTCCATTCAGTTCTGAATCTCTTTTTTGAATCAGGTTTTTCAGTTCGCCTTGTTGACTAATAATATCTTGAATTACTGAAGATGATTTATGCTTTTGAAATAGAAGTAATAATTGTTGTTTGTTGATTTTGTCCTTAGCTATTTCTGTACCAAAATAGAATAACCCTATACAAAATATTGCAACTATCGGTACTGTTGTCGGTAGCATCAAGTAAGCATACATATAGCTACCATAGCTTATTCCTCCCCATAAACCAGCTAATCCTATACTCAATAGCAATCTTTGAAAACCTTGTTGTCTCCTGGTCATTATGAGTGTTGTACCACTTATTAATGTCAGTACAAATAACCCTCTAAGCCAGGGATTTTGAATTGCTGTGGTGATAGATTTATTGGTCATTAAAGTGGCGATCGCATGAGCATGAATTTCCACTCCAGCCATTGTTTGATGGGGAGATACTGCTACTGGCAAATCATTACTTAATTTAGCTGTAGCACCAATGAGTACGATTTTGTCTTCAAATATTTTGCCTTGCTGTAGATAGTTATTCCAGTTGTCTGGATCAAAGACAAACCAAAATGGAATTATTGCAAATGTTCTTTGTTGTTCATTTCCCCAGAAATAAATGCGATCGCCTCTAGGTCGGGGATACTTTACTTGTGATGCAGCTAATGTTGCCTCACTAAAAGATAATGATTTTGTGTTGATCAAATTTGTTGTGGCTTTTTCTGGTGTAAATGCACTGCTCAAGCGATGTATTTTACCATCTACTTCTATGGGAAAATTAACTGACCCAATCAATGCTGAGGTTTGCAGGAATTTATCTAAGGGTTGGGTTAGTTGCTCAAATTCTCCCTGATGTGTCTGAAAGTCTTCATAAACTGCGGCTAAGGCAACTTTACTACCATATTTTTTTAATACTTTCTCTAATGCGATGTCATCGTCTTCCCCTGCTCCACTAGGTTTATCAAAAAGCACATTTACGGCTACTGAACGCGCACCAGCATTGATTAGCTTTTCAATTACCTGAGCGTAAGCTAGACGTTGATATGGAAATGACTTTAACGGTTCTAAATACTTATACTTTTGATTATCACTTTTATAGTATTGTTCTGGTATTGTAATTGATTGATCATCAATTGCTAAAATGACTATATCTTGTGGAGCAGCTTTAGAACCACGAATCTGATAAAAATTTGTAGCGGTTTGATTTTCAACTAATTGAACTAAACTACCATTTGTGGCACTCAGCAGTGCTGCTACCACAGCGGAAGCGGCCGCTAGGATATGACCAAAACTGGCCATCGTTTTTGGATGTTGTAGTGTTTTTGTAATATTGACTTTTGTAAATTTACTTTGTTTATTTTTGGCAGTGGTGAGGTTTTGTTCTGTTAAGCCATATTTGGATTTTTCTACCATATGGTATTACTGGTTAATTACAAGTACAACAATATGATTTCTTTATACACGTTTTCCATCATAATAGAGGTTTTGATACCAAACTTTAAGTCAAACAATTTTATGCTAAGGTTAAATTTTATACTATGATACAAACCAGCAATATTAATTTCATGGTAAAAATACTGATTAGTTTTGTAATTGGATCTAATTACTTATTGTATATGGATAAAAAGCAAACAAAGGAAAATTGTTCTCTGTTATCTGTGAACTGTTGTCAATCCTGAAGATGAAATTTATTTGTACAACTACTTAATTAGCTCTTTAAATCCATAAATTTCCTGGGTGAATTTTAGGCAATTTTGAACCCAGAGGATTAAGAGTTGGAGACAGGGGTGTCAAATATAGACAATTCGGGGATCAAATTTCATGTGTTAGCTAATTTTATGCTTTAACAGAGGTAAGATAAACCCCATACATAAAAACTACCTTATGGATATTAGCATCCTTACCAATGAAGAATTGCTATAATCTATTGTTCAATCTTACATTCTTATCTATTATTTAGGTGTAAATTTCTATGGTTTTGCCAATGAATCGTCTGTCTATTTTTGTAGACGGAAACAATATGTTCTATGCTCAACAAAAAAATGGCTGGTTTTTTGACCCGCGACGAGTATTAGAATACTTTAAGAACGAGCAGTCAGATACAACATTAATTAATGCTTTTTGGTACACCGGCTTGAAAGATCCACAAGATCAACGTGGTTTTCGAGATGCTCTAATTAGTTTGGGATATACGGTACGTACTAAAATTCTTAAAGAATACTATGATGATGTCTCTGGTCGTTACTCACAAAAAGCTAATTTAGATATTGAAATTGTCGTTGATATGTTCAACACAGTAGATCAATATGACCGAGTTGTTTTGTTTAGTGGTGATGGAGATTTTGAAAGAGCAATTGAGCTATTACGTTCTAAAAATACTCATATCACTGTTGTATCAACAGAAGGGATGATCGCTAGGGAATTACGCAATGCTACTGATAGATATATAGACTTGAACGACATCAGAGACCAAATAGAGAAAACCGAAGCTTAGTAAAATTAATACTTATTTACAAAGCACAAGTTAAAAAATAAAGTTCAAGAATAAAGTTCAAGGTATTTTTTTTAAGCCCAAAGTCACAGGAAACTACACTAAACAATCTAAAACCTATGAGCAATCAAGCAGACAGAATTATTATCTTTGATACCACACTGCGAGATGGAGAGCAGTGTCCAGGAGCAACTCTAAATATAGAGGAAAAGCTAGTTATAGCTAAACAATTAGCTCGTCTGGGTGTAGATGTAATTGAAGCAGGTTTTGCCTTTGCTAGTCCGGGTGATTTTGAAGCAGTTAATAAAATCGCTCAGACTGTGGGTTTAGAAAATGGACCGATCATTTGTAGTTTAGCAAGAGCTAAACATGATGATATTAAGGCCGCAGCGGAAGCAATTAAACCAGCAGCTAAGGGGAGAATTCATACATTTATTGCTACTTCTGATATTCACTTAAAATATAAGTTGAAAAAAACTAGACCGGAAGTAATTGCGATCGCTGAAGAAATGGTAGCCTATGCCAGAAGCTTTACCGATGATGTGGAATTTTCCCCAGAAGATGCTGGTAGATCCGATCCAGAATTTTTGTATCAGGTTTTGGAAAGGGCGATCGCTGCTGGTGCAACTACAGTTAATATCCCTGATACTGTAGGTTACACGACTCCCAGTGAGTTTGGGGCGATTATCAAGGGTATCAAAGAAAACGTCCCCAATATTGACCAGGCGATTATTTCTGTCCACGGCCATAATGATTTGGGTTTAGCTGTTGCTAACTTCCTGGAAGCGGTGAAAAATGGTGCAAGACAACTAGAATGTACCATTAATGGTATTGGGGAACGGGCTGGAAATGCGGCTTTAGAAGAATTGGTAATGGCCTTGCACGTGAGAAGGCAGTATTACAACCCCTTCTTTGGTCGTTCTGTTGAGTCGGAAGCACCGCTAACTAATATTGATACCAAGCAAATTTATAAAGCTTCCCGCTTGGTTTCTAATTTAACCGGGATGTTGGTACAGCCTAATAAGGCAATTGTGGGTGCAAATGCTTTTGCCCATGAGTCGGGTATTCACCAAGATGGGGTGTTAAAAAATAAACTCACCTATGAGATTATGGATGCTCAATTGATTGGTTTAACAGATAATCAAATTGTCTTGGGTAAACACTCTGGTAGAAACGCCTTCCGGACTCGGTTAAAAGAATTGGGCTTTGATTTAGCTGATAATGACTTGAATAAAGCCTTTGTACGGTTTAAAGAAGTTGCAGACAAAAAGAAAGAAATTTCTGATTGGGATTTAGAGGCGATCGTTAACGACGAAATCAAACAAGCACCGGATTTATTTAAAGTTGAATTGGTGCAGGTTTCCTGTGGTAGTAACGCTAAACCCACTGCAACTGTCACCCTGCGTACTCCTAACGGTGAAGAATTAACTGATGCGGCGATCGGTACTGGGCCAGTGGATGCGGTTTATGAAGCCATCAATCGGGTAGTGAATGTACCGAATGAGTTGATTGAGTTTTCTGTACAATCTGTAACTGGGGGAATTGATGCTTTGGGAGAAGTAACGATTCGTTTACGTTATGAATCCCGTGTATTTTCAGGTCACGCAGCTAGTACAGATATTATTGTGGCATCGGCTCAGGCTTATGTGAATGCTCTGAATCGGTTGTATGCTGCACTACAGCAACAGGCGAAGGAAGAGGTGACAGCTTAGTTTTAGATCCCCGGTTTCTTGAAGAAGTCGGGGATCTTATAATCTTGATTATTTTTGAATTAATTCCAAAGCATGAGTTAATATTTCTTGTTCTTCTACCATAGCTGCTAATTCTTCTGTTTCATAACGTCCCTCAAATGCTTCTAAAGCTGCTCTTTTCAGTGCTACTTGATATCCTTGTTGGAGAGTTTCCATTAGTTCTATTTGGTTTAAGTAAACACCTCCAGATTTACGCCGTTTATTGATTTTGTTAATTTCCCGTACTGCATTTTCTATAGATATTTCCCAAGAACGAGTAGAACGGTTTTCGGCTTTTTGTTTAATTAAATGGATGAGAAGAATTACACCATAACTATCAATTTTATTAATTTTATCACTGAGGCTCATTTCTTCCAATTCATCCACTAATAGTAATGCTTCAGGAATTTTACCCTGTTCTAGAAGTTGTTTGAGTTCGAGTAGTTCTTCCATTTTGGTTATATAAATTTTGACTAGCAATTAATATTTATTATATTTAATGTATTATTAAAGTTACCTGATGAAGTTATATTTATGAGGATAACATGAAAATTAGACAGCTTGAACTTGAGAATTTCCGATGCTTTGAGCATAAAGTTTTTGAGTTTTCTGATCAATTTAACGTTTTTATTGGTGATAATGCGACAGGAAAGACTGCTATTCTTGATGCACTAGCTATTGCTGTAGGGAGCTTTTTTTTAGGAATTGATCAAACTAGATCAGTAAATATTAACAAAGATGAAATTCGTCGTATTTTCAGACAAGAAGGAGAAACTCCGACATTAGACAAAATTACACCAGTTGTTGTATCTTGTCATGGTTTTTTTGAAGATGGAGAAGAAATTTCATGGAAAAGAGAAATCAAAACTGATGGTGGTATGACAACTCGTGAAGGTGCAAAAGAAATATTGCAATATGCTAAGGAATTACAAAGAAAAGTTCGGATTCAAGAACAAAATAGAGAGAAGATTATTTTGCCAGTTATTTCATATTATAGTACAGGCCGCCTTTGGGTTCAACATAGAGATAAAACAACAAAAAATACTAAAACACTTGCTCCTGATTCTAGATTTGCCGGATATGATAATTGTCTAACAAAATCCTATGAAGTGAAGAAATTAATGCGGTGGTTTAAAACTTGGGAATTTGCATCTTTACAACAGGGAAAAACTTTAGGTACTTTATTAGGAGTTAAAGAAGCTATTAAAAATAGTATGGAAGATTGGCAAGATGTCAAGTACGATGTTCAGCAAGACGAACTGGTTGCTACTGCAAAAGATGGAAGAACTTTACCTTTTAGAATGTTAAGTGATGGTGTCAAAAATATAATTGGTATGGTTGCTGATATTGCCTATCGTTGTGTAACCTTAAATCCGCAATTTGCAGATGAAGCAGCTAAACTGACACCTGGTATTGTTTTAATTGATGAAATTGATTTACATTTACATCCAAAATGGCAGCGTCGAGTAGTAGAAGATTTAAAAAGAACATTTCCCAAAATTCAATTTTTCGTAACTACCCATTCACCATTTATTATCCAATCATTAAAAGATAACGAATTAATAAATCTTGATAACAGAGATGGAGAATATATTAATAAAAGTGTTGAAGATATTGTAGAAAATGTCCAAGGTGTAGAATTACCACAACAAAGTGAAAGATGGAAAAATATGATGAAAGCTGCTCAAGAGTATTACCAGGTTTTAGAACAATCAGAGAATGTTCCTGAAGAAGAGATTGAAAGATTAAAACATAGATTAGATGAATTATCAATTCCATATAGTGATGATCCAGCTTATCAAGCTTTTCTCAAAATGGAACGTTTATCAAGGGGTTTATAAAAATGCGCCCAGTTATTAGAACTGAAAATAAGAAAATTTTTCAAGATTATAAAGATGCACGAGGAGATTTAATTGATAACTTTGGTGAATATTGTTCTTACTGCGAAACTCGCCTTAGTTCATCTTTAGATGTTGAACACATATTACCCAAAGCACAGTTTCCTGATGAAGAAAAAAATTGGGAAAACTTTTGTTTGGCTTGTAAAAACTGTAACTCAACTAAGAAATCTCCTATGGAGAAAAGGTGGGATAGTTCATGGAAAAATCTTCACCCCACTTCTGCTAAAATAGCTGCAAGAAGTGAATTTTATTGGATTGATCACGATAATACTTTTAGGATAGTTGAATATGCAAAAGGTGGAATTGTTAAAGTAAATAGTGGGTTATCTATTGAAGAGCAACAGGTAGCCCAAGCAACAATTAAAATGGTGGGATTAGATAGAATACCTAATCCTGATCCACAGATGAAAGATTGCCGATGGCTTAATCGTAAAGAAGCATGGGAGAAAGCAGAAAGAGCTTTACAAAGACTGAGTAAATGTAATGATCAAGAGTCTTTAGAAGCAATGCGAGATTCTGTTATTGATCAGGCAGTTACTCAAGGTTTTTTCTCTGTTTGGATGACAGTATTTAAAGATGATCCTGATATGTTAAACAGGTTTATTGCTGCATTTCCGGGAACTGCTGGAGATTGTTTTGATCATCAAGGTAAGGCTATTCATCGTCCTAAAGGAAGAATATAAACAATGAAACCTGTAATATAAAAAAGTAAAATATACAGCTTATTATGAATAATAATCACCATGTAATAGCAGCTATTGATTTACTTTTTAATCCTGCATCTCTCCAAGCAGCAATTGAAATTGAAGATGAAACCGACTGCGACGTAACAGCAGGTTTAGAATGGAGTTTAGCAGTTCCAGCTTTTTTAACAAACCCTGCATTATTAGGAAGATTAACAAAATTGCGTCTATCGCTTAACCAAGAACTGCGATTACTTTTACAAGAATGGAATTTAGGTATAGGAGAAAAAACAGCATTGAAAGTAGCACAGCAACGCTTAATTCAAAGACTACAATTACCTGAAAATAATGTAATATTAGCACTGCAAGATATTTTCAAACAAGATGAATTATTTGATGCTGGTGAATTGATATCTAATCGAGATTTATTAAAGTCAATTTTGGGTATTTTACTATTAGATACTGATTGGGAAGAAATAGCTTTAGCGGCTGCAAATTCTGTCAAAGAACAGGTAATTTATCAAGTGAGTGTGAATCAGATTTCTGCATAAAATCTTCATCTCTATCACCAAAATCCTCTATAAATAAAGTATAAGCACTCATAGTAAATATAATCATGTTAAAAATATTCGCTGATAGAGGTGGCACATTTACAGATGTAGTTGCTGTCACCAATAATCAAAATATAATAGACAGACTTACAAAGGAAAACCAGCGTTTTTTAATTGTTCCTCTCCCCAATCAAGAATGGATAATAGTCTATAAATTATTATCAGAAAATCCTGAAAAATATTCAGATGCGGTAATTCAAGCAATTAGAGATATTCTGGGGGTTTCTGTTAATGAACCTATCCCCTATCAAAATATCGAAGTTGTGAAAATGGGAACAACAGTAGCTACCAATGCACTGTTAGAAAGACAGGGTGATAGAGTAGTTTTATTAATTACTAAAGGTTTTAAAGATGCGTTGCGAATTGGTTATCAAAATCGCCCTAATATTTTCGCACGAGAAATACTTTTACCAACCATGTTATATGAACAAGTCATAGAAATAGATGCAAGATATGATGCAAATGGAAATGAATTAAAACCTGTAAATATTCAGGAAGTAAAACAAGATTTACAAACAGTTTATGAAACAGGAATTAGAAGTTGTGCAATTGTATTGATGCACAGCGATCGCTATCCAAAACATGAACAACAAATAGCTAAAATCGCTCAAGAAATCGGCTTTAATCAAATCTCAATTTCTCATCAAGTCAGTCCCTTAATGAAACTGGTTAGTAGAGGAGATACAACCGTAGTAGATGCTTATTTAACCCCCATTTTACGGCGTTATGTTAATCAAGTTTCTAGTCAATTACCCAACGTCAAATTAATGTTTATGAAATCTGATGGAGGGTTAACAGATGCAGATAAATTTCAAGGAAAAGATAGTATTTTAAGTGGCCCTGCGGGGGGAATTGTTGGTGCAGTACAAACTAGTAAAAGAGCAGGTTTTGATTCCATAATTACCTTTGATATGGGAGGAACAAGTACAGATGTTGCCCATTTTAAAGGAGAATATGAACGAGAATTAGATTCAGAAATTGCCGGTGCAAGAATGCGAGTTCCCGTATTAGCAATACACACAATTGCTGCGGGTGGTGGTTCAATTTTATCCTTTGATGGTTCTAGTTATCGTGTTGGCCCTGAGTCCGCGGGTTCTAATCCTGGGCCTGCTGCTTATCGTCGTGGGGGAGAATTAACTGTCACAGATGCTAACGTCATGTTAGGGAAAATTCAACCCCAATATTTCCCCGCAGTTTTTGGTAAGAATGGAAATCTACCTTTAGATCAAGAAATAGTAATTCAGAAGTTTCAAGAATTAGCTGAAAATATCAGATCTATCACCAAAAATGATAGAACCCCTGAACAAGTAGCAGTAGGTTTCATTAGTATTGCTGTAGAAAATATGGCTAATGCAATTAAAAAAATCAGTCTGCAACGAGGTTATGATGTTAGTAAATATGCACTTTGTTGTTTTGGGGGTGCAGGTGGACAAGTTGCTTGTTTAATTGCTGATACTTTAGGGATAAAAAAAATATTTTTACATCCTTTTGCTGGGGTGCTTTCTGCTTATGGAATGGGTTTAGCAGATGTGAGAAATAATAAAATATCTGGAATTGAGAAACCTTTAAATCAAACATTGATTGCTGAATTACAGCAGTTAATTACATCTTTAGAAATAGAAGCTATAAAAGATTTAAGTCAGGAAAATAGTAATTTAGAATTAGAGGTAATTAATAAAGTTAATTTAAAATATGTCAGTACTAATTCAATTTTAACAATTGACTTTTTTGATGATGTAGAAAAAATGCAAAGACAGTTTGAGAATGAACATCAATTAAGATATGGGTTCATCCAAACAGAAAAAACCCTCATTGTCGAATCTATTTCTGTAGAAGTAATTCAAAAAATGGACACCCCAGCAGAACCTCTAATTATTCGTGACAGAAAGTTAGAGGAAAAGCCAAAACCAGTAGAAATGATTAAAATATTTACTGCTGAAAAATGGTGTGATACACCAGTTTATAAAAGAGAAGATTTACAACCAGGAGATATTATTGAAGGTGCTGCAATTATTGTGGAGAAAATTAGTACTATTGTAGTTGAACCTAATTGGAAAGCAATATTAACTGAACGAAATCATTTGATTTTAGAATATATTGATTCGTGATATTTGTAATCCTCAGATCCCCGACTTCTTATTTGATAATGTTAATAATTTATGAGTTTATGTTATAAGTCGGGGATCTGAATTGTCTGAACAACTACAAAATTATCCGCGTTTATCTGCGTTTATCTGCGTTCAATTCTTACTATTTATAACTAGAATCGTAATTACAACATCTAGAAAAATAACTAAAAAAATGTACACAAAATCTCAACCTGATCCTGTTCGTTTGGAGATATTTAAAAATCTCTATCAATTTATTGCGGAACAAATGGGAATTGTCCTACAAAATACAGCGACTTCTGTTAACATTAAAGAACGGTTAGATTTTTCCTGTGCGATTTTTGATAGCTATGGTTTATTAGTTGCTAATGCTCCTCATATTCCTGTACATTTAGGTTCTATGAGTGAAAGTGTCCGCAGTTTAATTAATGATGTGGATAAAACTATTAAACCAGGTAATGTTTACTTATCAAATAATCCCTATAATGGAGGTACACATTTACCTGATGTCACTGCTATCACTCCCGTATTTCTAGATAATAAAAACAATATTCACAGTCCCATTTTTTATGTTGCTTCCCGTGGACATCAAGCTGATATTGGTGGAATTACTCCTGGTTCTATGCCTCCTTATAGTACCACAATTATAGAAGAGGGTATAATTTTTGATAATTTTCTGTTAGTGAAAGAGGGAGAATTTCAAGAAGTAGCAGTTAGAAAACATTTGTTAAATCATCCCTATCCTAGTCGAAATTCTGATCAAAATCTGGCAGATTTTCAAGCTCAAATTGCTGCTAATAATCGCGGTATGCAAGAGTTATTAAAAATGGTTCAGCAATATGGATTAGAAACTGTGCAACTTTATATGCAGTTTGTTCAAGATAATGCAGAAGAAGCTGTCAGACGTGCAATTGATGTTTTAAAAGATAGTGCTTTTAGTTATGAAATGGATAATGGGGCAAAAATTCAGGTTGAGGTAAAAATTGACAAAGAAAATCGGACGGCAAAAATTGATTTTAATGGCACTTCGACACAACTAAATAGTAATTTTAATGCACCTCAAGCTGTCACCCAAGCTGCTGTTTTATATGTGTTCAGAACTTTGGTAAATGATAATATTCCCCTCAATGCTGGTTGTTTAAAACCTTTAGAAATTATCATTCCTGAAAACTGTATGTTAAACCCAACTTACCCCGCAGCAGTGGTAGCGGGAAATGTGGAAACTTCCCAAGCTATTGTTGATGCTTTGTATGGTGCGTTGGGTGTGATGGCCGCTTCCCAAGGAACGATGAATAATTTAACTTTTGGTAATCAAAAATATCAATATTATGAAACTATTTGTGGTGGGTCTGGTGCTGGCATAAACTTTAATGGTACTGATGCGGTACATACACACATGACTAACTCCTTATTAACAGATCCAGAAATTTTAGAAACTCGCTATCCTGTTCAAGTGGAAAGTTTTAGTGTGCGTAAAAATAGCGGTGGTAAGGGTAAATATTCCGGTGGTGATGGGATAGTTCGTCGGATTAAATTTTTAGAACCTATGACTGCTAATATTCTCTCTGGCCACCGGGTTGTTCCTCCTTTTGGGTTAAATGGTGCAGAACCAGGACAGGTGGGGAGGAACTGGGTACAAAGGGAAAATGGTGATGAGGAAATTTTGGATAGTACCGCAACGGTAGAAATGCAGTCTGGGGATGTGTTTGTAGTTGAAACTCCAGGGGGAGGAGGTTGCAGTTAATAGTGAACAGTTATCAATCAACAATTCTCTGTTTTTATACAGTTTGCGGGAGGTGTTTACTGTTTGCTGTTGTTTCGTTAGCTACTATTGTGGTTGCATCTTTTTCCACCAGTGTCAGTTGAGAAAGTGTCACTCTCCACACTACTGATTAGGTGTAATAAGAGATATCTTTATTTTATGCAAGGAGTGATACCACTTCACTTATGTTTGTTACAGCTAATCCTAGCAATGCTTCCCCTATAGCAATGTCAAGGGTTTCAAATGTTGCATTACTAAGTGTATGGTATAAAGTTATACGGGGGAGTGCCTGAGAAAGTTAAAACTACTCAGGTACTTTTTCGTGTATAAAGAAATTTTAGTTATTTATCTATTATCAATTTATTAGTCATTAATAGTACTTTTTAGTACATATAAATACTTACTCGTTACCTCAAGTTTGATAAATGTGTAGCTGTTTTCCAATCTGAGTTGTGCTTCAATCAATGATATAACACACTGTGTTGATGTTTATTTTTGAGTGAGGTAGTTTAGTATAAATGAATGCAGAAGAAATTAAACGGCGTTATGCTGCGGGAGAGAGATATTTTTTATCTGCTCATTTAGAAGGAATAAAACTGATTAATGCTAATTTACCAGGTATTAGTTTTTGGGGATCAAATTTAAGTGGAGCAAATCTTGCTAAAGCTAAACTTTGGGGTGCAAATTTAAGTAGTTGTAATTTAGCAAAAGCCAACTTAACCAGAACTAATTTAAGTGGAGCTAACCTTTCTGAAGCTAATCTTCGAGGTGCTAGGTTACACTATACTAAATTGTATGGTGCAAACTTAAATCGTGCTTGTTATGACGACAGTACAAAGTTTTCTCAGGGTTTTGATCCTGCAATTCATAATATGCGAAAGATGTAAAATTAGCTTAGTTTATTGACGTTGTAAAGTGATAACAGTAACTTCTGGTGGACAATATAAACGTCCTGGAAAATAAGTTCCTAAACCACGATTTACATACAATTGATTTTTGCCAATTTCATGTAGGCCATACAACCATTCCCAATGATAGAAAATAGGTTTACCCTCTACTAAAAATGGGAAAGAAGATCGTATTTGTTCAGGAAAATAATTAGCTATATTTTCATATATTTTTAACGCTGGCCCAAGAATAGGAAAAATTATTTGTCCCCCATGAGTATGGCCAGATAATTGTAAATCTACTCGCCATTTTTTTAACACTTCTGCTGAGTCTGGGTTATGGGATAAAACTAGACAAGGTTTAGTAGGATCTAGCTGATCCATAACTGGTGCAGGATCAAATTCTTGTGAATAAAAGTCCGCTAGTCCGACTATAGGAAACTCTTGAGCAAATGGATAAGCTATTTGATTCCATAAAACATTAATATCTATATTTTCTAATGCTTTAGTAACTTGAAAACGGGAATTTTTATTATATGAATCATGGTTTCCTAAAACTGCATAAATGCCATAATTGCTTTTTAATTTTTGCAGATATTTAACTAATTCTTTGAGTGGTTCTGTTGTGGTAGTAATGTAGTCACCTGTTAATAAAATCAGGTCTGGTTTTTCGGAGTTAGTGATAGCGATCGCCGATGCTAACATCTCATCTGATAAGCGTAAACCATCATAGTGTAAATCAGACAATTGTACTAATTTGAAACCTTGTAAAGATGTGGGTAAATCTGCAATTTTTACTGTGATTTTTTCTGTAGTTAATGGTTCAGATAAGAAGCTTTGCATAGCAATTTTGGTGGTGTTTATTAAGTAATGTTTATTAGTATTAATTATACAATAGCTGAAAACTTGAGAATTGTTGATGGAAATAAGATATCTTTGAGAAATTTTTACAGAAATTTGATATTTATACGTATTTGTACTTGTATTTAGCAGTTAATTATTAAGTTGTTGATACTATTTTTACATATAAATACTTTGTGATTCATTATTAATAGGACTTACGCACGAGTAATGGAATATCAAACCGCAGAGAACGCAGAGGAATAGAGTTTTGGAAGATTTTTGTGTAAGTCCTGATTAATTTACTAAAATATTAACTAAACTTTATCCACCACTAAAATGACTAAAAAATTACCATTCTAAAACTACTCTTTTCATCTCCTCCATATCTAAATAATCATTTAAAAATGCCTTCCTTAATAATTCATCAGGAATAAACTGATCATACTTTTGTAATTTTGGTGCTTCTGCATGACTAACTAAATGTTCTGCTGTAATTCTCTGTTCACATAAACCTACTATTTCTGCATGAATCTTCGCAAACTTATCTTGAGGAACTTTCAAAGTTAAATAATAAGGATTTATACCCCCAATACTACTAATTTCTAGAGACTCTCGACAAAAACAATTTATCAACCTTTCTAAAGTTCGATAACCTACAGTACCCATCCACGGAAAAATACAACATTTATTTTTGGATAACTGAATAATATTATTTTGAGCTAATCCTGTTTTACGCACTAAATTCCTAACTTCCTGTAACCTGAGTTTAGCATTTTTTTGTAAGTAACTATATTCTGTATCTTCCAGTAAAACCTGACGCATTTTCTGTAATATTTTTTCATGAATATTGCCACTACTACCCCGCCAATAAATATTAGCTTTATCCTCTACTTGCTGAACCAAAATCACCTTTTTTTTAAAGTCAACTTCTAAAACTTCCCAACTCTTACCAGCTAAACCAAATTGATTCCCCACTGCTGGAGGTGTGACAATACTGCCAATTTCTGTAACTCCTTGTTTAACAGTATATTCTTGATTATCTGCAAACACAGCATAAAATTGAAATCTATTAACTATTCTTTCTCCAGCTAAACCAATCATTAATTTATTATGTTCGGTTTTTTGAATGTGATTAATGTCAATTAAATAACGAAGTAGGATTTTATAATCATCTTGGGAAAGATTAGTAAAGGGTGGTAATTTGAAAATTTCTTGTGCTAAAACAGCAGGTGAAATTTTTCCCTGAGCAGCTAAAATACTCATGGTTTGATGATACAACAAGCTAAAAGGATATTTAATTGGTTTAATAGGTTCTATCCATCGTGATTCTAAGTAAAGTTGAATAATGGCAATACTTTGTAAAAGTTGCCAAGGAATTTGTACCGGTAAATCATCTTCAGATAAAGGTTTTTCTTCACCACAAATAAACCTCATATCCGCAGTTTCTCCCCTTCTTCCACTGCGTCCTAATCTTTGTAAAAAACTGGCTACAGATAGTGGTGATTCTAATTGAATTACTCTTTCTAAATAACCAATATCTATCCCTAATTCTAAGGTTAAAGTTGCTGCTGTCACTGCGGGAGTATTAGGTTCACACATAGCATTTTCCGCAGTTTGGCGTAAACTAGGAGCAATGCTACCATGATGGACATGATATATATCTGGAAATCCTACACTTTTAGCTATCTTTCGTAAAGAGAAAATAATAGATTCTGTTTGAGTACGATTATTAGCAAATATTAAGCATTTACGGGATTTAGTGAGATTAAAAATATATTGATCATAATCTGATTTATCTATATCTTTATGAAGAAAAAAGTGTTCAATTGCTAACTTAATGTTCCTTTTTGCATCTGCTATTTTTGGGGTGATTGTCACTTGTTCTGTTCCTGAACTTAACCAATTTTCAGCTAGGGAATAATCTCCCAAAGTAGCTGATAAACCAATACGTCTAGGCTCAATTTTAGTAAACTTAGCTAGTCTTTGTAATTGACAAATAATTTGATCACCTCTTTCTGAACCCATAAAAGCATGAATTTCATCAATAACAATAAATCGTAAATCAGCAAATAACCTCTCTAATTCTTGATATTTATTAATCAGTAAACTTTCTAAAGACTCTGGGGTAATTTGTAAAATACCTTGAGGATTTTTCAAAAGTTTATTTTTACGGTTTTGTGATACATCACCATGCCAAGAATATGCTGATATATCTGCGGTTTTTAGTAAGTCATTGAGGCGATTAAATTGATCATTAATTAAAGCTTTAATCGGGCTGATATATAAAACACCAATGCTATGAGATGGTTTCTGATGTAATAAAGTTAAAATCGGTAAAAATGCAGCTTCAGTTTTTCCCGTAGCGGTAGCAGCAGCAATCAATAAATGTGAATTTGTGTTAAAAATAACCTCACAAGCAGCTATTTGTACTGGTCGTAATTCTGTCCAGTTGCTATGGTAGATATATTCCTGGATAAAAGGAGCAAGTTTAGAAAATGTATCTTTTCTCATTGTAATTTTGCTGTAAAAGCACAATTAAATCTAGGACTTACGCATTTTTACGAATGGGGTTTGAGATTGCTTCCTTACGTCGCAATGACAGTGTTTGGAATAGGTTTTGCGTAAGTCCTGAAATCATAAGTATAACTATCAAATCTAAATAATTGGGGTGATAAAAAAATGAGGAATGAAAATTTTGGTAATGCTGATCAAGAAATATTATTAGAATGTTATTAAGTACAACAGCAGTTAGGAAAAAAAGCCGGGAGACGAACCCTATTAACCCTTGATTTACAGACTCAGGAATTGGTAGTAATTATACGTTGGTGCGTTACGAACTCCGTTCTAACACACCCTACAATACCTAATTTTATTCAAAACTCAAATAGGAGTCCTATAAGTTAAAAGTCTTATAAGCTAAATTCTGCCACATCATCATCTAAATTTTCCTCTTCACCTGCAACAGTAGGTTGGAAATTGCTACCATGAATTAATTCTGGGAATTTAATATCTGGACTTTGATAAAGCAAATTCAAAATACTAATAAAATCTCGAATTATCTCCCCTGGTGTGAGTAATGCTTCAGCACCTAAACGGGTGGTTATCTCCTGAATGAAAGTCTGTAAATCAGCAGATTTTAACAGTGAATCGTAACCAAAATTAACCGTGTGAATTGCTAACAGATTTTGTAAAAGAGTCAGTATTTCTGTCTCTGATAAAGGGTTAAGTCTGATGACAGGCCCAAAATATTCTTGTGTATTGGATTGGGTAATAAATCTACTTTCTTTCGTGCGTCTTCTCCAAGCTGGATCAGCAAAAAGTCCCCTATTTTGATCTTCTAAAAATTGTGTTGTTCCACCAATAAAGATACCCAAATGTTCAGCTTTACATTGCATAGTATCATTAAACATTCCTAGTAATCTATTATAATTTTTCTCACGGGTGACAGTAGTAGAAATTTGATATAAATTAACTGCTTCATCTATGAATATTAATAATCCTTGATAGCCAATTTCGGCAACAAACTTAGCTAATAATTTAATATAATCATACCAAGTTTCATCATCAATAATCACTCGTACTCCTAAAGCTGCTCTCGCTTCAGTTTTAGTATTAAATTCTCCTCTTAACCAACGTAAAGAAGCATTTTTTAAATTATCATCATCTAAGCGATAACTACGCCAATAAGCAATAACAACATTGGCAAAATCAAAGCCATGTACCAAATCTTCAATGTAATGAACAACTTCCCTAATTTTGGCTTCTACTTGATCATCAAATCCTTCATCATTAGGACGCATTCCTGTTTCTTTAACTACCTCTTGTTGGATTTTATTAATCCATCCTTCTAAAATAGCGACTAAAGCACCACCATCAGGTCGAGTTTTTGTTGCTAAATGACTCATTAATTCTCGATAGGTTGCTAAACCTTCGTTATGACTTCCTGCTAATCTACGTTCAGTGGATAAGTCAGCATCTGCAACAACAAATCCCTGTTCCATTGCTTTGTTACGTAGCAATTGTAAGATAAAACTTTTTCCAGATCCATAATTACCAATTATAAATCTAAAGGCTGCTACACCTTCGGAAATATCAGTGAGGTTTTGCAATAAACTATTCAGTTCTTTTTCTCTACCTACAGCTATATATTCTAATCCTAACCTAGGTACTACTCCTGCACCCAAGGAATTTATTAAGGTAGTTGATACTTTTTTTGATATTTTTTGTTTTGTCATATTTTATAATATTAAAGGGAACAGGGAACAGGTAATAGTTTTAAGAATGGGATAGGAATTATTTTTAATTTCCGCAGAAATTAAATCCAAGGTTTTTGAGTTTTCAATTGATAAAAGCTTGCAGTTTTTGAAAACTAAATATGACTTACGCATTTTCATGAAATATCGGGATTTGAGATTGCTTCCTTTCGTCACAATGACAGTATTTTAAGTAGGGTTTGCGTCAGTCCTGTAGGTATTGTAGGGTGTGTTAGAACGGAGTTCGTAACGCACCATTATCAATAATCAAATATTATACCTATAGTATATCAAAATCATGAAATTTTCAATATTATCTGCACGGATAAGTTACTTTTTATGTATGTTTATTTAGTTCCAGAATTTGCATAAATTTTGACTAATTCTTGCACTTTAGATAGTTTATCTGGATAAATTTTGGGTACTTCTTCACTAGTTTCTATAATCAGATCATTTATGGTACTATCAGCTATTTCATTAATGTCATCTATCAGTAAATTAGGCATAGTAATATTTGTTTCTGCCACTTGCTTGAGAATAGATTTAATATCATCTTCCTCAACTATGGCAGTTAAAATTTGCATTTGGTATGCTTCTAAGTTATTTAGTAAATTTTGCCATTCTGAGGGTAGAGAACTAGATAATATTTCTTGCGTTTCTGTCTCTTCTAGCAGTTCATCAAAGGGAAATAGTTCTGTTCCATTATCTATACTTTCTCCTATAGATTGTTCTTGATTGAGGTTTTCTATATTTTGTAACAGTTCCCAAACTTGATTTTGTAATGAGTCGCGCTCATCTTCTAGTGCAGAAATTTGATTTTGTAGCTGATTGATTTGTTCTTGTTGGGATTTTTTATTTATCTGTAATTCTTGGATATTTTGTTCTATATTTTCTTTGACAGCTATCGTACTTTCTAAGGAATTTTGATCAGT
This sequence comes from Sphaerospermopsis sp. SIO1G1, assembly GCA_010672785.1. Classification (GTDB taxonomy): domain Bacteria; phylum Cyanobacteriota; class Cyanobacteriia; order Cyanobacteriales; family Nostocaceae; genus Okeanomitos. The sequence continues at coordinate 94,108 of JAAHFX010000004.1, forward strand.
CAATAATTTTTTTTCTAAGGTTTCTATCTCTACCCGCAAATCATATAGTCTTTCCTCTAGTTGAGGTTTGAGTCTGTTAGATAAAGTCAGATTATTTTCAAGTTCTTGTTTTTCTTGCCTATAGGCTTCAATTTGGGCTTGAATTTGATTTAGTTCGGCGCGAGATACATTACAGTTAACCTCTAAACGACGCTTTTCTGAAGAGAGTTCAGAACAGTATTTTTTTAATTCTGCCGTATTATTATCTATTTTATCTAGTTCTACTTTGAGGTGAGATATTTCAACTTCTAATTGTTTTTTCTGACTGGCAAAAATTCCTAAATCTCTATGTAAGCTATCTCTCTGATTCCGCAATTCTATAATTTGATTTTGCAAATTTTGTGATTCTGTGTAGAGAACAATTTTATGCTGTTCTACTTGTTGAATTTCTCTGGCAATCCGATATTTTAACCCTTCTTGTTCACGGATTCTTCTGTGGAGAGAATTTAACACTAATAGTTCATATTTTCTACGTCTTTTATCAACCATTATGGCGGCTGAATAAGTTGCAAGAATGGTAATAATACCTGTAATTAATGCCTGTGTAAAATCCCAGTTGGGGACAAGACTTAAACCGAAACTGATACTGAAGGCAGATACACCTAAAATTACTCTATTGCTGACTGTTCCTGATTGCATTTTACTTGTTTTGAGCGTAGTACCCTGATGGGAATTCGTAGTAATCAAAGTCATCTATTTTCACTTTTTTTGAAGGTGAGTAATTATGTTTTATGATTATTAATATTTACATCTTTCCCAGATAAATCCGCTGTGATAAAATCAATAAATTGTCTGGCAGTGCGACCAGAACGGCCATTGTGTCGAGTCGCCCATTGTAAGGCTTGATATTCTAAATCTTCTGGATTAATATTAATTTTCGCTTCCGTTGCTAGATGTTGGACTATTTGTAAATATGTTTCTTGATCTGCGGGTGCAAAAGTTAAAGTAAGTCCAAAGCGATCGCTAAAGGAAAGCTTTTCTTGCATTGTATCCCAACCATGAACTTCTTCATGATCTTTAGGATTAGGTCTGTCGCTAAAATATTCTCTAATTAGATGACGACGGTTAGATGTTGCATACACGATTACATTTTCCGGCCTAGCAGTTACACCTCCTTCTAAAACTACTTTAAGAGCTTTGAAGGTATCATCATCTTCTTCAAAGGACAGATCATCCACAAAAACAATAAATTTCTGTGGTACTCCTCGCAGCTGTTCAACTATTTTTGGCAAGTGGCGTAATTCAGATTTAGCTACCTCAATTAAACGTAAATTATTATCACCATACTCATTTAATAAAGACTTAACTAAAGATGATTTACCAGAGCCTCGACTACCATACAGTAAAATGTGTAGAGCCGGTTGTCCTGACAATAGGAACTTGGTATTTTTTAACAAAATTTCTTTTTGCCAGTCATAGCCTACAAGTGTATTAAGTTTAACTGTATCTGGGTAAGTAATACCAATAAATTGCCCCTCTTCCCAACGAAAAGCTTGATATTGAGCAAATAACCCTGTTCCATGTTGGTGATAATAAGCAGCTAAATCAGTAACAGCATCAGGCCAATTTTCCAATTGTTGCAAAAAGTCAATCAAGTCAGCATTAATGCCTACATTTTCTGATTCTTGATACCAAACTACAGGAGACACAGGTAAGTGACACACAACTTGTACCCACTCACTCAAAATAGCACTATTACACTCATATAAATATTGTAATACTTGCAAATCATGTTTTGCGGCTGTAACTAATGCTGGTGGTATATCACTAAACCTTCGCTGTTGAGCTATTCTAGTAAAGGGATTATCAGAGATCAGAATTTGATGAATTAAATATTCTTCCCAATTTTGTTGACTAGCTGCCAGAGCTTGAAAATAATTACCGTAAGCTTGGAGACAGTCACAACCATCGGCATCAGTGTAACGTATAGCTTGTAGCAAGTCTAAAAATGCGATCGCTACTTTGCTTTGTAAAACTGACTGGTAAAGTAATACAGAGGCAGCTTGACGCTGAAAAAATTGAACTTTATGGTGCGAGGAACTGTGTAAAGTAGACATCTCTGAATCATCCATGAAGTGTAATGAAGTAGTCGTGCAAAATAAATTTTATACTTGCCAGAGGGAACAGGGAACAGATAAAGAATACAGAGATTTTTGTTTGTTCCGAAAATGTTAAATTAATTTTGCTCAGGTAATTATTTGCTTAAGATATAGCAGGTAACAGGTAACTCTCAACAGAGCTAGAAGCTATTAGACATCTGGTGGAAAAGAATGTAGAGACGTTGCATGCAACGTCTCTACAAGGGTTTCACGTCACGCAAATTTAATTTTCACCAGATGTCTATTGTGTTGCTCAAGTTCTGCTCTGAATAGATATCTTCTCTACCTTGTCTACTGTCTACGGCTATCAAAGTAAAAACTCCATCAATATAGGCTGTAACAATGAATTTAGGTATAGTTGCCGCTTTTGGCTACGGCATTTTAGTGTTAGTTGGCGGTATTATTGGCTACATACAAGTCAAAAGTAAAATTTCCCTGATTAGCGGTACTATTACTGGTCTGTTGTTAATTATTGCTGCTTACTGCCAATTACAACAATTAACCTGGGGCTTGACTTTGGCAGGATTGATCACCGGAGTTATGGTAATTTTATTTGCTGTGCGATTAGCTAAAACACGGAAATTTATGCCCGCCGGATTAATGGTTATTTTTGGCGCACTGGCTTTAGTTTTAATTGTCAATCAAATTTTTTCTCCTCAGTAGTATAATTGTGTAAAAAATTGTGTATAATAAAATATATACTCCCCCGTTAGCACTTCAATAGTACAAATATACACTAAGCTCGGCGTAATTTTTACGACACACCTAAAGGTATGCCGGAAAACCCTGTAGATATAAAAATATTTATGGGAGATTACTCGATAATTAGTAAAAATTACTGACAATAAAGTAAAAATATAAAACTCTACATATACTAGAGCTTATATGTTCAGTTATGTAGATACCTGAAGGTATTTTCGGTATTCCTGTAAGAAAAAAATAAAGGTAGTTTTGCCATTTTGGCAGGTTTTAAGTAGTTAAATAAGATATCACTAGAGAGTAGCAATTATGATTTGATATTTGTTACCTTGTAGCTATCTACTCGAGCTTAAGACAAATAAATCAATCCTTACCTCAATAATTATCTCAGCAATTTCAACGACTAGGAAAATAATATATGAGATTATCACTATCTTCTAAAAATGTTATCCAGTATCTGCAAAATGCAGGGCTGCATAACATGGAAGATGGAGCATTATATGAATATGAATGGTTAGAAAGTGGCAGGAACAATCGGAATTTACTGGTAAAATTAGCCAATAATCATCAACTGCTAGTCAAACAAAAAAACCACTCTCATACTGATAGCAGTATCCATGAATTTTTTAATGAATGGCTATTTAGTGAATTACTCCAGGGTTTCCCAGTTCTTGGTAATATTTCGGCAATATCATCATCATTGCTCCATTTTGATCCCGAAAATTATCTCCTGATTCATAGTTACTTATGTGAATATATGGAATTGGGAGAATTTTATGAAAATAACGGTATTTTTCCCCTAGAAATTGCCCAGGCCATTGGTACAACTTTAGCAGAATTACATAGTTCTACCTTCCAAAAAAGAGAGTATCGTGATTTCATGGATACTGCTCCCCAAGGAGAAATTCGCTATCGTTATTACAACCCCACTCAGGGAATAAGTTCTATCAATCAAGAGATTTTTGGTAACATTCCCACAGAAGCACTAAAGTTTCATGCTATCTACCAGCAATATGAAAGTTTAGAATCAGCTATTGCCGACTTAGCATATGAATGGAAACCCTGTTGTTTAACTCATAATGACTTACAGTTAAACAATATTTTACTTCATTCTCGTTGGCAGCAACTAGATAATTGTTTAGTCAAATTTATAGATTGGGAAGCTTGTGTTTGGGGTGATCCTGCTTTTGAACTTGGGACTTTATTAGCTAGTTATCTCCAAGTTTGGCTTTCTAGTTTAGTTGTAGATCAAAATTTAAGTTTGCAAGAATCTCTAAATTTAGCCATCATTCCTTTAGAGGTAATTCAACCTTCTATGTTGGCGATAATTCGCACTTATATTGACAATTTTCCCATAATTTTGGATTACCGTCCAGACTTCATTTCTCGTGTGATTCAGTTTACAGGTTTGTCACTTATACACCAGATTCAAAACACTATTGACTACAAAAAATATTTTGATAATAGCCACCTGTGTATGCTGGAAATTGCCCAAAGTTTAGTAATTATGCCAGAACAGGCAGTATTAACAATTTTAGGTAATTCTCTCTCAGAAATTCTCCAACCCATCCCTGGTTTACAACAGGCAATACAACCACAGAAAGAACAACAATTACTCAAGATTTATTACGAAAAAACACGCCTGCGTGGTTGTTAAAACTGAAGATGGTATTTTAGGTAATACTATATAGAGGTGTAAATTTATTAATGTTAGACAACTCTACTAATCAAGTGATTAGAAATTTATTTGATATTGTCAGCAATATTCAGATTCTACCTAACTTTTCTATTCAACATCCCCATTACCAACCATTTTCACTACCTGTCACAGTAGCCAACAGATTTCAACAAAATTCTCAGGATTTGCAACGTAAATATTTAACACTACTGTTGAGAAATTTTGTACATGGCATCTATTATAGTGGTTCACTACAACAGGTTTTATCTATTAATTCCTCAGCCAAAAAATACATACCCCAACGTAGTTTAGAAGCTAATTATCATCTGGGAATTGATTGGGATTTTTATGAACAACTACATCAGCATAATCATGGTCATGGTCATTATGAATCTCACTGGCAAGTGTTAAGAATAGAACCAGATCACAGTATAGCAGTGAAAAAAAATGATCTGACATTATATATTGAGCCAGAATGTTATCTTAAAAATCGCCACAAATCTCTGCAAGTTGGTAATTTAATTGATGTTTGGATGCCAAAAAATCGCCTGCAAAATGGTTATTATGTAGCTGTCAGTAATTTAAGAGAGGAACAGCAATTTGAATCTGACACTAATGAGGGAATAGACCGGATTTATTTTAACATCAATTCACAGGGGGCGATCGCTATCATGAACACCCTGACAAAAAAACTAAATCAGTGTCAAATTTCCTTTAGTTTTCAAGTTCTTTATAATCCTGGAAACTATGGGCGTTATGATGCTGGTATTCTTGAATTTACAAGAGATAAATATGCAATTGTTCACGAAATTATTCAAACTGTTTACGAACAACATCAATCTTATTTTGCCCCAGAAATTCCCCTATTTACTAAATTTTTAGCTCCTGGACTCAGTTTAGCAGAAGAACCAAATCAGAAATTTAATACACAAGAAAGTTTTGGCATGAACCGTTGTCAAATTGTTGCTAATGCGTTGTTAGAAGCTTGGGAAAAGGGTAAAAATGCGATTGAAGAACGAATGCGAATTATTGATCATCATTTTGCTCAACATTTAATTGATATGGAGCGGCCTTATCTTAATCCCAGTTCGGAAGATATATATATTCCTTTAAATTGCTAATTTTATCAGTTATCAATTATCAGTTATCAGTTATCAGTTATCAGTTATTAGTTATCAGTTAGGACTTACGCAAAATATCTCTTGTAACTCTCATACCTCTGTGTTCTCTGTGCCTGGAGTGGTTCATTTATTCCATAGCTTGTGCGTAAGTTCTATCAGTTATCAGTACCTGCTTTTTATATTAAGTACCCAAGCAAAATTAATTAGAAGTTGCTGAATTACACGACTACTTAATTGAGGATTTTTAAACAATGGTTTTTATCTATTCAAGAACAGTCAAATTCTCAGATACTGATGCTGCTGGAGTGGTTTATTTTGCTAATACTTTAAGCATCTGTCATGAGGCTTACGAAGAATCACTAAAACAGTCAGGAATCAATATCAAAGCTTTTTTTACACACCCAACAGTTGCTTTTCCTATTGTTCATGCAAATGTGGATTTTTTACGTCCTGTATATTGTGGTGATGACTTAGTAATTAGTTTAATCCCACAGAAAATAAGTGTTGATAAATTTAACATTAACTATGAAATTACCGTAAATCAGGTAATAGTTGCTAAGGCAATGACTAGACACGTGTGTATTGATTTGAATAGTCGTAATAAGCAAGAATTACCGGATCATATCATTGCGTGGTTAGAAATGAACCGCAGAGGAGCAGAGGGTGCAGAGAGAAGAAAATCAAGGGAGGAAATTATGTAATTAAATTAATTCCTGATTAGGTTTTAACAGATAAGTTGTTCAGAAAATCTTGAGCTATTTGGTGTAGTTGCGGACGGTTAATTTTACCTTGGCTATTTCGAGGTAAGTTCGCCAGGGAAATCCAGTATTTAGGAATTTTGAATTTTGTTAATTTATGTTGGAGTTGATTGGCAATTTCTCCACTGGAAATCTTAGTATTTTGAGGAATATAAATTGCTGTTAATACTTGTCCCCAATTTTGATCAGTTACACCAATCACGCATACATCTATAACTAAGTTAGTTTGTCTAATTACTGCTTCTATTTCTTCTGGATAAATGTTTTCTCCACCGGAAATAATTTTATTACTGCTACGTCCGATAATATGTAAATATTCTTCTTGATCTAAAAAACCAATATCATCTACTAACAACTGATGAGGAGTTTTCCATAAATCGGGATAATAACCTAAAGCTAAAGATTTCGTTTCAATCCTAATGTTACTGGTACTATGATCAATAGTAATTTTGGCATGGGGAAGAGTTCTACCACTGTTCATTTTTCCCTGTAAAAATTCTTCTGGTTTGAGAGTTGCTATTTGGGAAGCTGTCTCTGTCATTCCATAGGTGGGTGCTAATTTAATTTGATGAAATCTGGCTGTTTCTAATAATTCTGGCCATGCTGGTGCACCTCCTAATAAAACTGTTTTAAACTGACTTAACCAGGTTATTAATTCTGAACTTTCTAATAATCTTTGCAGTTGAGTAGGAACTAATGATATAAAAAAATCGGTAATATTCAGATGAGAAATAGATACTAAATCTAATGTTTTTAATGAAGAAATTACTAATTTACCTCCAGTGGTAAAACTGCGGATAAACTGCATTAAACCACTGACATGATATAGGGGTAAAGTACAAAATGAGTTCACCGTATTAAGTTGAAAATACTCCGTAAAACCTGCTACGGAAGCTGTTAAGGTTTCCCAAGTATGAATAGTAAATTTAATTTTTCCTGATGATCCACCGGTGGGAATCATAATAGTGTTGGTAAAGGGTAATGGATAATGGGTAATTGGTAATGGATAATTATTATCAAATCCCCAAATTAAATTGGGTTGGACTAAATTTAATACCTGTTCCCATTCTTGCTCTCCCCAGTCAGGATTACATAAAAAAACCGGACATTTAGCAGCACAAGCAGCTACAAAACTGGCTAAAAATCTGATAGGTTTTCGTTCAGCTAAAATAATTTTTGGTGGTGCTGTTTTTTTAGATATATCAATTAACTGTAAATATAATTCTGTCGCTATTTGATAAAATTCATTTTTTTGATCTTGTTGATGATCATTAATAATTAACCAATCATGATGGGGGTGATTTTGTAAATTCTCTAAAATTGTTAATGGTTGTTCCATAGATTTTCTAACCAGTTGACATTTTGTTCCTGAAAATAGTGTTGTATACCAAAACCCAAAGCGCGATGAGAATTAGATAACTCTAAGGCTAAATTAAGTGCAGCTTTTCTGCCAATTTCAGTTTCAAATACAGATGAAAATACTAAATCAATTGGATGTTGCTGACAAAATTGTTTTAACCTTGATGGTGAACCAACTATAGCAGGCTTAATGACAAAAATACCATGCCACCCCTGAAAGTAAATTTCTTTTAGTTGCTGTAACCTAGCGATAGATTCATCTAGAGCAATTTTAGTTTGATAAAAATTACTTAACTCTAGCATTTCTGTTAACATATCTACTGATAAAGGTTGTTCTAAAAATTCAACTTGTGTAGAAAACTGATCACAGATACTCAACCATAATTTAGCAGTATGATAATTTAGTCCTCCATTAGCATCTAAACGGATTTTTGCTGATGATGATAACTGAGAAATTAATAAATGAAAAATTTCTATTTCTGTATCTATATCCTCAACCCCAATTTTCCATTTAAAAGTTTTATATCCCTGTTCTCCTAATCTTAAACATTGATTAATAGCATCTTTTCCTGATGGTAATAAACCACAAAAATTTATATCCTCATAATTAGTCAATTTTTGATCTATCCGTAAATTATCTAAAGCTGATTCCAAACCAAATTGACAAGCTGGTAAACAATCTGGAATATTTAAAATCCTATTTACATCAATTTCATGAGGTAATTGATCACAAAAATTGATAGCCTGTTCCATAGTTTCTGAACCAAACCAAGCTAGAGGAGAAATTTCCCCAAAAGCAATCTTGCCATCACCATTTTGCAAACGAACAATAATAGATTCTCTAACTTTCCAAACCCCATAATTAGTAACTACAGGACGAACAAATTCTTGTTGAAAAAATCTAAAATCGAATAAAAAACTCATCTTTTCTGTGTACTCTGTATCTGGAGTTTTTCGTTCAAAAAATTATCATAGAAAACTCACTATCTCAGAATCAACTAACCCAAAATAAACCCTACACCTAATAATAAACAACCCCAAAAATGCACAGCGACAGCAATAAACTTACAATTACTAACCTGATCAGGAAGATGATGATTAGTTAAAACATGACGACATAACTTCACAGCAAAGGGGATACTTAAAAAAGTTAACAAAGTCCAAACTGCAAAAATTCCCAACCACACAAATAACAAAATCAAAGGATAAATAATAACCGTAAACCACACCAAAACTTGAGCGCCTTTAGCAGTACCCAAACGCACTATAGGCGATCGCTTTCCTGCGGCAATATCATCTTCAACTTGATGAAAATGGGAACAGAATAAGATTAAACTAGTAACAATTCCTAGAATTATAGAAGCTGCTAAATTAGTAATTGACCAAGATTGAGTTTGACTGTAGTATACAGCAGACATTCCCACCGGGCCAAAGGCAAAAAAACAGAGAAATTCTCCTATACCCTGATATCCTAACCGAAAAGGTGGACCTTGGTACATATAACCAAGAAAACAACATAGTAAAATCAAACCAATTACCATTGGATCTTGTTGCAAAAGGGCGATCGCTAATATTGCTAGCAAACCTAATCCCAAACACAAATTCCCCAACCAAAACATTAACTGTTTATTACCAGTTAAATTCACCAAAGAATGATGTTTATTTTTATCAATACCTGTATCTGAATCAAACACATCATTACTGATATTTTCCCAAGCTAAAATCAAAATCGCCGCAGTCATAAAAACTGCAAATATCAAACCATTAAATTTCTGAGTATCTGCAAATGCTACCGCCGAACCTACCCAGATCGGCATGATAGCAACACTATACATGGGTGGTTTAATGGCAGCCATCCATAATTTATACTTGGATATTGATAGTTGGTTTGTAGTCATCAAATTTTTACAGTTCAATTACTAAAAAATAAATTTTAAGTCAGCATTCAGCTAATAGCTAACAGCTTTTCGAGTCAAAATCATCAATAATTATCTCATAGCAGCGGTGTAAATCTGAAGATAAACTCAAGATCACAAATTTTCTGATTTGCTATAATTAATTTACAATATAAGTGCTGGATGCTGATGATTTTATCAGTTATCAGTTAGAAATACTTCTAGCTGAAGCAATAGGCTTAAAAATAGGGAATATTATCTTTTTCTATTCCCTTAAAAGGGCAGGCTTTAGACCATAATTTTTCGGTCAACAGCACTACAAAAACAATTAATTAGCCATCTTAATCTGCGTTTATTTGCGTTTATTTGCGGTTAGTTAATATTAAAATCATATTCTTAATCCTCCAATTTTAATTTTAAATTATCACTGATATTTTATAATTTATGCAAACACTTAATGATAGCAAATCACCAAAAAATGCTAATTTTATAATTGTTGCTTAACTACTGGTTAACAAAAATTGACTTGACATTTTCAGCCATAAACATTAATCACTCTGGCATACACCAGAACTAAGTAAACGTGAGACTGGTTAAAGGGTAACAGGATATGCTACCTATAGAAATACCACCACAACACATCGCTTTTTAGGAAGATAACTTAAAAAAAATTAACTTATACATCCATGACAATTTCACCATGTCGTAGCAGCGCCTTTTTAGACTATAAAGATTTGCATCAATTACTGTTAAATGTGCAAGAAAAGTGCTGTAAAACCCAAATTCAGTATATAGTTAGTATTTCCATCCCGATTGATTTCATAGATCCTTTAGTAGTATTGGATAAATTTTCTCAAGTTAATACATTAAATTTTTACTTTGAGAACAAAAATAAAGGGGAAGCTATTGCTGCTATTGATGCTATTACAAAACTAGAAATTACTAGCAAACATAGATTTAGTCAAACTGAAGAATTTATCAAAAACTGTCTAGAAAATGTTATTAACTTTGGTGATACTAATCAACCCTTTGCTGGATCTCACTTTTTTTGTAGTTTTAGCTTTTTTGATCAGCATCATCAATTAGATTACCCCTTTCCATCAGCTACTATTTTTCTACCTAAATTACAAGTAGCTGTTAAAAATTCCAATTGTTGCCTAGTTTTAAATTACTTGATTCATCCCCAAGTTAATATTCATAAAATTCTTAAAGAAATACAAGCAAACATCAAGAATTTACAATCGTTAGCTAACTACTCTCCTTATCCAGATACCTTTGCTCATAACTTTAGTCAAAACCGAATTAATAATCCCCATGCGTTTAAAAATTCAGTATTATCAGCTTTAGACAAAATAGAGTCAAATTATTTAACAAAAATTGTTTTAGCTGATGCTTTAGATGTCAAATCATGTCAGTCATTTAACCTATTCAAATCTTTAAATAACTTACGGCAATTACATCCTAATTGTTATATCTTTTCTACCAGTAATGGCCAAGGCAAAAACTTTATTGGTGCAAGCCCTGAAAGACTAATTAGTATTCACAACCAACAATTAATTACAGATGCTTTAGCTGGTTCAGCACCTAGAGGTAAAAGTCCGACAGAAGATGCTGCAAATGCCAACCATTTAGTTAACAGTAGCAAAGAAAAACATGAACATCGCCTAGTTATTGATTTTATCACCCAACGCCTGGAGCAAATCGGATTATTTCCGCAAACTTTAGGCCCAAGGTTAAGACAACTATCTAATATTCAACATTTGTGGACACCTATTACTGCGGAAATTCCCCATCATATTCATCCCTTAAAAATAGTTTCCCAACTACATCCTACCCCAGCAGTTGCGGGTGCAGCCAGAGATATCGCCTGTGCAGAGATTCGCCGTTATGAAAACTTTGAGAGGGGTTTATATGCTGCACCTTTGGGATGGGTAGATGGGAAAGGAAACTGTGAGTTTATTGTCGGTATTCGTTCCGCCTTAATTGATGGCGATCGCGCTAGACTTTATGCTGGTGCAGGTATAGTTGCCGGTTCTGATCCAGATAAAGAATTTGCCGAGGTACAACTCAAACTGCAAGCATTATTAAAGGCCCTAGTTTAACCTGTAGGAGCAACCCCCTATGGTTGCCCTCTTAAGGCTATGAGGCAGGGTGCAGGGGGCAGGTATGCTCAAAACACCGGGTAGATTTGGCCTAAAATACGGGGTAGGCAAGGGGGTGCTACCTCTACAGGGAACTTGTCAATTTATTCAATAAAGTAGCACTGGGTTCATTTAATCCCAATAGTTCTACTTCTATTCCTTGGCGACGGAATTTCAACACAGCTTTATCTAATACTTCCGCCGCTCCTTGATCCCATAAATGAGCATGGGTTAAATCAATAGTTACCTTTTGCACCTGTTCGGTAAAATCAAAAGAATCTAACAACTCATCTCTAGAGATAAAGAAAATTTGTCCGCTAACATTGTAAATACGATGATTTCCATTATCCCTTAACACCTTATCCACAAATACCAACTGGGCAATTTTACGGGAGAAAAATATTGAACTCATCAAAATACCTATTAACACTCCCAAGGCAAAATTACGAGTGAAAATAATCACTAGCATTGTTGTTACCATAACTGCTGTATCAGTGCGGGGAATGCGAGGGATATTTTGAAAAGAAGACCAACGAAATGTCCCAATTGATACCATAATCATCACAGCTACTAATGCTGCCATTGGCATTTGTTTTACCCAGTCTTGCAAAAATAAAATTGCAATTAATAGAAAAATTCCTGCTGCAAAAGTTGAAAGTCTACCTCTACCACCAGACTTGATGTTAATTACTGATTGTCCAATCATCCCACATCCAGCCATACCACCAAAAAAGGCAGTCACAATATTAGCAATACCTTGTCCTTTGGCTTCTTGGTTTTTATCACTGGGGGTGTCTGTCATTTCATCTACTAAAGAAGCAGTTAAAAATGAAGCCAACAAACCCACAATGGCTAAAGTAAGAGAATAAGGCAAAATTTTGTTGAGGGTTTCTACAGTCAAAGGTACTTGAGGTAGGGAAAAAATCGGTAACGCAGTGGGCAATTCTCCCATATCACCGACTGTAGGAACATCTAATTTTAGGGTAATTGCTGCTATAGTCATTACCGCTAAGGCTACCAGAGGAGAAGGAACAACTGTAGTAAAGCGGGGCAAAATGTAAATAATTGCCAAAGATAGGATTGTTAATACATATACTGTGATGGGAACGTTGGTTAATTGGGGTAGTTGGGCCAGAAAAATTAAGATTGCCAAAGCGTTAACATAGCCGATCATCACTGCCTTGGGAACAAATTTCATGTATTGGCCAACCTTTAGAAACCCAAAGATTAACTGAAATACTCCTGTCAGGAGGGTAGCAGCGAATAAATACTGCAAACCATGATTTTTGACCAAATCAATCATCAACAGTGCCATCGCCCCTGTAGCGGCGGAAATTGAACCTGGTCTACCGCCTAGAAAGGCTGTTATGACGGCGATAATAAATGAAGCGTACAGGCCTACTTTGGGATCTACCCCAGCGATGATGGAAAAAGCGATCGCTTCGGGAATTAATGCTAGTCCGACTAAAGCACCAGACATGATATCTCGCTGAGTGTTAAAAAACCACTCTCGCTTCAGAGTTGTGACGTTCAAGTTTCCTCCTAATTTTGGTTAAGTTAATCAAGTTTAGATTTGTAGTGGCGTAAAATTTTAAAAGTTCATATGTGCAGTAACGCAGTTGATTAGTCTTGCACCACGTTAAGTACAAATATTATGGATATAGTTGTGATTACTAATAGGATTGAGAGAGATAAAATCTATTGTTTACGATTTACACTGGAATTTATATGTCTATAAACTAATAAGATATTTTTAGCCAAAGAATGACCAAACTATTTGTTTACATAGAGAAACATTATCATAACCATGAAACATTTTGCAATAAAACTTTAAAAATAGTGATATGGGCTGAGGAGGAGTCAGGAGTTAAGTTAAAAAATATACTTAATTTTCAAAAATTACCAGTTGCCAACTTTAGCAGATATGAAAAGTATGTAGACAAGCATGATTAAAACTTACGTATTTTTACGAAATGTCTGGGTTGGAGATTGCTTCCTTTCGTCGCAATGACAGTCTTTGAACTAGGTTTTGCGTAAGTCCTGATGATGTTACTTTAGGTGTTGATAATAATTCTGGCAACGTCTAAAATTACCTACTCCGGATCTTTGATAATTACCATTAAATCCAGATTTAACTTTTGTCTGAAAATTATTGTGATTTTGATATACTTTTCGCTGTTTTCTTCTACTATTCCTACTACTATAACTAGGGGAATATCTGATTTTTGGGGACTTAAAAACTCTCTCTGAATTTAAGACTGAAAAATGACTACGATTTCCTAACCAATAAGTATTTAAACGCCTAGATATTTTTGCATTTTTATCAACTAACCTGACTCTATATCCTCCACATCTAGTAGGTTGAATCCTAAATTTCTTCTCACCACTACCAGAGTCATCTATCACTTCTACATCATGATTTATTTGTCTATTTCTGCGAGAATAACCACTATTTACTTTTAAACATTCCTTTCTTCCTGTCAAGGGATTAATCCAATAATTTAAACATTTTGCCTCTGCGGTAGTGGGGAATAAAAATAATGGTGAAATAGTCACCGCTATGAAAAGAACCAATAATTTAGACAGGGGTTTATACATATATTTAACCAACGCTATTTATAAACTAACACAAATAAATAGTGGTTGTTGAAAAAGTGATTCCGTATATCTCTTGTTACCCTCATCCCTCTGTATTCTCCGTGCCTGGAGTGGTTCGATTATTCCATAACTTTTGCATAAGTCCTATAAATAATAATTACAGCAGATTTCCTTCCTATGAGGTACAAATCATAATCATGAAACTCTTGTGGGGTGGGCATCTTGCCTGCCAATAACATACTTTATGACACCAGAAAGTACCGTAAAAATATTGATATACAAAGAATACAAAAAGACAAAATCCCATTCATAATCAATCAGTCGGGAATTCAGAACCGCAACTGATTGAAGACTATAAATAGTAGATTTTGAGTAGGTTTTAAACCAGTCTATTCATCCTATCCTAAATCCCGATGGGTAAAAGATTTAGCATTTTCACCAGTGTAGGTTTTGACAATATGACCATCACCACACATCTGATATTTATATGTTATCAAACCTTCTAAACCTACAGGCCCGCGAGGTGGCATTTGTTGGGTACTAATCCCTACTTCTGCACCAAAACCATAACGGAAACCATCAGCGAAACGAGTAGAACAGTTATGATAAACTCCTGCTGCATTTACCAAAGCTTGAAAGGTTTCTGCGGTGGGTAAATCTTCAGTAATAATTCCTTCAGTATGACGTGAACCATATTCACTAATATGATTTATTGCTGCTTCTAAAGAATCAACTATTTTAATTGCTAGAATTAAATCACTGTATTCTGTTTCCCAGTCTATTTCTGTTGCTAAACCAAGATTAGGTAAAATCTCTAAAGTAAGTTGATCACCTCTTAGTTCAACATTTTGAGCTTGTAAAGCTTCAGCAATTTTTGGTAAAAAATCAGTAGCAATACTGCTGTGAATTAATAAGGTTTCAATAGCATTACAAGCCGCAGGATATTGAGTTTTAGAATCAACAGTGGTATGAATAGCTTTTTCTAGATCAGCAGCTTGATCTATATACAAATGACAAACTCCATCAGCATGGCCTAATACTGGGATGCGGGTATTTTCTTGCACAAATCTGACAAAAGAATTAGAACCTCTAGGAATAATTAAATCTACATATTTATCTAATTTCAACAATTCAGAAATTTCTGATCTGGTAGTTAATAATTGTACAGCATCAGGATTGACAGCAGTATTTGATAATCCTTGTTTGATAGCTTTAACTATAGCGGTACAAGAATTAATAGCTTCTTTTCCACCTTTGAGAATTACACCATTACCTGATTTAATTGCCAAAGAAACAATTTGAATAGCTGCTTCTGGGCGAGCTTCAAAAATAATTCCTAACACACCTAAAGGACAAGTAATACGTTTGAGAATTAAACCATTGTCAATTTCTCGATGAATTTGCACCTTACCCACAGGATCATCTAATTTGCCGACATCTCTAACCCCGGCGATCGCATCTCTTAATTTATGTTCATCTAATAGTAAACGTTTATACAGAGGTTTAGCTATTCCCGCTGCTGTAGCTGCTTCACAGTCTGCAATATTTGCTTGTAAAATTTCATCTTTAGCTGATTCTAAAGCCAGAGCGATCGCATCAATAGCCTGATTTTTCTCCTCAGTAGACAGTACACCCAACTTACTAGCTGCTAGACGAGTTTTTTGGGCAATTTCAGTTAAACCAGAAACAATTTGTACAGTTGTCATCACAAAAATATACTCACAATATAACAATCTTAATATTTTTTGGGCATGGGGCATTGGACAAGCCAGTGGATCTATTATCCTGAAAATAGTGTTGATAGTATTGTTCTTTGGGAATTAATCTGCGTTCTTGGTATTTCTTAGTTATCCAAGCTATTTTTTGTGATTTTTTCCCCACGTCTATCGTGGGGTTTATTTCATTCATCAGTTATCAGTTATCAGTTATCAGTTATCAGTACGTAGGGTGTGTTAGTGATAGCGTAACGCACCAAACCCTTGATAATAGTGTGTTACGAACTCTGTTCTCACACACCCAACATTACAAATTACGAATTACTTAACTTTGCTTTTGCCTGCTGCCAAAGCGCATCCAATTCTTCCAAGCTATATTCTGCCAAAGGACGATCCATCACATCTTCCATTTTTTGTAATCTTTGAACAAATCTTAAACTCGTACCTTGTAAACCTGCACTGGCATCAAGTTTATACCATCTGGCTAATTGGATGATGGCAAATAATAAATCACCTAATTCTGATTCTTGTCTCTCTGGAGTTTCCTCAGCTAAAGCCTGTTGAAATTCTCCCAATTCTTCATGGAACTTTTCCCAAACTTCCTCTACATTATTCCATTCAAAACCAACAGCAGCAGCTTTTTTAGAAATTTTCATAGCTGCACTTAATGGTGGCATTTGGCGACGATAACGATTTAATTTGTGACTAAGTTTTTGATTTTCTGGGTTTTCTCCCTTTTCCTGAGCTTTGATGGTTTCCCAGTTTTGACGTATTTCGTCTACATTTTCCACTGTCACATCACCAAAAACGTGAGGATGACGACGAATTAACTTTTCAGAAATACCCTCAGCAACTTCTTTTAAAGTAAAATCACCAGCTTCATTAGCTATTTGTGCTTGTAAAACAACCTGTAATAATAAATCTCCTAACTCTTCAGCGATCGCCTGTTTATCCCCAGTTTGAATCGCATCCACCACTTCATAAGCTTCTTCAATCACATACGGGGTAAGGCTTTGGGGTGTTTGAGCCAAATCCCAAGGACATCCACCATCAGGCGATCGCAATTTTGCCACCACATCAATTAATTCTTGCAATGCTGCCAATGTCTGATTTTCTTCCATTCTGCCTCACCTATGTATTGTTAATGATTGGCAAATTATCTTTACTTTTGATTTTTTGCTTTTGGCTTCCGTGCAGTAGCTGATCGTTTTTTCACTGGACGACTACTGGTTTTACGTCTCTTCACTTTGCTGCTGGGTAATATTGCCTGTATACCTTGTTTTTGATAACGTTTATAAGCTGAATTTGTCCAATCACTGAGGGAATGACTCATCGCACCCAGTTCACAACCCACAAATCCAGCCCAAAATTCCCCATAATATGCGGATATAATTTTTCCTACATTTAACCAAACATCTTCCCAGTCGAAAGCTAAATTGGCTAAACGGGCAAATAAAACTACAGTCACAATTCCCACCATTGAGAGGAATGTAGTCAGATAAACTACCCGTAAAGTAGTACCAATAATTGGCCCATGAGATAAAAAAGACCGATGACGTAAACTTTTTTGATAAGGTAGCCAGATCCACCGCAAAAATCCCCAACGCTGGAATTGACGAGAATAAATATCCAAGTCTGGGCCAAACATCAAACCCCCAAACATAAACCCACCAGAGACTAACAGGGTTATACCACTACTACCAGTCGCAGCTAGAGTTACACCAGCCACCAATGGTACAGACCAAATAGTAATCCGATCATGGGTTTGACCAGAGGGCATTTTGATTAGCAAAAGTCTAAAGTCACGTCCTGAGTCAGTATAACTGACAACTAACCACTAACCTGAAAAAATTTTTTCTGCCAACCCCTTGCAAAATCTCAAAAGTCTGTGTTATGTTAGTAAAGTGATAAAAACACGGGCGGTTAGCTCAGTTGGTAGAGCGCCTGCCTTACAAGCAGGATGTCATCAGTTCGAGTCTGGTACTGCCCATATTGCTTATATAGTAGCTAGCTAGTTCACGTTTTAGTGTATACGCTAGCTACTTTGGTATATGACAGAGTAGTTTTGTTTTTAAAGCTACCTCTTATTACTTTAGGTCGGAAAAATACATATTGTAACTAAGCATCTTATTCAGAAAAGCTGTTTCATCGTCAATAGGACTTAGGTATTTTCACGAAATGTCTGAGTTAGAGATTGCTGCCTTACGTCGCAATGACAGTATTAGAAGTAGGTTTTGCGTAAGTCCTAGTAAAACAAAAAAGTATATCAACAGAGCTTCAAATCTGTATAATGTTATTAATTTATCAGTAAAATACAGTAGATTTCGTAGCTATGAGGTACAAATCATAATTATGAAACTCCTGTGGGGTGAGCATCTTGCCCACCAATAGTGTACCTCGTTACACCAGAAAGCTCTGTAAATAGCTATTCACCAGCACAAGTATTTGTTTTTTACATTACATCATTTATTACTGGGTATGACAGCCAAAAAAGCTACTCTAATCATACTACTTTTGATAGTAGGGGCTTTCCTAACGAGTAGATTTTATAAGAATTTATTCCCTCAAGAACCTGTATTTGCCCGCATTATTTTTTTTGGAGACTCCATCACCAAAGCTGGTGTCAAGCCTGAAGGATATGTAACATTAGTTGCTAACGCTTTAAAAAAAGAATATCCTGAACGCTCCATTGAAGTCATAGGATCAGGTATTAATGGCAACAAAGTTCCAGACTTGCAAGCACGCCTAGAAAGAGATGTCATTTCCAAAAATCCCACTCATGTAGTTATTTACATTGGTATCAATGATGTTTGGCATTTCTTTGCATTTAACAACGTGACAGGAACAGAGTCAGAGATATTTGAGCAAGGATTACGGGATTTAATTAAGCAGATTCAGGAATCAGGTGCTAAAGTAGTGCTTTGTACTCCCAGTGTGATTGGAGAGAGTCCTGATAGTCAAAGACGTGTAAATCAGCTATTAAAAGAATATGCCCAAATATCCCGTAATGTAGCCAAAACTTCAGGAGTTCACCTCTGTGACTTGCGAGTAGCATTTGAGGAGTATCTCCGTAAAAATAACCCCAATAAAGCTTTTCAGGGCTTCTTAACCTATGATGGTGTTCATCTCAATGATCAAGGCAATCGCTTTGTAGCTGATTTTATGTTAAAAAACCTGACTCCATTACTAAATCAGGCTGAGAAGTCAGAAAAGAATTAAAATTGTCGGCATTGCTGAATCAGAAATGATAATTTTCTCCCTGCACCCTGCACCCTGCGGTCTTCATGATATGAGGAGTGAGATAAAAATACCAGCTGTTAAAGTAAGAAAGATAAAATCTTTGAGTCAAGTAACAGTTGCTTATTTTTAGGATTTAATATTTTCCTATGATGACAGGTAAAATTTTACAAAATGGTAAATATACCATCACCCAAGAATTAGGCAAGGGTGGGTTTGGTGTTACTTATAGAGCTACGCATAAATACTTAAATCAGCAAGTAGTAATAAAAACTATTAATCAAAGCCTCAGACAAAACCCAGATTTCCAGACATTTGAGCGTCAATTTCAAGATGAAGCCAGAAGATTAGCTACTTGCGTTCATCCAAATATTGTCCGGATTAGTGATTTTTTTACGGAGAATAGCTTACCTTACATAGTCATGGAATACATTCCTGGAGATACTTTAGGTAAAGCTTTTGTGTTACCTGGAATACCTTTACCGGAAGAAACAGCTATTTATTATATCCGCCAAATTGGGGCAGCTTTACAGGTAGTACACAATAACGGTTTACTACACAGAGATATTAAACCTGATAATATTATCTTGCGGCAAGGAAAAAAAGAAGTAGTTTTAATTGATTTTGGAATTGCCAGGGAATTTACAAATGGTATTAAACAAAATCATACGGGACTAGTTAGTGAAGGTTATGCACCAATAGAACAGTATTTAACCCAAGCACCCCGTACCGCAGCTACTGATGTTTATGGTTTAGCGGCTACTTTATACGCACTGTTAACTGGACAAGTTCCTACACCAGCTTTATTGCGAGATAGAGAACCGATGTCTGATCCTCGTCAATTACAACCTCATATTAGTGCAGCTACTAATCAAGCTGTAATGCGGGGTATGGCTATAGAATCTCAATTTCGTCCAGCTACAGTGGCAGATTGGTTACAATTACTACCTGGAAGTGGTTTAGGAAATACCTTACATTCACTGACTCAACCTGCACCTACTATTGATTTATCTGCTCTCTCTTCAGAACAAAAACAAACACTAGCACCATCTGTATCCTTGTCTAGTTCTAGTTCTCTGCTTGTCAATGCGGGTAAAGTAGTTAAATTATTTCAGCGAATTATTACATCAAAAACTTTTATTGGGGTTGGTGCGGTTTGTGTTGCTGCATTGACTGGATTTAACATCACGAAAATATTTTTAAGTTCTCAACCACAGGTAGAATCTCAACCAGTTTTAAAAGAACCAATAGCAAAACCAACTATTTCCCAACCCAAGGTAGAAAATACATCACCTTCAAAAATTCCTAGTTCTTCTCCTCGTCAGTCTGTATCTACACAGCAGCGCCGACGTAGACGTTATATAACTCCAAAACCTACACCTAAGAATAGTCCTCTTCCCACTCCAAAACCAGAAAGAAATTCTTCTGCAACTCCCAAAAGTGAACCTCCGCAAAATTCTCCTCAACCTGTGGTTACTCCCACACCATCTTTAGTGGAAAGACTCAGAGCAGCAAAATCAAAATCTTCTCCTCAAGTGACTCCATCTTCAGCTAATACTCCTTCACCGTCGGTGATGGAAAGCAACAACTCTTCAACTTCACCACAGAAATCAGATAATCCAAATCCAGTGGTGATCCCAAAATCTTCACCATCACCGAAAAATTCTGTGGTTGTACCTGTTATTCCCACACAACCGAAAAAGAGTAAAGATTCTTCTGCTGTTGTTGTTCCTACCCAGGAAGATAGAAAAGATTCTACTGATAATAATCCAGATAACAAAGAGAATAAAATTCCAGAGAACGCAGAAAGTAATAGTAATTAGCTGTCAGTTTGATAAAGGTAAGTTGAATAATTTTAAATTCCTTTTGGTTAGATTTTTTCACGCAGAGACGCAGAGGCGCAGAGAGTGGGAAGGAGTTTTTATGGTACAGGGTGTAGGGGGATAAGAATTTTTATATTTTTGCACACACCAGTTATATCGCAAGTAATTATGCGGACATGACATGATATATATTCCCCACAGATATTGATATTCAATAAGGGGATATTCAAGGAATAATACCGATGCACCCGGAAACGATATAAAAGAGGAAATCTGATACTTCTCAGAAATCCTCTGATGAGAGGTCGAAATATTTAGGACTTACACATTGTCACGAAACGTCGGGGTTTAAGATTGCTTCCTTTCGCTGCAATGACAGTATTTGAAGTAGATTTTATGTAAGTCCTGATATTCTCAATAAACTGTTTTAATCACACATTAATACTATTAGGAATTTGAGAGGGTAACAGATAAGGATAGTCTACACCAGTATTAATTAAACGTTGCTGATTAAGAGATTTAATCTTACTTTCTATTTCCCCTAAATCACTTTGAAATTGGGCAAGAATTTGTCTATCAATTCGATCTGCAAAATTAATCATTTCGGAACTGCCTAACTTACTCCAATTAATTCCAGATAATGCAAAACTTAATTGCATTTGTTGAAAATCTTTCTCTGTGGAGGGTAAAAATTCCGCTAAATTTGTTAGTGTTTCAGGACGACTATAATTAGCTAAAGGTGCATTAGGAGTATAACCAAAATAATCAAATTGACTAAAATTCAAAGCTGCGTGTTGTGGTCCACTGGTGAAAATAACGATAGTGGCAATGTCTATTAATTGTTGTAAACTGCCTATTTTTGTAAACCCAGGTACACGGGGGTAGGAAGGTAATTCTTGGGGTTCTATTCCCGATGCTTTGATTAATTCTGGTGGTAACCAAGCAGGTATTTGGGGAAATTCTGATTTTGGCCTAGTGTTGAGAGGCGCACCTAATTCTTCAGCCCAATTTTGTAAATAGGGATCTTGTAAAACTGCTTTGTCGTCAGGGTAATAACGTTGTAAATAACGGGTTGTATATTTGGCGATCGCTTCCCATAATAACAACGCATCATCTCGATAGGGAAAGTCTGGTAAGAATTTTGATTCTATCCCCCTGATTTCGATATCATTTAACAAAGAATAATACCAGAAAGATTTTTCTCGATAGGCTTTATTTGTTAATTCGTAAGAAGTGTTTAAAGTAGGGGCAAATAAACTATCAATTGCTGAACCAGGTTCTAATAAAACACTACTAGCCCGATGATTAATGGCTAATAAAAACTTAAAATGTGGTGATAATAATTGATAAACTGGATGATTAGTTGGTAGTTGACGACGAGTAGCAATAGCTAAAGCTTCCATTGCTAAATGAGTATAGGTCAAATGAGCAATTAATTCATGATGAGTAGCATCAGCAGTTTGTACATATAACTTTGCTCGCATCCATTCATCTGCTGACTCTCCAGAAATTGCTGGGGTGACAGTTCTGCCTTTTTCTAATTCAATTAATATCGGTTCTAAACCTTTATCTGTATGATGAAATAATGCTACTGGGCCACCCACATATTTACCATTTTGTAAGTCGGTAATTGGCAAATCTTGCAAGATGGGATAGTCAACAATAAACAATCTATTTTCACCAGCAGATTCAATTAAATCCACACTACTATTGTCGGCTAACTGATAAGATGTAGTAGCTAAACTTTGAATGATATCTTGATCATTTGCTTGCGCTCTACGGATAATTGTCGGGTTAGCACCAGCCAAACGTTGACGTACAAATTCCCGATCACTTAAACCTCCATCCCGTTCATGAATAACACTCACCACAGGTGGTTTGAAACTATCAGTTTTGCTTAATACCTGATAAAATAATCTTCTTTGTTCAGCATTTTTTTCGAGAGTTGGTAAATTTTCATCTACCTTAGCAACTGCTTTTTTAATCTCCGAAATGGTTTGGATCAGTTGTTTACGTTTCTGAATATAACTACTATTAAACTGCTCCTGGGGAGGTAAATTGAAATTAAACAAATCAGACTGAAAAACCTTGCAGTCTACTAATAAAGTAGCAATATTTAACCAGTTTTCTTGTAATTCAGAAATTTTCTGCTCTAACTCCCTCATTAATAAACTCAAAGGAGCGGATAACTTACCTTCTGTTAATAAGTTTTCACTTGATTGTTTGATGATATAATGGATAGTTCCATCTTCTCCAGTGTAGGGAAATAGTCTAGCATATCCTTTTTTATCCAAGTTATGAGGATCATAGCGATAGTAACCTTGTTGTTCTTGTAAAGATGGTTGTTTGACCATAATTAACTCCTATTGATATTAGGTAATGAAGAACCTTTTTATATATTGTATAAATTTTGAATGTAAAATTGGCGATTGTCAAAATTACAGCAGATTTCGTTCTCATGAGGTACAAATCATAATCATGAAACTCTTGTGGGGTGGGCCAGACAGCCCGCCATTAGTGTACCTCATGACACCGGAAGTGCTGTAAATTGTGGTAGGGAGTTTTTTGGGGATAATGACACCAGCAAATACTGTCATTGCGAGGTAAGGAAGCAATCTCCAACTTTAACTTTTTGTTAAAATCAGGACTTACGCAAAACCTACTTCAAATACTGTCATTGTGACGAAAGGAAGCAGTCTCCAACCCTAACTTTTCGTTAAGACGTGCAATACCAATTCTCTGTGAAGCTGCATATAATTTTTACCCCTCCAAACCTGTTCCCTATTCCCTATTCTACACAGATCACTTTTAAAACATCCTCTAAATAAAATGTAAAAAAACGTTGCCAATTTCGATCAGCAACGCCTTATATTCAAGACTTAATTCTTGATTTCAAAAATTGACAAAATAGATTCAACAACTACTCTGCCCAAGCAATTAACCGGGGTTCATAAGGACTAGAAAGGTATTGATTTTGTGGTAATACCCGTAGAGATAAACCTTGCAAACCAGAGGTTGTATAAGTCACATCAACAGTGTAAATACTTAAATCATCATGATCCTGTCCTTGATAATTCATCACCACAGGAATAGCATTTACAATTTCGCCATTAGCGTCAATAGTACCTTGGTAAAGTTCTACCTGTACATCATCATTCTTTAAAGTTGCTAAATCAATCTTAGCCTTAACAGACACATTTTGATTAACTTCTATATCTGATGGTGCAGAAACATCAACATCTTTAACTCTGATATTAAACCAGTGTTCTAATAATTGTGTTTTCCAATCAGCTAAATCCTTAGCTGGGGAATAATTATTAGTTGTAAGAGTATGGTAGCGATCGCTAGCGGGGAAATAAGCTCTTTGTGCATACTCTCCTACCATTCGCGCTGTGTTAAAGAAAGGACAATTTAACCGGATTGCATTCTTCATTTTTGCAACCCAAGGACGGGGTAAGCCATCTTCATCCCGGTGATCATAAAACAGAGGTACAACTTCCTTCTCTAACAACTCATAGAGAGCATTAGCTTCAATTTCATCTTGATAATTAGGATCTTCGTAGTTTTCCCCATGTCCGATGGCCCAACCAGTCCGGACATAATCAGCTTCATCCCACCAACCATCTAACACACTTAGATTTGGTAGTCCATTCATAGCTGCTTTCATCCCGCTAGTTCCAGATGCTTCACGGGGACGACGTGGTGTATTTAACCACACATCACACCCAGCCACCATTAACCTGGCAATATGAATATCGTAGTTAGGAACAAAAACTATCTGTTTTTCTAGATGGTGTTCGCGGATGAAATGGTTAATATCCCTAATTAGTTCTTTCCCTGGAATATCTTTGGGGTGAGCTTTTCCAGCAATCACAAACTGGATTTTGCGGTCTTTATTACCGAGTAAGATGCGTTTAATTCTTTCCAAATCGCGCATCCACAAAGTCGCCCGCTTATAGGTAGCAAAACGACGAGCAAAACCAATAGTCAGAACATTGGGATCGAGAACTTCCTGAGCCTGGGCAATATCAGAAGCTGAAGCACCACGATCAATCAAATGTTTAACCAAATGATCCCGGACATACAAAATCATATCCAGACGGCAGCGCTGATGATTACGCCATAATTCCTCATCTGGAATCGCTTCCATCCGTTCCCATAACTGATTATCTGGAGGAGCAGATGACCAATTGGGGCCAAGATAACGATCATACAATTCCTGAGTAGATTTAGCCACACAACTGCGGGCATGAACACCGTTAGTAATAGCAGCAATTGGCACTTCATCCACTGGTAATTTTTTCCATAAACCTTGGAACATTTGCCGAGAGACAACACCATGCAATTGTGCCACCCCGTTAGAAAATGTCGCCATCTTCAACGCCAAAACAGCCATACTAAAAGGCGCGGATAAATCACCAGTATTTTCTCTACCCAAACCTAAAAACTGTTCTTTAGGTAAACCAAAGATATCTGCATAATATCCCAGGTAATACAAAATCTTATCGGGGGGGAATAAATCAATCCCCGCAGGTACAGGAGTGTGGGTAGTAAAAATATTACTGGAAGCTACCACCTGTCTAGCTTGGGAATAACTCAAACCCTTTTCTTGAATTAAAAGCCGGATGCGTTCCAAAGCGGAGAATGCGGCATGACCTTCGTTCATGTGATAGGCTGTCACATCATAACCCAAAGCCTTCAACATCTGCACACCACCGATCCCCAACATAATTTCCTGGTGGATACGCATATCAATGTCACCACCATACAACTGATCGGTGATGTCATGATCATAGGCTTTGTTAGGTTCAATGTTGGTATCCAACATATACAGAGGAACTGTTCCCACCTGTACACGCCATACCCTTGCATATACCTTACGTCCTGGATAATCTACCTCAATTCGTAATTCTGAACCATCGGCATTTTTTTCTAAATGCAAAGGCATATTGTAAAAATCGTTGATGGGGTAACGCTCTTGTTGCCAACCATCAGCATTGAGGTATTGGGCAAAATAACCTTGTTGGTAGAGTAAACCCACACCCACTAAAGGTAATCCCAAATCACTAGCAGATTTCAGGTGATCCCCAGCTAAGACTCCTAAACCACCAGAATAGACTGGTAAACAGTCTACTAACCCAAACTCAGCGGAAAAGTAGGCGTAGCATTCTTTGTGTGTATCACCACGCTGTTTGTTGTACCAAGTCCGCTCTTGTAAATAATCCTCTAACTGTCTAGCTGCACGATCCATTTGTGCCAGGAAGCCCTCATCTTCAACGACTTCCAACAAGCGGTTTTGGCTAATTGTACCCAACATTAGGACTGGGTTATGGTGGCTAGATTCCCACAAATCTGGGTCTAAACGGCGAAATAAACCTTTGCTTTCAACATTCCAATCAAAATGGAGATTGTACGCTAGTTTTCGCAATGGCTCTAAGCGTTGTGGTAATGATGGAGAAACGTTAAATGTACGAATTGGCTGCATAGTTTTGAGAGAAATTTGCTATTTCAGATATGTATGTTGAAAATTCCGATATGTATTGTTATTTTTTACTGTTTTTAATCAATGTTGCCAATTCTTGATGCTATGTTTGTGAAGTTTTGATGACTTTGTTAAGCATTGAAAACAATTTTCCAGTTTTGCTAGACTTTACACCAAAAAATGTTTACACTCTGTGGTTTTATCTGTTCAATCATGTAACTTGATCATACTGTCAGAATTTTATTCAGGTAGGACTGATACAAGAAGTGACAGAATAAAGGGACTTAGGGTACTAAAGCCATAGATTCAAGGATGTGAGAAATATTTCTCATCAATTCTATCGGAATTGCTTTCACATTTTCTCCACTCAATACCGATATGAACAGCTTTGATATAAATTCTTCAGATTTATGATTTGCGGGATCAACAAAATCTAATTTTTTCTGCCACAATCCCTTGATAAATTTAATTATATTTTAAGATTTATACCGAAAAGTTGTAGTCTAAGGCGGACTCTTCTAAGGGTATAAAAAAAGAGAATATTCCTAATTTCAATCTTCTTGCTTCAGCTAGAGGTACTGATCACTGAAAGGATCTAGTTTTTGATTATTTGATTGAGATGTGCATTTAACATATAAACAGTTTTTATATAAATTCTTCAGATTTATGATTTGCGGGATCAATAAAAAATAATTTTTTCTGTCATAATAACTTGATAAATTTAATAATTTTTTAAGATTTATACCGAAAAATTGTGTTTCAAAGCCGACTCTTTTAAGGGTATCAAAAAAGAGAATATTCCTAATTTTAAGCCTCTTGCTTCAGCTAGAGGTACTGATAACTGATAACTGATCACTGATCACCACTTTACATTTCGATCATCACAATATACATCAAATGAAATATTTACGTATATAGTTAACATTATGATTGATCCTATTAATAAAGTTTGAATAGGTAGTAGAAGTTACTAATCTATGTGTCAATAATTCCTATACATGAATAATAAAATATTCCATATTAATTTTGCCTGAATCTCGTCAATATCATAAATTTTTTATAAATTCACTGATACAAACCTTGGAACTGAGAAAGTATCTAAGCAAGGATTAATCTTTGATCCAGAACTTACGTATTTTAACGAAAAGTTAGGTTAGGGTTGGAGATTAATTCCTTATGTCGCAATGACAGTATTTGCAGTAGGTTTTGCGTAAGTCCTGTGATCCTTAAAAGTTTGTCCATAATAGGGAACAGGGTAAAGAGGCAAGATTTTGTAATCATATTCAAAATTATGGCTTATTTTTTATGTATAGTCAGCTTTCCGAAACTCTTTTAGCTTGACTTTGCACATTGGATACTGAGGAAATGATTTTAACAGATTAATAAAGATAAATGTGTTTTTATAATATCTATTTATAGCAGTTGTAACAAACACAAAAAAAATTATAATTTAAAGTATTGGAAATCTGGACAACTGTAGTTGCATCTCTAAAACAAGACAATCAAAATCAATTTATGATCACCAAACATTTTTGAGTTGATAATATCAAGGTGTCTTTTAAGTCTGATACTAGACAAATAATTTCAACATGATCAGAAATTACGCAAAATATCAAAGTATCTATCAAACTATTTTTTCTTCATTTTTTATCTCTTCTAAACGCTATGCAAAAGTGCCTGATTGGTTTGTTGTTTTGTTACTTGTGTGTAAATTCTAATCATTATAGATCAGGACTTACGCAAAACATCCCTCAAACCCTCGTTCTTATGTGTTCTCTGTGCCTGGAGTGGTTCAATATTCCGTGACTTCTGCGTAAGTCTTATAGATTAATCTTTTTCCATGATTAACTATAAAAAATATATTGATGAATGAAAGTCTAAACCAACAACAAAGGGTGGAAATTAATCAGAAATCAAAACAGCAAAAAAAATACAATGACTTCCTTAATTGTCCTTAATTAATAATTGAAAATATTTGTCCCTTATATTATCCTCATCATGATTCAAGCAAAATATCCTCACAAATTACAAAGACTGCAAGAACTTTTAGTAACTACAATATTGGGAGACTTACCCAAACTTGCTCTAGGACCTCAACTGAGAAGGCTACTGTATCGTAGTTTATTCGCAAAAATGGGTAAAAATGTCTATATTCAACATGGTGTAGAATTTCTCAATACCTCAGCAATTGAACTAGGAAATGGAACACATATTTTCAAAAATGTGCGTCTAGATGCAAAAGGACATCCAAATAATAGAATTTATTTAGGAAATCAAGTAGCCTTAGAACGTAGCGTTGATATTGGTTGTTTGGAGAACACTTACATACACATTGGTGAAGATACCTTCATTGCACCAAATGTTTGTATTGCTGGCCCTGGAGACATCAGAATTGGCAAGCATTGTATGATAGCGTCGCACTCAGGTATTTATGCCAACAATCATAATTTTGCTGATCTTTCTCGACCAATAAAAGACCAAGGTACAACTTGTAAAGGAATTGTGATTGAAGATGACTGCTGGTTAGGACATGGGGTCACTGTTTTAGATGGTGTAACAATTGGTACAGGGAGTGTGATTGGCGCGGGAGCAGTAGTCAACAAAAATATACCTCCATATTCCATAGCAGTAGGTATACCAGCAAAAGTAGTTAAAAGCAGAAATAATCAAGAATTAATGAAAATCAGTCAGTAACAGGAAACCCTAAGCACTAGTGAACGTCAAGCAAAATAGTTATATTCAAGATGTTTAAGTAGGTCAGCGGGGAAATTTATAACTATGTAACAAAAAGTAAACAAGCCTATAACCTTCTTTCCCCCTGCACCCTGCGCCCTGCACCCTACCTGATCTCAACGACAATTTTTAACGCCTACTTATGTGTGACTCTTGAGTTTGGTTATCAAAAAAGAGCCAGATGTCGGTAAGATAGAGGAACTATCTTTTCTGCGTAGCAGATTGTTGATAAATTCTTTGTTTTACCCCTGGGAGATATTACTATGGTGACTTTAAAAATCGCTGTTTATATTGTTGTAGCGTTTTTTGTCGGTATTTTCGTATTCGGCTTATTGTCTAATGACCCTGCTCGTAACCCTGGTCGCAAAGACTTAGAATAGGAGTTCCACCAATTGCAAATGCTGGAAGGTGGAAGACACTAAACGCCTGACAACTGGTAAAAAGTTAGAATACTTAATCTAGAGTCCTCTTCTTTGTCTGCTGCTGCAAGTCATCAGAAGGTGAAGTCGGAAGGCAAGTGCAAATAAATCCTTCCGGCTTAATATCTGGCTCTTTGTTAGCTTGATTTTTCATCCAATATGCTTCACCCAGTTTTGCCACCTGATTCACCTCCTGTTATTCAACATACACGACCAAGTCATCCTGTTACCGTTGCTGGCATCAAGGATAAGAAAGTGACAGGGGAACAGTTCGTTCCAGAAAATGACAATCATAAAATTGTTGAGGGTGTAGTCACTATAACTCAGAACCATACTGATAATTCTGTAGTTACTAAACCTTTATCTTCTTCTCCCGAACCAGAAAAGTTACCAGCAGAATTTTCTCCTTTGTCAGTTGATCAGAGTGCCGAAATTCTGGGAAATTCTCTAAATGTTGGTGATCAGCAACAGGAACAAACAGAAAATGACAAAACTCCTATTGTTACATTTCCACCTCATAGTGGGATTGTGAACAGTCAAGCAGCATTTTTATCTTCATCTCCTGTCGCCATTAAACGTCCAGTTGTCATCCCACAGCCGAACTCTGTAACTCAAGCTGTAAGTGTTGAGAAGTTTGACAATCAGGTGAATTTGTCTGGTTCTTTACAAACTGTAGACAATATCCCCACTGGTTCACCAGCACAACTAGTACAAAATATTATTGAGTTTAAGCCTCGTAATCCGAGTAATCAACCTACTCCCACAAGAATAGAAATTCCCCCCCCTCAGCAATCTCAGTCAGAGAATCTAGAAGTGAGGAGAAGGGTAGTAGAAGTTATTGCTGATCGCCAAGAATATGATGAGCAAAGACGAGTTGTAGTCGCCGAAGGAAATGTAGTAGTAAGATTTGACGGTGCTGTAGTTGATGCAGATCGTTTACAGGTCAATTTAGACAATCTTATTGCTGTAGGTGAAGGCAACGTAGCATTAACTAGGGGTAATCAGGTATTTAGAGGAGACCGTTTTACCTATAACTTTGTCCAAGACAGCGGCGATTTGCAAAATGGTAGCGGGGAAATTTATATTCCCACAACAGAAAGAGATTTTGCCTTTGATCCTACTCCCCGTGCAGATTTAACCGCAGGTGGTGTACCCAGTAGTCTACCGAGCGATCGCATTCGTGCTAATCAACCCACTACAGGTGTGAGTAGTCCAGGCGGTATTAATGTTAACCTTGGTGGTCAACCAGATGCCAGTAATTTGCCTGTAGCTGAATCTGGTGGTGTCGTCAAGCGGATGCGATTTGAAGCCCAAAAGATAGATTTTTACCCCCGTGGTTGGCAAGCTGAGGATGTCAGAATCACTAATGATCCTTTTTCACCGCCAGAGTTAGAATTAAGAGCCGCCAAAGTAACTTTAACGAAGGAAGCACCTTTAGTAGATAGAATTATTACACAAAATCAAAGATTAGTTTTTGATCAAAATTTTAGTTTACCAATTCCTATTAATAATCAAAAAATTGACCGTCGGGAAAGGGATATTAATCCTTTTATTGTTTCTCCTGGATATGATAATGATGACCGAGGCGGTTTATATGTAGAACGTCATGTGATCGCATTTAGTAATGACCAAACTCGCTGGACAATTACACCACAATTTTTTGTACAAAAGGCTTTTGAAGATAGTAGTAATGTTGCAGATTTGTTTGGTGTAACAACTAAATTAAATAGTGTTTTAGGCCCAAAAACCAAGGTAGAAGGTAGGGGAGAACTAACTAGTTTAGATTTAAGTCAAGTAGAAGATAATTTAAGAGGAAGTGTAAGATTACGTCAGACTTTAGGTGATGTTAATCCCCATACTTTAAATTTAGAATATAGCTACCGCGATCGCCTTTACAATGGTACTCTTGGTTTTCAAACTGTACAAAGTAGTTTCGGTGGTATTGTTACTTCCCCCATCATTCCTCTCGGAAAAAGTGGTGTCAATCTAAGTTATCAAGCTGGCGCTCAATACATCAATGCTAATACTGATCGTCAAGATTTATTGGAAGTGAATCGAAATAATGATCGTGTTTCTTTAGGTCGTTTACAAGCTAGTGCTTCCTTAAGTAAAGGTTTTTTATTATGGCAAGGAAAACCTTTAAAACCTACAGCTACAGAGGGTTTGAAGTATACTCCTAACCCTGTTGTTCCTTACTTACAAGCTGTTACTGGAATCACTGGTACAACAAGCTATTACACCAGCGGTGATGATCAAAGTACCTTAATTGGAACTGTGGGTTTAGTGGGACAGGTAGGTAATTTTTCCCGTCCATTTTTAGATTATACAGCTTTTAATATTAGTTATTCCCAAGGTTTTAATAGTGGTTTATCACCATTCTTGTTTGATCGTTCCGTTGATAATAGAGTTTTAAGTGCAGGAATTTCTCAGCAGGTTTATGGGCCATTCCGTTTAGGTTTTCAAACTTCAATTAACCTTGATACAGGTCAAGAAAGTAGCACTGATTATACTCTAGAATATAGCCGTCGAACCTATGGAATTACCCTACGTTATAATCCTGTTTTAGAATTG
Organism: Sphaerospermopsis sp. SIO1G1; assembly: GCA_010672785.1. GTDB lineage: Bacteria > Cyanobacteriota > Cyanobacteriia > Cyanobacteriales > Nostocaceae > Okeanomitos. The sequence goes on from JAAHFX010000004.1 coordinate 126,475, forward strand.
GGCGGTTTTAGTATTAGAATTAGTGATTTTAATTGGACTGGTGGTACTGATCCTTTCTCTGATAGAAATGTCAAACCAGTTGTTAATGGTGTCAGACAGGATAATTAGACTTACCTTCTGAAAAGGAAGGTAAAAACTCAGCAGGGTGCAGGGTACAGGGAGAGAACTAAAAAACTACTTTTCAATCTCTCAAAGTCGAAAAAGTGCAAGGTTTTCACGCACTCAACCTCTAAAATCTTGCATTTATTGAAAGTCAAAATAGTCTCAAACTCGTTAATAACAATTTTTTACCCTGTTCCCTATTCCCTGTTCCCTTCTTTAAACTGGTAATTTAGCATAACAAATACTGTATAGCTGTAAATTTTTAGACTTGACAAGCCATAAGGGTTCAATTAAGGTTTAAGTATTAATAATTATACTGTTTTTATGCTTTAGGTAACTTGAATGAAAATATATCAAACCTTGATCACCACAGCTGTAGTGGGTCATGCAATATTAATTTCTATACCTGCAAAAGGGTTAGTTTTTACACAGTGGGATTTTAATAATAGCAATCTAACTCCTAATATTGGTGTAGGAACAGCTTCCCATGTAGGAGGAACAGCAACCAGAGGATTTAATTCAGGTGCTGGATCTACTGATCCGAATAGTGTTAATTTTGCTTGGAATACTAACAATTATCCAACCCAAGGAACTAACAACAAAACCGCTGGAGTCCAGTTTAGTACCAGTACAGTAGGTTTTGAAAACATCATTATTAACTGGGATCAGCGTAATTCTGCCACTGCAAGTGCATATACCCAATTTCAATATTCTGTTGATGGAATCAATTTTGTGGATTCAGGTTCACCTTTACAAGCTGGAGGGAATTCTTCCTTCAATAACTCTAACAGTATAGATTTATCAAGTATTACCAATATAAATAATAATCCTAATTTTTCTTTTCGCTTAGTTTCTGCTTTTGATCCTAATAACAACACTAGTTACACAGCTACTAACAGTGGTTCAACTTATAGAACTGTGGGAACATGGCGTTTTGATATGGTGACAATAAATGGTGATGTTAGTGCAACTCCTGTTCCTTTCAACATCCCTGGAGGTTCTACCATTCCCACTTTTGGTTCATTATTGGTTTTGGGAATTATCCGCAAAGCTGTCCAATAAGTCAGCAGAACTTACTAAATAGGGATAGGTGACAGTTATCAGTTATCAGTTATCAGTCGTCAATTGTCGCTATTCACTGTTTACTGTTTACTGTTCACTGTTTACTGTTCACCAATCACCCTATCTAGAAGCAACTTCAGGTTCTGACCAAATGGAGTCTTTGACTTCTCCAAAGGTAACAGGTTGATCATCTTCAGCAGTAATATTCACACCTGTACCATCACTAGCAACTTGTATCAAAGGCCAGTCTTCTGTCCCTAATTCACCGGCACGGAACAATACATGATCAGGTTGTTTCTTACTCCAACCTAACAATATAGAGACTTTTTCATGTTCTTCTTCTTGCGGTACTGGTGCGACAGTAATTGCCTTTTGATTTTGCCGATCCCAAACTATGGCATGATCCGTTACATCCGCAGTGTTAAAAATACTCATAAACTTACGAGCTAGGAAGCGATCGCCCTTTTGAGACCAGCTGACAGGAACTAAAATACCTATTTTACCTGGTTTATCTGTTTCCTGAGAGACAACTTGAGGTTTTAAAAGTGGATCTCGAATCTCACCAGTTCTAGACATGACTTGCAATCTCTTTGTTTGCCGATCTTCTAAAAACAACAAACTAGAAACTCGGCTATTGTGCATTTCTGGTTTTACTTCCAGTTGCACTCTACTATAAACTGCATATCTTCCATCAGGAGAAACCACAGGTATACTGCGGTGATAGCGCACTCCAGAATTACCTTTGCCACCTATTGCTTCTTGAGTGGATATAATCCATTGCCAAGGTATGGGATGAGGGCTACCCATCGGATCTTCTGGTACTGTATCTGCTTGCTGTTGTGGTTCTTCTACTAGTATTTCTACAAATTCCCCTAGTTCTAAGGGTCTGATTTTGGAATTATTTGCTGCTGTGGTTAAGACTTCAGGGGTTGAACTTTGTGTCTCCAAACTCTTTGCTTTGTTCTTTAAGTTTTCATTTTTAGCTGTTCTGAGTTTTTGGATTAAATCCACAGTTTGTTCTTTGACCGGAATTTTCGCTACTGTTTCATCACCCACCATTGTCAAGTGGTTTTTTTCCACAATAACTTCTTTAACTTCTTTAACTTCTTTAACTTCTTTAACTTCTTTAATTTCTTTAGTGATGTGCGGATCTTTCTCTACTACCCCTGAAGATATTTTACTAATGCTATCATCCAACAATTCCTGCTTGTCCCTAGTAGCTGGGGTTGTTATTTCTATGACAGGTACAACAGTTTCAACTTTGACTGGAGGAGAAATAATTTTGTTTAACTGTAAATCCTGTTTCTGTTCCTCAACTATAGCTTCTACTGGTAATTTAGAATCAGTTGTGCTAAATCCTAAACTAACGTTTTCTTCTCTGATTAATTCTGATTGTTTGGCTACACTAGAATGGATTGACACCCCTACCAAGGGAGCAACTAGCATAACAACGATAACGTACTTAAAAAATGGCTTTACTCGAAACCATCCTGACAGCAAAAGGGATTTTAGCATGGGCGGACTCTCTATGGGGCAGTTGCTATATGAGGTGCATTTTTGATGCAGAAGGGAGATTCACAAAGGAGAAGAAGTTACAATTATAGGTATAACAACAAACTAGAAGTTATGACTATACAATCTCACTAAAATTTGCATCACTTTACAAAAGTTTTGGCATGAATTGTTGATACTCATGCAGTCTTGAAGTTAATTTAATTTTTGATACGTATTTACAGCAGCGAATTAATAGGTGCTACTGTTTTTCTGACTATCAGATTTTGGTAAATACATTATTAAATCCTGTTAATACTAAAGCAGTAAAAATATTCACAATTAGATTTGTCACCTACAGCAGATTTCGTTGCTATGAGGTACAAATCATAATCATGGAACTTTTTTGGGTTGAGTATCTTGTGTGGGATAGACATCTTACCCGCCAATAATGTACCTCATGACACTGGAAAGCTCTACATATTCTAATATCCTGTTAAGTTAGCTTTAACAGAAACACCTTTTGTGTTTAGGTGAACCTATAGATAATTGACTTGAACAGTACATTCAATGTAGGGAATTACCCTGTTTGTCCGTTGTCCTAAAAATTGATTTATTCCTTGAGAAAGGTTGATCCTGTAATTAAACACCAACCAGTTTTTTCTTAAATTTAACCAGAGTATATCCCAAACTTTTAAGATTCAGTCTTGCAGTTTGTTAAGTAGAAGTCATGTACAGTTAGCAACTTCATCAGTTAAAACCAACTGTAAAAATATTCCCAAAAAACTGGGTATAAAGCCCCGTCGTTCTATGACGGCTTTCTGTTAGACTAGTGCGAACAGGCAGAGCATTGTCTGTTGGGCTAGATAGTGTCAGACGATGTAAACCGTAACTGTTGTTTAAATTTAGAATCCCCATTCTTTCAGGATGGAGAGTATGTTAATATACCTCTCTACTCACAACTAGAGATTACAAAAGCATACGGACACTGCCGAATTGCTTGAATATGATATCACCCTATTTTCCCAAGTTCAGGCTGCACTAATCCAACGCAACATATAAAAATTACCTTTAAGATGACTGCGGTATACAAGTGCCAGAAAACTGAATTTGGCTAAATTTTCAATAGTTAGGTGGTTATATTTTGGTATGCCTTTTGATCAGGCTATGAGCTATGTATACTAGCTTTCAACCCATAACATTATTTGAATGTAATGTGGTTTACTTGCTCAAGTATTGTATTTAGTTAAGGAACTTTTTTTTGCACCACTAACAAACACTTTACCATCAAATAGCAAAAATTTAATATTCTCCAGAAAAAAATGATCTAGCTTTTTCCCTGTTCTTGCAATTCAATGGCTTGTCCACTCTAAGTTGTCAGCAAATCCTGACCCATTTACTATTTACTTAATTAACCGATCACTAGTCAATTGTCAATAATGAAAGTTGTATTTTTTGGTACTCCCCAGTTTGCCGTTCCTACTCTAGAAAAGTTATTAAACGAGTCAAATTACCAAGTTTTAGCAGTTATCACACAACCGGATAAACGCCGAGGAAGAGGAAATCAATTAATACCTTCTCCTGTAAAAAAATTAGCCATCACCCATAATTTACCAATTTGGCAACCAAACAGGATCAAAAAAGACACAGATACATTAAATAAACTACAACAATTAGACGCAGACGTATTTGTAGTAGTTGCTTATGGGCAAATATTGTCAAAAAAAATATTGGATATGCCCAAGCTAGGCTGTGTTAATGTACATGGTTCAACTCTACCAGAGTATAGAGGTGCTGCACCAATTCAATGGTCTATATATAAAGGTGATAGAGAAACTGGTATTACAACTATGTTGATGGATGTGGGAATGGATACTGGTGATATGCTCCTAAAGGCAGCAATACCAATTAACTTACTTAACAATGCTCAAGAACTAGCGGACAAATTATCTGTTATTGGTGCAGATTTATTGTTAGAAACTTTACCCAAACTGGAAAAACAGGAAATTCAACCTATCCCCCAAGATGACTCTTTAGCAACCTATGCTTCCTTAATTCAAAAAGAAGATTACAATATAGATTGGTCAAAGAGTGCCGTAGAAATACATAATCAAATCAGAGGTTTTTATCCCAACTGTATAACTACATTCCGTCAACAACCTCTCAAAGTTACTGCCACCGTACCCTTAGATCCTGATTATATTCAAGAGCTACCCAGAGAAATACAGGATAAACTCAATAGAGTTACAGAATTGTCAACCGTATCTGGGCAGATAGGAGAAGTTGTTAATATTACTAAAGGGCTTGGTGCAATAGTCAAAACAGGAACGGGTTTATTGTGGTTAAGAGAAGTACAACCCACTGGGAAAAAACTTCAGTCAGGATGGGATTTTGTAAATGGTACTCGTTTAACAGTGGGAGAGTTAATGGGTGATTAATTTTTGGTATTGCTGATGAAGGTGATGATTTTTTTTACTCAGAGTCGCTCCAGTCGCAAAGAGCAAGAGTTTGATTTGTGATACATTTTCAATTTCATACCCTAATTCAGCAATACCTGATTTTCTATACTTCCTTGGCGGAATTTTCATAAAAACGACAAGACTCACAAGGGCCATCAGGGTTAACAGCACAGCGGATTATTTCTGAATGAGCATTATAATCACAACTAGCATCACCTACTACCCAACGTCCAGCTACTAAACTTTTTTCTAAAGGTCTTTGAGCTTTTTGTACAAAAAGAGAGATTTTATATAAGTGGTAGCGTCCTGCTTTGAAACGATACCTATGACGACGCTCTAAGACTGCATAGGTTGTACCCTCAACATCCAGATAATTACCAGGTTGCGGTGTCCAATCAAGTTTTAATATACCAAGAGATTCACGTGGATTTGTTAAAATTACCTCAGTAGCTAAAGAGTCTGACTGCATAATCAGTTGATGTCATGTGATTTACGTCCTTAAAAATGGTATCGCAATAAGCAACTTTCAGCTAAGACGGTTAAGTTGTAATTTTCAATAAAAATAATTAATTCAACAAATTTCTTAAAATATTGACAATAGTGTCAGGATTTAAAAAAGTTGTTGTTAATTATCAATAATTTAATATTTATTGATAATTATTTGGAAATAGACAAAGTGAATTGTCAATTTTTTTGAATAAAGGCTAAATAAAATTACTAATTATACTCAAGTTTATAGTCAAGAATTGAACATTGATGAGTTGTTGAATCAATAAAAATGAATCATAGAAGTAGAAAAATTATTTTGTGAAGTAGAGATTGTGTTTAGATTTTGAAGAAATTTAAACTCATAACTACTGACAGAAAAATTAAAAAATCTAAAAAGAAAAAGTTGCTTATCTATGTCCAATTCAGGTTAGAAGAAATACAAAAATAAAATTTTTCTTTAGGAAAATTGTATCTAAAAAAATCACTATTAATGGCATCAATTCGTATCAGAGTTGCTCAAACATAGATTTTAAATTTCAATCTTTTTTTGTGACTCTATTCCAGGTTTACAAAAAGGGAGTTAATGCACAGGAGGAATATGAAAAAGAACTGAAAGATCCTGCTGCTAAGGAAGAATTAAGTAGGTCAGCGGGGAAATTTATAATTATTAGGACTTACGAATTTTAAGGAAATATTGGGTTTTGAGATTGCTTCCTTACGTCACAATGGCAGTATTTGGAATAGGTTTTGCGTAAGTCCTGATTATGTAACAAAAAGTAAACAAGGCTATAACATTCTTTACCCTTGCACCCTGCACCCTGCCTGAACACGAGGTTATGCACCTTACATCAGTTATACCAGTGTTTTAGGATCTATAGATTATGTTTTATTATTTTTGTAAAATGTTAAAACAAGTTCAAAAGCGTCATAGTCACAAAAAGTGTGATTGTTAATCGTCCTTTTTGGAAAATACAACATCTGCAATTGCATAGTCCTAAGTGAATAGGTACTATAGTTTTAGCTATGGGGAACTGATTTGGGCTTTACAGATGTTTACAGTTTCGTGTTCATTTGTGAGAGTCAATTTCATTCACGCCAGAGGGCAAATTTGCTGATTTATGGGCAAATAAGGACAACTTGCAGCGTTTAATAATCTAAAGTGCCTATTAAATTGTTTAAAGTTATGTAGCCTTTTACTTACAGCCCATCAAGCACTGCGGTAAACTATGCCTTGATTATGATTCTTTCCGAGAGAAGAATACCCGAAAGGAGCAGTTTTTCTAATGTCTCATTCCGTAAAAATCTACGATACCTGCATCGGTTGCACCCAATGTGTTCGCGCTTGTCCCACAGACGTTCTAGAAATGGTGCCTTGGGATGGCTGTAAAGCTGCTCAAGTTGCTTCATCTCCTCGTACTGAAGACTGCGTAGGCTGCAAACGTTGTGAAACAGCTTGCCCCACCGACTTTTTGAGCATCCGCGTTTACTTGGGTGCTGAAACCACTCGTAGTATGGGTCTAGCTTACTAAAAAAACTGAGATACTAAAATACTCAGTAAAATAGTGCTGAAGTCTGAGCTATAAGAACCAAGAAGTCTACCAACTAACATGATTCTTGTTTCTTTGTTCAGAGTTCAGCACTTTTCCGTTATTAGAATTTGGGAGAGGGGATGAGTGGGGGAGTGGGGGAGTGGGTGAGGGGATGAGTTGGAGTGATGGGGTGAGGGGGTGAGGGGGTAAAATTTCTCTAGCTATTCCCAATCACCAGTCACCAGTCACCAGTCACCAATCACCAGTCACCAATCACAGTCACCAATTACCAATCTTTCTAATTTGATATAATTACCCCTTTAAGCTGATAAATATTTACTGATAATTGGAGTAGTATAAGAAATGTGTGGAATTGTTGGATATATAGGAACTCAATCGGCAACGGAAATATTATTGTCTGGACTGGAAAAGCTGGAGTACAGGGGTTATGATTCGGCTGGTATTGCGACGATTTGGGAAGGTGATATTAGTTGTGTGCGAGCTAAGGGTAAGTTACTAAATCTGCGTTCCAAGTTAGAACAAATTGAAAACCCTGCTCAAATTGGTATTGGCCACACTCGCTGGGCTACTCATGGTAAACCAGAAGAACATAATGCTCATCCCCATATGGATACAGCTTTGCGGATAGCAGTTGTACAGAATGGAATTATTGAAAATTACCGTGAACTACGGGAGCAGTTAAAAGCTTTAGGACATAAATTTCGTTCTGAGACTGATACAGAAGTCATACCACATTTAGTTGCAGAGTGTTTAAAACATACTTCTAATTCTGAAAAGACTTTTTCTACTTCTTTATTATTAGATGCAGTCCGTCAGGCTGTAAGTAAATTAGAAGGTGCTTATGCAATTGCTATTATTTCTGCGGATGATCCTGATGAGTTAATTGTAGTTCGTCAACAAGCTCCTTTAGTGATTGGTTTTGGCCAAGGTGAATTTTTCTGTGCTTCTGACACTCCCGCCATTGTTCCTTATACCCGTGCTGTTTTACCACTGGAGAATGGTGAAATTGCCCGTTTAACGCCTTTAGGAGTAGAAGTTTACAACTTTGCTGGTCATCGCTTGAAGAAACAGCCCCAGACTTTAAATTGGAATCCCATCATGGTAGAAAAACAGGGATTCAAACATTTTATGCTCAAAGAAATCTATGAGCAACCGGGTGTAGTTAGGTCTTGTTTAGAAGCTTATTTTCCTAGTGGTTCAGAAATACCCGTAACTTTAGGTCTACCAGAGGATTTTTACGCAGATTTAGAACAAATTCAAATTGTGGCTTGTGGTACAAGTTGGCACGCAGCTTTAGTTGGTAAGTATTTATTAGAACAAATAGCAGAAATACCCACTCATGTAGAATATGCTTCTGAATTTCGTTATGCACCAGTTCCTTTAATGGCTAATACTTTAACAGTTGGAGTCACTCAATCAGGTGAAACTGCGGATACACTGGCAGCTTTAAGTATGGAAAAGAACCGCAGGCAAGGTAAGGAACCTAAATATCAACCACGGCTTTTAGGTATTACCAACCGCCCAGAAAGCACATTAGGACAGATGGTAGGTGATATTATTAACACTCATGGGGGAATTGAAATTGGTGTTGCTGCTACTAAAACCTTTATTGCGCAATTGATGGCATTTTATGGCTTGGCTATAGATTTAGCCTATCGTCGGCAAACAATTTCGCTGGAGAGATTAAACCAAATTATTGCAGGTTTAAAACAATTACCCGCAGAAATTGAATCAATTTTAGAGACACAAGAAAAATATATTGAACAGTTAGTTCATGAGTTTACAGAAACAAAAGATTTTATTTTTGTAGGCAGAGGAATTAATTTTCCGATTGCTTTAGAAGGGGCTTTAAAATTAAAAGAAATTAGTTATATTCATGCCGAAGGTTATCCCGCAGGAGAGATGAAACATGGCCCAATTGCATTATTAGATAATAAAGTTCCTGTAGTTGCGATCGCCATGCCTGGGATTGTATATGAAAAGGTAATTTCTAATGCCCAGGAAGCAAAAGCAAGAGATTCTAGATTAATAGGTGTAACTTCTGTAAATGATGAAGAAGCGGCGGAAATATTTAATGATTTAATTCCTGTACCGGAAGTGGAAGAGATTTTGTCACCAATTCTCTCAGTTATTCCTGTGCAATTGTTAGCTTATCATATTGCGGCTAGGAAAGGTTTAGATGTAGATCAGCCCAGGAATTTAGCTAAGTCGGTAACGGTGGAATAATAGAGTAGTGCAAGCATATTGCTTGCATTCTTAATCTAAATTAATTTACAAACAGCTTACTCAGGACTTACGCAAAACCTATTCCAAAAACTGTCATTGCGACGTAAGGAAGCAATCTCAAACCCCAAGATTTCGTAAAAATGCGTAAGTCCTATTACTATCAAATACAAATTACAGCAGATTTCATCTTGGTGAGGTACACTGTTGGCAGGCAAGATGCCCACCCCACACAAGATGCCCATCCCACAAAAGTTGAATTTTTGAGACTGTACCTCATTAACCTCGAATTTGCTGTATATGTAGAAATAACTTCATTTGTTTCATAAATATAGGAGTTACGCACAAGCTATGGAATAATCGAACCACTCCAGGCACAGAGAACACAGATACTTGGATTTTTGTATATATTTGTACAGGTTTGTCTAGTAAATTGTCAACTTAGGACAAGCTCCAATGATATAATTCTTAAACCATATCAAGTTCTCAAAAAAGTCTTGGTTTGATATGAGAATTATGTCCTCATCAATCCCTAACCTTCAAAGGAGATAAGTTGTAATGCAGCCCAAAATGCTACAACTTCCGCTACAGAAAATTGCTTATTATGAAAGTTATGGCACAGGTAAACCTATAATTCTGATTCATGGCAATTCCTCTTCTGGGCTATCATATCAGAAACAATTTAATAGCCCCCTGGGTGCAAAATATCGTCTGATAGCTATTGACTTACCAGGTCACGGTTACTCTGAACCATTTGCGGAAATGTCCGCATACAGTATACCAGGATACGCTGCTGTTGTTGCTGCTACTGCGGAAGCATTGGATGTGCAAGATGCGATTTTTGTCGGTTCGAGTCTGGGTGGTCATATTATTTTGGAAGCTCAGTCCCAACTACCACAAGCACAAGGTTTAGTCATCTTTGGAACACCGCCACTGGCTACTGTACTGGCAATAGAAGAACTATTTTTACCAAATGAAGCTTTGAAGATAGGTTTCAAAGCTGACATCTCCGTAGAAGAGGCACAGGCTTATGCTACATCCTTTTTTGCGCCTGGTGTACCAGTTCCCCAAACCCCTTTCATAAATGATATTCTGCGGACAGATGGTAAGGCGCGAGCCGGTTTAGCCGCCAGCGTTACACAGAATGCTTATGAGGATGAGGTTGAAATTGTTGCTAATCTACCAATTCCACTGGCAATTTTTCATGGGCAAGAAGAGCAATTGGTCAATGAACTTTATTTTGACAAGTTGACAATACCCACTCTGTGGCAAAATCAAGTTCAAGTGATTGCTGGTGCAGGACACGTCCCCCATTGGGAAACACCTGAGCGTTTCAATGAGTTATTGGAAAACTTTATGATGTCAGTGTAAACCTGACCTGTTCCCTGTTCTTGCTTCTCACCATGAAATTATTTTGCACAAAGACTCAACTGATTACTAACAACATTTCCGTTGGGTTATAACTTAAATTAAAATAGACACCAATGAGTAAACCTTAACCATTACAAAATTCATCTAATCTAATTTCTTTCCAAATTTCTGAAACTTGCCACCCTGTATTACCTACAGAATAAACTAGGGGATTATCTCTAACAGGAATATAATTTGGCAATTGATTATTGATAATTACTTCTTTATTGTCCTCTTCTGGTTTATCTTCAACTATCTCTTCTATATCATCATTAATTGTGTTGTAAAGATTTTCCTCTTCTGACTCCATACTTTTGATTTTATCGAGAATGAGTTTTTCAGATTTTTTAATTAGTTTCATATTTTATCCATTCAAAGTTGTAAAAACTTCACACTACAATTAAGGGATCTTGTCATTAATTTTGAAGCAGACTAGGATAGTCTTTCAATCATCTGATCAAAAATCCGCACAAAAGTTAAGTAAAGTTTATTTGTACAAAAATACCTTGGGAAATCTAGAATACAACAAAATAGGAGAAATATAACTTTTCGAGCCAAAAGAATTTCTTATCAATTGCTGATGTAATCACCGTAGTTAGAGAAGACAGGCTTACAAAAGCAATCCATCAAAGCCAAACCACTGGTTCTGACTCAAATCAATTCACCACGTCTGATATCATATCTGTTTGCTTAGTAATTCTTCAGGTATAGCAATTATTGACACCCTGATTTATGATTTTTGCAATCAATTGACAATGTATTCACAGAACGGTTCAAACATTTTGGGATTTGATGACTCTATTCTTGAATGCTGTCTTGATTTACGTAGCATACTTAAGGAAATCAAATAGATGGATAAAAACATAGCTGATCTTCGTAAAGACTATACCTTACAAGACTTAGATAAAAAAGATATTGATAATAACCCCTTTGTACAATTTAAAATCTGGTTTGACCAAGCCATAGCAGCCCAATTACCAGAACCCAATGCCATGACTTTAGCTACATCTACACCAGATGGTAAACCTTCTGCAAGAATGGTACTCTTAAAAAATTTTGATGAAAGGGGTTTTGTTTTATTCACTAACTATAACAGTCATAAAGGCCAAGAAATAGCTGCAAATCCCCACGCAGCCTTAGTTTTTTGGTGGGCTGAATTAGAACGTCAAGTCAGAATTGTTGGTAGTGTAGAAAAAATTTCTGCCCAGGAGTCAGATGGATATTTTGAAGTTAGACCTCATAATAGTCGTTTAGGTGCTTGGGCTTCTAATCAGAGTGAAGTAATTGCCAATAGGGAAGTTTTGGAAGCACAATTACAAGAACTCCAACGCAAGTATGAAAATCAATCAGTTCCCAGGCCTCCTCACTGGGGAGGATTTCGGGTAATTCCCCACGAAATAGAATTTTGGCAAGGACGTTCTAGTCGTTTACATGACAGGTTACTTTATACTCAATTAAATGATGGAAGTTGGAAAATAGAGCGGCTGTCACCTTAATGATTGAGACTGTTGAAGTAACGATGAGTCAAAAAAGGCGGGGGAGCATCCAAATTTTGCAAAAATAAAGAACCTAGTATCTCAAAAGTCTCTTCTTCCTTCTTTCCTTCGTGTTCTTCGCACCTTCGTGGTTATATCAAATCCAGTTACATCTGCATGATATTTTTAAAGTCAACATAATGATTAAACTCGATCAATTTTTAAAATTTGTGGGTATTGCTCCAACTGGTGGACAAGCAAAAATAATGATTACCAATGGAGAAGTAAAAGTCAATGGTGTTGTTGAAACCAGACGTGGGCGTAAACTATCAGATCACGATACAGTCACAGTCATAGGTAAAACTTTTTTAGTGGGAGATGTAGTCTCTTAAGGTTAGTTCAGGTTAAGGAAATTGATCAGAAACAGGACTTACGCAAAACCTATTCCAAATAGTGTCATTGCGACAAAAGGAAGCAATCTCAAACCCCAATATTTCATTAAAATACGTAAGTCCTAAGAAAAAAGAATGTAGAATCCTGGTGCGTTTACGCTAGGCAGTGTCAATTTGTATGATTGAAGGTAATTTCCCCAAATTTCTCAATCTCTCCTGTCATTAACCACTCTGTAATCAGATGCGCCGTTCAACCTCTCTACAAAATTTACTCATTTATGGTTTGAGTGGCCCGATTATTGCCCTTAATGTCTGGCTACTGTCTGTTTTGTTTAGTTACTTCCAAAATCCTATAACTATTCTCAGTATTGCAGCTATTCTTGCTTTTTTGCTTAATTACCCAGTCCAATTTTTTGAAAAAGTGAGAATTTCTCGGACTACATCAGTAATTATCGTGTTAATAATTACTCTAACTCTGCTGACTATGATCGCAGTTATTTTTGTACCATTAGTCATTGAACAGACAGTTCAACTTTTAAATAAAATTCCCGATTGGTTAGCCTCTAGTCAAAATAATTTAGAGACTTTACAAACCTTATCAGAAAAAAAAGGTATTCAAATAGATTTAAGTTTAGTTACAGATCAAATTAGTGCTGGTGTGGAAAACCTAGTACAACAGATAGCATCTAGCGCTGTGGGATTTGCTGGAACTCTTTTATCAGGAATACTGAATATAGTGTTAGTAATTGTACTAGCTTTTTATATGTTACTATATGGCGATCAAGTGTGGTCTAGTTTTATTCAACTCATGCCATCCAACATTGGTATACCTTTTAGCAAATCACTACAATCCAACTTTCAAAACTTTTTTTTGGGTCAATTGTTACTAGCTTTCTTGATGGTACTGACTTTAGCACCCACCTTTATGTTTATGGGAGTACCATTTGCTTTATTATTTGCCATTATCATTGGTATCTCGGAACTCATACCCTTTGTGGGAGCAACTTTAGGTATAGGGTTAGTCACAATTTTAGTATTGTTACAAAATTTGTGGTTAGCGTTTCCAGTTGCTACTGCTGCCATCATTATGCAGCAAATTAAAGATAATCTTTTAGCACCCAAGTTATTAGGTAATTTTACAGGATTGAATCCCCTCTGGATTTTTATATCTATTTTAATGGGATTTGAAATAGCTGGACTACTGGGAACACTCGTAGCTGTACCTATAGCTGGTACGATCAAAGGCACTTTTGATGCGATCAAAAAAACCAAGTATGCAGACTATGTATCTCAATACACAGTTGCTAATGATACATAATTAACATAATCAGAAATAATTAGGGCTGTCAGTTATCAGTTTTCAGTTATCAGTTATCAGTTGTCAGTTGTCAGTTATCAGTTTTCAGTTATCAGTTGTCAGTTGTCAGTTATCACTGTTAACCAGTCACCATTCACCAGTCACCAATCACCAATCACCATTCACCATTCACCAATCACCAGTCACTAATCACTATGGATCAAGATCATCTATTGGCAGCTATTACAAATTTAATTGAACAAGCAGAGCAAGGAGAAATAGATCCCTGGGATGTGCAAGTAATCGAGGTAATTGATAGATATCTGGAGTTAATGTCGCCAGAAACAACCATGAGAGGTTATGAAAAAGACTTATCTCAGTCTGGACAGGCTTTTCTCTCTGCATCTATGCTAGTTCTATTTAAAGCAAATACCTTAACACAATTATCTTCCGTAGATAGTACCATAGATAATGTATCTGAAGATGCGATGTGGATAAGTGAAACTGGTGAATTACTTCCCATTCCACGTTTGCAACTAGAACGACAATTGCGCCGTCGCCCAGCGGCCATGCCACCGCCGAAACGCCGTGTAACCTTGCAAGAGCTAATTGAGCAATTGCAGATTATGGCTAACCAGCTAAAGCGGGTAGAGAAAATTAGCAAACCTCAACCCCCTAAACGCCAACCGACGATGAAAAAAATGCGGGAGGCGCTAGAACTAGCTCACCAAGAAAACTTAACAGAAGTAGCCTCAGAACTAGAACAGGTACTACAGCTATCGGCACAAGAGCTAAACTTAACAGAAAACAGTTTAAACCTGGAACAGTTAGTACAGATGTGGCAACAGACAAAACCACTAGAACATGAAAATTCTCACCATGATTCAGAAACTGGCCAACTGGTGAGTATTTTTTGGGCTTTGCTGTTATTGTCTGCTCAATCTAAGGTGGAATTATATCAGGAAGAATTTTACCAAGAGGTGAAAATTCGTTTACTCACCAATTCAGTCGAAGACTGTCAAGCTGTAAACTAAACCTATTAGTGATTTTTGCTTAAACAGATGCCATACTCACAAAAAAATGGCACAACTACTGATTCTCGATGATTTATATCTATCATTAAGTAATTCAGTAATACTGAATAAGAAAGTAAAATTAGCTCATGTTTGAGGAAAAAAATTTAAACTTATGAAAGCAATGATTCTGGCAGCGGGTAAAGGTACTCGTGTACGTCCTATTACATATACCATTCCTAAACCAATGATTCCTATCCTGCAAAAGCCAGTGATGGAATTTTTGTTAGAACTGTTGCGCCAACATGGTTTTACAGAAATTATGGTAAATGTTAGCCATTTGGCAGAGGAAATAGAAAATTATTTCCGTGATGGTCAAAGGTTTGGTGTACAGATTGGTTACTCCTTTGAAGGGAAAATAGATGATGATGGGAAGTTAGTAGGAAAAGCTGTTGGTTCTGCTGGTGGGATGCGACGTATTCAAGACTTCTCACCTTTCTTTGATGAAACCTTCGTGGTGCTGTGTGGTGATGCCTTAATTGATTTAGATTTAACTGAGGCAGTTAAATGGCATAAAGCTAAGGGTTCAATCGCTACAATTATTACTAAATCTGTACCCAAGGAAGAGGTTTCTAGTTACGGAGTGGTTGTTACTGATGAAGATAACCGGGTAAAAGCATTCCAAGAAAAACCTTCTATGGAGGAAGCTCTCAGCACCAATATCAACACAGGTATTTATATTTTTGAACCAGAAGTCTTTAAATATATTCCCTCTGAGACTGAGTATGATATCGGTGGCGAGTTATTCCCAGAGTTAGTAAAAATTGATGCTCCTTTCTATGCCATCCCAATGGATTTTGAGTGGGTAGATATTGGTAAAGTGCCTGATTACTGGCGAGCTATTCGGGGTGTTTTATTGGGAGAGATTAAGAATGTAGAAATACCTGGTCGTGAGGTAGCACCTGGTATTTACACTGGTTTAAATGTAGCAGTAAATTGGGATAAAGTTGATATCACTGGACCTGTTTACATTGGTGGTATGACTCGCATTGAAGATGGTGCAAAAATTGTTGGGCCAGCCATGATTGGTCCTAATTGCTGGATTTGTGGTGGTGCAACGGTAGATAACAGTGTAATCTTTGAATGGTCACGTTTGGGCCCAGGAGTTCGTCTAGTTGATAAACTCGTATTTGGACGTTATTGTGTGGATAAAACAGGAGCATCTATTGATGTGCAAGCAGCAGCATTAGACTGGTTAATAACTGATGCTCGCCAAGATCCTCCATCTCATACACCTTTAGAACGTCAGGCCATTGAAGAGTTATTAGGATCAAATCCTAATTAGGAGATGCGGAAAAAGTGACTGGTGACTGGTGACTGGTGACTGGTGACTGGTGACTAGTGATTGGTGACTGGTGATTGGTGACTAGGTAAAAATCTTTTCTCCCCATCACCCCATCACCCCATCACCCCATCACCCCATCACCCCATCACCCCATCACCCTAACTCCCCATCATCTTAACTATTCAGATAGGTATATCTCATAAAACTTTGCTCATAGGTTTGTAGCAGTAACTGAGATTCTCCTAGAGTAATTTGATTTTCTTCTAAGGCTTTTTCACAACGCTGACGAATTTTTTCCACCATGTCTTCAGAATCGTATTGCACATATTTCACTACTTCTCCCATAGTGTCACCTTTAACAACGTGTTCAATTTGGTAGCCTTTGGGTGTAAGTTGAATATGAACTGCGTTTGTGTCTCCAAATAGGTTATGCAGATTGCCCATAATTTCTTGGTACGCTCCATTAAGGAACATTCCTAAATAGTATGGTTCTTGGTGACTGAATTTGTGCAGTTCTAATACTGATTTTACATCCCGCAAATCAATAAAGTTGTCTATCTTACCATCACTGTCACAGGTGAGGTCGGCTAAAATACCCCTTTCTGTGGGTTCTTGATCAAGACGATGGATTGGCATAATGGGGAACAGTTGATTAATCGCCCAACAGTCTGGGGCTGATTGGAATACTGATAAGTTGATGTAATAAATAGAAGCCATGATTTTTTCCAGGTCTTCTAGTTCATCGGGGACATATTCTTGTTGTCTGGTGACATCCAGAACTTTTTTACAGCAAGCCCAGTAAAGACGTTCAGCTTTTGCCCGTTCTTTTAGTCTTAAAATGCCTAAGTTAAATCTGCTGATGGCTTCTTCTTTGAATTGGGCCGCATCGTGGTAAAACTCTTGGAAATTCTCCTGGTTGATGGATTGGTAGGTTTCCCAAAGATAGTTGATAATTGGTGATTCTCCCTCTTTTGGTGGTTCTGGAGGATCAAGAGGGATTTCACTGGTGCTAAGTACGTCAAAGATCAGGACTGATTGATGAGAGGCGATCGCTCGACCACTTTCACTAACCAGTGTTGGTACGGGGATTTGATGCTCTGCACAGGTATCTTTTAATTCAGCTACAATATCATTGGCGTAGTTTTGCATATTGTAGTTTTTGGAGGCATAGAAGTTGGTTTGAGATCCGTCATAGTCTACTCCTAAACCTCCTCCTACATCCAAATATTTCATATCTGCACCTAACATAGCTAGCTCTACGTAGATACGACTGGCTTCTTGAATGGCATCTTTAATTACATTAATTGCAGAGATTTGAGAGCCTATATGAAAATGTAAAAGTTGAAGAGAATCAAGGAGTTCAGCTTGTTCAAGTTTTTTGACTGCTTCAGTAATTTCTGGGATAGTAAGACCAAATTTAGCACGATCGCCCGTAGATGTTCCCCATCTTCCCATGCCTTGGGTACTTAATTTTGCTCTCACTCCAACGATGGGCTTAATTCCTAGTTGACGGTTAGCAGCAATGACTAAATCTACCTCTTCAATCTGTTCTAAGACAATGATTGGTGTTTGTCCAAGTCTTTGGGCTAACATTGCCGTCTCAATGTATCCTCGGTCTTTGTAACCATTGCAAATTAAAAATGCGCCAGGGGTATCCAACAAGGCTAAAGCAATCATTAATTCAGGTTTAGAACCTGCTTCTAGTCCAAATTGATGGGGTTTACCAAAACGTACCAAATCCTCAATTAAGTGTCTTTCCTGATTACACTTGACAGGGAATACACCACGATAAACACCTGGGTAGTTGTAACGAGCGATCGCTTTGGCAAAACAAGCGTTTAATCTTTCAATCCGATCTTCTAAAATATCGGAAAAGCGAATTAGTAATGGTAGTCCTAAATTCCTCAGTTTTAAAGCTTTCACCAATTCAAACAGGTCTAAAGAACCACCGCGATCTCCTTTTGGGGAAACTGTCACATGACCAGCAGCGTTAATAGAAAAATATGGTTTACCCCAACCCTCTATACGGTATAAGTCTTCACTATCTTCAATTTTCCAAGTCCGGGTTAATTCTCCAGACGTAGTGCTAGGAAGTAGTAATTTTTTTTTCTTCTGGTTTTTTAGTTCTGATTTATGACCATTGTTAGGCATTTTCACGATGTCATTGGTAGTTGATTCAACACCCATTTATTCCTCACCTCTATGTTTCGCCCATGAACTACCAATTTAACAAAATTAGTTTAATCACAAAATATAAACCTGGTAAGATTTTTACTTGGTTAAGAAGTAGTTAATAAAGATTAACACCAATTGGGAATGGGTAATTGCTGATCAATTCTCCTTATCTTCCCATCACCCCACTGTCCCATTTTCCCATTTCTTCCTGGAACTACTAGACAAAAGACGTACATACAATTGACAATTAACGCAGGTAATTTGTTATGCTTTGGGAGACTGATTTGGAACGTACATTTTTAGCAATTAAGCCTGATGGAGTCCAACGCGGGTTGGTAGGTGAAATTATACGTCGGTTTGAAAATAAAGGCTTTACCCTCGTGGGTTTAAAGTTGATAAATGTCAGTAAGGAACTAGCTGAACAACACTATGATGTTCACAAAGAAAAGGGCTTCTTTCCTGGTTTAATTAAATTTATCACTTCAGGCCCTGTTGTAGCTATGGTTTGGGAAGGAGAGGGTGTTGTTGCATCTGCAAGAAAAATCATTGGTGCAACTAACCCTTTAAGTGCTGAACCCGGCACAATTCGTGGTGATTTCGGAATTACTGTTGGTCGTAATCTTATCCACGGTTCTGATGCTATTGAAACAGCACAAACAGAAATCAAACTTTGGTTTAAGGAAGAAGAATTATTGAGTTGGCAACCTACCCTCACACCTTGGTTAATAGAAGACTAGGTTAGTCATTGGTCATTAGTCAATTAGTCATCAGTGATTGACTTTTGACTTGTGACCTTTTTTTTATTTAGGAGATGCAGCAAAAAGTTATCTGTGTAGACTAGGGAACAGGAAGGATCAGGGAAC
The DNA here is from genome assembly GCA_010672785.1 of Sphaerospermopsis sp. SIO1G1. Classification (GTDB taxonomy): domain Bacteria; phylum Cyanobacteriota; class Cyanobacteriia; order Cyanobacteriales; family Nostocaceae; genus Okeanomitos. The sequence continues at coordinate 145,821 of JAAHFX010000004.1, forward strand.
AGTTTCAAGAGTTGGTAAGGAAATAATTTTTACCGAAAGTGCAAGATTTTCAAGCACTGATCCTTAAATATCTTGCACTTTTAGTTATCTAGTGTCCACAGATCACTTTTTGCAGCAAGCCTTAATTACTGATTAAATTCAGATTCCCAGTCACCAATCACCAGTCGCCAATCACCAATCACTGTTTCAGCAAGCCCTATTTTGTGACTTCAGTTTTTTCTGGCTCTTCAGTTTTTATAAGCATTTCTGTCCGTTTGGAAAATCCCCAAGTTAAGATAATGGCGATGGCACTAATCATGATCCATTGGGGTGGGACAAAATCTTCATTAATCACTCTTAACAACAAGCGTATACCGACAAAAGCTACGGTAATATAACCTGCGTCCGCCAAGTGTACATATTCATCTAACCAACGAATAAATAACCCAGCCATAAATCTCAAGGCGACTATACCAATGGTTGTACCAGTAATCACTAACCACGCTTCTTGGGAAACAGCGATCGCCGTAGTTACACTATCTAAAGAAAAAGCTAAGTCTGTAAAGGCAATAACTGGTATAACTTGCCACAAAGAAATATATTTTGGTCCGTGGTGTTGGTTATCTTCCTCTTCTGGAGACGTGAAATGTTGAAAAACTAGCCAAAGTAGATAAGCAGCGCCCAAAAGTTCAAATTGCCAAAATTTTTGTATCCAGGTAGCTGTTAGTAATAGAGTAATTCTTAACACATAGGCAAATACTAAACCAATGTTTAAAGCTTGACGTTCTAATTTTTTATCTTCTAATCCTTGAGCGATCGCAGCGAGAGCGATGGCATTATCTGCGGATAGTACAGCTTCTAGAAATACCAGAATGAGTAATACTATAGGGGCTTCCAGGCTGAAATTAAAGTGTAAGTAATCAAATATTTGGTCTAGCATTCTGATTTACTATGATGGAGAAAGTTTTAAATTAACAGCAATAGGATTTCTTATTATATAACTTGCAATAAATCGCTACTTTTATCTAGCTTAACCCCATTTTGGTGAATTTACCTGAGATTCTGTATGTGTTTGAATCCTGGATATTCTGATTCTGACAATTTCTTTTTTGAACAAACTACTACAGTCACAGAGAATATGGATAAAAATTATATCAAAATCTCAAAATTTATTTATTTTTAGATATTTTTATGGTTTTGAAAATGAGTAACCATAATCATAAAAATTTAAGAATTAATTCAACTTTCTAGAAAACATGAACCATAAAGCTGAATGTCTAATATAATTTTTAATGATTAATTCATATTCAGTCTTCAGAAATTAACATAATAATAGGAATTACGCAAAATATCTCTCAAATTCTCTTATCTTCGTGTCCTTTGCGTCCTTCGTGGTTCATTCTTCCGTAACTTATGCGTCAGTCCTGAATCAAACAACATAGACAAAGAATAAAAACTTAAAGTTTTAATCATCATGGATGATTAGAAAATAAAAATGTTAACACAGAAAAACAAAGCTTTGATTAGTTTTTAAAAACTATGCTAACCAAAGTATTGAAATGGAGAAGTGCAATAATTTATCAAAAAATTAACTGATAAAATAGTAAACTCAGATATAACAATTAAAAGAATAATATCAAATCCGTTAGCATGGGAATGATATGTTTTCCTCACGTAGGGGCAAACCCCCCGTGGTTGCCCCAGAAATGATATATATATATTTCCCACAGATATTGATATTAAACAAGGGGATATTCAAAAAATAATACCGATGCACCCGGAAACGATACAAATAAGGCCGCCTGAATAAATGTATAAATATTGTAGAGAAAGGGTTTGAGACTATTTGAAATTGAGAACTTGCCCAATAGATATTTGAGGATCAGTGCTTGAAAACCTTGAGCTTTGGGTGAAAATTGAAACTTACCAACAATCTAAAACTGTCACCTTTCACCTACCTCTACGGCAATACTTTCACGCTTAACAGCATCCCCTCAATATTATGAGTAGAAAAAGATTATGTCTGTATTTCTTAATTGTTAAATGCTCCCTACAGTATGAAACTATTAAACTTTGACTGAAACTAAAAAAAGACTTCAATCTCACCCATTACTCTATTTTTACCATTTTTACAGCAATAGACAAGATAGCGAGGAAGTGGATAATATCTGAAACCTGGTGGTAACTATAATTGTAATCTTGCCTATTACTGTTGATTTATTGATTATTGTAATTAATCAAGAGGAATTTTAGGGAAGATTTAATTGCTTAACAATATTGTGATATGTCTTCACCACATTCATCAGCTAAATAGCATAGGGCGCGAAATCTTAAACCTACTACTTCTTCATACAAAGGATTGAGCTTGCACATTGGGGGAATATGAAGCAGAATTTTACCAAACAATTTGACATCCCGTTCAAAAGGACATTGTGCTGGAATGAGTTGACATACCCGATGGGCAAATTGGCGATTACATACTTGTAAATTATCTAACCAATTACGCAAAGGACGCAGAAGATTCCAACCTGAATGGGAGCGAGGATTGTTTTGTAACGAATCTTGAGACTGATGATGAGTGTCTTCTGGGGGAGATACCCAACTTGCAACAAAAATATTTCTTGTATTACCTTCAAATACCTTCATGGTTACTCCTCTCTTATTATGAGGGTATTCACCTTACTGATGAATATACAATATGACAATTATGACATCCGGGAGAATAGTATTCTGACGGGGATTCTATAAAAAGTGTGAGTAGCCACTTCCGATGAGAATCTGTGTATTACTACGTCAAGTAAAACCTAATTTCCTTAAACTTAGTAGTGTTGTTAGCTAATCTTGTCCATAACTTGACACTCTTTAAATTCTAATAAAGACTAGTCAATTTTGGATGATTTAATTGTAACCGTTACCAAATTTAATATATAGACAAATTGTCTAAAATGTTTTAAATCAGAACACAAGTTTGTGAACAGAGAAGGTAGTCACTTAGAATCAAGGCATAATCATAGTTTTGGGGCTGACAGGGTGACAAAAAAGCTAAAGTTAAAACAGGGTTTAGGACTAGAAAAAATTAACTCTTTAAAAATCAAATGCCAATGCAACATCAGGAAAGCATCAAAAGCCTAATTTGAGTAACAAGAAATAAATTAACCCAATCACTGTCACCACAATGACAATTTTTTTCTCCCCGCACCCTGCACCCTGCACCCTGCCTAGTTTTTACGTTTGTCACCCGGTAAGGTTTTGGGATCATTAGGCAGCAGTGTGATCACCTCAAGCAAAAACAGCAAAAAATCCTTGACTCCAATGCGGAATCATGACAACTGCTATTGTAGTTAATCCCCACAAGTTTCGGAGATCAAAATCACAATTAGCTTCAATAACATCTTCCACGGACAAAGACATTTTTTTTGATAAAAATTTACTTTTACTAACCTATTGAAAAATGCACATAAAAAATGTCACACTCAGAATATCATCGCCAGTTAATCAGTTGATATGAAAACAGAAGTACATTTGTCATCCCTCTGAAGTAACAATTTTCAGAACAGAGATGGTGAGTTATCAAACATAGTATTCTCGGTTTATCAAACACAATACCCGTAAAAGACAAAGTTTTGCGATGAATTATCTGGGATCATAAACATACAATCTTTAAATATTAAGATTTAGTTATGATTTAAGTAATTTCAAAAAAGTAGTTATTTTCGTTACAGGAGTGTTCGGGTGCTTAATATTTCCAAAATCATACCCCAAGGTAAATTAAAAATTCCCACTTTAAGTCTAATTGCGACTGCCAGTGTATTGGTTTTAGGCACAATTGGTCAAATGACAACAATTAACCTTAAATCTCAGGCAATAGCAGCAGATATACCTGGTTATACAAATCGAATTCAAAGCGGCGAAAACTCCTTACTGTCAAAATTAAGAAGTTTCAGAGATACAAAAAGCCAATTTAGTTCAGATACTACAAATACTATAGAGACCAAAGATTCATTAAGTGAAACTTTGAAAAGAAGTATTCAAATACAAACAAACACAAAACCATCTATACAAGAACCATTGTTTACACTTCCGAAACAAGATGGAATTTACCTCTATGGCCAATCTTCAGTTCCTGATCAATTAGGACAAGGCTACATCGTGTTTCAGAAGCAAAAGGGTAAGGTAACTGGCGCATTATATATGCCTAGTTCTGAGTTTAGCTGTTTCCAAGGTACAATTGCTAGATCAGGTGAGTTAGCTATGACTGTAACCAGTTCTCCGAGTGAAACTGGCATAGCTCAAGTTTCAGCAACCAGTAGAATTCCCAGAATCACAGATGAAATCAGTCCTACCTATGCTTATTCTGTTGCATTACGGGACTACCACCAACTAGCATCGGTGGGTGAGAATGACAGAAAAATTTTACAAGCTTGTCAGCAAGATTTGGGTGGTAATAACTAAGCAATAAAACACTAATACTCTATTCCGGCTTGGGCTTTTATGCCTTGGTCTTTTAAAGGATGCTTGACTAAAGTCATCTCTGTGACTAAATCAGCCTTTTCAATTAAAGCCTGTGGTGCGCTTCTGCCAGTTAGAATAATATGCTTATATGCTTGCTTCTGCCTTAATCCTGCCAATACTTGTTCTACTTGTAAGTATCCTAGTTTAAGAGCAATGTTAATCTCATCCAGCAATACCAATTGAAAATCTGGATTGCGGATAAATTCTAGGGATTTATTCCAAGCTGCATTAGCTTTATCCAGATCCCGATCACGGTCTTGAGTTTCCCAGGTAAAACCTTCACCCATTGCATGAAATTCTAATTGATCTGACCAATGACTCAAAACCCCCTTTTCTGAAGGTTCCCAAGCACCTTTAATAAATTGGACAATTGCTACTTTATGTCCGTGTCCAAGTGATCTCATCACCATACCTAAAGCCGCAGTGGTTTTACCCTTGCCATTCCCCGTATTAACTATAATCAAACCTTTATCTGGTTTAGCGTCGGCTATCCTTTGATCTTGTATTTCTTTGCGACGCTGCATTTTTTTGCGATATTGTTCATCATTCAGAGATGATGAAATAACTTCATCTATTAACCGGGAAATTTCCGGATCAGAATTTAACTCATTTGGTTTATCGTTAATCATCAAGAGATTTTATTGAGCAACAAGTTTTTAGCAAGTTATAAATTCAAAAAAGTCTAATTTTAGAGTTGATTTAATTACTTACTTACTTATTTATCTTACTATACATAAATTTGAAAATATGTTAGGAATAGCCTTTTAAGGTATTGCGTAATGAGAAATTCGTGTTTTGGGGTTGGCAGCAAAAAGTTATCTGTGGAGGCTAGGGAGTAGGGAGTAGGGAGTAGGAAACAGGGATTTTTATTGATTACTAAAATATCCCATTAATTTTGCTCAGGTACTTACATCAGATTTCGTTGCTATAAGGTACAAATCATAATCATAAAATTCTTGTGGGGTGGGCATCTTGAGTGGGGTGGGCATCTTGCCTGCCAATAAAGTACCTCATGATACCAGAAAATGCTGTATTAGTAAAATAATACACTGTGAAATGTCTATTACCATAGTCATATACTTTCCGGGTGATAGGTATTATTCATGAGCATAAGCAAAAGACAAGAGGAAAAAAATGTTTTCAATTCTGAATTCAGGAATCATTCATTATCTAGTCAACTCCATCAAAACCATATCTACTAAATCTCCCTTGGGCATTTGCCATGATTTATACAAAATTTCTGTAACTACAAATCCTACTTTTTTACACATATTAATCGAAGTTTTATTAGATAACAAAATTGATGAGCCGATTTTTTTAAGTTGTAATTCATCAAAAGCATATCTAACAATACGTCTTAAAACTAGTCTTCCATATCCTTTCTTACGATATCTTGGATCAAGAATTACTACACCGACTTCAGCCGCTAATAAATCCATATTGAAGCCTTTTAATACTACATATCCAATTGGAAAATCCTCGGTTTCCAAATAAACTCCTAATATCAGAGGCTGACTTTTTCGACAATATGGTAAAGCGTAAGATGAAATTGCTGCTATAAACTTTTCTACTTCATTAATTTCAAAGACAGTATTCCAACCTAATAAATCTATGAGACTTAAATCCTGAGCAAGTTTGATTAAATGCTGAATATGGTTATGTTCTATAGAAGCTAAAAAAAGCTTTGTACCAGTTGCTTTATATTCTTCTTCTAAAATAATTTCTGCTTTCATATTGTTTAGTTCCTAAAAGTACAGCCAAATATAGATTTATATTGGAAATCTAATTTTCTAATAGGGACATATTAACATGAAATCAATTTCCAGAAATGAATATTTATCAGCGTCATTAAAGTTACAGTAAGCAACTATTATTCAGTACATAGTATGCTCAAAGAATATTGAAGTTTGCAATTAAGCAAGCATATACTAAGTTGACATAGACCCTTCAATCAATTCCTAGTTTTGTTAGAAATGAGCAGAATTTTATCCTTTAATTCATACACTATTTTCAGAGAATGAAACTTTTCTTTTGTGGAGTTGGCATTTTGTCTACCACCTCTTAACACCGAAAACTCCTGTATGTGGTAACATAAACAAATTATTTATAGAATTGATAGCGATCGCTGACATTGGTACTTAGTTAATTCTCAAATTATTGGTGCTAACATTAGACTACGAGTAAAACAGAGAACCAAAAACCAGGGTCTAGACATCAGCGAACACGGAGAAGAAGGTTATAATTCCGAGTTTGGCGATCATATTAACATTTAGAATGACAGGTAACACTCAGAAGTCAAAATTAATACAGCAGTTTCGAGACCAATAAGGTACAAAGCAAAATTATGAAAACCTTGTGGAATGGGCATCTTGCCTGCCAGAAATGTACTGCATTCAAATCAATTATGCTGTAACTTCAGACTTCAGACTCCTGTCTCATGTCTCTTAGAAATCCTAAAATCTTAGCTGTGTCCACTTCTGCAAAACCATTTCCTATTTGGGGATTCTTCTTACTGGTAACAAACGGCATCTTGATGTTAGCCATAGTTTTGCTTGTCTTCCGGCAACAGGCCCTAACTAATGCCCTGACAGATAGTAGTCCTCTACAACCAGTCAACTTTAAGTCTCAACGCAAACCCTTTATTCCAGAATTAGGGCCTCGTCATCAACTGAATTATCAACAATGGCAAGATATCCTGAAACAAGAAGCTCAAGCTGTAGCTGCAAATCCACAGAAAAACCTCACCATCTTAGCCGGAGATTCCCTCACACTGTGGTTTCCACCTGATTTACTACCAGAAGAAAGAAACTGGCTTAATCAAGGTATATCTGGAGAAACTACCAAAGGGCTATTAAAAAGATTAGACTTTTTTGACAAAACAAATCCAAAAGTAATATTAGTTATGATTGGTATCAACGACTTAATTCGTGGTATCAAAGATCAAGAAATTTTAGATAACCAACGTCAAATAATTAGTTATTTACGCAGAAAGCATCCAAAAACCAAAATTTTTCTCCAATCCATCTTACCCCACGGAGCAGAAACAGCCACTTGGGAAGGCAAAGATAAACTCCTCAATCTACCTAACAGTCGTATTCGCAAATTAAACAAAGAACTAGAGAAAATAGCCAATCAACAAGGGGCAGAATATCTCGATTTATATTCTTTATTTAGCAGTAAAAAAGGTCATATGCGCCCAGAATTTAGCACAGACGGTTTACACCTGAATTCCCAAGGTTATATAGTCTGGCGTACTGCTTTACAAATTTATACCAATCTGGAAAACGTCAGTAAAAACCCTAATCCAACAACCAACAGAATTTAAGATCAGTTATCAAGAGTCAGTTATATTTTTATCAATTATCCACCAGCCATGCTGAGATTTTGAGATTTTCTACCTTAATATACTCTTAGCAAGAGAAAATAAGAGAAAGTGAATTTAGCAGTCGAAATCTAATGGATACCAAAGCTTTTAAACGTAGCCTACAACATTCAGAAAATTACAACCGTAAAGGATTTGGACATAAAGCTGAGGTAGCTACCCAGTTAGAATCTGAATATCAGAGTCACTTAATTCAGCAAATACGGGATCATAATTACAAGTTTACAAAAGGTAACGTTACCATCCGACTAGCGCAAGCATTTGGATTTTGCTGGGGTGTGGAACGTGCAGTAGCTATGGCCTACGAAACCCGTAAACACTTTCCCACAGAACGAGTGTGGATTACAAATGAAATAATTCACAACCCCTCAGTGAATCAACGAATGCAGGAAATGGATGTTAAATTTATTCCTGTAGAAAATAACATCAAAGATTTTTCTGTTGTTGATCAAGGTGATGTAGTTATTCTTCCTGCCTTTGGTGCCAGCGTTCAAGAAATGCAAATCTTGCACGACAGAGGGTGTAAAATAGTTGATACAACTTGTCCTTGGGTTTCCAAAGTTTGGAACACTGTAGAAAAGCACAAAAAAGGTGAATACACCTCCATCATTCATGGTAAATACAAACATGAAGAAACCGTAGCTACCAGTTCATTTGCTGGAAAATATCTCATCGTTTTGAATTTACAAGAAGCCGAATATGTGAGCAACTACATTCTGCATGGTGGCAACCGTGAGGAATTTTTAACCAAGTTTGCTAAAGCTTGTTCTTCTGGTTTTGATCCAGATCAGGACTTGGACAAAGTTGGTATTGCTAACCAAACAACTATGCTCAAAGGAGATACCGAAAAAATTGGTAAACTCTTTGAGAAGACAATGATGCAGAAATATGGCCCAGCAGAATTAAATCAGCATTTTCAAAGTTTTAACACCATCTGTGATGCTACCCAAGAACGCCAAGATGCTATGTTAGAATTAGTGGAAGAAAAAGTAAATTTAATGATAGTAATTGGTGGCTTTAATTCTTCCAATACTACTCAATTACAACAAATCGCTTTTGATAAAAATATTCCTTCTTACCATATTGATAGCGTGGAAAGAATTTTATCTCGTAACGCTATTCAACACCGTCAATTAAATGGAGAATTAGTAATTTCAGAAGACTGGCTACCTTTAGGTGAAATAGTTGTGGGTGTCACTTCTGGAGCTTCTACACCTGATAAAGTCGTTGAAGATATTCTGGAGAAAATTTTTACTTTGAAATCCGCTGGATAATCTATAAGCACTGGGAAACAGAAGACAGTGTTTTGTATAAGGCAAAAATACCCTGCATGGGCAAGATTAAGGAGATGTAAAACACTCTTATAGTTTGCTGAAAAACTGTTACTTTGATTTGTTGTGGTGCATTTTAAATACACCACAGCTTACTTACTCCATACACCACAGTTTGATAAAATGTAAAAATTCACACCTCTATTTTAGAGACAACTCTGGCAAGGAAGGGTATAACAACAACAATATCCAACCCTTGAACATTGCTCCATTGACTGAAAATTGAGATGGCCAACCAATACCGTAAGCTGAAACAAAGAATCCCCAGAACTCGCCAGAATCGTGCTGCTGCGAGAAAAAGATTATCAGAAAAATCTCCACAAAGCTCTATTTGGCGTAGTAAGTTATCATCAGCTTTGGCATTGATGGTTTTACTAAGTATTGGCAGTATAATTATAAGCTGTGGTTGGATTAGTATTCTTTTTATCATAGACCCACAACGGGTGGCTTGGCTAAATAATTTTTTACCATCTGAAGCAAAGATTAATATTAGTGAGACAGACATACCTAAAACTCTGACAGAAATTAAAAAGAGTTTAAAGCAACAAAAACTTACCACTGGGGAGATTTTAGCTTTAGAATCTCATAGTTCTCAAAATAATCAGTTACCTAATATATTTTTATTGCCTGTTTTTAAAGAACGAAATAAATGTCGCTCTGACTGTCAAGAATTAGTAGAATTGCGAGTATATAAGAAATCCAAAGAAATAGAATTTAATCTTCAAAAAGAACCACATTATTATCAGGGTCAAAAAATAGAAATTAATGGGCTAAGTCAGTTTTTTGTAGAAGCTCCTGTGGGTAGTAATGTTTCTATCGCTGGGAATGAGAACAAAGAAGTTTATTTACCTTTAACAGAAATCAAGACTTTTGATAAGCCTAAATCGCTGCCTGGATTATGGTTCGATTTGCAAGGTAAACATAAACAAGGTAATCAATCTATTATCTATGGGCAAATTGTCCATTATAATCCTCAACTCCGTAGTTTGGAGAATATGTTATTTTGGAAAAATCCCAATAACAAAGTACCTCAATGGCAACAAGTAACTGGTAGTAAAACAGAAGAGTTAGTTATTGATCAGACTGTTGGTTTAGAACCAAGATTGCAACTTTATCAAATTCAAGCAGGTGATTTAGTTAAAAATTCTGTGTTTCTACAGCCCATAGAGCTTAAACCGAGAATGAATATTTATGGTTATCAACAATCATTATTTTTAGCGAGAAACGGACTTTGGACACCTGCGAATGCTTGGTTAATATCCATACAGAAAGAAATCAAAAAACCTCTATCAGAATATGTACAAGCTCAGATAGATTTAATTAAATTACATTCTCAAATCACTAAAACTCAAGCAGATAAAAATTGGGCTAGCCCTAGTCAAACAGTCTTAACAGCTTTAATGGATGGTAGATGGGAAAAAGGTTTGGATGTTTTAATTTCATCTCCTGACAGTGGCAGAGAAATTTACAATCTGTTACAGGCTGATCGAGGCCGCTTGTGGAATCGTACCACCGTAGCTTTAAGACTTAACCCTCAAAGGCGGGCTGTTTTAGCTTGGGCTTACTTGATGTTAACAGTACAAAGGGGAGAAAGTCGTGCCAACACTTGGTTAGAATCACAACCTCAGATCAACCGAGCCACTTTTACTTATTTGCAAGACTTATTGGTAAAACTCAATCATGAAGTTAAAAATACTCATCCTAGCCAAATTATTGGTAGAGTCAAAAAAATTACTACTGTTAAATATGCTAACTGGTTGCCTGTAGATGGAAAAGCAGATATTGTCGTCTCAGATGACCAGGTTTTATATCAGATAGATGTCAGTGCTTTTCATAATGGTAAAACTTGGTTAATTTACCCCTTTACTGATTTACAACTGCCCAAAATTCAAACCAGTTTGTTTTGGATTAAAACTTTGGGGTTGGGTAATGATGTGAATATCCAAATAGCTGTCTGGCTACCTGATGGTGAACAACAGGTGAAGACGGCTACTATTAAAGCCGTGCAAATGCAGAATGGGAAATTAAAACTTTTGGTGACTGGTGATCCCATAGGAGAAAATAAAGAGGGTTATGTTCCACATCCACCTCTAGCTTTTACTAATACTGCATTAGAGTGGGTGCAACCATCACCAATGAGCATGGAAGCTCTAGCAATTGCTAACCCTGAAGTTGTCGAAGATGTCATTCCCAAAATTTGGAGAGCTTTACAACAGTCTGGAGATATTACTGGTAGTTCATTTACCTGGACAGAAATTGAGGAAAAAATGAAAAACTGGCCTGTGCAGATGATTGATATAACTAGAGATGGTAATCCTGATTTAGTTTTAACAATTTCTGATTCAGCGATCGCCTCTTTCAAAAATTCTCCACAACTAGAAAAAATAAATACACCCAGAACCATAATTTTTGCGGAAACTGGGGAAATTATTTATAATGATTTTAACCGGGATAACCAACAAGCACTAACAGCGATCGCTAAACTCAATAACGATCAATCCATTGCCTTATTGGTTGGAAGTAAGGATAAATACAGTGTTAGGCGCTGGTCAGAAATTAATCAGCGCCTGGAATAACCAAACTTTATGGTTTATTCTTCATAATTAGATGATGCTGGTTTCTGGCTTTTGAGATTCTGTAACTGTTCCAAAAGGGAATCTACCTCCGCTTGCAAACCGATAAATTTCTCTTGCTGTGCGTCTTGATAATAAGCCTTAGTCAGCTTTTTCACTAGTTCACTATGGGATTCACAACTGGCAACACTGGATGACAAACTGGACATAGTTATACTCATTTGCTAATTTAGCTCACACCATTGGAGATAATATAATATTTCCATGTTAAGCTTCCTTAAAACATTGTGTAAATTATTATCATATACTCTAATGATTTGAGCGTTCTGCTATAAGAGACTACGATATAAAGAACTGTGTTCCTGAGATACGTAGACCTTTAGCATGATAAAGTAATGGACACTATAGAAAATCTCCAATTTTTCCATATTCCATATCTAGTTAAGAACTTAAAAATCCTGTGACTTTGAGCTTGTCTGTTGCTAAATCCCTCTGCCAACCCTGGCCCGGACTGATAGAAGCCTATCGTGAATACTTACCTGTGAGCGAAAGCACCCCAGTGGTGACATTGCTAGAAGGTAACACACCCTTAATACCTGTGCCGACAATAGCTGAACGTATTGGTAAGCAGGTAAAAGTATTTGTCAAATATGACGGTCTAAACCCCACTGGTAGTTTCAAAGATCGGGGTATGACTATGGCTATTACCAAAGCGAAGGAAGCAGGTGCTAAAGCGGTAATTTGTGCCAGCACAGGTAACACCTCAGCCGCAGCCGCAGCCTATGCCCGTCGCGGTGGAATGCAGCCTTTTGTGTTAATTCCTGATGGTTATGTAGCATTGGGTAAATTAGCACAAGCTTTGCTGTATGGAGCAGAAGTGTTAGCAATTAAGGGTAATTTTGACCGAGCTTTGGAAATTGTGCGAGAAATGGCCGATCATTACCCCATCACTTTAGTCAACTCTGTCAATCCCTATCGTTTAGAAGGTCAAAAAACCGGGGCTTTTGAAGTAGTAGATGTCCTAGGTAATGCTCCTGACTGGTTGTGTATTCCCGTGGGTAATGCAGGTAATATCACAGCCTACTGGATGGGTTTTTGTCAATACCATCAAGCAGGCAAATGCGATCGCTTACCAAAAATGATGGGTTTTCAGGCTGCTGGTTCTGCACCTCTGGTAAATGGCCAACCAGTCAAGAATCCTGAAACCATTGCCACAGCGATTAGAATTGGTAATCCTGCTAGTTGGGATAAAGCGATCGCCGCCCAAACTGCAAGTATGGGTAGTTTTAATTCTGTCACCGATGAAGAAATTCTGGACGCTTACCGCTTGTTAGCTTCTTCGGAAGGTATTTTCTGTGAACCTGCTAGTGCATCTTCTGTAGCTGGGTTATTGAAAGTCAAAGATCAAGTACCGACAGGTGCAACCATAGTCTGTGTTTTAACAGGTAATGGTTTGAAAGATCCAGATACAGCTATAAAACATAGTCATGCTCAGTTTAAACAAGGTATTCCCGCAGAACTTAAAGCTGTAGCTGAAGTTATGGGATTTTAAATTTATTCAGCAAACTCTATTTCGGGGATGGTGATTGGTGACTGGTGACTGGTGATTGGTTAACAGTAAACAGTGAACAGTAAACAGTAAACAGTAAACAGTAAACAGTGACAACTGATAACTGATAACTGATAATTAGGGTTTACAGCAAAAAGTGATCGTTGGAGGCTAGGGAGTAGGAAGTAGGGAGTAGTTTTAGAGAGTTGGTAAATTTCAATTTTCACCATAAGTGCAAAGTTTTCAACTTTGAGAGACTGAAAATATGTTTTTAATTCTCTCCCCGTTCCCTGTTCCGTGTTCCCTGTTACGTGTTACGTGTTCCCTGTTCCGTGTTCCCTAGTCTCCACAGATAACTTTTTCAGCATCCCTTTATTTATTGATTCCTTGCTTTCAACTTAGTTAAACTGTCAATAGCATCACCTAAAGCTGTAGTTAAATTATTTCGTGTTTGTTCATGATTTTCCTGTTCTTGTTTTAAGGCTTGTATTAAGCGATCGCGTTCTTGAGTAACAGCTACCAGATGAGCTTGTAATTCTTCCGAAGATGATGTGGGAGGAAATTCTGGAGGAGATAATACAGCATCCGAGTCATTGATATTTTCAAAATTGATACCTTGTAATTGCTGCATTTCAGCTTTCAAAGATGCGATCGCCTGTTGGTGAGTCTTTGCATCTATACGTCTTTGTTCTGATTCAGTATTGTACAATTGTCGCCACTTTTGGGAACTTTCCCAAGCCTGATCACGTTGTTTTTGCAGTTCCACCATTTGTTGTTTCAAGGCTTGAATTTCTGCTAACCATTTTTGTGTTAAGTCTTGACTCATAAAGATTTTTTCTAGTAGCTTTTTAACTGAAAACAGAATCAATTCTCTGATTTGGCTGACAGGACGCTAGGTAAAAAATATACAACATATTTTATTCATAAGAGATACAAATTATATAATAAAAATATTGTGGGGTAAGCATATTGCCCGTCAATAGTGTATCTTATAACACTAAATAGTGCTGTGATATTCATGTCCGCACAGTTACTTGCAACATAACTTGTGTGTGCAGAAATCCGAAAATTCCTGGGTGACAAGAAAGCTAAATTTAAGACAGAGTATAGGGTATAGAGTGTAGGGGGTGGGAAAAATTAACTTTTTCAAAATCATGGAGAAAGCCTCAAAAGGCTGATTTTAGGGACTGATCAGAAATAAATAAACCCAACCACTGTCACTACAATGACAATCAATTTCTTTCTCCCTACCCCCTACTTAGTTTTTACCTTCCTTTTCCCCTGCATTCCGTCCCCCTGCTCCCTAGTGTATATTGACATTAACATGAAGATTTTATCCACAATATTACGTATATGCTGAGAGATAAATTTGCAGACAATCTGGGAATTAGTCAAACCCGTAAAGAACAAATATATCTAGATATATGCAAAGCAGTCAGCCTCCAGGATATTAGTTACTGGATTCAGGTTTTGTTTGCAGCTGGTATTGCTACTTTGGGTTTAGTTCTGAACAGTCCAGCAGTTATTATTGGTGCAATGTTGATTTCCCCATTAATGGGAGGTATTTTAGCCAGTGGTTTAGCATTAGCTGCCGGTGATGTCATTTTAGCCATCCGGGCGCTAGTTAACTTAATTGTGAGTTCCATAGTTGCTATTGCCTTTGCTGTACTTTTAGTATCTTTATTACCATTTAAAGAAATGACAGCAGAAATAGCAGGAAGAATTCGTCCTAATATTTTAGACTTAGTTGTTGCTTTATTTTCTGGTGCAGTTGGTTCAGTAGCAATTTGTAAAGAATCAAAAGGAGTAGCAACATCTATTCCTGGGGTAGCTATTGCTGTAGCATTAATGCCACCATTATGCGTAGTTGGTTATGGAATTGGTATTGCCCTTAGTTTAGATTCTGTCAAAGGTTGGCAGGTAGCTAGTGGTGGAGGTTTACTATTTTTTACTAACTTAGTAGCAATTACTTTTACTTCCATGTTAGTTTTTTTGGCTTTACATATAGATAATGATATAGTCAGAGAAAAAATTAAAGGATGGCGTGAAAATGACCCCGAAAGTTTGCTAGTAGAACATCTTTTAGAGAAATCTTCTGTCTACGATAAATTTAAAACAATAGGAGGATTACCTGGCAGATTTCTATTAATTGTCATTACAATTGGCATCATTATTTTTCCTTTAAATCAATCATTAATTCAACTCAGAAAAGAAATCGCTTTACAACAGCAAGAAAACCAAATTCGGGGAGCAGCGACAGAAATATGGCAAACACAGTTTGCTAACTTTCCTAGTGGTGATCCTCGTTCTTATATTAGTAATATTGCCACTTCCTATGGGCAAAATAATAAATTAATTATTCAACTTCAGGTATTTAGCAGTAAACATTACACACCAGAAGAACAAAATAATTATATTCAAAAGTTATCAGACCGTCTGAATATGGCACCAGAATTATTAGGATTAAAACTGATTGAAATTCCGACAGCATCGAATGAGCTTTTACAGCAAATTACTGACGAACAGCTAACAGAACCATTAGTAAGTATTGCACAACTACAAGCTAATTTTTTGCAAGAAATCCAAGGTTCTTTAGGTAGTTTGATACTTCCCGATCCCGCCAAATTACTTGATTATGAAGTTATCACCAGTCCCATTGAACCATTAAAAATTAGATTAATATATTTGAGTGAACGAGAAATTAGCAAAGATGCCCAAATACTGATGGCAGATAATATTAGAACGAAACTAGATTATCCGTCAGCTAAAGTTGCCATGCAAAGAATTGATTCTAGCCCAAGTGTAATATCCTTTCCAAAAGATCAAGCAACATTATCTCCAGGTAGCACACAATTATTAGATCGCATTGCCCAAAACCTGAAAAGACAACCTAATTTAAGTGTAGAAGTGATAGTCAATCAAGAATCAACAGAGCAACAAGAAATCTTACCACAGCGTTCTCAAGTTATTGCCCAATACCTAGAATCAAAGTGGCAAATTAGTAAAGATAGAATTAAGATTCAAATAGGTACAGAAAACCAAGGTAATGCTAAATTACAACTAATAGTATAATCACTATAAACTTATTAAGGGAATTTCTGATTCAACCTTTATCAATATGTTCAACTCACGTTTTATTAGGTTTTTTCGCCACCTAAACTGGCACACTCTGAAAAAAACTTTGGCGAGGACAGTTGAAAGGAGACTATTAGGACTAGCTTCAGAAATTGCTTTTAATGCTATGCTATCCTTGTTTCCTGCTATCTTAGCCTTTTTAACAGCTATTGGTTTATTTGCTGAATCATTACGCGATACATTCATGCAACTAGCATTACAACTTAGTCAAGTAGTTCCTCAAGAAGCATGGGTTTTAATTAATGAGTTTGCTAAACAAGAAATTGCTAATTCCAAAAATTCTGGACTATTTTCTTTCAGCTTTATCATCGCTCTCTGGACAGCTTCTGGTGCAGTTAGCACAGCCATGACAACCTTTGATCAAATTGAACAAATTCCTACAAAATATACACGTCCATTTTGGAAAGCAAAAATAATTTCTTTAGGTTTAACCATAGGAACTATATTACTTTTACTACTAGCATCTTTCCTTGTATTTATCAGTGATTTATTGTTGGGTATGATAGTAAGTGGTAGTGTTTATTTTGAGTTCTTATTACACCTTTGGCAACTTCTGCTATGGCCATTAGCTTTGGGTATTGTTGCAGCTACTTTTAGCTTTATTTACCGCTACGGAACAAGTGTATGGAAACCAGACACACCATTAGTACCAGGAGCAGTTTTAGCTGCTATATTTTGGGCGTTAGTCTCTGCTGCATTCCGTCTTTATGTCACTAACTTTGGAAATTATAATAAAGTTTACGGCACAGTTGGAACTTTCATAGTATTAATGTTGTGGTTATGGATGAGTGCCTTTGTCCTTTTAGTTGGTAACCAGTTGAATGTAACTGTAGGTGAAGCGATGAATTCTAAGCTAAACACTAAGAATTTAGAACTCACAACTGAATAACAATGAGGCAAAAACTAACAACATTAAACTAAAATAAAGTAAAAACTAGATTAGAATGTCTAACTATCCTAATAAATTTAGTATTGAATTAGAAGGTTATACACCAACATTAAAACGGCTACGTCAAATCAGTAGATTACTAGACAATGCTGTTACTGTTCCAGGTACAGATGTCGGTATTGGTTTAGATCCAATTATTGGTTTAATTCCAGTGGGTGGTGATGTCATATCATTGGTTTTTTCTATTTACATCATCATTGAATCTGCAAAATTAGGTGTTTCTAAATCTACTATAGGCAGAATGATAGTCAATATTATTATTGATGGTTTAGCTGGTGCTATTCCCATGTTAGGAGATATATTTGATGTTGCCTGGACAGCCAATAAATATAATATTAAATTATTAGAAGATTACCTGCAAGCTCCAGGAGAGAAAAAGAAAGCTGATCAAAGTTTTGTGCTACTGTTGTTTGTTGGTTTGATATTACTAGCTATCGTTCTCATCTCACTACCAGTAATCGTGATTGGAACAATATGGAAAGCATTATTTGGTTAGTTACAGAGCTTTCCGGTGTTATAAGGTACGTTATTGGCGGGCAAGATGCCCACCCCACACAAGATGCCCACCCCACACAAGATGCCCATCCCACAATAGTTTCATAATTATGATTTGTACCTCATAGCAATGAAATCTGCTGCATTAAGTTAAAGTTTTAATGTTACTGTTTATTATTCCCTATTTCTTATTCAAATGAAAGATTGGTGGCAAATTAATTTTCCTAAAGGTAGACAAACTTTAGTTATTAGTGATGCTAATGGCTACCCTGTACAAATTGCTTATGGTGAAAAAGGTACAGGTAAACCAATTATTTTATTACATGGTTTAGGTAGCTGGAGTTATAATTGGCGGTATAGTATTAATCCATTATCTCAACATTTTCGGGTGATTTGTTTTGATGCTAAAGGTTATGGTTTTTCCGAAAAACCAATACATCGAAGAGAAACAAGTGGTCATCAAATCATCGAATTAGAAAGAATAATTAACTCTCTATGTGATCAACCTCCTGTCATCGTTGCTGAATCTTTAGGAGCTTTAGTTTCCTTAGCCTTGGCAGCCAAAAATCCTCAATTAATTGGGCGTTTAGTAGTCATGAATGCACCAATTTTTACGACAAAATTACCCCATTGGGCTATGGGTTTATTATCGAAAACTCCTCTAGAAGTTATTCATAAAATTGATTTTTTGCGGTTAGCTTATTTATTTTCACCTATCGTTAGGGGAGTAATGGCCACAGAAAGAAAAAAAGTATTATTTAATCCGGAAATTCTCACAGATGAAGATATTTATTGGATAACTTACCCATTTATAGAAATTCCAGGAACATTAGTAAAAGTAGCAGAAGAATTACAAATAGCAGCGGCAGAAATTGAGAATTTACAAGCTCATCAACCTAATATGTTGACGCAAATTCAAAATAGTTTAACTGCTATTCAATGTCCTACTTTAATTTTATGGGGAGATCAGGATAGTTGGTTTCCTGCTAGTCATGGTCAAAAGTTACATCAACATATTCCTAATTCCCAATTTAAACTTATAAAAAACTGCTATCATGACGCATCTACGGGAGCTAATGAAGTAGTAAATAGAGAAATTTTGCAATTTTTAAAGAATACTAATTTTTATACATGAGGGTTGCTGAAAAAGTATTTTTATGCAGGATTTAATTAAACAGAAGTTACGGAAGAATGAACCACGAAGGACGCGAAGAACACGAAGATAAGAAGGTTACAAGAGATATTTTGCGTAAGTCCTATATGGAAGCAAACCCTAATTATCATGAGATGACAAATTCAAAAAAGAAGAGTGAGAGAAGGCAATATCAAGCGCCTTTTATCTCTCACTCTACATTTGCTGCTGGGGCGTTCAGGAATAATTTTTATAGACGTTAACCGTTACTTTTAGGGGGGCTAATGTGTAGGTAAACGTCAGTAATTATGTGTAGAGATATTCCTAGTTGCAGCAAATGTTAAACCTGATGATTAATTATTTTTTGATAAAAACATAGAAATTCACAACTATGTTTGCATAATGATGACAAAATTGTTTATAATTTAGTATCTGATTCAAAATCAGGACTTGATCAGTAGTCGAGTTGAGAATCGTTTATTGACTAAGTAGATCCCGATAACAACACCTTTGAAGTCGTTTATCTTTCTATAAGATAACCAGTCATTTCTATAATTGGTTGCCAATTTGGCATTTTTTAGAATTAAGAAATTATAGAAAATATACCTGTTCGAGACTACATCAGGGTTATAGATAATTAGGAAATCAAGAATATTTCAGCCGATAAAATTTAATTGTGGTAAGTACCCAAGCAAAATTAATTGCACATATTAATAGGACTTAAGTAAAACATCCCTCAAACCCTTATTTCTCTGTGTTCTCTGTACCTGGAGTGGTTCGTTCATTCCATAGCTTTTGCGTAAGTCCTACCTGTATTCTTCACCTGTTAAGAGTTCCCTGTTCCCTCTCCTAACCATGAAATTTATTTTGCACTACTACTTAATTATCTAAATATCGTGTGTTCAGCTACAGTTCTATTTACGAAAATCAGGCAACAATAGATATCAATAACTTATATGCAGCTTTGTCTGTGAATTATGCTGCTGTTACATGAAACCTCGAATTATTGTTTGTGGACTAGGAAGAACTGGATACAAAATCTTTCGTTTGCTCAGACAACAGGGTGCTTTGGTAGTTGGTGTTCATCGTAGAGCTATACCTGGCGAAGCTACGGGAGATGTCATTATTGGTGAACTATGTGCTGCTTCTACCTTAAAAGCTGCTGGTATTGAAGATGCACATACCTTAGTTATAGCCAGTTCCGATGATGCTGTCAATTTATCAATTATGATGCAGGCAAGGGTTTTAAATCCTCAACTTCGCATTATTAACCGATTTTATAATACAAATTTAGGGGAAAGACTGGATCAAACTTTAGTAGATCATCTGAGTATGAGTGTTGTTGGTTTAGCAGCACCAATTTTTGCGTTTGCAGCTTTGGGAAATCAAGTTATAGGACAAATTAGATTATTTGATCAAACTTGGCCAATTCAAGAAGAATTTATTAATGAAAACCATCCCTGGCGGGGTCAAAAAATTAGTGATTTGTGGGAAGAAAGAGCCAGAATGCTAATTTATTATTCACCCCAAATGGGAAAGATGAATTTAGTTTCAGCCGTATTATCAGGACAACGTTTAGAATTGGGCGATCGCCTGATTATTGTTACCCAACCCCGTGTAAATAATTCCCGCAAATCATGGGTACGAAAACTTATTAAAATCTTTACTAGTATTAGGCATTTTCAAAAACACGCTAGTTCAGTAATTATTATGGCTATGGTGCTAGTTATAATTATTTTAATAGCCACATTTACCTATGTTTCTACTAGATTAAATATTTCATTTGTTGATGCTTTATATTTTGCTGTCGGCATGATTACTGGTGCAGGTGGCAATGATAAAGTTGTAGAAGAAGCACCTAATAGTATTAAAATATTTACTATTATTATGATGCTATCAGGGGCTGTGGTTTTCGGTCTTTGGTATGCGATGTTAACTGATTTTGTCTTAGGAACTCGCCTGAAACAGTTTTGGGATGTAGCGAGAATTCCACAACGTCATCATTATATTGTTTGTGGTTTGAGTGGCATTGGAATTAGAATTATTCAACAACTAAATGCCAATGGACATGAGGTAGTTGTTATTGAAACAGATCCTAATAATAGATTTGTCAATAGTGCCAGAGGAATGGGAATTCCTGTAGTTTTAGCTGATGCCAGTTTTCGCACTACTTTAAAAGTTAGTAATATTAATACCGCAGCCGCCGTTTTAGTAGTAAGTAGTAACGATGCTACTAATTTAGAAATTGCCCTCAAAGCTAAAAGTTTAGCACCAAAACTTCCCGTCATTGTCAACTATGATGATCCTGATTTTGCCGGAATGGCACAGCAGGTTTTTGATTTTGAAGCTGTTTTAAGCCCAGCAGAATTAGCAGCACCGGCGTTTGCAGCGGCCGCTTTGGGAGGGAGAATAATTGGAAATGGTATTATTGGTGATAATTTATGGGTGGCTTTTGCCACTTTAATTACTCCTAACCATCCTTTTTGTGGTCAATGGGTGCAAGATGTAGCTAGATATGCAGATTTTGTGCCTTTATATGTGGAAACAGAACATCAAACTCTACATGGTTGGGATTTATTAGAAACTAATCTGAGTGCAGGAGATATTTTATATTTAACTATTCCTGCAAATCGGCTATATCAGTTGTGGAGAGAGGAGCAGGAAATGATCAGTTAGGGTATTTTTTCAAGAGATATGACCATTGAAACCTCCTGCTTGTCTCACTTTCACCTTGCTTGTCGCCCCCTGAACTCTTAGCCTCCACAGATCACTTTTTCCGCAACCCCTACTGATGAGATGCACGAAATAAATGATTATGTTCAGGATGATATAAACATGAACGCGATGATATTGGTGAAAGTGCGGGACTGATGATATAAAGAGTTGTTCGCAGTAGTTTTTCTTCATGGGTACAATTGGCCATTTCTGTTAAAGGAACAACACGAATTTTTTCATCTGGCCAACCAACACGAAAACAAATAGCTACTTGGGTGTGAGGGGGATAATGTGCTAGTAATTTAGCCTGGGCATTTTGCACATGACGCGCACTTAAATATAAACATAAGCTGGCTTGATGGGCAGCCAAACTAGCTAATTCCTCAGTTTCAGGTACTCCAGTTCTACCACTAATCCGGGTCAGGATAATACTTTGAACTAAATTAGGGACAGTCAATTCTACTTTTAAATTGGCAGCCGCTGCTTGAAATGCACTAATACCAGGAATAATTTCAAAGGGTATATCTGCTTGCACTAACAGCTGTATTTGTTCGTGAATGGCACTATAAAGACTAGGATCACCAGAATGAAGACGCACCACTGACTTTTGCGATCGCACCGCTTTCTCCATCAAAGGTACAATTTCTTCTAAAGTTTTATTTGCGGTTCTAATAATTTCTGCATCTGAGCGGCATATATCTAAAATTTCTGCGGGAATTAAAGAATCAGCAAACAAAATTACATCAGCCCTGGCAAGGAGTTTGTGGGCTTTAACTGTCAACAAATCTGGATCTCCAGGCCCTGCTCCAACAATATAAACTAATGAGTCTAAGCGTGGCTGAGTATCAGGAGTAGAAATGTTAGTAATATTTTGATTCATTGATATTGATCCCACACTGAAAAAGTTTTTTGCTTTTCTTGATCCACTTTTCCGGATGCACCCCCTTAACCTAGTAGAGAGAATTGGTAGATGCACCCTGGTTAAGCCCTAGACAACACTCTGGGGCATTTTTTATTTCTGGGAGAACTTATGTTGAATGTTGAATTTTGACTTTTAAGTACCTGATCAAAAATAATTTAACATTTTCGGAACAAACAAAAATCTCTGAAGCTCTTATATCGTTTTCGAGTGCATCGGTATTATTCCTTGAATATCCCCTGGTTTAATATCAATATCTGTGGGGAATATATATTATGGATGGGCAACCACGGGGGGTTTGCCCCTACGTGAGGAAAACATATTATTCCGATGCTAACGGATTTGATATTACCTATTCCCTATTCCCTCCCCCAAATATAAAATTTATTTTGCACGAGACTACTTAACTTCACCACTCACCATTAACCCATTACCCCATTTTTAGAAGAAGAAACAACATCAGGTAAAGGACGTTTGAGAAAGTATAGCCAAGCTAAACCAGCTAATCCTAAAGTAATACCAGCCAAACTGACGATTTGAGCAATTCTTAAAGGGCCAAGCATTAAGCTATCTGTACGCAAGCCTTCAATCCAAAAGCGTCCTAAGCTATACGCTACCCAGTAAACTAAAAATAATGTTCCCACCTTCAAACGTGGTTTGCCAGATAAAGCACGGAAAAACAAAAATAACAGCAGCGCAAAAACCATTAAATTCCACACAGATTCATACAAGAAAGTAGGATGGAAATATTCAAAATTAACTAATTCCAAAGGACGACGTTCTTCAGGGATAAATAACTTCCAAGGTAAATTTGTCGGTCTCCCAAAGGCTTCAGAATTAAAAAAATTACCCCAACGTCCAATAGCTTGCCCTAAAATTAATGAAGGAGCAACTAAATCTGTTAACTGCCAAAAAGATATCTTCTTCAGTTTAGCAAAGATTAAAGCGGCAATCACACCGCCTATAATTGCTCCATGAATAGCAATACCACCTTGCCAAATGGCAATAATTCTTTCTGGATGCTGAGAATATTCTGACCACTGAAATAATACGTAATATATCCGTGCTGCGGGAATTGCACCAATTACTAGCCAAATGGATAAATCACTGATTAATTCAGGGTTGATCTGACGACGCTGGGCTAAATATTGAGATATTGTCACGCCAATTAATACAGCTAGGGCAATTAGCAATCCATACCAACGAATAATAATAGGTCCAATTTCTACCACAATTGGACCAGGAGAAACAAATTGAAATCCTAAAGGTAAAGTAAAAAAATCCAGTTCCATGCAGAATTACCTAACAGTTACCAAAAAATTGTGGTTTAAAGCCTGCCCTTTTCAGGGGATAAAAAAAAGAGAACATTCCTGATTTCCAACCTCTTGCTTGAGCTAGAGGTACTGATAACTGATAATTGATAACTGAAATAACTGCTACGTTCTCGACCTAAATATCATAAGCTGGAATAGGATAGTGAGGTGATAAGAAGTTAAACTGAAATACTTTTCCAGCATCCTCTAATGACTCTTGTATCGCTATAATTACGTAAAGCAGTTTGACTTATACAAATGATTGCTATTTATCCTGGTAGTTTCGACCCAATTACCTTGGGCCATCTTGATATTATTAAGCGTGGTAGTCGCCTATTTGAAAAGGTGATAGTGGCTGTTTTACGAAATCCGAATAAAAAGCCGCTGTTTTCTGTGCAACAAAGACTAGAACAAATTCGTCAAGCCACTAAAAATTTACCTAACGTGGACATAGATAGTTTTGATGGTTTGACGGTGAATTATGCCCAAATGCAAAATGCACAGGTTTTATTGCGTGGTTTACGGGCAGTTTCAGACTTTGAAGTTGAGTTACAAATGGCTCATACTAATAAGACTCTTTCCACTCAAATTGAGACAGTTTTTTTAGCCACATCCAACGAGTATAGTTTTTTAAGTAGTAGTGTGGTAAAAGAGATTGCAAAGTTTGGCGGCTCTGTTGATCATCTTGTACCCCCACATATTGCTCTGGATATATACAAATGCTACAACCAAAAATCTCCAGTTCTGAACTCAACGACAACCAAAACAATGTCATTCCCCAAGAAAGTCTCACCGGATCTGGGGGTGTAGATATTTTGCAGGAACTTCATCATTTAGAGGATATTGTTCTTGCTGGGTTACAAGTTCCCTTGATAGGACGTACTTTAGTAGATGAAGATAAACTTTTAGAACAGCTTGATTTTGTGCGTGTTTCTCTACCATCAGTGTTTCAAGCGGCGGCTGAGTTACTCCAACAAAAGGAGGAAATCATGCTGGAAGCGGAAGAATATGGACAACAAGTTGTGGATGCTGCACAGGCTAAAAGGGCGCAAATTTTAGCGGACAACGATATTATTAGACAGGCTGAACGGGAGGCAGAACAATTACGCCGTAAGGTACAGTTAGAGTGTGATGCGATGATGCAGGATACCTTGGCGGAAATTGAACGTAAGAAGCAAGCTTGTTTGCAGGAGTTGGAGGAAATGCGTCAAACTGCTACTGCTCAAGCTCAGGAAATTGAAGATGGTGCAGATAAATATGCTGATAATGTCTTGGGAAATATTGAGCAGGATCTTCAGACAATGTTAAGAATTGTTTCTAATGGTCGTTTGCAGTTACGAGGGGAAATACCTAAACAACGTAATTCATCAAATCCTAAGAAAAAATAAAAGAATTTTGTTTATCCTCTTGAGGAGTATTTTAATTTTACGTTTATAGCTCAAGTAGATTTCATGGCTAATTTTGGTTTTTTGATTGGATGTATTTATGTAGTTTTTTCCATCCTTTTTCCCATTCTCGGCATAATTTCTTTATTTGCTTCCAGAGATGAAACAGATGATTTAATGTTCCTACTTCGTCTTCTGGAATTAATAATTGTACCTTTAATTATGTTAATTTGTGGGTTTGTATTAGTTTTCCAAGGTTGGCGATTAGATCCTATTATTCAGTTTCAACAATTATTATTGTTTGTAATCATAGTTTATTTACTATTTAAAGAAACATTATTAAGTCTTCTGTTCAATAAATTTAAGAATAAATAGGGTTTGCAGCAAAAAGTTATCTGTGTAGACTAGGGATCAGGGATCAGGGAAAAGTTTCAAGAGTTGGTAAGGAAAGAATCTTTACAGAAAGTGCAAGGTTTTTAAGTGCTGATCCTCAAATATCTGCGAAGGTTTCAGATTTATTCAGCAAACCTTAAATAAAAGATGGGTATTTTTACAGGGTATATGTGAAATCTTCTACTAACATTCCCGGAACTAAACTAGCACCTAATTGGCGGATTTCATAAGTTCCCACTTCAGGAATTATTTCCTGAAAGTTAGTAAAATCAACTAAATTTTCTGCTCCCCAGAAATTATACAAACTTTCATCAAAACGCAAATCTTCAATTGGTGCTACTATTTCCCCATTTTCTACCCAAAAACAAGCATAACGAGTCATTCCTGTAATTCTACCAGTTTGGCGATCGCTCCAATTCAAATAATGTAAATTAGAAACATATAATCCATTATCTAAACTCGTTAAAATATCTGAAAATGCTAAATTACCACTCTGTATTTCTGGCGATCGCAATGTTTCTGCACGATTAGCACCATTAGCTATTTTATCATATTCTTTAGCTGTACGGGAATTGACTAAACTATTTACCAAAATACCATTTTCTATTAAGGTTAATTGTTCTGGTGCAATTTCTCCTAAATTATTAAACCTTGGAATTAAGCCAGATTTAAAGTTTTCTTTTAAATTAAATTTAGATGAAAGTTGTTTTTCTTGAACAGATAAAGCAACTAAAGGACTATTTCCTTGTTGTATGGATGCTTCACCAATAGCACCCCTAGATAGCATACTTAATAAGTTATTTACAGCAGCAGGAGCAAAGTAGGTTTTATATTTTCCCTTTGTTAATTTTTTAGTTTGACGAGATAATAAATCTAATTTTTCTTTGCTATCTTGAATTTGATGCAAATAGGCACTTTCATCCCATTTACTTCCTGTAAAACCACCTTTCACTGCTTTCCCTGATTCCAAAATTAAAGAGTAATCTAAATTGAAAGATTCAGTAGCAAACCAGTTTTTTTGTCCATGAGAATCTCCGTATCCCCTAATCATAATTCCACCAGCATAAATACCAGTAAAATCCAAATTTTCTACAGGTTCTAAAATGCTATTAATAAAATTATTTGGTGGTAATAATTTTCCTAAATTTATTTCTCTAGTGGTATTAGATCCATTCGGTAAGACTATATAAGGATCAACAGGTAGCAATTTTATTTCATCTCTTAATTCCTGTAAACATTGATATGTTATTGGCCAATCTAAATCCCAATTTCCGGTAAAAGGAAATTTACAAAAACTACTGCGTTGATTGAATATTAAAGTTAGTGTAATTGAACCATCAGCTACTATTCCTGTTTGTCTAACTTTACTACAATTAAAGCGTGTAAATTGACTACTTTCACTATTGAGTCTGATAGTAAAATGTTCATTCTCTAATTTTTTAGCTAGTAGTGCTTCCAACAATTTATCAAAATTTGTTTCTAATATTGATAGGTCTTCATGTTTCATGATTTATTGATTAAATGGTATCTGGATCAATATTTAATTCTCGCAATTTAGCTGCTAAACGTTCAGCTTTCTGCGCTTCCATTTCTGCTCGTTGGGATTCAATTTTTGCTCGTTGAGCTTCAATTTTTGCTCGTTGGGATTCAAGTTCTGCACTTTCTTCAGGAGTAGGAATTAATTCATCTTCAGTAGTAAAATACCTTAATAATCCTTCCTGAATACCTAAATATAAACCTAACTGTTCACTCCATAAATGACCTTTTTCATTTGGTTCTATTGGTTGATATTTTCCATTGGTTAAATAAAAACCTGCAAATTCTAAACTATAAGGATCAAACCAAAAATAATCAGGTGTACGGAAGGTATTTTGGTAAAGTTCTTTTTTATATTCTTTATCTGTGTTCGCGGTACTTGGTGACACAATTTCTATAATTACATTGGGATATTTACCGTTTTCTTCCCACACTACCCAACTTTTTCTAGTTTTACGCTCTGTTCCTAAAACTACAAAGAAATCTGGGCCTCGGAAATCTTCTGATTTTTTCTGGTGGGGGCTATAATAAATAGTTAAATTTCCCGCTGCATAGAAATCTGTTCTATCTTTCCATAACCATTCTAGACATTTAAATAGTAAAATTATTTGTCTGAGATGCAGTTCTGTTTCCACTGGGGGTTCATCACTATATAAATCACCTGGAGGGAATATCACATCTGTGGAGATGTCTTCTATTTGTTGTTGTGCTTGTGCAATGATCATATTGATATGGCATCAAGTATTTATTATTTTGATTCTAGCATTTAGTTCCAAGATTTCAAATTTAACTTTTCTTGATTGATCAAAAGGGATGACTTTTAACCACCACCAAAAACTTCCACATTTGCAAATACACAAACTGGTGAACCATGTCCTACACAAATTGCTTGATTTGGTTCTCCTTTACCACAAAATGGAGTACCATACATTTGCCAGTTTGCTTCATTTCCTATCTTAATTAAACTATGCCAAAATTGTGGAGTTATGGCTCTATAATTTGGATTTTTCAAGGTCTTTGTCAGTTTACCATTTTCAATTAATTTTGCATATTCACAACCAAATTGAAATTTATGACGGCGATCATCAATTGACCAAGAACGGTTAGATTCCATATAAACTCCATGTTCTATATCAGCAATTAAATCATCAAAATTAGTATTTCCTGGTTCTAAATTTAAGTTAGCCATTCTATCAATTGGTGGCCTATTCCAAGAAGAAGCACGCGCACAAGCAACTCCTGGTAAACCGGAGCGAGATTGACTGTCTAAACTACCTAAACCTCTGAGTAAAATTCCATCTTTGATGAGATATTCTTTAGTTGCTTTTGCACCAGTATCGTCAAAACTATAACTAGCCAATTCACCTTCAATAGTAGGATCAAAAGTGATATTCATTAAAGGTGAACCATATTCTAATTTACCAAAATCTTCTGGTTGAACAAAACTACCTCCAGCATAGTTGCGTTCATCTCCTAAAATGCGGTCAATTTCTAATGGATGTCCTACACTTTCGTGAATTTGTAACATCATTTGATCTGGTGCTAAAACCAAATTTGTACAAGTATCTGGACATTCTGATGCTGTTAATAATTCTAATCCTTCTTCGGCAACTTGTTGTACTTGATGCCAGAGGTTATCTGATTTTAATAATTCCCATCCACCTTGATAAAATTGGGCGTACATTCCGTTATTTGTGCGCTGTTGTACAATTTCACCATCTTGGGCAATGACACTGAAACGTTTTCCTAATAAAATGATTTTTTGATAAACTTCTGAACCGTTACTGCTGACAAACCAGGTTTCTTGTTCTGTGGTGTTAATATCAGCGGTGGTTTGGACTATCTTATCGCTAATTTTGAGATGGTGACAAATTCTAATTAATATATCATTAATTTCTCCTGGACTAATGGTATTCAAAGTTTCCAAAAAGGGTGAATTATATTCACCAACTACTTTAGATCGCTGATTTTTACTAAAGGGATAAATACAATATTTACTTGCTATTATTGCTTGTTGATAAGCAAGTTGAGCAGCATTTTGTAGTGATGATAATGTGAAGGAGTTGGTTGCAGCATATCCTAAACTACCATCAAACATTACCTCTACCATCGCACCCATTGTCAATGATTTACCATTACTTTTGGGTAAAGCATCACGGACTAAATGGTTTCTTGATGTTTCTTTAACTACGCGAATACCAATCCATTCGGCAGGAATATTAAAATTAGAAATTGCAGTTGTTAGTTCTTTCCACATATTGATAATCAAGAGACATTAATGAAGAGATCCAAATATAGAATATAGGGAGAAAACCAGGTATTTTATGGTTGATAAATCATTGTTTGAGTATTTTTATGGATCTATCTGTAGTTAGTTATTCTAATGAATGAAAATATTTTAACTGACAATTTTCAATTGTTGGTTTCTGCGATAGATGATTTATGTTGAGCTAACATTTTCGGACGTAAATACAGGTTTTCTATTAATACTGCTACACCTGCTACCCAAGGGGGAACGATGACAGCGCCAATGATACCTAAAACTTGTGTTCCTCCTAACACTGCTAAAAGTTGATACAACGGATGCACTCGCACGGATGAACCGACTAATAAGGGATCTAATACATAAGTTTCAATGTTTTGAATGATTACGAATAATAGTAACACCCATAAAACAGTAAATCCACCTTGGGAAATGGCAACAATTAATGCTGGTATTGCGCCTAATACGGGGCCAATGAAGGGGATCAGGTTAGTAAACCCCGCAATTACACCTAATGCTAAAGCAAATTCTGATAGTCCTAAAATACTTAAACTCAGGGTAATAACTACGCCTAAAATGGCAGATACTAAAACTCTACCTTGGACGTAACCGCCCATTCTACGAGAGATTGGCAATACTTGAGCCGCTAAACGTTTATCCCACGGTTGAGGGAATAATTGTGTTAAACCTTGGACTAAATTTTTACTTCCAGCTACCATATAACCGGAAATTACTAAGGCTAAAATCAGGTTGATGACACCTCCGAGAATGCCACGAGTGAGGCCAAATGATCTTAAAAGTAGCTGTTGACTAGAACGTAATGCCCATTTAATAATTGATTGAATATCTAAAAACTGCTCTATTGTTTCTACTTGGGTGATTCCCATGCGTAAAGCTAGGTTTTCTGAGACTATACGCAAGTCTTCTAAGTAAATTGGTAATTTTCTACTCAGTCTTTGAATTTGCTCGGAGACTGAGGGGCCGATAATTAAACCTGCTCCAATAAGTCCAGCAATTAAACCGATATATACAACTATCACACCTAACCAGCGGGGAATACGTAATTTTTCTGCCCAAGTGACTGTGGGTGCGATCGCGGCTGCTAAAACTACAGCTATCATTAATGTTACTAACAGATTACGTAATTGCCACATCAGAACTATTACAGAAACAATGGCAACAATCAATAGCAATTCTACAATGGTAATAGATTTACGCTTTTCTATCATGTTTGGTGATTGGTGACTGGTGATTGGTGACTGGTGATTGGTGACTGGTGATTGGTTAGTAGTTAATACACCAATTTTCCTATAAAGGTGCGTGAAAGATCCCCGACTTATTTTATTAACCTCTTGGTAAATTATAAATCTAATGTAGAAGTCGGGGATCTAGGATATTATTCTTTGCTATCAATTAATTCAATACCTTGGGCTTTTAATTCATCTCTAATTCTATCAGATTCGGCAAAATTTTTAACTTTTCTTGCTCCTTATCTTTTCTGAATTAATTCCTCAATTTCTGCATCTGTTAAACCATTATTTGTGGTTATTTCTGATTCTGGTTGAGCAGTTAAACCTAAAACCTCTGCTAATGTAACTAAGGTTTGCCATTGTTTAAATAATTCATCTGAGTGAGTTGCTGTTTTTCCTTGATAAACAATAATATTTCCTTCTTTTCTCAGTTTTTTAGCAATTTCAAAAATTACAACTAAACCACCAGGAAAATCAAAATCATTGTTGATTACTGTAGTGAATTTCTCAACTTCTGATTGATCAATCTTAGCTGTATCTAATTCAATATTTTCCCAACCAAATTTTTGATCATGATGATGTGCAAATAACAAAATCCATAAAATTTTGGATATAGCGGACATCATAACCAATAAATTCTAGATACTGTCGCACTACATCCCAAACAATACAAGCTCTAGCATGACCCAAATGGCAATAATCGTAAACCGTCACACCACAATAATACATTTTCACCTTACCAGGTTCGACGGTTGTAAATTCTTTTTGACGACGTGTGAGAGTATTATAAGTAGATAGGGTCATAATAGAGAAGTAGAACAATCTAACAATCAGCAATCATAACCCAATAGTATCTGAAAATCTATCATTACTTGTATTGCTCAAGTTGGGATTTTGGGTGTAAATTATAGATAATCGTATTCATTATAAATAGGTAGGTAAATTCATGATGCAAACATTACCCACCCCGAAAACGGTAACTTATGCAGAGTTTGTGGAATGCAAGCCAGAAAATAAAAGATGTGAATTACACAATGGAGTAGTTTTTGAAATGAATCAACCGTTAGGCGATCATGAAGATATTACAAGTTTTGCTGCTGAAAGAATTACCGCTGAATATCTGCGCTTAAATTTACCCTACCGTATTCCTAAAACTGTTTTAGTTAAAACTCCAGAAAACGAATCTGCTTATTCACCTGATGTTTTAGTTTTAAATCGTAGTAATTTAAGCAACGAACCTTTATGGAAAAAATATTCCACAGTCACTCAACCAGAGTCAATTCCTTTAGTTATTGAAGTTGTGAGTACAAATTGGCGTGTTGATTATTTAACCAAAGTGAAAGACTATGAAGAAATTGGTATTTCTGAATATTGGATAGTTGATTATTTAGGTTTAGGTGGAACACCCTATATTGGTAATCCCAAAAAACCAACTATTTCTATTTATAATTTAGTAAATGGAGAATATGAAGTTAAGCAATTTAGAGGCGATGAAATTATAACTTCAGCTACATTTCCAGAATTAGAATTAACTGCTAATCAGATGTTTAATGCTGGGATATAGTAACTCCTATTTACATGATTTATCACCTTGGGATAGGAGTTCTGTGAATTGGTTTTTTTTGGATTTAAACTTCATTTTTATTTACTAAGTGGCCAAACTTATGAATACATTCAGGACTTACCTAAAATATACTTAAAATACTGTCATTACGACGTAAGCAAGTAATCTCAAACCTCAAAGTTTCATTAAAATACGTAAATTCTAATGTTATTGGTGTTACTCCAGGACTTATGCACAGAATTTACCAATGATAGTACAAGGTGATATCAGTTATGGAATAGGAGGAAAGTGTAAGGTTTTAAATTTGTAAGATATTTAACTTGCATATTTTTGATGAAATAGAAAAACAATCAACTCACATTTTACACAATAAGCTACTTTGCATTTATTACGCTTTACTACAATTAGTGTCTAAGGTTAGACTTAAATACAAAAAACGTATAATTATGTACAAAAACGTTAAATATAATTATTACACCATAACTCAACAGTCAACTAAATAATGTCAACTAAACAAAATCAAGTTAATATTCAGAATAGACCGAATTTTTACTTGCAAACTATGACATCAGCAACAAGTACAAAACCTCAAACAATGGAAATGACCAAACGGGGATTACCAGTAACAATTATTACAGGATTCCTAGGAAGTGGCAAAACAACTTTACTAAATCATATTTTAACTAACCAACAAGGTGTAAAAACTGCGGTTTTAGTCAACGAATTTGGCGAAATCGGTATTGATAACGAATTAATTGTATCTACTGAAGATAACATGGTGGAACTTAGCAACGGTTGTATTTGTTGCACCATTAATAATGATTTAGTTGATGCAGTGTATCAAGTTTTAGAAAGGCCAGAAAAGCTAGATTATCTAGTTGTCGAAACCACAGGTTTAGCAGATCCTTTACCAGTTGCTATGACATTTTTGGGTTCTGAATTAAGAGATATGACTAGGTTAGATTCCATTGTAACTGTGGTAGATGCAGCAAATTATAGTTTAGATTTATTCAAATCTCAAGCTGCACTTAGTCAAATTACCTATGGTGATGTAATTCTCCTCAATAAAACAGACTTAGTTGATGAACCTGCTTTACAAGAATTAGAGAAAAAGATTGATGACATTAAAGAAGGTTCAAGAATTATCAGAACTAAAAATTCTCAAGTTCCCCTTCCTTTAATTTTGAGTGTGGGTTTGTTTGAATCTGATAAATATTTTGATTCCGAAACAGACAACCATGAACATCATGATCATGATCATGATCACCACCATCACCACCATCATGATCATGACCATGATCATTCTACCTGTGGACACGATCATCATGACCATGATCATCACCACCACCATTCAGATCACCTAGAAAATGATGGTTTTGTTTCCATTTCTTTCCAAAGTGATAAACCTTTCTCAATTCGTAAATTCCAATATTTCTTAGATAATCAATTATCCGCTAGTATCTTCCGTGCTAAGGGTATTATGTGGTTTGAAGAAAGTCCTAAACGTCATATTTTTCACCTTTGTGGTAAACGTTTCAGCATTGATGACGATGAATGGAAAGGTGAAAAGAAAAATCAATTAGTTTTAATTGGTCAAAATTTGGATGAGAAGATTTTACTTCAGCAATTAGAAAATTGTCTATCTCTACCGTCAGTGACTAAAAGTTAAGGTTTTGAAAAATAAATTAGGTAACTGGTGATTGGTGATTGGGGATTGGTGACTGGTGTATTAGTCTTCCATCTCCCCATTTATTCCTAACTTCTTGATATTGTCAATTAATAATATGCGTGTAATTATTCAAAGGGTAAAATCTTCTCAAGTCACTGTAGATGGTGAAATTATTGGAAAAATCAGTCAGGGATTAAATTTGCTGGTTGGGATTGCTGAAAATGATACTGAAGCTGAATTAGATTGGATAGTGAGGAAATGTTTAGAATTAAGATTATTTCCTGATTTGGAAACTGGTAAACCTTGGCAAAAATCTGTTCAAGAAATTGATGGAGAATTATTAGTCGTTAGTCAGTTTACCTTGTATGGAGATTGTAAAAAAGGTCGTCGTCCTTCTTTTGATAAGTCTGCTGCACCCAATTTAGCAGCAGATTTATATAACAGTTTTGTTGATAAGTTAAAAGCAAGTAATTTAACTGTGGAAACAGGTAAGTTTGGGGCGATGATGTTAGTGGATATTGAAAATGATGGGCCTGTAACCTTGATTTTGGAAAAAGAAACAGGGAAGATTTGATATTCTCTTCCCCACAAAAACTTAGCTCTTTCTATTGTTAAATAAATCTGCACAGTTTATCTGTGATTTTTACCCTAAATAATTAGCGTAGGCGATATCTTCCATCATTTCCTCTCACCCAATTATTTGCATTCAGTGGGTATGGTTCATTTCGTTTAGTAATAATTGCACTGTAATTGTTTGTTGCTGTCTGTGCATTTCCCGCCGTGGGATTATTATTAAACGTAGTAATTGAGGTATTAGTATTTGTTAACTTATTCCAATTTGTTGTGTTATTGACAACGATACTGGCATTAGTTTCAAAGCCTTCTCCTGGATCATCACTACGGTTAGATGGTCCAATAAAAAGATTACCAGGAATCCAAGAGTAGACTTGTCGGAATGAATCTAAGCCAGGAGGTGTAAATGTAGAATTACGATCATGGACAATTTTTTTAGCGAGAATATCGTCTAACAACTGGATGATTTGAGTTCTGTCTGCTGAATTTAGATTTATACCATTGGGAGGATTTGATGAGGAAAGAAGAGAATTTATGCTGTCTCTCAAAGGCTTAATGGAGTTAGACAAAAAGCCTCTGTCAGCCATTCCATCCCATAAGGTTGTCAATTGATTGAATGGGACAATATGGTGACGGGTAACCTCAACTGGAAACTTATTTGGATCTGTACCAGTTTGAGTTAAATCTTCATTATAACGGGGGAGAGCATTGTAAGGTGCGCCAGGTCTTGGGCCTATTAAAAGATTAGCTTTTGTCTGAGCATTTGCATAACTCTGAAAACCAAATAAGGCAATACTGACAGTCAGTAAAATAGCAATACAAGCCTTAGTTAAAGATTTCATAGATATTTAAAATCCTTGTTATTCAAGCTGTTTACATCCTAAACTAAAAGTTTATACTTAAGTATAAGATGCGTTTAGGTATAACCTATCTTCTTAACGCTTGTCAACTAAGTTAACTGTTTAGATTTGTATACTAAAAAAATAATATAATTAAGTTAAACTTACGTAAAATTAGATCTTTACACTTTAAAGGCTTTTTGCCATGAAATATTAGGGTTTGAGATTGCTTCCTTTCGTTGCTGCGAGGTACAAATCATAATAATGAAACTCTTGTGGGGTGGGCATCTTGTGTGGGGTGGGCATCTTGCCCGCCAACAATGTAACTCATGACACCGGGAAGTACTGTAATAAAGGACGAATTGTGTCGTGATTTTGTCCTTGAGAACTATATAAAGAAAAGATACTTAAACCTGTGTTGCTGCGGTGTAATTATATCCCTTAGCGATCGCCCCAGCACGCGCCATTTCCCAACCCATACCATCCCCAATCATCATAATCACATTTTTGGGTTTAGTAGTGGTTTCAGCTATCACCTCATGCAAATTAAGAACATTGACTAAAACCACTGAAACTATGGCCAGTGCGGTAAGTAACCACCGATGTCAGCGAAAATGAGAAAGATATCTAACCACCATAGGTAAATGCCTGTTATATGATGAGAGAATATTAACTTAAAGTCACAAAACTTAAAATTCATTCATCATGGCAAAAATCCAATTTTCCAAAGGCATTGACGAAACAGTAGTCCCAGAAGTAAAGTTAACAAGATCCCGCAGTGGTGATAGTGGTACTGCAAAATTTACTTTTGAAAAACCTCAAGCCTTCAGAGAAGATAGCACAGAAGAAATTACTGGGATGTATATGATTGACAAAGAAGGTGAAATTGTTACCCGTGAAGTCAAGGGTATATTTGTTAATGGTCAACCCGAAGGGATAGAAGCAACTCACATAATGAAAAGTGTGGAAGAATGGGAGCGGTTTATGCGCTTCATGGAACGTTATGCAGAAGAAAATGGTTTAGGGTTAAGTAAGTCTTAAATTATGAGGGGTGATTGGTGATTGGTGACTGGGTTATTTATACTCAGTATTCTGCATCTCGCACTCCGCACTACATCACCCGATTTATTTAGGTTGTTAAAATAAGAATAGGACTTAAGCATTTTATTTAATGAAAAGTCGGGGTTTGAGATTCCTTCCTTTCGTCTCAATGACACTATTTGAAGTATATTTTGCGTAAGTCCTGAACAAATATCAGCAGTTTATAGGAGTGATAGTCATGACAATTACAGCTGCTAAAAAAATGACTTTTGCAGAGTTTCTAGAATTTGATGATGGTACGGATAATTTCTATGAATTGGAAAATGGGGAATTAATTATTATGCCTTCTGAGAGTGAAATAAATCAACGAATAGCCATGTTTTTAGTGGCATATTTTTTGCAGTTAGGTATTCCCTATTATCGTTTAAGAATGAAAACAGAAATAGCTGTAAATAGTCAGATGGTAGGAGTACGTGTTCCTGATTTGGTCATATTTTCAGAAGAGTTAGCTGAAGCAATGACAGATGCTAAACGTTCTCTAATTTTAATGGATATGCCACCTCCTTTGTTAGTAGTGGAAGTGGTAAGTCCAAATCAAGAAAATCGAGATTATCGTTACAAACGTTCTGAATATGCAGCGAGGGGAATTGCTGAATATTGGATTGTTGATCCCATGCAGAAAAAGGTAACGGTTTTAGAATGGGTAGAGGGTTTGTATGAAGAGAAAGTCTTTATAGAAAATGATGTGATTTCGTCACCTTTGTTTGCTGAAGTGAAGTTAACTGTGAATGAGGTTTTTCAATAAGAACAGGACTTACGCAAAACCTATTCCAAATACTGTCATTGCGACGTAAGGAAGCAATCTCAAACCCTAATATTTCGTTAAAATACGTAAGTCCTAAAGAACTCAGGAATTATAAATTTAGGATTCGTAAGCATTCAAGACAAGAGTAATAAAATCCCCGAATTCTTTTATGATTCTGTCCATAAATTTTGAATTGATCGCAGAATTCGGGGATCTGGGTATCAACAAGTTCTCTAATCCAAAATATCAAATGGTATTGCAACCACATCCAGATTCAAACACCACAACAGTAAAATGTGCAGTTATAACTGTTAGTGATACTCGCACTCCAGAAACAGATAAAAGTGGAAAAGTAATTCAGGAATTATTATTAAGTGCTAATCATCTGATTCAGGATTATCAAATTCTCAAAGATGAACCAGAGCAAATTCAAAAATATATAGAGAAATTAAGTCAAAATCAGAATATAGATGTAATGATATTCAACGGTGGTACAGGAATTGCACCCAGAGATACCACCTATGATGCGATCGCCAACCTACTAGAAAAGACCTTACCAGGTTTCGGAGAGATATTCCGGTTTTTAAGTTATCAAGAAATTGGTTCACGAGCGATCGCTTCTCGCGCTGTAGCTGGTACTTATAAAAATAAACTTATTTTTTCTCTACCTGGTTCTAGTAATGCTGTTCGTTTAGGAATGGAAAAACTAATCCTTCCCGAAATTATTCATTTGGTAAAGCAAATTAACCAATAAGTAGGGTTTGCAGCAAAAAGTGATCTGTGGAGAGTAGGGAGTAGGGAGTAGTTTGAGAGAGTTGGTAAGTGTGAATTTTCACCACTAATGCAAGGTTTTCAAGCCTTGATACTCTCAAATCTTGCACTTTCTCAATCTAAAATTGCCTATTATCCTTTAACAACAATGTTTTCACATTTATATGCCTGACGACACGCTACGCGGACAGCAAGCCCTAAGTAGTCGTGTAAAATAAATTTTATAATTGGGAGAGGTAACAGAGAGCAGGTATGAAATACAGCCAGTTTGATCATGACAATTTTCTCCCTGCACCCTGCACCTGCCTAGTTTATACCTTTCTTATCACCCGGTAAGGTATAAAAATATAGATCCCCAACTGCTTGAAAAAATCAGGGATCTAAAAAAGTATTTTTGAAAAACTAAAAGCTGATGGTTGTTAACTACTCATACCAGTTAAGCAAATGATGGCTAACATCCCAGCGATAATGTAAAAGACAAAAACCACTTGTAATTCTGACCAACCGGTTAATTCTAGGTGATGATGTAAAGGAGCCATTTTAAATAACCGCTTCCCTTTACCATCTGGCCCTTTAGTAGCTTTGTAGTAACTAACTTGTGCCATGACAGACAGAGTTTCTACAAAGAAAATTCCGCTGAGGATAAATAGTGCTACCAAACTGTTAGTTAATAAACCTACAGCAGCCAAAGCACCACCCAAAGCTAAAGAACCTGTATCACCCATAAATACACGAGCGGGGTTGCGGTTATGGGCTAAAAATCCTATACAGCTACCACTCATAGCTGCACAGAAAATCATTAAACTTGGTGAAGTAGGTGCAATTAAAGCCCCTAAAGCAAAAATTGCGATCGCTACAGTTCCCCCAGCTAAACCATCAATACCGTCTGTTAAATTAGTAGCGTTACTTTCTGCTACCAGAACAAAACCCGCTAAAGGCCAGAAAAGTAAACCTAGAGGTAAAGAAAAACCCACCCAAGGTAAGGCTATATTAGTTATACTAAAGTCTGCGTTCAAAAACATCCATAGACAAAAACCAGCCGCAAAAATGATTTGCAAAGCCAGTTTCATCTTGGGAGATATACCTTTATTTGATTTACGGCGCAAAATTTGCCAATCATCTATCCAGCCAATCAAACCATAGCTGAGTGTTAAAATAGAGACAGCAACCACATCTTCGGCAAAATTTGACAAGATGCAAGCAACTACCACACCTACAGGGATGAAAAAAATACCGCCCATAGTGGGAGTACCAGCTTTTCTCAAATGAGCTTGTGGTCCATCTTCTCTAACTATTTGCCCTGCTTTCAGGGCTTGTAGTATTGGTACAACCCAGTAACCAGCAGCAGCAGCACCCACTGAACATAGTAAAAATGGCATAGTCAATGAGTTAATATTCCAAGATGCTCGATGAGCTATCCCATCTAATATTAATGCTGCTGTGCTTAGGGATAGGGTTAGTAACAAAGCTAACCAAATTCCAGAAATATTCAATCCTTGATTAGGAGATAGTTTAGCATCCACAGAAATTTATTCCTTCACTCCACACTAAAAATGATATCTGAGACTGCTTATAAATTATTTATGAATTTTTTGATAAAATATTTATAAAGACAAGTCCCAACTTACTCCAGGCTAATCTTCGTCTAAGCTGGTATTATCATCATCATAGTCAATATCAGCTATTCCATCTTCTGCCCCTAGAAAATCGGAGATTTCTGTTTCAGGTTGGGAAATGTCTGATTCACTTATGTTACGTGGTATTAGTCGTCCACTACCCTCCAACCAGTCCAAAATAGAAGAATCTTGTCTAGCCGGAATAACAGTAGCTCGTCTGTTTCTAGGATACTCAGTTAGGGGGGAATTTAACATATCAACGAAGACAGGAGTTGGCTTATATAATTGAACATTTAAGAGTCTATCATTTGATACGGGTTATTTTAGTTAATGATTCAACTCTTTAATTGAACAATCCGAATTAAACACAAAAGTTAATTTAATAGTCAATAGCTCTACCCCTATTAGTAGGGCATATTTTGAATTAAATTACGATGTAGATAAAACATAGTTTTTTGGTTTACTCTGATTTAGGATTTTTATTTTGAGGTAGAAAGCAATGGTAGCAAAGACTGCTCTCTTAGATATAGTTGCAGGTACAAATAGGGGTTTACTTGCAACTGAGACTCAAAAAAAGGCTATTCTCGCGGCGATCGCCACTTTGGAAGACTTTAACCCAACACCCCGCCCCTTAGAAGCAAGTCATTTACTCAATGGAGACTGGAGGCTAATTTATACTACTAGCAAAGCTTTACTAAATCTGGATTGCTTCCCTTTTTCCCAGCTTGGTCAAGTCTACCAATCTATTAGAGTGGAAACCAATAGTGTTTATAACATTGCTGAAATCTATGGCTTACCGTATTTAGAAGGATTGGTCAGCGTAGCTGCAAAGTTCACACCAGTCTCTGAAAGAAGAGTTCAAGTTAACTTTAAACGGTTTGTGATTGGGTTACAAAGATTAATCAACTATCAATATCCTGCAAAGTTTATCCAAGAAATCGAATCTGGAACAAAGTTTACAGCCTTTGACAGTCTAATTAACAATGATCAACAACAAGGGTGGTTAGATATTACCTATATAGATAATGATCTCCGCATTGGCAGAGGTAATGAGGGTAGTGTTTTTGTTCTCAGTAAATCATAAATAACATAGTATATTTGCAAGAAGTGTTTGCGAATGACGATATTCGATCCTCAAACATTTGTCAAGTGAATCTTGATATTATTTTTGGTGATTGGTGATTGGTGATTGGTGATTGGTGATTGGTGATTGGTGATTGGTGATTGGTGATTGGTGATTGGTGGACAGAAAGTCCTAAATACAAATCATATTGAAAATCAGTCAGCCCTATTTAGAGGATAACAAAAGATAACATTCCTTATTGCCAGCCTTTTGCTTCAGCTATAGGTACTGAATAACTGATAAATGAAATAACCTTTTGTTGAGGAAAAACTTTTATATGCAAACCCTGGACACTAAAAATGTTCTGGCTGCAAATCCTACGAATCTTGAATTAGGTAACAAATAACGGAGAGAGAGGGATTCGAACCCTCGGATGGACCTTACGATTCCATCAACAGATTAGCAATCTGCCGCTTTCGACCACTCAGCCATCTCTCCAGAGGTGACAGTTAATAATGTTAGCAGAGTATTTTTAGTTAGTCAATAGTTTTTTTCGTTATCAGTGAAAAAAGGTAATAGGGAGTCATAAGACGCAGGGGTGCAGGGAGCAAGGAGAAAGATTGGAGGAGTTTGAGTTTGTACTCTGCCCCAATCATAGTTTCCTAGAAGGTTGGGACTCCTTACTTTTAGGCCTTTGAGCAATTCAGGGCAAGGATTGAGTTCCCCACTTACTGTCCCCTTCTCCTCTGCCTCTTTTGTGCGTTGGAGAGGGGATAGGAAGAGATTTTTACCAATGCCCAACACCCAATAACTAATGACTAATGACCAATAACTGTCTTATAAAACTTGAGAGCGCAACCAAGCTGCGGGTAAAGTACGTAATTTACGAAACTTGGGAACATATGCACGTTGAGAAAACACTTGGTAATCATTGCTCTCAATCACATCTAAAATTTGCCCGTAGAGCATAGATGCTGCCCATACTGGCCAGCGAGCATCAGCGGATAGATAAGTAATTCCTTTCTCTGCTTGGGTATAAAATTCACGAGCGCGTTGAATCTCAAATTTCATCAATGCACGCCAACGGTCATCTAAAACACCTCGGCAGAGTTCTTCTTCGCTATAGTTGAATTTGGCTAAGTCTTCTAAAGGAAGATAAATTCTACCCCGACGTGCATCTTCACCTACATCTCGGAGAATGTTGGTTAGTTGGTTAGCTATACCCAAGGCGATCGCTTCAGAAATAGGTAGATATGGCTTTTTATTTCGATACCAGGGAGCAGTATAGATACTAGTATCTATACCCATAATAGTAGTTGACATTAAGCCAACAGTCCCTGCTACTCGGTAGCAGTAGAGATACAGGTCTTCAAAAGTTTCATAGCGACTACGGTATAAATCCATGCGCTGACCTGCAATCATATCCCGAAAGGGTTGGATTTCCAGAGAAAACCTTTCCAGGGTATCTACCAAAGCAACATCATAATCATCTAAAGGGTGTCCAGCAAAAATTGAGTCTAGCTGCTTTTCCCATTTTTCTAAAGTTTCTGGGGTAGTTCTAAAAGCAGCCGGACCATCTACTAACTCATCTGTACGGCGACACCAAGCGTATATTGCCCAAACAGATTGACGCTTTGCGGGACTCATCAACAATGTACCCAAGTAAAAGGTTTTGGCATACTTGGCTGTAAGTTCTTGGCAAAGTTTGTAGGACTCGTCTACAGAGACCAGCGTTTTCATGCGCGGTGGGGAATCAGGCAGTTGCAGCATTCTTTGCGGGCTGTCGTGTTGGCGTTTGTTGGTGGGAAGTTTTGGCTACCAATGGCGCTTGAGAGATCGCCTGTGCTGTTAGCTTACCAGAAAGTACCGCACCTTCCATACTGCCTAAATAGCGTTGCATGGTGTAACTTCCACTTAAAAAGAAGTTAGAGATAGGGGTTTTTTGAGATGGACGGTACTTTTGACGACCGGGGGTCGCTGTGTAAACTGAGCGTGGCGTTTTCACAACGTGAGATTTCAGCAGTTTTGCTGGGTTATCTCCTGTAAAGTCATCGGGGAAGAGTTTTTCTAACTCGGCCATAGTAGCAGCTATGAT
This sequence comes from Sphaerospermopsis sp. SIO1G1, assembly GCA_010672785.1. GTDB lineage: Bacteria > Cyanobacteriota > Cyanobacteriia > Cyanobacteriales > Nostocaceae > Okeanomitos. Next base: position 188,668 of record JAAHFX010000004.1, read on the forward strand.
TTCCTCGTCGGATTTGCTAATCCAATCTTTAGCCGGTGCTAGAACTAATTCCAACATTGACCGATCTGGGTTAGCATACTCACGACAAGTATTACTCATATCAGCATAAACGCTGAGGAGGGGTGAGCGGGAAAATAACAGGTGGTCAATATCTGTTAACTTCCGATCAAACCAGAGATGGAGGTTAATTACTGGTACACCTTCTAAACCTTCCAGCTTTTGGAAAAATTCCATTTGCTGCCAAGGTTTTGGCAACATGACTTTTAATGGGTCAACTGACATGGCTGATACGTAAAAGTCTGCTGTTACTAATTCATCTGGTTCTCCGTTCAAACCACGCATCAAGAACCCTTTGACTGTTCCATCTGCATTGAGGACTATCTCTTTTAAGGGAGCATTTAGCCTTACTTCTCCACCACCGGCGGTGATGTAATCCACAATAGGTTGGCAAAGTCTCTCTGTGGGAGAACCATCTAAGAAGGCGATTTTAGAACCGTATCTTTCTTGTAAGAAGCGATTTAGGGCAGTTAACAAAATTGTTGAGGAAACTTCTTCTGGGTTAATAAAGGTCAGTGCCTTAGAGGCGGCAATAAATACATCTGTCGCTACCCTTTCACCAATTCCTTGTCTTTTTAACCATTCTGAGAAGCTGTATTTATCCATCTCCTCAACATATTTTTGACCACGAACTATGGCTGGAAACAAGCCAATGGCAAAACGAATTTTTTGTTCCCAAGTCAGCATATCATTGTTACGAATGATGGAAGCAATGATATTGAATGGGGAAGGAATATCAGGAACATCAAAACGTGATAGTGTACCTGGTTTATCTGGTTGATTAAAAATCAGTGTATGTTCTTTCCATTGCAGTCTGTCTTCAATACCTAACTCTTTGAGCAGTTGCAGCATATTAGGGTATGCACCGAAGAAGGCGTGTAAACCAGTCTCATACCAGTCGCCATCTTCATCTTTCCACGCTGCCACCAAACCACCTAATACATCTCTACGTTCAAAGACTATAGGGGTGTGACCTGCATCTATTAGGTATTTTGCACAGGAGAGTCCTGCTAAACCAGCACCAGCGATAGCTACTCGCATTTAAACCTACTGTTTTCAATATTTCTTAACTGTTCAGTCGTTTTCATTATACTTTGCATTCTGTTACATTTAACCTGTCTTTTGGAAATTAGGGGTGATTGGTGACTGGTGACTGGTGACTGGTGATTGGTGACTGGTGACTGGTGACTGGTGATTGGTGACTGGTGACTGGTGATTGGTGACTGGTGATTGGTAACTGCTAACTGATAACTGATAACTGATAACTGATAACTGATAACTGATTATGAAACATTTACAAAAATTTGGTAATCATCTGATCCTGGGTATCTCTGGTACGACTCTTAGCGATCATGATAAACGGGCTTTGAGTGAGCTAAAACCAGTGGGTGTGATTTTCTTTGCGAAAAACTTTCTGGATGGAGTCCCTTATCCTGTATGGTTAGAAGGATTTAAAAGTTTACTGAAAAACATCAGAGAATATACTGAACGAGAACGCTTATTTTTGAGTTTAGACCATGAAGGTGGAAAAGTTGTCAGGACACCATTACCTATCACTCGCTTTCCCTGCGCTTACTTAGTGCGATCACAAGCTTACAAAGTAGCAAAAGCAACCGCTTTAGAATTAAAATCTTTGGGGATAAATCTTTCCTTTTCACCTGTAGCTGATATTTTTTCTAATCCTGATAACCCCATTATTGGTTCTCGTGCTTTTGGGATAACTCCTCAAACAGCTAGTCAAGGTGCGCTTAAATATTATCAAGGACTTAAAGATGGAGGTATTCTTGGTTGTGCTAAACATTTTCCCGGACATGGAGATAGTAGTACAGATTCCCATATTGAATTACCAATCTTAAACCTGAGTTTAGAAAATCTACGAACAAGGGAATTAATACCTTTTCAAACTTTGATTCAAGCACAAATACCGATGATCATGACAGCACATATATTATTCCCTAAAATTGATTCTCAAGTTCCTGCAACTTTATCTAAAATAATTTTAAATAATATCCTCCGAAAAGACTTAAGTTTTCCAGGTGTGATTATTTCTGATGATTTAGATATGAAAGCTGTTTCAAATATGTTTATGCAGCCAGTCACAATAGCTGAAGCCTTTAATGCTGGTTGTGATTTATTTATAGTTTCTCGGAATATTAATTCTTTAGGTTTAGATAGAATTTATCAAATGGCAGACAATTTGGAGACTTGTTTAAGTAATGGTAGTTTAAAAACAGAAGTTGTAGACAATTCTCAATTCAGAATTGAGCAGTTATTAAATTCAACTCCTCAATATTCTGTTTATGAAATGGAAAAAGAAACTTTATTAAGTCATGCAAATTTGGCTATTGATTGTACACTAGATTAGTTAGGTTGACTGAATATAGAATTTTTCGGTGTGATGAGATACACCATTGGCAGGCAAGATGCCTACCCCACAAGAGTTTCATTAGAGTTTTACACCTTCTGAATATTAGAAGAAAATGTCCTGATGAAATCTAGGAAATCTTTCTTCAATAACAAAAGTTGATTACCCATTTGACTATCAATTGCTTGGGCCGCCGCTAATCCTGATAAAAACCCATCTTCAATTAAACGCCCTCCGCACCAGTCACCACTACAAACCAAAGGTAGGGAAGTTTGGGCAGGTAAACAGGTAGTATCTAAGGGTGTGCGAGGAAAGGCATAACGCCAACGATGTACTGTAGCCCATTCAGGATTTTCTAACCAAGACAATTTCAGGTATTCTGCGGCTGTCTTTAACATTTGCTGGCCGACTGGTTGTAAATTTTCGGTTTCTAAATGTTGTTGAGCAAAATCTGCACTACTTTGCAGCACAAAATGAGGCTGTTGTGATTGTTGACGCTTACTACTATCTAATCCCATCCAGCCTAAATCGGGATTATCATTGAAAGTTAAAGCTTTCCATACAGGTAGAGGTTGTGAATTGCTGGGATATCCAGCCATAACGCTGATGCAAGGATCGAATTCTACAGATTGGAGACTGTGAATAAATTCAGTACCTAAGATACTTTCACCCAATGGTACTAATAATTCTTGGGCTTGGGGAGCAGGAATAGCTAGTAATAGAGCATGGGAGTGAAACTGCTCCTGGTTTTCTGTAGTCAGACACCAAGCATTTTTTGTCGGAAGATTAACTTTTACTACGCGTTTGGTGATGTGTAGGTTTAAGTTGTGTACGAGAAATTTAGCGATCGCACTCATTCCATTTGGTGCTATGTAGCAGTCTGTGGATTTTGAAGTAATTAACTCTGTGATGGCTTGATGTTGGTAAACTGTATCTGTCCAAAGTTGGATGATTTGGCGATCGCCCAAAATATCCATAAATTGAGTGAATAATTCACCCTTGGGTTTCAGATAACAAGCACCATGATCTGCACGGGTATCATACAAACGTCGGGTAGCTACTCTTCCCCCTACACCACGGGATTTTTCCAAGACTAGCACCGAATAACCAGCTTGACGTAAACGTTGGGCGCATACTAAACCAGAAATACCCGCACCAATAACAATGACATCAGTAACATGAGAGTTTGACATAGTTAATACTTGATTCTTGACAATAACAACTAAAAGCTAATAGTAAAATAGGGAACGGACAATCTACACGGAAGGGAGGTTGGGAAATTGGATGAATTACGAGACGTATTAGAATTAGCTACGGAGGAAGAACTACAAGACTTAACAGCAATTTTGTTTAGTCGTAAGTTTAATCCTCTAGATTATGTTCACACACCTGAACCAATAGAAGTACAAAGTCAAGATCGTCATGCTTGGTTAGATTCACTGGAGAATCGGTTTCGTTTTTTGGCTGCTGATGGCATGACTGTATTACGTGGACGTACGGAAACGGTTACTTACCGACAAGCATTAATTCAAGTCTGTAAGTATTTGAAAATTCCCTATACTAATAATTTAGCCACTGTTGATCTAGAAGCAGAGGTGTTTTTACATCTGTTAGGAAAGGTTTGGAAAAAATTACCAGAACCAGAAAAACAAAAATTGACGGCTAAAATCCAGGCTCATTTAATTCAATCTAATCTTCAACAACCATTACCTTTATCCTTACAAAAAGATCCACTCGGATTAATCTTTAAAGGTGGGAGTGCGTTGGCTGTAACTTCTATGATTCAACCCTACGTCCTCCAACAAATTGCCCATCAATTTGCCATACATTTTGCTAATTATCAAATAGCTAAAGAAGCCACAAAAACTGGCACAAAGTTAGCTAGTAAACAGTTTCAAAATTATGTTACCACTCAGATGGCAAGAAGGGGAATGACTATTAGTGCGGCCCGTTATACTGCTGTGAGAACAGTATTTACTGTGATTGGCCCAATGATGTGGGCGTGGTTTTTTGCTGATTTAGGATGGAGAGCGATCGCCACAAATTATGGTCGCATTATTCCCACAATTTTTACTTTAGCCCAAATCCGCCTGACTCGTACAGAATGTTGGGAGTTAGCTTAATTGAAACAAGGTTTTTATCATCCTGATTATACTTTACAATTTCCCTGGAACAGTCTTCAATTTGGTTTAGTTGTTTTTCCGATTAATCCATTTTTGGGGGCTGTGACAATTTCTTTAGCGGCTTTAATTACTTGGGGCAAAAAATACCGTTATTTGATTCAAAAACCCCTCAATCAAGGCTTTGCAATTTTAAGTTTATTGTTGTTAATTACCACAGGATTTGCTGACCATAAATTAGAAGCTTTTCTTGGTTTATTTAACCTCCTACCTTATTTTATTGTCTTTACGGGTTTAACAGCTTTAATTCAAACAATTACTCAAATACGACGCATTGCTTGGATCATGATATGTGGTTCTTTACCTGTAGTAATTATTGGTTTTGGACAATTATTTTTAGGTTGGGGTTTTAAATTTCAATTCCTCTGGGTATTAATATCTTGGCATATTACTCCGGGAGGAGAACCACCAGGCAGAATGGCTTCTGTACTCATGCACGCTAACACTTTAGCTGCTTATTTAGTAACTATTTTTATTTTAGCTTTGGGTTTATGGTTGGAAAATTATCAACTGATTAAAACTCAGATCAAAAATCAGAAAAATGTTAATTATTATCCTTTAATTTTTTTGAGTATCACAGTTATTGCTAATTTTATTGCCTTAGTTTTAACTAATTCTAGAAATGCCTGGGGAATAGCCATTATTACTTGTGTAGCTTATGCTTTATATCAAGGGTGGCGATTAATTGTTGGAGGTTTTATGGGTGTAGTTGCTAGTATTTTATTAGCAGCTTTTGCACCTTCATCAATTGCTAATTTTTTCCGTAATTTCGTCCCTTATTTTATTTGGGCTAGGTTAAATGATCAAATGTACTCTGATCGCCCAGTCGCACTAATGCGAAAAACCCAATGGGAATTTGCCTGGAACTTAACACAAAAACAACCCTTAACAGGGTGGGGTTTACGCAGTTTTAGCGGACTTTATAAACAGGAAATGCAAATAGATTTAGGCCATCCCCATAATCTATTTTTGATGCTGTCTGCGGAAACTGGTTTAATTACAACTTTTTTATTTTGTGGTTTACTAATTTGGATTATTGTTAATGCTAGTACAACACTTTGGCAATCACAGTCTTTAGAGTCAGAAAATAGAACTATATTCTTTAGTTATCTACTTGCTTTTATCGGTTGGATTATTTTCAATATGGTAGATGTAACAACTTTTGATTTACGGTTAAGTACCCTATTTTGGGTATTTTTAGCAGCATTGTGTGGTGTAGTGGATCGCTATCAACATTTTCCAGAAAAATTACATAACAAGTAACAACCTTAATAGTTTGGTATAGGGAATAGTTTCAAGAGTTGGATGGGAACAATTTTTCTTTTCAAGCAAACCCTAAATACAATATTTTAGAGGTTTAGTGCTTGAAAACCTTACCAACTCTCTCAGGACTTACGCAAAAATCTTCCAAAACTCTATTCCTCTGTGTTCTCTGCGTTCTCTGCGGTTTGATATTCCGTGACTCGTGCGTAAGTCCTATCTCTAAAACTGTTCCCTGTTCCCTAGTCTCCACAGATAATTTGTTCAGCAAACCCTACTTATCAGTATTGTTGACAAAATTAAATTAATAACCAAACAGCTAATCCCCAAAAAGGTATAAATCTCAACCAGCGTTTACCACTATTGGAGGGTTCAATTTCTCCCAGTAAGACAATTTGAAAAATAGTAAATAGAAGTAAATCCACGCAAAAAGCAATAGTTACTCTATCATGAGCCAAATCATTAATAAAATACTCATATCTAGCAGTTAAGTCGCCAAATTCAGGTCTAGCTAAGATCAACCATACTAGGGAAATTACACCAATAGTAATTCCCATTACACCAAAGATACGGGCTAATAAATCTTTTCTGGGTTCTTCCTCTGATTCTGCTTTGGGTTTAATTGCTCGTAATGCCATGTAAGGACATAAAAAAGTATTAGTTAAAAACATAGCTAAACCCCAAATTAAAACCTTGGGAAATCCCTGAGTTCGTTGATCTGCTAATAATAGAGGTAAGAACATAAATATCCATGCTTCAGCAAAGTTAAATTGTGCCTCTATCCAAGGGTGTACAGTAGGAGCAAGATCAGATGTCATACCGATAGCACTAGCAATAGGAAGAATAAAGAAAAAATTCACAGACTCATTCCATAGCTCTCGTAAAGTTTCTGGTTGTACCGCCCAAATAGGTTCACCAGGCAAAATTTGTCCTGGGGGAGATAGTAAAAGTACGTAAATATATGCTAATGATAATATCCACAACAGTGCAGAGGTTTTAGGTTGAGAAGAATTTTCTTCAGACATCAGGTGTAATTACTATAGGAATGTTTAGTACATATATATACTATCTGGAACCCATTTGGGATCTATAGTCTTATTCGTCGCTGGAGTAATCTGTAGTCATAATCTTGATCTTATAGCGATTTGAATAATTTCAGTATCATTCAAATTCAAGGTAAAATCATTGACACTTACAGACAAAGTATATGGTAATTTCTGACCATTATTGATTGCACTTTTCGGCAATAAATAAAAAAATACAGGACTTACGCAAAACCTCTTCCAAATACCGTCATTACGACTTAAGGAAGCAATCTCAAACCCCAACATTTCGTGAAAATGCGTAAGTCCTAAAATAATCAAAATAAAACCCCAACTTAATTTTTCATAAGTCAGGGTTACATTTCAATACACAGCATATTTTTATTCACTGTTGTTACATACTTAGGACTTGCTGTCCGCGTAGCGTGCCGTCAGGCATATAAAGTAGTTTTTTAGTTCTCTCCCTGCACCCTGCGCCCTGCACCCTGCCTTTGGGCCTCTACGACAAGACTTTTTTAGCAACCCCTACTTATAAATTTCCCCGCCGACTTACTTAACAAAAAATTATTGTGTGGGAGTTTGGAGCTAGTCATCAGTAGGTTAGGTCTCAGTTTCCACTAGGATATTACGATACAGTTTGAGACGGTTGACCTGGTCTCTTTTTTTACGGTAGTTCACGCCGATATCAGTAATTACCTTATCATTACTACTACCGGGATTAAACTCAACTTCATAGCTTTTATGAGGCTTTTCTTCCTGTGTTTGTCTCTTAAAAGCAATTGACTGTAAGTTGTTGTCAAGATAATTGTATCCGGGAGTAGCAGGGGTAATTTCTTGGTAGTGAAGCACCATTCTTTCTAAATCAGTGTCGCCTCCCCTCAACCCAATGCCTGTCAGTACACAGCCATCTGGGAGTTCCCCTAGGGTTTCGTAATCGTTCAGGTTAAAAGTATTAACATCTCCAAACACCTCCCAATGACGCTTGCCCGTAGATACATTCAGGTAGCGTACAGCAATACGAGTGAAGTTACCGTTCCTGCTCACCCGACCTCCAAAGCCCACTACCACGTAGCCATTCTTATTGCCAGACTTGTTTGAGTCTAATTCTAAAATAGTTGTATCGCCTTCGCTCCAGTCTTCCTGATTTTCAGGTTTGGTAGTTAGCTCAGTTGTACTAGGCTGATCAACAGCATCAAGAACAGCTTGGATGGCTGCGTTGATTTCATCTTTGCGAGCGTCGTCATCTACCACTAACTCCGAAATCCGCTTCAGGGAGTCAGGTTCAAAGTCCATGAGGACAAAATTACCAGAAACCGTTGCAGACCAAGCCTCAAACCCCGTCGTCAAAGTTCCAGGATTGCCACCGATGCACCAAAATTCACCATTAGATTCACTGTTCGATTCCGATCTGTCGGTTTGGTTAGAACCAGAAATGGATGCTGAGTAGCTTTCATAGTTTGCCTCTACTTTCGATGTTGCTTCATCGGAGCTGCTATAACTGAATTTTGAGAGGATTTGACATAGCCGGATTTTTCAATATGATAGAAGTGGCTACTCCTAGTGTAGGATTTAGAATATTTAGCCGAAACTTCGCTGCTAAACAGACCATTGGAACCGGACAAGTTCGCATTCACCGACATTTCGGTATACAAATCTTTGGTACTTTCGTAAGAATAAGTTGTATTATCAGCTTCGTTTAATAACACAGGAGTGCCTATTGCATCCTTAGGGTAAGAATATTCCTGACCTTGAATCGTGATTACTGTATCTGTGTCGGGCAAATTAAACAGTCGCTTGGAGATTTTGACGGAGTTAGCGCGGGCATAGTATTTGTAGATGTCGTAGATACAGCCAAGATATTCTATCCCGGTTAGATTGTTAGCCATGTTTTTCTCCAAAATTCTGAATTTTCAAATTGTTGTTTGCTTTCAACAATTTCAGTGTCATTCAAATGCAAGGAGAAATCATTGACAGTTACGGACAAATCAGATGGTAATTTCTAACAATTAAACATTGCACTTTTCGGCAATTCTCACATCTTCCAAGAGAGTTCGCAAATTACCCCTCCCTTGGGTAAAGACTCCCGACGAAATTCTCCTCCCAATCTTTTCGCTAATAAATGGCTATGTTTTGTACCTTGTTGTTCCTTTCCTGGCTTTAAACCACAGCCATTATCTTGTACTTTAAGAATATAATAGGAGTTACGTTCTTCCCCGGTAACTACAATTCGAGTTACACCACGAGCGTGTTTACCTACATTACACAGAGCTTCCTCCAACCATAAACACAAGTCGCGTTTCATTTCCAAGGTGAGGGAAGGTTGGGTAATAGGTGCAAAATTCCGTACTTTGACTCGAATAGTTTGGAAGCAAGTCAGATTTCGTTTCAGGGTGAGGGAATATACTTCGTGGAGTAAATTATGCAAGGGAAGATTGAGATTGATAGAAGTTCCTTCCCCCAAGCGAAGACAATTTTCAGAACTAGCAGATTCTAAAGTTTCTAGGGAGCTTAATGACTGACTAGTTGTGTTATTTTTATCAGTAAGACTGTGTCCCACTGCACGGATTTCACTATTGAGTGAGTTCAAACGCTGTAAAAATTCTCCTGGAGATATCTGCTCGGTTTGCACATCTCTTTGCAGTAGTGCTAGGGTTTGCAGTGGTCCATTATGGATTTGGGTAAAAGCTTGTTCCAAAGCCTTTTGGCGAATACTCTGCCGCTCTATAATTTGAGTATAGTACTGGAGACGTTCGGCATACAAGTTTTCCACCATTGATTGGAGACGATTATGCAAAAAAATCAGTGCAGTTTGCATTCCCATTACCGGTCCGAAGGACATGAATAAATCTAGCCCTCGTAGGGAATATAATTCTTCTTGGTTAAAAATTAAGTAGGTGACAATAGGTCCAGCAACACCTATCCAGACGAGTATAGTCGCCTTTATTAATCGTTGAGGACGCAGGGTTATCAACATAAACGTCATCAACATCAACGATATTGAGGATATTGGTGGTAAATTATCTATAAGATTAATGTTGGATGAGGTGAATGCCTTGAGGGAGTAATACCAACAGGGCATGACAACAAACATGACACTCTGAAGTAAACTCAGATTTATTACTTGTTGCAAACTTTCTGGTTTGGTATAAAGACGTATCAGCAATATTAAAGATATAATTGCGGATAGGGGAGGGTTAATTAGACGAAGCGAGTAGGGATCTGGTTCTAATCTGTGGACAATAGTGGCAATAGTTGTACTCACAAACATTAAAACCAAAACAGCTAGAACTATTTGACGCTTTAGTTTACTTTGGGAATCTAAAATAGTAGAAATCATATCCTCGCTCGGTTTAGTAAACCTTTTTCTTGCACGGTAATTTGCGAAGCATAGTAGAAGGTTTTTACCTTCTTAAGAATCAATTCGTGCAAAATAAATAACGCATTTTTTCTAGTTGCACCATGCATAATAAGTTTTGATTAAACAAAAAGTGTTTTGCATACCACGAACCTAAAACCTACTGGGGGTATCTAGGTTAATAATGTACGATAGTTTACACTATGGTTGCTTATAGCTACAAGTTGCCATGAAAAAATTTCTGATGTTTTAAAACCAGATACAATAATTTCTGAAGTTTTTATCAAAATTAGAAGCTAGGTAAAAAGTTCACGATATTGAATTGAAATGGGCAGCTACTTTTATTAATTTTTACTGTCATTTAAATTGTCAATACCTACAAGAATTGAATGGTAAACATCACGTAAATACTCTAATAATTCTTGTTGGGGTACTTCATGAATTTCAACTTCTCTGATCAGAAAAGCTAAGGTTTGCATCGGGCCGTTGTGAATTTCTGTAAATGTCTTTTTTGTTAACTGTTGCTTAATCTGGAGTTGTTGTAATAAATTACGTTTTTGTTGCCGTAAACCTAAATAAAAATAAATAATATACAGGATTATTCCCATTGTTAACAACACCAATATCCCTTGTAGAATCATCCCCATTGTATCCATCTTCGTTTTATCCCTCATCCCCAATGTAAGAACAGAAACAGGTGCAGTCCTTTCTGGGCTACACCTTTTTGAATAATAAGACTTTAATTCATTACATTTAATATTAAACTAATTTGGATTATTCATGAAATCATGTCTACTTCTATTTTCTGTAAGTACTTATTTTCAGAAATTCCAAATATTAACAAATAAATTTTATGTAAGTTGGCACAAATAAACCGAATCATTTAACAGAATGTACATAACCATCAACCATGTGATTGCTTTGTTTCAATTCTTTTCACTAGTACCTTCACTTTCTTGAGAAATTGCCATTGTTTTTCTCCTGAAATTCATTTTTTTGTTTAACAACTTCAGTATCGTTGAATCTCCCAGGAAAATGATTGACAGTTACAGACAAAGTATATGGTAATTTCTGACCATTATTGATTGCACTTTTCGGCAATGGATAAAACAATAATCAAAACAAAAGCTCCAATTTACTATAAAAATTGGGGTATGAAGTTCCAATCGGTGAAGGATAGTAGCAATAGTTGTAGCTATAACCATCAAAATTAAAACGGTTAGAACCACTGGACGCTTTAGTTTACTTTGGGGATCTAAAATGGTAGACATCATATCCGGTTAGCACTAATCAATCTAGTAAACCTTCTTCCCGCGCCCGGATTTGTGTTAAAGCTCGAATGTTTTTTCCTGGTTCGGGGTAAATTTCTAACGCATCCTGAATTTTCGACCAGTAGTGACGAATCATACGTTCTGACTTATACATTGATTGAGCGATCGCTTTATCTTGGAAACCTTCTTCAAAAGCAAGGTGCAATACTTCCAACCATTCGGGTTTGACTTCCAAATCGCTTTGTAAATCTTTGGTATGGGTAACTCCTTGCATCGCCCATTCCATCCGAGTTAAAAAAGTTTCTACAGTTTCGCTTTTGTCGGCAATTGTGAATCCCCCTTGATGGGCATCAATTTCAGGTATGAGGCGAACTAATGCTTTGATGCTACTACTTTGCACCATCAGGTTAAGTTGGGGATAATTTTGCATTAATTGCTTGAGTAATCCCAATCCATGCTCTATTTGGGCGGTTGTTCCCGATTCCTGGGGGATAGATAAATCGGCGATCGCTAAGTCAGGGGAATGTAGAGCAACTTCTTTGAGAGCTTCTTGAGCGGTTTGGGCTGAGAATATTTGGGCATCTTGAAGGCGATCGCTTACCAAACTAATAGTTCCATTTAACAGTAAGCGATGGTCATCAACAATGAGAATTTTTGGTTGTTGAATATTCATCTTAAATATAGGAGTTACGCATTGACAAAGTAGGACACTAGTGGATTGATAAAAAAGGTCATCTACTTACTTACAGGGTACTTCCCATCCAGGTAAGACTCAACCTAAATCCGCTTGATTTTTCTTTTTTTGAATTTTTTACTTTCCTTTTTTTGCACTTCAGTGATCAAAATTAAAATAAACCCAGGAAATAAATTCCCTGTCTAACAGCTAAAGTCGGTTAAAGCTGACTCTTTTAATATTTTTTCGTTTGGGTATGGTTTGTTAATTGTACTACTGGTTGAGTGGTTGAGGTAAATGGGTGAGATTTATTATTGTATGGGCGCAAGCTATAATCAAGATTATCAAGATATAATCACTGTAATTTACCTATAAAAAAAGAGACTAGCAAATGAAGGTAGAATCAATTTATATTCAAAACTTCAAAAAGTTTCAAAATTTGAGGGTTTCTTTTAAAAATAAAATCCTTGATGAAGTAAGTGATCGCTTCCTAATTCTCGGTGATAATGGTTCTGGTAAAACAACATTATTACAGGCTATAGCGTTACCATTAGCATTAGCAACTAAACGTATTCAAAAAGTTTCTGATTTTGATTGGATTGGTTTTTTACCTGGACGTTACTGGAAATGGGGAACACCAAGAATTGAATTAGAAGTATCCTTTGAAGAAGAAGAACTAGAAGCAACTCGTAAAATTGCTAAAATATGGTATGATTCGCTGCCATCGGATGTTCGTCCCTATCCATTTATTACACCAGGAAATAGTTCTGTAGTTAAAGTCATTTTAAATGGAGAACATTGGAAGGCTGGTAATACACCAGAAGAACGCGCTCAATTTTGGGGACGTTACTATGCACAGAGTTTTATCAATCGTGGTGATCAATCAGTCCGACATTATTTTTCTCAACTACCTGGCATTTTTTGGTTTGATCAATTTCGGAATTTAGGAACTCCCAGTCAAGAAGCAGGAGAAGGTAATAAAGAACTTAGAGGTGAGACATCTTTTGATTTAGGTGTTGGTCGTTTACGACAATATTTAATTCGTTGGAAACGTAGACAAGGAGTAGGAATTAGTTCTGAAAATAATTATTTACAGCAGTTAGAAAGATTGTATACAAAGGTATTTCCTGACCGTTGCTTTGCAGAATATTTAGAGGAACTTCCTAGTTTAGAGTCTCCCACAGAAGAAACTACATATTTCTTACTCAGTGATGGAAATAGAACTTATGACATTGCTGAAATGTCTGCGGGTGAACAATCAATATTTCCTATCCTCTATGAATTTGTAAGACAACAAATTGCACATTCAGTTGTCTTAATTGATGAAATAGACTTAAATTTACATCCTTCAGCAGCTCAATTTTTAACTGGTCAGTTAATGAGAATTGCACCAACTTGTCAATTTATTATCACAACTCATTCCGAAGCGGTAAGTAATGTCATTAGTGAAAATGACAGATATCGGCTATCAGGAGGAGTGTTGTGTCTGTAAGTGTTATTTATTGTGAAGGTAATTCTGGTAGTTACGACATAAGACTTCTTCGTCAAATTTTACCGAAATGTGAAATTAAACCCCTGGGAGGAAAAAGTTTCATGGAAAAAATTATTCCAGATAGATTATTCAGACCAAATCTAGCTGGAATAGTTGATCGTGATTTTGATAACTATGATATTACTCCTCAAAATTCACCACTTCCTTACACTTATCAGGGAGTACAGATAGGTTGGAAATGGGAGAGGAAAGAAATAGAAAATTATTTGATTGATCCAGAAGTTGTAAAACGGACTGTAAGAAATAAAATCTCATCTATGAACTCATACCAAGAAGCTTTAGAGCAAGCTGCACAGGAAATAGCAGTATATACCGCTGCTCGTGCTGCTCTAACTAGCTGTGGATTTCAAAACTGTTGGGGTGAGCGAATTACAGGTGTATATGGATCAACTTACTCTTTTCCTCGCAGTTCTACAGAAAACGCTATCAGAGAAAATATTAGATCAATAGTTGATCAAAAGAGGGGGGATCGTATTGTAAGCGCAGAGAATGTTTTGAATCAATTTGAAGAACTGCTACCATTATTTAAACCAGGTGGAGATAAGTTTGAAAATTATCTAACATTTTTTGCTGGTAAAGATTTACTGTGGAAAATGCAACATAAACTGGAAGAATTTGGATTTGAACCTACTGTAAAGGGTGTGAATAGTCCAATTCCAATTTTTTTAGATAAAATTATGGCAAGAATAGAACGAGAAGAAGAGGTTTACAAATGGCTACCAGAATGGCAAGCACTGAGAAATATAATTATTAATACCACTTTTTGATGAATATCAAGAATAATGCGTACAGAATTATATTTTATTTAAAAATACTATTCTCGCTCTTTTTATAATATTTGATTTTAAACTCCCGGAGATTTCTTAATGGTTTCAACAGAACTTCTCAACACCTTACACACCCTCAGTCGTGCCGATAAACTCTATATCATGCAAGTTTTAATCTCAGAACTAGCGCAAGAAGAAACTAACTTAATTAAACCAGATCAATCATATCCTGTCTGGTCGCCTTATGATGCTTTCGATGCTGCCAGCACTATGTTAGAAGTATTACAAGCAGCAAAATCTGAAAACAATGACTAATTCTGAACGATATCCTTACCTTAACTTTATTTTCTTTATCGCACCTGAATAAATAACATTTAATTTTTTAAATATAATAATTATCCTTATCCATTCCCCCAAATCAGGGGGATTTATTATGTAAAATCTGAGCTATCAAAATGTAAATTCATGCTTGTTCTTTTGTATTTTCTAAATGTTGTAATCCCCACTCTTTCAGAGCATAAATAACAGGTGCTAAAGTCTTACCATATTCTGTCATTGAATATTCTGATTTTGGTGGAACTTCGGCATAAACTTTTCTGGAAATTATGTTGTCTGCTTCTAGTTCGCGCAACTGTCTCGTCAGCATTCTTTGAGTTACTTCTGGCATCAAACGACGTAGTTGGTTAAAACGCATGGTATCTGATAATAGGTGGTAAAGAATAACACCTTTCCATTTTCCACCAATGATTTCTAATGTAGCTTCAACGGGGCAACCTAAGTTGCAATCATATTTACTATGAGCCATCCATAAACTCCCTAGATATACAAAAGGATACTACGTATCAAAAATGTGCGTACTTGTTCACTTTTAATATACAGATTATGCTCCTGTTTGAGAGCCAATCGAAAAATAAAATCAGCCAAAATTGACGTGCAACAGCTACCAAATCACAAGATTGAAAATTTGGAGGTAAAAACCATGAAAGCAGTGGGTTTCACTCAATATTTACCCATAGAAAACACAAATAGCCTTTTAGATATTGAAATACCCAAACCTACAGCCCAAGGGAAAGATTTACTAGTAGAAGTTAAAGCTATTTCTGTTAATCCAGTGGATACCAAAATCCGCGCCCCAAAAGATAAGGTAGAGTCTGAACCTGTTATTCTGGGCTGGGATAGTGCCGGTATCGTAGTGGAAGTGGGTGATGAGGTGACAGAATTTAAACCTGGAGATGAGGTTTATTACGCAGGGGATATTACCCGTTCTGGTAGCAATAGCGAGTTTCAGTTGATAGATGAGCGAATTGTCGGACGTAAACCGAAGAATTTAGACTTTGCTTCAGCAGCAGCTTTTCCCTTGACTAGTATTACTGCTTGGGAAGCTTTATTTGAAAGACTGAATATTGATAAAGACGGAAAAGATGCCGGTAAATCTATCTTAATTGTTAATGGTGCAGGGGGAGTTGGTTCTATTGCCATTCAATTAGCAAAACTGGCTCAACTTAAAGTTATTGCTACCGCTTCTCGTGATCAAACTAGTGCTTGGTGTCAAAAACTGGGTGCGGATGAAGTCATCAGTCATCGCCATGATTTAGCCGCAGAAATCGAGAAAATTGGTTATCCAAATGTTGATTATATTCTGTGCTTGAGCCATACGGATAATCATTGGCCAGCTATGACAAAAGCAATTAAACCCCAAGGTGCGATCTGCTGCATTGTAGACAATGAAGATCCCCTAGATATGAGTACCTTAAAAAGTAAGAGTGCTGGTTTGGTGTGGGAATTTATGTTTACTCGCTCTATGTATCAAACGGAAGATATGGCGGAGCAAAGTAAGTTGTTGAATAATTTGAGTCAATTGATTGAAGATGGTGTGATCATTTCCACTTGTACTGAAGTCATTGAACCTATTAATGCTCAAAATTTACGGGATGTTCATCAACTATTAGAGCAGGGTAAAGCTATTGGCAAAATCGCTCTGGCTAACTGGGGTTAATTCTTACTCAGAGAACTTTCACAACTATCAATAAAAACGATCGCTCGATTAAGGTGGTGGTATTTCAATCAGCACATCCAGAGATATTTATAGCGCACTATGACATTAACATTTTAAAGGATATGTCCAATGATAGTGATTTCCAAAATGACATCAATAATCAGCGTAACTTTGAAACTGCTCTGATGGATATTCAAAGGATTGAATAGATCGGGCTGACAAGATGCAGGGTGCGGGGTGCGGGGAGAGAATTTAACAACTACTTTTCAATCTTTTTTGGAAATTACAACTTACTAACTCTCTAAAACTGTCACCTGTCACCTAATATAGGGATTATGCTCCTGTTTAAGAGCTAAACGAAAAATAAAATCAGCCAAAATTGGCGTGCAACAACTATAAAATCAAGATATTAAAAATTTGGTTTGAGTCAATCTTCAATGGTGATTTACTGAAGTGAAGGGTAAATATGATGAGAAAGTTTCTAGCACTGCTACTTGTAAGCTTTGTAATTGCTGCCTGTACTGGTTCACAAATCACATCTGATAACCTTTCTTCAAAACCAGAAACAGATTCAAATTTTGATGTTATGCTGATGTCTGAAGTCAAATGGCAGCAGCTTAATCCCGCTCGTGGTGACAAAAGTCCGCAAGCTGGAACTCTTTGGGGCGATCGCACGGGCCTTGGAGCAGCAGGTTTTCTCTTGAAACCAGTAGATGGCTTTAGATCACCACCACATATTCACAATGTCGCATACCGTGGAGTAGTTATTAGTGGCGATATTCATAACGACGATCCTGATGCTGAGGATATGTGGATGCCCCAGGGTTCTTTCTGGACACAGCCTGCTGGAGGTGTACATATTACCGCCGCTAAGGGTAGTGACATTTTTGCGTATATAGAAGTTGAAGATAAATTTGGGGTACTCCCCGCAGAGCAAGCTTTTTCTAGCCCAGAACGGCCGATTAATGTGGACGTATCTAACATAATATGGATAGACAACATCGGAATGCCATCAGTATCCAATGGTGCAAAGGTAGCTTTTCTGTGGGGAAAACCAAGGGATAATAACTTATATGGAACTTTTATCAAGCTACCGGCTGGATTTAGTGGCAAGATACGTAGTCAAGGCTCAACTTTCCGTGCTGTAGTAATTAAAGGACAACCACAGTATCAAGCATCAAGTGATGTTAATGCTAAGGATCTCGAACCGGGCAGTTATTTCAGTTCAACGGGGAATTCAGTTCATCAAGTTTCATCTCAAGCGGGAGAGGAGAGCATTATTTATGTACGCACAGATGGTAAATTCGACGTTACTTAGGGCTTGCTGAATAAATGTGAAAACATTACTGGTATTGGGTTTTAGAAGATTTGAGATGGAGAAAGTGCAAGCTTTTGGGGGGTAAGTGCTAAAAAACTTGCACTTTTTTGATTTCGAGAGATTGAAAATTAGTTTTTCATTTCTCTCCCTGCGCCCTGCGCCCTGCACCCTGCCTTTGGGCCCCTACGACAAGACTTTTTGCTGCAACCCCTACTTAGGCTTTGTGTTTGTGCGGGAGGTTAAGAGGCAGGGTGCAGGGTGAGAATTACTGGAGTAGTTTGTTGTTCCTAACTCCAGGGTAAAATGGGTATGTTTGTCATTTTATCAGATACCCATTTAGCTTAACTCATGCCAACAACAGCAGATTTTTTACAATATTCCCAATGGTCAGGTATTGCTACTATAGCTTTTGCAGTCTTGGCCATTTTGGCTTTTATATTCAAATGGGGTATCCGCTTTCGCTTAGTGGGTACAACAGGATTTATGATTGTGCTGACAGTAGGTTTGTTTTCCCTGTCTTTAGTGCCTTTAAGTAGAACTGTAATTCCTGGTGCGACGAAATATACTTTAGTTTTTGATAATGGTTCTAACCAAGCAGTAATTGCTACAGCAACAGATATTACTCCTACTCAACTGGAGGCGACTTTACGCCAAGCTGCAAGTAATCTTTATTCCTATGGTCGTTTGGGTACTGGTGGTAATAATCAGTTAGTAATTCGCGCCCGGACTCTAATTCATCCAGAAGCAGGAGTTTCTGTACCCGTATATCTAGGGAAAGTAGAACGTACTTTAGCTACTCGTGAAGATCCAGAGATGAATGTGGAAATTTACTTAGATAAGTTCGCTCAATTGTCAGACGCTCAGGCTTAGGGTGATGGGGTGATGGGGTGATGGGGAGAAGATTTTGTTTTATTAATTAAAAATGACAATTTTTTTGTAATTTACAATACAAATAAGATTATTTTTATATTAAAATATTAAAACTTGAGAATTTTCATCAATAACAATAGCTCTCTATAGATGTGGCAAACATAACCGTGAATCGTTAGTCTGATTCTATAAAGAAATATCAAGTTTTGAGATAATAGTTGTCTATGTCTAATCAATCTTCTACTTCATTGTCTACTCAAACCACTAGTTCATTATTAACGCTGAACGTATCTCCAGCTAAGGTTGTTCGAGGTGCTGGTATACTCAATTCTGTCGCAGATGAAATCGCTAAGTTGGGAACTCGTCCCTTAGTTATAGCAGGCGATCGCACTCTCAGTATTTTTCAAGAGAATTTACAACCGATTTTCCAAGCAGAAAATTTAGATACAACTGCTAGTTATTATGGTGCAGATTGCTGTGAAGCCAGTTTAGAGTCTTTACGTAAAGCCGCAAAGGAACACAAAGCAGATATCATTATCGGTATAGGTGGTGGTAAGGCTTTAGATACTGCTAAGTTAGTTGGCCATCAAATCCAGTTACCTGTGGTAACAATTCCTACTTCGGCGGCTACCTGTGCAGCATGGACAGCTTTATCAAATGTGTATTCTGAATCTGGGGCGTTTTTGTATGATGTGGGTTTATCACGCTGTCCTGATTTGCTGATTTTGG
Source organism: Sphaerospermopsis sp. SIO1G1 (assembly GCA_010672785.1). Classification (GTDB taxonomy): domain Bacteria; phylum Cyanobacteriota; class Cyanobacteriia; order Cyanobacteriales; family Nostocaceae; genus Okeanomitos. The sequence goes on from JAAHFX010000004.1 coordinate 208,104, forward strand.
ATTATGATTTGATTCAGACTGCACCCCAGCGGACATTGGTTGCAGGGATTGGGGATGCGATCGCTAAATGGTATGAAGCATCTGTTAGCAGTGGTCATTTACAAGATACTCTAATTATTGCCGCAGTTCAACAAGCCAGAGTTTTACGAGATATCCTGTTCCAAAAGTCCGCAGCTGCTTTACAATCTCCTGGTAGTGAAGTTTGGCGAGAAGTTGTAGATGCAACGGTATTATTAGCAGGTGTGATTGGTGGTTTAGGTGGCGCACAATGTCGCACAGTTGCGGCCCATGCAGTACATAATGGTTTAACGCACATTTGTGGACATGGTAGTATTCACGGTGAAAAAGTCGCCTATGGAATTTTAGTGCAACTGCGATTAGAAGAAATGTTGCAAAGTAGTCAACTTGCAGATGCAGCTAGACAGCAACTATTAAAGTTTTATGCAGAAATTGGACTACCCAAAACATTAGCAGATTTGGGATTAGGAAATATCACATTAACGGAATTACAAAAAGCCAGTGAAATTAGCCTAGCGCCAAATTCTGATATTCATAGATTACCCTTTCCCGTATCTTTAGAACAGTTAATGGCCGCAATGGTTTCCACCACTGCACCCCAGCAGTTAAAAGTTAAAAATGGGTAATTGGTAATGGGTAATTGGTAATTGGTGATTGGTTAGTAATTACGAATTACGAATTACGAATTACGAATTACGAATTACAAATTATTCCGAGGTTTAAAAAATGAGTTTAAGTTGGATTACTCCCGCAGACAGAGTTCAGAAATTGCCACCTTATGTTTTTGCTAGATTAGATGAACTCAAAGCAAAAGCAAGGGAACAAGGATTAGATTTAATTGATTTGGGAATGGGCAACCCTGATGGTGCTACACCTCAACCGATTATAGATGCGGGGATAGCAGCTTTACAAAATCCTGCTAATCATGGTTATCCACCTTTTGAGGGAACTGCAACTTTCCGTCAGGCAATTACGAAATGGTACAATCGCCGCTATGGTGTCCAGTTGGATTCGGATACTGAAGCTCTACCTTTGTTGGGTTCTAAGGAAGGTTTAGGACATTTAGCGATCGCCTATATCAATCCTGGTGATACTGTTTTAGTACCATCTCCATCTTACCCTGTCCATTTTCGTGGCCCAATTATTGCTGGGGGAGTAATCCACAATATTACTTTAAAAGAAGAAAATAACTGGTTAATTGATTTAAATTCTATTCCCGAAGAAGTCGCACAAAAAGCGAAAATTCTCTACTTCAATTATCCCAGCAATCCCACAGGTGCAACCGCTCCCCGTGAGTTTTTTGAAGAGATAGTTGCATTTGCTAGGAAATATGAAATTCTCTTAGTTCATGACTTGTGTTATGCAGAGTTAGCTTTTGATGGTTATCAACCCACAAGTTTATTAGAAATTCCTGGTGCTAAGGATATTGGAGTGGAATTTCATACTTTATCAAAAACCTATAATATGGCAGGTTGGCGGGTTGGTTTTGTGGTGGGAAATCGTCATGTCATTCAAGGTTTAAGAACTTTGAAAACCAATTTAGATTATGGGATTTTCTCCGCTTTACAAACCGCAGCAAAAACCGCTTTAGAATTACCTGATAGTTATTTAGAAGAAGTACAAACTCGTTACCGTACCCGACGAGATTTTCTGATTCAAGGTTTAGGTGAGTTGGGTTGGAATGTTGCTAAAACCAAAGCTACCATGTATTTGTGGGTAAAATGTCCTGTAGGAATGGGTTCAACAGATTTCGCTTTAGATGTACTGCAAAAAACGGGTGTGGTGGTTACTCCTGGTAATGCTTTTGGTGTTGGTGGGGAAGGATATGTGAGAATTAGTTTAATTGCAGATTGCGATCGTTTGGGTGAAGCTTTAGCAAGGTTTAAGAAAGCGGGAATTTGTTATCAGCAGGAAGCAGTAGTTTCTGTGTAATTTATGTAGGGGTAGCGCTCCCTTGTTTACCCTGGTTCTCTGGGTAAACATAGGTTTCAGGGTATTTAAGTGAGTTTTAATCAAGGCTTATAATATTTAAAAATGGTAACTATAATTTTAACCAATTTTCTATGATCAAATTGCTAACATTTTCAAAATGACGAGTATTATCAGTTACTAAAATAGAATCATGACAAATCGCCATAGCAGCAATTAAAGCATCTAATTGTCCAGTCGGTTTACCAATTTTCTTCAATTGATTCTGAATTTTTCCAAACTCAACTGCTGCTTTTTCATCAAAATCTATAATTGGTAATAGACTAGCAAACTTCTGTAAATTATCCAGATTACGCTCAACCTTACTTGAGCAATAAACTCCTTTATACAATTCTGCTAAAACTAAAGTTGAAAGATAGCAAGATTCGTATTTTTCATGGAAATGTGAGATAACATTCTCGTTACCTTTAATTATTGCAATACAAATATTAGTATCTAGTAAGTACATAATTTTCTAATTATTCATGATTTATAATTTTCAACTCATAGAAATAATTGTTGAAGTTTATAAATTAATCTAAATTCACTTCACGTCCTAAATCTTGATGACGTTCCTGATCAATAATTTCAAAAATTTCATCAATTTCAGAATCATCTTTCCATGCACCGATAATACTTTCCCATTCTTGCCATTTGGGTTGTTTGATAATTAAATTATCTGGAATTTCTATAGAAATTTTTACTCCATCCGGTAGTGTAATCTTCTCTAAAAGTTTATCTGACAATTCTATGGTATTTCCTTTAATAATTCCTTGAACTTTCATGGTTTATTACTGATATTATTTTTACTATATGATGAGATATATTCCATCATAGCACAAATTTAATTATTCAGCTATTAGTATTTCATAATTTAAGTATTTTCAGGATATAAAACACAGATGAACGCAGATAAACGCGGATGATTTGAATTGTCTGAATCAGGATATCCAGGATTTTAGGATTTACAGGATATGAGTTAAAATAACATCTTTAATATTTCCACAAATCATATACCAAATATTTCCTTAATTGCAGTTCGCATTGCTAAACGTCCATTTGCACTTCTCCAAGGTGGAATTATTGTTAATACTTTTATTACTAACAATATTGCCCAAGTTTTAGATAAAAAATGTCCTTGACTCCAATAATAATTAGCTATAGCCATTATTAATACTCCTTTGTCTTCTACTGACTCTAATTCAGTCATTAAAGATTTAGCTTTTTCAATATAAAAAACAGCTTTTTTCTGATTTTTTAAATATGAATAACATACAGATATATTTGCAGCACAGACAGATGGATGTTCGCGAATATCGAGTTCCTGTAATATTTTCAATGCTTGTTCAAAATAAAACACAGCTTCTCGATATTGTTTGAGTTGATAACAATAAATCACACCCAAGTTATTTAATATAAGAGCTTCTTCCCATTTATTACCAATCTTTCGTATTGTTATCAAAGCTGCTTGAGAATATTTGAGAGCTTGATTAGATTCTTTGAGCATAAGATAGCATTTGCTTATGTTGTTGAAAATTCTAGCCTGACGAAGCTGATCATTATTTTTTTCACAAATACCAAGTTGACGGAAAAGATATGTTAATGATTTATTGCACTGGCCACGATTGGAATATATTTGAGTTATACTATCAATACACAAACTTTGCATTTCTTGATTATTTATTTGATTAGCTATTTCTAAAGCATCTTCTAAATAATGTAGTCCTGTTTTTTGATTATGATAGTTACCTTGAGCTAATCCTAAAAAATAAAAGGAATATCCTAAATTATTTAAAGTATAAGCTTGTTGTTCTCTATCCTCAATTTCATTAGCAATATTTAATTGTTGTTGAAAATAGTAAACTGCTCCATTAAGATTATAATTAATATGTTCTATTTTTCCAAACCCACCTAAAGCAAATGCTTCTGCTGGGCGATTATTTATTAATCTAGCAAGATGCAGTAATTTTTGATAATAAATTAGAGACTGATTATAATCACTCAAATTATAAAAAGCTTTACCTAGTCCATATAAACAAATGATATCTTGTTCGGAATTTACCTTACCTAAAATTTTTTGATACAATTCAATTTGTTCTCGATAATATCCCCAAATTCGTAATTGTTCATGTAATGGTAAAGATAGAGGAGAAAATAATAAAATCTGTCCTGCTTTTTCCCATTCTCCAACTTCACATAAATGATAAAAAACCTGTAAATAGCGATTTACCTTTTGTAAATTGTTGGCATTTTCTGGTGGTTCATCTTCCAAAGTCAGGAAATATTCAATAGCATTATAGTGATCAAGTTTATTTAAAGAAACCGTCTCCCAATCAATTTCTAAAGATTCATATAATGCTTGACTTTTAGTTAAAATAGACATATTCATCAAATTAATAATTGACTTCTGTAGGGTGTGTTAGAACGAAGTTTGTAACGCACCTTCAATATTTCTGGTAGAGTTTAACCAATATTTTTGTAGAGGTTTAGCAGTATTTTTTGTAAGGGTTTAGCAGTGCTAAAACCCTACAATATAGGTTGACTTAAAGTCATTCGGTAAACAAAGTTTGCCGATGTTCTAAAGCTACACTGCGAATTAAATTATGCAATCCTAAAACACGATTATTATTATGGTTAATAGATGTTTCTACTAACAACCTAGCAAATAAATCATCTAGAACTTCCTGTTGTTTTTCCTTACTATAAACCTGATTTTTCAATCGTTTAATATAGCGATTTAGTTGTAGTAACCAAGCACTGTCTTGAACCGGACAAAGATATGTAGCTGCGACACAAATCAATAAATAAGCATCATAATTTTGATTTTTTAATCTCTGAAACACCGCATTTATTCTGTGTTTATAAACTTTAGACCGCATTTTTCGTGTTAGTTTATGTAACTTCCAATCATCATCTACACCTTCTGATTTAATTCCTGATTCTGCTGCTAATAAATGCTGTTCTACTAACTCAATTTCATCAACAACATTTTGCCAAAAAGCACAAGCATTACTACCAAAAGATTCAACAATTTCACCACTAATCACACGCAAAGTTAAAGGATGTCCTTTATAGATTTTACCAATTCTGATTAAAATTTCTCTATCTTTTGAATTTAAACTAACATCTAAACCAGCTTTTTTAAATAAATCAATTTGTTCATCTGCTAATAAACCATCTAAAATTTGCCGATGATAGGAATTAGGATAACGAGAAGCTAAGGTTTCAATTTTACTGGGTAAGTCTTGGGAAGTAACAATTAACTTAGTTGGAGAAGATTCTATAGTTAAAAAGTTTTCAAAAAACCTCCCCCACCATTCATCTGCAAAATCTCCCCAACCATCTTCACTTGCTGTTAATAATGCTTCTAAAGAATCAATTAAAATCAGCACCCGTGCTTCGCGGAGATAATTAATCAGTTGTTTGAGGATATTTTCGGTTTGGTTATCTGCAATTAAAATCCCTAATTCCTCTAACCATCTAGCTGCAACATTGACAAAATTTTTCGGACTATCATCACTATCAAAATTTACTCTTAAAATCTGATTAAATCGGGATTGAATATCATCTGAAATGCGTTCAGATAAAGCAGTTTTCCCAATTCCTGTAATTCCTAATAATAATAATAACCGACAACTTCCTTGCAATTTTTTAATTACACAACTAATCAGATTTTTACGTCCTACCCAACCATGATCATAAACAGGCCAATTTGTAATTTTTTCTGGTACAAGTTCAAAGATATTGTCCCAATTTTCCACCCAGTTGGGAATATCTAATACATCACAGTAAGTCTCTGCTGTACTTCTAACTACACCATTACCATTATGAAATTTAGTGAAGGTTTGACGATGTTGAAGTTTTTGATCCGCAAAACTACTGATTGATTCAAAGTTTTTTAATGCTTCCCGAACTAATTTGTGTCCTAATGTGGTTAACCTGTACAGTTTTGGTTTGTTTCTTGGCATATTCCATACTAGATTGCACTGAGATAATAATACTCGATTAGTCAACTACTATACAATTAAAGGAACAAATAACGCACAATTAAATAGTGACTTTGGTATATAAAGAATCTTATAGTCTTGATCATACAACTTAATATTTAGATTTTCTCTCATTAACAATTACCAAAGAGGATGTAACACAAGTGAAGAATCTAGTCAAACTCGCAACAGTTACTCTTTCTGTACTGACAGTTATAGGATTTACCCAAGAAGCGCAAGCATCAGTTTTACACAATGGTTGGAACTATACAATTGATTCTTTTAACGATTCTACATACCGTACATANTGAGTTTCAATTCCATAAACTTCTAACTCAGCTTGTAGTTCTTCATCTTCTGCTAACAAAGCAATTTGCACTATTGCTTCCCTATTTTTACCTAACCGTAAATGTCTACCTAAAGGATCAATATCACCAACTGCGATTAATCCTTCATTTAACATCTGTCCCAAAAAATATAAACTTTGCGCCCAAACTAGAGGTACATTTTCATTAGGCAATCGAGTTTGGGAATGGGGGTTTAATTTTTCTGCTTCTATTTTGTCTTCGGGTACATAATATAATTCTGGTAATAGTTGCAAACCATCTCTTTCTACAGTTATAGCAGCCAATAATTCCTGATATTTTTTTACTTGTTGATGGTCTTGACGGAAAATACCATCTAACATTAGATATGTAAAAAATAATGGCCATTCACATTCTATATTTTCAAATTGTTTAAGTTCCCACGGTTCATAGTGTAAACGATGGGTATCTTCTAAAACTGTTTGATGTCCATCTCTGAGGAAGCGTTTGCAACCATATGTGCCACCTAATTTTTTAATAATTTCATTTAGTGTCCGTTGTTGGATGTTGATGTTTTCTACTGCAAATGCAGGATAACTGATAATACTCAATAAAGCCGCATCAACTTCTTTAGAGGCCGATTCTCTTGGTAATAAAGATTCTAAAGTAATTCTGGCTCTAGCAATTTCATCTGGTAAAACATGAATTACTGAAGCTTGACAACCATTGATCCCAAATAAATTTAGCCCATTCATAGCCTCTAGGGCAGCTTTAGCCATTCCCAGAGAACTAGCATTTAATTCTGCATTTCCATGATTAATCTTGTTACCTCGCTCCCAAATCCCAAAATCTGGGGTGCGGTAAGTTCTACCAATGTAATAAACCAAATTTTGGACAAAGTTGACTTCATCTAAGGTGAAAATAATTGATAAACCTGATGCCGTCATTTGTGCCAACATTAATAAATATATTGATGTAGCATCTAGTTGTAAATGTCCCCACTCATCATCTCCGACGACAACATCACCAGTAGCGGTATTATATTTAGCGTGTAGACCATCTAGTAAAGATTGTGAATACTTAAATTTTTCTACTTTATGCGCCTGTCGCATCATTGCAAACAGCAGCCCGCGCATTAATTTAATTACACTATATTCTAGTTCGTAGGTACGCCCTTGATCATCATCTATTTTTCGGTAAGCTAGTGCTAAACCCCAAACGGCCAAAATACTATAAACATTATCTCTCACCCAAGCATCGGTGTAATCCCCATGAGCAGTCACTGCTGTACTGGCTGGTAATAAACCAGTAATTGGGTTTTGACGGGAGAGAATAATGGTTTGAATTTGTTCGTAGTAATAATCTAAGCGAGTTGGCAAGTTGATAGATGTTTTCATGGTTGTTTAGCAGGTACAGATGATAATTTGGGCGATGATATGGAAGTAATTCTTGTTATCCCTTAATTAGGGTTTGCTGTTAGGGCTAAAGGGGGCAGGTAGAGAAAAAGGGGTTGCTGAAAAAGTGTGGAGGCTAAGAGGCAGGGGGCAGGGAGAGAACTAAAAACTTACAGCCCTTTCCGGTGTAATGAGGTACACTATTGGCGGGCTATCCGGCCCACCCCACAAGAGTTTCATGATTATGATTTGTACCTCATAGCAACGAAATCTGCTGTATTTTCCGTCTCTCGAAGTCGAAAAATTACAAGGTTTTCACCCACTCAACCTCTGAACGAAAAGTTAGGGTTGGAGATTGCTTCCTTACGTCGCAATAACAGTATTTGAAGTAGGTTTTGCGTAAGTCTTGTTAATTGATCAACCAACCTTTTCACAGGTAACTCTTGTAAATACCATTTTTGTGAAAAACTGGATTGAGCCAGTTGTAATTCGTTAGCTACAAACTTTTTAGATAAATTTTCATAAATGTTTGGTGGCAGTAATACTCAGAAAAACCTATGACATCGGAGTTTTCCATAGCTAATTACCAAATACTATTGATTAACCCACAGTTTTAATTTGATGAATAAAACGATATCATATATGGCATCACTTCAGACATCATAGACTGAACGCACCATGAAAGTAAAAACAATCCGCACGACGTTAACAATCCCGAAAGAACTCTTAGAAGCCACAGATAAAGCTGTACTTGAGGGAAAAGCCAAAAGTCGTAATGATTTTGTGGTACAGGCGTTGAAGCGAGAATTGGTAGCACAAAGGAGAGCCGAAATAGACGCTGCACTAGCAGAAATGGCTAGAGATCCTGATTATCAAGCAGAAGTATTAAAAATAGAAGCAGAATTTGCCACGGCTCAATGGGAGGCGTTGCAGTTAGGGGAATCTCCACGATGAGAAGGGGTGAAATCTACGATGCGCGTCTAGAAATGACTGAAGGTTCAGAACAAGGAGGAACACGCCCCGTAATTATAGTGAGTCGTAACGTAATTAATTTATCTAGCCCAGTGGTTTTGGCAGTACCGTGTACTACTTATCAAGCGGGCAAGCGAGTTTATCCTACTCAAGTTTTAATTTTAGCACCAGATGGTGGTCTCAGAAAAGACTCGATCGCAATGGCAGATCAGGTGCGGGTATTATCAAAAACACGCTTTTTGCGGTTAAGAGGTGTACTTTCTGAGGTGGTAATGGCACATCTGGCACAGGCTTTATTAATTGCATTGGATCTACCAGGGGAAGTAGATATAAGTATTTAGGGTTTTCTGAATAAATTCCTGAAGGCATGGCTTTGCTGAATGCAGAGCGTGCCTTAAATTCTCGAAAGCGATCGCACTTGATGAAATTTGCCCCCTGAAGCGATCGCACTAATTGATTATTGTTACGGGGTACTGCGAGAAAATAGAATCAGCAGAGATGAGAGGAATATTTTCAGCGATGGACTGAGCAATAATAAGACGATCAAAGGGATCTTTATGGTACAAAGGTAAATGAGAATGAATATATAGGTGGTTTACGTTTATGTCCAGTAAATTAATACAACTGTGGATAATTTCTACCTCAACAAACTCTTGATATGAACCTTCAAATTTTAGTTTTCCTAAATTATATTTAATAGACATTTCCCACAGACTGGCAATACTTAAATAAATAGTATTGTTTTGATCTTCGATTAAATCTTTTAAATGTTCCTTTAACTGTGGATCATCATTAACAAACCAAATAATTATTTGGGTATCTAATAATAATTGCATTACATATAATCCTGAAAATCTTCCAGAGGTTCGTTAAAATCTGATGATATCCACACTTTTCCTTTAGCACTACCTCGTTTTAAGGGGCGTTGAATTGGAGAAATTTCTGCCACTGGTTGATTATCTTTGGTAATAATGATTTTCTCTCCTTTAATTACCAAGTCAAGATATTTATTCAAGTTAGACTGGAATTGATTTATTTCTAGTTTAGTCATGATAGTTTCTCGATATAATTGTGCAGGAGTTATTGGTTTAAATTTACCCTTTGCAAACTTTTTTGGTTTGAGCTTACTTATTTTTCTTGATTCTATTTTATCTCAGAAATTCAGCCATGCGATCGCCCTCTCACATCTCAAAAAGCGATCGCCATCAAATACCTCAATTACATAAGATTCAAATAGCTGCAAACTCGGTAAATTTTCGTTTGTATGGAGCTTTAAATGCTAAAACTATATCTTGTTTAGGAACTCCAGCTTCTACTAATTCATTTGCAATTCCTATTTCCGTTCCATCGCGTTCAATCCAAATTTTACCGTCTTTAATTTCTATATAGATAATACATCCAAATATTCGCGTTAAATCTTGCCAACCAATATTAAGAACTTGATATCTATCACGCTCTGTATCAAATATTAATTTAACTTCTGTCTGACTATGGAAGCTATTTTTTACATGATTTTCAAGAATTTTTTCGACTATTTCTTTGTAATTTAGTCTCTCCATATCAAAATCTCCTCTTGTTCTGGATTAAAAATTAGTAATTTTAGTTCATACTCGGTAATGATTCTCTGAATAAATCTGCGACTAAAAAACTCATGATAAACATCTACTGGAATAGCTAAATACAATATTCGATCAGGTTCAGTCAATCTCAAAGCTGAACGGTAATTGAGACATTGACCAAGTGCTAGGTGAAATTCAGTTACTTCTGATGCTCCTAAGAAGGATTTTATCTCTACTGCTATTTTTTTACCAGTTTTTTCAGCCGCTAAAATTCTCTCTGCTGTTAAATCTATGTAAAAATCAATATCTTCAACTTGAATAAATAGATTCTCGTCTGTGATATTCCATCCATCTTTTACTAAAGCTGTTTTAACTGTTGTATGAAATAAATCTTTAGCTGGCATACATAAATTAAGTTTATTTAATCACTGCTTATATCATAATGTGAAGGCGATCGCACCTTCCAAATTCCCAACAAGCGATACCTACGGTAAGCTAACGTTAACGCATGGGTTATTATTGATAATGATAACGACATGAAATAATTGTCAGATAATCATCATCAATAGCATAAATAAGACGATTTGTTTCATCAATACGGCGAGACCAAAAACCTGACAAATTCTCTTTTAAAGGTTCGGGTTTACCGATTCCTTCAAAGGTAACTGATAAAGTATTTTGAATGAGGAGATTAATTCTTTTTAAAGTTTTCTTGTCTTGAGATTGCCAATAAAGATAATCTTGCCACGCTTTACTACCCCACGCTAATTTACGCATCAATTAAATCGTGTTCTTGTGTTTTCCCCGCTTTGTATTCGGCGATCGCTTCTTCTAAATGTTGAGCATTAGCGGGAGATTTTAACAGATAAACTGTTTCCATCAGACTGTCATAATAACTTTTAGACATGACTACCGCATCCTCCGCATCTCTTCACACAATGACAGTACAGTTTTTATCATTGCTCACTTTATCTAGTAGGGATTTAAAATTGTTTCTTGCTTCGCTAAAGTTGACTATGTTCATGGCTAGAGTTGTACATATTTAGGTACAAGTATGATTATAGCTTTTTTTGAATCTTTGATCCTGTTAACGCGATCGCACAAAACAACTTTACTCTAAACTAGCTATATCTAGGGTAAGCTAACGCGATCGCTCTCCTACATATATTACAAGCGATCGCTCTTGATGATTAAAAATTCCTTTTGCCGTATTTCTTAAACAGAAATCTTAGTTATAAATCATCTTCAATTAATTCAGCTATCTTCATGATTGATTTTAAAGTCCCAAGTTTTAAATCTTGATTTTTATGTACAGGAATAGAGATTATTTTACTATCATCAGGTTTTTAATAAATATAGTGACTACCTGTAATTTTTTTGAGAACCCAACCTTTTTTCTCAACAATTTTACATAGTTTCTTACCCGAAATTGATTTCATACTGCAATTTCAATAACTTGTGAGATAGGATCTGGTTTTTGGATTTCATTCGCTACTTCTAACCAGCCTTGTATGGCATCTTGAAGGTTACTAATTAATTCTTCCATTGTATCTCCTTCTGTTATACAGCCTGGGAGAGCAGGTACTTCAGCCCAATAACCACCTTCTTGGGCAGGATAAATAATAGCTTTAATTTTCATTGCTTTGACATTTGCAGTTGTTTACCTGAAGAAATTTTAACAGATTAACTTCCAAAAAATTCCCCATTGATAGCGATCGCACCTCTCACATCCTAACTAAAAGCGATCACTCTCCCACATCCCTAAAAAGCGATCCTCTCAAAAAATCAACCAGCTAAAAACTTCTTGAACAGTTATATCTAATTCAACTCCTGTAATAACTGGTAAGCGATCGCTATTTTTAAGTTCTCTCACTCGGCGATCGCTATCTACTACTAAAATACTTTCATCTTCAGGATCAAGTAACCAACCTAACTCAGTTCCATACTCAGCACAGTGTAGTAATTTGCTAAGAACTTGTTTATATTTCTGATCGGGAGAGAGAATTTCAATTACCCAATCTGGATGGATTTCAAAACGATTAGTAATGCGTCCTGATGGCAATTGTGGGATTCTGTCCCAACGAAATACTGCTATATCTGGAACTATTGCTAAACCCCCAAAAATACAGCGTAACTCTGGAAACGCTTTGGCAATTTTTTGAGGTTGGGTAACTTGATTAATAGTTTGGCATAATTCGATTTGAAGTTGGCTATGTTCTCCTTGAGGCATTGGTTTTTGTATAATTGTCCCATCAATAAATTCAGAAGCAGGTTGTGTTTCTGGCAATTTTAAAAATTCTTCGATAGTTGTGGTTTGAATTGCTGTAATAGCCATAACCTTATACTTTCTCAAACTTACTTAATTTTAACAGCAATACCTACGGTATGCTAACGCTAACACTCCCACATCTCAAAAGCGAACTGCTTGCAGCAGCGCTTCGCTATCGCCCTCCCACATCCCCAAAAAAGCGATCGCACCTTCCACATCACCAAAAAGCGATCGCTAATCATTTCCAAACAATATAGTATAAGTTCAATTTTACTATGCTCAATTAAGGTAAAAATATCCGATTAAATGGTTGCTTACGATAACGCCAATAAATATTAAAGTCTTTGTCTAGAGTTGCAATAGCAGAGATATTTAATCTTTCGGAAATAGCAATCAGCGATAAATCGGTAAAATCTCCTGGTAGATCCTGATAAATTGTGTTAAGTTCCTGGATTCTTTTATAATCGGATGGTAGTAAATTTTCACATATAAATACTTCCAGTGATAAAGCGGATAAAAATTCATTCTGCACTTTTGTATTTGGGGCAAGTAACCACATCACTTCTGTAACACAGGCAATGGTTGTGATTAGTTGACTAGTACAGGTACTAAAGAAGTCAGTGACTTTTTGGTGATACTTGTCTTGACGATCATAGAAAGCAACAAGAATCCCCGTATCAATTAATATAAGGGGATAATTATTCATGAATTCTTGTTTGATGTCTAGCTTTAACTACGTCAGAAATTGCTTTTTTGCGTACATCTCTATCTGACAAATGTCCTGATCCTTCTAGTAAAAATTCGGGATAACCACCCATTCTTTCTAATACTGTTTTAGGTGGAGTTTGAGAGTTGCTAACGGGTGTTTCTAAAGATGAGATAAATTGTAAAACAAGTGAGATTTGTTGATCACTAAGGTTTGCGATCGCTTCTATTAGTTTTTGGTGTGAAACGGTGGGGTACATAGAGTTTTATTGCTGTTGTCATAATTGCTAGTTTAGCAAATAAGAACAGAAAAGCGATCGCACCTCCCACATTCCAAAAAGCGATCGCATATTTCCAAAAATGGTATTAATAAACTTCATCATGAGTCCCCAAATTAAGGAGTAAAATAGCCTCTTGTTGATCTTCAGGATTTTCAATAAATTCAAACAAAATGCGATAATTATAATCAATTAAACAAGACCAGACATTAGCTAACTCACCTTTTAATTTGTGAGTACGTAGGCTAGGAGAAAAAGGATCTTATGCTAATTGCAACAATGTTTTTTCAATTAAAGGTCGAAGATTTGGATCTTTCCGAATTAGGCGTTTAAAAGAGCGCAATGATTTAGGAGTCCAGGCAATATTCATGGTTCATCAACTTCTGCTAAAAATTGATTGACTGAACCAAATTGAAAGTTTCCATCAGCAAATTCTTGACGAACTCCTGTAATCTCTTGGGATAGTTTGCTTCTTTTTGCTTGGTGCAGTCGTTTTTGTAAAAGGTCAAGTAATATTTCTTGATCTTCTAGAGATAAACTTTCAACTGACTCAATAGCTTGCTGAAATGCTGATGTTTTCATTACTGTATTTGGTTAGCATTATTTTTAATGATATCGCTATTTTTGAAGTTTTGCGATCGCACAGAATAACTATACTATAAACTAGCAATACCTACGGTAAGTTAACGCGATCGCTCTTCCCACATCCCCAAAAAGCAAACTTACAAGTCAGTGCTTGCGCGATCGCCCTCCTAAAACCCAAAAAGCGAACAATTAAAATGTAGCCTTATTTTCTCTAGTAATTCTAATCAAAAATCTTAACGCTTCATTAACAGATTCAGAATTAGGAAACAATTCAGCTACATCTGAATCTAATTTAATAATAGTATCACCAAAACTTTTACGCTTAGATCCCATTTTTCTAACTTTTAAAGTTTTTAAATCATATTCATCTCTAAGTTCATCTTCCATTTCTTTCAACCTTCTTGATAAGCTCTTAATTCTTGTTTTGTCACCAGTCTTGCACTAATAAGTCTAATTTTATCTCCTCTTTCTGTATAAGAAACTAATAAAATACGATTTTCTAATGATTCTCCTATAATAATATAACGATGTTCATTTTCAGAATGATCTGGATCATAAAAATCAACATAGAGTGGATCATCAAAAACTGTTTGGGCTTCTGCAAATGAAACGTTGTGTTTAGATAAATTAGATTTTTCTTTTTGTGTATCCCATTCAAATTCCATACATATAATTAAATTTTATACGCAGTAATTGTAACATTATGACCAGCGATCGCTCAAGGTAATGGGTGAGGCGGCGATCGCTCTTCCACATCACCAAAAAGCGATACCTTCGGTAAGCTATCTCTTCGAGTCCCGTAAGGGATACGCTAACACACTTCCCACATCCCAAAAAAGAGATCGCATTAGTTAATTGATAATTGTTGCAGGGTACTAGGAATTTTAGGATGGCAATTTGATGAGAGGTTGAGTAATCATTTTTCTGTTTTTAGCCACCTGTTTTTTCTTTAAATCTTTACAAATTTCGTGCAAATCATAATTAAAAGATTTAGCGTGTTCTTCTCGAATTTTGTAAATTTCTTCTAATACTTCATCTTGCCACATAGTTAATCTCCCATAAGTTCATAAGGTGTACAAATCGTTGGTAGTTGATATCCAGATTGCATACTAATTTGTGAAAGTTTTTTCTGGATTTGTGCATTGGCTATATGTTTACAGTTCCATGTTAACAAATAATCTACTTGATAAACTGTGGCTAAGGCAATATGCAAAGCATCATCAGAGGCTTTAGGAGGAAGATTACTTTTGATCAGAAATTGCTGGGCTAATTCTTCCACTGCTTCGTTGATGGCTAATAATGGTAATTCACTTATTAGCTCTAGTCTTTTAGTAGCTATTTCTTGATCTCCTCTGGCTAATTCTTCTAAAACTACTTCTGACCACATCACCAAAAAGCGATCGCACAAAATAAGTCTACTAACTATAAACAAGCGATCGCCCTTCCCACATTCCAAAAAGCGATACCTTTGGTAAGCTAACGAGATCGCCCTCTCACATCCCAAAAAAGCGATACCTTCAGTTAGCTTTTCTATCGCAAATTAAATTGCTGTTAGCTTATAATAAGTTTAAAGGGACATCTACTACATAATGAATAAAAAAGAAAAGCTGTGGCAAAAGGCTAGAAATAGTCCAGAAAATCTAATGTTTGAAGAGTTTGAAACTCTCCTAAGTCAGAATGGGTGGGAATTTAGTCGTCAGAAAGGGAGTCATCGTTTATGGTATTAACCGAGTGGTAAACCTTTACCCATTCAACCTCGTAAAGATGGAAAAGCAAAACTCTATCAAATTTAGCAGTTTTTTGAATATCAAGAGGGAAATGAATAATGACTTTAAATAATTATAATTTTGATGGTTTTACAATAAATTTATATGTTGATGAACAAGGAGATTGGCTGGCACATTTCCAAGAAATACCTAATATTTCAGCTTTTGGTGATACTCCTGAAGAAGCTTTACAAGAACTCAAATTAGCCTGGGAGTTAGTGAAGGAAGATTATTAACGAAAAGGTAAAGAAATTCCTATTGCTCCTGTGCGTATAAAATTGTATTCTTCATAAAGCGATCGCATTCCATTAAATTTACTTTAAGCTGTTTTAGAGATTTCTGCTAGTTTGATTAGTCCTTGAATTGTCAAATCTTCATCAATTGCGTACCAATGAATACCGTAACCAGATGGAGAAATACGATACATTTTCCGCTCTATATCTGTTGCTTGAGCAAGTCGCTTAGAAGCTTGATCAATTGGTATTTGATAGGTTTTTTCATCTACTGATAAAATTATCCACTCTCCATGAAAGTCAATGTTTGATACGTTGTGTTGTTTACTCATTTTCTTGATTCCTAAATTTTTGCCATTCTTCTACTATTTCATCAAAATTTTGCAAAATTATCTTTTTTACTTCTCGTGTATCTCGTGATGACATTTGATAGGAATAAGCTTCACGAATTTCATATAGTTCTATTTCTAGCCAATATTTGCATTCACTGTCTCCTTTCTGAACATGAATATGAATGGGTTCATTTCCTTCGTTTGAATAAAAGAAAAATCGCCACCCCTTTATATATAAAACTGTTGGCATTGGCTCTTAATTTACTACCTTAAATTATAGCAGGTTTACTTATGGTAAACTACTGCGATCGCACGACCAAACCCCAAAAGGCGATAGATATCTTAGGTAAGTTATAGCTAACGCCATCTACATCCCACATTCCTAACAAAAAATAGTTTAAGTTGCAGAATGTGGGTCTATTTTCGCCAACTTTTACTAGATACTAAATAATTTCATTATCCAGTACAGAAATAGTACCATCATTGCCATTTGAGGTGACTACATCTAAATCACCATCTCCATCTAAATCTGCAATTACAGGACTAATAGGGACATTACCAACTTCAACAATAATTGGTGAACTAAATGTACCATCACCATTGTTACGTAGTACGGAGAATTGATTACCTTCTCTTCTTTCTTGACCCACGAAAGTAACAGCGTGACTTGTTGCTATGTCGAGGTCTCCATCTAAATCTAGATCCATAACCCTTGAAGTACCAGGATAACCTGGTACATTGTAAGATACACGCTGTGCAAATGTTCCGTCACCGTTACTTAAAAAGACATATACACTACCGCTACTACTAAAGTTATTAGTGATTAGGTCTGAATTACCATCACCATCTAAGTCTGCTAATGTAACTGTGACTGGATCTGGGCTGACAGAATTTAAAGTAGTTGATGTATCAAAGTTGCCATTACCATCGTTGAATAATAATGTGATACTATCGTTCCTCCTGTTTAGTACAGCTAAATCTAAGTCCCCATCATTATCTAAATCCCCAGTAGTTGCAGATTCTATACCTGAACTTAAAGTGTAAGTTTGTGATGTAGTAAAACCTGCATCTCCATCATTTAGTAATACTGAAATAGTATTCCCATCATTAAATGCAGTAAAATTATTGAGTGTAATTGTATTTAAAATTACTAAATCTAAATCCCCATCCCCGTCTAAATCAGCCGGAGGTATGTTGACTGGACGTTCCCCAGTTGCAAAGATTCCAGATTGAGTAAATCCACCATTACCATCATTGAGGAAGATAGAGAGGTTATCATTTTCTAAGCTATTCACCGCTAAATCGATGTTTCCATCCCCATTAAAGTCACCTGATTGTAATCCAGGTCCTACTTCTGTAGTGATATTTACAGGTTCAGAAAAACTACCATCCCCATTATTAAATAGGATTGATACTGTATTACCAGTAAAGGAATTGGCATTAATACTACTACCTGGATAAGCTATTGCTAAATCAATATCTCCATCTCCATCAAAATCAGCACCAGTCATGCTGCTGGGTTCTTCACCTACAGGGAAGTCAGTGCGACTGAAAGCAAGGGTTTTTGTGGCTGTAAATTCTAAGGTGTAAGGCGATTCTAAGTTGTTACCTGCGTTGTCGGCAATAATTGATTGATCTAGGGTAAGTTGATATTGACCAATTGCTAGGGATTCTTCTAGCAGGACTACTAAACGACGATTTGATGGTGTTTCTACTCCCGCTAAAGCCAAGACTGAATCATCTCCACCGCCAACTATACCGTCAGCACCCAAACTTGTGAGGGTAATTCCTGATAAGTTAATCTGGGAAATATCAATATTTTCGTTAAAACTAATACTGATAGCTTTGACATTTTCCCCTATACCGTTGTTTTCTGGGTTGGTGTTAGCTACTTCTGGAGCAAAGGTATCAGGTAATAAATCAAAGGTGAGAGCCTCAGTAATTGTGCTATTACCTCCTGTATCAGTAGCCCGGACTTGAACTTCTAATTGATTGTTATTGGGGGTAATATTGGGGGCAATTCCTGAGAGATCAAAGGGGAAGGATACATCATTTTGCACTACCTCGCCATTGAACAGAAGTTCTACATTTCTGACTTGTACATCATCTTCCACAGCAGTTGTAAAGGATAGGGTAGAACCTTCTAATACTTGGATACCCGGTTGATTTGGATCTATATCTGTGACTAAAGAATTGATGGTAACATTTGTTGGGGCTTGTCCTGCGGCATCAAAAGGTAAGTAATTGATTACTTGTAATCCACCAGAACCATCTGCGACATAAGCGATACCAGATGCAACTGCAACATCATAAGTAAAGCCAGAAGTATCAACTTGAGTGATGAAGTTGTTGGTATTTGTTGGGTCATTGATATCATATATTCCCAAACCTTGGTCTTCTGTGGCAACTAAAGCCAAACCTGAACCATTCAGTGCTAAATCACGAGCAGTAAAGAAGTTGTCTGCACCACTAATTAATGTGGGATTGCTAGAATCAGAAACATCAATAGTTCTTAATCCACTACCTGCTAGATAAGCCACTCCATTTGCTGCGAAAACACCTACATCTCTCGAAGCAATAGAAACTCTGAGTTGACCGAGAATACTGGCTTGGGTTTCGTTACTAATATCAACAATGGAGAAGGTGTCAGAACCACTGACATAGGTGTAAAGTTTTTCTCCTTCACGAGCCATACCTGTAACAGTACCAGAACCACCAAGATTTAACTGCTGTAATTCTTCACCAGTGAGTAAATCAACAGCATACATTGATGTTCCCACCGTTGCATAGGCGATACCATTATATATTTCTACTTGATTTGCAGGAATATTAATAGTCTGTTCTACTGTTGGTAGCATGGGGTCGGATATATCTACCAATTTCAGAGCGCCTGTATTGGTTGCAACTGCGGCGATTTGCAGGTTGGTATCAACTGCAACATCTGTAGCGTCACCTCCTGGTAAGTCTAATTGACCTAAGATGATGGGGTTATCGAATTGGGAAGCATTGACAATTGCTAAACCGTAAGAACCTGTAGCGACATAAGCGGTTTGTTCTAATTCATCAGTTGAACCTTCAACTACTACTGATTTTGCTTCACCTCGTAGGGGTAGACTAGAAATGATACCTGTAGGGAAAGCACGACCACCAAGGGGATCTAGTCCTTGTTGGAGTTCCGCGAGGTCATTGATACCGTCGTTATCAGTGTCAATATTAGTTTGGGATGTTCCTACAGCAAATTCAGCAATATCAGTTAATCCTTCTCCATCGGTATCATCTAGTGCAGCATTACCTAAAACTTTAGGCAATAGATGTAAAGTATTACCACTATTACCTGTTGTAATTTTGAAGAAGGTTGCAAGATTTGAGTGTGAATTATAACCATGGACATTATAAGTGCTATTACTAGCTAGAACCCCTGAAAAAATTCCATTTGCATTAGTAGTTGTTCTTGTTACAAAACCTGTAGATTGATCTTCAAATACCAAGAAAAGTCCACTAGCTGGCATAGTTGCTATGGGTAAAAAATCATTTGTGTAAATATTCATCGCTTGCTGTAATAATTCAACAGCTTTATTTGCACCGGTGGAAAGAAAACCCTGTTTAGCAGTTTCATTCGCGACATTAAACGCAGCCAAAGCATTATTCAAGAGTTCTTCATTATTATTTTCTTGCAAACATTCAATGATTAACTCAAGGTCTTCAGGATCGTTTGGATTAAGTAATTCTTCATCTCCTTTATCAAAAAGATTCACAAACAGAGTAATGACATTACTCAATGTATTAGTATAATCAATTACTTCGTCTTCAATTCTATCTAATTCAGATTCTACTTCGTTAAATATATCATCAATACGTTTTGTTGGACTCG
Source organism: Sphaerospermopsis sp. SIO1G1 (assembly GCA_010672785.1). Classification (GTDB taxonomy): domain Bacteria; phylum Cyanobacteriota; class Cyanobacteriia; order Cyanobacteriales; family Nostocaceae; genus Okeanomitos. The sequence continues at coordinate 228,345 of JAAHFX010000004.1, forward strand.
GACTCGGACTCGGATTTGGTGTTGGTGGTGCAGGATTATCAGGTGGTTCAGGAAGAGGTACAGAATTATCGTCAAAATTGTTGAATACATCTGGATTATGTGCAGCAGCAGCATTGTTTGCTTGTTCTAAGCTGTCTTTGATATCTTGAATATCATTGAATAATTCTTCTAAGCCAAAAATCACAGAAGAAATAGGTGTAGGATCTAAGACTTGAATAGCAGTTGTGAAAACTTCTTTAAAGATATCAGAGAAACGCTGGCCTATACTCAGATTATTATCATTCCAAGTATCAGATATACTTTCACCTGCACTGACAATTGTGGGAATGTCTCCAAAAGCAGGTACTAATCCCAAACCAAAAAGAGTTACATCTTCAACAAATTCTCCGAGTGAATCGGTAACCTTGGAAATTGAGGAGTTTTTGGCATCCTCCCAAGGATCAAGAACATTCCCATGTTGGGTTGGTTTTGTCTAAGGTAAATGCTACAGTTACTTGATTGGAAAGATTACCAAATTCATCTTCTGCTTGCAGAGTTATCTGATAATTTCCATCTGCTAATTCTCCACTATTAATTTGATTTAACAGAGTTTCATTAAATGTGAAGTTGCCATTTTGCAAACTTGATAAAACATCAACAAATTCACCATCATTCAACTTAGCTTGGAAACTGGTTATATTACTATTATCGTTAACCGTTCCAGAAATTGTTGCATCTGAGGTGATGTTATCTGTGTTAATTCCAGTGTCGTTATTGAGAGTTGCTGTAATTGTTGGTGCTGTTGTGTCTGTTGTCGGTTGAGTGACTATTACAATTTGAGTTGTTTCACTACTATTTCCAGCAACATCAACAGTATTTAAAATCAGATTTTGCTCTCCAGATAAATCTGTTAAATCCAATTCAACATCAAATTCACCCGCTTCATTAATAGGAACATTAATTTCACTACCATCTCCAAAACGATAACTTAATTGACTAATATTTGTACCTGTTTCATTCACACTTCCTTGTAATCTTGCACCATTGGTAATTTCTGCATTTTCTTGAGGATTAGTAATATTAATTTCTGGTGCTGTGGTATCAACAGTAATTTCTAAACCTGCACTGTCACTAACATTTCCTGCTGCATCAATACTATTAAAGATTAAATTGTTAACTCCTTCGGTGAGTGAGGTTGTTGATGTAATTTCCCAAACTCCATTAACTGCAATTGCTTCTCCTAATTGTGTATCTCCATTAAATAATCTCACTGTTGTTCCACTTTCACTTTCACCAACAAAAGTAGGAATATTATTATTAGTAACTAAATCACTATCATTTTGAATTGCTAACTGATTTGGTGTTTCTGGGTTGGTGTTATCTAAAGTGAAGCTGAAATTAAATTCTTCTGAAAGATTGCCAAATATATCTTCAGCTTGTAAAGTTAGTTGATAACTACCATCCGCTAATTGTCCACCATTAATTTCTGTGAGTTGATCTTCATCTAAATCAAAACTTCCATCTTCATTTAATTCAGATAAAATATCCACCAAGTTACCATTATTCAACTTAGCTTGGAAGCTAACAATATCACTAGCATCAGTTAATTGACCAACAATTCTGGCATTATTAGTAATATTATCCCCATTACTCAAACCGGAATCATCAAATAAGGAAGCAGTAATTTCTGGAGATGTCAAATCAAGATTATCTGTTTCCGATGCAAAGGTAATAATTTCCTGTCCTAATGAAGTATTAGTCCAATCTCGGTTAGGATTAATTACTTGATTTAAGTCTGTGACACCACCTGTTAAACCTTGAACTTGGAAGATAATATCATTATAATCTGTGTCGGTATTCCCATCATTTCTTAAATCTTCCCAACCAAAAGTTCCTGATACTAATTCTCCTAATTGAACAGCATTGTTAGGGTTAGCTTCCGAGATAGAAAATAAAGGTCTTTTGTTCCCACCAAGGTTAGGATTATTAACTACTTCCTGAATTGTTCCTTGGGGAACTAACATCATTGCGACTCGAACTCCAGGAGTGAAATTATAGGTTTGTACTCCCAAATAATCACCTTGGTTTTTATTACTTTCTCCCAATTCTCCGTTAAATCTTGCACCTTCACTGGGATCTCTAATGACTATATATCCCAAGTTAGAATTACTGATTACTCGATTTGCTGCTTCTTGGATATATTCAACAGAACCAGGGGTCAAATTTTCCATTCCTTCTAAACTGAAGATACCCATTTCACTGGTAAAACTACCTGCATCAGCTAGAAAGTTTATGGATATTTCTTCTGCTATATAAATTGTGTTTGTTTCTTCTGCAAATGCTCCATTATTACCGTTTAATTGTGCTTGGGGTACGATATAAAGTATAGTTGATAAGCTTAAGAAAATAATTTACAAGTAATTAATTTTATATAAAGTAATTTTAAAAAAGTTAATGTTTTAATAAGTCCAGGACTTACGCAAAAAATCTCTCAAACCCTCATTCCTTTGTGTTCTCTGCATTCTCTGCGGTTTGATGTTCAGTGACTCGTGCGTAAGTCCTGAAGTCTTTAATAAGCTGTTATGCACCTACATTACATAATCTTAAAATAGTTAAATCTTGTGTTGTGGCTATCTTGCCCGCCAAACTTATACAAATTAAATACACAAAAGCTTAAAAACTTATGATGTCGTCCATGATCTTTCCTACACTCTGCTCCCTGATCACTATTTCAAATATTAAAGTAATGTATATATTAAAATATGGGGATAAGTGTAAACACTACCCCCACATAGTCTGATTAGCTAATTAATTAGCTAATGTTAAGTTGTAAAATCCTTAGCGTCGTTTAGCTGTACTGCGTTTAAGTTCACGGGTTTCGTTTTCTTGACGACGGCGATCGCGCCAATCTGCCAAAGTTAAATAAATTACACCACCCGTAACTCCTACGAGTAAGACAAGAGCAACTAACGCTAAAATGCTCAAAAATTGGCTTTCCACGATTTCTTTAGAGTCCGTTGCGTCCCCAAACTACCATAGAAATAGACCAAGTGAACACAACTAACAACGTTACCCAACCTAGTGTCAAAATCATAGTTCTACTTTTCAAATAATTGCGAAAGGTCTCTCATGTTCATCATACCGGGAAAAGCGGTAGATTGTTTAATGGTGTTAAAGGGAGACCAACTCAAGTTTATGGAACTCATGCAAGAAAGGTTAGAATCTCTCAAAGCGGGAATTATCGGTGGAGGTGCTGTTGGTGTTTCTTTCTTACTAACTACGTTGACTAATGAATTGCTGCTAAAACAGTATTTTGGTTTACTGGATATCAATGAATTTCAGCTATTTAATTTACAACTTTTACTCAGTGCTGGTATTGCTGGTTGTTCCGGTTTTCTGTTTGGTGTGACGTACCGTTATATAATTCGTGAAGATAAAAATTCTCACCTTAAATCTGGTGCTGTTTTGGCTTTTGGTTTAGTGCGTGGTTTATCTCAAATAGAGTTAGGTTGGAATTTTTATCCTAGCATTTTACCGTTTCTAATTTTAGCAGCAGAAAGTATTTTTTGGTTTGCTTTAGCTAGAATTATTCTGGATTTTGCTATTTTTAAAGGTTTAATAAAACCATTTTCTGCTAATTTATAATGAAACATATTACTAAAACATAAAGTTTTCTATTACCAATCACCAATCACCAATGAATCACTATTTTTTAATCATTGATTTAGAAGCTACTTGCTGTGATCAACGTACTATACCTCGCCACAAAATGGAAATTATTGAAATTGGTGCAGTGCTGTTAAATCGGCAAACATGGGAAATTGATGCCGAATTTCAACAATTTATTAAACCTGTAATCAATCCGATTTTAACTGAATTTTGTACAAATTTAACCAGCATTACTCAGCAGCAAGTGGATACTGCACCTACTTTTGTGGAAGCTATGTCAAATTTAACAGCATGGTTAGATTTATTTCCTAACTCTGATTATATTTTTTGTTCTTGGGGAAATTACGATAAAACTCAATTTTTACAAGATTGTAAATTTCATAATTGCCCATATCCCTTTGGTGCAGAACACAGAAATATCAAACAAGAATTTTCTGAATATTTGGGTGTCTCTTACAAATTTGGCATGAAAAAAGCCCTAGAAAAGATAGGAAAGGAATTAAAAGGTACACATCATAGAGGTATTGATGATGCTAGAAATATTGCAGAAATTTACCGTTATATGCACACCAATATACAAAGTGAAAGTCAATAAATTGAGGTGAAAATTACAACTTATCAACTTCTTGAAACTGTCAAGAGTTACCTCCCCTCACGGAAACACTTTACATAAGAAATAAGCCATAACTTTGAACATGATTACAAAATATTGCCTTTTTATCCCGTTCCCTATTTCCTGTTATCAACTCGTCAATTTAACATACAGTAGATTTCGTTGCGATGAGGTACAAATCATAATCATGAAACTCTTGTGTAGTGGGTATCTTGCCTGCCAACAATGTACCTCATGACACCGAAAAGCTCTGTAACAAGTATGGTAGAACCTTATTTATTGATATCTGTTACCCGCCAACTTAGTTTCAGGTTAACCCAGAAGTTCCAAATTGTCGCCACTGCGATCGCAATAAAATTAGCAATATAACGATTAGGAATTAATAAATTAAACACTATATTTAGCACAATCACGTTTAATACTAATCCTGCCAAGCAAATTACATTAAACTTGAAAAACCGTTTACACCTTGATTTCCATCCTTTTTGCTGCATTGATACATCCGCAAATGTCCAAGCATCATTCCACAGAAAGTTATTAATAATTGCTACTTCACCAGCCACAATTTTACTTCTAGTTAGAGGTATTGCTAGGGTTGTGGGATCACTAAGTAAATAAAGCACCGCCATATCTACAAATACTCCACTGAACCCAACCACACCAAAGCGGATAAACTTGCCCATAGGGAAGTCTAATTTACGACTTATTTTACCTAACCTACCAGTGGATATCCGTAACCTAATCAAATGTTGAATGTATTCTATATACTGTTTCCAAGTGACTTTACTTTCACCTTCAGTACGTTCTCGGAACACATAACCAGCCTCAGCAATTTCTTCTACTTTTCCTCTACCAATTACCTCCAAGAGTATTTTATACCCGACTGGATTCATGGTTGCACCCGCGATCGCACTGCGTCTAACCATAAAATAGCCACTCATTGGATCAGTAACTCTACCTAAAACTCCTGGTAAAATAATGAGTCCTAATACCTGCGCTCCACGGGATAAAATCCTCCTTACCACACTCCAACTACTGACACCACCACCATCAACATGACGACTAGCTAAAGCCAAATCAGCCCCATTTTCTATCTTCCGTAACAGTTGTAATAATACTTCAGGCGGGTGTTGTAAATCACCATCAATTACCCCTAAAATACGTCCTCTAGAAGCTTGCCAACCTCTAATTACCGCTGAAGAAAGACCCTTTTCCTCTTGACGACGCATCACCCGTAACTGTGGATAATCAGGTAACATAGATTGCGCTACTTCCCAAGTCAAATCCGGGCTATCATCATCTACAATAATCAGTTCATATCTATTAGGGATAAAATCATCGAGTAAACCACTGAGGATAGTGACTATTTTTTCGACATTATCCCGTTCTTTATAAGTAGGAACAATCAGAGAAAGGATAATATCATTACCCTCACCATTATCATTGGGTAGATATTCAGAGATTTTTAGTACCCCAGTAGGTACAGTTAATAGCGAGTTGGATGAGTTTGTATTCATAAAGTTAGTAAATTTTTAAATTCTCAATAGAATGTATAAAGTTTAACAAATTTCTTGTACCGCTACCATACCAAAATTGGTATCTTAGTATCATAAGTACCTGAGTAAAATTAATTTAACATTAACATTTTTGGAACAAACAAAAATTTCTATAATTTTTATCTGTTCACTATTCCCTATTCTCTCCCTTAGCTATTAAATTGATTTTGCATGACTACTTATAAAGACTGACTGTAAAATCATCTAGAGTCAAAGTACCAGAAAGACGGCGAGTTTCTTGTAATTGATAGCGGGAAGACAAAATAGATTGAATTTTCTCTGCTTCGGTTTTTACTTCTGCTTCAGTTTTTAACTTTGACCACAAAGGATTACCACTATTTAACCAAATAACCCGAGAGTATTTATCAGGTTCTTCCTGAATTACCTTTTCTAAATTAGCAGCTAAATTAGCAGGGTGATGAGATAGCAACATCACTGGATATTCAGCCGGAATATAATAAGCTAATCTGTTAACATGACCCCATGCTTTGGAATTCATAGCTATTAAAGTCACTTGATTTGCATCTTGAGCAACTAATTCTGCCACTGAGCGGAAAACATAACGACTTCGGAAACTAAAGTCACCAATACCCAACAATAGATATACTAATAGTATCCCCGTAGCTCCTAAAAATTGCCATTTTTTATGCAATCCTTTTTCTAACCACAGAGCTATTAACAATAAACAGCCAGGAACAATAATAATCATTGTCCGGCCAAAACCAAAGCCCAAGGTAAATTTTTTCGTGACGATATCTACTATTAATCCTAATAGTAATGGTAGAATTCCTAAAATTAAAACTTGAATTAAGTTATTGCGTTCACCTTTTTTCCAGAGATGAACACTAAAACCTGTGAATACCAAAATTACTATACAACCTGATAAAGTAATTAAACTAGGATTAATACTGGTTGCCCAATCTCCAATTAAAACATCAGTTCCGATAGTATCAGCAAAATCCTGGAGATGAATTAAAAATGGTGGTAATGTAGATTTAATGTTACCAAACCGATTGATATCTGCATTGCGAAGTTGTTTTAATGTACCCCATAAAATCCAAGGTATGGTGAGTAAAACTCCAGCACCCAACCTTAAACCATGTTGTAACCAGTGTTTTCTATCTAAATAGAGTACCAATGCAGCTAAAACTATGATCCAATAGGCATATAAATAAAATGTCATAAAACCAGTAGCAATGGAAATAATTAACATTCCATTCCACAACAACCATTGGTTACGACTTAGGGGAATATCTGATTTTTTTTGTGTGATCAAATATAATAAAGCCCAGGTACTCAAAATTGCCCACAATATCAAAGGTGCATACATTCTCACATTCAGAGAATGAAATAAATAATATGGGCTAATAGCTAACAAAGAGGCAAATAAAAGTCCACCTCGATGCCCTAATATAAACTTTCCTAAACCATAACCTCCACCTATTGCTCCTATACTCAATAATGTGTTCAAACTCCGCATTGCTGCTTCACCATTACCAAACAAACGCAACCAAAAATGTTGACTTAAAAAGAATATGGGTGGGTGAGGTTCACCACCTAAGAAACTTTTCAATAGGGTAATAATTGTTTTCAAAAAATCCCCTAAACTTGCTTCAGCCGGTATGTTTAGTAAGGCTGTATATTGTGCTAATACTACTGGTAAATCTCCAGGAGTTTTATAGATGTTTCTATTGCCACTGGATATTAATAATGATAAAACCTCATCGTACCAAAATTCCCTACTGCCGAGATTGATAATTCTGATAATCACCCCTATAGCAATAACAATTAAGGCTATAGTTTCTACAGAAATTATTTGTTTGGTTTGAGAACTAGCTAAATCTTTGTTCATATTTCAATTAATTGTTTATATATTTTAGACTGAGAGGTGTCTTGTAGACACTCATTTCCCTATTAACCTCTAATAATGTTGGCTTCTTTGATTTTAAATCTCCTATTTTCTTGAAGTTGCTTGAGTTGAATAGTTAATCGTCGTCTGTTATTAGTAACTTCGATTTGATCAGGTAAAGGATTACGTGAAAAACAATCATCATAAACAGGACAAATGTAGATAAATTTACTTTCTTCTTGTTGATATAATGCCACAGCTAACTGACTAATATCTTTTTGTTCTTTGGTGAGAAAGAAAACTTTTTCTGCAAATGCAGAAGGGAATATTTGCCCTACATATTGGTTGGCAACTGCTACATATTGATTGTTATCTTGATTTAAAAATTGGAGAACTTGCAAATTTTCTTGTTTGTCTTTTTGATAAACTTTTTCTATACCTTTGACAATATTGATATTCAATCCCAACCCAAAAAACACTGTTAATAAACCAATGATAATATAACGAATAAAAAAACGTTTGATTTTCCAAATTTTTTCTAAGTTAGATATAGCGATAATCGTAATTAAAGGAACAAGAAATAACAAAAATCTTGGTCCCCACTGTTTACCTCCATCACTAGGAATCAAGATCGGTACGAATAACATATATAGCCCGGAAATGAGAATTATTTGTTTAATTTCTGATTTTAATCGGAGATTAGCTCTGAATATTCCAGTGAATATAATAGCTATAGCAAAATGTAGGATGGGAAAATATCTAGATAAGTTTTCTCTGAGATTATGGAAGAATTTATATGATTTTAATAATCTTTCTTGGATAGAAAAGTTTTCTACTACCTGGAAAGCATGAGCGCCCAATGGATGATCATAAATAATTTTATTGCAAGCAAAAAAACCAATTACTGTTAATATTAAACTTGCTAAGAATATGGCTCTATGAAATTGGACTAATTTGATAGATTCAAATTTTAAAACATAAGAAGCTATCACCATAATGAGTAAAACAGCTATTAATGCTAAAAACTCTGGTCTGAACCATACTGCCAAACCAATGAATATTCCACTCCAAATCATGGGGATTTTGTTTAAGTAATTTTTTTGATGGTAAATTACCGAAACTAACCCAGTAAATGCTAAACAAACTGCTAATGTATGTTCCCAGTACATGGCACTGTACATGGTTAAGGGAGAAGCAAATATAATAATAATTAACCCAACCAAACTGATGATACGATTAAGTTTTAAAATTAGACATAAACGGTAAAAATCCACCCAAATTATCCAAGTAGAAACTAGGGGAATTATATAAAATCCCCGATAACCAAAAATTGCGTAAAAGGGTGCAGTGACTAGGGGAAATGTAAAGGGAAATGTAATATAGTACAAATTATTTATTTTGTAACTAAATGGTGCTTCAAAGGGATATAGTCCACTATTCCAAACACTTTGTACCCAACTTGAAACTTTTAAATTAAGATCAAAACGTATCTCACCATTTGCTATTTGTTGGGCTAATAAAGCCTTAAGCCCACCATCACCACTATAATAAAGATGATCAGGAATAAGTGACAGCAAATACAAGGAAAAAATTACACCTGATAAAATTGCTAAAAATGGTAAACTGTCTCGTAATTTATTCATACGTCAAATAAAATTAACTGTGACTAATATAACTTTAGATAGTATTCTTGAGCGCTCCTCGCTAGGGTTTAATATATCACCATCTGAGGCAGTAGTTTTATTAAAACAAACTAACCCTGAATCTGTAAACGCTATTCAGGAAACTGCTGATCAGCTACGTCAAAAGCAAGCTGGCAACACTGTCACTTACGTAATAAATCGCAACATTAATTTTACTAACATTTGTGAGCAGCACTGTAGCTTTTGTGCATTCCGTAGAGATGATAATGATACGGATGCTTACTGGTTAAATTGGGGAGATATTTTAGAAAAGTCTACAGATGCAGTATGTAGAGGCGCAACAGAGATATGTATGCAAGGAGGATTGAATCCAAAAGCTCAAATCAATGGTCAGTCATTACCTTATTACATTAAATTAGTAGAAACAATTAAACAAGAGTTTCCCCAATTACACTTACACGCTTTTTCACCCCAAGAAGTCCAATTTATTGCCAGGTTAGATGGAATTTCCTACGCTCAAGTAATAACAGCTTTGCGGGATGCAGGGTTAGGTTCAATGCCAGGAACAGCAGCAGAGGTGTTAGATGATCAAGTTAGAAAGGTATTATGTCCAGAAAAAATTGATACACAGACCTGGTTAGAAATAGTGAGTACAGCCCATAGTTTAGGTGTACCAACAACAAGTACCATGTTGTCTGGACATATTGAAACCCCAGAACAGCAGGTTAAACACTTAGAAGAACTGCGATCGCTCCAAGAAAAAGCTTTAAATCAAGGATATCCAGCAAAAATCACCGAATTTATCTTATTACCCTTTATCGGTCAAGAAGCACCTAAACCCTTACGTCGTCGTGTAGGTAGAGATCAACCAGTATTAGCTGATGCACTGTTATTAACTGCCGTAGCCAGGATCTATTTAGGAAATTACATCCCCAACCATCAACCCAGTTGGGTAAAGTTAGGATTAGCCGGTGCAAAGGAAGCCTTAAAGTGGGGTTGTAATGACATTGGTGGGACATTAATGGAAGAACACATTACCACTATGGCCGGAGCTATGGGCGGAACTTGTATGGAAGTAGAAACTCTACAAGATGCGATCGCCTCACTCAACAGACCCTATCAACAAAGAAACACATTGTATAAAATAATTGGTGATAGCTAACATTTAGAGTTTGCAGCAAAAAGTTTTGTCGTAGAGATAGGGAACAGGGAACAGGGTGCAGGGTGCAGGGTGCAGGGTGCAGTGAACAGTGATAACTGGTAACTGGTAACTGGTAACTGGTAACTGGTAACTGGTAACTGATAACTGATAACTGGTAACTGGTAACTGGTAACTGATAACTGATAACTGATAACTGGTAACTGGTATCGTTTCCGGGTGCATCAGTATTATTCCTTGACTATCCCCTTGCTTAATATCAATATCTGTGGAAAATATATATCATGATCATAGGGCAACCACGGGGGGTTTGCCCCTACGTGAGGAAAACATATCATTCCGATGCTAACGGATTTGATATCACCCCTTCACCCCATCACCCCACCTCCCCATCACCCCCTCATCCCCTCACCCCCTCATCCCCTCATCCCCTCATCCCCTCACCTCCTATTCCTGAGTGATCCCATTCCAGGATAGTATGGACGTTGATTTACGTATTTAATTCATGGATATGAAACGTTATTGGTCGCGTCTGCTGGCACTGGTTTTAGTTGTCACCATTGGTTTAATGGGTTGTTCTGGCGAAGGCCCAGATGGTTTAAGTGGAGACTATCGTCAGGATACTTTGGCTGTAGTCAACACCTTAAAACAAGCTATCGAAGTATCCCCAGATGATTCTAATAAAGCTGCAATACAAGCTGAAGCTCGTCAAAAAATTAATGATTTTGCCGCCCGTTATCAAAGAAATAGTTCAGTTTCTGGCTTGAGTTCCTTTACCACTATGCGGACAGCTTTAAATGCTTTAGCTGGTCACTACAGTTCTTACCCCAACCGTCCCATTCCAGAAAAGCTTAAAAATCGTTTATCACAAGAATTTGAACGTGTGGAAATGGCTTTAAAAAGAGGTGCTTAATTATCGGCTATCAGTTGATAATTTTAATTAATATCTGGACTAGCAGGCTTGGCCTGCTTTCTTTATTTTTTTCAATAGGGGTTGCTGAGAAAGCTTACCGGGTGACAAGGAAGGTAAAAACTAGGTAGGGAGCAGGGAGAAAATTATCATTGTGGTTGATAGCAATTGAGTTAGGGAACAGCAAACAAGCAACAGACAACAGTTTGAAGAGGTGAAATTTTCCTGTTTATATATATTAGTGAAGAAATTTAGCAAAGATAGAGATTCATTGAGGAATATGTACAAAGCTCCCTTGAAATTCCCCACAGTCAAATCATTAACTCAAGGTTTGTTTACTGCTTTATTTACCAGTAGTATGTTGCTACCCAATTTTAGTATGCAGCCAGCAGTAGCGCAGGTAATGGAGTTTTGTCAATTATCGCCCAGAGAAGTAAAAGAAAAAGAAGACTTGCGATTATCAGCACTAAAAGGTAACAAAAATGCTCAAAATCGCTATCAAACAATTATTCAACAACACTCACAAAAATTACAAGACTGTCGTCGTCGTAACTGGCCGCAGACTCAAGCTATTTGGTTACGTTTGTATCCCTGTGATACTGAACCTGGCAAAATTGATCAGATTATGGATCAAATAGTTAATACTGGCTATAACCAAGTTTATTTAGAAGCATTTTATGATGGTCAAGTATTATTACCAGTAGCAGATAACTCCACAGTTTGGCCTTCTGTATTGCGAACAAAAGGTAAAGAAAAAGTAGATTTATTAGCAGCAGGAATTAAAAAAGCAAAAGAAAGAAATTTAAAAGTTTATGCTTGGATGTTTACCATGAATTTTGGCTATACTTATGGTCAAATAGAAAGTAGAAAAAATGCGATCGCTCGAAATGGTAAAGGTCAAAATAGTATAGAAGTTGTAGATAATCGTTCTCAGGTATTTGTTGATCCTTATAATCCCCAAGCAAAAACAGATTATTACCGTCTGGTAGAAAAAATCATGCGCCGTAATCCTGATGGTATATTATTTGATTATGTTCGTTATCCCCGACAAGCTGGAAGTGATTCCATCGCCACAAAAGTATCTGATTTATGGTTGTATACTCCCTCAACTCAACAAGCATTATTTCGCAGAGCCAAAAATTCTAAAGGTTTAGAATTAATTCGTCGTTTTTTACGTAAAGGATATGTCACAGTTGCAGATGTAAGCGAAATTGATGAACTTTATCCCCAAGAAGATGAACCAATGTGGGAAGGACGTATTCCTCCAGTTGCAGAACAAAAAGTATTAACAACAAAAGCTCAACAACAAATTTTACAAAAAGATTTATGGTTATTAACTGTTGCTCATGCAATGCAAGGGATCTTAGATTTTGTGAATCTAGCCAGTTATCCTGCTAAACAACGTAATATTCCCGCCGGAGTGGTATTTTTCCCCTATGGAAATCAAACTGTCGGTAAAGGTTATGACTCTCGTTTACAACCTTGGGATAGATTTTCTAATAATTTAGAATGGCATCCTATGTCCTATGCAACTTGTGGTAAGGCTGGTTGTATTATGGAGCAAGTACAGCGGGTTTTAAGTATGGCTAAACCAGATACAAAAGTAATTCCTGCATTAGCTGGCCAATGGGGAAAACCCATTACAGGCCGTCCATCTTTAGAGGTACAAATGGCAGCTTTGAGAAGATATTCTTCCCGAATTAATGCTGTTAGTCATTTTTCCTATTCTTGGCAACATCCAGAACAAGAAAATAAGCGTAAATTCTGTCGGAATTAAGTTTTTAGGAGAATTGAGAATTGAGAATTTAGGAGAATATTTATATTTTGCTTTTTGTCTTCTCTTCTTTATTCTCTATTTAGGGTTTGCTGAATAAATGCAGTGCTTTCTGTACGTTATGGCGGGCAAGATGCCCACCCCACGATGCCCACCCCACAATAGTTTGGTGAGAGGTTAAAAATTTTGCAATTTTTCAACTTCAAGAGACGGAAAATAAATTTTTAATTCTCTCCCTGCACCCTGCCTTTTAACCTCTACGGAAACACTTTTACCGCAAATTCTATTTACCAGTCTTGTAACTGTGTACCTAAAAAATAACGGACATGATCTACAAAAGATGGACCAAATTTTTGTTTACCATGTCCCATTCCTGGAACTACATAACATTCACCATCAGGAAAAGATTTGGCACAATTTTGAGCATTTTTAATATTAACTAATGGATCTTCAGCACCTACTAAAAATCTTGCTTTTCTATGTAGTTCAACTTGATGAATATAATTCATAGGATTGAATAAACTAGCATATTGATCAGAATATTTTAAATTATTTGCTAACTTGAGCATTTGCACTAAAGTTTTAATTTGTGGCTGTATTTTTCCGAGGAGAATTTCTGTTAGCATTCCCACAGGTGACGCAGCAACATCAGTTAATATTCCCTTACCCCAACTATTAGCAAAATTCGGTAAGTCTGCATGACCAATTGTTCCTAATAATCGCTCACCTATTCCATAAGCAGTAAAAGCATAACTGCTAAATAAAACTCCCATACTCACACCAAATAAACCCAAACGTTGATTGAGATGATATTTTTCACTACAAAAATTTTGAATATGTCTAATATCTAAAGCTGTCTGTTCAAATACTTTTGCTAACAGTTGAGTATCAAAATTTATCCCTCTTTCTATTAAAGGTTTGATTTCATTTTCTGGTACTGCTGTAAATGTTCTCACTAAACTGCGTTCACCTGCAAAGGGAGCATCAAATAAAGCCACAGCAATACCCATTTGTGTTAGGGTGGGAATAATAAAATGATTCCATTGATAAGGCGCACACATACCCTGTAAACCAATTACTAAAGGAGTATCTTGGGGGTTTCTAGGACTAGGGAGAAATACCGCTACTGGAAAACTACTTAACCTGTCATCAATATCAGATATTCCTGTGTAATTATAAGGTTTACAGAACCAATAGCGATCGCCTTTTATCCCATCAAAGTTAATAGTTTCAGCACCGTAAATATTCATATTCGTTATTTCAATTATCGGTTATCAATTATCAGTTTTCAGTAGCTCTGGGTGAGTAGGGTGTGAAGGATACAAAAGTAAGAGGGTTTAAGAAATATTTTGCGTCATTCCTAAATCTCATTATATACAACTTTTTAGGTATTTCTAAAGAGGTAAATCTATTACCTAAACTCTTTACACCCTCTAATCTGGGTTAGAACTTTTGACATTGTTCTATAAACATTTGTGGTATTTCTTCACTTTCTCCCCAATGTTGATGTACATAAGAAGCATGAACATTAGGTAAATTCCAGCCTTCTAAACCTGTATTTTCTTCACAGTCATAACGAAAAGTATTAAATAATGGATGTTGGGAATTAGTAATTACATGGGAACGGTGAAATTCATGGCCGTAAATATTTGTTCCTGCTGTCAACAAAAAAGTATTTTCTAAAACCTCTACCCGACGATATCCTAGAGTTAATCTTTTATCCATTTGTGCAGATGTAGGTAAAATTCCCACCATCGGCCAAGTGTTATTTTCAAAATCAATAATATTTTCACATAAATACATTAATCCCCCACATTCGGCAATTGTGGGAATTCCTGATAAAATTGCTGACTTTACTGCTTGAATAACAGAATAATTAGCAGATAAATCCTGTGCAAACATCTCTGGAAAACCACCTCCAAAATATAAACCTTGGATATTTTTTGGCAATTCTTGATCTTGTAAAGGACTCCAAAAAATCAATTCTGCTCCCAATTTTGCCAACAAATCTAAATTATCTTGATAATAAAAATTAAAAGCTTGATCCCATGCTACAGCAATCTTGACAGAGGATGGGGAGATTGGGTGGTGGGGGGATGGGGTGATGGGGTGATGATGAGATTGTATTATTGGTAATAATTTCTCCCAATCAAAACAACTATCACCTAAATCTGCTAAACGATTAATTACATGATCTAATTCTGGTAATTCTCCGGTGGGAATTAAACCTAAATGACGATCAGGAATACTAATATTATCTTCTCTTCTGAGAATACCTAAAATTGGTAATTGTAATTTTTGTAGAGATTTTTTTAATAAAGATAAATGCCGATCACTACCGACTCTATTTAATACTAAACCAGCAATTTTTATCCTACTATCTAAACTACAATAGCCATGAGCGATCGCTGCCACAGAACCAGACAATCTGCTACAATCAACTATTAATACCACAGGTATATCTAATAATCTAGCCACATGAGCGGTACTAGCAAAATCCATATTATCAATTGTATCTAAGGTAGATAAATTACCCACACCATCAAATAATCCCATTACCCCTTCAACTAAAGCATATTCACAGTTTTGAGAATGGAGATGAAAACATTTTTGAATATAACTTTCTGAAGTTAAAACTGCATCCAAATTTCGACAAGGTAAACCAGTAACATACTTGTGAAACATTGGATCAATATAATCTGGACCAACTTTAAAAGATTGTACCTTTAACCCACGACGAGATAAAGATGATAAAAGTGCAAGGGTAACAGTTGTTTTCCCGACTCCGCTACGTTCTCCAGCAATAATTAAAGACATGATTTTCCTAATTGCTAACTTGATTATTATATATATTTTTCATTATTTCAGGACTTACGCAAAATCTACTTCAAATGTTGTCATTGCAACGAAAGGAAGCAATCTCAAATCCTGATGTTTAATCAAAATGCGTAAGTCTTATATTTGTTCATGCTTGAACACAGAAGTTAAGAGGATGTCTGAGAAGTATCAGATTTCGTAATTAATAACAACGATATAAACTAGCCCCTAAATAATACCCTGAACCAAATCCAACTATTGCACCATACTACTTTTTAGTTGCTGGTACTGACTATAAAAAAATTTTAAACCCGAAAAAACAACTGGTAGCAGAGACGTTTCCATATTCATAAAATGATTCAAAAGATAGCTTGAGTTGCTCATCGGTTAACTCTAAAATCTATGATTTGCCAAACTAAGATAAAACATTTTTTTCACCTTGAAGAATTGACCACTCTTCAATAAAAGTTAAGTGTTAACTCTAAAGTGCGGAAAGTAAAAAACTTTTCATTTACAAAAATTTTATACTCAGTGGCTACAATCAAATCCTTATATAGCAAGGGTTATGCCTAAAATTAGATCATACTGATGATTGTCAAAATTAAAACTTTGATAAACCTAGTAAATTTTACTTGTGTAAAATTAGCAGCTTTTGATATCTGTTAATGAGTAAGTAATTTCCCACCTTAAGTAACTACCCATTATCATCATGTTAAAAAGTATTCTCCAAAAAACAGTATTTGCAACTACAAGTGCTGTTGTTATTTGTGCCACAGCAACTACTAATTCAGCACAAGCAGTCCAATTACACTACGATTTCACTGGATCAGGTGGAAATAGAAATTCATTTGAATTCACTTCCCATGATGTAGATGTTACAGTAACAGCATATTCTCAACTTAGCCCTTTTATTCCTGCAAAAGTGCGACAAACCCGTCATGGTCTTGGTATTAAAAGTAGCCGTTTTGATACAGACAAAAAAGAAATAGATGGATTTGGACCTGATGAATCCTTGCTTTTAGACTTTGCTCCCAAAAATGTTCGTCTTTTATCTGCTACTTTTGGTCGAGTAGGATTTAATGATGAATTTAGTTTATTTGTTGATGGCGATCATTTAATTAGTCGTAACATTCCTGGTGGTAATCGCAGAGACAAAGACACTGGTACTTTTAATTTCGAGAGATTCTCTGGTACTACAGGTTCACAGTTTAGATTTACTGTTACTGATTTTAATGATGACTACACTCTGAAAAAAGCAGTCTTCCAAACAGTTCCTGAACCTGCTTCAATTTTAGGTTTATTTGCTGTTGCTGGACTTGCCACTTCTGGTTTGAAACTGAAAAGGAAATCAATTGTTTAAACAAAAAAACTTTCACACTGATAAAATAATAAGTCTAAGAGGTAGAGATTTTTCATGACTTTTTTCTACCTCATTTTTAGTATTTGAGCATATATTTTATTAATAGTGGTTTTAGGGGTATGTGGGCAAATCAATCTTTGATTTTGATCTTTATTTGGATTGACTACTTTCATTTTCAAGGCGAAGAAATTATATATTATTTTACTTTTCCCGGTTCTGAATTACAAGCGATCGCAGATATTCCCCTTTCCTAACTTATATAATTGCGATTTTAACCTGAGTTGTGGTAGGTTTGCGCCATAAATAGTATAACTAGATCATAACTTACACAGATTTAGGAAAAATAGAGGTCTATTTATGTCATTCACTGCAAATATTGCTTGTCAACAATTCAACATCCCAGGTGCTGGGGAGACAATTCAAGCAGTTCCAAAGCTTAGTGATGTATTTTCTCCCCCGCATCACGGTCCGCGTAATATCCCCATCTCGGTTCAATTGCTCGAAGAATGTGAGTATTCCTATGTGCATTTTCCAATTGTCCGTACTGGTCAATATGCAATTTATTTAGATACTCCTGGTGTCTTTGACGGCCTTATTTATGGTGGTACTAATCAGAATACCGGAACTGGGACAGAAATACCCACAGGTCAAATCAGCGTAGGAGATTGTCGAAGTTTTGCGGAAGGTTTCGTAAGTACTGGTGAGATTATTTTTACTAGTGACGATCCTCAACCAATAGCTATCCGGCTACGAAATCAACGTAACGCAGGCAAGAAAATTCAATACATTGTATCGCTACTTCAAGAATAATCTGTCTATGCTGTGGAAACAATGAGATTGTTACCTGATGCGATCGCAGATATTTTATTGTGCGATCGCTTTCTATGATTTTATCAAAGACAGTCAATATCAGTGAGTACATTGCGAGCAATCTCAAATTCATTCTTACTATGTGAGTAAGTCCTCGTTAAGTTTAACTCAACTTTGAGTAGATGAACTCTTATTGATTGTAATTGCATAGAGGTTTTTAAAACTAATATAAATCTAATATAAATCTAATACCGAAGTTAATATTGTAGTTGAATAAATATATTAGAAAAGTATTAATTTTAGAGATTGTTATTATCGAAAATAAATTTTATTCTAATTTCAAAGTTAATTGACTTCTATTAGTTAGGTTTTTTATGACTATTCCTGTTACCTTTCGTGTTGTTGGTATCTACTGTTATTTTCAAACCCTTCAAGTTCCAGTTGAACCCACAGCAACTGTTAAAGAAGTGATGGAAGCTATTCAAAATATGGGCTTACGCTTCAGTTTTGAAACAAATTCCACAGGCTCTTTTGTGAACAAACTTTCGTATGATTATCAATCAAACGGCAACCATCCATCTAAACGCCCTTCCAATACATCAAGGCAAAATTTAGATGGGTCACATTCTATCGAAGAAAGTGGGAATGGTAATGTTTCTACGGTTTGGCAATATTATCGCTCAACCACAGTCAAAATTGGAGGCTCTCCTTTTGAAATTAAAACAATTACTCCGGGTCAACCCTCATTTGCTACAACATCTCTAAATAAAGATGTTAATATCCCCTCTGGATCATCCATTCAAGCTTACAACTTAACGTGGCGATTGGTATCTATTGTTGGCTCGGGTAAGTAAGCGGGCAGCTAATTACTAACTTAAAAGTGAGATGGCCGATATCATAGCAGTTTGACACTGCATTGGCAAGGGATAGCGAATGTACCACATACAGAATTAACTCAACTCATCCTTTAACGTTCTCCGGTCTAGCTCTGTGCTGAAATAAACAGTTTGGAGATCGCCTTAACCTTCCTGAAAAATTAGTACCCACCCCTGAACTTGTCAGAATGTGAGGTTTTTACATAGTGCGATCGCAGATATTTTATTGTGCGATCGCTTTCTACACTTTCATCAAAAAGATAAGCACTATCGCACTACGTTACTTCATCAAACATTGCTTCCAAATCTCGATAACCACTGAGAACTCTAGCAATTTCAATGCCATTTTCAACCGGAAAGTAAAAAATCAAATAATCTTCTACAGGAAAACTTCGCAAACCTACTACCAATTCATCCCGACTCTTCCTCATTCAAATTATCAAAATCACCATCATCAAACATTGGTTTTTGAGCAGCGTGTCTGATAAAAATAATTTGCACTGTATCATCTAAAATTGTAAAAATTATTCGATAAGCACTTCGCCCTTTCCCATAAATAAGCTGTCGAACTTCTTGTTCTAAAAAATTGTTCTCAAATGCGAAAGAACAGCGAAAGGGCATTGTTTCTAGGGATAAAATTGATTTTTGCAATCCCTCTAACCATGTTCTAGCTTTACGAGCAGATTCATTACTTAACCAAAAATATGCTTCCTCTATTCCTTTTTGGGCTGCGGGTTGAATAATAATTTGATATTTTTGACTCATTACTGTTGATCTAATTTATCAAACAGTTCATTAAAAAAATCCTCAGCTTTTTTACCTTTTCCTTCCTGCATTTGTTCTAAACCAAGTTTAATTCCTTTTAATGTTTCTACTAACTCAGCCGCATCTAAAAGTTGTTGATAAGATTCAGCATCTTGAACAACCAATTCAGCTTTACCATTTACAGTTAAAACTAAAGGATCTTTTGTTTGCTTGATACGCTGCAAAAACTCAGTAGTGTTCCGTTTGAACTCTGTTAGAGAATGTATATCTTTGGCAAGGTTAATCATAGTCAAACATTGAATTAGCATATAATTCGATGCTAACAGAGATTGGTAGTATTTGTCAACAATATCCATAATGAAATACATACTCTACAGTTGACAAACCAAAAATTACAAAATATGCAACTATACTTAATTCGTCATGGAATTGCCGAAGAACATAAACCAGGATTAAAAGATGAAAATCGGCAACTAACCAAAGAAGGAAGACAAAAAACCGAAAAAGTCGTCAAAAGATTTGCTCAACTAGGCTTGAAATTTGATTTAATTCTCAGTAGTCCTTTTCTTCGCGCCCAGCAAACAGCAGAAATACTCATTGCCACAGGACTAAGTTCTCAACTAGAAATCTCAGATCATCTTACCTTTGCAGGTGATATTCATAATTGGTTAAAAGATTGGTTTTACCCCAGAAACTTTCCTGAAAATACCCATTTAGCCCTAGTAGGCCATGAACCTTGTTTAAGTAGTTGGGCAGAAATTCTTCTGTGGGGAGAAACAAAAGAACGACTCATCCTTAAAAAAGCAGGTATGATCGGAATAAAACTACCAGAAGATGGTACTCCCGTGGGTTGTAGTCAAATGTTCTGGTTGACACCACCCAAGTACCTGCTGTAGCAGTTTATAAACCTTTCTCCACAAGTGGTTTGTAGCGAAAATAACTGTTATGGTGACAATAATCTCTGGTAAGTTAATTTGTCCAGATATCTTACAAAATAATTGGTGTAGCCATGACAGTGTGCGAATACCGGCCTGGTTTAGAAGGCATTCCCGCGGCAGAATCTAGCATTAGTTATGTAGACGGACAAAAGGGGATACTACAGTATCGTGGTATTAGAATTGAAGAATTAGCTGAAAAAAGCACGTTCTTGGAGACAGCTTATCTTTTGATTTGGGGGGAATTGCCCAGTCAAGAAGAATTAAAAGCCTTCGAGAATGAAATTCAGGAACAAAGAAGAATAAAATACCGCATTCGGGATATGATGAAGAGCTTTCCCGAAAGTGGACACCCAATGGACGCTCTCCAAGCTTCAGCCGCCGCCTTGGGTTTATTCTACTCTCTTAGAGACCTACATAATCCTAAATATATTCGGGATTCCGTAGTACGGATCATGGCCACAATTCCCACAATGATAGCAGCCTTCCAACTCATGCGGACAGGTAACGATCCAGTTAAACCAAAAGAAAATTTGGACTATGCTGGTAACTTCCTATATATGCTCAACGAAAAAGAGCCTGATCCATTAGCTGCTAGGATCTTTGACGTTTGCTTAATTTTGCACACTGAACATACAATCAATGCTTCTACCTTTAGTGCGCGGGTAACAGCATCCACCTTAACAGATCCCTATGCTGTAGTTGCTAGTGCTGTAGGAACTTTAGGTGGCCCTCTACATGGTGGAGCTAACGAAGAAGTAATTCAGATGTTAGAAGAAATCGGTACAGTTGATAACGTCCGCCCCTACCTGGAAGATCGCCTGCAAAGAAAAGCAAAAATTATGGGTTTTGGACACCGTGTTTACAAAGTCAAAGATCCACGGGCAAAAATCTTACAAAGCTTGGCAGTACAATTATTTGAAAAGTTCGGCTATGACAAATACTATGAAATTGCCCAAGAAGTAGAAAAGGTAATGGCCGAAAAAGTGGGCAAAAAAGGGATTTATCCCAACGTTGACTTTTATTCTGGTTTGGTTTATAGGAAAATGGGAATTCCTACAGACTTATTTACACCAGTATTTGCGATCGCCCGTGTTGCAGGTTGGTTAGCACATTGGAAAGAGCAACTGGCAGAAAACCGCATTTTCCGTCCAACCCAAATTTACAATGGTCTTCATGAAGTTCCTTACACTCCTATGGGCAAGCGTTAGATAGCCAGATAGGAGGAAGGAAACTCAAAAAAGGTATTCACCTGGGATTCGTGAACAAGTAACCAATTCTAGATTTTTGTTTTTGGATTCATGCCATCAAGTGGACAGATTAACAACTGTCATCCTTTGACTTGATCAGGCGTGTATTCAAATTTTTCTATGAATAGGTAGTGGGTGAGGGGAAGAGGGGAAGAGTGGGTGAGGGGGTGAGTGGGAGATGGGGTGATGAGGAGAAGATTCTTTCCTAATCACTAATCACCAGTCACTAATCACCAATCACCAGTCACCAATCACCCACCACTAATCTCAATCATAAGCAGAAGTTGTCATCTTGGATCAGAAGGGGAAAACCATCCAAGGATATACTAAACTCAGGAATTGGCAACAAATCTACAACTAGGCATCATCTCAATAGAGATTCTCAATCAGTGAAATTACATATATTAATTTCCATAATACTTGTAAATTCACTATGGCTTGACGACTTAAAGAGTAGCAAACATGAATGCAGGAATTGACCTTCAAGGAACTTTTATTGAATCCGTCAAGGATTTAGGGATACCAGCAGGAGCAGCCAAAGCGCTTTGGATGCCATTGCCGATGATCCTGATGCTGATAGGAGCAACAGTTGGTGTACTTGTTGCTACCTGGTTAGAACGGAAAATTTCTGCGGCAGCACAACAACGGATTGGTCCTGAATATCAAGGGCCATTTGGTTTATTAGTGCCTGTAGCTGATGGTCTGAAATTAATCTTTAAAGAAGACATCGTACCAGCTAAAGCAGATCGATGGCTATTTACCCTTGGCCCAATAATTGTAGTAATTCCAGTATTTGTATCATTTTTGATCGTTCCCTTTGGGGAAAATATTGTAATTACCAATGTGGGAATGGGGGTTTTCCTGTGGATTGCTTTATCAAGTATTCAACCTATAGGTTTATTAATGGCAGGTTATGCCTCCAATAATAAATACTCCCTACTAGGTGGTTTAAGGGCGGCTGCACAATCAATTAGTTATGAAATCCCATTAGCTTTGAGTGTATTGGCGATCGCCATGATGTCTAACAGTCTCAGCACCGTTGACATCGTTAATCAACAAGCCAACTTTGGTATTTTAGGTTGGAACGTTTGGAGACAACCACTAGGGTTCTTGATTTTCTGGATCGCCGCCCTAGCAGAATGTGAACGTTTACCCTTCGACTTACCAGAAGCAGAAGAAGAACTTGTTGCTGGGTATCAAACCGAGTATGCAGGGATGAAGTTTGGATTATTTTACTTGGGTTCTTACATCAACCTGATCCTTTCTTCCCTCCTCGTTGCCATTTTATACTTAGGTGGTTGGCATTCTCCTGTGCCTGTGGAAACCTTGAGTGACGCACTAGGATTAAGCATCAACAACCCCATTATCCAAGTAGTTGCAGCCGCTTTAGGTATTACTATGACCGTACTTAAAGCTTACTTCCTAGTATTCCTAGCTATCCTCATCCGTTGGACAGTACCACGGGTACGGATTGACCAACTGTTAGATTTAGGATGGAAGTTCTTACTACCAGTGGGTTTAGTTAATCTGTTATTAACCGCAGCCCTAAAATTAGCCTTTCCCGTCGCCTTTGGTGGTTAATAGGTGACTGGTGACTGGTGACTGGTGACTGGTGACTGGTGACTGGGTAATAGTTTTCCCGATTACCAATTACCGATTACCGATTACCAATTACCGATTACCGATTACCCAACCAACAAGATCAGAGAAGAGACATACAACCATGCTAAAGTTCCTCAAACAAGTTGGTGATTACGCCAAAGAAGCAGTACAATCAGCCAAATACATTGGACAAGGTTTATCTGTAACCTTTGACCATATGCAGCGTCGCCCTGTAACCGTACAATACCCCTATGAAAAATTGATTCCTGGGGAACGGTTTAGAGGTAGAATCCACTACGAATTTGATAAGTGCATTGCTTGTGAAGTTTGTGTGCGTGTTTGTCCCATTAACCTCCCTGTAGTTGACTGGGAAATGGACAAAGCCACTAAGAAGAAAAAACTCAAACACTACAGTATTGATTTCGGAGTTTGTATTTTCTGCGGTAACTGTGTGGAATTTTGCCCAACCAACTGTTTATCCATGACAGAAGAATACGAACTTTCTACCTACGATCGCCATGAACTCAACTACGACAATGTGGCGTTGGGTAGATTACCTTACAAAGTTACAAATGATCCAATGGTGACACCTCTGCGTGAATTGGTTTATCTCCCAGAAGGTGTTTTAGAACCCCACGGAGTTCCTGAAGATGCTCCCCGTGTTGGTTCTCGTCCAGAAGACTTAGTAGAAACAGAAAAGTAAATTTAGTCTTTGGGAATAGGGAATAGGGAATAGGGAACAGGGAACAGAGAACAGGGAACAGGGAACAGGGAACAGGGAACAGAAAAAATATAATTTAAAATTTTTGCCTTTTGCCTTCTGCCTTTTGCCTTTTGCTTTTAACCTTTTGCCTTCTGCCTTTTGCCTTCTTCCACTGACAACTGACAACTTACAAAGGATCGAAAAAAGTGAATTTAGCCGAAGGAGTACAATCTGTTTCATTTGGCATTTTAGGTGTGATGATGATTGGAGCAGCATTAGGTGTAGTGTTGTTTTCTAACATTGTTTATTCTGCTTTTTTGCTGGGTGGTGTATTCATCAGCATGGCAGGACTTTACCTATTGCTAAATGGAGATTTCGTCGCTGCTGCACAGATATTAATCTATGTAGGTGCGATAAATGTTTTGATCTTGTTCGCCATCATGTTGGTAAATAAACGTCAAGACTTTTCTCCCCTACCCAGTGCAGGGGTACGAAAAATTGTCACAGGTATAGTCAGTTTAGGGTTATTTGCCCTGTTAAGTACGATGGTTTTAGCAACACCTTGGGCTGATGCTACTACTACCGCACCCACGGAAAATTCTATAGTTGTAATTGGCCAACATTTCTTTACCGACTTTTTGCTTCCCTTTGAATTAGCTTCTGTATTGTTGCTAATGGCAATGGTGGGAGCAATTATTTTGGCACGTCGGGAATATTTACCAGAACCAACTACCCCTTCTCAAACTGTCTTAACCTTGCCAGAACGCCCTAGAGAATTGGTATCTAGTGGTACTGACGAGTAATAGAAAGCAGGGGTGCAGGGTGCAGGGTGCAGGGGGAAGTTCATAGCCCAGTCACCAATCACCAATCCCTAATCCCCAATCACCAATCACCAATCACCAAATTATGCAACTTCAATACTTCTTACTACTAGCAGCAGCTTTATTTTGTATTGGTATCTATGGTTTAATTACCAGCCGGAATGCGGTTAGGGTACTGATGTCTATTGAGTTGTTGCTCAATGCTGTTAACCTGAATTTAATGGCGTTTTCTAACTTTCTTGACTCAACATTAATCAAAGGTCAAGTTTTCACCGTTTTTGTGATTACTGTAGCTGCTGCTGAAGCGGCGGTAGGGTTAGCGATTGTACTGGCTATTTATCGTAACCGTGATACCGTTGATATGGAGCAGTTTAATCTCCTCAAGTGGTAATAGCGTGCAACTAAACCAGGTAATCATTGCATATAAAGCGCGAGACTCCCAGAGTAAACGCTGGGCTGAACTCTGCGCTCAACAATTAGAAGACCGCAATTGCCATGTTTTGGTGGGGCCAAGTGGGCCAAAGGATAACCCCTATCCGGTATTTTTGGCTTCTGCAACCCAACCAATTGATTTAGCTTTGGTACTTGGCGGTGATGGTACAGTTTTAACTAGTGCCAGACATTTAGCTCCAGCTGGTATCCCCATTTTAGGGGTGAATGTGGGTGGCCATCTGGGCTTTTTAACTGAGTCTGTGGATGAATTTCAAGAAACTGAGAAGGTTTGGGATCGGTTGTTTGATGACCATTATGCAATTCAGCGGCGAATGATGTTACAAGCTGCTGTGTATGAAGGAAATCGAACCAATTTAGAGCCTGTAACGGAAGATTATTTGGCTTTAAATGAGTTTTGTGTTAAGCCCGCTTCTGCTGATCGGATGATTACCTCTATTCTGGAAATGGAAATTGATGGTGAGGTGGTTGATCAGTATGTGGGAGATGGGTTAATTATTTCTACTCCTACTGGTTCTACTGGTTATACGGTTTCTGCTAGTGGCCCTATTATGCACGATGGGATGGAGGCTATTACTATTACTCCCATTTCTCCAATGAGTCTTTCCAGTCGTCCTTTGATTTTACCCCCTGGTTCGGTGATTAGTATTTGGCCTCTGGGGGATTATGATTTAAGTACGAAGTTGTGGATGGATGGGGTTTTGTCTACTTCTATTTGGCCTGGACATCGTGTTGATATCCGCACGGCTGACTGTATGGCTAAGTTTATTGTTTTACGGGCTAATAATTCTTACTACCAAACTCTGCGAGAGAAGTTACTTTGGGCTGGTACAAGGGTTCATTATGGTGGTAATCATTATCACCGTAATTAGGGGATTTTGTATTGTGCAGGGTGCGGAGGAAAATTTAGGCAGGGTGCAGGGTGTAGGGTGCAGGGGGAGGAAAACTGAGGCAGGGTGCAGGGTGTAGGGTGCAGGGGGAGAATTAATGAGATGGGAATTTTGGCCAGCTTTGTATGTTTTGAGTTGATCAAAATTGCAAAATAAATGTTTTGAACTCCGATAGGTAAGTGTAACTAAAATCGGAGTTTTATTTATGCTGTATAAATTTCTTCTTTCTGAATTCAGATTTACACAGGTTTATATTTTTTTGATTGTATCCGGTTTTGTGGCTGGTTGTGAATTGACTCCTCTTTCCCATGCAGAGGATGTGACGTTACCTAATCTTTGTCAACAAACAAGCTCTAAATTCGCAGCTATTTTGAATTGTCAGAATCAGGATGCTCAGGATTAGAGGATTTTCAGGATTGTTTTTTATTGATTGTTTGTGGGGGTTTCAATATTTTGATTGTCTGCAAGATTATAATACTCACAAATCATACCATCCTGGATATCCTGTTCGCGCAGCGTGGCGTTTAGCCACTTCTGATAAAAACCCTCAATTAATCCCAATATTTACTAGATAAAAGTAAATCTGTTTGATAATCAAATTGCCAGGTTTCTGGAAATTGAGTTTGTTTATATTCCATAGAAACTATCTCTAAAGCATCTAGATAAACTTCCGTGAACATTTGGGCAAAAAGAGGTTTAAGACTGGGGGATTCTTTTAATAAGTTTTTGATTTGTTTACGTTGTTCTACAATGGTTATTTCCCAAACGTTGAAGTTATCGGGACTATTAACATACATCCGTTTGAGAATATGAGAAAGTAAAACTAATAAGCGATTTTTCAATTCTCTTTTTTCACTTTTTCCCAATGTTTCTATTTCCTCGATTAAGTTGTCAAAATCAAGATTTTCTATGTCTCTGTTTTTGAGTTGTTTTACTGTTCTTTCGCACCATGCTAGAAAATCACAGTCATAGAGAATATCATTTTTTTGGATGTTGTTGGTGATATTTTCAGTCATGATTTTGAGGGTGTTTATTTTCTCTATTATACTATCTTCACATTTCTTCTTGTCAGAAGTGGCTAAATACCAAGCTGCGCGAACAGGATGCTCAGGATTATAAGATTTCAGTATTTTTTTGATTAATTATTTGTGGGGGGTTAAATATTTTGATTGTGATTGTCTATAATATTCAATATTCTAATCCTGATAAAAAATCCCATTCTGTAAATCGAAAAAATATGATCCTCACCAATACTTCTATCCTGTACATCCTCAAATTCTGGAAATCCTGATTCAGAAAAATTGCATAATTCCCCCACCCATACGCGAGATATAAACACAAAATACCCCAAACCCAATGATGAACGAAGTACGTAACTACCAATACCAAGAACTAATCCAAAAACTCCTAGAATGTCCTAGTGGAGAAGAACCGGAAATATTACAAGCACATCAACAGTTATTAGACCAAGATTTCTTACTCACAACCATAGCGATATCTCAACAACTCCAGGAAACAGGAAGACAAAAAGAAGCAGAATTTTTAACCAACTTAGCAACACAATTACAACCCTACATTATTGAAAATAATAGTTCCAGGAGAGAAGAATATCAAAATTTTTTATTAGAAGTATTACAAGCAGAAATAGACAGTAACAGTGATATTAAAATTATTTACCCTATCCTCCAAAAACATCAACACCTATTAGATGAAAGCTTCGCCCAAATATTGCAATATTTCACGTTTAACTATGCCCAAAAAAAACCAGAAAAAAAACAAGATATTGCAGCTATAATAGAAAATCTTTGTATTGATATTAAAAATTTTCCCCTAGGAAGACGTGCTAATAACTTAGAAATTGCCATTACTGGCTATGAAACTGTTTTAAAATTACGTCCCCGTGCAGAATCACGAGAAAGATGGGCGCAAACTCAAAATAACTTAGGAAATACCTATTATTTACGCATCAAGGGAGAGAAAGGAGAGAATATAGAACAAGCGATTGCTGCTTTCAATTTAGCCTTACAAGAATATACTCGTCAAGCTTTCCCTCAAAATTGGGCAAGTACTCAAAATAACTTAGCAACTGCCTATTATTCTCGCATCAAAGGAGATAGAGGGGAAAATATAGAACAGGCGATCGCCACTTTCCATTTGGCTTTACAAGTCCGTACCCGTGATGCTTTTCCTCAAGACTGGGCAATGACTCAAAGTAACTTAGCAACTGCCTATAAAGATCGCATTAAAGGAGATAGAAGGGAGAATATAGAACAGGCGATCAAATGTTATGATAATGCTTTAGAAATTAAAACCCCAGAAGCATTTCCGATTGACTGTTTACAAATCGGTATAAACTTAGGTAACTTAGGATTTAAGGAAGGGAATTGGAGATTAGCAATTAGGGGTTATCAAATAGCCATTGCAGCGATAGAAATATCCCGCAGTTGGCCAACTGATGATGAACGTCGCAATGAGATGTTAGCTGATATCACTATCGTCTATGAAAACATCATTCAGAGTTATATTGAACTGAAACAATATGACAAAGCAATTGAATATGCAGAACGTTCTCGTTCCCGGCGGTTGGTAGATTTAGTGACTAGTAATGATGTTTATAGCAAAGGTGAAATTCCAGCACAGGTGCAAGAATATCTGAAGGATTTTTATCAAATTGATTTAGCAAGCAATTGAAAATTATATCCTGTTTTAGTAGGACAGATAAAAGTGGCACATTTGCTATTTTCGGAATTACAAGCTTTAATTACCGATGACAAAACTGCGATTCTCAGTTTGAGTCAATTTTTCTATTGGGGTGGGTTTGTGTGTCAGGGTTTGAGGTGATTTGTGATTGGGGAAATCATGATTTTGACAAATACCCAATCCTCATCTCATTGAATGCAGATGAACATGGATATATAATTATTGATTTTTATTTTTTCTCTGGTTGAAATTAGTGAGGCAAATGATTGAAAATTCAATTTCATTCCAGATCGAGTTAAACGATTTAGTTTTTGTAGAAATAAAATATGAGTCCTATTTATTTGTTTCTCTCTGAAAATTAAATCAATTCTCAGCGTAAATTCATTTAATTTAGGAAGTTATCGTTTAAATTGTCACTATAGATAAATTTAAGGTATTTTCATCATGAAAATATTAAGTTTAACAATTGTGATTCTATTTACTGTTCTTAGTGTTGGTTGTACAAAAGACGTGACATCAACATCCACAAGTAACCAAACTGTAACGGAAAATCAAACCGAGTCTGCAACACAAAATTCTACTGTTAGCAATTCCAGTAGTTTTCAGACTTTAGAACACAAAACTCAAGGTAAATTAAATGTAATTACCGAAAATGGTACTACTTATTTACAATTTGATCAAAGTTTTCAAACTGACAGTGGTCCTAATTTAGTGGTAGTTTTACATCGTGGTGATGTACCTTCCAACTCTCTGCAACAAAAAGATTATGTGAGTGTTGCTAGGTTAGAAAAAATTAAAGGTTCTCAACGTTATACAGTACCTAAAAATATAAATTTAGCTAATTTTAAATCTGTGGGTATTTGGTGTCGTCAGTTTAATGTAACTTTTGGTTATGCTAGTTTACCAGCTAGTGTTTAGACTGATAGTATAAAGAAAGCTGAAGTTAGTATCTTTTTGTGTTACCTTTGTTCATGATCATATTTATTTCCTCTGACTACCTATTATTGCAGTGAAAAATAACAATTATATTTGGCAGAAATTAGATATTTTTTCTTTGCGATTACGTCTAATTTTGGGTATCGCTTTGGTTTCTATTCTAGGGTTAGGTAGTCTTGCAGGTTGGACGACTTGGAAGATGCAGCGCATTTTAATTAATAGTCATAAATCTGATATTGCTAAGATTTCCGAACGCCTTCCTAATGATATTCAATTGTATCATGAAATGATGGCTATGGATGTCAGTTTAAAAAAAGCAATTAATAATTTAGCCAGTTCAGATACTTTTTTATGGGTGAAAAATTCTCAGCAGCAAGTGATTGCTAAATCTGAAAATTGGAATTCACTCTCACCAAAAACTGCATCAGATTTAATGTCTCTAACTGAGATGTCTAATAAACCGGAATTAGAAAATGTTAATCAAGGTTATTTTGTTATATGTGGCGGTGATTTATCAGTCAATGGTAAACTTGATGGTCAATTATTTGTAGTTAAAGATATTACCAATGAACAATTAATGTTTATCGCAATGGTGAGAAGTTTATCTATTGCTAGTATCTGTACAATTGTAATTATTTGTGCAATTATTGCCATTTATATTCAGCGTTCTTTACAACCTTTACGACAGTTAGGCAAAATGACCGCTAATATCTCTTTTTCTGATTTAGGAGAATATGAATTATCTATCAAAAATGCTCCCACAGAAGTTCAGGAATTAACTAATACCTTTAATCAAATGTTGTCTCGTCTGGCTCAATCTTGGGAAAAGGAAAAACAATTTGTCAGTAACGTTTCCCATGAATTACGTACACCTCTAACTATTGTCAATGGTTATTTGCAAAGTGTTTTAAGAAGACAAAACAATCTCAACCCTACCCAATTAGAGGCATTAAATACTGCATCTTTAGAAACTGAACGTACCATTAGACTTTTACAGGATTTACTAGATTTAGCCAGAGCGGATAACGGCTATTTACACTTACACAAACAACCTAATAATCTCCATGATTTATTATTAGAAGTTGTCAGTATGGCAGAAAAGTATAGTGGTAGAATTGTCAATATCCAGGCTAATAATCAAATGATTATAGCAAGTATAGATTACAATCGTTTAAAACAAGTCTTACTAAATTTGATTGATAATGCTGTTAAATATTCTCCAGAGAATACAGAAATTACAGTTAAATTAGCCTTAGAAAATAAAGAAGTTGTCATCCAAGTTTGTGATCAAGGATATGGTATTTCTTTACAACAGCAGTCTCGGATTTTTGAAAGATTTTATCGTATAGATGAAGCCAGAACTACCAGTGGAGGAACAGGTTTAGGATTATCAATTGTCCAGACTTTTGTTGAAGGTATGGGTGGGAAAGTGAATGTGCGATCGCGTTTAGGGGAAGGCAGTATTTTTACAATTACTTTACCTGTTTCTCAACCTCTAGAGCAAATGAAAGCGGAAATTTAAAATTTGATTTAAGATTTGATTTTAGTAATTTAGGTTACTATGTTTAATCATCCTTAATCAAAATCCGCAATATTTTTATGACACACATCTTACTGGTTGAAGATGAAGTCAAGTTAGCTCGATTAATAGAATTAGAATTGAGTTATGAAGGCTATCAAATCAGTGTGGCCTATGATGGTTTAACAGCACTGACAGCAGCACGGGAACTAAATCTAGATTTAATTGTCTTAGATTGGATGTTACCTGGGATGTCGGGTGTGGAAATTTGTCGACGTCTACGCAGTACCGGAGATCAAGTACCCGTAATTTTATTAACAGCTAAAGATGAAGTCAGCGATCGCGTTGCAGGTTTAGATGCTGGTGCTGATGACTATGTAGTTAAACCTTTCAGTATTGAAGAATTACTAGCTAGAGTCCGCGCCCATCTCCGTAGAAGCAAAGAAAATAGTAGTGATGATGTATTGAAATTTGACGATTTAAGTTTAAACCGCATCACCAGAGAAGTTTACCGAGGCCAACGATTAGTAGAATTAACAGCCAAAGAATTTGAATTATTAGATTACTTACTTAGTCATCCCCGTCAAGTAATTACCCGCGATCGCATCTTAGAAGAAGTTTGGGGTTATGACTTCATGGGTGACTCGAACATCATAGAAGTTTACATTCGTTATTTACGCTTAAAACTAGAAGCAAACAGCGAAAAAAGACTACTACAAACTGTACGTGGTGTTGGCTATGTCCTCCGAGATTAAAGATAAAAAATCTCAGCAAAAACTCATTAAATTGTGCATATCATATATTAATATTTACTATTAATATAGTACCACAAAAGTAAACAAAAAAATGACATATTTAGAAACCGCCGCCCAATTTTATAGTGAAGTTGCCCAAACACCAGAAATAGGACTTTGTTGTGTGCAAAGTACACCCCTGCAATTACCAGGATTAAACATACCTTTAGTCATGCAGGAAATGAATTATGGTTGTGGAACTACCGTTCATCCTCATGAATTAGTCAATGAACCTACTGTTTTATATGTTGGTGTCGGTGGTGGTTTAGAGGCATTACAATTTGCTTATTTTTCCCGTCATCCCGGTGCAATTATAGCAGTTGAACCAGTAGCAGAAATGCGGGAAGCTGCCCAAAGAAATCTAGAAATTGCTGCCCAAGAAAATCCTTGGTTTGATCCTAGTTTTGTAGAAATTCGTCCCGGAAATGCTTTTGATTTACCTGTAGATGATACTTCCGTTGATATAGTTGCTCAAAACTGTCTTTTTAATATCTTTGAACCTGCTGATTTAACCCGTGCTTTACAAGCAGCATATCGAGTCTTAAAACCAGGTGGAAGACTACAAATGAGTGACCCCATTGCTACCCGTTCTATTCCTCCACATTTACAACAAGATGAAAGGTTAAGAGCAATGTGTTTATCAGGTGCGCTCACCTATCAAGAATATACTCAACTAATTATTAATGCAGGGTTTGGACAAATTGAAATTCGCGCCCGTCGTCCCTATAGATTATTAGATAAACAAACTTATAATTTAGCAGAAAATCTACTTTTAGAAAGTCTTGATTCCATCGCCTTTAAAGTACAAATACCTGAAGATGGTGCTTGCATATTTACAGGAAAAACAGCAATTTATGCAGGTGCAGAACCATTTTTTGATGATCAAGACGGACATATTTTACAAAGTGGTATCCCTGCTGCTGTTTGTGACAAAACTGCGGCAAAATTGGGATTTATTCATCCAGAGGAGATTATCATCACAGATTCTACTTGGTATTATGATGGTGGTGGTTGCTGTTAAAAAATATGTGGTTCGGCATTTCAGTCTTCTTACTTCAGCTATAACAGGACTTATGCAAGAGTCAGGTAATATCGAACCACAGAGAACACAGAGAACACAGAGAAATGGCAGCTAGGGAGAACTTTTGCCTAAGTCTTATTCAGCTAGAAATACTGATAACTGATAACTGATAACTGATAACTGAAATGAGCTATTTTTACAAATAAGTGGTTGTGTAAAATAATGAGAGGGAACAGGGAACAGTAAGAACTATAGGGATTTTTATTTATTCCCAAAATATCTAATTAATTTTGCTCAGGTATTTAATTTCAAAAATCAAATGAGATTGCTATATAATATGATGACAAAAACAGAAATTACACCTTTTGCCAGAAAACTGACTTCCCCACTAAATAAACAAGAAATTAAGGTTTTACAAATCAACTTAGGGAAACGTTGTAATCTTGCTTGTAGCCACTGTCATGTAGAAGCAAGTCCGAAAAGAACAGAAGAATTATCTCCAGAAATTTGTCAAAACCTAATAGAACTAATTTATAAATTTCCACAAATTAAGATTGTAGATTTAACTGGTGGCGCACCAGAAATGAATTATGGTTTTCAATCATTAGTGAAGGCTAGTAAGAGCAAAAATAAACAAGTAATTGTAAGATCAAATTTAACTATTTACTTTGTTAAAGGATTTGAATTCTTGCCAACTTTTTTTGCAGAAAATCACGTGAGAATTGTTGCCTCTCTACCTTGTTATTTAGCGGATAATGTCAATAAAATGCGTGGACAAGGAGTTTTTGAACATTCAATTCAGGCTTTACAATTGTTGAATGAATTAGGTTATGGTAAAAATCCAGACTTAATCTTAGATTTGGTTTATAATCCCCCATTACCACAACATGAAAAATTTGCTCTAACTCCAGAACAACAGAATTTGGAACTTGCTTATAAACAGTTTTTGCAAGACAACTTTAATATAGCTTTTAACAACCTGTTGACAATCACTAACTTACCAGTCGGTAGAACTAAGTCATTTTTAGAAAGTAAACAGCTTTACTGGCAATATTTACAGTTCTTAGAATCTCAATATAATCAAAGTACAGTAGATAACTTAATGTGTCTTGATCAATTGTCTGTAGATTATTTAGGCAATATTTATGATTGTGATTTTAACCAAATGATGAATCTACCAGCAACTGATAAATATGGGAATAAGTTAACGGTAAGTACATTATTAGAAGCTGGTAACTTAGACTTAATTAATGAGATTAAAACCGCTCATTACTGTTATGGTTGTACCGCTGGTTCGGGTTCTAGTTGTGGTGGTGCTTTAGTCTAAGAGGGTGTCTCAGAAGTATCAGATTTGCTCGAGATCCCTAGCTTTTAATTCTCCCACTGCACCCTGCTAGAAAGCACCCAACCTTTATGCTCATGTTAATCTCGTCTATAGCTGTACCTCTTGATAACTTCGTTACCAAAATTGATACAAGCATTATATTTTGAATTTCTTGCTCTATGATTGGGTTAGTTAAGCTCCTCACACTAAACTCAAAACCGTAAAACCTTGTGTTTTGCGGTTCTTCTTTTTTTCTGGATAAAATATTATTATATAGTTAAAAA
The DNA here is from genome assembly GCA_010672785.1 of Sphaerospermopsis sp. SIO1G1. GTDB lineage: Bacteria > Cyanobacteriota > Cyanobacteriia > Cyanobacteriales > Nostocaceae > Okeanomitos. Next base: position 263,353 of record JAAHFX010000004.1, read on the forward strand.
TTACACCATATATACTCTTGTATTCAGTTGTTTTGCTGAATAATTCCTATCTTTCAAAGTTATATCAATCTAAAATTGTCAAAATTTGACTAGTCTATTAACTAGAAAACTTGAACCTGAGTTTTGGCAGTTAGTGATACAATTGGTGTCTCCGTATCAGTAATACTTGTAGTTATCAAATCTTTGCTATTTAGTTGAAAATGAGCCATGACTGTTTCATAGAAATGAAAAATCTAGTAAAATCAATATACTTCATTTAATAAAACTTATGAAAACTAAAAATGTGTTGATCTTACTAGGCTTAATGGCCTGTTTGGAAAAACTTGGTACACTTTAATTCGATAAAATTATTGAATCACAAACATTCAACTTGTATACACCAGTAATTACGGAATAATCAAAAAAATTCAGTAATAATACCACACAATCATTTAAAAATAACATTTAACTACTGAGAAAAATCATGGTTTCACTCTCAACACCATCTTTATTTTGGGAAGATAATTAACAAAATTAAACAATAGAATAGCTGTGATTAAAAGGTTTTAACCGTCATTTATGTCTGGGATGATAAAGAGTAATCAACAGCATGAAACCCCTGGCTAATCTTCCTATATAATAGTCGGTAAAGCCTCTAGCTTTGATTCTATGGATTTAGAAAGATCCAATTTTCAATTCTAGCTGTTATGATCAATTCCTAATGTTTTATCAGAGAAAGATAAAACAGACTTAATGATTATTTAATCATAAGCTGATACTATCTCAGACAAGTATTTACAAGCTCAAGGTAAAATAATAAATCTCCTTTCAAACCAAAAAAAAATCGGAAATTCTAAATCATACTATATCAAATACAATTATGTCACCGCAACAACCACATCTAGGAAACGAGAAAGATTTACTCATGAGTGTTGGTAGCCAAGATACATATCAAGTTGAAAATAACACCTCTCCAGTAGTTAGTTTGGCAACTAGAAAAGGAACTTTTTCTCAATTTCTAGCACCTTTAACCCAGGATACTTTTAAACAAGTAGTTCAAGAAGTAGAAAGTAAATTAAAAATTGTCAATGAAACCTTGTCAATGCTGGATTATCAAGGTTTTGAAACGATTCTCCAGGAAATGCTACATTCAATTACCTTAAAAACAGGAGAATTGTTAGGAGCAGATCGGACAACAATATTTTTACTAGATGAAGAAAGTCAAGAACTTTGGTCTATTTTAGCTGAAGCGGAAAGTGGGAAACCTCTAGAAATTAGAATTCCTGCGGATAAAGGTATAGCTGGAGAAGTTGCAACTTTCAAAAGAGTAGTCAATATTCCCTATGATTTTTATAATGATGCTCGTTCTGCATTTGCTCAAAAACAGGACAAAAGACATGGTTATCGTACCTACACGATGTTAGCCTTACCGCTATTAAATGAACATGGAGAATTAGTAGCAGTAGTACAATTACTCAATAAATTAAAATACTTACATAATCCCAACGATCCCCTGGCAGATAGGATTGATAATCGGGGTTTTACCAGTGCAGATGAGAAATTATTCCAAGATTTTGCCCCATCAATTCGCTTAATTTTAGAGTCATCTCGTTCTTTTTATATTGCAACTCAAAAACAAAGAGCAGCAGCAGCTTTGATGAAAGCAATTAAATCTTTAAGTCAAAGCAGTTTAGACTTAGAAGATACCTTGAAAAGGGTAATGGATGAAGCCAAGGAATTAATGAATGCAGACCGTAGTACACTATGGTTAATAGATAGCGATCGCAATGATTTATGGACACAAATCGTCCAAGATAATGGCATAACCAAAGAATTAAGAGTACCCATAGGTCAAGGTTTTGTAGGCATAGTTGCATTATCGAAAAAACCCCTCAATATACCCTTCGATTTATATGAACATCAAGATTCACAAACTGCCCAAAAACTAGATCAAGAAAATGGTTATCGCACCTGTAGTTTATTGTGTATGCCAGTATTCAACAGTGATCAAGAAATAATAGGGGTAACACAATTAGTCAATAAAAAGAAAGTCGGAGATTTTCCCCACTACAACCCTGAAGATTGGCCAGAAGCTCCTGAATGTTTCCAAGCTAGTTTTGATCACAACGATGAAGAGTTTATGGAAGCTTTCAACATTCAAGCCGGGGTAGCATTACAAAATGCCCAGTTATTTGCCAAAGTTAAACAACAAGAGCAAATGCAGCGTGATATTCTCAGAAGTCTTTCCAATGGTGTCATCTCTTCCGATAAATCTGGATGTGTAATCACAGCAAATGAGAGTGCTAAACGCTTACTGGGCTATCCTACCGATAAAAGTTTAGAAGGAAGGTTAGTTAGTGATCTGATCAATTTGAAAGAAGGTGATTTTAGTAAGTGGTTTACAGAAGCTCTACAAAGTCATGATCCCAACGCTGATCAACAATATTACCCAGATCAAACCCTATTCACAACTAACCAAGAACAGCACAGTGTCAATTTATCACTCAATCCCATCGCCAACGCTGAAGATGACACTCAATCTTGTGGTGCATTGGTGGTTATGGATGATATTAGTGATGAAAAACGCCTGAAAAGCACCATGTACCGTTACATGACTCAGGAGTTAGCAGAAGAATTACTCAAATTAGATGACGCTAAATTAGGGGGCGATCGCAAAGAAGTAACAATCTTGTTCTCGGATATTCGTGGCTACACCACCCTCACAGAAAATATGCAAGCTGAAGAAGTGGTGAGTATGCTCAACGAATACTTTGAGTCTATGGTGGAAGCAGTCTTTAAACATAAAGGTACACTCGATAAATACATTGGTGATGCCATTATGGCTGTATTTGGTTCTCCCCTTCCCTTAGAAAGACACGCACAAATGGCTGTAGCCACTTCTCTAGAAATGCGTAAGCGTCTGCAAGAATTAAACTTACATAGAGAAGCATTAAATCAGTCGAAAATTAAAATCGGCATCGGTATCAATTCCGATATAGTCATTAGTGGCAACATCGGTTCTAGTAAGCGAATGGAATTTACCGCCATTGGTGATGGTGTCAACTTGGGTTCTCGCTTAGAAAGTGTCAGTAAACAATATGGTTGCGATATTATCATTAGCGACAACACCTATGAAATCTGTCGCCAAGATGTTTGGGCTAGAGAACTAGACTTCATTCGAGTTAAAGGTAGACATGAACCTGTATCTATCTATGAACTAATTGGTACACAAAATGATCCCATTGACAGTAAAAAACATGAATTAATTGAGCATTACCAAAAAGGGCGTGAATATTATCTCAAACGTCAATTCGCCCAGGCACAAACAGAGTTTATTCAAGCCTTAACAGCAGATAATAATGATAAAGCCTCTATGTTATATCTAGGCCGCTGTCAACATTGGATCCAGTCACCTCCAACAGATGAAACTTGGGATGATGGAGTTTGGACTTTTAACGAGAAATAGATTTTCAGTTTTCAGTTTTCAGTTTTCAGTTAGCAGTTTTCAGTTTTCAGTTAGCAGTTACCAGTTATCAGTTATCAGTTTTCAGTTTTCAGTTTTCAGTTAGCAGTTAGCAGTTACCAGTTAGCAGTTAGCAGTTACCAGTTAGCAGTTAGCAGTTACCAGTTAGCAGTTACCAGTTAGCAGTTACCAGTTAGCAGTTAGCAGTTACCAGTTAGCAGTTACCAGTTACCAGTTACCAGTTAGCAGTTATTGCGGGAAAATATATCATTCCGATGCTACCGGATTTGATATTACTGATTAAATTAAGATTCCCAATCACCAATCACCAATCACTAATCACCAATCACCAGTCACCATACTCTACTCAACCGAATTATTTGCAACAACTTCTGGATTTTCTTTACTTAACTTTGTATTCAATATAAATAAATTCACAAAGCATTATAAAAATTTGCTGAAAATCTTGTATTTAATCTACTTTGTAACAGTTAATTGAAATCTGTTGTCAAATTGCTTTTTTTGGTTAGAAACTAGTAATTAAGAATACAGCAAAGTAATTATTCATATGAACACTATTTCTAACCTGCAAATAAGAAGATCAGTTTGGCAAACTGCCATAATGTTAACCTTGGGCTTTTGGCTCAGTTCCAGTCTGCTGCTAGATTGGATCATTATGCCCAGTCTTTATCTCAGTGGAATGATGACTGAAACTGGCTTTGCCGCTGCTGGATACACAATTTTCTGGAATTTTAACCGCTTAGAATTACTACTTGCAGCTATAGCTTTTACCTCTGTAATGGCTATGAGCAAAGCTCAGTCTAACTGGCGTTTAGATAGTATTTTCCTCTCTTGCCTGTTGCTGATAGTAGCTCTATTAGATACATATTTGTTAGCACCTCAAATGTGTGCTTTGGGCAGTAATCTGACTCTGTTTGTGGGTACAAATACAATGGATAAAACCATGAGTCTACTGCACAGTAGTTACTTTATTTTGGAAGCTCTCAAACTATTAGCAGCCGGTATACTTTTAAACCGTTGTTGGCAAGCGGTAGAAATTGAGTAATAGCTCACATTAGTCTCAATCAAGCTCATAGCTTCCTCAAGTAATAGCTAGATTGAATTAATAGTCAATAACTAAAAGATTCTGTTCAAGGTGATAGCCACGAAGTAAGTAGTCAAATTCATTTCTTCAACTAACATTTGAATTAGCAATTTTATTTGCATCGTGGCAAAAACCTACTTCACAGATATTTAGTCAAGAAATTTCTTCATCATCAAACAAGTCAGAAATTTAATTACTCAACCGCAGCAATAGCACAAACCTGTAAACCTACAGGAGTTTGAATAATTATAGAATCTACCCCAAAAACTTCAGCAATATTATCTGATGTTAATACAGTTTCCGGTTTACCAACTTCCCAAATTTGACCTTGTTTTAATAAAGAAATTCTAGAACTATAACGTGCAGCTAAATTTAATTCATGTAAGACTGTAACAATAGTTAACTCCTGTTGTAAATTGAGATTTTTCAGTAATTCTAATAATTGTAATTGATAATTAATATCTAAATAAGTAGTTGGTTCATCTAATAATAAAACCTTTGGTTCTTGTGCTAAAGCTAAAGCCAAAAAAGCCCGTTGTCTTTCACCTCCTGAAAGATTCTCTACCGGGCGATCGCTAAATTTTTCAAGTTGTGTTTTTTCAATTGCTGAATCTACAATTATTCTATCATTTCCGGTTAATTCCCATTGCCACCATTTTTGATGAGGAGTTCTACCCAAACTGACTAATTGACGTACAGTTAAACCAGCAGGAACAGGTTGTTGTTGAGGTAAAAGAGCTAATTTTTGAGCTACTAAATTAGGGGGTTGAGAATGAATAGCTTTACCATCAAGTAAAACCACCCCACCCAGAGGTAAAAGGATACGACTAATTAACTTCAATAAAGTAGACTTACCCGAACCATTAGCACCAACTAAACTTAACCATTCCCCATTTTTTAAAGATAAATTGACATCTTTAACAATAGGTATTGTAGTATAACCACCAGAGAGATTTTCTAATTCTAAAGGCATCGTTCTAATTCGTAATTCGTAATTGGTAATTCGTAATTGGTAATTCGTAATTTTAGAGTTGTTCCTAGTTTATAATTTACCTAAACCACCAGCACGACGATAAAGTAACCAAATAAACAAAGGAGAACCTAATAAAGCTGTCACCGAACCGACAGGAAGTTCCACTGTACCCAGTCGTGCTAAAAGATCAGCAAACATTAATAACCAAGCACCAGCGACAGCAGAAAAAGGCAAAACAAAACGATTATCAGTTCCTACCATTAACCTTACTGCATGGGGAACAAGTAAACCGACAAAACCAATTAAACCGGCAATACTAACTGCACCCGCAGCTAACAAAGTTGCCACACCACCAATTAATAAACGGGAACGTAATAAAGACACACCTAAACCCACAGTTAACTCATCACCCAAAGCCAAAACATTGAGCGATCGCGCTAATAAACAACCAAATATTAAAGCTAAAATAATATAAGGACTAGCTGTGGAAATTTCTGTCCAACCTCTCCCATTTAAACTACCAACTAACCAACTCAAAGCAATTTGTACCTGTCCATCTGCTGACATTAATAATAATGTACTTTGCACAGAACCGAACAAAGAACTAACAGCAACCCCACCCAAAATTAACTTTTCTACAGAAATTCCTCCTCCAGAACGACCGAGGAAAATTACCAGTGCAGAAGTTAAAATTGCCCCCAACCAAGCAGCAAAAGGAATAGCAATAGGGAAGACTTGAAAAACAATCATCACAATGACAACTAACCCAGCACCGGCAGAAATTCCCAAAATAAAAGGATCAGCCAAACTATTACGTAACATCCCTTGTAGAAGTGCGCCAGACATCCCCAAAGCTGCCCCGACAACCATCGCTGCAAAAATTCTTGGTAATCTTAAATCCCAGAGAATAGTTTGTTTAATTGGGTCGCCTTCCTTTAACAAAGCCTGATAAAATTCAGTAATATTAAAATTGACAGCCCCTTGGGAAAGAGAGATAAAAAATGTCAATCCCAAGGCAATTATTAGAAATAAAATAGACCAAAATAGACGATGTTTAGCAAATACTTTCTGCATAGTTAGTAGTAATAACTTTAGTTATTTTACACTTAAAAATAAAAATTAGCATTATTTGATAACAAACCACTCCTGGCACAGAGAACACAGAGAAGAAGAAAATGTAGGGATATATTCTTTTTTATCTTTGTATTTGCATGAAATAGTTAATTTTTAGTTTCATGACTTTAACCCAACTTACATATAAATCCTGCCATCTTTAAAGACTTACCTAAAATCTGTGGTTCTGGGAGAGTTTCACCGTCTTCTAGACATGATTCAACCAACATTTCTAACACCTCCTGAGCATTTTTTAAAGCCTCCTCATAAGTTTACCCATGAGTACAAGGCTGCATAATATTAGTAAAATCAGGCAGTGAAACTACATAATATTTATCTTATTGTGACCATTTAATAATTATTGTATATTTCATTCGTCAACATTTAACTACCTAACTCCAAAAATGCAGCAGGAGAAATGTTAAATAACTCTGCCAACTTATAAATATGATCAATAGTTAAAGGAATTTTTTGACTTAAAACTTCAGATAAAATAGCCTCTGTTTCAAAAATATAAACTAAGTCCTTTCTCTGCATATTAAATTCATCCATTAATGCTTTTAGTAAATCTACACCATAAATATCTGGTATGGGATTCTGCTTTTCTTCATACTCATAAACTAGAGTCCCTAAAACATCTAAATAATCTTCTTCATCAGGATTTAATTCACCTTGATCAATCAAAAAATTGATAACTTTTTGTGTAGCAAAAAATTCCTCCTCAGAAGTAATAGGACGAGGGGGAAAAGATTTAAGTAATTCGATATAAGCGTTGTTATTACGTATTCCAAGAGTCATTTTTCCAGTCCCCCTTATCATATTCTGCATGGGTGAGGACATGACGGATAAAAACTTTTTGAGAATTGTACTTTACTAGCACAATAAGCCGATATTTATTACCGCCAATGTTAAACACTGTGAGATTACCAACTTGATCAGCAGAAGGAAAACTTTGACGTAACTCTACAAAATTTTCCCATTCAGCTTTTAATGTAATCTTATACCAAAATTGTAAGTTAGTTTGTGAGTTCGGGTGCTTTTCCCAAAATTCGGAAAGAGTCCGCCGAGTGATAATGTGCATAAATAATATTTACTATTTATTTCATTTTTCTTACCTCTAACTTACAAGTAACAATATATTAACCCAAACACAACGGTTTTTTGTCCGAAAATTTGTCGGAAAAATTGTACAATCATTAATAAGATTGACATCAAAAATCTAAAATTCTCTTCTCTCTGCGACTCTACGCCTCTGCGTGAAATAAAACATTATAAAACCTCCAAAACCCGATCCACATCAACCAAAGTATTCGCACACAAAATACCCGAAGCAGCAACCGCAGGAACACCAATACCCGGTAATGTACTATCACCAACCCGATACAACCCCTGAATAGGTGTATACATACTGGGAAACATCCCTTTATCCGCAGCAATAGCAGGCCCATAAGTACCCTGATAACGTCGTAAATAACTAGCATGAGTTAAAGGAGTACCAATTAATTCCAATACTACCCGCTCCCGAATATCAGGGATAACCCGCTCTAAAGCTCGGTATAAATTTTGTGCCTTTTCTTGTTTACGAATTTCATAATTATCATCCCGTTCCCATCCCGCAAATGGTTCTAAAGTGTAAGCATGAACTACATGATGTCCTGGCGGTGCTAACGTAGAATCCCAAACACTAGGAATAGAAATCATGCAAGTATTTCCAGGAACGCTAATATCCTGACTACTATCATGCACCACCACATGATGACCAGTTAAATTTTCCAAACCATCAGCTTCAATTCCTAAGTGTAAGTGCATAAAGCTATCCACTCTGGGAGTATCTAAAGCAACTTTTTTATAATTAGCTGGTAAATCTTCATCCTGTAGCAAATTATTACAAGTATCCCAAAGAGTTGCATTGGAAATGACTATAGGTGCTTTTAGAATCTCACCATTCCGCAATCTTATACCTACAGCTTTACCACTTTCCACTAAAATCTGCTCAACATGACAATTTAAACGCAACTCACCACCAAAACGCTGTAACCCCCGAACTAAAGCATCAACAATAGTTTTACTACCTCCTAGCGGATACTCAACCCCAGCACGGGAACGTTCACCGAGCATAAAAGCTACTTCTGGTGCAATAGTTCCTTCAGCCTTCAAACCCGATAATAAAAAGCATTCTAGGTCAATTAACCGCCTGACAAAAGCATCTTGGATAGTAGCATCCATGACACTACCCACAGAACTTTGAACAATGGGTAAATTAAATAACATTTTCCCCAAAGATGGTAAATAACGCTGCAACAATATAGGTATAATTTGCCAATCTGATCGTAATGCTAAAGTGGGAATACCTTTCATTGCATCGTAAAGCCCTAACAAACGCTCCTCAAACTTTTGAAATTCCTTAGCACCATGAGGGGTAAAACGTTCTAATTCCTGACGATAACGTTCTGCATTACTATAAACAGGAAAAGTACCTTCAGGGAAATGATAATGACCCAAAGGATCGTAAGGTATAACTGGGAGAGTTTCACCCAGAACATCAAGAATTTGTTTGAGGGGATTTAAACTTTGAGAACTATTTAAACCACAATAAAAGGAAGGCCCAGAATCAAATTCAAAACCACGTCTTTTAAAAGTATGTGCTGCACCACCAGCAACTGTGTGACTTTCACAAACTAAAACCCGTTTTCCGTAACGTGCGAGTAAAGCAGCAGCAGATAAACCACCAATACCACTACCAATTATAATAATATCAGTCATTAGTTATTAGTTATTAGTCATTAGTTATTAATTAATATACATCAATTACGAATTACCAGTTACCTATGACCAATCACCAACCACCAATTCCTGAAGATCAACCACCCAAAAAAGAACCATTAATTAAACTGATTGGAATTTCTAAAACATTTGGTAAAAATAAGGTTTTGGATAACGTTGATTTAGAAATTTACCAAGGAGAAGCAGTAGGAATTATTGGACCTTCGGGAACTGGTAAATCAACAATTTTACGAATTATAGCTGGTTTATTAGCACCAGATACAGGCGAAATTTATATTCAGGGCAAAAAAAGACGAGGTTTAATAGAAGATGGTGCTGATCCAGTAGGAATTGGCATGGTATTCCAACAAGCAGCCTTATTTGACTCTTTGAATGTAGATGAAAATGTGGGTTTTTCACTTTATGAAAATACTAGATTAAAGCGATCGCGAATTAAAGAATTAGTAAAAGATAAATTAGCAGTTGTCGGTTTAGGAAATATTGGTAATCTCTACCCAGCGGAACTTTCTGGAGGTATGAAAAAACGGGTTAGTTTTGCTCGTGCGATTATGTCTAATCCAGATAAACCCGAAGATACTCCAGAGGTTTTATTGTACGATGAACCTACCGCTGGACTTGATCCGATAGCGTCAACAGTAATTGAAGATTTAATCCGTAATTTGCAATGTCAACAAGGTATTTGTAGTACCTACTGCATTGTTACTCACCAAGACAGTACCATTCGTCGTACGGCTGATAGATTAGTATTTCTTCATCAGGGGAAAGTAAAATGGCAAGGTAAAGTTAATGAAATAGACAATACAGAAGATATTCATATCAGACAATTTGTGAGTGGTAGTGTTGAAGGCCCAATTAAAGTTGCTAGTTGATAATTATCTGGTAATTTTGTAAATTTGGTTTCAGTTTTTCACTGATCAAACAGGGAATAGGTAACAGGTAAGAGCTATAGAAATTTTTGTTTGTTCCGAAAATGTTAAATTAATTTTACTTAGGTACTTATTTAGGAGAGGGAACAGGAAACAAGTAAGAGCTATAGGGATTTTTATTTGTTCCCAAAATACCCAATCAAAATTATTCTCACATTCAGACTTATGAATATCTGCTATTGTGGTTATGAGCTAATTAACAATTATGGATAGGTGAATATTTTTACGAAAAAAGAATCACCATCAATTACAGTTATACAGGGTTTTTGTCAAAGGAGAACAATAAAATGCGGGATCTCATCGGTGGTTTTGCCTCTCAACGAACTCTGAAAGAAGGAATGGTAGGATTATTAGTTCTCATCGGTGCTGGTGCTTTTGGTGGGATTTTCCTGTGGTTAAATGGAATTAACCCAACCAGCGACTCCTATAAAGCTGTGGTGGAATTTGCCAATGCAGGAGGAATGCAAAAAGGTTCTAGTGTTCGTTATCGTGGTGTTAAAGTTGGGAGTATTTCTAATGTTACAACAGGTGCAAATGTCGTCGAAGTAGAATTGGAAATCAATGATCCTGATTTAAAAATACCTGCTAATTCTACAATTGAAGCTAGTCAAAGTGGATTAATTAGTGAAAGTATTATTGATATTATTCCCCCTAAAGAAGAGGAAGTTCCTCAAGATATTTCTGGGCCATTAGATGAAGATTGTAATCCTGGTTTAATTATTTGCCATAACCTGAGTAGATTAACAGGTGAAATAGGCGTTAGTGTTGATGAATTAATTAGAGAATCCTATCGCTTTGCAGAACAATATAACAATCAAGAATTTTATAACAATGTGAATCGTTTGTTAGTTACTTCTGCCGATGCAGCTTCTAATGTAGCTAACCTGACCAAAGAAATTCAAAGTATTAGTAAAAGTTTTCAAAATCAAATTGGCACATTTTCTAATACTGCGGTGACACTACAACAATCAACAAATGAATTGACTGCAACTACAACCAGAACTGCCAATCAATTTAGCGCCACAGCTAGTGATTTTAGTGTAACGGCAAGACAGGCAAGTAGTTTACTCAATAATTTAGATGATTTATTAACCACCAATCGTTCTTCTTTAGTTAGCACTTTAAATAATATTGACCAAACCAGTAATCAATTACGACAAGTGGTGAGTGGTTTATCGCCTGCGGTTGATCGTTTTACAGAAGGAGAACTAATGAAAAATTTAGAACTTCTTTCTGCAAATGCAGTAGAAGCTTCTGTAAACTTGAAAGATGCTTCTCAAACTCTTAATGATCCGAAAAATATTGTTCTATTACAACAAACTTTAGATGCGGCCAGAGGAACTTTTGAAAATACCCAGAAAATTACCGCTGACTTAGATGAATTAACAGGTGATCCTAAATTTCGTCAAAATTTGCTACAGCTAGTCAATGGATTAAGCAGTTTAGTTTCGTCTAGTCAAGATATACAGCAGCAAACTAAAGTGGCAATTACTTTAAACTCGCTGAAAAAATCTGTAAATCAAAAAGATAAACTCGAAAATGATTTAGGACAAATAGCAATCATACACAAACAGGTAGAAGCACAAACAACCAAAACCAGAAATATTATTCCTCAACCAACAGTTTTTACGCTCAACCCAGAAGTAAAAGAAGTAGAGAAGCCCAAAAAAGTAGTAATTTCCACCCCACCAATCACATCAGAGTCATTAACTCCAATAGAAATTCCCCCAGCATCAACACAACAACAGTTAATACAAAAGCTGAGAAATCATAAGCAAGAGGTGGGTGAGAGTGGAAGTTAAAAAATAGGTAGGGGGAAAGCTGTCATTGAAATCAAACTTAATTCCAATCTTCTTCTTCCTTTTTGCCGCGACTTTTGTAAATGCCACCAATTTGGTGTATCTCACGGGTTCTAGTGAATAATTCTTCCTCTGTTAAACCCCAACGTTCTAAAACTTCGTTGAGGCTGTTTTGAATATCCCATGCACCTGGAAAACCTTGATAACGAATTTTTAGCCTAGCTAATTCGGCCAAATTGTAATCTGTTGGCTCTTGAGCTAGTAAAATATCAATTAGGGGGCGATCGCGATTGTAAAGAGGATGTTGTTGTTCTTTACTTCCTGATAATTTTGTCATAATTGTTACCAACAAAATGGTTTATAATGGAGTAAGAAACAATTTGAATGGTTTGTAGAAACAGGCATGGTTAACTGATGACGGCAACTACACCTGAGCCAATACGGCTCTCACTACTGTCATTTTATGTTAAATAAAGATACATTGTCTTAAAGAAAATACAAGAAAATTTAGATGAGGGTGAACAGTGAACAGTGAACAGTGGACAGGAAACAGTGAAAACTGCTAACTGATAACTGAGTAACTGAAACAAATATCACCCAAAGTCCAAGCAGCAAGGGAGCAAGAACCCGCTATGTTTGAACACTTCACGTCCGAAGCCATTAGGGTAATCATGTTAGCTCAGGAGGAAGCGCGCCGACTGGGACACAACTTTGTAGGAACGGAACAAATTCTCCTAGGTTTAATGGGAGAAGGAACTGGGGTTGCTGCCAAGGTGCTGGCTGAATTAGGTGTTACCCTCAAAGATGCGCGTCGGGAAGTAGAAAAAATAATTGGTCGGGGTTCTGGTTTTGTTCCACCGGAAATTCCTTTTACACCAAAAGTAAAAAGCCTATTTGAGCAGTCCTTTAGAGAAGCTCATAGTCTAGGACACAACTACATAAACACTGAACATTTATTGTTAGGTTTAACTGATGCTGGGGAAGGTGTTGCTGCCAAAGTATTGCAAAATCTCGGAGTTGAATTACAGGCTATCCGCAACGCGGTCATGAGCTTGTTAGGCGAAGAGAATACAGTGCTTGCAGGCAGTGCTTCTAACACAAACAGACGTAACCAAAACCTCAGTATAGAAGAATTTGGTAGAAATCTGACTAAACTGGCACAGGAAGGCAAATTAGACCCTGTTGTTGGTCGCAAAAACGAAATAGAGCGTACAGTACAGATCCTTGGTCGTCGAACCAAAAACAACCCAGTTTTAATTGGTGAACCAGGTGTTGGTAAAACTGCGATCGCTGAAGGTTTAGCGCAACGTATTATTAACCAAGATGTGCCAGAAGTTCTCCTCAACAAGCAAGTGATTAGCTTGGATATGGGTCTACTGGTATCCGGTACACGTTTCCGTGGCGACTTTGAAGAACGCCTGAAAAAAATCATGGATGAAATTCGTGGTGCCGGAAATATTATCCTGGTAATTGACGAAATCCATACTATCGTAGGTGCTGGAGGAACAGAAGGCGGTTTAGATGCAGCCAATATCCTCAAACCAGCATTAGCTAGGGGTGAACTGCAATGTATTGGTGCAACCACCCTAGATGAGTATCGCCAACACATTGAAAGAGACGCAGCGCTAGAGAGACGTTTTCAACCCGTACTGGTGGGAGAACCATCCGTAGAAGAAACAGTTGATATCCTCTATGGTTTACGGGGTGCTTACGAACAACATCATAAAGTTATCATTACTGATGAAGCAGTAGCCTCAGCCGCAGAGCTATCAGATAGATATATTAGCGATCGCTTTCTCCCAGATAAAGCCATAGACTTAATTGATGAAGCTGGTTCTCGTGTCCATTTACGTCACTCCCGCATCATCAACAACAAAGAACTAAAAGCACAACTCAGAGCAGTCACCAAAGATAAAGCAGATGCTATCCGAGTGCAAGACTTTGGTAAAGCTAGTAAACTACGTCAGGAAGAAGTAGAACTACAAACCAAACTTGACACAGAAGAAAGTCTGCAAACCCTAAATATCCCCAAGGTAGACGAGGAAGATATTGCCGAAATTGTCGCCTCTTGGACAGGAGTACCAGTGAACAAAATCACTGAATCTGAATCAGAGCTACTCCTACATCTAGAAGATACTCTTCATAAACGTCTAATTGGTCAAGAACAGGCAGTTACAGCAGTTTCCCGTGCTGTTCGCCGCGCTCGTGTGGGACTTAAAAGTGAAGATCGCCCTATTGCCAGCTTTATCTTTTCTGGGCCTACAGGGGTAGGTAAAACCGAACTAGCAAAATCCTTAGCAGAGTATTTCTTCGGTTCTGAAGACTCCATGATTCGTTTAGATATGTCCGAATACATGGAAAGTCATAACGTCTCCAAACTCATCGGTTCACCTCCAGGTTTTGTAGGTTATGAAGAAGGCGGACAACTGACCGAAGCAGTACGTCGTAAACCCTACACAGTCCTACTTTTTGACGAAATTGAAAAAGCACATCCCGATGTGTTCAATATGATGCTACAAATTTTAGATGATGGGCATCTGACTGACTCAAAAGGCCGGAAAGTAGACTTCAAAAACACCTTAATTATCTTGACATCTAACATTGGTTCTAAGGTGATAGAAAAAGGTGGTATGAGTTTAGGTTTTGAATTTGATAACCAAGCAGACGCTAGTTATAACCGTATCCGCAACCTAGTCAACGAAGAACTGAAAAATTACTTCCGTCCAGAATTCCTCAACCGTCTTGATGAAATTATCGTCTTCAGTCAGTTGAATAAAGAGGAAGTCAAGCAAATTGCAGATATTATGCTCAAGGATGTATCTAACCGCTTGACAGAAAAAGGAATTGAATTGCAAGTAACAGAAGCCTTTAAAGAACTAGTTGTCAAAGAAGGATATGACCCTAGCTACGGTGCAAGACCTCTACGCAGAGCTATTATGAACCTGTTAGAAGACTCTTTAGCAGAGGCAATTCTATCTAGTGAAATACTTGAAGGCGATATAGCTGTGGTAGATGTAGATAGCGATGGACAAGTGAAAGTCAGAAAAGCAGAAACCCGTGAGTTAGTTAATGTTGGTTAACACATAGTACGTTTCTGAATAGCTAAGGTTAAGTTTCCCTGGTTTAGAAAACTGGGGAAACTTAAAATTTATTACCGGGTCACAAAGAAGATAAAACTAGGCAGGGTGCAGGGAGAAAAAAGTTGTCTTCAGGGGGCGACAAGCAAGCTGAAGCCACAAACTTTGGATTTTATTAGGACTTACATTGCAATGACAGTACTGCGTCATTACGAGCGACAGCGACGTAATTGCAAAAATCCTGGGATTGCTTCCCTACACTGCGTTTCAGTCGCAATGACAAATCTTCGTTGCGTAAGTCCTGTTTATTATAAAGTCCGCCTTTTTACCCTGATCCTTCCTGTTCCCTAAACTCAACAGATAACTTGTTCAGCAATACCAAATAAACAAAATATACTGAAATTAGCTATAAAAATATGGTATCATTTTATAAAATTTAATAGAATGATTACTCAACACTTAAAGTAAGTACCTGAGCAAAATTAATTAGAGATTTTGGTAATAAATAGAAATTCCTATAGCTTTTCTCTTTTCCCTGATCCTTCCTGTTCCCTCTTCCCTCTCCTAAATATAAAATTTATTTTGCACGACTACTTGTAATGAATTGTAGAGACAGCACAGTACATCAAATTTGTTAGTTTCCATAGAAATAGCAAATAACAATCACAAGAATGTTAGGAATTCTACAGATAACAAAACTGATATAAACCTGAGTTCGGGATAAGCTAAAACCCCTATTATTTCCTAGGCTAAAAAGCCTATTCAGTCGTTGAGTAACTACAAAAATATCTTTCACCCGAACTGAGGTAAGATAGACAAGATTTTTTTGAATCTGTGATCAGCTAAATCTAAAGCTGTCCCTACAACAACAATATGTTCCATGAATCTCAAACCACAAGAAATAATCCAAATTACTAGCTAACAGCAGCTTTGACTAGTTAATCATACAAATAAAAGTCCTATTGTCATCCTGCTCTTCCCCTAATTACTAAACCTATGAATACTTCACTCAATACAGAAGCGGTTGAAGTAAAGTCAGGTGAGGACGTACTGGAATTAGCAATTAGCTAATATACGTCAGATTGAATGTAGTTGCACAATTTTTTGAGGAAATACTCAACGGTTACTGAGTTTTGCAGATGTGCAGTTTTCTAACTGTTTATATTCCCGCCAAAGAAGATAAAATCTGAAACGATGGCTGACTTACGCAGTTATTTAGTGCTTTAGCTCTTTATATGATTACCGAAAAAAATGAATTTAGGATTTAAACAAGAGATGTAGTGCTTTAACTGTCTCTATCTCTGTTCTGTAACCTTGGTCAAGGACGATAAACACCCAGTTATGCTAAGTTTGATAGCTGTGTTGGCAAGTAATTCTCCTACAGGGAGTCTGACGCAATAATGTTTAGGCAATGGAATAAATATTGCTAAACAATTCGAATAATTCTTTACGTCCACTACCACGATGAGGAGCTGGTTGTTCTGGTTCATTAGGACTAGGCTTGGAATTATCAGCCATTAGCCGTGAACCAATAGAGGTATTCAGCAGACGGGAAATGTTGAAAAAAGCCTCGCAATTAGAAGCTAAGAGGCTGAATACCATACTTGATACTAAATGTGAAATGGCAGCACGCATAGTAGATGTCTATTTTAGAACTCTCTACTTCACTGATACTTAGCTTTAATATGATCATCCGGACAATTTGAAAAAAAGTATTGAATTTAACTGTAATAAAAACCAACTTTATACTTGTTCGATATGTTCGACAAGTAACCAATTACCGGATGAATTTAAATGACCCCAAACTTTGATATTTTGATTTTGTCTCAAATGTTGAAGTTGTTGATCTACAAATGATCCCAAACTGACAATTTTCCAAGTCGTCGGTAATAAATTAGTTGGGTTGGTGATAGTCAATCTATAATCTTGGTAATTTAGACAATTAAAAATACCAATGAAACAATCCAAGTTTAAGTAATTAGAATTAACACTCTCTACACCAGGACAATTTCCATCAAGAGGATAGTTTTCTGGTGAATGCAAATAATAGATTTGTTTGTCTAACCAATCAGGATGATTGAGAGGTAAATTAAATAATGGAACAATTGCTGCTGGTGATTGCTGATCAGTTAATAAAGCCATTTGCAGCGTTCTGATTGGTAAATCCCTAGGCTGACAATTTAGCTCACAACAGAGCGCAGCAGCCATTCCTGCGGCTTGACCAATTCCCATGACTACTGGTTGCAATCTGGTTGCGCCATTAGCTATATGAGAAACAGAAATATTCTTCTCACAAACCAGCAATCCATCCGTATATTTAGGGACTAAACAACCGTAGGGAATAGTAAAGGGTGTTCCTGTCCAACGTCCACCCCAGCGAATAGATTTAGATTCTAATGAAAACTTTACACCTGGATAATGGTGGTCATTGGTATAGTTACCAATAGCGACCGTATCATCACTCTTAGCGGCGACCCGACCACCTGTCATTGGCAAAATATTTTGCTCACAGACAGTAATGAGTCCCTCTAAGCGGCGACTTTCCCGATAATAAGGGTGTAGTGCAAAGGCTGGAGAGAGACTAGGGAAAACTCTTTCTGCTAAACCGTAGCGTTTACCAAGATGAGTCTGGATAAAATGGGCAAAGTTCTGACTATGCCAGAAGCATTCTTGGTTAAACTCGCGTCTTGCTATGTTTGACTCTATCAAACGCCCGACGTTTTGGCCGTAGTCATTGCCACATATTGGCCAATTAATCATAAACCAATTTGCTGGCAAACGTCCATAGTTGAAAAATTTTTCTTCCCCATAATTATCCCAAGCGCCAGTAAATAAGGATGAATCATAGTTAGGTGCAGGTGGAATTACTGGGGCAATATTTTCCTCAAAATCTTGCATCACTACTACCCAAGTAGGTGATTGTACAGGGTATTTTTCTGTTAGATCATTAAAGCTTTCTGGGGCGCTGGGTTCTCCATACTCTGATTTTAGTTCCCAACCCCAACGGTGTGGTACATCTCCTAAAGCTAACAAATCACCTAATTCTGTACCATCCAGAATAATTTTGGCATGAACTGTTATGTCTGCAAAGCGTATACCTGCAATTCTGTCTCCTGTCCGTAAAACTTCTATAGGTGCTTTCCCGGAAATCCATAACAAATTTGGTAGCTCTCTTACCCAGTCAGCAAAAATTTCTGCACCTATGTGAGGCTGGTAAGTAAAAAAACTCACCCAACTATTATTTAATCCACCTGGTTGTCTTTTTTGTAGTTCGCGGAGATATGAACCCCATAAACCTGTTTGGAAAGATTCTAATTCATTACCATCAGGAGCGCATACGCCAGCAGATGTTAACATTCCTCCCAGCCAAGGAAATTCACTTACAATAATTGTATTAACACCTCTACGTGCTGCTTGGATAGCGGCCGCCGTTCCACCGACACCTCCACCAACTACTAATACATCGGTAGTATAGATTTCATTCATTTTACTTAATTACTTAATCTATATAGCTATAAGCAAGTCAACATAATCTAGGACTTACGCAGAAGTTACGGAAGAATGAACCACGAAGGACGCAAAGGACACGAAGATAAGAGGTTTTGAGAGATATTTTGCGTAAGTCCTAATCATCAATAAATAGGGTTTGCAGCAAAAAGTGATTGGTTGACAAACAGTGAACAGTGAACAGTGACAACTGGCAACTGATAACTGTTAACTGATAACTGATAGAGCTATCAGTCGTCAGTGATCAGCTTTTTCACATTCATGGATGCCAAAAATCAGATTTTGAGGATTTTAGGACTTACATTGCAATGACAGTACTGCGTCATTACGAGCGACAGCGACGTAATCGCAAAAATCCTGGGATTGCTTCCCTACACTGCGTTTCAGTCGCAATGACAAATCTTCGTTGCGTAAGTCCTGGATTTATTAAATTGATCAAATTTTCTGACTTCTGAGTTCTGACTCCTGAATTCTTCTTAAAATTAGAGAACTCCAGCATTAGACATCACAGTTAATTCTTCAATGACTGTTTCTTGTGGTAATAAAACAGCACTGAGAATTGTCTGCGCTACTACATCTGGGGTTAGCATTTTGGCACGGTCAAAGTTAACATTAACTGTTTCAGTGTCCCAAATTTCTGTATTCACAGCACCTGGACAAATTGCTGTCACACGAATGCCGTTGCTTCGTTCTTCTTGAGCTAAAGTTTGAGAGAGAGCGAGTAAACCTGCTTTACTAACACAGTAAGCACCCCAACCAGGAAAAACTTGTTTAGCTGCAATGGAAGCTATATTAATAATTGTTCCCTGACCTTGTGTCCGCATTTTTGGTACTATTGCCATCATGCACTGAAATATGCTGGTAATATTTAAGTCCATCACCCTTTGCCAGTCCGCTAAGGGAATTTCATCTAAGTTGGCTGTATATCCAATACCAGCATTATTGACCAAAATATCTATGCGGCCAAAGTCATTGGCGATCGCCTCTATTTTGGTTTTGACTTGAGAAACATTAGCTAGATCAACAGTATAAGCTTTGGCTTCTACACCTGCGGATTTTGCTGCTGTTGCTACCCCTTCTAACTTTTCCTGAGAACGACTAACTAAGGCTATATCTATACCTGCTTTGGCAAAGGCTAAAGCTGTGGCTTTACCAATACCGCTACTTGCACCAGTAATTAGGGCGCGTTTTTTCTGCTCAAAACTCATGCTGTCTCCAATTTTTCTTGGCTCTACTGTGAGTCACCAGCTACCCATAAGTTAAACAATTGTGAAAATCAGTTGATTTTTCGTTGACTAGTCCTAATATGTTTTTCCAATACATGGTGAGCCTTGTGTTAGCCTTTGCTTTCAGGCCAAAAGACGCAAGTTTCAAGATTTGATTGTTGATCAAGGCTGACCATTGAATTATTTGCAAACTAGCCAATCCAATTAAATTGGGTGACTTAGCTGAACACACAACATAAATGCCTACGGTGGCTCAGATTGTTAAGAATCTTTAAGCTGCCATAGGCAATTATAGCACTGTTGACGTGCTAATTATTTATAGCTTTATTTTTAATGAGCTAATTCAGTGAAAACTCCAATCTTGCGGAACTTTTCATAACGGAGTTGGCGACGTTCTGCGGGAGTTAAACGATTGAGTTCATCCAAGTTATCTAACAGTGCCTGTTTGAGGGTGGTAGCAGCAGCAAGGGGTTCAGAATGTGCGCCTCCAATAGGTTCTGGTAATATTTGGTCAATGATACCTAAGTTCTTTAAATCATGGGAAATAATTTTTAAAGCCACAGCGGCCTGGGGTGCTTTAGCTGCATCTTTCCATAAAATAGCGGCACAAGCTTCTGGGGTAGCAACTGTGTAAACAGAGTGTTCAAACATCATCAGGCGATCGCCCACACCAATACCCAGAGCGCCACCAGATCCACCTTCACCGATGACTGTACAGAGAATTGGTACATCAAAACAGAACATTTGTCGTAGGTTATAGGCGATCGCTTCACCTTGACCTTGGTGTTCAGCTTCTATGCCTGCCCAAGCACCAGGTGTATCAATAAAGGTAACAATGGGCATTCCAAATTTATTGGCGTGTTCCATTAATCTGAGGGCTTTTCTGTAACCTCCGGGAGCCGCCATCCCAAAATTTCGAGCGACATTATCTTTGGTATCTCGACCTTTTTGGTGTCCTAACATGACTACAGGTTGGCCCCCCAAACGCCCCACACCACCAACTAAAGCCGGATCATCACCACCACAGCGATCGCCATGTAACTCCATCCATTCATCGCTGATAGCTTGGATATAATCTAATGTACTAGGGCGGCGGGGGTGTCTTGCTACTTGTAGACGTTGAGCAGGTGTAAGACTACTAAAAATCTCTTCCCTTAGCTGCATTGCTCTGGTTTCCAACTGGCTAATTTGTCCAGAAACATCTACACAGTTTTCATCTGCCAGTTGACGAATTTGATCAATACGTGTTTCTAGTTCTGCTAAAGGCTTTTCAAAGTCCAACAATAGTGGTTTACGTTGAGTAGTTGCCATAGTTTCTCAGTTATCAGTTATCAGTTATCAGTTATCAGGGTTAGTTATCAGTTATTAGTTCTTTGTGGTTATTTTCACCTTTTTCCTGTTGCTCATCACTAATAACCAATAACCAATGACTAAACTAACAATGGTCTAAATCCATGTTTAACGGATAGTTGACCAATATGCTCCATTTTGTCTACGGTAATCTGATTACGCCCCCAAGAAAAGTTTGTGTATAACTTCTCAAATTCCAATAACATTGATTCGGCAAAGCAGGCAAATAGCTGACGTTCTGGAACTTCCATATTGACGATTTTCATAATTTTCCAGTCAATATCTAGGGAATGTTCTACAATGCCTCCATTGAGGACGTGAATATCTGGATGTTGAATTTTTGTACCTAAATTTTTAGGATAACCACCATCAATTAGCAAGCAAGGTTGCTTTAAAACTGTCGGATCAATTTCTACACCTTTGGGCATACTAGCAACCCAAACTACAATATCTGCTTCTGGTAATGCTGCTTGTAAGTCCATAATCTTACCTCTACCCAATTCTGCTTGTAAAGCTTGCAGACGTTCTTGATTTCTAGCAATGAGTAAGAGTTCTTGTATATCTGTTTTCTTGTCTAACCAGCGGGTGACAGCACTACCAATATCTCCGGTTGCACCACATACTGCAACTGTGGCTTTTGACAGTTCTATTCCCAATTGCTTGGAAGCTTGTTCTACTTGGCGACAGATGATATAAGCAGTATGAGTATTCCCTGTTGTGAATTTTTCAAAATCTAATATCCGGTTACGGACTTGTTTAATCTGATCTAAATTGAAGTTTTCAAAGATAATTGAAGAAAACCCACCCAAAGCGGTGATATCAATACCATGCTTTTGAGCATGAGCCATTGCGTTGAGTATTTTACGTGTTGCTGCCTTGATGCGACGACTAGCAAGCATTTCTGGCAAAAAGCAAGATTCTACATATTTTCCTTCGATTTGTTGACCAGTTATACTCGTTACTGTGATGCTGTCCACAATTTGTGGCGGCGCGCTACACCAAAAGTCTAGCCCTTGATCAGCGTATTCTGGGTATCCCAATTCTTGAGCTACCGCTTGAGCGTGTTCTAAACTTGTAAGATGTCCAATTAGACCAAACATTAGTGATATATTAAGCGTGTGCTATGAAAAGCGTGAAATCAGAAAATAATCTCTAATTCTTAAAAATACTACATAAAGTGTCAATAGTGGTGACTGGGGATTGGTGAATGGTGACTGGTAGAATCTTTTCTTACCGAAAAATTGTTGTCTAAAGCTTGCCGTTTTCAGGAGATGAAACATAGAATACTCCTTATTTCAATCAATCCTCTTGCTTCAGCTAGAGATATTGATAACTGACAACTGAATAACTAATAACTGAAAACTGATAACTGAAATGACCCCCATTACCCCATTTAACCTAAGCTGTTGCTAGTCCATAGGCAGAAAGACGCATAATTTCACGGGTAGTAAAACCAATGTTATTTAATGCTTCCCCGTACTGAATCATGAAGTCTTCTATCAAAGCTTCTTTTTCCATGCCTAAAACATCGGCATCATCAGCTACTTGATTAAGCATTTGCCACACAATGGGTAGGTTTTGACGGTTGGCTGTTTCTAATTCTGCTTTAGATGCTTCAAAATTAGCTTTTAACCATTCTTCACCAAAATTGAGATGACTATATTCGTCTTTGACTACACCTTCAGTAATTTTGCGAGCAAAATCATCAGCTACGGGAATGTAAATGTTGTAGGCTGCGATCGCAAAACATTCGATAATTAAAGACTGGATTAGTAAACAGGTAACGACTTTATCCTCTTTGGCGGCAATTTGGAAGTTTTTATGTAGTCCAGAGAAAAATTCTTTGGCAAACGGCATATCTGGACTAACTTTTAAGTTTTTTCCACAAGCTTCAAATCCTTTCTTGTGGCGACTTTCCATTTTAGAAAGCTTAATTAGTTCATTCTTGCTGTCTGGCAACATCTCGCCTAATTGTATGTAGTTTTCGTGGGCTTCCTGTTCACCTTCAATCACAATTGCATTAATTCGACTGTAAGCGTCTTGGTAGGATTCACTGTAGAAATCAATTTTTTCGGTTTGTTCAACTACCTGCTGCATTATTAGTTTACTCCGTAACTTTGAATGATTTGATACTAAATTTTGTGCTACCCTTTCAGTGTTGGGTAATAATCACTGTTGTTTAATTTAACTTAACAAGAAATTATGTTAATTAGATTAGTTTTTACCAAGTAGGCTGTTCATAAGTAGTACATTACCAAAAATATGGGTTTAAAGCCCTGTTTTTCTGGTACGGATTTCTGTATAGAATAGTGCCAACAGGTAGGACATTGCTTATATGAGCGAGATAGTGTCAGACAGGATGAAACTACCACTGTGGCTTGAACACAGAATCTCAGCACTGTCAGGGTGGAGGGTATGTCAAACTCATTTGTTTTCTTATAATTTCCCTGCTATCTATGGTTATATTCAGAAAAACCAATGTTTGGACGATCAATATTTCTAACTAAATCTTCATGAAACGCTTAAGCTAATAATTTTACAAGGTTGACACTTATACTACCCGTAGTATTTATACGTATTAAAACATAACTCAATAGCTTTACTTAGCTCCCCTATACCTAGTATAACCAGTTTTAGTAATCAAGAACAAGGTAATTTTCATTGGGCAAGCTACCAAAAAGCTTGGGAGAGAGAAGTTTTGATTAAGTTTTGCCAATTTTACCTGAGTTGCGATCGCAGTTATGCTTTTTCAGGTTATCACATTTAAAGAGGTTATACTTTTGGTGATATTGGCAAATTGAGTCATTCCTTTATCAACACCTGAGCAAAATTAAGTCGAAAAAGTGCAAAGTTTTCAAGCACTCAACCTCTAAAATATAGCATTTGTTGAGAATTAAAATAGCATCAAACCCTCATTCCTCTGTGTTCTCTGTGCCTCTGTGGTTTTATATTCCGTGACTCGTGCGTAAGTCCTATTATTAAATGTATTACATCTTTAATATAATTAAATTTACAGATAATGAAAACTTTAATCAAGACAAAATTAAAATTATGGTTTTTGTTACCTTTTTTATCACTACTGATACTATGGCTAAATTTATTCGCCTTATCAGTTTATGCTACATCTTCACCGCAAATTGATCAACTAAAACAACAACAACAGGAAATACAGAAAAAACGCCAAAATGTGATTGAGCAGAATCAAAATTTGACGAATTTACAAAATCAAGCACAACAACATTTAGAAGGAATTGAAGAAAACTTACAATCTACCAATAATCAAATTAAAATAAGTAAAAATAGACTTAATCAAGCTACCAAAACTCTAGAAAAACTGTTAGATTCCTTAGTCATTACAGAACGAAATTACGAAAAAAGAAGACTAGCAACTATTGCTAGATTACGTTTTTTGCAACGTTCTCAATCTTCTCAAGGTTTAGCTGTTTTATTACAAAGTGCAAATTTAACTGATTTTATTAATCGTCGGCAAAGATTAAAGTTAGTTTATCAAGCTGATCAAAAAATCCTAGCTAAATTAATTACAGATGCGAATCTTTTAATTAAGCAAAGAACAGAAGTAGAAAGACAGAAAAACAAAATTGCAATTATCAGAGAACAATTATTAGTACAACAAGCAGGTTATCAAGCTCAAGCTGATTTACAAACAAACTTAATTAATAGATTAAATAGCGATCGCCTAGCTTTAATGACAGCGCAGGAACAACTAGAACAAGATTCTCAAAATTTAACTATACTAATTCAGCAAAAAATTGCCGAACAAAAAGCCAAAGAAAAAAGAGAAGCACAAGCTAAAGCTAACAGTAAAATATGGATTCGTGGTACGGGAATATTTGCTTTTCCCAGTAATGCACCTACGAGTAGTCCCTTTGGTTGGCGAACCCACCCCATCCTTGGATATCGGCGTTTTCATGCAGGCTTAGATTTCGCGGCCAGTTATGGTAGTACCATTAGAGCAGCAGATTCAGGAAAAGTAATTTTCGCTGGTTGGTATGGTGGTTATGGTAGATCCTTAATTATTGATCATGGTCGTGGAATCACCACACTCTATGCCCATTGTAGTCAGTTATATGTTTCCAATGGACAACGAGTACAAAAAGGACAAGCGATCGCTGCTGTGGGTTCTACTGGTTTGTCAACAGGCCCCCACCTCCATTTTGAAGTCCGACGCAATGGTTCACCAGTTAATCCTGCAAAATATTTATAACTTCTTCTGCCATAGTTAGAAAAATATGATATAATTTAGAATAGACAATCGAGGGCGTGTGGCTCAGTGGATAGAGCAACAGATTCCGGTTCTGTAGGTCGGGGGTTCAAATCCCTCCACGCTCGTTTTGTGAAATGTTTACTTTCTTGTTGATAGGTTTCAATTTTTGGATGTCTGTCAATTTGTATCAGTAATTTGTTGGTTAATGGTGTGTTTTTTCTGCCATCAATTGTTATAGCTGTGAAAACTTTTAACAAAGCCAGAGAAATAGGTTGAACTCATCTTCTGATTTAGCAATGCTGCCTAGTAAAATCAGCATAACTTACAGCACTTCCCGGTGTAATGAGGTACACTTTATTTTAAGATTGACAGCGTAGGTCAAAGACAAGATTGATAGACTGTACCTCATAGCTTCGGAAACTGCTGTATATACAGTTATCATTGAATATTATGTTTAGAAGAAAAATTTAACTCTGTGGAGTTAAGAATTGACCTTAATACCTCTTTAGTATCATCATTGGGTCTTAAAGTGAAGAGAAAATTCTTATTCGTGCATGGTTCTTTTATCTCTTAATAGATGAATTAAAAAATGAATTAGAGGAACGACAAGCAAAATTATTTAAACTAGATTCTACAGGATACCAATCAGAATCACCAGAATCAAATTGATTTTGTAACCATTGACTTAAAATAGTTATATCATCTAAATCTTGATCATATCCATGTTCACCTAAAAAAACAATACGAGATTCTAATGACTGACGATATAAATCAGTTATAGATACTACTTTAATACGAGATGTAATAAAATTAGTAGAAGTTAAAGTCAGGACACACTCTAAATTATTAGCAGTAGCAGTAACAATTTCTAAAGCTGAGTGAAAGTCTAGTAAGTTTAGTCTCCTGGCTTGTTTATATAAGGTTTCATCACTAGGCAAAATTTTTAGAATATCTGCTATTTCAAGAGAAACTTCTTCTGCCATCTCTCTACCTAGTATCTTAGTAACAATATGACTGATTTTAGCTAAACCACATTCCGTGATGTATGCTTCAATTTTACAAGATCCAATCATATCCCATAAAAATTCAACTTCCTTTTCCCAATAACCTAGATTGAGGTAAGCAACTAAAATTAAGTCGGCATCTACTAGAACTTTCATTACAGTGTTTTTTCTAAAAGATATCTTTGATAAAATTCATTTACTGATAAAACAAGATGAGAATTATTATCAGAATTTTGCGTATCATGACTAATGTAAACAGAACCAGCCTCGAAATATGGATAAATTTGGAAAACTTCTAAAAGGTCTGAAACAATTTTTTCAGCAATTACATCACCCTTCAAATCCTTTACACAAAAACGTATTTTTTCTAGCCCAAGTTCTGTTAAGTATGCTTGCACTCGATCTGATTCAATAATATCAAACAATATTTCACCATTTTTTGCACATAGTTCTTGATTCAAAAGAGTTTCCATAATCAGGTTCGGATCAACCATAACCTGAATTGGATCTAGCTTTTTAAAAGCTATATATCTTTCTCCAAACCTTTCCTTGTAAAAGGTAAAATTCACAAGATCGTAGTAAAATTTTTGTTTCATTTCATCTACATCATTATGACCATGCCCAGAGAAAAATAATAAGCGTGGCTCTTCAGTGCCATTAAATAGTTCTTGAAATTCGGTCATTTTGTTGTCAGTATTCCAGGATAAATCAACATTGAAAGCACTCAAAATATTACTATTGCTAGTGTTTATGGATACACCAGTATGGCAAGCATTCAAAATCAGGAATACTCTTCTTGCCATTATTTGACCTCCATGTGAGAATCAGGCTTATTCTCAACAGCAGAGTCATGATCTAATTTATCAGTGCCTAACAACTGACGCATTTTCTTGAGTCTTTCCCGTCCTTTTGGTTGAGCTTGTGCAATTTCCTCTTCAGATACTTTTTGATACTCAATTAAATCCTCTGGCTGACAATCAAGAGCTTGACAAAGCTTAATAACTCTTTCAATCTGCTCTATACCTGCCCGACCTCTTTCCCAATTTTGAATAGAGGTCTCAGTTACACCTACTAATTGAGATAGCTCTAACTGAGTAATTCCTACTTCTTCCCTTAATTGGCGAATTTTGGCAATAGCTTTCATGTTTTCTTGTAAAGACATGACTTGTACTTCTACTGTGTTTTAGTTAACTGAGTTTACTCTAGCATAAAAATATTTACGGTAATTATTTTAGTTAAAATATATTTACCAAAGTATTGACACTAAGTATACTGAACCCTTATTCTGAACTTATCCCCAAATATATTTAGGGTAATAAATTTAGTGTGGATGAGTGAAATTGAATTATGAATAGCGTAAATACCTATCCAAATAATGCTTCTGATGACTTTGCCCGCAAAAACATCAATGGTGCAAATCTAAGTGGGCGCGATTTGAGAAACTGCAATTTTACAAACGTTACTGCCAATGGTGCAGATTTCAGTCGTGCAATGCTAAATGGGGCTAATTTTTACGGTGCTGAAATGCGTGGTGTAGACTTATCTAAAGCAATATTATGTGGAGCAGACCTTTCTGAATCAAATCTCAGCGGAGCGGATCTACAACGCTCTGATTTGAGTGGTGCTATTCTATATCGTGCAAATTTAAGTAATGCTGATTTAACAGATATTGATTTAGATGGTGCAACTGTTCAGGATGCTAAATTCATCAACTGTCAAGGACTGAATCAGGAGATGGCCAATGTTCTGAAGAGTAGAGGTGCAATCGTAGAAAATACAATCTCTTCTAACCCGGAAAAACAAGAAAGAGATACTAAATGGTGGATACAATATGTCATAGTACCATTAATAGCTGCTCTAATTAGTAGTGGTGTTGTTATGTATTTTCTGAAGGAGTTTAGAAGTAAACCTGATTTACCCGTGCCTAGTTCTGCTGTTGAATCCACACTCGTAGCGAAGTTTATATTATAAAAATTCAACTTTAGGACTAGTCCGTTTTAACGGAATTAAGCTTTGAGACAGAGAATTTCTTCTCTGGTGGGTGTGGAATCTAAGAGGATGTTTGAAAAGGGTGAGCTTGAGGTTCAAATGCTACTCAGGTGAGTGATACCAAATTCCAAAACTCTTATTTCCTCCTCGTGGGTTTTCAGTAGCTAAGGCTGTGGGACAGACTCTGAAAGACTTTTTAAGCATCTTCGAGAGATTGAAAAGTAGTTTTCTCACATTCTCTCCCTCCTCCCCGCACCCTGTTCCCTGCCTCTGAGCCTCTACGACAAGACTTTTTCAGCAACTCCTATTTATACTCCTATCTGATTTTGATCTAAATCAAATAACTTGGATAAAATTCAAAAATCTACTTTTGTATTCCTTCATAAAGTAATCTAGCTAATAATCGAATTCCATCATTATCTTTAAGTTCTTGATAGGAAGGTTCAGAACGTTTACCAATTTCTCTTAAATCACTCAAAAGTTCTGGATGAAACTGACAAGTAAAAGAACGACGAATATCTTTAGTTTCAAAGTCCTTATAATTAATACAAGTACAAGAACATTCCGTTAAAATCTCTCCTGAAGCCTCTGTAGAAGCTAAAATTTCCACTGAATAAGGCAATTGCAATAACCATGACAAGTGACTAGTAGCTATGACATCCCGGTAGGGAACAATGGCATTATAAAGAGCAATATAAGCCCAATTAGCAAAGAGAACTGCCTCTTCATTTACCTCGTCAGAATGAAACATGGAAATTGTAATATCACGTCCATGTTCTACAATCATACTATCAATAACCCCTTCATATTCATGAGCCATGACTTGGTGAGCTTCCAGCAATTCATGGGGAATATTAGTATCTTTAAGACTAGGGGTTTGATAAGGTAACAGTTGGCAGTCACCAACTTCTTTATCCTCGTTGCGAACTACAGCAAAACTGTCATCATTCCAGCCATGAGCAACAATACGACCATCTCGCTTTTCAATATTTAGAGTTTCACCAACAGATTCAATTTTCGCAGCGACTTTTTTCAGGGATATTAGAGCATCTCCTTCGAGATCAGAAATTAGTTTTTCTGTCATTTTAATATCATTAACCGCCCTTTTTAATAATCGGATATGACTTTCTGCTGCTAGTTGATGACTAACACAAATCATAATTATGGGAGCAGTATTATGAAAGCGAGATAAGAGGAGATTTTCAACTAAAGTTAGAATATCTTCTCTTGGACAATTGGGATAATTCCACTGAGAAGAATCATAAACTGCTGGTTCTCCTCCTTCTAAAATCACTGCCATACTTGAGGAAAGAATTGGCATTAAGGAACTTTTTTTCAGGAGTCCTGTATGCCATACAGGAAGTAAAATTGAATCACAGTCAGCAATTTTTTGAGCCATATAAGCAACATTCTTAGAAGCTCTTACTTCTTCATTTAGGTCATTAATACCGACATGATTCCACGGTTCAATAATAAAGATAGAATGACGAAATAAACGAGGGTTATGCAATAGAAATTCCCAATCTTCTAAAGAGCTAATCACCTTTTCTAAAGTCGGTGCATCCCCCCATTCAAACTCTCCATCTTCCGTAAACAAAGACTTTTCTGGTAAAGGACTTGGGGAATTACGATCAGCAAGAAAATGACCTAGCAAAATCAGGGTTGATGCTACATCTGAACCCCCTTCTCTTAGATAACCTGGTGTTAGTCGCCATTGAGGATGTGTTTTTTGTTCTTGAGAGTCAGCCATAAAATGTCACTACTATATTTTCTATCTTTAAAAGATTTTACTGGATAAGATGACTTTTAAATTAGTGAATAGAAACTATAATATTTGAGAGGTTAATCTCTTTTAAGTGTGATTTCAGTTATCAGTTATCGGTTATCAGTTATCAGTTATCAGTTATCAGTTATCAGTTATCAGTAACTTTAGATGAAATAAGAGGCTTTAAATCAGGAATATTATCTTTTTGTATACCCTTAAAAGGCCAAGCTTTAGACTACAATTTCTACGAATTACATTAGCGTTCACTTTCGCTGAGTGTGGCGTTAGCCATAGGGAGCATTACGTAAGCGAAGCTCCTCTGAAAGAGGCATTACGAATTACGTTTTCATTTTCTGCCACCAACGATTTAAAGGATAGTAAAGCACAGGTGCCCACAAACTACTAAGAATAGCAGAAGCTAAAGCAACACGCTGATAATAAGTCCAAATGTATTCAGGCTTACGAAAACATAAATCACCACAATTGCCACCCATAAAAGATAATTGCAGGGCAAAAACTGTGTTGGAAATCACAGCCATAACAAAGACAATCAAAGCAATAGAAATAAAATCTTCCTGGATAAATCTTTGCTTTTGAATCAGACTAGTCAGCATTCCTACTATCCCTAAACTAATAGCATGAGTGGGATCATTTGCTGTCATTCCATCTTGTAGTAAGCCCAAAATTACACCAGCAAATGCACCAGAAAGTACGGAACGTTTCACACTCCACGCTACTACCCAAATTAATAACCAGTTCGGGCCAATATCTAATAATTCCATGCCTGGAAATCTTGTAGGCAACATTAATAAACAAAAAATTACCGATCCAGAAGTAATTAACCAATCCATCACTTGCAATAACCAAGGGTAGTAATGATTTAGTCTGGGTAATAAAGATTGAAATTTGTTTTCTGGCGTTTTGGTAATTTTGTTTTTTTTGCCCAGAAATCCAGGAATTTTCATAGTAATTATCCGCAACTTTTCTGAATTTAATTAGACGTTTGTGGTTTTTGGTTTTCTGGCTTGGTAATCTCTGTATCTATTTTGTCTGAACCCGGATGAATAGTTACCCAGTCTAAATAACGTATGGGTGGAAATAGCTCCACTTCAGCTACTGACGCAGGGAGTTTCTTTAAATTTACAGATTTGATTTTGCCAACGGGAATACCCGCAGGATATTTTTGGCTGTAAGTGGAAGTAGAAACTAAGTCCCCTACAGTGACATCGGGAATTTTTTCGTAAAACTCTAGCACTCCTTCATTGGATGAATCTCCCCGTAATACTCCTTTAGCATTGGTACGACTGATAGTTACACCTACTTGACTTTTTAAATCACTGATCAAGAGAACGCGACTGGTATTAGGAGTTACACTTTGCACTAATCCCACTAAGCCACCTTCTGCTCTAACAACAAAACCTTCTTTAACACCTGCTTTTGTGCCACTATTTAAAGTGACCTGTTGCCACCACTGATCTGCACTACGACCCACTACCCTAGCAATTATTGGCCGTGTTGGTGGTTTTTCTGGTCCCACATAATTAAGCAAATTTTTAAGTTGTTGATTTTGAGTTTCTAATTCAACTACACGGGTTTGCAATTCTAAAATTTTGGCATTACGAATACGATCTTCTGGATTTACCGCTGGCTGTAAGTTTTTTATGGGGCGACTGATAGTTTGATATATTTCCATCAAGAAAGCCCCTTGGGTTTGTCTGAGTGTCCAGGTACTGCCAACTACCAGAACTAATAAACCTATATGTAATGCTTTATGTTCCCACCAACGTCTTGCAGTAAACATTTATACCTATTTCTATAAATTATTTAGATAATGGATGCTATATTGGTAGATACAGTACCCATTATCTGGTTTACAGTTTTAGCTACATATTACGAGAGCGACCACTAAACACTCTCTCTAGCTGTTTAAAATTTTCTAACACACGACCTGTCCCTAAGACAACACAACTTAAGGGATCAGCCGCTATGTGGGTGACAATTCCTGTTTCATGACTGATGAGGGTGTCTATCCCTTTCAGTAATGCGCCACCACCTGCCAACATGATACCTCTATCAATAATATCAGCGGCTAATTCCGGCGGTGTTCTTTCCAGAGTTCGTTTAACTGCTTCTATAATTATTGAGAGAGGCTCTAACATACTTTCCCGAATTTCTGGACTTTTGATGGTTACAGTTCTTGGTAGTCCAGACAGAAGATGTAAACCCCTGACTTCCATCATTGCTTCATTATCATCATGGGTAGGATAAGCCGAACCAATGCGGATTTTAATATCTTCAGCAGTGCGTTCACCAATGACTAGATTATGAATTTTTTTCATGTACTGCATGATAGAGTTTGTGAGTTCATCACCTGCAATACGTACTGATTCACTAATTACTGTCCCTTGTAAACTGAGTACAGCTACTTCTGTTGTTCCACCACCTATATCAATAACCATATTTCCAGTGGGTTCTGCTACTGGTAAACCAGCCCCAATAGCTGCCGCTACTGGTTCATCTATTAAATAGACTTCTCTTGCGCCGGCATGAGTAGCTGCATCCATAACGGCTCTTCTTTCTACCCCTGTAACACCGCTGGGAATACCAATGACAATTCGTGGTAGAATTAAGGATTTTCCTTCATGTACTCGCTGAATGAAACTTTGTAGCATCAACTCAGCAGTGTCAAAATCAGCAATTACACCATCTCGTAAAGGACGAACTGCTATGACATTACCTGGTGTCCTACCAAGCATTTTCTTTGCATCTTCCCCTACAGCTAGCGCTATTTTGTCATTTTGATCAATGGCAACGACTGAAGGTTCTTGTAGTACAATTCCCTTACCAGATACATAAACTAGGGTGTTGGCTGTACCGAGGTCGATACCCATATCCCATGATGAGCGAAAGTTTCTGAAAAGACCCACGCGTATCTATGCCCCCTATCTGTGCTAATTGTTGATTAAATGATATGTGTGAGAGTTGATTAGCCTGGATTTTACAATGTTTATAGTTTTCCTGACTCCAGTAAATTAGACTATTTTTTTCTATAATTTTTGTCAATCTAAATCAATATCTCAAGCATCTTATCTCCTCTCTTCTGGAGTCACTTTGTGCAACCGTATGATTTTCATGGCAATGACAAGTATTTTTGGGATCATGATGAAATGTATATTATATTGCTATTGATTTACCATATTTAAAGTGTTTTTACAACTCACAGTGTTACCTTCAACTTTTAGCTTGAAAATTAGCTATTGTATAGTTTTTAATAATCAGTATATATATACTAAAAGGTGAACAGTTATGACCATTAATGTTGTAACCCTTGTTGGTCGTGTTGGTGGAGATCCAGATATCAGATATTTTGAGTCAGGAACCGTGAAGTGCCAATTAACTCTGGCAGTCAATAGAAGATCACGCAACAGCGATCAACCCGATTGGTTTAATTTAGAAATGTGGGGAAAAACCGCTGAAGTCGCTGGTAATTATGTCCGTAAAGGTAGTTTAATCGGCATTAAGGGTGCGCTGAAGTTTGATACTTGGAGCGATCGCCAAACAGGTGCTAGTCGCTCAAAACCTGTGATCCAGGTAGAACAGCTAGAGTTACTTGGCTCTAAACGTGATAATGAAGCTAGTATGAGTGATATGTCACCAGATAATTTTTAGTCCGGAGATCAGAGCTTTCATATCAGCCAGAGAATCAATTTCCTGGCTAATCAATCATTCAAGTGGACTTGACTAACTTGTGGATAGTTAAAAGCGATTAATAACTAATCCCCAATGTGACTGATGCTCTTACTTCCTGTTCTCCTCCAACAATAGGAGTAGAAGCATCTGCAACATTGCCTCTGGCATATTCAGCCCTCTGTAACATGATTGGTGAGGGAGTGCTGGCATTATTAATTTGAATACTGACTATCTCTTTAAATTCTAATCCCAAACTACTCAAGACTGCATCCGCTTGATCCTTGGCATCTTGGGTAGCTTTTTTTAATGCTTGTTTTTGGGCATTACTAATAGCTGTATCTGTAGCAATGAAACTAATACCGTTAATTCTTGTCGCCCCAATTTTGACAGTCTCATCTAAAAGCGAACCAACTTGATCAGTAGGGAAACGGAAATTAACTATGTTGCTCGCCCCATAACCAGTAATTTTTTGTACGTTGTTTGTATAACTGTAAACTGGATTCAGACGAACACCTGTAGTTTGTAATTTCTCGACATTACGACTTTTTAAAAAATCCACCACAGCAGATGATCTACGGGCTACTTCTTGTTGTACTTCCTGGGCAGTTTTACCTTGAATTTGTACACCTAAACTCACTTGTGACAAGCTGGTAGGAATTCTTTCTACACCATTCCCCGTAACAGTTAAGGTACGCAAAATTCTGGCTTTTTCTTCGGCAGATGCAGGTAGGACAAACATCAAGCATATTAATAATGTGGTATAGATTGTTTTACCTAGTTTATGAGTTGGAGCAGAAAGAAAAAATAAGGTATTTTTTGACATTTATTTATACACTCCTCTATTGCTAAACCCTTTTGTTTGGGTTTTGATGTTGATATTCTGACACTCTAGAGATATGAGTATCTTATGGTTACATTTTTGGCAACAAAAAATTTTTTCACTTGCTCATACCTGACACCCTAGACTGTAGACTCTACATAAGTAGTCGTGCAAAATAAATTTTATATTTAGAGGAGAGGAGACAGAGAACAGGGAACAGGGAACAGGGATTTTTATTAGACCTCTCCGGAAATTAGATTTTCACCTAGACAGGGTAAGGGTTTCATATTCTTTTTCAGCAAACCCTATTTATTTCCAAAATATCCAATTAATTTTGCTCAGGTACTTATCATTCATCAGTGGCAAAAAGCACTCATACAAGAGTCAAGAGGAGAGTTAGAATAATCTAGAACTTTCTGAATTATTTGTAATTTGTAGTTTATAAAATATGCTAAGTAATGAATTTGATTCCCACATGATGCAACGCTGTTTGCAACTTGCTCGTCAAGCATTAGGACGAACTTCACCAAACCCATTAGTTGGTGCTGTGGTTGTTAAAAATGGGGAAATTGTGGGAGAGGGTTTTCATCCCCGTGCTGGCGAACCTCACGCGGAGGTATTTGCTCTCAAAGCAGCAGGAGAACAAGCTCGCGGAGCTACTGTATATGTGAGCTTAGAACCCTGTAACCATTATGGGCGTACTCCTCCTTGCTCTGAAGGTTTAATTCAGGCTGGTGTATCTAGGGTGGTTGTGGGTATGGTTGATCCTAACCCGTTAGTTGCTGGGGGTGGTATTGCTCGTCTCCGAGAGGCGGGAATTGAAGTGGTGGTAGGAGTTGAAGAACAAGCTTGTCGGCAAATTAATGAAGGTTTTATCCATCGCATTCTTCACAAACGACCTTTGGGAATTTTGAAGTATGCTATGACTTTAGATGGCAAAATTGCTACCAATTCTGGACATAGTGCTTGGATTACAAATTCAGAGGCCCGTAGTGAAGTACATCAACTCCGGGCAGCTTGTGATGCTGTAATTGTAGGTGGAAATACAGTTAGACAAGACAATCCTCATTTGACGACTCACCGACAGCAAGGACATAACCCTCTTAGAATAGTTATGAGTCGTAGTCTTAATTTGCCGGAAAATGCCCATTTGTGGGAAGTTACAGTAGCTCCAACCATAGTATTAACAGAGGTAGGTAGTTCACTAGACTTTCAACGGCTATTACTCAATAAAGGTGTGGAAGTAGTGGAATTTCCATTACTTACACCAGATCATGTTATGGCTTATCTCTATGAACGGGGTTTTTGTTCTGTACTTTGGGAATGTGGTGGTATTTTAGCTGCCAAAGCAATTGCCCAAAATGCAGTCCAAAAAATTCTGGCTTTTATTGCACCCAAAATAATTGGTGGTAGTTATGCGCCTACACCTGTGGGTGATTTAGGATTTACCTCTATGACTGAGGCTTTATCTTTAGATCATGTTCGCTGGCGAGTAGTCGGATCTGACTGTCTAGTTGAAGGTTATCTACCACAAAAAAGTCTTTAATTTTTGGGTATTGGATTTAGTTACTCCCTGTTGAATTCTCTTTGAAAACATTAACTAAGTATAAGAATTCAG
Source organism: Sphaerospermopsis sp. SIO1G1 (assembly GCA_010672785.1). GTDB lineage: Bacteria > Cyanobacteriota > Cyanobacteriia > Cyanobacteriales > Nostocaceae > Okeanomitos. The sequence goes on from JAAHFX010000004.1 coordinate 299,766, forward strand.
AAACTCAAGGAACTTTATCACTATCACCTTTCACTTAATACATTACCTATTTATGATTGCTGACGTTCATAAGCAAGATCACGGATGAGACTGAGCCTGGCGCGAATGTAATCACAAAGAAAATCTGTTTCATCGGCATCTAACAGGGTTTGCTTTGTGGTTTGCTTGACTAGCCACTGTACCAAGCTGGCATCATCCATCTGTAAAAGAGTTACAGTTTGGGCTGCTTCAACTATAGACCAGAGTTGACGCATAATTGTAGGAGTCATCAGACCTCTATATTAATTATTAGCTTAGTTTTTTCTAGATTACACAATTTTGGTGTTAGCTGATGAAATAAATGTACAGGTTAAGATAGCTGTGATCAAAGGTTTCTTAATAAAGATATTTATATCTTTATTAAGATTAAGATTCCGCTGGCTGTACCAATTTTATTTACAAAAGTTCATGTTAATTGGAGAGCTTGAAATATTTTTGGAAATAATATCATTACATCTAAATTATACTACTTAATCTTTTGACAAAGATAGCTGTTTAATAGCGATATTGTTTGTAATGATTATATATTAATAAATAATATACAGTAAAATTACTACTGATATAAATATTTAAATATTTAATTTTTATCAACACATAAGTTATTTTTTCAGTAAAAACACATAGGTATAAGATTCATAATTAAGTATTTAGTCAAAATCTTGGTAAAAGTATATTTATAAGAATAATCTCTTTTTTCATAATAAATCTTATTGATTACAAAAAATATTGAATTGATGATTATTATTAGACAATTAATATGAAAATGTTGCCGTTAATCAATTTTTTTCAGTGTTTTTCTACTTATGAACACAACATTTACACCTAACCATAGTTTGAGCCACCTGTCCGATATTTTCCCAACTCCAAGCCAAATTTCTCTCAATGCGATCGCCACCCGTTGTTACAACAGCAAATACGGGAAATTGCTTCCAGATGCTTTTTATATTCATATTTCAGCACTACATACTCTTGATATCCAACTCCAGCATTATGAAAGTTTGGCTAAAAGTGTCTTACCTCAATATGAAAAAATAACTATAGTTAAATTTAGTATAAGCAAGCCTAAAATATCTTACCTATATTATCCAGATTTTGATACTGATCCTCATCCCGCTTTACAATCTAGTATTCAAGTTGATGTTCAAAGTTTCAGCTTTGGTTATCGAGATTATTCTGATACAGAAAACCCTCCCATTCTCCATCGTAAAGAAACCTTCGTTACACCTGAATATCCTCACTATCAAGAATTTGTAGAACTTACCCGCGCTCAAGATGCTTTAGGTTTACTCAATAATACTAAAGGGATTGGCACAAAATTAGGTTGGGAAAAAAGATTACAACTTTATGGAGTAGAAATTCAAGGACATAAATTAATCCAAAAAACTATCAATCCTGTTTCTGAAAATCCTGAAAATTTCATTCCCAAAATAGAAAGACATAAAGCAGCTATCATTCGTCATGATTTTTCTCGCCCTTTACGTTTAGCTCTAGATGCAGGTTTATTTACTTCAAACACCACATTTTTTGACTATGGTTGTGGCCACGGTGGAGACATGAAACGTATTGCTAATTTAGGTTATTCTAGCAATGGTTGGGACCCTTATTATTTATCAGATCATATCCTCATAGCTGCTGATATAGTCAACCTTGGTTTTGTCATTAATGTGATTGAAAATCAAAGCGAACGTAGAGAGGCTTTAATCAAAGCATGGGAACTTACAACCAGGGTACTAATAGTATCTGCACAAGTCTTAATTTCTGATTCCCAAAAAGGTATTATGGCCTATGGTGATGGCGTAATTACTAAACGGAACACTTTTCAAAAATACTATGAACAAGAAGAATTAAAAACCTATATTGATCAAGTTTTGGGAGTTGATGCTATTCCCGCAGCTTTGGGTGTTTATTTTGTATTTAGAGATCCAGCCGCAGTAGAATTATATCGGATCTCTCGTTTCCGTTCTCGTTCTACTACTCCTAGAGTCAGAGCTTGCATCAAAAAATTTGAAGAGCATAAAGAACTTTTAACCCCAGTCATGGATTTTATGACAGAAAGGGGTAGAATTCCAACTCATGAAGAAATTCCCGCAGCAGAAGTAATTTGTCAAAAATTTGGCAGTTTAAGAAAAGCATTTCAAGTTATTGTGAAAGCAACAGATTCAGAAGAATGGGAAGAAATAGCTGATAAACGTCGTCAAGATTTGTTAGTCTATTTAGCATTATGTAAATTTAGTCATCGTCCTAGACTAGGAAAACTACCACCTGCAATTCAAGAAGATATTCTGGGTTTATATAGTAGTTATAAACAAGCCTGTCTAGATGCAGATCAAATGTTACGTAGTGTCGGTAATAGAGAATTAATTATTAAACGCTGCCAGGAAAGTAAAATTGGCAAGAAATCATCATCATGTCTTTTAGTTCATATTTCTGCGTTACAGTTTTTAGATCCTTTACTCCGTCTTTATGAAGGTTGTGCCAGTCGGACTATTGGTAGATTAGAACAAGCAAATGTGATTAAGTTTCATTTACAAACACCAAAAATCTCTTATTTGTTTTACCCTGAATTTGATCATGAACCCCATCCCAAATTATATCAATCAATGTCTATTGATTTACGAGATTTAACTGTGAGTTATAAGGAATATGATTTAGACGATAATCCACCTATTATTCATCAAATAGAATCTTTAGTTAATTCTGACTATCCCCAATATGAAAAATTATCCAAATTAACTACCCAAGAACAAGATTGGGGACTTTTGGATAATGTACATAGTATTAGAAATTTATCTGGTTGGCTTCAATGTTTGCAAGATCATTGTGCAACTATCAAAGGATATCAACTATTATGGTCTAAGGATGCAGATCCTTATCAATTAAAAATTCTCAAAGCAGCTATGAAAACTCGTAAAAGACAACGACAGAAAAATTTAGAAAGTTAAACTAGATCATTGGTAATTGGTTATTCAATTAGCTGGGCTAGTTTTACCCAATGTTCAATTCCTTTTTTTGTAGGTTGTCTAGTATCTCCAAATGTCCAAATATCTCTTTTATGTTGTAATCCATAACTAATATGAATTGGTCTATGGATACCATAAAAATAAAGAGAATCAAAAGGTAATTTATTTTTTAAAATCCAATCTATGACTTGAACACTACCAACATCTCTAATCATCAAATCACAGGCTGCACCTAATCTTGAACAGTAATATTTACCATTTTTATTGATTTCATAGCTCATGTGTTGATCCAGTTTAGGTGCAACACGACCATTTTTTTGACCTGTGATTGGATCTTTCTTTTCTAAAAACTTTTTTAAATCCGCAGAACAGAATCCATAAGTTAATTGAAATTTATCTATACTGTAATAATCAATAATCGGATCAATAATAAAACAATTTAGCTCCTGCAATGCAGGGATAGTTTCTGTTTTATTTTTAGGAAAAGGATTGATGTATTGGGCATATGTATCATAAGTCCGCGTGCAGGTACAAAATTCTTCTAAGGTAAGATATTTACCTAGTTGTAATTTTTTATTATTAAAGTCTGTGTTGTTTTTCATGATTAAGTTAAAGTTGATTTCTGGCAGACAATATAATTTTAAATACATTAGTTGATTAATTAGTTAAAGTCTAACTATTGAATATTAATTATTGATACCAATTCTGTATAAATATGGGTCAAATTTATTGAATTAACCGCAGAGGCGCAGAGAGCGCAGAGGAGAAGAATATGATTTGTACAATTGGGTACGGCCTCATCAAGAAATGGTAAGTACCTAAGCAAAATTAATTAAACATTTTCGGAACAAGCAAAAATCTCTGTAGCTCTTACCCGTTCCCTATTCCCTATTCCCTATTCCCTGTTCCCTATTCCCTGTTCCCCTATCCCAATTTACACTGAGGACATATATCACGTTGGGATTATGAGTATATTGAATAACTTATCTTTCCTGTTAGAACTACCAATATATAAAAAGCTATGAAATAGTTGCGATAAAAGAGTACAAATAATATAGAAGGATATTCACAGAACCAATGCAGTTTTTGAGCGCAATCTATTTTAATGTACCCTTGTTGGCGAGTGCCACTGAATCGGCAGAATCCGCAGACAGTTCAATGGTAGTAGCCGCAGTGTTACTTAGCTTAGTAGTAATTTACTTCGCCAGCAAAATTGGTGGAGAATTATCGAATAAGGTAGGCTTACCCCCAGTGTTAGGAGAATTAGTAGGGGGTGTGGTAGTCGGTACTTCTGTACTTCACTTATTAGTATTCCCAGAAGGCGGTACAGACAGTTCCAATTCATTAATCATGACTTTTCTGCAAATGACTGCTGGTTTAACTCCAGAAGCTACACCACAGGTATTTGCAGCCCAATCAGAAGTTGTGTCTGTGTTAGCAGAATTGGGTGTGATTATCCTGCTATTTGAGATTGGTTTGGAGTCAAATCTGAAAGAATTGATGGAAGTTGGGATTCAAGCTGTACTCGTCGCTATAGTTGGGGTAGTAGCTCCATTTGCAGCAGGAACAGTTGGTTTGATGACTTTATTTGGTATCAGTGCAGTACCTGCTATTTTTGCTGGTGCAGCTTTAACTGCTACTAGTATTGGTATTACTTCCAAAGTTCTATCAGAACTCAAATGTTTAAATTCCAAAGAAGGACAGATTATTCTCGGTGCAGCAGTCATAGATGACGTATTGGGAATCATCGTTTTAGCTGTAGTGGCTAGTTTGGCTAAAGATGGTGCAGTTGATGTTAGTAACGTTATCTATTTAATTATAAGTGCCACTGCTTTTCTGATCGGTGCGATTATTTTAGGTAATGTTTTTAATAAAGGTTTTGTGGCGATCGCTGATTTACTCAAAACACGTGGTGGATTAGTGATACCCGCTTTCGTCTTTGCCTTTATGATGGCTTACTTAGCTGATATTATCAACCTAGAAGCCATTCTTGGCGCTTTTGCAGCAGGTTTAGTTTTAGAAGAAACTGACAAACGGAAAGAATTGCAACGCCAAGTTCTTCCCATTGCGGATTTGCTAGTGCCTATTTTCTTTGTAGCAGTTGGTGCAAAAACAGATTTAAGTGTTCTAAACCCCTCAATTCCTAGTAATCGAGAAGGTTTAATCATGGCAATCTTCCTGATAGTAATAGCCATTATTGGTAAGTTAATTACAGGTTTAGCCGTATTTGGCCAACCTGGTATTAACCGTTTAGCAATTGGTGTGGGTATGATTCCCAGGGGTGAAGTAGGTTTAGTGTTTGCCGGTGTTGGTGCTGCTAGTGGCGCTCTTTCCAAACCACTGGGGGCAGCAATTATTATGATGGTAATTATCACTACCTTCTTAGCTCCTCCCTTATTGAGATTTGTTTTCCCTCAATCACAAACAGCAGAACCAGCTGATTCCTCATTTGCTGTAGGTACAGCAGACAAAAACATCCAAAGCTCAGGAGAGAGTTAATCAATAGGATTTATTAATTTCGTTCCCAGTTGTACTTGTCCATATATTATTATGGGCAAGTATGTTTTGCTTAATCTTGTTTGGTGACTGGTAAACAGTAAACAGTAAACAGTAAACAGTAAACAGTAAACAGTGAACAGTGAACAGTGAACAGTGAACAGTGAACAGTGAACAGTGAACAGTAAACAGTGAATAGCGATAACTGATAACTGATAACTGATAACTGATAACTGATAACTGATAACTGACAACTGATAACTGATAACTGACAACTGATAACTGATAACTGATAACTGATAACTGATAACTGATAACTGATAACTGATAACTGATAACTGATAACAGTGGAAACTTATCTTTTGCATTTACCGTCACCGCTGATAGGTAATTTCTCAAGGTGTTTAGAGGTAATCTAATTTTTTTCGTGATGACAGGGAACTATTTTTCTACGGAAAATGTCCTCATACACCAATCAATGTATCAATATTCTTAAATTAATTAGGGAATTGCATCCACTAAATCGAACACTGTCACTGATAGTAGTGGGTAAGCTGTAGTGGATTAAAAATGCACAAAAACAAAAGCAATTCAAACATATATGGATCTAGAAAATTTCTTCTTAAGTTTCGCTACATCTGGATGAGATGAAAAATAACTTATGACCACAGATGCAAATTTCATAAGCTTTCCAGATGCTATGACTGCCAAAAACATCTAAAATCTAAAAATTCCAAATAATGGAGGATTAACAACGGGGAAATAAATCAAAAAGTAACTGACTACTCAATAATTAATAGTAAAGTCAAATTTTAATAATAACTCTTAAACCATAATAATAACATGAGAGTGACAAAGATTAACAGAAAAACTAAAATCTAGAAATGGAAATTATTATAACTAAAGCCATAGTACAGACCTGTCAAAACTTTGAAATCGAGATACCCATCAGTTTTATAAATTCATCTCAGGAGAAATAACTTTGAAACTACAATATCTACTACCTACTACTTTTACAACAGCCCTCTTACTATCTTCCCCTGCATTAGCCGCCGATTTTCAATCTTGGCGATTTGACAGAAGTCAAAACCAGTTGGAATTTAGGACTTCAGGTGCTGTACAACCACAAGCACAACTTATTTTCAACCCTACAAGATTAGTAATTGATTTACCTAACACCAGACTTGGGCGATCGCGATCCAGTCAAGCTGTTGGTGGAGGTATTCGTGAAATCCGGGTTGGTCAATTTAACCAAGATACGACCAGAATTGTTGTAGAACTGAATCAGGGTTATACCCTTGACCCTACTCAAGTTAAATTTGTACCAAAAAGTCCTAGGCTCTGGACTGTGAAAATACCAAAAGTACAGCGGGAAAGAATCAGTAATAACAACACTACCATAAATAATAATAACAGAAATAACCGTAATAACACTAACAACAATTATAATTTAGCGACAATAGATTCCCAGCCTAAACCTGAGTTTTCCGACTCTGTTAAAATTCCTGCTGGTGTAACACAAATTCAAAAATTACAAACAACTGGAGATGGGTTTTTTCTGCGTACCAGTGGTGGTAAACCTGATGTCAAAGTTAATCGTAGTCAAGATGGTACTACTATCTTTGTAGATGTTGCTGATGCTATTCTTTCACAGCAATTAATGCAGAAAAATCTACCTGTCAATAAACATGGTGTTAATCGTATAGAATTCACTCAACTGCGAACTCAACCTAACAGAGTACGTTTGACATTGAGGGTAAATAAAAATAGTCCTGATTGGAATGTTCGCTCTAGTAGTATTGGGGGCCTAGTTCTATTACCGAGTAAGGGAGTAGTACGCTTACCTAGCAGCAATAATTCACCAAGGCCTGTCCCTTCTCCTTCTCAACCAATTGTGAACAACGCTCCTGCTACAATTGAGGCTGTAGAAATAGCAGGTAATGGCAAACAACTATTAATTAGAGCTAATCAAACTCTCTCTGCTACAGGTGGTTGGGATAGAACCACAGGGCTTTATCGTATTGTTGTTCCTAATGCTAAACTTGCAACCAAAGTAACAGGGCCATCTTTTAATGCAGCTAGTCCTATACTGCGGGTACGTTTACAATCTCAATCCCCCAATTCTGTAGTTATTTTTGTCCAACCAGCTACAGGAGTCAGAATTGGAGAAATAAACCAAATTAGTAACCAGCTAATAGCTTTAGAAATACAGCGATATCGTTCAGCAAGACCGCCAATTGCGTTACCTCCACTATCTTCAAACAGAGGACAATTACCTTCAAGTATTCCCATTCCTACACCCCGCCCCCGCACTCCTGTCACCACTCGTAGTCCTCTTCCCAAGGGTAGATTGGTGGTAATTATTGATCCAGGACATGGAGGTAAAGATCCAGGTGCAATAGGAATTAGTAAAGTGCGAGAAAAGGATATCATTCTACCCATTAGCCTCAGAGTAGCAGAAGTTTTGCAACAAAATGGAGTCCAAGCTGTTCTAACTAGAGACTCTGACTATTTTGTTAGCTTACCCGGACGGGTTAAAATGGCAGAACGAGCTAATGCTGATTTATTTGTGAGTATTCATGCTAACTCAGCAGGTCTGAACCGTCCTGAAGTTAGCGGTTTGGAAACCTATTATTACAACACTGGTTTACGTCTAGCACGTACAGTTCATCGTAAAATTCTTCAAAGAGTAAATGTAAGAGACAGAAAAGTACGTAAAGCTAGATTCTACGTTCTTAGAAAGAGTTCTATGCCTTCAATTTTAGTAGAGACTGGTTTTCTCACTGGTAGAGAAGATATAGCCAAGTTAAAACGTTCATCATATAGAAATCAAATGGCTGACGCAATAGCCCAAGGTATCCTTCAATACTTGAGAAATAGATAAGAAGTGCTATAAAAAGTAGTTCGTAATTCGTAATTCGTAATTCGTAATTCGTAATTCGTAATTCGTAATTCGTAATTCAGGAGACCTACGCTTACGTAATACTCCCTATAGCTAACGCCACGCTACGCTATCGGGAGAGCTACGCTTACGTAATTATATTTACCTCACCAATCACCAATCACCAATCACCAGTCACCAATCACCAATCACCAATCACTAATTGTCAAACTTTTGATCCGCTAGTCAATTCCGGGATTGTCTGCTAAATTCTGTATTTTAAATAGCAAAATCTTTATCAATATTTGCCTGTGTATTCATCTTCTGATTTTCAAGCTAATTTTACGGCTTTCTCACATCCAGACGCTCAAAGCGCTCCTATTGGAGTTTTTGATAGCGGTGTAGGCGGACTAACGGTATTGCGACAACTCTATAAGCAACTTCCTAACGAGTCCATTATTTATTTTGGAGATACTGCTCATCTTCCCTATGGTATCCGCTCACAAGATGAGATTTTACAATATGTGAGGGAAATACTGAACTGGATGTTACAACAATCAGTGAAAATGGTAGTAATGGCGTGTAATACTAGTTCGGCTTTAGCCTTGGAAATTGTACGTAGAGAATTTGAATTTCCTATTTTGGGAGTTATTCTCCCAGGAGCGAAGGCCGCAGTACAGCAAGGTAAGCGGATCGGTGTTATTGCTACGCCAGCAACAGCTAAAAGTAATGCCTATCGTCAAGCTATGATGGAAATTAAATCTGACATAGAAGTCTGGCAGGTGAGTTGCCCAGAATTTGTACCTCTGATAGAACAGAACCGTATTTACGATCCTTACACTACAGAGGTTGCTAGGGCTTATCTTGAACCTTTATTGGAACAGAAAATTGATACTTTAATTTATGGATGTACTCACTATCCACTTTTAGCACCTGTTTTGCGATCTTTGTTACCTTCTCATGTTAATATAGTAGACCCTGCTATTCATGTGGTGTCTGCTTGTCACCAAGAATTAGACCTATTAAATCTCAAAAGTAACCACCTACCAATGCCTACTCGCTTTGCTGTCAGCGGTTCGCCTCAGACTTTTACCCAGTCTGGGTTACAGTGGTTAGGTTATACCCCACTGGTAGAACAGGTTTATATGAGCGATGCTACAGTATTTTAAGTGTTTACCCTGCACGTAAATATTTATGAATTTTAGATTTATGATTTTAGATCGTCCCAAATGCCCAATAATGGGTTTATATTGAGGTTGAATCCAAAATCTAAAATCTAAAATTTCACTGACTATTTGCTACTTCTGTCACACTGTTTCTGAGTTCTCTTTCCTCTTGATGCTGCTGGTTAATTAGAATATTCCCGTGTTTGATTACACCATGTTTACCTGTTCGTTTTGCTAGTGCTAGTAATACGTAAACGGCAAATAAATATCCAGCGGCTAAAATAAATATCATCATAGACATATCCCCATAAATCATCTTTCCACCTACTTCGCTTTCAAACAACTAACAAATAACAAACGCAAATAACAGAACTATAGCTGATCAAAAATACCTCTGATAGCTACAGAATTGGCTATAGGAAACAACCTAGTAAAGAAACAATTCTCCCTAGTGAAGCATTTTATTATTGAACTTACCTTTTGCAGACCATACATCCGACAGCGGTTAAATAGCTATAAAGCAATACAAAACCGCACTCCTCAGTAGTCTACCTGGCCTGCATTGTTTATCCTCACACTAATTAAGTAAGAGCTACACTTATGCTCAACATTAGCTGAAAACGTGTAGAGTCTTTCAAATAAGAGAAAGCACTTCACCAAACCTAATAAGCCGGTTCACCGCACTGCAAAATTCAGGGATTTTTCCTTTGAATGTCTAGGCGGCTTGTTATTTTAAATTCACTTCCTATGTAAGTAAGTTTACCTACTGGCAGTTTACTTTTTTGGTTAGTGAATGTCTGAAAGATTTAAAATTCCTATATCTTAGCGTAGCACAATAAAAGCAGATTTTCAGCTAATTTATGAACTATGCTTAATTTTTTTTTTATGTTTACACCCAAGTTTTAGTTATTTGACAGTGTTGGTATTTTGAGATACTCGAAAAAGTAATTTGTAGGTAACACATCAATACCAAGTTGATACATGAACAAACACAGCACAACACTTGTTAATGTAGTACAAGTATATTTTTATTATACTGATCATACAATACTCTAATTATTTATTTTTATTAAAAAATATTTTTTCTGTAAAAATACTTATAATTAAGACTAGTTTAATAAATCGAAAACATTACAGGTCAACGGTTTGAGGAATTTTGACCTTAAAAAAGTGTAAGCTTTGATGATCTAGGAACTTGAAAATCTTGCATTTGGGTTTGATGGCAAGGAAAAATCACTCCCATCCAACCCTTGAAACAGTTCTCTGTCTCGACGACAAGACTTTTACGCCTAACGCCAAGCTCCGCTAACAGCAAACCCTAAGTAGAGAATCACAGATGAAAATTTTGCGCTAGCTATGGTTTATCTTAAAATGAGTAAAGGATATGTAAACTTTCGTAACTAAAGTCAGAGTCCGCCCATCCATGACCCCAGCCACCTCCCTGTTTACCCCTGTGGAAGCAGACCTGCAAATACTAGCAGATAACCTCACACAGCTAGTTGGTAATCGCCACCCCATCCTCTATGCAGCCGCCGAACATCTATTCGGTGCAGGGGGAAAGCGTATTAGACCCGCCATAGTGCTGCTAATATCGCGGGCGACCATGCTAGAAGAAGATATTACGCCTCGTCACCGACGATTGGCAGAAATTACAGAAATGATCCACACAGCCAGCTTGGTACATGATGATGTAGTGGATGAGTCTAATGTGCGCCGTGGCGTGCCTACGGTTCATAGTTTATTTGGAAATCGCATTGCCGTACTTGCTGGAGATTTTCTCTTTGCTCAATCTTCCTGGTATCTGGCAAATCTAGATAACTTGGAAGTAGTTAAACTGCTTTCAGAAGTGATCATGGATTTGGCAGCTGGGGAGATTCAACAGGGGCTAAATCGCTTTGATACAAATCTTTCTACGGAAACTTACCTGAAAAAGAGCTACTACAAAACAGCTTCTCTGATTGCTAATAGTGCCAAAGCAGCTGGAATATTGAGTGATGCTTCCCCAGAAATAGCTGAAAATATGTACAAATATGGTAAGCATTTAGGGCTGGCATTCCAGATAGTAGATGACATTTTAGATTTCACTGGTTCTACAGATACTTTGGGTAAGCCAGCTGTATCAGATTTGAAAAGTGGTAATTTAACCGCTCCAGTTCTGTATACACTAAAAGAGCAACCTCATTTAGAAGTTCTGATTGAAAGGGAGTTTGCCCAAGAAGGAGACTTAGAGCAAGCTTTGCAGTTTATTTCTGAATGTAAAGGTGTAGAAAAGGCCAGAGAGTTAGCTGCTCACCATGCAAAATTGGCGACCGATCATGTTGCGACATTAGATCCATCAGAATCACGTCAAGCACTTATTAATATGGCTGATTATGTACTGAGTCGGCTTTATTAGAGATTGGTGTACTCAAGGAGTATTGGGGTAGATGCAGTTGCCAAAAATCTAACTAATTCTCTCCAATCTCTACCAGACACCAGTAATGATTAGAACCTCTTCCACCAGTCCGAACCGACCAATTCTTTGGTTATGTTCTGTCTATTTTGTAAGACTCTCATTCTTTCCTATCCATTTGATAATCATGGTTTGCAATTCATCTATGCTGCATGGTTTTGATAAATAATCATTCATCCCTGCGTTCAGACATTTTTGTTTATCATCTGTCATCGCAGATGCACTCAAGGCAATAATAATGATATTTTGATTAGCTTCTTGGTGACGAATTATTTTAGTAGCATCATATCCGTCTAATATTGGCATTTGACAATCCATTAAGATTAAATTATAAGATTCTTTTTGTAGTTTGTTGATCGCCACTTGACCATTTTCTACAATATCGCAGTCATAACCTATTCTCTTTAACTGATTTTTAATCACTTTTTGGTTAACTTGATTATCTTCTGCTACTAGAATTTTCCCGATTTTAATGAGGATAGATTGGGGAATATTTTTTGTCTGGTGATTATTATTTGCTTTCAGAGATGATTTATCTACAGGTTTATCTACATACTCTAACTTAACAGTAAACCAAAACTTTGAACCCTGCTCAGGGATACTTTCAACACCTATTTGCCCTGACATTAATTCTACTATTTTTTTACAGATAGATAAGCCTAAACCTGTACCTTGAAGATTATAATTTTTTGAAGTTTCAATTTGAGAAAATCTGTTAAATAATTTTTTTTGTTCCACTTCAGAAATACCCATCCCTGTATCCTGAATACCAAAATATAGTTCAATTTCATTAGCTTTTAGTTCAGATTTATTCTGATATTCATAAATGATAATTTTAATATTACCTTGAGTAGTAAATTTAATGGCATTACCGATGAGATTAATTAGAACTTGTCTGATCTTATCAGCATCTCCTAAATAGGTAACTGGTATTTTTGAAGATATATCTAAATATATTTGTAATCTTTTCTTATTTAAGGTTATATGAAATAACTTTATTATATCTGCAATCATATCTTGCAGAATAAATTCTGTTTTTTCTAGGTGAATATTTCCTGACTCCAGTTTTGATAAGTCTAAAATATCATTGATTAAATTGAGGAGATTTTTAGCACCAGATTGAATTGTTTGTACACAATCAAATTGTTCTGGATTTAAATGACTAAGAGAAAGAATCTCAGTCATTCCTAAAATAGCATTCATTGGTGTTCTAATTTCATGACTCATATTAGCTAGAAACATACTTTTAGCCTGAGTAGCTGCATTAGCGCGATCCCTTTCTTTCTTTAATTCTTCAAATAAAAAACCTTGTTGAATAGCTATGGAAATTTGCCCAGCTATATCACTTAGAAAGCTGATTTCATGTTGTTGCCAGATATGATATACATTACAAAAATGAACTATTAATAATCCCCACAGAGGATTAGATGAATTGGTAATAATGATGGGAATTGCAGCTACAGACTTAACCTGAAATTTTTCTAGAAATTCTTGATGACAAGGATCTAAATTAGCTTGATAAATATTGCTAATGATTTGCTTGCAACAATTTTCTACATATTCTTGGCGATTTTGAGGATCTTGAAGAAATGTATCTGTAATACTTAAACCTAGAAGTTTTTGAAAAGGCGGTTTGACAACTTCCGCAATAACTTTGCCATTACCTAATTCATTTAATTTATAAATTAAAACTCGATCACCTTGAACATATCTGTTAACTTCCTGAACAGAAGATTTGATTATTTGATCTAAATCTAAGGAACTGCGAATATTATCACTAATTCTTGCTAATAATATTTTCTGATGTCGGATAGTTCTTAATTTATCAGATAAACGGTGCTTATGGAAATTTTCTTTAACTAAATTACGTAATTTTATTGGTGTAATATACTGCTTAATAATATAATCTGATACACCATTTTTCATGGCTTGTACTACCAGTTGTTCATGACCATTTCCTGTCATGAGGATAATACAAGTTTCTTCTGACGTGGGGGATTTATTATAAGCGTTAATCATATCTATTCCATCCATATCTGGAAGTAGATAATCAGTAATTAGAATATCAAATTTATTACTTCTGAGGAGCAATAAAGCCTCTGTAGCTGTATTTGCTATCTGAATATTAAAAACATATTCTTGATCTTGCTGTAGATATCTGCTAAAAATCTCTAAATCTGCATCTGAATTATCTACTAATAAAACATTAATAATTTTACTGCCAGTGCTAATATTATGGCTACTAGCAATAGTAACAACACGATAAATTGCTGTAATGAATTTATAATAATCTAATTTTCCTTGAATTAAGTAATCTTGAATATTTTTCTTCATTAATGCTAGGGCGATCGCCTCATTTCCCTGGTCTACCAACATGATAATTGGTATTTTTTTAGACTTTTCTACCTTTCGCATAGTTACGATGAATTCTAAACCATCTATATCAGGTAGGGAAAAATCAACTAATACTATATCTGGATTATCATTAATAAAAATTTCTAAACCTTCCTCTCCTGTTTTTGCATATAAAATCTCGTAACTATAAACCTCATCATTTTTTAAAAATTTTTTGTATAGTTCAAAATCTGCTAGGCAATTATCGATAATTAATATTTTGTGACAGAGTTGTGAATAATTTTGAAAATTGCTAATCATGTGCTTTGTTGAGGGTTTTGTAAAAAAGTTTAAGTGATGAATATTTAATCTGATTCAAGACAATTATTTCTGAGGATTTTTGCAGATTTATGTTAATTTGCATAGGGGTAATAAATTTTTGTTTCATGTTTTCAAAAGTGGACAAATTATTTTTGTATTTTTCGTTAATTGGTTCAAGTTCTGAAATAGTTACATTAATTTTCGGTTTTATCAAGTACACCATTTGCTGGCAAGATGCCTACCCCATAAGAATTTTATTGTTATGATTTATACCTCTCGTGAATGAACTTGATTGTAAGTTATTATTTTGGTGGTAAATTAAATTTACACATTGATTATTAAGGTTAATAATGTGAGAATTAATAACAGTTAGATATTGATTTAAAGTGGATTTAACTTTTTGAAAAATCCCACATTTAATAATTTCTATTAATGGGATATTAATTAGTTTTAATAGTTTATTTTCAAAGTTATCATAAATAACTGCATCTGATTGTGTATATTTTAAAAAGTCTATGTACATACTAGTCAAGGCATAGCTAATATAAATACAAGCAGGAATATGAGTTTGTTCTTTATTGCAGTCAATTAAGTTAATATAATTAGATGCAATAATAATTGGTTTCATCGGATTTACTTTAAGGAAGTTTATTTAAAAATGACTACGTATGATATTATTATATTTGTAACACAAACTTTAAATAATTACAAAACTTGTAAGAAACCATAAAGATATATCAAAAAAAATAAAGTTTTCTCAAAGATATATTTAATTGCTTGGCAATTAAGATTATTTTAAATACGCACCTACTGATTTTTGTCGCTTCACCATCAGAGGTTGAGAGCGACAAACCAGAGTATTTTCAGGCAATATCGGGAGGAACTTGCGGAGGAAGATGCTGTTGTAACTGTTTAGCAATCCTTGCTTGCAAATCAGTACGTAATATCTCAGTGGTATTATCCGTAGTGCCAGGTGTTTCAAAAAACACTATACTATCTACTGGTTCTAATGCTACCAGTTGGAACAGAATATCAACCACAGGCATAGGTTTAGCTACTGTTTGCGAATCAACTGCTGTAGATGAAGACAAGGAAGCATCTTGTAACCGAGGAAAAGCATAAACCACTCGTTTTTCCAAATCTGGATTTGCCTTATTACTCAGTGTAGTTAAAACCCAACGTTCCTGTAAATTTTGGACAATATAATACTGGTGGTGTCGTAACTTCATGGCGATCGCCCTCAAAACAGGGGCAATAGTAGCCACAAGTTTTGGTGTCATCCCATCATCAGGTGCGTTGTCAATCAAAGATTGAATTTGTACTTCTATATTATTCATGGCTAATCAATAGCTCTTGATCAATGTCCAAGATACTAAACTGGTGAACAGGTAAAACTTACAGCTGACAGATGACAACTGACAACTGACCATAAATAACTGGTAGCTTATAAGTAACATCTATCAAGCTAACAGCCACAGCCTCACAGGTTGTTTTTAAGTATGTTAGGTTATTTTTAAAATTCTGATTATGAATTCAGCGGCAACTGCAACTACTCAGGGAGATAAGTCTATCGGCGTGGAAGTTATATTCCAATTTCTACTCAAAGAGCTAAAGCAGTCTACTAAGGCGGCGGAAAAGAACTGTCGTGAAGTAGCACTGCGAATTTCCGGCGAAGTTTTGAGAATTTGTAATGAAAGTAAACGTATTCAAGCTTCCGGGGAAATAGAGGCCGCCGCAATGACCCTAGCGAAGCATCGTTTACAACAATGTCTTAGGTACTATCAACTAGGATCTAATCGGGGCAGAGTAGAGCTACACAGTACCCTGAGTGCAATCATCTATCGTTATATTAACCCTCCCAACAAGCAACTCAGCTATCAAGGGCGACTGACGATGATAGAAGACTTTCTACAAAACTTCTATTTAGAAGCCCTCAATGCCTTTCGGAGAGAAAACCAACAAACACCTACTTATCGTCCCCAAACCCTGCTGGAATTATCCGAATACATGGCATTTACCGAACGCTATGGCAAAAGACGTATTCCCTTACCAGGGAGACAACAACAACTAATCATCCTGCGGGCGCAAACATTTTCCCAACAGCAACCTCCAGAAACCAACGTAGATATAGAAAAAGCATCTGAAGGTAGTAGTGGCGAATTTGATGGTTCTTGGGAAGAGCCAGCCATACAACAATTGCGGGCGGCCATGGCCATGCAAGCTGCTCCCGAACCAGAAGAAGATACCCTCAGAACCGTAGTGGTTACAGAATTAATGGAGTATCTGCAACAGCGTCAACAATCGGACTGTGCAGATTATTTTGCCCTGCGACTGCAAGATTTATCGGCACAGGAAATAGAATCAGTTTTGGGATTAACCCCCAGACAGCGAGATTACCTACAACAACGTTTTAAATATCATCTCATCCGCTTTTCACTGTTACATCGTTGGGAATTAGTACATGAATGGTTAGAAGCATCATTGCCAACTAACCTGGGATTAACTCCTCAGCAATGGCAGTTTTATACAGCAAAATTAGATGAGCAGGAGAAGTCTTTACTGGATTTAAAACAAAAAGGAGAATCCGACGAGAATATAGCAAAAACTTTGGGTTTGTCAATGGCACAGCTACAAAAAAGGTGGTTTAAGACCTTAGAGCAAGCCTGGGAAATTCGTAACTCAATTGTATCCGGATCTAGTGTATCCACCCATGAATAATAACACACAACTCTTTCTAGACCGATGTCTCAATAGTTGTTTGGCAAATAATTATGTCAACCTAGGGAGTATCTGAGAATAGAGTGTGAGAAAATTGATGGGGTATCAGACCCTCTCTAGGGAAACAGTACATGATTGAGAATTCTGGTCAAAATTAGGAAACAGGGTAAATTTTGAAATAGTAAATTTTGAAATCCAATCAACACCTATTTCCTAATCAATACTATAGATTCAGACAAATCATAGATTGAGCCAGAGGGCCAAGCATTAGCCATCCCCCATCGAGAGGAAAATCCCAAACTTTTGAACTAGGAGAAATTCCTACTGTGCAAGAACGTTTTCAAGCCGTCATCAAACGTCGGTTACAAATCGAAATCCAAAACCACCCACCTTTATTCCCGTGGGAGAGTCAACTAGTAGAGTATCCAGAATATGTGGAAGAACCAGCGATTGCTTTAGTTCCTGCCTGGGGGTGGTTGGCACAACAATCGAAACTAAATTTACCAGTGGCTTTACCAGATAAAATTTTTCAGCAGTTAATGGACAAATGCCAATCATTATTGACATCTTCCTTACCCTTGGGTCCAAAATTAATCCAGGCAGTGGAAAGTTTTTTTCCTGAAGATGACCAAATAATTAATGATGTCGCTGGTTTAGTGCTGAGAACGTCTTATCGTTCTGTAGACGCATTAGAAACAATGCCTAATCTTCAGAAAGATTACTCAGATTTACAACCACGCCAACAAATGGCTTTGTCATTAATGGCAGCTAAACAACTACTAGAAAATCTAACTTTACCAATTTCCTTAACTAACCCTGTAGTTGAACAACAGTGGCAAACTAACGCTGGTGCTTTAATTATCAGAGTTGAAGTCCAATCATTAGGTCATTTCTTAAAGTTACGTGTTCACAGCGAACTACCCACTGCGGCCAAACTCACATTACAAGGAAATGGTAGTCAGGCTAATGCTACATCGGCAGAGGCTGATCAAGTCAGCCTAGAATTAAACTGTCCAGCAACTAGCCATAACTACACCCTAGAAATTGAATTTCCAGGTTTAGAACAACAACCTTTGTTGTTAGCTATCAATCTGACTGTGTAATCGAAATCAAAACTGCTAAAACTTTTGAATTGATAAACACTGATAACAAATGAAAATCCTGGGTTTTAAATTTATTCCTCTTTGCAAAATCCAATCCCAGAATTCTTTTATCAAAAGGTAAAGGAGTTTCAAAGTAAGTAACTATGAGCAGGACAACAATTATGTGTTGGGTACATATGCTGAGATTGACCCAGGACTTCTCAGTATGGGAGATTGTCAAGCTAAAATTAAAGACAAGATCATAAGTTTTCGTACCTAAACACTGTGTCCGTAGCTTTTAAACCATAGTTATACTTACTTCACAATGCTCAATCTATCCAGGATGAAAAGGTTTTGGCACTTACCCGTGGGTGGTAATCAAAAAGCAAATAGACAGAGTCCGTCTTCACCAGAAGCGGAAGATTCGATCTCTTTGCGGGTATTAGTGCTAGGTCTGGTAATTTTAGGAACTGTCGCCACAGATATTGCATCGGATACTACCTTTAGTTTTTGGGCAGTTCCTGTGAGTACAGTTGGTGCAATTTGGAGTTACTACCGTCGCCGTAAAGCTAATGTTCCCATAAAATTTTGCATTGCTATAGGAATGTTAGTAGCTCTAGGCGCTTTCTTTGGGCGGTTTATAGGTGAGTGGAATGATACCCGGTTAAATTTAGCTCAATTATTGATCGAGCTTCAGGTACTACATAGTTTTGATACTCCCCGCCGCAAAGATTTAGGTTATTCCATCGTTATCGGTTTGATACTTTTGGGGGTAGCTGCAACACTGAGTCAGACAATGGCATTTGCGCCGGTGTTGCTAGTATTTTTAATCATGGCTTTGCCCACCTTGGTTTTAGATTATCGTTCCCGTTTGGGTTTAAAGCCATTAAGAAAAGAGAATTTTACAATCAAAAACATTTCCACAGCTAATGTGAAAGTCGTAGTTGTTAATTTTTCTTTGATCATAGCTTTGGGGTTGGGAATTTTTGCTATTTTACCCAGAGTTCCTGGTTATCAATTACGTTCTTTTCCTGTGAGTGCGCCGATTAATGTTGATGGTGATTTTAATGGACGCAATATTGTGAATCCTGGTTATGTGCGTCCAGGTAGAGGTGATGGTAATGGAAATGGACAGGGGGGTATTGGTGAACCGGGTGAGGTAGATAGTAATTTCTACTATGGTTTTAATAGTGAGATGAACCAAAATCTGCGGGGGGAAATGACACCCAGGGTGGTGATGCGGGTGAGATCTCAAGCTGAGGGTTTTTGGCGGGTTTTGGCTTTTGATCAATATACCGGGAAAGGTTGGAAAATTTCTCGCAATGAAGATGTAACTACTGTGAGAAGACCTTCTTGGTCATCTAGAATTAGTTTGGATCTGCCAGATATCAAAACTTTGACTAGAGAAGTAGTACAAACTTTTAATGTGGTTGCAGACTTACCAAACTTGATTCCAGCCTTATCTTATCCCAAAGCTATCTATTTTCCCGGACCGGTGATTGCAGTTGATCAAGAGGGGGGTTTGCGATCGCCTGTATCGCTATCTGACGGTATGACCTATACTGTACTCTCAGAAGTTCCCTATCGGAATCGAACTTTATTAGGTGATGCTGGTTCTGATTATCCAGATGAAATTGAAGATTTCTATTTGCAAATTCCTCCAGCACTGAAAGATAAAGTCAAAGCCAAAACCCAAGAAATTATAGATAACTATAACCAAGAAAGAGTTTCTCGTTCTCAAGATAGTAAAAGCTTAGATTCTGCTTATGAAAAAGCTCTTTACTTAGCCCAGTATCTCAAACAAAATTATTCTCTGCCTGAAGATCCTTTAGGTTTACCATATTTGAATGAGAATGACGATTTGGTAGAAACTTTTTTGTTTAAGCAACAAGGTGGCTATGCAGATCATTTTTCTACAGTCTTAACAGTCATGTTGCGTTCTATTGATATTCCAGCACGGCTAGTGGCAGGTTTTTCGCCAGGGGAATTTAATCCATTCACAGGGATGTATATTGTCAAAAACACCGATGCTCACGCGATGACTGAGGTGTATTTCCCTAACTATGGTTGGTTTGCTTTTGATCCTATTCCTAATCATCCTTTAATTCCTCCTTCTATTGAAGAAGATCAAACTTTTAGTGTGTTGCGTCAATTTTGGAATTGGGTAGCAGGTTGGTTACCTTCTCCTATCACCGATTTTCTCAATGGTTTATTTGGGACATTATTTATTTGGTTTTTCAGAGCGATCGCCTGGTTCTTTGGGTTATTCTCTAAAGGTTGGTTGGGTATCTTCACTGGTTTAATTGTCAGTACCACAATTGCCTTCTTTGGTTGGTTTGGTTGGGTACAGTGGAAACAATGGTTAAATCGTCGCTTCTTGAAAAAGTTACCACCAATGGAAAGACTGTATCAGCAAATGTTACAGTGGACTGCCCAAAATGGTTTCGGTAAACATCCCGCCCAAACACCTTTAGAATATGCTCAAGTTTCCTACGATCAACATTCTCAAGAAACAGCGGAAGTGATTGAGGAAATTTGCCAGGCTTATGTAAGTTGGCGTTATGGTGGTAGTGATCCTAATTATCAGCAATTACAGTCCAAATGGCAGGGGTTGCAAAAAAATAGAACTCCTAGTTTAAGATAGTTGGTCAGAATTTAGTAGTCATATAAGTTCCGGGTAATTAATGATAATTCCCGGATTTTTGTAAACATAACAAAACCTCTTTTTCCTTTGCTCACTATTTCTCTGTGTTCATACATATATGACTCATGTTTTAGTTTTAAATCAAATTAGGTATTGTAGGGTGTGTGAGAACTGAGTTCGTAACGCACCATGATCAAGAGTTTGGTGCTTTAGATTATCACTTTAGCGAAGCTATTCCCGAAGGGATTGACACACCCTACGTGTATTCTCAATATAGAACTTACGCACAAGCTATGGAATGAACGAACCACTCCAGGCACAGAGAACACAGAGGAAGGAGGGTTTTAGAGTTGTTTTGCGTAAGTCCTGCAATGATCAAATATTATCCCTATATGACGTAAATAAGTGGACTCAGAAAAACTAAAATACTCCCTTCCCAGTATAAGATTACCTATAATTCTTCTTTTCTTCCTTCGTGTTCTTAGTGTCTTAGTGGTTCATATTTTCTAACACGACTTTCTATTTTGACAGGAATGCAAAATCTAGCCACAAATTAACTATTAATTAATAGCAGATATTAAACAACGTTCAACAGCCACTTTTAGTGCTTGTGATTAATTATAACTTTCGAGTTATTCTTGATAATTGATGAAAAAACATACTTCATACTGTTGCTCACTTTCCTAGTCAAACAGATATGATAACTATATCTCTAAATAGCAGCGATGCTCACAAACACACATGAAATGATACTATAAAAAACTATGACACAAGAACCAATACAAGTAATAGGTGGTGGACTAGCAGGAACAGAAGCAGCATGGCAAATAGCCCAAGCTGGCATTCCTGTAATTCTTCATGAAATGCGTCCTAAACGCTTTAGTCCTGCCCATCATAGCGAAAATTTAGCTGAATTAGTATGTAGTAATTCCTTTGGTGCAATGGCGAGCGATCGCGCGGCTGGTTTATTACATGAAGAACTCCGTCGTCTCGGTTCAATCATCATTTCTAAAGCCGATGAACACGCAGTACCCGCCGGTGGTGCTTTAGCTGTTGATCGGGGTGTTTTTGGTGAAGATTTAACCCAAACATTGGCAAATCATCCTTTAATTGATTTTCGTCGTGGTGAAGTCCAAGCAATTCCTGAAGGTATTGTAGTTTTAGCTTCTGGGCCGTTAACAAGTCCCGATTTATCCGCAGATTTACAGCGATTTACAAGTTTAGAATATCTCAACTTTTTTGATGCCGCCAGTCCTATAATTGTTGGTGATTCTATTAATAAAGATATCGCTTTTATGGCTTCTCGTTATGATAAAGGTGAAGCAGCTTATCTTAATTGTCCCATGAATAAAGAGCAGTATTTACAATTTCGGGAAGCTCTTTGTCAAGCAGAACAAACAGAATTAAAGGACTTTGAAAGGGAAACAGCAAAATTTTTTGAAGCTTGTTTACCAATTGAAGAAATGGCGCAAAGAGGGGAAGATACCATGCGATATGGCCCTCTCAAACCAGTGGGTTTAACTGATCATAGAACCGGGGAACGCAACTATGCAGTGGTGCAATTAAGACAGGAAGATAAAGCCGGTCAACTTTGGAACATGGTCGGTTTTCAAACAAATCTGCGTTGGGGTGAACAAAAACGAGTGTTTAAAATGATACCCGGTTTGGAAAATGCAGAGTTTGTCAGACTGGGGGTGATGCACCGCAATACTTTTTTAAATGCACCCCAATTAATGTTACCAACTCTGCAATTTAAACAGCGTCAAACTTTATTAGCAGCGGGGCAATTAATAGGTACAGAAGGTTATACTGCTGCATCTGCTGGTGGTTGGTTAGCGGGAACAAATGCGGCTAGAATTGCTTTAGGAAAAGAACCCTTAATATTACCCAATACTACTATGATGGGCGCATTATTCGAGTTTATCAGTTCTGCTGCCCCTAAATATTTTCAACCTATGCCACCTAATTTTGGTATTGTGCCAGATTTGGGGGTGAAAATTAAGAGTAAACCAGAAAAATATGGACGTTATCGAGATCGTTCTTTTGCTGATCTAGCAAGTTGGAAATCTGCATTTTATGATTAAGGTTTATTAAATAAATTTGATTTTATGCGGGCGTTTTGTCCGCTTTTTTTATATTATAGGGTTTGCTAAAATAGTTATCTGTTAAGAGTAGGGAATAGGGAACAGAAAAGAATAAACTCAGTTTTTTCAAAAATCAAATAATGGTTCTATATTAGATACATTTGTTTTGAGAAAGTTATAACTGAAAACTGAAAACTGATAACTGGTAACTGATAACTGAAATAAGTTGTGTATCTATTATTTATTTTCTGCTTAATTTAAACTTGAACTGGTTTTTTACTGTAATATTCGGTTTCTGCATAAACACTAATTACAGTTTCACCCACTACAAAAAATGTTCCTTCCTGTTCACTTTTTGCAAACTGTAAATGAGGATATTTACTACTCAATTCATCCGCAGTCATTCCTTGAGCATTCATGTCATCTGGTAATAAACCTGTTGCACCAATGTAAAATACTAAAGGTGAAATTTTCTCTCGATACACATTTTCAGTATAACTCTCTAACTTCTGTTTTGCTGTTGTCATAGCACTAATAATTTCCTGTTTATCCACAGATGTACCATTATGCTTTGCTTGTAATAATATCGCTAAACTTCCTGCACCTACTAAGTTGAGAATTTCCGCAACTTTGCCAGTATTTTCTAAACCGAGAAAATCATCAAAAACAGCTTTCATTAACTCATCTGCTTTCGTAACTTTGCTTCTTGCTGATAAACTTTTAGGACGAAAAGCAATATTTTCATTTAACCCTAATGCAAAGGTGGGTTTTTTGAAAATTTCTCCAGTCTCTCCATCCAAGACTTCATAGCGTTTATCTAAAAATGAATTAGCAGAAGCTAATTTACTCAAGTTGAGAATTTCAGTTCCCCCAATATCAATTTTGTAACTGACTCTGGAATCAACTGTACCATTTGCTAAGGCAACTTTCAAGTCTGTATATTCATTAGTAGTAGGAAAATTGAGATACAAACTTTTAGAAAGATAATGTTTCTTTAATTCCTCTATTTGTGCAGGAATAAATACATCCGATTCTGCTTTTAAATGAGCAGCTAAAATACTTGATAAGGTCTTAATTTCTGCTAGTTGTTTAAACAAACCTTCTACATTACCATAGTTGCCAGTAAAACTGACTAAAGGTAAATCGGCTAATTCTAAAGTATATTCTTTTTGGAAATCAAATTCTCCCCCATCTATTACTCCTACTTCCTCTAATGCTGCAAAGGCTTGTTTACTACTAATTTTGATCTTTAAATTCTTGACGTTAATTTCTCCATCACTAACGATTGTGTAATTATTAAAGGTCATTAAATCATTTAATAAAACTCCAGCAACTTCGGTAATGGGGGTTTTATCTTCTGAGTTAACAAGTTGAACTTTTCGCCGTAATAACATATTAATAGTAGCAGTATTACGGTTAATCTCAAAAGTTCCCATTTGCACATAATCACTTGGTTCAAGATAATCTATTTCCAACCAAGGTTTGATTAATTCTCCGTTTTCTCCTCGTGTACCATTTACCCTTTTGATCCCTTTTCTTTGATAGTTTCCTTGCAGATGTTTGAGGTTAATGATGATATGTTGGCGATGTTGGGATAAGATATCAATTAATGCCAATACAGAGATTTTATCGTTAACTTTAACATGATCTAAAATTTCATGTTCTGCCAAAATGTGGGGGTAATAGAGAGCAATTTCTAAATCTTTGGAAAAATCTGCAATGTGTTCATTAGTTAAGGCTTTGGCGTGTCTTGCGGTTAAGGTGGCGTTAAATGTACTAGCAACTGCATATTTGGCAGTGTTGATATTTCCATCTGCCAAATTGGCTTTGGCAAATAAATAGACAGAGGTATCATTTTGGGCAATGGGAATCTCTGTTAATTGCTCATATGTTGCTTTGGTAATTTGTTTATATTTGTAGATGTAAATTTCGTCTTCTGGTTTTAAACCAATAACTCTTAAAGTTTGATTTTTGCCGTTAATTTTTTTGGCAGTGGGAGAGAAAAAGATTTGATAACTATAGTCACTAGCCAAGGTTTCTTCTATAACAACGCCTGTGGCTTCTGTTAATACATTGCCTGTATTATAAAGGGCATCATATACCTCTTTAATATTACCTGCTTGTAAACAAGAACCAGATACAGAATTGGCGATTTTAGCTAGGAATTTAAAATCTGAATAGGGAGAATAAGCAATCGTATTTACAAAAACATCCATTTTTTGCAATTCATGACAAATTTCCTCCATTGCTTTGGATTCAGAGTTAAAACTACGATCATTAGCATAGCCGTCACTATGTAAAGTGATTGCTGTTAATTCTCCATCTTGAATTAATTCTTGGGCTAATTTTAAAGATTGAGAAATACAGGTCACTCCTGTAACATGAATTGATTTAATTTCAGCAATATAAGATGATTCTGGTTTCATTAATTCCTGGATAGGAACACGCCGAAAATGGCTGTTAACATCACCTTTTGATGAATAGGAAATTAGTGTAACTACTAAATCTGAATTACTGTATTCATCTAAAGTCAAAAGTTTGATTAATGTCTCTTTCAATTCATCGAGATCATAGTACATTGAACCAGAACGATCTATGATAATGATGCTATGAGCTACCATTTTTTGAGGAATAGTATCTGGTTTAATTTCTACCTTGACTTTTTCAGTTAAATAAAAAGCTTTTTCCTTACCAGCAAGGTTATAAACAGCAAACTTGGTTTTTTGGCTTGTCATAATTTTGGCAGTGGTATTTTTATCAGGAATTATGTCCAGAATAAACGAATTTATACTGGCGAATGATGAAGATGTAATATGTTGTGAAAATTACAATTTAGTAGGAAGATACGTCAGAGTTTATCAATCATGTAAATCATGTAAATAAATAAATCCTTGATGTCTGATGCACCCTACTCATGTGCTAATGTGCTAGTTGCGTAAATCTTGTTATGTCCTCAAAATCAATCCTGAGAAAAGCTCTTAACTTCTTATATAGTACATGGATACTAAATAAATGTCAAGTATGGGGAAAAAAGAAGGGTGAGTGAGTTCAAAGTTAATTCTTTATTCTCCTGACTTGTTGATCTTCTGTAAATTTATAATTGTTTGTGTGCTGTTAGGTAATTTATGTATTATTCTAGATGCTAATCTCCGGGATTGCTTTACTCAGATAGTATATTTTGTTAACCTAAAAACATATTTTTTATACCAAAATGCAGATGAGAACTACTACGGCAAATACTCACGGTAAGCCACCTAATCCCAGCTATTCGCCTTCTGTGCCTATGTATGTATATAGAGAATTGGTGGGAGAGTTAAAAGCTGTACAAGCTCGGTTAGATGTAGTGACGGGACAAAATCAGAAGTTAGCACAAGAAAATCAAAACCTGCGCCAAGAATTCAACCAAGTTGTCGAGTCATGTTTAGAATTACAAAGGCAATTAGAGTTTTCTGAAACTGGTTCTCAAGCTCATGGCATAACTAAAGATAAAATTAAAAATATACCTAAATACCAACCTGATGTAGAGGTAAATACGGAAGCTAGCAATATCAATTCATCTCCTCCATCACAAATTAAACCCCATAGTCTTCAGGCAAACCATAAAACTAATAAATCTGTCAAGAAACCAAAACCTCAACCTGGCAAACGCAACTATCAGTCACCACCGCAAAGTCAACATCAACCCATGTCTGTGACTGTGATGGATATGAATTTCCCTTCTTCAGAGACTGTGTACATCGAGGAGCAAGAGGTAGATTATTATGTTTCTACCGATTCAAAAGCTAAGGGTTTGAGTGGTTGGTGGTTATTGTTTACAATTGTGTTGATTATAATTACTGGTTTTAGTGCTGGTTATTTGGTAGTGCGTCCTTTATTACAAAATCAAGGTAATAATTAGGGGTTGGTGATTGGTGACTGGTGACTGGTGACTGGTGATTGGTGATAACTGATAACTGCTAACTGATAACTGCTAACTGCTAACTGATAACTGATAACTGATAACTGCTAACTGCTAACTGATAACTGATAACTGATAACTGATAACTGAAGTCCTGTTTGATGTTAAACTTTTGTACTCACAACATTGGGTAGACTGACTTTCAGTTTTTTCAACATTGCTTCTCTACCTTGGGTTGCGAGAGTATCATCTAAAGAAGTTAGGGTAATTTCTTGTTGATATTTACATCTTAAAGCTGTTTGAATTAACCAGTCGGCAACGAAGGGATTTTTTGGTAATAATGGCCCATGAGAATATGTGGCGATCGCATTGCGATAAAATGCTCCTTCTGTACCGTCTTCACCGTTGTTACCCAAGCCATAAACAACTTTTCCCAAAGGTTCAACAGTACCTAATTTAGTCCTCCCTCCGTGGTTTTCAAAGCCGACTAAGTAGGGTTTTGTACCGAGCATAGCGGTTAATTCCTCCGCGAGACGGGAAGCTGTCACTTCAATAACTAAGTTACCGATACAGCGTTGAGTATTTTCCCCCGGATGAATAGACACCAAATCTAAAATTCCTAAACCTTCTATTCTTTGTCCAAAACCAGGTTCATAATAGTTTCCTAGCAGTTGGGGAGAACCACAGGTAAAAACTCCTGGTGTACCGTTTTCAATTTTATTCCGCATCGCCTCGGCTTTTGTACCTTGTAAGTCGCGCATGACTATTTCTTGTTGCCGATCCTGTGCGCCTCCACCAACGATGACATCTACAGATTTGATATCATCAGCGGTAGAATTTTGATCTAAGGGTAAGACTGTGACTTCATAACCCCGCCATTGGGCGCGACGCTGTATAGTAATGACATTACCGCGATCGCCATAGGTACTCATCAATTTTGGATATAACCAACCAATAGTAATTGACATCTGAAGAGAATTCATAAAATCCTGTTTTAATGTTCACAATTAATTGCGTCTGATTTTATCTCAAATCCGGCTAAATAGGGTTTGCGGAAGAAGTGAGTGGGAGAGTGGGAGAGGGGGAGAGTGGGAGAGGGGGAATCTTAAATTTAGTTAGTAATTACGCAAGCGAAGCTCCTCTGAAAGAGGCATTACGAATTACGAATTACGAATTACGAATTACGAATTACGAATTACGAATTACGAATTACGAATTACGAATTACGAACTACGAATTACGAATTACGAATTACGAATTACGAACTACGAATTACAAATTACGAATTACGAATTACGAATTACGAATTACGAATTACGAATTACGAATTACGAATTACGAATTACGAATTACGAATTACGAACTACGAATTACAAATTACCAATCATTACCTGATTTAAATTCAGTAGTAACTCATTAGCAGTATAAGGCTTTAATAAAACTCCTTGTACATTTTTTTCCGCTGCTTTGGGTTTGGGTAATGAATCTATTGTACCTAATCCGCTACAAGCAATCACCTGAACATTGGGATTGATTTTCTTTAAACTTTTAATGGCAGTTACACCATCCATTTTTGGCATCATCATGTCCATTAAAACTAAATTAATGTCCTGTCCATATTTTTGATAAATTGCGATCGCTTCCTTGCCATCATTTGCAGTTAAAACTTGGTAATTATTTTCTTCTAAAATGATTTTAGTGACATCAATAATTTGTGGTTCGTCATCTACAATTAAAACAACTTCTCCTTTCCCTGGATGAATTTTTGATTCCTCTAAACTAGGTAATTCAGGAGATTCAAAAGAAGGCAAAAATACTTTAAATGTACTACCTTTACCAACTTCACTCACAACTGTAACAAAACCATTATGATTAGTGACAATTTCTTCTACTGTTGATAAACCAAAACCTGTACCATCATCCACTTTTTTAGTGGTAAAAAATCGTTCAAAAATTCGATCTAATATTTCTGGAGGTATACCAACACCTGTATCACATACACTAATCATTGTGTAATGTCCTACTTTTGCTTCAATGTGCATCTGGCTATACACTTCATCAATGAAGATATTTTTTGCTGTCACCTTCAACCTACCACCATTGGGCATAGCATCATGGGCATTGACTACTAAGTTCATTAATACCTGATACAATTGGGTGGAATCGCCAAATACTGTAGCTAAATGTTCAGGAATTTGGCTACTAAATTCAATAGATTTGGGGAATGTGCGTTTAGCAAAGTTGAGAATTTCTGAAATCAAATGTTTAATTTGGACTGTTGTTCTTTCTCCTTTGACTCCCCGCGAAAAAGATAACACTTGCTTCACCAAAGCAGAACCACGTCTAGCATTATTTTCAATAATATTCAGCATTTGTAAATGACGTTCTGAATCTTGAGCAAATTTACCTTTCATCAATTGGGCTGAAGTCAAGATTGGGGATAATATATTGTTCAAGTCATGGGCGATACCACCAGCTAATGTACCAATACTTTGTAATCTCTGGGTACGATAAAACTGATCCTCTAATTGTTTTTTCTTGGTAATATCAGTGTCTACAATCAGAATAGATGTTGGGTATCCATCCTGATCAAACATCAGAGTCCAACGACTTTCAACTATGATTTCTTTACCGCTCTTCGTCTGTTTCCTTAGTTCACCATTCCACTTACCTAACTTAATTACATTTCTGAGTGCTATGGCTTCTTGTTTTGGTGAAGTTTTAGAGTAGAAAATATCTTGTAGATGACTACCTACTGCTTCATCTTGACTCCAGCCATACATTTTTTCTGCACCTTGGTTCCAGGACAAAATTTCTGTACTCAAGTCCCTTACAAAAATAGCATCAGTAGCAATATTTAATAAAGCTGCTTGCTCATGTAGGATTTTTTCTTTCTGTTTGCGATCTGAAATATCTGTGGTTGTACCAATAATGTTAGCTGGTTTACCTTCTAGGTCATAAAAAAGTTTACCTGTACTGCTTAACCAATGTATGCTACCGTCAGGCCAAATTACGCGATATTCTATGGTAAATTCTTTGCCTCTTTCAATAGAGTCGGTAATTGCTCCAATAATAATATGTTTATCTTCGGGATAGATTAACTTAAAAAATCCATCTCCTGGTGGACATAAAGCTCCTCTGGGAAGTCCATACAATGGCCCTATAGTATCTGACCAAATACACGTATTTCTATTCTCTATTTTCTTTTCCCAAATTCCCATATTGGCGGTTTCTAAAGCTACATTCAAACGTGCCTCACTTTTCCGTAAGGCAATTTCTGTATCTTTACTTGCTTGAATCTCTTTTTGTAAAACCTCATTAGTCTGTAGTAACTCTGTGATGCGATTTGTGAATATTTGTTCTCTTTCTTCGGTTACATAGGGCTGTTCAGGATTTTTTTCCTGTTCCGGAATTGGTTGTATCAGCTGTATTTCGGTAATTTGATCACTGTTAAAACTGATTTGACGATCATGTAGATGTTTATCTTGGTATTTCCAAAATGTATTTTTTTCTTCTTGATTCTTTTCTCTATACCTTAGATAACTGGAGAATCCTAATAGGTCTAATTCTTGTATAAGTGCTGATTTTGTCAAGATACCTAACAGTTTTTCTTGATCATCCAATACTGGTAAGTGATTGATTTGGTGATGGTTTAAAATTGATAATACTTGGTCAATATCATCTAACTCTAACTCTTTGATAATAAGGGGGTAAGATACTATTACTTCCCTCATGGTTATTTGTGATAAATTTTTACCTGATGCTAAGAGTCTGACTACATCTACGGTGGTGAATAGACCTAATAATTTTTGTTGCTCTACAACTAAGACATAATCAGCTTGGTTGTTTTGGCTATTTACTGATACTGGTGATGAAGTGCCTGTTGCTTGGAAATAATTACTTTGCCGTTGATTCATTAAGACAATAGCTTCCATGACTGAGCTATGAGTTTGAACCATCAAGGGATGACGATTAATGAATCTGTATACATTTGGCGGAGAAATCAGCTGATTGCTTAGTTGCGTCATAAACAAACAATACAAGTAATTTTACTAAAAATTTAGGGCTGTTGGGCAAAAAACTGTGATCCGAAAACTAATTAAATTATATATCGTAAAATAAGCTACCGCCGATAATCTAGTTCCGCAATAAATTTTAACAAAGCGGTGCGTTAACTTGATGCGTATTAGCAGCATAACATATATTTCAGTTATCAGTTATCAGTTTTTAGTGATCAGTTATCAGTTATCAGTTATCAGTTATCAGTTTTTAGTTATCGGTTATCAGTTATCAGTACCTCTAGCTGAAGCAAGAAACTTGAAATAACGCCAATAAGACTTATTCGTTTTCCAAAATTATTTTTGCTTCTGCCAATCTTTGTTTATCTTCTGGATTTAGACGCGGATATTGTAAATCTAATTGTTTTAATTTAGAACAGATAATATCTGAAACCACCAATCTTGTAAACCATTTTTTATCCGCAGGAATGATATACCAAGGTGCATATTCAGTGCTAGTATGATTAAAAACATCTTCATATGCCATCATATAATCATCCCAAAAACCACGCTCACGAACATCACTAGACGAAAACTTCCAATTTTTTTCTGGGGATTCAATTCTTGCTAAAAAGCGTTTTTTCTGTTCTGCTTTAGAAACATTGAGAAAGAATTTTAAGATGACAATACCATTATTAGTCAAGTATTTTTCAAAATTATTAATTTCCTCAAACCGTTGTTGCCAGATTTGATCACCATTGGGAATATAAGGTAATTGTTGTTTTTCTAATAAGCCTCGATGCACTCTCACCACTAATAATTCTTCATAATATGAACGGTTAAAAATTCCAATTCTACCTCGTTCTGGTAAAGACTTCATCGAGCGCCATAGATAATCATGGTCTAATTCTTCATCACTGGGAGCTTTAAAACTAAAAACTTGACATCCTTGGGGATTAATTCCTGACATCACGTGTTTAATTGTGCTATCTTTACCCGCTGCATCCATTGCTTGAAAAATCAGCAATAAAGCATAGGTATTTTGAGCATAGAGAATATCTTGATAACTAGCTAATTCTTTTATCCCTGCTTTTAATTTTTTCCTTGCATCAGCTTTTTCATGAAACTCAGCTATAAAGCTGGGATCAAAATCATTTTTTAGAGAAATTTTTGTTCCTGGAGAAACAAGAAAAGACTGATGATTCATGAGTAATTGCACCTTTGTATTTATGTCTTAATATCAATGCTGATTTTGGGTATGATTTTAGATTGGAGATTTTGGATTTTAGATGATTGGAACTCTTTGTTAATATAACTATTCCCTGTTCCCTGTTCCCTGTTCCCTGTTCCCTGAATCTTAATTTCATACCCTAATTCAGCAACGCCCAATTAAGAATCTACTGACTGTAATTCTTCCAATTTTACTAATACCTCTGCACTGTGAATATTAGGATTCACCTTGACAAAAGTATCTCGGAGAATACCTTGTGGATCAATAATAAAACTATGACGCATGGATACAAAACCAATCCAAGAACCATAGGCCTTACTAACTGAACCATCAGTATCAGCTAAGAGGGGAAATTTTAACCCTTCTGAATCACAAAAATCTGCATGGGAATCAATGTCATCAGCACTAACACCAATAATTCGAGTATTTTTTTGCAGATACTGGGGTAGGTCTTGCTGGAAGCGTCTTGCTTCAATAGTACAACCAGAGGTGAAGTCTTTGGGGTAAAAATATAAAACTACCCATTGGCCACGAAAATCATCAAGGGAGATTTTACCATCTCCTGTGTTGGTGGGTAAGGTAAAATCTGGTGCTGGTTGATTAATTGCTGGTAGTTTACCACCCAAAGCTACTGCTGTGGGGGTAATGTGAAACCAACTGAATAAAGACAAACAGCTAGCCAGTAGGATAGTGATAAAATTGCGCCGAGAAATCATTGTTGTTAACCAGAATTGTAAGTTACTTAACATAAGTTAACATTCTGGGTGACTATTATTCAGCTTCGGAGTTAGATATCACGGAATTATCTATGCTTTCAATATATTGACTATCTATGAGGAAATGACCTCTAGCAAACCTTACACTCCAGTATCCTCCAGGACGACGGTCAGTAACTGTACCTTCTTCCCCAATGCTAACCAGATCAGGAGGACGTAACATGGGCATAGGGTCAGCGGTTTTAATGTAAGGTGGTAAAGCGACGATACGGACTTGACTACCAACAGGAAATTCTTGAGACATTTGCAGCTACTTCAGGTTAACTTAATTTTAATAGGTATTTTCAAATTTTATCTCTCATTTTCCTCTGTTTTATGACTTTTGTATTACCCAGTTCATATAATTTCTTACCTCGGTTTTATCGGTTAGCTAGTGTAAGTATGCTTTCTAACATGATGATTCCGTTAGCTGGTTTAGTAGATACTGCTTTTTTAGGACATTTGGCAGATATTCGCCATTTAGCTGGAGTGATTTTAGGAACTATCTTATTTGATTATCTGTACCGAGTTTTAAAGTTTCTGCGTTCTAGTACCAATACTATAACAGCCCAAGCAACAGGACTTGATCAACCAAAAGAAGTTGTATTAGTTGGGTTACGCAGTGGGTTAATAGGTTTATCTTTGGGTTTATTGATTATTTTGTTGCAATATCCAATCCAAAAATTTGGTTTTTTTGTGTTGAGTGGTTCTCCTGATATTGAAATTTCTGGAATGAACTATTTTAATGGCAGAATTTGGGGTGCGCCGGCGGTTTTATTAAACTTTGTTTTTTTTGGTTGGTTTTTAGGGAGAGAAATGAATGGTGTGGTTTTATTAATGTCTATTATTACTAATGGTGCTAACGTCGTGCTTGACTATTTCATGATTGTTAAATGGGGTTGGGAAAGCATGGGTGCAGGTTTAGCTACTGCTTTCAGTCAGTATTTAGGTTTAATAGTTGGTTTGGTTGCAGCTATTTTCACTATTCAAGGAAAGGTATTTTTAGATGCTATTTCCGAATTATTTGATTGGGTAGCAATTAAGAATAATGTGATCCTAAAAAGTAATATTTTGATTAGGTTTTTAATTTTAATTTCTGTTTATTCTATCTTTACCAATTTAAGTGCAGGGATGGGAAAAATAGTTTTGTCAGAAAATGGTTTACTATTGCAGATTGCTCTGTTTAGTCAATTTACTGTGCAAGGTGTGGGGGTAACAACACAAACTTTGACTGGTAATTTTAAGAGTAAAGGCAATCAATCACAGATGTTACCATTACTAATTACATCTATAATTTCCGCCTTGGCGATCGCTCTATCATTTGTGTTTGTGTCAGTTGTTTTTCCTGAACAAGTTTTTGGTTTGTTGACTAATCATGAAGAAATTAGTTCTCATATCACTGATTATACAATTTGGTTATTGCCAGTATTAATAATTACGGCATTAGCTTTTATGCTCGAAGGTTATTTTATTGGTTTAAAGGAAGGTGTAATTTTAAGAAATGCTGTTTTAATAGCTTTCTTTATTGGTTTTGTACCTCTAGCGATCGCCGCTTGGTATTTTCAGAGTAATCATCTTCTCTGGGGAACGCTGGTTTCTTATATGGCAATTTTAATGGTTGTTTTAGCAGTACAAGTACCTGGAACTTTACACCAGAGTAATAATATCAAAGATTCAATAGTCAGAAGTTAGTTATCAGTTTTCAGTTGTCAGTTATTAGTTATCAGTTATCAGTTATCAGTTATTAGTTACCAGTTATCAGTTTTAAGTTATCGCTATTCACTATTCACTGTTTACTGTTCACTATTCACTGTTTACTGTTCACTGTTCACTGTTCACTGTTTACTGTTCCCTCTGGCTGAAGTAAGAGGCGTATAATCAGGAATGTTCTCTTTTTTATCTCCTGAAAATATGAGGCTTTAGACCACAATTTTTCGGTAAACATTCAGTAGTCAAAATTTATTTAATAGCTAAACACTGACTACTGAAACAATTACCTTAAAATCTAAATAGAATTATTTTTACCTTGTTAACGACGTGATCTTCTATTTTGCCTCATTTGTTCAATTTGTTCTAGTTGTGCAGGAGTTAAAATAGCTTTCATTTGTTGTTTTGCTGAATCTTTTATTGCCCGCATTTGATTTTTTTGTGCATCTGTTAAATTCAAGCTAGCGAAGGGGTGTTTCTTTCTTTTACCTCTACCTCTACCCTCACCTTGTAAAGCTTGACTTCTCCGTTGTTCCATTTCAGCTTTTAATTGTTCTTTTTGAGTGGGGGTTAAAACATTTAACATTTTATCCCGAGTATCGCGGCGAATTGCCATGATTTTTGTCTTTTGTTCCTCTGTTAATCCTAACTTTTTCCAAGCACCTTTACGACGATATTCTTTCCCTTGTTGGGGAGCAGGAGCATCTTGTGCTTGTGCTATGAAAGGGGTTGCAGTTAGAGTAACGGCAAATGCAGCAGCAATTAATGATAATGTTTTGATTTTCATAATTTACCTGGTTTTTCCTGTTTAGATGTCACCATCATAAACAATCATCAATAAAAAATGGATGAGGAAAAAGTCACATTTTGACCCATGACTTTAGTCATGTTCTCAATCATATTCATCCATAGGATAATACAATTACAGTTTCAGATCGTTGATTTATTATGTCTCATCCTATTCAATTTAATAATCATCCCTTCCGGTTTTTACTTTATTTAGAATGGGTATTACTAGGACTATCTGCATTAGTAGTTATTGCACCTACTCCACCACATAGAATGCCTAATGCACATTTTCCGGAATTAACTATCTTTAGTTTGATTATGTTTGGGATGATGGGTTTAAGGTTGCCTGTAAAAAGTAATTTATCAAAAATTTTATACACCGCTATAGAAATATTTTTAATTTTGATTGGCGGTCATTTTGGTGGTAAAATTGCACGACTATTTCCATTCTTTTATTTGATTTTAGTAACCCGTAGTTGTTTAATTTTTAAATTACCTGGTCGCTTAACCATAACTTTGTTATCTTTTATCTTATTTCTATTAACTTTAAGACAGCGTTTACCTCCCCATCGCTATCGTTTACCACCAGCATTCCAAGAAAAATTCCGGCTATTTAGTTTTGTCTTTGCTGTTTTGTTTGCTTTGGGTTTGGTGTTTGTATTATTATTAATGAATGCTGTTTTATCTGAAAGAGAAAGTCGAGACAAACTCACTCGTGCTAACGAAAAACTGCGTCAATATGCTCTGAAAATCGAAAATCAAGCAACCCTAGAAGAACGTAATCGAATTGCCAGAGAAATACATGATTCTTTGGGTCATTCTTTAACTGCTTTAAATTTACAA
Organism: Sphaerospermopsis sp. SIO1G1; assembly: GCA_010672785.1. Lineage (GTDB taxonomy): Bacteria > Cyanobacteriota > Cyanobacteriia > Cyanobacteriales > Nostocaceae > Okeanomitos. The sequence continues at coordinate 336,164 of JAAHFX010000004.1, forward strand.
TTAGAAACTGCTTTAAAACTTTCCCAATCTGATATACCCAGAGCGATGACATTTTTAGTAACAGCTAAGGAATTAGCTTCCAAAGCACTCCAAGATGTTCGTCAGTCAGTTTCTACCATGCGAATACAACCTTTACAAGAAAAATCTTTAGGGGAAGCAGTGGAAATTTTAGCAGCAAATTTTCAGCGTTCCAGTGGTATTGCTATCAAATGTCAGATTCAGATTCAGCACCCCTTACCTGTAGAAATGAATATACCCATTTATCGCATTATTCAAGAGTCAATTACAAATATTGCTAAATATGCCCAAGCTTCAATTGTTAACTTAGTTCTAATTAGTGACATCAATAGTGTAAAATTAACTATTGAAGATAATGGTCAAGGTTTTAATGTACAACAAAATACCACAGGTTTTGGTTTACAAAGTATGCGTGATCGAACTCTCGCATTAGGTGGAGAATTTACTATTAATTCTGCTCGGAATGCTGGATGCCAAATTCTAGTTTTCATTCCTTTAAATCAGTCATTAATCAGTGGTAATTAATATAATAGATACTTCCCGATTTGATTTATGTCCATTTACTGTGGTGTAATTCATATTTTTTTGGAGGTAGGGAATAGGGAATAAATCAGAAAAAATTCTGTGTATACTAACTAAGTTTTGCTCAATAATCAAATAGAATTCCCATAGCTTTTATCAGTATCATGAAATATACATCAAATTTTTCCCTATCAAAAGTTTCCTAAACATAAAAAATATCTTGATTTGTAGGTTGGGTTGAGGCACAAAACCCAAGAAATAGGTTGAGTTTATGTTGGGTTTCACTTTGTTCAACCCAACCTACGGAAAAATGGCTAAGGTATTGTAGTAATTGACTACTTTCCAGAAGTTAGAAATTATAGTAATAAATCCTCATGATTACAATTCTATTAGTAGATGATCAAAATTTAATCCGTCAAGGGTTAAGAGCATTATTGGAATTAGAAAGCGACTTAGAAATAGTTGCAGAAGCAGAAAATGGCGAAATTGCTATTGAATTAGTGGCAGAATTACAACCCAATGTGGTGCTAATGGATATTAGAATGCCAATTATGGATGGAGTTGCTGCAACTAAAGAAATTAATAGTCGCTTCCCCAACACCAAAGTTTTAGTTTTAACCACCTTTGATGATGATGAATATGTTAAAGCAGCATTGAATAATGGAGCAATGGGTTACTTACTTAAAGATACTCCTTCTGAAGAATTAGCCGCTGCTATCCGTGTTGTTGATAAAGGATATTCTCAACTTGGACCAGGTATAGTTGATAAACTTTTAAATCCATTTACTTCTAATACAACTAATGAAGCATCTTCCTTACCTCCAGGTTTATCTGAATTAACACCTAGAGAAAAAGAAGTATTACAATTAATTGCTACGGGTGCTAGTAACAGAGAAATAGCTCAAACCCTTTATATTTCCGAAGGAACAGTTAAAAATCATGTAACAAATATCTTAAACCGCTTGGAATTACGCGATCGCACTCAAGCTGCTATCCTGGCTAATACATTTTTATCATCTTTGTAATTATAGCCTAGGTGAAAACTTATTTTCCAGAGAGGTCTAATGCTGATTCTTAACTTTTTATTTATGTAGTTTTGTTATACTACTTATTGAAATGTAGGATATGAGCTAGAGTTATACTAGTTACACTACTCCTGCATAAATCTTGACTGTAAGTATTCTAGCTAGAGGCACTCTGAGCATGAAACTGAAACTGATAATTGCGATCAAGAGATTCTATTTAGCAATACAAAAACCATTAGCTTTTGTATGCATTTTAATTGCAGTATTAGCTAATGTATTTGGATTAACAGCTTTACAACGAGGAGCAATACTTGGGATTGGATTTGTTATACTGCAAATATTGTTTGATATTCACTCAGAATTGGTTCAGCCTCAATGGGCGAAACCAAAAGTTTATAATAATTACTCTAAAGCGTTTATAGAGATGGAAAGAATAATTGACGACCAAGTAAAACGCAAGAAGACAATCTCTTTAAAGTGGCTAGGAACTTGCATGGACGTAGGTTGGCTCTTTCTTAGTCAATACTTAAAAAAAGCTATATCTGAGGAATTAGATGTAAGCATAGATATTGAAATAATTATGCTATCACCGGATTGGAGTGAATTTGATAAAGTCAATCCGTTTTGGAAAACTGAGACAAAAAGTAAAATTGAGTCAATACAAGACTTTATAAACCAACATTCAGGAAATAAAATCAATATAAAGTTATTCACCTATAAACAGATGCCATATTATACAGGATTACTTATCAATAATAAATACCTGTTTTTAGGACTTTGCGAGTGGGATAAAGATAAATATGGAGTGCTAGATAATGTATACACTTTATATTTAAGAGATAGTGATCCCGAAGACCAAAAATTTATTAATCAGTACGATAGCTGGTTTTCGTTTTACTCGGGAACAGCTATTAAAACAGATAACTAGTTTTTAAGGATTGTTAACAATAGACCTCTCCAGAAAAGAATGTAGAGATGTTGCATACAACCTCTCTAGAAGAGCTTAAAATCACGCATATTTAGTTTCCGGAGATGTCTATTAAAGATTTTCGTATGAGTCATTATCCTACAAGAGATCGCATTTATCCTTTTTATATCTGCTTTTTTATTTTGTCTTCTTAGTGACTGGCGATCGCTCATTTAAACCCCGCCGTCGCCTATAATATAATTAGCTCAGAAAACAGGGAAATAGTTATGGTAAAAACACCATCTCAATCTAACCTAAAAGAATTATATGAAATAGATGATTATCTTTGGATAGAAGCAACAATTAAACTTTTAAAGGAAAAAAAATTCAATGAGTTAGATTTAGAAAATTTAATTGAGGAATTAGAAGATTTGGGTAGAGAGAGAAAAAACAAAATAGAAAGTTTACTAAGGCAGATCATAATTCATCTTTTGTTGTTAGAATATTGGTCAAAAGAATATGAATATAATGCGGCTCATTGGAAAGCAGAGATTACTGAATTTAGATTTCAGATCAAGGGCATTTTAACCAAAAATTTACAAAATTATTTAGTTAGTAGATTTGAATTAATTTATGAAAATAGTCTTAAATATACGAAAACAAAAACTGAGCTTAATACTCTTCCTCAAAAATGTCCCTATAGTCTAGAACAATTATTAGATGAAGATTGGTTTCCGACAAAATAATAGTAGGTTGAGTTAAACAAAGTGTAACCCAAAAAATATTGTTAAAGATAATGATTGATTATGTTGAATTTGGGTTTAAAACCCAACCTACAGGCTGCCGTAATGACTCGATAGCAGATTGATTCATGATAGAATGAATTAAAGTCAAGAAGTTAAATTATATGGACAACAAAACCAAAAAAATTTATAACTACACCGTGATTCTGGAAAAAGAGTTAGATGGTGGTTATCACGCTTTTTGTCCTGTTCTCAAAGGTTGTCATTCTCAGGGTGACACGTTTGAAGAAACAATTGAAAATATTACAGAAGCTATTGAATTATATCTTGAAAGTTTAATGGCTGATAATCAACCTATTCCTAAAGAAGATTTAATTTTTAAGCCATTAAATATTTTAGTATGAGTCAGTATCCTACAGTCAAAGCTAAGGAATTTATTAGAGTTATTGAAACATTAGGCTTTTATTTTGATCGCCAAAAAGGTAGTCATGCTATCTATAAAAATAGTAATGGCTGTAGAGTTATTGTTCCTATTCATTCAGGGAAAGATATTAAACCAGGTACTCTCATGGGAATGATTCAAGATATTGGTATTGATAAAGAAACATTTTTCGAGTTGTTACGAAAATAAGCTAAGACTTATGCAAAAGTCACATCACTGCGTCATTACGAGCGACAGCGACGTAATCGCAAAAATCCTGGGATTGCTTCCCTACACTGCGTTTTAGTCGCAATGACAAATCTTCGTTGCGTAAGTCCTGTAAGCAACAAAAGTTAACCAGAAGTTATATTTTATTGCTCACGTTTTCCAAAACAAAAACTATAAACGGTAGGTTGGGTTAAACGAAGTGCAACCCAACAAAACAATATTAAGGGTAATGATTGATTGTGTTGGGTTTCCTTTGTCAACCCAACCTACTGACTCTCCAAATCATTTCCGACCGTAGCAGCCCCACAGAACAAATCTCCAAGCCCAACAATGACAGAAATTAACGACAATGTTGTTAAACCACCGGTTGCGGCAGCAATAGTTGGCGCAAAGACTATACTAAAAAATCCCACAAGATAAAGTGGAACAGATATATTCGTTTCATTCAGACCTACTGAACTAGCAAGGTTAGCAAATTCACCGTCTAAAATAGGAAGTTCTACCAATAAATCAACACAAGCTGCAAGTGAGACGGTAGAACTAATTAACAAGGCATACTCAATAGCAGCTACTTCTCCACTAGGATCGATCCCATTAATTGGATTTCCTTCTGTATATATGTACTTATTGAGACTCAATGGTCTTTCAGTAAACCCTGCAAATGGATCTCTGGAAACAAATCTTCCCGTAGATGGGTTGTAATATCTTGCTCTCAAATAATAACTTTGCAATTCTGGATCAAATTGTTCTCCAGTATATTTGTAACTGTTCTGAACAATCTCTGTTTGCTGACTGATACTTCCGTAGGGATTATAAATGTAAGCATTGGCAATATTACCAACATTATCTGTAATCATCCGCGTACTTCCTAAAGCATCAGTATGATAGAAAGATGTCTCTCCATTCCGCTGTTGACTGATTAAATCAAGTCCGTGGGTATAGATAACATCTGCACCCCCCGCACTATATTCTTCAATTACTTGAGCAAATTCTGGTTGGGTTGTATCAATTAAGAAATTAGTAGTTTCCCCATCAATAGTAGCTGCAACGCGGATACCATCGGTATTGTATTGATACTCAATTGTTTGCTCAGTTCCATCTTGATTCACAACCGCTTTACTCAGTTCACCTTTACTGTTCCAGGTGTAGGTAAGTTGAATTTCACCATTTGTAGCGGTTGTAATTAAATTACCCCCATCATCGTAGCTATAGTTGGTAACAATTCCGTTATTGGTTTCAGTCAGCAGTCGGTCATTTTCATCGTAGGTGTAAGTGGTTGTACCATCGTTTGTGCTGGTATGACTTACCCGATTACCTACATTATCGTAAACATAATTTGTAGTTTCGTTACCATTCGTTGTGTCAGTAACGGTTGCTTGAGTTAAGCGATAAAGGTCATCATAGCTATACTCAATTGTGCGTCCTGTATTTTCTTCCAGTACCAATCGGTTGCCAACATTATCCAATGTATATTCGTAGCTAGAGATAATGTTACCTTCGCTGTTGGTATTTTCAATGAGAATTGGGCGATTGAGCAAGTCATACTGACGAGTTTCAACCATACCATTAGCAAACTCAGTTTCAATCAAGTTACCAACCAAGTCATAGCTGTAGGTGGTGACATTGTTTTGACGGTCTGTAACTGTTTCCAGTAAACCTAGTGCATCGTAAGTATAATTAATAGTCCCAGTTGGAGTAGTTAAAGTTTTGATATTGCTATCCAGGTCATAAGTATAAGCAATAATTACTCCATCAGGATCGGTACGTCTGACTAGTTGATCCAGTGGATCATATTCGTACTGGGTCGTACCGCGAGCATCAGTAATTGTACTAATTTCACCTGTTGGTGTATAGGTGTAAATTTCATCAGCAGCATCGGCTAAACGTACCGCACTTAACATATTGTTCGGGTCGTATTCGTAGGTAATTGTCTCCCCGGTAAAGTTGGTAAAGCTGGTGAGATTATCAACTGTATCGTAAGTGAAGGTTTCAGTTTGTCCCAGAGGTAGTTCCGTTGTCATCAGACGATTGAGTGCATCGTATGCAAATTCAGTGGTACGTCCGAGTGCATCAGTTTGAGTAATCTGGTTTCCGCTTGCGTCATAACCATACTGAGTTCTGTTACCTAACGCATCAACCACCGAAATCAAGCGAGCTATTCCATCATATTCAAACTCCGTTGCGTTGCCGTTTTGGTCAATTTCTTTAACAACTCTATCTAAGGCATCGTAAACAGTTTCACTAACTGTACCATCAGCATAGCGAATCTGGGTTTGTAAGCCGCGATTGTTGTAAATAAATTCGGTACGACGACCTAAAGCATCAATTACGGCACTTTGTTCCCCAGCACCATTGTACTCAATCTGAGTAATATTTCCTTGTGCGTCTGTTACCTTGACTAATTCACCGTCTGCGTTATAGTCAAAGGCTGTAGTATTACCCAATGGTGTGGTAAAACTATTCATATTGCCAGTATCGTCATAGGTAAATCTGACAATTGCTCCAACCGCATCTTCAACTTCTATTAGACGACCGAAACTGTCATAGCTATAATTTGTTTGATTGTTATTAGCATCTGTAACTGTTTCCAGATTGCCCAAAGCATCATAGGTATAATTCGTAATATTACCTGCTGCATCTTCCTGTTCTATTAAATTACCGCGACTATCATAACGATTGGTAGTAATGTTACCTTTAGCGTCAGTAGTAGTTAACACCTGATTCAAGTCGTTGTAAGTCAATGTATTGATGTTACCAAGGGCATCTGTTTCAGTTAAAAGATTGCCACGGTCATCATAGGTAAAGGTAGTGGTATTGCCACGTGTGTCGGTGACACTGGTTAGATTATTATCATCATCGTAGGTGTTGATTGTAATTCCACCTTCAGCATCCACTTCTTGAACAATATTACCCCGTTCATCAAACACAAAAGTAGTATCATTTCCCAGTGGGTCTGTAACAGTTTGCGATGAAGCTGCGGTATCGAAATTCAAATCTAAGGCATTACCATCAGCGTCAATAATGCGAACAAGCTGACCCTGTTCATTATATTCGCTACGAATTCCACTTCTTCCGAGCGGGTCTATAACTTCAGTTAAATAATGGGGAAGTTGGGGCTGCTCGTAAACCAGTTCTGTTGTATTGTTAGTCCGGTCAGTGACAGAAACTAAATCACCATTGGCATCGTAATCATACTTGATTGATTCACCTAATGTGTCAATAATTTCAGTAATCCGTCCTTCTCCATCACGACGGAACTCTATTGATTCTCCAGTAGAACTGACAATACCTGAGTCGCTGTAGGTAAGGGTGTTGCCATTGCGGTCAGTAATATCAATCAAACCATCAAACTGGTCATACTGGTAGGTTGTACCATCCCTAGTTGTCAGACGATACTCCGAGGGGTTGTAAGGAAAGCCAATCAAGAAAAGTCCTACAGTACCATCAGAACTAACAGTTAAACCAATATCATCAACTTCGAGCTTGTCAAACACTCCTGGTTCAGCTACAAATCTGGGAGACCAAATCGGTCCGAGTAAGCTAACTCCAGTGATTTCTGGTTGGAAAGTAAATGTAACTCGTCTTCCTTCTGGATTAGTCAGTGTGACTGTGCTTCCTACTTGAAATGGTGTTGAGGTGAAAAGACTTAAACCATTTGGGTCAGTGACGGGTACTGATTCTTGAATACGAGCATCTTGCACTCCCAAACTCCAACCATAACCAAAATCACCAATTTGGTTTGATTGCAAACTATCGTAAACTCGATTCACCTCAATTGGTAGTCCTGTCAGGGGAACAGAAAGGTCAACAAATTCCTGAGTGAAGCGTCCTGGTTTGATTTCCCCTGCGATCGCAACCGTCAGACCTTGAGCATAACCATTACCACTAAAGTCTCGGGTGATAAGTCTTAAATAGTAGTTGTCATTGGCAAGAAATCTGGGGTCAACTTGTCCAATAACCCCATTTTCAATGTTAGCGTTACCTTCAGCCAAGACACGATAATTAGAGTTAGCAGCACCAGGATTATTCAGGTCAATCAAGTTAACTGGAGCAATTTCTAAGCGATAAAACTCTAAATTATCGTCGTTGATAGTACCAATAATATCCGTAGGAGTATTAATTAATGTGCCGTTCTCTTGGAATTGGGTGAGGTCAATTTCGGTAATGGGTGCGGTAGTATCGGTGGGGTCAATTACACGAATTGACAGAGTTTTAGTACCGACATTTCCATCAGCATCGCTAGCTGTTGCCAAAATCTCAACCAACCCAGCTTGATTAAAATTAACTACTGCTTCATTAATGACTCCGTTAGTAATATCACCAGGATTCAATGTAACTGGTGAACCATCAACCAACAGTTCTAAACTGGTAATTTCTTCATCATCAACTGCTCGAACTTGTAGATTCAAGTCTTCGCCAATTTCAATCACGCTAGAGTTAAAGCCCAAAGAAACCACAGGAGTTTCGCCATCGGTATTACCCGTACCACCTCCAGTTCCACCCCCACTAGGATTACCAATATTTAACAGGAACGATTGTATAGCTCTTTCACCTTCAGCATCTTCGGCAAAAACTGTTACAGGGAAATACCCTTCTTGTTCTACTGTTGGTGTCCACTGAATTAAACCAGTATCTTGGTCAATTGTCATCCCATCAGGCGCACTATTACCCAAACTGTAGGTAATAGCTGTTCCTTCCGGGTCACTAGCATCCACATCATATTCATAAAGCTGATTAGGATTCACCCCTAGAAACGGATTAGAAGTGAAAATGGGTTTTTGGTTCTCATTAACAGTAAGTACAAAACTTTGGGTATCTGAACCACCGCGACTATCTACAACCTTAACAGTAATGGTCTGTGATCCCGTTTGTTCTTCAGTTGGTGTCCAGGAAAGTAAACCCGTATCCGCAGCAATTGCTACCCCTTCTGGTGCTTCTGTCAGGAAGAAGGTTAATGGATCATTTTCCGTATCTGTCGCCGTGACTTGGTATTCAAGATTGCTACCAACCCGTACCACTTCCGGTGCAGTTGAGGTAATTATCGGTGCAGTATTATCGCCACCAGCAGCAACTACTTCAACCTCAAAAACTTGAGTAGCTTCAGCACCACGATTATCTTCTACAGCAACCTCGAATTGGTAAATACCCGTACTTAAAGGTGTCCAATCAATCCTTCCAGTTGTGGAATTTATCGTAGCTCCAGTGGGTGCATTGAAGAGATTATAAGTTAGTGGATCTCCTTCTGGGTCTACTGCTTGAGCAAGGTAGAGATAATTCTGATTAATAGCAACGGGAATCGAACCCAGAACAAACCCAGTATCAGGTCTTACAAAGAAGAGTTCAAAACTACGCGCCAGCCCATCCCCAGTAATTTGAGTATCGAAGGTAGCTGTTTCACTAGGGTTAACACCGAAAAGTGGTCCTGTTAAATTTTCGACAGTGATATTGGGGTTAGTGACAAGAATATCAACGGCTAACTGTTCGCTAATTTCTTGAGCTTTGACATTGACAAATGCTTTCGTAAATGAGACAGCCGTATCCCCACCTGCTCGGAGTTGATTTAAATCCCAACTAGCCCCAGCACCATCCCATGCTAAATCAACGTAATCTGCCTGAATGGAATTTATAGGGTCAGTCCTATCAGGATTGTTACCTAATTGCCCAAATACGCCACCAGAACTAGTAGTAAAATCACCTGTTCCATCTGCAATATAAGCTACACCATCAGCGTCTACACCGAGAGCAGGATTACTATTTCCATCAACAAACAGAGCATTGATAGTTGCATTGAGTAAAGCATCTTGAGCATCTAATTTATTCAAAATGCTCTCAAATGTTAAATCAGAATTAACAATATCTCGGTCTTCATCAGTGACTAAAATAATGTTAGCGGCTGCACCATCACGGAAAGGTAGCTCAAGTGCTGTATCAATTCCCAAGTAACCATCTTCTGTTCCTCCTTGAAGAATGCTTAGGAGGCTAGTAGCATCGGAAATTTCAGCAGCAGTACCAAATAATCCTTGGTTGGGTTTAATAATAAATTGTTGTCCCCTCATTCCTTCAAACTGGAAGACTTGGGACTCGTTAGCAATAAATGTGCCAGTAATATTATTTGGTAAAGTAAGATTTGGCGTAATTTCTAGAAGTTGGAAACTGTAATCACCAGTAACGCTGCCTGGATTACCTCTACCACTGTTGACAATTAAAGAATATTCACCAAACTCAAATAAAGTGAAGGGAGTAGTATTATCTTCATTGAGTCTGACTCGCTCGAAAATCATCTCACCAGAAGGACTTACCAGTGCTACCTCAAGTTCAGAAGCAGCAGATTCTAATCCATCAAACCAGATTTGCTGACCAATAACTCCGTTAAAGTGGTAAATGTCTTGTTCACCTGGTTCTGTCAACACACCAGAAACAACTTCCCCAAAAGTCAATGTTGATACCTGAGTTTGAGGAGTAGTTACTTGGACGCTAAAGTCAAAGGGAGTTTCATTTTCACCATCAAACAGAATTTTATAAGTACCATCTGCGGTTAAAGTTGTACCAAAATCACGGGTTAAACTACTTTCACCTAGTAGGAAGTTTTCTGGACTGTATAACTGCCAATTTCCTGAACCAGTTGCAGAAATACCATCCAAGAAAAACCTTTGACCCTTAGTACCCGTAAACTCGTATACATCAATGCCTTGACCTACATCTAAAGTACCGTTAAAGACGCTATCTAAAGGTAATGTTTTTGCATTATCTAGATTAAGGACTCGGAAACTGTAATCTCCCAAGTCTCCCCTAGTAGTGACTGTGATGGAGTAAGTTCCAGATTCAGGCAAGGTTAACTGACCCAAATCACGGTTCAGACGCTGATTTGAGAAGAGTACAGTTCCATCAGGAGCAGTTAATTGTGCGTTGATATTAAAAGAAGCGGAAGTTAATCCATCAAATACAATACGACTACCAGCGTTTGCATCGAAAGTAAAAATATCTTCTTGGTCTGATGTAGTCAAAGTACCTGTGCGAATAGTATCAAAGCCACTTGGGGTAATATTGGTAGGTGTAGTAATATCGCTGACGTTAAATGTGTAATTAATTGGGTTATTGCTCTCACCATCTACAACCAAAGTGTAAGTTCCATCAGCCGGTAATACTGCACTAAAATCATCTAGACTAAAATTTCTAGCAATAAATTCATTTGATGCAGCCCCATAAAGCGTCCAGTTACCTCCGGATCTATTATCAACGGTAACCATATCAAATAAAAGCTCTTGACCTGCTCTACCTTCAACGGTGTAAAATTCTGTACCTCTACCTGGTTCGATGGTACTGCTAACACTAGTGTTTAACGTTAAAGAATTGGCATTTTCTTCATCCAGTACCCGGAAACTATAGTCTCCAGTAAAATCATCACCATTCACAACTATGCTGTAAGTTCCTGTTTCTGGTAACGTCAGCATATCAGAATCACGATTTGGATTCAGTCCATTAATTAGGGTTTGACCTGTCGGACTGGTGATGCGGAAACGAATACTAAAGGAATCTGAAGCTAAACCATCAAACAAAATCCGTTGTCCCGCAGTACCTTCAATTAAGTAAACATCTTTTTCACCTGCTTCACTAAGACTACCAGTGACTACTTCCCCGATAGCCAAAGTTGTTTGTTCAATTTCTGGGGTTACTAATTTGAAGTTGTAATCAACCGCGTTTTCAGTATCGCTGCGAAGAATCAAAGTGTAAGTTCCATCATTAGGAACAACTGCGTTAAAATCTCGTAAACTAAAGCTACCACCAAGTCGTTGGTTATCTAGTGTGTAAATAGCTGCTCTAATATCTTGATTCTCTGCTGAATCAAAGTAAATTTGTTGTCCTTGGGTAGCATCGAATTGAAAGACTTTTGTTTCCAGACTTGTAGCAATTGTGCCAGTTATATCAGTATCAAGGGAAATCTCAGTTGCAACTGAGTTAAATTCCAGCATTTGGAAACTAAAGTCACCTCCACTATCACCCCCGTTAACGATTAACGAATAAGTCCCAGCTTCTGATAGCAGATATGGACTACTATCTTCATTAAGACGGGTAAGACTGAAGATGTTATCACCATTGGGGTCTAATAGACGAGCGCGAATTTCATTAGATGCACTAGAACCCAATCCATCAAGTAAAATTTGAGCGCCCGCAGGAGCATCAAAAGTAAAGGTTTCTTCCGATTGAGGTGCAACAGTTCCGGTAAATGGGATATTGAAGTTAGTTAAAGCAACTGCTGGGATATCTATTAAAGCCGCGTTCAAATCATACTCAAGCGGTACTGCTGTTCCTGAAGGACTCATCACCACTGTATAAGTACCATCTGCTAATAAATCAAACACTAATTGCGGATTGTTAGTTAGGCTAGAGCCTATTAGCTGATTTCCTGGACTGTAAACTGAAACTTGGTTTTGAGTTGTTAGTAAGTTTAGCACCCGGGTTTCGTCTGTATAGCCAATCAAGCTGTAGCGATTGTCAGTTATACCACGGTCTTGCAAAGCAGCATCCAATTCTAGCACCATATCAGTGAGCCATTCATGCTCTGTACTCATAGAGAGAGATTCATCTACCACAAATACAATATCAGCTTCCCCTCCAGTAGATATTCCGCCATCTGGCAGCGTTATAGATATTGACTCTGTAGTCATTTCTCCATCTGACAGGTTGAGTGAAATTAGTTCAGGATTAACGTTTCCTGTAGATGTATTAGGAACGGCAAGTGTAAAATCAGTAACTGGGTCACTAATGAAAATAGGTACTGCATTAGAGGTTAGATCCTGAACCGAAATTGTGAAAGACTGAGTATCGGTTAAGCCTGCTTCATCACTGACTTGAATTGCGACTAAGTTATCCCCTAGCTGCTCGTCAGTAGGAGTCCACAATAACAACCCTGATTCAGTTTCAATGGTTAACCCTGATGGATTTTCTAACAAAGAAAAGGTTAATAAATCGCCATCTGGATCTGTTACGGTGGGTTGATAGTTGTATTCTTCCCCAATATTACTTTCAATAATTGGAGTGGAGGTAAAAGTCGGTGGACTGTTCTCGTTCTCAGTCACATCAGGAACTTCTACTGTAAAGCTTTGAACATCCCTAGCACCACGACCATCACTAACTTCTACTGTAAAGTCATAGGAAGGCTGTAAATTTGTCAATGGGCTAAAACTTAATAATCCATCCTCATTAACATCTGCTCCCAAAGGTGCATTCAGCAGTGTATAGGTAAGCTTATCCCCATCAGGATCAGTTGCTTCAATTTGGTAAGTATAAGTTGTTTGATTTTCAGGGTCAAAAATTAAATCTGGACTGCTGGTAATCTCCGGTGCGCCGTTAATTCCTTCTCTGGTCAAAAACTCTTGCGCTCGTTCTTGATTCCCCACTTCATCTACAACTACCATTGTAAAGGGTACTTCACCCACACTAGGCATGGAGACTTCAGCAAAGGTAAAATCACCATTTTCATCAGCAGTAACTGTCTGTTGGGTTTCTACTAGAAAAACTTCTAAACCTGGGTCAGTTTGACCAACTAAGTTAACTGTATATTCACTAGTAATATTGTCACTTAACACACCTGTATTACTTTCAGGAGCTAAGGTAAAACTCAACGGTGGAGAAATTCGGTCTAGGGTAAAGTTTACTGTAACTACTTCTGAATCTTGGGTAGAGCTATTACCCGCTTTCAATTCCAGGGTATAATCACCAGAAGGCATCTCACCATTAATTAATACCTCATACTGTTCTAAAGAGATAGTAAAACTACCATCTGGATTGAGTGCGTCACTGACATCAACAAAACCATTTCCATTAAGATTACCTTGCAAAGAGGTTGCGTTTGTTGTCTGTCCGCTAATAGTGGGGTCAACAGTAATGCGATCGCTATCACTTACTCCTGTATCATTAGTCAGAGATGCACTAATGGTAGGTGGATTAATGTTTTCATTATCATTATCATCATCATTAATAATTGTAGCGGTAGCTTCTCCATCAACAATTACTGCATTAATAACATTAGTTAATTTGAGATTGAAAACTTCATCTAATTCCTCATTATTATCACCAAAAACTTCTACTGAAATAGTTTTTTCAATTTCCCCTGGTAAGAAAGTTAAACTTCCCGTTACAGCTTGATAATCTTCTCCACTAATTGCCGTATCATCTTCTGTGATATAGTCAATTGTTACGGGGTTAATATGGGGTGCAGATAAACGGACTTTAAATTCAGCTAGATTATTCTCATCATCTAATTCTGTTAATGATACATCATCAATACTGACATTAATAATATCAATATCAAGATTGCTGGGATTACCAAAATCAAAGTTAAAAACTAAATCATTATAATCTTTATCTCCTAATCCTAAACTATCTTCCCAACCCATTTGATTACTAGAATAATGAATGAGATGATTTAATTTATCTGGGTTAGCTTCTGCATAGGAAAAGTAAGCTAAAATTTCACCATTAGGATCATTATTAGGATTAGTTTGTAAAAAGCTTGCACTAGTATTATTAGAAATCAAATACCATCCAATATATTGATCACCTGCTAAGTTATATTCTTGAATTCCGCTATAATTACCTTCTGCAAATATGACTTGATAATTATCTTCTTTAAATACTTCTTGAGTGTAATTATCATCACTGGGAGAAATCCCATTAATGCTACCATTTACATCATCAACATAATAAAAACCAATTTCATTTTTATAATCTGCTTCTTGAGATACAAATTCAACTGTTAATGGTACTATTTGATTATTACTATATCCAGAATAAAAACCTTTCTCAAAAACATTGAAAACTACATCATTAAAATCTTGATCTCCGCCTCCGGTTAAGTCTTCCCAATTCAAACGATAAATTCCTGCACCTAAATCCGTACTAATAACATGATCAAATTTATCTGCATTTGCAGATGTAATAGATGAGAAAATATTGATAGAATTAGGATTATTCAAATATTCTGATGTACTAGCATTTTGAATTAAATAAAATCCAATATAATCACCAGCTTGTAAATTTATTTCTTGCCAATTTCCAGCACTATTCCCTTTCCTAAAAATAACTTCCGTTGTTCCTGAATTTAATACTTGTTGGAAATAACTTGTATCTTCCGGTGCAACTCCATCTATTGTACCTTCAGGATTATCAAATACGATGATTCCTACTTCATTATCATATTCTGCTTCTCTGAGTGTCCATTGGAAAACTAAAGTTGTATCTTCTTGAATAGTTAAAATTTCTCCTATGTCATTAATTATTTCAATATCAGATTTTTCAATGTTAATAAATTGATGATTGTAGGAAATAACTCCCCAGTCATCTTCCGCTTTTAAATTATTTAATTCTTCTAGTGTAAAAGTTTGATTAAATACTAGCTTGGCAAAAATCCTCCCTTCATCTCCGAGACTATCTGTTTCATTAATTTGAGCATCAATAAAATGTCCAAATTCCTCAGTTAAAACTTCAGCAATTGTTGTAATTGAGTTATTTTCAACAAATTCATCTGCTAAAAAGATAGTATTCAAAGATTTTGCATAAGCACCATTAGCATTACCCAAAACTTCCGAATCAATAATACTAACTTCTACATTTTCAAAACCTGCATTAATTTGATTTTGTAGCAAAGAAGCAGCTAAATTTATTTGTTCACCTACTCCATAGGGAATACTTAACAAATCATGAGCATCAGATTGATTGATGAAATCGGTAAATTTATCTCTGATTAAATAATCCGCAGAGATAATCTTTTGTTCTAGAGAATAATCTGTGAGGGGAGGAACTAATTCATTTTCTAGTGGAAATAATGATCCTGTATTCTGAAGATCATTAACAGGGTTAATAACGTCAGAGTATAACCCATCATTATCGGTGGGAAAAATACTAGTTGATAACCCAGAAAGGTTTGGTATTGAAGAATCAAACATAACATACCTTTGTTATTGAAGAATCAAACATAAAATAACCTTTGTTGATGCACAAAATCCTGTATAGATATGATAAATAACCGACGTTTTAATTTTTAGAGTATGTCTGACAAGTATCAAGTTTATATCCCCCTTAACTCCTAGATTCACTGTCGGGGAGAATAGTTGTTTACCTAGAGTAAGCCGCAAATTGAATATAACGATCATCAATGGGAATCAACCAATTATACCCAATGTTATTAAAAACACTATAGAAATTAATGATGTTTTTACAAACTTTAATATTTTTAATTGTATCACTGGCATCTTTAATACTGTTTTAAATGAATAGATTGTGAAACACAGTGGATTTACTACTTCATTACCAATGTTTCTACATCTGTTGTCACTCCAGAATGGATAACACCTATTCTCAAGGAACTTGGGTAGAGGTTTTTTATAGAGAAGCTAAAGGGTTTTTAGGATTGAAAGGATATCAAATACGAGATAAAACTAGTTCCATACAGCATTTTATTCTGGTATTTCGTGCCTATATTTTGATTTTTTGACATCAGTTAACTGGTCGTTTTAGTCCTAGGTGGGTAACTTTTGAATACTTTTACTGATGTACCACTTATCAAGCTAGTTTCAGCTTTATTTGGGCTTGATTTTTCTTTAAGTCCCAATAAGAACGATTTTTCCTTGAAAGCAGGAATTAAATGACAAGATCAAATACTTAATTGTAAAGATTGTTATCCTTTTACCTGATTTACTCTGTGAAATCAGAAACATTACTGATCAGTACTAATTTAAGAAAATATAGACCATTTATAGTAATATTTTGACTACTGTTTTGTCCAAATATACGGATTAACTAGTTAATGAAAAGAAGTGAAAGTCAATTTACACAAGTTTTTCAATGATTTTAGCGACTATTAGCATTTGATACATAAGCATAAACAATAATTAGGATAAGATATAACAATTTCAGTATTTATACGGTGTTGACTAGAATTATGATCTCACATAATCAAGATAAGGAAACCAAGATTATATGAGGTATACAATCACAATCCAAGCATAAGAATATACGAAAATCTGCATTTAAGGTTTTGCATATCTGAATGATAAAGGACAAAAAAACAACCAATCAAAATTATTAAAAATGGAAAAAAACATTAATAATTTTAATTTAAAAAGAGGTCAATACTATGCCATAAATACTGCTAAAAACTTAAGCTGAAAAGGAACATAATCTTGATAAGAAGCACAAGCTAAAATATCCCAAGCATTGGGAAAATAAGGAACTAGACTGTGCATAATTTATAAAATTGTTACCAACGGTGATAAAATTAATGTGTATACATCAGTAACCGTTGGTTCAGCTGGATCACCCCAAGGTTCTAATCAAGAATGCACTTTCATATTAGGTGTAGCTTGGGGAGTATTGGAACAAATATTAGACAGACAATTCAGAGGAGTGCAGACTGAATTAGTACTAAGAGGTGGTACTCACAACATATTTAAATTTACGCCAATGAAATAAACAGTCTGTAACTAATGTAATTAAAAATTGCAGATTCAACAGCAATTTACTTAGGGAAAGAATTTCATTCCTACAGATAGCTAAAAATTGAAACACTAGGAGAAAAAATTATTATGGCAATTAACACACAAAAACTGGCAATGATCCTACAAAACTTCGTTGCCTCTACATCAGATGTTCAAGGTGCAGCCTTAGTTACACCCGATGGTTTACCTCTAGGTGCAAGTTTACCAGGGGGAATGGATGAAGAAAGAGTATCAGCAATGTCAGCATCTATGCTGTCGTTAGGTGAAAGAATAGGTATGGAATTAGCCAGAGGCACAATTGATCGAATATTTGTAGAAGGTGACCAAGGTTTTGCTATTCTAACTGGCTGTGGTGAAGATGCTGTACTCCTAGTTTTAGCTAGTGCAAAAGCTAAACAAGGTATATTAATGTTAGAAATTAAAAATGTTTTAAAAGAATTAAAACTAGTTTTAATCTAAACATTAAACTAAAAATACTAAGGTGACTTAATCAAAAAGTTCCCTAACATATATGAACAAAGTACAGCTAGGGAACTTGATTAAAATTTCAACGATGACGATGGCACTACTGATCACTAAACTTTGGATATTTGACTTTTTATTTGAGCTTAGTGCTATAGCGACTTTAGTCAAATTTATTTAAATTAAGGAGTTTAATAAACAAATTGATGAAGCATTTATTACTTATTAGTGGTTTATTTAGGGAGTAAATAAACATGGAGATTATGCGTTTGATTGTCACAGGATCAGTAGGAGCAGGAAAATCTACTTTTATTCGATCTGTTAGTGAAATTGAGGTAGTAGATACAGATGCCCGTGCTACTGATGAAACTGCTATTTTAAAGCAAAAAACAACAGTAGCCTTTGACTTTGGTCGTTTGCAATTTGGGCCAGAAATGGCATTACATCTGTATGGTACACCTGGTCAATCTCGCTTCGACTTCATGTGGGACATTTTAATTCGTAAAGCTCATGCGTATATCGTTTTAATCGCTGCCCATAGAGCCAGAGAATTCCGTTATGCTCGTAAAATTCTCAACTTTATGCAAGCCAGAGCCGATATTCCGATGATTCTTGGTCTTACTCATACAGACTGTCCAGGTGCTTGGTCTGAAGAAGATGTTTACTTAGCAATGGGATATGTAGATGAAGAAGCAAGACCACCGATGATTAGAGTTAATCCCAATGAAACAGAATCTGTGGCAGAAGCAGTAATTACCCTAGTCCAACATCTGATGGAAAGTTGTACAGTTTGACGACTAGAAACACTCTTTTGATGTTGTCAAAATTAAACCCAATAGAATACGTATGTTTTGAAGTAAAATGTCTCCGACAAAAAGTTTCTAAAGAAAATTATTCTGCTAATTTGACAGTTGAATATAATCATCCTTTTATATATAGGAGGAAGCCATGACTATCACAGGTAACTTTGCCGATTTTTCTCTCCCAGAACTATTACAATTCTTAGACCAAGGTAGAAAAACTGGTATATTATATATTGAGTTTGCTATAAATGAAAGTAATAAATTTAGAAAGCAGGTTTATTACATTTGGGTACATCAAGGTCGTGTTGTTGCTGCCTCTGAAAGGTTAGATCAACAAGGTTTAACATTAATGATTGCTCACAGAGGTTGGATTAGTGAGCGAGTTATATCTAGAGTTATTCAAATCTCTTCTTGTTTCGCTAATTCACCATTGGGGTTATGCTTAAAATCCCAAGGATTATTACAACCAGAACAACTAAAACTCTTATTTAACGCTCAAGTTTTACGCCCAGTTTGTGCCTTATTCCAAATTAAAGATGCTAAGTTCCGATTTGAACCATCACCAACATTACCTTTAGGGGAAATGACTGGTTTGAGTATGTCTGCAACGGAAGTAATCTTGATTGGTTTACGTGCCTTAAAAGATTGGAGTGCTTTAGAAGAAAAACTTCCTGATCCAACTTCTGGCTTATCTGGCTTGATGATTAAACAACCCAAACTACAATTAAATGCCCAAGAATGGCAAGTTTGGGAATTTGTAAATGGACAAGTTTCTTTACAGCATATTGCTGATCAACTATCTATTCCCATCGCAACTGCACAACAAATTGCCTTCCGATTGATAGTAGTTGGTTTAGCAGAAGAGTATTTTATGGTTGCTGCTACACCAAGTTCTTTCAACTTAGACGATACTCTGTCTAATACTACTGGCACAATTTCTTTATCAGAGCCATTATCAGAGACTGTAAGTGTTGGTAGAAGTGTCAGTAAATCTGAAAAATCAGAGAAGTCTGAAAAAACTCCTGTTAGTCAATCTTTCTTGAAAAGCTTAGTAGGTTTTTTGAGAAAAAAAACAACATAAATCAAGACAATAAACCCAAATCATTGTTGAAGAGTGGATACACAAAATCAGGCAATGACTTGTTTCACTCTGATCATCCAATACAGGAAATTAATTTATCTTGTACAGGATATATAAAAACAGTAATCAATCAAAAGGTAAGTTGAGAAATTTGAAACCCTTTGATAACTGATAACTGATAACTGATCACTGATAACTGATCACTGATAACTGATCACTGATCACTGATAACTGATCACTGATCACTGCCCACTGCTCACTAATTTCACAAAGTCTATCATTTGTTTAAGGAATTATTATGACTATCGAACCTAGTGTTTTCATGTCCAAAATGGAACAAAGAATTTCTTTTACCGCCGAAGATAAAGCAATCCTTAATGCTAATGCAGATTGGGGTAAAACTGTTGCTCCCATCATGGCAGATCATTTTTATGCCTATTTAGGACGTGATGAAGAAATGGATGCTATTTTAAAAGAAAAAGAAGGCAGAATGCACCGTCTTCATGAGACATTTATTGAATGGTTTCATGAGATGTTTACAGGGATAGATAGCTGGGGTGAAAAATATGCTAGTGTGCGTTGGCATATTGGACTTGTTCATGTCAAAATTGGCATTGCACCACAGCACGTAGTTCCAGCTATGGCGATAGTTGTTCACGAAGTTGGTAAACAACTCAGAGCAGATGGTAAGTCGGAAGAATTACAGGAAGCTTTGGGTAGAATTTGTATGATTGATTTAGCTTTTATTGAACAAGCTTATGTGGAAGTTTCAACTGCTGCGGTACTCCAAGAAACCGGTTGGACAGAAAAATTATTTAGAAGATTGATTGCTACTGGTGCAAACGCAATGTAATTTTTAGTAAGTTTTGCAAATATTCTCTTTCAACATTGGTTGTCTTTAGTTCAACAGTAAAACGCCCTGGTATTTTATGTTACTGGGGCTTTTTTTATTGGGTACAGGGGGCGACAAGCAAGCTGAAACCAATATATTTAGGGGTTGCTGAAAAAGTCTTGTCGTGAAGACAGGTAACAGGTGACAGGTGACAGGTGACAGGTGAGCCACTGCGGTGGACGGGTTCCCCGGCATAAAGCAAGTGGCGAACCCGAAGGGTGACAGTTTCAAGAGTTGGATAGGAAAAATTTTCCCTTTGAATCCAATTTAAATGCACGGTTTTCGAGTGACTAATACCTAAAAACTTGCACTTTTTAAATTTCAAATCGTCTAAAATCCTCTTCTTGTAAAGTTTTCATGTTTATTCAGCAAACCCTATTTAAAAGATTTCAGGCGATATACTCCTCAAAACAATTGCCCCCTGAGATGGCGCTTATTGAAAATCAAACATCAAGTTATTCAGCAACCTCTCTAGCTCCGTTGTCGCCCCCTGAACTAATCGTTTTCACACATTATGAATCTAAAAATCTCTGATTTATTAACCATTGTGGTCGCCCACGTTTGTTATCAATATAGGTAATATTCTTGTCAATATTGATATGGTTAACAAAAATATCGATCTCAGATTGAATCATTTGATAACCTCTTGGTTCTGGGCTAGGTACATTACTTGCTGATTTCCAATAATGTTTAAAATTAAGATTGTATAGTTGCTCCCCATTCAGAATTGAATTTGCCCCAACATAAAGCCCAGGAATGTATCCCCAAGTATTTACTGATTCATACCAGGCATTGCAATAGTCAATGACATCTTGAGGTGTTGTGACAATATTGTTTTTGTTCTTATGAAAAATTCCTTCTAGATCACACCACACGTTTACCCCCGGTGGAAACCCAATTTGATCAGCATGTTGAGCAGCATCCTCTCCATACTTTTTTCCGAGTTCAGTATTAGGATGCCAACCAGAGTTACGAACGTGTTGTACAAGTTATTTCCACAAGCTAATGTTTTGGCAGTACAACAAACCTTTTACTCAATTGTTTCCAAAAAGTTAATCTTTTTATACAATTGCTTTAACGGTAATTTAACATTAATAGATGCAAAATTTAAAATAGATTCTCCTGTTTCATACTCTGTCAAAAACCATTGGTTTTGATGATTTTTGACGTACTGCATTACATAATATTTAGTTTGGTCAATTAAAATATATTCCTTAAATTCTGGAATAGAACGATAATAGAGAAATTTATCTCCCTGATCATAATCTTTGGTAGATTTAGATAAAACTTCAGCTATTAATAATGGGTTAGTAACTATAGTTGTGTTATTTCCGTAATAAATAGGTTCACCTTCAATTACCATCACATCTGGGTAAGTAAACTGGCGATATTTTGGTATCCACAATTTGACATCACCAATATAAACTTCATAGTCTAAATCATTTAGTGCCAAGTTCAAACAGACATAAAAGTTACCAGCTAGTTTATTATGATTTGTTGTTCCTCCAGTCATGGGTATGATTTCTCCATTTCGGTATTCATTTTTATCATCAGATTTTGTTTCTAGTTCTAAATACTCTTCTGGAGAATAGTAAGCTGTAACTGTTTTGATTTCTTGAGTAGTAGTTTGTAGTTTCATAATCTTGGTTTTTTTGTAATTAGTGATTTACACATCCTTGATTTATTCTTGAAAATTCTTCTCACTCTGCACCCTGCCCCCTGCACCCTGCCTCTGAACCTCCATGACTTTTTCAGCAACCCCTAAGTACCTGGAGAAATAGGGATAGTAAAATGAAACTTACTACCTTGATCCTTACCGTCAGACTCTGCCCAAATTTTGCCATTCCAACCCTTGACTATCTGCCGACAAATAGCTAAACCTAAGCCTGTGCCACCTGCTGTCCTTCGTAATGCTCCCTCTTCTTGATAAAATCGGTCAAATACTACTTCTAAGCGATTAGTTTCTATTCCCCGGCCAGTATCTGCTACTGTTACTTCTACCATTTGATTACCATTTCGGTTGGCTTTGATGGTTATTTTGCCTTGAGCGGGTGTAAATTTACAGGCGTTATCAATTAATTTTGCTATTACTTCTACTAACCAGTCACCATCAGCTTTAATTAAAGGTAAAGTGTCTGCAATGTGAGTTTTAATTTCTGGGATTTCTTCTCTGGATGAGTGTATACGGACTCTACTGAGTGCTAATTCCACACATTCTTGCAAAGTTAACGACTCTGGATGCCATTCTATACGCCCACTTTCTAAGTTAGAGAGGGTAAGGAAATCTTGGACAAGTTGTCGCATTCTCTCTGAGTCAGATAGTGCTGTGTTTAACATCACTTGACGTAAGTCTGCGGGCATATCTGGTTCACTGGCCAGACTTTCTAGACAAACTTGAATGGTAGATAGGGGTGTGCGTAGTTCATGGCCGGTAATGGCTATCAGGTTTCTACGAGTACGATCTAGGGCTTCTAGCTGTTCGTTGAGTTCTTCTAAGTTGGCAAATGCTTCTGCTTGGATCAAGGCAGCACTGATTTGATTAGCGATCGCCTTGACTAAATCTATGTCACCAGGCTGTAATGCTGTGGATGGTGAATTACAGTAATGTAGTTCAATTACGCCTATCAATCTTCCTTGGGAAAATACAGGTTCTATTAACCAAGCATGAATCGTAAGTTTTTTGACTATGATGGAAAGGGAAGCTGAATTTTGGATACGTTGATCTGTGAGAGTGTCAGAAATACAAACGCCTTCATTATTTTGTGTAATTTCTTTAAATAATGGGTTTTTGTCTAGTTCCCAGGTTTGTCCTTGAACAGATATTACACCAGAATTAATAAACTCATGTTCGATGATAGCTTGGTTGTCAGTAGCTTGCGCGCGATAAATGAGACAACGATCTGCGTCGAGGTGTTGTCCTAATTCTTGAGCGGCTATTTCTAAAACAGCTTGTGGATCAAGCGATCGCCTAATGGCTATGGTGATAGAGTTGATTAAGCGTTCTTTTCTGGCCTGAGCGGTAATTGAACGATAAGCTTTGTGTAGTTTATATTGACTAGCTTGCAAGTAGGTTACTAACCGCTGTACAAACGGATCTGTATCAATATTGCAAGCATATTCACTGAGTGTTTTCGCTTTAGATTTTTTCTTAGTTTTACCTATATCAAACCTTTGACGGACTTGATTAATCTTTTTTGTTAAATCTGGGCGATAAGTTTGAATTCTGGCTAGTAATAATTCTGCGGCTTTGAGGCTGACGCTTCTTTCTGAAGTCCAAATACCTTCAAATCTTCGCGCTGTATCCATATCCAAACTAGGGGTATTTTCTGGTAGCTGCCGATTCCGATTGATTGAACCCAGACTTTCTCGACAAACTAAACAGGTAGCATAATTGTCTGCAATTACTATTAAATGCCACTCTTGACTTAGAGCATCATCTGGTTCAAAAGCTACTTTTTCATAGTCATCTGAGCTATGGGCAAATTCTGTTTCTGGTGCGGATAATACGTATATTTGATTACTCCTACGAGAAAGGCGTTTATAGCGATGAGCTTCTTGACGATAGAATCGCTCTCGCTGAAAACTAGCAATAATCAGCGGCTCATCCAAGTTTGTGGCTAATACCTGGTCTTCCATTGCATGGGAAAGAGCAGTTAGTGAAGCCTTGAAATATAACTGAGGCCGCAAGTAGGTTAGTGACTGTAGCAAATCACTCAGTACAGAAGTCGAAATGCTCATGAATATCGTTAAACGCCCAATTTAGAGGAGATTCACTTTTCAAAAGTATTGTATAGCAGTTAGTTATCAGCTATCAGCTATCAGTAGTTAGCTTTTTAAAACTTTTATTATGATAGGGTATCTTGAGGTTAGCCGTTTGTGAATCTGAGTTTTTCAGTTTGTGGGTGGTTTATTGACCCATCGGCTATTTCCTTATTTTCCCATACCTGACAACTTAACTGAAGGGAAATTTAGCTATCTCCACACTGCCTGATCCCAAGGATAATTTTTCAAGCTCATCTACTTACATCCTGCTTCAGGGCGCATATCATTCGGTGAGAGCTTGCTCAGATTCTTGCTCAGATTCTTGTTCAGCACCAGGAAAGAGAAGACGAATTGCCAAAATAGCAAATCCTAATGCAGCGAGAGCTTTTAAAATTTTGGTTGGTATTAATTCAGAAACTGCTCCTCCAGCTAATGCTCCTAGTAAACTGGCTAAGACTAAAGCACTTGATGTTCCAAAAAATATGGCTTTACGAGATTGGCCTTGGCCGGAAAGAGCGATCGTTGCTAATTGACTTTTATCTCCTAACTCTGAGAGAAAAATGGTGATGAAGCTTAGTCCTAAAAGATTCCAGTCCATAGTTTTGCTAACTTTGCTCTAAGTTCAATTATTTCATGGTTAATTAACCTTGGATCACTTCCCATACCAGCATCAGAGATATCAACAGTAGGATTATTCCTGCTGATTTTTCTACTGTTTTGGGACTGAGTTTACTGGCCAGAAAGCCACCTATCATTACACCTAATAAGCTAGTTGTGATCAGCGCGATTCCTGAACCTAGAAATACTACCCAAGGTTCATGGGATTGTGCGCTCATTAACAAGGTGGATAATTGAGTTTTATCACCCATTTCCGCTAAAAAAATGGTAATAAAAGTTGTTCCAAACACTACCCACACTGATGATTGTTTTTTTTCTGGGGTTGGGTTTGCTTGGTTTTCAACAGGCTGATTTTCTGTTTCTGTTGTGTTTACCGATGAGGAGTCAAGTTTCACAGACTTTTGTCCTGTCACTATATAGTTTCCAAATATCCCCCATTTTCTCAGATTATTACTATCAATTGCAACTTTTCCTGCTAAAAATTAGCTAAATTTGCCTTTAACAACCTACAGCTTCGTTAAATCTCATTTTTTCCCCACTGCGATCGCCATAAATACTTTCTATGTGCTGGTGACAGCAGTCAATGGCAAAATCATTGAGTTCTTCTGGTTCAATACCGAACATATCATGGAAAGTTTCTACCGCCACTCGACAGAAACGAGGACGATCTGCATAAATAGTACATTTTCGCGTTTCGTGGTCAAAATTCACACACCATCCATCTTCATCTACCATATTCAGATAAAGTCCTAATTCCTCCTCTGTTAGATACTTGTCCAAATCTGGACGTTCTGTAGGATCTAGATAACAGCAAGCACCACATTGTTGTATACATTGCCAAGTAGCCATAATACACCTCTGATCATAGAAGTTAGAAGCTAGAAATTCGTTTGTTACTTATTTTCTATTATCTTAGGACTTATGCAAAAGTAAGGTGACTGCGTCATTACGAGCGACAGCGACGTAATCACAAAAATCCAGGGATTGCTTCCCTACACTATGGCTAACGCTACGCTTCGCGGACGTTTCGGTTGCAATGACAAATCTTCGTTGCGTAAGTCTTGTACCTCTTGAGTTTCACCTCTAATCTCTGAATTGGTTACCCATCACCTGTTTACATATCTATGTATTTTCCTATAATTTTGTTAAGTAACTTAAAAATCTCTGCCTCCATCCAGATATGATCTATGGCGGGCTTTGTACTTGAGTTATTGAATTTTTTTATATCGTTTGGAGGAAAAATGGAAGCTTTAGCTAGTATTGATTGGAATGTTGTACTTCAATTAACCTTTGTAGCATTAATTGTACTTGCAGGACCGGCTGTAATTTTTGTTCTTGCGTTTCGCAAAGGCAACCTATAAGTTAGGTGGTAGGTAATGGGTAATTGGTAATTGGTAATTGGTAAAAAATTCTTGGTCAGGATTCAACCGTTAGCTAACGCTAATATAATCCGTCGTTACGTAAGAGTCAAACAATAATAACCGCTTACAGTAGAATAGTTAAGCTTATTCTGATAAATACTAACTTCATTACAATTAGTTTAAAAATTGGTATATTTTATATACAGTGTTTTTGCTAACTCAAGAAAATTAGTAGCAGAATAATTAAACTTTTACTATTACCTATCACCTATTACCTACTTTCTAACAAAGCCTGAAGTGCAGCTTGAATAATACTATCAAATTGAGGCGAAGTTAAATTTACCTGTTTAGCATCTTCACGATTAAAACCTAACAAACCTAGTTTATTTTCTGGCTGCATTACCAAAACTTTACCTTCACTATTTTTAATTCTTAATTCTGTAGAGACATCATTCTGATAGATACCACAAAGATATTGACGTTGTTTATATTCAAACTTTGTAGGTTTAGAAATATTTGCAGTAGTAAACAAAGCTGCTAGTTGTTGAGGAAATCTCACACCCACCAACTCTATTTCAATATTATTACCATTATTACCATTGTAATTATTTTCTCGTAACTTATAAGCAACATCTAATCTGGATGGAAGTGGGAAAAAATCACCCCAACGCCATGCTATACCCTTAATTTCATATCTTTGATGATTAATAATTTGAGTCAAAACCACCTTGAGATGATCCTTGGTTTTACCTACAGTTTGTTGTTGAATTACCTGAACATGAGAAGTCCAAAATATAGGATCAGGATTTTCAATTCCACAAGGATGGAGAATATTTAATTGTTGAAATAAATCCCGATTAATTTGATTCAAATTAACTTGAGCATCAATTTTCAACAGGGGTTTCAAGTGTTTAATTTCTAAACATTGATTAGCAAACTCCGATAAAAGTAAACGGAAATTAGCTAAATTATCTACTGATAAAGAAAAACCACCAGCAGCTTTATGTCCGCCATATTTACCAAGTAAACTATCACAATATTCTAAAGCTGCAAATACATGAAATTCAGGAATTCCCCTTGCAGATCCACGAATAATATCTTCATTTTCAAAAGTACCAATAAAAACTGGAACACCATACCTTTCTACTAACCGAGAAGCGACAATACCAATGACACCATGATGCCAATTTTCTTTAATAACTACTAAAACCCTATCTTTGTGTAAATTTTCTAGATATAATTCTTCTACTAATGATACAGCTTCCTGTTCAATTTCTGTACACATTTTTTGCCGTTCAGTATTGATTTGTTCACACTGCATTGCTCGCTCTAAAGCAATTCCCATATCATCAGTTGTCAACAATTCAATGACTGTTTGTGGATCACCAATTCTACCAATTGCATTAATTCTTGGCCCTAAACGAAAACCAATATCATCAGGTTTTAAGGTTTTAGATAAAGGTGGTAAATTTTTGACTTTTTGCCCATCTTGACTTGCTTGTACTCCAGAAACTTGAATTAAAGCTTGCACACCAGGTACAGTAGATTTAGGTAATAACTTTAAACCCCGTTTTACCCAACGACGATTAACACCAGTTAAAGGTGCTAAATCGGCAATAGTTCCTAAAGTAAATAAAGCTAACATGGGCTGAACTAAACCTTTTAATGCTCCTATTTGTTGAGCTAAAGAAACAGCTAAAATGTAAGCAACACCCACACCAGCAACACCACGATAAGGAGAAGATATAGAGATTAATTTGGGATTGAGAATAGCATCAGCAGGTGGTAATTTTTGGGGAATATCATGATGATCTGTGATAATTACTTTTAAACCTAATTCTTTTGCTTTTTGGATAGGTTCAAAAGCAGCAATACCATTATCCACAGTGAGAATTAAACTTATACCTTCACTTTTAAATTCTTCGACAATACGGTTATTAATTCCATAACCTTCGTGCATCCGACTGGGAATCGCATAACTAACATCAGCACCTAAAATGCGGAGACTTCTTAATAATAAAGCGGTGCTAGTCATTCCATCAGCGTCATAATCACCACAAATGGCAATTTTTTCTTGATTGTTAATAGCAGTTTCTAATAATTCTACGCTGATAGCTAAATCAGGAAAATCTTCTAAAGGAGATGGTAAATTTAAAGATTCAGGATTAATAAAATTTTCTGCTGTTTCTGGAATTTCTATCCCTCTATTAATCAACAATTGACTGATAATAGGAGAGATGTTATTTATAGTCGCTAGTTTTGCAGATAATTCTATATTTGCGGGAGCAATTTGCCAACGTTGGATAGGTAAACGTTTAATATTTTGATCATTAGTCATTAGTTATTAAGATACAGAGAATAAAGACACGTAGGGTGTGTAAATTACTTCGGGAATGGCTTCGCTAAAGTGATAGCGTAATGTACTAAACTCTTGATCATGGTGCGTTACGAACTCCGTTCTCACACACCCTACAATACTGTCTATGATTTAGGACTTACGCACAAGCTCTGGAATAATTGAACCATAGAGATATTAGGGTTACAAGAGATATTTTGCCTAAGTTTGGTAACTTTGACTTGCTGTTTTGCATTTTAAATGCACAATAGCTTACCTACCGATACCAACAGCATCAACTATAACCCGTTTGCAAGAACGACTTCTACTAGGAATTAACAAATCTGCTAATTTGTCACCACGAAAAGGACGCTTCATTTTAATACGAATTTCCGTAGCTAAACCATTTTTACATTTGAGACTTAAACTCCTGGAACTTCCTCTCCCAAAACTACGTTCAAATGCTTTATTAACTTCAGATAAAGTCAGAGATTTACCAATATTTTGAGCAAATAAATTCCTCAAATCAGAAGCATTTACTTCCTTGAGTAAATCAACAGAAATATCATAATAGTCGTCTGCATTTCTACCGTCACAAGTTCCATGTTTAATCCATTCATGACGATCAAGATAAGATTGTACACCAGGCATAACTTGATCTAATTCTTGATCTGTTTCTGCATCAACATCTACAGCAGGTAAACCTCGCCAATTTCTATTTTTGCTTTTTCTAATATTGTTGTCAGAAACACCACAATAAGCTAGTTGATCAGGCCATAAACCATGCAAGGTAAAATTACTAGCATCATAACCAGTTTGTGATTGTGTTTTGCATTCTTTTTTGTGAGGATGGTTTTCACAAAATGCAGGTTGCCAAGATAATGCTAATACATATTTTTTAGCACAACCTTTTGCTGGACAATTGGATGTTTTTACAGCTAGATTATTTGATTCTTCAGTAATATCTATGTTGTGATGATCTTCAGCAATATCTACATTCTTGAAATTCAGTTGACCACAATTTTTATTTACCCATTTTTTACTTCCATCAACTTCGATAGAAATATAATCTCCATTTTCCTTATTTAAACCCAAAGCTGTGTAAACTTTTCCTGGGGAAAGTGGAATTGGTTCACTTTGTTTTCTAAAACTTGTATAAGCTTCACAAATATCATTAGTAAAACTCCCCTGAATGGGGTAGAAAGCATGGCTAGGCTGTTGTCCAAGTAAAAAAAAGAAGAGAACAAATGCTATGATTAATCTCATATATATATCTTACTTGTTATACAAATGTTGCTTTAAATTTATCAGAAGTATAATTTAAACTCAGTTTTTTTATGTAAATTTCAGAATTGCTTAAACAAAATTATATCCCTGACTTGCGAGTATAATCAGGAATATATCTGTTAGTTGAAGTTCACTTTAAAATACTCGTACTTTACCACTATCAAGAATATAAATAGAGCGATCGCCAGGGAAGCTAGAGCTAGGACGTATCTCTACTCGTAGAGTACCAAAGTTAGGTTTAGAGACATTAGCTTTTAAAGACCTACCTGTATCATCCCAAAAAATGATGGAAAAATTTGGTACTGTTGCATTTGCTTGATCCATAGTATATTCTTTACCCGGATGTAAAAACATCCGTCGCATTTCTGGGAATTTTTCCATTTGTACAACTCTAGGAGTGTGGTTTACTATTTTTAAACGCAAATATTGACCAGGCTTAAATTCTAAAGGACGTGGGCCACACTGAGATGCACAAGTACCAGCTATTGTCATGTTAGCATTGTTTGCAGGTATAAATAATAAAGCGGTAGTTATCAATGTTGCAGATATTAATTTTGACATAGTAAACCCTGAAATATTTATTAACTGTAATTGTTTTTATACACTTAAAATTCAGGATTTAGCAACGTATATTGTCATTAAAACTGCTACAAACTATCTGGGGTTTGCTGAAAAATTTATTTGTGGAGATTAGGGAAAAGGGAACAGCTTCAAGAATTGTTAAGGAAAGAATTTTTACTGAAAGTGCAAGGTTTTAGATTTATTCAGCAAACCCTATCCGTGTCTATTGAGAATTACGCAAAATATCTCTCAAACTCTCTTATCTTCGTTTCCTTCGCGTCCTTCGTGGTTCATTATTCCATAATCTCTGCGTAACTCCTGTTTATCTACAGACATCTGTATTGACTAAAAATTGTTGAGTAAGATGTGATTATCTTCTTCTAATAGAGTTTGTGCAGCTTCTAACATTGGTGTCGCTAAATCTTTTAAATCATCCCGATTATGTAAGTATGTTTTTAATGCTTCCATCGGATCAATACTACTACTAGCGTTTAATTCGGGAATGCGAGGTTTAGCTAACTGACTAACTAATTCTGGTTGAATTGTATAGCTGTGTGCTGTATTTAAAGCTTTATGAAGTACGGAATTTTCAATTAAATCTAACTGTTCAGAACGTAATTTATAGATTAACCTAACTACTGTTTCGTCTAAATTATGTTTGGCGATCGCACCCAACAATATACTCAAAGGATCATCACTCTTAGATAAATCTACCTCAATGGTAAGAAAAGGACGAACTGGTAAAGGACAAAATTCCCATTTTGTGTCACCTTGATCCAACTCTACCATCACATAACCTTTATCTTCCTTCTCTTCGCTAAAATCTACCCGTTCAATACTACCAGGATAAATCACAGGTGGATCATTGGATTTATTCAGATTTTGATGACAGTGAACATGACCTAATGCCACATAGTTAAAACAAGGACGTGTTAATAAAGATAAAGGTAAAGTGAAACCCTTGCCGACAGCTAACAAACGTTCTGCCCCCAACATAGCATTATCTGCCATTAAATGGGCTAAAAGTATGGTGGGTAGATCAGGATCAAGTTTCCTAATTTCTCCTTCTAAGACTACTTCTAAACGTTCTGTTAAAAGTTGATTTACTTCAGCCATAGATAAACCCGCTGTTTCTTTGCGAGTCATCAATGCAGAACGAGTTAACCAGGGAAGTGTAATTACTTGAACTTTACCATTACGGGTTTGGATATGATGAGTAGTTAAAGTGTCACCAACCACAAAACCAGGAACGCCAAGAGTCCGGTAAATATTGAGACTTGCACCGCCCACTCCTTGGGAATGTAGATCATGATTTCCAACTAATAAAACTGTTGGTATATCAGCATCTACAAGGCGGCGAAACTGACTAGCAAATGCTTCTTGTACGTAGGGTGCTGGGGTAGCATCAGGAAAAGCATCACCACCAAATATCACCATATCTACTGGTTCTTCGAGGGCGCGATCTATACACAAAGATAGGGTATTGACAAAATCTTCTAATCGTGTATTTAAGCCTGTGGCGGAGTTGATGCGTCCGTGGGAAAAACCACTACCAATGTGGATATCTGCAAGATGTAGTATTTTGATCATGTTGGGGTGCAGGTTTTTCATAGCATAATAACCTACATATTTTTATTTCTCAATTCTGGATATTATGATGCTGGGAATCTTTTTTATTGAACCACGAAGAACGCAAAGAACACGAAGATAAGAGGTGAAAAAGGTATTTTTTGTGGGGGTTTTATGAATTTATAAATAAAAAGATATTCAATCATTTTGACAGTAGGGAACAGTAAACAGTGAACAGTAAACAGTGAACAGTAAACAGTTAACAGTAAACAGTTAACAGTAAACAGTTAACAGTAAATAGCTATCTATAGCTGCTGATGAATGAAAACTGGTAACTGAAAACTGAAAACTGAAAACTGATAACTGATAACTGATAACTGATAACTGATAACTGATAACTGATAACTGATAACTGATAACTGGTAACTGATAACTGATAACTGATAACTGATTCAGGTAAGGTTATATTAACGATGTAACTTTTTAAGTTATGTACAAAAATATGGATTTTTGTCACACTGGTCAGATTTAGAGAAATTTTAGACAATAATGTATGTGTTATCTACTATTTTTACAAAGAGAGAAAATAAAATTATGACATTAAATGGTGGAGTTGCAGCTTACAGAAGTAGCTGGAATAGTGATTGTTTTTCTATATCTGACAAAAAAATAGACTTACAAATTGATCATGATTTTTGGTCTCGTACAGTTGTGATGCAAAAAACCGGTTGGATAGTCGGTAATGTCAGGGTTAAAAATACAGGAAATATTTTCCTCAGAGATGTCAAAGTCTATATTGATCTGGATGATGATTCAATGGGATTTGATGTTCATTTGTGTGATGCTAATGGTAATATTATAGACTCTGGGGCTGAGACACCTTATTTTAGTTTTGGTGATCTTGCACCAGGAATTACTTCTACTCAAAAAAGTTATTGGTGGATAGTTAAACCCCGTTTTCCTGATTTTGAAGGTTCAGAAGAAAAAACCGTCAGTTTTAATCTTTATCCCACTTTTACCGCAGATTTTAAACAGCAAGGTCAACCTTTCCAAAGTACCTCTAAACTGGAAAAAGCTTAAATAGGGTTTTTGGTGATTGGTGATTGGTGAAGGGAAGAGTGGGAGAGTGGGAGAGGGGGAGAGTGGGAGAGTGGTGATTGGGTAGTAATTACGAATTACGAATTACGAATTACGAATTACGAATTACGTAAGCGAAGCTCTCCTGAAAGGAGCATTACGAATTACGAATTACGTAAGCGAAGCTCTCCTGAAAGGAGCATTACGAATTACTGTTCCCTCTCCCATAAAATTTATTTTGCACAACTAGTTATTACACTTTTTTACCTTCTGGTGGAACAATTCCCAATTTATTTAAACTGTTATTGATATCTTGTAAAACTTGCAGGTCTGTTGTTGGTAATGGATAGCTATTTTGGGGGTTGTTTTCTAGAAATGAAAATGCTCGTCTAAATTCTTGAGAACTTGCTTTGATGGGTGCGTCTAAATGACAGGGGATGATCCATTCTATTTCCCATTGTGCCACTTGATCCGCCCAATTGATTGTTTCCTGGGGGGCGCGATTTAAGATTAAACTTTGTAATACAGGAGCTACAAATATTCGTCCATCTCCTCTTAAAGCCTGATAAGACCTTTCCCAGTCTGGTTGCCATTGGAAGGGGAAAAAACCAAAATATGCTTTTCGGGTGCGTTCAGGGGCTTTTTGTGCGTCTCTCCACACATCTTTAAATGTGGGTACATCCACTACACTGGGACGAAAGTAAAAGGCAAATAGGGTGATGCGTTGCCATCCTTTGCGACGATTTTCTAAGGTATCTGCAATGATATCATCAGCTTTTTCTTTGGCGTGGTAAAGCAGGGGATAGGAATCTAACTGTACTATTGCGGGTGGGTCTGGGGGTATGGAAACTATGGTATCTGTAACTAGGAGAGTTTGCGATCGCCTGTGGAAAAATGCCACTTCTGCGAATTTCCCTAAACCTAAATTTAAAGGCCCCAAAATTGCATAGTCAAATTCTTCTGCAAAGGGTGTTTTATGTATATCTGTTGGTAATACTTGCGTTCGCTTTTTCGGTAAACCTAACCAACTCAAGGGTAAGTTAATGGGGAAACTCCATTGTCCTGGAGCAACGAATATCTTTGCTGTGGGGAACTTACGGGCAAAAGGGCCAACAAAAACTTTATGTTCTATGCCGGAGACAGTGGGCAAAATAATATACTTAACTTGACCATGTTCAGCAACCAATTCATTGATCAAACGAATACATTCTGGAGTGGGTGCGATGGGTGCATAAACTAATAAACCACCATTTTTTAATTTGACTACAGTCATGCGGATGGGTACAACTACATAAAAAACCCCTTGCATCTGATCAAAGATCCAAATAGTGTCTTTGATGACTTCTTTTCTGAGGGTACGACGTTTACCGTAAGGATACAAGGGAACGATTGGCCAAAATTTCCATTCATAGTCCCGATCATCAGAATTTTTTATGTTGATTGTGCCTTCACCTTGACTCACTTTGCGATCGCTCCAGATACCCAATATTTTAGTTTAGTATTTCACAATTTTGGAGTTTAGCCAATTATAGTCAGGACTTACGCAACGAAGATTTGTCATTGCGACTGAAACGCAGTGTAGGGAAGCAATCCCAGGATTTTTGTGATTACGTCGCTATCGCTCGTAATGACGCAGTGACGTTACTTTTGCGTAAGTCCTAATAGTGTTTTTTCTCGTTCCCATGCTCTGTATGGGAATAAGGGAATCTCTGACTTCTGTTTTTGTTGAGTCGGAGACTCTATGAAAGTATTCCCAGTCTGGAGACAGGGAACAAGATAAATTCTCTCCCTGCACCCTGCACCCTGCACCCTGCCTACGTTTAAGCAAGCCCTATATAGGATTTGTTTCTGGGGTTGGTTCTGGAGTTGGTTCTGGGGTTGGTTCTGGGGTTGGTTCTACTGTAGGTGTGGATGTAGGTGTAGGTGTAGGTTCTGGTTCTGGTTCTGGGGGGTTTTCTGCTGTTAAAGTCAGACTATAATCTAAGGATTTTGTCCCATTGGATACGACGACAAATTCATAAAACCCGGTTTCTGTTAAGGTTTTGGTAAGATTACGCTGGGTTGAATCTTCTAAAAATGTGACTTTCCCAGAGGGAGTGTAAACTGAGAGTAAAATTTGCGAACTAGCATCTAATTTAACTTCCATGTTCTGCTCTTTTGCTAGTCCAGCAATAAACACTTTACCGTTTCCTGGTGTTAAAGTTCCGCTTACGGTTTTACCTGTAGTACCAGAAGTAAAGACTATTTTTGTTAAAGCTGTATTAGCAAGGATGGCATTGAGTTTGTCATTCACATATGCGTGCCATACTTGACCAATGGGTTGTTCAATAAAATTCTTACCTTTGTGTTCCGGGAATACACGGAAGAAGGCAGCATCACCTAAATCATACAATGCTCTACTGCTAACGTTTCTGCGGTTAACTTCCACTTTCCAGCGATCGCGTTCTGCTGATGAATATGTTCCCATTTGTCTGCGGGATTTACTGCTGATAGCCGCAAGTTTATTCAGGGTGTCCGCTGCTGTTCGATCCCATTCTGCTCTTAATTCCTCATCTTTTGGTTCTTCTGTGAGGATTTGACCTTTTAAACTAGGGTTTCTGTCCCAAAATATTTGATTGACTAAGCTGACATAAAAGTTTCTATTTATACTAAGCTGTTGACGACGCTCTCTTAATTTTCGTTTTCGCTCTCTTTCTGCTGGGGAAAAATTATCTTGGGGTTCGGATGGTGTTGTGTCTGTGGGTGTGGGTGTAAATGTAATATCTGGATCACTTCCAATGTTATTTGTGGGGCGATTATTTAACCCCCACCATAACAAACCAGCACTGGCTAACAAAGAAAATAAGACAATTAATACGTTTGTTGTAGTCCAAATACTTGTAGTTTGGGGTGAGGAAGGAGCTACAGATGGGGTTGGGACTGGTTTTGGGGCGGAAACAGGAGATACCGCAACTGTACCCACGGTGGGGTTCACATTGGGTTGGGGAGGAGAAGGGTTATTAACGGTGGATGGGTTGAGAATGTCTAAAATTTGACGGGCTGTTTGATAGCGATCGCTAGGTTTTGGGGAGAGCATTCTATCTAAAATTCTCCCCAATTCAGGACTGAGCCTAATTTCTTGTCGCCATTGCCAAGTTAAGTTAGTTGTATCAAGTAATTCTTGGGGGTTCTTTCCTGTCAGTAAAACCAACACTGTCACTGCCAAAGCATACAAATCACTGTGAGGGGAAACTATCCCTGTTTGCATTTGTTCTGGGGGTGCAAAGCCAATTTTACCCAGTAGTGTTCCTCCTGTGGGTGATGAATTACCCCCAGATTGGTAATATTGAGAAGCAACGGTAGCGGCGACTTGTTTAACTCCCCCAAAATCAATTAACACTGGTAATTGATCAACATTACGTAGCATCAAATTATCAGGAGAAATATCTCTGTGAATTACACCCTCCGCATGAATATATGCCAATACTGGTAAAATTTGTTGTAATAATTGACGGACTTCAGTTTCTGTAAAATTTAAACCCTGCTGTCTACGAGCTTGTAATAAAGAATTATAAGTTTCTCCGGCTACATGATCTTGCACCAAAAATAGAGATTCCTGGCCTTGAATATTAGTTTTCAAGAATTCTCGAAAGCGAGGAATTTGGTGATGTTGTAATTTGTACAGTACACTTGCTTCCCGCTGAAATAACTCTTCAGCTTTTTGCACCACATAGGGAGTTTGTACTTGGGGAGAGAATTCTTTTAAAACACAAGGTTCACGAAAACGGTTAATATCTTCTGCTAAATAAGTTTTACCAAAACCACCTTGTCCAAGTTGACGAACAATAACATAGCGATCGCTTAAAATTTGTCCTGCTAGGATACCACTAGATCCCATTTTTTCCAGGATGTTTTCACCACACTGAAGACAAAATTTAGTACCTGGCGGATTTTGATGTCCTTGAGAACAATAGATGTTATTCATTAGTTATTAGCTATTAGTCATTAGTTATTAGTCATTAATTATTTAGTCATTTCCAGCATACCCCATCACCCCATCACCCCATCACCCCATCACTTGTTGTCTACTTTATCAGAGGCGATCGCATACCAAAGTTGCATATAGGTTTGTCCGTTGAGTCTGCCACGTTGTTGGCCAGGAAACAAGGGATCGAATTTTCTATAGGTTTCTATCCTTAATTCCTGGAAAGAACGATATTTACCTAATCTCCCAGTCCTAGCTAGTCTATCCCACCTGAGAGAATCTTGCTGACTGAAACTACCGATTTTCCTCCTTGCTGTCTGACTGAGGTTAGCTCTTTCAATGTTTTTTAACAATTCATCGGCTGTACTATTCCATTGTTCTCTTAAAACCGCATCTTGTGGTTGTTCTGTTAATGCTCTTCCCCCTAGTCCTGGTCTGAGGGTATAAAATCTTTCATCTACTGTTTTAATAAATACTGATTGAGAAATTTCTAAATCTTGTAATTTCTGAAAAATTTGTTCAGGACGACGATTGGTATTTTGGCTATTGATCGGATTATTAATTTCTGGTAGTTGGGGAGCTTCTACTTGAGGTAATTCAATGGATGTAACACTTTTGATCAGGAAATTACCTACAGCGAACACACCTGCACCTACTAAAACTACCCCCATAGTTAAGGTAAAGGTAACCACAAAAGGTCGTAACCATAGTGGCATGGGGATATTTTGTAAAGCAACATGAGTTTTCCTGTAGGCAGTTTTCCCTGGAGCCGCTACCATTGTTTTTAACTTAGTAATATATGTATTTTTACTATTAACTGAAGGCTGCATAGAATTAACTTTATGTGTTTGAGAAGATGGGGGCAAATCTTTAAGAACTTGATCGGCTGTTTGATAGCGATCGCTTGGCCTATAAGCCAACATTTTCTTAAAAATTTTCTCTAGTTTGGGGCTGACTTTAATTTCCTTACCCCAAAACCAGGCACTATTATAACTATCATAAAGTAAATGAGCTTCTTTCCCTGTCACCAGAACTAAAGCTGTCACCCCTAAAGAATATAAATCGCTACTTTTATAAACTTTGCCTTGGAGTAATTGTTCTTCTGGTGCATAACCTTTTTTACCCAACAGAGTGCCATTACCCACTAAATTAGTCTTCCAGAAACCTTTATCAGCCGGTAAATGTTTAACACCTCCAAAATCAATTAAAACTGGCAAATTATCACTTTGACGTAAAATTAAATTATCTGGTGAAATATCTCGATGAACTATATCTAATGAATGAATGTAGCTCAATACTGGTAAGAGATTGTGTAGTAGGTTAATAACCTCCTCTTCACTCAAAGATTTTCCCTCACTTTGGAGTTTTTCAAACACCTGATAGTAATTTATTCCCTCTACATAATCTTGGACTAAAAAGAAAAAACTTTTAGTGCCAATTTTTACTTGAATGGAATCATGAAAGCAGGGAATTTGCGGATGACGAATTCTTTTGAGTACATTTGCTTCCCGCTCAAATAATTCCTTTGCCTTTTGTAAAATCTCTGGTTGAGCCGCCGGGGGGACAAATTCTTTTAAAACACACTTCTCACGGCCTTTTTGTCTATCAATAGCCAAATAGCTGCGGCCAAAGCCACCTTGCCCCAAAATCCGTCCAATTTCATAACGATTATCAATCACCCGTCCCACAGTTAGAGGTAAAGCCTCACCACATTGAGTACAAAAACTATTACCACTGTTATTTTTATGGTTTTTGCTACAATACACGGACATGGTAAAAAAAAGATCAGTTACTGATACAGTTCTACAATAGTTTAGCGGCAATTTACGAACTTTTGATTGGTGGCTGGTGATTGGTGATTGGTGACTGCGAATAGGTAAAGAAATTTCACCCCCTCACCCACTCATTCCCTCTGATTGGTGAGTGGGTGAGGGAGTGATTATGTTGTAGAGTTTGCAACAGGTATAGAAAAGAGCTTGTCCTAAGTTGACAATTTACTAGACAACCCTGTACAAATATATACAATAATCCAAGTATTTGACGTATACATGGAATGATTTGGCTAAAAAATTAGGCAAAATGTGTCATTATTGAATAATGAAGTATAGTGTTGGAATCAGCCAATGCTTTTATCCATCAAAACAAAACTCAAGTTAAATAAAACTCAAGAAATATTAATGGCTAAACACGCGGGCATAGCAAGATTTACCATACTTGGGGTTTAGCAACTTGGGCTTGGTTGTATAATAATGGATTAAAACCAAACAAATATCTTCTCAAAAAATTCTTCAATAATTATGTCAAATCTGAGTTGATATGGATTGTCAAATAGCAGAATATCTTCCTGTAGGTGTTCAACACAGACATACTAGTTGCTGAAAATAATTAAACCCTGGTAGCGTTATTGTCAAAAGCTTTTAATTTTTCTGCTTGTTGCAATAGTCTGTAGTTAATACGATTGCAAGCTAATGCACATAGTTCAAAAATAACTGGATCGGCAATTTCATAATATGCACTAGTTCCTTTAGGTTGACGAAGTAAAATACCAGCTTGAGTTAATACCTTTAAATGCTTAGACAAATTCGCCTGTCCTAAACCAGTTCTCGTACCAATTTCCATTACATTCATTGCACCGGACTGGAGGCAATTTAAGATTTGTAATCTATTTGCCTCTGATAATACCTTGAAATAGTCCGCTACAGCTATTGTAATAGCTGGATTAATAGTGTTACTGTTATGTTCGATTTGTTGCATGGCTTGACTGAATAAGTATGACAACAGGTGATCGTTAATCAGCAGTATAACTGAATTCATGTCAGTTATAAGTTATTAGTTATCATTTATTAGTTATAAGTTATAAGTTATAAGTTATAAGTTATCAGTTATCAGTTATCAGTTATCAGTTGTCAGTTATCAGTTATCAGTTATCAGTTATCAGTTATCAGTTGTCAGTTGTCAGTTATCAGTGCTTTTCATTCTCCCCCTGCACCCCAGCACGGCTTAATGAGAAGTATTGAACCGGATATGATATGACAGGGGAGGCTGTAGACCACAATTTTTTGGTAGTAATATAAGAAATGGGTAATTAATGATGTCTTCTTCTATATCTACGACGATAACGACATTTATAATACCTACCACGATAATATATATAACGGTTTCTACCAGTACAAGTTCGATAACGTCTCACACGAATGGTTCTGTAACGACGGTGATGATGGTGTGCTTCTGCATTTTCTGCGAAACTAAAAATAGGAATCAATGAGATGACGCTAGCAAGAAGCAAAGATGTAATTTTTTTCATGGGAATCTTCTGAATAGTTGGTCATTATTTCTGTAAACATTTAGCGGTACAGAAAACAGAGATTCCATGACAATTGATTGAAAATAATTATGTCTATTATATCATAATGTCAAGAAATATAGACAATTGAGATGCACGTAAAGATATTTTTTCTATAAGTATTTTTTCCCAAAGCCTCTTATTTTTGATGGTTTTATGGTAATTTTTATGCTAAATTACCAGTTGGTAATAGGTAAATAGTTTTTTATAGCATGAAAACAAATAACCTATTTCTACCTAATAACTATTCACTACCTATATAACTTTTCTTTTTCAAACGTAAACTTACCCAGATAATTTTTTGTAAGAATAATGGAACATCTGAGTATAAACCTGCTGCTATTTCTTCAAAGGTTTTGATAGAACCAGGATAAACAAAAACAGATAATCCTTGTTCTGCTATACAGGTAAATAAAGCTGACTCTTCTAATAAATATGTCTTGGCTAAATATTTTTGCTTTTCTATAGATATAGTATTATCTGAATTTAATTCTTGGATACGACTAAGATAGGTATCAGCAAAAGAGTTGACTAATGTTGCAAAAGACTGATTAGATTGACAAAGTTGCTGAAATTGGGAGTAGTAAACTGGGAAATTAGGTTGCTTTTCTACTTCCGAAGTCAGTTGGAAAGTAAAATGACAATTTTTAGTATATTCTTGAAACAATAAATTATTCTCACGGATAAATTTCTGTCCACTGGAAATTGCTTGAGCATAAAATTCTTCATTCTGGTTATTTCCCATCACTTCCAGAGTCAAGCGATATATACTATCTCCGACTAAGACAGTACAGGTTGTAAATCTTTCACTAATCCATTTTATAGAAGCTTTTAATCTTTCAGGTTCACAAAAATTTTTGCTTCCCAAACTAACAATAAAAACACAACTTTGATACTCCGGTAGAGAATTACGTAGGTGATGGGGTAAGAATTTAGATATACTTGCTTTGTAAGAATACTCTTGGGTTATACTTTGACTGGAGTGATATAGCTTTAATTCACGTTTCTTGAGAGAAATAGCTTTGCTAACTTGTGACTGAACTAAGTTCAATTGTTCAAGAGAAAGCTGATTCCAATCAAAATCTTCCCATCTATTGATCATATTATTTTCTTGATTAACAGGTTATCAAATTAAAAATTTTAGTAGTTGTGTTTCAAATCTGATTATACCTAAATTAAATTCACAATAACCTATCAATCAGAATTTTTTTTATAGGTGGGTAAACCCCACCCTGTTAAAGTTTTTGCTCAGTTCAGCTACACAAATCTATTAAATTTCTGTATCAAACAAAGATAACCTTAAACGCTCAGTTGAATCTTCCAATTCTGCTAAAGATTCCAGACTAATACGGACATTTTTTTCAATACCTAACAGTTCTGCTGCTTTAGAGACTACTGCTTTTTCTTGATCATGGTAAACACCATCCGCACGACACATTTTGATAGCTTGATACAAGAGTGTGCGACGGAAATTTAGAGAAAAATCATAACTAATACCACTTAGTAATTCATCTAAATTGGCATTTTTCCAATCAGCTTTACGGACTGCTTCAATGTATTCTTCTGGTTCAGCTAACAACAGTTCTTGCTCGTTGATGTACCATTGCAGTTCTGCTTCTGCAAGTTCACCATCTGCACCAGCAACTGCCATTAAAACAGTAGCATATTTGAGTGCTACATCAAAGTCAACAGGTGCAGTCAGATTGTAACGATTGATAGCGTATTTACTGGGTTGTAATTTTTTTCCACTACTCATATTAATCACCCTTTTTGATAATTTTTCAAACTGAATATACCACTAGACATCGCTAGTTAAAATGAAACGCAGTAATTGACTGGTAGAATCTTCCATTTCTGCGATTGATTCAATACTGTCAACTACAGTTTTATCTACTCCTAAAACCTGAGCAGCTTTAGCAACAGCTTCTTTTTCTTTTTCGTGATAAACTCCATCTGCACGGCTCATTTTCACTGCTTGATACAACAATGAACGAGATATATTGAGAGAGAAATCAAATTTTACTTCATTCAATGCTGCTTCAATATTGACTTGTTTCCAGTCTATATTACGAATAGCATCAATGTAGTCTTGACCACATCCAAGTAGTTTGACTTCATCCAAATACCATTGAAGTTCTGCTTCTGCAAGTTCACCATCTGCACCGACAATTGCTAACAAAATGCTACTGTATTTGATACCAGCATCAAAGTCAACTAATGTTGTAGCATTATATTTTTGTCGAGCGTAAGGAGTAGGTTCAATTTGTTTATTACTGCTCATTGTCTTCTCTTACCTTAGGTAAGATTTGGGTAAATTCAAGCCAATTGTAAGTGAAATTGCTAATTTCTATAGTTAAGAAAATCTTATTTTCTCAAATGTGGTCAAAATGAGGATGATCCCCCTAAATACACATTAAATAAAACTGTTCAAATACCCTCTGACTCCTGACTCCTGAATTATTACAGTAATGTTTATTGCTAAGAAGCGTGTGACTTATTGACTTGAGCAGCAATGACTCCGACGATCGGATGATAATTATATTCAACACCTACATAACCCCGATATTGACGAATACCTATTTTGGGATGATCTGCTTTAGGTAGGTTAAGAATTTGTGGCTTTAAGTAAAATCCGGCTTTGACTAAACGCTCTACCCATACTGATAAAGGTTCTAAACGTTCATGGCGATTTGCCATTTCATCTTCAGAGATAATATCTTCAATTTCACGCCCAAAAAAACCTATTTTTAAAGCTACTCTTTCCGCGTTGGTTAATTCATCCAAGTCATCTACCATATCAAATACAGTTCCATATAACTGCCAACAGTTTTGAAATCTTAAGAAAAAGTCTTCAATATTATGATTAGCATTCCCTTCTAATAGTACGAATCCCAGGGGATGAAGATCGTAAAGGTGACGCAAGACTCGATCTCGTTCGTCTCCTTCATGGGGTTCACTAACAATATGATGGATAGAATAAGCGGCATTAATTGCTACTTTACCACCGAAATTGTCCTGTAACTTTTCCCATTCCTCTTCAGTTAAATCTTCAGCACATTTATCAATCCCAACAAAATCTACTGTAAAAGGTAGAGATTTTCCAGCTTTTTCAATTGCTACTTTTGCAGTTTCTAAACTATTTGGTACAGGTTCTAAACCGATAACAGTAAATTTTTGAGGTGGATTATTGCTTTGAGCGACTAACTCCATGACTGCGATCGCTTGACTACCTTTACCTAAACCTAAGTCCATATAGGCAACTTCAGTTAATCCACTGGTAATTATATATTCAACTAGTAATGGATTACCAATTAAATAGGAATAAGTAAAAATAGGAACTTTGGCTACAACATCAAAGATATCAATTTGCGAACCTTGATAATCTTCATATTTACTAAAGTAAACATTTCCTTGTTCAATATAATTAAAGTCCAATTTCTTCTGCAAAGCATCTG
Organism: Sphaerospermopsis sp. SIO1G1; assembly: GCA_010672785.1. Taxonomy (GTDB): domain Bacteria; phylum Cyanobacteriota; class Cyanobacteriia; order Cyanobacteriales; family Nostocaceae; genus Okeanomitos. Next base: position 380,094 of record JAAHFX010000004.1, read on the forward strand.
CGAACACAAATTCTTTGGTTTGGGTTTTATGATCAAACACTAAACTATGCAATAGATGATAAGCAGTACGAATGTTTCCCATTTGTAAATGGTGAACAACTTCAAATAATGGATGTGTCATTGTTAATTGCTTCTAGTTAAACTGGTATTTTTTCCCAAAGTCTTTTATTCTTAATTTGCGATCGCTTTTCTTTGATACTTATATCTCCGACTTCTGAGTTAAATTGATAATTATTGAATTATAATCCTCCAAGCAGTCGAGGATCTCGGTTTAGGATCTAACTTTTAATTTAATTGATCATTGATACCTAGATCCCCGACTTCTTTGATGATTTGAACAATAAATGATCAATTCAAGCTAGAAGTCGGGGATCTCATTCTGGAATCTGGTTATGCAAATTACCAAGGATTACCGATAATTGTAAACGCAGACCAATAATAAGGATGAGAAAAGTTTTTATCTCTTAATTCTGCTAATTCCGATGGCAATTTAATTCTACCATTAGAACTTTGCAAATTACCTGATTCTATTCCCACTTCTCCTTTTAACATAGCTATTTGTGCTGTTTGTAATGCTTTCGCTTTCAAGGGAATTTCTTGTAAATGTTGATAAAATTCATTCATTAAAGCTAAAGTTCCTACATCACTCACATTCCAAAGACTAGCTAAAGCAGATTTAACTCCTGACTTAACCGTTAACCCCGCAAATCCTAACTCTGCTTGATTATCTCCAAATGCAGTTTTACAAGCACTGAGAACTAATAAATCCACTTGTGGATTATCCAATTGTAATTTTTCAATTTCATTTAAACTAAGTCTTTCATTATCCCAAAATTGAATATAAGACTGATCTGGAGTTCCTGGATTGAACTCTGCATGGGTAGCTAAATGCACAATGTTAAATTTTCCATTTTTGCGTTGTGCTTGGAAATTTTCCAGAGTAAATTCTTGATTGAGAAATTGTTGATTGGGTGCAAACTCTTGCGTAATTTGATTTAATTCCACTGGTACTGCGGGTAAAGATGCAAGTTGGGAAAATTCCGATGCTCCCATTGCTAAAACTTGTAAATTTCTTTTTTTACTTGGTTCAGTTTTAATTAAATTGAAAGCTGGAATGCGTGCTAGACTATACTTTTCAATTAAAAATTTATTACCATCATGTAAAGTTGCTATTGGTAAAGTTCTTAAACCTGCTCCCAAACAAAACATAATCGTATCAATTTTTTCTTTTTTGAGAGTAAATTCTAATGGTTTAACTATCCAAGTATATAATCTTTGTGCCGGTTTTAAGTAAAGTTTTGTGCTGCGTCTACTGGGACTTGTTACTGTTACATTTAACTGTCTAACTACATTCAATAAAGTTTTCCTATCCGCAGTTTTGACACTATAGATTTGGGGTTTTTTCCCAGGAGTAATAATAACTAATTGTAGTTGCTTTGCTCTAGCCCAAATCCATACTACCGCAGGTTTTGTATTTGTTTGTTGAGCAAGATCAGCAAGTGATTCTGATATATCTGTGGCCATCAATGAAAGAGACGGTAGGTTTTCCCCAAAATATTGATCATAATCTCCTTTCCAATGTTGCTCGACTTCATCCACTGCTTCAATAAAACTCTTATTGTTGAGAAACCTTTCCCAATCTTGATCGTTGACAGCGTAAACAGACTGATTTACCAGTATAGAACTAGAGACAACTGTCGTCATAAAAACAAAAATAAATAAGCTCAAAAAGATAGTTACTTTCTTTAACTTAATTCGGTGCAACATTGCTGATATTCCTTCTCTCTTTATATTACTTCATCAATTTATTAAAACTCAATTCTGTAAATAATCAGTAAAAAAGTATGTTTTATTCCATCATATCTTCAGGTTTATTTAATAATTATCAAATGTTTCAAAATATTGCAAATTATGACGAGAAAATTATCCCAATTTTAACTTTTTAAGCCTCTAATCATAATTGTTTCTTAACTGCAATAGTGGATTCTATTATCTTGTGTGGCTGACTATTCAGTAAATTGACACTGGTTCAAAAAACAATGAACCGAAAGCAAATTGTAAATTTATATTTGTACCGCAATTGGATTTAATCCAATTCTAAAAAGCTGAATAATCAGTAGACACATCTACGATATATTTTGAGGAATTTTATGGCTACAGGATTTGTTACAACCCAACCAGCACAAATGCAGGGATTAGGTGGTTACACTTATGATCCTATCTTTACAGTTGGTGAAACTATTGATGGTTATACTCCTCCAGGTATCTTGGATGGGATGGGTGCTTATGAACTGGATGGAAACACAGTTAGAGTTTTAGTTAACCATGAACTACGTGCTAACGTAGGTTATGAATATCAATTAGATAATGGCGCTTCTCTTACAGGTGCAAGGGTTAGTTATTTTGATATTGATAAAAGTAGTCTGGAAATACTTGATTCTGGTTTAGCTTACGATACCATTTACAACCGTGCAGGTGAAGTTGTAGACGAAGCTTCCGACTTAGAATTTGGTGGGATTAACCGTTTATGTTCTGCTAACTTAATGGAAGCTTACCAATTTGGTAATGGTAGAGGTTTAGCAGATCGGATCTATTTTGCTGGTGAAGAAACCTATGGTGGATCACAGTTTGCTTTAGATGTAGAGACTGGAGAACTGTGGGCGCTTCCCTGGTTCGGCCGTGCTGCATGGGAAAGTTCAACTGAAATAGATACCGGTAATACAGATCAAGTTGCTTTCATCATTGGTGATGATAGAGGTCCTGCACCATTACTTCTTTACGTTGGTGAAAAAGATAACAGTGCTGGAGCTAGTTTCTTAGCACGTAACGGTTTAGATAACGGTAAAGTCTACGTCTGGGTTGCTGACGATGGTTCAGAAGATCCCAGAGATTTCAATGGTAGTGGTAATACTACTGCTGGTGAGTTTGTAGAAATTGACATCTACCGTCCTGACCAAGCTGGAAGTGCTGTTGATACCGATAATGATGGTAGCATCCAGGATGAATTTGGTTATGATGAACTAGGATTTGCGACTCAGTTCCAACAAGATGTATTGTCTTCGGGATTAGACTTTGCAAATAGCTTTCATGATGTTGCAAAACAAGGAACAGACACAACTGCTGGTGGTTTCTTATTCTCCCGTCCTGAAGACGTAGCTACTGATCCCTTTGATGGTACAAGAGCAGTATTAGCTTCTACAGGTCGTACAAGTGTTTTTGATGGTTTTGATACCTGGGGAACAACATACATTGTTGATGTTGACTTTGGTGCTAATGCAATTACTGCTGATTTGAACATCCTTTATGATGCTAATGAAGCAGATAAACAAGACTTTGGTTTACGTAGTCCTGATAACCTAGATTGGGCTGATGATGGTTTAATTTATCTTCAGGAAGATAGAGCTATTAGTTCTAGTCTATATGGTGCAAGTTCTGGAGAAGAATCTTCTGTTTGGACTATCGATCCCTTTGCTGCTGATCCTGATACAACTGCAACCCGTGTAGCACAAATGGATCGTTCTGGTGTACCTTCAGATCAAACTGATAGTGATCCTACTGATTTAGGTGATTGGGAATCTTCCGGTATTTTGGATGTATCTACCTTATTTGGTAATGATCCTGGTGAATTGTTAATACTCAACGTTCAAGCTCACAGTTTACGTGATGGTAACATCATCAACAAACCCGGTTTAGATACTGATGGAGATGGCACAGTTACAGCTAATGATAACTTGGTGCAAGGTGGTCAGTTAGCATTCTTAACAACTCCTGACGCTTCTTTAATTCAAGATTCTCAGTTGGTATCTGGTTCTACTGGTGCAGATACCTTAATTGGTGGAGCTGACTTTGATGGAATTAATGATACAGTCTTCACCGGTGCAGGTGGAGATGAAATAGATGTTACCTTCGCTGGTGGTTTAGCTGGTAATAACCGTATCTTCAGCGGTAGTGGTGCAGATGCCATTTTTGTGGGAGATGGAGACAGAGCATTTGGTGGTAGTGGTGATGATGAAATCTTTGCTACTAATGCTACTGGTTATCGCATTTCCGGTGGTGCTGGAAATGATCAAATCTTCTTAGGTGCGGATGGTCGCGCTTTAGGTGGTGAAGGTGATGATGAATTCTACGTTATTGAAGGTGGTGGAAATATCATCGCTGGTGATGAAGGTGCTGATCAATTCTGGATCGTTACTGGTAATATACCTGCTGAAGCTAATACCATTACTGACTTTGAAATGGGTACTGATGTCTTAGGTATTGGTGCTGCTGGTCTAACTTTTGCTGACTTAACTTTAAGTGGTAATGACATTATGATTGATGGTACAACCGTTGCTACTTTAAATGGTGTGAATACTGCTAGTTTGACTGCTGCTGATTTTGCTTTTGCATAGAAACAATCAAATAGTTTTTTGATTTTTGACCTGGAACTTTTTAATCCTCAATTTCTTAGGAAGTTGGGGATTTTTTTGTCTAGGACTTACCCAGAAGTTAAGGAAGAAACGTTCGCGTAGCGTGTCATCATACCACGAAGGTACGAGGAAAACTAAGGTAAGAGGGTTGGAGAGATATTTGGTGTTGATATTAAGTCCGGGTAATAACTTACGATATAAGTTTTTTGTGAATAATACCAAATCCGGTTGCCAATAGATATGATAAGTATTTACTCGGACATGATATGATATCAAACAATATCTTTAAGTAGTTGTAAATATTCCTGCTCCAAAACATTATTAAAACCGAAAAATGTCAACTAATTTTCAAGTCCGTCTACCAGAAAATTCAAAACCTTTACCCGCCCATGAAGAATATTTTTTTATTACAGAAAATGGTGTAGAACGGTGTTTAAGACTTCATGATTATGCCGCAGTTTATAGTATTCCTGGATTGTATGAATATCTGCTGTTAGAAAAGCTTAACTATCATTCTCATGAATTTATGGCTTCCTTATTAAATGATAATTTGAAAAATAGTGGGGAATCTATTCAGGATTTAAAAATATTAGACTTAGGAGCAGGAACTGGATTATTTGGTCAAGCTATCAGCAAATTTGGGATCGAATCAATTATTGGTATTGATATTATTCCTGAAGCTGCTCAAGCAGCACAGCGAGATTATCCAGGAATTTATGAAGACTATTTTGTGGAGGATTTAACTCAATTATCACCAACAACTGGTGAAATTATTAAACAGAAAAAACTCAATTGTTTTGTTTGTTGTTCTGCTTTTGCTGACGATCATATTCCTGGTATAGCTTTTGCTACAGGTGTGAATTTGATTGAAAATCAAGGTTGGGTTTTATTTAATGTTAGTAAAAATTGTTATGAATGTGAGAGCAATTGTCCTGATTTTGTTAATTTTTACCGTCAGTTAATTGAGCAAGGTTATTTACAAATTCATTGTACAGAATCTTATCTACATCGTCACTTTTTTAGTGGTCATCCTCTAGAATATGTGGCAATTATCGCTAAAAAGCAAGCTGATATTCCTATCGGTTAAAATTTATAGCTGTTGCTGAATCAGAGTATTATTTCTTGTATTTTAAATTTGATACTTTAATTCAGCGATATTAATTAGGGCTTGCTGAATCAATGTGAACACATTACAAGTAAAATGAGCTTAAATTTTTATTCAGCTTTTGCAAGGACATGATCAAATCATCAACAAAGGTATAAACTACAGGAATGACAATTAATGTTAACAAAGTAGAAATAGATAAACCTCCTAAAATCACAGTAGCGATGGGAGAATAAGCATCCATACCGGTTTCGGGATAAAAAGCTAATCTCACTAATACAATCATAGTGGTTAATGTAGTCATAAAAATTGCTTTTAATCTGACTGGCCCAGATTCTTGAATAGCTTCCCTTCTGGGAACACCAGCTTGGCGTTTAGTTAAGATTAATTCTAATAATAAAATAGCGGCAGAAACGGAAATTCCTGATAAAATGATGATGCCTAAAATTGAAACAGTAGATAAAGTTTGTTGAGCTAAAATTAATGCCCCAAATACACCTAATAGTTCTAAAGGAATAGATAACATCATGACCAAAGGTTGAATAAAAGAACTAAATTGAATTACTAAAATCAGATAAATCAAAATTAAAGAAACAATCAAACCTTTGAGTAAACGATCAAATTCAATCATCATATCCGTCATATCTCCCATAGAATCTAAACCATAACCAGGGGGAAAGGTGATATCTTGTCCTGCTTGCATGGCGATCGCCATTGATAAGTTCATTGATGCAGGGTTACGTTTACGATAAAAACCATTCACATAAACCACCCGCTTCCCATTTACCCTTTCTACCAAAGTTGGACCCTGACTCGGTTCTAAACTCGCAACCATTGATAAAGGGATCTGTTCCCCTCCAGGTGTGGTGATGTAGGTTGAGGCTAAATCTTGAAAATTCCCCCGATTTTCCTGGTCATAACGTACCAAAATACCATTAGGGCGTAAATTAGGAAGATTGTAAAAACTGCGGGTATATCCTCCATTTAAAGCATATTTAGCCTGTTCTGACACCATAGCTAAATTTAAACCTAATTCTTGAGCGCGACGGCGATCCAGTTTTAATTGATATTCCGGTTGGGTAAAGCTAGAACTAGTATGTGTCATGACAATATCAGGATTATTGGCAGCAATTTTTAATACCTGTTGTGCCAAATCATGTAAAGTTTCTAACTCTTCCCCATACACAGCAATTTGGATCGGTGCAGCAGAGGTAGCCATGACATCCACACCCATTTCTTTCATGGAAATTCGTCGTAATCCAGGAATAGTTTGCTGTGCCTGGTTTTCCACGTCATCCATAATTTGCCAAATATCTCGCTGACGTTCCCCCAAGGGTTTCAAGGTGACAATCATAGATGCCGTATTTACCCCGCCCATACTGTAAGCACTAAAATAGGTACTATTACGGGTAAACTCAAAACCAACTTCTGTAGAAACCTTGTCAATTTCTGGCTGTGCTAACAAAATTTCTTCAAATTGCTGGGATGCTTGATCTGTGCGTTGAAAAGATGCTCCTGGTTCAACTTCTAGGGTGGCCATAAACTGTCCTGAATCCCCTAATGGCATCATTTCTTGGGGAATAAAATCATATATAGCAAAGGCAAAAACAATTAATGCACCTGTTAGAGCTAAGGTAATTTCTCGATTGTTTAAACTAATATTTAATAGCCAACTATAACCTTTTTCTAAATTAGCAAATCCAGTGGAAACAGGACTTAATAACCTTTGTAACCAGCTTTTTATTTTTCCTGTTTCTCTCCCAATTGGTTTGAGGAAAAAAGCAGCTAATAAGGGAATTAAAGTAATAGAAACTAATAAGGAAGCAATAAAAGCAAACACCATAGGATATACCAACCCTATGAACATTAATCCCGTTAAACCTCCTGCCAAAACTGTTGGTAATAAAGCAGCAATCATCACACAACTAGCCGCAGCACTGGCTAAAAATACTTCTCCTGTTCCTTCAATGGCGGCTTTGCGGGGATTTTTACCTAATTTCAAATGTCTATCAATGGAATCAATCACAATAATGGAATCATCCACTAATTTACCGATCGCCATCATCATTCCTATTAAAGTTGAGGAATTTAAAGACATGGCCAGAGGCATAAATGGTAATAAAGACAAAGCCAAAGACATGGGAATAGAAATCATGACAATGGCTGTTGCCCGAAAATCTTCTAGGAAAATTAAAATAATAATTCCTGCTAACAAAACACTGATTAAAAGTTCTCCTGTGGTACTATCTTTGATTAAATTAACTAAGAAGGAATTATCATAAGCCTCTTCAAATTCTAATCCTGGATATTGCAATTTAATTTGTGCTAATTCTTTGCGGATACTGCTAATTACTTGAGGAGAACTAGAATCCGGTTTTTGAATAATATTAACTGCTAAAGCTGACTCACCATTATAACGATAACCACTACGTTTTTCTTCGTAGGTGTCTTTAACTTCTGCTACATCTCGAATATAGACAATTCTGCCCCCCATCTCATACAGGGGATAATCTGCTACCATTTGGGCATTTACCGCCCGATCATCTACCCTAACCAGGATTTCTGTATCTCCTCTGGTTAAGACTCCCGCACCCTGACTGATGTTATTTCTATCAATGGCATTTCTGACATCTAAAATAGAGAGTCCGTAAGCAGCTAATTTCTGCCGGTTGACGATGATCTGTAGTTGACGACGATATCCACCAAAAATGGATACTGCTTGTACATTTGTGACTTGAGTCAGGCGATCCACTAAGGTATTATCAGCAAATTCCCGTAATTGTACAGGGTCCCATCCGTCCCCCCGTAAGGCTAAGGTTAAAACAGGACGATTGAGGGGATCTATGGGTAAAACCCAGTAAGAACGGGTATTAATCCCATCTAAAGGTAAATCTCCCTCTGCTGCTTTCATCACACTTTGTACTTCTTGTACGGCGCTGTCAATATTTCCCCCCCAAGCAAACTGTACTGTCACTAAGGACATATCCTGCTGGGAACTGGAACGGACAAATCGCACTCCATCCAGTACGGTGAGTCTTTGTTCTATGGGTTTACTGATGTGGGTTTCTACTTCTGTGGGGGTTTGTCCTGTAGCCATTGTGACTATTGCTACTAAAGGACTCTGTACATAGGGCATCATCCGTACAGGGATAATAATTAAGGTGAGTACGGAGAGAATGATTACACCGATGTACAGAGCGATAGTAATGACAGGATTACGAATTGACCACTGTGTTAATAAGCTTTTCATGGATTAAATTAGTCAGTTTTTAATATTTTTGATGATTGATAAAAAACTGCCTTGAATAATATTTTGACTACAAATTAATAGTCTAAATCTTGTGGGGTTTACCAGTGCTAAACCCCTACTATAGTGATCCGATTTGATTCATGAATTTTTCGTGGAGGTAGGGAACTCTTAACAGGTAACAGGGAACAGGAAAGAAGATTGTCAGTATGTACTGAGTTCTGTTCAAAAATCAAATAGGAGTCCTATATTCTTAATTATTTCTCTTTTACTTGAACGGTGATTTTGTTTTCACCTTTATATTTTGCATCTTTAATTTTTGCTGCCAAATTCCAAGTTCCAGTCATACTAAAATTGGTTTTTACTTTAAATTGTCCTGCCGTTTTTGTGGGTTCAATTTCTACTTTAGAAATCATTGGATCTTGTCCTTCCATTGGCATAGTTGAACTAACTTCGATATTTTCAACTTTGATAGCTTGACCAGAGGAGGGATCTTTAACTTCTAAAATTAATTCTGTATCACCCATTGCAATGTCACTTTGGGGTTGAATTAATGCAACTGTGGCAGTTTTTTGTACTGCTGATGTTTGGGTTGCAGGTTGAGTATTGTCTGTTTGAGAGGATGTTTGATTCGAGGGAGGGGTACAAGAGGCGATTATTAAACTAATGGGTAAGATTAATGGAATGAGTTTTTTCATGATTTTGGGTTTTTATTATCAAAGATGGTTAGTTATTAGGAACACATTTTAACATATATTTTCAGAAAATCAAGTTAGTTATTTATATTTAGGTACAAACGAATTAGGGTAGCAAAAATATACTTTTTTGAAAGTTTACTTAACTAAGATTTTAAAATCTTTTTTAGCTTGGTAATTAGAATCTTTTATATTTACGGAAATCACCCATTCTCCTTTCATTCCCAGGAAGGTTTCTGCTTTAAATCTACCTGGTTTTGGTTCTGGTTTTATTTCGACTTTTGCGGTCATTGGTGCCATGTTTTTCATAGGCATAGTGGCTTTAATTTCTATTTCTTTAATATCTAAGGATTGTTGATTTTTGCTATCAATTACTTCAAAAATAAATTCAGCATCACCGATTTTAACTTCAGGGGAACTAGCTAATTTAATTACGGTGTGATTTTGACTTTTTTGTTGTGCTGAGGTGAGGGATTTTTCAGGGAGATTAACAACTTTAATGGGGGAGTTTTCAATTAGTTTATGATATCCAGCAGTAATGATTGCTGTTCCTGGTTCTATTCCTTGGGTAATTTGAGCGCGATCGCCATTTCTTATTCCTAATTCTACTGGTTTTCTGACCGCTGTTTCTCCTTGAACTATCCACACTGCTGGTTGATCTTGAAATGTTATTAGCGCAGAGTTTGGAACTGTTAAAGCATTAGGTTGATTTTGAGTTATCAGTTCCATTTCTATGAATTGTCCTGATTTTAATTTGTTTCCGGGATTATTAACTATTGCTTCAACAGTAACGGTGCGGGTTTGGTTGTTGGTTTGGGGAAAAATGCTGGTAATATTACCGTTAATGGTGAGATTTGTACCGGGAATTTTGGCTATGATAGCAGAACCAGAACCGATTTTTACAGCATCGGATTGAGCTATATTTGCTTGTAAACGCAGACGTTGATAATCTCCTATTTTTAAGATTCCCATTCCTGGTTGAACTACTACTCCCGGATCTACCATTCTTTCTTGGACAATACCGTTAATGGGAGCTTTAATTTGGGTATAGCTAGACATTATTCTAGCTGTAGCTGTTTTTGCTTTTGCTTGTTGAATTTTGGCTTGATCATTGACTACTTTTGCTTCTAAACTGACTAATTTAACTTTTGCTGCTGATAATTCTGCTTGTTTTGCTTGAAGTTGACTTTCTACTATATCATAGTCATCTTGAGCGATCGCTCCTTCCCTAACTAACAGTGCAAATCTATCTAATCTTTTCTGTAAATAATTTAAATCTGCGGTTATTTCTTGGATCTTATTTTTTTGTTCTAATGTTTCAATGCGACTAATTTCTAACGCTGTTCGCATGGTGTCTGTTTCTGCTTGCGCTTGGGATACTTCTGTTAATAATTCACTAGCACTAATTTGAGCTAATATTTGACCTGTGGTAATGCGATCGCCTGGATATACTGAATAATTAGTTAATTGTCCTGCTACTCTGGGATAAACTGTAACTACTTGGTAAGGTTGAATAGATCCTGTATATTTTACCTTTGCTTGTAATAATTCCGGTTTAATAACTTCGATGGTGACAGGAGTAGGGTTAAAAGAACCATCCACTTTCATCATTTCATCATGGGACATATCATGACCACTATGATCCATAACTGATGTGGCTGATTTTAATTGGTCTGTTACTAACAAAATACTACCACTGAGGATGGTAAAAATTCCTATTCCTAAAGTTGTTTTATTAACAAGAGTTTTCATATTTTCCCTGGTGGAACAGCAATGGGTATTATAACAAAAGTATTTTCTGATGGACGTTGGAGATTTTTTTATTTCACGCAGAGACGCAGAGTACGCATAGATGAGATTTTGATGATTAATGTTTTTAACTTTTTGTTTAATAAAACATATTCTAATATTAATCTCTCCGTGAAATTATTGGCATGAAGTGAATTTCTGAACTTCTTCCTTTATAACTGACTAATTCTGAAAACGACAAGGTTAGTTAGATGATGATTGGTTAAAGAAATTCATGATTGGTAGTTTCAATCAATTTAAGAAGAGAGAAGGATATGGTTAAGCTAGTCGGGTTTGCATCTCTCCCTGCTGATACCTTTGCAGAAGATGTTATTTCTGGAGAAGGAATTTCCGCTAATGGTAGAACTGGGCCTTTTCCTGGACAACCAATTCAAGGTTTTAGTGGTGTTCAGTTTGCAAACAATCAAAGTTTCTATTTTCTCTCTGATAATGGATATGGTAGTAGAGAAAATAGTGCAGATTATTTGTTACGTATTTATGAAGTAGATCCAGATTTTAAAGGAACAGAAAATGGGGATGGTTCAGTTGATGTTTTAGGTTTTATTCAACTATCTGATCCTGATCATTTGATTCCTTTTCCTATCATTAATGAAGATAGTGATAATAGATTATTAACCGGTGCTGATTTTGATATTGAATCCATCGTTATTACTGAAGATGGTAATATTTGGATTGGGGATGAATTTGGCCCTTATTTATTAAAATTTGATCCTAGTGGTAAACTATTAGAAGTACCGATAGAAACTCCGGAAGTGCGATCGCCACAAAAACTATTTAACACTCTTACCGGAGAAGCACCTTTAGTAATTGCTCACAGAGGTGCAAGTGGAGATTTACCAGAGCATACCTTAGAAGCTTATCAATTAGCAATTGACCAAGGTGCAGATTTTATTGAACCTGACTTAGTTATCACTAAAGATGGTGTTCTGATTGCACGTCACGAACCCATTTTAGATAATACTACTAATGTAGCTGAAGTTTTTGGACCAGAACGTCAATCCACCAAAATCATGGATGGTGAAGAAATCACTGCTTATTTTGCAGAAGATTTCACCCTAGCAGAAATTAAACAATTACGTGCAGTTCAACCACGTTCCTACCGTGATCAAAGTTTTAATGGTCAGTATGAAATTCCGACTTTACAAGAAGTAATTGAATTAGTTCAACAAGAAGAAATTAACACTGGTAAACAAATCGGAATCTACCCAGAAACTAAACATCCTACCTTCTTTGATGGACAACAGGGAATTGATGCACAAGGTTCAGTAATTGAATCATTGTCATTAGAAGAACCTCTAATTCAAACTTTGTTGGATACTGGTTTTACCGCTCCAAATCGGATTTTTATTCAATCTTTTGAAGTTGCCAATTTAATTGATTTACAAAATAATCTTTTACCTGCTGAGGGTTTAGAAAATTTACCTTTAGTCCAACTTTATGGTGATGTTACAGATTCCAACATCAATGATAGTGGTCGTGGTGGTTTTTCTGTACCTTATGACATTGTTCATAACTTCAGTGATCCTGACTTTAATGAAGATGATGCACGTGAAACTTATGGTAATTTAGTTGATATTGTTGCTGATTTTGGTGCAGATATCAATAACGACGGTATTCCTGATACAACCTATCAAGACTTAAACACTCCTGAAGTTTTAGAATACATGGGTAGTGCTTATGCTGAAGGTGTTGGTCCTTGGAAAAATAACTTTTTAATCAGAGAAGATATTGCTACTCCTGTAGATGGAAATAGTGATGGAATTGCAGAAATTGACACTCAATTAACCGGGGAAATAGCTCCCTTTGTAGAATGGGCCCATGATGCAGGATTACAAGTTCACCCCTATACTTTACGGGATGAAGAAAGATTTTTAACATTAAATCCTGATGGAACTCCTCAAACTCCAGAAGATGAATTTAGACAGTTAATTGAATTAGGTTTAGATGGTTTCTTTACCGACTTCCCTGAAACCGGAAGAATGGTATTAGATGAATATGAACCTAATCTTGCGCGTTCCCGTGGTTTTGAAGGAATGGCCTACAGTCCTGACCTCAGCACCTTATATCCTTTATTAGAAGGTTCAGTAGATGGTGATCCTGATAATTCATTACGTATTTATGAATTTGATGTTGCTAGTCAAGAATATGTAGGTTTATTAGGTTTCTACAGAACCGAAGTTGCTGGTCATCCCATTGGTGACTTTACTCCCATCAATGAAAATGAATTTTTAGTCATTGAAAGAGATGGTTTTGAAGGTGATCAAGCTCAGTTCAAGAAAATCTTTAAAGTTGACTTATCTCAACAAGATGCTGATGGGTTTGTAGAGAAAGTTGAAGTAGCTGATCTTTTAAATATCGAAGATCCAAATGATGTTGATGGAGATGGTGAAACTACCTTTACTTTCCCATTTGTCACCATCGAAGATGTGTTAGTTCTTGATGAAAATAGAATCTTAGTTGCTAACGACAATAACTATCCTTTCTCCGTTGGTCGTGGCCCTGATATTGACAACAATGAAATCATCATCTTGGAATTAGATGAACAACTTAATGTTGCTTCAGGAGTAGGTCAACCTACACCAGATTTAGTAGTAGGTTCTCCCAACGACGATATCCTAATTGGTGGTGTTGACTTTGACGCTGTGAATGATATTGTTTTCACCGGTAGAGGAAATGATGAGGTAGATGTTCCCTTTGCTGGTAGTCGCGCAGGTGATAACCGCATCTTCACCGGTAGTAATGCAGATATCATTTTTGTGGGAGATGGAGACAGAGCTTTCGGTGGTAGTGGTGATGATGAAATAGATGCTACTGGTGCTACTGATTATCGTCTCTCCGGTGGTTCTGGAAATGATATCTTGAACTTGGGTGCAGATGGTCGCGCTTTAGGTGGAGAAGGAAATGATCGCTTCTTCGTTCAAGGTGGTGGTGGAAACATTATTGCTGGTGGTGAAGGTGCTGATCAATTCTGGATTTTAAGTGATGATTCTAATGGACTTAGCACACCTAATACCATTACAGATTTTGAAATGGGTACTGATGTTTTAGGTATTCAAAATCAAGGTGCTGACTTTGGTTTTGATGACTTAATTTTAGGTGGGAATGACATTATGATTGGTGGTACAACTGTTGCTACTTTGAATGGTGTGAATACTGCTAGTTTGACAGTTGCTGATTTTGCTTTTGCATAGGAATAATCTGATAGTTTTTTAATGTTTAACCTGGAACTGTTTTAATCCTCAATTTCTTTAGGAAGTTGGGGATTTTTTTTTGAATTAGTCAGGATTCAGTATTGTAGGGTGTGTTCTACCAATTCTGTATAAAGATGCGCCCAATTTATTAGGGTTTTAACCGCTCCAGGTGCAGAGGTCGCAGAGGAGGAAAATGCAAGTTGTAAAATTAAGCGCAGCCTCATGAAGAAATGGTATTATGATGAAATCCGTAACGTACCAAACTCTTGAGATAAGTTACGCTAACACATCCTAGATAATCATTAGACATCTCCGAAAAAGATGGTAGAGAAGTTCCATGAAACGTCTCTACAAGGGTTCTGGAAAACGCATATTTAATTGCCACCAGATGTCTATTGAGATATCAGAATCTTTTTATAACTTAAATTATGATTTATTGATATTCATTCTTCAATTAAGTTATACTGTTTATTGTTGCAAATCAGTCAAAAAATAGGATAACTATCAAATGGCATATAGTCAATTTACCCTAGAGCAAATTAAATCTGAATTTGGAATTAGTTTATCAGAAAAAATTGGCTTTTTCTCCGCAATCCCTGAGAGACAATATAGTCAACTTCTAGCAGAAATACTAGAATATAATATTCCTCTAGCTTTGTCTATTAACTCTGAAAAATCTCGTTCAGAAATGATAGTTACACCAATCTTAATTGAAATAAGAAAACAATTAACTAATCAAATCAGTTTATTCTCAGGAAAAGATTTTAATGTGGATACAGAAAGGGGTTTAACTGGATTTTGTGATTTTCTGATTAGTAAATCTTCTCAACAATTAATTATAGAAGCACCTATAATTACTTTAGTGGAAGCTAAGAACGATAATATAGAATCTGGTTTAGCTCAATGTATGGCAGAAATGATCGCCGCCCAGCTATTTAATCAACAACGTCATCAAGAAATTAAAACAATTTATGGAGTTATCACTACAGGAAGTATTTGGAAATTTATGCAATTACAAGAAACAACAATTACTCTGGATTTAAATGAATACTTTATAGTAAATATAGGTAAAATAATTGGCATTCTCATTAATTTTTTAGAGTCTGTCGAGTAATGTGTTGATATTACCCAAAATCTTAAACCTCTAACAACACACCCTTAACCTCACCCTGATATTTTAAAGCCATTATTTCCGAATGAATCTGCATTTACTACAGGAAAAAGATAATGGTGACAAATAACACAGTCCGCTTTTCCCAATTTAATGCTTCTCTTAATCGTAGCAGTGAAGGTCAATTAGCAACAGATTTATCCACTCCTGATAATACTCAAGCGCAAGCAGTCGCAGAAATTATCCAACTTAATAACCCCGATGTACTGCTAATTAATGAATTTGATTATTTAGAATCTAACCCTCTTCAAGCTGTAGAATTATTCCAACAAAATTATTTAAGTATTAGTCAAAATGGTGCAACTCCGGTTGAATATCCCTATGCTTATATTGCACCTTCTAACACTGGAATACCTTCAGGGTTTGATTTAAATAATGATGGTACAGTTGGGGGTGGAAATGATGCTTTTGGGTTTGGTTTCTTCCCTGGACAATTTGGGATGTTGTTATTATCAAAATATCCCATAGATACCCCCAATGTTCGTACTTTCCAGGAATTTTTATGGAAAGATATGCCAAATTCTTTATTACCAACCATCTCTACACCTGGTTCTGGTACTCCTTGGTATTCTCCTGAAGAACAGGAAGTTTTACGTCTTTCTTCTAAAAGTCATTGGGATGTACCAATTTTAATTGATGGGGAAACAGTTCATGTTTTAGTTAGTCATCCCACACCCCCAGTTTTTGATGGTGAGGAAGATAGAAATGGGAAAAGAAATCATGATGAAATTCGCTTTTGGTCTGATTATGTCACTCCAGAAATAGGTGATTATATTTATGATGATGATGGTAATTTGGGAGGTTTAGCAGCGGGTTCTAGTTTTGTAATTATGGGTGATCAAAATGCTGATCCTTTTGATGGGGATAGTTTTGATAATGCTATTTTACAACTATTACAAAATCCCTACATCAATACTAATTCTATTCCTAGTAGTTTGGGAGGTGTAGAACAAGCAAGTTTACAAGGTGGTGCAAATGATAATCATAGTGGAAATCCTGCTTTTGATACCGCTGATTTTGCAGATGGAAGTCCGGGAAATTTACGGGTAGATTATGTGTTACCTTCAGCAGATTTACAAATTACTAATTCCGCAGTTTTTTGGCCAGAAGCAAGTGATCCTAATTTTGCCTCAGTGGGTACTTTTCCCTTTCCTAGTTCTGACCATCGCTTAGTTTTTACAGATGTAGAAGTTGGGGAAATTAACCCCTTTGTAAATGGTGTTGCAAGTGGTGATACAACTCAAACTTCTACAGTTTTATGGACACGCAGTATCTTACCTGGTGCAGTAACTTTTGAATATAGCACTGATGCAAATTTCACTACCATTGTGGGAACAGAAACCGCAAATGTAACTGATATTAATGTCCCGGTAAAAGTTAACATTGATGGTTTAATTCCCAACACCCAATATTACTATCGTGTCACCGATGTAAATGGAATTAGTAGCGATGGAAAATTTAGCACCGCAGCAAGTTTAGGACAACAAACCGGTTTAAAATTCGGTGTTTCTGGAGACTGGAGAGGAGATTTAGCACCCTATCCAGCGGTGAGTAATGCTGATGAAGCAGACTTAAAATTCTTCCTGGAATTTGGTGATACCATTTATGCAGATTATGGTTCTCCTGTAGTTTTAAATCCCGATGGAACGGAAAAACAACAAGCTGTTACTTTGGATGAATTTCGTGCTAAACAAGCAGAAGTTTATGGACAACGTTACGGACTCAATACTTTAGGAGATATCCGAGCATCCACTTCCATTTTAGCAACCATTGATGACCATGAAGTTGTGGATAATTTTGGTGGTGGAGAAGATTTAGCTACAGCAAATGCAGATATCCAAGCTTTGTTTGGTGCAAGTTCTGGTTTACAAAACGACTCTCCATTGTATGAAAATGGTTTGCAAGCTTTCCAAGAATACAACCCCATCACAGATCAATTTTATGGTGAAACTGGGGATGAAGTCACAGCGGGAGAAAGGAAACTTTATCGTTTTAATACCTACGGTAGTGATGCTGCAACTTTTGTTTTAGATGCACGTTCTTTCCGTGATCCAGCTTTACCAGATGTCGTAGATACCACTGATGCAACTGAGGTTGCTAACTTTCTTGCTGCAAGTTTTGATCCTAACCGCACCATGTTGGGAGAAGTGCAACTTGAGGATTTGAAAACCGACTTACTAGAAGCTGAAAATAACGGCATCACCTGGAAGTTTATCATGATGCCCCAACCAGTACAAAACTTTGGGTTAGCGATCGCAGCGGATAGATTTGAAGGTTATGCAGCGGAAAGAACAGAACTGTTCCAATTTATCAATGACAACAACATTGAAAATGTCGTCTTTGTCACCGCAGACTTCCACGGAACTGTCGTTAACAACCTCACCTACCAAGTAGAACCCTTTGCAGAACAAATTCCCATCAGTGCATTTGAAATCATCACCGGTTCTGTAGCATTTGATCCTCCATTTGGCCCCACAGTAGGAGAATTTCTCACCCCTGAACAACAAGCATTTTATAACGCACTCCCAGTCGCTAATGATGCAGATAGTATTATTGATGATAAGGATGATTTTATCAAATCAGTAATAGATGCAGGCTTATCACCTTTAGGTTATGATCCGGTGGGGTTAAATAATAATTTGGCGATCGCTGATGGTTTGATAGACGCTACTCTATTGCAAGGTGACTATATCACTACTCATACCTATGGTTGGACTGAGTTTGATATTGATCCAATTACTCAACGGTTAACTGTA
Organism: Sphaerospermopsis sp. SIO1G1; assembly: GCA_010672785.1. Lineage (GTDB taxonomy): Bacteria > Cyanobacteriota > Cyanobacteriia > Cyanobacteriales > Nostocaceae > Okeanomitos. The sequence continues at coordinate 398,477 of JAAHFX010000004.1, forward strand.
ACTACCTACGGAGTTGAACCTTATAACCGTGAGGAATTAGAAGCAAACACAGAGGAAGTTATTAACCGTCAACCGCAAATTGTTAGTCAGTTTGAAGTTAATCCTACTCTATTAATAGCAGAATCTAATTTAATTGTAGGTTCTCCTGAAGCAGATATTTTAATAGGTGGAATTGATTTTGATGCAGTCAATGATATTGTTTTCACTGGTGCAGGTACAGATGAAGTAGATACTCCCTTGGGGGGAATCTTAGCAGGTAACAATCGCATCTTTACTGGTAGTAATGCAGATATCATTTTTGCCGCAGATGGAGATCGCGCATTTGGTGGTAGTGGAAATGATGAATTAGACGCAACCGACGCTACAAGTTATCGTATTTCCGGTGGTGCTGGAAATGATACCTTCTTCCTGGGTACAGATGGCCGCGCTTTGGGTGGTGAAGGTAATGATATTTTCAACGTTTTAGAAGGTGGTGGAAATATTATTGCTGGTGGTGAAGGTGCTGATGAATTTTGGATTTTAAGTGATAATCCTAACACACTTAATACACCTAATATGATTACAGATTTTGAAATCGGTGTTGATATTTTAGGGATTAGAAATCAAGGTGCTGACTTTAGTTTTGATGACTTAACTTTGGGTGGTAATGACATTATGATTGGTAGTCAAACCATTGCTACTTTGAACGGTGTGAATACTTCCAATTTGACTGCTGCTGATTTTGCTTTTGCATAGAAGCAATAAAACTGTTTTTTGACTTTTGACCTGGAACTTTTTTAATCCTCAATTTCTTAGGAAGTTGGGGATTTTTTTACATTGATGGAAAAAAAGTTCATAAAATCAGCTATAATAATCAACATGAAAAACCCCACCATCACCTTTACCCATCCCCAACTAAAATCACTCCTCAACCGCTACCCCACTCATCAGGAATTGCTACTTCATGCTGCATTTACCCTCGCACTCACACCAGATTTATTATATTGTTTACGAGAAAACTTTACACCTGGTACACCTTGGATAGCAGTATCAGATATTTTATTATTTTTATGTGATTCCGTGGGTTTTCAATTATATGAAATATCCCCAGAAATTCGCCACGAATTATTAACAGAATTAACACATCAAAATATCAATAAATTATATCAATAATCGGATTTTATGGTGGCATATATCCGCCAACAATTAAAAGATAATTATCGTGCAGATGAAGATTATTGTCTGAATCATGATGTCCAGGATTTAAGGATTTACAGGATGATGAGGCATTTTAAATTATTAGGAGTTAATATTATTCTTATTATATTTGTAGGTTGGGTTAAGTGAAACGCAACCCAACAATCATCTATAAGATTTCAGTCTTATAATTAGAATATGTAAATGTCGGGTTTCCTAACGTCAACCCAACCTACTTTAACTTATAACAAAATCATGCAACTAGAAGACTACTTTAACTTTCTCAGTCCAGAAGATATTCGTTTAAAAGGAACTCGCATTGGGATAGAAACCATTTTATACGAATATATTTACCGCGCACGGACACCAGAAGAAATTAACAAAATATTTCCCAGCCTCACCATAGAACAAGTTTATGCCACTATTTTGTATTATCATCACGAAAAAGAAAAAGTTAGTCAGTATATAGCTGACTGGTTAGAGTGGAGTCATCAAATGCGAGAAGAACAGCGTAAAAACCCCCTTCCTGTAGTACAAAAATTAATGGCAATCAAAGCAGCACAAAAAGCATAGAAATTGGATGACAATACAATATCTCATTGATGAAAATGTTAACCCACTTTATCCTCAACAACTACGTCGTAAAGATCCAGATATTGTAGTTGAAATTGTGGGAGAACCTGGAACACCACCTAAAGGTACTTTAGATCCAGAAATCTTAATTTGGTGTGAAACATACACGACTATTCTAATCACAAATAACCGCCGTTCTATGCCAATTCATTTAGCAGATCATCTTGCTCAAAATCGTCACATACCTGGTATTTTTATATTAAATCCAGAAATGGGAATTGGTGAAACTATAGATCAATTAATTCTCATTGCTAAATGTTCTTTTGAAAACGAATATCAAGATAGAATTATATTTCTTCCCATTCCTTAATATGTTTTTGTTAATATGTTTGTGTAGGTTGGGTTAAGTGAAACGCAACCCAACAAAAAAATTGTCTGAATCAGGATTTCCAGGATTTAAGGATTTACAGGATGATGAGGTATTTTTAATTATTAGGAGTTAATATTATTTTTATTATATTTGTAGGTTGGGTTAAGTGAAACGCAACCCAACAATCATCTATAAAATTTCAGTCTTATAATTAGAATATGTAAATGTCGGGTTTCCTAACGTCAACCCAACCTACTTTAACTTATAACAAAATCATGCAACTAGAAGACTACTTTAACTTTCTCAGTCCAGAAGATATTCGTTGATAATTATGATATTTTAATTAATTCAGGGAAATGTTCTACCTGTTTAATATTATCCCAATCAATTACTGCTACCCAAATACTCTCTTCTGGAGAATGTTTAACTATTCCTTCAACCTCTAAATCTTCACTATAAAAAGTTAGTATTTGACTATCTTGTAATTTAATTTTTTGACGTGCTAAATCTTCAATTGTACCAATGCAATTTAACCGGAGATGACCATTTTCATCAGCATTATTAAAATCTGCAAAAACTCTCAATGGTTTATTCAAACTTTGTTCGTTATTATTGTTTTGAGCGTTGAAAGAATTAGCTGTTGTATTCATTGTTAATTTCTATAAATATTATGGTTTTGGTTTAGGAATTGTAGGTGTGAGTAGATTACTAATCTCTTGTGGAGTTAAACCAGTTAATGTTGCATGATAACCTCTCCCAGAAGTTCTGATGACATCACCACCTGCTTTGCGAACTTCTCCTACTGTTGTAACACCTATTTGTCCATGTGGGATGACTTTTACTAATTCCTCTATTGATAATCCTATCTCACATTGCACAGAAATTCCTGTTATTCCACTGGGATGAGTACCTATTCCCATTTTGATATCTTCAGGAAGGTTACGGCCTCCTCGCACTACTAAAGCTTCATCTGGTATTCTTTCCACAAAGTTTAATTTTAATCATTAAATACACAATAATTACTTTACCAGCAATTGTTAATTCAAGATATAAGGAGTATAAATTACAGGTATTTAAATGTCGGGTTTCCTAACGTCAACCCAACCTACTTTTTTCTCCGCACAGCAGCAACCAAACCCGCATTATCCAACTCATAATTCACCAATTCATAAATACCCTGTGCAGAAGTACCACCCCAACGAATTTCCGGTACAGGGTTCAACCATGCAATTTGACGTACACAACTATTTAATTCTTGTAAAAAATCTTCTGTAAACTCTATTCTCTTATCATTCCAACCACCTCGCGCAGCACCCCCATCACTAATGATAAATATTATCTTATCAAATCAGTAATAGATGCAGGTTTATCACCTTTAGGTTATGATCCGGTAGGTTTAAATAATAATTTGGCGATCGCTGATGGTTTGATAGACGCTACTCTATTGCAAGGTGACTATATCACTACTCATACCTATGGTTGGACTGAGTTTGATATTGATCCAATTACTCAACGGTTAACTGTAACTACCTACGGAGTTGAACCTTATAACCGTGAGGAATTAGAAGCAAACACAGAGGAAGTTATTAATCGTCAACCCCAAATCGTCAGTCAATTTGAGGTGAATCCTGTGACTACAAATCCTGCTTTCTTATTTGATTTTGAAAATCCTTTACCATTACCAGATTCCGTTGATACTATTGGTTTAAGCATAGCCTTTGATGAGAATGATCCTAATGCAGAACCTGAATTGGTTATCACTGCATCTACACCTATTATTGAATCTGTGAATGATAATAATATTCTCAGACTCAATGATGAGCGACTAATTTCAGAAGGTGGTTTCTTTGCTAGTGCATTGCTTAATACAAGTGAGACCTTTACAGATGTGAAAGTATCTGCGCTATTAAATCCTACTCGTGATAGTAATGATCAAGTATCAGTTTTTGCGAGAGCAGATGAATCTGCTTTAGAAGCATATAGTGCAGTAATAGACTTTAGTAATAACACTGTCTCACTAATTAAATCAGTAGATGAAGCAGATGACGGGGGATCTATCCTAGATGATGCGGAAAATATTTTACCAGCACTAGATCAACCTTATGTTGTAGAATTAGAAGCAATTAGTAACACCATTACCGCTCGTTTCTTTGATGCTACGGGGGAAAATTTATTACATACCCTGACAGCAACAGATACAGATAATCCCCTCACCAGTGGTTTCTCTGGTATAGGTGTAAATGTCATTCCAGAAACTTCTTCTGTACTCAATGACACGATTGATTCCACCTTCGATAACTTTAGTTCTGAAGAACTTTCTGTTCCTGCTTTCTTATTTGATTTTGAAACTCCCTTACCACCAACCGTTGTTACTGCTGGTATTACTCCCACAGGTGATGTTGATTTAGTTACACCAGTAGCAACAGTTGAAGATGGTGTTCTCCGACTCAAAGATGAACGATTGACATCAGAAGGTGGTTTTGTTTCCAGTATATTGGTTGATACCAGTCAGACATTTACAAATGTGAAAGCATCTGCATTGTTAAATCCGACTAGTGATAGTAATGATGAAATAGCAGTTTTAGTGAGAGCAGATTTATCTAATTTGTCTGCTTATTCCGCAGCACTTGACTTTGGTGACAATATATTCTACTTGAGTAAAATAGACGGAGGTTCACCAACTCCCTTCATTGCGGCTGAAGATATTTTACCAGCACTAGATCAACCTTATGTGGTGGAATTAGAAGCAATTAGTAATACACTAACTGCTAGTGTCTTTGATACTAACGGTGATTTATTACATACCCTCACAGTAAAAGATACAGATAATCCCCTCACCAGTGGTTTCTCAGGTTTAGCAGCAGATTTAAGTCAAACAACTTTCCCTTCATTGAATGACAACAATGATTCCACCTTCGATAACTTTAGTTCCCAAGAACTTTCTGTACCGGAATTGGAAACTGATTTCATCTCAGGAACTCCCAACGCAGATATCCTCAGAGGTGGAATTGAATTTGATGCTGTCAATAATATTATCTTCGCCGGTGCTGGAGGAGATGCAGTAGATACTTCCTTGGGGGGAATCTTAGCTGGTAACAACCGCATCTTTACTGGTAGTGACAATGATCTGATTGATGTCGCAGATGGAGACAGAGCATTTGGTGGGACTGGTGATGATACACTAGATGCTTCCAATGCTACAGGTTATCGTATTTCCGGTGGTGCTGGAGATGATGAATTTCACCTGGGTGCAGATGGCCGCGCTTTGGGTGGAGAAGGTGATGATATTTTCGACGTTTTAGAAGGTGGTGGAAATATTATCGCTGGTGGTGAAGGTGCTGATCAATTCTGGATTTTAAGTGATAATCCTAATGAACTTAGCACACCTAATACTATTACAGATTTTGAAATCGGTGTTGATGTTATAGGGATTCAAAATCAAGGTGCTGACTTTGGTTTTGATGACTTAATTTTAGGTGGTAATGACATTATGATAGGTGGTACAACCATCGCTACCTTGAGTGGTTTTGATACTTCCAGTTTAACTGCTGCTGATTTTGTGATTTTGTAATAGTCATCAGATGGTTTTTTGAATTTTGATCTGGACTTTTTTATCCTCAATTTCTTGAGAAAGTTGGGGATTTTTTGATTATGAAAAATATGACGTACCTTACTTTTATTTTTTTCAAAATCAGGATATTTAATACTCTCATGTTGTATTACTGAATTAAACGGTGTTGCCAATTTCTCTTCCCCCCTGCACCCTGCTGTCTTAATGATCAGTATTTCACCAAACATCTCACCAGATCCCTAACTCCTTGTAGAAGTCAGGGATTAATTTTCATCTACACAACTATCAACTTCTCCGGTGTAATTGGTAATTCCCGTAAACGTCTACCTGTAGCATGATAGATAGCATTAGTCAGTGCTGCGGAAACACCAGTAATACCTATTTCTCCCACACCCCGCGCTCCAGCAGGGTTAAAATTCAAATCTGGTTCACCCACAAAAGTCACATCAATGCGGGGAATATCTGCGTTGGAGGGAAAATGATAAGTAGCCAAATCATACACTACTGGATTACCTGAATTTGGATCAAACTTACACTCTTCCATTAGAGCATGACCAATACCCATAATTACACCGCCACGAATTTGAGATGCAGCGGTTTTAGCATTCATGACTCGGCCAATATCCATCACCGATACCCAGCGTGTCACTTGTAAACGGCCAATTTCTTCATCCACACTCACCTCACAAAAATGAGCGCCCCATGACTGAAAAGCCCATTTTTTACCCTCTCCACCGGGAGCAGATGAACCAGTAGCTTCAAAAGCAACCTGTTGAGACTGACGCAAATTAGCAAAAGCCACCTCTGCATTTTTCGCTTGGGCAGTTTTTAACACCTCTTCACAAGCCACCATCACCGCAGGTATCAAAGAAGCTGTCATTTGTGAACCACCCGCAAGGCCTCCATTAGGGAACATGGAGTCACCTAGCTCCACTTTCACCTTTTCCACTGGTAAACCCAAAACTTGAGCAGCGGTACTAGCAACAATGGTATATGCACCAGTACCCATATCATTACCACTGGTGAGAACATGGGCAGTACCATTATTTAATAGCCTCACTTTCGCAGATGCTCCCATGCGTAAACCAGGAAAAGTTGATGCGGCCATTCCCCAACCAATTAGTTTACCATCACGGGTAATACTACGGGTTTTTTGACTTCTATTTTGCCAACCAAATTTTTCTGCACCCACTTGCAGACATTCCCGAAAATGTTTGGCAGAAAAAGGTAAACCCCGACGTAAATGTTCTTTAGTTTCATTTTTCAGCCTGAGTTCTATAGGATCAATACCCAATTCCCAGGCTAACTCATCCATTGCTGATTCTAAAGCATACAAACCAGGATTTTCCCCAGGCGCTCGCATGAAGGTAGGTGTACCAACATTCATTACTCCCAACTCTTGATAGGTGCTGAGGTTAGGAGCAGCATACATCACCATTGTCATTCCTGTGCAAGGTTCAGTAAATACGTCTACCTCAGAAGTTAAAGATTTGGCAGTGTGTTCAATTCCCTGTAAACTACCATCTGCATTAGCTGCTAAACGTACTGTTTGTTCAGTTTGAGAACGGTGTCCAGAGTTGGCTGTCATTTGTCGCCGACTGAGAACCACTTTGACTGGTTTTTGTAATTTCCGTGCTGCTGCGGCACAAAGAATACCATGAGGCCAGGGAAAAGCTTTACAACCAAACGCTCCACCCAAGAAGGGGCTAATCATTCTTACTTGTTCTGGTGCAAGTGCGAACAGTTCTGCATAGGTGCGCTGACCACCAACTATCCACTGACTGGGTTCATAGATAGTTAAGGAGTTATTATTTTGCCATTGGGCAATAATGGCGTGGGGTTCTAGGGGTGCGTGTAATTCTGTAGATGTTTTATAGGTGGCTTCTACTTTCCCTTCTGCACCTGCCATAGTTTCTGTAAAGTTACCCTTGGCAAAGTCTCCTTTTTTAAATTCCATATCTTCACCAAAGACTGAAGCCGCTTTTTTATAGGTAGCTTTTTTAGCTTCTACTATTGGTGTTTCTGCGATATATTCAACTTTAACTAAATTCGCTGCTTCTTTTGCTCTTTCAAAGGTATCTGCTACTACTAAACCAATTATTTGTCCTCCATAGTGAATCTTATCATCTGCAAGGGGTAAGCGAGCTTCGTAAATTTTGGAGTTGATAAAATTATTACTGGGTTTGGATACTTTGGGTGGATTTTTATGGGTGAAAACCGCAATTACACCCTTGGATCTTTCTGCGGTGCCAACATCTATGTTTTTAATTCTACCCTTGGCAATAGTAGCTGTGATTAAATATCCATGTACTAAGTTAGGTATTTGATGTTCCGCCGCATAGGTAGCTGTACCTGTCACCTTAGCTATTCCATCTTTGCGGTTTATGCTTGTAGCTTTCATTGCTTGACTCATACTATACCTCCACCTTGGGCAGAAACCATGAGGGCGCGACGAATTGCCCTTTTTGTCATTTCAATCTTGAAACCATTGTGAGCTAAAGGTTTTGCTCCTTGTAAGGCTATATTTGCAGCTTGGGTGAAGCTATCAATATCCGCAGATTTACCGACTAAATATTTTTCTGCGTCCATCGCCCGCCAAGGTTTATGTGCCACTCCACCCATTGCTAACCGCACGTCTTTGATTTTATCTCCTGTAACTTCTATGGCTGCGGCCACTGACACCAAAGCAAAGGAATAGGATGTGCGATCGCGTAGTTTTAAATAGACTCCTGATTTGGCTACAGGTAAAGGTGGTAAAATTACGGCTGTGATTAATTCCCCTGGTTGTAAATTACTGTCTTGTTGGGGTGTGTTGTCTGGTAAACGATGAAAGTTTACAAAGGGTATTTGTCGTTTCCCTCTTGTTCCTTCTACTTCTACCACTGCATCTATGGCAGCTAAAGCAACGCACATATCAGAAGGGTTAACTGCCACACATTGATCACTTGCACCTAATATTGCGTGCATCCGATTTATACCTGTAGCAGCAGGACATCCACTCCCTGGTTGACGTTTATTACAGGCAAAGGCGGTATCGTAATAATAGGAACAGCGAGTCCTTTGTAAAATGTTACCCCCTACTGTAGCTACGTTACGAATTTGTTGAGATGCACCAGCAAGAATTGATCTGGATAACATCGGGTAGTTACGTTTAACTTCTGGATGATCTGCTAATGCTGTATTACTGACTAATGCTCCTACCCGCAAAGCACCGTTAGGTAATTTTTCTATGCTTTGCATCTGCAAGCGAGAAATATCAATCAGTTGGGATGGCTGATCTAAAAATGCTTTGAGGCGATCTACTAAGTTTGTACCACCGCCAATAAAGAGAGCGTCTGGATCAGCCACGCTCTTTTGAATCGCATCTTTTGGAGAAACAGCACGAGTATAGGTAAAGTTCTTCATGATACTTATGCCTCCTGAGATTCACGAACTAAAATCTCTGCCATTGGTGAGGGGGTTTCTTGCCCTGCTACCTGTTGAACGGCTGCAACAATACCGTTGTAAGCACTGCAACGACAAAGATTTCCACTTAACCTTTCTTTGATTTCTGTTTCAGAAATGTCTGCTAACTGGGGTGGGTTGTTCAAATCAGATGTTACATAACTGACACAACCTTTTTTCACCTCATCCACCAAAGCAACGGAGGCGCAAATTTGCCCTGGGGTACAGTAACCACATTGAAATCCGTCATGTTCAACAAACGCACTTTGCATGGGATGCAGGTTATCACCTGTAGCTAGTCCTTCAATGGTGACAATTTTTTTACCTTCTTGCATCACAGCTAAAGATAAACAAGAATAAACTCTTTCACCATCTATGAGAACTGTACAAGCTCCACACTGTCCATGATCACAGCCTTTTTTACTACCGACTAAACCCAAATTTTCACGCAGAGCATCTAGGAGAGTTACACGGGGTTCTATCTCCAGAGAGTGCTGTTTACCATTTACTAATAATTTAGTGGTCATTTCACCTGTGTTAGCTTGGGCGGTTTCTGTGTGAGAATGAGCTTGGTTGAGTAAAGTAGGAGCAGCAATAACCGTACCTGCTGTAGTTAGTGCTTTTCCCAGAAAACCTCTTCTTGATGTTTTCCCTGGTTTATGTTCAGGTTTTTCCATAGTCCCTTGTTTGTACTTACTTAATTTGCTGGTAATGTAAGAATTTCTACACCATCTTCCGTGACTGCTATAGTATGTTCAAATTGAGCAGAAAGCTTGCGATCGCGTGTAACAGCAGTCCAACCATCACTTAACATTTCTGATTCATGAGAACCTTCATTAATCATTGGTTCTATTGTAAACACCATTCCTGGTCTAAGCTTTTTACCTTTACCCCTAGTCCCAAAATGGGGAATATCAGGAGCAGTGTGAAATATATTGCTAATACCATGTCCGACAAATTCCCGGACTACGGAAAAACCCTCAGCTTCAGCATATTCTTGAATAGCAGCGCCAATATCGCCTATTTTTGCCCCTGGTTTTACCTCCCCAATACCCAAATACAGACACTTTTCTGTCACTTCTACCAATTTTTGGGTACTGGGTTTAGCATTACCAACAATGAAAGTTTTTGATGTGTCCCCATGATAACCATCTAAAATTGGTGTAACATCTATGTTAATAATGTCACCTTCTTTCAGAATTTGTCTGGGATGGGGGATACCATGACAGATAACTTCATTGATGCTGGTACAAATTGATTTAGGAAAGCCTTTATAACCCAAAGGAGCGCTTTTTGCTCCGTGAGCTTTTGTCCATTTCTCGGCTTCATCATTGAGTTTTTGGGTACTTACCCCTGGTTTAACGAATGGTTCTAAATGCTGTAATAATTGTGCTGCTAACCGCCCAGCTTTACGCATTTTTTCTATTTCCCGTTGGGATAGAATAACTATTTGCTCAGTTTTCATGTATCTATGATTCTTCTTTTTTTATAAAAATAGTCAAACCTGTTGCTGCTGCTTGACTGGCAGCACTGGCTACTTTTAAAGTGTATAAGCTTGCTTCTGGGGTAACATATAATGGTTGGCCATGAAAAAGATGGTCTAATACCATAGTTGTGTCTTTGGCAAACAATCCCCGACGAGCGCCCATATCAATCATCTTAGTTTCTCCCATTTGGACGAACATAGCTTGATTGCCATCGAGAATTAAACCCCCATTTTCACCGTGGACTTCCAGCTTTCTTTCAGACTGCCAGATGGTTTCACCTTTCCCATAAATGACTTGAGCTAACAAACCACTTTTGAAACACAATTGTGCTGTACAAAGACAGGTTTGGTAATAGTCAGTTTCTGTTTCCCAATATCTATGATGACAGTTAACTGAAACAACTTCACCAAAGACATCAATCAAACGGTGTAAACGAGATAAAGCTCCAACTAAAGGAAACCCAAAATAATCATGATGATAAGTCCATTTACGTGGTGCTGGGTATTCCCGTTTAATGGTACTCAATCGCGCATAGAAAAGTTGACCAAGATTGTCTATGTTTTGTTTGAGGGTTTGATGCCAACCACCTAAAAGTTCAATATGTTCAACGTGCAGTAGCTTGTTTTTAGCTTTAGCTAAGGCAATCAATTGTTCTGCTTCTTGGGCATCTACAGCCAAGGGATACTCAACAATTACGTGTTTGTCATTCTCCAAAGCCGCTCTAGTGATTTTACCATGATCTAAATTTATAGTGGCAATCACCACCAAATCTATATCTTCTCGTTGGACTAATTGTTGCCAAGAATTCATTGCCTCGGCCTGATTATAAGTTTGAGTTAAAGCTAAGGCTCTTTCATTATTTTTACCAGCAATTGCAAGCAAGTCTGTACGTGCGTCTTTTTGAAAAGCTTCTGCTCTTAGCTTGGCTGCATATCCAGTTCCTACTAAACCCACTCCCATGACTTTACTGATCAAAGGTAGCTCTAAATTATACATAGCTTCCCCAATTTTATGATTATGCCTGATTTGCTAAACCACTCTATTCCCATCTTTGCAAGGCAAGTTAGGAAAAAATTAGTGAGTTTGATTTATATATTTTCTGGCCATACATACAAAAAAATAATACCTCCAAAGATGTTTTTGTCCTCTGTCTCAATACCGAGGTTAGATAACTAAAACTTATTAGTTATAAGTAACTAAATTTCATTACTAATCGTGGTCAATTTTCTGTTACAAAGTTTAATTATTCCCGTAGTATCAGAATTGAACTAAATATTAATCGGCTGCCAATCCCATCAGGTTAACTATATGTTTACCTTCAGGATAACTTATACTGCCGTTGATTAAAGAGAGGAATAATAAATGGCTACTTACAAAGTCACACTGAAAAACGAAGCAGAAGGTATCAACACTACCCTTGAAGTTGCTGATGATGATTATATTTTAGACGTGGCTGAGGAACAAGGTCTTGACTTGCCTTACTCCTGTCGTGCTGGTGCTTGTTCTACCTGTGCAGGTAAAATTGTATCTGGTTCTGTTGACCAGTCTGATCAGTCATTCTTAGATGATGATCAAATCGAAGCTGGATATATCTTAACCTGTGTGGCTTATCCTACTTCTGACTGTGTGATTGAAACTCATCAGGAAGAATCACTTTACTAGGACGTTGAATAGGACTTACGCGCAAGTCATGGAACAATGAACTACTTTCAGCACAGAGCAGAGTTCATCAAGGATAAGACGTTGAAGAAGTATTTTGCGTAAGCCCTATAAAAGATTTCCTAAATAGAGAATTACCAACCCTATATCCTGAGAATGATATAGTAGTTGCGGTAAAAAAACAGTTTTGCCAGTTCAGCATTCTACTGAATAGCTCATACAACTAGGCAACCTAATCAGATAGTTCAGAAATTACCTAACACGACTTTAATCATAGAGAGAGGAACAGCAAATGGCTACTTACAAAGTTACACTAATCAACAGCGAAGAAGGTATCAACACTACTCTTGAAGTTCCTGAAGATGACTTTATTCTAGATGTTGCGGAAGAACAAGGTTTGGAATTACCTTACTCCTGTCGTGCTGGTGCTTGTTCTAGCTGTGCCGGCAAACTAGAAAGCGGTACAGTTGATCAAGATGACCAATCATTCTTAGATGATGATCAAATTGCTGCTGGATACATTTTAACCTGTGTGGCTAAACCAACTTCTGACTGCACAATTACAACTCACCAAGAAGAAGCGTTGTACTAATCCTCAACATTAAAGATTTCCCACCGCAGCATCCTGACTGTTCGATAGCGGTGGGTAGTCAGGAAAAATAGGGGTTGCTGAAAAAGATTCGTCGTAGAGGCTCAGAGGCAGGGAGCAGGGAGCAGGGGGAGAATTAAAAGAAAAAGTGCAAGGTTTTCAAGCACCTATCCTCAAATATCTTGCACTTGTTTAATTTTAAAATCCCTCAAATCCTTGACCTGTAATGTTTTTACATTTATTCAGCCAGCCTAAATTACTAATCTATGTTAGGTTGTATTCCTTGACCAAGAACTTTAATTTCTGTATCAGGATAATAAAACTGGAGAATTTTAGCACTTGACCAACCTAGTCTAGCAAGGTTTTGAGCGCCAGTTTGACTTAAACCCACTCCATGTCCTAACCCTCCACCCACAAAAGCGTATCCCCATATTTTTGGTGTTCCTTTGTTGAGAGGTTGGAGATAAAAGAGGGTACTACGGGGTGCGGCAAAAGCACTACGAATTTCATCTTTTTCTAAGGTGAAAGTACCAATATCAGTCTTGATAGCCATTTCTAAAATTCTGCCACTTTCGCTACGTTTGGTAATAGCCATAGCTTCAAGAGATTTAAATTTGGCATATGGGTTCTTTGTAGCCCGTAAGAACTTTTGCAAGTGCCAAGTAATGTCTTCTACACTGGTTTCTTTATTCCAACGAAATATATTCCATGTACTTTCATTAAATCCTTGTTTGAGGGAAATAAAATCCCGGAAATTCTGTTCGTTGGCTAAACTCTTTGCAGACAAGTCCCAAATATTTTCCGCTGTATCCACCACTGGACGCAAATAAGGGCGATCCTCTCCATTCCAGACATCACTAAAGAAGGCTGTCACTCCACCAGTGGTAGAAGAATACAAAGCATCTACTAGTTCATTATTGTAGGTCAACACCATACCCCGTGTTGCAGCGATCGCTTGATCGGTAGTCTTAGCTGCCCCATTTAAACCTTGATAAACTTGGCAATGTGTTGTTGCACACAATTGATAATTATCAACAGCAAATCTACGAACATTACGTAGAGCATAGGTACGAGCGATAATTGCTTGAGCTTCTAGGGATGCTCCTGGAGCTTTTGTTCCAATTTCATAGGGAACAACTCCTCGTAGATAGGTTTCTAAAGGTACATTATTAATCAGGGAATAAGTGCCGTAAGCATTAGGCTGTAAATTTAAGTTTCCCGCGTAAAGACGATTTCTACTAGCTTTTTCGCTGTCATTAACGCGAACTAAATTTTTGGTTGTGGTAATTTTTAAGTTATTGTCACTGTAACGCTGACCGTTAACTACCCAACTTACCCGTGGCACTTGCTCAAGAATTTGGGTATCTAAATATGGTGATTTATATGGTGATTTTCGAGCCGATGCTTCTATGCTATTGAGTAGTAAGCGCCGTAATAAAGGACTGTTATAAACTTCTCGTTTCGCCCATACCTGCCAACCATCTGGTTGGGCAACTTCTACTTCTATTCCCTGAGAACGCCAGTTTCTAGCATCATCTTCTGCGGTTTCAAAAGTACGGAAATCTCCTAAAACTAATACCTCTTGCACTTTTGGTTGAGGTAGAGTTTCCATAACTGTTTCCAACTCCAGCGGGTTAGCAGTCACCAGAGTTTTTGGTTTATCGTCCACTGCAAATTCTAACTTCAAGCGATCGCCTGAAGTTGGTGTCAGCTTGAGTTTATCTGTCTTTGTGTCTCCAAATCTCTGAATAATACCAATTTTTAGCTTTAAATCTGCATCTGCATGACTTTCCATAGGGCTGGATGCAGCAGCTAACCCTATCAAGCAGAAGGTTGTAGCTAATTTGAAGGAAGGACGACAGAAAAATACTTTCATAAAAATTATACTTTTCTCCCACACTGAGGCTTTTGAATAAATTTTAACTGGTTGTGTAGCGTTATATTGATATTGAGGATGCCATCCTATCATATCATTTGTCAGTTATCAGTTATCAGTTGTCAGTTATCACTGTTTACTGTTTACTGTTTACTGTTCCCTGTTCACTGTTCACTGTTCACTGTTCCCTGTTCCCTGTTCCCTGTTCACTGTCAGAATGATCCCCAGAAAGTCCAAGAGTTGATGAAATCAATTGCAGAAATTGGACAACAAGAACCAATAGATGTTCTGGAAGTAGAAGGAAGATACTATAGTTTTTCTGGTTGTCATCGCTATGAAGCTTGTCAAAATTTAGGTCAACAAACTATTTTAGCTAGAATCAGAAAAGCTCTCCCTAGTGTTTTGAAAATGCACTTAGCATAAATATAAACATAGCCATTTACAAAATAGGAAAAACAAAATTTATATTCAAAGATGGCTTTATGGTATTTGCTATCTTCATTCAATTCCCAGTCGGTAGTAAGGAATAGAGAAAATAGCAAATCTTTTGTATTAATATTAAAAGCTCTGCCTAATTTCTGATATAGGACTTACGCAGAGTTTACTTACGGAAGAATAAACCACGAAGGACACGAAGAAAACGAAGATAAGAGGGGTGGATAGATATTTCGCGTGAGTCATCATAGATTCAGGACAATAGAATTTTTTAGTCTACATTTTGCATATTAGTTACTGAATAACCAAAAAAATGCAAGTATATAAAAAAGAGTTTTATATATTGGCAAGTGGATGTTCAGAAAATAATGTATAATTAACCAAAAAATCTATACATAATACTCCCTAAATATATGATTAATGAAGACCTCACCTCAAAATTAAAGAACTTAATGCAGAAAGTTGGCATTACTAATTTTAAAAATCTCAGTTTTACTGCTGGTATTTCCGAGAGTCAAATTCTCGGTTTGCGAAGAGGAAAACTCAAACAAATGAAGGTAGAGATATTATTAAAAATAGCCGAAGCTTTAGAAATATCATTAAATGAATTAATTACAACTTTCTCCGATGTAAATATTGATAACTATCATGATAGTTTACCAAAGAATCAGCACAATTTAGATAATCATACCAATCAAGAAGTAGCTGAATTAAAAAAAGAATATGAAAGAGTAAATATTAAATTAGAACAGCAACAAGAAATTTTACAGCAAGAATTTCAACAATCTAGTTTACAAATTTTAGAATCTTTATTGTTGTTTTGGCCAACAGCAGCACAAAAAGCCAAAGATAACCCCCAATTACCAGCAGTGAAAATACTTGCTTTAGTGCAAAAGCCGTTAGATCAACTATTACAAGCTTGGGGGGTAGAAACTATCGCTTCAGTGGGTGATGAAATCCCCTATAATCCTCAATTACACCAAATTTTACAGGGAAAGGCAGAAGTGGGCGAAATCGTAAAAGTGTGTTATGTTGGATACCGTCAAGGTGATAAGTTACTGTATCGAGCTAAAGTTAGTCCTAACTAGAGCTAGCTCAATAAATTTGAAAACATTGCAGGAAAAGGATTTTCGGCTTGTTTTCTAAAAATGAGTGCAAGACTAGAGCAGCCAAAGTTCCAAAAACCTTGGACTTAATTTAGACTCCAACAGATGCAAAAAAGTTTTTCATTCTCTCCCTGCTCCCTGTCTCTTAGCCTTCATGGAAAAACTTTTTCCCCAAACCCTAACTAGTATCGTTTTGCAACTTATTAGAATGTTTGGTATATACTGGTTATATTTGATATCAATTTAGAGTAATCAACTTATGAGTCAGCACGTAAAAGTTATTAAACTGAATGAAAACCTCAATGCTGAAACTTCCCCTAAATTCCAGCAAGAAGTTGCTCAGATTTTAGGAAGTGATGTAGAAACTGTCTTGGTAGATTGTCAAAATATTACTTTTTTGGATAGTTCTGGCTTAGGCTCTTTAGTTTTAGCTTTCAAAACTCTACGGAATGCCAATATTGAAATGGTTCTCTGCTCTGTAAAAGAGGAAGTGAAAATGATATTTGAACTAACAAGCATGAGCGAAATAATTGACATCTTTCCCAATGAAAACGCTTTTCATGAAGGTGCGCTAGCAACCAACTAATAAAACTTAACTTGTAAAATAGATAAATCATCATCAAAAACATCTTTGGAGTTTAATTTGGTTAAATAGTTGAGAATATAATCCAGTTGGTAATCTACAGAATTTTGTAAACTAACCAACAATTGGATAAAACCATTTAAACTCCAAAGACGGCCATCAGATTGAATAATTTCATAAGTACCGTCACTGAAAATATAAAGATTACTAAGCGAGTTAATTTGGCAATATTCATCTACATACTTGCTATCTGGGAACATACCTACAGGTACACCTGGAGTTTTTAATAGTTTTGTTTCCGTGGTGTTGGGAGAATTGCCAGATATTAATACCCCTGGTGGATGTCCAGCACTTGCATAAACTAACTGACGAGTTTTTTGGTTGTAGACACCATACCAAATAGTGAAGTACTTATCATTTTGATAATTAATTTGAAAGGTGTTATTTAGAGCAGTTAAAACTTGACTTGGTTGATAATAATTAAGCCCTTTGAGCGCACGGGAACGCAACAAATTCAGAACAGAAACGGAAGGGAGAGTAGCTCTCAGTCCATGTCCAGCAGTATCTAATAGGTAAATTGCTATATGATCACAATCTAGCCAATAATAATCAAAACAATCTCCACCCAATTGTCGGGAAGGAATAAAACGAGAATTAATACCCAGAGGTTCATTCATGGGTAAAGGTAGTAAAGATTTTACATATTCAGCGGCTTCTGCTAGTTCTGTTTCTAATAATAATTTTTGGGTCTGTAAATCTCGGTTGAGTTGATGAAGACGTAATCCTGCTCTGACTCTGGCTTTTAATTCATTTTGTTCTATGGGTTTGGAAATAAAATCATCAGCACCAGCATCCAAACCTTTGACTCGGTCAGATACTGAATCTAAAGAAGTTAATAAAATAAAAAATGTTGTTGATAACTGGGGATCTTTTTTAATGCGATCGCAAACTTCCAATCCATTTAAGCCAGGCATGATCCAATCACAGATAATTAGAGCCGGCGGAGAAGTCAGAGCTTGTAAAATACCTTCTTTTCCATTGCTAGCAGTAATTACTTGATAACCCTGTTTTTCTAACATCCTTTTGAGCAGAATTTGGGTTGATAAATCATCATCAATTACTAGGATTTGAAACATAATAAACGGTGTACAAAATTAATTTTTTACCCCTAGTTTTCCTAGGAGAAATGAGTTGTAATCCTGTCAAAAATTATTATAAAGATATTTGTGGATTAAGCCAAAATAAAATAATCTTTTTTAATTGATATAAATCCTTATATACCTCTTGTTTAAACCATTGACCAAAAGCATCTAGGGGAGTAAAAGAATTCCCTGGCTGCCATTTTATTTCTTGACCCAGTGGCGTAGTATGATTGCCGGATAAAGTTTGTATTGTCACCATCTCTGGAAAACGCTTTTGTAAAATTTTGGTTAAATTTGCAGATTGATCAAGATTATCGTCACGAAATTTAATCAGTAAGTTCCGCCGAATTTGATAATTTACTTGTACTAAGCGATCAGTTTCCTGGGGTGTAGGTGTAAATTCTATCGGTAGGGTAGAACTTAACTGTTCTACTAAAGGAATGGCATCTTTGGCAGTATAGTTATTGAAGGAGATTAAAATATTACCAGCCCGTTGTACAGAAAAAAGACTACCAATGAGTAAGTGAAGTTTACAACCCATACTATGTCCCACGCCGTAAACTGGTAGGGAAAGCTTGCGTAATTCTCCTGAATCTTGTAAACGTTCTATTACACGTTCAAAGTTTATAAGTACGGACTCAGCAATGGCCTGATGATCTAAGGTATTAACAAAGGGTGTAGCAACTATAACATAGCCTCTAGCCGCTAACTCTTCCAATAGCCAACGGTAAGTCAGGTGAGGTGCAGTAGCGACAAAAGCACCCCCCAAGAAATGAATAATCCCAACAGGACGACGGGGAATAATCACCCAGTTTCCTCTAACTTCTTTCCAATCCATATAAATTTGCTATTGATTCAGCTAGGCTTTTATTGTTGTTATGTTACTCTGATATTGAGTCGAGACTAAACTATAGAGCTAAAAATGCTGACTAGAGTTTTGTCTTCTCAAAATTATTAATATATAGTTGGTTTGAATAGATATTTGTACGTTAGCATACCTGATTAAAATTAAATTGGTACAGATTACTCATTAAAATTGTAACTCGTATTTTGACGCTGAGTTTGCAATCTTCCCATTTCATACTGAACATCTAAAGCAATTTGCAACGCCTCATTTAATATTCTGCCATGTTCAGTAGCTTGTTCTGTTACTTGCATAGAAGTGAGAGTAGCTAAGTTTTGAGAAAATAAATCAGAATTGCCTAAAATAAAGTTTTTGTTTTCCCGGAGAATTCTTTCTGTTTTTAAGGCCCTCACTAAGTCTAACCTGGTAATATTTAAAGCTTCTATCACTCTTGACCGATTTTGAATAGCTACTTCTGGGTTGCCTGCTGCTTCTATTTGATCATTAATTTCTATAGCTTGAATTATCGCATTATATCGCTTTACATCGTTTAAAAGAACCTGTAAAGAGTTTGTCATTTTTTGATTAAGAAACCTACTTTTAAGCCGCCAGATTAAATATAATAAACTTTGAGTTACACCCCCTGACCAAATACTCACCAAGATCAGTAACATAATGGGTGGTAGATCAATCCAGCTAAAAAATATGTTGAGGATCACATTTAACAAAATATATGCAACTATAACAGCGGAAATACTTATAAAAACTACTGTTGCGCCTTCAGAACCTTTGACTTTATCAACCAATAACTTACGCCAAATATTTAGATATTTTGTTATAACAATTAACTCATTATTTACGGGTAGATTAGTTAAATTTTCTAATTCCTGTCCACTAATTTTTAGTCCAACTAAATCATCACGCACAGTTTCCTAACCCTCAGCATCAATTGATTTACTCTAATATAGCAACGAAATTTAGAAAATGGGAGTTAGTTAAACAATTTTAGAACTAGGGACTTGAACTGTATTTTCTCCTGTATGGAACTTCCTAGTTTCATGGAGTACACATCAATTTATCGCCTGTTCTCCTTTCCCTAAAATTAAAAAACTTTGTACTTCACTAGTCAAGTAATTGCTATATTGAGAATCTACAAGTCTTTAAAATCAGACTCTAAAAGTCTTCCAACGTCCTCTAAGATTCATGATTTATCACCAATATTAGGAATCCAGTTTGATGATTAAAATTGTCTACAGGGGGAGAGAACAGGGAACAAACAAGAATAAATCAAGATATACTGAGTGTTTTCACAAATTATATCAAATCCGTTATCATCGAAATGATATGTTTTCCTCACGTAGGGGCAAATCCCCCGTGGTTGCCCTAGAAATGATAATATATATTCACCACAGATATTGATATTAAACAAGAGGATATTCCAGAAATAATACCGATGCACCCGAAAACGATATTAAATATTATACTTATATGAAGTATCTTTGATTTGAGAATCATTTTTTATTTTATTAATAAATGACCGATAATTATGACTGTTCAATTTATATTTGATTAAGTAAAAATAATTTAATCCAGTCATAATTTACGCAGAGGTTACGGCAGAATGAACCACGAAGGACGTAAAGGACATGAAGATAAGAGAGTTGGAAAGATATTTTGCGTAAGTCCTAAAAGTAATAATCTAAAGTTGAGTTGATCTACAAAGATTGCTATTCAAATACACTACCATAAGGAGTAACAATGCCAACAATAATAATAGTTGTTATTTTAATCAATGTTTTAATTTCTATGGTATTTTTTTACATAGCTATACAGATATGGTTGCTAAAACAAAAGTTGATTGTAATCAAAGATATTTTAAATAGTTGTGCAGATGTGATCAATGCAGCACTACATACAACTACGGTAAATATTTATACTGGGGAAGAGCAAATTTACAGCCTGAGACAACAACATCAAAACCTGCAACGGCAAATTCACAAATTACGTCAGATTTTGAACTTAATTATCTTAGGAAGAAAGATTCTGCAAAAAGTAAATTAAGTAGGGTTTGCTGAATAACTGATTAAATTAAGATTCCCAATCACCAGTCACCAGTCACCAGTCACCAATCACCACTCACCGCCACCAATAACTTTTTTAGCAAACCCCTATTTAGGATAGGGAACTATTAACAGTGAATAAGTTGGGTAAAATAGCTGTAAAGAGGTGATTAATAAAGATGTCTAATAATCGTTCTGGAATATTTATTGGCGGTGTAATGCTGGGAGCTACCATTGGAGCTTTAACAGGTTTACTTACCGCACCCCGTACAGGCCGTGAAACCCGTAAACTTTTAAAAAAATCCGCTGATGCTTTACCAGAGTTAGCAGAAGATATATCAACAAGTGTACAAATTCAAGCAGATCGTCTCTCTGCCAGTGCATTAGAAAATTGGGATGATACCCTAGAAAGATTACGGGAGGCGATCGCCGCTGGAGTAGTTGCAACTCAACGCGAAAACCAAGCCCTCAAAAGAAAAAATCCTGCCGACATAGAAAAGACGGATTCTCCGAATCAGAGTTTAGAACGCTCATAAATAACATAACCGTGATTGACCCTTTAATTTGGCTGGCAATGTCCTTAATTTTAGTCGCTCTGAGTTTAACAGCTATCCTAGTAGCGGCTATACCTACACTACAGGAGTTAGCCCATGCAGCTCGTAGTGCTGAAAAATTATTTGATACTATCTCCAGGGAATTACCGTCTACTCTCCAGGCAATTCGTAGCACCAGTTTGGAAATTACTGATTTGAGTGATGATGTCAGTGAAAGTGTTAAAAGTGCTAATCAAGTAGTTAGGCAAGTGGATCAAAGTATAGATGTTGCCAAAAAACAAGCTCAAGATATTCAAATTAATACCCGTAGCCTGATTGTAGGTTTTAAAGCTGCTTGGAAAACTTTTGCACGACAAGCACCCATTCAACCTACTAATGAACAATTGCCAATGAGTAATCAAACAGAATTAAAATTGTCAGAATCAGAAATTATGAGAAAGGAAAATAGGTAGTTTTTTTGAGTGGTGGGCTTCCTAACAGTAAGCTACTTACTTGGTGATCAGACAAAATCAAGTTAAATTCTCACTCTGAAAAAGTAACCTATTCCCCATTGTCTTAGATTAGAGTACAGTAAAGAAGTGTAACGAAGTATCTCGGTTTTCGTACTTTTTAAAACAACTTGTTCACCTTTGTAGTTAATACTTGTATAAAAAATTCCATGCAGCTTTGTTTTTGGCGACGATTATTAGTATCCATTGCAGTATTTTGTTTTGCTGGATTAATTTGGGCAAATCACACACCATCAGCCCTAGCTTATGACAACCCCGACTTACTACCTGATCAATTCACCCCAATAGTTGATCTGGCAAAAACTTTCCCCGATCCTCAAGAAGAAAAACTGGTACAAGAATTAGAACAGTTTGAAGAAGATACTGGTTGGAAATTACGAATATTAACCCAATATGACCGGACTCCAGGCAGAGCAGTCATCAAATATTGGGGTTTAGATGATAAAAGTATCCTCTTAGTAGCAGATTCTCGTGGTGGTAATATCCTCAGTTTCAGCGTTGGGGATGCAGTTTATGAACTTCTACCTCGTACTTTTTGGATTGAACTACAAACCCGCTTTGGTAACTTATACTATGTTAGAGAACACGGTGAAGACGAAGCTATTGTTGAAGCTTTAGCTTCTGTCAAAGGTTGCTTGTTAGATGGTGGATGTAACGTAGTTCCCGGATTACCCAGAGAACAATGGATACTCACCCTGATCACTTCTGCTATTGGTGGTATCATTTGTGGCTTTGCGGCTCAACCGCGCAATGACAAACAGGTTTTTGCTTGGCAGTGGGCGTTAATTTTCTCACCTTTATGGGGGATTTTATTTATTGCCTTTGGAATTGGCCCAGTTGTCACCCGTACAAACGACTGGATTCCCCTGGTGCGAAATATTTCTGCTTTCTTAATTGGTGTATTGGTAGCTTATCTATCTCCAGGTTTCAGCCGTTCTTCTTCCAGTGCAGAATCTTAAATCAATGATCAATTATCAGTTATCAGTCAATAATCGTCTATTTTCCATATTCTGATGATAAGCTGAAAGCTAAATCTGTGTAATAAGCTTAACAGCAATGGAATGGCACGTAACTGATGCTCAAAGCTTGGCAATTATTGATGGTGAAATTGGCGATCACGTCTTTTCACCGGCAGAGTATGAGATAGTCAGGCGAGTAATATATGCAACATCTGACTTTGAATATAAGTCATTAATTCGTTTTTCAGAACACGCGTTACAATCAGGGGCGGCTGCATTAGCAGCACGTACAACTATTGTTGTGGATGTACCAATGGTGCAGGTAGGAATATCCTATGATGTTCAGCAAACATTTGCAAACCCGGTGTATTGTAGTATGGAAGCCCTAACGCGTCCACAAAAACAGAGAACTCGTTCTGCTTGGGGAATTGAAACCCTAGCTAAACGTTATCCAGAGGGAATTTTTGTGGTTGGTCAAGCCCAGACTGCTTTAACTGCTCTTGTGGATTTAATTGAAGCGGAAGAAATCAGACCAGCTTTAATTATTGCCACACCAGCAAGTTTTATTAATGTGGATACTGATAAGGAAAGATTACAGGATTCTTTAGTACCTTATATTACTATTGACAGTCGTAAAGGTAATGCAGTTGTGGCCGCTGCTATTGTTGATGGTTTACTTGATCTAGCTTGGCAGGCCTATGGTCAAGAGCGAACTGGAGTGAATTAAGTCAGTTATCAGTTATCAGTTAGCAGTTAGCAGTTATCAGTTATCAGTTAGCAGTTAGCAGTTATCAGTTATCAGTTATCAGTTTTCAGTTTTCACTGTTTACTGTTCACTGTTCACTGTTCACTGTTCACTGATTATCTCGGTCTGGAACGACGGCGGCGACGGGGTTGATCTCGCTGCTGACTTCCTAATCTGATACTAATTTCAGCAAATACATCTTCGCGGACAAAAGGGTAGTCACTCACCCAAAGGTTGCGATTGGGAATGTAGATATTACTGAATTCTTCGATGCTGCTTAAATCAGGGCTATTTGACATAACTATCATTTCTGCAATTTGACCACGAGCTATCGCTTTGTGAGCAGCACGTAAGGGGGCATCAAATTCAACGCTAAATCCTGTTTTATCGCCAATTTCTAAGTTAATCCTTTTTTCGCGGTTTTCGATTACGACTAACTCTCCTCTACTGTTAACGGTTTCTTGCTTACCAATTAACTTTTCTGTAATCCACCAATCCATTACTCTACCACGAAAAAAGCCGCTATATTTATAACGGCGGAATTTGGAATTGCGAATACTGGCTTGAAATACGGGATACCATAACCAAAAAAAAGCACCAAATACCCCAAAAACAAAAATTAAATTAAAATTCAATTTCAACAAAACTCTCAACAGTAAAAGCACGGCTAAAATTACTACAGAAATTAATAGTCGTTGTAAAAAGTTACTGAATTTACCCCAGTAGTACTTGTATTGTGAACCACTGGCAATGAGAGGAGCAATTTGTTCAAATTTTTGACGAGTGAGTGGAACAATCATCAAGCCCTAAAATAAGTAAGATTTGCTGAGAAAAGTGTTTTTGTGGTATAAAATGATATTTCGTATTTAAGCAATAAAATCTAAGCTTAACATTAATTTGACCTAAACTCCTGACCCTTGACTCTTTGCTTACAGAATTTTTTCTAATCCATATACTAGAGATTTTAACTGGATAATTTTCCGAATTGCTAATAAAACTCCAGGCATATAACAAGAACGATGACTGGTATCATGACGCAGGGTATAAATTTGTCCTTCTGCACCAAAGATCACTTCCTGATGGGCAATTAATCCTGGTAAGCGGATACTGTGAATTCTAATTCCTTCTTCAGCTAAAGATCCTCTTGCTCCCACCAAGTTTTCTGTTTCTTCCACTTGAGGAGGATTAAAGGTTTTACCAATTTCTGCTAGTAACTGTGCTGTTTTAATAGCTGTACCGCTGGGAGCATCAGCTTTTTGGTTGTGATGTAATTCAATGATTTCTACATGATCAAAATATTGAGATGCGGTAAGAGCAGCCTGTTGCAGTAGTACCATGCCGATGGAAAAATTAGGAATAATTAAGCAACCTGTACTAGCTTTTTCAGCAAAGTCTGCTAAATCTTTGAGTTGTTCAGAGCTTAAGCCAGTTGTACCCACAACAGGACGAATACCATAAGCGATCGCACTGCGAACATTATCATAGACTGCATCAGGATGTGTAAAATCTACCATTACCCCTGGTTGTAGCTGTCTCTCTCCTGCCACATAACCTAACATTGGTTCTAACTGATTGGTAATTGGTACTTCCAGAGATTCGCTTAAACCTGCTAGTTCTCCGGAATCTTTTCCTTGATGTTCTGGTGAAGTATCTAAAGCTCCCATCAAAATCATGTCTTCTGCTTGGGCAACTGCTTTAATTACTTCACGTCCCATTTTACCAGCAGCACCATTAATGATAACGGGAATGGTAGATTGATTGGTCATATTTCCTGAAAATGCCTTTTTGAGTTTTTAGTTATTTTACCTCCTGGCCATACCTCTTGGACTTAAAATTCTCTGTTTTTCGTCACCTCTTGCTTATTCATGACTTACAGTGCTTTCTTGTGTCATGAGGTACTTTATTGGCGGGCTGTTCGGCCCACCCCACACAAGATGCTCACTCCTCACAAGATATACCTATCCCAAACAAGATACCCACCCCACAGGAGTTTCATGATTATTATTTGTACCTCATAGCAACGAAATCTGCTGTATGTCACACTGAGCTATCAAGTATCAAGGAAAAGGTGACAGAGCAAGTTTAGGTTTTTGTACCTTTGTGTGAGATAAATTCATAAGTTGGAGAATCAGCAACGCTAAATTGGGGATGTTAAAAGTGATGAAATTGAGTGACTCATGAAAATGGGTATGATTAAATTTCTAAAAATCAATCTTGCTCGGGCAAAAAAATTTTATGAAAAAAATTGATTGTTACTAAAGTTTGAGGAAAACCACAAAATGCAAGGAGTATGATTGCGACAACTGAGTTTCTGTACTTTATGTTGTGTCAGCGTAGATAGTCAAGAGTTAACTACTACCGTCCGTCAGGATTCCATTCTTCCATATCTATATACTCGTTTTCTACCAAGTCTAAAGGTTCAACCACTCCATTAGAACTAGATACACGAAACCAATATACTGGACTGGTTGTTTCACCTGGATGGTTTTCAAAGACTCTCACGATGTAAAATGGGTTATTTGCAGTTGGATAATCATCTACAATAGCTGAGACGCTGATTTGACCACGGGAAAGATTTTTAATTTCTTTTGCTTTGCGTTGTACTTGAGGTAAATTCCAAACAGAATCAAATGCTTCTTGTTTATCTATGTTAACTTCCAAGCTAGTCTCAGCGACTGCTGCTACATTAGTTGTTTCTAAATTAGATATTTTGACTGTATTAACTGCATCTTTTTCAACAACTGAATCCTGAACAAAAAATTCTTGATATAAGCTGTTCATCAAAGATCCTCCAATAACCACTACAGAAAAAGCAGCAATTACAAGATAAAATCTGGCTTTTGTTCGAGAATTTTTAGATAGGAATTTTCCTTTCTCCTTTCCTAGAGATCCTAATGGCTTATGAGGATAATAAACTAATTGTTTTTTTGTTTTATTCTTCAGCATAGATCATGCACCTCCGTAATTATGTCTTTTTAATTGCCTCGTAGTTATGATACCAGGGGTTCGACCCCTCATATTATGTTTGGGCAAAAGAAATCGTTGTTTTGTACTGAAGTTTTCAGAATCACCAGCATATTTTTTTACTTACTTTTTGTAAAAAGGGAAACAGATAAAACTGATCCCCAACTTTTCTATCCTATAACTAATTTCCAATATCTGGTTAAGGATGAGATCACAAAACATAAATGATATATCCTGATTTTCAGTCTATGAGGAGACTTCAGAGATATAAATTTTTCGATAATATTGCATTTTTATAAAAAAAATGTGGTTAATTATGGTTAAATTCTTAAAGACATTTATTGGCTCTAACTATGAACAAACAAAAAAATATAGTAGTAGTTTTTGATATTGATGGTGTGATTCGTGATGTGAGTGGCTCTTATCGGCGCGCGTTAGCAGACACTGTAGAACATTTTACAAATCAAGCTTATCGTCCTTCAGATGTAGATATTGATAATCTCAAATCTGAGGGAATTTGGAATAATGATTGGGACGGTTCTCAAGAGTTAATTTATCGCCATTTTGTCGGTCAGGGAATGGTGCGTGAAGAAATAGAATTAAACTATGAAGAGATTGTTACCTATTTTCAAGCTCGTTACTGGGGTACAGATGTAAATCATGAAAATGGTTATATTTTCTATGAACCTTTATTATTACAACCCACCTATTTAGAGTTACTAACTCAAGCTGATATTGGATGGGGATTTTTTAGTGGTGCTAGTCGTAATTCTGCTAATTATATTTTGGAAAAACGTTTAGGGTTAAAATCTCCGTTTTTAATTGCAATGGAAGATGCACCAGGTAAACCTGATCCAACGGGATTATTTTCAACTATTAGTTTATTAGAAAATGGTGGTGATAAAAAGGAAATTGTGATTTATGTAGGTGATACAGTTGCAGATATGCACACTGTGGTCAAAGCTAGAGATTTAGATAATTCCCGGACTTGGATAGGTGTGGGAGTTTTACCTCCCCATGTCCAAACTACTTTAGAACGTCAGAATGCTTATACTGAGGCGCTGATTAAAGCCGGCGCAAAGGTAGTATTTAGTAATGTGCAGGAATTAACACCTAGTGAAATTTTTGGGTGGGAATTATTAACAAAGTAGTGTGAGTTAACTTATCCCTTCACTAAGAGTCAATATATAGATTTACAGCACTTTTCGATGTTATGAGGTACATCTATTGGTAGGCAAGATACCTACCCCACAAGATTTTCATTATTACAGGACTTACGCAAAACCTATTCCAAACACTGTCATTGCGACGTAAGGAAGCAATCTCAAACCCCAATATTTCGTAAAAATGCGTAAGTCCTATATTTAGCACTTACCCCTCAAAAGCTTGCACTTGTGGTGAAAATTGAAACCTAGTTTCTCAACCAAAAACGCACAGGCATTTTATCAGATGGAAAAATTAACAGGTTTTGCTGTAAATTCTCTACCGATGAACAACCGTTAACTAACTCCCAATCAAAATGACGTAAAAGTAGGGACAGCATCACTGTTGCTTCCAGCATTGACAAATGCTCTCCAAGACAGCGATGAGAACCTGAGCCAAAATCTATCATTGGTATTTGATGGGTTTCTCGATTGTTTTCTAACCAACGCTCTGGTAAAAATTCTTCCGGACGAGAATAAACTTCTGGATCTCTCCCCGCAGCCAGCATTGACCAAAATATCTTTGTACCAGCCGGAATTACTTGACCTTCAATCATTGTTTCTCTTGTTGCTTCCAATGAACTTGAGCCGGAAGCAATGGAATAAAGGCGCAAGGTTTCTTTGAAAATAGCACTGATGTAATTCAGTTCTTTGAAACTATTTGTATTAATCCCACCTTGGTTTTCCCAAACTTGATCAACTATGGTTCGTGCCTGTTGTAAAACTCTTGGGTTTAAGGATAACTCTGCAACTGTAAAGGATAAACTATGGGCTGTTGTATCCGTACCAGCTATTAAGAGTTCTATGGCTTCTGCTATTAATAACTCCCGATTATAGTTGGGTTCTTTGGCAGCTATTTTAACTAACATTGATTCCCGAAACAAAGAACTTACCTGTGCTAAGTCGGTGTTTTTTTGTTCTCTCATCTGTAAAGCTAAATCTACACGGGGAGTCAGGAATTCTTCTATATATCGCCTTGCAGCCCAATAATCTCGTGAATTTTTAGTTGGTAAATATTTCTTCCATATCTTTTCGCCAGTTGCTACTCGTAAAAAACGATATCCTAAAATAGACATTGCCTCGTATACTTTCGCTACATCGAGGGGTGGGCCTTCGGTACTAGTGTTTTTTCTATCTATAGGAATTCCCAACAGCAAAGAAGAAATCACTCTCATTGTCAGTTCTACAAATAGAGGATCTACTTGAATTTCTTGAGATGTACCTGTTGCCTTTATATCTTCAATGACTTGTTCACAAGCTTGATTAATGAGATTGACATATTTGGAAATACCACTAGAGCTAAATTCAGGATTCCAAGCTTTACGTCGCCACTGCCATTCATTGCCACTCTCTCCTAACAAAATAGGACTGCTGATATCGTTCCAAGCTGTACTTACTCGTTTGGATCTGATTAAACTACCATCTCTCATGCCATTGATAATAGTATTTTCAATCACTTTTGGCTGACTTAAAACTACAACAGGTTGGCCAGCCCAATATAGATACATTGGCCCTAATTCTTTGCTCCAATCAAATAATAGTTGGAAAAACTTTTTTTGTTTGACTGCTGCTAATACTTGGGGAATATTTCCTAATAGCCAATGTTTGGAAGGAGAAGGGAGAGAATCTAAAGACTTGTATTTTTGCTTGCTTTTCCACGACAACCAAACAAATATTCCTGTAATGCTAATAGTACCTAAGACTACTACTAAATGAAGAGGTGAGGGAGCAACAGTAATCTGAGCAGTGATTTCTTTAAACATAAATTTCTTTACTAAACTGCTACAAAGATTATCTGATGTCTTCATGATCTTGGCTACTATCAAGCAAAAATTAAGCGATCGCCCTATCCAGTCATAGTTGTAATACACTGGTAGCGATCGCCTAAATCCTCAATTAATCCTGAATTATGTTCTATGCTATTGCACGGGCAATATAGCCTAATGCCGCTAACTTATCTAAAACCTTTTCTGTGCTTTCTGCAATGGTTTCTTGATCAGTTCTACACTCTACATCCGGATCTAAAGGTGGTTCGTAGGGATCATCAATTCCTGTAAAGTTCTTAATTTCTCCATTTCTGGCTCTTTTGTACAACCCTTTCACGTCTCTTTCTTCACAAACGGCTAAAGGTGAATTGACATAAACTTCAACAAAATTCCCAATTCGTTGTTTTACTTCTTCTCTAATTTCTTGATAGGGAGAAATTGCAGAAACTATCACAATGACACCATTACGAGTCAACAGATGAGAGACAAAACCGATCCGTCTGATGTTTTCATCCCGATCTTCTTTACTAAAAGTCAATCCTTTTGATAAATTCAGACGTACTATATCACCGTCTAAAACCTCAACTTTACTTCCTATTGCTTTAAGTTGTTTTTCTAAAGCCCCTGTGATAGTGCTTTTACCCGCACCACTTAAACCAGTTAACCAAATGGTAACACCAGATTTTTGTAAATTCATTTAATTTCCCATGCCTCTATAATTCAATTTTGGAGATGTGAAGTTGGTATTTTTTAGACGCTGTTGATCTGATAAATTTTTATGATCGTAGTTGCCAATACATACCCAGTAATTCATTTTGCACATATTAACCTATAGAATAGTTAGTGTCTTTTGTCACTACTTTAATTTGGTAACTTAATTCGCTGTATTTCTTAGTTGCTAACTGTTTACTCTCCTCACTAAGCTGTTACACACCTAAATTAGATAATGCTAAAATAGTCAAGTCTTGTGGGGTAGGCATCTTGCCTGCCAGACTTATACAAAATTGCTTTTAAATTCTGCATGGTGGTACTAAGTATTTGTGTCAATGTTCTATTGTAATTTCAAAAACTTATCTAATGCTGCTACCATGCTGGGAGGCCAACGACGAATATTTTTTACCCAGTTCATATCTTTATACCGAATATCTAAGCCATAAGCTGCTACCCAGTTACTTTCCGCTTCCCCTTGGTTTCCTCCTACCCAGTATGCAGCAGTTAAAGCAGCACGTACATCTGCAAACTTAGGATATTTACGGACTATGTTCCGCATTTCCCGAATAGCTTCATCTTTCTTGCCTGTTTCATATAGTGCTAAGGCATAGTTGGCACGAGCAAAAGCAAAATTAGGAGCTATTTCTGTGCATTTTTGATAATCAGCGATCGCATCTTCCCATTTTCCTAACCCTGTTTTTGCATTACCACGGTTGTTATAAGCCATTGCATCGTCAGGATCTAATTCTAAAACATGATTATAATCAGCGATCGCCTCTTCCCATTTTCCTAACCCTTCTAGTGCTGCACCTCTATTCAAATAAGGATCTGTGACATCAGGTGCTAATTCAACAGCTTTGTTATAGTCTGTCAAGGCTGCTTCTAGCTTATTCTGACTCACCCGTGAATTACCACGATTACTCCATATTGCTGGATTATTAGGAAATTTTTCCAGAATTTGAGTCCAATATTTTTCCGCTGTCGCAAAATCACCTTTATTTGTAGCTGTAAAGGCTTTATTTGTTAACTCCTCTCCTAATTGTAACTCTTCTGGGGTAATAGTTTGAGCCATTACTGGTGAACAAAAACCAAAGGTCAATAATAAACTCAGGAAAATACAGATTATCTTAATCATTTAGCATTCTGTTTTGTGCATCAGAATCAATGATATAGCAGAAATCAGTTATCAGTTATCAGTTATCAGTTAGCAGTTATCAGTTATCAGTTATCAGTTAGCAGTTATCAGTTAGCAGTTATCAGTTATAAGTTGCCAGTTATCAGTTATCAGTTAGCAGTTATCAGTTATAAGTTACCAGTTATCAGTTATCAGTTATCAGTTATCAGTTATCAGTTATCAGTTATCAATGTTTACTGTTTACTGTTTACTGTTTCACTTAGTTAAGATTTGATTACACTAGTATTAAAAAACTATAAAAAAACTGCTGACATTTCGGTAAATACTGGTACTTTTTTCAGAGACAAAATAAAAAGTATAAATTCATGCCCGATATTTACAAGATTTTCCCTGCCATTGGTGTAGCACGCGTAGGTAATAGCTCTGAATACTACCTCGCTCCAGACAGTGCTGGTGGACTACCTGAAGGTGATTTTAATGGTCAGTTCCGCGATGGTAGCGGGTTGATGAAGCGTCAAGGGGTAAAATTCAAAGTTTTTTGCTACCCAGAAGCAGGAGGAGATCCCTATGAGGTAATTCCTGGAGAAAATGGTGTAGCCAGCATTGAGTGGACAGTTCACCTAGCTAATAAAAAATCAGCTTGGTACGATTTTGCACCTATTAAGGGAGAAGGAACTTATCCTCCTCCTGAATTGAATGATGATGGTGAAAGTAACCTACGTAATCCTAATGTTACTGGTTCTGAAAGGGCAAACTTAATTACTGATCCTGGTCCAAGAACCTTAACTGGCCCTAGTCAAACTGCGGAGTTTAGTCGCACTTCCACTCCTCCAGAGGGTTATGTGATGACTTTCCCTCCTACAACTCTATCTCCTAATCAGATTGATTCTTTGGGAGAAATTCATACAGATGCACAGGGACAATTAATCGTTGTCGGTGGATATGGACAGTCTGGAACTGATTTACCCTATCCCCCAGCAGAAGATATTGATTATGTCAACAATGATAATTGGTGGGACGACACTTCTGATGGTCCTGTTGACGCAACAATTGTTTTTAGTGATGGTGTGACACCTTCAACAAATGCAGCAACAGCTTGGGTTGCAGTAACTCCTCCCCGTTTTGCTCCTGAAATTGTGTCTCAAATCACTATGTATGATGTGATCTTTGATGTTGCAGTGCGAAACTTCCCTGACTATCGTCCAGATATCTACAGCAATGGAACATATCAAACGACATATCAGACTGATCCGATCACAGAAGTTCAAGATATCCTTAATCGTGCGTACCTATATAGAGGAGTAAGTACTGATGTAGGAAATCATAAGTTTAATTACGGTAGCACCCTACCGGAGAATGTGTATAAATATATGCGAGCGCCTGATCAGGACAATGAATCTGGTGAAACGATTGTAGCTCGTGGATTAATGCCAATGCTGGCAGGAGATGGTTCGGCTAGTAGTGTTGCTGAAGATCCAGAGAGAAGAAGCTTGTATGTCACCTTTACTGCAACTCAGATGCATTTTGCAACACAATACTATAATGGCGTGATTACAGACGTACCACTACCTGAAGATGAACCTGATCGCTTAACCCGTGTTGCTTTACAAAACTGTTCCGGTGCAGCATTTGCTCCTGGAATTGAAATGACCTGGTTTGCACGACGACCTGAAATCTATGTTGAACCACTACGGTTGAACAAGCGTAACTATACTGGTACTCTCAGTCCCGATGCAACTCCTTTAGCTGATGGACTTGAACCAGGAGATTTCACCAAGTATATGGCTATTCCCTGGCAAGCGGACTTTAACGAGTGTGCAGTTCAATGGACACTAGATAATCCATCTACAAGTAAAAACTGGGTTAACTGGTGGCCAGCGCAACGTCCTCTGAAAGTTAATCGTGATGGTCAAAGAAATGTAGCCTGGATTGGAATTGATACTGATCCTAACGACGATTATTACAATCACCTCCGGTTTGAGTTGGATACTGATATGGTAGACCACTGGTCTGAATTAGGATTTGTTTTAAATCAAGGAACAGCAGACAGTCCTGATTTTATTGAAGTTGAACGCACCTATGTTGATGGGACTGCTGAACAAAGTAAACCTAGACCTAAGCGTGGACGAAACAAAAGATAGAAGGTCTAAATGCTGTCATCTCTGAGATGATGTAGATTAGGCAGTATTTACACCAATCAAATAACCCCGTCTTTTGAGACATTTCCTAAATGTAGAGACGTTGTATACAACTTCTCTACAAGGGTTTCAAATCAAGCACACTTAATTTCCGAAGATGTCTAATAGACGGGGCTAAATTTTTTTCTCCGATCTTAAAATTTTAACTAAGTACATAAACAGAATTAATTACACAATTGACTTTTCTGTTCCCTGTCACCTGTCACCTGTTCCCTATCTCAACGAGTGAATTTAATTTTGTCCAACTACTTAACAAGTCCGATGGAACTAGATATTGCGATTATTGGAGGCGGTTTAGCCGGATCTGCAACTGCACTAGCACTGCTCAACCAAGGCCAATGGCGGGTAGGCATTTTTGAGATGTCTAGTCAACCGGTGTTTCGGGTGGGAGAAAGTCTTCCCCCTAATAATCAATATTTGTTAGGACAACTAGGAGTGTTAGACTCATTTAAACAACAAGGTCATTTACCATCCTTGGGAAACTGTTCTGCTTGGGGAGAGGATACACTTGCATATAATGATTTTTGGACTTCTATAAACGGACAAGGATGGCATCTTGATCGTTCACGGTTTGATACTTGGCTATTAGAAACCGCAGCAGAACGTGGGACAACGGTAATGCAAGGGATGCAAGTGATAGGATGCGATCGCACTGATCAGAATTACTGGAATCTGAAGGTAAAAAATCAAGCAGGTAATTCCAGTGAAGTTAAGGCTTCGTTTGTGGTTGATGCTAGTGGTCCACGAAGTATTTTTGCTCGTTGGCAAGGATCTAACATTATTCGGATGGATAGTTTGTTAGGAATAGCATCTATTTTTCCTATTGAGGGGAATGAGACTTTAACAACAAATTATACTTTAATTGAAGCAGTGGAATTTGGTTGGTGGTATGCTGCTCGTTTACCAGAAAATCAAGTGATTATTACTTTAATGTGCGATCGTGATCTCGTTCAGAAATATAAACTATCCCGGCTGGAAAATTGGCAGAAAGCACTTGAACAAACTCTTCATGTTCAACGTTTAATTAACGGGGTAAATAGCTCAACCAAACTACAGATTTTTTCAGCCTTTTCTCAATATTTGGATCAAAGCTATGGAGACAATTGGTTAGCAGTGGGAGATGCAGCTTGTAAGCTTGATCCCCTTTCTTCTTCTGGTATTTATAAGGCATTATCTTCAGGAATAGACGCAGCTAATGCAATAGAAAAATTTAAAAATGGACAAAAGAATGCTCTGAGTTCCTATCATTTACAAAATCAACATCAGTTTGAATTATATTTAGAAGATCGTCGTCAATATTATAATCAAGAAACACGTTGGAAAAAGTCTCCTTTTTGGAAACGTCGTCAAGGAAATCTTACCCTTTCTCCAGTAAGTGTTCTCTCTTTTGAAGCAACTTCTCAAAATCAGATTCGTTTAAAAAAATTGGATCAACATTTTTCTCCCCATGACTTACATTTATTATGTAAATTATGTGATTCCCCTCAACCTGCTAGTGTGGTTGTACAAAAATTTCTCACCCAAACAAACAAAAAGATATCTGCATACCGACCCATTGAAGCTTTACAATATTTAATTGATCAGGAAGTAATTGAGGCTGCTTAGTTTTTGAATAGTTGTACCACAAGTAGTAAAATTAGAATTTACGCAAAATCTATTTGAAATAGTGTCATTGCGACGAAAGAAAGCAATCTCAAACCTTTGATTTATCTTGGTTTTACATTTATTCAGCAACCCCAAATTAGTCAATGATTTGATTGCTGTATTGTCCGCACGTCAAAAACAAGAACAAGATATAGATGAAGATGATCAGGAGTTGATTATGAAATTATCAGAAATATATCAACAACAACTGGAAGAAATTAAAAAACAGGAACGATAAACAGTGAACAGTGAACAGTAAACAGTAAACAGTAAACAGTAAACAGTAAACAGGGAAAACTGATAACTGATAACTGATAACTGACAACTGATAACTGACAACTGATAACTGGTAACTGACAACTGATAACTGACAACTGGTAATTACAACAAAGATAACTGCTCATTGGGTGGTTTAAAACCCATATGTTGATAAGCTGCTTTCGTCGCTACTCTCCCGCGAGGTGTCCTACTTAAATAAGCAATTTGCATTAAATAGGGTTCATAAACTTCTTCAATGGTTTGGGTGTCTTCTCCTGTTGCAGCAGCTAAAGTTTCTAAACCCACTGGGCCACCATTAAAGTTTTCAATAATCACACTCAACATTTTCCGATCTGTCCAATCTAAACCGCAAGGATCAACTTGGAATAGGTGCAATGCTTCCGCTGCAATGAGTTTGTCAATTTCTGTAAATGATTTTACTTCCGCATAATCACGGACTCTTTTTAGTAGTCTATTCGCAATTCTAGGTGTTCCCCGTGAACGTTTAGCGATTTCTGTAGCACCTTCTGAGTTTACAGGAGTTTGTAATAATTCCGCAGTTCTCATAACTATTTGACTGAGTTCGTCAACTTCGTAAAATCGCAACTTTTGAATTAACCCAAAGCGATCGCGCAAAGGTGAAGTTAACGCCCCGACACGGGTTGTTGCCCCAACTAAAGTAAATTTAGACAAAGGTATGCTTCTAGTTTTGGCACTTGCTCCCTTCCCAACAGTAATATCTAAACGATAATCTTCCATCGCTGGATATAAAATTTCCTCAGTCATTCGAGAAAGGCGATGAATTTCATCAATAAACAGCACATCACCCGGTTTTAAATTTATCAATAATCCAACTATATCCCTGGGACGTTCCAATGCTGGGGCGCTGGTAATTTTATAATTTACCCCCATCTCCGAGGCCAAAATCATAGCCATTGTAGTTTTTCCTAACCCAGGAGGGCCGTACAAAAGTAGGTGATCTATGACTTCACCCCTGGATTTTGCGGCCTTAATAGCAATATCTAATACATCTTTTAAATCTTTCTGACCAATATAATCTGCAAACTTTTGGGGCCTAATACTGTCTTCCTGCTTACCTTCCTCATCTATGGCCGTTTCTGGTTGCAGTATATTTTTCTGAGTAGATTTTGGTTGAGAAGAATCTTTAGCCTTCCTCTGGGGCTGTTTTGGCTGTTCGTCTGGCTCTGGAGACTGTTTTTTTGAGGAAAATATCGGCATAATGTTCAGTTGTCAGTTATCTCAGTTAGCAGTTATCAATTGTCTGAGTGGAAGCAATGATGAATATTCTCCCTTGATAAGCAATTACCAATCATTAATTACCCAATTGCCTTTACAATTTAAGTTCCGAATTAGATTAAATACCGAACAATTACCAATATATAGAGGAATCACTATGTTATCTAAAAGAATTTTACCTTGCTTGGATGTGAAAGCGGGACGAGTTGTGAAAGGAGTTAACTTTGTTGATCTCAAAGATGCTGGTGATCCCGTAGAACTGGCCAAGGTTTATAACGAAGCGGGTGCAGATGAATTAGTATTTCTGGATATTACAGCTACTCATGAAGACCGGGATACAATTATTGATGTTGTTTACCGAACTGCCGAACAAGTCTTTATTCCACTGACTGTGGGTGGTGGAATTCAAACCTTAGAAAATGTTAAAGGTTTGTTACGAGCCGGGGCTGATAAGGTTAGTATTAATTCCGCGGCCGTCCGCAATCCTAATTTAATCAACGAAGCGAGCGATCGCTTTGGCAATCAATGTATTGTTGTTGCTATTGATGCTAGACGTAGACTAAATCCGGAAAACCTAGGATGGGATGTATACGTCCGCGGTGGCAGGGAAAATACTGGTATAGATGCTTTAAATTGGGCGCAGGAAGTAGAGAAAAGGGGGGCTGGTGAACTGTTAATTACGAGTATGGATGCTGATGGTACTCAAGCTGGATATGACTTGGAGCTAACAAGGGCGATCGCTGAAGCTGTAGAAATTCCTGTAATTGCTTCCGGTGGCGCTGGTAATTGTCAACATATCCACGCAGCATTAACAGATGGCAAAGCTGAAGCTGCGTTACTGGCATCTTTGCTACATTTTGGTCAATTAAGTGTTAAGGAAATTAAAGATTATCTACAAGCAAGATCTGTACCTGTGCGATTACCTTTCTAATCCCAGTCAGGCCCAATAATTGCACCCTAGATTAAAGACAGTTTTTCAAAACAATGTTAATATTAGTTTACTAGTATTAAGAAATATTAAGAAATATGTTGATTCCTATTTTACTTTTTGATGTGGCGCTGGTTGCCTGGTCGCTGCACCTTATGGAGAAAGCTTACGAAAACAAAGAGTTTTCCATGATGTTAGCTGGAACATTAGTTGCTTTAGCAGCAGCAGCAATGTTAGTAGTTTATTTTCTCATGGGACACTGTATGAGTTATCTACTTCAAGTTTCTTAATATTAAAAAGTCAAAGGAATAGTGGAGGTATCAAGTCCAAATTCAAAAGTTCAGTTATCAGTTATCAGTTGTCAGTTGTCACTGTTGACCGATCACCGGTCACCTTTAGTAATTCGTAATGCTCCCTTCGGGAGAGCAACGCTTACGTAATTACTACCAAGTCACCAATCACCAGTCACCAATCACCAATCACCAAAACCTTTTTATCTAACCACTCGTAATCTTTGGGTAATCATCGTCATTCCCCCATTTCTGAGAATCACTGCTGAGATCCATTTTGAGCCAGGCTTTGTAGGTGCTTGCCCGGTTTTAAACAGTCCTCCAGCATTTAATAATTTCAAATCTACAGATGTGGGTTTGAGATATCTATTAGGTGTAATAGTTTCCTCCATTGCACTACCCAAAAGAAAATCATTACCAAGTGGTTCTTGGACAATAGCATCAAAATAGTATTTTTGACCAACTTTCACCTGCTGAGGTAACTTAATTTCTACTTGGGGTGGTTTGTTACCAGAAGTAAGTTGGGTACGTTCAGATAAAATTTCTTGAGAAATGATTTTTGTGCCAGAAATCCGCTGACGAGAAACAATAGTAGCATTCAAAGCTAAATTATTACTGTTTGCAGAAGGTAAACCTATAATTGTGGTCACAGTTTCTGCAATAATAGCATTACCTTGTGATTCCCAAGATTTTAATCTCGTATTATAACGTAATCTAGGATACCGCTGCCAAAAAGACCTTAAAGCTCGTTCCATAGTTTGACGATTTAATCCATCGCCATGAGTGAACTGAGGGCTATAATACTGCATTACAGTTTTCACATCGCCCCGACTAGAAGCTGTGTCAATTTGAGTCAGCAAATTCTTGAGATTTGCAGGGGCTGTTTCTGGACTAGCAGCCTGAGCCAATTGCTGGGGACTGCTAAAATTAAGAGTCAGTAAAAACGAAATCAAAGAAATACTGGTAGTAAATGTTTTATGGCGATTCATTAATATTTCAATAATGTTAGTCATTGATAATAGTTTACTGATTTAATTAAAAAAGTTCAGGATTTTGTTTTATCTTAAATAAGCTACGTGCTAAATGATATCGCTTTCGATGGCAAACCCACCTTTAAAATTATTAATAGCGGCTAGTGGAACTGGTGGACATTTATTTCCAGCGATCGCACTAGCGGAAAAGCTACCAGAATATGAAATTGAATGGCTTGGTGTTCCCAACAGGCTGGAAACCCAACTTGTACCTAGTCAATACCCTCTCAATACCATTTCTGTAGAGGGGTTTCAGAAAGGTTTGAGCCTTTCCTCCCTTAGAACTATGAGCAAGTTGATAAGTTCCATTTTCCAAGTTAGGAAAATTCTTCAACAGGGTAATTTCCAAGGTTTATTTACTACTGGTGGTTACATTGCTGGGCCTGGGGTAATTGCAGCGCGTTCTTTAGGTTTACCAGTTATTTTTCATGAGTCTAATGCCTTACCAGGCAAAGTCACTAGGTTTTTTAGTCCTTGGTGTAGTGTAGTGGCCATTGGTTTTGAGGCTACTGCCAAATATTTACCTAAAGGTAAAAGCGTCTGTGTGGGTACTCCTGTCCGACCACAATTTTTAGATCAACATTACGATAGCTTAAATTTACATATTCCTGACACCGCCCCTCTGATTGTAGTTTTCGGGGGTAGTCAAGGTGCAGTAGCAGTGAATAAACTAGTCAGAGAATGTGCGCTAGCTTGGTTTGATGCCGGTGCGTATATTGTGCATTTAACAGGGGATAGAGATCCAGAAGCAGAGAGTCTGCAACATCCCCAATATATATCTATGCCTTTTTATGACAATATGGCAGCGTTGCTACGACGGGCTAACTTAGCTATTAGTCGTTCCGGTGCTGGGAGTTTAACAGAATTAGCAGTGTGTGGCACACCTGCCATTTTAATTCCCTATCCTTTTGCAGCAGAGGATCATCAATCTTTTAATTCAGCAGTATTTACAGAAGTGGGAGCAGCATTAAGTTTTCAACAGTCTCAGTTAACCCCAGAACTTTTGCAACAGCAAGTTTTAGATTTGTTGGCATCTCCAGAAACGTTGGCGAAAATGGGGGAAAAAGCGAAGACACTGTCCACTCCAGATAGCTCTCATAAATTAGCTGATTTAGTCCGAGAAGTTTTAGCTAATCATTCAAGTTCCTAGTTAGGGTTTGCAGCAAACAGTTTTGTTGTGAGGTAAGAGAACTAGTGACTGATTATAGGTGATTGATGATAGTTAGTAATACGGCATCAAACCTGTTTACTTTAGGACTTACGTACAAGCTATGGAATAATCGAACCACCCGTCGTTATTATTGTCGGTGTTTGTCGTAATTGATTTGTCGTTTTTTCTGATGGTAATTCAATAGCTGAAGTGGGTTTTATCAGAGTTGCCGGAGTTATTGAACCTCCATGACTGACTGTTGTCGTTATTTCTGTCGATGTTTGTCGTGATTCCTTTATTGTCGTTGTTGTCGTTGTCGCTGTTGCTGGTTCAATTCTAGTGGGAAATATTAGAAACAATAGTAATAGTATTTTTGTACTTCCCATCCACTCCCTTCCAGAGTTTAATTTTTTTGATGTGACCATTACGCGGACTCCTGATAACTGGTAAATTAGCTAATTTATCTTCAACATTCCCCAAAGATATATTCAATTGTGCAAGTTGATAATCTTTATTTCTAATTGATTCTTCGTACTGTAATTTAGATTTATCATAATTTTGAATTGAAATATTTTGAGCTTGCGATCGCTTACTTTTTTCCACAAAAGCTTGATATTCTTGAATTTGTCTTTTATTAATAGCAGTTTGCAATTTAGACTGTTGCAATTCCAAATCAGATTCAGCTAATTTAACATTAATTCTTAATCTTTCTAATTCTTGTCCCTGCTCGACTGCATAAGCTTCTATTTTAGCCTGAGCTTGTAAAAATTCTGACTGTGCTTCATTCAATTCAAATTGTATTTTCTTTAGTTTTGATTGTTCATGCTTTAAAATTTCTGGCTGCATTTTCATATCTTCCATAGCCGCAATCATTTGTTCTTGTTCTTCAATTTTCTGTTTGGCAATATTTAATTTAGCTTCTGCTTTTTCTAATTCTGCTCGTCGTTCAGGATTATCAGTTTTTAGCAATTCTTCTCGATTTAAAAATAATAATTTAGCTTGATTGATTTTGTTCATAGCTTTGGTTATTAGTTTCTGAGGATCGAAAGCTGATTTGCTGACTTGACTGCGTGACTGCGAAAAATTTCCCCTCATTCCCTCCACCTGAGTTCTTAAATCTGATGGAAGTTGATCAGGATTTTGATAAAAATGAAGTGCTAATGCTTCTTGTGCAATTAGAGTACCAGCGGCTTTTTCTGCACCACTGCGAATAATCTGATTTAAGTCATTCTCGTTGATAAATTCGGTATTAATTTCTGTAGCATTTAATTCTTGAGTTGCAGCTTCAATATCAGTATTTTCAGAAATAGTTAAATTAGATTCTGTACCTTCATTTGTACCTTAATCTGTACTTAAATCACTATTTTGCTGTACCAATTTTTGATTATTTTGTTCCTTCCACTCGCTTACCAATGGTGATAATTGGGTGAAGCTACCGCCTCCTAATTTTTCTCGTACAATATCACGGTTTATTTTTTCGTTATTTTCATATAGGTTTGCACAAATTTGAAAAACCTAGGAGTTACGCATTGACAAAATAAGAGAGATATGTATGTTAGGCAGCACAAGTCTGACTAAGATGGTCAAAAATATAGTCACGAACGACTAAAGTGAATAAATTTCTTTGCACTTCATACCAGTTAGAAATGATATTTTCAGAGCGCATTTTTTCCAAACGAACGAATGCTTGAAGTGAGCAGAATATATGTGTTTTGATTGCTTGGCTATCTCTAACC
>JAAHFX010000005.1 GCA_010672785.1 Sphaerospermopsis sp. SIO1G1
AATCTTCATGGGATCTAGACGGCACAGAATTTAAGCAAAACAAATTTTGGAGTAATCCAACTACCTCCGGGCTGGGGGAAAGTTAACGCTTGGGGAGAGAACCACCTCTGGCCTAGATACCGCAAGGAGTCTAGTTCAAGTGGACTCGCTGAACCAAGAATCTCCTCGCCTTTAGGCAGGAGAGTGTCAAAAAATCAGTATGTATTTGAACTCCTGACTCCTCCTGTAAAACTTTTTTCCACACCTTATCAATTGAACATTTTCCAGTTACGATAGAAAATAGTATATCTGTTCTAATAAAATTCCAGAGCAAACTTCTTTAAATCCTATATTTAGAGGCTTTAATGGCAACCAACACAGCAGACACCGGCAAGCAAAAAGCACTTAATATGGTACTCAACCAGATTGAGCGCAGTTTTGGTAAAGGAGCAATAATGCGTTTGGGTGATGCCACCCGGATGCGTGTAGAGACAATTTCTACAGGGGCGCTAACATTGGATTTAGCCTTGGGCGGTGGTTTACCCAAAGGAAGAGTCATAGAAATCTATGGGCCAGAAAGTTCTGGTAAAACCACAGTTGCACTTCATGCGATCGCAGAGGTACAGAGAAATGGTGGAATAGCAGCCTTTGTTGATGCAGAACACGCTTTAGATCCCACCTACGCAGGAGCTTTAGGGGTAGATATTGAAAACTTATTGGTATCCCAACCAGATACAGGTGAAGCAGGATTAGAAATAGTTGATCAATTAGTACGTTCAGCCGCTGTTGATATAGTTGTCGTAGACTCCGTAGCTGCTTTAGTACCCCGTGCAGAAATCGAAGGTGACATGGGTGATGCACACGTGGGTTTGCAAGCTCGACTCATGAGCCAAGCACTACGTAAAATTACAGGTAATATTGGTAAATCTGGTTGCACAGTTATATTTATTAACCAGCTACGGCAAAAAATTGGTGTTACCTATGGTAGCCCAGAAACCACAACCGGCGGTAACGCATTAAAATTTTATTCTTCAGTGCGTTTAGACATTCGTAGAATTCAAACATTGAAGAAAGGTTCTGATGAATTTGGGAACAGAGTCAAAGTAAAAGTTGCCAAAAACAAAGTAGCACCACCTTTCAGAATTGCTGAATTTGACATTATTTTTGGCAAAGGTATTTCTACATTAGGTTGTTTAGTTGATTTAGCAGAAGAAACAGGTATCTTGCTAAGAAAAGGTGCATGGTACAGCTACAATGGAGACAACATTTCCCAAGGTAGAGATAAC
The DNA here is from genome assembly GCA_010672785.1 of Sphaerospermopsis sp. SIO1G1. Classification (GTDB taxonomy): domain Bacteria; phylum Cyanobacteriota; class Cyanobacteriia; order Cyanobacteriales; family Nostocaceae; genus Okeanomitos. The sequence continues at coordinate 1,266 of JAAHFX010000005.1, forward strand.
GCCATTAAATATTTAGAAGAAAACGTAGAATTTACCGAAAAAATCAGGAATTTAGTCAGGGAGAAATTAGATACAGGAGCAGTAGTTTCTGCTAACTCTGTCAAAAAAGCCAACGTAGATGATGACGAAGACGAGGAATCAGAAGACGATTAATTATCTATTGGATATTAGGCATTGGGCATTGGTTATTAGTTAATTTTTTGCCCATTCTTTATATCCCTTGACTTCTGACTTATAACCTCCACAACAGTACTTTTAAACCTATCGGCAATCTTCCCTAACAGCAAACCCTAGCTAGGGTTTGCTGAAAAAGTCTTGTCGTGGAGGCTCAGAGGCAGGGTGCAGGGTGCAGGGTGCAGGGTGCAGGGAGAGAACGGAAAAACTACTTTTCAATCTCTCGAAATCAAAAAAGTGCAAGGTTTTTTAGCACTTACCCCTCAAAAGCTTGCACTTCCTCAATCTCAAATCTTCTAAAACCCAATACCAGTAATGTTTTCACATTTATTCAGCATCCCCTAGTTAATAACTGATAACTGATAACTGACAACTGACAACTGATAACTGACAACTGATAACTGATTAAAACTCAACTGTTTCAAATTGAAAAGTTGCTATTAAACGATCTTCAACATAAACCTCGATCTTATACTTACCCAAGGGATCACCTGGTGCTATTTGCCAGTAGTTTTCAATTACACCATTTTTAATTGTTTGGGTTCGTTTTGTAACTGCTGTTTTACCGTCTCCTGATAAAGAGAAATTATCTTTTGCGTCTGATGTACTCCAAGTTTCTGGTGCTTTCGGTAAAGTTAACACTTCTCGCCATTTAACAGTACCTTGACGGTTGTTGAGTTTAATTCTCCAACCATAAGTATCACCTTTTTTTAAAGGTACTTTGACAGTAGGGAAAAAATTAGTTTCCCCTTTAGAGTCAACTATTCTTACACCAAATTCAGCTTTACTAACGGTAGGATTTTTACGTTTAAGAGCTTGAGGAATTGTTGATTTACTGGTAGCTAAAACTGTTTGAGTTTGAGTTATATTTATACCCACAAATAAACCAAATAACAACCAAAGAGAAGTAAGCAAATATTTGACAGACAAAGGTTTTATAGTCATAAAAATCCTCATTTATTCAGTTGTTATGGTTTATTAATTTTATTCTGGGTTAAAAAATAAAAATGATTAAGAAATTACGGAATAAGTATTCGTGGAAAATAAATTTTATATTTGCTAGAGAGAATAGGGAACAGGTAGGGGTTGCTGAAAAAGTCTTGTCATAGAGGCTCAAAGGCAGGGAGCAGGGTGCAGGGAGAGAATGGAATAATTGAACCACAGAGGCACAGAGAACACAGAGGTATGAGGGTTACAAGAGGTATTTTGCGTAAGTCCAAATACTGTCATTGCGACGAAAGGAAGCAATCTCAAACCCCGACATCTCGTTAAAATGCGTAAGTCCTAAAGCTGTATTTTAGGTTTTGGTAAATTAAAGTTTTGAGGCCGATTATTGGTGTTAACTTAACGTAAAACCTATATTAAATTATTAAAAATATCTGATTAAATTGTGATTTAATAAATACTCTATAATTCTCCCGAATTCATGGGAGAAATAGAGCAGATGAAAGTTGTGTAGGGACAGATATGTAATATGGCTAGGTATACACAAAAAATGAATAATTGTAGATGAAAATTAGCTGGTTTTAATTTCAACATTGCCGTTACGAATAGCCCATGCTAATTCAAGCATTTGAGTCCAGCGTTTTTGTAGTTGTTTTGGTGTACACTGTACAGCCTTAGCGATCGCCTGATCATTTTCTTTGGCGGTTTTGAGATGAAATATCTTCTGTTGTTGTTCTGTCAGTTGCTTCCAGAAAGCATCCCACTGTTGAGAAGATAAACCTAATTTATGTTCTAAACCAGCACCCAACCATTGATGTACTAATTGCCAATGATGTTGTTTAGCAAACTTCTCCACATGATATTTAAACCGTTGTTGTAAATAATCACGTTGACGGCTGGTTAAACCTAAAATTTGGTCAATTTCTGGTGCAGAAAGGTCTTGCAGTTTCAAAGACAAGTAATTCATACAGTCAGCTTGGCCTTGAGACTCCAGATATTTCATCAACTCTGTAATTACCCGATCTCGTTCTGATTCCTCTGAGGGATCAAAAGTTGATTTAGCAACCATTTGGGATCTAATTTGCTGTACTGCTAAATTGCGTTGATAAGACTCTGCTTCTTCGGTTTTAGCGGAATCAACTGCCATTTCAATATCAACAGTAGTTTCCTGGGGTTGACGACGAGCAAAACCTTGAGCGCGGAGAACAATCAATTGTTGATTAGCTCCACCAGGCAAATTAATTCGACGTTTAGCATACTGCTCTGTAAACGCCATATACTCAGCTAATTGTAATTGAGTCCGGGGAGTATAATCTTCTGGGAGTTCATTTTCTCTCCGAAAAGCCTTAATTGCTTCAATATAAAAAGCTTGGAGAAAATCCTCAATGAGATTATAACGAGCTTCAAAACCCAATTCAGAACCAGCAATTGTTACATGACGATAAACAATAGCACCCAAGCTACTGTGTAATTCCACCCTTCCTTGACGTGAACCTAATTGGTAATAACGCAAGCATTTTTGTAAACGGTGTTTTGCTAAAGTAATCTGCCAAGATCTAACTTCTCCAGAAGTTTGAATTCGGGAACTTTTATCACAGATTCTTTCGACTTCTTTTGTAATGCGTTGAGCAACAGCTTCCACACATCTGTTAGAAGCCTTCATTTGAGCTTGCATTTCCTGACATAGCAGTTCCATCAATGTTTCAGAACTATGTTCTGAGAAATTGTCATCGGTAACTGTATGATCAAAAATACCTGTGGAACTTGGCAGATTGATGAGATTAGCTTTCATGACTTTTCCTGGAATCGGTATTGCACCTTAACTAAAATAGACAGTTTTTTACTCCACTAATTACGAAAAAATCTTGCTGATATAAATTCATCAAGATTTGCCGCAAATACGGTAGACATATAAAACTGTCAAAAATTTCAGCAGTTAAGGGCTTGTCAATTGTGTTATTTTTTTGATCAATACTTAGATCAAAATTGGGATAACGGTACTGAAAAGGCTCTAAAATTAGTCCAAATCCTAAAAATGACAAGATTGGCTGCCATCTCTTTTCCCGTGATCCCAGCATTTTTTCGTATGATAATTTCAAAATTGGGGTGTATTTATGAAACTTTGCAAAATGTACTAACAAGAAAGTGATCTAAAAACAGCTTAATTAAGTAGCATGGAGTAAAAACAAAAGTGTTAAATACAGTCTAATAACGTTAGAGCTTATTTACTATTGCTTTTTGGTTTTACCTGAAGATCAGGAAAATTTTTAACAACTACTTAATCATACCCATGCGGCGGCTGCTTCCCAACCTAAACCCTTTCTTGTCATGATTGGTTCTTCATCCGTTAAGTCTAAAATAGTAGACACTTGCAGAGTAGGTTCTTTACCTGTATCTATAATAATGTCCACTAAATTGTCTAAACGGTCAAACAGTTCTACCCTTGACAAAACGGATTGTACGTCCATTTCTTGCTCTTCATCGTCTATGTCATGGGTTGGCAAATGTGCTGAAGTCGAAATGACCGGATTACCCAAAGCTTCCAGTAATGCCAAACATACTGCATGATCTGGCACTCTGATTCCTGTGGTTCTGCGCTTGGGGTTTTGTACCAGTCGCGGTACTAACTTAGTGGCGGGTAGCAAAAAAGTGTAAGGACCTGGTATTAAGCGTTTCATAATCCGATAAGCTGTATCACTTACGAAGGCATAAGTAGAAACATTAGAAAGAGAGGAACATAAGAATGTTAGTGGTTTATCATTAGCTAACTGCTTAATTTTCCTCACCCTTTCGACTGCCGACTTAGCATTGAGGTCGCAACCGATAGCATAGACTGTATCAGTAGGGTAGAGCATAATAGCGCCACTAGAAAGCGCCAACTTTATATCCTCTATACGGCGGTTTTGAGGATTATCGGGATGAATTTCAAAAATTTTCGCCATGATCTAATCAGGTATAAGTAAGTCAGTGTGAAAAAACCAAATTATGTAACGAAAAGTAAACAAGCCTACAACTCTCTTTTCCCCTGCACCCTGCCTGATCCTAACGACAATTTTTAATGCATACCTACTTAGGTGACTGAAAACTGATAACTGATAACTGATAACTGATAACTGATAACTGATAACCGAAGCATGGGTAATTGGGTAAAATTGTAGAATTAACTAATAACTAATTTATGAGTAAAATTGCTTATTTTCAATGCCCTACTGGCATATCTGGTGATATGTGTCTGGGTGCTTTGGTAAGTCTGGGTGTTCCCCTAGAGTATTTAGTGGAAAAACTGAATGGTTTAGGGATTGATCAAGAGTACCAGCTAAGGGTAGAGCTTGTGCATCGGCAAACTCAGCAAGCTACAAAAATCCATGTTGATTTACTCTCACATCATGATCATGATCATAATCACGATCACGGACATTCCCATCATCACAGCCGTCACCTCCCAGAAATTGAGGAGATGATCATCAAGGGTAATTTACCACCACAGGCAACTGCTTGGAGTTTAGCAGTTTTCCGCCAGTTAGCAGTAGCAGAGGGGGCTGTACACGGCATTGAACCTGAAAAAGTTCATTTTCATGAAGTAGGCGCAGTGGACTCAATTGTAGATATTGTTGGTACTTGTTTGGGTTTAGATTGGCTAGGTATAAATACGAATAATGAAGGTCTACCTTTAATATACTGTTCACCATTTCCCACTGGTGGAGGCATTGTTCGGGCTGCTCATGGAAAAATTCCTGTACCTGTACCTGCTGTACTTAAGTTATGGGAAATGCGGAATTGTCCAGTTTATAGCAATGGTATTGAGCGGGAATTAGTAACGCCCACTGGAGCGGCGATCGCTACTACATTAGCTCGCAGTTTTGGTTCGCCACCACCGATGAATCTTCAACAAGTAGGACTAGGTGCGGGTTCTCAGGATTTACCTATTCCTAATATATTAAGAATCTGGATTGGTGAAAGTTCTACCCACCATAATCATGTCAGTATTACCACGAATAATGTTCCCCATCATCATCCTGAAAATGTTCCCCATCATCATCCTGAACTGGAAACCATTTCTGTTTTAGAAACCCAAATTGATGATTTGAATCCCCAAATTATTGGTTATGTGTTTGATGCTTTATTTGCAGCTGGGGCGGTGGATGTTTTTACCCAGTCTATTGGCATGAAAAAATCACGCCCGGGAATTTTATTAACTGTTATTTGTCATCCAGAAAATGTCTCTAGTTGTGAAGAAATTTTATTTCGGGAAACTACAACTTTGGGTATTCGTTGCACTACTCAAAAACGCAGAATTCTGAATAGAGAAATCCAAAAATTAGACACCCCTTATGGACAAGTGGGGATCAAGGTTGCATGGCAGGGAAAAGATGCAGAAAAAGTCATAAATGTGCAGCCAGAATATGAAGACTGTGCAGAATTAGCTAGAAAAAATCATATTCCTTGGCAGGAAATTCATCGTTTAGCTTTAAGAAGTTGGTATGATCACAATTCCCATAAATATAGGACTCCTATTTGATTTTTGAACAGAATTCAGTATATACGTAAATTCTTCTTCCCTGTTCTCTGTTCTCTGTTCTCTGTTAAGAATTCCCTGACTACACGAAAAATTTATAAATCAAATCGGATCACTATATGACATTAGTTATAGCTTATGAATGAGCAAGTCTGGATTGCAATCACTTTTATTATATTTTTGGGTTTATTTACCGGAGTTGGTATTTACTCATCAACCCTTAAACAAAATACTACTACCGATTATTTACTAGCTAGTCGCAATGTTAATCCTTGGTTGACAGCACTATCAGCTATGGCCACAGGTCAAAGTGGTTTATTATTTACTGGTCAAATTGGTTTTGCATACAAAATTGGAATTTCTTCCTTATGGCTAACTATTGGTTGGGTAATAGGTGACTATTTAGCTTGGTATTTTGTTTTTAAAAGATTAAGAGAAGTATCTGAGAAAAATGCTTCAGACACTGTATCTTCTTTTCTCAGTCAAAATATCAAAAACCATCGTGTAGTTGCAATTACTTCTGCCCTCATTATCATTCTTTTTCTGGGATCATACGCCGCTGCACAGTTAGTCGCCGGCAGCAAAGCTATCAATGCTGTGTTTGGATGGAACTATCATTTAGGCATTATTGTCGGAGCAGTAATTGTTCTCATTTATTGCTTTTCTGGAGGAATTCGTGCTTCTATTTGGACAGATGCTGTACAGGCAGTAATTATGCTTGTTTCCTTATTGATATTATTGATTGTCGCAGTTATTACTTGCGGTGGAATTGGTCAACTTTGGCAGTCCTTAGCAACAATTGATCCAAACCTGATAGATTGGAATTCTTCCCAACAAAAGTGGGGATTTTTACCATTTTTTATTGGTTGGATAGTCGCTGGTTTTGGTGTAGTTGGACAACCACACATTATGGTTCGTGCTATGGCTATTGACTCAGCTGAAAATATCAATTTTGCCAGAAATTTGAAAACAGCTTTGGGACTGTTAAATTCTTTTGCAGCTATAGGTATTGGTTTAGCCGCACGAGTGATAATACCAGACTTGATGGTTTCTGGAGATCCAGAATTAGCACTACCCTATTTATCTTTAGAGTTGTTACCAGTAGTATTAGTAGGGTTGATGTTAGCAGGACTTTTTTCTGCCACCATCTCAACAGCAGATTCGCAAATACTTTCTTGTTCAGCGGCTTTAACTCAAGATGTTTTTCCAGGTATGGCAAAATCTTATAAGTTTGCCAAAATAGGAACTTTAATTGTAACTGCAATTATATTAGCGATCGCTCTGGCTGGGAGCAAGAATGTCTTCAATTTAATTACTTTTTCTTGGTCTGCTTTAGCTTCAGGTTTAGGACCTTTATTATTGCTAAAAGTTTGGCAGCGATCTGTCAGTTTGTCTGTAGCTATGGGAATGATGGGATTTGGAATTGCTATATCTATAATTTGGAATTTAGGGTTGAATTTATCAGGTGCTATTTATGAAGTTCTTCCTGGTATGGCGGCGGGAATGGCAGTATATGGAATAGCTCAGTTGAGGCGGGGGAACTGAAAACTAGGGTTATCAGTTATCAGTTGTCAGTTACCAGTTATCAGTTACCAGTTATCAGTTACCAGTTATCAGTTGTCAGTTGTCAGTTTTCAGTTTTCAGTTTTCAGTTTTCAGTTATCGCTACTTACTGTTTACTGTTCACTGTCTACTGTTCACTGTTTACTATTCCCTCTCCTAACTATTAAATTTATTTTGCACCACTACTTATGAAAAAGTTTTTACGCTGGTTTATTCTTGGGGGAACTCTATTTTTTGTTGCTAAAACATTCAGGAATAATTGGTTAGAAGTTTCTGCTATTCGTATTGATGCAGTAGGATGGGCAATTTTAATAGTTGCTACTAGTGTGACTTTACTGGCACATATTTGGGCTGGTTTAATCTGGACTTGGATTTTACACGAATTTAATCAATCTGTGTCATCTGTTAAATTTATTCAGGTTTATTTAAAAACTAATCTATCTAAATATTTGCCGGGAAATGTTTGGCATTATTATGGGCGAATTGTAGTTGCTAAAAATGCTAATATTTCTCCTGTAATTGCTACTTTCAGTGTTTTATTAGAACCCTTATTGATGGCTACGGCGGCTTTAATTGTCGTGGTTTTATTTGGTAGTCAATTAGCTATTCAAGATAGTAGTGTTTGGATACAAATTTTTCAGTTGATTGGTTTATTAATTTTACTGACTGCTGTTCATCCTTGGGTGTTAAATCCTATAATTGTTTTTTTATATAAACTGAAAAATAAAGGTCTTCAAAATGAACCTATTAATAATTTTAGTTTAGAGCGTTACCCTTTTTTGCCATTGTTAGGAGAATTGATTTTTTTAGGTTTACGAGGAACAGGTTTTGTCTTAACTGTTTTTGCTTTAATTCCTCTCAATTTCCAGCAAATTCCTTTACTGTTTGGTGCTTTTAGTTTGGCTTGGGTTTTGGGTTTAGTTATTCCCGGTGCGCCTGGAGGTTTGGGGGTGTTTGAAGCAACAGCAATTGCAATTTTGCAACATCGTTTTCCGGCTAATTTAATAATTAGTGCGATCGCTCTTTATCGTATTGTTAGTATTCTGGCTGAAACGTGTGGTGCTGGTTTAGCTTCTCTGCATCAAAGTCTTCGTAGTAGTTAGGGAACAGTTTTAGAGAGTTGCTAAGGTTTTCAAGTGCTGATCCTCAAATATTTTGCACTTTTTTGACTTCGAGAGATTGAAAAATAGTTTTTCAGTTTTCTCCCTGCTCCCCGCACCCTGCACCCTGCCTCTGAAATCCACGACAAGACTTTTTCAGCAACCCCTATCTTGGTCTTCCCAAAGTAGTAATATACAGAACAGCCTCATCAGCAGGAATACCTAAAACATCATTAACTTGATCATCAAAAAATCCACCAATACCGCTCACTCCTAAATTGAGGCGAATAGCTGCTAAATTAAGCCTTTGTCCCAAATGTCCAGCATCTAAATGTAAATAACGATAAACGCGATCGCCATATTTATCAATAGCAGTTTTTAAATCAGCGGTATGAAATACTACTGCTTTGGCATCCCTACCTAATTCTTGTCCTAGACAGAGAAAGTGTAACTCTCGACGGAAATTTTTAAACCGAATTTGACGTAATTCTTGGGCTTGAGGTGCATAATAATAACAACCAGAATCAAGTCCTTTCACTCCAGAAACAGCAATGAAAGTTTCGATTAAATTCAGATCAAAATAATCCGGATTTGTATCTAAACTTTGATCTAGATAGTTTTGTGGTTGATAGGTAAAATCAAGTAAAGCTTTCAATTCATCGAAAGTTAATTGTTCACTACTATAAGCACGGGTAGAACGACGTTTATAAATTGTATTTTCTAAACCGGAAAGATTCCTTCCCCAATCAATTGGTGTAGTGACAGTATCAGATTTTTCACAAAAAGAAAAATTATATTTATCTTCTAAAGACTTTTCTGGTTTAACTTGTTTTAAATTCTTTGATACTGTCGTCTCGGAAATGATTTGGGAATGAGAGTGAAAATATGTAAGTAATTCACCATCAGGTATGGAAGGATATTCTGTTTCTATAGAAGAGGGTAAAGCAGTTGTTCCTAGAGGTAAATTTTGTTTAATATCTAATAAATCAGCCAAAGCAATGACAACGGTAGAACCTTCTTGTTCTGGATCAACATACAGTAAATCATTGACTGCGCTATCAATAAAACCACCAATTAAATGAGGCCGATAATCTGTAGTTGCACCAGCCAATTCAATATTACCTAGAAGGTGGCCAGTATCTAGGAAAATACGCCGATAAGCTCTATCTTCGTAACGCCAAGCTGAACGATAAAAAACAGCCGTAGTCACAATAGCTAATTGGGTATTTTCTAAACTAGGATGCCAAAAACAAGCATTTTGTAAAGCTGTCCAAACTTCACTTTCCCAAAAGTGTTTTAAGGTATGGGTACGACACTGATAGTTATACAAACCAGTGGGTAAAAACTTTGTACCACGGGAAACTAAATATACTTCTGCTGGATATAAACCCCCAGCACTAGGAGCAGATCGTAAATATACAGCACTACCCATAGAAGGCATTTTAGCGGTCAGTCCATAGCTATAAAACAATAGTTTTGATAGTCTTTGCCACCATTTAGCTTCTGGGTTTTGATTAAAAGCCTCTGTTTGTTCCTGTAGATAAGGTTTAAGGTCAAAATCATGACCGATTTTGTATTCTTTAAATGGTACAGGTTGTTTTGCCCAGTTCAACTGTTGACTTTTTCCAGCTAAGGTTTCCGGGTCATATTTAGTACGCTCATGGTAATGTTGAGCAATTGATTCGTGTATTTCTGGCATATTATTTTTAATATCCTCAAACAGTTATCAGTAGAAGTCTTTATTACAATTATGAATCTATGAATCAGAAAATGTTACCAATACGTAAAACCCTATCAATAAATGATATCCAAATTTCATACTTGGAATGGAATCAAGGTCAAAAACCTTTACTACTTTTACATGGTATGGCTGATAATGCCTTAGTTTGGTTTAGCTTAGGAGATTATTTAGCACCTGAATATCACATTATCGCTCCAGATATGCGTGGTCATGGTGAAAGTAGTAAACCTGAACAAGATTATACTTTCGATAGTGCGATCGCTGATTTGGAAGTATTAATGGATAATTTAGGATGGCCGCAAGTTCATGTAGTCAGTCATTCTTGGACAGGTAAGTTAGCAGCTATTTGGGCAAGATACAATCCAAAACGACTTATAAGTATTACTTTAGTAGATCCTATTTTCATCTGGAAAATGCCCAATATCATGAAATTGTCTTTTCCTTTACTGTATAAATTATTGCCATTTCTGAAAACGATGGGACCATTTATCAGCTATGAAGAAGCAGAACAAAAAATTAAACAACTCAGTCAATTTCAAGACTGGAGTCCTCTACAACAACAAGTTTTTCAAGCTGGAATAGAACAAAAACCTGATGGTACATGGGGTAGTAAATTCACTATAGCTGCCCGTGATGGAATTTTTGATGCGGTACTAGAAATTCCTGGTTTTGTTAGCTCTGTTGATACTCCTGCCCTTTTTATTCAACCAGAGAAGGGTGTGAACCGACAAGAATGGCAAATTAAACCGTACAAAACTCATTTGAAAAACCTCACGTTTCAGAAAGTTGCTGGAAATCACTGGCCATTTTTAACTAAACCTGAAGAATTTAATCAAGTAGTGAAAGAGTTTTTAGAAGCACAAGATTAAATTGAAGTTGGCTGAAAAAGTGATCTGTGGAGGAAGGGAACAGGGAACAGTAGACAGTGAACAGTAGACAGTGAACAGTGAACAGGGAACAGGGAACAGTTTCAAGAGTTACAGGACTTAAGCAAAAATCCTCCAAAACTCCATTCCTCTGTGTTCTCTGCGTTCTCTGCGGTTTGATATTCCGTAGTCTTCACAGATCACTTTTTGCTGCAAACCCTAATTACTTATTAAATCAACATTCCCACTCACCCACTCTTCCCCTCACCCACTCTTCCCCTCACCCACTCTTCCCCTCACCATTCACCAATCCCAAATCAGGTTTTCTCAAAATTTAAAGTCGGGATGACTGGATTCGAACCAGCGGCCCCTGCGTCCCGAACGCAGTGCGCTACCAAACTGCGCTACATCCCGTTAAATAATCAAAAGGTAAACCACATATTATCACAATAATAGACAAATCAAAAAACTAAATTTTCCAGTAATAACTTTGCTTGCTACCATTAAATTTATATAACCTCAGTAATAAAAACAAATTGTGACTGTAAAACCAGACTGGTTACGGGTAAAAGCACCACAGTGGGAGCGCGTCGGTAACATTAAAGATATTTTACGGGATTTAGCTCTAAATACGGTTTGTGAAGAAGCCTCTTGTCCTAACATTGGCGAATGCTTTAAGGCTGGAACTGCTACATTTCTGATTATGGGGCCTGCTTGTACCAGAGCTTGTCCTTATTGTGATATTGATTTTGAAAAAAAACCTCAACCTTTAGATCCTACCGAACCTATACGATTAGCGGAAGCTGTTCGCAGAATGCAACTAAATCATGTCGTCATCACTTCAGTTAACAGAGATGATTTAGCTGATGGTGGAGCTTCCCAGTTTGTCAAGTGTATTAATGCAGTTCGTGAAGTATCACCTAAAACAACTATAGAGGTGTTGATACCGGATCTATGCGGTAACTGGAAGGCCTTGGAAATTATCTTGCAAGCGAAACCGGAAGTAACTAACCATAACACAGAAACCATTCCTCGCTTGTATCGTCGAGTACGTCCCCAAGGTGATTATCAAAGAACATTAGAATTATTAAGGAGGACTCGTCAAATTTCCCCAACCACTTATACCAAATCTGGTATTATGGTTGGCTTAGGTGAAAGTGACACAGAAGTACGCCAAGTCATGGTTGACTTAAGATCAGTAGAATGTGATATCTTAACCATTGGGCAATACCTCCAACCCACCCAAAAACACTTAGATGTTCAAGATTTTATTACTCCAGAACAGTTTGCAGTCTGGCAAGCTTACGGAGAAGAAATAGGATTTTTACAAGTTGTTTCTTCCCCATTGACAAGAAGTTCATATCATGCTGAACAAGTGAGGGAATTAATGAAACAGTATCCCAGATAGGTTGATGAGGTGATGGAATGATGGGGTGAAAAAGATTTTTAGATTTTTAAGTACCTGAGCAAAATTAATTTGGATATTCTGGGAATAAATAAAAATACCCACAGCTGCTCCCTGCTCCCTGTTCCCTGCTCCCTATTCTCTCTCCTAAATATGCTATTTTGCACGACTACTTAACAACGACTAATGACTAAATCAATCGCTATTTTAGGTGCAGGTGCTTGGGGTAAAACCTTAGCAGAATTGGCACAAGCAAATGATCATCAGGTGAGTTTGTGGTCACGTCATGGCAACCAGGCCTTAGAGAATGTTGTTAAAGATGCTGATATTATCCTCTCCGCTATTTCCATGAAAGGCGTGAGAGATGTAGCTTTATTAGTCAAAGCTTGTGGTGTATTATCACACACTATTTTTGTCACTGCTACAAAAGGTTTAGATCCAAAAACCACCTGTACTCCTGCCCAAATTTGGCAAAGGGAATTTCCTCATCATTCCGTGGTTGTCCTGTCAGGGCCTAATCTATCGGCAGAAATTACACAAGAACTACCAGCTGCTACTGTAGTAGCAAGCAAAAATATTGCAGATGCAACAGCTGTGCAACTGGTCTTTTCTTCGAGTCGGTTTCGTGTATACACTAATTCTGATCCACTGGGAGTGGAACTGGGCGGTACACTCAAAAATGTGATGGCGATCGCCGCTGGTGTTTGTGATGGCTTACATTTGGGTACTAATGCTAAAGCAGCTTTATTAACCCGTGGTTTGACAGAAATGGTGCGGATCGGCAAAGTATTAGGTGCGAATACAGAAACATTTTATGGTTTATCTGGTCTAGGAGATTTATTGGCAACTTGTAACAGTCCTTTAAGCCGTAACTATCAAGTTGGTTATCAATTAGCTAGTGGGAAAACTTTAACCGAAATTCTCGCTGCTTTGAAAGGAACTGCTGAAGGTGTCAACACTTGTCAGGTTTTGATGCAAATATCCCAGCAACAACAATTGACTCTTCCTATTACGGAGCAGGTTTATCACTTACTAGAGGCAGAAATAACTCCTCAGCAAGCTTTAAATGAACTAATGTTGAGAAATATCAAACCAGAGTATCATTAACCAGCAAATTTGACTAAAAACCTGATTAAATTTATCCCAGCCATTGTCTGAATCAGGCTGTTATTTCAGCGTTTTTTCGGAAATGCCACCAGTTAATCACCTATTAATCACTAAAAGAAATTGTTAAATCGTCAGGAAATTACATTATTTATGTTGTAAACATAGTTATGTCGTTTATCAACAGCAAGATCACTAAGAATATGTTTATACCTGTTTTCAGTTCATAGCTACAATTCCTGAGAATAACTATATTAACTTAGGTAATTGATTTTTGCCAGTTTGACTGCCACTGAAAACACCCATGATTCCATGCAAATAGCACGGTCACTGATAAGTTTCATTAAAAATGAAACCAATTTTTTCGTTCACAAGTAAAATTTAGTACACTTACAACATTGTAATTTATTTTGTCGGCTAACTAAGTTGATCTGGCAGTAAACATTATTCAATCAACTGTCTCAATAATTATAAAGTTCAGCCAAATTCAGTACGGCTTTTTGTGAAGAATTGTACTGACATATTCAATTGTGTTATTTATACGTGAAATACGGGAACAATAGCAACAGTTGATTAGCTGACCGTAATTTTAGCTGACCGTAATCTATTGTTACCTGGAGCAATTAAGACGTTATGCCAGCAACATCTTTTTATACAGATGCCGCTTATGAATCTCCCAAATCCAACTCAGGATTAGAATCCGATTTTAATACTGATAGTGGTGATTTGTCTCTAGAAGAGTTACAAGATTTAGAAATTGCTGCGGCTGATTCTCAAAACCTGGGGGCCAACACCAGCCGACGCAGTACAGATTTAGTACGTCTATACCTTCAGGAAATTGGTAGAGTACGCTTATTAGGGCGAGATGAAGAAGTTTCTGAGGCCCAAAAAGTACAGCGATATTTGCGGATGCGAATACTTTTAGCAGATGCAGCCAAAGAAGGTGACGCTACACTATCAAGTTATCTGAAACTGATTGAAGTTCAAGAGCGGTTAGTATCTGAACTGGGACATCGCCCTTCATTAGAAAGATGGGCAAAAACTGCTGGGATTGAATTATCAGCACTCAAACCCACCCTATCAGAAGGTAAAAAACGCTGGGCAGAAATTGCTGAACTGACAGTGGAAGAATTGGAGAAAATCCAATCTCAAGGACTCCACGCCAAAGAACACATGATTAAGGCCAACCTACGTCTTGTGGTTTCTGTAGCGAAAAAATATCAAAATCGTGGTTTAGAATTATTAGATTTAGTTCAAGAAGGCACTTTAGGCTTAGAAAGGGCTGTTGAAAAATTTGACCCCACCAAAGGTTATCGTTTTAGTACCTATGCTTACTGGTGGATACGTCAGGGAATTACCAGAGCGATCGCTACTTCTAGTCGGACAATTCGTCTCCCAGTACATATTACTGAAAAGCTCAACAAAATCAAAAAAGCACAGCGAAAAATTGCTCAAGAACAAGGACGCACCCCAACTTTAGAGGATTTGGCCGTTGAGCTAGATATGACTCCAGCCCAAGTACGAGAAGTATTGTTACGTGTTCCTCGCTCTGTTTCCCTAGAAACCAAAGTCGGTAAAGACAAAGATACCGAATTAGGGGAATTGTTGGAAACAGATGGTGTCACCCCAGAAGAAATGTTGATGCGGGAATCTTTACATAAAGATTTACAACATTTATTAGCAGACCTAACTACCCGTGAGCGAGAAGTAATTCTCATGCGGTTTGGTTTATCCGATGGTCATCCCTACTCTTTAGCAGAAATAGGCCGTGCTTTAGACCTGTCCAGAGAAAGGGTAAGACAAATCGAATCTAAGGCATTGCAAAAACTTCGTCAACCCAAACGTCGTAATTTGATTCGTGATTATTTGGAATCTTTGAGTTAATGGTGATTGGTGATTGGTGATTGATGATTGGGAAAAATTAACTAACAAATATTCTCAATAAGTTGTGATTGTTGCAAATTACTCCTGATATTTGTTATATTCTCAATTAAAGGGTTTTGTTGAGAAAAATTAGTATGACTGTATACACAACTGGTTCACTCAAGGCAGAACTAAATGATCGGGGTTGGCGTTTAACACCTCAACGCGAAGTAATCCTACACATTTTTCAAGACCTGCCACAAGGAGAACATTTAAGCGCAGAAGAACTGTACCAACGTTTAGAGGCAAATGGTGAGGGAATTAGTTTATCAACTATTTATAGAACGCTGAAGCTGATGGCCCGAATGGGAATACTGCGGGAATTGGAATTAGGTGAAGGTCATAAACACTATGAGATAAACCAACCCTATCCCCACCATCATCATCATCTGATTTGTGTACGTTGCAATACTACAATTGAATTCAAAAATGAATCTATCTTGAAAATTGGTACAAAAACAGCACAAAAAGAAGGATATCACTTATTAGATTGTCAACTTACTATTCATGCAATTTGTCCCCAGTGTCAGAGAGCATTAACACCAATGTAGGTTTTGCTGAACAAGTTTTGTCGTTAGGGCTAAAAGGTAGGGTGCAGAGAGAGAATTACTTCAGATTGTGTGGGGTGGGCATCTTGCCCGCCAATAATTTACCTCATGACACAGGAAAGCTCTGTAAAAAGGGTTTGTAGCAAAAACTTCCCTATTCCCTATTCTCTAAATTTCCTCAATTTCTGCCTCTGCTTCATGGACAATATTTCGCAAATTGTCCAAAGTATCTCCTTGGGCATCTTGCCATAAACCTCTTTGCTTGGCTTCTAATAATCTTTCCGCTATATCTCTTAAAGCCCAAGGATTTTTATTATAAATAAATTCACGCACTACGGAATTTTCTAAGTAATTATCTACTATTCCTTGATACATATAATCTTCTACACATTGAGTGGTTGCATCATAAGCAAAGAGAAAGTCTACTGTTGCGGCCATTTCAAAAGCACCTTTGTAACCATGACGCATCACCCCTTCTATCCATTTGGGGTTGACAACACGAGAACGGTAAACTTTGCTAATTTCATCTTTTAATTTGCGGACTTTAGGTTGGGATGTGTTGGCATTATCACCAAAATACATTTCCGGGTTTTTACCTTGGAGAGAACGTACCGCAGCAGCTAAACCACCTTGAAATTGATAGTAGTCGTCAGAGTCGAGTAAGTCATGTTCGCGGTTGTCTTGGTTGTGGAGAACAACTTGCATTTGTTTTAAACGCTGCTGAAAAGAAAGAGTTGCTTCTGTTCCCTGTTCTTCATTACCTGTTCCGTTGTAAGCGTAGGAACTCCAATTCATGTAAGCTGTTGCTAAATCTTGATCAGTCTGCCAATTTTGAGAAGAGATTAAACCTTGTAGTCCTGCACCGTAAGCACCAGGTTTTGCACCAAAGACACGATAAAGCGATCGCTCTTTTGCATCTTCTACACTTAAACCTTGTTGAGTCCATAACTCTACATCTTTCTGAACTGCACCAACTAAGGGGTTTTCTGTATCTGGTTCATCTAATTTTGCTACTGCTGCCACTGCTTGGGAGAATAAATCTATCAAATTGGGGAAAGCGTCACGGAAAAACCCAGAAATTCTTAATGTCACATCTACGCGGGGACGACTCAAAATTGATAAAGGTAAAATTTCAAAGTCTACTACTCTGCGTGCTGCACCATCCCAAACCGGTTGAACTCCTAATAGAGCTAATGCTTGGGCGATGTCGTCACCGCCGGTTCTCATGGTGGATGTTCCCCACACTGATAAACCTAATGTTTGCGGGTATTCTCCATGTTCTTGGGTGTAAGTTTCGATCAGGGTTTCGGCGGCGTTTCTACCTACATCCCAGGCGCTTTCTGTGGGGATAGCACGAATATCTACAGAGTAAAAGTTTTTACCTGTGGGCAGGACTTCGGGACGGCCACGGGTGGGTGCGCCGGATGCTGCACTGGGTATGTATTTACCGTCTAACCCTCTGAGAAGGTTGGTAATTTCTTCTTTGGTGTTTTCTAGGGCGGGTAGGAGTTTTGATTTTATCCACTCCATTACCTGTTTTACTGTTCCCTGTTCCCTGTTTCCTGTTCCCTGTAATAGTTGTTCTACTAGAAATGCAGCTTCGGTTTCTAGGAGTTCGATGATATCGCCGTGAGTACGACAAGAGTTAATTTGCACGCAGAGACGCGGAGGCGCAGAGAGGGTTTTTGGAGGAGTGAAGAGAGTGGTGTATTCTGTGGTGAGGGGATCGAAGTCTAAACCCCAATCTTCTGCTATGGCGCGGGTAATGCCGATGGAATGACGGTTGGGAATACGGGCGATCGCAATTATTAAGTCTCTGAGTTGTCTACCTTGGGGGGTTTTTCCGAGGATGTGTAAACCGTCTCTAATTTGTGCTTCTTTGAGTTCGCACAGGTAGCCGTCTAGGGAGTTTAAGATTAAGGTTTCAAAGTTGGCGATGTCTTTTTCGTCGGTGATACCTAAGTCTTTGTAGAGGTTTTCTTTGATGATTAATTCTTGAATGCGATCGCGTAAATTTGGTAACCGGGAAGGATCTAAACCTTCAGCTTCGTAATATTCATCAATGAGGTTTTCTACTTGTTGTAAACCACCGTACAATTCTGCTCTTGTCATGGGTGGAGTGAGATGATCAATTATGACTGCTTGGGAACGACGTTTAGCTTGTGAACCTTCACCTGGATCATTAACAATAAAAGGATATAAATGAGGCATTGCTCCAAAAGCCACTTCTGGATAACAATTTTTTGATAAAGCCACACTTTTACCTGGTAGCCATTCTAAATTCCCATGTTTACCGACATGAACGATCGCATCACTACCGAAAACTTCTCTTACCCAATAATAAAAAGCTAAATAATCGTGAGTTGGTTCTAAATCTGGGGCATGATAATTTAAACTCGGATCATTTTCATAACCACGTGCAGGCTGCACCCCCACAAAAACATTACCAAAACAAACACCAGACACAGACAAAAACCCTCCTCTCTCCGTGTCCTCTGTGCCTCTGTGGTTCGTTTCCTTAACAGTACCCCAACGCCCAACAATTCCCCCTTGCACAAACTCAGGTAAACTATCAAAATACCCTTGATATACTTCTACATCAAGACTTTGATTTACTGGTTTCCAATCTTTTCCTTCAGGATCATTTGTCACCCCAGCGGTTAACATCTCAATTAACTGATCACCATCATTGGGAATATCACCCACTTCATAACCTGCTGATTTTAAAGCTTTGAGAATTTCTACACAACTAGCGGGAGTATCCAAACCCACCCCATTAGCCAGCCTGCCATTAGTATTGGGGTAATTTGCCAAAATCAGAGCCAGACGACGTTCTGGGGGTGTTTTGTGCCGTAATCTGACCCAATTTGCCGCCAACTGTGCCACAAAATCAATGCGATCGCTGACAGGTTCATAAACCACTACTTCAGTTTCTAAGTCATCATTGCGAGTTTGGAAGTTTTTAAAAGAAACCGCTCTACTAATAATCCTGCCATCTACTTCCGGTAAAGCCACATTCATGCCAATATCACGGGGAGTCAAACCCTGTAACTGTGCTTCCCACTGTTCTAAAGAACTAGCACAAAGAATAACTTGTAAAACCGGAACATCTAATTTTTCCCATAGTTCAATTTGGGGAGTTTCTGTTTCTAACCTTGCCAGGGAAAAGCTGGTGGTATTTAATAATAAGCTGATGGGTTGAGAATCTTCTGGTTGAAAAAACTTGAGCAGTTCATAACCTACACCAGGTTCTCGCACAGAAGACACAAATACTGGTACAGGTTGTAAATGGTGTTTTGTTAAGGCAGCACACAAAGCCTCAATAACTTGGGTATTTCCCGCCAAATAGTGAGCGCGATAGAAGAGAATACCAACTTTTGAGCATGGGTACTTAGTAACTATATTTTCCTCCCCATCACCCCAACTCCCCATCTTCCCAACTTCCCATCTTCCCACACGGGGAATAACCTGGGGAGGAGGAGGGTTAAAAGTCGTTGACAGGGAGAGATCAGTGATGAATTGCAAAGCATTCACAAAGTTGTCAACCCCACCTTCTCGGAAGTATTGCCATACTTGATGAACAATTTCTGGAGAAATAGTAGATTTTGATATTAAATCAGGATCAAGAGCGTCATCGCCAGGTATTACAATTAGAGTTATGCCTTGGCTCTGTACAATTTCCTGCACTACCTCTAAACCATAAGTCCAATAGGAGCTTCCTCCCAGGAGGCGTAAGACAATAACCTGAGCGAGTTCTAATACTTCTTCACTGTAAGTATCTATGCTTATTTGTTGCTGTAATTGTAATAAGTTGGCAACTCTAAATGGGGGAAACTTTGGAGGTAGTTTTGGTACTGCTGCTGCTAATGTTTGAATGTCGGTATCAGCGGCAGTAATGAATACAAAAGGGGCTGGAGTTTGTTCAAGGAATATTAAATCTTCTGATTGATTCCATCCACCTGGTGTAGCACTGATTCGATGCATAATTTTTTCTGACCATTTTAAAATATTGGTTAGGACACAATTAGAAACAACCGGGGAAAAGGTATTCCTACAAAAAGCTGTGTCACATTACAGTTTATTTGTGGGAGAGCGGGTGAGCAAAAAGTATCTTAGCTTAGTTATTTGCCCTTTGCGAATTACCTATTGCCCTAAATAGGCATTCAGCCCATCTCATGAAAATTTTGAAAATGCTGAGTTTTCCCAATTTGAGCTTTTCTCGTACCTTACCTGTGATTGTATTTAATCAGCTTGGGGAATTATTACGGCAAACGGCTCAAGGTATAGGCAGTTCTGCTTTAATTGTGACAGAGGATATTTTGCTACAGACTATCATTCCTCTTGAGTGGCGACAGCAAAGGTTTACTCTCTTGATGTCTGATCAGTTTAGCGCATTGCTGCTAGGAAATCAGGAATTAAAGGAGGAAAAAACAACTGATCTTAATTATTTACACGTTAGTTTAATCTTTCATGGTGAGGAGATTACTAAGTTTGTCTCCCAGTTAAAGAATCTGTTTGCTGCTAACTCTCTAACCTACCGAAATATCACACAATACCAAGCTGTTGTTACTACGAATGATGCAATATTACAAAGTCAATTTACTTTATGTTTATTGGATCATCTCCTAAAATTCTTCAATCAAGATCCATTGACTGATTTAAGTTGTGAAAAAACAGCAGCTTTGAGTTGTCAACCTGTAGAATATGCACTTTTTAAACAGATAGCCCAAGAAAGACTTTTACATGAAGTCACTACCCAAATTCGGAAAAGTCTGGATTTAGAGGTAATTATGGATACTGCAATTATACAAGTTAGAGATTTTTTAGAGTTAGATAGATTATTAATTTATAGATTTACTTCACCTATAGTTAATGCAGAAAATATATCAGATAAACATTTATATTCTCCGCCAACACTATTCAAATCTCATATTCAAGCGAATCAAATATTTCAGTCTTCTATAGTGTATGAATCCTTTGATTCTGATCATGTTACTTCTGTGTTAAGTTGTCCTACAGACAAATATCCAATTCAGGATTATCAATCTTTAATTAATTATCATCAAGGATTTATTCTGGCTGTAGATGATGTAGACAGTACCTATATTTTAGAGGATGATTTATTAAATTTCCTGAGAGAGATTGCAGTTCAATCTCAATTAGTTGCCCCAATTATTTTTGAAAATAAACTCTGGGGATTATTAATTGCCCATCAATGTCATCAAACTCGCATTTGGACAGAAAGTGAAAAAAGTTTATTATCATCTATTGCTGAACAATTAGCGATCGCAATTCACCAATCTGAATTAATGCAGTCTCTACAAGAAGCTACCCAAACTCTCACCCAAGAAAAACAAACTCTAGAACAAAGAGTTGTAGAAAGAACTATGGCCTTGCGAGAAGCACTTTTGGCAGCGGAAGCTGCTAATCGAATTAGAAACGAATTTTTAGCTACTGTCACTCACGAATTATTAACTCCTTTAACTTATGTGATTGGAATGTCTTCTACATTGTTACGTTGGCCGTTGGGTGAATTGAGTCAGCGACAAAGAGATTATTTACAAACTATCCATGATAGTGGTGAACATTTATTAGAAATGATTAATAATATTTTGGAATTATCACAAATTGAGGCAGGGAAAACAGTTTTAAATATTGTTGATTTTTCTTTAATTCAAACATCACAAAATATTTTAGATTCTTTATCAGAAAAAGCAAGTAATAAAAAAGTAACCTTACAACTAGATTTACAAATTAATCCCAGTAATGATATACTCAGTGCCGATGTAGGTAGGGTAGAACAAATTCTCTGGAATTTATTAAATAATGCGATTAAGTTTACCCCGGAAGATGGGAAGGTGACTTTACGTTTGTGGATGGAAGATAATGCAGCTATTTTTCAAGTTGAAGATACGGGTATTGGTATTCCAGAAGAAAAGTTAGCTTTATTATTTGAAAAGTTTCAACAATTGGATACACCCTATCGTCGTCGTTATGAAGGTACAGGGGTGGGTTTAGCTTTAGCGAAGCAGTTGGTGGAATTACATCGGGGTAGAATTGAGGTAGAGTCTACGGTAGGTGTAGGTTCAATTTTTACTGTCTGGATACCACAGCAGCTAAAGGTTAAAAGTTAATATCAGTTATCAGTTATCAGTTACAGCACTTTCCGGTGTAATGAGGTACGTTTTTGGCGGGCAAGATGCCCACCCCACAAGAGTTTCATGATTATGATTTGTACCTCGTAGCAACGAAATCTGCTGTATCAGTTATCAGTTATCAATTATCAATTATCAGTTATCAGTTTTAATTGTTCAGAGACTGAGAAGGAAATTATTTAGGACTGACGCAAAATATCTCTTAAAACCTCTTGCCTTCGCTCCCTTCGCGTCCTTTGTGGTTCATTATTCCGTAACTTCTGCATAAGTCTTATTATCATGTACGCATATTTACTTACTATATAAAAGGTGTGTATAAAAGTCTAAAAATTCTTCTTCATCTTTACACTATCATCTTTATCTGAGTATTTAAACAGACATATTATTAAGTGATTATCCTGACTTGATATCACTGACTTGAATATCTATAATATTGGTAAAGTCAGATAATGAAGCTAAAATATTTACATTTATTCCTCAACTTATCAGTATTATTGATTTGTTTATTTAGTGTTAAAAAAGTCACAGCACAGATAAATCCTGACAATACTCTGCCTCAAAACTCCCAAGTACAACCAAATTGTAGCATATGTGAAATTAATGGTGGAACAGTGAGAAAATCCAATTTATTTCACAGCTTTCAAGAATTTTCTGTACCTGTAAATGGACAAGCTATTTTTAATCATAATTTAGAAATTCAAAATATTTTTGCGAGAGTTACAGGTAATAATATTTCTGTAATTGATGGGTTAATTCGTACTCACGGCCATGCCAATTTATTTTTTATTAACCCACATGGAATTATATTTGGTAATTATGCCAGCTTGGATGTTAATGGTTCTTTTATAGCTAGTACAGCGAACACAATTAAATTTTTAGATGGTTCAGAATTTAGTAGTCAGACAAATGAAAATACACCATTATTAACTATTTCCACGCCTTTAGGATTACAATTTGGTAATCATCAAAGCACAATTCAAGTAGAATCACAAAATGGATTACAAATACAACCAAATCAGACTTTAGCTTTAGTTGGTGGTGATATTCAATTAGTCAGTGGAACAATTCAAACTAATGGTGGCAGATTAGAATTAGGTAGTGTTAAAGAAACTGGTTTAGTAAATATTACCCCTACAAATCAAGGATTTTTATTAAGTTATCAAGATATAAATCTTTTTGGTGATATCACATTAACTGCCAACAGTAATATAGATGCTAGTGGTTTGGGTGGTGGAGAAATGCAAATTCAAACTGGTAATTTACGAATGAGTGAAGCTTCCCGCATCGCATCTGTTACTTTAGGTGATATCACAGGTGGAGATATAAATATTAATGCCACTGATACTATAGAAATCCTGGGTATAGGTAACTATGAAGAAAAAGCAGGAAATATACTGAACCCCCTAGCCAGTGTTAATGAAAGTAATGATGGTTTGTTTATTCTCAGTGCTGGTTCTGGCAGTACAGGTAACTTATATCTTAATACTAATAAATTAATTCTTGAGAATGCAGCAATTTTATTAGTTTCTGTGCTGGCTGATGGTAATGGTGGAGATATAAATCTCAATGCGACTGAATCAATAGCAGTAATTGAATCCTTATTAGCAACAGGAAATAGAGGGGAAAGTAGTGGTGATGCTGGTAATTTAATTATCAATACAAAAAACCTTATCATTGATAATCTTGGATTTATTGGTAGCACTTCTTTCGGTGTTGGTAAAGCCGGAAATATTCAGATTAATGCTGTCGATTCTATAGAATTAATTCCGGGAGAGTTCTTAATATCCAGTGATGTTAGATTAGCCGATTTTAATCTTAACACCAACATTAATTCTTCGACATTAACAACAGCAGATGCAGGAAATATTGAAATTAACACTCAACAATTAATTGTCAGAGAAAATACTTTAATATCTGCTTCTACTGTAGGAATTGGTAAGGGAGGTAATTTAACCATTAATGCTGGTGATGTGCAGGTATTTGGTGATGCTGGTGAAAGTTTTGGTGGTTTAGCTACAGCTTCAGATGTTGATGCTACAGGAGATGGGGGGAATTTAGTTATTAATGCCAATACTTTAAAACTACAAAGTGGAAAAATTAGTGCAGGTACTGTGGGAATAGGAGAAGGTGGTAATTTATTGATTAATGTTAATAATTTACAAGTTGAAAATGGAGGGAATATTACAGTTTCTACTGCTGGTGTAGGAAAGGCAGGAAGTCTAACAGTAAATGCTGATAATATTCAAATTAATGGTGTTGATATTAATGGCTTTACTAGTGGCTTTTTTGCTACCTCTGGGAGTGATGCAACAGGAACAGCAGGTGATATAAAAATTAACACAAACGATTTACAAATTTCCAATCAAGGTACAATCACTGTTGAGGCTTTAGGAGCAGGTATTGCCGGAAATTTACAGCTAGTAGCAGATACCATTTTCTTGGATAATTTTAGTATAATTAGTGGGAATACAAGTAGTAATTTTACAGAAACTAATCAAGAACAAGCTAATCTGGATTTACGTGCTAGTAGTTTGATTATGCGTCAAGATAGCCAAATTACTACTAATGCTTCTGGTAATAACGTCATCGGAGGTAATATTACTATCAATGTAGATATTTTAGCTGCCTTAAAAAATAGTGATATTACTGCTAATTCTACTAATTTTCGTGGCGGTAATGTGATGATTACATCTCAAGGAATTGTTGGTACAGAATTTAGAGATCAGTTAACCGATGAAAGTGATATTACTGCGACTGGGGTAAGTCCTGAATTAAGCGGTAATGTACAAATTAATCAATTATCTACAGATGCAACTCAAGGCTTATTCAATCTTTCTAGCGGTGTGATAGATACTGACAATCAGTTAGATCAAGGATGTAGTAATGGTGGTGATTTTGCAAATGGTGAAAATAAACTAACTATTATTGGCCGTGGTGGTTTACCAGATGGGGCTAATGATTTATTAACAGCAACAAATCCATTAGTTGATTTAGTAGAAGTAGAAACAATGGGAGAAAATAATAAGGATGAATTAGTAGAGACTCATCTCCAAAGTTCACAAATCCAAGTTATTGAAGCTCAAGGGTGGTTAATAAATGAAACAGGAAAAGTTAAGTTAGTTGCTAACCAAGAGAATACCTCATCCAATAGTTATTTAGCAAGAGATAATTATTGTGTTTTATCTGAATGAAGTGTGATCATGAAATAATTAAATTACAAGTGAAAATGATGTCCAAATATATTAAGTATGTTTTTTTAGGATGTTTAAGTTTAATATTGGTTTTATTACAGTTATCAAACTTATTTCCTGTAATCCACAAACCAGTATTAGCTACAGTAACTACTCAAGTAAATTCTCCGACAGATTTTGTAAAAATAGGCAAACAACGGTATCAAAGAGAACAATTTGTCCAGGCGATCGCCCTATGGCAACAAGCATTAGATATCTTTATTCAAACTGAGGATAAAATTAATCAAGCTGCTGTTCTAGGTAATATGGCTTTAGCTCATCAAAAATTAGGGAAATTAGAATTAGCAAATCAGACTATATCCAAAAGTATAAATTTACTGAATCAAAATCAGAATCCTCAAATCTTAGCAGAAATTTTAAATATTCAAGGTAGTTTACAACTATCTCAGGGAGAAGCTGAAAATGCACTGAATAACTGGAAAGAAGTGACCAATATATATCAAAAAATAGGTGATCAAAACAGAGTTAACCGTAGTTTATTAAATCAAACTCAAGCTTTAAGAGTATTGGGATTATATCCACAATCGAGGAAAGTTTTAGAACAGGTAAATGAGAATTTACAAACACAACCAGATTCACAATTAAAAGTTGCAACTTTACTTAATTTAGGTGATACTTGGCGAGTAATAGGTAATTTTGATGCGGCTCAGGATGTATTACAACAAAGTTTAGAAATAGCTAGAAAAATAAACTCACCAGCAGATATAGATTCATCATTATTGAGCTTGGGAAATGCGGCTTTTGCCCAAGAAAAAAATCAAGATGCGATCAAATATTATCAGCAAGTGATCGAGAATGATAATTCAGATAGTTTGAAATTAAAAGCCCAACTTAACCTTTTACAGATATTTATTAATACTCAGGAATGGCAAGCAACTAAAACAGTCTTAGGGCAAATTCAACCCCAATTAGATAAATTACCTGTTAGTCGTACTCAGATATACGCACAAGTAAAAGTTGCTCAAAGCTTACAGAAAATAGGAGAAAAGCAAACAGCAGCCAAAATATTATCCACAGCCATTCAAACAGCAAAAACAATAGGTGATCAAAAATCTCAATCTTACGGACTTGGATATTTAGGTCAATTATATGAAGAAAATAAACAATGGCAAGAAGCACAAAAATTAACAGAACAAGCATTAGGTTTATCTCAAAGTAATAATGCTGGAGAAATTAGTTATCTTTGGCAATGGCAATTAGGGAGAATTTATCAGGCAATTGGTAACTCAGAAAATGCGATTAATGCTTATGATCAAGCCGTAAAAACTTTAGGGTTTCTGCGGAAGGATTTAGTTGCGAGTAATAGTAACCTACAATTTTCTTTCCAGGAAAGTATCGAACCAATTTATCGAGAATTAGTCAGTTTATTATTAGAAAATCAACAAACTAAAAAAAGTAAAGATATTGAACAGGAAAACTTAGTCAAAGCTCGTGATTTAATTGAGTCTTTGAAAATAGCAGAATTAGACAATTACTTTCAAGAAGATTGTTTGAGCGGGAAAAGAGCAGAAGTAGATCAAGTAGATCCCCACGCTGCATTAATTTATCCCATTATTTTGAGCGATCGCTTAGAAGTAATTATTTCCCTGACAAATCAACCTTTGCATCATTACAGCACACCTATTCCCCAAGCAGAATTAGAAAAATTATTACAACAAATGCGGTCATCTTTAAGACCAAATTTAAGTAATAGAACTCGACTCAGGATAGCTCAGAAAACATATAATGTCCTGATCAAACCCACAGAAACATATTTAGCAGCCAACAATATTAAAACATTAGTATTTGTGCTAGATGGGACTATGAAAAATATTCCAATGGCTGCACTTTATGATGGAGAAAAATATCTCATCGAAAAATATAGTTTAGCTCAAACACCAGGATTACAACTACTTTCACCCCAACCTTTACAAAATCAAAAATTAAATATTTTAGTAGCTGGTATTAGTGAAGCTAGACAAGGTTTTACACCCTTACCTGGTGTAGAAGTTGAAGTTGAAGGTATCCAATCAGAAATTTCTACTCAAGTTTTATTTAACGAAGAATTCACCACCGCAGATATCGAAAATGTAATCAGGGAAACACCATTTCCCATCATTCATTTTGCAACTCATGGACAATTTAGTTCTGATGCTGAAAAAACATTTATTCTCACTTGGGATAATCGTATTAATGTTAAAGAATTAGGAGAATTACTAGAACTTAGAGATCAAGATGCTAATAACCCCATAGAACTATTAGTTTTAAGTGCTTGTCAAACTGCTCAAGGAGATAGACGCGCCCCTCTGGGAATTGCAGGTGTAGCGGTACGTTCTGGCGCACGTAGTACATTAGCTACATTATGGTCTGTAGATGATCAATCTGCGGCTGAATTTATGGTGGAATTTTACCGTCAATTAGCCAAATCTAAAATTACTAAAGCTGAGGCGATCCGTTTAGCACAATTAAAATTACTGCAACAACCAAAATATCGAAATCCTTTCTATTGGGCCCCATTTGTATTGTTAGGAAATTGGCTTTGATTCAGTTATCAGTTATCAGTTATCAGTTATCAGTTATCAGTTGTCAGTTAGCAGTTATCAGTTATTAGTTATTAGTTAGCAGTTGTCAGTTAGCAGTTGTCAGTTATTAGTTAGCAGTTGTCAGTTAGCAGTTGTCAGTTAGCAGTTGTCAGTTATCAGTTATCAGTTATCAGTTATCAGTTATCAGTTATTAGTTAGCAGTTGTCAGTTAGCAGTTGTCAGTTATCGTTATTCACTGTTCACTGTTCACTGTTTACTGTTCACTGTTCACTGTTCACTGTTTACTGTTCACTGTTTACTGTTCACTGTTTACCAATCACTAATCACTTTTTCTACTACCCCTAGTTATTTGCAAAAATATGAATATACGTTTTTCTTTCTATTTTTTGGCATTAATTCTCTTTCCTTTTATTGCCAAACCAGCTACTGCTCAAATAGTTCCTGATAACACTTTACCAAATAATTCTCAAGTCCAACAAAATGGCACAAGATTTGAAATTAATGGTGGTACAACTCGCGGAGTAAACTTATATCATAGTTTACAACAGTTTTCTGTACCAACCAATAGACAGGCTGTATTTAATAATAGCTTGAGTTTTGAAAATATCATCACTAGAGTCACGGGAAATTCTATTTCTAATATTGATGGTTTAATCCGTGTTGGTGGTATTGCTAATTTATTTTTAATTAACCCCAATGGGATTATTTTTGGAGAAAATGCTAGTTTA
The DNA here is from genome assembly GCA_010672785.1 of Sphaerospermopsis sp. SIO1G1. Classification (GTDB taxonomy): domain Bacteria; phylum Cyanobacteriota; class Cyanobacteriia; order Cyanobacteriales; family Nostocaceae; genus Okeanomitos. Next base: position 29,807 of record JAAHFX010000005.1, read on the forward strand.
AATATTAATGGTTCATTTACAGCTACAACAAATGAAAGTTTAGTCTTTTTTGATGGTAGTGAATTTAGTGCGACTAATCCTCAAGCACCGCCATTATTAACAGTTAGTATTGTCCCAGGTTTGCAATATGGAGCAAATTCCACAAATACAGAAATCAGAAACTCAGCGAATCTTGCTGTAGCTGAGAATATGAATTTTATTGCCGATCAATTATTTCTAACAGGAACAATTAATGCTGGCAATGATATTAGATTTATAGCTAATAGTAACTTAGAAATTCAAAGTAGTGAGATTACAGCAATCGGTGGCAATATTGATATTGAAACGGTAGAACTCAATCTTAATGATGTAACTCTCAATACTAAAGCAACTGAAGAGGGTGGAGAAATCGCAATTAATGCTAGTGACTCTGCCACCTTCACTAATTCTACTTTACAAATGGATAGTATTTTTGGGGAAACGCCTGGAAATATTACCATTAATACTAATCAAATGACATTGCAAGATCAATCATTGATAGATGCTGATCAACAAGGTACTATTACCATCAATACTAATACTTTTAATCTTACAAATAACTCTCAAATTACAACTAATACCACGGTGGGAACTAGTGGGAATATAGAAATTACAAGTTCTGGTTTACAACTTAATAATAGTCGAATATCTGCAAATACGGAAGATGGATTAGCAGGAAATATTATTCTGAATATTAATAATTTCATTAACCTAGATAATAATAGTCGTATTGTCTCTAATGCTAGTGTTAGTGGTGATGCTGGTTCTGTGGAAATAATAACTGGTGACTTGACTATGACTGGTGCTTCAGAAATCAATGTTAGCAGTCCAGATGATGCCGGATTTTTCTCTTTGACAGCTAACAATGTCAGTCTTGCTCAAGAATCAAAAATAGTAGCTAATGCCAGACTTGGTATTGGTGGTCATGTACAATTATTAGAATTAACGTCATTACAATTAACTGATAATAGCGAAATTTCTGCTTCCACTATTGATGGAGAAGCGGGGGATTTAACAATTGATGCTAGTGAATTCGTAACGTTAGCTAGTGGTAGTCTTTTAGCTTCTGATGCTACTGGTACTGGTAAAGCTGGTTTTATAGAAATTAAGACTAAAAATTTTTCTATGGAAAGTGCAGATGTGAATGTCAATAGTCGAGATCAAAATGCAGGAAATTTGACTATGTTTGCTGAGACAGTTGTTCTTGATCAAGAATCAAAAATAGAAGGAAATAGTCTTTCTGCTATAGGTGGGAATATAGAAATTTTAGAATTACAATCTTTACAGTTAAATAATAATAGTGAAATCTCTGCACTCACAACTAGTGGTGAAGCAGGAGATATCACAGTTAATGCTGAATCAATTCTTGTAGATACAAATAGTGTTATTTCTTCTGCTTCTGCTGGTAATGGATTAGCAGGAAATGTTACTCTTAATGCTAGTAATTTTATTAATTTAGATAATAATAGTCGCGTTACATCTAATGCTAGTGTTAATGGTGATGCTGGTTCTGTGGAAATAACAACTGGTGAATTGACTATGACTGGTGCTTCAGAAATCAATGTCAATAGTCCAGATGATGCCGGATTTTTCTCTTTGACAGCTAACAATGTCATTCTTGATCAAGCATCAAAAATAGCAGCTAATGCTAGACTTGGTGTTGGTGGTGATGTACAATTATTAGAATTAACTTCATTACAATTAACTGATAATAGTGAAATTTCTGCTTCCACTATTGATGGAGAAGCAGGAGATTTGAGAATTGAAGCTAGTGAATTCATAACTTTAGCTAGTGATAGTTTTTTAGCTTCAGAAGCTACTGGTACTGGTAAAGCTGGTTCTGTAGAAATCACAACTCAAAACCTTTCTATGCAAAATGCAAGTATTAATATTAGTAGTATAAATAAGAGAGCAGGTAACTTAACCCTAGTGGGGGAAACAGTTGTTATTAATCAAGAATCAAAAATAGCAGCAAATAGTATTTTTGACTTTGGTGGTAATCTGGAATTTTCAGGTTTACAATCTTTACAATTAAATAATAATAGTGAAATCTCTGCTTTTACAGCTAGCGGCGAAGCGGGAGATATTACAATTAATTCTGAATCAATTCTTGTAGATACAAATAGTGTAATTTCTTCTTCTGCTTCTGGTAATGGATTAGCAGGAAATATTACTTTTAATGCTAATAATTTTATTAACTTAGATAACAACAGTCGGGTTACATCTAATGCTAGCAGTAGTGGTTTAGGAGGATCTATAAATGTTAATGCTGACACTTTAAATATCAAAAATAGTGCAGATATAAATGCTAACAGTAGGGACAATTTAGCAGGAGATATAGATATTAATGCCAGAATAGTTAGCCTCGATCAAAATGCTAAAATCGAAGCAACTACATTTTCTGGAAATGGTGGAAGTATTCAATTTCAGGGATTAACATCTTTAAATTTAAGTAACCAAAGTATCATATCAAGTAACACAATTAATGGTTCATCAGGGGATATAGATATTCAAGTTAGCGGTGCTATTAACTTAGACTCTAGAAGTATATTAGCATCAGCAGCTAATGGCGAAGGTGATGCGGGAAAAATAGATATTATTGCTGGAGAAGTTAATCTTAGTGATGGTTCAAGAATCACTGTCAGCAGTCAAGATAATGTTGGTGGTAATTTAACTCTCACTGCTAATACAGTAATTTTAGATCAGCAAGCTCAAATTAATGGAGAAACATTATCAGGTGTGGGTGGTAATATTCAACTGCAAGAATTAGCATCTTTACAGTTAAGTAATAACAGTTTTATTTCCGCCTCCACTATTAATGGAGACGCAGGAGATGTAATTATTAATGCTCAAGATTTTGTGAATTTAAACAGCGGTAGTGGTATAGCATCGCAGGCTACTGGTGATGGTAGTGCTGGTTTTATTGAGATTACAACTAGTCAATTTACTGTTAGTAATCAAGGTACTGTGAATGTCAGCAGTCCATTAGCAGAGGCTGGTTTTTTAAATATTACCACAAATAATCTATTTTTAGATCAAGGAACATTATTAGCAGAAACAGGAGCAGGTGAAACAGGAGAAAATGCCATTATTAATTTATTTTTAAGGGATTTATTATGGATGAGAAATAATAGTCAAATTTCTGCCCAAGCTTTTAATACTGCCCAAGGTGGTAACATTAATATTGATGCTAGCAATGGTTTTTTAGTTGTTTTTCCCTTTGAAAATAGTGATATTAACGCTAATGCAAATCTAGGTGATGGGGGAATAATTGATATTACTACTCAAAATATTTTTGGTACAGAGTTTCGGACAGCAAATACTCCCAAAAGCGATATTACTGCTAGTTCTAGATTTGGTGTGAATGGAGAAGTGAATATTGATACTGTAGATGTTGATCCTGCTCAAGGAATCTTATCTTTACCTACCAATTTATTAGATATTTCTAATCAAATTGCCAAAGAATGTGATTTTGATGATCAAGTAGCAAGTCAAAATAATGAATTTATTATTATTGGTAGAGGTGGTTTACCATATACCCCCCAAGATTTATTCACTGGTGCAAATAGTTTAGTTGATTTGGTTGAGATTTCTCCACATCAAAATAATCAAGGGAATGTTAATAATTCACCAACTGTTAGATATACAAATCCTGCTCAAAAAATTGTGGAAGCTCAAGGATGGTTAGTTGATGATCAAGGTGCTGTTCACTTAGTTGCTAATGTGGATAAAATTCATCCTCAAAAACCAATTTTAAATCCCAATGTTTGTAGTGCTAATTAATAATTGATTGACTATGAAATTTATTTACTTCCTGATATAGGGTGTGTTTTATCATTGTTGGAGATATAAGTCAATACTTAATCATAAATAGTTGAGATTGTTGATAAGCAGAATTATCTGCCCAATTTATAGGATGATAAATAATGATTCAAGTCAATTTTTAGGATAGGAAGCAAGAGTGAAAATACAAGAACATAAAATCACAGTCAATGGTTTAGAATGGTTTTATCGGGAAGCAGAAGCTATTGGTCAAAGTAACTTATTCCCAGTGGTATTATTACATGGGATAGTTTCCCAAAGTTATAGTTTTCGGAACATTTTACCAGGTTTAGCTGCACAAGGTACAAGAGCGATCGCCCCAGATTGGATTGGTTATGGTTTTTCTGCTAAACCGGAAAAACAGGATTTTGCTTATACTCCCGCAGCATTTGTTGCAGCTTTAGATGAATTTATCCAAGCAATAGAATTAGAAAAATTTTCTTTAGTTGTACAAGGATTTTTGGGTTCTGTTGGGTTACAATATGCCTTGAAAAATCCTGATAAAATAGTCAATATTGCGATTTTAAATACTCCTGTTTCTTCCTCTGTGAAATTACCATTTAAAATTAAACAAATGGGTTGGCCTTTTGTGGGAGATATGATGACGCAAGATCCATTGTTAGTGGATCGAACCTTAGAAGGTGGTAGTCGTTTCCGCATTGAAGATGAAGATTTAGATATTTACAGAAAACCATTTTTAAAAACTTCTGCTTCTGGACGTGCTTTGTTAACAACAATTAGAAATCTGCAATTAGAAAAGACGATGCAAGAAATAGAAACAGGTTTTAAAGAATGGGAAAAACCAATTTTAGTTCAATGGGGAACAATAGATCCTTGGTTAGATGTAGAGGATGCAGAAAATTTTGTGAAATCTTTACCTGATGGTGAGTTAATTAAATTAAATAATGTTGGACATTATCCCCAAGAACATTATCATGAGGTAATTTTACAGGATTTATTACCTTTTGTGCGTTGTTCTAGTTAATTAAAATCAATAATTTAGGGGCGTTATATGCAAACGTCTCTAGATTTTTTTGATATATTCATTAACATTTTTATTTTACTTTATAGAATATAATATTACTTACTTACGCACAAGTCACGGAATATCAAACCACAGAGGCACAGAGAACACAGAGGAATGAGGGATAGAGATATATTTTGCGTAATTTATGTATAATTAATAGAGGCTATGAAACAAGAATTTTATTAGATAACAATGGTAAAAAAAATTGCTTTATTTAATCACAAAGGTGGAGTTAGTAAAACTACCACTACATTTAATTTAGGTTGGATGCTAGCTTCCAAAGGAAAGCGAGTCATTCTTGTAGATACTGATCCACAATGCAATCTTACAGGTATGGCTTTAAAAGAGGAAACAGAAGCAGATGAAGCCAGAATAGAAAATATATACAGTACACATTCTAACATTAAAACTGGTTTAGCTCCTGCATTTGAGTCCCAACCTAGAGCGATTGAAGCTGTAAATTGTATTCCGATCTCAGAACAAGTAGGATTATTTTTATTACCTGGCCATGTAGGTTTTGGTGAATATGAAGTAACATTAGGAATTGCTCAAGAATTAAGTGGTTCAATTCAAACTTTGAAAAATTTACCAGGAGCAATTTATGATTTGTTAGAAAAAACTGCAATTAAATTTAATGCTGACTACATTTTAATTGATATGAGTCCCAGTTTAGGATCTATCAACCAAAATTTATTAATGATTAGTGACTTTTTCTTAGTTCCCACAACTGCTGATTTCTTTTCAGTCATGGCTATAGATTCTCTCGCTAGAATTTTACCAAAATGGTGTGCTTGGGCAAGAAAAGCAAGTGAAAATCCAGTATTAAAGGAAGCTACTTATCCATTTCCTGAATTTAGGTTGAAATTTTTAGGAACTATAGTTCAAAACTATAGAATTAAGAATGGTAAAGAAACAAAAGCATTTGAGACATGGATAGAGAAAATAGAAAATACAGTCAAGAATAAGCTCAAACCAATTTTAGATTACAACCAATTATTACTGCCTCATCAAGATTACAATCAACAGGGTATGAATGATAGTTTTACCATCACCAAAATCCCTAATTTTAATAGTTTAATTGCTCGTTCACAAGAACACTCTATACCTATTTATGCCTTAAAACCTGAACAATTAAAACAGTATGGTCAATCTTTAGAAAACTCTCAAGACAAACAAAAAGAATTTAAAACAACATTTTCTGATTTAGCAGATAAAATTATTGCCTTATCATTGAGTTATGCAGTCAGCACTTGATCAATTTTATATTAGCATTCAGCGTGTTCGGGATTTGATTTCTCTGCATAATTCTATCAAAGCTCAAGCTACTGCTGCTCTGGATATTTCCGATATTTTACGCTCTGCTCTAGTTTTAAGTGTGAGTGCTTTGGATTATTATGTTCATGAAGTTGTAATCTTGGGAATGTTGGAAATTCACCGTGGAATACGTCCTGAACCAACAGTTAATCGTAATGCGATCGCATCGAACTTTTCTAAGTTTAAAGTTTCCCTAGGTAGTGCGCGTGAAGATAGAAAAATAGCCATAGATATTGCTGCTTGGATCGAGAATGAAATCCACAATAATTATGGTAATGATTTTTTAGAGCAACCTCATCATATATCTAATTTAAAACCAATTATTGCTAATTTACTTTTAGAACAATTAAATAATAATCTATGGTTAGAAAATGAACTGAGGAAAGATTTTAGTAAATTAAGTTTTCAGACACCAGATAATATTGCTGATGCAATTAGGTATATATCAAATCAACGTTTATGGGATGAAGTTGCTAATAAAATGGGTAAAACAGCTAAAGATATTAAGCAACAATTGAATTCTATCGTATATCGCAGAAATAAAATTGCCCATGAAGCAGATATAGATCCCACATTAGGTTTAGGAAATCGCTGGCCAATAGATGAAGTAATGGTTGGTGATGCAGTAGATTTTATTGAACAAATTGTTGATAGTATTCATCAAATTTTGTATAGTATTTAAACTAAATTACTGGCTTTTCCAATAATTCGATTATCTTAATTTAAGATACAATCAATAAACTCACACCAAATCAAACTGATCCACATGACAACGACAAAGAAAATCAAACTTCCCGAACTTTTAGCACCTGCGGGTAACTGGGAATGTGCAGAAGCAGCAGTGGAAAATGGTGCGGATGCAATTTATTTTGGCTTAGAAAAATTTAATGCCAGAATGAGAGCAGATAATTTCACCATTGCAGACTTACCTGAATTGATGGAGTTTTTACATCTACGGGGTGTCAAAGGATATGTGACCTTAAATACCTTAATTTTCCCCTCAGAACTCACAGAAGCGGAGCGTTACCTCAAAAATATTATTGCGGCTGGTGTTGATGCTGTCATCGTCCAAGATGTGGGAATTTGTCGTTTAATTCGTCATCTTTCCCCAGACTTTCCTATTCACGCATCCACCCAAATGACTATCACCAGTGTTGCGGGGGTAGAATTTGCCAAATCTTTAGGATGTCAATTGGTGGTTTTAGCGCGGGAATGTTCAATTAAAGAAATAAATAAAATTCAAACACAAATATTAGAAAAAAACGTAATTTTACCATTAGAAATATTTGTACATGGTGCTTTATGTGTAGCATATTCTGGACAATGTTTAACCAGTGAAGCATTAGGTGGACGTTCTGCAAATAGAGGAGAATGCGCTCAAGCTTGTAGAATGCCTTATGATTTAATTGCTGATGGAGAAAATGTCTATTTAGGTAATCGCAAATATTTATTAAGTCCTCAAGATTTAGCAGGTTTAGAAGTATTACCAGAGTTAGTTAAATCAGGAGTTACTTCTTTAAAAATTGAAGGTAGATTAAAAACTCCAGAATATGTTGCGAACGTCACTCAAGTTTATAGAAAAGCTTTAGATAAAATTGCCAATACCACATCTTTGCCAACATTATCTATTTCTAAAAAAGACCAATATAATTTAGAAATGGCATTTTCCCGTGGACTGTATACAGGTTGGTTTGAGGGAATAAATAACCAAGCATTAGTTCATGCAAACTTTGGTAAAAAACGCGGTGTTTATATTGGAGAAGTTACTCACATTACCAATGAACAAATTACCATCAAAACTGCCGCACCTGTAAAACCTGGAGATGGGGTAGTGTTTGATAATGGACATCCAGAGGTTAAGGAAGAAGGGGGCAGAATTTATACGGTTGTGGAACAAGGAAAGGAGGTAATTTTAAGTTTTGGGAGAGATACTTTAAACTTTCGGAAAATCCGTAAAGGTAATAAAGTTTGGAAAACCAGTGATCCAGAATTAGATAAACAAATTCGTCAGAGTTATGATGGTGAATATCCCCAATTTACTCGCCCAATTCATATTAAAGTATATGGAGAAGTAGGAGATAAATTAATAATTATTGCTGATGATGAAATTGGTAATGTTGTTAAAATTGAATCGGAAATGCTGTTAGTGGAAGCACACAGTAAACCTTTAACAACAGAGAAATTAAAGGAACAATTGGGGCGATTAGGAAATACATTTTTTTATTTACAAACTTTGCAAAATCACATCCTTGGAAATGTGATATTACCTGTGAAAGAGTTAAATAAAATGCGGCGGGAAGTTGTCATCAAGTTGGAAGAATTAAGGGGTAAACCTCAGCTTTGGCAATTAAATTATAGTAGAAAATGGGAAGACTTAATACATATATCACAGGAAGAAATCAACTATAAAGAATACGAAAGAAAGGAAGATAAGAGAGTTTTTGATAGTTCTGGAGATTTGATAACTCATTTAGTGGTTTTAGTGAGAAATATTCCACAATTAAAAGCTGCATTAACCGCAAATGTCAAAACAATATATTGTGAATTTGAAGATCCACGCAAATATAAAGAAGCAGTAAAAATAGTTAAGGAATTCAATCCATCTGTAAGTATTTTCGTTGCACCACCTCGCATTACCAAACCTGGAGAAAATTGGATTCTCAATCAGATCAAAAATGCTAATCCTGATGGTTATTTAATTAGGAATTATGATCATTTAGCATATTTTGCTGATGCAAGATGTATTGGTGATTTTTCTTTCAATATTGCTAACCCTATCACTGCTGATTATTTTATTACCCAGTTTAATTTGGAAAGAGTGACTGCATCCTATGATTTGAATATTAACCAATTGGTGGATTTAATTAGTAGTTATAAACCGAAATTCTTAGAAGTAACAATACATCAACATATTCCTATGTTTCATATGGAACATTGTGTATTTTGTGCGTTCCTTTCAGAAGGTACAGACTACACAAATTGCGGTAGGCCATGTGAAAAACACGAAGTAAAAATTAGAGACAGAGTGGGTAGTGAACATATCCTCAAAGCAGACACTGGATGTCGCAATACAGTATATAATAGCACCGCTCAAACTGGTGCGGAATACATAGCCAAGCTGATGAGTTTAGGTTTAAAACATTTGAGAATTGAATTTCTCAATGAAACTCCAGTACAGGTAGAACAGACTATTCATTACTATCAACAACTATTGCAAGGAGATATCACAGGTGCAGAACTGTGGCAAACATTGAAGTTACAAAATCAACTCGGTGTGACTCGTGGAGCATTAGGTATTGTATAAGTATATTAGCGTGAATATCTGTTGCGCTTTTATACTATGTATGAATTTGTGTATAGCTACAGGTATTAAGTAGGGGTTTAGCAATGCTAAAACCTAAACCCTTACAATTTACAGAAATCTGAGAGAATTAGTTTCAATCATGGCAGAATTGAGATAGTGTTTCCATTTCATCTGTAGTTGTTTTCTGTCTTCTGCTTGCCGAAATTCAGTCCACACTTGAACTCGGATTTCTGTATCATCTAAAAATGCAAACCACTCATCTTCCATACCTTCAGCATACAAAATTCGATCTATAAATTCATCAAACATATAGTATTGAACTTCTGAAGGTTTACTCAACCACTGGTTTAAAGTCTGTTCACAGTTTGTAATTGTTTGATCATAAAGTGATAGCAGATTATTTTTTACATTAGCTAGGTTTAAATCATTATTTTCGATATTGTTACTATCTGGAGATAATGATTCATTTAGATGCTTTCTAATTGAACTGAGAAGTAGTGATCCATAGGACATCTCATATTCATAGAAGACTTGAAATCCAAATGTCAACTTATTATTTTTTTCAGCTAATTTATCAGCCATAAATTGTAAAAAATCTACTCCTGTGTGAGTAGTTAAATTGCCTAACCCTACATCATTAATAAGCTTATTAGCAATATTCTGTTTAAGACTATCAATAGAATTTTTTAAGCCATAATTCAGGGAATGAAAATTATGTGAAATACTAGCCCTTAGTTCAACTATACATCTTCTATATGCTATTTCTACAGAAGCTTTGCCATCAGGTAGAATTGCCATTTCAAAAATCTGATCTTCACTGGGAATATCTGAATAATTTTTACAATTATCCAAAGCTTGTTTTACTTGCTTTTCAAAATGAGGATCATTGTGTCCCAAATTACCTTTCAGTTCATAATGAATAGTTGTCATGACTTTTGATAATTGCTTGATAAAATCATTAAATAAACTCTTGAAATGACGAGACATATTTGCATAACCAGATAATAATTTACTACCTTCTTCTAGTCGTTCATTGACGGTTTTTTCTACCTCTTGTAAACTAATTTGCAAATTCCGTGCATACTTTTTATCCAACTCTTCGATAGAATGAACTAAGTAATTTAAAACATTATCAAGAAAGCCGTTTACATTACCTGTATCAGCACAATCAACAATGGAAGATTGAATTACATCAATGTGTTTTTCTGCAATTGATCTTTGTAAATCTTGGCAGTTTACATAATTATCAACAATTTGAGGAGTATGATTGAGAATCATATATGACCATTCTTTGATAGGAAGTTCAATCAGTGCTGTTTTAGTGATATCATATAATTTCACATCAACCTCAGCCCAATAATCTCCTTTTTGTGGTCTTTTAACAAAGATAATTAAGTCAACATCTTCTCCCACAGTCTTAATTAAACGATTTTCATCTCCTATTCCCGTATCTCCTAATCCTGGTAAATCAATGACTGCTATTTTGCCAATATCTTCTTGAGGAAAAGAGGAGAAAATTTTCACTTCTTTGACTGCTAAATAATTGACATAATTTCTATTACCGTCTTTGTCATCTTGGGCTACATACTCTCGAATTTTATCTTTTCTAATTTTTAAAGGTTTATCATTAGTTGTACCTAAAAGTCTATAGTATTGCTGAAAGTGTTTCCGATATTTTTTCAAATGTTCATATTTAGTCTGATATTCTGAGAAAGATGCTAAGGATTGTGGTAGTTCGGGAATTTCATTTTGACCAAATGATGCTATCTCAGGTAAATGACCTAATTGTAAATCTTCATAATAAGGTTTAATGACTTCTTCCATGAAACTCTGAGGTGAATGAAACCAAACTAAAGCATCAAAATCATAATTATTTGTAGAATCATCTGGCCGATGATAAATAGTGCTACGTACTCCTGTACAATGTTCGCGATCGCCATCAGGAATTTCGTCAGTACCTAAACCTGTGACACTTTGCAATAAACGACTTTTTCCTTGTCTTGCTCTTCCTACAACACCAATATTTAAAGTACCACGATCTAAACGCAATCGTAGTTTTTTGACTAACTGTAAATTTTTAGATACGATAATTCTTAAATTTCTTATATCTAGCTCTTTAAGTTTTTCAACAACCTCTTGATTATCTATTTTGGGAATTATGAAGTTTCTAAACTTTTCTAAATCTGCCAGATTTTTTGATTCTATTTCTAGTCTCTCTTCAACATCTTTAACTTTTTTAGCTAATGGTTGACGTTTTTGGATAATCTGGTTAATTTTTTCTGATCTAGTCATTGTCTGAATCTCCTAATAATATGAAAATCGAAAAATTGATGTTAGTAATTTTTGCTGCCATTGATCATCAGAATTAATACTTAAGATAAAAAGTTTACTTCAGTAAAACAGCACCAACACCCCTGCTAAGCAATACAAAATATTTTGTACGTTTATACGTATCATTTAATACCCTTTATTTTGTTTTAGTAAAATTATACTAGTCATTTGCATATAAACATCAGCTTTAAATCCAAAAATTATGCAAATATTGATGACAAATCAAACAATAAAGGAATAATACACAACGAAATCATTAATTTCCAGAAAATAATGTCTAATATAATCATTTGTAATATTTTGGTGTGATTTAATGAAATATAAAACACAACATCGTTAAATTTCAATAAGTAATATTAAAATACTTATAAATACTTTCTACTACTTACCATGTCAAACTTAGCACCCCAGTGTCAGCAACTACAAACACAAATAGAAACAATTTTCCAACTGCTGTATCAAGAACCCACTTTACGTTCTCAAGATATTACACCTGTGCAGATATCATTAGATAAAGCAATTTCCCCCCGATTTGAAATTGTCTTTGCAGGTGCTTTTAGTGCAGGAAAATCAATGTTAATTAATGCACTCTTAGCAAGAGAATTATTATATAGTGCAGAAGGCCACGCAACAGGTACAGAATGTAAAATTGAATATGCACCAGAAAATGAAGAAAGGGTAGTTTTAACCTTTTTAAGTTTAGCAGAAATCCAAGAACAGGCACTTTTATTATCTCAACAATTGGGATTTACAGGTGTAAATGATATTAATCAACCCGATGTAATTGATTTATTAAATAAAGGTTGTCAAGCAATTGTTCAACAAGAAGGAGGAGAAAGTAAATCAGAGCGTGCAAAACAAGCAAAAGCATTAACTTTATTATTATCAGGATATGTTGATAATAAAGAAAGAATTAATAGCTTTAATAATGCGACATATTCAATGGAACAATTTAACTTTACTAACCTCAAAGAAGCTGCGGGATATGCAAGAAGAGGTAGTAATAGTGCAGTTTTGAAACGGATTGAATATTACTGTCATCATTCCCTTTTAGAAGATGGAAATATCATCATTGATACACCGGGAATTGATGCACCAGTTGCAAAAGATGCAGAATTAACATATCAAAAAATTCAACATCCAGATACTTCTGCTGTGGTTTGTGTTCTTAAACCCGCATCATCAGGGGATATGACAAAGGAAGAAACAGAATTATTGGAAACGATGCGGGAAAATTCAGGGATTAGAGATAGGGTATTTTATATTTTCAATCGCATTGATGAAACTTGGTACAATAATCAACTCAGACAAAGATTAGAAGATTTAATTAATGGACAATTTCGAGATAGTCAACGAGTTTATAAAACTAGTGGTTTACTAGGTTTTTATGGGAGTCAACTCCAACACACAAGTCAACTAGATAGATTTGGTTTGGATTCAATTTTTGCAGAAAGTGTGAAAGTTTTAGATGGGGAAGAAGACACACCCCAATTTGTGAATGAATTTAACCGTTATTGTGCAAATTCTGGGAAATTATCACCGAGTCAATTTAGAATTTCTGTGAATAGTTTTGAAACTCCCAATCAAAATTATGTGAGAATTTTAAGTGAACAGGGAATACCGTTAATCAAACAACTAATTCAAGATAGTGGAATTGAAGAATTTCGTAGTGCAATTACAAAATATCTCACGGAAGAAAAACGTCCTCAGTTATTTAGAAACCTTGCAGATGATTTGGGGGATATTTGTATTAAAATTCAAAAACACTATCAAAATACTCAACGAGAATTAGATAGTCAACCGCGAGAAATCGAAAGTATGAAAGAATATGAGTTGCAAAAATTAAATCAGCAACTCCAACAGGTAGGAAGAGATTTCCATCTCCATATTAATGATGAAGTGAATAAAATTATTAACAATCATTGTTCAGAGTTTGAAGAAGATTTTCGCCAATTGCAATCAAAAATGATTCGTCGTTTAGATGAATTGTTAGATACATTTTCTGTCGCTGATGCTTACCGTCGTGCAACTTTAAGTCACCCCAGAAATGCAACTGCACCTTTATTAGCAATTTTGGTAGAAGCATTTTATTATCTTTCTAATCAATTGGAGGATATTTTAGTTGATAGTTGTGAACAGGTAATTGCTAATTTATTCCGACAGTTAATGGATAAGATTAGGAAAACAGAATATTACCGTCAATTGTATCGGTTGTTGGGTAATGATGGAGGAATTGAATTAGAGTTAAAAGCAATAGAAAATTCTACTTCTCAAGCTATTGTTAGTTCTGCGAGAGTTGAGTGTGATAGATTTGTGCGGGAAAGTCCAAGATTTTATGATGAGGGAACTTTTTCTATTTATCAATTTCGACAAACTTTACAACAAACATCTCAAACCTATGATGCAGAAAGTGTGGTGGAAGCTGAACCTGCAATTAGACAATTATTAAAGTTGGATTTTGAACCGAAGGTTTCTTACACTATTCGTCAATCTTTCCGTCAAACTATTAACCAAACTATTAAAACTCAGTTGTTACCTATGGGGGAAAAACAAGGTGATGAAATTTTGCAGCTTTATCCCCAAGCGCGAGTTTATTTGGAGGAAACTTTACAACAGGAAGCTGAGGAAAAGATTGCTAATAATCAACGTTTATTGAATCAAGTTGGGGAGAAGATTCAGGAGTATAATGCTGCGGTTTTGGGGATTAATAGTTGTTTGCAAGCTATGAATTTATATGAACATTTACTTCCGGTGATTGGGGGTGAGGAGGTATAATTTTTGGGGTGAATCCAGGGATTTTCTGTGTTCACCTTTTTTTTTATTTTATCACGCAGAGGCGCAGAGGCGCAGAGAGGAGGAAAGGAGATGGATGATAAGTTTGAAATTTTGGGTTCTGAAGATGGTGATGTTGTGATTGATTTGAATGGACATATTTTAAAATTAAGTCAACTGGATTTAGCACTATCAAATTTGATTTTAGATAATGGAAATTTACATCAGTTAAATAGTAGATTGGATTCTATTAAAAGTCGTCGTTTACCAGCTATTGAAAATAGTGAAGATTGGATAAATAAGGGTGTTGAATGTCAGGTTTTAAAACCTGGTAAAAATTGGCAATCTGGAAAGTTTAGAATGAAATTATCTATTGAATTTTGTCCTGATGAATCAGAAATAAAAGAAGCAGAATCACCTCTTGATGATTTACGTCGTCAGATAGATGATATATCATCGTAATTAATTGTCTGAATCAGGATATCCAGAATTTAAGGATTAACAGGATTTGATAAAAATTAAAAACTTTGTTTATCTCTACAAACTTAATTTGAGATCATTTAGTATTTTTGATTGAAATTAAACATTTGATTACATCCT
Organism: Sphaerospermopsis sp. SIO1G1; assembly: GCA_010672785.1. Taxonomy (GTDB): domain Bacteria; phylum Cyanobacteriota; class Cyanobacteriia; order Cyanobacteriales; family Nostocaceae; genus Okeanomitos. The sequence continues at coordinate 44,995 of JAAHFX010000005.1, forward strand.
GGACATCATTAAATACTGGATATCTTTATTTGGAAAAAGTTTTTAATAATGCCTAAAAAGATTAGAGAATTAAAACAAATACTTAAACAAGCTGGGTTTACAGAAATTCCCGGTAAAGGAAGTCATACAAACTGGATACATCTATTGTATAATGGAAAAATAACTATTTCTGGTAAAGATAGTGCTGATGCTAAAAAGTACCAAGAGAAAGAAATTAAACAAGCAATTCAACAAATAGAAAGTAAGACAAAAAATGATCAACCTTAAATATCAAATGATAATTCAATGGTCAGAAGAAGATAACTGTTTTTTAGTCGGATTTCCTGACTTTCCTGGACAAATTTGGCGCTCGCATGGAGACACTTATCAAGAAGCAGTTAATAATGGAGTCGAAGCTTTGGAATCATTAGTTATAGCTTATCAAACCACAGGTGAAAATTTACCAAAACCAACATTTAATCAAGCTGCATAAATAAATCCAATATTCATAAATTAAATATTTCTGGTTTCTCGCTATTTTGCGGATTAAAATTGAAATACTCAGCAACATTCTGAAAATCCTTAAATCCTGGATATCCTGATTCAGACAAAGAAATGATTCAATTAAAAAATAAACTCACTCTTGAAGAATTTCTCTCACTTCCTGAAACTGATACTATCTATGAATTGGTTGACGGTACAGCTTTACCTAAATATAAAAATGAGCAAATTTCACCTAAGTTTTTTCATGGTTTAACAACCGGATCATTATTTATCTTATTATCAAAATGGTCGCAAAACAAGGGTCGTATTGTAATTGAATGGAGTGTAAAATTAACTAGAAATAAACAAGATTGGATATCCGTACCTGATTTAACTTATGTTTCTTATCAACGTCTTCCCCTAGACTGGTTAAAAGACGAACCCTGTCCAGTTATACCAGAATTAGTAATTGAAATTATTTCCCCAGGTCAAACTTTTGGAGATATGATAGAAAAAGCTACTTATTATTTACAATCAGGAATTTCTTTAGTTTGGATAGTTGATACAATTTCGCAAACTATCACAGTTTTAACATCTTCTTCCCTTCCAACCACTTTTAGAAATCAGCAAGTTATTAGTCATGAATTATTACCAGATTTGCAAATTACACCAACAGAAGTTTTTAAAAATGCTGGTTTAATTCCTTAAATACTGAAATTTTGATGCAAATAATATCTAGATATGAACAACATTAAAACCCGGATCGACAACTTTAATCATGGTAGAGATACCGAATTCTTAAAGTTAAAATATAAAAAACTCGCAGCAGATCAATTTTCCTTCTTTCGGGGAACTTGTCATTTATTTTATGAAGATTTACCTCCAGATATACCTTTTCATTCTGCACCTTTAACCTGGATATGTGGGGATTTACATTTAGAGAATTTTGGTAGTTATAAAGGTGATAACCGTTTAGTTTATTTTGATATTAATGATTTTGATGAAGCTGTACTTGCACCTTGTACCTGGGATTTAGTTAGATTTATTACTAGTATCATTGTTGGTTCTCATGCAGTAGGAATAAATGATCAAGAAGCATTACATATCAGTGAAATTTATTTAAAAACCTATACTCAACACCTTGCAAATGGAAAAGCGAGAACTGTAGAAAGGAAAACTGCTCAAGGTTTAGTCAAAGATTTATTGAAGAGTTTTAAAAAACGCAACCGGGCTAAATTTTTAGATAAGTTCACCAAAGAGAAGAATAATAAAAGGAAGTTAGTTGTTGATGATAAACGCGTAACTAAAGCAACAGATGCAGAACAAAAAAAAGTCAGAGAATTAATTCAAGATTGGCATCATACCACAAATCAGCACCGTGATTTTTATCAAATTCTTGATATTGAAAAACGCATTGCTGGTAATAGTAGTTTAGGTTTGGAACGTTATATAATTTTAGTAGCAGGTTACGGTTCTCCTGATGAGAATTATCTATTAGACTTGAAAGAAACTCCTACTAATTCTCTTCAACCTTATTTAAAATTTTCCCAACCAAAATGGGAAACACCTGCTGCAAGGATAGTTACAATTCAAAATATTTTTCAAGGTATTGCACCCGCTTTATTAGAAGCTATTAACGATGGTAAAAAATCCTATGTCTTAAAGGAATTACAACCAGAAAAAGATAAAGTTCACCTGCAAGCTTGGGATGGAAATTTAAAACATTTAGAACAACTAATTGAAACTATGGGAAAAATCACTGCTTGGGATCAATTACGCAGTAGTGGTAGACAAGGTTCTGCAATTGCTGATCAGTTAATTGATTTTGCTCAAACTACAACATGGCATAATTCCATTATAGAATATGCCCGCAATTATGCAGGACAAGTTAGCCAAGATTTTCAAGAATTTTGTCAGTCAATATGAAAAAAACACCACGTATTCCTATCCCACCAGAAGTAAGAAAATTTGTTTACCAACGAGATAAATATCAATGTCAAAGTTGTGGTAAAACTGCTCAGGAAACTCAACTGAGTATAGATCATATTATCCCTTTATCTCGTGGTGGAAAAAACGATATTAGTAATCTACAAACTCTCTGTTTAACCTGTAATAAACGGAAGACTAATAAATTAGATAATCGGTTTCAAAGATATTTTAATCTGTAGTAAGTAGGGTGTGTTAACGATCGCAATGTACCATCACCAAAAGGTGCGTTACTTTGTTCTAACACACCCTACAATACTTTTCCTATCTAACTTTAACCAAAAATACAACCACTCCTAGCAGGAATACTCAAATTAACATTTTGATCATCCCATCTTATTTCCCCATTTCCATACAATAATTTTTGTGGTTGCTGTTGTAATTTACCACCATCAAAACTAATATTTATAGTTTCTTCTCCCACATTCACAACAATCATTAATTCTTCACTTTCCCAAATTCTCTCAAATACATACAGTGTTTTTTCTGTATGAATAACTTGGTAATTTCCTATCCTTAAAGCTATATATTGATGACGCAAAGCAATTAATTGTTTATGCAACTCTAATATTTCTAAATTCCAATTTTCTTGTAATGGAAAACCACGCCGAGAATCAGGATCTAAACCACCAGGTAAACCTACCTCATCACCATAATACACACTTGGCGCACCAGGAAAAGTTAATAATAATAAAGTTGCTAATTCCACTGTAGAAATATCACCATCAGCAATAGTTATTAACCTAGCGGTATCATGACTAGCTAATAAATTCAGTTGGGTAAGTTGAATTTCCCAAGGATATAAATTTAATAAATCCTCAATTTTTTGTGCATATTCATGAGCAAATAAAGGTGGATAAACTTCATAAGCTCGTCCTTTTACCATTTCTAAATTTACGCGATCGCCCGCAGTAAAAGCAATAGTTGGGCCAGTAAATAAATAATTCATCACCCCATCAAACTGTTTTCCATCCAACCACTGACGGGAATCTCCCCACACTTCTCCAACTATATAAGCATCAGGATTTATTGCTTTTACTCTATCCCTAAATTCTTGCCAAAAACCAGGAGTTTTAATTTCAAAAGGAACATCTAAACGCCATCCATCAATACCAATTCGTGTCCAATATTCGGCAATCTCCATAATATATTCCCGCACATCTGGATTGTCATGATTAAACACAGGTAAAGAACGAATACCCGCCCAACTTTCGTAATTTGCAGGTGCATCACCAGTATATGGTGCAAGTGGCCAACCTTGAATTTTAAACCAATCAACCCAAGGAGAATGAGGCCCATTTTCTAATATATCATGGAAGAAAAATATCCCCCGACTTGCATGATTAAAAACTCCATCTAAGACAATTTTAATATTACGTTCTTTAGCTGCATTTAGTAAATCCTGAAAAGCTGCATTTCCTCCCAATAAAGGATCAACTTGATAATAATCATGGGTATGATAACGATGATTACTAGCAGATTGAAAAATGGGTGTAAAGTAAATAGCGTTAATTCCTAAACTTTGGATATAGTCTAATTCTTCAATCACTCCCCACAAATCTCCACCTTTATAACCTTGTAATGTTGGAGAAGCATCCCAATCTTCCCATTGGGGATTATTTAATAAACGTTTATTAGATTGTGTACTTTTTGCCAATCTGTCAGGAAATATTTGATAGAAAACCGCGTGTTTTACCCAGTCTGGTGTGTGAATTTGCATATTAAGAATTATTGCAATAATTGACAATATTTATGGAAAATTAATGCTAGATATTGACATTGCATAAATTATTATACTTAAATAGTTATTTATACAGTTATTCAATATCCAATCTAATGGTAAAGTTACGTATCCAAGAAATAGCTGAATCTAAAGGTATAAGTTTAGAAGAGCTTGACCAACTTACAGGTTTTACTACACAAATCTTAACTAAACCTGGTATAAGTGGCAATTTTCTAGAATCTTCAAATATTGAAAATATCACCCCAGAAAATGCGGCTAACCTCAGAAAGAAGGCTGATAAATTAGGAGTTTCTGTATTAGATTTAATTAGTTCAACCAACCGTAAAAGTGCCGTCAAACTGAAGATTTTAGAAACAGCTAAAAACCAGAATTTAAGTCTCCAAGAATTGAGTAATCAATCTGGTGTTCATCCAGCAATTATCGCATTTTACAGCACACAAGCTATCAGTAGAGAAAAATTGACAGAACCCAGATTTCAAGAATATCTCAGTCAAATTAGTAGTAGTTTAAATACTTCTACAGAAGAATTGCAAGTTTTAGCAGATTTACCAGGAACAAAACTGTTGATAGAAGATAAAGCAAAAGAAAAAGGTATAACTTTGCCAGAAATGGCTGTTTTAATTAATTTACCTAATGATTTTATAGATTTAATGGCTACGCATCCTGTAGATATTGATAAATTATTATCATTATCCATAGAAGAAAGTGATAAATTTTTATCTATCAAAGAAGAGAAATATTGCAAAGGAATTTGTTCGATATGTTGCTTATTAAGCATTCAGTGCGATAGTTGCAAATAAAAAAATAATCTGAATTATATCTATAAACAAAATTCCTAATCAGTGATTATCTATGGAATTCCATCAATCAAAAAATATCAGAGGTATAAAATTTAATCAGACTGAATATGATTTGAGTGATTTTAGAAATGCAAAATCAGGGCATAAATTAATTCCAAAATTATTGCTGATAATTACAGGATTTTTGGCGGTTGGGCTTTGTGGTATATTTGCAATTCTTGCTAGTGGGTTATTAGTAGCGAACGCAGATAGATTATTAGAAGATTATTGGCTAACAACTTTTTTATTCATATCATTATTATTTTTTGGCTATTATCTATATTTATTAACATTAGATGGATTTAACAATGATATTAATATAGTCATGTTAATAATGATTATTATTGGTTTTGTAGCTAATAGTGAATTTGTTCATCAGAGCTTTGGTATCAAAGATAAAGATACTTTCGCTATCTTATCCAATCAAATCTTATTATTAGGATTAATCCTGGCATTTGCATTTTTAGTATGTATTACATTTTCATTTTTTATTACTTTTAATTATATTTTGTTGGGAAAATTAGGAGAAGTAATATCATTTTTCAGTTATGGAGTCATAATTTTATCTTTTCTCCAAGAAATTCCCCAATCCACGTATGGTGAACCATTAGGATTAATAGTATTAATAATCTTGATAATTACAACTATAATTATAGCCAAAAAAGCAATTCGGGGTTCACCAAATTTTGCATGGATTTATGAAAAAGCAGTATTTTGGGCTGCTACAGGTGGAACATCATTTTATGGAGTAAATTTAACAAATGCTTGCTTTGATGGAGCAGATTTAAGACACACAGATTTTAGAAAAGCAAACCTAACTCATGCTAGTTTTAAAAAGGCAACTGGGTTAGAATTAGCTAGAACAGAAGGAACTATATTAGAAAATCCTCAAGCTAGGAAATTACTGACTGCAAAAAATGATGGTGGTGAAGATTTTACTGGATTGAATCTGCGGGGAGCAAATTTACAAGATGCGAATTTAAGAGAAGCAATCTTATTACAAACTCAATTATTAGATGCTGACTTATCAGGTGCAACATTAACAGATGCTTGCATCCAAGATTGGAATATCAATAAAAATACTTGCTTTAAAAACGTTAACTGTCAGCGAGTTTATTTAAAGCGGACTTCTCAAGGACATTTTTTAGAACCAAAACCAGATAGTGGTGAATTTCTACCTGGTGAATTTGAAAAATGGATCACAGAAGTAAGAGACACAATTGATTTAATTTTCCAAAATGGATTAAATTGGAGAGCATTTGTTTTTTCTCTGACACAAACTGCTATTAATAATCATGGATTAGATTTATCTGTTCGCAGCATAGAAAATAAAGACGATGGTGTTGTTGTGGTAAAAATCGGAGTTGCTGTACAAACTAATAAAAGTACCATTCATGAAGAAATAACTAATAATTATAATCAAGCAGTCAAGACAATTGCATCTAAAGATGAACTGATATTAAATGCGAAAGATAAAGAAATACCGAGATTACAAGATTTTCATAGTTCCCAGCAACAATTTATCCCAGATTTAATTATGGGAATTGCTGAACCCAAGAGAGAAGTTATGATTAATGGTGACGGAAATCATGTATATATAATCAATCAAGCAGGTGATATTATGGAGAATCATCAACAAAAGATTCGTGCTGGTCGTGATGTTGATATGTCTAACGGTAATAGAATTACTGCAAGGGATGTAAGCAACTCGAATTTAACCCTAGCAGAAGCGAATAGTAAGGTAAGTAACTCAATTCAACAACTTAAGGATATAAGCACAGAAAGTGGTGATGAATTAGCCGAAATTTTAGCCATATTTCAGAAATCTATAACTGATGATCAAGTACTTTCTGATACTCAAAAGCAAGAAGCTTTAGAAGCAGTAGAAACCATAGCCGAAGAAGGGAAAAAGCCACCAGCAGAAAGAATCATGAAGCTGTGTTCAATGGCTATAAATGCGTTGAATGGTTTAACCTCTGCGGTTACAGATACCAGTAAATTAGCCGAAGCAATGACTACTTATTTGCCTACACTTTCTAAAATTTTAGGTATTTAGAGCAGTAGCGATCGCACAATCTTTAATCTTTTCTCCTTACCTTGAGTTTAATCATAGAGGCATTCCCACCTAAAAAAACTACAATCAAAGTAAAAGCTATGGAAATCGCCATGTCTTTACTCAAAACCCCTTCCACAACTTTATATGAAACCGACTACCTGCAATGGATAGAAACAACTGTAGCAAAATTACAAAATCAGGATTACGCCAATGTAGACTGGGAAAACCTGATTGAAGAAATTGCTGACATGGGAAGAAGTGAACGCAAAAGTCTTAAAAGTAATCTGATTGTGATCCTACTGCATTTACTCAAATGGCAATTTCAGCCTGATAAAAGAAGTGGTAGCTGGGAAGCAAGCATAATTGAACATCGTAGACGTGTTCAAGAATCTATTCAGGATTCTCCTAGTCTCAAACCCTATCTAGAAAGTATTTTTACAGAATGTTACACACAAGCAGTTAAACAAGCAAAAGCTGAGACAGGTTTACCAAAAGACTCTTTCCCTTCTATATATCCATATAATCTCGCAGAAGTAATAGAAGATGATTTCTTACCCGATTAAAACTAAACCCATCATCAATACATTAGTTCTACATAAACCCTACAAACCCTGATCTCAAAAAATCTTCCCCAAAATTCTTTGATCCCCCCTTACCAGTTGCCACTCATAGTCCTAAACTGTAGGTGAGAGTTGAAAGGCAGTCTGGAGAAATTTTGTGAAAAAAGTTTTAGCAATCATCCTTGGTGGAGGTGCGGGTACACGACTGTATCCGCTCACTAAACTCCGTGCAAAACCCGCAGTACCAGTAGCTGGGAAATATCGCTTAATAGATATCCCAGTCAGTAACTGTATTAATTCAGAAATTTATAAAATCTACGTTCTTACACAATTTAACTCAGCTTCTTTAAATCGCCATATAGCTCGCGCCTACAACTTCGGTGGTTTCAATGAAGGGTTTGTAGAAGTGTTAGCAGCACAACAAACTCCAGAAAACCCCAACTGGTTTCAAGGTACAGCAGACGCAGTACGCCAATACATTTGGTTATTAGAAGACTGGGATGCAGATGAATTCCTGATTCTTTCTGGTGATCACCTATATCGGATGGATTATCGTCAATTTATTGAACGCCATAGAGAAACCAACGCCGACATCACTCTTTCTGTCATTCCCATTGATGATCGTCGTGCTTCCGACTTCGGATTGATGAAAATTGACAAATCCGGTAGGGTGATTGACTTTAGCGAAAAGCCCAAAGGTGATGCTTTACAACAAATGCAAGTTGACACCACTGTACTAGGTTTGACACCAGAACAAGCCAAGCAACAGCCATACATTGCCTCAATGGGAATTTATGTCTTTAAGAAAGAAGCATTAATCAATCTGCTCAAAGAATCTTCAGAAAAAACAGATTTCGGTAAAGAAATTATTCCTGATGCTGCCAAAGACTACAACGTACAAGCATACTTGTTTGACGACTATTGGGAAGACATCGGAACAATTGAAGCATTTTACAATGCCAATTTAGCCTTAACACGGCAACCCATGCCACCTTTCAGCTTCTACGATGAAGAAGCACCAATTTATACCCGCCCCCGCTACTTACCACCTTCCAAAATTCTGAACTGTAACGTCACAGAATCTATTATTGGTGAAGGTTGTATTATCAAAGATTGCCGGATTCAACATTCAGTGATCGGAGTCAGATCCAGAATTGAGACTGGTGCCACAATTGAAGAATCCTTAATTATGGGTTCAGATTTTTACCAACCTTATGTAGAACGCCAAAATACTTTAGAGCAAGGTGATATACCCATCGGCATCGGCCAAGACACAATCATCCGTCGTGCCATTATTGATAAAAATGCACACATCGGCCGTGATGTAAAAATTATCAATAAAGATAACGTCCAAGAAGCAGAACGGGAAAAACAAGGTTTCTACATCCGTAGTGGAATTGTAGTCGTCCTGAAAAATGCAGTCATTCCCGATGGCACAATTATTTAGTCAGTAGTGATTGGTGAACAGTGAACAGTAAACAGTAAACAGTGAACAGTAAACAGTAAACAGTAAACAGTGAACAGTAAACAGTAAACAGTGATAACTGACAACTGACAACTGAAAACTGAAAACTGATAACTGATAACTGATAACTGATTAACTAATGACTAAACTGATTTTGCTGATTGGCCTTCCTGGTAGCGGTAAATCAACATTGGCAAAACAATTAATTACAGAATGCCCCCAGATGCACGTAGTTTCTACAGATGCTATCCGGGGGCAACTGTTTGGTTCAGAAGCCATACAAGGATCTTGGAGATTAATTTGGCAAGACGTAGAAAGACAATTTCAACAAGCTATACTCAGTGATATAACCACAATTTTTGACGCTACCAACGCTCGCCGTAAACATCGTCGGCAAACTATAAAAATAGCTCGTAATTTTGGCTTCACTCACATCACTGGTATATGGGTAAAAACTCCTGTATGGCTATGTTTAAAACGTAATCAAAAACGCGATCGCCAAGTCCCTGAACAAGTAATTTTACGAATGCACCGCCAACTCAGAGATGCTCCTCCCTCTTTGGAAGATGGACTAGATAGTCTAATTTTTCAGGAGTTTGGGTGATGGGGAGGTGGGATGATGGGGTGATGGGGTGATGGGGTGATAGGGAGGTGGGGTGAAAGTTTTTTATCAATGTACGGTAATTGCCCTGGCATTATGAGCAACAACCACACTTGATGTTTAATATTCTTTGTTAATTTAATATTAGAATCCTGTTTACTGGCACTATACCTAGCAAACAGTGAATATCATATCTTAGAAAAAAACATAACTTAACTTAATCTAAATTTTTACAGGAGGCTAGTAGATGGCTACAACAGATTTTAAAGATTATTACTCTATTTTAGGAATTAGTAAAACTGCTAGTGCAGACGAAATTAAACAGGCTTTCCGAAAATTAGCCCGTAAGTACCACCCCGATGTTAATCCAGGAAATAAACAAGCAGAAGCAAAATTTAAAGAAGTTAACGAAGCTTACGAAGTTCTTTCTGATCCAGATAAACGCAAAAAATATGATCAATATGGCCAATACTGGAAACAGGTAGGAGAAGGTGGTTTCCCTGGTGGTGCTGGGGTTGACATGGGCGGTTTTGACTTCAGTCAATACGGTAGCTTTAATGACTTCCTCAATGAATTATTTGGTGGTGCAAAAACTGGTGGTAGCAAGCAAAGCTACTCCTATCGTGGTTCTGCTGGTACACAAAGTGGCGGTTTTGGTGGTTTTGGCGGTTTTAGTGATTTTGGTTTTCAAAATCCTAATGGTGGCACTACCCAAGATACAGAAGCTGGGATTAGTTTAACTTTAGCAGAGGCTTATAATGGCGCTAAAAAACGATTTAATTTAGGTAGTGAAACCATTGATGTTCGTATCCCAGCCGGATCAAAAACTGGTACTCGTTTACGAGTTAGGGGTAAAGGTCAATTAAACCCCATGACTCAACAACGAGGAGATTTATATTTAAAAGTAGAATTGCAACCCCATTCTTTTTTCCAATTTGAGGGGGATAATCTCGTTTGTGAAGTGTCTATTACTCCCGATGAAGCGGCTTTGGGAGCTTCCATTGATGTCCCAACTCCCGATGGTAACGTAAATGTCAAACTCCCTGCTGGTGTGCGTTCTGGCCAATCTCTGCGTTTGCGTGGTAAAGGTTGGCCGTTGACTAAGGGTGGACGCAGTGATCAAATGGTGAAAGTGGCGATCGCACCTCCTAAAGATTTGACAACTCAGGAACGAGAATTATATGAACAACTCCGTTCTATCCGCACCTATAACCCCCGTAGTCATTTATCACAGGTGCAGTTGTAATTTAGGAACAGGGAACAGGGCACAGGGAACAGAAAAATCTTAATTCTGACTCCTGACTCCTGACTCCTGACTCCTGACTTCTATCTATGACTGTCTTGACATTAACAGTTTTTTGAAATCTACGATCATTTCTGGTGTAGTTTGGGTGGTTTCCCACGATGAACGTACGGTTATGCGATCGCACCAAGTTTTTAATTGAGGATATTCATCTAAGGAAATTCCTGCTTGTGGCAACCAAGGTACTATAGTTCCCGCAACTACATCTGCTAAAGTAATGTTATCACTGCCGAAATAGGGACGATTTTCTAATTTATCTGCAAAGAATTTTAAAACTGTATTGATCTTGGTTTTCGATTTTTCAATTGCTTCTGGATCTTGTTTTGGTAAATCAAATATTACTGCCATAATTGGTGTCAATGCAGGTAATAATTCATTCACGCTCACCAATTCCACCATTTTAACAACTGCTAAGTCCTTAGCATCTTTTGGTAACATTGCCGGAGTTGGATATTTAGCTTCTAAATAGTCTAAAATAGCCAGGGATTCAATCACATTAAAACCATCATCTACTAATGTAGGAATATGATGAAATGGGTTCATTGCCAGAAATTCTGGTTTAAATTGATCTCCACCTAAGTTAACTTCTACAAGTTGAAAATCTAAACCTTTTTCTATGAGTGTAATCCAAACTCGGCGAGAATTAGGAGAAAGTGGTAAATGATAAAGTGTGATCATGAGCAAAACCTAGATAGTGAAAAAGTTTCATAAGTCAGTAGTCAAAATATACAGCAGATTTCTTTACTCTTAACATTATAGGAAAATATTATCTTTTTCTCCTGTCCCCTTTTCCTTACTCCCTAGGAACATACTTTGATCTTACCGAAAAATTGTAGTCTAAAGCCACTTGCTTCAGCTAGAGATACTGATAACTGATAACTGATAACTGATAACTGATAACTGATAACTGATAACTGATAACTGATAACTGATAACTGGTAACTGATAACTGAAATGACAGTTTTTACGGTAAATAACTCAGATCAAGTAATTGTTCTAAAGTATAGTGACAATTTGGAGGTAGATTATCTATTTCACCTTCGGTTTTATCCATCACATATCCTAAAGCATCATGATAAATAGATGATAAATTCTTGTCTAAATATTGATATAAATTTGTTGTTAAGTGACGTTTTAACTGATTTCTAAAACTTCTAATTTCTGCTTTCCAATGTCCAGAATTATACTGAGCTTCTTGTTGCCTATATTCTAGTAGTAATAAATGTCTAATAATTTGTTCTAATAAACTAGCTACCTTAGCTTTATCTCGGCGACCCAAGTTTTCTAATTCCTCAATTAAATTATCTATATCCAATTCTGCTAACCTGTTACTTTTTAATAACTTGATTGTTTCTTCTAACCAGAGATTTTCATCAATTTCATACAGGTTTTGTAAACTTAGATTAGCTTTAATTCCTGACATAAAATCTCCTTCATGAGACTATAAATTAAATTGTCCTAGCAACTTCTCAACACTAGCATTATGATCTAAAAATGAGAATAAATGCCTGTAGACTAACTTGCCATTTTGATCTAAGACAAACTGTGCTGGTAAGGGTGCGCCTAATGCTTGTCCAGTTTTATATGTCCTAAAAACATGACAACTAGGATTTATTAATAATGGCATTTGTAACCCTAAGTCTTGCACTACTATTTTACTTTGTTTTTTATCGGTGCTAGTAATCATTAATAATTCTATCCCCCGACTTACAAACTCCTCGTAATTTTCGTTTAAGGCTTTAATATGGGGGTAACAAAATGGACAATATTGTTTTTCTGTAAAAATTCTTGTAAAAGCTAAAATAACAGGTTGTTTATCTCGATAATCAGATAGTTTTACTGTCCGATCATTGGTGATATCTGTTAATTTAAAATCTGGTGGAATTACACCTAATCTAAATTCATCTAAAGCTGGTTTAGGTAAAATATTCCGAAAAAAACGCTCGTTGAATAAACCAGTAAAATCTGTTGATGTCAACATAATATTTAAAGATTAAAAATTAAACATTAAATTGGGTGGGAAAAGGTAACAGGAAATAGGTAAAAAATCTCTCAACCCATCACCCCATCACCCCATCACCCCACCTTCCTAAACTGCTGCAAAGTAAACTTTGGACTTAACAGGATCGGGATTCATTGTTTTTTCTCCAGGTTGCCAACCAGCAGGACAAACTTCATCTGGGTGAGATTGTACGTATTGAATGGCTTGTAATGTACGTAGAGTTTCATCAACACTACGACCAAATGCTAGGTTATTGACAGTTGTGTGCTGAATAACGCCTTCTTTATCAATGATAAACAAACCACGCAAAGCAACACCAGCAGCGGGGTCAAGAACATTATAAGCAGCACTAATTTCTTTTTTGATGTCAGACACTAAAGGATAGTTTAAGTCACCAACACCACCAGATTTACGATCTGTTTGAATCCAAGCGAGGTGGGAAAATTCGCTATCTACGGAAACACCAAGAATTTCTGTGTTAAGTTTATTGAATTCTTCAAAACGATCACTAAATGCTGTGATCTCAGTGGGACAAACAAAGGTAAAGTCTAAGGGGTAGAAAAATAAGACTACATATTTACCGCGATAGTCGGAAAGTTTGATTGTTTTGAATTCTTGATCATACACAGCAGTTGCTGCGAAATCAGGTGCTTGTTGACCAACACGAATACATCCTTCTGTTCCGTAAGAAAGTGTCATTAACCTAGTTCTCCTTAATCTTATATCCATTTTTTACGTGGTATTGGGTCAGATTTTCTTCACCCTGCCACGTTTGTCACCGTTTAGTTACGATCTGTTACGACTATATCATACTCGTTACGATTTTGAGTAGCTGCTTTTTAGGCTTTGTACAAAAAGAATTTTCATCAGTAAGAAAGGGAGTTTGGGTGATGATGGGGTGATGGGGTGATGGGGGGAGTTTGTAACTCAATAACCAATAACTAATAACTAATGATGTTTGAATTAGATACAAGAGAATGGTTGCTAACTAATGGTTTAGGTGGGTTCGCCAGTGGTACAGTTGCCGATGTACACACTAGAACATATCACGGCTGGTTATTTGCAGCTACAAATCCACCATCAGGAAGAAAATTACTGTTATCTCATTTAGAAGCTAGTTTAGAAATATCAGGAACAACAATAGCATTAGGAACAAATATTTGGAGTAGTGGAAAAATTGAACCAACTGGTCATAGATTATTGCATGACTTTAATATTTACCCAGTTCCTGAATGGGTATGGAGTGGATATAAGTGGCACTTGAGCAGAAAATTAGTTATGCCTAATAGTTTGGGCAAAAATGAAGAAAATGAACAAAGGATTTTAATTCAATATCAGTATGAAGGAGCAAAAACAGGAACTTTAAGATTAAGACTATTAATAGGCGATCGCGACTTTCATCATCAACAAATTGGTAATCATGAAATTCAATTTTCCCAACTACTAAGTGAACGGATTTTATGCTTACAAATTAATCAACAAGGACAATTTGGTACACCTTGGCATTTAAGTTGGACAAAAGGACAATATCAAGCAGATGGTTTATGGTATTGGAATTATGCTTTACCAGCAGAAACTAAAAGAGGACTAGGCGATCACCAAGACTTATATAGTCCTGGTTATTTAACAGTGGAATTGCAACCTGGAGATAGCGTTACCTTAGAAGCAAAAGTAGGTTTACCCAACATCCAACAACCAACTCTCACTGCTAATAGTTTTACAGAAATAGTAACAGCAGAAAAAAATAGAATAGAGAAAATTTTTATCCAAGCAACAGAAACACAAAACCAGATTAATCAACCTATTATCAATCACGAATTACCCATTATTAATTACCTTTTAAAAGCTAGTGATCAATTTATTGTTTATCGTGCCTCCATTAGCGGGCCAACAGTAATAGCAGGATATCATTGGTTTAATGATTGGGGCAGAGATACATTAATTTCCTTACCAGGATTAACCCTAACTACAAAAAGATTTTCCATAGCCAAAGGATTATTAAATACCTTCGGTTCATATTGTCATCATGGACTGATTCCTAATGCCTTTCCTGATATAGATAATAACCCTTTTTATAATAGTATTGATGCAGCTTTATGGTGGATTGAAATTTTAGGAATTTATTTAGAAACTACCCAAGATTGGCAATTTTTAAAAGCACAATTTCCCATAGTTCAACAAATTCACAAAGCTTTTACTATTGGTACTAGCTACGATATTCAAATTGATGTCATTGATAATTTAGTTTCTTGGGATGCAAACGGAGTCGCATTAACTTGGATGGATGCGTTAGTTGAAGGAATACCAGTTACACCACGTCGAGGTAAACCAGTAGAAATCAATGCATTGTGGTATTCTGCTTTATGTTGGATGACTAAATGGGCTGAATATTTAAGTCATGAAGATCAAGAACACTTTACTCGTTTACAAAACCAAGCACATCGTTATCAACAACAAGCAGAACAAGTAAAAGAATCTTTGCAAAAATTCTGGAATTCTCAGCTAGGTTATTTATATGATTTCATTGAAGTGGACGATACTCGTAATTCCCAAATTCGTCCGAATGCAATTTTAGCTTTATCTTTATATCATTGTGGTTTTGATGAATCACAAGGTCGTCAAATTTTGGGTCTAGCAACTTCCAAATTATTAACTCCCTATGGTTTACGTAGTTTAGATCCTGATGATCCAGAATATCAAGGTCAATGTGTTGGTAGTCCTCATAAACGCGATCGCGCTTATCACCAAGGTACAGTTTGGACTTGGTTAATTGGTGCTTATATTCGTGCATGGGAAAGGTTTTACCCAGAAATACCCATACCCTTTGACTGGAAACCACTGTTAGAACATTTCTTATCTGCTGCTTGTTTAGGTTCAATTTCAGAAATTTTTGACGGTAATGCACCTCATACTCCCAGAGGTGCGATCGCTCAAGCTTGGTCTGTATCTGAGGTTTTACGGCATTATAAAAATACTCGTTGAAAACCCTTGAGCGGTGAGTCTCGAAGCTTGGCGTAGAGATTCACACTGTGCTTTAGACAAGGGATGAAAACGGTTTGAGGCGTAAACGCCTCAGTCAGGTTTTATGGTAGAATTAAGTCTAACAGGCACGGTAATTAACCTGTATAAAAACCTAAGTGCCTAGCGGCAATCTGTACCTTGACAACTGAAGATATAGAGTTCTATTCCATAGTTCTAGTTCCTACCCAGGAATAGGTAAAATCTTCATGGGATCTAGACGGCACAGAATTTAAGCAAAACAAATTTTGGAGTAATCCAACTACCTCCGGGCTGGGGGAAAGTTAACGCTTGGGGAGAGAACCACCTCTGGCCTAGATACCGCAAGGGGTCTAGTTCAAGTGGACTCGCTGAACCAAGAATCTCCTCGCCTTTAGGCAGGAGAGTGTCAAGAACAGGATATCTCACACCAAGACACAGAGAAGTAAAGGTGAGAACTAATACTTTAACTTACACTTAGGGCTTGTAACAAAAAGTGATCAGTGGAGCTTAGGGAGTAGGGAGTAGTTTTAGATAGTTGGTAAGTTTCAATTTTCACTCTAAACGCAAGGTTTTCAAGCGTTTATATTCTCAAGTTTTGCACTTTTTCAATTTTAAATCACTTATGATCCTTTGATAGCAGTTTTTTATGTTTATATGCCTGACGGCACGCTACGCGAATAACAGACCCTAGAGAATTCCCAAACCTGAAGGTATGGGATATTTCTCTCTAGCGGATTCTAGAATACCTGTTCAATTTCTGCAATTTCTGGAATCTGTTCCTTGAGGCGGCGTTCAATACCCATTCTCAAAGTCATTGCAGAACTGGGACAAGAACCACAAGCACCTTGTAAACGCAGTTTAACAATAGGTCCATCTAGTTCCACTAATTCCACATTACCCCCATCCGACATGAGATAGGGACGCATTTCATCTAATACATTTTCAACGTTTTGTGTTGTTAGTTCCATAAATTTAACCTACTCTGTTAAGAATGGCTGTGAAAATTGGATTTTAGGTAATTCACCCATTAACCAAAATAGCCAAAATTTTTTTCTTTTGCTGGGTTACATTGATCCTAGATCCAATTGCGGTTATTTGTTCAAATGTTTTTTTTAGCCTCTGAACGGCGACGACGACAACGTTCTGAACAGTATTTCACTTCATCCCAGCAGTCTTGCCACTTTTTACGCCAAGAAAAGGGACGTTGACAAACAGGACAAATTTTTGTGGGTAGATCAGATTTGGAAAGATTGCGTCCCATAGAAATTTCTGCGAGATTGATTGTTTACTTAGGGTCTGTATTAGAAATTGATCGGCGGAGGCTAAGGAGTAGGGAATAGGGAGTAGGGAGTAGTTTTAGAGAGTTAGTAAGTTTCAATTTTCACCACAAATCCAAGGTTTTCAAGCCTTAATGCTCTCAAATCTTGCACTTTTTCAATTTCGAGAGATTGAAAAGTAGTTTTTTAATTTTCCCCCTACCCCCTGCACCCTGCACCCTGCCTCTTAGCCTCTACGGAAACACTTTTTCAGAAACCCCTACTCAAAGGTGATGTACTGCCAAAAGTATTCCCTTCAGATTTTGTCGAACTATGATGTGCTAAAGGTAGTATTAAGCGACTAACTGTGCGTTCATCTGGTAGTTTGTAAATCTGCAATTCTCCTCCCAACTGTTTGATAAATTTTTGACAAATAAGCAAGTGTAGACCTGGTGGGTTATTAAGAGACTCTGAATAAATTGTATCTACTATATTTGTACTTCCATCTTGACTAAGTTCTAACAATAGCTGTGGATTAATTTTGCCATGATCTGTGATGGAGATATCCAATAACTGACTATCTATTGCACGACACCAAATATCCACCCTATCCCCTTCAGGAGAACGTTGACAGGCTGCAACTAGTAATTCATAGAGAACTAACTCAATTTTGATGATATCTCCAGCAGTAGCCAAAGCAGGTGAATTAGCGGCAGTAATTAGTTCTCCAGTTGCGGAGCGATGAGAAACTTCTAACTCCTCCATAGGTTCAGCTAAACCATGTACACCTATCCATAGTTGCTGTTGCTTGGCTACACTCTCAACTCTTTCAATGGAACGCTTCAAGAGACTGGCAATGGTCATAGTTTCCCAACTCAGGTGTAACTGCCATTGCTCGTGTTTCACTACTTCTTTCATTGAGTTAGTGATGTAGTTCAGCTGTCGTAATAACAGTTTGTAGCGCATTTGTTTGAGTTCATTGGTGGGAATACCTAAATCTTTAATTTGACCCAATACTGTTGCCGTCATTCTGTATATCTCTTGTAAGCGGCGATGTTTGTACCAATTAAGTTCTTGTAGAAGTTCTGTGTTATTGTCTAGTCTCTGAATAATTTTATTTTGAGTTTGCCACCAAGCTAATTGAGTAATCAAACTTATAACCACACTTAGTTTTAGTTCTGACCAATCTTCTCCTAAGTAATCAGCTAGTAATACTATGCCTGTAGGTTGAGAATTGGCTGTAGCTCGTAAAGCAATTACAAAAACTCTAGCATTGATGGGAATTCTCAGCCATTCCCTCGTTTGTTGGGGCAACTCGTAGGAACTTAAGACTAAGTAACTGTTGTGTGCTAATGCCAACTCAATGAGAACATCGTCCTGAATAAAAATTGGCACATTTTCAGAAATACTAAATGTATTATTATTAGCATTCCTACTACTAGCTAAACCATTAATAACCTTTGCTTGTTGATCATCAGGATACCAGGTAAGAATAGCAGCGAAGGGACATTCTAAAACTTCTGCTATTTGTTGGAGAGAATTTACTTCCGTAGTATTCTTTTCAGATGTCAGCAATTCAGTGGGGTATTGTTTAAATATTTTAGCAATTCTCTGTTGTTGGTCATTGATAACATTTAGTTTGTGATTCCGAACAATTACACCAATAAATTGACTAATAGACCAGATTAAATCTTTTTGTAAACTTGTCCAGGAACGAATATTATCATGGGTAACAATTAATAAAATATCCGGCTGATGACCTTGAATACAGTTACAAATCAACAGAGATTTCACACCACTTTCTAATAGTTGTGGATGCCAACTGTACAGGCGTAAATCATGTTCTAATGTGGAGATTTCTATTGCTTCTTTTGCATCTTCCAACAGATAAGCATCCATTTCTGATAATGGTGAAGCCGTAAATTTCCATAAGCGGCGACTGTTTAAGACGCTTTGGAAGGAAACTTTGTAAATATTTTTTATATGATCAAATTCTAGTATTAATAAACGTGTTCCAGCTAGTTCTTCTAACAATTCTGCGCTACAAACTTGTAGAATTTGCTCTAATTCTTGTTTATGATGGACAGCTTGAGCAAATTTATGAGTTATTTGCTGATTTTTTTGTACTTGTGTGAGAGTAGCTTCTAAATTGTGGACAGGAACAACAAGAGAAATTAACCCTGCTGCTCCTTGAATAAAATTCTTCTCTTCTTGATTCCAGGTTTTTGGCTCATTACTTTCCACCGCCACAAACCCTAATAAATCTTTTTGCCAAATAATTGGAGCTGCTAAAAAAGATCTTATTTGTAGATGGGTTAATAGTTTTTCTTGAATATGACTTTTGAGAGAACTTCCAGATTCACTCAACCAAACTAACTGGTTAACTGCTAAAGCATAATAAACATCACTTAATTCTTGAGCAGTAATTCCTACGGATACTTTTTTTCTTTTCCAGTTCCTACCTATATTAACAAGTTGGCTACTCATCCGACACCAAAAATAGTTTCCTTCTCTTTCAAACCAATAAATTCTGGTGCGGGAAGAAGAAATAAATTCATCGGTTGCCTGGACGACTGCTTCTAGTTTTTGTTCAAAGTTGTTGAGAGAACGGACATTTTCTAGAAGTTTCAATAATGATTCTGTAGAGGAATTATGATGATTGTCTAAGGATTTTTGCTGTTTTTGATGATTGTCTAAAACTAGCCCTAGTTCTCCTATTATAATTAACAGTTTGGCTCTTGCTTCTCCTGCTAATAAGTATCCCCAACGTAGTGAACCTAATAAAATCACACCCAAACAATTATCTTTATAGCGAATGGGCAAAAATATTGTGCCTTGAATGCTGTATTTAGCTGCTATTTCCTGCCATTCCTCAGCACGTACTTCCCCACGCAAATTGGCAACTCCTACAGGACATAATTCTGTGATGACTTGACAGATTAAACTGCCTGATTTGACTATTACTGATCTGTTTAAAAAACTGGAATCCCCATCTGGAGTTATACCACCTTTACCAAGGATCTTTTTACTGACATTATCGTATAACCCCAACCATATAAATTGATAGTCAAATTGTTCGCTTAAATAAGAAATTGTTGTTTGTAGCAGCGTGTCAATATCTTCTTCATCTCTGATGCTCTGAAGAATTGTTCCCAAGGATAGGATTTTTTGTTCGGAAATTCTGGGTCTTTTCGGTTGCCCCATCTGATGATCCGTGGACATAGTTTGTAGTAATATTATTGAAGATGCCCTGAAAGTGATTCAGACTATGACTGAATTTGGTATCTGGTATTTATTGTAATAATTCGTAGATGCTAACCTAGATTGGATATTTACAAAGCAATAATTCGACCTTTTCTGTTTACTCTGGTGAAAACCGATCCAGAGTGGTTACATAAACAGACGATGAGTAGTTTGAATCTACTAGCAACGGCGAGTTCTGATCAGGTTGCTAGATGGCTAAATTCCCAACTACAAAAGTCTTTGTGCCTCTATGATACACGCTTGCAACAAAATTTGTCTGGTGTAAATTTTTATAACCCTGTCGGTTTAGCCGCAGGATTTGATAAAGACGGGGTTGGAGCTAACGTTTGGTCAAGTTTTGGTTTTGGTTTTGCAGAATTAGGTACTGTTACTTATCATAGCCAGCCAGGTAATACACCTCCTCGTTTATTTCGTTTACCTCTGGATCAGGCTGTTCTTAACAGAATGGGTTTTAATAATTCTGGTGCAGAGGCAATGGTAGCAAAATTGACAAATCTCCGTCAAATTAAACCTTTTTCTATACCCATAGGTATAAATTTGGGTAAATCTAAAATCACGCCCTTAGAAACAGCAGCAGAAGACTATTTACAAAGCTTCTGCTTACTGAAAGACTTAGGTGATTATTTCGTTGTCAATGTATCTTCTCCCAATACTCCTGGTTTGCGATCGCTCCAAGATGCTAAGATGCTAGGTCAAATTTTGACAGCTTTACAAGCAGAAAACACATCACATAAACCTCTGTTTGTGAAAATTGCACCAGATTTGGGATGGGAAGCGATCGCTGACATTATTGATTTGGCTAAAAGTCACCAACTAGCTGGTTTAATCGCTACTAACACCACAATTAGCCGTGAAGGGCTAAAAACCAAGGTTCTAGAAAAAACTGGTAAGACACCCCAAGAAGAAGCTGGAGGAATTAGTGGTGTGCCTCTCAAACAACGTTCTACAGAGGTAATCCGCTTTATTTACCAACAAACCCAAGGTCAAGTTCCGATCATTGGTGTCGGTGGTATTTTTACTGCTGAAGATGCTTGGGAAAAAATTACAGCCGGAGCAAGTCTTGTTCAAACTTATACTGGTTGGATCTACGAAGGGCCGATGATGGTGCGCCGTATTCTTACTGGTTTGTTAACCAAACTAGAAGAAAACGGCTTAAATTCCATCAGTGAAGCAGTGGGGATGGGTAATTCGTAATGCTCCCTTCGGGAGAGCAACGCTTACGTAATTCGTAATTCGTAATTCGTAATTCGTAATTCGTAATTCGTAATTCGTAATGCTCCCTTCGGGAGAGCAACGCTTACGTAATTCGTAATTACTACCCAATCACCAATCACCAATCACCAATCACCTATTCCTCAAGAGGGAAAAACTCCCTAGTTTTACGAGAAAAAGTCCAGGCAATTCCATTTGGATCACGATTACGACTCCATTCAGGAAAGTCTGGATCGTTTCTTCTTTTGTAAACAGTGCTGGAATAGACTCCCAAACGTTTAGCTAGTTCAGATTGAATCAAAGAACCAAAAACCAACTGTTCTTCTAGGGGTTTTTGTAATGTTTCTTGGGTAGTTTCTGGTGAAGATTCAGTTTGTATTTCCTCCTCATCTTCTTTCTCCTCATCTTCCGTTTCTGTTGCTTGTGGAGGTGGTTGTAAAAATGATCGCACCTCTTTATTCACAGATCGAGCCGGAAGCTGATCCACAGTTTCACTACTATCCAAGATGTCGCCTAGAATACTAGCAGTTATAAAGTAATAGGAAGGATTTTCATTATCAGTATCTAGAACACTAGCACCAAATTCCTTTGCCTTTCCTTCTATATATCGTTTTGCTTCTTTTCCTGAAAAATTACCTTTGAGAGCTAAATCAACAGGTGTGATTTTTCCTTGATTATCCTTAATTAACTGATAGAAGAGGGGATTTACTTGCTGACACCACTTTTCCCACCTATATTGCTGCCAAAGGTTGATTGCCAATAGCACCAATAAGCCTATCAGTAAATACCTCCAGGTATTCACCACGAAAACAATCACAAACGATATCGGTAAAATGAGAACGAGAAAACTTTTCCCGTAATTTTCTATGTTTTTTTCACTCATGCTGATTTTTGCCAAGTGAATTTTTGCAAAATAATATTACTATCTTGGCAAAAATTGGTGCATTTTTTTGTATCTCTGGGCAAAATGATGGCAAATTTTTAGTTTATTTTTACTGGAAAAGCTTATATATCAAGGAAAATAGCTATAAATTAATTTGTGTAATTAGTCGTGCAAAATAAATTTTATATTTTGGAGAGGGTAGAGGGAATAGGTCATATCTACAGAGATTTTTGTTTGTTCCGAAGATGTTACATTAATTTTGCTTAGGTATAGGACTTACGCACAAGGTACGGAATATTAAACCGCAGAGAACGCAGAGAATGCAGAGGAATGGAGTTTTGGAGGGTTTTTGCGTAAGTTCTGAGGTATTTATAAATTCAACTCAAAAATTTTCTCTTTCAGGACTTGACATCTTGAAATATACACACTACATTTGTAGTATAAACAAAGTTCCTAAAGGAGTTGGATTTTTAACTATGATTTACAAACTTTGAATTTTAAATTTTGAATTTTCATGTGGCAGGTAGTTCAATGGTAGAACATTACATCCTTATTCATACCTTGCCTTAGAGGCCGAAGAATTAGGGTTATCGTCTGTAACACGAAGGATGCGGGTTCGATTCCCGTCCTGCCACTCAATATAGTGACTGGTGATTGGTGATTGGTGATTGGTGATTGGTGATTGGTGACTGGTGATTGGGTAAATTTCTTAATTACGTAAGCGAAGCTCTCCCGAAGGGAGCATTACGAATTACGAATTACGAATTACGAATTACGAATCCTAACTTGCCTTAGAGGCCGAAGAATGAGGGTTATCGCTTATCACGCGGGATGTTGCAGGTTCGATTCCTGCTCTGCCACCTACCACTTTGTGGGGTTTTTAAATTGCCTGAAAAGGCCGGGAGAAGAAGCAATGAATTATAACTTCTTTACTAAAAATAAAAAACATACACCTCAAAATCAGCCTATTCCCGGACGAGAAAAGGAAATGATTAAAGGTCGTAGTGGCGGCTATATGTTTGATGCTGGTAATTGGAAAATGCTGCGCCGTTGTTTATTAATTGGCACGGCAAAAAGTACATACTATGCGGGTAAACAAGAATTAACAGAAGAGTTTGTTGAAGTTGTTAAAAAAGCAGTAGCTGAAAATCCTGGAAAAGTAGCAGCAGAAATTCTCTATGCTAGTGATGGTAGGGCAATTAATAACAGTGCGCCAATTCTAGCTTTAGTGTTACTTTCAATGGGAGAAAATCCAGAGGCAAAAACAGCTTTTATGGAAATTTTTCCCCAGGTTGTGAGAACAGGTAGCCATTTTTATGAATGGTTGAATTACACTAAATCTTTGCGGGGTTTTGGGAAGGTAATTCGAGAAGCTGGTAAAACTTGGTTATCCAGGGAAAATGTCAAAGATTTAGCTTATCAACTTCTGAAATATCAACAACGTCAAGGTTTTACTAACCGAGATGCTTTGCGATTATTTCATGTTAAACCACCTACAGAAAATCACGATCAATTATTTGCATGGGTGGTCAATGGTTGGAATGAATTACCAACAGAAATACCTTCAGAAGCTTTAGCTCAAATTTGGTGGTATGAATGGTTGAAGCGTAATCCTAATCAAACTCATACGGCTATTTCTCAAGGTCGGTTAACCCATGAAATGGCTGCACCAGTTGGCAAAATGGATAAGCAAGCTTGGAATTTGTTATTTCAAGAAATGCCGATTGGGGCAATGTTAAGAAACTTGGGTTCTTTAACAGAAATTGGCGTTTTACGGGCTGATGAAAAAGCGAATTTAGAGCGAGTGAAGGCTGTTCTTAATAATCAAAAACATCTGCGAAAAGGTCGTATTCACCCCATTGATGTCTTAAAAGCACTGAAAACCTATAAATCTGGAGGGCGTTTAGGAAGAAGTAAGAAAACTTGGCAACCAGTTTCCCGAATTGTGGACATTTTAGAAAAGGCGGTAGAACTATCTTTTGAAGTGGTTGAACCAACGGATAAAGTGTTTATGCACGCCGTAGATATTTCTGGTTCAATGGGTAGCTTAGTTGCAGATATGGGGCTAAGTTGCTGTGAAATTGCTACTACAATGGCTTTAGCAACAGCAAAAGCGGAAACAAATTATGCAATTCGTGGTTTTTCTACTGAGTTTATTGATTTAAAGATTACAGCTAAGGATAGTTTTAGTTCTGCGGTGCGTAAAGCTAGTAATAGGAATTTTGGTGGAACTGATGCTAGTGTTGCCTATGATTGGATGATTCAAAACAAGTTTAAAGCTGATGTAGTTTGTTTTTGGACAGATTCAGAAAGCTGGGCTGGTCGTAAGCATCCTAGTCAGGCATTAAAGGAATACCGAGAAAAAGTTAGTCCTCATGTTAAAGCTGTGTACATTACTTTAGCACCTTATAGAATTACTTTAGTAGATCCTGAAGATCCTCGTTCTTGGGATTTAGCAGGTTTCGATCCTAGCATTCCTAGGGTGATTCAGATGTTAGCTACAGATGGTTTGTAAGTACCCAGGCAAAATTATCAGGACTTACGCAGAATATCTCTCAAATAGTGTCATTGCGACGATACGCAAAAGTCACATCACTGTGTCATTACGAGCGACAGCGACGTAATCGCAAAAATCTTGGGATTGCTTCCCTACTCTGCGTTTCAGTCGCAATGACAAATCTTCGTTGCGTAAGTCCTGATACTTATTCTTTATCTTTCTTGGCGGGTTTTCCCTTATTCGCAACTTGTCTTTTGAGGCCGATGAATTTAGGGTTATTGGATGATATCTCGAAAGAGGTTAGCGGGTTCAAATCCCGCACTCGCCGTTTTTTCAGTATTTAGGAGAGGGAATAGGGAACAGGGAACAGGGAACAGTGAACAGGGAACAGGGAACAGTGAACAGGGAACAGTGAACAGTGAATAGTGAACAGTGAACAGTGAACAGTAAACAGTGAATAGTGACAACTGCTAACTGATAACTGATAACTGATAACTGATAACTGATAACTGATAACTGACAACTGATAACTGATATATCTTAGCTACAGCTATTAAATAAAATAATAAGCCCTCATAAATATGGGGGCTTTTCCGTTTCCAATTATTCCGATTTAACCCAATCGGTAGGGGCTTAAAGATTCATTGGAAATCTTAAAAAACCAAGGGTTTCCAATTATTCCGATTTAACCCAATCGGTAGGGAAGAATTTCGTAGCTTCTCACAAGATGATGTCTTGAAAGGTTTCCAATTATTCCGATTTAACCCAATCGGTAGGGATGCCGTTTAGTGATTACTAATCATGCGAAAACTAATAGCAAGTTTCCAATTATTCCGATTTAACCCAATCGGTAGGGGAGCTTCCTTCAAAAGAGCAACTGGCTCTGGCAAATGAGGGTTTCCAATTATTCCGATTTAACCCAATCGGTAGGGGCTCACCACTAATGTACGCCAATCTGGTGTGTATCTGGCGTTTCCAATTATTCCGATTTAACCCAATCGGTAGGGAGTTCGTCTAGCAGCCTTTACCCAGTAAGGATTTCAGACCACAAATCGACACCACTCGTAAAATGATAGCACACTCAGCGAAAAATCGAAACATACACATACCTCAAACCCTTACACAGTAAGCAATCGACACCACTCAACGAAAGAATAGGGATCTCAGCGATTCTGGGACTGGTGTCGAAAATCATGATACAAAAACCTCCTCAAATAGCCTCAAACCTTTGATTTATAAATGTTTTGCCTTTCTTGATATTTTTTTATATTTATAGGACTTACGCAAAAGTAACGTTACTGCGTCATTACGAGCGACAACGACGTAATCGCAAAAATCCTGGGATTGCTTCCCTACTCTGCGTTTCAGTCGCAATGACAAATCTTCGTTGCTTAAGTCCTGATTTAAAATTTATGTTATGATAAACAAAAAATATATGATAGATGATCAAATCAAAATCCTGTAAATCTTCTAATCCTGAAAGTCCTGATTCAGACAGATAAAAAATTGAAGCGGGCAAGATGCCCACCCCACAATATGATCAAATAATCTAAACTGTGGCTGTTTCCAAGATCAATTTAGAACGTTTGATTTGTTCAGGAATTGCTACGGGATAATTACCAGTAAAACAACCAGAACAAAAAGTCTTTGTATCTTCTCTGGTGGTTTCTAACATTCCTTCCCAACTTAAATAAGCTAAACTATCAACTTCTAGTTGCTTTTCTATTTCTGCAACTGACATTTTTGCGGCAATTAATTGATCTTGTGTATCTGTATCTATACCAAAGAAGCAAGGATGGGTGACTGGGGGAGAGGAAATTCTCATGTGTACTTCTGTTGCACCAGCTTCACGCAATGCTTTTACTAGTTTCCTACTGGTAGTTCCCCGGACAATTGAGTCATCAATTATTACAACTCGCTTACCATACAATACATCTTTTAAGGGGTTCAATTTCATTTTAATCCCCGATTCTCGCATACTTTGGGTTGGTTGAATAAATGTTCTCCCGACGTAGCGATTTTTAATCAATCCTTCACCATAAGCTATTCCTGACGTTTGGGAGAAACCAATTGCTGCGGGTATACCTGAATCTGGGACACCAAATACTATATCTGCGTCTATGGGCGATTCTTCTGCTAATCTTCTTCCTAAACGCATCCGATAGCTGTATAGGGTTTCGTTGTGCATGATACTATCGGGACGGGCAAAGTATATCATTTCAAATACACAGAGTTTCCGTTGTTGTTCCTGATTCCAAGGAACTGATTTTATACCATCTTCTGTAATCCATACTAATTCCCCTGGTTGCACGTCACGCAAATATTCCGCACCGATAATATCTAAGGCGCAGGTTTCGGAAGCGAGAACGTAACGTACAGGATCACTATCTAATGTTCCAATTACTAAGGGGCGGATACCAAGAGGATCTCTTGTACCGATAATACCTTCTGGTGTCCCAATTACGAGACTGAATGCACCTTCACAACGGTGAAAAGCGGCGATCGCACCTTCTGTCCATTCTGCACCATTATTAACTTCTTGGGCGATCGCATAGGCAATCATTTCTGAGTCGGTGGTTGTGACTAGGTGAAAGTCATCTTTTGTTAGTTCTTCGCGTAATTTTAATGTATTGACTAAATTACCATTATGTGCTAAAGCTAAAGTACCTAATCGAGTTTCCACAATTGCAGGTTGAGCGTTAGCTTTGCGACTAGAGCCTGTAGTAGAATAACGGGTATGACCAACTGCCATCTCACCGGGTAATTCATCTAATATTGTTTCGCTAAATACCTGAGACACCAAACCCATATCTTTGTGTTGGTGTACATAGCTACCTTCAAAGGTGGCAATACCAGCAGATTCTTGTCCCCGATGTTGCAGGGCATATAATCCAAAGTATGTCATTCTGGCTACATCTTGTTCTGGGGCATAAATGCCAAAAACACCACAAGCTTCTTCTGGCTTGTCGGGGCGATTTTCACTCATACTTAGGGCTTGATCAGAAGTGGTAGAATGCTGGGGAATCATGCTGGTTTTTGCTCCTTTCTGGTGATTGGTGATTGGGGAGATAGGGAGATGGGGAGGAATATTTACCTTCTGACTCCTGACTCCTAATGGGGCAACCACGGGGGGATTGCCCCTACGTCTGACTCCTGATGGGCAACCACGGGGGGATTGCCCCTACAGTTGTTTCTTAACAATTTTTTAACCATCCAATAAAACATTACCGTAATTTGGTCAAGGATTGAGGATGAATTGTAAATTTTTATGGTTTGTCCTTGACATTGATTCTGTCTATGTATTTGCATAAGTAGCAAGACGCTGGGCGATCGCCTGATCATAAACCTTGCTCATATCAGTAATGCTGACTTTCATAATTGTTTGGTTATCAGTGGTAGAAACTGTTAACCCATTTTTCAAGTTAGCAACAATACCTAATTTTTGCCATTTGTCTCCTAAGTTCTCCTGTAAATAGGATTCCCAATTTTCTTGATTTTCTCCACTTACAGAAACTAAAATTCTTGCTCCACCTTCACCAAATAACACTTCATCCCAGCGAGAATCACAATTTGTAGAGATACCTAAATTAATATCTGCTCCTAATTTACCACTTAAACAACATTCTGCTAAGGCTACAGTTAATCCACCTTCAGCGGTATCGTGTGCTGAGTTTACCCATCCCGAACGGATGCCATGACGACACGCACTTTGTACTTTCCGTTCTAAATCAAAATCAACTCGTAGTGGTCTACCAGCAATTGTATTATGAATCGTTGCTAAATATTCAGAAGCTCCAAGTTCTACTGGGGATTGTGTAGTTAAACCCAAAAGGTAAATTACATCACCTTGCTTTTTCCAACCTTGTCCACAAATTTGCTCCAAATCTTCAATTAAACCAACCATTCCCACCACTGGAGTTGGATAAATAGGTTGTGGATTTCCCTGATCATCAAATGTCTCATTATACAAAGAAACATTCCCCCCTGTTACCGGAGTGGAAAATTCCTGACATCCTTCACTCAAACCCCGACAAGCGGATGCTAATTGCCAATAACCGATGGGTTTTTCTGGACTACCAAAATTGAGGTTATCCGTCACAGCTAAGGGTTCAGCACCCACACAACTAAGATTCCGTGCAGCTTCAGCTACCACTGCCTTAGCTCCTTCATAGGGATCTAAATACACATAGCGAGAGTTACAATCAACTGTAGCAGCAACTCCGGTTCGGTGATTGGTGACTGGTAATTGGTGATTGGTGATTGGGGTAGAATTTTCGGGACTGGTGACTGGTAATTGGTGATTAGTGACTGGGGTAGGATTTAAAGGACGTATTCGTACTACCGCTGCATCTGCACCACCGGGAAGTAAAACAGTATTATTTTGTACTTGATGATCGTATTGGCGGTATACCCAACTCTTGGAAGCGATGGTAGGTGTACTTAACAAAGTTAATAAAACATCTTGCCAATTTTGTAACTTCTCATCAACTGTAATTCCTGTAATATCACAGTTGGGCAAACTCTCCACATTCCATGCCCAAGCTGTTTTTGCATATTCGGGAGGTTCTGCCATGAGTTCCCGTTCATACAAAGGTGTATTTTCTGCCAACGCATCAGCAGGAATTTCTGCTGCAATTTCACCCTTAAACAAAATTCTGACAATGGGTTCAGCAATTACCGTCCCTGCAACTACCGCATGAAGTCCCCATTTGTGGAAAATATCAATTAATTCCTGCTCCCGTCCTTTCTCTGCGACAAATAACATTCTTTCCTGGGATTCGGAAAGCAAATATTCATAGGGTATCATTCCATACTCACGGGCTGGAATCTTATCTAAGTCACATTCTACACCGACTCCACCTTTGGCAGCCATTTCCGAAGTAGAACAAGTGATACCCGCCGCACCCATATCTTGAGCAGCAACTACCGCCCCGGTTTTAAATGCCTCCAAACAGGCTTCAATTAAAGATTTCTCTAAAAATGGGTCACCTACTTGCACCGCAGGACGATTATCCATTGACTCATCGGTTAATTCTGCGCTGGCAAAACTTGCACCACCCATACCATCTCGACCGGTAGTTGAACCCACATATAAGACAGGGTTGCCAATTCCTGAAGCACCGGATTTTACGATCTCTGGTGTTTCCATTAATCCCAGTGCCATGACATTAACTAGGGGATTTCCTGAATATGCTTTGTCAAAATAGACCTCTCCCCCCACCGTGGGAACACCGACGCAATTACCATAATGGGAAATACCTGATACAACACCATTAAATAATCTCTGGGTTTTAGGATCATCTAAACTACCAAAGCGGAGAGAATTTAATAAAGCAATAGGACGCGCCCCCATTGTAAATATATCTCTTAATATACCTCCCACACCAGTAGCAGCACCTTGGAAGGGTTCAACAGCGGAGGGGTGGTTATGGGATTCAATTTTAAATGCTAATTGCAGTCCATCGCCTAAGTCTACCACACCCGCATTTTCACCAGGGCCAACCAGGATGCGATCGCCTGTGGTGGGGAATTGTTTCAGGAGAGGACGGGAATTTTTATAACAACAATGTTCAGACCACATTACACCAAACATTCCTAATTCGGCTTTGTTGGGGTGACGGCCTAGGCGACGGACAATTTCGGTATATTCTTCTGGTTTAATGCCTTCTGAAGCGATTTCTTGGGGGGAAAAGGGACTTTCGGAGATATTAGTCATGGGTTAAATCAGGGGAATATTTAATAAATAATTGATAATTTATAGCCTGTGATCTATTACCTATAACCTATTCGGGGGTTTCTGTAAATACATAAGTCATCAGGTTAAATTTAATTTATTAGTTCGATAAATATACTCTTAAAATATTGTTTCTATGGTGAAATAATTTACTAAACTGTTTTGTAAATAAACAAAGTAACATGATGAAAAGATTAATATCTCAAACTATAGCTCCCATCTTAGTTATTTCCTTCAGTTTAGCTGTAAGTAATAGTCCCAGTTATGGTTTTAGTCAGTCTGATTTAGATAAACTCTTGAAAACAAAACAATGTGTTAGATGTAATTTAACCGGCGTAAACTTGACAGGAACTCTTCTTGAATATGTCAACCTTGAAGGTGCAAACCTTGAAAATTCTAGTCTCTATAGTGTCAACCTCCAAGGTGCAAATCTTCAAGGTGCAAACCTCCAAGGAACGAAACTTCAAAATGCAAACCTTGAAGGTGCAAACCTAAAATATGCTAACTTCCAAAATGCTAAACTCCAAAGAGTCATCGTACAAGGTGCTGATCTCACAGGTGTCAATTTTCAAAGTGCAAACCTTGACAGTTCTATTCTCCAAGGTTCTATTCTCCAATTTGCAAAATTCAACAATGCAAACCTCCAAAATGTCATTCTTCAAGGTGCTATTCTTTTAGGTGCAAACTTTTATCGTGCAAACCTCCAAGGTACAGTTTTTCAAGGTGCAATTCTCCAAGATGCAAACCTTCAGTATACCAATCTCAAAGATGCTAAACTCCAACGTGCTAGTCTTGAAGACTCTAACTTCCAAGGAGCAAACTTGCAAAATGCCAATTTCCAAGGTGCTAACCTTCAAGGAGCGAATCTGACAGGTGTAAAAAATGCAAACCTCAAAGGTGCTATAAGGTAATTTATATATAATTGGAAAACTTTCTTGAGAGTCTGTTCATCCTATAATAAGAAGGATAAAATGACCCAAGTTAAATTATAAAAAAAGGATTTAAAGCTCTGGTAGATGCTTCAGGATATGTTGACGCTATCAGATTTATTCGTCAACTTGATAATGGTAGTGGAGACTATACTAAAGAACGTCATCAATGCTTAGTTCAGGGAACAATGGATGAAATAATAGCCGATATTAAGAAGCATCAAGAAAGTATCTAGGGGAAAAATATCTTGATATTTTAATTTTTGATTTTCTAAATCAGGAGATTGTTTTATGGAAAGAATAAATTACTCACAAATTGTTCAAGAGATTTTAATTAATCATTCTACTAATGATATTTCCAGATGAAGACTGGAATTTTGTTCTAGTTTTTAAAAACACCTGGCTAGTTTTTGAGCTAAATTTTGTGTTGCTGAAACATAAATGTTTTCAGCAAAGCTAAAGCTAAACTTCATGAATATAATGACAGATTTTATTTTTACACATTTGGAATGTTCCCATCAAATTCCTGTTTTCATCCTGTAAATCCTGAAATCCTGGAAATCCTGATTCAGACAGATTTATTCTTTAGGTACGAAAGCAATACGATAACCCAAAGCATCTAAAAATTCAATTGAAGTGTAAATTCCATCTCCGGCATTTTCTGATAAGAATTTATCAATTTCTCCAACTGTGCGGTAGTTTCCTAGATTACCTAACCTAACTCGTTTGAGTTTTTTTCTATCCACCTATTTCTAAATGTTGGAAGATTAAATCTTCTCTAGCAGCAAATCCCTCTGCATATTCTATTGGTAAATGGGTAATTACGTAAAATACTTTACCATTCTGTTCTCCAATGTAAATATCACCGACAATATCTCGACCTTTACGAAAAACTATTTTTTCTTGAATCCAGGAATATTTAATATCACTACTATTGTTTACTTTTTGCCATTGATTATTTTTGATTAATCCATTTTCACTGTTAATAAATTCCCTGATAGCTGATAAAGTTTTTAAATTTTGAGGAAATACAAATTTCAAATAAGCATTGGGATTTTTCATACCTCCAAAATTTACTATAAAACTAATTTCTTTTTGTTGTTGTGAGTTTTTTGTCTCTACTAAAAAGTCTTCTGCGGGAAAGTATGTACTCAAGAAATTTGCTTCTTCGTATAATTTTAAATCAATTCCCGTCTCTTCTCCTTCTATAAACATTTTTGCCGTTTTTTGGGGAGGCCTTTGTGATGCTTTAGTACCAATAACTGAAGTTTCATCTTCTGTAATTACCTTATTTCCAGAAATAGTTTGTAGCTGAGAATCTGAATTACAGGCAACAACGGAACATAGTACAGTTATGAGGGAAATTAATTTGAACAATTGAATATTCATGATGAATTGCATGAGCTAATTTTTATTGTTATTTGCTGTTGTTAAATAGAATTCCATAATGTTAATATCCATCAGCATGATGTTATTTTTCCGATTTGATGAATATTAAATTTAGGTGACTAATTTAGTACATAAAAAAGTGACTAAAATCACTACAAAAATATGATGATAATCACAATTATATATGACAAAGATCCTCTGATAAAAATTGATATTTTGGCATTATTACTAATAACTAAACTCTAGCCGAGTCATTAATAGGGAACACAACTAATGGCCGACAGCCATCTGTCGGTTTTTATTATTTTTGTAATCAATTCAAATTTTGTTATATATAAAACATAGCGAGTATGTAAATGATATATCCCCACAACTTATTAATAACTTGACATACATTTTGCCATAGCCACTACTAAGTGTGGGGAAATTGTGATCAAAGGAAAAATTTTATCGGTAGTATTAAGCGAATTATCTGCCTAGAGGCGATCGCTAAATCCTAACTTCAATAAACTGTAATTCTACTAATAGAATTACTACCAACTGAATATTTAGGACATCGCTTGAATGATGTAATCAAAGTAAGGTGCTGCTGCTGCTGCATCTTCAGCATTTAGTAAATCTAAGGATGCTTTTTTGAGGCAGTTGATAGCTTCAACCATACCAGGAACAGGAACGCCCAAAGAATTGTACATTTCCCGGACACCAATTAAACCGATCTTCTCAATGGGATCTTTGTCACCAGCAAGTACACCATAGGTGATTAAGCGTAAGTACCAACCAAAGTCACGGATACACAAAGCGCGTTGTTTATCTCCGTAAGCATTACCACCAGGGGCGATAAAATCAGGGCGTTTTTGCCACAGTTTTTTGGTTGCTTCCTGGACAATCTTTTTCTCGTTTTCAGAGAGGGTAGCAGCAATTCTAGTCCGCTGTTCGCCTGTTTTCAGGAATTCTTTGATACTTTTGAGTTCGCCACTGCTTGGGTAACGAAGTTCGTCATCAGCTTGGAGAATAACTTGGCTAATTACAGTCATGATGATGGCAATCAAATGAATTATTATTATTTGCTAGTTTACCTATTTCACGGTACAGAAGTGAAGGGTATATTGGTGATTGGTGATTGAGAACAGGCGACTGGGGATGAGGAATTGATGATTGGAAAAAATTAATATTTGTTAATAATATTTTTTCTGTTCCCTGTTTTCTGTTCCCTACTATGATGAATAAGTAACATGACTAACACAGTTTGGCGGCAGGGTGAAATAATCGAACTGGAAATTTCTGATTTAAGTGATACTGGGGATGGGGTAGGACGTTTTGATCAACGTGTCGTTTTTGTGGCAGATACTGTTCCTGGCGATCGCCTTTTAGTCAGACTCACACACGTTAAACCCAAATATGCTCATGGTGTCTGTAAACAACTTCTCCAGTCATCTCCCCAACGTATTCGTCCTCGTTGTATAGTGGCTGATAAATGTGGTGGTTGTCAGTGGCAACACATTGAATATGAATATCAACTACAAGCTAAACAAAATCAAGTCTTTCAAGCTTTAGAAAGAATTGGCGGTTTTAATGATCCCCCAGTCAACCCAGTCCTAACTACCACTGCATCTTTAGGTTATCGCAACAAAGTTACCTATCCCTTGGGAGTTTCAGCTACTGGACAGATTCAAACTGGATATTATCAGAAAGGTACTCACCAAATCATTAACCTCAACCAATGTCCGATTCAAGATCAACGTTTAAACCCTTTTTTAGCTGAAATCAAACAGGATATTAAACAGCAAGGTTGGCCCATTTATGATGAAAAGCATCACCAAGGAGAAATTCGTCATCTGAGCTTACGCATTGGCCGTCGAACAGGACAAGTTCTCCTCACCTTAATAGTTAAAAATGGCAATTTGCCAAAAATTGAAATTCAGGCACAGCAGTGGTTACAGCGTTATCCCCAGTTAGCGGGAGTTTGTTTAAATCGCAATAGCGATCGCACCAATGCTATATTTGGGAAAGAAACAAGATGTATAGCTGGAGTTCCATACCTGAAAGAAAAATTTGCAGGTTTAGAATTTCAAATCAGTCCAGATACATTTTTTCAAGTATACACAGAAGCAGCTGAAGCACTTTTGCAATTAATTCAAAAAGAGTTGGATTTGCAAGGTCATGAAACGGTGCTAGATGCCTATTGTGGTATTGGAACTTTAAGCTTACCTTTAGCAAAACAGGCTAGAGAAATCATAGGATTAGAAATTCAATCAGTAGCAGTAGAACAAGCTATTTTAAATGCCCAACATAACAATATCAACAATGTTAAATTTTTAGTAGGAGCAGTAGAAAAAGTTTTACCCAATTTTGACACTATACCAGATATTGTATTACTTGATCCACCACGAAAAGGATGTGATGCAAATGTTATTCAGTCTTTGCTTGACTTGCAACCAAACCGCATAGTTTACATCAGTTGTAAAGTATCAACCCTAGCTCGGGACTTGAAAATGCTGTGTGGGCAAGGATTGTACCAACTAAAAAAAGTACAACTAGCAGACTTTTTTCCCCAAACATCTCACATTGAAACAGTGGCCTTTTTGGAAAGATTACCAAATCAATAGATACTGATGAAACCTTATCAAAAAACTAAATCATCAAAAATTATTAGTCTAGTGAATGGTAATAATGCTATCATTGAAATAACAAAAAAATAAGAACGCTCTTTTTAAAACTGTTAAATAAGCATGGACTCTGAATCCAGAAAGGTGAATCAAATGGGGTAAATTATCAAAAGGCTGAAAAACCGAAAACCCTGCTACTCAAATTGAAGTAGCTGATGGTAGTAGGTAGTAAAAACTAACTTTGATCAATAAAGCAGTTACAGCCGAATTGTCACCAAGTAAATTTCACTTCCGCTCAAGTCAATGCTCCCCAGCATTTTCAAAAATTAGTTTTACAGACGCAAGTTTGAAGACAACATGACGGCCTAATTTATCATCAGG
Organism: Sphaerospermopsis sp. SIO1G1; assembly: GCA_010672785.1. Taxonomy (GTDB): domain Bacteria; phylum Cyanobacteriota; class Cyanobacteriia; order Cyanobacteriales; family Nostocaceae; genus Okeanomitos. Next base: position 81,164 of record JAAHFX010000005.1, read on the forward strand.
GTGTCTGTGACAGTGAACTGATGTCTAGCTAACTAAAAGCTACGGGGTTTCTCTTGTGATTACCATTTCTCTCCGTCCATTAGGGCGTTCCTGGGGTACAATTAGTTTTGCCTCAACACTTTATTTATGTCCGATATTAGACTTATTATTGGCAGACATCCCTGCCAAATTGCAACCCGAACTGCGCTTAGGACTTCAAGAAGCTCTGGTGAACGCAGCCAAACACGGCAACAATCTTGATCCCGGTAAATTAGTAGTAGTTCGTTTTTCCCTTATTGATAATCAATATTGGTGGGTAATTTCTGATCAAGGTAGTGGTTTTACTCCTTGTTGTAATTCTGAAAGTGATCCCACTGACTATTTACCACCTGATGAATCAGAAAATGGTCGCGGTATGACTTTACTTCATCAAATTTTTGATCAGGTAGAGTGGAATCGTCAAGGTACAGAGTTGAGATTATGTAAACAACTGGAAACCAGGAGGTTACTATCTTTAATCAGATAGAAAGTAGGTAATTCGTAATTCTGAATTCTCAATTCTAAATTCGTAATTACCAATCACCAATATCTCAATGTTTACCATGAGTAGGACAGGGAGGCGCAGAGACAGACTTATTTAACCAGCCTACAGCCTGTTCTAACCTAGCTTGAGCCTCTTGAGGCTCATTTTTTGCTAAAAATACCATAGCAGCTGCTACAAGCTCACTAGCGCGGGCATTACGGTTAGACTTGAGACGATGCCAGTCACAGGAAGTGATGGTTAATCTTTCCATTAAAGTTTGAGCAAGTTCTACAGTAGACAGATCATGTAATTGGGTAATTTGAGACATAGAACTAAGTAGGAAATAGAAAATTGACAGTTATGATTTAATTATCATAACCAATCAGTAGTAACCAATGACCAAACCAGAGGAAAACCAGCAGTCGGACTTTGAACAAGAACTAGAAGAAGTAGAAGCTGCACTCCAACAGTTAAAAGAAAGATATATCCAAGTCCAGCGGGATCAACAAAAAAAGGCACAATGGCAACAAGAAATTAAAAAAATCAAACAAAATAAGCAGAAAACACCAGAAATTAAAGCAGAATTAGAAAGAATAGAAAAAGAATTAGAATTATTAGAGATTAATCTGGAGAGTCAGTTGTTTTCTTGGAAAAGCTTAAACAGACCATTTTGGCAAGCAGTACGTTTTGGTGGATTAGGAGTTCTGATAGGTTGGTTACTAAAATCTTCAATTGGGTAAGTAGTTACTAATCATAAATCATTAGCAAAAATCTTTTCCCCCACCGCCCCATTACCCCACCTCCCTACCTTTTTTTCCTGTTATCTGATTAAAATTAGTGTTATATATAGTTAAAAAAATATCAGTTGTAGAAAATGATTAAAAGCAGAATTGCAGAAATATTAAGAAGTAGTCAACCTGACGAAACCTTAACAGTACAGAGTTGGGTAAGAACTAAAAGAGAATTAAAAGGATTTGCTTTTTTAGAAGTTAATGATGGTTCGTGTTTAGCAAACTTACAAATAGTTATAAATCAAGATTTACCAGACTATGAAAACATATTAAAACAGATAAATACAGGTGCTTCTGTGGAAATTGAAGGTGTCTTAGTTGCATCTCAAGGAAAAGGACAAAGAGTAGAATTACAAGCTAAAATAGTTAAAGTTTATGGAGATGCCGATCCTGAAAAATATCCATTGCAAAAGAAACGACATTCCTTTGAATTTTTAAGAAATATTGCCCATTTAAGAAGTAGGACTAACTCCTTTGGAGCAGTATTTAGAGTGAGAAATGCTTGTGCAAATGCCATCCATCAATTTTTTCAACAACGGGGTTTTATGTGGGTACATACTCCCATTTTAACCGCTAGTGATTGTGAAGGTGCAGGAGAACTATTCAATGTTACAAGTTTGAATTTAAAAGATGTCCCGCGCACAGAAGATAAAGAAATTGATTACAGTCAAGACTTCTTTGGTAAACCAACTTATTTAACAGTAAGTGGACAATTAGAAGCGGAAATTATGGCCATGGCATTTTCCAATGTCTACACTTTTGGCCCTACTTTCCGGGCTGAGAATTCTAATACTTCCCGTCACTTAGCTGAATTTTGGATGGTTGAACCAGAAATGGCTTTTTGTGATTTAGAAGGAGATATGGATTTAGCAGAAGAGTTCCTCAAACATATTTTTAAATATGTGATGGAAACTTGTCGAGAAGATATGGAATTTTTCAATCTCAGAATTGATAAAACTGTAATTGAAACCGCAGAAAATATTATTAATAATCAATTTGAAAGATTGACTTATACTGATGCAGTTAAACTGTTAGAGAAAGCAGATGTGAAATTTGATTATCCTGTGAGTTGGGGTGCAGACTTACAATCTGAGCATGAAAGATATTTGGCTGAACAACTATTTAAGAAACCTGTGATTGTGACGGACTACCCAGCACAAATAAAGGCATTTTATATGCGGTTAAGTGATGATGAAAAAACTGTGCGGGCAATGGATATTTTAGCACCAAAAATAGGTGAAATAATTGGTGGTTCACAACGGGAAGAAAGATTAGATGTGTTAGAAAGACGGGTGTTAGCACAGGGAATGAATCCAGAAGATTTATGGTGGTATTTAGACTTGCGTCGTTATGGTAGTGTACCTCATGCCGGTTTTGGTTTGGGGTTTGAAAGGTTGGTGCAGTTTATGACTGGAATGGGGAATATTAGAGATGTAATTCCTTTCCCACGTACTCCACAAAGTGCTGAGTTTTAATATTGAATTTGGTAGGGGTTTGGCGGTGCTGAACCCTGATTTTTTGGATTTAATGAACCACGAAGATACGAAGGAAACGAAGGAAGAAGGGAAGAGGAAGAAATTATTTTGTTACTAGTCTCCATACTGGGAATGTTATCAGGAGTTTCGGACTCCCTGATCACGAAAAATATGACTTTTAAACATTCATTTCTGTAATCCTAAAAGTGGGGTTAATAATAAAATTAAGTAGAATTATTGATTAATTTTTACGATTACCACTATTAAGTATGATATGTAATAATGCAGCAGTTTTAATTAAGCAAAAGGTCTATGTCTTCTCTACCTTTAACACTAAATTTAGCCGATGGTTCTGTTTCTTTCAGTTTTTCACCCCAAGCTGCACGGGAACTTAAATCCGCTATAGAAGAATTCATGGTTAGTCTGAAAGCTGTAGCAGCTAAACCAACTTCTGGAGGGAGTAAAGTGACTCCCCAACCACCTTTAGAATATCGTTTCACTGGAGAGATTTTTTTAGAGGTTTTTTGTAACCCTAATATTTGGCCTACCCCTTTTGCCGCAAAGGTATTATTAACTGTCCGTAATGTTGGTATTCGCTTAACAACAGAGGCTGAATTAACACGTCTCATTGAAGATATTAATCTGTATTTAGAGCAAGCTGGGTAATTGTCAGTTATCAGTTATCAGTTATCAGTTACCAGTTACCAGTTACCAGTTACCAGTTACCAGTTTTCAGTTTTCAGTTACTAGTTGTCGCTATTTACTGTTCACCATTCACTAGTCACCAATCAACAGTCACCAGTCACCATTCACCTAAAAAATATACTTGTCCAAAGTTATAAACCCTGAACAAGCATAAATAAAATAATGACTACTTATTCAAAATGGCAATCACTTAGCTTAGGATGTAGCTAATATTGCTTACTGACAAAGTAGTATAAATGATGTCTTTAATTTTTCTATGTTGATAGTTAATTTAAGGATGATGGATAGGAAAATATGTCTCCTCAAATCCACACATCAAAAATTAACATTGAATCCTAATTTAATCCTTTATTAATCGTTATCCCATTCTTCTCTACCAATTAAATCCCCAATGCGATCGCGCAATAAAAAGTCACATTTCTCCAATTCACATTCCACGCAAACCCACTCTCTAGCAGGGATATACTGGCACAGTGTATATATAGGTTGTTGACGACTCACCATTCCTTTTTGCACTAATATTCGTGCTTCGTCCTGGATTACGTTTAGAGAGTAATAATTGATAGAAGGCACCGTATTCACACTCATGGTTTTTACTCACAAAATTACATTTAGATTATGTTCCCAAAATTAACTAGGAACAAAGATGGAATTAATTAGACCTGTGGCTAGGTTTTGTAGTTTGCTATACGGAACTATTATAATTTTGACGCTACAAACCAGTAAATTATCTAAAGAAATGTTAAGTTTGTCAAGGAAAGATAACATCTAAATTTACTCCGTTTCTAACTACAAATTCCAGAAATTAGCACTGGGGCTATCTTGTAAGTGCTAGCTGACTATCACTAATTCACAGGTTTTGTATTCTTATATCTATAACGTGCATAGTTATGGTTTTTTCTCAAATTTTCTAATGGTTTATATGAGAATTTATTTGTGTAATCAATAACTAAAAAAATCAGTATGATAGGATTGATTTTATACCAATTTACCAGTAATCTGCACTAGAGTTTACGGCAAGTAACAGGTAACAGCAAGCCCCTCATTATCTGAGTTTTATTTTTGATTAATGACGTAACTTAACTAGACTAAAGATACGAATAATAACACAAGTGAATTTCAAAATTGAAAAATGATAATAATGGTAAAACTACACTGAATAATTTCTGTAGCCACATTCTGTTAATATTTTTTTAATAAAGGTTTAATAGTGTTTTAATATTTTCTTGGGAGAAATGTAAAAAAATAGTATCAAGCCTGAGTAGCTAAGGTTAAGTATTCAACTTAACCCTGGTAGTAATTTTCAAATTCAGCTTAACTAATTTACTTACTCTAGAAAATCTTCCTCATATTCGTCCCTATTTTCCAATGAACGCTCTTGTTGTAATTGATTCAATAAACTGAGTACCTTTGTCCCTCTTTCTAGAGAACGATCCTCAATAAATATGACTTCTGGAGTCCGACGCAATCTCACTCTAGAACCCAATGTACTACGAACATAGCCAGTAGCTGATTTTAAACCTGCCATTGTAGCAGCTTTGGCCTCCTCTGTTCCATAGATACTGACAAAGATTTTTGCGTGTTGTAAATCACCAGAAACATCCACATCAGTTACACTAACCATTCCTGTTCCCACACGGTCATCTTTAATACCGTTGAGTAACATTTGGCTAACTTCCCGTTTAATTAATTCAGCAACGCGGGAAACGCGGCGATTTTCAGCCATATAAGTTCCGCCTTCTTACAGAGGTTGTACAATTAAAATGCTTTATAGATGCAGGTTAGGTTAGGCTAATGCTGGCGGCTAAAATCCATACCAGCAAAATTCCCAAAGGTTAAACCCTGATTTCGCCTGAACCTAGATGTGTTTGTATTTTACAAAAAAAGGGAACAGGGAACAGGGAACAGGGAACAGGGAACAGATCAGAAATTGTGGTTGTGAGTTTTAAGCTCAGTCAAACATGAAGATGTTTTTTTCGTGCTACGCATCTCAAAAAACAGGGCCTTTATTCCCATCTCATGCTTTTAAACATGAATTCTTTCTATTCCCTCTGAACTAGATTGTACTCAAACCTAACATCGCTCGAAGAGTAAATGTTAAAAAAAACATACCTCCCAAAAACAAACCCACAAGAGCTATGAGGGTGATAGGGCGTTTTAAGAGTGGTATGAATGGTTCAAAGGTATTTAGAAACAGACCTAAGACAATAGTAATTAAGTAACGAGGGTAGCGAAATACGTTATCCCAAAATCCATCAAACATTTGAATATAAACTGCCTTGTTATTAACTGTAGTTTTTTTGGTTTTTTAGTTGAATAGTAATTTAATACTTAGACTACTATAGTCTACCACATATTCAGTAAAGCCGTACTGTTAGCACAGCTTTACTGACCGCAAAAATTTGCTCAAAAGTATCTCCTCTAAAAGGAAAACAAAAAACTTATTTGGAGTTGAATTCTCTTAATTGATGTAGAGCTAATAATTTGAATTTTGACTTTCGCAAAGCTGTACTAGAGTATTTGCTTAATCTTCATCTAGGGCTGGAAAAATCTCTTCAAACTCCCACAAATTATCTTTGTTGTTAATGAACCAAAGTCGTGATTCTGCTGTTAATTTTGCCCAAATTTCTTCAGGAGGAATATTAGGAGAAGAGTAACGGTATTCTGCGCCGATTTCTTTGAGATTGTCAACTATATTGCTGGGAATACCTAAGTCTTGCCAATCTATGGTTAAACTTCTACCCAATGTTCCAGAACAGGGATCAAATACAAGTTGTGCTGCTCTGACTAAATCAGCAAAATGACGTGGTTGTAGTCCAATAATTTCTGGGATTTGGGCCGATTTGTTTGGTTCTTGAGACATTGCACTGGAGTAATAATATATTTGGTTGGATTGAATTTACTACCAGAGATTATCCCTACAGCTTCTAATTTTGTTCTGAATACACATCTAGTTTAGCGTACAAAATTAATAACTATCAATCAAAATTAGCTTTGATGTCATTAATGTAGTTTTCTCAGTTTTGTATGTGACTATCTATTTGAATAAGATTGTATTTTTAGAATCTGTTATGATTCAGTCTCAACTAATACTGTTACTGCGGCTACTGCTATCAACATTTCGTCATTTTTGTCATTCAGAGATGCGATCGCTAAACCATTTACTACCATTCCCCCATCCTCTAAAGTTAGGGTTTTTTTGCCAAAGGGTAGAACAGATAATACCTCTGCTTCTCTGACTTTTTCTGGGTAGGGTACAGCTACCTTTACTTCTACAATCATTTCATGCGGATCTTCTAACCCTACCACTTCCATTATACCAGGGAGGGCATTGTGTGCGATCGCATTTCTGACTGCTCTTGCTGCGGCTACTGTTGGTTCTTGTCCATGCTGATCTATTCCCATTCCCATTTCAATGATAAATCTTTTCAGTGCCATAAGTAAATTTTCTTGAATTTTCATTTTCTACTTTATCTTCATATGCGACACTTACAGCAGCTTTTAGCATATGATAGCTAAAACTCAGTGAAAACTAACTCTATGGCTAATTTTACACGCGAGTCAAAAGTTGAAAGAGCCGAAAATCAAGATTAGAATTTCAGTGGCTGAGTTTATGAATTTTAAACGTCGTCAGTTTTTACTTACTTTAGGAATATCTAGTTTATTCACCCCAATTGCTCCAGTTATTGCCAATAATAATCTTTCTCCTCATAGAATTATTAAACCTCCTAAATTAAAATTGGGTGATACTATTGGTTTCATTGCTCCTGCTGGTTTAGTTGCAGAAAAAGATATAGAAAAAGCAACGTTAACCTTTGCGAAACTAGGTTTTAAAATTAAACTAGGAAAACATATTTTAGATCGTTATGGTTATCTAGCTGGAACAGATCATAACCGCGCTCAGGATATTCATTTGATGTTTGCAGATCCTGCTGTCAAAGCCATTATTGCTATGCGTGGAGGGTGGGGTTGTAATCGCATTTTACCTTTATTAAATTATCCTCTTTTTCGCTCTCACCCCAAAATTATTCTTGGTTATAGTGATATTACTTCTTTATTATTAGCTATTAATTCTCGTAGTCGTTTAATTACTTTTCATGGAGGTGTTGCTACTTCTACCTGGAATGATTTTACTGTGAATTATTGGCGCAGAATATTATTAACAGGTGAGTTATTAACAATGGAAAACAGTCCTACACCAGCAGGAAAAGTAGAAATAATTTATCCTGGTACAGTACAAGGAAAATTGATTGGTGGTAATTTATCTGTGATTACAGCAATGATTGGTTCTGCTTATTTACCATCATTTTATAATAATATTTTATTTTTGGAAGATATTGGAGAAGATGTCTATCGCATAGATAGAATGCTGACTCAATTACAAAATTTTGGGATTCTTAATCAAATTTCTGGTTTTATTTTTGGACAATGTACTAATTGCCAATCTTCTGGAAAACAAACTTTTACATTACGAGAAATATTACAACAGTATATTCAACCTCTCAAAATTCCTGCTTGGTATGGTTCTATGATTGGTCATATTCAAGATAAGTTTACAATTCCTGTGGGTTTAAATGTGGAAATAGATGCTGATCAAGGAAGCATCAAAATGTTAGAAACCGCTGTGAGCTAAACTAAGTTTTTGATCCCAGTGGTGTATGAAGATACGCAAAATCATATAACGAACTGTAAAGAACACAAATAAAATCAGGAAAGATATAAAACAATATATAAGAATACGAAAAAACTGTAAGAGTTCAATTTGCTTGCCAGTTAAATTATATTCATACTTGCTTTATTAATAATTGAATAGTTACTGACAACTAATAACTGATAACTGACAACTGACAACTGAAATGACTCGCTTAACTAAATGATGAAGATAATTTAATTTTTGTTATATAAATTACATATCTTCCATGTCACCTAGTTACATTTACTGCTAAAATACAGTAGCTTAAGCAACAAATTAGTTTTATGAGTTATTCTCCAGACTATCCCTGAATTATCAAGCGATGGGTTGCAGATATTGTGCTTGGAGGATGTTTGAATGGTTTCTGGTAGTGTATCAAGAACTTTTAGATTTTCCCTCACCTTTATTAAAAAGGGGGAAATAGAGTCAAAGTTATTTTTGTAAAAAGACGATAACGGGGGATCTATAAGTGCTGGATATCAAATTAAAAAGTTTTCAAATACCCTCTTCTTAACAAGCTAAAATATACATATAAAAATTCAAATGAAGAAAATACTAATTGGCGTTAACTATCAACAGTTCAAGCAAATTGCTGTGTATATTTCTATTTGCTTAATACAGTTACTGTTGAGTAGTTTGAAATTACCTGTGAATGCTCAAATCATTATCGAAAATATCACACAAACACCTCAAATTAGAGAAACAGAAATACAACCACCAGTATTACCTAACCTTGAACCTTTACCAGAAAAACCTCTACCACCATTAGAAGAATTATTTCCCCAACAACAGACAGAACCGACAAACCCTCAACCTTCAGTAGAAGAGATTCCAGGAAAAATTACAATTAATAGATTTGAGGTAATTGGTAGTACAGTTTTTAGTCAAGCAGAATTTGCTCAAAAACTACAAAGTTTAACAAATAAACCTATTGCTTTTGTCGAATTGCTGCAAGCTAAAGAAATTATTAATCAGTTATATTTAGAAAGAGGTTATATTACTTCAGGAGCTTTTATTCCTCCCCAAGAATTACAAGATGGGGTAGTTAAAATTCAAGTAATTGAAGGAAAAGTTGCAGAAATTAATATATCTGGTTTGCAGAGATTAAAACCTAGTTATATTCGTAGTAGATTAGCATTAGCCACAAAACAACCCTTAGAGCAGAATCGCTTACTCCAAGGTTTACAACTTTTACAGCTTGATCCTTTAATTGCTAATTTATCCGCTGAATTAGCAGCTGGTTCTCGTCCTGGGATGAGTATATTAGAAGTCAAAATTAAAGAAGCAGATGCTTTTTCTGCACAGATGAGTATTGATAATCAGCGATCGCCCAGTGTGGGGAGTGTACGTCGTCAACTACAAATAAGTCATAATAACCTGTTAGGATTTGGCGATCGCTTGCGTGCAGGTTATATCAACACTGATGGTAGTAATTCTTTAGATAATCTCAGTTACACATTTCCCGTCAATGCCCAAAATGGTACTATCGGTTTTAACTACAGTCGGACAAAAACAAATATTATCGAAGAGCCTTTTAACGTTTTAGATATTCAGTCTGCATCACGTAATTATCAAATTACCTATCGTCAACCATTACACCAAACTCCTAGTCAAGAATTTATAGTTGGAGTGACAGGTTCAAGACAAGAATCAGAAACTTCACTATTAAATGAACCTTTTCCCTTATCTGCGGGTGCAAATGATCAAGGAGAAGTAAGAATTTCGGCACTGCGCTTTTTCCAAGAATATACAAAGCGAGATACTCTGCAAGTGTTTGCTATGCGATCGCAGTTTAGTGTTGGTTTAAATGCTTTTAATGCCACAAACAACGCGACAGAACCTGATGGTCAATTTATAGCTTGGCGTGGCCAAACCCAGTATTTACGTCTCCTGACACCAGACTTAACATTACTTCTGAGATCAGATATCCAACTAAGCGATCGCCCCTTACTAGCATTAGAACAATTTAGTGTCGGTGGACAACAAAGTGTCCGTGGTTACCGTCAAGACTCTTTGTTAGCAGATAATGGTTTGTTTGCCTCCGCCGAACTGCGTACTCCTATTTTACGAGTGCCAAAGTGGCAAACGAAATTAGAATTAAGTCCGTTTTTTGACGTAGGTACAGTCTGGAATCACTCTAGTTCTGATGTGGAAATTGACCAAAAAACCTTATCTTCACTAGGTTTGGGTTTACGTTTATTAGTAGGTGAGAATTTTAACGCTAGGTTTGACTGGGGTATTCCCTTAGTTAAGGTTGATAAAACTGGAAATTCTTTGCAAGAAAATGGTCTTTATTTCTCCGTTGAATATAGACCTTTTTGATTGACATATTCACCGACCTGAAGGTGCGGTGATTCTTGACGCTTCGTTGAATGACGCGTGACCGTTGTAGTCTTACTCTTTCTCTGCGTCCGTTTAGAGTCGTGGCAATGCCCTATCCCGACCGCCACTTGCTACAACGCGGGGAACCCGCGCAACGCAGTGGCTCACTTTGTTTATATTTTTGCTAGCATTTTCGTCTCGGTCGTGTTCAATTCCACAATTCAAACACTGAACCGTCCGAACTTTTAAATCAAGTTTTCCCCATTTATAACCGCATTCTGAACAAACTTGACTCGTCGGTTTCCATCTACTAATTACTCGAAAATCTCTACTTAGTTTTTCGGATTTAGCTTCGCATAAAGTTCTAAACTCTCTCCACCCTTGCAAGCTAATTGACCGGGCAAGTTTGCGGTTTTTAACCATACCCGACACGTTTAAATCTTCCAAATCAATACCGATACTTTGGTTTTTAGCATCAATATCAACAGGTTCAACTTCTACCACAAAGCTTAGAAAATACCTGTCAGCACAATCTTTGTTCACTCACTGATTGAATATCCACCTAAACTATCCGTTTCTCAAATAGTTAATGCGTTAAAAGGAGTATCCAGTCGTCGCTATGGGCAAGCTGGATTTAAAAAACCCCACAAACAATCATTGTGGAGTCCTAGCTATTTTGCTATTTCTGTTGGCGGTGCGCCGTTGGAAGTTTTAAAAGAGTATATTAAAAATCAAGAAAAGCGCGACAACGCGGTCTTGGGGGTCTCCCCCATGAGCGATTGTCGTAAGAAGCCGTCCTAAAAGGACGGGGCTTGTATCCCATTATTTTCGGTCAGTTATTTAGGTTTTGCTGAAAAAGTGATCTGTGGAGACTAGGGAATAGGGAATAGGGAAAAGTTCACCAGTCACCAATCACCAGTCACCAGTCACCAGTCACCAATCACCAATCACTAAATTTTGCTTACATACTTAACAATAATTTTTTTGGAAATCACGGGCTATTTTAAAAAAATTTCTGTAAAATCAAAATCTAAATCTACACAATTTGTTGAAAGACATCAATTTGTCAGAACCTATGCTGCGTTACCCCACATTAATATGTCTCATCCTGAGTCTTTTACTTATAGGTTGTTCTCCCTCATCAACTGCTAATGACATATCAACAGATCCAGCAAACACCTCAACAAACAAAGGTCAAAACTTGCCAATATCCGCTCAAGCTATTCTTCCCCAAGGAAAAAAAATTAACTTAGAAGTAGCAACAACAGCAGAACAGCACATGAAGGGGTTGATGTACAGACCAGCTTTAGCCGATGACAGAGGAATGCTCTTCGTATTCCCCTCTGCTAAACCTGTAAGATTTTGGATGAAAAATGTACCAGTAGCTTTGGATATGGTGTTTTTACAAAGAGGTGTAATTAAATATATTGAAACTTCTGCACCTCCTTGTCAAAGTGAACCTTGTCCTACCTACGGCCCTAATGTTCCCATAGATCGAGTCATAGAACTGAGATCAAAAAGAGCTACAGAACTAAATTTGCAAGTAGGCGATCGCATTAACATCGAATTCTTAACACCTACAGAACAGAGATAAGTAGTCGTGCAAAATAAATTTCATATTCAGGATAGGTGATAGGTGACAGGTGATAGACAAGGGATACAGAGATTTCCCAAATTTGCAATTAAATTAGGACTTACGCATTTTTATGAAATGTTGGGGTTGGAGATTGCTTCCTTACGTCGCAATGACAGCATTTGAACTAGGTTTTACGTAAGTCCTGTAAATTTTGCCCTGGTACTTAAAACAAAAAACATATCTTCATAATCTTCATCTATCACTTCAAATTATCAGTAGTCGTGCAAAATAAACTTTATATTGGCGAGCGGGAATAATGGACAGATCAGAACTAAAGAGTATTTCCACAATGTTCAATTAATTTTGTGCAGTTACTTAATTTTAAAGAATCAATCAATTTTTGATAAAGATTCTTCAGAAGATATTATTTTGCGTAAAATAAAGAAGTTATGATTTAACAGTAGCATCTATTACATTCAAATAGGGGTTTTACTACTGATAAATTACGGACAAATGACCAAAATCTGGTGTGATATCACTGCAAATGATATAGAAAAAACCTAACTTTACCTGGTACAAATAACAACTAAACTGTGACTGAGTATTTATCTAATCATAGTATGGTGACACATCAAATACTGGCTTGAGATCACTGATAAACTCAGGAAAAACATACGATAATACATTCTACTCAGAGAGCTTAGATACAAATGACACTATCAAGATATTCCAAGTTAATTAATTTTTTGCAAGAAGAATTATCAATTTCTGCCGCTTCTTTAGATGTAGCTTTGCGTCATCGTGAACAAGATACAGGTTCTTTAACGATGTTACTTTGGCAATATGGGTTAATTACTCTAGAACAGTTAGAGCAAATTTATGATTGGTTGGAGACAGCATAACAGTAACAAGATAAATCATTCATTACTGGTAATCATTCTGGCATTTTAACTTATGCAGCAATTTGATCTACAACAACTGAGCTACTTCAGGAGAAATGAGTTATGCCAAATCAACTCTGCCTGGTGCAAAGTTTGATAGACAATAAAAATAGAATATACAATCTGAGTTTCTACTCATTTACATCAAAAATAAAAGGGCGAGTTAATCATATAACTCGCCTTTTAAGTTATTCAGTTATCAGTTGTCAGTTATCAGTTGTCAGTTGTCAGTTATCAGTTATCAGTTATCAGTTATCAGTTATCAGTTATCAGTTATCAGTTGTCAGTTCCCTATTCCCTGTTCCCTGTTCCCTGTCAAGAGTTGGATAGCAACAATTTTTCTTTTCAGGCAGGGATTAAATGCAAGGTTTTTGAGTTCCTAGTTGTAAAAGCTTGCACTTTTAGTTCCCTAGTATCCATAGATTACTTTTTGCCGCCAACCCTCATTACTGATTAAATTAAGATTCCCAGTCACTAATCACCAGTCACTAATCACCAATCACTTTTTTCAGTAAACCTTAACTAATGACTACTATCCAAAAACTTTAGCCGCAGCAGCAATTCCTGCACCGGGGGTAAATTTGTCGTAACCTAGTTCTGCTAGGACAACTTCCAAGGATGCAATACAGCTGAGAATATCGCGATCGCTGACAAATCCTAAATGACCAATACGGAAAATTTTATTACTTAAATGATCTTGACCACCTGCTAATGCAATATCAAACCGCTTTTTCATCGCTGACCGAATTTTATCAGCTTCCATTCCCGGTACTGATACGGCGGTAATAGCTGGACTAGCATATTCATCAGGTGCGAACAATGGTAAGTTTAAAGCTTTGATTGCTGCACGAGTAGCATTTTTCTGGCGTTCATGACGGGAAAAAATAGATTCTAAACCTTCTTTTTTCATCATCCCCAAGGTTGTGTGTAGTGCCACAATTAAGTTGATTGGGGGAGTAAAAGGTGTAGAGTTTTTCGCTGTTGCTTTACGATATTTACCTAAATCTAAATAGTATTTTGGCAATTTCGCGGTTTTATAAGCTTCCCAAGCTTTGGGACTTACAGATACAAATCCTAAACCGGGGGGTATCATGTAGCCTTTTTGTGAACCGGAAGCAACTACATCTAAACCTAAAACATCCACTTCTACGTTGTAAGCACCCAAGCTGGTAACAGCATCAACAATAATTAAGGCCTCACCGTGGGCTTTGACATGACTATTAATAGTTGCCAAATCATTAAGTACACCAGTTGAAGTTTCGCTATGGGTTAAAATTACGGCTTTAATTTCTTTGTTGGTGTCAGCTTGTAGTTTTTCCGCAAATTGAGCAGGATCTAGAGGTTTTCCCCATTCTGCGGTGATAGCTTCAACATTTAAACCAAAGGCTTTACCAACTTCTACCCAACGTTCACCGAATTTACCATTAGAACCGACTAATATGCGATCGCCAGGAGAAAGGAAGTTGATTATTCCTGCTTCTACAGCACCAGTACCACTGACATTCAGTGTAAGTACGTCATTTTCAGTTTGGTGCAACCACTTCAGGTTTTCTGTCACCTCCCCGATCATGTTGCTAAATTCGGCTGTACGGTGTCCGATGGGGTGTTTGGCCAATGCTAGTAAAGCCGCTTCTGGAACTGGGGTAGGTCCAGGAATCATCAACATTAGCTTATCGTCCATTATCTCTATCCTAAAAATCCAATAAGAGTGAAAATTGTGTTTGATTGTTGCTGATGATAAATTTTAGATGTTCATCTACAAATTCAATCAGTTACTCATCTGCCAATACCCAAGGCTAAAAACCTGATTTTCTCGTAGTTGGCAATATACAAGTTGTTAGTTATCAAAATATAGTACCTGAGAGAGTCGCATCTTCTCTAGGTGTCACTCTAATCTTTTGATTTTGCCATCAATATGATTCAGTGACCAACGATGATCAATTTCTACAGAAGTGGCTTGACAAATTTCTTCTATTCGCTTTTGCTGTGCGGCTGCTTTTCTTAAAGTAATAATTAACTGATTGACTTCATGTCGTAAGTTCTGATTTTTATAAATGGCGTTGAGGCTTTGTTTTTCTAATAATTGCAGTATCAGTTCATAGTGAACGGGTGCAGGTAAAGGAAGTTGCTCAGTTAATTTCATCTAAAACTACCAATATACAATTGTATATGATTAAGTATATTATAGGGTTTGCTGTTATCGGAGATTGGCGTTAAGCCATAAAAGTTATTTGTGGAGACTAGGGAACAGGGAACAGGGAACAGGGAATAGGGAATAGGGAACAGGGAACAGGGAACAGGGAACAGGGAACAGGGAACAGGGAACAGGGAACAGGGAACAGGGAACAGGGAACAGGGAACAGGGAACAGGGAACAGCTTGAGAGAGTTGGTAAGGAAAGAATTTTTACCGCAAGTGCAAGGTTTTCAAGCACTGATTCTCAAATATCTTGCGCTTTTTTAATTTCAAATCTCCTAAAATCCTTTACTGGCAATGTTTTCATCTTTACCCAACTAGCCCTATTATCATCATTGTTTTGCCCAGAACCCCCCAACACTCATAATGAATGTAGGGGGATATGAATTAAATTTCTTGAGGAATTTTTTGCAATTCTGGACGTTCCTCAGCTACTATTGCGTCTTCTACTGGGCAAACTTGTAGACAGATGCCACAGTCAATGCAGGTAGTAAAGTCTATCCAGTACCAATCAGTTCCTTTGACGTTTTTTTCTGGGCCTTGATGGATGCAGGCTACAGGACAAGCACTTACGCAGTCAGCAACGCCTTCACAGATATCCGTTACTATTGTATGTGGCATTTTTTTGTTCCCCTCTCTTTCATCAGTTATCAGTTATCAGTTATCTGTGATTCAGTTGTCAATCTTTAATTTTCACGGTTTACTGATTTAACGAACTGCTTCAATAGTGGGTGTACCATCTGAGTTAATCCAGGCAATTTGAGTAATTGAGCGATCGCGTGCATACTGCCTAATCGCTTCTGTATCTTTTTCGCCGAGATCCATCTCTACCCGCACTAAATGAGTAGAATCTCGTAGTTTTTGGGCATATGCAAAAGCAGCAGCGTCTACATTTTCACTGGTTGACACCACTAACCAGTTACTAGCTGGTATGCTTTGCGGTAATTGCTGACTTGAAGCTAAAATTTGGTATAAATCATCTATACTTAGTTCAAAACCAATACCAGGAATATTTTTACCTTGGGGATGATATAAACCTAATAATTGGTCATAACGGCCACCGCTGCCTAATACTTGTGCTTGACCATTTATATCACTGACTATTTCAAATACAATTCCTGTATAGTAGTCAATGGTTTGAATTAAGCTGAGGTCAAGAATAAGAGAGAATTTACTCTCTGACTCTAGTAATTCTACCAGTGATTTTAGGTTTTTGACAGCTTCTTGTTGATCTGCATCTAGAGCTAAACTGCTGACTTTTTGCAGTACATCTTTGCTATCACCGCGTAAGTCTAACATCATTTTGGCACGTTGATGCAATTCTTCCGTGAGTGACAAGGTATCTAACGTCACACTATCTAAATTAGCGATCGCATTTCTGACTTGACTTCTGATATTCATAGGGAAAGCTTTTAACAAAGATGTAGTTATTCCTGCTTCCCCTAAGATGAGATGCCAAGAGTCTAAGCCCAAAGCTTCTAAACAGTTAGCGACTAAAGTCAATATTTCAGCATTAGCTAGTAGACTACCAGAACCTATTAACTCCACACCAGCTTGATAATATTCTTGCTGACGGTTGTGTCGCCTTTCCCAATTACGACGAAATACATTAGCATTGTAATATAAACGCTGAGGATAGATATCATCTACCATGCGAGTAACTACAGTCCGAGCAATAGAAGCTGTTAGTTCTGGGCGTAAACCCAGTTCTTCATCTTGCCCATTTTGTAATTGAATCACCTTATGGCGTTGAATTGCTTCACCAGCCATTAAAGTATCCATCCGTTCCAACGTTGAAGTAATAATCCTGTGATATCCCCAACGATGGAAAACCTGTTGTAACCTTTCTTCAATCCAGCGTTTTTGAGCCACATCTAAGGGTAATAAATCCCTAGCTCCCGCTGCTGGCTGATACACCATTATTTTTTCTTCCCACCAAACAAACCACCAAATAAACCACCACTTCCAGACTTCTCTGGTTGTGTTTTTTCATTATCAGCAGATTTCTTCACTTGAGTGCTAGGTTTAATTCCCAAGGCTTGATCAACTTTGGGTTTCCATACCAGTGCTAATTGTTCCTTGGGATCTAATTTCAGCGCATTATCAAAGTGAATTTTTGCCATTTTTAGCTGATTTTGCCGCAAATACACCAGTGCCAATAAGCTATGACAGCGGCCATTTTTTGGCTCAAGTTTCAAGGCCTCCTGTAATTCTACTGTGGCCTGGGTAAATTGTTCACTTTCAATTAAGCTTTGAGCGCGACGTTGATACTTTTCAACTAGAGTATCTTTTTTGGCTGGTGGTGGTGGGGGTGGAGGTGAGGGTGTAATGGAACGGCTTTGAGTAGTTACTGCTAGAGATGTACTCATAACTTTTCCAGCACTCCGCATTAAATAAACCAAATTGAGTTCACTAATTTGGGCAATTATTTGGGTAGTTTGTTCTAGATTCTCATACTGGGTTTGTGAAATTTTCGCTATTTCTTGTTTGTAAAGGAGTTCAAAATTGGGAGCTGCTACTAGTTGCTTGGCTGCATCTGTAACTAACTCTACTCCTTTAGATTCTTTGGCTAATCTCTTACCAATTTGAGACAGAACTAAATTGTATTCTGCTCGACTTTTTTCTACATAAAGTTTTTCGTATGCTGGATTTACCAACCTAGATAACAATTGATTGGCAATTTCTTTTTCATGATTTTTGGCAACATAAGAGCTATCTGGGTGCAAGCGACGAGCTATTTTCAGATAACGTTTACGTACTTCACCAGCACTAGCGTCAACTGGAACACACAAAACGGCGTGATAATCTGTAAAGTCAAACTTGAATAATCCACCATCTATTATTAAAGACATAATCGCAATTTCGCACCCAAGTAGCAGTGTTTCTATAGTTTACCTAGTCAACAATATTAATTTAACAGCCAATGATAGTTTCACCGATGTTACCAATTTGACAAAGGTTTGATATACATAAGCTCTTTACTAATACTGTCGTGAAGATAATTGTTGCTGGCTAGGATTCTTCCGGAATCAATTTGTAAATCACCACCATTATATGCGGTGACTTTACCACCTGCTTCCTCGACCAAAATTATACCAGCTGCTATATCCCAGGGAGCAATACCTCTTTCCCAATATCCATCTAAACGACCGCAGGCTACATAAGCTAAATCCAGGGAAGCTGAACCCCCACGCCTTACTCCTTGAGTCAAATGAGTAAAATGACAAAATTCTGCATAGTTGTTGTCATTAGTTTCCCTTCGATCATAGGCAAAACCTGTAACTAATAGACTTTTACTTAATTCAGAAGTTTGGGAAACTTGAATAGGGCGGCGGTTACGTGTTGCACCTAAACCAGCAGCAGCCCGAAATAACTCGTCATGGTAAGGATCATAAATTACCCCTACTTTTGGTACACCTTGAATCAATAAACCGATAGAAACAGCAAAACAAGGATATTGGTGAGCATAGTTAGTTGTGCCATCTAAAGGATCTATTGCCCAAAGATATTCACTATTTTGATCGCCAAGTTTTCCTGATTCTTCGGCCAAGATGGAATGGTGAGGAAAGTGACGATTGATAATTTCTAAAATTACCTGTTCAGAGGCTTTATCAGCAGCGGTAACTAAATCACCTGGTCTACCTTTTTCAGTAATTGCATCTTCGACTTTCCCTAGATAGTCTTGCAAAACTACTCCTGCTGTCAAGGCTGCTTCGGTAGCTATATCCAAAAATGTTTGTAAGTTAGTCATTAGTTATAGTGATCCGATTTGATTTATGTCCGCGTAGCGTGGCGTTAGCCATATTTTTCGTGGAGTCAGGGAATAGGGAATAGGGAATAGAGAAGAATAATTTACGTATATACTGAGTTCCGTTCAAAAATCAAATAGGAGTCCTATATTTATTTACTAGTTATTAATACCCCATCACCCCAACTCCCCATCACCCTATCACCCTATCACCCCCTCATCCCGTCACCTATACATTCTCCGAAATTCACTGGGAGTAAGGCGCATGGGTTTTTCGGGATTCCAAATACCTTTGCCCATAATTCTCGCCCAGTGTTGAGCATTTTCTAGACGTTTGTCATATTTGTGGTTTGGAGATCGCGGTGTAAAAAGAGCATATCCTTGTTTAATAACTTGTTCATTCAACAACATCTTATCTTTCCACACGTAAGCTAGATTGCGACCAAATTTATCTTTGTTTTTGATATCAAATTCTAACTGGATAGTTTTTTCACCATTACCAATTAATTTTTCTATCATTTCTTTAGCATTGTATCCCCAAGGACGTTGACCCAAGTCTGGAGCATTTAATCCTATTAATCTAACGGGAGATATTAAGTTGGGTTGTTTTCCCATGCCTATAACTTCTAAGGTTTGACCACTGACTACTCTTGCGAGTTTGACTTCAGTCATGAGGCTTGTTGGTTGGTTTTTGTTTTGGCAACTCACCAACAATAACAAACAGAATAAAATTACCATGTTTCGCGCCCAGATGCCCAGATGGGGTACTAAGGCGGCAATTTTACCCTGGGGATATTTGCACCTTGGTACTATGTTCATTTTTTACCCCTAATCTTCATCTAGGGGTAAGCCGGCTTTGACTTTACCTTTACCAAAAAATCGTCCAAATTGAAGTTCATACACTTCGTCTTCGTCTTGTGTTTCTACTTCTAAGTTAGAACAAGCATAACTTACACACAGTAAGGCGTAGCCTCGACGGCGTAATTCTGGGGATAGTCCAATGGCTTCAGGTTGGTAAATTTCTCCGGAGATGACCCGCACAGCACAGGTTGTACAAGCACCGTTACGACATGAAAAGGGTAATTCTATACCATTATGTTCGGCTGTATGTAGAATGTAGCGGTCTTCTGGAACTTCTAAGGTATGTGATTTACCTGTTTGGCGATCATTAACTGTAATTGTGTGAGTTTGAATCATCTTGATTTTTACTGGGAAATGTGAGATTGTTAGTCTATTGTAAAAATGTTTGATCAGTTATTTGCATTTTTTACAGTTTTAGTTTATGATGGAAATTCATGACACCTGGAGAGGTGGCCGAGCGGTTTAAGGCGCAGCACTGGAAATGCTGTTATGCAGAAATGTATACGAGGGTTCGAATCCCTCCTTCTCCGTTTTTTATATCGTATTTTTAGCTATATAAGTTGTACATATTTAGCAGCAGTATTAAATCAGAACTTTTTAACAGCAAATAATTACTGTTTGCTCCAAAGATGTTAAATTAATTTTGCTCAGGTAATAAGAACTCTTAGTACCTAGTTGTTCGCTCCGTGTAGTAAAAATATTAGTAAACATTCCCTTAACTATGTACTACACGCACGGATAGTCACTAGCTATGGATTCAGCTAATATGACTATCATATAAATCCTATCAAGTTTTTGATTTTCTTGATCAAGAAATAGTAATTTATAAGCAAAAACAACAGCAGCTAATGGCAGTGTGCAGTTAGCGTATATGTACTTATTTTTACTCAAAAATTTGAGTTAACTCAGATATACAGTATTTATAATTTTAACCAGGTTGATTATGAAATTTTTACACCGTCCTGATTTGTATGCTTGGAGTTGCTTTAATCTAGCACGAAATATTGATTTTAATGGTGTTGCCTGGATACACTCAGAGGGTAATATATTAATTGATCCAGTAGCTTTATCTAACCATGATTGGAATCATTTAGAATCTTTAGGTGGTGTGAATTGGATTGTGTTGACGAACTCAGATCACCTTAGAGCAGCAAAAGAAATTGCTAGTCAAACCTATGCTAAAATCGCTGGGCCGATAGGAGAAAAGGATAATTTTCCTATTTTTTGCGATCGCTGGTTAGCTGATGGTGACGAAGTGGTACCAGGATTAAAGGTGATGGAAATGCAAGGTTCAAAAACTCCTGGGGAATTAGCTTTACTATTGGAAGAAACAACATTAATTACAGGTGATTTATTGCGATCGCCTATAGCTGGAACTTTATCTATTTTACCACAAGCAAAACTACGTAACCCCCAAAAAGCGATTGCATCAGTTCACAGATTAACAAAACTACCAAAAGTAGAATCTATCTTAGTTGGTGATGGTTGGTCTGTATTCAGAGATGGAAGAAAAAGATTAAAAGAGCTAGCAGAAGTGTTGTCAATTGATGGCTAAAACAATAGCATCTTCAAACTGCTTGAAAATTTAATTATTTGAAGTGTCACTTAAGGCTACAATCGCAGATAGGAAATGAAATTTTGTTCTGATTACAGATATGTTTTTGTTTGACACATAGTCGCTCCAGTCCGAGAGATTAGGAGTTTTATTTATGTAATTTTTCAATCTCATATCTAGTTTTTTACTTCTTAAACTTCTAGTTTCTAGGTGGAAGTGCTTGCGTTTCTGACATAAAAAATTAGCCCTCGGAATATACTGATTATGAGTGGTTTTATCAATGACAAAAAACAAATTTTTGACATCTGGTCATCAAGCTATGATTGGACATTTCCATCTTTTATTTACCAAGCTATTCAGAAAAGATTGATGTCTAAAATTGAAATTTGTGGAAATGCAGATGTATTAGATTTAGGATGTGGAACAGGACAACTATTCAATAAACTAGGTAATGAATACCCAGAATTGCGCGGTATTGGTTTAGATTTATCACCCAAAATGATACAGATAGCTAGAGCAAAAAATAAGCACCGTCCCCGATTTATTTATATTGAGGGAAACGCTGAAATATTACCTTTTGCAGAAGGGCAATTTGACGCAGTATTTAATAATATTAGTTTCTTACATTATCAAAATCCCCAACAAGTTATGAAGGAAGTCAAACGCGTACTTAACCCCGGGGGTAAATTTTATTTAGTTGATATTATTCCTAACGATTCATCTCTTGATTTTATCAACAATAATCTAACAAAGATCAAATTTTATAACCTGAAACAGCGGGAGCAAATGGGTATAAATGTAGAATTTTCATGCTTAGGACATGATTACTTATTAGGTTTTGTAGTGCTAACAACTTTTATTAACTAGCTTATAGCAAATTGATGTGAAGCTACATATAATCAGAGGCTAAAAGTCTTATTAATTCAAGAATCATTCGATGTAGCTTCATGCAAAAATGGAATACTCCTGATATAGTATTTCCCATGCTTATGAATCACAAAATCATGAAGTACCAATATTGTTTAGTTTTAGGAAGTAGGGAAAAGTAAAATAGGAAAAGCTATATTTTCTATATGTATTAGTTTTTGATATAAAAATATCCTAATAAAAACTTTAAACTGGATTAATATCTCACATGAACCTGCCTAAAAACACAGAAATTGACGAAATTTGTACAGCATTAAAAGTCATCTGGGGTTACAGTAATTTTCGTCCACCACAAAGAGAAATAGTTAATAGTATTTTATCAGCAAAAGACGCATTAATTATCATGCCTACAGGAGCAGGAAAATCCATTTGTTTTCAACTTCCTGCACTAATAAAAACGGGTTTGACTTTAGTAGTTTCTCCCTTGGTTGCTTTAATGGAAAACCAAGTAGAAGAACTTAGACAAAAAAGACAAAAAGCCGCACTTTTACACAGTACAATATCTGCATCTCAGAAACGTATAACTTTACAAAGTATAGAAAAACAACAACTTAGATTATTGTATTTATCCCCAGAGACTTTATTAAGTTCTCCAGTTTGGGAAAGGTTATCTCACCCCGAATTAAAAATCAATGGAATTATTCTAGATGAAGCACATTGTTTAGTACAGTGGGGTGATACATTTCGTCCTGCATATCGGCGTTTAGGTGCAGTACGTCCAGCATTATTACAAACAAAACCACCAGGAACTAAAATAAGTCTTGCTGCTTTCACTGCAACTGCTGATCCTATTGCCAAAAAAATAATTTCTGAAGTATTAAAATTACAACAACCTGCGAGTTTTAAACTTAATCCTTACCGAGCTAATTTATCCCTAGAAGTCAGAATTACTTGGACTCCTAGAGGAAGAAAAAAACAGTTATTAAAATTTATCCAAAAACATGAAAATCAAACAGGTCTGATTTATGTAAGAAATAGAAAAGATAGTGATGAGTTAGTATTATGGTTGACAGAAATAGGATATAATACAGTTAGTTATCATGCAGGTTTAGGTGCAACAATAAGAAGAGAAATTGAAGAAAGTTGGTTTAGTGGAAAAGTACCTTTTGTAGTTTGTACCTCTGCATTTGGAATGGGAATTAATAAACCAGATGTACGATGGGTAACACATTTCCATGCACCACATTTATTATCAGAATATTTGCAGGAGATAGGGAGAGCAGGAAGAGATGGAAAACCAGCAGCAGCGCTGACTTTAATTAGCGAACCAACGGGATTTTTAGATAATCAAGATCAGCAAAGACAGCAGTTTTTTGAGCAACAGATATTTAAACAACAACAAAAAGCACAGATGTTAGTGAAGAAGTTACCTGAACGGGGAGAATTAACATCTATAATTCAACAATTTCCTGATGTTGCAATGGCACTTTCATTATTGCATAGTAGTGGAAAGCTACAATGGCTTGATCCTTTTAACTATCAGATTTTAAATAAGCCAAGAAATTTATTAAATCAACAGTCTCAAGGTGTTAAACAGATGAGAAAATATTTGTATAGTAAAAAATGTCGTTGGTGGTTTTTACTAGATGCTTTTGGCTTTGGAAAAGAGGCTGAAAATTGGCGTTGTGGTCATTGTGATAATTGTCAGAATTAGATTTTAAGTTAGTAAAAGCTAATAAAATTATATATAGGAGTCCTATTTGATTTTTGAACAGAACTCAGTATATACGTAAATTCTTCTTCCCTGTTCCCTGTTCCCTGACTTCACGAACAATATGGCTAACGCCACGCTACGCGGACATAAATCAAATCGGATCACTATAATTCAAACTAAATCCTAACTTGAGTATCCGCTGACTGTCAAATTTCCTATCTTTATATTATATTTATGAATGGGTAAAATTTACAGAATAAACAAATTAAAAAAGCAAATATACATTAAACACTAAAAACACAAGGATTCAGGATACAGAATACAGGATTAAGAACGAATTAGAGTGTTCAAGTTATTTTAGAGAATAGATGAAAAATCAATACTTGAAGCTCACTCTTACTACAAACCAATATTCTGACTCCTGACTCCTGACTCCTGATTCCTCAAATCTACAATTTAAGGTGTTCCGAAAGCACCAGAATAAACTAAACCTCGCTGCATATCTAAAGTCAAAATTGCTCCATCCTTAATTACCTTTGTTGCTTCCTTCACACCAACAATTACAGGAACACCAAGACGTAAACCTATTACCGCAGCATGACTGGTGAGACTTTCGTCCTCTGTAATAATTCCTCCCGCTTTGCGAATTGCTTCTACAAAATCAACACCCGTACTAGAAGCAACTAGGATATCTCCAGAGTTAAAGTTACTTGCATCCATACCTGTATGAGCTACTCTAGCACGACCACTAATACAACCTTGTCCTAAACCAATACCTTGGCCTAATACCGCTGTAACTACTTCAACTTTAATTAAGTCTGTTGAACCTGAGACACCTTGCAGTGTACCAGCAGTCATGACCACCAAATCACCTTCTGTTACCAGGTTTTTCTCCTGTGCTACATTAATAGCAGCCTGGAAAGTCTGTCCAGTAGAAGGTAATTCGAGAACTAACAATGGTCTAACACCCCAAACCATCTGTAACTGTCTTGCTACATTCACATGGGGTGTAATCGCTAAAATTGGAGTTTTTGGACGAAACTTAGATACATTACGAGCAGTAGCTCCGCTTTGAGTCAAAGTCATGATTGCTGCTGCGCTTAAACTTTTGGCAATTTGTCCAACTGCTTTACTGATTGCATTGGGAATAGAACTCTTATGATCTTGTGCATTAGTAGCAGTATGTTGTATTTCTTCCTGTTCAATACGTTCAGCAATTCTAGCCATAGTAGCCACTGCTTCTACTGGGTAGTTACCAACTGCTGTTTCATTAGAAAGCATTACAGCATCTGTACCATCTAAAATTGCATTAGCAACATCAGACACTTCTGCACGGGTGGGGCGGGGGTTGTTCACCATACTATCCAACATCTGGGTAGCAGTAATAATGGGAATACCCAATCTGTTAGCTGTAGAAATTAACCGCTTTTGTAGTACAGGTACATCCTCTGCTGGTAGTTCTACTCCTAAGTCACCCCTAGCAACCATTACCCCATCACACAAAGATAGAACTTCTTCCATCTGTTCAATGGCCTCATGTTTTTCAATTTTGGCAACGACAGGAACGTTTTTACCAGTGCTGGAAATTAACTCTTTAATCTCTATAATATCTTGGGGATTACGAACAAAGGATAATGCTACCCAATCTACACCTTGATCTAAACCAAAAATGAGATCCTCACGATCCTTTTCGGTCATAGCTTTAATTGATAAGTAAACTCCCGGAAAATTAACTCCTTTATTGTTAGAAAGTTTACCTGCGACTGTTACACGACAATGTAAATCGCCTTTATTACGGTTAATTTCCTCAACTACCATTTCTACCCGGCCATCATCAAGGAGAATTTTTGCACCCACAGGTACTTCTTCTGCTAAATAATCGTAGGTAATACAGCTAATGTCTTGAGTTCCTACCACGGGACGATTTGTTAATGTGAAGCGATCGCTCTTAGCTAAATTTATAAAACCATTTTCAAATTGTCCTAAACGAATTTTTGGACCTTGTAAATCTTGTAAAATTGCTACTGGGCGATTTAACTCAAATGCGGTTTGTCTAATTAAGCGGATACTACGTTGATGGTCAGCATGAGTTCCGTGGGAAAAGTTTAACCGCAAGGTTGTTGCACCTGCTTCAATAATCGCTCTTAGCATTTCTGGACTACTAGTAGCAGGTCCAATGGTAGCAACAATTTTAGTTCGGCGCAGAGAATCTCTTAATTGCGTCATGGGCTGATTTCGGAATTTTTTGGATCTATCTGGGAAATAATAGTAAATTAAGCTGCTGATCCTTTTCAGTTACTGCTATATCAATAGTTTGCGGCCAGTAGTAGTACAGTGACCACGGTATAGATTTGACATAGTATACTAATCTGAATCTGCAACCATTTTCAGTCAAAGCTTTTTAATTCAAGCATTCATCTTAATTTGGCATGATAACTCCATTTATTAGCTCATCATCAAGATTGCGGTTAAATCTTCTCATACAAAACTTTACATAAGTTTACTTTTTACTAAGATTTATCTTATATTTGTAATGTTTCATCAACAAGGAGTTAGGAATGCTCACGTCGGAGGTAAAAAAGCCGCTGACAATACCACCTAAAGAACTGTTAGCACCTCCTGGTGATTTTAACCCCACTCTACTGCTATTTTTTGTAGTAGTAACAATGTTGGTATTCTCAAATTGTGGTTATTGGATTTGGCAATGGCCAGATTGGTTATGTTTTATTATCAACACTCTGTGTTTACACTGTTCTGGAACGATAATTCATGATGCTTGTCATAAATCTGCCCATCGTAATCCAATCATTAATGCTATGTTGGGCCACGGTAGTGCTTTAATATTAGCATTTGCTTTCCCAGTGTTTACACGTGTACACTTACAGCATCATGGTAATGTTAATGACCCCAAGGATGACCCTGATCATTATGTTTCCACTGGTGGCCCTTTGTGGTTAATAGCAGTGAGGTTTTTATACCATGAAGTATTTTTCTTTCAACGCAAACTTTGGCGTAAATATGAGCTATTAGAGTGGTTCATTAGCCGTCTGATTGTAATTACTATTTTTTATTTTTCCATCCAATATCACTTCCTGGGCTACATTCTCAATTTTTGGTTCATTCCAGCTTTTATCGTTGGAATTGCCTTGGGTTTATTTTTTGACTATTTACCCCATCGTCCCTTTCAAGAACGTAATCGCTGGCAAAATGCCCGCGTTTATCCTGGTAAACTTTTGAACATCCTCATTCTGGGACAAAACTATCATCTCATACATCATTTGTGGCCTTCGATTCCCTGGTATAATTATCAACCAGCTTATTATGTAATGAAACCACTATTGGATGAAAAAGGTAGTCCACAGACTTCTGGTTTATTACAGAAAAAGGACTTTTGGGAATTTGTCTATGATATTTTTATCGGTATTAGACTGAAGCACCACTAGTAAATTTGACGGGGTAATAAGGAAGGTAAAACCAGGGTGCAAGGTGCAGGGAGAAAAAAGTTGCCTTCAGGGGGTTAATGCAATTAGGTTCGTTTATTTCTGATTTCGAAACTTCTGCGTCAGTCTTGTAAATATTGACTCATGAAGATAGTAGAGAGTAGGTAGCGAGAGAGGATGTGGTGATTCTTACACATATATAAGAATTACCACTAATCATACTGAAAATAATATTTATATAAAAGCTTGATAAGTTACGTACTGTATGTTCTTCAGAAAGCCGTCCTAGAAAGACAGGGCTTTAGACACAGTTTTTTGGTAAAATCTGAACAACAGAAGAAAATAATTACAAAAACCCACCAGTAATAAATATTGCTGTTATACTAGCTTAATTATCCTTAGTCTCATCAGTTAAGTTAGTCTCATCAGTTAAGTAATCAAGCTACTAAAATTACCGGGGATTATAATAGCAGCAATGTATAATTAGCTCGTCTCCTTTAGAAAAAATATCCAGAAAACTAGCCTAATTGTATATTTATTTCATCTTAAATTCACCCTAAAAAGAGATAAGGAACTTACCTATGCAAAAACAACATAGAAATGATAGTGTAATTCTTAATCTGGCATTATCGTTGGCATTAGCTACCACACCACTATTAACTAGCCTATTTACTTCTTCACCTGTACTAGCAAAATCACTATCCGAGTCTTCTGAATTAATATTATCACAAGCGTTAGAGAATGAAACTAAGATTAGAATTGATGGGTCTAATAACCTATTCATAATTAATCAAAGCCTTAAAAATAAATTTGAAAACAAACTTACTGGTACACAGATAGAACTTAGTAATAATGGCACTGATATAGCAATAGAAAATCTGTTAGACGGGAAAATTGATATAGCAGCCATTGGTAGAGAACTTACACCAGAAGAAAAAGATCAAGGATTAGAACAAGTTATTTTACACAGAGAAAAAATAGTAATTATAGTTAGTGTAGATAACCCTTTTTTAGGTAGTTTAACCAGTCAACAATTCGCCCAAATTTTTAGAGGAGAAATTACCAATTGGTCAGAATTAGGGGGAGAATATGCCAAAATTAGATTTATTGATCATCCTGAAAATAGTGATGTTAGGAATACATTCCGCACCTATCCCAGTTTTCAATCTGCGGAATTTGCTTCAGGTAATAATGTTACTCAAGTAGGAAATAATCAAGTTAATCAAATTGTTAAAGAATTGGGTAAAGAAGGTATTAGTTATGCTCTAGCTAATCAGGTAACAAGACTATCAGATGTAAAAGTTTTGGAGATAGATGGTTTAAAACCAAATCAATACGGATATCCTTTTGTCCAACCTTTAGTTTATGTTTATAAGCAAAATCCAAGACCAGCAGTAGAGGGTTTTTTAGATTATACTCGAGCTTCAGAAGGTGAGAACGTTATAACATTAGCTAGAGCAATGGAAGGAGATATGATTGCGGCTAGAAAGCTGCAAAATTTGAATTTTACTAGCCAAAATACATCAAATCAACCCCTCCTAACAGCGAGAAATTCAGACAACACAGTCAATTCCGGGAGTGAACAACCGTTTTTCAATCTCGTAAATAACAGTCCTTTTGAAGATAAAACTCTCATCCTCTTGATTACATTATCTTCATTACCCATTATTGTTTTTGCTTGCGTTTTAGCTTGGTGGTTGAAGAAAACACAGACATTAGCTAATCATAACAACGACTTGCTAGAAAGCCAAGATCAAGGGCTAACTTATATCAACTCAAATACCTCCGCAGTCACAGAAATACCTGAAGAAAATTTGATTATTGATCCTTTTAATGCTGATCATAAGACTATAGATAAAAATCAAAATCAAATCCCTGATGATCATAGTAATGGTAATTCAACAGTAATTAATACTGACGATCATCTGGTTTATATTTCCCAACCCAACTCCATTGAAACTACAAGAGATACGAATGGAAAAACTCAGATTAAGACAAATAAAGTTTTACAAAATCCAGCAGAAGCGAAAACAGCTATTCAACAAAATCAAGTAGAAAAAACAAATATTTCTCAATCTCATTTAGATGTAGCTGAAGTTTTATGGGATACAGAAGCACCTGTAGCAGTTGTTAATAGTTCTTACCAATCAGTTTCTAATATTACTCAAATCCCAGCTAATTATCTACAAATTCCAACTGATGAAGATATAGATAGATCCCTGTCTGAATTACTAAACGAAGAGACAGATATTCCATCAACTGAACAGGATACTCTTCAATTAGTAAACGGGTTAAATGGTAACTCTAATATAGTAGCGGAAGATTCTTATACTTCACTATCAGATTTACTCAATGACGATATTGATGTGTTATCAAATCAAGAAGCGACTAATGTTTTACAAGAAATTATTAACAGTAACCCAAATTTACTCACTCAGAAATCAGAGATTTCTCTAGCAGACTTATTGAATGAAAATACTAATTTATCAGGAGATGAAACTAAATCATTACTTGAGAAAATAGGTGTTATAGTTGATAGAAATCATATAGATCCTAATATTCCATTATCAGAATTACTGGATATATTTAGCCAATCTACTCAGGAATACATAGAATCCAATCATCAAGATTTAAAATCTCTTCTTCCACCTACTAATGAATCTAATTCTGAATCAGTTAAATCTCTTGCTGATTTATTAGGTTTATCTACCTTTGAAGAAGAAAAGCAAAACTCAGATGAATCAAATCAAGAAGAAACACAAGATAAAACTCAAAAATTACTATCTAAATTATCAAATGAGTTTAATGAGGTGTTTAATGAGCTAGAAAATGAAACTGATATCAATACAGATTTAGCTAGGGAATTATCAGTAAATTTACCAATCGCTTCACAAAATATTCCCCATTCCACAGTCAGGGAGGATCTAAGATTAGAGAACACAGTCAATATAGAAGAATTTAGTAGTTTAAATTATACTCAAATATCAGAAATAACCATTGCGGATAATAGCAAAAGTAATGTTGTTCTCACACCACGTACTCCAAAATGGGCGTATGTTTCTTGGTATGTTTCTCCCAGTCACAAAGAAATAGGGAAAGATCAAGGTGGTAATTTGTTAATGGTGCGTTTGTACGATGCGACTGATCTGGATTTGAGTTATGAAACTCCTCAGTTAGTGCAGCAGTATGAATGTGAAGAAATCATCTGTGATTGCTATATATCTATTCCCACTAGCAACCGGGATTATTTAGCAGAAATAGGCTATGTTACCAGAAATAATACTTGGTTGTGTCTAGCTCGTTCTGGAAAAGTCCGAATTTTTAGTCGTCCTAGCGGAGACTTGTGGTTTGTGGCGGATACAGAGTTAGTTATTCATGGTTCAACAGAACCAGGTGCTACAGTAACTATTGGTGGTAGTCAAATTCAACTCCAACCCGATGGTACTTTCCATTTACGTGTTCCTTTTTCAGAAAATTTGCTCCAGTATATGATGACTGCTACTACTGCTGATGGAGAAAGTAGTATTACTATCCTCAAGAAATTTTTCCAGGAAAATTCATCAAGTTAAACTTGAAGATAATGGTGTCATGGTGATTGAAAAATAATCACCTAGGAGTTACGCATTGACAAAAAAGCAACCTATGCTCATGCGGCAGCACAAGTATGACCAAGATTGTCAAAGTGGATGTTTGAGTGGTTCATTCGACACACTACCTTCGATTTTTCAACTCTTCAGATGTACGGAGTTTTTTCAAAAATCAAATAGGAGTCCTATATATTGCTTAAATAGGGGTTGCTGAAAAAGTCCTTCAGCAAAAAAAGGGTCATAAAAGGCATAATCGGACAGAGGTTAAGATAAGTTTTCGTTGTCCAAAAACAACTTCTTGATTCAATTTGTTGACTAAATTTATGTCTATTCTTTCTCTAAAATGTACCATCATTGATGGGTCAAATGGTGCTTTGTTACTATAATCTGTCATTCCTATGAAGTATTGTAGGTAAGGATTTTCTCGAATCTGATCTACTGTTTCCCTATCACTTATTCCTAATTTCTCTTTAATTATTAATGCGCCCATTGCCATTCTAAATTTTTTGGCTGGTGCGCCTATGTCTTTTTTAAATTTTTCTGCGTATTCTCCTTCAAATTCTGATCAAGGTATGATTTGAGCTAATATTACCCATCGGTTATCTGCTGCTAGTTTTCCCCCAAAGGGTAATTCAAATTCTTTTAGCGGTGTGTCCTGTTGTGTCTTTATTGAATACATTTAAATGCGTTTACTGCACAAGTTTTTAGCTATTTTACCCTCAATCCTTGCACTTTTGCACTTTCAAATTGCCTAAAACTCTTTACCTATAATGTTTTTGCATTTATTCAGCAACTCCTATTTACTGCTCCCTTTTCCTGATCGTTACAACAACCTAATAACTTGTAATCAGTATTACTTTATTAGTATTTAAAAATCCCTTATTATATTAAGTTTATCTCAAAATTATTAATATCAAGAAAAGAGTAATAAACCTAAAAACATTTAAAATAATTTCTTATCAGATACAAAATAACTGCTAATTTATAAATAATTGGTTAAGCTACACAAAGTTTTGTAATAAATCAACCAAGTCATTTATCGCCTATCACCATTTACTTTGCAAAGGTTGCGGCATGAATATTGTGACACTGTTAATTGTTTGGATAGTCACGTCTATTAGTCTGTGGATTATTAGCAAAATACCACCTCTAGGAGTTGAAATAGATACTCCAGGTAAAGCAGTTTTTTCCGCAGCAGTTCTAGGAATTATTACAGCATTAGTTAGACCTATTTTGAGTGTTGTATTTACGATACCTAATCTGGCCACCTTTGACTTATTATCTGGTATCTTTACATTCATGATTGCTGTAGCTTGCTTCAGTATTGCAGCTTGGTTAGTAGAAGGTTTTCGTCTACGTTATGGTATTTGGAGTGCGATTTTGGGTTCTTTTGCACTTACAATTATCAACAACATAATCTACAAAATACTTAACGTTTAAAGAATTAGAACTGTAATTGATAACTCGTAATTCGTAACTGAGAACTAAAAATCCTGATTTACGAATTACGAATTAAACATTACAACTGAGCAATTCAAATTCTTTAATCAGAATTTAGGAATCAAAACTACTGATTTATCAAATTAAAGCTGAACTAAAATGTGTTTGCCTGTAACTAGAAATCAGCAGAAAGCAGAAAGCTCAATGCTGAGAATTTTCTATTCGTTATTATCAGGCTGTGTAACAGCAGAATTCGATTCCTGTTGGCGCTGCTCACGTTTTTTCCGATCAGCTAAAAGCATATCTTCCATCACTATGAGAGCTTGTGCCATTTTATCTAGGTTGGAGCGGTATAATTCTAAGTCCTTACTTAATTTATCTACCGACAAATTCAACCCCTCGGTAATTGCTTTAATTGCTTCATTGCGTAGCTTGTCATCTTTAACAAGTTCCGCATCAGCTATTTCTAAAAGGGAAAATAGACCAATGGCAAACAAGCGACTATATTTGAAGTGAGGACTGTCAAGATCAGAATTCGGTGCTGAACTTTGAGCGATCGCTTGCAGTTGAGCTTGCAAATCAGCATCTTGATCTAACGGATTTGTCTGACTCATCCAAGCAATTAAATCCTGAACAGGCAAACTCTGAGCTAAAGCTTGCAGTCTAGCTGCATCTTGACGATAGAGTTCTGGTTTTTGCTCTATGGATTGACATAAGGCGTTAAAAATGGATGTCAGATCCTGTTCAGGTTGGTAGCCTTGCATGAAGCGGTCAAAAGTAGTGACAACCCCTAAGGCATAAATGGAATTGTAGCTAAAATCAGCATTAACTGACAATAGGTGCATTTCTACCATCAATTCTTCCACTACCCGACGGTAAATTGTATTTATGGGGCGGAGGTGGAGACTATAGAAAGTTTTTTTTGTATCAGAAACAGTACGGACGTTATTCACAAAGAAATCATTAAGGGCGACGTATTATTATTTTCTCGTTTAAGGGCTAGTTTGCCAAGCTATAACAAATAGGACTTACGCACAAGTCACGGAATATCAAACCGCAGAGAACGCAGAGAACACAGAGAAATGGAGTTTTGGCAGATTTTTGCGTAAGTCCTGACAAAGATAAGACATCGGCCTACAAATTTGTTCACTAGCTCAATATTTACAGCAGATTTCATTCATAAGAGGTACGAGTTATCATCATGAAACCCTTGTCGGGTGGGTATCTTGCCACTAGTGTACCTCATCACATCGAAGAGTGCTGTTATTCAGCTTGGGGCTGAGGTAGATTCATCTGCAACTGAATGTAAAACGTGATTAGACTGAGTTTTACTTTCAGTAGAGGAGTTATTGTCAGAATTATGATGAATATCCACCCCGTTACTCTGACTGTCTTCGTAAACAAATTTAGGAAAAATAGCTTTTACTGCTTCTAGCTCAGTGTCAAATATTTCAAATACTGTATCCATCATTGTCACCTCAAATACCAGTTTGGCTTCTGGGTGAACATTGCAAATACTAAAACTACCCTGAACTTTATCAGCATCTCGCATTCCTGCCACTAAGGAAGTTAGTCCAGAGCTATCAATGAAATCTACCTGTTCTAAATTGACAATGACGTGGTGACTCAATTTAGAAATGCACTCTTGCAATTTCAGGCGAAACTGCCATGCTGTGGTGATGTCTAAACGCTCTTTTGGTTTCAAGACAATTACTATATTGTCACCCTCTGGATTTGTGTAGCTTTCTTGCTCGATATTCACTGTAATCTCCGTAATGTTTTTTGCAAAACTACTGTTCTCTATATATTGAGCGAATCAGTCAAATAAGAGTTTGCTAAAAAAGTCGTACTTGTCCAAGACTTATTGTACTTAATGACTGCATTTAGTAGTTGAACTTACAAAAAATCACGCCAGGAATTTAGATTGTTTTATCCCCTCCTGAAAAGGTAGGGGTTCTCACGCTCCCACTATGGTTTAATAGCTGCGTTGAAATCACTTTCAAATCGTTACTCATATCTCATTATACAATCATCTATAATGAGGATATGAGTAGATTTGGGTAGATGTTAATTCAATTACTACCCCTCATCATTGATTTTTTCGTCTTCCAGTCAACCTTATCTATTCTTGCTAGAAAACAATTTGCTTGAATCCAAATTCAATCACTGATCACTCTGATTATTTTTCCAATTAACCCAGTCTTGTGGTTTCAAAAAGGTATCATATAGTTCTGCTTCGGGAGAATTTGGTTCTGGTTGATAGCAATATTCCCAACGTACAAGTGGAGGTAAGGACATGAGAATTGATTCCGTACGTCCGTTGGTTTGTAAACCAAAAATTGTTCCTCGGTCATAAACCAAGTTAAATTCTACATACCTACCCCGACGATATAACTGGAAATCTCGTTGGCGATCGCCGTATTCCATTCCATGTCGTTTTTCAACAATGGGTACATAAGCAGGCACAAAAGCTTGACCACAATCTTGTACTAAAGCAAATAACTGTTCCCAAGTACGGACAGGTAATGCTCCCACTTGATTACTATAATTTGCGGCTTCTCCTTTGGGATCTGGCCCGCGGTAAATAGCACCTTGTCCATCTTGATAATCTAAAAATAGACCGCCAACACCCCTAGTTTCACCACGATGCTTCAGGTAAAAATATTCATCACACCAGCGTTTAAATACAGGGTAGTATTCTGGATGATGTTGATCACAAGCCTGTTTCAGTGTGCTATGAAAATGGGCTGCATCTTCAGCAAAGGGATAATATGGTGTTAAATCTGCACCACCACCAAACCACCAGACTGGGCCAGCTTCAAAGTAGCGGTAGTTGAGATGAACTGTTGGTACATAAGGATTACGAGGATGCAAAACTAAGGATGTACCAGTTGCATAAAAACCATGTCCAGTGGCCTCTGGACGTTGGGCCAAAATGGAAGGTGGAAGTTGAGAACCCCACACTTCCGAGAAATTTACACCTGCTTGTTCAAAAATCGCGCCATCACGCAACACACGCGATCTCCCACCACCACCTTCTGGACGTTTCCAGCTGTCTTCTATGAATTTTCCCTTACCATCCAAAGACTCTAAAGCTTCGATGATTTGATCCTGTAAGGTTTGCATGAACTGACTAACTCTAGCCTGAGCGTCAGGGGCTGGAAGTGATTTGGATGATTCTGATGCAAGAGTGGGGGTTTGCGAGTTAGTCAACATAGATTCCCGAACCTAAATTTACAATTTGCAGAAAGCTACAAGTTTTTTCAGAAAGCCAAAAGTCTTGATCCTCAAAAATTGACCCATAAAACCAAAAAAATTGGCTTAATTTGCCAAAACAGCTATTTCTGATTTATCAATATCAACCAGTATCTTGAATTTACTTATTTTAGTTCTGGATTTTGGATGATTCTCAGCTTTATCCTTTACCTCTTGTAAGTGGATACGATTGATCATCCATAACTTATGTCCCTGGATTGGTGTGGCCAATCTAAAACAGCAAATTTTCAATCCCAAGTTGATTGACTAAAGTTATTTTCCACCAAATACGTCTAGAGTTACCTATTCATTAAGTTTCTTTGCAATTTTTGTGGAGTTTAGTCTGTTGTTAACAACATACCTTAGACAATTAAATCAGTGCGTTTTTTCTCAACATAACTACATCAATAAAAATAAAGGTTAAGAAGAATGAGTACAAGATGTACGTGGGGTTTGCTAAAAAAGCGATATGTGAAACTAGGGAATAGATGACAGTTTTAGACCTTACCAGGTGACTAGGTAGGGAGCAGGGAGCAGGGTGCGGGGAGCGGGGAGAAAAAATTAATTGTCATTATGGTGACAGCGATTGGGTTAATTTATTTCTTGTCATTCCCTAAAATCAACCCTATCCTACACCCCATACCCTTTAACTTTAGATATTTTGTCACCCAATCAGGTTTTAGACAGTTGGTAAGTTTAAATTTTCCACCAAAGTGCAATGTTTTCATAATTTATTCAGCCAACCCTACCGCAAGTGATTATGCGGCCATGATCTCAAACCTTTGATGTCTCAAAATTCTGGTTTTATTCAACAAGCCCTAATTATTTCACTAAATTAAGATTCCCAGTCACTAATCACCAGTCACCAGTCACCAGTCACCAATCACTTTTTCAACAAGCCCTAACTAGAAATTTACGGTATCAGTCATCATACGTAAATAGGATTTGACTTATTCAATGATGTTGGCTGACAGCTTAATGCTGAAACCGATTGTATTCAGGAGGACTAAGACTGTGTCAAGTTGGTTATCGAAATTCATCTCTTGTAAACGTCGTCGGCTTTGTGCTTCCTTGGTGCGAACTTACCGCGAGATTAGTTTTGCATCTGTAGATGAGCTATGGCTCAAAATAGTTGACTTTACAGATGTTTCTTGTAATCCTCTGTTTAAAAGTACCAATGTTCCACTAGGTTTAGTACCTAAACCCGGACTAATTTTCCAAGCTGTCACCTGCTTTTGGCCAATTCCTATCAGTATTTTTGTAGAACGAGTAAACCCTAAACAAATGCTTAGTATCCGTATCTTAGCAATTCCAGGAATTGAAGAACGTATTATATATAGTATAGAATCAACCGTTTGTGGTAGTTATTTATCCTACTCGGTGACATTAAAAGGCTGGTTATCTCCTCTGATTTGGTCTTTATCACGTCCATATGTAGACCGAGTAGCACGTTCTTTAGTGGAAGCAGTAGAAAAAGCGGCTTTACAAGCAGTCTCAGGAAGTAAAAAATCTCTAGATGACAGTTGCTTTGATTTTTAGGAAACCAAGGTTAGAGCAGGGCTGTTTCAATCCCCAAAAGTCTGAAAATGTGACGGTTTGATTTTGGCGATCGCCTATGGCTCTGCGCTCGGTAAAATCACTCTAATTTGATTGGCAGGACTTACGCAAAAATCTTCCAAAACTCTATTCCTCCGTGTTCTCTGCGTTCTCTGCGGTTTGATATTCCGTATTGGTAAAGATTTGAAGGACTCACAAGAAATCAATGAACCCAATTGCTGTCAGTACAATGACAATTTTTTCTCCCTGCACCCTGCACCCTGCACCCTGCCTAATTTTCACCCAGTAAGTTTTCTGCAACCACGGGAAATTTGCCCCTACGTATTCATGATCTTGACAAAAGTTCTATCTTATGTGCTTGAACAACCTTAAGGAGAAAAGAAGATATTAATAACCTGATAACTGACAACTGATAACTGACAACTGATAACTGATAACTGATAACTGACCCATCAAAGTTAAGATGCAAGTAGGTGAAAATGAAAATTTATTAAGCTTGATAAAGGCGGCAACGGTATAAACCATGTATGATGTCCTCAATTCTCAGTCAGTTCTAGACGTTTTGCGACCAGTCGAAGATCCAGAACTACGTAAAAGTCTGGTAGAACTGAACATGATTCGTAACGTCAAAATTGATGGTGGCAAAGTTAGCTTTACCTTGGTTTTGACTACTCCCGCCTGTCCTTTACGGGAATTTATTGTTGAAGATTGTAAAAAAGCAATTCAGAAACTTCCTGGTGTAACAGATATTAGCGTAGAAGTTACAGCTGAAACACCCCAACAAAAAGATTTACCAGATCGTACAGGAATTAATGGTGTCAAAAACATTATTGCTGTGTCTAGTGGTAAAGGTGGTGTTGGCAAGAGTACGATAGCTGTAAATATTGCTGTTGCTTTAGCGCAAACAGGAGCAAAAGTTGGTTTACTTGATGCAGATATATATGGGCCCAATGACCCAACTATGTTAGGTTTAGCCGATGCAGATATTTCTGTCCGCTCTTCAGAAACGGGAGATATTCTTGAACCTGCTTTTAATCATGGTGTCAAATTAGTATCAATGGGTTTTCTCATTGACCGTGATCAGCCAGTTATTTGGCGCGGTCCTATGCTTAATGGCGTGATTCGTCAATTCTTATATCAGGTGGAATGGGGAGAACTTGATTATTTAATTGTAGATATGCCCCCAGGAACTGGAGATGCCCAGTTAACTTTAACTCAAGCCGTACCGATGGCAGGAGCGGTAATTGTTACTACACCACAAAACGTAGCATTACTGGATTCTCGTAAAGGTTTGCGGATGTTTGAACAGATGAACGTAACAGTATTGGGGATTGTCGAAAATATGAGTTATTTTATCCCCCCAGATCAATCAGATAAACAATATGACATTTTTGGTTCTGGTGGTGGTTCAAAAACAGCGGCTGAATTAGAAGTTCCTCTTTTGGGTTGTGTACCTTTGGAAATTTCTACCAGAATTGGTGGTGATACTGGTACACCGATTGTAGTTGCTGATCCAGATTCAGCCTCAGCCAAAGCATTAAAAGCGATCGCTCAATCCATTGCGGCTAAGGTTTCAGTTGCAGCTTTAACTTAAGTACAGTTATCAGTTGTCAGTTATCAGTTATCAGTTACAACTATTCACTGTTCCCTGTTCCCTGTTCTCTGTTCTCTGTTTACTGTTTACTGTTTACTGTTCCCTGTTCCCTCTCAAATATAAACAATTAAAATGATTTTTACACAATGTTGTTAAAACGTTCCTTCCCAAAAATTCGCTGGCAATATTGGCTCAAACCTTGGCAGCAAGTAGATTGGTTATTGTTCTTTTTACCTATAGCCGTGAGTTTTTTTGGTGGATTAATGATCCTCAGTACAGAACTTACGCAGATAGCACATGACTGGTGGTGGCATTGGTTAATGGCTGGTATTGGTTCAATTATTGCCCTATGTTTAGCTCGTATCCGCTACGAAAATATGGTTCAGTGGTACTGGATTACCTATGCTTTTACTAACTTAACTTTAATAGTGGTTATGTTTGCTGGTAAAACAGCTAACGGGGCGCAGCGGTGGATTGGTATTTTTGGTTTTCATGTTCAACCCTCAGAATTTGCCAAAATCGGCGTAATTATTACCTTGGCGGCTTTATTACACAAACGTACTGCTTCTAGCTTAGAAAATGTATTTCGGGTTTTGGCTATTACTGCTGTTCCTTGGGGATTAGTGTTTTTACAACCGGACTTAGCGACTTCATTAGTATTTGCTGCCATCGTTTTCGGGATGCTTTATTGGGCAAATGCTAATCCTGGCTGGTTGATTTTAATGATTTCCCCAGTTATATCAGCTATTTTGTTTAGTGTGTCTTGGCCTTTATCTGAACCGATTGTGTTACTCAAAGTACTCACTTTTAGTCCTTTGGGATCCTTCTGGGCTGGTGCAATGGGTATTATTGGTTGGCGAACCTTACCTTGGCGTAAATTTAATATTAGTGGTTTGGGAGCTTTCATTGTCAATATACTAGGCGGTGAATTGGGAATTTTTGCCTGGAATCATGTTTTACGGGAATATCAAAAGGATAGACTTAGTGTGTTCATGAATCCTGAACAAGATGCTCTTGGTGCTGGCTATCACTTAATTCAGTCTCGTATTGCCATTGGTGGTGGACAAATTTGGGGATGGGGTTTATTTAAGGGGCCAATGACTCAATTAAATTTTGTCCCTGAACAACACACAGATTTTATTTTTTCCGCAGTGGGTGAAGAGTTAGGTTTCGTTGGCTGTTTTGTTCTACTTTTTGCGTTTTGCTTGATTTGTTTTCGGATCTTACACATAGCTCAAACAGCTAAAGATAATTTTGGTTCGTTATTGGCTATTGGTGTTTTATCAATGATAATTTTTCAACTCATTGTGAATGTGTGTATGACAGTCGGTTTAGCTCCTGTCGCGGGAATTCCCTTACCTTGGGTGAGTTATGGACGTTCTGCGATGCTTACTAATTTTATTGGTTTGGGTATAGTTGAATCTGTGGCCAATTTCCGTCAGCGTCAAAAATACTATTAAGTAGGGTTTGTTGAAAAATTTATCTGTGGAGACTAGGGAACAGCGAACAGGGAGAAAATTACAAAACTACTTTTTCATCTCTCAGAATTAATAAAAGCAACTGTTTGTGGTGTTTTGCCTGCGAGGAGTAAATAATATTAAGCTATTAATAGAGAATAAATTAATTGAGGGTAAAAACATGATTCTGCCTGGAGCTACCGTTCGCGTCAAAAATCCCGCAGATACTTATTATCGTTATGAAGGACTTGTACAACGAGTAACTGACGGTAAAGTTGCTGTAATTTTTGAAGGTGGTAATTGGGATAAAATTATTACCTTCCGGTTACCAGAGTTAGAACTTGTGGACACCACAGCTACAAAAAAAGGAAAATAGTTAATCAGCTATCAGCTATCAGCTATCTATTATTAGTCATTAGTCGTAAGTCATAAGTAGGGGATGCTGAAAAAGTGATTGGTTAACAGTGAACAGTGAACAGTGAATAGCGACAACTGATAACTGATAACTGATAACTGGTAACTGATAACTGATAACTGATAACTGATA
This sequence comes from Sphaerospermopsis sp. SIO1G1, assembly GCA_010672785.1. Classification (GTDB taxonomy): domain Bacteria; phylum Cyanobacteriota; class Cyanobacteriia; order Cyanobacteriales; family Nostocaceae; genus Okeanomitos. Next base: position 121,986 of record JAAHFX010000005.1, read on the forward strand.
ACTGATAACTGGGAAATATGCGTTTACCTCTACCACAGTTTGCTACTGGCGATCGCAACCCTCTTCATATTGGGGAGGTAATAGAAACAGCGACTACAGAATTTTTGGCACAGTGTCTCGAACCGGAAGACTTGAGTTTTCCATCCATGCCACCTTTTGGTAGCTGGGTTTGTGCTACAGATGAAGAATCGGGCAATATTATTTATGGTGTGGTATGCAATGCCACAACAATGCCTATAGACTCCGTACATAGAGCGAGAGCCTTGGGTTTATCATTACAAACTTTGCGGGAGGAGCAGCCTCAAATATTTGCCATGCTGAAAACTGAATTTCGGTCAGTGATTGTTGGCTTTGAGCAGTCATTTCAAGGTGTTAATAATAACCAAAGTATCTACCAATATTTACCACCACGTCCACCCCAAATTCATCAAGCTGTATATCTCTGTCAACCAGAAGCAATTATTCAGTTTACTGACAAACTCGATTTTTTAAGAACTTTATTAATAACCAATAGTGTGCCTATAGAATCTTTGGTTGCTTCTGCAATTCGTGAAGTTTACCAGTTACGTCAAGCCGATAGAGAATGGTTAATTAAAGCTGGTAGACATCTTAGTATTTTACTTAAAGATGATTATGATAGGTTACGTTTTATTTTAAGCCAAATACATCCTTAGCTAAAAGCTTTACTTCGGAAATACTGACCATTTTTACAAAAATTCTCATATTAATACATATTATTCTTATTTAAGCTATTGCACAAGATTATAGATTTTATGATTTGATAATGTTATCTTTTGAATCTCATTTAATCACCCCAGGAAAACTAGCTATTAGTAATGTTGCTAACGAATTGTTTGGGCAACTTACCTGTTAGATTGGGGCTGGCTGAATAAATGTGAAAACACTGTAAAGAAAGGGTTTGATGCCATTTGGAATTGAGCAAATGCAATATATTCGACGATCAGTATTTGAAAACCTCATAGAAACACTTTTTCTGCAAACTCGAATTTTGATTATGGGAGAAAAAATATCCCCTCAAAAATCCGTCTTCTCTAAAAAATGTTTTTTAAACAACAAACTTGATCCAATAACCAAGTTTGTGGTATAAATAAATACTGTGACCTTTTGTAAAAAAGTTAGGACTTTATTAAAGATTTGATTAAATGTAACCCAAATTGGATTCAACTATTGGAAGATAATCTCTGACCTTGATAAACTTTGCCAGCAAGATACTTGGTATATTTGGGTAAAAAATTAAGTGTTATTGCCCAACAATATATTTTGTACCTAAGCTAAATTATCCGAAATTAAGGATTACACGCTGTAAAAATATCTGTAAAAAACTGGAAAAATATGAGAATCTTGGTGACTGGTGGTGCGGGTTTTATCGGCTCCCATCTAACAGACAGATTAATGGAGGAAGGAAACGAAGTTATCTGTCTTGATAACTTTTATACTGGACGTAAGCAAAATCTCTACAAATGGCTAAATCACCCTAGTTTTGAAATTATTCGTCATGACATAACTGAACCGATTCGGTTAGAGGTTGATCAAATATATCATTTAGCGTGTCCTGCATCTCCTGTACATTATCAATACAATCCCATTAAAACTGTTAAAACTAACGTAATGGGAACAATGAATATGTTAGGTCTAGCTAAACGAGTACAAGCCAGATTTCTACTAGCTTCTACCAGCGAAGTCTATGGAGATCCAGAAATACATCCACAAACGGAAGATTATCGAGGTAATGTCAATCCTATTGGTATCCGTTCTTGCTATGACGAAGGTAAAAGAGTAGCAGAAACACTAGCTTTTGACTATTATCGAGAGAATAAAGTTGATATTCGTGTAGCCAGAATCTTCAACACCTATGGGCCAAGAATGCTAGAAAATGACGGTCGAGTGGTTAGTAACTTTGTCGTACAAGCATTGCAGGGTATTCCTCTGACTGTATATGGAGAAGGTAAGCAAACTCGTAGTTTTTGCTATGTTTCCGACTTAGTTGATGGCTTGATCAAACTGATGAATGGTGAATATATCGGGCCTGTAAATCTTGGAAATCCTGATGAATATACTATCCTTGAATTAGCACAAGCGGTGCAAAATTTGATCAATCCCAGTGCAGAAATCAATTTTCAACCCTTACCAGCAGATGATCCCCGTCGTCGTCGCCCTGATATTAGCAAAGCAAAAACCTTGTTAAATTGGCAACCTACCATTTCTCTGCCAGAAGGGTTAAAACTGACAGTAGATGATTTCCGTGAACGGGTGAAAGTAACAAAAAGTTAAATAAAAAGTTTTTGATAACTCACAACTAGTCATTGATTAAAAACTTATTAATGACTAATTATTAATGTCTGAGTTAATGTTGCAAATAGAACAGGAGACTTGAGAATGCGCGTTTGTGTAATTGGTACTGGTTACGTAGGGCTAGTAACAGGTGTTTGCCTGGCACACAGTGGACATGATGTGATCTGTATAGATAACAACGAAGAAAAAGTAAAACTGATGAAATCTGGGCAGTCACCTATTTTTGAGCCTGGACTTTCAGAAATTATGCAATCTTCCATTAACGCTGGTAAGATTCATTTTTCTTCAGATTTAGCAGCGGGAGTAGCTCACGGAGAAATTTTGTTTATCGCAGTGGGAACACCTCCCTTACCCAATGGTGAAAGTGATACTCGTTATGTAGAAGCAGTAGCTCGTGGGATTGGAGCAAATCTGAATGGTGGTTACAAAGTAATTGTGAATAAATCTACTGTTCCCATTGGTTCTGGTGACTGGGTAAGGATGATAGTTTTAGATGGTCATGCAGAACGTCAACAATCATCCGGTGAAAAAGCTTCCGAAATTGCAACTCAGTTTGATGTAGTCAGCAATCCGGAATTTTTGCGAGAAGGTTCAGCAATTTATGACACCTTTAATCCAGACCGAATTGTCTTAGGCGGCAATAGTGAACAAGCTATTGGCATGATGAAAGAACTCTATGCTCCCATTGTAGAACGTAAGCTTGCAGATAATCAGTCTTTACCACCTGTACCAGTGTTGGTAACAGACCTGAGTTCAGCAGAAATGATCAAATATGCGGCCAATGCTTTTTTAGCTACTAAAATTAGTTTTATTAATGAAGTTGCCAATATTTGCGATCGCGTAGGGGCAGATGTTAACCAAGTTGCCAAAGGTATTGGCTTAGATTCTCGTATAGGTAACAAATTCTTACAAGCTGGTATTGGTTGGGGTGGCTCTTGTTTTCCCAAAGATGTATCAGCTCTAATTCATACTGCTGATGATTATGGTTACGAAGCCCAACTACTGAAATCTGCTGTCAGTGTGAATGAGCGTCAACGTTTAATAGCTTTAGAGAAGCTACAACAAGCCTTAAAAATACTTAAAGGTAAGACAGTAGGACTGTTAGGTTTAACTTTTAAACCAGATACAGATGATTTACGTGATGCTCCTGCTCTCAATTTAATTGAACAACTGAATAGGTTGGGAGCTAAGGTTAAAGCTTACGATCCCATCATTTCCCAAACTGGTATGCGTCATGGTCTCTCTGGTGTATTGGTAGAAACAGATGCAGAAAGATTAGCTGATAGTTGTGATGCTTTGGTACTTGTTACAGACTGGCAGCAGTTCAAAAACTTAGACTATGCCAAAATGGCTAAATTAATGAACCATCCTGTGATAATTGATGGTCGTAACTTCCTAGATCCTACAGAAATGGTAAAAGCTGGATTTCAATATATAGGTGTGGGAAGGACAGGAAAAAATTAAGGTTTTGTTGATTCAAGGTATGATTTTGTTTCACACAGAAGATTTCCAGTTATGGAAAGTGAAAGTTACCAACTGTCTCAAACTTTAACCTATCTCCTAATATAATAGGGATCATCTCTTCTCTTGAAAACACTTTTTTAACAAACCTAATTACACCAACCGCCTAGCGATGACTAGGCGGTATTCATTTGATTGATTTAGTGTGTTAACCACTACGAGGAATTCTTTCTATTTCTGCATAGCCGCTAAAAATTAGTTTATTACCTTCTGTTTCTAAACGATTAAGTCGCATTTTTACGCCGTCGAGGTCAAAACGATCTAAATCAACCATATTATCTAAAATTTCTACCAGAGCTATACTCAAAGCTTGAGAAACCTTTTGTTGTGCTTCTGGTATTTCTTCTATTTCTATTTTTGGGTTTTTAAAAGAAACCCGTCGTCGTCTTTCAATACCTACACTTAAAGTCATTTTCAAGGGTACAACATCTCCACTACCTATATCAGCCTGAGCCACGAGATGGAGGTGATTTCCCTGTAATAACTGGATTTTCACATCTGTAAAAGAAACTGGCTGTCCACCAGATATCTCTGTTAACTTTGGATCTGAAAGGTTAAGCAAGCGTTTTCGGACTAATTCAGCTGTAAAAGCCCGGTTGATACCTTCTTCTGTTAATACCACTTGAGCGACTGCTTGAGTAGGTTGTTTAAGCTTGAGTTTTCCACTTAAAACTGAACTAAAGTCAATAGCTACTGCATCAGTTTCAAATGACATTTTCTCAACTGCGAAGTCTTTACGGATTAACAAGCCGCGACCGCTCATACTAAAGCTATCTATGCTACCTTGCAATAGTTTGCTGGAGGGGTAGCAGCGTACAAAGACTTCTACCGACTCGCTTTGAGTGAACAAGTGGCGAATCGTTTGGCTTGCAACTTTGTTGAGCATCTGCTCTCCCCAGTCTGTACCTTTGGGATCTGTTAAACCAGTAAGTCCGCCTAACATTAGATTCTGGATCTCTAGAAGTTCTTTGTACTTTTGTAACAAATTGTGAACGATACTGCAAGCGATCCCCAGATTTATTGTTCTGATAGATAGAAATAGTAGAACTGATGGTTGAAAATTTTATATTTGCGCGTTTTGTCAAGCTTAGCTTAAGCATAAGAGGCTATAAAAAAGCAAGGTACACACAATCTTAGCATTAACTTAAAATTGATAACAAACTGTTGACTCTTACTTATTTTTTATTATCTTTCCCCAGCACAAAACTAATTTTGCAGGACTACCCAACCCAATAAATGAAACAAGAAAAAGAGTGAAATGTCTGATTTCAATAATCAGCCATTAAGTTGGCGAGCTTCTCTACCAGCACTGTAGTAGTAATTATAACTAGTCAATTTTTGCTTATCTCCATTAGCAACTACACCTAAAACATTGATAGGGGAACTTCTTAAACTATCTTGAAGCTGCATCAGAGCCGACTTATCAGTTTTATCTATTCTGACTACCAATAACATACCATCTGTTTGGGGAGCTAATAGACGAGCATCAACGAGTCCAAACATTGGTGGAGCATCATAAATTACCAAATCAAAATGACCATTCAAGTATTCCATTAATTGCTTCATTTTATCGGAAGAAAGTAATCTAGCTGGATCAGGAGGGGCAGAACCAGCAGTAATCACTGACAAAGAAGTCATATTAGGGATTTCCTGAATCACTTGCTCTACAGGCATATTAGAAGTCAGCACATTACTCAATCCTAAGAAATTATTTAATCCTGAGAGATTATGAACCTGAGGGCGACGTAAGTCTCCATCTACTAATAAAACTCGTTTTCCTAATGCTGCTGCTATCTGGGCCAAGTGGAATGATACTGTAGTTTTTCCATCTCCTGGCATGGTGGAAGAAATTGTTAGAGAACGAATTGGTTGATCTGAATTGAGAAGTTGAATATTTGCATATAAAACCTGTAAAGATTCCCAAAATAAGCCTTGTCCATAATAATTCCTGCCTGTATTGCTGAGAGGACGACTAAAAATATTGGATAAAAAATTATTTTTCCTAGGCTTTTTGCGAGATTCAGATTCTGCTGCGATCAGATTTACTGGTGAAGATTGATAACCTGTAATACTCTTGTCTGTAGGAAGAGTTCCTAAAAAAGGTAATTTAATTTTCTCTTTGAGACTAGCAACATCATGATATGTATTATCTAGTTTTTCTAACAAGAAACCAATGCCTATACCCACCGCCAAACTACTGAAGAATCCCAATAGTAAATTGCGGGGTACGTTTGGTAATACAGGCAATTCTCTTCTGGTTGGGGCTTGGATTAATTCCCAAGGCAATTCTGTCTGTGCTACTTGAATTACAAGGGTTTCACGGGTAGCCAAGAAACGATTATAACTTTCATTGGCAAGTTGTAAGTTACGCTGAATTTCACTATATTGTCTAGCTAATATGGGTAGTTGCTGAAATTTTTGCCTTGTTTGTTGTTCTACTCTAGCTAATTCTTGGCTTTTGACTTCTAGCATCTGAATCATAGTAACTGCTTCAGCTAACTTTAGCCCTATATACCGCTTTTGTTCATCTTCTATTAAAGGTAAAAGATTTTGTCTTTTTTCTTCCAAAATGGCAATGGATGGACTATCTGGCTGAAAACGAACTAACTCTGCTGATAACTGGGATTCTAATTGTCTTAGTTGAGAAACTAATTGACTATAAATAGAAGCATCATTGAGAGTGGCTTTTTGTCCCTCTGGTGTTGATAGGCTAACGTAATTTGCTTTAGCTGTAGCTAGCTGTTGATTTATCGTTAATCGTTCTTGCTCTAACTGTTGTAACTGTTCCGCCACAGCACTAGATTGGTTTTCTGGATCAAGGAAATCATATCTTTGTCTAAATATTTGTAATTGTTGTTGTAGTAGAGTTACTCGATTTTTAATCGCTGGTAGTTGTTTTTCTACAAACTCTAACCCTTGATTTAATTTTGTCTTACGCTTGTCTAAGCTATATTCTAAATAAAATTTAGACAGTGTATTCAACACTAAATCAATTTTTTGCCGATCTTGGTTTTGATAATTAATTTCTATAACTTTTGTTGAACCTAACCTTCGGATGCTCAAATTCTTCATCAATGATTGGTAAGTTATTTCTGGGTAAGAAGGTTGTAAATCAGGTAAAATGTCTTTGACCAATTCTTCACTCTTGAGAACTTGAATTTGACTAGGGTAGTCTAATTGAGATTTTGAGAAAGAAGATTCTGGTAAAGGAATTTGTCCCAAGTTATTGTCACTACTGACAGGTTCAACTAATAGTTTAAAACTGCCCTGATATACTGTCTTTGAATTTATTGTTGAGTATGTAACATAAGCCATTCCCACCGCAACTACTCCGAAAATCACTAATGCCCTACGTCTGATGATATTTAAAAGGTCTTTTAAAGAACCTTCATCTTCTTCAACCTCTAGATATGGTATGGTCTGAGACTGGACTGGTATTATTTCTGGAGTAATAAATTTACCATTTTCATCAGCCTTGGTAATTTGAGGGGGATTTTGGTTACTCATAAAAGTCTATATTTTCCGAAAATTTGTGTATATTATTTTTTAGTCCCTTTGACAAATATCAGAAATAACAGAGTAAAGCAATTTCTAATTATTCGAGTCAAATTTTAGTATCTGAATTGTATTGTAATAAATTTAAAATCATGGTATACGTAGTTTATGTTTTTATAGCTTGTTTTGCTGTTTCAATTTTTATCATGTAAGAGTTGATCTATCAAATAAAAGGAAAAAATTAAAGCTGTAAAGTATACTATAACAATATGCCTATATTACACTGTTATATTTAACTGTACTATTTTATGAGCCAACGTGCTACTTGTCAAAGCAAAATATTGTGTTTGGAAGGTGAGTTGAAGTAAAAACAGTCAAGAAAAAAAAGTTTACCAAAAATCCATACCATCATTACTCTTGGCAAGTATTTTTGTAATTTTCATCCGGGAAATTGATCAGCTTTTTATAAAGAAGCGGATGTTGTATTTCGGAAATGGTTATGAAAACTTGCTCCGGTGCGTCCTGAGACTATCCATAATAGGGCGCGTCCAACATCTCTGACAATAGGAAACATAGATTCTTTAGATCGTTGAGTAGGAAGAGCTACAGGTGTAAATATGATTCCCTGACTACCCAAAACCAAAGTGGCAACAGTTGTTGCTCTTGGAATATGAAAATCTGATGTGATTAAATAGATGTGTTTAATATGCTGTTGTTGCAAGTCTTCAGTGAGAGTAGTAAAATTCGTGACAGTATCTACTGCTTGATAATCAAGATGGATGCGATCTGTGGCAATATCATAATTGTGAAAAATTGCGAATGCTTGGGCGGGAAAAACACCACTAGAAACCCAAATATCTAAATTAGGATAGTGTTGGGAGAATTTAGCTGTAAATTTTTCCCGTTCAGGACCACCGCCAAGAGTCAGTATAACTTGGGGATGGGGTGCTTGATAAGAGGCGATCACTATTTTGATAGGAACAACACCTAAACAAACCAGTATAGATATAAAGAGACCCATAAAAAACCAATATTCTTTTTTCAGTTTTTTCATAGCAACAACTGAAATTAGCTTTGAGTGTATGTAATGCTATATCAATTATACTGACTTAATGTGTATTTTTATGAATACAGATACTTGTAATGTCTTGATAAACTGCAACCATTTTTAAAGCAATACGATCCCATGTATAATTTTCTAGTATGAATTGACGAGCGCGAACACCCATATTTTTAGCTTCATTACTATCCTGTAGCAGTTGAATTAACGCATCAGCTATATCATCAGAATTGATATCAACAACTTTAGCTGCATTAGCTATGCCTGCTTCAGGAAAATTACATCCAGTGGTGATTACAGATGCTAGTCCTGTTGCCATTCCTTCTAATACGGACATACTAAATCCTTCTGAATAAGAAGGTGAAACATATATATTAGCTGCTGCCAAAGCAGAAAGTTTTAATTCTCCAGTTATCATTCCTGTAAAAGTTACAGCTTCTAAACAACCTGCTTTTGTAAAGTAGCTTTTCACTGTGGGAAGAAAACCTATACTATCTGGTCCAGCTACTATTAGATGAGTCTGGGAAAATTTATGATAAACTTTGGCAAAAGCGGGAGCAAGTAAATCTAATCCCTTTTTTGGATCAATACGTCCCAAAAATAAAATTAAAGTTTTATTCTTTGTAACAGGAAATTGTTGGTAGAATAAATCAGGCTTTGGTAAATTTTCAAATTCTTGACGATCAACACCATTAGTAACAGTAAATATGGGAGATTTTATACCTAAAAGCTTAATATTTTCTTCTTCAGAAGAGGCAAGCGCTTGAATAGCATTACAATTTTCTAAAGATGGTTTTTCAATCAACTTAAAATAAAGTCTTTTTTTCCAAGATTTGTAGGTTAAAGCCCAAGGCTCTAACATTCCATGAGGAGTTATGATATAAGGTATTTTTACTGATTGACAAATCCAATTACTTATGGATATTAAAGGAGAAAAAATAGTGTGGATGTGGACGATATCATAGTTTTTAATGTGACTATACAGCCATTTAAGCATGGAAAAACTAATAATCAGATCATTGCGATTCCAGCATGAAAAATATTGTATTCTGTAATTTTCTTGATATATCCAGGTATTGAGAGTAACATTTAGTTTATGCAAATCATCTGCATTAGTTGTGATTATATCAATAAAAATACCAGTATCAGTAATTTGTTGAACAATCTCAGTTATGACTTTAGAAATACCTCCGTAAGTAGAGCTTATATACGGGGTGACTATTAAAACATTCATAATGAAGTTACGAAAATGTCTATAGATATTTACAAGACTATCTTCAAATCTCCTTTACAGTTATTGTAGTTACTATTTAGTTAAAACCATTAATGAATATCCACCCATCAAGCGAACAGCAAAATCAGGATTTATGGTATAAATTATTTGTCGAGGAATTTTTGCTAACATAGTTTTCCATGATTTTGGATTTAACTCAACTGCACCTGCTGTATAAAAATAATCAACTATCTCATATCCAGAATCTTGGAGTACAGCTAAGCCTGTTTCTTTAGTAAAAGAATGAATATGTCCTACTTTACTTCTGGCAAATAAGATGGGAGATACTCGCAAAACGGAAGAAATAGAAATGTCCAAGGGAATATGAAATAAGTGATATTTTGCCTTGTTTTTCAGTTTCTTCAAGAAATAAATATAATTTTCTATATGTTCAAAAACATCAATACATAAAAGTATATCAAAATATTCATTCTTTTGAAGAATATCACTTAAACTGAAAGACAAATTATTTTTAGATTTTTCTTCGCATAAACTAAAAGCTTGTGGTGATATTTCATAGCCTTTAAAAATTTTGTCAGGCATTTTTATTGATAATTGATTTAATATTTCACCTGCTCCACATCCTACTTCAGCTACAGTTTTAAACTCGAGTTGATGTTTTTGAATGCAATCAATTATCTTCAATAGTTTCCATGAAGAATCTTCCATGTGCCAATTTGGATTATCCTTAATATATTGCCCATCAGTATAAATACTTTTTGTGTTCATTTGTATTCCTTTTGAGTAATTAGTAAATTGCTTGAGTTTATCAATTAATTGTGATTATCAAAAATTTAACTTAATGGGAGTCGTACAAGATCACTTTGATATCTGGCAAAGAGAATATCATACAGGGAATAGGTAACAAATTCATAAATATAGGATTTTCTATTTATTCTAAAAATTTTAAATCAGTTAGTTTCATTCAGTTACTTGTCACTGATTTCACAGAATTATAGAATGACTCAGCAAAAACTTGGGGAGAATATTTTTGAATATGGTCAAAAGAAAATTTTCCCATGCCATGTAAATCAATGCCTATAGAACTTAATTGGATCATTAATTGAGCAATTTGTTTAATATTATGAGGATCAAAACCAAAACCATTTTTTTCTTCAACTACTAAATCACTAAAAGATCCACATTTTCTAGAAACCAACACAGGTAATCTCGCAGCACAAGCTTCATTAACAACTAAACCCCATTGTTCTTGCAAGGCAGGATGAATAAAAGCAGCAGCTAAACCATACCAATATACTACTTCTTGGTAAGTGACAAAACCAGGTAAGTGTACGCAATGATTCAATCCTTTTGCTACAATCAGATTACAAATAGTTTCCTCTTCTTCGCCACTACCACATATTACTAAATCCCAAGCTTCGTTTTCCTTAACTTGCTGACGATAAACAGAAAAAGCTTTTACAAGATTTAACACATTTTTACGTTTAATGAGTCGAGTCACTACTAGGAAATAAGGTTTTGCAGGAATTTTAGGTTGATACTCTCTTGTAGCAGTAGGATTTTGTCTAGCAGCATCAGCACCCTTAGTAAAATAATCATTGTCAACTACATCATAACCAAAAAAGATTTTTTCAGCAGGAAAACCCAACTTAATTAGATAATCATGATGGAGCTTACCACCGACAATAGCAGCATCATACTTGCGGACATAAAGCCAAGATTTCAACTGCTCTTTCCACCAAAATCTCTTTTCATCATCCCATTTACTTTCGCTCATTAAGATAGCTGGAATATGATTGCGCTTACACCAAAAAAGTGCAGAACGAGATATAGGAAAACCCCAACCCGGAATAACTACAACATTTGGTTTAATCTTTTCAAGATAGCCAGTAATTAAAGAAGCTGCAAGAGGAGATGAAAAGCTACGATCTATTGAATAATCAGTAGTATCAATAGGTAATAATGTGTGAATGGAGAAGGTAATTTCATTTTCTATACTTCCCCACGGATGTTCTTTAGTGTTGTCTGTTACTTGAATTGCTGTTAACTGCCAACCTTTTTCTTGACACACTTGATATGCAGCACGTAAGCGAGCTGCATGATAACCACCAATATTGTAGAATAAAACAACTATGTGCATATAGCAACTATACAAGTATAAAATCAGACTTTATCATTACATGAGGTATGAGGTACACCAACTTGAGAAGGTAGTTCTAAAACTTAAAGTTTAATCGGTTATTGCACCTAATAAACCTCTAAATTGCTTTAAATATTCTTCTGAGCAGTATATTTTCCCGACACATCATGGAACATGATGATATTTATTATTAGCAGATGGTGATGCAAATTGTAATTTTAACTCTACTCTTTTTAGCCACAGTAGTAAGAAGCATGGCCAAAATGCCATACCAAACCAAGCATAAATCCCTGCTAAGTCACCACCACGTAACAAAGGTATTAAAGCAGCACAGACGATTGCACGTACTAATACACCAGCAAAAGCTCTGATTTTAGTACTATAAGTTATAATTTTAGCAAGTACTGACCCATAAATTATGGATAGTATAACAATACCTAAAATACCAGCTTCAGCATAGAAAGAACCAAATAAAGTAGGAGAAAATCCCAGAGTTGTGCCTTTATCGGCATCGCTTAAACCTAAATAAAACGAATAAAGTCCGCCTACTGGTTTGTCAGGCCACAAACTTCTGGGAATTGGTCTTAGCAATACTTCCAGATGCACCATTCCCCAACGGAAATCTAACTCTTGGGGATACACTTTTTGTAAAATTACAAAACCATCCAGCATATTGGCATCCTCCGCACCACTTGCACGCACTAATGCTTGTTGATTGATAGATTCATTTGCAATCTGGGTATTACGCATTGTACCTGCTATTGCAAATAAGCCAAGACCAACAACACTGGTAATAAATAGCATCATCAAGCGTTTTTTGGGTTTATAGGAAGATACTAAAATAATTCCACTAGCTGTCATCCAACCCAAGAATTGAAAACGACTAGAAGGTCGAAATGTGAGATTGACTACTCCCAGCAAAATTAATATTGCTCCTGTTTTTGTCCAAAAATTAGTCAGTCCTGCAAATTTCCATAGCACAATTATTAGTACAGCAATTCCTACGAGCACCATAGGAAATAAGTACAGGTATCCACTTACTTCAAAAGCTAGTGATTTCCCTCCGCGAACTTGATTCAAAACATTGGAACGAGCAAAAATAACTAATGGTAAACACAAAAAGCCTAGAAAGATAGCTTTTGGTCTTAACCATCTCAATAACAAGCGATCACTTTCAGATATTACAGCAAGAGGTATTTTTTGCTTCTGAAAAAGCATATAGGTTACTAGCAAACAAATTTCACCTAAAACAACACAAGCAAGTGCTTTGTTGGCTTCTTCTGAGGTAATAACACCTGCCACGTTTACCCAGTTGTTAAGTCCAGTGTTTATTACCCAATAGCGATAAGATGTAACGTAAAAAATAAATGTGCTAACTAGTAAAGGAATTTCGTCGTTACGCTTAAACAACCATCTAACGCTGATCAAGAGCAAGGCAATCTGGGTAATAGCTAACTCTGGGTATTCAAATAACTGCATAGGCTACTCTTTGTAAGTGCTGCTGAAGTTGAAATAAGTTATATTCAGAAGGCTGTATCGAATTGTCAGCAAAGGTTTGTAACTTATGAGGATGATTTAGACAAAAAATCAGAGCTTCGGCTATTACTTCTGGCGTTAGTTTTGGCAATATTAGACCATTAAGTTCCTCTTTCACTACTTCACCACAAAATCGAGATGCAATAATTGGCAATTTCCAAGCTTGTGCTTCTAATTGAGTTAGTCCAAAACCATCTGAAAAAGTGGGAAAAAGAAAAATATCTGCTGCTTGATAAAATTTGTCTGTCGCACTACGAGGTACAGCACCAAACCAACGTACTTGATTGAGTGTTTGTATAGGTTCTGGTATCTTTATCCCAAGAGAACCAACTATCCAAAATTCAATTGGTTCATTTTTTAGTAGTTTTGCTGCGGACAATAATGCCATTATTCCTTTACGAATAACTACTTGACCTAAAAATAAAACTCGCAAGGGGCGATCACTACAAAATGATTGAGGATAGATCCGTTTGAAAGTTTGTGCAGATTTAGGAAATTCATAAGCCAAAGGAACAATATTAATCTTTTCAGCAGAAATACCAACTTGCTGTAAGGCTTTACTAGACCATGTTGAGTTGACTATAATCTTATCTGCTAAACTGCATTCTTCCTGCCAATTAGACCAGTATTTAGATGGTGCAGGTTGCCAAATGGATGTATTGTGAGGATATTTATTTTGCTCTTCTATAACTATTTTTTCTTCAATTAAGCCTGGATCTATTTGACCTAAAATCGTGAACCACCCTTGAGATTTAGCATATTTTAATAAATCTAATGCTGTATAACTATAACTAAATAATACAGGTTGGGTGTTTAACTTCGGTGTAATTTCGCGTAGTTTTTGCAATACCTTCCTTTGAAACCAAAGATTGCGATTGATGATGGTTTCCCATTGGTTTCTTGGTTGTAATCTTTGGCTAATTTCAAAATTAATTAATGAGGTAGTAAAATCAATGATATTGGCTGTATTTAGGTCATCATGAAATCTATCAGATAGTTTTCTGAATGTTTGACTTGGTAATTTTGTAATAGGAGATTGAGGCTGTATCCAGACATCTGTAATCAAATAATCTAAGCGTTGATTTTTATGTATTGCTCTGGGTATTGCATAATGCTCACGAGCACCTAGTTGACTACATATCCACATAATAAGTGATCAATTAATATAAATTTTTTCAATTCAGTTAATTTATAAATTACTTTTTTCCCATATATTTTCAGTTCTAGTAAACAAACTTATTATCACAATGGTGTTCCTCAAATTAGCCAAGGTTGATAATTAAGGGAGTATTTTAAATCAACATTCCGCTTCTTTACAAATCTAGCAGGATTACCAGCAACAATAGTATAGGGTTCTATATCTTTTGTCACTACTGCACCAGCACCCACAACAGCACCTTCACCAATCTTCACACCTGGTAAAATAATTGCTCGATAAGCTATCCAAACCTTATCCTCTATAATTACATCTCCTCCTTTATCCGCAAATTCTGGTGATTGAGGATCGTGACCTAATGTCAGAATAGTAGCTTCTGGTCCAATGGAAACATCTGTACCTGTTTTAATTTGGTAGTGACGACCATCAAATAAACAACCAAAATTGACGACATTGCGATCGCCTAAATATACTTTTCTACCATTAAGAAAACGACATTTCATTTGTATAGATGTGCCTTCACCTACTTGCGATAAATAAACTTTTAGATAAGCAAGTCTTAATTGACGAGATGGAAAATTTGTAAGGATGTGATTGTAAAAATAGCTGAATATACTACCAGCAATCAGCCTATATTGCATAATCTTAATTTTTATCAGATGGAATAATACTCATAAGTGAATAATTTAATTGAAATTAATTGGGTATTCATTACTTACATCTTAGCTGCGTCTTTTATTTATCTTGTCCATACCTTACCATTGATCATTAGAATATAAATGATGAGATACTTGTTGAGTCTCTCTGTATATTAATTCCACTTGTTGTGAAGACAACTTGTTCTTCCACAAATCAACTAACTTCTTTGAATCTCTGTTGATATTATGTATAACACCAGAAGGAATGTCAGTAGGATTACTGGAGTTAGAAGAAGCTAAAATCTTTTTTTCTGTAATTAAAGTGTATTCTATATTAAGTTTCTCAAAAAGAAGTTGAAACTGTATGCAAGGATTTATACATAAATCTTCATGCTTTAAAAATATCCAATCAGGATATTTTGTTTGAAAATCAAGAATCATAGTATGGACAATATTCCATAATAAAATGCTTTTTTCAAGTATTTTTTCATTTTTGGGAAATTTAGATAAATATTTGGCTCGATCTTGATATACTGCAACTACTAGATTGGTAAAAAAGTTCTGTTTAATTAAAAGATTAGGATCAAAACTCCAGCTATTTCTTAACATACTATTACAAAAAGCTGCTGGATGCCTAATCAATATAATATTTTGACTACTTATTAATTTGTATATTTGCTCACAAGAAAAAAAAGCGATAGGATCTTTTAAAAAAGAAGGTTTGTTATTTAAAGATAAAGCCCAATATTTAAAAATTCTTGCATATAGTTTTGGGTCGGTACTTTTTGTTTTAATCAGTGCATATAATCGTCTGTTAAAGTCTTGTATTTCCCACCTTTGATTAAAAACATTCCTGATGGAATGGATAAACTGGGCATCTTCATTATTTTTAATAATATAAAATAAATTTGGAAATTCAATTCCAAAATGATTCTGGCTTACAAGAGTATTAAATGGTTCAGCTGATATATAATTTAAAGAAGGGGAAGTAGCAATAATATTAGATACCCATGTACTTCCTGAACGGACAGATCCTGTAAGAAAAATGACTGGCTTCATGTAAATTTAGCTATAAGTTGCTGAATAAGTGAAAAATGTTTTAGTTTGAAGATTATCAGTCTATCAAAATTCCATCATTACAACTTGATTTCATAAAATTATTAATTACCGATTTAGCATTTTTGTTCCAGGAGTTATCCTGTAGATATTTTTGCCATTGAGGATGAGGAGGATTATCTACCCATTCTTTAATTCCTTTTACGAGAGCATCTAAATTATCCGGTTCAACCCAAACTCCTAAATTATACTTATGAACTACAGATTTTAAAGAACTATCTCCTGCTGAAGCTATGCAAGGTTTACTGTAACTAATAGCCGTATTTAAAACTCCACTAGCAGAATAGAAATGTTTACTGTAAGTCAAAACCGCAAGATCAGCAGACGTAAATAAATTAGCAACGTCAGCTTCTGGTATAAACTTAATCACCCAGCGGCAACGATGTCCTATTTCTAAACTTTCAGCTAATTCTTGATAAAATCTGATTGGTTTCTGTTTTGATGATTGCTCTTTTCCAGCCACTACCAAATATAAATCTGGGAAATGAGTCATAGCACGAATAACCAAATCGAGATTTTTGTTATCTCGAATATGGCCAAAGGCTAACATTACTTTAGCATCCATAGGTAAGTTTAGTTTCCCCCTAATTTCTGCTATTGATTCCTGAAGATTACTAAAATTATATACCCCATGAGAAATCACAGTAGTATTCATGTTCGCTATAGGTTTAACAGT
The DNA here is from genome assembly GCA_010672785.1 of Sphaerospermopsis sp. SIO1G1. Taxonomy (GTDB): domain Bacteria; phylum Cyanobacteriota; class Cyanobacteriia; order Cyanobacteriales; family Nostocaceae; genus Okeanomitos. The sequence continues at coordinate 138,871 of JAAHFX010000005.1, forward strand.
ATCTAGCTCAATAGCTTCATGAACAAAAGATTCTCGGATAAATGAATAACCACAAGCAATTGACCAACGATGCCACCACAAAGGACCGACAACAAAATTACGCACGGGATCATGTACAATAGCCCCAAAAATCACTCCGTTTTGAGCTAGTGTTTGAAACTTATTTGACCAAAAAGGAGCAAGATATTCTGTATAAGAGCCTAACAAAACATTCTGAAACTTATGTTCTTCTATATAATTAGCTAACTTCGTAAAATTTCCTAAAAGTACCTGTCCAAAGTGAATTTTTTTGAGAAATTTATTTTTAATATTTTGTTCCGGTTTAATATCTTTTAAAATAGGAACAATTGTATACTTTTCTCCCCTTCCTGTTGGATATTGAGGTGAACAAAGGAAAGTGACCTCCACTCCTAAATCAACCAACGCATTAGCCTGTTCGTGAGCATAATCAGCAATACCTCCATAACTATCTGGTGAAAAATATAATAACTTCATGATTAATTAGATAATTTGAAAAACTCTTTAAAGACTGCATGACCCAATATAGCCATATTAATAGCTGAAACTAATCTACCTTGATTAACTAAATTTCCAAAATCTGATTTATTCATATACATAGGAACAACACCAGATTCTGGTACAAAATCCTGAACAAATTCACACTCACCAGCATAAAAAGCATAAAGATGATTCTCTAACCGCCCTGTATCTGGAATCATTTTTGCTAAAAACTCAATTTTTCCTACTCTTAAACCCACTTCTTCTCTAATTTCACGGATAATGCAATCTTCTGGAGTTTCTCCTGGTTCAAGTAAACCTCCAGGAAACTCAGTGGTAACGCTTGCTCCCACTGCTCTCATCTGCTGTACCAAAGCTATTTTACCGCATTTGGTTTCTACCAAAGCTGTAATATAATCAGGAGGTTTAATTGTGTGCCATAGTTGTACGCCACTAGGAGTGGAAATTTCAGTTTCAAACATTTCTAACCAAGGCGATATGGGGTAAGACTTACGATTAACAACTTGATGAAACGCTTTCATTTTTCTTTATTTCCTGACCCCATAAACATTGTAAAAAATTATCTGGAGAATGATATTTTCGAGCTAAATCGGATTTTTGGATAGCTTCGTTTCTATATTCATCTATATGAGAAACCATGATATCAATTTTTTCAGCTAACTCTAAATAATTTTCATTTTCTACACCTAAACCAGCACCATATTCAGAAACAGCATCTTCTAGCCAAGTATCTTTAGTATAAATTATGGGTATTCCTAGTATAGCGGCTTCTACTGCAATACCAGAAAGTCTCGTATAATAGGATTGGCGACGGTAAGGTAAAATAATACAATCACTAGTAGTTAAATAATCATTATATTCATTACTACTCAAATCTGAATTTAAAAAATGCACTTTGTAACTTTGTTCTAATTCAGGATATCTTTTTAATTTAGAACCATCTGCATTAATAATATCTCGATTCCACTGAATAATAAATTTACAGTTTAGTTCTGGCTTAGTTGATAATAAATGTAAAATGGCTTGTTGTAGAACATCAATCCCTTTTTCTAATCTAGCTGGTCCAAGACAACTAATCACAACTTCTTTATTAACATGATTTATGTTATTATATAGATTATTTAATTCAGTAGTTTTAGGATGAGGAAAGACCTTAACATCTACACCAGCTAATAAATTATATTCCTTAGCATGACGTTGACTATCTGTTCCTAAACAAACCACTCCTGATTGAATATGTTTGCAATATTGCTGAAGAATTTTCCTTAAAATTATCGTATGCTTTTCAAACACAGGTTGAGTGGAATTATTAGGATAGCTACCAGCATTATTTCTAATAAATAAAACAAGTCGCTTTAACTTTTTACATTGATACTTTTTCAGCAAAAATAGCCAAGCTATCCAATGATAAATAATCACAGTAGGTACAAAAACACAGTCATAACCTTCAGATGAGGACAAAAATTTATCTAATGTTTTGTAAATATACCAGTTATGTCGAATAATTCCTAGATAGCGTTTAATTGCCGAAGAACTATAATAAATTCCATCCCAATTTGTATATTCAAATATGGGAACAGCATTAAGTTCATTAATCACCTCTGTGCTAACTGTTTTGTGAGCAGCAATAGTAACTTCTATGCCAGCATTGCGATTAAATTCTGTAACCGCCTTATTATACTCATACCAGTGACCAGTATAGTTTTTTAATGCTTCTTCTACTATTAATATTTTTTTCTGGGAAATCATAACAAATCAATGTTTACAAAAAATCCGAAATACAAGAATTATAAATACCACCTTTAGAAGTGTTTGTTAAAACAAAATAAGCTAATTTTCGGATATGTTTATTTAAATAAACAGCTAATCTTTTTCTGATAAAACCTAAAGGTAGGAACACTAAATATACAGCAGCACCCAATAATAAAGCTAAGACATGACGTATAAGATAAGAGAATGGACTAATAATAGAACTCATAATAGTCCGTTTAAAGCCTTGGGCATTTTCTTCAGAAATTATATTCTGGCTGAGAGCATCATCAATAATTTCAATGGCGTAGTCATAAGCTCCGTAAGCCAAAAGAATAACTAAATATTTAATTAATAAAACAGGTTTTTCCTGAGATTCTACAGACTCAATTCTCGCAAACAACTTGTCTTTGTTCAGAAAATAAACTGCATCTCCCCAGATTAATTGAGGATGACAATTAATACCATGAACTAAATTTTTTCTTAACCAATGTTCACGTGCTAGAATAAACAAATCAAACCCTTGACTTTTTAAAAAAGTATCTGTCTCACTGAAACAAGGTGCGCCTTTATGTCTTTCTATAAAACTTACTTCTATTTGTAGCCCCAAGATGCTATTTTCTAAAGCATTAACTCCACCCTTAATCACATCTAAATCAGCACCTTCCACATCTACTTTAAGGAAATCTGGTTTTAACTCTTGGCGAGTAGCAAGACAGTTATCGAGAGTATCTAATTCAATTAAAGTAGAACCTACGACTTCATGCCAATCTTTATTAGCAAAATTTTGAATTTGCTCACTATTTATAGGATATAAGGAAGATGCAGCAGGTAATTTTGTTAAATAAAGACATTGTTGACCTTTTATATTGCTTAGTCCAGTGGCAAAATTAACAGTTTTATTGGTGGTAGTATAATCTTGGGAACGGGTATCTGGCTCAAAAGTAACAAACTGAGTCAAATTTTTTACAGGATGCCAACGAGAATCAGTACCATAAGCTGCACCAACATCAGCAACTACTAAATTCTTATTTGACAACTCCTTAGCCATTAATTCACTGATGACATAATAATAGTCTGGAAAAAGTTTCTGGTGAAATTTTTTCAAGGATTCAATTAACTTGATATTCATTGGCTAATTAACTAAGTTGCCGAGATTTTTTATTGTTTTAATTGAGATTGATACCATCTCACTGTATTGTAAATTCCGTCTTCTATGCTAGTTCTTGCAGTCCAACCTATTTCCTGGCGGACACGACTAACATCTAGAAGGCGTTTGAGAACACCTACAAACTGAGTGGGATTATATTGAATAATACCGGTAAAACCTGAAGATTGTTGAATAATTTCAGAGATTTTTTTAATTGAATAAGCTTTACCTGTTCCCAAATTAACCACATCAACTTCAGATTTCAATGCAGATGAAATAATTCCATCTACTGCATCCTCTACATAAAGAAATTCTCTTTCTTGATTTCCTTCACCCCAAACTTCAACAGTTTCTTTTCCTGATTGAGCAGCACGGACAAATTTACCAATTAATGCCCCCATCACATGGGAATTTTCTGCAAAACTGTCACCAGGACCATAGACTGTAGGTAGTATGACACTGGTACATTTGAGTCCATATTCTTGACGGTATGCTCTTTGACCTACCAACATAGCTTTTTTGGTAAAAGCATAGCTGAAGAGATAGTCTTCTGGTTCAGTTCCCCATAATTCTGTTTCAGGATGAGGGTCATCATGGGGAGGATACATACAATAGGATAAAACACTGGTCAATTTTGCTTGAGGAAAAAAACGTTTCCACGCCTCCAAAACATTCACATTAATGGACATATTGACGTGAAACTGGGTGGCTGGATGCTCAACAGGCCATCCTCCTGCTTTATAAAGTGCTGCTAAGTGAAAAATATGATCACATTCAAAAGCCCAGTGCAGTTTATCAAACCAGTCAAAAGTTGCTCCTCGGTTAGCTAAGTCTACAGCACTAGACCCTATGCTGATAACTTTGCCCTCATCACCTATTGTTTTTTGCAAACGATGTACCAGAGCTTGACCAATAAAACCGGTTGCTCCAGTAACAATTACATTTTTCATCAGTTTCTAGAATTATTTTCAATACTTATTTAGATATTGATTCAAAGCTAAGAACTCGGACATTAGGAACTGGGACAATAAACCTACCTCCTTCCAGCAGATATCCCTTGTATTTACCAATCAAATAATCTAGAAAATTCCAAGATAAAATCAGATAATAGTCTGGTTGTTGCTCAATAGTTTTCTCATCAATAATAGGTATATGAGTTCCTGGTGTCAGACGACCAATTTTAAATTGATTCACTTCTGTGGCACATTCTACTAATCCCGGTTGCAAATTACAGTAATTCAAAAGTGTATTACCTTTGACCGGTGCGCCTAAAGCAAAAACTCTTTTACCTTCTGCTTTCAACTGGGTAAGTAATGTCACTAAATCATCAGCATTTTGACGACAACGAGCAGCAAAATTTTGATAAGTTTCAATTTTATCAAGTCCTGCTTGAAGTTCTAACTCGATAGCTCTTTTAACATTATCGCTGGTGGGTAGTGGATGAGTTTCCAGCCCAGTATACAGAATAAATGAACCTCCATGAATGTCTGTAAATTCTACATCTAACAGTTTCATTCCGTGAGACTCAAATAGCCGCTGGAGAGGGGAGATAGCATGAATACAACTATGTTCATGGTAGAAGTGGTCAAACTGATTTTTCTCAATTAAATCTCTCAAATTCACACACTGCACCATAAACACACTATTGTTGTGCATTACCTGTTTTAAACCTTCAATGAAATCATGAAGATCTGGTAAGTGATAAAATACCGCTGTAGCTGTAATCAAATCAGGAAAAATTCCTAACTGTCTCATTGCTTTTCCTGATTCTAAATTCCAGAAAGTACGACAAACAGTTGTTCCTTGATCACGAGCTAATTCTCCAGTTCTCAAACCAGGATCAACTCCTAAAACTCTCATTCCCTGAGACTCAAAAGCTTTTAATAAGGTACCATCATTACAACCAATATCCATTACCAAGGAATTGGTTTCTAAGCCTAATTTTTGAGTAATATTAGATGTAAGCCTCTCAAAATGTTTAACAATGGGGACGTTAACCCCTGTAATATATGGGTGATCAGTAAATAAAAATTCTTGAGATGGAAACTCTGCAATTTGCACTTGCCAGCAGTCTTCACATACCATCATAGAAATAGGAAAAAGTGGTTCTTGCTCTTTATTCTCCTCTGTAGGAAAGTTATTTCCGTTTGGTTGTAGCCCAAGATCAATAAACTCTTTCAGATTATGAGATCCACAATTCATACATTCTTTACGCTTCATTCTCAACTTACTCCATTGGATTCAGAATATTTTTAGTATTAACTTAACGATATTACTAAATTTCATAAACAAAGGTATTCCTAAAATTCGACGCAACAACATCGGTATTTTCTGTTCATTGCTGATCAAAAAATAACTATTTAACCATTTATTTGCCTCATTAATTGCTTGAGCTTGAATACTGGTTAGTTTGTTTGCTTTGGCTAATAGATACATCCCAGAGTATAAGCGAATTAAACTTTCACATTGACCTGGAGTACAAATCTTATCATTATTATTAAGATGATCTAAATTAGCTAAAATAGCTGTATGTACTCCTTCAAACCATTTCCGAACATCTAAGTTTTGAGTACGACACTGGGGTGTTTGGGTTCTATATAATGCTCCTTGGTTTTTTCCATAGGCTACTTCACATTGATCAATTAATTTAAACCAAAAAGCGATATCTTCACCTAAATATTGATCAAGTTCTTCATTCCAGTAACAGTCATCAGCTAAAGCAGAGGACTTTATTATAGCTGTATGAATAGCCCAAGGACAAAAAGCAATGGACGAATTACGTAAAAATTCAATTGATTTTCCAATACCTGTCGGAGTTTGCAGTATTTTTTCGCTAGGATCACCATCTACAAACTCCTGCCAGTAGGAAACTACTATATCAGCTTGTGGGGTTTTCGTGGCTGTTTCTAATTGTTTTTCTATATGATCTGATTCTAATAAGTCATCAGCATCTAAAAACTGAATCCAATTACCTTGAGCTAGTTTTAATCCGTAGTTACGAGCCGCTCCTGGACCTTTTTTAGTAGACTGAAAAAATCGCAGACGGGGATCTTGAATTTTTTGAGCTATTTCCCAACTACCATCTGTAGAACCATTATCTATAATTAGCATTTCCCAATGGGTATAAGTTTGAGTAAGAATTGACTGAATTGTCTCCTCTATATATCTAGCTTTATTATACAAAGGGACAATAATTGATATAAGTGCCATTTACATTTCATGTATTAAGTTAATAAAGTACTTTAAAAGGCTATAATTTTAACCAATCAATCTAAAAACTATACAGTTACAAAAAAAAGTTAGTAAAAACAATATCATGAATATTAAGCTATCTTGTATTTGGATAGTTATTTAAAAAAATAGAGGCCCTGTATACAACGCCTCTACATTCTACTTTTAAATCTTTTCCAAATTTATAATGCTTATTATTCTATTTTAAAATTTCCAGTGGTTGAAAATTTTAGATGTAAGACACTAGCAATGCCTATGTTACACAAAATTAAAATCAATACTGGCTAAAGCACTTGCACTGTCCCCGTAGATAGCTATCATATCTACACCTTGAATTCGTGCAATTGCACCAATTGAACCGTTAAGAACAATTCTTGTAGAACCTGATGCTTCTTGCAAAGTATAATCTCCTGCTGAACCTCCTAATGTAATGGTATCTGTCGTGGAGATGAAGTCACTGATGATAGCATATTGATCAGAACCTGTATAAAAAGAACCACCTGCTGCACCAAGTACAAAGTCATCACTACCAAGTCCACCCCTTAAAAAATCAGCTTCACTACCTGCTGAACCTATTTGAGAACCTGTTAAGGAATCATCACCATCGCCACCGTCTAAAAAATCATTACCTAAACCACCAAGTAGCTGATCGCTATCACCTCCTCCGCTGAGAGTATCATCACCCGTACCACCAGTAAGAATGTTAGCAACGCTATTTCCAACTACTTCTACACCATCATCATTGGCTGTACCATTAACACCAGCACTGAATCCGAATCCTGCTTCATTCAAGACCAACCTTTCAATATTATTGCTTAAGGTATAGTTAGCAGCATAGGAGAAAACAGTGTCAGTACCTTGTCCTGTAAATTCATTTACAATATCATCGAACACATCTACAGTGTAACTGTCATCACCGATAAAACCGGACATAGTGTCACTACCAGTCCAACCATTGATCAAGTCATTACCAAAACCACCTGTAAGGTTGTTATTGTTGGAGTTACCCTGCATATAGTTGCGAGTACCAGCAGTAGAGTTACCTATAGCTGTTATTGCAGCACCTTCTAACATGAAGAGATTTTCTACATTGGCAGCCATAGTATAGTTGTCAATAGAGACAGATACGATGTCAGTTCCCTCACCAGCATTCTCAGTTATAGTATCACCAACACTATCAACAAAGTATTGGTCATTTCCAATACCACCTGTCATCCGATCATTGCCAGAACCCCCATCTAAAACATCATTACCAGCACCACCAATAAGTTGATCATTTCCTCCGTATCCTCTGATGGTGTCATTGCCGTCAAGACCATCCAGAATGTTATCACCACTTCCGCCAAAAAGAACGTTATTTAAACTGTTTCCTGTACCATTTACATTGCTATTTCCGAGTTGTAGTTTCTCGAAATTGTCTCCTAAAGTCCAGTTAACAGGGGATAGTACGGTATCAAAACCATTACCAGCCCGTTCGACTATCTCAGTGGAATTATCCTCGTCATCTACATGGTAAAAATCATCACCAGGACCACCGTCCATGATATCGCTTCCAGCTTGGCCAGTTAAAGTGTCATTACCAGCACCACCATACAATATATCATTACCGGCACCACCATTAACTTTGTCGTTACCTGGTGCACCATTTCCAAGGTTGATAACATCAGCTTCTTGTGTGCCAAAAAGTGTGTCGTTACCGTTAGTTCCTGGAATAGTAGCCATAAATTATGTTCTCCTTGAATAGCTTGAATAGACTTATTCCGTGCATCATTTGCTATACACGCTACTATTTTATAACATAGTTAATATGGTCTGTCATGTGCAATGCTTAATAATGTAAGTTTTTATTAAACTTAAGTAAGTTTATTAATTTAGTTTTTTAACTTTAGATTTATATAAACTAGAGTTATATTCTTTTAATCACGTGTTCGATAGTAAAACATTAGCTATTTTTTGGAGATGTCTATTGATTAGAAAACTAATTCGTAAAGATGAGATAGCATAAGTATTTGTAAAGTTATCAAAAGCATAGCTGCGTGCAGATAAAAAAGTAAGTTTATTTATTAGTTTTAAATGCTTTACTTTAAATAACTTGTGTATTTAGTTGGCTTAAGTGCATCTTTTGCAACTTAGAAGGGATGGCACTAGTGATAATATTATTAATTAAAGAATTAAAGACTTCAAATGAACACTACTTTCACAAAATTCTAGTAAGTTAGTTTCAAAAAATACCCGATTCTGTTTCATTTTTGCTTCTGGCCAATCCCACCAACGAATATCTAATAATTGATTAATAATTGCTTCAGAAAAACGTGGCCGTATAATTCGTGCTGGGTTACCAGCAATAACTTGAAATGCGGGAAACTGCTTAGTGACAATAGATCCTGCACCTACAATACAACCATCCCCAATGGAACTTCCTGGAAGAAAAGTAACTCTATCACCGATCCAAGTAGCATTACCAATATTAACTTTTTCTCCTATTCCATGAACTGAGGTAAATCCTAACTTATTTTGAAGGGTTACTTGCATGTTGGCAAAGTTCATAGCATGGTTAGAGGTGATGACTAAGATATCCTTTCCTATAGCAGCATATTTTCCAATTACTAATTCTCCACATCCCCTGACAGAAAATGGACTATTAATTCCTGTACCCTTATTAATTCTAATATTTACTAAATAATCTACTGATTTTTCTAAAAAAAACATCAAGTCTTTTTTATACAGCACTTGACTATCTAAATTAACAAATACATCATCTGCTAGAAAAATGTTGTAGGAATGATGTTTGCTTTTGATCCTATGAATAATTGCATTCCAGAAAATATATAGCTTCATCTTACAAGTTGTCTTTTTCTTTGCGATCCTGGATATTTTTTAGACTTACACCTAAATTTATATCCAATTATCATACCCTTCAAAATTCAGCATTGCTTTTTCTAACGCGCGTTTATATGGAAGTGTAGTAGCTATTGATTTTGTTTCCAAAAAATTATTGAGTGTATTTTTATATGATTTAATATCAAACGGACTCAAATCTAGACAAAATTGCTCATCCAAACCAACTGTTTTTCCAAAATCCCTACACTTGGCATGGTAGTTTAGCATTAATAGTGGTGTTTGATTCGTATAGGCAAATATGCAGCCATGAAGTCTCATAGAGATGATGTGTGAACATCTCTTCATATCTGATAATATTCTGGTTGCATCACCATTATGTTTAAATAATTCAATTTCACAATTATTTTTATTGATATTGTTACTTAAAATTGCGTCTAAAAATGCTTCACACGCTAAGTCATCGTTATACCAAGGATGCCGACAGAAGGAGTATAGGATAATTTTAAAATTTTTACCCAAAGCAACTTCATGTGTTGTTTCTGCAAAGTTTCTAATCCATTTTAAATCTTGTTTCCAGTTGTTTTTATTTTTTAATATATTAAATCCTAACAAAGAAATACCTATGGTAGGGGGTTTATCTAGATTTTGAGTTTCTTTTTTCTCTTTACATTCGAGTAAAATTCTAGGTAAAAGTATAGCCATATCAAAGGCTTGGGTGTAACTTATATCTAGATCAGATGCTTTTGCCCATTGGTAAGAAAAATCATCACGGAAAGATACATAATTCATTGATTTGAATACTTCCAACGTTTTCTTTTCATGTTGGGAGGAAACAAACGGGCCAGCGGATACGCCTAATGCCAGTCTAGGTGTTTTGGTATCTTTAGTTATCTTTTGTTTAAGTATTAAATCAACTTGATTTGCAGTGAATAATGTTCCACCTGCATATATAAAAGATTTAGCAATAGATGAATAGTATTTCCTTCTTAATCTACTTAACCCTGGAATTCTAAATTGGGGATGTTGTATTAATTTAATGTTATGTTTTTTATACAAGAGTTTAGAACTATCAGCTTCCATAATAATGGAATTAGCTTGTGCGTATTTTCGCAGCCCCCAAGCCGTAACTATAGCAAAAGCATCATCGCCTGCATTTAAGTTACCGTGCCAGCCCAAAAGATAGTAGACATTCATGTATTTATACACCTTGATTTAGGTTATAATCTTAATATTTATGTAAATTTAGTTTCATAGCTAACTTATGATTTATTTACTCATAATTTATAGAATCCATTTGAGATATTTTCTTAGAATATTCAGGTTTTACGAAAGTCGTTTTAACTAACCTAAGTTCTGAAAGAGTTCAGGAAACTAAAAAATCGCCAAAGATAATTGCCAGAATAATGAAACCCAGATGGTGATTAGACTTGTAAGTTGATTAATAGATACCAAATGGGTTCTATAGTGCTATTAGAGGAGGAATTCAACACATAAGATTAACAAAATTAAGATTAAATTTATCTAATTTTGAGCTTCATTGAGAAAATAATTCCATGTATGAGATACGGGTATCAATCCATGTTTTTGACTGAGTGCAAATCCACTTTCGTAGATATCTGTTGGTTCAATATTTAATCTGATAGCTTGTTCTATAGTGAAATAACGTTGAATTCCTGATCTTGCCAAGCTAATATCAAAGTAGTAAGTTCCTCCTAATAAATTAAGTTTATCTATAGACAGTTCTATATATCCTTCTCCCTCTTTTAATTGATTAATATGGTAACCACTAACAGGGCTTGTGGACAGATCAAATATTTTAATTCCATTTTCTGATTGACAACCAATTATAAAAGCGGGTGAAACAATTTTTTCTAAACAAATAAACTCTATCCTAACTTTTAGAAAATCACCCGTATGGAATTTATAAATATTATTATCATCAGCATCTAAAACACATATTTTTGTTATTTTAAAATAATCTATTTTGATGAACTTGTGATAATCACTCCTAATATCTATATTTAGATTAAGTAGTTGTTCTGATTGGTAACGGTTATTTTGATATGCAAATAATGCTTTTTCAATATCAGTACTGTTGTCTAGAGCTAATTTACCTTTTTCTAAAAACAATCCTTTATTACATAACTTTCTAATAGATGAGATGTTGTGGCTAACAAATAAAACTGTTCTCCCTTCCTTTCCTGATACATCTTCCATCTTCCCCAAACACTTTTTTTGAAAAGCAATATCACCTACAGCCAAGACTTCATCTACAATCAAAATCTCTGGTTCTAAATGTGCTGCTACAGCAAAAGCTAATCTCACATACATTCCCGAAGAATAACGCTTAACAGGTGTATCCAAAAATTGTTCAATTTCAGCAAATGCTACTATCTCATCAAACTTACGTTTAATTTCAACCTTGCTCATTCCTAAAATTGCACCATTGAGGAATATATTCTCTCTCCCAGTCAATTCCATGTGAAAACCTGTACCGACTTCTAACAAGCTGGCAACTCTACCTTTAATTTTAATGCTCCCTGTGGTAGGTTCTGTAATTCTACTTAAAATTTTTAAGAGTGTTGATTTGCCTGCACCGTTGCGCCCAATAATTCCAACTCTATCACCTTGCTTAATATCAAGCGATATATCTTTTAAAGCCCAAAACTCTTCGATGTTAGGATTTTCATATTTTGCTTTGGGATTAACTAAATTGCCTAATGATTTGACTTTGTTGGATATTACATCACGCAGTGCAGTGTATTTCTCTTTTGACTGATGCCCAATTATATATTTTTTACCTAAGTTCTCGACTTTAATAACTATATCAGACATTTTATTTTATGATTAAATAATGTTTTTATTTTAAAGTTACTAAATTTAAAATTCAGTCTTGTTCAAAAATTAAATTCATAGCCTTGCATAAAATTTAGTAATACAAATAAATCTCCTATCCATCACCCCAAACGCATCTAGCTGTAAATTAGACATCATTGATGAACCAAATTTATAGTCATGATTATGTCTAAAATTTATCAAAATATCTTCTGGAATTCCAGTGTATAGACTTAGCTAACTAGATAGTTTTACTTAATGATAACCTATTCTTATAGAGATGATTCAGACATTCGCTTCTCTCAGTGAGAACTAATTTACTTACTTATTATATAATATCAAATGATCTAAATTACATCAGCAAAATTTCTTTCCATCTTCCGAAAGAACCAAATACCACTAAATAGCAATGAAAATACAATTACCAAAGATAAAATAAATCCTGGTAAATATAAATTCGATTCACTACCTAAAATTGCCCAACGAAAACCATCAATTACTCCTACCATTGGATTTAATGAGTATATTAAGCGCCACTGTTCGGGAACAACACTACTACTAAATCCTACGGGAGAAATATACAAACCAAACTGGACAATAAATGGGACAATATAACGAAAATCTCTATATTGAACATTTAAGGAAGCAAACCATAAACCTGCTCCCATTGAAGCAGCAAAAGCAATACTAATAAATAATGGTAAAGTAAAAATTCGCCAACCAGGAACGAAGTTATACCAAATCATCAATGCTAATAAAATCATTCCCGAAATCATGAAGTCTACAAAGCTTACTACTACTGCACTTGTTGGAACAACTAAACGAGGAAAGTAGACTTTAGAAACCAGGTTGGCATTCGTAATTAAACTATTACTACATTCAGAAAGAGAATTGGCGAAAAACTGCCAAGGTAGCATTGCTGCAAAAACAAGAATAGGATAAGGTACTCCTTCTGATGGTAGTTTTGCTAAGCGCCCAAAGACAATCGTAAATACTAACATTGTTAAAACTGGACGGATTAAAGCCCAAGCGATACCAATAGAGGTTTGTTTATAACGTACTAAAATATCTCTCCATGCTAGGAAATAAAATAACTCTCGATATTTCCATATATCTTGCCAGTATTGCTTTTCTGTTTTACCTGCTTCAATTACTAGTTCTGGCTGGGAAATATTTTTTGTCATAACTCTTTTTAACTAGCTTCAATTGCTTGCTAGTTTTTTAGTATTCTTTTACTGGGTTAATTAATTGTTAATCCAAAAATCTTTGGTGTTATTACCACCAACTACTTGAGCTTGCCTAAATGTAAACTCACTCACAGTAGGGTTTCTGTGAGGATTAATTACACCTGTTGCTTGTTGCCACAGTTCTGCTGGTGCTAATGATAATTCATATACAGATTCACGTTTACGAACGTGATACCATTTAGTTTCTTGGCAATGTTGACACCAGAATGCCTCTAGCCATTCACCTTCTAAGGGAACTGCTGTTTTAGCTGCAACTAAAATTAAGGCTTCTCGTCTTCTGATTCCTCTTTGTTGCAGTTGACCTGCTTGTTCAGCAAATAAGTTATATTTTTGGCTCATGCTGTCCATATAACAGCCATGAACTGGACAATACATGGCTCTACGCTTAGAACGTTTCCGATTTCGGTCACACCTTCTCTGCACTTCGGCCTCCTAGTTACTTTGATACAACTAATATCAACAGAAGGTTGCGGTGGAGGGACTGAGATCAAATAGACCATCTAAGCCCTGCTCCCAATTTGGAGTTTCAATAATTCAATTTGTTATAGTGGGTACTTTTAAGGTTTGTAAACTAACTGTCGATTATATCATAATCATATGTAGTTTACTCGTGTTTCTGGAATACCTAACATCTCAAGACAGACTGTTTTAACACACAAAAATATTGCTCTGCGATAGTTTGCGGAGTGAAGTTTGACTGTAAATACTGTCTGGAAGCTTGACCCATTAACTCGGCTAGTTTACGGTCACTATTAAGTAAGCGAATAAATTCAGCTAGTGCAAAGCTGTCTCCATTTTCTACACTAACTCCACATTTACCATCAGATACTAACTGGCGCAAATATGAATGTTTGGAACAAATTATTGCTATTGGCCTACCCGCTGCTAATGCTGGGTAAAGTTTGCTAGGAGCAACTAAGCTTTCCATTCCTGCATCCACACTCACCAATGATAAATCACAGGCTGTTAAAGAGTAAGGTAATACCCCCTTATCTTGATAAGGTAGAAACAAAAAGTTATTAAGTCCTAATTCTTTTACTGCTTCTATAAAACTTTTTCGCTTTGCACCACTACCAATACAAACAAACTGTATGGGTTCGTTTTGTAGTTGTTTAGCAGTTTCTAGAATAGTTTCAGTATCATGACATCTACCCATGTTACCAGAATAAAGGACTGTAAATTTATTAACTAAATTATATTTCTTGGCAAACCAGTTTTTATCTTTACTAATGGGTACAATCAATTTTGGATCTCCCCAACTGTGAATTACAGACACTTTTTCTGCGATGTTGGGACAAGTTAATACAACTCTGTCCTTCATGTCAGGACTCAACACTACTATACCTTTAGATTTACTCCAGATTTTCCGGTTCAATTCTCTCCAAAATTTTGCTAACCAATTATTTTTAGGTATCACACCCAAGGCGATCGCAATATCTGGATATAGATCGTATATTAAACAAACGTAGGGTATCCCTAAACATAAATGAGCTAAGTACGCAGCTACTGGTAAAAAAGGTGGAGCAGATGTGACTAAAAATATATTGTGTCGGTCATGATTTCTAATTAGGTGTAAAAAAGCACGCAAAGTGAATAATACACCATTGACCGCTTTACCACGAATTCTACCAGACCACACCTGTGTAGAGCGTGATCTCTGAATACGCAGACTGCCTGTTTTTTCCAAAGCTGGAGCATTTGCGGTGGAAAAAGCATAACCTGGCTGCCCTGTAAAAACCTCTAGTTTTACTCCTTGTAGCTCTAATTGTCTAGCTAATTCTTCAATTAATTGCCCTGTGGCAGCATAGTCAGGAGGATAAAATTCAGTAATTATTGATACTTTCAACTTAAGATCATTTTTTTGACTATGCGGCTGAACTAAGTTAGATGTTTCTTGTTTTGTTTGAGACACAGATTGTTGCTTAATATTGCTTTGCTGACTTATTTCTTCATGCTTATCATCCCGATTTTTCAAGATATCTAGCCAGTTTTGATTATTATTGAACCCCTTCGATATTTTAGATGACTGGGAAATTGTTTGTTTTTTCGGACAGAATGCCATAGGTTCTCTTTCTTGTTGAAATTAGTGATAATTACAGGTTTTATATTTTACAAAGATTATCCTCATACGATTTTTAATTTGGCTAACTTTTTCGGCAGTGAATCAATACCATTCATCAATCACTATAATACTTGATAACCAAGATAAAGCTGATCTACCTATTACCCCAGGGGTATCTACTAGTTTAACCCGAGTTAAAATTGTACAAACCCTGTAGTACCATTTACCTTTTTGTGAAACTAATCTGCCCTTCTTTTTAGAAAATCTTTTGACAGCAATTAAGTAAAATACCACATAATAGCAGAACATACTAAGTTGTACTTTAATTATTTGCTCGATGTTTGTTATTTATATTTACAAACAGATAAAAATACAATCTTTAGTAAAAATTGCTACTATCTAGTAGATATTACCCAAAAATAAAAAATTTATATCAAAAGTTTTTAATTCACCTCTTCTGGTTTATTTTGATTACTGAACAAACCTTGCATAGTTAGCTGATTTCAATAATTTTTGATTTGTAAACTATACCAAATCATCAAATTTTTTCCAACAAACTACGACGTAGTTTATCTAAAGCTGTAGACGCACTGAGTTGTTGAAGAAGAGAGCGTGTACGCTGATTTCCAAACAGACATTCATAACTTTTTACCTCATTTTCTGGACCAGCTAATCCAATATACACTAGGCCAACAGGCTTTGTTTCTGTCTCTCCACCAGGACCTGCAATACCTGTAATACTTAATCCCCATGTGGTTTGTAAAGATGTTTTTACACCTATAGCCATTTGTTCAGCAACTTTAGCACTCACAGCCCCCAAGTTTATTAAATCGTCATTATTCACACCTAAACATTTAACTTTAACTGAATTATCATAAGCAATAATTCCACCCCAGAAATAGTTAGAACTACCAGGAATCTCTGTAATTAATTTTCCTAGTGAACCTCCACTACAAGACTCTGCTACTGATAAATTTGTTGCGGATTTTTGTAGTAATTGACCAACTACTGAAGCCAAGGTATCGTTATCACTACCGTAATAATCTAAACCTGCAATTTGTCTTAATTGTTCTGCCACAGGTGTAATTAACTCTTCAGCTTTGTTTAAATCAGGTGCTTTGGCAGAAATTCTTAATCTGACTCCTCCTTTATCCGCATAAGGTGCTACAGTTGGATTTTGTAAATTTAAGTAGCTTGATACCTTTTCTGCTAAGGCTGATTCGCTCACACCCCAGAATTTTAAGCTCTGACTATAAATAACTTCTTGACCCCATCCTTGGCTTTTTAGAAAGGGTACTGCTGTATCTAACCACATCTGCTGCATTTCTTTAGGAACACCAGGAAATGTCAAAATAGTTAATCCTGGGTGTGGTTGCCAAATAATACCTGGTGCTGTACCTGTAGAGTTTGGTAATATTTCTGCACCTTGAGGGATTAAAGCTTGTTTACGATTACTGGGAGACATGACTCTACCTCTCTGGGCAAATTTCTTGGTAATGTCTTCAATAATTTCAGTCTTTTCTACTAAGGGAACACCAAAAAAATCTGCAATAGTTTCACAGGTAAGGTCATCCAGTGTTGGGCCTAGTCCACCGGTGAATATCAAAATTTCTGACCGGGAAGTGGCAGTTTTAATTGCTTGCTTAATTCTTTCAGGATTATCTCCCACTACAGTCTGGTAGTAGTGGGGTATACCTAGATATGCTAGCTGTTGGGAAATAAATTGAGAATTACTGTTAAGTATGTCTCCCAACAACAATTCAGTTCCAACACAAATAATTTCTGCACTCATGAAACTAAGATATAGGGAAATGATGAAGTGATCTAAGGATTATATATCATTAGTTATTCATTAAGACTGAAGATAGTTAAAAAAGTTCCTATCCCAGGAAACATTTTTTCAGCAAATCTGATTTATCTGTGTGTTCAATACTTTACTATGCTTAACCCGATCTCGGGAGAAGCTGAAACCCTGATTACTCCTAAAACTGAGGCGCAGCAATTCTCATACTACCCTAGTAGCTGTTTGCTGTTAACTGTCAAGAAATACCGACCTAGAAGGTCGGTGAGTATGTCAAAATTACCCCAGACAGTATTTAACCTCTATGCTAGAGCAGCTACAGGTAGTTCTATGTGAGGATAGAGAGGAAAACTTTCACATAGAGAAGCTACTCGATGACGACAGTCTTCTGCTACGGTGTCTGAGTCTGGAGAAAGTAAGCGATCGCTAATAATATTACCAATTTCTGTAAATTCTGCTACACCTAAACCTCTGGTGGTCATTGCTGCTGATCCTAGTCTCAAACCACTGGTAACAAATGGTGATTCTGGATCGAAAGGTACTGTGTTCTTATTAGCGGTTATGTTCACTTCGCTGACTAATTTGTCTGCCTTTTTACCTGTCATACCAATGGAACGCAAATCTAACAACGCTAAGTGATTGTCTGTACCATCAGATACTAACTTTAAGCCTTTATTTTGCAATTGGGTAGCTAAAGCACGAGCATTTTCGATGACTTGACCACAGTAAGTTTGAAATTCTGGTTTCAGTGCTTCTCCAAAAGCCACAGCTTTCCCTGCTATGACGTGTTCTAAAGGACCGCCCTGAGTACCAGGAAAAACAGATTTATCAAACTTTTTCCCTAAATTAGCATCACGAGTTAAAATCAGACCACCTCTTGGTCCTCGTAAGGTTTTGTGAGTTGTTGTGGTTACAACATCACAGTATGGTATGGGGTTGGGATGATGACCTGTAGCTACTAACCCTGCTATATGAGCAATATCAGCTAGGAGGTAAGCTCCTATTTCATCAGCAATACTACGGAATTTTTCAAAGTCAATAATCCGGGGGTAAGCTGAATAACCACAAATTAAGAGCTTAGGACGTTCTTTTAGGGCTAAATCACGAATGTGATCATAGTCTAATTGTTCTGTAGTTTGACTAACTCCATAGTGTTGCACTTGAAACCATTTACCAGAAACATTGACTGGAGAACCGTGGGTCAAATGTCCACCGTGGGATAAATCCATACCCATGATTTTATCACCTGGTTCTAGTAAGGTGAGGAAAACAGCAAAATTAGCCTGTGCGCCAGAGTGGGGTTGAACATTAGCATGAGCAGCGTTGAATAGTTGTTTTGCTCTATCAATAGCTATTTGTTCAACTTGATCAACAAATTCACAACCACCATAGTAACGCTTACCTGGCAAACCCTCAGCGTATTTATTGGTTAACACAGAACCTTGAGCAGCTAATACAGCAGCAGAGGTGAAGTTCTCACTGGCAATCATTTCTAAATGATCACGCTGTCTCTGTAACTCTTGATTAATTAAGTCATTGATGGCAGGATCTGATGTTCTAAGTATATCTGAGTTGGTTTTGCTCACGTTCCTATTCCTTTGGTAATCTTTCTATTTGTTTATCTATTGTGTTTAATCACAACTCAAACAGTCGTAAAACTGTTTTTATTAAATCCATTTAGATGTTAACTTGATTGCTTAACAAAAAGGAAATTGCGAATCCTATGTATTGGCAAAGGCTATGTAAGTTTTGTAGTATTTTGCCTGTTTATAAATGATCATGGGACTATACGTATTAATTTTGACTAACAAAAAAAAATAACTAAGATATCTAACATACAATAAAACCAGGTACAGTTAGCAAGTATTTGCTATTTTTTGCGTTCATACCCTAGTTTTTAAAGGATCAACAGGAGGAATTGAGATGTTAGTCATTTTAACGGATGATCAAATCTTTGCTCCTGAGCAAGTTTGCCAATCTTGTTTGCTGGCTAGTGAAAGTGGTCAGCCACGCTGGCAAGGCGGTAAATTATGCTGCGGTGAGGCTGTTCGACAATGTACAAAGCACCAACCAGAACAATATAAGTGTGTGATGGGCTTTCGTATTGCTAATATTCAGTAGCGAAATACGGAAAAGTGGGACTAGACTAAAGATGGTAAAATTGGGAATATTCTTAATTAGTTTAGTAGTTACTGTCAAATAATCAAATTGTCTGTCAAAATTAAGCGATTGTGTAATTTGAAAGTTAGGTTATTAACACCCCTTGCCATTGGGCTAAAGGAATTGAACCTATATGGAATCGCTATTCAATATTTAGTCATAGGAGAATTAACAATGTCTTGGCGCGGCTCTACAAGCGTTCCTGATCGCATTTTTGCTTGTTTACCTTATCTCATACCTTTAATTGAAAGCTTGAGATTTGGTAGCTCTTTAATATTACAGTTTTCTGTGCTAGAAACTTTACTTTTCCCAATTTTGATTATCGGGGCAGTCTATGAAAGCTTAGGAGCATTTGGACAAATAGCTATATTTTTTGCTTTGTTTTTGTTAGTAGTGAGGAATGAAAGAATAAGCCATTTTATTCGCTTTAACACTATGCAAGCGATCCTGTTAGACATTGTGTTAATTTTGTTTTCCATTGGGCTGCGAATTTTAAGCTCTGCTCCAGGAACTGGCTTTGCCAGCCAAACATTAGGCAATACTATATTTTTGGGAATATTGGCATCATTTAGCTACGCTGTCTTCCAGTCAATTATGGGGCGTTATGCGGAAATACCAGCTATTTCTGATGCAGTCCATATGCAAGTTCGTTAGGCATTAACGTTGGATAACGGTATTTTCTAAGCGGCCTATTCCTTCGATTTCAACTCTGACGCGATCGCCTATACTCAATGGGCCAACTCCAAAAGGTGTACCTGTTAAGATCACATCTCCTGGTAGGAGGGTCATCACTTGGCTGATGTATGAGACCAAAATATCAGGAGTAAATACCATTTTATCAATACAGCTAGACTGAACTGGCTGGAACTGGTCATTGAGAAATGTTTGTATTTTCGCACCTGGGTTAAGTTCTCGTACTATCCAAGGTCCAAGAGGGCAAAATGTATCAAAACCTTTAGCTCTTGTCCACTGGGCATCTTTTTTTTGTAAATCTCTGGCAGTAACGTCATTGGCAATGGTATAACCCCAAATTTTGCTCTGGGCTTCTTCTGGTGTACAGTCACAAGTGCGATCGCCTATTACCAGCGCTAACTCTCCTTCATAGTCTACTCTTTGAGACTGTGAAGGATATTTGATTTCCATTTCTGAAGCAATAACAGATGTAGATGGCTTGAAAAAAATCAGTGGTTCAGATGGAACTGATCCTCCCATCTCCGCTGCATGATCCGCATAGTTTTTACCTACAGCAATGATTTTAGAAGGTGAACAGGGAGCAAGAAGTAAATATTCGTCTGGTTCTAAGATTAATTCTGTTGGTTGACCCTCAAGCCAAGGTGGAGCATCTAAGATTTCTACGCCGAGGGATAATTGTAACAAACCGTAGAAAATTTTTCCTTCTTGACTTTTTACTCGCACATAGCGCTGTGCCATAAGTTTAATTTATGTCCTACAATGAATAAATTTTGGTTTGGCGGATTTGGCTGATGATTATGATCAAAAGCTGGTAGAATTATAAGTCCTTGTTGCTTCAGATGTTGACTTTTATCAGTAACTTTGAAATCTTACTTGTATAAGTCAGCATAAGCAGCCTTTTTTGTCCACAAGGTGAATGAAAATATATGACCACAGTTTACGAAACAATGTACATCATCCGTCCTGATGTGACCGATGAGCAAGTAGAGCAGGTTGTTACCAAGTTTCAAAACTTCCTGACTGAACAGGGTGCAGAGAATATGGAAATTCAAAATCGTGGTAAACGTCGTCTCGCTTACGAGATTGATAGACATCGTGATGGGATTTACATTCAATTGAACTATACAGCACCAGCAAGTGTGATTGCTCCTTTTGAACGGGCTATGCGTTTAAGTGAAGAAGTAATTCGTTACTTAACGATTAAACAAGAGTTGCCTCAAGAGACTCCAGAGCCTGAAGAAGTTGTTACTGCTTAAGAAAGCAAGTAGGGCATTGACGTGTGATGTGACTATGCCCTACATAAAAATTAAGGTAGGAGATAGCAAATAACTATCCCTATCGCAAGTTTCGCTAGAGCAAAGGATGAAAAAAATGAAAAAAATTTGACTCTGACTCTAAAGTGTCACCAAAAAAATTTTATGCTTCATAACACATTAGTCACTAAGTAAGGCTAGATCAGCCAAGATTCTATATTGAATCCTTAGCTAAAACCTATCTTACGTGCAGGTTATATTTTGATCACAAAAGTTAAATATTTTTGTTTTAGATACATTCACGTATTTTAACAGTTGTCAATTTCTCGTAATTAAGGTATTTTTTGGATAAAGTATATAAGGAAATTTACAACAGAACATAGGGAAAATTAAAGTTTTTTCGTAATCGTGAGCCTAGGTAAGTAATATACAAACCAGATATATTTTTTGCCCGGTCCATAAGTTTTGATAAAGATCAACCCTTAGAGACCCAATAAATCTGTCTAATATAGCAAAGTTAAAGTTTTTACCTAATTCCATATCCGTATATAAGCATTTACCCAAACTCAGTTTTAGCAGTTATACCTAAGAGATATTAACTACTGTGAGTCAATCAGAAACACCCGATATCCAAACTCTTTCTACTGAAGTGTCGCAGTTACGCCAAGAATTGCAACTTCGTGATCAGCTAGTACAGCAATTGTCACAGGAATTATTTAGACTTGTTAAAGGCAATGCTAGCTTTATTCCACAAAAGTCAGAAACTGAGTGTGATGTAGGACAGTTAGAGGCTTTGAGAGAACAGCTACAAGCTGTCGAGGAACAAGTTAATTTCTACCAAGAGCAAATTGCATCCCGTGATGCAGAAATTCATCAGTTAAGACAGTCTGTACAAGAATTAACGGATCGCAGTCGGATGCTAGAACAGGTTATACAGGAGTTACCCCAAATCTATCGTCGTAAGTTTGAGGAAAGAATGACTCCGGTAAGAGACAAAGTGGCAGTTCTACAAAGGGAAAATCGTCAATTACAAGCTGAACTACAGAGTGTGAGTTACAGATTAGCCTTAAAAACAAGGAACTCTAGTCATAGTGGTATAGATTTACCAAATTTCTCTACTTCTATTCCAATTAATGATCATGAAAATACTTCTACACCTCAAGAAGCATAAGACTTACTTCAGAGATTAACTTTATCTATAAAAAGGCAAAAAAATTGCAGGAAATTTAGGTGTTTTTTTATTTCCGCATCTAGCGGCCAAACCTCTATTAAATCAATCAAATCAACTCAATTGTTTGAAACCAATAGAGATTGAGCTTGCTAGAGCGTGATTACTGTCATTATAAAATGTGTAGCTTAGTTAGGTTTAACAATGATATGTCTTTGTTGTACCCAAACTAGTGATAGACAAAAGTTTTGTATTATGCTATTACTAGACTTTTATCATTCAAAGATGAAACATCTTCGTAATTATCAACTATCTCGAAGACTGAGTCTAAATGAGTTAGTTCTAATACTAATCTAACAGGTGCTTGCACATTGCAAAGAACTAAACGACAGCCGCTCTTGTGTACAGCTTTTAATGCTTGAACTAAGGGAACTAAACCAGAACTATCCATAAATCCAACTTCTGCTAAATCTAGTACCCACAGTTGATCAGGTTCAAGTTTGATATCAGCCATTTTTTTGCTTAAAGCTGTGGCTGTTTCTAAGTCCATCCTTCCTTGGGGTTTGAAAACAATAACGGGCTTTTCTTGTGTAAGATTCATAAATTTCACCAAGTAGCAGAACTGATTATTAAAATGCTAGATAGCCTGATAAGATGCACCAAGTGTTTGTCAACAGTAATAATACTTGTTTTTTAAACATTCAGTATTAATCCAAGTATAATTAATATATTGGATATGATCTATAAATCATGACTATATAGCACATGAGATTTGATAGATAACAAAAGTATAGGCATAAATGCCTGGAGATTTCGGTATCTAAATTAACGATTATAAAAATATTATGATTTACTTGCGTAAATATAATTTTTTATAATTGTTTAGTGAACAACGTATAACTACAAAATTAAATAAGATAATTCCTGAAATCTAATGTTCCAGATTGTCTCTTGTTTGAAGACTGTTCTGTGTTTGAGAAAAATTACGGTATCAGCAGACAGTAAAGATATGTTGACACTACTGTCAAAAACAAGCCAAGATATAAGTGAGAAAAGTAAAAATTTGTAAAGTCGGTGGTATAGGATGTCTTTTGAGCTAATTTCACTAGAAAGCATCCAAGAATTCGCTCAATCCTATGGTTATTGGGCTATTTTTTTGGGAATTTTGCTAGAGAACTTGGGCATTCCTCTTCCCGGTGAAACCGTAACTCTAGTAGGAGGTTTCTTAGCTGGTAGTGATGAACTAAACTACTGGCTAGTCCTGGGTGACGCTGTTGCAGGTGCTGTAATTGGTGGTAATTGTGGCTATTGGATTGGTAGAGTTGGCGGTTGGCCATTCTTGTTACAAGTAGGAAAGATATTCCGTATATCAGAGGAACGACTGTTAGGCATTAAAGAGCAATTTGGTGAAAATGCTGCTAAAGCTGTATTTTTTGGTCGCTTTTTCGCTTTACTCAGGATTTTTGCAGCTCCACTAGCAGGAATTGCAGAAATGTCCTTTGGTAAATTCTTGGTATACAACTTAGCAGGAGCAACAGCCTGGGGTAGTGCAATGGTAACCTTAGCTTTCTTTGCAGGTAAAATTGTTTCCCTCGAACAGTTGGTTGCTTGGGTAAGTCAATTTGCTATTTTGGCACTGATTATATTAGTAGCTGTAATTGCTATACCGATTTGGTGGGAATCTCGCCAGGTTAAACATTCAGGAGAATAGGTGATTGGTGATTGGTGATTGGTGATTGGTGATTGGTGATTGGTGACTGGTGATTGGTGATTGGTGATTGGGAATAATACAATTAATTGATTAACCCGTCACCATTCCTTAGTCACCAGTCACTTAATTACTTGTTCTTTTGCGACCAAATACGGGTAGGTAGACCCCAAACATAGACAAAACCTTCTGCTGCTTTGTGATCAAATTGATCTTCTGCACCGTAGGTTGCTAAATCAGGAGTGTAGAGAGTGTTATCACTCCAACGTCCGACAATAGTGGCGTTTCCTTTGAACAGTTTTAACCTGACAACACCAGAAACCCTTTCTTGTGTTTGTTGAATAAAGGCATCAACAGCAGCTTTAAGAGGACTGTACCAAAGTCCGTTGTATACCAATTTTGTGTATGTATCTTCAATACCCCGTTTGTACTGGGTCACATCTGCGGTTAAAGTGAGACTTTCCAAATCACGATGGGCATTGATGAGAACCACCATTGCAGGTGATTCATAAATTTCTCGTGATTTAATTCCGACTAAGCGGTTTTCAATCATATCAATACGACCGATACCATGATTCCCAACTATTTGATTGAGTCTTTCTATTAACTCCACTGGTGTATGGGATTGACTATTGAGTGAGACTGGGACACCTTTGACAAAGCCAATTTCCAGATATTCTGGTTCATCTGGTGTATCTACTATGGCTTTGGTCATAGCATAGATTTCTTCTGGGGGTTCATTAGCTGGATCTTCTAATGTACCAGCTTCAATACTACGACCCAATAAGTTTTTATCAATACTGAAGGGAGAAGACTTTTTCACTGGTGCGGGGATACCGAACTTTTCGCCGTAAGCGATAGTTTCCTCTCGACTCATACCCCATTCTCTAGCGGGTGCGAGGATTTTCAGATTGGGATTTAATGCTGTACAGGAAACATCAAATCTGACTTGATCATTACCTTTACCTGTACAACCATGAGCGATCGCATCAGCACCATATTTTTCGGCTGTTTCTACCAATACCTTGGCAATTAAAGGTCTAGCTAATGCAGTTCCCAGAGGATAGCGATTTTCATAGAGTGCATTGGCTTGAATGGCTGGAAATGCGTAATCTTTAACAAAACTATCTTTGACATCTGCGACTAGAGATTCACTTGCGCCTGATTTCAAAGCTTTTTCTCGAACTGGTTCTAATTCATCACCCTGACCTAAATCTGCTGCTAGGGTGATCACTTCTTCGACTCCCCATTCTTGTTGCAAGTAGGGGATGCAAACAGAAGTATCTACTCCACCAGAATATGCTAAAACAACCTTTTTGGCGCGACCCATTAGTTTCTCCAGTTAGAAAAACAAACAATGAGTCATTATTATATATAAACTGAACCGTGTATAGTTTTTTCGGGTAACAGATTCTGGTTGTATAGTACAAATATTTTCCCTAGAAACCTTAAAACTGCTGTCTTTGTCATATTCTGAATATCAATAGTAATTTTTTGGATAAAATTGTGTTTTTCAGTGTTGTTATACCAACTTACAATCGGTTGCCAATTTTGCAAAAGTGCCTCCGTGCTTTGGAAGCACAAGATTTAGATGATCAAACTACCATTACAGGTTATGAAATTGTTTTGGTTGATGATGGTTCTACAGATGGAACTTTAGATTGGTTAAAAGTTCACCAAGAAGAATTTCCCCATTTGCGTTGTTTTGAACAAGATCATGCTGGGCCTGCTGCGGCTAGAAATCTGGGTGTAGAGCAGGCATCGGGGGATACAATTATTTTTATTGATAGTGACTTAGTTGTTTTGTCTAACTTCCTTAAGGCTCATAGTAATGCTTTGGTAAAGGCAAACAAACAGTTAGGGAGCGATCGCTTTTTTACCTATGGTGCTGTAATTAATACGTGTAATTTTGAAAATCCTACCGCTGAACCCTATAAAATTACAGACTTTTCTGCGGCTTTTTTTGCTACAGGTAATGTGGCAATTCCCAAACATTGGTTAATTCAGGCCGGGTTATTTGACACGGGATTTCAACTCTATGGATGGGAAGATTTGGAGCTTGGTGTCAGGTTAAAAAACTTAGGCTTAAAATTGATTAAATGCCCAGAAGCGGTAGGTTATCATTGGCACCCACCCTTTGCACTCCAGCAAATTGATAATTTAATTGATAAGGAAATCCAACGTGGACGGATGGGGATTTTGTTCTATCAAAAGCATCCTACATGGGAAGTGAAAATGATGATTCAAATGACCTGGTTACACCGGTTGCTGTGGGGAATTTTGTCTGTGAATGGTTTATTCAATGAAAAGACTAGCGCTCCTTTGCTGCAATGGTTAATCAATCTAGGTAAACCGCAGTTAGCTTTGGAAATTGCCAGAATTTTCTTAAATTGGTATAACGTCAAAGCTGTTTATGAAGCTTATTCTCAGATGGAGACTATCCAGACAAAATAAATCCCCCACATCCTAGGTTGTACCTATAGGATGGGGGGAACTGTTACAGTTATCAGTTATCAGTTATTAACTCTGAATATTATTATATATCATCTTGGCTGATAAATGCTAACTGTTAACGAGAATAATTTATGAAACTTTACAAAATTGGGTTGAATGTTAAGGTGCTGATTGGTTCTTTTCAGGTGTTGCGGGTGATGGGCTAGGTGTAATATTGGGAATTACTGGGGAAATCCCGGGGTTAACTCCTTGTCCAGGTGCAGAAAATGGGGTGGGAATTAGGGGAAAAGAAGAGTTAGGGTTACTTGTTCTACTCCCTGGCAAAGGTATAGTATTCGGTATTGGTACAACTGGAGAAGTAGGAAAATTAGGTGTATTAGCAGGTATTTGAGCAGAACTAGGAATAATTCCTAGAGATACCCTATTACCTCCCACTTGTCTAAGTAGGTCTAATGTTTCAATGACATCATTATAAGTTGCTGTACGAGAAGCATTTAGTACCAATATTCCACTAGGGTTTGTTTCTACGTAATTTTTTAATTTTGTTTGCAATTCTTCCCGGCTAACCTGGTCTTTTTCAATAAATATTTTACCAAGAGCATCTATAGTAATAGGTAAAATATCATTGCGGGATTCAGCAAAGGTATTTGTACCCGTACTAGCTTTAGGTAAATCAATATTAATGGCTTGTTGTCTAGTAAACTGTACCGCAGCTAAGAGGAAAAATGTCAAAATGCAAAAAACAACGTCAATTAAAGGAATGATTTGAATTTGGGCTTCTTCAATGGGAGTATGTAAATTAACTTTCATTTTCTAGCTCTGGTGGTGAGTTAGGGAAGGTAAGGGAAGGTTTTTCTTCAGAGTTGAGGACTGTATTTTGGTTGAGGTTGTTCTCACTCTGTAGATTAGTGGACACTAAACTATCTTCTTTAGGTTCTGGGGTGAGTCCTAATTTACCTTGGTAAGGATTTGGTGGAGATTGACGGTAAAGTAATTCTAAATCGTTGCCAGCTTTATTAAATACTTTGATTTGATTAACGACGAAACCTTGAAATAGCCGATAAAAAACTAATGTGACGATGGCAACTACTAGGCCAGTAGCTGTGCTAATTAATGATTCACCAATACCTGTGGTGACACCAACGGTAGATTCTGTTCCTAAATCACCAATTCTAATTGAACCCAATGATTGTATTAAACCTAAGACTGTACCTAATAATCCCAATAATGGGGAAATGGCAATGACAGCTTCTAAGAGTTTTTCTCCTCTCCGCATTCCTGCTACTTCTTCAGCAGCGGTAGATTCTAGAGCTAGTCTGAAGGTTTCTGCATCAATTTTTTGCAACCGTAGAGGTGCATGGAGAAAGCGGCCAATGGGTTGACGGGTAGCTTTTTTGGCTATTTCCGTTGCTATTTCCCAGTTATCTGTGGCTGCATCTAGAACCCGCTCAACAATTTCTCTTTCTTGGGTGAAAATTCTCAACCAAAACCAAAAACGCTCAAAAATTACACTTAAAGACAGAACGGACAGTACCATTAAAGGCCACATTGCCGGGCCACCTTTTTTAAACAGGTCTAAAATATCCACTTTTTAAGTTTCCTCTTTCCATGATCACAGCAATTATGCCTGGGCATTTTAATTTTAGAGATAATGCACCATTACCATACTCAATTACTCTATTGCTAGGTAAACAGTTAGGAAATAATAGTGATTACCATCATCTATACACAATAGGGCGGTTATTCCCACCGGGAGTTTAAAGGGTTATTTGCCAAAATAAAGGTTAGTCACTGATACTAAAGGTTCAATTTATGAGTTTCTCAATTCAATCACTCTATACTTGGTATCGTAATGTACTGCGTAATCCTAAATATCGTTGGTGGGTAATTATAGGTACGGTTGTTTATCTTCTCAGTCCGATAGATATTGCTCCTGATTTTATTCCTGTGGTGGGACAAGTTGATGATCTTTTGCTGTTAACATTGTTAGTTTCTGAAGTATCTGGATTAGTGATTGATAGCTGGAAGACTCGTACAGGTCGTAATGAGACTACCAATAAGTCTGAGTCTACAGATAATACTGTTGATGTTGATGCTGTTTCTGTCAAGTAGTCTTAACTACAACATAAATTATTTTGATATTTTCCCTACTTTCTCTATCCATTAGTGATTAATTGTATTGTGAAAGTGGGAATACTTACTTAATCTAATTTGAGTATGTATACAGGGATTAAAATAAGTACCCAATTAAAATTAATTAAACATATTGATTGAAAACTAAAATACCTGTATTCCTTGACTGTTAATTGTTATTCGTTTCCTATTCTAAATAGGGTTTGCTGAATAAACATGAAAACTTTACAAGAAGAGGATTTTAGACGATTTGAAATTGAAAAAGTGCAAGTTTTTAGGTATTAGTCACTCGAAAACCGTGCATTTAAATTGGATTCAAAGGGAAATCAATTCAATATTTTTGTTGAAATGCTTTTAAATAACCAATAAAAGCTTAAATCTTCATGTTTATAATTTTGAGTTGCTATTGTTAATACTATAAGTTTTAATTTCTTCCCCATGTAGTTTCATTATGCTACTTTTTGAAGTGCGGAATGTAGGTTACCAAGTGTCCAGATTAATCAATTTTCCCTTTCAGTTTGTATGCTTCCATGATGTTTTTGATCAAATGATGTTTTTATATTATCTTGTACTTGTTCAGAATCAGATCAAGTTAAATAAAAACATATATGGTGTTTAAAGCATTTGGGGTATCGCTTCGTTTAATCAAGAGCTTGGTAACAGTAAAGCAATAATGTAAACATAGTTGCATTAAATAGAGATTAAACCAAAGACTTGTAAAATTTAAATAGCACAAAACTAAGTATCTAAGACGGAATATAGTTTGATTCTGTCTATTTCTTTACCAACCCAGAAAGCCTGACATTTATTTTCAAAATAAATTTTAATAGTTGACATTGTCTTAGATAAGAGCTAGCTTTGTTATATAAGAACACTCTTTTTGGAGGTGAAAGTGTGGATGGAGATGTATTTCATCGGCTTTTAGGATTTTACAAAAAGTCATACTCTATACTGTGTGAGGGAAAACCAGAACCTCAACAATGTGCTTGGATGACAAAGTTAGCTTTGATAAAGGATCTGAGGAAAAAAGGTGATGCAGCTATTGTGATAGCTAAGAGTATGGGGGAACTTCTAGCTCAAGCAATTCTAAATTCTGGCAATAATAAATCTATAAACTATGCTGATTTAAATAAACAAATTGATAAATTAATACAAAAAGCAAACAACATAACAAATAGAACTAAGTCAATTCTTCTTGAGGCTACAAAGAGTATTGTTCACGATTTGCGTTATGGTCAACAATTTGATATTGAGAATATTCCACAAAAAATTATAGAAAGATATATGCAGAAGGCGTATATATCAGAATTTGAAGGAAAAATACCACTAATTTCAGATCACCATACTAAAGTTGATAATTTGACTTTGACAACCCGTATGGAGGAATTAAGGAGAGACATCTTTGAGCAGATTTCAAAATGGGCAGAAAAGGCAAATTTAGATGAAAGTGTAGCTAAATTGAGACGAAGTAGGCAAGAGCCACCAAAGGATATAGACCTTGAGGAGAATCTGGTAATATGAACCATAAACCTTTGCGTCAACCAAAACTAACCGAAAGTAACTATAAAGATTACACTTTACACTTTCAACCTGTGGAGAATAGTAATGGATCTGTGCTATTTATTGATCACGCTCATAATAAAAAGGTAACTATTGGAATTAATGTAGGTGATACAGAGTTAAAATATCGTGTTCTAGGAGAGTTGCCCCCTATTATTGCTGATATCATTGACCTTGCTGTTGCTATATATACCTCAGATCGTCTTGCTCCTCAAAATCTTACAGGGAAGCAGCGTCGGTTTAATGTAATATTGCCAGTACGTCATCCAGAATTATTAAGTGCTGAACCATTTCTCTCAAAACTAGATGACTTGCTGAAATGGACAACTGACAGTGAATGGGTTTTCGACTTTCAAAAAAGAATTGCTCCACAACGTATTGTTGAACATCAATCTTTTCCCATCGCACCTCAAGGATGTGAAGTGACATTGTGGAGTGGTGGACTAGATGCTTTAGCAGGTTTGTATACTCGCCTTTTGATGTATCCAGAAAAACAGTTCGTCTTATTTGGCACTGGCAGTAATAATATTATCCATAACCGCCAAAAAATAGTATACAAGGAAATTCAGTCTATTTTTCCTGGTCGTTGTTCTCTTTTTCGCCTCCCGATTAGATTTGATAAAAGTGGTGAGGAAAGAAAGAATAAGCTTTCCCGTGCGCGAGGTGTTGTTTTTACTCTTCTTGGTTGTGCGTGTGCATACCTGATGGGAGAAAAAGTTCTTCATCTCCATGAAAATGGAATTGGTGCAATTAACCTTCCATATCGTGAATCTGCGGTAGGGTTAGATCACTCTCGTTCTGTTCATCCTTTAACTTTGTTGATGGTAAGTGATCTTGTATCTGAACTTTTAGGAGAAGAGTTCCAAGTAAAAAACCCTTTCCTGTTTTGGACTAAAGCTGAAATGTGTCGAGCATTGGCTGAAAATGGGAAAGAGTATTTATCATCTTTAAGTATGTCCTGTGACAGTCCACATCGCCAAAAACCTGTGCAATGTGGTTACTGTTCATCTTGCCTTTTAAGGCGACAATCACTAGCAGCTAGTAACATACAAGATCAAACTCGCTATGTAGTATTGCATGGAGAAAATCCAGTAAAAGATGCAAGTTTATCTTTCTTGAATATGCAAGCACAGGTTCGTTCTTTTGAATCTTTGTTCGCTATTTCAGATCAAAATTGGCAAATGCTAACTAAAAAATTTCCAATACTAGATGACATAGTTGATAGAACTGCTACAACAGAAAATTTATTACCTGATCAGATGCGAGACAAGTTGGTTCGACTTTATCAAAATTATGTTGATGAATGGAATAATGTAGAATCTGATCTTTCTATTGGGTTATTCAAAAAATACACTGATCAGAAAGCATCTAGTAAATATGTGGTCTCATCTCAACCCAGTTGAGGCAAAATATCATGACTACCAATATCCTGGATAACATAGACCTGCGGAAACTAGGTGAACTCCTACAACAAGCTCGTAAAAAATGCGGCATGACTCAAGCAGATGCAGCTAAAATTATTGATGCTGCTCGCACTACAATGATTGCCATAGAAAAAGGAGAACGTCGCCTCAAAGCTAATGAACTCATTAAACTAGCTCGTGCTTATGGACGTTCTGTCAGTGAATTTGTGCGTCAGCGCCCAGTGGTGCAACCTTTTGAAGTCCAATTTCGAGCAGTTTATCAACGCAGTCAAGAACAACAAGCAGAAATTCAACCATTTATTTCTCAATTAGAGGAATTATGTCAGAACTACCTAGAACTTGAAAAGATAATGGATGCACCATTACCCAGAAGCTATCCTCTGGAGTATCAGGTAGCAAATATGCCAATTAAATCTGCTGCGGAAAGTATAGCAGTTGCAGAACGTCAACGACTGGGTTTAGGTGATGCTCCTATTCCGCAACTACGTGACATTCTAGAACAAGATGTGGGTTTACGGATCTTTTATTTACAGATGCCACCCAAATACTCAGAAGTGTATAGTTATAATGATGAAGTCGGTGGTTGTATGGCCATCAATGCGAATCATCCAGAGGAAAGAAGACGCTGGTCAATGGCACATGGATATTTACATTTTTTAGCACATCGGCAAAAACCAGAGTTTCATTTTGATGGACAGTATCAAAGATTTCCTGAAAGTGAGCAATTAGCGGAAACTTTCCCTAAATATTTTCTCATGCCGACCAGTGGTTTGCTCAAACGTTTTAATGATATGTACACTACACATGGTAAGTTTACACCAACTAATTTATTTACCCTAGCTCATCATTACAGTGTATCTGTAGAAGCGTTGGTTTATCGTTTGGAGGAAATGGAACTTTTACCTTCAGGAACTTGGGATAAATTACGAGATAGAGGTTTAAAAGTTAGAAAGGTACAGGAAGAATTAGGTTTAAAACCCATTACCCAAAGAGTTGATATGATACCTTTGCATTATCAACATTTAGCAATTGAAGCATTAGATCAAGGTGTAATTACAGAAGGTCGTTTTGCTGAATTTCTCCATGTTGATCGTTTAGAAGCACGTCGCATAGCTGCAAGTTTACGAGAATATTCCAGTGGAATGATGGAGGAAGATATAAATTTTGATTTGCGTCAAATTCAAGTAGGTGGGAAGTAGTAGATATTTGTTATGGAAATTATTTACTCCCATCTTATTCTTGATGCTTGTTGTATTCTTAATTTGTGTGCATCTGGTGAATTTCTGGGAATATTAAAATCTTTACCAGCGGAAATAGTTGTCACTACAATTGTTCAAGAAAAAGAATTAATCACTCTCCAAAATTTCCCAGATTTTGCAGCAGCTATTCAACAGGGTTTACTCAAAGTTGTAGATTTTGAATCAGAAGATGAGGAGGAATCTTTTGTTAATTATACAGACATTGTGGATGATGGTGAAGCTGCAACTTTTGCCATAGCAGTACATAGAAATTGGGCGATCGCAACAGATGATAAAAAGGCGATCGCATTTATTAAAAAAGAAGCTCCAAATATACAAATTTTATCAACTGCGGAAATAATTAAACATTGGTCAGAATCAGAAAGTATAGATAATTCAATTTTATTTAATGTATTAAATGCAATTAGAATTAAAGGACATTTTGTACCATCAAAGAATGATCCGTTAAGAAATTGGTGGCAAGGTATTATAACTTAAAACTTAGAGGATGTTTTAAAAGGGTCAGCTAGAGGCTAAAATGCTACTCAGGGGCATGATATTAAATCCCAAAACCCTGATTGTCTTGTAGTGTGTTTTCAGTAGCCAGGGTTGTGAAACACACTCCAAAAGACTTTTAATACATCCTCTTAGATCCCCGACTTCTAATATTAATTTATAAGTTATTGATCCAATTATCAAAGAAGTCGGGGATCTGATCAAATTAAACCACCTTCGCCAAATACTGATGCACAAAACTGACACAAATCGAACCCTCACCCACCCCGGAAGCTACCCGCTTCACAGAACCATGATGAACGTCACCCACCGCAAATATCCCCGGAGTGCTGGTTTCTAAAAGATATGGTTGTCTGTCTTCATGCCATCCTTTGGGACGCTTACCATCTTTGGATAAATCTGGGCCAGTCAAAATAAACCCTCTTTCATCCCTTTCGACAATTCCTTCTAACCAGTCGGTATGGGGAACTGCACCGATAAAAATAAACAGGGAGTTGGCAGTCACGGTTTCCTGTTCACCGGTGATATTATTATTAAGAATTAATGCCTCTAAACTATCTTGTCCCTTGGCTTCGACAACACTGGTATTAAGCTGAACAACGATGTTTTCTGTTGCACCAATTTGCTCAACTAAATATTGTGACATTCCTTTTTCCAAACTGTCACCACGCACTAACATATGCACTTGTTTGGCATATTTACTAAAGTGCATGGCTGCTTGTCCGGCGGAGTTTGCACCACCGACAATATAAACTTGTTCGTTGCTACATTCCATTGCTTCCGTCATCGCTGCACCGTAATAGATACCGCGACCGGTGAGTTTTTCCACTCCAGGAACGCTTAACCTTCGCCAGGATACACCCATTGCTAAAATCAGCGCGTGACAGGCAATTTCTGTACCGTCTTTGAGGACAGCGTAACGATAAGCACCATCCATCCGTATCCCTGCAACTTCCTGGGGAGTGAGAATTTCTACACCAAAGCGTTTGGCTTGAGTAACACCCCTTCTAGCTAAGTCTGCACCACTTAAACCGATGGGAAAACCCAGGTAGTTCTCAATTCTGGAACTTGTACCCGCTTGTCCTCCTGGTGCTTCCCGTTCGATCATCACGGTGTTTAAACCTTCGGATGCACCATAAACCGCAGCAGCTAAACCCGCAGGGCCACCCCCAACTATAGCCAGGTCATAAAATGGTTGTTTGGCTTGGGTTTGCAGTCCAATTTTGTCAGCTACTTGAATGTTGCTGGGTTTAATTAATCGTTCTCCATTGTCCAAAATTACTAAGGGGAGACTGTTATTGTTTTCACTACTGTAGTTAAGTAAATCCCGTCCTTCTTGATCCCGTTCCACATCTAACCATTGATAGGGGACATGATTTCGAGCCAGGAAGTCTTTGACGCTGTGGGAGTCGGGAGACCATCTCGTACCAATGACTCTGATACCTTCAAAGGGTGGATGGTAGTCGGCTAACCAGTCGTCTAATAAGTCGTTGAGGATGGGGTATAGTCTTTCCTCTGGCGGGTCCCAAGGTTTAGTTAGGTAGTAGTTGATACTGGTTTTATTGATAGCTGCGATCGCTGCATCGGTATCTGCGTAAGCTGTCAATAATGCTCGCTTCGCTTCAGGGAAAATTTCTAGTGCTGCTTGTAAAAATTCTACTCCTGTCATTTGCGGCATTCTTTGATCAGCTAAAAATAAAGCTACAGTTTCGTTACGTAGTTTTAATTCTTTAATCGCTTCTAATGCTTTTTCTCCAGAGTCAGCACGTAAAATCCGGAAGCGATCGCCATATTCTTTACGTAAATCCCGTGCGATCGCCTGTAATACTTGCGGATCATCGTCCACAGTCAAGATCATTGGTTTAGCCATAATTTTTGCCTTTGTTTTTTGTCAAGCAATTGCAATAAAAGTTCACTTAATCTTTTTTTCAGCGCAACCATCAAAAACTTGATTACCCATGATCAAAGTAGCAGAATAAGGATAATTTTTCTCAGACATTGTATCACTACAACTTTCTACCCGATTTAAAATTAACATATTATTTCTTTTTCCTCTCAATTGATAAACTCTTACTTGATCAATTGGTCTTCCCTGTGCTGATAATGGATAAAAATAGGGAAAGTATTGAGTTTTTTGATCTAATGCTTGATAGACAATTCCTGTTTTTTCAATTTTAATATCCCAAAAAGGCTCATTCCCAACCACATGAAATTCTTCAATTTCAGATGTTTGAGCAAAACTACTAGATCCCAAGATAGTTGTAGTAATTCCGAGAATTGTTAGGGAAGAAATTATATTTTTCATGGTTTTCATACTTTTGATTTATTGCACGCAGAGTCGCAGAGTCGCAGAGAGGAAGTTTACTAATAAGTACCCGATTTATTTTATTATTTTTTCCAAAAATATTTAAGTTATAGTAGAAGTTGGGTATCTGGGTATTAAAAATTTTCAATCTGAATACTTACCTGTCTCTTTCATGCCAACTTTCAGATTGTTGACAAATTGATTCTAACTCAGATGATGACATTTTATCTAAGTTCTTTAAAATAAAACTCATTCTTCCTTGTTTTTTTAACTTTTCCCGATGTTGATATAGAAAATGCCAATAAAAGAAATTAAATGGACAAGCATTTTCACCAATTCTGATTTTATGATTATAAACACAATTTTTACAATAGTCGCTCATTTTATTAATATAATTTGCAGAAGCACCATAAGGTTTAGAAGCTAAAATACCGCCATCAGCAAATAAACCCATTCCAATTACATTAGTTTGCATTACCCAGTCGTAAGCATCAATAAAAACTGCATGAAACCAATTTTCTACTTCTTGGGGTGAAAGTCCAGCAATTAAAGCAAAGTTACTCAAAACCATTAATCTTTGGATATGATGAGCATAACCTGTATTTTCTATCTGGGTGAAAATTTGTTTTAAACAATTCATTTTGGTTTCACCACTCCAGAAAAATTCTGGTAAAGAGTGGGTATGATTAAAGTAATTTAAGTCCTTATATTCTGGTTCTACAAAATGGTAAATACCATACATATATTCACGCCAACCTAACACCTGACGAATAAAACCTTCCACACTATTTAAAGGTAATTGATGTTGATAAAATGCCTGTTCAGCAGCTTGAATTACTTCTAATGGTTGTAATAAACCAATATTCAAATAAGGAGAAAGTAAGGCGTGCCACATTGTTCCTTCTCCTGTCACCATTGCATCTTGATATGTGCCAAAATTAGGTAGCCGATAGGTAATAAAATATGCTAATACTTCTAATGCTTGTTGACGATTTACACCCCATGAAAAAGTTTCTAATTTTCCGTAAGTTGGAAATTTTAAAGATTGAACTTTATTAATGACTTCCTGAGTAATTGTGTCTTGTGAAAACCACATTGCAGCAGGTGTATTTAATTTACCTTTTGGTGGTTTGCGGTTTTCTTGATCAAAATTCCATTTTCCACCTATAGGTTTATCACCATCCATTAAAATGTTAAATTTACGTCTTCCTTGTCTATAAAAATCTTCCATTAATAGACGCTTTCTAGTTTTTGCCCATGCTGAAAATTCTTCTCGACTCCATAAAAATTGATTGTTAGGAATAAGATTAATATTACAGTTTAAGTTTAAATTCTGGATAGTTTGTAAAAATGGTTTATCATTGGGCATCATCACCCTTAATTCGGTGATTTTATTTTCTGTCACCCATGTTTGTAAACCGACAGCAAAATCATCACATTCTTGATAAGTAACTGCATATCCTTTCTTTTGTAGTTCCTCTGCAAAATGACGCATAGCAGACCAAACTAAAACCAGTTTTTGTTTGTGATATCTTCTAGTTTGAATATGCTTGATTGATTCTATCAAAATAACAGGAATATTTTTGATATCACCACAACTTTGTAAAGCTGCTTGATTTTCCCACAGTTGATCACCTAAAACCCAAACCCCGATAGACATTTTATTTTTATTCCTGAATATTAAACACCTAAGTTATTTCCATCTCCTTGATCAACAAATAACCGTAAAATTGATAAAAATAACATAATCAAAAATAAAGCTAAACCAATTGTACAGGCATAACTTAATTCTAAATTACTAAATGCTTCTTCATATAAATAATAAACAATAGTTTTAGAACTATTCAAAGGACCGCCTTTAGTCATTACATAAACTTCTTCAAACACTTTGGTAGCAGAAATTGCTGAAATTACACCAACTAAAGCCAAATAAGGACGCATTAAAGGAATAGTAATATCTAAATGTTTTCTGATCCCATCCGAACCATCTATAGCAGCAGCTTCATATACATCAGCAGGAATAGATTGTAAACCAGCCAGGTAAATTACCATGTAATAACCTAAACCTTTCCAAATTGTCACCGCCATTACACTAGCTAGAGAAAGGGGAACAATTCCTAATAGTTTTTCTGGACTTGTTAACCAAGGAATACCATCAGGAAATAACCCTATAGTTTTTAAAAATTGGTTTAATAAACCGTTTTCTGCATATAACCATTTCCAGGCGATACCTGCAACTACCATTGAAATAACCACAGGGGTATAGTATGCAGTTCTAAACCAATTTATCCCCCGCAATTTTTGATTAACTAAGATTGCTAAAAATAATGGTATAATTACTAAAATAGGAACAACACAAAGTAAATAAAGAAAGGTGTTTTCTAAGGTTTGCCAAAAAACTTTGTCTTTCCATAGTTTGATAAAGTTGGCAAAACCAATCCATTTGGTTGTTTCGTCTATAAATTCATAGTTGGTAAAGCTGAAGTAAAAAGTTTGCAGTGCAGGCCAGAAAACCGTAAGAAATAATATTAATAATGCAGGGAGTAGGAAGAGGTAGGGAGTGAGTTTTTGTTGGATGAGAAGCCAGTTTTTGGGTTTTATTTGGTTTAACATATTAAATAAATGTTTTTTAAATTAGTAGTATTTATATTTAATTCAGGATTAATCTCAATAAAATATTTGAATAAAATTCAATTAGTAGATGATGCACTAAGAGTTTCTGCAAGCCATTGGTTAACAAGCAAGTGAGTTAAAAGTTGATTTTACCTATTCTAGCTTGGAGTAGTCTTATAGTTTTTGCATATTATTGCTACTTTAACCATTTAATTTTATCACATATTATAGGACTCCTATTTGATTTTTGAACAGAACTCAGTATATACGTAAATTCTTCTTCCCTAATCCTTCCTGTTCCCTGACTCCACGAAAAATTCATAAATCAAATCGGAACACTATAGTTTAGTTTATGTTAGATGTTAGGTGGTAGATGTTTTTGGTAAATATGATAATATCAAGTAAATCAATAATGCAATTCCTATGTTAATCAGATTTACAGTAGAAAACTTCTTATCCTTTAACCAAAGAATAGATTTTAATATGATTGCTTCCGATGACAACCATAATACTCATCATGTAGTTAAAGGTGATTCAGAGGATTCAATTAGATTACTGAGAACATCTATAATTTATGGTGCTAATGCTTCTGGCAAATCTAACGTAATTAAAGCCATGAAATTTGCTAGAGATTTTATTGTAGATGGTGATGAGAACAAGAAAAATATAAATACTAATAATTTTAAGCTAGATAAGGACTGTTATACAAAACCATCTAGGTTTGAATTTGAATTTAAGACTAATGATAAACAATATGCTTATGGTTTTTTAGTTGATAAACATAAAATTCATGAAGAGTGGTTATTTGAAATTGGTGTAAATTTGGAAATTCCCATCTATGAAAGAATGGGCCAAGATTTTGACTTTCATAACTTTCATCATGAATTTTTATCAAATCTTTCCGAAGATACAAAAAATAGAATCCGTTATGAAGCAGAAAACACAAGAGGAAGTTTACTATTTTTGACTAGCTCATCAAAAGAACGTGATATAAAAGATTTTAAGTCTTTAGAACCTATATATGAATGGTTTAATGATGTTTTAAAAATTATTTTTCCTAGTTCCAAGGCACTTCTACCTTTATTTAGTCAATCAGTTCAAAATTCTTTGAGTAGATTTTTAATATCTTTAGATTTGGGTATTACAAAAATAACTACTAATACAATTGATTTAGATGATTATAATGAAATACCTTCTGAAATTAAAGATGAGATCAGGAAAGATTTTCCTTATGAGGAAGGTGATGAAAATGCAATATTCATACCCGCCTTAAAATGTATTATTTCTCAAGCAAAAGATGGAACAGATAAATTGATAGTTCTAAATTTATCACCTGTCAGATTAGATAAAGAAAATAGTGAAGTCAAATTTGAAATCTCAGAAGAGTCTGATGGTACACAAAGACTAATAGATTTATTTCCTATGTTAATACATTTATCAAGAGGAAATGTTGTTTATGTAATAGATGAAATTGAAAGAAGTCTACATTCTTTACTTATGAAGAAACTTTTTGATTATTTTCTGAATAATAGTGAAAATAGCAATTCTAATAGTCAGTTAATTGCTACTACTCATGAAGTTTATTTACTAGACATTAAGGATATTTTTAGAAAAGATGAGATTTGGTTTGTAGAAAAAGATAAATATGGACAATCTCTACTTTATTCTCTGGCTAATACCGATGTTGAAAATCTAGATTTAGCTGCTGGATATCTAAATGGAAGATTTGGTGCAATACCTTTTATTAAAGATTTAACATCATTAGGATGGAGAGAGGGAAAATCAAATGGGTAGAGAAAGAAATACATACGATCAAGCTATATCTAGGGTTATAGCTAGTAAATTTGGTCCAGAGGGGAAACCTAAACTATATATAATAGCTGTGGAAGATGCTGAAATAACACCTGATTATCTTAACCCTTTAATAGCTAAATATGAACAAGATTTTTCTTTGAGAAATGTTCATGTAGAGTTGATAGATCGAGAAGAAGGAAAAACTAATAATTCAGATCCTAAGTCTGTCTATGACACTATAAAAAAATTCTGTGAAGAATTAGAGAAACAATACGATATTCAAGAATATGATGAATTGTGGATGATTATAGATACAGATGATTATAATAATCGGAAAAGAGCTATTTCAGAAATTTTAGAAAAGTGTAATAAAAATCCAATATATAAATTATGTATTAGTAATCCATGTTTTGAAGTTTGGCTAATTTTACACTTTTTCGATTTAGAAACGAGTTTGAAAGATTGTATTCCAGAAAATAAATTAAAACCAATTTTACAAGGTAATATTTCAGAAAATACTACCTTAAAAGATTATATTAAAAATTCAGGCATTAAGGGAAGACCACAAACTTGTAAAAAATTATGGAAGATGATTCGGCAAAGTAATATGATTCGGCAAAATAAGAAGTTGC
This sequence comes from Sphaerospermopsis sp. SIO1G1, assembly GCA_010672785.1. Classification (GTDB taxonomy): domain Bacteria; phylum Cyanobacteriota; class Cyanobacteriia; order Cyanobacteriales; family Nostocaceae; genus Okeanomitos. The sequence continues at coordinate 179,957 of JAAHFX010000005.1, forward strand.
CATATGAACAACTTATTGAATATATCCCTCAAGCAATTTCCAGAGCTAAAATTCTTGGTGAGTGCAACCCCAATGATCCAGATTATCCAGAACATAAAATTGGGACAGAAATTTACAAATTACTAGAGAAATTGACTCAATTAACCCAAATGTCCACGAATCTCGATAGTTAAGAAAATAGTTAAGAAATTTTGCCAACGAACCAAAACCAATTCCATAAAAAAACCCCCCACCTCACGGCAGGGGATTTTTTAATTACTTACCTAAAACCAGAAGTCAGGAATTAACCAAACTTACCAGCAGTAGAAGCAATGAGGAAGGCTGCGTAAGTCACGATATAGCCAACTGTGAAGTGAGCTAAACCAACTACACGAGCTTGAACGATGGATAGAGCAACGGGCTTATCTTTCCAGCGAACTAAGTTAGCTAGAGGTGTACGCTCGTGCGCCCAAACCAAGGTTTCGATTAACTCTTGCCAGTAACCTCTCCAGGAGATTAAGAACATGAAACCAGTTGCCCAAACTAGGTGTCCGAATAGGAACATCCAAGCCCAAACAGATAGGTTGTTCATACCGTAAGCGTTGTAACCGTTGATTAACTGAGCAGAGTTAGCCCAGAGGTAATCGCGGAACCAACCCATTAGGTAGGTAGAGTTTTCGTTGAATTGTGCAACGTTACCTTGCCAAATACCTAGATGTTTCCAGTGCCAGTAGAAGGTTACCCAACCAATGGTGTTTAACATCCAGAACATTGCTAGGTAGAAGGAGTCCCAAGCGGAGATATCACAAGTACCGCCACGGCCTGGACCATCACAAGGGAACGCATAACCGAAGTCCTTTTTATCGGGCATCAGTTTAGAACCACGTGCATCCAAAGCACCTTTAACAAGTACCAAGGTGGTGGTGTGGATAGCCAAAGCGAAAGCGTGGTGAACCAAGAAGTCGCCAGGACCAATTGTTAAGAATAAGGAGTTAGCACCAGAGTTAATGGCATCTAACCAACCAGGCAACCAAACGTTACCGGCATTGGGGTAAGCTGTGTAAGCAATGCTGTCAGGGTTGGAAAGTAATACATCCAATCCATAGAGAGCTTTACCTTGAGCAGCTTGGATGAATTGAGCAAATACTGGCTCAATCAAGATTTGCTTTTCAGGAGTACCGAAAGCTACTACTACGTCGTTGTGAACGTACAAGCCCAAGGTGTGAAAACCAAGGAATAAGGATACCCAGCTAAGGTGAGAGATAATCGCCTCTTTGTGCTGTAACATCCGGTCGAGTACGTTACCTTTGTTTTGTTGGGGATCGTAGTCACGAACCCAGAAGATTGCTGCGTGAGCAAATGCACCAACCATCAAGAAACCAGCGATGTACTGGTGGTGGGTGTACAGTGCTGCCTGTGTAGTGTAATCCCTAGCGATGAATGCATAAGGAGGCAGAGCGTACATATGCTGCGCTACCAAGGAACAGATTGTTCCTAAAGCTGCCAATGCTAATGACAGTTGGAAGTGCAGGGAGTTGTTGATGGTGTCGTATAGACCTTGGTGAGGTAGGTTAAACTGACCTTCGCTCTTGCTACCGGGAACTAAACCGGATTTGGAGTTCAACATTTCTTTGATGTTGTGACCAATTCCGAATTGAGTACGGTACATATGACCAGCAACGATGAACAGAACAGCAATTGCCAAGTGGTGGTGAGCCATGTCAGTTAACCACAAGGATTCTGTTTGGGGGTGGAAACCGCCCAAGAAAGTCAGAATTGCTGTACCTGCACCTTCAGCAGTGCCGAAAATATGACCAGCAGTATCAGGGTTCTGAGCGTATACACCCCAGTTACCTGTGAAGAAGGGGGTTAAACCTGCTGGGTGGGGAGCAACTGTTAAGAAGTTATCCCAACCTACATGGATACCACGGGATTCGGGGATGGCAACGTGAACCAAGTGACCAGTCCAAGCTAAGGAGCTAACACCGAATAAACCAGATAGGTGGTGGTTTAGACGAGGTTCAGCACTCTTGAACCAAGCTAGACTGGGGCGGAACTTGGGTTGTAAGTGTAACCAACCAGCGAACAATAACAGGCCAGCAAATAGGAGTAAACCTAAAGAGCCAATATATAGTTCTTGGTTTGTCCGCATCCCGATGGTGTACCACCAGTGGTAAACACCGGAATAAGCAATGTTTACAGGATTGCTTGCACCAGCTTGAGTGAAAGCGTCAACGGCTGGAGAACCGAAGTGTGGGTCCCAAATTGCATGGGCAATAGGACGAACGTGTAGGGGATCTTTGATCCACTGTTCAAAGTTACCTTGCCAGGCTACGTGGAACAGGAGGCTGGAAGCCCACAAGAAGATGATTGCCAGGTGACCGAAGTGAGTAGCGAAAATCTTTTGGTAAAGATTCTCTTCTGTCATGCCATCGTGGCTCTCAAAATCATTACCCGTGGCGATCGCATACCAAATGCGGCGCGTAGTTGGGTCCTGTGCGAGATCCTGGCTAAATTTTGGAAATTTTGTTGCCATAGGGTTGATGATTCCTCTGACCTTTAGCCATTGCTATCAGTGCTATCAGGGAAATTAAGGGTTGTTACACCCAAAATTTCCGCTGAGTTTTTTTAACCTACTGAAAGGATATGTGCGTGGAAGAATGCCCAGGTTGTGGCGATTCCTCCTAATAGGTAGTGAGCTACACCTACTGCCCGACCTTGAGTGATGCTCAATGCACGGGGTTGAATTGTAGGAGCTACTTTCAGTTTATTATGCGCCCATACGATGGACTCAATTAGCTCTTGCCAGTAGCCACGACCACTGAACAGGAACATTAAGCTGAATGCCCAGATGAAGTGAGCGCCTAAGAACATTAGTCCATAAGCAGACAATTCACTACCGTAGGAGTTGATTACTTGTGCAGCTTGCGCCCACAAGAAGTCACGCAACCAACCGTTGATGGTGATCGCACTTTGAGCAAAGTTACCACCAGTGATGTTACTCACTGTACCACTTGCATCTACAGTACCCCATACGTCAGACTGCATCTTCCAACTGAAGTGGAAAATTACAATTGACAAGGAGTTATACATCCAGAACAGTCCTAAGAACACGTGGTCCCAACCAGATACTTGGCAAGTACCACCACGACCTGGACCGTCGCAAGGGAAGCGGAAGCCTAAGTTGGCTTTATCTGGAATTAGACGAGAACTGCGAGCGTATAGTACACCTTTGAGTAGAATCAACACAGTCACGTGAATTGTGAAAGCGTGAATATGGTGAACCATGAAGTCCGCTGTTCCTAGAGGAATTGCAGCCGCAGCTACTTTTCCACCTACAGCTAATACATCACCACCAAACACATAACTAACTGTGTTGAGGGCATTAGGTGCTGTTGTTCCTGGTGCTAGTGTGTGTAGGCTTTGTACCCACTGGGCAAACACTGGTTGCAATTGAATTGCTGTATCCGAGAACATATCTTGGGGACGACCCAATGCACGCATGGTGTCGTTGTGGATGTATAAACCAAAGCTATGGAAGCCTAGGAAAATACATACCCAGTTGAGGTGAGAAATGATTGCATCACGGTGACGAATCATCCGATCCAGTAGGTTGTCTTGGTTAACTACAGGATCATAATCCCGGACCATGAAGATGGCGGCGTGAGCACCAGCACCAACAATCAAGAAACCACCAATCCACATATGATGTGTAAATAGACACAACTGTGTAGCGTAGTCAGTTGCCAAATATGGATATGGGGGCATCGCGTACATATGATGCGCGATGATGATTGTCAATGAACCCAATAAGGCTAGGTTAACTGCCAATTGAGCGTGCCATGAGGTGGTCATGACTTCGTAAAGACCTTTATGACCTTGACCGGTGAAAGGACCTTTGTGAGCTTCTAGGATATCTTTGATGCTGTGACCGATACCCCAGTTGGTGCGGTACATATGACCGGCAACAATGAACAGAACAGCTATCGCTAGGTGGTGATGAGAAATGTCTGTCATCCACAAGCCGCCTGTTACGGGGTTTAATCCGCCTTTAAAGGTCAGAATGTCGGCATAAGCTCCCCAGTTCAAAGTGAAGAAAGGAGTCAAACCACTGGCAAACCCAGGATACAATTCTGCCATTTTTGCTGTATCAAACAGCAATTCATGAGGCAAGGGAATATCCTTAGCTGCTACACCTGCATCCAACAATTTGTTAACTGGTGCAGAAACGTGGATTAAATGACCAGTCCATCCTAATGAACCGCAACCTAACAGTACAGATAGGTGGTGATTTAGCATAGACTCCACATTCTGGAACCATTCCAGTTTGGGAGCGCGTTTGTGGTAGTGGAACCAACCTGCAAATAGGAATAGTCCCGCTAATACTAAACCGCCAATGGCAGTTGCATATAGTTGGAAAGAACTGGTAATACCCCAGCCGCGCCATACTTGGAACAATCCAGAGGTGATTTGAATGCCGTGGAAGCCACCGCCAACATCACCATTTAATATGCCTTGTCCCACAATAGGCCAAACTGTTTGGGCGCTAGGCTTAACTCCTAATGGATCAGCCAGCCAAGCTTCGTAGTTAGAGAATTTAGCGCCGTGGAAGATCATCCCGCTTAACCAGACTGTCACTATGGCCAGATGGCCAAAGTGTGCAGAAAAGATTTTGCGAGAAATATCTTCTAAGTCGCTTGTATGTGTATCGAAGTCATGGGCGAGGGCGTGTAGGTCCCAAATCCAGGTGGTGGTTTTTGGGCCTTTGGCTAAGGTTCTATCGAAGTGTCCTGGTTTTGCCCATCTCTCAAATGAGGTAGGTACAGGATCGTTGTCCACGATAACTTTTGCCTTTTTCTCCTCTCGCTCCGGAGGACTAATCGTCATTCGACCTCCTCTGATAATAAGGATTGAGGAATCATGAATCCCACTGAGTAAGTAAATTTTACTCTCCGTTTCCAGTTATTAATCTGGAGCGGTGTGGTTTATTTGTTTCTGTTGAATTATAAAGTCTCTACTTGTACTTTGTTGGAGACATTTTAACAATAATTCAAAATCGCCAGATTTATTGTTCTGCCTGCCTTTTATATTCAAAGTAATTGCCAAAAAGTCAATAGTTTTTCCATTTTTTTTACAAACCATAACAATTCTTAAAATTTATGGCTGATTACTCTTACCGGGTGACTTTAACCATAGGTTTTATGAGTTTATGTGTTGTTTGTGCTGAAATTAAAATTTGCAACTTTTGTGATCAAAATTACTAATTTATGAGATAGATCAGACAATCCTGATGGGATGAGAAAGTTATTACAGGATATGTGTTTCTACCATCTTCAGGATGTGAGATTTTGCTAATTACTTCTAGTGTGTAGGAAGTAGTTAAAAAAACAAAAGACCGTTTTGCCAAATATCATTACTGGATAAAGCGCATGAATTACAGATACAATAAAGGATTGGACAAACTCTGGCAGCGTGTGATTCCCGTCTACCGATGGGTATTCATTTTATTACTAATTGTTGGGTTAAGCAGTTGTGCGGAGGAATCTGTTGGTCAAGATGTATCTATCGAAACTCAAACTCCATCGCCACAAATTTCTCAAGTTGCTAAAAACTTATCTGAAACTTCTGTACCAGAAGTAATTCAAGAATTAAGTTCTGCATTAGAGATTTATCAACCACAGGTATCAATATTAAGTCCTGCCAATGATGAAGTTATCACAGATAACTCTGTTGAAGTTAGTTTTCAGGTACAAGACTTACCAGTGTTTAAAGATAGTGAATGGCAATTAGGACCTCATTTACACGTAATTCTTGATAATGAGCCTTATATAGCTGTTTATGATTTAGATAAACCTTTAGTTCTCAAAGATTTATCAGCAGGTACACATACATTACGGGTATTTGCATCTCGACCTTGGCATGAAAGCTTTAAGAATGAAGGTGCTTATGCTCAAATGCAATTCCATGTGTTAACCAAAAGCGAAGATAATAACCCCGATCCTGATTTACCTTTACTGACATATAGTCGTCCAAATGGTAGTTATGGTGCAGAACCAATTATGTTGGACTTTTATCTAACTAATGCACCTTTGCATATTGCGACTGAAAATAATCCTGAAGATACTCTTAGTAATTGGCGAATTCGCTGTACTATTAATGGTGAAAGTTTTATTTTAGATCGTTGGCAAACTGTTTATCTAAAAGGCTTTAAACCTGGTAAGAATTGGGTAGAATTGGAGTTTCTTGATAATCAAGGTAATCCTGTTAAAAATGTATTTAATAGTACGGTAAGGTTAATAAATTACCAACCTGATGGCAATGATACTCTCTCCAAAATTGTTAGGGGTGAGGTTAGTGCTGATGATGTTCGTAGTTTTGTTAATCCTAATTACACAGCAAAAGTTCCTGTTATTCAACCTACTCCTAAATCTGAAAGTTCTGTAAAACCTGAAGTTGAAGAAACTCAAACTCCAGAAATTACAACTACTTCTAAATCTGAAAGTTCTGTAAAACCTGAAGTTGAAAAAACTCCAATTCCAGAAAATACAACTGTTCCTAAATCTGAAAGTTCTGTAAAACCTGAAGTTGAAAAAACTCAAACTCCAGAAAATACAACTACTCCTGAATCTGAAAACTCTGTAAAATCTGAAGTTGAAGAAACTCAAACTCCAGAAAATACAACTACTCCTGAATCTGAAAACTCTGTAAAATCTGAAGTTGAAGAAACTCAAACTCCAGAAAATACAACTACTTCCAAACCTGAAAATTCATCCTTGAATAAACCTGAAAGTCTAACCAAATAGTAAAAGGATGTCTGAAAAGTGTAAAATATACCTTTCATATACTTTTCAGACATCCTCTGAATATTATGATTTATCTAGGGTAAAATTATTGGATAAAATTTCTATAAATTCTAAACCAAATACAGAGTTACCAAATGTATCTAAAGCAGGACTATAACAAGCGATCGCACCTTGATTTGGTACAATTGTAATTAACGTTCCACTTACCCCTGACTTCATCGGTAAACCAACTTCTTCTGCATATTTAGAAGAAATTTCATAGAGTCCACAACTTAGCATAATAGAGTTGACAAGTTGCATATTTTGATAATTAATATAATCATGGTTACAAGCTAAAACTTGACCTAATTTAGCCAAGTCTTCCACCGTTCCAGAAATACAACAAATTTGCTCATAGGTATCAATTGCTAAATCAGTATTTTGAAGATTTCCTTGCGAGTAAAGATATTGGGCGATCGCTACATTTATCTGGGAACGACTACTACGAACTGAAGCCAACATTTCCATATCTAAATATAGCTTACTACCTGTTAATTTATTCAACCATTGACAAAACAATTGAGTGCGATCGCTTGCATCTTTACCTGGCAATTTATCTGCTATAGTGATAGCACCACTATTAATCATAGGATTACGAGGATATCCATCATCAGCTATCAATTGTTCTAATGAATTAAAAGGCATTAATGAAGGTTGAATACCCACCCATTTTAATAATTCTTCTTGACTAAAAAATTCCAGCAGATATAAAAAAGAAAATGGTTTCACAACACTCATCAAAGGAAATCTGCAACTATCATCCCCCAAACTTAAATTATCACCTGAACAAAAGCTAATAGCGACAGCAAAATGGTCAGAGTTAGCTTGAGATAACAACGGAATACGTTGAATTACCTTTCCTCGTCTTGCTTGGGTTTTCGCTTGCTGTATCCAAAGAGATAAATTATTAATGTTTATATCTGTAAGTTTAATCACAACTTCTATGGAAATAGTTCAAATGTAAAATAACCGCAATTAATATATCACAGAACTTACGCAAAAATCTTCCAAAACTCTATTCCTCTGCGTTCTCTGCGGTTTGATATTCTGTGACTCGTGCATAAGTCTTATATCATTAATAATAACTAAATTAAAGCCTAAATTATCAAAATTTATCAAGATGTACCATCGAGTTAGAACACCAGAATTACCACAAAACAATCCTTGGTTAAATACGGAAAAACCACTATCCTTAAAATCCTTAAGAGGAAGAATTGTAATTCTGGATTTTTGGACATATTGCTGTATCAACTGTCTGCATATATTACCAGACTTAAAATATTTAGAAAATAAATATTCAGAAAATTTAACCATTATTGGTATACATTCTGGGAAGTTTGACAACGAGAAAGAAATAGAAAATATTCGTCAAGCAGTCTTACGTCATGAAATCAAACATCCAATCTTAGTAGATAATAATTTATGGGTATGGGAAAATTATACTATCAAAGCTTGGCCGACTTTAATTATTATTGATCCAGATGGTTATATAGTAGGTAGATTTGCAGGTGAGGGAAATCTGGAAAGAATTGAAAACTTGATTATTAACACATTAAACAAACATCAAAATAACTTAAAAAAGCAAAAATTAGAGTTTCAGTTAGAACAACAAGAGCGAGAATTTACAAACCTATTATTTCCCGGTCATATTTTAGCAACAGTAGATGGTTTATTTATTGCTGATTCGGGAAATAATCGCATAGTTATGACTACCTTAGAAGGTAAAATTATGAATTTAATTGGAGAAGGTAGAAGAGGATTAAAAGATGGTGAATTTCAAAGTTGTCAATTTTCTCATCCCCAAGGAATGAATTATGATCAGACTAATCAAATTCTCTACCTTGCAGATACAGAAAATCATGCTATAAGAAAAATCAATTTACAATCTCAAACAGTAGAAACAATCGCCGGAAATGGGAAACAAAGTAGAATTATTTATCCACATGGAGGTAAAAGTTTAGAAATAGAATTAAATTCACCTTGGGATTTAGTTAAAATTAATAACTACCTATTTATAACAATGGCCGGATCTCATCAAATTTGGCAAATGAATCTAGCTACGAATACAATACATACCTATGCAGGTAGTGGTGCTGAAGGTTGTGTAGATAGTAATTTTCAAGAATCTGCATTTGCTCAACCCAGTGGAATAACTACCAATGGTAATAAGCTATTTATTGCTGACAGTGAAACAAGCTCAATTCGTAGTTTAAAAATATCAGATAGCGGCCACGTTCAAACTATTTGTGGTGGTGGTTTTTTATTTGGTTTTGGTGATATAGATGGAGTTGGTGATGATGTGCGTTTACAGCATTGTTTAGATGTAGATTATTTTGATAATCATCTTTATATTGCCGATACATATAATCATAAAATCAAACTCGTTAATCTAGATAATTCTAAATGCACAAATCTTTTACCTGAAAATATAAATTGGTGTTTTTCCGAACCTTCAGGATTGAGTTACTGGGATTCACATCTATATATTTGCGACACCAATAACCATGCAATTCTGAGAATAGAATTATCTAAATTTGAGGTATTTAAGATGGAATTATTTGGGTGGTATACATCTAAATTATGTTCTCCTCAAAACTGAAATTTTTATTGTTGCATATGTTTATATTTTTTTGCCGTAGCAATAATGTGATATTGATGATATAATTATAATCAAAATTTTTCACAATCATGAAAACCATATTACATATCACTGAATCTCAAGCATGGCAACAAGCAAAACTATTAAATAGTTATTCTCATCAGAGTTTAGATAGTGAAGGTTTTATTCATGCTTCCCAACCAGAACAAGTGGTAAAAACTGCTAACCGCTTCTTTAAAAATCAACAAAACTTAGTAATTTTATTCATAGATACGCAAAAATTAGAACCAGAAGTTAACTATGAATTCGGAGAAATAAATGAACTATTTCCACATATCTATGGTAAATTAAATATAGATGCTGTCTATCAAGTTATAGATTTTCCACCAAATCAAAATGGGGACTTCGACTTACCAGTAGAAATAGCCAAATTAATTAATCATGAACCAAAATAATCACAATATCCAGTCAGAATTTAATGTTAATGAATATGTCCAACAAATGTCATCATTATTAAATCTACCAATAAATAATGAGTATACAGATGGAGTTATCACTAATTTTGAACGCATTACATCAATAGCAGAAACAGTAAATAAATTTCCCTTACCAGCAGAAATTGAAATTGCACCAATTTTTGAGCCATGAAAAATTCTTTAGATATCTCTGCAAATGTTTTATCAGGTAAAGTTAGTGCAGTAGAAATTACTCAAACCGCATTAAATAAAATTGCTACTAATAATCATCAACTAAATTGTTTCACAAATATTACCAGAGAAACAGCATTAGCAGATGCTGCAAAAATTGATCAAAAAATAGCCCAAGGTGAAAATACTGGCATTTTATCTGGTGTACCTTTTGCAGTTAAAAATTTATTTGATATTGCCGGGATCACAACATTAGCAGGAGCAAAAATCAACGCTAATAATTTACCAGCTACTCAAGATGCAACAGCTATTACTAAATTAAAAAAAGCTGGTGCAGTGTTAGTTGGTGCATTAAATATGGATGAATATGCTTATGGATTTGTGACAGAAAATGCTCATTATGGTGCAACTCATAACCCCCACGATTTAAAACGGATAGCAGGAGGTTCTTCGGGAGGATCTGCTGCTGCGGTTGTTGGGGATTTAGTTTCTTTCAGCTTGGGTTCAGATACAAATGGTTCTATTCGTGTTCCAGCTTCTTTATGTGGTGTTTTTGGTTTTAAACCAACATATGGTAGATTATCTCGTACAGGGGTAAAATTATTTTCTGCTAGTTTAGATCACATTGGCCATTTTGCTAATTCAGTCCGAGATATTGCAGCTATATTTGACATTTTACAGGGTGAAGATAACCAAGATCCAGTTTGTACAAAACGTCCTCCAGTGTTATGTTTACCACAGATAAATAATGATATTTCAAATCTAAAAATTGCGATCGCAGATGATTATTTTTTGCAAACAGCAGAACCTGAAGTTTTAAAAGCTGTAGAAACAGTAGCTAATACTTTAAATGTGCAGGAATATATAACTATTCCAGAGGCAAAAATCGCTCGTGCTGCTGCATTTATAATTACTGCTTGTGAAGGAGCAAATTTACATTTAAAACAATTAAAAACTCGCCCCCAAGATTTTGATTTTGCTACCAGAGATAGATTTTTAGCAGGTGCTTTAATTCCCAATAGTTGGTACATCCAAGCTCAACGTTTCCGAAGATGGTATCGAGATCAAATCAGAGGATTATTTACAAAAGTAGATATAATTATTGCACCAACCACACCAATTACTGCTCCATTAATTGGACAAGAAAAGATGATCCTAGATGGTAAAGAAATTCTGATTCGCCCCCATTTAGGTTTATTTACCCAACCATTATCTTTTATTGGTTTACCTGTTTTATCAATACCTATTTATCCAGAAAATTCCCTTCCTGTGGGAGTACAATTAATAGCTGCACCCTATAATGAAGCCTTAATTTTACAAGTTGCAGCAGAGTTGGAGCGGAAAATATTATGATCTAATAGCAATTCTCAATAACTCATAAAAACTTTATATTACCCATTATTTTTACCTTATAGAAACACTTGTTGTTACAAATTTTATTTAACAATTAAACATATAATTAGATTTTTTTACCCAGTAATTACCAGATAGAGTTAGAATTAAAAAGTACACACCTATCAAATAACTATTTATTCCCTGATTCGGGAACTCGTATGTTAAACCTAATAATTGCTGTTTTTGTACTTATCCTTGGTTCTGCACTGTGTTCTTGTACAGAAACAGCGCTGCTTTCCGTATCACCAATTAGAGTTAGACAACTAGCAGAATTGAAGAAACCAGCTGCAATTGCACTGTTAGAGATTCGGGAAAATATGAATCGGCCAATTGCGACAATAGTAATATTAAACAATGTTTTCAATATTATTGGTAGTATTATCACAGGTAGTATCGCTAGTCAGGTTTTAGGTGATGGATTACTAGGATTATTTTCTGGAATATTAACTTTTTTGATTATTATATTTGCAGAAATTATTCCTAAAACCTTGGGGGAAATATACTCTGAACAGGTTGCTTTATTAATAGCTATACCAATCAAGGGACTTTCTATTGTTTTTACTCCATTAGTATGGATTATGGAAAGTATCACAGCGCCCTTAGTAAAAGCAAATAAAAAACCTACTACGAACGAAGCAGAAATTAAACTATTAACTAATATAGGTCAGCAAGAAGGAATAATCGAGAGTGATGAAGCAGAAATGATTCAGAGAGTATTCAGACTCAATGATGTCACAGCATCAGATTTAATGACACCTCAGATCATGCTGACATATATTCGAGGAAACTTGACATTAGCTGAAGCTAAAGCTGATATTATTGCTTCCCAACATACCAGAATTATAGTGATTGATGAGTCAATTGATCAAGTCATGGGATTTGCTTTAAAACAAAGTTTGTTAACCGCAATGGTGGAAGGAAGTAGTGAGCAAAAAATATCTGCATTGATGAGGAAAGTTCGTTTTGTACCAGAAAGTATCAGAGCAGATAAACTTCTAAAAAACTTTATCGAATCCCATGAACATTTAGCAGTAGTGGTAGATGAATATGGGTGTGTTGCTGGTGTCATCACCTTAGAAGATGTATTAGAGGTAATAACTGGTGAAATTGTTGATGAAACTGATAAAACTGTTGATTTACAAGAAATTGCTCGTAAGAAAAGAGAAAAGATGTTACAGTCTATTAACACTCTCCATTCTCAATCTAAATCAGATGATTCTGGAATCAAAATAGCGAACACAAATCCATAAAATATGATTGAACTGCTGTCTACTCTAAACTATATGAAAAGCTGGAGGATAAACAACCTTTCCTTTATATTGTTCATCGTACCCTGAAAGAGGTTTGACCATAAACACATCTTCGGGAACATCAAAAGGACTATTGATTTGATAATTTATAGATGGTTGAAAACCAAAGGGGTTAAAAAGTTTAGGATAACCTAAAACTACAACTAATGCTTCTCCTCTTTTGTCTGCTAATTCTAACCCAGTTTTTAATAAAACTTTACCAATACCTCGTTTTTGCATATTGGGATGAACAACCATTGGTGCTAAACTCAAAACTGGTAGTTGTCTTACTCCTACTAAGTCAATATAGCTAAACATAATATAACCAACTATATTTTCTTCGATTTCTGCAACTAGAGAAAGTTCGTTAATATAAGCATTAGATGTACGAATCATTTCTACTAATTGAGCTTCTTTTTGTCCACCAAAAGCTAATTTATTGACTTTTGCTATGGAGTGATAATCTTGTATATTTTCTTGACGGATATTCATAGTGAAAACTTGATGTTAACAGCGTATCAATTGTTGCTGTATCTAGTATAATAAATGTGATACCGAGATATCAGGAAACAAATACAGTTTCTTGACAACTGTTGCTCAAACAGGAAAAATATGATTTGAATTTTTATATAAACAAAGCTATTATCATTAATGTTTCCGATTTATTTAGCATTACCTATTTTCATATCCTATTTATCAGAATTAATTAAATTTGCTGCTTCTTTTAACAACTGCTGCTGTTCTTTGTGAATTAAATCTAGACGATGATTAATAGCTAATAATCTGGCCTGTCTATCCTGGGATAATTTAGTATTTACAGATAAAACATGAAAATTATAATGATTATTTTGCTGTTCAGGATAATCTATCAATTTGTTAAAACGGGAATTATGAAGTTTCCATAATGGTAAAAGTTGAGTTATTTGCTTAAATCCTATGATAAAAATAACTTTCAGTAATCGGAAAGGAACTTTAAAAATTGACCAACTAACTGTTTCAATTAAGCGAACAATTCCTCTAACAATACTCCAAAAAATGGCAATTATCAACAACAACATTACTACACTCATAATTGGGTGATTAATTGTCCAATTCAGGGTGTTTAAAATTTTTGAAATAATTGGATACTGTGTCACAAAATCACTAACATAGCTAGTAATAGCTGTTTCCATGATTCCTGATGTTGTAGCTGTCATTTCTGTAAGTGAAGTTTGAGCTTGATCTAGAGTATTTACAAATTTACCAATCGTTTGACTAGCAGTTTGCTCTAATTGATTCTGTAAGAAATGACCAATTTCTTGAGTTGATTGTTCCCAAACATCAAAATAAAGTTCCATCTCTATCCTGTTATAATTTCCAGAAAATATAGACAAAAAATCCCAAATAAGTCAAAAATTTTTAGCTCTTATTATCTATTATTGATGATTGATTCTGAACTAGTCATGAATGCACCTATTAAGAAACTATTATCTTGTGAATAATTGGGACAAAATTTTTGTAAAAAGCTGAGTATTTTCTCTGCTGGGATAGCTGGAGAAAACAAATAACCTTGTCCATATTGACAACCGAGAAAGTGCAAAAGCCTCATTTGCTCTACCGTTTCTATCCCTTCAGCAACTACATCTAAGTGCATTGTTTTCGCTAAAGTCATAATTCCTTGCATGATGCCAAAATCTTTCCTTTGCTCTATCATGGAGACAAAAGTACGATCAACTTTAAGAACATCAACAGGTAAATTTTTTAAATAGGATAAAGAGGAATATCCAGTACCAAAATCATCAATAGAAATCTGAATATTAGCTGATCTAAATCTGTGCAAATATTGAATTGTATTTTGGAGATTATCTATCAAACTACTTTCAGTAATTTCCAATTTCATAGTTACATTATCTAAGCCAAGGTACTTGTATTTATTAATAATTTGCGGAACTATTGTTGATTCTTCTAACTGTACACAAGACATATTCACAGACAAGCTCAAAGGAAAATAATCATACAGTTCTTCTTGCCATTGAATCATTTGCTGATAAGCACTATCTAAAACAAATTCACCCAAAGGAATAATTAAACCAGTTTGTTCCGCTAAAGGAATGAATGTATCTGGTGAAATCCAACCTTTTTGAGGATGAAACCAACGAATCAGAGCTTCAAAACCAACAACCTCCAAAGAAGATAACTTAACAATTGGCTGATAAAATAAGGTTAATTCTCGATTATTAATTGCTTCCCTGAGTTCAGTTTCTAAATGTAACTGTTCTTTAGCTTTCGTTTGCATCTGATAATGATAATAAATAGGCAAGTTTTTAAATCCTTGTGTTTTGCTATTATGATTAGCAAGTTCAGCCGCTCTCAAAAACTCTTCTGATTCTCGACAATTAAGATTATGGTCTACTATCCCAATAGTTATTGAAGCATACATTATAAATCCTTGTAAATCCAATGGTGGATTAATAACAGTGTGGATTTCTGTAGCTATTGTTTGTACATCATTAACATCACGAAAATTGGTAACAATCATTGCAAATTCATCTTTACCAACTCTAGCTAAAAAATCACCAGGACGTAAATTAAATTCTAGTCTTTTAGCTATATGAGTAATGAGTTGTTCACTTTTTGTATGACCAAATCCATATTTAATTTGCCTGTATTGTTCAACTTCCAGAAAAAAAACAGCAAATTTCTGATTGTGATCAATATATTTTTGCAAAGTCTCTAAAAAAGCATAGCGATTAGGTAATTGAGTTAATTGATCATAAAATGCCAATAATTCTATTCTATCTAAAGCTTGTTGACGCTCACATCTAATTTTGGCTTCTCTAATTTCTCTTTCTATAACAGGAACAAGCCTAATTAAATTATCTTTCAGTAAATAGTCATGTGCGCCATTTTTCATTAATTGCACTGCTATTTCTTCACCAATTGCACCAGATATAACAATAAAAGGAACATCTAAATTAATTTTTTTCACCATATCTAGAGCAGCAAAAGCACTGAAACTTGGCATAGAGTAGTCCGCAATAATGACATCCCATTTTTCAGACTCAATAGCATTTGCCATTGCTTGATATGTATAAACTTGTTGATAAATGATCTGGTAATCTGCTGCTTCTAATTGTAAAGCTATTAATTCTGCATCATCTGGGTTATCTTCAACAACAAGAATTCTTATTTGCTGGTTCATAATTTATTATATTTAGGTCATTATGTGATGATAAGGAGGAGGACTATTAATTCCTAACCAATACTGTGTCATCTGCTGAATAATATGTAAAAACTGTTCATAATCAACAGGTTTTTGGACATAACTATTACAACCTAAATCATAGCCTTTGAGTCTATCTATTTCTTCGTTAGAAGTGGTTAAAATCACAATAGGTAACAAACGAGTTCGGGTATTATTTCTAATTTTTTTTAGAACCTCCAAGCCACTAATTCGTGGTAATTGTAAATCTAATAAAACTAAATCTGGAAGAGGTTGAATTCGTGATTCTGCAAACAAATAATCTATAGCTTCTATTCCATCTCTAGCGATGATAATTTTATCCTCCAACCCTGTTTCTTCCAATGCTAGTAGGGCTAATTCTAAGTCATCAGGATTATCTTCAATGATTAGTAAGATATGTGTTTGCTGCATACTTCAAAACTCAACTACGTTAAAGTGAAATAAAAATTTGCACCTTCTGTAACTACGCCTTCCGCCCAAATATCACCTCCATGACGACTAATGATTCTTTTTACAGTTGCTAAACCAATCCCTGTACCGGGAAATTCGTCACCTGAGTGGAGTCGTTGAAATGCTTGAAAAAGTTTATTTACATAAGCTTGATCAAAGCCATCACCATTATCACTTATAACATATGTTTTGTAATCACGGTTTTCACCTATATAATCTAGTTGATATAATTTAACATTAGCTTGTTTTTTCTTGGAAGTGAATTTCCAAGCATTATTAAGTAAATTTTCTAACGCAATTCTTAATAACCGGGAATCTCCTTGAACCAGTAAATTTGGTGAAATCGCCCATTCTACTTGCCTTTGTGGTTCATTTTCACTCAGTTGTTGAGCAATTTCTTGAGCGATCGCACTAAGGTTCACATTTGTAAATTCCATTTCTTGGCGAGTTACCCGTGAAAGAGATAAAAGATCATCAATAAGTTCTCCCATGCGTTTACTACCAGCCCGTATTCTCTTTAAATAATGTTGACCACGATCATCTAATTTATCTGCATAGCGTTCTAATATAGTTTTACTAAACCCATCTATGCTCCGTAGGGGAGCGCGTAAATCATGGGAAACAGAATATGCAAATGCTTCTAATTCTTGGTTAACAGAAGTTAATTGAAATGTACGATTTTTGACTTGAACTTCTAAGTTTTCATTTAACTTTTTAATTTCTAGCTCAATGTATTTTTGTTTTGTAATGTCTGTACAAGCTCCTATCCACTCCCGAACAGAACCATTTTGATTAATAATAGGTACTGCTCGTACCCAGAAGTATTTGTATTCTCCATCACGATTGCGGATACGACATTCATGTTCATACAGACTTCTATTTTCTAGTGCTTGTAACCAAATTTGTTTAGTTAATTCCCGATCATCAGGATGTAGAGCATTTTGCCATTTCCATCCCTGATGCTGGGAAAAAGATTGCCCAGTGAAACTTTCCCAACTGTCTTGGGGGGTGATAAATTGTCCTGTAGCATCGGTTGTCCAAATTACTTGGGTTGTAGCTTGAATTAAAGAAAAATACCTTTCTTCACTTTCTTTGAGAGCTATTTCTATCTGTTTTCGTTCTGTAATGTCTGTTGCTACTCCTACATGACGAGATATTTGCCCAAATTGATTAAAAATAGGGAAAGTACGAGCAGATATCCAACGAACGCTTCCATTAGGACGAATAATACGATATTCTTCTTTCAAGGGTTTTCCTTGAATCAGACGTTCACAAGCAGCTTTGATATTATCTTGATCATTTTCATGGACAGAATTGAGCCAAGAATCAGGATTTTGATAGAGACTCTCGCAACTTACACCCCAAACTTTTTCATAACCAGGACTAATATACAAAATTTCAGTTAAATCAGCGGAGTTAATATGAAAAACTTCATCAATATTCTCTGCTAATTCCCGAAACTTATTTTCACTAGCTACTAATGCAGTTTCCATTTTTGGCAAGGTACTAATAATCTTGAATATTTGATTACAGCTTTTTTGTAATCTCTGATTAGTATCTGCTAACTGTTGTGTACGTTCATGTACTCTGACGGATAAATTTTCATTATTAATTTTTAGCTGTTTTTGGAGATATTGATTTTTTCTATCTATTGAATTAATATATCTGGCATTAAACCAAGCAATTGTTCCTAAAACCAAGATATCTACAACAGACATCAAGATAAAACCATAATCAACATTCAATATGTTAGTTTTATCAGTAAAAGCTAAAAATAATCCAGCATTAAAAATGATAAATATCACAATTAATGGAATTAAATTTCTAGCCAGAGTTCCCCCTAAATATTCACTTGTTAATTCCCTCATCCAACCTTCCTGGGATATAGCCAGAAACATTCCTATACTTAATAGTAGAAATGAGATACTAGTATGTAATGCCATACCCGAAAATGGTTGAATATAATATAAACTGCTAATATCAAACACATAACCTACAAAACCTAGCAAAGAAATGAGAAAAATAGCAGTAACTAAAAATTGAGCAAGACTGTATTGTTTGTAGTTCGCTACAACCAAGGAACTGCCAATTCCAAGAAAACAAATAGCTGTATTTGGTGCCATTCTCCCGGGAGTATAAGTATTGACAGCATAATAACTTTCTTGGACAAATAATTGATCAATTCCTAAGTCAATTTGATAGCTATATTGAATTAGGGTGATCATTCCCAAGCATATGACAATGCTTGCTAAAAATATGGAAATTACTTTAACTTTCTTCTGGTATTTATAAACAGGATGATTATATATTCCTAGAGATACGCCAGATAAAACAAAACCCAAAGCTGTGTTGAATTTCATGGTGACAAATTCTGGTAATATACTCTTAATTACTTGAATATCCAGAATCCATCCTAATATCACAAAACAGCCAATTATTGCTGTTAATATACCTAATATTTGAGAATTTTTATTCATTTTTTGGATCAAAACTTAATCATTAAATACTCTTTTTCACATTTTATTCCATATTTATCAGGTTCTTAATTTATTAACTTGAAAAAACTTGCATTTCTTGGATATCAAATTTAGTAATATCAATTCCGGTTGCATCCAAATTAAGGTATGAAATTAAGATTGAGGGAACTATGAACAGGGAACAGGGAATAGTTATATTAACAATGAGTGCCAATTATCTAAAATCCAAAATCCAAAATCTAAAATCATACCCTGTTAGCAGCAATACAAACAAAGGAATTTTAGGACTCACACATATTAATGAAACGTTGGAGTTGGAGATTGCTTCCTTCCGTCAAAATGATAGTATTTGAAGCAGATTTTGCGTAAATCCTACTTTTATAGGAACTTAATTAAAAATTTTAGCTTACACCACTATTAATAACATAATCAGAAACTTTTGAGGTTAAGTATAAATTAATTGCAAGACAGGTTTGGATTAAAGAAAAGAAATTTATAATTATTGTAACCCAATATTTACAAGACTTAGGCGCAAGCTATGGAAGAATCGAAGCACCCCAAGCACAGAGAACACAAAGGTATGAGGTTTACAAGATATATTTTGTGTAAGTCCTAATTTAATTAGTTATCAGCTAACAACTAATCAGTAGGAAAAAATTAAGGTAATTTTAGGTACTAATTAGCCCGATCAAAGTGTTTGATTGATTGCTGATTGCTATTAGCTAAATACTAAATGATTTTCTATAATGAACCAATCTATTAAAAGTCAATTTTCTTGATTGATCAAAAAAGAATAAGTAGTCGTGTAAAATAAATTTTATATTTGGGAGAGGAAACAGTGAACAGTGACAACTGACAACTGATAACTGATAACTGATAACTGATAACTGATAACTGATAACTGATAACTGAACTTTTTCAGCAACTCCTAATTAGAGAAACAAATCTAAATCAGTGACAGCGCCAACACTGCTAGAAGCTACAAGTTTGGTGTACTTAGCCAAAACACCTTTAGTATAACGAGGTGCAGGAGGTTGCCATTTGGCACGACGTTGAGCTAATTCTTGATCAGAAATGTTAATTTGCAGTAGTCTAGCATTGGCATCAATAGTAATACTGTCGCCTTCTTCTACCAAACCAATATTTCCACCTACTGCTGCTTCTGGTGCAACGTGTCCAACTACCATTCCGTAAGTACCACCGGAAAAACGACCATCAGTAATTAAACCGACGGAGTTACCTAAACCAGCGCCAATAATTGCGGAAGTTGGAGCCAGCATTTCCCGCATTCCTGGGCCACCCTTTGGCCCTTCGTAACGAACTATAATTACATCTCCAGCTTTGATTTTGCCAGCCAGAATAGCATCTAAACA
Source organism: Sphaerospermopsis sp. SIO1G1 (assembly GCA_010672785.1). Classification (GTDB taxonomy): domain Bacteria; phylum Cyanobacteriota; class Cyanobacteriia; order Cyanobacteriales; family Nostocaceae; genus Okeanomitos. The sequence goes on from JAAHFX010000005.1 coordinate 200,231, forward strand.
AGATTCTTCAGATTCAAATACTCTAGCTGGCCCTGTAATCGCAGGATTTTTCACACCTGTGATTTTGGCAACTGCACCTTCTGTAGCTAAGTTACCTTTGAGAATAGCAAGGTGTCCTTGAGCGTACATGGGGTTACTCCAAGGACGAATGACATCTTGATCTGGAGATGGTTCATCAGGTACATCTGCGAGAACTTCGGCGATGGTTTGTCCGGAGATGGTGAGACAGTCACCATGTAGTAAACCATGAATCAAAAGCATTTTCATGACTTGGGGGATACCACCAGCTTTGTGTAAATTGGTAGCTACATATCTACCGCTAGGTTTTAAGTCACAAATGACAGGAACACGGCCACGAATAGTTTCAAAGTCATCTATAGTTAGTTCTACACCAGCAGCATGGGCGATCGCTAGAAAATGTAAAACGGCATTGGTAGAACCACCCACTGCCATAATTACGGAGATAGCATTCTCAATAGATTTACGAGTGATGATCTGCCGAGGTAATATCTGCTGACGAATAGCTTCTACTAAAACACGGGCTGATTTTTCTGTACTATCAGCTTTTTCTGCATCTTCAGCTGCCATTGTAGAGGAGTAAGGTAAACTCATACCCATTGCTTCAAAGGCTGAGGACATGGTATTTGCTGTAAACATTCCCCCACAAGAACCTGCTCCAGGACAAGCGTTACGCTCAACAGCTAAAAGCTCTTGTTCGTCAATTTTACCAGCGCTATATTGGCCAACAGCTTCAAAGGAACTAACAACAGTTAAGTCCTTGCCATCATAATGTCCAGGTTTGATAGTACCACCGTAAACAAAGATAGCGGGAATATTCATCCTGGCGATCGCTAACATTGCACCAGGCATATTTTTATCACAACCACCTATAGCCAAAACTCCATCCATACTTTGGCCAGTACAAGCAGTTTCAATAGAATCTGCTATTACTTCTCTAGAAACTAGGGAGTATTTCATACCCTCTGTTCCCATAGAAATACCATCACTGATGGTAATTGTGCCAAACATCTGGGGCATAGCACCAGCATCTCTGACACCAGTTTCTGCTCTCTGAGCTAATTGATTGATCCCCATATTACAAGGGGTAATAGTACTATAACCGTTAGCAATACCGACAATAGCCTTATTAAAATCTTGATCTTGGAAACCTACAGCCCGCAACATAGCACGGTTAGGTGATCTCTGCACCCCTTGAGTAACTACTTTACTCTTCAGATTTTCTGACATCTATACTATCTTCCTGTAATTTACATTTTTGTGGATTCCTATCCTCTCAAAATTGTGTCATGAGTTATTAGTTATTAGTTATTAGTTATTATTAGTTATTTATTGGTAATAATATTTAAGCTTTGGAATATTGTTTATACTGTACTTGTTATGTTAAATTACCAGTTTAAAAAAGGGAATAGGGAATAGGGAACAGGGAACAGGGAATAGAGTAAAAAGGTAAATTTTATAATAATCTCTAAAGTTCGTGGCTTATGTCTTATGTATATTCAGCCTTCCGAGGTGTCTTGAGATTTATTGTGCATATTAGGTACAAATCATCATCATGAAACTCTTGTGGGGTGGGCATCTTGCCCGCCAATAGTTTACCTCATGACACTGAAAAGTGCTGTAAATTACATATTTGTTTTTTTGGGGAAAACCATTCATCCTTTTCCCCATTCCGATGCACCCTGAACCTAAAAAGGTAAAAACTGCAACAACACTGAACCCAAACTACCAACAAAGTTCATGAAACTAGGTTTACCTTTATTAACAGTTTCGGAGTGAGGTGTTGTCAACTCCAGAATAAAAGCCTGAGTTGTTTGTAAACCTGCTGTATTTTTCTGCTTTTCAAACAATTTCGCTGCCATTTGTGCATCTGTCAGAGCTCTTTTCCTATCCAATTTCTGATAACTAGCAACACCACGAGCTAGATATGCACCCGCATAATCAGATTTGAGAGCGATCGCTTGACTAAAATAATCTATAGCTGGATCAAGATTGCCTTTTTCAGCAGCTGCGACACCCCAAGCATAAAATTCTTCTGGTTTGGCTATTTGTAAAGGTATTCCTATCGCACCTTGGAAGTTGGTTGAAGTTAAGTTAGCATTGGTTAAGTTGACGTTCATTAAATAGCTAGTCCTTAAATCTGCACCCATGAGATTAGCGGAAATCAATTGAGCATTTGTTAAGTTTGCGCCAAATAAACTCGCTCCACTCAGATTTGCACCAGTTAGGTTCGCTCCACTCAGGTTAGCACGACTCAAGTTCGCACCAGATAAGTCTGCACCCCGCAAGTCTGCACCAGATAAGTTTGCCATCACTAGGCCAGCATTACGAAGATTGCAGTTTTCACATTTATTATCGGCCAGTAACTGTTGGATAGACTGATGATTATTTGCAGCTTGAGTAGTTGCTGGTAAAGTAATAGTTAGTAAAAATGCCGCGGTGGCAATAATTGATCTTTTCATATTCTCCATTATCCTAATAAGTAGTTGTGCAAAATAAGTCTCATAGTTAGGAGAGGGAACAGGTGTGGAATACAGAAAGTTGTGTTTTCTATCAATATGTGCATTTAATTTTGTTTGGGTACTTATATTCTGTTACCTGTTCAGAGTTCCCTACCCTTAACAATTTTTTCTACAAACTCTATTATATTGTTATAATGTAGCACTACGTATAGATGATTGGAACTCCTTGTTAGGATAGAGCAGATTTAGTTGCTATAATTTACAAATTATAATCATGAAACTCCTGTGGGGTGAGCATCTTGCCAGCCAATAACGTACCTCATAACACCGGAAAGCATTGTAACCATCCCCCATTCCCTGTTCCCTGAATCTTAATTTCATACCTTAATTCAACAACCCCAATTAAAACAATAGAGACATTCTCTAGAACATCTCTACATAAATTTTGGGTGTTGCATATTCAATTGTTATCTAATATAATGTATCTGTCTTTAGGGAACTTCAAGAAATAAATTATCCAAATTTCTGTGATCAAAACGACTGCTTATACCCCTGCTCCCTGCTCCCTGTTGTCAAAACTATTGAACATTTTTTATTTGGAAGTACTTTATTGCTGACTGCCAACATCTGTTTTGGTTTTCTCATAGTTTTGAAAAATAGTAGATGCTATCTGCTCAGGAACATTAGTTTCAACTAATTTCTGTTGATTTTCAAACCAGCCGATATCTGCAAACCAACCAAAACTAAACGTCAATATGGATGCTAAAAATAATTTTTCTAACATAAGTGTACCCCCTCAAGATCACTAAACAATAAGTCAATAATTTTTGTGTATATCTAAATATTGTTATTTAATGTATAAACTAGCTGTTGATGATAGCCAAACACTGTAATTTCAATGTTGAATACTCTGTGATTAATGTCACAACAGTGTTTTTACTTTAATACCCAACCTGTTAACTTTGATGACAGTTGATTGATTGTTGTGATACTAACTTGTCAATCTTAGTTAAGTGCAATTAGGAATCACCCTACTCAGTATCTCTACATTATCAGTATCAAATCTGCAAGGAAATGATAAATCTAACTAATTAGATGTACTATAGATATATATTACTATCCTAACACATAAGATACTGATTCGGCTAGGTGGCTGAAATATTTTCAACTTGGTATTCTTAATTTGGACTGATATATTCATTTACGTCCACTTACTGAACAATACTGTTGTCTCACGTGGTTAACTCTATGGAAACTCAACAACCAGAATCAGCAACTTCAGCTACACCACAGGATAATCCATCCATAACAGATAAAACAGGAGATTTGTCAAAATTATCCCTGAACACTGCATCTAATAACCAATGGCAGAACACCTTAAAACAAGTTGTTGATATCTTAGATCAATTACCAAATTATCTAGGAAGCTTTATAGACAATAACAAGCAAGCACTATTAAGCGTTGTTTTTATTCTGTCTGCTTTGATAACATTAAAAATATTAACAGCTATCCTGGATGCGGTCAATGGTATACCATTACTAGCTCCTATTTTTGAAATCATTGGCATTTTCTATGCTGGATGGTTTGCAATTCGGTATTTGATTAACTCTGAAAGTCGCCAAGAGCTTTCTCAAAAAGTTAATGCTTTCAAACAACAACTCTTAGGTTAATCAGTTATCAGTTGTCAGTTGTCAGTTATCAGTTAGCAGTTATCAGTTGTCAGTTATCAGTTAGCAGTTATCAGTTGTCAGTTATCAGTTAGCAGTTATCACCTAATAATTCGTAATGCCTTTTTCAGAGGAGGTTCGCTTACGTAATTAAGAAATTTACCCAATCACCAATCACCAGTCACCAATCACCAATCACCAGTCAAATGTAAACAAATGTAAATACCTCAGTTCAATCCGGTAAGTCACTCCCTGCGGTAGTCTAGATCAATGTGAATTTATCGCCTGGTTTGACAAAATTTTTTTATGACTTCAGTTTCTAGCCCTTCTCGTACTATTCGTATTGGTTCACGAAAAAGCCAACTAGCTCTAGTGCAAACCCACTGGGTAAGAGAGCAACTTCAGAAAAGTTATCCTGATATCAATTTTGAAGTTCATACCATGTCTACCCAAGGCGACAAAATCCTGGATGTAGCATTAGCAAAAATTGGTGATAAAGGATTATTTACCAAAGAACTAGAATTAGGAATGATCAATCAAGAGATTGACTTTGCTGTTCATTCTTTGAAAGATTTGCCCACCAACTTACCCGAAGGTTTAGCTTTAGCAGCAATTACAGAACGGGAAAATCCAGCAGATGCAGTGGTATTCCATGAGAAGTATAAAGGACAAACTCTGGAAACCCTACCAGAAGGTGCAGTAATTGGTACTTCTTCTTTACGGAGATTAGCACAGCTGCGAAATAGATTTCCTCACTTTGCATTTAAAGATGTACGCGGAAACCTGAATACTCGCATGAGTAAATTAGATGCAGGTGAATATGACGCTTTGATTTTAGCGGTTGCTGGTTTAGAGAGATTGGGAATGGGCGATCGCGTTCACCAAGTATTATCAGCTGATATCTCCCTTCACGCAGTTGGCCAGGGAGCATTAGGTATAGAATGCCGATCAGATGACACCGAATTAATTAACCTCCTCAAAGCCATTGAACATCCCCAAACCCGCGATCGCTGTTTAGCTGAACGTTCTTTTCTCCGCTCTTTAGAAGGTGGTTGTCAAGTACCCATTGGTGTCAACACAGAAATTAGTGGAGAGAACTTAACCCTTACAGGTATAGTTGCTAGTGTAGATGGTCAAGAATTGATCAAAAATACTGTGATTGGTGCAGCCAAAGATGCAGAAAACCTAGGTACAGAACTAGCTAATAACTTGCGTCAACAAGGAGCTACAGAAATATTAGAAAAAATATTCACTGAGATTCAACGCGGTTCATAAGGTGATAGGGTACAGGTGATAGGTGAGAGTATGAGGAGAGTGGGAGAGTGGAAGATGGGGAGAGTGGGAGAGTGGAAGATGGGGAGAGTGGGAGAGTGGGAGATGGGGAGAGTGGGAGAGTGGAAGAAAATTCTTTCCCAATCACCAATCACCAATCACCAGTTACCAGTCACCAATCACCAATCACCAGTCACCAATCACCAATCACCAGTCACCAATCACCAATCACCAGTCACCAATCTACCAATTACTAATTAATTATGAGAATTTTATTTGTCGCAGCTGAAGCTGCCCCTATTGCTAAAGTAGGAGGAATGGGTGATGTTGTGGGTGCATTACCTAAATTCCTGAGAGAAATGGGACATGATGTACGCATATTTATGCCCTACTACGGCTTTCTACCAGACAAAATGGAAATTCCTCAAGAGCCGATTTGGAAGGGTTTTGCCATGTTTCAGGACTTTTCAGTTTATGAAGGAGTCCTCCCAGGAACAGATGTTCCACTATATTTATTTGGACACTCAGCTTTTATGCCCCGCCGGATTTATGCTGGAGAAGATGAAGATTGGCGGTTTACATTATTTGCTAATGGTGCGGCGGAATTTGCTTGGAATTATTGGAAGCCAGAAATCATTCACTGTCATGATTGGCACACAGGGATGATTCCCGTTTGGATGCACCAAGATCCAGATATTACAACTGTTTTCACTATTCATAATTTGGCATATCAAGGGCCTTGGGAATGGTATTTACGGCAAATTACTTGGTGTCCTTGGTATATGCAAGGGCATAATACTATGGCAGCAGCGGTACAATTTGCTGATCGAGTAAATACAGTTTCTCCCACCTATGCTGAACAAATCAAAACCCCTGCCTATGGTGAAGAAATTGAAGGTTTATTATCTTTTATTAGTAGTAAGTTATCAGGGATTATCAACGGTATAGACACAGGAATTTATAACCCTGAAGTTGATAAATACATTCATCAAACCTTTAGTATTGATACCTTAGATCAACGCAGAGCCAATAAAATCGCCTTACAGGAAGAAATGGGGTTAGAGGTTAACTCTGGTGCTTTCTTAATTGGGATGGTGAGTAGATTAGTAGAACAAAAAGGTCTAGATTTAGTTTTACAAATTCTTGACCGTTTCATGGCTTACACAGATGCTCAATTTGTGCTTTTGGGTACAGGCGATCGCTACTATGAAACCCAAATGTGGCAGTTAGCCTCCCGTTATCCTGGCAGAATGGCTACCTATCTACTTTACAATGACGCTCTTTCCCGTCGTATTTATTCAGGTACTGATGCTTTCTTAATGCCTAGCCGATTTGAGCCTTGTGGTATTAGTCAGATGATGGCTTTACGTTATGGTTCTGTTCCTATTGTACGACGGACTGGAGGTTTGGTTGATACTGTTACCCATCACGATCCTGTAAATGCAGCAGGTACTGGTTATTGCTTTGATCGTTATGAACCTTTAGATTTGTTTACCTGTATGATTCGAGCTTGGGAAGGTTTCCGCTTTAAACCCCAATGGCAAGAATTACAACAACGGGGTATGATTGCAAACTTTAGTTGGTCTGAATCTGCTAAACAGTACGATAGTCTTTATCGTTCCATGTATGGTTTACCTCCACGAGAAGAAGAAGTGGAAACTCCATAGTTAGAACTTGTTGAATAAAGCCAACACCTAGAGAAATCACAGGTTTGATATTTTGGTTTTATTCACCAAGCCTCTCTTGTTTCCTGTATACTTTTGCAAATCAGAAATTAAATTTTTGATAAGTAGTCATACAAAATAGATTTTATATAGGACTTACGCACAAGCTATGGAATAAACGTTCGCGTAGCGTGTCGAAGACATACCACTCCAGGCACAGAGAACACAGAGGAATGAGGGTTATAAGAGATGTTTTACATAAGTCCTATTTGGGAAAGGGAACAGATACGTAATACAGAGATTTTTTTGTTCCAACCATGTTAAATTAATTTTGCTCAGGTACTTATAGGCAACCGTCATGGTTTTTTTATTTTCAAATTATTATTTTTATAGTATTTAATCTATTCTTTAAATATAAATATTGCCCACAATTGTATTTTTTTACTGAAATAAATGAATATATAGATAATAGATGAATATTTTTATAACAAGGTAAGATTAATGTCAACAAGGTATCAAAGTCATTGTGAATGAAGCTTTTGAATATTTTAACTCCTATTAATTCCCAATTCATTTAGGTATATATTTATAATTTCATAGTTAGTATTTCTATTTTTTCAAAATACGTATTGCTTTCTTATTTAGGCGAAAATACCATAATGTGACAGTTGAAATGGCGTAATATGTGGTCAAAAAATCAGTTAATTAAAGAGTATAAAATACATCTAGATAAATTCTAGACAAAAGTACATTGAATATTCAATACTATTCACTTTGTTAGCCTCAACTATATTAGTTCTAGAAGGAAAAGTGACAGCAAAGAATATCCTGATTTTGATTTAACTTTTCTCTCAATCTTTGACCACAAAGTCTAAACAGTATTGAGTCAAGGTGAAAAAGTCTCAAGTGTTGACATAAAGGAGCAAAAAACTATGGAATATATGGCATATTCCTATATGTATATGGCAAATGAAGAAACTCCCGTGGATGTGGATTTAAATTTGCCTAATTTTGATTTTCAGTGGCAAAAATTACTTAAATCTTCAGCTTGGTTAGCTTTAGTAGGAGTGAGTGTTTTTGTAACTTCCTTTTCCCAAGCACAACAAGCATCCGCAGAATATGTCAGGACTAATGGTAATTGTTTAAATGTTCGTAGAGGACGTAGTACCAGACACTCTGTAGTTGCTTGTGTGAGAAATGGTGCATATATCGGTAGAACTGGAAATGTGAGATATGGTTTTGCTCAAATCACTTCTGGGCGTTATCGAGGCCATTATGTGGCAGAAAGATGGATTAGTGGACAACGTTATTCATCCAGTCATCGTCGTAGTCGTCGTCGCAGAAGTTCCCGTCATTATCGAGTGGTAATAGGCCCTGGTTCTCGCGGTGAGAGAGTTAGATCCATACAACGGGCTTTGGGAATTAGGGTTGATGGGGTTTATGGGCCACAAACTACTCGCCGAGTTCGTAATTTCCAACGTCGCAATAATTTATTCGTTGATGGTATTGTTGGCCCTGCTACTCGTCGTGCTTTGGGTATCTAATTAAATTTACCCATAATCAATTTGCAAATAATTTTTGACAGTTTTTAAGATACGTTGTGCTGCATTACCATCACCGAAAGGGTTAATGGCATTAGCCATAGCTGTATATGCTTCGGGGTTACTAAGTAATTCACTGGCAGCGTTAACAATATTTTCCGTTTGAGTTCCAATTAATTTCGCTGTTCCAGCACTGACGGCCTCCGGTCTTTCTGTGGTGTCTCTGAGGACTAATACAGGTTTTCCTAGACTGGGGGCTTCTTCTTGCAGTCCACCAGAGTCAGTTAATAACAAATGCGATCGCCCAATAGCTGCTACTAATTGAGCATAATCTAGTGGTTCTGTTAAAAATATTCTCGGATGTTGACCTAATATTTGCTGTAGAGGTTCTCTGACGGTAGGGTTTTTATGTAAAGGTAATAATAAGGCTGTGTCAGGAAATTTATCTAAAATTTGTAAAAATCCTTGGGCGATCGCTTGTAAGGGTTGACCCCAATTTTCTCGCCGATGTACTGTAGTTAAAATTGTTCGATATTCATTCCAATTCAAACCAGGAATATCACAAGGTGGGTTAGTTGCTGCCACACTTAATAAGGCATCAATCACCGTATTTCCTGTAAGATGAATTTCTCCCAACACACCGGAAGCTTGTAAATTTTCTACTGCGAGGGTAGTGGGAGCAAAATGTAATTGAGTAATTTGGGAAATTAATCTTCTATTTGCTTCTTCTGGATAAGGATTCAATAAATCATCAGTTCTTAACCCTGCTTCTACATGACCAACTGGTATTTTTTGATAAAAAGCTGCTAATGCTGCTGCAAAGGCAGTGGTTGTGTCTCCTTGTACAATTACTAAATCTAGTTTTTGTTCTAAAAATAAATTTTCTAAACCCTGTAAACTCCTGCAAGTAATATCATTTAATGATTGTTTTGGCTGCATAATCTCTAAATTATGATCTGCCTTGAGGTGAAACAACTGCATCACCTGTTCCACCATTTCTTTATGCTGTCCAGTTAAGATTACCTGTACTTCTAAATCTGAACAATTTTGAAAAATCTGAATTACTGGAGCTAATTTAATTGCTTCTGGACGAGTTCCTAAAATAATACCAATTTTTTTATTCATTTAGTGGTTGGTGACTGGTAAACAGTGAACAGTGAACAGTGAACAGTGAATAGCGATAAATGATAACTGACAACTGACAACTGATAACTGATAACTGATAACTGAATAAACGAAAAAACCCGGTTTAACCGGGCAGATGTACTGTTTATCGAATTTAGCTATGTTGATTATTTAAGTTCACAAGTTAAAGGACAAGCAGCGTAGACGGTGGTTTGCACTTTTTCAGCTTCACCATGTAGCCAGCTTAACCATTTAACTTCTTTAGGATGAATACCTTTAGCAGTTAGCACACCAGCCACGATTAGAACTGTGAGAACATTTAACATTATCAGTCCACCAGCTACTAGCAAGACTGCGCTCACAGGCATGACAGATTGTAGAACAATTGACAATAAACAGCCAACTGTAGCCATAACCACTACCAAAGGAAACCCGACAACTAGAAGACATACTGCCAATGTAAAAGTCCATATTAAAAAGCTTTTAATCATTAACATGGAGTGTGTCTTTCTTTGATCAGAGCTTTGAGCTACAACCATGACTTTTCCTCCGAATTACATAACAAAGTTTATATGTTGCTTTTCAGTTATTTCTTGTTGTCTGCAAGCTAACTGAATTTATCTCAGTGAAATCTAGTATATAAAAACCATAGAAAAAAATGAGCATTTCTTTACTAAAGTTTACACTTATTTTTTTACTTGTGAATAGAAGCTCAGGACTAAGAATGAAGTCGTTTTTTTGATTAAGTGATACCATCTCAGGGATATGTATTCATGAAGAGAAGCACTATCAGTTGATTCCCATAGTATCTTCCTGTTTTTGCTTAACATTTCTTATCAAAATAGTGCTGATTTCTCATAATTATCAGACTGTCTGTTCAAAATGATTAAAGTAAGAAGAGAAATAAACCAAAGCCAGTCAAGATTTTGGTCATATTTTCATGATTTCAAAATTCTTTCCTTACCAACTCTTGAAACTGTTACCTGTTACCTGTTACCTGTTACCTGTTACCTAGTCTCCAACAATCACTTTTTGCCGCCAACCCTAAATATTTATGTGACACTACTGAAGATTAATTGATGTAACATCAGGTTATGATTGATGAGATTATAAATACCCAAGCAAAATTAATTGCACATATTGGTTGAAAACAGAACTCGCTGTATTCTTCACCTATTCCCTGTTCCCTCTCCTAACTATGAAATTTATGTTGCACAACTACTGATGTGTGTAATTAATAAATCTTAAACTGGCAAATTGATAAGAGTGTTCCCAACAATAAACGATCCAAAAATAGAGATTGCTTGATTCTGCTTTGCTACATTTATGATGAAAATTGGGCATTTTTTTACTGGGAATGCTCCAACTAAATTTTTGAGTAGATTTTTCTCTATCAACTTGTATCTACCCCATGAGGATATATGACAGATTTACCACCCCACAACACAACAAAACCAACATACCCAACTGGAGAAAATCAGGCTACACAAACTATAGATAATGGATCTCAAAGAGAAGCAAAGATAGACAATATCACTACACCGCCTCCATCCTCAGCAACAGGTCAACGACCTAGAGTAGCTCCACCCCCACCACCAGGTCAACGACCCAGAGTAGCTCCACCTCCACCACCAGCAGGCCAACGACCCAGAGTAGCTCCACCTCCACCACCAGGTCAAAGACCTAGAGTAGCTCCACCCCCAGCGCCACCACCAGTAGGTCAACCTCCTGGAATGTCACCACAAACATCATTTGTATCTGCTGCACCTCAACAAGTTCCATCTTTGACCTTAGCTCAGATAGCGGAAGAAGCTTTTGAGCAAGGATATTCGGATATTCATGTGGGAATAGGTGAAATACCTCGTTTCCGTAATCGAGGAGAAATTCAAACTACAAATTACCCAGAAACTGATAAAGCTACCTTTATGAGTTGGTTGCGGGAAATTTTAACTGATTCAGAAATCCAATACTTTATAGAAAATTTAGAGTTTGATGGTGCTACCCAGTACGAGTTTGCTCGTGTGAGGATTAATATTTTTGATTCTTTCCGGGGCTATGCAATGGTATTGCGATTGATTCCCTTGAAAATCTTGTCAATAGATCAATTGAGATTACCTCCTGTAATTCGGGATATTTGTCATTATCAGAAAGGTTTGATTTTGGTGACAGGTCCGACTGGTTCTGGTAAGTCTACAACTATGGCAGCAATGGTAGACTATATCAATCGAGAAATGCCCAAACATATTATTACAATTGAAGATCCAATTGAGTTTGTGCATCAAAGTCGTAAATCTCTGATTAGACAGCGGGAAGTGGGAATTCACACTCGACAGTTTGACCGTGCCTTAAAAGCTGCTTTACGGGAAGATCCAGATTTGATTCTGGTGGGTGAAATGCGGGATAAGGAAACTGTGAATACTGCTCTGAAAGCAGCACAAACAGGTCACTTGGTCATGGGAACTTTACACACTAATAGTGCGGTAAAAACGATTGAACGGATTCTGAATCTCTATTCAGGGGAAGAACAAGACCCTATACGGGTAGCGGTTTCTGAATCTATGATAGCTGTGGTTGCCCAAGGTTTGTGTCGTACTACTGACGGTAAACGGGCAGCTTTTCACGATATTCTGATCAATACTGAAGCAGTTAAAGAATGGATCAAAGATGGTAAGTATGAGGACATTATTGAGTTGATGAAACAAGCTAGTTATGATGGCATGATTACGATGAATCAGTCGTTGTTCAATCTCTATCAAGAGGGTCGTATTACTGAAGAAACTGCCATTGAAATGTCGCCAACTCCTAATGAAATGATGCAATTCCTGAGAGGGAGGATGTAATCAGTTATCAGTTATCAGTTATCAGTTATCAGTTATCAGTTAGCAGTTAGCAGTTTTCAGTTATCAGTTATCCGTTAGCAGTTTTCAGTTTTTAGGGGTGAGGGGGTAAAGTCATGGCTTTATCTCAAGACCTTTTGCCTCTTGCTTGCCTTTTGCATACTTTCATCAATTATACTGATGTGCTTGGAAAGGATATGACTACGTAGAAAAATTTGTATAGATAATATGTCTGAATCCCAATTATTTAAGGGGATAGCTTTGTTTACTCCTGGGGGAGATTTAATTTATTGTATTGACCATAGTAAACAAGACCGGTGGCATTTACATTTGTGTGTAGCGTTACAAGAAATTTTACATTTACCAGAACCTCCACATTTTTTAGTGCCTTGTTATACGGCAACTATTGATCATTGGTTAAATCCGCGTACCCAAGAAGTGCAAACCTTTGCAGAAGCTTATCCGGCGGTGATGCGTTATGTGCCTTTGTTGGCTGCTATATTTGACACTGGTAATTTTGTTTGGCAGGCTGCTCCTTGGCAAGAAGGTATGTGTGAGCAGATGGTTTTGTCTACTTATCGTTCTTCATTTCCTGAGTTATGGGAAGATCATGATTTGATTGTTCGTTTAGATTCTCAACGTAATATCAACGATTATCAACCATCTAATTTAAGTCTGACACCAGAAGTTAAGAAAACTCAGGGTTATGTCTTGCGTTTATTTGTGGCGGGTCATAGTCTGATTACTGAACGTAGTTTAGAACATTTGCAGGTTTTTTTGGAGCGATCGCTCAATCATCCTTATACTCTCAAGGTGATTGATGTTCTCACACATCCTGAACAGGCAGAAATTGATCAAGTCTCTGCTACTCCTACTTTGGTTAAGGTTTGGCCTCATCCTGTGAGAAGGATAGTCGGTGATTTGGATAATTTGGAAAAACTTTTACAGATGTTAGGGATCAAAGAGAATTTTTGACACTCTGCGTCCTAAAGGAGCGCAGATTCTTGATTCAACGAGTCCACTTAGATTAGACCCCTTGCAGTATCTAAGCCAGAGGTGGTTCTCTCCTCAAGCGTTACTTTCCCCCAGCCCGGAGGTAGTTGGATCAAAAAAAAATTTTGTTTGAGTTTAAATTATGTGTCGTCTAGCTACCATGAAGATTTTACCTATTCCTGGTTAGGAACTAGAACTATGGAATAGAACCCCATATCTTCAATTGTCAAGGTGCAGATTGCCGTTAGGCAGTTAGGTTTTTAGACAGGTTGATTACCGTTCCTGTTAAAAGGAATATACCATGACTGCCCCCAAAGGGACAAACTGCTCCCCTACATCCACCGCCTAAAGTACGATAAAATATCTGAGCCAAGCTCCGATACTTTATCTCGATGGTTTTGGCTCGCTCGATTTATTTATAATGGGAAGATATGTTGATGTTACTTAGTTATTAGTTATGGACTTGACTTGGTTAGATAGCAATAGTTGGTTGATAGAAATTGCTGGACAAAGGATATTGTTAGATCCTTGGTTAGTTGATTGTTTAACTTTTAGTAATTTAGATTGGTTGTTTAAGGGTTCAAGATTACAGGATCGAGAAATACCTAGTAATGTTGATTTAATTTTACTTTCCCAGGGTTTGGAAGATCATGCTCACCCACCAACTTTGAAAAGATTGAATCAAAATATTCCGGTGGTGGCTTCTCCTAATGCGGCTAAAGTAGTTCAGGAATTAGCTTACACAAATGTGAATATTCTTGATCATGGTGAAAAGTTTACTTTAAATGATCTCATAGAAATTAAAGCTGTACCCGGTTCTCAAATTGGGCCAACTTTGTTGGAAAATGGTTATTTGATCAAGGATTTAACCAATAATTCAACTCTATATTATGAACCACATGGAAATCATTCTTCCCAACTTCAGGAGTTTGCACCGATAGATGTGATCATTACACCAATTGTTGATTTGAGTTTACCTTTGGGAATACCAATTATTAAAGGTATGAATTCTGCTTTAGAAGTCGCTAAATGGTTAAAACCACAAACTATGATTCCTACCGCTGCGGGTGGAGATGTGGAATTTGAAGGTGTGTTAAACAACTTTTTACAAGTCAAGGGAAGTGTTGAAGAATTTCAGGAGTTATTACAAAAAAATAATTTATCCACACAAGTTCTTGCAGCTACACCTGGTGAGAGGATGAGTGTGTGAGGGGATGAGGGGGAGAGGGGGTGAGGGGAAGAGGGGGTGAGGGGAAGAGGGGGTGAGGGGGAGGAAATTCTTTCCCAGTCACCAGTCACCAGTTACCAGTCACCATTCACCAGTCACCTGAAATAAAAATGGATTGGATTACTTTATTGCGATCGCTACAGTCCGATTTTCTGTGTAGGTTAAAATCTGGATTTCCATTATATTGTAAAAGTGAGGGTCAGCATAGTGAACTGACTGTTATTTCTGGTCAAAGATTGAAGGTATTAAGGGATTTTTGTTGGTTGATGGCGGAAAAATATAAACGCACTTCTTCAGTACGTGATGTTTTTATTGGTAATTTGAAAGGGAAGTTGGGTGAGGAAGTTGTTAAGGAAAGGTTGGCTGATTTTATTACAGAAATTGATTATGAAAAACGTTTGGGTGGTGATGGTGGAAGTGATTTTACGCTGACTTTAAATCCAGAGGTTGGTGTGGAGGTAAAGTCTCGTCATGGTACTATTGATACTGTGCGTTGGTCTGTTAGTGCTAAAGAAGTAGAAAAAAATGCCGTGGTTGTCTGTGTTTTAATTCAAGAAGAAGTGAATGAAGCACAAACAGAATATAATTTATTATTGGCGGGTTTTTTACCTACTCAAATGATTAAACTCAAACGAGGTAAAATCTCTTTTGGGATTGAACAATTATTATATGCGGGTGGTTTATTACCCTATTTACAAGATTTCCAAAGGTCTGTAAATTGTGATCATGATGTGGCTAAATTTAATCAAGTTAATCATGTTGAAAAATCAAATTCAGCATTTGCTCCGATTTTGAATAAACAGCAAAAAATCCGTACAGAAATTAATCTTCAATCTGATGATGCTTTAGGTTATAAAAATCGTGGTTATTCCCGTTGTGAAATGGGAGAATATGAAGGGGGAATTGCTGATTATAACCAAGCTATTCAAATAAATCCTCATTTTACAGATGCGTATTATTTTCGTGGCCATGCTTATTTTGATTTAGGGAAATATGCTGCCGCGATAGATGATTTTAGTCAGGTAATTAAAATGAATTATAGTTACAGTGATGCTTATTATCATCGTGGCCATGCTTTGTTAATTTTTGGAGATAAACAAGGAGCAATTGCCGATTTTCGGAAGGCGGCTGATTTATATTGGCAAGATGGAAAATTAATAGAACATCAACAAACACAGGCGATTATTTTAGATTTAGAAATAGAGCAATCTTTGGATGTTTTAAATTTTTGATGTTTAATTTTCAATTCCTTGTTGCCAAGCTGTATAAAATTCAGGATAACTTAAATTTTGGGCAAAGTTCCAGAAAAGTTGATAAATGTGATAATTAAAACTATTATAATACCTTTTATAAACATCGTTTGGTAAATATTTCTGCAAATTAGTAATTACGATTGCTATTTATTCAATTTCTGTGATTTTATCTAAACTTAGGACTGCTATGTTATTGGTATCTTTATCATCATAATTGTGGATTAAATCGGCCAAAGTCTGGATAGCTTTTTGATTATTTGTTTCTGGAATAAATTTTCTAGCAGCATCTGCTTTTGTTGGGTTGCATTATACTTAACCCAACCTACTGAAACTCTCTTCTTACCTTAGTGTTTTTCGTTTCTTCGTGTTTCATTACCTTCATATTCTTTAAATAATCAGATAGAATTAGTTAGAACTTCCCACAAGCTGTAGAATAAGAATTATCGAACCACCCCAGACACAGAGAACACAGAGGAATGAAAGTTTGAGAGATATCTTGTGTAAGTTCTGATAAATAAACGCAAAAACAAATCCCCGACTTATCCAATAAACCGGGGATCTAAATTGATAACTGAAAACTGATAACTGAAAACTGAAAACTGATAACTGATAACTGAAAACTGATAACTGAAAACTGAAAACTGAAAACTGATAACTGATAACTGATAACTGATAACTATTCTTCTAAGTCATATTCTGGTTCTTTTTGCTTCACCTTATTAGGAATATTCACAGGTTTGGGTTCATCATCCCAAGCATCACCTTCGATATCATCATAATCATCATATTCGTCAGAATAAGTCTTGCTGTAGGAAGGAGGTTCATATCTTTTTGGTGGCGCTTGATATCTATCTCTATCCGTTGCTTCACTCCAATTATCTTCTTCTTCTTCCTCGTACTGTACAGACTCATAGTAACGGGCTTCCATAACTTGACGCTGAGGTCTTTCTTCTTCTATGTAGTCTTCTGTCCATTCTTCTTCTCTATCAACGGGTTCAGGAGTACGAACTCTAGGACGAGGTGGTTCTAATGGTACTCCACTAGGTAGTTGGTTCGCAGGGGAAACTGTACGAGGTGGAGAATAACCATATTCTTCCTCCATATCTCTTTCCCAAGGCGCTCCACCAATTCCCAAACGTTCTAAAACACCCACTGTCAACTGGTTTACCCTTTCTTCTGCACCTTCAAAAACAATCAATCTACTAGGCCCAGTGCTGACAACTTCATCTATTGAGATTTCGTAGGTACTTAAAAACTGCTCTGGTATTTGTGGTACACCAAAATAAGCTATGACTATGGATTGAATTTTACCGCTTTCGCCTTCAAATTTAAAGCCTCTGACTTTACCCAAAACTTCGCCAGTTTCAGTGATAACTTCCCAGTTCATCAAGTTACTAAGGGATTCAACTTCTATATCTTCGATGACATCTTCATTATCAACTAAGATGACATCTCCAATTTGGTTGATACTATCAAGATACATTTGGCGAGGTAAACCAGATACAGAAATAAGGCTATCTCGCAAACCAAGCGCTACAACCTCTCTTTGGTCAATGTCAATCCATACCTGACTCACAATACCTAGTCGCTTGCCGTTGTCACGGGTAATGACTTGGGTGTTTAATATATCGGAACGTCTAATTATTTGCTCGGAGGTCATTATAAGCTAGTGTGCATCTAATTGGAATATAATAATGTTCGAGACGAAACTCTCAAACTTTTTTCGCTGTTGATTTTTGACTTTTCACTGGCTGTTGTACATTGTTTTTAGTGCATAACAGCTTAGTAGGTAGTCTTATTCCCTCAACGTGCCGTAGGCAATTTCAAATTTGGTTATTCTATAAACTATTTTTAACAGAAAATTCGGGTGATGAGTCATTCGTGATTCGTAATTGGAGCAAATTGCAGAGCAATCAGGTACAGAATCTAAATTCAAATCCAGATATAAAGCCGATTTTACCTCTGACTCCTGACTCCTGCTGTAAGGAAACCGTTGTTTGTCACTTGTCACTTAACTTCCCACCCAAAACTTGAGTATAAGCACCTCTAGCTTGGGTGACACCAATTGTGCATCCGGCTGATTTTATCATCGGACGACGTAAACTGACAACTATAAACTGTCCTTGTTGCGCCTGTTGTTTAACCATTTTAGCTAATCTTTCTAGGTTTGCTCCATCTCAAAACATTAGGACTTACGCAAAATATCTCTTGTAAACATCTTACCTTCGTTTCCTTCGCTTCCTTCGTGGTTCATTCTTCCGTAACTTCTGCGTAAGTCCTGAACATATCTACCTGATCAAATGAGATTTTTTCGGACAGTCATACTCAGGATTAATAGCCACGATAGTATTATCCAGTAGTCACATTTATGTTATAATAGGGGGTTATAATAAAATGCTCAGATTGCGACACTTATCCTCAATCAGCGACGCTAAACGCAGAGAGCTAATTAATCATGTATCAAACAGATCCACCATTACCTCCTCAAAAAACATTGCCGACAATGTATGATTTACCTAGCGAAAATCCGGAGGAGTCAGGGTTGCCAGATGAATTTCACTTATTACAGCCTGAATTATTACGCATTACGTTTCGTCCGCCTACCTATACTGAGGATAATATATTTATAGGTAGTGATTTAAACTTATACTATGATTCTCGTCATTCTCAATGGTATAAACGCCCAGATTGGTTTGCAGTATTAGGGGTGTCTCGATTTTATCAAGAAACAGAACTCCGATTAAGTTATGTGACTTGGCAGGAAGGAGTAAGTCCTTTTGTAGCTATAGAATTAATATCACCAGGTACAGAAGCAGAAGATTTAGGTAGAAGTTTAAGGGAAGTTAATCAACCTCCTAATAAATGGTCTGTTTATGAACGAATCCTAAGAATACCCTATTATTTTGTTTATAACCGTTATACGAATGAGTTTAACTGTTTTGGTTTGGTAATGGGTTGTTATCAACCTTTGCCAATAGATGGATTAGGAGTATGGTTAAAAGAAGCAGAATTGGGTTTAGGATTATGGCACGGAGAATATCAAGGATTAACCAGATCGTGGCTACGTTGGTATGATCAAAATAATAACTGGTTGCTTACACCAGTAGAACAAGAAAAACAGCGTGCAGAAAAAGAAAAACATAGTGCAGAACGGGAAAGACAGCGTGCGGAAAAGGAAAAACAGCGTGCAGATTTAGCGGAAGCAGAATTAGCTAAATTAAAACAGTTACTAGCAGAAAAAGGTGTTGATTTGTAGTATTGTATTAAGTATTTAGCAATCAGATAATAGGAGCAATAACCAGTGAATGGTTGCCATCATCAAAATAAATCTAACCCACAGAAAAAAGTGAAATGAAAGTCCGTGTTGAGCGATCGCCGATTACACGTAACCCCAACAGGCAAACTTGTTCTAATGAATAATCAAACTATCTCTGGTCACTTCTAAAAAATCATACGTCAAAAACAATTCGATTATTTGAGTAATATTTTGTAGAAAAAGCTGTTCAATTTGTTTGTTACTAATATTACCTGTCGTTATTAGTAGTAGTTTGTAAGGCTCTTGTTTGATTAAAAAAGAATCTAAAAAATCTTTATCTTTGGTAATAACAATTCTCTGTTCCAGGATTGATAGTTTGTTGATTTCCGAATCTGGCGTGGCATTTTTTAAAGGCAGATTCTTGGTATGTATAACATCATAACCTAAGTTCTCTAATAAATTAGCAATTCGCATTGGTAATTGAGCATCAATCAAGAATTTCATGAAACTAATTGGAGGATACTTTTAACTTGAGTGAGTCGAGTAGCAAAGCTGAGAACTGCTAAAATGTCTTCGTATTCTAAATCATCATAATCTTCTAAAATATCATCAATATTCATACCTGAACTCAAAAGTTCTAAGATCATTTCCACTGGATAGCGTAATCCACGAATACACGGTTTACCATGACAAATATCATGGTCAATTGTTATTCTATTTAATAGAAGGTTATTCATAATATTAGATGTTATGTTGGCACTAAATTAATTGTAGTTTATTTTTCGATTTCTATGAGAATAGAAAAAAGCGAAATGAAAGTTAGTGTTGCGCGATTCCTACGGAGCGCTTCGCTATCGCACTTTATCAATCTAATCTATGAGCGATCTCAAGCTCGCACTTAACATCACCTTCGGCGTTTTTTCAAATTCTCACACTGCTTTCGCTAGTGGCATCAATATTTCAACGGCTTCAAACGGTACAGATATTTTGTCTTCTTCTGTCCGTTCAATTAATCCTAGTTCTTCCAGGCGATTTACGTCTGTGTGTACGTTTGAATAGTTTCTTTCGGCTGTTTTTGCCAGTGCGTAAATACTGCATGGCTCTATCTTGCTTAAAGTATCAAGTAAATCAAGTCTAGCAGGTGTTAGCTCGCTAAAAAGTGATTTTGCAGATTCAAATGAAAGTCTAAAATTTACTGGCTTTCCAATTTCGGAGTTTTTAATTTGTTGACGAGCGGCTCGGATTGCAGAACCACTTTTGGCTATTTCAATAATTGCTTTCATGATTCACTCCAAGTTTCAATGTCTTTTTCAAAATCGTCAAGCAATTTATCAATGCTTGTGAAATTGTAATCTATTTCGTGTGAGTTTATATGTTTATGATCTCCTTTTCCTCGTTCGTTGTCATATCTAATTCTACATTTTCCATTCTGCCCGTAAAATAATCTGTATTTGTATTTATGTGTGCTTGGTGGTGTTGGCTCTGGTAATTCCCAGATAACAATCTCGACGATTGATCCGTCGTTATGAACTTCTTTTGCTTTGGCGATTAGAGTGGCCTTCATATATTGCATTGTAGCAATATATTTAACTTCTGTCGAGTAGCAATATTATGATCCCAACGGCACAGTTGAGCGATTACTAAGTCCCGCTTTGCGATCGCACTTTAGTCAATCTAACTTGTGAGCGACAAGCACAAGAAGAACAGCACTAGGCTATGATTCATCTGGTAAATATCCAATTATTGATCTTATAGTATTAAATAAGCGATCGCAATAAAGGGAAGCTTGACGAACCTTCGTTACATCTATCAATTCTAACAGTTGAGAAGCGTGGTTAATTTTATGATACTCTTTTTTAGTAGTTTAGGAGTTACGCATTGACAAAATAAGAGAGATATGTATGTTAGGCAGCACAAGTCTGACTAAGATGGTCAAAAATATAGTCACGAACGACTACAGTGAATAAATTTCTTTGCACTTCATACCAGTTAGAAATGATATTTTCAGAGCGCATTTTTTCCAAACGAACGAATGCTTGAAGTGAGCAGAATATATGTGTTTTGATTGCTTGGCTATCTCTAACCNGTTAATTGGTTGATTGGATGTTATTTGTAGCTGATGGTTGTGGGTTTTTTCTTAAAACCTAGTCTAGTATAAAATGACTATTGTGATTCGGCTATAAGTGTCTCAAATTTTTTTAGTCTCCGATTTTAATATGGATATATCAGCATCTATAAGTCACTTCTAGAACATTACAAATATTTACCCATAAATGTTTCTACAATACTTATAAAATGCTTATACTTCATTTACTAGTGATAAAAAGTAGTGATAATTTCAGATAGTAATCAGGTTTGATTGCTGAATTTGATATTGGTAACTAAGAGGCAATAGGCAACAAGCAAAAAGATTCTCAAAGACTAACGTGTACAGAGTTTTGTTCAAAAATCAAATAGAGATTCTATATCTGAGTGTATTGTTGTATTTTTGGTATCTTGGTCAGTCTCATCAAACTAAACTTCCTACTACTAAATCTAAGTAGGGTTTGCTGAAAAAGTCTTGTCGTGGAGGCTCAGAGGCTTTCTAGCAGGGCGCAGGGCGCAGGGAGAGAACTGAAAAACTACTTTTCAATCTCTCGAAATCAAAAAAGTGCAAGGTAATAAGAGTGCTTACTCCTCAAAAGCTTGCATTTTCTCAATCTCAAATCTTCTAAAATCCAATACCAGTAATGTTTTTATATTTATTCAGTAACCCCTAAGTAGGGTTTGCTGCAAAAAGTGTTTCGGTGAAGAAAGGGAACTCTTACAGTGCTTTCCGGTGTTATGAGGTATGCTATTGGCGGGCAAGATGCCCACATCACAAGAGTTTCATGATTATGATTTGTACCTCATAGCAACGAAATATGCTGTAACAGGGAACGGGGGACAGTTTCAAGAGTTGAATGGGAATAATTTTCCCTTTCAGCAGGAATTGAATGCCAAGTTTCTGAGTTTCCACCTTATTAAAGCTTGCACTTTCTGAAAGTTAAAACAGCTAAATTGCAATCATTTATCCATTCAGAAGTGCTTCTACAAACTCATAACTAGAAAAAGGACGTAAATCTTCTATTCCTTCTCCTGCACCAATAAAACGGATTGGTAAACCAAGTTGTTGAACAACTGCCAAGGCTACACCTCCTTTTGCTGTCCCGTCTAGTTTAGTTAAAACTACACCACTGAGTTGAGCAGCTTGGGAAAATACTTCTGCCTGTCTTAATCCATTTTGTCCCAAGGTTGAGTCTAAGACTAAAAGTGATTCTACATGAATGTCTGGCGCTTTTTTATTGATAATACGGCGGACTTTACTCAATTCGTCCATTAAGTTCTTTTTATTTTGCAATCTGCCAGCTGTATCTATGAGTAATAATTCTGTCCCTCTAGCTTGAGCAGCAGTAATTGCATCGAATACAACGGCGGCTGGATCTGTATTTTTACCAGGATTGGCGATCACTTCTACACCACTTCTTTGTCCCCAAACTTTCACTTGTTCTACCGCAGCCGCCCGAAAGGTGTCAGCAGCACCAATTAAACATTTATAACCCGACTTTTGAGCTAAATGAGCTATTTTACCGATGGTTGTGGTTTTACCCGCACCATTAACCCCTGTCATTAACCAAATTGTTAATTGATCTTTTTCTGGAGCAAAGCTGTTTCTGGGAGATGCTTGGCTAGGTGCATCTAACATATCCCGAATAATTTTTTTCAAGTAGGCGATCGCTTGTTCTGGAGGTGTAACCTCATCCCGTAATTTCTTTTGGAGGGAATCAATAATAAAATCTGTAGCTTCTACGCCCACATCAGCCTGTAAAAGTAAAGCCTCAATTTCGTCTACAGCGTCCTGATTTAAAGGCCCTTGACCAACAATAGCTTTTAGTTGGTTAAGTATATTCCGCCTAGTTTTATCTAAACCTTGACGGAGTTTTTTCAACCAAGTAATTTCTTCTATAGAGATATCTTCTGCACGTCTACCTTGGGCTGCTAAAACTTCCGTAGACCAAATAAAACCATCATCAAATTCCAGTTGGGAAATTTCTGCTTGTGTGTCTGCTGTAATTATACTGGGTGTGGATGTGTCTACAGGTTCTGGTTCTGGAACTTCCACCGCACTAGCCATTAATCTTTCTTGCTTGGCTTGTCTTTCCGCTGCGGCCCTTTCTAAAAAAGATAGTGTTGCTGGTTGAGTTTGAATATCGGCTGTTTCTGTAATTTCTGTTGTTGTTGCTTCCGTTTCCACAGGAGTAGCAATTTCTGGTGTAATTTCTGTTGTTGTTGCTTCCGTTTCCACAGGAGTAGCAATTTCTGGTGTGGTTTCTATAGCCTCTTCAGTTTCCACAGGAGCAGTAACTTCTGGTGTAATTTCTGCTATAGGTTCTTCCGTTTCCACAGGAGCAGTAACTTCTAGTGTATCTGCTATAGCCTCTTCCGTTTCCACAGGTTCTGGAGATTGAGATTGCTGCTTTTGTTGAATATTTTTATAAGCTGCCTTAGCATAAGCCAACAAGTCTGCCGTATCTGTTTTAGTTTCTACAGCTGCTTCTGGCTGTGTTTCTTGTATCGGTGGGTTCTCTCCCTTTTTTTCCTGTGGGGGAGTTGAAGAATCGTTGTTTTGACGGCGAAACCAATTAAAAACCATTGCAGCAATATTATTAGTTAATAGTTATCAGTTATTAGTAGTTATTAGTTTAATTGAATTCGTTACTTTTTATAGTAGAAAGATTGGTGGAAATATCCTCACTTTCAAATCATTCAAACTAGGCAAAAGTGAGGATAATTGTTTATGCAGTTTTTTTCTGCTCTGTAACCCGGCGTAAAACACCATTGATAAAGCGATGTCCTTCATCTCCACTGTAGCGTTTAGCCAATTCTACCGCTTCATTAATGGCAATACTGGTGTGAACACCCATAAACTCCATTTCTGCTACAGAAATTTGTAAAATATCTCTATCTATTTGGGCTAGGCGTGTCACTTGCCAATCTACTAAAGCTTGAGAGATAATTTTGTCAATTACAGCACGGTTTTCATCAACAGTAATAACTATTTCTTTGGCATAGTTGCGAACTTCTCGATCTTGGTTGGCTAGTTGAATTAGTTCGGGAAAATCTACGGCTGTACCTAATTGATTAATAGCTGTTTGGGTATAGGTTACTGCCTCTTGCAGCATAGTTCTGGCAGTGTTAAGGTCTGAAGCTCTGGTTTGGCTGGTTAATAAACGATCATTACTGCGTTGTAGTTCTGCTGCTGCATTATTGAGGGTATCTTGTACTTCTGTTGTTAAGGTACGAACAGCGCCTAAGACTAATTTGGAAACAAGTTGTTCATCTTGTAATTTATCTAGTTTTTTGGGATTTACTGGCAGTTGGCTGAGACTCAACAGTGCCAGTTCTCTTGCTATTTGCTGCGGTTTACGACGTTGCATGATTTAGTTATAGTAATTAAGGAAGAAAATTTGGGTTCAATGGGGCAAACCTACTATTATATCAATTTTAGTAAATTTACACAATTAGGGTTCTGACGCTATATATTTGTATTTTCTTTCCTTTCTATCGGTTTCAAACCTTTGATTTATAAATATTTTGGTTTTATTCAGAATCCTCCAATTAGTTTGGCTGTTGAAATTTTGACGTTTTCAATTTAGGACTTACGCAAAAACTCTCTCTAACCCCCATTTCTCTGTGTCCTCTGTGTTTCGATATTCCGTAACTCTTGTGTGAGTCCTGGAATTATCAACTGTTAGCAATTTGCCTGAAGTCAAAATACCTCAAGTTTCTTCCACAGAGATAAGATGATTTTGTACTTCTTCTTTTGAATCGGATGTTGGTATCACTAATGGTGGTACACCTGAACCGGAGGAAACAATTCCACCGGAAACTACGATTTTAAAAGCCTCTTCTATAGAAATTGAGAGGTTAATGACATCATCCTCTGGGACTATTGCATACCATCCAGTGGTAGGATTGGGGGTGGTAGGAATAAAAACACTCAACATTGGTTGTTCCATTTGCTCTTGAATTTGACTATTAATTGCGCCAGTGACAAAAGCTATAGACCACATTTCCCGGCGGGGATATTCTAATAAAACTACTCGCCGAAATTTGCCGTTAGAGTCTTTGAGTATTGTTTCCAATAATTGCTTGAGGGTTTTATATACTTGTCCAGCTAAAGGAATAGCTTGCAATAGCCTTTCGCCAAAATCCAACAGCCACTTACCAACGATATTACGAGCCATTAAGCCAATCACAAGAATGCTTAAGAGTGGTACGGCTAGTCCAACTGCTAAGTTTAAAAGATTGACTAGTATGGGGTGTAAACCATCAAAGGGGTTGAGTTGTTTGGGTATTTGAGTCAAAAAGTTAATCACCCAACTAGCAATAGTAATTGTCAACCAGATAGTTGTTGCTAGAGGTATGACCACTAATAAGCCAGCTATCAGGTCATTTTTTAAGTCCTGTTTCAGACGTTCAATTACCAAGCCTCCGTTCTCCTTTTCTAGGCTACTAAAATTTTTGTGATTGATATTCATACCAAAAACATTGGTTGAGAATATTATTTACTGAGTGTTAAGTTAAGAATTATTACTTATGCCTTAATCTTCAGTTGTGATAACCTGCAAGTAGGCGTGTAAAAGCCATACATTTTACTGGTTAATCTTTAATGGAGTTACTTTTCTTTGTAATACCTGTAAATGATTGTTGCAAGTTCGTGGATATTACTAATCCTAACGTGCTATTTGACAAGATGCTCAAAATTGTTAATTCAGTTGACCAAAAGAATGGGATACAAGCCCCGTCTTTCTAGGACGGCTTGATGGTAAAATTTAGGTATAGTCGCCATAGGGCATTGGGAGACTCTAAACGGACATGGAGGGACGGTAAGACCACTTGTGGCGCATCCTGGCGAAGTGTCAAGGAATCCTCGCTCCTTTAGGACGAGGAGGTATGTCAAAGGAGAATCAATAACTCAATTTTTACCCCAATACCCCAACACCCCAACAACCTATTTCCTATTAGCTTCTGCAATAACTTCTGATTGTTGAGGTGGGCTGGATTTCATTTCCCAGACTTTCAGCAAAATTAGATATTCATAAAATGCTTGTAAGGTACACCAAGCCAAACCTGGTTGTCCATCTAAAAAACCACCTAGAACAAAGTACATATAGAAGAAGCGAATGACCGGTCTTAATGGTGTACGTAAAGATAAGTCTTTAAGTGCGCGTCTTCTTTCTACTTCTGTTTTGCCCATGAATAGTTGTTGCCAGTCAATTGTGCCACTTTCTAATTGGTATATGGTTTCTCTGGCTTCATCAGTGGAATAACGGTTATGTTTCTCAATCCAGCGGGTTAATCCTTTGCTGCAAGTGTAATGGGGATAAGTTTCCTTAAGAAAGCTTGTTGGTCCATCACAAACTTCCCTTTCTGTGTGACCATAGTCTGAGAACCACACCTTACCATGCTGAAATAGTCGTAGTTGATAACGAGGATATTGGGTGCTGCGACGAATCCATTGCCCCATAAACATTACTCTTTCTGCAACGTAGTAAGCTATGTATTCAGGATTTTTACTTGCTTCTACACATTCTTGAAACAGTTCTGGTGTCATCCGCTCATCGGCTTCTAGGATGTACACCCATTCATATTTAGGTCGTATACTTTCTAACATCCATGTCCTTTGTTTACCGTGACTTTCAAAGGGATGTTCAAACACACGGACAGGGTATTTACGGGCAATTTCTTGGGTGCGATCGCTACTGCATGAGTCTACGACTATAATGTCGTCAGATAACATGGCTGACTCAATACAAGCAGCAATATCTATTGCCTCATTATAGGTGAGTATGTAAATTGATAACATTTTTTTATTCTTTGTTGATATCGAAGAATTTAGGGTGCTACACGCTGGATAATATGGGTAGAACTGTTGACAGAGAACTATTAAGGGGAAACAGTAGACTATTTCCATGTTTCGGAAATTACTAACGTCCTAATTAGGGGTTGCTGAAAACGTTTTGTCGTGGAGACAGGTAACTCTTGACAGGTGACTCTTGACAGTTTCAATAGTTGGATCAGAGAAATTTTCCCTTTGAATCAAATTTAAATGCACGGTTTTCGAGTGACTACCACCTAAAAGCTTGCACTTTTTCAATTTCAAATTCCCTGAAACCTTTTAAATGTAAGGTTTTTACATTTATATGCCTGACGGCACGCTACGCGGACAGCAAACCCTAATTAAATAACATCACTTTATTGTTTGGAAGCAAGTTGGAAAGCTGATTTTCGATCTCTCGAACTTAATAACAGTGCAAGATTTTTAAGGCCGTTGATCTTAATAATAAGCCGTCAACTAAAGTTGACGGCCAAACCTATTTGAATTCCAATCAATTAACGAGCAGGAGCTTTGCGTTTTCCACCTTGTAAAGTTCCCATGCTTCTTAATCCTGTCCAACCAATAATAATATAACCAATAGACAACAGTAAGCTACTAACACCTATTCTGATTCCTGATCTCCAAGCACCATCTTTTGCTCTTTTTTCTTCTTCTTCTTTGCGTTGACGAATATTATTAATTCGCTGCTGTGCTACTTGCTCAGGATCAGTTTGTTGGGCAACGAATTTATCTAATTCTGCGGGATTTTCCTTAAATTTCTTCAGTAATTCTTTCTGTTGTGCAGGAAGTTGAGGATTTTCTAAGGCTTCTTTGTACCTCTCTTCATTGCTTAGTAACTGAGTAAATTGAGCTTTAGCTCGACTTCTTAGTTGTTCTAATTGTGCTTGTCCCTGTTCATTATTTAACTGATTGAGAAATTGATTTAACTGGCTACTTAGTTGGTTTTCAGCTTGTTCGGCCTGTTGGCTAATTGCGTTTACTCTTTGTGTACTGGCTTGACGAACGTTGTTAAGGTGGAGAGGGAAAATTAACAAGAACATTAAACCTAAAATACTCGATAGTATTAAAGATGGCATTTTTAGGTTTAAGCCTGAATGATCGCCATCTTGCCCAAAACCATCAATCCAGTAGGCGGCTAAAATCATTCCCAGGCCTACCATTGGAACGATACCACGATCAACAACTCCGGTTGTAAAACCTATTTGTGATTGTTGATCAGAGGGACTAAATCCCATTAACAGAATTGCAAAATCAACAAAAAACGATAAAATACAAACGACTCCGACTACTTTGAGTGCAAGAGATCCATTGGAAGAATTCACACGATTAACCATATTTTTGTAAATTTGTTGTCAATACAACTGTTTGCCGTTTATAAAGTTACAACTATGAAACCATAATACTGATGAGATTGGTAGTTACAACCTGATTATGGTGAGATATAGCAGTTTTGTCTGGCTTGACTAGCTAAGTTGTAAGTTGTGAACTATACCGCAGCTATGAATATATTTAGTTATACATCACCAATGCTGCTTCATATATATTAGGATTTGCTGTCCGGGTAGCGTGCCGTCAGGCATATAAACATGAAAACTTTGCAGGTAAAGGATTGTAGCTATTTTAGCTTTCAACAAGTGTAAGATTTTAGAGGTTGAGTGCTTTAAAAACTTGCACTTTTTCAACTTCGAGAGACGGAAAATAAGTTTTTATTTAATTCTCTCCTTATCCCCTACCTATTAGCCTCCACGGAAACACTTTTTGCTGCAAACCCTATTTAGTGGTTGGTCATTTGCTGCCAAAATTTTAAGTCTTCAGGACGGTCTACATCTGCTAGACTGGGCAAACTACTGGATGTGAGGTTGAGTTTTTGGGCTATTTTGATAGTTTGTGTAAATACTTGGTCACTTCCCCAACTAATATTAGAGAATAATTCTGATACAGGTTGGCGTAACCCAACTAAATAATAACCCCCATCAAGAGCAGGTCCTAGCACCAAATCACAATTGTTTAATTTTTCAAAAGCTGTTGTTATGATCTGGCAATTTAAACCAGGACAGTCAGTACCTATAATGATAACTTTTTGAGCATTGTCAGCAAATGCACCTGTAAGCGATCGCAACATTCGCTCTCCCAAGTCTCCACACCCTTGAATTTTATACACAAGGTCTTTTCCTAACCAGTCTTGCATCAATTTGTAGTTACCACCAGAAAACCTAACTTCCAATGTTATAACAGATGTTTTTTGTAATTTACGTATTTGTGACAAGGTATGCTCTGTCATTTGTTTTTGTAAATTAGCCGCACCCTCTTCTCCTAAAGCAGGTATCATGCGGGTTTTGGTCTTTCCTGCTTCTGGATAACGCGTGAAAATAACTATATGTTTTTTAGTAACAATTGGTAATTCTTGCACAGAACTAATTAAAATCTTCCAAAACAATCAGTAACAATATTTACCATTTTTAGGTCTAGGCTTTTCCTGGGCGGTTCGTAAAGTTCCTAAAATTGTAGAAACAAATACACAACGTTTTGCTTTACCTCCCGATTTACTAGATATAGTAATTCTACCCAAAGGTGGTTTTCTGACACTACCCAAATAGTCAAATTGAATATATCTTAGACCATCAGATTCACGTAAGGTAGTTTCTGGATCTAAACGAATTCCAGAATCTAAATTATTCCAGTTAACATTGTTCGCTTCAGAGGTTTCTGGATGAACTGACCATTGTAGTGTATCGTTTTTTTCGCGAAAACTCACTTGCCAAGTTAATTTTTTAGTTTTAGCTTGACTTTGTGCTTGACGTATTGCTTGATAAACTTGATTTTGGGTACTATTCAAACGTATATTTTGCAAAATAGAAAACCACACTGGTGCAGCTATTCCTGCCAAGATGCCAATTATTAAAATAATCATCAAAGTTTCTAATAAGGTATATCCATTGTGGGTATTAATGTTATTTTTCATATTGTTAGGTATTTAGGGGTTGCTGAAAAAGTTTTGTTGTGGAGATAGGGAACAGGGAGCAGGTAACAGTTTCAAAGAGTTGGTAAGGAAAGAATTTTACCGAAAGTGCAAGGTTTTCAATTGCTGATCCTCAAATATATTGCAATTTTTAAATCTCATATTTATTTGGAAAATAAATGTGCAATTACTTATATAATAATCCTCTACCTTGAGTTTTAATATTAGCTCTGGGAAAAAAGGTTTCTTTTTGTTCAATATAGTCTATATTTTTATTTCTTAGTCTAGCTAAAGCATTACCTCGAATAAATACTTGAGCAGTTGTATTTTGACTATCAATACAAGCATAAAAACTGGTCATTCTGCCTGTTTCTGTGGTATTAAAACTATCAGGAGTTACCTTAGACCAAGTAATATTAGGATCGAAAGAATTAGAAGGACAAAGTGCTGGGGGTGGATTATTTGTAGTCTGATCAATATAATCTACAAGCACAAATGTCCTAGCTGTGTAACTACCACTACTTTGCCAGTTATTCATTATTTCTGCTATCGTACCTTGACTATTCAAATCGAAGGGTTTAAAACCACTACTGGGACAATATTCATTAGGGTTACTACCAGAACTTCTTACATATTTACCTGTCAATCCACATGATATTGATGTATCATCTGTTTTATCTGCTAATATACCATCTCTGATTTTCCATTTACCAATGCGAGCAGTTTGAGACCAATTGGAAGCAGATGGTCTTGTATCTTTAATGAGAAAATAAACAACTAAAGCATAGGCAAAAGCATCTTCTTTTCCTCCACCTGAAATGGGTAAAACATCTTGAATTAATTCTCTTTGCCAAAATACAAGCACTGGTACTCTATCTATACCATTAGGAGGTGGGGGAAGTTGATTATTAATTGCTTCTATTCCTGGAGCATCATATATATAAACTGCTTGTTGTAAGTCACGGGAAATATATTCTAAGGCTGCTTGTATTTCTTGTTCTGATGTGACTTTGGCTTGTTCTTTTTTGTCAGTTTCCATGATTTGCAGCATGAATCCTAAGAGGGTGGTCATGATGATAGATGACATTACTAAGCCTACCATTAATTCTGCTAGGGTAAAGCCTGGATTTTTAAGGGTTTTTGTAATTGTTTTCATAAACTTTTGTAAGAAATAAATTTGAGATATATAAAGTATAAAATTTTGTTTATGTTTATATAATTTATGTATGAATATACGCCAAATTTATTAGAGAATAAACCACAGAGGCACAGAGAACACGGAGAAGAAAAGTATGATTTTAAAATAAATTACAGCGTTATTAAGAGATGGTATTAGTTATTTACATGATCTTGTTTCTGCAATATTTATAGAAGTTCCTAATCTTTGGCATAGAGCATAAAATTTTGTATTTTGATTAGCTATATCTGTAGTTATTTCTATTAATGGTGCTTGTTTATCGCCGATAGTTGCAGCTATGGGAGAAGCGGTTTTCCTAATTTCTGATCCAGTGTTAATTTTGACAGGTTTACTAAAATCTATATCGGCTCTATATACTCTGATTGCTAACCGATAACCATCATTTTTTTTTGTACTTTGAACTATTCTACCAGCTTGTATATAAAATTTGCTATCTTCACAGTTTGTATGATAAAAAATGCCACTTTTATCTATACAATATAATTCGTTTGCTGATGATGGTGGGGGCATTTCTGATGTGTTTATGAGGTAGTCATTTGGGGCTATAGCTATATTTCTAGAAGTGTTTTGGGTGGAGTCTAGTTGAGATACTATAGTTGGTGCTTCTATTGAACCTATTCTGACTCCATCAATAAATGTTCTAGCTATTTGTGATGCCAGTTCTATTTTTTTTGACTGGACTCTGATGGCGGTTGACATAACTATAACTGGGGCAATTGCTGTTAGTAATATGGATGCAACTGAAATTCCCATTAATGCTTCTAGGATGGTAAAACCTTGGTTGAATTTGAATAAGTATGTTTGATATTTTTGATAATTGTTTTTTTCGGTTTTCATGATTATATTTAATTTAATTAAAATTTTATAAATTACTAGGACTTACGCACGAGTCACGGAATATCAAACCGCAGAGAACGCAGAGAACACAGAGGAATGAATAGAGTTTTGGAAGATTTTTCGTAAGTCCTGGATAATTTTATAAATTCCTATACATACCAATTACTAATGATTAACAACTTGGTCTTTGATCTGTATCTATTGCATATCCACCGTTTATATTTGTGGCACATAATAAGGTTCTTATCCATTTATCACCTCTGCTGACTTCACGAAAGTATTCGCTAGGTGGTTGATTAGATGTTGTGACTAATTTTTGGGAAAATAAATCAGGGGTTTGTAATATTAGTCCTACGTCATAATTCCATTTTTTTTGGGGTGGAAAATGTCCAGATGACATCCCATCATTTAAGGTAATTGAATATAAAAATTCATTACCTTGAAGGTTTGTAGATGTTTTATAACTCCCTGTGCTATAAGCACTTTTTTTCGTTTGTATAAATGCACCATCTATTGTTAAGGGGGTATCATGCCAATTTTCTAAATACCTGACTAGGTTGGATAAACCTCCATTGTCTTCATTGGGGCGGCCTGGTGTGTCTCCGGTGGCAATAATGAGGTTAAATGTGTTTGCGGTTGCTTTCTGTAACCAGTTATTATTTGTATGAGGAGAAATGCTATCATTATTATTAGGGTTTTCTGGTGTGGCAAAGGGTTTTTTGATTTGTAATACTGGTTGCCAATTACCATTGTTGTCGGCTATTAACCAAGGTATTAAATATGTGTTGTCATTTTCATCTCTTGCTAGTTTTGGTAATGCTGAACCATCAGCAGCAAAAGAGGCAATTTGATTTCTATTATTGACTCCGTATATTTTTAATGGAGTTGTTAATTCCCCAGTGTTAATATCTCTTTTAAAAGCTATCCTACGAGGTAAATTCTCATCTTCCCAACCATCTTCTGCTAGGTGAGCATAACCGACTGAACCAGTTTTGATGGAGTTGATTGGTTGTCCTTCTATATTTATACCACCATTGCGCCAGTTGTTTTGTCTTTGTTGATCATAGTTGTTATAGGGAATATTGATAATTACCCATAATTTTGGGTCATTATTACAAACTTCTATATCTGGAACTGAACAAACTTCTAATAGATATTCTCTTGCTTGTATTTGTTTGACTACAGGTGTCACAAAGTTGTGAAAATAAGAACTGCCTTGAATTCCACTTTGATGAGGATCTAAATCTAGATTAGGAATACCTTCACTGTTATAATTTTTGGTGACAGTGGGAGCATAGGCATTATATTTAAAATTTTGGGGACGGTTTTCTAGTATTATTAAATCATCACTGTTATTATTCCAGTCATAATCACCTTCATCACGAAAACCAAACCGAAAGTTATCAGAAAGTAAGGTGATAGAGTCACTTAGAACTACAGCATTTCTCCATTCATCTCCACTGTGACAATTGGGCATTTGTGGATCTCCTGGACGACAGGCAAAGTTGGTATTTGTACCGCCGCGGCTGTAAAAGTTACTCCAATTAGATGTTAGTCCGCTGGTAAATTCTGTTTGAGTATGTTTGTTAAAGTCGCCTTTAATGTAAACTGGTAAATTACTAACAAAAATTAACCCTTTTGCCCCAGGAATATAACTGTTACTATTACCCCGAAAAAGTTTAGTGGCTGAACCATCACTGCTCATGAGCATAATACCGTTGGGGCGACGGGTAGGATCAAGTTTGAAGTCTACAGAACTTTCCAACTTGCCACTTTCTGAGCTTCCCGCTGTAATATCTGCAAGGGCATCATCACGGGTAGCGTAAATTATGCCACTGTTGGGTAGTAGGTATTCTCCACCAACAGAGGAGGTACGGAGTAGGTTTAAGTCTATGACAGTGGCACGAATTTCTAGGGGTTGGCGGTCTTGTAGTGGTAAGTTATAGGACAAGTCTGAGTCTAAGTCACTGGTTTGGTTGGTTTTGACTTGTTGACTGTCTAAAAATGCGATTTCTTTAATTGCCCCATGAGGTATCCTACTGGAGTTAGGACTAATGCTACCATCCATGATTTGTAAGGCACATAGGGCCGCATCTATGGCAGAATGTTCGGATATGGTGCGATCGCCCTCTGATTTTCCCAATGCTTTTCTCAGTGGTTCGTTTACCCACCTTCCGTTGGGATACTGTAAACTGGCTTGGTAATTGAGTAAGTTTGCATAACCCCCCACACTCCCACTGGGTGGACTATATACGATACCGTTGTTGGATAAACCATTTTCATCTGTTTCTATTCCCACCCCATTGGGTAATGTTGGTATATTTTTGGACGTGGTACTGTTTGTAGGCACATAGAAACTACTAATACAAGCTAAGGGTTGGGGATGACTGGTACTGTTAGCAGTTTTATAGTGATAAACTACTGTTCCCCGCATTTGTAGATAAGGGGTGGTAGAATCATCCTCTGGCAGTTGTGGAATTTGAAAGTTTAGCTCAGAACCGTAATTGGAGTAGGGGTTAATTGTATTTGATACAGGTGCTTGGGGAACCGGCATCATATCTGACCAAATTTTTGT
Source organism: Sphaerospermopsis sp. SIO1G1 (assembly GCA_010672785.1). Lineage (GTDB taxonomy): Bacteria > Cyanobacteriota > Cyanobacteriia > Cyanobacteriales > Nostocaceae > Okeanomitos. The sequence continues at coordinate 235,038 of JAAHFX010000005.1, forward strand.
TCCAGCCCCGGCAAAATTGATATCGTTAGTTGTATAATTTCCGGGTAAATAAATTCCTGCTCCTGTCACCACACGCAAACCACCCACTAGGTTTTTTTCTTCAGGAGTGTTGGGTATTTTGGCCGCTGCATATTCCCAGTCTCCATCTCTCTCTGTAGCTGCTATCTCTGCTAAAGTGTGTGCGGTAGTACGACGGGTGCGTTGGGTGGGTTCTTGACTCAGATCCCAATTGATACTACCTATATCCTGAGTATCATCTATATTTGTGCTAAAAAACTGTTCTGTTTCTTCATCCCACCACTTTTCCGGTAAATTATTACCAACTAATACTCGATCACCTAAATATTGTTCCACTCCCCCCAGTTCTTTTTGTAGTTTGTTGATGGGTTCAGTTGCACTGGGTTTGAGTGAACCACCCGCAATATTCAAGGACATTTGACTATATCCCGATGCAGATATACCATCACTGGCAAAGGGATAAGCCCATTTATCTCTAGGTCGTAGTGTATCACCACTACCTTGTAAGGGATTACCACTATTTGCGTCTCTTTCTTCTTCTCCAAATGCTACTTCCCCAAAAGGTACGCGGCGGGTACGTCTTTTAAAATATATTTCTAATTGATGACGACGAATAATATCATATAAATCAGTTGTATATCCTGCACCTAATTCTTCTATTTTTTGATCTATTGCATCTGTGACTTCCTGCGGATCTGAGGTGTTATAACTAAAAAATTGGGCATCAACTAATCTATTAATTCTTTTAGCATAAGCTAGGTTGTTATAAGCTAAATCACTAGGAGCATTTGTAACTGATTTATTAGCAGTCACGTTTTGACTATATCCCCCTACAGTTTCTGGGTTAGTATTTTTATCTTTAAATAAATCTACTGTAGTTGATACGCCGGCATCACCTCTATCTGTAAACCCTCCCGCTCCCAAGTTACCAGCGACAAGAATATGAGAATTTTCGGCTTCATAAAAACAAGACTCAGGACTACTAATTTGATAAATTCTGACATTACCAGATTTTCCGGCTGTTAATAAGTTTCCATTTGTTAATATTTTGCCATTAATTTTAAAGTCTTGATCGGGGGTAATTTCTAAATCATCTTCATAAAGAATTGCATAGTTATTAGGAGGAATTTGTACTCTATCCTGTTGATATTCTAAGGCGGCAAAACTGCGATTACCGTGATAAATTTCAAAGTTACCTGCACCTCCAGCGGTAATACTTTCTGTGCTAGTGATGGGAACTGTGGCGGTGTACACAAATACAGCTTTTTTGATTCTACTACCCATTTTAAACCAGCCATTTATGTCTATTAATTCTGGGTTTGTACCAAAAAGGGCGTGACATTTGCTAGTTAAATCACTAGGATTCATAGGTGTGGTTCTAGAATCTAAGGTATTTCTTGCCCGTAAATATCTATTATTATCAGGATCTTTTGGGGGATTTCGATAATAAATTGCGTACAATGTATAGCTATCAAATTTTCCATTGTTATCTGTATCTACGGGAAATTTCCAAGCTGAATTTAAAGGGTTATTGTTATTATTAATTGTTAATTTTAAGGGTGTTTCATCACCAAAGGTGTATTCTGAAATATATTCATTAAATATTTTATCTAAATCTTGATCTGATGCTAAGGATTTAGGAAGATGTTGATCTTGAAATAGTTTATTGATTTTTGCTCTACCTCTATCAATTGCGGGTGCAGCAGCATTAATTACGGTTTGATTTACCCTGACATTACTGGCGTGTTTTGATCTTTCAAAGGAGCGAAACATCAGCACTAAGGTGAGTAAAACCACAGCCATTGATACCATTGCTACTGTTGGTAAGACGAAACCTGAGTTAGCTGATTTCTGTGATTTTTTAATGTAAAGGTTGGATTTAATCAGTTTAATAGTTGCTTTGTTAAATGCACGCAAAAATTTAAGTATCATTCCGTAGAATGTCTTTAGAGTGGCTTTAACAAGCCGATATTTTTTGGGCATAGATGCAACCCTGTTTATTTTGGAGTTTTGCTATTTTGCTTAAAATTAAATGACTCATGTATTTTCACTAAGTGAATGTTTTACATGAGTCTATGATTATTTATTTTGATATATCTGAATATGTTTTATGTAGCGTATTTATACGGGAGTTTTTAAGCAGAGTGGTTACTTCATTGAATCTTTAAAAAATGGTAATATATCACAGCTATTGGATAAATATACTGAGGAATCAGGCAGTAATCATATAAAATAGTCTGAAAAATTAGGTACTGCACTGATTGATGTATCTATCTAACTATTCTTCTCAATCATCTGTACTTAGTTGACTGCTGTGTTTCTGGTAAATACTGTTTTCTTAACTTCCAGAGGGTTGTTATAGTTCGGATCATTTTGATCATCAGTTAACTTACCGTACAGGTACAAGTCAGCTTTTTTTCCACCTGCATATATACAGGCATAAAAACCATTTCCACCAGAGCTTGGACTCATTGTGCTACCAGTCGGACAGGTTGGGGGTGTAGTGGGAGCTTTAATTGCATCTACTAAAACATCATTACCACGTATAATTGTTTGTGAACCTGAGCTATTATCTTGCCATACACCTGTGCCATTGGCTACGGAATAAATTCTTGTTACAGTAGTATAGGGTGGATTAGGAGGGGATGCAAATGCTGTAAAAGCTGGATTTTGTTCTTGAATTGTTAACTGTAAAACTTCCCCAGCCGCAGGATCGCCAGCCTGTATTTGACTTGACCTTCTCACTTCGTTAGCTATGTAGTCTAAGGCGCGATTTAAGTTTGTGCGTCTTTGTACTTCATATTCTTCTTCTCTATTTTTTTCTAGTAAGGTAACAAAGGCACTTCCGGCTAAAGTCACAACCAAGGACATAATTACTGTTGCTACAAGCAGTTCTATAAGAGTAAATCCTTGATGATCTGTTAAGTTCAATTTAATTTTTTGAAGTTGAAATTTCATTTTTTATCACTCCCATCATCCCTGAATTATCTCTAAATTGTGTTTTTAAGGATTACAAACACCGTTATTTGGGTTTTCACCTTTGCCAATGAGTCCTAGTGGTGTAGATACAACTAAACATCTTTGTAAGTTAGGATTACCTTGATGGGTGACAGTAACAGTTACTGCTGTTGTGGTCTCTCCTAAATGATTAAAACTCATGGTTGTATTTGATGAGGCAAGAAACACATTTTCCACTGTACGATTACCTGTTGGTAGGCAGTTATCAGCACTAGTGATCTTTGGTTCATTTGGATTTGTAGTATCAAAAGCAATATTACAAGTTCGTGACTTAGACATTGCTTTTCTCTGAGCTTCTTTAATTGCCCCTTCTAAACTACTAATTGCTGCATCAGCTTGCTTTCTCTGATTCCATGCTAAAAAACTTGGTCCTGCAAGAGCGCCTAGAATACCAACAATTACTACTATTGTCAGTAATTCTACAATTGTAAATCCTTGATTATCTTTTAATACATTGGTATGACGCATCTGGTATGACCTCACTATAAAGTTTCCCTGAAATTGTACTACCAGGTAGATTGTTCTGATCCTTAACAACTAAATATCTAACTTCCAAAACTCCATTACTAACAGGTTCTTCTTTTCGCATTAACCATAATTTTCTATCTGTGTTGGCTATTGTGTAAGGTGCATAGCCAGAAACAGCTTTGTAGTCACCATAGTCTGAAGGCAATTGATCAGAATCTTCACCTCCAGGAACTTCACTACTAACAACAGAACCAGAAAAGTTAGGAAATCCCTGTGTAGTTAAATTATCGTCAGTTGTTTCCCTTAACTTTGCTGCCAAACCGTTATTGGCCGTACCACTACATAATGTGTTATTCAGCAATATGGCAGAACCCCCGTTATCTCTTTGCTCATTGATTGTGGTTCGTAATCCTGGGGATGGGATTGTGACAGTGTTGTTGCTTGTATCTATGGTGAAGTTATCATATACATCCGGTGTTCCTGTAAACTGAATTCTGTCAGTTGTTGCAAAATTATCAACTGACTCAACTTCTATAGTTGTTGATCCTGGAGGATTAGGCGGTGTAATGGAAGACGCACCTGTTGGCATGACTACTCCAGGAAATCTAAATTGACCAGCTTGGTTTTTGATGTTTTCTAAATCTTGCTGAATCAGATTTGCGGCGGTAGTGTACTCTCTAGCTTTAGCTTTAAAGGCAGCAGAAATAACCATCATCTGCAATGCTGCGGCACTAAAAAAAGTAATGGCAATTATGGCAACTAAAACTTCAAGTAAGCTGAAGCCTGAGTCCAATTTATACTTTGTGTGTTTTGGCTTTTTCATCAACCTAAATTCCTTGGCTGTGACATCTACAGAACTGAGGTAAGACAAATAAATGTATTTTTGTCATTGCGGACAAAGGAAAGAATCTTAAATCCATCTTTAACTTATCTTTTTTGTAACCTGTGTGTAAGTAAGTCCCAATCTAATTAATTAACCTCTTGGCGTTCCCATGAGCCGGTGGGATCAATTTCAGGCGGGAATTGTTCGCCAATCTGTCCTTGTAGATTAGTTGGAACATCTTCCCATGATATTCTTTGTTGAACTGCTCTAAAACCGCTATTATTGGAGTTAGGACCACTTGATCCGCACTGAGGACCACCCCAACCTTTAGACCAGACTGCACCCAAAAAGTTGGAAATTCCGTTGGCCGGATTAGGTGTTCCAGAAGCGACTCCCACTCTATAATCAGGTGCTAATATAAAAGCATCTATGGAACTGCTGCCATTAATACATATTTTTGGATCACTTGCAGTGGACTGACCGAATATAATTGTATCCGAAGGGTTACAAGCACCTGGTGTTTCGCACATGATGCTCACACTATCGCTGATATCACCATCTAAATACAATATAACTTTGGTATTAGGTTTAATTCTAATGGTGGCATTGTTACTTATACTGGGAACTTTATACACATAGACATCGGTTACCCCAGCATGAGAGTTTATTCTAAAACGACTATCTGGTACTTTAGGTGGGTTGATTCCGTAATCTTCACTTTCATCAGGTAATGTAATGATGGTATTACCACTTATGGCTGGTAAAGGTATGTAGCCAGCTCTATCACTGTTGGGATTGAAAGGATTAGTTGATGAAGGAGCATTAGGAGGGTTACCAATACGCCTAACAGCTGGTTGTGTTGGTACGTCAGGTATTTGTACCTCAGTTTGGCTAACTGTAGGCATAGATCCATCATCTAGTGGTTCAAGATTACCTTCCATTGTACTTATATTAGAGTTGGAAATGTTACAGTTATTTATAAATATGTTTGCACCAATCTTATTATTAGCTGTTCCATCACTATCAGCTGTACCACCTATCCAAACTCCAGGTATGGACGAAGAAAGAGTATCACTATCCCTAATGGGAAATGTTACTTCTAATCTGGAAATAGATTTATTAATGTTGTTATTATTATCTGGAGTCATCCGACCCTCAACTATGAGTTTACCTACTTGCTTAATACCATCAGGATTAGTAATACTTCCAACTATATTTGTGTATTCGACTAGCCGAAATTCCTGTGATGATTGTACGTTGGGATCTGTATCCAGTGGATCATTTGCATCTTTCCAATCTGTACTTGCATATATATTTTTTATGTCGGTAAAGCTATTCCTATCACAAATATTATCCAATGTGGGAATCTTGTCTAAATTTGACCAACTTAGTTGACTAGGAGTAGGATTTGCTGTGGGATCTTGACATCCTGCACCAGGTTGCTGATTAGCTCTAGTGTTACAATCCGGATATTTAACCAGATGTCTGTTTATGCCGTTAGCATTGAAGAAATTCTGATAAAAAGTTACACCCTTCTCTGCTGCTGCTAATGCTTGATCAGTTTGCTTCTGGGTAGAAGATATTACTTGATCTCCTTTTGATCGCAGAGTCATTGTTAAACCCACCAAGATCATAATTAATCCGAGTGAAACAGCTATGACTATAGCGAAACCAGCTTCTTTTGAGTGAAGAAGTAAGGCTATTTTTAATCTGGTATTAATATTTTTCATGAAATGATGATTCCTTAGCTAGAAGAATTAGAATACGGTGGTTCGTTTTGTGACAACTGATACTAAATAAAGGATTTTAAGATATGGATTCGTTTTCTTAACGTATACAACAGGTTACGCTGTAGCAATAGGAATCTGACTACAAAGAGTTATGACTATCAGTCAATGTCATAACATACGAGTATTTATTTATTCATAATATACACTATTTTACTGTGAATGATTTCAGTGACTGTACTATATTAGTAAAGTAAAAATTTAGATATTTATACTGTCAATATCAGTAAACGCAAGAGGCAATAAACAATAGTGAAACCCTTACCAAAAACTGGTTAGACCTCTCTGGAAAAGAATGTAGAGATGTTGTATACAACGTCTCACATCGCGGATATTTAATTTCCACCAGAGGTCTATTCTTTTAGGATCGGGAGTATATTAATGTGATTATTTCCGTAGTTTTGTAGGTTGGGTTGAACAAAGTGAAACTCAACAAACCTTTTTGGATGTTAGATTTTCCTTATCAAGGTTGGGTTTCTTTTCTCAACCCAACCTACGGGATTTTACTTTTTTTGCTTAAGCAAGGAGTATTAGGAATAAAACCTAATAATAAAAAACAGTAGATGCTAGTGTAAATGCTCTACTGCTTTGTGTAGGAAAACTTGTTTCATTTTTCCAACTCATGGTGATTGGATATTTATTTGTTTCACTACATGAAATTAGTACAAAACAAAATTTTGACTAAGCTGCTTTAGCCCGTTTTAGACCACGACGAGAAACTAAGAATCCTATAGTTGCCAGTAAGCCAAACATAGCAGAAGGTTCAGGAACTGATGTTTGGATAGTTCCAGCTAACGCTAAAGCTGGGGAGTTTGTTGTGTTGAAATCAATTACTAAAGAATTAATGAAATCTCCTTGTGCAACACCCAAGCTAGTTAAATCTATTTCCGCTGCAAAGACATCAACAATTGGAGAAATAGTAGTGGTTGTTCCAAGACCCCTGACCCCAAAGTCAGCCCAGGTTGCACCAAAATCTGCACTCACTCTAAATACTGCATTGGGATCTTGTAAACTAAATAGTGCTATGTCATCACCAGCAGCATTTAACACATCAGAAAATTCTAAGAGAGCAAAACCAGTACCATCACTGGAAAAAGCAAAGGTGTTTATTGAAGTATCTGTCAGAGATCCTGCAACAACTCCGTTGGTACCTATAAAGTTACCACCAGGATTGAAATTCTCATCAAAGGTGAATGCTGCATTAGCAAACCCATCATCACTTAATGTGATACCACCAATAGTCGCTGCACTAGCAGATTCTACAACAACACCTGCACCCAAAGCCATAGCTGTTGTCGCTACACCAACACCAACAGATTGTAAAGCTTTTTTAGATAAGGATTGACAAAGGTTCTTTAAGTTACTCATTTGATTATTTCCTGTGTACTAGGATTAACTGTTTTGAGATGGTTGAGTGAGATATCGAGCTACCGAATTTACTTCTTGTCTGAAGTAGTTATGGTATCAATATACTCACTTTTAACTAGTCTGATCATCAGTACAAACACTAATATTTTCAGACCCTACTTATTATCATAATAGATAATGATAGTACTTAGTATATTAGCCGTAAACTTCATGAAAAATTTACAAAAAAACAATGGTTATTGAAGTTATAAAAGCTACATTAAATTCCTCGAAAAAAGCATTAATTATGAAATTAAACCTGTATAATCAAGCATTTACAGCATTTTAACGCTCATTATAAACAGACGTTAGTTCAAAGCTTAAGTATTTAACTTCATTTTTGTTTCTTAATAATACATTTTTTTTTGTAAAACTTTTATATTACACCTTTCTAGGTAAATAACATACTTTTTTGAGTACATATTTTATTTGGATAAAAAATATGCTTGTGGATGAAAAGTTCATTAAGTGTGAATAGTCAGCATACAGGGAATACCGCTAGTACCGCTTCGTGGAAGTTAACAGTTAAAAGTAAGAGTTAGTAAGCTGTTTAGCAATTAATAATGTTTGTTCTATTTACGCTAACCTGTACTAGGTATTAATTAGAACTTATCCATTTTAACGAAATGTTGGGGATTGAGATTGCTTCCTTACGTCGCAATGACAGTATTTGGAAGAGGTTTTGCGTAAGTCCTGTTAATTATCAAGCAACTTTACCGGGTGACAAGGAAGGTAAAAACGAGGTAGGGAGCAGGAGGTAGAGATGGTTTTGATTTGAATTACAATAGACATCTGGTGGAAATTAAATATCCGCAACATGAAACCCTTGTAGAGACGTTGTATACAACGTCTCTACTTTTATTGTGATTTCTTCACTAATTTGCATAGTCTATTTTTATAAACATTATCTATCATTTGATCTTAAAAAAGGTAAATTAACAAGCCTGTGATTATTTTATGATTACAAAGTTTAGATTAAATAATCGCCTTTCCATCTTGATCAAAGAAATAAAACTTTTTCGTATCTACTGTTAATGTTATTTTTGATTTTCCTAAAATCTCTGATTTGGTGGCTATTCTAGCAATTAACACTGAGTTATTTTGTATATTTACTGTGTGATCATCTACTGTTTTTGCACTACCGTCTCGATTTTCTTCTACTTCAATTTTATCTACATCAGCATAAAAATAAATCATCATTTCATGCCCTAAAGATTCAATTATTTTTATATCAACTTGAATATAATTACTTTGAGAAATTGTCTCACTGTAAGTAAATGCTTCTGGACGTAAACCTACTAATATTTGTTGATGGAGATAATTTTCTAAATTTTGATAACGATTTACTGTTTCTGGATCTACCACTAATGCTTGATTTCCGAAGTTAATTATTAAGTCTCCTAGCTCATTTTTAGTTAGTTTACTTCTAAAGATATTCATAGCTGGAGAACCAATGAAAGCAGCAACAAAAGTATTTGCTGGAGAGTCATAAAGTTCTTGGGGTGGGGCAATTTGTTGGAGTTCTCCACTTTTCATAACTGCAACGCGATCGCCCATTGTCATTGCTTCTACTTGATCATGGGTAACATACACCATTGTAATTCCCATAGTGCGTTGTAATTGGGAAATTTCGGTTCTAATTTGTACCCGCATTTTGGCATCTAAATTAGATAATGGTTCGTCCATTAAAAAGACTGAGGGGTTACGAACTATCGCTCTTCCCATTGCGACTCTTTGTCTTTGTCCTCCTGACATTTGTTTGGGTTTATTATTTAATAAGTTGACTAAGCCTAATTTTTCTGCGGCGGCCATTACCCGTTTTTGTCTTTCTGATTTGGGCATTTTCATCATTTTTAAGGGAAATTCCATGTTTTCCCTCACTGTCATGTGGGGGTAAAGAGCATAGTTTTGAAATACCATTGCTATGTTGCGTTCCTGGGGGGTTTTGTCATTGACTATTTCTCCCCCAATTGTTAATTTACCACCGCTAATTTCTTCTAATCCTGCTAATATTCTTAAAGCGGTAGATTTTCCACAACCGGATGGGCCAACAAATACTAAAAATTCTCCATCTTTGATATCTAAACTGAGGTTTTTGAGGGCGGTGTAGCCGTTGGAATATACTTTAAATATTTTCTGAAATTCTATTGCTGCCATAGTTTTTTTGTTTGGTGTTTGGGTATTTTTTGATGAACCGCAGAGACGCAGAGAACGCAGAGGGAAGAGGTTTAATATCCCAGATCCCCGACTTCTAACATCAATTTATAATTTATTTACAGTATCATCAAAGAAGTCGGGGATCTGATTATGGTTTTATCCTTTGACTCCTGATGATGCTACTCCTTTGACAAACCATTTCTGGAAGATTAAAAAGATGATTAATACTGGTGCTACCATCATGACTCCAAATGCCATAATATCTCCCCATTGTAAGGGAGGTAAGGTTTGAAATTCGGCGATCGCTACTGGTAATGGTCTCACTTTTTCTCCTACTGTAATCATTACAGGCCATAAAAATGAACCCCATTGTGTTAGAAATGTGAGTATTGCTACGGTGGCAAATGCAGGTTTGGCTACTGGTACTATGATTTTAAAAAATGTCTGTAATGTACTCGCACCATCTACTTTTGCTGCTTCTTCTAGTTCTTTAGGTAAGTCAATAAAAAATGTGTAAAATAAGTAAATTGAAAAAGCGTTGGCTATGAAGGGGACAATTTGTGCTATGTATGTGTTACGTAAGCCGATAATTGTAATTTGAAAAAATAGTGGTACGGCAATAGCTTCAAAGGGAATAATCATCAAAGCTAATACTCCTGCAAATAATATATCTCTCCCTTTCCACTGCATTCTGGCGAAGGCATAAGCAGCCATTGAATTGACCAATAAACCTATGATTACTATCATACTTGTAATCACAAAAGAGTTCAAGAAGTACCTGATAAAGTTCACTCTTGCAAAGACATTTTGATAATTATTAAATGATATTTTTTCAGGAATAAAAGCTTTGATAGTCCCAGATTCCACTAATACTAAATCATCTGGTTTTAAACTGCCCACAATCATAAATAAAATTGGGGCAATAAATAAAAAGGCTAAAAATGTTAAAATTACATAAGTAATGATTTTACTTAATATTTGTTCGGGTTTTATTTCTAACATATACAATTTTTCTCAATCCATTAATTTCATCTGCTTTAATCTGCGTTAATCTGCGTTTAATCAATTGCCTTTTCTTGTTTAATCACCATTCTCTGAATAATCGTAATTGCCAAAACAACAATAAAAAATACCACAGTCATCGCCGCACCTTTAGCCATTTTTTGCTGTTCAAATGCTGCTTTTACAGCTTCATACATTACCGTTGTTGTGGCTTCATTTGGGCCACCTTGAGTCATAATTTTGATTTGATCAAATAAACGAAATGCTAGAATTGATGTCACCAACATAACAAATATTAAGGTGTTACGTAATTGGGGCAATGTAATATAAATAAACTGATTAATTTTGTTACTACCATCAATGGCAGCAGCTTCATATAAATTTTCTGGAATTGATTGTAAACCAGCTAGAATAATTATCATTTGGAAGCCTACCCCTTGCCACATAGATAATAACATAATTGCAGGTAAGGCTAAAATTGGATCTCGGAGAAAGTCTTTTGTTTCCCATATTCCCAATGTTAAAAATTCCATGAATGAATTCATCATTCCATCGGGGTTAGGTGCATATATTAGTATCCAAACTACTGCAACTAAAGACATAGGAAAAACTACAGGCATAAAAAATAAGGTTCTAAATATTGCCATTCCTTTTAAGGGTTGATTTAATAATATTGCTAGTCCTAATGCTATGGTTGTTTGTACAGGAACTATGACTATGGCAAAGATGGCGTTGTTTAATAATGCTCTTAAAAATGCCGGATCTTTGAGAATACGAAAATACTGTTCTAGTCCGATAAATTCTAGAGGTAATGGTGAACCTAAACGTAAGTTTGTGAAGGATAAAATGATGGCGGAAATAAATGGTAATCCCAGAAATAAAAATAGTCCTAATAATGCTGGGAATATGAATAGAATGTGTGTGCTTTTTTCTGTTCTGATTTGGGTAATTAATTTATTCATTGTTTTAGATTTTAAGAATAATTAACCGCAGAGACGCAGAGGACGCAGAGGAAGAGTATAGTAAAAGTATTTTATGATTGATTACGAATTAATCTGTGGATATCCTTGGTTATCTTCAATATCTATATCAATTGTAATGGCGGCTTTGGTTAAGGCTTTTTTGACATCTACACCGTTACGAATGTTGTTAAATGCTTGTTGAAATGCGGAGGTTACTACTGCATATCCAGGAGTTTGGGGACGGGGTATAGTGTTACCATTTAATAATTGTTCGGCAAATAATCTTAAGGGTGCATTTTCTTGATAAAGAGGAGATTGAGCGATCGCACTTTTTGTTGCTGGTACTGCTCCGTTGGCGTTTGTCATTGCTAATATTTCCTGGGTTTGTAGTAAAAATTCTATAAATTTCATGGCTAATTTTGGGTTTTTACAGTTAGTAGTAATTCCCCAATTCCATGAACCTTGTCCAGTTTTTGAACCTGTACCAAAATCAGGTAATGGTAGTAATATTAAATCTTTACCTAATGCTTTTTGATAACCATCATAAGCCCAATGTCCTACCCAAGAAAGGGCTACTCTACCACTGGTAAACGCTACATCATCTAGGTTGGGATCTACATAATTTTTGTTGATCCAAGATTGTAAATTTTTGATAGCTTGAATGGATTCTTTGCTATTAATTGCATTTTTAGCTTGTAGTAAATTGTCTTTTTCTTTGAGTAAAGAACCACCAGAAGAATAAATTATAGGAGCAAAACCATAGGTAAACCATTCACCACTATAGTTTAATTTTAAATCTAAAACTTGACCATCTTGGTTAGGATCTTGTTTTGCTAATTTAGCTAATGCTTGATTAAATTCTGGGATTTTCCACGCAGTTTTATTATCTTCGGGAATGCGTATTCCTGCTTTCTCTAATTGTTGACGATTACCGTATAAACCTAGTCCAGAATCAAATGTACCTAGAGAATAAATTTGACCACCATAAGTTCCTTGTGCAATTATTGATGGTAGTAAATCTGCTTTTACTTTTGGGGAAATTAGGTCATCAATGGGAATTAAATTTCTCTGCCAAACATAGTTATAAACAAATGGCCCATCAAATTCTAAAACGTCTGGTAAGTCGTTTGATAATGCTGCTGCTTGGACTTGGGAATTATAAGAACCTTCGGGAATAAATGTTATTTTTGCTGTGATTTCTTTCTGAATGTTATTAAATCTCTTTACCTGTGCTGATATTGTTTGTCTTTCTGCTTCTTGACCTGCATGAACCCAAATGTTTAATATGTTATCATGGCTTGTTTTTTGGAAACATGAAACTAATATCAATGCTATGAAAAATAAACTACATAATACAGACAAATTAACATGGAAGTTTTTTTTAGATATAAACATAATTGGCGTAAATATGGATTCTGATTTTTGAGGTTATTAGTAATATTAAATTAGTTTTATGTTAGCAAAAATTCTGCTGCGATATTAGTACATTATGTAAATTGAAAACTTAAAAAATGCTGAAACCCAGATTTGCATAATTATAAAATTCAGATATATCCTAGTTTTGAGTAGAGTTTAAATCTTTGTGTAAGTTATGGCTGGACATAGTAAATGGGCTAATATTAAACGTCAAAAAGCGGTAGTTGATGCTAAGAGAGGTAATGTCTTTACTAAACTATCACGAGCAATTATCATTGCCGCTAGAAGTGGTATTCCAGATCCAGCAGGGAATTTTCAACTGCGAACAGCAATAGATAAAGCTAAGGCGGCGGGTATTCCTAATGATAATATTGACAGAGCGATTGCTAAAGGTGCAGGCACTTCTGGCGGTGATAATAATAGTTTAGAAGAAATTCGCTATGAAGGTTATGGCCCTGGTGGAATAGCTGTTTTAGTTGAAGCTTTAACAGATAATCGTAACCGCACCGCTGCGGATGTGCGAGTTGCTTTTAGTAAAAATGGTGGTAATTTGGGTGAAACCGGTTGTGTAAGTTGGATGTTTGCCCAAAAAGCGGTATGTATAGTTAAAGATGTGACAGATGAAGAAAAACTTTTGGAAGCATCTTTAGAAGCTGATGCAGATAGTTATGAAATTACAGATGATCAAGTTGTGGAAGTTTTTACAGAATTTACAAACTTAGAAAATCTCAGTCAAACGCTCAAAGCAAAAGATTTTAATGTCACAGATATAGAATTACGGTGGATACCTGGAAATGAGGTGGAAGTTACAGATCCAGAACAGGCAAAATCTGTGTTTAAGTTAATTGATACTTTGGAAAATTTAGATGATGTGCAAAATGTCACTGCAAATTTTGATATAGCTGAGAATTTAATGGAGTTGAGTTTGTAGAAAGATGTAGGGTGTGTTAGCGATCGCGTAACGCACCAATTTTATATTTGAGGAATGATGATTTATTGATTATTATCAAGAGGGTATAGAAAATAGCATATAATTAAACGCAGATGAACGCCGATTTACGCAGATAGAGAAATAGATAATTTAATAGTGTAAATTACCTGCTAATGATGTACATTATAAAAACTAAAAATTTTGTATTTTATTCTATTTCTTCCGAAACACTACTAGCTAAAATCCCCAAAATTTTATTAACATCTTGTAAATAATATTCACTCAAATCAATACTCAATAATTGTTGTTCTAATTTCATAAATTGCCAAATACTACCAGTTGTTACTGCACCATAAATAGCTGGAATATTAGTATTAGACTGTTGATTAAAAATTTGCGCTGCTACCATTTCTGCTGCACATTGGCCTAAACCCATATTGATATTTTCTTTTTTTGCTTCTACAATTATTAAAACTGGTGCAGTCACAATCAAAATTTCTGGAGATTTAGTAATAATAAAATCACAAGTACCTTTTAACCCTTTACTATCATCAACATTAAATTCTACACCAGAAAATAAACTAATTTTATCTTGTAATTGTCGCCGTAAATCAACTAAAATTGGAGAGATAATAAATTCTGAACGAGCTTTTTCACTATTACTACCTAAAGCAATTGTGAGATTATAATCAAGTATCTCTTTCAGTAAATTACTAGCTACTAATTCAGGAATATCAGCAAAAATGTTACGTTTTTCTAAAGTTGTTAAGCCAAATTCTTGTTTTGTTTTAGCTAAACTAAATTCGCTATAAGACATAATCAAAATCAGGAATGTAAAATTCAAAATTAGGGATTTTCAGATCAAGAAATTTTTGTTGTCATCTTGCTCTATTCTAGGAGTTGCGTAAAAATAAGAGTAAAACCTCTTGATATCTTTTGATAATGTCAGTCACTCAGCTTACTCAAACTCCCACCCCTCCAGAAACTACCACAAATAACCGGGTATACGACTATGATTTAGTTATTGTCGGTGGTGGTATTACTGGTTTAACCTTGGCCGCTGCTTTGCAAAACTCTGGTTTAAAGATACTATTAATTGAAGCTAGGGTAGTATCGGCAGCAGTTAGTAAAGGTCAAGCCTATGCTGTACATATGCTATCAGCGCGAGTTTTCCAAGGTATTGGTATTTGGGATCAAATCTTACCACAGATTGCTAAATACAGACAGGTATTTTTATCTGATGCTAACTATCCTGATGTGGTGAAATTTCAAACCACTGATATTAGTCAAGAAACACCAGAATTAGGTTATGTTGCAGAACATTTTGCACTATTAGAACCTTTGCAAGAGTTAGTGAAAAATTGTGCAAATGTTACTTATTTATGTCCAGCAGAAGTGTTGAGTACAAAAAATGAAAATGATCTAGTTACTGTTAACATTAAAGTTGATGGTGAACCCAGACAAATTACATCTAAATTGTTAGTTGCTGCCGATGGTTCACGTTCTCGCATTCGTCAAGCTGCGGGAATTAAAACTAAGGGTTGGAAATATTGGCAGTCTTGTATAGTGGCTTTTGTAAAACCAGAAAAGTCTCATAATTATACAGCTTATGAGAAGTTTTGGCCCAGTGGACCTTTTGCTATTTTACCATTACCAGGTAACAGATGTCGAATTGTTTGGACTGCTCCCCATGAAGAAGCAAAAGCTTTGTGTGCTTTAAGTGATGAAGAATTTTTGGGAGAATTAACTAAGCGTTATGGTGAACAAATGGGTAAGTTGGAATTATTAGGAGATCGCTTTATTTTTCAAGTCCAATTAATGCAGAGCGATCGCTATGTTCTCCCCCGGTTAGCTTTAGTTGGTGATGCTGCACATAACTGTCATCCCGTTGGTGGCCAAGGTTTAAATTTAGGTATTCGTGATGCTGCTGCTTTAGCTGAAATTATCCAAACAGCACACCAAGCAGGTGCAGATATTGGTAATATTCAGATTCTCAAACAATATGAAAGTTGGCGGAAAAAAGAAAATCTGGCAATTTTAGGTTTTACTGATATCTTAGATCGAGTATTTTCTAACAATTTCTTACCAATTGTCATTATTCGTCGTCTCGGTTTATGGATGATGCAGAGAGTACCTTTGCTAAGAATATTTGCTTTGAAATTGATGATAGGTTTAAAAGGTAGAACACCCCAATTAGGGAAAATATCAAATTAGTAATTCTTCGTTACTTCATTTTCTTCCTTGTCTGTCCTCTGTTAATATTACCTTTGATTAGTGGAATGATAAATATGAAATTTAAACTGATCTCCTTTACTCTATTAGCATCTTTACTAATAGGTGGGTTCATAAACATAAAACCAGTTTTAGCAAATCAACCAACACAGGTACAATCTATCTGGTCAGTATTTTCTTCTCCTCAAGGAGGTTTTAGAATTTTAATGCCTGGCCAACCTCAAGTAACTAAGCAAAAAGTGAAAACCAAAACAGGTCAAGTTGAGGTTAATCTCTATAGTGTAGAGCGTAAAGAAGAAGGAAGTAAATACACTGTAGCTTATATAGATTATCCCACCGAATATATTGATTTATTAATCAAAAGAAATCTGGTAGAACAGGCAATAGACACTGGTAAAAACACAGCTTTATCTCAAGCGAAAGGAACTATTATCAGTGAAGAAAAAATTACTCTCAATGGTTACCAAGGTAAAGAAGTTAACTATACTAAACCCGGTAATTTAGTCATTAAACAAAGAATATTTTTAGTAGGTAAAAGGCTATATCAATTCAGCGCTGAAGTTAGCAAAGACAAACAAAAATATTTAACCAAAAGTATTAGTGGTTTTTGTGATTCTTTTACTTTATTACCCAGACAAACTCAAGCCTCTGTTACTGATAGTGAGAAGTGATAAGAGAGGTTTCTGGTGCAACCACGGGGGTTAGGGCAAACCCCCCGTGGTTGCCCCATCAATGATATATATTCCTCACAGATATTGATATTAAACAAGGGGATATTCAAGGAATAATACTGATGCAGCTATAAACGATATTATACAGTAGATTTAGTTATTTTTATGTACAAACCATAATCATGAAACTCTGGTGGGGTGGGCATCTTGTGTGGGGTGGGCATCTTGCCCGCCAATTATGTAGTTTATAGTACTATATTGGAAGTTATTATACTGAGATAATATTCATAGCGAAAGTCATCTTAGGCAAATTGACTAGTCCGTTAAAACGGACTTGAGCTAAGAGACAGAGAATTTATTCCCTAGTGAGCTTGTAATCTAATAGATCAACCATCATTAAACTGCTGCATAGTAGCTGTCATAATTTTTTTACTCTTGCTTATTGACTTTCATTCCTAAAAGATTTACATTAATCAACTGAATTACTTGAAATTTATTTGCAAAAATACTGAGAATTGTTCCTAATGAATAATGAGAAAGTGAAAGTCAGCAAGAAAAGTATATTTGCTGTAGGTGGTGCATTAGCAGCAATAGCAGGTTTGTATGTCAGTACTTTGGGGGGTACAGCCATAGCAAACCCAACTCTAAATCAACAAAAATCACAGTTAATAGCTAGTAGACAGAAACTGACAGAAGTAACAATGGCTTTTCCCAGTCGTAAAGATGCTCCTGAGTTACAAAATCAAGTTAAAAAAGTTACTAACTTCCTATCTAAAGAATTGGGAATAAAAGTTAAAGGTCAAATTAGTAGTAGTAGTGCTGCTACTGTGGAAGCGATGCGGAGAAATACCGTAGATATAGCATTTTTAAGCAGTCGTCCCGCCGCCAAAGCAGCAGAATTAGCAAACGCTCGCCTACACTTAGCAGAAGTTAGACCAAAGTATTCTAGTAGATATACTTACTGTTCTATATTTGTAGTTCGTAAAGATAGTCCCCTCCAAGCAACAAGATCCGCAAAAGCAAATTTAGAACAATTACGGGGTAAGCGAATTGCTTTTACTTCTCCCACATCTAGCTCAGGATACTTATATCCCATGAACGAGTTAGTTAAACAAAGATTAGTATCCAGCCGCGATCGCGTCAAAGATTTCTTTAGTGATGTTTCTTATGGTGGTAGTTACACCAAAGCTGCTCAAGCAGTAATACGGGGTAGAGCAGATGTAGCAGCAATGTCAGAGTATGCTCAGTTCCCTCCATATCTTTCTGAACAAGAAGGTAATCAAATTCGGGTACTACATAGAATCTGCGGCGTTCCTGCTCATGGTGTAGTATTTAATGATGAAATTCCTGTAGTATGGCGGGAAAAAATTATCCAAGCTCTCCAAAAGTTAAACAAGCCAGAAAATAATAAAATGTTGAGAGATTTGTATAATTCCACAGAATTAGTCAGAGTAGATCATAATAGACATTTGAAACTAACTCTGGAGGCTCAAAAACGTCTAGGAATGGATTAATTTTGATTGCTCCCTTCCAACGATCAGGGGTAAAGTTTAGTGCTGAACCCCAATTAGTGATTCAGTTAGAAATCATCAGTTATCAGTTAGCTGAATCCAGATAAATTATGCTCCCAGTAAATTACTAATTTTTGATTACCAGCGTGAAACAAATTGAATGTCATAATCTAGAAACAGCTTATGCTGCATCTTTAAACCGTCCGATCCTTAACAAAATTAGTCTGGAAATTGAACAAGGTGAATTTGTAGTTTTGTTAGGTTTAAATGGTGCAGGAAAATCTACTTTGTTGCGATCGCTGGTAGGGTTAGTAAGTTTAGAAAA
Source organism: Sphaerospermopsis sp. SIO1G1 (assembly GCA_010672785.1). Lineage (GTDB taxonomy): Bacteria > Cyanobacteriota > Cyanobacteriia > Cyanobacteriales > Nostocaceae > Okeanomitos. The sequence goes on from JAAHFX010000005.1 coordinate 253,766, forward strand.
GGGTAATATTTATATTAATGGTCTAGAAATAACTACTCAAACATTACCTAAAATTCGCCAAGATGTGGGAATGTTATTTCAAGGTGGAGGGTTAATTCGTCAATTATCTGCAATTGACAATGTTCTGTGTGGAAAGTTGGGGATAAGAACTGCTAAACAAACCTTATTTGGATTTCCAAAACGCGATCGCCAACTCGCTCAAGAATTATTGGAACAGTTAGGTTTAAAGGAACAAATCTATCAAAGAACTAGTTTACTAAGTGGTGGACAACAACAAAAAGTTGCGATCGCTCGTGCTTTAATTCAATCCCCACAAATACTTTTAGCAGATGAACCAATTACAGGATTAGATGTAGTTGCATCTCAACAAGTTATGCAGATTTTATCTGAATTGAATACTCAGGAAAATTTAACTATCATCACAGTTTTACATGATTTAGGTATAGCTGCTGAATATGCTCAAAGAGCTATAGTTTTAGATACTGGGAAAGTAGTTTATGATGGTAAATGTGATAATTTACAATCTCATTTTACTCAACTTAAAGATTATAAGAAGATGTCATAAATTATATCATTTATAGCCTATTTGGTATAGTAAATTGTTCTTACATACAGGAAGGAATAACCAAGACAGAATTAAAATTTACTGCTTTTTGAACAGAACTTAGTATAGGGCTTGCTGAATAAATATGAAAACATTACAGGTAAGTTATTTTAGGCAATTTGAGATTGAAAAAGTGCAAGCTTTTAGGTGGTAGTCACTCGAAAACCGTGCATTTAAATTTAGTTCAAAGGGAAAATTTCTCCTATCCAATTCTTGAAACTGTCACCTGTCACCTGTCACCTGTCACCACGACAAGACTTTTTCAGCAAACCCTAGTATATACGTAAGTTCTTCTTCCCTGTTCCCTTTTCCCTCTTCCCTAACTCCACAAAAAACTCATAAATCAAATCGGAACACTATATATTTAAGTATGAATTCAATTATTGATTATCAAAAGTAGATTTTAACCCTTAAATTATTGAAATTAACTTGATGAAAAAATTTTCAAAATCTCCCTTTTTATATCGTTATCCTTGGCTAATTAACATAGTAGTCTTATTAGTCATGGTAGTAGTTTATATCTGGGCTTTGCAAGGCTTAAAAATAGATTTAGACCTACTCCAAGATAGCTGGCCTTATGTAGTTGATTTTTTAGTCAGATTATTTCCCCCAGACATAGGAACTATTAATGTCGCCATTAGCGCGTTAATTGAAACCGTGCAAATGTCAATTTGGGGAACTACTATCGGAGCTATTTTATCCTTACCTATTGCGATTAGCAGTGCCAATAATGTTGCTCCTTTATGGTTAAGGTGGTTAGCTAATTTACTCCAAAATACCGTTCGTTCCGTTCCCTCTATTATCCTTGGTTTAATTTTCGTCGCTGCAACAGGATTAGGCGCACCTGCGGGAACTTTAGCTTTATCAATTTACACCATCGGATATCTTGCCAAATTTTATCAACAAGGTATAGAAGCTGTAGATGCTCGTTCCCTAGAATCATTACGGATAATTGGTGCATCTAGAATACAAATAGCCCAATACGGCATATTACCCCAAGTATTACCCTTGGGATTAGGTTATACCTTATGGATGTTTGAGTATAATATTCGTGCAGCATCCGTACTTGGTGTAGTAGGTGCAGGTGGAATTGGCTTCCAATTAAAAAGTTATATAGATGGATTTGAATACACTAAAGCCACAACCATGATGCTAGTGCTATTGGTAGTGGTGACAGTAATTGATTTTTTCAGCAGCAAATTACGCCGTTATTTAGATTCGATGTGAATGGTGAATGGTGATTGGTGACTGATGAATAGAAACAACTGGTGAATGGTGAATGGTGAATAGAAACAACTGGTAACTGAAAACTGAAAACTGAAAACTGATAACTGATAACTGACAACTGCTAACTGACAACTGATAACTGCTAACTGACAACTGATAACTGATTCAGGTTTTTCATCAAACCCTATGAAATCATAAATTCAGTAGCCAAACCAAGATCAAGTTTGAGTAGAGGACGTTAAACTTGGAAAGACATAGGGCGGTTAATCTGAAAGTAACTATGTTTGAGTCCTTTTTATCCCGTACAGCCCTTATTTTTATTTTTGGCAGTTTGGCGGTTGTGGGTGTTGGTTGTAGTCATAACCAACCGACGACGAAATCTGTTAACAGTCCTCCGTCCTCTATTCCACAATCGCCTGTTCCTAGTGGTAATATGGCCGCAGTTCAACGACCGTTGAAAGTGCTGCCTAAGCCTTTACCAGAGGTAGAACCACCACCACCACCACCACCGCTAAAACCAAATCCTTTACAATTGGCATTGGAAAAAGCTGATGGTGCAGAGAAGATTGGTAAATCGGCTCAATCTCCGGAAGATTGGGAATTGGTAGCGAGTAAGTTTGAAAAAGCGATCGCTCTATTGCAAGACGTAAGAAGGGATAGTCCGAATTTTCCCTTTGCTCAGACCAAAATTTCTGAATATGAGCGGGAAATTCAACTAGCTATACAAAGAGCTAATCCCAGTCAAGGTGAAATTTTAGACGATCTACCAGTCGCGCTCACTCCTATCCAGGAAATGGCAGGAGTCGAACCTGGGGTACAAACAGATGTACAGCGTTATTCAACTCCTGTTCCCATGCAGTCTGGGCAAAAACTACCGTCACCACAACCGATTTTTCCCTCTTCAGAAATTTATGCCTATAACCAGCAGGTATTTATAGCCCCAATTAAACGACGAATTGGGGGTACTCCCATTGTGGAAGTTACCCTAAATGGTGAGCAGAAATTTGAAATGATTGTGGATACAGGGGCTAGTGGCAGCGTCATTACCCAAGAAGTAGCAGACATTTTAGGTGTAGTACCCGTGGGGACTGCCAAAGCTAATACCGTCAGTTCCAAAGGTGTAGAGTTTCCTGTGGGTTACTTAGAATCTATGGAACTGGGAGGAGTGAAGGTAAAGAAAATTCCTGTGGCGATCGCTAGTCAGCAATTGGAAACAGGATTACTAGGACATGATTTTTTTGGTAACTATGACGTTACCATCAAGCGCAATGTCGTCGAATTCCGTCCCCAAAGTGAGTCTGAACTTAATTCTTCAGAAATTCCACCAAATCAATCAACTTCTGCCACGGGCTTCCGCTTTGTAGAATCTCCCTCGCCATAGTTACACCTTGAGTGTGATTTAACCAGGGAACTACACCAGCCACTTGCAGGGCTAAGGAAGCATTCAGTGCCACAGCATCTTGTTGGGCTGGAGTTCCTTTCCCTTGCAGGACGTTGGTAAGAATTTCTGCATTTTCTCCCACATTTCCACCTTTTAAAGCCGTAATTGGTGCTGATATTGCCCCTGCTTCTACAGGATTAACAGTGGTCAAATCAACTTTTCCATCTGTTAAGGCTGCTAAATCTGTGACATCACCTAAACCAACTTCATCTAACTTTTCTCGACCATGTAAAACTATGGCTTTTTGTGTTCCCAACAAGTTTAAAGCCTCAGCCATAGTTGCAATTAATTGAGGATCAAATACACCAATGACTTGACCGGTCGGACGTAGTGGATTGACTAATGGACCGAGTAAATTAAATACTGTACGAATTTTTAAATTTTTCCGCATCCCTGCCACAGCTTTTAAAGCTGGATGCCAACCAGGAGCAAATAAAAAGGTAATTCCCACCTCGGAAACTGCGGCTTGAACCTTCTGGCTGGAAGCTTTTAAGTTCACACCCAAGGCCTCCAAAACATCGGCACTGCCTGTTAAACTAGAGGCGGAACGGTTGCCATGTTTAGCAACAGGTACACCCGCTGCGGCTGTCACAAAAGCTACAGCAGTGGAAATATTAAAGGTTGATGCACCATCTCCACCAGTTCCACAGGTATCAATGAGGGGGGTGGGTAATTGGATATTTGCCTCGGTGGTGACAGATAAAGACTTTAAAACTTCAGCCATACCAGCTAATTCTTCAGCAGATACCCCTTTAAAGTTTAATGCTGTTAATATAGCTCCGGATAACTCTAGGGGAATGTCTTCATTAATCCATCCTTGCATTAATTCTGCGGCTTGAGTACGGGATAATGATTGACGTTCTAATAATTGTTTTAATAGGTTTGACCAAGTTGTTGGATCTGTTGGGTTTGTCATGTTGGAATTTCTGACCATAGCTGCACCTGGATTAAGTAATACGTAAACTAATGTAGGCGATTTCCTAGAATTTATGTACTGGATTTTTCATTTAACCAAGTTTGTAAATCATCAACTTCTGAAAAATCTAATAATACATCGCTGAGAACTTCCAGTTCATCACTAGATAATCCCTTAATTTGCTCTATTAAAGATATTTCAATTTACCCTAGTCGCCGATTTAATAACTTAATAATTATCTGTTGTTCTCCTTCAAATTTACCCTCAAATTTACCTTCAAGTTTGCCTTCAAGTCTAGCTTGTTCTCTGTCTTCTTGATAAAGCGGTGCTAATCTCATAACTAACTCCCTATCTTCTGGTTCTATACGTTGATTAATATTCAAGTTTTGCTGGAGATTGTATAATAGTTTAACAAAAACTAAACAAGGCTATAACCTTCTTTCCCCCCGCACCCTGCTTCTTCCTACCTCCAATCTCCCTGAACAGTAAAAGCACTCCAATAATAAGGTGCAGACCATTGAGTTTTCATCATCTCTAACTGTGCTTGTCGCATTGCTTGAGCAGGTTTCAAACCCTGTTTTAGCATCTTTTCATAAAATCTGGTCATTAATTCTGAAGTTCCTAAATCATTCACACTCCACAAACTCACCACTACTTGTTTTGCTCCTGCATACATAAAACCTCTAGTTAAACCCACTAAACCCTCACCTTTGACTTCTTCTCCAATTCCGGTATCACAAGCACTCAAAACTACTAATTCCGCAGGTAAGTTGAGGTTGAAAATATCATTCAGTCTTAAAAAACCATCTTGTGATTTTCCATCTTGATTAAATAATGAAAATACTAAACCTGATAATTCTGGATTTTGAGAATTTAGTAAACCGTGAGTGGCAAAATGAACTATTTGATAATCTGATAATTGCGGACTGGTGACAATTTCTTTATTTGCTTGAAAATCTAAAGCGTGGAATTTCTGGTTTCCAGAAACAAGACTGACAATTTTATCTGCTTCTTCACGAGTGTATTTTAAGCGATTTAATTCAGTTCCTACTTGAAATATAGAACGAGTTAGATTTTCAGAAAGTGTTTGAGTTTGATTAGGTTGAGGAGAAGCAGAAAACCGACTATCATTTTTTTGGAAAACTGGGTCTGCAACAACAGCAATTTTTTTACTAGCTAATTTCCGATTGTTAGTTTGCCGACGTAAAATAGAGACTGTAGATGCGGAAGGTAAGGTAATAATTTCGTTTTTGGTTAATAACGGTGTATATGCAGATTTTGCACCGACAGGTAAAGCAGCAAAGGGAATATATTGTAAAATCCCATCACCAACTATCAATAATCTTTTATTTGCTAATTTGTCAGCTACAGGTTTTAGTAAAATATCGCTTAATTTTTTTCCTGCTGTTGTATCACCTAAACTGGGAGATTGGAGAAAAGTTTGAAATTGTTTAGCGACGGTTTCTATATCCGCATCTTTAGGAAGTTCATAACTGCTAATTTCATTTTTTGTGACTGCCCATAAATAACTACGATTTTCACCTAAAGAATATTGTAAAAGTAATGTATTATCATCTAAAACTTGTGATTGAATTTGTTTGAGGGTGAGAGGTTGGGGATATTTTAAGTCAGCATAACGGGGACTGGTAGTGCGAATTTTTCGTTCTACTTGTTCCAGTTGAGTGAGAGTAGAGTCTATTTTTTGGTTAATTTCTTTGAGTTGTTTATTACTATATTGACCATTGAGAAGTTCATACTTACGATGTTCAAAGGCGTTGAGTTGTTGTTGTAAACTGCGTTCTTGGGTGAGGAGTTGGGAGTCAATACCTGTACGAATATCGGCGTTAGCTTCCGTGAGGAGTTCTAATAAAACACGGGCGCGGGAACGTTCACTGGCTGCTAATGCTTGAGCATCATATCCTTTTGATGGTTGTTGTTTATGCAGTTCCATCAAGAGGTCAATGTAGAATTTGTAATAACTTTGGACAGTGGCAAAATATGAAGCTCGGAGATTTTTAGTAGATATTTTGGTGCGTAGTTCTTCAAAAATTGTGATAGCAGATTCTATTTGAGTTAAGGCTTCATTTAATTTACCTTGACTGCGTTGTAGGTATGCAAAGTTACTGAGAGTAGTAGCTTCCCCGCCCTTATACCCTACCACCCTATAAAGAGGCAAAGCTTGGTTGTAGAACTGTAATGCTTTCTGCTTTTCTCCCAGGAAGGAGTAGACTAAGCCAATATTGTTGAGAGTGGTAGCTTCCCCGCTCCTATCCCCCACCGCCCTTATTAAGGGCAATGCTTGATTATAAAATTGCAATGCTTTCTGCTTTTTTCCCAGGGAGTCGTAGACACTACCAATACCTATGAGAGTGGTAGCTTCCCCGCCCCTATTCCCCACCACCCAATAAAGGGGCAAAGCTTGGTTGTAGAACTGTAATGCTTTTTGCTTTTCTCCCAGGGAGGAGTAGACAGCACCGATATTGTTGAGAGTGTTAGCTTCCCCACCCCTATCCCCCACGTCCCTTATTAGGAGCAAAGCTTGGTTGTAGAACTGTAATGCTTTCTGCTTTTCTCCCAGGGAGGAGTAGACAGCACCGATATTGTTGAGAGTGTTAGCTTCCCCACCTCTATTCCCCACCGCCCTTCTTAGGGCCAATGCTTGATTATAAAATTGCAATGCTTTCTGCTTTTCTCCCAGGGAGGAATAGACAACACCAATGTTGTTGAGAGTGGTAGCTTCCCCACCCCTATCCCTTAACGCCCTTCTTAAGGCCAATGCTTGGTTGTAGAACTGTAATGCTTTCTGCTTTTCTCCCAGGGAGTCGTAGACAGCACCGATATTGTTGAGAGTGTTAGCTTCCCCGCCCCTATTCCCCACTGCCTTATAAAGAGGCAAAGCTTGGTTATAAAATTGCAATGCTTTCTGCTTTTCTCCCAGGGAGTCGTAGACTAAGCCAATGTTGTTGAGAGTGTTAGCTTCCCCACCTCTATTCCCTATCGCTCCCTGAAGGGGCAAAGCTTGGTTATAAAACTGTAATGCTTTCTGCTTTTCTCCCAGGGAGGAGTATACACTGCCAATATTATTGAGGGTGATAGCTTCCCCCCCTCTATCCCCCACTGCCCTTTTTAGGTGCAAAGCTTGGTTATAAAACTGTAATGCTTTCTGCTTTTCTCCCAGGGAGTTGTAGATATAACCAATACCAAGAATAGATGTAGCTTGTAAACGTTTTTCTCCTGCTTGCTGATAGAGTTTCGCTGCTTCTTGAAATTTAGGAATTGCCTGTTTAAATGACTCCGCTGTTCTTTGTCTAAATAATTTTCTTGCTTCTGCAAAGGCTTTATCAGCCGCTTTTTTTATATCTGTTGTTTGTGTTTGTTGGGCTATGGTTTTGGTGTTTGTGGATGTGGCAGTTACAGGTTCACAGAGAAATAAAATACTGATAATTCCTGGAAGGGAGATGAATTTTAGTAATATCAATAATGTTGTTTTATATCTTTTTGTCATAACTACACCTATAATCAGTAATATGTGCATGAATATAAACGATGTTATGAAAAATATCCTCGACTTCTTCACAGAATTTATCTTTCTTAACTCTAATTAAAAATAGAAGTCGGGGATTTAATTCTATTCCACTTCTGGTTCAACACCCAAAGCACGTAATTGAGCAATCAACCGTTCATTTTTCTGCTTTTCTTGTTCAGCTTTTAACCTTTCCTGTTCTGCTCTTTCATCACTATGTAATAATAAATTACCATCTAAATCCCACCAACGTAACCAAGGTAATTCCATATTTTGATATTCTCCTTGCCAAATTCCTAACTCAACTCCCAAAGATGTAATTGGATAATGTCCGCGCTCATTTGCTGATAATAAATGATATTTTCCTTCTATTAAGTGATAAACTTCTACACTGGCTTTACTCACTTCATAAATTCCATAAAAAGCGGGTTTGATTACTTGTTCATAAATCCAAAATTTACCCTGCCAAGGAGTTTTATCTCTCTCCTCAGTTCCATCTCCAGAGACAAATTCTAACACAATTAATGGGGATATATATTCTTGCCACAGGACATAAGAACGGCGAATTTTATTATTTAATAATGGGGGAACATTAGGAACATAAAACCAATCTGGTGCTTCTGCACCTCGTTGTGGAGGTTCGGTAATACGCCAATAAATACCACAATCTTGACCAATGGCATATTGTCCATCGGGATGATGTTTTTTAAAGATTGGTGTAATGGAATTTGTAAGTAGAATGCTTTGGGGATGTTCCTGGAAGTTTTGACCTCCGGTACGCTTCGCTAACACAAATGTACCGTCCGACTCTGGAAGTTGAGTATGGTCTGGAAGTGTTGTTTCTGTTGTAGGAATATTATTAGTAAAAATCATATATCCTCCTAATAGATGAGGTTTATTTTAGTTTAGCATAAAAAAGATCACCGACTTCTTAACAATATTTATCTTTCTTAATCATTTTTAAATATAAATAAAATTCAAAATATTATTTTCCTATTTCTACTCAGATTGAACAGTAAAAACAACCCAAAAATTAAAAAATTTCCCCCTTCTGACCATTTAATTAATAATTTCATATCCCCGATTTCTCAAAGAAGTCAGGGATTTTATTTTTAAAGTGTATTGATATCAATTCCTTTGGCTTGCAATTTTGCTAATAAGTCTTGATAATTTTGACGTTCTTGTTCTGCTCTCTCATATTCCTGCTCTGCTCGTTGATTTAATTCCAAAGATGTAAGAAACTTCCTCCCGTCAGGATAATAAATTTCTAAGTTATCTGACGTTAATTCAAAACGTATTTCTAAACGGGGACTTACCCAATTATTGATTTCTTCAATTTCTTCTAACCATTCATCTTCAAGAATAAATCCTGTTAACTCGATTTTTTCTGGATTATAAACATAGTATTCTTCTACTCCATAACGTTGATAAAAAAGGAGTTTTTTGGCCATTTCTTGAGTACGATTTCCAGGAGATTGAATTTCAAATACTACCTGGGGAGCAATATTATTTTCTTCCCATTGTTTATAAGAACCACGTCTACCTTTTGGTCTACCGAAAATCACCATTACATCAGGTGCTTGACGGGTTTTTACACTTCCCTCGACAGGATACCAAAGTAAATCACCTGCTATGAATACAGCAGTTTCTGAAGCAAATAATATTTCTAAATTTTCTTTAATTTTAACTATCCATTCATAATGTTCTGTATTTTCTGCCATTGGGTTTCCATCACTATCGGGGTAGATAATTTCTGGTTTTATTTCTGGTGTTAGTTGTTGTACCATATTTACATTTTCAATTGTTGAGAGTGGTACTTAATCAAGCTATTTGTTATTATACAGCATTTCCCAAGCTAGCGAGGTACAGAGTTTTTTATTATTAGGAAATAGAGAAGAGGGAACAGTAAATAAATTAGGGTTTGCTGTCAGCGTAGTGTGTGGTCATGTATACAGCAGATTTCGTTGCTATGAGGTACAAATCATAATCATGAAACTCTTGTGGGGTGGGCATCTTGCCCGCCAATAACGTACCTCATGACACCGGAAAGTGCTGTATCAATGTAAAATCCAAATGAATAAGAATTTTTAGGCACAGAAAAGAGGAAAAAAGTATCATATTTTGCAGGAATATTACACCTTAAAAGCTGTAGATTTTGGGTCTTATAAATTAAAAAATCCGACGATAACAGATAACTAAAACTGTTAAAATTTACCTGTTATCTATTCCTTCTTACTCAATGAGTAATTGAGTATAACAAGTACCAAAAAACTAAAAAAATATGAAAAAATAACTAAGTCGGGGAACTGCTTGATAAATCTAAACTAAATTTGACTTAATATCATTCCAGTTTCCACATTTCCCTCAGCAGTTGCTTCTCCTACTAAGCCAATTCTATCTACTATTTTCACTTTACCATTACCACCCACAACATTAAATATTGTCCCTACATCAATTGTGCCTAAGTCCTCTACACCACCCAACCACAATTTCACTTTATTTCCCTTTACTTCTGTAATTACTGCATTCCCAATTGGAGCAGGGTTTTTAATAAAAAATAGTTTTTGATTTTGATAATTACTGTCAGGTTTAACTTCATAGGTAGGTATTTGCTTAAATGTGCGGGGAATTTGTGGACGAATAGCAGCTATAATTTCATCTACTGTCTTATCTTCTTGCCATAAATAATTTGTTAATAAATAAGTAAATACTCCTGCATGAAAACCATTAATATTAACTTCTCGTGCTAATTGCTGGTGTTGGGTTGCTGCTAATACTACTCCTTTTGCTACTCCTTTTCGATAACCTTTGACAAATTCTTCTGGTGACATTTTTAATCTTTTTAACCATTGTTGTTGATAGGCTTTTTCTAGAGGAGAAACGAGAATATTTTTACCCCCTGGACGGGTTCTAACTACTGCATCTCTTGTTGCACCACCCGCAAAACAACTATCTAAAGTTACGGTGACATTTTCTGTTTTTAATGCTGACATTAATAAAAATAAGGTATGTCCCATAATATCTATAACTGATCCTCCTGCTTCGGGATATCCTGGAGGTAATTCAGCATCTATAGGAACAAAAGTACCGTTTAATTCTTTGGGGTGTCTGGGGTGTTGATTTGTTCTCATAATTGGTTGAGGATCAAAGATTCTTGAACCGTGTCCTGAGTAATGATAAGCTACTACATCTCCGGGTTGAGCTTGTTTAATTAAGTGTTCTTCAAATGCTTCTAAAATTCCTTGGCGTGTGGCTTGTTTATCAGTCAGAATATAAATATCTTTGGGGTTAAATCCAAAGCGGTGAATTAATAAGTGTCTTTGTAATTCGATATCATTTAAACAACCAGCTAAGGGTTCATGTAAATATTGATTAATTCCTATCAATAATGCCAATTTACGAGATGTACTTTTGGCTAGCACTTGACCATAATTTTGTGCTTGTTGTAAAAATGTGAGTTGGTTAATTCCTAATGTTGCTAAAGTTGAACTGGCAAAATATAGGAAGTGACGACGATTAAAATTAGACATAAGTAAATATTTTTTAGTCATGAGTAATTGGTGATTAATTGATATTTATAAAATACAGGACTTATGCAAAATCTACTTCAAATAGTATCATTGCGACGACAGGAAGCAATCTAAAACCCCGGTTTTTAATTAAAATGCGTAAGTCCTAAAATAAATACAGTTTTGCCAACCTAAAAAAATTTTACCGCAAGGATCTAAATATCACTCTACCGGGATTTTCTTCTTGGTTAATTTTCACATACAATCTTAAACAAGCTAACACTTCTCCTGGTGTTCCACCGTAATCTAATTGTAAATCATCTTTGGTATAAGCACAGATATCCGCATAGAGTCCAGATAATTGTTTAATTTTGATATCGTATCCCGCTTTTCTAGCTTGATCAGCCAATTTTTTTAATACTTTTCGTGATTCCTGTTGTAATTTTCCCCACCAAGAATAACGATCTGCGGGGGGAAGAAATACCAAGGAATGGATGGCTTCGTCTATATCAATCCAAGCAGATAAAATTAAAATTGGGTCAGTATTTTCTTCATATTTTTGAGTGCGTTGGAGGCGATCGCTTAATGTTTGTAAAAACAATTGATGTTGTTCGGGTTGAGATTTTAAGGAAACAATATCAAAGCCAAATACACTTTTTAAAGCATGATTTAATTCAGGATCTATATCAATAAATTTTTCATATAAAAGTAAAAAACCTGCCAATAGTTGCAATTCTTCAGATTGATAATTTTCAGAAATTTCTGATTTTAGTAATAATTTTTTAGATAAACATAACCCCCTAGCTTCTACAGTTCCACTTAAACCAGGATAGAGAATTTCATCTCTAGCAAAAGGCAAATGTTCCATATTGACATAATCTCGAGTCGCACCAACTTTTTGGGCAATTTCTAAAGCCCGGTTGCGCCAAATTGTCGCTACATCTTCAGGTACTCTCAATAATTTACGGTGAATTTCTGACCATAATTCATTATCACTTTGACTTTCTAAAGGTGCATATCCTAAATAAATTTTGAGTTCTAAATCATTTTCAAATCTTGTTCGTAATTCATCTAATAAGTTACTAGATTGAGATTCAATCAATGCCAGATTTTCTGTATGTTCTGTTAATTTTTGATTGTCTAGAATTTCTATGTTTTCTGTAATCGTTGGAGATGTTAAAATTTCCTTAATTTCTGATATTAATTGTTCACATAATTCACTTCCTGGATCATCAGGATATTCTAGTTTAGCTTGGTTTAAAGTTGCTTCTAGTCCGTATAAACTCAATTTAAGAGCTTGAGATATACGAGAATTTTGCATAGCTAATAATTCTTTTAAATACTGCATTTTCAAATAAGTAGGGTTTGCAAAATAAATTTGGTGTAACCATATCTGTGCTGGGTAGCATCAAATTTCGGCGTTACTGATTAAAGGTATGATTTTTTTTCACGCAGAGGCGCAGAGGCGCAGAGAGTGGAAGTTTTATTTTTGTAAGTTTTCAATTTCATAAGCTGTTATGCATCTAAATTAGATAGTTCTAAAATAGTTAAGTCTTGTGGGGTGGGCATCTTGCCCGCTAGACTTATATAAATTAAATACACAACAGCTTACCCTAATTCAGTAATGTCCAAATTTCATTTTCCAAAAGTGGAGGCAGTTTTTAATTCTCCCCCTGCACCCTGCACTCTAACTTTTAGCCACTATATCAAGGCGAAAAAATGCTCTTATCCTGCCAAGGTATTCTCTTGAGAATTTTCTACAATTGAGGATATTTCATGATCAAAAACCACCAGATCAAACCAAAAGGTAGTTCCCACTCCTACTTCACTTATTAAGTGAATTTGACTGTGGTGTCTTTCCATGATGTTTCTGACAATTGATAAACCTAAACCTGTACCTTCAAGGGTGTGAACTCTGTTTTCTACACGGAAAAAACGGTCAAATATTGCTTGTTGATCTTCTGGTGCAATACCTATTCCAGTATCACTAATTTCAATTCTGACTTGACTTTGATGGTTGTTTTCACAGGAGGTATGACTGACATAATTTTCTAACTGTGTGGAATTATGATGTGTGTCAGCAACCACTATGATGGGTTGGATCTCTAACTGGTAGGCTCGAATAGCTACTTTACCTCCTGCGGAAGTAAATTTGAGAGCATTACCAATTAAGTTACCAAATACTTGTAGCAGCAAATCATAGTTACCCATGACTAAGGGTAAATTAGGAGCTACTTCTTGAACTAGTTCAATACCTTTATCTTTGGCATTGAGTTGATACGTTCTTAAGGTTTGTTCTAAGGCTTGTGCTAAGTCAACACCGTTAAAACTGTAGGTACGACCTGATTCTAGTTTAGATAAGTCTAAAACATCGTTGACTAAACGTGTCAATCTATCTGTTTCATTGTTAACAGTGGCTAAAAATTCCTGACGCTCTTTTATTTCTAAATCTTCACCATAGTCATGTAGGGTTTCAATATAAGTTTTGATATTAAATAACGGTGTGCGTAGCTCATGAGAGATGTTACTGATAAATTGGCTTTTAGCTTCATTGAGTTCTACTTCACGGGTGATATCTTGAACTGTAATCGCAATACCTTTGATACTTTCCCGTTGCAGATTTAAAACAGTGGTGAGCAGAATGCGGATGGTTCGTTTTGTTGGTTGACTCAAGGGAATACGGAATTCTGCACTTTCACACTCACCAGATGCCATTTCATATAAGGTGCGAGTCACTTCCATTTGTATACTGTGGGGAAGGTAATGCAATAAATTTTTCCCTACGACATCAACTCCTTCCCAAGTGAATATCCGCCTAGCAGTAGGATTAACTAATATGACTTGCATATTGTTATCAATTAATACTGCACCATCGGCAATAGTAGACACCAATGTTTCTAATTTGGCTTTTTCGGCTGTAAGTTCTTCAATATTTTGTTCTGCGTAGCGTTCTAAGCGCTCTGCCATTTCGTTAAAGCTAAAAATAAGTTCTCCTAATTCTCCTCCCAGTGGCAAGTTGATTCGCTGTTTGAAGTTGCCCGCAGCAATTTGTTTAACACCTACTAATAACTCTTTAATTGGCTTTGTTATTGTTAAGGCATTAATCACCCCTGCTAATATCACCATTACCCAAATGGTAATAAAAACCGCAATGGTGACATCACGGGTAAAGTTAGTTGATATGACTGCTGTTTGGTTGGGGTTAATGCCAATTGCTAAAACACCTAGATGTTTATTATTTGCTACCAAAGGAATGAAAACATCTGTCACCACACCATCGGGGGTGCTATGTTGGCGTACCATTGGTTGCTCATTATAGCTAGAATAGTCCTCTGGTAACTGGATTTTGCGTTCAATGGTGAGAGAATTTCCTACTTCTGGTTCCCAGAAAGGAATACCAAAAAATATATTCCCTGTTTCATCAGCGTATAACATATACCTCACGCTGGATGTGCTGCTGTAGAAACGTTGGGAAAATTGGGCAACTTCTGTGAGGTTATCTTCAGCAACTAAAGGTGCTACGTTGGCAGCTAGTAGTAATCCTAAATCACGACCAAAACGAGTATCGTTGAGACTGGCATCTTTTTGAATGGTATTGATTGCCCAAAAAGTTAGTCCACTCATGATTAAGGAAACTACCAAAGTGGCAACTGCTAGGAGTTTAGTTTGCAGGGTAAATTCATACCACCAGTGGGAGATGACATTACGGATTGTTGTGAAAAAAGCCAGCATCTTAAATATGATTTATATATAGTTATTAGTAGTAGTCGCTTGTTTTTGCTCCCAACCAACCATTTAAAAATTAACAGCTAATTCCCAAAAGGTGTTAGGAGAGAATAGAGAATATTGATTGATGATAATGATGTTGAGATGGAAAAACTACTAACCTGCTCACTTAAGTAGTTGGAAAAAATTACATTCATGTGACAGGGAACAGATAAATCAGTTGTGTAATTAATTCTGTCCATGTATCTATGATTCTTCATTCAGGAGACAATGACCTATATCCCTACGGTAGTACATTCTGGAAAATTGAATCTCCTTAATTCCCGTGTAAGCTTGGGCGATCGCTTGCTGGAAATCTTCACCAAGACCAGTAATATTCAAGACTCTACCACCGTCTGTGACAATTTCTGCGGTGGAATTTAGTTTTGTTCCGGCATGAAAGACTATTGCTCCTGCTAATTGCGCTGCGTCTAGTCCAGTAATAACTTTACCTTTTTCATAATTTCCAGGATAGCCGCCGGAAGCTGCAACCACAGTAGCGGCTGAAGCTTTTTTCCAAGCTAAGGGTGGCATTGCTGCTAAACGCTGATCAATACAAGCTAAGATTAGGTCTTCTAAGGGGGTTTCTAGTAATGATAAAATTACCTGAGTTTCTGGATCTCCAAACCGACAATTAAACTCTAAAACTTTGAAGTCTCCATTGTCTGCAACCATTAAACCAGCATACAACACTCCTCGATAATCAATACCTTTATTTCTGAGTTCGGCGATGGTTTTTTCTAAAACTTCTGTCTGTACACGCGCCATTAATTCTGGTGTGGCTATGGGTGCAGGGGCATAAGCTCCCATACCTCCTGTGTTATCACCTGTGTCACCTTCTCCAATCCGTTTATGATCTTGTGCAGGTAGTAAGGGACGAATGGTTAAGCCATCGGTTAACGCTAAAACTGAAACTTCTTGCCCCAATAAACATTCTTCAATGACGACGGAATTACCTGCACTACCAAATTGCCCTTGAAAAATATCATCAATAGCTGTTTCTGCTTGTTCTAGGGTTTGAGCAACAATGACACCTTTACCAGCTGCTAAACCATCCGCTTTCACTACTATAGGTGCTCTTTCTGTACGAATGTAGTTTTTAGCTGCTGTGGGTTCTGTAAAAACGGCGGCTTTTGCTGTGGGAACTCCTGCTGCTTCCATGAGAGCTTTTGCCCAAGCTTTGCTGGCTTCTATTTGCGCCCCTGCTTGAACTGGGCCAAATACTTTTAACCCTTTGGTTTGTAAAAAGTCCGTAATTCCTTGAGCTAATGGTACTTCTGGCCCAACTACAACCAGAGGAATATCATTTTCTAAAGCATATTTACTCATTCCTTCAAAGTCGTCTACTGCTAAGGGTAGATTTTGACAACCTTTCATGGTTGCAGTTCCACCATTTCCAGGTACACAGACAACTTGGTCTATTTTTGGTGATTGTAGCAGTTTCCACGCTAGAGCGTGTTCACGTCCTCCATTGCCGACAACTAAAACCTTCACTTCTTTCCTCTTATGTTATTAGTCAAGTGTGAATATCTAAATAGGGGATGCTGAAAAAGTCTTGTCGTGAAAGCAGGGAGCAGGGAGCAGGGAGCAGGGAGAGAACTGAAAAACTACTTTTAAATCTTTCCAAGTTCAAAAAGTGCAAGGTAATAAGAGTGCTTACTCCTCAAAAGCTTGCACTTTCTCAATTTCAAATCTTCTAAAACCCCTTACTTGTAATATTTTCAGATTTATTCAGCAAATCCTAAATAGGGCTGGCTGAATAAATCTAAAACCCAGATCAAGCAAAGGTTTGAGGTTGATAAACAGGAAAGTAGGTACAAAGATATTAGGACTTATGCAAAATATCTCTCCCACCCTCTGATCTTCGTGTCCTATCCCTTCGGGAAGCTCCGCTAACGTGTCCTTCGTGGTTCATTCTTCCGTAACTTCTGCCTAAGTCCTGGATATACAGCAAATTCGAGGTTAATGAGGTACAGTCTCAAAAATTAAACTTTTGTGGGATGGGCCGGACAGCCCGTCACTAGTGTACCTCACCAAGATGAAATCTGCTGTAAGACTAAATCGTGCAAGAATATTACACTTTTGTAGAATTCAAGAGATGGAAAAAATAATTAAATTTTCTCCTGCCTCCAAGCCTCGACGAAAACACTTATTCCGCAAACCCTAAAGATCATAAATACTTATAAAGTAATTTTTTCATTATTGGGACAAATAATCAAGTTCTTTGAGGAAGTTAAGGTAATATCAGATATCAGTTATCAGTTATCAGTTATCAGTACCTATAGCTGAAGCAAGAGACTTTAAATCAGGAATATTCTTTTTTTAAACCATAATTTTGCAGTAATTGCTGGAAAAACAGATGAATTTTTATGTCTATTGTTGTGAGTATTTACTTACGTTGTAATTGATCATATTTGAAAACCTCTTAATTCCTTCTTTCCTTCGTGTTCTTCGTGTCTTCGTGGTGCGTTAATTTTCTTCTGGATGAAAATAATTATAAATTTCTTGGGCTAACTTTTCACCAATTCCCCCAACCTCCCCTAATTGCTTGGGAGTCGCTTGACGAATGTAGTCTACAGAGCGAAAATGTGCCAGTAGGAGTTTTTGACGATGATGTCCTAGTCCAGGTATTTCATCTAAACGTGATCTTTTTGATTTCTCACTTCTTTGTTGACGATGAAAAGTAACTGCAAAACGATGCGCTTCATCTCTGAGTCTTCTAATTAATTGTACTCCTGGTTGTTCGGAATCAGTTGCCAAAGATTTTGACTCTCCTGGCAAAAATATTTCTTCTCTTTTTTTCGCTAAACTAATAACTCGTAACTCTGACAATAAACCCATTTTTTCTAATATGGATACTACCGCAGATAATTGACCCTTGCCACCATCAATCATAATTAAATCTGGCCAGTCCACATTTCCTAATCTTGCCAATTTTGGATCTTCTATATATTTTCTAAATCGTCTCTGAATTACTTCTGCTAAACTGGCGAAGTCATCAGAATGACCTGTGGTAATTTGCGGATTTTTAATTTTATAATGTCGGTAATATTGCTTGGCTGGTAAACCATCAATAAATACTACTTGAGAAGCTACCGCATTACTACCTTGAATATGGGAAATATCATAACCTTCTATCCGTTTTGGTAGTTCTGATAAATCTAAAATATCAGCTAAATCTGCAAGAGATTTATGATTACTATCACCCAACTTCTGCATTCTTTGCAATTCATATTGGGCGTTACGTTCTACCATTTCTATGAGTTCGGCTTTGGTTTGTCTTTGTGGTGCAAGAATAGTGACTTTTCTGCCTTTCCTAGTTGTTAGTATATTTGCTAAAATTTCAGCATCTAGTAAATCATGTTGGACTAAAATTT
The DNA here is from genome assembly GCA_010672785.1 of Sphaerospermopsis sp. SIO1G1. GTDB lineage: Bacteria > Cyanobacteriota > Cyanobacteriia > Cyanobacteriales > Nostocaceae > Okeanomitos. The sequence goes on from JAAHFX010000005.1 coordinate 272,128, forward strand.
CACTAGGAATTTCTACACTTTCTGCGGTTTGATAATGCTCTTCTAAAACTCTTTGTAAAATTGCTCCTGGTTCAGCTTCAGAGTTAGCAACAAAAGCTAATCTTCCCACTAACTGACCTGCTCGAATTTGAAATAATTGAATATATGAATGTTGATCATCTGCGGCTAAGGCTATAGCATCTCTGGAAATTGTATCATCTGGTAAAGATACTTTTTGCTGTGCCGTTAATGATTTTAAACCTATAATTTGATCACGAATTTTTGCTGCTGTTTCAAAGTTTAATTCTTCGGACGCAGTTTCCATTTGTGTGGTTAAAATATCAATTAATTCTTGGGTTCTACCTTGAAATACCATTGCGACTTTATGGACAATTTGATGATATTCTTGAGGAGAGATAAGTTGTTGACAAACTCCAGGACAACGACCGATATCATAATTTAAACAAGGTCTGTCTTTAAATAGGGGTTTCGGTCTCTGTCTGAGTGGAAAAATTCGTTTACAAAGATAGAATATTTCTCTTAATAAACCTGAGTCTGTATAAGGCCCAAAATATTTATCTTTTGGTTTTCCTAGTTGTCTTTTACGAGTAATAAAAATACGTGGATATTGTTCCGACCAAGTTATACAAAGGTAAGGATATTTTTTATCGTCTTTGAGTAAAACGTTAAAGTATGGTTGATGTTGTTTGATTAAGTTTGCTTCTAATGCTAATGCTTCTGCTTCGGTGTCAGTGACTATAAATTCAATTTCTGTCACTAATTTAACCATTGTGTTGATGCGTTCGGTTTTATTGGTGGAGTCACGAAAATAAGAACGAACACGCGATCGCAATTTGCGAGATTTACCAATATAAATAATGCGATCGCTCCCATCTCGCATTAGGTACACCCCTGGTTCTAGGGGAATTTCTGTTAACCGAGTTTCTAGTTTTTCTGGGTTTTTAACTAATGGTAAAGGTTGGGATGATGTGTTCACGGTTAGAACTAAGTAATTCAACATTAAAAAACTTAATACTCAGATCCCCGACTTCGACAAGAAATCGAGGATCTATCCATTTCCTATTTTAGGTTGAAAATGTTGACCTACTTATGTTTATTCCCAGTAATTAAGAAGCAACTTTTTTTCTTCTTTGTGCTGCAAACATACCAATAACACCCAAAAGACCTAATATAGCAGAAGGTTCTGGTGTTTTAGCTGGTATAGTAACGTTATAGTTAGCGTTATGAGAATGAGTGCCATCATCGGAAACTAAATCTGAATTAGTACCTGTAAAGCTAAATAGGTAGTCAGTAGTTCCATTGTAAGTGTATTTGACTATTTCACTAGCTTGTATTACTGGACCATACATAGGATCAGGATCAGTACCTAATATCATGGGTGCAGCATTGAGATGACCTGCTAAACCAATATTAATATCACCTGTTGTATAGTCTTGGTTTACGTAGGAAATGTTAGGATCACTGAAGCGTTGAAAACCATTTTGAGCTTGAAAGGTATTAAACAAGCCTGATCCCACCAAGATACCAAAACCATTAGCAGTTAAGGCAGAATTAAACCAATATTCACCAAAAGTCAAACCTGTATTTTTATAAGTGCTTGTCCAATCAGATAGGGTTAAACTGCTGAGAGTGATATCTTTACCACCTATTTCTCCTTCTAAGGTAGTATTTTTTGTAAAGTCAAAACCACCTTGTTCACTACTAGCTGCTAATTCTATATTACCACCAGGATTAGAGGAGTCACCTACTAAAGCTTGGTTAATATCTCCGGAAGTTGGATTTAATACACGAGATGTGTTAGTTCCATCTGATTCATAAACGAAATAGTCGTTAGCAGCAGTTCCACCAATATCTACACTGGTTATAGTTCCTGCTTGTGCTGTGTTAGCTGTAACTATGCTTAAACCAAGAGCGATGGAAGTGCCAAAGAGAATTTTACCAAAATTGTTTTTCATTGTTCTTAGGGTTGAATTTAGTATTGTGTGTATTTTTTAGCCGAGTGAAGTATAGGTTTATAGCCTTTACTGGGAAGGACGATATAAAGTCAAAGTTACTTTTGTTTGTTGAGTAATTTTTGACCATGATCAAAGTATACAAAAATTTGACTGATTCTTCTATAAAGTTATGATGTTTTTTAGATAAAATATTTGACTATTTATCTACCAAAAAATACGCAATATCACTGACTATTAAATATGGGTAATTACTGATTAACTTAAATCCATAAACTCAGCAATTCTTTGGACAACTATCTCTAATGTTGGTGAATCTTTCACTAAAGCAAAACGTACATATCCTTCTCCTGCTGCACCAAAACCGACTCCTGGAGACGCAGCTATTCCAGTTTGTTTGACTAAATCTGTACAAAATTGAATAGAATTATTACTCCAAGGATCTGGTAATTTTGCCCAGATATACATTGTTGCTTCTGGAGTTGGTACTTGCCAACCAATTCTGGCTAAAGCCTGGATGAAAGTATCACGACGTTGACGAAATTGATTTACTGTATTTTTTATCCCTTCTTGATCACCTGTAAGTGCTGCGATCGCTCCGTTTAATATTCCTAAATATTGATTAAAATCAATGGTGGCTTTTAATTTTTTTAAAGCTAAAATTAACTCAGCATTACCAATTGCATAGCCAATTCTAAATCCTCCCATATTGTAAGATTTAGACATACTAAAAAATTCAATAGAAATACTTTTTTCCCTATCAGCTTGAAAAATAGATGGTGCTATAGATTGGTGATTAGTGTTTTCTCCAGTAAAAACAACATCTCCGTAAGGGAAATCATGGACTAAAACAATATTGTGTTGTTGGCAAAAATCTACTGCTTCTTGGAAGAAAGACAAGGGAGCGATCGCACTGGTAGGATTGTGGGGATAACTTAAAACCATCATTTTAGACTGAGATAATACTGAGGCGGGAATATCAGTCAAAATTGGTAAAAAATTATTTTCTGCTTTCAACGGCATTGTGTAAATTTGCCCACTAGCTAAATAAACACCCCCTGCGTGGGAAGGATAACCAGGATCTAATAATAAGGCAAAATCACCAGGATTAAGGATTGCTAGAGGTAAATGTGCCGTTCCTTCCTGAGAACCAATTAAAGGTAAAACTTCTGTGTCTGGATCAACAGGAACACCATATTTTTGCTCGTACCACTGAGCTACTACATGACGGAATTTTTGAGTACCCCGAAATAACAAATAACCATGTGTACTAGAATCATGGAGAGATTCAGAAATAGCCGTCAATACAGAACCTTGCACAGGTAAATCCGAAGAACCAAGAGACAAGTCTATTAAATCTTTACCAGCAGCTACAGCTACAGTCTTGGCTGTATCCATATCAGCAAATACATTAGATTGTAAGGATTGTAATCGGTGAGCAAATTGTATTTTAGTCATTAGTTATTAGTTATTATTTATAAGAAAATAGGCTGAAAACCCTTGAGTTTAAGTTTTGGAGCGTGGCGTAAAAACTTATAGGACTTACGCAAAAGTAACGTCACTGCGTCATTACGAGCGATAGCGATGTAATCGCAAAAATCCTGGTATTGCTTCCCTACACTGCGTTTCAGTCGCAATGACAAATCTTCGTTGCGTAAGTCCTGACTTAGTCGTCCTTTAGATCGGTGAGTGTCAATAGCATGGGTAAAGCAAAAGCTCATTAGTGTCAACTGAAAGTAAGACCTCTATCCCAAGATATTTCAGTTCCTTGCTCATAGCGAAAGTCATCTGAATATGACTAAACACTAGAAAAATTGACTCGCCCAGGTTGCCATAATAAATAGTGATTAAATTAAGATTCCCAGTCACCAATCACCAGTCACCAATCACCAGTCACTTTTTCAGCAAGCCCTCTTTAGCCTCAGTTGACACCAATGAGCTTTTGCCTTACCCCTAGAGAGAATCCACTAATTACTATTAAGATGTTGATCTAAAAGTCCCAGTAATTTATCTTTACTGATGACTCCCTCAGTTGAGCCTAGAAGTTGTTCTTCCTTAATCAATCTTAGTGCAGGAACACCTTCGACCTGATACTGTTTAACAGCAATAGGGTTAGGATCAACTTCCATTTTGACAACTTTCAAGCGATCGCTATATTTCTTAGCCGCTTGATCAATCATTGGTGACATCAATTTACAAGGGCCACACCAAGAAGCCCAAAAGTAAACTAATACGGGCTGATCGGCTTTCAGAACTTCTGTTTCAAAATCAGCATCACTAATAGTTATTACACCATTACTCATTAAAGTCTCCATTAGATGGCATTTTTAAAAGTTGATACACAAATTACTCTATCGTAAAAGGAGATATAGAAGTCAGGAAGTGATGGGGTGATATCATACCTGGTTGAATACTTATCATTAAGGCCATGGTGAGCAGGGTGCAGGGTGCAGGGAGAGAACTGAAAAACTACTAGTAGTTCATAATTCGTAATTCGTAATTCGTAATTCGTAATTCGTAATTAACAGGACTTACGCAACGAAGATTTGTCATTGCGACTGAAACGCAGTGTAGGGAAGCAATCCCAGGATTTTTGTGATTACGTCGCTGTCGCTCGTAATGACACAGTACTGTCATTGCGACGTAATTCCTAATTAAGAAATTTACCCAATCACCACTCACCAATCACCAGTCACCAATCACCAGTCACCAATCACCAATAACTTTTTGCGGTAAACCCTAAACAACAAAATTCCCACTACCAATGGTGTGGGAAAGATTGAGGTTGAATTTTTGCCAAACCTACAATTGATCTAGCTGTCTTTTTAAATCTGCTAAATCATCATCCACATTTTCAGCAGGCTTAGTATTGCTAGTTTCTTGTTGCTGTGGGGGTAATTGTGCTTGATTCGCTGGAGTTGCAGGAGCTAAACTGGCCTTTAAAGCTGCTAATTCGTCATCTACATCACTACCACTTTCCAATTGAGCAAATTGGGTTTCTAAGTCTGCACTGGCTAATTCTCCTACAGATTGAGCGCGGGCTTCTTGCATCATTACTTTCTCTTCCATGCGCTCAAATGCTGCCATCGCACTGCTGGTATTCATATTACCCACCATTGAGCCAAGTTGTTCTTGAGCTTTAGCGGCGGTAATTCTAGCTTTGAGCATTTCTTTCTTGGTTTTGGCTTCAGAAATTTTGCTCTCTAGCTGAACTAGGTTTTTCTTGAGGGTTTCTACTTGAGCAGTTTGTTGATCTAAACTGGTCTTTAAGGATGTAGAAGTTTCACTGACAGTCTTTTTACGCTGTAGTGCCTGTCTAGCTAAGTCTTCTTCTCCTTTTTGTAGAGCTAGTTGAGCGTTGCGTTGCCATTTTTCTGTTTCTGCTGCTGCATCTTTATACTGTTTTTCAGTTCTTTTCTGACTTGCGAGTGCCTGAGCAACACCTTGACGCAACTGCACCAAATCGTTCTGCATCTCCAGAATAGCTTGTTCTAGCATTTTTTCTGGATCTTCAGCTTTGCTGATCAGATCATTGACATTAGCACCTACTACTCTTTTAATGCGATCAAATAATCCCATAACTTTTTTCCTTGTGAGGTTTACGCGCTTGGTTAGACAGTGATTTATTTACTGTTAAATAGCTACCTAAGTTCAATTTAATCTTTTTAGTTAGGAATGGTATCCTGTATCCATTTTGAATCATTAACCCATAATTCAGCTACATTAATTAATCATCTTTGAAACTCTAGGTTTTTAAGATGTTGCTATATTAAGGGTTAATATCTGGAGTGTTATTATTTACATCATTTAACATTTTAGTTTTCATAACAGCTAATTCTGCATCAACATCTTGATTAGGATTCAAGTCAGCAAATCTCTTTTCCAGATTATCATCACTCAGTTGACCAATTACCTCCGCTTTTGATTCCATCTGCATAACTTGATCTTCCATCCTTTCTAATGCACTTGATGTAGATGTACCATATACATCACTGAGCATTTCTTTAAGTTTGAAAGATGCTTGAGCAGAACGAGCGCGAGCAATGTACATATCTTTTTTGGTTTTCACCTCTGCAATTTTTAACTCTAAACTTTTGACATCTCGTTTGAGTTTTTCTACTATTTGTGTTTGTTGTTCTATTTGCTCAAATAATGATTGAGAGGTTTTTTGATAAGCTTGGCGTTTGTTAAGAGCTTCTCTAGCTAAATTTTCATTATTTTGTTGAAGAGCAAGTTGGGCGCGACTATACCATTCTTCAGCTTGAGACTGTGCTGCTAGTCCTTGACGTTCTGTACGTTTTTGGGTAGCGATCGCCGCAGCGATTCCTTGACGCATCTCGATTAAATTAGACTGCATTTCCGCCACTACCTGCTCTAATACCTGTTCTGGATCTTCTGCACCATTAATTAAATTATTCAAGTTAGCACGAACTATCCGTACTAAACGTCTGAATATTTCCATTTTGGTTGCTCCATTCAATTTTATGGTTGACGTACACGGGCTTTAATACCTTGTTCCTTAAGTTCCTGCAACCTCTTTTTTGCTTCAGCTTCTGTTTCCAATGCTCCCAAGTAAATATATTTTTTTCCATTTGATAGATAGGCATCAGGAACGACTTTTTGGGCTGCTGCTAAGGCTTCTGTACCTTTATTGTCAACTATTAAATAATAGTACCCATCACTTGAAGGTTGAATGACAGTATTGGCAGATGTCGTAGCTTTTGGTGTTACTGAAGGGAGGGGAACTGGTTTGATAGGAGTTCTTGGTGTTATATTGGCTACTGGTGGAGGAGTAACGGTTGTAGGAGTTGGAGTAGGTTTAGCTTTGGGCTTTAAACCAACCACATCGTTAGGATCATTAACTTCAGGAAACTCACTAGCTGCTAAGTTAGGATATTTTTCGATGGGTGTAATTGCTGGTTCTGGAGTTGTGGAATTGTTGGAATCATCGCTTGTTGTTTCTCTATTATTCAGAAAACTCAAGTTAAATAATTTAATCTTGCTTATATCCCACTTTGGCATACTTTGAGGATTTAATACCACATAACCCAAAGTCAAACTTGCCAGTAACAATAGCAGCATTGAACCAATACCCAAGGGAGAGAGTAAGCTATCAGTCTGATTTTGAGAAGATTTTTTAGGTTTTGCTTGTTCTGTTTGCAGACTTCTTAATAGTGCTTCACTAGATTCTAAATAATCATCTGGGTGAGTAGAGGAGTTATGAGAAGAAGCAAGAGTTTGATCATTTTCCGTTTGTACCTTCATTGGTACGATACTACTGACAGAATTAATTACATCTGGTGAAGATAATGGTTCATTAGATGTAATACTTGTATCTTCAGCAACAGAACCAGGCAAGTTACTCAGTTCTTCTGGTAGCTGTGCTGCTAAAGAAGAATTTTCTGCCAAGTCTGGCTGATTTTGTAGGGATGGAAGGTCTATACTATCAACAGGTGGAGTCGAGTAAGAATTGAGTTTTTCTAAGTCACTTTGCTTAGGTAGACTAACTGCACTACGTATACGCCGATATCTAATTAATTCTTGATCTAAATGTACTTCTAAATTGCTTAATGCAGTAGCCAGTTGTGGTTTTAGCCCAGATCCGGAAGAAGATTCAGTACCAGGATCAATAGTAGGATTTTGACTCATTATTTTTTTGCCTTAAAAGCATTAATTGTGAGATTTTTGTTTGAGAGGTTTTGCTGGTAAAAAAGAGTAAGCAAGGTTTATCAGGGTAATCAGTTTAAAATCTTACAATGCCCGTAAGTTTTCAGAAATTAGAAAAGAGGTTAAAAAGTAGTGAAGTTCGATTGGGGTTTTTAATGAGCTAATTTTTTCCACACCCTACACCCCGTCTTAACTTACAGGAGATTTAGTTGTTATGAGGTACAAATCATAATCATGAAACTCTTGTGGGGTGGGCCGAACAGCCTGCCAATAGCATACCTCATGATACCGGAAAGCACTGTATCACCCAGTCATATCAAATCCGTTAGCATCGGAATGATATGTTTGCCTCGCGTAAGGGCAAACCCCCCGTGGTTACCCCATCCATGATATGTATTCCCCACAAATATTGATATTAAACCAGGGGATATTCAAAATAATACCGATGCACCCGGAAATGATATCAGGGAAAAGAGTTTTAGAGATTTTAATTTTATTACCTCCTATGAAAATTTCCCAATTTGAGAAAAATTTTACTTGATCATAAGATATGCCTTTGAAATCAGTTAATGATATTTTAGATATTCTGGCTATCGAAACCAAACCAGAATTACAACCTTTACTCAAGTTACTTAAATATTGGCCAGAGCTTGTAGGTACTAAAATTGCCCTGCACACCCGCCCTTTATCCATCCAGCGTGGCATTTTGCGGGTAGCAACTTCCAGTGCAGCTTGGTCACAAAATCTCACTTTTCAACGCAGGTCTTTGTTGCTAAAGTTGAATAAAATATTACCCCAACCTCTCGTAGATATTCATTTTTCTACTGCGGAATGGCGGCGATTACCATTATCAAAAGATCAACAGCAAACTTTATCACTACAAGAGCATCCCAGCTACTTAGGTGAAGATATTCTTGAATCTTCCGTTCCCACTGATCGGGAAAATATCAATACATTTTTTACGATGTGGATCAAAAAGAAGCAAGAACAGTCTCAACATTTATCTTCCTGTCCTCAATGCAAGTGTCCTACACCACCAGGAGAAATTCAATACTGGGGTGTTTGTTATTTGTGTAGGGCTAAATCTTTAGGTGCTTCCCAGAAATAAATAGGGTTTGTAGCAAAAACTGAACAGTGAAAAGTGAAAACTGATCAGGACTTACGCAACGAAGATTTTTCATTGCGACTGAAACGCAGTGTAGGGAAGCAATCCCAGGATTTTTGCGATTACGTCGCTGTCGCTCGTAATGACGCAGTGACGTGACTTTTGCGTAAGTCCTACTGATAACTGATAACTGATAACTGATAATTAGGGTTTGCTGTCAAATATTCTGGCTCTTGATACTAAATTCTGACTACAAACCAACACATGAACTTCCGGTTTTATACATAACAAGGTTTAAATGTAAACTTCTGGTGAATCTAAAACATGACAATTAAGCTTGATCCCCAATGGGTTTGAGGTAATATCTGTATGTAGATACTCAGTAATCATTTACAAATATAACGGAATTATAAAGATATCATAAACTTTTTTTGAGATAAAAATAGCTAGAACCCTGACATGATATCAGTTTTTGGGGTTTTATACCTATCCCTTCATACAAGCAAAATAAAGGTGTGATCAGTATTCATAAATTACACTCAAGATGAAACCTCATGAAAGCTATTAACTCACTGACATCCGCTTGTAAATACTGTCGTCATTACCAACCAGAAGGTCGTAGAGGTGGTTTGTGTCAACAACTAAATGCACCAGTAAAAGCTTGTTGGAAGGCTTGTCCTTTGGCGATCCCAGCTTTTGCACCTTCATGGGAATCTTTAGAAGATGTTTGGAGTTTGCCAGTAGTTCAACCAGCTGTATCTGCTACTGCTAATATCAATACCAACATGAAAAGTTTGACAACTGCTTCGATGGAAGAAAATGTTGACTCCTTATTATCAGCAAAAACAAACCAAGCAGTAATTGCATAACTATATTATTAATATAGTCGGATTTTTCATCATTCAAGCTCGTAAACATAAAATTTTTCTTTAAGATTTTGTCCTGTAATAAATGCAGAAGTCGCACCTGAGAAATCGGTGCGTGTGTGAGGATAATTTAAGGTAACCAAGGAAACTCACGAAAATTCGGAGGACGTTTTTCCAGAAAAGCTTTTTTGCCCTCAGAACCTTCTTCTGTCATGTAATAAAGTAAAGTTGCGTTACCAGCTAGTTCTTGTAACCCAGCTTGGCCATCGCAGTCAGCGTTAAATGCTGCTTTTAAACAACGTATAGCAATAGGACTTTTTTCTAATACTTCTTGCGCCCATTTTATCCCTTCATTTTCTAATTCTTCAACGGGAACTACAGTATTAACTAATCCCATTTCTAAAGCTTGTTGAGCATCATATTGACGACAGAGAAACCAAATTTCTCTTGCTTTTTTCTGTCCAACTATTCGGGCTAAATAACTAGCACCAAAACCACCATCAAAGCTTCCTACTTTTGGGCCAGTTTGCCCAAAAATAGCATTATCAGCAGCTATTGTCAGGTCACAAATTAAGTGTAAAACATGACCACCACCAATAGCATAACCAGCTACTAAAGCAATGACAACTTTAGGCATGGAGCGGATTAAACGTTGTAAGTCTAATACATTGAGACGTGGTACACCCTCATCATCAACATAACCAGCTTTCCCTCGTACACTTTGATCACCCCCAGCACAAAAAGCATATTTCCCATCTGTGTGTGGGCCTGCTCCTGTAAATAAAACTACACCAATATTGATATCTTCACGGGCATCACAAAAAGCTTCATAAAGTTCAAATACGGTTTTAGGGCGGAAAGCATTACGTTTATGGGGACGATTGATGGTTATTTTTGCGATACCATCGGTTTTCTCATACAAAATATCTTCGTAGGTTTTAACAGTTTTCCAGTCAGTTAACATAATTATCAATGTGTCGTTTGAGAAATTTTACAACATAATGGTAGGGGCAATCCCCCAGTGGTTGCCCAACTTTAATGTTGCACTTCATAAACCTAAAATACGCTGTATCTTGGAGTTTGAAATGTCTTATAGTGATTTTACTTTAGAAACTGTTAAAAAAAACCTACATCTAAATATTGCCACAAGAGATAATATTTTTGCTGAAGTAAAACCATTATCCGTCAGCGATTACTTACAGCAAACTTTAGATTATAATGTTCCTTTTGCTTTAGCTAGTAACACAGAAAAATCTCGTTCTGAAATGATTATTGCCCCAATTTTATTAGAATTAACTAAAAATCAAAGTCAAGAAATTAGTTTATTTTCTGGAGTAGAATTTAATATTGATTCTAGTCAAGGTTTAAGTGGGAATTGTGATTTTATTATTAGTCGTTCTCCTGAATTTTTATTGATTAATGCACCTGTAATTATCATTGTTGAAGCTAAAAAAGAGAATATCAAAGGTGGTTTAGGACAATGTATTGCAGAAATGTATGCTGCTAAGTTATTTAATGAACGAGAAGAAAATGAAATTAAGGAAATTTATGGTGTAGTTACTACTGGGGAAATTTGGAAGTTTTTAAAGTTATCAGATGCAAAATTACAGATTGATTTAGCTGAGTATTTTTTAAATGATATTGCTAAGATTATGGGAATTTTGACCTCTGCTGTCAATAGTTAATTTTTGTATTTCTTTTAACTTTTGACTTTTGACTTTAGTTCAAGAAATTATGAGGTGGGATATGGCGGTTTTACGAGAATCTCCTTGGTATGAAGAAATACTACAAGAGGGAGAAATCAGAGGAAAAGCTGAAGGAATTATATCGAGTATACGGACGAGTTTGGAGGCGAAGTTTGGCAATGAAGCTTTGGAGTTAATGCCTCAAATTTCTCAAGTTAATGATTTGGAACGGTTACAAAATATTTTGCGAACTGTGGTTTTAGCTAATAATTTTGAGGAGTTACGGCAATCTTTTTTATGATTTTTTCTCACGCAGAGGCGCAGAGGCGCAGAGAGTAAGAGTTTAATTTTGGCAATTCTTCAATTTCATATTTCGATTTAGTAATACCAAAAAAATAATAAGCCCTCATAAATATGGGGGCTTTTTCGTTTCCAATTATTCCGATTTAACCCAATCGGTGGGGGATGCAAGAGACTACGAAAGGTCTCATTCTTTACAAGAGGTTGAATCATTTATTGTTTCCAATTATTCCGATTTAACCCAATCGGTAGGGATAGCAGGAAACTTCTACAATTGGGGACTAGGGTTTCCAATTATTCCGAATTAACCCAATCGGTGGGGATGGCGCGTGACATTATAGAAGGGCTGCTTAATGGAGCGTTTCCAATTATTCCGATTTAACCCAATCGGTGGGGTGCGCGTTCGTTCACTCAAAAGCCGAAATAGTGGCACAAGTTTCCAATTATTCCGATTTAACCCAATCGGTGGGGATTCCCACAAATGAAAGCGGATTCAAAAGCAGCCATTGTGTTTCCAATTATTCCGATTTAACCCAATCGGTGGGGGATCCGCTAGTTACTACACGAAATACAGTGGAAAACACTGCAAGTACTCTGTTTCCAATTATTCCGATTTAACCCAATCGGTGGGGAGGTCGTCTAGCAGCCCTTACCCAGTAAGAGTTTCAGACCACAATTCGACACACCTCTGAAAAAGATTATAAAACCATCTAAAAAATTCGTCAAACACATAGCTCAAACCCTTAGACAGTAAGCATTCGACACACCTCAACGAAAGAATAGGGGTTTGGGGGATTTGCCGAGGTGTGTAGATTGTCATGATACAAAATCTTGTTTAAATGGCTTAAAAAATAGACCATTAATTAAAAACAAGTTCTTGAAACTGCTTTTGCATCTCAGGATCTAAATTTTTGGACTCTTTGGTAAAATTTATAGTCCTAGTAGTTTTAGCAATCTCTAGAAGGGATTGGTCAATATTATAATGTTTGTATTTGGTTAACCAAGTCAGAATTTCAGAAAGATGCCAAACTGACTGTGATCCTACATAAACAGCTACAGGAAAAGTTGAATTACTTTTAGATAATAATTTTTGAATATTTTGTCTAGAACATCCTATAAGTTCTGCAACATCAGTTATCCCAACAAGATCAGGTAAAGCTTCTGTAAGCTCTGCTTGTGGAATAGCTTTTCTGACATCTTTTATGGCACTGGACATAGCCTCATACGCTGATGACGCTTGACGAATAAAATTAAGCCCTATAAAACCTCTTATACCAACACCTATAATTGCATCATCACATCCTGATTCGTAAAGAGAATTAATGTACATATCAGGGTTTGCATCAGGATTAGGAAGCTTAAATTTGAGAGTGAATTCATATTCTTGCATTTGGCTTTATCCTTCATTAGAAGTAGTTTGTTTGTTTCCTTTTGAATAAATAAATACATTTGTCAACTGACAACTCGCCTAACACTAAATCCGGTTGCCATATAAATTAAAAAATTTTTATTGGTGCAAGATGTCAGATTAGGAGATGGTGTGAAACATTTTTACCGATGCCCAATGCCCCATGCCCCATGCCCAATATATATCTTATGTGACTGCAAGAGTTAACTGAGTCAGATTAAAATTATTCCGGCCAAAGATCCTTGTTTGCATCTCTACACTAAGCAGGAGGTTTGATTTTGGCAAAGTTAAAAGTTGGTATCAATGGTTTCGGACGAATTGGTAGACTGGTACTCAGAGCAGGTCTAAATAACCCTAATATTGAGTTTGTGGGTATTAATGACCTAGTTCCACCTGATAATCTCGCTTACTTGTTAAAGTATGACTCTACACACGGTAGATTAAAAAGTCAGGTGGAAGCTAGGGAAGATGGGATGGTGATTGATGGTCATTTTATCCCTTGTGTGTCGGTGCGAAATCCAGCGGAATTGCCTTGGGGTAAATTGGGTGTAGATTATGTTGTTGAATCTACAGGACTTTTTACTGATTATGCTGGGGCTGAAAATCACCTCAAAGCTGGTGCAAAACGAGTTGTGATTTCTGCACCTACAAAAGATCCAGATAGAGTAAAAACTATGGTTATGGGTGTGAATAATAACACTTATGATCCTACAAAAGATTTAATTGTTTCTAACGCTAGTTGCACTACAAATTGTTTAGCTCCTATCGCTAAAGTTATTAATGATAATTTTGGCTTGGCGGAAGGGTTAATGACTACAGTTCATGCTATGACTGCAACTCAACCTACTGTAGATGGGCCAAGTAAAAAAGACTGGCGCGGTGGTAGAGGTGCAGCACAAAATATTATTCCTGCTTCCACTGGAGCGGCGAAAGCGGTGGCTTTGGTATTACCAGAGGTGAAGGGTAAGTTAACTGGGATGGCTTTTAGAGTGCCAACTCCTGATGTTTCTGTGGTTGATTTAACTTTCAAAACTGTTAAGTCTACAAGTTACAAAGAAATTTGTGCAGCGATGAAGGCTGCTTCTGAAGGTGAGTTAGCAGGGGTTTTAGGTTACACCGATGAAAGTGTCGTCTCTACAGATTTTCAAGGTGACACCCACTCCAGTATTTTTGATGCCGGCGCAGGAATTGAATTAAATTCTAATTTCTTCAAAGTTGTTTCTTGGTACGACAATGAATGGGGTTACTCCAACCGCGTTGTGGATTTGATGTTGTCAATGGCGAGTAAGTGATTGGTGGTTGGTGATTGGTGATTAGTGATTGGGTAAATTTCTTAATTACGAATTACGAATTACGAATTACGAATTACGAATTACGAATTACGAATTACGAATTACGAATTACGAATTACGAATTACGAATTACGAATTACGAATTACGAATTATGAGGGTGCGCTACCAAATCGTTAACCCTAATTATTATTTATGCGTCGCACCAAAATTATCTGTACAGTTGGCCCGGCTACTTCTTCTCCTGAGAAGCTAGAGGCATTGGTAAAAGCTGGTATGAATGTGGCTAGGTTGAATTTCTCTCATGGGGCGTATGATTTTCATGCCCAAACTTTTCAGTATTTACGAGATATTGGTGAGGAATTACATAAACCTGTGGCAATTATGCAGGATTTGTGTGGTCCAAAAATTCGTTTGGGTAAATTACCACCCAATGGTTTGATGTTGGAAACCGGTAGTGAGGTGACTTTTGTTTTGGAAGATGAGGGTGACAATGTTCATCAGTTACCTTTACCTCTACCTACTTTATTCGCCATGATCCGTCCTGGTGAACCGATTTTGATTAATGATGGACGGGTGAAATTAACTGTCTGTGGTCGTGATACTGATAAAATTCGCGCTCATGTTGATGTTGGGGGAGTGGTTTCTTCCCATAAAGGTGTGAATTTACCTGCTACTCCTTTACCTGTGAGTTCCATTACAGAGAAGGATTTGATGGATTTGCGGTTTGGGATTCAGTTGGGTGTGGATTGGGTGGCGGTTTCCTTTGTGCGATCGCCCCAAGATTTAGAACCTGCAAAGCGGATGATTGAAGCAGCAGGGGCAAAAATCCGTCTGATTGCCAAAATTGAACGTCCGGAAGCTGTAGAGAGCCTCAATGACATTCTGGCTGTAGCTGATGCAATTATGATTGCACGGGGTGATTTGGGTGTGGAGGTGCCAATTCATGATGTACCTCTGATTCAAAAGGATATTACCCACCGTTGTAATTTGATTGGTAAACCTGTCATTACTGCTACTCAGATGTTGGAGTCTATGATTAGTTCTCCAGATCCTACCCGTGCGGAAGCTACTGATGTGGCTAATTCGATTTTGGATGGTACGGATGCGGTGATGTTGTCTGGCGAAACTGCGGTGGGAGAATATCCCATTGAGGCGGTGCGGACTATGCACAATATCGCTATACAAACAGAAAAGGCAATCAAAGCAGGTGCTAGACATACCTGGAATCTTGAGGGAGGACGTTTGAGTGTGACTGAATCTGTCGCCCAAGCGGTATGTAGAATGGCTTATGAAACTGGTTCTAAGGCGATTCTTTGTAATACTACTTCTGGAAATACAGCCAGGTTAATTTCTAAATATCGCCCCCTCAGACCAATTATTACCCTGACCTCTGAACCTACTGCTTATCGCCAATTGGCTTTATCTTGGGGTGTAGAACCTTTGTTAAT
This sequence comes from Sphaerospermopsis sp. SIO1G1, assembly GCA_010672785.1. Lineage (GTDB taxonomy): Bacteria > Cyanobacteriota > Cyanobacteriia > Cyanobacteriales > Nostocaceae > Okeanomitos. The sequence continues at coordinate 287,852 of JAAHFX010000005.1, forward strand.
TCAACCTGTTCATAGTGCTGATGAGATGTTTACCACTGTGTTAGATACGGTAGTTGACCGGGGTTATGTGAAAAAAAATGACAAGGTAGTGATTACTTCTGGTTTACCAGTTGGTCAATCAGGAACAACTAGTTTAGTGAAAGTGCATTCTATTGGACAGCCAATTACAGCATAGAAAATCTAAAATGTGAGTGATCCGTCATTAGTGATCAGCCAATATTGGGGATGCAAAGGTTTTAATTTTCGGAATGTGATCTGCATCTGTTGGTTTTAACTCTTTGTATTTCCATATTTTAGGTACATAGCTCATAGCTAATAACTGATCACCATCACCAAGGTTAGGCAATCATTAAGAAAAATTGCCTCTCTCCGAATTATGTGCAAGATCAAAGAGTTTAAATAATTGGGGATTGTTAACATACTCCCCGTCCTAAAAGTGCGGAGACTCTGGGTTCAAGCAACAGTTGCAGGCATAGCCAGTCTTACACTATCTCGCTCAACAGACAATGCCCTGCCTGTTTGCACTATCTTATCAGAAAGCCTTCCTAGAAAGACGGGGCTTTAAACCCAGATTTTCGGTAAATCCTAAAGGAAAAAAATTCACGGAGTATTTTATGTCTAAGAATTTATTAGAACAGTTGCGGGAAGTAACCGTTGTAGTGGCAGATACTGGAGACATCCAAGCAATTAAACAGTTTACTCCCCAGGATGCTACTACTAATCCTTCTTTGATTACTGCGGCGGCTAAAATGCCCGAATATCAAGATATTGTTGATCAAACTTTAATTAAAGCTAAGAAGGATGCTGGTAAGAGTGCTTCCCAAGCTGATGTGGTGACATTGGCGTTTAAGCGTTTGGCGGTTTCCTTTGGTTTGAAAATTTTAGAAATTATCCCTGGTCGGGTTTCTACTGAAGTTGATGCTCGGTTATCCTATGATACTGATGCAACTGTAGCAGTTGCTAGGGATTTGATTGAGCAGTACAAAGCTGCGGGTATTTCTAAAGAAAGGATTTTAATTAAAATCGCTGCTACCTGGGAAGGTATTAAAGCTGCGGAAATTTTGGAAAAAGAAGGTATTCACTGTAACTTAACATTATTGTTTGGTGTTCATCAAGCGATCGCTTGTGCTGAAGCTGGTGTTACTCTCATTTCTCCTTTTGTCGGTCGAATTTTAGACTGGTACAAGAAAGATACAGGCCGTGATAGCTATCCTGCTGCTGAAGATCCTGGTGTATTATCTGTCACCAAGATTTATAACTACTACAAGAAGTTTGGTTATAAAACTGAGGTGATGGGTGCTAGTTTCCGTAACATTGGTGAAATTACAGAATTAGCCGGTTCTGACTTATTGACTATTTCTCCTGCTTTATTATCTGAGTTGCAAAAAACAGCAGCAGACTTACCACGCAAACTTGATCCTGCAAAAGCTGCGGGTATGTCAATTGAGAAAATCTCTGTTGATAAAGCAACTTTTGATAAGATGCACGCTGATGATCGCATGGCAACTGATAAACTATCTGAAGGTATTGAAGGTTTTTCTAAAGCGTTGGTTGCTTTGGAACAACTTTTAGCTGAAAGATTGGAAAGATTGGAAAAAGAAATGGTTGCTGCTGGTTAATATTTAATTGTTAGGTAATTTAGTTAGATCCCCGACTTCTATGATTATTGATCGGTAACTTGGAAGATTTTTAAAAGAAGTCGGGGATCTGATTTTTTTAATTTAATTGTCTGAATCAGGATTTTCAGGATTAATCATACTTTAAAATATTGTAAATGTTTGTTGGATTTCGCTTTGATTAACATTAATATTAACTTTTTAAGTGTTAATTTGATTTAATAAACATCATCATGACTACCAATATCAATTAATAAAATTACCATTTCTAGTAATTCTTCATCGTCGGTAAAATTAAAAATAATTCTACAATTATAAGCTACAGAACAAGACCACAAACCTGCTAAATCACCTGCTAATTTATGAGACTTCAACGATGGTGTAAAAGGATCATCTGCTAATAACTTGAGTACATCAATTATCTTGTCTTTTAACTGTGGATTTTTCTTGATAACTTTTTTAAAGGATCTCTTAAATCCACTACTCCAGACAATTTCCATCATCTTCTCCTAACAAATCAGCAATTAAATCATCAACACTTCCACGTTTAGCAGTGCCATTTTTAAATGCTTCTTTTACTTCTTGTGCATTAGCTAAAATTTCCATTTTGCGATTCTCTATTTGTTGTTGACGGAGAAATTCAAATAAATAGTCTTTTTCTTCTATGGGTAATTTTTCAATACAGTGAATAATTTCTTGTAAGTTCATTATTTCAAATACCTCCTGATTATCAATAATACAGCAAATTGTAGATTAATTAGGCACAGAACCTAAATTACAATTTAGATATAAAGACGATTTTACTTCTGACTCCTGACTCCTGAATTCTGCTGTATATTAATTTATCAACTTTATCATTATCATATTTTGATTGAGATAATTACAGGCAGATGTAGCTTGCTCGCCGACTTGATAAAGGGGGTCTTTTTTTTGGAAGTATTTGCTTGGTTACAAAGGAGAAAGTAAAAATAATTTTATCAGTTTCCTCTAAATAGAATTTTTCATATATTTTGTATACAAGATTACGCCAAACCATAACCAGTATAAGGACGTTTATAGGGTGGTTGTAAACCCAGAACAATATCCTCTTTTGGTACTCCCATATTCTCCAATTCGTAAGCTAAATCTACATCAGTCATATTTTGCTGAATCCAGATTTTTCCATCTTTAATATCAAAATGAATGATACTATGATACACCCTTTTTAAACCATTCCATCCCACATACATTAACTGATAGTGATCATGAACAGTATCAAAAATCAATTCATTATCTATTTCTTCATAGTTAGGTTTAAATTGACCATGTTTATTAAGAATAGCTTGAATACACTGGCGATAATTTTCTAAACTTGCCATTGGACAATTACCTCCATCATCGGATCATATAATATCATTTTAAGTTGATGGCGTTTTACGGCAATACGCGCAAGACGTGATTGAAAAAAAGTTTCGTATACATCTACAGGAATAGCCAAATATAATAAACGTTCCGGTTCTTTTTCTTCAAGTGCAATTTGATAATTAAGAAATTGACCTAATGCTGTATGAAAATCACTCACTGGTGAATTACTAGCAAAACTTTTGATTTCAACAGCAATTTTCTCATCTGCTTTTTCTGCTGCTATTAATCTTTCTGCACCTAAATCAATTTTCAGTTTTACCTCCTCAAACTGAATTTCTAAAGGATCATTAGTAATAATCCAATCTTCCTTTTCTAGTGCTTTTCTCACTGATTCATGAAATAAATCTCTAGCTGACATTCTTAGAAAATAGAGTTTGAATTATATAAATAACTTATCACATTATTATTTTTATCTTCCTTCCTTTGCACCTTTGCGTCTTTGCGTGAAAATAAAAAACATAAACCACTACTTTTGAATTTTGACTTTTGAATTTTGACTTATAAACACCCCCTCCATCAAACAACGAAGGGGGATAAAGAAATTCAAACAACCTAAGCAGTGAAATACTTAGCTACAGAGTGATAAGCCATAATTGCAGTTGTAGACTGTTCAGGATAAAGTTGTTCACTTTCATCCATGTACATATTCATCCTGTCAGTACCCAATAACTGCAACTGTGTATGCTGATCCATAATATTTGGACAAGCAGGATAACCAAAACTATAGCGAGAACCTTGATAACGCTGCGCTAACATATCCCGGATATTATCAGGTTCAGAATCACCAAAACCTAACTCCCGACGGATTGTCGCATGAGTCCATTCTGCCAAAGCTTCAGCCACCTGTACAGCCATACCATGAAAATACAGATAATCGGTATATTCATTCCCAGCAAATAATTTTTGTGCAAACTCTGTGGCAATTTCCCCTACTGTCACCGCTTGCATGGGGAACACATCCATCACTCCAGAATCTTTAGGTGCAAAGAAGTCTGCAATGCAATATCTTCTTCCAGAACGTTGACGGGGGAACTCAAAACTAGCAACTATTTCTGAGTGATTTTCTGGATCATAAATATGCAGAGTATTACCCTCAGACTGACAAGGGAAATATCCATAAATCACTTGGGGATGTAACAAGTTTTCGGCGATAACTCGTTTTTTCCAACCTTCTAAAATTGGGTAAACTTTCTCTTGTAAAAACGCCTGATATTCCTCTTTAGATTGGTCTTTTGGTTTCCGGAATTGCCATTGTCCAGCAATTAAAGCTTGTAAGTCCAAATACCAGAATAATTCTTCTAAAGAAAAATCCTCTGGTTTTAAAAACCTAGTTCCCCAGAAAGGAGGTGTAGGACGTTCAATATCTACTGCAACTGCTTCAGAACGACGGGTATCAATCTCTTTTGGTTCGTCAGAGATTTTTTCTTTTTCAGTTCCTTCGTCTGTAGGTTTATGTCCATTCCCATTGCTAGATTCTTCCGAACCTATCTCATCTAAGAAACCTTGCAAATCATCCCAATTATCACCGGATTTTGCTGGCATTAATTTATCCATAAAATGCAAATCAGCAAAAGCATCTTTACCGTAAATAACTTGACCATTGTAGGTGTTTTGGCAATCCTGATTCACAAATTTAGGAGTTAAAGCTGCACCACCCAAAATCACTGGAACGGTAATTCCTTTTTCGTTGAAAACCTCTAAGTTTTCTTTCATGAACGCGGTGGATTTTACTAACAAACCACTCATGGCGATACAATCAGGTTTGTGTTCTTCGTACGCTTGGATGATATTTTCAACTGGTTGTTTAATTCCCAGGTTAATTACTTTGTAACCATTATTGGAAAGGATGATATCTACGAGGTTTTTACCAATATCATGTACATCACCTTTAACGGTAGCAATCACGAATTTACCTTTACCACTATCATCCGCACCTTCAGATTGTTCCATGAAAGGTTCTAAGTAAGCAACCGCAGCTTTCATGGTTTCCGCTGACTGCAATACAAAAGGTAGCTGCATTTGTCCAGAACCGAATAATTCACCTACAACTTTCATTCCATCTAACAAGTAGGTGTTGATGATATCTAAAGGTGGATATTGTTCTAAAGCTGCGGTTAATTGTTTCTCTAAACCTAGTCTTTCCCCATCAATAATATGACGTTTTAATCTTTCTTCAATGGGTAGGTTTTCGTCAATTCCTTCGTTACGTTTTGCTTTTACCCCTGCAAATAATGTCGTTAATTCTCCCAAGGGATCATAAACGCAAATACCATTCTCAAACTTACGTCTGTCATAAATCAAATCACGACAAACTTCTTGATGTTTTTCTTCAATTTTTGACAGTGGTAAAATCTTATTCGCACTAACAATTGCCCCATCCATACCAGCTTGCATTGCTTCATGCAAGAACATAGAATTTAAAACCATCCGTGTTGCTGGGCTTAAACCGAAGGATATATTAGATACACCCAACATAATATGACATCCCGGCAGATTTTCCCGAATGCGGCGGATTGATTCTATGGTTGCTTTTCCGTTTTCTCTATCTTCTTCAATCCCCGTAGAAACAGGTAAGGCTAGAGTATCAAAGAATATTTCTGTAGGTGCGATTCCGTATTCCACTGCTTGACGGTAAGCACGTTGGGCAATTTCAAACTTTTTATCCGCCGTCCGTGCCATCCCATCTTCATCAATTGTACCAATTACGACACCAGCACCGTATTGTTTTGCTAATTCCAGAACTTTGAAAAATCTCGGTTCGCCATCTTCATAGTTAGTGGAGTTGAGTAAACACTTACCACCAGCCATTTTTAAACCCGCTTCCATTTTTTCCCATTCGGTGGAATCGAGCATTAACGGTAAAGTCACATTATTAACAATGCGGGAAACTAACTCGTGCATATCACGCACACCATCTCGTCCCACATAGTCAACGTTCACATCCAAAATGTGAGCGCCTTCTTTTACCTGACTCTTGGCCATGGAAACCAAACCATCCCAGTCTTCAGCATTGAGTAGGTTACGACATTTTTTAGAACCACTGGCGTTGAGACGTTCACCAACAATTAAAAACGAATTGTCTTGTTCGTAATTTTGGGTAATATAAATTGAAGCGGCTGCTGGTTCTAAAGTTGGTTGTCTAACCTTTGGTTTTAACTCTTTAGCAATCTCTGCTAATTGTTGAATATGTCCTGGACGTGTCCCACAGCAACCCCCGATTACTTGGACACCTAAATCTTCCACAAAGTGGTGTAACGCCATGCGTAATTCTACAGGCGTAAGTTTATAATGTGCTTGACCACCAACGTTTTCTGGTAAACCAGCATTGGGGATACAAGAAACGATAAAGGGAGAATGTTCTGATAAATACTTGATGTGTGGTTTCATCAAGTCTGGCCCGGTAGCACAATTTAAACCAAGGATATCAATGGAATAAGGTTCTAAAATTGTCAATGCAGCAGCAATTTCTGTCCCTACTAACATTGTTCCCATACTTTCCATTGTGATGGAAACCATGAGAGGTCTTCTTTCCCCTTTTTTGGCAAAAACTTCCTCAATTGCATTTAATGCTGCTTTAATTTGCAGAACATCTTGGCAAGTTTCCACTAGGAATAAATCTACACCACCATCAAATAAACCTTCTGCTTGTTCAACAAAAGAATTTTTCATGGTGTCATATCCAATATGTCCCAAGGTGGGAAGTTTGGTTGTTGGCCCCATTGAACCAGCAACAAAGCGGGGTTTTTCTGGTGTAGAAAATTCTGCTGTTACACTTTTAGCGAGTTCTGCTGCGGCTTTAGTGAGATAATAAGCCTGGTCTTGTAAATCATATTCTGCTAAAACAATGGAAGCAGAACCAAAGGTATCAGTTTCAATCACATCTGCACCCGCAGCGAGAAAGTCACGGTGAACCTTAGCTACTGATTCGGGGTTAGTGTGAACTAAATATTCATTACAACCTTCATATTCTGGCCCACCGAAGTCTTCCGCTGTCAGGTTTTGAGCTTGCAGGTTTGTTCCCATTGCACCGTCAAAAACGACGACGGGACGTTCTGGACTATTGATGTGTTCAAGAAAAGAAACTGTCATATTTTTTTCTGGTAGTTAACGACAATGGTGATGATATGTGACTAATTGATCATTTTCCAGGATTTTGTTCGGTTATGTAGATTTTCCAGAAAACAAAGTGTGGAAAAAATCAATTACAGTAAGTTGTCTACTGACGAACTGATATTTTTAGGAGTATTTATTTAGTGACTCTAATGATCTAATATACTATATTTTTGCGTGTTATCTTGGCTTTTACGGTATATTTGCATCTTAGGTTTGAGCAGCTTTTATTTAAAAGCTAACTAACTATTAGAAATGAATAATTCAGTTTGAAAAAGGGAACAGGGAACGGGGAACAGGGAACAGGGTAAAAAGGAAAATTGTATCATAAAATCCAAAGTCTGTGGCTTGTGTTTTATGTATATCAAGCCTGCCGGTTTTTTTTGAGATTGATTTTGCATATTAGGTACTGAATGAAGAGACATTCATTTATGTTGTAAATAATACTTGCAAAATACTATAATAATATGGTTTTACTTACAAGGAATCAATATGTGCTGATAGCGATAATATTAATTACTTGTAGATGGAAATATAGCTTTTCCCAGTTTAATGGAGTACGCATCAATTTTTTCTGTTCTCTGTTACTTAAAATTAAAGAATTTTGTACTTCATACTAATTCTGTTAAGAATTACGCATTTTAACGAAAGGTTAGTTAGGTTTGGAGATTGCTTTCTTACATTGCAATGACGGTATTTTAAGTAGGTTTTTTGTAAGTTCTATCTGTATAAAAATGCGCCAAATTTATCAAGGAATTAACCGCAGAGGTGCAGATATCGCAGAGGGAGAAAATACGAGTTGTCAAATTACTATGAAGTTGATTTTGCTCTACTATTCACTTTAGGACTCCTAATTTTTGAACAGAACCCAGTATATATGTAATGTCAATTCTTCTTCTCTGTTCCCTGTTCCCTATTCCCTGTTCCCTAGTTAATCAGATTTATGTGTAGATCACGGAATCGTGAATTAAAAAAGATACAAATAATAAATATATATAGGGTCAAGATATTTGGCCCCAGTTCCAATAGATAATTTAAGGGAGTGAATAAATTATTCGCATTTTTGTGACATTTGATATTGAATTTAAGTTCAATATTTTTTATAAGACATTTATAGTATCAACAGAATTAATTATATTTATGATATTCTGTGATTAAGCCGATAATCTATACACATAACATCTTTATTTTCTACTACCTATTTATATTATGCGATTTAGAGATTGGGCTACTAGAGTAATGCTGATATTTTGGATGTTCGCAACTTTGATATTGGTTCTTATATTTGGATCATCTGACAAAGTCCAAAATAATGCTCAGATATCATCTCCACAACCTGGGACGGTGAATCAATATCCACAGGCTTTTTTGCGTACAGATGTGGACAAAAAAGGGCAAGAAGTTAATAGTTCACCAAGTACTGATAGTTTAAACCAAACACCTAAATCAATATCTCCTCAACCCAAGGCTAAAAAACCCAAGCCTAAAACCAAACAAACTGTAAAATATACTACTACTACGGCTTTTTCCTTATACCAACCTCAGTTAGCTTCTGCTACTATAGATTCTAGTAATTACGGTGAAAGACACACTCATGATGTGAATGGTGTACTGTTGCAAAATAAACCAATTATAGTGTTGCACGAAACCACTAATTCTGCTACCAGTGCCATTAATTTCTTTAGAAATCATCATACTAATGATAATAACCAGGCTAGTTATCATACTTTAATTGCTTTAGATGGCACAGTTATTTATTTATTATCACCTGATAAACGAGCTTATGGTGCCGGAAATTCCATTTTTAAAGGTCCAAATGGTGTGGAAACTGTGAAAACTAATCCCAATTTACCGCCATCTGTGAACAATTTTGCCTATCATGTTTCCTTAGAAACTCCTCCTGATGCTTGGGGTAAAAGTAATATTCAAGGACATAGCGGTTATACTGAAGCTCAATATGATTCTTTAGCTTGGTTAATTGCTCAAAGTCAAGTTCCTGATAATAGAATTACTACCCACCGTGATGTGGATGTTGCTAATGGGAAAGTTGATCCTTTGAGTTTTGATTTTGATAAGTTTTTGAATAAACTGCATTCTTTTCGGGTGTTAAAGTCTTGGAATAATTAAGGGTTTACTGAAAAGGTAATTTGTGGAGACTAGGAAAAAGGGAACGGTTGTAGAGAGTGGGATAGGAATGATTTTTCCAGCAAACTCTAAGTGGAGTATGTCAAACTAATTTAGTGTAAAAACTTGATTATAAGTTTGTCAGTAATCTGGTTTTTCTCAAAATCAATCTTAATACACTCTCCTCCTCAGCAATAATATCTGCAACTACCTCCATTCCTGGTTGCAGAGGATATTGTTGTAAATCTTTCTGTAAAAATAGCTTTTCTGGTTCAATTGTTACCTCATAATAACTTTCTGCGGTGATGTTATCTTGAGGTAAAATTGCATCTGCGGTAATAGACCTAACTGCACCGTTCAAAATACCATAATCTGGATAAGGGTAACTAGAGAATCTCATTTTTACCTTTCCTTGTTGGCAGTCTAATACTTTTTTGGTATCACAAACAAAAACTTTACTAATATCAGCAGCAGTGACACGAGCTTTAATTACTAATGGGGTATCACTAGGAGAAATTTGGGCGATCGCACTACCGGAATTTACTACTTGTCCAGAATTTCGTAATTCTAATTTTAAAATATTACCTGTTGCAGTGGCATGAATTACAGTTTTTTGGATGCGTATAACAACTTTTTTAACTTCTTTTTGAGTATTATTGATCTGATCTTGAATTTCAATTTGACGTTGAACTAAATTTTCTTTTTCTTGTTGTAATCGAGCTAAATTTGTTTTCCCATTTGCACGTTCAGTAGCTACTTTTTCTTCAGCAATAGAAATGACTGCATTACTGGGATTTAAAAATGCAGCAAATTTTTCACTTCTAGCAATTGCTGAAGTCACAGCTTCCTGTTTTTGTTGAACAACTTTTTTTTGACTTGCTAATATAGCTTTTTGAGATTCTACAACCTGCTCTTGTTGTGTTGCTGCTAGTGTTACTTCTTCTAATTGATTTTGAGAAATTGAACCTGATTTAGCTATATCTTCATAACGCAACTTTTTAACTATTGCAGCTTTTAACCCTACTTCCGCACTTTCTAAATTAGCCTGAATTGATTGCAAAACTAATTTTTCTTTGAGTAGTTCATTTTCCGCAATCTTGATATTTGCTTGTGCTTCTTCCCATTCACTACTAACAGCTATTTTGTTATCTTGATAGTTTCTTTGTGTCTGATCCAGTTCAGCTAAAGCAGATGCAATCAGGCGTTGATTTCTTTCTGTTTCCGTAGTAATTTGTTTCTTTAAAGCTTGAATTTGAGCTTCTAATTGTCTAAGTTGTAGTTGATATTTCTGAATATTTCCTTGCAGTTGTTGTTTTTGGTTTTGTAATTGGGTATCATCAAGGGTTGCTAAAATATCACCTTTTTCAACTAATTGATTTTCTTGAACGGAGATTTTTTTTACCGTTCCTTCTCTTGCAGTTTGTACTATTCGCACTTCACCTGTAGGACGAACAATAGCAGATGATTTGACAGTTTGTTGGTATTTTGTGAAAGCAGAAATAGTTACAGCAGCACCAACAACTCCTACTAAAAATAATCCTCCTAATCTTGTGAAAATACCAATATTAGGTAGGTATTCATCGGATTTTACTGTTGGTAAAAAAATGGGTATCGGTTCATTCATTATGAATACAATGAAATTTGAGAGTCAGAGTACAATGATTTCAGGATATAAGTTTTAATTGAGATTTTGTATCTTGTTTATCTGCGATTTGTTGTAGATAATATATTTCTCATCACTGATATTTTCTATCTTATGTAGAGTGTAGAGAAAAATTATTATAAGAATAATATTTAATTTTTGGTAGATACATAGGATGCGTTAGCGTTAGTGTAACGCATCACTATCAAGGGTTTAGTGCGTTACGTATTTCATCCTAACACACCCTACAATCTAACCTACGCTGAAGTCGTCAATACCAATGGTTTCAATACCAATGGGTTTACAAGTTGGAAGTAGTGTGTGGAAAGGATCTCCACAAGTTGTACAACCACCAGAAACAGAAGACATATCTTCATCATCTAGTTCTACTAAACCTGCTGGGTTTACAGGTAATTGTTCTTGTTGTTCTGCACTCAAACTCTGACGATATTCTTCGTCTTTCCACGCACGAATGATATCTACGTTAGACATATTTTTTACCTCACTAAAAAACCATACATCCTGTACAGGAAATAGTTAATATTTCCTATAAGTTGCATTGATTAAAGTATGATTGTTGACTTTACAGGCAACGTTAGGATGATAATCATTCTCATGCTAAAAGTCAAGTATTAGACCGTATAATTTTGTAATCCTGAATTTTCTCTATGTTTAATGATTTTAAGGAATCAAAAAGTCTAAATGCTCACCTGGAATATCTAGTAGTTCTGCGGAAGTTCCTTGTAATTTTAATTTCCCTGCATCTAATAATACAATCCAATCTGCACGTTTAATGACTTGAGGACGATGACTAATTAAAATAGTAGTTTTTCCCTGACGATAAGTGAGTAATTGATCTAAAACTAAACTTTCACTTATGGGGTCTAAACCGGCGGTAGATTCATCTAAAATCAAGAGGGGAGGATTAGTAACCATACCTCTAGCTATAGCTAATCTTTGTTTTTGTCCACCGGAAAGATTTGCACCAAATTCACCTAAAATAGTTTGATATTTTTCAGGTAATTTACTAATAAAAGTATCTGCATCTGCAACTTGACAAGCGGTGACTATTTCCTCAAAAGTCACGTGAGGAGAACCAAGAGAGAGGTTATCTAAAATAGAACGACTCCAAAAATGTGCATCTTGAGGAACTAAGACTATTTGTTGACGTAAGCAACTAGGATCAATATCTGATAAGTTGTAGTCATGAATGCGAATATTCCCAGACTGAGGATAATATAAACTGGCAATTAATTTTGCTAAGGTACTTTTACCACATCCGGATTTACCAATAATTGCAATTACTTTTCCACCAGGTAAACCAAGGGAAAAATCTTTTAATAAATTAACTCTTCCTGAATGATGGAAGTTAATATCTGTACAAATAATATCCGCATTTTCAGGAATATTCACCACAGGTTTTTGTATAAATTGTGAAAATTCAGGAGTTGAGTTAATGACTTCGTTTAATCTTTCCGTTGCAGCTTTAGCACGAGTAAATTCTGTCAAGAAGCGAACACAAGTATTTACGAAGGTAAGAATATTTGTATTTAAACTATTAAAAGCTAATAATTGACCGATAGAAATTTCCTGATTAATGACTAAAATACTACCATACCAAAGTAGAATAATTCCCCCAGCAGTGGATACCCAACCCGAAAAAACTGTATTGGTTAAAACGATTTGGACAGTGCGAAACATTAAATTTGATTGTCTTCCATAACGAGCTTGAAATTCTGGCCATAATTCTGGTGCAGCGTTGGTAGTTTTGACAACTAATGCACCTTTAAATGTTTCTACTAACACACCTTGATTTTCTGCAACTACCCCTAAAACTGTGCGGATTTTTTGTTGTAATCTGGGGAAAGATATGACGGTGGAAAGAGTCATGAACATGGCAATCAATATTGATGCTAAAGTTAATTGAGGACTGTAAAATAACATCAATATCAAGGAAGTCATAGCAATTAATAATTGACTGGGTAAAGTTATTCCTACTTGAGAAACTAATTGATTAATAGTTTGAATATCTCTTAATCTACTAACTACTTCACCACTGCGACGAGATTCATAATAAGATAGTGGTAATTGTAAAATATTACTGGCAAATTCCCAAACTAAATCTAATTCCAAGCGATGAGCAAAATGGGAGACTAAATTACCTTGTACCCATTGTAAACCACTACTAATTAAACTCATGGTTAATATTCCCAGAGCAATACCTGTAAGTAATTGGGTATCTCCACGTATTAAAACATCGTCGGTGAGAATTTGAATTAAAAAAGGTAATAACAGGGAAAGTAAACCAACAACAAAATTTATTAGTAAAGCTTCTGCAAGAACAAAGCGATAGTTAACCAGACGCTGGATAAGTTTTTTAAAACCTCCTACTAGTTCTCTATCATCTGATTGTGATGAAAAATCTGGACGGGGTTCTAATAGCAACATGACGCTATTTTTCCAACCAGTTAATAAAGATTCTTTAGTTAAATATCTAACTCCCACTAAGGGATCTGCTACAATATATTTTTTCTGTTTCTTTCCATATAAAACTGTCCAATGATTTCCTTTCCAATGGATAATTGCTGGAAGGGGAATTTGTTGTTTATCTACTAATTCTAAAGTTGCTTTTACACCACGTGCATTAAATCCTAATACTTGCGCTCCTTGTTTAAGATTTAGTAATGTCGTTCCTAATTGTCCTGTTCCTGTAGCTGCACGTACGCGGTTGATTGTGAATATTTGTCCATAAAATTTAGATATGGTTGCTAAACAAGCAGGACCACAATCCTCTTCGTTATGTTGTAGGACTATTGGGTATTTCATGAGATTATTTAAAAATAGTAAGATGCAATGATTTAGATAACTTTTAATGTCAGAGTTTAGGATACAGGGTTTAATACTTGGGTTTCAATTATTATGTAGGTTGGGTTAAGGAACGCAACCCAATATTTAGGGTTATTATTTGGATTTCAATTTGTTGAACTCAAGCTATGAAGATCTTCATAATTAGGACTTACGCATTTTCAGGAAACGTCGGGTTTTGAGATTGCTTCCTTTGGTCGCAATGACAGTATTTGAAGTGGGTTTTGTGTCAGTCCTCATAATAATAAAATATGTAGGTTGCTTACATGAATAAAACCAGATATTGAGAAAGGTGTGTTGGGTTTAACTTTGTACCCTACAGGAAGCAAGCTACAACCTAACCTACAAACTCTCAGAGGATGTTTGGATTAACAGCTATAATTCCCTCAGAGGCATAACGGATAAAATCATCTGTATTGAATGTTAAAATATACGTTATATTATTAGCCTTCATTGTTGCAGCAAGACGCGCATCATGTACCTGAACACCGGATACATTAAATTTAACAACTAATCTACGCCACTCTGGATAAACTGTAGGTAAATCAGATAATAATGGGAAAACCCGTTCAATTAATCTTAACTGTTTATCTGCATCTTTGGGTTTTAAACCAAATCCATTTTTTGTAGCTGGCCTTGTAGAAACATTCCAAAATTCAGCACAATTTTGGGGAGTAATTAACAATACATTCCCATTCTTTCTCAGTTTTCTGACTGCATTTCTAATCACGGGATTTAATGGATCACTTCGTTGCACAAGACGTAGTAAAATATTGGTATCTACTAAATATTCCATTTTCTCTTTTTAATAATGATCTTCATAAATACTTTCACGACTAACCGCATAATTAGATAAAACAGGTGAGTTTCCATCAACAAACACTGCAAAATCATCAGCTAATTGATCTAGGGTAGTTTCAAATTCTTGATCACTTAATATCAAATATTCTAAACTTCCTTTATTTTTTCGTCCAGCTTCTTGAATAATTAACTGTTGTAAATATTCACTGACTGAATTATAACCACCTTCTGTAATTTGTTGATCAATAAAACTTTTCAGTGATTCAGGTAGACTGATATTAATGTTAGTCATGTGTTTAATTTAGGTGTAACTAGATTACTATTATAGTAACAAAAAAATCCGCTGTTTAGTTAATTTCAAACTTCCTCAATATCTAAATTGATGTATTAAGATAGAACTTACACATTTTAACGAAACGTGGGGTTTTAAGATTGCTTCTTTTCGTCGCGATGACAGTATTGGAAGTATATTTTATGTAAGTGCTGTTAAGATAATTATTTTGGTGGTTCTAGTAGGAGAATAGAAGGTATTTTTTCGGGGTAAGCTAAACGTAATAGTCCGTAACCAATACCTGCTAAACCTGTCATTAATCCCGGTGTCTCTAGACCTAATGGTACACCGCAAAGAGGGTCATTTGTTTGCAAATTATTTAAAATTTGATCGGCAATTTTTTCAGTTGTTTTTTCTAGTTCTGGGTCATCTAATTTGTTATTTGCTGTTAATAATAAGTCAATGTTTCCTAAGTCTCCATGACAAAGACAGTGATTATTTCCAAATCCTTGTTTGATGGTGGTAGCGATCGCAGTTTCAATTTCTTTATACATTGTGTCATCTAGTATATTTGCGGTCATACCTAACCTCCCTAAACCAATTCCCGGAGATCCACTACACCAGGCTGTCATGAAACTATTTTTGACATTTGCTTGCCGTAAATCTAACCAGTTATTCCGTTGAGGATCGAAATGGCTACGTTCATAGTTAATGGCTTGTGTAGCTGCGGTTTTAAATTCTTGATTTCCCGTAATTACAGCTAATTGAGACAGCGCCCAAGCGAAACCAGCCGATCCATGTGCAAAGCCGGTTAAGGGTTGATTTTCTCCTGCTGGTGATTGCCAACCGATACCAGTATTTTGAGTTTGTGCTTGAGTAAGGAGATGTTGACCACATTGTATAGCAATATCCAAAATATATTGATCTGGGAAAATTTTGTAAAAGCTGAATAAGCTACCAATACAACCAGCAGCACCCGCAGTTATATCTAATTGTTGATCTTGTTCTATTAAGGGTGGGATTTTTTTTAATAAGATGTAAGCATCTGTAATTAAATCTGGTTCTTTCCATAAAGTTCCTAAATGGGTAAAGGTGTAAATGATACCACCCCAACCACTAAAAGCACCTATAAATTTGATTGGGGTAGTTTCTAGTTTGTGTTTTAAGGTTTTAATTGCTGCTTTGGCTAAATTTGTGTAAGTTTGATTTTTGGTGACTTCTCCGATGTAAGCTAAAAATAATGCTACTCCAGGGATACCTGCATATAGGTCTGTACCTAGAGGTGCTAATGTCCATTGCAGATTAGGAGTCAGAGTTAAACCCATCCAGTTAATCAATTCACCATTTTGATAGGATAGGATTTTTAATCTGTCAGCAATTTTACAAGCTGTTGCTATTAGTTCATTTTGTAAATCTGGGTTTTGAACCTTGTGATTATTCTTTCTTTGCTCTAATTTAATTTTATGAATATCAGTTTTATTACTTATTTTTAATGTAGCTAAGGATGCTTTAATAAACCATATTTGCTTATCTAAATCTTCTTGACTCAGTTGATTCAGACGTTGATTTACTAATTCCATTCCTGATTGATCAAAAAAATTAGGGATGTGTAATTTTGTGTTTTCATGGAATAAGTCGCGGGAATATGGGTAGGTTGTAAACAGGGGAATATCACTTTTCCATAATGCTTCCTGTTCTGCTTTGATAATTTGACTGAGTTGAGGACGGTTTTTGACTTCTATCCAAAGTTTATCAAATAGGCAATCGCGTTCTAAGGCATCTCGTAAAAAATCAGGATGATAACTTTCCCGTAATAATAAAGCATATATTCTACTAGGTCGCATTACCACTCTGATTTTATCTTCTGCAAACTGCGTTAAAATTTCTCTGAGTTCTTGATCATGCTCTAAGATAATTTCATAGATTCTTTGAAATCCATTAATAATAAACTCTGTATATTCCCAAACATTAATTTCCTGTTGGTTTAATTTCGGTCTATTTTGACTACCCACCATCACAGTTTGTTGACGTTCTATCCTCATAGTGTCTGTCCCTATCTGTGAGATTTTCCGGACTTTATCTGGTGATAACTGTCCTTCTGCTCCCCCTAACCCACTCATATCAATTCCGGCAGTTTGCGTATTTCCCCAGACTATTTGTGGTAACAAACCAACTCGCAATACTGAATTGGCTATCATTTCCCAATCTAAATTATCTGCTGCTTCGGCTTGAGAACCACTATAAGAATGAAATAATGATTCTAAATCTATTAATATCGGATGTTCTCCTGCTGCAATCAAGTTTTCAAAGTGAAAGTCTGTAGCTTCTAAGATGTACAATAATCCTAGATAACCCCCTTGACGTTGATAAAATCTGTTAATTTCTTCTTGGTCAGAGCAAGTGTAAGAACTGACAAATTCTACCCAACCGTAATTATTACAGTTGAGAATATTTAAAGTTTGGAATTGTGGATTAAATCCTTTTTCATTTAGCCATAACAGTAGTTGTTGAAAATGCTCATCTACTGCTAAGGATCTGGGTTTATAAACTAATTGCCAATCGCTAGAAAATTGCAGTATAGTAACTGACTTACCATTATTATGACTGTCACCTTGTCCTCGCTTGACTTTGATTAGTTTTCCAGAATCTACGGATGGTTGAAAATGGTAACAAATTTCTTCCCAATCATGAGAAAAATGCTGAATTAACTCTATGCTATTTTCTACCCAGCGATTGATAGTTTCTAAGACTTGTCTAGCTAACACTGGGTACTCTTCCCACAATGCTAGTTGTACTTGGGGATTTTTCAACCGTTGTATAAAACTACTAAACCGCTCTTGGGAACTTTCCCCCTCTAACAAACCTTGCAATCTGGCTACATTCAATTCTAAAATTAGGGTTGAATTCAGCATCAAAAATAGATTTTCTGGTAATCCTTCTAATAAAAGATCCTGAATATCCTGTAAATTATTAGGCAAATTTTGTATATTATTTAACTCTATTTTTAGCTTATTTATACCTTGAGCAAGGAAAGGTGCGATCGCATTCAAAAACCCAAAACAAGGATGTTTAGATAAACTAGAACTAGATAATAGCTCTGCAATATCTTGATTATTATCCAAATCATCTAAATTTTCATAAGCTTGCTCAATTTCTTTTACCCAAATTAGAGGTAAAGGCGCTACAGTTTGTCCCAAAATTTGAACAAATTGCTCTTCAGTAATTCCCTCATTAGCTAGTTTTTGAGTGAATGAATCTGATTTCCATCGTTGAATTCTTTTTAAACCCAACTCAACATCATACACCGCTTCCTCTGAAATACCTGCAATTTTTTCCCTTAACAACATAGCCCGAAACCAAGGGGAATCTTGAATGTTAACTTTTTTCATATCTTTATTTAGTGAGTGTTTACACTACTGCTTGACTATGATAATAATTATCATTATCACAATGCTTGTGTAAAGCAAATCTAAATTAAGGTGTATCGGTGAGGAAGTGATGTTAAAAGTATTATCAGTTTCACTCTTAGCAACCCCTGTATTGTTTATCCCTTCAGTAGCATCGGGGAGTCAAATAGAAGAAAATGATACTTTAGAGCAAGTCAACTCTGTATCTCAGTTATCTGATGTACAACCCACAGACTGGGCTTTTATTGCTTTACAATCTTTAGTAGAAAGGTATGGTTGTGTAGCAGGGTATCCCAACGGTACATACCGAGGAAACCGTGCTATGACTCGTTATGAATTTGCTGCTGGTTTAAATGCTTGTTTAGATAGAGTAAATGAACTAATAGCCACAGCTACAGTGGATGTAATTCAAAAAGAAGATTTAGCCACTCTCCAACGGCTACAAGAGGAATTTAGTGGTGAATTAGCAACTTTACGCGGTAGGGTTGATGCGGTGGAAAGTCGCACCGAAATGTTAGAAAGTCAACAATTTTCCACCACCACAAAACTGTATGGTGAAGCGATATTTGCAATCACAGATGTATTAAGTGGAGACAGTGATCCCTTTAATCTTGGACTAACCCCTAACAGCACTATTTTTGCTAACAGAGTGCGGCTGAATTTGGTCAGTAGTTTTACAGGACAAGATCAGTTAAAAATTAGACTCCAAGCTGGTAGCACACCACACCCCCAAAGAGCAGGAGGTTTTCGCTATAGTGCAGACCCAATCTTAGCTCAGTTAGGTGCTTTACAAACAACACAAGAAGGATCACAAACTTTTAATCATGAGTTTCCAGATGAAGCAGGTAATGTAGAAATAGGTACTATTAGTTATAAATTTCCCGTTGGTAAAAAATTAAAGGCGGCTGTATTTGCCCATCGGGGAGAACACGTAGACTATTTACCCAATGTATTTAGTACATTTAATGATGAAGATGGAGGATCTGGTTCACTTTCCGCCTTTGGCCAATATAGCCCCATTTATCGAATTGTTTCCAACGGTGCAGGTTTAGGATTGAACTATGAATTGAGTTCAGGGATTAAATTTAGCTTAGGTTATATCGCCCCCAATGCCAACAGTCCGGAAGATTTGACTCCCGGTAGCGGTAATGGAACAACAGCAGGGGGTTTGTTTAATGGTCGTTATTCAGCTTTAGCACAATTAAGTATTCAACCTAGTAGAAATTTGGCTTTTGGATTAACTTATGTTAACAGTTATACAGCCGGAGCACCTACTTTCCTAAACGATGTGGGAACAACTGCCGCAAATTCACCCAGTTTAATTTCTGATAATTCCCGTAGAGAAATTAATGCTTATGGTGTAGCCGGTTTGTGGCAAATTTCGCCCAAATTTACTATTAATGGTTGGTTCATGTATGCTGATCAACAAGGTAGATCAGTAGATTCTCAGAATGATGAAAGTTCTGATGTTTACAGTTATGCGATCGCTCTAGGTTTTCCTGATTTGGGTAAAGAAGGTAACTTAGGAGGTATTGTAGCTGGTGTTCCTCCTTATGCTACTAGTTCTGGAGTTTCATCCCCGTTTAGACCTTTCTTCGGTGGTGCAACTGACTTAATTGATACTATTCCTAATAGTTCTACACCCGTGCATTTGGAAGCTTTTTATAAACACAAGTTAAGCGATAATATTTCCGTCACACCTGGTGTCATTTGGCTAATTTCTCCCAACCAAACCAGTAATAATCCTGATGTAGTTATTGGTACTGTGCGGACTACTTTTACGTTTTAAGAGGAAATAATGCAAGAATGGAACAAATACAAGTACATAAACAAAATTAAATTCACTTTTTGAGAGAAGGAACAGGTAACAAGGAAAAGGTAATGAATACAGGCATTTTAGCTTTCAATTAATCTATTTAATTAGGGTTTGTTTGGGTACTTATGGGTTACATTGATTAATTTATTTTGAAATTATTTAAGTCATAATTTTATCAGTATTAGTATGACTAGAGATAAATATCAAGTGATTTAAGTAACACAATTATCATGATAACTTCACCTAATAATAGTACCCTACCTGCTCTTATAGGTATCGGGATGGGTAATCAACTATGGATCAGAAAAACCTTAACCAGTAAATGGGAACATATTCCCAGCAGAAACAATTATTCACCCAAGATACCTAACTTTTTAAAGAAGTCAGGGATCTAAATTTTACAACTTCTCAAAGTGAGTCAATATCAATTCCTTTAGCTTGTAATTTTGCCAATAAGTCTTGATATTTTTGCTGCTCCTGGTTTGCACGTTGTTTTTCCTGTTCTAATTGTTGATTTAATTCAATAGATGTGAGAAAATTTCTGCCATCAGGATAATAGATTTCTAAATTATCAGACGTTAACTCAAACCGGATACCCAAGCGTGGACTTACCCAATTATTCATTTCTTCAATTGCTGTAAACCATTCTTCTTCTCTAAGTAAACCTGTTAATTCAAAGGTATCTGGATTATAGATATAGTATTCTTCCACACCATACCTTTGATAAAATACCATTTTTTTTGACATTTCCTTAGTCCGATTTCCTGGAGAAAGAATTTCAAAAACTACTTGAGGAATAATATTATCTTCCTTCCATTGTTGGTAAGAACCTCTATCTCCTTTAGGTCTGCCAAATACTACCATTACATCAGGAGCTTGTTTGATTTTCGTACTTCCCTCAACAGGATACCATAACAAATCACCAGCGATAAATACATCAGGGTTTGATGCAAATATAATTTCTAAATTCTCCTTAATTTTAACTATCCATTGATATTGTTTAGTATTATCAGACATTGGGTTTCCATCACTATCGGGGTAGATGATTTCTGGTTTGGTTTCAGGTGTAATTTGTTGTACCATATCTATCTCCAGTTATTGAAATTGGTACTCTATTAATCTATATATGATTGTATTTCTATTTTAGATCGTAGGGTGCGTGAGCGTCAGCGTAACGCACCATTATTGAGAACTTGATGCGTTACGAACTACGTTCTAACACACCCTACAATACTCTATCTATTTATGTAAGCATTCAAATCGTAGCTCGTATATCGTAGGGTGCGTGAGCGTCAGCGTAACGCACCATTATTGAGAATTTGGTGTGTTATAAATTTCGTTCTAACACACCCTACAATACTCTTAACTGATATTTATATATTTATAATAGTAGCTTTGTTTAAGTAACAATATAATCCAAGACAAGAAACTCAGTAAAATGTTGGATTTCCTTGCGTAAAACCAATTTACAAACTTGGAGGAAATACCTTATTTAAATCAAGTTTTATCTCTGGATAAAATGGTAAATTTATAAGTTGATCAGGTAAGACAATTCGCTTCTGCAAATAACCAAAATTACCATGCTTATTTTCATAAAATTCACTATAACATTATAGATAATTATCTAATAAATCAAATATCCAATAATCAGAAATACCCGCTTTTGCATAAAGTGGTATTTTGACATCTTGATCATATTTAATCGAAGAATCATCAACTTCAATTACTAATAAAACATCATCACCTTGGGGATGAGATTAAAAATAATTATCATCACGATTTTTAAGAATTGCAAAATCTGGTTCTGGCTCACTTTTAAGTGGTATAACAATAAGTGATTGACATTGTAAAGTCGCTTTATCTCCTAAAAGTTTCGGAAACTCCCTTAATAAATTACGTAAACAAGTTTCATATTCTCTACCTTTTGAAACCATTTATACTAAATCTCCATTAATTAATTGAATACGATCATCTTTTTAAAAAACCAATATCTATAAGTTCATGATATTCTTAAATCGTAAAACGTTTAACGTGAATCACATCCATAAAAAACTCCTACTCATTAAAAAAATACCCATAAATATCATCCTCAAAAAATCTGCTCTCCGCGACCTCTGCGTCCTCTACGGTTAATAATTAAAAACCAAAATAAAACCCTTACCTGATTATCTTCCCTTAGCGACTTTGCGACTTTGCGTGAAACATAAAAATATATATCCCAAACCGCAATTCCCAAAGACCTAAAAATGCTATCCTAAAAAACATAATAACCAATAAAAACAAAATGCCAGCGCCTACGATAACCCCAACAACAACAGCTTTTCCACTGACTGCTGTAGTCGGTCAAGAAGCAATTAAAATAGCATTACTGTTAACAGCAGTAGATCCCGGTTTGGGAGGTGTAGTAATTGCTGGGCGTAGAGGTACGGCAAAATCTGTGATGGCGCGAGCCATTCACGCCCTATTACCACCTATAGAAGTTGTTAAAGATTCTATTAGCAACTGTGATCCGAATCAACCAGAAGAATGGGATGATAGTCTGTTAGCAGAACAAAGACAAGAAATAGAAACGGAAATTAAACCTGTTCCCTTCGTCCAAATACCTTTGGGTGTCACCGAAGATAGACTTTTAGGTTCTGTGGATGTAGAACAATCCGTCAAACAAGGTGATACAGTATTTCAACCAGGGTTACTGGCCACTGGGAATAGAGGTGTATTATATGTGGATGAAATCAATTTATTAGATGACCAAATTAGTAATCAACTTTTAACAGTATTATCTGAAGGACGCAACCAAATTGAACGGGAAGGAATCAGTTTTCAACATTCCTGTAAACCTCTGTTTATCGCAACATATAATCCAGAAGAAGGAACATTAAGAGAACATTTACTCGATAGAATTGCGATCGCTCTCTCCGCAGATGGTATTCTCGGTTTAGATCAAAGAGTAGCAGCAGTAGAACAAGCTATCTCTTACTCCCGTTCTCCCCAAGAATTTTTACAACAGTACAGCGAAGACATAGACGCACTCAAAACCCAAATACTTCTAGCAAGGGAATGGTTAAAAGAAGTCACCATCACTCAAGAACAAATAACTTACCTTGTTAACGAAGCTATTCGCGGTGGAGTAGAAGGACATCGTGCAGAATTGTTTGCAGTCCGAGTTGCAAAAGCAGCAGCAGCTTTAGATGGAAGAAATGCCGTTAATGCAGAAGACTTACGACGAGCGGTAGAGTTAGTCATTGTTCCCCGCACCACCATCATTCAAACCCCACCAGACGAACAAGAACCACCCCCACCACCACCTCCACCACAAAGTCAAGACGACTCAGAAGAACAACAGGAGGAAGAGGAAGAAGAAGATCAGGAGGAACAAGAAGAAGATCAAGAACAACAAGAACCCCCCGACTTACCAGAGGAGTTTGTGTTTGATCCAGAAGGGGTAATTCTCGATCCAGAAGTGCTTTATTTTACTCAAATGTCCCAACGTCAAGGTAAATCTGGTAGCCGCAGTCTCATCTATTCAGAAGACCGGGGACGTTACATCAAGCCAATGTTACCCAAAGGTAAGGTCAAACGCATCGCCGTAGATGCCACATTGCGAGCCGCAGCCCCGTATCAAAAATCACGCCGGATGAGACAACCCAATAAAAAGGTTGTGGTGGAACAAAGCGATATGCGGACAAAGCGGTTAGTTAGACAAGCGGGTGCTTTGGTGGTGTTTGTAGTTGATGCCTCTGGTTCAATGGCGTTAAACCGGATGCAATCTGCTAAGGGTGCGGTAATGCAGCTTCTCACTGAGTCCTATCAAAACCGAGATCAAATTGCCTTGATACCTTTCCGTGGTGAACAAGCAGAAGTGTTGTTACCTCCTACCCGTTCCATTTCTCTAGCTAAAAATAGGTTAGAAAAATTACCTTGTGGTGGTGGTTCACCTTTAGCTCATGGACTAACTCAAGCCGTGAGAGTTGGAGTAAATGCCCAGATGGGGGGAGATATAGGTCAAGTTGTACTTGTGGCAATTACTGATGGTCGTGGTAATATTCCTTTAGCTCGTTCTTTAGGTGAAGCTTTAGAACCAGGAGAAAAACCAGATATCAAAGCAGAACTGCTAGATATTGCAGCCAGAATTAGAGCATCTGGAATGCAGTTATTGGTGATTGATACAGAGAGTAAATTTGTTTCGACTGGGTTTGCAAAAGAATTAGCAAAAACCGCAGGTGGTAAGTATTATCAACTACCAAAAGCTACCGATAAGGCGATCGCATCTATGGCCAGGGGAGCGATCGCAGATATGAAATCATAATAGTCGGGTGTTGCTGATTAAAGGTATGATTTTGTTTCACGCATAGGCGCTCCAGTCGCAGAGAGTAAGAGTTTAATTTTCGTCACTTTGTAATTTCATACCCTAATTCAGCAACGCTTTTCATTTCTTCAATTCAAAAGTGCTTTCTTGACACTCCAGCATAGTTGCTTTACCTGCAATTACTATTTCATCAGTGCTAATCTGAGCATCTTCACCATCTAATGTTACGATATAATCGCCATTATCACTACTGATGGATATATTAACTTTACCAGAGGCAGTTACAGTCCCCTGGATTCGCGACCATCCATACACATTTAGTATTCCTCTATGAGAGAGTTCACCACCACGACTTTGATGCAAAGTTACTGCTGCTGCTCCGGCTAACAGACACTTTTCGTTTTGTATTTTATAAATAGGATATGTTAGACTCCACTTGATATTATCAGATTTAACATCAATTGCTGGGCGAGCGCTACTAGGATTTGAAATACTAGTAGGTTCACCTGTTGGGGTATTATTACTAGGATTCTGGCCACCGTTGGATTGAGAAGATGTAGTAGATGAAGATCCAGGTTGTTGGTTATTTGAAGAACTTTTCTTTGTTAATGGATTTACATTAATATTTCCTACGCTAATATCTCCTACGCTCCCACCCTGGCTTGTATTGTTATTTCTATCGTTATTATCATTCTTTATAGTCACTTGTGGATTATTTTGGGTTTGATTCTTATTCATTAAATTCTGACTTAATATCAAAGCTAAACTACCTCCACCCAAAACAAGCGTACCAATTAAAGCGAATTTAATCTTGTTAGCAAAGCTGGATTGTTGACTACTACTCATTATGGTTTATACCTCGTACTTATACTGAAATACAGATGCTAGTAGCAAGTTATTAATGAATACATATTATAAGCAGTAATATCTCTAATGTGTATTAAGTAATGCTTATTTTTGTAACTAGCAAATCATAATCCTGTGTTCCTTTTGTAGTAACTGGTAAAAATTGAACAGTGCTAAATTCTCATTTTGATGACTGTGACTATATTTATGGATATACAGAGTAAACAAAAATACAGCACTTTTGGAGTAAATAAGGTACACCAATTTTAGGAAGTGGTTTTAAAACTTGAAGTTCAATCGGTTACTGTACCTCATAAACCTCGAATCTGTTGTAATTATCAAGACAAGGATATGTTTTTGGTTAATCCTTTTACCAAGTTTATATTCAAACTATTCAGAATTAAACGAAACTATTCGTAGAACCCACCAAGGTGGAGTAGGAAGACTACTGCAAGAAATCTTGAAGAAAGATAATCTTAGATATAATCTATCTGTACAACAAGTTATTCATGGATTATTAGATGGACAAACTTGTGCAGATGATGTAGTTTTGAATGTTGTGATTATGGGTAAAAAATAAAATAAATCTTATTACTAGGAGATAATTAGATCATGTCATACAGCGATTTTAATCTGAGAAAAGTTAAGCAAACTTTTGGCATAAATACTGTAGAAGATAAAAAGTTTATCCCAGAAATAAAGCCAATTTCTCCTAGCGCGACTCTGACAGATTTTCTCGCAGAAAGTTTACCATTAGCTATAGCAACAGGAAGTGAAAAAGCACGTTCTGAGTTAATCATTAGTCCAGTTTTACTAGAAACACGCAAGATTTTACAAAGAAAAATTAGTCTATTTTCTGGTGCAGATTTTACTGTAGATGCAGCATTAGGATTGAAAGGAGTCTGTGATTTCGTTCTCAGTCATTCACCAGAACAGTTAGAAATTGAAGCACCAGCAGTTATGATTGTGGAAGCAAAAAAAGCAGACTTAAATCCTGGTATTGGTCAATGTATTGCGGAAATGATTGCTGCTCAAAAATTTAATGAAATTAATAATCGGCCTATTCCCACAATTTATGGTAGCGTAACTAATGGTACTGCTTGGCGATTTTTACAATTAACAGAACAAACTGTAACAATTGATTTTACTGATTATCCACTTCCTCCTGTTGATTTCATATTAGGTATTTTAGTTTGGATGGTAACTTCTGGTAATTAGATAATTGTCTGATAGCGAAGCATCAGATATTCAGAATAAAACCTTAATTCCTGTAGGTTGGGTTGACATAAGGAAACCCAACATTTTGGTGATATAATAAAGAAATAAACAGAAGCAACTTATATTAATTAACTAGATAAATTATTCACAAAATCCTCATGTTCTGGAGTAGCTGCTTCATAAGCAATTAACCAAGTCATAATCCGAGCATGAGGTTTGCCATGTTGTTTTGCTCTTACTGGTGATGCTACGTAAACTATTCCTTCAATTAATTCTGCTTTTTTGAGATTTGGCATAGCATGATAACGCCGTTCAAATTCATGACGGGTTAATTTGTCGCCGTTTTCCAGGGGGGAATAGTTAAGATGGGAGAAATTGGGGTAGTAGATATCATAATTTCATAGTTCATCATATGATTAAGTATTCACCTGAACATGATATCAAGCCCTAACTAGGAACAACAAATTTCTCACTCCCAGATAAACCAAAAGCAGCGTGAATAACTTGTAAAGCTTTCACTCCTTCATTTTCTGCCACCACACAACTAACTTTGATTTCCGAAGTAGTAATCATTTGAATATTGATATGATTTTCAGCTAAAGCATTAAACATTTTTGCTGCTATTCCTGGTTGGCCTACCATTCCAGAACCAACGATACTAACTTTAGCGATCGCACTATCTAAAATTACCTCACCCCATCCTAATTGTTCAGCCATTTCTGTCAATTTCTCTTGGGCATTTTCTGCATCCATCCTAGCCACAGTAAAAGCAATATCTCTGCGTGGCACACCATCAACTACACGACAGCGTTGAGACTGAATAATCATATCTACACTGATATTATGTTCTGATAATAATCCGAATAATTTTGCAGACATCCCTGGTTGATCTGGAACTTGACGAATAGCTAACCGGGTTTGGTTCCTATCTAAAGCCACTCCTCGTACAGCGGGGAATTCGGAATTGGGTGTCTGGGGAATAGTTGCAGAAGCAGCGATTTCAAAAGCATCACAAAGAACAGAAATTGCTCGATCACAATTATCCTGATCTACCAAGCAACTTACCTTCACTTCACTGGTGGAAATCATTTGGATATTAATACCTGCTTGTGCTAATGTTGCAAACATCTTTGCTGCTACTCCAGGACGGCCGATCATTCCTGCTCCAGCAATACTCACCTTGGCAGTATCATTTTCTACTAAAACTTCCGCTTCATCGGAATTGGGCTGATTTCGTAAAGCCGGAGCGATCGCAGATGCTACAGCTTCAGCCCGTTTTAAGATGGGAGTATTCACCGTAAAGGCAATATCATTGGTGTTACCTTCATGAATTGACTGAATAATCAAATCTACATCTAAACTTTGCCCAGCAATTTCCCCAAATAACTGTGCTGCTACCCCTGGTTTATCAGGTACACGCAATAAAGACAATTTAGCCTGATTAGGATCAAATTCCACTCCATCCACAGGCCGTGCCAATTCTAAATTTACCAAAGCTCGTTCTTGAACTTTTGGTGATGTTACCCAAGTACCTGGCTGATCAGTCCAACTTGAACGTACCACCAAAGGAACACCATAATTTTTAGCAATTTCCACAGCACGGGGATGTAACACTTTTGCTCCCAAACTAGCCAATTCCAGCATTTCATCACAAGTGATTTCTGTCATTAACTGAGCTTCAGGAACAAGGCGCGGATCTGTAGTTAAAATCCCTGGTACATCAGTATAAATTTCACAAAAATCTGCATTCAAAGCCGCCGCTAAAGCTACCGCTGAAGTATCAGAACCGCCCCTCCCTAAAGTAGTAATTTCTATTTCTGAAGTGTTAGAAATTCCTTGGAAACCAGCTACTACAACTACCTTACCTTGATTAATTTGACCCATCAAGCGTTCTGTGGAAATGCTTAAAATCCGAGCGCGGGTGTGTTCAGCTTCCGTAATAATTCCTACCTGAGCGCCAGTTAGAGAAACAGCCGGTTGGCCAATTTCCTGTAAAGCCATACTCAGTAAAGCAATGGTAACTTGCTCCCCTGTAGAAAGCAGCATATCCATTTCCCGACGGTTAGGACTTTGAGAAATTTCATTAGCTAATTTAACCAGTCCATCGGTAGTTTTTCCCATTGCCGAAACCACCACAACAACAGAATTTCCTGATTGTACAGTTTTGTAAACCCGCTGTGCTACAGCTTGAATACGTTCAACTGAACCAACAGATGTACCACCGTATTTCTGAACTATGAGCGCCATAAAAGTAAATGTTTATATATTCGGATTTTTTTATAGGTGATCTGCCAAAGCTTCCGTTGGGAAGTCCGCCAAACCTACCATTAATTCAAACTACTAAAATATCAGAATTAGTGAACTACCAATCAAGATTTATAGAAAATTAAGGTCTCATTTTTTAAGGCACAGAATTGTCTGCATATCGCAGGTATTTTAACAGGATTTTAACTTTTTAAGTGGTGAATCTTAACCTTTTATTACACAACCTGTCGTTATTCTAAATTTTGGATAGGCATTTTTTGTAACTCATCAAAGCTGATCCGCTCAAACATGGCCAAAATATTCACACTACTTCCTAGCAGGGAACTTTACTATCCCATCCTGCTGGGTTTATTTATTTAAGAGGAGGTAGGGAGCAGGGAGCAGGGAGCAGGGGGCAGGGGGCAGGGGGCAGTTTCAAGAGTTGGGAAGAAAAGAATTTTTACCACTTGTGGGGTGGGCATCTTGCCCGCCTAAAGTGTACCTCCCCTAAGACAATTTTTTTCTGCCTGTACCCTGCATCCTGCCTAGTTTTTACCATGTCATCAATATTCAGTAATGATACTGAAATAGTATATCTTAATGTATTCTTTAACGTTCATTAATTCTTAGTTAATCACTAAATACGAATCTTATCAGAGACTATAATTTCATCCTCAAACATATTCCATAAACCACAAGGTAAGATGACTTTCTCAACTATTTTGAATCGTGTAGCAACCACTGCTTTACTTACAGCAACCGTAGCAATCAGCCCTGCATTAAGCAACATTGCCAAAGCTCAAACTCTGAATGGAGCAGGAGCAAGCTTCCCTGCTCCTTTGTATGAACGTTATGCACAAGAAGTTAAAACAAAACATCCCCAACTAAAAGTTAATTACCAAGCAATTGGTAGTGGTGGTGGTATACGTCAAACTATCGCTGGTACAGTAGACTTTGGTGGTAGTGATGCAGCTATGAAAGATAGTGAAATCGCCAAAGTTAAAAGAGGTATAATTTTAGTACCTACTGCTGGTGGTGCTGTTTCAGTCGTTCATAATGTTCCTGGTGTTAACAAACTCAGATTATCTCGTAAAACCTTACCAGCAATTTTTTCTGGACAAATCAAGAGATGGAATAATGCTCAAATCAGAGCAGATAATCCTGGTGTTACTTTACCTAATTTACCAATTAGATTTGTAGTCCGTGCTGATAGTAGTGGTACAACCTTCATTTTCACTAATCACTTGAGTGCTATCAGTGGATATTTTAAAGGTAGAGTTGGAACTAACAAAAAACCTGACTGGCGTGGTTTAAAGAATGTTCTCAAAGGTAAAGGTAACACAGGAGTAGCTGCTTTAGTAGGTCGAACAAAAGGTGCGATTGGTTATGTAGAATATAGCTACGCCGAGAGAAATAATCTTAATTCAGCAGAACTACAAAATAAAAGAGGACAATTCGTTGCACCTTCTTTAGATACTGCTAATGCAGCTTTAGCTAGTGTTCAATTTCCTGAAAACAACCGTGTATTTGTTAAAGATCCATCTACTGGATATCCCATAGTTGGTTTAACTTGGATGATGGTTTATAAAAACTATCCTAATTCTGCTAAAGCTAATGCTGTGAAAAAATGGATTAATTGGGTTCTCAAAGATGGTCAGAATTTTAATGGTAGTTTGAATTACACCAGAATTCCTAGCAGCGTTGTGAACCGTGTACTGAACACCGTGAATAGTACTGTTAAATAATTAGGATTTACGCATTTTTACGAAACGTTAGGGTGAGAGATTGCTTCCTTACGTCGCAATGACAGTATTTAAAGTAGTTTTTGCGTCCTGATAATTAGTAATTGCAAGTAGTTGCAAAACTAAAAACTAGAAAAAATATTTATTTAGGGGTTTAGAAAAAATGGCGTTGCTGAATTAGGATATGATTTGATAATTCTGAATGTAAAATTCAGCATCCTATCTGCATATTTTGAATCACCAACACCAGAAAAACTAAATCCCTTTATTTAAATATTGATCAGTATGTCTGTAAAATTTTGAATCAATTTATGCAAATATGGCTAATTCATTTGAACCAAATAATATCCCAAATTCAACTAACTTCAATTTAGAAGATGACTATGTAGATTTAACTTCTAAAGGTGGAATTAACTTCAAAATAAATCAAGGATTCAAGTTATCAGTTTATATATTTGCAGGCATTACTGTAGGTGTTTTATTATTAATGACTTGGGTGATTTTTCAAGAAGCAAAACCCGCTGTTGAAGAATTTGGGTTAGGTTTTATTTGGAGTCAAGATTGGGATATTAGTGAAGAAAGTTTTGGTGCATTACCTTATATTTATGGAACTTTAGTCAGTAGTGCAATTGCTATTATTTTAACTGTACCAATAGGCATATCAGTGGCTATAGTAACTAGCGAGGATTTCTTGCCACCCATAGTCAAAGATGGTATTGCTTTTGTGATTGAATTAATTGCTGCTATCCCTAGTGTAATTATCGGACTATGGGGAATTTTTATCTTTATCCCAATCATCGAACCTTTTGAGATTTGGTTAGGTAGCAATTTTACATTTATTCCTTTTTTGAGTACAGAATTTCCTCTTGGCAACAATATGTTAACAGCAGGGATTATTCTCTCAATCATGATTTTACCAACAATGGCTGCAATTTCCCGTGATGTATTAATGGTTGTACCGAAAGAATTGCGTAGTGCATCTATGGCATTAGGTAGCACTCGTTGGGAAACTATTTTTCGGGTGTTATTACCTGCTGGTTTTTCGGGAATGGTTAGTGCTGCCATGTTAGCTTTAGGCAGAGCTTTAGGAGAAACAATGGCAGTTACTATGGTAATTGGTAACTTTGCTCAAATTAGTATTTCTGTGCTAGACCCAGCTTATACTATCCCCGCGGTGTTAGCTAATGAATTTGCAGAAGCTGAACCAGGTTTACATATTGGAGCGTTGAGTTATTTAGGGCTAATTTTGTTCGCCTTAACTTTGGCCGTTAATATCGCTGCGGTGTTATTAGTACAGTGGGTAGGTAAAAAGAATTCCTAATTAAAGATTAAGAGGAAAATATTTTTACTAATTATCAATTACCTGTTACCTTATTTATCAGTTGTTTTCTGCAAATCAAACATCTAAACTAAACATCTAAAACTGATATGAGTGAATATCCTAATTCAGAGCAAAGTGATTCTTTAGGAGCAGAATTACTAACTCCTTTACCAAGTGGAAGGCTGCTATTTTCCTATGGAATGAATGGCTTATCAGTGGTTTTGAGTTTATTAGCATTCTTACCTTTAGGATCTATTCTGTGGGAAATAATTGCACGTGGTTTTTCGGCTTTAAGCCCAGAAATGTTTTACCTACCGTTAATTGAAAATGGCTTTGCCAATGCTATTTTAGGTACTATTCTCATGGTTGGGATTGGTGCTTGTTTGAGTATTCCAGTGGGAATTATGACAGGTATCTTCCTATCCGAATTTAGCAAGACAAATAAGCTGACTAAAATTGTCCGGTTTTTGAATTCTATTCTGACAGGAGTACCATCAATTGTCGTGGGAATGTTTGCCTATGGAGCAATTGTGTTATTAACTAAACAGTTTAGTGCGATAGCTGGTGGTTTTGCTTTAGGAGTAATCATGTTGCCAGTAATTGTGTTAACTACAGAGGAAGCATTAAAACTAATTCCCACACATCAAAGATTAGCTTCTGCTGCATTAGGTGGGACTAAATATCAAACCACATTCCGGATAGTAACGAAAGCAGCAATTCCCGGAATTACCACAGGAGTAGCTTTGGCGATCGCCCGTGCATCAGGTGAAACAGCACCCCTACTTTTCACAGCTTTATTCAGTCAAAACTGGTCAGATAGTTTAATGAGTCCTACAGCTTCTTTACCTGTACTCATTTTTAATCTTTATAATAATCCTGACCCAGAAGTTAATAAATTAGTTTGGACAACTGCCATTATTTTATTGGCTTTGGTATTCTTTTTTAGTCTGGCTTCTCGTTTACTAAGTCGCAAAAGTAAACTTGGTTAAAAACCATGAAAATCTGAAACTTTATAGTTTCTAAAAAATCTGAATTTATAAATTTTACCTTACTTATCAAGATCACTAACCATGAGTAACCTAGTTCCAGCCATCAAAGTTAAAAACCTCAGTTTTTATTATGGTAATTACAAGGCAATCGAAGGTATATCATTAGATATTTATAAAAACCAAGTTACAGCATTAATTGGCCCTAGTGGTTGTGGCAAATCTACTTTTATTAAAGCTTTAAATCGAATTAGTGAATTAGAAGGAGATGTGACAGTAGAAGGATCTGTAGAATTTTATGGTCAAGATATTTATGATCCTCGGATCAATATTAATCTTCTCCGTCGTGAAATTGGCATGGTGTTTCAAAAACCTAACCCATTTCCTATGAGTATTTATGAAAATGTTGCCTATGGTGTGAAAATTGCTGGTAGATATCCCAAAGTAAAATTAGATGAAATTGTGGAATCTGCACTGATAGGTGCTGCACTTTGGGATGAAGTGAAAGATAAACTAAATAAATCAGCATTAGGTTTATCTGGTGGACAACAACAACGTTTATGTATAGCACGTGCGTTAGCAGTAAAACCAAAAGTTTTATTAATGGATGAACCTTGTTCTGCGCTTGATCCCATTGCAACTTTGAAGGTGGAAGAACTAGTTCATAGCTTGAAGTCTGAGTTAACAATTACAATTGTGACTCACAATATGCAGCAAGCAACTCGTGTATCTGATTTTACTGCTTTCTTTAGCACCGACGAAAGCCGCATTGGACAAATGGTAGAATTTGGAGCTACAGGTCAAATTTTTCGTAACCCCCTTGATGATCGTACCCGTGACTATGTTTCTGGACGATTTGGTTAATTTTGAGTTCAGCGACTTGGCACTCTAAGGTTTAAAATTAGCTGGTGTCAGTCTTTGTTTCACAAAATATCCAAAATTACTATGACTCATTCTACAGATATTACTACCTTAGCGCGTTGGATGGCAGCGGATTTTAGCAACCAAGCTCAGGCTTTTGAAAATCCGCCTCTATATGCACATATTCGTGTATGTATGCGTCCTTTACCTTATAATTTACTTTCTGGAATTAGCTTTTTTGTGGAACAAGCTTATGATTATGCAATCAATGATCCATATCGCTTACGAGTATTAAAATTAGGAGTAGCAAATGAGAAAATTGCGATTGAAAATTTCACAGTTAAAGGAGAAAAAGATTTTTTTGGTGCATCCCGTGATTTAGTTAAGTTACAAACCTTAACCAGCGATCGCCTAGAAAAACTCCCTGGTTGTGACATGATCGTGGAATGGAAAGGTAGTAGCTTCAAAGGTTACGTTGAACCTGGTAAAGGTTGTATCGTCGTCCGCAAAGATAAAAGAACTTACCTAGATAGTGAGTTTGAAATTGATGCAGAGAAATTCATCAGTTGGGATAGAGGAAGAGATCCAGAAACAGATGAACATATTTGGGGTTCTCTGGGTGGCCCATTTTACTTTTTACGTTGGGCTGAGTTTGCTGATGAGGTAAAATCATCCTAGGTGGGATGAAATAGGAAGGGAAATTGGTGAAACAGGAGATACAGATTTTGCCCAACTCCCAATATCCCATCTCCAACAAAAATTTTTTCCCAAATTGTGTAATTCACAAAAAACTATGATAATATAGATAATCGTGGGTAAGGCGACATAGCCAAGTGGTAAGGCAGAGGTCTGCAAAACCTTTATCCCCCGGTTCGAATCCGGGTGTCGCCTTTTAATTGTTCAAATAACTAAGTCAAACACATTAGAAAAATCCAATCAAGCTTCTCCTAAGTCTTCTAACTTAGGAAAATACTAACTTTGCAAAAACACAGAATCAACCGCCAAAACACCTCTACTTTGTTCTTAACTTCGTGTTCTTTGCGTCCTTCGTGGTTCATTCAGTTGAAAATTCAAACACTTTTTCATATTTATCCTAGTGCTAATTTAACCTAAAGAGTGACAAATTAGCAAACTATGCCTACAGCTATTATTATTGAATATTTTCATTATTTAAGCTTCATGTTATGCTTTGCAGCTTTAGCTATAGAAGCGTTTACTTTAAAAGTAGAATTAAATTTACAAGATGCTTGGAAAATAGTCATTGCTGATGCTGTATATGGTATCGCAGCAATTACGGTTTTAGTTACAGGTATCTTGAGAATTATTTATTTTGGTCAAGGTACAAGCTACTATTTACATAACCCTTTCTTCTATGTTAAAGTGGCATTTTTTTTATTAGTGGGTTTGGTTTCTATTTATCCAACAGTTTCTTTTCTAAATTGGTTAAAAGACTTACAGAGAAATCAACCACCTCAGTTAGAATTAGGAAAAGTCAAACTTCTACAGTGGTTGATAAAGGCTGAATTATTTAGTTTTTTATTCATACCTTTATTTGCCGTAATTATGGCTAAAGGTTAAAAAAATATATTTTTGATATCCCTGATTTATTAAGATAAACAATCTTTTTGATATTTAGAAAGATTAGTTACTAGTGAAGCTAAATTCTCATTTTTTAAATATGAGTTACCATAAAATGAATGTTTTTTAAATCTTGGTGTATAGTCAAAAAATACACTATATCTATCTCTATTAACTGGTATTTTACCACGATGAAAAATATTATGGGTAGCAGCAAAAATTACTGTACCTGCTTTACCCACACAAGGTTGATAATAACTATTAGAAATCACTTCCTGCATAATTTGATCACGAACATAACCAGTTTTATATTTGAGAGACTTAGCAACTTCCAAAGTTAACTCTGGGTTCAGATATTCAAAAGCTCCATTATTTTCATCAACATCATGTAAATAAACAATTATTTTTAAAATCTTGCGTGCTTCTTTATCTATATGCCATAATCTTGATCCAATTTCTAATTGTGTAGCAATATCTCGGCGAACATAAACACCATGATAAGCTATAGGTAAACCTAAAAAATGCTCAACAATATTGATTAATCTTTGTTCTAAACCCCATAGGAAAAGGATTGGTTTAGCTATAATTTGTTCAGAACTAGCATGAACAACAAATTGATTTTTAGTGCTAGGAATTTGAGCAATTTGGGGGATGAAACTTTGTGCAGTTTGGAGAAAATCAAAACTATTGGGAATTTCTAAATCTTGTAAGGAAGTAATAAAAATTCCCTCTTGTTCTATTTGTTTAACAATTTCAAAATCATGATGGGAAATTTGGTTGAGATGAGGACGATATTTTTCTACATCTGCCTGATAAGCACGCTGATTGTAATATTGTAAATGGGGTATAGTATCAATAGTTTTTAATATTTTGTTTTTGGTTTTTTGCAATAAATTATTATACATAAAATTTTCTCCTTATTAATTAAAAGAATCACAAATTATTCACATTAGTTAATCATCGTTATCTAAAACTTTTAGGGAAATGATTAAAGGTATTTATGCGATTTTGCTATCTCTTCTAGTTGAATTAATCTGTTTCGGGAGAACTTTTTATATCTTTTGATATATTTTTATATTCTTTATAAAGAGCAAATTTATCCTGATTAATGAATTTAGTTTAGTATTGTATTAATTCATTAATTTAAAAAACACACTCTATAGTTAACTACGTAGAATTCATTGCACATAGTTACGACACAAAAAAATCTCTTTCAAATTTACGAACAATTGTTGTCTAAAACTTCTTGCTTCAGCTAGAGGTATTGATAACTGATAAATGATCAATAATCAGGACTTACGTAAGTGTCACAATCGGTGGTTGGTGCGTGATGCTACAAGTTTGATGACTACATTCAAATATTTTCGCATATCACGCACCCTACGCCTGATAAATGATAAATGATAACTGAAATCACCTATTATCTAGGATAAACTCACTACAAATATATTTTTATGGATTATTGTAGAAAAAACACCTTTAGGTTATCAAATTAAAACAGTAGATTTTAATCCTATTGCTGCTCATTATGCTAAAATTTATATAGAAAACACTGTAATTTCAGTCATGAGTTTAGCAGGAGGTTTAGCAGGATTAGCCGATAGTTGTAAAGTCATGGGTTTAAAATACTGTCTATTTGAACAAGTTTCTCCCGGTTATGGATTTGATGCTATGGCGATCGCATTTTTAAGTCGTAGTAGTAACTGAAAACTGAAAACTGAAAACTGATAACTGAAAACTGATAACTGATAACTGAAAACTGATAACTGATAACTGAAAACTGAAAACTGAAAACTGATAACTGAAAACTGAAAACTGAAAACTGAAAACTGAAAACTGATAACTGATAACTGATAATGACTCCTATTGAATTAATAATCTTAGCACTGTCTGGAATTTTTGCTGGTGTTTTAGCTGGTTTTTTAGGAATTGGTGGTGGTACAGTTTTAGTACCTTTATTAATTAGTTTAGGTAACGAATCAATTCAATCAATTGCTACCAGCAGTTTATCAATTGTGATCACTGCATCTGCTGGAAGCATTCAAAATTGGCGCATGGGTTATCTAGATATAAAAAATGTATTAGGAATGGGATTACCAGCTTTACTAACAGCCCAAATTGGTGTATTATTAGCAAATAGTTTTCCTGAATATATATTATTATCAACCTTTGGGTTATTATTAGTTTCTAATATTTATTTAGTAGAACTGCGTAAACAGGTAGTTGCCAAGAAAAAAGCCGCAGAAGCAGAAATTGAAAATCAGGAAATCGCCGATAATACAAGTAATAATGTTAATCAAAACAAAAAATTTCAACATAGAATTATAACTGGTGGTACTGGTGGTTTGTTAGCAGGTTTATTTGGAGTTGGTGGTGGTGTGATCATGGTTCCACTACAAATTATTTTGTTAAATGAAACGATTAAAAAAGCAATTCAAACAAGTTTAGGAGTTATAGTTATTACCGCTATTTCTGCAACCATTGGCCATGCTTATTCAGGTAATGTTTTATGGTCAACTGGTTTAATTTTAGGGTTTGGTGGTTTATTAGGAGTACAATTTAGTACCCGGTTTCTACCAAAATTACCTGATAAATTAGTAAGTTTAGCCTTCAAAAGTCTATTAGCTATTTTGTCTACTTATATTTTTTGGAGAGCTTGGCAAAGTTTTTCAATTTGATGTTTTTGAAAATATGTAATATTTATCATTCAAATAATATGTGAACTTGTCTGCGACTTATAAAATTACAGCAAATTTAATTCATAGTAAGTACAAATAAGAATAATAAAATATTGTGGGATGGGCATCTTGCCCGTCAAATATCTAAATAATAACATATATAATAATTAATTCCCTGACTTATATATTTAAAATCATAATTGTCTTGACTCAACTCAATACGACTTGACTAGACTGGCATTTCAATAAAACAACCTGCATAAGAATAAAAATAATACAATTTTTACTCATTAACCACTACACTAATTACTTATTGTGAAGAATAATTAAGAAAAATAGTCTTAGCAAAAAAATGATGATTTTGGCTCAAACTTTCCCAATAGATCGAGTTTTAGTAAACAACAGCTTACAATTTATAGTCTGGGCTATTTTATCCCTATTACTTGCAGAAATCATCAGAGATAGCTACCATGCTCTGTGTCATCAAGTAACTTGGCTGGCAAAATGGCACAATAAACATCATGCTGCTTATCGTCGGGACTTATCTTTAGTTTCCCAGCAAGCTTACATAGAATCCCAATTATATCACGACATCGTTGAATCAGTCATATTAGTAGTTTTATTAACCATAATTGCCTTAATTTTTCAACATTGGGGTTTATTGTTTGGTGTTGTCTATTCCTTAACCTTTTTATATGGAGCATCCTTGCGATATTTTCAAGGTACAATAGACACAGATTATAATCATTTACCAGGACCTTTGGAAACAATTCCTTCTGTTTGGTTCGTCAACAGAACATACCATTGGCGACACCATTTTGACGATGTTAATGCTTACTATAGTGGTGTATTTTCTATTGTGGATAAAATCTTAGGAACAGGACTTTCTTTAAAAGGTAAAACTATTGCTGTAACTGGTGCTTCTGGAGCTTTAGGTAAAGCATTAACTACAGAATTAATTAATAAGTATAATGCCAAAGTTATTGCTTTAACAACTAACCCCAACAAAATAGATGAGCAGACAGGATTAAAAGTAATTACTTGGGATATAGGTAATGAATTGCAACTCAAAGAAAAACTACAAAAAGTTGATATTTTGATTATCAATCATGGTATAAACGTCTATGGCGATCGCACATCAAATGCCATTAATAAATCTTACCAAATTAACACCTTCTCAGCCTTAAAATTAATAGATACTTTCTCCGCAACCATTACAGGCCCTCAAGCAAAAGCAACGAAAGAAATTTGGGTAAATACATCTGAAGCAGAAGTTTCACCGGCTTTAAGTCCTCTGTATGAATTGAGCAAACGAGCTTTAGGTGACATCGTTACCCTCAAAAGATTGGATGGAAATTGTGTAATTAGAAAATTGATTTTAGGACCATTTAAAAGTCAACTAAACCCCTACGGTGTCATGTCACCACAGCGAGTTGCACAGGGAATTTTATTTCTAGCTCAACGGGATTTTAGAAACATCATTGTCACTATTAACCCCTTGACTTATTTATTATTTCCTATCAAAGAATTTAGCACCTGGTTGTATTATCGGTTTTTTAGTCAAGGAGTTAGTAAAAAACTGGAATAAGTAGTCGTGCATAATAATAGGACTTACACAAAAATATTCCAAAACTCTATTCCTCTGTGTTCTCCGTACCTGGAGTGGTTCGTTTATTCTATAGCTTTTGCCTAAGTTCTACTAGAGATATGATACAGCACTTTTCGGTATTAAGAGTTAAAAAATTGGCGGGATAAATACCCGCTTGATAAAATTCTAATGATGATGATTTGTAACTCTTATGAATAAAAATTGCTGTAAATACAAAACTGAAAAATACATCATTTTATTACCCCTATTTATGGGGGATCAAGTAAAATTCACATAATTTTCCTGTACAATTGAGAGAATAAGTTACTTAAAGCCAAATACATTAATTAAGATGATTGCTATCAACACACAAACCATATTAATAACAGGTGCAAGTAGTGGTATTGGAGCAGCTTGTGCAAAATTCTTCGCTCGTGAAAACCCTAGACTAATTTTAGCCGCACGTCGTTTAGAAAAGTTAGAACAAAAAGCCTGGGAATTAAACAAAATGTACGGAGCAGAAGTTCATTTATTAGAACTAGATGTCCGCGATCGCCAAGCTGTAGAATCTGCTATCAATAGCTTACCAGAAGAGTGGTCAGAAATTGATATTCTGATTAATAACGCCGGCTTAAGTCGCGGTTTAGATAAACTTTATGAAGGTGAATTTCAGGACTGGGAAGAAATGATAGATACTAATATCAAAGGACTATTATATCTTACCCGTTACATTGTTCCTGGTATGGTAAAACGTGGTCATGGTCACATTATTAATATCGGTTCTATCGCTGGACATCAAACCTATCCTGGTGGTAACGTTTATTGTGCTACAAAAGCTGCCGTTAAAGCTATTTCTGAAGGATTAAAACAAGATTTATTAGGAACTCCTGTACGTGTCACATCCGTTGATCCGGGAATGGTAGAAACAGAATTTAGTGAAATTCGTTTTCATGGAGATACAGAAAAAGCTAAAAAAGTATATCAAGGAGTACAAGCATTAACCGCTGATGATGTCGCTGACGTTGTTTTTTTCTGTGCTACTAGACCCCATCATGTTAACATTAATGATGTGATATTAATGCCTGTTGATCAAGCAAGCGCAACTTTAGTGAACCGTCAGTTATAGAAATATTAGCCCAAGATTAATCTGAGGAAACAACACCATGAATAACACTCAAAAAATAGCTGTTGTAACTGGTGCAAATCGTGGTTTAGGATTTGAAACATCTCGACAACTAGGACAAAAAGGATATCATGTCATTTTAACTAGTAGAGATGAACTTAAAGGTGAAAAAGCTGTAGAAATCTTAAAAAATGAAGGCTTAACAGTTAGCTTTTATCCCCTAGATGTTAGCAGTGGTGAAAGCTGTCAAAAATTAGCAGAATTTATTGAAAATAAATTTGGGAAATTAGATGTTTTAGTTAA
The DNA here is from genome assembly GCA_010672785.1 of Sphaerospermopsis sp. SIO1G1. Taxonomy (GTDB): domain Bacteria; phylum Cyanobacteriota; class Cyanobacteriia; order Cyanobacteriales; family Nostocaceae; genus Okeanomitos. The sequence continues at coordinate 328,702 of JAAHFX010000005.1, forward strand.
TAATGCTGGCATCATGATAGATGCTAGAGATGGAGAAAAAAGCATTGTTGATATAGAAATTGACACATTAAAAGAAACAGTAGAAACAAATGTTTATGGTGCTTTAAGAGTCACACAAGCCATAATTCCTTTAATGAAAAAACAGAGATATGGACGTATTGTCAATGTTTCTTCTGGAATGGGACAACTAATTCACATGGAAACTGGGTATCCTGGATATCGTATTTCTAAAACTGCTTTAAATGCCCTAACAAGAATATTAGCAAATGAATTACAAATGCATAATATTTTAGTCAATTCTGTATGTCCAGGTTGGGTAAAAACTGATATGGGAGGAAAAGCAGCACCCCTAACTCCAGAACAAGGTGTAAATACAATTATTTGGTTAGCAACTCTCCCTGATGGTAGTTCTACAGGTAACTTCTTCCGAGATCGTCAACCTCTAGCCTGGTAAGCTATGATTGATTAATTACCAATCATCAATAATTACCAATTACTAACATCGTGTTCAGTTCACCTTTACCAACAATTAATGCCTTAAAACAACCTACCAGTGATGCTTGGATAAAACAGGCGATCGCTAACTTAGATATTATCTTACTAGACCATTCTCACTGTGAAAGAAAAGCCGCAGGAGTAGCATTAAATTTTATGTTTCGTTATCCCTCAAATACGAAAATGGTGAGGGAATTAACAGCAATTGCTAGAGAAGAATTAGAACATTTTGAACTTGTTAACCAGTGGTTAGAACGGCGTAACATTCCCCTTGCACCCTTACAACCACCTCCTTATGGTGCAGGTTTAAAAGCACAAGTCAGAAAAAAAGAACCAGAACAATTTTTAGATAACTTATTATTAACAGGCTTAATTGAAGCTCGTAGTCATGAACGTTTAGGACTATTAGCTGCTAACTGTCCAGAACCAGAATTAGCTAAATTTTATCGTGGTTTAATGGCATCAGAAGCAAGACATTTTGGAACATATTGGGTGTTAGCAGATACCTATTTTGATCGGGAAGTTGTTATGCAAAGACTCGATGAATTAGCAATAGTAGAAAGTGATATTTTATCAACCTTGCATCCAGAACCAAGGATACATAGTTGAATAGGTAACGGTGCATTTAATAAGTACAAAACTTACGCAAAACCTACTTTAAATACCATCATTGCGACGTAAGGAAGCAATTTCCAATTTTAACGAAACGTTAAAATGCGTAAAAAATTATTCGTACAAACAAAATACAGCAGATTTCGTTGCGATGAATTACAAATCATAATCATGAAACTCTTGTGGGGTGGGCATCTTGAGTGGGGTGGGCATCTTGCCCGCCAATAACATACCTCATGACACCAGAAAGCACTGTAAATTTAATTTACTAAAAAATCCCCTGCCTCCTACCTCTCATAACCTATCCTGTCCAACAGACTTTTGTATTAATTATTAATCATCTGTACGTAAATAAGCGTTAAAATTGAATTAAAAATCCGTGAAATAACCATAGCTGATTTGGTAATGACTGAGGAAAATAATTACAAGTAGAAAGAAATTATACTGACTCTGTCCTGGAAAGGGATGACTATAACAAGGAATTAATTATGACAAAAAGTGAGTCCGCTGTTAAGTGTGATAGCATGAAACTATTACACTCTTACCACAAAAATCCTTCCGTTAAACTGCGTAACCAACTGGTAAAAATCCATCAAGGGTTGGTGCGGAAGATAGCTTCTAATTTGAGTTATCAATGTGATGAACCTTACGAAGACTTAGAGCAAGTAGGCTATTTTGGTTTAATCAGCGCAATTGAGCGGTTTAACCCCCATCAAGGATATGCTTTTAGTTCTTTCGCCGTACCTTATATTCGTGGTGAGATTTTACACTTTTTGCGTGACCGCTCTACTTTATTAAAAATCCCTAGACGTTGGCAAGAACTTTATAAAAAGGGTCAAAATATTTATCAAGAATTAACTTTATCCTTGAATCGTCCTGTCAAAGATACAGAAGTTGCGACTAAATTGAATATCCATCTTCATGAATGGCAAGAGTGTAAGTTAGCATTTCAGAACCGTAAAGCTATAAGTTTAGATGCACTTCAATGTAATTCTAGTGACAATCAGTTAACCTTGGCAGATATTATTCCTTGCCCTCGTTCTATCTTGCAGCAACAGCAAGAGGAAGAAAGATTACAATTACAAGGAGCAATGAATATGTTAGATGAAAAACCTCGAAAAGCTGTTGAATTGGTATTAGTCAATAATTATACTCGTCAAGACGCAGCCAAACAAATTGGTACTAGTTCTATGACTGTTACTCGATATTTGCACAAAGGTCTGCAAGAACTAATCACCTACTTACACCCACAAGCTGACTCAAAGGCAGTGAGTGCGTAGGATAGATAACAAGTGATATATGACATATCTAAACTACCAAAAAATTGTCGCCTCAAGCCCCCTGATCCAGCTAACTGCTAACTGATCACTGCTAACTGCTAACTGACAACTGCTAACTGCTAACTGCTAACTGATCACTGAAATGTGATCCAAAATTATCAGCAAAATGACTGTATCTATTTACTTTTTTCAGCCAACCCTCAGTAGAGAAGCCTATTAACCTGTAAAATATGACAGTTGTATTATATGCCCGAATGTGATTGATCGTTATACTTTGCCCGAAATGGGCAATCTGTGGAATGAAAACTATAAACTACAAACTTGGCTGCAAGTAGAAATAGCTGTTTGTGAAGCCCAAGCAGAATTGGGTTATATTCCGTCCTCAGCAGTAGCAGAAATTAAAGCTAAAGCGAATTTTGATCCTCAACGAGTCTTGGAAATAGAGGCAGAAGTTCGCCATGATGTAATTGCTTTCTTGACAAACGTCAATGAATATGTGGGTGATGCCGGACGTTATATTCACCTGGGATTAACCAGTTCAGATGTTCTGGATACAGCTTTAGCCTTGCAATTAGTGGCTAGTTTAGACATCTTGTCACAACGATTAGAAGACTTAATTCAAGCAATTCGGAACAAAGCCAGAGAACACCGCTATACAGTGATGATTGGGCGATCGCACGGTATTCATGCTGAACCCATTACCTTTGGTTTTAAACTAGCAGGTTGGTTAGCCGAAGTATTAAGACATCAACAAAGACTACAAACTCTGCGGGAAACCATTGCAGTCGGTAAAATATCCGGTGCAGTAGGAACTTATGCTAATATCGAACCCCGAGTTGAGGCGATCGCCTGTGAAAAATTAGGACTCAAACCAGATACCGCTTCAACTCAAGTTATATCCCGCGATCGCCATGCAGACTTTGTACAGCAATTAAGCCTCATAGCAGCATCCATAGAACGCTTTGCCGTAGAAATTCGTAACTTACAAAAAACCGACGTTTTAGAAGTAGAAGAATACTTTTCTAAAGGTCAAAAAGGCTCTAGTGCCATGCCCCACAAACGTAACCCCATCAAGTCGGAAAGACTAACAGGAATGGCCAGACTGGTGAGAAGTCATGCTGGAGCAGCTTTAGAAAACGTTGCTCTATGGCATGAGCGAGATATTTCTCACAGTTCTGTCGAACGAGTCATACTACCAGACGCTTGCATCTTAACTCATTTCATGCTCAAAGAAATCACCAACTTGGTGACAAATCTGCTGGTTTATCCCCAGAATATGGAACGAAATCTGAATTGTTATGGTGGCGTAGTCTTCAGTCAAAGAGTATTGTTGACATTGGTAGATAAGGGAGTAAACAGAGAAGAAGCCTATACCATCGTGCAAGAAAATGCCCACACAGCATGGAATCAAGCATCTGGTAATTTTAGAGACTTGATCAGCAAAGATCCCCGTGTCACTCAAAAGTTGTCAGCAGTAGAAATAGAAACCTGTTTTGATCCACAGCACCATCTGAGATATTTAGATCAGGTTTATCAAAGATTAGGAATTTAGGTTTTACTGTTAGCAAAGTTTGCCATTAGGCGTAAATTAATACAGGGTGTAGGGTGTGGGAAAAATTAACTCTCAGGACTTACGCAAAATCTACTTCCAATAGTGTCAGAACTTACGCAAAATATCTCTCAAACTTCCTATCTTCGTGTTCTTTGCGTCCTTCGTGGTTCATTCTTTCGTAACTTCTGCGTAAGTCCTAAATGTCATTGCAACAAAAGGAAGCAATCTAAAACCAAATCACCAATCACCAATCAGATGGGATGAGGGGATGAGGGGATGAGGGGGTGAAATTTCTTTACCTATTCCCAATCACCAATCACTTTCTCAGCAAGACCTAAATATAGAAACAAATTAAAGGTTTAACAGTTTAATCTATACGTAAGTCCTGCAATAGAAAGTTGATCATTTTTGGAGATATATGATGATCTCAACCACAACAAACCCTTTTCTTGATGGCAACTTTGCCCCCATTAACCAAGAAATCACCACACAAGACCTAAAAATCATCGGTGAACTACCCCCTGATCTCTCTGGAATATTTGTTCGTAATGGCCCAAACCCCCAACACCCACCCATCGGTGAATATCACTGGTTTGATGGTGATGGAATGTTACATGGTGTAGAAATTAATAATGGTAAAGCCACATACCGCAACCGTTATGTCTACACTAGAGGCTGGAAAATAGAAAACGAAGTCGGCAAAGCTGTATGGACTGGGTTGTTAGAACCACCACAAATAGACAACCCCTACGGGCCAGGAAAAAACACCGCCAACACAGCCCTAGTTTGGCACGCAGGGCAATTCTTAGCATTGTGGGAAGGAGGCGCACCCCACAATATCCAACTCCCTGAATTAGCAACCATTGGTGAATATACTTTTAATAATCAACTCACCACCTCTTTTACTGCTCACCCCAAAGTAGATCCCATCACTGGGGAAATGATGTTTTTGAGTTATTCTTTCACACCTCCATACTTACAATATGGTGTGGTTTCTGCCGAAGGTGAAATCTTAAGAACAGTACCCATAGAAATACCAATGGGTGTGATGATGCACGATTTTGCCATCACGAAAAACTATACAATTTTCATGGATCTGCCTCTAACTATCAGCCCAGAAAGAATGCAGCGGGGAGAACCAATGATAATGTTTGAGAGCGATCGCCCTAGTCGTTTTGGTATTGTTCCCCGTCACGGAGATAATGGCAGTATCCAATGGTTTGAAAGTCCCTCCTGCTACATCTTTCATACCATGAACGCCTACGAAGAAGGAGATGAAGTAATACTTATTGCTTGTCGGATGAATTCCACTACTGTATTAGACAGTAATTCATCAACCGATACCAACGCGGATATTCCCTTTTTATATCGCTGGCAGTTTAACCTGCGTACAGGGATAGTTACAGAAACAGCATTAGATACTGTACCCTCAGAATTTCCCCGCATTAATGAAAACTACACTGGCAGAAAAACCCAGTATGGTTATACAGGAAAAATAGCTGAAAATTCCTTACCTTTATTTACGGGAATAATCAAGTACAATTTTCATCTTGGTACAACTCAAACCCATGAATTTGGACAGGGAAGATATGGAGGTGAACCTGTTTTTGCCCCTCGTGAAAATGCAGCTTCAGAAGATGATGGTTGGTTAATTACCTTTGTGTATGATGAAAATACTGAAACCTCTGAATTAGTAGTCATCAATGCTCAAGATATTACCAGTGAAACTGTTGCCAGAGTTATAATTCCTCAACGAGTACCCTATGGTTTTCATGGTACTTGGGTTGCTCAACAACAATTAATATAATCATCAGTTATCAGTTATCAGTTATCAGTTATCAGTTATCAGTTATCAGTTATCAGTTATCAGTTATTAGTTATCAGTTATCAGTTATCAGTTATCAGTTATCAGTTATCAGTTATCAGTTATCAGTTATCAGTTATCAGTTATCAGTTATCAGTTATCAGTTATTAGTTATCAGTTATCAGTTATCAGTTATCAGTTATCAGTTATCACTGTTCACCAGTTACCAATCACCAATCACCAATTACCAACTATTAGTATGCCTAAAAAAACTAAGTCTGCATCACCAAAACCCACAACAACACACTTAGCACTCTCAGACCTACATATACATTTAAAATCTTTGGAAAAAGATCATCAATCATTACTTAAAAAGATTAAAAAGAAACGTACAGAGTTAAATAACTTTGTAGAAAAAATGCGGTCTTTGGCTACGGAAATGTTTCAAAAAATGCAGCCTAGCCTTGAAAAAAGATCAGCATTAGATCAAGAAATTCATCATCTATTTGACGAAATATTTAAAACTAGAAAATTTGGTAAAACTACTAGCAAGAAAATACAATCTCTGTACATGAGTTTGCAAATGGAAGGGATTATTAGTCCCAAATCTTCTAGTGAAGAAGATGATGATTCAGAGTTAGATGAATTATTTGAAAATTCAGAACCAAGTAATCAAGATCACAATCAAAAGCATTATGAATATTGGCACGTAGATAATGAATCAGAAACCCCATCCGCACCAAGAACAGAAGACTCTAAAAAAATTAGACAAACATTTTTAAAACTTGCAGAAATCTTTCATCCCGATAAAGTCAGAGATAATGAAACCCATAAATCTCATACAGAAATCATGAAAGAAATCAACAAAGCTTATCAAGAAGGTGATTTAGCTAGACTACTAGAAATTGAACGTAAACATGAAGTAGGGGATAATATTGATAATAACAGCGAAGATGACCTATCCCAACGATGTAAAAAATTAGAACAGCAAAACGAAATTCTCCAAAATCAATATGATAAATTAAAAGCAGAATTACGATTAGCTAAAAACACCCCAGAAGGAGCAATGGTGGCAGAGTTTCGTAAAGCAGAAAAACAAGGATTCAAACCCTTTGATTTCATGTTAAAAACTTTAGATATACAAATTAATATAATTAGAGAAGTTCGTGATTTTGTCAAAGATTTTAAAGATAAAAAAATAACAATTAAAGACTTTCTAGCTGGCCCTGAAAGTCTACAGGATGATGAGGATGAAATCATGGAATCACTGTTAGAGGAATTGATGGAAGAGATGGGAGAAGTATTTATTTTTTAGTATTATGTTTGCAACTGTTATAAATTCATGTGTTCAGATACTTCCTGAATCACCCTTCATGGTATCCCTGCATTTGACATCTGGGTTACACCATGAATCTTGACGTATTTTATGATTGTGAAACTAAATTGACAAACTCCTGTAAAGTCTGACCATATTTTTCTCCTGCCACATAATCAAAATCATTATGTTTTGCTGAGTCTACCCATAACGAAAGTTTAGGTGATTTGACAGCAGCAAACAATTCTTTACCATGTTTGAATGGGACAATTTCATCTTGTTTACCGTGCATCACTAATACAGGACATTTCACTTTAGCAATTTTACTAAGATTATTGAATTTATCAAAAGGTAAAATTCTGATAGGAACAACCACCCGAAAAGCTGAGGTAAAGGCACTTTCCAACACTAAACCCCCCACAGGTTTCCTTGCAGCTAAGTCTACCGCTGAACCACCACCCACAGAACGGCCAAACACTATGATTTTTTCCGGTTTAATGTTTAAATTTTGGGTCAGATAATTGTAGGCAGTATCCACATCTTCATAAGCTGAAGTTTCCGAAGGTTTTCCTTGACTTGTTCCGTAACCACGGTAGTCATAAGCGAAAACATTGAAACCTAAACCCCTTAATTTTACTAAAGTGGGGCGAATACGTCCCAAATCTTCAGCATTGCCGTGGATATACATGATTGTATATTTAGCAGAAGTATTTTGCAGATAAATCGCAGAAATTAGCTGATTGTCTTTAGTTTCAAGCTTAATAATCTCTTTTGTATCTTGATAGCTAGATTTTGGAGGCAAAAAAATCATGCTATCTGCTCGGAAATAGACATATACTGCAAAAAAAGTATAGATAAATACTAAAGATACTAGCATTCTCTGCCAAGTTAAATCCCCAATTAATAGTTTTCTGAGGCGTTGTTTATTCATAGTTTAGAATGGAAAGGTTGTACTCAAATAGCTATTCGGAGAATATAAATGTCTCGTCGTTGTCAATTGACTGGTAAAAAAGCTAATAATGCCATGTCCATTTCCCACTCCCACCGTCGTACCAAGCGTCTACAACACGCTAACCTACAAAATAAACGCATTTGGTGGCCTGGTGGTAATCGTTGGGTGAAACTAAAACTTTCCACTAAAGCTATTAAAACCCTCGACAACAAAGGTATCGAGGCGATGGCAAAAGAAGCTGGTATCAATTTGAATAATTACTAATTTTTTAGTGTCGCTGATGGAGTGTCTGTTGATGCTCCATTCTGTTTTTGTGTTTCTCTACTTAGAGTTTGTCACAAAAAGTTATCTGTAAAGATTAGGGAACAGGGAACAGGGAACAGTAAACAGTGAACAGTAAACAGTGAACAGTTTTAGCGTATTGGTAAGAAAAGAATTTTCATCGAAAGTGTAAGGTTTTCAAGCACTGATCCTCAAATACAGCAGATTTCGTTGCTATGAGGTACAAATCATAATCATGAAACTATTGTGGGGTAGGTATCCTGTGTGGGGTGGGTATCTTGCCTGCCAATAATGTATCTCATAACACCGGAAAACTCTGTATATCGCACTTTTAAAATTTCAAATCGCCTAAAATCCTTTGCCGGCAATGTTTTCATATTTATAGGACTTACACATTTTCATGAAACGTCGGGGTTTGAGATTGCTTGCTTTCGTCACAATGACAGTGTTTGTCGTGGATATTGCGTAAGTCCTGTTATAAACAAAAAGTTTGATACACAAGATTAAGTACCTAAGCAAAATTAATTTAACATTTTCGGAACAAACAAAAATATCCGTAACTCTTCCCTATTCCCTGTTCCCTGTTCCCTGTTTACTGTTCCCTGTTCCCTGTTTACTGTTCACTGTTCCCTGTTCCCTGTTCCCTGTTCCCTGTTTACTGTTCACTGTTCCCTGTTCACTGTTTACTGTTCACTGTTCACTGTTTACTGTTCCCTCTGCTAAATATGAAATTTATTTTGCACCACTACTTAACAGAGATAAAAATAACCAATCACCCTAGATTACCGACTAGTTAATCCTAAAAACTATTTTTTCCCAGATAAAAAATATTAAGCTGGTAATATAGCACGTTCCAACATTACCGAAAAATCTCACTGGCTAACTTACGTTTTAACTCAATTATGTTTGATGCACTATCTGACCGTTTAGAATCTGCCTGGAAAAAACTGCGGGGACAGGATAAAATCTCTGACTCTAATATTCAAGACGCATTGCGAGAAGTGCGTCGGGCGTTATTGGAGGCTGATGTTAACCTCCAGGTAGTTAAAAATTTTATTTCAGAAGTCGAAACCAAAGCCCAGGGAGCAGATGTAATAGCTGGCGTGCGCCCTGACCAACAGTTTATTAAAATTGTCCATGATGAATTAGTACAGGTGATGGGGGAAGAAAATGTACCCCTAGCAGAAGTAGAAGGAAAAACCACAGTTGTCTTGATGGCAGGTTTACAGGGTACTGGTAAAACCACCGCCACCGCTAAATTAGCCCTACACCTACGCAAATTAGACCGTAATTGTTTATTAGTAGCGACAGACGTATATCGTCCCGCGGCGATTGATCAGTTAATAACTTTAGGTAAACAAATTGACATACCCGTATTTGAAATGGGTAGAGATGCTGATCCTGTAGAAATTGCCCGTCAAGGGGTAGAACAGGCCAAAGCAGAAGGAATCAATACAGTAATCGTGGATACTGCGGGGCGATTACAAATTGACCAAGATATGATGGCAGAATTAGCCAACATCAAGTCAACCATTGAACCAGATGAAACCCTGTTAGTTGTGGATGCAATGACAGGTCAAGAAGCAGCTAGCCTCACCCATACCTTTCATGAGCAAATAGGTATTACTGGGGCAATCCTCACTAAAATGGACGGTGATAGCCGGGGTGGAGCAGCCTTATCAGTACGACAAATTTCTGGCGCACCGATTAAATTTATTGGTGTGGGTGAAAAAGTTGAGGCACTGCAACCCTTCTACCCTGATCGTATGGCCTCCCGCATCTTGGGCATGGGTGACGTTCTCACCTTAGTAGAAAAAGCCCAAGAAGAAATTGACATCGCTGATGCCGAAAAAATGCAGGAGAAAATGCTGTCAGCAAAGTTTGATTTTACAGACTTTCTGAAACAGCTACGCCTAATGAAAAACATGGGTTCATTGGGTGGGATCATGAAATTAATTCCTGGCATGGGTAAACTCTCCGATGACCAGTTAAAACAGGGAGAAACTCAGCTAAAACGCTGTGAGTCCATGATTAATTCCATGACTAAACAGGAAAGGAAAGATCCAGAATTATTAGCCAGTTCTCCCAGTCGCAGACGACGTATAGCCTCTGGTTCAGGTTATAAAGAATCAGATGTGAGTAAATTGGTAGCAGACTTCCAAAAAATGCGAGCCATGATGCAGCAAATGGGACAGGGTAACTTCCCTGGAATGCCAGGAATGGGAGGTATGGGCAACCCCCTAGCCGCAGGTGGAAATCGTCGTACTGCACCTGGTTGGCGTGGTTATCCTGGCGGTACACCTGTGAAAAAGAAAAAGAAAGAGAAAAAGAAAAAAGGTTTTGGCACACTTTAAGTGATTGGTGACTGGTGATTGGTGATTGGTGACTGGTGATTGGTGACTGGTGATTGGTGATTGGGTAAATTTCTTAATTACGAATTACGAATTACGAATTACGAATTACGAATTACGAATTACTAAAGGTGACTGGTGACTGGGAAAGAATTTTCTCCCCACCTCCCCACCTCCCCACCTAACCATCTCCCTTTCTCCACTAAGCGTGCTACAATTATCATTTCAGTCAAAAAATTATTACCCAAAAACAGGACAACGAGTTTTCAAAATGATCAAACTGCGCTTGAAGCGATTTGGTAAAAAGCGGGAAGCAAGCTACCGTATCATTGCTATTAATAACCTAGCTCGTCGTGATGGTCGTCCCTTAGAAGAACTAGGATTTTATAACCCCAGAACAGACGAAGTACGATTAAACGAAGAACGTATCGTCAAGCGACTACAACAAGGCGCTCAACCAACTGATACCGTGCGTCGGATTCTCGTAAAAGCTAATATTTTTGAACAAGTCAGTGCAAAACCCGCATCGTAATTTGGAGATGAGATTATCAAAAACCAGCCCTAATTATGTGGGTCTGGTCAAGTTTCTAGTGCAGCCGTTTTTAGAATCGCCTGAGTCTCTCAGCGTTGATTGCGAAATGTCTTATAGCCTTAATCGGGCTTGGATTCGTATTGCTTTCGACCCTACAGACAAAGGAAAAGTATTTGGTCGGTGGGGACGTAATATTCAAGCTATTAGGACTGTAATTGCCACAGCCGCAGAATTAGCTGGACAAACAGTATACTTGGATATCTATGGCAGTAATTCTCAAAGTCGTGAAAGTCTGTCTTTTGATGGAGAACAGGAAGAAAGGATACCCCCACCAAGATCCAGAGATAGAAGTAGTAGCATCCCTAGACCCATTGCTAAACCTCGCTTACGCTAATTATCAGCAAAAAGTAAGCAGTATGGATAAATAATCCTAAACTGAGCAAGATTGAGAAATATGACAATTAAATTTGTCTCATATTTTCTCAATCCCTCTTTGTAAAGGAAAACACAAAGTTTCTAACTCCTATTAAGGGTTTGATGAATAAATCTGAAAACATTAAAAATTCAAGATTTTAGGTGATTGAAATTTAGAAAAGTACAAGATATTTGGGGATAAATGTTTGAAAACTTTGCACTTGTTTTGAAAATTTAAACTTACCAACTGTCTAAAACTGTTCCCTGCTCCTTCCTGTTCCCTAACCTCCACAGATTACTTTTTAAGCAACCCCTATTTATCTATCTATTAAAAACTATGGCAGGTGCTTTTACAATTCAGCTACCTGATATTCCTAGTGCGATCGCTCTAGCAGGATATGGGGAAGCAAATCTGAAATTTCTGTCTCAACAAACTGGAGCTACTTTAGTTTTGCGGGGACAAGAATTATTAATTACTGGTACAGAAAAACAAATTGATTTAGCAACGCGGTTAGTGCGATCGCTAGAAAAAATCTGGAGTAAAGGCAACGATATCTCCACAGCCGATATTTTAACAGCCCGTCAAGCTCTAGATACCGACCGTGAAGGTGAATTACTAGACTTACAACAAGATATTCTGGCTAAAACCCGTCGCTCTCAAGAAATTCGCGCTAAAACTTTTCGTCAAAAAAGATATATTGAATCTCTCCGTAAATGCGATCTCACCTTTGGTATCGGGCCAGCAGGAACAGGTAAAACCTATCTTGCGGTAGTTGTTGCTGTTCAACAATTACTATCTAATAAATTTGAAAGATTAATTTTAACCCGTCCAGCAGTAGAAGCAGGAGAAAAACTAGGATTTTTACCAGGAGACTTACAACAAAAAGTTAACCCCTATCTCCGTCCTCTCTATGATGCCATTAATGAATTTATAGACCCGGAAAAAGTCCCAAATTTGATGGAACGAGGAATTATTGAAGTTGCTCCCTTGGCATATATGCGAGGAAGAACCTTAAATAACTCTTTTATTATTGTTGATGAAGCACAAAATACCACAGCGGCGCAAATGAAAATGGTACTAACTCGTTTAGGTTTTGGCTCACGTATGGTAATTACTGGAGACATCACCCAAACTGATTTACCAATACACCAACAGTCAGGACTAATAATGGCTGTAAAAATCTTAAAACACGTTGAAGGGATAGCTTTTTGTGAATTTAACCAAAAAGATGTTGTACGTCATCCCTTAGTACAAAGAATTGTAGCTGCTTACGAACAACACGAAAAGTAGTAACTTGGTGATTGGTGATTGGTGATTGGAGAGGGGAAGAGTGGGAGAGGGGAAGAGTGGGGGAGTGGGAATCTTAATTTAATTAGTAATTACGAATTACGTAAGCGTTGCTCTCCCGAAGGGAGCATTACGAATTACGAATTACCAAAGGTAACTGATAAAAAGTTTTCTAACTATGTTTTTAAAAATAATCTTGAGTATTTTATTGATATTATTATTTATATATCCTACCAGCAACGTTCACGCTGGCGAATTATCAGAAAAACTAGCAAACTTTGCACAATGGGAAAAATTAACATCAGTTAAAACAGCCGCAGGAGACCTCATTTATCCCGATTGGATGGAAGGAACATGGCAAGTCGAAAGTACATTAATTGACTTAGCTGCACCCCTAGCACCAGACATAGTAACACCGGGGTTTGAAGGAAACCGTCAACAATTAAATAAACCCATAAATTTTTTAGTGAGATTCATAAAAATTGAACCTCAAAATTCTGGCTTAAAAATTACCAATCAACAAAAAAACAACTCAAAAATATTAGTAGCAGATCGAGTATTTAATAGTTTGAACTTATCCAGAGCTTATTTAGGAAAAGAAGCAGTATTAGCTGTGAAACCAGATCCCAAATCTCCCAACCGTCAAATTACTTTTTTCCAGGGTGAACGTCAATTAGTTTCTTCCGTTACTGCACGTATAACTGAAAATACACCGGATGGTAAATTTATTACCGCAGAAGTTTTCCAGCAATATTTTAAAGGTGGTTCTCGCGCTTATTTCAACACTGTAGAATCTACTACGGCTTATGCGTTGCTTCCTACATCCCAACCAAAAACATCCCCAAAAATATCTCTAACAATATCAGCAGATCAAGTAACTGCTGTTTATCTTTCTCCCCAAGATCCCAATTATTTTACCGCAGGTTCTCAGCCTGTTGCACTATACCGTTATCGCTTAGACTTCTTTCCTTTGAGGTGACTGGTGATTGGTGACTGGTGACTGGTGACTGATAACTGCCAACTGCTAACTGATAACTGCTAACTGACAACTGATAACTGATAACTGATAACTGAATAAAGGAAAGGGTTTTAGACCCAATTTCTGGGTAAATGTTGGTAAATTAAGATTAAGCCCACAAATCCCCTAGAAATTGGCAAGATGGCAATCGAAACAACCATGATGGAACATCGAATCCTTTACGTTCGCCTTCCTTGTAACCCCATCTTTCCTATTGGGGTTGTTTATCTGAGTGATCATGTCCACAAACTGTTTCCTAACATTGAACAAAAAATCTTTGACTTGGGAACAGTTCCACCTTTAGACTACAGCAGTGCCTTAGATACTTGTATTGATGAATTTAAACCTACACTCCTAATCTTCTCCTGGCGGGATATTCAAATCTATGCACCAGTGGGAGGCCGAGGAGGTAATCCTCTACAAAACGCCTTTGAATTTTATTATGCTAAAAACCCTTTAATTAAATTGCGGGGTGCATTAGGCGGTTTACGAATCTTCATCGCTTACTATGTAGAATTATGGCGTAACTTGGGATTAATTAAACGTGGCTTAAAACGCGCTCAAAAATACCATAACCAAGCCCGTGCAGTAGTTGGTGGTGGTGCAGTCAGCGTATTTTATGAACAGTTAGGAAAAAGCCTACCTTCCGGAACAATTATTTCTGTAGGTGAAGGTGAAACCCTGCTAACAAAATATCTGAGTGGGCAAGAATTTCGGGATGAACGTTGTTATGTAGCGGGAGAAAACCAGCCCAGACAACGTCTGATCCACGAACAACCCACACCCCTAGAAAAAACTGCTTGTAACTATAACTATATAGAAACCATCTGGCCGGAAATTAATTACTACCTGCAAGATAAAGACTTCTATATCGGAGTGCAAACAAAACGTGGTTGCCCCCATAACTGCTGTTATTGTGTTTATACCGTTGTAGAAGGAAAGCAAGTCCGAATTAATCCAGCCGATGAAGTTGTGGCAGAGATGCGCCAACTATATAATCGCGGTGTGAGAAACTTCTGGTTTACCGATGCTCAATTTATTCCCGCCCGTAAATATATGGATGATGCCATAGAACTATTACAAAAAATAGTTGATTCTGGCATGAATGATATTAACTGGGCTGCATATATTAGAGCAGACAACTTAACACCAGAACTGTGTGAGTTGATGGCTAAAACTGGGATGAACTATTTTGAGATTGGCATTACTAGCGGTTCGCAAGAACTTGTGAGGAAAATGCGAATGGGTTACAACCTGCGGACAGTTTTACAAAACTGTCGTGATTTAAAAGCAGCAGGCTTTAATGATATGGTTTCTGTAAATTATTCATTTAACGTCATTGATGAGCGTCCAGAAACCATTCGTCAAACCATCGCTTATCATCGCGAACTGGAAAAAATCTTTGGTGTAGATAAAGTTGAACCTGCTATCTTCTTTATCGGACTTCAACCCCATACACACTTAGAAGAATACGCTTTTAAAGAAGGTATCCTCAAACCAGGTTATAATCCTATGAGTTTAATGCCTTGGACAGCAAAAAAACTACTTTGGAATCCTGAACCACTAGGATCTTTTTTTGGGGAAGTCTGTTTACAAGCTTGGCGACAAAACCCCAACGACTTCGGTAGAGAAGTAATGAAAATCTTAGAAGCAAGATTGGGTTGTGTTGATTTAGAAACAGCACTTACCGCACCGATTGAAAAACCAGAGAAACAGTTAGCAGGCGTTAACTAAGTTAGTGATGAGGAGTTGGGGAGTTGGGGTGATGGGGTGATGGATTTTTACCAATCACCAATCCCCAGTCACCAATCCCCAGTCATCAATCCCCAGTCATCAATCCCCAGTCATCAATCACCAATAAATTCTTATGTTACAAGGTTCAATTCTACAACAACTACAAGCAGCGCATATCCAAAGTACCAGACCAATTAACTTTGGAGTGTACTACAAAAATACTTTAATTGCTTTGTGCCATGCCTTAGAAGATCACATCTTAGAAACTGATGATCAACCTTTAGTAATTACAGCTTTTCAACAAGGTAAATGGTATTTGCAAGAAGCTGACAGATATGCAGACATTGCTGCAACAAGCCGTGAAGTTGTAATTATGGCCGCCGCTGATGCTGGTTTTGTAGAACATACCACCAGTCAATTATCTAATGTCAATGTAGTGGGTTTGCAGAGTGATGATCCAGTTGCTCAAGAATGGCATTTAATTATTGTGTCACCCGAATATACAGCAATGGTAATCTGTCAAGAATTATCTGAGGCTGATTATGGTATTGGTAGTCTACCGAATTCCGATGTCGAACGTAAATTTTATGGTTTTTGGACATTTGAACCAGAACTGGTAAGAGAAACCGCAGAATTGGCGATCGCTCATATCCAAACCTATGATCCAGAACTAGCCCAAAAACTGACAAGTAATCTCCAAGCTATTTCTCCAGTAAGTAAATCTTTCTTTGATTTAGAAAAAGTAGTGACTCGTGTCGTTGACTACCTACAAGCTGGCCAGGAAAATCTAGCAATTTCTACTAAAATAGAACAACAAATTTTAGACCGCAACCTAGTTTCCAATGAAATTCAAGCCTTTTTGAGAATGGCACAAATTATGGATTTAGGGGATATCAACAACCCAATGGCTGCTACAGAAGTTGTTGCCCTATCAGAAACTATGGCACAAATATTAGATTTACCAGCATGGCAAATTAAAAGATTACGATTGGCAAGCTTATTACATCGTATAGATCCACTCCAAAGGGCTGAAAGTGTACTTTCACCCCAACCTAAAAACTATCAAGAAGATGCCCCCAATTGTCCATTAACTTGCCCCCTTGTTCCCGGTGCACAAGTTTTGAGAACAATGCCACGATTAAGAGCGGTAGCTCAAATCATCACCCATCAAACAGAATGGTGGAATGGTACAGGTGAACCCGCAGGTTTAGTCGGTGATGAAATCCCCTTAGAATCCAGAATTTTAGCTCTGGTTGCAGAATTTCAACGCCAAGTAAACCAACTCAAATCTACTGGTAAAACTCAAGAAGAAATTTTTACCCAAGCTTTAGAAGAATGTAGAACCGAACAATCTACACGCTTCGATCCCAAACTAGTAGATACTCTCACATTGTTAGTTATGGGTTTACAACAAGGTCTAGATTTACCTATGATGGCAACTAAAATTAACCGTAGTATCTGGTTACTTGATTCCCGTTGGGATAGTAGTCCCAGAAAACAGAACTCAACAGTTACAAACTAAAATATAACAACAACCTTTAAAACAAACACTTTATGAACATAGAAGCCATTAAAACAGGTGAAAATAAACAACTTTCTGGTGCAGATTTAGAAGATGAGAATCTCTCCCAACTGGATTTGAGCCGCATTAATTTAGCTGGTGCAACCTTAGTAGGTACAGATTTTTCAGGATCTAAACTCGAAGGCGCACATCTAGAAGGTGCAAACTTAATGGGTGCAAACTTGCAATCAACAGACTTGCGCGCCAACCTAATGGGCGCAAATCTCATGCAAGCAGACTTAACTGATGCCGATCTCAGAGGTAGTAATCTCAGAGGGGCAAATTTAATGAGTGCTAACCTCAAGAATAGTTCTTTAGCAGGTGCTTTTTTGAGTGGAGCTAACTTGATGAGTGTCAACTTGCAAAATGTTGATTTTCGAGGTAGTGACTTACGTGGTGCAAATCTTTCTGGGGCAAATCTCAAAGGTGCAGACTTGAGTCGTGCTGATTTACGAGGAGCTTTATTAAACGAAGCGAATTTAGAAGAAGCCGATTTAAGGGCAGCAAATTTAGTAGGAGCAAGTTTAAACGATGCGAATTTACTCTGTGCAGACTTAGAATTTGCCAACTTTAACGGGGTAGATTTAGAAAGAACTTGTTTAGTAGGTACAATCAAGGGAAGTATTTCTCAATAATTTTCCTGAAAAATTTAAGTTAGAGATGAATATACTTTTAAATAAACCTACACTCTAACTGACTCACCAATCATAAAACACGATTTTTATCAACATATTATGAATGATACTTTTAGTCGCACCCAAGAATGGCTGACTGTCTTTGCCTATTTGGGGATAGCTGGGTTCGTCATGTGGCAGGTTTTTAATACAAAAACAAGAAATAAATAGGAGTTGCAGCAAAAAGTGATTGGTGATTGGGAATCTTAATTTAATCAGTAATTAGGGTTTGTTGAATGAATCCATAACTTTTATCAATCAAAGATTTGAGGCTCGTGAAAAAGACAGTAGGTGTAGGGTTATAGCTTCTAAAGTCTGAAAAAACTTGCACTTCTTTGAGCAGCCAGAAACTGCTGTAAGTGTTAACTTTCCTCCTAAAATTCTGACTTCCATATCTCACAAAATAACTTTTTGCTGCAAACCCTAAATCAAAACAATTTGTATTTATAATTCGTATAAATTACAGTATTTGACATAATTTAGTCTAGATTTTATCCAACTGTGGACGAATTCAAAATAACTGATATAATCAAATTAAAGTTTTCTAATTGATTTAGTAAATTTAAACTCTCAAACTTTGAATTTTATTAACATTTTTTTTAGCTAGACAGGTTTGAATCTCAACTCAAAATTTTGGTAACAAGGAAAATTCACATGGCACTAATTGACGGTTTAGTAGAGCAAAATAAAAGACAGAAACTCGTAGCTGATCTCACAAAATTACTAGATTTACGAGTTGCTTCTATGGGTGGTATTTCAGGAGTGGCAATCAAGACTGGTTATGCTGCTATTAAGGGAATTAGCCCTGGTTACTGTGCTGGTGCAATTGATCGTCTTTTACCTGAATCTTTTGCTGCTCTTGAACCTATGTGGGAAGAGGGTTTACAAACAGAAGATCCTGTCGGTTATCTAACTAATAATAGTTCTCGTACAGCAGATGCAATTTTAACTGTAACTGATGTGCGAACTCAAAAAAGTAGTAACTCCACTATTAAAAGTGTTTACAGTAAATTGCGTGGTTCAGTGAAAAAGCACGTGGAAGAGGCTGTACCTGATTTAGCTAAAGTTATTAACGACTACGCTAATAATTAGGGCTTGCTGAAAAAGTCTTGTCGTGAAGACAGGTGACAGGTGACAGGTGAGCCACTGCGGTGGAAGGGTTCCCCGGCATAAAGCAAGTGGCGAACCCGAAGGGTGACAGTTTCAAGAGTTGGATAGGAAAAATTTTCCCTTTGAATCCAATTTAAATGCACGGTTTTCGAGTGACTAATACCTAAAAACTTGCACTTTTTCAATTTCAAATCGTCTAAAATCCTCTTCTTGTAAAGTTTTCATGTTTATTCAGCAAACCCTATTAGACATCTGGTGAAAATTAAATTTGCGTGACATGAAACCCTTGTAGAGACGTTGCATGCAACGTCTCTACATTCTTTTTCACCAGATGTCTATTTATCAAAAAAGCTACAAATAACCTCCCCTGCGCTATTCTCTTTAAATTGACTGATGGTTCTATCTTGATTAACTTTAAATTTGCCGCGACAATTATATATTTCTACAGGTGTTTTTACACCATTAATGCTGACACTAGCTCTATATTCCCAATATTTTTTGGCACTCCTTTTAATACTCAAAATACAAATTTCCTGATCTTTATATTTTCTACACACCATTGCTGAGGCTGGAAATGTCCAGGAAAAAGACAAAATTAAAACTACTATAATTGCAAAATATTTCATGATTAATACCGGATAATAAAGCACAAAATAATCATTATGAATTCTTTGTATTCATCCACCAAGCAAGTCCACCCATAAATAAAACTCCCATTATGCCCTGTAGAGGATTATTATTTATACCAGTTACCCAGTCAGGAACTACACCGGAATATTCTATTAATTCTCCTACGTTAATAATATAATAACCCCAAACTAAACCACTATGTAACCCAATTGGTAAGCCTAAACGTCCTTTTTGACTATGCTTTCCCCATACTTGCGTTAACCCTAATAATACCAAGGCTGGAAATTGAGGTGATGTCTGAATAATTGCCTCTAATGGTTTAATGAAATGGGCAATTGCAAATAAAATGGCATTAATCCAAGCTGCCCAATTTAAACTGTAATCTCTTTCTAATTCATCTAGTAACCAACCTCGAAATAATAATTCTTCTGCAAAACCAACACCAAAACTTACTATTAATCCTTCTAAAATTACTTTTGATAAAAAAACTTCAGATGTTTGCCAAACTAACCACCCTAGTAAATTTTGGATACCAAAGACAATTAAAATACTAATTAATCCAATTGCTAAACCTTGAATAGCATCTACGCTATTAAGTCGAGAAAATTCTAAACCATAATCATTGAAAATATGTGTTTGTTGGTAAACTTTTTTAGCCCATAGTTTAATTAATAAAATAAACCCTAAATAAAGAAGCAGCATTGTTAAAATACTTGCTAAATTAGAATCAGATACCAACAAATATATGGGTAATGCTAAAGGAAACCATAATAATAGTAAACAAATAATAAAACAGCCCACCCTTATAGGGGCGGGACTTTCGGCAATTTTTACTAGATTAATATTCATAATTTATTAGTCAACTATCATCAGTCAAGAATATACTATTAATGATCAA
>JAAHFX010000006.1 GCA_010672785.1 Sphaerospermopsis sp. SIO1G1
TCTTGCAATTCCTACCTAATGCTTGTCAAAAATATTATTTATTATCTTAGTTTTTATCTTGGGTTTTACTATTTTATCGGTTATTTTTCATAACTGGTTGCACACATTCAATTCAATATTTTTGTTGCCATGCTTTCATATCACCAATAAGAGCTTCAGTTTTCATGTTTATATTTTTGAGTCGCTATTGTTCACACTATAAGTTTTCATTTCTTCCTTATGTAGTTTTAATATACTACTTTTTGAAGTGCGGAATGTGGGTTCTACAATTATGGATAAAACTTTTGCTGGATCAACAAATGTGATCAGATGAGTTTGCAAACGGACAAAAGAAATCGGTTCTTGCCAAATTGCTAACCAATATATAATATCTATTTCTAATTGTGATAATTGCTCCAGTTGTTGTCTAATGATATTGGCTAGGCGATCGCCAATAATGAATGTATTTTCATTAATAAATGCAGCAGTATTACCTGCAAAAACAGATTCTATAAATGGGATAACTAGTTTCAAACCGAGAGGGTTGCCTCGGTAAAGTTTAATCAGTGCTAATAAACCTAATTCTTGAGTATTTAGTCCTTGAGATTTTAATAATTCTAAAGCTGCATTGTTTGATAACCCAGTCAGTTTTAAGTTAGCAGCTATTTTTGTATTAATTTCTGAAAAATTTTGTTTGCTTCTACTTGTAATTATGATTATACTTTGATGATTAGATAAACTCAATTCATAGAGAAAATTACTAAACTCTGAATTATCAATATTTTTGTCTATTCCATCTAAAACTATTAAACAAGGATATTGACGTAAAAATTCTATGACTTGAAGAGTGGCTATTTGCAAACTCTCTGTATTGGCAATTTGATTATTTTCAATTTTAAATGATTTGAGTAAGTTATTTAAAAAATCAAGTGTTGATCCAGCAGCAGGAAATTTTTTCCATAACACAAACTTGAATTCATCTTGAATCTTATCTAAAAGAGCTAAAACTAGAGAGGTTTTCCCAATTCCACCTATGCCATAAATATTGATTAATTTATAGCTATTCTTAATCCATTTTGTCAATATCTCTAATTCTTGATCTCTGCCATAAAAACTTTCTAAGTTAGGAGCTTCATGGTAATCTAAATAAATAGGAAAAGGATTAATATTAATATCATTTGTTTCTGGAATGTCAGCAATATCTTGCCAATTCTTAACTCCTACCGCTGCACAGATAGCGATAAAAATTTCTTTTTGAATGCGATCGCCTTGCCAAAAACGTCTTAAAGTTGCTCTAGAAGTATGAGCATCTTGCCACCAACGTGCTGTACTGGTTTTCGTCCATCCTAAACGTTGACGGGATTTGTTAATAATTTCTAATCCTATGGTTGATGCTTTAATTGAGTTAGACATTTTTTAGAATTTAGAATTTAGAATTTAGAATTTATTCCATACATGGTTTTTCCAACTACTTATACTTACAGAAAACTTCCCTAACTTGGTTCATTATTCCATAACTTATGCGTAAATCATAACTCTCTTCCTAACTCCTGACTTCTATCTTCTAGCTTCCACAGAAACACTTTTTTCGTAACACCTACTTATTTTTTATAACCCACCCATTGAGTTATTTGAGACATTCCTTTCCAACCTAGAAATTTACCAATTGGTTCTGCACGTTGAATAGAAATTCTACTAAAGTTTCCCCCTACTTGTTCATACCAATTAAATAATATTTGTTCTCCTTCTAAAGTCACAACATTAGCCACCATTCTCCCTCCAATTTTTAAAACATTCCAGCATTGTTCAAAAAGTCCTGGTGCTGTCACCCCACCCCCAATAAAGATAGCATCAGGAGTAGGTAAATTGTGGATAACTTCTGTTGATTTACCAATTATAACTTGTAAGTTAGGAGTACCTAAAACAGCAGCATTATCATTAATATAATTGATTCTTTTATGGTTTTTTTCAATAGCGATCGCTCGACATCGGACATGACTTCGCATCCATTCTATAGCAATTGAACCACAACCTGCACCAATATCCCAGAGTAATTCTCCCGGACAAGGTGCTAAGGCCGATAATGTTGCTGCTCTGACTTCTCTTTTTGTTAATTGTCCATCATGGTGAAATGCACTATCAGGTAAACCAGGAAATCTGGAGAAACGAACTATTTCTAAATCGGCTACACATTCTACAGCAATAGTATTCAAAGCTGCTATTTCCTGAATATTCAAATTTTGAGCTACATCCGTTAAAATCCGTTCATTCATACCACCCATTTTTTCTAAAACGGTGATTTTACTATTACCATAACCATCCTGAGTTAATCTTTCTGCAACGATTTTTGGTGTCTCTTGATTTGCACTTAAAATTAGTAATTTTGCCCCTGGATAAAGATAAGTTTGTAAAATAGAAACTGGACGGCCACATAAACTTAAAGTTTCCACTTCTAAAAAATTCCAACCTAACCGAGAACAGGCTAAACTAAAAGCTGAAGGTGAGGGAATAATGGTTATTTCATTAATAGGAATATGCTTAATAATAGTTACACCTACACCATAAAACATAGGATCACCACTGGCTAAAATGCAAACTAATTTTCCTTGATGACGAAGGTTAATGATTTCTTGAATAGAACTTTGAAAAGGAGATTGCCAGCTAATTTTTTCTCTCGTATCTTCCGGGGATAACATTGTTAAATGACGTTCTCCACCAAAGATAATTTGAGCTTGGTTAAGAACAGAAACAGCGATTTTACTTAAACCATCAATTCCATCTTCACCAATACCTATTATTGATAACCATTTCATAATAGTCATGAGTTATGAGTCATTAGTTTTTAGCTATTAGTAAAAAATCTTGTCTTCCCCATCACCCCATCACCCCATCACCCCATCTGAAATAACTAATAAATTAAATGCTAAACTCCTCCAATTCCACAATACCCTTTGAACCATCAATTTTCACTTGTTGACCATCTTGGAGAAGATAGGTTGCACCACGTACATCCATAACTGCGGGAATACCATATTCACGAGCGACTATTGCTCCATGAGAAAGTTTACCACCAGCTTCTGCTATCACTCCTCCGGCTCTAACTAGGATGGTAGCCCAGCCAGAATCAGTGTAAGGTACTACTAGGATGGTTTGTTTATTAATTTCTCCTACTTCTTGTAAATTTCTGACCACTTTTACTTGTCCTTTAACTTGTCCTTGACTAGCGGGAATTCCTAATAAAATATGGTCAGAGGTATCAATAGGAGTATGAATGGGATGAGGGGGATTATTACCGTAAACTAAAGGAGGAATTTCGGTAATTTGTTGATCTTGAGAAAATTGCGATCGCCTATTTTCTAAAATCTCATAAATATTGTTACTCAAATCTTGATCAGCATTGGCGGCTAATCTTCTAATTTCTCCTAATTTTAAGAAGAAAATATCCCCAGTTTGCTGTAATAATTTTTCCTGTAACCAAATTTTTTCTAAGACTAAAAATGTCCATCTTAATTCGGCTAACAATCGAGAATAAATTTCTGTAACTCTACCTTTTAAATCTACTCGACTTTGTACAAATCTTTGTTTACGTTTTCCATATTCTTGAACATTAGCAGGTTCTTCTGCTTGAATTAATTGAATAAACAGTTGTTTGACTAAATGAGGTTCTTCTTTCCAGGTTGGTACAGAAATATCTGTTCCTACTTCACTTAAATAACCGTAATCCTCTAATAATTCAGCAAAATCCTCTAAAATTCCCTGTCCTTCTGGATGTTCTGCTAACTGTTCAAAAACTCGCTCTGGTTGAACTTCTGGTAATACTTCTTTCACATCTGCGGCTAAAATTCTCAGCGATCGCAATGATGATACTTCTGGGGTAATACTATGATCAATCTGTTCATCTTTGACACCAGAAATGGCTTGTCTGATGGCGGCACTCAATGGTGATAAAATACTATAGTATGTTCCTTGATTGAGTAGTTCCAGAATTGAATCTACTCTAGCTAAGAGTTGAGGTGGTAATAATTCCTCTAGGTTTTCATGGGCTAATTTTGTTAACCCAGGAATAAACTTTTCTCTGTAATCTTGTTTAAATTGATTCTCTAAACCAATTTCTCGTTGTAATAATTTTGTTAACCCTGGTAAATTTTCCCAAGTAGATGCTAGGGGAGGTTTACTCATTTTTGCACCCCTAGTTAAAAATTCTAAACTTTCTGGTGGTAAACCCATTTCTAAAAATATTTCCCCTAAAAAAGAGGCATTAAAATAGGCTCTGGAATAGTGCAGGGCTGCCATTTGATGAAAGTCTAAATCACGGGTTTTTTCACCTAAAACTATAGTGAATAGTTCGCCCCACATCCCACAGGTTAAGGGTAAATTAATTGACCAAGTTAAGGGATGAATCACACCAGGAATCACTTCTGCGGCGATTTTTCTTGTCCAAATTGGTAATAAAGTGGTGATCGGTCGAGTTTGTAATACCCACAATGTTTGTCCGTCATAACTCCACTCAACGTCTTGGGGTGTGCCATAGTAGCGTTTTTCCAATCTTCTGGCTAGGTAAGCTACTTGTTTAATTAGAGGTTGGGGAATTTTCCCTTCTCCCTCAAATTTCACTGTGGAGAGCTGATCATCTCCTACGACAAAGACTCGATATTGTTCTGGGGTGATTTTTCCTGATACAACTTGGGAAGGACTTCCTGATACGGCTTCAATTACCACTGCTTCACCTTGTTGAGAAATGGGATCTCGACTAAAGGCTACTCCAGAAAATACACTCTGTACCTGGGCTTGAATTAATACAGCCATAGCAGCTTCCTTCGCACCCAAATCCTGCCGATATTGTACCGCTCCTGGATGATTATAGGATTCTCTGACCTGGGCGATCGCTGTTTCCAGTTCTTGTTGACTGGTGACATTCAAAATGGTTTCATATTGTCCGGCCGCAGATGCTTGTTCTGAGTCTTCCCCAATTGCCGAGGAACGAACAACCAAAGGTGACAATATTGATGGCTGTAGGTAGTTAATCAATATCTCTGGATTATCAAAGGGTGCTAATAGCCATCCCTTGGGGACTGAATATCCCCAACGCTTCACCTGTGATAATGTGTAGGCCTTAGCACCAAAGGTTTCCGGTTCTATATCATCATCTAAACTAATAATAGTTTGCTCCCCTGGGTTTAAATATTCCATTATGGGCTGAGTGCTGCTATCAGCCTGTTGTGCTGATAATTCCATATCATCAGGAATTTGTGTGTAAATCCAAACCATTAATCCTGCTAGTGTAAATGCAGCGACAATTTTGGGGAAATCATGAAAATGCAGGAGCGCAACCAAAACGGGAAATAATACCAATACCCCAAATTTAATAATTGTTCGAGAACGCCAAATTATAAAACCTGTACCTGCTATTAAGCTGACAAATGCTGCAATTAGGGGATCATGAAGCAAAAATCCCCAAACCACATTGGTTGTTCCTGCACCACCACCTAAACTATATCTACCCACAACTAAGGCAATTAAAGCAATTAATTCCCAAAAAGAGCCTTCTGGAAAGAAAAAACGGGCAATTAATACCGCTGAAATTCCTTTTAATGCTTCTGATAAAACTGCAAGAATACCTACAATTTTACCACCATGATAAAAAGCAGCAGAAACACTAATATTTCCTGTACCCATTTGTCTTAATCGCAGATGCTTGAGAGCATAAGCGATCCAAGCAATTAATGGTATTGCCCCTAAGATTGGGCAAGTAATTAAAATGACTAATAAACCCCAAAGCTGAAACATTTATTTTGAATTGTGAATTTTTGATTTATTTGTATATGTGATATATTCCGATACAAAGAAGCTAACTAATGCTAACAAAAGCTAGCTTGACAAGAAAGGTAAAAACTAGACAGGGTGCGGGGTACAGGGAAAAAAATTTTCATTGTGGTGAGAGCGATTGGGTTAATTTATTTCTTGTCAGTCCCTATATCTGTGAAAATATACTTTTAACATGATCAAGCTATAGTTTTAAATTTTTTTATTTTCAGGATATCTTTATAAACATAAAAAAATACTT
The DNA here is from genome assembly GCA_010672785.1 of Sphaerospermopsis sp. SIO1G1. GTDB lineage: Bacteria > Cyanobacteriota > Cyanobacteriia > Cyanobacteriales > Nostocaceae > Okeanomitos. Next base: position 6,044 of record JAAHFX010000006.1, read on the forward strand.
TATTGCTTAATAAACAATAATTGGGGCTAGCTGAATAAATGGGAAAACCTTGACTTTGGGTGAAAATAGAAACCCAGCAACTGTCTAAAACTGTCACCTGTCACCTGTCCTCATGAAAACACTTTTTCCAGCAAACCCTAATCGGACACTCAGCAATATAAAACACATTGCTGTGAGTGTCCTCAAATTAACAAGTAACCCTAATTAAGTGCATAAGCAGATTGCAAAGCCCATAATATGAGTAATGCAATAGAACCCAAAACTATCACAGTAGAGATTGTGACAATTTTTGGTGAATCTGCACCTTCAAATTTCATAATTCCGCGATTTAAGTCGGACATACTTTTGTAAGCCTCCTTGATAAAAGTCCCACTTTATTCCGATTTGATTGTAGTACCTCTGTTGGCTAATATTGTTAAATCCACACTATTATTTACTTTAAGCTTTACAAAGTTTGCTGGGAGTTGGTCACTAAGGGATTTCCAAGTAAAAAATATCCCATCGTTGAGACAGCAGGGGTGCAGGGTGCAGGGGGATAAGCAGTGGTTTTGATAACCAAGATTTTAGACGATTTAAAATTCAAAAAGTGCAAGATATTTGAGGATCAGTGCTTAAAAACCTTGCACTTTCGGTGAAAATTCTTCCCTTACCAACTCTTGAAACAGTTCCCTGTTCCCTCTTAAGAGTTCCCTTGTCTTCACAGATAACTTTTTGCTGCAAACCCTATTTACATTGAATCGTATATGAAAACTGTGTTAATGGTAATTTTCGCTTTAACGTTGGGATTAATAATAGCCATAGAATTGTTACTGCGATCAGTATTTGGTTTTGGTAATTCCTTAATTTATATTGGTGATGAAGAAATTGGTTATTTACTAGCTCCAAATCAACGTACCCGCAAAATGGGTAATCGCATTGAAATCAATGAATACTCGATGAGAAGCACAGAAATATCAAAAACGCGATCAGCTTCCACATTCAGAATTTTACTGGTAGGTGATTCGATTGCCAATGGTGGTTGGTGGACTGATCAAGAAAATACCATTTCTAGTTTAATTGAAAAGTCTTTAAAACCTCAAAATAATTATCAACAAATAGAAGTATTAAACGCTTCTGCAAATTCCTGGGGGCCGAGAAATGAACTTGCCTATTTACAGAAATTTGGTAGTTTTCAGTCCCAAATTATTATCTTATTAATTAACACAGATGATTTATTTGCCACTGCACCCACATCTTTACCTGTAGGACGCGATCGCAATTATCCAGATCATCAAATCCCCCTAGCTATTTTAGAAGTTGCAGAGCGTTATTTAAAGAAACAAAAATCTATTCCAGAACTAGAAGCAATTCAAAAAGAAGGAGGCGATCGCGTTGGTATTAATTTAAAAGCAATTGGCGAAATTAAAAATTTTGTCCAGGAAAATAATAGTCAGTTCTTATTAGTAATGACACCATTATTAAGAGAAATTGGTCAACCCGGCCCGCTTGATTATGAAATTGTTGCTCGTCAGAGATTAAAAGATTTTACTCAAGCACAACAAATTCAATATATTGATGTTTTGCCAGAATTCAACTCCATTAATAATCCCCAAAGTTTATATCAAGATAACATTCATCTGAATTTACAAGGTAATCAATTTGTGAGTAAGATCATAAAAGAATCACTCACAGAAATTGCAGATAATATCTACGAGCAAAAATGACAAACTGATAACTGACAACTGCTAACTGACAACTGCTAACTGATAACTGTTAATTTTCCCTAATCCAAATTGCTAAACCACCACCCCTACCACGAGCAGCAATTAAATTTTCTGTCATCAAGAAGAAAGCAAAAAATGCTTGTTTACCAATAGATTGACTATAAAAATCCTCAGCTTCTGACTTACCAGAACGAATTTTTTGATGATAAAACCTACGATTAAATAAACTAACTTTCATCTGAGTAAAATCAAAAGCTAACAGATTTTTCTTACCTGGATATTTAAGTGGCCCTGTCAGTTCTAATGATATTGCTCCAAATTTTACTTGATTACCAACTTCTCCTTGATCTAAAACTGTTTCCTGATTAGAACTAAAAGAAATATTGATGCTTACAAACTTGGGAATATAAATACCTTTACCTAAAATAATTCCTCCCCGCTGTCTGGCTTTTTTTGTACCAGTTACAAAACAAAGTCGCCATTTACCCATCAGGGAATTAAAACTGTAATTTAACTTTTGTTGTTTAGCTGCTTTTTCTGCTGCTAGCAAAGCGTCCACAACTTCTTTTGCAGCAGGAAGTTTATTGCCATTTTGATATGCAGTTGCAGTTGTGATTAATGTTTTGAGAAAATTATCAGTATTGGTAGATATTAAATTATTTGTCATATTAATTAGGGTTTAATAATGTGTATTCAGTAGTTGTGCGAAATAAATTTGATATTGAGAGTATTGTAGATAGGGTGTATTAGAACGCAGTTCGTAACAAAATCAGGGGAAATGGGAAGGTTATCAGTATTTAATGACTATTTTAAACCTTAACTCATCCCAATCCCCAATTTTAATAAATTAGAGGTTTTACACCTCGCATAGCTCTGAGAGAATTAATACAAGCTGGACAATCACAACCGAATAATTCTACTGCTTTATCACTTTCTTCAATACTGAATTTCAACATTATGACATCGTCCGGTTTATCAAAATCTTCTGGTTGAACTTCATACTCTGGAATTTTTGCTAATAGAGAAGCTCTAGAGCATACTAAACCAACTTTGTGTTTATTACGAATACAAGATAAGTTATCTTTATTTGTTTTAGTTTGGGTGGTGTTCTTTAAGGTTGTTTCTGATGCTTGTGCTTGGTTTACCATAACTCCAATTGTTAAAAAAGAACTGAGTAACACAGGAGATGATAATAAGCTAAGTATAAATTTGTTTGTCTTTTTATTCATTTTTTTCCTGAATGAATCTTCTTGAATACCCAAGATAAACTATAAAATGCTTCAATTCAAGTCAATGAACATTAGGAATATAATTGCTTGTTATTTGTTCCGCTATTAACAAAAATAATAAGCCCTCATAAATATGGGGGCTTTTTCGTTTCCAATTATTCCGATTTAACCCAATCGGTAGGGAGTTCGTCTAGCAGCCCTTACCCAGTAAGGATTTCAGACCGCAAATCGACACCACTCGTAAAATGATAACACATTCAGCGAAAAACCTAAACATACACGTACCTCAAACCCTTACACTGTCAGCATTCGACACCACTCAACGAAAGAATAGGGGTTCCGGCGACTCTGGAACTGGTGTCGAAAATGATGATACAAAAACCCTTGATTATAAATACCGCCTCGGTGTATAAACTCTCCTGTCCTGATCAAAAATTTCTATTGTTTGGGTTTGGGAAGAACCCACAATAACCAGGGTTCGCATATCAGCTTCTACTGGTTCTAAATCTTGTAAATTAATTACTTTGACAGCTTGTCCTGGCCTACCCATATTCCAACCTAAAACCACTGGAGTATCTGGGTTTCTGTGTTTTAAAAGAATATTTTTAGCTTCTGTTAACTGCCAAGTTCTATATTTAGAAACTGGATTATAAAATGCGATCGCAAAATCAGCTTGTGCAGCATTTTCAATCCGTTGGGCAATAATTTCCCAGGGTTTTAAAATGTCAGATAGGGAAATTACACAAAAGTCATGTCCTAATGGTGCGCCAATTGCTGCGGCGGTGGCCTGCATAGCCGAAATACCTGGTGCGACTTGAATATCAAGAGTTTGCCATTCTGGATCTTTGTATTTATCTATGACTTCAAATATTGCGGTGGCCATGGCATAAATTCCCGGATCACCGGAAGAAACAACGGCTACATATTTACCTTGTGCTGCTAAGTCTAAGGCCATTTTTGCTCTTGCTTCTTCTTCCCTATTATCAGATTCATGAATATTTTTACCATCGGCTAAACTACCAATGAGATTAATATAAGTTTTATAACCAACTAAATCTGTGGCCTGATTGAGAATTTCTTTAACTTCCGGAGACATCCATTTTGTTGCACCAGGGCCTGTACCAATAATAGCTAATTTACCTTGAGGTTTGCCGACGGTTTCTGGATCAATGATTTGAGGATTTATACTAACAGTAATTTGGGAGTATGGTGAACAAAAAGATACACTATGATCCTGTGTCCCAGAAAACACTACTGCTTCATGAAAACTAAATCCTTGGGTTGTAAATTCTGTTAGCTGACTGGCTGTAAAAAATCTAACTGGTACTTTAAATATATGGGCAATATTAGCCAAAATCGGGTTTTTTGCTAAGTAATTAGGTGCAAAAATAACGGTAACTGAATGAGGTGATAGTTCTAAACTTGTGATTAATTCATGAACGTGACTAACTGTGACTGAGTTGGGTGATGTGATGGTGAGGGCAATATTTTGAGGATGATAGACTAGGCAGTTGGGTTGATAGTTTACTTCTTTTTCCGTAATTTTAATGATTAATTCACCATTTTCATCTATCGGTAAATTACTATCACTTAACCAAGGTGCTGTTCCTTCTAATTTAACTTTTGCTCCTGCTAACAAGTCAGCAATAAATTTTTTGCCATCATCTGGGTTTACCAAATAGTACCCAAAGGGAGGAGATAACAAAGTAGTACGAAAGCGCAAATCTCCTGTGGTGGTAATAGCAGCTTGAATTTGCAAAGTTTCTGCAATTTGTCGTGCTAATTCATTAACTCCACTCAAACCACCTAATAATGGCACAACTGCACTACCATCTTCAGCTACAGCTAATATTGGTGGTTCTTGTTTCTTGTCTGTAATTAATGGAGCTAGGGTTCTGATTAAAATACCGGCTGCACAAACTCCAATAATTGGTGTTCCCGAAGCAAATAATTCTCTGACAGTGTTACCAAAATTGGTAAAACTAACATCAACCCCATTGGTGCGATCAGCTAAACCATATAATTTAGCCCGTGGTAAAACACTGAGAATCTGTTTAGCTACATTAATACTACTTTGACCAAGTACAACAATGGCAGGATTAGCCTTTTTATTCATAATTAGTGGTTTAATTTAATGTAATTAATATTACAGTATAATTCAGGAGTTAGATGTAAATAGGACTTACGCACAAGCTATGGAATAATCGTTCGCGTAGCGTGTCGAAGACATACCACTCCAGGCACAGAGAACACAGAGGAATGAGGGTTTGATAGATATTTTGCGTAAGTCCTGGTAAAGTTGGCTATATATCTAGATTTGAATTTAGATTTTATACCTCTTACCTGTTCCCTAGTCTCCACAGATCACTTTTTCAGCAAGCCCTAACTAGATTTACACTAAAGTCTTTGTGTTGTAGGTATAACAATCATAGAAAAATAAGGAACTTCCTGGGGATTAACTTCATCCAGAGGTATGATTTTTTGCTCAGTGGTGGTTGCCCTTTCAATATATTTTGCCCGTTTATCTAATCCCAATTGCTGCAAGATATCATGGACTTTGGTAAAGTGACGGCCTAACTTCATGATCGCTGCTGCATCTGTGGATAATAATTGAGCAGTTAGTTTTTCTGTAGGTAATGTTGCCGGTAGAACTGTGAGAATATCATTGTAATAGGTGAAGGGTACACCCAAGGATACTGGGCAAGCCATTAAGGAAGAAATACCAGGAACTACTTCGGTTTTATACTGATGAGAGAGGCGAGTATAAATATACATAAAAGAACCGTAAAAAAACGGGTCTCCTTCACACAGAACTACCACATCTCTACCAGCTGCTAAATGTTCACCAATAGGTTCTACCTCTTGATCATAAACGGATTTAGCCTTCTCTGGTTCTAACGCCCTGGGAAGATGGTATGGAACTTCAATTTGATTACCAGTTAAATACGGAGATACGATTTTGCGAGCGATACTTTGTTTGTCTACCGCTGACTGATAAGCGATCACAGAGGCAGAACGTAATAAGCGTAATGCTTTTAATGTTAACAGTTCTGGGTCTCCCGGACCGACACCGATACCATACAAACAACCTTTTGAGTTCATATTTCTTCCTTGGTGGCAATAGCATTCACAGCAGCAGAGGCGATCGCACTACCACCTCTACGTCCATGTATGGTAAAAAATGGTACGCCACGGCTATCTTCAGCTAATGCAACTTTTGATTCCGCTGCACCCACGAAACCTACGGGAAAACCGAGAATGGCAGATGGTTTTGGTACTCCTTCATCTAGCATTTCTAATAATCTAAACAAGGCTGTGGGTGCATTCCCAATGGCTACTACTGCTCCTTCTAAATGAAATCGCCACAATTCCAAGGCTGAGGCGGAACGGGTATTTAATAGGCGTTTGGCTATGTTTGGTATTTCCGGATCATTTAAAGTACAAATCACGGCGTTGTTGGTGGGTAGTCTTTTTCTGGTAACACCGTGTGCAACCATGTAACTATCACAAAGAATGGGTGCGCCCCCAGCTAAGGCATTTCTAGCAGCTTCCACTACATCGTTTGAATATTGCAAGTCTCCTACTATATCAGGCATTCCACAAGCATGGATCAAGCGAACAATTACTTGGGATATGTCTTCGGGAATATTTTCTAAATTAGCTTCTGAGCGAATAATGGAGAAGGAGTTTCTGTATATTTCGTCACCATCTCGTATATAATCATACATAGCTTTAATTCTGAGATAAAAAAACTTAAATTGACCTAAATGGACTCGGCTGTGAACAATTGTTTGAGTTCAGGTATATCATAACGGTTGGTAAATTGCCTAAATGACTCTTGAGAATTGACTCGGTTGGTTTGATATACTTTCAACATTTTTGTCAGCAGTTGGGGTATTTCTTCAAAAGGCAGGTTTTCATAAATTTGACGGCCAAATTTTGGTAAATTGTCTTCGCCAAGATAAACCTCATACCTTTCTAATGTTTCATGTTCTGCTTCAATCTCCACACCTAGCAATGTAATATCACCTGGATGATGTTGAGCGCAAGATTTAAGACATCCACTAAAATGAATGTTAATGTGAGAATCTAAACAAACATGAGATTCTAAATATTCTCCTAACGTTAGAGCATGACTTTTTGTATCAGTTGCAGCGGCAGCACAGCCAAGCTTCCCTGAACAAGAGACAAGTCCACTGTTGATGTTAATTGCTGAATAACTAAGTCCTAAGTTACGAATTTCTTGTTTTACTTCAGTAATATCCAATTCACAAATATCAGTGATTAACAAGTTCTGCCAGGGTGTGAGTCTGATATTACCACTACCATACTGGTTTGCCAAATTAACTAAACCTCGAATTTGCCAACTGTACAATCTTCCTAAAGGCAATACCACCCCAATATAAACTAACCCTGGTTGTTTTTGGCGATGAACACCAAGATGATATAATTTGCGGCTTTGACTGCTGTGGGAATTGAGTAAAGTCAATTTGTGTTGTCTGTCAACTAAGCTTTTATTGTGTAATTTTGTAAATAAATTTCCGTGGTGTTCATATAAGTAATCTTGAACTTGCTGTAAATAATTTTCCCAACCTAAATTAGTAATTACTTCCCGTAATCTTGGTTTACGATGCAGTCTAGGTTCTGTATGTTGTAGATATACTGCTGCTAAAGCCGCTAAAACCGGGATACATTCTGCTGGTTTGAGGTAAATTCCTGTACTTGGAAATTTTTTTGGGAATTGGCTACCACAAATCAATAAAGTAAAGTATACTGGATCTAGTCCCCATTCCCCTGTAGGAAAGAACTTTTGTTCTTCCCTACACCCCTCTCCTGTCTGGGACGCTACTAATGTAATGTCGTTGAGGCAATTAGTAACAGAAAATTTTCCCCCACCGTCAAAACAAACACTAAATTTTGCAGATAGTTCTCCTAGTTGGGAGTTTTCTGTAATGTACTGATCCCAAGCTCGAACTAAGGGACGCACATCTATTAGTTCTTGTGTATCTATACCCGCAGTTGGACTAGCCATGATGTTACGGATATGATCTATACGCGGGTTGGTAGAACCAAGTCCTAATTCTTGTAAGCTATTCAGGACTTCAATCCCTATATCCTGTTTAATTTCCCGGATTTGCAGGTTAGCCCGATTGGTTACGTCTACATATCCGCCCCCATAATTTTCGGCAATGTTTGCAATTAAATTTAACTGTTCAGTATTCAGAATACCGGCGGGTATTCGCAAACGAGATAAGATCCCATCTTGGGCTGAAGTAGTATAAAATAAGCCTGGACAGGCAGTAAAGACATTTAACAAAAATTCGACTCCTTCTCCGTGCGACGCAGAGACAGAAACAAGTAGATATTCTTGAAGTTGGTATTCTGACTTGGTTCAATTTAGGATTTTTTGCTTGGTTGTCAACAGCCTAAAAATCTCAAACTGCTTTACAGCTGCGGCACAGTCCCGGAATCTAACCGGAGTTTCCTAACTCCAAGATTTAGGATTATATCACAATAGCAAAAATTAGATGCAATTGAAATTGATATTATAAGGCTATTTTACATCCAATTTGCAACCTATGTGAAGTATGTTTTCTTCACACAGAGGCATAGAGAGTCAGAGTTTCGTATTTTGGAATTTTTTATTTCATACTTCTTTGAATATATGAGTTTTAACTTGTTTGCTGGCATTGAAATACATAATATATTGCTTAATTTGGCGATGAAATTATATATTATCAAGCTTGGAAACCCAAACTGTTCATTAATTCAGTTAAGGAAACCCCATGTAAATCAGCTATCTCTGTTAAATATTCAAAACGATGAGCTTGGAGTTTATCTATTTGTTCACTTAAACGTAATAACTCCTTATACTCATTTTCTGTCATTGTCTGTGCTATTTTTGCATTTGGTCGGTTGTAATAATTATGAATATCTAGTAATTTTTCTTGCTCTTGTTTCAGTAATAAATCGGATTTTTTTTGAGTATGTAAGATGATAATTTGTGAGACAAATTCTTCCAACTCTGGCCCGTTTAACTGTTCAACAGCCATAAGTAATTCTTGTGAAGATAGTTGCAGTTCAAGTTTAACTGTTGACATTGGTAACTTCTCACCAAATAGTTTTGCTTTTAATTTATTTATTTCCCTATTAAGCGTAAGTATATCTCAGCAAAATTATATACAAGTATTTTAAAAAATGATAAACCTGGAAGTATAAAGTAAATTTAAGTTTTGTGAATAAGCTATAAATAAAGATACCCAACATTTATTATAAGTCAGGTATCTTTAAATATTCTGTGATCAAAAACATCCCAGTTCAAAGCCTGATAGCTTAACTAGCCAAACCAGGAAGAAGGTTGACAACCAGGTTGAATTTCTTCATGAAGGTGATAACTAATCAATTCCGCTTTTTGTTGAATAATGCTAGAAATACCTTGATTAATCAAATTTTGCAGATATAATTTTTGTTCTAAAGGGTTGCGTGATAACTTGCAGTTAAAGGATTCTTCTTCTACAGGTTCGCTAAATATAATACCATACTCAGATAATTGACTATCAAAGCCTGGTAAACGATTGACTACGAAAGAAATTAAATCTTGACGCAAATCAGGAATAGCAAATGCTTGTTGATATGGTTGATATGGGTATGTATCTAAAACGCTTTCAATTTCGCCAATGATATATTCTTGTGTTAATTTAGCTACGGTTTTCATTTTATTATCTCCGTATTTAAGAAAATTGATTGAGATTATGTGATGAGTAATACCATTAATTCGGAAATAGGGTTTGCAGCAAAAAGTGATCTGTGGAGGCTAGGGAGTAGGGAGTAGTTTTAGATAGTTGATAAGTTTCGATTTTCACCCCAAATGCAAGGTTTTTGAGTTCTTAACCTCCCAAATCTTACATCCGGTAAACTGCTGTAGTTAGTTGTAATTACTATTATTCCAATGTTTAGATAAAAATGCCAAATAACTACACAAAACTACGCATATGCCGTAGGGATCAATTTTTAAGAGTCTTCTTGATTCAGTTATCAGTTATCGGTTATCAGTTATCAGTTATCAGTTATCAGTTATCAGTTATCAGTTATCAGTTATCAGTTATCAGTTATCAGTTATCAGTTATCGGTTATCAATACATCTAGCTGAATCAAGATACTGAAATTTATCACCATAAATATGTACGAAAAATAACCAGCTACTGAATAAATTCTGACAGAGTTTTTTAAGTCAGAATCAAGACAATGAATTAAATATTTGCTTTAAAGCTATGGGTGATTAGGGATTTGAACCCTAAACCAATTGATTAAGAGTCAACTGCTCTGCCGTTGAGCTAATCACCCGAACAAATCTAATTATAGGAGATTTTTCAGGTTGCGGCTAGTGGTACAGTTAGAAAACTGGAGTAATGGGTAATTTTACTGTAAAGGTAATTTCTTGGTTAGTGCTATGAACAACTATTGTTCCATTTAACCTTCTCACCATTTCTTGGACTAAAACTAACTCTAATCCTGAACTGCTGTTTTTCCAGGGTTCGTTTTTAGTAAAATGATAAAATGGTTGAAAAACTTTTGCTAGTTCATTGTCGGGAATTTCTACACCAGAATAGGTAACTATTAATATTAATATTTGTTGATAGTAGTTAGCAGAAATTATAATTGATTCACCCGGAGGAGTACACTGACAAGCATGATTAATTAATGTACTAACTATCTGTTGAAAGTCTGTAATATCTGTATTGATTTTTTGTATATCTGTCAGAATATTTAAGCTTAATTTTTGTTGTTGTAAATAAGCAATATCTCGGAAAGATTCTACTATTGATTGAAGTATATTTTCTACATTAATTGATATTAATATTGGTAGTTCTGGTTCTATTTTTAAATAGGTAAGAGTTAATAAGTCATTAATTAATTTATTTTCTCTTTCACATTCGTTTTGCAAAATCTGTACAAGCTGTGTGAGAGATTTAAAATCTCGAATACCTGATGTTGTGATTAAATTTTCTAAGGTTTGAGTTGCTAGGTGAATATTAGTTACTGGAGTGCTAAATTTTTGAACGAGTGTTCTTAAAAATTCATATTCTCTTCTTTCTGTGTTTTCTATTTCTTGTAATTGTGCATTGGTTTTTTTTTGGAGTTGTGATTGCCTCAGAGCGATCGCACATTCATTAGCTATATCTTGAACGAGGGAAATTTCTACATCATTGAATTTCTCGGAGGTAGATTTGATTAACCAAATATTTCCTAAAACTCCTTGAGTATCAAAAATTGGATAACCTAGTTGACAAATAATATTTATTTTGATGGGGTTTTCAGATAATATTTCTACTGATTGAAATGGCTGTTTTTTTAATAGTAATTGATATATTTCTGGCAAGTCAGATACTTTACGAGTAATTTTTTGATTAGAGTAAAAATGAGGATTATATTGATAGCTTACCGTAGCAATTGTTTGGTTATGATTATAAAGTTCAAGTTGACATTCCTCTAAGTTTAACAGTAATGATAATTCAGAAACTATTGTTTGCAATAATTGATCAATATTGACTTGTTCATAAATTTGCTCTCTAATTTTTCTGACTAAATTTTGAAAATTTTGTATTTGCTGTAATTGTAGTTGATACTGTTGTTTCTGTAATTCTATTTTTTCCTCTAAATATTTAATCTCTCTTTGTAATTGTGTATTTTCTAATAATTTAGGTGATGTAATCTTAGTGCTAGTTCCAATTAATCTATAAATCTGTGACTGGCTATTTTTCAATGGTGTTAAAGTTGTACTCCAGTAAGTATTTATATCTTGAAATTGTAAGCATTGTTGATAGGAAATTGTTGTACCAAGCTGTACACATTTATTGTAGTTTTGACGCACTTTTATCGCATCTGCTGCTGAAAGTATATCTTCTGGTTTTTTACCTTGCAATTGTTCTGAAGAAATACCTAACCATCTCTCATGGGTAGGATTCATGGCAAAATAACAAAAATCTCCATCTTCTAGTACATCAACAATAAATATTGATGTCTGCACAGAATTATATACACTCAGGAGAAATTCTTTGCTACTATGGTTTTCATCTAGTTCTGTACCGAAAAAAAATGATGGGATTTTCTGAATTTGTGGGGATAATTTAACTGGGTTAGTTTTCATAGTCAATATGAATTGTATACTGGTAATTTCTATAGGTAGCTTTATCCAACTCTTGAGTACATGAGTTGCGGTGACAAATTTTTCTGAGCTTTAACAGCTAAGTTTTCTTGATATTTAACACAGACATTTATGAAGTTTAGGTAGTTAAATATTGCCTCATCGGGATCACCGATCAGTTAATGAGAATAAATTTAAAGTTGATGCTAGTTGTAAGTAAGAATAAGATATCTGGTTTGATTCCGTAAAATACTTGCTTTTGTATAAACAATGTTTTAAGATTTTGGCACATTTTGAATTATAAAATTAAAAACTTCTCATAAATATTACAATTCTTAATATATTGAGTTAGTAATCAGTTATTATTCTCATTTATATTCATTCCTGCTCAACCTACTTGAATAATATATAAGCACTCATTCCTGTCAAAATGCTAACTACCAACCATGTAAAACCTAAACCGACAATTTCTCCCCAGAACATATGGGTTAAGTTGTAAGATATTTTACCTACTACAGAACCTAAACTAAATGCGATCGCCCAAATTGCAGAATTAAAAAACATCCAACACCACCCCCAACACAGTGAAGGGGGAATTGCTAACCACCATTGTGTCATACCGATGACTAAACCACCAATACCCCCGGAAATAATTCCATAAAAAATGCGGAAGGATAAAAACTGGGTAGATAAAACAAACCAACCTAATGTACCCAAACTCATGATTGTAATCAGTACCCAACCTAAAATAGTAGATATAATCCAGCTAAAAGGTAAAACTTTAGTTCTGAGTAAATAAGACTGAGGTAGAGCAATTATCAAAGCACCAAACCCAGCTTCCATAACTTCTAAATCAGGTTTTTCACCAATTTCTATTATAAACAAACTGAGAATAAATCCACCTAAAGTGGAAATCATCCACAGCAATGTAAAAATGAGAATATTAATATTTCTCTTACTCAAGCTATGATTTTGACTTACTTTAGTGACGAATTGTATCATTATTTTTAAGATTGATATATTTAGGGTTTGCAGCAAAAAGTGATCTGTGGAGACGAGGGAATAGGGAATAGGGAACAGTTTCAAGAGTTCGGTGGTAACGATTTTTCCTTGAAAGTAGGAATTAAATGCAAGGTTTTTGAGTTCCTACCTGATAACAGCTTGCACTTTTGAAAAGCTAAAATATCTAAAACATTTTACATATAAGTAAGGTTTTTATAGTTATTCAGCAAGTCCTATTTATCGTTAATTGATTATCAAGTTCGATTAGTAAACATTTCTAAAAAAGCATTTCTTCTGGTTTGTGGTGACTCAGGAGAAATATAACCCCACAAACTTTCCCAATAAAAAAAAGACATTCCGGTAAATTTGTGATTTCTGACAATTTGCACTTGTTCCTTAACTTTTTCGATCTCTACTGGATTGGCTAAAGTTCCTGTAGAAATTCCAATACTTACAGGGATTTTATTTATTGCTGATTGTACTGTAGGTTTCTCAATTTCAGTAATAAATGCCTTTATATTATCACGATAAACCTGTAAAATTAATTCATCAACTAAATTGTTATTTATCCAAGTATCCCAATCTTGTAAATAATATTTATAAGAAAATGATTGAGAGTTAGGAGAAAGCGAGATCCTGACATTAGGCTTAATTTTCTTTACTTCTTGATTAATTTGTACCATAAAATTAGTAATTTTATTTGCCCGCCATCTCATCCATTTTTTATCAAAAAAATCATCTGGAGGACTTTTACCCAAATGTTCTTGTTTATATAAGTTGACTGTAAATTTATCATAGCCGAATTGTACAGGCATTCCAAAATGATCATCAATTTGAATACCATTCACATCATAATTTTCGACAACCTCCAGAATTAACCCTAAAATGAATTTTTGCACTTGAGGATGTAAAGGATTTAACCATGATAACTGTTTTGTAATACCATTATTAATTTCTTCAGGTAAATTTTCATAGACAAAATTGACTACCTTTGTACTACTAGTTAACCATTCAGGATGTAACTTAGCTAATGCAGAATTAGTAGGAGTCATAAACCCATATTCAAACCAAGGAATCACACTCATATTCTGATTTTTAGCTAATGTAACTATTTTGGTGAGAACATCATTACCACCATTCATAAAATCTAGAAAAGGTTGTGTTTTTAAACCAGTAAATCGTTTAGCATAACTGCTATGGTAAAAAGTTGTGCCTCGATTCCATACTACTGGGTAAATAGTATTAAAATTTAGTTGAGCTAACTGATGAATAGCTCTTTCTATACCCCAAGGTACAAATAGAACACCACTGGCCACGTTAGTCAACCACACACCACGAACTTCTGTTATTAAAGAATTTGCTGGTTGGGAGTAAACAGAGTTAAAAGAAATGGGAAATATAGTTAAGCTGAATATAAAAGCTATAGATATTAATAATAAAAAAGAACGACTGATTACCCTATTCATTGGCAAATAAATAGTAATTTTGCATATACATAACTACAAAAGTATCAGATAAATTTCAGGATGATATAATGATATGATGATCTTTATAATAAGCAATTACAAAAATATATCTAATGTTTCCAGTTAGATGATTAATCTGGTGTAAGTATATACTTGTATACAAGATTGTATACTGCTGATTAATAGTATGATTTGGTTTCATACAGAATCGCAGATAGTAAAAGTAAGAATTTAATGTTCATAACTTTGTAATTTTATATCCTCATACAGTAGCACCTATAATTTGCGGATTTTTTGCAACTGTACCAATCATTTGTCAATAAATGCAGAAATATGTATGATTATCTTGGGAATTTAGGTAATACCAAGACAGACAAATATGATAAATATTGTATTGGTATTACTAGCAACATATTGAATATATAGTCTTTGTTCGTGTCAAGAATTAAACTCTAAATAGAGATTTTTGATACAAATTTGAATTGACTAAATAGATTCTTAATTACAGCTTTAAAGAAACTTTACTAAGACAATAAAGGTGAAAGAAAATATTATTAAGACCCGGTGACAAAGGATGGTAGCTCTCTCAGAGAACGTTCAACCTCGCTTAACTATACAAACTGTAGAAATCGCTCCTAATACTACAGCGATTCGTTCCTTAGATTGGGATCGTGATCGTTTTGATATTGAATTTGGCTTGCAAAATGGCACAACCTATAATTCTTATTTAATTAGGGGTGAACAAACAGTTTTAATTGATACTTCTCACCAGAAGTTTCGTCAGTTATATTTAGAAACTCTCAGAGGAATTATTGACCCTAAGAGAATAGATTACATTATTGTCAGTCATACCGAACCTGACCATAGTGGTTTAATTACAGATGTCTTAAATTTAGCACCAAGAGCGACAGTTTTAGCTTCTAAAGTAGCACTGCAATTTTTGGAAGGTTTAGTACATGATCCTTTTTCCAAAAGAATTGTTAAAAGTGGCGATCGCATTAACATTGGTAAAGGTCATGAAATAGAATTTGTCAGTGCGCCAAATTTACACTGGCCAGATACAATTTTTAGTTTTGATCGTCAAACCAAAATCCTTTATACCTGTGATGCTTTTGGGATGCACTATTGTGATAGTCCCACATTTGACGAAGATTTAGAAGCAATTGAAGCTGATTTTCGCTTTTATTATGATTGCTTAATGGGTCCTAATGCTCGCTCTTTATTAAATGCTATGAAGAGAATGAAAGAGTTAGGAGAAATCAAAATTATTGCTAATGGTCACGGGCCATTATTATATCATCACCTTGATGTTTTAACCGAAAATTATCAAAATTGGAGTCAAAGACAAGCAAAAACAGAAACTACTGTGGGTTTGTTTTATGTTTCCGGTTATGGTTATAGCGATCTTTTAGCTCATGCTATTGGTGATGGAATTCAAAAGTTTGGAATTGCAGTAGAAATCATTGATCTCAAAACTGTAGAATTACAAGAAATTCAAGAATTAGCAAGTAGAGTATCAGGGTTCATTATTGGAATGCCACCTACTTCTTCTATTGTTGCCCAAGCTGGAATTAGTTCTTTATTATCTGTAGCTAAAAATAAACAAGTTGTGGGATTATTTGAATGCTATGGTGGTGATGATGAACCTGTTGATACCCTGCGTCGTAAGTTTATTGACTTAGGTATTAAAGAAGCATTCCCCGCAATTCGGATTAAAGCAAATCCCACTGAAAGCACTTACCGAAATTGTACACAAGCAGGTACAATTTTTGGAAATATGGTGATGCGAGAACGCAACATCAAAAAAATTAAAGCCCTCGATGTGAATATGGAAAAAGCATTGGGGAGAATTAGTAGTGGATTATATATTGTTACAGCTACCAAATGTAATGTTAGTGGTGCAATGATTGCTTCTTGGGTAGCACAAGCTAGTTTTCAACCTTTGGGTTTTACCATTGCTGTAGCAAAAACTAGAGCGATTGATAGTTTATTGCAAATTGGCGATCGCTTTGTTCTGAATGTGTTAGAAGAAAATAACTATCAAAATCTGAAAAAGCATTTTCTCAAGCGCTTACTTCCAGGTACAGATAAATTTGCTGGAGTTAAAACCCAAACGGCACAAAATGGTTCTCCCATTTTAACCGAAGCATTGGCATATATGGAATGTCAAGTAGTTAGCAATATAGAATGTAGTGATCATTGGATTTTATATTGCCGAGTTACAGATGGAAAAGTCTCTAAACCAGACTCTCTCACCGCAGTTAGACATCGTAAAGTTGGTAATTACTACTAATTGATAATTCGTAATTCTGAATTTTGAATTATAAATAGGACTTACGTAAAACCTATACCAAATACTGTCATGGCGACGTAAGGAAGCAATCTCAAACCCCAATATTTCATTAAAATGCGTAAGTCCTAAGAAATTCTCAATTCAGAATTATCAATTCTAGTATTGGTGACAGGCAAACTATTCATGAGATAGATATATCTTCAGTAATTTGGCAGATATGATATTACATCTGCCAGAAGTTTTATTGCTCAACTTTTTTATTCACAATAAACAACTATGACAGACTCTAAACCACGGGATGTACAAATTATTCCCCTAGCTACAAATACTAAATCTTTTAGATCGAGAAGTTGGTCACGTTTGAGATTTGAAATTGAATATGCACTATGTAAAGGTACTACATCTAACAGTTATTTAATCGCAAGTGAAAAGACTGCCTTAATTGATCCCCCCGGTGAAGGTTTTACCAGTATATATCTACAAGCATTGACAAATGTTATTAACTGGAAAAACCTAAATTATGTAATTGTCGGTCATTTTAGTCCTACCCGGATACCAACTTTAAAAGCAATTTTTGCACTTGCACCACAAATAACTTTTGTTTGTTCTGTTTTAGGTGCAAATAACTTACGTGCAGCTTTTGCAGATCAGGATATTCAAGTTTTGGTTATGCGTGGGAAGGAAACTTTAGATTTAGGACAAGGTCATGTTTTAAAATTTTTACCCACTCCTAGTCCTCGTTGGCCAGAAGCACTTTGCACCTACGATCAAAAAACTCAAATTCTATATACAGATAAATTGTTTGGGGTACATATCTGCGGTGATGATGTTTTTGATGATCATGGAGCAGAATTTAAGGAAGATCAACGTTATTACTTTAATTGCTTGATGGCACCCCACGCAACCCATGTGGAAGCTGCTTTAGAAAAAATTTCTGATCTTCCTGTGAGGATGTATGCTGTAGCTCACGGGCCTTTAATTCGCACAGGTGTCATAGAATTAACCCAAGCTTATGCTGAATGGAGTCACGCTCAAAAAAACCGAGAAATTTCCGTAGCTTTACTATACGCTTCTGCTTACGGTAACACTGCGACTTTAGCACAAGCGATCGCTTTGGGTTTAACTAAGGGAGGAATTGCCGTTAAATCTATTAACTGTGAATTTGCTACACCAGAAGAAATTCGTAGTACAATCGAACAAGCAGATGGCTTACTAATTGGTACTCCTACCATTGGTGGTCATGCTCCCACACCTATTCACACTGCTTTAGGTATTGTTTTAGCTAGTAGTGATAATAGTAAATTAGCAGGTGTTTTCGGTTCTTATGGTTGGAGTGGAGAAGCTTTAGATTTAGTCGAAGGTAAACTCAGAGATGCCGGTTATCGCTTCGGTTTTGACACCTTGAAAGTGAAGTTCAAACCAGATGAAGTCACTTTAAAATTGTGCGAAGAAATTGGTACAGATTTTGCTCAAAGTTTAAAGAAAACAAAGAAAATTCGTCTCCCTCAAAAAGTTGCAACTCCCATAGAACAAGCAGTCGGCAGAATAGTCGGTTCTATTTGTGTAGTTGCTGCTAAACAAGGAGAAGTAACTACGGGAATGTTGGGGAGTTGGGTATCTCAAGCTACGTTTAATCCACCGGGAATTACTGTAGCGATCGCTAAAGAAAGAGCCGTTGAAACTTTAATGTATCCTGGTGGTAAGTTTGTCTTAAATATTATCCCAGAAGGTGTACATTTAGATTATATTAAGCACTTCCGTAAAAACTTTGCACCAGGAGAAGATCGGTTTGCAAATTTGCAAACTATAGATGCAGAAAATGGTTGTGCAGTTTTAACTGATGCTGCTGCATATTTGGAATGCTCTGTTAGTCAAAGATTAGAATGTGGAGATCATTGGGTAGTATATGCAACTGTTGATCAGGGTAAATTACTGAAACCTGATACTGTCACTGCTGTTAATCACCGCAAAACTGGTACACATTATTAATACACATTATTCAAATTATTAAATCATAGATCCCCAGACTTTTTAAAAAGTTGGGGATTTAATTATTGGGAATAAATTTTTTAGGTTTCCATGAAACAAAATCATCTGATTATATAATTTTTGTTTTCCACACTTTTTAAAAATTTCTTTGCACATGGATAATACAGCAGATTTCGTTCCTATGAGATACAAATCATAATCATGAAACTCTTGAGGGGTGGGTATCTTGCATCTTATGTGGGATGGGCATCTTGCCCGCCAAAAGTCTACATCATGACACTGGAAAGTGCTGTATCTTCACATAACACATAATGTTAATAATTTAGAAAGAACAAAAATTTATGTCTTTCTTATCTACTCCCGAAAATTTTTAGTTGAAAGCCTCACTTTTTAAAGGGATAAAATAATATTCCTGATTTAAAGCCTCTTGCTTCAGCTAGAAGTACGGATAACTGATAACTAAAATGACCTGTTTTCTATTCCCAAAGATGAAATTTATTTTGCACAACTAGTTAATCCTGAACTTTATACAAAAATTATATAAGCCATTGCTAGTGTATTTATTTCAAATAATTTAAAGTAATAAATAATACATAAATTTTCTTGGTAAGTTTATCCAAATTTGATGAATAATGCCTACTAACGATATCAATTCAGTATAATTCGGTTATACTAAAGAATAGTAACTCGTAGTCTGAAATTTAAGCCTAGCCTTTAACTGAAAACTCAGCCGTAATAGATGTTAAAGCCATGAAACCTGAAGAATTTAAGAAAATTATAGGGTACTTTGTCACAGAATCTCAGGAGCATTTAGACACTCTCTACAAAGGCATATCCAATTTACAAAATACAATCAATAACCAAGATGAATTAAACATCATGTTCCGAGCCACCTTTAGCATGAAGGGAGGTGCAGCCATGTTAGGATTCACCAAGATGCAAAAAATAGTTTCTGATTTGGAAGATTGTTTAAAATTACTTTATTATCCCATAATTGCTGATCAATCCTTGCAAAAATTATTTTTAGATATATTTAATGTCATAAACACATTAGTGTCAGAAATTAAAACCCCAGAAGGATTAACAGAAACTAAAGTGAATCAGATTGTCGGCGATGTTGATCATATTCATAATATTTTAAATTCCCATCTACTTTTTCTAATTAGTAAATCCAATTATAAAACTAAAATTAACAAAATCAATAAATCCCAAGACTGGGATTACAATATACCTTTGAAATTAATTTTACTAGATAGCAAAGTCTTCTTATGTAGAACTTTCGCAGATTATTTTGAAGGTTTACCCAATGTAGAAATAATACATGGAACATTTGACCAACTACCATTTTTTGATTGTATAATCACTGGAGCTAGTTCTGTAAAATCTGCAAACGATAAAATAGATACAAGAATTTTGAACTTTTTCGGTCAGGATGTGGAGGAGCTTGTACAAAAACGTATTCAAGAAGAGTATTTAAGCGAACAACCCATAGGTACATCATTAATTGTAGAAACAAATCACCCTGTACATCCTTTTATTGCCCATACTCCTAGTTTAAGAATGCAGATGTCCATAGCTGGCAAAGATCATGTTTATCAAGGAATATGGTCTACTTTACTAGCTATTCGCCAACATAATAAATTTTATGGCAATTGTTTACATCAACAAATTAACATAGTAGCAATTCCTGGTTTGGGTACAAGGCCTGGTTGTGTATCTATTGATGAAGTTGCTAGGCAAATGTCTATGGCATATCAAAACTTTCTCTTCAGTCTCCCATCACGGCAAAACTCTTACCAGAAAAACATTTCAGTATCTGCAACTAGATAATAAACAGCAGCAAAGTAAAATTTTTTTAAGTTAGGCAAGAATTACGAAGACATTCGGAAAATACTAGATTAGTCTGGAACTATAATATGTTAGTAGTAGGAACTTATTTATTAAATTAAGCGTTTTAAATACAAGACCGACTACTACCAAATGCAATTTTATAAAATTTTGCCATTTTCATGACTCCTGACAACATCAAAATTAAATTTCCTCTGTGGGATTATTTAAACCAACCCTTATTTAGTAGTGATACTAAATTTATTTTGAATCCACAAAAATTTGAGCAAGTTTGGCGAATTCAGCTTTTAGAAAAGTGTTTAGCCAAACAGTGTGATGCTACAGGCCATCATCAGTCTTAAATTTGAGATGACAAGCTACAAGTTAAGAAAAAATCAGGAGTAGTGATTATTCTGCTCAAAACTAACTACTGTAAGGGTTTAGCAATGCTAAACCTTTACTAAATAACTTCTAATTATGATAGAATTAAATAATACTTAGTAATTTTACGAGATTAATAACTTTTCATATATTGATAATTTTACCGATTATTCTTTAATTTTAGTGATTTATTACATATGTCATTTGTACCTTTACACATTCACAGCGACTATAGCTTATTAGATGGTGCTAGTCAGTTACCAGAATTAATAGATCAAGCAATATCATTAGGTATGAAAGCGATCGCTCTGACTGATCATGGTGTCATGTACGGGGCGGTAGAATTAATTAAAATTTGCCGGAATAAAACTATTAAGCCAATTATTGGCAATGAGATGTATGTGATCAATGGTGACATTGAGAAACAAGAACGTCGTCCTAAATATCATCAAGTTGTTTTAGCAAAAAACACCAAAGGTTATAAAAATCTAGTTAAATTAACCACCATTTCCCATCTTCAAGGTGTGCAAGGAAAAGGCATTTTTTCCCGTCCTTGTATTAACAAAGATTTACTCCAACAATACAAAGAAGGTTTAATAGTTACCAGTGCTTGTTTAGGGGGAGAAATTCCCCAAGCAATTTTAAGTAACCGCCCAGATGCAGCCAGAAAAGTTGCTAAATGGTATAAAGATATCTTTGGTGAAGACTTCTATTTAGAAATTCAAGATCACGGTTCACAAGAAGATCGTAAAGTTAACGTTGAAATAGTTAAAATTGCCCGTGAATTAGATATTAAATTTATTGCCACCAACGATTCCCATTATATCTCTTGTTATGATGTGGAAGCACATGATGCCTTACTTTGTATTCAAACTGGTAAGTTAATTACTGAAGATAAACGAATGAGATATAGCGGTACAGAATATCTCAAATCTGGCGCAGAAATGAAATTATTATTCCGGGATCATTTACCCGATGATGTAATTACAGAGGCGATCGCCACAACAATAGAAGTAGGGGATAAAATTGAACCTTATCATATCATGGATGACCCGAAAATCCCTACACCTGAAATTCCCTCCGGACATACCGCTGATACCTACATTGAAGAAGTAGCATGGCAAGGTTTATTAGCAAGATTAAATCGTAAATCTCGCAGCGAAGTAGATCCAAACTACAAAAAAAGATTGGAATATGAATTAAAAATGCTGCAAAAGATGGGATTCTCTACTTATTTTTTAGTAGTGTGGGATTACATCAAATTTGCTAGAGATAATAATATTCCTGTTGGCCCAGGACGTGGTTCTGCGGCTGGTTCTTTAGTCGCCTACGCCATGCAAATTACTAATATTGATCCCGTTCATCATGGCTTATTATTTGAAAGATTTTTGAATCCAGAACGTAAATCAATGCCTGATATTGATACAGATTTTTGCATTGAAAAACGAGATCAAGTAATTGAATATGTGACAGAAAAATATGGTGCAGATCGAGTTGCCCAAATTATTACTTTTAACAGATTAACATCAAAAGCAGTTTTAAAAGATGTTGCTAGAGTATTAGATATTCCCTACGGTGAATCGGATAAAATGGCAAAAATGATTCCCGTAGTTAGGGGTAAACCCACAAAATTAAAAGTGATGATTTCCGATGACACCCCAGAACCGGAATTCAAAGCCAAATATGATAATGATCCCAATGTGCGTCGTTGGGTTGACATGGCCATGCGAATAGAAGGAACTAACAAAACCTTTGGAGTTCATGCAGCAGGTGTAGTTATTTCCGCCGTACCCCTAGATGAAATTGTGCCATTACAAAAGAATAATGACGGTTCAGTAATTACCCAGTATTTTATGGAAGATTTAGAATCACTGGGATTATTAAAAATGGACTTTTTAGGATTAAGAAATCTGACCTTAATTCAAAAAACTATTGATTTAATTGAGGGAACTAAAGGCTATAAAATAGACCCCGATGAGATTACCGGACAAGAAAGAAAAGCACAGCATATTTTAGCTAAAGGGCAATATAGTACATTACCAAAAGAAGTTGAAAAAGCGTATTTATTATTAGAATCTGGAGATTTAGAAGGAGTATTTCAATTAGAATCTTCAGGGATGAAACAAATAGTTAGAGATTTAAAACCCTCTAACATTGAAGATATTTCTTCTATTTTAGCATTGTACCGTCCTGGGCCATTAGATGCGGGATTAATTCCTAAATTTATTAACCGTAAACATGGCAGAGAAGAAATTGAATATGATACAATTATTTTAGAACCAATATTAAATGAAACCTATGGAATTATGGTTTATCAAGAGCAGATTATGAAAATTGCTCAAGATATGGCAGGATATTCTTTAGGACAAGCTGATTTACTGCGACGGGCGATGGGTAAAAAGAAAGTCGCAGAAATGGAAAAACAGAAAGAAAAATTTATTGATGGGGCGACAAAAAATGGCGTGAAAAAGCAAGTAGCAGAACAACTTTTTGCGGATATGTTGAAGTTTGCGGAATATTGCTTGAGTTATGAAACAGAAGTTTTAACAGTAGAATATGGTTATTTACATATTGGTGAAATAGTAGAAAAACAGATTGAATGTAACGTCTTTAGTGCAGATCAAAATGGTAATATTTACACACAACCAATAGCCCAATGGCATCATCGGGGAGTACAAGAATTATATGAATATTGTTTAGACGATGGTTCAAAAATTCGGGCAACTAAAGACCACAAATTTATGACAACCTCTGGAGAAATGTTGCCAATTGATGAAATCTTTATGAGGGGTTTAGATTTATTACAAGTGGAAGGTTTGCCTAGTTAAATTTAGCTTTGAGATTTTAACCCGCATTCCGCAAGTACAATCAGTTATATATTCAGGACTTAAGCAAAACCTACTTCAAATACTGTCATTGCGACGAAAGGAAGCAATCTTTAACCCTAACCTTTCGTTAAAATTCGTAAGTCCTAATATTACAAAAGTTGATGGAAAACAGATATCTGAAACTCTTCCCTGTTCCCTCACCTTCACAAATCACTGTTTCAACAAACCCTAATTACCCAATCTTCCAACTTTGCCAACTTTGCGGTTCGTTACAAATCACCATCTATCCTAGCTTATGGCAAAATTGATCAAAGTCCTGAAAAACTGAAAATTCCCAGTATGACCGCAACTATATCAAATCTTCCTAGTGTTTACGAACCCTTCTCCACAGAAGCGAAATGGCAAAAATTCTGGGAAGATAACCAAGTCTATAAAGCAAACCCTGATCATCCCGGTGAACCCTACTGCATTGTTATTCCTCCTCCCAATGTCACTGGTAAGCTACATATGGGTCATGCCTTTGAAGGTGCGTTAATTGATTCTATAATCCGCTATCAAAGGATGAAAGGTAAAAATACTCTGTGGCTACCTGGTACTGACCATGCAAGTATAGGAGTACATACATTACTAGAAAAAACACTTAAATCAGAAGGTAAAACTCGTTACGATTTAGGCAGAGAAAAATTCTTAGAACGCGCTTGGCAATGGAAAGCTGAATCCGGTGGTACAATTGTCAATCAATTACGCCGCTTAGGTGTTTCTGTAGATTGGACAAGGGAACGTTTTACCTTAGATGAAGGTTTATCAAAAGCCGTTCTAGAAGCATTTAATCACCTTTATAAAGAAGGGCTAATTTATAGAGGAAATTATTTAGTTAACTGGTGTCCCGCATCACAATCTGCTGTCTCTGATTTGGAAGTTGAACCCAAGGAAGTTAATGGTAATCTTTGGCACTTCCGTTATCCCCTTACTGATGGTTCTGGTTTCGTGGAGGTGGCAACAACTCGACCAGAAACCATGTTAGGTGATACGGGTGTTGCGGTAAACCCGGAAGATGAACGGTATAAAGATTTAATTGGTAAAACTCTGACTCTCCCCATTATGAACCGGGAAATACCAATTATTGGGGATGAGTTAGTTGACCCTACTTTCGGTACAGGTTGTGTAAAAGTTACACCAGCCCATGACCCCAACGACTTTGAAATGGGTAAGCGTCATGATTTGCCGTTTATCAATATCATGAACAAAGACGGCTCACTAAATGAAAATGCGGGAGAGTTCCAAGGACAAGACCGTTTTGTTGCTAGAAAAAATGTCGTTGCCCGATTAGAAGCTGAAGGTGTACTGGTTAAAATAGAAGATTATAAACATACAGTACCCTATAGCGATCGCGGTAAAGTCCCCGTTGAACCCCTACTTTCTACCCAATGGTTCGTCAAAATTCGCCCTCTCGCAGACAAAACCCTAGACTTCCTAGATAACCAAAATTCCCCCGAATTTGTCCCCGAACGCTGGCAAAAAGTTTATCGTGACTGGTTAGTAAATCTGCGTGACTGGTGTATCTCCCGTCAATTATGGTGGGGTCATCAAATTCCTGCTTGGTATGCAGTGAGTGAAACCAACGGTGAAATTACGGATAACACACCTTTCTTTGTTGCTAAAACTGAAGCAGAAGCATTAGAAAAAGCTCAAGCTGAATTTGGTGAAGAAGTCAAATTAGAACAAGATCCCGACGTTTTAGACACCTGGTTTTCCTCCGGTTTATGGCCTTTCTCCACATTAGGTTGGCCAGAACAAACCCCAGATTTTGAAAAATATTACCCCAACGCTACCCTCGTGACAGGATTTGATATTATCTTTTTCTGGGTAGCAAGAATGACCATGATGGCGGGACATTTCACTGGCAAAATGCCCTTTAAAACCGTTTATATTCATGGTTTAGTCAGGGATGAAAATAACAAGAAAATGTCGAAATCAGCAAACAATGGCATTGATCCATTATTGTTGATCGATAAATATGGAACTGACGCTCTCCGTTATACTTTAGTCAAAGAAGTAGTTGGTGCAGGACAAGATATTCGTCTAGAATATGACCGGAAAAAAGATGAATCAATTTCCGTAGAAGCATCCCGAAATTTTGCTAATAAAATCTGGAATGCCTCTCGATTTGTCGTGATGAATCTGGATGGACAAACACCAGAACAATTAGGTAAACCAACACCTACAGAACTGAGCGATAAATGGATTCTCTCCCGCTACCATCAAGTCATTCAACAAACAAATAATTACCTGGATAATTACGGTTTAGGTGAAGCTGCCAAAGGACTTTATGAATTTATTTGGGGTGACTTCTGTGACTGGTATATTGAATTAGTCAAATCTAGATTACAGAAAGATGCAGATCCCACATCTCGCAAAGTTGCTCAACAAATTATCGCGGAAATATTGGCAGGTATATTAAAATTATTACACCCTTTCATGCCGCACATTACCGAAGAAATTTGGCAAACTCTCACCCAACAACCTACAGAAAATTCCCAATGTTTAGCTCTACAAAGTTATCCAGAGGTAGATACAAATTTAATTAATGTTGAATTAGAAGCACAATTTGACCTATTAATTGGAACTATCCGTACCATTCGTAACTTACGAGCGGAAGCTGATGTGAAACCAGGGGCAAAAATCACAGCTAACTTGCAAAGTGAAAGTGAAAAAGAAAGATTAATTCTGATTACTGGGGAAGCATATATCAAGGATTTAGCAAAGGTGGAAACCTTAACTATTAAAGCTGCCGAAATTACCACTGAAGAGGAAGAACGAAAAATCAATATCTTATTTGATAGTATATATTGGCGCACATTTCTAACAATTTTCTTAATCCTCTCTGCCTTAATTTCTATCAGAGTAGCAGTTTTCGTAGGTAATACCGCTTTGAGATTGCCAATTTTTGGTACTTTCTTTGAATTGGTAGGTTTAGCTTATGCAGGTTGGTTTACTGTTCGCTATTTACTAAATGCTGAAGCCAGAAAAGCACTATTTGACAAATACTTCCCAACCAGTCAACCAACTACACAACCAGAAGTAATTGAACCTACACCAGAACCAGAAAAAGAAAATTCTATTGCTGCTGTTGTTGGTACAGTACAAGTTGTCATTCCCCTCACTGGAGTAGTTGACATTGAAGTCTTACGTGCCAAACTTGAAAAAAGCTTGAGTAAAGTTGAAGCAGAGGTTAAATCTCTCAATGGCAGATTAAGTAATTCTAACTTTGTAGATAAAGCTCCCGCAGATGTGGTACAAAATACCAGAGATGCTTTATTAGAAGCCCAAAAACAAGCAGAGATTTTACAAGAACGTCTGCGTACTTTAGCATAAACAAGACTAGACGGTTAACAAACAAATAAATGCAATGTTAACCGTCAACCGATAACTGATAACTGATAACCGTCAACTGATAACTGATAACTGATAACTGATAACTGATAACTGATAACTGATAAAAATGAAATATCTAGCTCAAGTAAATAAAAATGATTTTTTAAACCAGTATGAATTGCACTTATTAGCCAGTCAAGAAAGTGAGAATTTGTGGTCAATAATTTCTGAAAATACTCCTATTCTTCTGGAAAAAAGTCAGATCATGAATGAAAAAATGCTGGTGTTAGTGGAAATCTCTCCTACAGGAGATATTGTCAGTATAGACGATGCCACAGATTGGGTAATTAGTTTAGTGCAAACTTATCTATCCTCTGGGATCACACCAGAATTTCTAGAACAGGAAGCTGAAAATGCTGAACAGTGGCGGCAAAATTTAACTTTACAAAATCAAGATTTAGCCCGTCGTACTTTGGAATTAGAAGCAAGACGGGAACAAATCCAGGCATTAGAAGAAAGTCTTAAAAGTGAAAACAGTAGTGATAATTAGCGTTAAAAGTTATCTCTGGAAGTTAGGAAACAGGGAACAGGGAACAGGGAACAGTTTCAGAGAGTTGGTAAGTTTAAATTTTGACTGAAAGTGCAAGGTTTTTGAGCGCTGATACTCTCAAATCTTGCACTTTTTAAGTTTCTTACCATGTCCGCATCATCACTTGCGATATAATATCAAATCCGTTAGCATCGGAATTATATGTTTTCCTCACGTAAGGGCAAACCCCCCGTGGTTGCCCCATGATATATATTCCCCACAGATATTGATATTAAACAAGGGGATATTCAAGGAATAATACCGATGCACCCGGAAACGATATAACTGGTGTGTGCAGAAGTCCAAACATTCTTCGCACCCTGCACTCTGCCAACAAGACTTTTAGTAAGCCTTAACTTCTTCTCCTGCTAATAGCTGACGAATTACTCTGGTTAATGCTTTCTGAGTAAACCTACTAGCTAATTGTTGTCCCAAATTGTGTACTTTAGGATTAACAACTATTTTTGCTATTTGTGGTGCTAGTTGACTAGGATCAAAACCCCTGGTTTCTCTGAGAATACCAACAATACGTTTGATATGTTCCAGGGTTTGTTGTTGTTCTGCGGTAGCTGCTGGAATTTCGTTAACTGCCGTAATTCCTACTCTTTCTCTGAGTAAGTAAGTAAAGTTGTGTAAGACATTTCTACTTACAGCATCTAATCCATTTAATAATTCATCCACTAACCTATCGCTGATGAATTTACCCCGTGGAGATGATAGAAAATCCAGAGCTTGATTCACAACTAAATCTAAGTCATAATCTTGACTATTACGGGCATTTTTGAGTAAGTTCTCTAAACGATTCCAACGGAATTTACCATCTTTAAATAATAACTCTTGCAGTGAAGTTCTCAGTTCATCCGCAGGATCTGTTAATAGTCGTTTAGAAACATAGGGATAGGCTTCACTTAGAACTTTGAAATTAGGATCAATATAAATGGCAATTCCTTCCAAAGTTACTAAGGAACGGATGATTAACGCATAGTATGGAGGTACTCGGAAAGGATACTCATACATTAATGCTGATAAATCATCTGTAATACTTTTGATGTTTAATTCTGCTACACTTGCACCTTGGGCATTAGCAAATACCTTAGCAAATGCAGGTATAATAGGTGTTAAATCTGTGTCCGGAGAAAGAAATTCTAACTTTACGTAATCTTGTGTTAATAAATCAAAATCTCGGTTAACAACATGAACAATTGCTTCTATTAAACCATATCTTTGTGGCGGTTTAATTTCGCTCATCATCCCAAAATCTAGATAAGCTAGTTTACCATCGTAGGTTGCTAATAAATTACCAGGATGAGGATCAGCGTGGAAAAAACCATGTTCTAACAATTGTCGTAAAGAGCATTGTACTCCTACTTCAATTAAATAACGGGCATCTATTCCTTGTTTTTTTATTTCTTCGCTTTGAGTTAATTTAATACCATTAATCCATTCCATTGTTAATACACGACGGTTGGTGTATTCCCAATAAATTTTTGGTACATATATATCTTGAATATGTCCATATAACTCAAAAAAGCGCTCGGCATTTTCTCCTTCATGGATATAGTCCATTTCTTCAAAAATGCGATCGCCTAATTCGTCTAAAATTCCAACTAAATCACTTCTGACTCGTTTAAGATTCTTTTGTATCCATCCTGCTAGTTTGCGTAAAATATATAAATCTATGGTGATTTTTTCCCGTAAATCTGGGCGTTGGACTTTAACTGCTACTTCTTCACCATTTTTTAATTTACCTTTATAAACCTGTCCTAAAGAAGCTGCTGCAATTGGTTGAGGAGAAAGTTCTGCATAAATTTCTGCCGGTTTATCGCCTAATTCTTCTTCAATAAACTGGTAAGCAATTTCATTAGGAAAAGCTGGTAATTGATCTTGTAGTTTAGTTAATTCTTCTAAACAAATTGGTGGTACTAAATCTGGCCTTGTGGATAAAGCTTGACCAATTTTGATATAAGCAGGTCCTAATCTTGTTAGTAATTCTCTTAACTGAACAGCCCGACGACGATTATCTTTAAGAGCAATCCCTCTCCTTTGATCCCACCATAGCCCTAAAAAGTAGAGTAAAGTAGGTTTTAATACTGTCAAAATTCGTTTAAAAACTTGACCAAGGCGACTTTGATAATGCGCTGCGATTTTTTGGGGATTATAGTACAAAAATTCTGATTCAGTTATAGGTGAAGTCGGTGATCTACGTTCCGCAGATAGCCCTGCTGGTTGGATCATCAACTTTTTTGTATCATTTTCTGGTAATACTTCAGTTAAGGACAACTCGTTTCCGTGACTGTCCTCCGCCGTATTTTGAGAACTAGGGGGAAGTGTCTTAAGCATAATTAGAAAGGCCACCAATGAGATGAACTGTTAAATATTGTAACAATATGTTGCAAATGCCGCTAGGCAAGTTTACAAGTAGCGACGGTAATTCTATTTTCTGGGATGTTTAGATTTTATCTTGTTGGATATTAACTATTTAGGGTGGGCGGAAAAAGTGTTGTTGTGGAGGAAGGGAACTCTTAACAGGGAAAAGTTTCAATAGTTGGATGGGAATGATTTTTCCTTTTTATAAAAGCTTGCATCTTTTTAATCAGAACTGACACAGAAGTTACGGAAAAATGAACCACGAAGCCTGATGAAAGGGGGAATTTCACCTCAAATGTTCGGTTCTACGACTGCCATAAATACACAAAAAACTCTACTCTCATAAGTATATACAGTGCAACTTTTACTTTAGCTACTGTTAGATGCTCATTAATTAAGGGGTGAAAACCGGTGTACAAATGGCTCTTACCCAGTCTGAGAGAAATTTTAGCCACAAGCAGCACAAATATGAATCAGTGTTCATCTGCTAAAGCAGAGCAGCAATGGCGTGTTAGTCTTGCAGCTACAGAACATCTCTTACTCAAAAATTTACTACCAACCACCGCTGATCAAATTCAAGGTTTAGTTTTAACTGCACCAGCACCTTTATTTAGTCAACCAGAATTAAATCAAAATCTGAGAACAGTTACTTTTACAGCCCAACCTTTTAATCCTTTAGCTTTGATGCCTTTTAATATGTCCTCAGTTATGGCTCAAAGTATGGAGGAACAGGGAATCGTTAATGTAGAAGATACTGAAGAAATTATTGATAGTATTTGTACAAATCACCCAATTAATAGTGGTGAATCTATTTTACCCTTAATAACTACAGACCCTCTCATAACAGAACAGTTTTGTTTAGTTTTTACAAAAAAATTTAGATTAGTTTTAGTTTTATCAACAAGCCCAAGTGGTAAGAAAGAATTTTCATTTTCCTTTGCCCCAGAAATAGTAGAACAAGCTTGGGAAACCTTGGGTGCAAGAGTAGTTTTGACAAATCCAGATTTATTTGCCGATTTAGATCAATTAGTTAAAGAATATCCTCCTACTACACCTAATTACCAAACTATTATTGAATTTAGTCAGTTGTTACTACAGGAATTACCAGAACCAGAAATAGATAAAGTTAGACATAACTTTTCTATTCATACCACTAATGCATCTCCAGCAAATAAATCTACCCCTCGCCCTGATGTTGAATTTTTACAAGCATTTGCCCATGAAGTTCGTACTCCTCTAGCCACTATTCGCACTCTAACTAAATTATTACTCAAACGTCGAGATTTACCAACTACTGTAATTAATCGTTTGCAGGTAATTGATCATGAATGTACTGAACAAATTGACAGAATGGAGTTGTTGTTTAAAGCCGCAGAATTAGAAAACTCTGCACCTACAAAAATAGTGAATACTCAACTTACTCCCATGTCTTTGGATCAAGTTTTAGAACAAAGTATTCCTCGTTGGCAACAAGCAGCAACCCGAAGAAATTTAACTGTAGATGTAGCCTTACCTCAGCAATTACCAACGGTAGTAAGTAATCCTAATATGTTAGATCGGGTGCTGACAGGTTTAATGGAAAACTTCACCCGTAGTTTACCACCTGGTAGTTCTATTCAAGTTCAAGTTATTCCCGCAGGTGATCAATTAAAAGTACAATTATCACCTCAATTAGATTGTGATGATACCAGCAAAATATATACTACTCCCATTTGTAAATCTTTAGGTCAATTATTAGTATTTCAACCAGAAACAGGAACTATTGGTTTAAATATTGCTGCTACTAAGCATTTATTCCAAGCTATCGGTGGTAAGTTAATTGTTAGAAATAATTCCCAATCTGGAGAGGTTTTAACAATCTTTTTACCTCTGGAAATGAATCATAATATGAGAATTAAGGCATCTAGTAATCAGGATGGATTTTCGAGTATTAAGCAACCACAAAATTGCTGATTCAGATCATCTTTATTGTCTATAATAAGTACCCAAACAAAATTAACTGCATATACATAATTGATTGAAAATATAAATTGCTGTATTTCTTAGCTACTCCCTATTCCCTTAACTATCAGCATCAATTTCAATGATCTTTTGTCTTGAGGATAAACCAGATTTAATTTTTACTGATGATTTAGGAACATTAAATTTATTGGCTAACAATTTAAGTAATTCAGCATTAGCTTTGCCATCAACTGGAGATGACTTTAAACTTACTATTAAACTCCCATCTTCTTGTTCAATAATCTTCTGTTGTCTAGCATTTGTTTTCACTTTCACTTGTTTGTACATGATGGATTTTATAATTAGTCTTCTGTGCATTTAACTATTTTAAAAATATCTAACTTAGGTAGGTAAAAGCTTATAAACTTTTTGAATAATTACTTTTGATAAAGCTGAACCATCAAAAATGTAAGTCAGAAAATATCCGTATATTACCAAACGAAGTGCGGAAAATCTGTAATAACTAACTGAAAACTGAAAACTGAAAACTGAAAACTGAAAACTGATAACTGATAACTGATAACTGATAACTGAAATACCTAGACTCGGTTTTTTTCCTGCATAGTTTTTACTGCTTGAATAATGGCTTGTATTTTTACAGGTTTAGAAATATAGTCATCCATCCCTACAGCTAAACACTTATCCCTATCTCCTGTCATTGCATTAGCTGTCATGGCGATAATATAAGGACGGTGTTTACCCCATCTTTTATGAATGTTTTCAGTTGCTTCTATTCCATCCATTTCTGGCATTTGAATATCCATAAAAATGACATCATAACTATCTTTTTCTAAACATTTTAAAACTTCTTTGCCATTATTAGTAATTTCTATTTTATAGCCTATTTTTTGGAATAATTTAGTAGCAACTTTTTGGTTGATGAGATTATCTTCAGCCACTAAAATACGTAAAGGAAATTCTTTACTAATCTGTTCATTGATTTGATCATTATTTTTAAAATCATGGTTGACTACAGTTTCTAAATCTAGTTCAAAGCTAAATTTACTCCCTTTACCTAGTTCACTAATAACTTCAATTTTACTACCCATCATATTAATAATTTTTTGACTAATAGCTAAACCTAAACCTGTTCCTTGAGATTTTAGACGAGTCTCACCTACTTGTTCAAAAGGTATAAATATAGTTGTCAATTTTTCTGGTGGAATACCCACACCTGTATCTATAATTTCAAATCTAATTTTTATTATATTTACTGTCTCATCTTTTTTTAATTGACTAACTACATCTACTATTAATAATACTTCTCCTTTGTCTGTAAACTTAATGGCATTAATTAATAGATTAAGTAAAACTTGGCGTAATCTTTTTTCATCTGTATGTATAAAATTGGGTATCGCCGAATTAAATTTGTGATGGAAACAAAAAACTCTTTCTGCTGAAGCATGACGACAAATTTCTAATATTCCTGTTAAGAAATTGGGGAAATTAAAAGTTGTATATTCCAAATCCATTTTCCCTGATTCTATTTTAGAAATATCGAGAATGTCATTAATTAAAGTTAGTAAGTGTGTTCCAGACTGCTGAATAATTTCTATATCTTGTTTTTCTTTTTCTGTTAAATTAGGAGAGTAATAAAACAGTTGAGCAATGGCTAAAATACCATTTAGTGGTGTACGCAATTCATGACTCATGTTGGTCAAAAATTCACTTTTAGTTTGGTTTGCAGCTACAGCAGTCTGTCTAGCTGCGGCTAATTCTAAATTTTTTTTTGTTAGTTCTTCAGTATGAAATATTAATTTTTTTTGTGATGATTTTAATATGGAAATTGCCTGTTTTTTTTCTAATACAACTGCATTAAAAGCTAAAGTTGATAAGACAATGACATCTATAAAACATTGCAGAAAAATCAAGGATTCATTTAAGTTATACTGGCTAAATACTCCTAAACCTCTGACTGTTCCTAAAACGGCAATTGAAGAGATAAATACAATTAAACTGGTCGAGACTATTGTGCCAAAACGAAATACAGACCAAACTAAACAAGGAATCAACATATATTCTAATTCATATTGATTCCAAAAAGCATTGTAACTAAGCCAAATAACTAATCCTATTAATAATATAAACTCATAATTTTTCCACATTTTTAAGGGGTTGAATATTTTTTCAAATAAAATCTGAAATGATAGTAATTCAGGATAAGAGCATAAATTATTTGTCTGGTAAATTCTTCGTAATTTATGTGATTTTAATTTGATATTTTTGAGATTAGCTATTAAGTATTTATGAATTTCTTGTCCCCATGCTAATAGTGCAGGAGAAAAAATAAAAATTCCAGCTACATTTGACATCCACCAAGTGAACCACATATACATATATTCACTACTAGGTATTTTTTCACCCATTACTAATGCTGTAACTCCTACAGTTGCATTAACTATTGGCCCTACCATACCTGTAAAAGTTAAGAATTTAATCACATGAGTAAGTTGCGTAAAGGGGTAGTTATTACCAGTTGATTTTTGCAGTAGGAAAGCACCTAAAATAGTTCCTAATGTAGTTCCTCCAGCAATTACAAAAACTTGTAAAAATGAAAAAATGAAGGTGGTTAAGTTATTCGTATTAATAAATGCCCAAATATTAGCTAAAAATGAACCAACAAATATTCCTGGCCAGATCCAATATCCAAACAGTAAAGTTGCTGCTGTCGCAAAACCATCGGGTGGCCAAACTGGTGTTACATCTTGAGGAGTAGCGGCTAAAATTCTGGATAAAAATGAAGTTTGGTAGTAAACAAAGACTAACACTACCATCCCTATTAAACGTGTCAGTATCAGATTAAATTTATTTTTCATCTCTTTACATTTCGCATTCCTAAAAGCGCACTTCCATAAGCCGCTTCTGTTTGATTAGACGAAATAACGGGTACTCTTAAACACTTGCGTCTAATAGCAGTCCAGGTATAATTACCAGCACCACCACCAGCAGTGTAAACGTGAGTTAATTTATCTGCGCCAAGTTCTTGCAACAATTCGTATCCCCTAGCTTCTATTCTAGACATACTTGCCAATAAGCCGTATAAAAATTCTTTGTTATCATCTGGACGAGGTTCTAATTTCGGTGATAGGAGAGGATCATTAATAGGAAAACGTTCACCTGGTTTGAGCAAGGGGTAGTAATCTAATTGGTTATCTTTCGACAAATCTATCTTTTGACTTAATTCAACTAGTTCCTGATGAGAAAATAAATTATTTAATACAGCCCCACCTGTATTAGAAGCTCCTCCTGTCAACCATAAATCACCTAAACGATGACTATAAATGCCATATTGGGAATTTTCTATGCGGGTATGGCTTAGTAGCTTTAATACTAAAGTTGAACCCAAAGACGTGACTGCTTCTCCTGGTAGTTTTGCTCCACTGGCTAAAAATGCGGCAATACTATCTGTTGTACCTGCACATACCCAGCAATCACGCCTCAAACCATATTTAACCGCAATTTCTGGTTTGATTTCTTGAATAGGGGTGCCTGGGATCAAAACTTGAGGTAAATTTACAGGTATTTGTAATTTTTCTAACCATTTTGGATATTCCAAATTTTCTACATCATAACCTAGTTTTAAAGCGTTGTGATAGTCACTAATACCCAATTGACCATGCAAGAGAAAACTTAACCAATCAGCTTGATGCAATAGATATCGAGCCTGGCTAAATGTAGGTAATTTCTGCATCCACAGTAGTTTTGCCAAGCTAGAAGTAGCACTCAGTACAGTATGTTGGGGAGGAGCAATCTTGCTCAAATCTTGAATTACACTTGATCCCCTAGAATCGTTGTAAAGTAGGGGATCATCTATAGGTTGACCATTGGCATCTGTGAGTAGAATTGTTGAAGATGTACCATTGATAACGATCGCGCCTATTTTTCCTCGTAATTCCTGGGAAATACCCCCTAGAAGACTCCATAAACCCTTTTGCCAGCAATCAATCCAATTTTTAGTATTTTCCCAAGGATAGCGGATTTGAAAGACTATCTCAGCTTGATCATTAATGACTATAGCTCGTGCGCCAGATGTACCAAAGTCAATACCTAAGTAATTCATATATTTTATTTGGAAGAGGGGATGAGGGGATGAGGGGAGGAGTGGGAGATGGGGAGATGGGGAGTTGGGGTGATGGGGAGGTGGGGAGAAAATTCTTTCCCAATCACCAGTCACCAGTCACCAGTCACCAATCACCAATCATGTTTTTGTTGCATCTTGTAACAAGATATTCCCCAATTTTGATAAAACAAGGAAAAGTAGTAAACGAAGGTTATTTATCACTTCTCAAATTTAGGAGTCTTTCTATGAACATCTCTGATACTCAAGTTTACATTGCTTTAGTTGTGGCTCTAATTCCAGGTATTCTTGCTTGGCGTTTGGTTACAGAACTTTACAACTCCTAGATTTCTTTCTGTCCCCTATTTTAAATTCAGGGGACTCACTCATTGTTTGATGATCAGTAAACTCCCGCTACACCAGAACGGTGGGCGGTGAGATAAATTTTTATAGTCTTTTTTCTGGTTAAAAAGTGCAAGCTTTTTGCTCCTAAGAGTTGAAAAACTGTGCATTTAGACTCTAAACTTTCAAAAACTTTTGGGATAACAGATATCCAAAACTCTTCCCTATTCCCTATTCCCTATTCCCTATTCCCTATTCCCTGTTCCCTGTTCCCTGTTCCCTGTTTCCTATTCCCTATTCCCTATTCCCTATTCCCTATTCCCTATTCCCTGTTCCCTGTTCCCTGTTCCCTAGTCTCCACAGATCACTTTTTCAGCAAGCCCTAAATATTACCTGCGTATACTAAGTATATTTTTTGATAAAAGTATACTTGTGGAAATTTTTCAAAAATGAAGTAAGATAGCAGCTAAATAAAGTATCAATTAGCATTTGTCATTGTCTAACAATGCCTCCCTTCAATTAGCAGAGCTATTTTAGCATCATGAACGCCTTTCAACCAGAAAAACCAACCTTTCAACCAGAAAAACAAGGTCGATCTACCCCTAGACCAAAAAAACGTCTTCGCCAACGTTCCTATCGAATTTTGGCAGTGGAAACTTCTGTAAAAATTACGGTTAACTTAGTTATTATTTCAGCGGCCTTATCAGCTTTATCACAACTGTTACCTTATCACTGGTTACAGCAAGATAAGTTAAGAGAAATCCGCACAGAAGTTAAGCTAATGGAAGGACGTGTTAGCAATCTAGAATCAGAATTTAGTCGCAATTTTGATCCCACCCAAGCTCACACTATTAAACAAGAGGAATCTTACCGTTTTACTCCTGGTAAACGACATTTAGTGATAATTAATCCAGATATTAAAAACACTGAAGAATCTGATTTAAAACCCTAATACTAACTGAAAAATAGTTAATATAATCTTCAATCTTAGCTATAGTGTAGATAAGAAATCAGATAAAAATCAATTGTTATTGATACCAGTATAAAAATGTTGAAGAGATGCACTGATGTGATATAGTGACTGGATATCAATAGTTCAAAAATTCAGGGACACTACCAAAAAATTTCCACAAATTGAAGCTGACAGCAGTATTTATTTAGGTTAACTTCTAGATAGTTTTTTGTAGACTTGTAAATTACCGATTAATAATTAGTAATCTGTTTTTGACCCGAACATTAGTTCCTCCAACCAATTTTCCAACTGTAATCGTAAACGATAACTAGAAACATCTTGGCTATCAAAAGAACTGATATGTGCCAAAGAACGGTAATAGTATGCGATCGCCAAATTCCAATCGCCCCATAGATGACAAGTTCTACCAAGTTCTGCCCAAAGATTAGCTTCTAATTGACCAAACAATAAAGCTGTTTCAAAATTATCAATTGCTGCTGAATATTCGCCCAAATCACGTAATGTGATACCTCGATTTATCCAAGCTCGAACATAATGGGGATGTAAATCTAATGCTTGATCATAGTCAGCAAGTGCTGCGATTAAATCTCCATCAGCTGCATAACAATTAGCACGATTATTATAAACAGTGGCCAGATGAGGATTTAGTTCGATGGCTGTGTTGTAGTCTCTTAAAGCTTGTTCATGGTCGCCACTTTGAAAGAAAACTAATCCTCGATTATTATAATCAATAGCATTTTGATCACTATCAATTAGTTGGTTTAATAGAGCGATCGCTTCAGTATAATCTCCTTCGCTGGCCAATCTTAAAGCGCAGGATCTGAGAAAATTTTTATCTAATGTGATGGCTGATTCTTTGTTCCTTTCTTCTTTTGTTTTTGTGTATGCACCAATTTTATAATTGCTCTTAGGTAACCGGTCTTGTAATGTTCGAGAATCTAAAAAAGAGTAATAATTCATATCTTCCTGCTGAAAACTGTTGTTTTGGGATCAGTAGTTAAACCACTGTGGTACTTTCTTGGTAATTTAGGCTGAATTAAGTTCACTCAAATTACTGACACAACTAAGTTATCAGCCCAACAATATATACTTCACTCCTGGGTCAGATTCCTGAAAAAAACACTAAGTAGTCGAGCAAAATAAATTTCATGCTTGGGAGAGGGAAAGAGAGTAGGAAAACTTGGCAGGGGGTAGGGTGTGGAAAATTGAGGCAGGGTGCGGGGTGCAGGGTGCGGGGAGAATAATTTTCGGATTTATTTCTGCACACACCAGTTACAGTGCTTTCCGGTGTCATGAGGTATGTTATTGGCGGGCAAGATGCCCACCCCACACAATATGCCCACTCTCCCCCTCTCCCACTCTCCCCCCTCTTCCACTCTTCCCTGTTCCCTTCTTAAATTTAAGAATTTGCACTTATGCCAAAATTCACTGTTAGTGGTTCTTCAATAGATTGCAGTGTACTCGCCTTAATTGCATCCAGATAACCACGTAATAATGTCAGTTGTTTAACATTAGGATGATAAGACAGATTACCTTGTTTTTCAAATAGTGGAGTGGAGGCAATCTCCTGATAATCAACGTTTTCACGAGATTTTTGGGTTAACCAAATAGAATTTAAAGATACCTGATCAGCATCAATAACTGTGGCATCATGGGGGATCACAATAGGTACTAAACCGGCGGGTAGTTCACCTTCCAAGAAAGCTAGTAATCGTTGTTGACAGATGCGAGTGTTAATACCTCGACTTTCAAATAATTGTAGAACTTCTCCAAAAGAGAGAGGACGAGTTGCTTCACCACGCAAGTTCTCAGCTAAAACTGAGAGTAGTTCATGGAATAAAAAGTAATCTGTATACTGTTGTCTAGCAACTTCTAAAACTTGGGGATAAAGAGGCAAGATGGATACACCATAAGCTACTCGACTGCAATTGGGAGTGCCATTTTTACCTAAATATAAATCTTGAACAATTTGGGCGTTGGGTAATTTTTGTCTTAACCAACGATTAATGGTATTCACAGAGGCCACTCCACCAGAAAAGAAAGCTTGATTAATTGCTTCTGTGGGAACACCAGCAGCTACTAATAATTTATTTACTTCTCGGTTGAGACGGCGCACATAGGGGACGAAAATCTGGGTTTCTAAATCTCTTCGTTGCAATACCCAACGTTGATCAGCTAATTCTAGGGTAAAAAATTCTTGGTGTTGCAAGATGATTTTTAAAGCCAAAGCTGCATCTAACAAACCCTGTCCTAACAGAGAACTTTCTAACTTTTGTTGTAAGCGAATTCGAGCAGTGATATCTGGTTCTCCTACTCTTGGTAATTCTAAACCCTCTAAATTTAAACTAGACCATTGAATCTGATCCAAACCAGGAATAGAAGGTTGCCAAGAAGGAATTTGGGCTGTATTTTGACTGCCATTTTCTACTCCACGGGGTTGTCGAGACTTTGGTGGTAGTAATAACTGACAAATAATATCTTGTTCAATAGCTTTACCCCCATAGGCAAAATTATGCAGCATGAAATCTTTATGCTTGAGTTCACCGATCTTTGCGGGTACATCAACTAAAGCCATTTCCGTTGCAGCTGCACCAACATTCAATACCAAAGTGCTACCTACCAAAGAATGAGGGATAGCTTTAAGTTGCTGTAAACCTTCATCACTATTTAATTGCACCAATCGAGAATTACTAAAATCAAGTTCTGGTAGGATACTGGCGATCGCCTCTTCCACAAAGAATATTTGTTCAGTACGGGGAACAAGCTGACTAGTAAGTATTGCCTCCCGCACATTAAAACGATACTGTTCTGAGTAACTAGAGGGACAGGTACAAATTACACCTGTTAGATTATTAATAATTGCCAAGAAAGTTTCACTATCTATGCCTGAACTGTGAGCAATTAAAGCGGGAGTGGTACTAATTTTATCGGACTTGAGAGTCAAAAGTAATTTAGAGAGCGATCGCAATACCCAAATTAATGGCCCTGCGGAAAATTCATTGAACTGTAATACAGGTTCCCATTTTTCTTGATTGGTTTGATAGGGAATTGCCACCTGTAAGAATGGTTTTAAATGAGTAGAGTAAAGATTTTGTGTAGGTTGTGATGTAGAACGATTATTTTCTTGAGCTACTGCTGCTGGCCTTGTTTTTTCCTGATTTTCTTGATCTGTTTCTGATTTAGGAATGGAAGCAGTGGGTAAATAAACTTCTGCGGGTAAACGGAAAGATTGATCAAAAGAGGTTTCACCAGATTGATTTTCTGTTGACCAATAAATAGGATAAACCACTAATCGAGAATAATCTAATAAAGCAGCAGAAATACCAGTTGTACCTAAATCAATTCCCAAATACCAAACTGATTGAGGATCAGATGTTGCTAAGTTGCTATGATCATCATGATTGTCGAAATCTCTAGAGGCCTGTACAGCAGATTCTGTGGGTGAGTTTGCCGCTCTGTTTTTATTTTCATTCTGAGAATCGTATAATTCAGCAACTGCGGCTAAAAGTACATTTTCACTGGCGGAACTACCAGACGATTCAGACAAGGGAAATTCTTTATTTTCAATCTCTGCATTACCATACACCAATCCTTCAGAAGTTTGTAAATTTGTCTTCTGTTCTGACACTATATTTTCATAGACTAATTCTGGCTGATTTTGTAAATTTGTAGTCTGTTCTGATGGAGAATTTGCTCCCCAATCAAAATTGGCCAAGTCTTGATCTAATTGTTGGATCTGAGATTCATTCAGAATAATCTGAGGAACACCTTCTGTTGCATTGACTTCATTTTCTAAAGATAGTAAGTTTTCCTCTGGGGATGCCACAATATATTCTGGTTCAATCTTTTGTGTCTGGGTGGATTTTTGATTCTGAGGTGTTGTAGATGGTTCTAGCTCAGATAAATCTTGTGAAGTTTCTTGTTCCTGATTAAAATCAACTAATAAATCCGTTAAAACTGTAATTGTATCTTTGCTATCTGGAAGTGGATTAATTGAAGGGAGATTGTTAGTAAATTCTGCTTCTGGTTGGGGATCTTCTGGTAATAATTTTTCTTCCCATAACTCTACTGATTCTGAAGTTTCCCGCAATTCTGTAGTATTTTCTGCTGTTGTTAGTTCTGAAGACAAGGGTGAATTTGTCTGATTAATAACATTGGCAACTTGATTAGTGACAGATATATTATTCTCACCACTAGCAATATCTTCTGTTCCTTGAACACCGAACAAACTTGCATATAGTTGATCTACTTCATCCAGATTTTCTAATTCAGACTGTTCGGGATTAGTGAAATCTGCTACTGCTGATGATCTATCTGCATTTATATGTGATAGGACAACATCTAGGTTTTCAATAATTTCTGGTTCTTCATTATCTTTAATATTTGTTGTCTGCTGTTCATTTAATTCACTAGTAACAGAATTTTGTAAATTATTAATTGCCGTTAATTGTTCTTGGTTAATCAGTTCTGATAAAACATTATCTAAATCATTAACTAACTGATTTTCTTCCAATTGATTGTTTGTAACTGTTGTTAATTCTTGATATTGATCAGTCGAATTTTGTAAATTATCTGCTATTGAATCTGTTGATTTTGTATTTTCTAATTTCGATAAAACACTATTCAAATCACCAGATATATCATTCTCTTGTTTCTCTATTTCTGGTTCTAATCTTAAATTTTGATCAGTCGAATTTTGTAAATTATCTGCTATTGAATCTGTTGATTTTGTATTTTCTAATTTCGATAAAACACTATTCAAATCACCAGATATATCATTCTCTTGTTTCTCTATTTCTGGTTCTAATCTTAAATTTTGATCAGTCGAATTTTGTAAATTATCTGCTATTGAATCTGTTGATTCTGTATTTTCTAATTCCGATAAAACACTATTCAAATCACCAACTAGTTCGCTTTCTTGCAGTTTAACTTTCGGCTCTGCTTGTAAATCTCTTACTATCTCCGCTGAATCTGAAATGTCTAACTCTGATAACACTTGATCTAAATCATCTAAATTATTTTCTAAAACATCTAATTTTTTCTCTAAATCATTCGCTGTTTCCGGTACTTGAATTTCAGTTTTCTGTTGAGAAATCTCTGGCAAGGTTTCTAAATTACTGGGAGCAATGATGGAACTATCAGCAATTATATTCTCTTCAAAATTTAAAGGTATTCCATCTGATTTATATTTTCGTATTATTTGAAATAAATCATTGATGACATTATTCATCAACTGCTCACTTTGTATCCCTTGACTGTGCATTCTATTCAGTGATTGGGATAAGGATTGATAATAGGTATTAATATTACGTTCTAAAGCTTGGAAAACGACATTAACTGTTCCATCTAAAGATAATAAACGTTGATCTAAATCTCTAGCCAAAACATTTAACTTTTCTAACCCTTGGGTTGATGATAACAATCCTTGTAAATCGGATGTATGATCTTCTTTATTACTATCCGTTGGGTTATGATTAGCAGCACTCGCTAAATTTTGTGTCAGGTATGGAATTAAATTTGGCACTAACCGATTAGTTAGAACTTGTATAAACTCATGAATTATTTGTTCTTGGTTTGCTACCTGTTGTGTGAGAGAATAGTTTTGTAATCTCTTCTGCTCTAACTGTCTAATTTCTTGAACCAGCGATGCTTTTCTTTCTAACAACTCTGTGACTTCTGTTTGTAGAGGCTCAAGAATAACTGCTATTTGCTCTTGAAATTGTTCTGCGATTAAATTAACCTGTTCTTGAGACAAATTTTGAGCAACATTCCTAGTTTGCTCCTGCTCAACATATCGCGTGATTAATGATGATATTGGTTGAGACTGTGACTCATCTGAACTTGTTGTTTCTGAAGCTATTGGTATTTCATCTTGGTCAATATTTTCTAGAACAGCCTTTACTCGCTGTAAAACGTTTTTTTCATCTTCGCCTTGCCCAGAGAGTATTTTAGATAAGGGATTACCACTATTGTCCAATAAACGGTCAATATCTGCAATCAGTTGGCTAATTTCATCTTTATTGAAAGTCACGTTATATTACCTTAACTAGAAATGTACGGAGATTTTATTGTATTTAAAATTATGAACGAATAGAGTAAGGTTAAGGATAACCTAAGATATAGCAGATCATGGGTAGCAGATTAGAGGTGATAGAGCGAAAAGTCTATTTGGCTTGTTTATCTAGGCTTTCAAATTGGTTCATGTCTTAACTGACTTGTCTACTGCTATACATAACAGTGTCAACTCTGTTTATGTTGAGGTTTTATAATTTGTCCATCTTTTAACCGCCTTATTAGTTGCTATGGTTAATAACTTGTTAATTGTGGTACTAATAATTCACATATAAAATACACCATCAAAGACTATGAGATATCAGAGAGCAAAATTATAGCTTTAGACAGAGTTATTGGCACACCTAAAATCAGAATATTCATTCTACCCAGGAGGGTAGCAGCCATAAGTAGGTAGGCGTTAAAAATTGTCGTTGGGATAAGGTAGGGTGCAGGGCGCTTTCTTGCAGGGAGAAAGAA
Organism: Sphaerospermopsis sp. SIO1G1; assembly: GCA_010672785.1. Classification (GTDB taxonomy): domain Bacteria; phylum Cyanobacteriota; class Cyanobacteriia; order Cyanobacteriales; family Nostocaceae; genus Okeanomitos. The sequence continues at coordinate 50,142 of JAAHFX010000006.1, forward strand.
GGTTCTAGTCCTTGTTTACTTTTTGTTACATAATTATAAATTTCCCCGCTGTACTTACATCAGACTTTCTCCCAAAGAAGGTTTTTCTCTTTTTTAACTCCTGACTCCTGCCATTTGTAGAACTATAACACTTACAAATTTCCTCGGCTCATACTAAAAAATGGCTCAAGTCTGAACTCAATTTTATTCCTGATGCTATGGTGTACCTATACTGAGATATTGATATGCTGCTAACAACCTAGCAAGTAGCTTTCACTTCTTTTTCCAACCAAGTGAAGTTAATCCCGGATTGAAAACAACATGGATATAGTTTGATGTAGCTGTATTTTGTTAAGTAATGGAATATCTATACAAAAACATAACTTAAACCATTGCTTTTATTTTCTTTAGATAGCATTTATGATTCTGTAAATCACGAAGAATATTGACTACACTCTATTCGACTTGTATTTACATAATTAGGACTTGCTGAAAAATTCCTGTCATGGAGATAAGAAACAGAAAAAAATTTCAATGTTTATAGGGAAAAACCTTTCCCTTTGAATCAAAACTAAATACATAGTTTTAAACTTATTACCCTAATAAGCTGTTTTGTATTTAATTTGCCAGGACTTACGCAACGAAGATTTGTCATTGCGACTGAAACGCAGTGTAGGGAAGCAATCCCAGGATTTTTGCGATTACGTCGCTGTCGCTCGTAATGACGCAGTACTGTCATTGCGACGTAAGTCCTATTTGCATAAGTCTGGCAAGCAAGATACCTATTCCACATTAACTAGAAGTTGCGGAAAAAGTCTTGTCGTAGAGGCAGGGGGTAGGGGAGAGAATTAAAAACATATCTTTAGTCTCTCAAAGTTGAAAAATTGCAAGATTTTCAAGCACTCAACCTCTAAAATCTTGCACTTATTGAAAATTGAAATAGTCTCAAACACTTTACCTGCAATGTTTTCAGATATATCCAGCCAGCCCGAATTAGTTCTTTATTCTCTTGCACCCTGCCTCTTTCCTCCTGCACCCTGCCTCTTTCCTCCTGCCCCTTGCCTCCTGCCTCTTTCCTCCCAACAACCCTAATGAAAAGTTTTAGGTTAACTTTGGTGTAAAATTGAAACTTTACGTGGTATGTGCTATGAGGAAGTATACCTTAGCAATAATTGATAAGAGACTGTAAAGATGATAGAAAAAAGACTATATTGCCGTATTGTTGTGTAACATAAATAAGTTTACATTTTTTTACGGTATTAATTTTTCGGCATCTAAACCTTAAAAATAATGTTTTTCCGTTTTATTCATAGCATTTAATCAATATTTCCTAATGGAAGATAGATATAACTCGCAGACATCGGCTCAAAATTGGACTTCGCTCGCACCATTTTTTCAAGGGTTACCAGAATCTACTATAGAGGTAGCTCTTACTCACCTTGTAACTCGTAGTCACCCGGCTAATCAAGTTATTCTCCTAGAGAATGATTGGGGTGGTTCAGTCTATTTTATCTTAGATGGATGGGTTAAAATACGTACTTACAACTTGGAAGGAAAAGAAGTAACGCTCAATATCATTGGTAATGGCGAGTTGTTTGGAGAAATGGCAGCTTTAGATGAAGTTCCCCGTTCTACGGATGTTATTACTTTGACTGCTACTACTATTGGTAGTATGCCATCTCAGGATTTTGTCAAACTGTTACAAATAGAACCTCTAGCTGGTGTAAGATTAGCACAATTAATGGCTAGAAGATTGCGACAAGTCAATCGTCGCCTACGTTTACGAGAATCTGATAGTCAATCACGAGTAGCTGATACTCTACTGTTTCTAGCCGATGGCCAAGGTAAAGCTGGAGAAACTGGCACAGAAATTCCTAACCTACCTCATCGTGAGCTAAGTAGTTTAAGCGGTTTAGCTAGGGAAACAGTCACCAGGGTACTAACAAAGTTAGAAAAAAAAGGTTTGATTGTACGGGAGCAAGATGTTATTTGCATACCTGATGTCTTAGCTTTAGAAAAGACCATTATTTAACAAATACAGGGAAATCAGGCAAATTAAAGGTGAAAAGCTAATTGTTATGGTTATGCTGTTTTGCTATTTCCTAATTCTCCTGTATTTTGCCTCATTAGCAGTTATATATTATAGTTATACACGCTTAGTAGCAATTAATAAAAAAGCTCAATATCACTATATTTCAGCTACTGCCAATGTCCTCATTAAATAATCTTATAGATATAGTCTCTATTGGAATTTGTTATCATTAAAAACTACAAATTAGAAATTACTAATGAGTATTTTAAATTCTTCCCCAGATGAACCGGAGGCAAATCAATCATTAGACTCATCAACTCCAAATCAGAATTCTGAGCAAATACCCCTACAACCTCCTCTAATTAAAGTTGATGCACCTCTGAGGATGGTAGAAACGGCTTTCTTAGCCAGCACTGCCAGTTTAATTTGGATTATTAATTTATATTTTCCTTTAGGCCCATTCTTACGAATACTTTTCCCAATCCCTATTGCTTTAGTTTATTTACGCTGGGGAAGTCGTGCTGCTTGGATGTCTGCTATTACTTCTGCTTTACTTTTAGGTGTGTTAATGGGCCCTGTTCGCAGTATGTTATTTGTCATGCCTTTTGGTTTAATGGGTGTATTATTAGGTGCAACTTGGCATCGTCGTGTTCCCTGGATTGTGTCAATTACCCTTGGTATGCTCTTAGGTTCTTTGGGTATGTTTTTCCGCTTATGGTTGTTGTCTATTTTATCTGGTGAAGATTTGTGGGTATATGCAATTAACCAGGTGACAGAATTAATTGAATGGATTTTCTTCAAATTGCAAATTCTAGCTACTCCTAGTTTATCTTTGATTCAGTTAGGAGCTATATGTTTAATTGCTTTGAACAATCTGATTTATTTATTTGTTGTACATTTAGCAGCTTGGTTACTTTTAGATCGTTTAGGTAACTCCATTCCCCGCCCTCCTCGTTGGATACAAGTATTGATGGATTACGAAGGCTGATGAGAACCTAGGTAGTCGTGCAAAATAAATTTTACAGGAGAGAGAAGGGGGAACAGGGAATAGGTAAGAAAGAGCTAAAGAGATTTTTGTTTGTCCCGAAAATGTTACAGCAGATTTTGTTGCTATGAGGTACAAGTTATAATCATGAAACTCTTGTGGGGTGGGCATCTTGCCCGCCTAAAATGTACCTCATGACACCGGAAAGTGCTGTATTACCTCACTCATGACACCGGAAAGCACTGTAAATTAATTTTGCTTAGGTACTAAATGACTAATATTAAAATATATACACAAGAAAACCTTGTACAATCTTGGATAGAACGTTATCAAGGCAGTTTACCTATATTCTGTTGTGTATTAGGGTTTACTGATACTTGTCTAATACCTGGTATTTCTGCTGCTGGATTAACTCCAGAAGATCGCAAATATACAGCTTGTGCAGATGCAGAATTTTTATACTATGGAGCTAAACATCAAGCTATTTATCCTTTACCACCTTTGACTGCTGGAGCATCTCCAGTCTTAATTTCTCGTGCTGTGGTGGAAGAATTAAAAATACCTGTTTATTTATTTAATGCAGGTTTAAACATAGTTCCTAATGCACCTTTGATTGATTTAGGCGGGCAAGCCGCTAGATGTGTCAGTACAGGTAATGCTATGGAAATAGCTACTGTTAAACATTTATTAAATCAAGGTTTATCTTGGGGTTCTCAATTGAGTGCTGATATTGGGAATGGATATTTAGTTTTGAGTGAGTGTGTAGTGGGTGGTACTACTACAGCTTTAGCTGTTTTAACTGGTTTAGGTATTGATGCGAATAATAAAGTTAATAGTAGTCACCCTATTTGTAATCATGCTCAAAAATGGGGTATTGTCCAAACTGGTTTGAATAAGTTGGACATTTTTACAGATCCTCTAAAACTTGTAGCTGCTGTTGGCGATCCTATGCAAATTGTAGTAGCTGGAATGGCAATTGCTGCTAGTCGTTGTCGTGGGGTCTTGCTGGCTGGTGGTACACAAATGTTAGCTGTTTACGCTTTAATACAAGCGATCGCTAAAACTTATTCTTTGTCTTGGCAACCAGAGGCTATTGTTGTGGGTACAACTCGCTGGGTGGCAGATGATACAACTGGAGCAACTGTTGAATTGGCTCGTCATTTATCTACAACTAACAGTAGCATCAATTGGGTAACGGAAATTCCACCTTTACTGGCTACACAATTAAGTTTTGCTGATTCTCGTTATCCCCAACTCCGTGCTTATGAACAGGGTTTTGTTAAAGAAGGTGTTGGTGCAGGTGCAGCTTGTATCGCCGCCTATTTGAGTAAGAATTGGCAACAAGAACAACTTTTGATTGCTGTTGAATATCAAGTTCAGCAGCTAATGAATTCTTTGTCGCATTAATTGTTCTTCTAAGGCAGCAATTCGATTGTATGCGGCTGTTAATTGTGCCGTAAGTCTTTTGACTTGAATTTCTGCTGTGATTTGCTTTTCTCCTGTCTGTTGTTCAATTTTGGGATAAAAGCCATCAATTAACACATCCTTATGTTCTAAATCCGCAGGAAAACTGACTTGATGTTCTAATGGAAAACTTTCCACCGTCCGGTTTTCTAGACAGTTATCCTCTGTTTTTGTGGTCTCTAAAAAGCAATCTGATAACCTTTGAGAGATATTCCTATCTAGGTTTGTAATTACATCGTATAGAGCATCCAACTTATGACTTAAAGTTAGAATCTGATCCTGTAATGAATCCATCTAATACCTTATATTGCAAAATATTTTCTCCATGTTATTCAATTTGGTGTCAATGTTAAAAATACTTATGATTTATTTAATCTTTGATCTATTTTCTCGCTGTATACTTAATTATTCATTTATTTTTTAATATAAATAAATAAAATCACTATATTTTACTCATTATTTATGAATAAGTATTAAGATGATAAATTTAGGAGAGGGAACAGGGAACAGGGAACAGGGAAAATAGTGAACAGATAATCAATACAGCCAGTTCTATGTTTAATAATATTTGCAATTAATTTTGCCTGGATATTTAATCGCACTGGAAACAAGAAAAATGAAAACTATTCAAAATCAGAACCAGAAGGTTGTAGAAACTCCAGAGGATGGGAATAAAATTGTGTGATGGTTGCAAATTATCAAATCAATGGATAGAAGGTCTTTTTTATTGGGTACAAGCGGAATCTTAATTTCCCAAATAGTTATAGGATGTAATAACCAAAATCAGAGTGAACTGAAAATCCAGTTATTGAAAGGTTCAATTCCAGGTCAGGTAGTTAATCAATTTCGACAAACTCTAGAGTCAAATACAAAATTGGATTTCGTCCCTATTAATCAAGTTAGTGCTGCCTTTAAACAGTTACAAATGTGGCAGAAGCCCAAGAAAGAGGATGAAGAAGGTTGGCGGCAGTTGATACCATTTCGTCAAAATTCCCAAAATTCCCAATCAGATTTATTAACACTAGGAGATTTTTGGTTAAAAGCAGCCATTGAACAGAAATTAATTCAACCGCTGGAAACAGGAGAAATCAAAGAATGGTCACAATTAAATTCAAAATGGCAGCAATTGGTGAGGCGAAACAATCAAGGTAATATGGATGAAAATGGTCAAGTATGGGCTGTACCATACCGCTGGGGTCATACAGTCATCGTTTATAATCGGGAAAAGTTGGAAAAATTCGACTGGCAACCCACAGACTGGAGCGATTTGTGGCGGGAAGAATTGCGATCGCGGATTTCCTTACTCAATCATCCTCGAGAAGTCATTGGTCTAGTTTTAAAAAAATTAGGAAAATCTTACAATACAGAAAATATCGCTACTATATCTTCCCTAGAAACAGAGTTAAAAAAATTAGACCAACAAGTTAAATTCTATGATTCTACTACCTATCTAGAACCATTAATTATTGGAGATACTTGGTTGGCTGTGGGTTGGTCTAGTGATGTTATACCCATACTCAGTCGTTATCCAAAACTGGGTGCGGTAATTCCCTCTTCAGGAACAGCAATTTGGGCTGACCTATGGGTTCAACCTGCTGGGATGAAGACCGCAAATAATTTACAATATCGTTGGATTAATTTCTGTTTACAACCAAATATTGTTCAACAAATTCATCAATTCTCTCAAAGTAACTCCCCAATACCTGTTTCTGATGTGGATGTTCCCAAACCATTACAGAACTTGCTCTCAAATAACCAAGATTTATTGAATAAAAGTGAGTTTTTATTACCGTTATCAGATTCAACAAATCAGCAGTATGAAAAATTATTTAGCAGATTAAAGGGCGGCGATCTTTCCTCAACTCCAAAAGAGTAGGTTTCCTGCCGCCTTTAATTTTGTTATTAATGTTCAGAACCTGTGTGTACTGTTTTAACCCATTTTAAACGCTTTGGGCGTAAAGAGACCCGTGCTGTCGTGCTACTCATTACCACTAACCAATGTAGCATATAAATACTGCCATGAATAGTTTGCATCAGTAACACTAAGTAATTAGAAGTTTTCTGATCTTGGCGGGTGCGCTGTAATCCAGCAAACATCCCAATAAAAGACATAGTGACCGATAAACCAGTTACAGGAGCTAAGATTGGTGGCCGATGGCGAATTACAGACATGAGTAAATCTGGTACTGCTGCTGTAGGTAAAATATACATAATCAGCAAGAAAATCAGTAAATCCACAGTTTTCCGCGTTCCCATACGGTTTTTGAGGATCAGATCCCAGTAATCCAAATAACGCTGATAACCACCTTCAGCCCAGCGGTTGCGTTGATGCCATAAAGAAATTGCACTGGTAACGCCTTCTTCCTGTACTGGGGGATAAAACATACATTCAATATCCCACCTATCTAGATTTAAACGAATGGTCAAATCTAAATCATCAGTGATAGTTTCTTCATTCCAGCCACCACAACTGTTCAAAGCTTGACGACGGACAAATTGACCATTACCGCGTAATTCACCCAGTCCACCAATAGAGGTTCTTTGTTGTTGAAACCAAGTATCAACAGCCATTTCTGCCATTTGTCCCTTAGTCCAAAAATTCTCTTTGGCGTTGGCGATCGCTTTTCGCACTTGCACTGCCCCCACCTGGTCTTTTTGAAAGAAGGGTACTACTTGCAATAACAAGTCTGGGCTAACTTGAGCATCGGCATCAAATACAGCAATAATGTCACCTCTAGTCATAGGTAACACCTGATTCAAAGCCCCGGACTTACCACCAGTTGCATCAGCCGCTCGGTGAAAAACCCTCAGTTGCTGATACTCCTGTTGTAGTTCTGCTAATAATTGCGCTGTTTTATCCGTACTATGATCGTCAATAATCCAGACTTCATACTCGCCATGAGCATACTCCAGACTACATAAGTTTTTGACCAATCTGCCAATTACCGCTTCTTCATTTTTTGCTGCCACCAACACAGAAACAAGGGGTAAATCCCCCTGTATTTCCTTATGATGATGTCTGGGTCTAGCAAAAATAATCTTCAAGGCATGAATACTTAAAATTGCTGTCAGTCCAAAAATGACAATAGAACCCCAAGAGAGCAAGTGTAAAGCGATTGTCCCACTCCACACCATAGTCAAAGCTAGAGCGGCTTTGGGTCTACGTCGCTGAAACCTTGATAAAGGTACACAAAGAGTATTGTCATTTTCTTGTGACTCTTCCTGTACTGATAGGTCAGACGGGATAGATTTAAGAGGACCAGAATTTCCTTTGTAAGACTCGTTTTCCGGCCAGGAATTCGCTGGCATAGTTTAATTCAAGTAAAAACCATCATTTGTTTAAAGTTTACAGTTTTTACCACAGAAACCCCAACTTTCATCAGAGATGGTATACCAGATGGCAGCTTGACCCTAGATCAGATAGTGCAAGATAGTAGTTTAAAAATATTTATCATAGTATGTTTGAATACAAAAATTTCTGGGAATACTATGAGATATCCAATCAACGCTCACACAATTTTTGCCCTGTTCAATTAAGGAATTATCAATAATGTCCATAGATCAACTTCAACCAGTAAGCCAGCAGCAAGCCATTGTTTATCTGCCATACACTCAACAAACTAAAAGAAATTTTCTACCCTATGCTATTAGTCTTTATCAAAAAGGTTACATAGAAGGGCAACGTAAGATAGAAGGTGGTGAAAATATACCGTTTATTGCTACATGGAATGTTGCCACCCTACCTTCTGACTTGACACGGTGCCGCATTCAGTTCGATGGTAATGCTGAATTAAGTTATGAAGTGATGATGGCTAGTTTTGAATTTATTAGTTTTTTAATTGAATTGATGGAGAAGTATAAGCGTCATAAAATTACTGATTTTTCTTCTACTTTTTACCGTAAACTTCTTAAACTGGAAGATTAGAGGTGGAAATCTAGGATGATGGGGTGATGGGGCGAAAAACATTGAAAAATAGTTAGGTGATGCTGAATAAATCGAAAAGATTGATACAGCATTTTTCAGTATTATGAGGTACATGATGAGTAGTAAATATGTCTGCTCCACAAAAGTTTCATGGTTATACTTTGTACCTCTTATAAATGAAATCTGCTGTCAATCAGGCCCTCTGCCCCCTGCACCCTGCCTCAGTTTTCCTACCCCTGCACCCTGCACCCTATTCCCTGTTCCCTAGTCTCCACAAATAACTTTCTTTTTCAGCCAGTCCTAACTATGAAATTTATTTTTCACAATTACTTAATATCCGATAACTAACTACTAAATCAGCTATTTCTGTGAGGTCAGCTAAAATTAGGAAACACCTAGCTGGGTTAAACAGACTTTTGAAATTAGGAGTGTATGGCGTGACAACATCTGTTAAATATTTGCTGATTGGTTCAGTAGAAACTTACAGTGGTAAATCCGCAATGGTTTTGGGTTTGTCGAATCAGCTGAAACAACAAGGGGTAGATATAGCTTATGGCAAACCTTTAGATGTTTGTCTGCATACTCCTTATGGAACAGTAGCTGAAGAAGATGTGAAATTTATTAGTGAAAGTCTAAAACTATCGGAAAACCTTGTTGCTCCGACTTTGCTGGCTTTGGATGAGGTTCAAGTTCAAAAAAAGTTACTTGGTGAGGATCAAACTAACTATCAACAGTTATTGATTCAGCACTATTTACAAGTGCCACGTGGAGATTTAATGCTGTTGGAAGGGGCGGGAGACTTGCACGCAGGGAATTTGTTTGGTTTGTCTTTGGCACAGATGGCAGAGGTGTTAGATGGAGGAGTTTTATTAGTACACCGCTACAAATCCTTGCTTTCTGTAGAAGGTTTATTATCTGCTAAACAACTAGTAGGCGATCGCTTAGTTGGTGTGGTTATTAATGAAATTCCTCTAGAACAACTAGAAAACGTTAATCATACTTTGCGAGAATTTTTAGAAGCACAGGGTATTCCTGTCTTAGCAATGTTACCAAAACATGACTTGCTTCGCAGTGTAAGCGTGAGAGAATTAGTGAAACAACTCAAGGCAGAAGTTCTTTGTGGTAACGAGCGCTTAGATTTATTAGTAGAAAATTTAGCCATTGGGGCAATGAATGTTAATTCGGCGGTGAAATATTTCCGCAAACGACGCAACAAAGCAGTTGTGACTGGGGGCGATCGCGTAGAAATCCAACAGGCTGCTTTAGAAACATCTACCCAATGTTTAATTTTGACTGGACAGTTACCACCACCATCTTTTATTCGCAACCGTGCCGAAGAATTAGAAATACCAATTCTTTCTGTTGATTTGGATACTTTGACCACAGTAGAAATCATTAACCGTACTTTTGGGCAAATTCGTATTCATCATCCTCTGAAAGTCCAGTGCATTAGTGAATTAATGTCTAATTACTTTGACATTAACCGTTTGTTATCACAAATAGGATTATAAACCCAGCCACGACCATATCTTCATGTAACTATTTACTCAAATCCATAGTTAATTACCAGCGTAAATCCTACTTTTTACTAATGAATGAGCAAAAACACTCCTTCATAACTTCAAGTTGACTATAATTTTCGTTTGCGATTAGCTAAAAAAACTAGAAAACCTAGAAATCTGTAACTCTAGTTGGCTTTGCACCTACACGCAGTTTGGTAGAATATCTGGGTTGTTTCATGTGATCATCACCATCTTTGAGTCAGTCAACAAACCTCATCAACCTTGATAACCTTGATACATTAGCCCAAGAATTGGCTACAATCCAGCAAACAGGTTCTAAACGAATTGCCTTGTTAGGATCTCGTCATGTGCCAATTACACACCAAAATTTGATTGAAATGATGACCTATGCCCTAGTTTTATCGGGCAACCGCATCATCACTTCTGGTGCTACAGGTACTAATTCTGCTGCTATCCGGGGCGCAACTAAGGCGGATCCCAATTTAGTGACAGTAATTCTCCCACAAAGTTTAGAACGTCAGCCTTCGGAATCTCGTAAACAACTGGAGCAGGTGATGCACTTAGTTGAAAATCCTACTAATGATAGTCTTTCATTGGCTGAGGCTAGTTATTTATGTAACAAGGAAATTGTTTCTCGCTGTCAACAATTAATATGCTTTGCTTTTCATGATAGTCATACTCTACTACAAACTTGTAAAGATGCAGAAGAGCAAAGAAAAGTGGTGACACTGTTCTACTTTGACTAAAGTCAAACAGAGTGTCCACCAAGCTGATGATGGAGAACAGTAATTACCAGTGGGTACTGGGTAATATTTATCGAAATTACTCAGTATTCATTTACACCTAAGCATAACAAATTTATACCACAATTTTTTAGGTTAATGTCTTTATTACTACTGTCTGTGCCTAATATTTTCTTGTATTCTATTGTGGCTGCGGCTATTCTCATTTATCTACCGTTTTTATTAGTCGCAATTGGCCGAGTGCAGGTTGGGAATGATCTATCCGCACCCCGTGCTATGTTTGACAAATTACCAATCTATGCCCAAAGAGCTACATGGGCGCATCAAAATTCCTTTGAAGCATTTATGATTTTTGCGGCTGCGGCCTTCATGGCATATGTCACAGGCGTAAATTCTCAGTCTGGTATGATTGCGGCGATCGCTTTTGTCATAGCTAGATTTTTCTACTCTGTTTTTTACATCACAAATATTCCCATTTTGCGATCGCTGATGTTTGCTATTGGTGTTTCCTGTCATGTCACCCTCTTCTACTTGAGTATCCTTCAAGTTCAAGGATAGGCTTGAGGGAGGTAGGAAGGTGGGATCAAAACAAGCAGGGGTAGAGGGTGCAGGGAGCAGAGGAGCAAAGACTGAGTTTGTACTGAGCGGCATATTTGCTTTACCCACAGAGGAAGGGCTTATGTTACTTGCTAAGAAGTTCCCTCATCTCCTGCTTCTTCATCTTCAGTGATAGAAAAATCATGCCCCAATCCCTCATATCTGATTAGATACATTACATTCACAATTTTTTTATGGCTTCTACATTCTCTTTTGATATTGTTAGCGAATTTGATCGTCAAGAATTAGTTAACGCAATTGATCAAGTGGTACGAGATACCAAAAGTCGTTACGATCTCAAAGACACACAAACTGATATTGAATTAGGGGAAACAGCCATCACTATTAACACAGATAGTGATATGACTTTACAAACTGTTCACGGTATTCTGCGCGAGAAAGCCGCCAAACGCAATTTATCTCAGAAAATCTTTGATTTTGGCAATGTAGAAACCGCTAGTGGTAATCGAGTACGTCAGGAAATCACCCTCAAAAAAGGTATCAGTCAAGATATTGCCAAAAAAATCTCTAAATTGATCCGGGATGAGTTCAAAAAAGTGCAAGCTTCGATTCAGGGTGATGCAGTAAGAGTGACAGCTAAAGCTAAGGATGATCTACAAGCAGTAATTTTGCGACTGAAGCAAGAAGATTTTCCTGTAGCTCTACAATTCACCAATTATCGTTAAAAGCTGGCATTGGAGATGATTAGGGTTTGCGGAAAAAGTCTTGTCGTGACGACAGGTGAACAGTGAACAATGAACAGTGAACAATGAACAGTAAAAACTGATAACTGAAAACTGATAACTGAAAACTGATAACTGATAACTTTTTCCGCAAACTCTATCATTCAGTCTGAGATTTATAAGAGTTTTTCATCTACAGAATTTTATGAGTGTGAGAATGTTGTTTAACGTTATCTTCCTTGCTAACAACTCTAGCTGCATTCAATACCCGTTTCCGTTCCGTGGAATAGTTCAAATCTGTTTTAGTTGTACCAACAGGAATTAATTGTTGTGCTGATTCACGACGTTTATAGGTACGGGCGGCGGAAAATGCCCTTGTGAAGAACTCATCCCCAAACTGTGCTGAATCTGGAAAACCAGTAGGTAATAATAGCTGCTCGCCATGAATTACTGCACCCAAGGTTGTCGCACAGGCTAGTTTATATGATGTGGGAATACCTTTTAAAATCGCTTCTAAAGCAGCAGAAGGTATAGGTTCGATTACATCTATCTGATGTACTTCTCCATCTTCTTTATAAAAACAGGTAGCTAAACCGATCACAATGTAATCGTCAGTTGTTAAGTCTGAAGCGTCTGGAGAAGAGATTGTTGTTGTCATGGGAATTTTTTCTCAAATTTTATAATTTGGGCTTACTTGTCAAATCAATAATTTAAGACTGACACAGCAGCTATAAAATAATTAACCGCCAAGAGTGCCAATATACAAGGGTTTGATAGGTATTTTGCGTAATTATTGGTACAAAATATTTTAAATTAATAAATTAGCACAATTCTTTACAAGAAGACCCTACACAAGTTTTAAATCAAAAAATAACGATACAGTAGTGGGTATTACTGATTATCCACGCATAATCTGACGCTTATTTTTAATCAAACGTGGGAAAAACATTAAAAATTCACAATACACCTGTTGAATAAAAAGATTTTGTGAAGTTGAATTTTAAAGCTTTCTAGACTTAAAAAAATTACTTAGAATTCCATTAGTTTTAATTCCGTATAAGTTAGAGAAATAGAACGTTTAATATTAATATCCACAAGTGTATATTATGCAATCATCTACTTTATTAACCAAGAAAAAGAAACGTACTGTAGATAGAAATAACTTTGTTGGTTTATTATCAAGATCGTATATCCATCCATCAACCACTAATAATTTGAAAAGATTGATTGATATATTGGGGTCAATAGTGGGTTTATTTATTACTTTGATTGTTTTAGTTCCCATAGCAGTAGCAACTTTAATTATTGATCCAGGACCTATATTTTATTCTCAAATTCGCTGTGGTTTAAACGGCAGAAATTTTAGAATTTGGAAATTCCGCTCTATGGTGGTTAATGCAGATAAAATCAAACATCAAGTTGACAATCAAGCTAAAGGTCATATTTTTAAGTCTACCCATGATCCTCGGATTACATCTTTAGGTAGGTTTTTAAGACGTAGTAGTTTAGATGAGTTACCTCAATTTTGGAATGTTTTAATGGGAGATATGAGTATAGTTGGTACTCGTCCTCCTACTACTGATGAAGTTGCTAAATATGAGTCTCATCACTGGGAAAGATTACAAGTGAAACCAGGAATAACCGGAGAATGGCAAACTCATGGACGTTCTACGGTTACAGATTTTGAAACAATTGTGAAGATGGATTTAGAGTATCAACGTAAATGGTCTATTGGTTATGATTTGCAGTTGATTTTCAAAACAATTGCAGTAGTTTTAAATCGGAAAGGAGCTTATTAATAGTTATCAGTTATCAGTTATCAGTTATCAGTTATCAGTTATCAGTTATCAGTTATCATTTATCAGTTATCAGTTATCATTTATCAGTTATCAGTTATCAGTTATCATTTATCATTTATCAGTTATCAGTTATCAGTTATCAGTTATCAGTTATCAGTTATCAGTTATCAGTTATCAGTTATCAGTTATCAGTTATCAGTTATCAGTTATTAGTTATTAATTATTAATTATTAGTTATAATTTGAATTTTCTATTGTTCTCCCAGTAGCTCAAATGATGCTGTTTTAAACGTGAAAAAGATTTGATATAATACCGTTTATGTGTGCATAATTTATAATTATTCATGAGATTTTAACCACTCATATAAATCATCAATATTCCCAAAATATAACAACACTTATCCCAATTCTTCTAATTTTTCTACAGGTATTTTATTAATAGTTTTGATATAGCTATCCGTCAACTTTACATACTTTTTCGGTACTAGATGCAGTAGTAAATTAGTAGCTTCTTCCTGCGTTGCTTCTTGATAAACCTTAGTCTGCTTAATATCACTCACTAAAAATATCGCTTCTATCTCCTTTCTACTTAATTGATAAAAATTAGACAGCAACACAGTTTCCAATAAATCTATAATACCCTCTCTTTCTGAATCATTGTTAATTTCAGTTTTTGTGCTTTGCATTAAGTTAGGACTTACGCAGAAGTCACGGAATATTGAACCACTCCAGGCACAGAGAACACAGAGGAATGAGGGTTTGAGGGATGTTTTGCGTAAGTCCTATAAGTTTTGGACTATTCCCGATGCTTGGTTTTCTTGACTAACAATTAACTCAATTAAACCCATTCCAATTGAACCTGATGATATTTCATCTAAATAAATTTGTTTGATGCGTCCGCTGTTCACTAATTCCTGTTGGTAATTAGTCAAGTTTTCTACATCCAGACTGCGTTGGGGAAATATGGCTATAGCTTGCCAATCTTGTTTGAGTTTATATTGGTTAAGGTAGATGTTTATTTCTGTAATTAATTCCCAGTAAAATTCTGGCTTTATACCACCCAAATAAATTTTATTTATATTTCCCAAAATGTTCATTATTTGGTAAAGTCTGAACATCATTACTTACAGAAAAGTATTCACATAGTCTTACCATTAGTGCTATATCATGTTTAACATTCTACAAAATCTCCGTTTTTGGGTAATTACCAGTTTATTTTGTTTAACTATTACTTGGTCTTTTCCCATCCAAGCTAACATAAACATTGATTCAAAATTAGAACAGCAAGTCTTAGAAATTATCCGTCAAAATCCCAAGGCAATTATTGAAAGTGTGCAAATATATCAACAGGAAGAAGAAGAAAAAGTTAAAAAACAAAGACAGAGTTTTTTAGATGATTTTAGGCGTGATCCTCAAAGAATTATTGGTAACTCTCCTACCTCTGGAGCAAAACAGTCGAAAACTGTGTTATTAGAATTTTCTGATTTTGAATGTCCTTACTGTGGAGAAGCACAAAAAACTCTTGAAAATTTGTTAGAAAAGTATGGTGATAAATTTACCTTAGTTTATAAAAACTTCCCTCTTTACCAAATTCATCCCCAAGCATTACCCGCAGCTAAAGCAGCTTATGCAGCACAAAAACAAGGGAAATTTTGGGAATATCATGATGCTTTATTTACTAATCAGAAAAAACTGAGTGAAGGGTTATATTTAGAGGTTGCTGAAAATCTGGATTTAGACTTAGAACAATTTCAACGCGATCGCAATTTAGCAGATGCAGCTATTCAAAAAGACCTAGAATTGGCTAACAAAATCGGTCTTTCTGGAACACCGTCTTTCATTATCAGTGGTGAAAATATTATTGGCCCAGTAAACTTATCCGAAATTGAGAATATCCTAGCTGTAGAATAATAGAGAAGAATGATATCCCCGATTTATATATATAATCTCATATAATCAGTCGGGGATTTAAGTCTAAAGTGTTATCCTACCCAATTTTGCCACTATATTATGAGTAAATTTAGATTTTGGCTATTATTACCTGTAACCTTTATAGGTGGAATTTATCATCAAATCCAGCAAAATCAACAAGTGATAGAACCAACAACTATAGAAATATCAGAAACTGATAATTCCCAGTTATTAGCAAAAGTAAGTTATCTCTCACCTTTGGAACAAAGAGTAATTGATGAAACCAACAAAGTGAGAACAAATCCTCAATCATACATACCCATTTTAGAAAATTATCGTCGTCGTTTTCAAGGTAATAAAGTCAAATTATCTGAAAGAAAATACTTAGTGACACAGGAGGGAGTAAAAGCAGTTGATGAGGCGATCGCTTATCTCAAAAAAGTTCGTCCTGTAGGTGCATTAACAACTTCTAAAGGAATGTCTTTAGGTGCAAGAGATCATGTAAAAGATCAAAGTGATAAAGGTGCTTTAGGTCATATTGGTAGTGATGCTAGTACCCCTTTTATTCGCATTAACCGTTATGGTAAATGGCAAAAAACCGCAGCAGAAAATATTAGTTATGGTTCTCATACTGCACAAGATATTATTATGCAATTAATTATTGATGATGGTGTACCATCAAGAGGACATAGAACCAACATTTTTAACCCAGATTTCAAAGTAGCAGGAGTCGCTTTTGGTGTTCATAAAAACTATCGTCAAATGTGCGTGATTACCTACGCTGGAGGTTATATAGATAATTAAAGAAAACCGCTAAATACCAATTATAATATATCTGTTAATATCTCTGATTTCTGTTATTTAGGGTTTGCTGAAAAATTGATCTGTGGAGACTAGGGAACAGGGAACAGGGAAGAAGAATTTACGTATATACTGATTTCTGTTCAAAAGTCAAATAGTATTCCTATATATAATGTAGTTATTAGGACTTATGTATTTTAACGAAAAGTTAGGGTTGGAGATTGCTTCCTTACGTCGCAATGACAGTATTTGAAGTAGGTTTTGCGTAAGTCCTGAAATCTCCACTACCCATCAGCAAATTGGGAATTATGAATCATCAACTTCTTCACGTTCACATTCAAGGGAGAGGATTTCCTATACTCGCTTTACATGGACATCCCGGTAGTGGAAACAGTCTTTCTGTGTTTACAAATCATTTATCTAAACGGTTTCAAACTTTCGCCCCAGATTTGCGTGGATACGGACAAAGTCGCTGTCTTCAAGATTTTGCCATGCACGACCATTTAGATGATTTAGAGGCTCTCCTAGACCGATTTCAGATAGAAAAATGTTTAATTTTAGGATGGTCACTAGGTGGTATTTTGGCAATGGAATTAGCCTTACGTTTACCTACACGAGTTACAGGATTAATTTTAGTTGCTACTTCTGCTAAACCCTGGGGTAATCATCCTTCTATCTCTTGGCAAGATAACTTTTATACTGGTGTAGCGGGCATATTAAATTATCTTAAACCTAGTTGGTCTTGGAATATTGAAACTTTTGGCAAGCGATCGCTATTTCGATATCTAATTCAACAACACACATCTACAGCTTACAATTACATTGCCAAGGAAGCTGTACCAGCTTATTTACAAACTTCCAAATACGCTACTAATGCTCTTCATAGTGCGATTAAATCTGGATATAACCGATTACTGGATATAGAAAAAATACAATGTCCCAGTTTGGTACTCGCTGGGGCTGAAGATTGCCACATCACTGCTGCATCCAGTTTAGAAACAGCAAAACACCTACAAAACTCTCAGTGGCAATGCTACCCAAACACATCACATCTTTTTCCTTGGGAAATACCCCAACAGATGTTAAAGGACATTGATACCTGGTTAACGGCAAATTTAGAAGAAATTTCCTAGGAAGGTGATTGGTGACTGGTGACTGGTGATTCTCAAAAATCTTGCATTTGCTGGAATGTGGTGTAACTCATAATACCAAAAATCGCTATATCAATTTACCAGTTATCACTTATCGCTGCTAACTGCTAACTGCTAACTGCTAACTGCTAACTGCTAACTGCTAACTGCTAACTGCTAACTGCTAACTGCTAACTGCTAACTGCTAACTGTTCACCAATTACCAACCATAATCTATCGTTCCCAAAATTAACCAAGAGTTAACTCAGGAACGATAACAAATGACAGCCTCTAAAAGTTGATTAAATTTGACCGCTAAAGACAGGCTTTACTTTGCGATCAATCCTTTCCCCCAAGTCTTCTGCAATTGTTAAAACATAGGGCTTACAACGCTTGACATTGACTACAATACCTTGCGCTCCTTCGGCTTCTAAATCTTCAACGTAACCAATGCTTGCCGAGTTAGCATCTACTGAGCTGATAAATGGCCCAAAGTAATATGTACAACTTGGATTTTGAGTAATAATTTCTACCCACCAAGCCAAGCCTAAGCCTTCGCATAGACTCGTTAGTCCTTCTTTAACAGTATGCAAAATAGTATTCATGGGGTTAATCAATTTATAAACGTTTTCTGGTTGGTCAAGAATTCTGCAAAATAGATTCTACTTTACATTTCTTTATACTCTTTTAGGTTTATTTTTTGAGGGAAAATGTTTGTAACTTATCAAGATAATGAGTATTTAGCAACCTTTGACGATAAATTTCATATAAAGCCATTCCAGATGCGACGGAAGCGTTGAGGCTAGGAGTCTTACCCTGTAAGGGAATAGACACCAACACATCACATGATCTTTGTGTCAGCATACTCAGACCTTCTCCTTCAGCACCAATGACTAAAACAATCGGACCACTGAACTTAACGGTATGTATAGGTTCACTACCTGTAGAAGCTGTTCCATAAATCCAAAAACCAGCTTCTTTTAGTTGTTCCAAGGCACGACTCAGGTTAACCACTCTAGACACAGAGAAATTTTCTAAAGCACCTGCGGACACCTTGACAACAGTAGAAGTGATACCTGCGGCCCTTCTTTGGGGTATTACCAATCCTTGAGCGCCTATTGCTTCAGCAGTACGAATAATTGCTCCCAAATTGTGAGGATCTGTGATCCCATCAGCAACAACAATTACAGGATCATTAACAGTTTTTGCCTGTAAAATTAAATCTTCTATTTCCAAATAAGCATAAGGAGCAACTTGAGCAGCAATACCCTGGTGATTTGCTCCTTCTGTAATTTGATCTAAACGCTTTGGTTCAACTTCATCTATAACTGTGCCGTTATCCTTAGCTTGTAAAATCAAATGGTGAAAGCGAGGATCATAACGTAGACGGGAAGTAATCCAAATCCTGTTGAGATTCCTTTGACTTTCTAGCGCGGTTAAGACAGGATGACGACCATAAATCAAATCATTATCTTCTGGAGGTTTATTTTCTGGGAATATGGGGGCAGAATGCTGAGAAGAACGAGGTTGGCGAGAAATGGGTTTAACTTCTGCTTTACTATGATGACGAATGGGGTGAACCACTCGCTTACCCTTAATTTTTAGAGGTTTTCCACGCTTGGCTTTGTTGGTGTGATTGATTTTCTTAGGTTGGTTAGTCATGGGATTATTAATGTAATCAAATAGATGAGCATAGCAATTACCTCAATTTAATGAACCGTTAAACATGACTTTTCCATCAGGAAACAGAGCTACTCACTATTTCTCTAGATGGAGTTTTTGCAATAGTTCTTGTAAACGGGGATAATCGGTGAGGTATAAATAGCCAACTAAGGTTTCCAAACCTGTAGCTTGTTGATAAATTTCGGGATTAAGTCGTTTAGGGCGGCCTGTAGCAGCATTACGGCCGCGACGGATCATGTCTAACTCATAACTCCTTAAATGAGGAGTTAGCGATCGCAAATGTAGGGCTTGTGTTTCTGCTCTGACCTGAGCTACTACCAAACGATGGTATATTTCTGGGCGTTGTTTTGGCCACAAGAAGAACATTCTAACATACAGTTCGTAAATTGCATCTCCTAAATAAGCTAAGGCAGAAGGTGATATTTCTTTTACTTGTGCCTCGGACAAATATAGGGGTGCTTGATTTAAGTTGACCAAAAATTCAGGAATGTCTGATGAATTCTGAATAGCAGTTTCATCTTCGACATTTTTTGCTTCTTCCTCCTTGGGGTTCACCAGTTTATCATTCCTTAACCTACTATTAATATTTAGGAAGATTATTTTTACTGCTGTTTATTTTTTTGTGCGGTTTTAGATCATAACATATCTAGTACATCTAATACTAATAAATATCACTTATAAGTAGTCCTTGCAAAACAAATCTCATGTTTAGGAGAGGGAACAGGGAACAGGGAACAGGGAACAGGGAATAGGAACTTCCAAATACAAAAATATTCAATTGTTTTGACAGCAGGGTGCAGGGTGCAGGGTGCAGGGTGCAGGGAGAGAACTAAAAAACTACTTTTCAATCTCTCGAAGTTGAAAACCTTGCACTTTTAGTTCCCTAGTTTCCACAGATCACTTTTTGCGGCCAACCCTAATTACTGATTAAATTAAGATTCCCAGTCACTAATCACCAGTCACCAATCACCAATTACCAGTCACTTTTTCAGCAAACCCTAAATATGGTCATGAGAAAGATGAGGGAGGATGAAGAAGTAATATAATACTTTTCCCTCATCTTCCCTGTTTTCATAATGATAAACAGTCCCATTGATTTTTTTGCTCAATCAATCAAGACTATTTTTTCAGGTTTTCTAGAGCCGTGTCTACATTAGCTTGCAAGGAAAGAAATTTCTCCAAGCGCACTAGCTTAACTGTCTGCGTTACACGAGCATTAGTGACTATTTGTAGAGAGCCTTCAGCGGTCTGTGCTTGCTTGGCTAATTGTACCAGCGCTCCCAAACCAGAGCTATCAACAAAGTCAATTTGGGATAAATCCAAAATAATGTTTTTTGGACCCTCATCAATTTTATTGCTCAATACTTTACGGAATGTTGGCTCAGAAAAAGCGTCTAATAGGCCTGTGAGGCGGAATAGTTGACAGTTATCTCGGACTTCGCGAGTACCTCTCAAGCTCACGGTTAGATTCAGTTGTTCAGCTATAACTCCCTCCTCATCCTCTTAACTGAAAGTAAACGCTTAAGTTTATATGTTTTCAACCTAATTTGTCTAGGTTTGAATCAGTTCTCAGTTGTGAATTAGCCATTTTATAGGGGTTTTCACTGCTGACTGTTCACTGTTCAATTAACTCAAGCTATTGATGTTTGACGTGCTGTTTGCATTTCTAGCACAAATTGCTCAAACAAGTAATCAGCATCGTGTGGTCCTGGACTAGCCTCTGGGTGATACTGTACTGAAAATACAGGTAGAGACTTATGACGTAACCCAGCTACAGTATGATCATTCAAGTTCAGATGACTAACCTCTACAACTGTAGATGGTAATGTATCCGGATCAATAGCAAAACTATGATTTTGGCTGGTTATTTCTACCCGTTGTTGTAGACCTGCTGGCTGATTTAAACCACGATGTCCAAATTTAAGTTTAAAGGTTTGTGCGCCTAGAGCATGACCTAATATTTGGTGTCCCATACAAATCCCAAACATGGGTTTTTTACTGTCTATGAGCGCTTTGGCTGTATTAATACCTTCTGTCACTGCGGCTGGATCTCCAGGGCCATTGGACAGAAAGATTCCGTCTGGATTATACTTGAGAATTTCTTCGGCTGTGGTGTTGGCAGGAACAACTATTACCCGACAACCATAACTTGCTAAACGTTTGAGAATGTTACGTTTGACTCCAAAGTCTAATGCTACTACCGTATAATTTGCATCGGTTTTACTCACTGCTGCTGGATTAAATTCCCAGTTTGTGGTGGTCGTTTCTGACCATTCATATATTTCTGGGGTGGTTACTTCTTTAACTAAGTTCAACCCTTTCATATTAGGTGCAGCTTGCACCATTGCCAGCAATTCTGATTCATCTAAGATAGAAGTGGAAATTCCCCCATTCATAGCCCCATACATCCTAATTTTACGGGTCAGAGCGCGGGTATCTATACCAAATATGCCGGGAATTTCGTATTGTTTGAGGTAGTCTGGTAAGGATTGGGTAGAACGCCAGTTACTTGGCCGATGACAAATATTGCGGGCAATTACTCCTTTGACATGGGGCTTGACGGATTCTTCATCTTCAGAGTTAACTCCTGTATTCCCCAATTCTGGATACGTAAAGATAACTATCTGTCCTGTATAACTAGGATCTGTCAATACCTCTTGATATCCAGTCATTCCCGTGTTAAATACTACCTCTCCAATAGTAGTTCCTAAAGCACCAAATGACCAGCCATGATAAGTACTTCCATCTGCTAATACAAGTAAAGCGGGTGTTAGGTCAGATAAAGACATAAATATTAGATATGAGTTAGGGTTCTTGACAGTTTTAGCAGTTTCCAGGTCAATTTTGCGGTAATTCCGAACTTGCCCTGATCACTTCCGCCTGCAATCAGCCATTATCCCATGATTTCTAATTCTTTGAAAGTTGTGGGTTTTAAGGGAGTTGGAAGTTAGCATAAAGTTGACACTCTCCTGGTTAAGAAGATGTCAAATGTCTATGATCTTAGATGAAACACAGTGCTTTTTGGTTTTATGAAGTATACCATTGGCAGGCAAGATGCCTACCCCACAAGAGTTTCACTATCATAAGTACCTGAGCAAAATCAATTGGATATTTTGGGAATAAATAAAAATCCCTATAGCTCTTACCTATTCCCTATTCCCTGTTCCCTATTCCCTGTTCCCTATTCCCTGTTCCCTATTCCCTCTCCTAAAATGTGAAATTTATTTTGCACGACTTTATGTAAATTTTGGTGATGCAACTTGTGCTTCTTCACCAAAATGCTTATCTACTAAAATTGCCACTTGGGAAGGTTTAACTTTTGTATAACGGGTTTTATCTGGCATAACTATATTGGGCCCGGCTTTGCATTGTTTCATACAGCCAGTAGCCTTGATATTAACTTGGTCTTGTAAACCGCGATCGCTCAATTCAGATTTCAATACCTGACATAGTGTTTTACCACCACGCTTCATACAATCTGATTTTTGGCACATTAATATATTTTGTTTTTTAACTTTTGGGGTTTGCGTTGGAGGCTGCTCTGTGACTGTAATCTGAGAACTGGCCGCTACTACCTTTTCTGCTTTTAATGTAACTTGATCTTTTTTGTAATGGTGTTTTTTTGTACCCATAACCTGTAACCAAGTTCCACGGGGTAAGCGTAAGTCAAATGCTGCTCTCAGGTGTTTAGCTAGTTTGACATAGTGTTCACCATCGGCAGTGGATAGAATCAAACCCTTTAACTTATAACCATCTTTAATAACAAAATCTAAAAATCTACCTTCAAGGGAAAATTCGGATATTTCTACGCTGGGATACATACTCATTGTTTCACCACAGATAAACTAACTACAAACATCAATAAGCACAAAACAAAAGGTTGAAATAATTTGTCAGTTATCACTAATATTCCAACAATCTTCTAAACGATTAATCAATTCTTGGCGAGAAGCAGTAAATTGTCTGGTTATACTCCAGATTTGAACTGCTATCTGAGGGTTGGTTACTTCCACCTCTAAAGGTTGGTTAGTTTCGCAGCAACAAGGTATATCTAACTCATTTAAGCGTTGATAAACTTGCCAACGGTCGGCCCAACTTACCTCAACAATTTGCTTGATTCCTATTTCTGAACTCCAAGATTTCAAGATCGTCTACCTCTAAAAGTGAAACAAAATTGCAGTAAGCACAACACACTGAATCCCTAACTGTTAGAGTTGTTGGTTTTGAGCTTTATGAATAAGAATAGCGTAAGTGCAAATTATTGTCATTAAATTTGCAAAAAATTTTCAGGAAACTCACAGCGTTCAAGCCGCACATATTGTGTATTTAGTCAAGGTATAAATGATACAAATACTGAAAACATCTAGATTTAGGGTTTGCTGTCTGCATAGCGTGCTGTCAGGCATATAAATATGTAAATGTTATAAACCAAGGGGCTGAGACGATTTTAAATAAAAAAATGCCAGTTTTTATGACATGGTAACTAAAAAAAACTTGCATTTAATGCTGGCAGGACTTACGCAAAATATCTTTTACACTCTCATTCTTCTGTGTTCTCTGTACCTATGTAGTTTATTCTTCTATCACTTCTGCTCCCATCCTCTCCCTACAAATAAACTTTTTCAATAAGCTATATTTCTAACTATAAATAAATAAAAAAAATACTTTTAAGAAGTAAAAAAATTGCGAAAATAGCAAACTTAATTATTTTGCATTGTGGATTTTAAATGTTAAGATATGAGGGAATAGCAGCAAAAACTACAATTACTTAAATTAAGAGGATAACAATGGTAACTACACAAGGTCTGATCCGATCCTTTGGCGAAGTATCTGAAAATCCTATATTACTGGATAAGAGCGTTACTATTCCAGTATGTGAAGGAATGAATATGCTACTAGCTAGTCTTCAAGCATTATATCTACAGTACCAAAAACATCATTTTGTAGTTGAAGGTGCAGAGTTTGATTCACTACATGAGTTTTTTAATGACAGTTACAAAGAAGCTCAAGATCACATCCATGAAATTGGGGAACGTTTAAATGGTTTAGGTGGTATACCTGTAGCTTCATTTACTAAATTGGCTGAATTATGCTGCTTTGAACCAGAAGCAGATGGTCAATATGACTGTCGCTCAATGGTAGAGCATGACCTACAAGCAGAACAATCTATTATTAAGGAAATTCGTCGTCAAGCCGCTCAGGCTGAGAGTTTGGGAGATAGAGCAACAAGATATCTCTACGAACAAATTTTGTTAAAAACTGAAGAGAGAGCTTATCATTTAGATCATTTCCTCGCATCTGATAGCTTAACCTTGGCTTATGTTCAAGCTTCCACCAACTAATATTATCCTCACCTTGAACTTGTTATCCTAGACAGATGAAAAATTAAACTGTTTTAAATATCTAGGTAATCAAAAAATAATTTATAACTTTTTACACTTTTGGCAGATGGGATGTTTTATACCTGTCTGTCATTTTTAATGGTTTTGAATAATTGCTAAAAAATATCAAGTAAATATTTTTCTCTGTTTTTTAATGATTAATCATCTTCAAAATATAACTCAGTAAAAATATTGATGGAAAATTTTCTGCTTTTTTACTTGTAAAATAATTGACTTAAATAAAAATATCCAAAAAATAAAATTCAAGACAATTGACAATTTATTTTTATAAAAAACCTCACCTAAATAAAAATCATTTTTAATAATTCATCAAGCAAAAATTTCAGCATCCTTTTAAATAATCAGGAAACTTTCTCAAAGTTAATCAGTCAATAAAAAAATATCTGCGTATGTTTGCGTTTGCTTGCATCTAAATACCTTAAGCAACTCCAGCAGTTAATTTATTCCTCAACAACTATGAGAACCCAGAAAACTTGATAATAAATAAAGGGACTAGAGGGTAAAGACCCTTAAAATAGTCAAGATTTGTATTTTCTGAATTTAAAGTAACAACTATGCCTCGTCGTCAAGATATCCGCAAAATTCTCTTGTTAGGTTCTGGTCCCATCGTCATTGGCCAGGCTTGTGAATTTGATTACTCTGGAACTCAAGCTTGTAAAGCACTGCGAGAAGAAGGCTATGAAGTCGTACTGGTGAACTCCAATCCAGCTACCATTATGACCGATCCAGAAACAGCAGATCGCACCTATATCGAACCGCTGACACCAGAAATAGTAGCAAAAGTCATCGCCAAAGAAAATCCTGATGCCCTTCTACCGACAATGGGAGGACAAACAGCTTTGAATATTGCTGTAGCTTTAGCAAAAAATGGTGTGTTGGATGAGTACAACGTCGAATTAATTGGGGCAAAATTACCAGCAATTGAAAAAGCTGAAGATCGCAAACTATTTAACGACGCGATGGATAAAATTGGGGTGAAAGTTTGTCCCAGTGGTACAGCTTCATCTTTAAAGGAAGCTAGAGAGATTGCACAGAGAATCGGTTCTTATCCCTTAATTATTCGTCCAGCCTTCACAATGGGCGGTACAGGGGGTGGTATTGCCTACAACAAAGAAGAATTTGAGGCCATGTCTCAAGTGGGGATTGATGCTAGTCCAGTTTCCCAAATTCTCATTGATCAATCCTTGTTAGGTTGGAAAGAATATGAACTAGAGGTCATGCGCGATTTAGCAGATAACGTAGTAATTATCTGTTCCATTGAGAATCTTGATCCGATGGGAATACATACCGGAGATTCTATCACCGTCGCCCCCGCTCAAACCCTCACCGACAAAGAATATCAACGGTTGCGGGATATGGCAATTAAAATTATCCGGGAAATTGGGGTAGAAACTGGTGGTTCTAATATTCAATTTGCGGTTAACCCTGTAAATGGGGATGTAGTAGTCATTGAAATGAACCCCCGTGTGTCTCGTAGTTCAGCCTTAGCTTCCAAAGCAACAGGTTTTCCCATTGCCAAAATGGCGGCTAAGTTAGCTGTGGGTTACAGCTTAGATGAAATTAAAAACGACATCACGAAGAAAACTCCCGCATCTTTTGAACCAACCATAGATTATGTCGTTACTAAAATTCCCCGGTTTGCTTTTGAAAAGTTTCCTGGTACAGATCCAGTTTTAACTACGCAAATGAAATCTGTAGGGGAAGCTATGGCCATCGGGAGAACATTTAATGAGTCCTTCCAAAAAGCCCTACGTTCCTTGGAAACCGGTCGTGCTGGTTGGGGTGCAGACAGAGCCGAAAAATTGTCTAGTGGTGAACAAACTCGCGCCCAGCTAAGAACACCAAACCCAGAGAGGATCTTTGCTGTCCGTCATGGGATGCAGTTAGGTATTAGTAATGAGGAAATTTATGAACTAACGGCTATTGATCCTTGGTTTTTGGATAAATTACACCAAATTTTGGAAGTAGAGAAGTTTTTGAAACGTACACCTCTACAAGAATTGACCAAAGAACAAATGTATGAAGTCAAGCGTAATGGTTTTAGCGATCGCCAAATAGCTTACTGTACCAAAACCAAAGAAAATGAAGTCAGAGCATATCGCAAAGAACTAGGTGTCATTCCTGTTTACAAAACTGTTGATACCTGTGCAGCGGAATTTGAGGCTTTCACACCTTACTACTATTCTACCTACGAAGAGGAAACAGAAGTTTTACCTAGTGATAAACCCAAGGTAATGATTTTGGGTGGTGGCCCAAATCGTATTGGCCAAGGAATAGAATTTGACTACTGTTGCTGCCATGCTTCCTATGCTTTAAAAGCAGCAGATTATGAAACCATCATGGTTAACTCTAACCCAGAGACAGTTTCCACAGATTACGATACCAGCGATCGCTTATATTTTGAACCCTTGACTCAGGAAGATGTCCTCAACATCATTGAAGCAGAAAACCCCGTCGGTATCATCGTTCAATTCGGTGGCCAAACCCCACTAAAATTAGCTGTTCCCCTCCAAGAATATTTACAGGAATTATCCCAATCACCAATCACCAATCACCAATCACCAA
The DNA here is from genome assembly GCA_010672785.1 of Sphaerospermopsis sp. SIO1G1. Taxonomy (GTDB): domain Bacteria; phylum Cyanobacteriota; class Cyanobacteriia; order Cyanobacteriales; family Nostocaceae; genus Okeanomitos. The sequence continues at coordinate 77,363 of JAAHFX010000006.1, forward strand.
TCACTAGGATCTGGGGTACATCTCCTGATTCTATTGATATGGCAGAGGATAGGGAGCGGTTTGAGAAGATTTTAGAAGATTTACATATTGCTCAACCGCCTAATGGTATTGCCAGAAGTTATGAGGATGCTTTAATAGTAGCACAACGGATAGGTTATCCCGTGGTTGTTCGTCCTAGCTATGTCCTGGGTGGAAGAGCTATGGAAATTGTTTATTCTGACGCAGAGTTAGAGAGATATATGACTTTTGCGGTGCAGGTAGAACCAGAACACCCAATCTTAATTGATAAATTCCTGGAAAATGCCATTGAAGTGGATGTAGATGCGATCGCCGATCATACAGGTAGAGTCGTAATTGGTGGCATTATGGAACACATTGAACAAGCGGGTATTCACTCAGGAGATTCAGCTTGTTCCATACCTTCTATTTCTTTAGCACCAGCAGTTCTCAATCAAATTAGAACTTGGACAATTCAACTGGCTCAGTCCTTATCTGTAGTTGGTTTAATGAATATTCAATTTGCTGTAGTTGGTGCTGGGACTTATTCCCCCCAAGTCTATATTTTGGAAGCTAACCCCCGCGCTTCTCGGACTGTTCCCTTTGTCTCGAAAGCTACAAATATACCTCTAGCTAAGTTAGCATCTTTAATCATGTCTGGTAAAACTCTGGAAGAATTGAACTTCACTCAGGAGGTAATACCTAACCACATTGCTGTCAAAGAAGCTGTTTTACCTTTCAACAAATTCTCAGGAACAGATACCATCTTAGGGCCAGAAATGCGTTCCACCGGGGAAGTCATGGGTATTGATGCCGACTTTGGCCGAGCTTTTGCCAAAGCAGAAATGGGCGCTGGGGAAAAATTACCCTTGGGAGGAACTGTATTTGTATCTATGAGTGATAGAGATAAACCTCTATGTGTAGAAGTAATCCGAGAGTTTATTAATCTTGGTTTTGAGGTTATTGCTACCCAAGGTACACGTCAATTCCTGAATGAACAAGCAGTTAATATCAAGTCTATCCTCAAATTACATGAAGGCCGTCCTAATGTTTTGGATGCCATCAAAAATAACCAAATTCAGTTGATCATTAATACACCTTCTGGGGAAGGAGCGCACACCGATGCTAGGTTAATTCGTCGCACAGCTTTGGCTTACAAAATTCCCATCATTACCACTATTGCTGGTGCTAAAGCTACTGTAGCCGCAATTCGTTCTCTACAAAACACTAACTTGGATGTGAAAGTGATCCAGGAATACAGTTCTTAAAGTGAGGTGATGGGGAGGTGGGGAGTTGGGGAGTTGGGGAGTTGGGGTGAATAAATGGAATTTTTGGTAGGCCTTAACTAGAGCTTGCTGAATAAATATAAAAACATTTGTCAGTTATCAGTTATCAGTTATCAGTTATCAGTTATCAGTTGTCACTGCTTACTGTTCACTGCTTACTGTTCACTGTTCACTGTTCACTGCTTACTGTTCACTGTTCACTGTTTACTGTTCACTTTCTCAGCAGGCCTTCACTAAAACATTAAGCAATTATTATAGGGAGAATATTATAGTTATCATTGCGATATTTTAACAAATATGAGGAATTAATTCTCTGCTTGAAGAACTTAGCCCAGAAACAGTCAATACCTTATGTAAACCATAATTAACCTATTCTCTAACCCAGTAATACTAGGAAATTTTGGGTTAATAGGTGGTCAAATCTTTTCATAAATGTTACAATTATTTACAATCTTTGAAGTTATCATTATTCAATCATGTCAATTCATTACCTCATACAAAACATGGGGTATTTTTAATCACTAAATTTAACTGTACCGTCTAGCAGTTAATAAGCCTAAATTAACGGAATATCAGTACCCATAACTTTACGTGGGTACATAACTTATACAACCTAGTATGGTTTCCCAGTTTATTTGGTTAGCACTCTCCAAAGGCATCAACTAATGACACTACCAACACAATTATCATCCCCAAAAAGTAGCGCCATAAAGACGGCTCAGAAACCTACAGACCTCGTAAGAACTTACCTACGGGAAATTGGTCGTGTGCCGCTCTTAACTCATGAGGAAGAGATCCGTTATGGAAAACAAGTACAAAAATGTACTGCTTTATATGAAGTGAGAAATAATCTCAGAGATCAGTTAGATCGTCAGCCAACCCTAGAAGAGTGGGCAAAAGCCGCTCAACTAGAAGCACCTGAGCTAAAGCAGGCGATCGCTAAAGGTGAAACTGCTAAACGCAAAATGGTAGAAGCTAATCTGAGATTAGTTGTATCTGTAGCTAAAAAATATATTAAACGTAACGTTGACTTACTTGATTTAATTCAAGAAGGCAGTATTGGGATGCAGCGTGGTGTAGAAAAGTTTGACCCCACAAAAGGTTATAGATTTTCTACTTATGCTTATTGGTGGATACGCCAAGCTATTACCCGTGCTATAGCTGAAAAGGCGCGTACTATTCGCTTACCCATTCATATTACTGAAAAACTCAATAAAATTAAGAAAGCACAGCGTCAACTATCCCAACAACTAGGACGTGCGCCTTCAATGGTTGAACTAGCTGAAGAATTAAATTTATCTACTAAACAAGTTAGAGAATGTTTAGAAAAGTCCCGTTTACCTTTATCGTTAGATATCCGATTAGGAGATAATTACGATACTGAACTGGGAGAGATGCTAGAAGACACAGGTGCATCACCAGAAGATTTTGTGGTTCAAGACTCCTTGTCCCAAGATTTAGAACGTCTGATGTTGGATTTAACACCACAGCAAAAGGAAGTAATTAAGCTACGTTTTGGCTTGTTAGATGGTCAGTCTATGACTTTAGCAAAAATAGGTGAGGTTTTAAACATCAGTCGGGAACGAGTCAGACAAATAGAAAGAGAAGCATTAACAAAGCTTCGTAAATCCAAGCATAGTATCAATGAGTATTTAGCAAGTTAATCTTTGGGTTCAGTTTTCAGTTATCAGTTAGCAGTTAGCAGTTATCAGTTTTCAGTTATCAGAGATTAAAAAGTGGTTTTTTTAATTTCTCCTCTTGCACTTTGCTCAATGATCAGTATTCAACCAGACATAACATTATCCACTACTCATTCGCAATACTACGCAGCTTTTGTACGGTTAAACCGACTCCTTTGATGGAAATAAACTGTTAAATTATTGAACATAGACACAAAGTTAAATTTTCGTCGTCAATAAATACAAAACAGGTTATAGATTATTTCAATCACAATTACCCTACTTAGTACTTGTATCAAAGGAGAGCAAAAGTGAGTAACCAGTCTAATCAAGTATCAGAATTTTTTAATGGTGAATCTGACAGAAGTAACGTACTTTTGCAGTATCTAAAATCTTTGAGTCCAGAAACCGTAACTCAATTGTCTAAACCTTCATCTTCAGAAGTGTTTCAAGTGATGGAACGCAATATTGTTGGACTTTTGGGAAATATGCCATCGGAACACTTTGGTGTGACAATTACTACTAATCGTGAAAGTTTAGGTAAATTATTAGCTTCTGCAATGATGAGTGGTTACTTCATTCGTAATGCAGAACAGAGAATGAATTTTGATATGGCTTTTCAGGGATCAGAGATCAGCGATAGTGATGTTAATGACTAAAGATGTAAATTAACACAGATTTGAGACTGATAAATAATAGGACTTACGTACCAGCTATGGAATAATCGAACCACAGAGAACACGGAGGTATGAGGGTTACAAGAGATATTTTGCGTAAGTCCTGTTTGTGTTGTATGAGTAGTCATGCAAATTTCTAATTCTCTGCTTACATTTATCATGATTAACGAAACATCTCAAGTCCCTCATAAAATTATTGGTGTTGCTGTTATTTGGAATGACAAACAACAGATTTTAATTGATCGTCGTCTTCCTCAAGGCACAATGGCTAATTTTTGGGAATTTCCAGGGGGGAAACTTGAACCAGGTGAGACAGTGGAGGAATGTATAAAAAGAGAAATTTTAGAAGAGTTGGGAATCACAATAGCTGTTGGTAAACATTTGATTACTATTGATCATACTTATCCCCATTTGCGTGTGACTTTAACTGTGCATCATTGTCAGCATTTAGATGGTATTCCTCAAGCAATTGAGTGTGCAGAAATTCGCTGGGTAAGTTTAGATGAATTGGATAATTTTGGTTTTCCAGAAGCAAATGTGGAAATTATTGCTGCTTTAAGAAATAGTTAGGATTTAAGTACTTATAAACCCAGGGAATGAATTCCCTGTCTGATAGTTAAAGTCGGTTAAAACCGACTATTTTTTAATTTTATTCTCAGTCAAATCTAACTGACTAAAAACTGATAACTGATAACTGATAACTGATAACTGATAACTGATACAGGACTCCTATTTGAGTTTTGAATAAAATTAGGTATTGTCGGGTGTGTGAGAACGGAGTTCATAACGCAACATTATCCAGTGTTTAGTGGGTTAAGTTATCACTTTAGCGAAGCCATTCTCAAAGGGATTTACACACCCTATGTGTCTCTTCAATAATCAAATATTATCCCTATATTCTTCAATACTTTCAATAATTTCTGGTTGAAATTGATGGTTTTCATCTAATGAAAAACTATTGATTTCACCTGCTTTGCTATTTTCTACTGTCACAATCATATAAGAATATTCTGGCCAAGCATAAATTCTATCCCATTCTGAAGGTGTAGCGGGATAATTTGGATGGGAATGAAAAATACCAATGATGTTTAAATTGCGATCTCTGGCGAATTTTTGGGTTTGTAACATGACTTGAGGAGCGATCGCATATCTTCTGTTTTTACTATGGGTTTCTGTAGTAAAGGTTTGTGCTTCTGTGTTCCAGACATTTTCTGTGGGAATAATTTCTATGACTTTTTTAATGTTGTTGTTGATATGTCCTAAAATTAATCCACAGCATTCTTCTGGGTAGGTTTTTTGGGCGTGATTTTTAATAATTTTTAGGTGATTTTGTGTAAGTTGGATTTTCATGATTGGGAAAATGTAGATGCAAATTATGAGAATGAATAACCTACAGATATCCAGAATTGTTAGAGAGATAAATAATTTGTTGTTAATAAGACTTACGCATTTTAACAAGATGTTGGAGTTTGAGATTGCTTCCTTTCGTCGCAATGACAATATTTGGAATAAGTTTTGCGTAAGTCTTGGTTAATTTAAAAATTCAACTCTTCCAGTTTCTATATCGTAAAAAGCACCCATAATTTTTAATCTACCACTAATAACCAGTTGATTTAAAATCTGGGAGTTTTTCATTAATCTTGTAGCTTGATATTGAATGTTTTCAAAAATTGCATTGTCAAGGATTTCAACTCCATTATTTGTTAACTGGTTTTGCCTTAATGCTGGTTTAATATTATCCACTACAAAATTAATTCTACCAGGAACAGGTTCATCATTAACAGTTGCTGCTACGGCACCACATTTTTTATGACCTAAAACTATAATTAATTGTGTTCCTAAAGCGGTGGTGGTATATTCTAAACTACCTATGGCCATATTACTAGCAATATTACCAGCTACTCGCACTACAAATAAATCTCCAAGTCCTTGGTCAAAAATCATTTCCGGTGGTACACGAGAATCTGCACATCCTAATATTGCTGCAAACGGATATTGTGCTTTGGAAACAGTTCGTAAGCGACTTTTTCTTTGGTTAGGGTATTGACGATTTTGATTATAAAATCTTCTATTTCCCTGTTGTAATTTAATTAATGACTCCTCTGCACTGACTGGGTTAGGGTTAGGATTTTTCTCTAGTATTTTTATTTGTTGTCTGTCAAGAATTAAATCATTACAAGCTGTGAGACTACTAATACTTAATGTAGTTAAACCGGAGATTTGTAAAAATTTACGCCGACCTATAAAACCGTTAATCCTACTCATAATTTTACGATAATCTTTAATTATTTTCCATAAAGATATCAAGATTAATTAAATGAATATAGTACAGTAATACACGATTTCATAAATATTTAATATTTTACTGGAATAAAAAATTGCGATCGCACATAAGTAACATGATGTCTGTATGTTTGTGTAACGTAAACTCAACTTTGGTAATTTTTTTACCAAGTTAAGCTTTGTTAAATGAAAATAAAAAGTAAAAAAACTAACTAAATAAAACTTTTTTAAAAACTATTTACTTTCTTAAGTCATTAGGACTTACGCAACAGGCATATTTCTCTGTTTGTAGTAAGCGATTTATCGCTTATTTTTGGCACTAAAGTGCCTACTACAGACTGAAATTTAGACTTTCCGTGTGACACTTGCGTAAGTCCTAGTCATGTTACAAAAACTGATGTAAATATAATTTAATTTACTTTAAGGCTATATATATGTAATATAGATTACTAATAAGTTATATACTCAAGTATATGTATTGGCACTAAAGTGCCTACTACAGACTGAAATTTAGACTTTCCGTGTGACACTTGCGTAAGTCCTAGTCATGTTACAAACACTGATGTAAATATAATTTAATTTACTTTAAGGCTATATATTTATGTAATATAGACTACTAATAAGTTATATACTCAAGTATATGTATATGTACTTTTATAACAAAATTCAGTAATCATAAAATTCATACAGTATAAAAGTTAAGTAAAGCAGTTCAAATTATTATGCTACATAAAACTGCAAAGTCTCTGTTTAGTACGGCTCTGTGAATATTAATAGTAGGCTTAATATTTAACTGCTAGGAACTAAGTCAACCAAAAATAATTAAACAATACTCAGCATGAAATCAATAAACAAACTTTTCAATCCAGTTAAGATACTTGTCTTGACCTTTGCATTTGTTATCTGTTCTTTTTGCTCAACAGCAATGGCCTTTCAAGCAGAAACTTGCATAAAAGAAGGTACTATCATTGAAAATGGAAGTTTTTCTGTGACTACTGATGGTGATAGTCCTGCTTTTACAGTCCGTTCAGCCATCGTTTCTTTACCTAAAGGTGTGACTGGAAACATAGAGGACATTAAGATTTTTGGACCTGATAAAAAACTAGAATTTGGTTGTGGTTCACCAGAATATCCAATCAAAGTAGAAAATGGTACTAACTTAATTAAATCTTGTGGTGGTCCTGCTGTTTTACAAGCTGGAGAAACAATATACCAAGCTAAAGGAAATAAATTTGGCCCATTGAGAAAAAAAGGAACAGAAATTCCATTTGGCATTAAACTCTGCGACAGTTTTGCTGAATAGAAATTAATTTAACCAGGACTTACGCAAAACTTACTTCAAATACTGTCATTGCGACGTAAGGAAGCAATCTCCAATCCAGATTTTTCGTAAAAATGCGTAAGTCCTATTAACTCAAGACATCAGACAGGGAAGTTTTCTGACCCTGTCTAACAATTTTATATTTTCAAAGGAATGAATAAAAGATGTCTGATATTAATACAAGCACTGATGAAAAGATTTTTAGTGCTAATTTCATTGTAATTGCTATCTGTTTTGCGATCGCACTATTCGGCTTTGGTTATGTTTTAGTCAAGTTACCAGAAATCACACCAGCACAGATAAGTCTCTATAAAAAAGGAATTTGTATTACAGGTGTCTGGAAATATTCTTTAATTGTTACTCATGTTCTAACTTTTTTTCTCATTCCTTTAGCAATGAGAATTTTTTACCAAGCATTAAATAATTTAAAGTATAGTCTATCAACTGTTTTTGCATCCCAATTAGGACTGGCATTTATTATGGTAGCTATTGCTTCGGAAATTGGTTGGCACGTAACTCAATGTTGGTATTATCAGAATGATTTTACCATGCTGAATTTCATGTTTTACTTTTTCTTAATTTCTGCCTTTGCTCTATGGGCAGATGGTTTAAGTAAAGAGGATAATACAGTAACCAGGATAATTAATATCATTTTTGCTCTGGGATTATTAGCTGTTTGTATTTTGTATCCTATTGGTTATAAAATGCAGCAACCACCTCATAGTCTAGAAGATGCTAACGTTTTTAAAGTACCAATTTATATTCTTTTAACTGTAGTTTTTGCAGTCTTAACTTATCGAGGATATAGACTCATTCAAAGTTGGAAAATCATTTTATTTCCTATATTTTCAGTAGGAGTAAATTTGTCATTTGTCTTTCTTTTAGATAAATTTGGAGGTACTCCTGAACATCCTCAATTTGTGTATAATGCTTTATTTCATATTCTCCATGATTTCGGTGGTACACAAGCTGGAGTGGCAATTTTCGCTTGGTTAGTTTATGAGAAAGGAATACTAAACGTAAAATCAAGTGATGAAGCTAAATCTGAAGTAATTGAGTTGAAAACATAAGGAGTTATATCATATTTGGGAAAATACTTATGAAGTCATAAATTACTGAAAATAATTAATGAGGTAAAAAATGAATTTTGCTTTAGAAATATTTTATCCTGTTGGACATTTGATCCTAGCAATTATTGAATTAATAATTTTAAGCTTTGCATATCCTTTTTTTCGTTTATCTAATAATTGGGCAATGCTCGTCTTACCCATTGTCTTAATTAGCATAATTTATGATAATTTAATCCTCTGGAGTGGAAATTTTATTGGCCAAGGAGCATTACTAGAAAATCTCTCACAACTGCGGTATTTAGTACACTACTTGGTTATCCCTTTATTTATCGTTGTTGCTATTGAATTAGCCTATCGTTCTGAGGCTAAGTGGGCTAATAAATTTATCAGATTTTCATCTTGGTTACTAGCTTTTGGATTGGCAGGATTTGATGTTTTTAAAAATTTTATTGGACTAGAGTTAAAACCAGAAATCTTTGCCAATGTTCTACGCTATGTTTCCATAGAACCAACCATACCCATTATAACTATCATCATTAATATTTTTGTGCTGTTAGTGGGAATTGGGATTTGGGTAAGAACAAAAAATTGGCGTTGGTTATTTATTGGCTCTTTAATTAGTCTAATTGGTAATGCTTTACCTTCTGCTCAAGTAGGAACGCTTCCTGGAAGTGCATCTGAATGTTGTTTAGCTATCAGTTTATTATTAACACAATACAATTTTGAAGATGAATTAGAAGAATCAGAAACTGATTCCGAAGATATCGAAATTCCTGAAGGATGGCATCAGACAGAATATTCAGGCTATACAATATTCTGGAAAGAAGAAACAAACTATTTCATTTATCAAACTGGAAGTCATCGAGATGGAGACTTTGTTAGAATTTATGCTCCTAAACAACCCTATGAAAACAATGGCAAATTAAAAGTTATTACATACTTGCATGGTTTTTCTCTTTGTTTACCCCAATTTTATGAAAAACATCTAGAAAAATTGGCCAATGAAGGTTTCTATGTATTTTTCCCTGACTATCAAAAGAGCAACTATCCAAACTTTCCTAAAGATAATGAATCTAGCCTAGATCAAATTACATCTGAAAAAACTACTCTCAAATATTGGGCTATTAATGATGTACTGTTATTAATGCAACTGATTTTGGGGCGAAGAGTGAAGAAAAGAGAAGGTAAACAATTAACTAGAGAGGGTAAATTTAAAGCCTTGAGATTATCTTTAACTATATCATTATTGTTGCTAATAGCTAAGGTAATTTCTTGGTTTAATAAAGAATATGCTAAGAATTTAACTAGCATGATCATTACAGTTTTATATAGCTTAGTTGACAAACCAATAGAATGGCTTGGTTTTGCTGTGGATACTACGGCCACTGGCTGGGAAAAATTATGTGAACATAGGAAACAATCTCAAAACTTAGATTTATCTGCAAAAGAGATGGATTTTTATGTATTTGGTCATTCTTTAGGTGGACTTTTAGCTCTAAGTTGGACTTATTACTTACAACAATATCCAGATCCAAAACTGGAAAAATTTTACCCTCAGCAAATTATTACTGGTGATCCTGCTCCCAGCACTGCTTTAGGTATTCCTAAAATAGCACTATGGATTTTAGCTCTTTTTCGTTTTCCTTTTGCAACACAACCTCTACAAATTAAAAAAACAGGAAAAGAGTTAAATATTCCCGTTGGAATTTTACATGGAAATGATGATAAACTTGTTAAACCCACTGAATGGGTTAAACCTCCTCGAACCCAACAAAAAGGTGCATTTTTTGATATTGTTTCCACCCAAAAGAATATTTACTTTTCTTTATCTGGCGATCATAAAGATGATAAAGATTTAACTGCCAATCATAATCAGTCTGTTACCAATACCACTTATTATGGAAATGGCTTCATGTCGAATTTTGGTGGAGTAAAACATGATCCTAATGCCTATAATTATGAATACATTTGGCCTGCATTAAAAGCAATAGTTAAAGATGAAGCACGAGCCGATGAATTAAGTAATAAACATGGATTTGAACTTCATAGTTTTGATGTAGTAGATGAACCATTGCGTTAATTACTTAACTCTAGGATTAATAAATAAGTAAGTTAGTGTGAAAAACCAAACCATGTAACTAAAAGTAAATAAAGCTACAATTCTCTTTCCTCCCTACACCCTGCCTGATCCTAACGACAATTTTTAACACCTACCTACTTAGTTAAATCTTGTGGGGTGGGCATCTTGCCCGCCAGACTTATACAAATTAAATGCACTACATCATTACCATTTCTTAATGAAACTGGACTTAATTTTGTAAAATAAAGGTATGAAATTCAGATTCAGGGAACAGGGGAAATTTCATCTTAGTAAAAGGGGGCTTTAAAACCCGTTTTTTTGGTAAAATCAACATCCAATCCCAACATTGCATCTATTAGCCCATGTATTGCGACTACTTAGTACAAATCCTCACTGCCCGTGTTTATGATGTAGCCCAAGAAACACCACTAGAATCTGCCCCCAATCTCTCCAAACGCATCAACAACCAACTTCTACTCAAGCGGGAGGATATGCAGTCAGTCTTCTCCTTTAAACTGCGGGGTGCGTATAACAAAATGGCCAACCTTCCCCCAGACTTGCTGAAACAAGGAGTAATTGCCTCCTCCGCTGGTAACCACGCCCAAGGTGTGGCTTTAGCCGCCAGTCGCCTGGGAACAAAAGCTATTATTGTTATGCCTGTCACCACTCCCCAAGTTAAAGTTAATGCAGTCAAAGCCAGGGGTGGAGAAGTAGTTTTACATGGAAATGCCTATGATGATGCTTATGGTTACGCCCGGAAATTAGAAGCAGAAAAGGGGTTAACCTTCATACATCCCTTTGATGATCCTCATGTCATCGCTGGCCAGGGAACTATTGGGATGGAAATTTTACGTCAATATCAAAAACCTATTCATGCCATCTTTATTGCTATCGGTGGTGGTGGTTTAATTTCCGGTATCGCTGCTTATGTCAAACGTTTACGTCCAGAAATTAAAATTATTGGTGTTGAACCGGTAGACTCCGACGCTATGAGTCAGTCTCTCAAAGCCGGTCAGCGAGTGCGTTTGCCCCAAGTAGGTTTGTTTGCGGATGGGGTAGCAGTGCGAGAAGTAGGGGAAGAAACTTTCCGTTTATGTCAAGAATATGTAGATGAAATCATTGTAGTAGATACCGATGCTACTTGTGCAGCCATCAAAGATGTATTTGAAGATACCCGTTCTATTTTAGAACCTGCGGGGGCATTGGCTGTAGCTGGAGCTAAACTTTATGCAGAAAGAGAACAAATTGCCAATGAAACACTAATTTCCGTAGCTTGTGGTGCTAATATGAATTTTGACCGCTTGCGGTTTGTAGCGGAAAGGGCTGAATTTGGGGAACGGCGCGAGGCTATATTTGCAGTGAATATTCCTGAAAAACCAGGAAGTCTGCGTCAATTTTGTGAATGTTTAGGAGACAGAAACCTCACAGAATTTAACTATCGTATTGCAGATACACAAGAAGCACATATTTTTGTCGGTGTCCAAATCGGAAACCGTGCAGATGCTGTCAGCATAGTAGAAAAGTTTGAAGCAAACGGTTTAAAAACAATTGATTTAACCGATGATGAACTCACAAAATTACATTTACGCCACATGGTAGGAGGACATTCCCAACTTGCTGATCATGAACTATTATATCGGTTTGAATTTCCTGAACATCCTGGTGCTTTGATGAAATTTGTTGGTTCAATGTCTCCTGATTGGAATATTAGTTTATTTCATTATCGCAACAATGGTGCGGATTATGGGCGAATTGTGGTAGGAATACAAGTACCACCTGATGAAATGAATGAATGGCAAAAGTTTCTGAATTCTTTGGATTATCGTTATTGGGATGAAAGTCAAAATCCTGCTTATAAGTTGTTTGTAGGTTAAAATTGATTTAGCTCAACTAGAGCCACAGGGAAAGTAGAAAAATTAGGTTTTGAAGTTGTTAATTGTGGCTTTATTTTTTGGGTTTATCTTTTACATTCCATATCAATTTTAATCCTAGCCATGTTAACATACTACCTAAAAAATAATAGGGAAAGTCTGCCCAATTAAATACGTTTCCTAATACCATTTTTCCCCACCAAAATGAACGTAAATAATCTAGGAAAGGAGTTTTCCATAGTTGCAAAAATTCTATTAAACAAGTAATTGTTAATACCCACAGGGGAATTTTCCAGATTGTGCGATGAGTGGGAATAATTAGGAAGGTTAGTAAACACCAAAACATGACATAAAAAATACCTCCTAATTCTTGGTTTAACCAAGGAACTGTATAACGATATTTGTTGTATAAAAGTCCAATTATCAAAGTTATTACTAAGGCGATCAAAGTACGGAAACGAATAATTTTTAGTGACATTTTTTGACCAGAATGAGATACATTATTTTTTGGTGTTGCTGATTAAAGGTATGATTTTGTTTCACGCAGAGGCGCTCCAGGCGCAGAGAGTAAGAGCTTTATACCCTAGTTCAGCAAACCCTAATGACTGATTAAATTAAGATTTCCAATCACCAATCACCTTTAGTAATTCGTAATTCGTAATTCGTAATTCGTAATGCTCCCTTCGGGAGAGCTTCGCTTACGTAATTAAGAAATTTATAGGACTTACGCAAAAGTAACGTCACTGCGTCATTACGAGCGACAGCGACGTAATCACAAAAATCCTGGGATTGCTTCCTTACACTGCGTTTCAGTCGCAATGACAAATCTTCGTTGCGTAAGTCCTGATTTACCCAATCACCAATCACCAGTCACCAATCACCTATGATTCATTTGAAGACTGATCATTTGCAGGTTGATTAATTTGATATATGTAATAGGTGGCCATGGGAATAATTGTGGCTGCAATTAATAAACCTATTACCCAAGCGATGGAATTATCTTTATTTTTGTCGGTATCTTCAGCCGTGCTAAATGTACCTTCTACTTGTATTGTAGATTGTTCTTGTGGTGGGCCGGGATCAGGTTGACCGGAAAGCACTGTTACTAGGCGATCGCGTACATCTAAGAGTCCTTGATTATATTTGTTTCCATTACGTAATGCTGCACCTAGTGTTCCTTCGGTGACACTTTCAGCAATTTCATCGGTGAGGATAGTTTTTGCTTCATCTCCGCTGAGAATTGTTGCACCGTTGGTTACTATGTCAATTACGAATAGGACTTGGTTGGTTTGTTGTTCTGGTGAGGGAAACCATTTTTCAAATAAACCTTGAGCAAAGCTTTCTGGTGTTTCTCCATAGTCTAAACGACGAATCGTGACTATCCTCACTTCATTACCTGTTTTTTCTGCTAAGTCTTGAAAAGAACTGCTCAGTTTTCCTTCGTTATAACGACTGAGAATGTCACCTTCATCTAGAACCCAGGTGTCTGCTGTTAGGTCAGGTATTTGATAAACTCCTGTTGCATAGGCTGGTGTGATCAAGATGGAAGTCGTCATGATCATTGTTACTATTACGGGTACAATGAGACGACCAAGGTATGCGACACCACTAGATAATTGCTTGAGTAGCTGTTTCATGAAATGAATCCTAAAATACTCTTGCCATCAAAATACTACATCAGCTATGTCAAAAGCACCTGATCTGGGGATAATTGTTGGTGAGTTACTGGAAAATTTATTAATTGACAATGACAATAATTTTAACTAATGACGATGGTATAGATGCACCAGGTATTCAAGCTTTGCGAAAAGTAGTGGATGATCAAGATGTGATGATTGCTGCACCAGGAGAACATCAGTCTGGTTGTGGACATCAGGTAACGACACATAAATCTATTCGCTTACAACGTCGTTCTGAGTTTGAATATGCTATTTTTGGTACTCCCGCAGATTGTGTCAGGGTTGCTACTACACATCTTTGTCAGGATACTCAACTTGTGTTGTCTGGTATTAATGCTGGTGGTAATTTGGGTGTAGATGCTTATATTTCTGGAACTGTGGCCGCTGTGAGGGAAGCTGCAATGCAGGGTATTCCAGGTGTTGCTATTTCTCAATACCGTAAAGCTAAGTTAGATTATGACTGGGATTTAGCTGCTAAATTCACCAAGGCAATATTAGCAGATTTACTGAAACTTCCCTTGGATGCTGGTAGCTTTTGGAATGTGAATTTACCCCATCTGCTACCAGGAGATGCTGATCCTCAGATTGTTTTTTGTCAACCTTGCACTAAACCCTTACCAGTGAATTATCGAATAGAAGGTGATAATTTTTATTACACAGGTGAATATAGTCAACGCGATCGCACTCCTGGTAGTGATGTGGATGTATGTTTTTCCGGTAATATTGCCATTACTCAGTTAAAGGTGTGACGTTTCTTCATCTACACTTTGTAGTAATAAGACAATTTTATCTACAGTTTTTGTCAGTTGATTAATTTCTTTAATGGAGTCTTGTTGGGTGTCAGCTAGACTTTGGACAGCATCACACAAAGCAAAAATTTGATATCCTTGTTGCTGTACTTGTTTTCCTTGGGATTCTACTTGTTCACTGAGAGCATCCACTCTTTGAGCTAGACGTTCAATTGTATCAGTAGTAGATAATACAGCTTCACCGATTTGTTCCACTATGGTTTCCAATCGGTTAATTCTTGCTTCTATTCCTGCTGTAATCATTTCCTGAGCGCCCCAATTTTGAGAAATCATCATAGTAATATTGCTAATATTCATCCAATAATTTCCGCATCAGCACTAAAGTGTGCTACGTGAAATTCCTCTATTAAAAAAATGCTCTTTTCTATGATTAATGATTACTTAGTAGCATCTTTTACTTTAAGTTAATACTTTTAGGGTATTTACTGAAATATTATCGGGTTAACACTTGTGCCAATTGTTATATTTTTGACTAACAGTTATTAACTTCAATATATTTCTAGTCATGCAAGCACCCTAAAAATATTTTCTTGCTCTTAGATTAATACATTACTGAGAAATACGACACCAATTGCACAAAAAGTTAACCCAATCCAATGAATAGTTGTGGGTAGTAATTGGTTAACTGCTTTTTTGCTAATTATTGTGCTGATTTTTCGGACAGACAAGATAATTACAGTTTGAGTAAAGGTGACGGCCACTAAATATATCACTTTTGTCACAAGGTCTGTACTAATGACGGCTTGACTATCAACATAACCTTGAGATAATCCACCCATGATAGCAAGGATGGTGACAGCGAACCAAGGGATTTCGGTAGTGGGTAAGAAGATAAACATCATACCGGAGATAATAGTACAGATAGCTATAGCTGCGCTGACTGTAGATATAGCCAATTCTGCACCAGATAAATTCAAGTGTATAATTTGCCCACATAGAGCAGCTAATACAAAAGCCATACTGATGTAAACACCACGCACAAATCTAACAGAGAGTAAACCAATAGCAACAATAAAGACTAATTGATCTAAACCCAACACAGGTTCTGCAATACCCCAAATAAATCCTTCCCAGGGGTTAGAAATACCGTGCTGTATTGATGAACCACCTGATGAAGCCAACAAACTGATTATCACTAAAGCTGCGATCGCCACCATGAGACGATACTGTTTAGAGGAGGAGACTTCCTCCGTATTATCAAATGCTGAGGATGCAATTTTGAACATAAGAATTAGAGGACAATTATTCTTTTCGGTAATTTATATTACTCTAATCCTTAAAAAAAATTCATGTAATTACAGATATTTTTCCGTATGCTAGGGTTTTGCAGATCAAGTGTTTCTGTACCGGTAGGGGGAAAGGAGTAATCAGAAATGAGATCAGTCATCAATTAGATAAAATAAGACTAATAACGGAAATAGCATCAATTCCCAGCGCTTGCTTAACTTAATCATCTATCTATCAAAGTTTAACTTTTATGTCTTCCTCAAAATCTAACAAACGTGTTGTTTACCAGGAATTTGGTAAAGATAACTCAGCAGCTGTAGAGCGCCCAGTTCAAGAACTACCTCCAAATCAGCAAAATGTGCGAGTACAAGCTACCCGTGCAGGGAGGAAGGGAAAAACTGTGACAGTTATTACCGGGTTTCAAAGCAAACCAGAAACCTTAACAGCCTTATTAAAACAGTTAAAATCTCAATGTGGAAGTGGAGGAACATTAAAAGATAATGAAATTGAAATTCAAGGAGATCATAAACAGAAGATTTTAGACATTTTAATCAAACTTGGTTACAAAGCCAAAATCAGTGGTGGTTAAATGGTACGGTTTACCGTATGATTTGAGGAATTCAATTAGCTACGGCTGATTCTAACTGTTGAAATCAAGAATATTAACGGGAGTACAAAATGGATATTGTCAGAATTTTATGTGCGATTTTCTTACCACCTCTGGGAGTATTTTTACAAGTGGGTTTGGGATGGGATTTTTGGATTAATATTGTCCTAACTTTTTTTGGTTACATCCCTGGGATTGTTCATGCAATTTGGGTAATTGCCAAGAAGTAATTATTGTGTCTTGAGGAGAGGTAGTTGTGATATTTCTATCTCTCTTTTTATGTTCAAGTTTTCTGATTTTCTTAATTTTACTAACTTAGCTAAATATAAAATTGTAGACTTAAAAGAAAAATGATTATGAATTATAAAGCTATCACTTTAGCAACAATTTTAGGAATTGCTACCCCAGCAATTATTGATGTCACAACAACTAAACCAGCATTAGCACAAACATTCGATTATCCAGATGGAACATTTGCGAGTAAAGACTGGAAAGTGAGTGTTTCATATAGCAATAATGTCTATTATTACTATGGTGAAAATCGCCGCTATCGTGATTCCTATATTAGTTTATCCGGTGCTGTGACTTCAGGAAATAACGCCCGTCAAATTTACACTTGGAATAATAATGGGATGAAATATCGAATTACTTGGCGGCCTAGTGATCCTAATTTTGTGCGTTTAGAGGTGATTAATCCTCGTGGTAGAGTGATTTTAAATCAGATACTTGAATCTGTGCCAGAAGATCCTGTTTCCCCGTAAATAAGAGTTGCTGAAAAAGTTATCTGTGGAGACTAGGTGACAGGTGACAGGTGACAGGTGACAGGTGACAGACAAGAGATACAGAGATTTCTATTATTTTCCCAAATGTGCAATTAATTTTGCCCAGGTACTTATTCAAAACTCAAATAGGAATCCTATACCATGATCTAATTAATTCTATCCACGTACTTATTAGTCACTATCAAAAAAATAGGTTAATCTTGTATCAGTCATAACTAACCTTACTTAAAAATAGATAAAACTATGGATATTGCTGTAATTGTTAAATTTCTTGCACCTTGTTTACCTTTTTTGATGAATGTGGGTAACAAAGTGTTAGAAGGTGCTTCTCAAGCAGTTGGCCAGGATATTTGGAATACGGGTAAAGCTATTTGGGGTAAGTTACAACCCAAGGTAGAAACAAAAGCAGCAGCACTGGAAGCAGCGGAAGATGTGGCTAAAAATCCAGATGATGAAGATTTACAAGCTAGTTTGCGGGTGCAGTTGAAAAAGATTTTAGAAGCTGATACAGCACTTGCAGAGGAAATAGCAGAACTTTTTAAATCACAGTCCTCTAATTATAGTAATGTTGGTGCTAATCATCCTCAATCTTATGATGAAAGTATTCAAAATAATACAGCAGGTGATTTTAAGCAAAATGATTTGAGGAGAATCAAAAACGAAAAAAAGTAAATACGGAAATTAATATTTGGGGTGCAGAACAACAAAAGATATTAGATGTTTTAGAAAGCACCACCAAACAAGAATCACCAGGGATTCTCAAAGCGGGAAATCCTAGTAAAAGTTTGGCTAATTGGACAGGTAGAACTGAAGAAATTGCCGATTTAAAACAATGGTTAAATAATCCAAATATTCCTCTGATTGGAATTGAAGGAATTGGGGGAACTGGTAAATCCATGTTAGCCACTAAAATTTATGAAGATGAGGAAATAACGGGTTTTAAAAAACGGTTTTGGGCTGATGTTAGTTATGGGGCAGTTTTTACTGATGTAGCAACTCAAGTGTTACAAGAATTTGGTTTTGCTGTTCCAAATAATGAACAAGATTTATTACCAACTTTAATTCAATATTTAAAGGAAAACGAAATCTTATTAATTATTGATAATGTCGAAAGTTTATTAACTCAAAAGCGAGCTTGGGGTAGTCAATTTTATCAAGATTTTTTTAACACCTGGGTAGAATTTGGCAGTAAAAGTAAAGTCATAATTACCACTAGAGAAAGACCAAAAATCCCCAAATTTCAATGGCTAAATCTGGGTGGTTTAAAAGTAGAAGATGGGGTAGCACTGTTAAAGGAATTAGGGATTACAGGCAATTTAACAGAATTTGTGGAATTAGTAGATGGTTATCCTTTGCTGTTGAAATTTGTGGCAGATTTGTTAATAGAAGAATATCCCCAAGATCCGGATTTAAAAAGATTAACAAGTTTAGGATTAGGAAATTTACAGCAATTATTAACAGATGAAAAAGTTGTCGGTGTACACCGTCGAGAAAATGTAGGTATGGTGTTGGTTTTAGATGCTAGTTTTGGGCGGTTGAGTGATTTACAAAAATCTCTCTTGCTGAATATTAGTATTTATCGTGCTGCGGTTAATAGTCATGGTGCTAGTTTTGTATGTTCTGATATTTCCCAATCAGAAATTGAAACAGAATTAAGAAATTTAGTTAGGCGTTCTTTTTTATCAGAAAAATTAATTGATGATCATAGATATTATCAGTTTCAACCTGTAATTTTAGAATATGTTCGTTATCAAGCTGGAAATCAGACAGAATTACATCACCAAGCTATTAATTATTATCGCTCAATTGCTCAAGAGTCAGGTTGGCAAACTAAAGAAGATATCCAGGAATATTTAGAAATCTTTTATCATTTTTATCAATTAGAAGATTATGACTTGGCTTTTGAAACTATTAGACATTGCGATAATTTTTTAACTTTACGGGGTTACTATGCTAACCGAGTAGAATTATATGGGCAATTGGTCAGTAAATGGTCGAGAACGAATGATAAAGAAAATTGGCACTATACAGCTTCTCTTACTTCATTAGGAAATGCTTACCAGTCTCTGGGACAGTACCAAAAAGCGATTGAATACCACCAGCAGTCTTTGGATATAGCTAGGGAAATTGGCGATGTTCGGAGGGAAAGTTCTTCTTTAAACAATTTAGGAAATGCTTATGACTCGCTGGGGGAATACCAAAAGGCGATTTCTTTCCACTATGAGTCTTTAGAGATTACTAGGGAAATTGGTGATATTGAGGGGGAAAGTTCCTCTTTAAATAATTTAGGTCTTGCTTACGATTCCCTGGGGGAATACCAAAAGGCGATCTCTTTCCACCAGCAGTCTTTAAATATAGCTAAGGAAATCGGCGATATTAGAGGAGAAAGTTATTCTTTAAACAATTTAGGTCTTGTTTACGACTCCCTGGGACAGTACCAAAAGGCGATTGCATTCTACCAACAGTCTTTGGATATCAAAAGGGAAATTGGCGATATTGGAGGGGAAAGTAATTCTTTAAACAATTTAGGTAATGCGTATAAAGCGATGGGAAATTATAAACAAGCAATAGATAAATTTCGAGAGTCTCTGAAAATCTGCAACGAAACTAAAAATATCAGAATGCAAGCAGAAAATTGGTTTGATATAGGGGAAACTTTAGAAAAGGTGAATCGTCAATCAGATGCTATCAAGGCTTATAAAAATTCTCAGCAGCTTTATACAAGGGTGGGTATTGATTTTAAAATAAAGGATTGCCAAGATGCGATTGTGCGTCTTTCTTAAATCAGAACATTTGTAGTTTTGGGTTTGGGTGTGTGGTTGGTATTGCAATATATATAATATAATTTAATTAGTTGATTAACCGCTAAATTTATGAACAATCAAACTATACCTACTAAAAATATTACCAACTATTTCAACTTTCTTACCCCTGGAGATATTAGACTGAAAAACTCCAGAATTGGCATAGAAACAATTTTATATGAATATCTTGATTGTGGACGCTCTCCAGAGGAAATTACCCAAATATATCAATCTCTTTCTTTAGAACAAGTATATGCGACAATTCTTTATTATTTACAGAATCAAGAATCTGTAAGTAATTATATGAAAAACTGGATAGAACATGGTCGTAAAATGAGAGAACAACAACGACTTAATCCTCCACCAGTATCAGAAAAACTCCGCCAATTACGAATAGAAAGAAAGGCAAAAATGCAAAATGCAAAACTATAGAGAAAGTTATTATTTGGAAGATATAGACAATGCTTATAACTCGCTAGTATCATAGGAAAAAGTGTGTAATTAATAAACTGTTAAAGTTGTAAAATCAAATGTATGACAACATCTGTAAATATCTCGCTGAAAACTTCCAAGAGGACTTAGCTATATGGTTATTAGGTTCACCAGTCAAATTAACAGAACTTAGTCCCACAGAATTATCAAATGAACCAATTCGTGCTGATTCGTTAATTTTATTACAATCAAAGAACCTAATATTACATATTGAATTTCAGACCAATGGAGAAAAGAAGATACCCTTTCGGATGTTAGACTATCGAGTAAGAGGTCATCGCCGTTTTCCTGATCAAGAAATGCGTCAAGTAGTGATTTATTTGAGAAAAACGGATTCTGAATTAGTCTATGAAAATAGTTTCAAGTTAAACAAAACTTATCATGAATTTGAAGTAATTCGTCTCTGGGAACAACCGACAGAGACATTTATGACCGCGCCTGGATTATTACCATTTGCTGTGCTAAGTCAGACAGAAGATCCTACAATGGTATTGACAGAGGTAGCACAAGCAGTTGCAGGAATTAAAAATCGACAACAACAAAGGGATATAGCTGCTGCCAGTAGTATTTTAGCCGGGTTAGTATTAAATCAAAGTATCATCAATAAAATGTTCAGGAGTGAGATTATGCGCGAATCAGTGATTTATCAAGAAATTCTCCAAGAAGGTGAAGCTAAAGGTAAAGCTGAAGGTAGGGCTGAAGGTAAGGCTGAAACAACCAGAAAATTGGCTATAAATTTATTAAGAATCGGTATGAATTTAGAGCAAATTGCTGAAGTTACTGAATTATCTCTTGATCAAGTTCAAGCTTTACAACAAGAAGTTCAATCATTTTGAAACTGAGTATTTGTAGTGATTTTTCAGTAGTATTATTTGACAACTCGAAAATCTCTTGATGTGTAGGTTGAACTTTGGTTTTAACTTCGTTCAACCTAACCTATAGGAAATCAGTCCACTACGATACTTTTCTCTGCATCAACCTAACCTACATACTATTAAGATTCACATTCCCGTTTCGTAATAAAATGCCGATAACGGAACATTGCTTCTAACTGAGTTTGTATCAACCAACCAGCAGCAAATTCTACCCCTTCACCACCAGGAAGAATATAAGTAATATTATCAGTTAATCTCGTTTTCCCATCTTCTTGTGCAAACTCATGACGATGTACCCAAGACTCAAAAGGCCCAGAAATTTGTTCATCAGTAAATAGACGATATTTCTCAAATTTAGTGTGACGAGCTAACCAAGTTAATGGTACAGGTCCAAGAAATAACTTAAACTCAGTTATAGCACCCTCCTCAAGTCCTCCTTCTCGACGCACAACCTGTACAGGTTGCCAAGGTGGTGTTAATAGCTGTAATATATCGCTCCTTTCATGGAATTTCCAAACGACTTCCACAGGTGCATTAATAACGGAATAATGAGTAAAGTGCAGCATGAAACCAATAACCTAAACTGTTACCTGTAATTAACCTTCATATTCGGTGTCTATTTCAATATCTAGCGTATCTTCATCAATTCTGACATATAAAATATTTGGACGACAGCAAACTTGACAGTCTTCTATATAATTTTGCTGCATTCCCGCACTAAAATCAATAAACGTTGTATTTTCTTCCCCACAATAAGCACAGTAAAATTCTGCGGTATTTTGCATTTTTCCTTATTTGTGTATGGATATAATTTCTGCACCAGACCGAAAATGACCCATTGCTTCAGTCAAATGCTTTATTAGTGTAGACTGGGGTAGTGGGCCTTGCAAGTGATTCCAAGGTAAAATTTGCTCAGTTGACCAATTACTATAAACATAAAAATCTAAATTGGGAATTTTTCCCTTTAATTCTTTAAAAGCTCGTTTGTAACTTCCCACAGAATCACCAAAACCACGAGTTAATTCTAACAGAGAAGAGAGTCGGCGATCGCCCCTAGATAATAAAGCTTGAATCACAGACCAATTATAACTTTCTGGACGAAAATCTACACCGTGGGATTTTAAGTTCTTTTGTAAAAACTTTAACCTTTTTTCCGATTGTTTATTCACCCCAAACCACTGGAAAGGAGTGTGAGACTTAGGGACAAAGGTACTGCATCCCAGAGTTAACCGCAACCCAGGTGCAGCTTTTTTTACAGCTTTCATCATTGTCACTGTTGCTTCTAAATCTTCTGATTCTTCCCCCGGAATACCCACCATTCCATATAATTTTAAACTCGACAAACCCCCAGCTTTAGAATTAATTCCCGCTTGAATAATTTCTTCATTAGCTAATTTCTTGTTAATAATTTCCCGCAACTTTTGTGAACCACTTTCTACAGCAATAGTCAAAGAACGAGTATCACGTTTTGCTAAAGTTTGTGCTAATTTTTCTGTAACTGTATTCGTCCTCACAGAAGCAACACTTAACCGTACATCATCATATTTTGGCTGCATAATATAATCTAATAAATCCATAAATTCAGGATGTTGAGTAACAGAAGCACCCAATAAACCAAGACGGTTAGTAACTTTTAAACCCTGTTCAATTACTGGAATTAAGGAATTTTCTAAACTGGCAGTTCTAAAAGGTAAAGTTAAATAACTAGCTAAACAAAAGCGGCACATTTCTGGACAACTCCGCACCACTTCCACCATAAAAATATTTTCCCAAGCTGCTTTTTCCGTCACCACTGTAGAAGCAGAAAGAGTATTTCCTCGGTAAGTTTGCTTTTGAATCACAGCAGGAATATCAGCATCAATAGGATGAATAGATTTGATTTCGCCATCATCACTAAAATATTCTACATGATATAAACTAGGAATATAAATACCTGGAACTTGGGACAATCTTTTTAGCTTAACCGTTCTTTTAGCATTTCTAACTTCTTTATAAGCATCAATAAAATTACCTAATAAATATTCTCCATCCCCCAGCAAAATCACATCAAAAAAATCTGCAAAAGGTTCAGGGTTAGCAGTTAAAACCGGGCCACCACCAAAAACTAAAGGATGACTTTCTGTTCTTTCCCCAGCACGCAAAGGAATATCTAAAGATTCCAAAATATTAAAAATATTCACATAATCTAACTCCCAAGAAACAGAAAAACCCAATATCTCTGGTTGTCGAGGAAGTGATTCTTGAGTATCAGTAAATAAACGACTCACCTGTAAATCATCACGCATTGCTAAAGTCGCCCAAACTACCTGATAACCAAGACTGGTAATACCCACAGTGTACTCATTTGGGAAAGCGAAAATCAACGGAATCGCATCAGTTTGAGGCGTTACAGGAGTAAATAATAGACGTTCGGAGTTAAAAACAGATGATGTCACAGATTAATCTAAAAAATTAGCAATTTACTCTCAATTATAAACCAAATTGACATAGATACCTAAGTCCTGGGATTTTTAGGACTTACGCAAAAATCTTCAAAAACTCTATTCCTCTGCGTTCTCTGCGTTCTCTGCGGTTTAATATTCCGTAACTCGTGCGTAACTCCTATTATTCTTAACTTCGTGTTCTTTGCGTCCTTCGTGGTTCATTCCGTTCACACCTTATTTAAGATAAATGCTAAACATTACCGATATTTTATTTTTAACCAGAGAATAATAAAATTCAAAAATAAAGTGATACTGTTAGCTAAAATAATAGGCAAACTACTGAGAATAATGCCATAAACTAGCCACAAAAATAAACCAGTCATAAAGGTAATCAGCATTACAAAAGAAACATCTTTTGCTGACTTAGTTTTCCAAGTACGGAATACCTGTGGTAAAAATGCAATAGTAGTTAAAGTTGCAGCCGCTAAACCTACAATAGTAATCAAATCCATGCCAATACACCCCAAAAAACCTGATTATTTTTGCATTTTTTTGTGAAGCAAAAAGAGTATTCACAATGAATACTCCTCAAACGTCAATTAAAATTCACCACTAATAACGATTTTGATAGTAATCTAAAATTTGCTGCACTCGCTTTTCCGCCTCGGATTTCCAAGAAATGGACAACCCAGCAATTTGACTTTTATAATAATCAAACTCAGAAGAAGTTTGGGGCATTAAATCTACACTCACCCCTTCTACTTGTCTTAAATGAGCCGCTATTTCCCGATATACTGCCAAAGGTAAATTAGGAAATTCAATTTTTCTGTGAATCTGTTCCATACATAAAAATCAGATAAAACCGAAAATACTCGGTTATCGTTATGTTAACTCTGTTTAAATTTCTATGAAAACATTACCACAAAATTCTGTATTTAGGGTTTGCAGCAAAAAGTGATTGGTGATTGGTGATTAGTGACTGGGTAGTAATTAAGTAGGGCTTGCTGAATACAGCAGATTTCGTTGCTATGGGGTACAAATCATAACCGTGAAACCCTTGTGGGGTAGGCACTTGTGTGATTTATACATCTTGTGTGGGGTGGGCATCTTGCCCGCCAACAGTGTAACTTATAACACTGGAAAGTCCTGTAATTCTCTCCCTCTCCCTGCACCCCGCACCCTACCTATTAGCATCCACGGAAACACTTTTTTCAGTAAATCCCATTTAAAGTGATGTATTCATAGCAACGGAATTTCCGACTGAAGCACTCGTGGATGAATCCGGTTCAGGTTCTACCCCCACTCCTTTAGCAACTTCAATTCCATACTGTTCAAATACCACAATGGGATCAGAACCACCATTCATTTCAATCCGTTTAACTAAAACACCATCAGCTAACCTTTGTCCAGCTTGAACATAGCGACTAGTCTTTTCGTTAGGTACTTTAATAATCGCTTTGGGTTGTTTCCCAATTAAAACTACACCACTAACATAAACAGCTTCTGCGGTTTCTGGTTTTGGTAGTTCAGGTAAAACAGGTTCTATTTTTTGAGGAGGAACAACTTGAGGTACGACTTTGGGAATTACAGAAGCCACAGGTGCTTTAGCTGGGGGTTGTGGGGGTTTTGAAGCATTGGTAGCACCACCCCTCACATTATTTGTATTTGTATTTGTATTTGTATTTGTTCTTCCCTGAGCTATAAACGGTGCTTGTCTTCGTGTTCTTATCTGTGCTGGTTGCCTGATAAAGACTCGTGCAGGTATATTTCTGAATCTGCCTTGCTGTCTTGTAGGAGTTGTAATTGGGTTTATTGGTAAAGGTGGTGGGATGGGTACAGGTTTTTGATTTAAGGAAGCAATTGGTGTTGGGGATTTGACAATTTCCGCAAAAGGATCGGTTCTTCCTTGTTTTACACCTTTAACTCGTACATCTGCCTTCGTAGATTCAATCAAACCAGGATTTTTGGGAGCAAAAACAGGACTACTGGTAGGTAGATCGTCAGAAAAGGGTTGTGTTGCTGTTTCAGTCTCTTGGTTAGCCGGTGGCTTCTCAGATGTATTATTAGGTGGAGTGCTAGTATCCTCTCCTATGGTACATCCCGTGATCACCAGACTTAACATAGCCGCAGCTGCAATTTTTGAATTTATGCCCATTAGCCTTTCTCGATAGCTATAGGAAAGTTTGCTTTTGAAGATTAACACGCCCGGAGCTAAATATTCCAGGCACAGTCTGTTTCTTTTATAACCTAAATTCTGACTCTGCGCTGATTTTTAACGCTTCTCAATCTCAAACACAAAAATTTTAGGTGTTGTTGAATTCAGGTATAAAATTAAGATTTGGTGAATAGGGAACTCCTCACAGAGAATAGCTTACCGGGTGATAAAGAAGGTAAAAACTAGGCAGGGTGCAGGGTGCAGGGAGAAAAAAAATTATCTTCAGGGGCGACTACAATTGGGTTTATTTATTTCTTGTCAGTCTCTCAAATCAGCCTTTTGATGCTTTCCCAATCTTGGATTGAGATTTTAAAGAGTTAATTTTGTCCATACCCCATACCCTGTTTTAACTTTAGCTCTCGCGTCACCCAGTCAAAGTAATTAAGACTTACGCACAATATCTCTTGTAACCCTCTTATCTTCGTGTTCTTAGCGTCCTTCGTGGTTCATTATTCCGTAACTTCTGCGTAAGTCCTGCCCAAAATCAGCAGAGCCAAATCCTAGTGATCTCCAGAACCCATAATCTGTTTTAACAAACCCAGTCCTTTCTTAACCTGCCGAGAAACTGTCACTACACTAATTCCTAACTGTTCAGCAACTTGCTTCTGAGTTAAATCTTGCAGAAATACACATTCTAAAACTTCACGAGTACGATTTTCTAACTGTACCAATGCTTGTTGTAATCTGATTTGATCTTCTTGAGCTAACTGGAAACTACGATAACCATGATCAGGAACTAACTCACCCAAACTGACAGAACCTTCTTCACCCTCTTGGATTGGTACATCTAAGCTAAGAGGAGAACGGTTAATCCATGCTAATTTAATTTCCTGCCATTCACTGTGGGGTATTCCCAAAGCCTCCGCTATTTCTGCATCTGAAGGTTGGCGGTTATATTTTTCCCGTAGAGAATGGCTAATACCGACGGCTTGTTGTTGTAAGGCTAACCAGCGGCGAGGAATTCGCATAGTTACGCCCTTATCTCTCAGATAATGTTGGATTTCTCCACGAATATAAGGTACTGCATAGGAACTAAAAGCATTACCTTTAGAAAGCTCAAATTTCTCAATTGCTCTGATCAGTCCTAAACAACCGACCTGAAGTAAGTCTTCATGACTTTCTTGACATTGGTTACTCCAGTAATGGACTTCTTTTCTGACCAGTCCATAGTTTAACTTTACCAATTTGTTCCGAACAGACTCGGAAGGACGTTGTTCATATTCCCGCAAAAGTTGGTAAATTTCATGTTTTAGTTCGGTTGTGGTTGTAGTATTCATGGCACATTGAAGATGAGCAAATTGTGTTTTTTTTATTACTTTTGAATTGATTTGAATTTAACTCTAATCATACTTTGGTGCAAAATGATCCGATTTGACACAATTTCTTAGTTTTTTATTTTGGTGGATCATAAATTACACAATTATTATGGGATTGAGTTTTTTGAGCTTAACCGGGAGATTCTGTAGCTGATCGAATAACTATCCTAGGGTCAAAATATACAATTAAAGGACTAATGTCAAACCGAAATCGTACTTAGATTTTAGGAATTTAGTATAAGATATATCTCCCCAGTATTTATTGATAAAACATAGCATACCTATAAATCAGTCATAGCTACCTGGCTAGTAGGATTACGTAAGTAGATTTCTCATCTTTATCTCGTCTTTAATAAAATTGATGAAAATACTGTCAATTAATGATAAAAATATACAATACATTCATAAAATTATTTAGGCTTAAGCTTGTAAAAAACCTAACCATACTGTAAAGAATACAGGACAGTTAGGTTAACTCTGATTAATTAATTCTAGGACTTACACAAAAGTAACATCACTGCATCATTACGAGCGACAGCGACGTAATCGCAAAAATCCTGGGATTGCTTCCCTACACTATGGCTAACGCCACGCTTCGCGGACGTTTCAGTCGCAATGACAAATCTTCGTTGCGTAAGTCCTGAATTCTTTTTTCCAGTCAAGAAAAATTAAGCAGGATTTGTTTCTACTCGAGCATAGAACAACCCACGAATTTTCACTTCTTTTGGTTCACCTGCACCTAAATCTGTATCAGAAGGCTGCTCACTTACAAAAGTACCAGCAATTTCTCCAGTAGCCTTATCTACTTTAGCAACTTGTAAAGAAATATCCCCTTCAAGAATCTCTGCACGTTTAACATTGGCACGGACTAAGTCTTCATCATCAGCCTGTGCAGGTAAAGCTACAGCATTATCATAACCTGTAACAATACCACGACCTTTGGGATCTAAGAAAGAAGCACCACGATAAGAAGGAACTCTAAAAGTACCTTCAAAGTCAGTAGATGTGTTAATACTAGTCAGATTAGGCTGTGTTTGTGCCACCAAATTTTTGATAGTAAACAAGAAAGGTACTGATTCACCACCAGGCAGTTTAACTGTAATTGCTTGGAAGTCCAGACCATCTTTTTCTAAAAAGGTAAGACTTTTATCGGGATTAATTTTTAAATCACCTTGAACTTGGTCAATAGTGGAAGTATATCGAGTTAAGAGCTTACCAGCTACAAACTCAGCTTCTTGTCTCTTGTTAACAGGTTCTTCTTTGACAAAGTAATTAGTTGGTTCTAAACAAAGTTCTGTAATTCTATAAGAGAGACTTTCATCTACAGCAATTGAACCACGGCTTGTTTCTGCTAATTGAGGACACTTATTGGCCAAGCCAGTGCCTCGAATTTGTTCATAGGTAAGAACTTCTTGACTGCTAGAAGAAGGAGCATCACTACAAGCAGTGATTAGTCCCAAGCACAAAGCTAAGAAAGCAACTATTAAAGCGCGATACCTCATGGTTAAGTCAACCTCAATGTCATTAATTAATATCTAAGTTGTAGAATCACTCTACTAAATGCAAGTTAAAACCTTACCTGGTGATTAGATTATTGGCAGATCAAGCTTTCAACCAAAACCAAAATTTGGTAACACCGAGCAGAGTTTGGCTAAATTGATGAGTAGGCCATAACACAGAAACGGATTAAGGTATCCTGTACTTAACACGAAATTAGTAATACTTCGTGGAATGCCTTTGCATAATTAATTATTCACGCAAAAACGGCTTTACTCAAGTCATTCATATTGTGTATGTATTGCCAGTACACACAATCAATCCACAACAGCTAACTCAGACTATAAATTGCCAGCTTTGTTTTCCTGCTTGACTCTGGAAGTGTCGGCACTATCCAGTTCACAGGCTCAAACGGCTAATCTGAGTGCCGCTGAACTGAAATTAATGACAGCATTTACATTTCTGTCACACTCAAAACCACACTTATCACATTTGAACACCCTTTGAGATAATGACAGAGATAATTTTTTTTCAAGACAGCTAGAACAAGTTTGACTATTGGGATAAAATCTACATTCAAACTGTATGCGACACTTAATCACACCATAGGGTTTTGAAAAGCATTAACAGTTTTGCCCATATTCAAAAAACAGCTTAATAGTTAGACTAAAAGGGGTTTCACGGGTACATTCACCCGTAACCAGCTTGCAGGTAAGTTATTGACACTCACTACGCCCTACACTCAGCCCTGTTGTGATTGTTAAATTCTGAACTGCAAAACCCACAAAAATCCATATCATCCACATCTAGGCAACAAAAAATTATATGAGTATTGACCAAAACAATTCATCTTTTCAGGATTTGTCGGTGCAATTACAAACAGTTAAAGCTGCAATACAGGATGCTACTCAAGCTTGTCAAGGAAACGTAATATCACTACTAACTTTACTCAGGCACTTAGAAAATTTACATAGAGAAATTCGGGATGGAGTCTTTCAAGAGAGTTTGCCTGATAATCGTCAAAGACTTTATGCTTTACTCAAAGATATTGAGTCTGAAGGTGGTTGGCCTTACATTGAAAGGATGCGACTACAGGAATTTTTTGCCAATATATCAACAGAAGTTGATAATACAACCCAAGCTATAAACAATATCAGTAGATAAGAGTGTTACCATCCTGATAATTCCTGGTAATGGCAGTGTTACCAAAAATTATTTAAAGCTGTTAAATTATCAGGGATTTTCCCATATTTACTAGAAAAACTAGACTTAGCATTTGATCCTATCAGAAATAAACTGCAACGCAAAAGGGGTTTTAATGGCAGGTATTATCTCAGTTTCCCGCAAGGACTTAGCCAAACGTCGTCAAAAACTACGGCAGCAACAACGGATTAGAATTCTCCAGACTATATGGAGAACATTAGCAGCCTCGGGCATAGCAGGTGGCTTACTGTGGTCAATAGTACAACCGATTTGGGTTTTGAGGACTCCTACCCAAGTAGTCATGACATCCAATGATAAGAAATTGTCTTCTCAAACGATTGAGTCTCTTTTAGCTCTTTCCTACCCCCAATCTCTATGGCGAATTGAACCAGCGATGATTGCAAAAACACTCAAACAACAACCAGCTGTTTCAAAAGCATATGTCAGCCGTCGCCTATTTCCTCCAGGTCTAATTATCGAGATCCAAGAAAAATTACCAGTAGCAATTAGTCAAACAGTATTAAAACCAAATCTGAACAATTGTCAAACTCAGTCCCAAACATCAAAAAATTCATGTATTAAAAATCCTAATACCGAAAATCAACATAATCAGGTCACTTTATTGGATGCTGATGGAACATTGATCCCCTGGAAAAAATACATCACACTCAATCCCAAAGGTAAATTACCTAGTCTGAAGGTAATTGGTGTCCCAGAACAATATCGAGCCTATTGGAGTCAACTGTACCAAGCTGTCAGCCAGAGTGCTGTAAAAGTAACAGAAATTGATTGCCGAAATCCGACTAACCTAATTTTAAAGACTGAACTTGGTCGTGTGCATCTTGGTGTTCCTACTCAGTTAGCTGAAAAATTCCATGCTCTTGAACAAATTCAACAGTTACCATCAAAACTGGATTTTCAGCAAATAGCCTATATTGATATAAAAAATCCTAATTCTTTACTAGTACATACAAATTAATACTCTACACTCAATTCAGTCTCAAATACTTTCTTACTACTTCTGAGCTTAATCTGATCCAACAGCAACCAAAACAAAAATTAGTTTGAAGTTTTGGTGACAATAGCATCTATATCCATCATGTGATCTGTAAAGACTAGCTATTTATATTAAGAATCATATCTAATGGTTGAATAAAATGCTGTATACCTACATTCGAGACAACCCTTGTGCATCTTGAGTTTTATCTTTTGCCAGCCCTACATAGATAATCTCAAAAATCACATCCTCGTTCCCTCAATTCAAAATCAGAATCTTACTGAGTTAGTCTTGTTTTTAGGTCAGCAATCTGAGAAAATTTTAAAGAAAAGTCTAAGTTTAAGTCTAAATTTGCATATCTGTGTAATGTAACATTTATGAATCTGGAACATCTGGCTGTGAATAAAATTGATTGTTGCTTGCAGTTGTGCATATTGATCAGTTAGGCTTTCTCGGAAGTTACTGAGAAAACCTTTGCTATAATCCTGCTAATCTATGTGATTAATATCTTTAAGTGCTTACTTGTTGAAGTATTTATAAGAAATAAGAACAGAAAAACTATCTAGATAATAATTTAAAAGTTATGTCAGAAATATGGGAAAAAGGAACTAATCAGATTGTAAAATTAATTACTAATGAGTATTCGATTGTTAGTATGAATATGAGGAGGATATATAAACTAAGACTCAGCGTAACATACTGAGATAAATTAGAAACATGGGTTGAAAAATACTGATAAATTAGATCCTAAACTAAGCTACATCAACCAACTTGATTGTAGAGTAGCTATACTTTTTAAAAATTACAGATGTGATTGCCCTGAAAGGTGACACACTAGAATATAAATTTTTAATTTATGCTACCTCCAACTATATCCATTCCAATTGCTCAGGTTCAATAGTGTTGACAAAAATAAAAGACAGTACCATGAATAGTTATAATTTCTATCTTAACTATAGTGGACTCTCAAGTTAACAACACTAAAAACTCGTTTATCTATCTTTTATAAATCCGATGACACTTGATAATCACCAAGAGCTTACCTATCAAAACAACCAACAAGTAGGACAGCAAGGACTATCTGTAGCAGTTAATCCCAACAGTCCTTTTAGTAGTTCCTCTTTAAACTTTGGACAAAATAACGATAAAAAAATGCTTGAGACAAGTCCCATTGGTGAAATTGTACCCGGCCGAGTTGCCAATATTAAAGTTATTGGTGTAGGTGGCGGTGGTGGCAATGCTGTTAACCGTATGATCGAGTCAGATGTATCTGGGGTAGAGTTTTGGTCAATAAATACAGATGCTCAAGCTCTGACTTTAGCTGGTGCTCCTAGTAGGTTGCAAATAGGACAAAAACTCACCAGAGGCTTGGGTGCAGGAGGTAATCCTGCCATTGGTCAAAAAGCTGCTGAGGAATCTCGTGATGAAATTGCTACAGCTTTGGAAGGGGCTGACCTGGTGTTTATTACCGCTGGTATGGGAGGTGGAACAGGTACAGGTGCAGCACCAATTGTTGCAGAAGTCGCTAAAGAAATGGGCGCTCTGACAGTTGGTGTTGTGACTAGACCCTTTGTATTTGAAGGTAGAAGACGAACTACTCAAGCAGAACAAGGTATTGAAGGTTTAAAAAGTCGGGTTGATACCCTAATCATTATTCCTAACAATAAGTTATTGGAAGTAATACCAGAACAAACTCCTGTGCAGGAAGCATTTCGTTATGCTGATGATGTGTTACGTCAAGGTGTACAAGGTATTTCTGATATTATTACCATTCCTGGATTGGTGAATGTTGACTTTGCCGATGTTAGGGCCGTGATGGCAGATGCCGGATCTGCATTAATGGGAATTGGTGTTAGTTCTGGTAAATCAAGGGCCAGAGAAGCGGCAATTGCGGCAATTTCTTCGCCATTATTAGAGTGTTCCATTGAAGGGGCTAGAGGTGTTGTTTTCAATATCACTGGTGGTAGTGACTTGACTCTTCATGAAGTCAATGCAGCCGCAGAGACAATCTATGAAGTAGTTGATCCCAATGCCAATATCATTTTTGGGGCGGTAATTGATGACAGATTGCAAGGAGAAGTCAGAATTACAGTCATTGCTACTGGATTTACAGGGGAAATTCAAGCTCCACCACAACAGAGTGTTAATAATCCCAGAGTGGCACCTGCACCTACCAGAAAAACGAGTACACAACCAGGGGCTAATCCACCGATAGTTAATCAACCTAGTCCTAGTCCTGCACCTGAGCCCAAGGAAAAACCTATTTTAGATATTCCTGATTTTCTACAACGAAGACGCACTCCACCCAAAAATTAAGCAATTGTAGATTTGAAATTTTAGATTAAATTTGCAGTCTTAGCTATCACTAAGTTCATATAATTTCTCTGTTTTAGGAGTAATTAAGTTGTGGGACATTTAAACTCCTATATTTTTGATTTTGGGAAAAACCGATAACTAGGGCTTGCTGAATAAATGTGAAAAGCTTACTGGTATTGAGTTTTAGAAGATTTGAGATTGAGAAAATGCAAGCTTTTGAGGGGTAAGTGCTAAAAAACCTTACACTTTTTTGATTTCGAGAGATTGAAAAGTAGTTTTTCAGTTCTCTCCCTGCTCCCTGCACCCTGCTCCCTGCCTTTGGGCCTCTACAAATAACTTTTTCAGCAACCCCTAATTCTCCCCCTGCACCCTGCACCCTGCACCTTACCTGTGAGCCTCCACAAATAACTTTTTCAGCACAACCTACCTAGATTTTAACTGGGCAAACAAGTTTAATTTACTGCTTTTTTGTTTCTAGCCATTTAATTACTTGATCACCAATTTTTACATTATTGAGGCGATCAATCTCTCGGATTCCTGTAGGACTGGTAACATTAACTTCAGTCAGATATCCACCTATAACATCAATACCCACAAACATTAACCCGTCTTGACGCAATTTTTCTGCCAGTGCAACACAAATTTCTTGCTCTCTGGGGGTAATTTCTGTTTTTGCGACTGTACCGCCAGTAGCCATATTGTTGCGGAAATCACTACCACTGGAAAGACGATTCAGCGATCCGATCGGTTCACCATTCAGTAATATGATTCGTTTGTCTCCTGCTTTAGCCTCTGGTAAATATTGTTGTACCATCACAGGAACTTGATTCTGATGGGTGCTTAACTCAACAATAGAATTAAAATTGCGATCGCCAGATTGCAAAAATAAGATTCCCTCACCAGCTTTATTTCCTAAAGGTTTCAAGATTGTTGCACCTTGAGCTTCTACAAATTCACGAATTACTTGTTTATCTGAACTAACTATTGTTGTAGGAATACATTGAGTAAATTGGAGCGCATACATTTTTTCGTTTGCTTTCCTAATACCATGAGGATTATTAATTACCAATGTTTTGCTTTGGTCAATATAATCCAGAATATAAGTAGCATAGAGGTAAGAGTCATTAACTGGTGGATCTGTCCGCATAAATACAGCATCCATAGATTCCAAGTTAGTTAAAACACTGGAGCTTAAATGATACCAGGGATTTGCCGCTACCCAATGCCCTTCGGATAATTCTACTGGTACAAGTTCTACCTGCTTGAGTATAGCCCAGGCTTTGCTATCCACAATATGTAACCAATTAGCCTGAGTTATCCACACTTCATGTCCGAGAGTTTGTGCAGCTTCCATCAAAGCAACACTGGTATCATGACATGGATCTAGCTGATGGATAGGATCAATAATAAAAGCCAGTTTCACCTTTCTACCTCAATCATCAAAAATTTAATTGCCAATACCAATGTAAGCAAAATTGGAATCATTGATCATTTCAGTTATCAGTTATCAGTTATCAGTACCTCTTCAGGAGTATTATTCTGTCTTTATCCTCTTGAAAGGAGCGACTTTAGGCCAAAATTGTTCGGTGATGAAGAAAAAGATTTCAGAATTGACTTCTAATACTAATTAAATTACATTAATTGCCATGATGACGTTTAATCGTAGAGTTTAACCGCTTCTGCTTTATTCTATTAAGCTTTATAAATTGATTGGATTGATAAGTTCCAAAAATGTATCCAATGAAGGAGTGGCGATCGCTTCTCTCAAAAGTCTCTTCAGTACAGATGCGTCAGGGTGCAGGGCGAGAATTAAAAACTTTTTTCTATCTCTCTAAGTCTAGATCAGTGCAAGGTTTTTATGTTTTCACCTCATAAAAGCTTGCACTTTTCCAGTTCAAGTAGCCTGAAACTTTTGATATATAATGTTTTCACATTTATATTTATTCATTCAGCCCTGTGTGAAATTTTGCCTAGACTTGACTACTTGTCAGAAGGCCATCTAGTTTACCTTGACGTTCTAGGGCATAAATATCATCACAACCGCCAATGTGATCATCATTGATAAAAATTTGAGGTAAAGAACGTTTGCCATTTGCTCTTTCAGCCATTTTCTTTCTGGCTACTTCATCCCCATCAATGTTGTATTCCAGGAAATCAATCCCTTTATTTAAGAGTAGGTTTTTAGCACGGATACAAAATGGGCAAGTAGTCCAAGTGTAAATTTCTACTTTTGCAGTCATAACATCCTCAAGTTGAGCAAATACTTTTTAATTTTAGCTTAAACAGCAAAAAGCCTCTTGCCAACTGCAATGGCAGAAGAGAAGAGGCAATCAGACTTTCTACTTTCTGTGATTGCAGAATTACTACATCAACGACAGTCTACGGCATATTCTATCAGTTGGGATAGACGCATCCTTAAGGTTTCTAACCCTAAACGTTGACTGGCAGATAAGAATACTGCTAGGGGAAATTCTTCCCGTGCGACAGCAAGAGTTTCACTATCCACTTGATCAATTTTGTTAAATACAACCAATCCTGGCCCTGGAGTGATTGGCATTTGCGTGAGAATATCCCGTACGGCCCGAATATGATTTAACCAGGCAGGGTGGGATAAATCTACTAAATGTAGTAAGGCATCGGCTTCTGTGACTTCCTCTAATGTGGCACGGAAAGCATCCATGAGAGAAGCGGGTAGTTCATGAATAAACCCTACTGTATCTGTAATCAGGGTTTCCTGTGGTTCATTTGTATCGGCATGGGGAATCATCAAGCGGCGGGTAGTGGGATCAAGGGTGGCAAATAATTGATCCGCTGTATACACTTCGGCGTTGGTGAGAACGTTCAACAATGTGGACTTGCCAGCATTGGTATAACCGACTAAAGCTACTGAAGGTACTTCCCGATGCTGTCGCCGTTGCCGTAAACGACAACGATGGGCTTGAAGTTGGTTTACTTCTTGCTGTAGTCGAGAAATTCGTCTTTGAATTGCCCGTCTTTCAGTTTCTAGCTTGGTTTCACCAGGTCCACGAGTCCCTATACCACCCCCTAGTCGGGACATGGCACGGCCTCTACCAGTGAGTCGTGGCAGCATATATTCCAACTGTGCTAACTCAACTTGTAATTTACCAGCACCAGATTGGGCGCGTTGGGCAAAGATATCTAAAATTACTTCTGTACGATCTACCACTCTCATACCTATCCGCACTTCCAGGTTGCGGGCTTGGGCGGGGGAAAGATCCCGGTCAAATACTACTAAGTTAGCTCCCAGAGTTTGGGCTGTGAGTGCCACTTCTTGGACTTTACCTTCACCGATGACGGTTTGGGGGTGGATGCGCGATCGCTTTTGTTGCAGTGTTTGTAATACATCTCCCCCAGCAGTATCCACTAACCTGGCTAGTTCGGCTATGGTGTCTTGGAATTGTTGAGCAGTCATATCGCTAGTTTGTACTCCAACGATGACTACTCGATCATGATCAGCATCTACTTCCTGGGCAATATATTCCCGCCGGAATTCTTCTTCTAGACTTTCTACTAAGTCCAGAAAATCCTGATCGGCGATCGCATTCAAACTTAAAGGTGAGGATACATTGGCATATAAAGCCGAGTCTGGGGTAGTAATTCCCGATGACTGAGTTAAAACTAATTGTTTGCTATTGGCTACTAGGTGTGCCAGATAAGCTTCTTTCACATAACCAGTTGCACCTCCACCCCGGCGAGTAAATCCTGTACCAGTGATATTCAGGACTAATAAAGCATCTAACCTTTGTAATGCCATTGCTGTTAGTGCCGCCTCATTAGGTGCTTCTGGTTTGAGATGGGTAGCTATACAACGAATCCCACTCAGACGTTCCGCACCATAACGAGGAAGTTCTAATGGTGGTATTTGGGTTTGACGCGGAGTGCCTACCCCCACCCGGATCACTTGTCCGCGACGGTTGAGGTAGGCACACACTGGTTGATTTAATTCCGTACTAATTGCTGCCAGTCGTTGAGCGAACTCCGGTGTTGTGATGCGATCGCTCGATATACGCTGGTGGTACAGCCGCTGTAGTTGTTTTAGCTGGCTGGACTTTAAACCTTGGAGATTTCCGAAGATAGTCTCTATAGGCTTTCATGACCAGTAAACTGGCCCCCCCGAATAGTTCTATAATATGATCTTAACCTATCATGGGGGAAGCATATTTGTCAGTCGGGGGTTAGAGTGAATATCATGTCGGGTTAAAAAAAAGTGATTGGTGATTGGTGACTGGTGATTAATGATTGGTGACTGGTGATTAGTGAACAGTAAACAGTGACAACTGATAACTGACAACTGATAACTGATAATTAGGGTTTGCAGCAAAAAGTGATTGGTAGAGGCTAGGGAGTAAGGAATTGTTAAGTTTCAATTTTCACGCCAAATGCGAGGTTTTCAAGCGTTGATACTCTCAAATATTGCACTTTCTTAATCTCAAATTGCCTATTATTAAAAAGAAGCAGTCAGACAACAAAGCTTAAAATCCTGGCTGTCAGCAGATATGTATATTTCAGTAGGTTATTTTATATAGAGGCTTTCCTGTATAATTACTATTACACTCTTCTTCATCTGAACTGGGGATTGAGGTTAATTTAAGTGTTGAAGATTGCCAATCAAAAAAGTCTTGACAACGGCGAATGAAGTAGTTTATTAAAAAAGCTTGACCTATAAACACGAAACTTACAGGAATGTTGTCTCTGAAACTTTCTCGCAATCTATTCAAATGATCTAATATTGGTGGTATACCTGTTAAATCTTGGGAATTTCTTGCTTGGATGTTGCCAAAATTTTCTTGCTCATATTGGTATAGTGACAGTTCCAATCCTTGAATAAATAATATATCAAAGTTCTTGTTTTTATAAAGGTTTAACACCTGTTCATATAATGTATATGTGGGATTAACTAGATGTAAAAACTCTATTTTTTTATCTGGTATATCTTTGATAATTCTTAGCAAGACTTCCTCCTCTATAGATATACATTCCACAAAGAAAAGCCCAAACTCATTTTGGTTTTTGAGTTTGAGGGTATTAATTAGAGTTTGATATTCTTCATATTTTTCTGGAGGTAAGTCTTGATCCCAGTCAGTAAATTGTGAATTCATGGGAGATTTTCTAAAGCTTCTTTAAATTCTTGAATGCCTCGAATCAGAGGATGGATATCATACCAACGTTGCATTTCTCCATCATCATCTAGATAGCGATATTCTAAAAGACAACGATTAAACATCAAATTTCTATATTGATTATCGTTGATAATTCGCTTTGAACGGGAAACTTTTGCCAGTAGACTCCATTGATGATTTTCTATGGCTCTTCTATAGGTATCCCTGGCCTGAGTGATGGCGCGTAGAACTGCTCTTTCAGAAATTGGTAAATCTTGTGTGCGTCCTATAGCGTCCTGAGTTAACAATAACAGATTTCTGACATGACCTCCACTCATTAAACAAAGTCTTTCTAATGTTTCTGGATTATCAAAAATTTCTGTTTCTATGGATTTTTCTGGTGCAAACTGTCTAATTCTCCTCGCTATTACCTCTTTGACTTTACCGATTCCTGGCCGATAAATTTCACCTTTGGGAGTCTTCACCATTAACATTGGTAAAATTTGGGGATCTCCATATATATCTCGCAAATCTGTCGCTCTGGTGGAATATACCATTGCAATGGGAACTGTATAAATTAAATGGCAATCTAAGGCTTTCAACTGTTCACAACGATCTAGAAATACTTCTTCATAGTTAGTTCTATCTCCGTCTTTAACTAACACCATGCGGTCTAAGTTATCAATAATTACTGCTAACTGATTACGATTAGCTGGCAATCGCTTTTTGACATCAGCAATAAATTCATTTAAAACTTTAATTAGTGTGACAGTATGAGGATTGACTTTATCACGAATCT
Organism: Sphaerospermopsis sp. SIO1G1; assembly: GCA_010672785.1. Lineage (GTDB taxonomy): Bacteria > Cyanobacteriota > Cyanobacteriia > Cyanobacteriales > Nostocaceae > Okeanomitos. Next base: position 116,788 of record JAAHFX010000006.1, read on the forward strand.
TTTGTCTTAATTCTGGTACTGCTCTGAGGTTTGCTGTTAATTTTGCAAACTGACAGATTTGTGCTTCCACATTCATATTTTCAATCTGAATTTCTGTCAGTGCTAAATCTTTTAAGTCTTGCCAGCGCTCTTTCAGCCAATTTAATACTGGTTGGGGATCACCAACAGTTTTCAGTTCTTGCAGTAACCGTCTTGTACAAGCTAGTAAAATATCTGTATATTGGGCATCTTCAGAGTCTATATCTTCTTCATCTGCGGCAAAATACACTACGTAAAATTGTCTTGCTTCTAAATAATCTTTTAATCTTAATAACTCTGTAGATTTACCAGCACCTCTGTGACCGGAGTATAATTGACAAGTGTTTTGATCTGCTAATTGAATTCGATTTCCTAATTCTTCTAGAATGTCTGCATCTCCTCTGACATCTTGACAGTCTACATAATTTGGATCTCCTGCTGGTAAGGGTTGAAAAGGATTAAAAGCATTATATAATTTTTTCAGTAATTCGGAATTGTTAGACATAGTAAATGACCTAGTTTATTCAAGGTCAATGCTATCTAACTTCTTGTATACTGCCCACGGGCTAAAACCCCCTATTACTTTTGATCCAGAAATGTTGATGAGGTAAATTTTAATTATTCATACCTTTTTTGATTAATTCCTGAAAGCGTATATCTTCACGAATAAGTACAAAATCTGAATCTGTAGCTGCCATTGTTGCAAATTCATTGGGTTTTAGATCAATTGCTTGCTCTAAATTTTTTAAGGCTTGTTCTGTATTACCTTTGGCTGCATAACAACAAGCTTTATTGTACCAAGCAAAATGATCATCTGGTTTAATTTTCAAGGCTTGATCATAGGAAAATATAGCTTCTTCAGTTCTGTCTAAATCATCCAGTGCATTACCACGATTATTCCAAGCATAATGATCACGGGGGTGGATTTTTAATGATTGATCATAGGAAAATATAGCTTCTTCATTCCGTCCTAATTTTCTCATAGCGATTCCTCTGTTATACCAGGAATAATGATCATTGGGACTAATTTTTAAAGCTTGATCATATGATTTAACTGCTTCTTCATACCTGCCTAAGTTCCGTAAGGCAATTCCACGATTGTTCCAAGTATAGGAATCTTGGGAATTAAATTTAATTGATTCGTTATAGGAAAATATAGCTTCTTCATTTTGTCCTAAGTTTCTGAGTGCATTGCCTCGATTATACCAACAATATGGGTTATCAATTTGAATTTCTAAAGCCCGATCGTAACATAAAATTGCTTCTTGTTCACGACCTAAATTATGTAGAGAATTACCACGATTATGCCAGGAATAATGGTCACTAGGTTTAATTCTGATTGCTTGATCATAGGATAATATTGCTTCTTCATTTCGCCCTAAACTTAATAAAGAATTACCGCGATTATACCAGGTATAATTATCATTAGGAGTTATTTTTAGTTCTTGCTCATAAAATGTAATTGCAGTTTCATACTCATCCGCAGAATAAAGTAAATTACCCAATTCAAAAAGCAAATTTGCTTTGGTAATATCTGTTTGATGTTTATCTGTTAGTAATTCTTGAATTTCTAAAACTTTTTCAATTTTTTGCTCAGGTGTTAGTTGTAAATATTTTTCATAATCACCTTCTAAAACCAAACGACGAGATTCTTCTGCAACTAATTCTGGACTAGTTGGTAACTCATAGACTCCAGAACGCCAATCAAAAAAATCCGGAGCGCGATGTATCAGATAATTGAGGGAAAAAGAACGTAATAAAAATACGAAACAGAAGGGAAAATCATCCCTAAATCTTTCTCTTTGCTGATTAAGATGATTGAGAATTGGTGGAACTTTAGTTAAGTTGATAAATTGACCTTCTGTGATTTCTCCAAAGTTCCTTTTCTCGTATTTATAAAGTGAATATTCTAAACCTTTGATTAATAAAATATCTATTTTTTCTGCTTGCACAAAAGAGTTAATTTTCTGATATAGTTTATCAATTGGTTCAACTAAACGGAGGACTTTAATATTTTTATGGGGTAGATCATGGGGAATTTTATTAATGAAATGGTCTGATTCTACAGGATTACATTGTACAAAATATAAGCCAAACCCTACTTTTCTTTCTAAAGCGCAGAGTAAATCTTGATATGCTTCTTGAGGATCTGGGGGTAAGTCATCATCCCAGTGACTATAGGTGTTTGTCATATAGCTTGTATAGTAGATGCTGTGATCACAACAAAACAGAAAAAGTTATTATTTAATAATACTCAATCATTTTTATTTTGTGCAGTTTCTGTTTATCTATTCTCTATAAAGCTCATTTGTAATCTATCATCTGACAATATATAAGCAAATTTTACGATTGATAATTGTGAATACTCGTATTTATTTCTGAAGAATGCTTACATTTTGATAAATATTTGTAACATGGTTTCTACTCAGATAAATAGTCAGCAATTAGTAGTCAGTTTATAAATGATGATTAATTGGAAATACCTAACTAAAATTAAATTGATATCAATTCCGTATAGTCACTTGCGATTTAACTGGTGTGTGCAGAAATACAAATAAAAGTTATCTATCTTAACCCCTGGACTCTGCTACCTTAATATTAAGTATTTAATCGGATATAATAGGTGACAGTTTTAGCAGTCAGTTTGTAAGTTTTAATTCTCATTTCAAATACAAGGATTTTAGTTCTTACAACTGATAACTGATAACTGATAACTGATAACTGATAACTGAAAACTGAAAACTGATAACTAATAACTGATAACTGATAACTGATAACTGATAACTGATAACTGAAAACTAATAACTGATAACTGATAACTGATATCGGTTCATTCAACTACACCTAAGACATAATTGATGATGCTGGAAACAATAGACAGCACAATAGATCCAAGAAACGCAGGAATAAAACCCTGGATTTCAAAACCCGAACCTGGAGTAACAGCACTTGCTAACCATAGAGTTAAAGCGTTAATGACAAAGCTAAATAAACCAAAAGTAATGAAGGTAATGGGAAATGCTAAAAAACCTAAAATGGGACGGATAATCGCATTGACTAAGCCGATTACAATTGCAGCTAATAAAGCTACTGTGAAGGTTGTAATTACAAAACCGGAAACAATGTTAGATGTGATTAGTAATGCGATCGCTGTGCCTAACCAAGTCAATAAAAAGTGTTTCATGTCATAGTCAAAGTAACAATAGGAATCCTATTTGATTTACAGCGTTTTCCGGTGTCATGAGGTACACTAATGGCGGGCAAGATGCCCACCCCACAAAAGTTGCATGATTATGATTTGTACCTCATAGGAACGAAATCTGCTGTATGAAATTTTTCGGTAAACAGGGAACAGTAAAGAAAGAATAAAGATGTACGGATTGTTTTTAGAAATCAAATGATATTCCTATATAATTTGCAGAATAATTTAACTTGACTAGCGTAATCTTTGCAAGAAAGCATTCCAAGTAGATCCACCAACTATACCATCTGGCTGTAAACCATAACGAATTTGAGCAGCTTGCACAGCAGTTTCTGTAACAGCACCAAAATCACCATCTATTGCACCTTGCAAAAAACCCAAGGTTTGTAATAAAGTTTGCAATTTCATGACTTCTTGTCCGCTACTACCTCTGCGTAAAATTGGCCATCCTGCTGCTGTATATTGAATATCAGGATTCCTTTGATTGACAGGGGTGGGCTGAAAACTGTTTCGGGAGATGTTAGCAGGAGTAATTTTGGTTTTTTGAGGAGTAGCAGGTAGAGAGGGTTGGGGTTTAGGTACTGAATTGTTGTTATTACGGACGTTAACAGTTCTTTGGTTAGGAACGGGAAGAGATGCTCTAGATGTTGGTGTTGCTAGGTTTCTAGAGCTATTCGTGGTTACTGTAGAAACACTGGGAAACAATTTTTGCCATGTTTGACTATCTACTACATTATTGGGAGTTAACCCAGCAGCTTGTTTAAATTGATAAACAGCCTGAGCTGTATTTTCTTGGTAGATACCGTTAACTACACCTGTATAAAAACCTAATAGTTTGAGTGCTGCTTGTAGTTCTAAAACTCTTTCACCTCTGCTCCCAATTTGTAAGTTAGGGCGGTTAATTTTGTTGATAATATTTGCTTGGGCAATTTCTATGGGTTTAGCTAGGGATGCTAGATTTGGTGATATAACCAATACCAATGTGGAAGAGAGTAAAAGTAAATAATAATAGTGATTTGAGAAAAGTTGATTAGCAATTTTCTGTCTTAATTTTTCTTTCATAAATTTTACCTAGAATTATTTATTTAGTGTTGGTTAAACAAGTTATCAGTTGTCAGTTGTCAGTTGTCAGTTATCAGTTATCAGTTATCAGTTATTAGTTATCAGTTATCAGTTATCAGTTATCAGTTATCAGTTATCAGTTAGCAGTTGTCAGTTTTCAGTTATTAGTTATTAGTTGTCAGTTATTAGTTTTCACTGTTCACTGTTCACTGTTCACTGTTCACTGTTCACTGTTCACTGTTCACTGTTCACTGTTCACTGTTCACTGTTTACTGTTCACTGTTCACTGTTTACTGTTAACCAATCACTTCTTGCTGCAAACCCTACCTATTAATTATTGATTTTAACTGATAGCTGACTTAATTGCTTCTTCTTTACCAACTAAAGATATATAAGGTTTTTGTAAATAGCTATTAGCTGCTGTTAATGCTAACTTAGGTGTAACTTGGGTAATCAGTTCAGAAAATTCATGATCAAATTCAATTCCTAAACCTAAAATTTCATACCAACCGTAGATTTGAGCAATTTGTCCGTTAGTTTGTTTACCTAAAGCATACTGTCCCAGAATTTTGTTTTTAGCAATTTGAATTTCATCTTCTGAAAGTTCATTTTGACATAAACGTTCTACTTCATGACTGAGTCCTTTTAAAGCTATTTCTGTGTTGTCTGGTGCTGTACCCATGTAAATGATAAATGAGGCAGGATAGAGACGAGTGGAGTAAATTGCTGATACTTCATAGGCTAAACCTCTTTTTTCCCTTAATTCGACAAACAAGCGGCTAGAAAGACCATTACCCAGGTATGTAGATAACAATTTGAGGGCAGGATAACCAGGCGCGCTGACTGATGTTCCCATGTAACCCAACATAACTATAGATTGTTGAGTGTTCAGGGGTTTGATGCAAGATTGGGGTTGGACAGAAATGCTAGGTAAGTCTAATATATGACGGGGTTGATTTGGTGGCTGCCAATCACCAAATACCTTTGATACTATTTCTAAAGCTTGATCTGGGGTGATACGTCCAGCGATACTAATTACCATATTATCGGGACGAAAATGTATACGATGAAATTCTTCTAAATCTGTACGAGTAATGTCTTCAATGGTTGTTTCTGTACCGAGAACTGATACGGCGTAGGGATGATTTTGATACATTGCTTGCCGAATTTGTTCAAAGGCTAAACTAAATGGTTGTTCTTTTTGGGAACGAATATCTTGAATTGCTAACCTTTTTTCTAATTCTATTTGTTTTTCGGGAAATGTGGGCGATCGCAACAACAAACCAGACAATGATAAGATTTCTGCAAAGTCAGTAGAAACTGTTTTTAAGGATAGTAAAAAATAATCTGTGCCAGCACTAGCATTTAAACCTGCACCAATAGATTCAACTTTTTCGGCGATTTCTAAACTAGATAAACCATCACAACCTTTGGTAATTAATGATGATAATAAGTTAGCTAAACCTGCTTTGGAGCGATGTTCATAACAACTGCCAGCACGGATAAAAATTCTGCCTGCTACTATATCAGCGGCGGCGTTTTCTACTACTAATAAAACGATACCATTGGGTAATACGGTGCGATGGATGGAAGACATAAAATTGCGAAAAATGACGAATCAATAAAACTACTAATAACCCATAACAGATAAACAATGACAAATACAGCACTTTCTGGTGTTATGAGGCATAATATTGGCAGGCGAGATGCCCACCCCACAAGAGTTTCATAATTATAATTTGTACATCATAGCAAAGAAACTTGCTGTAAATATCATTGACTGTTAATTAAGGTTTGAGAATAGTAACAGCATAATTTTGCGGTGACAAATATTGTTTAGCTAATTTTTTCAGTTTTGGACTTTGAAAAGACTGAATCTGCTGAGGATAAGCAACCGCTAATTCTGCGTGAGTGATGGTGTTGTAATAACCATATAAGGATGTTAACTGATTTGGTGTTTCTGTGGCAAAAGCATATTCATTAAATAATATTTTTTTAATTCGGTTTAGTTCTTGCTCCTGGATACCGACAGTTTGTAAATTATATAAATGTTCCTGAATCAAAATCTCTACACGTTCTAAATATTCTGGTTCTAACCAAGCAGTAATTGTGAATAAACTGGATTCTTTTTGTAAGTAAAAGTTACTGCAAACTGCGCTAACTAACTGTTTTTCTTCTTGTAGATCATTGACTAAGTGAGATGTTCTACCTTGTCCTAATAATACAGACAACAATTCTAAACCATAGCCATCTGTAAGTTGTTCTACTCCTGGAGCGATCCAAGCCATCATTAACCGTGCTTGTTCTAGGTGTGGTAAGATGACTTCTCGTTTGCGAATACCCTCAACTTTAGGTACTGGGGCTTTTTGTGGTGATGGATACTCAGGAATATCACCAAACCTAGTAAATGTACTGTTAACTAGTTCTAAAGCAGTTTGTTGTTGCACACCCCCCACAATTACTACAGTCATGTTTTCTGGCTGATAATGGTAACGGTGAAAACAACGCATTGCTTCTGGAGAATGCTGCATTAATTGTTGTTCTGTTCCCAATATCGAACGTCCATAAGGATGATCTTGATAGAGATTTTTCAGTAATGATTCAAATCCTAACCAATCTGGGTCATCAGCACAAGAGCGAATTTCTTCTAAGACTACATCTCTTTCCCGGATAAATTCATCTTCAGGAATAGTCGCATTTAGTAAAAGTTCTCCCAAATAGGGTAAAGTTTCCCCTAGGTAAGATGTAGCTGTGGTTAAAGAGTAGTGAGCATAATCATGGCTAGTGGCTGCATTACTAATACCACCCACTTTCTCAATTTGATAATCAAATTCTCCAGGAGCGAGGGTAGCTGTACCCTTAAAAATCATATGCTCTAAAAAATGCGCCATACCCAAGCAAGAGTCTGATTCTACAATTGCTCCAGCTCGCACCCAAACATCTGTAACCACTACAGGGGTAGCAGAAATCTCCTGATGAATCAATGTCAAACCATTATCTAAGCGGAAAACAGAGGCTGGAAACACTGTGTTAATTAGTTGTTGTGACAAGTTTTGTATATATAACCATAATTTTATGGATTTTTGCCATCTTAATTCTAAATTTTGATGAGATTGGCATCTTAATATCTAAATTAATGTGACGTAATTTACAAATTTTCTAGCAGTGAGTAGTTGAAAACAAAAGCAGCAAAAATTAGGACTAACTGCTGAAGAAAAAACTGAAACTGAATTAGCTGAAAAAGTTGCTCTAATAATAATAGAATTTACGCAAAATATCTCTTTAACTTTCTTATTTTCATATTTTTCGCGTCCTTCGTGGTTGATTCTTCCGTAACTTCTATGTAAGTCTTGAATAAATTAAACTTTACTATTTTTTTCGTTTTTGCTGATAAACTACCTAAATTTTGCTGATAAACTACCTAAGTAGCAAAAAAACAAAAAAGCATGAATAAACTATTTACAAGTCTAAGTGTAACAACTGGTGCAGCATTTACTTTCATACTAGCAGGAGTAGTTCCTAACATACTAGATTCAGTAACTACCAAACCAGCTATAGCTCAAACAGGAATTGATGTAGCAGCGGTAAGAAGTTCTGCCTTATCTAAGCATAATAACTATCGCAGCACACATAATACCCCTGCTATGACTATGAGTAATTCTCTCAATAACACTGCTCAAGAATGGGCAGAATACTTAGCCAGCAATGGAACATTTCAGCACAGCAGTTCTAGTCAACGCAATGGTGCTGGAGAAAACATATATGTGTATTACACCACCGCAGGATCAGCAAACGCAGATACTATAACTAAAGGTGTTAAAAGTTGGTACGATGAAGTATCTAAGTATGACTATAACAATCCTGGATTTTCTGGAGAAACAGGGCATTTCACTCAGGTAGTATGGAAGAGTAGCACTCAATTGGGTTGTGGTGCAGCAAAAGGTGTAAAAACACTAGGCGGTAATCAGTATAATGCCTTCTATCTGGTATGTCAGTATGGCCCTGCTGGTAATGTAATGGGTCAATTTCCAGCTAACGTGTTAAAGCCATAGTATAGTTTTTTTTTGTCAAGCCATACACGCATGGCGGCCATTAGACGTAAAAGTATTTCTAAGTACCTGGGCAAAATTAATTGCACATTTGGGAAAATAATAGAAATCTCTGTATCTCTTGTCTGTCAAGAGTCACCTGTCAAGAGTCACCTTTCCTGAATATGAAATTTATTTTGCACGACTACTTATAAAGACTAGGAGTCAGGAGGAGAGTTAAAAAACTACTTGTTCATCTCCTGAAATCGAAAAAGTGCAAGATTTTTGAGGCTATTGTTGCTTTAGTTTTGCACTTTTTTTGGTGAAAAAGAACATGAAAACCTTATCTAGGGTTTGCTGAAAAAGTCGAGAAAGAACAAAAGGATTATGAAGGGTATAATCAGGCAGGAGTAAAGATAAGTTTTCGTTGTCTAAAAACAACTAAATAATCAACTTTATTAATCAAATCATCAAANAGTCCAAGGTACAGCACCAGGCATATTGGGTACACCATAATGTACCACACCTTCATCAACATAAACAGGATTAGTATGAGAAGTGGGATAAAGAGTTTCCACACACCCACCTTGATCCACTGCTACATCCACAATTACAGAACCAGGACGCATCTTTTTCACCAAGTCACGGGATACTAAAGTGGGAGCTTTCCTTCCAGGAATTAACACTGCACCAATAACTAAATCAGCATTAATCACAGCAGTTTCAATATGTGCTGAATTACTGTAAATTAGATTTACCCGTGAACCAAATAAAGTTTCTAAATAAGATAACCGTTCCACATTCACATCTAAAATCTGTACATCAGCACCCATACCCACAGCAATTTTCGCCGCTTCTGTACCAACAACACCACCACCTAAAATCACTACCTTACCAGGTTGAACACCAGGTACACCTCCCAGAAGTACACCCCTACCCCCTTGCTGTCGTTCCAAAAATCTAGCCCCAAACTGTACAGCTAATTTACCAGCAATGATACTCATTGGTGTTAGTAAAGGTAGCCGATTTACACCAGCTTGTTCTACTGTTTCATAGGCGATCGCACAAGTTCCTGCTCTCATCAAAGATTCCGTTAACTCCCGAGCAGCCGCTAGGTGTAAATAGGTAAATAATAGTTGATTCTTTTGTAAAAATTTGTACTCTGTTTTTAATGGTTCTTTAACTTTCACAACCATTTCTTGCGCCCAAGCCGTTTCTGCATCAACAATTTTTGCTCCTACTTCTTGGTAATCATCATCAGTAAAACCCGCACCATTACCAGCTAAATTTTCTACAAAAACACTATGACCAGCTTCTTTTAGAACTCGGACACTAGAAGGACTTAAACCCACCCGAAATTCTTGATCTTTAGTTTCTTTAGGTACACCAATTTTCATTTTATCTATAACCTCATAAAAAATATTCAATCGTTTTGACGGCAGGGTACAGTTATCAGTTAGCAGTTATCAGTTATCTGTTATCAGTTAGCAGTTAGCAGTTAGCAGTTAGCAGTTATCTGTTATCAGTTAATAGAGTGCAGTATTTATGCCACCATGTCCGTATTCAATTATTCAAAATCGCAAAATTAACAAAAACCCCTCCCTTGACGAATTACCCACAATTCTTAAAATAGATAAATAAACATTAAAAAATGTAAAGATAAGGTCAGTAACCACAATTAGAGACCTAATCACTATTTCAAATCAGAAACTTACAACAGATCACAAAAAACTGAAATAACTAAGTTTCATTTACCAAGCAACAACAAAAAGAGAGGAATTACTGATTATGGCAGAACCACAACCAACCGTCACACCCAAGCTGGAAGAACCAAAATTCGGATTTAACGAATATGCTGAACGTTTAAATGGTCGTGCAGCAATGATAGGCTTTATACTAATGGTCGTGATTGAATATGTCACTAATCAAGGCGTACTTGCTTGGTTAGGTTTGAAATAGTCGAAAATATCAACCCCAAAATAAAAATAAAACCTAAAGAAGCCAGTTAGAACCCCTAGCTGGTTTCAAGTTACCAGATAGGACTTGCTGAATAAATCAGGACTTACGCAAAACATCCCTCAAACCCTCATTCCTCTGTGTTCTCTGTGCCTGGAGTGGTTAGTTTATTCCATAGCTTGTGCGTAAGTCCTATAAATGTCAAACCTTGATAGGTAAAAATTCTTTCCTTACCAACTCTTGAAGCTGTTCCCTATTACCTGTTCCCCGTTCCCTAGTGTCCACAAATCACGTTTTCCTGCCAACCCCAGATAGACTTCAACCGAAAACACATTAACGGGTATACAGTATACAAAATGGTGAATTACCACACCTGCAAAATAAAAATAGAGAACTATAATATGAAATGCCTTAATAGCCGCCAAATCAAAATAATAGTGAAAATTGCGCTATTCTGGGTAAATTTACAATAAAAGTTAAGTTAACGGAAACTCATAAGCTGTGATGAACGCTGTATTACCTCGTTTTTTAAAGTCAGCCTACCGCAAAGAACCCATCATCACCACCTTGATTACAATCGGTATAGTGGATGCTTTCATCGGTGGGTTTGATGATAGCTGGACATTATTTACCTTTGGACTAGGAACAACAGGAGTAGCTCTATTTTTAAAACTTTTGCGGATGCAGCAAGAACCCCCCATTCCAGAAGAAACGGTAGTTCAACATTACCTACCACCTCAACCTTCCAGCCAGCCTCTACCAATTATTACAGTCTCTAAGAAAAAACCACGTCCATAGCAGAAACTATATCGTGGTAATTCCAGTCAAAATCGAAAGGTGAATAGCTAGTTAGTGTATTAAACAACTGTGATAATGTCTAAACAAAGATGGGCGATTCTAGTAGCAGTGATTTGTTCTGTAACAACAGCACATAACACTTATAACAACACTGCTCAGGCAGCTGATGAAATCGAAATCAATACATCAGAAAACAGAAGTTTTACCCAACCCCAACTACTTCGCACCATCAAAGGACACACAGGAACAGTCAAATCACTGAACTTTACCCCCAACGGTAAAATACTAGTCAGTGGGGGTTCTCATAACGATCCAATTATCCATTTTTGGGATCCTCAAAACGGCAAAAGATTAGCCACCATTAACAGAGCGCATCAAGGAGCTGTCAATTCCCTTTTAGTTTCTCCTGACAGCAAAACCTTAGTTAGCAGTGGTAGTGATTACAGAATCAACCTTTGGAATCTCAGAACTCTGGAGTTTAGCCGTGCATTTGATGGACATACCAGCCCAGTATTATCTTTAGTCACAACTCCTGACAGTAAAATTTTAGTCAGTGGTGGTATAGATGGGATTCGTTTATGGGACTTACAAAAACAACTACCACTAGCTACTCTAGTTCGCTACGACAACATTATCCACACCCTAGCCATTAGTAGTGATGGACAAATCCTAGCCAGTGGAGATAACAAAGGTGTTATTAAACTGTGGGATTTACAATCTCGTCAATTGATCAAACAGTTAAAAGCCCACTCAGAGACCATTACCGATTTAGCCTTCATACCCAATAGTCAAACTATAGTTAGTTCTAGTCAAGATAAAACCATTAAAATTTGGAACTTCAGCGACGGTGAACGAATCCAAACTCTCACAGGACACAATCAATCAGTTAATGCTATAGCAGTTCACCCTGATGGTCAAACTTTAGTAAGTGCAGCCCAAGATGGGATTAAAATATGGGATTTAACCACAGGTGAATTAAAAAATTTCATAGAAGGTAATGATAAATCAGTCAACGCATGGACACAACCCACCAAAGAGGTAGCTTTTAGTGAAGATGGCAAAATGCTTGCTAGTGGTGGAATAGATCAAAAAATTAATATTTGGAATTGGTGATTGGTGTTAGCTTGGGCTACAAATTCTTTTTGTGTCTGAAGGGAACAGGGTGAAGGGTGCAGGGTGCAGGGTGCAGGGTGCAGGGAGCGAGAGAATAAATTCTCTAATCAAAAATCCCCGACTCTATATTAGAAATCGGGGAAGAAGTTGACCATTAATTCCAATGGATCATCATTTCTTAACTGAGGGAAACAGTTAAACTCGCTGGTTTACTTAAATCACCTGTGAGTATGACACCACGATTGTTAGCGTGTAAATGACGCAGAATTTTGTAAATTGATTCAACTTGTTCGGAAGCTCCAGCTTGAGCAGCAACTTCTACCAAAGAAAGGGCTTTTTTCTCTTTTTGGAGAACTGATAAAACCCGTTTTTGTAAATCTAAAATAGCTGCCGCTGCTTTTTTCCCAGCTTCTACACCTGGTTGGTGGTAAGCATTGATGTTTACCAAACTGGCATACAGACCTACTGCTCTTTCATACAATGCAATCAATGCACCGACTGTACGAGCATTCACTTGCGGAATTGTGACAGTAATCGAATCACGGTTATTCTCGTACAAAGCTTGACGAGTTCCCAACAAGAAACCGGATAGGTAATCACCAGCAGTCACACCAGGATCAACTTCTGGAGATGAAATTTGCCGATCTTCTAATACCTCAATTAAGGTGGCAAAGAAATTGGGTACACCTTCTCTTAATTGTTGTACATAAGCGTGTTGGTCAGTAGAACCTTTATTACCATAAACGGCAATACCTTGATATACGGTTTTACCTTCTAAATCTTTTTCTTTACCTAAAGATTCCATTACCAACTGCTGTAAGTAACGGCTAAATAATAACAAGCTATCTTTGTATGGTAAGACGACCATATCTTTTTCGCCTTTACCATTACCAGAGAAATACCAAGCTAGAGCTAATAAAGCCGCTGGATTATTTTTCAGGTTAGCTACGCGAGTAACGTCGTCCATTTCCTTTGCACCATCCAACATGGCACGGACATCAATACCTTGTAGTGCGGCTGGAACTAAACCCACGGAGGACATTTCTGATGTGCGTCCACCAACCCAATCGTACATGGGAAAAGTTGTTAACCAACCTTCGGATTGTGCGACTTTATCTAAATTACTACCTGCACTGGTAATAGCAATTGCATATTTGCTAAAGTCTAGATTTTTAGCAGTATAGGCTTTTTTGACCTCGATCATGCCATTACGAGGCTCTGGTGTACCCCCAGATTTAGAAATTACTAATACCAGTGTAGTGGCTAGGTTGTTGATATGGGAAAGAACCCGATCAATACCTGTGGGATCTGTGTTGTCTATAAAGTGAATGTTGAGGGGAGGAGAATCAGGAGCAAGGGCTTCTGCTACAAATTGAGGCCCTAAAGCTGAACCACCAATACCGATGGAGATAATGTCGGTAAAGCGGCTTTCTTTGGGGGGATGAATCGCACCTGTTTGCACCTGATCCGCAAAAATTTCGATTTGTTCTAGGGTTTGAACAACTTCTGCTTTGAGTTCTGGAGTGGGTGCTAAGTCTGGATTCCGCAACCAGTAGTGTCCTACCATGCGATTTTCATCTGGATTGGCGATCGCTCCTTTTTCTAAAGCGGCCATGTCCGCAAATGCTTTCTCAAATTTTGACTGCAACGATTCTACGAAGGCGTTATCAAACCGCATCCGGCTGATATCTAGGTACAGTCCTAATCCCTCGTGGAAATATAACCAATCTTGGTATCGTTGCCAAAGTGCCTTAGCATCCATAAGAGGGAATTCTCAAATATATTGGTCAAACTCCAGTTTAATGTATGGTTCTGGCGATCCCTGCTTTGTTCTATACAGTTTGTTATTAGGAAGCAAAAGTGATGGCTGGGTGGGGGGAACAAGAAGATGGAAACTAGGCAGGGTAAAGGGTGCAGGGAGAAAAAAATTGTTTTCAGGGGGTGACAGTGATTGAGTTAATTTATAAATATCAAACCTTTATAGGGAAAGAGTTTTAGCTATTGTCAGAACTAAAAAAACTTGCACTTGAAATGAACAGGACTTACGCAACGAAGATTTGTCATTGCGACTGAAACGCAGTGTAGGGAAGCAATCCCAGGATTTTTGTGATTACGTCACTGTCGCTCGTAATGACGCAGTAACGTTACTTTTGCGTAAGTCCTAATGAAAATAAAAATTTACCAACTTTCCAAAACTGTCACCTGTCACCTGTTACCTGTCACCAACTCTTGGAGATCATGTTAAATATCTGGCATAGGAACAACACGTAAAAATTTGACTAATTCACCTCGAATTTCTATACCTACTAAATACTTATCAATAGTAAAACGATAAAAAATACCTTCTGTATCTAATTTTCTCAGGCCTGGAAGGTCGCGTATATGCCATTTATGTTTTGTAAATTCAAGGAACACGAAATGATATACCCGCTGATATGCAACGGGTTCTAAACTTTTTAGGTCTACTAAAAAAGACCTGGCATAACGTACTTCTACTTCCAAATTCACTCTTTTAGGTCTCACTAATTTATGCTTATTGATCACATAAACATTAATTGTCGAATCGCTTCTTCATGGTTGAGTATGTCCCACGGTTGTTGTGATGATTTTACTTCTTTGATGGAATTTAGCATGAAATAATCAAAATGCAGTGCTTGGAGAAGTTTCCAAACTCTTACTAGTTCTTCATCTGATATCTGATCAATAAGATGGTGTGTTCTGATTCTCAATAAATTCATTAGCAGTTGGAAAATTGTATAGTTAACATTACCCAAGGTACACTAAAATTTATGACTTTGTATTCCAGAAAATTTAGTCAATAATGATCACAATTGATAACTGACTATGATTGAATATCTGATTTTTCTTTCTGTTTCTGCTGCTACCTTTGCCCTATTTGCACTGGGGCTAAATTTACAATGGGGTTTTACTGGTTTGATTAATTTCGGCCATGTTGCTTTTATGACTTTGGGCGCGTACACTACTGTTTTACTGACGTTAAAAGGTGTACCTTTGCTATTTTCTACTGCTATAGGTGTGGTTGTGGCAGCTTTATTGGGTTTGGTAATTGGTTTTGCTACTTTGCGGCTACGGGAAGATTATTTAGGCATTGTTACTATTGGCACGGGTGAATTAATTCGATTAGTTATAAATAACCAAGAATTACCTGTAGGCGATCGCTGGGTTTCTGGTGCTTTTGGTGTCCAGAATTATGCAATTCCTTTTAGTTCTACACCCAATTTATTCTTCCAATTTTTGATGATTGGTGTGCTTAATTTACTGACATTTATAACTTTATTTTCTTTATGGCGTTGGGTGAAAACTGCTCAAACTTCTGCCAATGTTGCTCTCAAAAAAGAATTCCTTCTTCGTGCAGTAATTGGTATTATTTTAGGTTTATTATCTATAGCTATTGATATTTCTGGCACAGTAGAACTTTATAACTATAATTCCAAAGCTGGTTTAATGCTGCTGGCTTTGTTAGTTTTAGCTTTCGTATTTTGGCGGTTAGAATTTTTAGTCAAATCACCTTGGGGTCGTGTTCTCAAAAGTATTCGTGAAGATGAAGAAGTACCTAAAGCTTTAGGAAAAAATGTTTTTTGGTATAAGCTACAATCATTAATGTTAGGTGGTGCGATCGCTGGTATTGCTGGTGCTTTATTTGCGTGGCAACTTAGCACTGTCTATCCCGATAATTTTCAACCACAATTAACTTTTGATGGTTGGATTATGATAATTCTGGGCGGTTCTGGTAATAACATTGGTGCAATTCTAGGTTCAGTTATTTATTATGCTTATGATGCTCTAACTAGAGAATTTTTGCCAAAAGTTATTCCTTTGGATACAGAAAGGGTTGGTGCTTTTAGAATTATGTTTATTGGTCTAATTCTGATGGTACTAATGATTTGGAGACCTCAAGGTATTCTGGGTAAGAAAGAAGAACTTACTTTGGGTAAATAGTAGATATTTGTAGGAAATAATAGATGAGTTAGGGAGTTGATTTTTTGGCGGGTAGTGATTTTAAACTACAGGATGTGGTGAAGAACTTTAGCTTGATAATTGATGAAAAAGCTGATTTTTTTAACAAAGATATAATTGATATGGTAATTTGAACGTAAGTTGAATATAAAAATATCATGGTAAATAATATTGAATCACCACAGTTACCACTCTTAGCAGCAAGTGGACTTTGTAAAAGTTTTGGTGGAATCCACGCAGTTAAAAATGCCAATATCGAAGTTAAAAAAAGTAGTATTACTGGTTTAATCGGCCCTAACGGTGCTGGTAAAACAACCTTATTTAATTTACTCTCTAACTTTATCCGTCCAGATCAAGGAAAAGTCATTTTTGATGGTGAACCTATTCATAATTTACAACCTTTTCAAATTGCCCAACAAGGATTAATTCGTACCTTCCAAGTAGCAAGAACTTTATCAAGATTATCTGTTTTAGAAAATATACTGTTAGCAGCGCAAAAGCAAACAGGTGAAAACTTTTGGCAAGTTCAATTTCAACATCATCTAGTTGTACAGGAAGAAAAAGAACTCAAAGAAAGAGCAATGTTGATTTTAGAATCTGTAGGATTGGAAAAAAAAGCCAATGACTACGCTGGTGGTTTGTCTGGTGGACAGCGTAAACTCTTAGAAATGGGTAGAGCTTTAATGACTAATCCTAAATTAATCTTGTTAGATGAACCCGCTGCTGGTGTGAACCCTCGTTTAATTGATGATATTTGCGATCGCATTATTACCTGGAATCAGCAAGATGGTTTAACTTTTTTAATTATTGAACACAATATGGATGTAATTATGTCTTTATGTAATCAAGTTTGGGTATTAGCTGAAGGACAAAATCTAGCTGCTGGTACTCCTACAGAAATTCAAAATAATACCCAAGTTTTGGAAGCTTATTTGGGTCAGTAATTAGGGTTTGTAGCAAAAAGTGATCTGTGGAGATTAGGGAACAGGGAACAGAGAACAGGGAACAGTTTCAAGAGTTGCTAAGGAAAGAATTTTTACCGAAAGTGCAAGGTTATCAAACACTTATCCCCATAACTCTTGCACTTTTTTAAATGTAAATTGCCTAAAGTCCTTTACTGGCAATGTTTTCACATTTATTCAGCCAGTTCTAATTAGAACTTGAAAAAATCTAATCTGTATGAGTTTATTTGTGTTGGTAGGTATGGATCAGAGGATTCGTAGTTAGCAATTGTTGAAGTTTTGCTAAAGCTTGAGGTTGCTCTCTAACATGAGCATTAATAAAGAGAGTTAACAGTTCAGTCATCAAGGAGCGAATTTCTGCTTCAGGTTTACTAGCGGGAAAGTCAAGGAAAGTTGTACTTGTGGTTGAATCAAAAGGATCAATAATCGAAAAATGGTTTGCTCCTTCTAATAAAACCAGGTAACTATCCTTTCTACCTCCGGTGAGTCCTTCAGAAAAAGTGTGCAGCAAAGAATAGGTCGGATCTTTTTCAGTCATACCATAGCGTTGAGTGCTGTTAGCTATGACTCCATCACAAGTTCCCCCCATCAGCAGTAGAGGTCGAGAGTCAGGTAATGGTAAGACAGTTTTGGGTTCATAGCCTAAATTAATACCTCCCAATGTATGTGCGCCATAAGCAAAAGAAGCGATAATCTGAGGGTAAAAATTAGGGTTAGCACTTTCAATTGCAACACGTCCTCCGGCTGAATGTCCACCAATGATGATTTTGTTCAGGTCAAGTTTTCCAGCTAAGATACCCTGTTGTTGCAGTTGTTCAATTTTGGTGAGAAGTGCTGGTAATGCTGAAGCAGTGACACCTGTACCATAACTTTCCGGTTGCCATTTTTTAATGTCCACTCCAGGTGTTAAACCAATGATTCCTGGTAGGTTTTCGGCAATCCAATTAAAACCAATTACAACCACTCCTGTTAGTGCAAGTTGTTCCATCAGCTATTGATAACTATTAAGTGAACAGTTAATTCCATTAAAAAATATCACCACAGGGAAAGGTGCTTCAGCTATATCCGCAGGGACAATGCCAAAATTTTGTTCGGTATCGCTTTGATTAAATTCTGCTGGATAGAAAATCTTTAAGTGAAGGGTGTCGTATGGAGATTGTGCTGATTCAATTTTGATAGCTTCAAAGAAGGCTCGAATGGTCATTTTAATCTGTTCTTGATTTTATTTACAACAGCGTTCAGTAGTCAACAATATAACTAACCTACACGATTTTTGTAATTTTGCTCTGTACTTTGTTTGCCTGAAAACTGCAACCATGAATATTTTCTCAATCTTCAAAACTCTGCGTACTCTGCGTCTCTGCGTGAAATATTCCAGAAAATCTGACAAACAGCATTTCTGCTGCGGAAATGCACAATTTGCTGGTGTATCTTATGTATAACCCCTAAACATCCAGTTAGTTGATGTAATTTTTCCATCCCCATGATATGATTTGCATGAATATGGGTTTCTAAGCAATAACGCAGAGTCAAACCCAATTCTTTAATTAGCTGTAAATCTTGTTTTATCTGATCCAGTGTGGGATCTACTAAAGCTGCTACGTTTGTTCATATATATGCAAATAAGTAAGTATATGTACTAGACTTTTTCTTGAAAAGTTGTCTAATCAACATTTCCTTGACTGCAATTCTTGTCATTCTACTATATAACCATTTAGTAGAATTGCTAAGAACGAGAAAAAATACATTTGGTGTTTTATGAAAGAGGTATTACCAAACGCTCTTAATCAAGTTGCAGAGTATTTTAAAGTTTTGTCTGAAGTTAGTAGACTCCAGGTTTTATCCTGCTTAAGCACCGGATCAAAAAATGTTACTCAGATCATAACTGAAACTGGATTAGGGCAAGCCAACGTATCGAAACATTTAAAAATTCTGACTCAAGCAGGTATTGTCAAAAGAACACCTGAAGGAGTCAGCGTTATTTATGAAATTGTTGATCCGACTTTATTTCAATTATGTGATTTAGTTTGCGGCCGCTTACAAGTAAGATTAGAAGAACAAACAAAACAATTAGAAAAACTCAAAATCTAATCAGAATTCAGGAGTCAGGAGTCAGGAGTTACTAAACAGTGATAACTGACAACTAACTGATAACTGATAACTGCTAACTGATAACTGATAACTGATAACTGATAACTGACAACTGACAACTGCTAACCGAACTGTTCTTCCGCTTCTAAGTTAAATAGCATTTGTAGGGTTTGCATACAGTTACGTCTAGCTTCTACATCTTGCTGCGCCCGTAATTGTACCATTGGGTCATGTAAAATTTTATTCACTATCCCTCTAGTCAAAGCTTCTATCACCTCCTGGTGTTTTTCCCCAAACTCAGAACCTAGACGGGATAGAGCTTTTTGTAGTTCTTGTTCGCGGATACTTTCCACTTTACTTCTTAAAGAACTGATAGTAGAAACAGTCTCTAAACTGCGCCACCAAACATCAAAAGCTTCCACTTCTTCATCTAAGATTCTTTCCGCTTCTTGCGCCATTTTGCGGCGACTTTCGTAATTTTGGGCAACTACTGCTTTTAAATCGTCTACATTAAATGCTTGTACATTTGCTAATTCATTTACATCTGAATCAACATTTCGGGGTACAGAAATATCAAACAGCATGATTGAATGTTGAGGATCTAAAGCTGCTGCTAATTTTTCCCTGTTTAAAATTGGTTCAGTAGAAGAGGTACTGGTAAAAACTATATCACTATGAGCTACCACAGACATCATATCTGGGAGCAGATGAATTTTAATAGGTTGTTCTGGAAACTGTTTAGCTAATTCTTCTGCTCGTGGACGGGAACGGTTAACAATGCTAATTTGGCTTGCACCTTTAGAAACTAGGTGTTGTACCAATAACCTAGACATTTTCCCTGCACCGAGAATAGCTATCCGGTAGGGAGCTAAATTTTCTACTTTAATTTGTGCTAATTCCACAGCAGCGGAACTAATAGAAACTGCACCAGTACCGATACTCGTTTCTGTTCTTACTCGTTTACCTGCGGTGATAGCTTGTTTAAATAAGCGATTTAAAATTGTTTTAATACCTTGGAACTGCTGACCAAGTTTGTGAGTAGTTTTCACCTGTGCCAAAATTTGACCTTCACCTAGCACCAAACTATCCAAACCAGCAGCAACTCGCATAATGTGCATAATTGAGTCAGTGTGCATGAGCATGAATAAATGCTGACGCAGAGAAACGAGAGGAAGTTTACTATGTTCTGAAAGAAACTGAGTAACCTGTTGAATTCCCTGAGTTACTTCACTACTGACAATATAGATTTCCAAACGGTTACAGGTGCTAAGGATAGCTACCTCATCAATATGAGGATAACTAAGGAGATGGGCGATCGCACCGTCAATTTGGGGTTCAGGAATACTTAATTTTTCTCTTACTTCTACAGGGGCGGTTTTGTGACTTAACCCCACAACTGCAATATTCATCTTAAATTCTTAAATTCTTAAATTGATAATTTGTAATGGAGAAAGGGAACAGGGAACAGGGAATGGGGAATAGGGAATAGGGAATAGGGAACAGTTTCAAGAGTTGGTAAGTTTAAATTTTCAACCAAAGTGCAAGGTTTGTAGGCACTTATACCCATATATCTTGCACTTTTAAAAATGAAAGTAGCCTAAAACCCTTTACCTGTAACTTTTTCACATTTATATGCCTGACGGCACGCTACGTGGACAGCCAGCCTTATTCATACCCAGTCACCAATCACCAATCACCAATCACCAATCACTAGTCCCCAGTCACCAATCCCCAATCACTAAAAATT
The DNA here is from genome assembly GCA_010672785.1 of Sphaerospermopsis sp. SIO1G1. Lineage (GTDB taxonomy): Bacteria > Cyanobacteriota > Cyanobacteriia > Cyanobacteriales > Nostocaceae > Okeanomitos. Next base: position 137,743 of record JAAHFX010000006.1, read on the forward strand.
AGTGAAGTTGTACAACCTTGGGTTGTTCAAACATATGAATGGTATCTACAAAGCGAGCAGTTTTAGACTGAGTGGAAATAACCAAACTTTGAGTTCTAGCACCACCGTGGAAGAAACGTACACCCTGCATTAAGTTACCAGAAGTAATACCACAAGCTGCAAAGAGAACTGTTTCACCAGATGCTAATTCATTTGCGTCATAAACCTTATCAGGGTCTTCAATGCCCATAGATTTGAGACGCTCAATATTTGCCTCTTTGCTTTCTCCGATTAAACCGGTTTTAACGATTGCTGGATCGTAAATTAACTGACCTTGGAAGTGACCACCGAAAGCTCGCATCGCTGCTGCGGAAATTACACCTTCAGGAGCAGCACCAATACCCATCAGAGCATGAATGTTAGTACCAGAAAAACCACAAGATACTGCTGCACCGACATCACCATCAGCAATTAGTTGTACTCTTGCACCAGCTTCACGGATTTCTTTGATTAAATCATTGTGACGTTCACGTTTCATCACAACAACTACAAGCTCTTCGATAGAACGATCTAAACAGTCAGAAAGAATCTTCAAGTTCTCTGTCGCTGACTTATTGATGTCAACGTGACCCTTAGCTGCTGGGGGTGCTGCCAACTTCTTCATGTAGAAGTCAGGAGCAGCAAATAGACCACCTTTTTCAGAGATTGCTAAAACAGCCATTGAACCGGGTTGTCCATACGCTACAAGGTTTGTACCTTCACAGGGGTCAACAGCGATATCAATTTCGATGAGTTCTTCGGGGCTACATTCTAATTTTGCTTTAGGATCAGCACAGATACCTACTTCTTCACCGATGTAGAGCATAGGTGCATCATCACGTTCACCCTCACCAATCACAATACGTCCACGCATATTGATTTGGTTCATGCGTTTACGCATAGCTTCTACAGCTACTTCATCAGCGATGTCTTTCTCACCCTTACCCATCCATTTCGCAGAGGCGATCGCTGCTTGCTCTACAACCTCAATAATTTCTAAACCAATTGTATTTTCCACAGGACTAACCTCTTAATTGCTGATTTTTAGCGACTTTGTATGGCCATTTCAGTTTTTCAGTCTACCAAAGTACGGATACATATGGACGAAAGTTAAGTTTTACTGCTGTGGATGATCTCCAGTGGTCAAAATGACAGAAAATGTTCTGTAATTTTTGCCTTTTCTAGTTTTTGATGACTCAAGTCCTAACTACACAAGCCAAAACTATAAAACTATGTCAGTCTTATTTTATGGAGAATCATTAAAACTTTAAGTCACATATTTTTATCATGTTTAATTTCTTGAATTCCCTATTAGGTCGTCATCCTGAACGCATCAAGGCTAATGTGGAAATATACACTTGGCAAACCTGCCCATATTGTGTTCGTGCTAAGATGCTTTTATGGTGGAAGGGTGTAAATTTCAACGAGTACAAAATTGATGGTGACGAAGCTGCTAGGACAAGTATGGCAGAACGCGCTAATGGTCGTCGCAGTGTACCTCAAATTTTTATTAATGATCAACACATTGGTGGTTGTGATGATCTTTATGAGTTAGACGCAAAGGGTAAACTTGATCCGTTGTTGGGGTGATGGGGTGATGGGGTGATGGGGAGTTGGGGTGAAAGTTAATAATCTAATGAATAGTCTAGGCTCTGCTGGATAAAATGTTATACCATACTTCATCACTTCGGAATTTCTTACAAACAATTCACTTAATTCCCAATTCTTCATTTGTTTGCTTTTTGATCCGATGAGATATCAAAATTCCATGTCTAGGACTAAACAACAAAGCTAAAACAAATAAACCAGAAACTACTAACACTATTGCTGGGCCGGAAGGTAAATTATAAAAGTAACTTAGGTACATTCCACTAATACTGGAAATTACACCGATTATCGCCCCTAATATCATGACTTCATAAAGTCTTTTTACTAATAAATAGGCGGTTGCACCAGGTGTAATTAATAGTGATAATACTAAAATTACTCCTACGGCTTTCATGCTGGCAACTATAGTTAAAGCTATTAATAACATTAAGCCAAAATTTAATTTATTTACTGGCAAACCAGCGGCTTTTGCTCCTAATGGATCAAAGGTGTAAAACAGAAGTTCTTTGTATAATAAACAGATGATCGCTAAGACTATTACTGCAATGATAGCTGTATCTCTAACTTCGTTGATTGTTACACCTAAAATATTACCAAATAAGAAATGATTGAGGTCTATTTTATTGCTTTTTTGAATGATGGTAATTAGGGTAATTCCTAAAGCGAAAAAAGCTGAAAAAACTATGCCCATCGCTGCGTCTTCTTTGATGGGGGAACGGGTTTTAATAAATGCTATGGCTATGGTACTAATCATTCCCGCAATAAATGCCCCAACAAAGATGTTAGCACCAATCATAAAGGCGATCGCTAATCCTGGTAATACGGAATGACTGATGGCATCACCCAGTAGTGCTAGGCGTTGTACCATTAAGTAACTACCAACTACGGCACATAATAAACCTACTAGTACAGCGATGATTAATGAACGCTGCATAAAGCTATATTGCAAGGGTTCAATTAGTTGATTGAGCATAAGTTATAAATGAACCACGAAGGCACGAAGTACACGAAGGAAGAGAGGAAGAGAAGAATGCAGGAAGAGCCAGATATTTAATGTTTTTGTTGATTTTTTATGCTACATCGCTGAAGTATATGACTTTTCCTCCGTAGGCGAGGTTGAGGTTCTTTTCTGTTAATACTTGTTGTCTAGAACCTGTGGCTATTAAGTCACGATTGAGTAATATTAAATCATCAAAATGGCTGATTGATTCCCCTAAGTCATGGTTGACTACTAATACTATTTTTTGTGCTTTTGCTAATTCTTGAAAGACTGTAAAGATAATGTTTTGGGTTTTTTGATCTATTCCCACAAAGGGTTCATCAAAACAAAATATATCTGCTTGTTGGGTTAATGCACGAGCTAAAAAGACTCTCTGTTGTTGGCCTCCGGAAAGTTCTCCAATCGGGCGATCGCTATATTCTCTCATTCCGACTCTGTCTAAGGCCTCTTTGGCAATTTGCCGACTAACACCAGAAAAACTCCGCAACCATCCTGTTTTTTTGATTCTCCCCATCATCACTACATCCCACACTGTAGCTGGGTAATTCCAGTCAATTTGGTTTCTCTGGGGTACGTAAGCAACTTTTTCTAATTGTTGTATTAAGGGCTTGCCTGCGTATAATATATTGCCACTACTTTTATGGGTTAATCCTAACATTGCTTTCATTAGGGTACTTTTACCAGCACCATTCGGCCCAAAAATTCCTGTGAGTTTTCCGGGTTTAATTATACAGTTAACGTCACGTAAAGCTTGCTGTGTGCGGTAATGTACTCCTAAATGAGAAATGTTAATAGCAGCCGAATAATTCATATCAATAGATTGTATTACTTGTGCAGATTTTGTTTGTGGTTGTCTCCGTGATCGGTTCAATTGTTGGTAAAAAGAAATGTTTCTCACGACCGTAGTTGAATGTAGTTTATTTATTCACTACTTTGAGCTTACTATAAAAATGAGAGAAATATGAAAAAATACATAACTAAATATCATGTTTTTCATCAGTAAAACTTATTAAAAGATGCAAGGGTGTAACTGAAATGAAGAGAATGAGAATTTCCCACTGGTGTTTAGGCATATTTTTACCTTTAGCTTTATGGGGTTGTACTGCGACAGAGTCTGAGTTATCGGAAGATGGAAAACCCAATGTTGTAGCAACCAGTACCATCATTGCTGATTTAACACAGGAAGTAGGAGGGGAGGAGATTAATTTAACTGGTATTCTTGAGCCTGGTGCTGATCCTCATGTGTATGAACCTGTACCGGCAGATAGTAAAGCTTTAGAAACCGCAGATTTGGTTTTGTATAATGGTTATAACTTAGAACCAGGGATTATTAAATTGATTAATGCAGTTGGTGACAAAGTTAAAAATTTGCCAGTAGGGGAAGTTGTCGCACCTTTAAAATTAGAAAAAAGTGAGGGAGAAATTGTTCCTGATCCCCATGTTTGGGGTAGTGTGGAAAATTCAATAGCTATGGTTAATGCAATTACACAAGCATTAATTGAGGTATCACCAGAAGACAAAGATAAATTTACTGAGAATGCAGCTGAACTAACTCAGGAATTACAACAATTGCACATATGGATTAAAGCACAAATTGCAACTATCCCCGTAGATAAACGTAAGTTGATTACCACTCATGATGCTTTCCAATATTATGCTAATACCTATAATTTGGAAATAGCTGGAACTTTGATAGGTATTAGTACAGAGGAGCAACCCAGCGCTCAAACAGTCAAGCAGTTGGTTGATGAAATTAAAAAAATTGGTGTACCAGCTATTTTTGCGGAAACAACTATTAATCCTGCTCTAATTACTACTGTAGCAGAAGAGGCGGGAGTCAAACTTTCAGCAAATCCACTTTATTCTGATTCTATCGGTGCAAAAGGAAGTAGTGGAGAGACTTATATAAAGATGATGGAGGCTAATACTCGCTCTGTTGTTGAAGCTTTAGGTGGCCAATATACTCCTTTTCAACCCTAATTTGGGATGATTAAGCTGTTGTGCATAAAGAGAAAGAGTGTACAACAGTTATGGGAATTACGCACAAGCTATGGAATAATCGAACCACAGAGTCACAGAGAACACGGAGGTATGAGAGTTTGATAGATATTTTGCGTAAGTCATGAGTCATTTGAAAGAAAACATAGTATTTCGATTATTTTTGCACATACAAATTTTGTCGTAAAAGACTATATGTACATGAATATTTATTTTTAAAATAGTTACTGTATTTACGTAAATTTACTTATGTATTTAAGTTTGGTATTGTTTCTAACAGCAATGTCTTTACCATTTGCCCGCAGGTTAGGTTGAACAAAGTGAAACCCAACGTACACTCAACATATTTGTTGGGTTTTGTTCCTTAACTCAATCTACAAATTAAGACAAGACATTTTTGATTTTGGCAAAGGTATTGTCATAGTTTATATATTTCCTGCACATTAAGTAACATAGCGTAAGTAATTTCCATAACTATCATCATAAATATTTCTTGCCATAAAAGGCATAGGATAATACGCACATAAGTAGTAATTTTAAAGACATCTAAATATAAACACTACTATTTTAAAGATTCCGTAAATTCCGAGGTTTCTGTTTTGACTTTCCTATGAAAAGCCCAAATAATTACGGTTGAGAAACAATAGATTTATCAGAATGAAGAATAAAACCTCAAGAAGTTGTCAGTGTAGCTACTTACATATTAGAAGTATCATCCATAAAGAAATCCAACTGAGTCACTGTGCATTGTGTGTGTTTATATTGAGTCTCCCTTTCAACACATACGGGCTAATGAAAGTAATATCAATGTTACAAGAAACACCTAATCACATATCCTCACCTCCTTACTCTCGTCAAGTTAACCCTAAGAACTCCTACTATCCCACATCTATTCCTTGGATCAAAGATCGTGCATCCTGTGAAGAATTTAATAGAGTCTGGGAAAATAAGACGTGTTGGGATGGTGAACACGACGCATTATTTTAAGGTGTGTGATTTTCCAGTAATGTGATTTTAAAGAGTCGTGAAGATGGGGCAATTAGCCCAAAATTCCGATATAAATAGATATGTAATCTATTGTGGCTCTCACCTTGTCTCAAACGAATACACGCAATTTACAAGAAACCCATCTAAACCGCGCCCGTGCTAGCCTCAGACAAACCATATCTTGGTATGCTTATCTCCGCAAGTCAGGCCAGCTATCAGCAAAACCGGAATTAGCAGGTTTAGTTAAACCAGAAATAGAAGTTTTAACAACCACTCTCAATAAATTAGATGGGAATGTGGTGAGAATAGCAGCTTTTGGTTTGGTTAGTCGCGGTAAATCTGCGGTGTTAAACTCTTTAGTGGGTGAAAAAATTCTCCAAACTGGGCCTTTGAATGGTGTAACTCAATGGCCGCGATCGCTCCGTTGGCAACCAGGTGGTAAGGTAATTGTAGAACTAATAGATACTCCCGGTTTAGATGAAATTGAGGGAGAAACCAGAGAGCAAATGGCGCGAGATGTTGCACAACAAGCGGATTTAATTTTGTTTGTTGTTTCTGGGGATATTACTAGAACTGAGTATCAAGGGTTTTTAGAATTACGTCAATCACAAAAACCTTTAATTTTAGTATTTAATAAAGTTGATTTATATCCAGATACTGATAGAACAAAAATTTATCAGAATTTACAAAGATTAAGTGTAGGAAATACCCAAGGTGTATTTAACAAACAAGATATTTTACCTGATGAAATTGTTATGGTTGCAGCTGAACCTGCACCGATAGAAGTGAGGGTAGAATACCCCGATGGGCAGGTAAATTATGAATGGGAAACACCGCCACCCCAAGTAGAAGAATTAAAGCAAACTATTTTAAATATTTTAAATCGAGAAGGACGATCTTTGCTGGCACTCAATGCTTTAGTACAAGCAAGATGTGCAGAGGAGAAAATTGCTGATAAAACCATAAATTATCGTCAACAAGAAGCAGAAGAAATTATCTGGAAATATGCTAAATATAAAGCCTTGGCTATAGGCTTAAATCCCATCGCTTTCTTTGATGTTATTGGTGGTTTAGTAGTAGATTTAGCCTTAATTCGTTCCTTAGCAAAATTATATTCATTACCAATGACAAGCTATGAAGCCAGTAAATTATTACAGAAAATTTTCTTGAGTTCTGGAGGTTTATTATTAGGTGAAATTGGTAGTAGTTTAATGTTAGGAATGGGTAAAAGTGCAGCCGCGATCGCTAGTGGAGAAAACCCCTTAAATATTACCACTTTTGGTGTCAGTGCGATCGCCCAAGCAGGAATAGCTGGTTATGGTGCTTACACTGTAGGAAAAGCAGCCCAAGTCTATCTAGAACAAGGTTGTACTTGGGGGCAATTGGGAGCAAGTACCGTTATTCAAGAGATATTATCTCAAGTTGATAAAAATACAATCTTATACAGATTAAGAGAACATTTAGAATTGAAAAATTAGTTAGGTCTGGCTAACTAAATATGAAAGTATCACAGATAAAGGATATTAGACAATTTAAAATTTAAAAGCTGCAAGGATTGAGGGTAAAATCAACTGACAACTGATAACTGATAACTGATAACTGATAACTGATAACTGATAACTGATAACTGATAACTGATAACTGATAACTGATAACTGATAACTGATAACTGATAACTGATAACTGACCAACTTGATACTATTTCATATTTATTTTAGATTTGCAGATATAGGAATTCTATTTGAGTTTTGAATACAATTAGGTATTGTCGGGTGTGTGAAAACGAAGTTCGTAACGCACCATTATCATACGCCAAAAAATATGCCAGTTGCCTAAGTCCTAATACAGCAGATTTCGTTGCTATGAGGTACAAATCATAATCATGAAACTCTTGTGGGGTGGGCATCTTGTGTGGGGTGGGCATCTTGCCCGCCAATACTATACCTCATTACACCGGAAAGTCCTAATATCATTCCGATCTTACCGGATTTGGTATCATATCATTTCAAGGGCAACCACGGGGGTTTGCCCCTACGTATCTTTTCAAGAATCAAATATTATCCCTATACTAGAACAGGACTTATGCAAAAATATTCCAAAACTCCATTTCTCTGCGACTGGAGCGCCTCTGCGTGAAACAAAATCATACCTTTAATCAGCAACACCGAAAAAAGATAAAAAACACTACCATATCAATTAGCAGTACAAATTGAAGCTGATAAAGAATAAATAAGTTGAAAAACTGATCTCAAAACTTCTGTGGTAGAAACATAAAAGCCAGAAGCCAAAAGCAAAAAGCAAAATAGCAATCATCTTCAATTTACCAAAACCTAAAATTACTAGGGGTGTATAACATGGCAAAAGTATTAATCATTGGTGCAGGTGGAGTTGGTAACGTAGTTGCCAAAAAATGCGCCCAAGAAAAAAGTGTATTCACAGATATACTGTTAGCGAGTAGAACAAAAGAAAAATGTGATGCGATCGCCAAAGACATCACCCATCCCAACATTGCTACAGCCAAAGTAGACGCAGACAAAAGCAGCGAAGTAGCCACATTAATCAAAGACTTTCAACCCGATGTAGTTATCAACGTCGCGCTACCATACCAAGATTTATCTATTATGGATGCGTGCTTAGAAACTGGAGTAAATTACCTAGATACCGCTAACTACGAACCCCCAGATGAAGCCAAATTTGAATACAAATGGCAATGGGCATACCAAGAAAGGTATCAACAAGCTGGTATTATGGCAGTATTAGGATGTGGATTTGATCCTGGAGTGACAGGAATATTTACCGCCCATGCACTCAAATACCACTTTGACGAAATTCACTACCTAGACATCGTAGACTGTAATGCCGGTAATCATGGTCATCCCTTCGCTACCAACTTTAACCCAGAAATCAACATTAGAGAAATTACCCAAAAAGGTAAATACTACGAAAACAACCAATGGGTAGAAATTGATCCCTTTTCCATCAACCGCAGCATAGAATACCCAGAGATCGGATCAAAAGATTCCTATGTTTTGTATCACGAAGAATTGGAATCTCTAGTTAAACACATCCCAACCATCAAACGCGCTCGTTTTTGGATGACTTTCTCCCAAGAATATCTTACCCACCTACGGGTACTACAAAATGTAGGACTAACTAGTATTGAACCCATTGAATACGAAGGAAAACAGATAGTACCCTTAAATTTCCTCAAAGCAGTATTACCAGTACCATCTTCTTTAGGTGAAAACTACGAAGGGCAAACTTCCATAGGTTGTCACATTAGTGGGATCAAAGACGGAAAACAAAGAACCTACTACATCTACAATAACTGTGATCACGCCAAATCATACCAAGAAGTAGGCGCTCAAGCTATATCCTACACTACAGGAGTACCCGCCATGTTAGGGGCATTACTGATGGTGACAGGAGAATGGCAAGGAAAAGGAGTCTTCAACGTCGAACAACTTAATCCCGATCCCTTTTTAGAAAAACTCGGAAAATACGGACTACCTTGGCATGAATTAATAGATAAAACGTCAGTGTTTGCATAGAAATCAGTTATCAGTTATCAGTTGTCAGTTAGCAGTTAGCAGTTGTCGCTATTACAGCGTTTTCCGGTGTCATGAGGTACATTGTTGGCGGGCAAGATGCCCACCCCACAAGAGTTTCATGATTATGATTTGTAGCTCATAGGAACGAAATCTGCTATAACAGTCACCATTCACCAGTCACCAGTCACCAATCCCCAATCAATGAACTATAATCAAATTCCTTCCCCTTGCTATGTTCTTGAAGAAGAAAAACTGATCAAAAATCTAGAGTTAATAGACTCAGTGCAAAAACAAGCTGATATCACAGTCATTTTGGCTTTAAAAGGTTTTGCGATGTATAGTACCTTTCCCTTGGTGAAAAAATACCTCAAAGGTGCAACCGCAAGTTCTTTATTTGAAGCTAATTTGATTAGAGAAGAATTAGGTGGAGAATTACACCTTTATTTTCCTATTTATCAAGATCATGAATTTAATGCAGCTATCCAAAATGCAACTCATATTACTTTTAACTCTCTGACTCAATGGGAAAAGTTCAAAGACAAAACCATTGCTGCTCAAATTTCTCCCGGTTTACGAATTAACCCTGAATATTCCCCAGTCACAACAGATATCTATAACCCTGCATCCTTAACTTCCCGCTTAGGAATCAGATCGGCAATTTTAGGTGATACATTACCCCCAGAGATTGAAGGTTTACACTGTCATAACCTCTGTGAAAGTGACTCTCAGGCTTTATCCACCACTTTGATGCAAATAGAAAAACTGTTTGGCCATCATCTAGAACAAATAAAATGGCTGAACTTGGGTGGTGGACATTTGTTAACCCGTAATGGTTATGATATTGAAAATTTTATCGAAGTAGTGAAGAAATTTAAGGCTAAATATCCCCATTTAGATATTTATATTGAACCTAGTTCTGCTATTGCATGGCAAACAGGATTTTTAAAAGCAACTGTCTGGGATTTAATTCCTACCCCTGGGCCAATTATTGCTATGCTAGATGTATCATTTACTGCTCATATGCCTGATTGTTTGGAAATGCCCTATAAACCCCAAATTCAGGGAGCAAGAGATCCACAACCAGGAGAAACAACTTATCGAATGGGTGGTTTAACCTGTTTAGCAGGAGATGTGATGGGAATGGGAGATTATTATTTTGATACTCCTTTGAAAGTTGGTGATGCAATTATTTTGGAAGATATGATTCACTATACAATGGTAAAAACTTCCATGTTTAATGGTGTCAAACACCCATCTATTGGCATTTTAAGAGATGGGGATTTTGAATTAGTCCGTGAATTTACATATGCAGATTTTAAGCAGAGATTATCTTAAATATTGGTAATTACCAATGACTAATCAATAATAATTAATCAATAATAACTAATCAATAAATTAATAAGTACCTAAGCAAAATTAATTTAACATTTTCGGAACAAACAAAAATCTCTGTAGCTCTTATCTGTTACCTTTTCCCTGTTCCCTGTTCCCTCCCTATTCCCTCCCTATTCCCTGTTCCCTCTCCGAAATATAAAATTTATTTTGCACGACTACTTAATATTTAAAATTTATGGATATAACCACCAATAGCTGACAGCTTCTGTATGTCTATTTTTCTTACATTAACCGTTGTTATTTTTGCTCTAATTTGTTTTGTTGGTGAATGGTTACCTACAGATATAGTTGCTATTATTGTCTCCGTTTTGTTGACTCTACTTGGTTTAATTACTCCAGAAGAAAGTATTTCTGGGTTTAGTAACTCTGCAACCATAACTGTATTAGCTATGTTTATTCTCAGTGCTGGAATTAGTCGCACGGGAGCAATTCAAACTCTAGAACACTTTTTGCTGAAATGGGGAGGTAAACACCCGACTAAACAAATATTTATTTTGGGTTTATTAGCTGGTCCAATTACAGCTTTAGTTAATAATACAGCAGTGGTAGCTGTGTTTTTACCAATTGTGGAAAATTGGTGTTCTCGCCAAAGAATTCCTGTTTCCTTGCTTTTATTACCTTTGTCATATGTGACAATTTTGGGAGGAATGATTACTATAGTTGGAACTTCTACCAGTGTTCTTGCTAGTGGTTTATCTGATAGTTTAGGATATGGTAGTTTTGGATTATTTCAGTTTACATTTTTAGGTTTGATCACTTTTTCCATTGGATTAATTTATTTAGCTATTGTTGCTCCCCAATTACTGAAAAATAAAGTTAATCAATGTTCTCATGATGATCTTGTTACTTGTGGTTATGCACTCAAGGATTATATTAGTGAAATTATTATTACCCCTGGATCTCAATTGGTAGGACAAACCTTAAATAGTAGTCGTTTACAACGCCAGTTTGATGTAGATGTGATTGAAATTATTGATAATGGTGTCCATTTTTCTCAACCTTTGGGAGATAAGAAACTGCGTGTAGGTTGTATTTTGTTAGTGAGGGGTGGTAGAGAAGATTTACTACAAATTAAAAACCAAAAGGGAATTGAAATTTTAGCAGACGTAAAGTTTAATTACCCTTCCTTAAAGGCCGATTTTAATTCAGAAGAAGAAGGAGTCGCAGAAGTTTTAATTACTTCTAATTCTAATTTAATTGGTTCTACTTTAAAAGAATTACGTTTTCGTCAAAGATATAATGTCACCGTTTTAGCCATTCGTAGAGGTCAAGAATTAAGCCGTAACCGTTTGGGAAAAACACCTTTACGTTTTGGTGATGTTTTATTAGTGAGTGGCCCACAACAAAGTTTAATTGGTTTACAAACCAGTCGCAATTTATTAGTAGTTATGCAGCGAGATATTGAAACTCTCCGTCATTCTAAAGCTGGTACAGCTATTGCTATTTGTCTGACTGTGGTTTTATTAGCAGCTTTTAAATTATTAACTATTTTAGTTAGTTCTTTAATTGGTGTAATTTTGATGGTGCTGACTGGTTGTCTCAAACCCAAGGAAATTTATGAAGCGGTGAGATGGGATATTATTTTTCTGTTAGCAGGTTTAATTCCTTTGGGTATTGCAATGAGTAATTCTGGGACGACTCAGTTATTGGCAGAAAATATTATCAAGTTAGCAGGTCAATTACCTGGTTATTGGTTGCTGACTTTTTTCTTTGTGATTACTGCTTGTATGACTGAGATTTTATCTAATAATGCAGCAGTTATTTTATTATTACCAATTGCAGCTAAAGTGGCGGAAAGTTTAAGTTTTAATCCTTTGGCTTTTATGTTAGCTGTAACTTTTGCTGCTTCTTATAGTTTTATGACTCCTATTGGTTATCAAACGAATACTATGGTTTATAGTCCTGGTGGTTATCGGTTTTTAGATTTTTTCCGAGTAGGCGCTCCTTTAACTATAATTATGACTTTGATTATTCCACCTTTGATTATTATTTTATATGGTATTTAAGTAGCTTGGGTTTCAAAATTTTCTTTGTGCTAATGCAAAAGGACATATCAGTTATCAGTTATCAGTTATCAGTTATCAGTTATCAGTTATCAGTTATCAGTTATCAGTTATTAGTTATAGGAATCCTATTTGAGTTTTGAATAAAATTAGGTATTGTAGGGTGTGTTAGAACGGAGTTAGTAACGCACCATTATCAAGTATTTGCTGCGTTAAGCTATCACTTTAGCGAAGCCATTTCCAAAGGGATTAACACACCCTAAGTGTTTTTGCAAGAATCAAATATTATCCCTATATTAGTTTGAAAATATCAAAAAATTTATTATTCAGTTTCTATGAATTTTACTTCCTATTAAAAAATAGACCTAGCGATCGCATGATTAAAGTTTCTAACTTTATCAAGGAAGTGTTAGCACCTATTTTCAACCCTTACCCTACTTTGTATGCAGATCATATAAATATATAGGGATAAATTGTGAAAATATTTTTTATATAACAACAACCACTAATTATATCTTAATCGTATAGGAATTAACCAAAAAAATTCATATAAATTGATAGCCTTAAGCAGAGTTTAATGTTCAATACTTATCGGTTAGAAAATGAACAAATAGAAGTTTTTGGTAACATAAACTACCAGGCTAATCACAGATAAGTATTGTGTGTTATCTTCCCTATTCCCCTGCAAAAAAGGCAAAAATATTATGACAACTTTTAATGGAGTTAACGCTACAAACTACTCCGACGAAACTAAAAATAATACCATTGAACAAGCAATACTAGAAGCAATAGCAGAAGCTAGAGAAGTTTGTGATCAAAATGGCATCAATTCTCCCAGTTGTGCAGTAGCTTGGGATATTGTAGAAGAATTGCAAGCCGAAAAATCCCATCAGAAACAGGCTAAACATCGGCAAACATCTCTGGAAAGCTATTGTGAAATGTATCCAGATGCACTGGAGTGTTTAATGTACGATTTATAAATTTATAAAAATAAATGTAGATGTAGATGCGGGTTGGGTGGACGCAAGGAAACCCAACAATAATTAAAACGTTATAATTATAGATAAGATAAGAAGTAAAATAAAATAAACTTTATATATAATTGGGAAATAATTGAATTATGTCCTACAGCAAGTTAGGAATTTTAGTTTGGATGATAACTTCCACTAACTAGATAATTTAACCATAAATTTTTTATGTTCTGTACTATCTGTAGAAAATATATATCATTCCGATATAACCTAACTTAATATCATATCATTTCTGGTGCAACCACGGGGGGTTTGCCCCTACGTGAGGAAAAAATATCATTCCGATATAAGCGAATTTGATATTATTAGTCCCTGATCATTCGTGATCGCACAATGTTACGGTTAACTTTGCGCTCTTAATAATTTCTGGTATATTTTTAAAGCTTAAATAGTTTTCCCATAACTTTACAGGAAAACTATTGTCACCTATAGTGATCCGATTTGATTTATGAATTTTTCGTGGAGTCAGGGAACAGGGAATAGGGAAGAAGAATTTACGTATATACTGAGTTCTGTTCAAAAATCAAATAGGAGTCCTATATATTAAGTATGTTGTAATTAACTACTTTTAAAGTAATCAGGACTTACGCAAAATATACTTCAAATACCGACATTGCGACGAAAGGAAGCAATCTCAAATCTCGATGTTTCATGAAAATGCGTAAGTCCTGATAATCAGAACCAGTAAAATTAATTACAACAGTGACTTAATTTTAGCTATTAAACTTTGACACTAATCGTGGGAGTAGGATCTTCAGTCCAACCTTTGTTGCTTGGGTAATAAATTACAGCATCACTATCACCATTATGTACTGCAATTTGATATCTACGCTTAACACCTGCTCCAAAAGTTGCATTATAAACTGTTGAAGCTGTATTTCCAGGCTGAATAGTATCAGTGTTGGTATTTTTTGTCAGTCTTTTGTACAAACCACCTTTAGATTTTACTTTGCACTCATGCCATTCAACAAAAAGTGTCTCATTGTCATTGTTTACCACAGTGATTGTTAGTCTAGGCATAAATTTCTCCTTAATTGTTTCTGGAGACTGGAAAGCAAAAGCATTGATGCTGGAAATCTTTCCTGTCTGTTCAATTTCTATCAAACCCTTAAGGAATAATTCATGTTACAAAAGTCACAACATGGCGGAAATAGTTCATTCGACCTAGAGACATGACTATAGTACGGGAACTTTCTCCCGCAATACTCATCATATTTTCTAATCACTATTATGTAGGATTCAAGGTACATGAAAGTAGTCACTGTAAAAAATCATCCTTTCCCCAGAATCTTATACTGTGAATATATTCTTCTTGCATTACTGATGATTTTAATTAACTGTCCAATTTTACCTAGTTGGTTGTTTTTTCAAAACTCTTCACTACCAATAACGTTAATCTTAAATTTATTAGTTGTAGTATTTTGGGGAATAGGACTATTATTACCTTGGAATAAAGATTTAAAACCAAAAATCTTATTTACCTGTTTCGAGTTATTTTTAATTATTTTTATAAGTTACTTAGGGCATGGAAAGGGGTTAATTATCCCTTATATAGTTGTCATTTTAAGGAATGTTTTTTTGTTTAATGAACTGAGAAAAAGCATAATTATATTATGGATAGCAATTTTAGGATTGATATTTAATTTAATGTATTTACTGAAGGATATAGAAAGTGTTATTCCACTTCAAAATACTTTTGACTTTCAAGCTATTTTATCTTTAACCATATTATTTGGTCTTGTATTTACTCTTATTTTAGTTTTTTTGACATTTTTTCTAAATTTTATTGTTATCGAGAAAAAAACTGTAGTTAAGATTGATGTAGATAAAATTCATCAACTACAAAATTTAACTAAAAAACAAAAAGAAGTACTAAAATATTTTCTAACTGAAAACTGCCCTACAAATAAAGAAATGGCTGAGGGATTGTATCTTAGCTATGGAACAGTGAGAAATCATATGTCCAATATTATGCAAAAACTAGACATTAAAAATAGAACTCAACTAGCTTTGTTAAAAGAAATCATGCTACCAGACTTACAATAAAATGTGATTTAAAGTAAGTAACTTGTCTTATTTCATATATCTATGCACATCAGTAAAAACATAAATCAATAAACCCTAGATAAAAAGCAGAACCTTATATCACTCATTCCCATATAGAGTATAGGAACGAGAAAACGATCGCACTCCCAAAATCAACTAGAAATGCGATCGCTTTTTTTATTGTTTGTAGTTTCCTAACTAAGGAAAGGTAAATAACTCAGAATTGTACTGACTAAATGATGAGTAAAAGGTAAACTATCAACCACCATTCCTAAACATAACAACATCATGTAAGAAATGGAATATAAGAACAATTCTCTAGCAATTGTTTTATCCTCTGGGTTTTGTAGTAATCGCCAAGATTTATGGACAAATACACCACCTAAAGTTAAAGCAACTACTGCATAGACTATACCGCTGGCGTGTAAAGGATAAAAAAGCAAAACTGTAGCAGTAACAGTGATGACTGTATAAAACCAAATTTGTCTGACTGTGGCCTGATCTCCTGCTACCACAGGTAACATAGGAATCCCTACTTTTGCATAATCATCTCTAATCATCAAGGCCAAAGCCCAAAAGTGGGGAGGAGTCCATAAAAAGACAATGGCAAAAATTAACCAAGCTGCCCAGCTTAAAGTATCAGTCACCGCAGCCCAACCAACTAAAGCTGGAATAGCTCCGGCAGCACCACCAATGACTATATTTTGGGTACTATGACGTTTGAGCCAATGAGTATAGATTAATACATAGAAAACAATACCGGAAAAAGCTAAAAGTGCAGCCAGAAAATTAGCAAAAGCCGCTAGGAGGGTAAAAGAACCTATAGCCAGAGCGACAGCAAAAATCAAAGCATCCCGAGGTTGCACTCTACCAGAAGGCATAGGACGATGGCGCGTCCGTTCCATGTCATAATCTATGTCTCGGTCATAAATACAGTTAATTGTTTGGGCGCTGGCCGCAGCCATAGTACCGCCAAGAAGTGTGACCAAAAGCAACCACGGATCTACTTGTCCTTTAGCAGCAATCCACATACTGCCAGAGGTTGTAATCAAAAGTAACGGAATAATCCGGGGTTTAGTCAACTGGTAATAACTTTGAATTACCTCAAGAAATGTATTGTGGTGGCGAGAGACATTAGTCTCAATCATGTTTTCTCTACTTCCTTTCTCAGTGATCAGTGATCAGTTATTAGTGGCTCAGTTATCAGCTATCAGTGAAGAATTAAGTTATGGGAGTTAACACAAATTAGGCAGGAATTAACCAAAAAATACACGAAGAGAAGAGGGTTGTAGGGGTATTGTGCCTAAGTCCCAGATTCAGTAGAACAACTTGACAAACCATACAAGTACAAAAATGTAAATCAGGGGAAAAACCTGCTGACCATGATTTTTGACCTGTGATCAAAACAAAATTTAACGTTCTACCTATGTAAAATGATTATTCCCCAGTGATAGCTGCTGATTGCTTACAGGTAACTGATAGATTTTTTTGTGTCGCGCAATGCCAAAACCGTAAATACAACCAAAGTACCCAATAAAGTAGCGCCTACAGCTTGGTGAGTAACGGTTAGAGGTTCTACTTGCAGATGTAAGCGAAAAGTCGCAAATCCCACAAGTAGCTGTAAAATTAACAAACTACCTGCAATATTAGCCAGTCGCCGTAAAGTTGGATGTAGTGCTGGTGTCTGCCAAGAGATAAATACAATTGCTAAGGTGGCTACCGTTGGTGGTAATAAACCAAAAATATGGCTATACATCACACCACATAATTGATCCCCAGCCAAACATTGATGTAAAGCCCAACGAGAACCAACCAAAGCACCCAATAGACTTTGTAGATAAACCAAGATAGCAGCAATTAAACCCAGCCAAGGTAACTTACCAACAGTTCCTGTTCCCTGATAGGGAATTAGTGAAGTACCAATGACTAAAAGAGTGATAAAGAATAATAACGCTGTTCCCAGATGAGCAGTGACAATATCAAACCGTAACAACTCCGTCACAGTCAGCCCACCTAACACACCTTGAAAAACAATTAAAAACAGAGCAAAAGTAGTTGCCCAAGGCAACCAATTAGGTAAAACTCGACGATGCCACCAGGATAAACCGACAAGGGCGATCGTACTAAAACCAATCAAAGCTGCATCCAGACGATGAAACCATTCCAAAAACACTTGGAGATTCATCTGTTTAGCAGGCACTAATTCTCCATAACACAACGGCCAATCTGGGCAAGCAAGACCAGCATTCATCACACGGGTGGCACTGCCTATAGCCATTAAAATCAAAGTAGCTATGCAAATCTTCCACACCAAGCGACGGATGGCTTCCTTGGGGCTGTTGTGTTGAGCGGCTGCTTCATTTTGTTGTTGTAGGACAAATTCGTTCATCAACGATACCTGATCCCCGCTTGAGTATATCTTCTTAAAAGGTTCTATTTAGTGAAAGTGAAGTTGCATCACTTCAATTGTGATTGAAAATTAGAGTCAGAAATTATGGAAATAGACTCAAGACAAATCGAAATTCTTAGGATTTAATCAGTCAGAAGTCAAGAGTATGGAAACAATTTTGTGGATAATTAAAGATTAATTTTAGATTTACCCAAACAAACACTGACTACTAACTGTGGTTAGCTGAATGCTAACTAAAAATCAATTTTCTTGCTTGAATCTAGAACTTCTAACTTCCTACTCATAATTCTCTCCCATAAATTTAACAACTTACGTTATTCTGAACAGTCCAGACCTATCTCTACCCTAACTTATCTGCTAGAGTTCCTGAATTGGCTGTCACTTATACTTTGAATCACTTCTTGTAGTTTTAGCTGTAAGATTTAGGTATTTTTTAAGATGTACATCATCAAATCCTGAAAATAGAGGGAATTTTCTTTAAATTTTTGTAAATTTGTAACTTTTATTTTTCTGGATTAATTTTTGCTGTTTATATTACACCAATAACTTTTAATCAAGATTAGTAACATAGGCAAAAACTTAACAAAAATTTCAGATATTTAGATTACAGATTTCTAAGACTGCACTACCTTAGTAAGTGAGTTATTTTGAAATAACGTAGTTAATTCAATTAGGTAAGCCGTGAAAATTCCAAGTACAATCTGGACACTACTAATCGGCATCGTTTTAACTCTAGTCAGTCTCTGGTACGGTCAAAATCACGGTCTGTTGCCTATAGCCGCATCAGATGAAGCCGTATTGATAGATGACCTATTTAATGCGATGTTGACAGTTTCTATAGGAATATTTCTAATAGTTGAAGGAGTTCTTATATACTCTGCGCTTAAATATCGTCGTCGCGCAGGTGACAATGAAGACGGGCCGCCAATAGACGGTAATGTACCGCTAGAAATACTCTGGACAGCAATTCCAGCAATTATTGTTCTTGGTATTTCTGTGTACAGTTTTGATGTTTACAACCAAATTGGTGGGTTAAGTCTTCATGGCGGCCATGAAATGCCAATGATGGAAGAAGCAATGTCAACATCAGGAACAGCCATTGCTGCAACTCTTAGTAATACACCAGAAAACCCAGAACAAAACCCTGTTATCCTCGCTGAAGCTACTTCTGGGATCGGTACAAGTGAAGATATAGCTGGAAAATCTCAACCCTTGGTAGTTGAAGTAGCTGCTCTACAATATGCTTGGTTATTTACATACCCAGATACAGGCCTCTTAACTGGTGAACTTCATGTCCCAGTTGGTAAAGAAGTACAGCTAAACATGACAGCTAATGATGTTATACACGCTTTTTGGGTTCCAGAATTTCGGTTAAAACAGGATGTGATTCCTGGTCAAGAAACAAAGGTTAATTTTACATCTAGAAAAGTAGGTCAATATCCTCTGATTTGTGCTGAACTGTGTGGGCCATACCACGGCGTTATGCAAAGTCGGGTAGTTGTGGAATCCCAAGCGGATTTTGATGGTTGGATGCAGTCACAGCAAGTAGCAGCTAAAGAAGACTTGAACAAAGCTGTAGCTGTCAACTCCCAAGAATTATCAGCAGATGAATTTCTCGCTCCCTATACCCACAATATGGGTATTCATTCAGAAATGTTGCATCAAGTCCATCGTTAATTATTGGCTGATGACTAATGACTAATGACTAATGACTAATTTATGACACAAGCAGAATTACAAGACACTACAAATCTTCCTACTCCCCACTCAGAAGAAGAAGAAAGAAAATGGTGGGAATTTTTTACCTTTAATACCGACCATAAGGTAATCGGCATTCAATATCTAGTTACATCATTCATCTTCTACTGCATTGGTGGTGTGATGGCTGATTTGGTGCGGACAGAATTACGCACCCCAGAGGTAGATTTTGTTACCCCTGAAGTTTATAACAGCTTGTTCACACTCCACGCTACCATCATGATTTTCCTGTGGATCGTTCCCGCAGGTGCAGGTTTAGCTAACTATCTCATCCCCTTGATGATCGGGGCTAGGGATATGGCTTTTCCCCGTTTGAATGCTGTGGCTTTTTGGATGATACCCCCAGCGGGAATATTACTTACCATGAGTTTAGTAGTAGGTGATGCCCCTGATGCTGGTTGGACATCCTACCCTCCCTTGAGCTTAGTCACAGGTAAGGTAGGTGAAGCAATTTGGATTATTAGTGTCTTACTTTTGGGTACATCATCAATTTTGGGAGCAATCAACTTTTTTGTAACCATCCTGAAAATGCGTGTTCCCAGTATGGGTATTAACCAAATGCCATTGTTCTGCTGGTCAATGTTATCTACTTCAGCTTTGGTATTGCTTTCTACTCCAGTTTTAGCTGGGGCTTTAGTTCTATTAGCCTTTGATTTAATTGCGGGTACGGCATTCTTTAACCCAACTGGTGGTGGTAATCCGGTGATTTACCAACATATGTTTTGGTTTTACTCCCACCCTGCTGTTTACATCATGATTTTGCCGTTTTTTGGGGCAATTTCCGAAGTTATTCCTGTCCACTCCCGCAAACCAATTTTTGGTTATAAGGCGATCGCCTATTCTTCTCTGGCTATCAGTTTTTTAGGTTTAATCGTCTGGGCGCACCATATGTTTACCAGTGGTATTCCTGGTTGGTTACGGATGTTTTTTATGATCACTACGATGATCATTGCTGTTCCTACAGGTATCAAAATCTTCAGCTGGTTGGCAACAATGTGGGGTGGTAAAATTGCCCTGAATACACCCATGTTATTTGCAATGGGTTTTGTTGGTACTTTCGTTATGGGTGGTGTCAGTGGTGTGATGTTGGCATCTGTACCCTTTGATATCCACGTCCACGATACCTATTTTGTTGTCGCTCACCTCCACTATGTCTTATTTGGTGGAGCAGTTTTAGGAATTTTTTCCGCTATTTATCATTGGTTTCCTAAAATGACGGGAAGAATGATGAACGAATTTTGGGGCAAGGTTCATTTTGTTTTAACTATTGTTGGTTTGAATATGTCCTTCCTACCCATGCACAAATTAGGACTCATGGGTATGAACCGTCGTGTTGCCCAATATGACCCCAGATTTACAACTCTAAATGAAATCTGCACCTATGGGGCTTATATTCTCGCTATTTCCACCTTACCCTTCATTATCAATGCAGTATGGAGTTGGTTGTATGGTGAAAAAGCACCTCAAAACCCTTGGCGTGGTTTGACTTTCGAGTGGATGACTTCTTCTCCACCGGCTATTGAAAACTTCGAGAAACTCCCTGTTCTTACTAAAGGCCCTTACGACTACGGGGTAACAGTGAGCAGTCAACAGTTATCAGTTAACAGTGAGCAAACCGTTAGCAGTTGAAGAGTGATGGGGTGATGGGGTGATGGGTTGATGGGGAGTTGGGGTGAATGAAAAATTAGTTTTTTATTCTTCTGACTCCTGACTCCTGACTCCTGACTCCTGACTTCTGACTCCTACACAATTAGCAATTACCAATTAATAAATTCATGCAAAGTCAAACAATTGACACCGCTAAAATCGAACAAAATCATCATTTAGCCGCAGACAGTCATCATGAAGAACACCCAGACTTACGTATGTTTGGTTTGGTTGTCTTCCTGGTTGCAGAAGGAATGATTTTTTTAGGAATGTTTGGAGCTTATTTGGCTTTCCGTTCTATCTTACCCGTCTGGCCACCAGAAGGTACACCAGAATTAGAATTGTTGTTACCTGGTGTGAATACTATCAATTTGATCGCCAGTAGTTTTGTCATGCACAATGCTGACACCGCCATCAAAAAGAATGACGCTAAGGGAATGCGTACCTGGTTAGCCATTACAGCAGCAATGGGTGCAATATTTTTAGTTGGTCAGGTTTATGAATATAGTCATTTAGAATTTGGCTTAACTACAAATTTATTCGCCAGTGCTTTTTATGTGTTGACTGGGTTTCACGGTTTGCACGTAACTATTGGTGTATTAGCAATTTTGGCAGTTTTGTGGCGATCGCGTACTCCTGGCCACTACAGCGATGAACACCATTTTGGGCTTGAAGCTGCTGAATTATACTGGCACTTTGTAGATGTAATTTGGATAATTTTGTTCGGATTACTATATTTGTTGTAAGAATTGATTACTTAGTTCTTCACTCCACTAAAATAATTTCCAGTCCCCCACTAAGGGGATTTTTTATTTTAGTGATGGGGTGATGGGGAGGTGGGAAAATATGCACACACCAGTTATATCGCAAGTGATTATGAGAACATGATATAGAGGAGTACAATTTGCTTAGGATATCTTTTCCTTACAGGATTATGTCCTAACCAACCCATTCCTTACTATAGAGATAGAATAAGAAGACTTTTTGTTAACATGATGACCTCGTTGTTGAGTGGTTTTTCGATGAATAATGATTGTTAAAAATTTTCTAGGGTTTAAGTAACGATTAAGACGACTTCGTTCAAAAAAATTGTTAACTTATAAACCGAAACTACATCCTGATTGACAGGGAATCTTTTCTTGATTTTTAGTACCAATGAGAATTAGGTTATCAATTTTTCCACTAATGGCAATATCATAGTCTGGAATTCTGACCACATTTTTTAGGTTAAGATGAATCTTGGATAATTGGGCTTGATTTTGTTGAATCTTCATCCAAGCTTCTCCTTGACAGTCTCCTGATGGAGAGGAGAAAGTTTTAATAGTAATTGGTCGGGTAATTCCTCGATTTTTTAGACCATTGATTTCTAGGGTAACTTGATTCCCTGAAACGGATTGATTGGCAATTCCAAAAGCAGGTTTTTCTGGTTCGAGAAGTCCTTCTGTTGTATTGTTTTCCAGTCTCCAGTAAACAGAAACAGGGTTGTTTCCTTGAGGTGAACAATCTTGGTTAACACGAATTCCATAATGAACTTGATTGCCGTTGTCAGTTTTAGATATATGAAAGACACTATTTAAGTCATTAGCCAATAAAGGTGAACTTAGAGATAAAATGAGGGCATTAGTTAAGCTAAAAATAGCTAAGTTTGATTGAGGATTAAACATGATTTTCTTTCCTATATATGTGGGAAATTGTTAGGGAATTTTTGTCAGTCGTTAAGGAGCAATAATGTAGAGGGTAAACTTAACTATTAATTCGACGGGGTAAGTTAAGCCAATCTAATTGATATAAGCCAATTACTATACTAATCAGTAAGCAAGCACCCCAAGTAATTAGATTGGTTATCCCATTACTATTGATTCCAAAAAGATTACTGATTAAGTTTGGATAAAAGCGACCTACTATTGTTAATAAGCTGACAAATACGATAATAAAACTTATCCATAACCAATATTTTCCTGCTTTATAAATTTTCCGACAGAGAACAAAAAAATAGATAGGATGAAGTACAAAAGCAAAGACATCAAAATGACCAATAGCATTGTTAGAACCAACCAGAAGATTTAAAGTAGTTAAGTTGTAATAATAACGGAGAGGAATCCAAGTCATTAAGCCTAAAGAAGCAATAGTTAAATATCGCAGATATTTATTAAAATCAATAACATCTTGTTTTGAATACAGAAAAAGTAGTATCCAATTCATCAGACTAGCCATGACAATAATAAAGAATGATGATATATAAAATAATCTGCTAAAAGAAAAAGATTTTCTATTTTTCTCCCATGTTGGATAAGACAAACCAATTTCCATCAACTTGTAGTAATTTCTCTTTTCCTCTTGATTTAGCTGATTTTGTTGAAGTTTGAAGTTTTTTAATGCTTGTTCAATCTCTACTTTACTGACAGTTATTGTATCTCTTGCAATAATTTTATTAGTATCAATAATACTATTAGGTATATTCCTAATTTGTTCAATAGTTTCTTGAGGTTCAGGAATGGTTGATTGTGCTGTGTTGCTAAATTCAAAGAGCATCATATTATTAGAAGTCATTTCTATATAAGTCAAAAAAATAGAGACAATAGTAATTATTAACACACAACGAATTAACATTGTTTTTCTATTAATCTGTTGCAAAGCTAGATGAAGATTAATAAGAACTATTCCGAAACTCAGTAAAGAAAATAAAATTAAATGAGGATATAACCTAAAGTATAAAAGCCAATCATTATTATTATGAAATTCCAGAATAATACTAACTGGTAAACCAACTACAGTAATTAATCCGGCTATTATCATGATTAGTTTCAGATTAAGCAAGGGTTGTCCAAAAGTTATGAATCTGTTCATAATCTCTCCAATTCAATGAATAAATTAAGTTTTTTGTGGAGGATGAATTCCTAACAAGGTTATTACTAACCAACAATAAATTTTGCTTACTGAATTTCTCTATTTTGATAATTCAAAAATAGATAAACACACAATCCAGTAAATAAAGGATAAAGTAGCCAAATTCTCGAATCTACAGTATTTAACCCAAATAAGCGACTTAGTAATTCCGTCTGTCCATGACCAAGCCAGAGGGACAAGAAAATCACAAGCGTTGGTATAATAAAAACCAACCTAAGTTTTTTTAGTTGATAGGTTTTATGGGCTGTAGTAAGCAATAAAACAAAGATAAATGAGTAAGCTACAGGCTCTAGTTGTTGAATCCATTGAGAGTTATTGTAGCCAAAAATTAAGCTTTTTGTTTTTATCAAATAGTATATTCTAAAAGGCATCCAAAATAAAATCACGACTTGAGAAAATACTAAATATTCAATATATTTAACATGATTGAAAAATTGTCGAGGATCTTGACTCCGTACCCAGAAAACTACAAATGTCAGAACAGTAAAAACTAATATCCAAAAGGTGTAAATATAAAAATAGCGACTAAAAGAAACCCAATTTTCTCTCCCTTTCCAAGTTGTCTTATAATCAGAACCTAGATACATAAGTTGATGAAACCCAATCGCTTCTTCTTTTGTGATTTTATTATTGATTTTAGGGTTTAGATAATTAGATAAAGCTGTCTCCAGAATAGATTTATTGATTGTGAGACCATCTTGATTAAAAATATTAGGACTATCAATAATTTCTGAGGGAATGGTTTTAATATTTTCGAGGACATTGGGGCTATTTTCAACATCACTAGGAATATGTTTCAGGTTAACAATTGTCTGATTATTAATAGTAGATTGAGCCGATGAACTCAGTTCAAACAGCATCATATGGGGAGAAGTAATCTCTATAGAAGAAATCACAATAGAAAGAAATAACATAAAGCACAGTCCCCACTTCAATCGAGATTTATCAATAATTTGACCAAACCCTTTATAAACACTCCAACTTACTGCCCAAAATGCCATAGGAGGAAATAAGAGCATATGAGGATATAACTTGGCATAAAATAAAAACTTTTCACGGCCAAATTCATAGATAATACTTAACGGTAAACCAACGACTCCTATGATTGCAGCGATAATAATTGGGATGCTCCATTTCAGGGGTAAATGATACTCAGATAAAAACCCTTTCCAAGTCGGTAAAGGAACAGCAGGGTTAGGAACAATAATAGGTAATCCATGTCCTCCTGGATATTTTTCAGGATTATTGTAGGTTTGTTTTAAATATTTCCGAGCTTTATTAACAGACACAAATAGTGGATTATTACGGGAAAAAGAATCAAGAAAATTCGCCAGAAAGTCTATAGCCATCTGGTCGTCTACAGGTTCTTTCATAACGATACTTTGGGGTAAACGTAACTCGGCGAGTGTATTGGCTATTCCTAAGCCATCACAGGAGTTAAAAATTGCTAATTGTAACCCATGTTTAATGGCAGTAGTTAACTCTTTTTCTAGCTCATTAATAGTGATACCATTTTCATCATCAGGATTGAGATATAAAACTCCCTCTCCTGCTAGATTAGTTTCACTATGGCCCGCATAAAAGATAATATTCCAACCTGGTTTTTCAACTAAAGCTCTCTGTAAATCTAATAAATGAGGTTGTTCAATAAACTCAATTTTTGCCCCATGTTCTCTAACTCTATTCCAAAGTGCTTTATCTTGGTCAATGTTAATTATGTTGTTATTACTGATTAAGTTAATCTGGTTTGTCTCATTACTGTTATCGCCTAAGATAACTAAAATTCGGACTTGTGGATTTTTGATGTTTTCCCAACCTTCAGGGGGTTCATATTCTAGAGGACTGATAGCAAATTCAGATTGAGGATAATCGTTAGCAAATATATCCCATTCTTGCCAAGAAAGTTGTTTTAATAGAGAGTTATCTGTTTGAATAGTGACTCTGATTTCTGCCTCTGATTTCTTTAAGTATTGCTTTAGAAAATCACCGATTTTTGACCAGCCTTTGTCTGAATTGAACCAGTTGTTTAATTCTCTTGTTGAGTTTTGATAAGATTGCCAACAATTAAGATTATCATTTTCTTCTTGTTCTTCTTCATACTCATCAAAACTTATGGCACTACTATCATTATCATCATACTCATCAATATTTATGGCATCATAATCCTCTTCTTCTTCCTCCTCAAAAACTTTGATGCTATCTAAATCTGATGTAGGATTTTTTCGTCTCCGATCTCCCAACTCAGAGAAAGCTTCTTTCCATTGATTTTGTGCTGTAATAAGCTTGTTTGGAATTGAAGAAACGGAGCTTTGTCTGTGAATTTTTGAGGAATTACTGCTATTAGTAATCCGTAACTCGACACGAAAAAATTGTTCTCCTGTCTGATTATTTTTTTGTTCAGTCAGATTTAATTCTACTTCTTGTGGCATGGTGAGTAATTCCTCTCTAATGTAAATTCATAGACAATATAATAGAGTGAGTTAGAAGCAAGAAATAATTTAGCTTAAGTTTCTTGATTCAATTAGCAATTACTGGGAAAACTGTCAGTATAGCTATCATCTTCTAGAGTCAGTTCTAGTTGATAAAATTTTTGCCTTTCAATTAAATTTTGAAGTTTTTTAAGTTGCATTGATGCTGGTTTACTTCTAGGAATTTGTAGTTTATCCTCTCCTCCAATTGTTTTATTTGAAGTCATTTTATGACCCGATGGTGAAAGTAAAGCGAGTTCTAATCCAGCAGGTAAACCCATTAGCTGAGGTTTCACCTCAAAAAAAATTTGTAAGTCGTTATCATTTTTTTGTTCAATTTTGATAATTAAAGCAAATTCTCTATCTTTAAGTTTGATGGATTTAGCTTTACGAACTGTAATTTCTGATGGCAACTCTTGAATACTTTTAGTAGAAGAAGCAGATCGCTCAGTCCCTCTTTTTTTTCCTCGACGACTACTAGATGCTAAAACTTTTTCGGGTTCATCCCATTCATTGGAAAAAAGAGCTTCAAGTTGTTGTTTTAACTCAGATAATTTTTCTTCTGCAATAACTGGTTCAGGAGGATCTGGTTGTTCAGACAAAAATAAATCAATTAATCCTTCAATATCAGGTAAATCTACTAATGGTAATACTTCCTTTTCTTCTATATTTTTAACAAAATTAATCAGGGTTCCTGTTTTAGCTTTTTCATCAATTTCGACTATCACATAGCCGATTCTATCTGTCCTCACTTCTGGGGGAATAGGACAGACTTTGTCTCCTTTTAAGACTGGACGACATTCTAATGTCCCTAAACCTTTAACCTTCAAATCAGCCACATTCATCAAGAATCTAGCATTTTTATCCCAACTTTGACTTTTCTCTAATTCTGTCTCAATCTTGAGTAAATTGTGACAGTAAAAATTAACTGCACGAACGGCTAAAGTATTGAGATAAACTTGTCTAGCTTTGTTAGGATATTTTTGTTGCTGGCTAAATTCTCTAGCAAAATCAAAGTCCGATATTCCCAAGGGGGTTGGAAAGGTTAATGCGTCAGGTTCAGTTAAGTAAGTCATTGGTTGAATATCCTATAATTGAGGGTTTATATAAGAATGAATTCCCCTAAGTTAAGAGTCAAAAATATGGTCATCCTTAGACAATGGTGTTGGTTTTAGCTTGGCAAAAAAGGTTAACTTAGCAGCATTGATCTAAAAATAAATTTTGAATCTCAAAGATGTTCTTTAAAAATCGGGGCAAACTTTTTAATTTGACGTTTATAAAAAGAATAAAGGGTTGGAACTGGAATTCCCCATTCAGTTGAAATGTCCTTCAATGATTTTTGGGCAAATTTTTGGAGGCAAATGGCTTTAAAAGTCGCCTTTGGATGATTTTTAATATGAGCTGAAGTAAAATCACCAGTTGGGTCTTTTTTAATTAAATTACGTAGCTTTTCCCAATCATCATGATTAGAGGAAGAAGAGGGAGGCTGTTCGATAGTATCTATCATTGGCGTTGAATTAGGTTGACTAGGTGAGACGGACACATCCAAAGATTTATCCGATATTTGAACTCTAGTTCCTTTTTGTGTGACACGACGACGCTTCAGGTGTTGGTTACAAGCATCCTTAAATCGCTTGTCGAGTAAAAACTTAAACCATCCCATGACTAAAGCTTTATTGAGGTCATAATCGTCAATTTTTTCAAAAATCTCCAAAAAGGTTTGCTGTAGAGCTTCATTAAACACTTCCTGATAAACATTGAGGGGGAAGTTATGGACGTTTTGACAACGCAGTTGATTGGATTTTTGCATGATTCCATTCGTCAGCTTGGTTAAACATATTTGCCTTTCCTTACTGCGGGCTGGATAACGTTGAGCCTCTAAAGCTAGGTTTTCAAGTGTCTTCTGTGGTTTATCCATAGCAGATGTCTCCTGTGCAGCCTGCGCCTGCTCTTTTACTTTTATCTGCCAAGGAAGACGATTTTATGCCACACTCAATTAAATTTTTGATTTTTGGATTTTTTGGAGCTAGGCAAGGATGATAGCTCGCAGGAATATGAGGGAATTCTTTAATCTTGTTCATCGAGCCTATCGTTGTTAATCATCTTTACTTTCATCTGCCAAGGGAGACAATTTTATGCCAAAGCTTTTTTTGAAAGTTAAACATCGTATCCTCTAGGGACAGAATTGTAGTAAATTTAATTAAAAGTTTCTGTAAATACATCAATCTGTAATTAAGTTTTGCTTATAAGACAGAAGCTTTTCAGCTTGCTTGTTGTCCCCTGAAGTGGTAAGGAGAACATGATACAGCAGATTTCGTTCCTATGAGGTACAAATCATAATCATGCAATTCTTGTGGGGTGGGCATCTTGCCCGCCATTAGTGTACCTCATGACACCGGAAAACGCTGTAAGTATCTAAGCAAAATTAATTTAACATTTTCGGAACAAACAAAAATCTCTGTAGCTCTTACCTGTTCCCTATTCCCTATTCCCTAGTTCACTTTTTGCTGCAAAGCCTAATTACTGATTAAATTAAGATTCCCAGTCACCAATCACCAATCACTTTTTGCTGCAAAGCCTAGCCTAATTACGAATTTTTGTCCCTATAATTGATTGTTGATCATTTTTTAATAGAAATTGAGATTTATTGATCCTTCTGACTTCATAATCTTCTGGCATAAATACTGAACTAACTGTAACTACTATATCTGCCAAAGAAATTTCAATATCTAGTGGGGCTTTAATATTTAAAAATGAATTGGGCATGGATTTTAAATTAAAATATAATATCTTTTTACTTACATACCAAATGCCTGTAAACTTTGTACCAGTGATTAGTTCTTTGGGTTTAGAAGCCAATAGAGTTTGTATTCTGGTTTGTACATAGGTCATATCATCTCTGAATTCAATGGTGACTTTTTCCGAAGCTGTATTAAATCGCCATTTTCCCAGAAGTAAAACTTCTATATCTATATCAGAATGTTTACTAGGACTCATAATTTATCCTCTTACAGAGAAAGAATTTTCTTGACAGTTGTTGATACGAGTAAAAAACAGGTGCATTTGCCACACTAACCAAGATTTTACCCGCCACGCGGCCATTGATTTGTTTGCTGTAGATAATTCCGGGGTAGACTGAATCTGATTTTGATTGTAATTTAACCATTTAGCTGGTAAATGTCCCATTGGTGTCATGGGGGTAAGTTGAAAGGTTAATGCTTCATAGTCTAGCCATTTTCCCTCTTTCCTCCAACCTAGGCGATTTCCTAATTTTTTTGCTGTTTCATAATCTTTTTGTCCACCCATTTCTTTCCAGATGGTTTGTTGAATACTAAAGCCAAAATAGCCATAACTGTATTGTTCCCAAAGCTGATCTATAATTTGTATATCTTGACAAGGAAAGTTGTCAATATCTTCTTGATAAACTTCATCCCAGTCATGCTTACCTATCACTTTTAACATTAATTTGTTAGTTTCTAAATCTGCCTCTTGCCATTTTTTTTGAGCTAGGAGTTCTCTTAGCTGTGTATAGTCAAGGTTTTTCTCACTAATTAATTCTTGGGTTAAATCAATGTTATGATTAACTAAAGCCATTAGTCCTGTTTCTTTGGCGGTAGATAAGGATGTTGTAGATTCTAAATTATCTGTAATTATTTCTGGTGAATTTGGCTGATCAGTAATTTGTGTAGAGATATAATTTGAGATTAAATCAATTCCTTGTTCTAAGAAAACACTATTTTCTAACAGATCAAAATTATCACCACTACCATCTAATAATTGTGATTCTCTAAAAGCATCTTCTAGTCTACTCTTTTTATCATAAATTTTGACCATAAAGTCAATAAAATTTTGCGAGAATTCTTGACTGGTTTCTAAATTCACTAAGTGAGATTGGTAATTTAGAATCTTGTTACCTAAATTTTGAATATCACTAACAATGGCGAAAAAATATTCATCTACTTTCACCATTTCATCTATCAATACTTGAAAAGGGCTAAAATAATCTTGTAATGAAGTTTCTAAATTGACGGCTGTTTGGGCAATATTAGCTATTTCTTGGCGCACCTTTTGGGCTTTCTGTTGATATTCATGAATCTCTTGATGAACTTCTAAATCTTTGACTATTTTTTGAATTATTGATTTTTGATGTTGTGTGTCTTCTGATAGGTTTCTAATTCCTTCACTAATTAAACTAATTTTTTCTAGAGTCAAAAAATAAGCATTGCTTAATAGTATAACCGCTTTAAAATTTTCTCTTTTTTCTAATTTTAATTGTTCTAATATGTGCGGATAATTATGATTTTTTAATTCTAATTGACTTCTTTCATCTTCTAATTTTTTAATTTCCAAATATTTTTGTTTAAATAAATTTTTTAACCCCACAGTCAACGATACCAAAAAATCATGATAATTATGTTTATACTTTTCTAAAAAATCAATAATATAAAAATAATCCTGAATAAATAATCTCAACTCATCCAGAACTTCTGACTGTGTAATTTCTCTTTTTATTCTGAAAATACCACCAAATCTATAATGATATTTAATACCTTGCTTAATTAACTGCTGACGATCTTGTATATTTTTTTGAAAGTTTTGAACACTATTATTTTTCAGAATAGGTAGTTTATATGTCTGCTCATAAATACTAATATTTTTATAAGTAACTAATTTCTTTTTCTGTTGAGTGAGCATGATCCTAATTTCTCACGGTATAGGCACACATAATTACTTTACCTTACTAAGTTGACTTTGATAATTTCCAGACTAAAACTTCTTTACCTGGGGTGATCAATTCCATACCAATTTTTTCTAATACTCTCTGGGAAGCTATATTCTTTGGATCACAACCAGCAGTAACTGTTTGCATATCCGGTTGAGACAATACCAAATCTGCCATAGCTTTAGCAGCTTCTGTTCCATATCCTTGTTGACGATGGGATGGAGCGATGTAATAGCCAATTTCTACAGCATCAGTGGGTGAAAATGTTGCATCGGGAATAACTTTAATCATCACATGGCCGATGAGAGTATTTTCTTGTTGATGAATGACTAAGCTCCCCCATCCCCACTTGCTCTGAAATGGATATTTTTCTAGTATATTTGCTATATCTGGCAAATTTTGTGAAGATTCCTGATCTTGCCAATCTGGTAAAACATTAACACCCAGAAATTTAGCTAATTCAGAATTATCAAGTATAGCAGTTTTAACTATGTCTAACTTAAAAGGTACTAACAATAATCTTTCTGTGAAAACTTGTTCCATTTTCTCAAAATACTAAATTGCTGTTGACTAAAAAACCCATTAATCCCGCATTACTCTGTATTTTTGTAAATCATCTAAATTACAAACCTCCAAAGCTCGCATATGAGTTGCTTCTAAAACTACTAAAGGTGCAACACCAGCTTCTAATGCTTCTTGCCATCTAGCAGCACACAAACACCAACCATCCCCAGGTTTTAACCCAGGAAAACTATATTCAGGCCTTGGTGTACTTAAATCATTACCTTGAGATTTTGTATATTCTAAAAATTCTGCTGTCACTTGAGCGCAAACAACGTGCATTCCAAAATCTTGGCCACCTGTTTGACAAAACCCATCCCGATAAAAACCAGTCATGGGAGATGTACAGCAAACTTCTAATTTTGTCCCCAATACATTTTTAGCTTCTGTCATAGTACGTTAAATGTTAAATGTGAAATTCATCCCAACAACTTCAGGACTTATGCAAGTGTCACAATCAGTGGTTGGTGCGTGACGCTACAAGTTTTATTGCTACGTTCAAATATTTTCGCATCTCACGCACCCTACGCCAAAAAATATGCCAGTTGCGTAAGTCCTAAACTTATGGCTTACACGAAATATACTTCAAATAGTGTCATTACGACGAAAGGACGCAATCTCAAACCCCAACTTTTCATTAAAATGCGTAAGTCATAAACTAATAACTGTTAACTGATAACTGACAACTGTTAACTGTTAACTGTTTTTCCCAGATTCAAACAAGTGTAACCCTAAACGATGGGAAAGTTCCTCACAGACTTTTACACCTCTAACACTATTTCCTCGCATATCTAAAAGAGGTGAAAAAACACCTATTCCCATTTTTCCAGGAACAACAGCAATAATTCCTCCACAAACACCACTTTTTGCGGGAATTCCTACTTTATAGGCCCACTCACCTGCAAAGTTATACATTCCGCAGGTATACATTACACTCAATATATCTTTTATGTATTGACTATCTATAGCTTTTTCCTTGGTAATAGGATTAACTCCTTTATTGGCTAAAGTAGCAGCCATAACTGCTAAATCTTTACAAGTGACTAAAACTGAACATTGTTGAAAATATAAATCTAATGCTTCTTCTATGTTTTGGTCAATCATGCCAAAATTTAACATTAAATGGGCTGTAGCTCGGTTACGATGTCCTGTACTACGCTCTGATGTAAAAACTGAAATATCAACAAATACATCTCTGCCAATATAACGTTTATACATTTCTAACAGTCTATTGAGTTTTTCTGTTGCACCATTACCTTTGATTAAGCTGGTAGTTGCTATTGCTCCAGCGTTAACCATTGGGTTATAGGGGCGTTTTGACTTTTCATCGAGAATAATAGCATTAAATGCGTCCCCTGTTGGTTCTACTCCCACTCTGGTTAAAACATAATCTTTACCATGATCTTCTAAAGCTTGTCCATAAACAAATACTTTAGATATTGATTGAATGGTAAATAGTTGTTGATAATCACCCACTTCATAAATCTCACCATCAACAGTGACAATGCAGATACTGAATAAGTTGGGGTTGAGTTTGGCTAATTCGGGAATATAGTTAGCAACTTTACCTTCTGATAAAGACTTGTATTGAGAGTGCAAATCTTTAATTACTTCTAAGAATGACTGTGTAGTAATATCTGATTCTTGTGAGTCTGTCATGGCTTTAATAAGTGTTAAATCTTGAATTTTGACATTTAAGCAAGGAACTAGGGTGCAAGGAAAGAGGGTTAACAGTTTTTTGATTCACCAAAAATATGCAAGTTAATTGTCTGACAACTTAACCTGCTCATAGCTGTTTTGTTCAGCATATAAGTATACAGAGATAATATCTGTGCTGTTTTTTACTTTTTGGTTTGATATCTACAAGCTAAAAGTCTCTTATTTGATTCTCTGAATTATTGCTTTTTTTGATGAGAAAAAATACTTATTGAGAAAAAGTAAATTTACAGTCAGTTTTATTACTTAAATTTTTTAAACAAAAGGCACTAATTTTTCTATGTATTTTATTTTATAATGTTGTAAATATATTTACTTATAAGTAGAATTCAAAATTTATGTTCAATATTTATATTGAAGTATTTACTCAAGGAATATGTTGATGTTTCATGAGATATTATCTAACAATATTTTTTATATGTCTAAATACTTAGGTTATAAAAAAATAGTATTTTTTATGACTGAAACAGCAGAAAATACAAAAGTAATATTTACTACTCTTTACTTTTGTAACAATTTTACGGTTTTTCAAATAACCTGATAATTAGTTGACGCAGCAAAAATACAGTTATTACTATGACTCTATGAAAAATTATTTATTTCCTGAAAAAAAATGTTACACCGCCAAGAAGCTGATGATTAAAAGGGTTGAACTATAAAACCAGAGCTAGGGAATGAGAAATTGCCCCTTTAGCTTACGGTAAAACCCTGATCCCAGCGCAAAAACTTCATGCTACTGTGTTGCAGTCACAAATAAAAGGTGAAATTGAAACGAGTTCAACTTTTGGGTTAATTGATGATCACTATCTTGAAACCCAAGGGAGAGAACAAAGAGTTCTCTGGTAGCTTTAAAAAATCGGACACATGAATATAAGATATTTGTTAACTATTGCCGCTGTGTTTCTGTCTGTTTTGGGTTCACCCCTGAAAGGTCATGCACAAACAGTCGAGAATAATGTTTCTTCTACTCAGAATTTAGTGAGGGTAGGAGATTACGAAGTTGGAAAACAGAACACCACCTCTGATACTGAAAAGACGAAAATTTACGCCCACAGTATTCAAGGTCGTCAAGCTGCAACTTTTTATATCCGTGATATTCCTGTTCTGACTTTCCTGAGTCCTAACTCAACTTCTGGTGAACAAACCAAAGTAGGAACAGTTCAGACTACAGAAGGGTTGAGTTCCTCCGGTCAGATTGCTGGTAATTATAAAGTAGCCAGTGCGGGAAGTGTTAAGGATGTGAGCAAATCTTCTCAGTTGGCCGATGATCCAGTCCACAGAGCTACTTTATTGGCTGCTCAAATTAACAATCTGATCAAAAATAATGCTGATGCTACTCAGATTAGTGTTAGCTGGAAACCAGCGAAAAGCTCTTCTGTCAATAATAAAGTCCAAGATAAGGACGCTACTGTTAAAAATCAGTTAGAACGCTATATCATCAAAATTAATGACCAAGAATTGGTGGAAATTAACGATACCACCAAACTGGCAGATTCTACGAATAACTTGGCACAAGATGCCTTACAAGCGACAAATCGTTTACGAAGATTAATAGGTAACGCTGCTCCCATTAATAAGATTGCCAACCTCCCTAAACGCCCTCAACAGATTGCAAGTAGGAACAGGTTAAAATTTCAAGGTGTGGCTTCTTGGTATGGTTATTATTGGGCTGGTAATAAAACCGCCAATGGTGAAATATATAATCCTGAAGGAATGACAGCTGCTCACCGGACTTTACCTATGGGTACGAAGGTACGTGTAACTAACACTCGCAATGGTAAGTCTGTAATTTTGCGGATTAATGATCGTGGGCCCTACATTGCTGGTCGAATTATTGATGTTTCTCTCGGTGCAGCTAGAATTTTGGGGATGGTGAAAAGTGGACTTGCTCCTGTACGGGTTGAAGTCTTAGGAAGATAAACCTACAGTTGATCAAAAATCAGAAATCAGAAATCTTTATTAAATACAAATTTTACAATATAAGCAGCTAACTCCTAGAAATCCTTAATCTCTGAAGCTAATTTCAGATATACACTAACGGGTGAGAGGATCACAATCTAGGGGTATTTTTTTGTGCGTCTGTTAAAAACAGTTGCAGCTTTACGCTGTTATTTAAGACAATGCCGTAGTACAAGCAAGGTTAAACTGGCAGAAAATTTATTACTTGATGATCACAGTACCTGGTATCCCACTCATGTGGGTTTAGTTCCTACTATGGGAGGGTTACACCAAGGTCATTTAAGCCTGATTAAAAAAGCTAAACAAGAAAATTCTACTGTAGTTGTCAGTATTTTTATCAATCCTCTCCAATTTGGAGCGGGTGAGGATTATGATCTTTATCCTCGAACTTTTGAGCAAGATCGTTTACTTTGTTCCCAGGCTGGAGTTGATGCAATTTTTTTACCTACTCCGGAGGAGATGGGTATTGCAAAGAAGAATATACAAGAAACTCAAGTGACACAGGTGATCCCTCCATCTGGTATGATAAAAGGCTTATGTGGTAGATATCGGCTGGGTCATTTCCAAGGTGTGGCGACAATTGTCACCAAGCTTTTCAATTTGGTGCAACCTGACCGTGCTTACTTTGGCCAAAAAGATGGTCAGCAACTAGCTATTATTAAATGTCTGGTAGCTGATTTGAATTTGCCAGTGGAGATTGTTGCTTGTCCCACGGTGCGAGAGGCTTCTGGTTTGGCTTTGAGTTCTCGTAATCAATATTTGACTGCAACGGAGAAAGAGCAAGCAACAGTGCTATATAGAGGCTTGCATAAGGCTGAGGCGGCGTTTCATACTGGCGTTCGCGACAGTAGCCAGCTGATAGCATTGGTGTGGGAAGAAATTGCCAAGGTTAGCACTATCTCTGTCGAATATATTGAATTGGTTGAGCCGACTACATTGATGTTTTTAACAAAAGTTCAGGAGGAAGGAATGCTGGCGATCGCAGCCCGTCTAGGTTCTACACGTCTAATTGATAATACCATCTTGCGCGATGTTTATAACGGGCTACGCCAACCGATTATTGCCATTGATGGCCCTGCTGGTGCGGGTAAATCTACCGTAGCTCGCCAAGTAGCAAATCAATTGGGGTTGGTGTATTTAGATACTGGGGCAATGTACCGGGCTATCACCTGGTTAGTTCTGGAAGAAGGTATTTCTATAGATGATGAATGTGGTGTTGCAGAATTGGTAAGTGAGTGTCGAATTGAACTTACTCCTAGTCAAAGTATGAAATTTCCTGTACAAGTATGGATAAATGATAAAAATGTTACTCAAGTAATTCGCACTGTAGATGTAACGTCAAAGGTATCGGCGATCGCAGCACAAATTTCGGTTCGTAAAGCTCTAGTTAAACAACAGCAAAGCTGGGGCCAAAAGGGAGGTTTGGTAGCAGAAGGTAGGGATATTGGTACTCATGTGTTCCCAGATGCGGAAGTAAAAATATTCTTAACTGCTTCTGTTGCTGAACGCGCTCGTCGTCGTTACCAAGATTACGATCAAGAAGGACAGTCACCAGTTAGTTTAGAGCAACTAGAAAAGGATATTGCTGAACGTGACTACAAAGATAGCACTCGTACTATCTCTCCTTTGCAGAAAGCCGCAGACGCATTAGAAATTCAAACTGATGGGCTTAGTCCTTCTCAAGTGGCTGATAAAATTGTTAACCATTACCAACTTCGCTTATCTCAACGCTAAAAACTTGCTTGGCTAGTTAGGTCTGGCTGTATAACCATGAAAACATGATGGGAAAAGGTTTGTAGCTGTTTTTCTTGATCAAAAATGCAATATATTTGTGGCTAGGAGTTTGAAAAACTTGCATTTGAGTCTAACTTTCAGGAAAAAACTGCTCCACTCAAGATTGGAAACTGTTCCCTATTCCCTATCTTCTGTTCCCTGTTTCCACAACCAGACTTTTTCAGTGCATCCTGATTATATTAGCTAGTGATTAATAACAATTTGGTAAGTCAGAGGTTACGGACTAAATTTAAAAGTTGTGGTAGCTAGTGAGGAAAGGTTGTTTTTATCTTTCCTGGTTTTGATGGGTACTCGATTTTGAAGTGATTTAGTAGTGACTTTTGACTTTTTGTTTGTGAGTTGTTCTGGTAAGAAAGCTTTGTCATTAATCAAAAATTTTGGAATAGATATTTGAATATAAAAGAATAGAGAAAACCATCGTACACCTCCAGGACTACAAAATTCTCTAACTATAGATAGATTTAAGATTTAATTTAGAAAACTAAACAGGACTTACGCAAAATATCTCTTGAAACCTCTTACCTTTGTTTCCTTTGCGTCCTTCGTGGTTCATTCTTCCGTAACTTGTACGTAAGTCCTGGACTTGGACTTGTTAAATATTCCCTATGTGCCAAAAACAAGCTCATCACTCAAAAGATAAAATTTGGTAGTAATATAACTATGTTAAGTTTTATGTCGGAAAATCACTCAAATAAATATATTTTCATTTAAGAGAGTGATTTGATGTTTAGGCGAAACAAATAAAGAGAGGATTTGAACACATGGCATTTACCCAACCTCCCCTACCCTTTGACTCCAAAGCTTTAGAACCTTATGGCATGAAAGCAGAAACCTTTGAATATCACTATGGTAAGCATCATGCAGCTTATGTAAACAATCTGAATAAGCTCACAGAGGGTACAGAACTGGCTGACAAGACTCTCGAAGAAGTAATTACAACTGCTTATAGTGATCCTTCTAAAGCGGGCATTTTTAACAACGCTGCTCAAGTTTGGAATCATACATTCTTTTGGAACTCACTTAAACCCGCTGGTGGTGGTGCTCCTACTGGAGACTTAGCCGCTAGAATTGATAAAGATTTTGGTAGCTTCGACAAATTCAAAGAAGAATTTTCTGCTGCTGCTGCAACTCAGTTTGGTAGTGGTTGGGCTTGGTTAGTAGATGACGCTGGTACACTTAAAGTCATGAAAACACCTAACGCAGAGAACCCCTTAGTACATGGTAAAAAGCCACTTCTGACTCTAGATGTTTGGGAACACGCTTATTACATTGACTATAGAAATGCGCGTCCTGCATTCATTAAGAACTTCTTAGAGCAATTGGTTAACTGGGACTTTGTTGCTGCAAATTTAGCTGCTTAATTCAATAGACATCTCCGGAAAATAATGTAGAGACGTTGCATACAGCGTCTCTACAAGGGTTTCACGTCACGCATATTTAATTTTCACCAGATGTCTTATATTTAGGGCTGGCTGAATAAATATGAAAACATTATATATAGGTAAGGCATTTTAGGCTTTTTTCTTAAAAACAAGTGCAAGACTAGAGCAGCCAAAGTTCCAAAAACCTTGCACTTGTATAGACTCCGATTGGAGGATTAAAAAATTAATTAATTTACTAACTTAGCATGGAGAGCAAAGTGATTTTACGAAATTAGGATTTTACTTCCAGCTAATAGGTGACACTAAAGGAAACGACTGGTTACACGACCTACAATAAGATGTGATTCAACCCATCCAAAATCCCAACTATCAGTACTATAGAAACGATTATCTCCTTGTAGGAAACAAGCACCATTAGGGTGGATTGAAACTACCCGCTTGACTAAGTTCAGATTTGGAGAATCAGGGGAATTCACTACTACCACATCACCAATAGAAGGATTTGACAATCTATATGAACTACAATCCACTAAGATTTCATCTCCGGGTTTCAGTAATGGTAACATAGATATACCAACAACCTGAAAACGTCGCCGTTGTCTTAATAACCAAAGTAAAATTTCCCAAAAGCCACTATTAGGTATTGGGGATATTGCTAAATCCGAATTCCAGTCAAAGTTAGCTGGCTTTGTACCAGGGAACATCGGTTCTACTTTTTGTAGCCCAAAAGATTTCTTGGATCTCTTTAATGGCTTCCATTAACTCATTTGCATGTTGTAAACTAACTTCAACTTTGCAAGCAGAACAAAGTTTGGCAACATTCCAAAATTTAGTATGCAAATCTGGAAACTTTTCTAAATGCACGGGCTTAAAATAATCTGTCCACAGCACTAAAAGTTCTTTCTTGGTAAGTTGTGCTTGTTCTTCCTTGATCTGAATATAACGACTCATTGTATTGTTATAGGCAGCGATCGCAGCTGGATCTCCCCCGGAAGGAGGTTGCAAATCTAGAATCTTTTTTGTCATTGACAATACGGCTTCAGCAGAAATTCTAGCTGAGGCTGGATCGTAGACTCCACATGGTCCATCACAGTGAGCGTATACAGCTTCAGCAGGAAACCAAGTCTTAATTTTGGTAATAATCGAATTGAATACACGCATAATGATAACTTATTCCAACTATTTAGCCTTCCTATAGTATCACCAGAGGTTTCTGTTTTAAATAACTTGAGACATAAAGATAAGTAAATTCACTTGTCTACAGCTAGAGTTAGGGTTGGTTAAAAAAAATCTATTTCTCCTTACATCCATCCTCCTAATACTCGTAATATTAGTTAAATTTTGTTAAGATAGAGAATCGCTCCCCTAGCAGAGAAATATTTCATGTTACGACTTGAACATATCAACAAAATTTATCCTACAGGCGAAGTTCTTAAAGATATCAATTGGGAAGTAAAACCGGGCGATCGCATTGGTTTGGTGGGCGTTAACGGTGCGGGAAAGTCAACCCAACTGAAAATTATCTCTGGGGAAATAGAACCCACCGCAGGAGAAATTATCCGCCCTGCAAGTTTACATATCGCTTATCTGAATCAAGAGTTTGAAGTAGATCCTACCCGGACGGTTAATGAAGAATTTTGGACGGTATTTACAGAAGCTAATGCTGTACAGTTAGCATTGCACGAAGTACAGCGGGAAATGGAAACCGCTACCCCAGAAGAATTAGATAAACTGATTAATAAGTTAGATAAATTACAACGTCAATTTGAAGCCTTAGACGGTTATGGTTTAGATGCTCGGATTGGTAAAATTTTACCGGAAATGGGTTTTGAAGTTGAAGATAGCGATCGCCTAGTCAGTGCTTTTTCTGGTGGTTGGCAAATGCGGATGAGTTTAGGTAAAATTCTGCTCCAAGAACCAGATTTATTATTATTAGACGAACCAACAAACCACTTAGATTTAGAAACCATTGAATGGTTAGAAAATTACCTAAAAGGGTTAATGACTCCAATGGTAATAGTTTCCCATGACCGGGAATTTTTAGACAGACTTTGTACACAAATTGTGGAAACAGAACGGGGTGTTTCTACCACTTATTTGGGCAATTATTCATCATATCTGCAACAAAAAGCCGAAAATCAATCAGCACAATTGAGTGCATTTGAAAGACAACAAAAGGAATTAGAAAAACAACAAGCATTTGTAGAAAAATTCCGTGCTAGTGCTACCCGCAGTACCCAAGCGAAAAGCCGTGAGAAACTATTAGATAAAGTTGAAAGAATCGAAGCTCCAACCTCATCAGTCAGAACCTTACATTTCCGTTTTCCTGATGCACCTCGTAGCGGTAGAGAAGTAGTAGAAATCAAAGAACTAACTCATGTTTATGGAGATAAAATTCTCTTTTTAGGTGCAGAATTATTAATAGAAAGAGGTGATAGAATTGCCTTTTTAGGTCCTAATGGTGCAGGGAAATCTACACTCTTAAAAATGATCATGGGTGCAGAACCACCAAGCGAAGGAACTGTTAAATTAGGAGATCATAATGTGATTCCTGGTTATTTTGAACAGAACCAAGCAGAAGCATTGGAACTGACTAAAACCGTGATGGAAACCATCCATGATGAAGTTCCAGACTGGACAAATGAGGATGTCAGAACCCATTTAGGAAGATTTTTATTTGCTGGTGATACAGTATTTAAAAAAGTAGAAGCATTGAGTGGGGGAGAAAAAGCTAGGTTAGCATTAGGGAAAATGCTATTAACACCTGTGAATTTATTAATTTTGGATGAACCTACCAACCATTTAGATATTCCTGCTAAGGAGATGTTGGAGGAAGCATTACAAAATTATGATGGTACAGCAATTGTAGTTTCCCATGATCGTTATTTTATCTCTCAAGTTGCGAATAAAATTGTGGAAATTAGAGATGGGGAATTTCGGGTTTATTTGGGAGATTATCATTACTATTTAAGCAAAATTGAGGAAGAAAAAGAAGCGGAAAGATTAGCAGCAATAGCAGCAGAGAAAGCAGCGAAAAAAGCCGCTAAAGCTGCTAAAGCAGCAGCGAAGAAGAAGTAGGGGAAGTTTTTAAAAACAAAGATTTGTGAGTCCTCAACTATTAAATAAGTTGGGGATTTTTTATTGAACTATTAAAGTTGTTCTACTTTTAGCAAGATAATGCTCATCTAATGCACGTCTGAGAATCATTTTAATCACAGCTTCAGGAGTAATATTTAGTTCAGATGCTATTTCCTCAATCTCTTTCAGCATGGTTTGAGGGAGATTAAACTGTGTGGAAAGAGATGTTTGTGATCTGCGGACAGTGGTTAGATATTTTGTCCCTTTTTTAGTAGATTTAGGATCAAAATGTTGGTCAATAATTTCTTCTCCTGTGGCTATTTTTTGTTCTAGTTCATCCGTAGAAATATTGTTCATAAATCTCTCTTTCTCTTTTGGTACTTTTCCAATATGTTACTAACCAAATATATTCCCCTTCTTCATCATAGCGTACTTTATAAATAACAGATAAAAGACTATAACCTGCATATCCTATGGCAATAAATTGTTGTGGATCATCGTTTTTTACTCTTTCTACATAATCACCTGCAAATAAATTAATAATTTCATCAAAATAGTAACCTCTTTGAGATTTAAGCAGTTGACTTTTTTGATCATTCCAGTCAAAACGCATAATTTATAATTTTTATTCAATAAATATTTTATTTTTTTGTCTAAATCAGGATGTCCAAGAATTGTTTCAAATTTCATCAGGGTTTATTTCTATTTTTTCTTCTATCAATTCTTTCCGGAATTTTGATATACATTCCCCAAGACTATTTTGTTTAATTTAGGTTTTATCAAGACGTGAATTTTGAGTTTTAAGTTTTTCGATCAATATTATAAAATCTGCTATTTCAGCTTCTGTCATAGTCTCTATTTTTGCTAATAGTTCTTCTTCGATTTCATGGTTTTTTGCTACTAAATTAAACATCTTTATTATAACGTTGATTGGGGAAGATTTTACACCTGAGCAAATGGCAGTTTTTGAAGATGCTATTAAACGAAAGTAATAAAAGTTAAATCATTAATTATTGAACGAAGATAGACGCAGATAAACGCGGATTTTTTATCAACTGATTTGACTTACTGCTGAATACTTATATTTTGATTATGATATAATTAATTATGAATTTATGAATAGAGGTAAGTATTATGCTATCAACAAATATTCAACAGGAATCTACAATTAGTAGAATCGAAAGAGTAGTGGCAACTTTAATGGATGAAAATCCGATTTTTAAAGAAGACCTTAATTATAGAGAAATTGTTAAACATATATTTAAAATAGTTCAAGAACATTTAACACTAGATAAATTTAATAATATGTCTGATGAAAAGTTAAAAGACAATTGTAGTTTTGTGATGTCAACAGAGGTTTTAGGGAAAATAGGAGCAGAGTTAACACCTGAACAAATGACAATTTTTGATGATGCAATTAAACGAAAGTAGATAAATAAATTATATGAGTTATTTGTTAGATACTAATATTGTTTCTTTGGCAATTAAAAATAACATCTCTATCAAGCAAAAATTAGCAATTATCAAATTCGCCGAGATAGATATTTACATTAGTTGTATTACCTATTTTGAAATTAGACGAGGATTTTTGGCAGTTGATGCACCTAGACAACGGGAAAGGTTTAACCAACTTTGTCAACAATATCCAATTATTTTTTTAGATGATTTAGACATTCTAGAAAAAGCAGCAGAAATTCATGCTGATTTAAGGTTGAAAGGTTTACCAATTCAAAGTGAAGATGTTTTAATTGCTGCTACAGCAATGATTAAAGGTTTAACTGTGGTTTCTAATGACAGTGATTTAGCTAGGGTTGAGGGTTTAAGCTTAGAAAACTGGCTGGAGTGATAAAATTAATAGATTGGGATTGGAAGGATTTAATCAATGTTATCTAAATTCAAGGTTCAACATTATAAGAGTTTATTTGATACGGAAATAGATTTAGAACCATTGACTGTATTTATTGGGCCTAATGGTTCTGGTAAATCTAATATTTGTGAAGCTTTGGTGGTATTTTCTGATTTTTTGAATAGATTTATAGAGTCTCCAGGATATACAAAACCTATCAGTTTTTTATCTAAGTCATTAAAAAATTTCAGTACAAATAATCAAAATCTTGAATCTAAATTTTGGCAGAGAAATACAGATTTTATGTTACTAGAGGTTAGCGCATTGACTGAAAGTATTCATCCTTTTTCCAGGATATCAGTTTATCTTGATTATCTAAAAAAAACAGTTAAAATAGACAAGGATAAAATTAACAGTAATCCACAATCTTCAACAAGAGGAATCAGAGTTTTTCTAACAAGTCATCAATACTCAGGTTCTCCAGTTGATAAAGCATTAAAAAAAGTCAGTA
This sequence comes from Sphaerospermopsis sp. SIO1G1, assembly GCA_010672785.1. Taxonomy (GTDB): domain Bacteria; phylum Cyanobacteriota; class Cyanobacteriia; order Cyanobacteriales; family Nostocaceae; genus Okeanomitos. The sequence goes on from JAAHFX010000006.1 coordinate 182,140, forward strand.
TTTATGATTTTTATCCAGGTGATATTTCTAGACAAACTTCAAATATTCCAATAATGAAGAGAAATGGGGAAGGAATAGCTTATTCTTTACTGGATATTTTATTAGCTAATCGTGAAGGATTTGATGAATTACAAGAAAGATTAACTCAACTTGTTCCTAATATTAAAAAAATTGTCTTACCCCGTAGTGAAAATAACACCTTTTCTTTAGAATTAGTTGATAAATATTCAGATCATCATATTCCTGCATCTGATATTTCTGATGGTACATTAAGACTTTTGGCTTTTTTAACTGCACTGTATCAAGAAAATACTCCCAGTATTATTTGCTTTGAAGAAATAGAAAATGGTGTACATCCTTGGTTGCTGCATAAAATGATGGAGTTGCTAAAAATTATCTCCACTGAAGGAATAACTGGAAACCCCGTACAAGTTTTAATTACCACCCATTCTCCTGTGTTATTAAACTACGTTGAACCTGAACAAGTGCGTGCTGTGGAATTAGATCAAGAAGGGAAAACCCAAGTTCATAAATTACCTGTAGAGTCAGTGAGATTTCAAAAAGCTTTAGAAGCTTATGATGGTGCTTTAGGTGAACTTTGGTTTACTAATGTGTTTGGAGGAAATCCTAAATGAGTCGGCGAATTCGCATAGGTTTGATAGCTGAAGGAGAAGCAGAATTAGGTGAAAGTATTCCTTATATTACACCAGAAGATGGGGGAAAAGTAATTCCTAGAGAAAATGAAGGTGCATTGCATACTTTAATTAGAAAAGAATTGCTAAATGCTGGATTTCCAGATTGTGATTTTATTCAAAGATATCCATCAATTCGGGAAAATCAAAAACGGACTTTAAGAACTGGACATTCGATTTTAGATCCTAAATATTTAGCCCAAATTGTAATTTTATGGAAACCTGAAGAAGTAGATATGATTCTGATTATCGTTGATGCAGATGATAACATCAAGCAAAGGAAAATTGATTTAGAAAAAGCAGTAAATAAAATTCGGGATAATCATTTAGATATTAACGAAAAAATTATAAATGATCGCTCTGCTGGCGGTTTAGCAATTAGGAATTTTGAAACTTGGTTACTTGCTGATACTGAAAATGTGGCGAAAATTTTAGATGTAGAATTGCCAACCCTAGAAAAGTTAGAGAATTTAGACAATACCAAAGAGATTTTAGAACAGGCGATCGCCAAATCAACATATCTGTCTGCAAATATTGATAATCAACGTCCACTACAAATTCGCTGGAATTTAGCCTTCACAATGAATTTAAAAACCCTGAAAACCAACTGTCCAGAAGGATATGGTGATTTCGTCAAGAATTTACTGGCAACTACAGAAGCCGTTTTGCCAATCCTGGTATAAATTGAAATAGAAAAATACGCGATCGCTAGGATGACAGTAAAAATCTACTAGATAAACCAATCAGTAGAAATTAACAGATCATCAGCAGTTAGTAGTGGTATCATGCGGTTATTACAAAAAGTAAAGGGTAATTTTAGTATGACCAAAGCACCTGTTGCTCCTGTGGTGCTAGTCATTTTAGATGGATGGGGCTACTGTGAGGACAAGCGAGGAAATGCTATTTCAGCCGCTAAGACTCCCATAATGGAAAGTTTATGGGCGGCCTATCCCCACACCCTCATTCGCACTTCAGGAAAAGCCGTAGGGTTGCCAGAAGGTCAAATGGGCAATTCGGAAGTTGGTCATTTGAACATTGGCGCTGGGCGTGTAGTTCCCCAAGAACTGGTACGCATCTCCGATGCAGTTGAAGACGGTTCTTTAGCTGCTAACCCAGCACTTGTGAAGATTTGCCAGGAAGTAAAATCCCGCAATGGCAAATTGCATTTAGTCGGACTTTGTTCTGACGGAGGGGTACATTCCCATATTACCCATCTGTTAGGATTACTTGACTTAGCCAAATCACAGCAGCTTTCAGAAATATGTATCCACGCCATAACGGATGGACGTGATACACCGCCAAAAAGTGGCATTAAATTCATCAAGCAATTGCAAGAACACATAGACCGCATCGGTGTAGGACAAATAGCTTCCATCAGCGGTCGTTATTATGCAATGGATCGAGATAACCGTTGGGATCGAGTCAAACGGGCATATGATGTAATGACACAAGACGGTGCTGGGAATGGAAAAACAGCGTTAGAGGTCTTGGAAAGTTCCTATGCTGAAAATATTACTGACGAGTTTATTGATCCAGTCAAAATCGCCCCTGGTGCAATTCAACCTGGAGATGGGGTAATATTTTTCAATTTCCGCCCCGACCGTGCTAGACAATTAACTCAAGCTTTTGTAAGTCCTAAATTTCAAGGTTTTGAAAGACAGCAACTAACACCGCTGTCCTTTGTAACATTTACTCAATACGACCCAGATTTACCAGTATCTGTGGCCTTTACTCCCCAGAACTTAACAAACATTTTGGGTGAAGTAATTGCAAATCATGGTCTCAAACAGTTTCGGACTGCGGAAACTGAAAAATACGCTCACGTTACATATTTCTTCAATGGGGGACTAGAAGAACCCTGTCCAGGAGAAGATCGGGAACTAGTCAACAGTCCAATGGTAGCTACCTATGATAAAGACCCGGCCATGTCTGCTCAAGCAGTCACAGATGTAGCGATCACAGCCATTGAAAAAGGCATCTATTCCCTGGTGGTCATGAACTATGCTAACCCAGACATGGTAGGGCATACAGGTCAAGTAGAAGCCACAGTTACAGCCATTGAAACCGTTGATCAATGTTTGGGAAAACTTGTGGAAACCGTTGGTAAAATTGGCGGCACAATGTTAATTACCGCAGATCATGGTAATGCCGAATATATGTTAGACCAAGATGGCAATCCTTGGACGGCTCACACTACTAATCCTGTTCCTTTCATTGTGGTAGAAGGGGAAAAGGTGAAAATTCCTGGATATGGGACAAATGTGGATTTAAGGAATGATGGTAAATTAGCCGACATTGCTCCCACAATTTTAAATATCCTGCAAATTTCCCAACCTCCAGAAATGACAGGTCAATCTTTACTCAGAGCAGCAGAGTACGATTTACAGATATCTCGAACTCCCACGCCGGTAGGGTTGTAATATAATTAATTTCTCAATTTTGCCAATTTTGGTGATTATCAATCACCACTATATATAGTGAACCTGCACAGGCAGGTTTTTTTATCAATCGGCGTGTTAATTTTAAGTTAATATTCAGTGTTATTTTGAGGAAATTTTGATCCCATGACCATTACCAACATCGTACAAGGAATTTGGGCATTCTCGGCTTTAGGTTTAATTGTTTTAGTATTACTACATAGCCCCAAAGGTGATGGTATCGGCGCTATTGGTGGACAAGCTCAACTATTTAGTAGCACTAAAAGTGCAGAAAACACACTTAATCGTGTTACTTGGGTGCTAGTGGTGATTTTTCTTGGTTTAACAATGGTTTTAAGTGCTAACTGGCTACCTAAATAAGGTTGGCTGGAAAAAGTGATTGGTGATTGGTGATTGGTGATTGGTGACTAGTGACTGGTGACTAGTGACTGGTGATTGGTAACTTGGTAATAATTACGAATTACGAATTACGAATTACGAATTACTGACAACTGATAACTGAATAATTACCCCTCTTCCGTCACTTTCCGATTTTTCCTATAAAATCAACTGATTTAGGGATTTAATCAGAAAAATTTAGCATATTAGGTACTGAAGAACCTACAAATTATCTTTATGAACAGGCAAAAGGCAAAAGGTAAAAAGCAACAGAGAAAATTTATAAATAATTTTATTTCTCTTTTCCCACTAATGTTCTTTTTGCCTGTTTATGGGCAAATATATAAAATTTTTTACAAGTTAATAAATAACGGCCTAAAAAAAATTCTGCCAATATTCAAATGGCAATTAATAATAATTCTGACTTTATTAATAAGTACAGGAATATTAATTATTTTTGGTAATCCAGGTTTTACACAAAATACCCATCTAACTCTCTTTCCTTCATATCCTCGTGGTTCGCTGCTTTTATCTAATTCAGGAGCTACTTCCCCAAAAACCCATCCTTTACCACCTAGCTTAGAAAACTGGCACGATACAACAAATAGTGGTGACTATTTTGAGCAAATTCAAACAACAAAATATGGTTATTTAATTTGGTCAAAATTTCCGATTCAAGTAAATATAGAAACCCCTACAAATATCAACCCAAAGCAAGCCGAAAAATGGGTAAATCAAGTTACACAAGCTATAATGGAATGGAATAATTATTTACCTTTAAAGTTAGTAGAAGAACCAGAAAATTCAGATATTAAAATTACTCGCAAACGTCCACCTTTACAAATAGATCCTGAAACTAAAATTCCCCGTGCGCGTTCTGCATTAACAACTTATCAAATCTATACCCAAAATGATATCTTAACTCATAAATTTACTATTTTATTAAGTCCTAGTCAAACTGGAAAATATTTACAAGCAGCAGCACGTCATGAAATGGGACACGCTTTAGGAATTTGGGGTCATAGTCTTTTACAAACCGATGCACTTTATTTTTCTCAAGTTCGTGAACCTGTTGCTATTTCTAATAGAGATGTGAATACTTTAAAAAAGATTTATCAACAGTCTACGAGTTTGGGATGGGATATTAATTAAACATTGATCAGATCCCCGACTTCTTTTTTAATCTTGTTAATAGATTGAAATTTTATGATAGAAGTCGGGGATCTAAAAATCTGCGTTTAGTTATTGGAATTGTCGGAATCAGAATTTCCAGAATTAAAAGATTTACAGGATGTGTTTTTTATATCAGTTAATTGTTTTGATAATTCGATTTTTGTCATCATTATAATTAGGTGTTTTATAGAAATTTTACAAGATACAATTCAGATATATCTAAATTTAGTCAAGTCAGTGTAAAATTCACATAAAATGATAATTAAAACCTGTTTAAATCTTGAATATTAATCATGAAAATCCTAAAATCTTGGAAATCCTGATTCAGACAAATAAATGTTATCAGGACTTACGCAACGAAGATTTGTCATTGCGACTGAAACGCAGTGTAGGGAAGCAATCCCAGGATTTTTGCGATTACGTCTCGTAATGACGCAGTACTGTCATTGCGACGTAAGTCCTAGTTATAATCAAAAAATAACTGTTCCTTCCTAGTCTCCACCGATCACTTTTTAAACCAATATTTAAAGTAAATAGAGAGACGCTCCATAGGAACGTCTTTTGTTTTAAATATTCATTTGTTGTCGTTGATAAAGTGACCAGTATAAACCCTTTTGTTGTAATAACTCTGTGTGTGTACCCCGTTCAGCAATGATACCTTTTTCCATCACCAAAATTAAATCTGCACGTTTTAAAGGTGCAAAACGGTGAGCAATTAAAAACACTGTCCGGTTAGCAGAAATTGTCTGCAAATTTTTCAATACTTGCTGTTCTGTTTCACTATCTAAAGCACTAGTAGCTTCATCTAAAATCAAAATTGGTGCAGTAGAAAGAAACATTCTTGCTAAAGCAATGCGTTGTCTTTGTCCACCAGATAAAGCTGTACCTCTTTCTCCAACATTGTTTTCGTAACCTAATGGTAATTGACTGATAAAATCATGTGCTACTGCTAATCTAGCAGCTTCTACAACTTTTTCAGCAGTGATATCAGGATTTCCTAAACTGATATTTTCTAAAATTGAACCATTAAATAAAAAGTCTTCTTGGAGAACTACAGAAATTTGCTGTCTTAAAGATGCTAAATCACAACTTTTGAGGTCAAAACCATCAACTAAAATTCTTCCTGATTCTATTTGATAAAGTCTTTGTAAAAGTTTAGAAAGTGTGCTTTTACCAGAACCGCTGCGACCAACAATTCCGATAAATTGACCTGGTTTAACATCAAAAGAAATTCCTTTTAAGACAGGTTCAGTCTGAGGACTATAACGGAAGAAAACCTGTTCAAAATTCACTTCTCCCTTCAGATTTGGTAATACTAAACCTGTTCCCGCTTCTGCTTCTGGTGCTGCATTGAGAATATCCCCTATTCTATCAACTGACAGGAGGACTTGTTGGAGATTTTGCCATAATTGCACTAATCTTAATAATGGACTTGTGACTCTTCCTGATAACATTTGAAAGGCAATTAATTGCCCAACAGTTAGTTGATTATTTATTACTAATCTTGCACCAAACCACAGAATTAATAATGTAGAAAAATTAGTTAGAAAATCACCAATATTACTACTAATATTTGATGTAGTTGAAGCTTTAAAACCAGTTCTAATAAATCGAGCAAATAAACCTTCCCAACGTTCTCTTGCTACTGGTTCAGCAGCATGAGCTTTAACAGAATGAATACCAGTAATAGTCTCTACTAAAAATGATTGACTATCAGCACTGCGGTTAAAGGTTTGATTTAACCAATTTCTTAAAATGGGTGTAGCAATAATTGTTAAAGTGGCAAATAAAGGAAGAACAGCTAAAGCAACAAAGGTTAAGAAAATGTTGTAATAAAACATCAATCCCAGGTAAACAACAGCAAAAATACTATCGAGAATTACTGTTAATGCTGTTCCTGTTAAAAATTGACGAATTTGTTCTAATTCTTGGACTCTAGCAACTGTATCTCCGACTCTGCGAGATTCAAAATAAGCTAGGGGTAAACGCATTAAATGACGAAAAAGTTGAGCAGATAAACTCAAATCTAAACGTCTTGCAGTGTGGGTAAAAATGAAAAGTCTGAGGATACCTAAAACAGATTCAAAAATCGCTACTAATAATAAAGCTATGGCCATGACATCAAGAGTTGCTAAACTCTCCTGTACCATGACTTTATCAATAATAACTTGGGTAATTAATGGTGAAGTTAAACCTAATAATTGTAAGGTAAAAGAAGCAAGTAATACTTCACCTAATAATTTGCGATATTTCCAAACTGCGGGAGTAAACCAAGACAAATTGAATTTTTCTTGTTGAGAAATTAATTCAGCTTGCCATAATTGAAAATCCCAAGATGATTCTACAACGGATTGGGTTAAATATTCACATTCAGTATTTAAAGGATTGGCGATAATTAAACAATTACCTTTCATTCCATACGCAACAACCCAATTTTTAATTCCTTCAGAATTCCACTGTAATAAAGCAGGAAAAGATAACTGTCTTAATTCTTTCCAATTTACCTGTAATTTACGCAGTGATAAACCTAATTTTTCTGCGGTTTCGATGATATTTTTGGGTTTTTGTCCTCTAAGTTGACGTTGTACCCATTCTAGTTGCACTCCATTGTTTAAATATTGCGCTACCATTGTTAAGCAAGCAGCAGCAGTATTGACACTAATGATAAAAGGGTATTCAGAAACAACATTTTGAGGTGGAGATGGGGAAGCAGAAAAGGGAGATTTGGGGCGATAAAAATCTGCTGTTTGTTGTTCTATATTACCTGCATCTATTTTCTGTTCACTATCAGCTTCATTGTGCCAAAATTTATCAATTTTCAGATTGTGAAACTGAGTCCAAATTGATGATTGCCAACACACAACTATAACTTCCTTACTAGCAGCTATAGCTTTACATTGAGTAAATAAAGGTTGTAAACTGCCAAACCATTCACCATCTTGCAAAGTAACAAATGGTTGACTGTTTTGATCCCGTAACCGAACTTTACCAGTAATAATAAAAAACTGATATTCTCCCGTTTCTTCTGACCAAATTTTTTCCCCAAGTTGATATTTACAAACTTCTAATTTATCCTTTAATTCAGTTTGTGCTTCTGGAGTTAAGTAGGAAAATGGTGGTTGTCGCCAAGGTAAAGCATCTAACACATTGATTCGTAAATTTTGATGATTCAATTGATGATTTGTAATAATTATTTCACTTGTAATTTCACAGTCAGATTTTGAATTTTCTCCCCTATCCACTTTTCAAACAATTCTGTTTGTAGTGATTGTTTGAGTTGATTATTATCTAGAGATGCAGTTATAATACTCTCTATTCTAAATAAACTAAAACGCCCTTCTAGTTCGATAGGCCCAATTAATTCTCCTGGGTTAGCAGCATCTATAGGCGCTCTTAAAATATCTGGTAGACTACCACGACTAATTGGCCCCATCATCCCATTAAATGTTTTTTCTTCAGCTATAGAATATTCTTTTGCTAACTGTTCAAAACTACTTCCTTCTTCGATTTGAGTGTGTAATTCTTCTGCAAGTTCTTGGTTATCAACCATGATCCGAGACAAAACTACTCGATCTAAATAAATTTTTCTTTCAATGAAATATTCCGGTAGTTTTGGTTCAGTAATTACCGCTTTGAGTTTTTCTAATTTGAAACTAAAGGTAACGGATTCATAAAATGTTGTATAGTCGCTCCCATTATTTTGTAACCACGCTTGGAATTGTTCTTGTTCTGTGAGTTGATTTCTTAACCGAAAATCAATAATTGACTGTTCAATTAATGCGGTATTGATGTCTATATCATTTCTGGTAGCTATTTCTGTTTCTAAAATGTATTGACGCAGAACATCGCTAATAAACTGATTGAGTTTACCAGATACCTGTAGATACTTGACGACTTGAGATAGTTCAATTTGTTCGTCGTTAATTGTCAGAAATGATGAAGATTCCATGAGATAAATATGAATAAAACGCTAAAATTCTATACAGCTTTTCCAGGTAATAATAGATAAAACAGTAGAAAAATAAGGTTCATAGTGATAAAGATTTAGTGAATTATTGATCTCAGAAATTAATGAGACTTAAATTAGTATCAATATAATCATTAGAAAGTGTGAATTGTGGACATTTTGTGGTTATACTGTCCTTGTTATGCTAAATTGACAAGTTAATCAAAGGGAACAGGGAACGGGGAACGGGGAACAGGGTAAAGAGACAATATAGTTGTTTAACTTAAACATGAGACAAAAATTGATAGATTATGTAGATAAAGATTCTAGGATAACCTAGTCGGTACAAATGTTTATAAGATTAAATTTCCTTGCTGTAGGTACTGAATAACCCATTTTTTGAAGTCATAAAATTACAATCAATCTAAAAAAGCAGCGATTTAACTGTAAAATCACTGCTAGTAAAATTGATATTATGTAAATAATTAAACAACAATTAATTGCCAAATTAGTGCTATTAAAATTGCCACAATTGCCCCAATTAGGGTATTGAAGATGTTGACGATTTCGTTAGTCAACCAAGTATATTGAGATTGTAATGTTGCACCAATGACACTTTCTAAATTAGTAGCAATAAATGCAGCAATGACACACAAAATGATTCCTAAAACATCAATTAAATTCACACCCCAACCTACCAGGGCGATCGCCACAGATCCGACAATACCCGCTAAAGTACCTTCTAAACTGACTGCACCTTCTGTACCCCTAGCTACAGGTTGTAGTGTCGTAATTAAAAATGTACTTTTACCATAAGCTTTACCAACTTCACTAGCAGTTGTATCTGATAATTTGGTGCTAAAACTGGCTACATAACCCAAACACAGTAAAAACTTCAAATCAGGTACAAGTAGCACTCCCAGGGCGCATAAAGCCGCAATTAATGCCGAACCCCAGACATTTTCAGGTCCTCTTGCACCCGAACGTTTTTCCGCAATTCCCGCAGCTTCTTTTTCTTTCATCCCGATGCGAGTAACCCCCGAACCGACAATAAAATAAAAAGCAACGACTAAATATCCGGGCCAACCCAATGTTCCCCAAATAATTACACCCAATAACCAAGCATGAAAAATACCCGCAGGGGTTAGTAATTTCTTAGGAATTATGGCAACTATTGCCAATAAAATGGCGTTTAAACCTACACCTATGATCCAGGGGTTGATGTCATTAAGCAGAGATAACATTGTTAAAGAATGATAGTATTTTCAGTTTTTTATAATACTTTAATTTCTGAGTATAAGTTTGATATTGCTCAATCTGTACAGAAATCAATATTATCTGTTTTACGTATATTTTCAATTCCTTTAATAATTGAAATTGTCTCCACTAACTGGCGCGATGATTATTATTTAAAATATGCTGATTATGAAGAAATGGGAATTCCTGAATATTGGATTGTAGATTATGCAGCTTTAGGGGTAAGAAATTTTTTAGGAAATCCTAAACAGCCAACAATTTGTGTTTGTAATTTGGTTCATGGAGAATATCAAATTAGTAAGTTTAGGAAAAATGACCGTGTTATTTCTCAAAATTTACCAGAATTAAATTTAACTGCAAATCAGATTTTTCAAGCCGGAATAGTTCAGATTTGCAATTAATATACAGAGCTTTCCGGTGTAATGAAGTACATTTGTGGCGGGCAAGATGCCCACCCCACAATATTTTTATGATTATGGTTTGTAACTCATAGCAACGAAATTTGCTGTAAATTATTCAATTTTTTTATTACTTTGCTTTTTCATTGCTTGTTGCACTGTTTCAACATCTAATTGAAGTATACGAGCAATTTGTTCTACAGTTATTCCTTCTTCCAACATTCGTGGAATTGTTTCGAGCTTTGTTTCTTCTTCAACTTCTTGATAAAATCGAGTTTGTCTCCATTCTGTTAATCCAAACATTGCTTCTAACTCCTGACGGGTATAGGTAGAAAATTTGTAAATTAGCATCCTTTCTACTAATTCTAAAAGATAACGACTCTTAGCCGCATCTGCTTGTTGTACTAAATTGATTAAACTTCTTGCTGTTTGTACTGCTTCATCTTCTGGAGAAACTACTAATTTAATAATTCCTAAACCAATGGAAGATGATGTATCTGTTAATTCATCTAAATAAATTACATGAATTTGTCCCTGTTGCAATGAAGTTTGATAAGCAACAGGAATACCAGGATCAAGACTACGTTTAGCCCACAATACTACAGCTTGCCATTTTTGATTAGGTTTATACTGGTTTAGATAAAGAAAGACTTCAGTAATTAACCGCCAGTATAAATCATCATCATTTTGAAATTGAACTTCGACAAAATAAATGGGATCTTCTGGGTATTCTGGTTTGGGTAGAAATACACCATCTATGCATCGTGCTAGTTCTTTTATTTCTACTGATGAAAATTCATAGTGTGTAGCTAGTTGGGGTGGTTTTTCCAGCAGTTCAAATAAGACGCTGGGGAGGTTTTGCAGCAGGGTGTAAAATATGGTGTCTGTCTTCATTTAGTAAAGCTTTCACCTCTTCATCTGTGGGTGGTGGTGTGTCTGTTTTGGCAATACCGATTAAACTTGCAGCTAAACCTTTTGGTTTTGTAACTGAATGTGTTTTTGCTAGGAGAGAGCGAGTTAAAAAATTGATTAATTGTCAACGTTCTTCGACAGATAATTTTAGTGCTTGGTTTTGAATTTCATGTAATTTCATAATAATCATCTCTCAATATATAGCACTATTTGATCTTAATATATTGCAATGGCGTTATAGTAAAAAACTTCAAAAACTATTTTCATAATCAAAATTATCAAGCCCTTTAATAACAAAGACTCCTGAAGGAGTCCTCGCTAAAAAATAAATTTTGGTATTCAGAAAGTCTTTACCGGAATTCCTCGACCTTTAAGGTAACGGGATGTCATGTTTAAACCTTGTTTGCTACATCCTATGTATTTACTATAGGTAATAAAGTGGGTTTTTGATTGCAAAAGTGCGATAACTTGACAGTTTACCAAGTCCTTATCAAAATAGCGATATCACTAACACTGGTATCTATACTTGATCCCATGCTCTAGCAATTTCTTCACAAGCAGCTTCAATATCTAACATTCTTTGTTTATAATTCTTTGGGGCAGTATAGAATTGTTTTCCGAAGATATCTAATACAAAACACAGTTTGTGATCTGACACTTGATATTGCTCATTCATCCACCTTTGTAAAGATACTCCTGTATATGTTGTTTCTTGTTTACTAACTGAATGGCTTTTAGCAAAAACTAACTTAATACAACCTTTGATTTCATTTTGTTGGTTAGTTAGATATATTTCCGGTCTTAGACTAATATTAACTCCACATACATGTAGCTTTGCTGGATCAGGTTTACCTGGAGTATATACTAATCCGGGAACATCAGGATATTCCGCAAATTCCATAAAACTTTCAAGAGCATCAATACAAATATTCCTCCGAGTTTCTGCCCAAGTGCTGGAAACTTCTTTATCTAAAAGTTCTTGAACTTGATTATTCAGCCATTCCTCGCTAGAGTTATGATTGCTTAGATAATCAATTAAAATATTTTCAGCATCTTTATAATATGGAACGATAAAAGACGAAGGACGTTTTTGCTGTTTGATAATGGTTTTTCGTCTTCCAGGTAATGCAGTAACGTATTCACTTAATTTATTCACAGATATCCTTGGTGTTTCTCTTACAGTTTCTGACACTTTCTAATACCTCTCGATTAAAGCTGGTAAGTATTTGCTTACTAGTAGTTTCTATGTAAATACCCAAGGTAAGGTACGTATATATATTCTGTTGGGATGAATAAAAACTCTTCTTTAGTATACACATATTTTTTTGTCAGATTCCAACTATGGGTAATAGGAATTACGCAGATCAATTAAACAGGATGTATCACTAACGAGAATTTGCATCTGATAACTGTGGTCCCTTCAAACCAATTTCTACATTTTCCACCCTTGTACGTAAGAGTTCTGAAGCTTTAGCCAATGAAATCAAATCTTCAGCTAAAGCACGATAACACAACCTCTCAAAACGTCTCGGTTGTTCATACTCTCCTCTTTTATTTTCAGGTTCTAATTCTTCTGGTTCTTGAGTACGCCAATTTCTTGCCACAGATTGAAACATATAGGTAAGAACAGAAGATTCAATAATACCAATGTCCCGTAAACGTACAAGTAAAGCTGCACCACTCACCCGGTAAATTCTCTTTAAGTAAATCAATTCTTGATAACCTAAAGAATGGCGATGTTTACCTACTTCCTTTTCTAAATGAAAACGAGGCATTAAAAAAGCTCCTGCAAATCTAGTTGCTGCTTTTTCTTCATCCTTATTAGATAAATATTGAGGATCAATTAACCGATGACATAATTCATGGGCAAGGGTTAGTCTTCTGCGCTCCAAAGAACATTTTTTGTTAACAACAATTACAGGTAAATCACATAAACCTGCTGTTTTTTTGACAAGACAAGTAAAACCAGAAACTGCATCTGGCAAATCAACAATGAGAACTTTTAAACCTTTCTCTTCTAAAAGTTCCGTCATATTAGGAATCGGATCAAGACCTAATTTCCAATGACTGCGTACACGATTTGCTAAATCTTCTGATTCCTCAATAGAATGAATTGCCTTGAGTTGCTCAAAAGGCTTTTTCCAATTGTTACCTTCTAGCTCCAATATCTGCTCAATTTGCAAGTATCGTTCTACCCATTCAATCACTTCCGTTTCCACACGAGCGCGATCTTTTGCAGTCGTACTTGCTTTGGTACGAAAATCAACAGCAGTCAGTTCAATTCCTTGACTATCCATTAAGTAAGCTAATGTCACCCCCAATGCTTTGCCTAGAGCAATCAAAACATCAGAACTAGGAGTCATTTCACCGCGTTCATATTTACCTATCGCTTGTGCGGAAACCTTGCCACCCATAGCTTCAGCTAAACCACGCAGTGAGTAACCCGCCTTTTTTCGAGCTAGTTTAATACGAGTGCCAATCATTACGGTGGTCAGTTTACAAATTTGTGTTATTATATTTATTGTAAACCTAATGTGGGAATAAATAAACCCACAAAGGAGAGATTATGTCAAAAATCCATATTGTCCCACACAACGGGGCATGGGCAGTAAAAGTTGAGGGTAACACCAACCCTATCAGCGTTCACCAAACTCAAGGTGGAGCAATTGAAGCTGGAAAACCAGTAGCCCAAACCTGTAGTACAGAACTTGTCATTCATCGTCCTAATGGACAAATTCGTGAGGCTTGGTCTTATGGTAATGATCCATATCCCCCTAAAGGCTAAACAACAAGCCCCAAAGATGTAGGAGTCTTCAGGGCTTGGATAAATTAACTGGTATTTGAGGCTGTGGTAATATCTACAGCCTTTTCTTTATTTCTCAGTTTAACCCGTTTTACTACAAAAATTTATAAAATATTTATGTTCTCCAACTCATTCCCACCATGAAAACCATATTTCACCTCGCCTTCCCTGTCACTAATATCCCCCAAACCAAAGAATTTTACGTTGATGGTTTAGGCTGTATTCCTGGTAGAGAAAACCCCCATGCTTTAATTCTCAATCTTTATGGACATCAATTAGTTGCACACGTCACCAAAGAAATATTAACGCCTCAAAAAACTATTTATCCCCGACATTTCGGTTTGATTTTTACCCAAGAAACAGATTGGCAAGAATTATTGGAAACCGCCAAAACTAAACAATTAAACTTTAGAGAAGAACCTAAGAGTCGTTTCGTAAATTCTCCCCTAGAACATCATACCTTTTTTTTAGAAGATCCATTTCATAACTTAATGGAATTCAAATATTATCGTTATTCAGCAGCAATTTTTGGTAGTTCTGAATATCAAGAAATTGGCGACGGTTAATATTTTATCAGGACTTATGCAAAACCTATTCCAAATGCTGTCATTGCGACGTAAGGAAGCAATCTCCAACTCCAATATTTCGTTAAAATGCGTAAGTTATATTTATATTTGATAGATACAATATACTACTGACTCATTGGTTCTAACAAAGCCATTTTAACTGCTTCCAATGTCCTCTGATCTGTTAACATCCAAGGATGCAATACAACAGGTAAAACTACTTCCTTCCCAAAACACATTCTTGAACTTTTTGCAGGTATAATCATCAAATCATAGGGTGTCCAAATAGATGTAAAATTCAACTTTTTCAACATCTCTACATCAGAATTTAAGTCATTCAAAAAATCACTATTAGGCTGCATTTGTACAGCACCCTTTAACCAAGTTAAATATGCAATACTTGTTCCCTGATGAGGTGAAGAAATAGTAATAAACCTCTTAACTTTCTCTATTCCCCCTAACCTTTGAATGTAATAACGACTAACAATTCCCCCCATACTAAAACCAACTACATCTAATGGTTGTTCTTGTGCAAACTCAGCGTTTACATAATCTGCTACTTGCTGTGCTAAATTATCTAAAACTTCAGAACCATTATTAGGTACTAAATCTAGTGTGTAAACATCCAAACCTATATTTTTAAGGTAACGTGCCATCTTATTGAAAACTGCTCCAGTATCATTAATACCATGCACTAATAAAACTGGATTAAGTAGTTGTTTTTGACTATTCATAAATATACTTCTTGTTCTCCATTCAGAAAATATAACCAAATTTTGAATCCATTGCCTGAAAAAGCTATGAAAGTTTCTCTAGATACTTAGTTATTATTAATTTTTATTAAGAAAAGTCTCATAATCTTGCTTATAGATACTGTAAGATTTAATAATATTTTTCCAGAGTTCATAGGAAATAGTTCAGTTGTAATAAAGTCATAACAGCTTCCCTATAGAACGACTACAAGGCGATCCAGTAAAATCCCTAATATTATTACCGACAGGAATTATGGCAACAAAATGTAAAATACAATCCTAATTTTGTAAACATATGTTGCGATGATTAACAAATAAGGTAAAGCAGTAAAATTTAAACAACAGGAGAAAAAGTCATGTTTGGATTTATCAAAAAATTAATTGGTGGTATTTTTGGTTTCCTGGGTGGATTATTTGGCAAAAAAGACGAATACTTCTTAGAACTTAAGGATGAAGTGGAAGAAACCACACCAGCAGAACCAGCACCAGCAACTAAGGTAGAACCAGCTACACCAGTAGCTGCAACTAAAGTAGAACCAGCAAAAGTAGCTGCAACTAAAGTAGAACCAGCAAAAGCAACTAAAGCAAAAGTAGCTGAACCAACTCCAGCAGAACCAAAAACAGAAACTACTTTTGCACCTAAATATTTAATTCCACAAGCTACTAACGTTCGTCGTCGTCCTGGAGCTAACATGAATAGCTTCTTGGATATGGCAAGTCAAGTGAAAGTACCTGGATAAATTAAGTTTATAATTAGCTATTTACTTGGTCAATCAGCTTTTTATGATCAAACCCAAACTATGATCAATAAATCTATTTTTTGATTGACCATTTACCCTAATTTAATTCCGCACTCTTCGCAAAAATAATTCCACTATATAGATGGAAAGCAGCATCCCAGTTACTATTTTCTCTCCTATTAATTTGGATGTGAGTAGGAATTTGGCGTAGAGTTTCTGTCTGATCTAAAACCCCTTCTCCAAAAGGCTGAAAGTCTGACCAAGTTTTAGTTTTGAGAGTATTTTCATTCAGCCAGTTAATTAAATTATTCCAGTTAATTCTAATTGTATTGTGTGTAGCATTGGGTGAGATTTCTAAACCTTCTTGAAAATTATAGCTACTATCATGAATTCTTAAAATACTCTTCCTTCCTGGTAGGTGTAAATCACAGAAATGAGCATAGTCTTGCGTTTGGGTTTTTCGTTCCAATTTACCACGGACATTAAGATCCACAACTTGCTCAAAGATAGGCAATAATCCCATAACTTTTGCAGTTACTTCTGACCAGGAAAAACTTAAAGTACCTAGTTGATTATCTGCACTTGTACAAAAGACATGAGGATTTTTTGAAGATTGGGAAAAGTATTTGACCTGGTACACTTGAATATTTTGAATGTGCGATAATTTCAACCAAAAGCAAGGTATATGAGACTGCTGTAATTGTTTACCATAAAACTGCATTTCTCCAATTTTCCCTATGCGATAAACTCGCCAACTACGACTAGGTAAAACTAATCTAGCTGAGTAAGGATCAATTTCCATAATTCTAGCAAGTTCTTTGGCTGCTGAAGTTCTTTGTTCACTATTAATTGGTTCTAAAACTAAAATTCCCTGCTCTGTATTATTTGGTTCTGCTGTTGCTTCTGCAATGGCTTTTTGTTTTTCTGCTTTGGCAAAATCTTCTAAACGTTTTAAACCCTGACGTGCTTGAGATAAAACTTTACTATTGATGGTTGCTTTTAATAGTTGACGATAAATTTTTTCTGCTTCCTGATGTTTTCCAGAAACCTCCTGTAATCTAGCAACATAAAAATGTACCCAAGGATCATGACCTGATTCTTTGATTAACGGTTTCAGTAACTTAGCTGCGGTTTGGTAGTCTTGACGTTCAAAGGCGATACTAATTTCTTCTAACATGACCTGAGTGATGATAAATGGATATATTTAACACAGATACTAGTACATCAAGCATATAACTTTTTATACTTCATATATATCTGCAATTAAGGATAAGACAACTATGGGAGCAGTGACGCTACGAAGGATGCGACGACCAAGGGAAACAGGCTGAAATCCAGATTTTATAGCTATTTCTAACTCTGCATCTGTCCATCCTCCTTCTGGTCCAATGGCGATGATAATTTCCGATAATGAATTATTAATTACTTCAGTCACATGAGGATATTCACCACGGGCTACACAAATATAACGGTAGTCTATTTTACACTCTTTGGATGCTGTTGTAAAAGCTACAGGTTCTAAAATGACAGGAACAAAGGCACGTTCTGACTGTTCCGCAGCTTCTGTGGCTATGCGTTGCCAGCGTTCTAGTTTTTGGTGACTGGGTTTTAATAAAGTGCGATCACTGATAATTGGAGCAAAATAAGTGACTCCTAATTCAGTACAATAACGGATAATATCATCAAAACCGTTGCCTTTAGGCAAGGCCATCATTAAAGTGATAGATACTGGTAGTTCTGTTTTTACCTCCAGGGGTTCTAATATTTGGGCATTTTCTGCTGTTAACTGAGCTAACCACCATTTTCCTTTACCATCCATAGCAATAAATCTATCTTCTTCCTCTAAACGCAACACCCTAAATAAATAGTGTCTTTGCTGTGAAGTTAAGATGATAAATTCTGCTTGTATTTGGGAATAGTTAATAGTGATTCGTTGAATTTGAGACATGATATATATTCTTCAGGATAATAGTTTTGTAAACCCCTTATAAATCCTGAACCCTGAAATCTTTATATATAACGTACCCACAAATGGTGAAATAATTAACAACATAAAGAAAGTTAATCAGCTACAGCATCAACTCAATCTACTTTGTACGTGGAGCAAATATTACCCTTGAATTCTTCCCATCTTCTTGAATTTATCACCAATGAAAATTGCTCTTACTTTGCTGATTTTTGAGCTAAGATGACATAATCATCTAGGGTATAACTGGATTCATAATGTTGAGAAAAATATTGCTTCAGTAGAGGACTGAGATATAACTGCTTTGGCAATTTATCTTTAGCAAACTCAGTGAATTTACCCCTATTTAAAGTTTCTCTCAAACCTGTAGAAGTTAAATATTTATACCAAACTAAATCTAATTCAAGTTCTTCTAACAGTTGATTGATAACATTTTTTTCCTGTTCTATGTTTTCACTTCTAGGAGTATTATAAGCTCTAAATAACTTTTTATCTTGAATAATTAATAGTACATAACCATCACTATTCAAGCAATTTTCAACCATTTGCTTATATATATTCATCGCATCAAATCTTTTAGATTTATCAGCAAAGAAACAGTGAGAAATTACAATAAAATCAAAAAAACTTCTGGGTATATCATAGGAATTTGAATTGTATGAAAAAATGTCAGCAGTTACAAAACGAAAGTAAGTATTTATAAATTTAATTTGTGACTCAACATACTTACGCCAAAATTGAAGACCTCGATATTGAAAAATATCTTGTTCTTCTAAAGAATAATAAGAAATATGTGTTTGGGAAAGATTCAAAAAATCCCGACAACGTTGGAGAAATAAAGCTAAACTACAAGCTGTTGTTCCTGGCCCTGCTGCAATATCCAGAATATTTAACTTCCCTGGTAATAAACCATCTTGGTAGATCAAAAACCAAGCTAAATACAAACAATAGACATTTTCTAAAAAATATTTCATAAAGTAGACATGAGGAGTCAAACTAAAACCGTAGTTTGGATCTTGTCCAGCTTTTAAATTATTTAGATCATCGAAAGCATCTTGTAATTTAATTGCTAATTTTTGTGCGGGAATTTTAGTTAACTCTTGTTGTAAATATGCAACTAATCCAAGTTCAAAATTATCAAATACCAGTTGATTAATTCCAGTAATCTGTAATTTAGATTCGTCATGTTGTTTGATTTTAAAATCTCTATAAATCTCTCGAATTAACTCAGGATTTGGCTGTAATAAGAGATTATTTCTAGATACTTTTATTTCAGATATTTGTTTAATTAAATTTGCATTTTCTCTTTTACTTTCTAAATAATTTCGTTCAAGTTTTAATTTGTCCCTAAACAGTTTCTCTAACCATGATAACCTTGCTCCTGATTTTTGAATCTTCTGCAAAATTCTGATAGCACTTTGAGTATCTCCTCGTCGCAATGCTAATTTAAACTGCTGACTTCTCCACCAATTAATCAGAATATTACTCATAACCAAATCCCTCTTTACCTTCTTTTATCTCTGTATCTGAAAGTTGAGAAATTAATTTTTCTTTAAATCGCTGATAACTAGATTTTTCAGAATCATACCACCAAGCATATTTGTGTTTAATTTCTTCTGCTTCCTGACGAGTTCCAGCTATAAGAGAATTCTTATTACTAGGGTGAAAGTCTTGAATGACTACTCTATCTGCAATAGATAAATTCTGAATAAAATTCTCTTCATCTACTGGTAGAGTTGGCAGAAGTGGTGTAATTGTAATAGAAATTTTTGGAGGAAAACCTTTAAACTTATCAATACTTTGTTTAACTTTAGTAATAGAATTTAATCTAGCTCTAATACTAGGAGAACGTGGTTCAAAATCTTTCCTTACAGACTCGCTACCTGTGGGAATACTCATATTAATTCGTAATCTTTGAAATCTTTGCAAATAGTCAATATCTCTAGTAATAATCGGACTGCGAGTTTGAATTACTAAAATAGGTGTTGAATAACCATAATTTCTGACATCCAGCATTACTTCTAATAATCTTCGAGTTAATTGATGTTGAGATTCCAATGGTTGATAAGGATCTGTAACACTACTCATATAAATTCTCGGTGCTTGATGAATATTTTTGGCGTACCATTTTTGTAATTCCTTTTCTAAAATTTCGGCAGCATTCTCTTTTAAAATTACCCATTTACCCCAATCTTGACGCATTTGAGAATTAGGACTAAATGCAGCAGCATAGCAATAACTACAACCATATTGACAACCACGATAGGGGTTGAGAGTAAAATCATAAGCACCTATAAAACCCGTAGCTTTTGTAAGCAATGATTTAGCATTTTGAAGGTAGACATTAGTATTTCCAAATTGCTCACTGACAAATTTTGTAGGAATTTTATTTGTATAACCTTCATACATCATTTTTGCTACATCGAAATTTATTTTTAAATTTAATATTATAACTATTAGAAATATTAAAATAGTGAGTTTTGCGTAAGTCCTGATTTGTATTTATTACTCGGATGACAATGATTCCTCCTCTCTGCGCCTGGAGCGCCTCTGCGTGACAAACAAAAACAGCCGCCCCCAAACGGAAGCGGCCATCATTCAAACTAAAAGAAGATTTTAGTAATCAAAATCTCCACCCATACCAGCACCAGCAGCAGGAGCAGCATCTTTAGGTTCTGGTTTATCAACAACAATACATTCAGTTGTTAATACCATACCTGCGATAGAAGCAGCATTTTGTAAAGCAGAACGAGTAACTTTCGCAGGATCAACGATACCAGCATTCAACATATCAACAAACTCATTGCTTGCTGCGTTGAAACCAACGTTAAATTCTTTTTCTTTGACTCTTTCAGCAATTACAGCACCGTTCTGACCAGCATTTTCTGCAATTCTCTTTAATGGAGCAGGTAAAGCACGAGCAACAATTAAAGCACCAGTTAACTCTTCACCAGTTAAGCTGCTGTTAGCCCAATTTTCCAATTGAGGAGATAGGTGAGCTAAGGTTGTACCACCACCAGGAACGATACCTTCTTCTACCGCAGCTTTGGTAGCGTTGATAGCATCTTCCAAACGTAGCTTTCTGTCCTTCATTTCGGTTTCGGTAGCTGCACCAACTTTAACTACAGCTACACCACCAGACAATTTAGCTAAACGCTCTTGCAGTTTTTCTTTGTCGTAGGAAGATTCGGTTTCATCCATTTGACGGCGGATTTGTTCGCAACGTGCTTTAACGTCAGCTTCATTACCTTCAGCAACAATGGTGGTGTTGTCTTTGGTAATAGTGATCCGGCGAGCTTTACCCAAGCTTTCCAACTTGGTGTTATCTAATTTTAAACCAGCATCTTCAGTGACTACCTGACCAGCAGTTAAAACTGCGATATCTTCTAACATTGCTTTGCGGCGATCGCCAAAACCAGGAGCTTTGACAGCAGCAACGTTAAGTACACCACGTAAACGGTTCACAACCAAGGTAGCTAAAGCTTCTTTTTCGATGTCTTCAGCGATAATTACCAAAGGACGACCGGAACGTGCTACTTGTTCAAGTACAGGTACTAAATCTTGAACTAAAGCAATTTTCTTGTCGGTTAATAGGATGTAAGGCTCATCAAAAACGGTTTCCATCCGTTCTGCATCGGTAGCGAAGTAAGGGGAGATATAACCCTTATCAAAACGCATACCTTCAGTAATTTCTAATTCGGTGGTCATGGACTTCCCTTCTTCCAAGGAAATTACACCTTCTTTACCCACCTTATCCATCGCTTGAGCGATCATACTGCCAACTTCTTCGTCGTTACCAGCAGAAATAGAACCTACTTGAGCGATCGCCTTAGAATCTTCTACAGGACGAGCTTGTTCTGCAATTTTTTCCACTAGGAAACCAGCAGCTTTATCAATACCGCGTTTCAATAAAATTGCATTAGCACCAGCTGCCACGTTACGCAAACCTTCTTTCACGATTGCATGAGCCAAAACGGTAGCTGTGGTTGTACCATCACCAGCAGCATCATTAGTTTTGGAAGCAGCTTGGCGAATTAAAGAAACGCCTGTATTTTCAATATGGTCTTCTAATTCAATTTCTTTTGCTATAGTCACACCATCATTAACAATTTGTGGTGCGCCGAATTTCTTCTCTAGAACTACGTTACGGCCTTTAGGACCTAGAGTAACAGCAACAGCTTCAGCCAAAATATCAATGCCTTTCTCTAAAGCACGACGGGCGTTTTCGTTGTAAATAATGCGCTTTGCCATAATCTGTGTAATTCTTGAATTGATTATTAGTTAGTTTGTTGTTGTTTAGTTGCTTAGATGGGGTATAATTTAATATCAGTCCAAAATCCAAAATCTAAAATCCAGTTTGACTTTTGACTTTTGAATTTTGACTTGTTAGACCCCTCATTACCCAATTAGCCAACTACTGCTAAGATATCTTTTTCAGATAGCAGTACATACTCTTCTGTACCCAGTTTGATATCAGTACCAGCGTACTTAGAGTAAAGGACTTTATCGCCCACTTTGATTTCCATCTCTTGACGGCTACCATCATCATTACGCTTACCAGGTCCAAGAGCTACTACTTCGCCTACTTGGGGTTTTTCCTTAGCGGTTTCAGGCAAATACAAACCACCTGCGGTCTTTTCTTCAGCGGCGGTCACTTTTACGAATACGCGATCGCCCAAAGGTTTTACTGTAGATACGCTTAGAGATACAGCTGCCATAGTTTTTATTTCTCGCTTGTTAGCACTCTCAACTCCTGAGTGCTAATCTACCGAAATCAGGGAACAAATGGCAATAATTGATTCTGTACGGGTTTCCGAACTGATGATTGGGGACTAGTGATTAGTGACTGGTGATTGGGTAAAAATCTTTTCATCCCCTCATCCCCTCATCCCCTCATCCCCTCATCCCCTCTTCCCACCACCTATGCCATTTATATTACCTATCCTTAAAGGATTAATACTTAATTGTTGTAGTTGTCTGGTTCTGTTGCGTAAGTAGTGAATATTTTTATATGGATAACTTGATTTCCAAAGCTGCAAAATTGTTATAAAACTGTAATCAGGGATTTTCTCAATGAGTAACGACACAGTGAGTCACAACCAACATACCATCCTCAAAATTACTGGGGCTTTTTCTGGCAAAGCCTTGGGTAATTGGAGCAATTTTCCAGAACCAGCAAATTTTGGTCTAGCAGCTTTTCCTTTTGGCTGAAACAACCCTCAATTTTATGGACATCAAAATTTAGCTAGTTTGAAATCTTGGAAATGCAAAACAACAATGACTCAAAAAAGAATCCCTGTGCCAAAATCTTCTTGGTTAAGCCTTGTGTGCCTTGATAAGTAACATCAAATGCTTGCGTATTTTTTGTGATGGGCAGATAATGGTAGTCTACCCAGATATTTTTGGTACAGCTAAACGAAAGTTATTCATTGAAAAGGCATCGCGGAAAAATTGACCAACATTATGGTCGTAGTGATGTTTGGTTGAAACAAAAACCTTTTGAACCCATCATTTGCCAGCAAATGTTCTAGTTGCTATGAATCTCTAATCAAAGCTAAATACTCTCCGGATGCTAGTAGAGCAGCAGTACAATGAAAGTGTGGATCGGTTGACAGTTAGAGTGATCTGCAACTGAATATCAAACTTGCCCAGCAGACAGATTATGATTGGATCAGGTTTTTTAGTCCGCTACTTTCAAAGAAATATATAATAGCGCATTATAAATACTATTGCTCTACGTATCCTTACTAGACTTCCCCAAGTTAACATTTTGTGAATAGTGTTGAACACTTCACAAAAACTAGGGGTTAGGCAAGTTAGGTGGAATAGTACGTGCAGCCAATGCGGAATCAAAGCCTGTGAACAATACCCGCCTTCGGAATTGGAAAAAGCAGGACGCAAACAACCAAATGTTCTCAATTTTTGCTGATAAGCTCAATCAAAGTGAACGCTTTGTGTCAGTGCTTGTTTTGCATAACATCTTACTGATTTCACCATCATAGAGAATAAATATTTAAAATCTTGATGGCTAGAAACACAACAACTGCCAATGATATGAAAGAGTCCAATATGAAAGATCACAAACGACTTCTGTTAATTGATGATGATCCTAACCTCATCTTGTTGGTGAAGGATTACTTAGAATTCCGGGGCTATGAAGTTATGACTGCTGAAAATGGCAGGGCGGCTTTGGAGGTTCTAGAACACGAAGTTCCAGATATGATTATCTGTGATGTGATGATGCCGGAAATGGACGGTTACACTTTTGTTGAACAAGTCCGACAAGATGAACGCACTAGCTGGATACCTGTTCTTTTCCTCTCAGCTAAAGGACAAAGTGCTGATCGAGTTAAAGGGCTAAATAAAGGTGCTGATGTCTACATGGTTAAGCCCTTTGAACCTGAAGAACTTGTAGCACAGGTGGAATCATCACTTAAACAAACTATCCGTTGGAAGGAACATCAAACCAAGGGAGGAGAAAATGGCTCTCGTATTCAAGTTCCTTTTGATGTGCAGTTAACCCCAACTGAACTAAAAGTTGTACAGTTTGTTGCTAGAGGTTTAGCTAACCGGGAAATTGCTGAGGAATTAAATGTTAGTCAACGTACAGTTGAGAGCCATGTTTCTAATATGTTAGGTAAAACAAATCTCCACAACCGTACTGAATTAGCACGGTGGGCGATTGAAAATCAAATGGCTTAAAAACTCTACCGACTTCTAAATGTTGAAGGTTTGATTTAAGATGTTATAAATCAAAGCTCATGTATGTTGTTTTTAGTTTGATCTAGCTTAAGAAATTATCCAAAATGAATTGTGAAGTTTGTAGATGAACTTTATCTTACCTTCATAATTCATTTTTTTATGATACATTCCTGAAATCCTATCTTCCAACCCAGATATCACCTAAAATTATTTATACATAAAACACTGATTTATCTCCTCAAAACTACTTGGAAAGAATTTAAATATCCGGTAATAGTTTTATCTAAAGTAGCCCGTTGCTTTTGAGAAACAATAGCTATAACTTGATATAGTCTGCCTTCAGCTACATACATTCTATTAGTAGTTACTTTACCGATTGAGTCTATATATTTAATTTCTATTCCTGGATGACCATTAGAACTGCGAATTCTCCTACTACTAATTAAGTTACTTTGGGTAGTTCTTAAAGTATTTGCTTTAGCATCATTTAAAATTTTATGAGGATGAGTCAATTTAGCATAACTATAGGGAAATTCATTATAAGTAACTAAGTAAGCAACTTCTTGTTCTGGGGGTTGAAAAGCAAATATTTCTACATTTATTTCTCCCATTCTAGTTTTTTGAATTTGAGTATTTGTTTTTGGCCGTCCTGGCATTAATACTTGAAAACTTTTATCTGGGGGAGTAAATATTTTCCATTTATATTTTGTCGTTGTTGTATGTTTTGGTTTCCTATGATCAGCAATCAATAGATTTTTATTAACTTCTGCAAAAGCAAAATTACTTTGTAAAAGAGCTACTGTTATTAATGGTAGTAAAAAAAGTTTAATTCTCATATAATTAACCTTCCTAAATCAATAAGTGACTGGTGATTGGTGATTGGTGATTGGTGATTGGTGACTGGTGATTGGTGACAACTGAAAACTGGTAACTGGTAACTGAAAACTGATAACTGAAAACTGATAACTGACAACTGATAACTGTTTTTATAACCGAGAAGCAGACAAAGCTGCACCTATTAATCCTACTTGGGGATTGAGAATTATGTGAACGGGGATTTCTTCTAAAAGAGAACGCATTCTCCCTTTTTGGGTGAAATTTAAGATGAAATCACTATTTTGGATTAAGGGTAAGATTTTCGGGGCAATTCCACCTGCTATGTATAATCCACCGTAAGGTAAAAGTTTTAAGGCTAAGTTACCGGCTTCTGCACCGTAAATTTCTACAAATAGTTTAATGGTTTGTTCACAGAGGCGATCGCTTTTTGCTAATGCAGCACTACCAATGGCCGCACCAGGATCAACGGTTTTTTCGGCTTTACCTGCTTCCTGTTCCCAGGTTCTCACAACTTGGGCTATTTCTGGGTTTTCGGTATCTATTTGGCGATCGCGTAAAAATTGATAAATTGATGTAATTCCCAAACCGGAAACTACCCTTTCTACGGAAGCTCTTTGTATGCTGTGTTTATTGAGTAGATATTTTAATAGTTGAAATTCTAACTCATTCCGGGGGGCAAAGTCTGCGTGTCCACCTTCGGAGGGAAAAACTTGATATTGTCTACCCTGTTTAATTAAAAATCCCTGTCCTAAACCTGTTCCTGCACCTATGACAGCTATCGGTGCATCAGCTTGGTACTTACCAAGTTGTAAAGTGACTAAATCTTTTGTAGTTAAGCCAAAAATACCATAACCAACGGCGGCGAAGTCATTAATTAGGGAAACGGCGGGGATGTTTAATTGTTGAGATAATCTCTGTGTCTCTAAAAACCAGGCTAAGTTGGTTAATTTAGCTGTGTTGTTGACTACTGGCCCGGCGATCGCAAAACACGCTTTTTCGGGTGTAGATGTATTCGCAGCATTTGCTAGGAATTTTTGTACTATTGGGACTAAATCTGGAAAATCTCCACTGCGATAACTTTCCTCATACAAGGTATTAAGGCTAAAAGTTTCTGTGGACTCTACCAGTCTTAATATTGTTTTTGTACCGCCAATATCTCCTGCTAATAGTAATGCCATAAAATTTATCAGTTAGATTTTTACTTGTGTTGTCAGTATTGTGGTGTCAGCAAACAGCAGTATCATTTTTTTGGTTCACTTCAAAAATCATGACTTGATGATTAACTTTCTTGTTCAAATTTCCTGACTCCTAAAACTCTCCGCTTACACAAATCTTACGACTTTTTCTGTTGTGGTTAAATGTGAAGTGTCTCCTTTGAGTTCTAAAAACCACCCTGATTCTTGACGCACAACTTTGACTACAGAACATAATGTAGCTTTGACTTCTGCTTTGGCTTGATCTCCAACAAATCCCATTGCTGCACCTAACACAGAAGCACCATGTGCCACTAATAAAATATCATTTGGCCAATATTCCGCAGCTAAACATCTAGCAGTTTGGGCAGAACGATATCTGACTTGTTCATGGGTTTCGGGATATTTAGCAGCTATTTGGGGTGTGTAGCTAGTGTCTATTCTGGGAAATAATGCTTTTAATTCTGGGGTAGATAGTCTTTCTGGTTCTTCTGTCATCCATTCTGGATTTAACCATTCACTCAAGCCTGTTTCTAATTTAACCTCTAAGTCTAATGCTTCGGCGACTGCGTTGGCGGTTTGTACGGTTCTCAAAAAAGGTGAGGCGAAAATATGTTTGATTTTTTCTGGTTTGAATCTTTGTGCTAATTGTTCTGCCTGAATAAAACCATCTTCTGATAATGGTGGATCATAACGTTTTTCTGCTGTCAGAAACCAATCAGGGTTAACGAAATCAAGGCGGTTGGCGTGTCTAGCGATCCAGATAATTTGATTCATGGGAAATTTGACAGGTATAAACAGCAGCATTTTTAATATAGGGCATAACTGTTATATTTTTTATCTTGATGATAATTTTGTTTTTTCATGAACTACGTTCTGCAAAGCAGTTCCCAAAGGGTATAAGCAAAGTTTATAAAGAGAAAAAGGAAGATATTTTTTGATATTCACCAATAATTTATCTCTTATCAAGTAGGAGAGAATCTATTTCAAAAATCCAATTTTCATCAATAAATTCCATATTTTCATTATAGATAATGACTAGCTCACCTATCTTTTCTATAAGATGATTTTCTGCTTGAGAAGATTTATATTCTATCAACCGAGAAGCCTCCCAAGCTTTTTTTATAGGCGATTCATAAGCTAACAGAGAAAATTGTAATCTTAGAAATCGTTTATTATTGCTAAATCCTACAGAACTGCTGATTAATTCTGCTGTTGTTGTCCGAGGTAAAGTAATTGCTTCATAATATTTATCTTGTTCATCCCAATAACCAGTAATTGTATAAAAGCATTCTTCCAGAATTTTTTGAACGAGATTATTAGCATCTAATTTTTCTATTATTTCAGCTAAATTTTGCCAAACTGGATGATTTTTTAATTGGAGTATAGTCATAATTTGTAGATAGGTTAATGTTCTGTTACAAAACCAGGAAAATGCAATACATTATGACTTACGCACAAGCTATGGAATAATCTAACCACCCTAGGTACAGAAAATACAGAGGTATGAGGGTTACAAGAGATATTTTGCATAAGTCCTAGTAAACTACTATTGAACCAAAACTTCAATCAGGAGGAATAAACAAAATTGAACAAGTTATTAAAAATATCAAAATTAATTGATATCTGCACAGAAAAAATTGGTCGCTGGACAAGTTGGTTAGTATTGGTAATGATAATTTTGGGTGTATGGAACGTAATTGGTAGATATTTGGGGAGATTAATTGGTAGCAATCTTACCTCTAACGCCTACATCGAATCCCAATGGTATATTTTTGATTTAGTTTTTTTGTTAGGTGCAGCTTACACCCTCAAACACGGTGATCACGTACGGGTAGATATTATTTATAGTAATTTATCTGGGAAGAAGAAAGCAATCACTGACTTATTTGGGACAGTATTTTTTCTGATTCCTTTTTGTATCATGGTAATTATTTTTTCCTGGGATGCGATTATTGCTTCTTGGGAAATATGGGAAGTATCACCAGATCCTGATGGTTTACCTCGCTATCCTATTAAAACCATGATCATAGTTTCCTTTGTGATGCTGATTTTTCAAGGCATTTCCGAAGCAATCAAAAATATAGCCATCATCACCAATAAACTACCAGCACAGGGGGAAAGTCATGACCTATGATTATGAATGGTTAGGCCCTGTTATGTTTCTTGGGGCTTTAGTTTTACTATCCTTGGGTTATCCTGTCGCTTTTTCCCTGGGTGGTGTAGCCATTATTTTTGCCATTATTGGGGTGACATTAGATGTCTTTGATCCTTTGTTCCTCACCGCCATGCCCCAAAGGATTTTCGGCATCATGGCTAATTATACCCTGTTAGCAATTCCCTATTTCATCTTCATGGGATCAATGTTAGAGAAATCTGGTATTGCCGAAAAACTATTAGAAACAATGGGAATTCTTTTAGGGCGTGTACGAGGTGGACTAGCTTTAGCTGTAGTATTGGTAGGTGCATTGTTAGCCGCAACTACTGGTGTAGTAGCCGCTACTGTAGTCGCAATGGGTTTAATTTCTCTCCCCATCATGCTCCGATATGGTTACAACAAACAACTAGCAACTGGTGTAATTGCTGCTTCTGGGACGTTAGGACAAATCATTCCCCCCAGTGTGGTATTGGTAGTCTTAGCTGACCAATTGGGCATATCCGTTGGTGATTTGTTTATTGGTTCAGTTATTCCCGGTTTAATCATGACAGCAGCCTTTGCTATTCATGTTTTGGTTGTATCATTTCTTAGACCTGATGTAGCTCCAGCCTTACCCGCAGAAGTGAGAAATATTGGTGGTAAAGCTTTAATTAAGCGGGTTTTACAAGTGATGATACCGCCTCTTACTTTAATTTTATTGGTGTTAGGAAGTATCTTTTTTGGAATTGCCACACCTACAGAAGCTGGTGCAGTGGGGTGTGGTGGTGCGATCATCCTAGCTGCGGCCAATAGAGAGTTAAGTTTAACATCTCTGCATCAAGTCTGTAATAATACATTGAGAATTACCACAATGGTAATTTTTATTCTTTTAGGATCTACTGCATTTAGTTTAGTATTTCGGGGATTAGAAGGAGATCAATTTATGTTTGATATCCTTGCTAACTTGCCTGGTGGTGAAATAGGATTTTTAGCCATCAGCATGATCACGGTTTTGCTATTAGGCTTTTTTATTGATTTCTTTGAAATTGCTTTTATTATTGTACCTTTATTTGTTCCCGTTGCCGAAGCCTTAAATATTGATTTAGTTTGGTATGGTGTAGTCTTGGGAGCAAATTTGCAAACTTCTTTTCTCACTCCACCCTTTGGTTTTGCACTATTTTATCTACGTGGTGTTGCTCCACCAGAAATCACAACTGGGGATATTTATAAGGGTGTAATTCCATTTATTATTTTGCAATTATTGGTAGTAATTTTAATTATTATCTTCCCTGGAATTGTGAGTTTTTTACCCTCTTTATTTAATTAGAATTTAGCATTGTAGGGTGTGTTAAAACGGAGTTCGTAACGCACCATGATCAAGGATTTGGTACTTTACGCTATTACTAACATACCCTACACCCTGTCTTAACTTTAGCTCTTTTTTTCACCCAGTCAGCTAAGATACCCACCCCACAGGAATTAAATTCCAAAGGGTGGATAGACTGAAAACCGATAACTGCTAACTGCTAACTGCTAACTGCTAACTGCTAACTGCTAACTGATAACTGATAACTGCTAACCGATAACTGCTAACTGATAACTGATAACTGATAACTGATAACTGATAACTGCTAACTGATTATTCACCAGTAATAGAAAGTTCACTCACCCAAATTCTAGGACAAACTCCACCTGGTGTTAATTCTGGTTCTTTCTCTACATAAACAATAGATTTTAACAACTCCAGAAAATCACCAGCTACGGTTGCAGACTCAATACTAACTTTCTCACCCTTATTAACTAACCAACCATCAAAAGGTAAAGAAAAAGAACCTTGTAAAGATTTCACACCTGCATGGAGAGCATGAATATCATCAATTAAAACCACATTTTCCGCAGTTTCTAAACTGAATTCTTCTTCAGGTACACCAGCAGCAAAAATGTGATAGAAATTTGGGCCAACGACTACCTTAGCACCAATACTAGCATGACCTGTAGGTTGAGCATTAAGGCGTTTTGCTGTTCCTGCACTATGAAGGAAATTGGTCAGTATGCCATTTTCAATTAATTTTATCTGACGGGTAGGAGTACCCTCACCATCAAAACTTTCTGCACCAACATTAGCATGGTGTAAGGCATCATCATAAACGGAAAGTAAAGGAGATGCTATTTGTTTACCAATATCATCAGCTTTCGATAAACTTTGATTATCAAGGATATTTTGAGCATTAAACAAGTTAGAAAATGCACCCAATAAATTCAAGAAAGCTTCAGGAGAAAAAACCACTTTATATTTACCGGTTGTGATTTTTTCATAATTGAGATGGCTGATATTTTTCTCTGCGGTTTCTTGAATACAGCCAGTAATATCTAAATCAACTAAACTTTCTTGAATTCTATATGCTCCTGCACTACGTGGTTTTTTTCCTTCTTCTTCTGTTCTACTATATAGATAAAGAGAAGCTAAGGAATGAGATTCTTTTCTAATAGCACCATCACTGTTGAGATAAAAACGATCAATATCTCTCTGTGCTAATCCATTGTAAGGTACACTGGTAATCGCTGGAT
Organism: Sphaerospermopsis sp. SIO1G1; assembly: GCA_010672785.1. Lineage (GTDB taxonomy): Bacteria > Cyanobacteriota > Cyanobacteriia > Cyanobacteriales > Nostocaceae > Okeanomitos. The sequence goes on from JAAHFX010000006.1 coordinate 213,598, forward strand.
GAGTTGCTAATAATTCTTTTTCTGCTGATAATAGCTTTTCAATTAGTTCAGAAACAGGTGCTTGTTCTACCTTGGTTTGAGGTTTATTTTCAATTGGTTTTGTTGCTTCTGGACTAAAATCAGGAACGTTATCTTTGACTCCAAAAAAACTAGCTTCGTAGGCTGTTTTCAAAGCTAATTCTAAACCTTTTGGATCTACATCTGTGGTACTGGTGACACCCATTGTATTTTGTTCATTCCAAACTCTAACTGTGACACCAGAACGGTTAGAAGCTTTGACTTGTTTGGGTTCACCACTATCAACTTGAACACTGGTATCATCTACAGTTGAACCATAGATATCATATTTCTTAATACCTAGTTTAGCGGCATTTTCTTGAGCGTAATTAGCTATTTCTTCGATCTTAGTTATCATTTGGAAACCTCAAAAATTTAATAATTAGGGGTTGCTAAAAAAGTGATTGGTGATTGGGAATCTTTTATTTTTTGATAATCAAAACATTTCCAACTCTTTACTTGTAGCATTTTCAAGTTTATGCAACCAACCCTACTTAGTGATTTTTTGACCCCCCGATTTTGACATCAGAATGCGGGGATCTTATTGTTGAAAATTAATTCAAAAATCCCAAATTGCAAATTTCTAATCTATCTACCACCAACAGTAATAGAATCAACTTTAATATGAGGTTGTCCAACTGTAGTGTAAATACTACCGCTGATAGAACCACAAAAACCAGGTGCTAGTTTGATATCTTGAGAACACATGGAAATTTTGTTCATAATTTCTTTGGCTTCACCAATCAAAATTGCACCTTTTAATGGTTTGGTAATTTTGCCATTTTCAATTAAATAGGCTTCATCAACACCAAAGTTAAATTGACCGGTTGCACCAACACTACCACCACCCATTTTTTTACAGTAAATGCCTTTATCAATGGAGGAAAATAAATCTTCGTTGGTATATTCTCCAGGCGCAATGTAGGTATTTCTCATCCGACTGGCAGCTGCAAATTTATAATCTTGACGACGGCCGCTACCTGTTCTGGGGTGTCCTGTGCGGGTTGAACCTGCTCTGTCAGCTAGGAAATTTTTGAGAACGCCTTTTTCAATTAACAATGTTCTTTGGGCTGGCATTCCTTCATCATCCATGTCAATTGTGCCGAAGGCATTTTCAGAACGTCCTTCATCCCAAGCTGTTAAACTTTCATGGGCGATTTTTTCACCTTTTTTATCTGCAAATGGTGTGGTTTTGCGTTCAATTTGGGTAGTTTCTAATAGGTGGCCACAGGCTTCATGGAATATCACTCCACCAAAATGATTGGCCATGATAATTGGGTAATTCCCTGATTCTACATAATCTGCGTAGAGCATCTTGCCAGCAGATTCGGCAATATTTTCAGCACTTTGCTCATAATCCCAGGTTTTGAGGAAATTGGGGTCGCTGGTATTACCTACACGTTCACTGATGGAGGTACGGTTAGCACCATCAGCACAGAGGATGTTAACAGCAACAGATTGGGTGAGGCGAATATCTCGAGCAAATGTACCATCACTACCAGCTACTAATACTTCTTGCCAGTCCCGGAAGTAGGAAGAACGACGAGATTGGAGGTGTTTGGCTTTTTGAAGAATCTGTCCAGTACCATCCAAGAGAATTTCTCCCATTTCTTGAATGGAACTACACAAAGGCAACCATCCGTCTTTACCACGTTTGCTGGCGTAGTCTCTTAACAGTTCCAGGTTGATTTCTGGGATGAAGGCTGTTGGGCCGGGTAATTGTAAACCCATGATTGAAAGGCCTTTTTCTAATGCAGCTTTCAAACCTGTAAATGTGAGGTCGTTAGTGCTGACATAACAGTCGGCTTGTCCGCGAAATACTCTGACTCCTGCACCAGTGGATAAATTAGGGGAGATACCTGTAATGATGTCTTCTTCTGCTAAACAGCTAATGTAATTACGACGTTCTAAAAAGAATTCTACAAAATCTGCTCCTGCGGCTCTTCCTAGTCCTAAAAGAGTGGCTAGGGGTGCTTCCCATGTGTCGTCAAAACGTTCTGTGGTTGAGGTGTATTGTAGATCGGGCAGTTGATGGGAAACAAGTGAGGTATTTGTAAGCATGAATAATCTCTTCTGCTAGGATTGTGACTGAAATTGTCCTGGTGTGTTCAGTCTAACAAATCCGAGAAAATCGCTGTAGGCATTCAGGCAGTAGAGGTTTCCTCACCATCTTGGCTCTAGCTATAACTGAATATTGAGGACAAAAAAATTGATCTGCTCCGATGTAATTATCAGTTGCTGCTGTATAATGTGTTCAATAAGTTCTGACATCTATGAATTTGTGATCATGGAAACATTTACATTTGGCAGTATTGTCGGTTTAGTTTTTTCTGAAGCTTGTAAAGAAATTGGTAAGAATATTGGTCAGGCAATTTATGACTTTATGGGTTTTGCAACCTATGTTGTTGTTAGTAAAGTGCAAGATTTTTTGAAAAATGCGGAAGCTGGAAGATATCAATACCAATATGCTTAATTTAGGCATAAATTAATTATTTTATTGGTACACATACTATCTAGCGGAATCTAGAGCAGTATGTGTTTTCCATCGTGTAACAGCCAAAAACCACTATAGGTTACACCAGACTCATCGGGTTGCACTAATAAAAAGTGTAGACCTTTGCTGGTTACTTTTCGCTGTTCATACATTTGGGCTGACTTTGCTACTTCTGGATCTTCAAAAGTGGCTATAATCCATCTGTCTGCTAAGTCAGCATCTAAAACTAAACCATCTGGCGCACCGCTAATGTAATTTAGACTAGCGGGTTTGGTTTCTTGTAACCATCTAGCTAAATACAAAGACAGTTTACCACCATAAATAACTACACCAGGAATGGTAACAGTTGAAGCTAAACCAAGGTGAATCGGTGTGAGAAATTCTGGTATTTGTAAACAAGGAATCGGACGTTCTGCAAATTCGGCGATTAAATCACCAGCAGGAATACTGACAAAACCCCATTTTTCACCCCAGAGGTTTTCCGGTAAAGGTACTGGTGGTGGTTGATCAATAATTAAGGGATAACGCTTTTCTTGTAACCATTTTTTCAATGATAATGTGTGGCGGGTAGCTTCTACTTTTATGTTTAAGTTATTAGCTGCAACTGTGATTAAGCTTAAAGATTGAGGTCGAAAAACTTGGATGAGGTTTGGTAAGTTACCATGACAACACTGTTGAAATTGTGCAGTTAACCAATGGGAATTAGCCTCTGATTGAGGACAGGTAGTAATATATTCAAAGTCACGAGTGGGGGTACAAATTAACAACTCCCATGTTGTTTTTCCTGTTTTATCTTGTTGAGAATGACGATAAAAGTCAACCTGCCAAATTACATTTGTCATAAACTTATACTTTATTTTTAATAATGTAATCCCTTGATTTTTTAAGAATAGCAGATAATAAACAATGTCCGGCAGGATTAACGTTGTTATGGTAAATTACCAGTCTGAAAAAGGGAACAGGGAACAGGTAACAGAGAACAGGTAAGAGCTATAAAGATTTTTTTGTTCAGAAAATGTTAAATTGATTTTGCTTAGGTACTTATTCTTAAAGGTTCATTTTTTCATTGTTTGTGTGTAAGTTCTATAACAATAATTAAAACTTATTATTATCCTAGAATAGTTTAGAAGAATCTAACTTTCAAAAAATTCTCTTTATATTTATTTAATAATTAATTGAGAAAAATTTCTATTTATAAACGGTATTGCAATACTTTCAGCGATTTGGTATGATTTATGTAATTTGGTAACTTGGGTTTTTTGTATTCATTTTTCAATTTTGTCCATAGAGCAGATTTTCAAACCCTTGTGAAATCAGAGTTTTAAAAATTAGAGGCCAATTTATAATATATAAGTTTACAAAAGTAAAAATTACTTAACGTGTCAGATGACCAAAATTTTAATCATGCTATTTGCTGGGTGGTGAATAGTGGTTGACAAAAATCAGGTGTTATGTATCCAATTTAAAATTGAGAAAATGAAGAGATAGGAAATAAAGATATTTGGAAAAGCGATCGCTCTTGTGAAGTTAACGTAGTGAGATATTGGGAGAGCGATCGTCAGCAATTAGTAGTGATCCGATTTGATTTATGTTCGCGTAGCGTGGCGTTAGCCATATTTTTCGTGGAGTCAGGGAACAGGAAGGATCAAGGAACAGGGAATAGGGAAGAAGAATTTACGTATATACTGAGTTCTGTTCAAAATAGGACTTACGCAGAAGTTACGGAAGAATGAACCACGAAGGACGCAAAGGACACGAAGATAAGAGGTTTTGAGAGATATTTTGCGTAAGTCCTACAAAAATCAAATAGGAGTCCTATATTTAGCTAATACTGATTTTTTACGATTTCTGATAACTAAGAGAAAAAGTAGGTCATTTGTATAAAAGATTTGTAAAAAAAGTATTTTTTAGATGGAATTAAATAAAAACATGAGTGCTAAACCTGATATTGGAAGCAGTTGGTTTTTTAGAGTTGTCATCTGTAGAAATAATCGTTTCGGAAGAATTATTAGATCAAGTTTTACGAGTATCTAAACGTTTAGAGAATAAAGACTAGGGTAGTCAGATTGTAGCTCAAATTTGGCAACAGTTACAAGTTATTTATGTCAAGTTCATTTCTCAGGAATGGATGAAAATAGAATAACTAGGATTAATTCCTCATGAAGATATTGGAGTTTATTTAACTGCTAGTAAAGGTGAAGCTCAGTGTTTCGTCTCTGGTAATTATAAACTGATTCTTTGTTTAGTTCAAGAAACAAAAGAGTTTGAATGTTTAACTCTTCAATAATTTGTGAATCAGTATTTGTCCTAATTACTATTTCCAAAATTTCTGATTCTACACTCTATGTTTAAGCTATAGAAAAATCTGCAACCTGACGATATTCAGATGGGAGCTTAATAATTTACAGACTTTACTGATGCATTTAAATTACATACCACTAAAGCAAAAATCTATTTTTATACTAAATTATCTAAAGTTTTAACAATTTATTAATTTCTGATCACAATATTTAGTGATATGATAAGCAACCCTATTTCTATAGATGTTTCAAAACAACATTGAAAAATCACAAAGATAAAATTTCTCAAACATTTTCGCTTTCAATCTTGCATTGATAAGTACCATATCCTCATCCTGTTCAAGCCTACTAAAAATAAAAAGTAGGAATTAAGTAGCAGATTTGACAGACTAAAAACACCCAAGTTTTGTATCAAACAGAGATTACTGAAAAAAGAAGAAAAATTTTTATGGTTTCCCAAATTCGCTTTTTAATGTGCGCTCCTGATCATTACGATGTAGATTATGTGATTAATCCTTGGATGGAAGGAAATATTCACAAATCTTCCCGCGATCGCGCTGTAGAACAATGGAATAAATTATACAATGTTATCAAAGAACACGCCATTGTAGATTTAGTCAAACCCCAGCCAGGTTGGCCTGATATGGTATTCAGTGCTAATGCGGGTTTGGTGTTAGGAGAAAATGTCGTTCTCAGTCGTTTTTTACATAAAGAACGTCAAGGTGAAGAACCGTATTTTCAACAGTGGTTTGAAAATAATGGTTATCATGTTGACACTCTTCCTAAAGAATTACCCTTTGAAGGTGCAGGTGATGCACTGTTAGATCGGGAAGGAAGATGGTTATGGGCGGGGTATGGTTTCCGTTCTGAGTTAGATTCTCACCCCTATTTAGCGAAATGGCTAGATATTGAGGTGATTTCTCTGCGGTTGATGGATGAGAGATTTTACCATCTTGATACCTGTTTCTGTCCCCTTGCTAATGGCTATTTGTTGTATTACCCTGGTGCGTTCGACTCCTACTCTAACCGGGTAATTGAAATGCGGGTTGCACCAGAAAAGCGTATTGCTATTCAGGAAGCGGACGCAGTCAACTTTGCTTGTAATGCGGTGAATATTGAACACATCGTGATTATGAACAAAGCTAGTGAAAGTTTAAAATCACGGTTAGCTGAAGTTGGGTTTCAAGTGATTGAAACTCCTTTAACAGAATTTTTGAAAGCTGGTGGTGCAGCTAAATGTTTAACTTTACGGGTGACAGAACCTGTCAGGGAAGAATTACACGCCACTACTCAAGTTGAAAGTAGGGTAATTAGATTAGAAGGACATCTTTTGGATGCTGGTTTAATCAACCGTGCTTTAGATTCCATTGTGGAAATGGGGGGAAGTTTCCAGGTTCTCAAATTCAACTTGGGTGAACAACGTCAAAGTACCTCAGCAGCGGAAGTGAGAGTAACAGCACCATCTCATGAAGTCATGGAAGAGATCATATCTCAGTTGATTGATTTGGGTGCGGTGGACTTACCCCAAGATGAGAGAGATGCGAAATTAGAACCCATAGTACAAGCGGGTGTAGCTCCTGATGATTTTTATGTGAGTACAATTTATCCTACTGAGATTCGGGTAAATGGAAAATGGCTAAAAGTACAAAATCAACGCATGGATGCAGCGATCGCTATTTCCCAAACAAGTGATGGTTTAGTTGCTAGGTGTAAATTAGTACGGGATTTAGAAATCGGTGAGTCAGCACTAGTAGACGTTCAAGGTATCCGCACAGTTCGTAAAACCGAATCCCGCGAACAACGTAACACCCAGGAATTTAGCTTTATGTCTGCTGGTGTTTCCAGTGAAAGACGGGTGGAATTGGTAGTTGAACAAGTCGCCTGGGAAATGCGTAAAATCAAGGATAGTGGTGGTAAAGTAGTTGTCACTGCTGGCCCTGTGGTAATACATACAGGTGGTGGTGAGCATTTAGCCAGATTAATTAGAGAAGGTTACATCCAAGCTCTTTTAGGGGGAAATGCGATCGCCGTCCATGACATTGAGCAGAATATCTTAGGAACATCTTTGGGTGTGGATATGAAGCGTGGTGTCGCTGTACATGGTGGCCACCGTCATCATTTGAAGGTGATTAATACTATCCGTCGTTTTGGTAGCATTGCTAATGCTGTGGAAGCAGGAGCAGTCAATGGTGGGGTGATGTATGAATGTGTGAAAAATAATATTCCCTTCTCCCTAGCAGGTTCTATCCGTGATGATGGACCTTTACCAGATACCCAACCCAACATGATTTTAGCACAGCAAGAATACGCTAAACTTGTTCATGGAGCAGATATGGTATTAATGCTGTCTTCGATGTTACACTCCATCGGGGTAGGTAATATGACACCCGCCGGTGTGAAGATGGTATGTGTAGATATTAACCCAGCGGTGGTGACAAAATTGAGCGATCGCGGTTCGATTGAATCTGTAGGTGTGGTGACAGATGTGGGACTGTTTTTAAGTTTGTTGATTCAACAGTTAGATAAATTGACAAGTCCTTATGTTGCTAATGTAGGTTAATTACCTATACATTACAAAGTAAATGTTTTAAAGTTTGTAGTGCGGGCATATTGCCCGCCAGCAATGTAATTTTCGATGTAAGCATTCAGCCAACTGATTACTGATTACTGACTGCTGAATACTTACTTTTTGATTATTGAAAATATAGAAAGATAAAGTGCCAGCAAAAGATACAATTCATGAAATTGTCAAAGAAGCAATTATCAAAGATGGTTGGGAAATTACAGATGATCCTTTTGTTATTTCCTACGGTGAGCGTTTTTTATTTGTAGACTTGGGTGCAAGTAATTTTATCGGAGTTAAACAGGAAAATAAACAAATAGCTATTGAAATTAAACCATTTCGTAGTCAATCTCAAGTAACTGATTTAGAGCAAGCAATTGGTCAATATATTTTGTATCGTTTATTACTTCATCAAGTAGATCCAGAACGTGACCTATATCTTGCTATTTCTCAAAGCACTTACAGCGAGATTTTTAATGAACCAATTGGTAAATTGGTAATAGATGATCTATCTTTAAAGTTGATAATTGTAGACTTAAATAAAAAGGCAATTAGCAAATGGATACCATCACCACCTATAGAGAAATCATCAAAGAAGTAATTAGTGAATACTCCAGATTAAAACCATCTCATGGCAAAATTCGGTTAGATGTTATTTTTGATGAAACACGAGATCATTATGCTTTAATGCAAGTTGGTTGGGATAAATCACGGCGTGTACGAGGTAACTTAATTTATGTAATTATTAGCAACGGAAAAGTAATTATTGAATATGATGGTATAGAATCTGGAATTACTAAGGAATTAATAAATAGAGGTATTTCCAGCAATGATATTAAGTTAGGTTTTATAGAATAATTACACAAATTAACAGGAAAATTTTGTATTTATTGGTCTCACACAGAGTCCTATAGAACCCAGAGAGTATACTATTATTAGTAAAATGTATTCCTGGAAAGTAGGTTGGGTTGCAAACCCCAACACTGGAAATTATTCGTTTTCATTTTCTTGTTGATTTAACCAAGTTACTAAATCACCAACTTCAGAAATATTAAACAAAGCTGCACCTAAATTCTCTAATTGTTCCACAGGTAAATTTTTGACTCTAGTTATTATTTCTGTATCAAGTTCTCCAAACCGTTGCTGAAGTAACCGCAAACAAAACTTAATTTCTCCTTTTAGTTCTCCCTTAAGTTCTCCCTTAAGTTCTCCCTTGAGTTCTCCTTGTTGGAAAATGTCCTGATAAATAACTGACTCTTTCATAATATCCTCGCTTAACAATTGGCGAATAAAATCTTTTTTAAATCGCAGACCTGCTAAAATCTCAGTGTAAGCTGCAATATCCTGTTTAGTTGCCCTATCTGTAATTTTATCAAGATTTCGGGAAACTTGGGATAATAAACCTGACGGTGAATTTGTCTTGGTTAATGGTGCTAATGGTAATAATGCCAAAGTATGCAAAAATAATTCTGGTTCTTGCTCCCACATTCTAATTACGCGATAACGATGATGTGTGGTTTCATTGATGTAGGTTTCGGTAAAAGCAATTTCATCCACTGTTGCTTGTAAGAAAATCACTACTTGAGTGATAGGAACTTGATATTGACGGGTTAATCTCACTGAATAATCTAACATCCGGAAAGGAATCGGAGGTTGAGAAGTTGCTTTGGTTTGAAATTCAAGATGTAAAATCCGGTTTTCTGTTTGTAAGAAAGTTACAAAATCAGCGCGTATTGGTTCTATACTTAATTCGGTTTTTAAAACTTTGATTTTTTTCGGTTGTTCAAGAAGTAACCAAACAGCAAAATCAAGAGGATATTTTTCAGCTAATAATTTACAAACATTATCAAAACTCATATCGTGTTTGCGGGAGCATCCCAATTTTGCAAAAATAACGGCAGCAACACCAAAAACTCTCTTCTTCCTTCTTATCTTCGCTTCCTTCGTTCCTATCCTGACGGAAAGCTTCGCTAACGTGGTTCGTTCATTTCACGTCTTGAACTGAAACAAAAAATCAACTTACACATTTGGGATGCTCCCGTGTTTGCTGGAATTTTTATCCTATTTCAATAACTATATTATTAATTATAACACACATTTAATCTCTCCATTTTCTCAATTATTTTGCTTATAAAGCATCCAATTATTTATGATCCTTAAAAATAGTCATGTTGATTTTAGCAAAATCATGTAAAAAATGGATAGATGTTGTTTGAAGACTTACTAATTTTAATGAAATATCGGGATTTGAGATTGCTTCCTTACGTCGCAATGACAGCATTTGAACTATATTTTGCGTAAGTCCTGTGTTTATAAATGAAAAGTGAATAAATATAAAGCTTTTACGTAACTCCTAGCAAAGTCGTGGAGAGAAAATAAATTTGTTATACTAACTCAATAACAGTAATCCTTGACATAGTATGAGTGAAACCCTGGCTGATATTTCCATACCTCCACAGTTTCCTGATCATACTCAACTCCCCGAGTCTGACGGTACATTTGTAAAAAACTTTCAAGAACATCCCCAAAGCATAATCATCACAGATTCAATAATTAAAACTTTACAAAAAGTACATCCCGATGGACAATTTTGTATAGGTCAAGATTGTGGAATTTATTGGCGAGAAACTGAACCACCAGAAAAAGGTACAGTCGCACCAGATTGGTTTTATGTACCTGATGTTCCACCCAGATTAGATGGTAAAATTCGTCGTTCTTATGTATTATGGCGAGAATATATACCCCCATTAATTGTCATAGAATTAGCTAGTGGTAATGGTGATGAAGAAAGAGATAAAACACCTCTAACTGGTTTAAAAGCAGGTGAAAAACCTGGTAAATTCTGGGTATATGAACGAATTATCCGCCCTCCTTATTATGCTATTTATGAAGTTAATAACGATAAATTAGAAGTTTATCATTTGGAAGACTTTTCTTATCGAAAAATGCAGCCTAACGAACGTGGACATTATCCGATTTTACCTTTAGGTGTAGAATTAGGACTATGGCAAGGAACTTACTTGAATAATCCTGAACAACTTTGGTTACGTTGGTGGGATTTAGATGGTAATTTATTACTGGTAGGTAAGGAAGAAGCTGAATTACAAAGATTAAAGGCTGAACAACAACAACAACGTGCTGAACAAGCAGAACTTAAAGCTGCACAATTAGCTGAACGTTTACGAGCAATGGGTATTGATCCAGATAATGATTTATAATCATTTTTAGGATTGTTTTCAGTGTTCAAAGTTCAGGATTCAGTTATCAGTTGTTTAACGGTTAAATCCAAAATCACGATTGTGATTATCTACGGTTTGATTAAATATTCTGTCTTCTAAATCCTGACTTCTGAATTATTACCTGTTGTCTATCCTATCATATTCATTTAATAAACCAACTATTACAGAAGCAGAGGAAATATATCAAAAATGCAACGGACAATTTTATTTCGAGATGTAGAAGTTAAAAAAAATAATTGGGTAAGTTTTTTCGCTGATTTCCTATTAACAGGAATGGTATTTGGTCCCCCTATCGCTCCTTTCCTGGCTGCATCTGGTATATTTTTACTTCCAGGAATTGCGGATATAATTTACTTTATGGGTAATCATGTTTGTCCACAACCTACTATGGGTTTGGAGTTAGCATCACCTCACATTATGGCAGTCTGTATGCGGTGTTATGGTACAGTTACAGGTTTATTAATTACTAGAATTTTGTGTGCTTTAACTAATGGAAAAGGCAGATTTTGGTTATCTCAATATGGTTGGATTGGGGCAGCTTTTGCTAGTGTATTGATGATGGCTTATCCTTTGGAATTAGCGGCACAAATTTTTGAATTGTGGGATTTTAATAATTACATTGTCACTCCTTTTGGTTTAATAACCGGTTTAGCTTGGGGTTTATTTACCATGCCACTTTTACATTTTAAAAAGTCATGATTAAATAGGAAGAAAGCAAATGATGTGTAAATTGATTGTTGGGGAATCTTGAAATTACCGCAAAGTTGAATATGATTTAACCGCAAAGGACGCAAAGAGCGCAAAGGTAAAAGTTATTTTTGAGTGTTCGGTATGAGTTGATTTGTTTTTAAAAACTTGTCATCCTATCTGAATAATTAATATTTAGGGGTGAGAATGGGGAAAATAAATGTCATTAATCTTAACCAATCCTATACTTTTGCAGATTACTTTAAATTAAATATAGATATAGCGGAGAACGATATGAATATAGTTCCAATATATGCTGCTTTATTAGGAATCCTTTTTTTTATCCTCAGTATCCGTATAATAGGTTTGAGACGATCGTTAAAAATTGGTATTGGTGATAGTGGCAATTCCACAATCATTCGAGCAATGCGTGTTCACTCAAATTTTTCTGAGTATGTACCTCTTTGTCTCCTACTCTTAGGATTTGTTGAATTTCAAGGTACTTTCCCTATAGTTTTACATATTCTAGGTTCAGGACTTGTGCTTGGTAGGATTTTACACGCCTATGGTGTGAGTCAGACACAGGAAAATTTCCGTTTTCGAGTCTCTGGTATGGCATTGACTTTTACTTGTTTAATTACAAGTTGTGGCATTCTGGTTTTTAACTTTTTTACTAATCAGATTCTATAAGACTTACGCATTTTAACAAAATGTTGGGGTTTGAGATTGCTTCCTTTCGTGGTAATGACAGTATTTGGAGTAAGTTTTGCGTAAGTCCTGTCCCAAATTGGAAATTAACGAACAACCCTAAACCACTCAGTCACCCCATCAGCTAAAGTCCTAGCCATTTTCCTTTGTTCTTGAGGATCAACAATCTCCTCAAACTCCTGGGGATTAATCATAAAACCCAATTCTAATAATACCGCAGGAGCAGCAGAGGGACGAGTTAGAGCTAAATTGTTCCAAAATACACCATAGTAAGGTTTACGAAGTTTCTCAACCACATAATTTTGTAAAAATATTGCTAGGTTATGCGCTTGGGGATGATACCAAAAAGTACCAAAACCCCTAGTATTTTCCGCATCACCATCACCAGGTAAAGCATTGTAATGAATAGAAATAGCGATCGCCGGTTCTTCTCTACTAATCATTTGCTGACGTTCCACTAAAGAAACATCTCGATCATCTTCCCTTGTCATCACTACCGTTGCACCTTTTTTTACCAACTCATCCCGTAGTAATTTGGAAACAATCAAATTTACATCCTTTTCTGGATATCCTGTCGGCCCAATAGCACCTTTTTCTTTACCACCGTGGCCAGGATCAAGTAAAATTTTGATACCAGATAAAGGTAAGCTTTTTCTGTTGTTAATATTAGGTGGATGACGCAGAGTTAACACCAAAGTTGTTCTGTCGTATCGGAGCTTATATCCCCACTGTTGGTGGTTTTTGAGGTTAAAAGTATATTTAATCTGATCAGGAGTCGCTTGTTGCCAATCTAGGCGAGAAATCAGGGGATCATCATCCAACCGAATTGTATCTGTCTGAGCAGTGGTATTATGAAGAGTTAAGGAAAAAGTGCGATCGCCCTGTTCCACAGTCACAGGTACAGGTGTTTGTAACGGAAAGCGTATTTCTGTCTCACCAGCTAAACGGCGATACCCAATACTACGGATGACTGTTTTTGGTGGTACAGAATTTGGTATAATTCTTGTCTCTCTACTATTAATCCAACCCCCATAATCCAAACGTAACCAATCCCCATCCCTACCAGTTACTGTTGCCCTAGTACCCCGTGGTAGCGGTGTCAATCGAGAATAAGTTGTGCTAGGGCCTGTACGAGCTACTCCAGAATCTGAAGTAACTTCAACTACTTGTAATTTTGTAGGTGCAAGAATTTTGATACTACCATTACTAGATTGAGTAACAGTTTTACCCCTTAATTTCAAACTAAATTGAGGTTGTCCCAAATTAGCAGCATTGGCCACTGTTGTACACCCTTGATATTTGTTAGGACTAGAAGCAGTGGGTTGATTTAGTCCCGTTAGTACACTGGAATTACCAGGTAAGTTTGCCTGTAATGGTTGTAATGATAAGGGAATAGTCTGGTTAGCTAGTTTAACAGAAACAATAGCTCTAGGAGGTGCTATTGCACTAAAACAAATTAATTCTCCCGGTAGTCTAGCCATATCAGCATTAGGAGTCAAAGAATCTTTGACAAACCCTAAAGTTTTTGGCAACTCTAGTTGAGTAGAAAGCCTTGTTACCTGAATCTCTCGTTCCTGATTTTGGTAACGGATCTTAAATACATTCTTACCTAACTTTAGCGGGAGACTGGGAGAAAAGTGACCTGCCTCACTACGCTTAACTGGCTGATCATTGATGAATACTTTACCTCCAGGGGGTGCTGTACCGATAAAAAAAATTTTTTCTGTACTGGTTTGGTAGTTTCTGGGGGGAAAAACTACTAGGAGTGATGTTTCGGCTAAAGCTACAGAGGAGGTAAACAGACAGTTAAATAATACTAAAGCAGCAATTTTTTTCACGGTAAAACACAGAAGATTTCAAGATAGTGGCTGTGAGACAATAAACAATATCAGAATCAAGAATGAAGCATGAAAAATAAAGATATGAATCCACAACTCAGGAGCAACCTAGAAATACAGACACAAGGGAGTTTCTTGCAGTAAAAAGGCTTTATGGCTAACACCATTTTGCTTTACAATGGTAGTCCTGGGGATCTCAAAAATTTCCATCCTTGAGATTTTGTGCAAATTATCAACACCGTACCTGCAAGGATTGTTGATTGCAAATTGTGGATTGTGAGTTCTGAATTCTTACACAAAAAAGAGGATAATACATCGGTGGAAAATATGCCGATCGTTCCAAAAAGTAAGCATCATTCTTCATTTTTAACCTTTAGGTGTACAAACTCTCCTTGATCAGATGGGATGTATTTTTAGAAGTTGCTAGAAATTGAAAATACTATGACTAAGTTTATCTTTGTAACTGGAGGCGTAGTTTCCAGTATTGGTAAGGGCATTGTAGCAGCTAGTCTGGGTAGGTTGCTAAAATCGAGGGATTACTCTGTATCTATTCTCAAACTTGATCCTTATATTAATGTTGATCCAGGTACAATGAGTCCCTTCCAACATGGTGAAGTGTTTGTGACTCAAGATGGTGCAGAAACAGATTTAGATTTGGGACATTATGAGAGGTTTACTGATACTTCAATGTCCAGATTAAATAGTGTGACTACTGGTTTGATTTACCAGTCCGTGATTAATAAAGAACGTCGTGGAGACTATAATGGTGGTACAGTACAGGTAATTCCCCACATCACCAACGAAATTAAAGATCGTATTCTCAGAGTTGCCAAAGAATCTAATCCAGCAGCAGTAATTACAGAAATTGGTGGAACAGTTGGTGATATAGAATCTCTACCTTTTTTAGAAGCTATCCGTCAATTGCGAAAAGAGGTAGGTAGGCAAAATGTCCTCTATATGCACGTTACTTTATTACCTTGGATCGCCTCCGCTGGGGAAATGAAAACTAAACCCACCCAGCACTCAGTTAAAGAACTCCGTTCCATTGGTATTCAACCAGATATTTTAGTCTGTCGTAGCGATCGCCCGATCCCAGTAGGTTTAAAACGGAAATTATCAGAATTTTGTGATGTTCCCGTAAAATGTGTGATCACTGCCCAAGATGCTAGTAGTATCTACGAAGTACCCCTGATTCTAGAACGGGAAGGACTAGCACAACAAACCCTAGACTTGCTGCAAATGGAACAGCGTCAACCTGATTTAACCCAATGGGCTAATATGGTAGAACGAATGTATAGTCCTAAATACAGTGTAGAAATAGCTATTGTTGGTAAATATGTACGTTTAAGTGATGCCTATCTCTCCGTTGTTGAATCCTTACGTCATGCAGCAATTTCTACCTATGGTGACTTACGCATACGATGGGTAAACTCCGAACTCTTGGAAAACGAACCCGCAGATAATTATCTTTCTGGTGTTGATGGTATTATTGTTCCCGGTGGTTTCGGTAGTCGAGGAATAGATGGGAAAATAAATGCCATTAAATATGCACGCGATCGCCAAATACCCTTTTTAGGTTTATGCTTGGGAATGCAATGTTCCGTCATTGAATGGGCCAGAAATGTCAAAGGTTTAGATACTGCAAACAGTGCTGAAGTTGACCCATATACAGAACATCCTGTAATTAACCTCTTACCAGAACAACAAGACGTAGTAGATTTAGGTGGAACGATGCGTTTGGGACTTTATCCTTGTAGCATTCAACCAGGGACATTAGCCCACAATCTTTATCAAGAAGATATAATATATGAACGCCATCGTCATCGCTACGAGTTCAACAACTTCTATCGTCAAGCTTTATTAGACTCCGGTTATGTTGTCAGTGGAACTTCACCCGATGGACGTTTAGTGGAAATAGTCGAATACCCCAACCATCCATTTTTTATAGCTTGTCAATTTCACCCAGAATTTCAATCTCGTCCTAATACACCCCATCCATTATTTCAAGGACTTATGCAAGCTGCTATATCTCGCACTCACCACGCTCCCAGTACACCTAAACCAGTGCAGGTTTCTTAATCAAATCAATTGTAGGGTGGTGGGAAGGTGGGGAGATAACCAATAACTGTTAACTGTTAATTTATAACCGTAAATGCCAACTTAGCAGCACCTACCATACCCGCTGAATTACCCAATTTTGCTGGTAGAATTTGTAAATCTACACTAGATGTAGGTAAAACTCGCTTTTCTATTTCTGCTTGCATTGATGATAAAAAATATTCAAAACTAGCACTAACACCACCACCGATAATTATTGCTTGGGGTGTGAGTATATATATTAAACTGGTGAGACCAATCCCTAAATCGCGACCATATTCTTGCCAAAATTTCAATGCTTGAATATCGCCATTTTGGGCAAGTTTACCCAATTCTATTGGTTCTTTTCCTGTACGACGACGAATAGCGGATATACAAGCATACTGTTCTAAAGAACCAGAATTGCCACTATTGCACATTGGACCGTCAGGATTTAAAGTGATTAAACCTAACTCCCCAGCTGCACCGTGACGGCCTACAAATAATTTACCATCTAGAATAATTGCACCACCGACCCCAGTTCCCAAAGTTAACAAAATTAAATCTTGAAAATTACGGCCAGATCCTAACCACGCTTCTCCTAAACCTGCACAGTTAGCGTCATTAGCGAGAATTGTGGGTTTACCTGTTTTCGCTTCCAACCAATCAGCTAATGGTACATCATGCCACCCGGCCAAATTAATCGCAACTTTAGCAACTCTTCCCGCAGCATCAGCAGGCCCTGGAGTTCCTACACCGATAGCAACACTTTGATTGTCTGGATCTACTTGGGCGATCGCTTCAACTATTGTTAATAATACAGCTTCTGGTGTTGGTGGTTGAGGAGTATCTACAGTGATGGATTGTAAGCATTTTCCATCTGCTGTAAATCTTCCTAGCTTAATTGCTGTTCCTCCTAAATCAATACCGATAACATTATTCATTTGTAAATGGTGATTGGTGATTGGTGACTGGGTAAATTTCTTAATTACGAATTACGAATTACGAATTACGAATTACGAATTACTAAAGGTGATTGGTGATTGGTGATTGGGAATAGGTAAAAAATGTCATCCCCTCATCCCCTCACCCCCTCATAGGAATTTACACACCCTATGTGTCTTTTCAAAGATCAAATATAAGACTCCTATTTTATTTTTGAACAGAATTCAGTATATACGTAAATTATTCTGCCCTGTTCCCTGTTTCCTGTTCCCTGACTCCACGAAAAATATGGCTAACGCCACGCTACGCGAACATAACTCAAATCGAATTACTATATTCTAGTAGTTTTTGTCAAAAATTTACACCTAGGTCATAATATTGACAGTAGTAATTATCAACACAGTCAAATTAAGCTGATAAGTCAGGATCAGCACTGGAAATGTAAATTGACTTTTTAGACCAATCAAGATTGAATTGTATGGATATCCAAGCACTACAAAAACAAGCAGAAACTTACTTACAACAAGAAGATTTTATCATTGCTATTAACCTTTATGAAAAATGTCTAGACTTAGCACCTACAAATATTTATTTACATTGGTATTTGGGTTTGTGTTGGTTCTTACAGGGTAATGAAGAGCAAGGCCATCAGACATGGTTGTTAACTTTTACAAATACAGAATTAGAAAGTACAAATTCTCCCTTAATTGAGTTTATTGATTTTCTCACAAATCAAGCTCAAAAATATTTAGATATTCAGAAATTTAACATAGCTCAAAAAATTTATATAGCAATTTTAGAATGGGATGATAATCAGGCTGATATTTATTATCAATTAGGTCATACTATCGCTAATCAAGGTGATTTAGACACCGCTATTTCCTGTTGGCAAAATGTGGTTAAAATTCAACCGGATTATTTAGAAGCATATATTCAGCAAGCCGATGTATGCTATAAGTTAGGTGAATTGAACACTGCTATTGAAAATTATCAACAAGCTCTGGCTTTAGAAGAAAATTATTTACATTATTATCAATTAGGTTTATGTTATGCCTATAATCAAGAATGGGAATTTGCCAAGGATTATTTTTTAAAAACTGTTGAACATCAAGATGACTATGCACCTGCTTATAGTGATTTAGGGTTTGTTTATTTACAACAAGGTGACTTTGCCACAGCAATTAATTATCTCCAAGCAGCTATTCAATTACAACCTCATTTTTGTCATGCTTTAATCAATATTTCTGAAAACTCACTTCCTCAATTAAAACCAATTACTAATGATGGTATTCAACTAATTAAAGTTTTGAATAATGAACAGTTGGTAGTTAATGAAATATATTTATTGATACATAAACTCATTTTAAATATTTATCCAGATATTTCTTTACAGCTACTTGATCAAATTTTTAAAAATCAATCTCATAACCTATCCATTGGTTTAGAGATGAGTAAATTATTGCTAGAGCAAAATCAAGCTCAACCAGCAATTGATATTTTAGAAAGTTTGAACATAGAAGATGAAAATGAAAACTTTTATCTTTTACTAGGTAAGTGCTGGTTACAATTAGAAGATCATCAACAAGCGATTGCGAATTTTAAAAAAGCTTTAGAAATAGATTCCCATTTAACAGAAGCATATTCTTCTTTAGGGATTGCATTATTTAGAAATTGTCAGTTTTCAGAAGCAGTTAATACTTTCCAGAAACAGTTAGAAATAGAACCTGAATCTCCCCTACTTATAGCCTATTTAGGATTTATGCTGGGAAATAATGATCAACCCCAAGCAGCTAGAAATCATTTCCTCCAAGCGATCAAAATGAATTCATCCGCTACAGACTTAGTAGAGGAGTTATTAAATAATTTATCAGAACTAGGTAAATTTGATACAAATGAAAATCCCTTAGTCAAAACTCCAAGGAATTTTTATGAATCAACTCAAGAGTGGTTAAATATCAATAACTTATTTAGTACAGATAATTATATCCAAGTTTATCCAGAAATAGATGTTGAATTAACATATCCAAAATCAATCAATCCAGAAATACATTATAGTTTTAGGTTTGGTAACTTAGTTAAATTACCTTTATCCTATGTAGTTAATATTCCCCAAGGTAGATTTTGGTTAAATGACAATCAAACTGAATCTGCTATCATGACGGAAGAGTCTCACTTTATTGGTGATCTTTCTCCTTATTTTCCTATATTAAGTCCTAACCATCCTGATCAACACCCTAGTCAACATCCGATTTTATCAAAACAGAAATTACCCCCTCTTGACTTTATTGATGGTAAAGTGGCGATTTTAGTAGGATTAACAAACCACGTTTATTTTCATTGGATGTTAGACGTTTTACCCAGATGGGAGTTATTAAGAATTAGTAATTATGATTTTACAGATATTGACTATTTTGTGGTTGAAAATAAATTACCATTTCAACAAGAAACCTTAGCCAAATTACAAATACCAGAGCATAAACAAATCAATATTAGTGATATCCAACATTTGCAAGCTACAGAATTAATTGTACCTTCTTTTCCTGGTTGTGTAGCATGGATGCCAAAATGGACTTATAAGTTTTTACAACGACAGTTTTTAAATCAGGAAATACTAGAAAATAGTGACTCTCAAAAACCGCAAAGAAGAATTTATATCACTCGTAAATTAGCTCACAGTCGGAGAGTTATCAACGAAAATGAAATTACCAACCTCCTGAAAAGATATGGTTTTGAAACTGTAATTTTAGAATCAATGACAGTTGCAGAGCAAGCATTATTATTTTTCCAAGCAGAAATTATTATTTCTCCCCACGGAAGCGGATTAACTAACCTAGTCTTTTGTCAACCAAATACAAAGGTAATTGAATTATTCTCACCAAATTATGTATATCATTGCTTCTGGTGGATAAGTAATTTAGTAGGATTAGATTATTATTATCTACTGGGTAAAACTTTACCAGGATGGTATTTACACTATTTCTTATACCCAGAAGAATTTACCGAAGACATTTTTATCAAAGTTGAAGAAGTTGAGGAAACCTTGCAGTTTGCAAATGTAACTCCAAAATAGAAGATAACGTAAAAATAAACAGGATATAGCGGTATGTACTTGAGTCATATACATCTATTTATTATCCGCGTATATCTGGGTATATCTGCATTCAATTAAAATTCTAGTAAAAACTAACCTTGATGTTTTCCAACATAGGTTTTCTTCCCAACCATTTGTAGATGATTAACTTGATTTGTACTCAAATTATGATTTCGTAAGTTAGTCACTGGTGTACCGTTTAAAACACTAGATAAAGCTACAGAAAGCATTAAACCACCAGTTGCAGCAGCAATTAAAGTAAATTTATCGTTCACAACAATCTCTCAATTTTCAGTTATCAGTTATCAGTTATCAGTTTTCAGTTATCAGTTTTCAGTTTTCAGTTGTTGCTATTCACTGTTCACTGTTCACTGTTCACTGTTCACTGTTCACTAATCACCTATTCTCTCTTCTCAGACGAGGATTGACAAACTCATTCAACCCTTCACCAAGTAGTGATAACCCTACCACCATAGTTGTCATTGTTAAACCTGGAAAAAGTGTAGTCCACCAAATACCTGTGGGTAAAGCTTCCAGAGCTTGTTTCAAATCATAACCCCATTCTGGGACATCTTCGGGTAATCCTAAACCCAAAAAACCTAAACCACCTAAAACTAATATGGCATCTGCGGCGTTGAGTGTAAAGAGAACGGGAACACTTTGAATAACATTGAAAAATAGATACCGTGATAATACAATCCAAGTGGAAGCACCCATCGCTTGTGCTGCTTCGATGTAAACTTCAGTTTTGACGCTAACAGTGTGATTACGGACAACACGATAATATTGAGGAATGTAGGCTATACTAATTGCGATCGCTGCGTTTAAAATTCCTCTCCCTACCACAAAAGCTAAAGTTACAGATAGTAGTAAACCGGGTAAGGTGTAAATACTATCCATCAGAAATAACAAAGTTTTATCTAGTTTTCCTCCTAAATAACCACTTACCATTCCCAAGGGTACACCCACAATCATACTTAATCCAGTAGCTAAAAAAACTACTTGTAAAGCTGCTTGTGCGCCAAAAATTGTTCTGGAAAAGACATCATAACCCAAACGACTTGTACCAAACCAATATTTAGGAGAAGGTGGGTTGTGAATAGGATTACTTAAAAAGTCTTTGGGATTTTGTAACCATCCCCAACTTTGTAAAACTGGTGCAAATAAGGCTAGGAAAATAAATAATAAGGTAATTGCTAAACCTATCAACATGAATTTTTGTGATAGATTGGATTTGGAGAAGTTGAAAAAATTAGATATTTGTCGTTTTGTAGTTGTCATAAAATATTTTTATAAAGTTAGAATAAATGAACCACAGAGGCGCAGAGGACGCAGAGTTAAGAGGTATGATGGGAGAGGATGTTTGGTTTTTTATGGCCCTAAGTTGGAGATTTTATAACCTTGAGGATAGGTATGGGTGGGATGATCAGTGAAAAATGCAGATTGATTTTTCGCAGGGAAGAATTTTAAAAGTTTTGCTCTGGTTTTGAGGATGCTTTCTACTGTTTGACGTAATATTGGTGCAGGATGTTCAAATCCAAAAGCATCTAATATCTGGTTGTCTAGAAATGTGTAAGTTATCGGTTTTAAGGGTTTTGACATCCATTTTGGAAACCAACTAATAAATAAGTCACGGGTTGCTTCACCCACTTTTCTGTTATCTTCAGAATATACAAAGTTGGTTTTTTCATATTCCAAATTATATTGTTCAAATTCTGTATAGTTGTCAGGGATATTTTTGATATCCATGCGTTTACCAACTTCGCACCAAAAATAAAAATTTCCTAGTCTCTCATTTTCGCACATTAACCGCCAACCAAAACGTTGATTCCAGCGAATTGGTTCATAAATAAATGTTGAAAGTACATACAAAAAATCAGAATTTGCGATTTGAAAACGCCGATGAATGGAGTTCATTTTTTGTAAAGCTGCTGCACCTCTCTGGCTATCATAACCCCATTTAAGAATTTCTGTAATGATTATAGATGTATCGTCATAGCGTTTTTGGGGACGATGAATAAATTCCCCTGTTTTATTCAGCAGTTTGGAAATACTAGGAATACAATACGTTCGCATTAAAGCAACTTCTAAAGATTTAGTAATATCCCAAGGAAATTCATAACCAAACATCAAATAACAAATTTGATCATGTTCACTTTTTGGATCAAGTTGCTGAATTAATTTTAGATTTTTGTAGCGATTTAACATCTACTAAATATCCTATAAATATCCTATTGATTCACTTCTAATAACCGAGAGGTTTTAAATCTTTCCATCCAATTTTCTAAATAAACTAAATTAGCCTTTTGTTCAGATAAATCTTCTGTATTTACAGGGTAGGGCATTAATCCTAGAATAGCAGCAGAAGTTACACAAAACATTGACTTTTGGAAACTCATACAAATTTGTACCCTTAAGTCATCTTCACCCCGTAAACTTTGACGGTAAACTTCATGTAAATATTCTGGCAAATAATGACGCATATCCTGCATTAACAAAGTGGGAGGAATACCAGCACCACCAATAGGTAAAGGATCTGCATACAATGCACCATACTGGAATCTGGCCTGATCTGGAGAAATTTGATATGCTTGAGCGTTGTAGGAAACTGTACCTAAAAATGGAGTTCCCCGGAAAAATATTGCTTCTACATAGGGTATTGCTGTATCTGCTAAAAATGTTAATCCTACAGATTTAGGAATTAAATCATATACTGTATCTTGAATTTTTACACTATAGGTAATAGGTCTTAAAGCATCTTTTACTAAACCAGCTTTAATATGATTGACAACATCGGGAATAGTCTGAATTTTACCTTGATCATACAAATCAGATAAACTCAAGAAAATATCAGCCATCACCCGCCAAAATTGACCCAATCCACTATAATATGCAGATACTCTGAGTTGTTCTGTTAAAAAATCAGGAAATAATTGATTAAGTCCTAAAACCAGGGGATTATTCTTAAATTTAGTGTGAATTACAACTTTAGCATTCTCTATAAATTCGGGAGTATCTAAGTAACTATCTAAGCCACCTCCACCATGCCACATCATGGATTTCATACAGTATTCTGCATATTCAAAATTAATTCTATCATGCCACCAATGGCGGAATAACTTATTAACAGAAAATTCTCCATTAAAATATTTAAAAAATGGAAAAAATACTAAGAATTGATGTTCAGCAATGTAAATTAAGTTATTAGAATAGGCATCTAAAACTACACCATAACTCTTGAGAATACCCACAACTTCTAAAACATTGTCTGGACTATCCTTTAGTAATGCTTGTCCAGTTAATAAGCGATTGATATACTCAGTTAATGGATGTTCTACAGTTTGCTTGTGACTATTGACCATTGGTGTATTTCCTTAAAAATAATGGCGTTGCTGAATTAGGGATGAGTGGGAGAAAAATGAATTATTGATTCTTTCAGGACTTACGCAAAACATCTCTTGTAACTCTCATTCCTCTGTGTTCTCTGTGTTCTCTGTGGTTCGATTGTTCCATAGCTTGTGCGTAAGTCCTATCTTTAATTCTCCTGACTCCTTAATATGCTTAATTTTCTACAGGCATATTTGCCATTAAACTAACTGTCTTTTGAGTCATAGTTGTAATTGTTGGTTCTGTCCAATGTACCAACCAAGATGGTTGAATCCCAAAAATGACAATTAATAACGCCAAAATAAAAGCAGGAATGCGATCGCTCCAATAAACTCTAGGTAAGTTAACCACGGGTGCTGATAAACGCCCGAAGAAAGCACGGTTGAGCAGAATCAGAAAGTAAACAGCAGTTAAACCAGTTCCTAACATTGATAGTAGAGTTTGTAGAGGGAAAACCTCAAAGCTACCCCGAAAGATAATGAATTCAGCAATAAAACCCACCATTCCCGGTATACCTGCACTGGCCATCACTCCTAAAACTATTAATGTCCCAATGACCGGCATTCCTCTTTCTGGATTTAAAAGTCCTTTGACAACATTTAAATCACGACTACCAACTTTTTGGTAAACAACCCCCACCAATAAAAACATCAACGCAGAAATTAAGCCGTGACTGACCATTTGCATCACAGCACCCAAAATACTTACAGGTGTAGATGCGGCAGCAGCTAGTAAAATATAGCCCATATGACCAATAGAACTATAGGCTACCATTTTCTTCATATCCGTTTGGGCGATCGCACAGGATGCACCAAACAATACACTAACTACAGCCCATGTTGCTAAGGTTGGTGCAGCATACTCCCAAGCTGCTGGTAACAAGTTCATCCCAAACCGCAGTAAACCATAAGTACCCAACTTCAACAATACCCCAGCCAACAGCACAGAAATAGGTGTAGAAGCCTCTACGTGAGCATCTGGTAACCAGGTATGGAAAGGTACGAGGGGAATTTTAATTCCAAACCCAATCAAAATCCCTACCAATAGTACAACTTGTGTTGTGAGCGGGAGAGTGTGAGAGTTTAAGGTTGCTAGTCCAAAGCTAGGAGAATCACTTAACCATACCATCCCCAAGAAACTAGCTAAAATCAGAATTCCAGAAATAGCGGTGTAAATCAAAAACTTTGTTGCGGCATAACCTCTTCTTGTACCACCCCAAATTGCAATGAGTAGATAGAGAGGAATTAATTCTAACTCGTAAAACAAGAAGAATAATAATAAATCCTGTGCTAAAAATGCTCCTATTACCCCAGCACAAAGAAGCAAAATTAGAGAGTAGTAAAATCTCGGTCTTTGAGTAGTTGGATTACTGCTATAAATGGCAATACAGGTTAAAATTCCATTCAACAATAGCAGTGGCAAAGATAAACCATCTATACCCAGATTATAATTCAATCCTAAAACATCTATCCAAGGTAAGGATTCAGCAAACTGTATTCCTACATCTGCGGGATTAAATTGAAATGTGAGTAATACTGTCCACAAAAATATAATCACCGCTACAATTAAAGCTATCCAACGGGCTATTTTTCCACTCATAGCAGCGGGATAGAAACCGATTAAGGCTGAACCCAGTAAGGGCAGCAAAATCAAAATACTTAACATCATAACTTAGTCATGGGTGATTGGTGATTGGTGATTGGTGATTGGTGATTAGTTATTAGTAGTTTTACGAACTCACTATGAACTACCAATTACCTAAACAGTGTTTCTTGAGTACCTATTATGCAAATTGGAGACAGAAAAATCTCAGGAAGTTGACTATGTATAGGAATTATGCCTACTTATTAACATTGTGGGAAAATATTATCTGTTTTCACTGTTAACTGTTCCCTGTTAACTGTTAACTGTTCCCTGTTAACTGTTCCCTGTTCCCTATTCCCTAGAACCTAAAAAGGCAAATTATCCAGTAAACCTAACGACCAGCTAATAAAGAAACCAAGAATACTGATAACTACTAAGATAGTTAACATATAAGCTTGGGACTGACCAGAAATACTGTACTTTAAACTCTGTCCACCGAAAATGGTTGCAAAACCAATGAGGTTAACCAAACCATCTACTAGATAGCGATCGCTCCAAGCTGATATCTTCGATAACATTCCGACAGCACTAACAATGGTGAGGCGATAGATGCGATCAATGTAAAAGTCATAACCAAGTAAGTCTTGCAGAAATCTCCATCCTAAGATAGTGGATCTTGACCAACCTTTATGTAAATGTATCGTTGAACCTATGGTCAGTCCTAAAATAGTGGAAGCTAACAGGGCAGATAACACATACCAATCTATACTTTCCCATTCTGGTAGTAAGTACCATTGCTGGAGCATGAGGGGCAAAATTAAGGTAATGATGGTTAAAGTCACCATTGGTAAAGCCATAGTCCAGCCCACTTCAGGCGCGCGGCGTGTTTTCTGTTGTGGTTCTCCCCAAAATATCAATCGGAATACTCTGGTTAAGTTTAAGGTGGTTAAACCATTAACTAGGAGTAAAATTGTAATCACCCAAGGACTAACGGTAACTAAACCCGCCGCCCAAGCTAACATTGCCCAAAAGCTTCCCAATGGTATTAATGTCACCATTCCTGCTGCACCCACGACAAAGGCGGTAGTAGTAGCTGGCATTCGTGACCATAGTCCACCCATTTCTGTAAGGTCTTGACTTTGGGTCGTGTATATAATAGAGCCAGAACTCATAAACAATAGGGCTTTGGCGATCGCATGAGTTAAGAGCAACATTAAAGCTACACCACCTTGTTCTAAACCCACCGCCAGAAATACTAACCCCATATATGCACTGGTAGAATGGGATAAAGCTCGTTTGATATCTATTTGCGCTATGGATACCAATGTTGCCCCCACAGCAGTCACTATACCCAATACTACTAAAATATTTAGAGCTACAGGAGATAAAGCTAGAATAGGTTGGATTTTGTAAAGTACATAAGCTCCCCCAGCCACCACAAGAGAGTTCCGCATTACCGATGCTGGGTTTGGCCCTTCCATAGCCTCATCCAACCACAAATGTAGAGGAAACTGAGCACACTTACCAGCAGGCCCAGCAATTAAAGCAATGCCTAATAATGTAGATGTCAAAGGGCTAATTTCAGCAGTTTGCGCCCATTCATACAAGTCGGAAAAATCTAAACTTCCAGCTAAGTTGGAAAGGGTGACAACACCCATCAGTAAGAGCAAGTCTCCCACCCGTTTAGTGAGAAAGGCATCTCGCGCTGCTGTGACTACTAAAGGTTGAGCATACCAAAAACCCACCAATAGATAGGTGGAAAGGGTGAGAACTTCCAACAATCCATAACTGAGGAATAAAGAATCACTAATTGCCAATCCACACAAGGCAGCTTCAAAAAATCCCAGTAATGCAAAAAACCTCGCTAATGACCAGTCTTTTTCCATATAACCCAAAGCATAAATTTGAGCCAATAGACTTAAACCAGTAATTAAAACTACCGCGCCAATGCTTACTGGTGATAGTTCTAAAGCAAAGGTTAACTGAAAGTCTGCTGCTTGAAACCAAGTAATTACTAAGTTCTCTTCCTCTCTATTCCATATATCTCTAAACACCAAAAGGCTGTGGAGAAAACCTAAAAAGGTGGTCATTAAGTTGAAATAGGCTGCTGGCCGTGGCCCAGTACGTTTGATTAAACCTATACCCCAAGGCAAAGTTAAAATTGCACCTAGTAAGCTGTAAAAAGGTACAAACCAACTCATGAAGAATAGAAAGTCATTCATCTAAATTTTCCTTGACGACTCAATCTTTAGTTTATTAAACAAGTTGAAAAAAACTTTCGTTGGCATAGATTTAAATTTTGAAAATATTGATTTTGTTAAATCTTTTGATTAATTTTCTACTATGTATTTTTACTCTTATTTCTGCTATATAAATACTATTTCAACATAAATTTACATAGTTAGTAGCATTTACTCGTACCTACAAAACCTCTGGTTATAAATTTATATTTCTAAGTTGGGCAAATAATTTTATAGGTTATATTTGGTAAACTTATCTATTTTTTACTACATCACTAAAAACCTAGCAAGGGGCGGGGAAAGATTGAGACAGTATATGATACAGCTATTCATCAATCCCAACCAGATGAAGTTAGCACTGGCTATGAATAATGTTTTCTAAATGTGATAAAGAAATTATAAAGCATAAGTTGTCACTCAAGGAAACCGTAGGCTTATATGTTTTTTAGGAGCATATTAAGTTTTGTTAAGTTTTTTAAAACTTTTTTATTACAAACTATTATAGTATTTTATGTTGCCAGGGATGCCAAGGTTTCATATGCTTATTTTTAGAAGTAATTTTCTTCGCTCAAAATGAGCATCCCCGTCGAAAATTTCCACAGATAACACAAATTGTATTAAATTTTTAGGAGTTCTGCGATGCCAATTGCAGTTGGAATGATTGAAACAAAAGGTTTTCCAGCAGTAGTAGAAGCTGCTGATGCGATGGTGAAAGCAGCCCGTGTGACTTTAGTTGGATATGAAAAAATCGGTAGCGGTCGGGTAACAGTTATAGTTCGTGGCGACGTATCCGAGGTACAAGCTTCAGTAGCGGCTGGAGTAGAAGGTGCAAAAAGAGTCAACGGTGGTGAAGTATTATCCACCCACATCATCGCTCGTCCCCATGAAAACCTAGAATATGTATTACCAATTCGTTATACCGAAGCAGTAGAACAGTTCCGAACTTAGAAACTGCAAAGACATACAACAACGAATGCACTTACAAAAAGACAGAGATTACCTGTTTTTTGCTTGTTCAAACAAAATAAATTAAGGAAGGATCGAGAAAAATGTCAATTGCAGTAGGAATGGTTGAAACCCTAGGTTTTCCAGCAGTAGTAGAAGCTGCTGATGCGATGGTGAAAGCAGCCCGTGTGACTTTAGTTGGATATGAAAAAATCGGTAGCGGTCGGGTAACAGTTATAGTTCGTGGCGATGTATCCGAAGTACAAGCTTCAGTAGGTGCTGGGGTAGATAACGTCAAGAGAGTAAACGGTGGTCAAGTGCTATCCACCCATATTATTGCCCGTCCTCACGAAAACTTAGAATATGTACTCCCAATTCGGTATACAGAAGATGTAGAACAATTCCGGGAAGGTGTGAGTGGAATTCGTCCTGTTAACAGACCATAAGAATGCAAATTGCCAAAGTACGAGGCACAGTAGTTAGCACCCAAAAAGATCCCAGTCTCACAGGTGTGAAACTATTGATGCTGCAACTGATAGATGAAAACGGGAATATCCTGCCAAAATACGAAGTAGCAGCAGATAACAGTGTTGGGGCAGGAGTGGATGAGTGGGTGCTTTTCAGTCGTGGAAGTGCTGCTCGTCAGGTTCTCGGAAATGAACAACGTCCATTAGATGCGGCGGTAGTAGCGATCATAGACACCGTTCATATTCAAGGTGGATTAGTCTACAGCAAAAAAGATCAATATAGATAGTCAGGAAGCAGGTGATTGGTAATTGGTAATTGGTGAATAGTAACTGATAACTGATAACTGACCACTGGTAACTGACAAAAAGCATATTCAGGAGGAATCTCACAATGGCAGTCCGCAGCACGGCGGCACCCCCAACCCCGTGGTCAAGGAGTTTAGCTGAACCCGATATCCATCAAACCGCATTTGTACATTCTTCTTGTAACTTAATTGGGGATGTACACCTGGGTGCGAATGTGATTATTGCCCCAGGAACTTCTATCAGAGCAGATGAAGGAACACCCTTTCATATAGGTGAAAATACTAATATTCAAGATGGTGTAGTCATTCATGGGTTGGAGCAAGGCCGAGTAGTTGGCGATGATGGCAGAAAATACTCAGTCTGGGTTGGTAAAAATGCTTCGATTACCCACATGGCCCTGATTCATGGACCAGCCTATGTAGGCGATAGTTGCTTCATTGGCTTTCGCTCTACAGTTTTTAATGCCAGGGTAGGTGCTGGTTGCATCGTAATGATGCACGCCCTCATACAAGATGTAGAAATACCACCGGGTAAATACGTAGCTTCTGGATCAGTAATTACTACACAGCAGCAAGCTGATCGTCTGCCAGATGTACAAGATCAGGATCAGGAATTTGCTCACCACGTGGTGGGGATAAATCAAGCTTTGCGGGCTGGTTATCGCTGTGCAGAGGATCTTAAATGTATTGCCCCGATTCGGGACGAATTAACGCAAAATTATACAAGTATTACCGTTGAAGAATTGGATAGGAGTAGTGAAGTGGCAAGCAAATTGGGTGCAGATACAGTAGAACAGGTACGTTACCTACTGGAGCAAGGCTATAAAATTGGTACAGAACACGTAGGTGAACGCCGTTTCCGCACAGGTGTTTGGGAAAGCTGCCAACCTATTGAAACCCGATCTTTAGGAGAAGCTATCTCTGCTTTAGAATCCTGTTTAACAGACCATAGTGGCGAGTATGTGCGTTTGTTTGGTATTAACCAAGGTAGAAAACGGGTTCTAGAAACCATCATTCAACGTCCTGATGGAGTAGTAGGTAGTTCTGGCTTCAAAGCTCCTGCGGCGACATCTAACGGATCTTACAGAAGCTATAGCAGCAACGGTAACGGAGCAGTTGCCAGCGGTAGTTTGAGTGCTGAAACTGTTAATCAAATCAATCAACTTTTAGCCAGTGGTTACAAAATTGGTACAGAACACGTAGATGAGCGTCGTTTTCGTACTGGTACTTGGACAAGTAGCGAATCCATTGAAGCAACTTCTGCAAATCAAGTAGTAGCAGCTTTAGAAAAATGTATGAATTCTCATCAAGGGGAATATGTACGTTTGATTGGTATTGATAGCAAAGCTAAACGTCGTGTACTAGAAGCTATTATTCAACGTCCTGACGGACCAGTAGTTGCTTCTAGTAATGGTAAAGCACCTGTAACATCCAATTATGTGGGTGGTAGCACTGCAACTGTAACCAGTTCCAGTTTGAGTACAGAGGTAGTTGATCAACTCCAACAGCTACTAACCAGTGGTTTTAAAATTAGCATTGAACACGTAGATAAACGCCGCTTCCGTACTGGTACTTGGACAAGTGCTGGACAGATTGAAGCAAGATCAAAAGCAGAAGCGATCGCTGCGGTAGAAGCTTGTATTTCTAAATACTCTGGTGAGTACGTGCGTTTAATCGGAATTGATTCTTCAGCCAAGCGTCGTGTACTAGAAACAATTATCCATCGTCCATAATTTAGGTGATTGGTGATTGGTGATTGGTGATTGGTGACTGGTGATTGGTGACTGGTGACTGGTGATTGGGTAAATTTCTTAATTACGTAAGCGAAGCTCCTCTGAAAGAGGCATTACGTAAGCAAAGCTCTCCCGAAGGGAGCATTATGAATTACGTAAGCAAAGCTCTCCCGAAGGGAGCATTACGTAAGCGAAGCTCTCCTGAAAGGAGCATTACGAATTGTCAAAGGTGACTAGTGTCAAAAAGCGAGAGGTAGAATTAATTTTTACCCAACCTCCCCATCACCCCATCACCCCATCACCCCATCACCCCATCACCCCAATAAATATTCATTGTTCCGGCTTCCGAGGTAAAATTAATGTCTGTGCCGTTGCTTCGCCTCAGTGACAAATTTGAATCTTATATTAGTGGCGAGGTAAATATTCATCCCAGTGCAGTTGTAGCACCAGGGGTATTACTCCAAGCAGCTGCTAACAGCAAAATTATTATTGGCCCTGGAGTCTGTATTGGCATGGGGTCAATTCTTCAAGTCAATGAGGGTATCCTAGAAGTAGAAGCAGGAGCAAACCTGGGAGCCGGCTTTTTAATGGTTGGTCAGGGCAAAATAGGAACTAACGCTTGCATAGGAGCAGCTACCACAGTCTTTAACTGTTCCGTAGCACCTGAACAGGTATTACCATCTGGTTCAATTTTGGGAGATAGTAGTCGTAAGTTTGATCAACCTGAAGATTCATCAGTATCAACACCTGATGTGGATGACAACACTCAAGATACCCCACAGTCTCCACCGGCAGAAAATCAACAGTCAGAAGCTCAAACTGATCAAGAGAAAACAGTAACTAACTCTACTCAATTCTCAGCGGTAGCATTTATAGATTTTCAAGAACAGTCTACTTCTGTCACTCAACCTTCTCCTACCCCAAAAAGTCAATCTCCTCCAACTACAGACACTCCTTTAGCTACTGACTCTCCTGATACAGCAACAAATCTCCCAGGTTCTCCAGAAACTAACTCTCAAGCTCTTGAAACTGATGTCAATAATGCTGAATCAAATAATACATTTGGTACACATATATATGGGCAAGGAAACATTAATAGGCTGTTGACTACCCTGTTTCCCCATCGTCAACCTTTGAGTGATGAAAACTCTGAAAATTCTTCAGAGTAATTGTTAGTTGCTAGTTGTATTTCTTTGCGAGTATCCTGGTGAATTGATCATGGAAACATACAATCAAAACTCCCTTAGCACCATCCAGCCGCCACGTCGTCGCCACAACTTCAAGGACACTGCCTTGGGTTTGGTTTCTACTCTTAGTTTCCCTGCTATAGTTGGTACGGCAGATATGATGTTGAAGTCTGCTGGAGTTCATTTAGTTGGCTATGAGAAAATAGGTAGTGGACATTGCACTGCTATTGTTCGTGGTGGCATTGCTGATGTACGCTTGGCGGTGGAAGCAGGTGTCCAAACAGCAGAGCAATTTGGACAGTTAGTTTCTAGTTTAGTGATTCCGCGTCCCTACCCCAATTTAGATATAGTTCTTCCCATCAATCGCATCATGCAGATGATGGATAATGATAGTTATAGTCGTCTGAGTAATCAAGCCATTGGTTTAGTGGAAACAAGGGGTTTTCCGGCTATGGTGGGTGCTTGTGATGCTATGTTGAAGTCCGCAGAAGTACATTTAGCATCCTACGAAAAGATTGGTGCTGGGTTATGTACGGCTATTGTTCGCGGTACAGTAGCTAATGTAGCTGTGGCCGTAGAAGCGGGAATGTTTGAGGCGGAAAGAATTGGAGAATTGAACGCAGTAATGGTGATTCCTCGACCTTTGGATGAGTTAGAACAAACTCTACCAGTGGCTAGTTGTTGGGTAGAAGAACGTCAACCTTTGAATATTCCTTTGAATATCAAGGATAAAATTGTTGATGCTGAAGCAGTAGAATTACCAGATTTAGCTAAATTACCTGTCAAAGTTAAGGAAGAAGTAAGAATTGATGAATGATGAATAGTAAAAATATTTGTACATTCAACATTCATCTTGAATTGGAAGGCATCTTACATTTTGCTATTGTTTTAGATAATAACCTGTTGCTTTCATAAGTCCAATACTTTACTTATGATAACAACAATAGAATTTTATCTATACTAAACCCTAGTAAATTGCTGTTTCTGCAAGTACACAATTTATTAGTATTAAGTAATACTGAATATGTAGCAGTCATGAAAAGTCATCAGAAGATTTGAAAAGTGTGTCTCATTTTGGCATTTTAGTCAGACAAGTTGTTTCAATATTCTAATTTTGACTTTTGACTGTTGTATTTTGGAATCGCTATTAGAGGAGAATCAGCTTGAACCAAGCGACATTGCACCAGTTGAAGGTGTTTGAAGCCGCTGCAAGACATGGTAGCTTTACCCGTGCTGCTGAAGAACTATTTCTGACCCAGCCAACTGTATCAATGCAAATCAAACAGTTAACAAAGTCTGTCGGTTTGCCATTATTTGAACAAGTGGGAAAACGTTTATTTCTGACAGAAGCAGGAGAGGAGTTGTTTGCTACTTGTCGGCAAATTTTTGAGACTATAGCCCAATTTGAAATGACAATTGCTAACCTTAAAGGATTAAAGCAAGGTCAGTTACGGTTGGCAGTAATAACAACAGCAAAATATATAATTCCTCGCTTACTTGGCCCTTTTTGTCAACTTTATCCGGGGATTGACATTTCTTTGAAGGTGACGAACCATGAAGGAATTTTGGATCGCATGATTGCTAATATGGATGATCTATATATCATGAGCCAAGTTCCAGATCGTTTAGATATTAGTTATGAGCCTTTTTTAGAAAATCCTTTGGTGGTTTTTGCACCTGCTAATCATCCCTTAGCTGGGGAAAAGAATATTCCCATAGAACGTTTGGCTGATGAACCATTTATTATGCGTGAGCCTGGTTCAGGTACTCGTCGCGCTGCACAAAGCCTTTTAGATGAACATGATGTCAGTGTGAAAGTTAAATTGGAACTAGGAAGTAATGAAGCAATCAAACAGGCTATAGCAGGAGGTTTAGGTATTTCGATTTTATCTCGTCATACGCTGTTAACTGATGCTCATGAGTTTAGTATCTTAGATGTACAACACTTTCCCATTAAACGGACTTGGTACATAGCCCATCCTGCTGGTAAGCAGTTATCTATTGTCGCACGTACTTACTATGATTATCTTCTGGATGCAGCGAAGAAAATTGTGGAAAAAGAAATTGCACCTCTCAGCATCAAGGTAGATTTACCTTCCGAGTAAAATTACAAATCGTGTAAATATCCACAGTTATAGACAAATTCACTCTCACAGTTACAATTAATAATTGAATGCTAATAAAAACTTTTCAATAGGGGGAAGACTGGTAGTGGTGAACCCAGTTGTATCATCTTGGCGCAAAACCATAGATAGTAAGATTATTGCTGTGACTGTCTATGGTGACAAAGCTTTAGTGACAAGAAGAGGTGCAATATCATTAACTGGAGAAGAACGAGAATTATTAATCACACCATTACCTACGACTCTAGAACCTGAGTCTGTTAGGGTAAGTGGTAGTGGTGTTCCCGTGCGATTACTAGGGGTAAGCAGCGATCGCATTTATACTACTGAACCTGTAGCAGACAGGGTGACACAGTTAACCAGGCAAATCCAGCAATTAGAATCAGAAAAGCGCCATCTCCAAGCCCAAATAGACGCTTTGGCTTTACAATCTAGTTTTATTGCTGGGTTGGGTAATAAGACAGAAGAACCCTATGCTCAAAGTCTATCTAGAAAAAATCTGAGTTTAAGTGAGACCTTGGATTTTCTCAACTTTCTTGGTAGTCAGTATAGTGAATATGCGATCGCATCTGGGGAATGTAAAAGCCAACAACAGGAGTTAGAAAAGCAATTAAAAACACTGCGTACATCATTACAAAAAATTCAAACACCTCATTCCCAGGAAAATTTGAGTATATCTGTAGAAGTGGAAGTTACAGGTACTGGAGAATTTGAGTTAGAAATTTCTTATGTTGTCAATCGTGCCAGTTGGAAACCGTTATATGATTTACGGATTGATAGTGACAAAAATGTTCTTCATTTAACCTATCTAGCAGAAGTCAATCAAACTACAGGGGAAGACTGGGTAGATGTACCCTTAACTCTTTCTACAGCTAAATTAGGTTTGGGTGCGCTCCCACCCAAACTCAAACCTTGGTACATTGATACGAACAAAGTTCGCACCCAAGCTCCTCTCAATGCACAGCGTTCTATGTCTCCTCCTCCAGCCAGTGCTATACTTTTGCCTGATCCTGCCATGTTTCCAAAAACAGCAAAACAGGACAAAGAACAAGATTTTATTGATGCAGAAATGATTGTGACGCAAGCATCAAAACAAAATAATGTGGTGACATTTCAACTGGATTATTGTGGTCATATTCCCACAAATGGTACATCCTATAAAATGACGATTTTTCAAGCTGATTATCCCTGCCATTTTAATTATCTAGGAATACCAAGTGTAGTTAGTTTTGCATATTTACAAGCTAACGTGAAAAACCCTCATGATGGTGTAGTTTTGTTACCAGGGGTTGCAAATATTTTCCGCAATACTATTTTTGTGGGTACGACTCAGTTAAAAAATATTGCTCCTGGACAGGAGTTTAAGATTAATTTGGGTACAGATGAAGGGTTAAAAATCGAGCGAAATTTAGTGGAAAGATGGGTAGACAAGAAATCAACAGATAGTCAACGTTGTGTTACCTATAGTTATCGCTTGGTAATCACTAATTTGTTAAATCAAGTAGCAAAGTTAAATTTAACTGAACAATTACCTATTAGTAAAAATGAACAGATTCAGGTGCGTTTAACTGGTTCTAATCCACAGATTGAATTAGGGGAAATGGGTATTTTAGAATGGAATTTGGTGCTTGCACCCCAACAACAGCAAGAGGTTTATTATAATTTCACTGTGGAACATCCACCGGAGTTAACAGTTTTGGGTTTGGATATTTAGGGTTTGCAACAAAAAGTGATTGGTGATTGGTGATTGGTGACTGGTGATTGGTGACTGGGAATCTTCATTTAATCAGTAATATCATGTCTAAGAAATTAGTTACGATAGAGAATATGCAGAATTGTTATATTCTCAAATGTCAGTATTATTTTTATCGTAAGTGTTTAGGCGGACATGATATTGGCCCTAACGAAAAGCTCTATTTAGTCATTAGACATCTCCCCTGGATGGAATCACAGGGGATGATAAACTGATGTTGCTACTTTGATAGCTTAAGACCAAGAATCTAAATCTAAAGATTGCATTCCACGACTACTCACAAATTCCAGTAAACTTCCTAACTGAAACCATACAAATACACAAGTTCCCAAACTTAAAGGTAAACCTATCCCTAAAGCTAGGGGAGAGGGAAAACCAAATATTTCTAAACCAGAGGACATAAATAAACAAGTTCCAGCAGTAATACCAATAAATGGTACAACTAACTGTTTTAAAGAAGCACTAGATTTAATCGGCTTTTTATTATCTTTAGGCCATTTTTCGACGATTACTTGTAATGTTCCAGATAAGGCTAAACCAGAAGTTAATGCGATGAGGAAACCAACTACAAGCAAAATGTAGGGGGGTTGCAGAGGATAATAATACATGAAAGATGAAAACTCCTGATTGTTATTTTTATGAAATTAGTTATATCTTTTCCGGGTGCATCAGTGTTATTAATGAAGGTAGGCAAAAGACAAGAGGCAAAAGGTAAAAGTTAATATTTTTCAATTACATTCTTGCTCAAGGCATTTGTTTGATCATTTTGATGTTACCGGAGTTGATATTACTACTAATTTTGGCTTGCTGACTGGTTTTGAGTAAAGGGAACAAAAGATGTTGCTTGAGGCAAGATAGCTGCTACACTTTCCTTTGAAAACTCTGTAAGAAGACCGACGGCTACGTTTAATAACCGATTTGGTGGTAAGTCATCTTTAACTAATTCCCACAACCTCTGTACTTCATCAGTGTGTAGACGATCATCTTCAGTCAGTGCTAAAACTAACTGACGACGTAAAAATTTGCCTTCTTCTGAGAGTAGATATTGCAAACCCATTCTCGCGGTAGGTACAACATCAAACTGCTGATCAGTACGAGCAATGGAAATTAAGTTTTCTAAACGTTGCCATTGAAATTTACCATCTTTGAATAGTACATTCAATAACCGTCTTCGTAATGCAGGGGATTCTCCGGTTAATAAGCGACGTGCTATATAGGGATAACCAACTTCAACTATTTTAAAGTTAGAGTTGAGGCTTAAAGCAATACCTTCCTGTGTTACCAAAGAACGAATAATTAGGGCAAACTTAGCCGGTACTCGGAAAGGATATTCATACATCAATTCCGAAAATTCATCAGTGATCGTTTTAAAGTTAAAATCACCGACATTTTTACCAATGGCATTTCCTAAAACTGCTTCTAATGCTGGAACAATAGGGGCAATGTTGGTTTGGGGTGCAAGAAAGCCCAGTTTGACAAAGTCTTCTGCTAAATCAGCATAATCTTTATTGACAAGATGGACTAAGGCATCAACTAATGTTTCTTTGGTGACTTCTTCTAACTGATCCATCATGCCAAAATCTATGTAAGCCATGCTACCTTCACCAATGGCAAAAAGGTTTCCTGGATGAGGATCGGCATGAAAGAAGCCAAATTCTAGTAGTTGTTGTAAACCGGAAGTGACTCCGATTTGAATAATACTTTCTGGATCTAATCCGGCTTTGCGAATATTTTCTATATCTGTAAGTTTAAATCCGTTGATCCATTCCAAAGTTAATACACGGGTGCTACTATAACGCCAGTAAATACTAGGTACTTTCACTTGGGGATTATCACGGAAATTAGTCGCAAATTTCTCTGCATTGCGACCTTCATTCATGTAGTCAACTTCTTCAAATAATTTTGTGCCAAATTCGTCCACAATTAAGGTTAAATCGTGACCAAGGTTGAGTGGTAACCAAGGACTTAGCCAAGTTGCCGCCCAGCGCATTAAGTATAAATCTTTGGCTATAACTGGTCGTAAATGGGGACGTTGGACTTTTACTGCTACTTCTTCACCAGTAATTAAACGACCACGATAAACTTGACCTAAACTTGCTGCTGCTACAGGTGTCGGTGATAGTTCAGTAAATATTTCTTCTACTGATCGCTCGAGTTCTGTTTCTATGATGTGTCGTGCTAATTCATTGTCGAAGGGTGGTAACTGGTCTTGAAGTTTTATCAACTCTTCCAAAAAGTCTTTACGGATCAAATCAGGCCTGGTGGAAAGAGCTTGACCAACTTTAATAAATGTTGGCCCCAGACGGGTGAGCAGTTTTCTGAGTTGGGTAGCTCGTTTACCCTTGTTCTGCTCAACTTGATTTTGCCATTCATCCCATTTGAGGCTAAGTATAAAACCTGCAAAAGATGTGATGATTGTTATCAGTCTGCCCCATGCTAACCAAGGACGATAACGGTAATAACGAGCAATGAATTCTGAATTATACTGCTTAAGTTGAGCAGGTTGATTTTGACCCACGTCTTTTTCTGCCTCTACAACTGGGAACTAAGAAACTTTGTATGCTTACTACCAGATTGACAAGTTGTGATTTGCCAAGACTGTATGGTAGCTTGTAATAGAAATTGTAGATAAACCAAAACTATAGTTATTGTTGGTATTAGTTTATCTTTTTCTTAATCATACTTCATAAAAGTACAAGATTTTGTCGTACAGTGTAGGTATTTTATTTTTTCTTAACGATTTGTGTTGACAATGATAAGTATCAAGTTATTTCAGTTATCAGTTATCAGTACCTATTAACTTGTGTGTGCAGAAATCAGAAAATTATTTTCCCCCTGCAAGAAAGCATCTTGCGGCCTTAATGATAAATATCTAACCGGACATGATCAGGACTTACGCAAAAATCTTCCAAAACTCTATTCCTCTGCGTTCTCTGCGTTCTCTGCGGTTTGATATTCCGTGACTCGTGCGTAAATCCTAATGATATGATTGCTGACTCCTGACTTCTGAATTCTGCTGTAAATCATGATTATAAATTGAAGACTAATTAAACTACGGCAGCTTCAGGAATTACACCTTGCATTTTGGAGAAAATCTCAATTAAAGTTTGCAATTGCTGATCAACTTTAAAGACACCTAAACCTCTCGCTGTTACCTTACCAGGGGAATAAACAAAACGATTTTTCATGGTATCTGTTAACTTTTCCGCTAACAAATTCCAAGCTGGTTCTTCCATTGGAGTTTCTAAAACAATATGCTGTTTATTCTCTGGTTTAATTCTACTAAAACCGATATTTTTTGCTAATTGTTTTAATTCCATAATCCGTAAAAGTTGACTAGCAGGAGTAGGAATTGCACCGTATCTATCAGTCCATTCTGCGGCGATCGCTTTTAATTCTTCTTTAGTTTTGACAGTTGCAACTGCACGGTAAGCACTCATCTTTTGATCAATATCGGTAATGTAGGTAGAAGGAATAAATGCAGTCAAATTGAGGTCAACTTGAGTATCATCAACCTTGGGTATTTCTTGACCACGAATTTCTCGAATTGCTTCTTCTAACATTTCCATATATAAATCAAATCCTATCGCATCCATTTGACCAGATTGTTCTGCACCCAACAAGTTTCCTACACCACGAATTTCCATATCGCGCATTGCTAATTGATAACCTGAACCGAGTTGAGTAAATTCTTGAATTGCTCTTAATCTTTTTCTGGCTGCATCAGATAATTCTCGTTTTTTCGGGTAAAATAACCAGGCGTGAGCTTGAATGCCAGCACGTCCTACTCGACCTCTTAATTGATATAATTGGGATAAACCAAAACGGTGAGCATCTTCAATTAAAATAGTGTTAACTCTGGGAATATCTAAACCAGATTCAATGATTGTGGTACAAACCAAAATATCAGCTTCATTGTTACTAAAAGTTAGCATGGTCGCTTCTAATTCACTTTCATTCATTTGACCATGAGCGATCGCAAATCTTCCACCTGGTATCATCTCTCTTAAATTTGCGGTGGTTTCTTCAATTCCTTCTACCCTGGGAACTACATAAAAAACCTGTCCACCTCTATCTAATTCTTGTCTAATTGCACTTCTAATAATTTCTGAATTTAAAGGTGCTAAATGGGTTTGAATTGGTCTTCTGGTTGGGGGAGGGGTAGTAATCAAACTCATTTCTCGAATTCCCGATAAAGACATATATAAAGTTCTAGGAATAGGAGTTGCGGATAAAGTTAACACATCAACTTGAGTTTTTAAACTCTTAATTTTTTCTTTTTGATTAACACCAAATCTTTGTTCTTCATCAATTACTAAAAGTCCCAAATCTTTAAAATTCACACTTTTACCTAATAATTGATGTGTTCCCACAACTATATCTAGTTCACCAGTAACTAAACGTTTTTGGATATTGCGTTTTTCCTCTGCTGTCCGAAACCGATTTAATAAACCCACATTGACAGGATAGGGAGCAAAACGTTCTTGAATTGTGTGATAATGCTGTTGGGTTAAAATTGTGGTTGGGGCTAAAAGTGCTACTTGCTTACCAGAAGTGACAGCTTTAAAAATTGCCCGAATTGCTACCTCTGTTTTCCCAAAACCCACATCACCACAAACCAAACGATCCATCGGTCTTTCACTTTCCATATCCCGCTTCACATCTTGCACAGCTTTGAGTTGATCTATGGTAGGCTGGTAGCGGAAAGAATCTTCCATTTCAGCTTGCCAAGGCATATCTGTGGGATAGGAAAAACCCTGTTGTTGGGAGCGGGCG
Organism: Sphaerospermopsis sp. SIO1G1; assembly: GCA_010672785.1. Classification (GTDB taxonomy): domain Bacteria; phylum Cyanobacteriota; class Cyanobacteriia; order Cyanobacteriales; family Nostocaceae; genus Okeanomitos. The sequence continues at coordinate 254,096 of JAAHFX010000006.1, forward strand.
GCATATAATTTTAAAAGATCAACTGCTAATTTCTTGATTGTTTTTCTAACTTTATTCTTAGTATTATCCCAAGCTTTACCTGTCATTTTATGCAATGCTGGAGGTTTATCAGCATTAGTTCTAAATCGAGATAAAGAACCCACTTGATCTGCTGCTACCCTTAAGACACCATCAGCATATTGAATGACTAAATAATCACGAGTTTCATTGTTAATAGTTAAACTTTCTAATTTAATAAACTTACCAATTCCGTGACTACGATGAACTACAAAATCACCAGGACGTAATTTATTTGGATCAACTTGTTTAGAAGTGGCTTTTCTGCGTTTACGGATATAACCAAAATTAGCTAAGGAATGTTGCCCATAAAATTCCCTATCGGTGACAATAACGATGCGATAGGAAGGTAAAATAAAACCTTCTAATTCTGCTAAACCAGAGTATTTTAAGGCAACTGGTGTATGATTAATGTGTAATTTTTCAATAGCTTGATAATCACGGGGATTGGGAATAAACTGTGCCGCACAATCATGTTCTTGTAAGAGTGCCACAGAACGGGAAGGTTGAGCAGAAATTAACCAAACTGCAAATTTTCTTTCCCTTTCTTGTCGTAGGGTTTCTGCTAATTTAGCAAATTGATGGGGGGTAACTGGTAAAGGTCTACTGGCTAAATTAGTACCGCTATTTTCTTCTGCTAATTCTGATAAATATAAAGTATGAAAATGATTAACAACCGCTAAACAATCATCAAAACTTAAATGTATTTTTGGCAAAGTAACTGATAACTGTTCACTGATCACTGACCATTGCATATCCGCATTTTCTACCCAGCGATCGCTATGAGCATGACATTGTTCTAATTCGTCAATAGCAACTAAACTATTGTCTGATAAATAATCTAAAATTGAAGCAGGGTTTTGAAAAGCCAAACCTAAAAAACGTCTACTTCCTTCTAATCCAAAATTCTCTAATTTTTCTGGATCTAATTCCAATTCAGCACTTAATTGAGAAAATTCAGAATTACTTTTTAATGCTGATAAAACAATAGGTGCAAAACTGGTAGGAGTGAGGGAAATTTGCTCAACTTTATCTAAAGCCGAACGTTGGGTAGAAGGATCAAATTCCCGCAGTTTGTCAATTTCATCCCCGAACCATTCTAAACGAACTGGCAATTCTGAAGAGACGGGAAACACATCTACAATATCACCCCGCCGACTCCATTGACCTTCAGTTTCTACTAAAGAAACCCGTTCATATCCTAAAGCAGTGATTTTTTCACTAAACTGATCTAAATCATATTCCATCCCCTTTTCTAAGGTAAGACAAAATGATTTAAAGTTTTCCGGTGGTGGTAGATGTGGTTGTAATGCACCGATAGTAGCAATAACCGCCGTCTGCTTTTGGTGAGACTGACTATTAATTAAATCTGCTAAAACCTGCATTTGACCCCAATTTAACTCAGTTTCTGGATCAAAAGGTTCATAGGGTGAGGCTTCAGAGGTGGGGTAAAAATGAACAGTATCCCATCCCATTGCTTCCATTTGGGCATAAACCCGCCCAGCTTCCTCTAGAGTGGCACAAATTACGCACAAATTGCGATGGTGATGATGAGCTAAAGCAGAAGCTACCAAACTTTTAGGTAAACGGGAAATACCATTTAACCGCAATTCTTGGTTTTTGTTGAGTTTGGTATTGAGTTCTGCGGTTAGAGGCGATCGTGCTAAAGCACGGACAATAGAAGAGAAAGCCATAATTGTTAATAGCGTCAGAAATCTGAGAAGGTGGAAAATTTAGATTGTAATTATATATGAACTATTTTAGGGGAATAGGGAACAGGGTGCAGGTTGGAGGGTGCAGGGTGCAGGGTGCAGGTTGCAGGGTGCAGGGAATAGGTAAGAGCTACAGAGATTTTTGTTTGTTCCGAAAATGTTCAATTAATTTTGCTTAGGTACTTATCATTTCATCCAATTCCCCATTCACAGTCATTACTAAAGCATCAACTAAAGCTTCTGCTTTCAACAACATTTCTGAAAACTCTGCTTGAGGATTTGATAACGCTACAATTCCCCCACCCACACCAATATCAGTCTTTTGATCTGTTAAAATTGCCGTGCGAATAACAATGTTTAAATCCGCTGCACCATTACAACTTAAAAACCCAATTGTTCCCGAATAAACTCCCCTAGCTTTTGATTCCAATTTATCTATAATTTCCATAGTTCTAATTTTCGGCGCACCTGTCATTGAACCACCAGGAAAAGCATTTTTAATACAATCAGTAGCACTCATTTCTGGAAGTAATAAACCCTTAATTGTAGTAACTAACTGATGTACTGTACTGTAGGTTTCTATATCCATTAAATTAGGAACATAAACACTTCCTACTTGGCAGACTTTACCTAAATCATTGCGTAATAAATCAACTATCATTAAGTTTTCAGATTGATCTTTTTCACTATTCCGTAAACTTTCTTTTAAAATTTGATCTTCTTTTGGTGTTTTCCCTCTGGGTAATGTTCCTTTAATGGGTTTGGTTTCTACCCAACCTTGGGAGTCTATTTTTAAAAATCTTTCTGGAGAAGAACAAGCAATAGCAAAATTTTCAAACTTGAAAAATGCAGAATAAGGTGCAGGATTAATTTTTCTGAGTGTGTGATAAAATTCTAAGGGTTGTGGTGTAATTTCTGTATATAATTTATTCGTTAAACAAACTTGATATGTTTCCCCTTCATAAATCTCTTGTAATGATTTTTGAATATTTTCAATATAATCCTGTTCAGATTGTTGTAAATTAAATTTTACTCTTTGTTGTTTTTCGGATTTAATAACTAGGGGAAGTGGTGATAATGTTAGTAATTTTGACTCTATTTCTAAAAACCATGCTGTTGCTATTTCCTTTTCTTCAGATGTAGTCAAACACAATAAATAAATAACTTGTTCCTGATGATCAAAAGCAATGACTCTATCTGCTAAAATAAATACAGCATCAGGTAATTCAGAAATATGGACTAAATTTCCTCCACATTCTGCTTTGATTTCATATCCCAAATAACCCACAAACCCACAATTAAAATCAAAGGGTAGTTCTTCATTTACACAATATCTATTTTTAAGTTCCCTGTGTAAATAATTAAAAATACTTTCTTTGTTAGTTGTAGTTTTACCAGCTTGGGTAATTTTTATTTCTCGGTTTTGGGTTTGATACTCAACTACTAAACTATGAACACCGCTACTATCTCCCATAAACGAAAAACGTGATAACCCAGGTTCATATCTACTACTATCTAACCAAAAGGTATTTACTTTGTCTCCAAATAGTTGTGTAAATACTTGTTCTGGTTCGAGATATATATTTAATTTTTTACTAACAACTTGATATGATTGCTGTTGATGACTTTGATGTTTTGGTGTTAAAAAAATATTTTTATAGTTTACATTTTCAGGTATTTGATATTTATAAAAATTAGCAGTTATATTCCTAAAGTTTTTAAAAATCTCTTTCCCGTATTCAGTACAAATAGATTCAGGATGAAATTGTACACCCCAAAAAGGTAAATTGCGATGACGCAAACCCATAATTACATCATCTGAACTCCAAGCAATTCTTTCTAAACATTCGGGTATGTCATTTTCAACAACTAAGGAATTATAACAAACAGCTAAAAATGGTGATGGTAAACCTTGAAATAATTCACAATTCTTGTGATAGACTTGACTGAATCTACCATGTTTTATTTCCGGTGCATGAATAATTCTAGCACCATAAAAGTAACCTATTCCTTGATGTCCTAAACAGATACCTAAAACTGGAATTTTGATATTTTGTAAAACCTGACCACAAATACCAAAATCTGCTATTTTGTCTGGTTTACCAGGGCCTGGAGAAATGACAATGTTATCAAATTCAAGCTTGGTTAATTCTTCCCAAGTTAATTCATCATTGCGAATAACAACGGGATTTTCACCATTTACTTCTGCAATGAATTGATATAAATTAAAAGTGTAAGAATCATAATTATCAATAATTAGTGTTTTCACTGTATTTATCTTAATTGCAATAACTGACAATTGGTGATTGGTGAACAATGAACAGTGAACAGTAAACAGTGAAAACTGAAAACTGACAATTGAAAACTGACAATTGAAAACTGAAAACTGACAACTGACAACTGACCTAACTTTGAGATAATCTTTTCACTTCTTCCCCTTTTAAAACTTGATTAGCTTTTGCTAACATCTGGGGAATTTTATCAGCATGAGGACTATTAATTAAACATTGTCGTAAATCTACTTGATCTAATTTGTCTGCTTGATTACCAGGAAACCAATCATTACCATTTCCTAATAAATTGTAACGCATTTTTCCATATTCAATCATGTCATAGGCTAGGGTTAAATTCAACAACCATAAAACTACTTGAATGTTAATATTTCCTGGTGTCTGTTCCCAAGTTGGTAAATTGACATCCCAATTTCTAAACCAATCTTCACCTAAAACTTCTATCGCTGCATTTTCTAATTTGGCAATAATTGGTGGTAAAATTTGATCAGCTTTTTCTAATAATTCTAAAGTTTTTAAATGCTCATCAAAGTCACTAGGTTTTGCAGCACCAATGCTTAAGGTATTAACTTGGGGATGGTTTAAACAAAACAAGTCATTAAATACCATTGGACTTAAAGGATGACACAGTTCAACTAATTTTGGAGAAGGTTTATATAACAAACCACCTTTATTAGATGGACTGATAATAAACACACCCATATCTAATTTATTAGCTGCTTCGATGGCTGGCCAATTCCATTGATTGATATAATACCAATGTAAGTTAACATAATCAAATTGATTACTATTAATAGCTTCAGTGATTGTTGCGGTTGAACCATGAGTGGAAAAACCAATAAATCTCACTTTTCCCTCTGCTTGTAATTCCCTTGCAACTTCTAAACAACCACCATCGCGGAGACTAAAGTTTAACTTTTCGGCATTATTAATACCATGTAATCCCAATAAATCAACATAATCTAAATTTAAGTATGACAAAGATTTCTCAAAGGTTTTTCTAAATTCCTTTGCATCTGCAACTGGAGAAACCTTAGTTTGGACAATTAACTTTTCCCTTTCTAACTTTGGTAAAATTTGCCCCAACTGTATTTCTGAACTACCATAACCCCTAGCAGTTTCAATATGATTAATTCCTAGTTCTACAGCACGACGAATAGTAGCTTCTAAATTATCCTGCTGATCTTGAGGAACTTCTTCTATTTTGATATCTTTCCATTTGAATTGATAACGCATTCCTCCGCAGGAAAATACAGGCATTTGTAAGTTTGTGCGACCAAATCTTCTGTATAACATAGGTAAACTTTAAATAATAGTCAATTAATTTGTTTACATTGTTGCTTAAGGTTTTTTGGAGGTGGGAAAACCCACCTATTTAATTTTACTTACATTTGACGAACAGAAGGTTTACCATCAATAACTTCACCAATCAAAACCTGACTAACACAGTTAACAAAGATGCCATTTTCCAGCACCCCAGGAATATTATTTAATGTTGTTTCCAAAGTTACTGGATCATCAATTTTTTCAAAGGTGACATCCACTACCATATTACCTTGGTCAGTGATGACTGGGCCTGCTTTTTTCACACCCATACGTAATTCTGGTTGGCCACCGAGTTTTTTGATTGCATTGATCACAGGAGTAATAGCCATAGGAATTACTTCGACAGGAACAGCAAAACTAGAACCCAACCTATCAACTAACTTACCACTATCAACGACCACAATAAATTCTTTGGCTAGATAATCTACCACTTTTTCGCGGGTATGTGCAGCACCACCACCTTTAATCAAATTTTTGAGGGGATCAACTTCATCTGCACCATCAATAGCAATGTCAATATGATCAATAGCGTCTAAAGTGGTGAGAGGAACACCGTATTGTTTTGCTAACACTTCTGATTGAAAGGAAGTGGGGATACCAACAATATCTTTCAGTTCACCAGACTTGAGGCGATCGCCTAAAAATTGTATTGTGTAAGCTGTAGTTGAACCCGTACCCAAGCCAACAATAGAGTTTGATTTTACTAGAGCAGCAGCAGCTTTACCAACTTCTTGCTTCATTAATTTTACGGGATCTGCGGATACGGACATTCCTAAACTCCTAAAAATTTCACAAAATGGAATATACTATTAAAGCTGAATATACTACAGAATTGGGAAAAATTTAGAATTTAAGATTTAGAATTTAGAATTTATTTATCCTTATTCAGTAAGGTTATCAAATATTCAGAAACTTTTATGACTGGATTATCGTCAATTTTAATAAAAAAACTAAATTTATTTATAAAAAATCAAACAAGATGAAAGAATACTGCACCGATAAATACAAATACTGCCTTAATTTTGACCAACTGTTAATTAAGAATTGGTCAAAAATTGTTTTTTTATTCTGGTTCACAATCAGCACACTCAGTTTAACTTCAATTTTACTGATTTGGGAAGGAAACAAATATCAAATGATTGCTCAGGAAGTAAACACAGAAAAACCATCTGAAAAACCAGTTATTGAAAATATTGAAAATACAGATTCAGATTATATCCAAAACGTTGTAGAAGCAGAATTGATGACTAACTTTCCTGATGGTAATTTTTACCCAGACAGATTAATTAGTCGAGCAGAATTAGCAGCCATTTTAGTTAAAACTTTTTATTTAGATCAACGTCAAGCAGCTAAACAGGAAAAAACCATCAAAGTTCCAGATGTACCAGAATATCACTGGGCTTATCAAAATATTCAAATAGTATTAAAAACCGATATCATGAGAGGCTATCGGGGTAATATGTTCTTCCCGAACCAAAAAATAACCAGAGCAGAAGGAATAGCAATTTTTGCTCAGGCTTATGGAGTGTTTCAATTTCCAGAAGCATCTGTAAATCAAATCCTCCAGCCTTATCCCGATCAAGATTCTATCCCGAAATGGGCCAGGAAGGCGATCGCTACCATCATTGCCGAAGGTTTTATTAATACAGATGATAACGGCAAAATTACACCATTACATCCCATGACGCGTCGTGATATGGCTTACTTGTTAAATCAATATTTACTTCGTCAACAAGAACAACCACTTACGCCGATAGTGAGGTGAGGGGAGGAGTGGATGAGGGGAGGAGTGGATGAGGGGGAGAAAATTTTTTCCCAGTCACCAATCACCAATCACCAATCACCAACTCACCAACTCACCAATCACCAATCACCAATCACCAATCACCAGTCACCAATCACCAATTTCCCAGTCAAAGTTATATTGAAAAAACAACATTGGTAACAGTGAGATTTTTGTAGCTACCTGTAGTGGGAAAATCGAAATAATGCCAAAAATTAGAATTAGAGAGGAAAACCTGAAAATATGCATCTGAGTGAAATTACCCATCCTAACCAGTTGCACGGTTTGTCTATTCGACAGTTACAGCAAATAGCCAAACAAATTAGAGATAAACACTTACAAACTGTAGCCGCAACTGGTGGACATTTGGGGCCTGGTTTGGGAGTTGTTGAATTAACCCTGGCACTTTACCAGACGTTAGATTTAGACCGGGATAAGGTAATTTGGGATGTAGGACACCAAGCTTATCCCCATAAACTAATCACAGGACGTTACCACAACTTCCACACCCTCAGACAGAAAAACGGAGTAGCAGGTTATCTTAAACGTTGTGAAAACCAATTTGATCATTTTGGCGCAGGACACGCTTCTACGAGTATTTCTGCCGCTCTGGGTATGGCTTTAGCCCGAGACTTAAAAGGAGAAAAATTTAAAGCTGTAGCTGTTATCGGTGATGGTGCTTTAACTGGAGGTATGGCGCTAGAAGCTATTAATCATGCTGGCCACTTACCTAAAACTAATCTATTAGTAGTTCTTAATGATAACGAGATGTCCATTTCTCCCAATGTTGGAGCTATTCCTCGTTATCTCAATAAAATGCGCCTGAGTCCCCCGGTACAATTTTTCACTGATAACATTGAGGAACAATTCAAAAATATTCCCTTTGTGGGTGATGAACTAGAACGCATTACCGAAGGGATGAAACGGTTAGCTGTTTCTAAAGTTGGTGCAGTATTTGAAGAATTAGGTTTTACCTACATGGGGCCTGTGGATGGTCATAATTTGGAGGAGTTAATTGCTACCTTCCAACAAGCACATCAAATTATTGGCCCAGTGCTAGTTCATGTAGGCACTATTAAGGGTAAAGGCTATGAAATGGCTGAAAAAGACCAAGTAGGCTATCACGCCCAAAACCCCTTTAATTTAACTACTGGTAAGGCTATTCCTTCCAACAAACCAAAACCTCCTGCCTACTCGAAGGTGTTTTCTCACACTTTAGTCAAATTAGCTGAACAAAACCCGAAAATTGTTGGTATCACCGCAGCTATGGCTACAGGTACAGGTTTAGATAAACTCCAAGCTAAATTACCTGATCAATATGTTGATGTGGGTATTGCTGAACAGCACGCGGTTACTTTAGCTGCGGGTTTAGCTTGTGAAGGTATGCGCCCGGTGGCTTCTATTTATTCTACCTTTTTACAACGTGCCTACGATCAAATTATCCATGATGTCTGCATTCAAAACCTACCTGTATTCTTCTGTTTAGATCGATCTGGTATTGTGGGTGCTGATGGCCCAACTCACCAGGGAATGTATGATATTGCTTATTTGCGTTGTATTCCTAACATGGTGTTAATGGCACCCAAGGATGAAGCAGAAATGCAACGGATGACTGTAACAGGTATTGAATATACTGATGGTCCGATTGCTATGCGTTTTCCCCGTGGTAGTGGTTACGGTGTACCTCTGATGGAAGAAGGCTGGGAATCTGTAGAAATTGGGAAAGGGGAAATTCTCCGTCAAGGGGATGATGTGCTAATTCTGGGTTACGGAACGATGGTTTATCCCGGAATGCAAGCTGCGGAAATTCTCAGTGAACATGGTATTGAGGCGACTGTAATTAATGCCCGGTTTGTCAAACCTTTGGATACAGAGTTGATTTTACCTTTGGCTGAAAAAATTGGCCGGGTTGTCACTTTGGAAGAAGGTTGTTTGATGGGTGGTTTTGGTTCTGCTGTGGCGGAATCTTTGCTTGATGGCAATGTGGTTGTACCTGTGAAACGGATCGGTATTCCTGATGAGTTGGTTGATCATGCGACACCAGATCAATCTAAGACGACTTTGGGTTTAACCAGTGAGCAAATTGCAGATAATATTTTGCAAGCTTTCTTTAAGAAGGAATTAGCTGCTGTTCAGTAGTGTTTCTATTTCCCATACTCTGTATGGGAATGACTATTTTTTGTCAGTATCAAGATGTTCAGGATTCTAGCGATCGCAATGTTGGATTTGGAAACGCAGATGGACGCAGATGAACGCAGATTTGCGGTTAGTTATTTTTTGACTATGTGTATGACTAAGGGTCATTAGATTATGTGTTGTAGATTCTTAAATCCTGGGTATTTTAATCTTGGCAGTAACAACCCCTTGGATTATTCATATGAATATTGTAACATAACCCTTTTAGGAGTCAAGACCCTTGAAAATACGTTGAGTCATTCTCAGCTATTCTCAATAATTTTGGGGTAAAAATGCTAGGTTGCACTTTTTTGGGAAATTGGGGTTAAGAATTATGAAGGGAGATCATAGTCAAAATCAGAACGCGGATTGTTGAACTTTAAATTTCTGCTGTGCGAATTTGCATGAAATTAATGTCTGAATCAGGATAACCAGGATTTTTTGGATGTACAGGATGAAATTTTTAAATCTCTGTAAAGCTCTCTTACCTCTGTGTCCTCTGTGCCTGGAGTGGTTCAATTCTCCCAAAACTTGTGCATAACTAATCATGATTAAATCATATCCAGAAAATCCTATCATCCTGGACATCCTGATTCAGACAAAAGACAAGATGAAACTTTTAAATCTCTGTAAAGCTCTCTTACCTCTGTGTCCTCTGTGCCTGGAGTGGTTCAATTCTCCCAAAACTTGTGCATAACCAACCATGATTAAATCATATCCAGAAAATCCTATCATCCTGGACATCCGGATTCAGACAAAGTTAATACGAACTCTCTCCCTTTGATCAGTATATCTCATCACCCTTCCTCCTACCCCCCAAATTAAAACCCAGCAATGGGATCAGGTTGGGACTTTAAGTAATCCAGAAAATCTAATAATTCCTCTTCACTAAGTAAAGAACGTCCCAATTTACCGTAAGTCTTTTTCAGATGTTCTCTACCCTGTTCTTTCGTCCATCCTAAGCGTTCTATTTGTACATCAGTTTGAGCAATAACATCAGATAAATTTACAGGTTCGCTGCTTTTGTGCCTCTTTCCTCTACCAGAAAATGAATTAGTATCTACTAACGGTGAATGATTACGGTTTGTAAAAGGTGTCACATTACTGATATTATTTTCAGTAATTTCCGATTGAGATGGAACTTGTAATTGAGGTTCTGGAGTAGATACCATTTCTAACTTAGGTACAGAAACCTGTGGAGACTCTTCTTTGGTAGTAGTTTCTGCTGAGTTTTGACTAACAAATGGTGAGTAATTAGAGTTGTCATCTTCAAGGTTACTACTGACTTTAGTCGCTGGTTGTAGATGTGTTTCTTGATGACTAGATACAGAGTGAGAAGGAGAGGGAACAGAAGTAGTATTTACTGATAGTTGTGGTGGTAATTCTGTGTTCACATTTGTATTCCCAACACCTAACACCATCAACACCCTATCTCTAGCTTGGTCTTCGGCCACTTCTACTGTATCAGCTGCGGCCATAGCAGTTGCACGAGTCACACCCTCCACTTGTACACTCACACGGACAATATATTTTCCTTGAAAAATTTGTATTAGCTCCGACAAAATACAGCCATTAGGATACAAACCCTGAAATTGAGTTAACTTCATATCTTCACCAATGTTAATTTTAATTATTTGTACGTAATAGAACTTGATGGTACTTTTTAAGCTATGATTAGCAATCACGATTGTAGCAGTAACTAAATCTTGCATGATTACGGGGTTAGTAACTGCGAAAAATTTTAGTTACTGCTGAAATTTCTCAGGGTGTTCTTCCTTTCAATGCTATACTAACTACCTAAACAGACATCTAGAAGTATTTTCTGGAAGTGCGCTCTAAATCTACAATGTAGAGATAAGGTTCACCCTCATTGCTTGTGTAGCTGCTGGCCTAACTGTTACCGATTCTACAAATGGGAAAATGGAGTTAATCAGCAGTTTCTCCTAGTAAAAACTCAGATCACCGTGGTGTAAAATTACCTAAAACCTAAGCAATCCATAACCTGCTTCTTGTCTTGAGTGTTTAGCCATTGGGTAAGATGATAAGTTATCTAAACTAAACCACTCAATCGCCTATTGCATGATTATCAGGTAGAAGTCGAGTATCAGGAGTGCTTTTTCAGATTGATTAGGAGCGGATTAAAACCAGGTGAATTTTGAGAGTACCATGCAGCGAGAAATTTAAGCAGTGGAACTCCAAACAGTCAAGGAATCACGATCAAGGCTAAATCTGACAGTAAATGCAAAAGCCTTTTCTTCTCAACGAAAGGTCACTATAAAGACAATTCATGAGCAACAAGTGTCTGTAGACTGTAAGGATACACAGGGGAGAACCAAATTACGCAAAAATGATGTTTTGACCAAAGGTCGGTTCACTGCATGGAATTTTCAATCGCTACACTCCTAGCCAATTTTACTGATGATAAATTGGTAGCTCGTAAAGTTCTAGAAAAAAAACTGGGTTGTGAGGATGAAGATAGTCTAGAAAAACTCCACATTGCTTTAGATGTACTAGAAAAAATTGGCTTACTAGTCAAAGAAAGGGGTAAGTATCGCCGTGTATCAGAAGAGGGGCTAATTGAAGCGAAACTCCGCTGTTCCAGTAAAGGGTTTTGTTTTGCAATTCAAGATACAGAAGGCTCTGAAGATATTTACATCCGAGAAAGTCATCTTAGTAATGCTTGGAATGGCGATCGCGTTTTGGTCAGAGTTTTAAAAGAAGGCAGTCGGAGACGTTCTCCAGAAGGTGAAGTAAAGTTGATTTTAGAACGTTCCAATCACACTTTACTAGCACGGATTAAGCAAGTAGAAGGGGGTTTCCGAGCAGTACCTTTAGATGATCGTTTGCTATTTGAATTAAAACTACTTACCAACAGTATCAAACTAGAAGAAGCCATAGATCATCTAGCTCATGTAGAAGTTCTACGTTATCCTTTAGCACAGTATCCTCCCGTGGGGCGGGTAGTACAAATTCTGGGTAGTGATGCTGAAGCAGCAGCAGATATAGATTTAGTAACTTGTAAGCATGATCTATCTCGGACTTTCTCAGAAAATGTACTAGATGCAGCAGCTAAATTACAAAAAAGGATACTCAAAGCAGACTTAAAAAGCCGCGAGGATTTACGGAACTTATACACCCTGACAATAGAAGGGTTAAACGGTGATGACCGATTAGTGGAAAATGCTTTTAGTTTAGAACAAACCTCTGATGAGTCTTGGCAATTAATTATTCACATCACTGATGTATCTCACTATATCCAACCTGATGAGATATTAGACCGTGAAGCACTTAAACGAGGTCGGTCAATATATTTGGGAGACTTAATTCTGCCCATGTTACCTGATGCTGTGGGAGAACGCTGTTCTCTCATTCCCGGTAGCGATCGCCTGGCTTTATCTTTTCTAATTACCATTGATCCCAATTTGGGAGAAGTGATCGAATGGGAAATTAAACCCAGTGTAATTAATGTTGATACAGCTATGAGCAAAAACCAAGCAGAAGCTATTCTAGCTGGTGAATCTGCCAAAGTATCAGCAGAAAGTATTACTCTTTTAAAAGACTTAGTAAATTTATCTAAAGCAACAAAGCAAGCCCGTCTCTCCCGTGGTAGCTTGCAGTTAAATTTACCACCTAGTCACAACCCTTTCAATGATGAGGGGATGATGGGTGCAGTGATCCTAGATGACTCATTGGTGCGATCACTATTAACAGAATTTATCTTGTTAGTGAATGAGTTAATGGGTGATCATCTCAGCAGCTTGGGAATTCCTGCTATTTGGCGTGTTCAAGGTACACCCGATCCTGAAGATGTTCAAGAAATGCTCAAATTGGCCATCAACTTAGGTATAGAGTTAACCCTTGATCCAGAACTGGAGATCCAACCTCTCGACTATCAACAACTAACAGGAGTTTTTTCTGAGTCCACATCTGAACAAGTCCTGACTTACCTTTTACAAGATACTCTCAAACCTTGTTTATACAACACCGTTAAAGGATCTCATTTTGGTTTAGCTCTCCCACAATATACTCACTCTAGTTCTCCATTGCGCCGTTATCCAGATTTACTCATGCAAAGGGTATATCACATCCTCTTAGAGTACGGACGCGATCGCCGAACTACCCGTGTGAAAGAACGAGTTAACCTGCGTCATTCTGCATCTCACCTGGAAATTAACTGGAACGTTCTACCACCAGAACTACAACAGGAACTACAAAGTGATTTAACTAGAATGCTCGTTCAAATTAACGACAGAGAAAAAGAAGTCCAAGAAGCTGAAACAGATTTAGGTGGACTACAAAAAGCCCAACTCATGAAACAGCGGATTGGTCAAATCTTCCCTGGTGTAATTACAGGAGTTCAATCCTATGGCTTCTTTGTAGAAATCGAAGTTCCTGCCACAGCATCGGAAATTGGCTCACAATTGACTACACCTTTACGAGTGGAAGGATTAGTACACGTCAGTTCTCTCAAAGATGACTGGTATGAATATCGGGCTAGACAACAAGCATTATTTGGACGCAAAAATCGTGCCTCCTATCGTTTAGGCGATCGCGTATCCGTTCAAGTCAAAAGTGTAGACTACTATCGTCAACAAATTGATCTAGTTACTGTTGGTGCAGATGGCACAGTGTCAGGTATGGATATAAATGAAGAGGATGGAGATACATCAGATGTTTATCTATCAAATCGGATTCCATCTTTTGACTTAGACTCTTATCAAGAGGAAGATTAAGATTAGTTAATTTTGTGTCCAATACCACCCAACCATTAATATTAGGCGTATCAGGCGCATCTGGCCTGATTTACGCCGTCCGTGCTGTTAAATATCTTTTGGCAGCAGATTATCAAATAGAACTGGTTGCATCCAAATCAACCTATATGGTTTGGCAAGCAGAACAAAATATCCGAATGCCATCCGAACCCAAGGCCCAAGAGCAATTTTGGCGAAATCAAGCAGAAGTACCCACATTAGGACAACTGCATTGCCATCCTTGGAGTGATGTTGGTGCGGGTATTGCCAGCGGTTCTTTTAAAACTTTGGGAATGATAATTATGCCTTGTAGTATGAGTACAGTTGCTAAACTTGCAGTAGGTTTAAGTTCTGACTTACTAGAACGAGCAGCAGATGTACAAATTAAAGAAAGTCGTAAATTAGTTATTGTCCCCAGAGAAACTCCCTTTAGTCTTATTCATCTGAGAAATTTGACAACCCTAGCTGAAACTGGTGTTAGAGTAGTCCCCGCTATTCCTGCATGGTATCACAATCCCCAATCTATTGAAGACTTGGTTGATTTTGTCATTGCTCGCGCTTTTGATCAATTAGATATTGATTGTATACCCTTAAAACGCTGGCAAGGTCATATTTAGGGTTTGCAGCAAAAAGTTATCTGTGGAGACTAGGGAACAGGGAACACTTATTAAATCAGAATTCCCAGTCACCAATCAGAGGGGATGAGGGGATGAGGGGATGAGGGGGTGAGGGGGTGAAATTTTTTTACCTATTCCCAATCACCAATCACCAATCACCAGTCACCTTTAGTAATTCGTAATTCGTAATTAAGAAATTTACCCAATCACCAGTCACCAATCACCAATCACTTTTTGCTGCAAACCCTAAGTATCCCAGAGAAAATGAGATAAAATACTCCATGCTCAATAACTAATGGCTAATAAATAACCAACAACCAATGACTAAAATACGCTTGATTTTATTAGCAGTGATACTGGTAGGATTAATCACTTTATTAGCTCAAAACTTATCTCCTAGCCTCTCGTTAGTCTTTTTGGGAATGCGAACACAACCCTTACCACTGGCGTTATGGATACTATTTAGCATGACAGCAGGTGGATTAACTTATGTTTTACTTGCCACCTTAATAAAATTTACTAACAATTTTGCTAACTCTGTACAATCATCATCTGAGCAATTTTCTGCAAGGACAAAATCACCACGCTTTCAGAGAAATTCTCGGGAAGAAACGATTCCTGGTTCTCGTAGTTCACAAACATTTGTGGATGATGACTATGATTTAGAAGATGATGAAGATGAATTTGATGATTGGGATTTAGATAACAGTGAAGATGATGACTGGGAATTTACACAAGCCAGATCCAGAAGAAGATCACAATCTCCTCGAGACAAACAAATTCCTGACGATTTCTCGGAGTCAGACTCAGCTTATTCCTACAGTTCTCAAACTCCTCAAAACACTGGTATAGGAAAAACTGAATCCGTTTATGATGCTGATTATCGGGTAATTGTTCCCCCCTATCAACCATTGGATAATTCTCAAAGTGACAATAGTGATGATGATGATTGGAGTTTCTTTGAAGATGATGAAAATGATGAAGATAGACCAAATCACTAATCAGTAGTTGTGCAAAATTAACTTTTTTGCTTGATATTTACCCAATATTACTAGTTATATACTAAATTCTTCTGAGCAGCCCTACACCTACATTGAAATAATTCTCGTGACTCTTGCTTCACTTTGCCCATCATTGCTGCTTCTTGTAATGACATAAAAGCATTAAGGTCTTCTACATCATATCCAGTAGCTAATAGTTGCCTGAGTTGATTTTCTGCTTGGATGCTTAAGTAACCTGTCTTTAAAGCTGTTTCTACAAGATTTTTGATTCTCATTGTTCAGTAATACCTTCTGTATACTTAGTCAGTTTTATTAAAAAAGTTAGTTTCCTAATTAGGTTTTGAGACAAAACTGTTTCCGTGATAGCGTGTTTTAGTTCCAGCCATAGGTAGAATGCTGTTTCAGCCAGTATGTATAATTTGATATTGGACGCAAATAAATGCACTGTCTTTGCACTTTTAGCCCTTCAAAAACCGATTTTGCATCAATATTTTGGTAATTGACCCCTTCTCCTTTCTTGAAGTTTGCAAAAAGTTATATAAAGTTTAGATTAACTCCTAGCATACCTAAGTATGCTCTCAAAAATCTCCTAACAATTGTTATAAAATTTGTTATAACTTTATCGTTACTTTATTTGGGATTTACTTAATAACGTTAATATATTAATAACAAAAACGTAAGTAAACTACTAATAATAATGTCTGTAGCCGTGTCTCAACCCCAAGAAGAAGAATTTGTAGAAGCTCAAAAAAATTGGGATTTAGAGCAATTATATCTAGATTTAGCTCATGCTAAACAGAAAGCCTTGACTCCTGTGGAAAAGAAGTTGCTTAGAGGTTTACTGTGTAGTTATAGTCCTGCGGAAATAGCTCAAAAGGTATACCATAGTAGTAAAAGTGGTACAGTTAGAGTCTACCTTTCCAATGGAATATACAAATATATTGAAGAAATGCTGAGTCAACAAAAAGGATATTCTGTAAAACTTAAAAATTGGAGTCATGTCACTCATTTACTAGAAAATGCTGGCTATAAGAGGAAAAACTTTGTTTTAGAAGAAAAATTTAATCTACCAGTTAAAAATTCCTATCAGTATACAAAACATCCAATTCCAGCTGAGTTCAACACTGTTCAAGACTGGGGTGAAGCAATAGATGTTAGTAATTTTTGTGGACGTAAGGTGGAATTAGCCCAGGTTTCAGAATGGATTTTACAGCAAGATTGTCGGTTAGTTACAATTCTGGGAATGAATGGGATTGGTAAAACTGCTTTTTCCGTCAAATTAGCACAGGAAATTCAAGATCAATTTGAATATGTAATTTGGCGATCGCTGCATCTATTTCCATCTATGAATATGTTGTTAACTGATTTGATGCAGATATTATCACCAACTCTAGAAATAGATGAATCAATGACATTAAATCAGCGAATTTCTCAATTACTGGAGAGGTTACGTGAAGTTCGCTGCTTAATAGTTTTTGATGATTTCCACTCAGTCATATCTCAAAGCTTATCTTATCCCAATTATTTTTTAGCACCTAATAATTTTAATCAAAGTACACGAATTAATTATTATCAAAATTATGAAGCTTATAGTGAGTTGATTAGCAGAGTTGCCAATTCTCAACATCAAAGTTGTTTGTTAATTACCAGTCGTGAAAAACCACCAAAACTTGTAGGTATAGAAGGAGAAAAACTACCTGTTAAGTCATTAAATCTTACAGGTTTAGATATGAATGACAGTTTATCAATTGTAGAAAATCAAGGTTTGGCAACATCTGATTATACAGATATAAATATTTTAATTAATCATTACAGTGGTAATCCACTGTTTTTGAAATTAGTTACAGCTACAATTAAAAATATGTTCTGTGGTAATATTTACCAGTTTTTAGAATACAGAACTTTTATTTTTGGGGATATTCGTAAGAATTTAGATCAACAATTTAGTTGTTTATCAGAAATAGAAAAATACATAATGTATTGGTTGGTTTTGAATCCAGATGTTAAAGCTGTGTTTACTTTGAATGATCAGATTTTACCAGTTTCTTCATCTAAAATCAGTTCTAGAATTATTCTAGAAAATTTAGAATCACTCCAACAAAAATCATATATCTATATTCAATCAGCTAATATATTCATATTTCAAGTGTGGAAAGAGTATATAATTCAATATTTACAAGAACAGAATTTATCTTCTAAAAAAGACATAGAAAATTTGTTGTTAAGCAGTGATCAAAGTTTAGTTTCTCAACTCAAATAAAATACAGCATAATTCATAAATCAGGAGTCAGAAGTCCAATCGGCTTCATATCTAGACTTAAATTTAGATTTTGTCCCTTATTGATCTACAATTTGCTATATATAAAGAATAAGTACCAAGGCAAAATGAATTGCATATTTAGGAAAAGAATAGACATTTCTGTATCTCTTTTCTGTCACCTGTCACCTGTCACCTCCTATAAAATCTCAATTTAGAGTACAGTAAGCTGTTGATGACTAGAAAATTTAGCAGCAATGAATAACTTATTACAAGGGGTTAACCTGTATTTAATTGGTATGATGGGCGCAGGTAAAAGTACAGTCGGGAAATTACTCGCTCAAGAATTAGGCTATGGTTTTATAGATACTGATGAAATTATAATTAAAGCAACTGGTAAACCTATTAATCAAATATTTGCAGAAGCAGGCGAAGCCGAATTTAGAAAAATAGAAAGTGATATATTATCTCAAGTTTGTGCTTATACAAAACTAACAATCGCTACTGGTGGTGGTATTGTCCTCAAACAAGAAAATTGGAGTTATTTACATCATGGATTAATTGTTTGGTTAGATGTACCAGTTAGAATTTTATGGCAAAGACTCCAGGAAGATCAAACCAGGCCACTTTTACAAGATCCTGATCCGGAAGCTAAACTGCGATCGCTACTTGCACAACGTCAATCTCTTTACTCCCAAGCTGATCTACATCTACCAATTACTGAGTCAGAAACACCAGAACAAATTGCAACACGGATAGTATCAGCAATTCCCACAGTTCTTAAAACTCAAGATACCCAGTTAGAAAATTGATCCAAGGTGAAAATTGGTGAGGGGGAGAGGGGGAGAGTGGGAGATGGGGAATCTTAATTTAACTAGTAATTACGAATTACGAATTACGAATTACGAATTACGAATTACGAATTACGTAAGCGAAGCTCCCCTGAAAGAGGCATTACGAATTACGAATTACGAATTACGAATTACGTAAGCGAAGCTCCCCTGAAAGAGGCATTACGAATTACGAATTACCAAAGGTGAATAAACCCTATTTAGCTATTGTTTCCTAGCTAATCGCTGAATATGGACAATTTTGTGATAGTAAATTGCTAGGAACATAAAATTAAAACATTAGAAAAATGATTAACGATACGGAATATATCAGACAAGCCGAAGCTAACCGTGTAGAAATACTCAGTGAAGCTCTACCATACATTCAGCAATTTGCAGGACGTACCGTTATCGTCAAATACGGAGGTGCGGCTATGAAAGATAGCAACCTCAAAGATAAAGTGATTCGAGACATAGTATTTTTATCTTGTGTAGGTTTACGACCAATTTTAGTACATGGTGGTGGCCCAGAAATTAACAGTTGGTTGGGTAAATTAGGTATCGAAGCACAATTTAAGAATGGACTACGTGTCACAGATGCTGCCACAATGGATGTAGTAGAAATGGTATTGGTGGGGCGAGTAAATAAAGAAATTGTGGCTCTAATCAACCAAGCTGGTGGTATGGCGGTTGGACTTTGTGGTAAAGACGGTAACTTAATCACCTCTCGTCCCCAAGGTGATGAAGGAATAGGTTTTGTAGGGGAAGTCAGCAACGTCAACATTAAAATCTTAGAAACTCTATCTAGTAATGGTTATATTCCCGTAGTTTCCAGTGTTGCAGCGGATGATCAAGGTCAAGCTTATAACATTAATGCTGATACAGTAGCTGGAGAAATTGCCGCAGCATTAGGAGCAGAAAAATTGATCCTCCTAACTGATACTAGAGGTATTTTAAAAGATTACAAAGATCCTTCTACTTTGATTCCTAAAGTTGATATTCCCGAAGCCAGACAATTGATTAACGATGGTATTGTCAGTGGAGGAATGATTCCTAAAGTCACCTGCTGTGTGCGATCGCTCGCTCAAGGAGTTAAAGCTGCACACATCATTGATGGCCGTATTCCCCATGCCTTACTGTTAGAAATTTTTACCGATATCGGTATTGGTACAATGATCCTCGGATCTCAATTTAAGTAATTGGTGACTGGTAAACAGTGAACAGTGAACAGTAAACAGTAAACAGTAAACAGTAAACAGTAAACAGTAAACAGTGAACACCAACAACTGCTAACTGACAACTGACAACTGCTAACTGACAACTGCTAACTGACAACTGCTAACTGACAACTGACAACTGACAACTGATAACTGATAACTGATGACCGAAAGTTTAGAAATTGCTAAAAATCGTTACATTGCTGGAAAAGCAGCTTTTGAAAATGGTAAATATCGAGAATCAGTAGATAATCTGGAAAAAGCCAGTGCTTTATTAGCTAAAAATACACGCTTTGCCGGAGAAGTAGACATTTGGCTAGTTAATGCTTATGAAGCTGCTGGACGTTCAGAAGAAGCGATCGCCCTATGTCAAAGACTTGTTCGTCATCCGCATTATGAAACTAGAAGTCAAGCCAAAAGATTAGTTTATATTTTAAAAGCACCAAAACTCAAAAGACCAAAAGAGTGGATGACAGAAATTCCGGATTTTGGATCAATGTCTGACAATAAATCACAAACTGTCATTACTACAAAACCTAAGAAAATTGCATCAAAACCAAAAAATACAGAACCAGAATATGTTGATCTTAGTCAAGTAAATACCAAAGATAATAGTTTTATTTGGTTAGCATTAATAATTATCGCTGGTACAATTTCTTATTTGGTTTGGTTAAGTTTTTAAAAATTTCCAACTTAAGAGTAAATCAAAATCTGGAGTAATCAATCCATGAGATTAAATAAATTTGATTTCCGCATTTTTTTATCTTTACTCAAAGCAATACAATTTCAATTAGTACAAAGATTGAAAACTAACCTGAAACAGCCAATAATTTTATTATTGCTAATCACAGCATCCACATTATCTGGCTGCGTTGAATATGATTTAGGTATTAATTTTCATCATACGAATAATGGTGAATTAGTTCAACATATTCAATTCTCAGAAAACCTTAACAGTTTCAGTGGTAATTATGTTGACGAATGGTTAAAAAACCTAGAACGCCGAGCCAAAAAATTACAAGGATCAACAGAACGAATTTCTGCAACAGATATTATCGTCAAAATTCCCTTTACCAATAGTAGAGAACTACAAGCAAAATTTAATAGCTTTTTTAACAATTACAGTCAAAATAAACAAATAGATAAACTAGAAAATAATCAAGAATTAAAACAAGTTTCTGCCAACCTCATTGCAGAAGATAATAATTTCTTGTTGTTATCTAGACACTATTTAAACTATGACATGGACTTGCGTTCTTTTGCAGCATTAACAAGGCCAGAAAGTAACTTAGGTAGTGATGAATCAATTATTAATATAGACTTTAGCTTACAAACACCTTGGGGATTTAAGAATATTCAAAAGACAGAAAAATCTATTACACCAGAAAAACACGGTAAACAATGGATCTGGAAACTTAAACCAGGTCAAATTAACCATATAGAAGTTGTATTTTGGTTACCTAATGTTTTGGGAATTAGCACATTAATCATTATTCTATTTGTTTCGATTGGTATTTATCTCAGCAAATATTTTGGTCAAGAAAGAACTCAAAATAGTCAAGCTACTCCACAGTAATCAGACAAAACCAATTATAAGTGGAGCATTTCAAATGTGTCAGTTGATTTTTTTCTGAGATTATAGGACTTACGCAAAATATCTCTCAAACCCTCATTCCTCTGTGTTCTCTGTGCCTAGAGTGGTTCGTTTATTCCATAGCTTGTGCGTAAGTCCTATATACATAGGGGTTGCTGAAAAAGTCTTGTCGTGGGGATAGGTGACTCTTATCAGGTGACAGGTGACAGTTTCAAGAGTCGGATAGGAACGATTTTTCCTGAAAATCAAAATTAAATGCAAGGTTTTCGAGTTCCCACAGCCTAAAGGCTTGCACTTTTTCAATTTCAAATTCCCGGAAATCCTTTAGCTGTAAGGTTTTTGTATTTATTCAGCATCCCCTACATAGGAATCCTATTTACAGCAAATTCGAGGTTAATGAGGTACAGTCTCAAAAATTAAACTTTTGTGGGATGGGCATCGTGGGGTGGGCATCTTGCCCGCCAACAGTGTACCTCACCAAGATGAAATCTGCTGTAAGTTTTGAATAAAATTAGGTATTGTAGGGTGTGTGAGAACGGAGTTAGTAACGCACCATGATCAAGGGTTTGGTGCGCTACGCTATCACTAGCACACCCTACGTGTCTTTCCAAAAATCAAATATTGTCCCTGGATTAAACAATACTTGGAAATTAATGAACCACGAAGGAGCGAAGAATACGAAGGTAAGAAGGAAGAAGAGAGTTTCCTGATACTTGTCCTGCATTTTTTAAAGTTGGGATGCTCCTAGTACAAAAAATTAATTGCACATTTTTCCACAATGAGCAACTTGTAATTCTTTTCGCATTTCGTCAGTATTTTCTTTACAATGTACCTGGATAAGTTCATAGCTTGCAGGAAATTACGTAAAAGACGAATCATGACTATTTACCATAGTGTAGGCACATTGAAAGGTGTTGGCGGAATATACTTACATTACCAAAACTGGACTTCACAGACTAAGGTAAAAGGAATATTAATTTTGATACATGGACTGGGAGGACATAGTGGACTATACGGAAATATTGTTGATTATTTACTACCTCAAGGATATAGCATATACGCTTTAGATTTACGTGGTCACGGCAAATCTCCTGGTCAAAGAGGTTACATCAATTCCTGGGATGAGTATCGCAATGATGTACGTGCTTTTGTAAAAATGGTACAAACACAAAACCCAAAATTACCCATATTTGTATTTGGGCATAGTATGGGAGGAATGATAGTTTTAGAGTATATCTTGCGTCATCCAGAAGATAAATCTGCATTGCAAGGAGTAATTACAGTTGCGCCTAGTGTTGGAAATGTTAAAGTACCTTTTGTACGTGTATTTTTAGGTAAAATTCTCTCGAATATTTGGCCACGTTTTTCTTTAAACACAGGTTTAGACATAACAGCAGGTTCAAGAGATCCCCAAGTGATAGCTTCATATACTCAAGATCCTTTACGTCATACCCGTGGTACAGCCAGATTTTCCACGGAATTCTTTAAAACACTAGCTTGGATCAATTCTCATGTCCATCAATGGCAGACACCTTTATTAATACTACATGGGAGTGCAGATAGAATTGTCCTATCAGAAGGTAGTGAAAGTTTTTATCAGCGAGTAAATTATCCAGATAAACAGCGAATTGAATATCCAGGAGCTTATCATGATTTACACTGTGATCTTAATTGCTTAGAAGTATTGGCTGATGCAAGTAATTGGATGAATCAACATTTATTAGTCAAAACAAATAAGTATTAATACTATACTTATTTATTGTGTTTGGGTATACATATTTTAATATGGTTTTTATACTTTATAGATGAATATCTCAATATATATACTTAGATGAAGTTAATATGAAGCTCTGTCAGACGAAATTTTTAGCCAAATCAACGTAATTCCAGTTAATAGAGTAATTACTAGAAAAATATTCCAAATTAAAGGTTCAATGAAATCAATTCCTAAGTATTTACTCTCTCCGTTATTTACTAGGTGACAGAGTATTTGAAGACTCCAACGCTAACGGTATTCAAGATGTTGGTGAAAATGGAATTGCAGGTGCGACAGTTAACCTACTAGCTGATGTTGACGGTGATGGTGTTATTGAGAGTGGCGAAGTAGTAGACACCACAGCTTTGTGGATATTGAGGAAGCTGGTGGTGAAATCTTCACCACTGATGCAGATGGAAATGTCACAACTATCAGTATTCTTGCACCTGGTGATAACAGTTTCCAAACTTTAAACGTCAATGATAATGATGTGGTTAAGTTGGAAGTTGATTTAGTCGGTAGTGGTTCTATCTCTGGTTTAGATTTCGACAAAGTTGAGGTTATTAATGCTCCTGGACTCTACACTAATATCGCTACTGTGACTGCTGGTGGTGTTGGTGATGACGATGCAGCAAATTATAAGAACCCACCACTCAATCCTGGTATTGACATTGAGAAGTTCACCAACGGATTTGATGCAGATACTCTAGCGGAAGCGGTAGAAATAGCTGCTGGTGAAACAGTAACTTGGACTTATGAAGTTACTAACACTGGTAATGTTTCCTTTGCTGCAAGTGACATCGTAGTCACAGATGATTTGGAAGGAACAATTACTAACATCTCTTTCCAAGGTGACAATGATAACTTCTTAGCTCCTAATGAAACCTGGATTTATGAACAAACAGGAACAGCTCAAGATTTAACAACTACTACAAGTTCCGAAGATATTCGCTTCCATCTGACTGGCAATAGTTACACCACTGGCCATAATGGCAATGTCCGTACCTTCACTGAGGATGGTGTCTCAGTTGATGTGAGTGCATTTAGCAGTAATAAGGATGGTAGTAATTGGAGAACGGCTTATCTGGGAGCTTATGGTGGTGGCTTAGGTGTTACCAACCGTAATGAAAGTGGTTCTCATCACCGAGTAGATAATGGTACTAGCAACGATTATGTTCTGTTTGAGTTTGACCAGGATGTAACCGTAGATAGAGCATTCCTGGATTATATTCAGCATGATAGTGATATCTCAGTCTGGATAGGCGATCGCGATGGTGACATCTCACTGTTGAACAGTGATATTCTCAATGACTTCACCAAGGAAAATAATAATGGTGGCAGTGGCGGCCATGACAATGCTCGCTGGGCTAACTTTAATGCTGATGAGTTAACCGGTGATACCCTGGTTATTGCGGCAAATCCACATGGTAGTAACGATAACTTCAAGTTGGAAAAACTTGATATTTCCGTTCCTGGTGAAACAAGCACTGGTTTCTATCAAAACCTGGGTACTGTAACCGCTGGTTCTGTAAGTGACAGTGATACCAGTAGCTACACCAATCCTGAAAGTCAACCTCAAAATCCTGGTATTGATCTTGAGAAGTTTGTCAATGGAATTGATGTTACAGACCTCAACTATCTCCCAGAAATCGCTCCTCATGCAGATGTTACCTTCACCTACACAGTAGAAAATACTGGTAACGTCGCTTTCAACGCACATGAAATTACCATTAGTGATGACAACGGTACTGCTGGTAATACTCATGATGACTTTACACCTACCCTAGTTGCATCTAGTGATGTTGGTGGGGATGGTATCCTCAGCGCAGGTGAAACTTGGACATATACTTCTGAAACAGAAGCTGCTCAAGACTTGATTATCACCACTGCACCAACTGAAACAACCTTTGTCTTCTCCGGTTCTAGCAGTACAACTGGTCATAGAGGTAACACTCGTACCTTCACTGAAGATGGTGTATCAGTTGACGTAAGTGCCTTCAGCAGTAACAAACATTTTGGTGATTGGAACAAAGCTTACCTGGGAGCTTATGGTAGTGGTTTAGGTGTCACCAACAAGTATGAAGGTGGCTCTGGTCATAGAGTAGATAATGGTGGTAGCCTTGACTACTTAGTATTTCAATTTGACGAGGATGTAACTGTAGACAAAGCATTGTTGAAATATGTTGGTCATGACAGTGATATCTCAGTTTGGATTGGCGATCGCAATAGTGATATCAACCACTTAGATAACAGTGTTCTCGGTAACTTAGTCAAAGAAAATGACTGGACTAATCATGGTAATGATCGCTGGGCTAATATCAATGATGGAAATCTAACAGGCGACACCCTAGTGATTTCTGCCTTCACCGGTGGTAGCAATGACTCCTTCAAGCTACATAAACTAAATGTCTCTATCCCTGGAGAAGAGATTTCTGGAACTTATCAAAATGTAGCTACTGTCAACGCTGGTAGCGTCTTTGATAGTGATATCAGTGGCTATGTTAACCCCGTTGCATAAGTCAAAATTTATAACTTTTCCTAGTTAATAGGAATATTCATAAGATTGAGGGATATTGATTTTCAAGTCTCCTCAATCTTTTTTTTTGAGGGAACAGGGAACAGGAAACAGGAAACAGGAAACAGTGAACAGTAAACAGTAAACAGTGAACAGGGAACAGGGAACAGGGAACAGAGAGAAAATTTTGATTCTGATCATGGAGATGGGGTTAATTTATTTCTTGACAGCACCTAAGTAGGTAGGCGTTAAAAATTGTTGTTGGGAAAAGGCAGGGTGCAGGGCGCAGGGTGTAAGGTGAAAGAAGGTTACAGAAAAAGATAAACAGTGAACTGGTAGAGTAAAAATATATAAAAATATCAAATCATTAAATTTCAACGTATAACATGGGCAGTATTTGGGAACTAGATTTTTACTCCCGTCCAATTTTGGACGAAAACAAAAAAAAAGTTTGGGAAGTCTTAATTTGCGACAGTCCGTCGGATGTCAGTGCCAAAACTGAATCCTTGTTTCGCTATGCTCAATATTGCCCCAGTACACAGGTAAACTCAGTTTGGTTAAAAACAGCGTTACAGTCAGCAATAGAAGAGGCGGGAGAATCTCCTATTAAAATTCGTTTTTTCCGCAGACAAATGAATAATATGATCACTAAAGCCTGTGAAGATGCAGGAATTCCCGCTTTACCTAGTCGTCGCACTTTAGTTCTCAATCAATGGATTAAGCAACGAATGGAAGAGGTTTATCCTCAAGAATCAGGATATCAAGGCAAAACTAACCCATCAGTTAGACTAGAAAGACCTATACCCCAACGTCTACCAGACGCACTAGAAGGTAAACAATGGGTTTTTGTCACCTTAGAAGCAAAAGATTTTGTAGATATGCCAGACTGGGAAATCGGTTTTGGTGAGGCATTTCCCCTAGAATTAGTTCAACTATCACCAGAAACACGCATTCCCGGAATTTTGATTTTTTCCCCCAGAGCATTACCCATAGCTGGATGGATGTCTGGTTTAGAAATGGCATATTTAAGATATGAAGCAAAAACTGAAAACCGCCTGATTTTAGAAACCGGGGCTACAGAAAGTTGGGTTGTTGCCAACATCAGAACTCCTCAACTATTCAAAGAAGCAGAAGGTTTTGAACAAGCCAAACAACAAGCCAATGGTGTCCATTTTATTGGTGTACAGTCAGATCCTCAAGCTGAATCCTTTGAAGGTTTTTGGTTATTACAAGAAGCTAATTTGTAAATAGGGAACAGGGAACAGGGAACAGGGAACAGTAAACAGTAAACAAATACAGGACTTACGCAAGACATCCCTCAAACCCTCATTCCTCTGTGTTCTCTGTGCCTGGAGTGGTTCAATATTCCGTGACTTCTGCGTAAGTCCTACAAGTAAACAGTAAACAGGGAACAGTGATACAGCACTTTCCGCTGTTTTGAGGTACACAATTGGCGGGCTGTCCGGCCCACCCCACAAGAGTTCCATGATTATAATTTGTACCTCATAGCAAAGAAATCTGCTGTAACTGATAACTGATAACTGATAACTGATAACTGATAACTGATAACTGATAACTGATAACTGATAACTGACAACTGACAACTGATAATTGGTGATTGTAAAAGAATTTTCACCCCCTCTTCCCCTCACCCCCTCGCCCCCTGAACTCCTACACTTTTAAGAACTGACTAATGGGATAATAACAAGGACTATCTGGGTTAAATATCCAAAGTTCCATAAATTATCAAGGTAAATGGGTTCTGTAATGTCAAACGATACACTGGCGGAACAGCTGCTAGAACTAGCTTTGAAATCGGGAGCAGAGGCCGCGGAAGTGTATCAGTCGCGATCGCTTTCTCGACCAGTATTTTTTGAAGCCAACCGCCTAAAACAAATAGAAACCAGTCAATCTGAAGGTACTGCACTACGACTGTGGCGAAATGGTCGTCCGGGACTGACAGTGGCCTATGGTTCTGTAGATCCTCAAGGAATGGTCAAAAGAGCGTTAGCTTTAAGTCAACTCAATGAACCAGAAACTGTAGAATTAGTTACTAACTTTCAGCCGAATTATCCTGACTTGGGTAAAGATGTCTCAGTTCAAACCTTAATAGATTGGTCTAAACAAGCGATCGCCCTCATTCGGGAGGTTTACCCTGAAGTTCTCTGCACCAGTGACTGGGAATGTGATGTGGAAAATACTAGGTTAGTGAATAGTCAAGGTCTAGATTGCTATTACACTGACACTACCCTAAGTTGCTATATGTCTGCCGAATGGGTAAGGGGTGATGATTTTTTGAGTGTGGCTGATGGACAAACCCAAAGGTGCGAACTTGATCCACAAAAATTAGCTTCCCAAATTTTACAGCGCTTACACTGGGCTAAAGAAAATGTCTCCACCCCCAGTGGCAAATATCCGATATTATTTACATCCAAAGCTGCGGATATGTTGTGGGGAACTGTGCAAGCTGCATTGAACGCTAAACAAATTCTAGAAAAAGCTTCTCCTTGGGCAGAAAGAATCGGTCAAGCTGTTGTCAGTCCTGCTCTCACCCTCTACCAAGATCCTGAAGCTGGGCCATACAGTTGTCCTTTTGATGATGAAGGCAACCCCACTAAATCTTTAGTATTTATTGACAAAGGAATCTTGCGGAACTTTTACAGCGATCATACCACCGGTAAGCAACTAGGTATGGGGACTACAGGTAATGGTTTTCGTCCAGGTTTAGGAAGTTACCCTACCCCCGGTTTATTTAACTTTCTCATTCAACCCGGTACATCATCTTTAAAAGAAATGATTCAAACAATGGATGAAGGTTTAGTTGTTGATCAAATGTTAGGAGGGGGAGGAGGAATTTCTGGAGACTTTTCTATCAATGTAGATTTGGGTTACTGGGTAAAACAAGGGCAAATAATTGGTAGAGTCAAAGACACAATGGTTGCTGGTAATGTTTACACCACCCTCAAACAAATAGTTGAAGTTGGTGGTGATCCAGAATGGAATGGATCTTGTTACACTCCATCTCTGATCCTAGAAGGACTTTCGACTACAGGGAAAAGTTAATCCCTCAGTGACTATGCTTTTTGACTTTCACAAAGTACAAAATTGATGACTCATGTCCTTACCCAATTACGTAGTTCCACTTCACAAAAATAATTATTCAGCAAACTCCACTAGATATGCTACTTTCCCAATATCTGATTCGTAAGTTGCGTAACTTGCGGCCACCCAGACAAAGTTTAGCCATATCTTCCGCAGGCTACGCTAATGCTGAAGCTGCCATTATTGGTATTGTTGCTGCCTTATCAGCAGTTTTACTAAAACAAGGTTCAGGATGGTTAGGAACTTGGCGAGTCCAAACTACCTATCTTTTACCAACATGGTTAGTTTTACCTGGTATTGGAATGTGTTTTGGTTTTCTAGCTGGGTGGTTAGTACAGCGGTTAGCACCAGAAGCTTCAGGGAGTGGTATTCCTCAAGTCAAAGCTACCTTGGCCAACTTCCCCATAAATTTATCCTGGCGAGTAGCAGCTGTTAAACTACTCAGTGCCATGATGACTTTAGGGGCTGGCTCAACCTTGGGTAGACAAGGGCCAACTTTACAAGTCGGTGCGGGTTTAGCCGCTGGAATGAGTGACTTAGTTCCTACCTCTCCAGAACATCGTCGTCAAATGATTGCCGCCGGTGCAGGTGCAGGTTTATCTGCTGCTTTTAACGCTCCTATCGCTGGCGTATTATTTATTATTGAAGAATTACTCAAAGATTTATCAGGTTTAACTTTAGGTACTGCAATTATAGCTTGTTTTATAGGTGGGGTAATTTCTCGCTGGTTAGGTGGTGGTAGTTTACAACTGAACCTAGAGTTAATGAAATATTCTAGTCAGTTTTCCTTAGCTGAAATTCCTATTTTCTTATTATTAGGTGTAATTATTGGTCTCTTTGGTGCAGTTTTTCATCATGGTTTAATATTTAGTATTCAGACTTATCGAAAATTACATATTAGTTTGCCATTTCGAGTAGCTTTAGCAGGGTTAGTTTCTGGTTTAATTGTTGCTTTGCTGCCAGAATATTATCGTAACAATGCTGGTTTACGAGAGTATATGATTGCCAGTGATCCTAATCTTTTATTAGCTATAATTACTTTTATTACTCAATTTATTTTAACTTTAATTGCCTTTGGTTCAGGCGCGCCAGGAGGATTATTTGCACCTAGTTTAATTTTAGGTTCTTGTTTAGGTCATATAGTCGGAGTTTGTGAGTCTCAATTGTGGGGATTTGGTTCTCTAACTACTTATGCTTTAGCTGGGATGGGGGGATTTTTTAGTGCTGTTTCTAAAGTCCCAATTACAGCTATTGTCATTGTTTTTGAAATGAAAACAGATTTTAATTTAGTATTACCTTTAATGATTGTTTCTGTCACATCTTACTTAGTAGCTGATCAAATTGTACCAGGTTCACTATATGATAAGATTTTAAATTTAAATGGGATTCAATTACAAAAAGATGCTCCCATAGATGGAATATTAACCCAGTTAACAGCAAAAGATGTGATGCAATGTAGGGTAGAAACTTTAGATGCAGAAATGTCAATTAAAGAATCTATTCAGGCTTTTTCTGATTCTCATCATCGTGGTTTTCCAGTGGTGGAAAAAAATAAATTAGTGGGAATTATTACTCAATCCGATTTACCAAATATTTATGTCTCAAATCATGGTTTAGTCAAAGAAATTATGACCCCTAAACCAGTGACAGTTCAACCCTCACAAACATTAGGTGATGTCCTTTATTTACTGGATCGCTATCAAATTAGTCGTTTACCAGTGGTGGAAAAACAAAAATTAATTGGTATTATTACTCGTGCAGATATAATCAGAGCCGAAGCAGATCACCTCAATTGTAAAAATGGTGTTTTTAGTTCCCAATTAGAACCTTCCTATGTAGTTTATCAAACTCGCTCACCTAGTATTGGTAGAGGTAGATTATTAGTTACCCTTGCAAATCCAGAAACAGCAGAAACACTATTAAAAATGGCCGCTAGCATCGCGCGCGATCGCCACTATGAATTAGAGTGTCTACAAATTATTTTAGTATCTCGTCATAGCTCTCCATCAGAAACCAAAGTGATTACTACTAACAGTCGTCGTCTATTAAGAAAGGCAGAAGTTTTAGCTAAAAAATTTAATATTCCCATTCATACACAAATACGTGTTACCCATGATGTCACTCAAGCAATTTTAGAAACAATCAAGGAGCGACATATAGACATAATTTTTATGGGTTGGAAAGGTAATACATTTACTACTGGAAGGATTTTTGGCACAGTGGTAGATACTATCATTCGTCAAGCTCGTTGTTATGTCATAGTTGTCAAATTAGGAAATTACTCCGAAAATCTCCGTTTTGATCGTTGGTTAGTACCAATGGGAGGTGGCCCAAATGCACCTATAGCAATTAAATTATTACCCTCCTTAATTACTTTAGGAAATAATCCCAAAATTTGCTTGACTAAAGTATTAACTCCTTTAGATTCACAACCAAATCTTCAGGTTTTAGAAGCGTCGAGTAAAAAATTAATGCGTGATCTTAGTTCAGAAAATAAAATCATATTATCAACCTTCAAGGCTAATTCTGTGGCAGAAGGTATCATTAATTTAGTCAGAAGAAAACGTTATGATGTTGTTGTTTTAGGTGCTTCTCGTGAGGGTTTATTACAACAAGCCATACAAGGTAATATCCCAGAAACTATTGCTTCTGGGGTTGATAGTACGGTAATTTTAGTGCGAGGAAGAATTGATTCCTAATAGGTGAGGCAATATACCCATAAGAGCGATCGCCCTGAAAATTTATACTTGATTCCAAATCACAGTCAGCAATTTTGATATTGATACAATAATTTAATTTGAATTACACCAGATTTCATTCATCAGAGGTACAAATCATAATCATGAAACTCTTGTGGGGTAGGCATTTTGCCTGCCAATTGTGTACCTTATAACACCAAAAAGTGCTGTATTTGATAGTGAATTCTAATAAAACTTCCGTAAAAGTTGATCAGAAAAGAATAGTACAAAAATTAACAACCCTAATTGAATTTGCCAAGATGATAACATCAAACTTAAAATCAGGGTGATGGCAGTAAATATCCCGGCTATGTAAGCAACTTCATTATTATGTCTGTTCCAAAAGTAACCAGTAATTAAACCAGTAAGCAATGGAATCAAAAAGAACAAAGGCATTTTTTTGAATCCTGAACTAATATCTATTAAGCTGGAACTATCATATCTTCCAGCTATTTAAGTCAATAAGTATATATTATACACTTAAGTAGTTTTCTTTACAAGAGTTTACGATTTTTATTTTCCAGAGTATCTGAGTTTCAGTTAGCAGTTTTCAGTTATTAGTTAGCAGTTAGCAGTTTTCAGTTATTAGTTAGCAGTTATCAGTTATCAGTTAGCAGTTAGCAGTTAGCAGTTAGCAGTTTTCAGTAAAATGTACAACTTACTCATTACGAACCCTTTGTAATAAATAAGTAATCATTTCACCCTTGCCTTTAATTTCTACCACACCACGTTTTTCTAAAATATATTTTTCTTTTAAGAAATGATAGCTCTTTTCACTCACCTGAATGCAACCAGGTATTCCATGAGATTCCATTCTACTAGCTGTATTAACTGTATCACCCCACAAATCATAGGCAAACTTTTTTAAACCTATTACCCCCGCCACTACTGGCCCTGTACTAATACCAATTCTAATTCTAAATGATTGGTTTTGTTCTCGGTTAAATTGTGCTAGTGCTTCCTGCATATCTAAAGCCATATTTGCTATCGCTATAGCGTGATCACTGCGATGTTTTGGTAAACCTGCAACTGCCATATAAGCATCACCAATTGTTTTAATTTTTTCGACTCCATGTTGTTCTGCTAATTCATCAAATAAACAAAAAATCTCGTTGAGTAATTCCACTAATTGTGGTGGTGGTGTTCGGCTAGAAAGTTCTGTAAAACCAACAATGTCTGCAAATAAAACTGTAACTTCTAAAAAACTATCTGCGATGGTTGTAGGTTGTTGCTTTAACTGTTCAGCTATAACTTGGGGCAGGATATTTAACAGTAATTTGTCAGATTGTTGTTGTGCTAATCGTAATTTTTGTCTGGATCTAAATTCTTTTTTTCGCAATTTTTCATATAAATACACGGAAAAGATACAAATTAACCCTGTCCAAAATAAATAAATGCCATTCTCTATATAAAAATATGGTTTATTCCTAAATGTAGGATTATAAATTATGTATAATATTAAATAGCAAATAAATGTCCCTATTTGAGATATTAAATGATAACGCCATAAAACAGGAATCATTGTTGCTTGTGTAATAAATACTAAATTCCAGATATTATAAAAAGGTTCAACAAAATTAAATAAAATAGCTGTAGAAATTTGTAAAACACAGGTAACAGACCAAGATAAAGTTAAAAATAAAATATGTGGATAAAGTTTACCAAGTTTTGTTTTACAAAATACCCAACATAAAAAAATAAAAGATTCTATAACTACACCAATTCTGAAAGCGTGAATTTTACCATCTATAGACTGATTATTCCAAATAAAAAATGTTGTCAACGTTAATCCTACAATTAACATGATTTTTGTTTGCAATTGTAGACGTTTTAGAATAAAGATTCGCCGTTGATCTTTGTAGGATTCAACCTTAGTTACATCTCCTGTTAAATCTGATATCTCAGAATTAAATAGTGCTTCTATTTGGTTAATAAATTTTCTTTTAGAATTCATATCATGTTTGCTTTAATACTTTTTAAATCTGTAAACGTAGACAAAATGCAAAAGTTATAACAAGTTATTAGTTAAACATGATATCATGAGCATTCTAGATTATAAGTAGTAATAAAAATCAGCATTCAGCTTCTTAAAGCATATATTCTGATTAGGGTTTAAGTTTTAAATTTATTTTCATCACCCTCAAAACTACTAAAAACTTGAATAGTTAGGAGACAACCTAACATGGGTCGTAACTCTACTCTAATTTTTGATCGTGGTACGTTAATTTTACATCCTCCTCCACGCTGTAAGGCTTGGATAAATTTTGCTACCTGGGATGACAGAATTGAAAAATTCCGTATTCCTGCAATTAAATATCGTAGCTTAGTAGAAGCACTGCAAGAGCAAGATAGCTATTTTGTAGACGAGGCTAAGGAATTTTATCCTTTGGAGTTGATACCCAGTTTGGAAATGACCCCTTACCCCCATCAAAGTGAGGCTTTAGCAGCTTGGAAGTTAGCGGGTAGGCAGGGGGTTGTTGTCCTACCAACGGCAGCAGGAAAGACATATTTAGCGCAGATGGCTATGCAAGCTACACCCCGCACTACCTTAATTGTTGTGCCAACCTTAGACTTGATGCACCAATGGTATGCACATTTAACAGCAGCGTTTCCGGATATGGAGTTGGGTTTGTTGGGCGGTGGTTCAAGGGATAAAAGTCCTATTTTAGTGGCCACCTATGATAGTGCAGCCATTCATGCAGAAAATTTAGGTAACAAATATGCCCTGATAATTTTTGATGAATGTCACCATTTACCTACGGATTTTAACCGAGTAATTGCGGAATATGCAATCGCACCATATCGTTTGGGACTTTCTGCGACACCAGAACGCACAGATGGTAAACATACTGATTTAGATATTCTGATTGGTAAAGAAGTTTATCGTCAACGGGCAGAAGATTTAGCCGGTAAGGCCTTAGCTTCCCATCAAGTTGTACAAATTAAGGTGAAATTATCTCAATTAGAACGGGAAAAATATAATCAATTAATTCAAACCCGCAATGATTTTCTGAAACAATCTCGTATATCTTTAGGCAGTTTACAAGGTTGGCAAACTTTCGTCAAAATGAGTGCGCGATCGCAAACTGGACGTAGGGCAATGTTAGCACATCGTCAAGCGAAAGAAATTGCTTTAGGAACTGATGGTAAATTAAGAATATTAGTAGATTTATTAGCAGAACATTACCCCGAAAGGGTATTAATTTTCACCGCTGATAACACCACAGTTTATCGCATTTCCCAAGAGTTATTAATTCCAGCAATTACCCATCAAACTCCTGTTAAAGAAAGGCATGAAATTTTAACTAAATTTAAGGAGGGTATTTATAATTGTTTGGTTGCTTCTCATGTTTTAAATGAGGGTGTTGATGTTCCGGCTGCATCTGTGGCA
The DNA here is from genome assembly GCA_010672785.1 of Sphaerospermopsis sp. SIO1G1. GTDB lineage: Bacteria > Cyanobacteriota > Cyanobacteriia > Cyanobacteriales > Nostocaceae > Okeanomitos. Next base: position 289,209 of record JAAHFX010000006.1, read on the forward strand.
ATTATTCTTTCTGGTACTGGTTCAGCTAGGGAATATGTACAGCGTTTGGGTAGAGTTTTACGTAAGGGAAATATTGAAAATAAACAGGCTATTTTATATGAAGTTATTGCCGAAGATACCAGTGAGGAGGGAACTTCCGCTAGAAGGAGAGGTTTAAAAGGTGTTCAACCACAAAAATATAATGAACTAGAAGATAAGAATGAAAAGAAACTAGAAAATAATCAGCAGCCCAGAAAAAGTAATTTACGAGTTATTTATGGAAATGGAGAAGAAAGAAACTCTAAAGCTGCTGAACAGTTAGAAATTAATTATTCAACTAATAAAAATCAACAAAAAGATGTTAACAACGGAGTTACTGATCCACCGTCAAAACGGCGAGGAAATCATCCCGAAGAGACTGAAACTTGATCATAAAAATGTAGACTTAGCTAATGAATTGATCGGTTTTTTTCAAGCAGCTTTAGGTAAGTCTCAAGGTATGCTGGAAAAACATTTAGCTGATTTTGAAGGGGATTCTACTGATTATCGGATGAAGCGAGGGTTAGCTTACATTTTAAAAAGTAGTTTTTGTACTTTTGAAATAGTTAGTCCCCTTGAACCTGTGATGTTAAGAGAACGAGTTTTTTCCTTAGCTGCCAAATCTATTCCTAGTAGAGAACAAACAGGTATAGTTTTTAATCAACTTGCTAATCAATTAAGTCAGGAATTAAAACGAGAAGTCTTACCCATTCATATCCAAAATGGCTTATATGCTGATTTATCAGAAAATAAAATTTTAACTAATTTTGATGATCCCACAGCAGAAGAATTATTACATCGTTATAATTTATCTCAAGTACAAGGAGTATTTTATAAAGCAACTCAGTTAATATTAAATGCCCATCGTAATGTTCCTGGAGAATATAAATTATTATTTCGTTATTTAAAGCTGTTTCAATTAATGGCTTATATTGAAGGAGACGCGGATCATGGTTTTACTATTACTATTGATGGTCCAACAAGCCTATTTAATCCTAGCACCCGTTACGGACTAGCGATCGCTAAATTAATTCCCGCCTTACTTCATGTCACAAAATGGAGTTTAGCTGCTACTTTACAAATTAAAGATTTCTATACAAATGAATGGAAAATTGGCAGATTTACCCTCAATTCCGAATGTGGTTTAGTCTCCCACTATTCCAAAGGTAAACCCTATGACAGTATGATAGAAAAGTCTTTTGCAGATAAATGGGAGAAGTTAAAAACAGCATGGATTTTAGAAAGAGAAGTAGATTTAATTCCCATTCCTGGTAGTGTCATGATTCCTGATTTTCGTCTAGTTCATCCCGATGGGAGAACCTTTTTATTAGAAATAGTTGGATATTGGCGGCCAGAATATTTACAAAAGAAGTTTTATCAAGTTAATAGAGGTAATTGCGAGAATTTGATTCTAGCTATTTCCGAAAGATTGAATCTAGAAAAAGCAGGTGTAAAATTAGATAATGTCCCCGCTAAAATAGTTTGGTTTAAGGAAAAACTATTACCCAAATCTGTTTTAGAAATAATTGATAACTGATAACTGATAACTGATAACTGATAACTGATAACTGATAACTGATAACTGATAATTGATAACTGATAACTGATAACTTTTAATTGTCGCTGCTCAAATTGTTATTAATTACTTGTTCAAACTCTACTAAAGAATTAACACTAACAGTAGATAGAAGTAAATTTTCCAAGACAGACATATCATCAACTTGATTAATACTTGTCATCAAATCATCTGGTAAATTATCAAAGCGATTGAGAAGAATTTTGATAATATCTTGTTTACGAGTTTCTTTAGCTCCTATTTTTTGACCTATTTCCTGCCCGATTTCTTGACCGATTTTCTGACCTTTTTCTAATGCCATTTCTTCAATTGTACTTAAAAAAGGCATATTTTGCTCCTGTTCGTATTGATTCAGTTTACTTTTAAATTCTAGTTCTAGTTGGGGTGGTAATTTCATCATTTTGTCAATGAATTTACCTAAGTTGATGATATCAAATTTAGTTAAACCCCTTTCATATAAACTTCTCACTAAATTCCATTTCCATTGTTCTCTTGCCGTTAAATTGCTAGTAGTCGCTTTGGTTTTCAAATGAGCCATAACCACTGTTGCAAAAATGTTGTCACTAGTTTCTAAATCCTCCCATTGATAATCTAAGAGTTTTACTGTACTGAAAGTCATTGTCACTTGGCTTTCTCTAATTCCATATTCATAAGAATTTGGTCGCCAAGTTTTACTTTCATCTCCTAGTATAGCTAAACTGATGACGGGTTTGTTATATAAATCAAAAGCGCGATAATTATAGATAAACATTCGCATGGGGAATTCCTTATCATATTGGCTTTGAACTTCAATATGAATCAAAATCCATACTTCTTGACCTTCTAGTAACCAAACCTTATATAATTTATCAGCATAGCGTTTTTCAGTTTGGGAAGATGCTGTAATTTGCTCTAATTCTTTATCCAGGGAAACGGGGGGTTGTTTCCAGTCAATTTGTTGATGAAGATTTGGGTAAAAGAAGGTTAAAAAATCTTCAAAGTATTCTGATATTGCCTCTTTCCATGTTTCATCATAATTCGCGGTAGTTTCAGTCATTCAGCACCTGGAAAAAATTAATTGGGTATTTTCTGTAACGCACATTATAGCAACATACTTTTTTCTATTCCCTGGAAAAGTAGTTACCAAAACTGTAACGGTGATAAAATTATTACTTCTCAAGAGTATTCTAAGTAAATAGGAATAAGTCTTGTGAGAATGAGGATTTAATTATGTCTTACCCCATACCCTCCAAACTATGGCAACGTGTCAGTATTTTATTATTAATATTACTAATTCCATCTGTAGGAACTGCTATTTTTCGTCAATCTTGGACAGTAACGGCTTTAGCTAATCAAAATAATTCCTCTCAAACTATACCAGTTAATCATCCAGAATATAAAGCATTGCAAACATTAGTGAAAAATTACAGTTGTTTAGTTTCAGTTCCCCATTTTGAAAAACTGCCTATCAACCGGACAGAATTTGCTAACATTCTCAATGCTTGTATATCCCAAATTAATCAACTATCTAACATAGACTCTAGTTTGGTTAGTAAAGCAGATCAAAAAATACTAGAAAGTCTCAAAAAAGAATTTGCTCCAGAATTAGCAACATTAAACATTAAGAAAGGAGAATTCGCTGATAGTAGTGATACAGTTACAGCAGAAGCAACAAGACAAAGAAAAGTTAGTGTAGGTGTAATCAGAGGAAATCAATCTACTGCTAATATGCCATTAAATTCCATAGCGCTACCTATGATGGCTAAACCTATATCTCCTCAGAATAGACGAGCTTTACCTGAACCAGAAATCAGGACAAAATTTAACACAGAAAACTATAATAGAATTGATGATAATCCTTTTAAAATAGTTAGGAATCAACCCCTTTCTACTTTTTCTATTGATGTAGATACAGCATCCTATAGTAATGTCAGAAGATTTATTAATCAAGGACAATTACCACCAAAAGATGCAGTAAGAATTGAAGAATTAGTAAACTATTTTAGTTATGATTATCCTCAACCACAGGGAGAAAGACCTTTTTCTGTGACTACAGAAGTTACAAAAGCACCTTGGAATCCACAGCATAAATTAGTACAGGTGGGATTACAAGGTAAGAGTTTAGAAACTAAAAACTTACCACCCAGCAATTTAGTCTTTTTAATTGATGTTTCTGGTTCTATGGGTCAACAAAATAAGTTACCCTTAGTTCAAAGGTCTTTAAAATTATTAGTTAATAAACTCAGACCGGAAGATAAAGTAACTTTAGTTGTTTATGCTGGTAATGCAGGTTTAGTTTTACCTCCTACTTCTGGAGATGAAAAATCAAAAATTATTACTGCTATTGATCGTTTGCGAGCAGGAGGTTCTACCGCAGGTGGTGAAGGGATTGAATTAGCTTATAGAATAGCTAAACAGAATTTTCTGAAATCAGGAAATAATAGAGTAATTTTGGCAACTGATGGTGATTTTAATGTTGGGGTTTCCAGTGATGCAGAATTAACCAGATTAATTGAACAAAAACGAGAACAGGGAATTTTTCTCACAGTTCTGGGTTTTGGTACTGGTAATTATAAAGATGGGAAAATGGAACAGTTAGCTAATCAGGGTAATGGTAATTATGCTTATATTGATACCTTATCGGAAGCTAATAAAGTTTTAGTCCATGATATTAGAGGAACTCTATTTACTATTGCTAAGGACGTAAAAATTCAGGTGGAATTTAATCCCCAAAAAGTTCAAGCATATCGTTTAATTGGTTATGAAAATCGGGTGTTGGAAAATCAGGATTTTAATGATGATAAAAAAGATGCAGGAGAAATAGGTTCTGGACATTCTGTCACTGCATTATATGAAGTCATTCCTACCGGGGTAGAAAGTAATGTTAAATTACCAAGTGTAGATCCTTTACGTTACCAGAATGTAAATACTCCAAATGCTAATAATGACGAAATTATGTTAGTTAAACTCCGGTATAAATCACCCCAAAGTAGTACCAGTAAATTAATTACTCAAACTATCAAAGCTCTAGATTTTCAAGCTGAAAAGAATCCATCTAATGATATCAAATTTGCTTCCGCTGTGGCAACTTTTGGGATGATTTTAAGAGATTCAGAATATAAGGGTAATGCTAATTATAATTTGGTCAAGCAATTAGCTAATTCAGGAAAGGGAGAAGATTCTGAGGGTTATCGTAGTGAATTTATTCGCTTAGTTAGTTTATCTCAAGCAATAGATAATTAAGGTTAGGAGTCAGGGTTTAGCAGTGCTAAACCCCTACAGGACTTATGCAGAAGTTACGGAAGAATGAACCACGAAGGAAGCGAAGGAAACGAAGGTAAGATGTTTACAAGAGATATTTTGCATAAGTCCTATTGTATTCAAAACTCAAATAGGAGTCCTATATAATAGTAGATTTAACAGATATAATAAAATATATAAACCCCAAAACTACCAAACAAGTTAAGAATATTTCATTCAAACCAAACATGACTACAACTTTAAATCGTTCCATTTGGAATACAGAACTTGAACTTGAACTATTTCAAAAAATTACCCAAAAATACGCACCAAACCTACCAAAACAGCGATTACATGAAACTAAACCACCAACTACACCAGAAGAAATAGAAAAATTTTATCATTATCGTGTTGCAGGTGCTGCTCATGATTTATTTATTGTCCAAGTTTGTGCTAAAGTAATTGGCGAAATTCCTGATCCAGAATTACAATTATTCTTAAGTCAACAAATCGGAGATGATGGCGCACACGCTGCTAATACTCGTCGTCGCGCTCAGGCAATTTATGGACAAGATCCCATAGCAGATATTCAAAAACAAGTGGAAAAACATTGGGAATATATGGGAGATTTACCTGTGAGAAATTGGCAGGGTTTTTTGGCCTTTGAATTACACTATGAAATGCACATTGTTGCTTCTTTATTTATCAATGGAATCACCAGTAAAATTAGTGATCCTCAATCAGCAGAATTTTCTAAAACTAGAATTAAACCAGAAGAAGCTAGACACCGTTTAGGAGTAGTCAATTGGTGGCAAAATAAATATGAGCAAGCTTCTCCAGCTAAAAAAGCAAATTTAGCTGCACAAGTTCTAGAAATTGATGAAGAAGCACAACAAAGAAGAAACCCATATCTCAAACAACATTGGCAACTTACCCAAGCCGCATTAGGTACGGATATTACTGACTTACCAAAAATTTATGATGCTTGGCGAAGAGAAGTTTTGGCTTACTTTTTAGATATTCCTGTTAACCAACTTCCCCCTTTAGTCAGTGTCAATGACTAAGAAATAACTACAGAGGAATGGGGAAATCAATCAAATAAAACCAGACAATGTTAAATTATGTATTGGCTAAGACAAATATATCTCAGAGATGATTTATAATCTCATGACTAACAATATCTTTATGTTTAAACCCTCCTAGCCATGAAAAATAAGATAACAGCTACCTTGATAATTATCGCTACAATCCTAGGATTGAACTATAGAGTTAACGGACAAACACAACAACAATCAATAGAAAATTTTACATTGAAAGGAGACTCTTTAGTTAACATTAATGATCGTCGTGCTGAAACTGATTTTAGAATTTTTTTTACTCCCAACAATAGTCAAAATTCAGACAATATTACTTCTGAACAATTAGCCTGGAGTCAGTCTATATTTATGCCCAGTAGTCCCATTTTTCTACAACCTGCTACTCAGGATGTGAATGGTAATGATGGCTTGCAGGTACAGTTAGATTTAAGTGAGGATCAGTAGAGCCTCAGAAGTATTTTTTAAAATATAGGACTCCTATTTGATTTTTGAACAGAACTCAGTATATACGTAAATTCTTCTTACCTGTTCCCTGTTTCCTGTTCCCTGACTACACAAAAAATTTATAAATCAAATCGGATCACTATAGGACTTACGCAAGATTAATATATTTTCGTGATTGTCATCCTCACAAAACAATCTCAAACTCATATTTTTGCCTATGCGTAAGTTCTGTTTTTTTGCTTCATTTTGCAACTAGCATTTTCCTCCTCTGCGATCTCTGCGCCTCTGCGGTTAATTCCCTAATAAATTTGATACATACGTAAAACCAAAGTTCTCTAAATTATTATCCTTGATATTAACTGTCAGCACCACTAACTTTTATACATTATCGAACCCTTCAACACTTAATTAATATATTAATTTTGCCAGCGTTTTACAGTAAAATTAGACATTTAAAGAAAAGAGGTTTTTTTAATGACTCGTGTCATCATCGTGCGTCATGGACAAAGTACATATAACATCGAAAGACGTATCCAAGGACGTACTGATGCGTCAAGCTTAACGGAACAAGGTCAAAGTGATGCAACTAACACGGGTAAAGCCCTCAGTAAGATTGCATTTCAGGCAATATACAGCAGCCCTCTCACCCGCGCCAAATCTACCGCAGAAATTATTCACAGTCAATTAGTTGATAAGTCTGTCACAATTCAAACTACCAAAAGTTTAGTAGAAGTAGACTTACCCCTATGGGCCGGAATGTTATCTAAAGATGTGCAAGATAAATTCCCTGATGACTATCAAACCTGGAAAACACGCCCCCATGAATTTAAAATAGTCATCAATGATACACAGGGAACACAAGAACATTTCCCAGTTTTAGCTTTATACGCACAAGCAAAGCAATTCTGGCAAGAAATTTTATCCCGTCATTCAGGGGAAACAGTTCTGATCGTTGCCCATAACGGCATTAACCGCGCCCTAATTAGCACCGCTTTAGGTATTGAACCTAGTGGTTATCATGGTTTGCAACAGTCTAACTGTAATATTAGTGTTTTAAATTTTGCTGGTGGTTTGGATGACACGGTACAGCTAGAATCAATGAATCAAACCCAACATTTGGGTGAAACTTTACCTAGCCTGCGCCCCAATCATCAAGGTATTCGACTATTGTTAGTGCGTCATGGGGAAACAGAATGGAATCGTCAAGGTAAGTTTCAAGGGCAAATTGACATTCCTTTAAATGATAATGGTAGAAATCAAGCTGCTAAAGCTGGAGAATTTCTTAAAGATGTTGGGGTGGATTTTGCTTTCAGTAGCACAATGTCTCGTCCTCAAGAAACCGCAGAAATTATTTTGCAACCCCATGCAGATATCAATTTACAGTTGTTAGATGGTTTAAGAGAAATTAGTCACGGAACTTGGGAAGGCAAATTTGAATCTGAAATAGAAGCTGGTTTTCCCGGAGAATTAGAACGCTGGCGTACTGTTCCTGCTCAGGTACAAATGCCAGAGGGTGAAAATTTACAACAAGTACATGAGCGGGCTGTAGTAGCTTGGGAAACTATACTTAAATTCGCTCAAGAAAATAATTTAACTACGGGTTTGGTAGTAGCTCACGATGCAACAAATAAAACCTTACTTTGTCATATTCTCGGTTTATCTTTGGAAAATTTCTGGAATTTCCGTCAAGGTAATGGTGCAGTCAGTGTCATTGATTATCCCAAAGGTGCTAGTGGTTCACCCGTGCTGCAATCTATGAATATTACCAGTCATTTAAGTGGTGGTGTGTTAGATAAAACAGCCGCAGGAGCTTTGTAACTCTAAACCTTGAAGTTTGGTTTTTTGATGTTTCAAATATTTTTTCAGATTCCTCTCTATCCTCCTGAAAAAGGTATGAGGGGATACCTGTACGTAGGGTTTAAGGCAGGGTGCAGGGTGCAGGGTGCAGGGTGCAGGGAGAGGAAGACTGAGGCAATTGCAAGGTTTTTCAGGGTATCAACTAAAATAGATTCACAGTGATCAATACCTTAGCCATTTTTCCGTAGGTTGGGTTGAACGAAGTGAAACCCAACGTAAACTCAACCTATTTCTTGGGTTTTGTGCCTCAACCCAACCTACAAATCAAGAGATTTTTGATTTTGGCAAAGGTATTGAGTGATAACAATAATTATATTAAATTTAGTCAATAGCATATGGTTAGTGAACTTCTCCAACAGGTAAGAGTTATTGATCCAGTTTCTGAAACAGATCAAATATTAGATGTATTAATTGTTGATGATTATATCCAGGAAATCGCCCCAGAAATTACAGATGTCAATAGCGATGTTGCTATTAAAAATTGTCGAGGGTTAATTCTGGGTAATGGTTTAGTTGACTTATACAGTCATTCCGGTGAACCAGGTTTTGAGGAACGAGAAACTCTAGCTTCTTTACTGCAAGCTGCTACCGCTGGAGGTTTTACTAGAATTACAGTATTACCTGATACCTTTCCTCCCATTGATCAACCAGCTCTAGTCTCACAATTGCAGACTTCTGCCCAAAGAGCCAACTCTCCCTCTACCCAACTTCAAATTTGGGCAGCAATGACTTTAGACTTAGCTGGTAAGCAATTAACAGAATTTACAGATTTAGTCACATCAGGAGTAGTTGGTTTTACGGATAGTCAGCCTTGGGAAAATCTATCTGTAGTGAGAAGGATGTTGGAATATATGCAGCCCTTTGGTAAACCTGTCGCCTTTTCCCCCGGCGATCGCCAGTTAACAGGTAATGGTGTAATCCGCGAAGGTGGGGAAGCTCTAAGAATTGGTTTGCCCTCTGTTCCCACTAGTGCAGAAACCTGTGCCATTGCATCCCTACTAGAATTAGTTGCTGATATCAGAACTCCCATTCATATTATGCGGGTTTCCACTGCCAGAAGTGTACAATTAATTGCCAGAGCAAAGGAAGAAGGCTTACCAGTTACCGCTAGTACAACTTGGATGCACGTCATTTTAAATACTTCTAGTATCAGAAATTATCACACATCATTGCACTTAGAACCACCATTGGGAAATCCTTATGATGTCATCGCCTTACGTCAAGGATTAAAAACAGGTGTCATAGATGCGATCGCTATAGATCACATTGGTTACACCTACGAAGAGAAAGTCCAAGCTTTTGCACAATCACCACCAGGAGCGATAGGTTTAGAAATAGCATTACCCATATTGTGGCAAGATTTGGTCACCAGTGGAGAATTTACGGCTTTAGAACTATGGCGTGTTTTAAGCGATCAACCAGCAGCTTGTTTACAACAGCAAATTCCACCTATTCAACCAGGGGAAAAAGCAGAATTAACATTATTTGATCCGGACAAAATTTGGATAGTTAACAGAAAAAATTTGTGTACACTTTCTAACAATACACCCTGGTTTGAACAAGAAATAAAAGGCCAAGTTATACAAACTTGGTGTTAGTTTGAATAAACAGGGTGCAGGGTGCAGGGAGAAAATTAGACATCTCCGGAAAAGTAGAGACGTTGCATGTAACGTCTCTACACTGATTTATGTTAGTTCCAACCAACCGCGATAACCAGTAACAATGCGATCGCCATTTTTGAGAATGTGTATTTCTATTTGATCACTGGCCCAATTAATTTGATCTACTAATGCTGGATTAAAAACTCGTACCTGTTGGTTTTGAGACGAAACAGGAGAAGTGGGAGAATTAATCGCCTGAGACTGCACAAAAGGCCCATCTACTAAGATATCTAATTCTGCCAACAATTCCTGAGAACCAGGAGGTGCTGAATCTGATTGTAACTGTGGGAGAGTAAAACCACTAAAAGCCATTACATTTAACCCCGCTGCTTTTACCTTGCGAGCTAAACTTGCCAATGCGGGTGCTTGCCAAAATGGTTCACCACCAGAAAAAGTTACACCTGTATTTTCAGAGGTTTTTAATATATCTGCGGCTAAACTATCAACAGATACTAACTTATTAGTTTCAAAACTCCAGGACTCAGGGTTAAAACAACCAGCACATTCGCGAGGACAACCTTGTACCCAAACCACCGCCCGACATCCAGGGCCATTAACTTCTGACTTATCTACATATCCCATAATATTGAGATGACCAGTCGGAATTTCTGAGAGTGCTAACAATGGGTTTACTGACTGTGTTTCCATCTTGATTAACTCCTCGCTTGAAAATTATCAGTAGTATCAATACCTAGCTCCGAAAATTTCAAGGTTCTACTGGGTTATAAACATAAGTATACTTATAGTTTTGAATTCAGGATTATTTACTTATTATTAATTTATATAGGAGTCATATTTTATTGTTGAAATTATTTTTGCCAATAGGGGAAAGAGAAGCAAAAGTTAATAATTTTCTTTAGAAACAAAATCATAGTTTTATAACTATAATACTTACACACAAGCTATAGAATAATTTAACCACTCCAGGCACAGAGGACACAGAGGAATGAGAGTTTGTAAAATAAGTTTCATATTTAGCAAAGGTGATATGTGATAGATAAGAGATACAGAGATTTCTATTCTTTTCCTAAATGTGCAATTAATTTGACCGTGGTACTTAACTTAATTTATAATTTTGAGATTATTTCCAGCCTTGCTCAATTGAGGTATAAAATTGAAATATCCACAATTTTAAGTAGACTATTACCTTATATTTTGACTCACTCTATTCAGTAAATATATGTAACATATTATTTGTTTTTTTAATAATTTTCATTACAATAGAGGTACATAATTATCATCAATTTCATTTATATTGATAGGAATTTCCGTGCCAGTAAGGTACGAAATTTGTTAATTTTAGGGTACAGGAAATACATTGATTGTGGTGTGCTTCATGGACTCAGAAACACTATATACACTATACACTTAAAAAAATAAACAATAATCATGCTCAAACAACTTTGTTTATATTTACCATATCGCCCATTTACAGTATTAGTAACAATACTTTTACTTTCTACTCCCAGCCTGGCAACCACTCATGATCAGTATGTACAACTAAGTCAACATATAAAAACAACAAATAAAAATATTAAATATCAGGCAGATCAAGAAGCCGCACAAGCCAAAAAATTCCTGAGTCAGAACACAGCAGATTCCTTGGCAAAAGCACTCGTTAAATATCAAGCTGCCTTAAAATTATACAAAGAAGCTGGGGAACAAAAGTTAGAAGCTCTCATGCTTCATCAAATAGGTTATATTTACTCCCGAACCGGAGAAAACCAAAAAGCATTGGTCTATTATGAGCAGGCATTAACTATTAGAAAAGCTATAGATTATAAATTGGGAAAAGCTATCACCTTAAATAATATAGGTTTAGTTTATTCTAGCCAGGGAGACAACAATAAAGCTCTCGAATACTATAACCAAGCCCTAAATTTATATATAGAATTGGGAAATCGCCGTAATAAAGCTATTACCTTAAATAATATAGGTTTAGTTTATTCTGTCCTGGGAGATAACAAGAAAGCCTTAGAATACTACAATCAAGCACTATCTATTCGTCGCCAGATCAAAGATAAAAAAGGAGAAGCAGTTACCTTAACTAGCATAGGCTCAATTTATTCTGACTTGGGAGATAATAAGAAAGCCTTAGAATATTATCAACAAGCATTACCTATTCGTCGCCAAGTGAAAGATGAAAATGGCGAAGCCACAACTTTAAATAATATAGGTTTAGTTTATTCTGATCTGGGAGATAAAAAGAAAGCTCTGGAATATTACGACCAAGCATTAACTCTATACAAAAAAGTTGGCAATAAAGCCAACCAAGCCACAACTATTACTAATATTGGGTTAGTTTATTCTCACTTAGGAGATAAAAATAAAGCCTTAGAATACTACAATCAAGCATTACCTATTCGTCGTCAAGTAGGTGATAAAAATGGTGAAGCCACAACCCTCAATAATATTGGTTTAATATATTCTGATATCGGAGAAAAACCAAAGGCTTTAGAATACTATGACCAAGCATTAACTCTATACAAAAAAGTTGGCAATAGAGCCAGTCAAGCTACAACTATTACTAACATTGGTTTAGTTTATTCTCATTTAGGAGACAAAAAGAAGGCTCTAGAATATTACAATCAAGCATTACCTATCCGTCGTCAAGTAGGGGATAAAAACGGTGAAGCGACAACCATAAATAATATCGCCGTAGTTTATGATGAGTTAGGCGACAAAAAGAAAGCCCTAGAATCTTACAATCAAGCATTAACTTTATATCAAGAAGTTGGTAATGTCCGCAACCAAGCTACTAGCCTCAACAACATTGGTTTAGTTTATTCGGATCTAGGAGACAAAAAGAAGGCTCTAGAATACTATAATCAAGCATTACCACTGAGAAAAGCTGTGGGAGATAAAAGGGGAGAAGCTACCACCCTGACAAGTATAGGATTAGCATATTCAGATTTAGGAGAGAAGCAAAAAGCTTTAGAATACTATAATCAAGCATTACCGTTGAGAAAAGCTGTAGGAGATAGAAGAGGAGAAGCTACTACTTTAAACAACATTGGTTTAGTATATTCAGATTTAGGAGACAAAAAGAAAGCCCTAGAATATTACAACCAAGTTTTACCACTGAGAAAAAGGATAGGAGATAAAAGTGGAGAAGCTACCACCTTAACAAACATCGGTTTAGCTCACTCCCACTTAGGAGACAAACAAAAAGCCTTAAAATATTACAACCAAGCATTACCTATTCGTCGCCAAGTAGGGGATAAAAACGGTGAAGCTACAACCATAAATAACATCGCCGTAGTTTATGATGACTTAGGCGAAAAACAAAAAGCTTTAGAATATTATGATCAAGCACTAACTCTCTATAAACAAGTAGGTAACATCCGCTCTCAAGCTACCACCCTCAACAATATTGGTTTAGCTTACGATGACTTAGGAGAAAAACAAAAAGCCTTAGAATATTACAACCAAGCGTTACCTATCCGCCGGAAAGTAGGTGATAGAAGTGGAGAAGCTAACACTCTCACCAGTTTAGGTAAAGTATATGATGACTTGGGAGAAAAACAAAAAGCACTAGATTACTATAACCAAGCATTACCACTAAGAAGGGCGGTAGGAGATAAAAGAGGAGAAGGAACAACCCTCAACAACATTGCTGTAGTTTACTCAACCTTGGGAGATAAACAGAAAGCCTTAGAATACTACAACCAGTCTTTAAAACTGAGAAAAGCTGTAGGAGATAAAAGCGGGGAAGCTAACACCCTGAATAATATTGGCTTAGTTTATGATGACTTAGGCGAAAAGCAAAAGGCACTAGAATATTACAACCAAGCATTACCCCTGAGAAGAGCAGTGGGAGATAGAAGTGGGGAAGCCGGTACCCTCACCAGTTTAGGTAGAGTATATTTCAGATTAGGACAAAAACAAAAAGCCCTACAACTGTATAACCAAGCATTACCACTGAGAACAGCTGTAGGAGATAGAAGAGGAAAAGCCACCACCCTCAACAACATCGCCGTAGTATATTCTTCCTTGGGAGATCCGGAAAAAGCTTTAGCATACTATAAACAAGCATTACCCCTCACAAAAGCTGTAGGTAATAAGAGTGGAGAAGCTAATACTCTCCGTAACCTAGCTTATTTAGAAGATAGTAAAGGCAACCTTGATCAAGCCTTGAAATATATGCAGTCAGCTATCAATTTAATTGAAAATTTACGCACTAAAATTATCAACCCAGAATTACGCACATCTTACTTTGCTACCGTTCAAGACTATTACAAATTTTATATTGACCTATTGATGAAAATGCACAAAAAGCAACCATCAAAAGGTTATGATGCCCTAGCACTCCAAGCTAGTGAAAGCGCCCGCGCCCGTAGTTTATTGGAACTAATTACAGAAGCTAATACTGATATTCGGACTGGTGTAGATCCTCAGTTATTGCAAGCAGAGAAAAATCTTAAACAAAAACTAGATAAAATAGAAAAAAGCCGGGTGGAATTACTCAGTCAACAGTACACTCCAGAGCAACGCCAAAATATAGAAAGAGAAATCAAAACTACTTTAGATAAATATCAAAATATTCAATCTAAAATTCGTAGTAATAGTCCTCGCTATGCAGCTATTACTCAACCCCAACCTTTAACTTTAAAAGAAATACAACAACAGGTATTGGATGAAAATACTTTACTTTTAGAATATTCTCTAGGTTTGGATAAGAGTTATTTGTGGGCAATTACTAAAACAGGAATAACCAGTCATGAACTACCTAAAAGTGAGACAATAGAGAAATTAGTAAAAAATTTCCGCAATGAAATACTCAAACCCTACGCTAATTCTAAAACCGTAGCGAAAGCATCTATACCTTTAACAAAAATTCTTTTATCACCAGTAGCACAACAACTAGAAAATCAAAAAATATTAGTAGTTGGTGATGGTGCTTTGCAATATTTACCCTTTGCCGCTTTGTCATTACCAAACACTAAAAAAGAATACAAACCATTAATTGTTAATCATGAAATTGTTACCTTACCTTCAGCTTCCACTGCTGCTTTAATTCGGACTGTGCAAAAAGGAAGAAAAACAGCACCTAAAAGTTTATTTATGGTAGCAGATCCGGTATTTACAGCTAATGATGAAAGATTAACAAAAAATAAGCAACCTACCCCAAACACTAATAATAATAGCAATATAGCTCTACAAAGAGCAGTGCAAAACTCAGATATTAAGAACCTCAAACGCTTACCATTTACCCGCAAAGAAGCAGAAACAATCCTGAATTTAGTTCCAGATGATCAAAAATCATATGTTTTCGATTTTGCGGCAAATCGAGATTTTGCCACCAGTTCACAACTTAATCAATATCGAATTTTACATTTTGCTACACATGGCATTTTTGATAGTAAACAACCAGAATTATCCGGTTTAGTTTTATCTTTATTTGATCGCCAAGGTAAACCAAATAATGGTTTTTTAAGACTACATGATATCTTCAATTTAGATTTGGCCGCAGACTTAGTAGTTTTGAGTGCTTGTCAAACAGGTTTAGGTGAAAATATTAAAGGAGAAGGGATAGTTGGACTAACAACTGGGTTTATCTATGCAGGAACTCCTCGTGTAGTTATGAGCTTGTGGAATGTTGATGATGAAGGAACTTCTGTATTAATGGAAAAGTTCTATCAAAAAATGCTCAAAGAGGGTTTGAATCCAACTGCGGCTTTACGAGAAGCTCAATTGGAAATGATAGCAGATGAAGATTTTTCTAGAGCTTATTTTTGGGCAGGTTTTACCCTACAAGGTGAGTGGAATTGATAGTTTGTTCAGTTGTCAGTTATCAGTTATCACTGTTCACTGTTAACTGTTCACTGTTCACTGTTCACTGTTCACCAATCACTTTTTCAGCAAAAACTAACTACTTAAAGCCTTAATAAACCGTTGTAAACTTTTGAATACACTAACTTTTTTAGCTGGTGTTCCGTTACTGGTTTGGGGTTGTTCTTTCATCAGAATCATATCTATTTCTTCACCGGATGGTTTATTGGGTAATTCTGCTATTTTTTGATATTCTCCATTGGTTTCTAACCATATTTCCCAATCACCAGGATAAGCTCGCATGAGGGCGCTTTCTTCATCAATGGGGCGCAGATAATAACAGGATTCAATGGTACTAATGAAACGTTTGCGGGTTTCTCTTGCTGCGTAACCTATACCCACCACTCCAGAGTCTTCCAAACGGGGGTTTAGCATCACAAATGGACGTTCTCCAATAAATTCACACAGTTGCTCCAATTGGGGTACTTCTACATTTGTAGGGGAGATAAACAAGAAAATTTCATCTTCAGGCTGAATTTTTGACTCCAAAGAAGCCATTCTTCCTGTACCAATATCTTGAATTTTAAAGGGGATATCTGCCCAATCTCTACGGGCTAAAGCGGCTGCACCAGCATCAGCGAAGAAGATTTTTAAGCGAGATTCATATTCAGCAAAGACTGGTAAAAACTGTTCAGCTACTGGCATAAACTTGAGTTCTGGAAATAGTAACTCTACTTGAATACGAGTTTTTCCATCTGCTAATGCTGATTTTACAGCTTCACGGGATTGAGCGATCGCATCTTCTAAGGTTTTTGGTAGTTCAGCCATAATTTATAAATGGATTTAATTGCTAGTTTGATATTACTTGGAAATTTAGGGGTTCAGGTTGTTAAGACTATGGGTTATGTATTCCTGCACTTGTCTGGGGAAAAATAACCTGAAACCGTGATCCATCATACCTTATAAATATGCGCCAAATTTATGAGGAAGTTAACCGCTGAAATGGAAAATACGAGTTATGAATATGAATTACGCATTTTTACTAAATGTCTGATTTGGAGATTGTTTCCTTTTGTCGCAATGACAGTATTTGCAGTAGGTTTTGGGTAAGTTATTATAAAATTAAGCGCAGCATTACTTAATACCTATAATTATTTTCTTCTATCATTTCAGGACTTACGCAAAACATCCCTCAAACCCTCATTCCTCTGTATTCTCTGTGCCTGGAGTGGTTAGTTTATTCCATAGCTTGTGCGTAAGTCCTACATTTTATTAACTAAAGTCCTTAATCATAGTGCGTTACGAACTCCGTTCTAACACACCCTACAATACCATCATTTTCTTAACTAAAGTGGCTAACTTTTCCGCTGCACCACCTTCACCTCTCACACTGCGTAATTTATCTTTTATATCTGCTAATTTTTGAGGATGATCTAAAAAGTCTACAACCATTTCTCCTAATTCTTTGGGTTTTAATTTCCCTACAACTTCTGGTACAACTTCTGCTTGGGCCCAAATATTTGGCCAAGCTAATAAACCTTTATTTCTTAAAAACCACCAATTAATTAATTTAGCAAAACTAGAACCAACTCCCGGTAAATTTGCTAATAAACCTGGTAAACCATCCCATGAACGCATAGCGTCTAATTGTTGCGTGGGTAATAATACAATCATCGGTATTCCTAAAGCTCCTAATTCTGCGGTATTTGCACCGACGGTAGTTAAACAAATGGAGCATTGAGATAATAAATGATAGGCAGGATTTTCTTGTTTTAATTCTACTTTTAAACCACTATAAGTGTGTAAGTAATTATCTTGTAAAATTGCACCTGAAAATTCAAAATCATGGGTAAATTGATTCTGTTGAGGATTGGCAAAACTAGCTAAAGTTGGTAAATCTAAGGTAGGAGCAACGGGAATAAAAAACTTAATGTCTGGTTTTTGGTTGTGAATATATTCAGCAATTGCTAAAGTCAAAGGTACACCTTGGGTTAATTTAGATTTTTTTGAACCTGGTAAAATCCCAATAATTTCATTTCCCGTTTTTCCTGTTTCTCCATTTTTCCATGTCTCTGCTTCTCCTGCTGCTTCTAACATCAAATCACCAACAACATGAAACTTATCAGCATATTTTGAGTGAACATTTTTAATGACTTGGGGTTTCATCACCGCAAAACAATCTATAAAATTATGCCACCGAGCTTCCCATTCTGCATAAACTAAGGTTTTATAACCTAATCTTTTACCAATAATTATAGGAAAAACTTGATCTCCACCCAAGAAAATGACTATACCTTGCTTTCTCCAATCCCAATTATCATAGGTTTTTCCTGTTAATAAAAACTTCCAAAAATGCTCAGGTGCTTGAACTCGATTAACTTGAGAATAAGAACTAGCAATATTTGCTTCTTGGCCGCTAGCATGGGGACAAGGTGATAAAATTACAGATATTCTCATTTGATAAATATCATTTCCCAATTGTTTTCTTAATGCTTGAACAACTGGACGCACCCAAGTAGTAACTTCACCAGGACCATTAGAAAGAATGATAATATCAGTCATGTTTTAATTCGTAATTCGTAATTCGTAATTCGTAATGCTCCCTTTGGGAGAGCTTCGCTAACGTAATTTGTAGTTCGTTATTCTAAATTCTAAATTCTAAATTCTGATCATATTTAGCCTTAACAGCTTGAATATCTTGCCACATTAACCATTTCGGAGAACCTTTCTCTCTGGAAGGGTTTCGTAATAAATAAGAAGGATGGAAAATTGGCATACATAAATATCCTTCCCAGTCCATCCATTGACCACGAATTTTGGTAATTCCTTGTTTAATACCTGTAATTCCTTTAACTGCTGTTGCGCCGGTTAATAATATAATTTCAGGATTAATGAGGCGAATTTGTTCTAATAAATAGGGTTTACAAGCAGCCATTTCGTCAGGTGTAGGAACTCGGTTTTCCGGTGGTCTACATTTGACTATATTGCAAATATAAACATCTGTCTCTGTGTTCAGATTAACAGATGCGAGAATTTTGTCTAATAATTGCCCAGACTTACCTACAAATGGTAAACCAGTTTCATCTTCTTGTTGACCTGGTGCTTCACCAATAATCATAATTTTGGCTTGGAGGTTTCCCCTTCCCACTACAACATGAGTCCTATTTGTACTCAAACCACAACGACGACAGTTTTCGCAGTGCTTTGTTAATTCTGTGATGTCTGTGTAAGTATGAGCAGGGATAGGAATTTTTCCATCCCTAGGAATAGAGTCTTTTTGGTTGGAATTGGATTCTTCAAAAAGACTGAGTTGAGTGTTGCTGTTCATAACCCAATATGATTTACTTCAGCTAGGTTTTTGCTAAAGTAGATTTTTTGAATAGTAATGTTATTGATTTTCTATTGTATCAAGTTATAAGTACCCAAGCAAAATTAATCAAACATATTGATTGAAAACCAAAATGTCTGTCTTTTTTAATTCTCATCCTGCACCACTAAGCTCTTCGTCTCTACAGAAACACTTTTTTGGCAACCCCTGGTTAGAGAATAAGTTTCAGGATTTGGAAATGTCTTGTAGCGCAACCTTTACAATGCTTCTGGTGGGGAAATATTAACTCCTAAACAAACACCTGTATCCTGAGATTCAGCTTCTTGTTGAGTGTTTATGTCAGATTTCTGGTTTGATTCACATAATGATGAAGATGCAGGAATAATGACTTGTGAGTTTTGCATAGTTGGGTAGTTTGTTTGTTGAGATATGAATGATAATCCTCCCAATGCGCTAGCTACAAGGGCAGTATAACCTATGTATAAATGTACAGGACTCACTTCTATATTGACTTGTCCTGATGATTTTTGATTGGCATACCAAGAAGGTAAAATAGATTTAGATTGATTAGACAGTGGAAAAGAATTAGCTAAAATCATACCATTTAACCCCAAGGCATTGGCCATGACACGGATAAAACCACGAATTATGACTTCTTCTGGTAGTAAATCAAAGTTGGCATTTTCCACCGCCTCCATTTGATGGATGGAAATGTGGGTATAGATATTGAGTTTTTGCAGTGTTAAACCTTGAGCTTCTCTTGCTTCCCGGAGTTGTTCACCAATTTGACGTAGACTTTCTTGACGTTGCTGTGCTAGTTGTTGGGCTTTTCTTTGACGTTTAGAAAGTCTTTGGTTTGGCCATAACCATTGAATTGGTTTTATTTTGTCTGTTGTCTGGGTACTGACTTCAGTTTTATTTGTTACTTCTGCGACTGGATTTGTTGCTGGAGTTGTGGAATTTGCACAGACAGATAAAGTATCTGATTGTTCTTGTTGTTCTTCTTGGAGATTAGAGACTTGAGTGGGATTTTCGATCACGGAATTGTCTGTGACTTTATCTATATCATTTTTTTCAGTAAACTGTTTAAATGCTAAGGTAATTGCTTCTCTACCTACAGCTTTAAATAGATTTTTAGCTTGTTCTTCTGATGAACCCAGTAATTTCTGTACATTCGCCACAGCTAGGCGATAAACTTTACTACGGTGTAGTTCAGCTTCTATATTTCTCAGTAGCGATCGCAATTCATCCTTACTAATTTTAACAGTAGAATTCCCAGGAATGTTCAGTAAATATGCAGATGCCGTAGTCATAATTTCAGTTTCTCCAAGGATTGGGATAAACAGTAATATTATCTGTATCATTTCTTCCATGAATCATGAAGACATCCGGACTTTCATGTATGATTTTCAACTGGCAATTACTAAAAGTTAGAAATGTAAGAAATTGCTCAGATTATGAATGTTATCAGTTATCAGTTGTCAGTTATCAGTTGTCAGTTGTCAGTTATCAGTTATTAATTATTAATACCTATAGCTGAAGCAAGAGGTTTGAAATCAAGTCGGGGTTTTAGATTGCGATTGCGTCCTTTCGTTGCAATGAGACTATTTGAAGTATATTTTACGTAAGTCCTAACGAATTAATAATTCGTAAGACTCCCTTTAAGAGAATTACGTAAGCGAAGCTCTCCCGAAGGGAGCATTACGAATTAAAAATTACGAATTATTTATCAATTTATTTTCGCTGTTTGCTGATGCCAATTAGTCGCTTGTTCATAGGCATAAGCTACTTGGAAAAGTTGATCTTCTCCTAAAACTTTACCAATTAATTGTAAGCCAATGGGTAGACCTTGACTATCAAAACCACAGGGTAAACTGATACCTGGTAAACCAGCAAGGTTCACAGGAATAGTCATTAAATCATTGAGGTACATACTCAAGGGATCAGTAATTTTTTCACCTGCTTTAAATGCAGTAGTAGGTGTAGTAGGAGTTACTAAAACATCAACTTTTTCAAAAGCTTTTTCAAAGTCTTCTTTAATTAAAGTCCGGACTTTTTGAGCTTTTAAATAATAAGCATCATAATAACCGGCACTAAGGGCATAAGTCCCAATCATAATCCGGCGTTTAACTTCTGTACCAAAACCCATAGCACGAGTGCGGGTATACATAGAAAGTAGATTATCAGCTTCCTTGGAGCGTGCGCCATATTTTACACCGTCGTAGCGAGCGAGGTTAGCAGATGCTTCGGAGGGGGCGATAATGTAATAACTGGGAACACCGTAACGGAAACGAGGACAGGAAATTTGTTGTACTTCTGCACCCAAACTTTCTAATTGAGCGATCGCTCTGTTGACTGCTTCCTCAACTTCTGGATCTAAACCTTCTCCAAAAGTTTCTTTAATTACACCAATTTTGAGTTTTTTACCTTTTAAATCTGGTGTTAAATTGGCTGTGTAATCGGGAATTTCTACTTTTAAACTGGTGGAGTCTTGAGAATCATAACCTGCGATCGCATTTAATAAAATTGCTGCATCTTCCACAGTTCTCCCAAATGGCCCAATTTGATCTAAAGATGAAGCATAAGCCACTAATCCATAACGAGAAACTAAGCCATAGGTGGGTTTCATTCCCACTACACCACAAAAAGCCGCCGGTTGACGAATTGAACCTCCGGTGTCAGAACCCAAAGATACAAGACATTCCTCCGCCGCTACCGCAGCAGCAGAACCACCGGAAGAACCACCAGGAACACAGGAAATATTCCAAGGGTTGGCGGTTGTTTGATAGGCGGAATTTTCTGTGGAACTTCCCATTGCAAATTCATCTAAGTTGGTTTTACCAACTGTGACTGCACCTGCTTGGTTTAATTTTTGGGTAACGGTTGATTCGTAGGGAGGGATAAAATTTTCGAGAATTTTAGAAGCGCAGGTAGTGGGAATTCCCTGAGTACACATATTATCTTTTACACCAATGGGAATTCCGGCTAAGATGCCAATTTCTTCCCCATTAGCTATTTTTGCATCCACAGCACGAGCTTGTTCTAAGGCCTGTTCAGTTGTTACAGTTAGGAAACTGTGTAGTTTTGGTTCTAATGTTTGAATACGATCTAGAGCTTGTTGAGTAATTTCAACAGCAGAACGTTCTTTTTTTACTAGCTGTTTGTGCAACTCGCGGATGGATGTCATAAATATTTTTTCTCTTTAATATTCAAGTCTCTGATTTTAGCATTTACAGGTGTGGGGATGGTGTTTTTTGGTTGATGGGCTGTTCTTACGGCAGCATCCCAAATGTATCAGTTTATTTTTTCTGGGACTATACCAGGAGTTACGCAAAATATCTCTTGTAACCCTCATTCCTCTGTGTTCTCTGTGCCTGGAGTGGTTAGTTTATTCCATAGCTTGTGCGTAAGTCTTATATCCAACTCTTGAAACTGTTCCCTATTCCCTAATCTCCACATATCACTTTTTGCTGCAAAACCCTACCTTAAAAACTGATATTAATGAACCACGAAGAAGCGAAGAACACGAAGGTAAGAAGACAGAAGAGAATTTTTAGAGAAAGTCAATATTAAAGAAGGATTCAAGATGTACTATTTTTTGAGAAATCAAAGCATAGTTCTATAGAAAAATTGCGGTAAAAATTAAAAGTATTGTAGGGTGTGTTAGAACGGAGTTCGTAAAGCACCATTATCAAAGGTTTAGTTCGTTAGGCTATCATTTTAGCGAAGCCATTCCCGAATTGACTTACATAAACTACGTGTCTTTTCAAGAATAAAATATTATCCTTATATATTGCATTAAAATATGCTGTGACAAAGTGCATCTGACCTCCTCAAATCAGTTTTTACTGAAAGTATGTCTGAAAAGTTTTGAGAATGTCTCTACAATTGTAGAATATAAGCCTTTCCACTGTTTTACGCTCATTAAATTCGATTTCTTAAACACTCATGTCATCAAATTCTCAGTATCTTAGCGGTAACGATATTCGCCAAAAATTCCTTGACTTTTATACCGAAAAAGGACACCAACCCCTCCCCAGTGCATCTTTAGTACCAGAAGATCCCACCGTACTGCTAACCATTGCAGGGATGCTACCATTTAAACCCATATTTTTAGGACAGCGGACTCCGGAATTCAAACGCGCTACCACCTCTCAAAAGTGTATCCGTACCAATGATATCGAAAATGTAGGTAGAACAAAACGCCATCATACATTTTTTGAAATGTTAGGTAATTTTAGCTTTGGTGATTATTTTAAAGAACAAGCGATCGCCTGGGGATGGGAAATTTCTACTCAGGTTTTTGGTATTTCTCCTAACAATTTAGTAGTTAGTGTTTTTGAAGACGATGACGAAGCATTTGACATTTGGAAAGACAAAATTGGTGTGAATGAAAAGCGCATCAAACGTATGGGAGAAGATGATAATTTTTGGGTTTCTGGCCCTACTGGCCCTTGTGGCCCTTGTTCAGAAATTTATTATGATTTTCACCCAGAATTAGGGGATGATAACATTGATTTAGAAGATGATACCCGGTTTATCGAGTTTTATAACTTGGTATTTATGCAATATAATCGCGATGTAGAAGGAAATCTCACTCCTTTAGAAAATAAAAACATTGATACAGGAATGGGTTTAGAGAGAATGGCGCAAATTCTCCAAAATGTTCCTAACAATTATGAAACAGATTTGATTTTTCCCATTATTGATAGTGCGGCAAAAATTGCTAACATTGACTATCATAAAAGTGATGAAAAAACGAAGGTTTCTTTAAAAGTAATTGGTGATCATGTCCGTTCTGTTGTTCACATGATTGCCGATCAAATTCGTGCTTCTAATATGGGAAGAGGTTACGTTTTAAGAAGGTTAATTCGGCGTGTAGTTAGACATGGAAGATTAATAGGAATTTCCGGTACATTTATTAACCAAGTAGCAGAAACAGCAATTTCTTTATCTGAAGCAGTTTATCCTAATTTAAGAACAAGAGAAAAAGCAATTAAAGCAGAATTAGAACGAGAAGAAGCTAATTTCTTGAAAACCTTAGATAACGGTGAAAAACTTTTAGATGAAGTTATTTCCGAAATTAAACAAAAAGGTCAAACTGTTATTAGTGGTGAAAGTGCTTTTACTCTATATGATACCTTTGGTTTCCCCTTAGAATTAACCCAAGAAATCGCCGAAGAAAATCAACTAACTGTTGATATTGATGGTTTTAATGTGGGAATGCAAAAACAAATAGATCGTGCAAAAGCAGCACACCAAACTATTGATTTAACCGTCCAAGGTTCTTTAGATCAATTAGCAGAACATATCCACTCTACCGAATTTTTAGGATATACCCAAAACCAAGCAACAGCAAAAGTTGAAGTATTGTTAGTTAATGGTATTTCCCAAGAAGAAGCGGAAGCAGGAACAGAAGTACAAATAGTTCTGGATAAAACTCCATTTTATGCAGAATCTGGGGGACAAATTGGAGATAAAGGTTATATTTCCGGTGATGGAATTTTAGTCAGAATTGAAGATGTGAAAAAAGAATCTGACTTCTTTATTCACTTTGGTAAAATTGAACGAGGTACAATTAGAGTAGGTGACGATATTACCGCTCAAATTGATACTGCTTGTCGTCGTCGCGCTCAAGCTAACCACACAGCAACTCACTTATTACAAGCTGCTTTAAAGAAAGTAGTTGATGAAGATATTTCCCAAGCTGGATCTTTAGTTTCTTTTGATAGATTGCGGTTTGATTTTAACGCTCCCCGTGCTTTAACTGCGGAGGAAGTTCAGCAAGTTGAAGACTTAGTAAATACCTGGATTTCCGAAGCGCATTCTGCTAAAATTGAAGTTTTACCGATAGCAGAAGCAAAAGCAAAAGGTGCAGTTGCAATGTTTGGAGAAAAATACGGAGAGGAAGTCAGAGTAATTGATTTCCCTGGTATTTCAATGGAATTGTGTGGAGGAACTCACGTTCATAATACAGCGGAAATTGGCGTTTTCAAAATCATTTCTGAAGCGGGTGGTTCTGCGGGTGTGAGAAGAATAGAAGCGGTGTCGGGTGCTGCGGTTTTAGATTATTTAAACGTGCGAGATCAAGTAACCAAAGATTTGTGTTTCCGCTTTAAGATCAAACCCGAAGAAATACCAGAAAGAATCACAATTTTACAAACTGAACTCCGCAACCGGGATAAGGAAATTGAAAAATTAAAATCAGAATTAGCAATAGCGAAATCTGACAGTTTGTTATCAACAACAGAAACCATCGGAGAACATCAAATTATTGTTGCACAGATGGAAGCAGTAGACCCAGAATCATTAAAATCTGCTGCGGAAAGATTACTACAAAAAATCGGTAATGGTGCTGTAGTTTTAGGTTCAATTCCTGAAGAGGGGAAAGTAAGTATCGTTGCTGCGTTTAGTTCTGAAGTGAATAAAAAAGGGATTCAAGCAGGTAAATTTGTCGGTGCTGTAGCGAAAATTTGTGGTGGTGGAGGTGGTGGAAAACCCAATCTCGCGCAAGCGGGAGGAAGGGATGCAAGTAAGTTACCGCAAGCTTTGGAAACTGCGAAAAGTGATTTATTAGCAGGGTTGAAATAGGATTTATAACCCCGATTTTTGTAATAAAAGTCGGGGATTTTCCTAATACTGTATAATCTCAAAAATTTTGTTAATCACTTCTGTTAATTTTTCAGCTTTTATTTCACCTACTTTATATAGAATAATTTGTTTATCAGCAGTAAAAAGCCGATTAGGTCTAATATTACTTTGCTGATTTAAACCACCTGAGTTAAAATCAGAATTATCTATTTCAACAGCATATATATCACTAACCGATTGACTGGTAATTTGACAAAGAATCAAATCATTTCCCTGAAGTGTCGTAATAACTAAAGCTGGTCTGCGTTTTGTTTGACTTAAATCTGAAAATGGAAAGGGAACAATTACAACATCACCTTTCATAAATTCTGCCATGCTGCGTCTTCCTCTGGTTTTAACCAATCCTTTTCCAGTGAGGATTCACTCATGATCGTAATTTCTAACATCTCTTTTTGTTGTTGTTTGATTTGTAAAAACTGCACAAAATCTAAAACCTCTTTTAACACTGGTTCAGGTAGTCTTTCTAACTCCTGCGTGATTTGTTCTTTAATTGTCATTAGATTTTTACTTTTTCCTAACTCTCCATAAATATCATATCAAATTAAGCAGTAAATATAAAGTAATTATCTTTCTATATTCACTGCAACTTTACCAACAATTGTAGAAGGTTTGGGTATAGGTTTTCTATTTTCTTTCAATACTTCTAAATACAATTCTATCGCTTCTTTAATTAGTTCTTCTGTTTCTTGTAGGGTATCACCACAAGCAACACATCCCGGTAAGTCAGATAAGCACTCCAGTTTTTATCACCACATTCATAAATTACTGTGTATTCAATCATTATATTTCTCCTAATTTTGCTTGCTTCAGAAATGCTTCAAGGGTCAACAAGTTTCAAAGAATGGGTATAGTTGATAAATTTAAAGTTCTAGAAAGAGAACTATCTATCAGTATTGAGTTTGCCGAAGAGTTATTGTCTATTAAGCGTGCGCGTAATTGTTTGACTCATCGTTTAGGAATAGTTGACTCTAAAGACCTAACTGATGATAAATGTATGATTATTTCTTGGCGTATTCCCGAACTGTATGGATATGAATTGGATGGATCAGAGTATATTCCTCCACAGGATAAGTTTCCTATGGAATTTCCTGAAAATTCACCAGTCAAAATTAGATTTAAAATCCAGAAAAAATCTATTTCGCTTAGAGAAAGAATAATCTTTTATCCTACTGAGTTAAAAGAAATTTGCTTAACTCATCTACTAGCTATAGATCAAGTAAAAAACTCTTTTGTGGCATTTGCTAAGCGAAAAGGTGTAATACTAATCTACACAGATAAAAGCCAAATTTGAGAAAGTGAAATCGCGTTATCCCGCTCCTAAGAAACTATATTTGCTTGAGGCTGAAAACCTTGTTAATTCAATAATTATTCTATGCAGCTTCATAAAAAAATGGTATTAGCAGCTTAATTTAAATCTAGGAAAACTAGTATCTTTTTACACCTAATGCAATTATACTATATTTTAGAGTAAGTTAATGAAGCAATTAAATAAGTCTATGATGTAATGATAAACCTTTGATTTTTTTAAGTCCCGCTAATTTATGGAGATATTACTATGACCGTACAATTTAGAGAAAAGGCTTTAATGGCTTATGAAACCATGCCATTGATTCAAAAAAATAAGGTTTCTCAGTTAATAAAGCAGCTAGATATCAGCCACTTATGGCAATTAGACTCTCATAAACTCAACAATACAGATACGTGGATGGTAAGAGTGGATGGAAGTGTAAGGTTATTATTTAAAAAAACTGATCAGGGTTTTTTGATAATTGATATTATTGACCGCAAAAAGGAAGATGATTAGTGATCAAACTTTTTCCTTATAAATTTGACATTAACGAGTGTGATAAACACATCCAAGAACTGAAACATTTCCTCACCAGTAATCTAGAAATTAGAGAAACTGGAAAAAATGGACTACAAAGGTTTTTTTCAAATCGTCCTAACTTAATTCTTTTACTTGGATATTGGCATTTTGGGCTAGAACCTGCTTTTTATAAACCGGAAGTAAGTTTATTTAGTAACGAGTTTAGAGCAGATTTTGTAATTGCTGACAGACACAGAAAAAAGTTTGTATTTGTTGAATTTGAGGATGCGACTGAAAATAGTATTTTTAAGCTTAAACCACAAAATTCTGATTCAGGTAATACAAGTTATGAATGGTCACAAAGATATGAACATGGTGTGAGTCAAGTGATTGACTGGTACTACCGTATGGATGATTATGAGAGAACTTATAAGTTTGAAGAATATTTTGGACATCGGGAAATTAGCTATACAGGTTTACTTGTGATTGGGAGAGATAAATTTCTCCAACAATATGGATTAATGCAAAGATTTCGCTGGAGGTCAAGTAAAACTATTATTAATAGTAAACCTCTTCACTGCATAACTTTTGATCAGTTGCTTCAGGAGTCAATAGAAAAGCTGTCTACACTTAAAGCAAGTGATGAGCTTGAATAAAATGATTTTTTTATTTTAGTGCGTGCTATCTCTACTGCATATCAATAAGCTAATTTTCCATTGTATTCATCCGTTCATCATTACTCATATTTTATTTTCATGAATACATCACAAATACTGTATTATAATTATCACAGAGTTCAAAGATTAACATTATGACTCTCGCACAAGAAACCCGCTACTATTCACCCGCAGAATATCTCGAATTAGAGGTAAACTCAGAAATACGTCATGAATATATCAATGGATTAATTATACCAATGACAGGCGGAACACCAAATCATAACCAACTTGCTGGCAATTTTTATGCAGAACTAAATTTTGCCCTCAAACGTCAACCCTATCAAGTCTTTGTTACAGATCAACGTCTTTGGATTCCTGACAAAAAAATTCATACCTATCCTGATATTATGGTTGTGAAAATTCCTTTAGAATATCAAGAAGGAAGAAAAGACACTTTAGTAAATCCTGTGATGATTGCAGAAGTTTTATCAAAATCTACGAAAAGCTATGATAGAGATGAAAAATTTGCAGCTTATCGGACAATTCCTACTTTACAAGAATATATTTTAATTGATCAATATACAATGCACATTGAGCAATTTTTAAAAACTGATAATAATAAATGGATATTTTCAGAATTTAACGATGCAGAAGAAAACCTAAATTTGGGATCTATTCCTTGTCAAATATCACTAGCAGATATTTATGATAAAGTTGATTTTACAGTAGATTCGGCAGATGCAACTTAGATGATTTAGATACATTTTTCCTGAGCATCTTTCAACTTTTATCACTACACAACCAACAAACCCTAAAACAAAATAAAGAAATTCCATTTTTAACTACCAAAACCTTAAACTAATAATAGTAGCAGTCAACACATAAAATATAGATTTACTGTCATTAACACGACTTTTCTGGGTAACTGAGTACAGCTTAAATATTAATAACTATATCTGGACTAAATCACCTCAATGCAATCAGTTCAGAGAATTCGTTTTGAGTACAAAAAAGCTGTAACCCTCACCTCATAAATACCAATACCCCTGTGATAAAAACCTAGTACCCCTATCCTCAAAAGAAATGTAAAGTTCTGTTAAATAGGGGTTTAAACTTAGTGAGTACAAGATTAATAAATTCAATAAATATAATCCATATCTGCATTGTGATTTGGTTTGGAGTCATCTGGTATAAGCAAACAAATACAACATGACTCTTGTCACCAGAAAGTAACAATGCAACAGTCTTTAAACAGTCTCCAAACCCAAATTGAAAATACAGACTCGCGGAAAAATCTACTCTCTGGCAGTTTTTTGGAGTCATTAATCAGTGATTTTCGGGTTATTTTTGAGCGTGATCCAGCCGCCCAGAATTGGATTGAGGTTATTCTTTGTTATCCTGGTTTTCATGCTTTATGTTTCCATCGTCTTGCTCATTGGTTATACATTCGTAAAATAGGTTTAATTCCTCGGTTAATTTCCCATGTAGGACGATTTTTCACAGGAATTGAAATTCACCCAGGAGCAAAAATTGGGAAAGGAGTATTTATTGATCATGGAATGGGTGTAGTAATTGGAGAAACAGCTATTGTTGGTGATTATACACTTATTTATCAAGGTGTAACCTTGGGTGGAACAGGAAAAGAAAGTGGTAAACGTCATCCCACTGTAGGAAATTATGTAGTAGTTGGATCAGGTGCGAAAGTATTAGGAAATATCCAAATTAGTGATCGCGTCAGAATTGGTGCAGGTTCTATTGTTTTACGTGATGTTCCAGCAGATTCTACTGTGGTTGGTATTCCTGGCAGAATTATTTCTCAAAAACAAAATAAACCTGTTTCTCTTCTAGAACATGGCAAACTACCCGATGTAGAAGCTAGTATTATTCGTTCTTTGTATTCTCGAATTGAGCAACTAGAACAACAATTACAAGACTTGCATAATCAACAACAAGAGGATAATTAAACTATGTTCTTTGATGAACAAATCTTAGATATTCCTCGCAGTGTCAGATGGCAAATTTATCATCGTTTGCAAGATTTAATGATTAATTGTTCCTGTCCTCAGGATGGTTCTTTACGAGTACAAGTGAATACATTACAAGAAGCAATGCTTGTTCATAGTACAGTGATGCAGTTTTTATCACCTCGTAGTGAATTAGTCTCATGGTTAGAAGTTTGTTGGGATCAAAGTATTAAATAATCACTGCAATTCTCAAACTCTAATTAAAACAAACCTAGATGAAAATTCATGTTTCCATCTTTCTTCATCCTCAATCAAACATAAGTTATTGTTTACTCACAAAAATACTTGCAGAATCAAGAGATTTAACCTAAGCTGAGGTTTCACTGACTCTGGTAAATCTTTAATTTCTCTGCATATACTGAGTCAAATTAATAATTAAATTCACCTATCACTTGTCATTGACTATAGTGTCAAATTTTCCCAGTCAAATTATGGTAAACCCTAGCAAAGATCATAAATTAATTCACTTTCTGCATCATGAATTAGAACTCTCTCCAGCAGACCTTGCTGTTGCATTGCGACACCGTGAATTTAATCAAGGACCTATACCAATGCTCCTCTGGCAATATGGCTTTATTAATTTAGAGCAGTTGGGCAAAATTTTTGATTGGTTAGCAGAACACTCTTAGCAGAACACTCTTCAATATTATCTATGAGGTTAATATGATTTCCACCTTAATAGCCGGATTAAGCATCCTCTTACTAACAGGAATGACTAATAGCTATATTAGCTACTGGTTATTTCTTGATCATCCTGAAAGCAAAGAAAAAAAACACTCTTAAATTATACCATAATTTGGTTTTTGATCATACAGATGTGGTGTGAGTTATTGAGCAATAATTAAATGTTATAAGCTGTTTTCAATAACTTGTGGCATTTTTCCCAGTTATCTATAAAAGTTGAATATTTTTTTACCTCTATGAATTTTTAAAGTTGTCACGTTCAAGAATATTTGGAAACAGTAAGAATTCAGGGTTAAAAATCATGATTAATCACTTGATGATTCAATCACACTTTTTAGATTCTATGGTTAAATCTGACTCTTAACTACTGAATACTTACAGTGAAAACTCGGCTAGAGGTACATTTGAGATGAGCCAAATCATTATTAATGATACTACATTGAGAGACGGAGAACAGGCAGCAGGAGTTGCCTTTAACTTACACGAAAAAGTGGCGATCGCTACTTTTCTTGATACCATTGGTGTACCTGAATTAGAAGCAGGTATTCCCGCTATGGGAAGAGAAGAAATTCATGCCATTACAGCTATTAATAATTTAGGTTTAAATGCTAAATTGCTGGGTTGGAATCGCGCTGTCATCTCAGATATTAAAGCCTCTTTAGCCTGTGGATTAAAAAGAATACACATAGCTATTCCTGTCTCTGGTATCCAAATTGCTGCTAAATTTCATGGTCAATGGCGGATTAGTTTACAACGCTTAAAAGACTGTATTAGTTTTGCCCTAGATCATGGTCTTTGGGTTGCAGTTGGAGGAGAAGATTCTTCAAGAGCAGATCCTAGTTTTCTGGAAGATGTCGCTTTATATGCTCAAGAATGGGGTGCTTCTAGATTTCGTTTTTGTGATACTGTTGGAGTTCTTGATCCCTTTGGAACTCACCTCAAAGTTAAGCAATTAGTATCTATTTTATCAATTCCTGTAGAGATTCACACTCATAATGATTTTGGACTAGCAACAGCTAACGCCATCGCCGGTCTGAAAGCAGGTGCAGTTTCTGTTAATACCACCGTTAATGGTTTAGGTGAAAGAGCAGGAAACGCCGCTTTAGAAGAAGTTATCATGGCTCTCAAATGTATCTATAAAATTGATTTGGGAATTGATACTCAAAATTTGTTAGAACTATCTAAATTAGTCGCTCATGCTGCTGGTGCAAATGTTCCTCCTTGGAAAGCAATAGTTGGGGAAAATACTTTTGCTCACGAGTCAGGAATTCATGCTCATGGTGTGATGAAAAACCCAGAAACCTATGAACCTTATTTACCAGAATCAGTAGGTTGGGAACGTCGTTTAGTAGTAGGTAAACATTCTGGTCGGCATTTATTATCTAATTTATTAGCAGAGAATGGTGTCTTTTTAAATGCAGAGGAAACCCAATCTGTTTTAGATGCAGTTCGCCATGAATCTACACTCAAAAAACGCAATCTCACCACAGAAGAACTTTTGAATTTAGTACGTGAACAGAGGTATTCCCATGCAACGCGATGAAATAGAATTGGATTCTCCGCCAATTTTTGAAATTGGTCAAAAAGTCCGTGTTAAGAAACTCATCAAAAATGATGGTACTTTTCCTGGTCGTGAAATTGGAGAAGTTTTAGCAAAAATTGGTGATGTTGGTTATGTAGCAAGTATAGGAACTTTCTTACAAGCTTACTATATCTACGCTGTGCATTTTTTAGAGACAGGGTACATCATCGGTTGTCGCAAAAGAGAACTAGAATCTGCTGAGGAAACACCAAATGAAAGTAATGTTACGGCTGAATGATGCAGGAACTTTAGTAGCTTATGTTCCTAAAAAAGACTTGGAAGAAGAAGTAGTCAAACAAGTAGATGCTGATGCGGGTAAAGTTTTGACTCTTGCTAATGGTTGGGAATTGGAATTTCCGGAAATACCTCCCAAGGAAAATTTACCTCAAACTTTAGAAGCTAAACGTCTAGCATAAAATCATCTAGGGTTTAGCATTGCTAAACCCATTTTTCTACTACGATAGAGGTGATAATTGTTCTACCAAACATGATCAGGAATTACGCAAAATCTACTTCAAATAGTGTCATGGCGACGAAAGGAAGCGATCTCAAACCTCGACGTTTCATTAAAATGTGTAAGTCCTAATGAGATTAGGTTTAATTTTGGATATTCTGATTTTTAGGTTAATTTTATGGGTCATAAATATTTGATGTTATCAGAATTAAATATGGAAGGACAGTTTTTAGGTTTTGTGGGTAAGAAATCTAAAAATGTCAAAAAACTGCGTTTAAGTGTTAATAATACAAATATAAAAATTAATATCCCTAAATCTTTACGCCGTTCTTTAGTAACTTCTTTATTTCCTGGTGAACAAATTTTAGTAGATGGAATTAGCCAATTTAATCTACGGAATAATAAACTTAAGTTAACTGCTTATCATATTCAACCAGTTGGTTTTTGTCCTGTTCATTATCAAATACAAGAAACAAAAGCCAAAATTATGGTTTGTCAAAAATCTGGTTGTGCGAAAAGAGGCAATCAAAGTTTATTATTTGAATTAGAAAAAACACTGTGTAGTCGTGGTTTACTACACAAAGTGGAAATTGAACATACAGGTTGCCAGAAAACTTGTGGTAGTACACCCAACTGCGTTGTTATATTAGGTAATCAACAATATAAAAAACATCACCCAGATGCGATCGCTTCTTTGTTAGAAAACCATTTACAATCATAACTAGGGTTGGCTGCAAAAAGTGATTGGTGATTGGTGATTGGTGACAGGTGACAGGTGACTGGTGACTGGTGAACAGTAAACAGTGACAACTGACAACTGATAACTGATAACTGACAACTGATAACTGATAATTAGGGTTTGCTGCAAAAAGTGATCTGTGGACACTAGGTAACTAAAAGTGCAAGGTTTTTGATTTACCATATCATAAAAGCTGGCTTTTCTTAAATTTTAAATCCCATAATTAACTACTTTTAACTCCTATTAACAAAGCTAATTCTAACCATTTCCAATAACAATCAACATCAATAAAACCGATATTTTGTAACCATTTTAACTGAGTTTCTACATCCAATAATTTATTAGAAGGATCCTCATTTTCTGGTGAAGTTCCTATTTCCTTTAAAAACTTTTCATGTAATGCTTGTGTAGGTGAAGCAACGTGTTCTAAATTGCAAAAAATGCCTCCTGGGTTTAAAATATGAAATACTTCTGTATATAAAGAAAATTTTCGTTCATCGTTCAAATGATGAATTGCAAAACTAGAAACTACCGCATCAAATAAACCTAAATCTGGTAAAGGTGCATCTAGATTATGATGAACAATCTCCACACCTGTATCATCTGCAAAGCGACTTTTCACTGCTGCTAACATCGTTGGTGAAAAATCAATAGCGACACTTTCCATTTGTGGACGATCTATTTTTAATAATGCAAGTAAGCGTCCATTTCCTGTTCCTATATCTAAAATACGTTTGATATTTTGAGGAATTTGAGATAATAACACCCCTTCTCCTTCTGTACGGTGGGGTATATGATCAGCTTTTGTTAAATAACTTAACGCGTGTTCTGATGAAGTCCACAAATTGATATTATTCATTTATTTCGGTAGGAATTAGGAGATATTTCAGCTAATAAAGTAAAAGTAATAATACCACAAACATCCGCAACTAAATCTAAAAAGTCTGCATTACGATAAGGAACATGATATTGAATTATTTCATCAATTATACAAAGAAAAAAAACGATTACAGGTGCAATTGGAATATAAAATTTTCCTATTTTCCATTTTCTTCTTTTTAATGCTTGATGACTGAAATAAGCTGCAAGTCCTAGTAAAAAGAAATGTAAAATAGTATCATAATAAGGAAAACGTGATATCTCTGTGGGTATAATTTGTAGATACGCAGCAATAAAGGTAGAAAGTAAAATTCCCAAGTAAACCCAAAAAGCAAAAACCCAACGTTGATGTCCTGTCATTTTCATGGTGTTGAAATTTCCTATTACTAATAACAGCAAAATCAAAGCAATTCCGTACGTTATTGATATGTTTCTTGGGAATTTTAAATTACTATTTTAAATTTACCTAATTTAAGCGTGTAAATTTGCTTGTTCCTGTAACCAAGGATCTACAGGTTTTCCATCTTTTCGCTTGAGTTCAATTTCTATAGCAATTACTTCTTTTGAACCGGGAGGAGCAGGTTTTTGATGAAAAACAACATCATATTCTAAAGGATTTTGATTATGTTCTTTTAACCAGTCTTGAACTTTTGTTAATGCAAAAAATGATTGTCCTTCTGCAAACATTCTATTAATTTGCATTTGGAGGGTATAGGGGTTGGTGCGTGCCATTTTTTCTCCTGATATTATTGAGGTAAATCTTTGTCATATAAGTCAAACTCCTGTGGTGTTCCATTTAATTCGGAGATAAATTTGTTATATAACTCCTGATTACCATTTTCTGCATCCCATACTTCATCCACCCAGGTAAGTAAAAAAGCTTCCATTTGATCAATTTGGCCATCATCTTTGGTAAAAGATCCCTTACGCAATCTTTCTCTAACTCCATCACTATTAGATTGAAGATGTTCCAAAATGTCTTTAGATACAAAATCCAATTTATTTTCTATGTGTGGGTAAGCTTCAAGCACTTCTTGGATTAGTTGGTCAAATATTTGTTTGTGAGTAAGTTTTGTCATGATTAGGGTATTTTTTAATTAGTCTTAGTTAAGATAAGTTTTTTAGGGATACTTTGTTTATATCTTTATGTTTATTTAAGATTTTAGTTGAAAGCGAGGAGTGAGTGCAATTTCAATTAATGGTGGTTCATTATTCTGCATCTATCCTTTCCACATTTGTGAAACGGGTATAGTTTTACCACCTGCTGAAGCATTGAAAAATGAGGAACAGAATGAACAAGAATAAAAATATTGATAATTTTATAATTTTCTATTCAATATCTTATAATTGATGTCTTGTAATATCACTTAAAATACCATCATGGAAATGATACTTTTCTACAGAAAAATCCTCTAGAACATCTAGCTGTGGGTATTTTTGTAGCACTTTATAACACCAATAAAATAGAGTTCTCAATGATGCACAAGCATCAGAACGAGATAAAATATGTTCAATTCTCAAACGTTTAATTATTTCCCCTCCATCTTCTTTTTCATCAAATCCAGGATGTAACTTTTTTAATCTATTTTTAGGATGGGTAATTTTTTCCACATCTTCTAAATGATATTTTAAATCAGTTCCTAAAACTGTATTGATAGCTTGTGCATCAGCAAAGTAATAAGCTTCAATCATATTAACAAGAAAATGAACTGAAGCCCGCTTTTTTTGTTCTGGTGATAATGTATCTAGAGCTTCCCTATATCTTTGAAAAACCTGTAATGCTATATCAATCCTGTCTTTTTCCAAGTCATCTATTACCAATACATATCTACATTGATTTTTAGCCAAAAATGTTCTAGCTTGGAGAAAGATATTCTGATCTTGATGGGGTAAATTCCGCTTCATAGTCTGATCAGCATTTACTCCTTGAAGGTATTTTCTTAGGAGTTACGCATTGACAAAATAAGAGAGATATGTATGTTAGGCAGCACAAGTCTGACTAAGATGGTCAAAAATATAGTCACGAACGACTACAGTGAATAAATTTCTTTGCACTTCATACCAGTTAGAAATGATATTTTCAGAGCGCATTTTTTCCAAACGAACGAATGCTTGAAGTGAGCAGAATATATGTGTTTTGATTGCTTGGCTATCTCTAACC
>JAAHFX010000007.1 GCA_010672785.1 Sphaerospermopsis sp. SIO1G1
CGAATTACGAATTACGAATTACGAATTACGAATTACGAATTACGAATTACGAATTACGAATTACGAATTACGAATTACGAATTACGAATTACGAATTACGAATTACGAATTACGAATTACGAATTACAAATTAATTGGCTTTGCCCGTTTGAGAGCAACTAATGCTTGATAAATCATCGCTGCGACTTCTGCTCTGGTGGCTTCTCTGGAGGGTGCTAAGGTTTGAGAATCAGGGTAATTAATGATTATTTGGTATTCGCTGGCAGTTGCTACTGCTGTTCTCGCGTATTCGGGTATGGATTTTCTATCTTTGTAAACTCTCAATAATTCTTGACTGGCTGGGGGTAGCCCTAGTCCGTTCACTAAAGAAACTATCACCTGTAATCTTTGCACATTTTGATTGGGACGAAAAGTGCGATCGCTAAATCCGCCCACAAAACCGGCACTGGCTGCTACTTGTATGGCTTTAGCTGCCCAAAAATCGGGAGGAATATCGGTGAATTCTGTGGCGGGACGTTTGGGTGTGGGGTTAAAAGCTGCCGTGATCAGTGCTGTGTATTGGGCGCGAGTCATGGGTTTGTCTGGTTGATAACTACCATCAGCAAAGCCCTGGGTTAAGTTCATACTGACTAAGGCCCGAATATATGATTCTGCCCAATGTCCTACTAAATCAGAGAATGAGGGGATTTCTGTTTCTGGTTTGACGATGTAGGGTGATGCCACGATTTCGGCT
The DNA here is from genome assembly GCA_010672785.1 of Sphaerospermopsis sp. SIO1G1. Lineage (GTDB taxonomy): Bacteria > Cyanobacteriota > Cyanobacteriia > Cyanobacteriales > Nostocaceae > Okeanomitos. The sequence continues at coordinate 734 of JAAHFX010000007.1, forward strand.
TGACCTTGGGCTACTAAGGCTTGATAAATTAAGGCTGCTACTTCAGCACGGGTAATTTCTCTGAGTGGTTCTAATAGTCCTGGTTGGGGATAGTTGATAATTAATAGTTTTTGGGTGGCGATGGTGACGGCGTTGGTGGCGTAGGTGGGAATTTGGGCGCGATCGCTATAAATGATGAGGCCGTTGGGATTGCTACCTGTTAATTTAAGACCGTTAACTATAGAAACTATGACTTGAACTTTGGTAATGTTTTGTCCTGGTCGAAATGTACCATCGGGAAAACCATTTAAAAACCCTGCTTCTGCTGCACTGGCTATGGCTGGAGCAGCCCAGAAATCTGCTCTAATGTCTGTAAATCTATTCAGGTTATTACTGGGTGGTAGTTGAAAAGTTTTAGTAATTAAAGCTGCGTATTGGGCGCGGGTGATGGGTGTGGCTGGTTGAAAAGTACCGTCGGGGAAGCCACTAATAAATTCTTTTTTTACTAGTGCTTCTATAAATTCTGTGGCCCAATGTCCATTTAAGTCTGTAAAACTGCTACTAATTCCTATATTACTGGGAGTGTCTGCTGTTGCTGCTAAGAATTCTATGTTTCCTTGAATTTGGGCTGGGTTTAATTGATTGCCGACAGAACTGATGGTCTGAAATGATAGGTTCTGAATATCAAATTCTTTTTGCTCCCGAAAAATATTCTCGGCAGGATCTTGAGGTTTTCCTAGGTCGGGAGTGGAATTACCATTAATTAGTAATCCTCCTTTGTAATTTTCACACACTAGGTTTTTTCGCAATACAGGACTTGCATCGCGGGCTAAGGCTAGGGCAATCCGATTTTTGATCAGTTTATTGTTAGCAATCAGAGGAGCAGCAAAATCACTGAGAGCTAAACCAACAGGGTTATTTTCAAATACATTTCTTAATACTTCCCCTTTACTGTGGCGTGCCATCATCAGGCCGCTGGCGGAATTTTCTGTAAATATGTTATCTAAGATTGCAGGTTTGGCATTACCTGTTGTGAATATTCCTTCCCTTGAGCATTTACTAAAGGTATTATTAACTAGAGTTGGGGATGTTGATTCAATCCAAATCCCAGTACCTTTATGGATAGGGTTTGTTACAGTTATACCAAGAACACTAGCATCAGCCAATAACAATAAAGTAATATTTTGCCAACCGAAACTAGGACTTTGATACTTACCACTACCAGCCACAATTATTTCTTTACCTTTGTTAGATTCATTACCTACTAATAGTATTTCTCCGGGAATTATCAATGGGAAAGTTTCTCCTGTGGAACTACTGTAAGTACCTGGTGCGAGTTGGATGATTCCCGGCGATTTGCTAATTTTTAAAGCATGAGTAATGGTTTTTAATGGATTAAATCGAGAGCCAGTATTAGTATCTTCACCAGTAACAGAGTTAACATATAGTGTTGTGACAACCATAATAATTACACAATAATTGCAAATTTATAATTTATACATTATAACCATTCAAAATCTACCATACATTACAGTTAGATGTTATTTATGCGTTAAATAGTTAAATATTATTAAAGTTGTTTGTGATCCAATCTTGTCGTTAACATCGGAAAGATCCAGGACGTACGCAAAATTAATTGCACATATTGATTGAAAACAGAACTTCCTGTATTCCTCACTTGATCCCTGTCCCTTCTCCCAACTATAAAATTTAGGCGTTGCTGAATTAGGGTATGAAACTGAAAAGTTACAAAAATGAAACTCTTACTCTCTGCGCCTGGAGCGCCTCTGCGTGAAACAAAAACTTATAGGACTTACCCACGAGTCACGGAATATCAAACCACAGAGAACGCAGAGAACACAGAAGAATAGAGTTTTGGAAGATTTTTGCGTAAGTCCTGTACTTAATCAAGAAAATTTCACTGTCATAATTCCCAACACAGTGAAGAAGAGTCAATATTGTCTATGCACGATCTCTGATACTGTCAGATATGTTAACGCTAGGGAACAGGGAACAGGCAACAGTAGACTATTTCTATTATCCTCACTCAATAACGTAGAGCTATACAAATGATTGAAGTTGAACATCTGAGTAAAATATATGGTTCTACTGCTGCAATTACTGATGTGACTTTTCAGGTAGAACCAGGCGAAATTTTAGGTTTTTTAGGCCCTAATGGTGCAGGTAAAACCACAACTATGCGAATTTTAGCTGGCTATCTCCCCGCAACCAAAGGAATAGCCAAAATAGCAGGGTATGATGTCCATGAAAATTCTTTGGCAGTGCGTCAAAAAATTGGCTATTTGCCGGAAACACCACCCTTATACCCAGAAATGACAGTTGAGGGTTTTTTGTACTTTGTGGCTCGAATTAAAGGGGTATCTGCTGGCGATCGCCCTCAAAAAGTTAAGGCCGCAATGGAACGCTGTAACCTCACAGAAAAACGTAAGGTTATTATTCGCAAGCTATCTAAAGGTTATCGGCAAAGAGTGGGTATAGCCCAAGCAATAGTTCATGATCCCCCAGCTATTATCCTCGATGAACCAACTGTAGGACTAGATCCCAGACAAATTATTGATGTCCGTAATCTGATTAAAAGTCTAGCTGGAACACATACAATTATTCTTTCTACCCACATTCTCCCAGAAGTGAGCATGACTTGTAATCGGGTAGCTATCATTAACCGTGGCAAAGTTGTAGCTACCAACACCCCAGAAAATTTAATGACACAATTAACCGGAGGTTCTGGTTATGAATTAGAAATTTCTGGAGAAGTTGCACTGGCAAAACAAGTATTACAAAATATAGCAGATGTGATTTTGGTAGAATCAATCCCGACAAGTTCTCATCACCGTCCTCATTTGCGGGTAATATCTCAACCAGGAACAGAACCAGGAAAAGATATTGCCGGAGCGTTAATTCGTGGGGGTTTTGATTTATATGAAATGCGCCGAGTTAGTGCCAGTTTAGAAGATGTCTTTTTACAACTAACTACTGAAGAAAAACAATTACTACCAGAATCGGAAACCACAGAATCTGAAACTACAGACTTGGAAATAATAGAATCTGAAATCACAGATACACAAACCACAGAATCTGAAATTACAGACTTGGAAATAATAGAATCTGAAATCACAGATACACAAACCACAGATATACAAACCACAGATACAGAAGGAGAAACCAAATAAATGGGTATCGTCATAGCTAATATTATTGCCATTTATCGTCGAGAATTACAAAGTTATTTTGTTTCCCCCTTAGCCTATGGCATAGCTGCAATATTTTGGTTTATTTCCGGTTTATTTTTGGTAATGATTTTAATTGGGCCTGGGGGAATAATTCCTACAGTTGCAGATTTTGATTTGCGAGGGCAACAGTTTGGAATTCCTGTGCCACCCATTGACGTACCGTATGAATTTATTCGAGCCTTTTTGGATAGGATTAGTTGGTTATTATTGTTTATTTTACCGATTCTATCTATGGGACTTTATGCCGATGAACGTAAACGCGGAACATTAGAATTATTAGCAACATCACCAATTACAAACTGGGCAGTAGCAGTAGGTAAACTATTAGGAGTGCTAACCTTTTTCCTGACAATGATATTACCATTATTAGGATTTGAAGCTTTTGCAGTGAGCGAATCACAACCGCCGGTGTTACCAATCATTCCACTGATTGGCCACTTAGGATTAATCCTTTTAGCCGCAGCAATTTTATCATTAGGAATGTTTGTTTCTTCCTTGACAGATAGTACAATTTTGTCTGCTGTTCTCACTTTTGCATTAATTATTCTTTTGTTATTAATAGATTCCATTGCTCAAGTTATTCCTGGGCCGATTGGGCAAGCTTTAAGTCATATTTCCCTACTCAAACATTATAATACTTTGATTCAAGGTATTTTTGATACGAGTGCCATAATTTTATTTGCTAGTTACATTATTTTAGGCATCTTTCTCACTGCTCAATCTATAGATGCGTTACGTTTCCAAAGACAATAGTCAATTAGTATAGGACTTACGCACAAATTATGGAATAATCTAACCACAGAGGCACAGAGAACACAGAGTTATGAGGTTTATAAGAGATATTTTACATGAGTTTTGTGGTCATTGGTCATTAGGGTGTTGCTGCTAACAAGGTATGATTTTAGATTTTGGATTTTAGATGATTGGAACTCATTGTTAATATAACTGTTACCTATTCCCTGTTCCTTCCTAAATCATAATTTCATACCTTAATTCAGTAATACTGTCATTAGTTATTAGTTATTCAAAAGAATGAAAAAGATATCTAAGAAGAAAAAAAATCCCTTAAAATTACTATTTCTGTTTGGACCATTTTTTATTACTGTTGGTGTAACAGTTGGATTGTTGTTGGAACAATGGGATTTATTCCCTTTAATATTAATCTCCCTTGGTTCATTAGTATGTATTGCTTGGTTGAGTTTAACCATCTATCAAAGTCAATTTTGGATTCACCGTTCTACCCAATCTACTACTAATGCTTTGGTTGCAACTTTAGCAGTTTTAACTATTTTGGGCTTAATCAACTTTTTGGGTATACGTTATCAATATCGTCTGGATTTAACAGAAACGAAAATATTTAGTCTTGCACCCCAATCAAAGCAATTATTAAGTACCTTAGAAAACCCAGTTAAAGTTTGGCTATTTACTAAAGATAAAGATTTTCAAGATCAAGAATTATTAGCAAATTACCGTCGGCAAAATCAGAATTTTAAATTTGAATATGTTGATCCTCAAACTAGGCCGGGTTTAGCTGAAAAATTTGGTGTGAAAGATTTTGGTGAGGTTTATTTAGAAGTTGATAATCAAAGACAATTAGTACAAACTATCCGTGAAGATGAAAGGTTATCAGAAGTAAGATTAACAAGCAGATTACAACAAATTCTGACTGATAATACTGCTAAAGTTTATTTTCTGCAAGGTCATGGTGAATTGGAAATTGCTGTAGCTGAAGATTCTATTTCTCAAGCAGTACAAGAATTAACTGAGAAGGGTTTTTCAGCTTTACCTCTGAATTTAACAGCACAGTCTACTATTCCTGAAGATGCTGCGGTTGTTGTTGTTGCTGGCCCAAAACGGGAATTATTAGTCGGTGAAGTTAATGCTTTGCAGACGTATCTGAGTCGTGGTGGTAATCTAATGTTAATGATTGATCCTAATACTGATCCTAAAATTGATAATCTGTTGGCAGATTGGGGTGTCAAATTAGATGATCGTTTGGTAGTTGATGTTTCTGGACAAAATTTAGGTTTAGGTCCTGCTGCACCTTTTATTACGGAATATGGACAACATCCCATAACTCAAGATTTTGGTAGTGGAATTTCTTTTTATCCTCTAGCTCGTCCAATTTTAATTGAACCAACCCCCGGTATTGAATCTACTCCTTTATTAAGAACTAAATCATATCCCAATAGTTGGGCAGAAAGTGATCAAAGTAGTGAAGAATTAGAATTTAATGACGATGAAGATTTAAAAGGTCCTTTGACTTTGGGTGTAGCTTTAACTAAAAAGTTATCTTCACCAATTCCTACAAGTTTACCATCTCCGACAAGTTCTCCATCTCCTACAAGTTTACCAACTCCTACAGGTTCTCCATCTCCTATAAATTTACCCACTCCGACAAGTTCTCCATCTCCGACAAGTTCTCCATCTCCAACTAATTCACCAACTCCGACAAGTTCTCCATCTCCAACTAATTCACCAACTCCGACAAGTTCACCATCTCCTACAGAAAAAGATGAAGAAGGTGAAGACAAGAAAGACAAGGAAGACAAGGAAGAGAATAAACAGAATGAAGATCAGGATAATAAAAAGATAGAATCTCGGTTAGTAATTATAGGTAATTCCGATTTTGCTAGAGATGGTTTATTCGTACAACAATTAAATGGGGATGTGTTTTTAAATTCAGTAACTTGGTTAAGTCAACAAGATCAACAACCCTTATCTATTCGTCCTAAAGAAGCAACAAATCGGCGGATCATTATGTCTACAGAAAAGGCAAATATATTAAGTATTTCTTCATTGTTATTATTACCTTTTCTAGGGTTAGTAACTGGAGCAATTATTTGGTGGACTAGAAGATAATTAATTATTTAGGGTTTGTGCTGTAAAGCCCTGCTGACATTGCTACGCTGAGAGTGGAGCTTGATGTTAATGTACAGCATATTTCATTATTATCAGGTACAAATCATAATCATGAAACTCTAGTTAGTGGGGTGGGCATCCTGCCTGCCAAAATTTTACCTCATTACGACAACACTTTTTAAGTAAGCAAACCCTATATAAAATCTGTTAACTGGTAACTGACATATGAAAAAAACAACTTTAATTTTGATAGTCTTAGCTTTAGGTTTGGGTACTTTTGTATATTTTACAGAAACAAGAGTTACAAACAAACAAGAGGAAGTCAAACAAACAAAAGTAAAACTTTTTGATTTTACGGCAGATGATGTACAATTTTTATCTATTCAGACTAAGGAAATGACAGTTAATATAGAAAGAAGTGATAAATCAGAACCTCCAAAATGGTTACTTAAATTGCCTGTTGATGAAGTGGCTAATGATGCAATTGTGAGTTATTTAATGGATTTATTAGTAGGTAAAGGTGAAAAAATTTCATCCCCTAATAATGATCAGATGAGTGAATTTGGATTAGATAAACCTTTTGCAACTATTAATATTAAACTGAAAAATGAAAATAGTTATCAGTTGACTCTTGGTAAGTCTAATTTTAATGAGAGTTTATTATATGCTCAGGTGGGTACTGGTGATGATAATAATGAAAAGAAGGCAGTATTTTTAGTTTCCAAAGATTTTGCAAATGCTGTCAATCGTGAATTATCAGAATGGCAAGTAGTCAGTAAAAAAGAGAATGAAAATGTTAAATCTACACCTTTACCTGGCTTACCTGAATCTATGAATGAGAAGAAGGAATAAGTGGGGCAAACCCCCCGTGGTTGCCCTAATTGCTGAATCTATAAATAAGCAGAAAGAATCAGCAAACCCCCCGTGGTTGCCCTATTGCCCTAGTTGCACTAAACTCTAATACTATAATATCCATAAACTGCCACTGCACAAAACCTAAATTCTGTCAATCCACCCTTTCATCAAACACGAACCACTCTCTGGATATGCCCACAAAAAAAGTCCACGAAATTGTTGATTTTGGGCCGATGCAAGTTTTGACAATTTTTAAAATCACCTTATACCAAGGGTTTTAGTTAATTCTTTCCTCTTGATTTTATTAAAAAATACACTATGCCTAAATTATAAAGTTTGCAAAAATTGTAGCAAATCGCTGAAAGTATTGCAAGTCCGTAAATAAATAGAAATTATTCTCAATAAAATGTTAAGAAAATTTAAGAGAAAAATTTCAATAATTAGAAATATTTAAACTATTGCCGATAGTAGTATAATTATAAATTATGTTAACAAGACTTACGCAAAATATCTCTTGTAACCCTCATTCCTCTGTGTTATCTGTGCCTGGGGTGGTTTATTTACTCCATAGCTTATACGTAACTCCTAATTAATAGTTCATTACCAAAAATCACAACCTAACTAAATAAAATACATCTAACTTAAATTAAACTCATTATTAAAAAACTAGGACTTACGCACTAGTCACGGAATATCAAACCGCAGAGAACCCAGAGAACGCAGAGGAATAATTTGATATAACTGCTAACTCTCAACCCCTGAAAACTGAGACCTTCATCAAGATCATGACGAATCAGGTTATGATAGGAGATATTTCGGTTGCAAAAGATGATCGTGTGAATTACCCTACCCCCTCTTCAGAACTTGACTTAGGGTTGTTATTCCCCTTTGAACTAGATCAATTCCAACTCGATGCGATCGCCTCCCTCAATGTTGGACGTTCAGTAGTAGTCTGTGCGCCCACTGGAGCAGGGAAAACACTAATTGGGGAATATGCCATCTATCGCGCTCTGGCGCGAGGTAAACGTGTGTTTTATACCACCCCTTTGAAAGCTTTATCAAATCAAAAATTACGAGACTTTCGCGATAAATTCGGGTTTGATCAAGTCGGACTGTTGACTGGAGATGCCTCTATTAACAGAGATGCACCGATTTTGGTCATGACTACAGAAATTTTCCGTAATATGCTCTATGGGACACCAATAGGTCAAATTGGCATCTCTTTAGTAGATGTCGAGGCTGTAGTCCTCGATGAGTGCCACTACATGAATGATCGTCAGCGGGGTACAGTCTGGGAAGAATCTATTATTTACTGCCCTCGTGAAGTCCAACTGGTGGCTCTTTCTGCTACGGTGGACAACAGCGATCAACTTACAGACTGGTTAAATCGTGTTCATGGGCCTACTGACATGATTTACTCAGAGTTTCGTCCTGTTCCCTTGGAATTTCACTTTTGTAACCCCAAAGGACTTTTCCCTTTACTTAATGATAGTAAAACCAAAATTAATCCCCGTTTAATTAGAAGGAAAAAGGGTTCACGGGATCGAAGCAAGGCTGCTAGACCTGAAGCACCGAGCATTGTTTATACTTTAAATCAGTTAGCCCAGCGGGATATGCTACCTGCAATTTTCTTCATTTTCAGCCGCAAAGGTTGTGATAAAGCTGTGGCTGAGGTGGGAGATTTATGGTTAGTTAATAATGATGAATCCCAAACATTACGGAAACTGATTGATGATTTTTTATCACGAAATCCAGAAGCAGGGCGTTCTGGACAAATTGCTCCTTTGTACCGTGGTGTTGCGGCTCACCATGCAGGGATTTTACCAGCTTGGAAAGGTTTAGTAGAGGAACTATTTCAACAAGGGTTAATTAAAGTTGTTTTTGCCACTGAAACCTTGGCCGCTGGTATAAATATGCCAGCACGAACTACAGTAATTTCAACCCTTTCCAAACGCACAGATAATGGACACCGCTTGTTAAAAGCTTCTGAATTTCTGCAAATGTCTGGTAGGGCTGGACGTAGGGGTATGGATTTACAGGGTCATGTTGTCACAATTCAGACTCCATTTGAAGGAGCAAAAGAAGCAGCGTATTTAGCTACATCCCCAGCAGACCCATTGGTGAGCCAATTTACGCCTAGTTATGGTATGGTATTAAATTTACTGCAAACTCATACCTTGGCAGAGGCAAAAGAACTAATAGAGCGTAGTTTTGGCCAGTACATGGCAACCTTATATTTAAAGCCAGAATATGATGAAGTGGCAGCAATTCAAGCAGCATTAGCAACAATCAAAGCTGAATTAGCTACCGTGAATGATCATGATATAGCTTTATATGAAAAATATAGACAAAGATTAAAAGTAGAACGACATATCTTTAAAACCCTGCAAGAACAAGCTAGGGAAGATAGACAAGATCAAATTGCGATGATGTTGGATTTTGCTGTGTCCGGAACTTTACTGAGTTTAAAGGATAAAAGCATGACTGCTACTTTACCAATAACCGCTGTGTTAATTAATAAAATACCTGATCAAGGCAAAACTGCATATTTTATTTGTTTAGCAGAAAATAACCGTTGGTATGTAGCTACATCAGTAGATGTAATGGATTTATATGCAGAAATACCCAAAATAGAACTGCCAGAAAATCTTTTACCACCAGATAATTTGGGTTTTAAACGAGGCCAGTCAGTAAATGGTGATCAACAAACAGAAGCGATCGCGGCTAGTATACCTGATCCCAGTCAATATATGTATATGCCCCCAGAATTGATAAATCAATTAAGTCGGGTAAATGCAGTCCAAGCACAATTAGAAAATCACCCTCTACACAAAGCCGGAAACATTGCTCACATTTTTAAACAAAGAGCGCGATGTGTTGAATTAGAAGCGGAATTAGAAACCTTAGAAGAGGAGATAGAACAAAACTCTCAACAGCACTGGGAAGAATTTGTGAACTTAATTCAGATATTACAACGTTTTGCAGGACTAGATGAATTAGTTCCCACTGAATTAGGACAAATGGCCGCCACCATTCGGGGAGAAAATGAGTTATGGTTAGGTTTGGCGATCGCTAGTGGCGAATTGGATAACTTAGATCCTCACCATTTAGCTGCTGCTGCTGCTGCCTTAGTTACAGAAACACCAAGGCCAGACAGCAGAGTCAGATTTAATCTTAGCAATGAAGTTGCAGATGCCTTAGCAAAACTACGAGGTATGCGACGAAAGTTATTCCAAGTACAAAGACGATATAATGTCGCTTTACCCATTTGGTTAGAATTTGAATTAATTGCCATTGTTGAACAATGGGCATTAGGAATGGAGTGGGGAGAATTATGTTTCCACACTACCTTAGATGAGGGGGATGTAGTGAGACTATTAAGACGAACATTAGATTTATTATCTCAAATTCCCCATGTCCCCTTTGTCAGTGAAACTTTACGAGCGAATGCTCAAAGAGCAATACAATTAATTGACAGATTCCCAGTTAATGAACTGGTGGAATAGGCAAACTTCAGTGAACAGTGAGCAGTAAACAGTAGACAGTGAACAGTGAACAGTAAACAGTAGACAGTGAACAGTAAACAGTAAATAGTGATAACTGAAAACTGATAACTGATAACTGATAACTGATAACTGATAACTGATAACTGATAACTGATAACTGCTAACTGATAACTGATAACTGATAACTGATAACTGATAACTGCTAACTGATAACTGATAACTGATAACTGATAACTGATAACTGATAACTGATAACTGATAACTGATAACTGCTAACTGATAACTGCTAACTGATAACTGATAACTGATAACTGATAACTGATAACTGATATTAATATGTCTATTGTGGACTAAATTATTAGCCCCATAAACCAGTCAATACCAACGGTAGTAATATTAAAGCAGAAGCAATTAAAACTAAAGTTGCAGGATCAATATTGATATGATTTTTTTGAGGATCTGTCATTTTGAAATATCCTAATTCATTTTTTCCAAGGTAATTTAGTACCCATTTCTGTTAAAGCTGAGAATACTAAATATAGTATCAACAAACCTGCACCAATTAAGAAATAAATTATATCGTTATTCATAATTGATATTGTATGTAGTGTACTTAAACACTAATTTTCCCGGACAATATTGATTTATGCAGAGAATAGGGAATGGTAGGTATACAAATTGAAGTCATATTGGTAATGACCCTCCTTAATTATACAGCAAAGTTTAAGATAAGTTGAAGTATAACACCCAACTTACAGCTCTTGACTAGCAAGCACAGGAAATCTGACAGTTCACCCCCACTGTTAGCACAGCTTACTATCAGGGAGAAGTGGCTGTATTTCTGATTCAGATCAAGGATACATAACCTATGACTCATCATCAATGGAAATCTTCTTGCTATTCATCCCAGAAAATACGGGTGCTATTAGTCATTTTATTGACTATAATCACCTTTTGTACAGGATGTTCTCAACAGAGAAATCAAGACTTGAACGGATCTAGCTCATTACCACCCAATTATGCTTTAAATCAAAAGTCACAAAAAATCACAATAGCTGTTATTTCAAACCAAGCATCGGCAAACAAGTTAGACCAATTACCAAATTTAGCTAAATACTTAGAAAGTAATTTATCCCATCAATTTGAAATTAAGGTGTATCCAGATTATGAAACAGTAGTGGAATTACTTGTGAATGAAAAAGTACAAATTGCTTACCTGACTTCCTTTAGCTATATCAAAGCCAAGGAAAAAAATCCCAATCTTGAACCCATATTAGCGCCAATTAGTAAAAAAACAGGTAGGCCTTGGCACACTAGCATTATTATTGCTAATGCCAATAAAATCAAAAGTATTCAAGACTTGAATAATAAAAGATTTGGATTTGTGAGTAAATCTTCAACTACAGGGTACTTAATACCTGCAATAGAGTTTTTTCTAGCCAGAGAAATTAATCCTGAGCAAGTATTTCAAGAGGTTAAATTTCTAGGTAGTCATGAGCAGGCAATTACTGCATTAATATCTGGGAAAGTTGATGCTGTAGCCACATCTTTGGAATCTATAGAAGGAGAAAAATTTGCACAGCAATTGCAATCATTAATGTACGCAAAAATTTGGGAATCTTCCCCATCACCTACAGATCCAATAGTTGTATCTACAACAATTCAGCCTATATTAGTAAACGGAATTAAAAAAGTTTTATTGGATGCTCCCAAGGAGATTATCTCTATTTCTGGAGTAGAAATATCAGGATATACCATAGTAGATGATCTTAATTATGAAAGAATTAGGAAAATGCAACAGCAGTTAGAGGAAATTAATCAAAATCAAAATAATAGCATTTGAAATTGATGATAAATTTACCATGAAAATTTGGCAAAAATTTTTAGTCTCTTCTACTATATTAGCAGGTTTAATATGTGTCATGGGTGCTGGTGTCTTTCGTCTTTACCAAGCAGAAATAGCTGCACAAAAGGCTCAAAAAAGTGCGGCCTATGCCAGAAAAATTACTTATAGATTAGAAAAATCTTTACAAAATCAAGCTTTAGTTCTCAAAGATTTTGTTGTGCTAGACCATAACATAGCACACATGATCAAGTTTCAAAATACTAGGTCAAATTTTTTGGTAGACTTGAAAGAATTAGAATTGCTAATGGATGGAGCAGTCAAAGAAATATCTTTTGTCTATCGTCGTCATTATTTATTAACTAATTTAGCAAACACCTTAGATCGCAATAATAATAGATATATAGCCCAACAAGACTTACAAGCTATTAATTCCTATATTCAAGACATTACTCTTTATCTCAATGATATTTCTGACATAGCTGAACAACATAATTATGCAGCTATTAGTTACTTAGAGAGAATTAGATATATTAATACTATCTCTTTAGGATTAGGAATTATTTTTATATTTTTAGTTTTTTTGTTTAAGATTATTATTATTATAATTCCCTTGATTCACTCACTCCACAAATTACAAATTGGTGTAGGTAAAATTGGAGCAGGAGACTTAAATTATTTTTTAGATATTCAAACCAATGATGAAATTGAGCAACTAGCACAGGATTTTAATCAAATGACTATGAAACTGAGGGATTTTTATTATTCCTTAGAATCAAAAGTTACGGAAAGGACATCAGAACTTTTTCAACTGAATCAAGATTTACAAACAGAAATAACAGAACGGAAGGAAGCAGAAATTAAGCTCAAGGAATCACAATGGGAATTAACCACAAAAGCACAAGAATTGCAGCAAACACTGCGAGAACTACAAGATACACAAACACAGTTAATTCAAAATGAAAAAATGTCTAGTTTAGGTCAATTAGTTGCGGGAATAGCTCATGAAATTAATAATCCTGTTAACTTTATTCATGGGAACATGAAACCCCTCAAAGAATATATACAAAATCTTATCCATTTAGTCAAATTATATCAAATTTATTACCCCCAACCCACTCATGAAATTTATGATTACCAAGATTATATAGATACAGCTTTTATATTGGAGGATACTAATAAAATTATTACTTCTTTAGAAATGGGAACTACAAGAATTAGAGAAATTGTTTTATCTTTAAGAAACTTCTCCCGACTAGATGAAGCAGATATGAAAGAGGTAAATATCCATGAAGGAATTGAGAATACATTATTAATTCTTGCACATAGAATTAAAGAGAAGTCTCATGATGGAGAAATTGATATCGTCAAAGACTATGGGAATTTACCTTTGATTGAATGTTATCCTGGACAACTTAATCAAGTATTTATGAATATTTTGAGTAATGCTATTGATGCTTTAGAAGGTAAAGATCATCATCAGGGAATTAACATAGGAAAAGTAGCAGATGAAAGGAAGATTAGTATCAAAACCCAACAAGTTACAGATAAATATATCGCTGTTCACATCACAGATAATGGTATAGGAATACCACGTGAGAATATTCATCGGATTTTTGATCCTTTTTTCACCACAAAACCAATTGGTGAAGGAAATGGACTCGGTTTATCAATTAGCTATCAGATAATTCATAGTAGACATAAAGGTAATTTAAAGTGTATTACAAATCCAGGAAAAGGAACAGAGTTTATCATTGAATTACCTATTCAGCAAAATATTAATTTGGCAATTACAGAAAATTAAGTATACATTTAATTCTGAATATGATAAAATTTTAATAATGTTTATTGTTAGTGTTTAATCTATATTATGCAACTTCATTTATTAAAACCTTTAGCATTTATTGATTTAGAAGCAACTGGATTAGATATTACTAAAGATAGAATTGTGCAAATTGCGATCCTCAAAGTATTACCCGATGGTACAGAAGAATTAAAATCACAAATTATCAACCCAACTATTCCCATTCCTCCAGAAGTTTCTATGGTGCATGGAATATATGATCAAGATGTCCAAGACGCACCAACTTTTGCTGATGTTGCAGAGGAATATTTAGATTTTATCGAGGATAGCGACTTAGCTGGTTTCAATTCCAATAGATTTGATTTTCCTATGTTAGTGGAAGAATTTTTAAGGGTAGGAAAAAATTTAAACTTAACAGGTAAAAATTTAGTGGATGTACAAGCTATTTTCCACACAATGGAAAGACGCAATTTAAAAGCAGCTTATAAATTTTATTGTGATCAAGAATTGGTAGGAGCGCATGATGCAGCAGTAGATATTCGAGCAACCTATGAAGTTTTAAAAGCACAAATAACCCGTTATGAAAATGTAGAAACTATCAATGATGGTTCTCCCGTCACTGTACCAATTAAAAATGATATGAGTATTTTAAGTCAATTAGCCAATTTTAATTTTTTAGATCCTACAGGTAGATTGATTTATGATGATAAAAAACAGGCTATTGTTTTCAATTTTGGTAAATATCGAGGTAAAACAGTTTTAGAAGTATTTTCTAAAGATCCTAGTTATTATGATTGGATGATGAATAAGGCTAATTTTTCTCTATCTACCAAAAAAGTGATTGCAAGAGCATGGAAAGCAATTAATAATTCGTAATTCGTAATTCGTAATGCTCCCTATGGCTAACGCCATGCTACGGTATCGGGAGAGCTTCGCTTACGTAATTCGTAATTTATATCAAATTTGGTAACATCGGCATGATATATTTATCTCAGAGATATTGATAATGCAAAAATAAACATTTAGAGAATAATAGCAACGCACCCGGAAACAATATTATTCGTGGTTCTAAATTCTAAATTCTAAATTCTCTTAACATGATAGTAAAGTTACATTCAATATCAGATTTTATTCACCCAAATATTCCCATCATTCCTCAAACTATTAGTTATTATTATCAAGGTAAATGTCCCCAAACTGGGGAAACTTTAAAATTACCAAGAACAACATTCGCAGAAGTAATAGCGAAAGGTTTAATGCAGCAACTTAGTCAAAATTATATCTATTCCCAAGAGGGAAAAATGTATGGTATTTTATTAGTGGCATTACCCAATGGTGAACAGAAAGTTCTTAAAGCTTTTTCGGGTTTACTCAATGGTTGTAAAATAGTAGATGGTTGGGTGACACCTATTCCCGGTAGAGAAAAAGTAAAATTATTAGAAACCGAAACTTTAGGCAAGTTGGAAAACATTAAGCAAGAAATTATCCAACTGACAGAAATACCAGAAAGACAAGAATATACAAATTTATATCGAGAATTTGAGCAAGAGTTAGAAACTTTAAAATTACAACATCAACATAGTAAACAACAACGACAGGAAAAGCGGACAAAGTTTTTAAAAACCCTGAATGGAGAACAATTGCAAATAGCGTTAGGAGAATTAGAAGCAGAAAGTCGTCAACAGGGAATTGTGAGAAAGAAACTCAAAAAACAGCAACAACAGATTTTACAACCTTTACTAGAGCAGATAAAAACTTCAGATCAAAAAATTCAAACCTTGAAAAAACAGAGAAAAGAAATATCCAGAGAATTACAAACTCAAATGCACGCTGCTTATAGTTTAACTAACTTTTATGGACAATCTTTATCCTTACAACAATTATTTCCCTGGGGAATACCTACAGGTACAGGAGAATGTTGCGCTCCTAAATTATTACATTATGCCGCAACCCATAATTTACAACCTTTAGCAATGGCAGAATTTTGGTGGGGGGAGTCAACAGTACAAGATAAAATTGCTGGAGAATTTTATGGTGCGTGTATAGAAAGGTGTCAACCGTTAATGGGGTTTTTATTATCAGGTTGGAAATTTCCCAATTCACAAAATCAACAGTTAGAAATTATTTATGAAGATCAATGGTTGATTGCAGTTAATAAACCAGCAGGATTATTATCTGTACCAGGACGTTATTTATATAATCAAGATAGTGTTTTTAGTCGGTTGATAAATTTATATGCTGGAGAATTAATGACAGTGCATCGTTTAGATCAAGATACTTCCGGAATTTTGATTTTAGCAAAAGATAAATGGACACAATCACAACTACATCAACAATTTCAAAACAGAAAAGTCGAGAAAATTTATGAAGCGATTTTGTCTGGTTTGACTGATAAGAATCAAGGTATGATTAATTTACCATTGTGGGGAAATCCAGAAAAGCGACCTGTGCAAATAGTAGACTGGGAACAAGGTAAACCCAGTTTGACTCAATTTCAGGTAATGGGAAAGCAAGGAAATTACACCCGTGTAGAATTTCGACCTCTCACTGGTAGAAGTCATCAGTTAAGAGTTCATGCTGCTGATGTACAAGGTTTAGGAATTCCCATTTTAGGCGATCGCCTCTATGGTGATAAAGATGATATGAACAGGCTATATTTACACGCTAGGGAAATTATCTTTCCACATCCCCATACCCAAGTAAGTCTCCATTTAAAAACAGAAACACCATTTTAATTTCTAATTCGTAATTCGTAATTCGTAATTTCTAATTCGTAATTTCTAATTCGTAATTCGTAATTCGTAATTCGTAATTCGTAATTCGTAATTTCTAAAAATATCTCACCCCACCTCCCCACCTCCCCACCACCCCATCACCCCACCACCCCATCACCCCTCTCCCCAATTTCCAGTTTTGTCAAAGTCCCATTATTCGGTAAACTCATATATTGCACATACATAACTGGAGCAAAAACTTTGGGCATAGAATTACGCAGTTTCGTATTTCTAGATAGTCTGCAACCGCAACACGCTGCATATATGGGAACAGTAGCCCAAGGTTTCTTACCACTACCAGGGGATACATCCTTATGGATTGAAATCTCTCCCGGTATTGAAATCAATAAAATTACAGATGTAGCTTTAAAATCTGCCTCTGTGCGTCCTGGTGTGCAGATGGTAGAACGACTTTATGGACTTTTAGAAATACATTCCGGTTCACAAGGCGAAATTCGAGCGGCTGGAGATGCGATCTTAGATTATTTACAAGTTAAAAAACAAGATTGTTTGAAACCTCGTGTCGTATCCAGTCAAATTATTCGTAATATTGATGCTTATCAAACTCAACTGATTAACCGTACCCGTAGAGGACAACTTTTGTTAGCAGGAGAAACCCTCTACGTTTTAGAAGTTGAACCCGCAGCTTATGCAGCTTTAGCAGCAAATGAAGCTGAAAAATCAGCCCAAATTAATATTTTAGCTGTACAAGCAGTAGGTAGTTTTGGCAGACTCTATTTAGGAGGAACAGAACGGGATATTTTAGCTGGAGCGGCTGGAGCTTTAACAGCTATTGAAAATTGTCCCGGTCGTACACGTCAAAGTCAACGTCAAGAGTAATTAGACAGGAGTAAAAATGCCAAATCAAGAACATTTAAAATTACTGTTAACAGGTGCAGTTACTTGGAGTCAATGGAGAAATCAAAATCTGGAAATGGAGATAGATTTAAGTGGTGCTGATCTACAACGGGAAAATCTCCGGGGTGCAAATCTACAAAATGTTAATTTGAATCAGGTAAATTTAAGTCGGGCTTTGTTGGTGAGAACTGATTTTAGTCAGGCAAATTTGAGTAGTGCTAATTTATCTGCTGCTCAATTAATAGAGGCGATTTTTTATCAAGCGAATTTGACTATTGCTAATCTGAGTGGGGCAGTTCTTAAAGCCGCAGATTTAAGGGAAGTAACTTTGATTGGTGCGAATTTGCAAGGTGCAAATTTACGAGATGCTGTGATGACAAATGCTAATTTAATCGGTACTGACTTGGGTTTTGCTAACTTGAAAAATGCTGATTTAGCCAGTTCCCAATTTATGCGTGGTAATCTTAGTTTTGCTAATTTAATCGGAGTAAATTTAATTGCTGCTGATTTGAGTGAAGCAACTTTATATGAGACCGAAATGATGCAAAGTTATCTTTATCAAGCAAATTTATATAAGGCGAATTTAAGTAAATGCCATTTAGGTAATTCCTATCTATTCCGCGCTAATTTGAGTCAGGCTAATTTAACTAATGCGGATTTGAGTTTTGCTAATCTAAAATATGCTAACCTCGCAGGTGCAAATTTAACTGGTGCTAATCTCAGAGGTACAATTTTAACTGGTGCTAACCTCAGAGGTACAATTTTTCCCAAGGTTGAATATTAGCTCAGGTAATCTGTGACTGTGTAATAATATATATTTCTTATCTATGCCCAAAAATCCCAAAAAAGATCAACACGATGTTTTTTGCCCAAAATTATTGATAATTTATAGCAATAAGCAAAAACCGAGTCACGATTTTTCAAGGCCTTGACATCTTCAAAGTTAGTGATATCATAGTAATTGAACTAGCCCAAGGGGTTACTGTGTCTATTTTTAGAAACTGAGAGTTTTTTCACAAATTAATAGTTTTATTTGGATCAAGTCTTGTGATTATTGATCAAAGTTTTTGATTCAGACTTATAGGCGATCGCATGATATATTCTTAAACTTACCAGTTATCAGTTATCAGTTATCAGTTATCAGTTATCAGTTATCAGTTATCAGTTATCAGTTATCAGTTATCAGTTATCAGTTATCAGTTGTCAGTTATCAGTTATCAGTTATCAGTTATCACTGTTCGCTCTTCCCTGTTCACTGTTTACTGCTCACTGTTCACTGTTCACTGTTCACTGTTTCCTGAACTCAACAGATAACTTTTTTAGTATTGATTTGAGTAGGTAGTTCTATCAAATTATCATTTTTATTCCATAAAATTACTATAGAAATACTTAAAGTTACTTACTATAATTTCTATATTTGCTAGCATTTACAGTTTGAGTGTGTCACAATTTTATATAGTAATTTTTATCTGGTATTACTAACCAGATTAATTAGGGTTTGCTGTCCGCATAGCGTGCCGTCAGACATATAAATGTAAAAACCTTACATTTAAAATATTTCAGGGAATTTGAAATTGAAAAAGTGCAAGCTTTTAGATGGTAGTCACTCGAAAACCGTGCATTTAAACTTGATTCCAAGGGAAAATTTCTCTGATCTAACACTTGAAACTGTCAAGAGTCACTTGTCTCCACGACAAGACTTTTTGCTGCATCCTCTAATTAAGCTTGTAAATATTAGATTTATAGATCATAAATTGATTTATAATCATCCACAGATGAAAAGAAAGGAGTGGCTATTTTGACTATTTTGTTTTCAATGTAATCGCAAATTGAGAATAATAGCCTGGAGTTGAGAGATATACACTGTAATATCCTCAGAAAAATTTAATAAAGATATTAAAACAATATTAAAAGTATGAAAAATGGTAACAATTACAAACTTATTAACTAATACGCTGGCAAATCATTATTACATACCTCATGGGCATTGTTATTTATGGCAAACGCCCTTATTGGGATTACACATAGTGAGTGATGCCTTAATTGGTATTGCTTATCTCTCAATTCCTGTCATGTTAATTGCCTTCAATAACAAGCGTAAATTCATACTCTTTTCTAAAGTTTTTACTTTATTTAGTGCATTTATTATCTTTTGTGGTATTGGGCATTTCTTAGATATTTGGACATTGTGGTATCCTCACTACTGGATTAGTGGCATTGAAAAAGCCATCACGGCCATAATTTCTTGTTACACAGCATTACAGTTAGTCGAATTATTGCCCACATTCTTAGCCTTAAAAACTCCAGAGCAGTTAGAAAAGATTAACCAAGAATTACAACAGCAAATAGTAGAAAGACAAAAGGCAGAAAAAACATTAACAACGATCGTCTCTGGAACAGCATCTGTCACAGGGGAGGAGTTTTTTAAAGCTTTAGTGCAAAACCTGGCTTGCGTTTTAGATGCAACTTATGTATTAATTTCTGAAGCTGTAGATGATTCCCCTGGCAAATTTCGGACATTAGCATTTTGGAATATTGACAGTTTAGGGGAAAATCTGGAATATGAATTAGCTGGTACTCCTTGTCAGTCAGTCATAGAAAAGGAGATGCTATGCGTATATCAAAATAACGTAAAAGAATTATTTCCCCATTCTCCATTACTTCAAAGCATGGATATCCAAAGCTATATAGGCATACCATTGATGGATTATTATAATCAAACCATAGGTTGTCTATGTATTTTGGATAATAAGACTATTCAAACAGATGAAATCACCGAAGCAATTTTGTCAGTATTTGCGATTCGTGCTGCTACTGAATTACAACGAAAATGGGCGCAGGAAGCAAAAATTAAAGCCTATCAAAATTTAGAAGCGCGAATTAAAGATAGAACCACAGCCTTAGTAGCAGCCAACAATGCCCTAGAAAATGAAATTGGTGAGCGTATCGCGGTAGAAACGACTCTAAGAGTAATGGCAGACAGAGAAAAAGCCATCAACAGTATAATTCTCAGAATGCGGCAGACCCTAGATTTAGAATCCATATTTCAAATTACTACATCAGAATTAAGACAAACAATTGCTTGCGATCGCGTTTTAATTTATCAGTTTAATTCAGACTGGAGTGGGGAATTAGTCTCTGAATCAGTTACAGGAAATTGGAACAAGTTGTTACCAAACAGAGCAGATGATCCACAAATAACCAAAGTAGCTATAGATGATAGTGACTGTATCAACAACCAACTAGCCACCGCAGAAATCATAAGTAGTGATACTTATTTACAAAATAATCAAGGTGGTTCATTAAAAACCAAAAATAGTTATTGTTGTGTTAGTGACATTTACGCTGCTGGTTTTAATGATTGCTATTTAAACTTATTAGAAGAATTACAAGCCAGAGCATACATTATCACTCCCATTTTTTGTAAGCATGAACTCTGGGGTTTATTAGCAGCTTACCAAAATGACAAACCCCGACAATGGCAAAGTGCAGAGCTGGCAATTGTCACCCAAATCGGTAATCAATTAGGTGTAGCTGTACAACAAGCAGAACTATTTGCCCAAGTACAAAAACAAGCCCAAGAGCTACAAATAGCCAAGGACGAAGCTGATGCAGCTAACCGTGCTAAAAGTGAATTTTTAGCCAACATGAGCCATGAATTACGGACTCCCCTGAATGCTATTCTTGGTTTTACTCAATTAATGCAGCAAGATTTAGCTATTAATACTCACCACCGCAAATATATGGAGATTATCAACAATAGTGGTGAGCATCTGCTGTCTTTAATTAATGATGTTTTGGAAATGTCCAAAATTGAAGCAGGTAGAACCACACTCTGTGAAACAGAATTTGATTTATATAAATTACTATTTTCCCTGGCTTCTATGTTACAACTTAAAGCCAGTAATAAAAACTTACAACTCAACTTTGATTATGATCAGCATCTACCACAATATGTGACATCTGATGAAAATAAAATCCGTCAGATATTGATTAACCTATTAGGTAATGCAATTAAGTTTACAGAAAGAGGAAGTGTGATTCTCAGAGTCAAAAGAGAAGTACAAAGTACAACCCCAGAAAATTCATCATCCAAAGTCAATCTTCGCTTTGAAGTAGAAGACACAGGTTTAGGAATTGAACCAGAGGAAATTAATAAACTATTTCAACCCTTTCAGCAAGCAAGAGCTGGACAAAAATCTAGAGAAGGTACCGGTTTAGGACTACGCATCAGCTATAAATTTGTGGAATTGATGGGAGGGGAAATTACTGTTAATAGTAAAGTCGGTAAAGGCAGTTGTTTTAGTTTTAACATCCCAGTTACTTTAGCTCCAGCAATTAAGAATGAAAAACTCTTAGATTTTAAAGATGTAGTGGGTATTGTTTCAGGACAAAATCATCGAATTTTAATTGTTGAAGATAATGCCACTAACCGCTTACTATTGCGGCAGATTTTAAAGAATTTAGGATTAGAAATAGAAGAAGTTGAAAATGGGGAAGAGGCAATATCGGCCTGGAGGAAATACCAGCCAGACTTAATTTTTATGGATATGCAAATGCCTATTTTAGATGGTTACACAGCTACTCAAAGAATTCGCTTGCAAGAGCAACAATCAATATGGAAAACAACATCCTCACATACAAAAATTATTGCTTTAACTGCTAGTGCCTTTACCGAACAAAAACAAGATACACTGATGGCTGGTTGTGATGACTTTGTGAGTAAGCCATTTCGTCGAGAAGAGATATTAGCCGTATTAGCAAATCATTTGCATATTCAATTCCTACATCAACAACATTTAGATAATGTAGCAGAGGATAACAATCAAAAATCTGACTTTATACTCGATCAGCAAGCTTTAGCAATCATGCCTGGTGAATGGCTGCATGAATTAAACTTTGCCTCTGCTCAAGGTAATGATGATAAATGTTTAGAATTACTAGCGGATATTCCCTCTGAGCAAACAGATCTAATTGACGAATTAACAAAACTAATTGAAAATTATCAATTTGATAAAATCATCAATTTAACTCAAGTAGTGAAGAATTAGGTCGAAACAATACTATAATTACATTACCACTATCACCGGAATTAGCTAATTATTAATAATAGTTATTGATTAGTGTAGCACCCTAACTAGTTACTGTTTCTCTGTCCTCTAAAATTAAATGAATTTTCTGCCTCATTAGTATTAAAATTGTTGTAATGCTAAATCTGGTTATGAACAGGTTTTTTGACTAATTTATCTCAAAACCTCTGGCCTAGCCTCATGAATAAGTGGAATATGGCAACTGGATTTAATGTAAATTTGTGTTTCAAAGTAATAAATACATTTGAAAAAATCTGTTCTGTAAAGATTAAAAGTAGATGCAAATCAAAAAGCAAATAACTAGCAGCTAAATACCATTTCATTTATCAGTACTGCTAGCTGAAGCAAAAAGGTGGAAATGAATATTCTTATCTTTTTGCCTGATAATGATAGTCTTTAGACCACAATTTTTTGGTACATAGGTGTGAGTGAATAAATATGAAAACTTTATAGGTAAAGGTTTTTAGGCAATTTGAAATTTTTAAATGCTATCTTTTATGGTTTGGAAACTCAAAAAGATTGCATTTAATTCCTACTTCCAGGGAAAATATTTCCCATCCAACTCTAATAATTTTGTAGCAACCCCTAATTAATTATGGCAACAATTCAACATTTAGGCTCATCTATGAAAAGCTTAAGATCAATAGATAATTTACCATCATCTAAACCAGTCAATATTTTAATTGTTGATGATACTTTAGAGAATATTCGTTTACTATCTAGTATTCTACAAAAACATGGATATAAAACTCGTAAAGCTATTACTGGTAAAATGGCATTAACTGCCGTAGAGACTGATCCTCCATCCTTAATTTTGTTAGACATTAGAATGCCAGATATAACTGGTTATGAAGTTTGTCAGAACCTTAAATCTAATCCCAAAACCTTTCATATCCCTATAATTTTTATCAGTGCTGCGGATGATGTCAATGATAAATTAGAAGGTTTTAAAGCCGGCGGAGCAGACTATATCACTAAACCATTTCACATAGAAGAAGTATTAGCTAGAGTTGAACATCAACTAACAATCATTACAGCTTACCAAACAATTAATGAACTAAATTCTAGGTTAGAAGAAAGGGTAAAAAAAAGAACCAAGCAACTAGAAATAGCCAATACTAAATTATCAGAAATGGCTTTTCAAGATTCTTTAACAAAGTTGCCAAACAGAGCTTTATTAATGAAAGAACTTTGTCAAGCTATTGAAAGACAAACCACTAACCCTGATAATAAATTTGCTGTTTTATATCTTGATTGCGATCGCTTTAAAATTATCAACGATTCTCTGGGACATTTAGCAGGTGATGAGTTATTAATCGCTTTATCAAAAAGATTGAAATCAATTTTAAATTCAGAAGATTTATTGGCTAGATTAGGAGGAGATGAATTTATCATTCTACTCAAAAAAATTACAGATAAATTTCATGTTAAATCCATCATTGATAAAATATTTGCTGGTTTTCAAGAACCTTTTATTCTCAGAGATATAGAATTTTTTCTATCCTTTAGTATCGGTGTTGTCATTGATTGTTCTCACTACCATGAACCTGAAGCCATACTCCGTCATGCAGATATAGCCATGTATAAAGCTAAATCTCAAGGCAAACATCAATATAAAATTTTCGCCCAAGCAATGTATGATGAGTCTTGTCAACACTTGCAGATGGAAACAGAATTACGGAAAGGAATACCGTGTTCAGGACTTAAACTTTATTATCAAACAATTATCAAATTAGATACAGGAAAAATAGTTGGTGTTGAATCTTTAGTGCGTTGGTTTCATCCTACTTTAGGTCAGATATCCCCTGCTGAACTTATCGCTGTTGCTGAAGAAACTGGGTTAATTATTCAAATAGGAGGATGGATACTCAAACAAGCCTGTTATCAACTTCGTTCGTGGCAAGAGCAAAAGATAGTTGATTCCTCTTTTTATATTAGTGTTAATGTTTCTGCTTATCAATTTTCTCACTCTAAATTTATTCAGCAACTCGATGAAATATTGGCAGAAACCCAACTTTCTCCAGAATGCCTGAAATTAGAAATCACTGAAACCATCATCATGGATCATTCCTCATTTGCGGCTACAGTAATTGATAAAATTCGCCACAGAAATATTCAACTATGTATTGATGATTTCGGTACTGGCTACTCATCTTTGAGTTACTTACATTCTTTCCCTGTAGATAATTTGAAAATAGACCGTTCCTTCATTAATCGTTTAAGAACTACCCCTGCCAGTTTCAGTATGGTGCAAGCGATGATCCAAATCGCTCAAAATATGGGGATGAATGTTATTGCTGAAGGCATAGAAACCCCAGAACAGTGGGAACAACTCAAACTACTAAATTGCCATTTTGGTCAGGGGTTCTTATTTTCTAAACCTCTAGAACCTGAAGAAATGGCCAATTTAATTGTCAGCAGTCACAGTCTATAGCTTACATATAAGGTTATTAGTAGTGCAATATCAATTTACCTGTGAGTAAACCTCAAGTTTATTCATGGGATAATGAATTTAATCAATCAATTGATGTTATGTTTATATATAAGACCTTAGATTAATTTATTCTCTAAGACTAAACTAAATTAATTTATTTAGGATTTGCTAAAAAAGTGATCGGTAAAAGCTAGGGAGTAGAGAGTAGTTTGAGATAGTTGGTAAGTGTAAATTTTCACCCTAAACGCAAGGTTTTACGCTTTGATACTCTTAATTCTTGCAATTTCTCAATCTTAATTCGCCTCTAATTCTTTAATAGCAATATTTTCGCGCTTATATGCCTGAAGGCAGGCTACGCAGACAGCAAGCCCTATTTAGAATACTTTCAGCAAGAACTAATTAGACCTTGCTGAAACAGTTTTTCAGTAATAGAAAAACCTGATATAAGTCCTAGATATATAACTATTGACAGGTGACAATAAGTAGGAGAGCAGGCAGCTTTCTAACAAAGGAGAAGATACCCCAATAATAGGGTTCTGGGAAGGGGTTTGTACCCATGCTCTACTTTGTGCTAGCTCATTTCTCTTTTACTTCTTTGGTGACTCTTAAGAGTTTTAGAGAGTTAGAAATTGTTAATTTTCATCTATCTAAAGTATGAGATTTTTTAGTTCTCACTTTTAAAAATCTGACATTGATGGAAGATGACAATGGCTAAAACTCTTTTCCCTTCAGTAGTTAACATCTATTCAGCAAAAGGTAATGACTTAGAATTTACATATTGACAGAACATAGAAAAGATGGAGTATACTTTGCCAACATTTCAACGAAATTTTTCACCAATTTTCGGGCAGTGTATTGAGCCTCTGCCAAGTGATGGCAATTTATGTAAACTTCATATTTAAAAGCATGAAACTTCACAATTTTTGTTCATCCACAAAAGGTAAAATTTGTACAGTGTATAAGTCATATTACTAACCACTAATAGTAAAAAGCAATATAATAGTAAATAATAAAAACTTAACTATCTGTCAACATTAACCACAACTTATTCATAGTAACCAAACACTAACCAATGAAAACTCAGGATAAAAATATCCCATCAGATATTCTCATCGTTGATGATAAGTTAGAAAACATTCGTTTTTTATCTGATTATTTATCAAAGCATAACTATCAAGTTCGTAAAGCAATTAATGGTAAAGCAGCACTTACCGCTGTCAGAACAATTAAACCCGATTTGATACTCCTCGATATTAATATGCCAGAAATGGGAGGTTATGAAGTTTGTGAATGTTTAAAAAATGATCCCATAACCAGTTCAATTCCCATCATTTTTTTAAGTGCAGGTAGTGAAATAGATGATAAACTGAAAGCCTTTGAAGTTGGGGGAATTGATTATATTACTAAACCATTTCAACTAGAAGAAGTATTAGTCAGAATTAAGACACAGTTAAAGATTAAATCTCTGCAAACAGAATTAGAATCCCGTAATCAACAACTAGAAACAACTCTTTCATTATTACAAAAAACACAAGCAGAACTGATTCAAAAAGAAAAATTAGTTAACTCTGGGAGAATAGCGGCTGGCATTTCCCATGAAATCAATAACCCATTGAGCTTCATTTTATGTAACCTGAATCCTGCCCATGAATATAGCCATAAATTAGTCAATTTAGTTAAGCTTTATCGCCAGACGTTTCCAGATGCAACTCCAGAAATTAAAGATTTCATAGATGATTTTGAATTAGAATTTATCAACTCTGATTTTACAAAAGTCATTGATTCTATGTATAAAGGAGCAGAAAGAATACGTGCAGTTATTCAAGCAATTCATGTATTTTCTCGTTTGGATCAATCAGGAATTAAACCTTTTTCTGTACATGAAAGTATAGATAGTACATTAATGACACTAAGTTCTCAATTTGAAAACCAAGAATATGTAAATATTTCCATTGTCAAAAACTATGGAAATATTCCCGAAGCGAAAGGTTATGCAAATATTTTGAATCAGGCAATCATGAATATAATCCAAAATTCTATTGATGCCTTAATTGCCGAATTTAATTGGGATCAAGAGATAAAAACAAAGCCAACTATTTGGATTCAGAGTAAATTTTTGACAGATGTCAACAAAATTATGATATCAATTAAAGATAATGGTATTGGGATTGATAAAAAATATCAAGACCGTATTTTTGAGCCATTTTTTACTACCAAATCAAGTCAAAAAGGTACAGGTTTAGGGCTATATACTAGTTATCAAATAATTACTGATTTACATAACGGTAGTTTGAAATATCAAGATTGCTCTGAAGGTGGTTCAGAATTTATTATTGAATTACCAATTGAATAGAAAAATTTGCATTGCTGAATTCAGGTATGAAATTAAAATTCAGGGAGCAGGTAACAGGTAACAAAGCTTCTTGATTATGATTTGTATATCTCATCAATGAAATCTGCTGTATATGAAAAAACTACAAAGAACGTAAATAACACAAAGAAAGGAGTCCAAAAATTTAACTAAGTGTAAATTTTTTATCTATAATCTGTAAAAATAGCCTCAAAAGCTGATAAAAAAGCGAATTCGCCACAAACTTACAATATGGATAACGCTATCATAAAAACACCAACTGACCAAATTCAAAACTTATAGAAATTGGCAGGGGAATCTTAGTTTTTTGTTCACTTTCTTTGTAATTTACTGTAATGACAATTAAACTTACAATTCCAGGCATGGCTTGTTCTGCTTGTGCTAATAACATTACCAATGCAATTAAAGCGGTAGATATTGACGCTAAAGTGGAAGCAGATCCGGAAACCAAACTTGTTAATGTTGATACTCAAACTTCGGAAACTGTAATTAAAGAAGCTTTAGTTACTGCGGGTTATCCGCCTGCATAAGAGAGATGGGGAGTGGGGAAGCAGGGTGCAGGGTGCAGGGAGAAGTTAATAAGTCAATGACTAACATTACTCTGAAAATTAATGGGATGAAATGATGTAATTTTGGTATGGCCTGGGAAAAATTCCTGTAGATGGGGAAGTAATTGAAGGGTTTTCTACCGTAGGTAAAGCAATAATGACTGGTGAAAGTGTACCTGTAAAAAAACAAATTAAGAATGCCCAAAGTTTGGAATTAGCTCATAAAATCAAGACTATTTTTTTGGATAAAACTGGAACTTTAAGCCAATGTAAATCAACGGTAACAAATTTTATTACTGTAAAAATTTGCTGTTAGTATCGGTGGTTTATATTTAATAGGTTGAGAATTATGGTGGTTTATTTACAGAGATATAGCTGTAGCCAGGTTGCTGAGGACATTAGATAGCATTTAATTGTTAAGATTGGTAAGGGTAAAGTGCAGTATTAAACCCCTACAAATTTATGATTTTTATGCCCTAATCTTGGTGGATATAGCTATAATTAATTATTAGATATTAGATATTAGATATTAGATATTAGTTATTAGATATTAGATATTAGATATTAGATATTAGTTATTAGTTATTAGTTATTAGTTATTAGTTATTAGTTATTCTGGGAATAAGATCATAAAGTTAATAAATAGAAAATTAAAATCATAATTTGGGGATATAATAAATTAGCGTACTTAAAATTACTGTTTTAATGAAAAGGTTGTGTTATTTCTAGATTACCCGTTTTAGTATAAGTAAAAATCTAGAAATGAACATCACATCTAACAATTTAAGCTACTCTAAAAAACCTAAAATTTTTAATCACCCAGAACGTTTCGTTGAAGGTTGGTATTGGGTAATTCCTAGTACTAAAATATCCGTTGGTGAAGTTAAACCCATAACAATCTTAGGGAAAGAATTAGTAATTTATCGTGGAGAAGATAAACAAGTTGTTATACTTGATGCTTTTTGCCCCCATTTTGGCGCACATCTTGCAGAAGGTACAGTAGAAGGTAATGAATTACGTTGTTTTTTTCATCATTGGAAATTTGATGCTGCTGGGTTTTGTGTAGAAATTCCCTGTTTAGAAGAAGCAGTAAAAGTCAGAACTAAAAGTTGGCCAACCGCCGAAAAATATGGTTTAGTATGGATATGGACTGGTGAAACTCCTCAACAACCTTTACCGTTTATTCCTGAATTAGAATTTGATGAATTTGATCATGCTTTTGGGAAACACTTACTTCTCAATTGTCATCCCAATGTTTTCATGATTAATGCTATTGATACTCAACATTTTAACACTGTTCATAAATTATTATCAGAGTTTAATTTCCACAAACAAGAAATTAATGAAAATGCTATTACTTTTGTCAATACTACCAATGAAAGTCCTGATTCTCATTTAATTAAGCTAATTCGTCCTATCTATAAAAAACCTGTTAATTTCTCTCTTTGTTATTGGTATGGAATGACAGGTTTTATTACTATAGGTATAGGTATTTTACAATTTAATATTATGTTTGCTTGTCGTTTAGCTGAAGCTGGTAAAGCTGACATTAAAACTGTTTTTTTAGCTAAGAAAAATAAGAGTATTTTTGGGAAAATGTATAATATTTTTCTGTTGTGGTTAAGTCAATTTGTAATTGAATACTTTATCAAAAATGATGCTAAAATCTTAAGAACTATTCAATTCAAGTTAAAATCTCCCCTAGACTTTGATCAATCAATCATTAACTTTGTTAATCATTTAGAAAATCAAAAAGCCTTAAAATGGCAAACTTGGTATATGGATAGAACACGTAATGGTGAAGAGGAAGTAGAAAAAAGACCAAAACGGGAAAAATGGCACGATGAATTAGTTAATGATTAAAAATATATCAATTCAGCAATCACTTTGCTGATGACTACTGATCAAAAAAAATAAAAATGAAGTGGTTTTTCCGCCACTTCATCAATTCCCAGGTAGAACCTTTAGTAATGAGTATAACGACTAAATTTCTAGGAAATCGTATAACATAGAACAGAATTGAGATTTTTATCTAAAAAAATTCTGTTCATATTTTGGATCAGCAATGCCAAACATTAAGCCGGATAAATCCTTAATCGCCGATTAGGTTCTTCCCCAAAACTATTAGACTTGAGGCGATAATGTTCCACCAACTCATGCTGCATTTTTCTAACTTGAGGAGAACGGGGTAACAACTCCACAGGTTGACCTTTAGGAATAACTATTTGCTCAACTGCAAGTCTAGCCTCTTCCAAAGCATCCATCTCATCATCGCTACCATTGTGTAAAAACAGTTGTAATTCCTTTTCGTCACCAATTTCCGGTTCATCAATATTCAGTAACCGTCGTAAACCGCGACTAATTTGAGGAATTGTGCTGGATTTAATCATGTGAATAGGAATGTGACGCGCCTTTGCTATTTGTCTTAACTTCGCATGATTTTTAACGTGCGATCGCAAAGCTAGAATAGCATCAGCACTATCCAAATCCTTTGTCAACACCACTGGTAAAGTCAACACACCAATGACCTGTTCTAACTGGTGACGACTCACTCCATAAGGATAAATATGCAGTGGCAAATCTTCCCCATTCGGGCCCGATGACCTACGATTTCTGAAATCAACCCCATTTTCATATCGGAAAGACTCATCTAACAAGCGGTCAAATTCACTCTGACCACTTCCCCCCAAGTCAGCAGTTATGGGAGGTAGTGCCACCATTTGTCCAGAAGCACGCCAGCCATTAGCCTGTTTCATCGCTGGTAAAGAATCTGACTCATCACCCAAACCATGACCACGGCCATTCACCACAGACAACTGCCTGGTAATAGAAACCTTACCCTGCTCATTTACTGTTCTGGTTTGTGGGTTAGGTTGACGACCTCGTAATAGAGTATCTACCACATCAGCTACACTTTCGTGTACCACCCAGCGTTTTCTCTCCAACATCTCCACGGCAATTTCAAAAGTAGGAGGAGCTTTCCGTTCCAAAACAGTCTTTTGTGAACCCCTGCGTCTGGCCTCATCATCTCCCAGAGTCACGGCTTGGATACCCCCAACCAAATCAGAAAGGGTAGGGTTTTTAATCAGGTTTTCAATTTGGTTACCATGAGCAGTACCAACTAATTGTACACCTCTTTCAGCAATTGTACGGGCAGCAAGAGCTTCCAACTCTGTCCCAATTTCATCAATGACAATGACCTCTGGCATATGGTTTTCCACTGCCTCAATCATCACCTGATGTTGTAATTCTGGCTTTGCCACTTGCATCCTACGAGAGCGACCAATCGCCGGGTGAGCGACATCACCATCACCAGCAATTTCATTAGATGTATCAATAATGACTACACGTTTATTGAGTTCATCGGCTAAAACACGAGCAATTTCTCGTAAAGCTGTGGTTTTACCCACACCAGGACGACCAAGCATAAGAATGGATCTACCAGTTTCCACCAAATCGCGGATCATACCAATAGTTCCAAACACAGCCCGACCGACACGACAGGTCAAGCCAATAACCTTACCATTACGGTTACGAATAGCACTAATACGATGTAAAGTTTGCTCAATTCCTGCCCGATTATCTCCGCCAAATGTTCCGACTCTTTGGATACAATCATCTATTTGTAATTGAGTAACAGGGGTTTCGCTCAGATACTCAGCTTGATCGGGAAATCTAGCTTCTGGGCGACGACCTAAATCTAAAATCACCTCCACTAGATTATCTCTGTTGGAGTGATCCTCTAGCTTTTGCTTTAGGTCTTGGGGCAAAATGTCCAGTAACTTTTGGAGATCTTCAGTAATCGTCATGCTGTTTATGGTGACGTTTTGAGAGATAACGAACGAGCTAATTCAAAGCTCTGACTGTGACTTAATCTGGGAAACGAGAGAATAAGCCAGTTCTACCGCTTGCCAGAGTAATTCTGGTTGATTTTCCAAGCCAACACTTGCATAGATACCAGTGGAACTCACCTCCTGATTTTCTAACTGTTCAAAAATGGGTGACAGCAACACACGAGCATAGCTACCATAAGCAACACCAGCAATATATGGGGTGGTGGGGTAGTGAGGTGGTGGGGTAATTTTTTCTCCCCATTTCCCTATCTTCCCATCTCCCCATCTTTTCAAAAGTGACATTGCCTTTAATTTAGGAACTGTGTAGCTATTAGTACCCCCTGCTAACTGCACATATCCCGGTAAATTTGCTGCCAAAACTTTTTGTCCTAATTTGACTGTGGCGATAGTAGTACCATCTCCAATATCACCACTCATCGAGCGTCCATCTGTTTGCCAAATCAAAACTTGGCAGTGTGGAGCAATCAGATCATAAATAGTTTGTAAATAATCAATTAATCCTTCGCCATCATTACAACTAACGGCTAGTAGTTTCAATTTATTGACTTGAGGAACAATACTTGCCCACAAACGCTGGAAATCTGCCAAACGTCCTACTTTAGTGTGAATTTCTATGGCATCTATTCCCGTTGACATAACCAGTGGTGCTACTGCTCCCGGTGTTGACACAAAAGAAGATGTGAAAATCATCTCATAAGGACAAACAGGAACGCAACGCCCACAGCCATAACATTTGTCGGCAATAATTCCTGAAAAGCTATCTTTTTGATCGTTAAAGACTATAGCCTGTGCAGGGCAAATTGTTTCACAGGGTCGAGGACAAGTTGGCGGACAATTAATAGAATTAAATTCTGCTTTTCTAAAATGAGGATCTTCTCCATCATTGAGGCTGACCATTAAAAAGGGCAAATTTCCCCGAAAGGGAAACCCCCGTTCTTCAGCTTCTTGAGCTAAGTTCTTAGCTACCAGCAAACCTTCGTGAACCGCTGCAATTACTGCCGGATCAGCTGCTACATCTATACAGTCAGCACCAGCCAAAGTGTAGGCTATAGCCAAATTTCTGACCGCAGGTAGATGTTGAAAACTAGCTCCACAAATAAGCTTGAACCAGTTTCCTTGTTTTAGGGATTGTAAAGGGGCTAACAGTTTAGTCACACTTCTATTATGCTGTTTTCCCCGTGAAAATTGCAGCCATGACAAAAAATTTTATTTAATTTGCGGGAATTGTAAAAAATAGATTAAGTAGGGTTTGTCGTTAGGTGTAAAAGTGATCTGTGGAGATTAGGGAATAGGGAACAGGGAACGGGGAACAGGGAATAGGGAACGGAGCAACCATCAGGGGTTTACCACGATAAATAGGGGTTGCTGTCCGCGTAGCGTGCCGTCAGGCATATAAATCTAAAACCTTTACAAATAGAAGATTTTAGGCGATTTAAAATTAAAAAAGTGCAAGATATTTGAGGATCAGTGTTTAAAAATCTTGCACTTTCGGTGAAAATTCTTCCCTTACCAACTCTTGAAACTGTTAAGAGTTCCCTGTTAAGAGTTCCCTTATCTTCACAGATCACTTTTTGCTGCAAACCCTAAATATTTATATGATACAGATCAAGTTAAGCCTAAATCAGTAGCAATACGATGGGCGCAAGCGAAACCAGAAAAAGCTACAGCATTTAAACCCTGACCTGGAAAAGTGCTATCACCTACACAATACAGATTAGATATAGATGTCCGATTAAAAGGCATTCTCAATAAACCCCATAATTTCCGCTGGGGTATGGGCCCATAAGTACCATCTACTCGACCTAAAAATCGCCGATGGGTAAGGGGTGTTCCTACTTCCATGTAATCTAAACCTGCTTCCAAACCAGGGAAAAAACTCTCTAATCTAGCAATAATTTCCCATGCAGCATCCTCTTTTTGCTGATTATATTGATTTGCACTCATTCCCTGCCAATCGCTAATCCAAGCAGGTGTAAAAGCATGAATAATATGATAACCACTAGGAGCTATATTGGGATCTAATAAAGTAGGTATGGAAACAAAAAGTGTCCCAGAGGCTAATTCCATTTTTTCCCAGTCTTCTAGGATAATGTGATGGCATTCTGTTCCTGTAGGTATCACAGATGCTTCTACCCCTAAATGCAAACTGAGAAAGCTAGGTGATTTTTTATATCTTTGTTGCCATCTTTTCTCATTAGATGGCATATTTCCACGAGGTAATAATTTCTCAAATGTGTCCCACCGAGTGGCATTAGAAACAATTTTCTGAGCGTAATATATTTTCCCATTAGCTAACTGTACACCGACAGCCTTGCCATTAGCAGTGATAATTTTTGTTACTCTGGCCTGATACTCAATTTTACCACCATTCTTTTCTAAACCTACTACTAATTTCTCAGCTATTTGTCCTACTCCACCTACAGGATAATTAACACCACCATAATGACGATCAGAAAATACCATCCCAGCGTTAATCATTGGTGTCATGTTGGCCGGAACTACAGACCAACAATAACATTCAATATCAATAAATTTTAGTAGTAAAGGATCTTTAATATATCTCCGGGCTATGTCGCCTACATTTTGTGGTAAATATTTTGCTAATCTTAAGCAAGATAGGGGATTTTGCCAAAATACACTCATGACATATTTTGGTTCTTCTAAAGATAACAACTCTATACTATTGAGGCAGTTAAATATCTTTTGACATTCTTGATAAAAACGACGAATACCTATTTCTTCATGGGGAAAATAAGTAATAAGATTATGTAAGAATTTCTCGTAATTTTTGTCAACTTTAATATTGAGATGATTAGGTAAATGATAATTAATTTGGACAGGATCGGGAATAGTTTCTAAATTAACATTAACTGCTTCTAAAGCACGAGTAAGTAAGTTCGTAGTTCCTTGTTTTCCCAAACCAAAAATCATAGATGCACCAACATCGAAAGTATATCCTTGATGTTGAAAATAACCTGCACTACCCCCAGGAATTAAGTAGCGCTCTAATACCAGAACTTTTGCTCCCTTAGCTGCTAACTGGGTGGCTGTAACCAAACCCCCAATTCCAGATCCAATTACGATTACATCATACATAAGTAGTCGTGCAAGATAAATTTTATATCAGTTATCAGTTATCAGTTATCAGTTATCGGTTATCAGTTATCAGTTATCAGTTATCAGTTATCGGTTATCAGTTACAGGAATACAGCAAATTTTGTTTTCCATCAATATGTGCAATTAATTTTGCTTGGGTACTTAATACTAAATTTGATTATGAAAATACGCTTTTAATTTATTAGGACTTACGCATTTTTACGAAATGTCTGGGTTGGAGATTGCTTCCTTACGTCGCAATGGCAGTATTTGAGTTAGGTTTTACGTAAGTCCTGTTTATATCAAAGCCTTTTGCCTAGCCTCATGAATAAATGAGGTATGGCAACTGAATTCTATCTAATTTAGTATCACAAGTAACATAACATAGAACCAAAAATAAAAAAAAGAGGGAAGAGCCGCTACCGCTAGCCAATCCCGTCTGCCGATCCTTTAAAGAGAGGAGAACACTAAAATTCAATATAGCGTTAATTAAGAAAGTTTGTCAACTATTATTGAAAATAAATTTCAATAATTTTCAAGAAGCTATGAACACACGCCAAAAGAGTATGATAGGGTTTCAGTCTGTTAGGCTTTTTTAGATTAGGCGTTTTTGGCTATGAATCAACGATTGCTGGTTTATGTTCCTCCCCATCCCCTCATTCAACATTGGTTAACTGTTGCGCGTGATGCTTCTACACCTTCAGTTTTATTTCGTTCCGCCATTACTGAGTTGGGTAGATGGTTAACTTATGAAGCATCCAGGGATTGGTTAGTGACTCAAGAAACTGTTGTAGAATCACCTTTAAGCTCTTGTCCAGGGACTGTGATTGATTCACAAATACCTGTGGCAGTTGTACCAATTCTCCGTGCTGGTTTAGGTTTATTGGAAGGAGCGCAAACGATTTTACCATTAGCAAAAATTTATCATTTGGGCTTGCAAAGAAACGAAGAAACTTTAGAACCTTCATGTTATTTGAATAAACTGCCAGAAAAATTAGATCCACAAACAAGGGTGTTAATTACCGATCCGATGCTAGCTACAGGAGGATCTATAATGGCCACAATGGCGGAATTGATCCAAAGAGGAGTTAATCCAGCATTTACAAGAATTGTTTGTGTAGTTGCTGCACCCCCAGCTTTACAAAAATTAAATGCTGCTTATCCAGAGTTGACTATATATAGTGCGACAATTGATGGCGAAATCAATGATAAGGGCTTTATTATTCCGGGACTGGGAGATGCTGGCGATCGCATTTTTGGAACTTAAACAATGGTTATCAGCCAGGAATATAGCCGAAATTTGCTGAATTTGCTTTTTTGAAGGTGGTGAAAATTATGAGTCAAAAAGATGGTTTTGCTGGTGGCTTCTTATTTGGAACTATTGTTGGTGGTGTAGTTGGTGGGGTTTTGGGTACTGTATTAGCATCTCGTTGGGAAAATTCTTCAGAAGATGAAAACACCACAGAAGGTTCAACAGAAACAAGAAAAAGCAAAAGAAGACAGATGCGATCAGCCGGTAGTGAAGATATAGAAATGGAAAGTGCAAGGCGATCTTTAGAAGAGAAAATTGCCCAACTCAACGCCACTATTGATGATGTGCGAGATCAATTAGGTAATGTTAATGGTACATCTTCTGCAAAGGCTGAGAATTCTTTATCCCAAGATTCCTAAAGAGGCAGGGTTTCAGAGGCATGGTTTCAGAGGCAGGGTGCAGGGTGCAGGGGGCGGGGAGAGAATTAAAAATTCGTAATTCGTAATTCGTAATTCGTAATGCTCCCTATGGCTAACGCCACGCTGCGCTATCGGGAGAGCTTCGCTTACGTAATTCGTAATTCGTAATGCTCCCTTCGGGAGAGCTTCGCTTACGTAATTAAGAAATTTACCCAATCACCAATCACCAATCACCAATCACCAATCACCAATCACTTTTTCAGCAAGCCCTAAATAGAGGTTGTATGATGTAGAAAAATCTATCTTTAGATATGTCGAGGGGACTATCACGACATCAACTCGATTAAAATCAAGACATAAGACTGCATTTGACTTTTACTAGAAAACCCATCTAACTATGTATTTACTTTTTGAAACTTTAGCCAGTTTTGTGCAAATTTATAGCTATGTGCTAATCATCCGGGTTCTCTTAACCTGGTTTCCCCAAATTAATTGGTACAATCAACCCTTTGCTGCATTAAGTCAAGTTAGTGACCCCTATCTAAATCTATTTCGTAATATTATTCCCCCATTGGGTGGTATTGACCTTTCCCCTATCTTAGCTTTTTTAGCGCTCAATGTTATTGGTAGTATTTTAGCTAATTTGAGCAGGATGGCATTTGTTCCAGGGATTTAGTTTCACCACTCAATATGCAGGGTTGTAGCGAAAAGTTTTTCCGTCAAATCAAGGAACAGGTAATTGTTTTAGCCTAATTGTCACAATTGGAAGTTAAATAAAAGAGCAAGGTTTTCAAGTTCCTACCCTGAAAAACCAGGCATTTTTTGACCCTTAAAACGGCTATATTCCTGACTCCACAACCTTTTTCGCATTATTTAGCCAGCCCTATATCAGTTTTGAGATGAGGGGTTTAGCATTGCTGAACCCCAATATTTTGTCTGACTGGGTGACAAGAGGGTAGTTAACTGGCTAAGTTACAGCGCTTTCCGGTGTAATGAGATACATTTTTGGCGGGCAAGATGCCCACCCCACAAGAGTTTCATCATTAGGGCTTGCTGTCCGCGTAGCGTGCCGTCAGGTATATAAACGTAAAACATTACAGGTCAAGGATTTGAGGCATTTTGAAATTAAACAAGTGCAAGATATTTGAGGATAAGCGCTTGAAAACCTTGCACTTTTTCGACTTCGAGAGACGGAAAATAAGTATTTTAATTCTCCCCCTGCGCCCTGCACCCCGCTCCCTGCACCCTGCACCCTGCGCCCCTCTCCCTGCACTCTGCCTAGTTACCCGATCAGAAATTTTGTTCTCGTCTCACCATACCGCTAAAGCCAGAAGCTTTAAATTGCTTAAGTTTTAAAGGTGTGGGTTGATTTTCAGGTACTGATATTCTTAATTCAAAATCACTCACACCAGGGGGAACTTCAGGTATTGAACCTAAGCGAGTACGGTTTTGTAAAATGGGGTTATTGTTGGCATCATAAATTCGTCCAAAGATGTCTGCATCATATACTGTTTTGTAGGTACTGTTTTTTGCTTTACCTATGATCAAGAAACAATTTGCAGCAGCACCTGAACCATTACTCACAACAGCACCTTTTGCTAGTTCTGGTGGGCAATCCTTGTAAGATAAATCAGATAATTTAATTTTTGTAACAGCTTGGGCAGGGTTGGAAAAAGTCCAAGATAAGAAGACAATTAGGAAAGAGACAAAAATTAGCTTGATTGAGCGTAGTAGCATAAAATACACCTTATATAATGAGGACTCACACGTGATCAATTAAATCAATAACCCTCCTCTCCTTAAACTCTTAAGTTTTTACCTTCCATAATCAAAACTTCCTGGTGAAAGGTGGGAAGAGTTGAAAGTAAGTTTGCAATAATTGTCAATAGAAACCATGATTTGCAGGAGCTTATGAATAGCGATGAGATTGAAGCTACCCTAATCACAGCTTTTAATAGTTGTGATGTAGCTGGCTATCCTCTCACTGATACGCAGAAACAAATAATGCTGCAAGTAGTCAAGCAAATTCAGAGTAGCTCAAATTCTAGAGTATCAGATACTGCTAATCCTTTGGATGAACTTACTCCAGAGGAGTTAGAGGAGTTTTTACAGTTTGTGAAAATACAGGAAGAACAAAACCGGACTTGGAAGGTGCAGTTATTGAATGATTGGTTATTGGAGCAAGATTCGGGTAAGGTGCAGTTTATTCGAGAAAATTATGGTTTACAGTGGTTAAGTCGGCTGGAATCTTACCATTTTGATAAGTATTCTTATTTTGAAGAAGCGCTCAAACTGAAAGTTGGCGATCGCATTGAGGTTTCTAATATTTTATGGGAATGGATACCAGAAAATGATCAGGAACAACGGGAATGGTTTCCTTGTATGGTAATCCAGATATACGAACCGAATCATGAAGATGATGATTTTACTAATTGCTTGATCCGGTTTTTTAATGGGACTGAATATGAAATTCAAGGTATGTATGAATGGAATCGTTATAATTGGCGCTGGCCACAAAGTTAATTTTCTCTACTCAAATCAGTATTTAAAAATTCAAAGCAATATATTTTTTACCCCACCTCCCCATCACCCCATCACCCCACTTAAAAAATGTCATCAATATTTTCACCTGCACTTGTACAACAAATTAATAATCAAATAACGGATCAAACTGGGGTGGAATTATATGTTTTAAGATTGGATATAATGCACCCAGAAATTAATGGGAATAAGTGGTTTAAACTAAAATATAACTTATTAGAAGCTGAGGAAAAAAAATACTCAAATATACTTACCTTTGGTGGAGCTTATTCTAATCATATTTTTGCTACTGCTGCTGCGGGAAATGAGTTTAATTTTCAGACTATAGGTGTCATTAGGGGAGAAGAGACTTTACCTTTGAACTCTACTCTGAGTTTTGCAGTTTCAAAAGGAATGAAAATAGTATATTGCGATCGCAAAACCTACCGCAGTAAAAACACCCTAGAATTACAAGCAGAATTAAAAGAACGCTTTGGAGAAATATTCATCATTCCCGAAGGTGGTTGTAACTTAAATGGTGTAAGAGGTTGTATAGAAATAATGGAGAATTTAGATGATTTTGATACTATTTGTTTAGCTTGTGGAACAGGTACAACCCTTGCCGGAATTTCTTTATCATTAAATCCACAACAAAAAATTATTGGGTTTCCTGTATTAAAAGGTGGAAAATTTTTACAGACAGAAATTGTAGACTTAATCAACAATTATCTCCAATCTAATTTACCAAAAAAAGTAATTTATCCTGCACCTTGGCAATTAATCTACGATTATCATTTTGGAGGTTATGCCAAAATCAAACCAGAATTAATTACCTTTTGTCAAACCTTTCAGCAAGAACATCATATACCTTTAGATTATATTTATACCGGGAAAATGTTTTATGGAATCATGGAATTATTAAAACAGGGATTTTTTAACCCAGGTAAAATATTATTAATACATACAGGTGGTTTACAAGGAAATATAGGTATAGAAGAAAAAATTATTCATAAACACATCAGGGTTTAGCATTACTAAACCCCAGAAAAAATCCAAACAACGCTATAAAGTCACACCATATTTTTTAGCAATTTCTACTAATTGATCATACTGATGTTGTGATGCTTTATTTAAAATTCCTTCCGCTTCAGTTGGCTCAGTACCATCTTTAGGAATTAAAAGTTTAACATAAATAGAAACAAAATCAACCATCGCTGCAACACCTGATAAATTATGTTGATTAGATTGTTTACCAGCAATTACAGCTACTAAACCTGCACGAATAGGATCAGGTTTCACCTTCATAAATTGATCAATTAGTTGTTGAATATAATCTGCGGGTTCTAAATTTTGTAACTTAGTTTGATCAGGTTTAAAATCAAACCCTGCTGCTTGTGACTGTTCCAAAATACACCATTTTGTGAACTCTTGTAGTGCAGCATCAGGAACTTGAGAGAAATATTGGTACAGTTCTATATTAGACACAGGTTTACACCTATTATAAATTGTTAGATATTGAACTTTGATAGTTAAGTTATTTTGTTTACCGGAAACAAATCATTAACTATATAAAATGCAGTTTGATTGCATCAAGTTCAACCTAACTTACTGTTTAAAATACTTTTGTAATAGAACTGACAATCATAAATATTTAGAGAGTGATTATATCCCCGACTTCTTTTATTTGTGTTCATAAATTTTGTATTTATTGGAGAAGTCGGGGATCTGAGTATTAGTTACTACCG
Organism: Sphaerospermopsis sp. SIO1G1; assembly: GCA_010672785.1. Lineage (GTDB taxonomy): Bacteria > Cyanobacteriota > Cyanobacteriia > Cyanobacteriales > Nostocaceae > Okeanomitos. Next base: position 41,795 of record JAAHFX010000007.1, read on the forward strand.
ATAATCTTGACTTTGAATACTCCGTAATTTCGCTGCATTTCGCATCCCATAATCAGCACGAGTGAAGCGATCCAACTGCATTTCAAAAAACTCACGATTCGCCTGCAAATGTTTAGGATTAAGATCATCTAAAGGATATAACAATGCAGTTCTTAAAGCTTGAATTACCGCCGATGTAACGTTATACATAGAACGTTGAAAAGTCACACCCAACTGAATCAACATATCATCTTCACCACGACAATATTGTTGATAATAATCAACTAAATATTGGGGGAGGAAATGTAACATATCCTGCATTAATAATGTGGGAGGAATACCCGCAGTTCCTACAGGAAATACATCAGCATAAAGAATACCATAATGGAAATCTTTTTGATCTTCAGGAACTTGTCCTGCTTGGGCATTATAAGACTTTGTACCTCTAAATGGCGCAGTCCGGTAAAATACAGCTTCTACATAGGGTAAAGCTGCTTCATATAACCAAGTAAAACCCTTAGATTTAGGAATCACTTCATAACATTCACCATCAACATAGACATGGTGATAAATAGGACGACCGGCAATGGCAAAGATACCATTAATTAAGAAATTCATGGCATCAGGAACACCTTTAAAACCACCCTCATCATAAATATCCGACATTTCAAAAAATACCGGTGCCATCACTTCCCAAAAAAGTCCTAAATTAGAATAGTAAGACATCATCCGGCACTGTTCCAAAAACATATCAGGAAACAGTTTATAAAGTCCCAACATTAAAGGGTTTTTCTTGAAGTAAGCCTTAATTGCCTGATCAGCATTAGCTTTATATTCATCTGAATCTAAATAGGCATCAAATTGATTAACTGGGGCATACATTTGGCGATGCCATAACATCGCTTGCATACAAGCTTCCGCAAATTCCATATTAATTCTGTCATGGAATAAATGATGAAAAATCTTGGGCATTTTCCCACTTTCACCCTTTTCCATAAATTCCAAAAGTTCCGGATGTGCAGTAGCTTCACCACGCCAAATTCTTAAATCTGCATCATCACCTGCATAATGGTTATGTAAATCTAAATATTCTTGAGGTAAAAAGTATTTAAAAGCGGGAAGAGGGTTTAAAAATACTTGTTCGGCAATATACAGTAGATCTCGCCAGTAGAAATCCATCGGTACAGCATAAGCTTTATAAATACCGATGATTTGCATTAAGTTTTCTGGGGTATCTGGTAACATAGAACCGCCAGCCTCTAAACGGTAAATTATATCAGCAAATTCATGAGTAGAAGGTGGGATTTGTGTGGTTGGTTTATCAGGAGTTTGTACCATTTTTATTTCCTATATTGATGAATATATCAAGCAGATTCGCTCTAGGTGCAGAGAGGTTTTAGATGTGAGTGAATTTTTGTTTTTCCTCGTTTCCATACTCTGTATGAGAATGAAGTTGAAAGGCTCTACCTCTTACAGTAGATTTCGTTGCTATGATGTACAAATCATAATCATGAAACTCTGGTGGGGTGGGCATCTTGTGTGGGGTGGGCATCTTGCCCGCCCACAATATACCTCATGACACGGGATTTGAGATTGCTTCCTTTCGTCGCAATGACAGTATTTGGAGTAAGTTTTGCGTAAGTACTGATTTTTAAAAAAGTCTGCCTTTTTTCCCAAGACGGAGTCTCTGTGATAGTATTCCCAGTCTGAGACTGGGAACAAGATTATTACTTGATAACCGCTTGAGAAATTATGGTTTTTTCAGGAGTGGAAATATTTGCTACCATTGCTGTAGTTGTGGTTTCTGTCCAACGAACTAACCAATTTGGTTGTACTCCTAAGAAGATAATGAGTATTGCTAATACTAAAGCAGGAATTTTCTCAGGCCAAATCACTCTGGGATAATAAGCTAAATTATTATCTAGTTTCCCAAAACAAGTACGGTTGAGAATAATCACAAAATAAACAGCAGTTAAACCAGAAGAAGCTACACACAATAAAGTAGATAAGGGAAAGCGAGAAAAACTGCCTTGGAAAACCATAAATTCAGCAATAAAACCTGTTAAACCAGGTATCCCTGCGCTGGCCATTCCCCCAAGAATAAGTAAAGCACTCACTAATGGTAAACCGCGCACAGGACTTAATAAACCATTGAGTTTAGATAATTCTCTTGTACCTACTTTTGCTTCTACAATTCCTACTAAATGGAAGAGAATAGCCAGAATTAAACCATGACTAAACATTTGGGCCACAGCACCAACTAAAGAAAGGTCTGTACTGGCAGCTGTTGCTAGTAAAATATAACCCATATGGCCAATGGAACTATAAGCCACCATACGTTTTATGTCTGTTTGACTAATTGCTACTATTGCCCCATAAATCGCACTCACAGCACCCCAAATTGCTAAGGTGGGTGCAATTATATGCCAAGCTTGGGGAAATAAACCAAAGCCAAATCTTAATAGTCCATAAGTTCCTAACTTTGCTAAAATTCCACCTAATAAAATAGCGATGGGTGCAGAAGCTTCCACGTAAGCATCTGGTAGCCAAGTATGGAAAGGAATGAGTGGAATTTTGATTCCAAAACCTAAGATAATTCCTATCAATAAAAGTAGCTGCATTCCCGCAGAAAGATTTTCGGTTCTAATTGCATCTAAGGCAAAACTATCAGAACCACTTAACCAAACAATTCCCAGGAATGTGGCTAATATTAATGCTCCGGAAACTGCCGTATAAATCAAAAATTTCATCCCAGCATAGGCGCGTTTCTTTCCTCCCCAAATGGAAATTAATAGATAAAAAGGTATTAATTCCAGTTCATAAAATAGAAAAAATAGCAGTAAGTTTTCTGCTAAGAAAGCACCAGCAACGCCACCACTGACTAATAAAAGTAAGGAGTAGAAAAGTTTAGGACGCTCAGTATTTTCGCTACTACTATAAATTGCGATCCAAATTAATAAGCTATTCAACGTCAACATTAAAATTGATAGCCCATCTACTCCTAATTGATAACTTAAACCCAAAGTTTCGTTCCAAGGTAAATATTCTTGAAATTGCATTCCTGGAGTATTGATATCAAATTTAAACAGGATAAAAACATTCCAGAGCAGAACTACAAAAGCAATTGTTAAAGATACAAGTCTGGTTCTATTATTGGGAATAATTTTATCTGGTAAAAATCCAATAATTGCTGCGCCAATAATAGGCAACCAAATTAAAACACTCAACATGATTAGTAATGGATGATTGGTAATTGGTGATTGGGAATAAGTTGATTAATTAGTTAATTTGCCAAATTTTCCTATGTTTAAAAAACAAAATCTAATAATTGGATACCCCAGAATGGCCATGTTACCCAAGCCCCTAGAATACCTACACCTAATAAAACTGTGAGGGCGTAAAATTGGGTTTGTCCATTGTTACTATATTTCAAGCCTTCGCCACCCAAAATAGAAAACAAGCCAACAAAGTTAACAATGCCATCCACCACAAACCTATCTACTAAATCAGCTAATTTGGAAAATTGAGCAACACCAAAAATAATAGTGATTTTGTACAGTTTAGGTGTGTAGAAATCGTAAGCAATTAAATCTTGTAAACCCTGCCAAGGTAAACGAATTGGTTTAGGAATATTACCTAAATAAATGATTGCACCAATACCACAACCAAAAATACTAGACCAAACTAATAAAAGTGCTACATCTTTATTTAAAACTGCCCAACTAGGTAATAAAGAGAAACTTTGCAAAACAAGAGGTAGATGTAACACAAACCCAAATAAAATCATCATTGGTAAAACCATCAACCACAGACCTTCAGGAGACCTTTCACTCATTTGTTTAGGTTTACCACCAAAAATTAAGCCAAATTCTCTGGTTAAACTAAAAGCTGTTAAAGCATTAACAGTAATGATGATTCCTACTAACCAAGGATGAGTTCCCCATAAACCATCAGCTAATTTCATTAATGCCCAAAAACTGCCTAAAGGAGGGAAACCAATTAAACCCAATGTACCAGCAATAAAGGCTAAACCAGATATTGGACGACGTGACCATAAACCGCCCAGTTGGGTAATATCTTGAGTAATGTTGTTGAGAATTATGCCCCCGGTACTCATGACTAAAAGTGCCGCAGAGATGGCATGGGTGAGGACTAATAGTAAGGCCGCTTCATTTTGCTGTGTGCCTACGGCAATAAATACCAAGCCCATGTAAGCACTGACAGAGTAGGATAAACAACGTTTAATGTCAATTTGGGCGATCGCAATTAATGAACCCCCAATAGCTGTAACTGCACCAATGGCTACCATTAGAGAAGATGCTATGGGAGATAAACTAAATACTGGTTGTAGTTTAATTAGCACCCATGCACCACTGGCAACTACAACTGAGTTACGTAAAATTGTACTGGGGACAGGCCCTTCCATTGCTTCATCTAACCACAAATGTAAGGGAAACTGGGCGCATTTACCCATTGGGCCAGCAATTAATGTTAAGCAAACTAAGGTAATAATCGTTGGATCTACTTTAGCTGTTTCTGCCCATATTGCTAAGTCTGGATAGTCCCAAGTTCCTGCTAATGTCCATATTCCCAATACTCCCATCAACAGGAATAAGTCACCTACCCGTTTGGTTAAAAACGCATCTCGCGCACCAGTGACTACTAGAGGTTGACTAAACCATAAACCGACTAATAAGTAAGTACCTAAAGTCAGAACTTCTAAAATTACATAACTGAAGAAGAGGTTATTACATAAAGCTAAGGCACATAAACCAGCTTCAAATAATCCTAACAAAGAATAAAAACGACCCCACCCCCAGTCTCTTTCCATATAACCTACAGCATATGTTTGAGCTAGTAAGTTTAAACCTGTAATTACAATTATTGCTCCCACAGTGATGGAAGATATTTCTATATTAATGGTAAGATTCAAACCTGCGGTAGATAACCAAGGAATTAATACTTCTTGGGCGGGATGATTCCAAATTGCGGGAAAAGCGATGACAGAATGTAAAAAAGCAAGAAAGGTCATGATTAAATTGACATATCCTGCCGGTCTTGGCCCAGTTCTTCTAATGATTCCCGGTGACCAAGGTAAGGCTAAAAGACCGCCTAATAAAGCATAGCAAGGGACTAACCATACGGTCTCTAGCAAATACTGAGACATGAACTCACCTCTATAATTTCTAGCAAAAGTTAAATAGATTACGTCTACTAGCGTTGCCCCTACCAACTTAGCTATGACATATACAGAAAATTAATTTTTGCTTAATATTACTAAATATAGATTACCTTTATCTTTTGCAAAAGGGAATTAGTATCTTAGATAAATCTACGATGTTTTCTCTAATTTATTCTTATATTTCTATGGATTGGTTTATTGAATGTAGTATATTATATTTCATCTATAATTTTTAGTTCCAGCCTATTTTAGAGTTTGCAGCAAAAAATTATTTGTGGAGATGAGGGAACAGGGAACAGGTAAGAGCTATAAGGATTTTTATTTATTCCCAAAATATCCAATTAATTTTACTTAGGTACTGATTGAGGAAATTATCACTACAGGTGAGGAGTTTAAATATCCAATAGGAGCTGGTTTCATATCTCGGTAATCCAAAATTTGCACCACTATCAGATAAGCTACGGCCAAGAGGACAGAAATTATACCTGTAATAATTGCAACAATTTTTGAGCGATTCATCTGGTTTTCCTATAGTTGTAAATATTTTATTCAGCTTTCAGCTTGTAGCTTAGTTGAGTCTTTCATTAGTTCTGTTGCTTGTTGGGCAGAAAGAGGTTTATAGAAGAAGTATCCTTGCACATCATCGCATTTTATCAATTTGAGGAAATCTAACTCCTCCGATTTTTCTACCCCTTCAGCAATTAATCTTAAACCTAAACTACGTCCTAAATTCACTATAGCAGTAATAATGTGAGCTACTTTTTCATCGGATGTTAATTCCTTGATAAAGGATCTATCAATTTTGAGATTATGGAATGGTAGCGATTTGAGACGAGATAGGGAAGAATAACCAGTACCAAAGTCATCTATAGATAGGTGTAAGCCCATATTCTCAAATTGTTTTAGCACAGATTCGGTGAAGCTGAAATTTTCTATAGCAGTTGTTTCCGTAATTTCTAGTTCTAAATATTTTGTTTCTAATTCCGTCGCTTGTAAAATTTTGGCTACCATTTCCACCAACTGGGGTTGACGAAACTGTTTAGGAGAAAGATTTACTGCTACAGTTACGCAGGGAAAACCTGCATCTTGCCAAGCTTTATTTTGACGACAGACTTCTTTTAATACCCACTCACCAATGGGTACTATTAATCCACTGGCTTCTGCTAATGGTATGAATACATTGGGTGCGACTATTCCCAGTTCTGGATGATGCCAACGTAACAAGGCTTCCATACCTGTAATTTCATATGTAATAATGTTTACTCTGGGTTGGTAGTAAATCAAAAATTCTTTTTTATCTAGAGCATGACGTAAACTTTTCTCTAAGCTCAATAGTTCAGGAGTTTTTTCGCTCAGGGAAGTTTGATAATATTGGTAATTATTCCTGCCCTTATCTTTGGCATAATATAATGCTATGTCGGCGTGTTGGATTAATTTCTCTGCATTAGGACTATGCTGATCTAATAAGGCTATACCAATGCTGGCATTGACATACAATTCGTGACCATACAATAAAAATGATTCTTCCAGGGTTAGTAGAATTCTAGAAGCTATTTGGGCTACTTCTTGATGATTGTTAGCATTCGGAAGTAAGATAGTAAACTCATCTCCTCCCCAACGGGCAATTGTATCTCCTGTTCGTAGAGACTGTCTGAGCCTTTGGGCTACACTTTGTAACAGTTCATCTCCTAATGTATGCCCTAAAGTATCATTAATCATTTTAAACCGATCTAAGTCCAGGAACATTACAGCCAGAGTGTTTTCCTCTTCTGATGATTTAGCGATCGCTTGATCTAATAAACTATTAAAATGTAAGCGGTTTGGTAAACCTGTGAGTAAATCATGGAGAGCTTGATAACGGATTTTTTCTTCTACTTGTTGTCGTTGACGAGAACCGCTAATAATAGCAGCTAGAGTCATCAGGCTAGACTGTTCGTGAGTTGACCATTTTCTTTCTGTGCAGCAGTCTACTAAACCTAAGTATCCCCAAAAACTTGAATCTAAACGTAATGGTACAAACACTAAGGATTTAATGTTGTCTCTCTCTAAAAGTTTCTTTTCTATAGAGGGAAACTCTCTGGTTATACCACTAATACTGAAACCTTGGGATAATATCTCATACCAACGTTCTATTCCACAAATTCTATAGGTTTGATGTTGCCAATATTGTTGACATGATTGAATACCAGTTTTTGTCCATTCAAACTTAAGACTGACTGCTATTTCTCCTGTAATATTGTGGGGATGGTTCTGAAATAAATAAATGCGATCGCCATTAGCAGCATTCCCGAATGTGGCTAAAGCTTTTTCTATTGCTAAGTCATAATCCATTTCCGATAATAAATAGTTAGCTGCTTCTGCTACTGCTTGTAGTAATCTATCTCGTTGTTGTAATTCTATTTCTGCTTGTTTTTGTTCAGTAATTTCTCTAATAATAAAAGTTCTAATTAAGTCACTTTCTGGCAAGTAATGAACGGATTGTTCAAAAATTTCACCTGCGATTTCTACTTCTCTGACAAAGGAATTACCAGGATGATTTTCAATTGTGGAGACTAAATTTTCTAAAACCTGATGTTTATCACCTACTTCTCTTAATTTGGGAAATTTATTAGCCGCCGCTGGATTAAGGTAAGTAATATTCCCATCTAAATCCATTTCAATAATTGGATTAGGAATTAATTCCGGGAAAGAAGCTAAACGAGTTAAATGAGAATCACTTGCTACTTCAATATTTGTATCTGCAACCAGAAAAGTATCCAAAGGATTTGTTCCAATTTCTTGCTCAGAGATAAGTTTAGATAAATCTGCGGCTGAAAAAGATTCTTTGAATAATTCCTCGGATAAATTAGAAACAGCATAATATTTTACTTGAGCATGAAGATTACCAAAAGTAACTATATCTCCATGTTGAAGGTTGTGAGAAAAGAATTTATTGCCATTGATAAACAAACCATTAGTACTTCTTTTCCCTTGAAAGTTACCATCAATAATCCGAAAACCATAATTTTCCGTTCCAGGAATAGTAACACGGAATAAAATTGCGTGTTGTCTAGAGACAGACTTAGAACGTAGAACAATAGTGTTTCGAGTATCCCTACCTAAAGAATATATTGTTTCTAACAGAGGAATAGTTCTTTCTCCTTCTGGATCTTTGACAACTAAAAGATGATGTATTTTATCGCGTTCATTGTCTAACATCGGTGTTTCTGAAATACTCATATTTTTTTATGTTTCCTGGCATTATTTGACTTCTGTAAGTCTTTCTATAAATCTTGACATTCAGAACTCCTCATGATGCAAATGAGTTAACTTTTTATCCCTAAGATGAAAGTGATAATAAAAACAAGTATAAAGTTTTGATATTTAACCAAACTTTGTCAAGATATAGTGTTCCGATTTGATTTATAAATTTTTCGTGGAGCCAGGGAACTCTTAACAGGGAACAGGGAAGAAAAATTTACGTATATACTGATTTCTGTTCAAAAATCAAATAGGAGTCCTATAGTATACATATTATACATTTAAACATTAAACTTAAACTGTGTATAATTAGCATTTTATACTTAATTTTTAGTAAACATTAATGCTCAGTAAATGATGCCAATTTGACTGGTGATTGGTGACTGGTAATTGGTGACTGGTAATTGGTGACTGGTGATTTAATTAGTAATTACTAGTAGAAAGTTCAAACGTTTTTGCACAGATATAGAAGTTTATTATCCGGAATTGGGTCATTCTGATGTAAATAAGTCAGGACTTACGCAAAATATACTTCAAATACCGTCATTACGACGAAAGCAAGCAATCTCAAACCCCGATGTTTTATTAAAATGCGTAAGTCCTGTAAGTCAGATCCAACAGAAACACTTTTACGCCTAACAGCAAGCTTCCCTAAAGAAGGCTTCGCGAAGATATTCAAGGTAAAATCGCACCCATACAACCTTTAAAACTATTACCTGTTCCCTACTCCCTATTCCCTATTCCCTGTCTCCACGATAAGACTTTTACGCCTAACGGCAAGCTTCGGTAACAGCAAACCCTAACTTAGACTTGCAGATTTAGATGAAAGATTCGACATACTTCTTAATAAATTAGCAGCGTAACCGCAAAACGTTCTAATCTAAAAACTGACTGGGTTAATTTACTGGTAGTTTTGCTGGCTGAATATATATAAACACAGTAATGTGTCAAACCACAAAACAACCCAGGCTTAACACATAAACTTATTTATAGGAGTTTTAAAAATTAAATGAGTGTCAAAGCAAGTGGTGGAAGCTCCGTTGCTCGCCCTCAACTATATCAAACCGTACCTGTAGCGACCATTTCCCAAGCGGAACAACAAGATCGCTTCTTAGGAAAAGGTGAACTGAATGAACTAGGAAACTATTTTGCATCTGGAGCAAAACGTTTAGAAATCGCCCAAACCCTAACTGAGAAATCTGAGATCATAGTTTCTCGTGCTGCGAACCGGATTTTCGTTGGTGGTTCACCAATGTCTTTCTTGGAAAAACCCAGAGAACCCGAAATGGCTATGGTGGGTGCTGGTGGTTCAGACGTACAAGAAGGAATGAAATTAGGAACAGTCACCTACGTTGAAAGTAGCGGTGGCTTTTTTGAAAACCTACGTTCCATCTTTAACACTTCTGCTGGTGGCCCAACACCTGCTGGTTTTCGTCCTATTAACGTAGCTCGTTATGGTCCAAGCAACATGGCCAAGAGCTTAAGGGACTTATCCTGGTTCTTGCGCTACGCTACCTATGCCATCGTTGCTGGCGATCCTAATATTATCTCTGTGAACACCAGAGGTTTACGCGAAATTATTGAAAATGCTTGTTCTGGTGAAGCTACCATTGTTGCTTTACAAGAAATAAAAGTTGCTTCTTTGTCTTTCTTCCGTAAAGATCCTGAAGCCACAGAAATTGTCACACAGTACATGGATGTGTTGCTGACAGAATTCCAAGCACCCACACCATCCACAAAGGTTCGTCAACGTCCATCTGGTGACCAACAAGGTTTACAACTACCACAGATTTACTTCAACGCCGCAGAACGTCGTCCTAAGTTTGTGATGAAGCCTGGACTATCTGCTTCTGAAAAAGCAGAAGTCGTGAAAGCTGCTTACCGCCAAGTATTTGAGCGCGATATTACCCGTGCTTACAGCTTGTCTATCTCTGACTTAGAATCGAAAGTTAAAAATGGCGATATCTCCATGAAGGAGTTTATTCGTCGTTTAGCTAAATCTCCCCTTTACCAAAAACAGTTTTACCAGCCTTTTATTAATAGCCGGGTAGTAGAATTAGCTTTCCGTCACATTTTGGGACGAGGGCCAAGTAGCCGGGAAGAGGTACAAAAATACTTCTCTATCATTTCCAATGGTGGTTTACCTGCTTTAGTTGATGCTTTAGTAGATTCTAAAGAATACGCTGATTACTACGGTGAAGAAACAGTTCCTTACATTCGTGGTTTAGGTCAAGAAGCACAAGAATGTAGAAACTGGGGACAGCAACAGGATCTGTTTAAATACAGTGCGCCTTTCCGCAAAGTTCCTCAATTCATCACCACCTTCGCTGCTTATGAACAACCTCTACCAGATCAACATCCCTATGGTTCTGGTAATGATCCTTTGGAAATTCAATTTGGAGCGATCTTCCCCAAAGAAACCCGCAACCCCAGCACCAGTCCTGCACCTTTTGGTAAAGATACCCGTCGGATCTTGATTCACCAAGGACCTGGTATTAATAACCAACTTAGCAACCCCAAAGCTCGTAGTGTTGCTCCTGGTTCTTTAGGCGCTAAGGTGTTCAAATTAGACCAGTTACCCGGTACTATGAGCAGAAATGCTGGTCAGGGTACAAGTGTCAAATTCTCCGAAAGCTCAACCCAAGCAGTAATTAGAGCTTGTTACCTGCAAGTATTCGGGCGTGATGTTTACGAAGGTCAACGTCTAAAAGTTGCAGAAATCAAACTAGAAAACGGTGACATTACCGTTCGTGAGTTTGTGCGGATGTTGGCTAAGTCGGATTTATTCCGCAAGATGTACTGGACTTCCTTCTATGTTTGTAAAGCGATTGAATATATTCACCGTCGCTTATTAGGTCGTCCTACCTACGGTCGTCAGGAAAACAACAAGTATTTTGATATTGCTTCTAAGAAAGGTTTTTATGCTGTTGTTGATGCTATCATTGACAGTCCAGAATACAGCCAAGCCTTCAACGAAGATACTGTTCCTTACGAACGCTATTTAACTCCTGCTGGTGTCGCCCTCCGTCAATTACGTTCTGGTACCATCCGCGAAGATATCAACAAAGTTGAGAAAGAAGAAACTCCTCGCTTTGTCGAATTGGGTGAAGTGAAACAAATGCGAACCCAACCAGATGTTGAGTTCCGTGTTAACCAAGGTGTAACTAAACAGCGCGAACAAACTAAGGTCTTCAAACTGATCGCTGGTGTTAGTGATAAAGTAGCTGTTCAAACTTTAATTAGTGCTGCTTACCGTCAAATTTTTGAGCGTGACCTTCCACCTTACATTATTCAAAACGAGTTTTCTGAATTAGAAAGTAAGCTCGGTAATGGAGAAATTACAGTTAAAGAGTTTATTGAAGGTTTAGGTTATTCTAGCCTGTACATCAAGGAATTCTATACACCTTATCCCAACACCAAGGTGATTGAGATGGGTACAAAGCATTTCTTAGGACGTGCGCCCATTGATCAGGCAGAAATTCGCAAGTATAACCAAATCTTAGCTACTCAAGGGATTAAGGCGTTTATTGGCGCAATGGTCGATAGTGCTGAGTATATTCAAGCTTTTGACGAAGATACAGTACCTTACCGTCGTTTCCCAACCTTACCTGCGGCTAACTTCCCCAATACAGAGAAGCTCTACAACCAGTTAACCAAGCAAAATGATGATGTGGTTGTACCTAGCTTTGATCCTGTTAAACCAAGGATTAAGTCTGAAAATACACCCATGTTAGCTAATGCGATCGCCGATTTAGCGATTCAAGCTAAACAGATGGATAAGTCTAAACCCTTATTCATTGAATTGGGACGCTCTTTTAATGACGGTCGTGGTCAATCTGTAGAAGTTGGTGTTGGTACAAGTCGTCGTCAACCAGTACGTATTTACCGTGCTACCACTGGTACAAATTCTCCAGAAACCAATCAGGTAATTAATGCTATCTACGTTCAAGTGATGGACGTATTTAGTGGTCAAATTCCTGACTATTTCCGCCGCAGTGATTTAGATAGCAAACTGCGTAATGGTGAAATTACTGTGCGTGAGTTTGTGTTGGAACTGGCAAGTTCAGAAATTTACCGCAAGCGTTTCTACACACCTTATCCCAACACCAAAGTGATTGAGTTCTTATTCCGTCACTTATTGGGACGCGCACCTGCTACTCAAGGTGAAATCCGTCAATATAACAAAATCTTGGCTGATAGTGGTTTAAGAGTAGCTGTAGAGACCATTATTAATAGTCCAGAATACGCTAATTACTTTGGTGAAGATGTTGTTCCTTACAAACGGTTCCCATCTTTACCTGCTGGTAACTACTTGGGTAGTGTAAAAGCTGAAGCTGACTTAGTAAAACAATCTTGGTCTAGTTTGTCTCCTTCTGTTCTAACAGGCCGCGGTTCTAATCAGTAGATGATTGGTGATTGGTGACAGGTGATTGGTGATTGGTGATTAGGTAAAATCTTTTCATCCACTCACCCCCTCACCCACTCACCCCCTCACCCCCTCATTTCCCAAATCTGAAAATGATTGTTACAAAATATTAAGAGCAGTCATAAATACTCAACATAATGCCGGACAATATTTCCGGAAGGATAATTAGGTTTTTCCACTTATGTACTTTTGTTGAGTAAATGTTACTCATAATGTACTAAGATGCAAAACTGTTATCTATAAATCACAGTCTTGCCAGATTAAAAACTGGTGTCATTAGTTTTGGAGGAATCCATTAATGAGTATCGTCACGAAGTCCATCGTGAATGCTGATGCAGAAGCTCGCTACCTCAGCCCCGGTGAATTAGATCAAATCAAAAGCTTCGCTGTTGGTGGTGCTACACGTCTTCGCATCGCTCAAGTATTAACAGAAAACCGCGAGCGTATCGTTAAGCAAGCTGGTGACCAATTATTCCAAAAACGTCCTGACGTTGTTTCCCCCGGTGGTAACGCTTACGGTCAAGAAATGACAGCTACTTGTCTTCGTGACCTAGACTACTACTTGCGTCTTGTAACCTACGGAATCGTTTCTGGTGATGTTACCCCCATCGAAGAAATCGGTATCGTTGGTGTAAAAGAAATGTACAAGTCTTTGGGTACTCCAATTGCAGCTGTTGCTGAAGGTGTTGCTGCAATGAAATCTGTTGCAAACACTTTGTTGTCTGCTGAAGACGCTTCCGAAGCTGGTGCTTACTTCGACTACGTTGTTGGTGCAATGTCATAGTTTACAGCTATTTAACTGCTGAAACTGAAACTGTTGCAATCAAGTTGGAAATAAGGAAATAACAACAATGCAAGACGCTATTACCTCTGTAATTAATTCTTCTGACGTTCAAGGTAAATACCTTGACACCGCTGCTTTAGAAAAGCTAAAAGGTTACTTCTCCACTGGCGAACTACGCGTTCGTGCAGCTACCACCATCAGTGCTAACGCTGCTGCTATCGTTAAAGAAGCTGTAGCTAAGTCCTTGTTGTACTCTGATATCACCCGTCCTGGTGGTAATATGTACACCACTCGTCGTTACGCAGCTTGTATCCGTGACTTGGATTACTACTTGCGTTACTCCACTTACGCTATGTTAGCTGGTGACACCTCCATCTTAGATGAGCGTGTATTAAACGGTTTGAAAGAAACCTACAATTCCTTGGGTGTACCCATCGGATCTACCGTTAATGCTATCCAAGCTATGAAAGAAGTTACCGCAGCTTTAGTTGGCCCTGACGCTGGTAAAGAAATGGGTGTTTACTTCGACTACATCTCCTCTGGCTTAAGCTAGGATTTGTTTTGCACTTAATTTTTTAGGTGCTGTTTAATTAAGGTCTGGAAATCAACTGTGAGTTCTAGGTCGTTCTATTGCTTACCTATAATGAGTATTAGCGGTCTAGTATTGATGTTTGATTTCCAGGCTTTGAAAAAATAAATGTAAGGAATCAGAAGTCAGAAGCCAAAAGTTAAAGGAAGGTTGATTTTTGACTTAATGAAAGAGAGACTAATGACAGCTAAATTCTTTAAAACCTTACAAATAAATTAAAGATTTGTACTCAAAATTTTTGAGATAAAAAAGTTTTTCCAAACAAACAAATACAGGAGTTTAAGAAAATGTCTCGTTTATTTAAAGTAACTGCTTGTGTTCCTAGCTTATCTCGTACTCGCACACAACGCGAATTACAAAATACTTACTTTACTAAGTTAGTTCCTTATGAAAACTGGTTCCGTGAACAACAACGGATTCAAAAAATGGGTGGAAAAATTGTTACAGTTGAACTAGCAACTGGTAAGCAAGGTACAAATACTGGCTTGGCATAATTTCTATGTAGGGATTATTTTGGTAGATATATTTAGAGGTCAGTAATGGCCTCTTTTTTTATTGATAGGATGTCTAAATTAGGATGTCCAGGATTAAAGGATAAACAAGATGGAAAATTATGAGAATTATCGAGATTTTCCAGTCTATCCTAACAATATCTGAATTATTAGAATTAACGGAAAATTAATATTAAGATACTATTGGCAATATGTTGGGTTGAGGAATAGATTCACCTTCTGCTTTCCAAGCTTCTAGGTACATTTCAATTACTTCTTCTCCATTTTCAATTGCTTCTGCACGAGTTCTTCCGTGAGTACAAGGCATAATTACAAGATGACTAAATTCGGGAATTGTAACTAAGAAAAGTTGGTCTTCTTTTGACCATTGAATAATCATACTGTATTGATTCATTAATTTTACTCCTGTTCTAATTCTTCCAGTTCAGTTAATAATTGTGCTAATTGTTTTTCTAGGTACGGTGGAACATCATCTCCAATGGTGCTGGAAGTATATATTGCGGAGAAATATTATCCTGCATCCACGGAAATTCTATAAAGAAATCCCATCCTGTTCTATCCATTTCAGATTTATGAATTGTTATTCCAACCTGATTACACAATCTTTTGAATTCCGTTTCTCCTAATGCTCCTAAATCTCTATCCTGCATATTTTAAATTTCCTAAAAAACAGCGTAATACTAGAACATATAAATTACAACGAAGAGAAAATATTAAAATATATTCTGATAAATAACATACATTCCCCCTAGATACAGAATAATCAGAATTAATCCATCCCAGGAAATCAACATTCTGGAACGACTAACAGCGTGGTAAATAAGTCCTGTTATGGCCACTGAAGTCATAATCATAGCGATTATAGTGGTAAAAACATGGGTTTGGCTAATATTTGACCATAGAGTATTTCCAGTGTAGACAAAATCATAAAAACCGAGTATGGCTAAATTGGTGATATTTGATCCAAAAACATTAGATACAGCCAAATCTACCGCATCTAATTTAATAGCAGCTAAGGATGCAACAACTTCAGGTAATGATGTAGCTGTAGCTAAAAGTAGCGCACCGATGAAACTTGCACCTAAACCAGTAACTTCAGCAACGCGATCGCCTAAAAATGCTAACCAAATACCAAGGGTAACAATGATGATAGAGAGAACTACAAATCTGCGATAGGCTTTTACTGGTGTAATATGTTGGTACTGAAAGGCTTCTACTTCTTCTTCTAATATTTCTGCACGTCTTCTAGTTTCAAACTGAGCAATCATGCGAGCGCTGACACCATAAAGTGCTAATAAGATAATACTGGGAATTCCTACTCCTGCTACTGTGAGATTAATTTCTGTTTTCGATAACATCATGCCTGTGACTGCCACACCTAACATAATACAGCCTAAACTGGCAGCTAAACCATGACTTATTTGCGCTCTTTTTAATAACGGTTCTGAGCCATTGCAGATATCTAGTATAGCTAAAATCAGTAAATTAAACAAACAACTTCCTAAAATTCCTCCTACTGCCAAATCAGGAGAATTAAAGATAACAATAGCACTTGTACCAGTCGCTAATTCTGGTAAAGATGTCACACCTGCTAAGAGGATTGTACCTACCCAAGTCCGTCCTAACCCAGTTTTTTCTGCGATGATATCCGCGCTTTGGGATAACCATGTACCGACAAAAATTACTAAGGTAATACACACAATAACTTGCAGAAATAAAAGCATAATTAACTAAAAAATATCTTCACTTTTTGTCATTTTACCTAGAGAATAATATCAGTTATTTTCAGTAAAATTGTTGATAGGCCATCATGGAAAATTGTCATAATGCCTGTATCTCAATTATTATTCCTACTCTGAATGAAGCTAATAATATTGCAGATACAATTAATAGTACTCAACCGAGTACAAAAGTAGAAGTCATTGTTGTTGATGGTGGTTCAAATGATAACACAACTGCGATCGCTCAATCTTTGGGTATAACTGTAATTTCGTCTTTACCTAGTCGTGCGGTACAAATGAATACGGGTGCGGCGATCTCCAGTGGTGAAATTTTGCTGTTTCTCCATGCTGACACCCGTTTACCGAAGGGTTTTGACGATATGATTCGTATAGCGTTGCAAGCACATCGAACTACAGCTGGCGCTTTTACATTAAAAATAGATGCACCTAACTGGGGTTTGCGTTTAGTGGAATGGGGGGTAAAATGGCGATCGCGTTTGTGGCAAATGCCTTATGGGGATCAAGCTATATTTTTAACAAAAGAAGGATTTGAAAAAGTAGGTGCTTTCCCAGAAATCCCGATTATGGAGGACTTTCAGCTAATTAAAAAATTAAAAGCTATCAGTAAAATCACACTAATTAATACTCCTGTGATTACATCTCCTCGTAGATGGTTGACAAAAGGTATTATCAAAACTACCCTACTGAACCAAGTTATTGTAATTGCTTATTTATTGGGTGTTTCGCCAAAACGTATCCGTAAATGGTATTGTCGGGAAAAATTCAGCAGAATTTAAGCGACTTCTCATTTAACTTATACTATATTCATAGATAATAAAATTATAATTGCTATGGTGATCCGATTTGATTTATGAATTGTGGAGTTAGGGAACAGGGAACAGAGAAGAATAAATTACGTGTATACTGTGTTCCGTTCAATAATCAAATAGGAGTCCTATATATAAAAATATAACTGAAGTTTACTATGCAAAAACACCTGCTCAGATTAAATCACAACTGGAAGTTTTTATCTTTAATCTGTCTAGTTGTAATTCTGATAATTGCTGGTCAATATATCAATGTTTTGGAAATTTTACAAGAAGCTCTTGTCTGGGTAGAAACTATAGGAATTTGGGGACCAATAGTATTTATATTTATCTATAATATTGCAACTTTATTATTTATTCCTGGCTCATTATTAACCATGAAAGGTGGTTGCTTATTTGGTATATTTTGGGGATTTATTTATGTTTTAATTGCCGCTATGATTGGGGCAATTTTAGCTTTTATAATTGGACGTTACTGTTCTCAAGATTGGATTTGTAAAAAACTAGAAAAACATCCTAGATTTAAAGCTATTGATCAAGCAGTTTCCCAAGAAGGCTGGAAAATAGTTTTATTAACTCGTCTTTCTCCTTTATTTCCTTTTAATTTGTTAAATTACGCTTTTGGTGTGACTAACATTTCTTTAAGAGATTATATATTAGGCTCATTGGGAATCATTCCTGGGACTATGATGTATGTTTATATTGGTAATTTAACTACTAATTTAGCTCTAATTTCCACTGATATACAATCCACTAATTTAGAGGTAAAAGTTTTTCAATATTTTCTCCAAGCTATTGGATTAATGGCTACAATCTATGGAACTTTTTATATTACTAAAATAGCCCATAAATCTCTGAAGCAAACAATAGATTCTGAATAAATTCAATATGCTAACCGAAAGTAGAATATACATCTAATAATCAAGAATTATATTTAAACAGTCAGTTCAATAATGAGGAGTAAGTATGAGTAGGAAACAGTATTATAAGTTCTGGGAAATAGGTAAACTTTTAACTTTTACTTTATTAACAATTAGCATAGTTTTACTTATACATCCAAATGTAGTTTTAGCCCAAACTGTCACATCCAGTTTCAATCCCCAGACTATTTTAAGAAATTCCCTAGAATGGATTGATAGCTTAGGTGCAGTGGGAGCAATTGTTTTTATTTGTATTTATATTATTGCCACTGTAGCATTTTTACCAGGCTCAATTTTAACATTAGGATCGGGGGTTTTATTTGATGTAGTTTTGGGTTCTATTTATGTATTTATCGGTGCTACTTTAGGAGCAACATTAGCATTTCTAGTTGGACGTTATTTAGCCAGAAATTGGGTAAGTAGTAAAATTGCCGATAACAACAAATTTGCAGCTATTGATCAAGCTGTGGGTAGAGAAGGGTTGAAAATTGTTCTTTTAACCAGACTGTCTCCTATCTTTCCTTTTAATTTATTAAACTATGCTTTTGGTATTACCGCAGTTTCTTTAAAAGATTACTTTATCGGTTGTGTGGGGATGATTCCAGGTACAATTATGTATGTTTATATTGGTTCTTTAGCTGGTAGTTTAGCTTTAATTGGTACAGGAGATCAACCAACTAATCCTACGATTACCTGGGTAATTAGAATTGTGGGTTTTATTGCTACGGTAGCAGTTACAGTATATGTCACTAAAATAGCTAAAAAGGCATTAGAACAAGAAGTATCTTAAATAATTCGTAATTTATAATTTGTAATTCGGAATTTTTAATTAATTCACAGGTATTAAATCATGTCTAATTCAGAATTTGAGAGAATAACAGTTTTACCAATGGATGAATACAATCAGAAATTGGTAGCTAATGTTCATCCTGAAAATTGGATCAATCCTCAACCTGCTGACTGCTATGATTTAGTAGTTATTGGTGCAGGTACTGCGGGTTTAGTTGTTGCTGCGGGTGCTGCGGGTTTAGGTTTAGGTTTAAAAGTCGCATTAATTGAAAAACATCTCATGGGTGGAGATTGTTTAAATGTTGGTTGTGTACCTTCTAAAGCATTAATTCGTTCTTCCCGTGTTGTGGGTGAAATTTGGAAAGCTCACAGTTTAGGTATTAATATTCAACAAAATATTGATGTTGATTTTGCCACTGTTATGGCTAGATTACGAAAAATTAGATCAGGTATTAGTCACCATGATTCAGCCGCAAGATTTAAAAATTTAGGCGTTGATGTTTTTTTAGGTAGTGGTAAATTCATTAGCAATAATACCATAGATGTTGATGGTCAAATTCTCCAATTTAAGAAAGCAGTAATTGCCACAGGTGCAAGAGCAATAAAACCTGCAATTCAGGGGATAGAAACAGCAGGTTATTTAACTAATGAAACAGTATTTTCTTTAATTCAAAAACCTCATAAATTAGCAGTCATTGGTGGTGGGCCAATTGGTTGTGAATTGGCACAAACATTCCAAAGATTAGGTTGTGAAGTCACTTTATTTCATAATGGAACATATATTTTAAATAAAGAAGATCCAGAAGCAGCAGAAGTTCTCCAGAGAACTTTAATTGCAGAAGGTATTAATTTAGTTCTCAATTGTCAGTTAGAAGAAGTAGTGACAGTAACTGAAGGTAAACGTCTATATTTTTCAGTTAATGGTAATCGAAATTCAGTTACAGTAGATGAAATTTTAGTAGGTGCTGGACGTTCGCCAAATGTAGAAGGTTTAAATTTAAAAAAAGTAGGTGTGGAATATGATCAAAAACAAGGTGTAAAGGTAAATGATTACCTACAAACTTCTAATCCTAATATTTATGCCGCGGGTGATATTTGTATGAATTGGAAGTTTACCCATGCGGCGGATGCAGCAGCTAGAATAGTAATTAAAAATACTTTATTTTCACCTTTTGGCTTAGGACGTTCTCAATTAAGTAATTTAATTATGCCTTGGGTGACATATACAGATCCAGAAATTGCTCATGTAGGAATGTATGCAGAGGAAGCAAGACAAAAAGGTTTAGAAATAGAAACAATTAAGATAGATTTCAAGAATTTAGATCGGGCAATTACTGATAGTGAGGAAGCTGGTTTTTTTAAAATTCACCATCAAAGAGGAACAGATAAAATCATCGGTGCAACTATTGTTGCTAGTCATGCAGGGGATATGATTTCGGAAATTACTACAGCAATAGTGAATAATATTGGACTTAGTAAATTAAGCAGTGTCATTCATCCTTACCCAACTCAAGCAGAAGCAATTAAAAAAGCGGCCGATGCTTATCGGCGCACTCTACTCACATCACGAACTAAGAAAATTCTGAAATTTTTAACTAAGTTTTCTTAATTAGGTAATTTTTGATCCATTGAGTTATTAATTAACAAAAAGATACATATCATAAGATGATTTATAGTATTTACGTAAACATAGCTGATATATTAATAATTAATTGAGCGTTGCTGAATTGAAGTATGGCATAAAAAAACAATAACATTAAACCTTTACAAGACTTACGCAAAATACCTCTTGTAACCCTCATTTCTCTGTGTTCTCTATGCCTGGGTTGGTTAGATTATTCCATAGCTTGTGCATAAGTCCTAAAACTATCATACTCAAAATCAGCAACAGCAAAATTTTTTGTGTATATCTATTCGGAATATGAATTATGGCGACAATAGATATTTTTAATTTTGAGGAAATCGAACAGTTTCGCAACCTGCAATCATCTTTGCACTATCGCTGGAAGACTAGCGAAGTTTTTGATAAGAGTAAGACAGATATTTTAATTATTCCTTCCTTAAGTATTGATCAAAGAGAATTACAAAAAGTAGAAGGTTGTGAACATTATGAAGAAAGATTACTTTTTTCGTTAATTAGATTAAGAAATCCCCAAACTAGGTTGATTTATGTCACTTCAATGCCACTACATCCTAGTATTATTGATTATTATTTACAATTACTGCCGGGAATTCCATTTTCTCACGCACGTCATCGTTTATTATTGCTTTCTACCTATGATGCTTCCTTAAAACCTCTGAGTCAAAAAATCTTAGAACGTCCTCGGTTGATGGCAAAAATTCGTCAAGCTTTGCGATTAGATCAGGCTTTTATGGTATGTTATAATTCCACTTTTTGGGAAGGAGAATTATCACTAAAATTGGGCGTACCTTTATATGCTGCTGCACCAGATTTACAAATTTGGGGAACAAAAAGTGGCAGTCGGGAAATTTTTTATCATAGTCATGTTCCCCATCCAAAAGGCAGTTCGCTGGTTTGGAATTCCCAAGATTTAGCAATAGCAGCAGCAAAATTATGGGAAAGTCAACCTACATTAAAACGGATGGTAGTAAAACTCAATCAAGGGATTTCTGGTGAAGGAAATGCAATTTTAGATTTGCGACCCTTACAAGATTTTGCACCTGATAAAATTGATCATAATCAAAGAGTATTAGCTATTAGCAATCGCTTTGAAAATTTGCGCTTTCAAGCTACACAAGAAACCTGGGCTAACTTTTCCCAGCGTATTCCTGAATTAGGAGCAATTGTAGAATCTTTTATAGAAGGGGAAATTAAACATTCTCCCAGTGTACAAGGACGTATTACACCTGATGGCAATGTAGAAATTCTCTCTACCCACGACCAAATTCTGGGTGGCCCTGATGGTCAAATTTATCTTGGTTGTCGTTTTCCTGCTAATGAAAATTACAGACTCAAGTTACAGGAATTAGGCTTACAAGTAGGTAAAAAATTAGCAGAAAAAGGTACTTTAGAAAGGTATGGTGTAGATTTTGTTACAGTTGATCAAGGTAATGGTCAATGGGATATTAAAGCAATAGAAATTAACTTACGTAAAGGTGGAACTACTCACCCATTTATGACTCTTAAATTATTAACTAATGGAGATTATGATCTATCTACAGGTTTATTTTACAGTTTGCAAGGAAAACCAAAATATTACATTGCCACAGATAACTTACAACATGATCAATATCGAGGATTATTACCTAATGATTTAATGGATATTATCGCCCATCATAGGTTGCATTTTGATACTGGCACAGAAACTGGAACAGTATTTCATCTCATGGGTTGTCTATCTCAATTTGGCAAATTAGGATTAACAAGTATAGGAGATTCTCCTCAAGAAGCAGAATATATTTATCAAAAAGTTATTCAAGTTCTCGATTTAGAAACTAACGATGAGCATAAGGAAGACTTACTATTTTCTGATTATGCTTTTCCTATTAGTGCTGATAGTTTTGGTTATTAAATAAGTGACCAGCATTCAGATTTGCTGTCAATAATCAACTAAATTAATTACAACTGAATGCTGATTAAACTCATGGAAATCTACCAATAAGCTGCATGACGTTTTTTATAGGGAACACCAGTAAAAGGCTGAAATCCAACTACAGGGTAAGCATCATCTGCTGGTGTAAAAATCCGCATGAAGGCTTCAGAAATAAATTGGATCATGTTAACAAACATTTTGGAGATCATCATAATAATTTCGACTCCTTTTTTTATGCTCTTGATCTGAGATATTTATAACTCTACTGCTGATATTTGTTGGCTGTTTATTTTTGCAAAATATTGCAATTTTGTGAAATTTATGTTCAAATATGTTTGCAATACTTAATTAATTTGTTCATAGAAACTATCGCTATTAATTATAATTGTAACTTTTGATCAATTAAATGTCTATTGCTCTTAATACTATGTGTAAAGATGTACTAAGTTTATTAGGAAGTTAACCGCAGAGGCGCAGGCAGAGATCGCAGAGGAGGAAGATAGGAGTTGCAAAATGTCAGTAGAGACGTTGCATGCAACGTCTCTACAAGGGTTTCACGTCACGCAAATTTAATTTTCACCAGATGTCTAATATAAAATTTGGGCTTGTATAACTATTCATTGTATTGCTAAACCATACTATTAAGAAACTTAAAATCAAATATTTTCAACACAAAAAATGCTATTTTATAATGCTTTGAGCCATTATTCTGCCACTACTTGACATTGATTATGGTAGAAATTACCATAATAGGATAAACACTTTGGCTATGATGCTCTCCAATGAAAACTCTTGCAGATATGAAAGATAGCAAAGACGGCGGCCAAAACCCAGAATTAAATATCAGTCCTGAAAACTATAGCTTGCTGACTGACTTATATCAATTAACTATGGCTGCTTGTTACACAGGTGAAGGAATAGAACACAAAAAAGCCAGTTTTGAAATGTTTGTTAGGCGCTTGCCTAAAGGTTTTGGCTATTTAATTGCAATGGGGTTAGCTCAAGTTTTAGAATACTTATCGCAGTTTCGTTTTCATGCTAACCAAATACTAGCTTTAAAGGAAACTGGAATTTTTAATCATGCACCTGATTCTTTTTGGTCATTATTATCAGAGGGTGTATTTACTGGTGATGTATGGGCTATTGCAGAAGGTACAGTTGTATTTGCAAATGAACCAATATTGCGAGTGGAAGCTCCTTTATGGCAGGCACAAATAGTAGAAACTTATATACTCAATACAATTAACTATCAAACTCTCATAGCTACTAAATCTGCAAGAATACGTAATATTGCTGGAGACAAAGCGATATTATTAGAGTTTGGCACACGTAGAGCTTTTAGTCCTCAAGCCTCATTATGGGCTGCTAGAGCAGCTTTGGCCGCTGGTTTAGATGCAACTTCCAATGTGTTAGCAGCATTACAGCTAAATCAGAAACCAAGTGGTACAATGGCTCACGCCTTAGTTATGGCATTATCGGCCCTAGAAGGAAGTGAAGAACAAGCTTTTAGAGCTTTCCATGAATATTTTCCAGGTGCGCCTTTGTTGATAGATACATATGATACTTTGAATGCGGCAAAAAAATTGGCTGAGAAGGTAAACAATGGAGAAATAAAATTAAAGGGTGTACGTTTAGATTCAGGTGATTTAGTGAGTTTATCAAAACAAGTGCGATCGCTCTTACCAGAAGTAGCAATTTTTGCCAGTGGTGATTTAGATGAATGGGAAATACAAAAACTGAAAACTCAAGGTGCAGAAATTGATGGCTATGGTTTAGGCACAAAATTAGTTACAGGTTCGCCCGTAAGTGGAGTTTATAAACTTGTTGATATTGATGGTATCCCTGTGATGAAAATGTCTAATGGTAAGTTAACTTATCCTGGTAAAAAACAGATTTTTCGGTCTTATGGTTCAGGGAAGTTACAACATGATAAATTAGCTTTAATCACGGAAAATTACTATGATCAAGAACCTTTATTAGAATTAGTAATGAAACAAGGCCAACAAATTAAACCATCGGAAAACTTAACTAAAATTAGACAAAGGACAGCAACATCTGTAGCTAGTTTGCCAGCAGAAGTTAGTACATTAGAACATCCAGTTCCTCCCTATTTAGAAATTTCCGAAAAGTTAAAAAATTTGCATCAAGAAACTCAGAAACGAATAGAGTAGTTATTTTTGAAAATAGAAATAAGACTAAAAATGAAAAACATTGCATTATTTGGTACAAGTGCAGATCCGCCAACTGCGGGACATAAAAAAATTATTAAATGTCTATCTCAAAGTTTTGACTGGGTAGCAGTTTGGGCAGTAGATAATCCGTTTAAAAATCAAAAAACATCTTTAAAACACCGTGCTGCGATGTTAGAACTGCTGATTTCTGATATAGAATCTACAGATAATAATATTAGTTTAGAACAAGAAATAAGCAACCTGCGGACATTAGAAACTGTAGAAAAAGCTAAAACAGTATGGGGGGCAAATATTGCATATACTTTAGTAATCGGCTCAGATTTAATAGGTCAATTAACTAAATGGTATCATATCGAAAATTTACTCAACCAAGTGAAACTATTAATAATTCCCCGTCCAGGCTATCCAATAGATGATTTAAGTTTAAACACAGTCAGGAATTTAGGAGGGAAAATAGCGATCGCTAACTTTATGGGTTTAGATGTTTCTTCCACAACTTTTCGAGAGCAAAAAAACATGGCAACCCTCACACCACCAGTAATTGATTATATTCATCGGGAGCATTTGTACGTTTAAATGCCAGAACATAACCATAAAAAAACACCCAATACTCAAAATCAACAACCTTTAGCTGATTTTAAAGTTGGTGTTGACAACGTTATTTTTTCAGTAGATACAGCCCAAAATCGGCTGTTAGTATTATTAGTCATGCGACAACAAGAGCCATTTTTAAACTCTTGGAGTCTTCCTGGGACTTTAGTTCGTCAAGGGGAATCTTTAGAAGATGCAGCTGATCGTATTATGTCAGAAAAAATTAAGGCCAATAACCTTTATCTGGAACAACTTTATACTTTTGGTGGCCCTAACCGTGACCCCAGAGAAAAAATTGATAGCTACGGAGTCCGTTATTTATCAGTTAGTTATTTTGCCTTAGTAAGATTTGAAGAAGCCGAATTAATTGCCGATAAAGTTGCTGGTATTGCCTGGTATCCTGTCAAAGAAATACCTCAATTAGCATTTGATCACAGTGAAATTATTACCTATGGACACAGAAGATTAAAAAACAAATTAGAATACAGTCCTGTCGCATTTGATGTCTTACCTGAAACTTTCACTCTGAATGACTTATATCAATTATATGTAACAGTTTTAGGAGAAAATTTTTCTGATTATTCTAACTTTCGAGCGCGTTTATTAAAACTTGGCTTTTTATCTGATACTGGCATCAAAGTATCAAGAGGTGCAGGTCGCCCTGCCAGTTTATATAAATTTAATGCAGAAGCATTTGCACCATTTCAAGATAAACCTTTGGTTTTTATTTAATTTAGGTGATAAGTGATAGGTTAGAAATAATAGAAAAGCTAGAAAATCAAATTTATCTCTCAAATACATACCAATTACAACTATGAAAATTGCCATTGCTCAATTGAATCCCCTCATCGGTGACTTAATAGGAAATGCTCAAAAAATATTAGAGAATGCTAAAAAATCAGCAGCCGCAGATGTACGTTTATTATTAACACCAGAACTTTCTTTATGTGGTTATCCACCACGGGATTTATTATTGAATCCTAGTTTTATTCAAGCAATGGATCAGATATTGCAAAAACTAGCTCAAGATTTACCCCCTAATTTAGCTGTTTTGGTAGGAACTGTAACCAAAAATAAAGAAGCAGTTATTATTGGTGGCAAAAGTTTATTTAACAGTATTGCTTGGTTAGAAAATGGCAAAATTCAACAATATTTTCATAAGCGACTATTACCAACTTATGATGTATTTGATGAAAATCGTTATTTTGAACCAGGTTTACAAGCGAATTATTTTCAACTAGATGGTATTAATATTGGTGTAACTATTTGTGAAGACTTATGGAATGATGAGGAATTTTGGGGTAAACGAAACTATGCAGTTAATCCTATTGCTGACTTATCTATTTTAGGTGTTGATTTAATTATCAATTTGTCGGCTTCTCCCTATACCGTTGGTAAACAACAATTAAGAGAAGCCATGTTAAAACATAGTGCGGCTCACTTTAAACAACCAATCATTTATACTAATCAAGTTGGTGGTAATGATGATTTAATTTTTGATGGCCGCAGTTTTGCTATCAATAACCAAGGTGAAATTACTGCCCGCGCTCAGGGTTTTCAACCTGATTTTATAGTAGTTGAATTTGATCCAGAAAATAGAGATTTACAATTAAATGTTATTTCCCCTCATTATGAATCTGATGATGAAGAAGTTTGGCAAGCTTTGGTTTTAGGGGTAAAAGATTATCTAAATAAATGTCATTTTTCCCAAGTTGTGATTGGTTTAAGTGGCGGTATAGATTCAGCTTTAGTTGCTGCTATTGCTACAACTGCATTGGGTAAAGATAATGTTTTAGGTATATTAATGCCTTCTCCCTATAGTTCTGAACATTCCTTGAGTGATGCTTTAAAATTAGTGGAGAATTTAGGGATTAAATCCCAAATTTTACCTATTGGAGAATTAATGCAAAGTTTTGATCATACATTATCTGAATTATTTATAGAAACACAATTCGGTGTAGCAGAGGAAAACATTCAATCCCGCATTCGTGGTACTTTATTAATGGGTATATCAAATAAATTTGGCCACTTACTTTTATCAACTGGGAATAAATCCGAAATGGCAGTTGGTTATTGTACACTTTATGGCGATATGAATGGTGGTTTAGCTGTAATTGCAGATGTACCAAAAACCCGTGTTTATTCTCTTTGTAATTGGTTAAATTCCCATAGTCAAACAGAAATTATTCCTGAAAATATTCTAACAAAAGCCCCAAGTGCAGAGTTAAAACCGGGACAAGTAGATCAAGATTCTTTACCAGCCTATGATATCTTAGATGATATTTTAGAACGGTTAATTAATAAACACCAATCAGTAGCAGAAATAGTTAAATCAGGTCATGATCAAGAAACAGTCAATAAGGTTTTTAAACTGGTTTCTGTGGCAGAGTTTAAACGCCGTCAAGCACCCCCAGGATTGAAAATTACAGATCGTGCTTTTGGCACTGGTTGGAGAATGCCTATTGCTGCTATGACTGGTAAACAGTAAACAGTGAACAGCAAACAGTAAACAGTAAACAGTAAACAGCAATAACTGATAACTGATAACTGATAACTGATAACTGATAACTGACAACTGACAACTGATAACTGATAACTGATAACTGATAACTGAAGATCAAACTTTTTCTCTAGTTGGTGTAGCAATACCAAGCTTTAATAAATTCGCTTCTAATTCTTGAATAAAACGCAAATCTTCCTTTAATAAAGGTTGGTGATCAATCATTTGGGGATCTTTTTCTAAAAAACTAAATGCTTGCCGAAACTGCTGAGGTGTTGTTTGAATTGGAGCATCAAAATGACAAGAAATAATTTGTTTAAAATCCCAAGTGGCAATTTTATCAGCCCATTCTATGACTTTGCTTGGTGCTTGGGGAAGAATTAAAACTTGTAAAATCGGGGCAACAAAAGGACGACCATTACTAGATAATACTGTAAAAGTATCTTGCCAATTTTCATCCCATTGAAAAGGAAAAAAACCAAAGTAAGCTTGAGAGGAACGATCAGGTGCTTTTTTTGCATCCTTCCACATTTCCCCAAAGTCAGCAATTTTTACAGCACTAGGACGAAAATAAATAGCAAATAAGGCTATTCTTTGCCAACCACAAAGACGGTTATCAGCACTATCTATAATTTTTTGTTGGGCATTTTCTCTAGCATGAAATAGTAAAGGATAAGGATCTATTTGTAAAATTTCTGGTGGTTGTTCATTAATAGAAACTATGGTATCTGTTAAAAATAAAGTCTGAGATGGTTTATGTAATAAGGCAACTTCCTGAAAAGAACCCTGACCTAAATTAATATCTAAAACTGCATATTTGAACTCATCACCAAAAGGGTTATTTTGATTGTTTACTGATAAAAATAAAGTGCGTTTTGCCGGAAAACCTAACCAACTCAGAGGTAAATTAAATGGGAAACTCCACTGACGAGGCGCAACATAAACTAAAGCCTGGGGAAATTGTTTAGCAAAAGGTCCAATAAATATTTTATGTTCTAAACCAGAACTGGTAGGTAAAATAATGTATTTAACTTCACCATATTTTGCTACTAGTTCCTGAATTATATGGATACATTCTGGGGTAGGTGCTACAGGTGCATATACTAAAAGTCCGCCTTCCTGTAGCTTGATTATGCTCATACGAATTGGTACAACAGTATATAAAATACCTTGTAATTGATCAAAAACCCAAAGAGTATCTTTGATAATTTCTCGGCATAAAGTCTTTCTTTTGCCGTAGGGATATAGAGGTAAAACAGGCCAAAAATACCATGACAAATTTTGCTGATTTTCTACTACTTGAGCATTCATGATTTTAGTTTTTCATCAGAGCCTATGATCTATTTTTACCACTAGTTAGGGCTTGCTGAATAAAGATAAAAATTTACAGGTAAAGGGTATGAAGCCGTTTTAAATTCAGATTCCCAGTCACCAATTACCAATCACTTTTCTAGCAATCATGCAAATTTGTCAATTGGTTATGCTCTGTTATCCACTATATTAACCACCAATTTCTCTGAGCATATTTTCTACTCTATTTATCCCTTCTGAATCATTACCATTACGATACAAACTTAGAGCTTTTCTTAATACATTACTAGCTTGTTGGGTTTGTCTTTTGATTTTGAACATTGCACCCATTAACTCATAGACTCTTGGGCTATTACGATTTAGCTTAACTGCTTCCTCATAAGCCCACATTGCTGCTTCATAATCTCCAAGATTTGTTTGGGTTACACCTAAACCTAAGTAAGCGTTAAAGTTACCACGGTTGAGTTGAATAGAACGACGGTAAGCTTCTTTTGCTCCTTTGGTGTCTCCTAAGTTACCTTTAATGTAACCCAGCGCATAGTAAAAATCACTGTTGTTACCATCAAGAGCGATCGCTCGACGATATGAAGCTAGGGCTAATCTGAAATTACTTTGTTGAGCGTATAAGTAACCAATTCCAGAATGAATTTTGGCATTTCTAGGAGCTAATTTTCCCGCTTCTTGGTAAACTGCGATCGCCCTGTTATATTCTCCTGCATCTACTAATCTTCTCCCTTGTTCTAAAAGTTCTTTTAAACGGGGATTTATGCCTTGTACCACTAAGGTGTCTGAATTTTGAGCCACCACAGGAGTTGCTGCCATTGAACTTCCTAACAAAAGAATAGCTACTAAAAATGATGTGTGTTTGTACAACATAAATCGTCAATTCCTTAAATAAGTTTTAGTCAAGTTTTTTGTTCATACATTAAAACAAAAGTTGTTAGCTTTGAAAACTGTATGTCTTCCTATTGGATCTATAGAAAAAATAAGCCATCGTTGTGATAGCGTAGCGAGACATCATTCATATGCAAGGTAGCAGGGGGATAAAAAGTTACTTAGATACCAGATATTGAATAATTTATTCTGTTTGAGTTCCCCAATCATAAAGATAAAAGTATATATCTTGACTTAAAATCCTAGTGTTTACACTGTCCATAATCAATCATAACTTTCTTATGGGTACTATTTTTAGTTCAACTTATGGTAGCGTCAAATTACTATGATTGAAAACAATCTAAAAAGTTCCTAAAATTCTAGCAATCTATGCTCAGAAAATGCAAGGAAAAATATCAAGTTATTTACTGTATTTTAGGTAAAAATGCTTCTAAGTACAACAGACGTAATCCAAGGCGCTATTATTGATTCCTACTTAGGTATTGTCACAGCTGAAATTGTCTATGGCAGTAATTTTTTGAGAGACTTTTTTGCTAGTCTTCGTGATATAGTGGGCGGCAGAACAGGTAGTTATGAACGTCTGTTTGAAGAAGGACAGAGAAAGGCATTGGAAGAATTAGAACGAAGGGCACAAAGGTTAGGAGCAGATGCAGTAATTGGAATTGAAGTTGATACAGGTACAATCAACGTAGATCAGTCTGGAGTGTTGTTGTTAATCACGGCTACTGGTACAGCGGTGAAAATACGTTAATTTTTTACACTGATTATACTTATTCCATTCACTTTAATTTCTTGATCGAGTGAATAAAGCAACTCCTTACCACTTCAAAAACGCCTGCTCAACTCCCTCTTCTTTCCTAATTTTCCCGTCAATTTCAAACCAATTGATAATTTGCTTGGCTGTCAATTCCTCAATAGGTACATCATATTCTTGAGCAATATGTTGTAAAATCCGCAAGGAAGATATTGTTAACCTAGTTAAAAACTTTTCAGGGGAAGTTAGTAAAGCTGCATCAACTTGTGCAGATTCATCCGGTGTTAAAAATTGAGTTGATGATTGATTAGGTGATATATCCATTTGCTGACTAGATTTAGATAGATGTTTTAATTCAGTTGTTAACCTTGTTCAACATTGGGTTAGGCAATGTGAGTTTGCTATCCTAGCAACTACTGTTTAATCCCAGAATCTTTACCCTTAGAGGGTGGGGAGTATTGCCAGAAGAAATATAAGTTAAGCATTCAACAGTAAACCCTCACTTTCATACAAGCAAAGCTGGCAGTAATAGGTAGAATTTGATAACATCATTCTGACTGCTGAATGCTGAAAACACTATATTTTTAAAAATCTTCTTCGTCCTCAATCATCCGGCCGGGATTAATTAAAGTAATATCGTATTCACTAGCATCTGTTTGTGCTAATGGTTGGGAATTTTTCAACAGATAGTAAATAGCACGAACATGAGGTCCAAAGATGATTTCGTCTTCGTTTCTTAGGTCATGAGATGCTACTTTACGTCCATTGATCATCAGACCATTAGAACTAGGTTTTCCTTTGGGATCACCATCAATAATACGGTAATAGAAACCTAGTGTACTATTTTTGCGTGGTAATCTGACTAAAGTTGCATGGTGACGGGAAACAAACTGTGAAAAAAGACGAATGTCACATTTTTTATCTCTGCCGATAGAATAGGCAGGATTAATCAAAGGACGTTCTGTCCTACCTTGATCATCTTCAATAATAAGGAGATGGTTTTCATTCAGTTCAGCTGGCATTGAAAGATGGTTACTCAAATTTGTTGAACTTTGATTTTCAGATAGAATAAGTTGCTTGCTATAATTTTTCATCATGTTTCAGAGAAGTTTCGTGAAAGTCAATTTAATAAGCTGGAAAATTAAATATTATTAAATTGGATAAGAGTAGATGTTTTAGTATATTCACTATGCCTAACCCTGACAGTTTGTAATTTAGCTTTAACAACTAATTTTTGACTAGTTTGAGCTACACTTTTGATCAAAAGTGGTAACTTCTTGGTAAGGATTCAGAGATCAAAATTAAAATTTTTAGGGTTTGCTGAATGGGTTTTCCCTTGTATTCATGGGAAAAAATTTAGTTATGTGTTGGTAACAAATTCTAGAATTAATGAAAACTAAAATCCACCATTTTTGGAATATATCCTGGAAAAACATTGCACTTTCTTGCTTTTTTGTTAGCCTCCAATCTTTGATTTATCTAAAGTTTTTGATTTATTCAGCCAGCCTTCTTTATTTAATAGACAAGTAGATAATCAAGTTAATATCTGTGAACAACCTAATTTCTGATTGTCTATGGCTGAATACTTATATTATAGGTTGTATCTTACTCATAAACTAGGAGGTCATATATTTTTTACGCTATTCTACGTAATGTCCAGATAAAAAGTGAATTACGTGAGGTTTTCGCCCTAAATTGGCTTTTATCCCTTTCCTAAAGGACAGTTAAGTTTTTACCCTATGGTGAAAAACTTAACCTCACAAGTTTTCAGCCTTTTGTCTTAAGATTTTACTGCTGATGAGTAAAATTTCGCAATAAAATCGAGTTTGTTACCACACTAACTGAGCTAAAAGCCATAAGAGCAGCAGCATTAGATGGGCTGAGAACAAAGTTAAAATAAGGTAGTAAAACCCCTGCTGCTAAGGGAATACCGATAGTATTATAAGCAAAAGCCCAAAATAAGTTTTGACGTATTTTTTGAAAAGTGGCACGACTCAGTTGAATGGATGCAACTACATCGCTGAGTGAGTCACGCATTAAGATGATTTCCGCGGTTTCCATTGCTATGTCTGTTCCAGAATGTAAAGCTATTCCTACATCGGCTTGAGATAGTGCTGGTGCATCATTGATACCATCTCCCACCATAGCAACGATGGATGAAGTTGTCTTGTTTGTTGATGTTTGTAAAGATTGAATGGCACTGGCTTTTTGGGCTGGAGGTATACCTGCTATGACGTTGGTTGCTTCTAGTCCTAATTGTTGGGCGATCGCATTGACTGCTTCTGGTCTGTCACCACTTAATATTATGACTTGTAAGCCCATTTTTTGTAATTGTTCTACTGTTGCTTTGGCTTCTGTTCTGAGGGTGTCGCTGACAGCTATTAAACCTGCTAAAGAATTTTCAATGGCAACACTAATAACTGTTTTACCTGCGGTGGCTAATGTTTCTATCTGGGCTTGAACTGTATCAGTAATTGTAATTCCGTGCCAGTTTAACCATTCTCTATTTCCTAACAGGATGGTTTTTTCATCTACTATAGCAGATACTCCCATTCCTGGTTCTGTGTGAAACTGTTCTGCGTTGGGAATGGAGAGATTTTGGGCTGTGGCTGCTTGGTTAATGGCTGTAGCTAGGGGGTGATAAGTACCACTTTCTACGGCGGCTGCTAGTTGTAAAAGTGCTGATTTGTCTATGTCTGTCAATGACACACAGTCTGTAATTTGGGGTTTACCTGTGGTGAGAGTGCCAGTTTTATCAAATACAATGGTATTTAACTGGTGGACTTTTTCTAATACATCTCCGCCTTTGATCAATAAACCTTTTTTTGCACCTAGTCCAGTACCAACTAGAATAGCGGTGGGTGTGGCTAGTCCTAATGCACAGGGACAGGCTACTACCATAACAGCGATCGCTAATTTTAAACTAATTAATAGTCCTGAATATTGTGTGTTTTCGACTAGCTGATGTACTCCAGGGCTGATCATTTCCATACCGCTGGAAATATTTACCTCTGGCCAAATATGAGTTCCCAAGAAGTACCAAAATAGAAATGTGAATAAAGATGCAGTGATTACTCCATAGGTAAAATAACCAGCTACTGTATCCGCTAATTTCTGCACTGGTGCTTTCCGAGTTTGGGCTGTTTCTACCAAAGCTACAATGTGGGCTAATGTGGTATCGTTTCCAGTTCTAGTAGCTTGAATAGCGATCGCCCCAGATTGGTTAATTGTACCTGCGGTGACATTATCCCCTGATTGTTTGATCACTGGTACTGATTCCCCAGTTAACATGGACTCATCTACGGTGGTTTGCCCAAACCTGACTTCTCCATCTACGGGAATTTTATCCCCCGGTAAAACCTGTAACCATTCTCCAACTTTCACCTGTTGAGCAGGTATTTCAATAATATTTGCCCCAGCAATGTATTTCTCAGAGTCTGGGTTAACAATTAATTTAGCTATCTGTGGTTGTAGTGCCAATAATTGCCGAAATGCTGATGCGGCTTTCCCTCTGGCTTGTTTTTCCAAAGTTCTTCCCAACAGAATAAAACCTAGCATCATCACTGGTTCATCAAAGAAGCATTCCCAACCCATCTGGGGAAATAACAATGCGACTAAACTAGCAGTGTAAGCGGTGAGTGTTCCCAAACTTACCAAGGTATTCATGTTGGGCGCACCCCTGAGCCAACCTAACCACCCATCTTTAATAATTGAACGGCCGGGAATGAGTAAGGCTACTGTTGCTAGTCCACAATGAAACCAAATGTTATTTAAAATTGGAAGATGATTGCCGAAATGGCCAAGGCCGGAAAACAGTAATAAGACAAAGGCAATTATTAACTGTCTTACCGCTTCCTGCATTTCCTGGCGTTGTTTAGCTTCGGGATCAAGTTTGTTGTGATCACCTTGGCTGTTAGCTGTGCGGGGTTGGGAGGGAAAACCTGTAGCTGTCAATGCTTGTGCTAATTCCTCTGCATCTACTGTGCCAACTTCAGCTTCCACGACTGCTACTTCTGTGGCTAAGTTAACACAACTATTTTTAATATGAGGATTTTGGCTAAGTTGTCTTTCAACAGCTTTTACACACCCGGCACACTTCATTCCTCCAACATCTAAAATTATTTTCTCTATAATTGGAGTGTTTTCTGATATGTTTTCAGTTTCTGGAACTAATTGCATGAGATTTTGTTAAGTTCGCTACGATAATTTTGAAATTGCGTTTAATCCCGAACAATAGACATTGCTATTTTGGGTTTTCTCTATTCTCAGTCTAGAACCTTGACTAATTTTTTAAATAGTAGTTTTGCCGCTTTTATGGCTGTTCTACTTACCGGTTTGATAGTTGCTTTCTCCTTGATATTAGGCGATCGCTCCCACTTAGTATGCGTCTAACGCCAATATGGTGATCTTCAGACTTACAATCTTTTTCTGATTTTTTCTATGTACGATGATACTTGCCGATTCCTGGCTGAAAATTTCTCCTCTGACTTTGCCAGTTGGCTCTTAGGAGAACCTGTAGATATGACTGAACTTAAACCCTCCGAACTTCTGCTTGATCCCATTCGTGCTGATGCGATGATTTTGCTTCAGTCTGAGAAATCTATCCTTCACATTGAGTTTCAAACATTACCCAAAGAAGAGATACCATTTCGGATGTTAGATTATCGGATACGAGGGAAACGACTTTATAAGGATAAGACCATGCGACAGGTGGTGATTTATTTGAAACCAACTACTTCTCCACTAGTTTATGAAACAGCCTATGTCATGGAACGCACTCGTCATGAGTTTGATGTGATCCGGCTGTGGGAGCAGCCCATTTCTATCTTTCTCCAATACCCTGGTTTGCTGCCGTTTGCGGTATTAGGAAAAACCGAAACTCCGGCGGAGACATTACGCCAAGCGACTGAAATTGTAGATCAGTTTGAAGACACAGCAACACAAGCGAACTTGATGGCAGCCTCGGCAATTTTAGCTGGGTTAAGATTAGAACAGGATGTGATTTACAGCTTAGTACGGAGAGACATCATGCAGGAATCAATCATTTATCGGTCAATTCAGGAAGAAGCAGAGGCAAGAGCAGAAATTAGAAAGCAGCGAGAGATTGCTGTCAATTCATTACAAGAAGGCTTACCGATTGAGATTGTTGCACGCGTAACCGGACTAGCGATCCAAGAAGTCCAAAAACTTTACCAACAACTGAACAGTTCTGCACAAAGGTGAAGTTGATAAATTTTCGCAAAGTTTTATAAAATACTAGTTTTTTGATTTATTTAAACACTGACTCTGGAGAGTATCAAGCAGTTTTGGAACGTCAAACACAAATTCAACCTCTACCACCAGTTAGTTTTTGCCCTCACTGTGGTTTTAAACTTGAGGTTTTAAGTATATTTTGCCCAAGTTGTGGTAAAAAATTGTCTGTCTAGACTCGAGTTCTCTCCAGCTTCTTACTAAAACCACCCTTGTTTGTTGACAAAGTATGTTTGTACGAATTCTTCATGATTTTTATTGAGGTAAATCATGCCTTCAATTAATCCTATTAGCTGCATTAATATTAAGGTAAATCCATATGTTAAAGAACCACCAACAATAGAAATTACTAACATAATAAATCCTTCAGGGGCATATCCAAGAATGAATTTATGTAGTCCAAGTCCACCCATAATAATGCCAAAATAACCTGCTAAAAGTTGTTTGGTGGCATAAGATTTATTCATCTTTTTCATGGTTTTACTCCTATATTTACAGTTTTGAATAATAGAACAGTACGAGATAAGTAATTGGACAAAATAAATGTTATGGTTGTAAAGTTAAATAGAATATCACATACTTATACTTATGAAAATATTCAACTTTCTTTACTAAGAAACTTTTTCAGCAAGTCTTAATTAATTTTACAGGATAATTAATTTGAGTATTGATAGCTCCTTGAACATAATTTTATAGAAAAGGAAGTATTGGTAATAATTTTGGTTTTGATAAATTTGCATCAACTAAATACCAAAAAAAATTAGCATTTCTGGTATTAATGAAGTTCAGGTTTATGACTAAAAATATTGAAAAATAGACGATAAATAATCATATTCAAACGTCTAAATTTTGTTGATTAATGTATTTAGCACCTTGCCTACAATTTTATAAAGTTAAATTGATTTGGAATGTAATTATTTTAATATTTAGGGTTGATTGAAAAAGTTATTGTTTGGGGTAGGTTTATCAGTAAGTATTTAAGAGAATAATTAAAACTAAAATTATTTTTCTATCTCTAAATTTCCACAAAAATGTAATTTTTTTCAGCCTTTAGACGCTATCAAATTTCACACATTGTCTTTTTTATGAGTTTCAAACATTGAATTTATTCAAGTTGTTAGTTAATTCAGTTTTCATGATCTTTCAGTAAGTGTTATTTAGTAATGTTTATTCTTAGATATTTATCATGCTAAATCATCAATTTGGAAAGAGGGAAGTATTAGTAGAGAACAATTAATTATAATTTCAATCGAAAATTATAATTAATTTCCTATACATAGTTAGCTTCCTGAAAATGATGTGTTTAGATTTTGAATATTAGGTGCTGAAGAACCATAATATTCAGCAAAATTAGCTATATCATTATTTACAGAGATAGACTGTAATTTCCGGACTATATGAGAATTTAATGCAAATCAAAACACACAAAACTTAACAATGTGCTAATGTTTACGATTCTGTATAGTTCTATATAAAATTCATAGATCACAAGGGCTTTGATCTATATGTAAAGCATTACAAAAATACAGACTTGATCGTGACTGAATAGGTTGACAATCTGAAGGGTTTATTTAAGTTAATCTAATCAAAACTTTTTGGTTTTTGCATCCGTAATTATTAGTTTTAATTATTGCTGCTACCTAAAATAAACAGACTTAATAGAGTACCACTATTCCACAAACTATGGAGAAGCATAGGGGCAAGAAGATTTCGAGATCGTGTGTACACTATTCCTAATACTATTCCTAATGCTGTAAGTGGTAGTATTTCTGATAAGCTGAGGTGGGCAGTGGCAAAGATTAAACTGCTAATGAAAATAGAGCCTGAAACGGGAACGTAACGAGTTAAAGAGGGTAATAAAAAACCTCGGAATAGAAATTCTTCAAAAAATGGTGCAGCTACGGCAGCAGTAAAGAAAAATATTAACAAAGCTATATTATCTTGACTTTCTAAAACTAGTTGTAACAATGGGTTACTACCGCCTTGTCCTTGCCATAATTTTTGATTTATAAGAGAAACTACTACTACTATTGGTAAAGCGGTACAGTAGCCTCCTATTCCCCATAAAAACCATTTACTGAACAGACGAAATTTAAACCAGTCTTCTGGGAGAGGAAAATAACGTTTGATGGAAAAATACAGAACGAGGAAAGCTCCCAACGCCACCATGAGATAACTAACCAACACTAAAAAAGCCTGAATACGAATGTTGTCTGAAGACTTGGGAAGGGGGATCAAACTGAGTAATTCAGGTATAAATACTTGTCCCATTAATAAGAATCCCAGGACAAATACTTGTATGATGATATCTACATTCCAAGGTGTTGACCAAGGTTGATCAGCGTTTGTAGCTAAGAAGGATTCTTTACCTTTGAGTAAAAGTTGGATAATTAAAGCTATGAGGAGAATGACACCAATAAATGCTGTTATACCGGGAATAATTGCAATGATTGCTAATTTCCAGAGAGAATTGATGGCAATGGTTTGTTGTGCTGTTTGTACGTTAGCTAAAGCAGTTTGATTTTGTTGAAGTTGGTATAGCTGTTTTAAAGCTGTGAAGCGAAACCAACCTTCCAAATTTTCTTGAATTAGTTGTTGAGCATTTGCTTGGGAACTAGGAGATTCATTCCAAAGTCCAGCTAGAACACTGGCAGTTGCTGTTAGTTTTGATTCTGAATTTGTCTGTACTTGACTCCAGGTATCAAGAGCAGCAGATGTTTCTCCCTGTTGAGTTTGTAAAATTCCCCAACGTAGGTTTAATTCATTTTCCAGTGTTTGCAGTTTGCCGATAGACTTTGTTAGTTGTTCCTGTTTTAATTGAAGTGGGATTTGATCTGCTAAAGGATCATTTCCAGGTTGAGAAGGGTTAGTCGTAGTGATATTTGGCGATCGCAATTTTTCTAGTTCAGCTTCTGTCTGATCTAAATTAGTCTTGACTGATTCCAAAGCTCGTTGATATTGCTTTGCTGCACTCTCTAAAGGTTTATTACCTAATATAGCTCGTTGTATAGCAATCAAATTTTCATCACTGTTCTCTTCAGGTTGCCAAGCTTGGGCTTGGAGAACAATATTAGTTTGAGAAAGTTCTAAGCGACTTTGGAACTGTGGTTTTTGCCAACTAGCAAATAAAGACGCACCCGAAAAAAGTATTGCTAATATCGTTAATCCAAATAAAACCAACCGTTTAAATGACATTTATCCACCTTTAACTGATCTGTGGGAGCGGAACGTGCGCCCCTTGGAAATTATACAGTAGCTTTCAGCAGTTAGTGATTCGAAGGTAGTATGGCAAAGAGAAAGAGATATTTCTAATTTATGAATAGATAGGAATCATAATTAATTAGCGATCGCTCTATGTCCAGATTAGCCAGACTATGCTAAATTACTGGCAATTAGTTTTACCGTGTTACTTGATTTGTCAATTTTGCATCAATTTAAACTATTCACATACAAATTCATGAACTGAAAAACCGTAGTCTAATGCTGCACCTTGTCAGGAAATCAAAAAATAAAATATTCCTGATTTCAAGAAAAATTTTATATTTGTAAAGGGAACTCTTAAAAGGTAACGGGGAACAGATAAGAACTAAGAACTAAGAACTACAGATATTTTTATTTGTTTCCGAGTGTTCAAGTCTCTTATAGCAACAACCTTATTCAAACTTGTAAATTTTTATTATTATTTATATCAATTACTGATCAAATCTGCTTATTATCAAGATTGAATAAATTTCAAGGTGTGCAACTCATGGAAAATAATACTTTTGAATCTTGGCAAGATTTATTTTTATACTTAAAATCCCAAGAATATTCATTATCAGAAGCTTGGGAAAATTCAATTACTGACCCAGAAGATCAAAGTTTACCACCATTAGAAATTATCCAGATAGAAGAAGAGAAAATTTCTGTTACTTATTCAGGATTAGTGACAATTCAATCCCTAAACAATAAATTTAATTTAGGTTTGGAAGTAATAGATATTCATCCAGAACTAGGAAATTATCAAATTAGTCATCCCCAAATCCACATCCAAAATTGGCAAACTGAATCTGTTAATTATCAAGTAGTTGTTAATCAAGTTAAATTAGCCGATATTCTTAACTCATTTAGTCAAATATTGGCAGTTGATTTACCAGAATTCTTACAAGTAAAACTAGAGTCATCGGAAGATGTCAGCTTAGTCTTATTAAAGTCCAAAATTTACTTAGAATTTGATGATGACATTGAGATAGACCTAGATAAATTTTTAAATTTAGAGCTGAATTCACAATTAATATCTATCAATGTAGAGGAACTATTTAACGATTTTATTAACAAAATTTTTGGAACAACCGAATTAGAGATATCAAAAGCAAAACTAGAATTTTTAACCAATGATGGCATTAGTAAAATAAGTTTAACAGGAGGAGTGAATCACCTAAATCATCAGGAAATAGAACTAACATTTGGTGACATTAGAATAGTCAAATATCAGATATCTGATGATATAGATTTTAGTGATTTCGCTAGCAATATTCCTATTATTAATGATTTAAAATTACGAGAATCTGAATTAATTATTGCTAACGATAACTATATTGAGATTCATGATCACCTGGGAAGAATCCAGGTTCGTCAAGGATATAACTTCATCGGTGACATTACAATTAGTCATTTAAATCAACAATTCAGTGAATTTATCAACAACCAATTAGGTATTGATGATTTAGGAGTTTTAATTAGCTTCAATCCTGAAGGAGGAGTGAGTCTTACAGGCGATATACCACAAGAAATTAATTTAATTTCTATACAAGATTTTAATGCTAATTTTACCAACCTATTAATTAGTTTAGATATCGGCCAAGATTTAGAACCTAATTTTAAACTCATAGGTAATTTAGCACTACAAGGTTATGATTTAACCCAAGAAAATGAACCCACATTAATTCTTGCAGGTGCTGTAGCTCTTGAACCTGAATCCTTAACTGCTTTCTTTGCTGAACAAGGAGAAAATACTTGGTCTCAACCCTATGGTTTAGTAGGAACAGAATTACGGAATATTAGTTTCCAAGGGGGAGGTACTTATTTACCACCTTACTTTGATAACCTTGGTTTTATTGGTGATTTAAAATGGGACACCATAAACATTGATGTAGCATTTCTGATGGATACTAATGATCCTGATCAATTAGCATTAATGTTAACAACCAATCAACCAGTTAGTCTAGTGGATTTATGGCAAGGTCCAGTATCTGGTTTTGCGTTAACAAAATTGAATATTTCTACTGATTTAGTTGATCAAACATTAGATTTTATCAACAAATTTTTAGACTTAAGCATTGAATCTATTGATAGAGAGGGAGATGGAAAATTTGAACCACTAATTAAGATTGTTCCCTTTGAAACTGAAATTGCTGGACAACCTATTTCCGCCGGACTTGAAATTAACGGTAAAGTCACAGCGGGAGATCATAAAGCCAGTTTAATTTTACAAAGTGACTCATCTTTTAGTCAAATTGAAGGCACATTAAATGTACCAAAAATTGATTTAGGAGTGGTAAAAGTAGGAGGTACAGATGATGATTGTTTAGATTTAGCCTTACAGGTAACACCAACTGAAAAATTCTTATCTGGTGATGGTCAAGTTGAAATTTTTGATCAAGAAATTGCCAAAGTCGAATTTCAAATTACTCCTAGTCATGCAATTTTTAAAGATTTTGATTTGAATTTTGCTAATCTGATTAGTATTGATGTAGATAACTTGAATATAGATATAGAAACCGGTGTTGGTAGTGGTTCAGGGAAAATATTGATTTTCGGAAATCAGGTCGTAGGTAGTAGATTTTCCTTAACAAAAACTGGAATTTCTGTCCAGAATACATCATTGAATTTAGCTGATTTTTTAACATTAGATATTGATGTTCTAACTATTAACCTAGTAGATAATACAGTAACAGGAGATGCTGAAATTGCTGCTTTCGATCAACCTTTAGGTGTTGGTACTTTAGCATTTAATCATCAAGCAGTCACTATTAACAACGTCGCTTGGAATTTAGCAAATATTATTAAAATAGATGTTCCTAGTTTTAGTCTTGATTTAACTGACAAAACTATTGCTGGTGTTGGAGATGTAAGTGTATTGGGGAGGAAATTCTCTGGGGTAGACATTAACCTCAATCAAAAAGGATTCCAATCTATAGGTGATTTCAACTTTGGTATTTTAGCTTTCCACGGTGCTACATTAATCTTGAATAAAACTAAAGATGGCAAAATCAGTAATTCTGCCATGATTAGTGGAGATGCAAAGTTTCTAGATTATGATTGTTTCAATGTTCAAGCTAGTCTAAATAGTCATAGATTAACTCTAAAAAGTAGCTTTGATTTTGGTGGAGTTGTCATCCTTAAAGGCTCTAAAAATCGCAAAAATGCTGTGATTACTGTGAAGAAAAACAAAGATGGACGCTATCAAGCTATAGTATCTGGACGTTTTTACCT
Organism: Sphaerospermopsis sp. SIO1G1; assembly: GCA_010672785.1. Lineage (GTDB taxonomy): Bacteria > Cyanobacteriota > Cyanobacteriia > Cyanobacteriales > Nostocaceae > Okeanomitos. The sequence goes on from JAAHFX010000007.1 coordinate 84,284, forward strand.
ATTCAACCAAGAGTTAACGGCTATTAATATTAAAGATTTACAAAAGAAAAAGCCCAAGAAAGTTACAGAAGTGTCTAGTTAAATAGGTAGATAAAACACTTGTAAACCAGTATTTAAAATCCCCATTTACTACAAAGAAATTGATTGAATAATTAATTGATGTAGTTGGGGATCTATCTATGATCTGAATACTTACTGATTAGATATGAGCCATTTGACTACTTCTGCATCTTTATCATAACGGTAGGTAGTACCATCTTTGGTTGTAATTGTTTTACCTTCACTACCTTTAGCTTTAATTGTGGATAAAGAATAGTTAGTCAGTGACTGTAATTCTTGATGAGAAAGTCCAACTTTTGATACCGTGTTCCGGTGGTTGTGATTATTATTTGTCTTCTTAAAAGACTCCCTTTCTTGTCTATATTCATCTACAGATAAAAATCTCCATTCGGAATTTTCAGCTAGTTCCAATACCCATTGATGATAAGCAAATAAACTTTCTCTATGTCCTACACTGATAAAAGTTGTATTAGTTGCTTGTAATTGATGATATAGGTTTTGCTCGTTGGTTAAATCTAAAGCGCTGGTGGCTTCATCTAAAATAGTAAAGTTGGGATGAGAAATCAATATTCTAGCAAAAACTAGGCGTTGTTTTTCTCCTATTGATAAATTATTTTCCCAATTAACTTCTTTATTGAAACCTTGTACACGGTTAAGTAAATGTTGTAAATTTACTTGTTCTAAAACTTCTTCTAGTTGACTATCACTAATCTTTTTATTGGTATGAGGATAAAGTAATTGTTCTCGCAAAGTACCCAAAATTATATAAGGAAGTTGGGGAAGAAAGAGTATTTCTTCTGAAGCTGGTCTAACTAAAATACCACTCCCAGAATTCCATAAACCAGCAATAGCTCGCAACAATGAACTTTTCCCTCTTCCACTTGGACCAACTATCAATAAACCTTGACCTGGTGGCACACTAATTGATAAGTCTTCAACAATTACTTTTTCATAATCAGGAGTTTGTAAGGTCAGATTTTCAAATTCTATCTTGCGGTCTTCTTTAACTTTAATTGTACTCAAATTTTCGGTTTTGCTAATAACTTCAGATAAAGTATCGGAAAAGTTAGCTAATCTTTCAACATAACTAGAAAATCTGCCTACAGCACTAAATTCTGCAATTAATACTCCTAAAGCATTAGAAAAGAAAAAACAACATAAACTAGCTTGACTGATTTCTCCATAATCAATTTGATCTTGAATAAATAAAGGTGTGAGAATGAACATGGAAAATAAAGTAATAGCTGACTGATATGCTCTATTAAAAATATCCTGTCCCCTTTCCCAATTCAGCCTGTGTTCAGAATTTTTGATGACATTCTCAAATCTACGTTGAATTATATTAATTTCCTCTGCTTCTCCTTGAAAAAAAGCAATTGATTCGGCATGATTTCTGACATGAGTTAAACAATAATTAAAGTCAGCTTTAAATTCTAAGTCTTTTTTATTAATTTCGTTTAGTTTCTGAGTTAGATAAATGGCAATTATATTTCCTATAACCGTATATACAACTAAATAAATTGTGATTTGTACAGAAATACTCCACAATACAATTAAAAAAGTCAACATTTCTAAGACTTTTTCCAGAAAAGTTGTGGAAAATCTCAAAGCATTGATTGTAATTGGTTCTAACTCTTGGGCTATACGTTGATCTGGATTTTTAAGGCTGGAGCGAAAATTGATTTGATAATAAGCTCGACTGGTAAAATATTTCTCTAAAATATGATTATTTAACCATTTATACCAATCTAAAGAGATTTTTTTACTGACATATCTAGAAAAACCTACAAATAAAACTGTGATGAAAATTACTAGTGTTGAAACCCATAGGGTACTAAAATATTTAGTAATATCTCTGTCTTCAATAACTATATCAAGGACATAACGATTCCAGTAGCTACTAAACGCACTCATAGATACTGTTCCAACTATTAATAATAGGAGAAGAAACAACATTCCCCATGAGCGAATTACATCTGTAAATGCTCTACCTTGGATAGTGGTAGGATACCAATAAGGTTGAGCAACAACTGTAAGGTCTTGCCAAAATTGGGTGAAAATAGAGATAGGATTTTTTTTGCCTGGATCATTGACAACTGAGTTAGACATTGTAGTAGAGATATTATGTGTTAAATCAGTAAAGATAAGAAACTACCTTTGGGGTTTTACGTATTTATATCATGTCTGTTTACACACTGCGCGGCCAACTACAAATCTAGTTATAGAATTTTTGATTGTAGTTAAAAATATTACTGATTATTTTGAGTATAAAAAACTTCTGTAGGAATTGTTAGCTAATAATCATAGGACTTAGGCATTTTAACGAAAAGTTAGGGTTGAAGATTGTTTCCTTACATCGCAATGACATTATTTGAATTAGTTTTTGCGTAAGTCCTGAATCAATTGGGTATGTTTCCAAATAAACAAGAATCTTGTTTGGTTAGTGAACAAACTGTTAAATACTTAATTTACTTAACAACTGCTTACATCCAAACAAGATTCCTATACCTTTTTAAAGATAATGGTATTTATGATTGTTTAAATCTCTTCCCAGTCAGAAGGCCATTTTAAAGTCCAGATTGGGAAGGGTGCAGGTGCAGGTGCAGGTGCAGGTGCAGGTTGTGGTTCTGCGGGTTTTTCTTGGGGATTTTCATCAGCCAAGAAGCGGGCAAAAAATGGTACTGCTTGGTTGTCCAACATTTTTTTAGACATGGTTTTAGTTTTTGATTAGTTAATAAATGGGCAAAGGTTTCAACAGTTTGGCTGCTAATAACCACAGGTTAGATGATTGCAATTAGTACAATTACATCACCACAAGATAATATAATCCAGGTATTCAAGACGATACTGTAGGGTATATATTTCTTAATGTTAAATTATACATTGTTGCATTCACATTTTATCATCTATCAATAATTGCTGATTTGATCAGCGAAAAGTTTAGTCTGACTATGGATTTCAAATATGATTATCAGAATCATCTGAACTATAATATGAATATACTAATATATAATTTTATATGAATATATGACTTAAATATTTGCTGTGGTCATCATTTTAGGAGATGTTTATTGTCTAAAAATTTATTTATCCATCTCTCCTATTTTCCCCCTCACCCAAGCGCGAAAAGACTTCAACAAAGCAATTTCACCCATAGTTTTACTTTGTTGGATAAATTTATTCATATCAATAACGGAAATTAAAGGAAAAGCAACGCTAAATTGAATTTCCAGATACTCACTTTTTACTAATTGATAGAACTGCAAAACACTACCATCATATCTCCAAAGTTCAGTCACACCCAAAGCAGCATAAATATTGAATTTGTTGACAGAACTGCTAGTAATATCAATTTCAATTGCTAAATCTGGGGGAGGATCAGTTTCTAAATTTAAAGTTCCTTGACCTCTAATTGTTGGTTCATTTTGGATATAATAACAAGTATCTGGTTCAATACCTTTTTTCAGGATTTTCCGTTTTAAAGTTGTAGAACCAGCACTTATTAGTTCTGTATCTAATTCTTCAACTAAAGCAAATATCAATCTATCAAATTGAATTTTGGGGTTTTCGTGTGCAAACAGTGGAGTCATAATTTCTAAAGTACCGCAGTCATAAGCAAAGCGAGAACCCCTCTTTTCACCTGTATCTTTCAACAAAGCTTCAAAGGTATCCCAACTAACGTTATGTAAAACTGTTCTTTGTTCTGCGGGGGTTGACTGGAGAAGCATATACAATACCTATTCCATCACAATACTAGATAAAATACCTAAAATCTTACCGATATTATTAATATAATATTCGCTCAAGTCAATTTCTACTACTTGATCAATAAGTTTTAAAAACTTCCAGTTAGTACCTGTTGTGACAGTTCCGTAAATTGTTTGAATATTATTACCTTCACGTTCATTAAACATTCTCGCAGCAATCATTTCTGCTACACATTGTCCTAAACCTGCATTAAGATTTTCTTTTTTTGCTTCTACAATTGTGACAATGGGAGCATTAACAATTAATAATTCGGGAGAACGACTAATCAGAAAATCACAATTACCATTTAATCCCTTTTCACTATCTACAGTAAAATCAATTCCCGAAAATAAACTAATTTGATTTTTTAAATACTTTCTAACTGTAATTAAAATTGGTGCAATTATCATCTCTGAGCGAGATTTTTCTGTATTACTTGCTAATGCTAAAGGGAGATTATCTGATAATAATTCTGTTAATAAAGCTGGACATTCAATTTCTGGAATAGATGCAAAAATATCAACTTTATCAGAGATAGTTAAATTAAAATATTTTCTAACTTTATATAAAGTAAATTCACTGTAAGACATAAATATTGTCTCCGAAAGAAAGTAATATTATCTTTGCCTCTTTCCATAAATTTAGATTCTTACTCTCTGCGACTCTGCGCCTCTGCGTGAAATATAATTATATGCTTAATCAGCAACTCCTAAATTTTAAAGGTGGGATTTTCCCACCCAAAATATTATTTACCTATTCTCCAAACACACTAGCAAAGAAATCTAATGTCTCTTTTAAAGCTTTAACAAAAACATCAATTTCCTCATGAGTATTGTAAAAAGATAAACTCACCCTTGCTGTTCCAGCTAACCCTAAATGACGGTGTAAAGGTTGAGTACAATGATGTCCAGAACGAATTGCCACACCTTCTTGATCTAATAAAGTTGCTAAGTCATTAGCGTGGACTTCGGAAGCTGTAAAAGCTGCTAATGCGGCTCTACCTTCGCCGTGAGCATCGGGTTTTGGCCCGTAGATTCTGATTTGGGGTATTTGGGCCAATTGCTCGAATAAATAGGCAGTTAATTGGGCTTCATAGGCATGAATTTTATCCATACCAATGTCACTAAGATAATCTATTGCAGCACCCAGGGCGATCACCTCTCCAATTGCAGGTGTACCGGCTTCAAATTTATGGGGTAATTCTGTATAGGTGGAATGGTCTAAATAGACTTCGGAAATCATTTCTCCACCGCCCATAAATGGTGGCATTGCTTCTAATAATTCTAATTTACCATACAAGAAGCCAATGCCTGTGGGAGCGCACATTTTATGACCGGAAGCTACTAACCAATCACAATCAATTTCTTGAGCATTGATAGGAGTATGGGGGACACTTTGACAAGCATCCATTAAAAATTTTGCTCCGTAACTATGAGCAATTTCGGCAATTTCTTTAACAGGATTTATACAGCCTAATGTGTTAGAAATATGTACGATAGAAACAAGTTTAGTTTTTTCAGAGATCAGATTTTTAAACTGTTCTAAATCAAAGGTTTCTTCTGGAGTGAGTTCGACAAATTTTAAAATCGCGCCTGTTTTTTGAGCGACAAATTGCCAAGGAACGATGTTACTATGATGTTCCATTACGGAGAGGATTATTTCATCTCCTGGTTGTAAATTGTTCATTCCCCAGCTGTAAGCAATGAGGTTTATTGCTTCGCTGGCGTTGCGGGTAAATACTATTTCTTGGCGAGATTTGGCGTTGATGAAATTTGCTATTTTGTCTCTTGCTGCTTCGTAAGCATCGGTGGCTTTGTTGCTTAAAAAATGTGCACCACGATGAACGTTTGAGTTATATTGTTGGTAATAATCACGCCAAGCGTTTAATACTGAGATTGGTTTTTGAGATGTGGCGGCGTTGTCGAGGTAAACTAGGGGTTTGTTGTGGACTTTTTCGTTGAGGATGGGGAAGTCTGAACGTACTTTTTCTGCTAGGGTTTTGATGGATGTGAATGTCATATTTGTTAATTTGAGATATTGTTTATTGGTGATTTATGCAGAGGTTTTTTAAGAGTTAATTGCACGCAGAGACGCAGAGGCGCAGAGAGGGTTTCCCCACTTTTTCAGGGTGGGGTTTTTGGTTATTTGTTGGTGAGGTTGATGACGGTTTTTGTTAGTTTTTCTTGCAGGGTGGGAAGAGAAATTAGGTTGATAATTTCTGCTGCGAAAGCATTAACTAATAGTTTGCGTGCGTCGTTTTCATTAATTCCTCGACTTTGCAAGTAAAAGATTTCATCGTCTTCTAGTTGACTGACGGTTGCACCGTGAGCGCATTTAACGTTATCGGCGGTAATTTCTAATTGGGGTTTGGTGTCAATTCTCGCTTTTGGTGATAATAATAAATTGCGGTTTAATTGTGCAGCATCGGTTAATTGTGCAGGTTTGGGTACAAAAACTTTACCGTTGAAAACGCCATGAGCGCGATCGCTAATGATACATTTATGAAGTTGGTTTGTTGTACCATGAGGATGGTTTAAGGATATGGCACTGTGAGTATCTGCTAATTGTTTATCAGCGATAACAGTTAACCCATTCAATGTGGTTTCGGTTTGTTCTCCAGTTTGCAAAATCTCCAAGTTATGACGGGAAATTTTACCACCAACTGTCACTGCATTACAGCTATAACGACTATATCTCGCTTGTGTTACCGCAGTTTTACCAATGTGAAAAGCAGCATCATTTTCTAAGACAATTCTATTGTGACTAACTTGAGCATTTTCATTGACCCAAATTTCTGTCACACTATTATTAAAGTAAACTTGCTCCTCTGTGTTCTCTGTGTCTCTGTGGTTAATAAACTCTTCAATTAAACTCACTTGAGAGTTACTTTCAGCAATTACCAAACAGCGAGGTTGAGAAATAGTAGCTGAGTCACCACTCACAGAAACAAAAACTAGATGAATGGGATTTTCAACGATGACATTTTTACCAACCCAAACCACCGCTACATCATTTAAACCAGCAGTATTTAAAGCAGTAAAAACATCCCTTGTTCCTTCCGACTGTGCCAAATATTTCTGAGCAACATTATCATCCACAATATCTAAATTACCAACCTTTAAACCAGCGGGTAAATTTTCAGTATTAGATAAATTTTCTGCCAAAACACCATTAACAAAAACCAAACGGTAAGTAACTTCAGATAATACGAAATTATTTTCCTGTAGAGACATTGTATGCAACGTCTCTACATTCTTGAATGTTACCTCTTTGAGAGCAGATAAATCAGTAAAACGCCATTCCTCATCACGAGTATTAGGAACAACAGAATGACGCACCCACTTGACAGCATCATTCTTAACTTGCTGTACCCAACCGTCTTTTTCAGATGCAGAAACCTGATTTACCAAACCAGTCAAAAAAGCATCTCTATCTAACAAATTTGGTAGTAGAGACGTTTCATGAAACGTCTCTACATTAGCTTCAATAGTCATAACTACACACTTACTCCTAAAGCTTCTTCCAACACCCAATCATAACCGCGAGATTCTAACTCTAAAGCTAACTCCTTACCACCACTCCTAATGATTCTTCCCTGTGCCATCACATGAACAAAATCAGGGACAATATAATCTAAAAGACGTTGATAGTGAGTAATCATAATTGTCGCATTTTCAGGACTAGTTAATTGATTCACTCCATTAGCAACAATCTTCAAAGCATCAATATCTAAACCAGAATCAGTCTCATCCAAAATTGCCAACTTAGGTTCTAAAATTGCCATTTGCAGAATTTCATTCCGCTTCTTTTCACCACCGGAGAAACCCTCATTTACACTCCGCTCTAGAAAAGCAGGATTCATTTTCACAACATCCAACTTTTCCTCAACCAAATCATCAAAATCGAAAGTATCAATTTCTTCCAAACCTTGAGCTTTGCGACGAGAATTATAAGCAACCCGTAAAAAATCTAAATTGCTCACCCCAGGAATTTCCAAAGGATATTGAAAAGCTAAAAATACACCACTTCTAGCTCTTTCCTCAGCCTCCATTTCCAGAAGATTCTGTCCTTGAAAAACAATCTCACCACCAGTCACATCATAAGCAGGATGTCCAGCCAAAACCTTAGAAAACGTACTCTTCCCAGAACCATTTGGACCCATAATCGCGTGAACTTCACCAGCACGAACATCCAAATTCAAACCCTTCAGAATTTGATTACCATCAACATCAGCAGTCAAATTCTTAACAGACAAAATCAAATCACTATTCTCAACAATCATCTTCTAAATCCTCTCTTTCTTATCTTCTTTCTTCGCTTACTTCGTTCCTTCGTGGTTCGTTTCCAAAAAACCTCAAAGAAAACAGACTAACCCACACTACCTTCCAACTTCAAACTCAACAACTTATCAGCTTCAACAGCAAACTCCATCGGTAACTGATTAAAAACATCCTTACAGAAACCACTAATCATCATCGAAATAGCATCTTCCGCTGAAATTCCACGTTGAGCAAAAAAGAACAATTGATCTTCACCAATCTTAGAAGTAGAAGCCTCATGTTCCACTTTACCAGTGTTATTCTGAACTTGAATATAAGGAAAAGTATTAGCTTCAGCATTATCCCCAATTAACATAGAATCACATTGAGAATAATTTCTTGCTCCCTTCGCAGTCGGATTAACCTTCACCAAACCACGATAACTATTACTAGATTTACCAGCAGAAATACCTTTAGAAATAATTGTACTGCGAGTATTTTTCCCAATATGAATCATCTTAGTTCCAGTATCAGCTTGCTGCATATTATTTGTTAATGCAACCGAGTAAAACTCACCCACAGAATTATCACCAACTAAAACACAGCTAGGATACTTCCAAGTAATAGCTGAACCAGTCTCTACTTGAGTCCAAGAAATCTTAGAATTGACACCTTGACACAAACCACGCTTGGTTACAAAGTTGTAAATTCCACCTTTACCATTTTCATCACCAGCGTACCAGTTTTGCACAGTAGAATATTTGATTTCGGCATTATCTAAAGCCACCAATTCTACTATCGCAGCGTGCAACTGGTTACTGTCGTACATTGGTGCTGTACAACCTTCTAAATAAGAAACATAACTATCATCTTCAGCAATAATCAAAGTTCTTTCAAATTGTCCAGTATCACCAGAATTAATACGGAAATAAGTTGATAATTCCATTGGGCATTTTACGCCTTTAGGAATATAAACAAAAGAACCATCACTAAAGACAGCAGAATTTAAAGCTGCAAAATAATTATCAGCGACAGGAACAACACTACCCAGATATTTTTTCACTAATTCTGGATATTCTTTTAATGCTTCAGAAATGGAACAGAAAATCACTCCATCTTCTGCCAATTTTTCCTTAAATGTAGTTGCTACAGAAACACTGTCAAAAATCGCATCAACAGCTACATTTGCTAAACGTTTTTGTTCAGATAGAGAAATACCCAACTTTTCAAAAGTTTCCAATAAAGTGGGATCAACTTCATCCAAACTATTGAGTTTTTCTTTCTTTTGTTTAGGCGCGGAATAATAAATGATATCTTGATAATCAATCGGTGGATAGTTGACATGAGGCCAGGTTGGTTCTGTCATCTTTAACCATTGACGGTACGCACGCAAACGAAATTCCAACATAAATTCCGGTTCTTCTTTTTTAGCGGAAATTAAGCGGATAACATCTTCGTTTAACCCACGAGGGATAGTATCGGTTTCGATATCGGTGACAAAACCGTACTTATAAGGTTGGTTAACTAAGGTTTTGACTGATGCGCTCATCGTTTTTTTAGTGTTCTCTTTAAAGGATAGGCGACGGGCTGTATAATCCTAAATCCCGTTTCTTGAACCTATTGCCAACAGTGCTGTTAGAATAGGTTTGAGAATTAAAACAACTCGCTTGTTGTTTAATCTGAATCTATTGTACGATAGATTAACAACAACAATGTTGTTTAAGTCAAATTTTTTGAACTTTTTTGAAATTTTTATTAGGACTAACATGGCTACTACCCAGCAGTCCTCTACTAAGCAGGATATTTTAGAGTTTCTTTTAAAACATACGCAAGCTACCGCTCTCGAACTTGCGGAAATCCTAGAAGTCAGTCCCCAAGCTATTCGTCGCCATTTAAAGGACTTAGATGGTGATGAACTTGTGATATATTCGATACCGGAAAATACAGGTACAGGTAGACCCCAACATATATATCGTTTAAGTCAAAGGGGTAGGGAACATTTACAAAAGAGTGTTAGCGGTATTGGTGCTGGTTATGGTGAGTTTGCTGTTTCGTTGCTCGATACCTTAGCAGAAACGGTAGGAAAAGACCAAGTTAAAACGATTTTACAAAAACAGTGGGAACGTAAAGCGCTGGAATACCGCAAAAGGGTTGGTAAAGGCGCTTTAGAAGAAAGGGTAGCTGCTTTAGTAGAGATAAGAAAAGCAGAAGGATTTATGGCAGAGTTTCACCCCATTGATTCTGATATTCATGGGGATGAAAGATTTATGTTTATGGAACACACTTGTGCGATTTCTAATGTGGCAGAGTCGTTTCCCAGTGTGTGTGGGAATGAATTAGAGATGTTTGCAGCAATTTTACCAGATTGTAGTGTAGAAAGGACACATTGGTTAATTGACGGTGAGCATCGTTGTGGATATTTGGTGCAGAAAATTTAATTGCTTGAATACGAATATACGTAAGCAAGTTAAGCATTAATAATTCCAAGGCAATGGGGACTAGTTAATCAACAGACTCAATGTTAGAAGATTGCTGACGATGAAGAAAAGACATAATATTCAGAGTCCATCACTGGAAATCATGCTCAAATTCCCCTGAAAACTAGCTCATTAAACCATCAAAACATTATAAATATTCAAAATCCATATATTACCCATGATCAAAAGTACTTCTCCCTATATTTAAGGGAGATCATAGATAAAGTAATTAAAGACAGAAACCAAATCAAACTCAAACCCTTACCCAGAGCGGAACATAGAAAATTGTAAGAAAATAGTTGACAAACCCAAAAAGATTAGCTATATTTATTGAGGTGAGGCAAACACAGCCAACACCACTGAACCGAAACAAGATAATACTTTGAAAGACATAAGACGACTATTCCTCGTCAAAGAAATTTAAGCTAACGAAACCTAGCGATAAGAAAGGAACTAGTTAGCAAAACAAAAAATAAAGAGCTAAAAAGCAAACTTAACAAATAGTAATATTCTCTGTTTTTGGACAGATAAAGTTAGCTTCAATCAGAAAAATTAGGTACTTTAAATTTTTATCTCTGTGATTTTTCAAAAATATTAATTATTTTGCCCACATCTGCGGAATGTGGGATATAATATGAATTATGCCATTATGATAGATTAAGAGATTTTTTTAACAAAATGACAGTACAAGAATATTACTGGGGCATTAATGCTTATAGTCTCTTACCTTCTGCCATAAAATGAACACCTTGTGACCAAAAAACGCAAAGACACTTGGGAATCTTTGCTCCTTTGCGCCTTTGCGTGAAACAATATCAAATTAGGGGAATCTACTAATGATATAAGTGCTGGATAAATAATTAACTACCAATTACCCATTACCAGCCTCAACAGATATGATAAGTATCCCACCTGACATGAAATAAATCTTTACATCTTTAAGATGCTACCGCAGTAGAACGAGTCCGTCTTCTCCTACCATCAGAAACCTGAACCGCTTGAGCTTGAGCTTTAACTTGTACTTCATCTGGATACTGCAACAACAATGTTACAGAGGGTTGACATTGCAACTCCCTACGCAGAGAACGAGCTAATTCTTTTTCTAACATTGCTTGCACCCCACCCCAATCTATATCATTGGGTGTCTTACCAGTCACAAATTCTGACCAACGGACACTGAGAATTTCCTCTATTCTTTGCTGTAACCATTTCAGCATCAGTGACTTTTCAATACTTGTAACTACACCTTGTAAGTGAATATCTGGTTTTGCTAACAGTTTACCATCCCAACCAATAGCTGCTGCAATAGTAGCTAGTCCTTCTGAAGCCATGCGTTGTCTTTCATGCAAGACTTTGGAGCTAACCATTCCTGAACTTGTAGTATCTACCAATTCTATTCCTGAAGGTACTTTACCCGCAACAGCGATGGATTCTTCAGTCAGTTCGATCATGTCCCCATTTTGAATAATTACCATATTCTCTGGCGGAATACCCATTTTCTGAGCAGTTTCACTATGTTTAACTAACATCCGGTGTTCACCGTGGAAGGGTACGAAGAACTTGGGACGGGTTAAAGCTATCATCAGCTTTTGTTCTTCTTGACAACCGTGGCCAGAAACGTGTACTCCTTTATCTCGACCATAGACAACATGAGCGCCTTGAATCATCAATTTATCAATGGTGTTGACTACAGCTATGGTGTTACCAGGAATGGGGTTAGCGGAGAAGACGACTGTATCACCTTCCCGGATTTTAATGTGGGGGTGTTCTTTGTTCGCTATTCTGGTCATAGCCGCCATTTTTTCCCCTTGTGAACCTGTAGTTAAAATCAGTACCTTTTCATCGGGTAAACCACGGATGGTATGTAGGGGTTGAAAGAGGCTATCATCACATTTGATGTAGCCTAAGTTTCTAGCATGGGCAATTAAGTTGAGCATGGAGCGACCAACCACGCTGACTGTGCGACCGTGCTTTTTGGCTAATTGCAAGACAAGATTGATCCGATGGACACTGGATGCAAAGGTAGTGACAAATAAACGCCCTTTAGCTTGGGAAAATACCCTATCTAAGTTGGGATATACAGAACTTTCCGATGGTGTAAATCCTGGAACTTCGGCGTTAGTAGAATCACTTAATAAACAAAGTACGCCTTTTTCACCATGTTCTGCTAAACGTTGTAAATCAAATCTTTCTCCATCAACGGGGGTGTGGTCAATCTTGAAGTCCCCGGTATGAACAACTACACCTAATGGGGTGTGAATAGCAACTGTAAAACTATCAGCGATGGAGTGGGTGTTGCGAATGTATTCTACAAAGAAAGCTTTACCTATTCTGACTACATCACGGGGTAGGACGCTTCTTAGTTCTGTGCGATCGCGTACTCCTGCTTCTTCCAGTTTACCCTCTAGCATGGCCATTGCTAGTCTCGGTCCATAAATTACTGGAATGTCAAATTGTTTGAGGTGAAAAGCAATCCCACCAATATGATCCTCATGACCATGAGTAACGATCATACCCTTAATTTTATGACGATTTTCCCGTAAATATGTTGTGTCAGGCAACACAATATTTACACCGTGCATTGTTTCAGTGGGAAAAGCCAAACCTGCATCTAGGAGGATAATTTCATCCTCATATTCAAATACACAGGTGTTTTTTCCGATTTCATGTAAACCGCCCAATGGAATAATTTTTAGGGCAGAATTCGTTTGATTTCTAACCATATTCTCCTTGATATTGTGTGAGTTGTTAGTCTGTTAAATCAGTGAGGATTTTTCTATGCAAAACATAATTAAATGCTTATTTAAGCGAACTAATAGATAGTCAATTTCGACTTCATATATCCATTACTTTTTAACTGAATAAATAAAAATGAATTGACAATTTTTACTGAACGTTTTATGACAATGATTTTTATATCATTACGTTATTTTTCAGTTTTAGCACAGATGTTGAAATTGTAATCTAGCAGCAATTATTAAAATTGATCTATAAGTAATTTAGAAAACTCAGAATTTGATTCATTTTCATACCACATCTTAATCCCTAGACTAAATTTAATTCCTGCATTACCGCTTCCAACTGTGTACAGTTTTCACCTTCTTCCCATAGAGGTAGGCGTACTGAACCAACATCCCATCCTTGTAATTTTAATGCTTGCTTCACGGGAATGGGATTTGTGTTTAAAAATAAGGCTTTAAACAACGGAAATAGTTGTAGATGAATTTCTGTGGCAAATTGAACTTTTCCTGCATGAAAAGCAGAAACCATTTGCTGTAGTTGGTTGCCAACTATATGGGAAGCAACGCTTACTACACCTTTTCCACCAATAGCTAATAAAGGCAAAGTAAGAGAGTCATCTCCAGCGTAAATTTCAAAATCAAGTGGTGTCAAGCGACGAATTTCACTGGCTTGATCTATACTACCGCTTGCTTCTTTTATTCCCAAGATATTTTCTATCTGTGCTAATTTTACCACTATTTCTGGACTTAAGTTTTTACCAGTCCTTCCAGGAATATTATACAACAACATTGGTAGTTCAGGACAAGCTTTTGCTATTGCCAAAAAGTGGTGATATAGTCCCAATTGCGGTGGTTTATTATAGTAAGGAACAACTTGTAAAGAACCATGCAATCCTATTTTCGCTGCTTTTTGGGTAGCCGAAATTGCTTCTTTTGTCGAGTTAGAACCACAGCCAGCAATGACTTTTGCCTTTCCACCTACAGCTTGCAATACTTCAACAAATAATTGGTATTCTTCATCCCAAGTTAAAGTTGGAGATTCACCTGTTGTTCCACATACTACAATTGAATCTGTCCCATTTTCAACTAAATGTGCGGCTAATTTACCAGCAATTTCATAGTTAACATTACCTTCAGCATCGAAAGGCGTAACCATAGCAGTTATAATCGTGCCAAAATCTCCCACCCTTATTTTCTCTCCTTAGTCATTGGTCTTTAATCTTGAGTTATTAGTGATTGGTGTTTACTAACTAGTTATGCTTCTCCTATTTACCCATTACCCAACTTTTTTCTACTAATAACTCAGCAATTTGGACAGCATTTAAAGCTGCACCTTTACGAATTTGATCACCACATAACCATAGTTCTAAACTACAGGAATGGGAAATATCCTGACGAATTCTCCCGACTAAAACTTCGTCTTTACCACTAGCATCTATAGGCATAGGAAAATAATTTTGCTGCCAATCTTCTACCAGTTTGACTCCTGGAGCATTACTTAAAATCGCCCTTGCTTCATCTGGACTAAAAGGTGTATCAAATTCCAGATTAATTGCTTCTGAATGGGCGCGTAGTACGGGAACCCGTACACAGGTAGCTGTAATTCTAATGTCTTGATTAGCAAAAATCTTGCGCGTCTCGTTCACCATTTTCATCTCTTCCTCACAATAACCCAAATCGGTTAAGGGTGAATTATGGGGAAATAGATTAAAAGCTAAAGGATAAGGTAATACTTCCGCTACAGGTTGCTGTCCCTGTAATATAGCATTGGTTTGAGTTTTCACCTCTTCCATCGCCTTTGCACCAGCACCACTAGCTGACTGATAGGTAGCAGCTATAATTCTTTTAACTGGTTTTACTTGATGCAGTGGCCATACTGCCAAAGTCATTAAAATAGTGGTACAATTGGGATTGGCTATGATACCTTTGTGGTTAGCTGCTGCTTCGGGATTTACCTCTGGAACTACCAAAGGAACATCTGGGTTCATACGGAAGGCACTGGAGTTATCTATTACTACTGCGCCTTGATCTACAGCTACTTTTGCCCAAGTTTTGGAAGTACTTCCACCCGCACTGGCTAAAACTATATCAATATTTTCAAAGGAGCGATCGCTAACTGCTTCGATCACACACTCTTCCCCTTTGAACTTGATTGTTTTTCCCGCACTTTTTTCCGATGCTAATAATTTGAGTTCAGCTACGGGGAAATTACGACTTGCCAATAACTCTAGCAACTCTGTTCCTACAGCACCAGTTGCACCCAAAATAGCTACACGATAGGATTTAGACAAATTAGACTACTCCTTAATAAGAAATGATTAACGTTTTTCCGTACAAATCTGAGTATTTATAATTTCATGATCTCAACCACTAATAGTGGCTTTTCTCATTTAGTAGATTTCTATAATTTTGTGAGAAATTATCTTATGTCAACTCACTGAGTTTCTCGATTGTAGTTGAAAATATCTATTGATTTGTGTACAGATCAATATTATACACCATTACCCAACAAACTCTCAACTAAGAAGTGAGATACATTCGCACAATTAGCTAATTACAACAAGCTAGGCAAAATTAACTTTCTTGCATTAACTATAGATAAAATTTATCTCTCATCATAAAATATAAATTTTTATTGGCTATATTTCACATTAAATTGACACAAAACACCCTGATTACTTTTGTGCATAATTGACGATTTTAAGTAAGTTTGTTTTTCTGGTTATTGATGGCTATTATCAATGTCTATTATTTTAGTCAAACTTTGAGTAATATCCGATTATACTCCATCGATTATTATTTTGAAAGGATAGCATAGACTGAGCAAATTGGATGAAGTCGGAGAAAATTTTACCTGCATTTAACCATATTCAAAGCCTTAGTCCTATATTCAGCGTACATCTGCACAAAAGAGCAAGCATCCTCCAGATTCAAAAACAGCCATAAAAATGCTACATAAAGTGATTGGTGACTGGTGATTGGTGATTGGTGACTGGTGACTGGTGATTGGTGATTGGGTAAATTTCTTAATTACGAATTACGAATTACGAATTACGAATTACGAATTACGAATTACGAATTACTAAAGGTGATTGGTGATTGGGAAAAACTCTCTCCCCTGCACCCTGTTCCCTGCACCCTGCACCCTGCACCCTGTTCCCTGCACCCTGCACCCTGTTCCCTGTTCTTAGTAAAGATATTGCAGTAAAAGTGTGAAGTCTTGTGCTATTACGGTACACTGGATATTTGCTCAAGAGTACAAACTCAAAATATGGATTTAATCATGGCAATCAGACATAATTGAATCCCCATCATGAGATATCAACTACAGAAGCCCAGCGAATAGCTTCTTATGTGTACTCTCAGGATCAAAATACCAAAAGATAGAGACAAAGCATGAAAGTTACCCAGGAAAAACTTGAGAAAAGCCAAATTGGATTAGACATAGAGATTACAGCGGAAATTACCAAACAAAAATACGAACAGGTCATTAAAAAATTAAGTGGTACTGTAAATATTCCTGGGTTTCGCAGAGGCAAAGTACCCCGGCAAATACTATTACAGCGCCTTGGTGTGAGCCGCATTAAAGCATCTGTACTGGAAGAATTAATCCCAGAAATAGTAGAAGAAGCGGTTAAGCAGGAAGATATTGCCGCTATTGGCCAACCACGTTTGCTATCTTCCTTTGATGATTTAATTAACAACTACGAACCAGGACAGCCTTTAACTGTAGCCGCATCAGTGGACGTAGAACCAGAGGTAATAATTAATAAATATACTGGTTTCCAAGTACAAGCTGAAGAAATCAAGTATGATTCAACCAAAGTAGACAAAATATTAGACGAAAAACGTCAACAAATGGCTACCTTAATTCCTGTAGAAGGAAGACCTGCTCAATTAGGAGATGTAGCAGTAGCCGACTTTAAAGGTGTACTAACCGAAGTCAAAGATGAATCTGGCGAACCTACCCCAATTTCTGGTGGAGAAGCAACAGATTTTCAAATCGAATTACAAGAAGATAAGTTTATTCCTGGTTTTGTTGCTGGGGTAGTAGGAATGAATCCTGGGGAAACCAAAGAAGTTGCAGCACAGTTTCCAGATCCTTACGCTAATGAAGAGTTGGCTGGCCAACCAGCACTATTCACTATTACCCTCAAAGAAATTAAGGAAAAAGAATTACCAGAACTAAATGATGACTTTGCCCAAGAAGTCAGTGAATTTGAGACATTTGCGGAATTACAAGCTTCTCTAGAGGAACGTTATCAAAAAGAAGCCCAAGATCAAACTAAAGCTAACCAGGAAGAAGCTTTGTTAAAAGAACTGTTAAATCACGTAGAAATTGATTTACCAGCTACTCTAATTGACAAAGAAGTTGATGCCATGCTGACACAAACAGCTATGAAACTTTCTGAACAAGGACTAGATATCAAACAGTTCTTCACTCAGGATGTTTTACCCCAATTACGGGAAAGATCACAGCCAGAGGCAATAGAGAGACTAAAACGTTCCCTAGCTGTGGAAGAAATTGGTAAACGGGAATCTATTCAAACTACAACCGAGGAAATTGCTGCTAAAGTCAAAGAACTTTTAGAACAGTATGCAGATGAGAATATAGATGAAGATAGACTCCAATCCGTAGTGGAAGCACAATTAGTCAACGAGAAAATTACTGATTGGTTGATAGCTAATTCCACTGTGGAACTTGTTCCTGAAGGTTCTCTCAGTAGTCAAAATGAAGAAGTAGAACAACAAGATTCATCAGCATCTGAAGGTGAATCTGAAAGCGAATCTGAAAGTGAACAGGAATAACCCAATGTGAATTGGTAGTAGGAGTTAGGAGAGTGAGGAATCAGGAGTTGAAGAGGATGGAAAAATGAGTAAGGCCGGCTGAATAAATCTGAAAAGATTGCACCTGTTGAAACTCCAATAAATACAATGCCAGTTTTTCTTCTCTCCCACTCACCCCCTCTCCCACTCACCCCCTCTCCCACTCACCCCCTCTCCCACTCATGCCCTTGAGACTTTAAGCTTTAAAAATGCTATGATTGATGGGTATTTTAGGTGATCACCAAGCCTAAATACAAAAAATATTAGGATGAGATCCGCCTAATCTTAAAGCCTGTAGACTAGATAGTGCCTACACTTCTAGGGAAAAGCAGAAAAAAGCTATCTATTATTAGCATTAGTTAGCTTTTGATCAGATAACTAAAATACAAACTTGCTGCCTGAAATTATTTCTCTATAAGGCTTACAACCCTGTCCCTGTTATTGTTATTTTTGTATGCTTGTATCACAATCGGGAAACGACCCAATTAATAGCTTGAGTCCTATTAACATCATCTGTAACCAAAACAGCCCCACTAACATAGTACCGATGGTAGTAGAGCAGTCTGGTATGGGAGAAAGGGCTTTTGATATCTACTCCCGTCTACTACGAGAAAGAATCATTTTTTTGGGTACAGGAATAGATGATACAGTAGCCAACTCAATTGTGGCTCAATTATTATTCCTGGATGCCGAAGATCCAGAAAAAGACATTCAATTGTATATAAATTCTCCTGGTGGTTCAGTCTACGCAGGAATGGCAATTTATGATACAATCCAACAAATACGCCCTGATGTTGTTACCATTTGTTTTGGCCTCGCTGCCAGTATGGGTGCTTTCTTATTAACAGCAGGAGCAGCGGGTAAACGTATGTCTTTACCTGACTCCAGAATTATGATTCACCAACCCCTTGGCGGCGCACAAGGACAAGCGATTGATATTGAAATTCAAGCGCGGGAAATTCTTTATATTAAGGGTAAACTAAATCAGCTAATGGCTGATCACACCGGTCAACCCTTAGAAAGAATCGAAACAGATACAGAGCGGGACTTCTTTATGTCCGCAGAAGAGGCTAAAAATTACGGCTTGATTGATCAGGTTATTGCAAGGCAAAATCTACCCTCAGCAGGGGAAAACGTCACCATTCTGAAATAAGAGGCTTGGTATGTCTAAATATGACTCCCATTTAAAATGTTCGTTTTGTGGCAAGTCTCAGGAGCAGGTGCGTAAATTAATCGCAGGCCCGGGAGTCTACATCTGCGATGAATGCGTTGACTTGTGTAATGAAATCCTGGATGAAGAATTATTAGATACAAACACCGCTGCATCCCAACCAGCACCAAAGTCAGAACCACCCCAAAAACGTCGTACCAATTCTGCTAATCTCTCCTTGAATCAAATCCCGAAACCAAGAGAGATCAAGAAGTATTTAGATGACCATGTAATTGGTCAAGACGAGGCTAAAAAGGTTCTTTCAGTTGCTGTTTACAATCATTACAAACGATTGGCCATTGCCCAATCAAAGGGTAGTGAACAAGGTGGAGCAGAAGATTCTGTAGAACTACAAAAATCTAATATCCTATTAATGGGCCCAACGGGTTGCGGTAAAACTTTGTTAGCGCAAACTCTGGCCAAAATTCTCGATGTACCTTTTGCTGTCGCTGATGCCACAACTCTGACAGAAGCAGGTTACGTAGGGGAAGATGTGGAAAATATTTTACTGCGACTCCTACAAGTGGCAGATTTGGATGTAGAAGAAGCCCAACGAGGCATTATTTACATAGATGAAATTGATAAGATTGCCCGTAAGAGTGAAAATACTTCCATTACTAGGGATGTTTCTGGGGAAGGTGTACAACAAGCTCTTTTGAAAATGTTAGAGGGTACAGTTGCTAATGTACCACCTCAAGGCGGGCGTAAACACCCTTATCAAGACTGTATCCAAATTGATACCAGTAACATTCTGTTTATTTGTGGTGGAGCTTTTCTAGGATTAGAAAAAGTCGTAGATCAGAGAGTAGGTAAAAAATCCATTGGCTTTGTACAGCCTGGAGAAGGTGTATCCAGAGAAAAACGGGCAGCAGAAACACTGCGTTATTTAGAACCAGATGATTTGGTTAAATTTGGGATGATTCCTGAATTTATTGGTAGAATCCCTATGGTCGCCGTAGTTGACCCTCTGGATGAGGACGCATTAATGGCAATATTGACTCAGCCAAAAAGTGCTTTGGTGAAGCAATACCAGAAACTGCTCAACATGGATAATGTCCAGTTAGACTTCAAATCAGATGCCTTAAGTGCGATCGCTCAAGAAGCTTACCGTCGTAAAACTGGTGCAAGGGCATTAAGGGGTATTGTGGAAGAACTAATGTTAGATGTGATGTATGAATTGCCATCTCGTAAAGATGTCACACGCTGTACAGTGACAAAAGAAATGGTAGAAAAACGTTCCACTGCGGAACTTTTGGTACATCCTTCTTCATTACCAAAACCAGAGTCAGCGTAATTGGTGATTGGTGATTGGTGATTGGTGATTGGTAATTAGTAAAACTCTTTTCTTTTCTCCCCCTCACCCACTCACCCCCTATTTTACCGTCTCCTATTCCCTCAAAAATATGGCTTATATCAAAGTTAGGGGTGTTGAACATCATTACGAATGGATAAAAAAACCATCCCGTGGGGTAAAACCTGTGATGGTTTTTATTCATGGTTGGGCTGGTTCTTCCCGATACTGGCGTAGTACCGCTCAAGCTCTATTAGACAAATTTGACTGCTTACTATATGATATGCGTGGGTTTGGCCGCTCTGATGCTAAATCTCAGAATGGTAGTAACTTGAGTTATGAATTAACAGCATATGCAGAAGATTTAGCCGTATTATTAAATGAGTTAAATCTTAATCGAGTCTATATTAATGCCCATTCAATGGGTGCTTCTGTTGCTACTTTATTTTTTAATCGTTATCCCCAAAGAGTAGAAAAGGGAATATTAACTTGTAGTGGTATTTTTGAATATGATGAAAAAGCCTTTGCTGCTTTTTATAAATTTGGTGGTTTGGTAGTTAAATTTCGTCCTCAATGGTTAGGGAAAATTCCATTAGCGGATAGGATGTTTATGTCCAGATTTTTACATAGTCCTATTCCTAAAGCTGAGAGACAAGCATTTTTACAAGATTTTATTGATGCTGATTATGATTCAGCCTTGGGGACAATTTTTACTTCTGTGAGTAAAGAACAAGCAGACACAATGCCTCAAGAATTTGCGAAATTAACTGTACCCACCTTGTTAGTGGCAGGAGAATATGATCAGATTATTCCTCAAGAATTGGGTAAACAAGCAGCATCATTAAATGAAAAAGTTGAACTAGTTGTTATTCCTAAAACTGGTCATTTTCCGATGTTAGAAGATGAAAAAACTTATTTACAAAAGGTGCGAAATTTTTTGGGGAATTTGTAATGCTCCTTTCAGGAGAGCAACGCTTACGTAATTCTTAATTTTTATATCCCTGACTTCTAACGTAAATTCATCATTGATTTATTTATCAGTTGTGAATAAAAAAGTTGGGGTTTTTTAGTATATAGAAAAAGGTGAATTTATGAGTGTGATTGGTAATTTAGCAAAATTGCAACAACTCTATGAAGTTGATGATCATGAATGGCTATTAACTAATATTGAATTATTAAAACAACGGCGATTTGATCATTTAGATTTAGAGAATTTAATTGAGGAGTTGGAGTCATTGGCGAAAAGAGATAAGCATCAAGTTAAAAATCTATTAGAACAAATTATTAGACATCTTTTGTTATTGAATTTTTGGCAAGCTGAATATGAAAGGAACCAAAATCATTGGCGGGCAGAAATCAGAAGTTTTAGAACCCAACTTAAAGATAGATTAACAACTAACTTATCTAATTATTTAATTTCAATTTTATCGAAAATATATGGAGATGCTTTGGGTTATGTACAAGAAAAAACCGCTTTCACTGTAAATTTTCCTCAAGAATGTCCTTATACTTTGGAACAGTTGTTAGATGTTAATTATTGGGATTAATTGGTAATTCGTTTCATAAAAAATAGGTAAAAATTATGAGTGTAATTAGTAATTTAGCCAAATTACAACAACTTTATGAAACTGATGATCATGAATGGCTATTAACTAATATTGAATTATTAAAACAACGACAATTTGATCATTTAGATTTAGAGAATTTAATTGAGGAGTTGGAAGATTTGGGTAATGAAAAGAAAAATGCAGTTAAAAGTTTATTAGAACAAATTATTAGACATCTTTTATTACTACAATATTGGACAGCAGAAAGAGAAAATAATGGTCATCATTGGGAAGCAGAAATTTTAAGTTTCCGTTATCAGCTTGAGGATAGATTAACTACTAATCTCAGTAACTTTTTAAACCAAGAAATAGATAATATTTATCAGAGGGCGTTAAAACCCACATTCCGCACTTCAAAAAGTAGTATAATAAAACTACATAGTAAAGAAATTAAAACTTATAGAGTTAACAATAGCGGCTCAAAAATATAAACATGAAAACTGAAGCTCTTATTGGTGATATGAAAGCATGGCAACAAAAATATTGAATTGTCTATGTGCAACAAGTGATAAAAAATAACCGATAGAATAGTAAAAACCAAGAGAAAAACTAAGATAATAAATAATATTTTCGACAAGCATTAGGTAGGAATTGCAAGATATAATAATGGGGTTCCATGAAGTTCAGAACTCGTTGATATCCTTGTGTCATCAAAAGATGAATACCTTGGAAACATTGAAATATCCATCTTAATGTTGGAGATTCTGTGGGTTTATTCAATTGATTTATAACTGTGGCTTTATGTGCTGTCAATGACATTCTTAATTGTCTTTGTCCTAAATTATAAACCAACAGACATAATGCCATTAACATCATCATTGTCTCTACTCTTTCAGGATTTTTTACAAACAAACTATCTGCGAAAAACAATGGGTCTTTAATAAATCTAAATCCTCTCTCTGTGGATTGTTGTTCTTTATATGTTTTGAGGATTTCTTCTGGTTTTAATTTCTGAGTATCTAAAATATTAGTTGCTAAAATAAATCTACCACAGGCATTTTCTTGTTGTGTGATTAACTCCTGATTTTCAGCTAATTTACATTTGACTCTATAAACTTTTGTTTTCCCCCTATTTATTTCATTAATGTCCCACTCTGATATTTGATGATATTTTAATTTCTCTGTGATTTCTTGAATTTTTAATTCAATTAATGATTTGTCTATAAATTCTTCCTGTTCTAATTTCTCTATTTGTTTCTTCGCTGTTGATAACTCTTTTTCAATTTTTTTGGCTAGTTTATTTAAGTCTGATTTTTTTCTTTCTCCGCTTTCTACTAATAGCCATCTTTGTTCTATTCCTCCATAGGATACAAATGATTCTAGATAGCTATATCCTTTGATATTACTAGATTTGAGTCCTTTACTAATAGTTGCTTTGACTAAATTTTTGGCTTTTTTAATGGATAATGGTACTCGACTTATCCATTTCAGTTTTGACATTAATTTTAAGTTATTTTGACTATATAATGCACTGTCAGCTACCATGATACTATCAAAATCTATTTGTTGAGAATATTCTACTAATATCTGAGCAAATACTGCTTTATCTGATTCGTTTCCTGATGCTCCTCTGAAGAATAATGGTATATCTCCGTCACTGCTTACTATTAAATCTAATATACATTGTTTTAAGTCTGGACGGTGATCTCGAGAATCTCCTTGTGTGATTATAATTGGGTTTTCTCTGTTTATTCCTGGTTCCTTTTCTGGATTATTGAGGCTGTTTTTATATTCTCCATGTAAATGTAGTGAACTGGAGTCTAAATGAGAATATTTTGTGTCTATCTTGTATTTCTTTACTACTTCTAAGGCAATGATTAAGAATAATTTTGTTAATCCATGTTTATAGAGTTTATCCATGACTCTACCTATTTTATCATCGTTTAAATCTGATGCTTTTATTCCTGTTCCAATCAAATGTTCTACGGGTTTATCTTTAAAGTATTCTGGAAATAAATATAGTGGTCTTGATACAAACCCTAGTCCATTGAGAATTATTGCTTTTACTATTTCTCCTGTGTTTACTTTCTCTCTATTATCTATTGAAAATATTTCGTTGATTTTTTCCACTATTCCTATCTCGTCTATTATTCCTGCGATTACTCCTAAGTGATCTATGTTTTTACTCTCTATTTCTTCTGTTTGGTAATTCATATTATGAAGGCATTCTTATGTAATTCAGTCTTATTTTCTCATTTTTTCCTGAATTTATTCTCCATGCCCTATGAATTTCTCTTTAGTAGTCCAATGGCAATCAAAGTCTATATTTTTACTGAATCAATTACGTATTTATATTTAAGTCTCTATGATGCTTACAACATCTGTATGTATACTACAAATTGAAGTGCGGAATGTGGGTTCTAAAGATAAGTGTTTAATTCGGGTTTGCTGAATAAACATGAAAACTTTACAAGAAGAGGATTTTAGACGATTTGAAATTGAAAAAGTGCAAGTTTTTAGGTATTAGTCACTCGAAAACCGTGCATTTAAATTGGATTCAAAGGGAAA
>JAAHFX010000008.1 GCA_010672785.1 Sphaerospermopsis sp. SIO1G1
ATCATGAGTACACCGAACCAACCGATGTATAAACGGTTGTTTGTGCTGGTGATGAACTCACAAAAACGATCCCATACATTTGCGCTTTGGCGCTGTTGTAAGGTTGTGGTCATGTCTTTATGATTGCGTTTTATGTATGTATAATGTGTCGGTTGTTTTTCCCGACATCCTTATACTATGACAATTATTTAGTTTTGTAAAGGGGTTAACGTAATATTTTTTTACATTTAGTCAAATTCGTGGCAGAAAAATAGCTGGAGTCTATATATAATCAGACGTTAAGGGTTTCAATTTTTTTGTAACTTTTTCTCCTTTTTCAGTCCCAAGTGTAAAGTTTCGGATACTGATTCCTCAAAATCCTGACTCCTCATGTCTAAAAATATTGTTACCTATAGTCTTGCATATACTCTGATTCCAACTTATGAATGTTTCAATAGATGTAGCTATTGTAATTTTCGTGCTGAACCTAGTTCACAACCTTGGATGAATTTACAACAGGCAGAGAAGATTTTATTTTCGTTAAAAAATGAAAATGTTTGTGAAATACTGATTCTCAGTGGAGAAGTTCATCCTTTCTCATCTAGACGTAAAGCCTGGTTTCAACTTATATATGATTTATGTGAGTTAGCTTTATCAATGGGATTTTTACCCCATACAAATGCTGGTCCATTGAGTTTTTCAGAGATGCAGCAATTAAAAAAGGTCAATGTTTCTATGGGTTTGATGTTGGAACAGTTGACACCAAAGTTACTAGATACTGTTCATCGTCATGCACCTAGTAAGTTACCCAATGTGCGCTTACAACAGTTAGAATGGGCAGGTCAATTGCAAATCCCTTTTACTACGGGGCTACTTTTGGGAATTGGAGAAACGGAGGATGATTGTGGGGAAACTCTGATAGCAATTGCTGATTTGCACCAAAAATATCAGCACATACAAGAAGTTATCTTGCAACCCCATAGTCCTGGATATCAACAAAGTTTTGATGGAAAGGCGTTTGATCCTTATCATTTACCAAAAGTCATAGAGAAAGCACGGAAGATATTACCCGCAGATATCACTATCCAAATTCCGCCAAATTTAATTCCAGATGAAAGTTGGTTGTTGATTTGTTTAAATGCAGGTGCTAGAGACTTAGGAGGGATAGGTCCGAAGGATGAGGTTAACCCTAACTATCCCCATTTACAAACACAAAGACTTAGAGAAATACTACAGCCAGCGGGATGGAAATTAGTACCACGTTTGCCTTTATATCCTCATTTTGAGGATTGGTTGTCTGAAGAACTAAAGATAGCAGTCCAAAAATTTAGAGATGCTCATATTAGCGCTTGCCAGAAATAGTTGAAACATCTTCGGTTTTAGTGTTTGATATTACTTCTACAGTGATGTCTGGCTCTGGCTGAGGAATAGGTTCAACGTATGAAGGCATCTTAACTTCAATATCAGCATAGTTAATTACAGCACCTAATAGACCTAGTTCGTTCTCCACTAATTCATCAATGACTTCCGCCAGCATATTTTCTTGAGTGTGGTTAGGTCGAGTCACTAAGACTATACCATCGCTGTAAGCTTGCATCAATAAAGTATCATTGGAAATACTCAAAGAGTTAGTGTCTATAATAACTAAGTCATACCTTTGACGAGCGTCTTCTATCAATAACCTGATTTCTGTGGATTCTATCACAGCCGCAGACTGATTGACTGGACCTGCACTAGGAATAATGTATAAATTTTCTACGTCAGGAACTATGTGAATACAGTCGCTTAAACTGGAATAGTAGATTAGGGGTTCAATAGTTGTATGGGAGTCAGCGGTAACTTTTAATGAAGATGCCTGAGATGGCGATCGCAAATCTGCTTCTATAATTAAGGTTCTTTTACCTGCTAAAGCTGAAGCCACACCTAAGTTATAAGCACTAACTGTCTTGCCTTCTTTACTACCTACACTAGTCATTAGTATTACTTTTGCATCTGCACCACCTAGTCTACGCAAATTACTACGGAATTTCTCATAAAATTCTAAATAAGGAGAATTGGAAGAAAGCAGTACTGGTAAGATATTAGGTTCTAAATCATCAACGGGCATAATTGGCAATTCTCCCAATAGCAGAACATCGCGCTGTTTGAGGCTTTCGCGGATATCTTCTTTGGTTTTGAAAGTCCCTTCCAATGAACCCAACAGGAATATGATACCACCACCAATGGCAATACCCAAAACGCCTCCAATAGCCAAGGTAACAGGAATACTCTTGACTTCAATGGGAACTGCTTTAGGAATTGCTTCTCTAGCAAGACTTAGACTACCGACAGTTTCTGCTTCTGCGGCTTTTGCATCTATGAGTTTAGCTTGCATTTGGTCATATATGGCTTTTTTGAGTCCTAACTCCTGTTCTAGGCGCGATCGCTCTAACTGTTTGTTAGGTATAAGTGCATATTCCTGACGTAATTTAACTTCTTGTTCTTTTTGTTGTCTTAGTTGTTGGTCTAATGTTTCTTTTTGAGTTTGTAAAGCAACCATTTGGTTCGCTAATCCTTGTCTAGTAGGATCTAAACTACTTTGAGTCCGAATGCCAGTTATATCACCGCGTAAAGGAGCAGTCATGCCACCACCACCCAAGACTTCAGCGGCCCGTTCTTGGAGAAGTTCTTCCGACGCTTCCTTCTGACGCTGTAATTGAACCATTGTCGGATGTTCAGGGCGTAAATCTTTCCGGAGTGTAGCTATTTGTGACTCTACTTCATAAATTTGCGATCGCAAATTAGCAATAATAGGATCAGCACTCAAAGCTGAAGAGACATAAGCCTGTGCTACTGTTAAACCTAATTTATTTTCTAGAGACCTAATCTGAGCATCAATACCAGAAATAGTTAGTTTTATTTGTCTTTGTTGATTTTGACTAGCACTAATTCCACTGAGTAAACTACCATTTTCTGCTGCTAAAATGACCGGCATTTCCCGACGATCATATTGTTCTAAACGATTTTCCGCCTGTTGTAGTTCTTTTTTTGCTGTGGGTAACAGTTCATTTATTTTGTTGATGATTGCATTTAATCTGCCGGTGTTAATTTCCCGACTCAAAATCACCATCTGCTTCATTAATTCATCAAGAAATTCCTTCCCTCTTTTGGGATCGCTGTCTTGATAATAAACCATCATCAAAGGTTCAACTATTTGACCATTTTCACCAGACTGAGGTGGAATAATTTTGACTTTGGAAAGATTAGGCTTAATTCTGACTTTCTCTATAACTTTTTTGAGTAAGGGTTCTGATAGTAAAGTTTTGTCAGTTAGTTGTTGTCCTTGCAACTGGATATCACTGGCTGTTTTGGAGAAAGCTACAGGAGGTATTTCATATCTTAAAGCACCTTCTATCAGGAAGATATCTTCTGGTTCTGGTTGTAAAGCAACTACAGTTGCACCAGATAAAACCAGAACAAAGCTTGCTATCCCAATCCATTTATACTTTTGAAAAGCAATAAGATATTTTTTAACAATTGGTGGTGCCATAGTATTTAGTTAGTTAGTCATGAGTGATGAGTTAGTAATTATGGTTCTACCGTACTTGTTATGCTAGATTATCCGTTTGACAGAGGGAACAGGGAACAGGGAACAGGGTAAAGAGCCGATTTTTTTAATATTATTCAAAAGTTATGGCTTATTTCTTATGTGTAGTCAGCCTTCCGAAATTTTTGGGAACTAATTAATTCTGCATACTAAGTACTGAAGAACCGTAATTATCATTATAAAAGTTAACGATTTTAGTTACTGTTACCACCTCCAAATAAACCACTACCAAAGTTTTCAAAAAAGCGGATAAATGATTGCACATTAAAATAAGGTTGAGTGATCGTACTCAATAAACTATTCAGCCTACCAATCAGATTCCTACCAACAACAATTACATCATTATCTTGTAGTGTAACATTTTGGGAAGTATCTCCTGCCAGAGCTTTTCTTGCATCTAGTCTTTGAGTCACAGCTTTACCTTTTTCCGGATCAAAACGAACTAAAGCAATATCTCGCAAATTAGCTGTATCTAAAGGTACATTACCTAATACATCCAGAAATGTACTACCATTAGGTAACGATTGAGTACCAATTCCTCCGGCAGCATAGTTTAATACTCTCACTCTAATCTGAGGAACAGCCAAAGTTGAACGGGCAATTAAATTCCGATCGTAACCATCATCAGTACCAGGTTCACGACGCTGTACAATCACAGCATCACCATCCCGTAAACGCAAGTTAGGGGGAGTTCCACCACTTTGTAAGGCCGCATACAAATCAACGTTTCTGGAAACAATAGAACCGTCTGCTAATTGACGACGGATTTGTACTTTGCGTAGGTCTGCATTCAATGTTGAACCTCCCGCCAGAGGTAAAATATCAGTTACTCTAGGCATAATAGAATTTGCCGGGTAAATTCCTGGTCTAAATACTTCCCCGCTAATAGTAATTTGTACTGGTCGCATTTGTCCTAGAGAGACTACCACTGGATCTGTAGTAATAGCGCTTAAAGCAGCACGAATTCTGACTTCAGCTTCCTCTAAGCTCAGACCTTGTAGATATAATTGACCTATTTGGGGAATAATTACATTACCATCTTGATTTACAGGGGCTTGAAAACTCAAATTAGGTCTTTGACCGGCTAAAGATAAATATATAATTGGGTTAATAACATAACGATCTAAACCAATACGAATTTTATTTTCTGCTTCTTTTAAAGTCAGTCCTGTTAAAGAGATATCCCCTAATAATGGAACTGTAATATTACCTTCTGGATTAATAGTTGCTTGGAAACTCAAATCTGGAAATCTTTGCACAATAACACTAATAGAATCTCCAATTCCTAAACGATATATTCCTGGAGGCGGTTGAACAATAACGTTGAGTGTGTCTCCGATATCTAATATATAACTATTAAAATTTGTGGTAATTTGTTCAAACTCAATATCTTCAGTCCGACTATTTTCATTTTCCAGTTGTTCGTTGACATCGTTAACATTAAATTGGCGCAATTCAAAATCTTCTGATGGGAGAATTATGTCTTGTGGAGATGATGGCTCTAAAGATGGTAAA
Organism: Sphaerospermopsis sp. SIO1G1; assembly: GCA_010672785.1. GTDB lineage: Bacteria > Cyanobacteriota > Cyanobacteriia > Cyanobacteriales > Nostocaceae > Okeanomitos. The sequence continues at coordinate 5,081 of JAAHFX010000008.1, forward strand.
TTGTCGTCAGCAAATACAACCGGAACTGATGTTACAAAACCAACACTTATTTGTAAAGCTGCAAATAATAAAGCGCTAAATCCACGCTGACAAAAATCGGAGGCTGTAAACATTATTCTTTAACAGGAAATAAAATTGAACAAATTACAATATCCTAGACATCAAGGAAGACTGAACTTTTTTACCCAGGGACTCTAGTTTAGGCCAAGATGTTTCCGCTTGCCCAAAAGACTCCATTGGTAACATTATATTCACAGCCACCCAAGGAACACGTTTTTTTTGCCATTGTGCTATTTGATCCATAGCAAACCATTGGGCAGGTGATACAGTTCCACCGTTAGGCATTGCATACCATTGTAATACTGCGAAAGTTTCTCGGTTTGTCGTCGCTCGAAAAAATCTAGCCTGAATTTTTGGAGTTAAATTCTTATTTTGAGATTCAAAGTCTACAGTAAATTCCACAGTCCGATATTGAGCCATATCCCAACCTCCCCAGCGCAGTTTAGCCCAACCACTGACATCTGTCCATTCAACTGCGGGTTGATCTCTGATACCAACTTGTGGCAATAGAAGTAATATGGCTTCTACAGGCTGATCTGATGGTTCTTGTTCTTGGAGAACTTGTAATGACCATTTATGTTCTCCCACTTGTGATTCTGATTGTTGAATAGTTTTCCACCCAAGTATATCTAACCCTTCTTTGCGGATATTTCTTAATTCTTTAATTTGATTAACCTTTGGTGGTTGTGTCCATTGCCATTTTCCAGTGAAATACCCGGGTACTGCTCCTGTGATCAGAATTATCAGTAGTAGTACCAGTAGAACTACTTGACTGAGTTGCTGTGATTTAAAGTGTTTAGATAAAGAAAACATGAGCAGAGTCTCTCACACATTTTGATAATTTTTTTGGATACTATTGGTGGATGTTTATACTAAGACTTGATGAAGAAATCTGAAAACATCATAGGTTGTAGGTAGAGGGTTTTCTAACAGGGTGCAGGGTGAGAAAATTTTTTGATTTCTGTACACACCAGTTATATCGCAAGGATTATGCGGACATGATATAACTCTTTATAAACCCGAATCTAATATCAGAAAAGCATCAAAAGGCTGATTTTATGGACTGACAAGAAATAAATGAACCCAATTGCTGTTACGACAATGACAATTTTTTTCTCCCTGCACCCTGCACCCTACCTAGTTGTCACCCAGTAAGAAATAGAAGTTAGTTCTCTAAGGGGTTTTCGATACTTTGTTCTACTTCCATTTCCGTCGGTGGTACTGGTAAAAAATTATAATTTATCCAATTCAGCAATGGTATCAATGATAACAGCATACATCCAGAATAAACGTCTCCACCCCAACCATCATGTAACCAAACAAAAGCTGCATCCTGCCCTGTTCCATGAAACAGAGTCAATATAGTGTTGCGAATAATGTTAGCAGTTACACTAATTACTGTGGCTAGAGATAAGAAACTCCAAGTAATGCGACGTGAAGTTATGGATTCTGTCCAGTAAAGTAATATTAGGCTGACATAAAGGGTAGTAAATAACATCTTTAACCCTGCACAATAAGGTGCAACTTCTACTATTCGTCCACCTACATATAAGTTAATACCATCTACAATTACATTCATATCAAATAGGTTGAGTATGAAGGCTGCTGTACTGGCAATAAAACTTTGCAGAGGAAAAGTATAAGGTGCAATCAAATACGGTATTGCTGTGGGAGTGGCCAAAAATAGTAATAGTAAGGAAAAACTATGCAATTTTAAGCCAGGAACACCTTTAAAATACAAACAAATTCCTACCAAGATAATAGGTAGAGAAAGATTAACCCATTCTGCTACACCACTGAGATAGAAAATTGCACCTATGGCAAACAATCCTAGACTGACAGGATGATTCAAATTAGGTAATCTCTGCCATTTTTTACGATTTGTCCAGGCTAAATAACCTGCAAATGGTAATCCAATCATTCCGTGGCTAAAATACTCATGTTCTGTACTGATAGTTTTGTGTAGCCAACCATCTACCCAGTGTAGGAGTATGGGGGCATAAAGTAGGATTAATACTCCCAAAATACCGATATTTAATATCAGGGTTGGATTTCTTTTTTGAATTGGTTGTTGAGTTGTCATAATTTATCTGGCTAAGGATTTAGTGCTGTTGTCCAAAATTGATTGATGTCTGTGTCGTAAGATAGTCCTATAAAATATTTAGTGTTTGCCATCACCGACAATTGTTTGAATAGCATTAATAACTTCTTTGATTTGACTATCTGTTAAACCTGGATACATAGGTAATGATAATATCTGTTGAGAGAGTTTTTCAGCTTGAGGAAAGTCTCCTGGTTGATAGCCCAAGTCAGTAAATCCCGGTTGTAGATGACAAGGGATGGGATAATGAATCCCAGTTTGAATTCCAGCTAAGTTTAATTTTTCTTGTAATTCCTGACGTTTGATATGGCAAGAATGATCAATTTTGATCACATAGAGATGATATATGTGTCCACTGCCACTTTGATTTTCAATGGGTGTTATACCTACAGATGCTAAAGGTGCTAGTTGCTGATCATATTTTTGCGCGCTGGAGAAGCGATCACTATTCCACCCAGATAACAAAGGTAATTTTTGGTTGAGTATATTTGCCTGTAATGTATCTAAACGACTGTTAACACCTTTCGATGTATGCACATACTTTTGCGATGCTCCATAATTTCTTAAGCTCCTCATTTTTGCAGCTATTTGAGGATCTTGTGTTAGTACCATTCCCCCATCCCCAAAAGCTCCCAAGTTCTTGCTAGGATAGAAACTGAATGCTGCTGCTAAACCGACTGAACCAGCCTTATATCCTTCTTTTTCCGCTAAATGTGCTTGGGCTGCATCTTCAAAAATAACTATGTTATGGGTATTAGCAAAGTCTAATAGTTGACGTGGTGAGACCATTTGTCCGTAGAGATGTACAGGAATAATGGCTTTGGTTTTAGGAGTGATGGCCTTAGCGGCTGCTTCTAAATCAATTAAGGCTGTTTGATCATCACAATCTACTAATACTGGTTTTGCACCTGCATCAGTTACTCCAATTAAAGTAGCTATGAAGGTGTTAGACGGTAAGATGACTTCATCTCCAACACCTATATTACAAGCTTGTAAACCCAGAGAAATCGCATCTGTTCCAGAGGCTACTCCGATTCCATATTCTACTCCAGATGCAGCAGCAAAAGCTTTTTCAAAGTCTGATAGAGCTTGTCCTAAAATAAAGTCTCCTTTGGAGATTACATCATTAATTGCTGTTTGTAGTTGGGTTTGAATTGGTAGATTTTGCAATTTTAGGTCTACAAAAGGAACTTTGATGGTCATTTTAATTCTCGCTAAGTGTAATCTGTGGTTCAGTAACAATATGATATGTTAGAAGACAAGTAATAGGTTATGATTCAACATCGCGTAAGCTTGTACTGTATAGACTGTGCAAAAATATGACTAAGATGATAATGTTAAGAATCGAGTCAGCTAAAATAAAGTGATACTTTTATTTTCCCTGCTCTCTCCTATTACTTAGTGCCTACTGCTATAGTGTTTGTTAACGTCTTCAAATTCATATTTTTATGTATACTTTAGAAAAGGTAACATTTTCTCAATTTTATACATAGTTTTTATCTTAAAAATATTGTAAAGAAATAACACATAATTTACGCGTAGGATATGTAATATTAAACCGTGAATGGGCAGAAAACGCTTAAGAGTAGGAGTTTTAGAGATATTCGGTGTGAGTCTGAACACAAGTGTTTAGTATATATTTTGAGTTACTATGTATATAATAATTCTATTTGATCCTGGTATTTTATGCGGATTAGTCGTAAATAATTTTACTTTATATAGCACTATATAATTAAGTTAGGACCTCATTGAAAATAGAAGCCGATAAGCAGTAAGCTTTTGAGTTGCCATTACTAATATATGTTGCAGACTCATGAATTACAGAAATAGCTAGTTTGTATATGCGCATTTACAGAAAACAAGTATACGTAAAAACTTTTACAGTATAACTAAAACTATATGCTTATAAAATAATATAGACTAACATACATAATTATATTAAGTAACATTAATCGCTAAAATGCTTAACTATTTTTACTTTTTAATTATGCCAAGCGTTACTAGACTTTTTAAAATCAAAAACAACAGTAAAAACTCTGAAATTTTGATGAATGTTAATTATTAAATTAAATAGAAAATATATTATTTTACGGAAATAAATTATCAAAATGATACAAAGAATATCTTGTACTCTATATTTTATGTAAACCTTTCTAAAAATTCAGAAAATTTTTCTAAAATTGTTTATTAATGGCAGAATTTGGGAATCCTAAATAATAGGAAATAGTAACCTCATCTCAGTGATGATAGAAACTTATACTATTAAAGAAATATCAAGGTAATAATGGTAATGATAGAACCGAAAAACCAACTATTCATTCCTGATAATGGTTGGAATTATTTAGAAACTAAAGAACAGCAACGGAACAAAGTATTATCAGAATTGGGTCTGAGAGAATCAGAAACAGTTCCTGTATTTGAAGAAGCAACTCAAACAGCAGCACACTTTTTAACATCAGAAATTTCTATTTTGGGATTCATAGATCAGGAAATTCACTGGTTTAAATCATCAGTTGGCCTATCAAGATTAGGACTGATGAATGATTTGGCCCAAAAACGCCAATTATTACGTAAGGATTCCTTTTGTTCCCAAGTGGTAGATAATGCTCAAATATTAGTTATTAACGATACCAATACAACTAAAGACCCTCTGATATTTAATAGCAAGTTAGTAAAAAATTATGGTATTCGTTCCTATTTAGGAGTACCGTTGATAGATGCTAATGGATGGTGTTTAGGTGCATTAGCTGTCATGGAACGTAAACCCCGTAATTTTACAGAACAAGAAATTGCTTTCATGCAGATTATTTCACGTTGGTGCATGAGTGAGTTTGAACGTAACAAAATTATTAACGATAATGCTTGTAAACATACAACTAAAAGCTACTCAACCACAAATATTAATGATTTACCACCACCATTAGACAAGGAAATAGACTTAGAAATTGCACCTGCTGTCGTAGATACAAGTTCTAATTCGACACAGCAGTTGAAATTGGAATTGTTAGATAAGTTAACCCAAGAGTTACGTACACCTCTAACATCTGTATTAGGAATGACTAGTGTTCTGGGGCGGGAAATTTATGGGCCATTAACCAGTAAACAGCGAGAATATTTAGAAATTATCCAACATAGTGGTAAATATTTACTTTCGTTAGTTAATGAAATTGATGAACTAGGAACTTTAAACACCAACTCTAATTCACTCAATCTCAGTCCTGTTGATATTGAAATACTTTGTCAACAAGCTATTAAGACTTTATCAGATGTAGCTAGTCGTCGTGAGCAGGAGATTCATCTATCTGTAGAACCAGGAAATCATCGGATTTGGTATTTGGATAAAGACAAGGTTAAACAAATTGTTTATCACCTGCTATTTAATATGGTGCAAGTTTCTCCTAGCGGTAGTATTATTCATGTTCACATTTCCTATAAGGAAAGTAACTTGTGTATTACTCTTTGGGTATCTCATCCCTGGTTAGGAGAAGGAATATCAGATATTGATTCTTATTTATATCCTGATTCCTCATCAATGATGGATGTTGTTGAACAACCACGAGCATTAGAACTGCAAAATAATTATCAAGAAACAGATTTATTGAACGGTTCTCAAAATTATACCAATAATAATAATCCTTTAGATCATAATGTCAGCAGTAATTCTGCCAATATGTCCCGTGAAAAACTAGGTTTATTACTTAGCTGTCAATTAGTAGAACTTCATGGAGGGGACATTGCTATTCAAGGGTCGGTACATTTGGGAACTAGATATTTAGTTTATTTACCATTGCAAACCGCAGAAACTAACAATTATTCCTAATAAATAAATGAGTGAATAATTGATAGTTAAATAGATAAATTGGTGTTGCTGATTTAGGATATGAAATGCAAAAACTTTAACTTGTCAAGTTTGAATATTTGTACCTTGGCGCGATCTCATAAAGTGCATTCATACATATTTTGGATCAGCAACGCTCAATTCTGAACTCAAGTCGCAATTTTGGTAGAGGTCTAATCAAGTATCTGATCACAATTTTCCTCTTTAGTACCCAAGCAAAATTAATTACAGCACTTTCCGGTGTAATGAGGTACGTTTTTGGCGGGCAAGATGCCCACCCCACAAGAGTTTCATGATTATGATTTGTACCTCATAGCAACGAAATCTGCTGTAAACTCTGTATTCTTTAACTCTGTTAATATTTCCCTATGCTAACTATAAGATTTAGGCATTGCCAGTTTTGGGTATGATGTTAGATTTTAGATTTTATTCTCTTGAAACTTCTTGTTAATATTAACTGTTACCTGTTACCTGTTCCCCGTTACCTGTTCCCTGAATCTTAATTTCATACCTTAACCTTAATTCAGCAACGCCAAAATTTATTAGGACTTACGCATTTTAATGAAGAGTTGGAGTTTGAGATTGCTTCCTTCCGTCACAATGACAGTATTTGAAGTATATTTTGCGTAAGTCCTGTTGATATTGAATGACAAGTTACTAACTACCACAGCACAAATTAGTTTACACTGTATCTTGTGAAAGATTAAGAAATATTAAAGTTTACCAGTGTAGTCATGGAATGTATCATAAATCGCCGCGCTCTGTTTTCCGCTACTCATAGGTATTGGTTACCAGAATTGAGTGAAACCGAAAACCTAGACAAGTTTGGTCCTTTCTCGAAATTTCCTGGTCAAGGTCATAACTATGTGTTATTTATCTCCATGTCTGGTGAACTCGATGAATATGGAATGGTGTTAAACCTCTCAGATGTGAAACACACCATTAAAAGCGAAGCTACCGGTCAACTAGATTTTTCTTACCTCAATGATCTGTGGCCGGAATTTCAAAAAACCCTTCCTACCACAGAAAATATTGCTAAAGTCGTCTGGGAGCGGTTAAAACCCCATTTACCCATTGTTAAGGTCCAATTGTTTGAACATCCTCAAATGTGGGCAGAATATCAAGGAGAAGGGGAAAAAGCTTCCATTACTGTAAAAAGTCATTTTAGTGCTGCCCATCGTTTAGCGCCCCATTTGAGTGCAGAAAAATATGGTAAATACACTCGTACCCACGGCCACAATTATCATTTAGAAGTGACTGTGGAAGGAGAAATGGACTCACGGACAGGAATGATCGTAGATGTTCCAGCTTTAAATAAAGTGATTGAAGATCAAGTGTTGGAATTATTTGATCATACCTGCATAAATGAAGATATTCCTTATTTTTCCGAACTACAAATAGTTCCCACAAGTGAAAATATCTCCCGTTACATCAGCGACTTGCTACAATCTCCTATTGAGAAGTTGGGAGCAAAATTATCCAAGGTAAAATTATTTGAAAGTGATCAATTGTGGTCAGAGTATAAAAGTAATGGATCAGAAACATTTTTCAATGTAGCGACTGATTTTAGTGCAGCACACAGACTAGCTCATCCGGATCTGAGTTTAGAAAAAAATCAACAGATTTATGGTAAATGCGCTCGCATTAATGGACATGGACATAATTATCATCTAGAAGTCACTGTCAAAAGTGAAATTGATCCAAACACAGGTATGGGTATTGATTTGGGAAGTTTAAATCAACTTATTCAAGACCATGTACTTGAGCCAATGGATTTTAGTTTTTTAAACAAAGATGTTCCCCATTTTGCTGAAGTTGTACCCACAGCCGAAAACATAGCCCTCTATATAAATAATATTTTGCGATCACCTATTCAACAATTAGGGGCTGAACTTTACAGAATTAAACTTGTTGAAAGTCCCAATAATTCCTGTGAGGTTTACGCTGCTAACTTAGATCAAACTTCTGTTGATAAAGTCATGAATTAATCTGATTTAGCAGCATTGGCAAATAAGCATATCCTCGAATTTATCCATTTTATTTTTCGGGGATATGTTAATTGGTAGTAATAACTGATAATTGATAATTGGTAATTGGTGATTGGTGATTGGTGATTGGGAATCCGGATTTTATTTAATTAATCAGTAATTACGAATTACGAATTACGAATTACGAATTACATTAAACCCTAAATAAATTAACCCTGTACCTGAGCAATTACAGTCCGGTGACGAGGACTATTGCTAGTAATAGTAGGAGATTGAAAACCAGACTCAATTAATGCTTGCTCAATATCTAAAGTGAAATATTCATCTAAATAAGGTTCGGTACTTTTGAGGAGTGTAAATACATAAGCAGGCATTTTTTTGTAAATTTCTGATTGAGGATTCATATCCATAAATGTTAAATGGCCACTTGGACGTAATACCCTTCTTGCTTCTGCAAAAATATTTTTAGTTGCTGACTGGGGTAATTCATGACACATTAAAAAAATAGAAACTAAATCAAAAGAATTATCTGCTAATCCTGTAGATTCAGCTTGAGCATGAACCCAATTAATATTAGTTTGACGTTGTTGAGAACGATAATTAGCAACTGCTAAGAAATAGGGAGATAAGTCTAAACCTGTGATTTTTGCTTCGGGGTAAAGCTCTTGTAATGCAAAGGAACTCATACCCACACTGCAACCTAAATCTAATATATCTTGTGGTGGTTGAAAAATGGAATTTTTGAGGATATTATGGTAGCTGGCTCTGAGTTTAGCATCTCCTTCTGGGTGAAAATTTTGCCAAACTTTTGCGTGTACTGCATAAGCAGCTGATTCTACCTCAAAAGCAGCTTGCCAACTGAGATTTCCTGATTCATAAGCATGGAATGAAGTAGTGTAATATTCTGGATAAGTAAGTTGAGGATTTTGGATTTGAGCTAAATCATCAGTCCAATCTCTAACTTGGAGTTTTTCTACTTCTTCATACCAATTAATACCTATTTTTTTAGCCCTTTTAATCATCATTTGTCTAGCTTGGTGTTTAGCTATATTAAATAAGGGTTTAAAGGAGAGAATACTGTTAATTAAGCTAGAAGTAAATTTAGGAGTGGTGTTGATAGAAGTAGTCATGGTATTTGTAGTTGATAACAGCTTTATTTTATAGCAAGATATAAATTTAGAAAGAAAGTTTAACATAAAAAAACCATCCGGCAAAGGATGGAATGAAAGCTAAAATGCTGTTTGATTTTCAACTATAGTGTCCGATTTGATTTATGTCCGCGTAGCGTGGCGTTAGCCATATTTTTTGTGGAGTCAGGGAACAGTTAAGAAGAATTTACGTATGTACTGAGTTTTGTTCAAAAATCAAATAGGAGTCCTATATTAAAATCTGACTATTGAGAATTACCTTCTTTTAAAGATAACAACATTTCCATTTGAATTATGGACTGATTAGGACTATTGACAGTCACACCAAAACCATTGATAGACTGTAAAATTGCATTAACATCAGCAGGTAAAGGTTGATTAGCTGTGACAAAATTATTAATGACTGAAGTAGCTTTTTCCATATCTAAATAAAAGTAGCCACCATTAGGTTTTTCTAACGAACCAGTTATTGTTTTAAATCTGTCACTTTGATCAAGACTTTTACCTTGACTATTTGCTATAGTTTCCGCAATTGGACTACCAAGAGCTAGAAATACAGTATCCTGATCTAACCAACCATGTGCGATTAAAGGTCCTTGAAAAGGTATTTCCCATTCGGTAATATTTTTGCCTGCTATAGTTTTTTGTTTTACATTTAGTGATTGTTCTTTAGCTAGATTATCTAGTTTTTTCAAAGTTGCTTCTGCTGTTTTGCGATCGCTGGTATCTAAGATAATTGCACCCCCAAAACCCACATTTTCCAGTAAACCTTGATCAGATTGCACTGCTCCCAATGCAAACTCTCCATTCATCCAACTAAAAATATCTTGATCCAGATCAAGATTGGTAAATGTTTTCAGTTGTTTGCGTGCTTGCTCTACTCCCTGTTGAATTTCCGGAGTTTGTTTTGATTCTTCTAAAAAGGCTTGCCAACTTTTACTAATGTCTTGTCCTGTTAAAAGGGCTATGGTTTGATTAGGGAATTTACTAACTATTTTCCCTGGACTACTCTGATAATTAAGTTTGCTTAATTGAGGATCAAGGTTAATGATCGTTTTAAACCTTAATCCTGAATCATCAACACCAATACCAGCAACCATAGATTTAACTTGTTTGAGTTGTTCTATAGTTTGAGATTGTAATTGCGGAGATTGAGGATTTAAAGCAGCTAATTGTTGTATCACATTGGCATGATCTGGTAAATAAATTTGTACCAGAGTATTATCCAAATCTACTCCTTTGGATAAAAGACTATTTGCTCCTTCCTTCGTTGCAAAAGAAGCTTCTCCTTTGTAGGTATCAATTGCTTTTTCTACAGCTTTCTGAGTGGGAGCTAATAGTATATGAGAATTATTTAAGATTGCTACATAAGTTGGTTGATTATTACTTTGATTTGTAAAGATTGTCTGACCTTTATATTCTGACTCTTCAATTTGGGAATCTTTTTGTTGTTTTAACTTGTTAGCAAAATTTAGAGCATTAATTTTGTCTTTTATGCCTATGATTAGTAATACATTTGATTCTTGTTGAGTCTGACTAGATATGTTTTCCTGAGTAGAGTCACTTTCGTGTTCAGGTAATACCGCAATCATAACTCCGCCAATCCAAGATTGAATATCTGTCTCATAAGAGACATCACTACCACTGAAAAAATCTTGCTGGAAATCTTGTAAACGCTTTTTCACTAAATCCTGAGCTTGTTCAGTACCAAACTGCTGTAATTCATTCCAAGAATCTGTATCAGTCTTGATATATGTAGCCATCAAAGCATTTGCAGGTACTAGTTTAGCACTGCTCATAGCTGTCAAACTATCATCATCAGTAGTTTTGAAGTATAAATAAGCAGCAATACCGCCAGCGATAACGATAGCAGCACTAATAGCAGGAACTAAAAACTTAGATTTACGATTAGATATATTTTCAGGCATTGTTATAATCCTTGTTTACTAAAAAGATCCATAGCCAGTCATGATAGTAATAGCTGCTGGAGAGGAGTTTTATATGACGCATTGGTATCAACTTAGGTTCAAATCCTTTTTCCAAAGCCGTTTTACCGGGGTGGAGTTATTCCCAGGTTAATGGATAATTCCCAAAACGTCCTCATCATCAGGTTTCTATGTTAAATTGACACCAATGAAAATGAATCTAGGGTTTCCCCGTCTAATAAAGTAAACATCAATTTATAACCTTTTTCCTACCTGTAATAATAATTTCAAAAATTAAACAGGATTCCTATATTTGTCATCAAAGGAAATAGGCGGCCTCGATACATTCTCAAAGAAACTGTTTTATACCACATCCTCTAGTGCTATTTATATAAAATCGAAAAATTATCAATAAAATCACACAGATGTAAACTTGGGATTAAAATGGGGGAATTGATGTAAATCACTACACTCAAGAACAAATCCTGATCAAAGACGATTTTGATTAGGGAGAGGCATCTACAATTGCTATTTTTGCATAAGTTTCAGGATTACAAGGCCAGTAATAATCAATGTCGCATTTCTATTTTGATACCGATAATAAAAGACACAAATCTTTTCAGCTACCAGGAGCAAAACCCCATTATAATCCTGATAAACCGGGACAGGTTGAGCATATTTTCTTGGATCTGAACTTGGATATTAGCCAGCAAAGTTACTATGGTAAATGTAGTATTAGTATCTTGCCTATACGTAATAATATTGAAAGCTTGACTTTAAATGCTGTCAACTTGAATATCCAATCTGTAAAAGTGGACGACGTACCACAGGATTTTGACCATGATGGCGAAAATCTTTGTATTTATTTATCCCAACCAACAAAAATCAATCAGAGATTATTGATTGCGATCGCCTATTCTGTGGAAAAACCCCAACGAGGTATCTACTTCATTCAACCAGATAAGCACTACCCTAAGAAACCGACTCAAGTATGGACTCAAGGGGAAGATGAAGATTCCCGATATTGGTTTCCCTGTTTTGACTATCCAGGACAATTATCTACCTCGGAAATTCGGGTGCGTGTACCCAAACCATTGATTGCTATCTCCAATGGTGAATTAATTGATACCGTAGATCAAGGTGATGATCAAATCTACCACTGGTCACAACAACAAGTTCATCCTACTTATTTGATGACTCTTGCTGTAGGGGATTTTGCGGAAATCAAAGCGGAGTGGCAAGGTAAACCTGTTACTTATTACGTAGACAAAAGTAGAAAAGCAGACGCTGAACGCAGTATGGGGAAAACACCCCAAATGATCGAATTTTTGAGCGAAAAGTACGGTTATTTGTACGCTTTTCCCAAATATGCTCAGGTTTGCGTAGATGACTTTATCTTTGGAGGAATGGAGAATACCTCCACTACGTTGTTAACAGATCGGTGTTTATTGGATGAGAGAGCATCATTAGATAACCGCAACACAGAAAGTTTAGTAGTTCATGAACTAGCACATCAGTGGTTTGGAGATTTACTGGTAATTAAACACTGGTCTCATGCTTGGATCAAGGAAGGAATGGCTTCCTATTCTGAAGTAATGTGGACAGAGCATGAGTATGGATCTGATGATGCAGCTTATTATCGTCTATTGGAAGCCAGAAGTTATTTAAGTGAAGACAGAAGTCGTTACCGTCGGCCAATGGTAACTCATGTTTACCGAGAAGCCATTGAACTTTATGATCGTCACATCTATGAAAAAGGTTCTTGTGTTTATCACATGATCCGCTCAGAATTGGGAGAAGAGTTATTTTGGCGAGCTATCCAAACATTTGTGCAAGATCATGCTCACCAAACTGTAGAAACTATAGATTTACTCAGATCAATTGAAAAAGCAACTGGAAGAAATCTCACCTTCCTCTTTGATCAATATGTTTATCGTGGTGGACATCCTGATTTTAAAGTTGCGTATTCTTGGGATAATGACTCTAAGTTAGCAAAGGTAACAGTTACTCAAACTCAAGCTAGTGATGAGCAAGATTTATTTGATCTGAAAATACCTATTGGTTTTGGTCATAAACAGCAAAATACTGATTTACAGATTTTTACTGTCCGCATTCATGAACGTGAACAAAGTTTCTATTTCCCATTAACAGAAAAACCAGGCTTTATCAGCTTTGATGTGGGTAATCATCATCTCAAAACTGTAGTTCTAGAATACCCTACACCAGAACTAAAAGCACAGTTAGAATTTGATCCTCATCCCATTTCTCGGATCTATGCAGCGGAAGCATTAGCGAAAAAAGGCAGTTTAGAAATAGTCAAATGTTTATCCGCAGCTTTACAAAATGATCCTGTTTGGGGTGTACGATCTGAAGTTGCTAAACAATTAGCAGAAATTAAATTAGATCAAGCCTTTGATGGTTTAGTTGTTGGGTTAGAAGATAATAATCCTTTTGTCCGTCGTTCCGTAGTAGCATCTTTATCAGGAATCAAAATTCATGGTAGTTATAAAGCTGTGAAAAAATTGGTACAAGATGGCGATCCTAGCTATTATGTAGAAGCTACAGCCTGTCGGAGTTTAGGAAAAATTGCTGCCGCCAATTTAGATGATAAACCCCACGAAGAGAAAGTCATCAAATTACTCAAATCTGTTTTGGAAGAAAGAGCAGGTTGGAATGAAGTAGTTAGAAGTGGAGCTATTGGTGGTTTGGCAGAATTTAAAACTTCTGAAGCTGCATTGGATTTACTTTTGAAATACACTAAATTAGGCGTTGCTCAAGCATTACGTTTATCTGCAATTCGTGCTTTGGGGAGAATTTCTGTTGGTCAAACTCCTACTAACATTGAACGGATTTTAAACAGATTAGCAGAAATTGCAAAAGAAACATTCTTTTTAACTCAAGTTGCTGTGGTTATAGCTTTAGGAAACATGGAAACACCCAAAGCTCTTGGTGTTTTGCAAGCATTAGCTAACCAAACTTTAGATGGTCGAGTTCGTCGTTATGCTGAAGAGGAAATTTCTAAGGTGCAAAAGAATATTGGCCCAGAAAAAAGTTTGCAGCAAATGCGAGAAGAACTCAACCAACTCAAACAACAAAATCAAGAACTAAAAAGTCGTTTGGAAAATTTGGAGGCAAAAACACAGTAGGTTTTTACATAGAATCGTCAGTATTCTTAATCCCTAACTTTTTTGATGCTCCAATTTGTAAGTTATCAATGGATCTCAGAAGTTGGGGATTTGGATGATTAGCATTTTTAAATGCTTATCTATAATGTATAATATCATCAGCAGTTGTTTGCTTAACTTCTGATCATTAATTCACTTATCATGAAGGTAACAAGGGTTGAAGGTAAAAGTAGAAAAAGGGTAAAAAACAGTTTCTTATTTTGACGATGATTGTATCCTCAAAGCTGTTTTAAATTTAGTTCCAATATAAATTTTATTCATAGTTATTTTTTGTCATGATCTAGAGGTTAAAAATGATTAAATCAGCTTTAGTAACTACGGTAGTCATTATATCAACTCTAACTATCAATATAGTTGGTATTTCTAGGGCATATTCTCAAACACGAGGTAATCAATCTTCCAAGTTGGTAACAGAACCTGCAACTATCAATAATAAATGGAATGAAGTTCAAGTTAATTCTGGATTTCAAAGTAATAGTTTTTCAATTAGAGATCCTGAATGCAAAAAAATAAATACTCTTGACTATTTTGAACGACCAGAAAAATTCTTTAAGTCCTGTATTTCATCACAAGATTTACAATCTAAAAATTATGAACCCATCGAATATTTAAAAGTTCCTGGACTCGATTCTGGTTTAAGTGTAACAGTGACAAATTTTTAAGTCTAAGAGAATGTTTGGAAAGTCAATTAATCAGGACTTATGTAGAAGTTACGGAAAAATGAACCACGAAGAACGCGTTAGCAGAGCTTCCCGAAGGGATAGGACACGAGGATAGGAGGGTTAAAGAGATATTTTGCTTCAGTCCTATTAATTATAGCTGTAGTCAGGTTGCTTAGGATATTGGATAGCCTTTAATTATAAAGATTGGTAAGGGTTTAGCAGTGCTAAACCCCTACAAATTTATGATTTTTATGTCCTACTCAAATTAAGATTCCCAGTCACCAGTCACCAGTCACCAATCACCTAATTAGTACCATTGCCTAAATTCTTCTTTTCATCGTCTTTATTAACAGATTCTGCAATCAATTCTTGAAACATATCTGTAGAATTCACAGGATCTACAAATACAATTTTGGCGTTGTTACTTTCACTCAGTTTTTGACTAGCATTTACATAGTCTTGAGCAACTAGATAACGTAAGATATCTTTACTTTCAGGATGGGAATGTAAAACTTGAGAAATAATTTCCATAGAAGTTCTAGTTCCTTCCGCTTTTTTAATTGCAGCTTGTCTTTCCCCTTCCGCAGCGGAAATTAACGCCCTTTTTTTGATTTCTGCTGCACGCTCTTCTTCCATTGATGCACGAACACTTTCTGGTGGTGTAATGCTTTGTATATCCAAACGAATAATTTCTACACCCCAACCATCAGTGATTTGGTTTAACTGTTGCAATATGGTTCTGTCCATTTCTGCTCTGGACATATTAGTATCTTCTAAGGTATTTTGGGCAATAACTTCTCTTAAGGTAGTAGTAGTTAAATTAGCAAGTGCTTGTTGCAAATCATCAATTTCATAAAAGCTTTTTTCGATATCTGTGATCCGCCAATAAACAACTCCATCAACTTCTAAGTAGATATTATCGTTAGTAATCACATTCTGAGGCTTGATATCTAATACTTGTTCCCTGGTTGTATCTTCCATGACAATTTGATCTATCAAGGGAACGATAAAGTTAAGTCCTGAGTTAAGTACCCGATGATACTTACCTAGTCTTTCCACTACAGCTACATTTCCTTGATTAATTAATTTAGCTGATCCAAATGCGTAACCTACGAGTGATAATAAAACTATTGCAATAAATAAATCCATATATTCTCCTATTTAGAGCTTGGGTATTTGAGTTAGTAAATTTTCATGTTTTTCATAAAGCAAAGTACGTGTTATTAACCAAGTACAAGGTATAAAACAACTATAAATAATTGTCAATGTTGATAGGACTTACGCATTTTTACGAAATATTGGGGTTTGAGATTGCTTCCTTACGTCGCAATGACAGTGTTTGGAATAGGTTTTGCGTAAGTCCTGGTTGATTTGCAATGACATGACAACATGATATTTTTACAGACTCAGTTATCCTCTAAATTTAAGCACAAATTTGGTAACAATTGAGAAGTTGATTGAGTTTATTAGTCTTAAAACTCTGATTCAATTGATACCAACTAAGATTGTATTTTATTCACCAATATTCATGGCTTCTAAAAATGCTTTTTGACTTACATCTTTGTAAATGGTCTGTAAATAATTCATGATTAAATCTCCCGCAGATGAAGTGACTGCGTTATCCTGATCTTTGGCTAGAGGAATTGTACCTAAAGTATCCAACACTGTTTCACCAACATTAGGAGAAATCACTACCAAAGATGATTCTAATGGATGATTATATTGCCAAAATTTGTTTGAGTTTAATAAATCTTGATGATTCGTAACATTTTGTCTTGTTGTTGGTGCTTGCTTTTCTAACACATTGGTTTCAGAAGTTTCTTGATTTTTACTACTGCGTAATTTCCGTAAATCATTAATAATTTGTTCTCTTGTTCTACCCCGTAACTGAAATAAAACAAAAGGATCTTCACTGAAGCGATCGCCTAGTTGGTAATATACTGCACCAATATGTTTACAAGGAACAGCTTTATCAGGACAAGAACATTTACTATGAACATCACCCAAAGTAAAAGGGAATAATGAAAGTCCATTACTAATAAATACATCCTCAATATTTTGAGGCATTTCTCCTGCTAACAACTTAGCGGCAAAAATTGATTTTTGTGAGAGTGTTTCAATTATATAACCCCACTCTTCATCACTAAAAGCATCTAGTGATAAGGAAACTTGATAAGGTTCTACTTCGCTACCTTGTACCTTAGCTAAAACTTTTGAATCTTTAAATTCTATACTTAAAACATTACCTTGTCGAGAATAATTTCTCGCCCTTTCTAAGCGTTTTTTAAACCGATAAGAATCTAGTAAATCAAGCCACCGTTGTGACCACCATTCTCTGCTTGCTTGTAAAGTTTCTTGAGTCATAATTCATTGAGTATTTAGAAGTTTAATTTGGAGAAGATAGGGTGATGGGAAGCAAGGTTAATAACCTAATACCCAATAACTAATAATTAATAGCCCATGACAAACATCACTTATTTCACTTATTCTTCCTCTTCGTCAATTATTGCATTTCTATCGAGCAATAACAAATCACGCAACTGATCTGTATCTAATTCAGTTAACCATTCTTCACCGACACCAACAACTTGTGCAGCTAATTGTTTTTTGCTTTCAATCATATCATTAATTTTTTCTTCCAAAGTTCCAGTACAAACAAATTTATGCACCTGTACATTTTTAGTTTGTCCAATTCTAAATACCCTATCTGTAGCTTGGTTTTCCACCGCAGGATTCCACCATCTATCAAAATGAAAAACATGATTTGCCCTGGTTAAGTTTAAACCTACACCACCGGCTTTCAAAGACAAAATCATGATGGGTGGACCTTGGGGATCATGTTGAAAACGGTCAATCATTTCCTCCCTTTGCTTTTTAGCAGTACTACCATATAAAAATAAAATTTCCCTGCCTAATTTCTGTTGCAAATAAGGTTTCAGTAATTTACCCCATTCAGCAAACTGAGTAAAAATTAAAGCCCGATTTTTTTCGGCTAAAACTTCCTCTAGCATTTCCTCAAGGCGCTGTAATTTTACAGATTGATATTTTGCCAAACTGGATTCTTTTAAATATTGTGCTGGATGATTACAAATTTGTTTAAGTTTTACCAATAAACCTAAAATCATGCCTCGGCGTTGTACACCTGCTGCTGATTCAATTTCTTGCAAAGATTCATCTACTAACCGTTGATATAATTGCCCTTGTTCAGCAGTTAAACCACAGAAAATAGTCATTTCTTGCTTCTCTGGTAAATCTTGAATAATAGACCTATCAGTTTTCAATCGTCGGAGAATAAAAGGCTGTACTAGTGAACGTAATTGTGTCAATGAATCTGTGTCACCATACTTTTCAATTGGCATCACAAAACGTCTTTGAAAAAATTGTTTATTACCTAAATAACCAGGATTGAGAAAATCTAAAATTGACCACAATTCCTGCAATCTATTTTCCACAGGTGTTCCAGTTAAAGCAACCCGAAAATTTGTTTCTAATTTGCGAACAGATTGAGACTGTTTAGAATCAGAATTTTTGATATTTTGAGCTTCATCTAAAACAATCATTTGCCAATTCATGGTTTGCAAAGATTTGATATCTCTGTGTACCAAGGAATAGCTAGTAATCACCAAATCGTACTTATTGACAGTAGCAATAAATGTTTTACCTTTAGGACGTTTATCACCATGATATTGTAAAACTTTCAGTTGCGGAGCAAATTTTTTCACTTCTTTTTCCCAGTTCCCCAAAACAGAAGTAGGACATACTAATAGGGTAGGATATTCTAGAGCATTTTGTTCCTGGAGATGGAGGAGAAAAACAATAAATTGGACAGATTTTCCTAATCCCATATCATCAGCTAAACAAGCACCTAAACCCCATCTTTCCAGAAAAGCTAACCAAGCTGCACCTCGTTCTTGATAAGGTCGTAATTGTCCACAGAATTTTTTGGGAGTTGGTAGGGGTTGGATATTTTGATTATCAGTCAGAGTTTTTACTAACTCTTCTAATGCACCAGAAGCATCGAAACTAACAACTGGTAACTTTTCAATTACCTGAGTATCTCCTGTACTAATTCGTAACGCATCCTCTAAAGATAAAGACATTTTTTCTTGGCGAGATGCGAAAAAGTTTTGAGCAGTTTTAATATCTTGATATCTGAGTTCTACCCATTCACCATTAATTTGTACTAATGGGCTATTTAAAGCTACTAACTTATCGAATTCGGCTTGAGAAATTGTTTGTCCACCAATAGCTAATTGCCATTGAAAATTCAATAAACTTTGTAACCCTAAACGTCCCTGTTTTTGCTTGGTTGGTTCAGCATTAATTTTTAATCCTAAGCGATTAGCCCAACCTTCACTGTTAGCTAAACTTGGTGGTAAAATAACTCCTAAACCACTGTCTTCTAATTTCCAAGCTACAGATTTAATAAATTCATAGGCTTGGATGGGAGTGAGATAACAAAATTGCGGTGAATCTGTTTCTAAGCTGGGTGTGATAACTGGATATAATCGAGATGCTAAACCCAAACCTCGTAAAAATGTTTCTTGAGGTTGTTCAATTATACGATTTTGATAAACAAGTTTTTCCACCGGATGATTCCAAATCGCTTCAGCATCTACTAAAAATTCTTGATCATCTGTTGCTTGGAGAAAATAATTCAATTGCCAATCTGTAGTTTCTCCGGTAGGTGGTTGCAGTTGAAAACAGGTTTTAAATGCAGCTTTTCCTACTAATTGATATTGTAGTGGTCTAGTCCATGCTTTCGTTAATGATTCTAATCTTTCTATCCCTGTCACATCGGTATTCATAACCCCAGATGGACTATTTAAAGACTGTAACCATTCCTGTACGGAAGATGGTAGAGATATCATTGATCTATTATCCAGAGGAGATTGATAACCTAGCATTTCTCTGATTTGTACATCCACAACACTATTTAGAAATGCTAAAATTAACTCCTGTGCATCTTGCGGCAAATCAACTGCTAGGTAATTTTTTTCATCCTTTTTATGAGTTTGAATAGTACGACAAATCAGAGGCATTTCCAAAGTAAATTTTTCTAATCTACCTGTATCTGTAGCACTATCTAAAAGTACCTGCCATTTAGCAACTATACTATGTTCAGAATTATCAATAATTGGTAAGAACTTACAGCGGGCAATTATGTCTAAACTCCACCGTGACATCTGTACCCAAAAACGTAAATCTCCACCGAGGAAAGTATCTTTTTGATCTGTATAACTTAAAGGTAAAGCTCTCAGAAATTTGATTGCTTCATGGGGTTGGAGAAACAAGCCTTCTACTTGCCAAGGTTGTAAATATTGCGGTATACTCTCATCAAAATCCAAACTGCCAGAATGTAATGGATAAATTATTTGATCATTTTCTATAAATTTCGTTATTACAGCTAAAGTCTGTAATTGTGTAGGTAATGATTTTGCAGATTTACTTTTAGTTTTACGAAGTTTCTGTTGATTATTTGCTGGTAAGGAAGAGATTTCTTGATTAATACATTTATTAATTTCTACATTATTTTTTTCTAACCATTTATGTAGCTCTACCGCTGACATAGACAGTGGATTAACAGGGATTTCTTGGAGGTTAATTGATTCAAGATTAATCCGGGAATTCTTCCAAGTTTCACCCCATATAAATAGACCTTTGTTGTTTTTGTGATTTAACCAAATACCATGTAAAATTGCCATATTTCTCAGTCGCTGATCGTTTAAATTTAGTAGAGATCGCTAAAAAAGTTGTTTGTGGAGATTAGGAAACAGGGAACGGGGAACAGTGAACAGTGAACAGTGAACAGTGAACAGTAACAACTGATAACTGATAACTGATAACTGATAACTGATAACTGATAACTGATAACTGATAACTGATAACTGATAACTGATAACTGATAACTGATAACTGATAATTAGGGTTTGCTAAAACAGTAATCTGTGGAGACTAGGAAATAGGACTTACGTCAAATATATCTTGTAACCCTTATTCCTCTGTGTTCTCTGTGTCTCGGGTGGTTCGATTATTCCATAGCTTGTGCGTAAGTCCGAGAGAACTCTTAACAACTTCAAGAGTTGGTCAGTTTAAATTTTCAACCAAACTGCAAGGTTTTTTAAGCACTTAGTCCCCATACATCTGGCATTTTTTAAAATTTCAATCGCCTGAAATCCTTAACTTGTAATGTTTTCAGATTTATTCAGCAACCCCTACAGTAGAACCAATTAACTTGGGTTGGGTACTTAAATACCCAAATGATTGAAAAATTATTAGGACTTACTTACACGTTTTTACGAAATGTCTGGGTTAGAGATTACTTCCTTACGTCGTAATGACAGTATTTAAACTAGGTGTTGCGTAAGTCCTGATTATATCTAATTCCTCTCAATTATGCTTCCTAGCTTTTAGCTTCAAGTTTTTTGCTGACAGAACTTTTGCATCTCATTGTCAAACTAAAAACTAATATATCTAACAGAAGCCGTCCATAGTATATAAATGTTAGGATTGCCACAGAGAGAGAATAGAGTGCATAGAAGGAAAACAAACTGAATGGCAGAAATTGATAAGTCAATATCCTTTGATGGACGGGATATTAGACTGAAGGTTGGATTGTTAGCCCCCCAAGCGGGTGGGACAGTGTTGATAGAATCGGGAGATACTGCTGTCTTAGTGACAGCTACAAGGTCAGAAGCCAGAGAAGGCATTGATTTTCTTCCCCTCACAGTAGACTACGAAGAAAGACTATATGCCGCTGGTAGAATTCCAGGTGGTATTATGCGTCGAGAAGGTCGTCCACCAGAAAAGGCGATTTTAACTAGCCGTCTGATTGATCGTCCTTTGCGTCCTCTGTTCCCTTCATGGTTACGGGATGATTTACAAATTATTGCTTTCACTCTATCAATGGATGAGCAAGTCCCGCCAGATGTGTTAGCTGTCACAGGTGCTTCCATTGCTACCTTGATGGCTCAAATTCCTTTCAATGGACCAATGGCAGCAGTACGAGTAGGTTTAGTGGGTGATGATTTTATTATTAACCCTACCTACGCAGAAGTTGAAGCTGGAGATTTGGATTTAGTCGTAGCTGGTTCACCTGATGGTGTAATCATGGTAGAAGCAGGAGCTAACCAGCTATCAGAGCGAGATATAATCGAAGCTATTGATTTCGGTTATGAAGCGGTTAGGGATTTAATTCAAGCGCAGATAGATTTAGTAGAAGAATTAGGTCTCAAAATCATTAAGGAAGAACCTCCAGAAGTAGACCAAACTTTAGAAAACTACATTCGCGATCGCGCGAGTGCTGATATTAAAAAGATTCTGGCGCAATTTGAATTCACTAAAAATGACCGTGATACAGCTTTAGATGCGGTTAAAGAGACTATTGCATCTGAAATTGAAGCTCTTGGTGAAGAAGATCCTATTCGTGTAGCAGCTACGGAAGACAGTAAGGCACTTGGTAATACTTTTAAAGCTATCACCAAACACTTTATGCGCCGTCAAATCATTGAAGATAATGTTCGTGTTGATGGTCGTAAACTAGATGAAGTCCGTCCTGTTTCTAGTAAAGTTTCGGTCTTACCTCGTCGTGTACATGGTAGCGGGTTGTTCAACCGCGGACTAACCCAAGTTCTTTCTGTCTGTACATTAGGTACACCAGGAGATGCTCAAAGTTTAAATGATGATTTACAAGCAGATCAGTTTAAACGTTACCTCCACCATTACAATTTTCCACCCTTCTCCGTTGGTGAAACCAAACCCATGCGTGCGCCCGGAAGACGGGAAATTGGTCATGGTGCTTTAGCAGAAAGAGCGATTTTACCTGTACTACCATCCAAAGAGCAATTCCCCTACGTAATCCGTGTAGTTTCAGAAGTTCTATCTTCCAACGGTTCTACCTCAATGGGTTCTGTATGTGGCTCAACCCTTGCCCTCATGGATGCTGGTGTCCCAATTACTAAACCCGTTAGTGGTGCAGCAATGGGTTTAATTAAAGAAGGTGATGAAGTTCGTGTTCTCACGGATATTCAAGGTATTGAAGATTTCTTAGGTGACATGGACTTTAAAGTCGCTGGTACTGATACAGGTATCACTGCTTTACAAATGGATATGAAAATATCTGGTTTGTCATTAGAAGTAATCAAACAGGCTGTAGAACAGGCAAAAGACGCTAGACTACATATCCTGGATAAAATGATGCAAACCATTGATCAACCGCGTTCTGACACATCACCCTTTGCTCCACGTCTACTAACCATCAGAATTGACCCTGATATGATCGGTTTAGTAATTGGACCTGGTGGTAAAACTATCAAGGGAATTACTGAAGAGACTGGTGCAAAAATTGACATTGAAGATAATGGCATTGTCACCATTTCTGCAATAGATGAAACCCGTGCTAAAAAAGCACGTAACATCGTTCAAGGTATGACACGTAAACTCCATGAAGGCGATGTTTACATAGGTCGTGTGACACGGATTATACCTATTGGTGCATTTGTGGAATTTTTGCCAGGTAAAGAAGGCATGATCCACATTTCTCAGCTAGCTGACTATCGGGTTGGTAAAGTTGAAGATGAAGTAGCAGTTGGTGATGAAGTGATTGTCAAAGTGCGCGAAATTGACAACAAAGGTAGAATCAACCTTACACGCTTGGGTATCCACCCAGATCAAGCAGCTGCTGCGCGGGAAGCTGCGGCTACAAATCGTTAATAACGATTGAGGATTTTAGATTTTAGATGAGATATAAATCGCAAATCTAAAATCCGCGATGCCTGATTTTTTACAGTGGGCATCGCTGTATGATTTTTTTATAACAGATTAGTAAGATATGTGTAAAAATTGCTGATCTAAAATTAGGACTTACGCACGAGTAACGGAATATCAAACCGCAGAGAACGCAGAGAACGCAGAGGAATAGAGTTTTGGAATATTTTTGCGTAAGTCCTGAAAATATATGGATATTGATTATCACTAATATGAACATTATAAATTATAATACAAGCAAGATTAGACACAGCACGATGTAGGTGATAAATCAAATAGCTGTTCATCAGTCATGGATATTTTATTGGTAGTAAAAAACACTAATCTCAACTACTGACAAAGAAAATCCACAACAATAAAAGTTTCTCCTTGTTTGTCAATTTCCAGAATCTTTGTTACATAAAAACTAAGTAACCTAGATGATTAACTTTTAACTCTGGAAATCCAACATAGTGAGTGCTAAACGTCTACCAGAAACAACCGCCCATGTCCGCATCACCGGTCAATCTTGGCAATATGGCTTGATTGAAGGTGATGTCAGCGCCGGCGATTTTGAATGGCATTTTAAATGGCATTTCCGTCGGGGAGAATTATCTGTCAAACCCTCTCAAGGTCGAGCTTTAATTAAAGAACCTCTCGGCCGCTTTTTGGAAAAGCAAGATTATCAATTAGAACCAGGGGGAGATTATGCGTTTACTATTCGGGCTGAATTATAATTAGGGTTTGTGGCAAAAAGTTATCTGTGGAGATTAGGGAACAGGGAACAGTTTCAAGAGTTGTTAAGGGAAGAATTTTCACCACAAGTGCAAGGTTTTTTTCAAGCACTGATCCTCAAATATCTTACACTTTTTGAATTTTGAATCGCCTAAAATTTTCTACCTGTAAAGGTTTCCGATTTATATGCCTGACGGCACGCTACGCGGACAGCAAACCCTAGTTATTAGTCATGCTAAATATTAGCAGTTAGACGGTTGAGGTAGCGTTCAATTAAAAGGATGGCTACAATGTCATCTATTGGTCTGGGAGGTTGTCGCATACCTTTGGGTAATAACTTCGTTAGTCCTGTAGGTGGGAACATTTGCCAATAGCGATCACGCGCTTCTAAAGTTGTATAGCGTTCATCAACTAAAATAATATTGAGAGAGGGAATTAATTCTTGATTTAATCTTTTTTCCCACTTTTTTGCCGTAGTTTGATCTCCCATCACGATCAACGAAATAGGATATTGTTGTCTGATTGATGAAATATCAGCGATCGCTTCACTTGCGGTTATAACCTGATGATAATATAACCTTCTGTCCAAACCCATCACCGCTACACCACATTTATCTCTACCAGGATCAAAGCCTAAAATTGTAGGTTGTGTATTAGTCATTAGTTATTACTTAGGGTTTGCTGAATAAATGCAAAAACTTTTTTACAGTTAAAAGATTTCAGGGAATTTGAAATTGAAAAAATGCAAGCTTTTAGGTGGTAGTCACTCGAAAACTGTGCATTTAAATTTGATTCAAAGGGAAAATTTCTCTGATCCAACTCTTGAAACTGTCACCTGTCACCTGTCACCTGTCACCTGTTCCCTGTTCCCTGTTACCTCTTATCAACTTGTCAATTTAGCATAACAAGTACAGTAGAACCTCAAAAATTAAGTGCTAAAAACAATTTCTCCATTATATATTGCCACTAATTTAACTCTCAAAGGACCTGCCGTATAGGTATCTTGAGCAGCGATCGCTTTTATTTCTAGTGTTTCTTGAGACTCTTGTAATTGAGTAAAAAATTGTCTCACAGTACCATCTATTTGTACTCTTTCTAAGATACCAGCATTACGAGCGCGAAACTGAGAAGCAGAAATCAATAAATCTAATCTTTGTCGTAATTGATAAAGTGTCATATTTTTCACATCAGCAGAGGTTGCTGCTAAAACCTCACTAGCAGAAAATACCAATTGATTTGGCATTGCATCCGCAAAAAACTCTATTTGCTTTTCTCCTCTGACATAATTACCAGCAGAAAAAATCCTCACCACATATTCTCTACCATCTTGAATTTGTTGAATCAGTTTCTCAACTCTTTCTTTTGTAACACTTAATAATTCTGAACTTTCTGGATTTGTACCGGGTTCGCTAAGTTGAATATTGGCATTATGATTAGCTTCTTGCAAAATTCGGATGACAACTTGATTAGCAGAAGTAGGTTTATCTACCCGTACTATACCAGCAGCAATAACTTGACCACGAACTAAAGCTAATTTACCCAGACGTAAATCTCTATAAGATTGATAATACTTTTCTAATCTAGCTACTTCTTGTGCTAAATATTCTTGTTGTTTTTCTAACTCTTGCAAACGAGATTCTCTAATTGTAATAACCTTTTCCCTTTCTTCAATTTCCAAATTTCGCTTTTGAATTAATTTATCCAGGGTAGCAATTTTTTGATCGCGTTCTTCAATTACTTTTTGGCGATTAGCTAGTTCTTGATCACGTTTTTCAATAGCCGTCTTGGCTTCATTGATAGCTTTTTTAGCCTCTGCATAAAGTCTTTGTCTTTCCGTTTCTAATTCTGAAACAGCCCTTTGTAGAGCTTGACGTTGATTATATAAACTTTGCAATTCCGAAGTTGATTTTCTGTACTGAACTACCACCTGATTCAATCTAGTTTGAGTTTCTTGCAATTGAGCTTGAGTTTGAGCTTGCTGACTAATAGTACGGTTTAATTGAGCTTGTGTAATTCTTTGTTTAGCATTAGCGGCTTCTAAAGACTGATTAATTCTTTCTAAATCCTCCTGTGCTTGTATTTTTTCCTTTCTAGCTTGAGTTAATTCATTTCCTACCTGATTTTTTTGTTCTTCTGCAATTTTTAACTGTTCTCGTTTATCTATCAAATCTTTTTGAATATCTTCTAGCTCAAAAACCCCCTTTCGCAAACCTTCATCAGCAGCAAACAGAATTGTTAAGGTAGAAGCAGAAATTATCCCACCCGTAAAAATTGTCACTAACACCGCCGTCTTTTTGGGGCGCAGATTGAAAAGTGAGAGACGTGCTTTACCCACTCGTGTACCGATGCGATCGCCCACAGTGGCAATCACGCCTCCCAGAATTAAAATTGCCGCTATCAGGATGTACCCAGTGGCCATTTTCAACTACCGCTCAAAAGCTGCCAGATACAGCCTACTACTTTTAACCATAGTATGTGGGGGGAAGAACCTTGGCAAAAATAAAAATTAGTCAATTTAAAATTATTCCTCCTATTGGCAATGTTTTTGACAACTAAAATTTTTGTCAACTCTTCCCCAGTGAATTTTAAGTAAACTGTCTGCTCAAAGTAACAGGTTTATGCACAGTAATTTTTTTCTTGTGAATAGAAATCATCTGTTTCTCGCGTAAATCTCCTAGCAACCTAGTGACAGTCACACGAGTAGAACCGATAGCTTCTGCAATTGCTTGATGGGACAATTTCAGATCGATAGTAATACCATCAGCACAAGGTACACCAAAATCACGACAGAGAATCAACAAAAAGCTCACCAATCTAGAACCCATATCTCGATGAGCTAAAGTTTCAATCATCATCTCTGTTTGTAGAATCCGCGAAGACAAACCTCGCAGCATCAACATCGCCAATTCAGGGTTTT
This sequence comes from Sphaerospermopsis sp. SIO1G1, assembly GCA_010672785.1. Classification (GTDB taxonomy): domain Bacteria; phylum Cyanobacteriota; class Cyanobacteriia; order Cyanobacteriales; family Nostocaceae; genus Okeanomitos. The sequence goes on from JAAHFX010000008.1 coordinate 32,385, forward strand.
CCTTGAGTGCTTGCTCTACTTGTTCAATTGGCGCAGAAAGTAATTCAACTGCCGTGAAAGCCACGGCATGATAAAATCTATCTGATTTATTTCCCGTCAGTAACGACAACACACCAAAAACGCTATTTTCCCGCAAGAGTGCAACGGTTATTTCTTCTCCTGCTTCATATACCCTGGAAAGTTTCACTGCACCTTTGAGAAGAAAGTAAACTCTTTCAGCCGGATCACCGGGAAAAAAGATCGTTTTATTGCGTTCAAACGTCTCCACAACTGGTGGAAAAGCTCCAGTCGCCATCTGACGAAAAACATTTGCTAGGGCTTTATCTTGTGTCACGATCATCTCCCTTCCCCTACCCAATGCCGGAAAAACAAAAAACTAATTACCTAAGAATACACCTGAAAAATCTAGAAAGCACCGTCAACCTTTCTGTTTTTTCCTATACTCAAATTTATGATTTTATATAGTTCTGTTGAACATGATACATAATTGTTGTTATTTTGAGCTATAAATTAGTGATTTACACTTTAACTAACTCAACTAACTGGGTTTTTTCTTCAAAAATTTGCACGATCTTCACAACTTCTTAAACTATTAACGGCAATTTTGATCCCTTTCACACCATCCAAAATTAGATTTTTTGAAAATCTCCCCCCCAACTAAGTAAAAATAGGCTCAGATTCTAGTATGGTTAAGTATGCTCCTCGTGATTGATTACATTGACCATTGTTATGCTAAATCTATCTGGAAAAAACGCCCTAGTCACCGGCATTGCTAATAACCGTTCCATTGCTTGGGGGATTGCTCAACAACTACACCAAGCTGGAGCTAATCTGGGTATTACCTATCTACCAGATGACAAAGGCAAATTTGAGAAAAAAGTATCTGACTTAGTAGAACCTCTCAAACCCAGTCTGTTTTTACCTTGTAATGTCGAAAACGACGAGCAAATTCAAGCTACCTTTGAGGCTGTTAAGAAGGAATGGGGTAAATTAGATATCCTGATCCACTGTTTGGCTTTTGCTCACCGAGAAGATTTAACTGGAGATTTTAGTAATACTTCCCGTGCAGGATTTAAAAAAGCTTTAGAAGTTAGCACTTATTCACTTGTCCAACTTAGTGGTGCAGCGAAACCCCTTATGACTGAAGGTGGTAGTATCCTTACTCTTTCTTATTTAGGCGCAGTGCGGGCTATCCCTAGTTATAATGTTATGGGTGTAGCTAAAGCTGGTCTAGAAGCTAGTGTTCGTTATTTATCTTCAGAACTAGGCCCACACAATATTCGTGTTAATGGTATCTCTGCTGGACCAATACGGACTTTAGCATCTTCCGCAGTAGGTGGAATTTTAGATATGATTCGTCATGTTGAAACTGTTGCTCCTCTCCGTCGTACAGTCACCCAACTGGAAGTAGGTAACACCGCCGCATTTTTATGTAGTGATTTATCCAGTGGTATTACTGGGCAAATTATTTATGTAGATGCAGGATATGAAATCATGGGAATGTAGAGAGATTGGGTGACAGGATGATGGGGTGATAAATAACCAATGGCTAAAGACTAATGACTAATCAACGTACTGCCACAGTTAAGCGCAAAACCGGGGAAACAGATGTACAAGTCACAATTAACTTAGATGGTACAGGCATATGTACAGCTAAGACAGGTATACCCTTCCTTGATCATATGTTGCACCAAATTTCCTCCCACGGTTTATTTGATTTGGATGTTCAAGCTCAAGGTGATTGGGAAATAGATGATCACCACACAAATGAAGATGTCGGTATTACATTAGGTCAAGCTTTACACCAAGCACTAGGGAACAAAAAAGGTATTGCTCGCTTTGGTCACTTTGTCGCCCCCCTAGACGAATCTTTAATTCAGGTAGCTTTAGACTTCTCTGGTAGACCACATCTGAGTTATAGTCTGGATATTCCTACGCAACGAGTTGGTAACTATGATACTCAATTAGTCAGAGAATTTTTTGTGGCATTGGTTAATCACAGTCAAATGACTTTACACATTCGCCAATTGGATGGTATCAACTCCCATCATATTATTGAAGCTACCTTTAAAGCCTTTGCTAGAGCCATGCGAATGGCCACAGAAATAGATCCACGTCGGGCAGAAAATATTCCTAGTTCTAAAGGAGTATTATAATTTACTTGAAAACAAGAGCAAGGTTACTGATGTAGTAAGTAGTTGATAAAAAAAACAAATCATGCTTACTATCATACTACTGTGTAACCTCTAGCCGATAATACCCTGTAGATTCCTGGTAATTGAACCACAATGAATCCTGTTGCAGAAAACCCTGAACCTCAATTCAATCCTGTAGATCAACCACCAGTAGTCCTCACATCCGAATTGCGAAAGGTTTATCTTACAGGCTTTTGGCTGAATCAAAAAGTAGTGTCTCTAAAAAGTTGCTCTCTCCAAGTTTATCCTGGGGAAACCTTTGGTTTATTAGGCCCAAATGGTGCAGGTAAAACCACTTTACTAAAACTGCTGTTGGGAATTATTCGACCTTCGGCAGGTAGAGGATTATTATTAGGTAAACCTTTGGGTGATCGCTCAGTTAAACAACGCATTGGATACTTACCAGAAAATCCCTATCTCTATGACTATCTCAGCGGTTGGGAATTCTTAGAGTTTGCAGCAGGTTTGTTTCAAATTCCTCGAAAAATATACCGTCAACGTATTCCTGAATTATTAGAACTGGTGGGTTTATCCCCAACAGATGCCCGAAAGAAGTTAATGCGGCGTTATTCTAAAGGAATGTTACAACGGGTAGGTATGGCTCAGGCATTGATAAATGATCCAGATTTAGTATTTCTGGATGAACCAATGTCAGGTCTAGACCCATTGGGACGTTATCAAATGCGAGAAATAATCCTTTCACTCAAACAGCAAGGCAAAACTATCTTTTTTAACAGTCATGTTTTAAGTGAAGTAGAACAAATTTGCGATCGCATAGCGATATTAGCCAAAGGTGAATTAATTTGCTCTGGTTCTTTAGATCAACTCCTAGGTATAGAGAACACATATCATGTCAAAGGTGAAGGTGGAGATGCAGAGGTTCTGAAAAAAAGAATACCTGATTTACAATTTGAGCCTGACGGCACATGGCATGGTATTTTACAAGAAGATTACTATGATTTCCTGTCTAGTTTACGATTGATGGGAGGCAAAATCATCACTATTAATTTATCCCATCTTTCCCTAGAAGAATTCTTTATTCAACAACTACAAAATCAAGAAAATTCTGGATAATTTACCTCCATCCAGTTATTTTATTTTGTCAGCATAATCTCAAAACCCACTTTGTAAATATTGTAAATAGCACAATAATTGAGTAAATTGAAAATGTAAATATTACAACTTCAGGAAGATTCATCTAGGCTTATTTATGGAATATTATTAATAATATCAACACAGGATTAATGGTAGTAAATGTTAAAATCAAAATCATTTAACTATGGGATTATCAACTATTCAATCAAAAATAATATTTACCTTGATTGATGATTGATAAATAATTATTTAGTTATAATCAATCTTTTATCCCGCCAAACTTCTGTAATTAATTCATGATTATAGGACTCCTACTTGATTTTTGAACAGAACTCAGTATATACATAAATTCTTCTTCCCTGATCCTTCCTGTTCCCTGTTCCCTGTTCCCTGACTACACGAAAAATTTATAAATCAAATCGGACACTATATATTCACACAAAAATCAAAGAAAACAAAGATATTCGCACTTGATCCCTATTAGTAGCTTTGATATTTTGCCAATTACCAAATAAACCGATTTAACATAAATTTTGATGCTTAACTATTGACGAAATTCATAAAAATTGCTCTAATTATTAAGTAAATCAACATATCAATCTTGCTCACTCAGTATAGATTTTAATTAAAAATTAAATAACCTATAGAAATAATAATCTTGAGCAAATTATATCCGGACAAGAAAAAATACTGAAGAAGATAACATTGTCGGGGGAACTCCAATAATTAAGTATAGTCAACGTGAAAATGTTTAGACATTACTTTAAAGTGCTTACTCTCAAATTCTCAGGTAAATATGCTTAATATAAATTTGTGGAAACTCCTAACTCACACAACCACTTCTGTAGTTTTGCTAACCACTGCCAACTTTGGATTACCAGTAGTTAGCTTGGCACAACAGCCAATATCATTCACCTCAAACTTATCTACAGATTACCTATTAGGTGGGGGAGATCGCATTCGTGTCAATGTATTTGAAGTACCTGAATATACAGGTGAATATCAAGTTCCCCCTGGTGGAGCAATAAACCTCCCTTTAATTGGAAGTATTTCAGTTTTAGGATTAACCACCGAACAAGCATCTGATGAAATAGCCAGAAGATATGCTCGTTTTCTCAAACGTCCCCTAATTTCAGTTAACCTTTTATCACCGCGCCCGATCAACGTCTTTGTTGCTGGAGAAGTTACCAGTCCAGGAGCTTACACACTCAGTTTACAAGGAACAGGTGGTGATAACCCCGGTTTACAGTACCCCACAGTTTTAGCAGCACTCAGTACAGCCGAAGGAGTCACCCTAGCTGCGGATGTTACCAGAGTACAGCTACGTCGTAAAGTTGGACGTTCTCAAGAACAAGTTATCACCTTGAACCTGAAGGCAATTACTGAAACAGGTAGAATTCCCCTCGATATCACTCTCCGGGATGGAGATACAATTGTTGTGCCTACAGCTACACAATTAAACGTTGCTGAAGCCCGCAACCTATTTGCAGCTAGCTATGCAGCTAGTCAAACAGAACCCCGGACAGTAGCAGTTACAGGTCAAGTATATCGTCCAGGCTCTTATCTTGTCTCACCAGGAAGTATTACTCCCCAAGCTGGTTCAGTCAACCCCTCAACAACTGGTAGCGGTTTACCAACCGTAATGCGAGCAATTCAAATAGCTGGGGGAATTACATCACAAGCTGATGTCAGGAATATTCAAGTTCGCCGTCAAACCAGAACCAATATTCGACAAACCATAAACCTCAATCTTTGGGAATTATTACAAAGTGGGGATTTAGATCAAGACCTGATCCTCCAAGATGGAGATACAATTGTTGTCCCCACTGCAACTGAGGTAGATACAGCAGAAGCAACTACATTAGCAACAACCACTTTATCGCCAGCAACAATTCAAGTTGGTGTAGTAGGGGAAGTGAAACAACCAGGACTAACAGAATTACAACCTAATAGTAGCTTGAATCAGGCTATATTAGCGGCTGGCGGTTTTAATGATGCTAGAGCTAGTAGCACAGCGGTAGACTTAATTCGTCTTAATCCCAATGGTACAGTGACCAAGAGGATAGTAAAAATAGATTTCTCCAAGGGAATTAACGAAGAAACAAATCCCATCCTCCGCAATAATGATGTTGTTGTGGTCAATCGTTCTGGTATTGCGAAGACTGGTGATACTGTCGGGACTGTATCTGGGCCTTTGGGTTTAATATTTAACGTTCTGAGATTATTTGGTCTCTAAGAATTTAGGTTCTTTGGTACTTGTTATGGGTGATTGGTGATTGGGGACTGGTGATTGGTGACTGGTGATTGGTGATTGGTGACAGGTGATTGGTGATTGGCTAGTAATTACGAATTACGAACTACGAATTACGAACTACGAATTACGAATTACGAACTACGAATTACGTAAGCGAAGCTCTCCCGATAGCGTAGCGTGGCGTTAGTCATAGGGAGTATTACGAATTAAGGTTTGCTGTCTGCGTAGCGTGCCGTCAGGCATATACAGCACTTTCTGGTGTAATGAGGTACGTTTTTGGCGGGCAAGATGCCCACCCCACAAGAGTTTCATGATTATGATTTGTACCTCATAGCAACGAAATCTGCTGTAAATATGAAAACATTACAGGAAAAGGATTTCAGGCGACTTCAAATTGAGAAAGTGCAAGGATTTAGAGGTTGAGTGCTTAAAAACCTTGTACTTTCGGTAAAAATTATTTCCTTACAACTCTTGAAACTGTTCCCTGTTCCCTGTTCCCTATTCCCTAATCTCCACAGAAACAATCTTTGTTACAAGCCTTAAATTCCTCTGGCCTGCGATCGCAGGCTTTTTTATGTCCTATGTTAATTTGCTGATTTTACCACCAGTACTGAACAAAAAGCCTCTTCCATGACCTGAGTACTGACTGAACCCAGAACAATTCTTTTCATTCCTGTCAACCCACGACTACCAATAACAACTAAGTCAGCTTGATAAATATTAGCCAAACGAATAATTTCATCCGCAGGATCGCCAGCAACTAATTCTATTTCACTGTTGACAGGTAATTCTTCTTGATAGGATTTTAACTGCTTTTCTATTTGAAAATAAGATAAATTAGGCGAATCTGGATGAGGACGATCAGCGGGTAATTCTATTTCTGAGTCTGGGTTTGGAAATACATGACAAAGTACAACCTTGGTATTTGATGATAAAACCAAATCACCTAAAGTCTTCATTACTTTTTCAGCAATTTCCGAGCCATCCAAGGCTACCAAAATAGTTTTTAACACCGCTTATCTCTCCTCAAGGGTAGACCGATAGAAAAATGCTAACAAAATACTCCTGATACCGAAAATACTAGAGAAATTTTAGTTTTACAACCTGAAAGTTTCTCTGTGATGAGCTTTCGGGTTTTTCAAACCTCAGGTCCACTACATCCTGCCATAAATTAGCATTTGTCAACCGCATTCATGAGAGAAAAAAGTATTCTAAGTTACTTGTCTTTTTGGACTCTCCTCATAACTGAATCTGCATGAGATGGTAAACCTTCAGCCTGAGCCAGAGAGTCAATTGCTCCAGCTACTTTTTGTAGTGCTGTAGGTGAGTATTGGATTATACTAGAGTGTTTTAAGAAAGTTTCTACACCTAAAGCAGATGCGTAGCGGGCAGCACCAGATGTAGGAAGTGTATGGTTAGGCCCTGCCAAGTAGTCACCGACTGCCTCTGGTGTCGAATATCCCAGAAAAATAGCTCCTGCATGACGAACTTGGGAAATTAAAGCCCAAGGATCTTGAACTTCTAACTCCAGATGTTCTGGTGCAAACTCATTAGATAATTCTGCTGCTGCTGCCAATGATTCGACAACGATGATTAAACCATAGTGAGCAATTGCTTTTTCTGTATCTGTTCGTCGTGGATGATTTACCAATTGTTGATCTACGGCAATTTGGACTTTTTTTGCTAACCCCGCATCAGTGGTAATTAAAATTGCTGCTGCCATTGGATCATGTTCAGCTTGAGCTAACAAGTCTGTAGCTACATGAACAGGATCTGCTGTTTCATCAGCAATAATTAATACTTCGCTAGGACCTGCCAAGGAGTCAATGCCCACTGTGCCGTAAACTAACTTTTTAGCTAGGGTGACATAGATATTACCAGGACCGCTAATCACGTTTACTTTAGGAATTGTTTCTGTCCCATATGCCAACGCGGCGATCGCTTGTGCGCCACCTACTCTATATATTTCTTGAATTCCTGCTTCTTGGGCAGCTACTAAAACAGAGGGGTTGACTGTTTTTCCACCTCTTGTTGGTGTCACCATTACTATTCGCGGGACACCTGCCACTTTAGCCGGTATAGCATTCATCAATACTGTACTGGGATAGGAAGCACGGCCTCCGGGTACGTATAAACCTGCCCGATCCACAGGTGTATAACGTTTACCCAGCACTACTTCGTCATCACCAAAATGTACCCAACTTTTCGGTACTCTTTGACGATGAAATGCCTCTATCTGGCGACAGGCCAACTGGATAGCAGCCAACAAATCTTCTGGCACTTGTTGATAAGCTGCTTCCATTTCTAAACCTGTTACCCTGAGTTCATCTGGTTGCAAGGTTTGCTGATCAAATTCGGCTGTGTAGTGCAGTACAGCTTTATCGCCTTGGCGCTTGACTGCTTGCAATACTTCTCTAACCGTTGCTTCTTTGTGAAGCACTTGTTGATCATGGGTACGTTCGCAGATACGTTGTATTTCGGATATAACGTCTGCCTGCTGAGTAATAATTCGCAGCATGGAGTAAAGGCTATGCTAAAAATATAATATTTCTGTTTACTAAACTTGTTCAAATCTACCTGAAGATTTGAGGTTAACTTTCTGTTTTCTTAAGAGTGACAGCACTTACTTAATTTACAGGTGTTTAGCTTGGATTAAGTCTGTTGAAATCTAAAACCTACCCAAATCCACTTATGAGTTCTACTTCATAAGTTGCATTTATTTCCTGTTTGATTCTGGAAGTGTAGGCACTATCCAGTTTACAGTCTTAAATTTTGAGTGTTATCTATCCTACTTACTTTCGGATGTTTTAGAATTGGCTATCACCTGAAAGTTCTTTAATGTTAACACTTTTGAGGTGCTAAAGTCTAGAATCTAGCAGTAAGTAAGTAGGTTTGAGTAGATTTTTTGACTCCGATACAACCTTTACCAAAAATCTGGTTTTCAAGCTCTATCTTTTGAGAACAGTTTTCTGATCAAATTGAGTTTAGTCATGGGCTTTGGTAAGATTCATTGGTATCAAATTAGGCTAAATGTATAGGTAGTCTATTAGATTCCACACTTGCCAGAGAGTAAATTTTCTCTTGCAAAGCTCAAGTCTGTGCGTTTAGTCATCTTGGGATGAATTTCACCATGAACAAGGAAGTTGAGTTCCTTGGGGATTCCAGAATTTACGTTAAGTTGACACCAATGGGTAAGAGTTAATGAGAATGATTACCCGCTTTGGGTTGGAATTCATCTTGACTCTTCTTCCTAGCTTAACCTGGATTTTTTTGATCTTGCTAATATTCTTGCTTATATTACCAATGATATTTTTTCACATTTGTCCAAACTAACAACTTTGGTAAATCACTGGTTCAGTTATCAGTTACCAGTTATCAGTTATCAGTTATCAATATCTCTAGCTGAAGCAAGAGTCTTGAAATCAGGAATATCCTTGACTGGGTGACAAGAGAGCTAAAGTTAAGACAGAGTATAGGATGTAGAGTGTAGGGTATGGGAAAAATTAACTCTTAAAAAATCCCCATCCAACATCGGGAAAGCGTCAAAAGGCTGATTTCTCCATGCACCCTGCCCCCTGCCTCAAACTGGTGAGATTTTTTGCAGAAATTATAACATTGGCAATTTTGATGCTATATTAGTAAATCTAGTAGTGTGTGTACATATTAATCAAAAGTATTTTTGGGATTGACTGTGGCTAATTCAAAGTCTGCTCTTAAACGCGCGCAAATCGGTGAACGCAATAGACTGCGGAACAAAGCATATAAATCAGCGGTAAGAACGTTGATGAAAAAATACTTGATCGCAGTAAAAGAATATGCGGCTAATCCTAGCCCAGAATTAAAACAAACTGTAGATCAGAGAATGTCTGAGGCTTACAGTAAAATTGACAAAGCTGTTAAAAAAGGTGTATTTCACCCCAACAACGGAGCTAGGAAAAAGTCAAAATTGGCTAAAAGAATCAAAGCTGTGACACAAACAGCGTAAGTGGTTTAGTGATCAGCAAACAGCTGATCCAGATTTATCCTATTCTTGCCAATGGCCTCTGACAAAAACAATGCGGCTAATAGACACCCACGTACATCTTAACTTTGAATTATTTCAGCCTGATTTAGCAGCAGTGCGATCGCGCTGGCAAGCAGCAGGAGTAGTACACCTAGTACATTCCTGTGTTCATCCTGGAGAATTTTCCAGCATCCAAGCATTAGCTCACCAATTTCCTGAAATCAGCTTTGCCGTGGGATTGCATCCCCTAGATGCCGAGAAATGGCAAGAAGATACAGCGGATAAAATCAAATCCTTAGCCAGTGCTGACAGTAAAATCGTCGCCATTGGGGAAATGGGCTTGGATTTCTACAAAGCAAATAACTATGAACAACAAGTCATGGTATTTGAAGAGCAGTTAGCGATCGCCTCAGAATTAAATTTACCAGTAATCATCCATTGTCGTGATGCAGCGTTACAGGTAAAAGAGATATTGCAAAAATGGCGAAACAAGCAAGGGGAAAGAGTACGGGGTGTAATGCACTGCTGGGGTGGTACACCAACAGAAACCCAATGGTTTCTAGACTTGGGATTTTATATCAGCTTTAGTGGCACAGTTACCTTTAAAAATGCCAAAACTATACAATCATCAGCAGCAATGGTGAATAATGATCGTTTATTAATTGAAACTGATTGTCCATTTCTAGCTCCCACACCCAAAAGAGGAGAGAAGCGCAACGAACCAGCTTATGTTGGTTATGTAGCACAACAATTAGCAAAAATCAGGGGAGAAACATTAGAAGCGATAGCTAACCAAACCACAGAAAATGCTTGTCAACTATTTGGACTATCTTTAAGCACATAAAAGTAATTTAGAAACTTAATATTGGTTGTAACTGGTGAAATATACCAACTCAATATAAAATGTTGCTCAAGCCAGATCACAAAACCAACAAGCAAATCACCAAACCAGAACTTTGCCATCAAATAACTGTGATCAAGTTATTCCCTCCAACGGATTTTACATAAGTCATCATGCCTAGAGGAAGGAAATTTAAACTAACTACAGAAAATAGCCAAGTTAGAGGTACTATAAAATCTATTTAGTCAGGTACTAGAAATTGTTAAGCATAATCACGAAAATTAAGGAAATCTAAACACACCTCCACAAGTGAATGCGGTGAATCAACAACAAGCTCTAGCCAGATTAGTTAGACTAATAGTGCCATGACAACAGCTAGGTTCTGAGTATTAAACTATTTAAAGATTAATAAAAGTAACCGTCTTGTGACTAAAAATCAGCAAAATAAATTTATCCTGATTCAGAACCGACCCTTATGGATTCTTCATTTTTGGGATATTACCACCATTATATGAAGAGGCGTGTTAAAAATACAGCAGCATAGTACAGGAAGATTAAGAATACCACCACATTCTTGTTCCACAAGCAACGAGAACATATCCAACTTACTTGATCAACTTGACTGCCACTAAAAACATTACTCCTCTTCAAATATATATTACAGATTTTATCGCTGCGGACAACTTTGAACCAATCAAAAAGGTATTTCTAACCCAGATTACCCAGGATGAAGGAACAAAGCCAAAACTGGAAACACCAGCACAGCAGCACTCAAGCGAAAGTTTAACCAGGTTGACAAAGGTAGAGGCATGACTAACGAAACATATATGGAACCAGCCTTTCTGTTGCCAGACTTGATTGAAATCCAGCGATCAAGCTTTCGCTGGTTTTTAGAGGAAGGATTAATAGAAGAGTTGAGTTCTTTTAGTCCAATTACAGACTACACAGGCAAATTAGAACTACACTTTTTAGGACATAACTATAGACTCAAAGAACCTAAATATAGCGTCGAAGAATCAAAACGACGTGATAGCACTTATGCAGTACAGATGTATGTCCCTACCAGACTTTTAAATAAAGAAACAGGGGATATTAAAGAACAAGAAGTATTTATAGGTGATCTACCCCTAATGACAGATCGGGGTACATTTATTATCAACGGTGCAGAGCGAGTAATTGTAAACCAAATCGTTAGATCACCAGGAGTTTATTACAAATCAGAAATTGACAAAAACGGACGCAGGACTTATTCTGCCAGCTTAATCCCTAACCGGGGGGCATGGCTCAAATTTGAAACAGACCGTAATGATTTAGTGTGGGTGAGAATAGATAAAACCCGCAAACTATCGGCCCAGGTACTCCTGAAAGCACTAGGCTTATCAGACAACGAAATCTTCGATGCCCTGCGCCATCCCGAATACTTTCAAAAAACCATCGAAAAAGAAGGGCAATTTTCTGAAGAAGAAGCCCTGATGGAATTATATCGTAAACTCCGTCCAGGTGAGCCGCCAACCGTACTAGGTGGGCAACAACTATTAGAATCCCGCTTCTTTGACCCCAAGCGCTATGACTTGGGCAGAGTAGGTAGATATAAACTTAACAAAAAACTCCGTCTCTCCGTTCCAGATAGTGTCCGCGTCCTCACCCCTGGAGATATCCTCGCAGCCATAGACTACCTGATCAACCTAGAATATGACATTGGCAGCATTGATGATATTGATCATTTAGGAAATCGTCGAGTCAGAAGTGTAGGAGAACTCTTACAGAACCAAGTCAGAGTAGGGCTAAACCGCTTAGAGCGGATTATTAGGGAAAGAATGACAGTATCTGATGCCGAAGTTCTCACCCCCGCATCCCTAGTTAACCCCAAACCCTTAGTAGCAGCAATCAAAGAATTTTTTGGTTCTAGCCAACTAAGTCAATTCATGGATCAAACAAATCCCCTAGCAGAACTAACCCATAAACGCCGACTCAGCGCCTTGGGACCTGGAGGATTAACCAGAGAAAGGGCAGGCTTTGCAGTTAGAGATATTCATCCTAGTCATTACGGACGGATCTGTCCCATTGAAACCCCAGAAGGGCCAAACGCTGGATTGATTGGGTCACTAGCTACCCATGCCCGTGTCAACAAATATGGATTTTTAGAAACACCTTTCCGACCCGTAGAAAACGGTAAAGTAAAATTTGATATTCCACCTGTATACATGACCGCAGATGAAGAAGACGATCTGCGAACTGCCACAGGTGACGTACCATTAGACGAAAATGGCTACATCAAAGGGCCTCAAGTACCTGTTCGTTATCGGCAAGATTGGACAACCACCAGTCCGGAACAGGTAGACTATGTAGCTGTTTCTCCTGTGCAAATTGTCTCCGTCGCTACCAGCATGATTCCCTTCTTGGAACATGACGACGCGAACAGAGCCTTGATGGGGTCAAATATGCAGCGTCAAGCAGTCCCCCTACTCAAACCGGAACGACCCTTGGTGGGAACAGGCTTAGAAGCTCAAGCCGCTAGAGACTCTGGGATGGTAATTGTATCTCGGACAGATGGGGACGTAGTGTATGTAGACGCTAACGAAATTCGGGTGAGAGTCAGAGAAAAAACCATCACAAGCGGAACAGAAATATCTGAACCACCCAAACACCAAGAAATTAGATATCCACTCTCAAAATATCAGCGCTCCAACCAAGACACCTGTTTAAACCAAAAACCACTAGTGAGGATTGGGGAAAAGGTAGTAACAGGTCAAGTACTAGCCGATGGTTCATCCACAGAAGGAGGAGAACTAGCATTAGGGCAAAACATCATTGTCACCTATATGCCCTGGGAAGGTTACAATTATGAAGACGCAATTTTAATTTCCGAGAGATTGGTTCAGGATGATATTTACACTTCCATTCACATTGAAAAATATGAAATAGAAGCCAGACAAACCAAACTCGGACCAGAAGAAATCACCAGAGAAATTCCCAATGTAGGGGAAGATGCCCTCCGACAATTAGATGAACAAGGTATCATCCGGATTGGTGCATGGGTGGAAGCAGGTGACATTCTCGTGGGTAAAGTTACCCCCAAAGGAGAATCTGACCAACCTCCAGAAGAAAAACTACTACGAGCAATATTTGGTGAAAAAGCTCGTGATGTTCGGGATAACTCCTTACGAGTTCCCAATGGTGAAAAAGGAAGAGTTGTAGATGTACGCTTATTTACCAGGGAACAAGGAGATGAACTACCACCAGGAGCAAACATGGTGGTACGGGTTTACGTTGCCCAAAAACGGAAAATCCAAGTGGGTGACAAAATGGCAGGAAGACATGGTAACAAAGGAATTATTTCCCGGATCCTGCCCATTGAAGATATGCCCTACTTACCTGATGGTTCACCAGTAGATATAGTTCTCAATCCCTTGGGTGTACCTAGTCGTATGAACGTAGGTCAGGTATTTGAATGTTTATTGGGATGGGCTGGTCATAACTTAGGGGTGAGGTTTAAAATTACACCCTTTGACGAAATGTATGGAGAGGAGTCATCTCGGCGAATTGTTCACGGTAAATTACAGGAAGCAAGAGACGAAACTGGCAAAGATTGGTTATATAACCCAGACAATGCCGGTAAAATCATGGTCTATGATGGGCGGACTGGTGAACCATTTGACCATCCTGTCACCGTAGGTGTGGCCTATATGCTGAAACTGGTGCATTTAGTAGATGATAAAATTCATGCTCGTTCTACAGGTCCTTATTCCTTGGTGACACAGCAGCCCTTGGGTGGTAAAGCTCAACAAGGTGGACAAAGGTTTGGAGAAATGGAAGTGTGGGCGCTGGAAGCATTTGGTGCAGCTTACACCTTACAGGAATTGTTAACAGTGAAGTCCGATGATATGCAAGGTCGGAATGAAGCATTAAATGCCATTGTTAAAGGTAAAGCTATTCCTCGTCCAGGAACACCTGAATCCTTCAAAGTATTAATGCGAGAATTACAATCTTTGGGTTTAGACATCGCCGTACACAAGGTAGAAACCCAAGCCGATGGTAGCTCTTTGGATGTAGAAGTTGACCTCATGGCAGATCAAAATTCTCGTCGCACACCACCTCGTCCTACCTATCAATCACTTTCCCGTGAGTCTTTGGAAGAGGAAGAATAAAAATTAAGAATTAAGAATGTAGAATTAAGAATTAAAAATATTCTCAATTCTGAATTCTTAATTCTTTAGGACTTACGCAGAAGTTACGGAAGAATGAACCACGAAGCACACTAAGAAAACGAAGGTAAGAGGTCTTGAGAGCTATTTTGCGTAAGTCCTATTCTAAATTCCTGCTGATTTTTAAATTTTTCATTTTTAATTGCCATGCGCTCTGTTCAATCTAATCAATTTGACTACGTAAAAATCGGACTTGCTTCACCGGATCGGATTCGGACTTGGGGTGAGCGGACTTTACCTAATGGTCAAGTAGTAGGTGAAGTAACCAAACCAGAAACCATCAATTACCGTACCCTGAAACCAGAAATGGATGGGTTATTTTGTGAGCGGATTTTTGGCCCTGCTAAGGATTGGGAATGTCACTGCGGTAAATATAAAAGAGTACGACATCGGGGTATAGTCTGCGAGCGCTGTGGTGTAGAAGTAACAGAATCACGGGTGCGTCGTCACCGTATGGGCTTTATCAAACTAGCTGCACCAGTCGCCCATGTTTGGTATCTCAAAGGTATTCCCAGCTACATTGCCATACTACTAGATATGCCTTTGCGGGATGTAGAACAAATAGTTTATTTCAACTCCTATGTAGTCTTAGCACCTGGTAATGCCGATACTCTCACCTATAAACAACTATTGACAGAAGACCAGTGGATTGAAATAGAAGATGCCATTTATAGTGAAGATTCCGAACTGGTAGGTGTAGAAGTAGGAATTGGGGCTGAAGCTCTATTAAGACTATTAGCAGATATTAACTTAGAGCAAGAAGCAGAAGGTCTAAGGGAAGAAATTAATAACGCCAAAGGACAAAAACGCGCCAAATTAATCAAAAGATTGCGGGTAATTGATAACTTTATTGCCACTGGTTCAAAACCAGAGTGGATGGTAATGTCATACATTCCCGTCATTCCCCCTGACTTGCGGCCAATGGTGCAATTAGATGGGGGTAGATTTGCCACCAGTGACTTGAATGACTTGTACCGTCGGGTGATTAACCGTAACAATCGCTTGGCTAGGTTACAGGAAATACTTGCTCCAGAGATCATCGTCCGTAACGAGAAACGGATGTTACAAGAAGCAGTAGATGCTCTAATTGACAATGGTCGCCGAGGAAGAACAGTTGTTGGAGCAAATAACCGTCCGTTGAAATCCTTGTCTGACATCATTGAAGGTAAACAAGGACGCTTCCGACAAAACCTGTTAGGTAAACGGGTAGACTATTCAGGACGTTCTGTCATTGTAGTTGGGCCAAAGCTGCAAATTCACCAATGCGGTTTACCCAGGGAAATGGCAATTGAGTTGTTTCAACCATTTGTAATTAACCGCCTAATTCGTTCAGGCATGGTAAACAACATCAAAGCCGCCAAAAAATTGATTTCTCGGAACGACCCCAGTGTTTGGGATGTTTTAGAAGAAGTAATAGAAGGGCATCCGGTCATGTTAAACCGAGCGCCCACTTTGCACAGATTAGGTATTCAGGCTTTTGAGCCAATTTTAGTAGAAGGTAGAGCAATTCAACTTCATCCCTTAGTCTGTCCGGCCTTTAACGCCGACTTTGATGGAGACCAAATGGCGGTTCATGTACCTTTATCTTTAGAAAGTCAATCTGAAGCCAGACTGTTGATGTTGGCTTCCAATAATATTCTTTCACCTGCAACCGGTAAACCCATTGTCACCCCTAGCCAAGATATGGTTTTGGGAGCGTATTACTTAACCGCAGAAAACCCCGCTGCCACCAAAGGTAAAGATAATTTCTTTGCCTCCCTGGATGACGTAATTATGGCTCATCAAGAGCGGCAAGTAGACCTTCATGCCTATGTTTACGTGCGATTTGATGGGGAAATGCAGACTGGAGAACCAGACAAAGAACCCTTAGAAGTTGTTGAAAATGAAGATGGCACGAGAACTTTGATATACAAATTCCGCCGTGTCCGTGAAGATGCCCAAGGCAATTTGATTTCTCAGTATATTTACACCACTCCTGGCAGAGTAATTTATAACCAAGCAATTCAGGAAGCGTTAGCAAGCTAGGTGATTGGGAACTGGTGATTGGGGATTGGGGATTGGGGATTGGTGATTGGGGAAGATTAGATTAATAACCCAATACCTGATGCCCAATACTCCATGCCCTTTATCGGTGGACAAGGAACGTAAAAATTAGGCAGGGGCAGGGGGAAAATTAAAAACTTATTCTCAGTCTCTCAAAGTCGAAAAAGTGCAAATTTTTCAACCAAGCACTCAACCTCTAAAATCTTGCATTTATTGAAAATTGAAAGAGTCTCAAACACCTTACCTGCAATGTTTTCAGATTTATTCAGCAAACCCTAAATAAATAATGACTAAGGAATAAAAACAATGACTGAAAAAATGATTTTTCGTAACCTTGTTGTTAACAAGGGTCAGCTGAGAAAATTAATTGCCTGGTCTTTTACCCACTATGGTACAGCCCGGACAGCCGTAATGGCAGATAAACTCAAAGACCTGGGTTTCCGTTATGCCACCAAAGCAGGGGTATCCATTAGTGTAGATGACTTGATGGTTCCACCTTCCAAAAAATCTCTCTTGGAAGCAGCAGAAGCAGAAATTCTGAGTACAGAAGAAAGATTTAAACGTGGTGAAATTACTGAGGTAGAACGTTTCCAAAAAGTAATTGATACTTGGAACGGAACATCTGAGAGTTTGAAAGATGAAGTAGTCACCCACTTTAAACAAACTAACCCCCTCAACTCCGTGTACATGATGGCCTTTTCCGGGGCGCGAGGTAACATCTCCCAGGTGCGGCAGTTAGTGGGAATGCGGGGGTTAATGGCAGATCCCCAAGGGGAAATCATTGATTTACCAATCAAAACCAACTTCCGAGAAGGACTAACCGTTACCGAATACATCATTTCCAGTTATGGTGCAAGGAAGGGATTAGTAGATACAGCATTAAGAACAGCAGACTCCGGATACTTAACCAGACGTTTAGTAGACGTTTCCCAAGACGTAATCATCAGAGAAGTGGACTGTGGAACTAACCGGGGTATAGTCTTACAAGACATGGTAGAAAACGCCAAAGTCTTAATCCCCCTAGCTACCCGTTTAGTAGGCAGAGTAGTAGCTGAAGATATCATTCACCCCACCAGCAAAGAAGTCATTGCAACACGCAACACACCAATTGACGATGACTTAGCAGATGAAATACAAGCAGCAGGAGTCAAAAAAGTATTAGTGCGATCGCCACTAACCTGCGAAGCAGCCCGTTCTGTGTGCCAACATTGCTATGGTTGGAGTTTGGCTCATGCCAAGATGGTGGACTTAGGAGAAGCAGTAGGAATTATTGCGGCTCAAAGTATTGGTGAGCCTGGAACACAGTTAACCATGCGGACTTTCCACACTGGGGGGGTATTCACCGGGGAAGTAGCACAACAGGTAAGAGCAAAAAGTGCGGGGACAGTGAAATTCTCCCGGAAACTGAAAACCCGTCCCTACCGTACCCGTCATGGAGAAGATGCCTTATATGCTGAAACCAATGGGACATTAACAATTGAAAGTAAAGATGGACAAAATCAAGAAATTGATGTTACCCAAGGTTCTACCTTATATATCCAACCAGGACAACAGGTAAAAATAGCCCAATTAATTGCAGAAGTAGCCTTGGGTGGAAGAACTGCCAGAGCCAATACAGAAAAAGCAGTTAAAGACGTAGCGACTGATCTAGCAGGGGAAGTACAATTTGCAGACGTAGTAGCAGAACAGAAAACCGACCGTCAAGGCAATACTACCACCACAGCTACCAGAGGTGGTTTGATTTGGATCTTATCTGGGGATGTATACAACCTGCCACCAGGAGCAGAATTGGTAGTTAAAAATGGTGACAGGGTAGAAACCAATGGAGTTTTGGCAGAAACCAAACTTACGAGTATACATGGAGGAGCAGTCAGACTACCAGAAGCTACAGCTGGTAAATCTACTAGAGAGATTGAAATTATTACAGCCTCGGTAATTTTGGATCAAGCAACAGTCACAGTCCAAAGCTCCCAAGGCAAGAACAATTACTTAATATCCACCAGCAATAACCAAACCTTTAACCTGCGTGCCACACCAGGAACAAAAGTTCAAAACGGACAAATAGTTGCTGAACTAATTGATGATCGTTACCGCACCACCACCGGCGGCTTTTTAAAATTCGCAGGTATTGAAGTCCAGAAAAAAGGTAAAGCTAAACTCGGTTACGAAGTAGTCACCGGTGGAACATTATTGTGGATACCGGAAGAAACCCATGAAGTTAACAAAGATATCTCCTTATTGTTAGTAGAAGATGGGCAATTTGTGGAAGCTGGAACAGAAGTAGTTAAAGATATATTCTGTCAAAACAGTGGTGTGATTGAAATCACCCAGAAAAACGACATTCTCCGGGAAGTAGTCATCAAACCAGGGGAAATGTTGATGGTGGATGACCCAGAGGCAGTATTAAGCCGGGATAACACCTTTGTCCAACCAGGAGAAGAATTCCAAGGGGCAACAGCCACAGAATTACGCTACATCCAATATGTAGAATCTCCCGAAGGACCGGCTCTATTAAGTCGCCCAGTCGTAGAATTTGCAGTACCCAACAATCCCGACTTACCTTCCACCACCTCCGTCGGTCAAGAAACCAATGGACGGTCAATCCAACTGCGAGCAGTACAACGCCTACCCTACAAAGACTCCGAACGAGTTAAATCAGTCGAAGGAGTAGAACTATTGCGATCGCAACTGGTGTTAGAAATTGAAGAGGAAGGAGAAGAGCAAACCACCTCAGCTTTGGCCGCAGACATTGAATTAGTTGCTGACACAGAAAACCCAGAAATTCAAAGACTACAATTAGTCATCCTCGAATCTTTGGTAATTCGTCGGGACATTGCCGCTGATGCTACCCAAGGCAGCACCAACACTACCTTGGAAGTAGAAGATGGAATCATCATTGAACCAGGAGCAGTGGTAGCCAGAACCCAGATTCTGTGTAAGGAAGGGGGAATAGTTCGTGGTGTGCGACAAGATGTAGAAGCTGTGCGTCGTTGTTTGGTACTGCGACAAGCAGACATGACCACTATCACCACCACCTCAGAACCCACAGTCAAAAAAGGTGACTTGTTGGTAGAAGGTGCAGAAATTGCTCCAGGAATGCCAGCCCCAGAGTCAGGACAAGTATTGGCAGTCAGGAGTCAGAAGCCAGAATCAGGAAACGCCTCATCTGCTGACCTCCCAACCACCTCATCTTATGCTATTACCCTCCGCTCTGGTCGTCCCTACCGAGTCAGTCCTGGTGCTGTCTTACAGATTGAAGATGGAGACTTAGTACAAAGGGGAGACAACCTAGTATTACTGGTATTTGAGCGAGCAAAAACTGGTGATATTATCCAAGGTTTGCCAAGAATTGAAGAATTGTTAGAAGCTCGTAAACCAAAAGAAGCCTGTATCTTGTCCCGTAATTCTGGGGAAGTTAAGGTTGTTTATGGAGAAGGGGACGAATCCATAACTCGGGATGCCTACAGCATCAAAGTAATTGAATCTGGTGGGGCTGTAATTGACTATCCCCTAGGACCAGGACAAAACCTGATGGTTACAGATGGTTTTAATGTAGAAGCGGGTCAACCCTTAACTGATGGGCCATCCAACCCCCATGAAATCTTAGAAATTTTCTTCAGTTTAGGGTCAGAAGAAGGGACTTATGTCTGTGCTAGTCATGCTTTACAGAAAGTACAGAGTTTCTTGGTGAATGAAGTACAAATGGTGTACCAGTCCCAAGGAATTGATATTTCTGATAAACACATAGAAGTAATTGTCCGGCAGATGACCAATAAAGTCCGCATTGACGATGGTGGGGACACCACTATGTTACCTGGTGAGTTGGTGGAACTACGTCAGGTGGAACAGGTAAATGAAGCTATGGCTATTACTGGTGGTGCTAGGGCTGAATATACACCAGTCTTGTTAGGTATCACCAAAGCTTCTTTGAATACCGACAGTTTCATTTCTGCGGCTTCCTTCCAAGAAACAACCAGAGTATTAACAGAAGCAGCCATTGAGGGTAAGTCTGATTGGTTGCGTGGCTTGAAGGAAAATGTGATTATTGGGCGTTTGATTCCTGCTGGTACTGGTTACAACACCTATGACGAACCAAGCACTATTGAAGATTATGGTACTGATTTCGGTTCTGGGGTTCTCGATGAAGTAGACGATCCCTTAGAAATGGTTTTAGATGACCGTACTGCTAAATTGTATAGTTTGGATACTCCTGACTTAGATGGTGGTACTTATGGTAGTGAAACAAATGAAAGTTCTTCTATTTTGGATGATGAAGATTTAATTGCTGATGAAGTCATTTCTGCTATTGAAGAAGAGGAAGAAGATGGTGATGACGATAATTATGAAGACGATGATTTTGAAGATTAAGATCATCAGTGTTCAGTTATTAGTTATCAGTTATTAGTTATCGCTATTTACTGTTCACTGTTCACTGTTCACTGTTCACTAATCACCAGTCACCAGTCACCAGTCACCAATCACCAATCACTAATCATGACGATAAATAGCATCGGCGACTAAAGCAACGTCACGCATTTCTGCAACGTCGTGAACTCTGAGAAGATCCGCACCAGAACAAATGGCAGCACAACAAGCTGCTGCTGTTCCCCAGACTCTGGCTTGAGGTTCTGATTGGTTGAGAATTTTGCCAATAAAACTTTTCCGGGATGCTCCTACTAAAATAGGACATCCTAATTTTTTTAATTGTGGTAATTTACGGATAATTTCTAAATTTTGCTCAAAGTTTTTAGCAAAACCAATACCTGGATCAATAATAATTTTATGTTTGGAAATGCCAGCAGTCATAGCAGTCTTGATTTGTTGAGATAGGAAATCAGAAATTTCCCCCATCAAATTTTCATAGTTCGTCAATTGCTGCATTGTTGTGGGAGTACCACGAATGTGCATCAACATAATTGGGACATCTAATTTTCCAACTGTAGATAGCATTTTTTGATCAAAAGTACCCCCAGAAATATCATTAACTATATCTGCTCCTGCTTCAATGGCTGCTTTAGCTACTTCTGACCTTGTTGTATCTACGGAAATAGGAATATTGATTTTTGGTCTGATAACTTGTAAAACTGATAAGACTCGATTCAGTTCTTCTGTCAGGGAAACTTGTTCTGCTCCTGGCCTGGTTGACTGTCCACCAATATCAATAATATCTCCTCCCGCTTTCACCATTGCTTGGGCTTGAGTTAAAGCAGCCTCTGTGTTATTGAATAATCCACCATCACTAAAACTATCAGGAGTAACATTTAAGACTCCCATGATATAAGTTTTTTGACCCCACTGGAAACAATTTTCTCTAATAATTAGTTGATGTGACATTTTTTACTTTAAATCGGCATGAGGCATAGGGCATAGGAAAATTAACCGACTTTTGCCTTTTGCCTTTTGCCTTTTGCCTTTTGCCTTTTGCCTGTTGTGTTATTTATAGTTAACAATCCGAGCAAAACTATCCGCTTCCAGACTTGCACCTCCTACAAGAGCGCCATCAATTTCTGGTTGAGCCATAATTTCATCAATATTATTCGGTTTTACTGAACCGCCATATTGAATAGTGACACTAGGATTACTTAATTGAGAGCGAATTAAGCTAATGACTCGATTTGCTTCTTTGGCCTCACAAGTGTCACCAGTACCAATTGCCCAAATTGGTTCGTAGGCTATGACTAAATTACTTTGATCTACGTCAACCAAACCTTTTTTTAGTTGAGAGCTAATCAATTTTTCAGTTTCGTTTGCATCTCTTTGTTGTTTAGTTTCACCAACACAGAGAATTGGAGTTAGCCCATGTTTTTGAGCAGCTTTGAGGCGCAAATTTACGGTTATGTCTGTCTCACCAAAATATTGCCTTCTTTCACTATGGCCAACAATAACGTATCTGACACCTATTTCTGTGAGCATAGGAGCGGCTATTTCACCCGTGTATGCTCCATTTTCTTCCCAGTGAACATTTTGAGATCCTAAACTCACACGACTACCGTGTAAAGATTTGGAGGCTAAAATCAAATCAGTAAATGGAGGACACAACACCACTTCTCTAGCTGAAGGTGTGGACTCCAGGTGAGGCAAAAACCCACTTAAAAAAGCAGTAGATTCTGCCTGGGTTTTGAACATTTTCCAGTTACCGGCAATAACAATTTTTCGCACAGGTTATTTTGTCAAGATGCTAACGCTACTAAATCTATTTTTTACTGTACTACTTTTTCGGTCACTCCTTATCTGTCAGTTAGGAAAAGTGCTTTTATATTCAATTTAATTCATAGATTAGTGTCAGAGGTTGTTGTAAAAGTTTTGTATGGTGATGTGAGACACTTGTAGATTCCTGTTAATTCCTGCGCAGGAGGTAAATAGAGTGAAGTTCCTTTTTTTTAAGGGGTTAGGGAGATCAGAAAAAATTTGATAAACTTATGAGAGACGGTTCAAATATCCTCTTTAGTACAACTTTCCAGGTACAGCAGATTTTATTCCTATGAGGTACAAATCATAATCATGAAACTTTTGTGGTGTGGGCATCTGGCCCGCACAAAGTGTACCTCATAATTTGGGAAACTACTGTATTTTGTCAATAACATTTTTATTAAGTGTGCATCAGCTATAAAAAATTACACAAAACCAAAGTTTAGCCCTTGAATATACTAACTCTTTTTGCGCCTTTAATTAAATATCTTCGCAGTTTATGGCACACAGGCCAAACAATTTTAGGGTTAATTTTTCGTCACCCTATTACTGGTACAAGTGTGATTCCAATATTACCAGATGGACGCATTGTTTTAGTCCGTCGTAGTGATGATGGTTGTTGGTCTTTACCCGGTGGTATGATAGATTGGGGTGAGGATGTTCCCACAGCGGTGAAACGGGAATTAATGGAAGAAACAGGTTTAGAACTATTCAAAATTAGACGTTTAGTTGGGGTTTATTCTGCACCAGATAGAGACCCAAGAATACATTCTATTTGTATTGTAGTGGAAGCGGAAGTAAAAGGGGAAATGATCGTTGGAGATGATTTAGAAGTGTTAGAAATTCAAGCTTTTGAACCAAGCACTTTACCAAAACCAAAAATGTCCCATGATCATGCTAGACAATTGCAAGATTATTTACAAGGATTAACGACATTGGCATAATTTAGAATTCAGAATTTAGAATTAGCTAATTGATTGTTAATCTATTAATTTCCTCCCCCTCATCCACTCACCCCCTCATCTCACATCTCACATCTTGTCGTTTCCAAAACAATGTGACAGAATGATTACCGTATTCTGCATATCCCCGGTAAATCTCAGATGGTTACAGGTGCAAAACTACGACAGCGTTATCAAATCATCCGCGTTTTAGGTAGCGGTACATTTGGTGATACCTACTTAGCACAGGATTTAGATTTACCTGGACATCCTCAGTGTGTAGTCAAACATCTGCAAATTAAACCACCCAAAAACACCATAGAAGTTTTATCCGTAGCTAGAAGATTATTTAAAACAGAAGCAGAAGTTTTACAAAAATTAGGAACTCATGATCAAATTCCTCAACTATTGGCTTTTTTTGAGGAAAATGATCAGTTTTATTTAGTGCAAGAATTTGTTAATGGTGAAGATTTAAGTCGAGAAATTTATCCCAAAAATAAGTTACCTGAACATCAGGTGAAAAAATTACTCAAAGAAATATTAGAAGTTTTAGTAATTGTTCATCAACAAAATATTATTCACCGTGATTTAAAACCCCAAAACATCATGCGTCGCAGTGCAGATGGAAAAATTATATTGATTGACTTTGGGGCGGTGAAAGAAACTATGATGGTAAATGCCCAAGGTCAAACCATGCTAACTGTTCCTATTGGTACTCCTGCGTATATGCCTAGTGAACAAGCCGCAGGAACTCCCAAGTTTGCAAGTGATATTTATGCAGTGGGGATGTTGGGAATTTATGCACTGACAGGAATAAGACCCCACAAATTACCTAGAGATCCTACAAATGGAGAAGTGATTTGGCGGAATTGGGCAAATGTGAGTGAGGAGTTTGCTAGCATTTTAACTAAGATGGTGCATTATCACTTCAGCGCACGATATCAAAATGCGATGGAGGCTTTGCAAGCTTTAACTCCTGCACCTCTACCACCGCCTCCACCACCTGCACCTCCTCCAAAAACAAATCGTCGTCATTTTTTACAACTTGCTAGTGTTGCTGTGGGAAGTTTTGGTTTAGCGGTTGTTGGTAATAAGTTATTTTCTGGAAGTGGAGAAAAAACAACTTCTGTTTCTCCAACATCTTCACCTTCACCTCAAATTACTCAAACTCGTGTTTCTTCAACATCAAATAATCTCAACTTGAAAACTTCTAATTTTGAAGTTGTCAAAACCGACTCACAGGGAAGCATTATTAGTAGAAGTAATTCTTCAGCAAAATACTATGAAGAAGATTTAGGAAATGGTGTAATTCTGGAAATGGTAGAAATCCCAGGGGGCAATTTTACAATGGGTTCACCACTGGAATGTCAAGAAGGTAGAGAGGAGTTTCAAAGAGAATGTCCCCCACGAGAAGTAAATGTTCCCAGGTTTTTCATGGGTAAATATCTTGTAACACAAGCACAGTACCAGAAAATTATGGGAAATAACCCTTCTAAATTCAAAAAGGGCGGGCGTAACCGTCCAGTTGAAAACGTCAGTTGGAATAATGCGGTTAAATTCGGTGATAAGTTAAGCAAAAATACAGGAAAAACTTATAGATTACCAAGTGAAGCTGAATGGGAGTATGCTTGTAGAGCAGGAACGACTACATCGTTTTATTTTGGTGAAACCATTACTACTGAGTTAGTTAACTATAATGATCCGACAATATCATATTCCAGAGAAACAACAGATGTAGGTTCTTTCTATGCTAATGCCTTTGGTCTCTATGATATGCACGGTAATGTTTGGGAATGGTGTCAGGATCATTGGCATAAAAATTACGGGGATGCACCTACAGACGGTAGTGCTTGGGTTGGAAAAGATGAATCAAGAATGACACGAGGTGGTTCTTGGAAGAATTTTGCATCATTTAGCCGTTCTGCTTATCGTAATAGCCACACTAACCATGCCAATTTCCAAGATAATATTGGTTTTCGTGTCGTTTGCGCTATTACTGAGGCTTGATAGTCCTTTTAATTCAGAATAAGAAAAAATTTACTGAGAATGAGGAGTTTATTGTACTTTTTTGTCTGAATCAGGATGTCCAGGATTTGAGGATTTTCAGGATGGAGATTTTCGACTTATTTTTGAATTTGGGATTTTAAGAATTTTCCTAAATATCAGATTTATGAGTTCATGTTTTGGTTTTTCGATTATGCGGTGATAGAAGTTGGGTATTTTAACTCTGGATATCCTGTTCGCGGAGCGTGGCGTTAGCTACTTCTGACATATTATCATTAACAAAGAAGTTGAAAAAATGTGCGATCGCTAAATTTCAACTTTCCCAAAATCATCTCATTAATTTGATAATTTAATCCTGTAAATCTTAAAATCCTGGTCATCCTGATTCAGACAACAAAAATATTAATTTTGATTTATTCATTTACCCAGGGAATAAATTCCCTGTCTTAAAGCTAAAGTCGGTTTAAACCGACTATTGTTTTTCTAAATTCTATTCAGAAAATCCTCAAATCCTGGATATCCTGTTCGCGGAGCGTGGCGTTAGCTACTTCTGACATATTATCATTAACAAAGAAGTTGAGAAAATGTGCGATCGCTAAATTTCAACTTTCCCCAAAATCATATCATTCATCTGATCATCAAATCCTGTAAATCCTCAAATCCTGGATATCCTGATTCAGACAACAAAAATATTATCCAAAGTATCCTGCCAATCTAAAACAATTATTCCATAACTTGCAAACCGTGATATATGTTTTATATTTGTTGTTAAAACAATAACCTGGTCAAAATTATTAAGTTGTTGAATTGCTTGAGTCGGTTAAAACCGACTATTGTTTTTTAATTCTATCCTATTAATCCTGAAATCCTGGATATCTTGATTCAGACAAAAAAATATTCGGTGCGTTACGCTTCGCTAACACACCCTACGGTTAAGTTCTTTCATTCCCCAAAATATCAAATTCTGATCTAATATTATCTGTTCTCCAATTTCTGTAAACTGCTGTTTTAAATAACTCCCCAATAATTCACTATCTCCCCCAGTCATAGCAATTTGACTATCAGGAAATGACAACAACCAATCATCAATAAAATCCTTAATTCCTGCTAACAATGTATAAATAATTCCACTTTCAATTGCTGATTTTGTATCTAACGCAAATCTGGGTGGTAATTCCTGAACTTCCCTAACTTTTAATAATGGTAACTGTCCAGTTTTTTGTCCCAAGCTGGTAAATTGTAAACCTAAACCTGGTAGAATTGCCCCACCAATTAAATTTTGATTTGCGTCTGCACCTGTAAAAGTTAAAGCTGTTCCTGCATCAATCACTAAAATCGGAAAACCATAATTTTTACCTGCACCAAATACAGCTAATGCTCGATCAATTCCCAATGTGGAATACATTCGAGTTAACGGTATTTGATCTAAGGTGATAAATTCTGCATTTGGGTAATTTTGCCATTTTGCAGTTTGTTCAGGAACTACGGAAGCGATGAGGAGAGGGAGGTCAGGAGGTGGGGAGATGGGGAGATGGGGAGAAATGAGTGATTGAAGTTCAATTTCCGACTTTTGATTTTTGACTTTTGACTTTTGACTTCCCGTAGGGAGGTGTTCTGTGTTTGAGGTTTGATCTAGTTTCCCATTTATAAATAACCCCCAGTGGAGACGGGAATTACCGATCATCAGAGTTAATAAAAAATTATCAGTGGGTTGTGATTTTCCGTTCTGTTCCACAGTTTTAACTTTTTTAAGTCAGGTATAGGTTTTTTAAGAAAAAGTTATCTTCAAGCCGTGTCACAATAGAGTCAGAGGCATAAATACTCAATTTTATCTAAGGAGGGGATCTATGGTGTTACTCACCGATAGAAATGATAATCAGGAAAACCCAACCCCAGCAAAACGTCTGACTATACAGACCGTAGAGATTGATCAGGATACCACAACTATTCGTTCTTTGGACTGGGACCGTGATCGCTTTGATATTGAGTTTGGGTTACAAAATGGTACAACTTATAACTCATTCTTGATCCGTGGTGAAAAAACCGCGTTGGTGGATACCTCCCATGAAAAGTTCCGTCAACTCTATTTTGATACATTAACAGGTTTAATCAATCCCCAGGATATTGATTATTTAATTATCAGTCATACCGAACCAGATCACAGTGGTTTAGTCAAAGACTTATTACAAAAAGCACCTGATATTACCGTTGTAGCTTCCAAAGTTGCAATTCAATTTTTAGAAAATTTAGTACATCAACCTTTTAAAAGTCGCATAGTCAAAAATGGCGATCGCTTAGACTTAGGAAATGGTCATGAATTTCAATTTGTGATTGCTCCTAATTTACACTGGCCTGATACTATTTTCAGCTTTGATCATAAAACCCAAATACTTTACACTTGTGATGCTTTCGGAATGCACTATTGTTCCGATCTCACTTTTGATGAAAATCTCCCAGAAATAGAAGAAGATTTCAAATATTACTACGACTGTTTAATGGGTCCCAATGCTCGTTCTGTCTTATCTGCATTGAAAAAGATGGCAGAATTAAAAACCATCAAAATGGTAGCTACAGGACACGGGCCTTTATTATCCCACAACGTGGATGAATTAATTGGACGTTATCGCCATTGGAGTCAAAACCAAACCAAAGCAGAAACCACCGTTGGAGTCTTTTACGTTTCTGAATACGGTTATAGTGATCGCCTAGCTCAATCTCTCACCAAAGGTATCGTCAAAACCGATGTTGCTGTAGAAATGGTTGATTTGGGGGGAGGAGTTGATTTACAGGAGTTGCGGGAGCTTGTAGGACGCTGTAAAGGCATAATTGTTGGTATGAATCCCACCACGGCAAATACCAATATCCAAACTGCTTTCAGTACAGTCTTAGGTTCAGTCAACGAAAAACAAGCAGTGGGTATTTTTGAAACCGGTGGTGGAGATGATGAACCAACTTACCCACTATTAAATCAATTCCGTTCATTAGGTTTAAAAGTCGCCTTCCCCGTAATTGAAATTCGGGAAACTCCCACAGATAACACCTTCCAAAAATGTGAAGAAGCGGGAACAGATATCGGACAATTAGTAACCAAAGAAAAAAATATCAAAGCCATGAAATCTTTAGGTGCTGACTTAGATAAAGCACTAGGAAGAATAAGTGGTGGTTTGTATATTATCACAGCCAAAAAAGGCGATGCTTCCAGTGCGATGTTAGCTTCCTGGGTAAGTCAAGCCAGTTTTAAACCCTTGGGTTTCTCCATTGCAGTCGCTAAAGATCGGGCGATAGAATCATTAATGCAAGTAGGCGATCGCTTTGTTCTCAACATCTTAGAAGAAGGCAACTATCAACAATTAATGAAGCATTTCCTCAAAAGATTTGCTCCTGGTGCAGATCGTTTTGAAGGTGTAAAAACTCAACCTGCGGAAAACGGTACTCCTATTTTAAGTGATGCTTTAGCATACATAGAATGTGAAGTAGTTAGTCGGATGGACTGTGGTGATCACTGGGCAGTTTATAGCACAGTTTATGCCGGTAGAGTTTCCAAACCTGAGTCATTAACAGCAGTTCACCATCGCAAAGTTGGAAACCACTATTAATGCTCCTTGCTCCCTTTGGGAGAGCTTCGCTAACAGGAGAGCTACGCTAACGTAATTCGTAATTCGTAATTTAATTAATTGATAATTATGAATTATGAATTACTTTCATTAATCAAAAAAAATGATAGATCATGACAGACTCTTCAAAGAATTAATTCAAACATTCTTTTGGGAATTCATAGAACTGTTTTTACCAGAAGTTTTAGATTATGTAGATAAAGACAGTCTCACATTTTTACCGGAAGAAATATTTATAGATGTCACCGCAGGTGAAAAAAGAAAAATAGATATATTAGCACAAGTAAAATGGAGTGGAGAAGATAGTTATTTTCTCGTTCATATAGAGAACCAGGCTTACACTCAAAAAGAAATTGAACGCCGAATGTTTCACTATTTTGCCCGGTTAGATGCTAAATACTTGTTGCCGATATTTCCCATAGTGATTTTTTCCTACGACGAACCTAAACGACTCGAGAAAAGCCAATATGTTGTCAATTTTCCTAATAGAAAAATCCTAGAATTTAATTATCATGCCATTCAACTAAATAACCTCAACTGGCGCAACTTCTTAAACCATAAAAATCCTGTAGCCGCAGCATTAATGGCAAAAATGGACTTTACACCAGCAGAAAGAGTCCGAGTGAAAATAGAATGTTTAAGAATGCTAGTCACATTGCAGTTAAATCCTGCTAAAATGCAATTAATTTCTGGTTTCATTGACACATATCTAAAATTAAATACTACTGAAGAAGAACAATTCAACACCGAACTCAAACAAGCTAACCTAGTTGAAGAGGAACAAGTCATGGAAATTGTTACTAGTTGGATGGAGAAAGGAATTGAGCAAGGAATTGTACAGGGAGAACAAAAAATTATTAAACGACAACTAGAGCGAAAATTTCAGAAGGTTGACTCTACTGTAGAAAGTAGAATTGATAGTTTAACTTCAACACAAATAGAAAATTTAGCAGATGCTATTTTGGATTTCCAATCATTGGAAGATTTAAATACATGGTTAAAACAACAACAATAATATTGAACAAAGAAAATTTTGCATTTATTTTCCATCCTAATTATTTTCCCACCTCCTCGCGTGCGATGAACCAGAATTGTAGGCGGGTTTTCTTTCCTCTGTAGGAAACTGGTGAACCCTAGGGGGAAGGGGATAAGAAGTTAAGTGAAATTCTTTTAAAAAATCACAGTAGGAGATCAAATTTATGCCAGAAAATACCAAACCCCGTGACGTACAAATATTACCAATTGGTACAAATACAACCATATTAAGATCCCGCAGTTGGGCAAGATTGAGATTTGAAATTGAATATGCTTTAGGTAAGGGAACAACGGCAAATTCTTTTATTATTCAAGGTAATAAAATTGCTATTATTGATCCTCCAGGGGAAACTTTTACAGAAATTTATTTACAGGCTTTACAACGAAGAATTGATGTCACAAAAATTGACTATGTAATTCTCGGTCATATTAACCCTAACCGGGCCGCCACTTTAAAAGCTTTAAGAGAAATTGCTCCCCAAATTACCTTTGTTTGTTCTAACCCAGGTGCAATTAATTTACGCACAGCTTTGGAAAATGAAGAATTACCAATTTTAGTAATGCGGGGTGAAGAAAATTTAGATTTAGGTGCAGGTCATAATTTACAATTCATTCCCGCACCTAACCCCCGTTATGCTGATAAACTGTGTACTTATGATCCCCAAACACAAATTTTATTTACTGATAAAATATTTGGGGCGCACATCTGTGGTGATCAGGTTTTTGATGAAGGTTGGGAAGTATTTAATGAAGATAGGCGTTATTATTTTGATTGCTTAATTGCTCCCCATGCAAAACAGGTAGAAATTGCTTTGGAGAAATTTGCAGATTTACCTGTCAGGATGTATGCTCCTGGTCATGGGCCTTTGGTAAGGTATGCTTTTCAAGAATTAACTGACTCCTATAAAATCTGGATTAAACAGCAAACTGACGCTGATATTAATGTGACTTTGATTTATGCTTCCGCTTATGGTAACACTGCAACTTTAGCTCAGGCGATCGCCCGTGGTATTACTAAGACAGGTGTGAGCGTAGAATCAATTAACTGTGAGTTTGCAGATCCAGAAGAAATTAAAGCTGCTATAGAAAGATCCGCTGGTTTTATTATTGGTTCTCCCACATTAGGCGGTCATGCACCTACACCTGTACAAACTGCTTTAGGTATTGTTTTATCCACCGCAACTAATAATAAATTAGCCGGTGTATTTGGTTCTTTTGGTTGGAGTGGTGAAGCAGTTGATTTAATTGAAGGTAAACTCAAAGATGCAGGTTACAGATTTGGTTTTGATGCTATCCGTGTTAAGTTCAAACCCAATGAAGTGACTTTACAAACTTGTGAAGAAGCAGGTACAGACTTTGCCCAAATTTTAAAACGTGCTGCAAAAAGAAAAGTCGTTGCTAAAAAACCCGCTAGCAATGTTGAACAAGCTGTAGGTAGAATAGTTGGTTCTCTTTGTGTGGTGACAGCAACTCAAGAAAACGTCAAAACCGGGATGTTAGCATCTTGGGTAACACAAGCAAGTTTTAGCCCTCCAGGTTTAACCATTGCGGTAGCCAAAGATCGGGCTATAGAAAATCTTACCCATTCCGGTAATAATTTTGTCGTTAACATCTTGGCAGAGGGACGGGAAATACGGAAGCAATTTATGAAAGTTTATGCACCTGGACAGGATAGATTTGCAGGTTTAGATACCGCAGAAGCCGACAATGGTGGTGTGATTTTAAATGGTGCTTTAGCTTACTTAGAGTGTACAGTCAATAATCGGATGGAAGTGGGTGATCATTGGTTAGTTTATGCCACTGTGGATGATGGTCAGGTATTAAACCAAGATGGTGTGACGGCAGTGCATCATCGTAAGTCAGCGAGTTATTACTAATTAACCTGAGTTAGAGATAAGCTGAAACCCTGACTATTTCTTAGGTTTTCCTTGTTCCCAGACTCCGGCTGGGAATACCTACAAAGGCTCTGCCTTCCAAAGCTTTTGGCGATCGCAAATGTTAAAAATGAAAACGCCCTACTTCCGCTAGAGTTATTGATAACTGATAACTGACAACTGACAACTGAAATGTCCCAATTTTGTTATGGTAGTTGAGTCACAGACTCATTAACTGCATTCCTAGTCTCTGACTAGGAACGAGAAAAAACTGATAACTGACAACTGATAACTGAAAAAAGTAGCCCATCCCAAAACTGGAATGAGCTACCTTAATTACTGAATACTTTAAATGTTTTAAAGAAACTTAGAAGCGTCCACGTCCGCCACCACCGTATCCACCACCACGTGGCTCTTTAGGTTTGGCTTTGTTAACTTTTAAATCACGACCCATCCATTCAGCACCATCAAGTGCTTCAATAGCCGCTGCTTCTTCCTCTTCTGAATTCATTTCTACAAAAGCAAAACCACGCACACGACCTGTTTCTCGGTCGGTAGGGATTTGCACCCGTTTTACAGTACCGTATTCTGCAAAAACTTGAGTTAAATCTTCCTGGGTAACTTGGTATGAAAGATTACCTATATAAACTGACATCTTTTATGTGTCTCCAAAATCAAAAATTTGTAGAGATTTAGACTTCGGAGAGCAATCTGCAAATACCACAAGTAACAAGCCTGTCAATACTAACAACAAAACGCTAATCGCCGAATTAATTCTCTCCCTTATAATGACACACAAAGTTGTTTTTTGGGGAAATACTTTACAAAATTTTCAGATATTGTGACAGCAACTTCATGAGTTTTCGGGGTTAGTGTTCAGTCTTTGTCAAACAAGACGTGGGAGAAGCGTTTGGGGATATGGGAAAAACTCAGACCAAGTCCAATTGCTTTATCAAGGCAAGGCTTCGCATTTGCTATGTAAGTATATGAGTGTTTACTAAATTATACTTTAATTTTCAGTACAAAGTTGCTTTTGTAGTGGCAGATCTTAATGTAAGCAATTAATAGATTACTCTTGACAATTTTAGGCAGATGTTAAAGTAAAAACGATTAGTATGTCTTGTTTTTGTATTCTTGTTTTTATTTGTGGCTCATTATTGTCAGGAATTACGCAAAACCTACTCTAAATACTGTCATTGCGACGAAAGGAAGCAATATCAAACCTTGAAACCTCTTTAAAATGCGTAAGGACTAATTTTATCAATTAAAGTCAGACGTTGAAAACTCATGAGGAGATTGTTACCATCAACCATGACTATTTACCTATTACTCAACACTAGCAAAATCTTTATAATAATTTTATAATCTTAAAAATTTTTAAAATGAAATGCCTAAAAATGACTACATCAACATTGGCAACACTTAGTAGAAAATCTATCAGTATTTCAGATAACAAAGTAATAGATAGCACATTAATAGCAAATTTGACAGGAACATTTTCGGTTATTTGAATCTAGTCCATATCATCTACTAATTAAATGCTGTTGAAGTGCAAATACTAACAAATTGGAGCATAACTCATGGTTTTTGACGTAAAGGAAATACAAAAACTGGTGAAAAAGTCAACTTCTCAAGTTGTCCAACCAGTCATAAATAGTCACAGACTATTGATGTTTCTTATGCTGCTAATGGCACTATTCACAGCAGGTTGTGGTTCATTACCGAAAGAGACAGCAGAAGCTCAATCTCGAAAACTTCCAGGAAGACAAAGGGGTAGTAGTGCGACTGCGGTAGACGCAGCGATCGCCCGTACTCAATCATTAACAAAACAAGTGGATTACATTGGTAACGCTACACCCTATCGGACAGTTTCCGTGCGATCGCAAGTAGAAGGAAGACTCATAGCCTTAAATCTAGATGTAGGTGATAGAGTCAAACGAGGGCAAATTATCAGTCAAATAGATAACGTTTTATTAAAGGCATCATTACAACAGGCAGAAGCAGAATTAGCAACCAGTCAATCAGAAGTAGTCAGAGCCAAAGCCCAAATTAGCAACGCCCAAGCGGAAGTAGAAAAAGCCAAACTAGAATTACTCCAAGCACAATCAGACTCCCAAAGACAGCAAAAACTGTTCAAAGAAGGAGCAATTTCAGAACAAACTGCCCAGCAAGCCAAAACCACAGCGTTAACCAGTCAAAAAGCTCTCAAAGCGGCCATTGAACAAGTAAGAACTGAAAAACAAGCAGTAGAAGCAGGGCAAGGGCGAGTATTTGCCCAAAAAGCCCTAGTTAAAGCAGCAAAAGAGCGCCTTTCCTATTCCCAGATCATCTCCCCCATCACTGGAGTAGTAGCAGAAAAAGTTACAGAACCGGGAAATCTCTTACAACCAGGAAACGAAGTCATCAAAATAGCCGACTTGAGCAGAATTAAAGTTATCGTCCAAGTGTCGGAATTAGAACTAAGTAAAGTTCAGGTTGGGCAATCCGTGAAAGTACGTTTAGATGCCTTTCCTAATGAAACCATCATAGGAAGAGTATCACGTATTTCCCCCACAGCAGATCCCAGAGCGCGGTTAATACCAGTAGAAGTAGTCATTCCTAACAGTGAGGGCAAAATTGCCAGTGGACTACTGGCAAGAGTCAACTTTACTACACAAAATGCACCACGTGTAGTTATACCAGAAACAGCAATTAACAGTAAAAAATCCCCAAAAACATCAGCCCAAATCCAAAGTAGCAAAATTTTTATAGTCCAAGAACAAGATGGTAAAACCACAGTCAAGCAACGAGCAGTGACATTGGGCAAAAAAGCAGATGATCAAGTAGAAATTCTCTCTGGGTTACAACCGGGAGAACGTTATGTAGTACGTAGTAGTAAATCCTTAAAAGATGGAGAAACTGTCAAATTATCAATTTTGTCAGAGTCAAAAAATAACCGCCAATAAAAACATATTTATTAACTGAGTTGATTTGAATTTATAAAAATGTCAACAAAAAATCAAGGCTTTAGTATTAGCAAAATATCTATTCGTCAACATATCGGTACACTAATGTTGACCTTAGCTGTAATAGTTATCGGTGTCTTTTTCATTATTCGTTTACCAGTAGACTTATTACCATCAATTACCTATCCCCGCATCGGATTAAGAATTGAAGCACCGGGAATTTCTCCAGAAGTAGCAGTTGATGAAATTACCAAACAATTAGAAGAATCATTTTCTGCCACAGAAGGAGTAATTCAAGTCTTTTCCCAAACTCGTGAAGGAAGAATAAGTTTAGACCTTTACTTTCAACCAGGAGGAGACATTGATCAGGCACTAAACGATGCCACAGCTACCTTAAACCGAGCCAGAAATAGATTACCAGATACCATTGAAGAACCACGTTTATTCAAATTTGATCCTTCCCAATTACCAGTTTATGAATTTGCCCTAACTTCACCAACATTAAAAGATGTTGACTTAAGAGTTTTTGCCGAAGAAGAATTAGCTCGTGAATTAAATGTAGTTCCTGGCGTTGCTGTTGTAGACGTATCAGGAGGAGTAGAAGAAGAAGTTAGAGTCAACATAGATTTAGATCGTCTCCAAGCATTGGGAATAGGTTTAACAGATGTTTTAAACGAACTCCAAAATCGCAATCAAGATATATCTGGTGGTAGACTTTTAGGTACAACTTCGGAACCATTAACCAGAACCATAGGCAGATTTAAAAATGCCCAGGAACTTAATGATATTGCCTTTGAAGTTTCTAGCCCAAATTCTGATATTGAAAACCGAGTTTATTTAAGAGATTTTGCCGAAGTAATTGATGGTTCAGAACAACAAAGAGTCTATGTTTTATTGAATAGTCAACAAGCAGTAAAAGTTAGTATTCAAAAACAACCAGATGCTAACACTGTCAACGTAGTTGATGCAGTCAAAAAACGCTTACAACAACTCCAAGAAGCCAGAGTAATTCCGGAAGAATCAATTATAACTCCTACCCTAGACGAATCAATATTTATTCGTAACTCCCTAGCAAATGTAACAACATCGGGATTAATTGGTTCAGGTTTAGCAGCAATAGCAGTTTTACTATTTCTAGGATCTATTCGCCAAACTTTAATTATTGTTTTAGCAATCCCCCTCGCATCTTTAACCGCTATTATTCTGATGGGATTTTTTGGCTTATCATTAAATATTTTTAGCTTAGGTGGTTTAGCTTTAGGAGTAGGGATAGTAGTTGATAATTCCATCGTCATGTTAGAAAATATAGCCGCAGGAATTAATCAAAGAAAACTGTACAATGCCAAATCAAAATTACCCACTTCAACAGTGATCGAACAAGCTATACAAAGTAGTCAGGAAGTTGAATCAGCATTATTAGCTTCCACAAGTACAAACTTAGTAGCAGTATTACCATTTTTATTAATTGGTGGATTTATTTCCTTAATCTTTAATGAACTAATTCTCACCATTAGTTTTGCCGTAGCAGCATCAATTTTAATCGCTGCAACCGTTGTTCCTATGCTGACATCAAGATTATTAGCTATACCAATCTCTAGTTCTTTAAAGAGTTTTTGGTTTTTGAGAGAATTTAATCACAAATTTGATGCAGCAACCAAATTATACAGAAATTTTTTAGGGGGAATATTACGTTGGCGATTATTAACAATCATTATTGCAATTGCCATTTTTGGCGGTGGTAGTATCTGGATATCGCCCCAACTGACTCAAGAAATTCTTCCCCGCATTAATACTGGACAAGTTAGACTTTTTGCTCAATTTCCCCCAGGAACACCATTAGCAACTAACCAAAAAGTAATGCAGGTTGTAGATGAAATTCTGCTCAAACAACCAGAAACAGAATATGCTTTTTCCACCATCGGTGGGTTTTTATTTGGTAGTAACACCATCGCTAATTCCTTGCGAAGTTCTAGTACCATTACCTTACAACCAAACACAGACATAGATGCTTTTATCGAGCGAGTTAATGGGGAATTTAGGCAACTTAACTTAGTCAATATTCGTTTGCGTTTATTTCCTGGTAGAGTCAGAGGTTTAATTCTGAGTAACTCACCTATTCGTGGTGCAGATGTAGATATTATGTTGCAAGGAAATGATACCACTACCTTAGAAGCAGCAGGAAGAAAATTATTAGCAACATTAGATGAAAAAATAACCTCAGTTAGATTTCGTCCCGATGCTGATCCCCGTCAACCAGAAATTCAAATTTTGCCTGATTGGGAAAGGGTGGCAATTTTAGGTTTAAATACCAAAGAAATTGGTGACACTATCCAAACAGCAATTACAGGTACTGTACCAACTCAAATACAAAGAAATAATCGTTTAGTAGATGTCAGAGTTGAGTTAAATGATACCTCTGTACAAACAGTTTCTCAACTGGAAAAAATACCTCTATTTACAGATGATAATCAACAAATTCGCCTCAGTGATGTAGCCACAATTGTGGAAGGAAAAGCACCAGGAGAAATTCAAAGAATTAACCAGCGCCAAGTATTTTTAATTGCTGGTAGTTTAGCAGAAGGTACAAGTCTTAGTCAGGCATTTACAGAAGTTAATCAAGTTCTCAAAGAAGTAGATTTTCCCGAAGGTGTGAGTGTTTTACCAAGTACCACCGCTGAATCTAATCAACAAATCCAACAATCTCTCAAAATATTGGGGGGTTTAGCGATATTTTTAGTATTTGTAGTTATGGCAGTACAGTATAATTCTCTAATTGATCCACTAGTAATTCTATTTACCATTCCCCTCGCTTTAGCTGGTGGTATTTTTGGTCTTTACATTACAGAAACTGCTGTAGGTGCAACAGTAGTTGTTGGTGCTGTTTTATTGGTTGGTATAGTCGTCAATAATGCCATTATTATGGTGGAATTAGCGAATCAAATTCGGGAAAAAGAAAAAACTGACCGTCGCACTGCAATTTTAAAAGCTGCACCCCAAAGACTTAGACCAATTTTAATGACAACAATTACTACAGTTTTAGGAATGTTTCCCCTAGCTTTAGGAATTGGAGAAGGTTCAGAACTTCTACAACCTTTAGGTGTTGTTGTTTTTTCTGGTTTGTCTTTAGCAACATTATTAACTCTATTTATTATTCCCTGCTTTTATACTCTCCTCCATGACATTATTGGTGGACGCTGGGTAAAATTTGTATTGATTCAATTGCGAATTTGGAGAAAAATTTGGAGAAAAGTATGATGATAATTAGTTGTCTAAAATCAGTTTTCTAGTTAGGAAAGGGAACAGGGAACAGGTAAGAAGTAGGGAGCAGGGAGCAGGGAGCAGGGAGAGAATGAAAAACTTATTTTCATCCTAATCAGGACTTACGCAAAAATCTGCCAAAACTCTATTCCTCTGCGTTCTCTGCGTTCTCTGCGGTTTGATATTCCGTGACTCGTGCGTCAGTCCTACTAATTTCTTAGCTCATGATAAATTGACAAAGTTTCCCTGTTAACACGAACAACATTTAACTGATCTAAATTTTCCTGAGCGCGATCTTTCCATTGTTGTAAGATATTTGGATTACTTAATAATTCCCTTAATGCTTGAGCTAATGCCTGATTATTTTGACTGGGAACTAAAACCCCAGCTTGTCCATAATCTAAAGCTTCTGGAATACCATCTACTTGCGTAGCAATAATCGCCACTCCTGCTTCTCTAGCTTCAGAAATTACTAAAGGACATGGATCTTGATGAGATGCAAGTACAAAAATATCCGATCCTAAGAGGTATTTTTGTGGTTCTGGTTGAAATCCTTCAAAATGAATTCTGTCAACAACAGAAGTTGATTTTGCCTGTGATATGAATAATTCTCGATCAGGCCCATTACCGACTAAATAAAGATGCGCTGTAGGGAATTCTTCAGCTATTTTGGCAAACGCACTAATTAATTCAGCAATACCTTTTCTTTTATACATTCCTGCCACAGTCACAATTGCCTGGTTGTTTAATTCTAAAGGTTGATAATCACGAATATTCCTGGTGCGAGGACTTCCCAATGTACCATTTCTGACAACACGTAATTTATGTTGTGGTATTCCGCGTTTTATCATGGAATTTTTGACAGCTTCACTAACTGCAATTACCCTATCCGCTAAACCCATCAATAAACTCGCACTTTGGAATTCATTATGTACAGTTGAAATGATATTATATCTACGATTTACTTTGAGAGTACGTGCTAAAACTATACCTGTCATCATGTGAGCATGAACAATATCTGGTTGAAATGCTTGGATGATTTTTTGATAATTGACAGCAGCCTTAATAATATTAATAGGGTGGCGTGATTGATTGAGATAATAGTGTTGAACACCAAATTGAGTCAATAATTTTTCATATTCTCCACCAGCAGAAATTATTGCTACTTCATAACCTGCTTTTGCTTGTAAACAGGCTAAGTCTATAGCTACATTGACAATACCATTACCTATTTCTTGAATATGATTGAGGATGTGTATAATTCGCATTTTTAAAGAAAATTTTCTGACCAGAATTTATTTTTAGTGGCAATAAAGGCTCAAACAGTAAGTACATTGGATATTTGGTGAATCTAATGATTACTAATCTCTAATTTATTAGTTACCTAATATACTTTTAGTTTGACTGGAAAAGTTTATTCCCACCTATTAGTTCATCCTTTTTATCTACTCACCAGTTCTATTTCTGCCTCAAGACATACATTATGAGAATGGATATTAAAAGATTTATAAATAGCTCAAATTATTTAGCTGATTAAGGTTGAAAATTTACAAGACTTACGCAAAAATCTGCCAAAACTCTATTCCTCTGTGTTATCTGCGTTCTCTGCGGTTTGATATTCCGTGACTTGTGCGTCAGTCCTAATTTATTCAGCAAGAACATAAGTGTGATCTGAACTTTCTAATCCTGATTACTTGCAGGAGAAGAAAAAATTGAAAATACTATAGACTCTCGGGCAGTTATGGATTTATTATTATTGATCGTGGGTTTTTTCCAAAAAAGTGCAAAACTATGAACGTGCAAGAAATAATACGCTCTATTGAAGCGGAGCATTTAAAATCTGACATACCCCAAATCTATGTAGGTGACACAGTCAGAGTAGGGGTAAAAATTAAGGAAGGTAATAAATATCGTGTCCAACCCTATGAAGGAGTTGTGATTGGTAAACGGAACGGTGGAATTAACGAAACCATCACTGTTCGTAAAGTTTTCCAAGGTGTAGGTGTTGAACGGGTATTTTTGTTACATTCACCACGGATTGATAATATTAAAGTTGTACGTCGTGGTAAAGTCAGACGTGCTAAACTTTACTATCTACGGAACAGAACAGGGAAAGCAACCCGGATTAAACAACGGTTCGATCGCCCCTTGTAAAACAGACTGTGCTATAAAAAGAGCCGTAACCCCAAGCTATAAGCGGCAGATGCCGCTAACTTGCCTAACAAAAAAAATTAAGTTACAATTTCGGCGTATCTGTGTTAGACTAGATAAAAGTTCAGCACAATCCCTAAAACAAGGATAGCTTGTGCGCTCTTAGTTCAGTTGGTAGAACGCAGGTCTCCAAAACCTGATGTCGGGGGTTCGAGTCCTCCAGGGCGCGCTAAAAAGCAAAAAATATAGCCCGGAGCAATTATGCGTATGCTAAGTTAGCATCTAGCGCTAATTATTTCGGGTTTATTGTTTTTTGACAAAAAGAATGGGATACAAGCCCCGTCGTTCTAGGACGGCTTTATGGTAAAATTTAGGTATAGTCGCCATAGGGCATTGGGAGACTCTAAACGGACATGGAGGGACGGTAAGACCACTTGTGGCGCATCCTGGCGAAGTGTCAAGGAATTCTCGCTCCTTTAGGACGAGGAGGTATGTCAACTGAGGCTTTCTTGTAAACATCAAAGATTCTGGTCAAAACTATAAGCCTTGGTGCAAAATATCAAGGTAGAGTTATGAAAGAAACGGGGGTAAAGCAAAAGTGGCCAAAAAAAACGAAGCGGAATTACCAACAGTTGAAAGTGGATTTAGCGTCAACAACTTTATCCAAGGTTTAAAAGAGGAACTCGATAAGGTGGTTTGGCCTAGTCGGAAGCAGTTGGTTAGTGAATCAGCCGCTGTATTATTAATGGTGACACTCTCCGCATCTTTGATATATTTAGTTGATGGATTGTTTTCTTGGGCAGCGAAACAGGTATTCTGATGGATTCTGCAACAGACGAACCAAGAGATGCTTTACATTCTGAGGAAGCACTAGGAACAGCGCAAAAAGAAGCACGCTGGTATGCAGTGCAAGTTGCCTCTGGGTGTGAAAAGCGTGTCAAAACAAATTTAGAGCAGCGTATCCAAACTTTTGATGTAGCTGACCACATTCTTTCCGTGGAAATTCCCCACACACCGACGGTTAAACTCCGTAAAGATGGTAAGCGTCAGCCAGCAGAGGAAAAGATTTTTCCTGGATATGTACTTGTGCGAATGGTGATGAGTGATGATACATGGCAGGTAGTAAAAAACACTACTCATGTAATTAACTTTGTAGGCGCGGAGCAAAAGCGTGGTAGCGGCCGTGGTCGTGGTCACGTGAAGCCAGTACCTCTGAGTCACTCAGAAGTAGAACGTATATTCAAACAAACCACTGAGCAAGAACCAGTAGTCAAAATTGATATGGCTACAGGTGATAAAATAGTAGTTCTTTCTGGTCCATTCAAGGATTTTGAAGGTGAGGTGATTGAAGTTTCGCCAGAACGGAGTAAACTAAAAGCTCTACTTTCGATTTTTGGAAGGGATACACCAGTAGAATTGGAATTTAATCAGGTAGAAAAACAGAGCTAACCAAAAATAAATGGCGAAGAAAGTAGTAGCGGTCATTAAACTGGCACTTAGTGCTGGAAAGGCCAACCCAGCACCGCCAGTGGGCCCAGCTTTGGGTCAACATGGTGTGAACATTATGATGTTCTGTAAAGAGTACAATGCCAAAACAGCAGACCAAGCTGGCATGGTGATACCAGTGGAAATTTCGGTATTTGAAGACCGGAGTTTTACATTTGTACTCAAGACACCCCCAGCATCTGTGTTAATTCGCAAGGCAGCGAAAATTGATAAAGGTTCTAGCGAGCCTAACAAGAAAAAGGTTGGTAGTATAACCACAGAACAACTTAAAGAAATAGCCCAAACAAAACTTCCTGACCTAAATGCAAACGACATCGAAGCAGCTATGAACATCGTGGCAGGTACAGCAAGAAACATGGGTGTAACAGTAAAGGATTAGTTATTAGTGGTTAGTAGCTAATAAATATCTAACATCCCAAATCTAAAATCAAAAATTTTATTGGGGGAGAAGTAGGAAACTTCGAGATTACCCCAGGAGGAATAAATGGGCAAGAAAATATCCAAACGCTTAAAGGCATTGCTGGAAAAAGTTGAAGATAGAGACTACGCACCAGAAGAAGCATTAGCACTTTTGAAAGAAACAGCAACTGCCAAGTTTCCCGAAGCAGCGGAAGCACACATTAGATTAGGTATTGATCCTAAATATACAGACCAACAGCTACGGACAACAGTAGCACTGCCCAAAGGTACAGGGCAAGATGTGCGAGTAGCGGTCATTGCCAGAGGTGAAAAAGTTACCGAAGCCACAAACGCCGGCGCTAATATCGCTGGATCAGAAGAACTGATTAACGATATCCAAAAAGGCATGATGGACTTTGATAAACTAATTGCGACTCCTGATGTGATGCCACAGGTAGCGAAATTAGGTAAGATGTTAGGTCCACGTGGTTTGATGCCTTCCCCAAAAGGTGGTACAGTAACATTTGATATTGCTGGTGCGATCGCAGAATTCAAAGCAGGTAAACTAGAATTCCGTGCAGATCGAACTGGTATTGTTCATGTCATGTTTGGGAAAGCCTCTTTTTCCCCAGATGATTTGCTAGTCAATCTGAAAGCTTTGCAAGAAACAATTGACCGTAACCGTCCTTCAGGTGCTAAGGGTCGTTACTGGCGTACAGTTTATGTTTCTGCTACAATGGGGCCTTCCATTAGAGTTGACATCAACGCCCTCAGAGATTTAAAAATAACTGACGCTGCATAATTGGGTAGTGGGTAACTGGTAATTAGTACATTTTAACTAATCATTCTAGCGAACCATCAATCACCAAAATTTAATAAGCAAAGCCGGAGACAGCAGGTGCAAATGGCTTAAATATCCTGCCGAGGTAGTAGTTTGAAATGACTGAAGTTTGTTGAACAAAAACAACTACAGCATCAAAAATACTCCTGTGAAACCCCGGCCAAGAGTGTCGGGGTTTGTTGTTTTCGGTGCGTCAGTCAACAGTTAACAGCAAACAGCAAACAGTGAACAGTAATAACTGGTAACTGGCAACTGATAACTGAATAACTGATAACTGATATTTGCCCTTGGAGGTGACGTAAAAATGGGTAGAACCTTAGAAAACAAACAAGAAATAGTAGCTGATCTCAAAGGGACTTTAAGTGAATCAACTTTGGCATTGGTAATTGATTATCAAGGCTTAACAGTTGCTGAAATTACTGACTTGAGAAAACGTTTACGTCCTAGTGGTGCTGTTTGTAAGGTGACTAAAAACACCTTAATGAATATTGCCATTCAGGAAGACGAGCAATGGCAGCCAATGTCAGAACTGCTCAAAGGTTCTTCAGCCTTTTTGCTAGTTAAAGAAGATTTATCAGCGATTAAAGCGTACCAAGAATTCCAAAAAACCACCAAGAAAACAGAACTTCGTGGTGGTGTGATGGAAGGGCGTTTGCTCAAAGATACAGATATCAAAGCATTGGGTGACTTGCCATCCAAAGAAGAACTCATGGCACAAATTGCCGGAGCTATCAATGGTGTGGCTACCAAACTTGCTGTGGGTATCAACGAAGTTCCCAATTCTTTGGCTCGTGCTATTCAGGCTGTTTCTGAAAAAGACGGTAGTGGTGAAGCTGCTGCTGAATAAAGCTTTTTCATTAGTGGAATGTTATTAGTCAAAAACAATGACCAAAGACTAATAACCAAACAAAGAATCACAATTTTTTAGGAGTTATATCAATGTCTGCTGCAACCGAACAAATTTTAGAA
Organism: Sphaerospermopsis sp. SIO1G1; assembly: GCA_010672785.1. Taxonomy (GTDB): domain Bacteria; phylum Cyanobacteriota; class Cyanobacteriia; order Cyanobacteriales; family Nostocaceae; genus Okeanomitos. Next base: position 76,747 of record JAAHFX010000008.1, read on the forward strand.
CAATTAAAATCTTTAACCTTACTAGAAGCGGCTGAATTAGTTAAAGAAATCGAAGAAGCTTTTGGTGTAAGTGCTGCTGCTCCTGCTGGCGGTATGATGATGATGGCTGCTCCTGGTGCTGGTGGTGGTGCTGCTGAAGCGGTTGAAGAGAAAACCGAATTTGATGTAGTTTTGGAATCTGTACCTGCTGATAAGAAAATTGCAATTCTCAAAATTGTGCGTGAAATCACTGGTTTGGGTCTCAAAGAAGCTAAAGATTTAGTGGAATCTGCTCCTAAAGCTATTAAAGAAGGTATTGCTAAGGATGCAGCTGAAGACATCAAGAAACGTATTACTGACGCTGGTGGTACTGTTAGTGTTAAGTAATTAATTGCTAATTCGTAATTCGTAATTCGTAATTCGTAATTCGTAATTCGGGAGAGCTATGACTAACGTCACACTTCGTGGACGCTAACGTAATTCGTAGTTCATAATGCTCCCTATGGCTAACGTCACAATTTGTGGACACTAACGTAATTCGCAGATTATTATGCTTATGAATTATGAGTTATGAATTATCTAATAGGGTGAGCTATTCGTTTAGCTTGCCCTTATTTTTATTTATTAACTTTTATACATTCTGTGAAGTTAATCAGAATATTTTCAGGGGACGACAAGCAAGCTGAAAACAAGACAAATAGAAGGTTTCAAAGGTAATACCCCCTGAACAAATAACTTCCATTCTAGGTCACTCAATCCCTCAAAACGTCCCGCTATCAACTGATACACCTCCATCAACTCAACAGTAAATTACCACAATTTTGTATTAGTGGTATGGATTCACAAAAATTCTCCCCAACTTCTATTTCTCTGCGTTCTCTGTGTCCTCTGTGGTTAAATATTCCATGATTAGTCCATATGATCAAGTAGGACGAAACCAAGAAATTACAGCATTTTCCGGTGTAATGAGGTACATCGTTGGCGGGCAAGATACCCACCCCACAAGAGTTTCATGATTATGGTTTGTACCTCACAGCAACGAAATTTGCTCTATCAATTTCCAGAAAAATAATGTTTGGTATAATTACGGATAAATAAAACCAAACTCATTATGCTACCAGTTATATACTCTGATGAATTTTTAGACCATAAAATCAGTCCCTACCATCCTGAAAAACCAGAACGATTAACAGCAATTGTAGAAGTTCTAAAAAATGCTGAACTCACCGAAAAAATAACCTGGTTAAACCCAACCCCAGTTACAAAAAACCTCATGCAGTGGATAGAAAAAGTCCACACCACCACACATATCCAACGTATTCAAGGAATTTCTAACAACGGTGGAGGTCATTTAGATGGAGATACCCCCATTTCCCATCGTAGCTATGATGTAGCATTATTAGCTGTAAGTGCTTGGTTAGACGGAGTAAACGAGGTATTAACCAGAAATAACCCCGCCTTTGTTTTAGCACGTCCACCTGGACATCATGCTGAAAGTGATATGGGAATGGGGTTTTGCTTATTTTCCAACGCTGCTATATCTGCTGAATATGCCTTAACCCTACCAGGAGTTAACCGTGTCGCTATCTTAGACTGGGATGTTCATCATGGTAACGGTACTCAATCTATTGTAGAAACAAACTCGCAAATAGCCTATTGTTCCTTACACCAATCTCCAGCATACCCCGGTACTGGGAAAGCATCAGAACAGGGTTTCCACAACAATGTCTTAAACCTCCCCATTCTCCCTGACAGTGACATCACTGTATATCAACCACTCTGGGAAGAAAAAATTATTCCCTTTTTAACCAACTTCCACCCAGACTTACTGATTGTCAGTGCGGGATATGACGCTTTAGAAGATGATCCTCTAGCTGCTATCAACTTACAACCAGAAGATTTTGGTCTTTTCACTCAATATTGTTTAAACATCACCCCAAAAATCTTATTTGGTTTAGAAGGGGGTTATGATTTACCCACCCTATCAAAATCTGTTCTTTGCACTATTCAAGCTTGCTTAATTTAGGGTTTGCAGCAAAAAGTTATCTGTGAAGACTAGGGAACAGGGAACAGGGAAAAGTTTCAAGAGTTGGGAAGGGAAGAATTTTCACCTAGAGTGCAAGGTTTTCAAGCACTGATCTTTGCATATTTGTGTATAACAAAAGCCTGTTGAAAAATTAACGGAGAGAGGGGGATTCGAACCCCCGTTGGGTTTCCCCAAAACGCATTTCGAGTGCGTCACCATCAACCACTCGGACATCTCTCCAAAAAATAAATATATAAACAAGGATATATTCATCAGGACTTACGCAAAACATCCCTCAAACCCTCATTCCTCTGTGTTCTCTGTGCCTGGAGTGGTTCGATACTCCGTGACTTCTGCGTAAGTTCTATTCATAATACTCCATGTATAATCATAACATTTTCATTCAAAAATAGCTACAAATGAGAAGATTTATTTTCTGTCACTTGAATAAACGCCTCAAAATTACCATTTGGTGTCCATTGAATTGCACCATCTCTACCAGTCAAGAAAACCTGAGTTTTGCCATTACTAATTTTAGATAGAGCTTTACTATCAAGATTATTTGTAGTTGCGATCGCCACAGGTGGTTGTAATACTTTAATCAAATCCTGTAAAGACTCAGATGGACACCAAAGTACTTGTGGGGATGAGACCATACCATCTTTAACTAATTGTTCAATTTGTTGGGATTTAACCCTACCTACCAGTAACCAATTTTTGCCAAAAACCTGTAACTTTAAAATTGGTAAAGTATTATTGACAAATTGAGCAATAATCGTGCCAGTATTTACAACTTGTCCTAATGCTAAAGGTTGATAAACACCTTCCTGATTTTGCAGTTGTCTTTGCAGAATTTGTGTTCCTAGCTGATTTTCCCCAATGTAAAGATAATCATAGAAATTTCTAATTGGTAAATTTGCTAAAATCTCCAACCACGCATCATTTTCATTTTTTTGAAAATTACCAGCAATTGCCCAATCAATTTGATTAATCCCTTGTTGTCTTAAAAATGGTAAAACAGTATAGCGTCCTGTACCTTCATTTCCACTGTTAATTAGAGTAACTTTACCTTGATCTTGAATGACTAAAACAGGTTCTTTATTAGTTGCTAGTAAAGTAATTCTTAATAAGTTATTCGTGTAATGCCAAGCCGGAACAATAACTAAAATTACCGCCAGTAAACCAGCAACCCACCATCTTTTTTGCCACCATTTCACCAATACAGTAGAAATAATTAAACCATAGATAATCAACATCTGAGCAGTAGAGATACTACCCACTGCAATTACACTTCCTGGTAAGGAATCAAAAAACCTAATAATAGCCAGGAACCAATGAGTAGGATAATATAAAAAACCAGCTAAAGTGCCACCTAAATCAGAAGAAATTAAACTAACTAAAGCACTAATCATACCCCCAATACTAATCACAGAAATAAACGGAGTCGTGATCATATTTAAGGGAATACTATAAACAGCCACCACACTAAAAATATGTAAGAGTAAAGGTAAAGTCCAAATAATTGCAGCTAGAGGCACAGCAACTAAAGAAGCGAACAATGGTGGGATAAAATCCAATTTTTTAGTGATTGGTGTAGCAGTAACAATTAATCCTAAAGTTGCCAAAAAACTTAATTGAAAACCTAAATCCCAAATCCAAGTAGGGTTAAATAATAATAATACAGTAGCAGCTAATAATAAAGAACCTAATTGTTGAACTTTTCTCTCCAAAGCTAAACCAAGCAAAGCCGCAAAACCCATAATTACTGCTCTCAAAACCGCAGCTTGGAAACCAGCTAAACACAAGAAAGTTATTAAACCCAAACTACCACAAATCACCTGGGTTGACTTATTTGCCCTGCTTGTTAATTGTAAAATAACACCTAAGATTAAAGAAGTTTGAAAACCAGAAGCAGCCAAAGCATGAGCCAAACCATTTCTGACAAATAAATCACGGATATCATAAGGCAAATCAACAGCCCTAGCACCCAAAACCATCGCACTCACCAAAGGACCTTCAGGAACACCCAAAAAACGAACTTGCGATCGCACAATTTGTTCCCGAACCTGCCACCATCCCCACTTTCTCTCCTGATCAATTACATTAATTTGTTTACCAACCAAACCAGCAAAAGTACCTTCCTTTTTTAGATATTCCCTAAAATCAAAACCACCAGGATTGGAAACCTCTCTCGGTTTATACAACATCCCAGTGATATCAACTTGTTGACTTGGATATAAACCAGTAGCTTGCAATATCGGCACAGTTACATATAACTTACCTGTCACACTCTGGGGTACACCTGCTGGGCCATCATCATTTTTTACCTCATCTAACTGAGTCACATTGAACCAAAATTGTCCCCTTTGACTGCGAGTTAAACGCGGTTTACTAGCAACCTCTCCCCTGACAATTACCAACTGTTTTTGATTACTATTATTATCATTAGGAACAAAGCGACTAATATCATTAGTTCCGGGTTGGGGTACTCGCAACTGAAAATAAACAGTCGCCAATAAACCCACCAAACCAGCTATCAACCATATTCGAGGGTGAGGAGCAGTCAATGGAGTATTAACTCTCCCCCTAGTTTTTGTACTAGAACCGTATTTTTTAAAATTAAATTTCCATAACCTAATATAAACTGCCCGAAAAAAAACCGCTGCTAACATCCCCAGTGCAAACACCCAGACACCGCCCCAAGGGATAGATGTAAATAGCAACCCTAAAATATAAGCTAGACAAATAATTGCACTGGTACTCGGCATAATCAAAAAAATAAAAATGTAGGTTGGGTTAAGTGATAGCACAACCCAACAAAAACCAAAAAATTTCAAATATTAATCTCAGGACTTACGCAACTAAGATTTGTCATTGCGACTGAAACTAAGTGTAGGGAAGCAATCCCAGAATTTTTGCGATTACGTCGCTGTCGCTCGTAATGACGCAGTGATGTTACTTTTGCGTAAGTTCTAAATCTATAGGGATAAACCCAAATTCAAACCTAAGACAGCATGAACAACCAAAATCAAAAGTGCTGTGCTACCCAAATAAGCGTGAACCGATCGTAAATTAGCCTTATCTCCAAAAAAACCACTCAGAGAAATCACACCATTAACCAATAACAACAACAGCACAACAGAACCAGTCCAAAAATGAGGACTTTCAAATAAAGGTTGGCGCTGCATCACCAAAGACAACACACCACCTGTGTAACCACCTGCTAAAAAAATAAATAACCAAGGTGCTAACAGACGATGAGCTTGGCGACTTTTGAGCGCAGCATCTTTATCAGTATCTTGTAGTAATTTTCCTCGCCAACCAGCTACACCCACAAAAGTACCCACGACAAAAATCACAATCCCCATCATCACCGGATGTCCCCAATGGGTAATGGGTTCAGGTATACCCAAAGAACGAAACCAGGCTGCTATAGGTTCTAAAACTTCACTGACATTAACCATTTAACACACACCATCATATTTTTTGGATTAAACAGAGACTCCCCCAAACCTGGAGGAGTTACAAAAATTAATACTTTATTGTATTAAAACATGGTTTGAGGGTAAGAAATACGATGTTGTGGAATACTATATCAGTAATGTAGAGAAAATTTTAGGTATTTTTATAGCCATTCTTGCTGAAAATGGAATCACCAGCAATTAAGCGGCGCAAACATAACCAATTTCCCCACCTCAAGTTCTTATAGGTGGGGACTTACGCCAATTTTGTTAACACAGATAGCTGCATCACCAGTGATCAATTCTTCAACAATGGGAAACCCAACTTCTCCCTTTGTTCAACATATAAATGAGCCACCTTCCGAGCCAAATAACGAATCCTGCCAATATAACGAGTCCGTTCTGTCACCGAAATTACACCCCTAGCATCCAATAAATTAAAAGTGTGAGAACATTTCATCACATAATCATAACTAGGTAACACCAACCCCCGTTCCGTCAATTGAGATGCTTCCTGCTCATACATATTAAATAAAGTTAGCAGCATTTCAGGATTAGAAGCCTCAAAATTATAAGTACACTGTTCAATCTCCGCTTGCAGATACACATCCCCATAACTCAGATTATCAGTCCATTGAATTTTAGTGATAGACTCCACTTGCTGAAGATACATTACCAAACGCTCCAAACCATAGGTAATCTCAATGGAAACGGGACGACAATCAATACCCCCACACTGCTGGAAATAAGTAAATTGAGTAATTTCCATCCCATCCAGCCAAACTTCCCAGCCAGTACCCCAAGCACCTACAGTTGCATCTTCCCAATTATCCTCAACAAACCGCACATCATGGTCTTCTGGGTAAATACCCAAAGTCCTTAAAGAATCAAGATATATCTCTTGAATATTATCCGGTGAAGGCTTAATTAAAACTTGGTACTGGTAATAATGTTGGAAGCGATTAGGATTGTCCCCATAACGTCCATCAGTGGGACGACGGCAAGGTTCAATATAAGCGATTGCCCAAGGCTCAGGTCCCAAAGCCCGCAAAAAGGTTTGTGGATTCTTAGTTCCTGCTCCCTTTTCAATATCGTAAGGTTGAGCAATCAAACAACCACGTTCACCCCAGAACTGATGTAAAGCAGCTATTACAGACTGAAAATTCACTATCTACTCTTCCTATTAAGTCAACAACTTCTAAACTATTGTTGCCTAAACCTAGAATTCTGAGCAGTTTCCAGCCGTTAAAAAATTTTTTTCCAAAAAGAGTTGACAAGGAAAGATAGGTTCGATATATTGAATAAGTGCCTGAGAGAGAGCCGCCACAGAGCGGGACTCGGAAGGACACCGAACCTTGAAAATATTATAGTTTGAAAGACAGTATATAGNATTGTAATTGTGACATCATCACTGGGTTGGGTGTTGAGAACAATGGAATAGTTATCTGTTGTTCCATCTTCTCCTACATTGGTACTACCTGATGTTTGGGTAATTGTGACACCTGCATTATCGTTATTGCCATTGGTTGCATCAAATTCAAAAGCGCCAATATCTGGATTACTATCTCGGTTAAAACCCCTTGCGTCAGTTGTTACGGTAGTATTTGTTCCTGTATCAATTGCTGGACTACCTGCTAGTAAAGCATGAGTGGGAATACCACCACCATTATCTTTTAAGATCGGATCAAGTTGAGGATCAGCAATGATTAAACTGGGACTTCCAGTGATATTAGTATTAGCAGCAGGCCATTGAATATTACCACCACCATCAGTAAATTCTTGCTCAGTATGAAGATTTACAGGTCCCCAAGGATTAGTAGCAGTACTTTCTGCAACAATTGTATTTTGTAGCGTGACTTGAGAACCACCACCCCAAAAAGCACCACCCAGGAATGATTCGTTATATGCAATAGTGGAATTAGTAATCGTGACTGGGTTGTTACCGTTAGCAAAACGTATCGCCCCACCAAAACCATCACCTTGACCATCATCTGCTATATTACCAGACAAGGTACTGTTAATAATATTACCTGTAGCATTCTCGCCCAGCCATATTGCACCACCTTGACTAAAGGCCGTATTGTTGGCAATAGTAGTATTTCTAATGGTAAAATTATTACCTGTCCCCCCAACTCTAATCCCTGCACCATAAGAGTGATCTTGAAGATCCCTAACAACTTCATTGTTGGTAATGGTAGAATTTTCAACTACAACTGTATCTGTACCATAACCATACAAGTACATTGTTCCGCCTTGTCCTACACCTGTATTGCTATCAAATCTACTATTACTAATCCTGATAGTATCACTAGCACTATTACTACCATCTACAAATATGGCCCCTCCATGACCCATTGATATACCAGGAGGTGCATTGATTGGAAGAGCTGCAAGGGTATCGTTATTTTCAAAATTAGAATTTTCTACTGTTAATCCAACTAATACACTATAAATTGCTCCACCATTGATGCCTTTATTATTAGTAAAGTTAGAATCTTGAACAACTAAGATACCTTCACTATCTGTTGCGATCGCTCCACCACCTCGTTCAGTTTGAGCACCTGTCCCATTATTGCCATCGAAGTCAGAATTAATTACGGTAGTATTAGCCGTAAAACCACTAAAAATAGCACCACCGCCATAATCGGAAAAGTTATTATAGAACTGAGAATTTTCTACTCTTAAAACAGTACCTGATTCACCAGTTCTAATTGCCCCTCCTGCACCATTTTTATCATTACCAGTAGCACGACCATTAACAATAGTCAAATTGAGAAATGCTGCTTCTAATGCTTGTACTTCAAATACTCGACTAGCATTATTCCCACTAATAGTTAAATTAGCAGCACCAGCACCATCAATAGTCAGGTTTTTATCAATTTCTAATTGTCCACTAGTTAAGGTGATAGTTTGGTTAGCCAGACTAGCATCAAAGGTAATTGTATCTCCAGCATTGGCTTCAGAGATGGCATTTCTTAAAGAACCTGCTCCACTATCATTATTATTTGTAACTATAATTGTCGCTAATACACCTTGATAATCTGCCATGACTGTGGATGAAAATGGCGAATTTGCCGTAATTTCACCTGTGCTAAAATCTAAATTCCAGTTATTATAAATATTAAAATTGCCAATGACTTCAGTAGCAGCAGCAATATGAGTATGTGTTAATTGAGCTAGGTTTTTAACAAAATTTTTACCCCCATCAGCAGCTACTTTGCAGCCATAAAGTAAGATATTTGCTTGCTTATTTACTAGTTTTTGCCATTCCTGAAATTTGTCTATATTTTCTACTAAAGTTTCTGAATTTATAACTGTAGAACCTAAATATATACATCCAATATTTCCATGAGATAAGATATGAATTTCATCAATTAAACCATTTTTGGCATAAAAATCTTGTAAATGTGTAGTAATTTCTTCTATACCATTATGATTAGCATCAATTATCCTAACTGCGATATCTGGATTTACACCATTTGCGAGAAATTGATAGTTACTGACACTAGAATCAATAAAGAGAATAGAAGATTTGAGATTTATTGGATTTAGATTAGCTATCATCTTGAATTACCTCATATTTAAATGGACTAACAAATGCAAGTTTCGCTTGCAAAGCAACCTGGTAATAAATGTTTAAATTTTAACGAGCAAAAAGAGTAAAAATGGTATTAATACTAGCAAGTTAGTATAAAAACTAACTATTGCTTTATCTTCATGAAAACTTAGTAATTAAAAAAAAACCACAGTATTTTTACTTATTTGAGGATTAAATAGAAAAAATATCCCCAATTTATGATATTAATCAGGGATATAATCACAGATTATTATCTAAGTAATATATCTACCTGTAGACATGGTTTTCTAGTCAAAAATATATTTATAACTATGATATCTAAGCAATAATACTAGGGTATTTATATTATAGAACCCACATTCTGCACCCCACGCTTTTTACGTATAATCACTGGGTTAGGAGCAAGTCGAATCGGTATATAGTTGTCACAGATTTGAACAAGGAACTTATTCCCATGAGCCGCATTTTTCGAGTATTCCTAGTCTTATTTCTGACAATAAATCTGATGTTTCTCAGTATATTACCTGCTAAGGCGATAACGATATCTGCTACGACTGATCCTATTTGACTTACTTATCAAGTATAATCGTCAAGATATTTTGGCAAAGCTGCGTGAAGGAAAACTAAAGTTTATATATTTTGACGATGCTCTAATTACTTCTGCTCAACTCAAAATCACTATCAATGGAAGTGTAAAAGTTCAATCTTAAAACTTTTGTGAAAGAATTATTGCTACCTTGCCTAACAATTTAGTTCAATCACTAATATTATCGGAAAGTTTCTGTTTTTTACCTGCACCCCACAACCCACCACCTCTATTCCTGGGGAATAATTTCTGTAATGACTCTATCACCAGAACTACCACCTTGAACAACTATATTTTCTGTTTCTAGATTACCAACTGCGGTTGTACCTTGAAATTTTAATGGTGGTTCAACTTGGGTATAAAAGACATTACCTTTTGCTGATAATAATTTTTGGTCTACATTCCAGGTAAGTTGATTGGATTTTAAGGATTGTTTATTTTTGCCGACGGCATTAACATTACCAGTTAAATAAACTTCTTTTGCTGGTATTTTCATTTCTCCTTTATTACCAGTGATGATCACATTTTCTGTTTTATGAAAGACACGGACAGAGGCGTTAGCTTTGACTGTTTCTTGGTTCATATTCCAAGTCATAGAGTTACTATTAATTTGCATAGGTGGTTCTAGTAACTCTAATTGGGCTTTTGGTTGTAAGGTGACAATTTTGGTTTTTAAATTTATTGTTGCACTATTACCCCGACCACGATCTGTAATTTTATTATCTTGATAACGGTTAATTTCAATCGGGCGATCGCCAACTAATTTTCCTGTTTTAACTTGCCAAGTTAAACGCTCTGTCCGCATTTGTAATTTTGGTTCATCAGATACAGCAACTACTTTTCCAGAAAAGTCTACTCGTTGTTCACGGGTTTTTACTCTTGCTTCTTGGGCAGTTGCTCTTAATTGCTTATGACTACCATTTAATTGATTACGAACAATTAATAAGTCTTCATCTGGTCGCCATTCTAACTCATTTCCCCTTAAAATTACTCCATTTAGTGGATCTTTAGCTATAATTTTACCTTTTAGTAATAGTTGTTTTCCATCTTGTTTAATATCGGCTGTTTCTGCCTGAATGGTGTAAACTACTTTGCCATCTTGGTATAGTTCACCTTCTGGGTTTTTCGCTTCACCTATTTCTTTTTCTTTGGTATATTCTGCTTGTTTAGCTTTTACTTTCCAAATAGGTCTACCTTCTTCATCAAATTGTTCTAAAGCAACACCAAAAAAAGTTAATTGACTATCTGTATTTTCTTGTGGAGAACTATTTTGTTCTGGTAGTTGAGAAGATGGATTACCGCAGGAAAATAATCCAACTAATAATAACAAAGTTAAAGGCAGAAAATATAATTTTTGTGACAATTGAAAATTATCAACTAAATGGTGTTGGGGAGAATCGGATTTATTTCCCCTCTGAAATTTTGATTTTTCTCCCCGATCATTTCTACCTTGTTGATTTTGCATTATTCTGGTATTTCTAAATGTCCTTCACTATCTCGAGGATCGTCGAGGAAACCCATGCTAGATAAGGATCTGTAGGGATAACTTTGACGGGGTGTTTTTTGAATGTCTTCTTTTATTGCTTCTAAATCAATGTAGCGATCGCTCACGTTAATTAAGCTATCACTGGTCATGGAACGTAAACTGACTACTTCTACTCTGACACCACGATAGCTGACTGAGTTAACTGCATAGGCTAAATCGCCATCACCACTGACTAAAACTGCTGTATCATAGGAGTCTACTAAAGCCATCATATCTACGGCTATTTCTACATCAAGGTTAGCTTTTTTTGAACCATCTGGTAGTTGGACTAAATCTTTTGCTATGACTCGATAACCATTACGACGCATCCACAACAGAAATCCCTGTTGTTTTTCATTGGTTCGGTCTACTCCTGTGTAGAAAAAAGCTCTCAGTAGTCTTGAACCTCCGGTAAGTCTACACAACAGCTTAGTGTAATCTATTTCTATTCCTAGTTGCAGTGCTGCATAGAATAGATTTGAGCCATCAATAAATATAGCGACACGACCCCTATTTTCTAACACCTGTTCTGGCGAAAAAATAGAGTCATTTTCTAAATTACTCAACATCATTGTCATACCTCGGTTGTTATCCATGTTATTTCCCGTAGAAATCATTAACTTTTACATACTTTTGTGAGACGGAGCTTATGATAATTAGTCAGGGCTAACAAAGTAATAAAGGAAGCCCCGATTAAGTTTTTAAAGTCAATCAAAAAAGAAAATTGCTAATCGTTTTTTGGTAGTTCTATACGTTTAAAAATTGGTTTAGCTTGACCTAAATCTTGTTGTTTTGATAGCAACCCCCATACCGCGTGGGTAGTGAAAGGTGCAAGATTGGAACTTTCTGTTTGATTGTTAAAATTGATTCCCCAACCAAGTTGTTGATAAATGTCACTACTGATCTTGGGAATAATCGGAGACAATAGATAAGCAGCTAATCTGACTGACTCCAAAACGGTGTATAGAACTATTTCTACTTCTTCCTGTTTTCCCTGTTTATATAATGACCAAGGTGCTTGTTCATCTATAAACTTATTACTAGCTTGCACCAAGGATAAAACTAACTGACAGGCTTCATTAAAAGCTAAATTATTATAAGCTTGTTTAACCTGCTCACCTAGTTTTAAGCCAATCACTTTCACAGGATTCTCGGCAGAAATTGCTGTGGGATCAACTGGAGGTACTTGACTAGAGCAGTATTTTTTCACCATGTTCAAGGTACGATTTAACAAATTACCTAAATCATTTGCTAAATCTGCATTGAGAACATTAATGAACCTAGTTTCATTAAAATCTCCATCCTTGCCAAATTCGATTTCCTTAAGGAAGTAATAACGAACTGCATCACTTCCATAACTTTGGACTAATGCCACAGGATCAAGGGTATTGCCAAGAGTTTTACCCATTTTTTGGCCATTTTTAGTCAAAAATCCATGGCCAAATACTCGTTCTGGCAGTGGTAAACCTGCGGACATTAGCATTGCCGGCCAATAAACTGCGTGAAAACGTAATATGTCTTTACCAATCAGATGGAGATTAATTGGCCACCATTTTTCTAAAGCATTAGCTAAAGTTGGTTCTGCATCTGGTTCTAGTAAGGCGGTAACATAACCTAATAAAGCATCAAACCAAACGTACAGAGTATGTTGAGGATTGACAGGTACAGGAAAACCCCAATCAAGATTTACCCTGGAAATGGAAAAGTCTTGTAAACCTTGATTAACAAAATTAAAGACCTCATTCCTACGGGTAACTGGCTGGATAAAATCAGGATGAGACTGATAAAATTCTTCTAACTGAGTTTGATATTTTGACAACCGGAAAAAGTAATTTTGCTCATCTCTCCATTCTACTTCTTTGGTAGTATGTATAGGGCAGCGTCTACCGTCTAGAAGTTCTCGTTCTTCTTTAAATTCTTCACAAGAGACACAGTACCAACCTTTTTGTTGTCCTTGATAGATATCGCCGTTTTCCCAAACTTTCTGGAAAAATTCTTTGACAATTTCGTGATGCTTCGCAGCTGTGGTACGACTGAAGCGATCATATTGAATATCGAGAGATTCCCATAAGTTTATAAAACTAGGTACGATTTGATCACAAAATTCTTGGGGTTGTTTGTCTAAACCTATGGCTGAACGCTGAATTTTCTGACCATGTTCATCTGTACCTGTAATTAGTAAAACTTTTTCTCCTAGCAAGCGTTGAAATCTGGCTGTTACATCCGCAGCCATTGTTGTGTAGGCACTGCCAATGTGGGGAATGTCGTTTACATAGTAAAGGGGTGTAGTCAGGGCAAAGGTTTTTGATGTTTTACTGGCTAGATTCATACAAAATAAAAAGCTAATTATTAAACTGTTTTCTTCGTTAGTTAATTTTGCAAAACCACGCAATTATATAATATTGCAACTATTTTTTTCAAACGATGACTTAATAGTAGCAAATTTCTGACCTCAATAACTATTTTTCTAGATTGATAAATACAAATAATTTACATCCAAAATAGGTACAATTATTGTCGGACGAGAGATAATTACTATAATTGCAATACTCAAATTACCCTGGTTAAACTTGAGCTAATTAAGCTCAATCCTTGATTTATACATCTCTACCTAGAAATGTTTAGTTTAATAGTGAAGAAATGTAAAATTTATATCAAGAAAAACTGCGATTCTTTGCAAAAAATATATATACAAGAATCTAGTTTAATTAATAAAATTTTTCCTTCAGGTGGCTAAAAGACTATCAGCAATAGGCAATAGGCAATTATCTTGATAGAGTCAACGTTATAATTTGCACTGACAACAAAACTCGGTCATGAAAAGTTTTACAATTAGTTAATTTTCTCAGCTATATATGAACAAATTGACTAATTTAGCTCGACATTTTAGTTTTCCTCCCAATATTAATCATTTGTTCACCTCTAAGAGACTTTATCTATAAAAAGTGAGTAATCGCATGAAAGGTAATAGATGAGTATCCATATAAAATCACTTTTCATAATTCTTCATCAGGATCTAAAAATTAGCTATCAAGAATTAATATGTGAAGGATATGTTAAGCGATTTCACCTATTTATATATAATTCATTCAAACTTTACTAAAATCTGTAATTATGGTTTCAGAGTGAATATTTTTTTATCTGGAAAAGCTGATTTTAGTGAGTAGTTATGATTTGCTAATCATTATTCAAGAGGTATTTGGGGAATTCTCTCACCATCATCCCTAGTAAAACGGTACATTAAAACAAGGTCATGTTATGTATGAGAAATATGGTAGAGTTTCAGCTAAAACCTTGTTTTTTGACTTCTAATGACATCAAAACAGAATATCCATTGTTGATATATTTACCAGGAATGGATGGAACTGGGGAACTATTGCGATCGCAAATGGTTCATCTAGAGAGGGGTTTTGATGTCCGTTGTTTGACTATTCCCAAAAATGATCTCAGTAGTTGGGATATATTAACGAGGAATGTTATAGACGTAATTCACGCAGAATTGGAAAAAAGTTCTCATCATCATGTTTATCTTTGTGGTGAGTCTTTTGGGGGTTGTTTGGCTATGAAGATTGTTACCCAGTCACCTCATTTATTCAAGCGTGTCATTCTAATTAATCCTGCATCTTCGTTTCAACTACAGTCTTTACTGACCTCAGTTTCACAAATTACCAACATAATTCCATCTTGGCTTTATGATATGGGTGCATTAGGATTATTACCGTTTTTAGCATCTTTATCAAGAATATCTCCACGCGATCGCCAGGAACTTCTGAAAGCTATGCGTTCGTTACCCGCAGAAACAATTAACTGGCGGTTATCTTTACTGAGAGAGTTTAGAGTTGAAGAGGAAAAACTCAAACAATTGGATCAAGAAGTGTTATTAATTGCTGGTGCTAATGATAGTTTACTACCTTCTGTAAGAGAGGTAGAACGGTTGAATTATATTTTACCCAAGGCCAAAAACATAATTCTACCTGATAGTGGCCATGCTTGTTTGTTAGAGGAGGATATCAATTTGTATGAAATTTTACAAAATCATCAATTTGTGGAAAATATAAACTGTAATGATTACAGTTCTCATGCTGATAAAGTAAAAAGTGTGTTTTAGCTAACTTTACACACTTGATTTGAACAGGGAGAGAAAAAAGTTTTAATTTTCTAGTTTTTTCATAAATTAAAAATCATCTCTATCAAACAACTAATTAAAATTAACCAAAATTCTCAACTATATAAACATTATGAATTGAATCATGATCATCAATTGCAGACAAAGCATAATCATTACTGACAAATAATGAACTATCATCTTCTATCAAACTCATACTTCTAGAAATACCATTTTGTAAAACTTTAATTAGCATCCTGGGTGACAAGGATTCCAATTCCACCGTATTACCACTATCTAACCAAGCTAATTCTTCTGAAGTTAGTTTTTCACGAACTTCTGATGGCAATTCTTGAGATTTTTGACTTGAATAATCTGATTTTTGAATAAACATTGCCTTTTTACTAGCAATAATTTGCCGAGGTAATAAACCTAAATCTATAATTCTCACACTATGATTAAAAAACCAATCTTCACTTGTACTCAGACGATGTGCTAAAGTGACACCTTTGGGAGTGCAATCATGAAAAGCAAACACTTGTAAATTCGGGTTGCGTCTGAGCATTCCCATTGTAGTTTCAAAAATATTCTCGGGATAACCATTTGCACTGAGAATTGCACAGTTATTTTCAAAATGGAAATTATTCGCAATTAATAACTGGGCAACTTTAGAGTTATCACAAACTACTAATCTATCAAAACTATAAGCTGTCACATCGGGATTAATAGATGCTGGTGCAATTTGATTTTGTGGAGATGGGAGAAGTTGATTCAATGTACCATTAATTCTTTGCCATGTTTCTAACCAACTATCTAAATTAGCTTGAGGAATTAAAAATTCCTGTGCTAAGTTGCCAATTTTACCTAACTGTCTAATTCCTAAATAAATTGATGACATCCCTACAACCACAACAGCAGCAAAAATAGGAAAAGATTGAATTAATAAACTTACTAATATTCCCACTACTAAAATTAGTATTCCCACAAATCTTAAAGCTATAGAGCTTGCTTTTCTACTAGCATTATTTAATTTAGTAGATTTGGTGTTATTAAATAAATATAAAATTATCCCTATGTGATAAATTAAATTCACTACTATAAAAAAATTAGGAATAATCAACAAAATAAATCCAAAAAGTAATGTAATCCAAAAGTTAATAAATAAATACACAGGAATAAAATACATAAGTTTAAATGCTTTTTTCCTCAGACGATTATCTAAAAAATATAAAAATTGTTTAGGTGTAAAATATAAAGTTTCATTAGCAGAAATATCAGCTAATGCTTTAGCAAACATAATATCAGTAACCTTTAAACTACCCATTGTAGTGGGTTCAAAAGCAAAAGGATGATTACATTGTTTACATCTTCCTTGGTTTGCTGTTCTGTCTTTGAGATTGTTATCAGTTCCGCAGTTGATACATTTCATAAATAAGCTTTTGGTAATTGGTAATTTCAGATCCCCGACTTCTAACATCAATTGTGAATTTAACCAGACAATTATAACAAGAAGTCGGGGATCTATGAGATAATTTGATTATTAAGTAACACGCTATAATCTTCCCTTTTCCTAATTAACTGGTGACTACCATTTTCTAATAAAACTTCCGCTGGTTTAGGACGATGTAAAAAATGGGATGACATTGCATAACCATAAGCACCAACATCTAAAATAGCAATCATATCACCAATTTCTAAAGCGGGGAGTTGACAATTTTTACCTAAATAATCCCGTGAATAAGTCGTGTTTCCACACACATCAGTCAGATATTTTTCAGGACTTTGATTTTTCCAACTTATTATTTCCCTATAACCTCCATGTACAGCAGGAACAGATATATTAGCAATGGTAGAATCAACTCCTAAAACTTGCTTATCACCTTGCCATTTTACCGAAACAACTTTAACCAACAAAAACGCACAACCCGCCACAGCAGAACGTCCTGGTTCAATAACTAAATTTATTTTCTTTCCCAAGTTAGCAATTCTTCTACTTAACTCATTCCCAAAAATATGCCAATCAAAAGCAGCACCTTGATGATGATAGGGATAACCAAAACCACCACCAAAATCTAAATATTCCCAATCTGGTAAACTTTCACCAATCTCCAAAACCCAATCAATCGCATCAGTAAAAGCAGAAGTAGCATTAGTTCCCGTACCACGATAAAAATGCAAACCAGAAATCTTTAAACCTGCACTTTCAGCAATAGAAACAGCTTTCTCAAACTCCCCCAAACATACCCCAATTCTACTTTCCTCAGAAACATTCAACCTCAACCCAACCTGCAAATCTTCCTCTCTGCGACTCTGCGACTCTGCGTGAAAAACCTCTCCCAACAAACGCAACTGAGAAAGACTATCCAAATTTAAAGTATTCACCCCCCAACTTAAAACCTGTTCCATCTCCTCCCGATGCAAATTACTCCCACTATAAACAATATCCCCAGGTGCAAAACCAGCATTTAAACCCAAATAAATATCACCAGGAGTATTAGCATGAAGTCCCCAACCTGCATTTTTAAATATCTTTAATAAAGCAATATTTCCATTTGTCACACTAGCAAAATGAAACCGAGTCTGGGAATAACTAAAAGCTTGAGTAATATGATCAATAGTTTGATTTAAAATATCCCCATCATAAACATATAAAGGAGAACCATAAATATGCAATAATTCCTCTGCAACTTCTACAGAAACAGGAGTTACTAACGGTTTAATTTCTGATAATTTTTCCATAACCAATTAGGTAATAAAAATGGATGATTCCAAGATTTTGATTTTTGTTTTACACCCAAAACGTGAACATACCAAAGTTCCCACATAATCAGTAACCAAAGCATCTCACCTACCCGTCTTCCACGAACATTTCCTCCTAACTCTCCAGTCACAATTTTAGCTGGGAGACGAGGGTAAAAAATATTTTCCGCCTCTAGTATACCTGGATTTAACCAATTACCAAGATCATGCCAGAAATTTTTTACACACCAAGCAGTTAAGGGAACACCCATACCCCGCTTTTGTCTCCAAACTATTTCCTCTGGGAGTAAATTTTCCACCGCACGTTTGAGAATGTATTTTTCACAAGCACCCTGTAAACAGAGTTCACCAGATAATTGAAAAGTCCACTCTGCTAAATTTAAATCACAAAAAGGCGATCGCACATTTAATCCATGCACAAAACTTAACGCAGTTGCACGGGGATGGATATTTTGCGCTCCCTTTAACATCAAACTAGCACGTCGGAGACGATTTAATAACCCAGGACAAAAACGACTATCGAGAGCATCAAACAACCATTCCTCAGCATTTAAACCACGAATCTGTTGATAAAATTCTGGCTGATATACCTGTTTTTCATAACCCCAAAAACGGTGAAAAGTTCGCAGATATTGTTGCATAAAACCCTCATTTTTTTGGGGATGTTCACTTTGATAAATACCCGCAGCAATTAAAGGTTTATTAGTCCAACCTGCAAATAATTGATCTCCACCTTCACCATTAAAAACCACCTGAGTTTCTTGAGCAGCAACCTGATTTAATAAATACAAAGGAACAGTTACACCATCACCAAAAGGTAAATCTAAAGCTTTGACAGTGGGAATAATTGCCTTTTTAATATTTTTCGGACTTGCATCAACCCTCACCAAAGGAATATTTAAAAACTCTGCCACCTGTTGAGCAAAGGGATATTCAGAAACACCAAACTCACCAAAATCTAAAGCATAAGCGCGAACTTTCACTCCTGCATTTACCAACAAAGCAGCAACGGTAGAAGAATCCAAACCTCCAGATAAAAACATACCCACAGGTTCATCTTTTAAATCTGCAACTTGCTTTTCTACCGCATTTTTTAATAAAATTTGTAATTGAGAGACAGCAACATTTTCATCAGTAATAACTTCCTTTGCTTCACACCATTCATAAATTTTCCTAACTTGATAATTATCAACATCATGAATATTAAAAATCACCTCATTTCCCGCACTCACAGAAAACACACCATTAACAGGAGTCACAGGAGTAGGAACATAAGAAAAACAAGCATAACCATATAAACCATCAATATCAACTTCCGGTTTTTCAAGAATTTCCAAAAGCAACTCCAACCGAGAAGCAAACCAAACAGTATGATTTTGCAAACTCCAAAATAACGGAACCTTACCAAAAACCTCCCTCCCCAAAATCAACCTATCATCTTCCACCCTCACCCAAACATCAAAATCAACAAACCCCCCAGCAGAAATACCAACAATAGAACTTCCCTCCACCACCGATAAATCATCACATCCAACATAAACAACCTCAAAAACAAACCCTTCCCCCTCTTTCTTTCTCTCTGCGACTCTGCGACTCTGCGTGAAAAAATCTTCCCTCTTCTCACCCCAATAACCAATAAAATGCTGAGAAAACATATTTAAAAATAATCAAAATTACTTATTACCAAAAACCTCACACCCAGGATGACTTAAACCTGAATCTTTCAAAATCATCCGTGGTGATTGAGCAGTTAAAATTATCCTACCATCATTTGTAATTATCCATCCTTGAGCTTGCTTAATTACCGCAGTCTTGACATCATTTTTGCTCATTTCTTGTTGACTAATTTCACCATTATTAGCCATATTCACGACATCTACCAAAGGTGTTACTCCTGTCAATAAATCATCAGGAGTTGAGGGTAAACCACCCCTCCCCACAACGGTAAATCTATTTTCTGTACCACCACGTCTACACCCTTTAGATAACTGATTAGTAGCATTAACTAAACTATCAGGTAATTCTATTAAACCAGAAGTTGGATCTACATCAGGTCTGGTAATTTGTACTTCTCCACGTAATCCAAATTCCGAAGATGCAGTAATATCACTTCTGGGTGTTGGTTGAGTTTGAGATTGGATTCCAAATAAACCATTGGTTGTAATATTAATCTCACCACCTTTTCCTTGAAAAGCATTAGCGGTAATGTCACTATTTTCACTAGGAAAAGCAATAATGAAAGGTGTATTAATATTAATATTTCCCCCATCTCCACCAGCACCATCTGTTCCCGCAGTTGCCGTAATCCGACTATTATTTCTCAATAACAATAACTCTTGAATATTCAAATTAATTTCTCCACCTTGGTTACTTGCTGTTTCGGCTGTGATAAATCCTTGATTCTCTAAACTCAAAGTTCCTGCAACTATATCAATATCTCCACCTTCACCACTTCCTTGACTGTTTACTCCTACTCCTGCACCATTTCTAATAATAAAGGTTATAGGGTCAATATCAATACTACCACTTTTACCTGTTGAACCTGATTCTGTATTTGCAAATAGTCCGGTATTTGTGCCATCTAAAGTAATATTATCTTTAACTATCAAGTTGATATTTCCAGCTTGATTATTACCCGATGTTGTTGTTAATAATTGTGCGCCATTTGTCATTGTCAAGGTGTTAGCATTAACTGTGATCTTTCCACCTTTTCCTGTATTAGATGTGGAAGCTGATATTTCTGAACCATCTGTAATATCTAATATATTCGCATTAATTTCAATATTGCCGGCGTTTCCTGTACTGCTGGTGTTACTGATAATCTGACTATTATTGATGGTGACAGTATGAGGACTGGTAATATTTACATTTCCGGCTGGATTAATGCCTTTAGTGTCACTTTCTATGCGACTATATTGGAAAGTAATATGACCTGTGTTGATAATATCTACATTACCTGATTGACCTACCTCACCGACATCTAGGGTAATTTCTTCACCAGTGAATGGGTTCTCAATTGTTATCTGTTTACTAGTGATAATGTCAGTATTTATTATTGATAAATCTCCAGAACCTTCGATTTGAACATCTCCAGATTTGTCAGAAGATGAGAGAGTTAATACTTCTAAATCTGTAATTTGATTTTTAGCTGCTAAGAAAACGTTACCACCTTGTCCTGAAGTTCCGCTTTCAGAAACAGAAAACGAAGAAAACACTGGGAATTCTTCACTAAATTCGTCTCTTACTCCCTTAATTTCACCACCAGCATCAATAGAAATTTCACCCCCATTTCCTGCTGTTCCTGAATCTGAAAATGAGGAGGAGTTTAGGGATTGAGTCTGAATATAACCATTAGTAGTGGAAACAGAAATATTCCCCCCATTTCCTGCTGTTCCTGATTCTGAAAATGAGGAGGAGAATAGGGATTGAGTAGAGATATCACCATTAGTAGTAGAAACAGAAATATTCCCCCCATTTCCTGCTGTTCCTTCAAATGACAATGAGTAGGAGTCTAGGAATTGAGTCTGAATATAACCATTAGTAGTAGAAACAGAAATATTTCCCCCATTTCCTGCTGTTCCTGACAATGAAAATGAGGAGGAGTCTAGGAATTGAGTCTGAATATTACCATTAGTAGTGGAAACAGAAATATTTCCCCCATTTCCTGCTGTTCCTGACAATGAAAATGAGGAGGAGTCTAGGAATTGAGTCTGAATATTACCATTAGTAGTAGAAAGAGAAATATTCCCCCCATTTCCTGCTGTTCCTAATTCTGAAAATGAGTAGGAGTCTAGGAATTGAGTCTGAATGTAACCATTAGTAGTAGAAAGAGAAATATTCCCCCCATTTCCTGCTGTTCCTAATTCTGAAAATGAGTAGGAGTCTAGGTTTTGAGTAAAGATATTACCACTAGCATTTAAATTTATATTTCCTCCACCCAGTGCATCGCTAGTATTAATATCACCAATAGTTAAATTCACACCTTTGATATCAACATTCTTTCCACTAGTTTGAATAGTATCAGCAATATTCATCTGAAAATTACCAATACCATTACTATCAGCATCAGCCAAAATGTTAATCTTATTAACAGCAGACAAACTACTATTCAGATTAATATTCCCACTAGCTGTGAGATTAACTTCTCCACCAATACCTGTCAAACTTTCAGCATTAATTTCGCCAACATTAATATTTCCTTTTGTTGCATTCAGAGTAACTGCACCACTATCACCAATAGAAGTAATAGGTGTCCGAAAAATCAGTTTTGTTCCATCAGCAATTCCCCAAGGTGCAGTTTCACCTGCTTTGTATAAAGTACCAGAATCTAATGAAGCATTATTTGTTACTTCTAATATCCAATTTCCTTTTGAATTTTTATTATTAAAAACATCTAAACCACCTTTTCCTGTGGGTTGAAATTCCCCCTGAAATGGAGGTGAACCATTATCAATACTAGTTCTTGCACTATCATCTAAGACAGTATCTTGAAAATTATCTTCACTTCCTCCCACACCACTAAATAATTCTAATGTTGTTCCATCTGGTGATGTGAGAGTAGCTGTTAAATTCCTATTAATACTATGTTCTGCGGAAAACTGTACATCTAAATTTTCTATTGTTTGTTCCTCTGATACTGTGAAGGTAAATGTGGCCGTCCCTTCAGTTATATTAAAATCTTCATTATCTCTATCAATAGTTATTTCAGGAATTACACCTCCATTATCTACATCAACTTCAGCAATAAGTTCTCCACCTTCCACAAAGGAAGTATCAATATTTCCTACTGTTAAATTTGCTCCAGATATACTAATATCTCTACCATTGGTTTTGAGAGTATTAGCAATATTCATCTGAAAATTACCAATTCCACCTTCAGAATTACCAGCAGTAAATGTTATATTACCATTCCCCTGAGCAAAATTTAAACTATTATCACTTAAAGGATGAATGATAATATCATTTGCAGCTTGAAATATCAGAGTTGTATTTCCAGACAAACCCTCCAAGGTATTTTTCTGAATTGTCACATTATCATCTTCACCAATAGTCAAATTATCAGTATTCAGTAATAAAGTTCCTGTATCTAAATTCCCCCGAACTTGCAGATTTTCTGTTCCTGTTAATTCAACTCTTCCCTCTGCTGCTGTTAACCCACCTTCATTAATTACATTTGCACCAAAAAAAGTAAGATTCTGACCTGCATCAACTTGTAAATTTCCTTGATTTCTAATTTCCGCTCCTTGATTTGTAATCGCATTTTTAAATAATGCTCCTGGTTGTACAGTTAATAAATTACTACCTTGAGGATTTGTAGCACTAAATAATCCATCTTCACCTAATCTAATACTATCAGCAGTTGTCCCAGTAAAAGAACCACGTATATCTAAAATTGCATTTTCTCCAAATATAATTCCATTGGGATTTAATAAAAATAAATTTGCCGTTCCTTCAACTCCCAATGTTCCCAAAATATTAGATACATTACTCCCTGTCACACGAGTTAATATATTTTCAATTCCGATAGGATTAGCAAAATAAACACTTCTGTTTTCACCAACATTGAAATTTTCAAAGCTGTGAAATAAATTTTTTCCTCTGGTTGCACCACCATTAATTAAATCTTTTAAATCATTAACTCGGTGAACTACAGAATTTTCTTTACCTAAAGTATTATCTGGGGTTATTTTTGCAGTTACTCTGGTATTTGTAGTTGTGACAATTCCACCCGTAAAAAATAAAGTCGTAAGTAATAATTGATAAAATGGATAGACTGTTTTTAGTGCCATATTTCTCATGATAAAACCGTATTTTCAGAAATATATGATTTATAACTTCTCAATAATTATAAAGTTGACTGACTCAGAACTTACAGCACTTTCCGGTGTAATGAGGTACGTTTTTGGCGGGCAAGATGCCCACCCCACAAGAGTTTCATGATTATGATTTGTACCTCGTAGCAACGAAATCTGCTGTAAGCAAAACCGGGTTCAAATATTATCATGGCGACGTAATGAAGCAATCTCAAACCCTAACGTTTTATTAAAATGCGTAATTCCTATAACTATTTGAAACCTGAGAACCAAGATTATTTAAACCAGAAGATTTAAAAACAATTTGTAACTATTATACACTCAAAAATATTCTAGCATCCTGTGTGATCATATATTCCTATGATTTCCAAATCTGAATCAGCCAAAAAGTCAGGATTGATCGTGTATAATCAACATATTCTCTAACCCTAAAATAACATGACTAATATTACCATCTCCAATCTTAATTAAGACCTAAAAAATAAGCTGCAAAAACGAGCGTAAAAACACGGACATTCTCTAGAACAAGAAATCACACAAATCCTCCATCTTGTACTCATAGAAAATTACCAAAATCCTATCAATTTAGTAACTCTAATTGAAAAGCATTTTGCAGATTTTCAAGATTTTGAATTACCAGAAATCCAACGATAACCGATCCATCAAGAGTCAATATTTGCAGATTAAATAATGATTATTCTTGATAAAAATTTTATAGTTGTAAAGATTGGTAAGGGTTTAGCAGTGCTAAACCCCTACAAATTTATGATTTCTATGTTCTAATATTGGTGACTATAGCTATATTTCCGAACTAATGAAAACTCAAAAAACGGCCTCTTTATTAATCTAAAATTAATTCTTATTGCACCGTAAAAACTTCCTCACTAATCTTCCTCCCACCCAACAACATTTCCACTGTCCAATTACCTACAGGTGCAGAAGAATCAATAGTATAACGACAACGAGTATTCCAAATTTCCGTTGTTACATTTTTGGTTTGATAACTATTTTGTTTGACAATTTGACCATTAGGATTAATCCAATTACAACCTAAAGCAAGTCTTTTCCCAACAGGTGCATCTTTCAAAGTTACACGATAAGAAAGTTGAGAATTAGCTTGACGAGAAATAGTATTTATTTTCTGTTTATCAGCTAAAGTAATTTTATCTTCCTGTGCAGAAACATTAGCTAATAAAGAAGCATTTTGTTGATTAAAAAATACAATTCCACCAATAGTTACAATAATTGCCCCAAATACACCAAAAGCAATCATTTTATTACGCTTTTGTTGCACCTCCAAAGCTTGACGACGCTTTAACTGAATTACAGCCTCATCTAACAATTCTGGTGGTAAATTCAACTCTTGTAAAATTTCCTGGATTTGTTGCTGATCAAATTCACCCTCTTGCTTTAATTGCAAGTTTTGAACTTCAGCAATAATTTTGTTTAGTTGTTCTTGATTTAATTTTTCTTCCATAATAATAATTCGTAGTTCGTAATGCTCCTTTCAGGAGAGCTTCGCTTACGTAATGCCTCTTTCAGAGGAGCTTCGCTTACGTAATTAAGAAATTTACCCAGTCACCAATCACCAATCACCAATCACCAATCACCAATAACTAAGGGTCTGATTTTCACCTAACATCATAACTAGCTCACAGCAAAACCGCCAACTTGTTATCATATTAATGTCAAAACCAGACCCAGTAGAAAATTCAAGTTATTAAAATACTGAACTTAGCGTATACCACGATAAGGAACAGCATTCATATAATCAATGTCAAAGGAAGAGATGTTTTGAGCATAGTTTCCTTTGTCTGATAAGGAAGCAGCCATTTCTGCATACTTGCCAGGATCGCCTTCTTTGAGACGTTTGGTTTTTTCTTTGGCAGTGTATAATTTCTCCAAAATAATCCGCCAGTCGGTTGTAGCTGTACCTGCGGTTTCTTGGAAGTCTTCACCATAGCGAGGAGTTACCAAGTTGTAAGGACGACCTTCCATACGTTTGCGTTGGTAAGGTACAGTGTTATCACCAAAGTTTTGGTTATATTCTTCACTATCAACCAAAGCATCAACAAAACCAGCAAAGCCCTTAGTACCAATTACAATAGACCAAGCGATTTCTTCTTCTTTGTTGTAAGCAGAACGACCTAAAAGACGTTTGAGAGTAATATCAACTAAGCGATAGTTATTGTTAACAGAAACAACTAAGCGATAGAAAGCTTCAGATTGAGCTAAACCACGGATGAAATCTCTAACAGACAAAGAACCGTTTTTTAATTGAGATTCCAAAGTAATTTGGCGGTTAAATCTGAGGATTTCATGTTCGCTGAAAACTTGGCGATAGGAAGCCCAAATAATATTTTGGATGTCGGTGAAAGAACTAACATCTTCTGTACGATAGATGTATGGAGTGTCTGGACTCTGATCAGCAATACCAAAGCTACTAACACGGTGGTTTTGAGTAGTTGGTTTGTATTGAAGTAGTGGCAGTGCCATGCTGCGTATTTCCTCTTGTGAATAAATTTCGACTTTGAAAACAGAATTTGATTTGATGTCTCAAATTTCCAATTCATGCTTTAACTATTTTCCCGTATTAGGTTACATAGCTAAAGAGATTTAGCGAGCGGGGAAACTAGCACTAGGGCTAATGGAAACTGGAATACCTACGGGTACGCTGTCTCTGGTAGTGTCAGGAATACTGATGTCAGCGGTACTCACAGGTGTGTAAGTAACGGTTCTGATACTAGCATCAGCAGCCATTTTCATGAAATCACTAATACTACCAGGTTTGTACCGTGCGTCTTCTAACTTATCGCGCCAGTAGTCTGCATAACGAGGTGTGACTAGGTTAAAAGGTCTACCTTTATAACGACGGCGTTGGTAAGGAACTATATTTTCCCCAAAACAGCTTTGATACTCGTTTGAATCCAACAAAGCATCTACAAAACCATCCCAGCCATCGGTAGCGATTTTAATTGACCAAGAAATTTCTTCATCTTTGTTATAGGGCGCACGTCCTAATAACCGTTTCAGGCCAATTTCTACTAAGCGATAGTTAGAATTAGTTTTAATTACCAAACTTGTGAAAGCTTCTGATTTAGCTAAACCACGAATAAAGTCACGAACAGTGATAGCTTGGTTTTTAACCTGAGATTCTAAATTACCTTGACGGTAGAATTTGAGAATTACGTGTTCACTAAACAGTTGGCGGTAAGCAGCCCAAATTAACTCTTGGATATCACCACTGAAAACACAGTCTTCAATGCGGTAAATTCTAGGAGTATCTTCGTTGGGTACTTCGTAACCAGGAACTCGCTGATTCTGTGAACTGGGTTTGTATTCTAGTAAAGGTAGTGTCATATTTCAGAATGTTTGATGTGAGAATGGGTAATTGGCAATAGGTCACTAGTAATTAATCAAATCCTATTTGTCACCTGCTACCTAATCACTGTTAACCTATGCTTAATTTTTAGCAAGGCCAGGAATGTAGCTATAAGGTAAAGAAACAGCTACAGGTTGTATTTTCACTTCCTCAGTGCTGACTTCTCGGCTAGTATCTGGAATTTCCAGGGTTTTGACTTGGGAAGTAACAGATGCAATAGTTCTTTGGTAGTTGCGCTCAGGAGTAATGATTTTTCCTGCCATTGCAAAGAAGGTTGCGGGAATGGCTTTGCGGATATCTTCACTGGTAAGAGTTCCAGGTATACGGATATTGTAGAAGGAACGAGTACCAATGGCTCTCATACTCTGAGCATTACGCCAGTAATCGTCATAACGAGGATTGACGAGGTTAAACGGCCTATCTTTATAACGACGACGTTGGTAAGGTACAATGTCATTACCAAAGTTTTCTAAATACTCCGCAGAACCTAACAAAGCGTCAATAAATCCGTGTAACCCTTTGGTAGCGATAACAATAGACCAAGCTATCTCTTCATCTTTGTTATATGATTTTCTACCTAAGAATCTTTGCAGAACTAAATTAACTAAGCGATAGTTAGAATTAACATTTGCTATTTGGCTACGGAAAACTTCTGATTTACCCAAACCCCGGATGAAATCACGGACACTGATAGCCCGGTTCCGCATTTGAGATTCTAAAAAGGTTTGTCTGTAGCTACTTAAAATCAGATGTTCACTGAAAACCTGCCGATATCCAGCCCAGATAATCTCATCAACATCTATATCCAAGCTAGTGGAAGTGAGTCTATAAATAACTGGCGTATCGCTGTTAGGTATTTCATAGCCTTCTACACGGTGATTTTGTGAAGAAGGAGAATATTCTAAAAGTGGTATTGACATCTTTACTTTTACCTTGTTTTATGGTAATGGGAAAAAATTAACAAGCTGTTAATCCCAAACTACTTGTAGCTAATTGGACACGAGCGCGGATAGCCGCTTCTGTCTCAGAAATTAGCATTTCCTGGAACTTAGTCAAAATTTTTTCTCGCACTGATGCTACCCTTGCTAAAGCCTGTAGTCCAACAATGGCTGCATAACGAATTGACCAGTCTGTATCCTGGCAAATCAAAAGTAATGTCTCTAATGCGCGGTTAATATAATCTTGACTTTCAGATACAGCTAATTTAGACCAGTTCAAGTTTCCTAAACCTTTAGCAGCAGCACGGCGAACACTGGGCGCAAAATCTGTAGCTGCGGTACTGACTAACACATCTAAAGCACGGGGATCAGCGATCGCCGCTAAAGTGCGAATCGAATAAGCCCGTGCGCCATAGTTATAATCATCTATTTGTGTTAATAACTGGGGTACTGCTACGTCTCCCAGTTCTGTTAGTCCTGCTACTGCAACTACAGCGGCCGCTGGATTGTTATAACCAAATACAGCAATCAAAGCGGAAATGGCTGCTGGATCTTTAGCTGCTGCTAAGTTTTTTACTGCTGTTACCATTTGCGATGGTGTTTCTGCTTGGTTAACAGCATCAATTAGTTTTTCAGTCATTGGTTATAAATCAATGATGAATAGTCAATAACTAACAATTAATGACTATAAAAGTGAATCCATCAAGTTCATGACTTGGACTGCTTGATCAGATAGTTCTGATTCTTGGAAGAGTTGATACTCTAACAATCCTTTCAAAGCCATGAGTTTAAAACTATTTTCTACCTGAGCATGGGCGATCGCCTCAGCAGCTGCCATATACCCAATCGCTCCTAAATCCCCCAAAATTACACGCCGTAATTTTACATCGCTATTTTGCATCATTGTCACCAGAAATTCTCCATACTGAGAATCTTGGGTCAGTTGATACATAGCCCTAGCAGCAGAGCATTGCACCCGTGGCACAGAATGCTCTAAAAAAGGCTGAATTAGGGAAATAGCCTTAGTTGCACCAATAGCTCCCAAGGCTTCTAACACTGCTTCATAGGGTTGGATAAGATGGGGGCGACCTGGTACTTGCACGGCTTTGGCAACACCCCCATCTAGCATTTTGATTAGTGTAGGTACTGCTGCTTGAGCGTTAAGCGTTCCTAAAGATTGGGCTGCTGCTTCACGCACATAAAAATCCGAGCATTCCAAACACGTAATCAATCCAGGTATTGCTTGAGGATTGCCCAATTTTCCTAAAGCTCTGGCTGCATTTCTGCGGAGTGGATAACCTCCTAGTTCTGTTGTGTCATCTTCATCTGCTAACGCTGTAATGAGTGCATTAACAACTTCTGGCTGACTGACTCGGAACTTACCCAACCACCAAGCAGCATAATAGCGGAGACTTAAATCTGATGATTGCAGATTAGCTATGGCTTGCTCTGGTGTCAATTGCGCCCCATTTTCCGTAGATTCTTCGGACATAGTGGGTTCTATCATGACCAGGGCAATAGTAAACTAGACTGCTAATGGTTCAATTTTGACAATTGTGCCACCGAGACGGGTGATGCGTCGCATCTCTTCATTCATCCGGTCGTAGGGTACAGTGATAAAAATACTACCACTACGACGAATATTAAATTTATTCTTGTCGGTTTCTTGGTTTTGCTTTAAGCCTACAACTTCGTAACGAAATACACGGCTTGCAGAGGAAGAAACACTACTACCACCAAGTGTTGTTTGACCGAACATTACTAATAAATCTCCTATTGATAGATGCCAAAAAACAGCACTATACCTTACGTAGATGTAATGCTGACAATTTTTCCGCCTTGTTTGTGAATTTGCTGAATCTTGTCAGAAAGACGCTCGTAGGGTACTATAAATGCTGTGCTGCTACGCCGCACGCTGGGGTATCCTGGATTGCGAATGCCTGCTACTTCAATTCGGTAAACGCGATCCGATTGCCCTACAGCATTACCTTGGTTCTGTTTGGGTGCGTTATCCGCAGATGGGCGGAAACCCCAGTTATCATTAGAACCAGAAGGTCCTACAATAGAGGAAGTTGTGCTACTAGCTAATTCTGTAGCTAATCGGGATTTTGTTCCTTCTACCTGTGATGTATCACTGTTAGCATAACCACGATATAAACGGAACATCCGGTTAAAACCAGCCATAGTTTGACCAGGCTGTGTGTCAAACCCACGATAGTAAGGTACTACATTTTCCCCAAAGCAATTTTGATACTCAATTGAATCAATATAAGAATCAATTTCTGCATCGTAGCCTTGGTTAATGTATAAGTCTAAGTGATAAGTAACTTCAGACTCATCATAGGGAGCGCGACCCAACAAGTGTTTATAGTTGAGTTCGATTAGTCGAGTTTGGAAACTGTTATAGAAGAATTTAGCTTTGTAGAGTTCAGACTTAGCAACAGCACGTACAAACTCGCGCACTGTCAAGTTACCATCACGTAACAGTGATTCTGCACTGACGAGACGATCTGAAGCTAATATGTAGTCGTTACCTAAGACTTGCCGATAAACTGCACGAATTACCAACTCTAATTCTTCTCGGCTAGGTTGGGGGTGCAGTTCAACTCGCTTGTTATCGCTAAAAGGTTCTGTCCCTAGTCTGGATGCTGCTGTAGTAATTGCCATTGTTCTATTCCCTTTGATTAGCAATGCGGTTGTGATTGCAATTGCTGATTCTATCAAGTTGGTTATTGGAGCTATAGCCACAGATCACGTAGTGGGGACATTTAAGTGATAAGTGATCAAAAGTTAAAGTTCACAACTCTTGCCTTCTTACTTTCGCCTGTCACCCGTCACCTGTCACCTAACATACATAAAACTATGCCCGGAGAAAGATCCAACTGCTAGGTGATTCAGTCTAGATCGGGAGCAGAGATTCCCCACGACCAACCGATTAACCCCAAAGGGATAATTTCATCCAGCACTTGTACCCCTCTCCGGGCAAAAAGCTATCTAGCTAAGAGCATTGATTGCGTAGTCAATGTAGGTGTTAGCTTCGTTAGCAGCTTGTCCACTTAAACCGTGGTTGCCTTTGATGTATTTTAAAGCTTCTACATACCAGCTAGGAGACAAGTCAAAAGCAATGTTGATTTCAGCTAAACCAGCAATTAAGAACTCGTCTAAAGGACCTGTACCACCAGCTACTAAGCTATAGGTGATGATGCGTAGGTAGTGACCAACGTCACGCGCACACTTGGATTTACCACGAGCATCAGCAGCGTACTGAGGACCAGGGGTAGAGGTGGTGAAGGGGAATTTTTGGTATACAGCGTTGGTAGCACCATCAATTAGTTTTTGAGCGTTAGCTGTTAAACCACGAGCAGCTTCCATGCTAGCAACTGCACGATCAAAACGACCGTTAACAGCTTGTAATTCGGTGTTGCTCAAAAAGCGTCCTTGGGTATCAGCAGCTGCAATAGCTTCGGTAATTGGGGTTTTCATGATCTAATTTCTCCTTGATTTATTTCGTATCTTGTTGGAAGAGCTAGATGTTTAGCCCTGGACTATTTGTACTTTGGAAATTAAGCAACAGCTGCTGCTGCACGATCAAAGTAACCAGACAATTCAGAAACTATAGAACTGCAATCACCTTTGGTGATACCGCTAGGATCGTTAACGATGTTGATAGCAGCTTCTTTCATTTTGCCAACACCAACAGCTACGGAAGAACCAGGAGTACCTAAAGCTTGGTAGGTTTCGCGTAAGCCATTTAAGCAGCGGTCATCAAGAACACTAGCGTCACCAGCCAAAGTAGCGTAGGTAACATAGCGTAAGATGATTTCCATGTCGCGTAGACAAGCAGCCATACGACGGTTGGTGTAAGCGTTACCGCCAGGAGCGATTAATTGAGGTTGTTCTTCAAATAAAGCACGAGCAGCGTTGGTAACGATGTCAGCAGCGTTGCTGGTGATGCGGTTTACTGTATCTAAACGCTTGTTACCATCTTTAACAACTGCGGTTAAAGCATCTAGTTGTTCTGTGCTTAAGAATTCGCCTCTAGCGTCAGCTTGGGATACAACTTTGGAAAATACATCTAATGTCATGGACTTTAAATCTCCTAATTACTTAGTTGAGAGATGTCTTGATAAGAACTTGCGTTTTATCAATTTGAACTGGTTAACAAACTAAAAGCTCAAGAATTCTTGACTTAGTTTGTTTTGTCGGAGGAATAAATTATGAGAGGCTCAGTTAACTTTATGAGAAAATAGCCAAATTTTTGGATTAGCTATCTGGTTTAACTTTGCTCTGTTTTTTGACCCCTTCCGATTATGTTTATACACCGCCACAGATACTTTGTCTGTTACAAATTGTTAAGAAATGAGTTATAGCAATAAGAAAAGCCTTAAATCCTTTACATACAAGGAATATGGGCTGCTTTTGCTCCCATTTTTCGTTTCATAACTTTACATTAAGCTGACATAGCGGAAGATTTGTCGGGTTTTATATTCATTTAACAATCCAGGAATAATATATCAACAATGAGTTACAAGTATTTTCCTAGCTTCTTTAAATAACTGTGCTTATGTTAATTAATGTTAAATTTACATTTCTAAATATTTCTGTAAGTGCTGGAATTAACCTCCCTGGGGGGATATAACAAGTCAAAAGGCAAAAGGCAGAATTTTAAAGTTCAATAACAATTCACCCTATTCCTGATCTGCGCTTAAGTGCAACTATGAGCTTCATAAAATTATCCGGTGGGGGTGCAATGACTTCTACCCAATTATCAGTAATGGGATGTTGCAACTTTAATTGCCAAGCGTGTAGTGCTTGGCCGGGCAAATTCACACCTATAGAACGAGCAGAACTGTAAACAGGATCACCGACAATAGGATGACCTATTTTGGCACTATGGACACGAATTTGGTGGGTACGCCCTGTTTCTAGTTGAAAATGAATCAGAGTGAAGTTTCCCAGCCTTTCTTGAACTTGCCAATGGGTAATGGCTGTTCTTCCCCCTTGTTCTACGGGAACTATGGCCATTTTTTTGCGGTCTTGGGGATGGCGACCAATAGGTAAATCTACTGTACCACTTTCAGTTTTGGGCGCACCATAAACCACTCCTAAATATGCTCTTCTCGCTGTTTTCGCTTGTAGTTGTGCTTGTAAATGTTTATAGGCAATATCTGTTTTGGCAATAGCGATCGCTCCAGTTGTATCTTTATCCAGGCGATGAACAATACCCGGACGTTGTACACCACCTATTCCCGGTAAATTGGGGCAATGTGCCAGTAAGGCATTAACTAAAGTACCATCAGGATGTCCTGGTGCAGGATGAACTACTAAACCAGCAGGTTTATTGAGAATGAGCAAATGCTCATCTTCGTAAAGAATATCCAGGGGAATATCTTGTGCTACCAACTCCAAAGGTTCGACAGCAGGAATTTCTAAACTAATGCGATCGCCAATTTTGAGATTTGTTTTCTTAGATGTGCAAATTTGCTCATTGAGTAGAACATGGCCTTGTTCGATTAACTGTTGAACACGAGAACGAGATAAATCAGGTATTTCCGTAGACAGATAACGATCTAGACGTTCAGTTTTTTCTTGAACTAAAAGATTAATGGTAGCCACTGCTAAGTAGGTAGGCGTTAAAAATTGTCGTTGTGATCAGGCAGGGTACAGGGCGCAGGGTGCAGGGGGAAATAATGTTTTGGTCCTTGTTTACTTTTTGTTAAATAATTATAAATTTCCCCGCTGGCCTACTTAAGTAAGTATAAAAAATTGTCGTAATTACAAAGCCAGAAAACAATAGTAAAAGTAAAAACCTTGTGAATCATGGGTTGTATTTAATCATATGAGATATTTTCTATGTTTATTCAGATACTTCTAGAAATTTTAACAATTTCCGTGTCTAGGTAAAATACTCAGATAAATTCATATCATTATGAACATACAGCGGTTGATAAAATTGACAGTTACCAAACCCCATGAGCAAATATAAAAATGACGCAATGATTGATACAGGAGATTGCGTTGCTATGAGGTAAAAATCATAATCATAACACTCTTGTGGGGTGGGCCGGACAGCCCGCCAATAGTGTACCTCATGACACTGGAAAGTTCTGTAAATAAAGATTTCAGGATAATTAATCTATTAACTTAAATTTCTCAAGTCATTATTTAAGAGGATATTTCTTTGGATGGAAATTATCCTGATTATTCATTAGCTGAAGGGAAAATATAAAATTAATTATGACAACAGTATTCATCAATAACCAATTATTATCATATCTGGTATTTTCTTAGATTGATATTGTTTATAATTTAACCACTTAATTATATTTAATTATGGTCAATATATGGAATGAATATATGGTTTTTAAATGGCAAAAATTTTCCCAATCATGTCTAATTGAAAACCAGAAATAATCGCAGTTAATTTCATTACTATCTACAGCATTATATTCAAGTCTTCAAAATATATTTAAAATAGTTTTTTATTTCCCTGTTAAATATATAGTAACTTGAAAGTAGTAAGTAATGGTCAAGCATCTGCCAATAGTTAACGCCCCATGATTTAGTAGTAATAAATACTGAATATTTAAGTTCAGATATTCTAGTTCTCATCTGTCGTAGTTGAGGAGAAAGCGTGTTCAAGCCTTGATTGTCAAGAGTTTTAGCCCTATTCCTAGGAGTTATACCTGGACATGAAAGTAGATAGCTCAATACTTCAATACGACTGGAATCAGTTGTTATCAAAGTCAAAAGTTAAAAATTTATCACTTGCCAAATTGGCAGAAAATATCAGTCATAAATTTCATCTTTTAATTGATACTTCTGAACATGGCAAGGACTAAATCAGACTAGAGATTAACTCAAGATAAACCCAAGATACAAAAGACTTTCAACTGTTTTACTCATCCGCGATGACATAGACTTACTGCCTCATCTACATATAGTTAGGAGGGTGAGGGGTGAGCGGGGTGTGGGGTGTTGGGTATTGTGTGTTTAGAGAAGAGACTTGCTATACTCTCAGCAATGTAAACCGATATCTTGTTCTGGCATTATTTCCACAAATATCGGTGTGAATTGCCTACGGGTGGTTCACAAATTATAGTGTCAAATTTTAATTTGTATTTAGAGCAGTGCTAATGAAAACGCTTCCTATTAGTAGATATAGATTTTTCCAAAAGCTACAACCTCTGTCCCTCTTAAAAAAAATCACTAGTAAATCTGTTACCGGTTGTCTACAAGTATTTAGCACTTCAGGGGCTTGGTCAATCTATGTACAAGAGGGTAAGCTGATTTATGCTTGCTACTCAGAAAAGATGTTTGAGCCACTCTATCGCAACTTGCAAAGGTTAGGCCAACACAATTCTGCTCTACCTAGAGAAATCAATCAGCAATTACAGAGCATTTTTGAGCGGGGTGTGGAAAATCAAACCATCCCCAACCCAGATTATTTAGCTATTTGCTGGTTAGTTAATGAAAATTACCTCAGTCCTTCCCAAGCGGCCATGTTGATTGAGCAGTTGTCTCTGGAGTTTTTAGATTCATTTCTCAAAATTGAAGAAGGAAGCTATGAGTTCATCCCTGAAAGCTTTCTGGATGATTTACCAAAATTCTGTCATCTAAACCTACGCTTGCTGGTGGAAAAGTGTGAAGCAGGTGTGAAAATTTCTCCTGAGCAGTTTTGGCAATATAATCAGCCCAAATATAATCGTTCCAAATATCATCGCCCCAAGTTTACCCAACAAAATTTTGATGAACTGAAATTTGAGGAGCCAAAAAAACGACCAAAAATAGAAGTACAGTTACCACCAATTGGCAATAAACCACCTAGTGCCAGCAAATATCAACGTTTTGCGCCAAAACCCAAAGACAAAAAAAGTTACACAGTTTTCTGTGTAGATGATAGTTCTTTAGTTTTAAATACAATGAGAGGTTTTTTAGATGAGCAAATATTCTCATTGGTAGGAGCGACAGATTCATATAAAGCTCTCATGGAAATACTGCATATCAAGCCAGATATGATTTTCCTGGATGTCACCATGCCAGATTTAGATGGATATGAAGTTTGTTCATTATTACGGAAACAGGTACATTTTAAAAATACACCTGTCATTCTCATCACTGAAAAAGCCAGCTTTATGGATAGAGCTAAAGCCAAGCTAGTTGGGGCTTCTGGTTGTTTGAATAAACCCTTAAATCAAGGTGAATTGCTGAAAACTATTTTTCAGAACATGATTTAAACTTCTTCAGTTGAGACTATCAAAAACGACTACAAGAAAGAATACTGTGCATCTTGACTACTGCTCCAATGACTGCGATCGCTGGCGCACTAAATTTCATCTCTTCAACTTGTTGCACAATTGTTCCTAACTTACCAATTAATTCTTCTTGTTCTGGTCGAGTTCCCCAACGTACTAAACCTATAGGAGTCTCTGGACTCAATCCTGCTAACACTAGTTGTTCCACGATATACGTTAAATTGTGGATACCCATATAAATCACTATAGTTTCTGAACCTTGGGCGATCGCTTGCCAGTTGACTGCTGGACGATATTTACCCACCGCTTCGTGACCCGTTACAAATGTCACTGATGAACTATACAGACGGTGAGTGAGAGGAATTCCAGCATAAGCTGCCGCTGCAATGCCGGCTGTGATCCCAGGCACAACTTCTACAAGAATTCCCACTGCTAATAATTCGGCCATTTCTTCACCACCACGGCCGAAAATAAAAGGATCGCCACCTTTCAAGCGTACTACTATGGCGTGATCTTGAGCTTTTGCAATTAATAATTTGGTAGTTTCTTCCTGTAATAGAG
Organism: Sphaerospermopsis sp. SIO1G1; assembly: GCA_010672785.1. Classification (GTDB taxonomy): domain Bacteria; phylum Cyanobacteriota; class Cyanobacteriia; order Cyanobacteriales; family Nostocaceae; genus Okeanomitos. The sequence goes on from JAAHFX010000008.1 coordinate 113,715, forward strand.
AATGTCTCCCCATCCGCTTACCAGCATTAATTGTTTCAGCTTGGGGGTTGATCATTGCCAAAATTTCTGGACTAACTAAAGCATCATAAATTACTACATCTGCACATTCTAATAATGCCTTACCTTTAATAGTCATCAGTCCTGGATCGCCAGGGCCAGCACCGATTAAATAAACCTTACCCAAAAACTTGTTCCTCTTGTGTTGCTAAATCCCAAATTATATCAACTATTTTTGGATTCATTCCTAAAGGTGCTGCTAATTGTAAGTTTACTTGTGGGAATTTTAATTTTAGCTGTTCTATGGAGTTGGCGATCGCATCGGTGATACCCCCGGGAAATAAAAAATAAGGCAAAATACCAATCTTTTCATAACCTGCATTTACTAATTCTTGTACTTTTTGTTCTAAACTAGGGGAAACTGACCAATAAGCAGCCACACCCCCTAATTTTTGAGCTATGGTTTCCACCGGTTGTGCAGAACCAGGACGACGACTACCATGAGCTAAGACAATGATTGTTTCTGCATGGATGGGAGTTAATATTTGAGTCAGCAGTTTTTCTAAATTATGATGACTACCTAAATATGGTTGCAGTTCAATGATTATATCCTGATGCAGTTCTGTTTGTGCTAGTTTCACCTCTGCGGGAAGATCCGACATGACGTGAACTCCTGGTAACAGAAATAGAGGGATAATTTTTAAAGTTTTACACTCTAAAGTTAAAGCTGTTTTTGCAAAGTTTTGAATTTGTTGATGTAAAGGTTGAGTATTCAATTCTAAAGTAGCTGTACCCAATAAATCATGACTGGGTATTTTTTGTTTGATTAAAGTTGCTAGTTGTTGGATAGCAATTTCTGGACGGGGATCACGACTACCGTGAGATACTAAAAGATAGGCAGATGGCATAATTTAGGAGTGAGAAATTTAACTTTTTATGGATATTATCTCGTAATCTCGTTCCCAGTCTCAGACTGGGAATACTATTGTAGAGTCTCAGACTCTTATAAAATTTCTTTTGCATGACTACTTAATTCTGACTATTTTTTCATAAGATATAATCAATCACTGGAAAAAAGGTCAGGATATTGATATGAAAGAATTTATGAATGCTTTAGAAGAGTTAGTTGATAAACTGACACTAGGGGCAATTTTAGAACTATTAGAGCGAATCTGCCATAAAAAAGCCGAAAACTTGAGAACCCATTGGAATGATGATGAAACTGCCAAGTTATGGGAAAAAGCTGCTAAACAGATCGAAAATATCAACGTTGATATTTAGGATGTAAGCTGTTGTGCATTTAATTTGTATAAGTTTGGCGGGCAAGATACCCACCCCACAAGATTTAACTATTTTAGGATTATCTAATATAGGTGTGTAACAGCTTAAAAGTTTAAACAGTCTTTTTTATATGAATTCTATTGACTTCTAAAAAGAGCCATACTTAAAGCATCTAAATGTTGCCAAGGTTTTGTACCTCCCACCCAAAGATGAGAAGGTAAATTTCCTTTAGGTATTAACCGATTTATCATCCAATTAAAGAGTATATTTTGTATATTGTGTCCAGAAGAACTCGATTTAGAAACTTCCCAACCTACAGTATCACAAAATTTTCCATAATCTCGACCACAATTTTCATAAATTTCTATTTGCACACTAAAACCAAAAACACTTTCACTATATTTTGTCCATAAATAATCAATTATTTGTAAGTCTTCACTAGGAAATTTTTCTAAGTCACTATTAAAAAAATATTTACTTCCTGTAGATACAGCTTGGCGCATTACTACCCAAGTTTCTGCATCAGCTTTTTGCCATTGTTTTAATTTCAGCAAGTTTTCTAATTTACTGTAATTTACTCCCGTAGTTGCAGATAAACTATTCTGAATAGTAATCTGTTTTTTAACGGAATTTACTCCTGTTTGAATAGCCGCTAAAACTTCTGTAGCAGATTGGTAGCGTTGAGAAATTGAATTTTGCAGCATTTTTTTCAGAATTTGAGCCAATTCCTCAGAAACGGGATTATCCGGTAATAAATAATCTTGCCAAATCCATCTATCCTGTGTAACATCAAACAAATCAAAAGGAGAAATTCCAGTTAACAAATGAATACAAGTTACTCCTAAACTATAAATATCACTAGCAGGGAAAGCCTTACCACGCATTTGTTCTGGTGCAATATATTCTGCGCTACCTACTGTTGTTCCTGTCTGAGCTAATGCTGTAGAGGTAATTTGTTTAGCAACACCAAAATCAATTAATACTAAATCACTTGCTTGAGATGTAGACAATTTTTCAGATTTAATTTGACTAACTGATGAAGTCGTTCTAGTTGGTTTTTGATAATGATAATATTCTAATCCTCCCAGAGTCATTGTAGAACTTTGATGTCTTAGTTCTACATTATTAATTGGTGGTGGATATTCAGATTCATTACTAGGTTTTTGGGCATATCTTCGCATAATATTGGCTGGCTTGATATCCCGATGAATTACTTTTTGAGAATGGATAAATTGCAGCACAGGTAAGAGATTATTTAATAAATGCCAAATATCTACTTCTCTAAATACACCTTGGGATTTTAATTCTTGTGCTAAGTTTTGACCTACAATTAATTCCTGGACTAAATATAGTTGATTCTCTTGTTGAAAATATGCAAATAATTGGGGAATTTGGGGGTGTTTTAACTCATTTAGTCTCACAGCTTCCTGATTAAATAATTCAGCAGCTTTTACTAAAGTAGCGGTATTAGCACCTGAAAAATAAAGTTGTTTAATTACACACTTTGGTTGCAAGGGTATATGTTCATCTAATGCTAAAAAAGTTCTCCCAAAACCACCACTACCAATAGGATAAAGTGGGCGATAGCGTTCTTTTAGTAATAGTGGTTTACCACATTTTGTACAGAATTTAGCTGTATCTAAATTATGAGGGTATAAGCAAAATGTACAACAAGTCATTAGATATCAAAGTTTTAGCTTTTATATATTACATATTGATCACATACTTACCCCAGTGCTAAAGTCACAATTATACTCGTAGTATAATCTTATCACGTATTGATATACTTCATTGCAGTGTTATTAAACAGAGTGAGAGACATTGATTGCATCTATTGTTTTTCTGCTTTGTAAGTATAAAAACTATCAAATGCACCTACAGTTTCAAACTGATAACCTGGTATCAAGTTATCAATTTTTAAATTCGTAGTATAAACACTGAAAATAAGATAATCTTGTCTTTTTGTAGTTGCAGTAACGATTTCCTTGATTTGTGGGTTTACTGAATCAACTAACTGATTACAGTTAAACTGTATCAGATTTTGTAAAAAATTAGGTGTTTTTTGGCAAAAGTCAGTTTTTAAGTATGTTGTTAATTTGTCTACTGCATATTCTTCGTATTCTTTCTGCTGGGGGTTGGTATTTGCCATAGTCAATCCTAAAACAGCAAACCCTGCTACTCCAGCGGAGGCGATTATAGTCCAAGTTTTCATATGTTTTTAAATTCTATTCAAATTTCTACATTTTCCAGGCTACACAAGACTACAAAAAAAATATGTCAAATTCTGGTAAAAAAATCTTGATTATTTTTATGAGTTCATGTTATCATCAGCGAATAAGATAGCGTGGCGAGCGTAGCCAAGAGGTTAAGGCAGTGGATTGTGGTTCCACCACTCGTGGGTTCGATTCCCATCGTTCGCCCTTAATTAGACCGGGACAGTTAATTCTCGAGAGTAGTCCCGGTTTTAACTATATAACATTTATCTACACTGGAATTCATACCAAACACATAAGTAGTATTTCACATATAAGGTTAGTGTAGGGATTACACCACTTAAAATTACTAATTTGATGGGAAAATTTGTGCTATTAAATAATTGTAATCAATAAAAATATCCACAGAATGGATTAGCTTCTGCTCATGAATAGTAAAATTTTTCCAAAATTATGAACAGTTGTTTTGATTTAGTAATCAACTGTAAAGTAATCCTATATAGACCAAAGCTAATGACTTTTTGAACTGATCGGAAAAACCCAGAAGGATAATGTAAACTAAATCCAAACAATGATATTGAGCAGAAATTTCCTTAAATCTGCTTATTTATCTGCGAATAGACTGAAATTTCAACCAGCAAAGAAAATTATAAAAAATTTATACCCTGACTATCATCTATGTTCAATACAACAGAAATAATAATTGACGCTTTTGTCAATCAACTGCGAACAGGTTATCAGCGTACTTATGGCGGTTTGAAAACGGATTATCAGGATATTATAGCCTGGGCTGGCAATATGGCTTTAGAAAATATCGCCAACAGCGACGCTTTGTATCATAATGTAGAACATTCTGTACTTGTCACCTTGGTTGGGCAAGAAATTTTGCGTGGTAGACATATCCGAGAAGGAGGGGTTTCCAGTGAAGACTGGTTGCACGTAATTATCTCTTTATTGTGTCATGATATCGGCTATGTGAAGGGAGTTTGCCGTGATGATAAAGAATCCGAGAATCTATATTCTACAGGACAAGATAGTGGTATGGTTTCTTTACCTCATGGAGCTTCAGATGCAAGTTTGACTCCCTATCACGTAGATAGAGCGAAACTATTTATTGATGAAAGATTTGGTGGACATCCATTAATTAATGCTGAGGCAATTAAAAATAATATTGAACTAACACGGTTTCCCGTACCTCATGCTGATGATCACCAAGATACAACCCATTTTGCTGGTTTAGTACGTGCAGCAGATTTAATTGGGCAATTAAGCGATCCCCGTTATTTAAAAAAAATCACCAGTCTATTTTATGAATTTGAAGAAACTGGAGTAAATAAAAGTTTAGGTTATGAAAATCCTGGAGATTTGCGGAAAAACTATGCCAAATTCTACTGGAACGGAGTTTATCCTTATATCAAGGAAGGATTACGTTATCTAGCTTTAACACAGCAAGGAAAACAAGTGTTAGCAAATCTCTATTCTAATGTTTTTGTGGTTGAACATGAAAAAGAAAATGAAGACCTGCATTATTTAGCTGAACAACTAAGCAGTTAATTACTAAGTATAAAAAGGATTTTGAATTTTCAATTAATATCCCCTGATTGGAAATTCAAAATTTTTATTTAGGGTTTTACCAACAATCAATGATCCAAAACTAGAGATTGCTTAATTCTGCTTTTCTACACTCGCAAGGACAATTAATTGAGCATTTTTTTTACTTGGAATACTCTGATGGTGAAGAATCAGTTTAAAATGTACAATATTAAAATATAACATCTAAAATCTATGAATTGGTGGCAAAGACTGAAAAGAAACTCCTTAGCAAAATTTGGGGCAAGTGTATTATTAATTTTTTATGTAGCAGTAATTGGTGCTGACTTGATAGCACCTTATAATCCTTATGATTCACAACCCAATGGTTCTTTGCTACCACCAACTCCTATTCATTGGGTTTCCCAAGAGGGAAAATTTATTGGCCCTCATATATATCCTACCATTCAAGGAGATACAAACATAGAAACTGGAGATAGAAAAATAATTGTTGACTATAATCAACCTACTCCTTTAGGTTTATTTGTTTCTGGTTCTGAGTATAAGTTATTGAGAGTAAGTTTACCCTTACCCCCCAAATGGGAAGAAGTTACAATTATCCCTGGAATTTCACTCAATTTACATCTATTTGGAGCGAAGGGAGAGGCAAAGTTTAATATTTTAGGCACTGATGAACAAGGAAGAGATCAGTTTAGTCGTCTACTGTATGGGGGGAGAATCAGTTTATTTATTGGCATTTTTGGGATTATTATTACTTATCCTTTAGCTTTATTCATAGGTGGTATTTCTGGTTATTTTGGTGGTGTAATTGATAGTGTAATTATGCGTCTGTCGGAAGTTTTAATGACATTTCCAGGAATTTATTTACTAGCAGCATTATCAGGAGTTTTAAGCCCTCAACTCACCAGTAGCCAAAGGTTTTTATCTATAGTTTTAATTACATCACTAATTGGTTGGGCTGGTTTAGCCAGAGTAATTCGCGGGCAAGTTTTATCAATTAAAGAAAGGGAATTTGTCCAAGCATCATTAGCAATTGGAGCTAATCCTGTTTATATAATTGTCCGCCATATTTTGCCCCAAACTGCTACATATGTAGTGATTTCTGCAACTTTAACAATTCCTAGTTTTATTGGTTCAGAAGCAGTGTTAAGTCTGATTGGTTTGGGTATTCAACAACCAGATCCTTCTTGGGGAAATATGCTTTCTCTTGCTAGTAATGCTTCGATTTTAGTATTGCAACCTTGGCTAATTTGGCCACCAGCAATTCTCATTATTTTGACAGTTTTATCGTTTAATCTCTTGGGTGATGGGCTAAGAGATGCTTTAGATCCTCGCAGTTTGCAGCGGTAATGATTTTGTTGGTAGCAGTTTTCAATGTTGGTAAAAAAGGGTTTCCATAATTTATTGATCAACTAACAGCAAAGTTTGTAAATGGTCTAATTCGAGGGTGACGAAAACCTAGTATAATGTCTTCTTGAGGAATACCTGCTGCAATTAAATCATTAGCAATACCTTCTTCTGTATCATCATATTGAATCCAAATTTTTCCATCTATCATATCTATATGAATTGGTGTTGCGTGAAGATATTTATCATTATTCCATCCAATACAGCACTTTCCGGTGTAATGAGGTACGTTTTTGGCGGGCTGTCCGGCCCACCCCACAAGAGTTTCATGATTATGATTTGTACCTCGTAGCAACGAAATCTGCTGTATCTAATACTAAATAATGTCCTCTTTCATCATCAAATAAAATTTGAGAAGTATAACCATCTGGTATGGAAGCACGGTATTCGGCATTTTCTGTTAATATTTTTTTGATAATGTCTTGATATTTTAGTTTTGTATCCATTGTACTATCTCCTCTGATATATCGTTAAATACAATCAGTTTGATAATTTGATTTTTACGGTATTATGGTAGATATCTCTTCTGGACATTATGGAAGGTTGAATTTTGAGGTTAAGTAGAATTTATAAGTCATTTTGTCAGAATCAGGATTTCCAGGATTTTAGGATTTTCAGGATGAGTTTATTTTTGAGTATGAGTAGCATTTAATTAACTCTCAAAACAATAGTTAATATCGTAAAATATTTCTAGTTTTCCGTAGGGTGCGCGAATAAAAATTTAACGCACCATTCATGTTGATTAATTATGTTTTTGAGCAATAATAGTACGATGTCGAGGATCACTAGCAACAGTAGTTAAAACATTAAAACCGACTGAATTTAAACTACCTTCAATATCAAACAAATAATAGTCATCACTCCAAGGTTCTGTACTTTTCATTAATGTGAATAATACAGGAGGTAAATTTTGAATTACGGGAGATTTAGGGTTATTATCTACAATAGCAAAATATCCACCAGGACGAAGTAAACGTAAAACCTCTTGAAAAATAGCTTTACTTGCAAAACCAGGTAATTCATGGGTAACAAACTGGAGAGTTATTAAGTCAAAAGACTGACTGGGTAATTCTGTTTTTTCTGCTTGTGCGTGTATCCATTCTGATATCTCATTGTAAGTATCTAATTCCTTTGCTACACTCAACATATAAGGGGATAAATCTAAACCAACAGTACGCACAGGATGATTTTGTTTTTGTTGGTAGTAGCGATGCAGAGATAAGGTGGAAATTCCTACAGAACAACCAATATCCAGGATATCATGAATATCTTGGGTGACATATTTTACGAGAACTTCGTGAAAAGTTGATCTTAATCTGCGGTGTGCAGTTTCCCAAGTGATATCTTCTTTTGGCCATACCCTTAATGCTACAGAATAGGTAGCACTGGGTGCTTCAAATGCTGCTTCCCAACACATATTTCCTTGATCATAAGCATGAAAAGGAACATGGTAATAATCAGGATAGGTGACTTGAGAATTTGTATTTTCTTGCAGCTTATTTTTAACTCCTGAAGATTCTAATTTTTGGTAATTTTTGCGCCAAGCAATGCCGTTTTTTTCAGCAGTTTTTATCATTACTTGTCTAGCTTGTTGTTTCATTAAGCTGTAGATAGGTTTGGTGTTAATTAATAGGTTTACGAGTTGAGATAGTAAGTTTTCTCCCGCCCAATCTGGTTTAATTTTTGCAGTCATTGGTAAGATAAGTTTAGGGGGTTTTTGTTTATTTATATTGTATATGAGTTTTTGATTTATTTTGTCAGAATCGGGATTTCCAGGATTTTAAGATTTTCAGGATGAGAAATTAATTACGGGAAAATTTTATAAATTTCGCTACGATGTGCGACTCTTTGACATAAAATAGTTTGAGTTTCTTGATTTAAGGTTAAACCTATTCTATAATCTCCTACTCTAATTTTATATTTATCTTTGTAACCTTTCATTTTCCCAAGATAAGCTAATTCAAAGGGATTTTCTATTTCTAATTCAGTAAAAACGATTGCTTCTATTCGAGATTGTACATCTTGAGGTAAAGAAGCTAATTCTTTGATAAATTTTTTGGTGTATTCAACTTTCCACATTGCTATTTTTCAGTGATTTTAAATATTTGATAGCTTCATTTTTAGATAGAATTTCATCAGTTTCTACTTCTTCCATCAGTTTTGCTAATCCATAGTTTTCTAATATTTCTTCTATTTGTTCAAATTCGGTAATAGGAATTTGTACAGCGATTGGTTTTTGATTTTGATCTAAAACATAGTTTTTATTGATTTGTAGCATTGATTTTACTCCTAAATCATTAGGTTGATTATAGCATATTGTCAGAATCAGGATGTTTAGGATGTATTAATCAACTAACAGCAAAATTTGTAAATGGCCTAATTCGAGGGTGACGAAAACCTAGTACAATGTCTTCTTTAGGAACACCTGCTGTAATTAAATCATTAGCGATACCTTCTTCTGTATCATCATATTGAATCCAAATTTTTTGATCTATTATATCTATATGAATTGGTGTTGCGTGGAGATATTTATCATTATTCCATCCCATATCTAAAACTAAATAACTTCCTCTTTCATCATCGAATAAAACTTGGGAAGTGTAACCATCCGGTATGGAGGCGCGATATTCGGCATTTTCTGTTAATATTCTTTTGATAATGTTTTGATACTTTATTTTTGTATCCATTGTACTATTTCCTCTGATGCACTCACAAAACTTTTGACTTCAACAACTATTTTTTCTGTTCCTTTCTCTGCACTAATTAAGCGTTCTGCTCCTAAATCAATAGATAATCGTTTATTTCCTATTTGTAGAGGAAAGGGATCATGGGTAATTGTCCAACCGTCTTTTTGTAAGGCCATTTTTACAGTATTATGGTAGATATCTCTTCTGGACATTAATTTAGTTTAATTTTTAGGTGATGTCTAATTTATAATATCATTTTCTCAGAATCAGTATTACCAGGATTTAAGGATTTTCAGGATGGGTTTATTTTTAGGGATATGACGTTACAATGTCTTAATTAACTGGCGATTTCATGATGATTACTACATTACCTTAAAATCCAATAAAATCTTTTAAATCATGTAAAATTTCAGGAATTAATGCCTTGTTACGAATTTCCCAATTACTAATCCGAAAAACCTCCCATCCTTCTTTACGTAATTTTCTATCCTCTTTTAATCGTTTTGAATAATTTTCTTCATCTGCTAACCAATAACAGTCTGAATTTACTTTTTTACCATAGTGACTGATATCATCTATAAGTATTGCATATCTTTTATTATCCCAAAAAGCAACAAAATCTACACGGTATAAATTATCCGAATGCTTAGAATTAATTTGACGTAAATCTTTTTTAGTTTGAGAGTGCCATTGAATCCATGCTTGAGGTATTAAGGTAGGAATATTCTTATTAACCATATCAAATTTTTTTGCATATTGGATTAAAAACTTCTTTTCTGTATCTGTTTGATTCATACTAGCCAAACTTCTTCTAAGATTTTTATTAGTAAATTCATCTACTTCAAACACTATTTCTAAGTTTCTAAAATTAAAATCTGGATAAACATTTTTTCTAAGAATTGCCATTCCGTTTATAAGCTCAAATTGAATTTTTTGTAAAGCTGTATTTACCATCTTCAAATTTAATACCTAGCCCACTATATTGTAAGCTTTGATTAACATTCTCAACTGCATCTATATGTCTATCTGGTTGAGATTTAGCAACAGATTTTCATAGCTCGATAATGACTCGAATGATTTTACTACTATTGGTAGGTAATGAATTACCCGTATTGGTTGCATTAATTTCTCGTAAAACATCTACTACCCAAAATTCTCTTGAACTGCTATTGTAAGATCCATTTAATTCATATTCACAATTGTAAATAAAAAAGTCATTTAATTCAGAAATAGTACGATATATAAAGTTATTCCATGAGAATTTATTGCTAGTACCATGACTACCACATATCATTTGAGCTAAATCTCTAATAGTTCTCTCAGATAAATTCATATACCTAATAAATATCCTCTTCTGGATCACTCCACTCTGTGAATCCTGTTTCTGCTAATTTCATAAACTCCCTCATTTCCAAAGTTTTTTGAATTTCTGCAATTAATTCATTAATTTCTTCTACAGGAAATTGGAGTATCATGGCTTTAATTTCTTCCTTTTTCACCTTCATTATTCACAACTCCTTTTGAATATCAAAAATATTGTGTGTAACTATAATAACCTAAATTTAAAATCTAAACAACAGCAAAATCAGTCAACTTCCGAGTTTCAGGATCATGAAAAGCTAAAACAATATCTTCCTTGGGTACACCTTCTTTTAATAACTCATTTGCAATACCTTCTTCTGTCCAATCTTCCTCAATGTAAATTTTCTCATTTTTAATGCGAATATGTACAGAATTACCTAAAATACAATTAACCGAGTAAATCATCTAATAATAATCTACCCTCAATCGGTTCATACTCATCTTCTAATAACCATAATTTAGCTGTTTCATAATCATTGCTAGAAAATATTACTTGATAATTTTTAGCAGGATCATAAATTTGACATTTGCCTTGTTCATCTGCTAATAATAACAATATATAAGGTGGTATTAACATTGGATCAATCCACACCTCTGTAAATTGCCAATTATTCTGTGCTTGGTTTTGTTCTGGGGATAACGTGATATTTGTTGTCTTCATTTATTTTGATTTCTCCATAATAAAGGTTAATCTGTGTACCATCGGGACTAATTCTATAACCAATTACTTCACTAAAATATAAACCATATCTTTCATATTGTCTAATTTTACCTATGTATTCTCCTCTTTCTATAATAGCTTGGGTAACTGTTTCTAATGTTTGAGCATTTATAAAAATATGTGCTGCAAGTCCTTTTCTTAAAAGTCTCTGAACTTGGGGAGTATTTGGTAAATGCTTGGCTATATATCTTGTATCTAATTCTATAGGATAATTAATACCTGTCATTATTTTTTACTTAATAACTTCTCCCTAAACTAATTGCAACTTGAACAGAAAAATCTTCAGGAGCATCAATAGATATCTTTCTTAATTTAGACATTAGACTAGGTTTATTAACTGGTTTTTCTGCATTACTTAATTGTTCCATTAATCCATAAACTTGATTTAGTTCTTCTTCAGTTAAACTTTCCAATTTTTCCTGAATGATTTTTTTTGTCACCATAGTAACCCACCTCATGTATTACTGTTCAGATTATAAACAATAAACTGTTCTTGATAACCAATTTCGTCCAGTCGTAACTGCTGTAACATTTTTTTTACAATACAATAAAGAAAAGAAGAGATCACAGGAGAAAAAGCTAGACCATGTTACAAGAATATCGTCAGCACGTTGCCGATCGCGCTCAATTAGGTATTCCTCCCTTACCTTTAGACGCACAACAAACATCGGCATTGTGTGAATTACTGAAAAATCCCCCCCAAGGTGAAGAAGAGGAATTATTATATTTATTACGCGATCGCATTTCTCCTGGAGTAGACCAAGGCGCTTATGTAAAAGCTGGTTTTCTCACTGCTATTGCAAAGGGAGAAATTACCAGTCCTTTAGTTTCACCCATAGATGCAGTGGAATTATTAGGAACAATGGTCGGGGGTTACAATGTACAATCATTAATTGACTTACTACAAGTTTCTGCAAATACTGAATCTAGTGATGCACCTTTAGTTATGGGTGGACAGGGTAAAGAACCCATCGCTGTGTATGCTGCAACTGCATTAAGTAAAATTCTCTTAGTCTATGATGCGTTCCACGACATTCTCGAACTTTCCAAAACCAATCCCTACGCCAAACAAGTGATAGACTCTTGGGCAGAAGGAGAATGGTTTACTTCCCGTCCTCAACTCCCTGAAGCTATTACCGTTACAGTATTCAAAGTTCCTGGAGAAACCAACACTGACGACTTATCACCCGCAACCCACGCTACCACCCGTCCTGACATTCCCCTTCATGCTTTGGCAATGTTAGAAACCCGTCAAGAGGGAAGTTTAGAAACCATTGCAGACTTAAAGCAAAAAGGACATCCCGTTGCTTACGTCGGTGATGTAGTCGGTACAGGTTCATCACGTAAATCTGCAATCAATTCCGTATTATGGCATTTAGGTAACGATATTCCCTTCGTTCCCAACAAACGCGCTGGTGGTTATATCTTAGGTAGTGCGATCGCACCTATCTTTTTTAACACCGCTGAAGATGCTGGTGCATTACCCATCCAATGCGATGTTACCAAAATGGAAACCGGCGATGTGATCACCATCCATCCCTACAAAGGTGAAATTACTAACGAAGCGGGAGAAGTCATTTCCACCTTCAAACTCAAACCAGAAACCATTTTTGATGAAGTTCGCGCTGGTGGACGTATCCCCCTCTTAGTCGGACGTACCCTCACCGACAAAACCCGCGAAGCACTCGGTTTAGAACCCAGCACTTTATTTATCCGTCCCCAACAACCAGAAGATACCGGAAAAGGCTACACACTGGCACAAAAAATGGTCGGCAAGGCTTGTGGTTTACCCGGTGTACGTCCGGGGACATCTTGCGAACCAATCATGACTACAGTCGGTTCTCAGGACACTACAGGACCTATGACAAGGGATGAGTTAAAAGAACTTGCTTGTTTAGGGTTCAGTGCAGACTTAGTAATGCAGAGTTTCTGTCACACCGCCGCATATCCCAAACCAGTAGACATCAAAACCCACCAAGACCTCCCCGACTTCTTCTCTCAACGGGGTGGTGTAGCGTTACGTCCTGGTGATGGTATCATCCACTCTTGGTTAAACAGGATGTTATTACCAGACACCGTGGGAACAGGTGGAGACTCCCATACTCGTTTTCCTTTGGGAATATCCTTCCCCGCTGGTTCAGGGTTAGTTGCGTTTGCTGGTGCATTGGGTGTAATGCCTTTAGATATGCCAGAATCAGTATTGGTGAGATTTAAAGGAGAATTGCAACCAGGAATAACCTTGAGAGATATTGTTAACGCCATTCCTTATATTGCCATCCAAAAAGGATTATTAACTGTCGAGAAACAGAACAAGAAAAATGTTTTCTCCGGGAAAATTTTGGAAATTGAAGGTTTACCCAATTTAAAAGTAGAACAAGCATTTGAATTAACCGATGCTTCCGCAGAACGTTCTTGTGCAGGTTGTACAATTAAGTTGAGTGAAGAAACCATCGCCGAATATTTGCGTTCCAATATTACCTTGTTAAAAAACATGGTAGCACGGGGATATTCTGATGCTAGAACTTTGATGAGAAGGGTGGCAAAAATGGAAGAATGGTTAGCCAACCCGCAGTTAATGTCAGCAGATCAAGATGCGGAATATGCAGAAGTAATTGAAATTGATTTAAACCAGATCAAAGAACCAATTGTTGCTGCTCCCAATGATCCTGATAATGTTAAATTATTATCGGAAGTTGCTAATGATCCAGTACAAGAAGTTTTCGTCGGTTCTTGTATGACAAATATCGGACATTATCGAGCGACTGCTAAAGTTTTAGAAGGTGCAGGAGAAGTAAACGCCAGACTGTGGATCGCACCACCTACAAGAATGGATGAACACCAATTAAAAGCAGAAGGTGTGTATGATGTTTTTGTAGCTGCAAATGCTAGAACTGAGATGCCAGGATGCAGTTTGTGTATGGGAAATCAGGCGCGAGTTGAAGATAATACAACTGTGTTTTCTACCTCAACTCGTAACTTCAATAATCGCATGGGTAAAGGCGCTCAAGTTTACTTAGGTTCAGCAGAATTAGCAGCAGTTTGTGCATTGTTAGGAAGACTTCCTAATGTGCAGGAATATTTGGATATTGTCGGTGAAAAAATTCATCCCTTTGCTGATAATTTGTATCGTTATTTGAACTTTGATCAAATTGTTGGTTTTGAGGATGAAGGTAGAGTAATTAGTAAGGAGGAACAGGCGACTTTGGTGTAATTTAGGTTAGGGTGGGTCTGGATGGACTCACCTGAAATGTTATAATTAGTATTTTATGGGAAAGAGTCATTTTAAAAAAGCGATATCATCATTAGAATCTCGTATTGTTGAACACCAAGAAAAAATTAGGCTAGAATTAGAGAAAGACTTTCCAGATACAGGTTTAATTAACCATTGGGAAAAAGAAATTAAAGCTTTTGAACAAGGTATCAAACAAGCATTAAAAAGGTTAGGTAAAAATTAATGACAGTTACAAAACAAAACATTAGCAGCGAAAATTCTACATTTAATCAGCTACTAATGGAATTACAGGAAGAATGTCAAAATGTAATTTCTTTAGTTAATCAATTGCAACTGTCTGAATTAAGCGATCGCCAAAAGGGTAAAATACTCTCAGAATTATTAGTAGCATCAATTCATTTACATTCCCATTGTGATGAAGATTGGCAAAATTTGATTTCTGATGAGTTGGAAACTTTAGTAGATGATTAGTTTATAGAATTTTATGGATATCAAGAGGTTTAAACATGATTTAATTACATCCTGAATTTTTAACAAAAAATGGTGAAAAACAAGCAGAAGATATTATTTTAGCTTTTCATGATCCTGAAACTCGGAAGTTTACAGATTTGGTACAATTTAATTTAGGGTGGGTCTGATTGGATTCATCTGTCAAGTTATTAACAACCTAGAAAATAACATTAAAAAAATGAGCAACACATCAGAACATACTTGGTATCAACAAAGAGAAATATTATCTTTTAATTATCTACAATCAATAATTACTAAAAAAGGATGTAAAATTCGTAAACTAGAGCAGGATAATGATATTGATGCAGAAATAGAAATATTTGATACTTTACAAGACAAAAATCAAACATTAGCTCAGTTCATAAAAATACAATTAAAAGCAGAAGATGAGTGTGAAATAAAAAGTGATCATATTATTTATGATAAATGTCCTGTTAAGTTTTTGCATTTTTGTGATGTTTGTGATATTCCTGTTGTTTTAGTTTTATACGAAGCTAATACAGAAAAAGCATATTGGTTATGGATGCAGGATTATATTTACAATGATTTAGATATTAATAACTACACGTGGCGTAATAATCAAAATACAGTTACTCTAAAAATACCTATTCATAATTTAGTTAATAATGATGAAATATTTTTTAAAGATATAACATTAATAGGAGATAAAGGAATTAATGAAATATCTCAGATGCGTAAATCGAAAACGTATCAAAATTATTATACTGTGATGAAGCAGAGTGATAAATCTCATGGAACATTAAGAAGAATAGCCGTTGAAATCTTAATTGAGAAATCTTTTGCATATTCACACGATGCAATGAAATTAATAATACCGAAAATTAATAGAGATTTTATTAATAGTGATTATTATAGATCAGATATAACTAAAGAAATTTTTGCAAATAAACACAGTGATATTATATGGCTATTTTTCTATGACGATCCTTTACAGTTAGATCATGGGTTACCTTTTTGTCGCACTGAATGGATAAAAAATCGTAACAAAATAAATCCAGTAATATTTACGAATAATGAGTATGAAAAATTAATTGATAGTATTCAAATTCAGTGGTTAGAAAATTTCAATATATCTTCAGATTTTATAAGGAATAAGCAATTAACAAAAGGTAAATATTTTGATATAGCACAAGAACTTTATCAAAAATTCTGTGGTTTATACGATAAAATACAGACAATATATATAAGTTATCAGAACTGCTATATTTCTTTAGATGAAATGAGAAATAAAATTAGAAGTATAAGTGAAACTACAAAACAACTAAATTTAGCAATATCTGATATAGATTATCCACCTTATGAGTGTAAAGATATGAATCAGAAATTAATTGAATTAGTTGCACTTTTATATAATATAGTGATTGTTTGTAAGGATAAAAATCATGATGAAGCAAATATTAAATACTTAGCTAGTATGTGTTTAAAAGATATTGAAAAAATCAGACCTTTGTATGAATATGAGAGAGAAAAAGCTAAATAAATACAGCGGTTTCCAAAGTTATAGAGTTACCAACTATGATTAATCTCAGTCAAGATATTCAATCCCTCTCAACCTTCAAACGCAACACCAATCAACTAATTAATCAAATTAAAGAAACCTGTAATACTCTAATTTTAACAATTAATGGTAAAGCAGAATTAGTAGTACAAGATGCTGCATCTTATCAAAAAAACCTCGATTACATCAAACAATTAGAAACAATGATTGCAAGTAAAAAAGAATTAGAACCGACAAAAAGCAACAACCAAAAAGCACTTGAATTTTTAAAAATGTGGGAACAAGAAGGAGATGAACAAGAACAAACAGGAAGTTTCGAGTATTGATATCAATCTTTGTCATACGTAAATTTATTATATAATCAAATAAATGAATCAACAAACTATCTTTCACGAAATTGCTTCTCAAGTGCAATTATTCCAAAGTATAGAACAAAAAGAAACATTTATATTTGTACTTGGTGCTTTAACATCTCGGTTAATTAGTTTACATAAAGCAGCCGAAATTATGGAAATGGATACAGAAATGTTTTTGAAAGTTATGGAATTAATGGGAATAGATTTTTCATATCTTACCGTTGAAGATATCGCTATAGAAAAACACTGGTAAGTATAATGAAAATAGTGTTTAACTCTTCCCCTTTAATTTTCCTATCCAGATTAAATTTCCTAGATTTATTCCTGACAAACGAAGCTCAATTTTTCTTACCGGAAAGTGTTTCAACAGAAATCAGTGCTAAACAAGATCAATCATCTGCACATATTAATCAACTAATCGCTGAGAATAAATTATTAATCTAAAAATTACAATTAGTTTCTTTAGCTAATCGGTTAAATGAGCGTTTAGGAATAGGAGAATCTCAAGCTATTGCTTTAGGTGTAGAATTACAACCAGATTATATTATTTTAGATGACTTTGCAGCCAGAAAAGAAGCAATAAGATTAGGATTAAATGTGAAAGGAACTTTGTTGGCAGTGATTCGTAAATTGCAAGTAGATGGTAAAATTAATATCGCTGATTTAAATAGTTTGTATGAACAAATAATGAATGTTAATTTTAGGATCAAGCGAGAAATTTTTAATAGTATTTTTGAGTATTGATCAATATTTGATAATTAAAATGGCGATGAAGTTTTACTTTTTTACACTAAAACTTGAACATCACTAAAAGCAGGTTTAATAAACTCCTCCTTATCCTCCAAACTAACATAACCCAAATTAACAGCCATATCCATCAATTCACTTAAAAACCGCCTCAACTCATCCACAACTTGCTGTTTATTAAACATCACTAATCTTTCCTCCGTTGAATAACCAACCTCCCTTAAATAACACTTAATTTCATTACCAACAGGTACAAACTTAATCATCAACCAATAACTTTCAGCAAAGTCCAAACGAATAGTTTTACCCCTTTGTAAATCTCCTATATGTTCAGCCAATCTCTCCTCTAATAACATACAAATATCTGGATCAAAAAATACATTAAATTCTGTTTCTCCTATTTCTATAATCACTTTGTGATCATATTCATAACAGAACATTCTTAACCCTAATTCAAAAGGCGATAATTCTCCTAAAGGATCATCAGGAGGATCAGCAAAATTTTCTAAATTTCGTTCTGCTAATCTAATTTTAAATTGCTCAACTTTATTCATTATAATTACTCCTTAATTCTATTGACTTTATTGAATTTTATTTAGGCTTTACTATCGGATAAGCATATTTAATTGTACCATCTGGATTTCTCCCAATTACAGCATAAATTACATTGTCTGTAACACTGCCATCAGTATGATATACTCTACCAATGGGACGATTAAATTTAATAGTATAATTTCCATAATAATTAGGAATTAACTTTTCCAATTTCAACCAATCTTGATCATTTAACCATTGTCCTTGATCTTGATTTTTACTAGATGCTCTACCCTGTAAATTACTATCTTCGACTGTATCATCAATAATATCAGAGTCAACAATCTCTATATATTCTAGCTCATTCAATGACAATTTATGGCACTCCTGATAAATCTCAATCACAGGGATTATACGCTAAAATATCTGCCCGAAGGTATGGCTATTTGATGTAGGTAGTATGAAGTGCGATCGCTGTTTGATGTAAGTAGAA
Organism: Sphaerospermopsis sp. SIO1G1; assembly: GCA_010672785.1. Lineage (GTDB taxonomy): Bacteria > Cyanobacteriota > Cyanobacteriia > Cyanobacteriales > Nostocaceae > Okeanomitos. Next base: position 132,325 of record JAAHFX010000008.1, read on the forward strand.
TAAAGTGCGATAGCGAAGCTCACCGCAGGTATTGCCTTGTTAGGGATCTTGGTTTAGTTGGATAGCAATGAATGTAAAATAAAAACAGCTATACAAGGAGATTTCAATTATGCCAGAAAATCAAGAACCAAACGATAAAGATTACGAAATATCTCGCCAATTAAGAAGTCTGAATAGACGAGTTGAACGACTTGAAGATACTCAGTTGACAGGTAGAGAATTAAATAGAGGATTTGATAAGATTTACGAAGAAATTGATCATCTGGAAGATAAATTTGATCTTCTTCAGTCAGAATTTAACACCTTTCATAATGAAATTAATCAAAAACTAGATATAACCTTAAAGCATATCACCGGAATTAATTAAGGCGATAGCGTTCGCGGAGCGTCTCGTAGAAATAGCTTACCGAAAGTATCGCTAGTGATAGATTATTTTAGTATAATGATTAGAGTGAGTCTTAATGGCTTACCTTAATTACCTAATTGTTAATAGGTGAACAACTTATGCTAAAAACTTTTAACGCTATTTTGAAAAATAATTCTATTCAATGGGTTGATGAAACTCCCGAAATAGAATTAGATAGTTCCATTAAGGTGCATATTACTTTATTAGAAGAAATAGCAGCACCTCAACAGAAATCTAATAGTCAAAAAATGGCAGAAGCATTAAAAAAAATATCAAAAAAGAATATTCTTACTGAAATTGATCCACAAAAATGGCAACAAGAAATTCGTCAAGATCGCTCCCTTCCTAACCGTGATTAGATTATTTGAAGTATATAAGTACCCAAGCAAAATTAATTGCACATATTGATTAAAAACAGAACTCCTTGTATCCCACATTCCGCACCCGGAAGAGTCACAGATCAAAAAAGCCAGTAAAGTAGTACATAATAACTATAAATAATTCCGAGAACAAGAGGCTTAATGAAAGTAAGTAGCATTAAGCTAGGCAAAGAGTGAAAAAGTGAAGTTCCGTACCATGACTCAAAGAAAGGCGAAATTAAATAGTAAAAAAAATTAATTGTTCAGAGAATCAAAAATGAGAAAATCACAACAGAAATAGTAGAGGAAACTGTTGTGAAATTAAAACCGCAAGAAATAGAAATTCAGAACATAGACCATTTAGGGATAGTAGCAGGAATAGTAGATTCAATAGGAATAGTAGAAATAATAAATGAATTAATAGGAGTAGAAAAAAGCGAAAAAGTAAGCGCAGGTCAAGTAGTAAAAGCCATGATAATAAACGGATTAGGATTTGTATCCAAACCGTTATATATGTTTCCCCAATATTTTTGAAACTAGCATCGGGAAATCAAGCAGATTCATCATGTTTTGGTCAAATAGCAGTAGAATATCAAAAACAATTAGAAGTTAATAGTCTCATAGTAGCAGACTCTGCTTTATATACAGAATCAAACCTGAAAATGATGTCAGAATTACAGTGGTTATGTCGAGTACCATTAAGTATAAAGGCAGCGAAATCATTAATCTCAACAATACCAGAATCAGAATTTATTGATAGTATAATACCAGGATATAAATTAGCATCAAAAATCGAAAATTATGCAGGAATAGAACAAAGATGGTTAGTGGTGCAAAGTCAAGAAAGAAGAGAATCAGACCTGCGTAAGCTCACCCAAAAAATTACCAAAGCCGAATCAAAAGCTGTCCAAGAATTGAAAAAGTTATCACAAGAAGAATTTGCTTGTGAAGCAGATGCTATCAAGGCATTATCGAAACTATCAAAACAGTTTAAATATCACCAAATTAAAGAGAATAAAGTTACTCAAATCAAATCTAAGACAAAATATTCTCCACAAGAAATATCTTACCAAATATCAGCTACAGTCTCTGAGGATGAAAGTAAAATTAATACAGAAGTGCTGAGTGCAGGGCGGTTTATTATTGCGACCAATGTTTTAGATTCAAAGGAACTTAGTGATGATTCCATGCTCAGTGAATATAAAGCCCAACAATCATGTGAAAGAGGGTTTGGTTTTCTTAAAGACCCATTATTTTTTGCAGACAGTATCTTCCTCAAAAGTCCTGAAAGAATAGAGTCTTTGGGAATGATTATGGGTTTATGTCTATTGGTTTATACTTTGGCTCAACGTCAAATTAGAAATGCTCTAAAAGAGTCTGAATCTACTATTAAAAATCAATTAGGTAAAGCAACTAACCGACCTACTTTACGCTGGATTTTTCAATGTTTTCAATGCATTCATTTGGTGAAACTCAATCAGGAGGAACATATTTCTAATTGGAATCAACAGAGAGATTTTATTTTGAGTCTTTTACCTGATGATTGTTTAGTTTACTATCAATTAGTCACCTAATTTTTCTCTCTATTAATTGAATTTATATTGTGACAATGAGCTAATTTCTTTAATTCATACATAGCTCTATTTTACTATGTCTATAATTTTGTTTTTTACTGCCATTTATTAATCTAAGTTATGTGTTTGGTCTTGAGTGTCTTCATTTAGTTATCTGTTTACTCCTCTGGGTTGTGTTTATTCTTATTGCTCCTTATTGAGAATTGGTTTTGATGACATTTTTGATGTTTTTCTTGTTCACCAATGTATTTTTTCGCTCATATGTGTTTTTTAATTCTAAGGTTTATTTTTTATCTATGTAATTCCACTATTGTGACACTTGGGGTGCGGAATGTGGGTTGTATTCCTTAACTGTTCCCTACTCGCTGTTAATAGTTACCTCTCCTAATTAAGAAATTTATTTTGCACGACTACTTACCAAATCCTCTCAAATCCTGATCATTCATTCAACCTCATCATCAATATCATATATTTCCATATCTGGAGAGACTCCTACATCCGATAAATCAAAAGAATCATCTGTTGTACTAATCATTTGTCCAGAAAAGAAATTAGCTAGACTTTTTGCCGCTTTTGTGACTTCTTCAAGATCCCAGCTTGATACAGGTGGTGATGATACAGGTGTAGGATTTTCAACAGGAGGTGTGTTGGTAACTACAGGTTCACTTGGGGGTGGGGTTGGTGTTGGTGCTGGTGCTAGTGGTTGATAATAAGTAGGAGTACTGGGTAGTGGTGTCTGAACACGGGTAGAGTCTTGGGGAGGAGGGTTTTTTCTGGTAGTAGTTGTACGGGATGAATCGGCTTTTTCTAAATTAACTTGAATATCACGTTGGAAAGTCTGCTGAAAAGCAGTTGTAATGATTGGTAAATCAGACCTACTCTTTTCATACCATGCTTGTTTAATAGCAATGCGGGCTAAATGACCATCAAATTCTAACAATTCACCCATTTGTCGTAACATTGCTCTTCTTGATGGTGGTTGTAAGTTAGCTAGTACCTGATCCCAAATTTGGCTGAGGTCATTTTGTGATCCGTTCCCTGCTTCCTGCATAGGTGCAGTTGGAGTTTGTGGTGGTTGTGGTGCAGGTGTGGGTTGAGGTGGTGGTAAATGATGACTTGGTGGGTTATGGGTAGGTGGTGGAGATGGGGGAGGGTTATAATTTACTGGTGGAGGCGGTGCAGATATGGCTGGAGTATTAACTGGTTGGGGTACGTTTGCCACCTGTGTGACTACTTGTTGTTGAATATTCGCACTAGGCAATAATCCCAGTAAAGTGACTTCTAACCATAACCGGGGTTGGGTAGTATTTTTGAGTTGGACTTCAGCGGTTCTCAGATGTTGTTGTCCCTGTAATATTGTTGGTATTTCTAGTTTGTGAGCAAAGTTAACTAATTCTGTCCAGGTTTGTTGAGTACAAGCCACTAAGTCTTGACGAGTGGGTGCTGTTTTGGCAATTAGTAAATCTCGATAAAAAGAGGCTAGGTTTTGCAGAATTATTAATGGTTCTCTTCCCCGGTCTAAAATTTTACGGGTCGCATCTAACACTATTTCTGAGTTATCTTTGGCGATCGCCTCTAATAAAACCAATAGGTCTTTTTCACTGACTGAACCAACTAAGTCCCAAACTTGATCTGGTTTGATTTCTGAGGGTAATAATGCTAATTGATCCAATAAACTTTCTGCATCTCGTAAACCACCTTGGGAAATTTGAGCCACTAGGGTCAGAGATTCAATAGTAATATTTATATTTTCTTTTTCGGCAATTTCACTTAAATGCCTCACCATCGCTTCTAATTGAATTCGCCGAAAATCAAACCTTTGGCAACGAGAAATAATTGTTGGTAAAACTCGCTGGGGATCGGTTGTTGCCAGCACAAAAACTACGTATTTGGGTGGTTCTTCTAAAGTTTTCAGTAGTGCATTAAAAGCAGCGGTACTGAGCATATGACACTCATCAATCACATACACTTTATACCGACACTGTACTGGAGCAAATTGGGCTTTTTCAATCAGTTCCCGGATATTATCTACACCAGTATTACTAGCTGCATCAATTTCAATTACATCCAAAGAGTAACTTTTAGTAATACTTTGACAAGTTTCACAAACTCCGCAGGGTTGCGGGGTAGGCTTGTCACTTTTGAGACAATTTAACGATTTAGCTAAAATTCTGGCACTGGAAGTTTTACCTGTACCTCTAGGGCCTGTAAATAAATAAGCAGGAGCAATTTTGGCAGAACTGATGGCATTGGTGAGGGTTGTAGCGATCGCCTCCTGTCCTACCAATTCAGCAAAACTTTTTGGGCGATACTTATGGTGTAGGGGTTCGTAAGGCATGGGCGCTAATCAGTTAACAGTGAACAGTTAACAGTAAACAGTTTTAGAGTATCACCACTTACTAGAATTGAGGGTTTCACTATTTTAACAACTGATGATTGTTTCCTATGGAAAAGATTTTTCAGTATATTTAGTAGGACTTACGCATTTTTATGAAATGTTGGGGTTTGAGATTGCTTCCTTACGTCGCAATGACAGTATTTGAACTAGGTTTTACGTAAGTCCTGGATCATTACCCGGACAAGATATCACCTCACCAATCACCAATCACCAGCAAACCCCAAGTATTTTTATTGACAAACTTGTCTTAAAGTGCTAGTAAAATTGGGGTAAGAAATAGCAGCAGCTTCAGCGCGGTGGATAGTGGTAGTACCTGTAGCATTAAGAGCAGCGATCGCTAAACTCATCCCGATTCTATGATCAGTGTGACTATCTACCTCTGCTCCCTGTAAAGGAGTACCACCAGTAATTTCCATTCCATCGGGTAGTTCTGTGACTTTTCCACCCATTTGATTTAATTGTTGTGCCATTACAGTAATGCGATCGCTCTCTTTCACACGTAATTCTGCCGCATCTTTAATGATGGTTATCCCTTCAGCAAAAGCCGCAGCTACGGCTAAAATAGGAATTTCATCAATTAATCTGGGTATGATATCTCCAGCAATGGTACAGCTTTTTAACTGAGTGGAACGCACCCGCAAGTCTGCAACTGGTTCTCCTGCAACTTCTCGTTGGTTTTCCATTTGAATATCTGCACCCATCATGGCTAAAGCTTCTAAAATTCCGGTACGGGTGGGGTTAACACCAACATTTTCCACCACTAACTCAGAACCGGGAATGATGGATGCTGCAACTAACCAAAATGCAGCAGAACTGATATCACCAGGAACTACTACTTTTTGACCATATAACTTTGCATTTCCTGTAATAGTGACACTGTTTGTATCCGGATCTATACTTAATTCTGCTCCAAATGCTTTTAACATCCGTTCACTGTGATCTCTGGATAATGCGGGTTCGGTGACGGTGGTTTTACCTTCGGTGTTTAAACCAGCAAGTAAAATACAAGACTTAACCTGTGCAGAGGCAATAGGTGAATGATAGTGTATAGGTTTGAGTGCTTGACCTTGAATTGCTAAGGGTGCTAAAGTATTATCCTTACGTCCCCAAATTTGGGCAGACATTTGTTGTAATGGTTTGACAACACGAGACATGGGACGCGATCGCAAAGATCCATCACCAGTGACAGTGAAAAACCTTGCTGGATGGGAAGCTAACAGTCCTAACATTAAACGGATAGTTGTTCCAGAGTTACCTGCATCTAGTACATCTAAAGGTTCTTGGAAATTACCTAAACCAATACCTTTAACTTTGACCAATTCTGTATTTAATTCGGAAATTTGAGCACCTAAAGCACGAAAACAGTTAGCGGTACTACGGGGATCTTCTCCTAACAGCAGTCCTTGAATTTCCGTTTCCCCTTGAGCGATCGCACCTAACATTAAAGCACGATGAGAGATGGATTTATCACCAGGAACTGTAATCCGTCCTTGTAAGGATATATCAGCAGATGTGCGCTGAATGATCAAATTTTGAGTAGTGTTCTTTTGGGTTTCTAAGGTTATGACAGCAGCAGACATTAGCTTTTATCGTAGATGGGGTTGAATCGTTATCATATCTGTTTGTTGGACTAGGTAACAGGTGATGGGGTGATGGGGTGATGGGGGATACTAATAACTAATAGACTATAAACAGTAAAATTTTAGTAGTTTAGACATAATTACAGTTTTTTTGATACTGATTAATAAAATAATAAATTCGGTTAATATTAGGCAGGTTTTACTATTGAGTTGCTTAAAATAACTTTTTAGATCACCTAGTATTTATTTGATCTGATTCAACAGCTTCTCACACTCATTGCTCTCATGCTTACTCATCATCGTAAACCTGTGTGTCTATCAATGATTTCCACTGATTTACCTGTTTGGTCTGTAGTGGAAACATCAGGAACATTGTATCAAAAAGATACTGACAGATTCCATTTAATACTAACTGCTCCACCTTTGATTACTTGTGAAATTGGCAATGTACTAACATCAGAAGATCCTCAAACTGTCCCCAAAAAACAACCGGAAACCCCCTCCAGTCCGAGAATTTTATGGTTAGAGATTTCCCCATATCGCATCATTATGACTATGCAAGGTAACACACAAGTCAGTTATCGGCATTTTTGGGAACAGGGGGTTTATGGTGTGAGTCGTTATTGGTTACCCAACCAATGTTTGCAAACAAATAAACCCATTCGCTTGCGTAATTTCACGAAAAGCTTATACTTGAGTAAAAAAATATTACCAGAAAATTTACGGATAGAATATGAATTGTGGTCTGAAAAAGTACAATTAGGAAGATACATACTGAATTTGGAAATTCATCACTAAATTATGATTTGGTTTCACCCAGAGGTGATCTAGTCGCAGAGAGTAAGAGTTTCATTTTTGCAGCTTTTCAATTTCATACCCTAATTCAGCAACGTCCGTATTTTCATCCTCTGCGATCTCTGCACCTCTGTGGCTAATTCCCTGATCAATTTGGCAAATCTTGTGATGATTCTAAAATTTACAACCATTCGATCATTTTCGCATTTTCTGGTAACTTGGCATCTCTTTGTCCTTTACTCCTCTCTCTTCCAGTAAATAAACTCAGAGGAGTATTCACTAAATCTACAAAACTGGATTTACCAATAATATTTTTAACTGTTTGTTTGGGAACTTCTTTTAATAACCAACGTAAGAGAATATAGCTATAATCTTTATTCTTCATTTCTCTAGCTAATTCTACACCATGTAGTTCATGTAAATAAAGATTAGAACGCCCATAACGTCGCCATTGACTGGCTAATTCTGTTATTGTTAAACGGTGACGATGCTCAACAATTGCATCAGGAGCAAATTCTAGTTTACCCAGATTTTGTTTGAGAATACGCCAACAAATATCTGCATCTCCTCCAGTCGTTAAATAGGGACGAAATAAACCAGAAATATTAAAAATATTTCTACGAATTGCTAAGTTTGCAGTTTGCCCATAGGGACAAAATTTATTCGCTAAAGTATGTTTTTGGGATAAGGTTTCTTGTTTATCTGCAAATTTTTCTAATAAACTATTTCCTGGTAAGGCGGTAATTTCTCCTGCCACAATTGCCACTTCTGGATTAACAAAAGGTTGAATTAATTTATTTAACCATTGGGGTTGGGGGCGGCAGTCTGCATCTGTAAAAGCGATAATTTCACCGTTAGCCCCTTTAATACCTGCGTTGCGTGCTGCGTAGGAACTTTGAATGTTATTTTCAGTTAAAGGTAAAAGATTAGAGAACTTTTCAGTGGCTGTTTGTAAGATGGAAAATGTGCGATCGCTGCTATTATTATCTACTAATAAATATTCTACTTTGTCTTGAGGGTAAGTTTGCAATAACAAACAATCAAGTAAGTCAGGTAAATCTGTCTCACCGTTATAAATGGGAATGACTACAGAAACTAGAGGTAAAAAGTTTTGGCTAGCTTTTGTTATTACTGAATTATCACTCATAAGTTAAGTATCTGAGCAAAATTAGTTGAAAATTTTTGGAACAAATAGAAATAAATATGCGCCAAGTTGATTAGGGAGTTAACCGCAGAGGCGCAGAGATCGCAGAGGAGGAAGATACAAGTTGCAAAATTAATACAGTCTTTTTCGGAGATATCTATTGATAATTCTTGACTGCTTTAACCTCTGATAACTGATAACTGATAACTGAGTAACTGATTAAATGAGTTTAGAACTTTAAATCTTCAGCCCGAATACTCAAGGGTGCTGAGGTTTGGGGAGTTTGGGAAGTTTGAGCAGGCGTTTTAGGTTTAGCAAAGTTTTGATTTGACAGTGCTAAAATAGCTCTTGCGTATTGGGGATCGTTCAAAGTACCGATTAAGTTGGGATTATTTGCTAACTGGCGTTTTTGTGCAGTAGTTAAATTTAACTCGATATCAGGAACAATGCCTTTTTTATTAATATCTGTACCTTTGGGGGTATAATAATGGGCTATGGTGACAGCTAAACCAGAACCATCTATCAGTTCATGAACTGATTGTACTAAGGCTTTTCCAAAGGTTTTCGTTCCTACTACTACTGCGCGATTATTGTCTTTTAATGCGCCTGTAAGAATTTCACTGGCACTGGCAGAGTTACCATCTACAAGTACTGCTAGGGGTTGTTTCGTTAGGGCTGTGCGGTTAGCTTTTGTTTCCTGGCTTCCCCCTATCCGATCTACTGTTTTGACAATACCACCATTGTCTAACCACATCCTAGCTATTTCTATACTCTCTTGTAATAAACCACCTGGGTTACCACGCAAATCTAAAACATAGGAATCTACTTTCTGTTTGTTTAATTCCCTAATTGCTCGCCGCATTTGATCTGCTGCATGACCACTAAATTCTCTGAGACGAATATAGCCAATTCTACGTCCTCCATCTTGTTTGAGGGTGTATCTGACTGTGGGAATTTCAATGGTTGCCCTGGTTAGTTTGACGTTAAATGAACCTTTTCCTCGTCTTCGCAGTGTAAGAGTAAGACTTGTTCCTACTTTACCACGGATTAATTTTGATGCTTCTTCCACTTTCATTCTGGCAGTGGATTTACCGTTAATGGCTATAATTTGATCGCCTTTTTTCATCCCTGCTCTAATAGCTGGTGAATTTTCTATGGGTTCAACAACTGTCAGCTTTGTGGTTGTGTCGTCTATTTCCATGCGGATACCAATTCCTGATACTTCCCCAGATGTTTGACTGGTTAAGGCTTGGAATTGTGTAGGATCTAAAAATCGCGTGTAGGGATCTTCTAGTCTTTGTAAAGCTTTGCGTATTTCTACGTATGCTTGTTCATTGGAAGTATATTGTTTACTTAATAAGCTTTGTCTGATTGCTTGCCAGTCTTGTTGATTAAATTGCCCATCAACATATTCCTGGTTAACCAGTTGCCACACTTGGTCAACTAACGCTTTAGGACTATCTTGTAAAGCAGCATGAACACATTTTGTCCATGCCTGACCAAATATAGATATAGTAGCAGTTGTAGCGATCGCTCCACCAATCAAAGCTGCCTGGAGCGGTGAGTGACGTTTGGCAAAATGATTCATGTATATTAGCTGGAATAATTGTATATTGACTATTGACTTATATTGACAGTCTAGCAATCAGGATTTCCTGAAAATTTTAAGTTTTCACCTCCCAATTTTAACTGTTCTTTGTCCATCATTTTCATCTATGGGTAAATGATGTAGTACTTACTATCTTTTCGTTAAAAATTGTTGCTTTTGTGTGGTGTTTTTACGGTAAAAACAACAATAAGTATTCCATGACTTTAGTCATGGTTTAAGTTTTATACTTCATATGCTGTATTTAGGATAGCATTTTCTGAGTTTAATGGTAAGGCTTTTTTATAGTAGACAATAAAGTTTTCATTTTCTATGTTATGCAGCACAGATTTAGATTCAAACCAGAGTTTTTGTGGCTATGTAAATTCAAAAAGATGGTAATTGGGTGTGTTTTTATCCTCTCTGTTTGGTTAATTGTTACTACTATAACCTTAGTTTTTGCCTCATCCCAGCCTGTTGATGCTTTTTTTGTACTGGGGGGTAGTATTCACCGGGAAATCTATGTTGCTCAACAAGTTAAACAAGCTCCTCAAATACCTGTTCTCATTTCCCAAGGTTCTCCACATCCCTGTATTTGGTTAATTTTTCAGCGAGAATCAGCAGACTTACAACAGGTGTGGTTGGAAAATTGCGCCCATTCTACTTTTGGGAATTTTTATTACAGTGTCCCCATTTTGAAAAGCTGGGGGGTTCATAAGGTAAAATTAATTACTTCTGGCTCTCATGTCTTCAGAGCTAAAATCATGGGAAGAATTCTGTTTGCTGCTCACGGTATCTGGGTAGAAATTGATGATGTTAAGGAAACAGGTATTCCAGGTAATCAAGAGTTTTTAATTAAAACAATATTAGATGTGACGCGTAGCATATTATGGGCAATGGTTAGTCAGTTTATTTATCCTCAATGTAATCATGTCACCAAGTTAATTGATGTGGATATAGCAGCATGGAAAGAAACAGGTTTTAGATGTGAACATCAAGGAGGAATTCAAAGCTATTAACAGTTATCAGTTAACAGTTATCAGTTATCAGTTATCAGTTAACAGTTATCAGTTATCAGTTATCAGTTATTAGTTATCAGTTATCAGTTATTAGTGTTCAGTTATTGTTGTTTACTAATAATTGATAACTGTCAGATTCTTATTCAAATTCGCTGTCTATTTCTTGTTGGTTGGGTTGTTCTTGTTGTTTTTTGGGTTGTTCAATTGTGATTTTCTGTTGTGGTGAATCTGGTTTTCTATTTCTCCTATTTTGGATTGTGGAAGAATCAGCCACTTGACAACAATAATTAACCGAATATTGAGCAAATTCTTTGATTCCTACAGACTCTAATAATTCCTCCCATGCAGATTTGAACAGATGGTTTCCTTGCGAATTAGCTAGAATTTCCACAGTTTCATGCCAAATTCCATATTTTGCATATAGTTTAGCTTTTGATAAGAGATCGTCTTGTAGATTATGTAAGTTTGTTAATTGTTGTTGTGTTAAAGTTTTCTTTTCTAATCTTCCAACTACAAATTTATCAGCATCTCTTTGTGTGGATTCACATTTGACTGTAAATCGCCAACCGTATATTTTATTTTCTGCTAATTGGAGTGTTTTTGGTAGTTTAACTTTCACTATACCTGGGCTATTAGGTAATGAAAATTTCTGTGTGTCAATATCTTTTTCAGGGTTTAATTCAAAAACTTGAAATTCTACTTGTTTATTAACAATGCTGCTATAAACATAAATAGTTGGATCAGGATTGACACTGGTGATCACATTATTATCAGGTGCAATAGCCATTAATTTGACTGAGTCTTTGTCTCCTGCATCACAACCACCCCTAACACCAGAACCTTCAGTTCTTTTTGGTGCTCCTCTATCAGCTACTTTGGGAAACCTTACACTAACTTGAAATCCTGGGTTTAACTGTGCTTGACTATGGGTTGATACACTCAATATCATCAGTGTAGCCGTGAGAAGGTTGACAGCTATTTTTTTGGGGGTAAATGCGTAATTCTGTATGGACATAATTTCTGCTCTAACTATAAGTTGAAAGAACCAGAAAATCTTATAAATAAGTATGTACTGATTCTGATTAAAATTTCGTATTTTACCCTATTCAGTAATGATACTGCTTTTTACTGGAATTAGATAGATAACTCCAGAAATTATTGTTAAAATTACAGAAATCCAAAAGGAAATTAATGCGGGAAGTTGCCAAGCTGATGATAAAGGTGCTATGAGTAGGGCGATCGCAATTATCTGACTAACTGTTTTTAATTTCCCCCAAATGTTTGCACCGCTGATGGTAGTTTGGTTGACACGCCATCCGGCGATCGCTAGTTCTCGTGCTAGGATGATAAATACTCCCCAAGCTGGAATTTTGCCGATTTCTACTAATACTAATAATGGTGCAAGTACCAAGAGTTTATCTACTAATGGATCAAGAAATTTTCCTAAGTCTGTAATTTGGTTAAGTTTTCTGGCTAAGTATCCATCTAACCAGTCTGTTAATGCTGCTATTAAAAAGATGGTTAAACATATCCATTTTGCTTGGGGTGTGGGAATATATAAACCATATAATAAAAATGGGATTCCTAAGAGTCGAGAAAAGGTGATTGTGTTGGGTATATTCATTGTTTTAATGTTGGTTATTTTCTGATTTTTAATTCTTTCAGATCCCCGACTTCTATGATTAAGTAAACAATTTCATGACCAGTATATAACAGAAGTCGGGGATCTATTGCAGTTTTAAACAATCAAATAATTCTCCTAATGTCAATTTTAAGTCTTTAGCTAATTCAGGAACTGGTAATATATCTGTTTCGTTTTATAAATAAATAGGTTGTTGATTTTGGAGATAAATAATTATATTAAATTCTTCGGGAATAATTAACCAACCTAAGCTAGTTCCGTGATTTAAACAATGTAAAATATTTTTTGTAGGTTTGGTGATACTTTGTTCAGGAGAAATAATTTCAATTGTCCAATCTGGATAGGTTTTAAAAGCATTGGCAATATTTCCTTTTTCATCTACAGGGATTCTATTCCATGCAAATACAGCTATATCAAAAACTATGGAACGTCCTCCAAATGTACACCTTAATTCTGGAAAAGCAAGAGCGATTTTTTTAGGTTTAACTACACTATTAACAGTAGTTACTAATTCACCTTGGATTGTACTATGTTTACCTTGTGGCATGGGTTTTTGATCTATTCCTCCATTAATATATTCACTTGCAGGTTTAGTTTCTGGTAGTTGTAAAAATTCCTCTAAACTTAATTTTTGTGCAGGTGTGGCAACCATAATTTTTTAAACTCCCAAAATTTATTTTCTATATTTTAGAATAAAGCGAAAAATCATTTATATAATAGTCAGAGATGATATAACTTTAACTTTTTATTAAACAAATATTCACAGATATTTACAAATATATAGGACTTACGTAAAATATCTCTTTCCTCATACCGCTGTGTTCTTTGTACCTGGAGTGGTATGTCTTCGACACGCTATGCGAACGATTATTCCATAGCTTGTGTGTAAGTCCTAATATAATAAAAATCTGGTATTCAAATTACTAAAGACAGTGATTTTATTGATTTGGTTTATCCCTTGGGTACACCTCCTCAAATTATTTAGTTAACTTGTGGAAATGTTACTAATAACAACTTGCGTAAACTCCTATATCTTACTTTAGCTGATGCTTTAGAAAAATTGCATCAAGGAGAAATGATTGTAGAAATTAATTCTAAATTGTAGTTGGGCAGAAAATACGTAATTTACTATTATCAATATTTGTTTATATGAAAATTCAAAAAATAGATATTTCCGCATCTGCGTTTATCTGCGTCCATCTGCGTTAAACTAAAAATGACTATCAAAATAGACGTTTAGTCTCCTGACATGGGATGATCTGTATCTTGAAATCATCCACAGCAAACCATGACTAATACAGATTTTCGCATTGAACGAGACTCAATGGGCGATCGCCAAATTCCCAACCACGTTTATTATGGTATTCAAACCCAACGTGCGATTGAAAATTTCCCCATCAGCGGTTTAAAACCTTTACCCACCTATGTTAACGCCGGTTTATATATCAAAAAAGCAACCGCGATAGTTAACGGTGAACTCAATTGTATTCCCGCAGATATCAGCAAAGCTATCATTCAAGCAACCGATGAAATTTTAGCCGGTAAACTCCGTGAACAGTTCGTCGTTGACGTTTACCAAGCAGGTGCAGGAACATCTCACCACATGAACATTAACGAAGTTCTCTCTAACCGCGCTTTAGAAATTCTGGGGGAGGAAAAAGGTAACTATAAAAAAGTTAGTCCGAATGATCACGTTAACTATGGACAGTCTACCAATGATGTTATCCCTACCGCCATCCGCATCGGTGGTTTATTAGCACTTTCCCAAACCCTGCACCCCGCTTTAGAAATTGCCATTTCCACCTTAGAAGCAAAAGCGGTGGAATTTCAAGATATTGTCAAATCAGGAAGAACTCATTTACAAGATGCTGTACCCGTGCGTTTGGGTGAAAACTTTCGTGCTTGGGCGCAAATTCTCAGCGAACATCAAAACCGATTATACACCGCCTCTGGAGATTTAATGGTTCTTGGTTTAGGTGGAAGTGCAGCCGGTACAGGAATGAACACTCACCCAGAATACCGAAAACGGGTAGTAGAGGTACTGTCTCAATTGTTAGAAATGCCTTTAGAACCAGCATCCCATTTAATGGCCGCCATGCAAAGTATGGGTGCATTTGTGAATGTATCTGGTGCGGTGCGAAATTTAGCTCAGGATATGGTTAAAATCTCCCATGACCTGCGTTTAATGGACTCTGGACCCAAAACCGGATTTAAGGAAATTCAACTACCTCCAGTCCAACCAGGTTCTTCAATTATGCCAGGTAAGTATAATCCTGTCATGGCAGAGATGACATCAATGGTATGTTTCCAGGTTATGGGATATGATAACGCGATCGCCCTGGCAGCACAAGCGGGACAGTTAGAATTAAATGTAATGATGCCATTAATTGCATACAATTTAATTCACAGTATTGAGATTTTAGGGAATACAATTTCGGCTTTAACTAATAGTTGTATTCAAGGAATTACTGCCAACAAAGAAAGATGTTTAGGTTATGCTGAGGGAAGTTTAGCTTTAGTGACAGCGTTAAATACACACATCGGTTATTTGAATGCTGCTGCTGTTGCGAAGGAATCTTTGGAAACTGGAAAATCACTGCGTCAAATTGTTTTGGAAAAGGGTTTAATGACGGAAGATGAATTAGCTAATGTTTTAGATTTGGAACAAATGAGTTCTATCGTTCCGTTGTCAAATTAATAATTTATTTTGTAGGGGTTTAGCAATGCTAAACCCACTGATTTTAATCAATAATAAATGAACCATCTTGAATTGTCACAATCGATCTGAATTGTTTGGTATTATATGCTATTGGTTTACCATCACTGTCTGGATATATGATTTCTGTTGTTTGAGTTGGTGAAATTGAGGTTTTCATTTTTTCTACCTCTGACAAAACATAATATTTTTCAATCTATTCCATTTTGGAAATTTTAGCTGATAGCTGCTGGATACTTAAAAATCGTTTATATTGTAATATAATAACGCAATTATAAATTTATCATGCAGACACAAAAACCATCCGTTAGTTTAATTCAGGCTAAATCCTACGAACAACAAGCTTTAAGAGAATCCTTAACTACACTCCTAGAACCTTTAGGAGGAATAGCAGCTTTTGTAAAACCCGGCAACCGTGTTCTCCTCAAACCTAATTTATTAACCGGTTCTCGTCCTACAAAAGAATGTACAACCCGCCCTGAATTAGTCCGTGCTGTAGCTGAAATGGTAATTGAAGTTGGTGGTAAACCATTTTTGGGAGATAGTCCTGCTTTTGGTAGTGCTAAAGGTGTGGCAACTGCTAATGGTTTATTACAAATTGCAGAAGAATTAAATATCCCTATTGTTGAGTTTCACGGTAAACGTTATCAAACAGTAAATGATAATTTTAACCATCTGTTATTATCCAAAGAAGCAATGGATGCAGATGTAATTATCAACCTCCCTAAAGTTAAATCTCATATGCAATTAACCATGACTTTAGGTGTAAAAAATCTGTTTGGTTGTGTACCTGGAAAAATGAAAGCTTGGTGGCATTTAGAAGCAGGAAAAGACGCTAACCGTTTTGGGGAAATGTTAGTGGAAACTGCTAGGGCAATCAACCCCAATTTGACTATTTTAGATGGTATCATTGGCCATGAAGGTAATGGTCCTAGTGGTGGAGAACCCCGTGAATTAGGACTTTTAGCTGCTGCTGAAAATGTCTTTGCTTTGGATAGAGCAGTCTTAGAAGTTCTCAAAGTTAATCCTAGCAAAGTTCCTACTGTTGCCGCTTCTCAAAGACTAGGTATTTGTCCTCAGTTAGATGAAATTGATTTTCCTCATTTAACTCCTGATGTTATGCAAGTGCAAGATTGGCAACTTCCGGAGAAACTCATGCCAATTGATTTTGCTATGCCTCGTGTGATCAAATCTACTTTCAAACATCTTTATATCCGCTTTATTAAAGAACCAATGAATGCTTACAGTAAGGCGTAAAATCTAGAATAAACACCTGCTTTTAGTGGTTTTTTTTTGCTATTTACGTATGCGATAAGTATTTATTGTTCACGACTGACTACTTGCAAGTGAGTGCAAATACAGTACATTTACTCCCAGACTGATCTGTGGAGTAAAGTTTTTTATACTTCATTTTCCGGAATTTCTGTAAATTTGAGTGTATGTAAATTTAAGTGATTGGCCATAAAAATAATCTGAGCAGGGGTTAAGCTAATGTTTTATTTTGATGACACCTAACCACAAAAACTCGATTAACTCCCTTGAGCAGTACATCTATATGCTAGGATTCTGGGATGTTAGAACTGTTGAAAACATTTATCTGAGAAGCACAGTACATTCAATAATACTGTGATAATGATCACAAAAAACAGTAACTCTGATAAATGTAAAAATTCTCTACTGAAGTTACTATCTACGTAGAAAACAATTCAGTTGATTGATATTTTATCTGTAGCAAAACAGTCATGTATAACAACAAAATGTGCCAGTTTATAAACCGGATAAATATTTTCACAGAGCTAGTTTTTAATTGAGATGAGAAAAATAGCTAAAATAGGATTGATACTCTCCTTGAGAGTGTAGAACTACAAGTGATAGGAACACACAGAATTTTTTTATGGATTCAAATAGCCAGTCTGCCAAGCCTCCCGATGCATACTCCCAACCATTGGCAGATATACTGGGAACAATCATTGCACTAACAACCTTGATCTTACCTGTATTTATCATTTCTCATTTTTCTTCAACTAGTGGTGTTGAATATCAGGAACTTCACACCTATCACTTAGCTGGAGGTAGAAAATTAAGTGTTAATACCTCAAAAACTCAATTATGACATAGTAATTATAAATGACTCACACTATGAACAATCTCAGATAAAAAAGTGTGGTTAATCCCACAGGATCAAGATCCCCGGTTTCGATAATCAATCGGGGATCTGCCCTTTTTAGAGAAAGACTTTGGGAACAGATCCACAATTGCCTTAGAATCTTACACGGGGAACTAAACTCGGTTCTGCCTAAATTTACTAAAATGTTATGTTAGCGAAGGAGTGTAGCTGTGGATTTATCTCTTATTCCTGCCCAACCTGAACAGGGTGTGGTTAACGTATTGATAGAAATTCCCGGCGGGAGTAAAAATAAATACGAATTTGATAAGGATTTAAACGCTTTTGCCTTAGACCGCGTACTTTATTCTTCTGTCAAATATCCCTATGACTACGGTTTTATACCTAATACCTTAGCTGATGATGGCGATCCATTAGATGGCATGGTAATCATGGATGAACCAACATTCCCCGGTTGTGTTATTCCTGCTAGACCTATCGGTTATTTGGAAATGATAGATGGTGGCGATCGCGATGAAAAAATTCTTTGCGTTCCTGTAAAAGATCCACGCTATGCTAGTGTCAAATCCCTAGATGACATAGCTGATCATCGTTTAGATGAAATTGCTGAATTTTTCCGCTCCTACAAAAATTTGGAAAAGAAAGTGACAGAAATTCTTGGTTGGCAGAATGTAGATAAAGTTCTACCTTTAGTAGAAAAGTTCACAACAGCTACTAAGAAATAATCAATAATAGGTATTGGGACTGGTGATATAAATCAAGTCAAAAGTTAAAAGATAAAGGTCAAATTTAGTAACTTTTGCTTTTTGCTGTTTGTCTTTTCTCAATTACCAGTTACCAATTACCAGTTACGGATGTTACCATTTATATAAATATCCATAAACTAAATAGACATAAACTATTCTTGGTTGTTACAGAACAACCTAAAAGACAATGCAACGCACCCTACTTTTAGCTAAAATTCATAACTGTACCCTCACAGGGGCAAACATCAACTATGTAGGTAGTATCAGTATTGATCAACTCCTCTTAGATAAAGCTGGTATTTTACCTTATGAGCAAGTACAAGTAGTGAATAATGCTAATGGTCAGCGTTTTATTACTTATGCAATCCCAGCCCCACCAAACTCAGGAAACATTGAGTTGAACGGAGCAGCAGCACGTTTAGGTATAATCGGCGATCGCCTGATTATAATGACTTACGGGCAGTTTACACCAGAAGAGTGGAAACATCACTCTCCTACCGTCGTCATTGTGGACGAAAAAAATCGGATGCAGGAAGTAAGAAACTACGATGATCTGCTCAGTAAGCTCTAATTTCAAGGAAAATGTCAAATTTTGAGCCTCCTGATTCACAAAGCTACGTCAAGAATCAATCAACTCCTCCATTACATCACCCAAGCGGGGAGTTTTGGGTTAAATTCTGGGGTGTCCGTGGTTTAACACCGACTCCAAACAGTCATACTTGCCGTTATGGTAGTAACACCGCCTGCGTAGAAATATACGTAGCTGGTCAACACTTGATTTTTGATGGAGGTACTGGCTTACGTGTATTAGGAAAAGCACTACAGCAACAAAAAGAAACAGTAGAATCCCATTTATTTTTTACTAACTCCCAATCAAATCGGATTCAAGGATTCCCATTTTTTGCCCCAGCATTTGTGAGCGAAAATTGTTTTCATGTATATGGTACAGCTGCATCTAATGGTGCATCCATCAAACAGTGCCTATGTAATCAAATGCTACAACCCCACTTTCCTTATCCTCTCCAGGTAATGCAATCAGAGTTATTATTTCATAACATCATACCTGGTAACACAGTAGATATAGGTGAAGTAACAATTACAACCGCATTAATTAATAAACATCAAAGATCAATTGGCTACCGTATGACATGGGGTGATTACAGCGTCGCCTACACAACTGATTTACATAAAATTCTAGATATACAAGATCAGAATCAGATTTTACCACTGATTCAAGATGTTGATTTATTAATTGCTAATGCTACATATACACCACCAACTGGCAATAATCATGAATATGCAGAATTATTATGGAAAACATCAGTCAGTTTAGCGCAAATGGCCAAGGCTAAAAAATTAGTGATCTCTCAACACCATCCTGACGATGATGATGAATTTCTAGATCATATTCAAAATGAGGTAAAATCTGCTTTTTCTAATGTTTTATTAGCTTGTGAAGGTATGGTTATATATGTAGAAAATCATTAACAGGTGACTGGTGATTGGTGATTGGTGATTGGTGATTGGTGATTACAAATTACGTAAGCGAAGCTCTCCCGAAGGGAGCATTACGAATTACGAATTACGTTAGCAGGATCAATACAGAACCGCCTTCAATTTTTGTTAAATAGGTTTTCAGGGGTTTTTCTGCTGGGCCACCCTTGACTGTTCCCTCAGTTGTAAATACTGCATTGTGACAAGGACAGACAAAACTATCTTGATCAGATTTCCATACCACAGTACAACCTTTATGAGTACAGGTAGGGTTAACAGCAGTAATTTGATCAGCCGTTTGAGATGTACCAATTACCAACACAGTATCCACAGGTGTATTTTCCCTTAATATTTGTCCTGTCTTGTCTAATTCTGCCACAGTACCAACTTTGTACCAGTCTTGTGCAGCACTTTTAGTTGTAGTAGTTTCTGCGATGGATGAAGTAGTATTGCTAGAGTCAGATGTACAAGCTGCTATCACAGCAGGAAAACAGGTTGCTAATAGACTTAAACCCATGTAGTTAGAGAATTGACGACGTTTCATAAAAAATACTATTTTGGTTTTGATTTTTTGATTGACTCAGGACTTACGCAGAAGTGACGGAAGAATGAACCACGAAGGACGCGAAGAACACGAAGGTAAGAGGTTTGGAGAGGTATTTTGTGTGAGTCCTATTACTATTGCTTATTATTACTCAGAATGTATTCAGTAGTCAGATAATGACTATCTCACCCTATTTCTTGATTAATGATATGAGAACTAATACACAAACTATGAAATAATTAACTACATTATCAAAGTTTGCTGAAATTATAAACATCAAATAAAGTTTATAAGACTTAAGCACAAGCTATGAAATAATTGAACCACTCCAGGCACAGAGAACACAGAGGAATGAGGGTTACAAGAGATATTTGGCATAAGTCCTGGTTGCAAAAGATATCACCTCAATTTTGCAAAAATACATAATAGTACCTAAAAAACCTTTTCTCTCTTCTTACCTTCGTGTTCTTCGTTACTTCGTGGTTAGTTCCTTTCATTTCCTTTTGAGGCTAAAAGTTACGAAAAAAATAAACTCATATATTTGGGATATTCCCTGAAAAAATTGTTTTCATTTTTGATAATGTAGGTGCTAAAAAACAACATTTTATCTCTGGTAAAACCAAAATTTTAGTAATGTCTAATATCTACAACTTTACCTTCCTGTGAATAAGTTTTTGTACAGCTAGATTGAATATGATGGTGTTGAGGAAAATATACCGAAAACTCTCTGAAATTTTGACTTTTCACTTGCTGTTTTATATTTAAAATGCACAATAGCTTAGTTACCCTTCTCAACTGTCTTGACACCAGCTATTTACCCAAATTACATCCGTTACAATGAAGTACACAAGCAAAATTAATTGCACTTCTTGATTAAACATAGAACTAGCTGTATTTTTAACCTGTTCCCTGGGAGTTCCCCCTCCCTACTGTGAAATTTATTTTGCATAACTACTTATCAACTCCTTGATCAACTTTTGTCCTGACAGTGGTAATCTGCTAAATGTAGCATTCAGCTATTAGCAGTCAGTAGGAGCGATTTTCTTAAACACCTCTTTACTGCCTGTAGTCTATTGGATTCTACTATAGATGACAGCTAGCTGATGAATCAATGCTTAATTTAGCTAACATAATTAAGTTGTACAGGGTGACATCAATGAAAAAAATAATCAAAAGATTTATACAAATAACCAGTGATGATAACTTTAAATTCTTTTTAGAAAAAATAGAAGTATTAGTTTCCAAAATTCTATCTTTATTGATGATAATAGTTATTTTTTTAACAATTGCGGATTTAGGATTATTTATAGTTAGAGACTTAATATTTTCATCAGGTGAAGCTTTTCGCAAAAAGATATTTCAAGCATTTGGTTTATTTCTGAATGTCTTAATTGCCCTAGAACTCTTAGAAAATATTACTGCCTATCTCAGAAAACACGTTTTACAAGTAGAATTAGTGATAGTGACAGCCTTAATTGCTATCGGCAGAAAAATTATTATTCTGGATTTAAAGACAACCGAAGGTATAGAATTGATTGGTTTGGGAATTTCTATCATTTCTCTAGCAATCAGTTATTTTGTGATTAGAAGTAGCACAAAGAGAATAGAAAGATAAAATGATTCTTTAGTACCTAACAGGCAAAAAATCCTAGAACGCTGAATTAACATCGGAAATGAGGCAGAATTTGACTCATCTACTTAGCCAGAGATATGCCAATCCTGTAAAAATTAACTAAGTGAAAAGTTGAAAAATTACAATCAAACAATATTCTGTCACTGAATTACTATAAATTTAGTGTTTTTTGGATGGAAATAGGAGTAAACCCACAGTTAGTAAAGCTATAGTGTATTTATCAATGGTGCGGCTGTTAATTTCAGTAAAAGAGCAAGCTTTGTCAATCAGGTGCAAATGTGAGAATTTTAGGTTTAGGAGTTATGATCTTGATTTACCTATTTTCTATTAATCTACTTTCAGACTTAACCGATTCATCAGTAATTTGTTGAATATAACTATGTTGAGTCTACCAGCTTAACCTTTGATAGCTTGGCGTAAGCCATGAAATTTCCTTAAACCCACTCTCTAACTCGATGACAGGCAAAAACGCAAGACATAAAGCATTTCTGCGGCTAGTGTCTAGTAATGTCTTAACTTCTAGTACAGAATCTCGCTATTCTCTACCTCCTAATCAAGAGATGGTGATTGGACGCGACACCAGCTGTCAAGTTGTTTTGGATGCCATCATGTACCGGATGGTATCCCGTCGTCATGCGGTGATTCGTCCCCTGTCTATATCACCAGATGGTCAGTTTAGCTGGATCATATGTGATTTAAACAGTGCCAATGGCACCTTTTTAAATGGTCAAGTTTTACAAAGTTCCCAAGAACTACACCACGGCGATCGCATTTCTTTGGGTACAGATGGGCCACAGTTTATTTTTGAATATGAATTTGTTCCCCAACCAACAGTAGTATCAGCCAACCAAGGAACAGTAATTGCTCCTCGTGTGGAGGTTAATAGTCAACAACACCATGACTCAGTTAGTTTTACACAGTTGTTTCCCATTATTTCTACAGGTAAGGATTTAACTCGTAAAGCCTATTTAATTCCAGGTATATTAACAGTTATTTTTGTTGTGTTAATGTTTGCCACTGTAGGTCATCCCCAAGCAAACCAGGTAATTGTCGGATCTTATATTGCCTCTGCTGCTTATTACTTTGTTTATCAACTATGTGGCAAACAAAAGCCTTGGTGGGTACTCATTGCTATGGCTGTGAGTACGATGTTAATTTTGCTCAGTCCTTTATTAGATTTTTTTATTTTTGTATTTCGTGTTCTTCTACCAGGTAGTTTGCCTGTCTCCCAAGATTCTATTACCTTTACTGAATTATTAGTAAGGATGTTTTTTGGTGCGGGTTTAATGGAAGAGTTTCTCAAGGCTATACCTATCTTTGTGGCTTATTTTGTTGGTAACTCTGTACGATCACCTTGGCGTGAAAAAATTGGGGTTTGGGAACCTTTGGATGGTATTTTGTTAGGAACTGCTTCTGCTGTAGGTTTTACTTTACTGGAAACTCTTGGTCAATATGTACCGGTTATTACGCAGAATGTCACCCAACAGTCAGGAATAGGTGCTGGTCAGTTGGTGGGTTTACAACTACTAATTCCCAGGATTTTAGGCTCTGTGGCTGGACATATGGCTTACAGTGGATATTTGGGGTATTTTATTGGTTTAGCTGTCCTCAAGCCTTCTATGGGCTGGCAAATTCTGACTGTGGGTTATTTAAGTGCTTCTGCCCTTCATGCTCTTTGGAATGCTACTGGTTCTATTAATGCTTTGTTATTAGTTGTCGTTGGTGTTTTATCTTATGCCTTCTTGATGGCTGCTATTCTCAAAGCACGGGTATTATCACCAACACGATCTCAAAATTTCGCTACTCGTTTTCTTGAACCTAAATAAGTTACTTTTTTTAGTTGTTATCTGATCTGTCTCAGGATAGATGACGTAATGATTTTGGCTAGAGTATCTATAGCTTATGGTGAAAAATTCTTTGGCTGTAGCTAAGATAGTGAGGATTTTATTAAGTACCTAAGCAAAATTAATTGCACACTATTGATTGAAAACATAACTGGCGGTATTTCTTACCTGTTATCCGTTCTCCTAATGATGAAATTTATTTTGTACGACTACTTAATCCTAGACTAACTAAGCTCAAGAATTTCACTGTTACCTTCTGCTATGTTAGGCAAAAATATCCAGCCAAGGTTTTCACGACACAGAAGAACTACGCCAACATCATTAGTGATTAAGCGCTGGGGATTGAATTCCTAATTGGATATTAAAATATTAAATTAAGATTATGCCTCTAAGCTGGACAGTTGCTTGAATGAGTAGTTGGCAATCGCTAAACTCACTTTTGCCTGTTCTATTTCTGAGAGACTTGTCCATTCACGATCTTCAATATTGTTGATAATACTTACTAGATTTTGCTGTTCATTACTTCTCATTGAAAACGCGTAAGGGCGAGCCAAGACTAATAAATCATCTGCTTCCCAATGTGGCAGTAAACATTGGACACATTCTACCAACTTCTCACTAACCGAACTTTCTGTACTGGCTATTTCTGCTGCTTTTTCAGCGATGGTGTTTAACCAGTTGCTGGGAATAACTGATCCTAAGACTTCATTTAAAGATACCTTGATGCTTTTAGATGGTTTTTCATCCTGGTCTTTGTTAGAGGATAAGTGAGTCCAGATTGTATCCAAATTCTGATAGAAATCATGCGATCGCCCGGCTAATTCTTGTTCTAGTAAATCATCACAAGCAAATTGCTCCTCCAATTGTAGAAAATAAGCATCTGATTCTTGATCTGCTGGATTCCAAGGATAGGTTTGATCTTCTGCTTCTAGTAAAGTTGCTAAGAAATCTAACTCTACAGAAGACGGAGAAACTTGACATTCATTTAAACCATTTATTTGATTGATCATTATTTCACCTCAAAATTAATTACATTGACGACTTTGATGAACCTTGTTGACTCCTACAACTAAGAGATACAAATTTCCGCAAAACTAAATCTGAGTATTATGGATAATTTAGTAGTTGTAGATTAGTAATTAAGAATCAGTAATTTCCTCATAATATATATCAACTCGGTTAGAGATCCTCTGTTAAAGGTTCTTCAATTACAAACTCCCAAGTTTCGGCTTTTGCACTCCCAAATTTTAATTTCATGCCTGATGTTAAAGGAACTTCTTCCCGGAGAACTTGTTGCCAACCATTTGCACCTAAACACCAGGTTGTACCGTAGGTGGAAAAGTCTTGTAAATAGTAGCTAGGAGAAGATTCAGAATCACTAATAACATTACGACAGAGAATTTCTGCATGACGTTTAGAAACATACAATTCAGGAATGATAATATCATTATCTTTTGTGCGGCCAATACGAGTTACACCAGAACGTAAAAACCAAGTTTTACCCTCTGGAGACAGTGATCGTAAGGATGCTTTAGTGGTAGGGAAAATTATACCGGAGATAGCAGTATCAGGTAGTTCCGTAATTCCTTCTTCTACTGTTTTAATTAAATCACCATTAAAATCCGGATGTAAGTAGAGAACCGGTAGTGTCCAAGCTGGTTGATTAAATTTATAAACTGTTAATAATTCTTGTCTAGCAACTGCCACAGCTTCATCAATTGGTTTGTGTGATCGCAAAGCTTCGGCAAAAACTTGAATAAAACTATGGCTTTCTTGATCAGCGATTTCATCTCGCATTGCTAATACAGCAGGTACACCGTGGCGAATCAGCACTTCAGCTAGGCTACTAGCAGGAATAGCTTGCTGATTGATCGCTGCTGGTTGCGCTCCCCAACAGGCATTAAATACACCTAGTTTTACCCCTGTACGAGTTAACACTTGGGCTAACTCTATGCCATTGAGAGTGATATTTTCTGCCAGGGATAACATCCCTCCATCCGCAGCTGGCATTCCATGACCGGCGTAAAAAAATACATTGTAGGCTCTGGTTTCTAACTCTTGGATTAACTCTTGGGGAGTGGGTTGTAATAGAGTTTTTACCATACAAGCAGCAACTGTATGTTGATGGGCTAAGTGACATTCTGACAAGATTTTTTCCAGAATGGAAGCCTCTTTTTCTAGTTCTAGATCGTCATCATGACCCAAAACCAACAAGACATTTAAAGCCAAATCAGCTCGTAAATTATTTAAAGGTTCAACTTCACTGGTAGTCCGACTGAATAAAATATCTTGAGATAGAGAAATAGCTGACTGCCCTGGCTCTCTTTGCATAATTTCCCAGGGAAGAGCAATCAAATCAGGATCACGAATTTCCAATCTTAGACGTAAGCGAGTATTCTGACCCATAGCTATACCACGACTACGTTCCAAGCTGCCTAAAATTGGCCCATTAAAAACCCAGCGCCATAGACTAATACCCAGATACTGCATCAACCGACTTGTGTAGGGACTTGTTGTAGGGACAATCTGGTTTAAATCTGCTGGTAATTGATTGATTGTTGATGAACTTGTCAATGAAGCAATATCAAGGGGAATGTTACCAGCAAACATTTGTTGCCAATCTTGCCACACTTGACTCAGTTCAGGAGAAAAAACACAGTCACACAACACATAACCACTAGGGTAGGGAGCTTTTACCACCCAAATGGCGAAATTATCTGGGCCAGTGTTGACTAGACGAGCGATCGCCACATTTAGGCAGGACATGGATTCGTAAAAACTAAATTCTAATAACTAACAGATAAATTTTACCGAGGAATTGATTGGATGTTGTTGTTTTTCATCTGCATTATCATATCCCATCATGGCGATTAAAATCACTAATTTTCTGGAGTTGGATTGGTGGGGGAGGTAGGTGGTTGGTTATTTTCATCGGGGTTTTCTTGTTCCTCTTCCACAGTAGGTGTAGAAGTAGTAGTTGGTGTTGGTTCAGTGTTAGTTGGTGGTATTGTATTATATTTGTATAAGTAAGCGAGGTAAGCAGAACTAAACAGCAATCCTAAAATGATGAGCAGTACTAACCAGAATTTGCTCCCTAATCGGGGCTGGGTATCTGCAAGTACTTGGGTATTTTGTTGAGTATTACTTGGTATGTTTGTATCGTCACCAGTTTGATGAGTCAAATTAACTGTTCTACTGGTGGATATATCTGGAATTTCTGCTTTGATTTTTATATCTGGCTCAATGTATTTGACTTGGCAATGTACTAAGGCAATGGTGACATTATCATGGCCATTCCTAGTGTTAGCTATTTCTATCAACCGGGTAGCCACATCTGGCAGATTTGCCTCACCAGTCATAATTGGTAATATTTCTGTGTCCCAACATTCTTCTATGCGTTCGAAATCACTTAAACCATCGGAAGTAAGTAAAAAGATGGCATCTTCATCAATGATAAATCTTTGAGCAGTGGGATGTAACGAGCCACTTTTACTCATACCCAAGGCTTGGACTAGAGAGCCAGAACCACTATGTTGTAAAGCTTCACGGTAAACTGCATAGCCCAATCGTACTTCACGGGAGGCAACATCATCATCTAAGGTGATTTGATTGCAACTTTGACGTGTAATCCAATAAGCACGACTATCACCAATATGGGTGATATAAATTTCATGGGCTATGGGTAAAGCCATTACCAAGGTTGTTCCCATTCTTTGTCTACCTTGGCGATTTTCTGCATCATTACGCTGGCTGATTTTATCATTTACTAATGCTACAGCCTGTTCTAAATCACCGAGCAGAGTGATTGGATCTATGTTTTCGTAGGGAACAGAAGTTAGTTCAATTGCCCGCTGTTGAATTGTTTCAATTGCTAAATTTGAGGCTATGTTACCGCCCTCATGACCACCAATACCATCACAAACAATCGCTAATGCGTGACTATAGGGTGGTTTACTCAACAAAAAACCACTTGGTGGGTAACAGGCATCTTCATTGCGTTGACGACTGGGGCCTGTATCAGTTTGGGTGATAATCGTAATTGTTGTATTTTGGGTGAGGGAATTTTGTCCTGGTGATGTTGTTGTTAGAGAAGTTAACCCTTGATCCAAAACTGTAATTAACTGCTCTGTGGAAAATATGTGTTCTTTGATGAGGGCATGAGTAACTTGTGTCAGGAATTCAGCTATGGCAGGTTTAGCATTTTGGATTAGCTGTTGCCAAAATTCTCCTAGTTGTGACAATTGGGCAGACTGTTCACCATCAAAACGTAATTCTAGTAATTTGATTAATGACCCTTCTACTCGGATTAAATAGGGATCTAATAAACTGGTTGCTACGCCTTCTGTCAGCATTGGTTGCCATAGATGGGCAATTTGCCATAACCAATTCATTTGCCGTATGGATGAGGCTTGACTCCAAGCGGTGAGTAAATCTTCACAGATATTTACTTGGGTAAATGAATCACTCACCAATATGGCAGGTTTTTCAAGTAGTAATATTTCTGATTGTGATTGTCTATCTAAGGATAATATTCCGTATACTTGAGGTATGTGCAAGCGATATGGAATAAGTTTAAGGTAAGCTTTGATTGTTTCTAATTTATCTAGTTCAGGAATTTGGGGTAGTAACCCTGGTTTAAGGTCAAGAATGATTGATTTATCAATGACCAAATAACGATCGGCAATAGTTTCTCCAGGACTACCCAGGCTGAAGTTATTTCCCACCACCCATAAGTAATTTTTTGGTAAGGATGTGGAGCATTGCTGGCAAAATTTGTTTGTCAAAGGGTTGGCCGTTTGACAATATTCATTTGGGCAGTAAAGGGTTGCCGCGTCATTTTCCATATTTTTCGCACCGATCAGCGATTAGCAATTTATGACAACAGGATGGGTTGCGGTAATAAGTTCCGCTCATGTTTTTTTCTTCAACATCATAACTTCTCCCACTCTGCAAATATCGATCCGCTTTTTTAGTCACCAATTATTTTTTCTAGTTTAGTTTTAATTACTCGTATATGAGTATTTACGCAAAATTAATTGCACATAGTTACTGTTTTAAAATCTCTATCAATTTTATCTACTATCAGCACCCTGTATCCAGCCTTCACTGAAACATTTTTTCCAGCAAACCCTGGTTGTTAATTCTCTCCCTGCTCCCTACACCCTGCACCCTGCCTCTGAGTCTCCACGGCAAGGCTTTTACACCTAACGGCAAGCAACACTTACAGCAACCCCTATTTAGGGGCTGGTTTTGCCATACCCCTGAAGCTGATGAGTTATGTTGTTATGGGTTGAGTGATCAGTCTGTTAATCACCAAATTATCTCGCTTGATTAGTCAGTGTTTACAACTTGAGGTACTCCCATGCTGTAATTTGTGACTCGACTGGAGAGATTGTAACTAATTTCGCCTTTTTGTAATAGCGATCGCAAAAAATGCTCTAAATCTGACCCAATTCTACGTAAGTTATAGTCTGTCAGGTCTAGTCCGCTGGAAGCTTCTACCAGTTCATCAAATTTGCGATACACTTTTTGCAAAGAGTCTTCATTCCAGTTAAATTCATTGTCTGGGTCAATATCTAATGTTAAGACTTGATCACTTGGAACTAATTCATCTTTGTGCATTTCCGCTGCAAAAATGCGAATGTGTCTGGTTGTAGACTTGAGTAGGGTCGGGTTATCCATAAAAATGTGTAAGATTTTGGTGAGTTACACTGCCATAATTTTAACTGTTTCTCTAGTTTTAGTAATTATTTCTGGCAAATTTGTGTTTTCTGTCTCTTCTGTGGCTTTTATGTGCGTTCTGATCTACAAGAATCAACTAGATAGAGTATGCTGAATAAATGTGCAAACATTGCAAGGAGACGGGTTGAGGCAATTTTAAATTTAAAAATGCCAGCTTTTATGACATGGCAATTCAAAAACCTGGCATTTTATGTCTGCTTACATAAACAGGATTTACGCAAAATCTACTTCAAATCAGTACCTGAGCAAAATTAATTGGATATTTTGGAAATAAATAAAAATCCCTGTTCCCTGTTCCCTGTTCCTTAGTGTTCACAAATAACTAACTTTTTGTTGCCGACCCTAATTATCAGTTATCAGTTATCAGTTATCAGTTATCAGTTGTCACTGTTAACCAATCACCAATCACCAATCACCAATCACCAATCACTAGTCACCAATCACTAGTCACCAATCACCATTAATTCTGATTTCATGCAGATACTGGTGAAAAAATTAACAAGATAGAAAAATTTATGGCTCTAAATATATATATCAAGATATTAATATATGGTATTAATACAAGAGTCATTTAAAACAAGGTACTAAGTAATAATGCTAGAAAAATTCTTGTATTTGTTGTAAAGTATATGACGGTTATTGACGTTTATATAAAGTTGATGTAAAAACTTTGAAAAAGGTTAGAAAAGTTATCACAGAAACTTTATTGCATGGAATCCTAAAAATTGAATAATAGTTTATGACTGAGAATATGCCATAACTATGACAGAATTATTCCATTCAATTCTTAGCAGCAAAATCAGATTGTGAAAAAAAGGGGTAGTAAAAAATGGGACGAAACTATATTGATGGGGAAACAGTCTTATATTCTCGGATTTCTTTGTATTTAAAGGAAATATAAAGAAATTTTTTTCTGGATATTTTGCTTCCTCACCTGTATAAACACCAAGTAGAAGGAATCCTCAAAACTATGAACTCCAAAGCATTACCGCGTCCAACCAATAATCTCGAAGTAGGTGTTTATGAGTGTGAAATACATCTCAAGTTCCGTTTAATTGAGGAAAAAAGTCTGTTGGGCGATCGCGAACAACTGCTACAAGTCCTCCTAGACGCACTAACTGAGGGAAATGATGATTTTTTAGAAACTTTACAGGCTTCTGTAAAAGCACAGGAAGTTTCTGAATTTAAAGCCTCACCGCAAATGAGAAGACAACTTATGCGGTTAAGAAACTTTGCTGATAGCAACCAATAGTTAACGGCTTGGTTGTGAGTATTAATAAGTGCTTAGTCTACTGGCTTACCTCAAAATGTCAAGGTTTAATGAAGATTGAGTTTGCATAACATTATCTTACAAAACCATTGAAAATCCATTCATGGGAAGTTCAAGTAGGCATCTACATTAGTTAGTCTATGTTGCTCTATCACCAAAATTAAGTATATTTTGATAGTAGTTGTCTATTATCTATTAAAAATTTGGGACTGGGCGATCATATCTTTATTTTCTTGTCAGTATGAAACCAGCTAGGGTTCTATATTCTCTGTCAATTAATTGAACCAATTGCTGAAGTTTAAGAGAGCCATAAATTTTTTCCAGGTGCATTTTACCAATTTTTGATTTTTAATTATCAGCATATACAGCGTATACAGCGTATTGCTACTGAGCTAGACCATGCTCTAAAGCAAAACGTACTAGTTCTGTACGACTGTTTGTGCCAGTTTTACTGAATAATCGGCTCACGTATTTTTCTACGTTGCGAACGCTGGTTTCTAAACGACGAGCAATTTCTTTATTCATTAAGCCTTGTGCTACCAAATTCAAAACGCTTTGCTCTCTGGGAGTTAAGTCTATTTTGAATGGGGGTGGAGATTGAGAAATGGTTGTTCTGGGACTTAATAAGTCTTTGAGCTTGCCAATTTCATGAGCTAGTTTGGCTATGTCCATGTTTTCGCTATCTTCACCTACGGCTGGAACTTGAGCCGCTCGTCGAGATAGTAAGTTCTCCACTATGGCGATCAATTCATCAGGATCAAAAGGTTTGGGTAAATAAGCATCTACTCCGGCTTGATACCCCTGGATGCGATCGCCTGTCATGCCTTTGGCAGTTAAAAATATGACTGGTAAAGCTTGAAAACGTTGGTCATCTCGCAGCTGTTTGAGGAACTGATACCCATCTACCTGGGGCATCATGATATCGGAGATGACTAAATCAGGTGTATTTTGCTGCATTAATTCCCAAGCTTCACTGGCGTTACTGGCAACTTGAACACTGAAGCCACTTTCCTGTAAATATTCTTTAACGGCTTCTCTTAAACCTGGTTCATCATCTACCAGTAACAGTTGTGCTGACATTGACTATTTCCTTCCGTGTACTTATTTCTAATTTAGCGAAAGTTAGGATGATTGGGTACTAGGTTGATGGTTTTCACTTTAATTTTTTCACTTTCATTTCTGTTTTTTTATATAATGTAATGAATATTGTATGATGGGAAATGCTGTCTTTTAGTACATCAATAATTTTATTTATGGCCAAAAAGAGTATGATTGAGCGCGAAAAGAAACGCGCTAAGTTAGCACAAAAGTACGCTGCAAAAAGAGAAGCACTTTTAGAAGAGTTTAGGCTAGCAGAATCTCCCCTAGACAAACTAGAGGTACATCGTAAAATTCAACAATTGCCTCGCAACAGTTCACCAAGTCGTCGTCAAAACCGCTGCTGGGTGACTGGTCGTCCTAGAGGAGTTTACCGTGATTTTGGTCTATCTCGGAACGTTCTTCGGGAATGGGCGCACCAAGGTTTGTTACCAGGGGTTGTTAAATCTAGTTGGTAGTTAATAATCAGTGATCAGTGAACAGTAATCAGTAATCAGTAAATAGGGGTTGCAGAAAAATTATTGTTGTGAACATAGTGAAGAATAATCTTGAGTCAATAGAAATGTACTGTTGTTGACAAGTGCTAAAACAAGTACTAAAACTATTTACCCACAATGTTTGTTGATTAATTCAGCCAGCCCCAAGTAGTCTGATAACTGATAACTGATAACTGATAACTACAAAAATTATTATTGTCCACAACAACGATCAATTCCCAAGCTGTCTAAAAGTAGATCGCTAACAGCGTTGGCGATCGCAAATTCTCCATAAAAGCTCTTAGAAAAATCGAATGCTTGCATCTCTGTGACAATGGCAATTACCAAAGATCCTAAGTCATTTTCACCTTCCATGCGTTGTCGAATAAAAATTTGCGCTGCACGTTGGGCAATTGTCGAGTTAACTGGTTCAGGAATAAATTCCGTATTTAGCCAAATTAGTAGTTGTTTTTGTAACCATTCTCCTTCTAATTGAGGATTGTCAGCAGGTGGTAGAGTAATTGGTGGAATTGGCTCAGTCATATTTGTATATCTTCAATAGATTTTTTTACCAGGGTAATTTTGTGCCATTTTGAATTTTAAGTGTTGAAGATGTGATCTGAAATAGTCAAAGTCAACATTTTGGTTCAGTATGGTACGACAAAAGTGCATTATCCCAACCAAAAACTGGTAAATGCAATCCTTTGGATTTTTTATCATGATTTTTACAAACTATGAAATATGATGTTGCTGCTATTATTGGAGGTTATGCTCAAGGCTATTTTCTGATGGCTGATGAGTATGATCATTTGAGATGGTACGGAAGCAAACAAAGAACTTTGATTCCTTTAGATGAAAGATTTCGTTATCCTAAATCATTAAAACGGGTTTTAAACCAAGAAAGATTTACAGTAGCTATTAATAGGGATTTTAGGTCAGTTGTCGAAGGCTGTGCCAACCGTGAAACTACTTGGATTTCCCCAGAATTAAAAAAAATTTATTACCTGTTAAATGAAAGTGGTTATGCCTATAGTTTTGAAACTTGGGAAGGTGATCAACTTGCTGGGGGAATTTTAGGAATTGTCATTGCGGGTGCTTTTATTGGGGAATCAATGTTTTACAACATTTCTGAAGGCTCTAAAGTTGCTATGGTTAAGCTAGTGGAAAGATTACGTCAGAGGAAATTTTTGCTGTTTGATGCACAAATGATGAATCCTCATTTAGCCAGGTTTGGAGCTTATTATGTGAGTCATCAAGAATATGAAACTTTACTTGCACAGGCTATGAAATTTCCATGTTCGTTTTGATTGGTAATTGGTGATTGGTGAACAGTGAACAGTGAACAGTAAACAGTGAATAGCAACAACTGACAACTAATAACTGATAACTGATAACTGCTAACTGCTAACTGCTAACTGATAACTGATAACTGACAACTGATAACTGACAACTGCTATTTATGAGCAAAACGACGCACAGCAAATAAACTACCCAATAAACCGACTGTTGCGCCAAAACCCAGGAGAATGAGAGGTAACAGTAAAGTTTGCATGACGGTTAAATGTAAACCATTACTGATAAACTGGATAAAGTCTGGTTGATTAGCTAGTAGACGGTTGATAAATTGCTGAGTTACAGAAATAAAACTCCAGGCGATCGCTCCACCTAATACACCAAAGGAAATACCTTGTAAAATGAATGGTAGGTAAATCCAAATCCTAGTTGCACCTACCAATTGCATAATTTCAATTTCCCGGCGACGTGCCATAACAATAAGACGAATGGTAGTTGTGGTTACAGCGATCGCTGTTAAAGTTAAAATTGCTGTCACATTAAAAGTCAACCAATTTAAACCACGATGTAACTGAGCAATCCTTTTTACCGCTTCATCCACATATTGCACTACATCAACACCGGGTATTTTGGCTAATTGTGTGGCTAAATCAATCACAACATCAGGATTTTTTGCTTTTACTCTGATTTCGTCTACTAGAGGATTTCCACCTAATTGTTGGTTTGCTCCTTCAATATCTGTTAATCCTAATTCTTGAACTAGTTTACTCCAAGCCTGATCTTTAGTAATAATTTCTACTCGGCCAATATTAGGAATTTCTTCTACTGCTGGTTGCAGACTTGCTGCTTGTACACCGGATTCTAAATATACTGATAACTCTAATTGATTGCCAAATTGATTGAGAAGTGATTCTACTTGCCAGGAAGTTTGTAAACTGAGTCCAAATAAGAACAGTAAAACTGTCATGGTGCTGACAGCAGCCCAATTCATCCATCCTCCCCGCAGCAAACCGAGGCCAGTTTCTTTGAGAAGATAATCAAGTTTAGTAAAAAATTTCAACATACTAGCCATTAGTTATTAGTATTAATCATGAGGAATTCTGGACATACTCCCCATTTTGCCCCATCATCCCCTGTATTCATCTTCTTCAGTTCCCTGTCAAGTAACGATAGAATTATATTTAGTTAGATATTCAT
This sequence comes from Sphaerospermopsis sp. SIO1G1, assembly GCA_010672785.1. Taxonomy (GTDB): domain Bacteria; phylum Cyanobacteriota; class Cyanobacteriia; order Cyanobacteriales; family Nostocaceae; genus Okeanomitos. The sequence goes on from JAAHFX010000008.1 coordinate 167,005, forward strand.
CATCAAGCTCAAAAAATCATGCCTTCTGATATTGCTGTAGAGAAGAAAAAGTTAAAAAATCCACCTTTGAAGCTTCATTATTTAGGTGATCGTGTGTTGCGTCAACCTGCCAAGCGCGTGACTAAAATAGATGATGAACTTCGCCAATTGGTGCGGGAGATGCTGCAAACTATGTACAGCGAAGACGGTATTGGTTTGGCTGCACCTCAAGTCGGAGTTCATAAACAACTCATTGTCATTGATTGTGAACCAGATAACCCAGAAGCACCTCCACTTGTATTAATTAATCCGGTTATCAAGCAGGTTAGTAATGAGCTTTGTGTTGCTCAGGAAGGTTGTTTAAGTATCCCCCAAGTTTATTTAGATGTTAAGCGTCCAACAACTATAGAAGTTGCTTACAAAGATGAATATGGCCGCCCACAAAGATTAAAAACTGGTGACTTGTTAGCAAGATGTATCTTGCATGAAATGGATCATCTCAATGGTGTAGTATTTGTAGATCGTGTGGAAAATTCCTTGACTTTAGCGCAGGAGTTATCTAAAAATGGCTTCTCGTATCAGGCAGTAAAACCAGTAGGATAGGGTGGTTTAGTAGTGTATTTAACTCCAAAAAGTGGTCTATTTTTAGGTATTTGTTGTGTAACAGCGATCGCTGCTGTTGGTTCTGTATTTGAACTTAGTTCTGGAGAACCAGATTTTGGTGTCCAAACTACCAGCATCATATTAGCTTTAAGCATTCCCCTGACTGTACTTTTTTTTATTGCGGCTGTTAGGGACGCTAGAGCTAATATCAAGTAAGCTACAAGATCAAAGGTTATGATGGGGGTTTAGCAATACTAATTGATGTTAACTTCGGCTGAAACCCTAAATAAAAAGGAAGGTAACAAAGGTGATTGTCAAGTCAAGAAATGAAAAGTCACTTTTGTTACACCTTTACTTTAAAAACCTTTATCTGTGTTAAGTTAAATACCACGGAAACCAAAATTATAGGACTTACGCACAAGCTATAGAATAATCGAACCGCAGAGACGCAGAGAACGCAGAGGAATGAGATTTTGAGAGATATTTTGTGTGAGTCCTGAATTGATGAAGACTAAAATTAATTTACATCAGGACGACTCAGAATTAACAATTGTACTCCACCATCACTGGTATTAATTGCTAAGACTGGAGGACGTTGATTAAACTTTGCGTTAGGTGGCATGGATGGAAATAAATAAACCCAATTACTACTTTCAATTAATAATCGCCAGACAATTGGTTGTTGCGGATTTGTTAGATCATTTGTTTCTTGGCCAATGATATTTTTAAACTGTTCGACGTTGCCGATAATATGAGAATCTTTAAGGTCAGGATCGGTTAATAAATCATCTAAATTCCGTCCTAAAGGTAGTTTATCTTTGGCAGTGACAAGGGTAATTATTGGTCTAGTGGAAGTATTATTAACGGCATCCCGATAAGCATCTGCTGTACCTTGTAATCTTCCTAACCAAAATAATGATGCTAAAATCCAAATTACAATTATAATTTCTCTTCGTAGAGATTGGGGGATAAGTTTGGCGAGGGAACGGAAGATTTTTAATAATGGAAAATGATATATTTGTGTAATTATTTTTTTAATTTTAGGGGAATAGTTGGGAAGATTTATTTGTGGTGCAATAATCCAAAATGTTAAATGGTGCGTTAGTAACTCCGTTTTAACAAACCCTACAATACCTAATGATACTGTCATTGCGACGTAAGGAAGCAATCTTACTGACTAAGTACAATAAATTTTATTTTTTATTAGTTTGGTATTAAAATAATAACAGTATTCACACCTTGAATTATGATCAATTCTCCCCCAATTATCACAACCGTTCCCACTGATACCTGGGTAGAAGCAAGCTGGGAAGATTTTATCACTTTTGCTGATGATCCAACTTTAGCAAATGGAAGGTTTTATTATGATCAAGGTTACATGAGGATTGAAATGCTACCAATAGGTTCTGCACATGGACAAGATAATTCTATTGTCTCTACCTTAATTATTTTATATGCAGCGATTAACAATATTCCCATCAAAGAATTTACTAACACCAGTTTTAGAAAAATTGGAGTACGCGAATCTCAACCTGATATTGCTTTCTATATTGGTAAAAATATAAAATTACCACCACGAAATAATGCTACAATTAATCTAGAACAAATAGATTCACCTACTTTAGTTGTAGAAATTGCTGCTTCTTCTTTAGAGGATGATACTACCCGTAAACAAAAACTTTATCAACGATTAGGTGTGAAAGAATATTGGGTTGTTGATGTAAATAGAAGTCAAGTAATTGCATCGTCTTTATCAACAAATGGAAGTACATCTATTCGAGAATCTTTAGTTTTACCAGGTTTAGAAATAGATTTAGTTGAAGAACCCTTGCAAAAATCACAAACTGAAGATGATGGTGCAATTAGTCGTTGGTTATTAGCAACTTTTAGTTAAACAAAGCTTACACAAAATCTACTTTAAATACTGTCATTGCGACAAAAGGAAGCAATCTCAAACCCCAACGTTTCGTTAAAATACGTAAGTATTTAGAACTTACGCACTATACAAATTGATCATGATATGCTTTCACTAAAATACTTGATTTCTGGCTGTAATTAATTCTAGTTTTACCTATTAATCAAGTGTTGGGTAGGGGTTTAGCGCTGCTAAACTCCAGCGTTCAATCCTACCCAAGCAGAAGAAACCTACTCAATGGTGACAGCAAACCGTTTCTGGTCACAGATTTTCGGGATTGCTTTCTCCAACAAACGTTGGTTACACTTCTTCATGTTATTCGTACCCGTAACAGGCTTGTGGATGAGTTCAGTAGGTATCGTTGGTTTAGCATTAAACCTACGTGCTTATGACTTCGTTTCTCAAGAATTACGGGCAGCAGAAGATCCAGAATTTGAAACCTTCTATACCAAAAACATTTTGTTGAACGAAGGTATCCGTGCTTGGATGGCACCTAAAGATCAACCCCACCAGAACTTTATATTCCCTGAAGAAGTATTACCACGTGGTAACGCTCTCTAATCTGAAGACGAGTTAATCACATTTTTTAACATTCATCGTTGTTAATTAATCTTCCCCCAGGCTAAAGGTCTGGGGTTTTTTGATCACTAAAAAGTGAACATGGGACTGGTAGCTAATAATGGGTGACTAAAATTCTTGCCAAAATAATTTTATGTGTTATGATTATATCTAGTTACTGGATCAGAGCTTGTTAGTTCTGCCTTTTTGAGACTAAGACCGTTTAGGCAACAAGGAGGTGATGCCCATGATAGATAGTAGTATAAGCATGGGTCATCAGGTTGTAGTTAGCCGGCTGTGTGCCGGGGCTGTTCTCTAGTAGCTAGCCTAATTTAATTTGAGGTACTAAGTTAGCTCAACTTAAATAAGCTAAAAGTCGGAGTTCCTTCCGGCAGTCTGGTTACAACCTGAAGACCCGCTAGACCGCCCTAATTTTAGATCATCGGATCTAAGCTAGGGCGGATAGTTTTTTATAACTTACAGGTAAGTTATACAATAGTTAGGTATTAACCAACTTAAATAGGGTTTGCTGAAAAAATCGAAAGGCAACATAAGGATTATGAAGGGTATAATCAGGCAAAAGTAAATATAATTTTTCGTTGTCCAAAAATAAATAATTCATCAACTTTATTAATCACAACGTCAAGAAAAAGCGTAATTCTGAAACATAGACATAAAAACCCTCACAAAAGCCGCAATAACAGAAGTTCAGGGGGCGACAAGAAAGCTGAAAGCAAGACAGGTAAAGCTTTCCAAAGGTCATACCCTCTCAAAAAATAGCCTAGCTTATTGAGAATAAAATACAGCTATTAAGCAGGTACATAAAGGGTGCAGTTTGATGGTAAAAAAGAATGGTCTCGTCAAAATAACAAGACCAAAACAAAAAATGCTACCATCATTTTATCAAGCAAACCCTAGAAAAATACCTGACTACAAAACAGATAATTACCCTAAAAATGCTGGTGTGGGTACTGCAAACCAACAAAGAAGTAAGAATAGAAAGATTAGCAGCAAATCTACCATTACCAATACAAGAAAATAGCCGTCGCCGTCATATACAAAGATTCTTGAAATCTAATAATCTCAGTGTAGTGTTGTTGTGGTTTCCAATTGTTTTGGCAATTGCCCTATATAAATAAAAAACAAAACCCCCTCAAAGAAAAGAAGAGGAGGAATTGATTGGAAGTATTAGCCCTGGCATCGAGCTATTTTGGCGTGGGGCAACCCCCAAACTATCGTCGCCGCAACAGCGTTTCACCTCTGAGTTCGAGAAGGTATCAGTGTGGTTCCACCGCGCAATAGACACCAG
>JAAHFX010000009.1:0-793 GCA_010672785.1 Sphaerospermopsis sp. SIO1G1
TATCTTTAGTTGTTATTTCTGATTTGATGTCTATCTTTTTACAGATAGAATACAGTATTTATATTTGTATTTTCCTGTGACTTACTATACTCGTGCTTGTAATACAAATTGAAGTGCGGAATGTAGGCTAGAAAATAAATCACTATTAGAAAAATGGGTAAGCGATGAACAAGTATCATTTAGCTTACAACCATTAATCATGAAAATAGTGACAGATCAATTAATAGAAAAAGCTACTGTAGAAATTAGCAATGTAATCAAACATGAAGACATTAGCTATTTTCATACCTTACGAACTCATTGGTTATTACGTCCTGGTACAGATGATATTAGCGGTGAAAAAATTATTAATCAACTACGAACAAATCTCACCAATTTATACGGTGTAAATAACTCACACATATTGAATTCAATTATATCTAAATTAGAAAATAAATATCCTTTAATAGTTGGTTATATTACGTCTAATTTGAGATATCTAGGTTAATGAAAAAAGGCAATAATAATATAATTATGATTATCCATGAGATTTCAACCACTCATATAAATCATCAACATTCCCAAAGTCTAACAATGCTTCTCCCAATTCTTCTAATTTTTCTACAGGTAGTTTATTAATGATTTGAATTTGACTATCTTTCAGTTTTCCAAACCGCTTTGATACTAGACGTAGTAGTAATTTTGCCTCCCCCTCTTCTCTACCTTCCTGCTTTGCTTCCTGATAAACCTTAGTTTGTTTAATATCACTAACTAAAAACATCGCTTCTATCTCCTTTCTACTTAATTGGGAAAA
>JAAHFX010000009.1:893-90415 GCA_010672785.1 Sphaerospermopsis sp. SIO1G1
GACGTAGTAGTAATTTTGCCTCCCCCTCTTCTCTACCTTCCTGCTTTGCTTCCTGATAAACCTTAGTTTGTTTAATATCACTAACTAAAAACATCGCTTCTATCTCCTTTCTACTTAATTGGGAAAACTTGGACAACAACACAGTTTCCAATAAATCTATGATACCTTCTCTTTCTGAATCATTGTTAATTTCAGTTTTTGTCCGTTGCATTAAGTTCTTGACTATTTCAGGTGCTTGGTTTTCTTGACTGACAATTAACTCAATTAAACCCATTCCAATTGAACCTGATGATATTTCATCTAAATAAATTTGTTTGATGCGTCCACTATTCACTAATTCCTGTTGGTAATTAGTCAAGTTTTCTACATCTAGACTGCGTTGGGGAAATATGGCTATAGCTTGCCAATCTTGTTTGGGTTTATATTGGTTAAGGTAGATGTTTATTTCTGTAATTAATTCCCAATAAAATTCTGGCTTTGGTTGAAATTGTACCTCCACAAAATAAATTGGTTTTTCTTCACTGTCTGGCATGAATATACCATCAAATCGGAAGGCTTTCTCTTTTACTTCTACAGAGGTGAATTGATACCCTTCTGCTTTTTCTATTGGTTCTCCCAGTAGTTCAAATAATAGGGTGTGGAAGGTGAGGAATATTTGGTAGAATATTGTGTCTGTGTGCATTGTTTATGCTTCTGTGTGAGATTTCAACCACTCATATAAATCATCAACATTCCCAAAGTCTAACAATGCTTCTCCCAATTCTTCTAATTTTTCTAAGGGTAGTTTATTAATGATTTGAATTTGACTATCTTTCAGTTTTCCAAACCGCTTTGATAATTGACGTAGTAGTAATTTTGCCTCCCCCTCTTCTCTACCTTCCTGCTTTGCTTCCTGATAAACCTTAGTTTGTTTAATATCACTAACTAAAAACATCGCTTCTATCTCCTTTCTACTTAATTGGGAAAACTTGGACAACAACACAGTTTCCAATAAATCTATGATACCTTCTCTTTCTGAATCATTGTTAATTTCAGTTTTTGTCCGTTGCATTAAGTTCTTGACTATTTCAGGTGCTTGGTTTTCTTGACTGACAATTAACTCAATTAAACCCATTCCAATTGAACCTGATGATATTTCATCTAAATAAATTTGTTTGATGCGTCCACTATTCACTAATTCCTGTTGGTAATTAGTCAAGTTTTCTACATCTAGACTGCGTTGGGGAAATATGGCTATAGCTTGCCAATCTTGTTTGGGTTTATATTGGTTAAGGTAGATGTTTATTTCTGTAATTAATTCCCAATAAAATTCTGGCTTTGGTTGAAATTGTACCTCCACAAAATAAATTGGTTTTTCTTCACTGTCTGGCATGAATATACCATCAAATCGGAAGGCTTTCTCTTTTACTTCTACAGAGGTGAATTGATACCCTTCTGCTTTTTCTATTGGTTCTCCCAGTAGTTCAAATAATAGGGTGTGGAAGGTGAGGAATATTTGGTAGAATATTGTGTCTGTGTGCATTGTTGATAATTTTTATATCAAGAATAAGGGAAACAGTGCAGAGGGAAAAAGGGTAATATAGTCCTGGTTACTCAGACTTCAACACCACTTACCCTTTAACACCACTACCCACATCAGTAGGAACTATAAATCTTTGCAAAAATACAAATAAAAACAAAACTGGAGCAATAGAAATTATAGATCCTGCTGCTACTAATCGCCAATCTAAGGAAAAAGTACCTGCTAACTTAGAAACTCCCAAAGGTAAGGTATATAAACTTTCATCTTGGATGACAATTAACGGCCATAAAAAATCACTCCAAGCACCAATAAAAACAAAAATTCCTAAAGTTACCAAAGCTGGACGAATAGCTGGTAACATAATAAACCACCATAATCCTAACTCAGAAGTTCCATCTAAACGTGCAGCTTCTTCTAACTCTTTGGGTACTCCTAGAAAAGCTTGTCTTAATAAAAAAATACCAAAAGCTGAAGCTAAACTAGGGAAAATCATTCCTAAATAACTATTAGTTAAACCTAGCTGAACTGTGAGAATATATAAAGGTATCATCACAATTTGAAAGGGAATCATAATTGTGGTGACAATAGTTAAAAAAATGATGTTCCTACCTACAAATGATAATCTCGCTAAGGGATAAGCAGCTAAGGAACAAAATAGCAGATTTAATCCTACAGTTAATAGAGATACTATGATACTGTTATATAAATATTGCCCAAAAGGTAAAGATTCCCAAACACGGGAATAGTTATTTAATGTTGGTTGGTTGGGTAGTAATTGGGGTGGTGTTTGTAAAAGATTTTCGGTAGGTGATTTTAAAGATGTGCTAATTAACCAAAGTAAGGGAAATAGGGTTAGAAGTGCGATCGCTGTTAAAATTAGATATGTTAAGAAAATTTGTTGTTTTGATTTTTGGATGTTCATATTTTTGTTTTGCTCAAAGACGCTAAGAAGCAAAGATGCGAAGAAAGATATAAATTTATGGAGAATCTGGGGTATTATGCCAGTAGTCTTTGATGATTGCTAGAGATGTTATGTTTTTGTCAATGAGACGTAAATTCTATATCTTAGTTTTATTTTTTCTGGTAGTATATTTGACGTTAGTGGGTGTACCTTCTTGGGGTCAGGGAACTATGATATCATCACCACAACTTTTAACAGATCCATTTTTGCAATTACCTACGGAAAATTCTGTGCGGGTGGTTTGGTTTACGGAGTTTGTGGGTGAAAAACATTTTGTTGTGTATGGAGAAAAGTTGGATCAAAGTGCGATCGCAAATACTACTAAGTTAAGTCGTACTAGGGAAGATCAATTATCTAGGGTAGGAAAGCAAACTGAAAATGGAGAAGTTTATCAACAACCTGTAAAACGGGAAATTTGGCGACATGAAGCGGAAGTTATCGGTTTAAATTCCCATTCTTCAGTTCCTTATTATGTCACCAGTATTAGAAAAGATGGGGAAAAAGTTAATAGTGAAGTTTTCACCCTTACAGCAACTCCAAAACCAGAGAAACCTTTAAAAATTCTCCTCACTTCTGATCATCAATTAAAACCGATGACGGCCGCAAATTTACAAAAGGTGGAAGAAACTGTTGGTAAAGTTGATGGGGTTTGGTTTGCTGGAGATTTAATTAATGTACCAGATCGTGCTTCGGAATGGTTTGATGATAATCGTGGAAATGCTTTATTTCCTGGTTTGCAAGGTCGCGCTAATTATACAATGGAATATGATGGTAGAAAGGTAACTTATACCGGGGGTAAAATTATTCAAAATGCACCAATGTTTACCTGTATTGGTAATCATGAAGTCATGGGAAGATATGCAAGAACTGATAATTTAGATGCTGAATTTAATGATACTATTCCTCGTGATGTAGCTGAAAAATTATATGGGGTAAAAGATTTAAAAAGTAATTCATTTAATACCGATACCTACGAAGAAATTTTCACCTTACCGGAATCTAAGACTGGTGGAAAAACCTATTATGCTGTTACCTTTGGTGATACTCGATTGGTAGTTTTATATATTACGAATATGTGGCGACATCCACAGTTAGAATCTAGCAGAAAAGGTAGATATGTGGAAGCTGAAAAAGATTTAGATAATCCCGAAAATTTGGGTTATGGACAATTAATTTATGAACCAGTTTTTCGAGGTAGTGATCAATATAATTGGCTGCAAAAAGAATTAGAAAGTTCTGAATTTAAACAGGCTAAATACAAAGTTGTTATGTTCCATCATCCCCCTCATACTTTAGGAGATAACATCGTTCCACCTTACACTAATCCTATACAAATAATCAAAAGAGATGAAAATGGAAACATTCAATCTATCAATTATGAATATCCTAAAAATGCAGATTATATAATTCGGGATGTGATACCTTTATTGGAATCTGCTAAAGTACAGTTAGTATTTTATGGACATTCCCATTTGTGGAATAGGTTTGTAAGTGAAAGTGGAATTAACTTTTTAGAAACTTCTAATGTAGGTAATTCCTATGGTGCAGCGTGGGGTGAAAAAGAAAGGAATATTCCCAGTAATTATCCAGAAAATGATTATACCCGAATTGGAGATCCTAATGGTTTAGAACCGGTGATACCTAGTATTGCACCATTGGTAGGAGAAGATGGGAAAGCACTACCTTATATTGCTAGTAATGATATTACTGTTTTTAGTATTTTTGATACGGGAACAGGTACAATTAGTAGTTATCGGTTTGATACTAGAAAACCTGATTCAGAAGTTGTTAAATTCGATGAATTTATGATTGGTGATGGGTGATTTGTTAATTATGATTTTTTGAAAAGTGACTCCACTTTCCTAACATTATCAATTACAGTAGCATAATTAGTCAAGGGAAGCATAAAATCGCCATGAGTACCTAACACCATTGATTTCACATCTGCTGGTGCAATTCCCAATCCTAAAGCAATAAAAGTTTCAAATTTAGCTGAGTCTAAAACCCCCACCATTCCCATAACTTTGTGTTTGGATAAACCTGTCGTTTTCCAGGGTAAATAAGTCATTACTTCCAAAGGGTTAGTAACAACAATAAAAATAGCATAATTATTGATTACGAATTAGAAGTGAGGACTCAGGAGAAATAAGAATTAATTTTTCTCTCCATCATCCAATTTACTCCTTTTTTTATTCTCTATGACAAGAATAAATGGGAAATTTTTATTTAAACTCTTCCAATTGTTCTAACTTTAACCAAATGTTCGGAGTTGGTACTTTTCCAAACTTGACTAAAGCATAATCACCTTTGACATCTACTATTTCCCCTTTACTCTCAAATAAATAGGAAGGAAACCGAGTATCACTAGCTTTAGCTTCCACACTGTTTTCCAACTTTTCGCGGATAGCGCGAACCATAGTTCCTTTTTTTACTGGCATGAGTTATCCTCACAAATTCATCAATGTTCTTAATGAAAATTCTATCTTGTATTTACAAGAAATATGACCACCTAATTTTTTCTCAGGGGTTTTAAAAAGAGTTTTTACTGACAACTGAAGACTAAATGCTGAGTTTTATAATTAATTTACAGATTGTAGCCAAGTTTCTAAATCTGTAACAGAAGAAAAATCTAACAAAGCTTCTCCCAGTTCCTCCAGTTGTTCAACTGATAATGCTTGAATTTTTTGAATTAATGATGACTCAATTTCACCAATTCGGCGATTTAGTTGACGGATAATTAGAGTTTCTTCTCCTTGTTGTAGTCCTTGCTGTAGTCCTTGTTGTAGTCCTTGTTGTAGTCCTTGTTGTAGTCCTTGTTGTAGTCCTTGTTGTAGTCCTTGTTGTACTGCTTGTGCTTTAAGTTCTTCTAATTGTTGTTGATAAATTTGAGATAACTTCATAATCAACTCCTGATCATCTTTATCAATATCTTCTGCTTGACGTTGACGCGCTGATAAAACTGCAATGAGGTCATTTACTAATTGTATGATATGGAAAAGGGCGGGAGTATTTTTAGATAATTCTTCCAATTCTTCAACTGCTTGTCGCTGAACTTTCCCTTTACCTAATATCCTCAGAAATAGAGTTTCTGGTGTTTTCGGGAGTTGATGAATGGCCACAATTATGGTTTTTAATCCTTCTCCCAAAAAATAAATCCCTTTACACCAGTTGTCCGTATCAACGGTAGTATTGAAACTTGCTAAGAGTTCTTCTGATGCAGTCGGAGAAAAAATCCATAACCGAGGTAATTCTGCTTCATGAAGACGGGTATTATTACGGTTAGACTGACGCTCTAATTCTGCATGGATATCAAATAACTTACCCATACAACTGCGAATTTCACTTTTTGTAACCGCATTACGAAATGGCTCAAATACAGCATAATTCCTGGCCATTTTTCCTAATATTCCCAGTCTTTCAACATTTTCTGATTCAGATGCAGGAATAAATAAAATGTCTATTTGTCTAACTTCTGCTGTGATATCTTTGCTAGTTTCTACTTTTCCATAGGGTGTTAATAGTTCAGTGAGATATTGTTTAGCAAATTGATCGTGTATAAAGCGTGTCATTCATTTAAGTTTATTTGAGAGGGAACAGGGAACAGAAAATCTACTTTTGACAACGATCGCAAAAATGACTGGAACGCCCACCCAATTTAATTTTCTGAATCACATTACCACATACTTTACACGGTTCTCCAGCCCGGTTATAAACCCAAGCTTCACCACCATAGTTACCATTGACACCTTTAATGTTGAGGAAATTACTAAAAGTTGTTCCCCCAGCGGCAATACTAGCTGATAAAACATCTATAATTGCTGTTCTTAAAGGTGCTATTTGTTTTTGATCTAATTCTGCACAGATGGTTGTTGGTAAAATACCACTTTTAAACAAAGCTTCATCAGCGTAAATGTTACCCAACCCAGCTACTACTGATTGATCCAATAAAGCAGTTTTAATCGGACGACGGGATCTTTCTAATTTATTCCCTAAATACTCTACTGTAAATTCTGGAGCAAATGGATCAACTGCCAGTTTGGCTAAACCTGTAATAATCGTTTCCACCGGAACGCTACTGGGAACATACCACATTTGCCCAAAGGTGCGCTGATCCACAAATCTTAATTCTTGGCCATTTTCAAAAAATAATCTGACTCTGGTGTGTTTGTGTAAGGGTTCATCTTGATTTAACCACAGTAATTGGCCTGTCATTCGCAAATGAACACCTAACCAAGGTAGAGATGGGGAAGTAGGGAGATGGGAAGCTGGAGTAAGTTCAGCTAGCAGATATTTACCGCGACGATGCCAAGATTTAATCTGATTAGTTTTAATATTTTCTATAAACTCAACCACAGAAAAAGGGTGAGCTATGGTGCGCTGTAGCAACACATCTCCCCCTGTGATTGTATGATTTAGGGTTAATTGATTTAAACCCCTTCTTACTATTTCAACTTCAGGCAGTTCAGGCATTTTGTAGAATATTGAGTTCTGATGAAAATTTAAAGATTATGGAACAGCATCTCACAGTTTACTGTTTTTGTCCTTAACACTCAGAACTCAGTATTGAGAGAATGCTTATTTTGCTTTAGCTTTAGGAGCTTCTACTTCAAACAATTCATCTAAAGCGAAGTTGTTGGTGTTGACTCCAGAGTAGTTAACCTTGTCGAAACGAACAATTACTGGGTACTTGATACCGCTTTTGTCAACAGTAGCGACTGTACCTACTTCCTGAAACCAGTAAGACTCAGGACGAAGGATACGAACTTTAGAACCGCGTTGAACCATGATGATTTTCCCTTTAAACGTTCAATTGACAATAAATTAGGGCTATTTGACTTCAGTCTAAAACTTTTTCAGTCATGGTCAAGAATCTGAATAAAATCTTAACGGCTTTGATGATAAGTGCAGTGGAAAAATTTGTCCCATTTCTGCATACACAAGTTATGTCTTAAGTTATGAGTACCCCAGCAAAATTAATTGCACATACTGATAAAATACAGAACTAGCTGTATTGATTAGCTGTTAAGTGTTCTCTGTTCCCTATTCCCTCCCCGACGCTTCATTAAAATTTGTAAGTCCTAATGACTAGGGAACAGCCAGTTGATAAGGTTGTTGTGTTCCTAAAGGTGTAATTACTTGTGCTTCTACTTGGCGATTGGGGGGTAAAGGAACAGTAATATCAAATTTACCACTAGGTTCAATATCAATCGGTTTTTGAAATACTTTTACTAGATTAACTGGATCAACAGTACCTACAATTCTCACCTGATTTCCACTTGCTACAAGCTGAATTACATTTAAGCTAGGATTGTCTCGAAGGGGAACAGGAGGTGTGGGGGGTTTTCCGGGAATGGTTAAATTTTGAAATCCAGCATTTACTAGTACCGTTTTCCCTTGAGCGCTAGTGGCCACACTACCTGTCTTTGTACCCACACCAGTTTTACCATTGTCTTGAACGCTGACACCAAATTCAGTCCCTCTCACTCCTGCTACTCCAGCAGGGGTACTAATTTCTACACGGGAAGTATCATGTGTGAGACGACGAAGTTGTAGACGAACCTGTCCAGATTTGACTAATAGTTGAGTAATTCTACCACCATCTGGCTCTTTACTGAGTTTGTTGACGGAGACAATAGTATTTTCTGCGATGTTGACAAAACCAGTACCAACATCTATTGCTAGAACTGCACTACCACCTTTTTTAGTAATAATTGTGTCTCCTACTGATTTGAGTCTCAAACCCTTTTTTGCTGGTTGAGATTTTTGTCCGCTGACGTATATAACTTGACCTCTGGAGCGTCTTAATTCTAACCAACGATTAACTTTTACCCTAAATGTATCCGCAGATGAGGCATTAATGGTACTTAATAATGCGATAGAAACAAAAGTAAGTTGATAAATCCACTTATTTTTCATATTTAAAACCTCTTAATTGTTAATATGATTTGCCATTAATAAGATGTTTAATTAATTTTATTTGTGTACTTAATTATTAGCGAGAATATATGACTCTGGCATCAATTCCTTGGGAATTTAAGACATTAGTCCAACACTGTGCTTGAAATCTATTTTTATATCCCCCTGCATAGATATAAGGGCCGAGCCTATTTCGGGTGATAAATGCGTTTTGAACAGACTTTCTAACTTGGTTTAATAATTGTCGGGAATTGCCTGGAACAATAACTATATAGGGTTTTTCTGATCTTTGTCCAATCACAATAACTGGTCTAATCCAACTATCACTCACAGACTGCGCTATGTTAGTTCTATTTGATAAACTGCAAGGGAATGTTTGGCCGACAGTTGGAGATGATATGGTTTGCCAAGTAATTACTGTGATTATGCTTGTAATTAGATATTTATTCACTTATTCACCAATTAATATAAATTTCCGATGTTGCTGATTCAATGTATAATTTCATTGCACATAGAGGTGCTTTCTTTTCAGAGATTTAGATTTTCATTTTTTGAGCTTATGTTTTCTGTTAATTTCCCTTTTCTCAAAAATAATTATACAGCAATTTTGGGGTAAATTATTTACACTCAGGACTTACACAGAAGTTATGGAAGAATGAACCATGAAGGACACGAAGAAAACGAAGGTAAGAGGGTTTGAGAGGTATTTTGCGTAAGTCCTATGCTGTAAAAATTCTTTCCTTCCCAACTCTTGAAACTGTTCCCTGTTCCCTTGATTTGCTGCTATACATTTTACATCTACGAAAGCTTATGTTTATCTCTGTGATCGTAATTGATGAGATTGTTGACCTGTGGTTTCTGTGCTTTTGTGCTTCATCATAATTTGCTCATCATTAAATTCCTCATTTTTATAACCTATAACTGAATAAATCATTGTGAGTTTTTCCCTGCCACGTAATTGAATTTGATTAACATTTTGAGTGATAAAATGTTTTTTTACAAGTTGAAAAGTTGTTTCACTAATTAATATACTATAGGGGTTATTTTGCTGAATTTTTTTATTAAGTTGTTCTAGACGTGCAGCAATATTGACAGCATCACCCAACACAGAATAATTTAACCTTTCTGATCCACCAATACTACCAGCAACAACTAAACCTGTGTGAATACCAATCCCGATATAAATTCTTGGTTTCCCTAACTTTTCTAATTCTTGATTTAATGTTATTAATCTTTTTTGCATGGCAATCGCAGCAGATACGGCATTAATAGCATCTTTTTCAATCTTTGCTGAGTTATGATGCGGGAAAGGAATACCAAATACAGCCATGACTGCATCACCAATATATTTATCTACAATCCCATTATATTCGTGTACACATTCAGCCATAGCTGAGAGATAGTAATTTAACCAGTCTAATAAATTTTTTGGTTTCATCCCTTCAGAAATAGAAGTAAAATTGCGAATGTCACTAAACAAAACTGTAGCTACCATTTCTTGGGCTTCTAATTTACCTTTTTGAAATATTTCTGAACGATTATCCCAGATTAAATTTGCTGTTTCTGGAGAAACATGACGAGCAAATAAATTCATTAATTGTTGCTTTTCATTTTGTTCTTGCCACTGTACCGTAAAAGCTGCTAAAAAAATAGTGATGATAGGAGATGTTGTAGGTAATAATAAATTAAAATTAGTGAGAGTAAAAATAGAGATTGCAAGCCAAGATAATGGTAGAAATAGCAAAATATAAATACGTTGGCAAGGTTTTAAAGGGAGAATGATAAAAATAGAACCTGTGCCAATTATTAGTAGGGTAAAAATTTCTATTTGCCAAGGTAAAATTTCGAGATTTCTCTGATTGAGTAAATTATCAATAACTGCGGCGTGTAGATAGATACCTGATGTTGGGGGGATTTTTTCAAAAGGAGTTTTTAATTGATCATTAGTACCTGTTGCTGTTAATCCCACCAGGATGATTTTATCTGTTAATTCGTTAGCATCTATTTTATTTTCAATGACATCAACGAAAGAATATGTTGTAAATTTATGAGTTGGAGCGATCCAATTAATCCAGATAGATTGAAGTGGGTTGTTTAATTGTGGTTTGGGTATTTTAACTGTAGATTTCTGAGATATTTGGGAATTGGCTGTGATGGTGGATTCTAAACTATAATTATATGTTTCTAATAATTGAACACTCAAAGCCGGAATTTTATCTATATAGATGTAAGATTGACGAGTTACTCCATCCATGTCAGGATTACTAGCAATGTGACCTTGAGTTGTTACCTGATTTAATTCACGTATTGGACGAATAGTTTTTTGTTGTGAAGTGGGAGAAATAGCCAAAACAACATTACCACTCAATTCCATAGCTTCTGCTAAAGTTTGGTCATGAATGGTAGGTTCAATAAATAAGATATCAAAACCTATAGCAGCGGGAAATGAAGGGGCTAGAGTGTCTAATAGTTGGGTATAGCGATCGCGGGAAATAGGAAATTCTCCATATTCAGCTAAGGTTTTATCATCAATACTTATTATGACTATACGTTCATCCCAATTATGATTAGATATGCGGGTACGGATATTGAACAGTAAATTAAATCCTAACAATTCTAATGTTGCCCACACACCTACCTGCCATAACCCCCAAGAAAGCACTGCTGTCACTAAATAAGGATTAAATAAATGCTTTTCAATTTGGGAAGTTGAGAAATGTTTACGTATATCCCTGAGAGGTTGCGGCCAAAATTTCATTGAGTATGTTGCAAATTTTACTTTCTTGATGGTAAACGAATACTCAAGGCGATCGCAACTTTACATATTACCTTAAACTAAATTTGTGTATTTTTTTTCTCTTGTAACCTGTGAATTTACGTCAATTAGTTCCCATTTTTGATAATCCTGTCTCCGGTTGGGCATTAGAAGCCCGTATATTACGCTGGTTAACTCTTGTGTGGCTATTTATGGGTTTGGTAGTGCTTTTTTCTGCTTCATACCCAGTAGCAGACGAACGCCAAGGAGACGGAATGTATTATTTTAAGCGTCAAATTATTTGGGTTTTGGTTTCATTAATCATTTTCAACATAATTGTTAATTTACCTCTGCATAGAATTTTAGGAGTATCCCATTGGTTTTTTATACTCTTCCTGGGATTAATTTTTATCACCCTTGTTCCCGGTTTAGGGAAAAAAGCTTTTGATTCTGCTCGTTGGATAGCAATTGGCCCTATTCCCATTCAACCATCAGAATTAGTCAAACCTTTTTTAGTTTTACAAAGTGCTAGGGTATTCGGGCGATGGGAAAAACTAAGCTGGGGAATTCGGATAGCTTGGTTAGTGATGTTTTGTTTAGTATTATTAGGAATTTTAGCTCAACCTAATTTAAGTACAACTGCTCTTTGTGGGATGACAATTTGGTTAATAGCCTTAGCAGGAGGAATACCATATCAATATCTAGGAGGAACAGCTGTAGGTGGGTTTTTATTAGCATTAATGAGCATTTCCATTAAAGAATATCAACGCCGTCGGGTAATGTCTTTTCTTAATCCTTGGGCTGATCCTACAGGTGATGGTTATCAGTTAATACAAAGTTTATTAGCAATAGGTTCAGGTCAAACTTGGGGGGCTGGATTTGGATTTTCACAACAAAAATTATTTTATTTACCAATTCAAGATACTGATTTTATCTTTGCTGTGTTTGCGGAAGAATTTGGTTTTGTCGGTAGCATCTTACTCTTATTAATGTTAGCAGCATTTACTACTTTAGGATTTATGGTAGCAATGAAGGCTAAAAATGTCATTCATCGTCTGTTAGCAATTGGAATTACAGTTGTAATTATCGGGCAATCATTACTACATATTGGTGTTGCAACCGGTGCATTACCAACCACAGGTTTACCTCTACCTATGTTTAGTTATGGTGGGAATTCTATGATTTCTAGTTTAGTTGCTTGTGCTTTGTTAATTCGTGTAGCTAGGGAAAGTAGTGAAGCGGAAGTAGTACCTTTACCAATTAATCAACAAGAAACTAAAAGAAGAAGGAGAAGGAGAAGGAAAAGTTAATTTTTCAGTTATCAGTTATCAGTTATCAGTTACAGCAGATTTCTTTGCTATGAGGTACAAATTGTAATCATGGAACTCTTGTGGGGTGGGCATCTTGCCCGCCAATAGTGTACCTCATTACACCGGAAAATGCTGTATCTCATCATGAAATCTGGATATCTGCACTAAAGGCAAAAAAATTCCCAGAGTCTATGAGATTTATAAACCCATACATCTCCAGGAATTTATTCAGCAGGTTCAGATTTTAACTGACAGCTGAAAACTGATTGTTGAAATACTTACCTAACCATCATAGGATTGATAGGTTAAATTTTCTGGAGCAGGAAAACTTGGTGTTGTGTGTCTTGAACTTCCGTTTCTGTGGTTTTCTAATTCCACCATATACTGAATCTCATGTGCAGCCACAGGAATATTTTCTTGGTTGAAACGTTCCTGAATCATCTGTATCAACTCATCATAAACATACCAAAAGTCTGCGTGAGTTGCCCATGCACCTACATACATGGTCATATAATATCCTTCATAATTCCATAAAAATGTTGATGGTTTGGGATTTTCTAGAACTTTGGGATGAGATGTCAAAATTTCCATCAATAGGTTTCTGACTCTTGTCAAATCTTCTTCAAGTCCTACTCGCAATAACAGACTAACCATGCGAATGTCACCGTGACTGAGATTTTCAATCATGCCGCTCCAAACAGTATTGTTAGGAATAACATACATCTGTCCAGTGAAGCCTGAAATTTTGGTACTAGCTAAAGAAATGGAATCTACATAACCCCAAATACCACCGAGTTTAACTTCATCACCAATATCAAAGGGTTTGTTAAACATAATCATCAAACCACTAGCAAAGTTACCCAAATTACTTTGCAAAGCGAATGCTAAGACGAAACTCGCACCCCCAACTAAAGCTAAGATTGGTCCCAGGCTAACTTCTAATGCTGTCAGTGCTAACAACACACCTACAACAACACCACCACGCTTGACAACCATCACTATGAACTGACGTAGTAGTTCAGAACCACCGTTCAATTGTTGCAGAGATTTATTAACAATATTCCCTAATGATTGAGAAACGAAGAAAGAAACACCAATAATTCCTACAAATTTACCGATGTTAATGGCCCAACGTATACCACCTTCTTCCGATTGTAACCAACTCATAATCCTGACCCCTGCACCTTCAGTATCTTGTAAATCAATCGTAATGATACTGATGGCTTCAATATATTTTTTGTAGGAATCAGGAGTTCCACCTTTACGTTCTAGTTCATCAAGAACTACTTTGAATCTATCAACTAAGGCGGTTCTTTCAGATTGTAGTTCTGTAACTGTCGCTACGAGTTGATTTTTTAATTCAGCTTCTTCTTGAGCATTTTTATCTAAATTTTCTGCTGCTTGTTCTAATTTATCCCCTTGTTGCTGGATGCTTTCTTGATCTTTTAAGGAATCTACTGAACCAGCCACTTTTGTACTACCATCGCCATCAATTTGAGTATTATTCAGGGCTGCTTCTGTTTGATTTAATTCCTGAGAAGATTTTTCGGTTGTATCTTGTGTTTTCACACCTTCTACTTCGTCAACAATTGTCAGGAGATTTTTCTGTGCTGTTTCTAATTGTTGGGTAGCTGCTTCAAATTCTGCTGAATCAGGAACAGTTTCTTTTTGTTTGTTTTGTGCATCTTCAAAGTCTTTAATTGCTGCCTCTAATCTATCAATTTTTTGGGTAGCATTGTCATAAGCTAAAGAACCGGCTGTTAATTGTTCTCGCTGGCTTCTAAGCTTGTCTAAATCTACTTTTCCTCGGTCTAAGACTTCTGTTTCTTTTGCCTTGTCTATGGCATCCTTTAAGTTACTATCCTGTTGGATATCTTTTTTAGCTTCCTGGGCTGCTTGAATAGAATCTTGTGCCTTTTGTAAGTTATCCTTGGCTTCTTCAAATTTTTTAGTCGCCTCTTCATACTCTGAAGAACCAGGAGCAGCAGATTTCAGTTGTTCTTCAGCCTTACTGAGAGATTCCTGAGCATTTTTTAAAGCATCCGCAGCTTCTTGTTGTTTATTAATACTTTCGTTCTGTCGCTTAATAGCTATTTCTGCATCACTAACTTGTTGGACTTTGGTCTTGAGTAAAATTAACCAAGCTGCTGATTCATTTTCCAATTCCGCTAATGTTAGTGGCTTGAGTAACAATTCTAATTGATCAACTGGAACTGTTGGATCTTGAGTGGTGATCGCAAACTCAGGATTTCCACTAGTAGCAGGTTGAACTTTTTCGCTTGTTTCTGTTTCTGCCGCATTTTCTTGAGTTTTAGCTGGCATACTCCACAGTGTAAATAGGCACACTACACTGGCAATAACTACGGCACGTACTCGGTAGCGCATAAATGTTTTACCTATGAATAAAAGATGAGGACGGATTGATTAATTAAACAAAATACTGTAGAGTACTTCATTGTTTTACATAGTTAATATTAATATAAGATTTGAGATAAATGAAAAATTACCTTAGATAAAACAAGATATCTTAATTTTTCTTTAGCAAGTCAGCTATTTTAGTCAGTAAAACGCCAGCAGATAATTAAATTTCTCAAAAATGTACCAGTATGGTTTAATTGAGAGGATAAACATAAAAATGTGCATTTTAAACATTTACAAAACTCTTATTACACCATGCAAACAATTCATAAGTCAAATCAAGCACTTGTAGACAAAGTTCCTAATCTTAGTAATTGTATTTGTGAGAACTTAATTAATTATTTTCTAGAGTCTTGGGAAATTGAAGAAACACTACTCAAAAGTATAATAAACCAAAATACATTTTATCTCAATCCTGATCCTTTAAGAAATAAACTAATCTTTTATCTGGGACATTCAGCAGTTTTCTATATCAATAAGTTAATTCGAGTTGGGTTATTAGAACAACCCATTCATCCCCAGTTTGAAATATTATTTGAAATTGGAGTTGATCCAGAAACACCAGAAGAATTAGCAGCAGTAACAAAAGATATAGAATGGCCGGATGTAGATCAAGTTTGGCAATATCGAGAACAAGCCAAAAATGCAATTATAAAAATCATCAAAAATACCCCTTTAAATCTACCTATTCAAGCCCAACATCCCCTTTGGGCTTTATTAATGGCAATTGAACACAGTCGCATTCATTTTGAAACCTCTTCTATGTTGCTGCGACAATTACCTGTAGATAAATTAGAACGTCCTCATGGTTGGAATTATGCCCCTACTCAAGGAAAAACTCCTGCAAATCCAATGATAGAAATTCCTGGTGGAGTGGTGAAATTAGGGAAAAGAACTGATGATTTAACCTTTGCTTGGGACATGGAATATGGTAGTTTGGAAGTGGAAGTAAAACCCTTTTTAGCTAGTCAAAATTTAATCACCAATGGGGAATTTTTAGAATTTGTGCAAGCTGGTGGTTATGAAAATTCCGACCATTGGGATGTGGAAGGGTGGAATTGGCAGCAGTTAAATAATGTACAACATCCGAAATTTTGGATACCTGAAAAGCCAGGTAATTATCGTTATCGTGCTACTTTTGATGAACTAGATTTACCTTTAGATTGGCCAGTAGAAGTCAATTTTTATGAAGCAATTGCCTACTGTTGTTGGCGGGGTAAAGGGACTCGGTTAATGACCGAAGCAGAATGGAATCAAGCCTTAATTTTTTCTGAGCAAAATTGTTTAGAAAATAGCTATAACCTCAATTTAAAATATATTTCACCCTCCCCTGTAGGAATGTTGACAGATTCTCAAAAATCAGTAATTTCTGATTTACGGGGTAATGTTTGGGAATGGTTATCTAGTAAATTTTATCCCTTACCAGGATTTGCACCTAATTATCTTTACGAAGATAATGCTCAACCTTTTTTTGATGATAAACATCAGATGATGTTGGGTGGTTCTTGGGCAACTAATGGTACAATGGCTTTGCCTTGTTATAGAAATTGGTTTCGTCCTTTTTTCTATCAGCACGTTGGTTTTAGAATTGCTGAAAGTCTAGCCTAGGTGAAAGGTGACAGTTTTCAAAAACTGTTTATATATGGCTGCATAGCCAAAAAAAAAGATCAAAAAAATTGTCAATAGTTAATTCCCCAGGGCGTAGTAAACCATGATTTCAAAAACATTGGAAGCAGAGAATTTAACGGTTTTAGATCATCACTATCATGAACTAAAAGATGAAGGGCAAGATGTAATTAAGGGTTTGAGTAATAGTCCTAAAACTCTATCTCCTAAGTATTTGTATGATGATCGAGGCTCTTTGTTGTTTGAAGAAATATGTGATTTACCAGAATATTATCCTACTCGTACAGAAGCAGGGATTTTAAAACAATATGCTGATGAAATTGCAGAAATTACAGGTTGTTGTGAGTTGATAGAATTAGGTAGTGGTAGTTCTACCAAAACCCAGTTTTTATTAGATGCTTATCAAAAGATTTCTGACTATTGTAAATATCTACCCATTGATGTTAGTGGTAGCATTCTTAAAACCAGTGTTTTACAGTTACAAGAGAAATATCCTGAATTTCAGGTTCATGGTTTATTAGGAACTTATGAACAGGCGTTAGTTCATTTAGAAACTAATTATTTGCAGTCACGGTTGTTATTTTTCTTGGGAAGTTCTTTAGGGAATTTTAATCCTCAAGAATGTGATCAGTTCTTATCTAAAGTTGCGCGTACTTTACATCCAGGAGATTACTTTTTATTGGGGATTGATTTACAGAAACCCAAGCATATTTTAGAAGCAGCTTACAACGATGCTCAAGGAGTAACCGCTGCTTTTAATTTGAATATGCTCTCCCATTTGAATTGGCGTTTTCAAGGTGATTTTGATCTCAAATTATTCAAACACCAGGCAATTTACAATGAAGTTGACAATCAAATCGAGATGTATCTATACTCACAAGGAAGTCATTGGGTAAACATCAAAGACTTGAATTTAACAGTTTTCTTTGAAGCAGGAGAAAGTATTTTAACGGAAATCTCCCGGAAGTTTGATTTAACAAACATGAAAGAAAGTCTACAAAACAAGGGATTAAACCCGGTAAAAACTTGGACAGATGAAAAGGGATGGTTTGGTTTAATTCTTTGCCAAGCTTAAATAAAAAACTGGTGTAATTAACAAGATCAAGAGGAGTAAAAATGGCAAATATAGTTGGAGATAAAAAAGTTGTTCATAAACTAGAAGAAGACGTAAAAGCATTCTTTTTAGAGCAACTGAATGGCAATTTGTGGCCTTACTTGTATGGAACTCCTCAAAATGAAGATGATTTAGTTAAAGGTGGTATCCTATACAACGAAATGCTTGAAGGTGAACAAGACTATTACCTTTACAAGTATGAAGCAAAACTTTTCCAAAGCAAAGGAAATGTTCTGACTAACCTCATTGGCCCTGATGCAACATTTATTGAATTAGGCCCTGGTAGTGAACAAAGTATTCGTCTAAAAACTGTACCTTTACTTCGTTTTTGTCAAAACTTAAAGGGTTACCTAGGAATTGAAATTTCCCAATCTTTTTTGGATAAAGTTTTAGAAGTAATTAGTTCTGAACTACCTAATATCTATGTATCTGGTATTCAGAATGACTTTACCCAACTGGATAGCTTACCAGAATTTGATAAACCTGTAATTTTGTTCAAAGGTAGTACCATTGCTAACTTGAGAAAAGACGAAGTTCCTGTTTTCATGTCTTACATCAAGGAATTAGTCGGTAAAACTCACTATGTACTCCTTGTACATGATGCAAACCAAGATGAAATTTCCTTAATGAAAGCTTACGATACTCCCAAAATGGCAGTATTTATGGAAAACATCATGTGTCGTGTTCATCGTGATATGAATTTAGTTGATTTTGATCCACTGGCATTTCGTTATAAGCCTGAATGGCATTCAGAGTCTCATGATCTTAAGCACGTTCTCACTGCTACTAAATCACAAAAATTTGTGTTAGGAAATAAAACTGTAGAAATTACAGAAGGACAAAAATTCCACACTTTGAGTTCTTTCAAATATCCTACGGATGTCTTCCAAAAACTCATTAGTTCTGCTGGATATAAACCAGTAGATTTTGTTTTTGATGAGTCTGGGCGTATGGCTGCTCACATTTTTGAGGGATAATACCTAATTATAGCGATCGCCTATCATCAATTAATATTAGTTAACGGTGATAGGCGATATGTATGATTGCAAAAATCATATCAAGAAGTTATCTGGTAAAAATCAAAAGCTTAAATTAAAAAGTTTTCTGGAAAAATAGAGAAAGTATTTTCACTAAAATATCCCGAAAGTTTGATTGAAAAAAACATAGAAAAACATCTGCAAATCAAGGTGTTAAAACCTGTCAAAATCTGGGCAGATGACAATGAATAATTTGATTGGATTTTTGACCAAGCTTAGATAAAAAACAGATTTTAAAAAGATAGGTTGGCGTTCAAAATTAATCTGTTAATCAATTCCCTATAAATGGGTTAATTCAAAGTTTTCACAAAACTGAACACACATTGGTTTTGTTGTTTTGGCTTACTTATACAACAACTCATCAGGAGTAAAAAATGACAAATGTAATTGGAGATAAAAAAGTTGTTCATAAACTAGAAGAAGATGCAAAAGCATTCTTTCTGGATCAACTTGATGGCAATTTGTGGCCTTACTTGTATGGAACTCCCGAAGATGAAAACGACTTAGTTACAGGAGGTATCTTATACAATGAAATATTAACACAAGAACCAGATTATTATCTTTACAAATATGAAGCAGAACTTTTCCAAAATAAAGGTGATTTTCTGACTAATATAATTGGTTCGGATGCAACAATCATAGAATTAGGCCCTGGTAGTGAACAAAGTGTCCGTTTAAAAACTATACCCTTACTTCGTTCTTTTATTAATTTAAAGGGTTATTTAGGAATTGAAATTTCTCAATCTTTCTTGGATAAAGCATTAGCAGTAATTAGTTCTGAACTACCTAATATCCATGTGTCTGGCATTCAAAATGACTTTACCCAACTAGAAAGCTTACCAGAATTTGATAAGCCTGTAATTTTGTTTAAAGGTAGTACAATTGGCAATTTAAGAAAAGATGAAGTTCAAGATTTCATGTCATATATCAAGAACTTAGTGGGTAAAACTCACTATGTACTCCTTGTACACGATGCAAATCAAGATGAAGTTTCCTTAATGAAAGCTTACAATACACCTAAAGTAGCAATGTTCGTTAAGAATATCATTTTTCGTTTTCATCGTGATATGAATTTAGTTGATCTTGATCCATCAGCATTTCGTTATCAATCAGAATGGCATTCAGAGTCTCATGATCTTAAACACATTCTCACTGCTACTAAATCACAAAAATTTGTGTTAGGAAATCAAACTGTAGAAATTAAAGAAGGACAAAAATTCCACACTTTGAGTTCTTTTAAATATCCCACTGATGTTTTCCAAAAACTCATTAGTTCTGCTGGATATAAACCAGTAGATTTTACTTTTGATGAGTCTGGGCGTATGGCTGCTCATATTTTTGAGGGCTAGGATTTACAGCAGATTTCATTCATAAGAGTTACAAATCATAATCATAAGACTCTTGTGGGGTGGGCATCTTGCCCGCCAATGATGTACCTCATGACACTGGAAAGTGCTGTATTCAGTTGTTTTAACAGCAGGGAGAAAGAGGCAGGGTGCAGGGTGAAGGGTGAAATTAAGTTTGCGCTATTACTTAATAAGACGCTATCGAGGTGAGAATATTACCCGAAAGCGTTTTAATTTATCACACAAGAAAGCGCTGTAATTAGGGAATAGACATCCAAAACTCTTGCCTGTTGCCTCTTAGTCTCTACGGAAACACTTTTTGCTGCAAACCCTAATTACTGATTAAATTAAGATTCCCAGTCACCAATCACCAGTCACTTTTTCTGCAAGCACTAATTAATATGGATCTGATTTGAGAGCAATCGCCTCTCCAGAAAATCAAACAATAAAGTTAAAGCAAAATATTGAGAATGATAATCACGTTATGTTAGTTGGTTTTGTGGCACAAAGCCTTTCTTGTTATTCCATTGGCAAGTATTAGTGTAAATTATGGCTACACAGCGTGTTTTCTAGGAAGGTCAAATCATATCTAAATGACTTTAATGCTAGAATCATAAGTTGTTCTACCAAAGTCAAACCTAAATAAACAATGGAATCCATATTTAACGCGCTGAATAGCTTAGATTATTCCAATGTTCCGATTGGGAAGATATCAGCTGTAATTGTAGTCATAACAGTCACACAAACATTAAGAAGATTTGTCTTAGGAATTATTGTTAAAACTATTGAAAAATTCACCAGTCAGACGGAAACGACACTGGACGATGAATTAATTGCCATTCTTAAACCAGCATTGAATTGGCTCATTTTTATTAGTGGATTTTGGATAGTTAAGGAAATTATTTCCGAGGATTTAGGTCCAAAACTGGCTGAAAGTATTGGTAAAGCACTGAACCTAATAGTGGTTTTTATTATCGCCTATGTTGTTTACCGCTCTGCATCAATTTTAGGACAACTAATTGCTAACTTTGTTTTACACACGGAAACTGAACTTGATGAATTACTGAAGCCATTAATGCCTAAGATTTTTCAAGCCGTAGCAATTATTGTGATTGCAATTAAAACTAGTGAGATATTTTTAGGACAATCTGCGGGAGCTTTAGTTGGTTTACTCGGTGGTGCGGGGCTGACAATAGGACTACTATTTAAAGATATTGTTTATGATTGGTTTTGTACAATTATTATCTATTCAGATAATCTCTACAGAGAAGGTGATTGGGTGGGAATATCAGGGGTAGATGGTTTTGTTGAAATCAAAAATATAGGCTTTAGAACTACCACTTTACACCTAGCTAAGTGGGGATCAATCGTAAAAATGCCCAATTCTCGGATGATCACTGGAATTGTCGACAATTGGTCTCAGAATCCAGGAGAAGAACTCAGATGGGGTTTAGCAACAACTATCAGAATTGACGGTATTTCTGCCAAACAAACTGCTAGGATTTGTGATGCTATGGAAGAAATGCCAAAATCAATAGCAGGTTTTGATCCTAGTTGTCTAGTTCGCTTCAAGAAAATTGAAGGAAATGCCCGTGTTCTTGAAATTATGGCATTTGTGAATGATGATAATCTTTATTTGGCCGCAGAGAGAAACTTACATTTAGCCATCTTAGAACTTTTAGAACAAGAAGGTATAGACTCTCTCTATGTGGAGTTAATTACAGAAACAGGAAAGTATAATCCCAGTCCAAGTTTCAACAATTAAACACCTGTAAAAATATCGAGTATACAGATCATGAAAACCAAAAACACTACTACTAACATCAACACGATTTATCCCAATAAAATCTGGACAAAAGTATTACTAATTACAGGGATAATTTTTTGTACATCTTCTATGTATTCTTCTCCCGTTCAAGCTCAATCAAAAATTGACCAAGGAATTAACAACGACAAAATTTTAATAGCCCAAACTCTAGGAGGAATCATCCGCAAAATTCCTATTTCTGAAGTTCCACTTCCAGCCATGTCAGCGGCAAAAACAGTCACAAATGCTCAGTTTAACCAAGCTAGAATTGAACTGCAATCAGAGGGTTCTTCGATCTATGTACTCAGAGGTAAAAATCAACAAGGTTTTGAAGTAGAAGTGCAAGTTTCTCCTAGCGGAACAATTATGCAAGTAGACGAACAAATAGATCCCACTTCAGTACCAGAAATTGCTGTTAGATCTTTTAAAAGATGGGCCCCCAATGATCCTCTGTTAAGTATTTGGCGTAGTACCAGACTAGGGGAATTATACTACCAATTTGTGATTGAGGAATTTTGGTTAGAAGTCTCCACCGATGGAGAAAAAGTTATTATTTATGACAGAACAAAATTGACACAGAGTTTAGGCAGATGAGGTAAATATCATCATTAGCTGATAACTAGTCATTTTAGACACAGATAATTTTAGGTTTGGGATAAAAGTTAAGGTAGGAAATAAAAAGCAAGATTCAAACCACAGCATTGATGGAAATCATCAAACTATTTCTACCAAAGCTGCTAAGTTCCAAACCTGAAATTTTCCGGATCAATAATCATCAAATTTATAAAACATCACTAAATCTCCGTTAACTATTAAAAACAAAATTTAACATAAAATATATAAAATATGGACATTTTAATCATTCTAGCTGAAGTTTTTTTAGTCATTCTATTTTTCATCATCCTGAGATTAATGGTGGCTAGTTCATTTAAGATATTAACTAGATTATCAATACTCAAGGGTGACAATTTAAAAATAAAAATATTACGCCGTAACATCACTGGATTGTTGTTGCTGATATGTTTATTATTATGTACTGCTATTATCGGTATTAATAGTTTTCTCATCTATCAGGGGGAAAATCTCCAAGAATATACAATCAACCTCATTAATCAGATTCCTACTGGATTTTGGTTTGAATTGGGAAAAGGAATTGCTCAATGCTTTGTTTTGGTATTTGTAGCATTTCTAGCTGTCAAGTTGACAAAATATTTATTCAAAAAAGCTAGTAATAAAGCTAAGAGATTTACAGAAAGCATCGCAGATGATGAAAGTATTGATGCTTTTTTTACCGCCCTTAATACAAGAATGAAAGTAGGAATTTGGATATGGGTTGTGATTGCCTGTACCCAATTCTTGCGTTTACCCATAGTAATCTTAGAATATTTATACATTGGACTGCGAATTTATCTAATTATTGCGGTAGGATTACTAATACTTAAAGCAGTAGATGCAATTGTTGACACTATAGATGTTCTGAGTGTCAGATACTCCAGTCCTGATCAAATATTGAGATTTTATGATCCCCTCAAACATCTGATTCCATTTTTAAAAAGATGTTTAGAATTGGTAATTTATGTCTGCATACTAACATTAGTAATTCAGCAGGTAAAACTAATAGCTAACTTAGCAGGTTTTGGAGTTAAAATTATCCAAATTATCGCTATTATTTTTATCAGTCGTGTTATTTTCCAAGTAATTTGTTTACTGATGGAAGAGTTTTTATTACGAGATAATAGTTTAACTGATACCCAAAGAAGTAGACGTTTAACTCTAATTCCTTTATTCCGCAGTTTATTACAATATCTTACTTACTTTACGGCGGCGGTTTCCATTCTCTATATTCTTAATATTAATCCCACTCCAATTTTAGCCGGTGCTGGTATTGTTGGTCTCGCTGTAGGTTTAGGAGCGCAAACACTAATTAATGATATGGTTTGTGGGTTTTTTATTTTGTTTGAAAACTATTACTTAGTAGGTGATTATATTCAGACAGTGAAAGAAGAAAGAACATTAGAAGGCGTTGTGGAAGCAATAGAATTGAGAACAACTCGAATTAGACATCCCAATGGACAATTGTATATTATCCGTAATGGAGAGATTGGCTCAATTACAAATTATTCTAAAGATTACATCTTTGCTGTAGTAGAACTTAATGTACCTCATGATTCTGATTTAGCTGCTATAGCTCAAAAAATTGAAGCAATAGGTAAACAATTACAAGTGAATGATCCTAATATACTTGAACCTACTTTTGTAGATGGTATAGAAAGTATTGGTGAGTCTAACTTGTTATTGCGAACTTTGACAAAAATGAAACCAGGACAACATCTTCAAGTACAGCGTACTCTTCGGAAAATTTATATAGATACTTTTTTAGCAGAGGGAATTTTACTTTCTACAGCTAATGAAGATAGCAATGATTAATTTTCTATAATCTTATTTACATTCCTAACCTCTTGCAATTATTATTCATATCAAGTTAAATGAATTTTATGAAGCAAATGGAGCTAAATACCTATGAAAAATTTTAACACAGTATCTACTAAATACTCAAAATTTATAACTGCTACTTTAGTCGGTGCAACAACTACTATTTTTACAGCTAATACTGCATTTGCTCAAGTATTGAGAGGTGCTGGTGATGGTTTTGTAGAACCATTGCTAGAAAGTTATCGCCAAGAATATGAAAAAGAAACAGGTGAAAAATTCAAATATACTGCTGTTGGTAGCGGTGGAGGAATTAGATTTTTTATTAATGACTCTGTAGATTTTGCTGCTACTACTTTAATTCCTAGCCCCATTGAAATCAATCAAATGAAAGATGGTGCATTAATGTTGCCAACAGGGGGCGGTAGTATATCTGTTATTTATAATTTGCAAGAAGTTAGTAGCACGGTGCAATTATCCCGTGAAAAATTAGCGAAAATATTCACAGGTGAAATCACAAATTGGCAACAGGTAAATCCTAGATTTCCGAATCTAGAAATTCAAGTAGTAACTTGTGCTAAAAATTGTAGCACCAATTTTATTCTTACCAAATATCTCAATAAAATTACTGGGGGAAAAATATTACCTAGTAGAAATCCAGAATGGAGTTTTCCGATTTTTTCAGAATTAACAGATGACAGTGCGAT
Source organism: Sphaerospermopsis sp. SIO1G1 (assembly GCA_010672785.1). Lineage (GTDB taxonomy): Bacteria > Cyanobacteriota > Cyanobacteriia > Cyanobacteriales > Nostocaceae > Okeanomitos. Next base: position 25,843 of record JAAHFX010000009.1, read on the forward strand.
CGCTGGCGAAGTACGCAGAACCGATGGAGCAATTGGTTATGTACAAACTAGTGTAGCAATGAGAGAAAATATTACGATTGCTAGTCTGGAAAATAAGAGTGGTAATTATGTTCAACCAACTTTAGCAGAAACAAGAAAAGCCTTAGCAAATGTCAAATTCAGTAGTGATTTTACCACCGAAGATATTCAAGATCCAGAAAGTGGTTATCCTTTGGTGAGTTTAACTTGGCTATTACTTCCTCAAAGGTATGATGATCCAGAAGTTCTCGCCAAAACCCAAAAATTATTAGGATGGATTTTTACCCAAGGACAACAATTAAATCAAAATTTAGGATATACAAAAGTTCCTGATGAAATTAATAAAAAAGCCATTGCAGCCATTAAAAATCAATTACAAGTTGGTTCTGTAGCAGGAGTTAGCGGCAACAATTTAAAATTAAATTATATCGGTAATTTATATGATAATGCTCCCAGTAATGTCCGACCAATTGTTAATGTCAACAAATTAGTAGATGTGAGTCCTCAACATTGGGCTTATTCAGCATTGAATGATTTGGCTGAACAACATCAATGTTTGAGTGGTACTTCTCGCAATACTTTTTCTGGGAATAGATCATTAAGTCGCCATGAATTTGCATTTATGTTACATTCCTGTTTATGGCAAATTAGACTTTCCTTAGATGATTTAAGAAAAAATAAAATTGCTGATGAAGATGATTTAGCAGTTGTACAAAGATTACAAACAGAATTTAGTCAAGAACTAGAACAAGTATCCCAGAGAGTAGATAACTTAGAATCAAAAACAGCCACAATTCAAGCCCAGCAATTTAGTACAACTACTGTTTTAAAAGGCAGAGTTGATTTTAATGCCATTAGTGGTTTTGGTGATCGCAAAGCAGTACCTCCTGGTACTAATAACGCTGAAAAATTAACAGCAAATCCCACCTTTTCTGGCAGAGCATCATTAACTCTAGATACCAGTTTTACAGGTAAAGATAAACTGCAAACTCAACTAGTTGCAGGGAATATTAATAACCTCAGTAGTGCGATCACAGGCACAGATATGACAAGGTTAATCGGTGCTACAAACACAGGTAATGATGTGATATTGGGAACAATATATTATCAATTTCCTGTAGGAGATAAAGGCATAATTGCGATCGCACCAGCAGCAGATTTTCCTACTCGTATTTTTCCTGCACTTAACCCAGTCAGTTCCATTTCTAACTTTGGTGCAGAAAGTCCCATTTATTCCTTTGCATTTGGTAGTGGTGCAATCGGTTACTATCAATTTAGTGATCAATTAGCAGCAGGAATTAGTTATTTAAGTCTTTCGGGTAATGATCCCAGTGAAGGAGGATTATTTGGGGGACAATATACCCTATTAAGTCAAATAACTTATACCCCATCAGATCAGCTAGGTATTGCTTTTACCTATGGTAATTATTATGCACCCAGACCAGGATCAAGTCTTAATGTAACTGGTAGTAAAGGTAGTGAATTTGGTCAATTACCATTTGGAGGAGATACACCTACTTCTTCCAATGCTTTTGGTTTACAACTAACCTATAAAATCACTGATAAATTAGTGTTGGGCGGTTGGACAAGCTATTTTAATACAGAAAGCCAAGCCACAGCTAATTTGAATGGAGTTAACTTTGATGCTGGTGCTAATGCAGATATTTGGAGTTGGGCAGTCACAGCATCCTTAACAGATATAGCTAAATCAGGTAGTCAGTTAAGTTTTGTATTTGGAATGCCACCTAAAGTTACAAGCAATGATATCTTGCAACGACAGGATCAAGATACTTCCTTACATTTTGAATTATCTTATCGTTACCCATTAACAGAAAGAATTAATCTTACCCCTGGATTTTTAATGATTACTAATCCAGAACATAATAACGCTAATGATACAATCTGGGTAGGATTATTGAGAACCTCATTTAGTTTTTGATGATCCAGAAATTATAAATTATATATTTTACAAAGAATCATGATGAGACCACAACCTATAACACCAAAACCAGGACAAGAATCTGTTTGGGACTATCCCCGTCCAGCAATTTTACAAGATACCGATAAGCACCTCAAAGTAATTTGTAATGGTATTGTTTTAGCCGAAACTACTAGAGCTAAAAGAGTATTAGAAACCAGTCATCCACCTACTTATTATTTTCCACCAGAAGATATTAAAATAGAATATCTAATAGCCACACCTAGAAAGACTTTATGTGAATGGAAAGGTAGATGTCAGTATTATGATCTTTCCATAGAAGGCAAGTATATAAATACCGCAGCTTGGCGATATTTTGATGCCACTCCTGATTTTGTTCCCATTCAAGAATATTATGGTTTGTATGCCAGTGTCATGGATGCTTGTTATGTAAATGATGAGTTAGTTATTCATCAAGCTGGCGATTTTTATGGTGGATGGATCACTGCGGATATTGTTGGCCCATTTAAAGGTGAAGCTGGTACTTGGGGATGGTAAATAATCAGCCATAATTCAGAATAGAATTATTTTTCGTTAGGTTGGGTGAAGCTATAGTGCAACCCAACAAAATTCATTAAATCTTAAATTTACTCAGGACTTACGCAGAAGTTACGGAAGAATAAACCACGAAGGAAAGGATACGAAAATCAGAAAGTTGGAGAAATATTTTGCGTAAGTCCTATTACTAATGTTAATCTAATCTACATGATCATAATTCACATTATTATATAGACAATAACTTAAATAATGAAAATTTCAGTAGTTAAAATTGAGAATTTGACAGTTCATGAACATCATCTAGATATTCTCTATAGTGCTGATAAATTTAATTTTTCCACTAAGATTTTTTATCATGATGTTTCTTTTTCTGGGTTAATTAGCAAATACTCTCAACCCTTTATCCAGAAAATTGCTGCCCATATAGCCTTATTTGAAGGGATGAAACTATGTTCTCTCTTCCCACAGTTTTATGATATTTCTAATATTGCTGAATATTTAGAACCCCCAGTTATAGACTTGTTTGTGCAAATATATCAAGGGGTATTTGGGCAACATTGGTATGAAAATAATATTACCGACTATCAACAACCAGAAATTATTTACTCCCAAGAATTAGGAGTAAGTCAACCTCTGGCAATTTTAGATGAGAATGAAACTATTCTCGCTGGTTGTGGTGGTGGTAAAGATAGTATTGTTGCTATGAAAATGTTAGAAGCAGCAAACATTGATTTTGCTTCCATGCAGTATTCCCATAGCGTTTATGGAAAAGCTGATTTTCAGCATGAGTTAATATCTCAAGTTGTCGAAGATTTGCAACCAAATAATAAACATCAAATCTCTATTTTTGATGATTTTACAGACTTTCCATTTCTGCAATTGTATTTTTCTCAAAATTCCGGTATTACTGCACCAGAAACACCAGTATCAATTTTTGAATCTTTGATTTTAATGTTAGATAAAGGATATAAATATTTATGTTTAGCACATGAAAAAAGTGCAAACACTGGTAATTTATTTTGGGATGAAATCGGCAAAGAAGTGAATCATCAATGGGGTAAAGGTTTAGAAGCAGAAGAGATTTTAGATCAATTTATTCAAAATCACCTAATAACTAACTTCAAATATTTTAGTATTTTACAACCAATTTACGATTACCGCATTTTCCAAAACTTTAGTCAATATCCTGAATTTATAACCAAAACTCATTCATGTAATATCAAAAAACCCTGGTGCAAAAAATGTCCTAAATGTGCCTATGTTTGGTTAGGAATGATGGCATTTTCACAGCAAAACTTAGTCAATGAAGTTTTTGAAAATAACTTATTTGATGATGAAGATTTACTTCCTACCTTCCGCCAAATGGTAGGTTTAGGTGAACACACACCCTTTGAATGTATTGGTGAAATTGAAGAAAGTCGGTTATTGATGAAAAGATGTTTAGAAAGGGGTTTAACTGGGAAAGCTTTGGATATGTTTACTGAAGAGATTTTATCAAAAAGTAAAATTAATTGGCAGAAAATAGAAGATAAATATAATTACGTTTACGCAACAGAACACGCTATTCCTGATTGGATATTTGAGAGAATTAAGGAACTGTTTTAAATCTCAATATCCTGATGCAGACAATTTCATTTGCTCTAATTCCAATTACAGCACTTTCCTGCGTCATGAGGTACATTGTTGGCGGACAAGATGCCCACCCCACAAGAGTTTCATAATTATGATTTGTACCTCATAGCAACGAAATCTGCTGTATGAAATATAGTTAGGACTTACGCAAAATATCTATTTAAAACTTAACCGTTACAGCTGTAATAGCTAAAACAACCCAACCAGCAATTAATGCTGTTCCTCCTAATGGCGCGATCGCACCTAAAGATTTAATTCCTGTTAAACTCAGAACATATAAACTGCCAGAAAAAATTACCACTCCCACAATAAATAACCAACCACTTGCAACAAGAGTCATTGGTGGGTTTTCTAACCTACTCATGAAAATACCCACTAACAACAATGCCAGAGCATGATACATTTGGTAACGCGCACCAGTATCAAAAATTTCTAGCATTCTTTCACTGACTTTATCCCGCAAAGCATGAGCGCCAAAAGCACCTCCAGCTACAGATAAACCACCGAAAATAGCAGCTATAGTTATAAAAATCTGAGTCATAATCATCTAGTTAGTTATTAGAAAAATCCATCAAACATCAAAATGATATGATATGCTGCCTTCTTCATTCACTTGAAAATTGGCGTTAAATTCTTTAGCTTTTTGATCTAAAAATTGTTTCGCTTCCGCTGCTGGTAACTGTGATTGCATGGCAAAACCCAACAAAGTGATTTTACCGTCATTTGCTTGTAATAGTTGATAAAACTGAGATAATCTTTCTTGTTCTTGTAAATGTAGATTTCTTTGCTCTTCCTGCATCAATGCTTTGGCACTTTGTCGCTTTTGTTTACACATTCCCAACACTAACCATCCACCCAACAGTGCAGTCGGAATACCAAACATCAAACCCTGAGTAGCTGTATGATCAAGTTGATATAATGCCTCTGTGTTAATAAAATCTTTACCTACATCCTGACTTTCAATACTTAATAAAGTAGGTTTGAGGGTTGTGTGTTTTGTAATTACTGCTGATCCTGACGTAGTTAAAAACATGAATCCGAGTGTAAGCAGCCAACCAGCAGCAAATTTTTCCGCCGTCTTCATAGTTTTCTAGATTTTAGACTATAGTTTGCAATTTTAACCTGACTTGAGTAGAACTTCCAGTGATTTAATCTCGGTTAGTCTGGCCTTGATCTTTGCACCCAATACAAATAATATCTTTCTGTATTTACCCATGCTTTCTCGAATTTTTGGATGGGAATAACTTTTAAGTTATTTACTTTTGATTGTAACTCTTGATGCAAAATTAGTAATATTTTTTCAACTTGTAGTTTCTCCTGCATAAGAGATTCAATTTGCCTGAAAACTTCCGGTTGTTCAACTTCCTTTCTTCCTGCTTTGAACAAAGTAAAACTTCCCATTGTTTGTAATTCAGGATAGTATAACTGACGATTTAAATAACCAGAAATTGCTGCCATATTGGCATCTCTACTAGCGACAATAAATTCATTGTCAAAGTTATTTTTTTGAATATATTCAACAGTCGCACGACTGGCAGAAAAAGGGATGATCAAATCCCTAGTAAATCCATATATCCCTCCAAAAAATTGCATATACAGCGAAATCATGAAAATGATATGTTGCCATTTACAGGCAAATTTAAAAATCTTTTGATAATTTTTAAAAGGGTAATTCCATATTTTCCCGATTAAATTGGAATCTGGGTAATAACTTTCTAACCATAAAGCCGCTATCAAAGCTATGTAAAAATGTCCAAAATGTCTATGTCCAGAACCAGCAAATCTGAGATATGCAAAGGTAATAATTTCTAAATTAACTAAAAGATAGAAAAACAAGGGAATAGGTTTTTTTGATAATTTAATGACTGTAAAAACCATTGTTAAGCCGGCAATAATACCACATCCAATTAAATCCAACCACCTCTTTGATGTGGGAATAATTAAATAGTAACCACCAAAAAACTTTCCTAAAGTTTTGAATATATGTTTGATATCTAATGTAGTTAACCAACCATCACTTAAACCTCCATGCAAATAACTATCAGCCGGAGGAGTGATCATAGATATTGCCAAGAAATAGCTAGCAACGATAATTATCAAACTAATAATTAAATCATATTTTTTTGCTTGTTGAGAATACTCATTTCTATGTTCAATATCAAAACATAATTCTACTAATAATGTGACTATTAGGGCAAAAGAAATGAATACAGCATAGGCATTAGTATTGGCTAATAATCCCAACAGTAAAGATAGTAAAATATAGGTTTTCTTTCTAGAGGCAAAAAATACACATACGGCAAATACTAATAACATTCCATAGGCATAGTTGCGGGAAATTAAAAGAAATTCATAAAAAGGTAAATAACTAAATGTAAAAAGAAACTTTTGCCGATAATTAAAGGGACTATATAGCCAAATAATTATAATAGAAGAAATAGCCAGTCCTAAATGAAATAGCTGCATAATAATAGGGTTATCTATTATTGACATTAAAACAGCCAAAGAGAAATACCAAATAACTGGATGTCCTTCATAACTAATATTATTAATTAAATCGGTAAAAGATTGACTATATTTGACAATTAACCAAGGATTTAATTCATCTCTCCACATAGAATGATTGAGAATACCGATTAATCCTAAAATAGAGAATATAAATATAATCAGCCAAGGCGATCGCCAGTTCAAATTTGATATCTTTGTAGATGTCATCCTAATTTATTTCCTGTTTCCTACTTTCTCAAACTAAAAACTTTTTCTATTACATATATAACAACTGCCATTTAAAACCTGAAAAATACAAATCGCAGTAAATTTAGATAATACAGCAAATTGCAGATAAATCAGGTACAGAATCTAAATTCAAATCTAGATATAAAAGCGATTTTACTTCTGACTCCTGACTCCTGAAATATGCTGTATATTTACTGCGACTTTCCGAAAATTATTACCGGGTAGCTTCCAACAAACTAGAGAAATAGAAACTAGTTCGAGTCATGGCTTTTCTTTGGACTTTAAAGCCATTTTTTTCTAGAATTTTCATGACATCCACTTCACGGTGTAAGTATGCACGAGTTGCCTTACTAGGGCCTGGAAAAAAACTACCTATTTTCTTGAGGATAGAAAGGAAAAAGGTTTTAGGTGCAAAACTTAAAATAATGCGAGATTCTGCCAAAGAACAGAGGTGAGAAATCATCTCATCTGCTTTATCTTGGGGGTAATGAATCAACACATCTAGACAAATAACCGTGTGATAACTACCATTTAAAGATTCTAAATCCTGCACTGCAAAATTGGGATTAACAGTATTCTTAAATACTGCTGCTGCGCGATCCTGGGCTTCTGATACCATTTTGGCAGATATATCACTGGCATACACCTTAGCACCTTCAGATACTAGGGGAAGACTGAGACTACCGACACCACACCCAGCATCACAGATTGATAACTCAGATAAATTGTTATCATCTTTGAGCCAGCCGATGACAGTATCCACGGTTTGCTGATGGCCAGTACGAATATCCAACTGAACCTTGTTGACTTCTCCATCTCCATAGATGCGTCTCCAGCGGTCAAAACCTGTGGAATTAAAGTATTCACGTACTATTGTTTTATCGTCGGCTGCGTTCATGTCCTTGACTGTTGAGGGTTGATATTTCTTAAGATTATTATCTCAGGGAAATAGTGAACAGGGAATGGGGAGTTGGGGTGATGGGGTGATGGGGTGATGGGGTGATGGGGAGAGGGGGAGAGGGGGTGATGGGGTGTTGGGGAGAAAAATTAGATTCTTTATTCCCCTGCACCCTGCACCCTGCCTCCTTACGATGTCAGCCGTTGCCAAGATAATTCTTTTTTGTCTTCTTCCCAGTGCCAACGTAATAAACTAGCTATTTGACCTGCTGTAAGTTTGGGTATGTTAATAGCCTGTCTGGGCGCATCTGTGGCTAAGTAAATAGCTGTTTCTACATCACAAATTCCCCATTTGACTAAGTTTTGTACTCCTATTAATAGGGGTAGAGTTGTACCAGATAAAGTGCCGTCTACTAATTTTGCAGTGCCTTTTTTAACTGTTATTTTTCGATTATCCCAAGGATATACACCATCTGGTAATCCTAAAGGTGCTAGGGCATCACTAACCAGAAATAATCCTTTACTGGCACGCAGCAAAATTTCTAACATGATTGGCACAACGTGTTGTCCATCAGCGATAAAGCTAGACATCACATTAGCCTCATTCATGGCTGCACCTAATAATCCTGGTTCACGGTGGTGTAATGGTGGCATGGCATTGAAAGCATGAGTCACCATTGTTGCACCTGCGTTAAAGGCTTTTTTTGCTTGTGCTGCTGTTGCTTGGGAATGTCCTAAACTGACAGTAATTCCCAAGGAATGCAAATATGGAATGACTTCACCTGTAATATCTAATTCAGGAGCTAAAGTCATAATTTTCACTAAATGTCCATAGTCACCTAATACCCTCCTGACATCATTCATAGTCAGAGGTAATAGATACTCAGCAGGATGAGCGCCTCTTTTCCCATAGTTTAAAAATGGCCCTTCTAAATGGACTCCGAGGATTTTCGCTCCTGATTTTTGTTGATAGTTGGCAATTAGAGATAGCGATCGCTGAATGTTTTCAATAGAAGTCGTCACCAAGGTTGGTAAATAGCCATCAACCCCTGCATCCCATAAATATTGGGATATTTCTGCTAATTTATGGATGTTTTTGGGTGTTAACTCAGGAAATGCTAAACCAAGCCCTCCATTAATTTGTAAATCAACACCACCTAAAGAAATCCAATCACCTGCTACATCTAAAATCTGTAAATCTGCTGGTGAAACTCTTTTGCAGACTATACCCATAGGCAAAATTTGCTCAATGATGCCATCTTCATTTACCCAAATCATCTGTAAATCTTGATAACCGGGTACTCTTGCATTGATAATATCTACATTTGAGAGGATGGGAGTTGGTGTTGCTTTGGTCATTACCCTAGCCAGAAACAGCAAAATCTGAAACGATTGTAAGCTGTAGGCAACAAGTAAACATCTCTAATTAATCAAAAATCCAAATTCTATAACGGCTTCCAGTAATTAACTGTTAGTAGTAAGCCAGAAAGTCCTTGTTAGTTAAGGCTTTGTAGTTTATAAGTACCTAAGCAAAATTAATTTAACATTTTCGGAACAAATAAAAATCTCTGTAGCTCTTACCTATTCCCTGTTCCCTATTCCCTATTCCCTCTCCAAAATATAAAATTTATTTTACACGACGACTTATCTAAAAATCTAAAATTCTATGAGTTTGCAAGTTGGTATTATTATGGGCAGTGATTCGGATCTGCCTACTATGCAAGATGCGATCGCAGTTTGTGAAGAGTTTGGTATTGAATGTGAAGTGGCTATAGTTTCTGCCCATCGTACCCCAGAAAGAATGGTTGAATATGCTCAAACTGCACATAAACGCGGTATCAAAGTAATCATTGCGGGTGCTGGTGGAGCGGCACATCTCCCTGGTATGGTAGCAGCTTTAACACCCCTCCCTGTAATCGGTGTTCCTGTTGCTACTCGGAATTTACAAGGTGTAGATTCTTTGTATTCTATTGTGCAAATGCCTGGTGGTATTCCTGTTGCTACGGTAGCTATTGGTAATGCTAAAAATGCCGGACTTTTAGCGGTGCAAATTCTTGCTACCCATCAACCAGACTTATTAGCACAAGTGCAAGCATATCGGCAAAGTTTATCTGATATGGTCATGGAAAAGCAAAGTAAATTAGAAGAATTAGGATATCAAAAATATTTAAAACAATAAGTAGGGGTTGCAGCAAAAAGTGATTGGTGATTGGTGATTGGTGACTAGGGAACTCTTAACAGGGAACAGTTTTAGCCTATTGGTAAGGAAAGAATTTTTAGCAAAAGTGCAAGGTTTTCATGTGCTGCTCCTCAAATATCTTGCACTTTTTGAATTTCACACAATGTAGGGGCAAACCCCCCGTGGTTGCCCGAAAAACCCGTGGTTTACCCCAAAAATCCGTGGTTGCCCGAAAAACCCGTGGTTTGCCCCAAAAATCTGTGCATTACGGCGTTCAGTGTTTATTAGGACTTACCCAGAAGCTATGGAAAAAACGAACCACAGAGGCACAGAGAACACAGAGGAATGAGGGTTGAAAGAGATATTTTGCGTAAGTCATGTTTATTTTGAATCAGAAGAATGCTTACCTTTTCCTTTGATGCGTGCAGCTAAAGAACCTATCCCAAAAACACAAACCGCTAATGCTGATGATGGTTCAGGAATTGACTGACTAACATCTACACGGATATCAGATGCAAAAATCCTGGGATTGCTTCCCTACACTATGGCTAACGCCACCCTTCGCGGATGTTTCAGTCGCAATGACAAATCTTCGTTGCGTAAGTCCTGTCCTTGTTGATTAAGGCTTTGTAGTTTATAAGTACCTAAGCAAAATTAATTTAACATTTTCATTTAACATTTTCGGAACAAATAACAATCTCTGTAGTTCTTCCCTGTTCTTTGTTCCCTATTCCCTATTCCCTCTCCAAAATATAAAATTTATTTTGCACGACGACTTATCTAAAAATCTAAAATTTTATGAGTTTGCAAGTTGGTATTATTATGGGCAGTGATTCGGATCTGCCTAATTAGAGGATGTTTTAAAAGTCGCTAATAAAAAAAGGATCATAAAGGGTATCCCTCTTCTGTTACTTTCCTAAATTATAAGGAATTTTCGTCATTACAGCCAACAACACCTAACGACAGAATTAAGGTTTGACCCACATTTTTCGCAGTCTGACAGAAGAGGGATACTCTGATTCAGCAAAACCTATTTAATCTATCTTCAGACAGATACGACTAAACTTTTTTGCTGTATTATACTAGTAATAATAAAAAAGTTATTTAACTCTAAGATTAGTAGGCTATTCTATGTTTAGAAATCAACTTTCTGAAAAGAAAATCCGTATTATTCGATGGGTACTAGTAATACTTTGGATAATCTTAATTGCATCTTTGTTTTATGATCCTGTTTCGTCCTATCTGACTTCTCCAGAGACCAAATGGAGTCCTCTGAAAATTGCTCTTGGATGTGTTCTTTTATTTCAGGGAGAATGTCTGCAAGATAAACCATATCCCCTGGGAACTACGATTTTTTGGGGTGCGGTCATCCCTGGTGCAGTCATGATGTTATTAGTTTTTGGTCATGAAACATGGCGACGTATTTGTCCTCTATCTTTCTTATCACAAATTCCCAGAGCTTTAAATATTCAGCGTAAACGTAAGAAAGTTAGCAAGATAGGTAAAGTTAGCTATGAATTAGTTAGAGTAGGTCAAGATTCTTGGTTAGGACGCAATCATCTATATCTCCAATTTGGACTCCTATTCTTAGGTTTAAGTCTGAGAATTCTCTTGATTAATTCTGAACGTTTACTGCTAGGAATTTTCTTAATTCTCACTATCTTTTCAGCAATTACAGTAGGGTATTTATTTGCTGGTAAAAGTTGGTGTCATTATTTCTGTCCAATGGCTCCAGTGCAGATGGTTTATAATGGACCTCGTGGTCTGTTAGGAAGTAAAACACATAAAGATCAGAAGTTAAAGCTTACCCAGTCTACCTGTCGGACAATTGATGCTAATGGTCAGGAAAAAAATGCTTGTGTAGCTTGTCAAAAACCTTGTCTTGATATTGATGCAGAAAATTCTTATTGGAAAGGACTGAATAAACCAGGTCGGAAATTAGTCCAGTATGGTTATCTAGGAATAGTAATTGGTTTCTATCTCTACTATTGGTTCTATTCAGGTACTTTGGAGTACTACTACTCTGGGATTTGGACTCATGAAGGAGATCAATTAGCAAACCTTTTCAATCCTGGATTTTTTCTGAATGGTCAGACAATTCCTATCCCTAGAATAATTGCTGTTCCTTTCACCTTAGCGTTTTTTATCGGACTAAGTTATTTTGTTTTTAATCACCTAGAAAAAGTTTATCGTAGTTATCAAATTCGTATTCAGAAACCTCTTGAAAAAATACAAGTCCAGCACATAGTTTTTTCCATTTCAACCTTTGTTGTTTTTAACATTTATTTTTTATTTGCTGGTCGTCCACTGACTAGGTTACTTCCACCAATTGTAGAACTAAGTTTTAATGCTTTGGTAATCATGGTTAGTACCTTGTGGCTATACAAAACTTTGCGTCGGACTGAAGAAAAGTATATCCGGGAAAAGCTAACCCAGAGTTTACGTCGTCAATTGCAACAACTTCCCTTTGATTTATCCAAATATCTAAAAGGTTCTTCTGTAGAACAACTAAACTCCTATGAGGTTCATATTCTTGCCAAGGTCATACCAAGTTTTAGCCAAGAAAAAAGCTTGCAACTTTATAAAGAAATGCTGCGAGAGCTTTTACAACAAGGATGTGTGAGTTCTGTTAACAGTTTGGAAACTTTACAAGACATTCGCAAGGAATTGGATATCTCAGAAGAGAAACATTTTGCAATTTTAAATGAGTTGAGTAGTGAAAATCCCAACTTCGTTTTGTAGTATAAGAATGTTGCAAGTTTTTGGTAAATTTTCCCTGGATAGCGAACTGCTTGCAGCAGAGCTTCGCTATCGCCAAAGGGCTAAAATCCCTACGTTGAAACACTTAATAATTTAAAGGTTTTTTGTGATTTTTGTTAAAGTATCAGCATGTGACATCTTGAAGTGCAGAATGTGGGATATGACATCTTGTAGGTTTCATAACCCAGTGAACTTATTCTAAAACGGTGCGTTACGCGATCGCTAACACACCCTACCTATTTTTTAGTGTTTAGTGTTTAATTATTAATCAATTCCTAAAAATAAACAAAATGTATTTTCATATACAGAAAATATTAGAGTGTAGCATACACAATTATGCGATGAAAAATTTACTAATTTCAACACAGAAGTTAACATAAATAATTTCTGTATACTTTTGCTTTCAATTCTTAATGATTGAACTAATTAAATTGTAAGAAGTATTTCATCTTACATTTACCGATGATTTAGCAGAATTTTAGCAAAAAATCTTGTGTTATTACCCCAATTAACTTAACTTGTTTGGGTAAGCCAACAGAATAGTTTTACAACTTCTATCAGAAAAAAATGAATAAACCTAATCGTTCATTACACCGCCTACTGGCACTAGCTTTAGGCTCAATGGTGTTTGCAATTTTTGCTCCTAGTATTGTCCAAGCAGCAGATCCACAAACAGTTGAATCCTTAGCAGAAACAACTAAACAATTACAAATTTCTATTGATACCACCTGGGTACTACTAACCGGTTTTTTAATTTTCTTTATGCAAACTGGTTTTGCAATGTTGGAAGCCGGTTTACTACGACAAAGGGGAGTCGTTAATGGTTTAATAGAAAACTTTATTGATCCTTGTATTACCATTCTAGTATGGTGGGCGGTCGGTTTTGGTGTCGCTTTTGGTACAAGTGCTGGGGGTTTTATCGGTACTGATACCTTTTTCCTCAGTCAGTTACCAGTAGACGGTAGTTACCAAATGGGCGCACCTGGTTCAGAAGCTGGTGTTAATACCTATACTTTATTCTTCTTCCAATTTGCCTTTGCTGCTACCGCCAGTACCATTACTACAGGTGCAATGGCAGGTAGAGCTAACTTTTTGGGTGATATCATCTACAGTGCTGTTATGGGTGCATTTAGTTATCCCATTATTGTGCATTGGGTATGGAATAAAGATGGTTGGTTAGGTGGAATGGGTTTCCTTGATTTTGCCGGTAGTGCTGTAGTTCACAGTGTTGGTGCTTGGACAGCTATAGTTGGTGCATATTTGATTGGCCCCAGACCAGGACGTACAGCTTGGGGAACACTCCCACCCGCACATAATTTGGGTTTAGCAACCTTGGGGGCGATGATTTTATGGTTGGGTTGGTTTGGTTTTAACCCCGGTTCAACCTTGGGAACTGGAGATACAGGTTTGATTGGTTTAGTAACCGTTAATACTGCCTTAGCTTCCGGTGCAGGTGCTTTAGCAGCGATGATTTTCCAACATTTCCGTTCTGGTAAATGGGATTTAACCTATTGTCTCAATGGTGCGTTATCTGGTTTAGTAGGAATTACCGCTGGTTGTGCTTTTGTGTTACCTTGGGCGGCAGTTTTAATTGGTCTTACCGGCGGAATTTTAGCGGTTCTAGGAATTGATTTGATTGAAAAGTGCAAAATTGATGATCCAGTAAGTGCTTTTACAGTACATGGAATCAATGGCATGATGGGTACGATCGCTGTCGGATTTTTAGCTCAAAAAGAATTGACAGGTAAAGATGGACAACCAGGACTATCAGGATTACTTTTAGGTGGTGGTTTTGATTTACTAGGTGTACAAATTTTAGGTGTAGTAGCGATCGCTGTATTTACCGTTGCTTTTGCCTTTGTGATGTTTAGTATACTCAAAGCCCTGAAATTACTGCGTGTTGATGCTAAGGCTGATGAAGTTGGCATTGATAATTATGAACACGGTGCAAGTGTCTGGCCTGATGTTTATGCAATGGGTCAATTTATGGAAGAACAAAAGCACGATCCCAGAAATCCAAATATTAGTGTCATTGACACAGAATAAGAGGGATCAATGGACAGTTAACAGTTAACAGTTAACAGTTAACAGTTAGCAGTTAGCAGTTAGCAGTTAGCAGTTAGCAGTTAGCAGTTAGCAGTTCAAGGTGATTTATCTGAGTTTTATGAATCAATCAATCTAAAATTCAGATAAATCACAGGTTATGGGGTGATAATTCGTAATTCGTAATTCGTAATGCTCCCTTTGGGAGAGCTTCGCTTACGTAATTCTTAATTCTTAATTCTTTAGCGCCAAAGTTAAACCGTCAGCAATAGGTACTAAGCTGAGAGTGATTCTTTGATCCTGATGTAACTTTTGATTTAAAGCACGTATATCTTGAGTTTGTTTATCTTGATTTTCGGGATCTGCTACTTTACCTGACCACAGAACATTATCAATAGCTATGATTCCACCTGGTCTAATTAATTTTAGCGATCGCTCGTAGTAGTTTTCGTAGTTTCCTTTATCTGCATCAATAAAGGCAAAGTCAAAGGTTTCTTCTGCTCCTGCGGCTAATAGATTGTCTAATGTCTCTAAAGCTGGTGCTATCTGTAAATCTACTTTCTCTCCTACTCCAGCTTGTTGCCAATAACGTTTAGCTATGTTTGTATTTTCTACGTTGGTATCACAAGCAACCACTTTCCCGTCGGCTGGTAATGCTAGTGCTACTACTAAAGAACTATAACCTGTAAATACTCCTATATCTAAGGTTTTTTTTGCATTGATTAATTTAACCAACAATCCCATGAATTGCCCCTGTTCTGGGGATATTTGCATGATTGCTCCTGGTAACTGAGAGGTTTCTTGACGTAGTTGGGTTAAAATTTCTGGTTCTCGCAGAGATACTGAAAGTAGGTAATTATATAAATTTGGTTCTAAGCCGATTGTTTTTTTAATCACTTGCTTATTGTTATAAAATAGTTCTTCCTTATCAATTATATCATATTACTATTCAGCAATTTTGTCAACCTGCTTACCTTTCTCTATTGGCAAAAAGCGATCGCCAACCACAAAAATATAAAGATTCAATAATCAGTCAATTATTTCAATTTTTGAGGAAATGTTGAGAGATATTGCAAGGAGAGTAGTTCAGTGAATTTTGGGCAGGATTTACCTATACAATTGGTACACTAAATAATCAAATAATTCCTCCAAAAAAGTTATCAACGCAAAGATGGACAAAAAACTATTGCTTAAAGTCAATACCTTTGCCGAAATCAAAAATATCTTGAGTTTACGTTGGGTTTCACTTTGTTCAACCGAACCGACGGGATAATAGCCAAGTTATTGTCAAGTAAGAAGAGTTCAAAAGTTTTGAGTGGATAATTTTTATTAATTAGTAAAAATACGTACAGCATTATTGATTGGGAAGAATAGTAAATATGGTTGCAACTATTTTAAAATCCCAGAATCTTTATCCTTTCAGGGTGAGGGTTAGGTCAAGCAAACAGCTTATATTAAAGGGGGGCTAAGATGAGTCGTTCAATTATTCTTGGTATTGTTGGTGATAGCGCAGCGGGAAAAACCACCCTCACTAAGGGTATAGCTCAGGTACTTGGGCCTGAAAATGTTACACTCATCTGCACCGATGATTACCATCGTTATGACCGTAAACAGCGAGCAGAAAAAGGAATTACAGCACTCCATCCAGACTGTAATTACTTAGATATAATGCAGCAACATTTATCCATGCTACGTACAGGCCAATCAATTCTTAAACCTGTTTATAGCCACAAAACAGGTACATTTGAGCCTCCTGTATATATTCAACCAAAAAAATTTGTTATTATAGAAGGCTTATTAGGATATTCTACTCGTGTAGCCCGTGAAGCTTACGACATTAAAGTTTACCTTGCACCACCAGAATCTTTACGGGCAAAATGGAAAGTAAAACGAGACACTCAAAAACGGGGTTATTCTGAAGAACAAGTATTAGCAGAATTACAAAAGCGTGAACCAGACTCAGAACAGTATATCCGTCCCCAGCGTCAATGGTCTGATATTGTAGTCAGTTTTTATCCTCCCCAGGAAGATGCACAAGAAAGTACCGGACATTTGAATGTAAGATTGGTATTACGGCCAACAGTTCCCCACCCGGATTTTACGCAAATTATCTCAGAAAATAATCATTCTGACTCAGCAGTGCGTTTAGGTTTAGGAAGAGATATGGGTAAACCAGTGGATGTACTAGAAGTAGATGGCCACGCTACCTTAGAACAAGTGAACAACATAGAGCATATGATGTGTAATGATCTGCCCTATTTAAAAAATGTGTGCGATCGAGAAATTAATCCCGAATTAGGTAAAATAGCTGGTACAACTGGGGAATCTCTGCAAAGTTATCCTTTGGCCTTAACACAGTTAATTATTACTTATCATATGCTCAAAGCAACACAGATTTATCAGTAATCAGAATTTAGAATTCAGAACTACGAACTACGAACTACGTAAGCGAAGCTCTCCCGAAGGGAGCATTACAAATTACGAATTATAACCAATTGCCAAGCAGAACAAAAGCTGACCAATAATAGGGGTGAGAAAATTGAGAATTCTCATCCTTTAAAACTGCTAATTGAGCATTACGCAGAACTTCAGCCTTGGTGAGACTTTGATTAGATAATTGTTGGTAAAATTCATTCATTAATAAAGCTGTTGCTTGATCATCAATATACCAAAGACTAGCCAAAGTGCTACGCGCTCCCGTTCTTACAGCCATTCCTGCTAACCCTAATGAGGATCTTTTATCACCAGCGGCTGTTTTACAAGCACTCAAGACTAATAATTCAATAGGGGCAGTTTTTTTGGTTTGCAACCGCAGAAGATAATTCAAATCATTGATATTTAATTTTCGATTCCAAGTCAAAATAAATGTGTCTTCCAACTGAGAACTAAATTCACCATGAGTTGCTAAATGAACTACTGGATAAGAATTACGAGTTAAGTTTTTCTCCAACTGCTGATTAGTAAAAGATTGATTTTTTAATAATAAAGAATTGGAAAACTCTGCTTTAATTCGTTCTAATTCTGATAATACATTAGGTAAAGGAGGGAATCCAAATCTAGATTCACTAATTCCAGCACCAAGCAATTGAATGTTTTCTCTTTCTAAAGCTTGGGGATCTATTAATTGTAAACTGGGAGCATTAGCAACACTATATTTCTCAACCAGATATTGTTGGCCATCATGAAGAACACTCATAGGAATATTTCTTAAAATTCCATCAGCAATAAAAACGACATTTTTGACGTTGTTTGCTTGTAATTTATCTTCAGTGGGTTTAATGATCCAACTATAAATTTGTTGAGACAATCTTAACATTTCCTTTCTAAAAATTATTTCACTCCGTCTGGCTAATTTGGCTCGTAAATCTTCCACACCAGTTTCTATCTCTAATTGGGATAATTTTTGACTATGGTGATGTAAAGTCTGATCAGGGAGACTAACAATTACTTCTAAACTCTTGGGCAGAATAATGATGTAAAAAATAGCTGATTCTTGATCAATTTTATCAATTTGCACAGGTTTTGCATCTAAACAAGCATTACGAAAAAAGTTATCTAATTCTGCCAACTGTAATAATTCAATGACATTTCTAGCTTGTTTTAATTCAGCTTGAGTGGGATTTCCTGCTAATAATAATTCTACCAGTTCTCTATATACAGGTTCTACTCGCTCTCGGAAATCAAACTGTGCTTCTGAACTAATTTTTACTAAATCAGTACGAATAGATTGTAGAGTTTGGACTGATTGACTATAAGCAGATATGGCAGTTTTTATAGCTGATTTGCTATCACTATTAACAGCTATAATTCTACCTAATTGCCATTGCCATTCATAGCTTAATTCCGGGAAATTTTGACTTTGAGAAATTAGTAAAGCTGTTTCGGTGAGTTTTTTTGCTTCTTGATAGCGTTGATTTTTTTCATAAAGATTCCCCAATGTTCCTATTGCATAACTTTCTCCTCGTTTATCTCCTAATTTTTGAGATAAATTAATTGCATAAGCTAATTCTTGAGCTATCAATGATTGAGGATAATTAGCATTTTTGGTGCGTAATAATATTCTCGCTAAACTAATTCGAGCATAAACCCCTGTGCGAGTAGAAGGTAATTGAGATAAACTATCTTGAATTGCTGATATTAGTGACTTTGCCAATAATTTTTGATTCGTATTTAGAAATAATTCTAATTGATTTAACTGTCCTTGAATTTTCAAATCTGGAGATGGAGATTGTTCAATTACTTGTTGAAAATATTCACTGGCGATTCCCTTTTTATCTGTTTGGAGAATACTAGTTTTACCTAAACTCAAAAGTGCTTCTGTCTTGATTTTAGAAGATGATAATTTTGTCGCTATTTTTAAACTTTGCTCTAAAACTTGTTGAGATTGCTCCAACTTGCCTATTCCTCTCCAAACATTACCTAAATTTAATAGTGTTTGAGCTTTAACTAGATTATCCTGTTGTTGTTCTAGACTTTTTTGACTAACCATTAAAGTGTTTATCGCTTGACTATATAAACCTAATGCTTGTAAAGCTAGAGATTGATTAATCCTACTTCTGAGTAACCCAGAATTATCACCAATGTTTTGATAAATTTCTGTAGTTCGTTGCCAAGTTTCTAATGCTGCTTGAGAATCACCTACAGAAAACTGTAATTGTCCTTTAACTTCCAGAGTTTGGGCGAGCAATGTTTGATTATTACGACTATTTTGTAGTTGCTTAATCTGATTCAAACTCTGATTAATTGCTTGATTTGCTTGTTGGATGTCTCCTATTTTTTGGTAGACTAGAGATAAGTTTCTCCAGGCAATTATTAATCCTGAAATATCACCAACTTGCTGATAGTTGGTAATGGTTTTTTTTAACATTGCTACAGAGGCAGAAAAATCTTTACCTTCATATAGTTTTCTGGCTCTTTCTTCAGGAGAAATGGCTTCACTAACAGTTAAATTATTGATATGACTTTCCTTTCCAATAGCTTGTTCTACTGCTAAACCAGTAATCAAATAAAAAATACTAAGTAGAAGAATAGAGATATTTTTCATGGCTTTCTATAAGTTGTGAGGAATAAATTTTGAGGCATTTTAATTATTAGCAAATATCAGATTTTGGAGTATATAAATCCAAAATACCTTGGATAGGACTTACGCACAAGCTATGGAATAAAAGAACCACTCCAGGCACAGAAAACACAGAGGAATGAGGGTTACAAGAGATATTATATTTTTCGTAAGTCCAGTTGGACGTTGGTTTAAAATTTAAACTTACCAACTATCGAAAAAATTTACATGATTTCAATAGTAATTACGCATTTCAACGAAATATTGATGTTTGAGATTGCTTCCTTACGTCGCAATGATAGTATTTGTAATAGGTTTTGTGTAAGTCCTGTTAAAAACTGTTTAATTATTAGCTATGATTGATTTTTGCAGGTATTGAAAAAGTATTTCAGCCTCTGCTGCTGGTTTAAAAGTAAATTGAATATAAAAATGACTAGGATTTGCTGATTTATTGAGGATTTTGGCATAAATATCTTCGCTGGTTTGTTTTTGGTTATTAATTCTTAATAGATTGAGTTTAATATTACTTAAAGGCGCTGGTAAAGGGTCTGAATTTGCCAGTTCTGTTTTTACCTCTGCTCCTGTTTCCGAAAGTTTAATTAAGTAAGCAGCAAATATCTGATTAGAAACATTTTTTCCTTCCAAAATTTGGTAACTGATGGGGATAGGTTCTCTTAAATTAAAATATTGATCTGTTTCTTTTGTCAAAAATAAATTGTATGGTTCACCAATTCCACCAAGATCATAAATAGTAATTAGTTCTTGTACTCCTTTCGGCTTAACTTGCATTTCTCCATCAATTCTTAAATGGGAGTTTTTGATAGCCTTTAAAGTCGGTTCAGAAATGAGAATTTGTTTACCTGTAGTGTAACCTTCTATCCGAAATGCCAAATTCATTTCTTTCCCAATAACAGTATATTCCGTATGCTTTTCTGAACCAATATTTCCCACTACGACTTCACCAGTATTAATACCAATACCCATTGCTAAGGATGGTAAATCTAATTCCTGCAATTTAGCATTAACGTTTTTCATTGTTAATTGCATATCTATGGCACAAGCTAAAGCTCGTTCTGCATCATCCTCCTTAAGAGTTGGCGCACCAAAAAGTATCACAATCCCATCTCCCATAAACTTATCTACAGTTCCTTGATATTTTGTAATCACATCTAACATGAATTCCAGATAGATATTGAGAATTTGGACGACGACTTCAGGATCAAGCTGTTCTGATAAAGCTGTAAATCCTCTTAAATCGGAAGTAACTATGGTGATTTCCCGCCGTTTACCGCCAATTTTCAGTCCATCTGGAGATTCTAATAAGTTAGCAACCACTTCATTGCTTAAATAACGGCCAAAAGTTTTACGAATGAGGTTGGCGCTGCGAGCTATATATGCAGTAATAGCCGATACAGAACCGATCATGGCTAAAAATGGTGGAACTACTGGTATCCACAAACCCCAAATTAATGCCGTATAGGTACTAACGAATAAAATTCCTGTGGATAATACAAGAGTCGAACCTAAACTAATTAATTTCCATGAACTACCTACATATCGCCATTGCCACGACACAATAGCACCAATTAAGGCCCAAAAGATAATCCATAAATATTCTTGGACTTCTGGCCAACTGTGAATCAGAGGCCGTCCATCTATTGCAGCACTTAAAATTTGACTGATCAGGTTTGCTTGCACCTCTACCCCTGACATGGGTTCAGGAAGACTCAGTAATCCAGCACTATATGGAGTGTAAAATAAGTCCTTAAAGCTTTCGCCAACTGTACCGATTAAAATAATGCGATCGCGTCCCCAATCTTGAGGTACTCTGTCCTCTAAAATATCTGTTAAGGAAACAGTCTCAAAATAACCAGCTTCTCCTCTATAATTAATTAATACTTGATAGCCTCCATTATCGGTACGAATATAACCGCCTTCATTTACATTGAGTTGTGGAAATACAGCTTGGCCCAGTTGCCAAGTGATCCCATCTTCTAAAGTATTAACGGTAATCCCTTCTTGATTTAAATACAGTAATGCTAAGTATAAACTAAAACTATAAACGTTGTTATTATTTTTATCTGCCAGATACATAAAACCACGTCTGACTGTATTATCAGAATCAACAACGACATCATTTGCACCCACTTGTCCTAATTCTTTCAGTACAGGAGGTGCTGAGACAGTGTTACCATTACGATCTGGCACTACTTTTTCAATTCCCACTAAATACTCTGTGGACTTAAATACCTGAACTAGATTTTCATGTCCTGGTTGAAAAGGTAAGTCGCGGTAAATATCTAAACCAATAGCTCTGGGTTTTTTTTCCTTCAGCTTTTTAATTAAACGTGCATAAACATCATCATTTATATATCCTTGCTGTAAATTATGTAAATCAGTTTCAGAAATTCCCACAATCACAATGCGCTCGTCTTTACTCTCATGAGGACGCAGGCGCATATATTGATCAAATACTGCCCATTCCAAAGATTGCAATAAACCCAGAAAACGCAAGAGAATGACAAATCCTGTCATACTAGATGTAATAACACTTATATCACGCCATTCTCGTAAAAATTTTTTAATTTTCTCCATTATAAACACCTAAGCATAATTAATTTTATGACTTATACATTTCTTGATGAGACTGCACTTAATTTTGTAACTCGGATCTTATGTATTTTCCTCCTCTGCGAACTCTGCTCCTCTGCGGTTAATTTCCTGAGAAATGTGGCGCATCTTTATACAATACCTTTCCAAAAATCAAAGATGTCTTGATTTGTAGGTTGGGTTCAGGAACGAAACCCAAAAAATATCTTGAATTTAATAGGACTTACTCAGAAGTTAGGGAAGAATGAACCACGAAGGAAGCAAAGGAAACGAAGGTAAGAGATTTACAAGAGATATTTTGCGTAAGTCCTATTTAAGTTGAGTTTCACTTTGTTCAACCTAACCTACAGGAAAATAGATAGTTAAAAAAGGAAATGAAAGAATTGCAAAATACCATGTTTTGTACTGTTTGAAAATGAAAACATAAAGGCATAATTGAACAGTAAATCCTAATTAGAAACTTCTGCTATTTCTGCTAATCTCACATAGGTTAAAAGTTCTTGCCATAAGACTTGTGCTTGTGAATTATTTTTGCGTAACTGATCCAAAATTACCAAAGCTTGATTCCAAAAACCAAATTGTGCATAAAGTCGTACTTGAGCTAGAGAATTAGGCATTAATTTCTGTATTTGAGTAGCTTGTTCAGAAGTTAAAGGTGTATATTTGATCCAACCTTCAACTAATTCATCGGCTTCTCTATCTTGGGGATTACAAATAACTAAAACCTGCCACTGATAGATGCTATCTTGCTGAAGTTGAACTGTCTCAGGTATGCTGATTTTAACTATTCCTGGAGTAGTGACAAAAGAAATACTTTGTTGGTAAACGATTTGTTCAGTTTTAATATCAATCAAACGAAATGTTCCATTTTTGTCAGTAGCATTAGGAATATATACGAAAACCGTTGCTTGTGGTTCTGCTGTGGTAATCAGATTATTTCCTGGTGTTAATGCAGTCAGAGGAATTTTTCTAGTTTCAATATTTTCTACTACTGTTGAATTATTAAATTGATAACTACTACAAGCAGGGCCACGTGAACCTGCTCCTGATGTACGTTTTGGCGCTCCTAAATCTGTTACAGGAGGGAATCTAAGGTTTACACGTAAACTTCTCATTAATTGAGCATTGCTGGGGTGAGGAAACAGAGAAACCATCACAATTGCAGTTAAAACACTTAAAACACTCAAGTTGCAATTTTTCACCGTTAGCACTGGAACTTTGATAAACATAATCAGAATAGATTGTTACCTAATTTATTCTTCAGTTATCAGTGGTCAGTTAGCAGTTATCACTGTTTACTGTATCCTTTTTTAAGTATAAAACTTATTTCGCATTATTACTTATATTCATAACTGATAACTGAATAAATGATAGCTGTCATTGCCTGTGACTATTCACCGCAGCACGCAAATTTCCCTGATGTGCAGCTAACAGTTTTTCCCCAGAAGTTTTGTCTAAATTTGTCCAGTGCATCAATAAAGCTAGTTTTACCCATTTACCACTGCGTTCTAATAAAAAACTGGCAGTTTCTCGACTTAAGCCGGTTAAGTCTTGTAAAATTCTCAAAGCGCGATCTTGCAATTTTTGATTCGTGACAGCAACATCTACCATCCGATTACCGTAAACTTTGCCTAACTTCACCATTACACTGGTAGAAAGGATATTTAGAGCCAGTTTAGTTGCAGTACCAGCTTTTAAGCGAGTTGAACCTGCTAGGATTTCTGGCCCTGTTAACAAACGAATATCTATGTCTGCGTCAAAACTGACTTGTTCAGCAGGAACACAGGCAATAAAAATAGTTAAAGCTCCTCTTTGACGTGCTGCTTTGAGCGCACCGTGAACATAAGGTGTTGTACCTCCAGCGCTGATCCCCACAACTACATCCTGTTGATTTACCTTATGTTGGGCGATCGCATTTTCTCCATCTTCAGCTAAATCTTCTAGGCCTTCAGAACTACGTAGTAAAGCTCCTGCACCACCAGCAATTATTCCTTGTACTAACTCTGGAGGTGTACAAAAAGTGGGAGGACATTCTGCTGCGTCTAACACCCCTAAACGTCCACTTGTGCCTGCACCAATATAAAATAAGTGTCCACCATGATGCAGTCTTTGAGCAGTTTTTTCTATAGCTGCGGCTAATTCCACTTTAGCTCCAGCTACCGCAGCTACAGCTTTGTGGTCTTCCATATTGAATAATTCTACTAATTCTAGAGCATTAAGTTGGTCTAAATTCAGACTGTTAGGATTGATCTGTTCTGTCAGTAGATGACCACGTGATTGCAAATTTGTCATTTGTTGATTTGTCTATTGTGATTATTGACAATTCTAATTTTAAGAGGATGTTTGATTTTTTCGTCTGGATGATTATTATTCCGTACTTATTTGATTTAAATGAAATATTTTATACTTATTTCGTAATCTTTCATCGGCTAATGAAAAAAATGCAAGCTTTGTCACCCCCTAAACTGAAAAACCTTGCATTTAATTCCTGCTGAAAGGAAAAATCATTCCTATCCCACTCTTAAAACTGCTCCCTGCTCACCGTTCCCTGTTCCCTAACCTCCACAGATCACTTTTTGCAGCAAACCCTCATTATCAGTTATCAGTTATCAGTTATCAGTTGTTACTGTTTACTGTTCCCTGTTCCCTATTCCCTGTTCCCTATTCCCTGTTCCCTATTCCCTGTTCACTGTTCACTGTTTACAGCAAACCCTAATTACAACAGTCCTTCTAATTTACGACGGATGCTATCTAAATCAGAATCTGACATTTCCGATGCTGAAGAAGTATTGTTTTTATTTTTAGTATCTTGCTCCCAATCAGTTTCTTCCACATTTAATTCTGGAGGAGTTGGGATAGCATTACTATCTTTGGGAATCAGTTCCCAATCAAAACCCGCACCTTGGCAAAAATCCTTGATTTCTTGATCATCAATTTCTTCAACGGTTGGTGTCGGAAAATCTTGAGCTTCTAACATTAAAGCAAAGCGTGTAGCATCATCTTCTGACTCGAACATCATAATTTTATTCAGATTTCCTTGGCGAACAGAATGAATACCTTCATTGTCACTGCCAGCATTGAAAATTAGTACAAAGACACGCATTATTTATCCTTCAAGATTACATACGTATTATTCTATTTTTACTATTTAATCAGGGAATCGGAGGTTATGGGTTAAATATTTTGATATTTATAGGACTAGCGACTTAATCGCAAAAATCCTGGGATTGCTTTCCTACACTATGGCTAACGCCACGCTTCGCGGACGTTTCAGTCGTAATGACAAATCTTCGTTGCGTAAGTCCTAATTTAGTCCAATTCACTTATTTTTATTGGTATACTCCTTTGCGACTAATCTTACTAGTACAGATTGGCTGAATATAGATAAACTACTCTCAATTGCTAGAAAGCTTGCTAACTCTTACTTTTGACTTTTGACTTCCGCCGTGTAATCACGACTGCAAATTTACTTGATTTTATAGGTAAGATTCTCCATAATTTATGTTATTTTCAATAGCAGGTTGGCAGATACATCTAGCAGTTAAATACTAAAACCGTATGTCTAACTCTTCTGAACAAGATTCTCAAAACCCAACCAAAAGCCCTAAACGTCTATGGTTGATGTTATTGAGTCGTGGTAGCATCGCTGTCGCTTTTGGGTTAATAATATTCTTAATTTTTGGTGTTTGGTGGTTAAGAAATTTTATTAAAACCGAGTTAGCTCCCATCGCACAGGAAAATTTAACTAAGACTATTAACCGTCCTGTCAAGTTGGGAAAAGTCACCGAATATTCTCTCACTGGTGTAAAATTTGCAGCTTCGTCTATCCCCGCAACATCAACAGATTCAGACAGAGTCAACATAAAATCAATAGATGTAAGTTTTAATATTTGGCAATTAGTTACTAACCGCCAACTAAAATTAGATGTTACTTTAATTAAACCCGATATTTATATTGAACAGGATAATCAGAAAACCTGGATCAATACAACTTTAGCTCCACCAGGAAAACCAGGAATTATTAGTACAGATTTAGATACACTCAGATTTCGGGATGCTAAGTTGGTATTGGTAGGAAATCAACAATTACCAATAGTTAAAAAAGAGCAAGATAATAACAAAAATCCTAACCCATCTGAAGTCAAAAAAGAGCAAGATAATAATAAAAATCCTAACTTAACAAATTCTGTGGGAAATGCTCAAATTCCCGTAGTATTTTCTAATTTATATGGAAAGGCTCAACTGGTAGAAAATAATCAAGCTATTAAATTTGATGCAGCTGGTAAAGCAGATAGTGGTGGGAAGGTATCCATCAAGGGAAATATGCAAGCCAAAGCTAGTTTGGATGGTAACTTGCAACTCAAATTTCAAGATTTATCAGCCCCTGATGTTACCCGCTTGTTGCCTTTACCTCTCAATTTACAAACTGGGCAACTTAGTGGTGATTTAAAAGTAGAATTAACTCCGAATCAGCAACCTTTATTAAATGGGAATACAACTCTCCAAGCAGTAGATGTGCAAGTAGAAGGATTACCGCAAAAGTTTAGTCAAACTCAGGGAAATATTAAATTTGATGGATTAGCTTTAGAATTAGATCAAGTAGTAAGTAATTATGGTCAAATACCACTAACAGCGAAAGGAATAATTGATAGAGAAAAAGGCTTTAATTTGAAAGCAAATGTTAATGCAGTTAGTGCAACTAATGCCTTAAAAACATTGAAAGTTAATTCTCCCTTACCGGTGAGTGGGGTAGTTAAAGCCGAATTGCAGGTATCTGGGAGTGTGGAAGAGCCTACATTAACAGGTAATGTTACTAATATCAAAACTGCTAAAATTGATAAAGTTGATTTTGCTAAAGTTGCCAGTAAATTTACTCTTTCTACCCGTGATGCACAAATTAAATTAACAGACATTCAAGCTCAAACCACATTAGGTGGTGAAATTAATGGTGCAGGCAAAATTCAATTAGGAAAAGTGCCAAGCATAGATGTTAACTTGAATGCCAAAAACATCCCAGGAGACGCAATTGCTAAACTCTATAATGATAATATTAGCTCTGCATTAAAAATTGGTAATATTGCCGCTACAGCTAAACTTATTGGTGCGGCTGATAATGTCAAAACATTAGTCAAATGGCAAGCTCCAGAAGCAACTTATGCCGCAACTGGGGAAACAATCATCAACGCAGATAGAACAGCAGATTTTAGAAATGTTAATGTTAATGTAGCTGGTAATATTATCCGTGGTTATGGTAGTTATAATCCACAAAGTTGGCAAGCTGTAGCAGAAGCATCAGGCGTAAAAATAGCTCAATTTTTAACACCAGAGCAACTGGAAAATGTTAATCTAGGTAATGCGGCTTTCAATGGTAAATTAATTGTTTCCGGAACATCAAATCAGTTCCAGATTACTAATATCCGTTCTGAAGGAGCAGGGATTAATATAGGTGGTGGGAGAGTGAATATTTCCCAACTACAATTAGAAAATCAAAATTTTGTGGCTGTTATAAGTGCTAATAACATCAGGCTAGCAAGGATATTAAAACAATCTTTACCAATTTTAAATAATCCCATTGCAGGTAAATTTACCATTGCAGGTAACACTGAAAACTTGGACTTGAACAATTTCGGAGCAATTGGAGAAGGAGAACTCAAAGTAGGAAATAACAAAATTACAGCCAGTAATATTCAAGTTGGTAATGGCAATTATCAAGCTCAAGTTAAAGTTAATAATGTTCCTGTAGAGAGATTAGTAGATATTCCCCCTCAATTAACAGGAGGAAGATTAACAGGGAACTTTAATGTTGCTGGATCTCTGGCATCATTGCAAGCAAATGCAATCTCAGCCACTGGTAATGCCAAATTGAATTTAGCAGGTGGAAAAGTCACAGCGACAAACATTCAAGTTGCTAATGGTAAATACCAAGCTTTAGTTAATACTTCCGGGCTGCAATTAAGTCGTTTCAACTCACAATTACAAGGCAAACTTGCGAGTCAATTACAATTGGCAGGTATTTTAGGCTCTACACAATTATCTGATGTTCGTGCTACTGGTCAAGTACAATTGAGTCAGGGAATTCCGGGTATTAACTCCCCAGTAAATGCAGCTTTTGCTTGGAATGGTCAACAATTAACTATACCCCAAGCCAGAACATCAAACATTAACGTTAGTGGTTCTGTTTTAGCTAATGCTCGACAACCGGGAATACCTGAAATTACACAATTAAATCTGAATGTACAGGCAAGGGATTATAACCTCAAACAATTACCATTGCAGTTACCGAAATTTGTCAAAGTAGATGGTAAGGCAGACTTTAAAGGAAAAATTACAGGTAAACCAACATTTCCCAACATTACAGGTCAGCTAGATTTAAAAAACTTACAAGTTCAGGAATTCGCCTTTGAACCATTATTAACAGGTGAAGTCAAATTTATTGCTGGTCAAGGTTCAAGCATAGATATAGAAGGGGAACAAGATAGAATCGCAGCTATACTCGATGCCAAAAATCAACCTAGCAAGTTTTTAGTCCAGTGGCAAAAAGCACTAGCCATAGGTGAAGCAAGGGGAAATGATTGGGACATTGATGTGAAGGATTTTCCATTACAAGCCCTCAACTTTACCTTACCGAATAACCCAGTTTCTGGTAAAGGTGTGATCGCAGGTCTTGTATCAGCAAACTTGCAACTTAACCAACAAACATTAGCCTCAAAAGGTAAAATTGCGATCGCCGAACCCCAATTAGGAAGAATTAAAGGTAATAATTTCAGTGCTGAGTTTACCTACAATAATGATACAGCGACAATTAGCGACGGCACTTTTATTAGAGATAATAACTATCGCAACAGTAATAGTAAAAATCAAACTGACCAAAATCAAAGTCGCTACACTATCAATGCTGAAGTTAAGCAAATTTTCAAAAATCCCCAAATCCAAGCCAAACTAAACCTAGAAAAGGCTCAAATTCAAGACTTATTAACCGTTGCTCAAATCTTTGAAGTTCAAGACCTACAAAGAGGTTTAACACCTCCAACTTACGGTACAGCAGCAGACCTAATTACAAACTCCCGTGGTTTACCAAACCAACCCTTATTAAATCAAATTCAGCGTCTAGTAGAAATAGAAGCATTCTTAGCTGCACAAGAACAAAAAAGATTAGAATCTGAACCTATCCCCGATTTAAGAGACTTAAATGGTACTTTAAACGGAGAAATTGCTTTAAACACTGCTACCAAAAATGGATTAGCAATAGACTTTAACCTCAAAGGGGACAACTTTACCTGGGGTAGAGAATCAGATAGAAACACAAATCTTTATTATCGTGCTGATACTTTAGTTGCAGAAGGTAGCTTTGCTAACGGAATTTTACGTTTACAACCTCTACGTCTAGAAGCTAAAAATAGATTGATATCTTTAACCGGAAATATTGGTGGTGAACAACAATCAGGAAAGTTAATAGTTAATAACTTCCCGATTCGACTCTTAGAAAATTTTGTCAAAATTCCTCTTGGAATCAGTGGTAATATTAATATTGATGCTGGTTTATCTGGTAGTTTATCTAATCCTAAATCCATAGGTAAATTGGCAATTACGGAAGGAAGACTTAATCAACAACCCATACAATTAGCAATAGCCAGTTTTAACTATCATGATGGACGTTTAAGATTTAGTAGTGATTTTCAAGCCGCAGAACTTGAACCTTTGAAAGTCATGGGTAACATACCCTATAAACTACCTTTTGCATCTGTAGAACCTAATGATAATCAAATTGATTTAGATGTAAAAATTGAGAACGAAAATTTAAAACTATTAAATTTATTCACCAATCAAATAGCTTTTGAAGACGGTGAAGGAAACATAGATATAAAAGTGAGGGGGACGGTAGAACAACCGTCAGTCAATGGGACTGCAAATCTTAACAATGCCACATTTACAGCTATAGCTTTACCTGGTAAATTGACTAATGTTTCTGGTCAAGCCACATTTGATTTCGATAAACTGATTCTAGAAAATCTGCAAGCACAGTTTAGTGATGGCAAAATTGAAGCTGCTGGTGAAATTCCCATTTCTAACAACGGTCAAATATTACCAGAAGATCAACAACTTGCTATTAAATTAGAAAAACTGTTATTAAACTTGAAGGGATTATATCAAGGTGGTGCTAGTGGCAATTTAAAAATTACAGGTTCTTTGTTGAGACCAGGAATTGGTGGTGAAATTGAATTATCCAATGGACAAGTTTTACTAACAGATTCCAGTGCATCTACTCTAGCAGATAGTAACTCTAATTCTTCAGTTTTTGCTGCTAATAAACAAGAGAAAATTCCCGACCTAGATAATGGAATTACTAGATTAAATAATTTACTGATTAAATTAGGTCAAAATGTACAAATAGTTAGCCCACCAGTATTTGAATTTCTTGCTACTGGTGATTTGAAAGTTAGTGGATCATTGAATAATCCTATTCCAGTGGGAACAATTCGACTTCAAAGAGGTGGTGTAAATTTATTTACTACTCAATTTAAACTAGCTCGTAACTATGAACAGACTGCTACCTTTAGAACTTCTCAACCTCGTGATCCGGAACTAGATATTAGGTTATTTGCAAAAGTATTTGATAGTACACAATCTAGTGATTTGAGTAGACAACTGGCGACTGGTTTATCTGCTTTGGAAACTGTGCAAGTAGAAGCAATAGTTCAAGGTTCTGCACGTCAACTAGACCAAAGTTTAGAATTGAAAAGTAGTCCTTCCCGTTCCCAAACAGAAATTGTCACATTATTAGGTGGTGGGTTTATAGATACTCAAGGACGAGGTGATAGCACATTAGGTTTAATTAATATTGCTGGTTCAGCAGTTTTCAATAATTTCCAAGGTGCATTTAACCAAATCGGTGATGCTTTTGGTTTAAGTGAACTGCGTATATTTCCTACAATTCTTTCTGATAACCCGGAAGCAGGTAGAACCAATTCTACATTGGAACTAGCTTTAGAAGCAGGGGTAGATATTTCTAATATCTTCTCTTTTTCTACAATCAAAATTCTTACTGCTAGTGATCCTTTCCAATGGGGTATTAATTATAGATTAGATGATGACTTCCGGGTTCGTGCTTCTACAAATTTAACTGATGATACCCGAACTGTGGTTGAGTTTGAAAGAAGATTTTAATTCAAGCTTGCTGCATCTAATTATCAGTTATCAGTTGTCACGGTTCACTGTTTACTGTTCACGGTTCACTGTTCACGGTTCACTGTTCACCAATCACTTTAATTAAATTTTTGCCACCATGACTGTATTTTTTTCGATTTTCGTTTTATAGCTTGAAAGAGATTTAGTCGCTGGTCCATATTGGACTTTTCCTTCTGTGGTAAATTCAGAAGCGTGACAAGGACATAAAAAGATATTTTCTTCTGCTTCCCAATCCACAAAACAGCCCAGATGGGGACAAATTGGGTTGACTGCAATTAATTCTTTACTCTTTGAAGTCCCTATTACTAAAACAGCACCTAAAGAAGTTTTTTCTTTGAAAATTTGACCACTTTTATCTAGTTCTGCTACTGTTCCTACAGAAATCCAATTATCTTTTTTCTTAGATCCAGGCTTAGGTTTAGGTTGGGCTTTATTTGCATAAACAGCATTTAAAAATAAAGGGGAAAGGCTTAATAATAAGCTCACACTCAATACATTGATAAATTTACGACGTTTCATTTTTTCAAGTAATATTTTACAGTTATTTATATCAAGCGCAGTAAATAATATATGCCAACTAAACATATTCTGAATTAATTGCACTTATTTACTACGCCATTGAATCACATACACCCTATCTATTTAAACCTCAATCAAAGAATCAACTAGTCTGGTAAGCTATTTCGTAAACGACGCAGACAATTAATTGATGCAACACAATCACAGCCAAACATTTTCACAGCAGCATCACTTTCTTCATCTGTTACACCCAGTAGTGCATCTTGATTGTTTAGATCAGTTGAATCAATTTCTGGATTACCCTTTTTCAAACGAGATAATTCCTGTGCATTTCCACAGAAAAATTTACCCACTTTTGGGTGTTTTATACAAACTTTTTGACTATCTGCTGATACAGGTATCACCGTCGCGTCAGGACTTTCTATTGATTGCACATTCCTGACAGTCTCGTCTGCTACAGCAACTTTTCCTGTCATTAATAATGAACCAAGAGAAATAAATGCCAAATGTTTACTAGTTAAGTTTGACAATATTTTTTGCACTTAATGTTCCTCAGTATATGGGAGTTATTAGCACCATTATATTTTAATGAGTTTGACCTGACTCGTCAGGATCAAGTTCCTGAAATTAATCAGTTGTAACACAGTTTTAATGTTAGCTTTTAATTGTTGATGGTGAATTTATCCTATATTTTGAAAGGACAAGTTTTTAGTCCACTTCTTTATAAATGAGTTGTTAGACACACTATTTGCTGGTAAAATTAATGTATATTTAAGCGATTCAACTCAATTAAATTATCTGGAACTTATATCCCCGTGAAAAATTTAGCGAGTAATAACGAAGTGGAAAGAACTTCCAATCAGCAAAACCTTATGAATATTTTTTCCTGATCTAACATACCCCTATAGGGAAGTATATATACCTTAATTGATTTAATACCCTCAGGTGGAACTGGGGGTTTCACTAAAAATATTTTCTGGCGATATACAAAAAATATAGAAATGACTGAATTTTTCCGGATCTGACTATCAACCCAGAGGATAGGAAAATAGTAGATGCACCTTAATTAGATTTTTACCCTCAGCTTCTGGTTGGGGGTTTTATTTTTCTAATGTTTGTGGCAGTTAAACAACTATTTTTGATTTTTAGCTGGTTTAACACTCTGATTATTTCTACTATTTTTTTAGTAGGGCTTTTAGTATAACATATAATTGTCAGAACTGCCTAAATTTCCAAATTATTTTTGAACGTTTTCATATTCTCAATGTCAGAGTAAGGTTGGAGCTAACCACACAGCATAGCCAATGATACCAAACAAGATAGTAATTAAGATAGTCATAATGTAGCAGATACACATTAACAAGCCATCAGATTCAATGGTGGCAACGGCAAACAGCAAAATGCCTATTGTGGGGATGGGGTTAGTAAAAGGAACTGGTGAAATTAGTAATATGGTTAACCAGGATATACATAATCCATTAAATCGCCAAATCAAAGAATTAGAGGCAAGTTGAGTCAAGCGAGGACGAGTAATTTTTTCCAGTAGCTTAGTTACTTGACGTAAATTTTTGAGAATTACTTCAGCGAAACTACGAGGAAATTTATAAGCAGCAATTTTTCGAGGTAGCCAGGGCGATCGCCTACCTAGAAGCATTTGCAAGGATAATAATAAACAAGCACCCCCAAAAGGGCCTGTTAAACCTGGTGGCATTGGAAACAAAAATGGTAAAACCAATAAAGCAATCACTAAACTAAAACCCCGTTCTGAAGTTTCTGCCAAAACATCACCCAATGTCAGTGGTTTTTCGGTTAAACGTTGCAGTAAAGATTTGATATCTTGGGAGAATCTCAATTGCATTGTTTTAGAGTTAATAAACCGTTACTTTTATACGAGACTTACACAAAACCTGGTTCAAATACTGTAATTGCGACGAAAGGAAGCAATCTCCAATCCAGACATTTCGTAAAAATGCGTAAGTCCTATTATAATTGAGATAATACCTACGGCACAAAAACACTGATAGCCCTAGGCATGAGACTAAAAACAGCTGGAGTAGAAGTAGTAATTTCCCCATCTGTATTAATAGGGTAAGGTTTACGAGTGTAAATTTCAATTTCTTGTCCTTGAATAGCCCGCACTTCACGCCAATGTATGTGTCTACCTTGACGTATAGCTGGTAGGAGGGGAATCATTTGCCACCAATGGTCAATTTCAAGACTATAAAGATCCAATCTTTGGTCATCTATCCTCGCATCGTGAAAAACAGCCATACCACCACCATAATAACGCCCATTCCCAACAGCAATTTGTACGGTTTTAACTCGAAAAGATTCACTTGGGGTTCTAATTTCTGCTCGAAAAGGACGAGACTTCCAAACTACTTGGAATGCAGCTGCTGCGTATGCAAAAATTCCCCAGCGGCGTTTAACTTCCCTAGTTAACTTTTGAGTAATATTGACACTTAATCCTAAACTGGCAACATTAAAGAAATACTTACCATTAACACGCCCTAAATCTATGCGTTGTAATTGCCCCGCCGCAATAATTTGACAGGCCTCTGGCAAAGAATTAGGAATACCCAAAGTTCGTGCCAGATCATTAGCAGTTCCCAAAGGTAAAATGCCCAGAGGTAACTGAGTTTCAACAATAGCATCCACGGCTGCATTCAGAGTACCATCACCACCACCAATAATCACTAAGTCAACTTGTTTTTGATATTTATGAATCACTTCACCTAAATGTTTTGGGGTTGAGGTAGACTCTTGAATAACATTAAACCCTAGGGTTTGTAGGCAATAAACTGCTGTAGCTAAAAATTCTCGTCCTTTGCGAGAATGAAGATTAACTAACAACAGTGCATTAGGACTTATGGGTAACACCCTTTCTAGTTGAGGTAAGGAATTTTTCACGTTGTTTAACCTGGCGTGAATTTGCAAATCAACTCTACAGAAACAAGACTTACGCAAAATATCGCTGAAACTCTTTTGCCTTCGTAGTTCTTTTTTCCGTTACAAGTAGTCGTGCAGAATAAATTTTATCTTTGGAAGAGGGAATAGGGTTCAGGGAATAGGGAACAGGTAAAAGGTAAAAGGTTTTAGAAGGTTTGAGATTGAGAAAGTGCAAGCTTTTGAGAGGTAAGCACTAAAAAACCTTACACTTTTTTGATTTCGAGAGATTGAAAAATAGTTTTTCAGTCCTCTCCCTGCACCCTGCACCCTGCTGCCTTAATGATAAGTATTGAACCGGACATAATATTATTTGTGCGTAAGTCCTAATAAAGGGTGTGCCATAGATAAGTAATGACGCACCCTAAGAGAAATTATTCACTGAAACAGAGATTGATGAACTAACTAAATCTCCAGCAGCAATGGAATGATGTTAATAAACACTAGCATTTATATCTTGAGGAGTATTTTTAACTATCTCTAGTGCTTGCTCCAGTGCTTCTTGACGATGAGTCACTAAATGTTGGGGAGGTAATAAACTCAAAACACCCAAATTTTCTAAGCGTTTCTTAATTTTACCAGCTGCACCAACAATAATTACTTGACGACCTTTTTCACAAGCTTCTCTAATTGCACTCTCAATAGTTAAAGAAGCTGTCACACCCATCATGGGTACATCACTTAAGTCAAGAATGACTACATCGCAGTCTTTAATAGCGTTATGTTCACGGGAGATAGCTTTCGATACACCGAAGATCATCGCACCGCTCAAGTAGAATAGTAAAATCCGACCATTTCCTTCATCCAATAAATCTTTTTCTGCGGGGGATAAGTCAATATTGTCATCTGCATCACTGATGGCCTTGACTGTTTGAGACTGCATATTAGACAGGCGCTCAATTGTTAAGATGTTGGCAATAAACACACCCACACCTACAGCCACAATTAAGTCTACAAATACAGTTAGGAATAACACACCGTACATAATTAAGCTTCCCTTGAGGGAAACTTTATGAGAGCGTGTTAAGAAACTCCAATCTAAAATATCAATACCTACTTTCAGGGCAATACCTGCTAAAACTGGCATAGGAATACTCTGAGTTATGCCAGCCGCACCCAAAACTACAACTAACAAGATTAAAGCACGAGTGAGACCAGATACCGCAGTCCGCGCCCCAGTTTGGATATTAACAACAGTTCCCATTGTTGCACCAGCACCAGGTAAACCACCGCAGATACCAGAAACTAAATTTGCAACACCTTGACCAATTAATTCTTTATCTGATTTATGTTCATAGCGAGTTAAACTATCAGATATGACAGCTGTCAACAAAGTATCAATACACCCTAACATTGCCAACATCACCGCATCAACCAACATTACGGTAATTTGAGATAATGTGAAGGTTGGCATTTGCAGTGTGGGCAAGCCAGTTTCAATTACACCAATACGTTTGAGATTAGGATCATTACCGAAGAACATTACCGAAATTATTGTCACCCCTACTAAAGCTATTAGTTGTGGAGGTACAACTTTCTTGATTTTTTTTGGTGTTAAGAACAGAACTGCTACTGTTGAACCACCTAGAATTGCAGCGGTAGGATTTATATTTGCAATTAAATCTGGTAGGTTTGTCACTACCCCAATTACACCACCTTTAGGACTAGACTGTCCCAAGAAAGGTGCAATTTGCAAAAATATCAAAATTACCCCAATTCCTGACATAAAGCCAGAAATTACACTGTAGGGCATAAGGGTGATGTATTTACCTAGCTTAAAAATACCAAAGATAATTTGAAATACACCTGCTAACATAATTACGGTAAAGCCCATAGCTATACCGATTTCTGGATTATCTGGATGACTTGCACTTAGAGAGGCAAAAATACCAGTCATTACCACTGTCATTGGCCCAGTGGGTTCAGAAATTAGGGTAGGTGTACCACCGAATAATGCGGCAAAAAAGCCCACACAGACAGCACCATAAAGACCTGCTACAGGGCCAGCACCAGAAGCTACACCGAAAGCTAACGCGAGGGGTAAAGAAATAATTGCAGCGGTAACACCACCAAAGATGTCACCGCGTAAATTACGGAAATGAATGTAGTTTGTTATTTGCATTGGAGATAAGTAGATGGGGGTTGGAGTTGCATTATTTGGGAATGATTTAAACTAAAACACCCAGCTTTGCTAAATTGGGTATGATTTGATAATGTTATAGTTTGGATTGTTGAAACTACTTTTAATATTAACTTTTTCTTGCTCCCTAAATAAATATTAATTTTATACCTTGATTTAGCAAAGCTTGTTTGACTACGGGATAATTCTTTTTACTGGTTTTAATGAAGTGACAAATTGTACATCATTATTCAGTTTATCCTCAAAATATGCAACGCCCCACAGCGTTAGTCGCCGGTTTAGAAGATTGCCGGCAGACCACGACTTATCTGGGAATCAGCTACCCATCAACACTTGAGCAAGAGCGATGTATAGAGGTATTCCTATTGCCAGTGCCACTGGTGTGCCGACTGCTGTAGATGAGCCTATGTAAGCAGAAGGATTAGCTTTGGGAATACCAGCTCGTAAAGTTGGTGGTCCTGAAATGTCTGAACTAGAAGCAGCAATAACGGCTAGGATGACAACACCGCCAAAACTAAATCCAGTAGCATAGTGGGCAATCATACCAAAACCGAAGGCAATGAAACCATGTAATAATGGGGCAAAGAAGGCATATATGGCGTACCATTGACCAACTTTGCGTAGTTCACCTAGTCTGGCTGTAGCTTCCATACCCATTACCAACATTAGTATTGAAAGGAGTCCACGGAAGAGGGGATTGAAGAAGCTCTCATAGACACTTTCAGGACGGGTTAGCAAACCAAGAGCGAGACCGAGTAGTAGTGCTGATAGGGCAGATCCCTGAAGACTTTCCTGAATAATAGGCCATATCTTGACCCTTTGATCTGCGGGATCTTGCTGCTGGCTGAGATACTCCTGCCTGTTGGCGGGATAATCTGGTGTACTGGAATAGTCCCCTACTGCAACTGGTTGCTTGCTAAGATTCTCATTTGCGGCATCGCGCTGCTTGCTAGCATAGAGACTGGCTAAAACAATTGCAGTTACGAGTGCGGGTATGTCCATGAAGGGATAGAGTGCAGCAGCCCAAGGTTCATATTGAATGCTTTGCTCTTCCATGAGAGTTAGGGCTGCTGCAAGGGTAGAACCACTAACAGCACCGAACAAACCTGCGGTGGCAATTGCATCCATAACTTTGATGTTCGGCATCTTACCCAATGTGTAGCGCCCAATGAAGACAATCAGGATTCCTGTTACCACCGCAAACAAAGCGGGTAACAGCATTTCTAATATATTGGCATTACGGATCGCAATCCCGCCGCTCAGTCCCACTTTAATCAGTAGCATGAAGACGATGAATTTATAGATCGCATCCGGAATTGATAGTCTGCTATTAACAGCCGCAACAACCGCGCCACCAATCAGAAAACCAAGTGTCGGTGACTGCAACTTCCCCAAAAAGGTCGTCAGAAAATCGGACAAAAATTCCACTAATACCTCCTTACTCCTTCGATAACGAGGAGTTATGACTGTGATGAATTAGATTTAAAAGTTGAAGAAATTATGTGTGAAACTATTCATCCCATAGCGAAGGTGTTATACTAGAGATGAAAGGGTAATAAAATATAACCGCTCTCCAAACGGAGCTAGAAGATAATTAATTTCCTAGCTAACCTTTTGGGTTTTCTATCTATCCATTAAGGAAGCTCCAGATTATTATTCGCTTGAGCCTCTTGCAAAGAATATATAGCTTTTTTCGCTATGTACTTAAGTCTATACCGAAATGCACAGATTTTTTCACTCTCGTGCATGGATTTCCAATGTAATGTCAAATTCAAATCATAAGTTTTTCTTTTATTTAGTGATCAAAAATAACTTTATTTACGACCTAGAGTCGTTGACCTTGTTGGGCCAGCTACCTGTGTGAAGTGTATAATGCCTGGAAAACATTGGTTATATCCTTGATAGGCTGGCAGGAAATCTACAGAGCAGTCAAATTATTGATATATATAATCCTATCCTTGAATCAAACATCATATATTCCAACTTATGCAGTCCTTGGCTAAAAAGCAACGTTTGTGACAACAATTGCATCTAACTGGCAAAATATTTTTATAATTAAAACTTATGAATTGAAATATATTGGCTATACCGGATTTCCATTCCTATTAGTTCTGCAACCTGAAGTTTAATAGTGGTCATAATGCCAAAAGTATAAGTGTTTTTTATACAATGCTTCCGTTAATCTGAGCCAATCTTTGTCAATAGAAGGTAGTGAATTCGCCGATCTTTGGTATAAACTCAAAAATATGGTTCAAGGCAAAACCATAGAGTCTTTTATTAAAATGTTACAACAAAACGTGTTAAGAGGTAACCTATATGAATCAGCAAGCCAGCAAGCTCATCATCATTACGGAAAATTTGCTGCTGAAAAAGATCGCCAAGATCATAGATGAAGCAGGTGCTACTGGTTATACAGTGGTAGCTGCTGGAGGTAAAGGCAGTCGTAATGTGCGCTCGTCAGGAAACCCCAGCGTTGGCGATAGCTTCACGAATATCAAGATCGAGGTACTTACTGCCAATCGAGATATGGCTGTAAAGATTTCGGATCAAGTTGCGGCAAAGTTTTTCGACGATTATTCGGGCATCACTTATATCTGTAACGCAGAGGTACTGCACGCACATACGTTCTGATTCAAAAGCTAAAAGGCAGGGGGAAGTTAAAAACTTGACCGAGTGATCAGGAAAGTAAAAACTAGGCAGGGAGCAGGGAGTAGGGAGAAAAAATTGTCATTGTGGTGACAGCGATTCCGAGTCTAAACAAGTGCAAGGTTTTTGTGACTGTCGCTGCTCTAAGTAGAACAACGGGAAAAACTAAAGTATGCCAATAAAAGTAAATTAACTAAAAAACCTTTTTTCTCTTACCTCTTTTCTCTTGCTTTGTCATCACGAC
This sequence comes from Sphaerospermopsis sp. SIO1G1, assembly GCA_010672785.1. Taxonomy (GTDB): domain Bacteria; phylum Cyanobacteriota; class Cyanobacteriia; order Cyanobacteriales; family Nostocaceae; genus Okeanomitos. The sequence continues at coordinate 65,934 of JAAHFX010000009.1, forward strand.
AATTTTTAACGCCTACTTACTAGAGTTTGTGCATCCTAGCAATCAAATCTGCTTGCTGTATTTCCTCTTCCCTGTTCCCTGTAATTCCCTAAAAATAAAAAACTTTGTACCTTACTAATCTGGGAATTGCCATCACTCTAAATTCTGATTTTGTTAATAAGCGATCGCCATAAGATTTTATGTTTAATGATTTTTCAATAGGACTTACGCACGAATCATGGAATATCAAACCGCAGAGAACGCAGAGAATACAGAGGAATAGAGTTTTGGAAGATTTTTGTGTGAGTCCTGTTCAATTCAAGGTCCTTTATTTATAAGGATTTCAGTATTTTAATTTTACATATATTTTGCTAATATTTATGGTATATCTACCTGCAAAGGTTTACTATCTTAAGATGGTTTATTGTGTACCACTATTAAGTCTAGATGAGTAATTTGAGTGGAGAATTGAACTACAATTACATAATATCTAATAATCCAGATGACAGACAAAACCAACCAGAGGGAAGAATCTGGAGAGAACCTTCATTCTACTATTTTGCTTATGGTTCTTGTATGTGTCCAGTGGATTTAAAAAGATCCTTGGGTGAAAATACTCATGCTTATGTCATGGGGCCAGCGATATTAAAAGAATATCAATTAAAGTTTTATGGCTATTCTCCCAAACGTGAATGTGGAGTTTTAGATGTTATTAATGATAAGACTTCTATTGTTACAGGAGTTCTTTATCAATTACCTTCGCGACTTAGCTACAATCTAGATCAACGGGAAGGAGTAGAAGAAGGTCTTTATAGCCGAGAAATTGTAGATATCTGCTGTAACAATCAAATTTACAAAAATGTCCGCACTTATGTAGTAGTTAATAAATTACAGCAAGAGATTGCTCCTAATGATTGGTATTTCAATGTAGTTTTGAGAGGTGCAATTACCTGTGGACTACCGGAAGAATATTGTTGGGATTTGTTTAATAAAATGCACCAATTGCAAAATTCTCATCAAAAACAATTCCGATATTCTCTGAATATATAGGTAGGGGTTGTTGAAAAAGTTATCAGTTATCAGTTTTCAGTTTTCAGTTGTCAGTTGTCAGTTGTCAGTTTTCAGTTTTCAGTTTTCAATTGTCACTGTTTACTGTTCACTGTTCACCAATCACCAGTCACCAATCACTGTATCTATGAATCTAATTCACGACGACCTTCTAAAGCTCTAGCTAATGTGATTTCATCAGCATACTCTAAATCACCCCCCACAGGTAAACCAAAGGCAATTCTTGTCACTTTAGTAAAAGGTTGTAACAATTGACCTATATATAAAGTAGTTGTTTCTCCTTCTATACTAGGACTAATAGCCATAATCACTTCTTTGGGTTTCTGTTGACTAACTCTTTGTATTAAACTCTGAACTGTTAACTGTTCTGGCCCAATCCCATCCATAGGAGATATCACACCACCCAAAACATGATATTTACCTTTGTACTCACGGGTTTTTTCTAATGCAATCACATCACGAGAATCTGCAACTACACAGATAGTTTGATTATCTCGTTGAGGATTACGGCAAATTTCACATATATCCTCAGAAGAAAGATGATAACAAATCTTACATAAACCTACTTGCTTTTTAGCATCAATTAATGCTTTTGCTAAAGCTTCTACTTCTGATTCTGGACGCTTAATAATATATAACGCCAGACGTTGGGCTGATTTCGGGCCAATTCCAGGAAGGCGTTGCAGTTTTTCTATTAACCGGGCTAGGGGGCGTGCGTAAACCGTAGTTGTATCTCCTTTTTTTGAAATAAATCCCCAACTTCGTCAGAAGTCAGGGAGATGGGTATGAGGTTTTTCGTTGAATTATGATCTGAAAATCACTCAAATACTAAACCATGACTAACTCTGGTTCTGGTTGTTTTTGAGATAGATTACCAAAGAAGTCATAATGATCTAAGGCTTCGGAAATACCCCAAGCATAATCACCTTTGGCAAAGTATACTTGCGAATAATCACGTAATTTTTCAAGTTCTTTGCTGTAATTTCCGACAACTACAGCTAAAGTATTACCACTGAGCATGGTTTCATCATTACCAGATGCACCAGCAACTAAGAAACGTTTCACAGGTAAGCCCCATTTCCATGCCACATAACGAATGGCATCACCTTTAGAAGCCCGCATTGGTAATAAATCCAGATACATATTGTGGCTGTAAATACCTTTGACGGGTAATTGATGGCGACGCAGGTGACAGATAATGTCTGTGTACTTGGGAGCTTTAGACTCATCCACAAAGTAGCTAATTTTATACTTGCCTTGGGCTTCTGGTGGTTGTAATTCTACCCCAGGAATATCTTTCATCACCTGACGAATTGCTTCTGCTTGCCAGTGATGGCCAATATGTTTTTGCCAACTTGTGTCTGTAACAATCTGCGGCCCGTAATAAATTTCACTACCAACAGATGTGATTAACAAATCAGGCATAGGGAAGCGCCACTCTTCCAACATTTCTAAGGTGCTTTTGAGAGTACGTCCTGTGGCAATTCCTACTCCTGTGTTATTACCTTCATTACGGATACGCTCAATTAATTTTTTTAAAGCTTCCTTGTCACCTAACAAAGTATTATCAATTTCGCAAACCAAGAACCGATCAGCAGTTGGTAAGCGGTTTGTATCTGGTATCTTCCAATCTGGATGATCCATAGCTGGAGATACAGGTAAAGGACTAAGTAAGGATTGAATTTTTTGTTGGCTAAATAAGCGGATCTTATCTAAATATTTATCAACGTGGCTTTCCCAGGAAAAATATTTGCGAACATTGGTTAAACCTTGACTAGACCATGTTTCCCACTGTTCTTGATTTTTGAGGGTATTTTTGAGGGCATTTTGGATATCTTTAATGTTCAAAGGATCAATTAATAGACCATTTTGACAAGCTGCCAAAATATCCTTTGGCCCACCATCAGCAGTGGCTACGATAGGTACACCGGAAGCAGTGGCTTCAATTAAAGTTAGACCAAATGGTTCTGTTAAAGCTGGGTTAATAAAAACGCCTTTGGTTTTTGCTGTCAGGCGATATAAATCTGGGATGTCATCAGAGGTATGGTGTTTAGGATAGGCTATATGACCGTAAAGATCATAGCGATCTATCAATTGTAAGATTTCCATAAACACCTGACGTGGCCCTGATTCCATCGTCATGATGTTATCTCTTTTTCCTAGTACCAATACTAGATTTGCCAGATGACGCAACTCTGGATCTTCACCGTAGGCTTTAATTAAACTACTCACATTTTTCCGAATTGCAGGGCGAGATATCGCCGTAATCATCGGTTTATGAGGATCTTTGAGGAATGGTTCTAATTCGTTTTGAATAGGTGGATCTTGCCAGTCATCTCCGGCTGGATAAAATCTTTCTAAGGTAACACCAGGAGGAATTACAACCATTCTTTCCGGTTGATAGCGATCATACACACTATATTGTTCTTCCACTTCTTGGCTGGTGCTGGCTATCACTAAAGCCGCTCCACCTAATGTAATTTCTTCTGCGTCTATCCTTTTACTAATATTAAAATTTTCTTCAATAACGTGTTGTTTTGTTCCCTGTGCTAATAGTCTTTCCTGTTTTACTCTACCTAGGGAATGACCTGTGTGAACAAGGGGTGTACCTAACCAACCTGCAACTCGACTACCAACGTACCCAGCATCGGCATAGTGGGTGTGTATTACATTGGGTATTCTACCTACTTTACGAATGTGTCGGAGTAGTTCGTCGGCCATATTGTCTAGGTGTGGCCACAAAACTTCTTTACGCAGATAACGACGTGGCCCACAGTTGAGACGAATAATTTGGGCTTTGTCGGAAAGTTTTTCTATGGGTTGGGCGTAGTCAGGGCTAACTTGAGAATCATGTACCAACCGAGTAACTAAATCTACTCTTTCTACTTGCGGGTTTTTAGCTAATGCGTTTGCTAGTTCAACTACATATTTTGTTTGTCCGCCAGTATCCGCATCTCTTCCTAATTCTAGGTTTTCACCTCTAATTAATCCATGAACACTGACTAGTATAATGTACAGTCCTGGACTGTGTGACATTCTGTCTTCCTCCATAATTGACTGTATAGCAGGCTATATCGAGTCTTTTTATAGTTGCTAAAAATGTATTTGAATATTTTTAGCTTTTTAAGGCTGTTACAAGCATCTGTGAGATGTTTTGTTACCTAATAGGCTAACTACAAGCCCATTTTTGCTACCAGTTGCTATCAAGGATAGAAAACAAATTGTTTTGGTTCTGATCAGGTTTGGGTTTTTGACGCTTTGGTAGCAGTAAAATCCAACTCACAACAATATATCATATATGTTAATGTCTGACCATATTTGATTATATTTTAGTTGTTAGGGATGTTAATTTCACTATTATCTTCTGTATCATTTAGCATAAAAGTATTGCATTATACTAAAAAACATTTTTGATTGGTAAAAAATGGCGTTTAACCCTTGATTGACAAGGATTACAGAGTTTTCAGAACTGATGTAATTTTCAAAAATTTTGGGGTTTGAGTTTGTTTTCTTACTGAAAAAATGGGTTTAAAGTCACGTTTTCCTATGACAGTTTTCTGAACAAATAGTACGAAGGGAGAAATAAGATAATCTTAAGATTTGCGTTTAAATATATTAGGACTTACGTACAAGCTATGGAATAATCGAACCACCCCAGGCACAGAGGACACAGAGTTAGGAGGGTTTAAGAGATATTTTTCGTAATACCTATATATATAAATAGGGTTTGCCGAAAAAGTCTTGTTTTGGGGGAAGGGAACAGTTTTAGCTATTTGTATAATAAGTAAAAATTATAATCATTAAACTTTGGTGAGGATATTGTCCACTGATGTTATACCTTCAGGACTTACGCAGAAGTTACGGAAGAATGAACCACGAAGACGCGAAGGGAACGAAGATAAGAGGGTTTGATAGAGATTTTGCTTAAGTGATAACTATATAAATTTGAATATTGCTTTATTTCGTCAAAAATTTTATTCAAATAGATAGAATTATGTAAATTTAGTTTGAATAATGCTATTTTTAAATGGAATTAACTTTATTAGTTGATACTTTAATTTATTTAATAGAATTGACACATTTTTACAAAATATTTAGGTTGGAGATTGCTTTCTTAGGTCGCAATGACAGTATTTGAATGTACTAGGAGTTACGCATAATATCTATTAATCCCTCTTATCTCTGTGTCCTCTGTGCCTGGAGTGGTTTAATTATTCCATAGCTTGTGAGTATTTCATACTAGATTTTCTGTAAGTCCTGTTTAATTTCAAGTTGTCAACTTCAAACTTGCTGAAACTTATTAATTATTATTCTTCTAAATTATCAACTCGCTTTTCTAAAGCATTAACCTGTTGTTTTAACTCCACAAATAAAGTTGATAACCTGTCCAAAATTGTATCCTGAGAAATTTTTGGTCGCTTAGAACTTTGAGGAAGTGGAGATGGAGATACTTGGGTATTTTTATTAACTAAAAGTTCAATTTGATTTAACCGAATTTCTAAACGACGTAGATCAGATTCTAGATTATTAACTCGAAAGTCTACTTGTTGTGATCTTGCAGGACGAGTGACTACATTTACCGCTACAATTAAGATTATGATTCCAGTCAATAGGAACAAAAGTTTTTGTTTATTCATTTCATGATTGCTCAGAATAAATATCCATTAATCCCCGACCAATTTGATGGGATTTAAAATGATATTAATTTCCATTGTTGTTATCAGTCGGGGATCTAAAATCAGTGATATACCTATTTTGTTAAAACTGAATCACGTTGCAATTGAGAAAACTGTTGTGACCAATCAATCGAAGTTATATTATTTTCTCCTTCTTTTACTTCTAAAGTAATATTTTTAGCCTGTGGTTGTTGCAAGGATTGTACACAAAGTTCAGCTACATCATTTCTACTAATTCTGCCACGAATATTATCACCTTGTGCAAAGATTATTTCTTTTCCTCCTGGTGTTTCTGTTAATGCACAAGGTCTAATTACTGTGTAGGGTACTCCGCTGTTTCTTAAACTATCTTCTCCTTTTAATTTCCAGGTTAAAATTCCTCCTAACTGGTCATTTAATCTCACTGCTGGTGGTTCTTCTTCTAAGTTAATTCCTGGTCTTCCTGGACGAGTTACACCTGCTGAACTAACTAGCACAAATTTAGATAAACCTTCCCCACCATAAGCTTTAATTGATTCTATTTCTAATCCAAATGCACCAGGAGTAAAATGAGGATTTAATGCACCATCATATTCAAATTTACTTAACATTAATTGCAAGGAACAAATTTTACTAGGATCAATTTGAGGAGAATCTTTAACGGTTTTTGCTCTGAAGACAGGGATCAAATTCACAAAGGGAATATTCACATCTATCCATGTATTAGCAACAGTATCAAAGGAATAACTGTATCCTACTCCATCCCAAGCACTTTCAGTTCTCAAAAAGATTTTATAACGTTGTCCATCACCTTTTACTCTCAGTCTCACTCCTGTAAAACCAGATAAATTAATCACAGGAGTAAAATTCTTAGTTCTGACAGAAGCAAATCCTCCTGAATTTTCGGTGGAAACATTACCTGCAAATAAAGCTGTTTTTTCTAAAAAACTAAAGTTACTAGAACTTACACCACCCATGACAATATCATCTAAAGCACCCCAAATATCTTGCATAATTGCTGATGGTTGGGTAAAGTCAAAAATTATTTTTTCATCACTATTTGGTAAATATCTTTTGGCAGATGTGACTAAATTTTTTACTCCTTGATATTCTACATTTTCTGGAGTATCTCCCACTATTTCTGGCTGAAAAAATTTTACTCCTTGATTATATTTTGCTCTATCAGGTGTATCTCCTTCCACTGGTTGCACTCGCACTGCGGTACAACAAACTACACCTTGAATATTACTCATTACCAAGTCATTCAATGTTTCTGGTTTGGTGATGTCTCCTATGACTAAATCCACATCATCACCTAAAGTTGTTCTTGCTTTGTCAATATCTCTAACCAAACAACGGACTTGATAACCTTGATTTAATAATTTTTTGACTACTCTTTTACCGACTCCACCAGTAGCACCGGCTACTAAAATTATACCCATAAGATTACCCGCTTGTGGTTGATTTTGATTTGTTTGAGAACTATTTTTTGTCCAAATATTTTGTATCCAGTTGAGGAAGGGAAGCACCTCAAAATAGGTGAGGGTTTGAAGAAGTCTACATAATTTAGATTGAGGACGATTGTTGCTATTCATAGTGATTACTAATGTGTGATGAAAGTATTTTTGATGATTACAGCAATTTTATATTATGATAATATACTAACAGCTAATTATGGATTTATTGGTTATGAGTAAATTAGCAGAAATTCAATCTGAGTATGAGAAATTTCCTGAAGAATTTTCTAGCATTATTATTAGTACGGTAGATGCGAAGGGAATTCCTAATGCTAGTTATACTCCTTTTGTGATGGATGAATCAAAAAATATTTACATCTATGTGAGTGGTTTAGCTACTCATACTAGTAATATTCAAATTAATCCTCAAGTTGGTGTTTTATTTGTTGAAGATGAAGCCAAAACTACTAATATTTTTGCCCGTCGGCGCTTGAGTTTTGATTGTACAGCAAGTTTGATAGCGCGGGAAAGTGAGATATGGAATCAAATTGTTGCCCGGTTTCAAATAAGGTTTGGTGAAATTATTGAAATGTTAATCAGTTTGCCAGATTTCAGAATTTTTCAACTCACTCCTTATCAGGGACGTTATGTGGTTGGTTTTGGTTCTATTTATAATATTGATTCTAATAACTTGAATCAACTTTTACCTATTACTAAAGATAATGTTTGATAGTTGAAAATTAGGAAAATATGGAACTGATATTTGATGTTTTTAAAAACTCATTGTACCTTGATTCCTATTTTTCTATTTCCTATTTTTTGTTAATAGTTCCCTCCCAATACAGATAACTTCCATTATTAAACTGGATTCCTATATATGCTTAAATTTCAACCTCCTGGTTTTGGACAAAAAGTCATTCAAACTTCTTTGGGTAGTATGGTTTATTATACCCAAACTAACAAACCTTGGAAAATTGATAACCTGGATAAATTACCACCTTTGCTATTTTTACACAATTTTGGTGGGGGTGCATCTTCCTTTGAATGGTCTAAAGTTTATCCAGCATTTGTTAATAAATACCGGATTTTAGCACCTGATTTAATTGGTTGGGGTGAGTCAGATCATCCTGTTAAAGAATACAAAATTGAAGACTATTTGACTACTATTAGTGAGTTTATTCACAAAAGTTGTGATCAACCTATAACAGTGGTAGCTTCTTCTTTAACTGCTGGTTTGATCGTCCGTCTTGCTATTTCTCAACCTGAGTTATTTAAAGCTCTGTATTTAGTATCTCCTTCTGGTTTTAATGATTTTGGCCAAGGTGCAGGAAGAAGATTACCTTTACCACTAATTAATACACCTTTTTTAGATGATTTAATTTATGGTTTGGGAGCGGAAAATGAAGTTGCTGTCAGTAATTTTCTACAAAGTTTCTTATTCGCAAATCCAGAAAGATTGACTCAAGAAATTGTTGATGCTTATTTAACTTCTGCTCAAAAACCTAATGCTAAGTTTGCAGCTTTAGCTTTTTTGAAGGGTGATCTTTATTTTGATTTGAGTTTATATATTCCCCAGTTAAAAGTTACAACAGTGTTTTATTGGGGTGAAGCAGCACAGTTCACTAATATTGAATTAGGTGAAAGATTAGCTGAGTTAAATAAAGAGGTAATTAGGGATTTTCAAGCTATAGCTAACACTGGCATTTTACCACATTTAGAAATGCCGGGAGTGTTTATTGGGTTATTATCTCAATATATTTAGGGTTTGCAGGAAAAACTCTCATCGTCAGAGTAGGTGAAAGGTAACAGTTGGTAAGTTTGGATTTTGTAAGTCACAGGTTTGACTTGATGAATGTGGGGTGAGACACCTGATGGGTATAACACTACACTCAGGATTGACCGTATTGACAATATAATAGTTTGTAATTGATTCCTTTGGCTAGGTATCAATATTTTAGGGCGATCGCACAACCACTATATAATAATAACGGAACTGCGATCGCTTCTTTTTCTTAGGATAGGTGACAGATGAAAGTTTTTAAAAATATAAAATTGGCATTTTCAATCTGAAATTTCAAATCGTAAATATCAGTCTTAGTCATCTTATTATTTGGTAAAATTAAAATAACTCATAACTGTATGACTTACGCATTTTAAAGAAATATTGGGTTTTGAGATTGCTTCCTTACGTCGCAATGACAGTGTTTAGAATAGATTTTGCGTAAGTCCTCAACTGATCAATCAATTAATTTTTGTCTGCATCTAAACCATTGATTTCCCTACATTTAACTTCCGCAGTTTGATAAGCATCTAAATATTTTTGATCACCTAACATGACATCTCCATAATATTCATAAGGTGTATCACCATAAATTGGTAAAGGATCATCTTCTGGATAATCTTCCTTTGATTCTTCAATGATAGCTTTCAGCTTTTTGACAGTTACAGTTTGTGCAGGAAAGTACCATATATTTTCAGATGTTGTATTCAGATGAGGGAATGTCGGATCAATAATTTTTTCTTCTAATTCTATCCAAGCGTGTTCTAAAGGTTCATAGGGTTGGCCAGAAAACACAATAAAACCTTGAACATATTTTGCTCCTTCAGTCGCTAAAACAGCTTTATAAGCATTATCAAAAGGCTTTTTAGCTTTACTTTTAATATTTTTAGAGATTTGCTCAGATAGGTTCTCATCTAGTGATTGGTGCATGGGTTCGGTTCTGATTCTGTTTGATTACGTTTGATTTTAAACCCAAGCACTACTATCAAGCGTTCAAATATCAAAGTTTCAATCCCTCATAGGGATTATTATTTGATTCTTGAAAAGACACGTAGGGTGTGTTAGTGATAGCGTAACGCACCAAACCCTTGATAATGGTGAGTTACGAGCTTTGTGTTTCAATCCCTCATAAGGATTATAGTCAATTGCAATTCGGGATTCAGCATAGCTAATTTTCTTTGCCGAGTTTCAATCCCTCATAAGGATTATAGTCAATTGCAATAGCGGCATCTTGAGACTCTTGATATATTAGGTTTTCAAGGTTCAATTGCGCCGACCCCCCAATAATATTCCATTTCAGAGATTGCGTCAAGAGCAAAAAACGCTGAAACCCAGTCAGGATAAGGTGCGCGAGGGTGTAGTAAGACAAAAAAGCTCCAAATTCAAGCATATCAACACATACAGCCATTTTTTCACAACTTCAAATTTTTACACCCACCCACTCGCGCAAATCACAGGAGCATTCACCTGTCACTTATCATCCACATTAACTCACCAGATCCGGGAAAACACCTTGAACCGCAGGATGCACTAACTTATGGTTTTGGACATTCAAACCCTTACCCAACACTGGGTTAACCTCCAACGCCTTAACTCCCAAATTTGCCAACTGCACCACATAGGGTAATGTACTATTATTCAGTGCTTGGGTAGAAGTCCAAGGTACAGCACCAGGCATATTGGGTACACCATAATGTACCACACCTTCATCAACATAAACAGGATTAGTATGAGAAGTGGGATAAAGAGTTTCCACACACCCACCTTGATCCACTGCTACANGAGCTTGTAACCCCATAGAGAAATGACGATATTCACGCCTTAGTTGTAATCCGACGGAATAATTAGGTATTGCTTGGGTAAATTTAATAAACCATTTAGGAATTGGTCTTTCAATACTAACAAATCCGATTTTATGGTTAGATAAATGTTGATTAATTAGCAGAAGTTCGCGTAGTCCTTGGTGAAAGATTTGCATATTGGGTAAAAGATATTTGCAATAAATTTATACAACAGTTAGACCAAATTCCCTTCTGATTGATGTAGTTAGTATCCTAAATTTACGTAATTCATTAAGCATAAAAAGAGGCTTGTTCCGATTAGCTTTGTAAATTGTTGCAAATCCTTCTTGAAATATATTTTCACTGTTACCAATAATATAAACAGCTCCTAGCATTGGTAAAGGAATTATTTCTGTACCCTGGTTACGCATTACAACTTCAATATTTTTGTGATTGCTACCAGAGTAATATTCAATTAGTTTCTGGGGATAATCTTCATCTTGCTCTGGGAGAGGCCAAAGATGAGTTTTGAGAATATTACAAGTCCCACACCAATGATGAAAATTAGAATGTCTATAGTAAATAAATGGACTTCCTTCCTGATAAACATATCCTTTGTTTATAAACCATCCATTAGAATTAGGATTGTTATTTACGAAGCTAGTTATTTTCTGATTTAAACAATCATCTCCATCTGCAATCATTACATGATCTGGATTTAAGGTAGAAGCATATTTTAAACCAACAATTATTTTTTTTGATTTGTCTTCTCGTTTCTTATGAATATCTAAGCCTGGAATTGGAAAATCAACTTGAATGTAGTGTATGTTGGGGCTAAAAAATTGGATATCTGGCTTCTCATGATAAACTACAACAACATGAGAGTTAAAATTATCTTGACTTAAAATGGATTTAATACATCTTTCTAAAAGCTGGCCAACGTGTTGCCATGATTTAGAAACTTTCTGGCTTTTTAAAGGAATAATAAATACAATCATAGTATCTTTTTTTAGACTAAGCTAACTCTTGAAAAATCATCACTAGTTTTTCGATAATGACTTTTTGACTAAAGTGAAGTTCCACAATTTTTCTTCCCTAAGATTTGAGCTAAGTTCTTGATGAAAATCAATTTTTCCAATGATAAAAAGGACTCAAAAACATATTGAAAATAAGTTCCATTTCCCCCATTACCACAACATCTGTTTTTAATTGATTCTTGTTTTTCATATAAAAAGCAATTAATTTTATAAAATCGTTTACCATATATACAAGACTCATTATAGGTCTTTGCCAAGGTTGATAATTAAGCATTCTATAATAATATCTACATATACCATTTTGTCGGAAGAATTTGATTAAATATTCTTTTTCAAACCGTGATTTAGGAATTAAATGATCTAATTCCATTTGTCCATTGAACCAAATTTGCCAGCCTGTTTGCCAAATATGATTTAACATCTCTAAATCTTCATTGGTTTGCGGTAATAATGGCTTTTCTGTAAGACTTTCTAACCAAGCTTGTTTACGAATTACTATCCCCGCACCTGGAGGAAACATTTTCTTCTTAGTATTCTTATATTTCTCGTTATAACAATATGTTGTATTCCCTTCAATAATTGCAAAAAAACGAGCTATTCTTTCAAATCCAGGGGGTGGTTCAACTTCAAATTTACCATGAATTTGTCCACCATAAGCACCTGCTTTTTCGTGGGTTTTACCAAATTTATAAGCTTCTATTACCCAATTTGGATAAGGTAAATTATCATCATCTAAAAAACCAATTAAGTCTCCCTTTGCTTCATAAATAGCACATCTACGAGCAAAAGCTAACCCCTGTTCAGCTTCAAAGCAGTATTTGAGAGCATATTGTTCACTCCAATTAGATATTTGCTCTTTGACTACTTCAGCGGTTTTGTCGGTACTATTATTATCAATTACCAGTATTTCCCTGGAGATTTCCTCTGTTCCAACTTGCGATCGCAGTTTCTCAATAACATCTAATATACGTTTTTCCCCATTATAAGTACAAATAGCTACTGTAAAATCAATCATAATTCCCTTATTACAATTCTCTATCAATTGACTTTAACTATCAATGGTTATAACTTGTAATTTTAATAAATTATACCAGAAGTTGAATTGAGTTAAGTAATTTATTTTACTTTACCGATTATAGGCACAACATAAAAAATGCTATTTGGCAATTCCAGTATTTCAATTTGTAACAATATGTGACAATAAGGAATATCGTACAAATGTATAGTATTGCACTTTGAGTATCATTCTTTCCTATCTACTCACATCTGTACAAAACTATGCTCAGAATAAAAAACCTCAATAAATCCTACAACACCAGAAAAGTCCTGGATAACTTAACCTTCAATATTCAACCAGGGGAGGTTTACGGTTTACTGGGAGCAAATGGAGCAGGAAAAACCACAACTATTAATATTATTTGTAATCTCCTCAAAGCTGATCATGGGCATATTACCATAAATAATCAACCAATTTCTGAAAATACCAAAAAACTGATCGGTATTGCACCTCAAGAAAATCTCTTGTATAAAACCCTATCCTGTGCTGAAAATCTACAATTCTTTGCTGACATCTATGGTTTAGATAAATTAACTAAACAAAAACAAATAGAAACTACTCTTAAAGCTGTTAACTTATCAGATAGAATTAATAGTCCTGTAGAAACTCTCAGCGGAGGAATGCAAAGAAGATTAAATATTGCAGTTGCTTTAGTCCATCAACCTCAATTGATAATTTTAGATGAACCAACTACAGGGTTAGATATTGAAGCTAGATATGAAATTTGGGAATTAATTAATCAACTCAAAAATCAAGGATTAACAATTTTATTAACTACCCATTTATTAGATGAAGCAGAAAGACTGTGTAACCGGATTGGGATTTTAAAAAATGGTAAAATATTAGCTGAGGGAAGTTTATCAGAACTAAAGAAATTTATTCCGGGAGAAGAGGTTTTAGTATTACAAACCAGTGAAGAGGAGGAAGCAATTAGTATAGCTGAAAAATGGGGTTTTCCCATACGTCGTTATGGTGGTGACTTAGCATTTTTATTGCCAGAACCATTAGAATTAAAAGAAATCCTTACTAAATTTGATACCATACCCATTGATTCAATTTCCCGTCAACCCATAAGGTTAGAACATATTTACGTAGAAATAACCAAGGAATGAAGAATTTAGAATTTAGAATTAAAATACAATTACGAATTACCAATCACCAATCACCAATGACTATTTTAGAAACCCTCAAAACAGACTACGCTAGATTTCCAGAAAATCAAACTTACAGCATTTATGCAGAAGATGTTTATTTTCAAGATGCTGTTTTTAAATTTAGAGGACTAGAACTTTATAAATGGATGATTAAATTCATTCAAACATTTTTCCTCAATTTAAACATGGATTTACACAATATCCAACAACAAGAAAGCTTCATTAAAACCGAATGGACACTGAGTTGGAATTCTCCACTACCCTGGAAACCAAGAATATCCATCTCTGGTTGGAGTGAACTGCGTCTCAATAGTGAAGGTTTAATCAATTCTCACATAGATTATTGGAACTGTTCCAAATTAGATGTCCTCAAACAACACCTATTTTCCACAAACAAAGGATAATGTAAATAAATGTAAACAAAACTCAGGTAGGACAGAATCATTCATGCGTGTAATTTTAATGACAGGGAAAGGTGGAGTAGGTAAAACCTCCGTCGCAGCAGCAACTGGACTTCGCTGTGCAGAACTGGGATATAAAACATTAGTGTTAAGTACAGATCCAGCGCATTCCCTCGCAGACAGTTTTGATATGGAACTTGGCCATGATGCTAAACAAGTAAAAACAAATTTGTGGGGTGCGGAATTAGATGCACTGCAAGAACTAGAAGGGAACTGGGGTGCTGTCAAGCGTTATATTACTCAAGTCCTACAAGCAAGAGGTTTAGAAGGTATCCAAGCGGAAGAACTAGCTATCTTACCGGGGATGGATGAAATTTTTGGTTTAGTGAGAATGAAACGTCACTATGATGAAGGAGAATATGATGTTTTAATTATTGACTCCGCACCCACTGGTACAGCTTTAAGATTATTAAGTTTACCAGAAGTGGGTGGGTGGTATATGCGTCGTTTTTATAAACCCTTCCAAAGTATTTCTGTCGCATTAAGACCTTTAGTTGAACCAATTTTCAAACCCATTGCTGGTTTTTCCTTACCAGATAAAGAAGTAATGGATGCACCCTATGAATTTTATGAACAAATAGAAGCACTGGAAAAAGTATTAACTGATAACCAACAAACCTCGGTTAGACTTGTTACCAACCCAGAAAAAATGGTAATTAAAGAATCTCTTCGCGCTCATGCTTATTTGAGTTTATATAATGTAGCCACAGATTTAGTCATTGCTAACCGTATTATTCCCCAAGAAGTAGCAGATCCATTTTTCCAACGTTGGAAAGAAAACCAAGAACAATATCGTCAAGAAATACATGATAATTTCTTACCTTTACCAGTAAAAGAAATACCTCTTTATTCGGAAGAAATGTGTGGTTTATCTGCATTGGAAAGATTAAAAGAGACTTTGTATTCTGGTGAAGATCCTACCCAAGTTTATCATGAAGAAACTACGATTAGAGTTGTTCAAAACAACAACCAATACAGTTTAGAACTTTATTTACCTGGTATTCCTAAAAGCCAAATTCAACTCAGTAAAAGTGCAGATGAGTTAAACATTACTATTGGTAATCATCGTCGTAATTTAGTGTTACCTCAAGCTTTAGCTGCATTACAACCAGCAGGAGCAGCGATGGAAGAGGATTATCTCAAAATCCGTTTTGCTGAGAGTGTCTAAGGATTTTATTTCTAAATTTGTCTGTATCGGGTTTAGTGGTGCTTAGTGGTGTCAACTGAGGAAAATAGCTTCTGTCAGATTCCGCTCCCTTCAGAGAATAGATTCTCTGTCTCATAGCTCAACTCTGTTAAAACAGATTAGTTAGTCATCTTGAGATGATTTTCGCTATCACGCGGGATAAAATTTCTATGTTAAGTTGACACCAATGAGCAGTACTAAACCCCTACTGACTATTACAGCAGATTTCGTTGCTATGAGGTACAAATCATAATTATAAAACTCTTGTGGGGTTGGCATATTGCTCGCCAACAATTTACATAATGACGCATAAAAGTGCTGTAAAATGAAACTATCAAAAGTAATGATGAAAGTGCAGCGTTTCTATACTTCCTGAGAATTAACATCTAAAATAATCTGACATAAACAGATAAAAGTGAAGATCATAACTAAAGTAAATGCAGAAATAAAATCAACTATTAAACCTGTTGATAAAACTAATATTGCCGCAATTAAACGATAATAAACTAGAGCTTTTTTGTATTTAGTTCTCCCCACATTGTAACTTAACCAATGCAGCAGAGCTAAACTTAGTAAACAGGAAAATATCGCTAGGGAAAATAATAATTTATCTGGTTGACTAACAAATTTAACATCATTGGTAATTAAATGTTCAATACTCACACCTGTAGCAGTCAAACCCATAACTAAAGGTAAGTGAATATATAACCAAGCCAGACCTAATTTCATCTTACCAAATTTCATACATTCTAAAGCAGAACTATCTACTGAATCAAAATATATCCACCAAAAACTAAAGGCAATAATTAAACCACAAAGGGCTGTTATTATTGATAATAAATTCCATTCTTGTTCTGATATTCCCGTAACTACAGCGACAGCAGATTCACCAAGAACAATAATAGTAAATAAACCAATTCTTTCACTAATGTGGGAAATACTAGGAGGAAAACTTTTCACAAATTTCCCAGCAGTTAAAGGGGTAATAAAATCTATGAATAATCCTAATCCCCACAATAACAAACGCCAAGGTAAAGGTACAAATGCAGAACTTAACCAAATCAAAACACTAATACCAAAACCACTAGCATACCAAGTTGTTAAAGGACGAGCTTCTTGGATATGATAACCAGCATTGATATATTGACAAACTAATAATCCTCGAAAAGCTACATAACTGAGAATAAACCCAAAAGCAGAAACATCGAAACCATGATCAATATTTACCGCCATGATGGAAATTATTCCCATTTGGGCGAGGGTAATTAAACGATCAAAAAAACTATCATTATCAAAACGAGTCGCGTAGAAAGTAGAACCTATCCAACACCACCAAACCGGAATAAATAATAATGCAAATTTAGGTAGATTGTTTAAGTTAAAATCTTCACTTAAAGTATGCGCTAATTGAGAGACAGCAACGACAAAAATCAGGTCAAAAAATAGTTCTAACCAAGTAGCACGACGTTCTTGTTCTTCTGGTTCGTCTTGACGCAGACGGGGAGTGGGAAAAATTGGTTTAGTCATGAATATTTGGGAATATTTTTACATGGGGTTCGTGGCAGAAGTTAGATTTTAGGATTTAAGAGTGAGATTAATCTTACATTTTCAATTTGTTTAAAAAATCAACCAGCATTTCCGTATTATGAAAAATTGCTCTGATTTCATCCTGATTATTATAATGAATAATTACTTCAAATTTTTCAAATCTACCACTAGGATGATCAATATCAATTTTTCCTAGTTGATTCACTGCATCATCAACACTCGTAAACTCATATCTTTTCCCAAAAAGAGGGATGAGAATGATGTTGGAAATATAACGCTCTAGAGATTTCTTTAAAATATCCATAAACTGATCTATTTCTTGCTTTGATATATTGATTAAAGCCTGACGTAATTTCTGTTTATCAGCATCAGTCAGACTATCTAATTTTTGCAAGGCCAAATTATAATCTGCATCTGGAGTTTTTTCATCAAAAGCAACATCAAAATCAATTTTTTGAAATGCTGTTACTACATTTTTATAGGGAATGTAAATAACTGCAAATCCATGATTGTTAAGTTGTTCTAATGCTGGCTTTGTAAACTCTCCCGCTAATACTACACCGTAAAATGGCACTGATAAATGATGCAGTTCAATAATAGGTAAGATAGCACCTTGGATTTCCTGAGCTTTATTTTTGGAATGTTTTGTATATCTACGCCATGCAGATTCAATAAAAGCAACAGGTGTACCAATTTTGTCATCTGTACCATCTATTTCAATGACAAAATCTAAATCATGTTTGTTGCCATATTTATCTTCCCAAGTAACTTTGTTACCGTTTCTAACTGAACGTGGACGTTGCCAGTCAAGATAATAGTTTTTACTTTGTACAAATATTTGTAGTTGAGGTTTAAGAATATTGTTAAGGACAATATCTTCCAATAGTCTACCTAATTTCTGTCCAAAACTATGTGATGGAGATTGTGCCATAGATTTACTTTCTATCCAAAGTTTTCCTTCATGTAATGGAATATTATGTTTTCTATTTTTCCACTTAATGTTACGTTGCCTAATTTTTTCAAAAGACCAAAAATCAAATCCTGCTTCTATTGCTAATTTACCCAGCCATTGCTCAACTGGAACATATATTCCATAGGGAGCAGAATCTCCCACAATAAAGCAGATTTGACAGTCGGATTTTGTTACTCTTCTCAGGGCATGAAAAACATTTCCCAAATCGTTAAAATAGGCTGCAATCATTGTATGATAAGCTTTTTTACCTCCCTTTGTTTGTCTAATTCTTGCTAATTCTTGGCAGACATTAATTAATTCATCTCGAATGGGATCAACAACAGATGTATGAATCAAATCATCTAGTTTTAGTTTATCTTTGGAAACGTGCTGTGAATTAGAGCGAATTAAGAATTGACGAGCAGCTTGGTGTAAATCTGCCCAAGAATCAATTTCACCCCAGAAAGTCATTTCTAACCTGGTAGCATCTGCATAATCATAGTTATTAGCATAAGGAGGAGAGGTAATAATTAAATCTACTAATTGATCGGGAATACTATGTAAGTTTCGAGCATCTTCTTTTATGAATGTGGAGCGACTTGATTTAGCAAGAGATTGTAAGTAATACATATCTTCTGTGATTAAATCAACTTGCTTTTCTAGTGCATCAAATGGGTGATAAACTTTAATTTTACGTTTGTTAGGAAGAATATATTGCCATTGTGCAGTGCCGACATGACTAGAGATACGTAATATAGAAGAAATTGCGAGAAATATGAGATAATTTAAGTCCTGAGAAAATGAGGGAGCTAATTGTAAATAAGCTTGTCTCAATTTCCAAAGTTCAATCAAAACTTCATCTGTATAACATTTCTGTAATAAGTCGGGCAGTTTTTCTGGAATTTGAACTGGAAAATTAATTGCCAAACTTTTAATTTCAGCAATTGCTTCTGAAAATGTATGAATATTAATTTCCCATGCTAATTTACCTTTTGCTAATTTATAAACAAAAGGATGAGCCTCTACACCAAAAGATTTAACACCAAGTTGATCTGCAACTATGGATACAGTTCCAGAACCGGCAAAGGGATCTAAGATAGTTTCTGGTTCTATTTCTTGAATAACTTTTTCTACCCAAGCTGCTGAGAATCCTGCTGAATAACGAAACCATCTATGAATTGGCAATTTCATGTTGTCAGCAAATGTACCAGAATTATCCTGATGAACTCTTGATTGAGTTTGTTGATTTAATTCTGGTAATAGCTGAAAAAGCTCAAGTTGAGAAGGTGTATTCATTATTTCAAATATTATTAGGTAAAGGAATAAATTCCGTTTCGTTGGGAACTTGGGGAAATTTATTTAAACGCCAATCTTCTTTTGCTTGTTCAATTCTAGCCAGGTTACTGGAAACAAAATTCCACCATTTATGACGTTTTCCGACAGTTTCTCCACCAATTACCATACAGTAAGCTGAATCAGGAGCAGTGATTTCTATTTCTTTGTCTGGAGAAAGTATTGCTAATTGATGTTGTGGTATTTCTTCTCCATCAATGGTTATTCCTGAAGTCACACTATAAACTGCTCTTTCACTATATTCAGGAGGAAGGATATATTTACCTGAAGATGTAAAAGATAAATGCAGATAAATGATAGGAGAAAAAGTTTGGACTGGTGATTTTTTCCCCTTGCTTTCTCCAGCAATAAGAGTGACATTTACACCATTTTCTGACCAAATAGGAATTTGATTTTTAGGATAGTGGGAAAAAGTTGGTTCAGTTTCTTCATCAGCTTCTGGAAGTGCAACCCAGGTTTGAATAGCGTGGAGAGTGCTTGCTTGAATGCGATCGCTTTCTGGACTTCTTTCTGAATGTACTATACCTTTTCCTGCGGTCATCCAATTAACTGCACCAGGGTGAATTTCTTGAACACTTCCTAAACTATCTCGATGTAGTAATACTCCCTCAAATAGATAGGTTACAGTGGCTAAGTTAATATGGGGATGAGGTCTGACATTAACTCCTTTTCCGGGTGGAAATGTTGCGGGGCCAAGATGATCAAAGAAGATAAATGGTCCTACCATCATAATTTGATCATGGGGTAAGCTCCGACGAGCTTTAAAACCTCCTAAGTCTTGAATATGGGGAGTTAGTAGGTGGAGAATGTTAGACATACGATTTATTTTGTAAATTTTTTCACGCAGAGGCGCAGAGTCGCAGAGAGTAAGAGTTAAGTTATTTATGTAGCCATTTGGAAAATAGTCTGGTCAATCTGGGCATGACTATGTAGGCTAATAATACTACTGTTAATGCCGTCATAATTGCTTGTCTGAGTAAAAAAGGTAGAGCGATTAAATAGGGACTAAAAATATAGCCCAGGATAGATGAACAGGTGAATACTCCTAACCAGGTGACGAATGCGGTTTTATATTTTGGGGGTATGGGTAAGTTAGTGTTGGGTAAGGAAACTAATGCTTCTAGTCCTGTTAAAATTTGTACGTTTTCTGCTTTTTCAATTAGGGGTTGAGCGCGTTCTATCCATTCTTTTCTTTCTGGCGATCGCATCCATGTACAAAGATTGCTATAAGTATCAAACCTTAAAATAATTACATATTCTCCTTTACAACCAGGTTTAGGTCTGAGAATAGTTACACCATGATGACCTGAAAATTCTCTTGCTGTATGAGAAATACCTTGTAACCATTCTTCGTAACCTGACTCACGGCCAGGACGAATATAATGGGAAATTACAGCGGTAACTTCTTGGTTATTTTGGTTTTCTTGTTGAATATTCATCCTGGTAGTTGAATTTTAACCTTATGGAAATTGATATTACCTTATTTATTATGAAAAACTCTCAGCATAATCATCTTTTCAAGGACTTAGGTTCAGTTGATCGGCGCTCTTTTTTGGCTACTATACCTCTTGCATTAATGAGTGCAAGAAATTTTATTTTTAATTTTCCTTCTTTAACAGCAGCAATAACCAAAAATAATGCTCATGAGTGGGATTATGAAAATAGGGAATGGGGGGATATTTCTCAAGAGTATCAGGTTTGTAAAATGGGAAAACAACAATCTCCTATTGACTTAAATTCAACAATCAAATCTGAGCTAAAACCTGTAGAAATTCATTATCAAGATATTCAACTATCTGTTATTAATAACAGTCATACAATTCAAGTGAATAATCAGCTTGAGAATTTTATCATTCTTGATGACCATAAATTTGATCTTTTGCAATTCCATTTCCATCATCCCAGTGAACACAGTGTGAGTGGAAAAAACTATCCGATGGAAATTCATTTTGTTCATAAAAATGAAGATGGTAATCTGGCTGTGTTAGCGGTTTTCTTGCAAGAGGGAAGAGAAAATAAAACTCTTCAACAAATATGGGATGTAATGCCATCGCAAAAAAGTTTAGAAAAATACTTTTTTGATATTAGTATTTCTCCTTTTCAACTATTACCAAAAGAATCTGAAATTTATAGATATTTTGGATCTTTAACAACTCCACCTTGCTCGGAAATTGTCAATTGGATAGTTTTTAAAGAACCTTTAGAAATTTCTTCCGCCCAGTTTCAGCAGTTTCAAAATATTTTTCCGAATAATGCTCGTCAAACTCAACCTATCAATCGTCGTTCTATTCTAACATCTATTTAATACAACAGATGCAAGGTTTGTGAGGTACAGTATTAAAGTGTGACTCTACTATATTTTAGGAATCTGTAATTATGGTTTGGCAACCTAGTCATGAACTACAGGGTGGGAAGTATATTATTGAAGAAATATTGGGAGAAGAAGGTTTTGAAATTACTTATAAAGTATGGCATCACAATTTACAGACTTATACAGTAATTAAAACCATCAATGATGATTTACGAGATGATCCAGATTATCAAAAATATGAAGAAAAGTTTCAACAAGAAGCTAGAATATTACAACGACTTTCACAACAGGAAAATAATCACATTGTCAGCATTAAAGATTTATTTGTAGAGAATAATATTTGTTGTTTAATGATGGATTTTGTGGAGGGTGAAAGTTTAGAAGATTTAGTTAAAAATAGGAAGTTATCAAAAGCAGAGGTAGTAAATTGTATTCAGCAAATTGCACAAGCGTTAATTGTCATTCATAGTTTGGGTTTAGTACATGGAAATGTTCACCCTGGTAATATTATATTTCAAAATGATGGTACTGCCACTTTGATTGATTTTGGTATTGCAGGCGAAATTATACCAACCAGCAGATACAAAAGTTCTAAGAAATTTGCACATCAAGTTTTCGCACCCTATGAACAAAGTTTAGGAAGACGTGAACCAACTATAGATATTTATAGTTTAGCAAGTTCTCTTTATTTTGCTGCGACTGGAGAGTTACCTGTTTCTGGTAATGAACGCTATACAGATGTAATTTTACACCATAATTCTGATCCTTTAGTTCCTCCAGAAGCTTATAATTATAGTCTTAGCAATAATGTGAAATTTGCGATAGAGAAAGGTATGAAAATTGAACCTGAATATCGCTCTCAGTCAGTGTCTAATTGGTTAGAATTATTATTAACTGATGTGGTTGTAAAAGTAAGTGACTTTCCTTGGTTATCACTAGGATATATTACGTTTTATTATTCAATTTTCGGATTTTTATTAGGACTTAGTACGATTACTATTACTTGTGCCATTACTTACGCTATTGCTAGTTCTTTTGGTGGAACTTTAGCTATTATTCTACTTCCTCTTTTTTCTACTCTTATTGATCCCTCTATGGGTATGAGTATGATAGCTTTTTATATCACTGAGTTTTTTGCCTTTACTATTGCTATTGCTAGTGCTCTTCCTATTGGTAGAGCGTATACTGTTTCTAGCATTTATTGTTTATTTATAAACATCTTATTAGGTGTAGAAAATGATCGGTCTGCTGTTCTAACTTGTATTTTAACATGGATTTTATGTATTTTATTTATATTTACTTATAACTGTGTGGATAAACAGCTAAAAAAACAATCAATCAGAGAGGATAATCAGGAATTCATTCTTGCAGGTGCATCCTTATTAGGAGTATTTTTAGGTTGGTTAGTTTATCAACTTTTCCCACAATTATATCTCAATATTTAGTTATAGTTAAATCCGAATTTAAATGTTAACTTTATATAACCCACAAAGTAGGTTGGGTTGAGGATAGGAAACCCAACATTTATCGGTGAGTATTTGGATTTTATTTTTTCTCGCAAAGACGCTAAGGAGCAAAATTCACAAAGGAAGAGAAAGATATCATCAAATCATCTGCGTCTATCTGCGTCCATCTGCGTTATTTTTTGATACAATTTGGGTTAGGGTGGGTAAAAATTGATTCACCTGCGACGTTATTATCAGGGTAAAAATGCCAGCCAAAGATACTTACCATGATGGATTTAGAACAGCTTTAACTAAAGATGGTTGGCAGATAATTCGTGATCCATATACCATTAGATATCAAGGATTAAAACTATTTGCTGATCTTGCTGGAAAAAAGTTGTTTTCTGCACAAAAAGAAGATATTAATATTGTAGTTGAGATTAAAAGTTTCTTGAGTCTGTCCCTAATTCATGAGTTTCAATGTGCGTTAGGACAATATATTTTGTACCGTACACTGTTAAAACAACTACATCCTGAGTATCTTCTTTACTTGGCAATTGAACAAGAAGCTTATGAAACATTTTTTCAAATGAAAGGTATTCAACTTGTCATACAAGAATATAAAATTTTACTGATTGTTATTAATATTATTGATGAGGAAGTTGTAGAATGGGTAAGCTAAATAATTATCGCGCTATTATCAAAAAAATATTAACAGAATATGATCAAATAGCTAGTCAAACTCCTAATTTTTCAGGAGTGGATACTATATTATCGTTTGATGAAGAAAGAGATCAATATTTGTGGTTTGATGTAGGTTGGAATAAGAGAAAACGAGTCAAGGCAATTACTGTTCATGTTCGCATGAAAAATGATAAAATTTACATTGAGGAAGATTGGACAGAAGCAGGTATTGCAACAGAGTTATTAAGGGAAGGTGTACCAAAAGAGGATATTGTTTTAGCTTTTCATGATCCAGAAACTCGTAAGTTTACAGATTTTGCGATCGCCTAGAAAAATTTGATAAACTACAAAAACCATTGACAGAAAATCATCTGCGTCTATCTGCGTCCATCTGCGTTCAAAAAATAGGTTGTAAATCTAAAATAAACTCTGGTAAGACATCTTCCCCAGATAAAGTTTGTGGATTTGATAATATTTCAACTTCTTGATTTTGACGATATATTTCTACTTGTTTAGTTTTAGGATTAATCAACCAACCTAATAGCAAACCATTGCTAATATATTCTCGCATTTT
>JAAHFX010000009.1:90515-667768 GCA_010672785.1 Sphaerospermopsis sp. SIO1G1
CAGATAAAGTTTGTGGATTTGATAATATTTCAACTTCTTGATTTTGACGATATATTTCTACTTGTTTAGTTTTAGGATTAATCAACCAACCTAATAGCAAACCATTGCTAATATATTCTCGCATTTTGGCTTGGGTTTCTGCTAAATCATCACTTTCAGAAACTAATTCAATCACAAAATCAGGACACAGAGGTAAAAACTTTTTCCTTTGTTCTGGTGTGAGTATATTCCATTTGGCAATTTTTATCCAGGAGACATCAGGAGAGCGGGTAGCACCATTTGGTAATTTGAAACCGGTGGAAGAATCAAATGCTTTTCCTAATTTATGTTTGCGATTCCAAAACCAAATTTGTCCACCTATTTCTAAATTTCTTTCTCCTGTTTCTCCTCCCGTTGGTGACATAACAATTAATTCTCCCTGATGTGATAATTCTAAACGTAAATCTTTGTTTGCAGCGACTATTTTTACAAATTCATCATCTGTAAATTGTAATGCTTGGGGGATTTGTAAGGTTACAGAAGTCATGATTCTTACCTTTTAAATATACGTTATTATATCTCAGTAGGTTGGGTTGACGACAGGAAACCCAACATTTATCGGTGAGTATTTAGGTTTTATTTTTTTCTCGCAAAGACGCTAAGGAGCAAAGTTCGCAAAGTAAGAGAAAGATATCATCAAATTATCTGCGTCCATCTGCGTTCATCTGCGTTCAAAAAATAGGTTGTAAATCTAAAATAAACCCTGGTAAAACATCTTCCTCAGATAAAGTTTGTGGATTTGATAATATTTCAACTTCTTGATTTTGACGATATATTTCTACTTGTTTAGTTTTAGGATTAATCAACCAACCTAATAGCAAACCATTGCTAATATATTCTCGCATTTTGGCTTGGGTTTCTGCTAAATCATCACTTTCAGAAACTAATTCAATCACAAAATCAGGACACAGAGGTAAAAACTTTTTCCTTTGTTCTGGTGTGAGTATATTCCATTTGGCAATTTTTATCCAGGAGACATCAGGAGAGCGGGTAGCACCATTTGGTAATTTGAAACCGGTGGAAGAATCAAATGCTTTTCCTAATTTATGTTTGCGATTCCAAATTCCTAAATCCAGATACATTTCAAAATTACGATTTCCGGTTTCTCCTCCAGTTGGTGACATAACAATTAATTCTCCCTGATGTGATAATTCTAAACGTAAATCTTTGTTAGCAGCGACTATTTCTACAAATTCATCATCTGTAAATTGTAATGCTTGGGGGATTTGTAAGGTTACAGAAGTCATGATTCTTACCTTTTAAATATACGTTATTATATCTCAGTAGGTTGGGTTGAGGATAGGAAACCCAACATTTAATTTATCGGTGAGTATTTAGGTTTTATTTTTTTCTCGCAAAGACGCTAAGGAGCAAAGTTCGCAAAGGATTTTTGAATATTTCCCTTGCTCCCTGCTCCCTACTTGCAAGTCTATTTAATATTTGCTTCCCATCGTTTTGCACCTGTAGCTCGACGAATATCACGCCAAATTTGGGTAGCAGCTAAAGCTCCATCAGCAGCAGCAATTACTACTTGATTAAGTCCTACTTTTAAATCTCCAATTGCAAAGATGCGGGGGTGAGAAGTTCTTGCCATTTTGTCGGTGACAATGTTATTTCCTTGAAATTCTAAGTTAATTCCTTTCAGATAATCTGCATGATATTTTGAACCCATAGAAATCAGTCCTGCATCTAAGTTTACTATCTCTCCATCTGCTAATTTTACTCCTGTCATTTGATGTTTTTCCCCAACAAATTGATTAATTGATTTCTCGACTAAAAGATATCCATGCTCTTTCAGTTTTTGGCGAAATTCATCACTAACATCAAATAAACCTTGGGTAAATAAGGTGATATAAGGTGTAAACCAACCTAAACTAAAAGCAACTTCTAAACTACCTTCACTATTACCGAAAACACCTACTCTTTGATCAGCCATTTCATAGCCATCACAAATTAAACAAACGTGCATATTGTACCCAGCATAGTCAAATACATTTTTCATATTTTCTAACTCTGGTAAATAGTCAATAATACCACTACCAGCAATCACATATTTAGTCCGAAATGTTTGATAGGTACTATTTTGTCGGCCAATTTTCACTTTAACAGCAAAGGTTTCTCCTTCATCAATTACTTCTTCTACAAAAGCATTGAGGAAATCTCCACCTAAAGATACATAATCTTCTTTTCCTTGTTTGAGTAATTTTCGTCCAGGAGTATCTGTGGGTAAACCAACATAATTATGTAATTCTTGCATCCATGAAGAACGTGCTTTACCTTTGTCAATAATTAAACTGGAAAGGAGATAACGTTGCAAATAAATTCCCGCCGAAAGTCCACCCGCACCACCACCAACAACGATAACATCATAGACATGATCAACTCGTTCGGAAAGATTTTCTGTAGTTAGTTTCATGGTTTTTACTCCTTGCTTTAATTATCACTATTTACACTAGTGAGACAGTTTTATAATCCTTTTAAAGCCATTCCTGCTTTTACTGCTGGACGCTGTTTCATGGTTTCTTTCCAACGTTGAATTTGAGGATAATCATCTAATGTTATTTTCAAGTATTTGTAAGCTCCAATCCAAGGAAATGTGGCAATATCAGCAATTGAATATTCCCCAGCAATATATTCTTGATTTTGCAATTGTTTTTCTAAAACTCCTAGTAATCTCAGTGTTTCTTTTTCATAACGATTGATAGCATAGTTCACTTCTTCCGGGGCTGAATTTCTAAAATGACCTAATTGTCCAAACATAGGACCAACACTTGCCATTTGGAACATTAACCATTCTATTACTTGAGAGCGTTGTTTTGGATTTTCAGGTAATAGTTTTCCAGTCTTTTCTGCTAAATAAATCAGCATTGCACCTGATTCAAATACTGTGATATCTGTTTCTCGATCAACCATTGCTGGAATTTTACTATTGGGGTTGATGGCAATAAATTCAGGAGTGAATTGTTCTCCTTTGGTAATATCAACTTTATGTAAAGTGTAAGGAAGTCCTACTTCTTCTAACATAATCGCTGGTTTTTTACCATTGGGAGTAGTATAAGTGTAAAGATCGATCATGATATTTTCCTCAGAAATTAATTAACGTACGATTATTCATGGGTTGGTGCGTTACAAACTCCGTTCTAACACACCCTACAATAGCTAACTATTTAGCAACACTACGATCAACAAACTCTCTGATTTTAGTAGAGATAAATTCTAATTCCTCCTCTAAAGCAAAATGTCCAGTATCTAAAATGTGGAAATCAATATTATTCAGGTCTTTTTGATATGGATATGCTCCTTCTGCGGGGAAAATATAATCCCCTTTACCCCACACTACCAGAGTTGGTGGTTGATATTTACGGAAATATTCTTGCCATTGGGGATATAATGGGGGATTTGTACCATAGCTATAAAATAGCTCTAATTGAATTTCTTGATTACCAGGACGATCTAATAAATATTGATCATGAAACCAGTTATCTGGAGAAATTGTTTCCACATTTCGTACACCATTAGTATACTGCCATTTTGTTGCTTCTAAGGTTAAAAAGTTTTCTTTCAAAAATTGGGAAGTTTCTGGACTTTTATCTTGCCAATATGCTTTTAATGGAGTCCAAAACTCCCGTAAACCTTCTTCATAAGCGTTACCATTTTGCACAATTAAACCCAATACTTGCTCTGGATATTTGGTTGCTAAACGATAACCAATTGGTGCGCCATAATCCATTAAATAGAGGAAATATTTCTGCAAATTAAGCTGATTTACTAACTTCTCAATGATGTCGCTTAAATTGTCAAAACTATACTCAAATTCATCTACTTTCGGCATGGAACTTGCTCCAAAACCAGGATAATCTGGTGCAATGAGATGAAATTTATCTGCTAGTGTGGGAATCAGATTACGGAACATATGAGAAGAGGTAGGGAAACCATGTAGTAATAAAATTGTGGGGTTATTTTTATCTCCTGCTTCTCGATAGAAAATCTCTAATCCATCAATTGTAATTGTTTTGTGAAATACTGTGTTAGTCATGATCTTGTCTCCTATTTTTTGAGTTATTGTTTCTTGATTATTGAATTAATCAAAGCTTACGATTGAGATTGCTTTTCTACGTCGCAATGGCGAAGATTTAAATTTGAATTTTCTGCATTTTGTCGCAATGACAAATATTTCAATCTTGCTTAATTCTTAGGAATTAGAAAGTTCAGCTAACTTAGTTTCCAATTCTTGAATCCGAGCATTAAGAGGTGTAATCATTTCCGCTACTTCTGCTTCTGAATAACGAACAGGAATGTGTTGAGGACAATTCCAATCCAATGCTTCCACCTGAATTATGATTACCCTTTCTGGTTCAGCAGCATAATTAACATCCATTAATTGATTAATCAATTCTGGGTTATTATCTATTACCTGAGCGCGTCCCCAAATTTTCAATCTGCGACGATGACGATAGTCCATTAAAAAGAGAAAAACACGGTCATTATCAGACAAATTACCAACACTTAAATACTGCAAATTACCCTTAAAATCTGCAAACCCTAAAGTCTTTTGATCCAGAACTTTCAAAAATCCTTTTGCACCTCCCCGAAACTGTACATAAGGCCAACCATCACTATTTCCCGTTCCCATATAAAAACTATCTCTTGCAGCAATAAAATCTATTTCCTTTGCTGTCAAAATGTCTTCAGAAACGCCATGTTTGAGAAAACTTTCGTAAATTGAACGAGAACCATAGCGACTTTGTACTTCCTTAACTCCATCAGTAAAAGCTATGTTAGTAAACTGTCTGGCCATTGCTTTCTCCTTAATTTTAAAACATTGCCAAATTCAATTAATTGAAAAATACTAAACTCTTACTCTCTGCGTCTCTGCGTCTCTGCGTGCAAAAAACATATCTTAGCAGAGGTATTTTCAGAAACACCTCTATCTCTGCAATCAATTGATACCTCAAGCTGCTTGACGACCAGCAGTAACTCCACCATCAATGGGTAAAATAGCACCAGTAATCCAACTTGCGCGATCGCTCGCTAAATAAAGTATTGCCTCCACCACATCTTGAGGTTGCCCATTTCTTCCCAGAGGATGGAAGCTATTAAAGCTAGGTAATACCTCTTGCACCTGTTCCGCAGACAGAAATGTGTTGTATACTGGAGTCTCTACCACTGCGGGAGCGACCGTATTAATACGGATATTTTGGCTGGCAAATTCAATCGCTAAGTTACGAGTGAGAGCATGAACCCCAGCTTTAGCGGCTGAATATGCACTAGATGGTGTTGCACCGATAGCTTGAGTTGCCCACATTGAACCCACATTCACTATTGCGCCTTTACCCTTTTTCAACATCTCTGGAATAGCGATTTGAGCAGGGAAGAAGCTACCTTTGAGGATGATATTGATATAACGATCAAAGTCCGCTTCCGTATGTTCTAAAAAGGGAGTGGGTTTGAAAATTCCGGCATTGTTAATTAAAATATCAACTCCATCAAATCTTTCCACCGCAGTCTGCACAAGCTTTTCAGCAGTTGCAACTTCCCCAATGTCACCTGCGACAATTGCTATTCTTTCCCCTGAAGGATCGAGTTCCTGTGCTGTAGCAGATAATACTTCCTGACGACGGCCATTAATAACGACTTTTGCTCCCTGTGCTAAGAAAGCTCTAGCAACTTCCTTACCAATACCTGTACCACCACCAGTAATTAAAACTACTTGATTTGTAAATTCCATGATTCTTTTCTCCTTTTTTATTTATCTTCTAGTAGGCAGGTAAATGAATAAAAAAAATTATCCTTTGACAACCTGAATCAACTGCTCAACCATCTCTCGAAATTGAGCTACACCCCCATCTGCACGGGTAACCAGTATTCCCCCTTCTAACATTGAGAATATCACCATAGCCATTGATTCGACTTGTCCAGGAAATTTAAATTCCCCAGTTTCTCTACCTTGTTGAAGTAGTTGCACTAACCGAGTTTGGTTATCCCGGTAAAATTTCAACACTTGTTCATTGGAAGAAGAATTAAGTGTTTTCAATTCTGCTCCTAGCATTCCATACAGACAAGCTTTGTCTTGGTTTCCACTGCTGAGAGTCGCTATAAACAAGTCACAATAACGACGCAGTTTGATTTCTGGCGATTCGGGGGAATCGAGGATCACATCAAATAACCGAAAGAAGTAGGAACTAAATCTATCTAGTAAGGCTACTACCAAATTGTCTTTGGATGGAAAATGGTAATGGATACTAGCTTTGCGGATACCTACAGCAGTGCTGATGTCAGCATAGCTCATGGCATTTAATCCTACCCTTTGAATCAGTTCTTGAGCGGTGTCAAGGATTTGAGTTCGGGTGTCTTTTGCTGTCATGAATCTAATCTACTACTAGGTAGAGAGGTTTGTCAAGTGGGTGGGGAAAATTTTTTTAGGAGGGAGTACGGGAGGGGAAGCAGGGTGCAGGGTTGTTTGATTAACTAGTGAGCGATTGGTTAACAGACTTAACCTTGATAAAAACAGAACTTACGGAAAATTAATCTACTTCAAATAGTGTCATTGCGACGAAAGGAAGCAATCTCAAACCCCAACCATTAATACGACTTACGCAAAAGTCACGTCATTGCGTCATTACGAGCGACAGCGACGTAATCGCAAAAATCCTGGGATTGCTTCCCTACACTGCGTTTCAGTCGCAATGACAAATCTTCGTTGCGTAAGTCCTGATTAAAATGCGTAAGTCCTAAAAAAATTATTGCAGAAGTTAGTTATCTTCCTTGGGTGTCATTAGCATATATTACTTTTTATTATTCAATTTTCGGGTTTTTAGTCGGGTCTAGTGCTATTGCTAGTGCTATTGCTAGTTTTTATTGTTTATTAATTACAATAATCTTAGGTTTAAAATATGGTTTTTCTGGTGTTGCAGTTGGTGTTGTAACATGGGTTTTATGCATTCTCTTAATCCTTGCTTACTTTCATACAAAGAAAAAGCTAGAACGAAAATCAATAGGTGAATGGAAACAGTTTTTCATTTTTGCAGGTACATCATTATTAGGAGTATTTTTAGGTTGGTTAGGTTATCAAATCTTCCCTCAATTACATCCTGATGTTTGGTTATCGTTAAATTAGGATTTTGATGATCGTATGTTGTGGTAAATTCACATTATTTAAATCTGGTAAAATTGAGAATTTGGGGATATTGGGTGGTACTGAAGTATAGGATTTGTATATCAATTAAACTCGATTAACCCAATAATCAGGACGACGTTGAAGGTGCATAATAGCAATAATTAAAATTATATCATCTTGTACTGCATAAACTATTCCATAGGGAAAACTAACCACTCGACAACGTCTAGTATTTTTAGATAATTGAGTCCATGCTTCTGGAAATTTTATAATTCTTTGAATACTTTGTTCAACTTCTTCAAGAAAAGCATCTCCCATTTCCCGATTAATATTATCATAGAAAGCAACAGCATCATCTAAATTCCTGTTTAGCATCAGGATGAAACTCAAACGTCATTATTAACCCCTATTCCGTAAATCTCTTAATACTTGTTCACCAGGAATTAAATTCACTTCCCCTTGTTCAATATCTGCAAGTCTTTGTTCTGCTAATTCTCCCCAAACAGCATCCATTTCCATTTTATTTTGAGGATCAAGACTTTTAAATAAATGTTCAGCTAACATTGCTCTTAAACCGGGAGGTAAAGATAAAGCAGTATTAAAAACTTGATCGTAAGTGTTAATCATATTTTCGCAACTGAAAAACAAATATACCTAATCATATCATAACCTGAGAATAAATTCCCAGTCTCATAGCTCAAGTCAGTTGAAACTGACTAAAATAATTTTTTTATCAATAAAACAACTATCAAATAAAACTTAAAAACCCTTTTTTCTTTTACTTATAC
The DNA here is from genome assembly GCA_010672785.1 of Sphaerospermopsis sp. SIO1G1. Classification (GTDB taxonomy): domain Bacteria; phylum Cyanobacteriota; class Cyanobacteriia; order Cyanobacteriales; family Nostocaceae; genus Okeanomitos. The sequence goes on from JAAHFX010000009.1 coordinate 98,460, forward strand.
TCTTCGATATCCCGTTCCGTAATAGCAACATTGCATAAGATAAATGGGAATCTTTAGCTATTTACGATAAAACCAACTTTCCCCACCTGGTAACTGTATTAAAACCTCCGCTATAGCTTTTGGTAAAGTTTTTGCTGAATGTTCATAAGTCAAATTTAAAAATTGACAACTTTTTATGTAATTTAATTCCAATTCATATAATCAATTACAGGAATATCTAATCCCAAGCGTAAACATCTCTTGTAACCCTCATTCCTCTGTGTTCTCTGTGCCTCTGTGGTTCGTTTATACTATAAGCTCGTGCGTAAGTCCTAAATAAATTAACATTATTCACATAAAATAAAATTCAGAAAATTGATAGGGACAATTAATGAATTGCCCCTACATAAAATTACAGCAAGGTGTTAACCACAGAAGAAGGTGCTACCCCATTTTGGGAATCACTGATAGTAGTGTTTGCATTCTGTGGTTGTGTTTCTTCCTGCACACCCCGCACCTTAATTAACCGAATTGCGCGACTCACACTTTCGGGTAAAATTACCACCAAACCACCATCAGGAGACATATCAAGGGCTTTATTAATCGCTTGGGTTTCATCCAAAATAGATTCAAAGCGGCTGTTAGGCTTAACTTGATTAATACCTTGAATAATCAAATCTGAAGCCGAACCCCTTGGCCTTCCTCTGGTGTCATCATCTTCTTTGACAATAATATAGTCAAAGATATCCGCTGCTAATTTACCCAGAGTCACAAAATCTTCATCTCGGCGATCGCCAGGGCCGCCAACTACACCTATGCGCTGTCCACTGCTCCAATTACGTACAAAAGAACCAACAGCTTCATAACTAGCAGGGTTATGGGCATAATCCACTAAAGCATGGTATTTACCCAAATTAAACAGATTCATTCTTCCCGGTGTCTGACTAACAGATGCACGGAAAGTCCTTAACCCGGCACGAATTTGTTCAATTGTGACATTTTGCACAAAAGCTGCTAGGCTTGCCGCTAAAGCGTTAGCAATCATAAATGGTGCTTTACCACCCATTGTCAAGGGAATATTTTCTGATCTTTCTATGCGGTGAGTCCAATCACCTTTGACAATTGATAGATAACCATTTTCATATACTGCTGCTACTCCACCCTTTTGGATATGCTTTCTGACCAATTCAGAGTCGGGATTCATGGTGAAATAAGCAATATTGGCCTTTGTTTTTTCTGCCATTGCTGCGACTCGATGATCATCAGCATTGAGAACAGCGTAACCGTCAGGAAATACAGCTTCTGCTACCACACTTTTAAGATTAGCTAACTGATCAATAGTATCAATATCACCAATACCTAAATGATCTGCGGCCACATTCAAAACCACACCCACATTAGCAGCATCAAAACCTAAGCCAGAGCGGAGAATACCACCACGGGCTGATTCTAATACAGCTACTTCCACAGTTGGATCTTGGAGAATAACTTGAGCGCTTTGAGGCCCAGTATTGTCCCCAGCTTCTACTAAAAAGTCACCAATATAAGTCCCATCAGTTGTGGTGTAGCCAACAATCTTACTCGTTTGTTTATAAATATGTGCCAAAAGACGAGTAGTTGTCGTTTTACCGTTAGTACCTGTGACGCTGAGAATCGGTACACGGCTGGGTTTTTCATTGGGGAACAACATATCAATTACAGCCCCAGCAACGTTGCGAGGAATACCTTGGCTAGGGGCAACGTGCATCCGAAAACCAGGAGCAGCATTGACTTCCACAATCACACCATCCACATCTCTCAAAGGACGGCTGATATCTGTTGTGACTACATCTAGACCAGCTATATCTAGACCAATTATTTTCACTACCCGCTGTGCTAACCAGACATTTTCTGGGTGAATTTCATCAGTGCGATCAATTGCACTACCACCTGTACTCAGGTTAGCCGTTGCGCGCAGATAACACATAGTGCCTTTAGGGGGAACACTATCTAAAGTGTAACCTTGGCGATCTAGTAATTGGTAGCTGCTCCGATCAAGCTCAATCTTAGTTAAAACCTTATCGTGACCTTCACCACGATTAGGATCTTTATTAGTTTCATCAATCAAGTCAGCAATGGTAGATCTACCATCACCAACTACATGGGCGGGTACTCGTTCTGCAACAGCAACAACCTTACCATTGACAACTAAAACCCTATGGTCACGACCAACGTAGTAACGTTCAATAATAATGGAACGGGAAACTTGTCTTGCTGTTTCATAAGCTGATTCAGCATCATCCCAATTTCTAATATCAATAGTGATACCACGGCCGTGATTACCATCCAAAGGCTTAATCACAATGGGATAACCACCTACATATTCAATAGCTTCTTCCAAATCATCCAAGAAGTTAATAACTGTACCTCTGGGAACTGGAACACCATTATCATCAAGAATACGTTTAGTAGCTTCTTTATCACAGGCTAGTTCTACACCGAGAATACCTGTGTTATTAGTCATTGTTGCTTGCATCCGCTTTTGGTTTACACCATAGCCAAGCTGAATTAAATAGCGTGCGGCTAGGGAAATCCAAGGAATACCACGTTTTTCAGCTTCTTTAACAATAGCTTCTGTAGAAGGCCCCAAAGAAGCATCACGCCAAAAATCTTTCAGATCCTGGATATCTTGTTCTAGTTCTGCTTTGGGATAACGACCCCGATCAACGATGCTTTGACATAGCCGTACAGCTGCACGTCCGGCATATCGTCCCGCTTCCTCATTTAGGTACTCAATCACTACCTGATAAATACCAGATGTGGCAGTCTCACGGGTACGGCCAAAACCTACGTGCATTCCGGCTAATTCCTGGAGTTCGAGGGCCACGTGTTCTACGATGTGACCCATCATCGTCCCTTCTCGTACCCGCATCAAAAACCCGCCACGACAGCCGGGGGAACAGTAATGGCCCTCCAGACTTGGTAGTGCCTCAACTAACCCTTCGTAAAAACCAGGGATTTCGTTAGAGGGCGTTTCCGCAAGGCTTTCTAGATCAAGGCGCATGACGATCAGTTTATGGCGTCGAATGCTCCAGTAGTTTGGGCCGCGTAAGGTCTGGATCTTGAGGATTCTCATGGGAATAGGTAGATGGAGATTCGGAACCAAAATTCTAGTTTCTTACTGTAATTGACCGCTAAACTGTTCACAACAAACAGTTTTTTCTTTTTAAATGGGATTTTTCCGTGATTCCAATTGAAATTGGCTCTAAAAAGTAGGGAGCGGTCAATTAACTAATGATCTCGGATACTCTATCCCTTCAGCTGGAGATCCTATGCACTGCTGGTAGAACAGTACGTTGGTAAAGATGGAATCTATCTCCATAGCTAAGGATATGTAAACGTAAATTGTGTACAGTTAACGGTTCGTTAGCACTGACATGAGGTTCATTGGTGTGTGTGAGTTCTGTCGGATCAACAATTGTCACGCTACCTTTACCCATGACTTGCAGCCAACCATCACGTTCAAACACAGCACAGGTATCTTCATCAATGCCAATACCAAGACGATCAGGGTGGGCGGCGATCGCACTAATCAGTCTTCCCATCCGGTTACGGTTATGAAAGTGCTGATCTACAATCACTTCTGGAATAAAACCCAAACCTGTCGCCATATCTACAAGGGAACGATTGGGAGTTTCGCCACTCCCACCACCAGCAATCATGTGATGTCCCATTACTGCCGCCCCAGCACTTGTTCCTGCTAGGGTGAGTTGTCCTGCTCTTACCCGCTGACGAATAATATCCATTGCCGGTGTATCTGACAGAACTCCACAAAGCCTTAATTGGTCTCCGCCTGTCAAAAAAACTCCAGTACAGGCTTCTAAAGATTCTCTAATTTCCGGCTTTTCGCATTGCTCCCGTTCACGGATATCTAAAATTTCGACTTTTTGAGCGCCCATGTCTTCAAAAATCCGAATGTACCGACCACCGATGATGGCTGGTTCACGGGAGGCTGATGGCACAATTGTAATGTAAGCTTTATTTGCGCCAGCACGGGCAAAAAAAGTCCGCAAAATTTCACGTCCGTGAACTTTGTCTTCTGCGCCTCCGATAACTAGAACGGCGGTTTTAGTTGCTTGGGGTGTCCTCATTTCCAGCGATTTAGCTTTTAATTGCTGCATTGTGTTTCTCCGGTCAACAACTCCAGGTGAATTTAACGAGGTTTGGTAGCCTGTTGTTTTTCTCCCTTTGCTTCTTTGAGAGGACACTTCTGATCAGTTTGGAGTGGCAATTTTCGTCCCTCCATCTTCTCACTCAACGCACACGATGCCTCAGTTTTGTCATGTCCGTTGTCCTCATCGCCAGCGACTTGTTTTTCACCTATCCACTTCTTCCAGACTGGCAAAATAGTTCTTGGAGTCTATGTCTCCCTTCTGGATTTGGGACAAGCAGGTCTTGACACTCTTTCTTTCTGAGGCTGGCTCGATGCATCCTGGAAGTTGTTAACTTTTGGTGAGATTATTAATTTAGATTTAGTTGTGACAACATTTAAACATAAATTAAGTAATTAGAAAAACTTTTGATGGCACTAAAAAACCAGGTTTCTGGTAATTTTAGATACTATTGATTAAGTTGGCCTCTAAATGCTACCTCCCTGTGACTATTTCTGGTTACTGGATAATCAAATTATCAGCTATTAGCTTTTAAGCTTTCAACACAGGGATTTATCACTCTCAAAGGAGAAAATAAATTTCCTGTATTTACAACAGTTTCTCAAGTGATAGGGTATAGATTTAAGCACCTAAGTCTGGTCATGCAGATAAAATACGCTTTCACAACTCCCTTCCATCACTGCTGCTGTTATTTGCTAATTGCTGATTACTTTCCTCAAATTTAAGATTAGTGTCATTAAATACGAATTACTGTGCGTTTTGATATAGTTACGCTTTTCCCTGATTGTTTTACCTCTATTCTGACTTCTGGTCTTCTAGGTAAAGCCCTAGCCAAACAAATAGCCGAAGTACATCTGGTTAACCCTAGAGATTTTACTACTGATAAACATCGTAAGGTGGATGATGAACCCTACGGTGGCGGTGTAGGAATGTTGATGAAACCAGAACCAATTTTTACTGCGGTGGAATCTTTACCCATTTTACCCCGTCGAGAGATAATTTTGATGAGTCCCCAAGGAGAAACCATTAACCAGCCTTTACTGCGCGAATTAACAGCAAATTATGACCAGTTAGTGTTAATCTGTGGCCACTATGAAGGGGTAGATGACCGGGTTTTAAATTTGGTCACGCGTGAGGTTTCTTTAGGAGATTTTATTCTCACAGGTGGAGAAATCCCCGCAATGGCTTTATTAAATGGGGTTGTACGTTTATTACCAGGTACTGTTGGTAAAGTAGAATCGCTGAAAGCAGAGAGTTTTGAGGAAGGTTTATTAGATTTTCCCCAGTATACCCGTCCAGCTAATTTTCGCGGTTGGAAAGTTCCTGATGTGTTACTGAGTGGTAATCATGCAGCGATCGCTAAATGGCGTTTTCAACAACAAATCGAACGTACCGCTTCCCGTCGTCCTGATTTACTGGAAAAATGGCAACAGGAGAGAGGAGGTGGGGAGTTGGGGTGAGGGGAAGAGGGGAAGAGGGGAAGAGGGGAAGAGGGGAAGAGGGGAAGAGGGGAAGAGGGGAAGAGGGGAAGAATTTAATATTTATCAACGACAAACAAACTACTAACTATCAATTATCAGAAGATTATGAAAATCAGAATAGGTAATGGCTACGATATCCATAAATTAGTGAGCGATCGCCCTTTAATCCTCGGTGGTGTTGATATTCCCCATGAACTGGGTTTATTAGGACACAGTGATGCGGATGTCCTCACTCATGCCATTATGGACGCAATGTTAGGTGCTTTATCTTTGGGAGATATTGGCCATTATTTTCCCCCCAGTGATCCCCAATGGAAAGGAGCTAATAGTCTGGACTTGTTAAAACAAGTCAATCAGTTGATTATTGAGCAAGGTTGGAAAATCGGTAATATTGATTCCGTTGTCGTTGCTGAACGTCCGAAATTAAAACCCCATATTTCTACCATGCGCGATAAATTAGCAGCAGTTTTAGAATTAGAATCAAATCAAGTTGGTGTCAAAGCTACCACTAATGAAAAATTAGGCCCCACTGGTAGAGAAGAAGGTATTTGTGCTTATGCTGTAGTTTTGTTGGTGGCTGGTGATTAGTTAAATTATTTACTATTTACTGAATTAGAGGAATGATATGCATATCAAATTTTCTGATCATATTCCACAATATTTTCCTAACATTGTGTTTAGGAATAGGAATGATAATATTGTTTTATTAGTGGAAACAAAAGCCGAAATGCTAGAAGATGATTTGAGACAAAATGCTATTTCTCAATTAGAAACATACTATCTCAACAATATTAAACGGGATATCCAAACAGATATTCCTTTCGGTATGTTAGTTGATTTGGAAGAAATTAACATTTTTCCATTAACTGAAAAGCAAAATATTAACAATCTCATATCTCTGAAAACAAATGATATACTCAGCACCTACGATCCGGAATTTAGTCAAAAAAAAATATTTAATTTCCATCTAGAAACTCTTGTTAAATCTTGGCTCAGAGATTTAGCATATCATTGGAATTCAGATAGTCCACCAGCATATCAGGAAGTAGCCAGAATTGGCTTGCTGTCATTAATGGAAAACGAAGAACATACTTACATAATCAGAAATTGAAGACCATATTTATATCCAATTATAAACTTTCAATTAGGTGTTCAGGAAAATCTAGGTGCTAATACTATACATAGAGACTAATATGATCATGGCTATAGCTAAAGGAAGAGATTTAGAAGCAGAACAATTTCTTCTGAATTCTCCTTCATCAATACATATAGTCATACCTGCTGTTTGTTACATTGAAGCTATTAATACATACAGGAAAGATAAGGAATATCAATTAAAATTCCAAGCAGAAATGGATAAACAAATTAACGAATCAATACGTGATCAAAAATCTATCCACGCTAAATCGTTTTCCCGGCATTTACAAAAAGCATCAATTGAAAACACACTATTATTAAATGATATTCAAAACCGCTTCTCAGAAATCATAAATTTACTCATTGAAAATGCAGAGAATATCAATTTTAATAGCGGCATAATTAAGGTGATTTCTGATCAAGTTCTTCAGGAAAAAGAAACATTTTTAATCAAGAATGATTTGATAGATAACTTGATTTCACAAAGTATTCTTGATCATGCAAATCAGCATCCTAACGACCAAAAAGTATTTATAAGTGGTAACACTAAAGACTTTAGTAAACAAAATGTGCAAGAAACTTTAAATGGTGCAGATATACAATACTTCAGTACCACCAAGAACTTCATGGGTTGGTTAGAGTCTCAATCATTATAATTTAACTTAACTATTTGTAGGTAAATAGATTATGGCATTTATTAAAAACATTCTCAATCACACAAAACGGCTATTATTAATAATCACAATCTTGGCATTTACAACATTATCAATCACGGGTTGTAACTCCAAATTATTGAGAAAAAGTGAAACTGAAATACCACAATTAGTCAGCAGTATTCTCAGCGATCCTAAAACCTTTAACTATCCTCTCAGTTCAGAATCACCGAACATTTTTGGTTATACCTATGAAGGATTAATTACTCAAAATCCCTTAAACGGAAAATTAGAACCAGATTTAGCCAAATCCTGGGAAGTTTCAGAGGATAAACTTAAAATTACCTTTACCCTCAAAAATAACTTAAAATGGTCAGATGGAGAACCATTAACAGTTGATGATGTTGTCTTCACCTACAATAATATTTATCTCAATGAAGACATTCCCACCGATCTGAGAGATATTCTCAGAATTGGCAAAGATCGTAAATTACCAACAGTCAGAAAAATTGATGATCAACGAGTAGAATTTAGCGTTCCTGAACCCTTTAGACCATTCTTACAAAATACTGGTGCAGCGATTTTACCTGCTCATATTTTACGGGAATTTGTGGAAACCAAAGACAAAGATGGAAAACCAATATTTCTAAGTAAATGGGGTGTAGATACAGAACCCGAAGAAATCATAGTGAACGGACCTTATCAGTTAGAACGTTATGATACCAGTCAACGGGTAGTTTTTCGTCGTAATCCCTATTATTGGCGTAAAGATGAACAAGGTAATTCTCAACCCTATATAGAACGAATTATTTGGCAAATTGTCGAATCAACAGACACTTCTTTACTACAATTTCGCTCTGGTGGTTTAGATACCGTAGGGGTATCACCTGATTATTTTTCATTATTAAAAAAACAAGAAGAACAAGGTAATTTTAAAATTTATAATGGTGGGCCTGCTGCGAGTACAAGTTTTGTATTTTTCAATTTGAATCAAGGAAAAAGGGATGGAAAACCATTAGTAGATCCTGTGAAATCTCGTTGGTTTAATAATGTTCAATTTCGCCAAGCTATAGCTTATGCAATTGATAGACAAACCATGATTAATAATATTTATCGTGGTTTAGGTCAAACTCAAAACTCTCCTATTTCTGTCCAAAGTCAGTATTACCTTTCCCCAAAAAAAGGTTTAAAAGTATATAATTATAATCCAGAAAAAGCTAAAGAAATGCTCTTAAAATCTGGGTTTAAATATAACGATGAAAATAAACTAGAAGATGCACAAGGTAATCGTGTCCGTTTTGCTTTACTTACCAATGCAGGTAATAAAATTCGAGAAGCAATGGGTTCACAAATTAAGCAGGATTTAAGTAAAATAGGAATTCAAGTAGATTTTACACCTTTAGCATGGAACACCTTTATAGATAAATTATCCAATACCCTCAATTGGGAAGCATCTTTAATTGGTTTAACCGGTGGTTTAGAACCCAATGATGGCGCAAATGTTTGGTCTCCTGATGGTGGTTTACATATGTTTAATCAAAAACCCCAAGCAGGACAAGAACCGATAGAAGGTAGAAAAGTTGCACCTTGGGAAAATAGAATTCACGAACTTTATATCCAAGCTGCACAGGAATTTGATGATGAAAAAGTTAAAGCTTTGTATGCAGAAAGTCAACAAATTACCCAAGAGAATTTACCTTTAATTTATTTGGTAAATGCCTATTCTTTATCAGCAGTTAGAAATAAGTTTGCAGGAATTAAATTTTCTGCTTTGGGTGGTGCTTTCTGGAATATTCATGAAATCAGGATTACAAAATAGGTGATTGGTGATTGGTAACTGGTGACTGGTAATCTTAATTTAATCAGTAATTACGAATTACGAACTACGAATTACTAAAATCTAAAACCTAAAATCTAAAATCGAATGAGTCAGCCTGAAAATTTGCGATCGCTCTTAGAGTCAGTTGCTAATGGTAAAATTTCTCCAGATACTGCTCTTGCATCTCTCAAAGATTTAGCTTACGAACCTGTTGGGGAATTTGCCAAAATTGATCATCATCGTCATCTGAGAACTGGTTTCCCAGAAGTAATATGGGGGCCTGGTAAAACACCAGAGCAAATTGCCCAAATTATGGAAGTTATGCGTGAACGTACTTCTGTGGTTATGGCCACTCGAATCTCCCTTGATGTTTATGCTATTTTGCAAAAGAAAGTTAGAGGTCTAAAATACTTTCAATCAGCCAGAATTTGCGCCCTCACACCCCCAGAAATTATACCCAGGTTTCCTGGTACAATTGCTATCTTATCCGCTGGTACTGCTGATTTAACGGTTGCTGAAGAGGCCGCCGTTACCGCTGAACTATCTGGTTTTCTCGTTAACCGTCTTTGGGATGTAGGTGTAGCAGGTATTCATCGTTTATTAGATAATCTTCACTTAATCAGTTCTGCGTCAGTATTAATTGTTGTTGCCGGGATGGAGGGAGCTTTACCAAGCGTAGTAGCAGGCTTAGTAGACTGTCCGGTAATTGCCGTACCTACCAGTATCGGTTATGGTGCAAGTTTTTCCGGTTTAGCTCCACTATTAACAATGCTTAACTCTTGTGCTGCTGGTATAGGAGTGGTCAATATTGATAATGGCTTCGGTGCAGCAGTTTTAGCAGGACAAATTTTAAGAACTGCTGAAAAATTATCTTCAACATCTGAGAGTAATGAACCTATTTAAGTAAATTTTGCGTATAATTGCTGTAAATTTTGATTGGGTGTATTACTTCAAATATAGGAATACAGTTAATAAATCTAGTAATGGAAAAATTATGGAACACTTAAATGATCAAGTATTTAGCTTTGCAGGTAATTTGCACGAACACATAACCTTCTTGGCAAATAATTATGGTAATGTCGAAGATCCAGATGTGATTGGACAAATGCAAGGAGCTTGGAATAACTTTGTTAAAACTGGTCAAATCTGGGCTACTTTGATTGGTATTGTTATCGGCTATATGTTCAAAAGCTTAACCAGTTATGGTTAAAGTGATTGGTGATTGGTCACCAATCACCATTGTTTGTTATTTCTTCTCCTTGCAAATTATTTATGACCGAAACATCTACTTGGAGTCAGCGATTTGAGTCTGCTTTACATCCGGCGATCGCTAGTTTTAATGCCAGTATCAGTTTTGATATTGAATTGATAGAATACGACATTACTGGTTCTCAAGCTCATGCCAAAATGCTGGCTCACACGGGTATAATTTCCCCAGAAGAAGGAGAAAAGTTAGTCACAGGGTTAGAACAAATTCTTCAAGAATATCAACAAGGTACATTTCAGCCTGGTATTGATGCAGAAGATGTACATTTTGCGGTAGAAACAAGACTTACGGAAATTGTCGGTGACGTAGGTAAAAAATTACATACTGCTCGTTCCCGTAATGATCAAGTAGGAACAGATACCAGACTTTATCTGAGAGAGCAAATTCAACAAATTCGTCAATATTTACGGGCATTCCAAAGCATATTATTGGAAATAGCAGAAAAAAACGTAGAAACTTTGATTCCCGGTTACACTCACCTACAACGCGCCCAACCTGTAAGTTTAGCTCATCACTTATTAGCATATTTTCAGATGGCGCAGCGAGACTGGGAAAGGTTGGGAGATGTTTATAAACGAGTGAATATTTCCCCTCTAGGTTGTGGTGCATTAGCGGGAACAACTTTTCCCATTGATAGACATTACACGGCCCAATTGTTAGATTTTGATAGTATTTATGCTAACAGTTTGGATGGAGTTAGCGATCGCGACTTCGCTATAGAATTTCTTTGTGCTGCTAGTATGATTATGGTTCATCTGAGCAGGTTGTCAGAGGAAGTGATCCTATGGTCTTCAGAAGAATTCCGTTTTGTCAGCCTTAAAGATAGCTGTGCGACGGGTTCTAGCATTATGCCTCAAAAGAAAAACCCCGATGTGCCAGAATTAGTGAGGGGTAAAACTGGACGTGTTTTCGGTCATCTCCAAGCTATGTTAGTGATTATGAAAGGTTTACCACTGGCATATAATAAGGACTTGCAAGAAGACAAAGAAGGTATTTTTGATAGCGTCAATACAGTCAAAGCTTGTCTAGAAGCAATGACAATTTTAATGGGAGAAGGCTTAGAATTCCGTCAGCAGCGTCTTGCAGAAGCTGTTACAGAAGATTTTTCTAACGCGACTGATGTGGCGGACTACTTAGCAGCAAAAGGTGTTCCTTTCCGAGAAGCATATAACCTGGTGGGTAAGGTAGTGAAAACCAGTATAGCTGCGGGTAAACTGCTGAAAGATTTAACCATAGAAGAATGGCAAGAAATACATCCTGCTTTCGACACAGATATCTATGAAGCCATTTCCCCTCGTCAAGTAGTATCGGCGCGTAATAGTTATGGTGGTACTGGTTTTAATCAAATCAAACAAGCATTGTTAGATGCTCGTAGCCAAATTACTGAGTAAATCAGTTATCAGTTATCAGTTATCAGTTACCTTTGGTAATTCGTAATTCGTAATTCGTAATTCGTAATTCGTTATTACTACCAAATCACCAATCACCAATCACCTTTGATAAATCCTAAATAAAAGCGCACAGTTATATTTTAGATAGCTGTACGCGGATGTATATGGGATTAATTCCAGAGTAAATATTTAAACAGTTGCTTTAGTCCGCAGCGTCCATTGCTGCTGCTCCTGTTCCCTCTTCTTCTTCACTCTTAGGTGGTCTTTGTTGGAACCTTCTTTGCATTCTTCCTGTAGTAGTCCGTTTACGAAACTTTCTGGCATAAGCCTGGTTCCGTAGCGCCTTTTCTTTTTTCGGGTTACGGCGCTTGGCCATATTCACCTCATCAATAAACAACAAAAAAGCTACGCGTAGGCAATTTTCAGCTACCGATATATTTTATTGATATACTTCCAGCCTAGCGGAGACAATTGATATACTTTAAACAGCATAACATCATATCATAGTTAAAACTTGTATGTCAAACTTATCTTTTGATTTATGTGATGGGATAGTTAACAAATGATATCGGGATAATATTTGATTATTGAAAAGACACGTAGGGTGTGTAAATCCCTTTGGGAATGGCTTCGCTAAAGTGATAGAGAATGCACAAATCCTTGATCATGGTGCGTTACGAACTTCGTTCTAACACACCCTACAATACTGATATTTTGATTTATGTGATAGGATAGTTAACAACTGAAAACTGATAACTGATAACTGATAACTGATAACTGATAACTGATAACTGATAACTGATAACTGAAATAACCACTAAAAGATTAAAAATTAACTTTGTTCATGACTTGAAACGCTGAAATATAAGAGACTTGTATTTTACCTTCATAAAGATGATTTATCTGTTCCCTTAAACCGGAAAATAGAACATCCCTAATACAAGATTCCAGCTTTAAATAAGGCGACAAAGTTCCTAAAAGTAATAAATAATCATCAACAAAATAAGTAGCTTGACAAACGACATAATCAGAAATCAAATTTTGAAACCATCCTGAATTAAGAGCATTTTGACCAAAGGATTTTACTGTTCTGATTTGAGTTGATATATCTTCATATCTATCGGAAGCAGGAGCATGGGTTTGGTAAACTGGGTGTAATTGCCGATAAACTTCATAATCAGGTTGAGGAGTCATGTTCCATAATAGAATTAAACAACCATCATCTTTTAAAGCGTCAGCAGCTTTTTTATATGCTATTTTGGGGTTCATCCAGTGAAAAGAAGTTGCTGCTAAGACAGCATCAAATTTTCCTGTTTTTAACTCCCATTCTTCAAAGGTAATCTGTTGAATATCTACATTGGGATAGGATAGACAGTTTTGTTTAGCTAACTTACAAACTGTTGGACTAGGTTCTAAACAAACCATTGAAAAATCTAATTGAGCAAAGGAGATAGTAGCATTTCCAGGGCCACATCCTAATTCAAGAATTTTACTATTGTGACTGAGTTTAGCTATTTCTACAGTGGGTTGAATGATTGCTTGAGGATAATTTGGTCTCACTTTATTGTAAGCATCTGCTACAGGAGAATACCAATTTTTTTTCAGTGCTAAATCTTGGGAATATATAATTTCTCTAAGGTCTTGCATATATGTCTAAATTCTCAAATATAAACTTCAAAATAGAATGAAATGACATCATCATCCGAAACTGATCATAATAATGATAATAAATGGGAAGAGGAACTAGATCATGCTATTTTCACATTTGCAGATATTCAGTCAGAACTTCACTACCAACACGCAAAAACAGCCTTACAAAATTTAGTTAATCGTCTTGATCTAAGTCCACAGGAAAAAAATGGGTTAGAAGGACAAATTGTGGATTTAAAAACCATGCTGGATAAGCTAGAAAGTATGGTAATACAGATTGCTGCCTTTGGTATGGTGGGACGTGGTAAATCTTCTCTTCTCAATGCTTTAGTGGGTGAAACTGTATTTGAGACTGGGCCTTTACATGGTGTGACTCGTGCTGAACAAAAGGTGAGTTGGACTATGACTGAAGCTGATATTGGGACTTTGAAGGCTACTTTTCCAACCACAGGCCAGTCTCAGGTAGAGTTGGTGGATACTCCTGGTTTGGATGAGGTGGATGGTGAAACCCGTGCGGTTTTAGCTCAACAGGTAGCAAAACAAGCAGATTTGATTTTGTTTGTGATTTCTGGGGATATGACCAAAATTGAACAGGTGGCACTTTCTCAGTTACGGGAAGTGGGGAAACCAATCATTTTGGTGTTTAACAAAGTGGATCAATTTCCAGAAGCTGACAGAGTTGCTATCTATGAAACAATTCGTGATCAGCGAGTTAAAGAACTACTTTCACCGGATGAAATTGTGATGGCTGCGGCTTCTCCTTTAGTGAAAACTGCCGTAGTTAGTGCTGATGGTAACAGAACTCTCAAATTACGTCCAGGTCAGGCACGGGTAGATGAATTGAAACTGAAAATATTAGAGATTTTGCAGCGGGAAGGTAAGGCTTTAGTGGCTCTCAATACTATGCTTTATGCTGATGTTGTGAATGAGCAGGTGATTCAACGTAAATTAATGATTCGGGAGCAAAACGCCAATGATTTGATCTGGAAAGCGGTGATGACAAAAGCTGTGGCGATCGCTTTAAATCCTGTGACTGTGGTTGATATATTCAGTGGTGTAGTGATTGATATTGCTTTAATTCTTGGCTTGTCCAAACTTTACAGTATTGAGATGACAGAAACAGGTGCGATCAAGTTGTTACAAAAAATCGCCCTGAGTATGGGCGGAATTGGTGCGAGTGAATTGTTAGCCAATTTGGGTTTAAGTAGCCTAAAATCCTTACTGGGTATATCTTCTTCTGTGACTGCTGGAGCAACTTTAGCACCCTATTTATCAGTAGCAGTTACTCAAGGGGCGGTTGCGGGAGTTTCATCCTATGGGATCGGCCAAGTTACTAAAGCCTATTTAGCAAATGGGGCTACCTGGGGCCCAGATGGGCCAAAAGCAGTGGTGAATAAGATTTTATCCAGTTTAGATGAGGCTTCGATTTTAAACCGCATTAAGGATGAGTTGTTAATTAAGGTAGGGAGAAGGTGAGGGAGTGGGAGAGTGGGAGAGTGGGGGAGTGGGAGAGTGGGGGAGTGGGAGAGTGGGGGAGTGGGGGAGTGGGAGAGTGGGGGAGTGGGAGAGTGGGAGAAAATTCTTTCCCAGTCACCTTTAGTAATTCGTAATTCGTAATTCGTAATTCGTAATTAAGAAATTTACCCAATCACCAGTCACCAGTCACCAATCACCAATCACTAGTCACCAATCACCTAATCTCTAGTTTTAAAAGAGTCTAACCATTCTCGCATTTGTTCTTGGGCTACGTCGCGGCCGCCTAAACCGAAGGCTAAAGCAATAGCTACAGCGATCGCTCCAAATAATAAACCAAAGGCTAAATTGACGATATCAGGAGCAACACCAATTTGTTGTAGTGCCATTGCGGAAACTAAGGCAATAATGGAAATTCTTGCTACCTGTGCCAAAAATCTTGCTTGGGAAGTACCAGGACTGCTAACAATATTAAAGGCTAGATTTGCTAAGAATAAACCGACACCAAATACTACTAACCCTGATAAAATCCGTCCCAGGATGACGACTAAACCTGTGACTAAAACGGATAAAGCGGGGATATTTAAGATATTTACCGCTGCAATAGTGGCAAACAACATGATACCCACTAAGACTATTACACCCACAATTTCCGAAGGAGTGCGGGTAGGGGTGGGCATTTCTTCCGAGTTTTCTGTTTGCTGAACTAATGTCGGTAAACCCAGGATGGTGAAAATGTTGTTGAAACCTAAACTTGTCAAAATGCTGGTGACTACCTCACTCGCAAACTTACCCAAGAAATAGGAAACAATTAAAATCGCTAATGCGGTGAAGATGCTAGGTAGAGTATTGAGAACCTGCTGCAACATGGAAATTGCTGGGGCAGAAATTGCCTGAATTTCCAAAGTGTTGAGAGAGGCGATCGCTACTGGAATCAAAATTAGAATGTAGGCGATCGTACCAATAATAGTAGATAAAGATTGGACTCCAGAAGTAGGAGACAAACCAAAACGACTACCCAAATGATCCAAACCAGTAGTGTGCAATAAATTAGTCACAATTCTGCGGACGATACCAGCACCAAACCAGCCCACAGCAGCAATGACAATTGCTCCTAAAATATTAGGAACAATAGCCAGGATCTCAGTAGTTAAAACCTGTACAGGTTCTAATGCTTCCTGTAGTCCCAAAGTATCCAGAACTGGAACTAGAAATAGTAAGAAAATAAACCAATACAAAGCTTTACCGATAGTATCACTCAGAGAAAGTTGATTCCCTGTAGGTGTAGTACCATCTTGAGCTTCTTGTTCTAATATTTGATCTAAGTTGAGAGCCTGTAAACTGCGTGTTGTCACCAGTTTAACTATAGTTGCTAAAGACCAAGCTGCACCCAAAAGTATACCCGCACCAAATACTTTAGGGAAAAAGCCAATTACCTGATCTATGAAATTATTCAGTGGTCCAGAAGCTACTTCCAGTCCTAAATTCTGTAAAACAGCTACCACTGTCAACAGAATAATACTCCAAAATACGAACTTGGAAATTAACTTTTCAACTTCGGGAACATCCTCAGTCCCAGTTATACCCGCAGCTATCTTATTATCAATGTCTGTATTATCAAGGATTTTCTTGGTAGCTTTAGCAATGATAGCTGCTAACAGCCAACCTATCAATAAAATTGAAACAGATCCCAACAAGCGGGGGGTAAAACTCAATAATTGTTGAACAACTCCCTGTAAATCAGTGAAATCAGTAATCGCTGAATTATTAAGTTGTGAGGTTGGAGATTGTGCTAAAAAAGCTTGAAAGTTAGCAAAATTTTGCACCCTGTTCGACAAACCAAAATCTGTCAACTGGGTTATACCTTGCCAAGTTGTATTCATGGTTTTTCGATATTAAGGTTTACTATCTTGGTAAAAAGACTTGAGAAGCTTAGTTTAAGGGGTTTTGTGGGAATTACGTAAGCTCACAAGAATTTTACTGTTCCTTTACAGTAAACTCATATATCGGGATATATATCAAGTATATTTGCATAACTTATGAATTAAGACGGAACTTATGAAATTTATTGGTGTTGATTTTGGGTGGACTTCCCAACCTAGTGGCCTGTGTTGTTTAGAACTGGTAGAAGGGAAGTTACAACTATTGGACTTAGATCGTCTTGATGACATTGCAGATATCCTGGTGTGGATAAATGAAACAGTACCAACACAAGAACCAGGGATAGTTGCTGTGGATGCACCCACTTTGATCCCCAACCCCACAGGTAGTCGTTTACCAGATAAACTTAGTCATAAATTCTTTGGTAAATATCATGCTGGTTGCTATCCTGCTAATCAAAATTTAGCGTTTGCAGAACGTACTATTAATTTTGGTTTGAAATTAGAAGCTCTTGGTTTTGTTCATGCTCCTAAAATTGAACCACAAATACCTGGTAGATATCAAATAGAAGTATTTCCCCACCCAGCTATAGTCAATTTATTTCAATTAAATCGTATTCTTAAATATAAAAAAGGGAAAATCGCAGAACGTCGTTTAGAACTGATCAAACTACATAACTACATCCAAAATATTCTTCCCACATTATCACCTCCTCTGCGTTCTCTGCGCCTCTGCGGTTCGTTTCCCCAAGAAATACCCACAACAGGAAAAGAGCTTAAAGCTACAGAAGATATGTTAGATAGTTTAATTTGTGCTTATGTTGGTGCTTATTGGTGGTTTTGGGGAGTGGAGAAAAATATAGTTTTAGGTGATTTGAGTACAGGTTATATAGTTGTACCGGAGAGAATTTGTTGATTTTATTAAGATATTTAAAATAGTTCTTCCTTATCAAGATAAACATAACAGATATTCAATTATCAGTCAAGAGTTTTATTCAGGACTTACGCAAAACCTCATTCTGACAATTTCATTAATTAAACGCAGATGAACACAGATAAACGCAGATAATTAATTTTTAATTTCTCTCCCATTTTGTAAATACTCAAACCCTGTAAATCCTGACAAAACATGACAGAAACAACCGCCAACTATGATCAAACCTGGAAAGAAGCAATTAGCCAATATTTTGAATCATTTATCCAATTCTTCTATCCCAACCTACACGAAAAAATTGATTGGAGTAAAACCCCCATTTCCCTAGATAAAGAACTAGAACAAATCACTGCTGCTAGTCAAAGCAAAAAACGCTATGCTGACAAATTATTCCAAGTCTGGTTATTAAATAACGAAATTATTTGGATTTTGATTCACATAGAAGTACAAAGCCAATATGATCAAGAATTCACTCAAAGAATGTACATCTATAACTATCGTTCCTTTGATTTATTTAATAAACCAGTCATCAGTCTAGCAATCTTAGGAGATGAAAATAAAAAATGGCGACCAAACAGTTATGAATATGGTTTAGATGATAGTTTCGTAAAAATGCAATTTAGCATTGTCAAACTATTAGACTATAAATGGGAAGAATTAACCGCAATTAATAATGTATTTGCTATAATAGTTATGGCACATCTGAAAACCAAAGCCACGACTAAGAATTTAAGCGAACGAGAACAATGGAAATGGAACATAGTCAGACCATTATATCAAAAAGGTTTAACTAGATTTGATATTATCAACTTAGTTAAATTCATTGATAAAATGATGACCTTACCACCACCATTACAAACAGAATTCAACGAAAAATTAGAACAACATGAAAAGGAGTTAAATATGCCTTTTATCAGTCCTATTGAGGAAATGGCAGAAGAAAGAGGTGAAGCTAAAGGTAAACAATTAGGTGCTAGAGAAACCTGCCAAAATAATGTTCTCAAAATCCTTGCTAATAGATTTGATTCCATTCCTGAATTAATGAGTAATTCACTCAAGCAAATTGAGGATATGACAATTTTAGAAAATCTCCTTTTGGCGAGTATCAGTGTTAATTCATTAGAAGAAATGCAAAAGTTAATTGACGTAGAATTACCAAAAGATTAATGAGATGATATCCCTGATTTTCTGTCGTGATTAATTCAGGGATTTATTTAATTTAAAATAATTCTTTCAACAATATAGGGATAATATTTGATTCTTGAAAAGACACGTAGGGTGCGTTAGCGATGGCGTAACGCACCAAAACCTTGATAATGGTGCGTTACGAACTCCGTTCTAACACACCCTACAATACCTGTAAATCCTGAAATCCTGATTCTAATAATTTTAAAATATATGTCTATTAAAAAAGCAGTTCTCAAATATAAAGATGAGAAATCTGATAAAGTCTACGAAGTGGAAATAGTGTATCTTGCTTGGGAACAATATTATGTGAATTTTGCCTATGGTAAAACAGGAGCGAAACTGAAAAAAGGAACAAAAACAAGTAACCCGGTTTCTTTGCAAGAAGCGGAAAAAATTTATGATGATTTAGTTAAATCCAAGAAAGATAAAGGTTATCGTTTCACTTCTTGTACTGCGGGAATTAACGACGAATTTTTATTAGAAGTTTCTTTGCATGATAGACAAGCTATCATTGATAATTTCAAACTCAAAAACCCAGATAACTTACTAGAGGAAATTAAAAAAGCAGGTATATTTCCTCAAGAATATCTGAGAGGAATTGATCTGAGTAATACTAATTTTAAAAATGCTGATTTGAGAGATTGTGATTTATCTGAAACTAATTTTTCTGGGGCAAATTTAACTGGAGTGAAATTACAAGGTGCTAATTTAGTAGATATTCAAATTGATGCCAATACTCAAATTGATCCGAAATGGAAATTAGTGATAGAATTAATTAAATTTGGCGGAGAAAATAGAGATTTACGAGGTGTTGATCTCAGTAAGTTAAAGTTTTATTTTTACGATGAATATGATTTACAAATTAATTTAAGTGGTGCAAATTTAGAAGGTGCAAACCTGAGTGAATCTGAATTATATAACTTTGATTTTAGTAATGCTAATCTCAAAAATGCAGACTTACATAAATCAGAATTATATTATTTTTCTGGTGCAAATTTAGAAAGTGCAAATTTAAGTGATGCAGCTTTAGGTGAAGCCGATTTTAATGATACTATCTGTATCAATACTAATTTCAGTCGGATTTCTTGTGAAGATGAGTTTGTGAGGTTTGAAAATGCTAATTGTACAGGTGCTAATTTTCAAGAAGCAATATTTAGTGGTGGTTTAATTAGTGGTGCTAATTTCACTAATGCTAATTTTACAGGTGCAATGGGATTTGAGTATTTTATTTCTGGTTTAGAAGATAGTGAAATAATAGATGAGGTAAGTTTTAAAAATGCTAATTTATCTGGAATTGATATATCTAATTGTGATTATTTAATTGATATTTGCGGTATTGAATTAATAAATTGGCAAGGTGCAAGATTTGAGAGAGCGAATTTACCTAGAATTAACTTTTCTGGATTATCATTTCCGGATGTTTCATTTAAAAATGCGAATTTGAAAGGTGCAAAATTGGAAAACTGTAATTTAGAAGGTGCTGATTTCACTGGTGCAAATTTAGAAGATGCTAATTTAAAAGGTGTTGATATTAGTAAAGTTTTATCTTTTGAAAATATCAAAGTTAATGAGAATACTCAGGTGGATGAGAAATGGAGAGAATGGTTAAGAGAACATCAGAAAAAACACAAAATAATTATTTGCAGAAAACTAAAAAACAATCTATTCAAACTGAAAATATTAACTTACAAACAATCACAATTCAAACCCCAACAGTAAATGAAAAAGGGGAAATAATAAAAACAGACAGTTATGAAATTAAATACTTTCGAGAAATTTTACCCAATGGTATGGAATTGGATATGATTTCTATTCCAGGAGGAACTTTTTGGATGGGTGATGATCATTCATATGCAAGTTATCGTCATCAAGTCACAGTACCATCATTTTATATGGCAAAATATCCGATTACACAAGAACAGTGGAGAGCGATCGCACAATTACAACCTATCAACAGAAATTTAACCATAGAACCTGCATATTTTCCAGGAGATAAAAGACCTATAGAAAATATATCATGGCTTGATGCAGTGGAATTTTGTCAGAGATTATCACATTTAACTAACAGAAATTATCAACTTCCTAGCGAAGCACAATGGGAATATGCTTGTCGTGCAGAAACGACAACAAGTTTTCATTTTGGAGAAAAAATTACTAGAAAATTAGCTAATTATAACTTTGATGATGTTTACCGAAGTTATGTAGAAGAAACAACAGGGGTAGGAACATTTTTTCCCAATGCGTTTGGTTTGTATGATATGCACGGTAACGTATGGGAATGGTGTTTAGATGATTGGCGTTCTACTTACTATGGAAATGAAATTACAGATGGTAGTGCATTTATAGCACCTCCTAATTTTACCAGAACTAAAGCTGTACGTGGTGGCTGTTTTGAAAGTCCTCTTTCAGAATGTCATTCTGCTTGTCGGTATCCTGAATATCCGGTTACTGTTCGTCAAACTTTTGGTTTTAGGGTTTGTAAATAATTTGAAAGATAGCAGTTTGTATAATTTTTGGAAATAGGGAATAGGAGGATAAAATTAAAGGATTTTTACTTTACAATAATTAGATCATGCAAGTAAATTCTTCCAAAGCTTGAAAACTCCCCACTTGCCAACTACGAGCAACAGTATCAGGTATTATCTTAGTAATTTCTAAATCTGGAAAATAGTGACTTCTATCAGATTTGAAATATTTTCCATCTTGCCATAAATAAATAAACAATTTACCAGTATCAAAAATCCATAATTCGCGAACACCAATAGCTTCATAAGCATCAAGAGTAGTTTTTGATGTCACGTCAATTTCTATTGCTAAATCTGGAGGTAAATCATCTACTTGTAAACGTCTTTTACCTATCATTTTTTGATAGTTTTCAATATAAAAACAAGCATCTGGTTCAACTCCTGCTACACCTTGTTTTTTGTAAGTAGTTGAACCAAAAGGTTGATATTTAATTCCTTTCGATTTCAGTAATATTTTGACGATATCAGAAATTAAATCTCTAGGAATTTCATGTTCAGGTAGAGGAACCATAATTTCTAAACTTTCATGACTATAAGCAATTCGGGAATTTCTCTTTTCTCCTAATTCTTGTAAAATTGCCTCAAATTCATCCCAGCTAACATCAGGAATAGTAACTTTACTACCAGGTGTTAGTTGCATTTGACTCACGGGTTTGAAAATGGGAATAGCTACACTCATATAAAAAAAGTAATAGGAATTTCAGATTACTCATTAAATCTCCATTGTAACAAATCTTCTAAGTTTATTTTAATTTCTGTTTTGCTGTCAACATCTGGGTAACAAAAACACTTGATTTTGATTTTCTCTTGATCTCTTAAAATTGTCTGACAAGTTAATGTACCTGATTTATGATCACTTTTGATAATTTCTGAAAACTTACTATATTTATTCTCTTCTAAGTTCCTTCTTTCAGAAAGAGTGTCATAAAATAAAATCCCTTGAAAATCTACATATATTTCTTCTTGAACATAACCTTGTTTGGGATTTAAGTGATTATTCAAAACAAGTAACATATACACTCTAGACATTGTACAACTAAACTTTTCTTCAATTTTCTCTAATTCTTTGTTATCTATACTAGATTTTAACTCAATTAACAAAATATTCAATCTATAGCTACTTTCATATTTTCGTAAAACTAAAATAGCACATTCAGGCGTACTACCGCTAGTTGAAATACCAAGTACATCTTGTTCTAAGTTAATTTTCCAGATTCTTTCTACTGTTGATTTTTCATCACAATACTTTAATTCTTGAATACATACCTTCTTCAATTTTGCACCTTCACTGTCTTCTGTAATTTCAATGATTTCATTTTCAACTACAGGAATTTCAATAATAAATTCTTCTTGTAATAAAGCTTGGTGAAATTCATCTCTTAAATTACGCACATCTCGTTTATGAGGGTTATTTAAAAAATACTTACTTTTATTACTTTTACTCATCATCACCCTCTTCTTCTTGACTATAAATATAATCATTCAGAATACGAAGTGATTTATCTAAGTTATTTTCAACTTCTCTAAAGTTTCTAAAATAAATACCATAATCACTACTTTCATAATCAATAATTTTATCACCTGTGAAGAAATAAACACCGACTTTTTCTTTTGCTATAGATACAGATGAGTCAACATATTTTAACTTATTATCTTCAATAATTTTTTCTACATTAACACCATGTTCGTTTTTTAGAACATCCAAATATATGTTGTTATTTATAGCATTTGCTAAAATTGAGCTATGAGTTGTGATTAATACTTTATTTCCTGTTCGATTTTGCACAAACTGTATCAGTATATTTAATAATTTAATCTGATTTTCAGGATGTAAATTTACCTCTGGTTCATCTATCATTAAGAAATTATCTTCATCTGATACCCAATATTTTAGATATAAATAAAGAAGTGTTAATTGATTAACAGAAGATGAAGCTAAATACATTGGTAAAGCTTCATTCATTGAGTTAATTTGCAAGTAAAATTCTATCGGACTAATTCCTTTCAGACTGAGAGGTAATATTTCACCACCAATTATTTCTTGTAACTGTTCCACAAGATTTATATAAGATGTGGCAATATTTTCTTCAAGATTAAGAGAAAAAAGTTTTTCAAACACCTGATTCATCGGTTCTGTATATTTTCTTTTTCCAATTTCTAATTCTTCAACATCTGATGATTTAATCTTTCCTTTCTTGCGATTATTTTCTAGTAAATCTACAAGTTTTTTAATATCTTGTTCTCTTTGTTTTCTATCAACTTCATAAATATAACGATAGAATGTGGGAAAGAAAATTCTACTAGCTGGTAAGAAAAAAGTTTCATGTTGATGTTTCAACATCATTCTAATAGTTGTCGAAATTAGTAGTATCTTTTTTAGTTCTAATAATTTGATTTCTGGATATTTTTTAGGTTGTATCTCTTTAATAGTTTCTGGCAATTTTTTTCTGCAAAATTATATATTAAATTACCTTCCTCTTTATTTAACTCTATATACTCTGAAGTATTATCTTCATCATCTACTATTTCAGCAACAGCTTTAATAGACTCTTCCTTAAACTCAGATATTTCATACTCAAAATGAATATGAATATTATTTAATATGTTTGATTGTTTACCTATATTAAATATCTCTTCTTTGCTTTCTTTTTGTATGAACCAACTATATCTATCCAAAATTTGCTGGACTAATTCAGAAGTAACTTCGACTTTACTTACATTTTCTACTATTTTATCATCAAGAATATCTAAATTTGTCCGTGTAAATTCATTAATTAAATCTTGATTAAAAATCGCCCATAATAATTGAGTAACATAACTTTTACCACTGTTATTTCTACCAACAAATACAAAAAAATCCTTATCTAAATCAATAGCTTGAGTATTATTTTTAATAGGTCCTAAATTTTTGATGATTAATTTCATATAAATTCACATCTCAACTAACATACTCACAACTCAAGTTTACCAAAAATACCAAGAATTCTATATTATTTAAATGAGTAAGGGTTCAGCAATACTTAATGGTGTCAACTTAACCAAAAAACGGTTTATCTGTTAGCTTTCACACCCACCATGAAATTAATTATGGCTTACGCCACGCTACGCTATCATGGCTAATAGCTCAAGTTTACTAAAGTAAACTATAAATTCATAAGTATTTGTAGTCATCTTTAGATGACTTATGCTATTAGACTGGGAATTAATTCCCAGTTGTGTAAAAGGTTTTACGTTAAGTTGACATCAATGAGCATTGCTAAACCCCTACAAGAAATTGAGCTAGATGAGAAACATACTAAACTTTAAATTTCTCAGTGATTCGCTTCATTGCTTCTTCCACATTTTCCCGACTGTTAAATGCAGAAATACGGAAATAACCTTCACCCGCAGCACCAAAACCAGAACCAGGTGTTCCTACAACATTCACAGTTTGTACTAACTTATCGAAAAATTCCCAACTGGTTAAACCATTTGGAGTTTTCACCCATACGTAAGGTGCGTTAATTCCACCGTAAACTTGTAAACCTGCATTGGTGAGTTTATCACGGATAATTTTGGCATTTTCTAAGTAAAAACTTACTAAAGCTTTGGTTTGTGCTTTTCCTTCTTCAGAATAAACCGCTTCCGCACCGCGTTGTACTACGTAGGAAACACCGTTAAATTTGGTAGACTGACGACGATTCCATAATTTCCACAATTCTACATCAGAACCATCTGCGGCTTTTGCTGTCAGGGTTTTGGGAACGACTGTTAACGCGCAACGAGTACCGGTGAAACCTGCATTTTTGGAGAAAGAACGAAATTCGATCGCACAATCTCTCGCACCTTCAATTTCATAGATAGAATGGGGAAGGGTAGAATCAGTGATGAATGCTTCGTACGCAGCGTCAAAGAAAATAATTGCTCCGTTCGCTTTTGCGTAATTTACCCACTCTTGTAAATGTGCTTTAGTTGCAGTTGCACCGGTGGGGTTGTTGGGAAAGCAGAGATAAATTAAATCCACTTTCTCTGCGGGAATTTCTGCGGTAAAGTTGTTTTCAGCAGTAACGGGGAGATAAACTAAACCACCATATTCACCTTTCTCGTTCACTTCTCCGGTATTACCCGCCATCACATTGGTATCAACATAAACGGGGTATACTGGGTCAGTTACAGCAATAACGTTATTTTTACCAAAAATCTCTAAAATGTTGCCTGTATCGCATTTAGAACCATCAGAAATAAAGATTTCATCAGCTTCTATGTTTGCACCTCTGGCTTGAAAATCTTCAGCAGCGATTTTTTCTCTTAACCACAAATAACCTTGTTCTGGGCCATAACCTTTGAAGGTAGAGCGATCGCCCATATCACCAACAGCTTGAATCATCGCATTCCGGCAAGCTTCTGGCAAGGGTTCAGTAACATCACCAATACCCAATTTAATGATTTTCGCATCTGGGTTAGCGTCCACAAAAGCGTTTACCCTTCTCGCAATTTCGGGAAATAAATAACCAGCTTTTAATTTGAGATAGTTGTCGTTAACTGTAGCCATCGTTGATTTTGAAGATACGCATTAAAATAGCTTACTGTAATTAGACAATCTCGATTTGAATTTTCATGATGTACAGTTTTACCAATGCTCAACCTCTGGCAGATGCAAGAAAATTACCCAAAAAACAATCCGCTACAGATATAATTCTCTGGCGACCATATTTTACTATTTTAGGACTTACGCAAAAACTCTACCAAACTCCTATTCCTCTGCGTTCTCTGCGTCCTCTGCGGTTAGATATTCCGTGACTCGTGCGTAAGTCCTGTATTTGACTAAAATTTGTGAAAATTAGTTATGAGCTACTTGACGACGACGGGCCATTACCATTCCACTAGCTACTATACCTAAACCAATTAAAGAAGCAGGTTCGGGAACTCGACGAGGTGTTTCTCCATAAACTCTATGATAAACGCTGATGTGAGAAACATTTTTTGGAGCTTTTGGATCACCATTATTCTTGAATTGTGGAAATGGACTAGACCAAGTACCAGAAGTGACTCCATCTGTAACTTCATAACCTGTTAAGAAAGTACCATTACCACTCTTGAAGACTAGCATGACATCATTCCAGGTGCTTTGAACAACGCTGGAGATATCCCAATTACCAGATTGTCCTGAACCTTGACCGTTAAATCCAGCATTTTCACCAATCTTACCACCAAAAACCCAGTCATTATTACCAAAGAATTCCTCAGCGTTAACTGTCATGGGATTACGATTCAGAAAGTCTTGATTAGCGCTGTCACTGACTTCACAAGCAGATGTTCCTGTTACTAAACCGGAAATATCAGTAGAACAGGCAATAGTTGCAGCATGAGTAGGTGCAGAAGCCAATGTAATAGTAGCACCAGTCATAACAGCCGCAGAGGTTAATAAAGCCGAGATTTGAGTTTTCATTTAATTAGTCTCCTTTGTTATTTTTGTAACTGCTAATTTTTTCTTATGTGATTAAGTTTATACGGAATTTCACTGTACTAGCAATAGGATAAATATTATCTTCATCAATTCTTTAATATACGGTACTTACGCATTTTCACGAAATGTCTGGGTTGGAGATTGCTTCCTTACGTCGCAATGAAAGTATTTGAACTAGGTTTTGCGTAAGTCCTGATGTTAAAAAACCTCAGAATTGATACCTAAAAATTGTCTCAGTCAGAAATTACCAAGAGTTTAGGAGTCTGAGGTATGTTTATTATTTACTTTGAATTAGGTCTTGCTGAATTAATTTATGCTTCTATTAGCTTTGGTATGGATTATTCATGCTATCCACATAAACATTGTCAGACAAAGGCAACCTACCAGGATTTAATCTTGCTTGAGCTGCATAACCAACAGTAACAAGAACTGCGATCGCTATATCAGGGTTATCTGCAACTCCGATCACTTCCTTCACGTGCGCTTCTTCCCAACCATTCAAAAAGCAAGTAGATAAACCCAAACTTTCAGCAGCTAATACTAAATTAGTAGATGCAATCATGGCATCTTTAATCGCATATTCACGCCGTTTTGCTCCCAAACTCTGCTGAAATGTGGGGATAGCATTTTTTAAGTAGTTAACAGTCTTCTCATTCCATGCACCTGCTTGTGAACCTTGATCTAAAATAGGCTTGATATCTGCATCACCAACACTAGCATCAGCAGCAAACACAAACGTTGCAGGTGCTTGAGTTACTTGTTCTTGATTCCAACAAGCAGTACATAAGTTAACCTTTTGCTGTGAGTCTTGAACAATCACAATTCGCCAAGGTTGAAGATTAAAACTACTGGGTGCAGCTATAGTTAATTCAACTAATTGCTTGAGTAATTCTGAAGAAATCGGTTTGGGTAAAAAAGTCTTGATAGAACGACGTTGAAGTATTGCCGTCGGTACATCTAAAGGTGTGGTTGCAATGCTAGTATTCATAATTATCTCCTTTTCCTAAGTGTGATCAGTGAATTAAATAGGTATACATTTTGATGTTATTGTTTTCCCTACAATCTGATTCACTTTCCTTGTTAGCTCACCAGTGTAAATTTATAAACTGTAGCTACAGTTATCTGAATTTAAGCATAACTGTTATCAAGTGAAAAGGAAAATACTGTTATTTTTTGCTTCCCCTAAGTACCTGTAAACTACCACCCGCATATAAACTCGGTGTATCTACTACAAAACCAGACTCCTTTAGCAACCCACATAAATCAGTGTTTAACAACTCCCAAGCTGTTTCAGTTTCAAACAACCAGAAAAATACCGCTATACCAGGCCAAAATATGGGATTTGTAGGAGGATGAAAATCTACCAATGTAAATATACCCCCCGGTTTCAATACTCGGTAAACCTCTGCAATGATTTTTCGTAGCTGTTGAGGCTGCATTTCATGTAAAGCCGCACTAGTATGGACTAAATCAAAGGAATTATCTGTAAACGGCATATTCTCCGCAAATGCTTCTACATAAGTAGCTAATGGTACATTATTTTTTGCTCGTTTTAACGACAATGGAGAAGCATCTAAACCCGTAACATTGTTTGATAATTGCAGCAAAAATTCTGTCGTTTGACCACTACCACAGCATAAGTCTAGAATTTCACTATCTGAGTTTAATGTTAAATCTTGTATAGCAAGTTGTCGAAAACGCGGTTCACCACCAACACTTAAAGCCGCCAAACGGGAAATACCATCATATAACCACTGGTAGCGGTAACTCAAATCTCTAAAAATTGTTGCCATTGGTTCTTTACCTGGACATTAACCTTTATATTTAATTAAGGATATATTGTTAACGTTAGTAAAAAATTGTAAGGATTGGGGGAAAGTAACTGCTATGGGTCGTGTAGGCGTATTATTACTCAATCTAGGTGGGCCTGATAAATTAGAAGATGTAGGTCCTTTCTTATATAACCTATTTTCTGATCCAGAAATTATCCGCCTACCATTTCGTTGGATGCAAAAGCCGTTAGCGTGGTTTATTGCCACACGGCGCGAGAAAACATCTCAGGAGAACTATAAATATATTGGTGGCGGTTCTCCACTACGACGTATTACTGAGGAACAGGGGGCGGCTTTACAAGCCAAACTGGAAGAGATGGGGAAAGGAGCAAATATTTATGTAGGAATGCGTTATTGGCATCCTTACACAGAAGAGGCGATCGCCCAACTTACACAAGATGAAATTGAAAAGTTAGTAATTTTGCCACTATATCCCCAGTTTTCTATCAGTACCAGTGGCTCTAGTTTCCGATTATTAGAACAACTCTGGCAAGAAGACGCAAAACTTCAGTCATTGGAATACACAGTTATTCCATCTTGGTATAAACAACCGGCTTATCTGCAAGCAATGGCAGAATTAATCACTGAACAATTGAATAAATGTGCAAATCCTGATCAAGCACATATCTTTTTTAGCGCCCACGGTGTACCAAAAAGTTATGTAGAAGATGCTGGTGATCCTTATCAGCAAGAAATTGAGGAATGCACTAAGTTAATTATGCAAACCCTCAACCGTCCCAACGAATACACCCTAGCTTATCAAAGTCGTGTCGGTCCTGTGGAATGGTTGCAACCTTATACAGAAGATGCACTCCAAGAATTAGGGGAAAAAGGAATAAAAGACTTAGTAGTTGTACCCATTAGTTTTGTTTCTGAACACATTGAAACCCTGCAAGAAATTGATATTGAATATCGAGAAATAGCAGAGGAAGCGGGAATTGAAAACTTCCGTCGTGCTGCTGCACCCAACACCTACCCGGTATTTATTCAAGCACTAGCAGACTTGGTAATTGAGTCTTTAGAAAAACCTGATCTGAAACTTGCCCAAGTTACCCAGATGAAGAAAAAGGTGAGAATGTATCCTCAAGAACGCTGGGAATGGGGTATAACAACCAGTGCAGAAGTTTGGAATGGCCGTATTGCCATGTTAGGTTTCATCGCCTTAATTATTGAAATGCTAACTGGTAGAGGTTTACTCCATGCTATAGGGATTTTATAGTAGGTGAATGGTGAATGGTGAATGGGTAGTAATTACGTAAGCGTAGCTCTCCCGAAGGGAGCATTACGTAAGCGTAGCTCTCCCGAAGGGAGCATTACGAATTATCGAAGGTGATTAGTGACTAGTAATTGATTGATCATGAGAAACAATCTTTCACCCCAACACCCCATCATCCCCTCACCCACTCATCCCCTCACCCACTCATCCCCTCACCCACTCACCATTCACTTCCCTTCCTGTCTATTTTCCCAATACCATTGATACCACTGTTTTGCACTGTGGATAGCGAACCAAAGTAGTATTAAAGCAATTAAGCCACCTTGTTGAGGAGCATCAACGGCAAACAGCACTAGAACAATACATAGGCTATCTTGTAAAACCACAGCCCACATTGGTAAACCCCGTAAGCGGTAAAACCAGCCTAGTTGCACCAGTTGTAACACTAAAGCTAATAAACCACCGATACAAGCAATTATCCAACTAGGTAGTTCTGTCGCTGAAGCTACAGCTAAACCTAAAATTGCTCCTACTATGGGAGATAAAAATAATTGTATAATCTGTATTATTCTTTGCCCCCGTAACCTCTTAGAAGCAAAGAGTTCAAATAATGACCAACTGGTGAATAAACTAATTAAAATGTGAGACGAAATACCTGACAAAATGGGAATTTGAGACCACAGATTTGCGCCTTGTAATAAACCAATTATCAGTAATGGTATACCTAATCTTAATCCTGCTGCTGCTCCGGCAGATAATGTAGCAAGAATCTCAATCATATACGTATCTCCCTCATCAATACCTGAGAAAAAGAGGATTAATATGTGTCAGTGCTTGGAAAAAAATTCTTTCCCAAAAACTAATTCTAATCAATATTTCCATAAAACTCGGTAATATCTTATGTTTTATATAGATATTTGTAATATATATTTGCAGTATTTACATCGGTATGAGGATGGCTTTTAAAGCACAACTTTTTGTATCAAGTGATTAATGCTTTTTACCAAAAAACATCCTCTCAAGCCTTGTCCTTGTGGGACAGCTTTCTGTTAGATTAGTTCAAACAGGCATGGTAGGCATGGTATTGTCTGTTGGGCTAGATAGTATCAGACGGTGTAAACCGCAACTAGGGTGCAGGGTGCAGGGAGAGAATTAAAAACTTATCCTTTCATCTCTTCTTTGGAATTTCCCTAACAGCTAAACCTCTATATTTTCCAACGCAGTTACTTCATCTACCACCCGCCAAATTTCCTGTAACATCTCATTTAAACCTGCACGAGTTACAGCGGAAATAGTAAATACAGGTGCTAAAGAAATATGATTTAATTCTAAAGTTAGAGCTTCTAAATCAACACTTTCTTGATCCATCGCATCAATTTTATTTAATGCCAAAATTTGTGGACGTTTATCCAAACCTCTACCGTAAGCTTCTAGTTCTGATTGAATAGTATGATAATCACCAATTACATCTGCACTTGTCGCATCAATTAAATGTAATAAAACTCTAGTTCTTTCAATGTGACGTAAAAAATCATAACCTAAACCAGTACCATGAGAAGCACCTTCAATTAAACCAGGAATATCCGCAAATACAGTTCCATCACCAGTGGGTTTTTTAACTACTCCTAAATTAGGAACAAGAGTTGTAAAAGGATAATCAGCAATTTTGGGACGTGCAGCAGACAAAGAAGAAATTAAAGTTGACTTACCCGCATTGGGTAAACCAATTATTCCCACTTCTGCTAACAGTTTTAACTCTAAACGTAAAACTTTGTGTTCACCTTCTAATCCTGGTAGTGCATATTCTGGAGCGCGGTTACGGTTACTTAAAAAATGTTTATTTCCTAACCCACCTTTACCACCTTCAGCAACTACGAAACTTTGTTCATTTTCCACTAAATCACATAACAAAGCATCCGTTTCAGCATCATAAATGGCAGTACCACCGGGAACTTCAATGATTAAATCTTTACCATTTGCACCAGTACAATTATTCGGCCCACCACGACTACCATTATCTGCTTTAAACAGACGTTTATAGCGAAAGTCTAATAAGGTTTGTAAGTTGGTATCAACCACAAAAATCACTGAACCACCTTTACCTCCATTTCCACCAGCGGGGCCGCCAGCAGGAACATATTTTTCCCGACGAAAGGCAACGATCCCATCACCACCTTTACCTGCTTCTACTTCTACTATTGCTTGATCTATGAATTGCATAATTTTAGTTATTAGTTATTAATTAGTCGTGCAAAATAAATTTTATATTTTGGAGAGGGAACAGGGAATAGGGAACAGGGAACAGGAATTTTTGTTGGTTCCGAAAATGTTCAATTAATTTTGCTTAGGTACTTATCAGGATTTACGCAGAAGTTATGGAATAATGAACCACGAAGGACGCGAAGGACACGAAGATAAGAATTATAGGTCATCTTAGAGGATGTTTGAAAAGTCAGGAAGAGAGTCATATCAATTCTAATTACATCAAAATGATAAAACAAATGCCTTGAGCAAGAATGTAATTCAGAAATATTAACTTTTGCCTCTTGTTTTTTGCCTTTTGCCTAACTTCATTCCCCCATTATCTCACCTAATTAACAACTAATTACCAATAATTAAATATATTTGGAAACATCCTCCTGACATTCATCAGCAAGGTAGGAAAGCGCCCGAAAACGTAAACCTACTAATTGTTCATAGAGTGGGTTAATTTTGCACATAGG
Organism: Sphaerospermopsis sp. SIO1G1; assembly: GCA_010672785.1. Classification (GTDB taxonomy): domain Bacteria; phylum Cyanobacteriota; class Cyanobacteriia; order Cyanobacteriales; family Nostocaceae; genus Okeanomitos. The sequence goes on from JAAHFX010000009.1 coordinate 131,205, forward strand.
TGGAATGTGTACAATTTTACGTCCAAACAAAGTAACATCTCTTTCAAAAGGACATTGGGAAGGAATCATTTTACATAAAAATCTGGCAATTCCAGGATCATGAATCTCTAAACCGTCTAACCAGTCACGCATGGGGTGAAGTAGATCCGGTGGATGTATACCCAATTTTTGTTTGGTTTCTGCGTCTTCTAGTGTATGACGTAGTGCTTCTAGAGCTTTGATATCTAGTTCTAATGCTTGACAAAATTGCTGTAAAAGTTCTTCCTCACTAGGAGAGTATATACCATCAGCGATCGCTACCATTACCGCTGTTCTCAAAAAGTTCTCTGCTACTAATGTTCCTTTACCCAATCCTGTGGCTAATTCTTCTGGGGTAATTGTCTCAAATGTTTGCCAATCAATACAAGGGGCTAATTCATCTTTGGTGATACTATTGATTAATTCTTGTTCTTGAGGATCAAAATTACCATCTGCCCAGGCAATGGTTAGTAGTCCACGTAACCATATCGCTGTTTGTTTACTATTTGGGGGGGTTTGAGCAGTGCTTCTCATCTTAACTTAACTCCTATTTTATCAGCCAATACTACGCTACCTTACCCAGGTTTCTCATTTATTGTCTTTGCTTACAAAATTATTGAGAAATTTTCTTATTTAGGATATAATTTCCATCAGGACTTGAGAAAAACATATTTGTAAACTTAGTATTTCTGTTTATTAATACTTTTATTTGTCTATCAGTCCTATTTCTAAATCACTAAATTTATACCTTCAGCCAAACTGATATCTATGTTTTTTTTCGGTATTGAACATGAAGTTGCTTTTCTGAATCAAGATGGCAAATTTGCAGACTTTTCTTGTACAAAATTTTCTGATTTTCAGCAAATAGTTGATCAATTACCTTTCTATCCAGATGACTACCCACAATTACGGGTTGGTGATGCTAATATTCGTCGTAAACGATGGTATATAGAAGGGTTTGAAAGATTTGCTGATTCGGAAGAAGTTATAGATTGTATAGGGAAAGGGATTGAAATCAGAACCACTATTAATTCGAGTATTCAAGATACAATTAATGAGTTAAATACAAGTTTTAATTTATTGCGTCAGGTAGCAAATAAATTTGGTTTTTCACCAATATTAATCAGTTTTAATCCTTACACCAGTGAATTTGCACCAAATCCCCCATTGAACGAATTTGAAATTAAACAACTGCAAGCTGATCCAGATGAACAAACAGCCCACATTTATATGGTTTCCTATGGACCAGATTTGAATCTTTCCATAGCTAATTTACCAACAGATAAATTAATTGATATTGGTAAAAAATTCACTTATTATAGCCCTTATATCATTCCTTTTACTTACAGTTCGCCATTTTTAAATGGTAGTGTATGGGAAGGTTTATCAGTGAGAACATTTATCAGAAATGGTAAAAGACCAGCGACTTTAGTATTTGTAGAAAATGAAGAACAAGTAATTAAAAGTATCCCATCATTAACAAAAGTTGCTCGCATTCCGGCTGAAATAGGACGAATAGAATTTAAGTCCTGTGATAGTTGTGATAATTTTTCAATTTATGCCGGATTATTAGCATTGCTAAAAGGTCTAGCTTTAGATGAAACTTTACCAGGAAGAGCGATGATACCAAATTCAGAATTACACAAACTTTCTGCTCAATTAGGATTTGATCATGAGGAAATTTTTACCCAAGCTAAACAGATTTTAGAAGTTGCAGAAATTGCCCTCCAAAATGATCCAGATATTCATTTTCTGAAACCTTTAAAAGATATGTTAGTGACTAAAAAAACTAAATCTCATCAACTAATTGAAACCTTCAAACAAGTAAGTTCTATTGAACAGACACTGCAACAAACTTATATTTAGGGAAGTGATGGGTGATTGGTGACTGGTGATTGGTGACTGGGAATCCTAATTTAATCAGTAATTAGGGCTTGCTGAATCAGGACTTACGCAGAAGTTACGCAAGAATGAACCACGAAGAAAGCGTTAGCGGAGCTTCCCGATGGGATAGAACAAGAAGATAAGAGGGTTTGAGAGATATTTGTCGTAAGTCCTATGATTGACACTCTCCTGCCTAAAGCACAGTGTGAATCTCTACGCCAAGCTTCGAGACTCACCTCTCAAGAGTTTTCAACGAGTATTTTTATAAAACCAAAATATTTATAAATCTTTGGTAAATATTTGAATTTTTGGTGTCAAATATGTATGGGGCAAACACGGACAGTTTGCATCTACGTAATTATTGGCTGACTTTGATGAAAAACAGTTCTAATTTCGTATGGGTTGTCTTTTTCTTACTCATAGTTCCTTTAGCTATTCATGCAGTCTATTCAGGTTTGGTTGTGGGAAAAATGGAGTTACCAGGAGGATTTCGCATTGTTTTTCAAGAAAGAGAGGAGAGAAGTAGAACAGATAATAAAAAAATAGATGATTTACCTAAAGAAGAACTAGAAAAACGGCAAAAAGAGTTAGAGGAACGTTTTGAGCAACTTGAAAAACAGGCAGATCGGTCGTCAAGAGACTCACAGTCTCAAGATGTTAATCTCAGTGGTACTTGGTATGGACAGCAGGGAGGATCATATCAAATAATACAACAAGGAAAATTTATTACGATGCAAGAATTTAGTCCATTATATGGAGTTACAGCAGTTGGACAGGGCGAAATCCGAGGGCAAACAGTTACAATTAACTACCAGACTGCATTTTATACAACAGGTATCGCAAACTTAACGATTTCAGAGAATGGACGTTCACTTAATGGAACTTTGAGAGATAATAACTCTGGACTTGCAGCACCTATTATCTTGAACCGGTAATATTAAAGATTATTTCTATTTGGGGTTTGTAGCAAAAAGTGATCTGTGGAGGCTAGGGAGTAGTTTGAGAGAGTTGGTAAGTTTCAATTTTCACTCCAAATACAAGGTTTTCAAGCCTTGATGCTCCCCACTTGCTTGTTTAATTCTGACTAGGTGGAATCTTCTCTAGAGGAATTAAAACCTCCATGACAGATTTGACAATGGGAGCGGCTACAGTTCCCCCATAAGCATTTGCTCCCTTTGGTTCATCTACAATAGCCAAGACTACATAACGAGGGGCTTCTGCGGGGATAATACCTACAAAGCTAGTAATTCTTGCACCGGGAATGTAACCACCTTTGGGACTGGCTTTTTGGGATGTACCAGTTTTACCTGCAATACTGTATCCTGGAATTCTTGATTCCTTACCACTACCTTTAGAAACTACAGTTTCCATCATATTGATGACTTTTTCAGTAGTAGCTCTAGAAAACACTTGTCTGGGAGTAGGTAGGTTGGCTATGTAGTGCATTTTACCTTGACCGTCTATTAATCCCTGAACTATATGGGGAGTGACTAACTTGCCACCATTAGCTAAAGCTCCGTGTAGTTGTACAAGTTGTATTGGTGTGAGGGAAAAACCTTGACCAAAGGAAGCAGTAGCAGGTTCTATAGTAGAGGCTAGGAATTTCTCTTGACTTTTGAGACGGCCACGGACTTCAAAAGGTAAATCTGTATCAACTTTTTGTCCTAATCCTAATCTTTCTAACCAGTTATAATAGAGTGTTGGTTTCATTCGTTGGATGATTTTAACCATGCCAACATTACTAGAAGTTTGTAAAATTTGTGCAATATTAATTCTTCTAAACCGATTTATAGATGCGTTTTTAATCGTCCGATCTGCAACCTTAATAGTACCCGGATCACTAAAAAAGTCTTGTGGTTGAATAATCTTATTTTCTAGAGCGATCGCTACATTAAGAGGTTTAAAAGTTGAGCCTGGTTCATATAAATCAGCTACAGTCCAATTCCTAAATAAGCCAATATCAGCCTTGAAATATTGATTGGCGTTGTATGTAGGATCAGAAACCATAGCCAATATTGAACCATCACTGGCATCCATCACTATTACCGCACCACGTTTAGCTCTAAACTTTCTCACTTGTCGTTTGAGAACAGTTCTGATAGACCTCTGTAAACGACTATCAAGAGTTAGTTGTAACTTTAAATCGTCATAATTCAAAAAACCCTCTGGAGAGTTATCTGGCATTAGTGCGCCATTGCCAGCCCGACTTAAACTAATTGTTTCTGTAGAGCGTTCTAAAAGTTTTTCTTGACTATATTCAACACCAGCTTGACCACGACGATCAACATCAACATAGCCTACTACATTAGCCACTAAATCATCTTGTGGATATAAACGGGAATATTTTTGAATGAATTCTAAACCATTTAAGCGAAAGGAAATTAAGCGATCTGCTATGTTTTCACCAATCTTATTGGCAACTACAATACCACTAGGTTTGCTATTCAATTTCTTGACTATCTGACTTACTTCTTGATTTAAAAGTGGTGCTAGCTTTTCTGCTACTTCTTCTTTAGATTTATTAAATAACTTTGGGTGAGCATACAAAGTGTATACAGGTCGGTCAAGAGCTAAAATAGTTTGATTACGATCCACCACCGGGCGACGGGGCATGAAAGGACGTAAATTGACCATTTGCTGGCTTTTTGCCCTCTTTGTCAGTTTTTCGCCATCAATGATTTGCAACCTGTACAAGTTCATCGCTAAACCCAGTCCGGCAGTCAACAGAATACCCCAAACTATCAATAATCGAGAATGCAAATTTGGTGTTTGAGTATGATTGTTAGTCTTACCACTCTTGGGTAAAGCAGATTTAGAAAACTTCCGCTGTCTGTGAAATTTTAAATTTCGCCAATTTTTTAATTTCTTTTTACTTGGTGACTTCTGCATTCGAGTTTTCTCAATCTAGTTTTTCAGTGGAATGTCAACTATAGTGATCCGATTTGATTTATGTCCGCGTAGCGTGGCGTTAGCCATATTTTTTGTGGAGTCAGGGAACTCTTAACAGGGAAGAAGAATTTACGTATGTACTGAGTTTTGTTCAAAAATAAAATAGGAGTCCTATATACTTTTAACTTTAGTATCCCAGTGATGAGGAAGTTGGTATTTGATTTTCTGAATTAGGAGTTGTGTTTGTAGATTGAGTGTTTGAACTCTTGTATGTTGAGTTTAAAAAAATTGTTTTTCTGGAATTCGGCGTTACTAAAGATTTCCCAGCGGCTTCACCCTCTTTAGCCATTTTACTTGTTAATGCTGCATTGGTTGTATTTAATTGACGTTCATGACGTTGTAAACCTTTTAAGGTACTGTAATGTTTGCCCCAAATTTCTTGGGAGTAAACAGTCCAGCCATAAACAACTAATGTTGCAGTTACCAAACAAAAAGCAATACCCGAAGAGTAACGATAAACTGAATGTAAACGCAACAACCAACTAGGAATATGACCTGTTTGAGAATTGACTGGTAAATCTGGGAGAGATTTTTGCGAAGTTTTGGTCACTTGTGCTTCATATGTATGTTGATCCAAATTAGGCAAGACAGACTGATTTACTTGTGAGTCTGATAAAGTATGCGTAGATTGAGATTTTGCCTTGGGACGAACTACTGAGGATCTCCTAGATTCCTTGAAAGTCTCTGTTTGACTGACAGACAACCGTTCAGACTTTTTTTTAGCGACAGCAGAAATAGGATTTCTGTTGAACCAAGAACTTTTTGTAGACACAGTAGGTTTACGGATCATAGACATAATTTTTTTGCGTTATCAGTATTGTATTCGATAGATTAAATTTCTGAGCTTTGCTGAATTAAGGTATAAAATTAGGATTTAGGGAACTCTTAACAGGGAATAGTTATATTAACAATGAGTTCCAATCATATAAAATCCAAAATTATACCCTGTTAGCAGCGATGCAAATCTCTGGATTTATTCACAAAATAGGACTTATACACAAATTATGGAGGAATCAACTACATCAGCGAAGTTTAGCCAAGACACAGCACACAAAAAACATCAGTGTTGCTGATTAAATGTGTGATTTTGTTTTACGCAGAGGCACTCCAGTTGCAGAGAGTAAGAGTTTAATTTTTGTAACTTTGCAATTTCATACCTTAATTCAGCAAAACTAAAACATCTACGACTGAGGATTGGAGAAGTAATAAGTACTGATCATAGTAACAACAGAAATTCATATCAGCGATAACTTATGATTATCATTAATTTTTAATAAATCTCATAGTCAAAATTCCTAACTGTAACTCAAACTATTATTGAATAATAAGTATAATAATTATCTACTAAAATTTAATGAAAATTTATGTTATTATTACAATTTAGTACATCTCATTATTGCCGTAAAGCACGCCTGGCATTGGGATATAAACAAATTGATTATCAGGTAGAAAACCTTTCTCCTGGACTACATATTTTCAAATTGAAGCCATTAACAGGATTGACTACTTTACCAGTCCTATTACCACAAATAGCAGGAAAGCCAGCAGCAATTGGAGACTCCAGTGAAATAATTAAGTTTTTAGAATCTGAACAACCAGAACCACCATTACTGTTTACTGATCAACAACAAACAGAAGCATTGATGTTAGAAGATTGGTTAGATGAAAGCATTGGCACAGCTACAAGATTTATATACTATCATTTTCGGGCTGGAGAAGGGAAAACCATTGATTCATCTTTATCTAGCCAAATAGTAATTAGTATTGTTAGAAAACAATATGGGATTAATGATGCTAGTGTAAAATTAGCCAGTAATAGATTAGAAAATGCCTTAGCAGAATTATCTCATCGTTGGCAAAAAAGTCAGTATTTAGTAGGTGAACGTCTGAGTGTAGCAGATATTACCGCTGCGGCTTTACTGAGTCCCTTAGCACTTATTCCTATGTATCGTTCACAATATCCTTGGTTATTTGAACGTATTGCGGAAATTCATCAACTGTGTAGTGAACCCTTACCACCAGGACTGTGAATAGTCAGAAGTCAAGTCAAAATGTAAAAATGAAGTTGATAAAATGCAGAAGATTAATTAAGTTACCAATAATATTGGGTTTAACAACCATTATAGTCTTGATAGTTGGTAACTATTGGTTAACAAGAGCGATCGCAATAACACCAGTGGAAGATATACCAGAGGAGATATTGCGAACAGAAATTATTACTGTTGGTAGATCACCTCTTGATGGTAAGCTTTTGACTGCGGCCGAATATGCAGAATTACAAGCACAATTACAAATCAGTCCACCACCAAAACTCAACTCACAAATTAGAGAGCAAGTGTTTTTATTACAGATACGGAAAACATTATTACAGTTATTTCCATTTTTAAATATTTAGGGGTTGCAGTAAACAGTGAACAGTGAGCAGTAAACAGTGAACAGTGAACAGTAAACAGTGAACAGTAAACAGTGAACAGTAAACAGTGATAACTGATAACTGATAACTGACAACTGATAACTGATAACTGACAACTGATAACTGATAACTGACAACTGATAACTGATAACTGACAACTGATAACTGATAACTGATAACTGACAACTGATAACTGATAACTGATAACTGACAACTGATAACTGATAACTGATAACTGATAACTGATAACTGATAACTGATAACTGATAACTGATAACTGACAACTGATAACTTTTTCAGCAAGCCCTATTCAATGAATGATGGCTAAACCTAACCAAGACTTAATCATATCTATGAGACTAGAACCACCCCAAACTAAAGCGGTGAGGATAGAAATAGTTGTTAATCCACCCATAATACATAAAACCAAACCACCCAAACTAATAACACCATCATCTTCTGATAAACCAAAGGCAGTCACAAAAATGCCAATAGCTGGTAAGGTATTAGTCCCAGGGATAGGAATCATCATAGAAATAGCCATAAGTGCAATTATACAGCCGATAATTACTCTACCAACAACTCCAGTACAAATGTAGGATAAGCGGGGGCGGGTAATTGCTTCAATTCTTTTTAGCCAAGGTAATCCAGCTTTTAAAAAGCCTTGTACAGTAGCCAGTTGGATTTGATGATTAAGCATTTTGGGGGGTAACCAGGGAGTCTTCGCACCTGCAATTATTTGTACACCCAAAATAAAGATCAAAATCCCAAATGGGATAGAATAACCAGGTGCAGGAACAGGTAAAGCAGAAGGTAGAGATAGAATCACTAATAAAAATCCGAAAATTCTTTCCTTAGCCAGCAGTAAAATATCTGCTAAAGTAACCTTTTCTGGTCTTTCTTCTTCAAAAAAATAGCGAGTTAACTCCTGAGACAGTTTGGCCATAAATAATTTTTCTGATTAATGGGGTGAAATGATGGATTATGCTCACCTTAAAGTTATAGCCGATCACAGGGTAAATGTAACAATACCTACATCAATTATTGCTTGTTGCTAAATTAGCTGTTAAGTGGTTGTACAAAATAAATTTCATATTTAGGAAAGGGAATAGGGAACAGGGAATAGGGAATAGGGAATAGGGAACAGGGAACAGGGAACAGGTAAGGTACAGCAAGTTCTGTTTTTAATCAATAGGACTTACGCACGAGTCACGGAATATCAAACCGCAGAGAACGCAGAGAACACAGAGGAATAGAGTTTTGGAAGATTTTTGCGTAAGTCCTGATCAATATGTGCAATTAATTTTGCTTGGGTACTTAACAACCAAGACATATGTTGATCATGTTTATCTTCTCGATTTGTAGACATAGACTGTGCCTTAACAGTTATCAGTTAACAGTTATCAGCTAAGGCTTATCAGATAATAAACCAAGTTACTGGTGATCACAGTGATAAGCAAGAAAAAGATGTCAGGAAGAATGGGAAAATTCAAAATATCGCAGATCAGATTGTCTGGTTGATATATGTTGATATATTGATATTTTTCTTGTCATGCTAACTTTTTGCCATCACTTGAAAGGAAGACTTTTGACTGAATTTTGATGATCAAATGCTGAAAGATAGTTCTTTAATCATTGATGATCCCTAAATATCAGTTCAATCAACTACAACTTTTACTCTTCAGGATCTTACTAATCAAACCAGGACTTTACCGCTCACCAATTTCCTATTTTGGCAGTCAAACTTCCTACATTATACCTTGCCAGTAAATAGTCGTATTTCTGACTCAAGTATCCTGCTGAGTTTGTTCTACAAAGGTGCTGTGTGTAAGTTCCATGATGTTAAAAGTTTCAAAAGTACAAATGGGGTACTGTCAGAAATTGGATATTCTATTGCTGGAAGTCAGCTATGTAATGATAAAGTCATGAACAAAACGGTTGAAATTTTACCGAATCTATCTGAACTAGTAGCACGGGGACTAGATTTAATTCTATCTAGGTCAGCGACCGCTATTCAAGAAAGAGGACAGTTTACTATTGCTCTATCTGGTGGTAGTACACCTAAACCTTTGTATGAAGCAATAGCTAATCAAAACTTGCCTTGGGATAAAATTCATGTGTTTTGGGGAGATGAACGTTATGTTCCGTCTGATCACCCAGATAGCAATGAATTAATGGCACGTAATACCTGGTTAAATCGAGTTAATATTCCGCCAGCTAACATTCATGCTATACCGACTTTATCAGGGAATCCAGCTGTAGATGCTGCTGCACATGAAAAGCATTTACAAGAGTTTTTTGCTTCTACTCCAGGAAAATTTCCGCCAATTGATGTAGTTTTACTGGGAATGGGTGATGATGCTCACACAGCATCTCTTTTTCCTCATACCGAAGCTCTCACTGTGCGCGATCACCTGGTTACTGTGGGTAACAAAGATGGTAATCCCCGCATTACTTTTACTTATCCATTTATCAATTCTGCCAGAAGTGTAATTTTTTTGGTGGCTGGAGCAAACAAAATACCTGCTTTAGCGCAAGTTTTCGCTCCAGTAGCTGATGATTTTGCCTATCCATCCCGCTTGATTAAACCTCAAGGAGAATTGATATGGTTGCTAGATCAAGCAGCTGGTTTGGAACTCAAATCCTAAGTTCAGTTATCAGTAATTAGTCAACGATCTGTTAACTCTTGACTGAAAACTGGATCTGACTTGTGAGTAATATATTTGACAATAATCTTGAAAAAGGCTTAGATTTATGATTGTCTGCCCGAATTGTAATCATCCTAATCCAGACGGTGCTGTTCAATGTGAAGCTTGTTACACGCCTTTACCAGCCACTACTAGTTGCCCTAGCTGTGGGGCTACTGTGCAGGCAGATGCTGCTTTTTGCGGTCAGTGTGGCTATAATTTACATTCTCATTCCAATCCACCAACTTCAGCTTCAGTAGAACCAACAGAAGTTGTACAACCAAGTGCTGCTGTGGAATTACCTCCTTTAGTTACTCCTGATCCAATGTTGGAACTATTACAGTCTGATCCTTTGGGAGTTAATGCTGCTTCTAATTTACCACCTACAGTAGTATCACCTACTCCACAGCCTATACAAGTTCCTCCTACACCTGCACCCGTACCTGCACCCGTACCTGCACCCCCTCCAGAAGCAGCAGCACCACCAGCACCTGCACCCGCACCTGCACCCGCACCCGCACCCGCACCTCCACCAATTGCACCACCCACACCCGCACCTATACCAACGCCTACACCTGCACCTGCACCCTCACCCATACCAACGCCAGCACCAGCACCAGCGCCAGCACCAGCACCCATACCTGCACCAGAACCAATTCCTGCACCCCCTCCAGAAGCAGTTGTACCACCTGCACCAGAACCAGCACCAGCACCAGTATCTGCACCACCTGCAACACCTGAAACTCCAGAAGCAGTTGTATCTAGAACCCAACTACAACAAGTGGTAGCTCGGCTATTTCATGTACAAAGTAATCAAGAAATTGAATTACCACAAAACCTTTCTGTTGTTCATATAGGTAAACCAAATGATCGTATACCTCCAGATATAGATGTGGCAGGTTTTCCTAACTCAGAAATTGTTTCACGGGTTCATGCAGATATACGTATTGAGGGGGACTCCCATTATATTGAAGATGTAGGTAGTTCTAATGGTACTTACATTAATAATCTGCCGTTGTTACCAGGAAATAGACATCGCTTACGTCCAGGCGATCGCATCAGTTTGGGTAAGGGAGATATGGTAACTTTCTTATTTCAGCTTTCCTAGCCTGGATTATTCGTAATTGATCATTCGTAATTCGTAATTAATAATGGGTAATTATAAATTACGGGTTACGAATTATAGTGTTATGAAAAATAAAGACTTTCCACCATTTCTGAGTCAAGAAGCTCCCCCAGAATTTGAAAGAATGGGTTTAAATTGGCTGGTAGGAGCGGCGATCGCTACTGCTGTTCTGTGGCAATTTCCCGCAGGTGATTATATTTTATACCCATTTACGATCTTAGCTACTTGGTTTCATGAAATGGGACATGGTTTGATGGCTTTGATGTTGGGGGGAGATTTTAAGAAGTTGTTAATTTTTAGTAATGGTTCTGGTGTTGCTAGTTATAATATGCGCTCATCTTTGGGTTCATTAGGGCCTGCTTTAGTTGCCGCTGCTGGGCCAATGGGCCCACCTATTGCTGGTGCTGCGTTAATTCTTGCTTCTCGGAGTTTTAAAACTGCTTCTTTGAGTTTGAAAATTTTGGGGTGTTTTTTATTATTTTCTACTTTAGTGTGGGTTCGTTCCGGGTTTGGGTTAATTGCAGTTCCTTTGTTGGGTATAGGTATTTTAGCACTGGCTTTAAAAACTCCTCGTTGGGTACAAGGTTTTGCTGTTCAATTTTTAGGGGTGCAAGCTTGTGTGAGTACCTACCATCAATTAAATTATTTATTTAGTTATAGTGCAGGATCTTTAGGACTTTCTGATACAGCACAAATGCAAAAATATTTATTATTACCATATTGGTTTTGGGGTGCTTTGATGGCTATACTTTCTTTAGTAATATTAGTGCAGAGTTTACGAGTTGCTTATCGTTCTCATTAATTTAGTAGTCGTGCAAAATAAATTAAATTCTAGAGAAAAATCCTAAGAAGATTCTCTCGTAGCTATTTAGGGTTTGCTGTCCGCGTAGCGTGCCGTCAGGCATATAAATGCAAAAACATCACAGTTAAAAGATTTTAGGAAATTTGAAGCGGTAAGATTGACGGTGTTAGCCTGTAGACTAGAGAGTGCCGAAACTACTAGGGTGAAACAGAAAGAAAAAGCCAACTATTGTTAGCATTAGTTAGCTTTTTTGGATCGGAATGTTAATTTTCTCCCCCAACAACTACATTTTTAATCCGTAAACTTGGGCCTCCACAACCAACGGGTAAACCGTTTTGTCCTCCTTTTCCACATCCACCAGATTCATCCCAGTAAAAATCATCACCGATTGCTTCTATATCTGCAAGGGTTTGGAAGACGTTACCGGAGAGGGTGACATCTTTCACCGGTTCAGCTATTTTCCCGTTTCTGATCATCCATGCTTCCCCAGCACTAAAGGTAAACATTTCCCCGTTTGTCATCCCTCCTAACCAGTTACGAGCATAAACCCCTTCTTGGATGTCAGTAAATAGGTCTGCAACTGGTGTTTTACCTTTTTCAATCCAGGTATTGGTCATGCGGACAATGGGAGAATAATGATAGTCTAAACAACGTGCGTTACCTGTGGCTGTTTCTCCGAGTTTTCCCGCTGTTTCACGGGAATGTAAGCGGCCAACTAATACACCATCTTTAATTAATTGGGTGGTTGTTGCGGGTGTTCCTTCATCATCGTAAAAATAACTACCACGATGTCCGGTGGGTGCAGCGCCATCATATATTTGTAAGTCTTCTGATCCAAAGCGTCGGCCTATGGTCATTACTTCTAATAAGTCAGGGTTTTCATAGGCCATGTCTGCTTCGGAAAGGTGACCAAATGCTTCATGGACAAATAAACCTGTGAGGATTGGATCTATGACTACGGTATAAGTTTTTCCTTTGACTGCGGGTAAGGAGAGGGCCGTGACTGCTCTTTCAGCTGCACTTTTAATTTGAGTATCAAGATTTACTAAGTCTTCGTAGGCTTTCCGTGAACCTACTGTTTCTCTCCCTGTCTGTACAGTGTCACCATTCCTTGCTGTAGCAGCAAAGCGCATTTCCATATCTACCCAAGACTGCTCAATTAGTGTTCCTTCAGACGTAGCAATAATTACTCTTTGGTTACTGTCATTGTAGCGGACAGAGGTTGTTGTGATGCGGGAGTCTACACCTTTGAGCATAGCTGTATAGCGATCGCACAGTTCCTTTTTTTGTTTGAGGGAAATTTGACGTGGATCTGTACCTGTTAAGGGTAGTTTACAAATGGCTTGAATTGGATCTATTGGTGCTAGAATCGTCTGTTCATCTCCTACTATCCTAGCTGCGGCGATCGCCTCTTCAACTCGATCTTGGATGGTTGCTAACTGGTTGAAACTACTTAATCCCCAGCCACCTTTATAACAAGCTCTCACATGGCCACCAATAGAAATGCCTTCACTGAGGGTTTCTACTTTGTCACCACGAAGTAAAATATCAGTTCCTTCCGCTTCTTCTAAGCGAATCATTAAATAATCCACACGGGAGGAATAGCGGGAGATCAGATCCGAAAGTAGGTTTTGTATATCAACAATTAGGTTAGGCATTCTTTTTAGTGATGGTCATGAACTGTATTTATTGTGGATCTATTTTAAGTCAATTTTACTATAGGGCAGGATTTATGCAGAAGTTACGGAGAAATGAACCACGAAGGACACTAAGGACACTAAGATAAGAGGGTTTGAGAGATATTTTGCATAAGTCCTATAGGATTAATATCTGATTTCAAAAATCAAATCGGATTCCTATATTAAGGACTCAATCTATGAGATGATGTTTTAATTTCTCAAATCTGAATTTCAATATCATTAGATTTTTTATATGATCAGCATTACCAAAAACCTATTTTTTAAAAATCCCGACTTTTATCTCTTTAATATTATTATTCCTCTCATTTTTATCATATCAGTGATTATATTTATGCCCATTAATCAAGTGTTTCAATTTGATACTGATGAGGGAATAGCAGTTTCACTTGCTAACCTGTACAGCAAACAAATTATTAGTGATCCTACTCAAACTTGGTCAGATCATCCACCTCTTTTCCCGTTGATAATATCCACGTTTTTAGATATTTTTGGTTATGGTATATCTGCTGCTAGAATATTAACTTTGTTATTTGCGACTTTATTGATTTGGTGTTTTAGTCAAATTCTCAGATTATCGGTGAGTAGGAAGACAACAATTATCACTATCCTCCTCTTAATTTTTTCTGTTAATTTCCTCAGATTAAGTGTTTCAGTTATGCAAGCTATTCCTTGTTTAAGTTTGGGAATGTTATCTATTTATTTGATTATTTTATATACCATTAATTTGAGAATATACTTGTTAATTTTATCAGCGGTAATTTTGGCTTTATCCTTACACATTAAAATGATCATGATATTCTTGTTACCAGTCACTATCATCTATTTATTTACCAGTTTTCATTCACTACAGTCTATCTTAAAATTATCTACAATTCAGAATTTCAGTTTTATAAAATCACCGATTTGTATTTGGCTATTATCCTTAACCACCGCATTTATTACCATTAGTTTTTTAACTAATTCCTTCGACTTCAAACAAACATTTTTATTTCATCTATCCTCAAATCTCAAAGATAACTTTCAAGATCATAATAGTTTTTTGGATGTCATCTATATCTACTTACAAAATTTTGATGTTTTGTTATTAAGTTTCTTACCACTACAATATCTCAAAAATAGCCATCAGGATATTAATCATCAAGTAGAAAATAGAATTTATCAAATTCCTTTATCATGGTTAATTATCATCACTTTTGTTTTTCTCAAACATAAACCAATTTGGTATCATTATATTGTTTTAGTTTCTGTACCTTTAGTTTGGTTGAGTGCTTATGGTATTCAGACAATTTTTAATCAAATCAAATTCGGGAAACTAAAAAAATTATCATCAACTCAACTTTCCAAATTTGCTATTTTGACAATCCTCTTTGCTTTGTTAGTAATCCCTATTAAACTAGGTGTCATAACCTGGGAAAATCATAAATTTATAGTTAACTCCCAAGTTAAATTTACCAACCTAGAAAGAGTTATCACCTATAAAGATCAAAGTCATTGGTTATTTACCGATGTGGGAATGTATGGTTTTTATAGTCAAATTAACGTTCCTCCAGAAATTAGTGTTATTTCCAGAAAACGTTTAGGTACAGAAACTCTCAACTCAGAATTCTTGATTCAGGTACTTTCAAAATATCAACCAGAACAAATTTTAATTAATAGATTTCCTCATCTTGCTGATTTAATCAAACCTTATCTTCAATCAAACTACCAAGAAATTTACACAGACAAATCTACAAAGCACTATCTGAGAAATGATATATACAGAAAATCCTAATTCCCAAAAATCTGCGTTCATCTGCGTTCATCTGCGTTTAAAAATTATCTAATCAACAAATAATTAATCAAAAACATATTTTTGAGCGACTTTCCAATAACGAGAAAACCTCTTTAAATCTATAAAACCATCGTAATCAAAAAATGGGTATACCTCAAATAATTCCAACTCCAATTTTTTTTCAATCTGATCACAAATCTGATTAAACTTAGGACTAGGACTATCTGTTGTCACAACTAAATTAGCATTATTTTCTTGAGCAAATTTAATCACTTCCTCAGCTACATTCCCCCGACGAATTTCTACAGGTAGCTCTAATAAACATTCATAAATAAAGGTGATCCTTTTTAAACTTAATTGCCATTCTTCGATTAAAGCATCATCCCAAACCCAAATTGCTGGTGTATTGGGATATTCTTGTAAAGCTGGGTTTTGGGGACTTAAACAATCACCGTTAACCCAAATAATTGATTTATTCATGTTTTAATTGATTGAATGATTTCAGTATATTAATAATCACATAATTTAAGCACCTGAGCAAAACAATGCCAAGATTCTCAAAAAAAAGGTTTTTTGCAATAAGCATAGGTCTATTCTCAATATTATTGAGAATAATGTCAACAATTCCACGTGTTTTGGTTATTTCAGGTAGGTGGGTTGACAGTGTTCTGAGTTTTTGATATTGTGAACGCATATCTATAAATCTGACTACTTTTATAAAGGTAGTCAATGTAATGCGAAAATCAATTGGACTTACCCCAGCTATGGAATAATCGAACCACTCCAGGCACAGAGAACACAGAGGTATGAGGGTTTAAGAGATATTTTTCGTGTAAGTTTTGATCAGAGGTGTCTTGATTGGTAGGTTATGTTGAGTTTAACTATTAAAACGTATTTGTCTTATCTTCGCTTCTGAACCGAAAACTTAATTCTGGCAAAAGCAGTGAATTATCGTCTTTTTTTACCCTTCTGCCAACTTTGGCTATTGGGTTTTTTGCTAAAATTTCCTTGGGGAAAAAGTCGCACTTCCAACTGTTCATAACTCCCCTCAAAATCACACTTGCCATAAAGTGGACATTGACGACAATAAACCCCTTTAGTATAACGTTCTAAATTTTCCCGATTGAAAAAATAAGGTTTGTGACTGAAAGTGCTGGCTACCCATTGCCAGGACATATTATTACTAGCAGGATCACCATCCAGGAGATGTTGTAAAAACCATTTTGCTCCAGCTTGCCATTGAATTTTACGCCAATGGATAATATAAGCCGCTAACCACATTCTAACATGATTGTGTAAGTAGCCCGTTTCCCTCAACTCCTGACTAAAATTATCAATGCAAACCATACCAGTTTTACCTTCAACAATATCAATAGGTAACTTTGCAGCATAGTCTGCTGGTTTATAACCAGTTTTGTATTCTTCCTGGTTTTCCCAAATACCCTTTCCTAGCTTGATATATAATCTTTGCCAATAATCACGCCATCCTAATTCATTAATTAATTTACCAGCATCGTCGGGATTTTTGACTTGATCTAAAAAATAATCTCTAATTTCTCGTAAACTCACCACCCCATGACGAAGATAAGGTGATAGTTTAGTAACTGATCCCGTGAGAGAATTACGTGTTTTTGCGTAAGCAATGGGATCTACTTTTTTCAGTTTTTCCTCTGCTGCTTTCCTTCCACCAAGAGTTTCACTGATGTGATTATCTCTTTGTGCCGCTTGGGGAAATTCTTGACGTAAGTAATTTATTAATTCTTCTCGATTAGTAAAATCACGTAACATATATGGTAATCCTATTTTAGGGGATGCTGAAAAAGTGATCTTTGGAGACTAGGGAATAGGCAATAGGGAACAATGCACCAAACCCTTGATAATGGTGGGTTACGAACTTCGTTCTCACACACCAATACTACCCACATTAATTTGTTTCCTGAATTTGTAGCCTCACAGTGTGTTCCGTTGCACCACTGAGTTGAATTTCCATGACTTCTCCTCCCAATGGTTCAACACAACTCAGCAGGAAACGCAAACATGGCGTACTCGCACCTGTATCAACATATAACCTATCAGCCAAATTACTGATTTTTTTCCAAGTCATGTATAACTTAGCAATACTTTGCTCCATCTGGGATGCTTGATTAACTAAATCAGCAGCTATACTTAAACAACCAATTCTTTGAGCTTCTTCCAAGGCAGTCTCAATGTCTACCGCTTCTTCTGTAAGTGCTTGCACCTGTACCGCCGATTTTAAATATTTAGCTAATTGTCTGGCTTCTGTCGTTGCTTGTTTCAGGGTATCCACATCAGGATTTGCTGCTATTTCCCGTTGTAAGAACTTTTGGTGAGGTTCGGGCAGTTTTTCCATTTCCTTCACCAGAGGGGCAATATAGCGCGCCGGAAGACTATTATCGGCGGCTTTTTCCTTTACAGGTTCAGGTAATAACTCTGAAGACATAGCCGTCCATTCATCAGTGAGTTGACGGACTTCTCTACGGGTGATGCGATCGCCTTTTTGGGCAGCTTCACTGACCATTTGTTGTACTTCTGGAGATGATTTTGCGGTTTCCACAAAAGCTCTTTTACTAAAATTATTAACTTTTGAGGGGTCTAATTTACCATCTTCAATTAAAGTATCAGCACTGTTGGCTAATTGTATCCAATTATAGGCCTGACTTTTGCTAATTTCCCTTTCCTTCAACCATTTGAGGAAACCAGTACCTCGACCATCTCCACCTTTTTTTTCTCGATCACGAATAGCTCGTAAAATACGACCACGCCAAATTTCTGTTTGCAAATCAAAGCGATCGCATACTTGCCAAGCTACATCTAACTGCTGTAAAAATTCAGACTCAGCAATTTCTTCATCTTCAGGATCTGGTAATTGAAAATCCAAGTCTGCGGGCTGTTGCAGCGCAGCAGCGAGGTCATTCATGGAGTCGGTATCTGGCACGATGTATAAAGCTGTGTTGGGTATGCAATCAACTAACTGTCACTAATTTTCAATATCAGTAACAATGAGCAGTTAAATATTATAGTAGATAAATCCAAAATTAGTTAAATGAATTTCACAATCGTTATCGGAAATATTCCTAATTTTTAGATAGGGTTTGCAGCAAAAAGTGATCTGTGGAGACTAGGGAACTCTTAACAGGGAACAGGGAACAGTTTTCAGAGTTGAATGGAAATGATTCTTCTTTTGAGCAGTTTCTGAATCTTTTCGATAGTCTAGAAATGAATCTGTAAGTAAAAACAACTATGAACCAGGTGGACTATCTCCGCATTAGTTTAATTGACCGTTGTAATTTTCGTTGTCTGTACTGTATGCCAGAGGGGACAGAATTACAATATATTCTCCAACAAAATTTATTAACTAATGAAGAATTAATCACTCTCATTCAAGAAGTATTCATTCCTCTTGGTTTTACTCGCTTCCGCTTAACAGGTGGTGAACCTCTACTGCGTCCTGGAGTGGTTGAGTTGGTAAGCAAGATTGCCCATTTACCCCAAACTCAAGATATATCTATGACTACTAATGGGTTTTTATTAGCTCCCATTGCCCAAAATCTCTATCATGCCGGATTAAAAAGAATTAACATTAGTCTAGACTCTCTTGACTCCGATACCTTTGAGCAAATTATTGGTAATCATGGTCGTAAACGTTGGCAGCAAGTCTGGACTGGTATTCAAACTGCTTATGATGTGGGATTTGATCCTTTAAAGTTAAATGTTGTGGTCATACCCGGTGTTAATGATAATGAGGTCTTAGACTTAGCCGCTTTAACCATTGATAAAAACTGGCACGTGCGATTTATTGAGTTTATGCCTATTGGGAATGGAGACTTATTTGGCGATCGCGGTTGGGTGTCTTCAGCGCAATTACGTGATCAGATTCGTCAACGTTGGGGTTTAACTGAATCACAAATACGTGGTAATGGCCCTGCGGATATATTTAAAATTCCTGGAGCAAAGGGAACTTTAGGCTTTATTAGTCAAATGTCAGAATGTTTTTGCGATCGCTGTAACCGAGTTCGTCTTTCTGCTGATGGTTGGTTACGTCCTTGTTTATTAAATGAAGCAGGTCAAATAGATTTAAAATATTCTTTACGTGCTGGCATCAGTACCCAACAATTAAAATCACAAGTCAGAGATTTATTAAACTTTAAATCAGAAATTAACTTTCAACAACGAGACTCAGGTACAGTTGGTGCTTACACCCGTACCATGTCACAAATTGGTGGTTAGTTGTCAGTTATCAGTTATCAGTTATCAGTTTTCAGTTATCAGTTTTCAGTTGTCAGTTATCAGTTTTCAGTTATCAGTTGTCAGTTTTCAGTTATCAGTTATCAGTTATCAGTTATCAGTTTTCAGTTGTCAGTTGTCAGTTATCAGTTGTCAGTTTTCACTGTTCACTGTTTACTGTTTACTGTTCACTGTTCACTTGTTCAACAACCCTTAGTTATCAGTCATTAGTCATTAGTCATTAGTCATTAGTCATTAGTCATTAGCTGAAACTCCTGACTCCTGACTCCTGACTCCTGACTCCTCATAACTGATAACTGACTGTTAAGCTTTCCGTGAGTAGTATTCCACCACGAGTAGTTCATTCACTTGCAATGCTACCCATTCTCTTTCAATCAAACTATTGACTTTTCCAGTCAACTTTTCTTTATCAAACTCTAAATGATTAGGAAGATTAGCTAAACCGGGATACTGCAAGTTAGCTTCTACCAATTTTTTGGATGCTTCTCTATTTCTCACACCGATTACTTCACCGGGGCGACACTGATAACTAGCAATATCAACTACACCGCCATTAATAGTAACATGACCATGATTAACTAATTGACGTGCTGCGGGAATAGTGGGAGCCATACCCAAGCGAAAGATAGTATTATCTAAACGCATTTCCAACAATTGTAATAACACTTTTCCGGTAGAACCAGTCACACGTCTGGCTTTACGGACATAGCGAAGCATTTGCTTTTCTGTTAAACCGTAGTTTAAGCGTAGTTTTTGCTTTTCTTCCAGACGAATAGCATATTCAGTGCGTTTTTTCCGGTTTTGACCGTGTTGCCCTGGTGCATAGGCACGTCTGGCACTTTTCCGAGTTAATCCTGGCAATTCGCCCAAGCGACGGACAATTCTGAGGCGAGGCCCTCTATATCGGGACATGAGTTTCCTTTATATAATCCTGTTTAAACTTTACCCAAATATAGTATTATGACATTCTTTGCTGCAAATAGCTAGAGAGATAACATAAAAATTATGGTAATTAGTAAAAGTTTTTTGTAAAGCAACAAAACTTCCTGAAACAGAGGATTACCAAGGAAAATCCTAAGTTACCATAACCTTGGGTGTTTGGAGAATAAAAATGATCAAAAGCCAAAAGCTAAGAATTAGTGGGTTAATTGCAGCACCAACAATGGTAGTAGCTGGACTGTTTACTCACATACTACCCAGTCAAGCCATTGTAGATTCCTATAGAAATGATTTCCGTACCTGTGCAGCACAATTATTGAAATCAGGAGTAACAGCAAATGCAGCCTCTAGAGCTTGTGCTACAGCCTTGAGGCCACGAGAATTATCTGGTTGCGTCGCACAAATAACTAAACATACAGATATAAATTCAATGGAAGCTCTGACTGCTTGTCGTAGAAGCCGTCGCCAAGAGGATTTATCTAAATGTGTAGTTGGTATTAGTAGAAGTACGCAACAAGCAGTTAACCAAGCTACTTTAAATTACTGTGGGCGTAGTTTACTACCTGTGACTTTTGCCCAGTGTGTAGTTGGCTTACGTAAAGAAATTGATTTAGATCCTATGGTTTCTTTAAATACCTGTAAGGACGCTAATGACTTCTCTGTCAATCTTGGAGCGGGTTAATTGACATCAAAATAATCTATTGTTTCCAACTGTTTTGATCATATCATCTTTTAGGGTTGGCAAGTTGTCTACCCTATTTTTTGTCTAAGGAAAACTACATTTAGGGCAATTTATCAGACTGAAGAATTTCACACCCCAGCAATTTACTGGCTGCTACCACTATGTCAGAACTTTGCTTTCTAGACATATTTAGCCATATTTAGCCATATTTATAAAATTAGTCAGAGCAATGAAATATATTTTGACTTTGGGGATGGAAATTTAGTAACTTTGGTTACAGATAAATAGTTTATCTTGTGATTTGCCATAATGATGGCATTGGCTAAGAACTAGAATATTATTCAAGAGGATAAATTACCGATTTTTTTTAAGTATTAATCATCTTGATTGCCAAATGCCATCTGCAAAATCATTGGTACACCGCCATCTTCGTGATATTTATCTGCCCAAGCACGGATGATTTCATCTAGTTCTTCCATCGCTTGCTCCATTTTGTCCGTGGGAATATCCAGTTCTTCCACCGCACGCATAGAATTATCCTTTCTTTCTGCCCAATCTTTCATCATCCGAAAGTAGCGAGCAGTATCTTCGACCATTGTATAAGTACGTTCTTGGTCATCTGCTGGAGAGTAAAAAGGACGGGTGAGAGCGTAAAATGGCATTCCCCACGGTGAATCAATGCGTGTGACTGTGCCAGAGTAGAGTAATCTGCGTTTGATATGCTCTGCTAAGGCTTCACTTAACGGCATTTGGTGGTTTGCTGGTAACTCCTCTTGTGAACGTTTGTGTAGAAATTCAATTAATTCTAAAAACTCAAAGGAAGTGACTAACTGAGCATCTGGTAAGTTTTTTGGTAATTTGCGCTCAATTTGCTTTTTCTCTTCCCCTGTCAAACTTGTTCCTGGAACACGGGATCTTCCAGGTTGCCAAGGATATTTTTCCATCCACACATAAGGCAATTGAATCAGATAACGTGGTTCTTGAGAACCCAACATTTTTAACAATTTACCTTCTGTCAACGCGAGTCTTACTTCTTCAACGATGATTTTGACTCGCTTTGGTTCTAGATGGTGCAAATGCCCGGTCATTCTCAGGTTTTGCCCCTGTTCCAGATAAGTCATGTAAATAGCACATTTAGCTGCCGTTGCTGCTGCATCTAAAAATGCTCCATGTCTATGTCCACTGGTTCGCATGGCACTAAATGCCAGATATAGCATGATCTGATCCATCGCACTTGGACCAAGACGTTTGATCAGATCTATGTCGTTAGTCATATTCACAGACGGATTAATTTTACGTTGACGAAAAAATGGTCATTAAACCTAAATTCCCTATTATACACCCAAATGCAAAGTTTGTCCTCACTCATAGTGAAGATCATTGTATTTCCCCTAGAAAATTTCTAAGGATATTATTTTGAGTCAAAGTGTAAATAAGTTTGATTGTGTTTTACTTTAAACAAATAAAAACCTGCCTACCAATGCTCGTATCAATTACCGACATAGAGATTCAGGTAATTGATATAACTAGTGATCGTCAGCAATGGAGGGTTTAAAGTGTTCTTTTCTGTGAGTAGATATTTCTACTACTGAGGTTGTTTGCTGTGAGAATCTATTTCTAGTTTAGCACCAAAATGATCAAGAATGAGCAATGTAAAAATGATTTAGGTCAATGCTAAATTATCAACTTGAATATTTACTTTTACTTTTCTTGATAATTTAATTTTTGGCACTAGATGATTTTACCAGACTTTGCATTTTGGCGAGACTAATACCAACTGCTCCACCGGTTACTAACAAAACTCCCAGAATTTGCAGAAGGTCTAATTTTTCCTGAAGTAATAATCCAGCAAAAATTACTGTCAGAACTGGAATTATTCCACCAATGATAGCAGAACGTTGTCCTCCTAATTTACTAATACCGAAGTTGTTAAATAAATACCCGCAAAGAGTGAGAACACCTAACATAAAAGCACTGAGAATTACTTCCAATAAATTAGATGAAATTAATACACTCCAATTTCTTGGCAGGGGTACTAATAAGCAAATAAAGCTCAGTAACAACATAGTAGAGAAGTTAATCAATGCAAAAGAGACTGGATGCAGTTTTGGAGCGGACAACCTAGTAAGAATTACGTATACGGCAAAAGCTATTCCGGACATTATTCCAGAAATAATTCCCCAAGATATATTACTAGGGGGATTTGAATAACTAGATAATATTAATAACTGACCACAAAAAATACTAGAAATAGCACTAAGAATGAAGATGTTTGGGCGTTCACGAAATAGAAACCATGCCATTAATCCAGTCATCATCGGATAGATAAAAAACAAGGAAATTGCTACACCAGTAGTAACTCGACTAATAGCAATATAAATCAAAACTTGGGATAAAAATAAGAAACTACCACTAGCTATTGATAAAAACAAAACTGGTTTTTTCTGAGCTTGATTATGATTAGATTTTCTCCCTACAGAATTGAAGAGATTTTGGAGGTCTTGCCAAATTGTAGGATGTAAAATAGGCGATAAAAGTAACATCAAAGGCACAACTACTAATAATCTCAACATTAAGATGAAAAAAATATTGCCCAAGGTTGGTGGAATTAATTGTTGTGTGGGCGAGTTTCCTAGTAAATTTGAGCCTGAATGAAAAAGTGCTTTCACAACTACGTTGTAGAGAGAAGACATCACTGTTGACAATACCACTAACAGAAAACCTATCTGTACTGGAGACCAATTGGGAGAGTTACGAGAACGGGATCTTTGATTAGATGGTTTGATTGGTGGTTGTGGTTTTAGGGGGGTATTTATTAAGTTATTTTTTTCAGAATTGCTAATAACAGAAATAGGTTCTGAAGGTGTTTCCGATGGTGTTTCTGGTGTAGAGCTAGAAGCTGATTCCTCCGTGGATGAAGGAAACATTGCCGATGGTGTGGGTATTTGTGTCACCGACAAGTCATTAGTCAGGACAGAAATAGGTTCTGAAGGTGTTTCCGATGGTGTTTCTGGTGTAGAGCTAGAAGCTGATTCCTCCGTGGATGAAGGAAACATTGCCGATGGTGTGGGTATTTGTGTCACCGACAAGTCATTAGTCAGGACAGAAATAGGTTCTGAAGGTGTTTCCGATGGTGTTTCTGGTGTAGAGCTAGAAGCTGATTCCTCTGTGGATGAAGGAAACATTGCCGATGGTGTGGGTATTTGTGTCACCGACAAGTCATTAGTCAGGACAGAAATAGGTTCTGATGGTGTTTCTGATGGTGTTTCTGGTGTAGAGCTAGAAGCTGATTCCTCTGTGGATGAAGGAAACATTGCCGATGGTGTGGGTATTTGTGTCACCGACAAGTCATTCGTCAGGACAGAAATAGGTTCTGATGGTGTTTCTGATGGTGTTTCTGGTGTAGAGCTAGAAGCTGATTCCTCTGTGGATGAAGGAAACATTGCCGATGGTGTGGGTATTTGTGTCACCGACAAGTCATTCGTCAGGACAGAAATAGGTTCTGATGGTGTTTCTGATGTAGAAGTAGAAGTATATTTATCATCAGGAACAGGCTCTGATGGTTTTTCTATAGGTGGTACAATCACAGCCATATTTGATGAATTATCAACTTCTGGCGGATGTGGACTTAGAACCGAAATAGGTTCATTGACAATTTGCTGTGAACTGGTTTCCGAAAAACCATTAGTATATGGTTCATGCTGTAAGACTGTCGGTGTACCTGGTGTTAACAAAGATTGAGAATTGTCTGCTTTACTTTGATCTAATTTTTCCTCAAACCTGTCAATAAACTCAGCTAGTATTTGCTCACCTTGCTGCTGTTGACTATACATTCTGAGCAACTGCTGAGAAAGATTACTTTGGTAATTTTTCAGTTCTTGCTGGAGAGAACTTAAAGTAACCGTTACCGTATCATCCAGATTATTTAACATCTGGCTGACATTTTCATTAATTTGACTAGCCGTGGTGGAAGTAGCTTCAGCTGACTTTAGT
Organism: Sphaerospermopsis sp. SIO1G1; assembly: GCA_010672785.1. Lineage (GTDB taxonomy): Bacteria > Cyanobacteriota > Cyanobacteriia > Cyanobacteriales > Nostocaceae > Okeanomitos. The sequence continues at coordinate 156,435 of JAAHFX010000009.1, forward strand.
ACCTGTTGATGAGAAGATCCATCTGGATTTGATTGGTTAGATATATTGTGAAGTGATGATTGTAGTTGAGAAGATATATGTTTGGCTAAAACTTCTGCTAATTGACGAATTAAAACTTGCTGTTCAGCAATTTGTCGGGTTTGCTGTAGTTTGTCTTTTTCTTCTACTAGTCTTTGAATATCACTAACTAAACTGTTTTTCTCAACTTCTAACCGTTTGACATCATCTTGTAAAGAGCGAAGAAAATTTTGTTGTAGATGTTCTAAGTCTTCAACGACATCCCAGAGAGCATTTTCTGCGGCTCTAGGCAAGTCTCCTCTACTTCTTTGGTTTTCTGATCGCTTTTCAAGTCGCCCCATTAGTTTGTAACCTCTAACACCTTGACGATAGATTGAGTTATCAGTTGGGAGTTCTTAGACTGTTGACTACTGACTGATAACTTGGTTTTGTTCACTGTTGACTATTGATTATTCATTGATAACTGTTTCTAGCCTCATAGCACATAAGGCTAATCAAAAAGGCTTTGCTGCCATTAACTTTTCTCATGGCTTATGGAGGCTGTCTGATATTGGGTGTAGTCTATCGGAGAGACTACCAACCTCCTCTATTGTGACTTCCGCTTTCCCCAAAAGGCTATTAAAAACCAAATTTATGCTAAATGTAAATTGTGTGACAGTTTCCGTTGAGGTGGAGAATTAAAGTAATATTCTGCCAACAACTATAAAATATATCATTGTCCCTTGAACAATATTTTAATCAATGGACAGTTATTCTGCAAAACTATGCTGTGTAGGCATAATTAATTACAAAATTCAACTACTTTTGATGAGCTAAAATTTGGTTTGAAGTTGGAAGTTAGGCAATGAAAGTTGATTTATGAAACAGTAATTTCACTTAATTTGTTATATTATGATGTATTAGATTCATGATGATAACTAATAGGTAAGAATCTCCATAAAATTCAGTTTACATTTAAGAATATCCGGATGATACTGAATATTATTGCGCTGATTACAGCACTCATGGGGACTGTAATTACCCAAGCTGCGATGATTCCTTGAAGTGTTTGCAGTTGAATTGATTTCAGGTTCTGCACTATGCCAATACCCACTACACCGCCAACTAGGGCGTGGGATGTGGATACAGGTAAGCCCATTTTAGAAGCTAGTAAGATGGTAGTGGCTGTAGCTATTTCTGCACAAAATCCGCTACTGGGTTCTAGTTTGATGATATTTTCTCCAATGGTGGTGATTACTTTCCTACCTAATATTGCTAAACCTGCAACTATTCCTATACCTCCAATGATCATGATCCCTAGAGGAATGGAGATGCCATTGTTGGGTACATTATTGTTTTGGGCAATATAAAAAATTACTGCTAGGGGAGCGATCGCATTGCCAACATCGTTTGAACCATGAGCAAAGGCCACAAAACAAGCACTTAATAGTTGGAAGCGAGCGAATAATTTTTCAGTGGGGTTGGTAATTGGTGATTTGTGACTGCTAGTTATCTGATTTTGTAAGTTTTTCCAGCTATAAAATGTTAATCCAATCATGGCTATTACCCCTGTGAAGATGGGAATATCATGGGGAGGAATATTGAAACCAAGATTTCTATTTAAAAATTGAGTGAGTGGTTGAGTTAAAGATGGTAAAACAATAACACCAAATATGCTCAGTAAAATTACGCTTAACCAAGGAATCCATTCTTGAATCTGTTTTTCGGGATCGGGATGAGAAATAATCCAAGTTTGAATGAGACTGTAAAAGATCATCGCAATAATTGCACTGATAATAGGTGTAAACACCCAACCAGTAGTAATTAAACCAATAGATGACCAATCTATAGCCGTAATTCCCAATGCTACCCAGGTAAAGCCAGCAATCGCCCCAACTACAGCGTGAGATGAGGAAACTGGTAAACCCAATGATGTAGCTATTTGCAACCATACACCCGATGAAATCAGTACGCTAATCATCCCAAATGCTAGGGTTTGAGGTGTAGCAGTAAATAATTCAGGATGAGCAATTTGTGTACCCAGTGTTTCTGTTACTCCCTGTCCAAATAATACTGCTCCTGTAAATTCCAAGATCCCCGCAATAATAATTGCCTGTTTTAAACTCACTGCTTTAGAACCTACGGAAGTTCCCATTGCGTTAGCAACGTCATTTGCTCCCAGGTTAAAAGCTACGTATAAGGCTAAAAGGGTGAGAATGAGCATTTTTTGATGGGGCGGTGGGGTGATGGGGTGATGGGGTGATGGGGAGGAAAATAGATAAGTAACTGGGCAAAATTAATTGGATACTTTGGGAATAAATAAAAATCTCTGTAGTTCTTAACTGTTAACTGTTCCCTGTTAACTGTTAACTGTTCCCTATTCCCTCTCCTTAACTTGTAATGAATAATGAGTAATTTATGGGTAAATAAGGATCTTATAGGTTTCTGGGGTGGGAGTGATCGCCTGATCTACGGCTTTTGATAAATCTTGTAAAGGATAGCGATCGCTAATTAAAGCTTTCACGTCAATGCGGCGATTAAAGACTATATCCGCTGATAAATTTTGTAGTCGGTACGATGAACTGTAACTACCCATTAAGTCTATTTCCCGACGGTAAAGAATATTGGGGTTGATGGGTATTTCTAATTCATCAGGAAACTCAGCAAAAAAGAGAATTTTTCCACCTTTACGAGTGCAGTCTAAAGCTTGGTAAAATGCTTTGTCACTGGGAACTGCTAATAACGTGACATCAACTCCCAAACCTCCAGTTAAAGCTTGGATTTTAGCAGGTAAATCAGAATCACGCGCATCAAAAGCTGCTTCTGCTCCTACACTTAATGCTTTTTCAATCCTAGATGGTAGTAAATCAGTAGCAATAGCTTTAGCACCAAAATGCTTTACTAACATAATAAACATTAAACCAATAGGGCCTGCCCCTGTAATTAATACTGTCTGTCCTGGTGCAATTTGAGCCTTTTTGACTGCTTTCAAACAACAGTTAGTGGGTTCTACAAAACTAGCCTCTTCAAAACTAATATTGTCAGGGATGGGAATCAATCCACCATTTTTAACAATGTGACCTGGTACTTTTACGTATTCAGAAAAACCCCCACCACTAGGGTTAAAACCTGCGGTAGTAGAGATATTTTTGTAAACATCGCACATAGAAAAGTTCTCATTCAAGCAATAGGAACAACGCATACATGGTATATGGTGCATCACTGCTACCCTTTGTCCCACATTCCACCCTGTTACCTCAGCACCCACAGCAGCTATTGTTCCTGCGGTTTCGTGTCCAAATATACGGGGTGGTTCATAGAGAGGGTAACGAATTTTTTTGATGTCTGACTGACACAAACCTACAACTCGCACTTGTACTAAAACTTCATCTGCGGCCAGTTCAGGTACTGGGATGTCTTCGTAGAATAACTGGTTTACGCCTCTAAATACTTGTGCTTTCATCTTACTTTTTGTGGAATCAACCTTAATAGATTTAACATCTTGTGGTAATTTTCTGGCGATGAAGTTAGGGATTTTTCGGGAGATAGGATATTTTGAATATTGGTTAATAAAACGTTACAATTTATATAGTTAGAGTTTTTTAAATAGTTATGACTTCACAACTACACAACACAAAGGATAAAAATCAGACTAATTCAGAACAAGAGCAAGAGAAAATATTATGTCCTCATTGTAAACGTACAGCTACCAATGGGATAAAGTGCAAAGGTATTTGTGTATCTGATAATGATTATTAATGAATTAAGTGCATTCAAGCACCTGAACATCTCATCCAGTACCCTGAGTTTAGTTAAATTTTAGACATGATAATTAATCCATTTACTTATTTAAAATATGGCAGAAAATATAGATCATGATTGATTATTTAAAGAATTAATATCTACCTTTTTTCTAGAATTTATAGAGCTATTTTTTCCGGTAGTAATCAAATATGAGGAAGTTATGCAAATTGTCACCAGTTGGATGGAAGAAGGAATTGAAAAAGGTCTTGCAAGAGGAATTGAAAGAGGAATTGAAAGAGGTTTAGCCAGAGAGAAAAATATAATTTTGCGTCAAATTAATAAGAAGTTTGGAAATATTGATGCACTGCTAAACCCTTACCAATCTTTACAATTAAAGGCTATCTAATGTCCCAAGCAACCTGACTACAGCTATATCTTCATGGAAACACTTATTCCAAAAACCCTAACTAATTTAAAAATTGATAGACTTCAACTGTTGAAATAACAAAGCGACTTGATCCAAATTTTTATCACCTGGTGAATTTTCCACACCACTAGAAAGATCAATTCCATCAGGATGTAATTTACTCAATGCTTCTGTGATATTCTCTGGTTTGAGTCCTCCAGCTAAAAACCAAGGCCGAGAAGGCTTAAATTTTTGTAACATTTGCCAGTCTAGGGTTTGACCGGTTCCTCCTAGTTGTTGAGGATGATAAGCATCAAGTAATAGTGTATCTACCACATCCGTATATTGATAGGTAGTCTGTAAATGTTCTAAATTACGAACTCTCAAAGCTTTAATTATTTCCACTTTGGGCAAAACTTGACGCAGTTGGGAACAAAACTGTGGTGGTTCATCTCCGTGTAGTTGGACACCAGTTAATCCAGATGCAGTAACTACTTGACGAATTTCTGTCAGATCACTATTAACAAAAACACCGATTTTATTAATTTTACGGGGTAGTGGTTCTACGGCTATTTGTATTTGTTGAATTGTGACATAGCGTGGTGATTTTGAAACACAGATGAAACCTATATCTGTCGCTCCAAGACTAGCGATCGCTAGAGACTGCTGTGGTTGAGTGATACCGCAAATTTTGACTCGCATTGAAGTGTAGTAAATTAAAAATAATTACAAAAATACAATAATCGTAGGAAAAATCTTTTGCTTTTCCCTAGGTAATTTTATAATTTTGTAGACTTAGATTTATTTTGCATTGTAGGAGAAAAAATTTTGTTATCATCTATTTTACTAGCCGCAGCATCCGTACCCGTAACACCTGAGTGGAGTCCTACAGTGGGAATCATCATCAGTGCGAGTAGTTTGGTGGTACTTTTACTCAGTTTGGCAAGTAAAGCACCCAAAGTAGGACCCCAAATGCCTTTATTGCCCGTTAGTGTAGCAGGTTTTATTGGTGCAATGGCTTTTGGTCATGTGATTGGTATTGGTATTGTATTAGGACTGACTAACATCGGTCGCTTATAAGTTAAATTTAATCATCTCTGTTCAAGAGATTCCAATATCAGCGGTAGGTAAAGTTAAAAACTACTTACCGCAATTTTATGCTTTTAGCAAAATAGAACTGAGAACTGTCAGTGTTCCCTGTTCCCTACTTCCTGTTTTTTGCAACTATGCAATTTATTTATTTTCCATCACTACTTATTTGGAATAAATTGTTTATCCTATAAATAAGAAAAAATTACACCTAAACTAGTTAGGACTTACGCAAGTGTCACACGGAAAGTCTAAATTTCAGTCTGTAGTAGGCACTTTAGTGCCAAAAATAAGCGATAAATCGCTTACTACGAACAGAGAAATATCCTAGTTGCGTAAGTCCTACTAGTTTTAAATCAAGAATTAGTGTGCTTGGGTGGATAAGAAGAGTAGTTAGATAAATAGAAATAATGCAAGATAATCAAAATTGGCAAATAGGAACTTTATTTGGTATTCCTCTATTTTTAGATCCCTTATGGTTTGTAATTGTAGCTTTAGCAACACTAAACTTTGGCTTTACTTATCAACAATGGGGAAATTTAATAGCTTGGAGTGCGGGTTTAGTCATGGCACTACTATTATTTACTTCTGTACTATTACATGAATTAGGACATAGTTTAGCTGCCCAATCTCAGGGAATCAAAGTCAATTCTATCACCTTATTTTTTTTTGGTGGTATTGCAGCTATTGAAGAAGAATCAAAAACTCCTGGAAAAGCTTTTCAAGTAGCAATTGCAGGTCCTGCGGTTAGTATATTGTTGTTCATTTTACTAAATTTAGGATCTAATTTTACTGATGAAAACACCTTATTAAATTTAATGGTAAGAGATTTAGCCAGAATTAACTTAGTAGTAGCTTTATTTAATTTAATTCCTGGTTTACCTTTGGATGGTGGACAAGTTTTAAAAGCAGCAATATGGAAATTGACAGGTAATCGTTTTCAAGCAGTACATTGGGCCGCACAATCAGGTAAAATTTTAGGTTATAGTGCGATCGCTCTAGGATTTGTAATTGATTTCTTAACCCAAGAATTAATTACAGGATTATGGATAGTATTTTTAGGATGGTTTGCAATTCGCAATGCTAACACCTACGATAATGTCACCACAGTACAGGAAACTTTATCAAAGTTAGTAGCTGCTGATGCAATGAGTCGTGATTTTCGGGTAGTTGACGCAGATCAATCATTAAGAGAATTTGCAGATATATATCTTTTAGACACATCTTCTGAACAAGTTTATTTTGCTGCATCTGATGGACGTTATCGAGGATTAGTAAAAATTGATGATTTGCGAACAACCCAAAGAAGTGAATGGGAAACTACAACTTTACAAACAATCGTACATTCATTAGATAGTATACCGACTGTCAACGAATCTACACCCTTAGCAGAAGTGATTAGTAAATTAGAAGATGAACAATTAACTCAAGTGACTATACTATCACCTGCTGGTGCAGTTGCTGGCATAATTGATCGAGGAGATACAGTCAAATGTTTAGCGCAAAAATTGAACTTACGAATTTCAGAAGCAGAAATCAAAAGGATTAAAAAAGAAGGTAGTTTTTCTCCAAGTTTGCAGTTAGGAGTAATTGCTAAATCAATCAAGGAAAGTTAGAAAAAGAGTTTCATTTCAGTTATCAGTTATCAGTTATCAGTTATCAGTTATCAGTTATCAGTTATCAGTTGTCATTGCTTACTGTTCCCTGTTCCCTGTTCCCTGTTCCCTGTTCCCTGTTTCCTTAACTTTTCCAGTCAACCCTAAGTATTCAATTGTAGAGACCAAAAAAAGTCTCTACTTTCTAGCAGCTTATTTTACTTAAATTGCACGGGAAAATTTTGTTCCTTTCATTCGACTGTGGGTGTCGAAGGTAACAGCAATATTTCTGACTAATAATCTCCCAATTTCAGTGATTTGAATTTCGTCAGCTAATAAATTCACTAGTCCATCAGCTTCTAAGGGTTTGAGTTCATGTAATTCTTGGGCAAAATATCTATCAAAATCCAGATGATATTTGCGTTCAATGTTTGATTTATTTAACTGGAAATGAGACATAATAGACATAATTACATCCCTTCTGATCATATCATCGGGAGTTAATTTAATGCCTTTGCTGGTAGGGATAATTCCTTCTGTCACTGCTTGATAATATTCCTTTAAACCTTTATAGTTTTGAGCATAAGCATCTTCCAACATACTAATGGAAGTAGAACCAAAACCAAAAAGTTCAGTTTCTGCATGAGTAGTATATCCTTGAAAATTACGTTTGAGAGTACCATTTTGTTGAGCAATGGCCAACTCATTATTATTTTTGGCAAAATGATCCATACCAATAAATAAATACTGGTTATCTGTTAACTCCTCAATGGTCATTTTCAGAATATCTAACTTTTCCTCCGCTCCTGGTAGTGCATCTTGATTAATTCTTTTTTGGACAGGTTTCATCCAAGGAACATAGGCAAAATTAAACACCACAATTCTATCAGGATCTAAATCAATTGTTTTTTTGACAGTTTCCCGAAAAGTTTGTAAAGTCTGGTGGGGTAAACCATAGATCAGATCTACATTTACACTATCAAAATTAGCATCTCGAATCCAATCCATCACATCAATTAACATTCTTTCTGGTTGGATACGATTAACAGCTTCTTGAACTATGGGATTAAAATCTTGAATCCCAAAACTAATCCGATTAAAACCAATATCTCTCAGAAACTGAATATATTCCCGATCAACATAACGGGGGTTAATTTCAATAGAAACTTCCGCTTGTGGATCAAAAGAAAAATAACGATTAATCTTGTTCCAAAGTAGTTCAACTTGATTGAGATTCAAATAATTAGGTGTACCCCCACCCCAATGAACTTGTAATACCTTTCTACTTGTATCTATCAATTCAGCGGTATTTTTTATTTCCTGAGTTAAATTATATAAATAAGGTTTGGCAATATTCTTATTATTAGAAATAACAGTATTACAACCACAAAAATAACAAGCACTCTGACAAAAAGGAATGTGGAAGTATAAAGATAGGGGTGTTTGACGTTGATTAGAATTAGTGATAGCTACTTCAAAGTCTGCAAATGTAAATGTATCCTTTAATTCTGTCGCTGGGGGATAACTTGTATATCTAGGAGCGCGAGTATCATACTTTTTAATCAGATCAAGATCAAATTTTACACCAGGTAATAGAAATACCATTAAAGCCTCCAATTTACTTGTGTATTTGTCTAGTAATTGTCACTATTCAATGAAATGTGAAATTGGGAATAAATAGGGTTGACTGAAGAAAGTAACATCTAGGAAGAGGAAATAGTTTTAGTGATTGAAATTTTCAATATTTATAATTCATCATTACTAGTCACTAATCCTCAAGCAAAGACTTTTTCAGCAAACCCTAAATATGAATAAATTCCCAATTTATTGTTGTAAATTTGGCATTCAATTATAGAAAAAATGCCAAAGAATGAATTTGTAAGTTCCAGTTATAAAACCTGAAACAAAATATCTAGGAATTATCGCAATTAACCAGGTATTTATCCCCAGAGAATACTATCAAACTAGGTCATTATATGTAGCGTGACCTAAAGCTTGAATTAAAATTGGTTCTAATTCTTTAATTATCTCCATATTCAAATAGAAAGCATGATTTGCTTCTGCTACAATTTTATCAGCAGTGGTATCATCAATAGGTAAGCTATCTAACGCTTGACGATACTTCTGTTTGAATGCTTGCTTATCTGGAATCTGATCAAAGTTATAAAATTCAGTTCCTTCAAATCCTGAAAGTTTTAATGCTGATTGGGCAACTTTTTGCAGCATTTGTCCACCGGAAAGATCACCCATATAACGAGTATAGGTATGACCTAATAATAATTCAGGTGCATGGTTAAACAGTTGACTAATACGAGCAACATAATTTTTAGCCGCTGGTGAAGGTTGCAGGAAATTACGCCACAAATTGCCATGATAAAATGTCATGTCTTTTTCCAAATAACTTTGACGATTTAGTTCTGGAAAATACATAATTTTAATTAGAGGATGTTGTTTGTGCTTATCAACTGCATCCTCTAGTTCACTATAAACAAAATACAAATTACCCAAAAATTTACTAAAACATTCTCTATCTACAACACCTTGAACAAAACATTTCATAAAACCAACATTTTCTGCGTCTGTATGAGCTTGTTGAGTACCAGAACGCAATTTGAGAGCTAAATTGTTACTCATTGTTTATTCCTTAATTTTCGAGCGCAAGGATTTGACATTTTCACCGACTTGTTTATCAGTTTGCCGTCGGTGTAAACCATGAAAATGCTATTCTGGGTTCATGGAGTGTGCCACTAATTTTTATAGCAAATACAACTGCTAAGAAATAATAGGGCTATTTTGACTCTTACAAAATATTTAACTATCATTATTCTTATAGATATAAATATATTTATATTTCTTTAAAATTCGGTGAGTAATTATTCACGCAAAGTCGCACTTTCTAATAATTTAAAACTTAAGTAAGTTAGATAATTTCGTACAAAATATTTTCCATATTTTAACTGATGACTATAAATAACTAATTATGTTTATATAGTTTTTACGAGAGTAAAATTCATAGGATAATTATGGTCAAGTCTTTGGATACTCCCCCAGTTGATTTATTAAAACCTGGTGTTAAAGCACCTGTGCAAGAAACATTATTAACACCTCGATTTTATACCACAGACTTTGATGCTGTGGCTAAAATGGATATTTCTGCTCATGAAGAAGAAATTAGGGCGATAATTGATGAACTAAAAGCCGATTATAACCGCCATCATTTTATTCGGGATGATGAATTTAAACAGTCATGGGATCACATTCAAGGAGAAAAACGTCTAGCTTTTATTGACTTTTTAGAACGTTCTTGTACTTCTGAGTTTTCTGGATTTCTTCTCTTTAAAGAACTATCTCGCCGTCTCAAAGAAAGTAATCCTTTGTTATCAGAAGCTTTTGCATATCTAGCACGAGATGAAGCTCGTCATGCTGGATTTTTAAATAAATCAATGGCAGATTTTAATTTGTCTCTTGATTTAAGTTACTTAACTAAAAATCGTACCTATACTTTCTTCCCACCAGAATGGGTAATTTACACAGTTTATCTTTCGGAAAAAATAGGTTACTGGCGTTATATTTTGGTATTTCGTCATATCCAAAACAATCCAGAATTCCAGTTCTATCCTTTATTTAGAAAGTTTGAAAGCTGGTGTCAGGATGAAAACAGACATGGAGACTTTTTCAAAGCTTTGTTACGTTCCCAACCTCAATTGTGGAATAATTGGAAAGCAAGGTTATGGGTACGTTTTTTCCTTTTAACTGTATTTGTTACCCACACTATGACAGTCTTTGAAAGGGCAAATTTCTATGAAATTTTAGGAATTCATCCCCGAAAATACAATACTCAAGTAATTACAGAAACTAACAACACCGCAGCGAGAGCTTTTCCTGTGATTTTGAATACAAATCACCCTTATTTCTTCTGGTATTTGGAACAGTGTGCTATCTATAACCAGAAATTAATTGAACTCAAGAGTAGCAAAGAATTGGGAATTGTGAAGTTCTTCAAGAAAATTCCTGTGCTTATGAATATAGTCTGGTATATGCTTAAAATTTACCTAATTAAGCCTATAAATGCAGAGTTAACTCGTGATGCTGTACATTAATTGATGTTACATATAGGATTTTTACTAATTATTTTGAACTGCTAAATCTCGCGTAATTTTACCCTCCTATTAATTATCAATTCCTCGATTTCTAGTAGAAGTCGAGGTCTTTTGTTATAAAATTAAATATGCAGAACTTATGCAGAAGTTACGGAAGAATGAACCACGAAGAACGCGTTAGCGGAGCTTCCCGAAGGGATAGACAACGAAGATAAGAGGGTTACAGAGATATTTTTAACTCTCTAAAACTGTCACCTGTTACTTACCGACATAAATAATTAATCAACCTATTATACGTAAATTACAAGTATTAAAAAGTCAATATGTTTACTCATTCATTTATAAAAATGTGAGCATTTTATTCACAAGTAATTCACTAATTATCAGCTAAAATTTGATCCGAATTATCTAGGCAAAAATACGATTATAATGTATAATATATAGCATCTATATATGACTAGTAGATTATATGCAATCTAATATTACGCTCACTATTACAACTGGTAAATTATCGGGAAAAACTTATACATTTGAACAACGTGCTAATTTTCTTATTGGTAGAGGTGACGATTGTCATTTATCTATACAGGATGAATTTTATCAGGGTGTTTCTCGTTATCATTGCGTCTTAGATATTAATCCACCAGAAATTAAAATAAAAGATTTAGGTAGTTTAAATGGTACTTATATTAATAGTCAAAAAATTGGTCAAAGGAACAGTAACCTGAATGGTAAAAATGCTAGTATTACAGAATTTCCTGAATATGATTTAAAAGATGGTGATGAAATTATTTTGGGAGATTTGGTTTTAAAGGTTACAGTTGAAGCCGAAGTAGAAGCTGTTTCTCATGCTCAAAATTCTTTACTTGGTAGTATAAATTATCCGCCCAAACTAAAGAATGCTGAAAATCAGAAAATATCCACGGTTGCTGAAAATTTAATTCAATTAGCTCATCAAGATAATGAAAACTTAAAAATACTATCAAATTATAAATTAATTAAATTGATTGAGAAAATTAGTTTTGGGGAAGTTTATTTAGTACAACACATTAAAACTAGGCAAGCAGCAGCATTGAAGATTATGATTCCTACAGTTGCAGAAGATGAGATACGCATCAAAAATTTTTCCCAGGAGATAGAAAATCTGCAAACTTTAAAACATCCCAATCTTGTAGATGTACTGAATTATAGTTATGCAGAAAATGTATTTCTGATTTTGATGGAATATCACAAACTAGGAAATGTTTGTAATCTCATGAAACAGTTGGGCGGTAAAATACAAATACCTATAGCTATAGAAATAATTGTACAAGTTTTAGATGCTTTAGATTATGCCCATAACCAAGAAGTTCCATATATGAAATTAGCTGATGGTAATGTGAGTAAAGGCAAAGGTTTACTGCACCGTGATTTAAAACCTGATAATATTTTCTTGTCTACAAATAATCGTAAATTAGTAGCTAAAGTTGCTGATTATGGTTTAGCTAAATCATTTTATTTAGCTGGTTTAAGTGGGCAAACTTTGACAAAGGTAAAACAAGAAGGTGAACCTATTTTTATTCCTCGTCAGCAAGTTTTAAAATTGAGAGAAAGTAAGCCTGATGTAGATGTCTGGGCAGCAGCAGCTTGCTTGTATAATATGTTAACCGGATGTTTGCCCCGTGACTTTGGTAAAGAACCTTGGTTAGATATATTACAGAATGATCCTGTACCTATTCGTGAGCGTGATACAAGTATTCCTACTAACTTAGCAGAGGTAATAGATTTAGCACTTGTGGAAAAACCCCGTATTCATTTTCAATCAGCAGCAGCATTTAAACAGGCTTTAGTAGAATCTATTACCTAAATAAAGTTTATTACCTTCATGTAAATTACTCGCTAGATAGGGATAAAATTGTCAAGTATCTGGCATTTACCCTCACGGAGATTTTGGCCTGATGTTATTGTGCCTGAAAATTGAAAACTTCGCCCTGATTGATAAATTAGAATTGGAATTTGGTGCTAGGTTGAACGTGTTAACAGGGGAAACCGGCGCGGGAAAGTCAATCATTCTAGATGCTATTGATGCAGTGTTGGGTGGTAAAGTTTCTAGTCGCGTTATTCGTACTGGAACACATCGTGCTTTACTAGAAGGAACATTCAGTGTAAACCCTGATTTGACTGCTTGGTTGATAAGCCAAGAAATAGACTTACTAGATGATAACTCAGTGATCATTAGTAGAGAAATTGCCACTACTAACGGTAATACACGTAGTAGATCACGGGTAAATGGAGTATTGGTAAATCGGCAAATCATGAGTAATTTACGCGATCACCTTGTAGAAATTACTGCTCAAGGGCAAACTATACAAGTAGGCCAATCTGCTCATTTACGAGATTGGTTAGACTTGTATGGTGGTAATATTTTAATGCAGCAAAGACAAGAAGTAGCAGTAGCTTTTAGTGCATATCAACAAGCACATCAAACCCTAGAACAGAGAAGAATTTCCGAAAAAGAACGTTTACAACAATTAGATTTACTCACCTATCAAGTACAAGAATTGAGTTTAGCAAATCTTGATCATGGCCAAGAAATAGAACAATTAACCCAGGAAAGAGAAAGATTAAATCACGTTGTTGATTTACAACAAATGAGTTATAAAATCTATCAATCTTTATATCAAAATGATGCAGAATATCCTACAGCAGCAGACTTATTAGGTAATAGTGAAAGTATATTAAATCAGATTGTAGAATTTGATTCTCAACTACAACCAATTTTAGAATTAGTCAGAGATGCAGTCGCCACAGTCATGGAAGTAGGCAGACAAATTAGTATATATGGAGAAAGTTTAGAAGCCGATCCCCAAAGACTAGCAGAAGTAGAAGAAAGACTCAGAGAACTAAAACAAATTTGTCGTAAATATGGGCCAACCTTAACTGAAGCGATCGCCTATTATGAAAAAATTCAAATAGAACTATCTGAACTCAATAACCAAGAACAATCTATAGAAAACTTAGAACAAAAAGAACAGGTTTGCTTACAATATCTCCACCAAGTTAGTCAAAAGCTAACTCAATTAAGAATCAAAACAGCCACTGATTTAGAGTCTCATTTATTAGCTGAACTCAAACCTTTAGCAATGGATAAAGTTACATTTCAAATAGAAATTACCCCCATTGCTCCCAGCACTACAGGTGCAGATAAAATTACCTTTATGTTTAGTCCTAACCCCGGCGAACCTATTCAACCATTAACAGAAATTGCCTCCGGGGGAGAAATGAGTAGATTTTTACTAGCTTTAAAAGCCTGTTTCCACCGAAATGATGGTGCAGAAACAATGATATTCGATGAAATTGATGTGGGAGTATCTGGAAGAGTTGCTCAAGCGATCGCTGAAAAATTACATCAACTCAGCCAAAATCAACAAGTATTGTGTGTAACTCATCAACCATTGGTAGCAGCAATGGCCGATAGACATTTTCGTGTGGAAAAACAAGTAATTAATAAAAACGGTAATACTGAACAGCGTACAGTTGTGAGAGTTACTAGTTTGGATAATTTAAACACTAGAAAACAGGAATTAGCTCAATTAGCAGGTGGTAAATCTGCAAATCAGGCTATAGCTTTTGCCGAATCTTTATTAGTGCAAGCTGCAAATCATCGTCAGGCAAAGCAAGCATAAATATCAGTTATCAGTTATCAGTTATCAGTTATCAGTTTTCAGTTTTCAGTTTTCAGTTATCAGTTTTCAGTTTTCAGTTATCAGTTTTCAGTTATTACTGTTCCCTGTTCCCTTATTTATCAAGGAATTAACCGCAGAGGCGCAGAGATCGCAGAGGAAGAAAATATGATTTATAAAGTTAAGTGTAGTCTCATACAGAAAATGCAACTTTCTTTAAAATATTCATAGCTCCAACATTTTTAACTAGCTGCATTTGTTGGGAGTTTTTTACCAATAAACAGCCAGCAAAGCCTAAAGAATTGACTGAAATTGACTCATATTCTTCCTGAGAACGTGGTACAACTAACATCCATTCTCGTGTGGCTAAAAAATTATATGCTCCCGATTGTTTTTGATTATCAATCGCCTGAATATTCACCAGTTCTAGTAAAGCATAATATTTGTCTAAGGTCATTTCTGGACTTTCATCAGGATACAAAGTTGTAAAAGCGTGTAAAAAAGGTAGTCCAGGGATAGTTGCAATACCATTTTTAAATTTAGCTTTTCCTAGTAATGGTGTAATTGGTATTTCGTATTCATGAATTGGTACTAATTGTAAATGCTTATGTCGTTGACTTGCTCCTGCTAATTTTCCACCATTATAAAATACCAAACCATTCACATCATTTAAAACTGCCCACATTGCCTGAAAATCTTCTAAAGTTAATAAACTTTCCTGTTCTTCAAAAGCACGGGTAATAATTAGTAAGTGATGATCAACAACATTAAACTTATTTAAAATACAAACATGAGTTTGAGAAATATCAGTAACAAACAAGTCTTGTTCATAGGGTAAAAAAGGATTAAACTCTTTACCGGTTTCCTGCTTTTTTCTCTCTTGTTTCTCCTTAGCAGCCTGTTTCTGGGTTAAATTTGCTAAAATTCTGACTATAAATTTAACTTGTTCATTTTCAATAATTTCTAAATTTGTGGGAATAGACTTCAATGCTCCACACTTTAAAGCATGAGTTGTCGTTTGTGCAATTTTTTCCCACAAACTTCCCGATGAAAATAGTATCTTACCCTGAGTCATATTTATTTTTATCTGTATTTATCTACTTTCAATTATACTCAAATTTTACATATATTTAGGGGTTGCTGAATAAATATAAAACCTTAATAGGTAAAGGGTTTTAGGCTATTTTAAATTCAAAAAGTGCAAGATATTTGAGGATCAGCACTTGACAACCTTGCACTTTTGTAGGACTTACGCAAAATATCTCTCAAAACCTCTTAACTTCGTTTCCTTCGCTTCCTTCGTGGTTCATTCTTCCGTAACTTCTGCGTAAGTCCTATTTTGGTAAAAATTCTTTTCTTCCCAACTCTTGAAACTGTTTCTTGTTCCCTATTCCCTATTCCCTATTCCCTGTCACCTATTCTCCACAGATCACTTTTATGGCTAAACGCCAAGCTCCGCTAACAGCAAGCCCTATTTACACAGAATTAGTATTCCCTAAACCCTTCATAAACATCAAGATAATTAGCAAAATTCCTAAACCCAAAGCAGCAGTTGTGATCAGAAAATTATCTCCATGTTTAACAGCAATTGCTAAAAACGCCCAAACTGTAACCCCTGTATAAGGGAGATCCCGATAATTAATCACCATAAAACCAGAGATAACTGCGGCTGTTATCAAAATAATTACAGTCCAAATTTCCCCGCTGACACCAAAACCATTCCAGTTATTGAAAGATAAAGCACAAGCCACATTCACAATAGTTGCAACACTAATCCAACCTAGGTATATACTAATAGGATAATGAACGTAAAACTTTTTATTTCGACTAACACGTTGTTCACCAATTTCTAACCGTCGGTGCATCATAATTAAAGGGACTAAAATTCCCAACATAGCTAAAATAGAAACTCCAAAAAATCTGGATAAAAATAAGTAAACCCAAATACACTGGGAAATAGAAGCAACTACCAACAAATACCCAGTTTTACGCAAATCTGGATCTGCTTTTTGACTAGGAAGAAATTGGTAAACTCCCAAAGCAAACAAACCTAGGTAAATTAAACCCCAGATAATAAAAGCATAATTAGCAGGAATAATCAAAACATCCTGGAATAAAGAGTTAGAAATTTCTCCAATACTCATACCATTGAGGGGAGCAACATTGGATATTACATTGACAGCAAAACCGCCAACTATCGCCGCTAAGGTAGTACACTGTCTGAGAAAATCCTGATTATTACTAAAATTAGACTCTTTCATGACAACTTGACATAAAATATATATTCTGTCTCTACTTTTAGCTTACATCTTTCTCACTTCCAGTCAGGTGGTTGACACTAAAGCGTCAAGAAGATGGAGGAAAAGTAATACAAAATTACAACTGTTGGAAAATACAAAATGTTTATAGAATTACCTGTTGCTTTTTTATTCGGTAATTTATAAACAAATTATTGGTAAAGGAAAAAAACGATGCGACTATCACAAATGTTATTGGTTACACTGAGGGATAATCCAGCAGATGCCGAAATTCCCAGTCATAAACTCTTACTCCGCGCAGGTTACATCCGTCGCATCGGTAGTGGTGTCTATGCTTATCTTCCTTTAATGTGGCGCGTTTTACAAAAAATTTCTCAGATAGTACGGGAAGAAATGAATGCTACAGGCGCACAGGAATGCTTGTTACCACAGATACAACCGGCGGAGTTATGGAAGGAGTCGGGAAGATGGGATACCTATACTAAAGCTGAAGGAATTATGTTTTCCCTGATTGATCGAAGGGAACAACAATTGGGCTTAGGGCCCACCCATGAGGAAGTAATGACCGCTGTTGCCCGTGATATGATCCGTTCATATCGTCAATTACCGCTACACTTATATCAAATTCAAACTAAATTCCGGGATGAAATTCGCCCTCGGTTTGGGTTAATGCGGGGGAGAGAATTTATCATGAAAGATGGTTATTCTTTCCATGTAGATGAGGAAAGTTTAAAGCAAACATACCAAGATATGTATACGGCATATCATAATATGTTGCGTCGTTGTGGTTTAGCTTTTCGAGCAGTAGAAGCTGACTCTGGTGCTATTGGTGGTTCTGGTTCAACCGAATTTATGGTTTTAGCAGATGCTGGAGAAGATGAGGTTCTCTACACAGAAGATGGTAAATATGCAGCAAATGTAGAAAAGGCCGTTTCTTTACCTGGGGATACTCAAACTTCGCCTTTTACAAGTTTTGAAAAGCGGGAAACTCCGGAAACAGAAACTATTGACAAACTCTGTGCTTATTTACAATGTTCTCCTACCCAAATTGTGAAGAATGTTTTGTATAAGGCAGTTAGTGCTAATGATAATACTTTATTAGTTCTGGTAAGTATTCGCGGTGATCAAGAAGTTAATGAAGTTAAGTTGCTGAACGAATTATCAAAAGTAAAAGATCAGTATGGGAGAACTTCAACAGTCATATCATTAACTGTTTCTGATACTAATGATCAAAATATATGGTCAACAAAATCTTTACCTGTTGGCTATCTTGGCCCGGATTTACCTAATGATTATATTGCTAATCGTAGTTTAACTAGGCAAGAGCTTAATGAAGAATTGGCAATAAGTATGGAAGAATTGGATGGCATTCTTGAAAATTTACCATTATCTCCATCATATCAACTGCTTGATGTCAGAGAAGCAATTCAAAGAAAAATTAATTCATCTACATCTAATATTCCTGCTCAAGTAATAATGTTGGATGCAATTGCGAAAATTAGAAGCTTGCAGTTACAATATCCGATTCCCAAATTTCTCAGATATATTGATCAAACAGCCGCAGAGTTAAATAATTTTATCACTGGTGCAAACGAAAGAGATTTTCACTTAGTGGGAGCAAATTGGGGTGAGCAAATTCAACTACCAGATGAGGAAGCTTTTACAGTAGATATTCGGAAAGCTAGGCCAGGTGATCGCTCTGTACATGATCAAAGCCAAACCCTAAAATCTGCAAGAGGTATAGAAGCAGGTCACATCTTCCAATTAGGAACAAAATATTCCCAAGCAATGGGAGCAAATTATACCAACGAACAAGGGGTAGAAAAACCATTATTGATGGGTTGTTATGGTGTAGGAGTTTCTCGGTTAGCCCAATCAGCAGTAGAACAGTCCTACGATCAAGATGGGATAATATGGCCAATAGCGATCACACCCTATCACGCCATTATTTGTATTCCCAACATCAATGATACTAAACAAGTAGAAATAGCTGAACAACTCTACACAGATATGAATAAAGTAGGTGTAGAAACCTTACTTGATGATCGTAATGAACGAGCAGGTGTAAAATTCAAAGATGCCGATTTAATTGGTATACCCTTCAGAATAGTCACCGGTAGAGCGATCGCCAACGGTAAAGTAGAAGTAGTCAAACGAGCAACCCGTGAATCACAAGAAATAGCTATTAACGAAGTTGTCAACACATTAAAACAATGGATTCAACAAGCAATAGTTGAGTAACAAGAGAGTTAAATTAAACTCCTGTATGTAGTGCGGGCATATTGCCCGCATTTAATATTAGTCATATCAGTTATCAGTTATCAGTTGTCAGTTTTCAGTTTTCAGTTACCAGTTTTCAGTTACCAGTTACCAGTTTTCAGTTATCACTGTTCACTGTTCACTGTTCACTGTTAACCAATCACTTTTTGCTGCAAACCATATTTAAGCTTTTTGCATACGAGCATAACCAAAAGTAACATTAAATCTTTCACACCAGATAGCAACAGATTTAAAATCATCTAGATCCAAGTTCGCTGGAATTTCGTAACGTTGAGTGCCATCAAACTTTTTGAGTGGTGAAATTGTGACGTAGTTTTTCGCTTTAAGATTTACAGGTACATTGTTTTTGCGGTGGAGAACTACTCTTACTTTTGGTCCTCGTGCTGTAGTAAAAGCTTTGTCAAACTCGAGATAACGCTTACCATTAACCTTAACAATTTTAGCTATACCATTAGTGGGGTGATCTTGTTCTACGGTAACAAAGCTACCAGAAGCAATTAGTGATTGAGATTTCTTGGCAAGAATAGTAGTTTCCTGTGCAGGACGCGCTTCTGCAACTCCAGGATTAACAGCTAATTGTCCAAAGCTACCGAATAAGACAATTGATGTGATTCCTAAACCAGCTAATTTGTTGAATTTCATGGTTATTGCTCCTTCAAGTTTTGTGTTTGGTAGTTTTCTTTTCCTTGATTACTAATATCGGTGATGAAACTGAAGAGCTTGTGATGAATAACTGAGGGTTTGTTAAGCGTTATCTGAGAAAACTGAGAGATTTGGGTGAAGGTAGTATGTTACGGCTGGCTGTCCGCGCAGCGTGCCGTCAGGCATATACAGCAGATTTCATATTGGTGAGGTACACTGTTGGCCGGCAAGATGCCCACCCCACACAAGATGCCCATCCCACAAGAGTTTCATGGTTATGATTTGTACCTCATAGGAACGAAATCTGCTGTAATTCCTGCTGAAAGGAAAAATCGTTCCCATCAAATTCTTGAAACTGTTCCCTGTTCCCTGTTCCCTGTTCCCTGTTTCCTCCCACAGATAACTTTTTACTACAAAATTTGATACCTAAAAGATAAATTCTTTGACATACTTACCGACCTGAAGGTGTACTGATTTTTGACGGATAATTAAAATAACATTTTCAGGAGTGAGAGGTGAGGAAATGCGAGCATTTGTGACCGGTGGTACGGGTTTTGTGGGTTCTCATGTCGTGCGATCGCTATTACAAGCAGGATATCAAGTAACAGCATTAGCACGGGGTAATAGTAACCTGAAAAACCTAAAAGGGTTAGAAATAGATATAGTTAAAAGTGATCTAAATGACTCAAATATCGTGGACAAGATGCGTGGTTGTAACTATTTATTTCATGTAGCTGCCCATTACTCTTTGTGGCAGAAAGATAGAGAGTTACTATATTTGCATAACGTCGAAGGGACAAGAAACTTATTAGCAGCAGCCCAGAAAGCAGGAATAGAACGCACAGTTTATACCAGTTCAGTCGCAGCCATTGGTGTAGGTAAAAATGGCAAAATTGCCGATGAAAGTCATCAAAGTCCAGTAGAAAAATTGGTAGGAGACTATAAAAAATCCAAATTTTTAGCAGAACAAGTAGCGATCGCCGCGGCCAAACAAGGACAGGATATAGTCATAGTAAATCCTAGTAGTCCCATTGGGCCATTGGACATTAAACCCACACCCACAGGGGATATCATTTTAAGGTTTTTACGGCAACAAATGCCAGCCTATGTAGATACTGGTTTGAACTTCATTGATGTTAGAGATGTAGCCCAGGGACATATATTAGCCTTAGAAAAAGGAAAATCAGGCGATCGCTACATTTTAGGTAATCAAAATCTCAGTCTTAAACAACTACTAGAAATCCTATCCGAAATAACTGGCATCAAACCACCATCGGTATCCGTTCCCAGTTTTTTACCATTAAGCATTGCTTGGATAGAAGAAAAAATTCTTGCACCCATCGGCAAAACTCCCACAGTTCCCATAGATGGTGTTCGCATGGCACAGCAACCAATGTATTATGATGCTTCCAAGGCCATCCGTGAATTAAGTCTACCCCAGTCTCCTGTGAAAGTAGCACTGAACGACGCGGTGGACTGGTTTGTTAGCAATGGTTACGTCAATAGGTGACAGGTAACAACTGACAACTAATTTATTTAAAACTGAGGAGTGTTAGCGAAATGGCAATTAATTTACAACAAGCAATAGATATTGGTAAGTATTTGGTGACACAACGTTTTTTAGGACGTAAACGTTTTCCACTGGTGTTAATGCTAGAACCTTTATTTCGTTGTAACTTAGCTTGTTCTGGTTGTGGAAAAATCCAACATCCTACAGAAGTTTTAAAACAAAATCTCACCCCAGAACAATGTTTTACCGCAGTAGAAGAATGTGGCGCACCAGTAGTTTCTATTCCTGGAGGAGAACCTTTATTACATCCACAAATTGATGAAATAGTCCAAGGTTTAGTAGATCGCAAGAAGTATGTTTACTTGTGTACTAATGGTTTATTACTAGAAAAAAGTCTGCACAAATTTAAGCCTTCTCCCTATCTCACTTTTAGTGTTCATTTGGATGGGATGAGAGAATGGCATGATCAATGTGTAGATAGAAAAGGAGTTTTTGATACTGCTGTCCAAGCAATTAAATTGGCTAAATCTCAAGGTTTCCGTGTTACTACAAACACAACTATTTTTGAAGGTTGTAATGTCACACAAATGCAGGAATTTTTCGATTTCCTAGATACATTAGGTGTAGATGGAATGATGATTTCTCCTGGTTACAGTTATGAATGGGCACCAGATCAGGATCATTTCCTACAACGCGAACAAACCCGTGCTTTATTTAGAGAAATTCTCGCACCTTATAAAGCCGGTAAAAAGAATTGGAACTTTAATCATAATCCTTTGTTTTTAGATTTTTTAATTGGTGAAAAAGACTATGAATGTACACCTTGGGGGAGTCCTAGTTACAGTGTTTTAGGATGGCAAAAACCCTGTTATCTATTGAATGAAGGTTATTATCAAACTTTTCAAGAATTGTTAGATCAAACCGATTGGAGTCAATATGGACACAGTAGCGGTAATCCTAAATGTGCTGACTGTATGGTGCATTGTGGTTATGAACCTACCGCCGCAATGGATGCAATGCAGCCTCAAAATATAGGACGTTCTTTAGGTACTGTATTTGGTAGAGGATAGGGTTTAGATTATTTCAGTTATCAGTTATTCAGTTATTCAGTTATCAATTATCAGTTATCAGTTATCAGTTATCAATTATCAATTATCAATTATCAGTTATCAGTTATCAGTTATCAGTTATCAATTATCAGTTATCAGTTATCAATTATCAGTTGTCAGTACCTCTGGCTGAAGTAAGAGGCTTGAAATCAGGAATATTCTCTCTTTTGATTCGCAGATAAATTTTCACGAATTAACATTATTCAAAATACAGGATTAAATACAGTGAGGACTTACGCAAAATATCTCTGCAACCCTCTTATCTTCGTTTTCTATCCCTTCGGGAAGCTCCGCTAATGTGTCCTTCGTGGTTCATTCTTCCATAACTTCTGCGTAAATCCTGACAGTATTTGCCATATCTATTTTTATTGGAGAAAGGGTTATGGCAATTATGTGTTTCTTCTTACGTCATATCAAATGCGTTAGTATCAGAATGATATGTTTTCCTCACCTAGGGACAAACCCGCCGTGGTTGCCCCAGAAATGATAATATATATTCCCCACAGATATTGATATTAAACAAAGCGATATTCAAGGAATAATACCGATACACTCGGAAACGATATTAATTCTCTCCCTGCACCCTGCACCCTGCCTCTTAGGCTTCACGACAAGACTTTTTGCTGCAAACCCTACATATACTGCACAGGATCTTCCATACCCAATTCAGAAAAAGCAGCTAAACGCAACTGACACGAATCACAAACACCACAAGCTCGCTCACCACCAGCATAACAAGACCAGGTTAGCTCCCAAGGAACATTCAATTGATTACCAAGTTGGATAATTTCTGTTTTTTTCAAATCAATCAGTGGTGCAAAAATTTGAATAGCTTTTCCTTCTCGACCTTGTTTTGTACCCAAATGGAAAACTTCTTGCATCGCTTCAATATAATCAGAACGACAATCAGGATAACCAGAGTAGTCTAAAGCATTAACACCAATATATATCCGCTCTGCACCGATAGTTTCAGCATAACTCAAAGCAAAACTTAAAAAAATTGTATTCCGGGCAGGAACATAAGTAACTGGAATATTTTCAGACATTTCATCAATAGAACGATCTTGAGGTAATGCGATCCCATTATCAGTCAAAGCTGAACCACCCCATAGACGCAAATCGAAATTGACTATTTGATGTTGAGCAACCCCTACAGATTTAGCAACTAGCCTAGCTGACTGTAACTCTCTTTGATGTCGCTGTTGATAATCAAAAGAAATTGCGTAACATTCACAACCATCCGCTTTAGCTTGATAAATAACTGTAGACGAATCTAATCCACCAGACAACAAAATTACAGCTTTCATAATAGAACAAAATCTCAAAAAATCACTAACACCAATTTCAACCAAAAGGTGAGACAATCAACAAAATGCAACAAATAGAAAATTAAATTCAAAATGAAAAAAGCAATTTATAGTATCCACAGCAACATTGTTACAGATCATCCTGTAGAAAGCTACACTCATTGATAATTTTACTGAAAGAAGAATGTAATTTATTTATCTCTTTAAAATTTAGTGGTCATCATAATTACTAATTACCCAAGTTACACTTAATGACTTTTATGTAGTTATGATAAGGATTGTCTACTAAAGCAAAAGACACGTTTTTAATGTGTTAACTACACACCAGAGTGCAATTTTTAACTACCCATCCAAAAATTAACAGTAAAGTGGGAACTGAATATAAACTTTGAAATTCTTCATAAATATAACCACTATGTTAACATCTGGATGGTTTTAGACGGATTGCACTTGGTAATTCAGTATAAATGCCAACGACCGTAGTGTCATTAAATTTGGTGGTTGAGGAGAAAATAATAGTGCAAAATAGCATATCAGTGGCAGAACCAAATCTACATTCACAGCGCAACCAGCCACGAGCGATCCGCATAGGCGTGATTGGTGTGGGTAATATGGGGCAACATCATACTCGTGTACTTAGTTCCATGAAAGATGTGGAACTAGTGGGAGTCTCGGATATTAATGTAGAACGAGGTTTAGAAACAGCTAGTAAGTATAAAGTTCGTTTTTTTGAAGATTATTGTGACTTACTGCCCCATGTAGACGCTGTATGTATTGCAGTACCAACACGGTTACATTATGCCGTCGGTATAAATTGCTTATTGGCTGGAATTCATGTTCTCATTGAAAAACCAATAGCAGCCAGCATTTCCGAAGCCGAATCTCTAGTAAACGCCGCGGCTGAATCTCAATGTATTTTACAAGTGGGACATATTGAGCGTTTTAACCCTGCATTTAGAGAACTCAGCCAAGTCCTGAAAACAGAAGAAGTTTTGGCGTTAGAAGCTCATCGCATGAGTCCTTATTCTGCCAGAGCAAACGATGTTTCCGTGGTTCTAGATTTAATGATCCATGATATTGACCTGTTATTAGAACTAGCTGGTTCTCCAGTGGTGAAATTAACCGCCAACGGTACTCGTTCCCTTGATTCAGGTTATTTAGACTATGTGACTGCTACCTTGGGTTTTGCCAATGGTATTGTCGCCACTCTCACAGCTAGTAAAGTAACTCACCGCAAAATTCGTCGTATCGTTGCTCATTGCAAAAATTCCTTTACAGAAGCAGATTTCCTCAAAAACGAAATCTTGATTCATCGTCAAAATCTCAATCCCCAAAATGACCATCGTCAGGTACTTTACAGACAAGATGGTCTCATAGAAAAAGTTTATACTAGTAATATCCAACCTCTGAGTGCGGAATTAGAACACTTCGTCAACTGTGTTCATGGTGGAAATCAGCCTTCCGTTGGCGGTGAACAAGCTTTAAAAGCTCTGCGATTAGCTAGTTTAATTGAACAGATGGCTGTAGAAGATAGGGTTTGGAATCCATTGGAGTGGGAATCAGCATCTAGAGTACAGTCTTTAACCCCCACAGTCTAACAATAGAGTATTAATCACAGTGTAGGAGTATAGAAAAAAGAGTTTACGATTCCTTATACTTCATATCCTATCTCCTCATCTGTACTGATGATTCCAAAACATTGAATTTCTTTCCAAAACCTTCTGAATTGATCATGTTACTGGCAGAAGTCACTACCATTCATGATCAACCAGGAGGTTTAAAAGTAGGGTTTGCCGTGAAGCGTAAAAGTTTTTTTCGTGGGTGCAGGGCGCAGGGTGCAGGGTGCAGGGCGCAGGGAGAGAACTGAAAAACTACTTTTCAATCTCTCGAAATCAAAAAAGTCCAAGATATTTGAGGATCAGCAGTTTCTGAACCTTGCACTTTAGGTAAAAATTCTTTCCTGACTAACTCTTGAAACTTTTCCCTGTTCCCTAGTTCCACAGATAGCTTTTTGCTGCAAACCCTAATTAATTACTGATTAAATTAAGATTCCCAATCACCAGTCACCAATCACCAGTCACCAGTCACCAATCACCAATCACTTTTTGCTGCAAACCCTAATTAATAATTTCCGATCGCGTACAATAAATTTTGACGTATTTCTAGCTACACTTGACCCAAGCAAAAATTTTTCTGATATGACATTTTTGTAAGATAGGCATGATAACTTTTTACAGTTAAGTCACCACACAGGAGCTTTCATGACAGAACAACCACCCGTCGCTAACCCCATTAATGCCGCTGCTATTCCCATGAATAGAGTTACAGCAACTCCCAGCCCCATAAACAACAATCAAAATAAACCCGTAGGGGGATCAGGATCAGGCAAAAACATTCTCAGTGTTGATTTAGGTAGAACTTCCACCAAAACTTGCATGAGCCGCGAACCAGGAAATGTAGCATTCATTACTTCCAACGTCAAACAAATGACAATGGAAGAAATACGAGGTGGCGTATTTGAATCTAAAATGACTGATCCCCTCATGGACTTATGGCTGGAATATCAAGGTAATGGATATGCTGTAGGTCAGTTAGCTGCTGATTTTGGAGCTAACTTGGGAGTCGGCAAATCTAAAGTAGAAGACGCTTTGATTAAGGTTTTAGCATCTGCTGGTTACTTTAAGTTCAAAGATGAGATTTCTGTAATCGTTGGTTTACCTTTCCTTTCTTTAGATCAGTTTGAAAAAGAAAAAGCTCAGTTAATCAGTCTCATCACCGGACCTCATGTTATGAATTTCCGTGGTGAAACTATCTCTTTAAATATCACTAAAGTTTGGGTCATGCCAGAGGGCTATGGCAGTTTACTGTGGTCTGAAGCACAACCCACCAAAGCTACCACTATGCCTGATTTCACTAAGGTATCTGTGGGGATAGTTGATATCGGACACCAAACCATTGATTTACTCATGGTAGATAATTTCCGCTTTGCTAGAGGACTTTCTCAAAGTGAAGATTTCGGAATGAGCAGTTTTTACGAAATGGTAGCTAAGGAAATTGAAGGTGCTGATAGTCAATCTTTAGCGTTAATTTCTGCGGTAAATAAACCCAAAGGGGAACGTTTTTATCGTCCTAAAGGTGCTAGTAAACCCACTAACTTAGATGATTTTCTCCCTAACCTCACTGAACAATTTTCACGAGACATTTGCGCTCGCGTTTTAGCTTGGTTACCAGAACGGGTAACAGATGTAATTATCACCGGTGGTGGTGGTGAGTTTTTCTGGGAAGATGTACAGCGTCTACTTAAAGAAGCTCATGTAAATGCCCATTTAGCTGCTCCTTCCCGTCAAGCTAACGCTCTAGGGCAGTATATTTATGGGGAGGCGCAATTGTCTGCTAGTCGCGCAGCTAGGTAATAAAACTGATGTTCCAATGGTCAAAAAAGGTAGTTAAATCAGTCACTTTCAATCCAGAAATTGCAGATGAGAGCTTGTTAGCACAGGTAGAAAGCTATTTGGAGGCACAGCCTGAAAGAACTTTCAGTGACCTTTGTAAAGAAGCTCTTTGGAAAGCTTTGTGTGTACCGGAATCTGTACAACCTTCTCCAAATACAGCGGCATTGCCCACTGAATACCAAATTAGTGAGTTGCAACGCCAAATAGCTGACCTTGAGGAACGTTTTTTTGCTAAGGAGTCCAATCGTTTACAAACGATGGAAAGCCAGATCCTGCAACTGACTCAACAAGTCGCACAACTGGCAATCATGGTCAATCAAGGGGTTGCATCTCAGCATTCAACTTCATCAGTCCCTGTAGTACAGTCTGTGGAGGTGGCAAATTCCCCCTCTACCCCCGATCCTGAACCTCAAGAGGTTGATCCTGTTATTAGTCGTCTGAGTCAATTCCTGGATGATTTCTAAAACAAAAGCAAATTCACAAGCGTTTTTACAAGATCGGGAATTTTGAGAAGTCTAGTGTTTACACCCGGAAATGTTTTAAATTTCTGGGTGTAATCTTTTTTGGGAGGTGGGGAGGTGAGGAGAGAAGAGAACTTTTTTGCTCTGAAGAGTTGAAAACTGTACATTTAGACTCTACACTTTCGAGAACTTTTGGGATAACAGATATCCAAAACTCTTGCCTGTTCGCTGTTCTCTATTCCCTAATCTCCACAGGTAACTTTTTGCTGCAATTATGAAGAACGAATTTTCCAAAAGTAGCTGGATAGGATATTTGTGAGAATGTGGGCAATAATCGGAACTAATAAGTTACCTGTAAGTAAAGCACTGTAAGCTAAAAAGATGCCGATAATAGTTGCCCAAATTACATAAGGCCACTGCTCTACACCACTTAGGTGTAACACTCCAAAACACATACTGGAGACAATTACTGCTAAATGATTAGCTCCTAATGCTGGTAACATCACACCACGAAATAATAATTCTTCGCTTAACCCAGGTAATAACCCTAACCAAATTAAGTCAGGTAAGGCTAAGGGTTTTAGTATCATTTCTAGATAATGATCGGCGCTTTGACGATAGGGTGTGAAAAAGCGATAAGCTAAACCACTTAATAGAGTGATGATCAAACCCAATCCTAGTCCTAAGCATAAATCTATTGGCGACCAATACAATCTAAATAGGGCAACATTGCCAAAACGTAACCACAATTTGGCTATTATCCATAAAACAATTGCTGTCGCACCAATAGCTACAAGAACTTGTGTGCGGGAGAGATTGGGAATTTCTGGTTTTTGTTTTTGTTGTTCAACCACAGGCTTTTTGTCAGTTATCAGTTGTCAGTTGTCAGTTGTCAGTTAAGTAAGTAGGTAGGCGTTAAAAATTGTCATGATGACAAGGCTAGAGGCAAAAGGCAAAAGAGAAGAGGTTTTTTGGTTAATTTACTTTTCTTTACATACTTTGGTTTTTACCGTCTTTCTACTTAGTCGTGCAAAATAAATTTTATATTCGGGAGAGGGAACAGGGAATAGTCAAGAAATATGGGAATTTTGGTTTTCAATCAATATGTGGAATTAATTTTGCTGGGGTACTGATGAGGAGTTATGAGTGAGGATGAAGGTTTTCTCCTGGTTAAAATGTACTTTTTTGTATGATTATTTACACCTTAAACTATTCTTTCATTGTCTAACTAATGAGTGAGGATTAATACCTGCTTTATGAGCGACTAGGATACCTATTGCTTCTAAATAAGAATTGACTTGTATGGATTTTATTCCTAATGCTGGGGCAGAAACTTGTATCAAAGTTTTATTTTCTGTAACTGTGATTATTTGGCATTTTTTTTGACTTAAACTTAGTAAGGCACTACTCCCACAAGCGTTTTCTGGTACTATAACAGCATCAACTTGATCTACCCAAATATCTGCTTGTAAAGAATTACTAATTTCTCTACTCAGAATAAATTGAGGAGCGCCACTCAGTCCAACTAAGACACAAGGTAGAAATGTATAACCTATTTCTTCAGCAGCTGCAAAAGGTGATACATGAGGATCTGGTGGTTCTAATGCCAAGGCTGGAGCGTGGGCGCAGGGAATTTTAAATTGACGCACTAATAGATGACTGATGACGGCTTCTGCACCTGCTAGAGGATCTACACCTTTGCCATAACGATAATTTTGGCTGGCTTCTTCTTCTATATTATCGGGAAAACGGGCTACTACAGCGATCGCTTCAGCTTTCTCTGTTTGAATCAGTTTTTCTGCGGCTCGCAATAAGCTGTCTGGGTTGCCTATTGTTCCCCAGCTTGCACCAGATTCAGAAATGCGTAATTCTACGTTCAGTGGTGCATCTGTAATCACGTGATTGGTAATATTCAATCCTAATGTGGCTCTAGCGGCATCAGCGGTTTGCAGGTGTCTGAGCATTAACTCCGGTTCTATTCCTTGGTCTAAAAGTAAACCTACTCTGTTACTATGAACAGGGCGTAAACCCCATTCCCCAGCGGCAAATTTATCTAAACCGTATCCTTCTACATATAAAGAGTTAGGAATATTCCAATATAAACTTGCACCATTTAAAATATTCGGGTGGGTGATTAGGCGATCGCAAACCTGTGATATTGCTCTAGCGACAGGTAGTGCATCACCTGCATAACCACCAATAGATGCACCTATACCAGTTGGTATAATTAATACTGCTGTATATGGTTTTTTCATAATTATTGAATTAGGAATAAGCTGTTTTGTATTTAATTTGTATAATTCTGGCAGTCAAAATACCCACCCCACAAGATTTAATTATTAATAAATTTAATAATAATTAGGAGAAGTTGAATAAATTTGAAAACATTACAGGTAGAGAATTTTAGGCGATTTAGAATAGAGAAAGTGCAAGCTTTTAAGGGGTAATAACTAAAAAATCTTGCACTTTTTCAACTTCGAGAGACGGAAAATAAGTTTTTAATTCTCTCCCTACTTCCTGCAAGAAAGTCCCCTACCTTTTAGCAACCCCTAATTATTCAGCATTCGCTGTTGTCACGACACCTTCTACGGTAACTTTTTCTGTTTTTACATCTACAGCAGTAACCGCCCAACGCAAAGGTTCACCTTGTTTTTTCAGTTCAGATTCAATTGTTTTTTGTAATTCTGTAGGTGTTTCTTGTACATCAATCTCAGCAGTAATAAAATGAGTAGTCATGATCTAAATCCTCATAATTTGTAATTTCTAGAATACAGGTTATGTGAGGTAATTGGGAATTGGTGATTAGTAAAATAGGACTTACGTATAAGTATAGAAATAACGAATCACTCCAGACACAGAAGACTTAGAGAAATTAGGGTTTGATAGATATTTCTCGTAAGTCCTATAATAAGCAATCATATGCTATGGTTACCAACTACCAATTACCTAATACCTAATCTTTACCAAATTGTTTTTGATAAACGACTTCTTCTTTTTCTGTTTCAATTTTTAAATCAGAAAGAGGTTTAGCAACACATAGTAAAGCATAACCTTGTTCTTGTAATTCTGGACTTACACCCATACCCTCAGATTGATCTACCTTTCCTTCGGTGATCAATGCAGCACAAGTTGTACATACTCCTGCGTGACAAGAAGCTGGTAAATCTAAACCTGCTTTTTCTGCAACAGATAATACAGTTTCATTTCCGGGAACTTGTAAGTTATGAGTAGTTCCTTGGTGGTTAATTTCAACGGTGTAAGTATTGGTCATATATATCTCAAGGCAGAGTCTGTCATTAAATAACTAATAAATTATACATTTTATCTGATTATATCCAATTTGCAACATATTTATTTTTGAAGATAAAATTTTGATGGTTATTTTTGGGATAAAGAGTTTAATTTTTGTCTTTGTTTATTTTCAATTTAAAAATTCACTCTTAAATAAAATTGAAGATAAACTAACCACGAAGTAACGAAGGACACGAAGGTAAGAAGTAAGAAGAGATTTTATATTTAATTATTTTTTTTGATAACTGACAACTGATAACTGATAACTGACAACTGATAACTGATAACTGATAACTAATAACTGATAACTGATAACTGATAACTGATAACTGGTAACTGATAACTGATAACTGACAACTGGTAACTGAAATTATTGCTTAAAAAATATCATTTCATTACCGACAACGGGACTACGGGCTATAATCTTATTTTGAGAGTTGATAATTTGTAAATGTGTAAAGTCTAATTCTTTTGAACGCTGTAATATTTTTGTGGCTAATTTTTGTTGTTCTTTTTTTTCCAAGTTATACCAATAATCTTTAATGGTAATTATTAAGTCACTGGTTTGTAAGTCAGATTGAATATATTTTATTAAATTAAGATTGATTTTTTCATCTTCTTGATTTTGTATAGTTATGACAGCAATTTCTGCTAATTGATTTTCGATCATAGCAGTTAAAGTTTGTTCGGGAGTAGGTTCAATTTCTGGGGGGGTTTCAATTTCGGGAGGTTTAATTTCTGGGGTGGGTTCAATTTCGGGAGTAGGTTCAACTTCTGGAGGGGTTTCAATTTCTGGGGTGGGTTCAACTTCTGGAGTAGTTTCAAATTCTGGAGTAGGTTCAATTTCGGGAATGGGTTCAACTTCTGGAATAGGTTCAACTTCTGGAGGAGTTTCAATTTCGGGAGTAGGTTCAATTTCGGGAGTAGGTTCAACTTCTGGGGTGGGTTCAACTTCTGGAGTGGGTTCAATTTTGGGAGTGGGTGTAGTAACTTCTTCTACTTGAGAGGGAGTTAAAACTTCAGTAGATTTAGGAATAAAAATAAATGTAGTTATGGCAATTACAAATATTGCAATACCACCTAAAATTGCTGTTAAAACTTCATCAGAGACGTTATTAGAAACCTTGGATGGTAAAAATAAACGAAATGTTCGTAAAAATTTGTCCCATTTTTGTAAAAGTATTTCTAGAAAATTAGGATTTTTTGTGGTAGTATTTTCTTTAGTTTCTAACTTAACTACAGTATTTTCTAAAACTCCAATAGTTCCTTTTAAAAATTGGATAATTGTCGCTTTCCAAAATGATTGATTTTGTGGATCAATTGTAGGACGGGAAAACGATTGAGATATATTTGTTTGTTTATTCCTTGTTTTTTGTTTCCTTTGCTTGTCTTGAGACATAGAGTTTTGATCCAATTTGGAAAAGATAGGTATTTCTGAATTAAAGTATGAAATGGAAAATCAGGGAAAATTGAAAATTTTTATCCAAGAAACAAAAATCTTGCCTATGCCTTAATTCCGCAACAAGACTTTTTCAGCAAACCCTATCCACTCAATGTGCAAATAATATTGCTAACCGTTTCAAAATTTTAGGTATTGCTGATTTCAAGTATGATTTTAGATTTTGAGGATAGCTTGTTAAGATTAAATTTTCCCTGTTCCCTAAATCTTGTTTTCATACCCTAATTCAGCAAGCAACACTAGATTTTAAAACTGACGTAAGAAACGCAAATCACTATTGTATAAACGGCGAATATCATCAATTTGATGTAAAACCATAGCAAAACGTTCTACACCAAAACCAGCAGCAAAACCAGTATAAATTTCTGGGTCATATCCCACAGATTTTAAAACATTTGGGTCAACCATACCGCAACCCATGACTTCTAACCAACGACCGTTCCACTGTAGATCTACTTCCGCAGAAGGTTCTGTAAAGGGAAAATAACTAGCACGAAAACGGATAGGTAAGTCGCCAAACATAGCTTGTAAAAACACTTTAACTGTTCCCTTGAGGTCAGTAAATGTTAAACCTTCGTCTACTGCTAACAGTTCAATTTGATGAAAAACCGCGGAGTGAGTAGCATCCACGTCATCTCGACGATAAACTCGACCAGGAGCGACAATTCTTATTGGTGGTTCTTCCTTTTCCATATAGCGAATTTGTACCGATGAGGTGTGAGTTCGGAGCAAATTACCATCTGGCAAATAGAAGGTATCCTGCATATCACGGGCGGGGTGATCAGGGGGAGTATTTAAGGCTTCAAAATTATAGTAGTCAGTTTCCATTTCTGACCCTTGTGCCACAGTATAACCCAGACCCACAAAGATATCCAAAGCTTGGTCAATGATACCATTGAGGGGATGAACCCGACCTTGAGGTCTGTAAATACCAGGCATGGTGACATCTAGAGTTTCAGCCTCTAACTGTGCCTGAATTTTAGCAGATTCTAAGGTGGCACGTTGCTGGTCAAGACTGTTTTGTAAAGCTTCTTTGACAGTGTTGGCGATCGCTCCAAATTTAGGACGTTCTTCGGCACTCAGTTTACCCATATTGCGTAAAAGCGCCCCTAGTTGGCCTTTTTTACCCAGATAGTTAACTCTCAATTCTTCTAAAGCTTCCAGAGTCTCCACAGCTGCGATCGCTGCTTCTCCTTCCTGCCGCAATGCTAAAAGTTGATCCTCTAAATTACTAGTCATTAGTTAGTCAATGGTCATCAGTTATGAAGTAATTATCAGTTATTAATGGTTAGTGGCAAGATATCAACAACTGTAGCTCTAAATGATCTAGTGAGGACATGAGAATGTCTCAAACATAGTGATAGTCTACTGTTGTCTTTTACCTATCCCTGCTTAGGGCAATAACAACTGATTCAGGAAAATTCACCTTAGCAATCTGCCACAAACGAGTCAATGGTAAAAGTTAAAGTATGTTCCCTGTCTACCAGTTTAAAAGCTGATCAACCATGAAAAATATTTTTCTTGTATATGTGACCAAAAACACTGACAAAATAATTTTAACTTATTACTAATTACTAAATAGGCATAACCAAGAACCAATTATTCATGAAAAATTACCGATGAAGTTACTAATTAGCAATGATGACGGCATTTCTGCCTTGGGTATTCGCACTTTAGCTAACACCCTAGCAGAAGCTGGTCATGAAGTTAGTGTGGTTTGTCCAGATAGAGAAAGATCCGCTACGGGTCACGGACTGACCCTACATCAACCCATTCGCGCAGAAATTGTAGAGGGGGTGTTTCATCCAGACATTAAAGCTTGGGCTTGCGACGGTACACCATCAGATTGTATAAAATTGGCTTTGTGGGCATTACTAGACT
Source organism: Sphaerospermopsis sp. SIO1G1 (assembly GCA_010672785.1). GTDB lineage: Bacteria > Cyanobacteriota > Cyanobacteriia > Cyanobacteriales > Nostocaceae > Okeanomitos. The sequence continues at coordinate 190,678 of JAAHFX010000009.1, forward strand.
CTCCCCCTGATTTAGTTATATCGGGAATTAACCAAGGAGCAAACTTGGGTACGGAAATTTTGTACTCTGGTACTGTTTCTGCGGCGATGGAAGGTATGATAGAGGGTATAACTAGTATTGCTCTGAGTTTAACCAGCTATTCTCACAAAGATTTTCAACCAGCTGCAAAATTTGCCAAGCTCTTAGTTGATCAAATAGCTGCACAACCTGTCAGAGATTTAATGTTACTCAATGTCAATATTCCTGCGGTTTCCTGGGAAGAAATAGGCGGTGTTACCATCACCAGACAAGGGATCAGACGTTATACAGATGTTTTTGATAAGCGCACTGATCCTCGTGGAAAAACCTACTATTGGCTAACCGGAGAAATCTTAGAAGATGTAGAACCACCACCAGACTTAAATGTATCTGTGGATGTGCCAATTGATGTAGAAGTTATTCATAAGAATTTTATTAGTATAACTCCCTTGCAATACAACTTGACTCACGCCATTGGACTGCAAAAATTATCTAATTGGGATTTTAAATTTCCGTAAATTTTTGCGGTATTTGCTGATAATTTAGTTTAAATTAAACACACTCTGGCGTATAATTCCAGGTTAAAATAGGAGTTGCTCTAGAATCATTAAACACGAAAAACTTCCGGTGAATTACGAGTTTTACCGTATAGTGTTTCACTAATTATAACGTTTCATCAAGCAGCACCAACTGAATATACTGGTAACAAAAACCGGAAATTAGGAAACAGAACTATCAATTTAGCTCAATTTCAAGCAGAGTATGCTTTATTACCAACAGGTACTTTATAATCGAAATGATAAGAGAGCATAGACCGAAAAATATAAAAAACATTTTTTTGACTTATCGCCCGCTCAGTCCAGCAATCAACACTCATGTCTAGGATAGAGAACAAATTTACAGTACATTTTTGGGGCGTTAGGGGTAGCATCCCCTGTCCTGGTCCACATACCGTCCGTTATGGGGGTAATACACCTTGTATTGCCATGCAAGTGGGGGGTAAACGTCTGATTTTTGATTGTGGGACAGGAGTTCACGTTCTAGGACAAAATCTTTTGTCTCAAATGCCCGTAGAAGGCCATATCTTTTTTACTCACTCCCATTGGGATCATGTGCAAGGGTTTCCATTTTTTACCCCAGCATTCATTAAAGGTAATAGCTTTAACATTTACGGTGCGATCGCTCCAGATGGTTCAACAATTGAGCAACGTCTCAATGACCAAATGCTCCACCCTAACTTTCCAGTACCTTTACAAATCATGCAGGCTAACCTGAATTTTAATAACATTCAAGCAGGTCAGCCAATCCATATTGATGATATCACCATAGAAACAGCACATCTCAACCACCCAGGGGAAGCAGTAGGATATAGAGTTAACTGGCGTGGTGGTGCAGCAGTTTACATCACAGACACAGAACATTACCCTGATAAATTAGACGAAAATGTCCTGTGGTTATCACGGAATGCGGATGTCTTGATTTATGATTCAACCTACACAGATGATGAATATTATTCACCCAAATCTCCCAAAATAGGTTGGGGACATTCCACATGGCAAGAAGCTGTGAAAATAGCTCAAGCTGCCAATGTCAAAACCCTAGTTATATTTCATCATGATCCATCTCATAATGATGATTTCTTGGACAATGTAGGTCAACAGGCAGCGGATAAATTTCCAGGTGCAATTATGGCCAGAGAAGGGTTGATACTCCAAGTAACTGTTTTGGATTCAGTGTCTGAATCTCTACCAATTACTAAATGATGACATCCAAATTTGAGTATAAATTGAAAATTTACTTAAAATTTACTTATTTTTGGGGTAGAAAGCTGACTGAGTATGTACGTCAAACATAGCTTTTTTTAAATTCTTCCCCTATTCCCTGTCTCTTCGCCTCCAAGGAAACACCTTTACGCCTAACGGCAAGCTTCGCTTACAGCAAATCCTATGTAGGGGAGACTGATAAACAGAAAAGGAAATGCAAGATTTTCCGGGACATACAGCACTTTTTGGTGTTATGAGGTGTGCTGTTGGCTGGCAAGATGTCCACCCCACACAAGATGCTCACCCCACAAAAAATTTCACCTCAAGTGTAGGGTTTTTTAGTTATTACCCCTCAAAAGCTGGAACTTCCTCAATTTTAAATCTTCTCAAACCCTTTAATAGCGATGTTTTCAGATTTATTCAGTCAAACCTATTTTAGCCTTAAATATTGCTAAAAAATTGAGGTTAGCAAATACTAATAGTTAGAATATACTTAAAGTCCTAGAATCTAAGTGCTAAATTTGTCTCAAAATGGGAGTTCTGTCTGGGTTGCTGCTTCAACAGAACAGCTACTGACACCAACTGCTATTGCTCTTGGTAAATTTGATGGCGTTCATCTTGGCCATCAAAGAGTAATTCAACCAATTTTGCCTTCGGTAAGGGTTGAAAATGGGCAGAATAATAGTGAAAAAATATTAAAAGACTTACCTAATCATCTAACGGAATCATCAACTTTACCCACACCCCAAAAATCTATATACTCCACAGTTGTCACCTTCGATCCCCATCCCCAAGAATTTTTTAGTGGCCAACGTCGTACCCTATTAACACCTTTGGATGAGAAAGTGGAACAATTGCGATCGCTGGGTGTAGAACAACTGGTATTGTTACCTTTTAATCAAGAATTATCAGCCCTTTCTCCAGAAGATTTTGTAGAAAAAGTCATTGTTAAACAACTGCAATGTCAACAACTCAGTGTGGGAGAGGATTTCTGTTTTGGTAAAAAACGCATGGGAACAGCGCGAGATTTACAAACCATAGCGGCCCGGTACAATATACCTGTCACTATTGTTCCCATCCAAACCGATACAGATCATCCACCAATAAATACTGATTGTTCCCATAATCCTCAAATTATAGATGATGGTAGAATCAGCACCTCATCAATTCGTCAAAGTTTAGAAGCTGGAGATATCACCAAAGCAAACCGTTTATTGGGGAGACTTTACACTTTAACAGGTGTAGTAGTGACAGGACAAAAATTAGGCAGAACAATAGGTTTTCCCACTGCGAACCTACAACCACAAACAGATAAATTTTTACCCCGCCACGGAGTTTATGCTGTGCGGGTTTTTATTCTCAATCACAGTCCTGATACTCCACCTATCCCCAGAATGGGAGTGATGAACATTGGCAACCGTCCCACCGTCAATGGTACAAATTCATCCATAGAAGTGCATTTATTTGATTGGTCTGGTGATTTGTACGGTCAAAAATTAGTAGTAGAACTAGTCAGATTTTTGCGTCCTGAACAAAAATTTTCTAATTTAGAAGCCTTAAAAAATCAAATTCAACTTGATAGCACTATAGCCAGAGAAATTTTAACCAGTAAATACTGAATTTACATGATTAATAGGCAACACTGTATATATTGATGATCGGTGAGTGGAGATTGGGAAAAATAAATTGGCGTTGTTGAATTAAGCTATGAAATTAAGATTTAGGGAATAGGGAACAGAGAAAGTGATCTTAACAAGGAGTTCCAATCATCTAAAATCATACCCAGAATCAGTAATGCCAATAAATTTATTACCCGTGACTAATTAACCATTACCAATTACCCATTACCAATTACCCAGAGAGAATGAGAGAAAAAATTGACACTTTAACACAAAACCTAGCTCTTACCATCGTTGGTAAAAATGAAGCAGTACGCTTAGTCTTAGTAGCTTTATTTGGTGGTGGTCATGCTTTATTGGAAGACGTGCCAGGGGTTGGTAAAACCCTATTAGCAAAATCTTTAGCACGTTCTGTAGATGGTAAATTTCAAAGGTTACAATGTACCCCCGACTTACTCCCTACAGATATTACAGGTACAAATATTTGGAATCCCAAAACCGGCGAATTTTCCTTTATGTCAGGGCCTGTGTTTGCTAATGTTTTATTAGCCGATGAAATTAACCGTGCTACACCCCGTACTCAGTCAGCATTGTTGGAAGTGATGGAAGAACGTCAGGTAACAGTTGATGGAGTATCTCGTCATGTTCCCCAACCATTTTTTGTCATTGCAACTCAAAACCCTGTGGAATATCAAGGAACATTTCCCTTACCAGAAGCACAAATGGATAGATTTATGTTGTCCTTGAGTTTGGGTTATCCTTTGGAAACAGAAGAAATGCAAATGTTGCAAAATCTCCAACAAGGTGTACAACTAAATGATTTAAAACCCTGTATTTCTTTAGAAGAAGTGCAACAATTACGTCATCTTTGTTTCCAAGTAAATATAGATAAATCCTTACAACAATACATTATAGATTTAGTGCGGACTACTAGACAGGATGAAGAAATTACTTTAGGTGTGAGTCCTCGTGGTACGGTTGCATTACAAAAAGCATCTCAAGCATTAGCCTTTATTTTAGGTAGAGATTATGTGATTCCTGATGATATTAAATTTTTAGCGCCTTATGTTTTGAGTCATCGTTTAATTCCTAGAGGTGGTAGGAATGCGAAGACTGTAGTTGATCGGATTTTGCGATCTGTGGCAATTCCTTAGTTTTAAAACCTTGCGATCGCGCTATAATTGCTCCTGATAGCAATGATAGTAACAAAACTGCGATCGCAAAACTCTATATATTAAAATTACCAAATATTATGATGGAAGATATTTTAAGACTTAAAGAAAGAATCGAAATTGCCTTAGAATTAGGTGAAAGTTATTATCGTGAATTTAAAAGTGCCTTACAAGGAGATCCTAACGATAAAAAAACACGAGAATTAAAAGAAATTTGTGCCGATATTGCCAAGACATTAGTCGCTTTTGCTAACGCTGACGGGGGTGAAATCTTCGTGGGTATAGAAGATGATCACACAGTCACAGGTTTACCTTTTGCAGAACAAAAAGAAAAGATTAATGCCATTTTAAATGCACCAGAAAATTATGTTTTAAAAGACACTCCACTATCTATAAAGAGAAAACATATAATAGATTATGAAGGTAAAAAAGTAGCTTATTTTTCTATTGATAAAGGTACTAAATTTGTTCATCAAACATCCAAAGGAGAATGTTTTCAACGTAAAGATAGGGAAAGCGTACCAACATCTGCCGATAGCATTAGATTTCTAAGAGAAGAAGCAATTTCCAGAGAATATGACAGACAATTTGTAGAGTTAGCAAGTGTCAGAGATTTAGACTTAGAACTTGTTACAAAAGTCTCACAAGAAATCACTAAAAATAAATCTATGTCACCAGAAAAATTTTTACAATATGCTGAATTAGCAGAATTTGATGGTGATCGTTTAAGATTACGAAGAGCAGCTTTATTATTATTTGCCAAAAATTCAACCAAATGGCATCCTCGGTTACAAGTCAGAATATTGAGGGTAAATGGTACAGAAGAAAAACCTGCACCTGATTACAATATCAATGAAGAAGCAGAAGTAACTGGGAACATATTTAAGCTGATAGAAGAAAGTTGGGAAGCACTGCGACCAGTTCTAACCGAAACTCGTTATTCCAGTGATGGACTATTTAAAACTCAAGTAATTTATCCTGAACTAGCTTGCAGAGAAGCCTTAATTAATGCTATTACTCACAGAGATTATAGTATTGAAGGACGCGGAATTGAAATCAGGAGATTTGACGATAGGTTAGAGGTGCTAAGTCCAGGAAAATTATTATCTAAATATACAATTAAGGACTTAAAAGAACTCAAAGGCGCACACGAAACCAGAAATACTTATGTTGCCAAAGTTTTAAGAGAGTTTGGTTATATCCGTGAACTTGGTGAAGGTATTCGCAGAATGTTTGAATTAATGAAAAGTAATGAATTAGTTGAACCAGAAATTTCTTCACCTAACAAGTCTTTTATTGTTTCACTATTTTATAAGTTCATCTACACCAAAGAAGAGAAAATTTGGTTAGATAACTTTGAAAAGTTACAACTTTCTAGAGAACAAAAAACGATAGTAAAGCTAGGAATAAATGGTAGATTAATCTCTCCTAAAGAAATTTTTGAGAATGTTGGTATTGTAGATACTGACTATTATCGCCAATTGGTAGAAAGTTTAAGAAAACTCGGTATCTTGGTTAGTAAGGTTTCATCTAGTGATGCACAAAGATTTGCCAAAGAAAGAAAAATATCAAAAAAAAGTATTGCTAGATATCAGATCGTATTACCCTATAGCGTTATAGATAGTGCAAGAGTTTTTGAAATAAATGATACTTCAGATTATGCCAAAATATTTATTGGCAATGTTGACTATAATGCTACAGATCAAGATTTAGAAACACTATTCAGTCAATTTGGTGAAATTTCTGATGTATCTATTCCTAAAGATAGGATAACTGGAAGAAGTAGAGGTTTTGCTATTGTGGAGTTTGAAAAGGTAGAATCAGCTAAAAAAGTCTTAGAAAATACCAAGGCAATATTTTTACATAATAGAAAACTTTATTTACAAAAGTATAAGGAAATGTAAATCTTTGTTTTCAATTTAATTCAATGCAATTTAATGTAATTTAATTTAATTACTAATATTCAGATGTATGTCTAATTTATTAAAACCCAAACCATCCCACAAAAAACTCAAACGTCAATTACTGATAGTGATGCTGATTATTTTCGGTTGGAGTGTCGCCATCGGATTTATACTAGGTTTAGCAACTAACACCCAAGCAGCAAACCCTCCGGCAATTGGTACAGTGGATGTAGTACCTGCAAATTACCAGTTAGGTCAAGAAATATTTGTAGAAAACTGTTCAACCTGTCATTTAGCTTTACCACCACAGATATTCCCCACCCAAACTTGGAAACATATCCTAGAAGACTCCCAACATTATGGCGCAAGAATTACGCCTTTAATAGGAATAGAACGCACTTTAGTCTGGAAATACGTTTCTACATTTTCCCGTGTAAAATTACAAAGTGAAAATATACCCTATCGTTTAAGCAGATCCCGTTATTTTAAAGCCTTACATCCTGGAGTAGAATTACCAAATAATATCAAGATGGGTAGTTGTGTAAGTTGTCATCCTGGTGCAAATGAGTACAACTTCCGCAAACTCACAGCAGAGTGGGAAAAGTAAATTTTTTCAGTTGTCAGTTATCAGTTGTCAGTTACCAGTTACCAGTTACCAGTTACCAGTTACCAGTTACCAGTTATCAATTATCAGTTCAAGGTGACTTAACGTTAGGAAAATTGACTCCCCATCACCCAACCTCCCCATCACCCAACCTCCCCACCACCCTCTTCTGGTGGCAAAATGATACTATTAAGGAAGTTTAACTATGAGATATGAGTTAAGATCAATCACCTGGTTATGGGATTGGTTAATTTTCATTTCGGATTTGAGTTAATTGTGACATTATACCCATTCACCCTTAAAAGGTTCAGTGGGTCAAAAGTCTATAACTATATAGCTTTTAGCTAAAAATTTAAATTCCATACCCCTTGTTCTAGTTCCACAAACTGCCATGCTAAAATTTTTGTTGGGCGATCCCAACGCTCGTAAACTAAAAAAATACCAACCTTACATTACAGAAATTAATCTCTTAGAGGAAGACATTCAATCACTCTCCGATGATGAATTAAAGGGTAAAACTACTGAGTTTAGAGAGCGCTTATCTAAGGGTGAAACTCTTGATGATATTCTGTCGGAGGCTTTTGCTGTTGTTCGTGAATCTGCTAAACGAGTGTTAGGAATGAGACACTTCGATGTTCAGTTATTGGGGGGAACAATTCTTCATACTGGACAAATAGCAGAAATGAAAACTGGTGAGGGTAAAACCTTAGTAGCTACCTTACCTAGTTATCTCAATGCTTTGACTGGTAAAGGTGTTCACGTAATTACAGTTAATGATTACCTAGCCCGTCGTGACGCAGAGTGGATGGGCCAGGTACACCGCTTTTTGGGTTTAACTGTGGGGTTAATTCAAGCTAACATGAGTCCCACAGAACGGAGGAAAAATTATGACTGTGATATTACTTATGTAACTAACAGTGAAATAGGTTTTGACTACCTGCGGGATAACATGGCTACTTCTATGGCGGAGGTGGTACAACGTCCTTTTAATTATTGTGTTATTGATGAAGTAGATTCTATTCTCGTTGATGAAGCGCGGACACCACTAATTATTTCTGGTCAGGTAGAAAGACCCACAGAAAAGTACCTAAAAGCGGCCGAAATAGCACTTACCCTCCAAAAAGATGAACATTACGAAGTAGATGAGAAAGCGCGTAATGTACTCCTAACTGACGAAGGTTTTGCAGAAGCGGAAGAACTGTTAAATGTAACCGATTTGTTTGATCCAGAAAACCCCTGGGCGCATTTTGTATTTAATGCAATTAAAGCAAAAGAATTATTTGTTAAAGATGTCAACTACATGGTCAGAAGTGGTGAAGTTGTCATCGTTGATGAATTTACAGGTCGGGTGTTGCCAGGACGACGTTGGAGTGATGGTTTACACCAAGCAATAGAAGCAAAAGAACGGGTAGATATTCAACCAGAAACCCAAACTTTGGCAACGATCACCTATCAAAACCTATTTTTGCTGTATCCCAAATTAGGGGGAATGACAGGAACAGCAAAAACCGAAGAAGTAGAATTTGAAAAGATTTATAAGTTAGAAGTAACCATAATTCCCACCAACCAGGAAAGAAGACGACAAGACTTATCGGATATGGTATTTAAAACCGAACTCGGTAAGTGGCGGGCGATCGCCAGAGAATGTGCAGAGATGCACGAAAATGGTCGTCCAGTGTTGGTAGGGACAACAAGTGTAGAAAAATCAGAACTTCTGAGCCAACTGCTGAAGGAAATGGAAATTCCCCATGAGTTGTTAAACGCAAGACCGGAAAATGTGGAACGGGAAGCGGAAATTGTTGCTCAAGCTGGACGGAAAGGGGCTGTAACCATTGCCACAAACATGGCAGGACGAGGTACAGACATCATCCTTGGTGGTAACTCTGAATACATGGCAAGGTTAAAGTTGCGGGAATATTTAATGCCTCGCATCGTTAGTCCAGAAGATGAAGACACCTTTGGTATACAAAGTGTAGCAGGAGTTCCTAGTGGTCATGGTGGTGGCCAGGGTTTTGTTCCTGGTAAAAAAGTGAAAACCTGGCGTGCTTCCCCAGAAATTTTCCCCACTGAGTTATCCAAGGAAACAGAAAAACTGTTAAAAGCAGCAGTGGAAGTAGCAGTTAAAGAATATGGGGAACGCAGTTTACCAGAATTGGAAGCTGACGAAAAGATAGCTGTAGCGGCGGAAAAAGCACCCACTGAAGATACCGTAATTCAAAAGTTACGGGAAGCCTATCAACATATTAAGCATGAATATGAAGAGTTAACAGGTGCTGAACATGATGATGTAATTCAACGTGGTGGTTTACACGTGATTGGTACAGAACGTCATGAATCACGACGAATTGATAATCAGTTACGTGGAAGAGCGGGCAGACAAGGCGACCCTGGAACGACAAGATTTTTCCTCAGTTTAGAAGATAACTTGTTAAGGATCTTTGGGGGCGATCGCGTGGCAGGGTTGATGAATGCGTTCCAAGTAGAAGAAGATATGCCTATTGAGTCAGGGATGTTAACTCGCAGTTTGGAAGGCGCACAGAAAAAGGTTGAGACTTATTACTACGACATCCGTAAACAGGTGTTTGAGTATGACGAAGTAATGAATAACCAACGTCGTGCTATTTATGCAGAACGTCGGCGGGTATTGGAAGGTCAAGACCTGAAGGAACAGGTAATTAAATATGCAGAGAAGACGATGGATGACATCGTTGACTATTACATCAACCCTGATTTACCTTCGGAAGAATGGGAATTAGAGAAATTGGTGGATAAGGTGAAGGAGTTTGTATATCTGTTAGCTGATATGCAGCATAGTCAGTTGGAGGATATGGGAGTACCGGAAATTAAGGCTTTCCTCCATGAACAAGCCCGTATTGCCTATGACATTAAGGAAGCGCAAATTGATCAGATTCAACCGGGTTTAATGCGTCAAGCGGAACGGTTCTTTATTCTCCAACGCATAGATACTTTATGGAGAGAACACTTGCAGCAAATGGATGCTTTACGGGAGTCAGTTGGTTTGCGTGGTTATGGGCAAAAAGATCCGCTGATTGAGTATAAGAGTGAGGGTTATGAGTTGTTCTTGGATATGATGGTGAATATCCGCCGTGATGTGGTTTATTCGCTGTTTATGTTCCAGCCTCAACCACAACAAGCTGTGCAGACTTCTGAGATGGTTTAGGTTTTTTCACGCAGAGACGCTCCAGGCGCAGAGAGTTGTTTTCTGCGTCTTTTGTTTTTGGAGCAGGATGTGAAAGGCTCACGCAAAGCCGCAAAAGAAGAGGAGAGAAGGTTATTTATTCTGCGAACATTTCAGCTAGGATATCGAGAACTGCTTTTTGTTTTTCTGTGGTAATTTGACCTAGAAGTTTGATTAGTCTAGTTTTATCTATTGTCCGAATTTGATCAAGTACAATTTGTCCTTCTTTTCCTTGAAATTGACAGGTTACTCTTGTTGGGTATAGTTGCCCTTTTGTTATCATTGGTGCAACTATTACTGTGGAAATATGATGGTTGATTTCGTTGGGTGAGATTATTAAATATGGGCGTGTTTTTTTAATTTCACTGCCAATGGTAGGATCGAGATTAACTAAGAAAACATCAAATCTATTGATTACCATTGCCATTCATTTTCATCCCATTCTGTTGTCTTGATGTCATCTAATAAAACATCATCTTGATTTTCTGCCATTTTTATAAATGCTTTTTCCCAATCTTTTCTTACTTGTGTAACTGGGCGAATAATGAGATGATTTCCTTGAACTTCTATTTCTACTTCTGAGTTAATTCCACTTTGTTATAATAGGGTTTTGGGAATGCGTAACCCTTGGGAGTTACCGATTTTGACTATTCTGGTTTTGATTGCTGTACCCATTTTTTGTGTTTGGGGATAGGGTGGTGTTTACATTGTAATTACAAATATGTAAATTATCAAGTACCTATTAACTGTAATATCTTTTGTATTATTGACTTTGATTGGGTTTCACGCCAATAGATGAGAATATTTGGGGTTGTTTATAAAAATTTACCTTGAAGTAAGGTACAAGCAGTAATAATTAAACGCAGACAGGCGCAATTTTGTAATTCATCAAACTAGGAAATGCTATAATTTGGGAATCACATCTAAATCAACGATAAAAAGATGACAGACTATATGACTAAAACTGAATTTGGTCAACGTTTTGACGCTATTCAAAATTCACCAGAAATGGAAATTTATAAAAACTTACTAGCTTTGAAAGCAAGCTTCCGTGTTTTAGCTAATAAATATTATCAAATAATTCAATATTTTTATTTATGGTTAACTGATAGACAGCATAATATTCATTAACTGAAAATTTAAAATTCAAGGAATAAAATATTATGAATGTATCTATTTCTGATCAAATTGTTGAACAATTAAAAATAAAGCCTCAAGACTTACAATATCAAATCCTATAATTTGTCCGCAATTTTAAAAAATCAAAAATGTTCCTATCTTTCTCTCTCTCTGCGACTGGAGCGCCTCTGCGTGAAAAAAATTCTCCTCCGAATAAAAGACAACTCAATCCCACCATACCAAATATCAAAAATAACCAATATTATAAGTAATTAAACACATATCCTCTGAAACAAACCACCATGAAAATCACAAAACGGATCACCAACTGGCTAGAAACCCGGTTTTCAGCCCCTACCTATGGTGGTTGGGTACTCATAGGAGTATCTTTAAGTTACTTAGGTGCTGCTATCAACACAATGGCAGGTTGGTTATACGTCATTAGTGGAGTATGTCTAGCGCTATTAGGTTTATCCGTTTTCTTAGCACCGCGATCGCTCAAAAATCTAGTCGTCAAACGTTCCCCCATCTCCCCAATTACCGCCGGAGATGATATCAGTATAGAACTCGAAATTTACAACCCCACTCAAAAACCAATCACATTATTGCAAATATCTGATACATTACCCTTTATCTTAGGAGAACCCACTCAAGAACCTATAGATGTTATCCAACCAGAACAATTTCACCGCTGGCATTACTACCAGCCCACCCAAAAAAGGGGACTATATAAATGGCAACAAGTAGAATTAGCAACCGGTGCGCCCTGGGGTTTATTTTGGTGTCGTCGTCAACAGGAATGTCCAGCCATCGCTATAGTTTATCCTACAGTCCTACCTCTGACTAATTGTCCCCTAGTAGATGAAATAGGCGAAGATGACAGTCAAAGAAATGATCCTCGTGGGAACCCCTTACAACTCGCTACATCAGGCTTAGTGCGATCGCTCCGCCCCTACCGTGTTGGTGATCCTACCCGTCTCATCCATTGGCGTACCAGCGCTCGTTATGGAGAACTACGAGTCAGAGAATTAGAAATAATCACAGGTGGCCAAGAAGTTATTATTGCCCTCGATACCGCCGCCCAATGGGAAGAAGAACAATTTGAACAAGCCGTTACTGCTGCTGCATCTTTATATTTTTATGCCCAAAGGCAAGAATTACAAGTACAACTATGGACAGCTGCAACTGGAGTAGTCAAAGGTGATGTCAACATTTTAGAAGCTCTTGCAGCCACCAACCCCTTAGAGGAAGACAACCAACTCCCAGAAACATCACCCTTAGTATGGCTTACCCAAAACCCGCTCACACTTTCCCAATTACCCGCTGGTAGTCGTTGGATACTATGGCAAGATACCAACTCATCAGCAAAAACCATAGTTAATCAAGATCACCCCGGTATAATTCTTGATAGTGAACAAGAACTGCAACTACAACTACAACAACCATTAACTTCATTTTGACAATAGATCAAGAACTCACCCCATCACCCTCTCTTCCCCTCTTCCCCTCTTCCCCTCACCCTCTCCCCCTCTCCATCACCTCCCCACCCTGCACCCTCCTGTTGTACAATGCAAACAAATATTTAAGATAAAAACGCCGATCCCAATGGTAAATCCAGAAGATAACACTACAGCCAGTGATAAAAGCCTAGAGGCCATGCGCCATTTTTCAGAACAATACGCCAAGCGGACTGGTACATTTTTTTGTATGGAATCTTCCGTAACAGCAGTTGTAATTGAAGGTTTGGCTAAACACAAAGATGAATTAGGTGCGCCTTTGTGTCCATGTCGTCACTATGAAGATAAAGAAGCAGAAGTTAACTCCGCTTATTGGAACTGTCCTTGTGTACCCATGCGTGAGAGGAAAGAATGCCACTGTATGTTATTCCTCACTAGTGATAATGACTTCGCTTGTGAAAGACAAGAGATTTCTTTAGAAACTATCAAAGAAGTCCGTACAAATATGGGTTAACACTTATGAGTGAAACCCTACCACCAGAATTTTGGCAAGGTGTAGAACAGTTCAATACTGGGCAGTTCTATGCCTGTCATGATACTTTAGAAGCCTTATGGATTGAAGCCACAGATCCAGACAAAAGTCTCTATCAAGGTATTCTACAAATTGCCGTAGGTCTTTATCATCTGGGTAATGGCAATTTACGCGGAGCAATGATTTTATTAGGAGAAGGTACAAATCGTCTCCGTCGTTACCCTGACAATGATTGTGGGATTGATGTAGAAAAATTATTTTTGGATAGTGTGGAATTTTTAAAGCTACTCCAACAAACAGATCCCGATAAAGTACCCCATAGTGATTTCATCACAAATTTAGCCTTACCCTTACCGAGAATTTATATTCTTCAGGAATAGCAGTTACGAAACTTTTAGGTTAAGTAGATCGTCCTATATCTAAATTAGAATATAACCTGAAATCTACTATTTCCAACTGCTATGATTCCTTCTTATCAATTGCCAAAATCGCACATATTTCGTCTAGGATTGGCTCTCATCCTCCCTATAGCCTTCTTGGGGACATTTTCTGTCAGTAACCCAATTCCCCAGGCTACAGCACAAACAGCAAAGGGAAATCGCCCTCTAACTATTCGCTCTGATGTGCAAGAATATGATTCTAACACTCAGGTAATTACCGCACGTGGTAATGTGCAGATGATATACCCTGCTCGTCAATTACAAGCCACAGCTGCTCAAGCACAGTATTTTAGCCAAGAACGACGCATAGATTTCAGTGGTAATGTTTATATTTTGCAACAAGGTAGTAATAGTATACGTGCGGAAAGAGTTACCTATTTAATTGACGAAGGACGTTTTATTGCTTTGCCTAAATCTGATCGTCAAGTGGAATCTGTTTATATGATAGATGATACTAACGTAAATGGACAATCATCTAGACCGGCACCTCAAACACCAAATACAAAACCTTCTAATTAACTCCAATAGCCAGTTTTTTCAATACTACTTCAGGGTTTGCTGTAGAAAGTTATCTATTTTTTGGTAACAATTTTTCAGTAAACCCCCATTTATTTTATAACCATAAATCCAATTCTACGTTAAAAACTTTACAAAGTATTTATCTTATATTCATGAATTTGACATAATTTTTATTACAAAACAAGCTAATAAATTTGGTTGATAAATTTTGACTAAATTTGATATTTACAGTTTTTTATCTTTTAACAACACTGGAACTTTATCCGGATTAGATTATTTCCAACTGGAACATTTTATTGGTAGATGCACCTTGATCTTCAACTCCCTTAGTAGGTTATACCTGCTGAGGGATTTCTTATGATATTTCTATTTATCTGTTAATTATTTTACCTATTCAGAGTCTGTTGAGTATTCAAAGTTTTTTATATTGTAGTGTTTAATTGATTTCGTACAAATACTTCTAAATCATAAAAATAGACACATAGGTAAAAAACAAATAATATCTCCTAATTATAACTGCTTGAAAAATTTTCCGGAATATAGAGCGATCGCCAGGAAGTTTTAGATGGTAGATGCACCCTGATAATTAATCTCCCCTAGTTGGCTAACACCTGCTAGGGGTTTTTTATTTCTACATTCAAATTAGAAAAAAGCAATTTATTTTTCCGGAATAGGAGTTAAAAATTAGGTAGATACAAACAAGTAAGTAGATGCACCCTGATAATTAATCTCCCCTGGTTGGCTAACACCTCCTAGGGGTTTTTTATTTCTACATTCAAATTAGAAAAAAGCAATTTATTTTTCCGGAATAGGAGTTAAAAAGTGGGTAGATAAAAACAAGTAGATGCACCCTGATAACTAATCTCCCCTGGTTGGCTAACACCTCCTAGGGGTTTTTTATTTCTACATTCAAATTAGAAAAAAGCAATTTAATTTTCCGGAATAGGAGTTAAAAAGCGGGTAGATAAAAACAAGTAGATGCACCCTGATAACTAATCTCCCCTGGTTGGCTAACACCTCCTAGGGGTTTTTTATTTCTACATTCAAATTAGAAAAAAGCAATTTAATTTTCCGGAATAGGAGTTAAAAAGCGGGTAGATAAAAACAAGTAGATGCACCCTGATAACTAATCTCCCCTGGTTGGCTAACACCTCCTAGGGGTTTTTTATTTCTGCATTCAAATTAGAAAAAAGCAATTTAATTTTCCGGAATAGGAGTTAAAAAGTGGGTAGATACAAACAAGTAGATGCACCCTGATAACTAATCTCCCCTGGTTGGCTAACACCTGCTAGGGGTTTTTTATTCAAAATCTTATTATCTTATTAACAGTTGTAAATGAACTACAAAGCAAAATCTATCCGGATTTTTGGGCTACACCTGAGAACATTTTACTGGTAGATGCACCCTGATAACTAATCTCCCCTGGTTGGTTAATACTTGCTGGGGGTTTTTTATTAAGCACAGCATATAGCTACTGTTTGAAACCCTGAATGCTGTTATTTTTATATCTACTTCACTTGTTGGCTACTAGTTTACTCTTGTTTCCTAGTAAATGCCAAGAGTAATTTTTGAATTACTTGAATTTTATTTTCTCCTACAGGCTTCCATTCAGAATGATTACAGCGATATAAAATTGTTTTCTTAATATTTTCTTCATAATTAGGGTTTGCTGAAGATATGGAATAATGAACCACGAAGGACACAAAGAACACGAAGGTAAGAGGGCTTAAGAAAATTTATGCGTAGCTCCTAATGAAATAACTGATAACTGATAACTGATAACTGATAACTGGTAATCTATGTTTCAGAAGTTACGCAAGTTTTAGAAATAGATGAGTTTATCAATTATCAAATTTTCCTCAGAAGATTGTGGTATTTGCCATAAGATGTCCTTCTATGACAAAAAGGTGTCTGAAGAGTTAGGTTTAGAGTTTATTGATGTCAAAATGCAGGATACAGCAACTTATCGTAAGTATAGGAAAATTCTATTGAGTCAATATCCTGATAAGTCTGAAATGGGATGGCCTACCTATATCGTTTGTGATACTCCCGAAGGTGAATTTAAAATTGTGGGAGAGGTTAAAGGTGGACACCCCAAAGGTGAGTTTAGAACCAAGGTACAACAAGTTCTAGATACGGTTGCTAGTTAGAACTAATAAGTTCAAAAGATTTAACCTCTAGGACAGGGCCGATCATGGCGGTTGTCATGATATCTTCGCGTACCTGTCCTGTGATTTGGGCAGTTTGTCCTGATTGAAGTAAGTTTTTATCGGTACTTTTAGGAAGTTGATAGGTAGTTCCATCTTCTGTCACAAAAGCCCAAGCACCAAGTCCAACATTACGACGTTCCACTGTGCCTGTAATTGTAATCATTTGGTAATTCGTAGTTCGTAGTTCGTAATTCGTAATTCGTAATTCGTAATTCGTAATTCGTAATTCGTAATTCGTAATTCGTAATTCGTAATTCGTTAGTATCGGAATGATATCACCCCCTCTCCCCCTCTCCCCATACTCTAGCTTTCGTTTTTCAAAGTTAAACGAGCTAGTCCATAACAGAGTAAGGCATTAATAATTAAATAGGTACGAGCTAAGTAACCGTCTCCTAAACCCCAAAGAGCGGGATCATAAATGGCACTGACGGTTAAACAGGCTGCTACTCCCAAACTAGAACCGATAGCGAACCATTTCCAGGTGGTATTTCCTAAAAGTAAGACTATTAAAATTAGGGGAATTAACACACTGGCAAACAGGGGGTTTAATGTTCCACTTCCCTGAATACTGTTTCCTAGTTCAGGTATAGAACTACCTAAAACTCGAAATGGCCATTGGGGTAAATCAAAGATGTAAAATCCTTTGAGAAAGAATAAACCAGAACTACCAAATACTAAACCACTAGATAGTGACCAACTCCAAGCGAAGGGAAAGTATGCTCTCAAAAACCAGGCGAGGAGATAAGAACCGACAACCATGAGAATTTTGGGAACTAGGGCAACTACTCCACCATCTATCCAAAAACCAGGGTTGATGTATCCGTTATCTCTTAACCAGCGGAAGAAGTCATTAAAGCTAATTTGTCCAATATTGGAGAGTTTAACTGCTGCTTCGGCGTTAATTTGACCTGCTCCGTAGTAGTTTAAACCATCGTCTTGGATGACTCTAGCTGACTGTTGGAGAACGCTCAAAATTTCTCCTGGTTCTTTTATTCCTGAAGCTTTAATGAGGGCGGCTACTCCGGCAACGTGGGGGGCAGCCATGCTTGTACCTTGAAGTCCTAAGAATACACCTTGGCCTTCTTCATCTATGGTTTCTTGAAGAATTGCGCCGGAGTCACTGCCACCAGGTGCAGATATGTCTACTCCTGCACCAAAGTTAGAATAAGGTGCTTTTTCTCCGTCTGCACCAAAGGCGGAAACGCCAATGACGTGCTGATAACGAGCAGGGTAGCTTGCTCCGTCTGTATTTTCGTTCCCTGCTGCTCCAACTATGACTACACCTTTGTTATAGGCATATTCAATTGCTTCTTTCATGAGTTGGCTTTCACCACCACCACCTAAGCTCAAGTTGATCACATCTGCGCCGTTGTTGGCGGCAAATTTGATTGCTTCAGCGATGTCTGCAACTGTACCGCCACCTTCTGCACTTAATACTTTTAAGGGCATGAGACTGGCTTCGTAGGCGATACCTGCAACGCCATATTTGTTGTTGGTGGCTTGGGCGACTGTTCCAGCTACGTGTGTACCGTGGCCGTTGTCGTCATTGGCATTTTCCGTGTCGTTGACGAAATCGTAACCTTTGACAAATTTGGTTTCTTGCAAGTCTCTCACTTTGGTAATGCCAGTGTCTATGACTGCAACTGTGACACCACTACCTTTAGTTTGAGTCCATGCTCCTTCTATGCCAATTTTATGCAAGTTCCATTGTTTACTGTAGTATTGGTCATTTGGACCTGGGTAGGAGGAGGTAAGATACCTTTGGGAAGGTTGTATTTCTCCTAATTGGCTGGCTTGAGTGATGGGAACTGCTGTGTATATGTAATTAGGTTCAATAAATTCTGTGACTTTGGCTATTGTTGATCTTCTCAGTTCTCTGAGTCGTTGGCGATCGCCTTTGATAATATAAACATTGTCTTTGGCTGAATATTGATTATCTAACCTGGGGGTAACGTTATATTTTTGAGCCAGCGTTTCTAGGTCTTTTTTTATGACTTTGGCTGGTGTACTCTCCTGAAAGTCTAGTAAGATTGTCTCGAATTCACCGTTGTTTGCTAATCCTTGGGTATTTAAAAACCCAAATGTGGCCGCAACTAAACCGATGACAAATAAGCCTGATAGTATAAGTCTTCTCATCTCAACTCATTACCGCTTGTTGTCAGTTAAACCACTACCATAACTTATAATGAGGATTTCTATAGGAATCCTGTTTGATGATTGAAATTGTTTATCCGTAAAGTGAAGAAGGAATAGGAAAGAAGAAATCAAGGTATACTACGTTAGATTTCGTTGCTATGATGTACAACTCATAATTATGAAACTCTTGTGGGGTGGGCATCTTGCCCGCCAACAAAGTACCTCATAACATCAGAAAGAGTTGTAAGTTTTTTCAAAAATCAAATACTAGTCTTTACTGATCGAAAAGTTCCCCTAATTCTTGCATCAAGTTTAAACACTGTATCGCATTCATACACTGTGGCTTTAAAACTGTAGATGTAGAGTATTTTAAAATCAGTAAATCCATCTTCTCCGATTTTAGCTGACTCAGATTGATTGCTCTCATTGACCAGTGAGAAAATAAGCGATTTTCTATGTCATTGCGAGCGACAGCGACGTAATCGCAAAAATCCTGGGATTGCTTCCCTGTTTCAGTCGTAATGACAAATCTTCGTTGCGTAAGTCCTGTTTGAGTAAACTACACTATTTACATTAGACATCTGGTGAAATAAGAATGTAGAGACGTTGTATACAACGTCTCTACAAGGGTTTCACGTCACGCAAATTTAATTTTCACCAAATGTCTATTTATATGAAAGTAAATAAATTTATTAGTAAATACTTACTCTAAAGTAACTTATTTGTGACCTTGAGTTTTTGCTTCTTTGTACCTTTGAGCGAAAATAAAATCAAGACATGGTTAATTTCATTGACAATAAAAATCATTTTCAGGAAATTTTTTGGCATAATTAAGTAAGAGAAAGATAAAAACGTTAAGTAAAAAAAATAACTAAACTTGAAATATTTTTCTCTGTAGTTCATGACAAATAAAAAAATATAAATTATGGAACGTGGTCTGATTTGGTTACCTTTACTGTTCGGATTCTTTTGGTTAGCTTGGCAAGGTTCAAGAGAATACCAAAAGGTAGAAGCATATAAAATTTGGGCTGAACAATTTGAACGAGCTAAGTATGATATTTATGCAGTTATGGGTCAAAAAGAGAATGAAATTACTTGGGGTAAACCAACCACAAAAGGAACAATAGAAGAATCTACTTTTAGTTTATCAAATGTACAAGAAATTCGGTTATTGGTAAATAATAAAGTTGTAGAAATAGAAAATCATCCTCCTAAAGGTCGTAAAATTGAATTAGAATTTGTTTCCTCTGACAATTCAAACTCCGTCAAAGTTCCATTTACAGAAGTTCCTTTAGCTGCCAAATGGGGTAAATTCTTACAGAATTTTTTGCAAAATTTAAAAAATAGCAATCAACAATAATATAGAATTTATCACTGTTCAAAAATACTCAAAACAGCTAGATTGAAAAATAACAATCATCATGAAAGAAAACAAAAATATTATACCTGTAGCCTTAACAATTGCTGGTTCTGATAGTGGTGGTGGTGCAGGTATTCAAACCGACATCAGAACCTTTGCTTTTCACTGTGTGCATGGAACAAGTGCTATTACCTGTATTACAGCCCAAAATACGCTTGGTGTACTCCGGGTTGATGCTATGGATTCAGAAGCCGTAATTGCTCAAATGCGGGCGGTTGTGGAAGATATTGGAGTACACGCTGCAAAAACAGGAATGTTACTTAACCAGGAAATAATTTCCGCAGTAGCACAGGAAGTGAAAACTTTACAGATTGAGAATTTAGTGGTTGATCCGGTAATGGTATCACGAACAGGGGCGCAATTAATTAATGATGATGCTGTGAAAACTTTAACTCAAAAACTAATTCCCCAAGCGACTATTATTACACCAAATCGTTATGAAGCACAGATTTTAAGTGGGGTTGAAATTACATCTTTATTAGATATGCAAACAGCAGCGGAAATTATTCATAAGAATATATATAAAAACATATCTCAAACTTCAAATAAAAAAGCAGTTTTAGTTAAAGGTGGGGGAATGTCTGGAGATATTAAAGGTGTGGATGTGTGGTTTGATGGAGAAAAGCTAGAAATTCTGAAAAATAAATCAGTAGAAACTAAAAATACTCATGGAACTGGTTGTACTTTATCTGCCGCAATTACTGCTAACTTAGCTTTGGGTAAAGATTTATTGACTGCGGTCAAAAATGCAAAGGAATATGTTACAAATGCACTGAATTATTCTTTAGATATTGGTGGAGGACAAGGCCCAGTGGGGCATTTTTTTCCTTTGTTAGAAAAAGATAGTATGTTGAATCAGTTATCTTTTCGCCACCCTTGATAATAAAAATAAACCCATCAATAAACCGAACAAATTCGGCAACCAAGCACCTACAACAGGAGCAAGAATTTCCGCCTGTGCTAACGCTCCAGAAACAGATAATAATAAATAGTAAGCAAAAATTACAATTACACTAATACCAAAACTTGTACCTCTTCCAGTGCGTTGGGGAACTGTTCCCATCACAGAACCTACCAAACCAAAGATAATACAAACAAAAGGAAAAGCAATTTTTTGGTGAATACGTACCTCTAACTTCCTAATTTTTTTGCGATCGCCGGCTAATTTTTCTACTTCCAATTGTTTTAAAGCTTGAGAAATATTCATCTCCCCATAATCACGACTGTTTTCTGCTACATTTAACGGAGTACGAGGTAATTGTAATTGTTGATGTTCAAACCGTAAAATATTTCGGTAAGAACGGTCTGGTGCAACTAAATAAATTGTACCATTATAAAAATCCCAAACTTGATCACTAGAATTCCATTGTGCTGATTCAGATACTAAAATTTGATCTAATCCTGTCTCGGTTTTATCAATGATAGTTAAACCTTGCATTTTCTTGCCATCAAATTGATCAGCATAAAATAAACGTGATAAAACTTTAGTTATATTACCATCTTCTCCCTTGACTTCTTTATATTCAGGATAGTAAATATTTTGTCTTCTAAAAGTAGGTTTGTCTGATTTTAATGCTTGTTCTAAAGTGCGAGTAGCTTCATAATTAGCAGCAGGAGCAATTTGTTCATTAAATACATAGGTCATTCCTGTCACTAAACTACTTAATAAAACTGCTGTAAACACCATTCTATAAACACTTACTCCACATCCCCGTAAAGCGATCAATTCACTTTCACTGGATAATTTACTATAGGTCATTAAAGTAGCCAGTAAGGTGGACATGGGGAAAGAATAAACCATTACATAAGGCAATTTTAATAAAAAAACTTTGAGAGCAATTTCTAATGGTAGTCCAGATTCTACAACTTTTCTGAGTAATTCAAATAAGCTATCAATAGCTAAAACAACTGATGTAAAAGCTCCTACTCCAAACAGGAATAAAGGTAACAATTGATTCGCTAAATAGCGATCCATAATTGAAAAAGGTAGCAGTGAACTCAAGCTGTAAAAGGGTTTAAATTGCTTGGATATCATATCAGTTATCAGTTATCAGTTATCAGTTAGCAGTTTTCAGTTTTCAGTTGGCAGTTATCAGTTGGCAGTTATCAGTTGGCAGTTTTCAGTTGGCAGTTATCAGTTATCAGTTATCAGTTATCAGTTATCAGTTATCAGTTATCAGTTGGCAGTTAGCAGTTATCAGTTTTCAGTTATCACTATTTGTTGAGAACTTACTACTTGATATTTTCAATTATTAAGCTGCAAAATTATCCCCTAAATAATATTGTCTAACTAAAGGATTATTATAAAGTTCTTCAGCAATGCCAAAAGCCAGAATTTGTCCTTCTTTCATAATGTAAGCTCGATCTGTAATAGCCAAAGTTTCTCGGACATTATGATCTGTAATTAAAATACCCATACCGCGATCGCGCAACTTAGCCACAATTTCTTGAATTTCTGCCACCGCAATGGGATCAACTCCTGCAAACGGTTCATCTAAAAACACAAATTTAGGGCCTTCCTTCCCTGCTGCTAAAGCCCTTGCTAACTCGGTTCTGCGTCTTTCACCCCCAGAAAGTTGAATACCCTTACTATTAGCAACTTTTTCCAAACGAAACTCCTTTAATAAGGAATTAAGTCTATTTGGCCATTGCCAACGTGGTACATTTGTTTGTTCTAATACCAACAGAATATTATCCACAACGGAAAGTTGACGAAAAACACTGGCTTCTTGAGCTAAATAACCAATACCTAATCTAGCTCGTTTGTGCATCGGTAGTTGTGTAATATCTAGATCATCTAACCATACTCTACCCTGATTAGGTTTTTCCAAGCCTGTAGCAATATAAAAGGTTGTGGTTTTACCAGCCCCATTTGGGCCTAATAAACCGACTATTTCACCTTGGCCTACAGACAGATTCACACGATTAACAATAACTCGCTTACCGTAGGATTTGTGAATATTTTCTAAAGAGATTAACATATTGAGGCTAATAAGTACCTAAGCAAAATTAATTTAACATTTTCAGAACAAACAAAAATCTTTGTAACTCTTACCTGTTCACTGTTCGCCGTTCCCTGTTCCCTATTCCCTCTCCGAAATATAAAATTGATTTTGCACGACTAGTTAAATTTCAATCAGGAGTCAGGAGTCAGCCAAGAAGAGGAATGAGAAACAGAATCTTAATATCGGCAAAATGGCACACCCATTTTTATACTTGCAGATATTTGATTATTAAGAACTGGATTTTGATGAAACATTTAACACATATCAATGGTCATCAAACAAATGCCTATACTCACACAAAAATTATAGTCATGAATGATCAAATTTATCTATCAAATTCTATACCTGATATCATTTCTAACACATCATCTCCTAGAGTGACATAATCAAATCATATTTAGGGTTTGCTGTCCGCGTAGCGTGCCGTCAGGCATATAAATGCAAAAACCTTACAGTTAAAGGATTTCCGGGAATTTGAAATCAAAAAAGTGCAAGCTTTTAGGTGGTAGTCACTAGAAAACTGTGCATTTAATTTTGATTCAAAGGGAAAATTTCTCTGATCCAACTCTTGAAACTGTTCCCTGTTCCCTCTTCCCTGTTCCCTAGTCTACACAGATCACTTTTTGCTGCAAACCCTATCTAGGTAATTATTAAAATCATCGGCAAGATAAATCAAATTTTATTTTTACCAATTACCTATTACCAACTATAAATCATTTATTTTTTCCCTGGTCATTGATGATTATGAGTAAACTGGAATCATGGATAATACAGCAGTAAAAAAGCTTATTAAAGCATTGCCTAAAGATGAAACTTGTTTATGTAAATAATTTTAACCTTTTAACTAACACTTGTCTATTAGCTCTTGACTTCTGTCCACAACGACAACTTCCAATACGAATCTACATTAATTTACATATATGTCATCTTATGAATTTCACATATCTGTCACCCCAGTAGGACAAAATGACTATTTGGTGAGAACAGAACAAGTAGCGCCCGGAGTACCATTAGCAGAAGAGCTAGTGAGTTGGCCTGTATCTGAGTGGATAGCAGCAGCAGGACATTTAATGAATGATCCTTTACAAATGGTGCTACAAGGGGATGCGATGGCAAGAAACTCTGTCAACTTCATAGCATTAGGACAACAATTATACAATGCTCTGTTCCAGGGAACTCTCAGAGATAGTTGGATTACAGCCCAAGGAATAGCCCAAAATCAACAACAGGTATTACGCTTACGTTTAGGATTAAAAGATACCAAGTTAGCTCGCTTACCGTGGGAAGTGATGCACGCAGGCGATCGCCCTTTAGCTACAGGCCCTTATATAGCTTTTTCTCGTTACCAAACAGGTATTTCTGCCACTTCCAGATTACCTACCCACAAAATTGCTTCCCAAGATGACACCAGTATCAAGGTGTTAATGATTATTTCCTCGCCTACAGATCAAGTGCGATTAGACTTACTTAAACAAGAGGCTATTAATCTTCAATCTGAACTGCAACGAACAATTCCCCACTCCACAGACAACACTAGTTTCATTCCCGAAATTGAACTTACTGTTTTAGATCAACCAGGTAGAGAAGAATTAACCCAAGCCTTAGAACAAGGTAGATATCAAGTCTTGCACTATTCTGGCCACAGTAACTCAGGCGCAAATGGGGGAGAAATTTATTTAGTTAGCAGCAGAACTGGGTTAACAGAAACCTTGAGTGGTGATGACTTAGCAGGTTTGTTAGTCAACAATAACATTCAAATGGCGGTGTTTAACTCCTGTTTAGGAGCATACAGTGCCAAATCAGATGCTTCTGGGGATATAGGAGAGCGCAATTTAACAGAAAGTTTAGTTAAAAGAGGAATTAGTAGTGTTCTAGCCATGTCAGAACGGATTCCTGATGAAGTTGCACTGACACTAACGCAATTATTTTACCGCAATTTAAGTCAGGGTTATCCCTTAGATTTATGTGTGAGTCGGGTGCGTCAAGGTTTAATTTCTGCCTATGGTTCTCACCAGATGTACTGGGCGCTGCCAACTTTATACCTTCACCAAGAATTTGAGGGTTTTCTCGCTTCACAATTGGGATTAACCCCTACTTCTGATTCCCTCAACGGCTATCAATCACCCATAGAAACATTTCCCTATGGAATTTATGGGGATACAAGTGATTTAGAAATACCTCTAACACCGGATGAAATGAAGCCCTCTGGCTTAGTTAGAGATCCGGCGGACTTAGATTGGTTAGAAGATGATTCTTGGGGAGATATGGAGGATGATTTAGAATACGATACCGATTATGAGGATGATACAGCTATTGTTGCTGATTTATTCCGTCAATTAGAAAATTCTGCAACAGAGGTAGAAGTACCAATGAAGGCAGAGTCACAAATACAACCAACAGATAGTTTTCTTCAGGCACAACAGCCAGCCCCTTCAGCAGAAGATGATGATGTCTGGGGAGATAGTGCCACCCCAACAATTCCCAATCAAGCTGATCATCAACAGGTTTCGCCACCAATCCCATTACCACCCCAAAATCAACTCCGTCGTCGTCTGTGGCCAATTGTGGCTATTGGTGGAGCAGCTTTGGTTGCAGTAATTGGCTTGGGTTGGTGGTGGAATAGTCGTCAATCTTTAGATCGGATCATCCAACAACTACCAGAGCGAAACATTCCTCAAAGTAAATTAACTCCTATTGATTTGCAAACATCTTCCACTGGTATTGTTACAGCCCAAGCAACAGAAAAATTAAGCCAAGGTGATTTAGATCAGGGTTTGCAGGCTGTAGAAGTATTACTAAATCGCGGTGTGTTTAATGCAGCAGAAACCGCTTTAAATTTGATCTCTGAAGATCAACAAAAAAATCACTATGTGAAATTCTTATGGGGAAGATTAGCTTGGCAATCTGCCCAAACTCGTAGTCAAAAATACAGCATTGATGATGCTCGCCGTTCTTGGGAAATTGCTGCCCGAAATCAGCCCAATTCTGTTTTATATCAGAATGCTTTGGGATTTGCCTATTATGCTGAGGACAAGTTAGAGCGAGCTAATGACGCTTGGTTTAAAGCTGTCAACTTATCAGTCACACAACCAAAAACTAACTTGACAACTTCTGAGTCTACTAATAACATCAAGCCATCTGATGTTTCTACTGCTTATGCAGGTTTAGCTTTGGGTTTATACAAATCTGTCAAAATTCAACCATCTGCGGATAAACAAAAACAATATTTAACCAAAGCAATTAAATTGCGTCAGAAGGTGATTCAAGATGAACCCACTAACTTTACTGTGGATAAATTAGCTCAAAATTGGTTATGGACAGAGGAAGCGATCGCAGATTGGCGATCACTACTTCAGGAGAAAGAATAAGAGTGAAATCAATCACATCACCTTCAGATTTCAAATAAGTAAAGCTATAGTTACAGCTTTAGACAACGAATCTGGTTAGATATATAAACAACGCCATAGAAGTCGGGAATCGAAAAAAATGAAAAAAGTAGAAGCTATTATCCGCCCATTTAAGCTAGATGAGGTAAAAATCGCTCTGGTTAACGCAGGAATTGTGGGAATGACTATTTCTGAAGTACGTGGTTTTGGTAGACAAAAAGGTCAAACTGAACGCTACCGGGGTTCTGAATATACTGTTGAGTTTCTACAAAAGCTAAAAGTGGAAATTGTTGTGGAAGATAATCTAGTTGATATGGTGGTAGATAAAATTATTACCGCAGCTCGTACAGGCGAAATTGGTGATGGTAAAATCTTTATCTCACCTGTTGAACAAATCGTTCGTATTCGTACTGGTGAGAGAAATATAGATGCTGTGTAAATTCCATACAACCTAGGGTTTACATCAAAAAGTATTTTTTCCAAGAGAGGTGGTAGGTGATAGGTGATCGGTAAAAGACACTGGTGTCAACTTTGAGCTATGAGACAGAGAATTTATTCTCTGGTAGGTGTAGAACCTAATAGATTCACTTTTTGGCCTATACACAGTAAACTCTTACCAATCACCAATCACCAATCACCATTCACCAATCACCATTCACCATTCACCATTCATATTAAATTGAAAAGCATTATCCCAAATATAATCAATTACAGCTTTAGCATCATCTAAACAGGGAACTTCACATTCTCCATTTTGGTTACAAGTCAGTAAAGAAATTTCTTGGACAGAATCTGTATTTTCACCACTTGTTACTATTCCACGCATCTGTTGTAAATTTTCAATCGGGCCTTGAATATCAAAGTTAATCTTTGTTCCTAATTTATTTTCCATCCAAGTTTCAATTTTTTTATCTAGTTGTTCTGATGTTATTGGTTGATTACTGGTGAGCAAATGATAATATGCCAAAATTACCTCTTTACATTCTTCTTCTTCTGCTAATTCAATAAACATCTGAAATACACTATCATTGTTACCTAAATTCTGAAAAAATAAGGTGTCAGTAACAGTTTTTTGAAACTTGATTTTTTTGCTTTTATAACTATTATACTGTTTAAAAGCAAATCCTCCTAAAGTAATTGCCAATGACAAACTCGCAGCTAAAATTGGCATGATATCTTTAATCTTTTCAGGATCTATACTTAATAAATCCACCATAAACTGAACATTAAAAATCAAGAGAATTGCTGCAAACAATAATAATAAATTTGGCAGTGTTCTTAAAATTAAAGGTATAGCTGCACCAATAGCAGGAATACCAAACAATAATCTATCTTTCCAAGTCATACTGGTTTTTACATTGGGAAATAATAAGTCTATATCCAGTTGGGGAATATATTTATAAAAGTAGACATACATCTTCCCCGGAGTAAATTTTAAATCTTCTACTTTAATTTTCTTAGCTTTAAAATAAGCAGGTTCTTTAAATTTAATTAGTAAAGCAATTCTAGCAAAGGTATCAATTATTTTTTTCTCTTGCCAAAAATAGAGCTTTTTGACAACAACCTCTTTATGAATATTGCCACGATAGTAACAGATAAATTTATCAAAATCTTCAAATTCTACATCGGTTTTTAAATCAATTAAAGATTTAGTAGCAAGAGATTTCTTAATTGTCTCTATGGGTAAAGGAACATAATTAGCTTTTTCGACAATATGTTCAAAAGCATCAATGACTTTTGATTCCATTTGCTCATACTCAGAAAAAGAAGGTGGTTCTATGGGTAAAATATCGGCATTGGGGTTAAAAGGGATATAATTTTCTTTAATAACCTCTAAAGTGTGGTGAAAGCGAAAATGATAATAAGCTGTGAGAATTTGACAGAATTCTTGAAATTTTTGTGAGTCTGATTGATTGAGTTTACCATCCTCCAAACAAAGTTTGATGATATCTTTACGAGTATGTGGAATGAAAGCTTCTAGATTTTCGTTAACATCCATTTTTTAATTAAATACTTAACAGTATATTACCAATTACAGCAGAATTCAGGAGTCAGGAGTTATATCGTTAGGACTTATGTCGCAATGACAGTACTGCGTCATTACGAGCGACAGCGACGTAATCGCAAAAATCCTGGGATTGCTTCCCTACACTGCGTTTCAGTCGCAATGACAAATCTTCGTTGCGTAATATCGTTTCCGGGTGCATCGGTATTATTCTTTGAATATCCCCTTGTTTAATATCAATAATCTGGAATATATATCATTTCTGGGGCAACCACGGGGGGTTTGCCCCTACGTGAGGAAAACATCTCTTGTAACCCTCATTCCTCTGTGTTCTCTGTGCCTGGGGTGGTTCGTTTATTTCATAACTTGTGCGTAAGTCTTACTATTATTAAGAAATAAAAGGCAAAAGGGTTTAAAAGGGTTTTAGTTTAGAGTATTGTGGTCAATAATCAAATAAGATTCCTGTAGCTAATAAACACCGCAAAAATTCTAGTTTTCAACCTTTTAACTTAATTAATTCTGGTACTAAAGCACTTAAAGCATTACCACGATGACTAATTGATTTTTTCAATTCCGGTGACATTTCAGCAAAGGTTAACTGCTTTTGGGGTACATAAAAAATTGGATCATAACCAAAACCACCATCACCACGCACTTCATACAGAATTTCCCCTTTACACATACCCTCAGATTGTAAAACTATTTCCCCTTGGGGGTTTGCTACGGCAATTACACAAATAAACTGTGCTTGACGGTTGGTTGTATCTCCTAATTCCCGTAATAACCGCCCAATTCTTTCCTCATCGGTTTTTCCATAACGGGCAGAATAAACCCCAGGCGCACCATTCAGAGCATCCACAGCTAAACCAGAATCATCTGCAATCGCCCATTTTTCAGTTGCTTTTGCTACTTCTGATGCTTTTAAACAAGCATTTTCTACAAAGGTTTCTCCAGTTTCTTCAACATCTAAATCTGCTGGTTTGAGGGTTAATTCCCAATTGGAATCAGCCAAATATGCTTGCATTTCCTTCAATTTTCCAGGGTTTCCAGTCGCTACTACAAGTGTTTTCATTCAGTAAATCAGAATCAGTAATTAGTCAACAGTCTTCAGTTAGGTTTTTGGTAAAACCTACTCTAAGTTTGATATAAATTGATGTATACAAAAATAATAATATATAAGTTTTTCTCTTTTTACGATTCAATACCTTGAATCATATAGATTTTGGGGTTACTCAGCAAGTCCTACTCAGGTGCGCTCAACCCATAACCCAAAAAATTTCCATAAAAAAACGATCCATACCTCAAAAAATGAGGTATAATCATAAATCTGTGTTGGTAAAAGCTAACTGGCATTTGGGCAAACAAATCTACCAGTTCGGGAATTTACCGCAAAAAACACAAAAAATAACAGGCTAAGGTAAGATTCACCTTAGATGTGTGGTATACTATCCTAGATAGGGTTAAGCAAATAAACCAACAGGTAATACAAGCATTACCTAATTTGTGAGAATTGGTTTTGTTTTAATCTCAAAGCCCTATCACGTATTTTTGCCATTCCTGATGCAGTCCGCTCTTGAGGTGTTTAGTAACCTCAAAATATAGACTACTGTATGGTTTACGGGGTTGATGCCGTAAAGGCATCTTTGCTTCTTGAGGTGTTCGACAACCCTTCTTAACATTGCAACGCACACAGGCAGTAACCATGTTTTCCCAGGTATCACCTCCCCCACGCGATCGCGGCATAACATGATCGAGTGTCAGGTCGTCGCCTGTGTAACCACAGTATTGACAACTGTGACCGTCACGATGCAAGATATTCCGACGAGTCAGAGGGATTTCTTTGTAAGGAACACGAACATAATGGCGCAACCGAATCACTGTGGGTAACGGGAAATCCGAGTAGATGATTTTACCGTTGTCTTCTAAGTGTTCTGCTTTGCCTTTGATTAACAGAACTACAGCACGTCGCCAACTGGTAATGTTGAGCGGCTCGTAGGAGGCGTTTAGGACTAAAACCTTCCCCATTGATATTAGCTCAAGGTATTAGTTTTATGTATTTTAACACAAATAGACCTTCCTGGGGATATGAGGATATTTTATACCTTATTTATTATCTGGGGAGTTGGGGATTTGGGGTGATGGGGTGATGGAGAGTTGGGGTGATGGGGTGATGGGGAGTTGGGGAGTTGGGGAGTTGGGGAGAAAATTCTTTCCCAGTCACCAGTCGCCAATCACCAATCACCAGTCACCAGTCACCAATCACCAGTCACCAGTCACCAGTCACCAGTCACCAATCACCAATCACCAATCACCAATCACCAGTCACTTGACTTAATTAACTGCAACCGTCCTAGCTTCTTTTATCCAACTATCAAACTCAGTTTGATTATTTTTCACCCACTCTTGAGCATGACCACGAATTTCGGCGATACTGTCTTCACCATTGATGAATAGTTTATTTTGAGCGCTGATATCGTCTGCTGGAATTTTCACTAGCTCAAAAAATCGTTTGGCGGTGGGATTTTCACTCATAAATTCCTTATTTGCTAAGATGCGGATATTATCAACAACAAAGCCCAAATTTTTACCCGGTGCTGTCGTATCTTGTGCTGTCACATTACCTTGCTCTGGAGGTAAGGAAGTGAAAGGAACTTCTAACCAAATCACATCCTCACCAACTTTTAACTCCTCAGCCATCCAATAGGGAGTCCAAGTGTAATAAAGCACTGGTTGACCTTGTTGATAGCGAGTCATTGTGTCTGCAATTAAAGCTTGGTAAGAACCTTGATCTTCTTCTACGGTATCTTCTAAACCATAGGCTTTAATGTGATGTTTAATTACTAAAGAACAACCCCAACCAGCATTACAACCAGTTAAATTGGCCTTACCATCACCATCTGTATCAAACAGTTTGGCAATTTCTGGATCTTTGAGTTGTTCAATGTTAGTGATGTTGTATTGATCCGCAGTCTTTTTATCAATTTGATAACCTTGCAACTGATTACTGCTAAGAACACCAACCCTTTCTAACTTCTCATCCCCACCATTTTTTTCAAAAAAGTTATTGTGTAATCTCTCCCAATGGACACCTGTATAATCTATATCACCTTGTCCTATACTTAAGTGTAAGGTATTGTGATCAATACGTTTGGGTTCAGGGGTTTTATAGCCAAGTTCTCTCAAACCTATGTTGATGATTTCTGTATGAAAGCGACCTTCTAACAAGGTACTATGGGCAGATTGTATTTGGGAAGATTGAGATGAAGACTGTTCTTTTACAGGTTGAGATTGTTGTTGAGCAGCTTTTTTAGCCTCTTCCACCCAACCATCAAACTCAGCTTGATTATTTTGAATCCACTCCTGAGCATGACGACGGATATCTGCTACATTATTTTCTCCTTTCTTAAACAGTTCGTTTTGCTTGTTGATATCATCTACGGGAATCTTAATCTGTTCAAATAAACGCTTGGCCGCAGGATTTTCATTTAGAAATTCCTTATTAGCTAAAATGCGGATATCATCAATGGCAAATCCTAAATTTTTGCCCATTGCGGTGGTATCTTTTTCTGTGAAGTTGCCTAGTGCTTCAGGTAAAGATGTAAAGGGAACTTCCAGCCACACCACATCTTCATTAACCTTTAATTCACCAGCCATCCACATCGGAGTCCAAGTATAATAAAGGACTGGTTTTCCTTGTTGGTAGCGAGTAATGGTATCTGCAATTAAAGCTGAGTAAGTACCTTTATCGTGTTCTACTGTATCTTCCAAACCGTAAACTTTCAGGTGATGATCTAGCACTTTTTGACAACCCCAACCAGCATTACAACCAGTTAAATTAGCTTTCCCATCGCCATCAGAGTCAAATAATTTGGCAATTTCTGGATCTTTGAGTTGTTCAATATTGGTGATGTTGTATTTATCAGCAGTCTTTTTATCAATTTGATAACCTTGCAAGAGGTTAGCGCTAATCACACCCACTCGTTCTAACGTACCTTCACCACCACCTTCTTCAAAAAAGTCATTATGACCTTTTTCCCAATGCACAGGAGTATAATCTAGCTCACCATTTCCTAAAGCTATGTGCATGGTGGTATATTCAATTTGCTGTGGTTTTGGGATCTCATAACCAAGTTTTTTCAAAGCTATGTTGACAATCTCGGTTTGAAACCTCTCTTCCAATAAGCTGCTATGAGCAGATTTGATTTCTATCCCAGTACCAGGTAATTTATTAGTTTGAGTAGTTTGGGCCGTATTATTTGGAGAAATTTGTTGCCAGATGGAAGTAATTAATAAAACACCCAAAATGCTGGAAGCAAAGATAGCGATATATCGTGTTGAATGAGAGAAGAAAAAGCTAATGGGTGGCTTTTGTTTCCAGTCAACTTGATTGTCACTTTGACCGATAACATGAGTCATACGGTCAAGCATAATTGCAATGAGGACAATACTTAATCCCCCTACACTTGCTAGTCCTACATTTACACTACCTAAACCCTGTAATACCATCCCTCCTAAACCTTGCACACCAATCATGGATGTTACTACTGACATGGATAATGCTAAGAGGATGGCTTGGTTTACACCTGCTAAAATTGTCGGCATAGCTAGGGGAATTTGCACTTCCCATAACATTTGGCTGGGGGTAGAACCAAAGGCGGTTGCAGCTTCTACTACTTCTTCTGATACTTGCCTAATTCCTAAGTTTGTTAAACGTACAAGGGGGGGTACTGCAAAGATAAAAGTGGCTATTACTCCAGATACTTCACCGATACCAAATAACATAACTACCGGCACTAGATACACAAATGACGGTAGAGTTTGCATGGCATCCAGGACTGGTTGTAGCCATTTTTCTATTTTTTCATTACTGGCGCTGATAATACCAAGGGTAATACCCACCACCATACAAAAAGCAACGGCTGTTAATATTAACGATAGTGAGACCATTGCTTGTTCCCAAGCCCCGACAAAGCCAATTAAACTCAGGGCTAAAATACTAAAAATTGCTATTCTATATCCTGCTAATTGCCAAGCTAATAAACCTATGAAAATTAGAAAGATTAATGGTGGAATTGCTAAGAATAACCACTGTATACTGTCTAGGGTAATACTAATGGGAGAACGAATTAACTGGAAGAATGGACGATAGTTATCAACTACAAAGTCAACACTGTTGGTAATCCAATCTTCTAGGGGTAAGGTATAAAGTTTAAATGGGTTAAGTATTGCGTCTAGGCTACTTGTTGCTATTATCATGCTTGGTGATTGGTGATTGGTGATTGGTGATTGGTGATTGGTGATTGGTGATTGGTGATTGGTGATTGGTGATTGGTGATTGGTGACTGGTGATTGGTGATTGGGTTGAATTACGAATTACGTTAGCGTAGCTCTCCCAAAAGGAGTATTACGAATTACGAATTACGAATTACGAATTACGAATTACGTTAGCGTAGCTCCTCTGAAAGAGGCATTAAGTTAGTTCTCTGAATTGCTGATATTTTCTAGTACATCTGCCATTGTGACAATGCCTTGAAATTTGCCTTTTTTATCTATTACAGCTATGGGTAATCCTTGTTGATATAAAGGAAAAGTGTTTTCTATTATGCTGTCAGCACTAACTTGAGGAAAATCTGTTTTCATGACTGTGGTAATCTCAGATGTTTCGGCTAAGGCTGAAGTTAAAGTTTTTTGATCTAAAATACCAACAGGTTGATGAGAGCTATTGACAACGCATAGATATTCTTCTTTTGATATTTTCTCTAGTGCTACGCTGGGTGAGTCTTCCCCAAGTATGAAGGGTTGGATCTCACGTGTGATTGAACCTACTGTAATCACTTGGGCGCGGTTAACATCTTCTGTGAAGGAACGGATATAATCGTCGGCGGGCTGGGTAATTAATTCTTCTGGTGTACCAATTTGTACTATTGCACCGTCTTTCATGACTGCAATGCGATCGCCTATTTTTAAGGCTTCTTGAATATCATGACTAATAAATACGATGGTTTTATGTAGTTCTTTTTGCAGTCTTAATAATTCATCCTGCATTTCTCGCCTAATGAGGGGATCAAGGGCGCTAAATGCTTCATCCATTAAGAGGATGTCTGCATCTGTGGCCAATGCACGGGCTAAACCTACCCTTTGCTGCATCCCACCACTAAGGGAAGAAGGTAAATAATTAGCCCATTCACCTAAACCTACACTTTCTAGGTTTTCTAGGGCTTTTTGACGGCGTTCGATTTGATTTACACCTTTGACTTTTAAACCATATTCTACGTTTTCTGCTACTGTTCTGTGAGGGAATAATCCAAATTTTTGAAATACCATTGATACTTTGCTCAGACGTATTTCGCGCATCCGGTTTTCATCAACTTTGGCAATATCTTCATCATCTATGTAAATACTGCCAGTGGTAGGATTAATCAGGCGATTGATGCAACGCACTAAGGTAGATTTTCCTGAACCAGATAATCCCATGATTACAAATAATTCACCTTGATTGATGGTAAAGGATACATCTGCAATCCCTAAAACATTGCCAGTTGCTTTTAAAATTGAGTCTCTGGTTCCACCTGATTTGAATAACTGTAGTGCTTTTTGGGGTTTACTTCCATAAATTTTTACCAGATTTTCAATAACTATTTTTGGTTCTGATTTCTTCATTGTTTTATTTCTAAACAGCTAGCTGTTTGAAACTACAGCATAAGGTTTTGATATTTCCCCTAAAATCACAGGAGATTCTCAACTAATATTGCTATGCGGCCTTATTTACTAGTACAGATTAGCATAAGTATAGCAATCATTCTAAATTGCTAAAAAGCTTAATATATTAATTGTTAAGCAGAAGTTACGAAAGGATTAACTACGAAGGACACAAAGAACACGAAGGTAATAGGGTTACAAGAGATATTTTGCGTAAGTCCTATATAAATCTTACTTTTGACTTCCCCACAGCGGTACTAGTGTTTGACTTTTGCTATGAGCAAGGAATTTGAGTTCATTGGTGGATAGAAGTTTTATGTTAAGTTGACACCAATGCTTGTTCCCTATTCCCTTTACAATTATTTATTTATTTCAATTCTTGCGCTCTTCCTCCTCCTTTATGAGTTACCCAAATAGATTCAAAGTTTTTGAGCATTATTTCTTGGGAAGTTATAGTTTCTTCTTTTCCAAATGGTTGGATGATCGCATCAATATTTGGGTAAATGAAAAAAGGAACAGAAATGCGACTACCAGGATGTTCATGAATTACTGCATGGGGTGTACTAACAAATAAACCATTAGTCCACATTTGTAACATATCCCCTAAATTAATCACAAATGTATTTTCTAAAGAAGGTGCATCAATCCAATTATCTTTTGTAAAAACTCTTAAAGATGGATGAGGTAATTGTTCTTGAATTAGAACTGTGAAAATACCATTATCTGTGTGTTTACCAGCTTTTCCTGAATTTTCTGGATAGTAAATTGTACGTTGGATTAAAACAGGATCATTAAAATAAGGATCAAACCAGGTTGGTTCTAAATCTAAAGAGCGCGCGATCGCTTGTAACATTTTCGGCACAACCTTGGTCATTATTTCCTGTTGTAATTGATAATGAGAGGTGGCAAAACCTGGAGCTACACTATCGTCAGGTAAAACATTTTGACCTATAAAGGGTTTATCTGATGAGGGTTTATCTATTCCTAAATCAAAAATTGCTTTTGGATCAAAACCTACTTCTTCATGTAAGAATTCTCCATATAAAGGTACATATCCCCGTGAAGTGGGAGGATATACTTTTTGCATATCATGTCCATACTGAGTTTTGATTTCGTCTGGTAATTGAAAGAATTTTCTGGAAGCTTCTATAGTTTGATCAATACTAGATTGAGAGACTCCATGATCTTTTAGATAGAAAAATCCATATTCGTAACAAGCATCATATAATCTCTTGATTTCTGGATTATCAACTTCATGTTTATCTAACTCGGATAAGGATATAATTGGTAGATGCTCCATTGGTCTTCCTCTAAAATTTACAAGTAGCTAAATTTATTAGCTAATCACTCAAAATGACAGCTATTTACTGATTCTCCAACACTGAAATAAGTTTGGTAATGGTAGGAATTTTCACTTTCTTGCCAAAATCATATTGTCTGATTTTTGTGACAATACTGCTATCTGGTTGGTATGTGTCTTCATTGTCAAAAACCCAACTTGTACCGCAACTCCAGCGAATTACGTCTACTAATAGGTCTTTGGTTAATCCCATATTCTTACCCAGCATATAGGATTCTTGTAAAATGGCATAGTTAACATAAGCCATGAAATCTGTCAAATCTTGAGCAATCTTTTCTAGTTTAGCATCTAGTTTTTGTTGGGGGCGCTCATAGGTGAGTTGATAGGGAAGAGGTTTAATTCTCCCAAAACTATCAGTTACCCGTTCAGGAGAATGGACATAACTGCGATTTAAACCATAGGGAGAAGATGCAATAAATCCTGGTACTCTCAGATCAAAGTTATTTTCCTCTTCGATTAATTTTGTTACCATGACGTGATTATCATGGGCGTTATATTTCTCTCCTGATTGACGATATCTAGCTTCAATAATTCTACCTAGTGGTAAAGGTACATTTAACTCATCTGCTAATTTTACTGTCAAATCTGTGTCTTTAACAGTAATTTCCAAAGAGCAGGAATAGTCATAACTACCATCAAAAATAAATGGGGTAACTTGTTCAGAAACAAAACTGTTACCACGGGATGGTTTGATAAAATCCCACATCCAGATGAGGGGAATTCCTTGGGTTTTGGCGATCGCTAAAACTTCTCCTACTACTACCATTCCTGTGTAAAACAGTAAGTTTGTGAGTAATTTAACTGTTTGTGCTTCCCCAATTCTGTTACTCACAAAAAAGGAGATTTTACCCATATTTTCTAGGGCTTTTTCACACAAATCATAACCTGGTTTATCGCCACTTGCATAAAAACTAATGTTAGCAAAATCTACTCCCATGTGGGATAAATTACTAACGGGACATTCTAAACTATACACACCTTTTTTCTTTGCTTCTTTAGCAATATTTTGGGTATTGTGATAGTCTGTAGTGGAAAAATCAATCCAAGTTGAGCCAGGTTTCATCCCAGCTAAAGCTCCTTTTTCCCCTAACATATTTTCAGTTACATGGTGAGGTAAGGGAAGATTTGTAACTACAATATCTGCATTTTCAGCTACTTCTTTAGGACTATTATACCAAACCGCCCCGGCTGCAATTACTGTTTTTGCAGCTTCTGGATATTTATCATAAACCTGTACAGGATATCCTGCTTTGAGGAGTTTGAAAATCATGGGTTTGCCCATTGAACCTGTGCCAATGTAAGCAATTCTTTTGAGGTTACTCATGAGTTTATTCAGGATAATTGTTCAGGACATTAAGCCGTTAATAAAATGATACTGAATAAACCTAAAGCCAATCCTAAAAATTGTTTTAAGGTTCAATATAATTACCATTATGTTCGTTTGAACACTGTTAATATTCCTGGTAATTGGTAATTGGTAATTGATAATTGGTAATTGGTAATTGGTAATTCTAACTTTTGACTCCTGACTCCTGAATAATTAGCAAATTAATTAATTAATTACTAATCTATTTTCATAGAGTTTTTGATAATAAGGCAGACAAAAGTCATACGCATCTTTTAATTTCTGATTATCTTCTATTTTCACATACTGTTTTTCTTTCCGTGCTTGAAAACCAGAAGTTGACTGTAAATAATTATGCCATCCACCTTCCAATTGACTAATTTCAGGTTTAATCTTAGATTTCCATTTTAGAGCTTCTTGAATAAATGGTATGCCCACAGCATTGCAATAAGCTTTGATAGTGGCTTCAGGTTTTTGTACTAAATCGTCAGAATCAATTAATATTGATATTTTTCCACTCATTTTATTGACTATTTCAAATAGTCTGTTTAGTTCCACATATCCAGTTTCTTCTAAAGTAAAATCAGGCCAAATTTCAAAAAGTGATGGGAGTGTTTTTGCAGGATGCCTAATCAAAAAAGTATTCTCAAAACAAGACAAAAAATCTTCGTTGGCTATAGGTATTACTTGGTAGCCCATGTCTTTAATAAAGACTCGTTGCTTTTCATTCTTTTGCTGTAACTTTTCCCAAGTTGAGCTAAAATTATATTTGGCATTTGGAACTATGTCTGGACAACGGGTAGTATTACAACGATCTTCACTGTAGTAAAAAGATAAAGCAAACGGTTCGTGAGATACAAAAAAATCTCCTCTTTCTCGCATCATTGTTTCAAAAGCAGTGGAAGTCGAGCGGGGTATTGCCCATAATGCTAATATTTTTTTCATTAGAGTAAGTAAGTAATTATCCTAATTTGATATTATCTTAATCAATTCGCAGTCTATGTTCGTAAAGTTGTTGATAATAAGGCAAACAATACTCATAAGCCTGTTTTAAGTAATCATTATCTTCTATTCCAACATAATCTTTTTTCTCTCTTTCTTTAAATCCTTGACTTGATTGTAAATGAGTATGCCAACACCCTTCCCATTGTAGAATTTCAGGACGTACCTTGGGTTGCCATTTTAAGGCTTGGGGCATAAACTTAATTCCTACGGCATCACAGTAAGCTTTGACTGTCGCCTCTGGTTTCTGTACTAAATCATCGGAGTCTATGACAGGAGGAACTTTTCCCAAAAAGGCTTTGGTGGCTTCAAATAATTGGTAAAGTTCTGCATAGGCAGTTTCACTTAAACTAAAATCAGGCCAACCAGCAAATAGAGAAGGGAGAGCTTTAGCTGGATCACGAATCAGAAAGCTATGATTAAAGTGGGATAAAAAAGTTTCATCAGCGCGATCATAAATAAAACGCCCCATATCTTTAATAAAGACTGGTTGGTTTTGGGCTTTATTAATTATGTCTTGGAATAGAGGTTTAAAGTTATAAGCAGGATTACTTTCAGCATCTTTATAGCGATCGCATCTCCTCTCCTCGCTGTAGTAAAAATATAAACCAAAGGGTTCATCAAGAACCAGAAAATCTCCCCTTTCCCGCATCATTGTTTCAAAAGCTGTGGAAGTTGAGCGGGGTATTGCCCATAATGCCAAAATTTTTTTCATACAATATCATCAAAAATTCTTACATTTCAAGTTAGTTCTTTTGCCTGACCTGCTCCTTCGTGAGTTTCCCAAATTGAGCGGTAATCTTTGAGCATTACATCCAGAGCGCTAATTTTTTCTTCTGTGCCAAAAGGTTCGATAATTGTATCAATATTTGGATACAGGAATAGGGGAATTGATATGCGACTGACAGGAAGATCGTGAATAACTTCATGGGCTGTGCTAACAAATTTCCCTTTCGTCCACATTTGCAACATATCCCCTAAATTAATCACAAAAGCATCCTCCAGACAAGGAACACCCATCCAACGGCGATCGCTTCTCACCCGCAATGATGGTGCAGGAAGGTTTTCTTGAATCAATATAGTAAACATTCCACTATCGGTATGCTTTCCAGCTTTCCCTGTTCCAGGATGATAATAGATGGTACGATGAATCAAAATTGGATCGGTAAAAAAGCGATCAAACCATCTGGCTTCCAGACCCAATGCTAAAGCAATTCCCTTTAATAAAACTGGAACTACTTTTGTCATGATCTCCCTTTGCAAACGATACTGAGACGAAGCAAAACCAGGTGCAACAGTGTCATCAGGAAAAACAGTCTGTCCGGTAAAGGGTTTGTCAGAATGGGGACGTTCTAAACCAAATTCAAAATATTCTTTAGGATCAAAGCCAGCTTTTCCATTAGTGGCTTCACCGTAAAGGGGAACGTAGCCACGACAAGTTTTAGGAGAGACAGTCTGAATGTCCTGTCCATAGTTATTTTTAATAGCTTCTGGTAGTTCAAAAAATTGCCGAGAAGCAGCGATCGTTTCTGCTATGACTTCTTTGGCAATACCATGATGATTCAAATAGAAAAAACCACGATCATCGCAAGCAAGATACAATTTTTCGATCTCGTCTCTATCTTCTTCTGCTAATTTTTTGAGGGAAATAATTGGCAAGCTGTCCATATTAGAATTTGTTTCAACTAAGTATGTATACAATACAATAATAATATGATTATGACTTACGCAGAATAACCCAGAAAGCAGATTATGCACCTATATTTTTATTGTGAAAATCAGAGGTCGCAGAGGCGGGAAATTGTACCCAATAATAACCTAAGTTGCTAGTTAACTTTTTAGATCCCCCTAAATCCCCCTTAAAAAAGGGGACTTTGATTGATTTCCCCTCTTGATAAAGTGGGGGGATCAAATCGAGAAATCAACTTGAATATTTGTAACTAGCAACTTATGTTAATACTTTGTCTTCTGCATGGTTTTTTTGATTGTATATGAATCTGTTATTCGTAAACTGCGATCGCCTCACCTAAGACATCCATTTTTGGTTCTATCCCCAAACCAGGAACATCTGGTGCAAAGGTTTTTCCGCCTTGGTTACGCGCTCCACCAGTGGCAGTATCTACAGTTAACATATCATGGCACAACCAAGAGGCTCTTAAAAATACTCTAGGGGTAGATTGTGCTAGATGTATTGCTCCTGTATCTGCAATGACACTACCACCAGTTTCTTCAATATTCATCCGAATACCTCGTTCCATACAGAAGTCTCTAATTCGTTTAGCTTTGGTTAAGCCTCCCACACGACCAACTTTTAAACCAATTGCTTCACAAGCATTATCAGCATTAGCACGGACAATGTCACCATATCTTTGAATACACTCGTCTAAAATAATTGGATGAGAAGTCAAACGACGGACTTGACGGGTTTCTTCGTAGGTTTCACAGGGTTCTTCAAAATAACATACATGATCTTTAACAGCATTCATAACTCTGAGTGCTTCATCCATTAACCAAGCTCGGTTAACGTCAAATGTAGCACTTTCATTTCCTGGCAAATAAGCACTGACAGTTTTAATTCTTTCAATATCCAAAGCTACATCAGCACCAATTTTACAGGTATGAACAACATAACCCCTCTCCTGTCCCCATTGAATAGATTTAATCATTTCCTCTGGTGTTCCGGTGGGAACAGAATTTTGACCTGTGACTGGTTCATCTATCCGGCCACCGAATAGTTCACACAAGGGTAGTCCTGATACTTTACCTAAGATATCCCAACAAGCCATATCCAGGGCTGATTTAATGTAGGGATGGCCTGGTAATGCTAGATCCATTGTCCGATAAATAAAGTCGGTACGTCGAGGATCAAGTCCGATCAATTGTGGTGCTAATTCTTCAATACCTGCTCTTACACCTCTGGGAAATGCGGGGAGGTAGGTAGAACCCCAAGGACATCCTTCACCCCAACCCCGGACACCTTCATCAGTATCCATAGCTATGATTGTGGTATCAAGTTTATCAAAATATAATCTTCCCCCGGAGAGTCGGTAGGGATGTTGGAGGGGTAAATTGACTTTGTAGACGGAGATGCGGGTAATTTTCATGATCTATGAATTTGAGTTTATTGTTCTTTAAAATTTATCAGTTTCTCAGAAATGATTTCACCTTCTTGAAGAAACTTAGCAAGTTGATAACCAACATCAGTTACAAGATCATTGCTGGTAGCTTGGTAAAGTGAATATGTACCCTCCATGAGAGTGTTGGAATAGCGAGCTTTTCCATCCAGAAAACGCATCACATAAGCTCTTCTGGAAGTTAATTTGCCCCTTTTTAAAGTACAACTTTTGTGCCAAACAAATTTATCAAATAAGAGAGCATCACCAAGTTCAAAGTCATCTTCTACTTTATTGTTTTCTAATATAAAATTTTCTACGGGATCAGCAGTTTGAAAGTTCCAATTTTTAAAATCCTCTGTCTGCACAAAAGCATTAAATTTATCTTGTTTGACTAATTGATAAACAAGGTTAAAATAGTGTTGTGCAGAATAAATTTGACGAGATACATAAGCCAAGCCTCCATGTTGTTCTTTTGTGTTAATTGGATCAAGTGGAATCCATAATGTGTATGCTAAATCATCTGGCATCACATGACATAGTGACATAATATCATGATGCCAATTAAATCCAGTTTGGTTAGGTGTTAATTCAAATCCTATACCTTGAATGAAAGTTGCGCCCCGATCATCTGTTAATTGTTTAATTAAATTTTGAAAATTATCTGAATTACATATATTTTGGGTAACTTTTTCTTCAATGTCATAACCAATACGTGACATATCCCCAGAGTAAGATTGAGGAGGAGTTTTCATCCCATTGGATTGAGCTATTAACCTTTGTAATTCATTGATAGTTTCATTGGTAAAAACATTTTTCAGTTTAATAAACCCATGTTGTTTAAAAAACTGTCTATCTTCTATAGATACAGTCAGATGATTGATTAAAGGTTTTATTAATGTTTTATTCATGTTTGATGGTCAAAATATTCTTTGATCAGGTTTTCACCCTTTAAAATAACACCTGACCACCAAAGACATAATTTTTGTTAATAAATTATACAGATGGGGTAATGATAACTTTGCCAAAAAAACTTTTGGTTTGGAAAAATTTCTGTGCTTCATGAATTTTCTCTAAAGGAAAAACCTCAGCCACAATTGGTTTTAACAGGTCTTTCTCTATATAGTTCACTAATCTTTGAAACACTGCTGATTCTAAGCGTGTTGCCCCAATCATTTCTAAATCTTTGTAAATTAAATCCCGTAAATCTAGATTTACCATTGGCCCAGCGATCGCTCCAGATGTGGCATATCTACCACCAATTTCTAAATTTTTCAACAGCAGCGGGAAATTGTCTCCTCCCACAACATCTAGAGCTACAGTGAACTGATGTTTAGTTAAATTAGTGGCTAATTGTTCGTCTCTGTAATATACATAATCAGCACCTAATGACCAAGCTAATCTTTCTTTATTAACACCAACAACAGCAACTACTTTTGCACCTCTAATTTTACATAATTGAATAGCTGCACTTCCTACACCGCCAGAAGCTCCAGTAATTAAGACAACATCTTCTGCTGATACTCTCGCTTTTGTGACTAAATTTTCTGCTGTGGAATAAGCACAAGGAATACTAGCTAGTTCTACATCAGACAAAGATGATTGAATCGGATAAACATTGGTTTGAGGTACGACTGTGTATTCTGCAAACCCA
Organism: Sphaerospermopsis sp. SIO1G1; assembly: GCA_010672785.1. Taxonomy (GTDB): domain Bacteria; phylum Cyanobacteriota; class Cyanobacteriia; order Cyanobacteriales; family Nostocaceae; genus Okeanomitos. The sequence continues at coordinate 234,359 of JAAHFX010000009.1, forward strand.
CCATCAATTTCACTACCAATATATTTATATTCAGCTAACTTTCCTGTACGAATCCAGGGATCGCAAATGACTCGATGATTGATGATTTCAGGATTGACACCATCCCCAACTCCTACCACTGTTCCTACTATATCCGCACCTTGGATGCGAGGAAATGTAATTCCTGCTTGTTGCCAACTGGTGGATGTGTCTACGCTATTTTCTGCCTGATCTTGTAAAATGGCTTGAAAAGAACCCTGTGCTGCATACCAACCAGTACGAGTATTAAAATCTGTATTATTTACAGAACAAGCTCCCACTTTAATTAACACTTCCCCCGATTGAGGTTGAGGTTGAGGAACTTGCTGATAAATTAATTTATCTGGGCCACCATATCCGGTTAACACTACAGCATTCATTAATTTTGTCATATTTTTTACCTTTATATTTTGTTAAATTTTGCTCACAAATATATTATTCAGAGTATTGTTGAAAACACTTGTACAGTATCTTAGGTATACCTACAGACTAAGCTAAATTAGGATTCCAAGGCTGGTGAAAATTTTAATTTTGGTTGTGTAATTCATAGATAATTGGATGGGAATATTTACGGTGAACTACTTAATTTTCGTGTTAATTTAACAGAAGTTTACGATTCTTAAACAAAAAATATTATAGTAATTTTTGTCATAAGTGTCACCGAATAGATGATACTATACTTTTGAGTTGCTAAGTCTATTTTGATTACGAAAATTGAGAACCGAATCCAGGGGATTCATGCTTCATACCGGCAACGCCAATTGTTTCAAATTTGATGACACGATAATGGAAAATAATCTAATCACAACAGAAAATAACAGCAGTTGGGATGCTATTAAAGAAGCCCACGGATTGTCCTATGATCCTGAAAAATTAGAAACATACTATGACAAATGGTCTAGTCAGTATGATAATGATGTTTCCAGTGAAGAATATTCAGGGCCAAGATATATAGCTGAATATTTAACAAGAATTTTGGAGACAAAATTTCAAGTTGGTGCTAACAGAGAAGAATTAAAAATCCTCGATGCTGGTTGTGGAACTGGTTTAGTAGGGGTTGAGGTTGAGAAGCTCGGTTTTGGCAAAATTGATGGCTTTGACTTATCTAACAATATGGTTGAAGTGGCTAATAATACTGGTTCTTATGGATCCCTGACTGGGGGATGCAATATGAATGCCAAGATAGAAGCATATCAAGACAATCAGTATGAAATTATTGTTTGTTGTGGTGTTTTCACACTAGGTCATGTACATTCTACTGCACTAGAAGAATTGATCAGAATTACAAAACCAGGTGGTTTGATCATTATCAGTACCAGAAAGAGCTACTATGATGGTAGTGATTTCCAAGAAGCTTCTGATCGCTTGCAAGCAGCAGGTAAAATCAAATTAATTGATCATGTTATGGATGGCCCATATATTGCCGAGGAAGGAGCGCACTATTGGGCTTTTGTAGTTGCATAGATCATGGATGCCATAATTAGCTAATAATTAATAGGTGTCAACTTAATATAGAACCTTTATCCTGCGAGGAACTTAAGTTCCTTGCTCATAGAGGAAGTTATCTGAAGATGACTAAATACTAGGGGAATTGACCAAAAGAATGGGATACAAGCCCCGTCCTTCTAGGACGGCTTGATGGTAAAATTTAGGTATAGTCGCCATAGGGCATTGGGAGACTCTAAACGGACATGGAGGGACAGTAAGACCACTTGTGGTGCATCCTGGCGAAGTGTCAAGGAATCCTCGCTCCTTGAGGACGAGGAGGTATGTTAATAGTCAGTTTGGCATTGCTGCTAACAGGGTATGATTTTGGATTTTAGATGATTGGAACTCATTCCTAATATAACTATTCCCTGTTCCCTGTTCCCTCTGGCAAAGATAAAATTTATTTTGCACTACTACTTATCAACAGTAAGCTTTTGATTTAAGTGTAGCGCCACACCATGATTCCTGTTGTCTATTGTACAAATTCCCGGATTAACGGTAAACTTTCCTGATTAATAAATTTATATATTGGGAAAACCTGAATCAGGGGATGATTTGGCAGGTTCACCTGGTGCGATAGGAGTAGTGTACAATGTTTAGTAGCAAGCAAACCCCTAGTTTTGCTGATAGTCAGGAGTGTAATACTTACGCTTGGTTTTCGCAACGGGCTTGGGTGGAAATTGATTTAGGGGCGCTCACTTATAATATTAAGCAGTTAATTAAGTTTTTATCACCAAATACCCAGTTAATGGCTGTGGTTAAAGCTGATGCTTATGGACATGGTGCAGTGACAGTAGCGAAAACTGCATTGGAAGCAGGAGCAAGTTGGTTCGGAGTAGCAACAGTTCCAGAAGGTATTCAGTTAAGAGAAGCTGGTATAAAAGCACCTATTCTAGTTTTGGGCGCGACTCATACCACAGAACAAATTCAGGCGATCGCCAACTGGAAGCTGGAAGCAACATTGTGTAATCCCAAACAAGCTTTAATATTTTCTGATACCCTGGAAATGCTCAATGATATTTCTCCAGTTCCTGTACATATTAAGTTAGATACAGGAATGTCGCGTTTGGGGACTGATTGGCACAAAGCAGGGGATTTCTTACAATTAGTACGAGGGCTGCCACATTTAAAAATCGCTAGTGTATACTCTCATCTAGCCACTGCGGATAGTCCAGATCCAACAATAATGGTAGAGCAGCACAAAAGGTTTAAAGAAGCGATCGCTCAAATTGAAGCCAGAGGCATAAATATTCCCAGCTTACACTTAGCTAATTCTGCTGCCACCCTTGTAGATCGGAAATTACACTATGATATGGTGCGTGTGGGTTTAGCAATTTACGGGTTATATCCTGCAACTCACTTAGATGATCAAATTAAACTCCAACCAGTATTACAACTCAAAGCCAGAATTACTCATGTAAAAACTATTGCTAAAGGAACTGGTGTAAGTTACGGACACCATTTTATCGCCCCCCAAGAAATGCGAATTGCAGTAGTTGGTATTGGTTACGCTGATGGTGTTCCCCGCAACCTTTCCAACCAAATGCAAGTTCTAATTCGTGGCCAGCGGGTTAAACAAATAGGAGCTATCACAATGGATCAGTTGATGATAGATGTTACCTCCATCACTGACTTGCAAGAAGGGGAAATAGTGACTTTACTGGGGCAACAAGAAACAGAACAAATATCTGCTCATGATTGGGCTAATCAATTAAATACCATCTCTTGGGAAATTCTCTGTGGTTTTAAGCATCGTCTACCCCGTGTAGCAGTCATGTAGATTTTACTATTTACCTCTTGCTATTTCTAAATGGTTGTGATACTATTAAGTTCTAATGCGGATGTGGCGGAATTGGCAGACGCGCTAGATTTAGGTTCTAGTTCCGCAAGGAGTGAAGGTTCAAGTCCTTTCATCCGCACTAATTTTACTTCTATCTTAAATTATGCACCTTATTATGTAGTATTATCAAACTACATAGAGGGTAAATTGAAGCTGATGGTTTTTACAACAGTAGGTCAAAATTATGAGCTTTTCTTGGTAATTTAAAAGCTATTTTAACAGCTATAGAGTAATAAAAAAATATATGCAAGAAGGGTTTTCGGGGATGTCTATTTACCTGAAACGGGCTGTATTATTGAGCGGGATTAAATGGTAAAGAGGAGTGATGCAAATCAATCCGCAGCTTGCCATATTTGTCTCTACGATAACCAAAAGTATATTCGACTTTGGTTGCTCTACCTGTATTGGCATCGGTAAAATAGTAGTTTCCCATTGTTACCGCATCGTTACAACCAAGACTCATACCTGCATTTTCAAACCTGACTCTACTCCAAGGTTGCAGAGCAAATCCTGTATCTTCTGGAACAATACCTTTAACAAAATAGGATATTGCTTGCGCTCTTGTTAAACGAAATTGCCCCCGTGATGCTTTTGTGGGTTTAAATAAAACTGTTCCTTGATCGTAACCATATAATCTATCAACAGTACTCGCTGCTAAGGCTTTGTAATTTCTTCCGTTTTTGTATGCTTTGCCAATGGCTATAATAGCTTTACCCCAAGTCTCTTGAGCATCCATCACATCTTTGCGGCTAATACATTTTTGTATCTGAACTTGAGCTAAGGCTGTATTCTCGAAATTAGCAGTCGTAGCTAAAATACTTCCTGTGATGATTACACCAGCTAATGCTGTCAATTTTCTCAATCTCATTGTTTTTTTTTGAATGTATGTCTTACAAAAACCTATATTACTACAGGTAATAATTTTTGATTATTTAATAATTATAAAAATTCTATACAAGTAACTAGATGAAATCCAATGTTTGTAAATTTATTTTTTGTTTTTGATCCCACATATTACTGCTGACTTTCTTTAAATCTATTTACAGTAAACCAAAAAGTTATCTGTGGAGGAAGGGAACAGTTTCAAGAGTTGGTAAGGAAAGAATTTTTCTTTTTAAGCAGGGATTAAATGCAAGGTTTTTTAGTTTCTAGGTTGTAAAAGCTTGAACTTTTTGAAAGCAAAAATAGCTAAAACCCTTCACCTGCGGAATGTGGGTTGTTTGTTCCGAAAATGTTAAAATATTTTTGCTCAGGTACTTATCAATTAAAATTGATAACACTAGCATCAAAACCAGTCACACCAGTGAGAATAGCTAAAGTTTGATCAGCGAAACTAATTTCTGTATTTCCATTTACTTCATTGACAATCAGAGTTTCGGCAGAAATACCTAGCCCCGCAGCACCAACAATACTCAGCGTATCAACACTGACTTGAAAATCTAGAATTGTATTCGCTGTATCTGGTAATTCCACAGTCACGATTTGAAATTCATCTGCACCAGCAGCACCAGCAATTAAATTGCCACCACCAGTCTGAACCACAAATTTATCATTACCTTCACCACCTAAAGCCCTGTCATTACTACCAAGATAAAAGGTATCATCACCTTCACCCCCAGACATCCGACTTCTACCTTTGCCATTGGTAGCATCAAAGACATCATTACCTGTACCACCAAAAGCATAATCGCTATCATTGACATAAATAGTGTCATCACCACTACCTAACAACACTCGGTTATCACTAGCATAGTGTTGAGTAGCGAGATCAACTTCATCATTCCTAGCACCAGTAAAGATAATATCTGCAACTCCTGCTAAATCAACACCTGCAAATAATTGATCAGCTTCAGGAGTACCAACAACTAACTTACTTTCTGTAGGGAAAAAAGTGATCCCAACGGGACGCTCTAAAATTGGATTTGTAGGAACTAATACCTCAAATGGATTAACTGCGGAACTATCCTCTGTTCCATATCTAATCACCGCACCTTCTTCAGTACCAACATCAAAACCAGCAGTTAATAAATCACCATTAGGTGCAAAAGCTAAACTACCAATGAAATTATTACTAGGTGGAGTGTCAGTAGTATAATTTGTGGACAAAGTATCTACTAATTCCGCTGTTTCCAAATCATAACGACGAATATCATTAGCAAAATCACTTACATACAAATCACCATCTTCACCCACAGCTAAACCCAACAAACTCACAAAATCAAAACTATCTGGTGAAGGTTCAGGAGTAGCAAAAACCGTAGGTGTAGTTCCTGCATTGAGGGAGTCGTAGCGTAAGATTTGACTGGGTGCTATAAAGTCAGGAAAAACCTCACCATTGTCAGGGTTAACAGTAGCTACACTTCCCTGGGTAGTTACAAATAAACTATTATTAATAAAAAGTAAACCATTAGGCCCATTTAAACCACCTGGTTGACCATTTCCCTGAGCAAAAATATCAATAAATTCCCCAGTTTCACCGTTATATCTTAAGATTTGATCGCTCAGAAAACTAGCAACATATAAATTTCCATCAGGGCCAAAAGCCATTCCATAGGGACGAATTAACCCCCCAGTTTCATCAACATTTGTATCTGGGTTATCTCCCACAAAGACATCAATAAATGCTCCTGTTTCACCATCAAATCTTAATACGGATGGGATTCCTGATTCTGGGCCATTAGCTATATAAAGGTCACTTTTCCCATCACCATTTGCATCAGGCCCAAATAATAAGGTATCAGGATCATCAAGTCCACCTAAACCAACAGGAATAAATTCACCTAAATAGTTACCTGTTGCAGCATCAAAGCGAAGGACATTATCACCTCTAGTATTACCTACTAAAAAGTGGGTGTTTCTATTTTCCATTATTTTATTTATAGGAGTATTAATTTGAATGTAAGAAATCTATCATAGCTATATAATTAAGTTTTACAATTTAAGATATATTTAGGATTTACTCAATAAGTCTTTCTGTGGAGGCTAGGAGTCAGAAATCAAAAGTAGCGGGTAGCCATCTCTTTTATTTCTAAAAAGAGTCACTTTCCCACTACCTTTAAACGAACATTGCTATTAACCTACAAATATTTCAGCAATCAAATTCTGAATTGTTTCTGAATTCGGATTACATCGTCTACTCAGTTTTTGCTTTATCCAACTTGAAGATTACAACTGCCAAAGGTGGTAAGCTCAAATCTAAGGAATAGGGACGGTTATGTACAGACCAATCATCAGTCCATTTACCGCCTAAATTACCCATGTTACTACCACCATACTGACTAGCATCACTATTGAACAACTCAGTATAGAATCCTTTGTCTGGTACACCAATTCGATAATGAGAATGGGGTTGGGGTGTGAAATTACAAACCACTACCACAAACTCATCAGAGTCCTTCGCACGTCGCACAAAAGAAACTACACTGTGATTGTTATCATTACAGTCAATCCACTCAAAACCTTCCCTCGCAAAATCTTGAGTATAGAGAGCAGGTTCAGAACGGTACAGGTTATTGATGTCTTTGAAAAAGCCTTTTAGTTGTTTGTGTTGTTCAAACTCATGTAGCGGCCATTCCAAATCTGTCCACACATTCCACTCACTCCACTGGCCAAATTCCATACTCATAAACATGGTTTTCTTGCCAGGGTGAGCAAACATATAAGCGAATAAAGTCCGAACATTTGCTAACTTCTGCCATGTATCACCAGGCATTTTACCGATGATATTGCTTTTGCCATGTACTACTTCATCATGGGACAATGCCAACATAAAGTTTTCACTGTGGTTGTACCACATACTAAAGGTGACATTGTTTTGATGGAACTGACGGAACCAAGGATCCATGCTGAAATAATCCAACATATCGTGCATCCATCCCATGTTCCATTTCAGGTTAAATCCTAAACCTCCTGTGTATGTAGGCCAGGAAACCATCGGCCAAGAAGTAGATTCTTCTGCAATGGAAAGAATACCGGGAAAATAATTAAATATGTTGTGATTGACTTGACGTAAAAAGTCGGCAGCTTCTAAATTTTCTCTACCACCATACTGGTTAGGTAACCATTCTCCTTCTTGGCGACAGTAATCGTTATAAAGCATGGAAGCTACTGCATCCACCCGAATTCCGTCAATGTGGTATTTATCAAACCAGAACAGAGCATTAGCCACTAGGAAGTTTCTGATTTCGTTGCGAGAATAGTTGAACACTAAAGTTCCCCATTCCTTGTGTTCACCCTTGCGGGGATCTGCGTGTTCATACAAATGTGTACCATCAAAGAAAGCCAAACCGTGGCCATCTTTGGGGAAATGTCCGGGAACCCAATCTACAAGTACACCAATACCGTTTAAGTGACATTGATCGACAAAATACATGAAGTCTTCAGGACTACCAAAGCGGGAGGTAGGAGCATAGTAACCGGTGACTTGATAACCCCAAGAACCATCAAAGGGATGTTCGGCGATGGGTAATAGTTCAATGTGGGTATATCCTAATTCTTGGACATAAGGAATCAATTTTGCAGCTAATTCCCGATATGTTAAGAAACGTGCGCCAGATTTAAGCTCAGATACAATTACCACTGGTTCAGTTTCACCGTTGGGTAATTTGGCTGGTTCTTCACTGGAAGCGTGTAACCAAGAACCTAAATGAACTTCGTATACAGAAATTGGCTTAGTCAGAGGATCTGTATTTCTCCTGGTTTCCATCCAAGCTTCATCATTCCAGGTGTAAGTATTTAAGTCAGTGACTATAGATGCTGTTTTGGGACGTGGTTCTTGTTGGAAACCGTAGGGATCAGATTTTTCGTAAATGTGGCCTTCAAAATTTTTGATTTCGTATTTGTAATGTTCTCCCACACCGATCTCAGGAATAAATAATTCCCAAACCCCTGTGTGTCCTTTTCGCATTTGGTGTTTACGTCCATCCCAGAGGTTAAAATCACCCAAAATGGAAACGTTACGAGCATTAGGGGCCCACACAGCAAAATACACACCTTTGACACCTTCTACCTCCGTGGGATGCGCTCCCAGTTTTTCATAGATACGGTGATGGTTGCCTTCTGCAAATAGGTGTAAATCAAAATCGGTGAGTCGGGGAGAACGGAAAGCATAGGGATCGTAGGTGACACGCTCATTCTCACCTTCTTTGATGCGTAGTTGATAGTTACTAAGTTCTTGGGTTTCTATGGTACATTCAAAAAAATGCGGATCATGCACCGTAGTCATTGGATATTCTTTACGTTCTTCGGGAACTACCACCCATACAGAACTAGCATTTGGAAGGTATGCTCTCACAGCCCAGACATTTTTACCATTTTGTTCTATCAGATGTGAACCCAGTACCTCAAATGGATCATGATGTTGATTCCAAATAATACGGTTTACTTGTTCCGGAGCAATGGTGCTGATGTTCATAAAGTTACTTAGATAAATTAAAGTGACTAACTAAATTCCGTTTTTGATAACTATATATATTCTTTACATTTATTTGTACTTTTGTCGTCATGGTTATCTTACTTGAGAATGTATCTTAAATAGGATGATGAGTTGGGATGATGGGGTGATGGGATGATGGGGTGATGGGGAGGAAACATTTAATTCTAAGTTCTAAATTCTGAATTCTAAATTCTCAATGACTAACAACTACGTGAAAACTCGTTCTAACTATTGGTTACTGCTGCCCTACATCCGCAAACAGTGGGAAAATATCGTTAAGGGTTTTATCGGTATTATTGGCTATGTGCTGGCTACCCTGACTCTAATTAATTTGGCGGGTAAGTTGGCTGTTCCCTTTGGCCAGGGTAATGTATTGGCGATCGCCCAATTAACTGGTATTTGTGCTTTGGTGTTTCTGGTACGTGGTTTTTTTCAGTCCGTACAAGATTTATACATGGCACGGACGGCTTTAAGAGTAGCCTTTTATCTACGTCAACAAGTTTATTCACATTTACAAAAACTCAATCTCAGTTATTTTGAAACTGCTAAGGCTGGTGATTTATCTTACCGTCTCACAGAGGATGTGGATCGGGTGGGGGAAGTTGTCAATAAGCTGTTCCATGATTTTGTTCCCTGTTTGTTGCAGTTGATCGCTATTCCCATTTATATGATTTACTTAAATTGGCAACTGACTCTGGCTACGGTCATTGTTGCGCCAATTATGGGAGTTTTAATTGGTTGGTTTGGGGAACGTTTACGAAAATATTCTCTGAAAAGTCAAAACCGTATTTCTGATTTATCGGCGATTTTAACGGAGGTTTTTAGCGGTATTCGTTTAATTCAAGCTTTTGCCGCAGAAAATTATGAAATTGCTAGGTTTAGTCATGAAGCGGAACGCACTTTAAAGGCTAAATATTCCGCCGAAAAGTTAAAGGCAATTCAAATTCCCATTGTCGGTTTTTTGGAAGCTGTTAGTGCTTTATCTTTACTGATGGTGGGTGCTTGGCAAATTTCCCAAAGTAATTTAACGGTGGGGGAATTTTTTAGTTATTTGGCAGCCGCTGCTTTATTAATTGATCCTATTGGTCACACTACTAATAATTATAATGAGTTCAAACAAGGTGAAGCTTCTGTTGACCGGGTATTTGAACTGTTAGCTATTCAACCCACAGTGGTGGAAAATCCCATTGCTATGACTTTACCGACTGTGAATGGCAAAGTTGAATATCGTCACGTAACTTTTGCTTATAAACCTGGGGAATTAGTATTAAATGATATTAGTTTATTAGTTAATCCTGGTGAGGCGATCGCTCTAGTGGGTGCTTCTGGTGCAGGTAAAACCACTTTTGTGAATCTGTTACCGAGATTTTACGATCCTGAATCTGGCAATATTTTTATTGATGATGTCAATATTCGAGATGTGACTTTAAATAGTCTGAGGAAAAATATTGGTATAGTTCCCCAAGAAACCATTATGTTTTCCGGAACTATTGCCCAAAATATTGCTTTTGGACAAGATAGTTTTGATATGAATGCAGTGGAAGCAGCAGCCAAAATAGCTAATGCTGATAAATTTATTATGGAACTGCCAGAAGGTTATCAAACTTGGGTAGGTGAGCGCGGTGTTAATCTATCAGGAGGACAAAGACAAAGAATTGCGATCGCTCGTGCTGTACTTCTCAACCCACAAATTCTCATCCTTGATGAAGCGACATCAGCTTTAGATTCTGAATCAGAAGCTTTGGTGCAAGAAGCTTTAGAAAGATTGATGGAAAACCGCACGGTTTTGATTATTGCCCATCGTCTATCTACTGTGAGAAAGTGTAATCGGATTTTAGTTTTAGAAAAAGGACAGATTGTAGAATCAGGAAATCATGAAGAGTTGTTAAATCTATCAGGAAGATATGCAAAATTTTATGCTCAACAGTTTAGTTAGATTTACTAAGACAAAACTTGTAATTTTAAGTAACTAGAGACTTCTTCTAGAGTGTCTACTAAGTCTTCCAATGTATAAATATTCATACCGTTACTACAATGACCAACACCTTGGTAATTTAAGCTAGATGTTGGCTGGGAAGTTTGTGTAAAGTTGTAACCAGGAATAAAATTAATTAACTGCATATTTGCACTTCCTAATTAATTGGATGGAAGTTATATTAAGTAAAATATGTAAATGGCAAAGTGATAGATATACAGAAAATTTGTGATCTGATCTTAAAAATCATGTGACACCATTCAGTTATCAATAGTGATTTATCTCATACGATCTTATGATCCAAATCACAACTGACAGAAAAAGAAAGATTCTACTGATTCTAGGTACGATTTGATAATTTTGAATTTTGGGTTTTAGATTATTTGATCTACTTATTAATCTTTACTTTTCCCTATTCCCTGAATATTAAGAAACTTCCAAGAAATAAATTAATCCAATTTCCGTTACCAAAACAACGGTTTCTCCCCCTGTACTCTGCACCCTTGCTGTCTCAACGATTGGATGTCTTTTTATTTGGAAATCCTTAATTTCAAGTACCCAAGCAAAATGAACTACACATTTGGGAAAAGAATAGGCATTTCTGTATCTCTTCTTTGTCACCTATCACCTATCACCTGTCACCTATCACCTTTCCTGAATATGAAATTTATTTTGCACGACTACTCATACCTTGATGCAACAATGCCAAAAAATATATTAGAGCTTATTATAATTCCAGGTAAGCTGAAGTAGCTTGTTGGAATACAGCAAAAGCGAATCAATTTTTAAATTTTGATTATGAAATATTTCCAACCTTTACCCAACCAACACCCTCATCAATTTATTCAGCGCAATTTCACCACTATCAATTCTCAAGCTAACTTACGGGAATTAGTACAAATCATGAGTAAAGTTTCCTACCCTAACTGTGTATTAGTGGTAGAAAACAATATACTTATTGGTTTATTAACTCCAAGAGATTTAGTTAAGCTAACAGCACAACAGCGTATATTTGAATTTATCAAAGTTGGTGAAGTTATAACTAGAAAATTGATCACTTGTCAAGAATGGGAAGTACAAGATCCCATGAAAGTAATCAACTTACTTCATCAACATCAGATTTTTCATTTACCAGTCGTTAATGATCAAAATCAACCCATTGGTATAATTACACAAGCTACGATTCTTAATATCTTACAATCCATAAATTTACTCAATTCTTATACTGTTAAAGAAGTAATCACAGAAAATGTTATTTATACCGTACCTACAGCTAAGATACTAGACTTGATACAAATGATGATTTACCATCATGTTAGTTGTATCGTTATTGGTAATGAACTAACACCAGGGAATATTCAACCCATAGGCATAATTACAGAAAAAGACATAATTAATTGTCAAAATTCAAAATTTAATTTGAGGAAGGTAACAGCCTCAGAAGTGATGAATTACCCTTTATTTTTTACCCATCCTGATGATTCTTTGTGGAAAGCTAACCAAATAATGAATCAGCAGAATGTACACCATTTAGTAGTCATAAATGAACATGGATATTTAGTAAGTGTTTTAAATCAAAATAATATATTAAACCAGCAACTAAAAATATTAAACTATCAACAAACAAGTTTCTTTAAAAATCAAAACTTTGATTTACAAGCACAGGTTAATGATCACAATCATAAATTCAAAATTCAAAGTCAACGTAATCAAATTTTAGCTGATGTAGCTTTACGAATTCGGTCTTCTTTAAGCTTAGAGACTATTTTGCAAACAACAGTCAATGAAGTACGTCAACTATTAAATATAGAGCGTACACTGATCTGTCAAATATTACCACAACAGACAGGAAAAATAATAGTAGAATCTGTCAGTAATCCCCAACTATCAATTATTAATCAATTTACTGAAGATAATTGTTTTCTAGAAAATTGTCTAAATGCGTATCAAAAAAAATATGCTCAGGTTAGTGTTGATATTATTCCAAATAAGTTCAGTAATTGTCAAATTGAATGCCTAGATAGATTTCAATCTCAAGATACTTTGGTAGTACCAATCTTAATTGATAATTCACTATGGGGTTTAATCATTGCCCACATTTGTACAGATATGCGTAAGTGGCAAACTGACGAAATTGAATTTTTACAACAACTGTCAACACAAGTAGCAATTGCTATTCAACAAGCAACTTTATTGGAAAAAGTACAACAAAAAAATCTGAAACTAGAAGCAAAAGTAGCAGCCACTCACCAGCGTTTAGAAAATGAATTAATCCGGACTCAACAAGCAGAAAATGCTCTCAAGGAAAGAGAAGCAATAGTACAAAATTTTTATAATTTTTCCCCAATGATGATGGGTATAGTGGAATTAATAGACAATGATATTTTAAACTTGTCCAGTAACATTGCCGCAGCTAAATTTTTTGGTACTACACCAGAAGCAATGGAAAATAAACTGGTGAGCGAATTAGGTCTAGAATTTGAATATATTCAAAACTGGATTAATCATTATCGTAACAGTCAAATCACAGGTAAACCAGTCAGATTTGAATTTCAATATCAACATCATCAGTATACAAATGGAGCGAAAAAATGGATTTCTATCACTGTTTGTTATATTGGTTTAATTAATAAAAATCGTCCCCGGTTTTCTTATTTTGTTCATGATATCAGTGACGAAAAATTTGCCGAAGCTGAAAAAGTTTATCTCTCTAGTTTATTAGAAGCTAGTCTGAATGAAATTTATATATTTGATGTCAAAACATTACAATTTCAGTACATTAACCAAGGAGGATTAAAAAATTTAGGTTATTCCCTATCACAAATGCAGTGCATGACACCTGTAGATATAAAAACAGAATTCACACTAGCAAAATTTAAATCTTTATTAACACCATTATTATCTGGAAAACAGGGAATTCTTCATTTACAAACAATTCATCAACGAGCAAATGGTAGTAATTACCCAGTAGAAATTCACCTACAACTTATTACACTAAAAAATAAAAAAGTGTTTTTAGCTGTAGGTATGGATATCACCGAACATCAGCAAACAGAAATAGCACTGAAAGAAAGCGAAGAACGCTACAAAATATTAGTTACTCATGCACCTGTTGGTATTTTTAAAGCAGATAAACAAGGAAATTGCCTTTATGTGAATCCCCGTTGGTTAGCATTAACGGGAATTTCTCTAACAGAAGCTATTGGTAAAGTATGGACACAAACACTACATCCTGATGATAGAGAAAAAACTTTCCAAGCATGGAATCGCTTCATTCAAGATGGAAAAGATTTTTGTATGGAATACCGTTTTTGTAAACCCAATGGAGAAGTAGTTTGGGTTTCTGGTAAAGCAATAGCTATGGATAATTTAGATGATGAAAATATCTACTACTTGGGAACTATTGTAGATATTACGGATCGTAAACAGGTAGAACAAGAACTCCATTGGCAAAATTTAGCTCTAGAAGAAGCAAAACAGGAAGCAGAAACAGCTAACCAAGCTAAAAGTGAATTTTTGGCTAATATGAGTCATGAAATCCACACACCAATGAATGCTATTTTAGGCTTTGCGGATTTATTAAAATCTGAGGTTAAAGAACCTCATTTAGCAGCTTATGTGGAAGCTATTACTTCCAGTGGTAAAAATTTACTGACATTGATTAATGATATTCTGGATCTCTCGAAAATTGAAGCTGGTAAACTAGAAATTTTTTATGAACCGGTTAATTTACGAATACTGATTTTAGAAGTTGTGCAAATATTTCAAACTAGTGCTAATAGTAAACATATTAATCTAGAATTCGACATTGACGAGAGATTACCTGAAGCAATTTATGTTGATGAAGTGCGGTTAAAACAAATTCTGTTTAATGTTGTGGGAAATGCTGTTAAGTTTACAGACACAGGATTTATCAAGATATATATTCGTTCCCAGCATTATCGAATAGATACAGAAGCAAAAATCTGGTTAGAGATTTCTGTTCAAGATACAGGTATTGGTATTAGTCGTGAACAACAAAACAGTATTTTTGAAGCATTTATTCAAAGTTCGGGAAAAAATGATCGTAAATATGGTGGTACTGGTTTAGGATTAACTATAACTAAACGACTGATGAATATGATGGGGGGAATAATTACCCTACGCAGTGAGTTAGGAAAAGGTAGCACTTTTACTTTTGTTTTTCCTGCGATTTCTCCAGCTAATGAATTGCAAGAATTAACTCCCGAATTATCTCTAGATGATGATTTAAACCAGTTTCAGGCGAGTACGATTTTAGCGGTAGATGATATAGCTTCTAATAGGAATTTAATTAGTGCCTATTTTTGTAAAACTCATCATCAGATTATTTTAGCTGAAAATGGTCAACAAGCTGTTGATTTATTAAAAAATATTCAACCAGATTTGATTTTAATGGATTTTAAAATGCCAATTATGGATGGGAAGGAAGCATCAAAGTATTTGAAAAAAAATGAAAAAACAAAACATATTCCCATTATTATTTTGACTGCTTCCTCTCACCCTCAAGATATATATGAACTTGAACAAATATGTCAAAGTTTTCTCTCCAAACCAATTAGTTTGATAAAATTGGTACGGGAATTTAAAAAATATTTACCTTTGGCAAAAGATGATAATTTATCTATTCATAAACAGTTGGAATCTTCAGAAAAAATTGATCTAGAATCGCAATTACCAAATACTCCTGTGAACCTACCGGAATTGTTAGTCAAATTAAAACAGCAAGAAGAAATAACATGGCCTAGTTTGATAAAAACATTAAAAATGCGGGAAATAAAACAGTTTATTTCGTTGTTAGCAGGATGGAGTCAAGAACATCAATGTGATATTTTACTAAACTATGTTCATCACTTACAAACGGCTCTTAATAAATTCGATATGGATGAAATTCCTATGCTGATAGAAAAGTTTCCATCTGTAACCCAAGCAATAGAAACGTTGATTCAGTAGCTGATAATTAGCCGTGCAAATAAGTTTTATACTTAAGAAAATGTAGAGTGTTTAATTACTCGGTTACGCCCTTGATTTTTTGCTTGGTATAATGAGTGATCAGCTCGTTTAAGAATTATATCTATATTTTTGTCTCCTAAACAATAACTGGAAATACCTATACTAATAGTTATTGATATTTTGTAATCTGCGATTTGAAGATATTGATTTTGAATATTGGTTCTAATTCTTTCCGCTACTATGTATGCTTCATCTTCGTCAGTTTCTGGCAGTAAAATAACAAACTCTTCTCCACCAAATCTACCAAAGCAGTCTGGTAAACGTAAATTTTCTTGAACTATTTTGGTCATGAAAATAATTACTTCATCACCTATACTATGACCATAAGTATCATTGACTTTTTTAAAATTATCAATATCTATTAACAGAATCGAAAATGCAAAGTTATATCTCTGACTCCGATTCATTTCCTGAGTAGCAATCATAAAAAGATAACGGCGGTTCCAAATACCTGTAAGTGCATCTGTGTTAGCTAATCTTTCTAGTTCTTGAACTAAAGCTATTTGTTCCTCTAATAGTTGTTTTAGTTTTTGACGAGAATATTTTAATTCTATGTGCATTTTTACTCTAGCTAACAGTTCAAGTGTGTTAAAAGGTTTGGTAATATAATCAACTGCTCCTTTTTCAAAAGCTGTGAGTAAATGACTTTTTTCGTGACTTGCAGAAAGAAAAATGATGGGAATGTCTTGAAAGTCTGGGTTAGATGTAATTGTTTCACATACTTCCAAACCATCTATTTCTGGCATCATTAAATCTAATAAAATTAAATCCGGTTTAGCAGAGTAAACTCTTTTAATTGCTTGATAGCCATTAGAAACTAATGTAACTTCATATCCTTCTTTGTCGAGAATATTAGCCATGACTTGTAAATTCATTGTTACATCATCAACTACTAAAATTAAGCAATCTTCTGGGTTAAATAGTTTCATAATTTAACTCATCCTATTGATTTATGAAATAAATGTGAAAGATTATTGATATTTTCATAACTTTTGATTTTGTTTTTGCATATAATGAGTAAGATAGAATATAGAAGAATATAAGAATTTAGTTTAATTACTGAAATTATGATTGTAGGTAGGAAAAATACAAAAAGCAAGAAAAAGATAGAAAGGTTTGAGAAAATGACCCTATACTACAATGTTAAAACATTATATAGGGTTCTATAGACAGCAATACTATTGGGCTTTTCCAAGCTTATGCGTAGCTATAATTTTATCAAAAATGAAATTGTTTCTCCTTATTTTCCAAAATGAGATTTTTTTCTCTGTTGGAGTGGAGACAGATAAAAAAGTACATATATAAAG
This sequence comes from Sphaerospermopsis sp. SIO1G1, assembly GCA_010672785.1. Taxonomy (GTDB): domain Bacteria; phylum Cyanobacteriota; class Cyanobacteriia; order Cyanobacteriales; family Nostocaceae; genus Okeanomitos. Next base: position 251,452 of record JAAHFX010000009.1, read on the forward strand.
TAACCTCTAAAAAGGTAATATAGCATATTATCACATTTAGTTGATTGATGGGATTTTACTCAGCTAATTTTTTAAATATGACAAGTTTTCAATTTATCCATAGCTGATAGCGCTTGTATGTTGCTCTGATAATATTATATGAATAACTGGAACTTCTTCTGGGATTACTTACTAGCCAGTTTTCATTTAGCTTTACCCTGAGCTTATCCTAGTCTAGGAGGCTTACATTCTGAACGTTCAGGTATATTAAATATTGCCTGAGAAGGAATGTTAATAACTGGTGGTTTCATTGATGCAGTAGTTAGTTTTTATTCTGGATCTTCTTGGTTAGGAATATTAGTCACATTAGTTGTTGGTGGATGTGTGGGATTATTTCACGCTGTTTTGTGCGTCAGTTTATGAGTGAATCATTTAGTTTCTGGTTTAGCAATTAATTTATTAATGTCAGGAATCATATCATTTCTAGCCAGACTAATATTTTCAGATCAGAGTCGTCAAAGACTACTACAAATTAGACAAATTATGATTCCTGGTTTCAGTGATATTCCTTTAATTGCTAATCTTTTGTTTGAGCAAGATATTCTATTTTATTTATTATTTGTATTAATTGCATTAATAACATATATAGGATTCCTATTTTATTTTTGAACAGAACTCAGTATATACGTAAATTCTTCTTCCCTATTCCCTATTCCCTATTCCCTGTTCCCTGTTCCCTATCTCTACGAAAATACTTTTACTCCTCACAACAAGCTCCGCTCACAGCAAACCCTAAATATCCAATAAACCATAACGCTTTTGTAAATTTAATAATTCCATTCTAGCCTTTCCCGCATTATCAGCTAAATCTGCAAATTCTACGAATCTTTTTAATTCTTTTTTCAGTAAATTCCGTTCTATTTCAATTGCTTCTCTATCTAAAGTTGGTGGTAACACAATCATATCAAAAATTGTCGCTCTTTCTTTACCAGGGTGAGGACGTAAAACCCTACCACGACGTTGAATAAATTGACGCGGATTACCAGAACTAGATAGAATGACAGCAGTTTGAATAGCAGGAATATCTACACCTTCATCTAGACAACGAATTGCTACTAACCCTTGTAATTCGCCATCTTCAAATTGTCTTCTTAAGGTTTCCCTTTCTTGCAGAGAAGTATGAGCAGTATAGGTACTAATTTTATAACCTAATTCTACTCCTAAAATTTTTGCTACTTCTTTCAGTTGGTGCAGCGATGAACGATGACTATTTTCTTGTGAACCATCACTACAATAAAATAATGTATGGCTAGTATCTCTGCGAGTTTGCATTAATTCTTTCAAAGCCACTAATTTATTTTCTGCTGTACCAATTAATCTAGCTCGTTTAATTAGTAAAGATTTAATATCTTCATTATCTTCTAAATCTAAAATAGCTCCATCTTGTCGTTCTCTATATTTGAGCGATCGCCCAATTCTTTTAGTAATTTTTAAATAATTAATACTTTCAATTTCTGTCAGTTCTACTAAGATAGGATAATATAAATAATGTACCAATGCACCTTGATTAATAGCATCTTTTAAACTAAACTCCGGTTGCAACACAGAACCAAAATAATCAAATAAACTTTGTGTACCCCCTTCATCAAAATATCTTTCTGGAGTTGCAGACAAAGCCAGACGTAAACCAACATTCCGTGGCAAACTATCCTCTAACTTTGGTGATCCTAAATTATGTGCTTCATCACCAATAATCAGAGTTTTTGGTGGAAAATATTTCAGTTGAGATTGCAAACCCTCACTTATTAAAGTCGAGTTAGTGGTGATCACCGTGACAAAATTTTGTGAACCTGAACGCAAATTATACAATTGCATTGATAGTTGACTTTGCCAAGTCCGTAAATTCTCGAAAGCCAAAATGGGTTGTAAGTTAAATTTCTCACATTCCCTTCCCCATTGACTCACAAGATGACGGTAAGGACACACCACCAACAAGATTTGTAAACCTATTTGTTTGTATAATTCACAAGCGATCGCCAAAGCAGTAATAGTTTTACCACTACCTGTAGCCATTTTTAAAGTTCCCCGACCATGATTAGCGAACCAACTATTAACAGCTTGACGTTGATATTCTCGTAAATGTAGCATATCAGGCATTTTTGGACATCCTGGGGAAGATGACTTAACCTGATAAACACCTCCATTTTCACGAACAAAAGGTAACTTTAAGGAAAAAACAGGTGGTTTAATTTTCTGTATTGGCGATCGCGTAAAGTACATAAATTGATAGTTGGTAATTCGTAATTCGTAACTCGTAATTCGTAATTCGTAATTCGTAATGCTCCCTTCGGGAGAGCAACGCTTACGTAATTCGTAATTCGTAACTACTAACTAAATTAAGATTCCCACTCACCCCCTCTTCCCCTCTTCCCCTCTTCCCCTCTCCAATCACCAATCCCTAATTATAATTCCGCCATACACCTACTAAAGAACCTTGTACCTGTACTTGCATTGCAGGAACTTGAATGGGTTGATATTTAGGGTTAGCAGGTTTGAGAGTAACGGTATCTTCCTGAAGGTAAAAACGCTTTAAAGTTGTACCATGTCCTTCTACCATAGCAGCAACAATTGTACCATTTTTTAACTGATTAGGTTCAGCTACTGGGCGCAAAAATACCACATCACCATCAGCAATTAAATCTTCAATCATGCTATCACCCGTTACCCGCAAAGCATAAGTTTGGGGAGGTAAAGATAAATTAGCTAAATCTAAATGTTCAACTGCATCAGTAAAAGGTTCAATTAAACCACCAGCCGCAATAGTTCCTAAAATGGGTACACCATATTTAGTTGCTAAAATACGAATAGTTCTAGCTTTACCTTCATCCCAGTCAATATATCCCTTATTGCGTAAATGTTCTAAACGACTTTGAATAGGTGCTGGAGACCTTAAATTCATCGCTTGCATCATCTGGCGAATAGATGGGGAATGTTGATTGACTCTAATATATTCAACCAACCATTCATATAATTCTTGTTGAACTTCTGTTAGTCTTTCCATAGTTTATGAGGGAATAAATTACAAATCTCCCTAGAGCATTTGTACTACAAAAATCTTTTATCCACAAGATTTAAGTTAATATTTCCCAATAATTAATAAAGACCTGGAGCGGTATTTACTCGCTACTAAGTGATTATTTTAAGTAAATCAACCGATCATGTCAAATTTTTCTGAAAACTGGTAATTTGTAATTCGTAATGCTCCCTATGGCTAACGCCACGCTACGCTATCGGGAGAGCTACGCTAACGTAATGCTCCTTTCAGGAGAGCTTCGCTTACGTAATTCGTAATTCAACTCAGACTCCTAGTCACCAATCACCAATCACCAGTCACCAATCACCAATCACCAATCACCAATCACCAATCACCAATCACCAATCACCTATTTTTCACTTGCTCCTAAAAGACTAGCTAGTAGAGCTTTTTGAGCGTGTAACCGATTTTCAGCCTGATCCCAAACTTTGGATTGAGAACCTTCAATTACTTCATCAGTGATCTCTTCACCACGGTGAGCCGGTAGACAGTGTAGAACAATTGCAGCTGAATCAGCAAGACTTAGTAATTTTTGATTAATTTGATAGGGTTGGAAAATCGGTAACCGATTATTAGCCTCAGTTTCCTGCCCCATACTTGCCCAAACATCAGTATAAAGAACTTGTGCATCCTTAGCCGCTGCTTCTGCATCATGGGTAAGAATAACTTCAGTTTTACCTGCGGCAATAGTTCTGGCATTTTCGACAATTTCCGCATCTGGTGCATATCCAGAAGGGAAGGCAATTTTGACATTCATACCAGCCAAAGCGCAACCCAACATCAGAGAATTAGCGACATTGTTACCATCTCCCACATAAGTTAGGGTTAAGCCCGCCAAAGATCCAAAATTTTCTTGAATTGTCAATAAATCAGCAAGAATTTGACAGGGGTGTTCTAAATCTGTGAGGGCATTAATTACAGGGATTTTGGCATAATGAGCAAAGGTAGCTAATTCTTGTTGGGCAAAGGTACGAATTGCCAAAATATCTAAATAACGATCTAATACCCTAGCTGTATCTTGTATGGGTTCACCACGACTAACTTGTGTTACATTTGGCAGTAAGTCAATTACCTGTCCACCTAATTGATACATTGCTACGGTAAAGCTGACTCTGGTGCGAGTGGAGGCTTTGGAGAATAATAAACCCAATACTTTATTACAATGTAGCTTTAACTTTTGTGATTTAAGTTGAGTTGCCATTTCCAGAAGTTCTTGCAGTTCTGTGAAACTCAGATCCGCTAAACCTAATAAATCTCTTCCTATCAATCCTGCCATGCTGAAAATTTGTAGATAATACAGTAATTATGAATGTACCTCACGTAATCGCGCTTTGCTATCCCAAAAGTTAGGTGTCACCAGAAGCAGGGGTGGAGGGTTTAGGGTGTAGGAGGTAGGGTGAAAAAATTTTTGTCAAAATACTAGACAAATCTTGAGATTATGCTATGATAGATAATCGTTGAGTGCTTAACAGGCATGATTCAACACGCCAGCATAGCACAGTGGTAGTGCATCCGACTTGTAATCGGAAGGTCGCGGGTTCAAATCCGGCTGCTGGCTTACTCTTGTATTAATATATATTCGCTTGGAGAAGTGCTTTCATTACATTAGAAAGTAGCAAATAATTTCATCTACTTGCCATAATTTAGTTACGTGCTAAAAAGTGCTGTAAACATTTTATGTTTATTCAGTAAGCCTTAAGTATTAATTGTGCTTAGTTACTTAGCAGTATCTTGAGAATTTTATGTGTTGGCAAATTGGCATTTTTTTAAGTAAAAATTTACCATAATTATCGGGCAATAAGTAAAGGCAAAATTAGTGACAAAATGCTAATTTAGAAGACTATAGTTACATTTTGACATCTACCTATGCCTTATTTGAATACTACTGCGGAAATCCGTTCACAAATTCCTCGATTTACTCAAGCATCTACTTTGTGGATAGACACAGAAGTGGCTGATTTTACAACTAAAAATCCGCGATTATCTTTAATTCAAATATTGAATAATCCCCAAGATATGACAGGGGATGATGTTTATATTTTGGATGTGTTAGATCAGTCAAGTTTGATTACTGATTTCATTGAGCAGATTATGTTAAATAGTGCCATTGAGAAGGTTTTTCACAATGCTAATTATGACTTAAAATTGTTGGGTGGGAAAAAGGCTAAAAATGTTACTTGTACTTTAAACATGGCCAAGTCAATTCCTTTTCATATTTTACCTTTACCTAATTACCAATTGAAAACTTTGGCAAATTTTTTGTGCAATTTTCATGGAATTGATAAAAAAGAACAAGGGAGTGATTGGGGTATACGTCCTTTAACTGATGATCAGTTAGAATATGCCTATTTTGATTGTATTTATTTGGCTCAAGTATATTTAAAGTTACTAAATTTACAATCTGATATTACTAAAGATCCAACGCAAGAAGATTTATCTACTCTTTCTCAAGCATATATTGCAGTTGAACAGAAACGGAAGTTGATAAATTCTGAATTTGATTATTTACAAGATAGATTAAAGAAAGCGATGGATATCCAAAATGTATCAGAAACAGATTATTGCAAAATGAGTAGTTCTCAACGTAAATCTATAAAAGTTGAGTTTGCAGAATTGATGAGAGTCGTAGCAAGTGAAGGAATTAATCTAAATTTTCCGATTACTTTGACGGAGAAGTTAAGAAAGGAATTAGGTGGAAATTTAGAATTATTAGATGTGGATATTGAAACTACTCAGGTAGTAAGATTATCGGCAAAAGATCAGGAAGAGTAATTTTTTCAGTTATCAGTTAGCAGTTATCAGTTAGCAGTTATCAGTTATCAGTTATCAATTAGCAGTTATCAGTTATCAATTAGCAGTTATCAGCTATCAGTTTTTAGTTTCGGTTTAGTTGTTGTTTAAAGAGGGTTTGCTGAATAAATGTTAAACCTTTATAGGTAAAGATAATAAAGGAGTTTAGGCAATTGAAAATCAAAACAATGTTAGCTTTTATGACAGCTCAAAAACCTTGTATTTAATTATTACTTAAAGGAAAAATTATTACCACCTAACTATTGAAACTGTTCCCTTTTCCCTATCTCCACCATAAGACTTTTACGCCTAACGGCAAACTCCACTAGCAGAAAACCCAAAATAGTATTTTATGAACATTCAATCATGAGCAAAATGAAGGATTTTATACATTTAATTTGGTAAAAAATAGCTAAAATTATCAAAAGATTTTAATGGAAAGTAAAAAATAATTACAGGGTGCTGATTCTGTTCTACCTGATGATCGTTGTTAGGAATGTAAATAGATAGGTGATGCTGAAAAAATCTAGTTGTGAGGATAGATGACAGGTGAAATTTGGTAAGGTTTTAATTTTCATCTCAAGTTCAATGTTGTTCACTTGATTCAGTCAGCCCTATTTACTGTGAGTATAGAAGTAATTTATTATATCTTATGAAAAATCATTTATTGACACATAAAAAACCAGCGGTTGCTAAAATCATTCCAGTGGCGATAATGGCTGGTTTAAGTGGATTATTGGTAGTTGGTTGTAACCAGAGTCAGGATGTTTTAGTTACAGAAGTTGGAGTAAGTCCTCCTAATAGAATTACACCCAGAACTTCTAAAGCTGGGGAATTTTATGTACAAGGGCAAAGACAACATTCTCAAGGAAATTCTCAAGCTGCTATTGCGGCTTATAGTCGTTCCATCAGTTTGAATTCTGAGTATGCACCAGCTTTTAAAAGTCGAGGTTTAGCTTACTTTGATTCTGGTAATAAACAAGGAGCGATCGCAGATTATAATCAAGCTTTACGCCTCAATTCTAATGATGCAGAAACTTATAATAATAGAGGAAATGCTTTTGCTTCTTTGGGTGATCAACAAGCAGCTATTTCTGATTATAATGAGGCGATTCGTTTAGCACCCTCTTACGCTGAGGCTTATAATAACAGAGGAAATGCTCGTGCTTCCCTGGGTGATAGAAATGGGGCGATTGAAGATTATACAGAAGCAATTAGACTTGATCAAAATTATTCTGTTGCTTATAACAACCGAGGAAATGCCTTTTCTAACCAGGGAGATCAACAAAAAGCGATCGCAGATTATAATCAAGCTATTCGTCTAAATCCTAATTTTGGCCCTGCTTATAATAATAGAGGAAATGCTTTTGCTGCTGTTGGAGATAAACGCAGTGCATTACAAGATTTACAACGAGCAGCCGCTATTTTTGATCGAGAAGGTAACAGAGAATTGTATCAACAAGTGATGAAAAATATTGAGGAGTTGGGTAATTCGTAATTCGTAATTCGTAATTCGTAATTCGTAATTCGTAATTCGTAATGCTCCTTTCAGGAGAGCTTCGCTTACGTAATTCGTAATTCGTAATTCGTAATTCGTAATTCGTAATTCGTAATTCGTAATTCGTAATGCTCCTTTCAGGAGAGCTTCGCTTACGTAATTCGTAATTACTACCCACTCTTCCTCTCTCCCACTCTCCCACTCTTCCGCTCTTCCCCTCTTCCGCTCTCCCCCTCTCCCCCTCTTCCACTCTCCCACTCTTCCCCTCACCAATCACCCTTCTATATTGGGAGTTCTTAAATCTTCAACTAAAGCTTGAATTTCCGGTGGTGGTGGTGGAGTTAGACGGGAAACTATCAGGGTAAAAAGACAATTAATGATCATTCCTACAGTACCAATACCTTCTGCGGAAACTCCAAAAAACCAAGTCGGCATTCCGGCAAATTTCACCCCAATAATATAGATAGTTGTGAAAGTTAAACCAGCTAACATTCCGGCAATTGCACCTTGGGAATTTGTGCGTTTGTCAAATATTCCTAATACTATAACGGGAAAGAAACTAGCAGCAGCTAAACCAAAAGCAAAAGCTACAACTTGGGAAACAAAACCAGGGGGGTTAACCCCAAAATAACCAGCTACAACTAAACCTAAACCAACAACAACTCGCCCCACAAATACCCGTTGTTGTTCCGAAGCATTCTCATCAAAAATACGATAATAAAGATCATGAGCTACGGAACTGGAAATTACTAATAATAACCCAGAAGCAGTTGATAAAGCAGCTGCTAAACCACCAGCAGCAACTAAGGCTATTACCCAAGGTGCAAGTTTAGCAACTTCTGGAGTGGAGAGAACAATAATGTCTCTATCAATGGTGATTTCATTGGTTTCTTGATCTGGAGTTAATTGAAATCTCCCATCATTATTTTTATCTTCAAATGTGAGAAGTTTGGTTTGTTCCCATTTAGTTGCCCAGTCTAATTGTCTAACTTCTTCCACAGTTTTATTGTGCAAAGAATCAATTAAATTATAACGAGCAAACATGGAAACAGCAGGTGCTGTGGTGTAAAGAATGGCGATAAATAATAATGCCCAACCTGCGGAAAATCGTGCCGCCCGCACATTGGGAACAGTGTAAAAACGGACGATTACATGAGGTAAACCAGAAGTTCCTACCATCAGAGCAATTGTGATGAATAGAACATCTAACATGGTTTTATTAGCAAAAGGTTGGGTATATTGGGCAAACCCTAAATCTGTTTGAATTGCATTGAGTTTTGTAGCAACATCACTAAAGGTAAATGCTAACTGAGGAACAGGATTTCCTGTGAGAATAAAAGCGATGGCTATGGCAGGAATGAGGTAAGCAACAATTAAAATACAATATTGAGCCGCTTGTGTCCAAGTGATACCTTTCATACCTCCTAAAACGGCAAAAAAACCAACAATGACAATTCCAATTCCTACACCAGTATTGATATCAACTTGTAAAAAGCGACTAAATACAATTCCCACACCCCGCATTTGCCCAGCGACGTAGGTTAAAGAAACAAAAATAGCTGCTATTACTGCCACAATCCGAGCTATATTTGATTGATAGCGATCGCCTACAAAATCAGGAACTGTATATTTACCAAATTTGCGTAAATATGGGGCTAATAATAAGGCTAATAAAACATAACCCCCAGTCCAACCCATTAAATAAATTGAACCATCATAACCCAATGCAGAAATTAATCCTGCCATCGAAATAAACGAAGCCGCAGACATCCAATCAGCCGCTGTTGCTGCACCATTGGCAATGGAAGGAATACCTTGTCCAGCTACAAAAAAATCCTTGGTATCTTTTACCCGTGACTGCCAACCAATATAGAGATAAAGTACAAAGGAAAGTCCTACTAAAATGATTGTCCAAAGTTCAACTGACACTGTTTTTCCTCACTTTTTAATATTATACTTTTTGTCTAATTTATCCATTTGTAAGGCATAGATAAATATCAATACCACAAAGGTTAAAATAGAACCTTGTTGTGCCATCCAAAAGCCAAAAGGAACACCAAAAAATTGGATTGTATTTAATTGTTCAACCAACAAAATACTAAAAATTAGGGACACCAAAGCCCACACAATTAACAAGTTTCTAATTAAAGCTGTGTTAGCACGCCAATAAGCACGGCGTTGTTGTTCATCCATTTTTATTTTCCGGGGTAAATTATAGATAATATCAATCAGCCGTTATTATCTAACCAGACTCTGGGCTTTTTATGTTAATTTTTTTTAAAATTTATTGTTCTGAACATGATAAAACTTATAAAGATACCATAGAAGGGAATCATTTAATTGAACTCAGATAAATGATTTTGATTAGGAAACAAAGACTGATATTTTGAAGATTTTAAACCTGAATATTGTTGTATAATATTCATACAAGTCTATTATCTATATTTGAATATGAGTACACCAATAATAAATGCACCAGAAGTATATCAAGGTCAGTTTGGTGAATTTACTATTACTAAGAGCGATCGCACAGGTGTCATTATCTACCGTACAAGTTTAATCATAGCCGCCATTAGTTTTGCGGTAGCGAGTAATTTAGCTCTATTTTACGCTGATTATCCTTTAGCAATTCAAGCAATCACACCACTTTATAGTTGTTTTTGTTTAGCTTTAGGAGTGAGCTTATTAACAATCCACATTTATATGAAAATTCTCCACCAAATTCTCCAACTTTTTTGGATAATCGGTAGTATTTCTGCTTTTATTTTTGGACATTTTGATCCTAACCCTTTTGCACTCACTATTTATAATCAACCACTAACTTTATTTGGTGTTGGTTTTACTTTTGCTGCCTTAACAGGTATCTTCTTTAAAGAAGGTTTTTGTTTTAATCGTTTAGAAACTAAAATTCTTACTCCCTTAGTTCCTTTACTTTTATTGGGACATTTAGCAGGAATTTTATCACTGCAAGCTGAACAAGTCTTATTAGGAATTTGGGTAATTGCTTTTTTAGTCTTTGCATTACGGAAGACTGTACAAAATATTCCCGCAGATATTGGTGATAAATCTGTGTTTGATTATTTGGAAAATCAAAGGTTAGTCAATGGTTAAATTTAAGCTACCTCACGCAAAGACGCAAAGACGCAAAGGTTGATTTTTTTTAATGTCTACTATAGAAGATCATAAATATTGGTTATCATGGTCGCAAATTTCTGGAATTGGCCCAATTTTACTACAACGATTATACCAATATTTTGGTAGCTTAGAAACTGCTTGGAAAGCTAGTCCTGCGGAGTTACGTAAGGTTGAAGGTTTTGGTTTGCAAACTTTAGAAAAAGTGGTGCAACAAAGAAGTAAAATCAGTCCAGAAAATTTATTAATTCAGCATCAAAAAATTAATCCAAATTTCTGGACACCCGCAGTTCCAGAATATCCCCAATTACTAAGGGAAATTCCTAGTCCTCCACCACTTTTATATTATCGGGGTGTAGTAGATTTACAAGAAAATTCTGGACAAAAACCTTTAGTGGGAATTGTGGGAACTCGGAAACCTACAGAATATGGAATTAAATGGACTCGTCAAATTAGCACCACTTTAGCAAAACATGGTTTTACTGTTGTTTCTGGAATGGCCGCAGGAATAGATACCGAAAGTCACTCAGCAGCAATGCAAGCAGGAGGTAGAACTATAGCTGTATTGGGAACAGGTGTAGATGTAATTTATCCCTATAAGAATAAAAATTTATATCAACAAATTTTAAAATCGGGAATAGTAATTAGTGAATATCCAGCCAAAACAACTCCGAATAAAACTCATTTTCCCCGCAGAAATCGCATCATTGCTGGTTTATGTCGTGCAGTATTAGTAATGGAAGCAGGAACAAAATCAGGCGCTTTAATTACTGCAACTTATGCAAATGAATTTTGTCGAGATGTTTATGCTTTACCAGGAAGAGTTGATGATGAACCATCTCAAGGATGTTTAAAATTAATTAGTCAAGGTGCAGGTTTAATTAATCAACAAATAAGTGAGTTGTTAATGATGTTGGGTGCAATTCCAAAACTTGATGTAGAACTACCAATACTTGATTCTACTCCTCCATCTTCACCCATCCAACCTAAATTAGAAACACCTAAATTAGAACCAGAATTACAACAGATAATAGATACTTTAGCTGTTGATGCTTTACCTTTTGATTTTATTGTTCAGAAAACTGGTATGAATACTGGTTTAGTTTCTAGTTCTTTGTTACAGCTAGAATTAATGGGTTTAGTTTCCCAACTTCCTGGAATGAGATATCAGAAAATATAGGTGATTGGGTAAATTTCTTAGCTATTAATTACGAACTTAAAATTTAGAATTTAGAATGAAGAATTTAGAATGAAAAATTACTTTTCTCCATATTCCATTCCATTTGCATCTGCATAACGGTACATAAAACGCATAAATCTATCCCAATGATCATCCCTTTCTAGTTCAAAGGTACAATCTACTCTTTTTAATTCGTCTCCTTCATCACCACCAAAAATAAATTTAGTTGCTGATGGAGTGATTTGGATTTCTCCTTCTTCATCTGTTAATAACAAGGAATTTAAAGACTGTTTTGTAAAACTTTGAAACCCAGATATAGCTTGTAATTTTTCAAATTGCATGACTACAATTCTTTTACCAGTGCGTGTTTCTTTCCTTAAACTTACATTACTAAGTTCTTCAAATACGCCTGCAAAAAATTGAATGGATGGATTAGTAGATGTCATAATTTAATTATTGTGGGCGATAATATTCAGGATTGTTTACAGGAGTTTGATTCATACCTGTAGTCATGTTCTGAACAAAACCATTAGGTGCTGTGGGATTGATTGTTTGAGGTTGAATAGAAGGTGTTGTAAAAGGTTGCTGAATGAAACCATTAGGTGCTGTAGGATTGATGATTTGAGGTTGAATAGAAGGTGTTGTTAAAGTTTGAAGGGGTACTTGTAAATTATTATTTGGTGAACTATTTGTGGAGATGCGAGGAGCGACAGTAGCTTGGCTAAAGAACTGATAAGCTAGTTTAGAAATAGAACTAATTAAAGTTGCAGCGCTAGGATCGTTGTGGGGACGTTGTACCATGATAGCAGCAATGTAACGCTTTCCAGTGGGAATATCAATCAAACCTGCATCAGCTAACATTGAACCTATATCACCAGTTTTGTGGTATGCGCGGCCACCTTCTCCTAACCCTGAAGGAAGAAGATGATCTCTTTGTGTGCGACGCATAATGTCTAACATGGAATCCCGCGATCGCATACTTACTAAACTACCTTGATTTACTTTCGCAATCAAATTTCCTAATTCTTTGGGGGATGTAGTATTTGTACCTTTTAAGTCTGGTAAAGGATTACGAATAACTGTGTTAATTAATCCCCAACTCCGAAACCTTGCATTGAGAATTTCCTGTCCTCCCAAGCGCTGAATTAGCATATTGGTAGCAGTATTATCACTGATAGTCATCATTTTAGTAGCTATATCTAAGGCTGTGTACTGACTACCCACAGGTTTAGTACGTAAGTTCCCTGAACCCCCTGCTACCATATATTGTTCCATTGTTAACATCTCATCTAGGCGAATTTTACCAGTGTCTACATCCTGGAAAAATGCGATCAGAATGGGAATTTTAATTGTACTGGCTGCGGGAAAAATAGCATTACTGTTAATATCTACATAAGCCCCGGTGTCTAAATCTACCAGAAATACGCCAGGAATTAAACTAGGTTTAGCTGCGGCTAAATTTTGAATAGATGTTTTTAAAGGTATAATCTCTTGGGAAAGATATAAGTTGTTAGGATTGACTGAGTTATTAGTTCTAGTTTGGCCGACCTTAGTCTGAGATGGGGAATTTGAGGTGATGCGACTAGCAGGGTCTAAAATTGATAATAGTGTACCAATAATTGCTCCCAATCCCACGCCAACAATTATCATCCTCAAAACATACAATACAGTTCTTGCCATTGGCTTTAACCGTGTTTTGCGGGATAATGAGTTGTGTGATTTTGTTCTGCCTTGTTTGGGTACGCGTACAGTTCTTACACCTGTATGTTTGCGGGGTGGAGAAGCTGCTGTCCTAGCTTTAGGGATAGGTTTAACAGCTTTAGGCATTACTATTTGAGAGGGTTTTTTTTGTTTACCAGTGCGGACAGTGCCGGAATTAGTATTTTTTACCACCCTCGTTAGAGCTATATTATCGTTTGTGTTTGTTCCTTTTAGCTGCGGTGGTGAGGGTTTTTGTCTTGTCTTTGGGACTTGACGTATCCGACGACGACGCTGTACTGGCTGCCGTTTTGATACAGATATTAGTTTGTCACTTGATTCTGACACTGCTACTCCTTGTGACTAACTCGACTGTGTTTTTTAAGTGTTAGACCCAAGACTAACTATAATATCAATCTTGATGCTTGTTTTTGTAAAACTTTGTGATGTAAAGTAGTTATTAGCTAAGGCTTCTGGTAAACAATTAACTACTTCAGGCTAACATACAATTGCTCAGGCAACTCATATCAGTAAATATTGTAACACAGTTGAGTTTTGCATAAACTGTTATACAAGTAATTATACAAAATGAATTTTATTTTTGGGAAAGTTAACAGATTAGAATTACAGAGGTTTTCGTTTGTTCCCACAATGTTAAATTAATTTTGATCAGGTACTTATTTCTGTGAGTGCTTAAATTTTAGCTAATCTAACAATTAGGTAGGACTTACGCACAAGTCACGGAATATCAAACCGCAGAGAACGCAGAGAACACAGAGGAATAGAGTTTTGGAAGACTTTTGCATAAGTCCTGTTAGGAACATAAACTATTGTCTATCTACTGAATATCTATCCTGTGATGATTTTTGATTGCCCATTTTACTTGTCTTAAAATCCCCCTTAGCATTGCTACGTCTGTGGTTGTGAGATTGGCTCGATTATATAAATGACGTAATTTTTCCATCCGACTTGCTGCTGTATGGGGATAAACATAACCTATAGATAACAAAAGAGATTCTAATTCTTGATAATAGGGTTCAACTATATCTATGGATGCACTTTCCACAGTTAGAGTATTTTGGGGTTGTAAATTTTCTGCTATTTGTGATAGTTGATAACAACAAATTGATACTGCTGTAGCTAAGTTTAAAGATGAATATTCTGGATTTGTAGGAATGGATAGTAACTTTTGGGCATAATTGATTTCTTGATTTGTTAATCCTCGATCTTCTCTACCAAATATTAAGGCTACAGGTTTATCTGATTCTGATAATAACCAAGGAAAGGCTTGACAGGGGTTTTCTATGGGCAATTTTCCATCATAATCACGTCCGATAGTCGCAATAGCACGGACACATCCTTGTAATGCTTGGGGTAATGTATCTACGATTACGGCATTTGCTAATATTTCTGGAGCGTGAACAGCCATTTTGATAGCTTCTGTGGAGTTGCGATCGCATTGGGGATTTACTAATATTAATTCAGATAAACCAAAGTTTTTCATCACTCTGGCTATTGAACCTAAATTCAACGATCCAGCCGGTTCTACTAAGATGATTTTGATGCCAGCTAAATCCATTTTTTCAACTCCTGATGATGTAATTAATCTGTAGGTGTAGCGCCCCCGTGCCTACCCAGGTTTTTGGGGCAACCACGGGGGGTTTGCCCCTACGTCATGTATTGGTTATTGTATTCCTAATGCGATCGCAATTTATCATCTAAACACCATAATTTAGGTAGTTAGTTCTTTCAATGCATTGGGAATTTCATCTACATTTTCTACTAGATGACACCAAGGTATTTGTGATGTCCAGGTATTATAAAAGGCAGGTATTTTATAGTAAGAACCTGGTAGTATAATGTGGGTAATCTTCGATAATTTTTAGACAAACTTCTGAGCTTTTTTAACCAATTGGTTAACTGTTCTATTCATTTTGGTTAGGCTATCAGGTTGTTCTAATATTTGCGGTTTGTGATTCGGATCTTTTAAAAACCGATAGTCCAAAAATGTCTCCGCATAGCGAATATTTACTGCTTCTCCTTGAGTCAGACGAGCAAAGTCAATAGAAGGATAGTTCATATAATGAATACGATGAATTGGCTTTAAACCTTGTTCATTATAAAGAACACCATCTTTATAAACAAAGGGATCAGCATCAGCACAATTACCTGTGCGTTCTTGAGAATTGGGACTTTGAGTAAAGTTAAAAAAACGCGAATTTTCTTTAATTGTCATAATACTAAAAAGTGCTGATGTAGACCACCAACACCCATCTCTAACACATTCAACTCCGTGATCATTAATGAGAAAATTTTTGAGTCTGTCTAGAACTTCCCCATTAAAAAGTCCATGTTTAGAACCAAAAAAACTGTCACAATGAAATTGAGGATAAATATCTGCTACTGAATAATTTAATTTTTCTGCTAACTTTTCTGGTACAACTTCTGGTTTATCTCCGCGTTTTGAATGTTCCCAGTCATTAAACACGAGATCAGTATTATCTAATCGCTCAAATACATCATCAATTGGTTTCATTGCCAAGCTATCAGCATCAAAAAACACAAACCTTTCAAATTCTCCTTCAAAGGCTGCAAATTTACGATGTACAAAACCTTTATACCAACCAGGCCTGAGATGTTTAGGATCTTTAGCTCTTGGATGTGCTTCCCAAACTTCGTTAATAAAGTTATCCCACTGTTGAATTACGGATACGTTACTGAATAAAGTAACATTAGGACGAGAGTTAATCTCTAATTCAACTTTACTTAATTTGTCATTGTAAGGAATTATACATACAGGTATATGAGTTCCGATATTTTTCTCTATGCTATTTAGCAAAGCTACCAGTTGATCATAAACTGTGTCATTAGCAAGTGTATAAATACCACGTTCCATAATTTACATTTCCCCTGTTTCTAAGTATCATAGTAACAGTTTAAACCGAGGAACATAGGAATTTTTACAATATCGGTAAAAGTTTTCATATCTTTGGGTACTATTTTACAATTCTGATCAAAACATTAGTAATATTTGATAGTCGTAAATTTACGGTTAAGTAATTTAACTTACTTATTTCAACTATGCTAGTCCTAAAGCGATCGCATGATGATGGATATGATCAGCAATGAAGCTAGCGATGAAATAATAACTGTGATCGTATTCTGGTTGATAACGGAAGTTCAGCGGTTGATTAACTTTTTCACAAGCTTGAATAAATTCCTCTGGTAGTAATTGATTTGTTAGAAATTGATCTGCTGTTCCTTGATCAATCAGAATAGAACTATGATATCCTAATTTTTGTATTAATTGACTAGCATCATAAGCTTGCCAGTTTTCTTGATTGTCACCTAAATATAAACTAAATATTGTTTGTCCCCAATCACAAATCATCGGTGCTGCGATAGGAGCAAAAGCAGATACAGATTTATATTTCTGTGGGTTTCTCAAGGCACAAATTAATGCTCCATGTCCTCCCATTGAATGACCAAAAATGCTTTGTTGATCTGGTAAAGTGGGAAAATTACTATTAATAACTGTTGGCAATTCTTGGGTAATATAGGTATACATTTGATAGTGAGATTGCCAAGGTTTTTTTGTTGCATCTACATAGAAACCTGCACCTGTGCCAATATCCCATTCATCATCTTCACCGGGAATACCTGTATTACGAGGACTCGTATCTGGTGCAACTAAAATCATACCATATTTAGCCGCCCAATATTGCGCCCCAGCTTTAATCATAAAATTCTCTTCTGTACAAGTTAAACCAGAGAGAAAATATAAAACTGGTACAGGTTTTTCTGCTGCTTGCGGTGGTTGATAAATAGCAAATCTCATTTCACCGTTACAGGTGGTGGAAGGATGAGAATAAAAGCCGAGTTTACCACCAAAGGATTTATTTTCTGAGTTTAAATGTAGATTATTCATAATCTTTTGTTTTTAATTTCAATTATTTCATTAAATCGTTGTTTGCAGGTTCTCCTGGGAAAAAGGTATTGCTGAAAATATCCTCTACAGCATAATTACATTGTTGGGGAAAATTGGAAAGTGGTAAATTTGTTTCTCCTAATGCCAAATCTCTACTGTTTTCATATCAAGTATAGAATACATTTATCATATAAAATCCCTAACTACCAAATCCTTAATAATGGTTAATTAAGCTATTATTTTCACGAATTATAAAGTTATTACAATACAAAATTCTTGATAATGGTGCGCTACGCGATCGCTAACACACCCTACCTATGATGAAATAATGATCCCCAATCACCAGTCACCATTCACCTAAAATGTCACCACACTTCTAATTGACTCTCCTTTGTGCATTAAATCTATAGCATCATTAATTTCTTCAATCGGCATTACATGAGTAATTAAATCATCAATATTAATCTTTCCTTCCATATACCAATCTACAATTTTGGGAACATCAGTCCGCCCTCTTGCACCACCAAAAGCCGAACCTTTCCATACTCTTCCAGTTACTAATTGAAAAGGACGAGTGCTAATTTCTTGGCCTGCACCAGCTACACCAATAACAACACTAACTCCCCAACCTTTATGACAACATTCTAATGCTTGACGCATGACTTTGACGTTACCAATACATTCAAAAGAATAGTCAGCACCACCTTTAGTTAAATCAACTAAATAAGGCACTAAATCACCTTCAATTTCATTGGGATTAACAAAATGTGTCATGCCAAATTGTTCAGCTAAGGCGCGTTTTTTGGGATTAATATCAACACCTACAATCATATTTGCGCCTACCATTTTTGCACCTTGGATGACATTTAAACCTATCCCACCCAAACCAAAAACTACGACATTTGCTCCTGGTTCAACTTTTGCAGTGTTAATTACTGCACCTATACCTGTCGTCACTCCACAACCGATATAACAAACCTTATCAAATGGTGCATCTTCCCGAATTTTAGCTACAGCGATTTCTGGTAACACCGTATAATTGGCGAAAGTGGAAGTACCCATATAATGGTGAATCATGTCACCATCAATACTAAATCTACTCGTACCATCAGGCATTAAACCCTTACCTTGAGTGCCTCTAATCGCTTGACAGAGGTTAGTTTTAAAGCTTAAACAATAATCACACTGACGACATTCGGGAGTGTATAAAGGAATTACATGATCTCCTGGTTTAACACTTTTGACACCATCTCCAACTTCTACAACTACACCCGCTCCTTCATGACCTAAAATAGCGGGAAATAATCCTTCCGGGTCAGCACCAGAAAGGGTATAAGCATCAGTGTGACAAACACCACTAGCTTTAATTTCAATTAATACTTCTCCGGCTTGAGGTGCTTGGAGTTGTACAGTTTCAATAGTTAGAGGTTTACCTGCACTATGTGCAACTGCGGCTTTAACTTGCAAAATTACTTTCTCCTCGGTCAAACTTACCACAATGAGTTTATCAAAATTCCTATTTTCAATTTTTTAGGACTTATGGGGGAGTCACGGAAGAGTGCAGGGTGCGGGGAAAATTTTTATGTAATTCCTATGTTTTTTGCGCGATCGCTTGTCAAGTTCCTTAAATTGTAGTACATTAGTACCGATTACAAGAGAAACCCCCCACCTCACTGGTGGGGTTTTATTTTTGATCAATTTAAGTATCCTAAGTATCCAAGGAAAATTAATTGCACACACTGATAAAACATAGAATTGACTGTATTTCTTCCCTATTCACTATTCCAACCATGAAATTTATTTTCCATAACTACTTAACTTATTCCTTAACTGCCATAACTGTCAGTTTTTGTTAAAATTTCACACACTGCCTTAAATTTAGCTCTAGCAACAGCTAAGGTGGTGAGAACAATAACGTTCATCTCTTGATCAGGCTAAAGTTTCCCACACCTGGATGCTGAGAGCTAATCTTTGAATGTTGTAGAATCTCTTAATAACGATTTATTTATTTAACTTGTAACAACCATGATGAATCCTGCCCTTACAAAAACCGGCTCTCAAATGTCTAACTTAACTGGCGTGAGAGCGATTATGAAAGATATTAACGAAACACTTAAAGCCAATCAAGGGCAGGTATTATATAATTTGAGTGCGGGCAATCCGTTGATTTTACCAGAGGTAGAACAGTTATGGCGGGACTGTACCGCAGATTTATTAGCTAGTTCTGAATATGGTGAAGTTGTTTGTCGTTATGGTTCTTCCCAAGGATATGCACCTTTCATTTCTGTTATGGTGAAGGACTTTAACGAACGTTATGGCTTAAATTTAACGGAACGGAATATTTTAGTAACTGCTGGTAGCCAAACTATTTATTTCTATGGGGCTAATGCCTATGGTGGATATACTAGTGATGGTAATCTCAAACAAATTGTTTTACCTTTAAGTCCTGATTACACAGGTTATGGTGGGGTGAGTTTATGCCCAGAGGCGTTAATTGCATATAAACCTACCTTGGATATAGATAGCGATCGCCACCGTTTTAAATATCGTCCAGATTTTAACCAACTCTCAATTACAGAAAATACTGGTTGTGTAATTTTCTCCCGTCCTTGTAACCCTACTGGTAACGTTTTAACTAATGATGAAGTGCAAAAAATAGCAGATTTAGCAGCACCTCAAAATGTACCAGTCTTGATAGACTCAGCTTATGCTCCTCCTTTCCCCGCCTTGAACTTTACAGACA
Organism: Sphaerospermopsis sp. SIO1G1; assembly: GCA_010672785.1. Lineage (GTDB taxonomy): Bacteria > Cyanobacteriota > Cyanobacteriia > Cyanobacteriales > Nostocaceae > Okeanomitos. The sequence goes on from JAAHFX010000009.1 coordinate 271,494, forward strand.
TGAAACCTGTATTTGGGGACAATATCATTCATTGTATGAGTTTATCCAAAGCAGGACTACCAGGGGAAAGAATCGGTATAGCCATTGGTGATGAAAAACTACTGCAAGCATTGGAATGCTTCCAAACCAATGTAGGGATACATTCTTCTCGATATGGACAGGCGATCGCTGCCCGTGCGATAGAATCAGGAGCATTGGGAGACATTGCTGAAAATGTGATTCGTCCTTTCTACCAAAATAAATTTGATGTGTTAGAAAGTACCTTAGATGCAGCCATGCCTAAGAATTTACCTTGGTTTTTACATCGTGGAGAAGGAGCTATTTTTGGTTGGTTATGGTTGCAAGATTTACCAATTACAGATTGGGAATTTTACCAGGAATTGAAGAAAGTAGGTGTAATTGTTGTACCTGGTAGTAGTTTCTTCCCCGGTTTGAAAGAAAATTGGGATCATAAACATCAATGTCTGCGGATCAGTTTAACTGGTACTAATGAAGAAATTGCCATTGGGATGCAGCGTTTAGCTAAGGTAGCTGAAACTGTTTATCAAGGTGCAGCGGTAACTGTATAGGAAATGAACCACAAAGAAAGAAAGCAAGGGAGCAGGAAACAGGGAGCAGGGGGAAACAAGGAAAATTCCTCAGCTTCCGGTTTTCAGTCCTCAATTCCCAATCTTGATGATTGGATGGAGATTGGTAAAATTGTTGCACCCCAAGGTTTAAGTGGAGAAGTGCGGGTGTATTCTCATACTGATTTTCCGGAACGGTTTGAGGAGGCGGGTACTCGGTGGATATTGCGGCCTGGGGAGAGTGAACCCCAAGCAATAGAGTTATTAAAAGGTCGGTATTTGGAGGGGAAGAATTTATATGTGATTAAATTAGCAGGAGTTAGCGATCGCAATGCTGCGGAAAATTTGCGTAATTGTCAATTATTTGTACCCATCAGCGATCGCTTAGAATTAGAGGAAGGGGAATTTCATGTCATGGACTTGTTAGGTTTGCCTGTTTTTATGCAGGAAACTGGGCAATTAATTGGAACTGTTGTAGATTTAATGTCTACTGGACATGATTTATTAAAAGTTAAATTTGATCCTAGTTTTACAGAAAATCAAGCTGAAAAAACAATTTTAATTCCTTTTGTCATGGAAATTGTTCCCATTGTTGATTTAGAAAATCAGCGGATTGAAATTACTCCTCCCCCAGGTTTATTGTCACTCAATGATTAACAGTTAGCAGTTAGCAGTTAGCAGTTAGCAGTTAGCAGTTATCAGTTAGCAGTTATCAGTTATTCAGTTGTCAGTTTTTAGTAAGTTAGAATTGAGTGAGAATGAGATTAAAAAACATTTATTTTTAGGACTTACACATTTTAATTATATGTCGGGGTTTTAGATTGCTTCTTTTCGTCGCAATTAAAGTATTTAGAATAGGTTTTGCGTAATTCCTGAGTCGGTTTTAACCGACTTTTACTATTAGACAGGGAATTCATTCCCTGGGTTTATATTTAATATCAACTTCATCAGGATTAATACCCAACTGACGCAATTTTTGAGCTAATATTTCCGCCTTTTTGACTGCTTCATTCGCTACTTGTTCAGCCAAAATCGCTCTTTCTGTAGCAGCATCAGCTTCTTCTTTCGGTTCAGGAATTAATTCTCCATCAGGAGTAAACCACCTTAACCACAATTTCTCAACACCTCGAAATGAACCTTCCCATAATCCCAAACTTAATCCTAATTCTGGCATTTCTACAAGATTGTTAGTTAAATTCACCTCTTCATAATGACCACCAAATAAATGAAATATACGAATTTCATTGGTATAACGACTGAAGACAATATAATAAGGAATTCTTAAAATGCGCTCATAAACTTCCCATTTTGTTGGTGGTTTATCTTGTTCACTTTTCTTATTACCTAAATCTTCATCTTCCGTACCAGGAGATAATAATTCAACCACTACAAAAGGATTAACTTTTTCTTGCCAAGTCACATAACTTAAACGTAAATCTCTACCTTGAAATAATCTAGAAACTCCCACCACACCAAACCAATCAGGACGTTTATACCATAAAGGATGTTCCAAATCATAATAAAGATTCAAATCAGCAGCACTATAAACCAATTCTGAAGGCCAGTTTATCGGTTGAAAAGTGAGATATAAAAGCAAAGGTTGTAAAAAATGAAATTCGTCTGGCAAACCTTTTTCCTCTGGATTTTCGCTAGGTAAATCATACATTGTTGGTAGGTATTCCCAAGGGGGAAGAGGTGGTTCTGATTGGGAAATTTGGGGAGGGGAGAAAGTCATAATATAAATTCAATAAATTCCACTAGCTGCAATCTTATTTTATTGAGTATGATGATACAGTATATTAAAAAATATACTAAAATCTCAAGTATCCCAGTTTCTAGGAGTTATATCCATGCTAGATGATATTATTCGCCAGAGATTGGTACATTTACAAGATAATATTTATCAAGACCAAGTATCACTCAAGGAATTTGGGGACGCATTGAGAGACTAAGACGACATTTTAAAAGTTAGGAGGCATAAAAAACAATTCAGGTAATCAAGGAATCTATTAAAAATTATAGACAAGAATATACCGAACTAGAACAGCAGTTAGCTGGAAATTATGAACCAGAAATACAAAAACCAGATTTGGTATTAGACAAAAATATTGACAGTCATTAAATATTTTTGTCCAATTACTTACTTACCTTTTAAACTTCCGTCCCAAAAACTCAATTATTTGCTCCCAAGCAGAAGTAGCAGCAACAGGATCATAACGATAACCATCATCTCTCATAAAAGTATGTGCAGCTTCATAGGAGAAAAATTGATGATGAACATGAGCAGTTTCTAAAGCATGAATAATAGTATGTCTATCATGTTCAGGAATGTGGGGATCTTCAGTGCCAAAAATTAATAACATTTCCCCTTTAATTTCATCTACTCTGTGAATTGTATCTGCTGTACCTTTACCCAACTTACCAATAGGAATACCTGTAGGATAACAACAAACAGAGGCTTCAATTTCACTTTCAAAACTTGCCCGAAAAGCTAAATGTCCACCAATACAAAAACCAAAAGCACCAATTTTTTCAGTAATAACTGAATCTTCATTCTTCAGCCAATTAATAACAGCACGAGTATCATTATCGTATTCAGAAATTAAAGTTCTACGTGCATCATCATTACCACGCATTCTCCCCAAATCATTAGGTTCAATTACAGCACCAATAGGTTCAACACGGTGAAAAATTTCCGGTGCAGCAACCACATAACCAAACCCAGCTAAATAATTAACTAGGCGAATTATAGCACCACCTAATTGATAAATATCACTATAAAAAACAATGCCAGGATATTTACCTTCTGGTTGGGGAGATGCGACATAAACTCGCATTAAACTATCATCTACTTTTAATTCAATATTGCGATTAACAATTCTCATTTTTTGATTTTTTAGCAATTTCCTAATTTGTAATTCTTCAGATTTAATAATAATCAGTAAATTTTCCTAAATACTCGATTCTTTCAAGAAGTTGAATTTCATAGTTTGACACGTATTTTGTATCTTTCACTAAGACTGTGTGCTATCATATACCATGCAAGATGTATTATAAGATTCAACATATCCATTCTCAACTCACTTATAAATTTAAACTATGCCAGCTAAAGTTGTTAGTCTAATTAATCTCAAAGGTGGAGTTGCTAAAACAACCACTACGGTTCAATTAGCTGAGTGTCTTGCTAGTCAGTTTAGTAAAAAAAATATCAACCTTCCATTATTCCTGTCGAATATTTACAAGAGAATGGGAAAGATAAGTTATACGAAGAGCTAGAACTCATGACAGATGATGAACTCAAACAAATGAACAAACTTTTTTTAAAGAAAACCAAAAAAGAATTAGAAAAAAGTGACCGTAAAGCAATGTTGGACAATTTAGTTAAGTATGCTGAATTAGAATTGAATCGAGGTGCTAAATTTTTAGAAGATAGATGATATTAAGATGATTAATGATAGATACACCTAAAACAGTTATCTGGGTAAATTCTGCCAAAGAAGAACTTTTAGAATTTCCTGAAGATGTAATTGATGAAATTGGGTATATTCTCTATCGAGTGCAAACTAATCAAACTCATACTAAAATCAAACCCTTAAAAGGATTTAATGGAGTATTTGAAATTCGCAGCAATTATCAAACCGACACTTACCGCACTGTTTATCCTATAAAAATAGATGATGCTGTGTATGTTCTCCATGCTTTCAAGAAAAAATCACCCAAAGGTATCAAAACACCTCAAAAAACTATTGATTTAATTCAGCAGCGATTACAAACAGCAATCCAAATTTCACAAACTAGACAATTATAGTAGGAAAATTATGTTAGATTATACAATCAGTTCCGGCAATATATTTGAAGATTTAGGATTTGCTAATGCAGAAGAAAAACTAGCAAAAGTGAAATTAGCTTCCGTTATTGCTGATATTATAGAACAACAACAAATTACACCTGAACAAACGGCACAAATTTTAGGGTTAGAAATTGAAAGAGTGGATGATTTAACTAATGGTAGATTAAAAGAATTTCCCATTGAAAATTTATTTATTTTTTTAATAAAACTAGGTCAAAATGTCGAAATATTAGTAACTAATCAACTTCAAGAATAATCTGAAGCTAAAATTAAAGTTGTTTATCAAAAAACTGCGTAATTTCTATTTTTTATAGCTCTTCTAGACTTGGTATGATTGCGGCTATTGCGATTAGTAATAATCACACCTTAGTAACAGGTAACTTGTCTCACTATCAAAGAATTAAAGACTTAGGTTATCCATTAATATGAGATAATTGGCGTTAATTAATACAACTTATCTTAACTCCTCTCTCTGCGCCTCTGCGCCTCTGCGTGAAATAAAAAAAATCTATAACATCCCACGGAAAAAAGTCATCATAAGTAAGATGACACATAGTAACTAAACCAATACACTAATTATTGGTGAAAATACCTCTTACTGGAGTTGAACATGACATTAGCCAGCGCTCCCAAACCAAAACCTTTAACAGATACAGAATTACAAAAAATTAACGCATATTGGCGTGCAACCAACTACCTTTCAGTTGGACAAATATACCTCCTCGACAACCCCCTCCTCAAAGAACCACTCCAACAAGAACACGTTAAACCCCGTTTATTAGGACATTGGGGAACTACACCAGGACTTAATCTTATTTACGTTCACCTCAACCGGGTAATTAAAAAATACGACCTCAACACCATTTACATTGCAGGCCCTGGACATGGTGGCCCTGGACTGGTAGCTAATACCTACTTAGAAGGAACATATAGCGAATACTACCCCAACATCTCCGAAGATGCAGAGGGTATGCAAAAACTATTTAAGCAATTTTCCTTTCCTGGTGGTATTCCTAGTCATGTTGCACCGGAAACTCCTGGTTCTATCCATGAAGGTGGCGAATTAGGGTATGCTTTAGTACACGCTTTTGGTGCAGTTTATGATAACCCAGACTTATTAGTTGCAGCGGTTGTAGGTGATGGGGAAGCGGAAACCGGACCTTTAGCAACAAGTTGGCATTCTAATAAATTCCTTAACCCTGTGAGTGATGGTGCAGTTTTACCAATTCTGCATTTGAATGGTTATAAAATTGCTAACCCCACCGTATTAGCACGGTTGCCAAAACATGAACTGGAAAGTCTGTTTATCGGCTATGGTTATAAACCTTACTTTGTGGAAGGTGCTGATCCTGCTGATGTTCACCAACAAATGGCAGCAACTTTAGATACTATCGTTGCAGAAATTCAAGGTATCCAACGGGAAGCACGGGTACATGGGTTTACAAAACGCCCACAGTGGCCAATGATTATTTTACGTACTCCCAAAGGTTGGACAGGGCCTAAAGAAGTAGACGGAAAGAAAACAGAAGACTATTGGCGATCGCACCAAGTTCCCTTTAGTGATGTAGCTGGGAAACCAGAACATTTGCGACTTTTAGAAGACTGGTTAAAAAGCTACAAACCAGAAGAACTGTTTGATGAAAACGGTAAACTCATTCCTGAATTAGCAGAACTTGCACCTACAGGCCAGCAACGCATGGGAGACAACCCCCACGCAAATGGTGGTGTCTTGCTACGTGATCTGATTATCCCAGACTTTTGCAACTATGCAGTAGAAGTTCCCCAACCTGGAACAGTTATAGCGGAAGCGACAAGAGTAACTGGTAATTTCCTCCGGGATATCATGAAAGAAAACATGGAAAGTAGTAACTTCCGCGTTTTCGGGCCTGATGAAACCGCCTCCAACCGGATTGGTTCAGTATTAGATGTCACAAACCGCACTTGGGTAGCCGAAACCTTACCAGAGGATGATCATTTATCCGCTAATGGTAGGGTGATGGAAATACTCAGTGAAACCAATTGTCAAGGATGGTTAGAGGGATATTTGTTAACAGGAAGACATGGTTTCTTCTCTTGTTATGAAGCATTTATCCATATCGTTGATTCCATGTTTAACCAACACGCCAAATGGTTAAAAACAACTCGTCATATTCCTTGGAGAAGACCAATTGCATCTTTAAATTATCTCTTAACTTCTCACGTTTGGCGACAAGATCATAACGGTTTCTCTCACCAAGATCCAGGTTTTCTAGATCATGTAATTAACAAAAAAGCAGATGTAATTCGGGTTTATTTACCACCCGATGCTAACACTTTATTATCTGTCACCGACCACTGTTTAAAAAGTCGCAACTATGTGAATGTAATTGTAGCTGGAAAACAACCAGCACTGCAATATTTAGATATGGATGCGGCAATTAAACACTGTACCAAAGGTTTAGGAATTTGGGAATGGGCCAGTAATGATCAGGATGGTGAACCTGATGTAGTTATGGCCTGTGCGGGTGATATTCCTACTTTAGAAACTTTAGCAGCGGTGGATATTTTACGGCAGAATTTCCCCGAATTAAAAGTGCGGGTAGTAAATGTTGTAGACTTAATGACACTACAACCACAAAGTGAACATCCTCACGGTTTAAGTAGCAAAGATTTTGATACTATCTTCACCACAGATAAACCAATTATCTTTGCTTTTCATGGCTATCCTTGGTTAATTCATCGTCTCACCTATCGTCATAACAACCACAAAAATCTTCATGTTCGTGGTTATAAAGAAGAAGGAACAACAACCACACCTTTTGACATGGTGGTAATGAATGATTTAGATCGTTTCCATTTAGTTATGGATGTAATTGATCGTGTACCTGAATTGGGATCTAAAGCAGCTTATGTCAAACAAAAATTACAAGATAAATTGATTGAACATAAGCAGTATGTTTCTCAACATGGTGAAGATATGCCAGAAATTAAGGAATGGAAGTGGCCTTATTAAATTATAACCGACTATGACAATTAAATAACCCTCATATCCCTGATTTCTATAAGAAGTCGGGGATCTTTTTTCTGAGTTATTTGTTATATTAATAGTAGGAATAGGTAGCCTCTGAGGGAAAAAATATGACTCAGGAATTAACTGATTTGAGAAATAGTATTTTAGCGGGAAGATATACAGATGCGTTAGCAATTGTTGATGAGTTAGAGGGGATGAGTAAAAAAGCAATCTTACGACAAATTAAATCTTTTCTGAAGATATTGTTAATACATTTGATTAAAAATCAAGTAGAACAAAGATTAACAAACTCTTGGGTAGCTTCTATTCGTAATTCTTTGGTAGAAATTCAAGATATTAATTTAAAAGAAAACAAAAAATCCTACTATATCAATATAGATGAGTGGGATACATGGTTACAGGAAGAAATAGAATTAGCAATAGCTGATGCAAGTTTGGAAGTAATGAATGGTAAATTGAATAGAAAGAAACTCTCACAACTTGTAAACAAAGAACATTTAATCTCAACTGCAACAGAATTACTCACATTTACCTATAATTATCCAATGCAAGAATTACCTGATATTATAGATGAATATTTAGGTGAATTACCCGGTGGTGAAAATTGGCAGTTAGGTAAAGGCTAAGAGGTGAAAATATGACACAAGAATTAACTGATTTGAGAAATAGTATTTTAGCAGGAAACTATGCAGATGCGTTGGCAATTGTTGATGAATTAGAGGGGATGAGTAAACAGGCAATTTTAAGAAATATTCAATCATTTTTAAGGGTGTTGTTAATACATTTGATTAAAAATCAAATAGAACAAAGATTAACCAACTCTTGGGTTGCGTCCATTCGCAATTCTTTAGTGGAAATCAAAAAAATTAATCTCAAGGAAAACAAAAAATCATACTATATCAATCAAAATGAGTGGGATACATGGTTAGAAGGGGAAATAGAAGCAGCTATTTCTGATGCAAGTATAGAAGTCGGAAATGGTACTTATACACCCTTTCAACTAGCAGAAATTGTTGATAAACAACAAATCATTAATCAAGCGCACAATTTATTACAATTAACATATAATTATTCTAGTAGTGAGTTGCCAGTCATTATTAATAATGCTGTGATTGAATTTCCTGGTGGTGAAGATTGGAAATTAGGTAAAAGATAAAAGGTAAAAATATGACACACATTTCAAATGTTGCATTCTTTGCTCTACATAGGGCTTGCTGAAAAAGTCTTGTCGTGGAGACAGGTGACAGGTGACAGTTTCAAGAGTTAGATAGGATAAATTTTCCCTCTGAATCCAATTAAAATGCACTGTTTTCGAGTGACTACCACCTAAAAGCTTGTACTTATTTCAATTTAAAATCGCCTAAAATCCAATACCAGTAATGTTTTCATATTTATATGCCTAACGGCACGCTACGCGGACAGCAACCCCTACATAAACATTAGTATGCCGCTTGACTTCTGTGATAAACATCCATAGTGGTAGATGAACGTTGGTTGTGCTTCTTTCATTTTCCACTTTGGGTGTGTCTGTTCTTACAGCCATCCCTATTATTTTTTTCACTGTCATTTAGTTAACGATTGCGCAAAGCGCACTGCCGAAGGCAATCGCCTTCTTTAGTCTAAACTCCAGTTATATGCTACTCTAAAATCATTTTTATCTTTGAGCTAAAATTACATAATCATCTAGAGTATACTTAGATTCATAGTTTTGAGAAAGCTATTTTTTAAAGAGAGGTTAGTTAAAGATAATCTACTTTAGTCTAAACTCCATATATTAAGTTTATTATCGTATTTTCCAAATACTTATAGTGACCCCGGAATCTACTTGTTCAACAAATTATGCTGCTAGATAATTCTCGAAAAGTAAATCGCTCTTTTGCCTTGATAATGAGTATGATATTTGCTACTACCTACAGCATTCCCATCAGTGCCCAAATCCCAGTTCCCACGAAATCTGAATCACAGAAAACAGAAAATTCTGTTACCAAAAAGCCACAACCAGTAGAAGCATTCAGCGGACAACTCGCGATGTTTGTGGAACATAAGAATGGGCTTCCCCACGTTTCTTTTAGTCCTGATGGTAAGCAAATTCTTACTGCTAGTGCAACTGTCCGTTTATGGGATATTAAAGGTAATCTTTTAGTAGAGTTTCCGGTAGCAAAACCGGGAGAACTTCCAACTTTATTTTCCAGTGTCTCCTTTAGTCCTGATGGTAAAAAAATTCTTACTGCTAGCAAGGATGGCGCTCGCTTATGGGATATTAAAGGTAATCTCTTAGTAAAGTTCCATAAAGATAAAGACCAAGGTAAGATTCGAGGTGCAAAATTTAGCCCCAATGGTCGCCAGGTTCTTATTATTACTAGCACCAAGCTCTACCTGTGGGATATAAAAGGCAATCTATTAGCAGAATTTCAGGGGAATAGATACAATCGCTTCTTAATTACTCAAAACGTAATATTTAGTCCCAGTGGTAATCAAATCCTTACGGTAACTTATAATGGAATCGCTCGGTTGTGGGATAGCAAAGGTAATATTTTGACAGAGTTCCAGGGACATAAAGATTTAGTTCGCAGAGCAATATTTAGTCCAGATGGAAAACAAATTATTACCACCAGTATAGATAAAACTGCCCGGTTATGGGATCTCAAAGGTAATACTATTGCAGAATTTAAGGGACATAAAGATCACGTTGACAGTGTAATATTTAGTCCAGATGGTCGCCAAATTGTTACTGCTAGTTTGGATAAAACCGGCAGAATTTGGGATACCAAAGGTAATTCCCTAGCTGTGTTTGGTCTAGATGAATATACGGATAAAAGTTCTATCTTGACTGCAAGAGAATTTAGCCCTGATGGAAAACAAATTCTTACTAGTAGTGGAGATGGTAGAGTTCAAATTTGGGATACCAAAGGTAATCTGCTGGTAGACTTGCGGGGGCATAAACGTATCTTCCAAGCAATATTTAGTCCAGATGGTCGTCAAGTCATTACTAGTGGTCGGAAGGACAAAATAGTCCGTTTGTGGGATATATCAGCGGCTCGTACCGCTCAATCCAAACAAAAAACAGCTAGAGAAACCCTTGAAGCAGGTGTTGCACAGAGGAATGCTCAAATAGCAATATTTCGAGGTCATAAAGATCCCGTTACACATGGCTATTTTAGTCCCGATGGTAAGCAAATTCTTACTGTTAGTGATGATAAAGTCCAGTGGTGGGATATCAAAGGTAATCTGATAACAAAGTGGGAGCATAAGGAAGAACTTCGCAGAGCAAAATTTAGTCCTGATGGTAGCCGAATTATTACTGATAGTTATAATAAAAATATCCGCTTGTGGGATACAAAAGGCAATCTCCTCAAAAATTTTGAACTAAAAGCCATTCGTGGTAAAAGCGGAAACGTTGGTATATCATTTAGCCCTGATGGTCGTTATATCCTCCCCAGTGACACGGGTTATCCTGCAAGGCTATGGGATACCCAAGGTAATCTCGTTACTGAGTTTCGCGTACCGAATGAACCCATTGGTGACAAAAGGCTCCTCATCGTTGAAAGTTCAGTATTTAGTCCTGATGGAAAACAAATTCTTACTGGTAGCTGGGATGGAAAAATTCGTTTATGGAATATTCAAGGTAATCTTCTCCAAGAGTTCCAAGCACATGAGAGACATTCGCGTGTAGTATTTAGTCCGGATGGTCGCCAAATTCTCAGCACTGGTTCTGGGGATGAAACTGCTCGGTTGTGGGATCTCAAAGGCAATCTGCTCCAAACGTTCTCTGGACATAAAGACACAATAATAAAAGCCATATTTAGCCCGGATGGTCGCCAAATTCTTACTAGCAGTTTAAATCATAAAGTCCGTCTGTGGGATACCAAGGGTAATCTGTTGACAAAGTTTCGGGGACACGAAAATTACGTTACTGCAACATTCAGCCCTGATGGTCGTCACATCATTATCACCAGTACTAAAGACTCCTATAATGATGGTACTGCAAGAGTTTACGATACCAAGGGCAATATCTTAGCTGTGTTCCGAGGACATAAGGGTCATATAAAAAGTGCAGTATTCAGCCCGGATGGTAGTAAAATTCTGACTACTAGTCAGGATGGTACTGCTCGTTTGTGGGATTTCTCAGTTGCTCGTGCTGCTCAAGATCAGACATTGAGGGAAAAGGCATTTAAAAATAAGGCTCAACTAGTTGAGTTAGCGGAAAAAAAAAAGAGTCATTAAAGCAGAATTTAGCCCGGATGGTCATCAAATCCTGACTGCTAGTCAGGATGGTACTGCTCGTTTGTGGGATTTCTCAGTTGCTCGTGCTGCTCAAGATCAGACATTGAGGGAAAAGGCATTTAAAAATAAGGCTCAACTACTTGAGTTAGCCGAAGATAAGAAAGTTAAAAAAGCAGAATTTAGCCCGGATGGTCGTCAAATCCTTACTACTGGTTGGGATGGTACTGCTCGTTTGTGGGATGCTCAAGGTAATATTCTCACTGAGTTTCAAATTCCTCAAGACAATTCCCGAAGACCAAGTGTCAAAAAACTAAAATTGAGTCCCGATGGTCGCTATATCTTAGGAATTAGTCGGAAAACAGCTTATTTATGGGACAACACAGGTAATCTCCTGACCAAGTTTGAGGGACACAAGCGTGATGTTAAAAGTGCAGAATTTAGTCCCGATAGTAGTCGTATATTAACTGTCAATTCAGATAAAAGTGCCAGGTTATGGGATATCAAAGGTAATCTTTTAACTGTTTTCCAAGGGCATGATATCACAGTAAGAAGTGCAGTATTTAGCCCTGATGGTCGTCAAGTTCTTACTAACAGTTCAGGTTCAGATAAAACTGCGAGGTTATGGGACACCAAAGGTAATCTCTTAGCTGTATATAAAGCCAATAATAAAGTGGGTTTTGATGATGCCAAATTTAGTCCCAATGGTCGCCATATCCTTACTAGTAATAGTCGTTATTATGGAAATACTCGTCTGTGGGATAAAAAAGGTAACCTTCTACAACAGTTTACGGGAATGAAAGATGGAGAAACACGTTCAATTAGGGAATACATAGTAGAATTTAGTCCTAATGGAAATCAAATTATCATTGCCATAGGATTTGGAAGAGTCCGGTTGTGGGACATCAAAGGTAATCTTTTAGCTGAGTTACTGGGACATGATTCTAGCGTCAATACCGTAGTATTTAGTCCCGATGGTAGACAAATTCTTACTTCTAGCTCAGATAAAACTGTCCGGTTATGGGATACCAAAGGTAATCTTCTCGGTATATTCCGAGGACATGAGGAACGGGTTAGCAGTGCAGTATTTAGTCCCGATGGTAAAAAAATTCTTTCTTCTAGTTGGGATAGAACTGCTCGTGTATGGGATATTGAAACCGGAATCAAAACTTCTGCTGCTGAAGTTGCTTTTATCAAAGGAAATCAACTTGCCACTCAAGACACTATTGAATCTAAAAAACAAGCGCTACAAAGTTTTGAACAGGCTCTGAAACTTTACCGTACAAATAAAAATAACACCCAAGCTGCATTAACTCTCTTATCAATTGGGAAAATTCACGCCAGTTTAGGTCAATTTCAATCTGCCCTAGATTCTTATAATCTAGCCTTGCCTTTATCAAAACAAGTGGGTGCTGAAGCCGAACAAGCAGATATTCTCAAAAGTCTAGGTCAACTCTACAGGGATTTAGCTGATATGGAAACCGCTGTTGCTGTTTATAATCAAGCTTTATCTTTGCTTTACCAACTAAATGACCAAGAAGCAGTTACTGCTATTCTCAACAATATTGGTGATATTCATGCTGCTACAGAAAAAAGAGAAAATGCTTTAAAATCTTACAATCAAGCTTTGCTAATTTCTCGATCTACAAGTAATTTAGCCGCAGAAGCTAATGCCTTAACTGGTATTGGAAACATATATATTGCCTCCCAAGAATGGCAAAGTGCGCTCAATGCTTATAAACAAGCTTTCTTCATTTCCAAATACCTCAAGGACAAAATTAAACAAACCACCATCCTCAACCAACTGGGGAGAATATACGCAGCTTTAGGTCAAAATTCTATCGCCATTGAAAACTATAACCAAGCTTTATCTTTATCTCAACAGTTGGGTTTTCAAACTGAAGAAGCCAACATTGTTTACAATCAAGCAATCTTCAACTACCAACAAAATAATTTTAAAGTAGCTCAAACAAAAATCAAAACAGCTATCAATATTATTGAATCACTCCGCACTCAAATCACTAATCAAAAGTTACGACTGTCTTACTTTGCCAGCACCCAAGATTATTATCAATTTTACATTGACCTGTTAATGGAAATGCACCAGCTTTATCCCAATCAAGGCTATGATGCTGAGGCTTTACACATTAGCGAACGCGCCCGCGCCCGTAATTTATTAGAATTAATTACAGAATCTCATGCTAATATTCGTACTGGTGTAGATACTGAATTACTACAAGCAGAACAGGATATCAAACAACAACTTGATAATAACGAAAAACGCCGAGTAAAATTATTCAGTGGCGAATATACAGCCGCACAAAAAGAAGCTTTAGACACAGAAACCAGCAAACTTTTAACTCAATATCGAGATATTCAAACCAAAATTCGTAACAATAGCCCTCGTTATGCTGCAATCACCGAACCCCAGCCCTTGACATTGGCACACATTCAAGAACAAGTATTAGATGAAAATAGCATTATTTTAGAATATTATCTTGGTAAAGACAAGAGTTATTTATGGGCAATTTCTAAAACGGAAATGACCAGTTATGAACTTCCTAAAAATGCCGAAATAGAAACTTTAGTTAAAAAATTTCGCGGCGAAATTCTCAAACCTTATTCCACAAAAAAAAGAGTTTACCAAGTAGCAGCACCTTTAACAAAAATATTAATAGAACCTGTTGCTGATAAATTAAGTAATAAAAGATTAGTAATAATCGGTGATGGTGCTTTACAATATTTACCCTTTGCAGCTTTACCAATTCCTGAAAGCGAAGAATATCAACCTTTAATTATCAATCATGAAATAATCTCTTTACCATCAGCTTCTACAATCCCACTAATTCGTACTGAAAAGAAAGGACGAAAACCAGCAACAAAGAGTATAGCAATTTTAGCTGACCCAGTTTTTACACAACAAGATGAGCGTTTAAATAATAATTTAAATAATCAAAATAAACTAACCAAAACAAATCCAGATAACTTAGCCAATCGAGCTTTACAAAGAAGTGCATTTAATACAGGCATTGAATTTGAACGTCTACCTTTTACTAGGAAAGAAGCAGAGACAATTTTAAAATTAATCCCCAAAAATCAAAGCTTACAAGCATTAGATTTCGCAGCAAATATTAACTTCTTCACCAATCCCCAACTCAGTCAATATCAAATTGTGCACTTGGCTACTCATGGTATTCTTGACAGTAAACAACCCGAATTATCTGGTTTAGTATTATCTCTATTTAATGCTAAAGGTGAACCAGAAAATGGCTTTTTACGTCTACATGATATTTTTAATTTAAATTTGTCCGCAGACTTAGTCGTTTTAAGTGCTTGTCAAACAGGTTTAGGTCAACAAATTAAAGGAGAAGGAGTAGTTGGATTAACAACTGGATTTATCTATGCAGGTAGTCCCCGTGTAGTGATGAGTTTATGGAATGTTGACGACCAAGGGACTTTCGTACTAATGGAAAAATTTTATCAAAAAATGTTTCAAGAAGGCTTAAAACCGAGTACAGCATTGCGACAAGCCCAGATTGAAATGTTCAATGACCCAAATTTTTCTAAACCTGATTATTGGGCAGCTTTTACTGTCTTAGGTGATTGGCGGTAAACTACGCAAAAGTGACATAAATTTATTTCGTGAACATAGGGAAGAATTTAAAGAAGAATGCAAGTATAGAAGTTGCAAATGGTAGTTACACACCCTTTCAACTGGCAGAAATTGTTGATAAAAATAGCATAATTTCCACTGCTTTAAGTTTTCTGAAATTAACTTATCAATATCCCATCAAAGATTTACCAAAAGCTATTACAGAAATAATTATTCAATTACCAGGTAGTGAAAAATGGCAATAAATAGACGACGTATGCAAGATTTGCGTTTGTCCGCATTTATTTACGTCAACAATATTCTCTGTAGTAATACCCGTACAAAATAATTACCTAAATATCTCTAGGAATATGTGCCTTTCTGGAGTAAGATAAACCTTAACAAAATCTGAAGTTATCTTACAAGAAATTATCATGACAGTCGCTGCACCTTTTGATTTAGACCGTTTAAATAAGGAATTTGAAACTGCTACTCCTACAGAAGTTCTTAAATGGTCTGTAGAAAACGTACCTACAGGACTTGTACAAACTAGTGCATTTAATGTTGATGATTTAATTATCACTGATATTCTTTATAAGCAACTCAAGCGTTCTGTTCCTGTTATCTTCCTTGACACCCTCTTCCACTTCCCTCAAACCTTAGAATTAGTTGCTAAAGCAAAAGAAGTCTATAATTTAGATTTGCAGACTTTCAAAACTCCTGATATAGATACCCGTGAAGCTTTTACTGCTAAGTATGGTGAAGCATTATGGGATACAGATATTGCTAAATTCCACGACATTACTAAGATTGAACCTTTAACTCGTGGTTTAGATGAACTAAAAACCGTTGCTTGGATTACAGGTCGTCGTCGTGACCAAGCTGTTACTCGTGCAAATATGCCTATTTTTGAATTGGATAACCAAGGACGTTTAAAAATTAATCCTTTAGCAGCTTGGACTCGTAAAGAAAGCTGGGCTTATGTTGCAGAACATAAAGTGATTTATAATCCTTTGCATGATCAAGGGTATCCTAGCATTGGTGATGAACCTATTACTACTAAAGTAGGTCAAGGTGAAGACGAACGTGCTGGACGTTGGAGAGGAACTGGTAAAACTGAGTGTGGTATTCATATTTAGTTGTTAGTTATATTAGTTATTAGTTATTTGTCATTGATAAAGTATTGAATGATGGCTAATTACTAATGACTAATATTTTATCTGAATTAAGATTTCTAAGATTAAAGGATGTTCAGAAAGAATGTGGAATTATGAACAATTATTTAACAGAATTGAAGAACTAGTAATGCACCATTCACCAAGTGGTGTAGAGACTGAAATTAATGATTTTTTATTGAAAAAGTTTGCAGAGATCGGTATAGAAGTTTGGTGCGATCGCGCTGATAATATTATTGCTAAAATTCCTGGAAAAAATCCAGATCAAAAAATTGCTATTACCGCCCACAAAGATGAAATTGGTGCTATTGTTAAAAGCATTGGTAAAGATGGAAAAGTAGAAGTTCGTAAATTAGGTGGTACTTTTCCTTGGGTGTATGGTGAAGGTGTTGTAGATTTATTGGGAGATCATCAAACTATTAGTGGTATTCTGAGTTTTGGTTCACGTCATATTTCCCATGAATCACCTCAAAAAGTGCAACAAGAAAATACTCCTGTAAAATGGGAAAATGCCTGGATAGAAACTAAACTGACAACTGCGGAATTAGAAGCAGCGGGAGTTTATCCAGGAACAAGAATGGTGGTGGGGAAACATCGCAAACGGCCAATCAGATTAAATAATCACATTGCTAGTTATACCTTAGATAATAAAGCATCTGTTGCTATTCTTCTCTGTTTAGCTGAAACCTTAAAACAACCAATTCCCGATGTTTATTTAGTTGCTTCTGCAAAGGAAGAAGTTGGTGCAATTGGAGCATTATTTTTCACAAATAATCAAAAATTAGATGCTCTGATCGCTTTAGAAATTTGTCCTCTTGCTCAGGAATATCCCATTGCAGATGGAGAAAACCCCGTACTTTTAATTCAAGATAGTTATGGGATTTATGATGAATATTTAAACAGAGAAATCCGCCAATGTGCTAAACAAATAGATATAGAATTACAATTAGCTACTTTAAGTGGTTTTGGTAGTGATGCTTCCATTGCGATGAAATTTGGTCATACTGCACGTGCAGCTTGTTTATCATTTCCTACTCAAAACACTCACGGTTATGAAATTGCCCATTTGGGAGCAATATTAAATTGTATTCAGGTGTTAAAGAAATATTGTGAGTTTAGGGAATAAATTCTCTGTTTGATAGTTTACGGTGGAAGCTGTATATGACTTCATGACTATAATTCATACAATTCCATAAACCAATTGATAAACCCCTGAACTTTTGTAGTTTGCGAATTTAAAGTTAGTAGGTTGGGTAGAGAAAACCCAACACTTTAAAATCTTGTAAAAGTCGGGTTTCACTTTATTCAACCCAACCTACAAGGGAGCATCCCAAATGTGTAAGTTGATTTTTTGTTTCAGTTCAAGACGTGAAATGAACGAACCACGAAGGAACGAAGGAAGCGAAGATAAGAAGGAAGAAGAGAGTTTTTGGTGTTGCTGCCGTTATTTTTGCAAAATTGGGATGCTCCCACCTACAATAATAGAATATCCAGGATGAAAATAAAGATTAAATGTCTGAATCAGGATAACCAGGATTAAAGGATTTATAGGATTGTGATACTATACATTACCTATTCTGAAAACCAAAATAAATCATGTCATGTTTGATGAAATATTACAAAAAATAAGAGAGAAAATTACATCACTTCAATATTGCGGTGAAAGTTACATGACAGCAGAAACATTACATAAAATTGAACAAATTAAACTCAACCGCAAAAATATTGCAGTTGCACGTTTTATAGATGTTGTAAGTTTGAGTGCGTAGAATATTTATTGATAAAATTAACCATAAAAAGAGTCGGTTTTAACCGACTTTAGCTTTCAGACAGGAAATTTATTCCCTGGATATCTCTCTGCGACTCTGCGACTCTGCGTGAAACAAAATCAGCATATTTAGCAACACCATATTTACATGAATGCAAAATCAGCAGCAGTCAAACTAGCAGTATCAAAACCATTCAAAGTAGCAATTGTTTGACTACCAATCATAATTTCATTACCACCTAAAATTAAGTCGTCAAAACCAAAATCAGCACCTTGATTTTGAATACCTAAAACATCAACACCCATTTCAAAATCAACAACAGTATTAGGTGTATCAAGTAAAGCAGGATCATCACTTAAAATCCAGAATTGATCAGCACCTGTACCACCAGCGATGATATTTCCACCACCTTCTTGAACATAGAATTCATCATCACCTTCACCACCAAAAGCTCGGCCATCTGTACCTAAGAATAAAGTATCATTGCCAGTACCACCGGAGAGACGATAACCAGTAGCATCGGTAGCATCTAGGATATCATCACCACTACCACCAAAAGCTCTGTCTCTATTTCCGACATCAATGATATCGTTGTTACTACCAGTAAAGATGCGATTATCTCTGGCAATAGTACCAGCAAAGGGAACATCTACTTGATCCGCACCTGCACCTGTGAAGATAAGATCACCCAAACCATCAAAATCTCTTCCACCAATTAAGATATCTGCATTGGGAGTTCCTGCAACTAATTCTGGGGTAATATCTAAAACTGTATCTTCCCGGAAATTGAGGTTTTGAATTCTGGTATCTGCTTCTGGGGATGTTTCGACTGTGTTGAATGCTGCATCTCCACCGATGGGGAAATTGTCAGCTAAATATTCCGCTAGTGTATCTTGTTCTGAACCATCCGCAGCAAAGGTAGCAACACCGGTTCTGGGTGCATCGTCAGGTTGGAAGATATCAACGCGGTTTTCACCAAATTCTGGGAATGGATAATTATCTCCACCACCTGCGAGGAAATTGAGGGTAACTAAACGGATCTCACGGTTAGCATCTCCGACTACTTCTCCATCTTCAACGATGATATCAACAACTTCGTCGGTTTCAGGATTAACAATTGCTAAACTACGAATGCGATCGCCAACTTCCAGATTACTATCAAAACTAAACTTAACTCCACTTACTTGGGGAAATTGGCCAGGAGTTGCACCATCACCACTTGCAGCTACCCCATGTTCTAAAATCTCTTCTAATTCTGCCGCAGTTACGGTCAGCAAGGATAGGCCGTTATTGAATCTTAAACTATTGACAATATCCAATTGGGAAATTTCCCCGGTTTGTTTCCCAGAAAAAGTGTTCTCTTGGGGAGGTAATAATGTTCCCACGGGATCTACTTCCCCTATCGCTGCACGAATACCACCACCATTTTTGATGGATACTTGTACAGTCGGATCAACAGTTTGTGCAAATGCTAAGTTTGCATCCGCAGACAAATTACCCAAAGTAGTTTCTTGGGTTCTTACTTGTTCCCGACGACCTTCAATAAATACTTCAGTCTGTCCAAAAACATTACTATCTTGTGCTGCAACTAAACCTTCGACAACATTGGTTAACTGTTGAACCTGATTACCTTTTGTACCTGCTGCAAATGCTGCATCTGTACTTCCCCATAAAGCAGCTACTTGTTCATCAGTGGTTGCAACTGGCCCATTTAAACCTAAATCTAAATCACTAACTTCATCCAGAGGATTACCATTCCCATCCACTAAAATACCATTAGCATCAAAATCTACAACCAGTCTACCCACATAAGCATATTCACCATCGGTGCTAACAATGACTGCGGGATCTCCATCAGCGTTGGTAGTCACGATAGGATAGGTATTTCCTGCTGTATCTCCAGAACGTAAACTGTCATCATCGTTAGCGAGAATGGTATCAGAACCACCCGCAACGACAACATCTACACCGTTTAACTTGGTAATTAGTTCTTGTTCTAAAGCAATTTGTTGCAAGTGGGAAACTACAACAATTTTATTAATACCTTGACCTTGCAATTGATTGATGACAGGCTGCAAAATAGCAGCTAAAGCATCCATATCATTGCTATTTGTTCCCTGTACTGTTGTTCCAGAAGGAGAGGAAATACTTTCCAATAATTGAGTGGTAGCACCAACTACACCTATTTGTTCACCACCTTCTTCAATAATTGTTGCTGGGGCAATTTTTGGGGTAGTTGTTCCTGCCAAGGATGCGGTAGGATCAGTTTGAAAAGCAGTATTGGGAAGAATATCAGCAGTAAATAAACCAGATAAACTGTTATCTGCGGAAAAATCTAAGTTAGCGGATAGATAAGGAAACTGACTTCCCACCCATCTATCATCACCTAAACCTGCTCCTCGAAAGTCTGGTGAGATAATATCCCCAAATGCGTCAGAACCAAAGTCAAATTCATGGTTTCCAATTGCAGAAGCATCAAAACCGATGATATTCATGATGGAAATATCAACTCGGCCACCACCTTCTCTTAAACCACCGTAACTATCGTTGATGGTTGCATTGGGTAAGTTAAATAATTCGTTGTAAAGATCGTTAAATATATCATTATCACGGAAAATTCTATCTCCAGCAGCGTTAAAAAATGGCCCAGCTAGGTAATTATCCCCCGCAGATAAAGTGATAGAGTTGTCAACGGAGTCTTCTAAATTATCAACAATTGCAGCAAAGTTAGGTGCAACGGAAATTGCTTCTACTCCACCTTCTAAGTCGGAGGTATGGAGAATTTGTAATCTAAAGTCTGTCATAGTTATATCTAAAAGAGGTTTAGATATAGGATTGAATAATTAAGTTAAGATAGAATAAAGAATATATAAACTAGTGGTTAAATATTAATAAATTATAAGTAGTCGTGCAGAATAAATTTTATAGTTAGGAGAGGACACAGGGAAGGAATACAGGGAGTTATGTGGACATTACCCTCAAAAAAGCTAAAGTGATCAGTTCAACTAATCACTTCATTTTAATTAAAATTACTCTGGAGAATTTTGATCACCAGATTTTTCCGCAACCTTCCTAACCTCTTCAATATCCACATCTAACCTTGTCGCTATTTCTTTCACACTTAAACCCAATTCTAATAATATCGGTACTGATTCTAACTTACCTTCTAACTTACCTTCTAACTTACCTTCTAACCTACCTTCTAACTTACCTTCTAACTTACCTTCTAACTTACCTTCTAACTTACCTTTATTTCTTTCTTCTTCCGCAACGTCTTGAAAATACCGTGTTTTCTTCAAATCATCGAAAGTAAACATTGCTTCTATCTCCTGACGAGTTAAATTATTGAATTTGTAAACTAAGATCGTCTCTAACAATTAACTTTAATTGAAATTTCTCTGGAGAACAAGGAGAAAGTTTAGATGAATTACAGGAAAATTTAAAAGAGGTGCTTGAACTGTGTTTAGCTGAGTAGGAAAAGACGAAAAATTAAGATAAGTGTTATAAAATATATATTAAATACTAGAATCAATCATGAATATCCAAATTGAACCAGAATTAGAAAAAATTATTCAAGCACAAATTGCCACAGGTAAATATGCAAATCCTGAAGATGTAATTTGTAAAGCTTTGAAATTACTTTTAGAATGGGAGAAGGGTTATCAGCAATGGGTAGAAGAAACACAGGCAAAGGTTGATATTGCTATTGAACAATTAGATAGAGGAGAAGGTATTGAGGGGGATGTGGTAATTGCAAAATTGCGGGATAAGTTGCGTCAAACAGGAGAAAGATAAGGATGAAAACACATATTATTTCTCCTGAAGCTAGTCGTGATTTATCAGAAATTATTGATTATTTTGCTGGTAAAAATATTGATGCTGGAGAGAATTTTGTAGATGAGTTTGAAAAGAAGTGTAAATATTTAGTTAATTTCCCAAATATGGGGCGCAGCTATGAGAATATTAGAGTTGATTTGCGTGGTGTGCCTTTAAATGGTTATGTTATTCTTTACCGAGTTATTAATGGTGGAATTGAAATTGTGCGTGTAGTTAGTGGTTATCGAGATTTAGAATTTTTGTTTCAATAAGTTATTCAGATTTTATCTCACACAAATATATAAAATAGGAATGCAAAGTTTTCACCCTAACCTCCACAAATAAATTTATTATATCCATATCCCCGACTTCTTAATTTAGTTATTTTCATAAACTATGATTCATTCACAGAAGTCGGGGATAAGAAACTTTACTCTTTCACCTTGGGTTTAAAAGTAGAAGCAACATGAAGTTCTTTCAACTGTTTTGCATCTACCGTTGCAGGTGCATCTGTTAACAAACAACGCGCTTGTTGTGTTTTCGGGAAAGCAATTACATCTCGAATTGATTCCTCTTCAGCTAACAACATCACCAAACGATCTAAACCATAAGCAATACCACCATGTGGAGGAGTTCCATATTCAAATGCTTCTAACAAAAAGCCAAATTTACTATCTGCTTCTTCCGCAGATAAACCAATAGTTTCAAACACTTGTGCTTGGATATCTTTTTGATAAATTCGCAGACTTCCACCCCCAACTTCAAACCCATTTAAAACCAAGTCATAAGCTTGAGCGCGAGCGGTTTTCAAATCATTCACATCATCGGGATGGGGTGCTGTAAAGGGATGGTGTAATGCTTCTAATCTTTTCTCATCTGCATTCCATTCAAACATTGGGAAGTCTGTCACCCACAGGAAGTTATTTTTTCCCTCTGGAATTAAGTTAAATTCCCTAGCGACAAACTGACGTAAACGATCTAAAGTTTTGTTGACTGTTCCTGCATCCGCAGCAGCAAATAATAATAAATGTCCAGCTTTTGCACCGGTTCTCGTTAAAATTTCTTGCTTTTGTTCTGGGGTTAAATTATCTTTAATTGCACCGATGGTGTCAATTTCTCCATCTTCCCGCACCCTAATAAAAGCTAAACCCTTTGCACCTGCTTCTGCTGCTTCTTTAAAAATATCTCCACCGGGTTTAATCCGCACATTGGAAATTGCATCATTACCCATTGGAATGGGGAGAATTTTCACAATTCCACCCTTAGAAACCGCTTCTCTAAAGACTTTAAAACCTGAATCTTTTAAAATATCGGAAACATCAACTAATTCTAAACCATAGCGGGTATCTGGTTTATCGCTTCCATATTTATCCATCGCATCTTTGTAAGTTAGACGCGGAAAAGGAAGGGGTAAATCAATTCCTTTGACTGTTTTGAAGATATGAGAAACTAAATTTTCATTCAGTTCTATGATTTCTTCTAAAGACATGAAACTCATTTCCATGTCTAATTGAGTAAATTCTGGTTGTCTGTCTGCGCGTAAGTCTTCATCCCGGAAACATCTAGCAATTTGATAGTATCTATCCATACCGGATACCATCAATAATTGTTTAAAGAGTTGGGGTGACTGAGGTAGTGCAAACCACTCTCCTTCATTCACACGACTGGGAAGGATATAATCTCTTGCACCTTCAGGGGTGGAACGGGTAAGAACGGGTGTTTCAATTTCGATAAAACCTGCGTTATCTTCTAAATAACGACGCATAGCTTTGACGACTTGATGACGCAGTTGCATATTTTGCGCCATGCGTTCCCGTCGCAAGTCTAAATAACGATATTTTAACCGCAAATCTTCCCGCACAGGATCATTATTACCTGTAGCCACTTGAAACGGTAGTTGCTTGTAGATACCATTAAGGATATCAATTTTATCAGCGTAGATTTCTACTTCACCTGTGGGAATACGAGGATTTAAAGATTCTTCGGGACGTTCAGTAACTCTACCAGTGATAGCGACAACATACTCATTTCGCAGCAGATTTGACTTTTCATAAGAATCTGGTGTACGTTGAGGATCACTAACGATTTGAACTAGCCCAGAGCGATCGCGCAAATCTAAAAATGTGACTCCCCCATGATCGCGGTAACGGTCTACCCATCCGTATAATGTAACAGTTTCTCCAATATGCTCTTTTCTTAGTTCTCCGCAATAGTGAGTTCGCATAGTTATTTCTTTCTTTTTTTCCGGGCTAGATTAGGTGGATATTTGTCAAGGCTTTATCATTATATGCAAAAAAGAGATCATTGAGGTGGGGTGAGGGGATGAGTGGATGAGGGGGTGAGGGGGTGAGTGGATGAGGGGGTGAGGGGGTGAAAAGATTTTTACCTAGTCACCAGTCACCAGTCACCATTCACCAACTTCACCTGTTAAGCTGAAAGCACGAACTTCGGTAATTTTCACCTTGACTATTTTTCCTTTCAATTCCTGAATGTCTCCAGGGAAGAAGGTGAGGCGGTTTCCTCTGGTTCTTCCCATTACCTGAGTTTTGTCTTTACTGTTTTGATCTTCAACTAAAACCTCTTCAATTCTGCCAGAGTAACGTTGCGATCGCTCGGCTGCTTTAATTCCCACTAAATGATTTAACCTTTGGAGGCGATCGCTTTTTACTTCTTCGCTTAGTTGATTATCCCACATTGCCGCAGGTGTACCCGGACGGGGTGAATATGCAGCAGTATTCAACAGATCAAAACCAATATCATCTACCAATTTCAAGGTATTCTCAAACTGTTCCTCTGTCTCCCCCGGAAACCCAACTATTGCATCTGCACTAATAGCTGCATCTGGCATATACTTCCGAATTGTATCAATAATTCTTCTGTATTTCTCGGTAGTATAACCCCGTGACATTGCTTTCAATAATTGATTATCCCCAGATTGAAAGGGAATGTGGAAATGCTCGCATACTTTGGGTAACTCTGCACAGGCTTTAATCAATCTTTCCGTAAAATAACGGGGGTGACTAGTAGCAAATCTGATTCTTTCAATTCCTGGCACATCATGAACAAAGTACAGTAAATCTGTCAAAGTATGTAAGTGACGACCTTCAGGAGTTGAACCGGGTAAATCCCTTCCATAAGCATCAATATTTTGACCTAAAAGGGTAATTTCCTTGTAACCTTGTTTTCCTAATGTTTCAATTTCTGCACGAATAGCTTCAGGAGTCCGAGACTGTTCTACACCGCGGACATTGGGAACTACACAATAAGTACAACGCTCGTTACAACCATAAATCACATTTACCCAAGCAGTGACTTTACTATCTCGTCTTGGTTGGGTAATATCTTCAAAAATATGTACTTCTTCCGTTGCTACCAATTGATTACCATCAAAAACAGACTCCAACAAGTCTTTAAGCCTGTTAGCGTGTTGAGGACCCATCACCAAATCTAATTCTGGCACACGCCGTAATAATTCTTTACCTTCCTGTTGAGCCACACAACCAGCAACTACCAAAGTTAAATCAGGTTCTTTGTGTTTACGCTTTGCTTGCCGACCCAAATAAGAATAAACCTTTTGTTCAGCATTATCCCGAATAGTACAAGTATTGTAGAGAATCACACTTGCATCATTAGGATCTTCCGACCATTCAAAGCCCATATTTTCTAGGATGCCAGCCATGCGCTCCGAATCGGCTTTATTCATTTGGCAACCAAAGGTAGTAATGTGGTAACGACGGGAAGAACTGGTCATGGGGAATTACGCTTAACTTGTATCATGTATTTTCAGTCTATTTACCATTCTATCGAAAGCGATCGCACTCTCAAAATAGAACCTAGAAATTCCTAACAATTTAGTTTTTGTAGGTTGGGTTAAGTGACAACGCAACCCAAAAATAGTCCTTCAATGTTGGGTTTCCTAACGTCAACCCAACCTACCTGATTTAATTTTGTTGGGTTAACTCAACCGCAA
The DNA here is from genome assembly GCA_010672785.1 of Sphaerospermopsis sp. SIO1G1. GTDB lineage: Bacteria > Cyanobacteriota > Cyanobacteriia > Cyanobacteriales > Nostocaceae > Okeanomitos. Next base: position 297,463 of record JAAHFX010000009.1, read on the forward strand.
AGTAAGCGAAGGAGACAGAGAAAAGAGATTTTATTTATAAATTTTGCATGAGTTATAATAGCTGATTACTTAAAGCTAATGCAATTCGTAAAAATTTTAGCTTGTGCTGATAAATTATGCTTTTCATACCAATTATAAGCATTATCCGCCACAATCTGCCCATCATCCAAATTCATTTTCTGTTCATGGTTATCTCCCAACCAATAGTGTGTACCTGCAACCAAACCATCTATATCTTCAGCCTCATACCATGTTCCCACAGGTAAAACCCCATGAGCGCAGTAAGCAGCAAAAATAGTTGATTTTGTTAAAAATGGTAAGGGATAGTTAAAAAAACCCACTAACGAATTTGAGAGAATTTCACTAATTTCGGAAGCAGACTTAATTCCTAAGCAAGTGACAGGAATATGATTAACTGGGGGAAGATCAAATTTTAAACCAGGGCCAATATCTAAAATTTCCTCAATTTGTAACTCTTGACAAGTCCGTGCTAAAGCTATCTGAGATTGTTGATAAACACGGGAACGAGGGCCACTACCACCAAATATTACCAATCTGCGGGGACGTGCTGATAAAGGTTTCAAAGACTCTGGTTCACCCACATTCGAGAAAACAGGTAAAGTAGGAACATCCAAGTGTTTACCCTTACCAAGTTTGATAATTAGATCAGCATATTCTTGTTTACTGGTAATACAGCGATCGCTCAATTTTACCAACCTGGCAGCTAAATTTCTCTGTAAAGGTGAAGTCCAAAACTGACTATTCCAAATCGGGCCAAAAGCGTAAACTTCATGAAACATCGTCACCAAACGGCGATTATTTGCAGCTTTGCGCCATTTTTCCAAAGCAGTTACCAACCATACCGGACAACCCCGCCGTGCGTAACCGTAACCCACATAGTGTAAAAATACAACTTGTTCTGAGTCCTGATTTTTAGGTAATAATTCTAATAAAGCATTATCAGACCGATTGCTTACTTTTTGCAAAGTAAAATTGACTATAGAAGCATCGCCAATCCAATCAGGATCACCGATAATAAACTGAGTATTTACACTTGTTTTCTGCCGCATTTTCCTAGCTAAGTTCAGTCCATAGTCACCCACACCATCAGTAGCAGGTGATAAACGAGGAACAACAGCAGTTATTTGCTTAAAATAATTCATGTAAAATCAAGTATGTATGCAAAATAAATTTAGGAGTTACGCATTGACAAAATAGGCTTACGTCAAAACGTAAGCCTTCCCTGATAATTATTATATACATTTTGGAGGAATGCAATAAGCTGTTTGTAACGGACTATGACTGTTTACGCTTTAAAGTTGTACTCGCTGCCACAGCACCAACTGCCAGGACACTGAGGACAGATATAGGCTCAGGTACAGGTACAGCTTGATTATTGTCTAACAAATTATCCTCTAATACAAACAGAGAGAAACCTAAACTATCACCTTCTAGATTCAAGACATTCGTCTGAAAATTAATTTCAGAGAATGTACCAGTTAGCTGCACAGCAAATCCATCACCCAATTGGTTAGAACCTGAACCATTAGTTGTCACCACATTTCCTGCAGCAATAGTTGTACTACCTACAAGACTTTCATCTAATATAGATAGTGTCAAATTATCAGCGAAATCAAAAGACTGAGTAACACCATCCGTAAAGCTGAAAAGCAAAATAGGATCTATGACCTGCGCTCCACCCAGAGTAAGATTAACAAATCCAGTCTCGTCTGGTAGCCAGTCAATAGCAGCAGCTTCTTGAATCAAACCTGGATCTGAAACACCAGGAACATCATTAGTATTGGGGCTATTAGTCCAATTAGTGGGAAATGTTGCTGCAATCCCACCATTAACATTCCCATCAGTTGATGTCAAAGTAACATCAAAACCGCCTAAAGTACCGGAGGCGATACCATCGGTTGTAGCATCTGTATCCCAATCAATACTAATTAATGATACCGCTTGAGCAGATGCGGTGAAGCTTAACCCAACTACCACAGCACCAGCCGCAGCAAGCAAATTTTTAATAAACATAGATGTTCTCCGTGACTTTTGAAACTAACACTTAAGTTGTATCACGTAGACCGAGTATAAGGGCGAACTTCATCAAATATTTCAGTAATATCGGTTTTGTTTAAGGATTCTGTAAAGTAACATCTAGCTAGTACATTTGTTGCTGCTCATAAATTACCGAATTAATAGTAAGTAATAGGACTTACGCAGAAGTTACGGAATATCGAACCACTCCAGGCACAGAAAACACAGAGGAATGAGGGTTTGAAGGATGTTTTGCGTAAGCCTGAGTAATATAAAAACAAATAGAATGTTAGTTTCTAATAGAGTGTCAATGATTCAATCATCAAATTAAATCCTGATCATATATGCCCAAAACCAGAAAACTGTTGTCCATAGGACATTCCTATGTTGTCCGACTCAACAGACGTTTAGTTAATGAAATAGCTCGTTTAGGAAAAGATGAATGGGAAGTAACAGCAGTTGCTCCCAAGTTTGTACGCGGAAACTTACGACCTATAACTTTAGAAACCGATCCTGAAGAAATTTGTAATTTAAAAGCAGTATCAGTTTATGGCAGTAAAATTCCTCATATCATGACCTATGGTTGGCAACTGAGGAAAATTTTGCAGCAAGACTGGGATTTAGTACACTGTTGGCAAGAACCTTTTCTGTTTTCTGGTGGACAGGTTGCTTGGTGGATACCTGAGCAAATTCCCTTAATTTATCGTACGGCCCAAAGTCTACCTAAAAAATATCCCCCCCCATTTAATTTCATAGAAAAATATGCTATGCAACGAGCTACAGGATGGGTTTGTAGCGGAAAAGTAGTAGCTGATAACTTAAAACCTCGTCCTGGTTATTCTCTACCCATGAAACTAATTCCTCTTGGTGTAGATATTGATGATTTTTATCCTGATCTGGATGCAGGTTTACAAATTCGTAATTCTTTAGGTTGGGAGGAAACAGGAATACCTGTAATTGGTTTTTTAGGGCGCTTAATTCCTGAAAAAGGATTAGATTTATTAATGGGAGTTTTAGAGAAATTAGAAACTCCTTGGCGAGCTTTATTTGTGGGTAGTGGTGTCATGGAATCTTCATTACAAGCTTGGGCGAAAAAATATCCTGAACAAGTGAGAATTTGTACCAATGTTCAACATAGTGAAGTTCCCCAGTACCTCAATGCAATGGATATATTAGTTGCTCCCAGTCAAACTGCACCTAATTGGCGAGAACAATTTGGTAGAATGATCATCGAAGCATTTGCCTGTAGTATTCCCGTTATTGGTAGTGATAGTGGTGAAATTCCTGCGGTGATTAAAGATGCAGGTTTGGTAGTTGGCGAAAAAGATGAAAATGGCTGGATAAAATCTATTTCTGATTTGCTTAATAGTCCATCTCTTCGTCAAGAATTAGGAACAAAAGGTTTAGCAAGAGCGCATGAATTCTATACTTGGACATCTGTTGCTCAACAGCATTTACAGTTTTTTGAGCAATTTTTATCAGTGTAAGTTTTACAAATCTTATAGGGATTATAATCAAATCCTTATAGCTCTTAATTCTCATCAATAAACTTGATTTACTTTAAGATTTTGGTTACAGTCTTTTAATCAACTATGATGATGATTTAAACACTTCTTGAAAATCATAACATTCTGATAATACCAATAAAAAACATTTTTTGCTTCCCATTCCCTACGCAATTTCAGTGTTAAAGCTGAGTCAAAATCAAACTTGCGTTGCTGAAATTTTTCAATCCAGTATTCATTAGGTTGTTCATTTACATGATCTGTTCCACCTTGTCCTGGTGGTGCTGCTGTCATCACTACTATATCGGATATTTTCGTAAGTAAATCAACGTATTTATTAGCATAAGTAGCTGGCAGATGTTCAGCTACTTCTGTGCTGATACAAACATCTGCTACATCATCAATGGCCTGGTAAGATTCTATATCGAACTTTTTAACTTTTAAACCTCTTGTTTGACAGTACTTCAAAGCAGCTGTTGAATATTCCAATCCTATTCCAGTTATTCCTCGTTGTTGGAGTTCCATCAATAAAGCACCTGTACCACAACCTACATCAATTACTGTTAGAGGATCAAATTCTTGATGAATAGAATCAGATATCACAGGTGCAGACTGTAGCATTGGAGCGTCAACGACGCTATTATAATATTCATTGTCATATATTTCGTCATGTTCAGCTACTTTCAACATTAGTTTTTTAAATCTCAACAAGACAATGGTTAGAAAATTATTTCCAGACCAAATTTTCCGTCTTTGCTCAAAGGATATAAACTTGCGAAATAAATCTTTAGAATAACCATAAATAGACATAATTTATTGTTCTCCATTAAGTTTTTCAGAATCACTTTGTAACTGATTTATATTATACGCAGGCCAATGTTTACCAATTTGTCGCCATTTTACATAGGTAGACCATTTCAGTGGTTTGCGTTTTCGCCAAATTTGGGAGAAATTATTGTATAGCTCGTTTAACTGCCAGATGACACCACCTTCATCGGAAAATCCATAGTAATCACAAGGTACTTTACGCCAACGGATATAGCCAATTATTCTATAAGGTATACTGAAAATGCACATTAGTAGAGGTTCATTATAAAGTGCATCAAAGCAAGCATTTCTACAACCATTTCTAAGGCGAACTAATTCGCTCCTGCCGATGGGTGAATGATTATGAATAACCTTAGCCTTAGTCAAGTATACAACATTAAAACCTATATTTAGCAATCGTTTGCAATACTCTACTTCTTCGTGGCCATATATAAATTCTCCTCTATAGCCGCCTAACTTAATAAACAGATCCCGTCGAAGTATGTGTCCATAACCACGGAAAGACTGTGAATAGCAATCATAAGCTACTGGTGCAGGCTGCATAAAACTAGGCAACAGATATCCTGTTTTATTTGTTTGTGCTAATGCAACTGCACCAATGCAAGAATCATTTTCTAAGACTTGGACTGCTTTATGTATACTATCTGCATCTAATAAACAAGCATCATCATCTAAAGACATAATATATTGAGAACGTGCTTGTAAAGCCAGTTCATTTCTTGTAGCAATTAATCCTTTGTTAGTAGATTGTCTAATAAATTTTGTTCGTTTAATTACTGACTGACTCACTAGATTTTGTATCTCAGTTTGAATGACAACATCTGATGCATCATCTACAACAATTACTTCAAATGGATAATCTTCTAATAGGAGTAAAGACTCCAAGCACTGAATTAAGTCATTGGGACGATTGCGAGTAGCAATACAGATAGATAATAAAGGCATATCGGTTAAAATAAACAAGTACTCTGTTACTAATACCACTAAAATATATTATATTTCATGATACTGAAAATTATGACATTTATCATTTCACATTCAATACTTGTTAGGTTATATATCAAAATACCTAAATATACTTTGCAAAATCATAATTTGAGTTTTTGCCTAAAAGTTATATACGGATGTAGATACGCAAGTTATGAAATTCTTAGGTATAAAAATAAAATTAATCAAAGTTATTAGTATGAAACCAATATTCCTCGCTATCATCTGCGATTATCTAGAAGAAGAATGGCATAGTATGAATTTATGCTCTCAGATGCTATTTAAACATCTGCAAACTGAACATCCAAAATCTATCGAAGCTATACAAGTTCTTCCCCAATTTAAACAGCGGTTTCAAAACATCCCCAAACTAGGTAAAAAACACGTTGCATTTAATGCAGATCGCTTTCTGAACCGATTTTGGTATTATCCCCAGTATCTCAAACCAAAAGTAAAAGAATTTGATTTTTACCATATTGCAGATCATTCCTATGCTCATTTAGCACTGGTATTACCTCCTGAAAAAACAGGAGTTTACTGTCATGATATTGACGCTTTTCGCTCCCTGATAGAACCAGAACAAGAACCAAGACCGGCATGGTATCAAGCTATGTCTCGGCGAATTTTAAGAGGTTTACAATCATGCTCATTAGTATTTTATTCCAATCAAGAAATTAGAAAACAAATTGAACATTATCAACTTGTAGAACCATCTCGGTTAGTTCATGCTCCTTTGGGTGTTGCTTCTGAATTTAGTCTAATTAAATATGACCATATTGATCAAACAATAAATCATAAAATCAACAAAAAACCCTTTATCCTCCATGTAGGTAGTTGTATTCCCAGAAAAAGAATAGATGTCTTATTAGATGTATTTGCTAAAATCAAAAATATTCACCCAGAATTGCAACTTGTTAAAGTTAGTGGAGAATGGACTCAAAATCAAAAACAACAAATTCAAGATTTAGAGATTAGTCAATCTATCATTCATTTACAAGGTTTAGAAAGAACAACCATAGCATCCCTTTATCAACAAGCATCTGCTGTATTATTAACCAGTGAAGCTGAAGGTTTTGGACTACCAATAATCGAAGCATTAGCTTGTGGAGCAATAGTTATTGCTAGTGATCTGACTGTATTACGGGAAGTAGGAGGAAAAGGTGTAATATATTGTCCAGTTAATGATATTTTAACTTGGGTAGAAACTTTAACAAAAGTATTATCCAACCCAAATTTTGCTCCTGATCAGAATCTTCGTCTCCAGCAAGCACAAAAATATTCTTGGTCAAATCATGCTCAAATTATTGCCCAATCCTATTTAAAATTAGCAAGTAAAAGGTAAAGTATGAAAATTGTTTTTGTTAACCCAGTGGGAGTTATTGGTGGTGCAGAAAGGGCTATATTAACGATCATGGATGCTCTGATCAAAACAAACACAGATATAAAAATTTCCCTGATTGTTGGTACTGATGGCCCAATGATAGCAGAAGCTAATAAGTTGGGAGTAGAAGTTCAATTATTACAACTACCAACAGAATTTAACCAACTTGGTGATAGTAGCTTAAAAGGAAATAGTAAAATTATAGGTAGACTAAAATTATTATTACAATTATCTTCTCTTGCTCCTAGTTTATGGCAATATCTACGCAAATTTCGCCAAACCATAAAATTATTACAACCTGATATTATTCATACTAATGGAATCAAAGCCAATCTCATTACATCCTTAGCAGGAGTTAAAAATATACCCATAATTTGGCATATTCAAGATTTCTATGGTTCGCGTCCTTTAGTTGCTCAACTACTCAAATTTGCCAGTCAAAGAGCAACAAAAGCGATCGCCATCTCTCAAGCAATAAGTGAAGATGTCAAAAAAACCTTACCCGGGTTACCATTAGAAGTAATTTACAGTGCTATAGATATCAATTATTTCTCCCCTCTCAATTCACCTGCAAATGATCCTATCAAAATAGGATTAGTCGCTACTTTTGCTCGTTGGAAAGGTCATGATATTTTTCTAGAAGCAGGATCAGAAATTATGAAAACTCATCCAAATTTAAACATACAATTCTGTATAGTAGGGGGAGCAATTTATAAAACTCGTGGTTCACAATTTTCTGAGCAAGAATTAAGACAAAAAGCTAAGGATTTAGACATTGCTAACAATGTAGAATTTCTTGGTTTTCAACAAGACATCGTCCAAGCTTACCGCAACTTAGATATAGTAGTTCATGGCAGCACCCAACCAGAACCATTTGGTTTAGCAATAGTAGAAGCAATGTCCTGTGGTAAACCTGTAATAGTCTCTCAAGCTGGTGGTGCAGCAGAATTGTTCACTCATAATTATGACGCAATTGGTGTACCTCCTGGACAACCAAAAACCTTAGCATCGGCAATTTTAGACTTGGTAGAACATCCTGAAAAACGTCATCAACTCTCAGTACAAGCAAGACAGACAGTACAACAACGCTTCAGTCATGAACGTTTAGGTAAGCAAATTTTAGCTGTTTATAGAAACTATAGGGATAATATTTGATTCTTGAAAAAATACGTAGGGTGTGTAAATCCCTTCGGGAATGGTTTCGCTAAAGTGATAGCGTAACGCACCCAACCCTTGAATCTATCCCACTTGATAATGGTGCGTTACGAACTTCGTTCTAACACACCCTACAATACCTAATTTTATTCAAAACTTAAATAGGAGTCCTATATTTGGGATCTTATAAGAGTGAGATTATGGAATAAAGGAATGTCAAAACAAAACTTGTACAGAATCAAAATATTTCATTTCTAATTGCACTTGTGCATTCCCACCATTAACTGAAACTTCCACCCAACCGTGACTACCAACCAAAGCTAAAACTTCCCCAATTTCCACATCACTATAAGTCGTACATCCGGGAATAGTTAAACCATTAATTTCCACACACCAAATTTTACCCTCTACAAAACTACCAGGAATATTACTAACTAAATTACCAAAATGATCTATATATTGAATACAACCTTTGAGAGTATGATCTGTAATTTGAAATTCTGTAATCTCGAATTTTACCAAAGTTTCAGGATTTATTTCTCTACCGATTTTCTCTAGAGATACACCACTTGCTAAATGTGCTGCAACAGGTGCGAAAATATCTCTACCGTGAAAAGTGCTGCTTGGTTGAGATATGCGCCAATATTCAGAGTTTGTTAATTCTACAGCAGTAATTACCGGATTTTCAGAAATTATACCACTAAAAATACCATTATCAGGCCCAATCAAATAACCTTGTTTTAATTGTAGTGCGATCGCTCTCCTTTTGCTACCTACCCCTGGATCAACTACTGCTAAATGTACGGTATCCGGTGGAAAGTAAGGATATGCGTTCATCAAAGCAAACCTAGCAGCAGCAAGATTTTGTGGTGGTATTTGGTGGGTTAAATCAATTAATTGTAATTGGGAATTTATTGTAGTGATTACACCTTTCATCACACCAACATAAACATCATTATTACCAAAATCAGTTAATAAAGTAATCATTTAGAACTACGAACTACGAATTACGAATTACGAATTACGAACTACGAATTACGAACTACGAATTACGAATTACGAACTACGAATTACGAACTACGAACTACGAATTACGAATTACGAACTACGAATTACGAACTACGAATTACGAATTACGAACTACGAATTACGAATTACGAACTACGAATTAAATAATCATTCCTACATAAAAATAAAAGTAGGATGGCAATAAACATATATTTATTCACACATCCTACATCAGGATAATTACTTAATCAGAATTAAGGATTTTCGGAACTCTGAAAAAATCACCTTCCTGCTCAGGTGCGCTGCTGAGAATAGCTTCCCGTTCTGGATAAGGTTGTAAATTATCTTCTCTGGTAATATTACTAACATCAATTGCTCTAGTAGTGGGAGCTACATTAGTAACATCTAGTTCGCTCAGTTGTTCCACGTATTCCAGAATATCACCAAGTTGAGTAGTAAATTTCTCTTCCTCTTCTGGTGTCAATTCTAACCGAGCTAAATTAGCAACTTTATGGACTTGTTCGCGATCAATCATTTTCAGTTATCAGTTTTTCAGTTATCAGTTTTTCAGTTATCAGTTATCAGTTATCAGTTACCAGTTATCAGTTATCAGTTATCAGTTACCAGTTATCAGTTATCAGTTATCAGTTCTTCAGTTATCACTGTTACCTGTTACCTGTTACCTGTTACCTGTTACCTGTTACCTGTTCCCTGTTCACCAAATTAAAAGAATACGTCAATTTGCGATCGCCCGGTAGTTTTCAACCAGTTTTGTGCTTCAATATAATTGTTAGGAGCTAGGCGAATTGCTCTGATCCAATAATCAGCGGCTTGATCAAATAAAGTTTCTCCAGCATCATTATCACCCTCTTCCTTAGCTTTTTCACCTTTGAAGTGATAAATGACAGCGATATTGTTTAAAGCTTGAGGTAAACGGGGGTTGATTTCAATGGCTTTGTGATAATGTTCTAAGGCTTTATCATGATCACCATTACTAGCATAGATTAAACCCATATTGTAAAGAATATAACTCTTATCATTTGGGTCTTCTTCTAAAGATAAAGCTTCCTCATAATATTCTAAAGCTTCAGCATACTCACCTTCAGTCTGGGCTGACATTCCATCACGATAATATACAAATGCTTCTTTAGCTTTTTTGTTAGTAGGCAGCATTTTCAGGATAATATCTGCCATAACGGTAAAAGACTTGTCAACAAAGTTATCGTTTTTCTGTGTTCTTGGCATAATCGCCCCTATGGTAACTCAATTAGTAATCTAACTGATTTTCAGTTATCAGTTATCAGTTATCAGGAAGTAAAAATCTTTCATCCCATCACCCCATCACCCCCTCTCCCCCTCTTCCCCTCTTCCCCTCTCCCCCTCTCCCTAAACCTTATTAAAATTTCTCATCTTCAAAGCTTCCCTAGCTTGTTCTCGATCATCAAAATGGATTTTTTCCGTTCCCAAAATTTGATAATCTTCATGGCCTTTACCTGCTAATAACACACCATCACCAGGTTGAGCTTTTAAGATTGTGCTATGAATTGCTTGAGCGCGATCGCCAATAATCACAGGTTTGATACTGTCAGGAATACCAGCCACAATATCCTCTAAAATTGTATCAGGGTTCTCTGTGCGGGGGTTATCAGAAGTCACTACCGCAACATCAGCTAATTGTGCCGCAATTCTACCCATTTTTGGACGTTTTGTTCTGTCTCTATCTCCCCCACACCCAAACACACAAATCATTCTTCCTGGTATAAATGGACGAGAAGCTTTCAGTAAATTTTCTAAACTATCAGGAGTGTGAGCATAATCCACAATCACACTTATATCTTGATTATCGCTGATTTGTACCCGTTCCATCCTGCCAGGAACGCCAGGGAAATCCAGTATACATTTTCCTAGTAATTGTAAATCTACACCTAAATGTAAAACCGCACCGACAGCAGCTAAGAGATTTTCTAAATTATATTGTCCCACCAGAGGAGAAGTAAAAGCCACATCACCTTGGGGAGTGTGCAAAATACCACTTACACCATTGGGATGATAACTTAAACCACTCATCCAAAAATCGGCATTATTATCATTAACGCTATAAGTCCAAACCCGATCTTTTCCTAACCCAGTAATTAAACGCTTACCATATTCATCATGAGCATTAATAATAGCCCTACCTTGCAAATAGTCAGGAGAAAATAACATAGCCTTAGCTTGGAAATAATCCTCCATATCCTTGTGATAGTCAAGGTGATCTTGGGTAAGATTAGTAAATACAGCCACCTCAAAAGGACAACCTAAAACCCTATCTTGAGCTAAACCAATCGAGCTAACCTCCATCACCCCAAACTCGCATCCAGCATCAACAGCTTGAGCTAAATTTTGTTGAAAGTCCACCTGTAAAGGAGTAGTCAAAGCAGCAGTTTGAGAAAAACCCGGCCAGCGAGTATAAAGAGTTCCTAACAAAGCCGTCGCTAAGTTAGCTTTTGTGAGAAAATATTCAATAAGGTGGGTAGTTGTGGTTTTACCGTTCGTGCCGGTAACACCCACCATCTTTAATTTCCGACCAGGATAACCATAAAAAGCACTGGCTACTTGAGCGCAGACTTTATTCATGTTACTACCACTAATTACCATATCTGCGGCAGAAGGTGGTTTTTTAGTCATAGCCTCTGGGGAGATGATAGCAGCAACCGCACCAGCAGCTAAAGCACCAGGCCAGAACTCTCCCCCATCAACCCTAGCACCAGGAATACCAATAAACAAATCTCCATCACCGCAAGCATGGGAATTAGTCTGGATACCCTTAATTTCTACATCGCCAATATTTGCAATTTGCAAACCATCAACAGCAGCTAATAATTCTTGTAATTTCATATATCAAAACCTGACATAAAATAACATGGTGTTTATTCTGCATTATTTTTTTCTATATTGGGAAGATATCTTAATAGTAATTTTTCCAACTGCTTCACACTAGCACGGGGAGAAGGACGGGGTATAGGTTGTAACTCCTGCATATTCTCTGTGTCCTCTGTGTCTCTGTGGTTCAATAAAAACAAAACCGGAATTTCATACTGATAAGCATTAAACCAATCTTCACAGGTAGTAATATCTCGGATTTCTAAATCAAAAGCAATACTGGTAATTTGTTCTAGCTTTTCTTGTAAACCTTCACAAAGATGACAACCGGGTTTACTGTAGAGGATAATTTTGATCATCTTAGTAGTTCTTGAATTATGGTGGAGGCGGATATGTTAACTGTGATATAATAGCAGAGAATTTATATTTAGATAGTAACTAATTATGAAAAAACTGGACAACCTATAGGATTTCCAGATGTATTTATTGCTTCAATTGCAATAGAGAATAATTTAATCTTAGTCACAGGAAATACCAAACATTATCAAAAAAATCAAGCTTTAGGTTATCCTTTGAGAATAGATAATTGGCGAGAATGAATATTTATAAAATCCATATATAACCAGAAACTTAAAAATCAAAATTTTATAAATCCTAGATATACTTATTCTGACAAATAAGACTAAAAACAACCAAATCTATCATTAATAGGAGTTACATACCTTTCCTATGAATATTTACAATATTCTTTCTCAAACCGAACTTGAATGTGTGAATGACAGTGTCAAAAAACCACTGTTAGCTGATTGTAAAAATGCCGAAAAAACCTTAGTTTTAATATTACCACAACTAGGAGACTTTGATAGCCTAGAATATGTGTGGTGGGTAAAACGAGAATCACAAAATTTAGCACAGCAAAAAATTGCTATCCGCGCAGTAGGAATTGGTAATATTGAATCTGGCAAAAAATTCTGTGATTATACCGGATTTAACCCAGAAAACTTATTTATTGATCCTGATGCAGAACTACATCAACAACTCAATCTTTATCCAGGTTTACAAGTCTCAATTCCTGGACTTTCTCAATCACAAAAATCGTGGTTAAATTTAATGTTGATGTGTGCAGGTATTAGTAGTCCAGGAACATTAAAAGAGGTGTTTCGTGGATATAAAGGCGATCGCCAAGCACCCCAATTAATAGATGATGATGAAGTTATTAAAGGTACTCCCTTACCAAATTTTAAAGGTTCGTTTTTTAAACTAGCTGGAGGAGATGGTTTTCAACGTCCTTTTGAATTAGCCACTCTCAGATTACAAAATATGGTAGAAGTTCTCTCAAATTGGTCAACTTATGTACCTAATTCTGCCTATTTAACCCAACGCGGTGGTACTTTTTTATTTAATCCACAAGGTGAATTACTGTATGAACATCGAGATCCAGGAATTTTAGGTTTTGCAGCGAACATGAGTCAACCTTTATCATTTTTATGATCAAAGCGATTATTGAAAATAAGTCAGCACACAGAAGCAGCAGGAGATCAGAATTCAGTCAACCTCCCATAGTCATTTCTTTAGTTTATATAAAACACATCTAACTTATCAAAATCCCTTTCTAAGATAGAGATAGCGGCTAGTCGTCGCTAAAAATTGCCATAGATAAACATGGCCTCACAGGAAAATCTTAGGAAGTAACCAAAATGACTCAGGTATCAGAACCTCTAGATTTGTCCACAGACAGAACCTTAGACCGTGATTGTACAACTCTATCCCGTCATGTCCTTCAACAATTACAAAGTTTTGGTCACGATGCCCAAGATTTAAGCGCATTGATGAATCGTATCGCCTTAGCGGGTAAACTAATTGCGAGAAGATTCAGCCGTGCTGGATTAATGGAAAATGTGCTAGGATTTACCGGAGAAGTAAATGTTCAAGGTGAATCTGTGAAAAAGATGGACATTTACGCCAATGAAGTATTTATTTCCGTATTCAAACAAAGTGGATTGGTTTGTCGTCTAGCTTCAGAAGAAATGGACAAACCTTACTATATCCCTGAAAACTGCCCCATTGGTCGCTATACCTTACTCTATGATCCCATAGATGGTTCATCTAATACAGATATTAACCTCAGTTTAGGTTCAATATTTTCTATCCGTCAACAAGAAGGAACAGACTCAGATGGTGAAGCAAAAGACCTTCTTCGCAACGGGAGAAAACAACTAGCAGCAGGTTATATCCTCTACGGCCCTAGCACAATGCTAGTTTATAGTATAGGTACAGGTGTACATTTCTTTACCCTTGACCCCAGCTTAGGAGAATTTATTCTCACAGAGGAAAATGTCCAAATACCTGATCATGGTGCAGTTTACAGCGTTAACGAAGGGAATTTTTGGCAGTGGGACGAATCATACAGAGAGTATATTCGCTATGTGCATCGAACGGAAGGATACACAGCCCGTTATAGTGGAGCGATGGTGAGTGACATTCACAGAACCTTAGTTCAGGGGGGTGTATTTCTCTACCCAGGAACATTACAAAAACCAGAAGGTAAACTACGATTGCTATATGAATCTGCACCCTTAGCGTTTTTAATTGAACAAGCTGGTGGACGTGCTACTACTGGAACAGAGGAAATATTAGATGTAGTACCAAAAAAATTACACCAACGAACACCTTTAATTATTGGCAGTAAGGAAGATGTAGCAAAAGTAGAATCTTTTTTGAAAAAAAGTGATTAAACTAAATGGCATTTTAAACCTGTAATAAGCATGAAAGCAACCTTTTAAGTTTTGCATGATCAAGCTTAAAAAAAGCCTAAAGTTGGCATCAATTATGAGCTAGTAATGTCAGAACTACTGGTAGAGGAAATTGATAAATGAGTTTAACAGTTAATCAATCTTTCCAGTCCTTAATGAACTCTTTAAATCAGAGAGTTAAGTTATTGTCACCAGTATAAGGTGTGAGGGGGTGAGTGGGTGAGTGGGTGAGTGGGTGAGGGGATGAGGGGGAGAAATTATTACCTATTCCCAGTCACCAATCACCAATCACCAGTCACCATTCACCATTCACCATTCACCAAATTACCAGACAAATTGCAAATCTAAAATCTAAAATCCTATGGTCAATGTGTTAGAAAATCCTTTGCGGGTTGGTTTACAACAACAGGGGATGGCTGAACCCCAAATTATTGTGATCTTTGGTGCGTCAGGGGATTTAACCTGGCGTAAACTTGTACCTGCATTATTTAAACTACGTCGAGAAAGACGTATTCCCCCAGAAACAACTATTGTTGGTGTTGCTCGTCGTGACTGGAGTCATGAATACTTCCGTGAGCAGATGGAAAAAGGAATGCGGGAGGCACATTCTAAAGTTGAATTGGGAGAACTTTGGCAAGATTTTTCTCAAGGTTTGTTCTATTGTTCTGGAAACATTGACAACCCAGAAAGTTACCAAAAACTGAAAAGTTTCTTGGCTGAACTTGATCCCAAACGGGGAACAAGAGGAAATCGGATGTTCTACCTTTCTGTTGCTCCCAATTTCTTCCCCGAAGCAATTAAACAACTGGGTACAGCAGGAATGTTAGATGACCCAGAAAAAAGCCGTCTGGTAATTGAAAAACCTTTTGGTCGTGACCTGGCCTCAGCACAAAATTTAAACCAAGTAGTACAAAAGGTTTGTAAAGAAAATCAAGTTTACCGCATTGACCACTACTTAGGTAAAGAAACTGTACAAAACCTGCTCGTATTCCGGTTTGCCAATGCCATTTTTGAGCCTTTATGGAATCGGCAATTTGTAGACCATGTACAAATCACTGTAGCAGAAACTGTGGGTGTAGAAGACCGGGCCGGATATTATGAACAATCCGGTGCTTTGCGGGATATGCTACAAAACCACTTGATGCAGTTATATTGTTTAACAGCAATGGAAGCACCCAATTCTATGGATGCTGATAGTATTCGGACAGAAAAAGTAAAAGTATTACAAGCTACTCGTTTAGCAGATGTTAATAATCTCTCTAATTCTGCCATTCGTGGTCAATACAGTGCAGGTTGGATGAAGGGTGAACCAGTTGTAGGTTATCACCAAGAACCAGGTGTTGACCCCAATTCCAGCACACCCACCTATGTGGCGATGAAGTTTATTGTTGATAACTGGCGTTGGCAAGGAGTACCTTTTTATCTGCGAACAGGAAAGCGGATGCCGAAAAAGGTAAGTGAGATTTCTATCCATTTTCGGGAAGTTCCTTCCAGAATGTTTCCTTCTGCGGCCTTGCAAGCAAATGCCAATATTTTGACATTACGCATACAGCCGAATGAGGGTATTTCCTTACGGTTTGATGTAAAAATGCCCGGTGGAGATTTCCGTACCCGTTCTGTGGATATGGACTTTACCTATGGTTCGTTTGGGATTGAGGCTACTTCTGATGCCTATGATCGCCTGTTTTTAGATTGTATGATGGGCGACCAAACATTATTTACCCGTTCTGATGAGGTGGAAGCGGCTTGGCGTGTAGTTACACCTGCGCTGTCTGTGTGGGATTTACCTGCTGATCCAGCAACTGTTCCTCAGTATGAAGCAGGTACTTGGGAACCAGCAGAGGCGGAATTATTAATCAACAAAGACGGCCGTCGTTGGCGCAGACTTTAAGTATTTTGGTAATTCGTAATTCGTAATTCGTAATTCGTAATTATTAATTACTACCTAATTACCTATTACTTATTACCAATCAACCATTAACTATCAACTTTCAATTATGGTAACTGAAGCTTCTACAGTTTATTCTCTCCAAGCCCCTAAAGATGTTTGTTTGACTGATATTGAAAATGAACTCGGTCAAATTTGGCAAAGTTACGGTATTCAAGGGGAAGATGGCGGTTTGCCCGCTGCTACTCGTGCTGCCACTTTTACTTTGGTGGTGTATGAACCAGAGGAAACACAGTATTTGTTGTCTGCAATTGGTTTTTATAGTGGCCCAATTGACGGTATTTTAGGCCCTCAAACTCAAGCATCTTTGCGGGAATTGCAAAAACAACACGGACTACCAGAAAGTGGTATTCCCACACAGGAAACTGTGACTGTGCTACGGGAAGAGTATTTTAAACTCCAGCATAGTGGAGAACATGGTGATAGTCATGGTTCAGCGATGGGTTATACTTACAGCCCTACTAGCCCAACTATTGCCGATGATATCGCTTTGCGTAACCCGTGCCGAATTATTGCTCTATGTCCAATTGCCGGTGAAGATGAGGGTGTCAAGGCTCAGGTTTCTGCTTATTGCCCAATTCAAAAGCAAAATTCTAACACTTTGATTTGTTGTGAATACATTACCCTCACAGGTACTGCTGCGGCTTTAGAACGAATTGGGGGAATGATTCCAGCTTTGTTAATTGGTGGCTTACCTAAGTTTTTATGGTGGAAGGCTACTCCTGATTCTCAAAACCCTTTGTTTAAGAGGTTGGCGGCAGTTTGTAACAATGTAATTGTTGATTCTTGTAATTTTAATACTCCTGAAGGTGACTTGTTAACTTTGCAAGATTTGGCTGATACTGGTGTTCCTTTAGCTGATTTGAATTGGCGGCGTTTGTCTGCATGGCAGGAGTTAACAGCTGAAGCTTATGATGCTCCTCAGCGTCGTGCAGCGTTGAAGGAAGTTGACAGAGTTACTATTGATTATGAAAAGGGTAATGCTGCCCAGGCTTTATTATATCTGGGTTGGTTAGCTAGTCGTTTGCAATGGCAACCTGTTTCTTATCACAAAGAATCTGGTGATTATGATATTACCAAGATTGTGTTTTTGGCTGGAGACCAAAGACAAATTGAGACTGAATTGGCAGGTGTTCCAGTAGCTGATATTGGCGAAATTGTTGGTGATTTAATTGCTTTACGTTTGAGTTCTACTAACACTGAAGCTAATTGTGGCACGGTGATTTGTAGTGAGACTGGCGGTTGTATGCGGATGGAAACTCACGGTGGCGCTCAAGCTGCTGGGTTGTTTCAACAAGTGAGTTCTCTTGCTGAACAAAAGCCAGAAATTCTGTTAAGTCAGCAGGTACAACGTTGGGGGCGTGAGGCTCTGTTTGAAGAGAGTTTGTCAGTAATTACTAGTTCTATTAAGTTGAGTTAGCTCTCGTTTTATATCTTGTTATCTTGTTCCTAGTCTCTGACTAGGAATACTTTTTTTGAGGCTTTGCCTCTTTTTTTGTATGATTATTTATAGGATTAAGTACCTGATCAAAATTAATTTATAGAACTGTTGTTTGTTGTTATGAGATGCGTTATTGGCAGGCAATATATCCACCCCACACAAAATGCCTACACTACAAGAGTGACATTATTATAGTTTATAAACTAATTGAAAACCAAAAACCCTATTTACACCACTTGTCGGTGTCATGAGGTATGTCATTGGTGGGCAAGATGCCCACCCCACAGGAGTTTCATGATTATGATTTGTACATCATAGCAACGAACTCTGCTGTATAAAAAATAATTAAGCAGAAACCAATCTTCTCAACGACTCTGCACGACGTTTAGCTATCACATTATTAGGAGAAAATTTCAAAGCTTCCTCATACATTTGTAGTGCCTGAGCAGTTAGTTTCTTTTTCTCGTAAGCATGACCAAGATTATTTAAAGCTACCACATAATCAGGTTTTAATTTTAATGCTTCTTTGTACTGTCTAATTGCTAAGTCATATTGTTCTTGAGCAAAATAAACGTATCCCAAACCATTATATATGGGAGAAATTTCTTCCTCTCCTTCTTCTTCAGCCGCTTTAATTGCTTTTTGAAATAGAGTTATTGCTTGGCTAAAAACTTTTTTCTCTGAATAAATACTGGCTAATTCGTAATATTCTTGAACTGTACCTTTCTCTTGTGTCAGTTTCTTTTTTAACCGAGAAAGGGAACTTTCCAACTTACGAGTTTTGAAAATTTGGCGCAAAACTGTTACACCGGCAAACAGGAGTAATGCCACAAAAACGGAAAGATAGATTATTGCTAGGTTATTATCCATTGGCTACCATTACAAATATTAAATGTTTTTTCTCTCTCTATTTTGTCACTATTCCCAAAGAATTAATTATCAGAATTAAGAATTAAGAATTAAGAATTAAGAATAATCAATAACTAATTTTTCACCCCAACTCCCCCTCATATCATGTCCGGTTAAATACTTATCATTAGGGCAGCAGGGTGCAGGGTGCAGGGCGCAGGGTGAGAAGAGTTTTTGGATTTCTGCACACACAAGTTATATCGCAAGTGATTATGCGGACATGATCTCACCCCATCACCCCATTCACTCCAACCCCCAATACTCACCCCGTTCTTTTAACCACCCTGTAGCGGTGTAACGAGCGATCGCTTCGTTGACTTTTCTCCTCAATTCGTCATACTGTAAGCCTTTGGGTGTGGCTACTGATAATGGTTGCGTTGATAATTTTGTGGCTAAGATTTGGTATTCCGGATTTTCTTCCACCCATCCGCTTAATACGCTAATATCAGCAGCAAAGCCATCTATTTGGTTATTTTCTATCTGCTCTTTTCCCTGAAGATAAGAATTTACTCCGACTAAATCTGCGTTAGGTATAAAATATCTTATGTATCCTATTGTGCTGGAGTTGTTGAGAACTCCTATTTTACGTTGTTTAAAATCTTGGAAGTTTTGAATAGATGTGTTTTTTGTAACTACTGCCGCTCCATCATAATAGTAGGGAACACTGAAACTAACTATTCTGGAACGTGATTCTGTGGCGGTAATTTGGGCGATCGCTAGATCCACTTGATGGTTAAAAACTGCTGGTAAGCGATCGCTATTTAACACTGGTTGAAACTCCACAGCTTCGGCTTTACCCAATAAGTCAGTGGCTAATTTTCTCGCTAAATCAATTTCTAACCCTTGTAAATTTCCCTTTTCATCCCGAAAACCCAAAGGCCGCAAATTATCTTTAACCGCTACAGTTAGGTAGCCACGCTGCTGAATTTTTTGCATGGTTGCAGCAGATGCAACTTCATTTACTCCAGTAAAACACAGGGATAAAATTAATATTAAGGTAGCGGATAATACCAGATGTAAACGATTCATAATTAACCTTCGTGTTGAGAGAGAAATTGCTTTCTAGCGATAAATTCCCATTAAAAACTCAAACTGTCAAATTTAAACTATTTAATCAGTTGTCAATATGCGAAGGTGCTAACCGTTACATCTGTTATCAATCCGTTGCCACCATTAACTTTTGACAGAATTGGCCAATTCAGTAACTTTTACAAAGCTGTCAGGATCAAGAACTGCCAATTGTGCCAACATTTTACGGTTGAGTTCCACATTAGCTTTTTTCAAGTTACCGATTAACTGACTGTAGCTTAAACCTTGCTGTCTGGAAGCAGCGTTAATACGGGCAATCCACAAACGACGAAAATCACGCTTTTTCTTTTTGCGATCGCGGTAAGCACTACGAAGTGCCTTCATTACTTGTTGGTTAGCGGTTCTAAACAAAGTGGAGTGAGAACCACGGAAACCTTTAGCTAATTTGAGGATTTTATTGCGGCGTTTACGGGCTACATTACCGCGTTTTACACGAGTCATCTTTTAGTTTACCTGGAGGATTTACAAATAGGGAAGCATTAAGCGTACATTTTCTTCGTCACGCTCATGTACAACAGCCATTTTAGAAAGACTTCGTTTCTTGTTAGAAGACTTATGTTCTAACAAGTGGCTTTTGAAAGGTTTACGACGTACAATTTTACCGCTACCGGTGGCGCGGAATCTTTTCGCCGCTGACTTACGAGTTTTGAGTTTAGGCATAGGATGATTTTTGAATCAACACAATCCCTCATTATATACTAAAAAACCGTAATTAGATTTTGCTGCAAAAAGTGATTGGTGATTGGTGATTGGTGATTGGTGATTGGGAATCTTAATTTAATCACTAATTAGGAGTTGCTGTGAGGTACAAACCATAATCATGAAACTCTTGTGGGGTGGGCATCTTGTGTGGGGTGGGCATCTTGTGTGGGGTGGGCATCTTGCCCGCCAGTCATGTACCTCATTACACCGGAAAATGCTGTATATGCCTGACGGTACGCTACGCAGACAGCATCCCCTAATTAAATTAAGATTCCCACTCTCCCACTCTTCCCCTCTCCCACTCTTCCCCTCATCAGTCACCAGTCACCAATTAAACTACTCGTATTTCTTACCTGTTTCCTGTTCCCTAAAATTCAGAAAACTCTATTTTTTCAATTTTTGAACAACCTTGGGATCTAGAACCAATTGAGAACCAGAACTATCTACATGATAAGTCCAAAACTGCCGCTGTACATTAATCACAACTTCCCAACCCTTAATAGGATCATACTGTTGGGTGCAGATTTCCCCAAAATTGAACTGACAGGAATTACCAAAAGTTTTTTCTACACTCCGCACTACCTTAATACTAACGGTTTCTAAACGAGTACGTTCATAAGCATCACTGAGAATTTTAGCAGTAATTCTGTTTGGTAATTCACTACCTTGAACAGCTTTAATTTTAGGATCAAGAACTATTTGTGAACCAGTTTTATTCACATGATAAGTCCAAGTTTCTGTTCTCACTTTTACAGTAACTTTCCAACCTTCTATGGGTTTGTAGATTTTAGTACAAACTTCTCCAAATTTAAACTCACAAGAATTACCAAATGCTTTTTGAGTAGAGCTAAGTACCGTTATATCTGATCTCTTTAAACCTGCACGTTTAGCCGCATCATTCATCACTCTATTAGCGATCTTTATTGGTAGTCGAGAAACATTGAAAAAGTTAATTTGCGGATCAATGACAAAATTACCAGCTTGATTAGCGTGATAATTCCAAGACTGTCCTTTCACTTTGACAACTACAACCCAACCCTGAACAGGATTAAATTCTTGAGTACAAAATTCACCAAATCTAAACTTACAAAGGTTACTAAAAGTTTGAGGTGTAACTTGATGAATTCTCAAGTCTCTTCTTTTTTCTCCAGAACGAATAGCAGCATCTCTGAGTATTTTTCCAGTCAGTTGTCTGGGTAAAATATTATTATTTTGGGCTATTTCTATAGCTGTTGATGTAGGAATTTCTACAGAAATATGATCAGCATCAACATTGACACTGCTAGTTAACAAACCTGTTAAAGTGAGAGTAAAAACAATTGATTTAGATAATTTACGGGGATTTTGTAGTGGTGATCGCATCATGTTATTTTGCCTATTTTGAATAATATATCTAAACTTATTTACCATTTTTATGATGATTTTGTTCCCGGTTTGAGATTGATTTTTTGGGGTGATGATGAAAAGACTTTACAAGTATAGCAATAGACAAGGTATTTCGCCCAATATGTTCAGGACTTACGCAAAACTTATTCCAAATACTGTCATTGCGACGTAAGGAAGCAATCTCAAAACCTAATATTTCGTGAAAATGGGTAAGTCCTAATGTTGTAACTGCAAGGGTGAGATTAGCAAAAACCTGAGAGTTCAGGAGAGTATTATAAATGTGTAAATAGTGATTCAAGGTTTGATATGATTTAACCACGAAGGAAGCAAAAGACACAAAGGTAAGAGTTTGAGAGAGATTTTTTGTTTTGGAATGTGTCCAAATTCAGTATTTTAAATTTTAAAATTTTTTGAAAGCAAAATATATATATAAATTAGAAGTTATTTATGCACTGTTTATAAACTGTAACAACTGCTCATTATTAGCAACTATATTTGGTAGCATGGACATCTTTTTGCTCAAGTGTTAAAATGTTGACAGTTTTACTATCAGGTAAATAAAAACCTGGAAATTGATCAGTTTATGACTTGAAAGAGGAATATATATGCAATTATTTTTGAACCGTGAATTCTTGATTAGTACAAGTTTATTTGCTTCTGTAATTATTATTCTTATAGCTATTTATATTCTGCTTGGGAACATATCCGCACAAGGTTTTTCATGGAAAGCATCATGGAAACCAATAGTAACAATAGTAGCAGTCCTAATGTTTATACTGTCCATGATCATTTTTGATTATTCATCCTTAACCCATTTTTCCTATACCGCTAAAATAATTGATAAGGTACGTGAGGAATCATGTACACGAGATGAAGATGGAACAGAAACTTGTGAACGTACATATACAGTTACTTTATTAGCTGACGATCAAAAATTTTATCAAAGTGTATCCAGGAAAAGATTTTATGATCTGCCAACAGATTCCCAAGTATTTTATAGTTACGATGAGGGAAGATTGGGTTTTAAACACAACTCAAAAATTCAACCTATTCAGTAGATATTATATCCAAAAAGATTTATAAAACTTGAGAAAATCCTCTTTTTAAAGCAGTAAAAACAGGACAAGGATCAGCATCTTGTATATTATTAGGTTTACTCCAAGTAAAAGGAGCTTGTCTAGCAGCAGACATCCATAATAACTTTTTTGCTCTCGTCATAGCTACATATAACAACCGATATTCCTCAGCCATTTTTAAAAATTTAGCATCATGTGCAGCTTGCTGAACATTAGGCATTTTTGCCCCTGGTTGATGCAATGCTGATCGAATTTGAGCGCGGGCAACTTCTGATAAAATAAAATCACCTAAAAATTTACCTTGGGGAGGAAGCCAAAATTTACCAGGAATGATTTTTTCATGTAAAAAAGGCAAAAATACATAATCCCAATCTAAACCTTTAGCTTTGTGCATAGTCATAATTGTTAATTGCCCAGATTTAGTATATTGTGCTTCCATATTTTCAGGATTTACTGGTTCAAACCTTTCGGAAGTGACAATTGTACTCAAACTATCAAGCATTTGCTCTATGCAATAATTACCAATTAATTCTATATTTACCTTTTCTGCTAGTTTATCCGCTGTCGCTAATTCTGCTTGTTCATATTTTAAAGTTAAAGCTAAAAAAGGAATTAATTGATAAGTGGGTAATTCCAACTTTGCCTTTAATAAATTACAACATAAATGAGCAGCTTTTGTCACTTCTGGTGGCTGGGTTTTAGCTAAAAGATTAGGATATAAAAAATCTTCTGGTACACTAGCCAAAGTATTAATATCTTGAGTTTCAATTAACCCACGTTTAACTAATATATTTAAAGTAGCTTTTAAATAATCCGGAGAGTGAGGGCGATCGCAAAATTGTAACAAAGATAAAATTTCTTGGGGAACATGAGAACGTCTTTCTTGTTCTCCCACATCATATAATTGAATCTGATTTTCTTGACATACTTGTTCTAATTGTGTTGCTAACCATCTCCCTTGGCGATTTTCCCTAACTAACACGGCCGCACAAGCTTTGGGATTATCTTTAAATAACTCTACAACTCTTTGGGAAATTAACTCAACTGTATGATTAATATTACGGGGTGTATACAATTCTAAGCCCTTACCAACCATATCTGGATTAGCATTTGGCTGTGGATCGTTAACATCAACTATCTCAATTATTTGCTCTAAAAATGGCGTTTCTCCAGTTTTATTTTCAGCTTTCCATTGCATATTCACCCATTGCAAAGCAAAATTAGCCGCATCAATAATTATCTTACTACTACGACCGGCTTGATTCATGGTTGCCAGTTTTTGATCACCTTGACAACTTTGACAAAAGTCTCGAAAATAGATCGGATCAGCAGGAGTAAAAGTCGAGTTAATTGCCTGATTAGGATCACCAACCCTAACTAAATTTACATTTAATTTACCCATTGCTAAACTTTCTAAAAGTTGGGTTTGTAACTGACTAGAATCTTGTGCTTCATCTTCAAACACTGCAAATATTTTACTTCTTTCTTGATTTAAAACCTGTTCATTTTTTAATACTGTTAAAGCCCCTAAAATCATATCATCATAATCATAAAAATCCTGTGATTGCATAATTATTTGATATTCTGTATAAAGTCCAGCAGCAATCCTGAGAATTTGATAATAATCATCTGTTTTTTCACTCCATTCATATAACTTTTCAGGTAATATTCCCGAACTTTTCGCCTCACGAATAATCGTATCTGCTAAATTTGGTAAAATCTCTGTTCTCAGTACAGAATGACGACGTAACTTTTCTGTTTCCTCTCCATCAAATTGATTTCCTGCTAACAACCGATGATACATTTCTGGATGTTTATTTATCCACTCTTCCACCGCTAACCGAATAAAACGATGACTTTGATTAGGAGTAATTAACTTAGCAGTTTCTAACTCCAAACCCGATAATTCTGGATAAAGACGAGCAATTTTTAAAGCTAAACCATGTAAGGTTAGCACTTCAAAACCAGTTTGTGGTAAAGATAACTCTTTTAATTGCTGACGGATTTTTACTTTTAAGTTAGCAGCAGCAGAACGAGTAAAAGTCACAACCACTAATTGACGGAGGTACTTATTTCCTGTCTCCACAGCATTAATATATTGACGCGCAATAGCAATAGCAGCAGCAGCGGCCATACCCGTAGACTTCCCCGCACCAGGAACAGCAGATACCGCTAATGGCCCTGCTTCCCAGTCGGCCATCTGAGTTTGTCCAGGTCGCAATGTACCCCGAATTTTGTTAATCTTTTCCCATAACATAGTTACAGATGACGCAGAAATCTCCGCAGATTCCCCATTAGTGTAATTTTCTTGCTCAGTAAAACTATCTTTAAACATTTTCAAACTTCAACTTTAATTTTTAATTTGGACAAAGGAGTAAAAAAGTACAGTCTTAATTTATGATTAATTGGCATTTATATATTCACATTTCCATCTTGTTACATCTGCGTTAATCTGCATCCATCTGCGTTTCATTTACTAAAAAAAATATCATGAAAAATCGTCAAACTTATCTATATTTAACTGCCATAATTTTCCTCGGTGCTATTTTGAGATTTTCCCATCTCAACTTCAAATCACTCTGGTTAGATGAAATCATCACCGCCATTTTTAGCTCCGGGAAAAGTTATCAATCAATTCCTTTAAATATGGTTTTTTCTCTACAACAACTCCAAGATATTTTTATTTGGCAACCTGGAGTGAGTTGTTCACAAATTGCCGAAAACTTAGCCAACGAATCTACCCATCCACCCTTATTTTTTTGTGGGATGTATAAATGGTTAGGATGGGTGAATTCATTGGATATTGATTGGATCATCAAACTTAGATTTCTCCCAGCTTTATTTGGTGTTATTTCCATCATCGCTATTTACATGATTAACAGTGCAGCTTTTTCTCCTCAATCTGGGATTTTCACAGCTTTAGTTATGTCTTTATCCCCCTTTGCTGTTTATCTTTCCCAGGAAGCAAGGCACTATACTTTACCTATGCTTTTAATTACTTTATCATTATTTGCAGTCATTAAAATTCAAAGAGATATCTTTTCTAATCAGCATTCCAGATTAAGATTTTGGTTATTATGGATAACTGTTAATATCACTGGATTATATACCCATTATTTTTTTATTGTTGCATTCAGTGCAGAAATTATTACTTTATCATTACTAATTTATCGAATCAGATCGAAAATTGTTAATTTCCCAAAAATCTATCTACATTTAATTATTTCTAGCACAGTAGTTATTATTGGTTATATTCCTTGGTTATTTACTATATTTAGCCACATTCGTAAATCAGAAACTAACTGGTTATCATCTCCCCAACACGTTGAACCAATTTATCAAACTTTGCTGAACTGGGTATTAATGACAATTACGCTCCCAGTCGAAAACCAAGCTTTGATTATACAAGTTTTCTGTGGTGGTTTAATGTTAATTTTTACCCTAGGAATAGGTTTTCAAGTAATTAGAAATCTGATTACTCTATGGTTTAACCCAGCAGTTCATTTCTCGATTTTTACTTTAGCAAGTTTTGTATTTTTCATATTAATACAGTTCTTTGTCATTGCTTATGGTTTAGGGAAAGATATTACCATAGTTCCCCGTTATAGTTTTGTTTATTATCCTGGTTTTTGCGCTCTTTTAGCTCTTGGTTTAGAAAAGTTGAAAATATCTAAGTATATATTTTTAATGTTTGGAATTATTAGTTGTATTTTTGTGATCAATAATTTCACCTTTCAAAAACCATTCTTCCCAGATCAAGTAGCTAAAAATATGAATATAGAACCTAATTTACCTATCATGTTAGTGATTAAATATGATAACTATCAAGATGTAGCAGGAGGTTTAAGTTTTGCAACTGCTTTAAATCAAGAAAGAAGCAATAATCAGGACAGTATAACTTTTTTAAAAAATTCTTTTGATTTATCTAATCTTGACCAAAAGTTATCTGATTTCTACACTCCCAACCAACCAGAGTTTAATTTATGGTTTATTGGTTCAAGTATAAAGAGAAAAAATTTTGGTCAAAGTTTCCAAATTGCCAAAACAATTACCTGCAATATAGACAACAACTATTACTATAGAATAGGACATTTTCCCTATCAGTTATATCGGTGTGTTGATTCAGTTATCAGTTATCAATTATCAGTACCTCTCAAGGAAAAATCATGACCATCCAATTTTTGAAACTTTTCCCTGTTCCCTAGTATTGGTGTGTGAGAACGGAGTTCGTAACGCACCATGATCAAGGGTTTGGTGCGTCACTATTCCCTGTTTCCTATTCCCTATTCTCTAGTATCCACAGATCATTTTTATAGCTGAACACCAAGCTCCGCTAACAACAAACCCTAATTAATAACTATTCATCTATTTGCCAAGCGTCTTTATTAAAGTCTTCATCTAGCACTTTTTTAGGTCGCAAAATGATAATTATTTTACCTAATAAAGTTTGTTCTGGCTCAGTTTCAAACCATTGAAAATCTATTTTTCCATTATTATCAAAAACAAAATAACTTGAACCATCCCAGTCTCTTTGATCACGATCTATGACCACTAAAACTTGTTCAGTTTTGGTATTGTTAGGATTAGGAAAAATTTCACTATTGGCAATAATTACTACGGGATCTTCAGCAGCTTTTAATATTTGCCAACCTGGTAAAGCTACCCATGCCTGATCACCTGCAAATTTCACCATTTTAAATGGTTCAATTTCTGTAATTATGGGTACATCCTTCACATTGTCTGGTGTTAATGGTAACTCACCCACCACAGGAATAATTCTGGGTAATTCCTCATCAGAGTCCAAGCGGAAGAAGGGTAGCATGGGTGCAGGACGTTGGGGAACTACGGTAAAATCAGTGAGTAGTTGTTCTATTTGTTTCCTGGCTTCTGGAGAGTGAACAAAGCGCAAACCTTTAGCAATTAAGCGGGAACGCTCTTGTAAGTCAGAATTTTGTCGGGCTAATTTCCATGTTTGATAAGCAACCGCATCCCCTGGATGGTTGGTAAAACCTTGGGGTGGAGTAGAAAACCGCGAAAAATCCTTAATTGCTTTTGCAACTTCCCGTGCTTCATCTACATCCAACTTGTGGTGAAAAATTAAATCTGCTGCGGTAGCACGATCTTCCTGGGTTAATAACCGTAGTTCATAGAGAACATCACTAGCTCTTTGACCATAATATGCAAGAGTTTCCGGGGATGCACCAAACTTTTCTAAAGAACTATAAACTTGAGCGCCAACTATGACCTGATTTTGCTGAATCGGCTCAAAACCAGTTGCTTCAAAGATATCTTGGGGGTTATGGCCGCCTTTTTGGAGTTGGGCGATCGCCTCACCCCATTCCACCCAAGTACCTTGTTTTTGTCTGAGTTTGACTAGCAGTTCCTGTGCAGTATCATCAGCAGTACTGTCAGTACCTTGAGTGTTAGATGGTAGTTCAGTCATAATTCAGAAGTGCAAAATTAAATTTAAGATGGTGATTAATAATTTTTGAACCTAGATGGATCTCCGATTGTATCAACCATTGACATTATTTTTCACTGACCAAGCAGATTCATCAATGTGTAACTAAAATATGTTACAGCTTAATCTAAACCGCCGGGATGATTTCTTTTCTACCCGGTATGGAATATAACAAAGTTGTTTATATCATCTTCTGGAACTAATGGATAGCCAAAATTCGGATATTGAACAAAGACTTTCTCAATTGAGAAGTCGTACCCCTGATAAAAAAATGAAAATATTAGTGGTGGATGATGAGCCAGATAACCTGGATCTACTGTATCGTACCTTTCGTCGTGATTTTAACGTTCTCAAAGCCGAAAGTGGTATGAAAGCTTTGAAATTACTGGAACGAGAGGGGGAAGTAGCAGTAATCATTTCTGATCAAAGAATGCCAGAGATGAAAGGAACTGAATTTCTGAGTCGGACTTTACCCCAATTTCCTGACACTGTGAGAATTATCCTCACTGGTTTCACTGATATTGAAGACTTGGTAGAAGCTATTAATACTGGTCAAGTTTTCAAGTACATTACCAAACCTTGGGACTCTGGAGAACTAAAAGAAGTAGTACAGCGAGCAGCAACAACATATGATGTACTTAAACAAAAAACCAAAGAACTACGCCGTGCTAACTCTCAAATGCAACTGTTAAATGTTTTGGTGGAAGTTACCCAAACAATTTCCAGTTGTGAAGAAATTCTTACTCCCATAGCTCAAGCCTTTAGTGAAAGTTTCCATGCAGATGGCTGTATTGTACAACTTATAGAAAATAATACTTTGATTAACACCCAGGGAGTTTACAGTAAAAATGGTGTTGTAGAAAACTGGCTATCTGAAGATCCCTTAGCTACCAAAGCGATCGCTAGTGGTCAAATTCAATTCTCATTTAATATACCTAAAGATACTGATCTCAATACTCTCATTCACTATCAAATTGCACAAGTCCAAGCCCATCTCATTATTCCTATTATTTATCGCCAACAAATACTAGGAGTATTATCACTACAGTGGCAAAAACCTTGTACTCTACGGAAAGATGAACTCAAACTGATTCATCTATCTGCACAACTAGTGGCGATCGCCCTCTCCAGCAGCTACTGTAAGTGACGATAACAACTCAAAACCAGCAACTGCCAGAAAACCAAAAACTAAATGACTAATAACTCACCACCCATCAATCAAGAGATACGTGATATTTTCGACCGTATTGCCCCAGTCTATGATAATTTAAACGATTGGTTAAGTTTAGGTCAGCACCGCATCTGGAAAGTCATGACTACCAAATGGAGTGCAGCTAAACCAGGAGACCATTGTTTAGATTTATGCTGTGGTAGTGGTGATCTAACTTTTCAATTAGCCCGTCAAGTAGGACAAAGCGGAAAGGTTTATGGTGTAGACTTTTCTTGTAATTTACTCGCAGCCGCAGAAGAACGCACACAACAATATTATCCCCAACCCCCTATCACCTGGGTAGAAGCAGATGTTCTCAATTTACCCTTTGCCGACAACCAATTCGATGCCATTACAATGGGTTATGGGCTGAGAAATGTTCAAGATATTCCTCGTTCTCTTCAAGAAATTTATCGTGTCCTCAAACCATCTGGAAAAGCAGCAATTTTAGACTTTCATCGTCCCAGTGATCCCATTTTTCTTCACTTTCAGCAGTGGTATTTAGATAATATAGTCGTTCCCATGGCCACTAACTTAGGTGTCAAAGATGAATATGCTTATATTAGTCCCAGTTTAGATCGCTTCCCTGTTGGCAAAGAACAAGTGCGCTTATCACACCAAGCCGGTTTTATTAACGCCATCCACTACCCCATTTCTAACGGTATGATGGGAGTGTTAGTTCTTAACAAAAAATAATAGATAGTCACAGGCAAAAAGCAACAGGCAAAATCATCCAACTAGAGGGTGAGAACTAACAACTGATAACTGATAACTGATAATTGATAATTGATAGTGGATTGGTCACATCTTTGGCTCTACATAACACCCCCATGCTTGGGTGGAATTATCGGCTATTTCACCAATGATATAGCCATCAAAATGCTATTTCGTCCTTATCGTGCTATTTATGTATTTGGGCGCAGAATACCTTTTACTCCTGGATTAATTCCCCGTAATCAGGAACGGTTAGCTAAAAATATCTCTAATACTATTATGGGGTCATTACTTACCCCACAAGAACTACAAAAGCTGGCCAAGCGACTTTTAGAAACAGAAAGGGTTGAAGAAGCTATCCTTTGGTTACTGCGATTAGCATCTGAACAACTCAAGGAAGATACAAGCCAAAAAAGTGTTAAAGTTATTGCCAATATATTACGGGATTTATTAGGAGAATCTTTACCTCGTCTCCTCAAGGTTCTGGCCAAGGAGGAAAATTTTCTAGAAGCGCAAATTAACCAAATTTTTGACCAAGTATTGCTAGAGTTTCAACTCAGTGAAGAACAAGCAAAAAGGTTGGCAGATTGGTTGTTAGAACGCGCTTTACCACCGGATGTTCTCAGACAAGCTATAGTAGATTTCTTAACTGATAAGACCATTCAAACTATAGACGATAACTTGAGAGAGAAAACCAGTGGTACTTACTGGGTAGTTGCTAATTTATTTGGAGTACGCAACTCTTTAACCAGATTAAGAACTTTCTGCTTAGATGAAAAAGATGATACTAATGCAAGATTGGCAGAATTAATCAAAGACTTGCAAATGCGCGATCGCCTCAAAAAGCTATTGAGGGATTTATCATTGCAAAATTTACCTATTAGTACGGTACGTCAACTCAGGAAAACTACCAGGGAAAGTGTACGTCATTACCTACAAGCAAGTGGTGGTGATTTACTACAAGAACTCACTGAATCAGCAGACTGGGAGAATATATCAGTGTTGTTGATAAACCGCTTGCAAAATTCACCAGTGGTCAATACTTCTTTAGAAGTGGTATCACAGGAGTTGGCTTTAATTTTAGAAAGATATTTGGAAAAAGATTTGGAAGTAATAGTCGCCCAAATCATCCCCATTCTCTCCATAGATCAGGTAATCATTGACAGGGTAAATTCTACCTCACCTGCTGATTTAGAAGCTGCTATAGAAGGAATTGTTAAAAATGAACTCCAAGCCATTGTGACTTTGGGAGGTATTTTAGGCTTTGTGGTGGGAACGTTTCAGGCAGGATTGTTATACTTTAATCTTATTAACTGAACTTTAATCAGTTGTCAGTTGTCAGTTGTCAGTTATCAGTTATCAGGTATCAGTTATCAGTTGTCAGTTATAACTGTTCACTGTTCACTGTTCACTGTTCACTGTTCCCCACTCCCTTGCAGTCCTAACGATGGGATATTTTTGATTTGGAAATCTCTTTTTATTTGTGAAGGGGAATCTTTGAAAGTTGAAATTCTTCCCCTGCTTCAATTTCAAAAGAATTGGTTCTGTAAGCATTACTCAACAAAACCAACTTGTGTCTTTTGATTTCCTAAAAGCCAAACTCACGAAAAATAGTGATGAATTCACTCAACAGTGAATAAACGAGAAGTTTGTTGTGTTTACTGTCTCAGGTACAACCATTTGGCTGTACTAGAGACAAGATTGCAAAAACTTCTCAAACCGAAATCTTAGATATCATCTTAGATATCACCATTGACTTGCATTTGATGCACTTGATCAGCCAATTCTTGACGACCTTGATCGTCTAGCTTATCAATTGCCAACATCCCCATGAGGATGACTTCTTTCAATGTCAAACGAGTAGAATGTGCCTGTTTTTGCACAATCTCTTTTATTACTGGACTTACTCCAATAGCGGTACTAGCTCTAGCCACGATATTAAAAGGAAACATTAACGACTTCGCATCAATATTAACACTTTTAACGACGTTATTGTACACAGAATAAAATTTAACACTTTTCTTTAATATAACTTTATATACCAGCAGTCAGTGAGATCACATTCTTAACACAGATTTTGCGACCAATTCCTAGAAACTGAAATTTTCCTGAACTCAGCCAGATCAGGCTGTCATAAGGAAAAGCAGTAAATACGGAAAAGGACATCAACAAAGATGCAAGAAACATATCTACTGGCTGCGAGCTTGTTAACCGGACTAGTAATCCCAACATCTGCACTGCCAAAAACGCCTAATATCCGCCCAGAAAATACTGATTTTCTAGGGGACTTAAAACAGCGATCACAACTGCCAGTAGGTGAAAAAATTATTGCCAAAGTAGACATTTCCTTACCAGAATTCAGTGATCGCAATTTTGCCGACTCAGAAGATTCCCCTTTACCAGTAACCCAGAAAAACTACTCGTTACCGGAATTTAGCAAATCTGTTTCATCGTCATCTGAAACTCCTGCGAGTCAGGAAAGGAAAAGTCGCCCTAGTGAGATATTACTGGCACAAATAAAAAATGATCAACCGTCAAAACCCCAAACAACATCATTAAACCCCAGTTCTCAAACTAAAAAATTGATTCCTGTCTCTGGCAACCAATTGTACTATCTGAGATTAGCAGCTCTGAAAAATGGTCAGATATACACTCGTGTAGACAATAATGATTTACAACCTTTATGGAAGTCAGCCAATAAGCGTAAATTAACTTATCAAGATTGGAAAAGGTTATTGGCGATGGAAGCTAGAGCAATGACTAGAGGACAAGGTAAAAATAGATTGAGTATCTTATTGGGAGATTCTCTAAGCTTGTGGTTTCCCAAAGAAAAACTTCCCACTGGGAAACTGTGGCTAAATCAAGGAATTTCCGGAGATAAGTCCACAGGTTTGGTGAGAAGATTAAAGGCTTTTTCAACAACAAAGCCAGAAGTTGTTTATGTGATGATTGGCATTAATGACTTACTCAAGGGAACAAGTGATGAAACAATTTTAGTTAATTATCGGCGACTGATTCGTGGTTTACGCCAGAGTCACCCCGAAAGTCAAATCATAATCCAGTCAATTTTGCCCACTCGCCGCCCGCAAATCTCTAACCAACGGATTCGTCATCTCAATGTCCAAATTGCTTTAATTGCCAAGCAGCAACAGGCTAGTTTCCTGAATATTCACCACTGGTTTACAGACTTGGATGGTAGTTTACGTTCTGAATTAAGCACCGATGGACTACATTTATCGCCTGCTGGTTACGATGTTTGGCGTGAGGCTTTAGAACAAATGGAATATATCATTGCCGAAGGTCGGTAAGATGGGAATAGGCCAGAGAGTGAAAATATGCAATCTTCATGCCAGGCTGTCACCTCTTTAATTATTCGTGCCAATCATTTCCCGATTTAAAACTTGGTTTAATTTACCGCTGCGATAACCTTCTAAATCCAAAGTTACATAGATAAATCCAAAATTTGTAAATGTTTTCACCAAATTCGGTAAATCTGTTTTGATCACAAAATCTTGAATTTTTTCTGGTGGTAGTTCAATTCTGGCTGAGTCTCCTTCTGAACGCACCCGTAAGTTATCCCACCCCAGATTTCGTAAATAAATTTCTGCTCTACCAACTCGTTGTAATTTGGCTATGGTAATCTCTTCACCATAAGGAAAACGAGAACTTAAACAAGGTTGGGCGGGTTTATCCCACCAAGGTAAATCTAGTTGCTGAGAAAGTTGTCTCACTTCAGCTTTAGTTACGCCTATTTCTGCTAACGGCGATCGCGCTCCTCTTTCTTTGGCGGCTTGAATTCCGGGGCGATAGTCTTGTAAGTCATCGGCATTTACCCCATCCACCACGTAGGGATATCCTAACTCCAAAGCTAGAGGCTTGAGTGTATCGTGTAATTCACTTTTGCAAAAATAGCAGCGGTTGACAGGGTTAGATGTGTAGTTAGGATTTTCCATTTCGTGGGTATCCACCACTTGATGAGCAATGCCGATAGTTGCTGCTTGTGCTGTTGCATCTGCTAATTCTTCTGGTAGTAAAGAAGGAGAAACAGCAGTTACAGCTAAGGCGCGATCGCCTAATACATCATAGGCAATTTTGGCTACCAGCGTACTATCAACACCACCAGAGTAGGCAATTAATGCCTGTTCCATTTCTGCAAATAATGTTGTTAATTGTTCTAGTTTTTCTGCTAATTTCATCTGCCTACAATTTGCTCAAATTCGACTAATTCTATTATAGAAATTTTGGCTGTAGCGATTTTTCCATCAAGTATTACAAGTAAAGAATTTGAATTTTTCTAGTTATGCAAATAATCATGGTGAAAAGTCTGGTAAAAAAAGTCCCAGAACAGAGTTTTTCTAGTTTCCATGCAGAGCATGGAAACTCAAGTCAGGAGGTTTTACCTCCACACAAAGGAGTTTCAATAATATCGCCGATATTCAAATTAGAGTTGCACAGTTTCAAGGATCAATAGTAGAACTGCCCAATACTACTAGGAAGTGGCGATCACTCTGGTAAGGCTAAATTCGCTTTACCACACCTTGCTAGACGGAGACTACTACCTTTATAAAAGTTAATCTTGCTTAATCTTTCGTTACTATAAGGACATAAAGAGAAGCAAAACAAACTTCTCGATGCTGATATCACAGGTGAATACCATGAATAACGCAATTCGGGTTGGCAACCTTTTTGGAATACCTTTTTATATAAATCCTTCCTGGTTTTTAGTTTTAGGTTTGGTAACTTGGAGCTATAGCAGTTCCCTCGCAACACAATTTCCCCAACTGGGTGGCGGATTACCTTTACTATTAGGATTGATCACAGCACTATTATTATTTGGCTCAGTTGTTGCTCATGAATTAGGACACAGCTTTGTTGCGATTCGCCAAAATATTAATGTTAAATCAATCACACTGTTTATATTTGGTGGACTAGCAAACTTAGAAAGAGAGTCGGAAACTCCAGCAGAAGCATTTTGGGTAGCTATTGCAGGGCCTATCGTTAGTTTTGTATTGTTTGTCATAGCAGCAACAATTGGTTATGCAACTGCTGCATCAGGGCCATTAGGAGCTATTCTGGCTTTACTAGCTTATGTTAACTTGTCCTTAGCTCTATTTAATCTCATTCCTGGCTTACCCTTGGATGGAGGAAATATCCTCAAAGCAATAGTTTGGAAAATCACTGGTAAATCTTATCGTGGAGTGGTTGTAGCCAGCAGAGTTGGACAAATCTTTGGTTGGATAGCGATCGCCTCTGGTTTAATTCCTCTACTATTGTTAGGTAGCTTTGTTAACTTCTGGAATTTATTAATCGGTTTCTTTTTATTACAAAATGCTGGAAGTGCTGTCCAATTTGCCAGAGTGCAAGAAAGACTCACAGGTTTAACAGCAGCAGATGTTGTCAATAATGATAGCCCCATTGTTACAGCGAATTTAAGTTTAAGAGATTTTGCAGATCAACAACTATTCAATGCTCAACAATATCGTCGTTTCCTAGTGACAGATGACGAAGGACAATTGTTAGGAGCGATATCAGTTGATGACTTGCGAACCATCCCCAATATAC
The DNA here is from genome assembly GCA_010672785.1 of Sphaerospermopsis sp. SIO1G1. GTDB lineage: Bacteria > Cyanobacteriota > Cyanobacteriia > Cyanobacteriales > Nostocaceae > Okeanomitos. The sequence goes on from JAAHFX010000009.1 coordinate 333,477, forward strand.
TATGGGCTGAAACTTCTGTTGTCGAAGTGATGAAACCAATTGAGCAGTCTACTACTGTACAATCAGATCAACCATTACTGGAAGTAGTACGGTTACTGGAAACGCAAAAATTATCAGCACTGACTGTAATTAGTAATAATGGTTTTCTAGTTGGTATTTTAGAAAAAGCTGCAATTATCAACTTACTCCGAAATAAAGTACAAACCAATTTTGCCTAATCTAAATCATTCTTGAAATAAAAACAGGACTTACGCAAAATCTACTTAAAATACTGTCATTGCCAGGAAAGGAAGCAATCTCAAACCACGACGCTCCGTTAAAATGCGTAAGTCCTAAAAAACTCAAAATTGCCTTGTTCAGAAAGCAGTTTTGAGTTTTATAGTGTTTACTGAATTTCCTTACAGAAAATTATTTAGGGGTTGCTGTCCGCGTAGCGTGCCGTTAGGCATATAAATATGAAAACATTACTGGTATTGGATTTTAGGCGATTTTAAATTGAAAAAGTACAAGCTTTTAGGTGGTAGTCACTCGAAAACAGTGCATTTTAATTGGATTGAGAGGGAAAATTTATCCTATCTAACTCTTGAAACTGTCACCCTTCGGGTTCGCCACTTGCTTTATGCCGGGGAACCCGTCCACCGCAGTGGCTCACCTGTCACCTGATAAGAGTCACCTGTCTCCACGACAAGACTTTTTGCTGCAACCCCTAGGTAGTTGGGATTTGAATATTGAGAATTTAGATACAGCACTTTCCAGTTTAATGAGGTACACTATTGGCGGGCAGCCCGGCCAACCCCACAAGAGTTTTATGATTATGATTTGTACCTCATAGCAACGAAATCAACTGTAATTTAGCAGATGAATTATTAGACTTTTCCAATATCAATAATTTGGTGAATTCCCTTAACCACAACTAATTCTGAGATACCCAACTTTTATTCATTTTTCTAACATTCTAGGAAATTAATATTGCAATTTCAGCATTTAATTTCAAACCTGATTTGTGCCAAAGATTTGATTTTACCAAAAGATGATTTTTACTTTTATCTGTTGTTGATAGACTACCAAAATAACAAATCTTACTAACTTTTTCATCTGGTTGACATTGGGCAATACCCACCGCATAATCTATCAACTCTGAAGTGCTTCTATTTAAAGCAGTAGTAACTTCATTGACTATTGCTTGCATTAACGCTACTTCCGTAGATATAACTTCATTCAGATTACAAGCAGATATCAATAAATCATGCAGATGACTTTGCAACTGATTCAAACTACCTTCCAACCACAAATTCTCCCGTAGCTGTTGGGGAGTTTGTAAAAGTTTCGACATTCCATCTAATTGAGAGTTGTGTTCTGGTAAGCTTGAATATTGCTGCATAACCAATGGACTACCACAAAACCTTGAGTTGAGCAGAAAAGCATAAACTCTGTTTTATTGTGTATTTTAACGGATAAGTCTTTCTCAATTGTAATACTTAATTAATCATTTATTTAACTAAGTTACACACACTATATCTTTTCTTCACAAAAACTGCAAATCATGGATATACAGATAATTCAATTGATCATCAACGGGATTGCCGTAGGTAGTATCATTGCTCTTGCCGCAGTAGGTTTGACATTAACATACGGAATTTTACGGTTATCCAACTTTGCACATGGGGATTTTTTGACCTTGGGTGCTTACCTAACCTTTGTCGTTAATAGTTTAGGTATCAACATTTGGCTATCTATGATTTTGGCCGCTGTTGGAACTGTCACCGCAATGTTACTAACAGAGAAATTACTATGGTCGAGAATGAGATCCATCCGTGCAGCCTCAACAACACTGATCATCATCTCCATAGGATTGGCCTTATTTCTCAGAAATGGAATTATACTAATCTGGGGAGGGAAAAATCAAAACTATGATTTACCAGTTGTCCCTGCCATAGAATTAGGAGAATTAAGAATACCCCAAAATCAGTTACTAGTTCTGGGTTTAGCAATATTAGTAATTGCTGGTTTACATTATCTATTGCAAAATACCAAAATTGGTAAAGCCATGCGTGCAGTTGCCGATGATTTAGACCTCGCCAGAGTTTCTGGTATTAACGTTGATCGAGTGATTCTGTGGACTTGGGTAATTGCCGGGACTCTAACTTCTCTTGGCGGCAGTATGTATGGCTTAATTACCGCTGTACGACCCAATATGGGCTGGTTTTTGATATTACCTTTATTCGCATCGGTAATTTTGGGAGGTATTGGTAATCCTTATGGTGCGATCATCGCCGCTTTTATCATCGGTATTGTTCAGGAAGTCAGCACCCCTTGGTTGGGTTCTCAGTACAAACAAGGTGTAGCTCTATTAATCATGATTTTGGTATTGCTGATCCGCCCTAAAGGGTTATTTAAAGGCACAATTTAAACAGTCAGCACTCAGCAGTCAGCGGTCAGACGATGATCTGAAAGCTGAAAGCTGAAGGCTGAAAGCCCAATTAGTCAATGATTTGGAAATAATAAGCTGCCACTAGAAAATTAACAGCTAATAGCAACAAAGCCCAGCTAGCACGGAAAACATAAGAAGGCTTGGCATTTTTTCCGTTAGAAGTCATTTTGATTCTCCTGATTTAATAACTTTTTAACAAATAGCAAAGAAAAGCACCTATTTTCCACAATCTTTAAAAATATTTGTGGTTGTTAGTTACAGGACTTACGCAAAACCTACTTCAAATACTGTCATTGCAACGTAAGGAAGCAATCTCCAACCCAGACATTTCGTAAAAATGCGCAAGTCCTAAGTTATTAATAACTGATAAGGGAACAGGGAACAGGGAACAGGGAACAGGGAACAGTGAACAGTGAACAGTTTTAGCCTATAGGTAAGGAAAGAATTCTTACCGAAAGTGCAAGATATCTGAGGATCAGTATTGTAGGGTGTGTTAAAACGGAGTTCGTAACGAACCATTCATTATCAAGGGTTTGGTTCGTGACGCTATCACTTTAGCGAAGCAATTCCCGAATTTATTTACACACCCTACGTGTCTTTTCAAGAATCAAATATTATCTTTATATGATTTATTACAATTCCCCAGCATGATATGAACTGCGAACTAATGGCCCTGAGCGAACATGACTAAAACCCATATCCTCAGCTATTTTACCCAGTTCATCAAATTCTGCCGGTGTCCAGTATTTTTGCACTGGTAAATGTGCCAAAGAAGGACGCATATACTGGCCAAGAGTGAGGCGATCGCATTCTACAGCCCGTAGATCCTTCATAGTTTCAATTATTTCTTCCTTAGTTTCACCATGTCCCAGCATTAAACCTGACTTTGTGGGTATAGTCTCATCAATTTCTTTCACCATCGCTAAAACAGCTAAAGAACGATCATATTTTGCTCCGCGACGCACCGGGCCGGTTAATCTTTTTACTGTTTCTACATTGTGGTTATAACAAGCCGGTTTGACATTAACAATCGTTGCTATTCTTTGTTTTTGCCCACTTTCCCCAACACCAGCACCACCCCAAAAATCTGGTGTGAGAACTTCAATTTGTGTTTCTGGATTCATTTGACGAATGCTTTCCATCGTCTGTACAAAATGACCAGCACCCCCGTCAGCCAAATCATCACGAGCTACAGCTGTCAAAACTACATACCGTAATTCCAATAACTGAACAGCTTCTGCTACCTTTTCCGGTTCTTTTTCATCCACAGGCATTGGAGCATGACCTTTATCTACCTGGCAAAAAGCACAAGACCTAGTACAAGTTGGCCCCATTAACAAAAAAGTTGCTGTTTTCTGGGAATAACATTCGCCCCGATTAGGACAACGTCCTTCTTCACAAATCGTATGAATTTGGCGTTTTTTAATGATACGTTGTACCGTGGAAATCTCGCTAGCATTACCAATAGAACGACGTAACCAGCTAGGCATAGCTTCAATTTCCGCTCTTAATTCTTGTGAAACACTCATAAAAACCCTTGCTAAAATCAATCTCTATATTAAATGGTGAGTATCAAGTAACACAATTCACACAATTTGATTGACAGGGTTATGTATAAGTGTTAGTATCTATTGCAACTAAATCTAATGTTTAAAAAGTTAGTATAATAGTAGCTTTTACAGCATATAATTATTAAGTATATTCTCACTATCAAGGATATTTAACAGAGTCTTGTGATTTTAACTAAGCATATGAACAACTCTGCTTTCAATTTCGTCATGATTCTGAGTTTGTTGTGTGAGCTACTCGGTATCTGTGGTAGAGAACTTTACACTCTGTACCTGTTAAGAATCACACAAACTAGTAACTGAGGCTATTGGGATTGAGTTAAACAAGAATGAGACAAAAAACCATCACCTAACTATGATTATTAGTAGTTTCTCAAGAGCAGACTTACAGCAGATTTCGTTGCTATGAAGTACAAATAATAATCATGAAACTCTTGTGGGGTGGACATCTTGACCGCCAATAACCTACCTCATCACACCGGAAAGCACTGTATCACTCATATTTTGAGGCTAAAAGCCTCGCTATTGCCTGAACTAGCATATTTGTATAAGTTTTATTGTTGATAGAAAAATCTGAATCATGTTTGTGAAAACTGATGAGAATGATAGATAGTGCAAGTATTGGTACAAAATCAACCCTAGTAGCTTTTAGCAAACCCATCGAAGTTTCCAGATATACTCTGTCTGGATGATTCCCAATCAACAAACAGCATGATCAAATCGTTCATGTTGGTTGTAACTATATAGTGGGAGAATTCTTAATATCAATCGGCTCGCCAGCCATCTAAACTTATAATCTTTAGTAGAGTAATCAGTCGTGGCCAACAAAATTCTAGTGATCGATGACACAACAGTGGTCAGAGTAAAAGTAAGAGAAATGCTACCTCCTGGCAATTTTGAAGTATTGGAAGCAAAAGATGGTGTAGAAGGATATGACCTGATCCTCAGTGAAAAAGTTAACTTAATTATGTTAGATTTCATACTTCCGAAAATGAGCGGCTGGGAAGTATACCAAAAAATACAGGAACAACCAGAATTAAAAAAAATTCCCCTAGTAATCATGTCAGGACGTAAGGAGGAAGTCACAGAGAAAATTCCTGAACCATTTGAGTATTTTGAATTTCTAAATAAGCCTTTTGATCAACGTCAATTAGTAACTGCTATCAAATCATCAATGGCAAAAGCGGCTAAAAAAGGTCGCCAAGAAACCAGTAAACAACCAGCCGCAACAGGAAAAACAGAAGTAGTTGCAACTCCAACACCACCGCTGACAGAAGACACTTCTAACATAGAAATTCAAGCTTTAAATGCCAAAATTGTGAAAATGCAAGCTGAAATTGATGGGTTAAAGAAACAGCTTGCTCAGGTGGTTACATTTATCAAACAAAAAATCAAGTAGTAGACTACAAATCTTTTCCCTATTCCCTGTAAATCGAAGATTAATAGGTAATTGAAAAAAGATCAATTACCTATTAGCAAAGAGTAACTTACAATTTTTCCACTGGTTCAGGAATCACTAAACTAGCTTGTTGTGTATTGGTTACTTTTGCTGATTGTAAGATAGGAGTATTAGCTACTGAATTGTTAGCTAAAGTAAATAAGGGGTTAGACAGAATACCCGCGATGGAAGTAGCAATCAAAGTTACTATCAAACCAACTTGTAAAGGTCTGAAACCTGGCAAATTCCAACTAATCTCAGGATAATTTTTCACTACATCAGACATTTCTTGAGGTTCTTTAACCACCATCATCTTCACTACACGGATATAGTAGTAAATAGAAACAACGCTAGTTACCAAACCTAGCAAAACTAACCAGTAAAGACCAGCTTGCCAACCTGCCCAGAACAGATAAATCTTCCCAAAAAATCCAGCTAAAGGAGGTATACCACCTAAGGATAAGAGAGAAATACTTAAACCGAGAGTGAGTAGTGGATCTTTTTGGTATAATCCTGAATATTCAGTAATTTGGTCTGTACCTGTGCGTAGAGAAAAGAGAATTATGCAGGTAAAGCCGCACAGATTCATAAACAAGTAAACTAGCAAGTAAAAAATCATGCTAGAGTAACCTGCATCTGTGCCAGCAATTAAGCCAATCATCACAAAACCAGCTTGGGCAATAGATGAATAGGCCAACATCCGCTTCATACTGGTTTGGGCCAGAGCCACAACGTTACCCAAAATCATACTCAGGACGGCAAGAGCAGTAAACACAAATCTCCATTCGTCAGCAACAATGGGGAAAACCACTGTGAGTAAGCGGATAGCGAGGGCAAAACCAGCAGCTTTAGAACCAACAGACAAAAAGGCAATTACTGGGGTAGGAGCGCCTTCATAAACATCTGGTGTCCATTGGTGGAAAGGCGCAGCAGAGATTTTAAAGCCAATGCCAGCAATAACAAATACCAGGGCAATAACTAGACCTAGAGATTGACCAACATTAGCACTAGCAATACCTTGAGCGATCGCACTCAGTTCTGTTTGTCCACCAGATAAACCATAGAGCAGTGAAACACCATATAAAAATACGGCCGTACTAGAAGCACCAATCAACAGATATTTCAACGCTGCTTCATTAGAACGGGGATCACGCTTGGTATAACCAGTCAACAAATAAGAGGAAATACTCAAGGTTTCTAGGGAGATGAAAATCATCACCAACTCACTTGCACCGGAGACAAACATACCTCCCAAGGTAGCTGTGAGTAAAATGGCGATAAACTCTGCCAAAGCAGTACCACTTTGTTCCACATAGCGGATAGACATCAAAATCGTCATCACCGCAGACAGAGCGATAATAGCGCGAAAGACAATACTGAGGTCATCAGCATTAAAACCACCAGTAAAGCCGATAGGATTGATAGAATCCCATTGAAAATAGAGGGCAGCAATCGCAGTTAATAAGCCAGCGATCGCAACATATCCAATCCAACGTGAAGATGTCCGCCCCAAAATCAAATCAACAATCAAAACCCCCAAGAGAGTGATAATGATTATTCCCTCTGGCAAAATCGTTCCAGCATTTAACTGGGATGCAATATTAGCAAGATCCATGATATGTATAGGTTTTGGCAATTAGAGATTAAGGCTAACTGAGTTAATTCTATCTATAGTTGATTGCTTGCACAAATCATAGGATTTAGAGGAAATTCGAGTAACTACTCAGAGTATCCTCAATTCTCAGACAAACAAACAGTCCAGTAGATTACTGAACTGCTATCCCTGAGATAATTTTACCTAAGCGAAAAAGCAAAAGTTAGCTAATAGCAATCTTCACCATTGGGTGCAAGAATACTCAGATGCTTTAATTTCGTGATTGCCGTTTGACAAAATACCCCGTTTTCTCAACAGGGTAATATACCAAAGCAGTTACCAAGACTGTTTTTGTCTTTTGTCCTCCCGAGGTCTAGCTTTATTTACTTTCATGGTACGTCCCATCCATTCAGCCCCATCTAAAGCTTCAATAGCAGCCTGCTCTTCAGCCTCTGATTCCATTTCTACAAAGCCAAAGCCTCGTAGACGGCCGGTTTCCCTGTCTGTGGGCAGTTGAACTCGTTTGACAGTACCGTAGTCAGCAAATGTTTGATTCAGGTCTTCTTCTGTGACCTTGTAGGATAAGTTACCTACGTAAATTGACATGAAAATCTCCAAAATCCATTGATGCAGAGACGTTGATCCGTCGAGCAGCTTGAAATTATTACTAACAACAAGAACTTAATCGTCGAACTTAACTTCTCAAATTTTTTCCTATGCTAACATAACTGCCAGAAGGCCATAGGCAAATTTAGCCTTTATGTTCTGATTTTTTTGCTTTTATCAAATTTTTGGTTAGGGACTGCCAATCAATAAATTAACCCAATCTCTGTCACCAAAACGATTGTTCCTCCCCTTGCTCCCTGCCCCCTGCTACTTTGCTGTCTCAACGAGAGTATATTTTTTTATTTGGAAATCCCTTATATCTCCCAATTTTATTAATACTTGGAGCAATGGATATCAACAGCAGAATTCTTTGCTAGATCATTCATCGCCAGTTAAGGGCCAAATAGGTTAAAAGATGGAATTGACAAACGATCAATTGAGTAAGTGGAAGGAGAAAGACCAAAATATGTAACGAAAAGTAAATAAGGCTCAAACCCTCTTATCCCTTCCTCTCTAGCTGATCCCAACAACAATTTTTAACGTTAATCTACTTAACAGGCTACGGCTTTCCTAATTTTTCCCAGCAAGACTTGACATCAAGTTGAAGTCAAAAGAAGCATGGATAAAGAGAGAAGACTGAGATAGAGTTTCTACTCCACTGCTCCCTTTCCCTCTACCTCTTTGGTAAATTGTCTCCTTGAGGAAACTTTGTGTCAGGATCAAATCACTGCCAAAATGTGATATTTAATCTTGACATTTTGCCAAAATTACCCCAACTTGACTGTTTAGCTTCACAGCTATTATTTTTTCTAAAATTTCCATGTCAACTATCGTCATTGTTGAATCTCCAACTAAAGCCCGTACTATTCGCAACTACCTACCAAAAGACTATCGGGTAGAGGCATCAATGGGTCATGTGCGTGACTTACCCCAATCAGCTAGTGAAATTCCCGCTGCTGTTAAAGGGGAAAAATGGGCCCAGCTAGGGGTAAATGTAGAAGCCGATTTTGAACCGGTATATGTTGTACCCAAGGATAAAAAGAAAATTGTCACCCAACTTAAAGATGCACTAAAAAATGCTGATGAATTAATATTGGCAACTGATGAAGACAGAGAAGGAGAAAGTATCAGTTGGCACTTATATCAATTATTGAAACCTAAAGTACCAACAAAGCGGATGGTGTTTCATGAAATTACCCAAGAAGCAATCAAAAAGGCTCTGGGTAACTGTCGCACCATTGATGAAAAACTGGTACGCGCCCAAGAAACTCGACGCATTTTAGACCGTCTAGTTGGGTATACTCTATCACCCCTTCTGTGGAAGAAAATTGCTTGGGGATTGTCTGCTGGACGTGTTCAGTCTGTAGCAGTGAGGTTATTAGTAAATAAGGAGCGCCAACGCCGAGCTTTCCGAGAAGGTACATACTGGGATTTAAAAGCTCATTTGTTGCAAGAAAAAAGCCCTTTCACAGCCCAGTTAATCACCCTAGCAGGGACAAAAATTGCCACAGGTAGTGATTTTGACCCCGCCACAGGACAAATAGCTGCTGGGCGTAATGTCATGCTATTGAATGAGGAGCAAGCTTTAGCACTTAAGGAGCGTATTACCGAAAAAACCTGGACTGTAACAGATATAGAAGAGCGTTCAGTCACGCGCAAACCTGCTCCACCATTTACGACCTCTACATTACAACAAGAGTCTAACCGTAAATTAAGAATATCTGCACGGGACACAATGAGAACGGCTCAGAGTTTATATGAGCAAGGTTATATCACCTATATGCGGACAGACTCTGTACATTTATCAGATCAAGCTATCACTGCGGCCCGTAGTTGTGTAGAACAGAAATATGGTAAAGAATATCTCAGTCCTCAACCCCGACAATACACCACTAAATCTAAAGGCGCTCAGGAAGCACACGAAGCAATTCGCCCTGCTGGTAGCACTTTTCGTACTCCCCAGGAAACAGGCTTAAGTGGTCGGGAATTTGCGGTTTATGATTTAATTTGGAAACGGACAGTTGCCTGCCAAATGGCTGACTCTCGTCAAACTCAAATTGCGGTTCAGCTACAAGTAGAAGATGCAGGTTTTCGCTCCTCTGGTAAGCGGATTGATTTTCCAGGTTATCTGCGTGCGTACGTTGAAGGTTCAGATGACCCAGAAGCCGCATTAGAAGACCAAGAAATAATTTTACCAGCTTTAACAGTGGGAGATCATCCTAACTGTACAGAAATAGAAGCAGTGGGACATGAAACCCAACCTCCAGCTAGATATACAGAAGCTAGTTTAGTCAAAACCCTAGAAAGTGAAGGTATTGGTCGTCCCAGTACCTATGCCAGTATTATTGGCACAATCATTGACAAAGGTTATGCCCAATTAGTCAAAAATGCTTTAATTCCTACTTTCACAGCTTTTGCTGTCACTGATCTCCTAGAAAAACATTTTCCTGATATTGTTGACCCTAGCTTTACCTCAAAAATGGAGCAAACTTTAGATGAAATTGCTACAGGTGAAGCTAGATGGTTGCCCTATTTACAAAAGTTTTATTTGGGAGACAAGGGTTTAGACACTTTAGTTAAAGAACAGGAAAGTAAAATTGATGGCACTAAAGCTAGAACAGTAGAACTAGAAAATTTAGATGCCAAAGTCCGTATTGGTAAATATGGGCCTTTTATTGAAATGGAGAATGGTGAAGAAGTAGTCACCGCCTCTATTCCCAAAGACCTGACACCTGCTGACCTTGACCCCAAACAGGTAGAATTTTTATTAAGACAAAAAACCGCTGGTCCAGATCAAGTCGGGCGGCATCCAGAAACTGGTGAACCTATTTATGTGAAAATAGGTACTTATGGTCCCTATGTACAATTAGGCGACAAAAGCGATGAAAATCCCAAACCTAAGCAAGCTTCCCTCCCCAAAGGGATAACACCAGAAAATGTAACTTTAGATATGGCAGTGGGACTTTTATCTTTACCACGTACCTTGGGTGAACATCCAGAAACAGGAGCAAAAATTAAAGCCAGTTTAGGTCGGTTTGGTCCCTATGTAGTTCATGACCAAGGGAAAGATGGCAAAGATTACCGTTCTTTAAAAGCTACTGATGATGTATTGACAATTTCCTTAGAACGTGCATTGGAATTATTAGCCCAACCCAAAAAAAGTCGGGGTAGTAGCAGTAAATCCAAAGCAGCTTTACGGGAATTAGGTAATCATCCAGATGATGATGAGCCTATTAATGTTTATGATGGTCCCTATGGTCCTTATATTAAACACAAAAAGACAAATGTTGGTCTACCTGAAGGACAAACAGTAGAAACAATTACTTTGTCTATGGCGTTAGAACTCTTGGAAGCTAAAGCATCTACAAAGTCTACACGCAAAACGACTAAATCAAAAACTACTAAAACTAAGTCCACAACTACTAAATCATCAAGTAGTAGAGGGAAAAAGAAAGCAGAATCAAATTAAAGTCAAGGGAGATGGGAAATTACAAAATTTTACTTCTTGCCAAAAAGCTTGGTTTAAAGCCCTGTCACTGTCAGCCGACCAGCAGATTTCTGATAGAATAGTGCAAACAGGCAGGGCATTATTTATTGGGCGAGATAGTGTAACAGTATGAAACCGCAACTGTTGCTTAAACTCAGAATCTCTGCACCTTTAAGATCAGGAGTATATCAACACCTACCCTTTGCCTAATCCTTGTGATAATCTAATAAGTAAGGAAGGACACAAAACCAAATTTTGTGTTGGTTTATGTCTGGAAAAACAGGAATCTATCAACCTAGTTAGAAACTCAAAATCTAAAATCTCATGACCTAGATAGTTTCTATTATCCTGTTTGTTGATATTGAGGTAGTATCTCAGGAGCGTTCAGTTCAATGGACTATATAGATAAGGTACTGGAAAAGCTGAAAGAATTAGCACGGAAGCTAGTCGAAGCATTGCTGGGACCAGAAGCTGAACCGGAACCGGAACTGATTCCGATTCCCGTGAATGACCGTTCCCGTCGTCGCTAATAAGCTCGAGGTATAAGGAGATAATCTATCTTGTTACCTTTAAGTGTTTTGGTACTGCACGGGCCAAATCTAAACTTGCTAGGACAGCGCGAGCCAGGTATTTATGGTTCTTCGACCTTAGAGGAAATTAACCGCCTTTTAAAGGCAGAATCACTCAAGTTAGAGGCGAAAGTTACGTCCTTGCAGTCAAACCATGAGGGAGTTTTATTAGATGCAATTCACGGGTCTTTAGGTCAACACCAAGGAATTATCATCAATGCAGGGGCATATACCCACACCAGTGTAGCTCTCAGGGATGGAATTGCGGCGGTAAGTTTACCTACTGTAGAGGTTCATTTAAGCAACATTTACCGCAGAGAAAATTTTCGCCATCATTCCTATATAGCTCCAGTGGTAGTTGGTCAGATTAGTGGCTTTGGTGTTCAAAGTTATGTGTTAGGTTTACAAGCACTAGTACATCATCTGCGAAAAGATGAAGTTTAACAGATCCAAATATTTTGGCTTTTGGAGTAAACTCTAAACAAAACTCTCACCATCCAAACCAAAATTATATGTATTATTCTCTCGTAAATCGGGTTAGAGGTGCTTTCCTGGGATTATTGCTGGGAGAAATTCTAGCTGATCCAAACTCACGCAATTTATCAGCAATTGCCGTTTTGGGTAGTGAAAGTCTAATCAGGTTAGGGAGATTAGACATAGATGATTGGCTTCACTTTTACCAGAAACAGTCCTTTAACTCAGAAACGGGCGATATACCCAGAGTCAAAATCGTTCTAGCCACCCTACCACTAGCGGTTTTTTTTCATGAGAATACTGATAAACTAAAAAACAATTTGATCAAAGTATTACAAATTTGGGATACTGAGCTAGTTGTTAGAGATGTAGCCTTGATATTTGCATATGTGATCTCTATATCTTTAACAAAAACACTAAACCCTTCCACGCTCATATCTCAAATTATTTCTTTGCTTGGGGAGACAACAACTGAGATACCACAAAAACTATTTAAAGTCCAAGTTCTATTGGAGAATGGAACGGGATTAAAACAAGTACAAACAGAATTTTCGCGGCCAGAATTAGGCAATTACATAGCATTAGCTTTATACTGTTTTTTCAGTAATCAAGAAGATTTCCATCTAGCATTGTTAAGGTCTCAGGGGAATTTTGGGCAACACAGTTCTAGGTATTTAGATCCACAGATGGTGGGGATATTAACTGGAGTATTATCTGGGGCGTATAACGGGACAACAGCTATTCCTGTAAATTGGCAAATGGTATTGTCCAAGACAGATTTACTCCTGTGGGAACAAAGCATTTTTACTCAAATCTTAAAATTAGCTAATGATCTTGTGGCGGTTTGGTCAGGTGCTTATAGTATCACCCCACATACTCGTGAATTGTTTAAAGAAGAATGTCAAGTAAATTGGGATACAAATCCAATGTCAGTAACTGCTGCACCGAGTGTAATTCGTTCACGGTAACATAAATTGGGTGGGAAATTAAGTACCTAAGCAAAATTAATTTAACATTTTCGGAACTAACAAAAATCTCTATAGCTCTTACCTGTTCCCTGTTCCCTCTGCAAAATATAAAATTTATTTTGCACGAATACTGATCACTTGTGGTATCACTTCACTAGCTGACATAATCTAGGGATTATGAATTAGGGACTGCCAAGAAATAAATTAACCCAATCTTTGTAAAAAAAAATGACTGTTCCTCTCCCTGCACCCTGCACCCCTACTGTCTCAACGATGGGATATTTTTTGATTTGGAAATCCCTTATTTGTAGCTGTGCTATATTGTAGTCATTTTGGGTTGTCAAAAAATCTATCCAGTCAAATCTGTTTATTTATATAAAGTAAGGTTAAGGTGAATGCAATAATGGATGGAGAAATAGCCACGATTGTCTTGTTTTGGTTGATCAAAGTCAGAAAATACAGCTAGCGGTCATGAAAAGGCAAAGATTTTTGCAGTCCTTGACCCAGCAACTGAGGCAATTGCGGCGACAGTATAAAGTATTATGTCGTAAAGGTAAGTGGCTTGGTGTCGTAAACAGTCCTAACAGCCAAGTTCTACATAGGAGGTTATTGAGAACTATTTTTAGGCATCTACTTCTATATCTGTTACCCACCACTGACAACAGTGGACATCAACAAACCAAAAAATCTCAACAATCAAAAGTGAAGTCTTTACCCAGAAATCATAGTATTTATACAGGGGCTAGTAACTGGCTACATAAAAGGCGTTCTGTAGTTATTTTTGTCATTGCTGTGGTTTCTCTAACTGGTTTAATGGGTCATGACCTATACAATCAACCTCAAGTACAAATAGGATCTATTGCTCCTCAGACATTTATTGCTCCCAGGACTGCAAACATCAAAGATAAAGAACAAACTCAAATAAAACGTCAACTGGCTCAAGATACTTCCCAGCCAGTATTAATGATTAGTTCCCAAAAAAATGAGCAGATTCAGACAAATTTGCGAGCAACACTCGAAGATGCGCGTGAAATTCGCAATATGGCTGGATCTTTCCCATTTTTTGATGTTTCCATTTTATCTATTCAAACTCAAATATATCTTCGTTCTTGTGTTGAAAGTGAGTGGGAAAATATTCAAGCTTTACTCAAAAAATATAGAGAAAACTATCGCTTAAACTCCCGTTCTAGTCATAGACAGGGATTAAGCAGATCCCTAGCTAGTCCATCATTTTCTATATCTGAGTCTGCAAATTCAGATATTAGTAATATTAATATTAATAGTCCCCAGTTTGACCAAGCATTAGCAGAACTGCAAGCCTATAGTTTGACCAGTTCAAATTATAATTTTGACCTAGTTATTAATCAAATTTCCCAAGTTCGTCAAGGATATCAATTAGCAAGTAAAAAACTTTTAGAGAGGAAGAAAGACAATAAATCAGATGTACTAGATCAGACATTTTTGAACTTGTCGGATCAAGATTGGTTAAAAACTCAAATGGGTATCAGTAAAAGTGCAGAACGGATGCTGGCTCAAGGTATCTCACCAGGACTACCTGCTAATATTTTAAAAGACGCAGCAAATTTACAAGTACAAACTGCCGTACCATCTGAAGCTGAACCTTTAGCCACTAAAATTTTATTATCTGTCTTAGCACCGAATTTAGAAAAAGATGAAGAACAAACCCAAAGAAAAGCACAAATGATGGCAGATAATGTTCCTTCTGTAATGCAGGAAGTAAAACAAGGGGAAGTGATAGTTAAGAAAGGAGAAATGATCACAAGTTGGGATTTTGATGTCTTAGAACATTATGAGTTAGTTAGTCGTGAAGTAAATTGGCTACAATTAAATTTTTTGGGTAGTTTGGTAACTGGAGGGGTGGGAATTTTTATCTGGGTTGATCGCCGTTTGGGTGGACATTTACGACAACGCGATCGCCTGTTAATTCTACTGCTAACTTTAAGTATTCCTAGTATTTTAGTCACAGGTGTTCCCTATACTACTTGGATTGCGATTGGTTTGTTATTAGGCAGTTTTTATAGCCCAATTCTGGGGATCACTGTAGTGGGATTATTGGCAATAATTATACCAATTGTTTTAGAAATAGGGAAAATTGCTTTGCTTGCTGGTGCAACAGGGGGAATTTTAAGTAGTTATTTAGCTCCGAGATTTAAATCTCGTGAAGAATTAGCTTTGTTAGGAATTATTATGGCCTTAATTCAAGGAGGTATTTATTTCATATTAAATGTTTTAATTGGGAAGGCTTTTGGTTCTGCTTGGTATCTTGTTTTACAAGATTCCTTATTATTTGGCTTATCTGGCTTGGTATGGAGTGTGACGGCTTTAGGTATAAGTCCTTACCTAGAAAAGTTATTTGATTTAATCACACCAATTAGATTAGCTGAGTTAGCTAATCCTAACCGCCCTTTATTGAAACGGTTAGCCACAGAAACCCCTGGAACATTCCAACATACTTTATTTGTGGCTACTTTAGCAGAAGCAGCAGCAAAAAAGTTACGTTGTAATGTGGAATTAGTCAGAGCAGGAACTTTGTATCATGATATTGGGAAAATGCACGATCCTCTGGGTTTTATTGAAAATCAAATGGGTGGGCCAAATAAGCATGATACAGAAATTAAAAACCCTTGGAAAAGTGCAGAGATTATTAAAAAACACGTGACTGAAGGCTTGGTGATGGCGAAAAAACACAGTTTACCCACAGCAATTCAAGCTTTTATTCCTGAACATCAAGGTACTATGGCGATCGCTTATTTTTATCACCAAGCCCAACAAATGGCCAAGGAAGATTCTAGTATTATTGTTAACAAAGCTGATTTCTGCTACGAAGGCCCTATTCCTCAATCTAGGGAAACAGGTATTGTGATGTTGGCAGATTCCTGTGAAGCTGCATTACGTAGTTTAAAAGATGCAACTCCAGAAAAAGCTTTAAGTATGCTAAATAATATTATCCGTGCTAAGTGGCAGGAACACCAATTAGTAGATTCTGGTTTAACTAAAGAAGAAATGCCCAAAATTGCTCATATTTTTGTGGAAGTTTGGCAGCAGTTTCACCATAAACGCATTGCTTATCCTAAATAGGATTTGCAGCAAAAAGTTATCTGTGGAGGAAGGGAAAAGGTAGCGGTGAAAAGGGAACTCTTAACAGTTTTAGACAGTTGGTAAGTTGAAATTTTCACACAAAGTGCAAGGTTTTCAAGTTCCCATGTCATCAAAGCTAGCACTTTTTTAATTTCAAACTTCCTCAAATCCTTTACCTAATATTTACAATCATAGAGTTAATTTTTTGTTACATTAAATATTCCAACTTCCAAAATAATTAATAATTAAACAAGGGTAAAATTAGGAAAGTGGATGACTTGGTAAGATGAACAGCTTTATGGAGAATCAATTACTTTCTCAGCAAGGAGTATATCCAAGTAACTTGCTCAGTCAGATCACTAACCGTATTTCTCAAAATACAGATTTATTAAAAATAATGGCGGCGACAGTCGCAGAGATAAGAACATTTTTAAATATAGATAGAGTCAAAATTTATCGTTTTGATACTGACGGTAGTGGTGAAGTAGTTGCAGAATCAATTAATAACAATAGTTTACCATCATTATTAGGGTTACATTTCCCTGCCAGTGATATTCCACCTCAAGCACGAGAAATGTTTATCAAAGCCCGTCAACGTATCATTGTAGACGTAGGATCAGGTAAAAAAAATCTCAGCCAAGTCAAGTCACAAGGAATTATTGAAGGTAGTAATCAATCAGATATTCGCTATCAAGCTGTAGATACTTGTCACCTGAAATATCTCAAAACAATGGGAGTTGCTGCTTCCCTAGCCATACCAATCATATATCATGAAAATCTTTGGGGTTTAATGGTAGCTCATCATACCCAACCCAGGCCATTTACAGAACAAGAATTACAGATTGTTCAATTATTAGTAGATCAGTTATTGATCGCGATCGCCCAATCTCACTTGTTTTTACAAGCTCAACAACAAGTACATCAAGAAACAGCTATTGGTAAAATCAAAACTTGGTTAGCATCTTCATTAAATCAGGAAAAAATTTACCAATCCATACTCCAGTATATAGCGACGAACTTAAATGCTAATGGAGTTAGACTTTACACTACTGCTAATATAGATAAACTGCCAGCACGTATATATACCTGGGGAGAACAACCTCAAGATAAATTAATTGAAGAAAATAAAGTTTGGCAGAATTTGATGGGATGGCAAGGTGTACTAGCTTTAAGTCATCGTCAACCTTCCGAAGTAGTCAAAACTGGTGAAAAAAGTGACTATTCTCATCACCAAAGCCGGGCAGTTTATTGTTACCACATTACTGATTTTCAACAAGATACTCAACTAGAATCCTTAGCCAGTGCCTTTGAAAAATCCGGGATCAAGTCTTTAATGATTATCCCTTTACAATATCAACAACAGTATTTAGGATGTTTGACTGTTTTTCGTCCAGAAATTGAAACAGAAACTCTGTGGGCTGGACGATCTAACCTCGATAATCGGAACTTGCTACCCCGCGAATCTTTTGCTGCTTGGCGAGAAATAAAAACTGGACAAACTCAACCTTGGAGTCAACATGAAATTAAATTAGCTCAAGCCTTTGGGCTACATTTATATATTGCCATGATGCAGCAAAGAGTAGAGAATTTGCTACATCATCATGCTTGCAATGATATCCTGACCGGATTACCACATCGGCTGTTGTTTGATGAACTGTTAGCTTTATCGTTGGTGAATCTTCATCAAAATGGTAGTGTTTTGGCGATTATGTGTTTGGATTTGGATAGGTTTAAATCCATAAATGATAACTTAGGTCATGTAGTTGGCGATCGCCTCTTACGAACCGTAGCGGAAAGAATCAAAAGTTGTTTAGGAGAAAAAGACATAGTATCTCGGTGGGGAGATGATGAATTTACCTTACTGCTCCCAGAAATTAATTGTGCAGAGAATGCAATCAAAGTAGCTGAGAAATTACTAAATGTGATTGCCCAACCCTTACAAATTGATCAACAAGAAATCCATATTACTGCGAGTATTGGTATTGCCTTAGCTCCCTACGACGGAGAAGAAGCTGAAACCTTGATTAAACACGCAGACACTACACTCAACCATGCCAAACAACAAGGTAAAAATAACTATTTAATGTACACAGCTACCATGAACTCTACCTCCTTTGAGCGATTGGTATTAGGCAATAACCTCTACAAAGCTATCAGCAAACAAGAATTACTTTTACATTACCATCCCCAGATAGACTTAAAAACAGGTCAAATTGTGGGCATGGAAGCTTTGGTAAGATGGGATCATCCAGATATGGGGCTGATTCCACCATCGGAATTTATCCATTTAGCAGAGGAAACAGGATTAATTTGTGAGATTGGGGAATGGGTGTTACGCACAGCTTGCTTTCAAAATCGCCAATGGCAATTATCTGGAATTCCACCTTTTAGGGTAGCAGTTAATCTTTCTGCGCGTCAGTTTCAACAAACTAACTTAGTAGAAATTATCACTAAAATTTTACAAGAAACTCAATTAGAACCTCAATATTTAGAACTGGAAATTACAGAAAGTTTGTTAATGCAAGACGTAGATTTTACCGTTTCGGCCTTGCGAGAACTGCAAGCTTTAGGAATACACATTTCTATGGATGATTTTGGTACAGGTTATTCATCCCTCAGTTTGTTGATGTACTTCCCTCTCAGTAGTTTAAAAATAGATAAATCCTTTATTTTTAACTTAACTAATAATTCTAGTAACTCAGCAATTATTAATTCTGTAATTTCCCTGGGACATGGACTGAATTTAACTCTCATAGCTGAAGGAGTAGAAACCTTAGAACAACTGGAATTTCTACGTTTAGCAAACTGTGATGTTGTCCAAGGATTTTTATTAAGTAAACCGCTGAATGTAGAACTGGCTACGAAATTTTTATTAGAAAAATTTCCCGTAACTACTCAAAAAATCCTCAATAGTCATCATGAACTGAGCAGTTATTATCCCATTCCCAGTAATGAAATAGAACGATTAATCAAACTGAAAGAATATTATATTCTCGACACCCCTCCTGATACTAACTTTGATAATCTCACCAGACTTGTAGCTAGGTTGTGTGAAACTCCTATTGCGTTTATTAGCTTTATAGATGAAGAAAGACAATGGTTTAAATCTAAACAGGGCTTAACTATTAATGAAACTCCCAGAGGAATATCATTTTGCGCCTATACAATTTGTCAAACTGATTTGTTAATAGTTAGAGATACTTTAATTGATCCACGATTTGCAAAAAATCCTTTAGTTATATCTCATCCAAATTTAAGGTTTTATGCTAGTGCGCCCCTAATTACCAACGAAGGTTTTGCTATAGGTACTTTTTGTGTTGCTGACTATGTACCCAGGGAATTAACACCTGAACAACAAGAAAATATCAAAATTTTGGCAGTGCAGGTGATGAATACCTTGGAATTTTATCGTCATCAAATGGAAAGATTGGAGTTAAAATATCATTCTCATCAGTCTGAACAAGTCAATCAAATTGAAGAGAAATTAACTAAGAAATTAACTCTTTATCAGCAAAAAGAAAAAGAATTAATTGAGAGAGTCAACTTAGCACAATTAAGTTCCAAGATTGCCAATACTTTGGGGGAGCATAATAAGTTATTAGAGATTTTACAAAATTGTACAAATACTTTAACCCGATATTTAGATATCGCCTATGCAGGGATTTGGCTGAAAAATCCTGTGCAAGGAAATATGGAATTAGAAGTCAGTTCTGTATTATCCATACATTATCAAAATTCATCTAGTCTAATTAGTGATTTTAAAGTCCAATGGATTACTGAAAACCTGCAATTATTTCAAACAAATGACTTGCTAAATCAAATTAATTCAACAGATAGAGAATGGGTAAAAAGAGAACGTTTACAATCTTTCGCTGGTTATCCTTTAGTCAGAGGAAATTCTATAGTTGGAGTAATGACAGTATTTAGCCGTCAGCAGTTTACTTCCAGAGCTACAAATCAATTAACTATTATTGCAGATGATATTAGTCGTTGTATTGAATATAAACAAACAGAAGAATTACTGAAACAACAAAATCAGCGAGAAAGACTAGTTGCTCACATTACTCAACGTATCCTTCAGACCTTAAATTTAGATGAGATTATGGATACAACAGTGAAGGAAGTGAGACAATTTTTGCAAACTGATCGCGTAATTATTTACCGTTTTAAACAAGATTGGACTGGTGTGGTGGCGATGGAATCTGTAGGTGAAGGGATTGCGCCAATACTCTATAGTATGATTGATGAACCTTGTTTTAGAACAGTTTATGTACCTCAGTATCGTCAAGGTAAAGTGAGAGCAATTGATGATATTTATACTGAAGGAATAGGTAAATGTCATCTAAATTTATTAGAGGAACTTCAAGTCAGAGCTAATTTAGTAGTACCAATTATTCAAAATCAAGAGTTATGGGGTTTATTAATTGCCCACCACTGTAGAAGTCCACGTCATTGGCGAGAAATAGAAATTAATTTGCTCAGACAATTAGCTACCCAAGTAGCGATCGCCATTCAACAATCAGAACTATATCAACAGGTGCAACGTCAAGCTACTATTGATGGTTTAACCCAAATCTCTAACCGTCGCCGTTTTGATGATTATTTATATCAAGTTTGGCAGCAAATGCAAAATAGAGAAGCACCTCTATCAATTATTTTATGCGATATTGACTTTTTCAAACCTTATAATGATCAATATGGACATCCGGCCGGAGATAATTGTTTACGTCAAGTAGCTCAGGCATTAAATCAAGCTGTGAACCAACCTAATGATTTAGTTGCACGATATGGTGGTGAAGAATTTGTGATTGTGTTACCAAATACCCCCGTATCCGATGCTGTACAAATAGCTGAACATATTCGTGAGCAGGTAAAAGCTTTACAAATTCCCCATGAAAAATCTCTAGTCAGTGATCATGTAACTTTGAGTTTGGGAGTTACTAGTGTTGTTCCTCATCTGAGGATCTCACCTGAAAAATTAGTTGCTACTGCTGACAAAGCTCTTTACCAGGCAAAAGCTCAAGGACGTGATCGTTTATTTTATATCTTATTTGAGGGTACGCCCTAATCACTATATCATGTGCGTTTAAATACTGATTATGAAGACAGCAGGGTGCGGGGTGCAGGGTGCAGGGTGATCAGTATTTTTGGATATCAGATGCAAACACCAGTTATATCAAATCCGTTATCATGGGAATGATATATTTCCCTCACGTAGCAAACCCCCCGTGGTTGCTCCATCCATGATATGTATTTCCCACAGATATTGATATTAAACAAGGGGATATTCAAGGAATAATACCGATGCACCCGGAAACAATATTATATAGTAAGTGATTATGCGGACATGATATAACTTATACAGAAATATACTGTGATAAAGTTTTAGCTAAAGTAGCTTTGGGAACAGCACCTACAACAGTGTTAATTTGTCTCCCACCCTTAAAAATCATTAAAGTAGGAATACTCCGAATACCATAATGACTAGCAATGGTAGGATTTTGATCGGTATTTACCTTAACTACCTTAACCTGTCCTTGATACTCACTAGCGACTTCATCAACTACAGGAGCAAGCATTTGACAAGGGCCACACCAAGGGGCCCAAAAATCTACTAACACTGGAATATCATTCCCTAATACCTCTTGTTTAAAAGTAGCTTCTGTAACATTAGTAACGCTCATGGGTATTCTCCTGATTCGATTCAAGAAATGAATAACAACTGTTCCTATCCTGATAGTAGGATTAGCTGTTGTCGCGATCGCCAATTGCAAAGACACTCAAATTATAGGCTAGAATTAGCTTCAGAGATATTGATGATTGATAATTAAAGCTTTGGGAAGGGAACTAGGAACAGTTATCAAGACAATATTTCTTTACCTAAGTAGGATTTTGGGAATTAAGAGTTAAAATAACAACAGAATAATAGTAGTGAGGGATATTTATGATGAGCGATCGTGACTACACATTAATCATAGACAAAAGTGGCAGTATGTCCACACCAGACCAAGTAGGTGGTAGAAGTCGGTGGGAAATAGCTCAAGAATCTACCCTAGCTTTAGCCAGAAAAGCAGAAAAATTTGACCCAGATGGAATTACAGTTTATACATTTTCTGGACGATTTAAACGTTATGAAGATGTCACATCTGCCAAAGTTGCTCAGATATTTTTGGAAAATGATCCTGCGGGTACAACTAACTTAGCAAGTGTACTAGAAGATGCTTTAAATAATTATTTTCAGCGTAAAGCTTCAGGCCACACAAAACTCAACGGTGAAACAATTTTAGTAGTAACTGATGGTGAACCTGATGATAGAAAAGCTGTATTTGAAGTGATTATTACCGCCACTCGAAAAATGGATCGAGATGAAGAATTAGGCATTTCTATGATTCAAGTTGGTACAGATTCTCAAGCTACAAAATTTCTCAAAGCCTTAGATGATCAGCTACAAAGTGTAGGTGCTAAATTTGATATTTGTGATACCGTAACTTTAGATGATTTAGAAGAAATGAGTTTAACTGAAGTTCTTATGAATGCCATCACTGATTAATTATTGAAAATCAATATTTACAAACATAAGTAGTCGTGCAAAATCAACTTCATAGTTAGGAGAGAGAACAGGGAAAAGCGAAGAAATACAGCGAGTTCTGTTTTCAATCAATATGTGCAATTATTTTTGCTTACTTGGGTACTTACAGCACTTTTCAGTTGTATCAAGTATACTTAGGAATCACAGTTTATTTATTTTCTCGTAGATTTGAAAGATTTGATCATGTCACATCTGCCAAAGTAGCCCAAATTTTTGCGGAAGAAACACCAGCAGACTCAACAAATTTAGTTGGTGTCTTACAAGATGCTATTGATAACTATTTTGTCCGCAAAGCTAGAGGCAAATCTAAGCCTAACGGAGAAATCATATTAGTAGTAACTGATGGGACACAATATAATAAACAAGCCGTTGGTGACATGATCATTAATGCTACTCACAAAATAAATACGCCCTATGAACTAAGAATTTCTTTCATTCAAGTTGGTGATGATCCTGAAACCAGTAAATTCTTGACATCATTAGATAACGACTTGCAAAGTATAGGAGCTAAATTTGATATTTGTGATACCATAAAATTAACAAAATTAAAGGAAATGAGTCTGACAGAAGTTTTGGTAAATGCAATTTATGGTTAACTAATATATACTTATTTTTTAATGCCATCTGTATGAATTCTAGGGATCAATAAATATAATCAAGAATTTAATATTTACATTATATTTATATTCATTTGCACACTAATTCATCAGATTTCAGTATTGAAATAAAGTAGTATTTCTAGTTGAGATAATGATAAAATTATCTGCATTTAATCATGACTGCTTAACTGAGGGAATGTTGAATAAATCAAAAACCCAGATATAGCATTATGCGTAATTCCAAAGTCAAAAGCTTACTGCTGATCGGTTTTTATTATTCCCTCAAACTCAAAACTCTTGTATCTCTATCAACCTCTTATCTAAACATCTGACACTTACTACATGGAGAATAAATCAATGTTACAAAATCGTGATTACACCTTAATTATTGATAAAAGTGGTAGCATGGCCACCCCAGATCAAAAAGGTGGAAGAACCAGATGGTTGACTGCTCAAGAATCTACTTTAGCACTAGCTAGTAAATGTGAACAATTTGATCCCGATGGTATCACTATCTATTTATTTTCTGGTAGATTTAAACGTTTTGAAAATGTCACATCCAGTAAAGTAATACAGATATTTCAAGAAAATGATCCGTCTGGAACAACCGATTTAGCATCTGTACTTAAACACGCCACAGATGATTATTTTCAACGTAAATCTAGTAACCAAACAAAAGTCAATGGAGAAATTATTCTAGTAGTGACAGATGGTGAACCTGATGATAGAAAAGCAGTAATGAAAGTTATCATTGAAGCTTCCCGACGCATGGATAAAGATGAAGAATTAGGTATTTCCTTTATCCAAGTAGGTAATGATCCCCACGCTACTCGCTTCCTCAAAATTCTAGATGATGAACTACAAAATGCTGGAGCCAAATTTGATATTTGCGATACAGTCACAATGGAAGATATGGAAGATATGAGTTTATCAGAGGTGCTACTCAATGCAATCAATGATTAGAAAAATGAGGAATAAAAATTATGGATGACATTGATAAATTATTAGCAGAAATTCAATCTGAGTATACAGGTACAAAAACTCAAAAACAGCATCTACCCTATCCTCAAAAAACTCAAAATCCCACCAAAAGCACTCCTCATTCTGATCCAATAATAGATAGCTTATTATCAGAAATTAAAGCTGATTTTGCAGCCCAAGATGCAGATGCAGAATTGAAAAAACAACAGGAAGCAGAACAAGAAAAAATTCGTCTAGCACAAATTGAAGCACAAAAAAAAGAGGATATGAAAAATCAAGCTCAAGCTTGGTTATCAAAATTAGACCCTTTATCTTCTGAAGGTTTATGGTTTGAAAGTTTTTCTAAATCATATCCTTCCAAACTAGACGCGGCCATTGAGTATTTACAAAATAATTAAGTAGGTAATTACTATCAACTAGATTTTTGTCTTCATTCAGGGATTTTTTAGATTTTGAACGGCCCAATCGTGCATTGCATACAAAATTGGTTTCAGACTTTCTCCCAAAGATGTGAGAGAATATTCAACTTTGGGAGGTATTTCAGGGTAAACTTCTCGATGTACTATTCCATCTTCTTCCAATTCTCTCAATTGTTGAGTCAGCATTTTTTGAGTAACCCCATATAAAGCACGTTGTAATTCCCCAAACCGCTTAGTTCCATCAATTAATTCTCTAATAATTAAGACTTTCCAGCGACCACCAATAATTTTGATAGTAGTTTCTACTTCACAAGTTAGCCTATTTGCGGTATTTTGTTGTTCTAATTTTGCTGCCATAGTTACTTTTTGGTAAGTATATTACTTTTAAGTGCCTACTATTCATAGTAATTGTACATAAGTTAAAGTCAATATTGAAAACTTATTTAGTCTAATTGACAGGGATATTTAGTAGTTAGTAGTTAATCAAAAAACTACTTTTATCGCTAATTTTGTGATTGAAATTAATCAACACTGAAACTAAATAATCCAGAAAATCTAGAGAGGAGAACATCATGAATAAACCTGTAATTGCTGATAAAAAACCTGCCGTATTAGAGCTAGAAGCTGGTACTTATTATTGGTGTACCTGTGGGCAATCTCAAAATCAACCTTTTTGTGATGGTAAGCATCAGGGTACAGAATTTACACCCCAAGCATTTGTAGTAGATGAAAAGAAAAGAGTTGCGTTGTGTCAATGCAAAGTTACTAATAATCCCCCATTTTGTGATGGCGCTCACACTAAACTTTAACAATTAATATTGAGAAAACCAGTAGTTAGTATTTTACCAAAATTAACTACTGGTAACTGCTAATTTATAACTGTTAACTCATAACTGCTAACTGATAACTGCTAACTGATAACTGGTAACTGATAACTGGTAACTGATAACTGCTAACTGATAACTGATAACTGATAACTGCTAACTTATAACTGGTAACTGATAACTGATTAGATATATTATGGCAAATTTAACTTCTTTATCCGAAATTCTACTTTCCCGTCGTCAGAAACTTGCAGAATTAATTGATTTTCCAGTTGTACTTTGGTCTGGTAGTACTACTTCTCGTAACTTCCCTGCAAATCTCTTTCCTTTTCGTGCTAACAGTCATTTCCTTTATTTTGCTGGTATCCCTCAAGAAAATGCTGTCATTCGCCTAGAAGGTAGCAATCTGCAATTATTTATGGATGATCCTCACCCCAGTAGTACACTGTGGCATGGTGAAACTCCCAGTCGAGAGGAAATAGCCGCTAAAATAGGAGCAGATGATGCTAGGCCGATGTCAGAATTAAAGGATTTTCTAGCAGATGCTGCTACTATTGCAGTTCAAGATGCACCTACCTGGACACAACAATCTCAATTGTTAGATAGATGGATACTCCCTCGACAACTACCACAAGGAATAGATTTAGACTTAGCTAAAGCAATTGTATCATTACGTATTATCCACGATGAATCAGCATTGATGGAGTTACGCAAATCATCAGCAGTTAGTATAGAAGCACATAAAGCCGGAATGTCTGCAACTAAAAAGGCCGCAGTAGAAGCAGAAATTCGTGCAGCTATGGAAGCGGTAATTATGGGTCATAACATGACAACTGCTTATGCCAGTATTGTGACTATACACGGAGAAATATTACATAATATTCATTACCATCATTCTCTACAACCAGGAGATTTACTATTAGCTGATGTAGGTGCAGAAACTGAGAGTGGCTGGGCCGCAGACATCACTCGTACTTGGCCTGTATCTGGAACTTTTTCATCTACCCAAAGAGATATTTATGATATTGTTTTAGCCGCCCATGATACTTGTATTGAAAATATAGCCCCTGGAATGGAGTATAGGGACATTCACTTAATTGCAGCGATGGTAATAGCAGAGGGTTTAGTAGATTTAGGAATCTTGCGAGGTAAACCGGAAGACTTGGTAAAAATGGATCTTCATGCTTTATTTTTTCCCCACGGAATTGGACATTTATTAGGTTTAGATGTCCATGACATGGAAGATTTGGGAGATTTAGCCGGTTATGAGGAAGGAAGAACAAGAAGCGATCGCTTTGGGTTAGGATCTCTGAGGTTAAATCGTTCTTTACAACCAGGAATGTTGGTAACTATTGAACCGGGATTTTATCAAGTTCCAACTATTTTAAACAATCCCAAAACTCGTAACCAATATCAATATTTAGTTAATTGGGAACGCTTAGAACAATTTGCTGATGTTCGAGGAATTAGAATTGAGGATGATGTGTTAGTGACAGAGGAAGGTTGCGAAGTTTTAACTGCTACTTTACCAACTCAAGCAGAAGAAATAGAAAGTTTAGTGTCGTAATTCAAGGTATGATTGGGGTTTGGGGGAAAAGTTATTTGTGGAGGTTAGGGAAGAAGGAATAGGGAACAGGGAAAAGAGGCAATATTTTGTCATAATGTTCAAAATTATGGCTTATTTAGTGGGAATTACGCAAAATATCTTGCACTTTTCAAATTTAAAACAGCCTAAAACCCTAGCAAAATTAATTTAACATTTTCCGAAATAAAAATCTCTGTAGCTTTTACCTGTTCCCTGTTAAGAGTTACCTCATCCTCTTTTTGCATCCTAGCAGACAAGATAGATCACCTTTAAAGCTAATTATGTTTGAGATCACTGACTGTCTGTGGTCTCCTCCATATCATAATCAAAATGGGTAAAGCGTAAAATAAATTATTCGTATGATAATTATGAAATTTTTACATTACTGTTGTAGATAGATATTGTAAAAGTAGAGTTCTAGTTCATAGCAGATTCATTGCTGGTCTTTTTTTAAGAAAATACACTTAATCAACAACAGATGACTTTGTTAACAGTAAGCTTAATAAATCAACCATACAACTTTCACTATTCTTTCGTTAAAAATCCTGGTAAGTCAGTGATTCTATTTTTACATGGTTTCATGGGCAAAATAGATGAATTTGATGAAGCGATTCAATTATTGGGTGATAATTTCTCATACCTCACCCTTGACTTACCTGGACATGGTAAAACCAAAGTATTAGCAGGTGATGAATATTATAAAATTGAAAATACAGCCCAAGGTATCATTGACTTATTAGATCAATTAGAAATTCAAAAATGCTACTTAGTGGGTTATTCAATGGGAGGAAGACTGGGAATATACCTCACATTACATTTTCCTGAAAGATTTATCAAAGTAATTATAGAATCTGCATCCCCAGGCTTAAAAAACAATACCGAAAGATTAGCTAGGGTGAGGCAAGATTACCAAATTGCTCGTAAGTTAATTAGGATGATTGAGCTAAATGATTTTAAATTCTTTTTAGACTACTGGTACAATCAAGGCATTTTTGGTAATCTCAAAAATCATCCTCATTACTCTGATATGCTAACTAGTAGATTAGAAAATGATCCTCTACATCTAGTTAAATCTCTACAGTTTTTAGGTACAGGATACCAGCCTTCTTTGTGGGATAAATTTAGAGAAAATCAAGTTACCTTACTGCTATTAGTTGGGGAATATGATCAGAAATTTATTGACATTAATACAATCATGTGTGAAGTAAATCAATCTTCTCAAATGCAGATAATCAGTCAAGCTGGTCATAATATCCATTTGGAAAATACTGTAGAATTTGTAGAACATTTACAGAACTTTTTCGATTGATTCAGCAAGTCTTGAGAGGATGTTTGAGACGTGTAAAATATCATCCTTTGTTCCGCTTTGCTTCACTCAGAATCACAAAATATACCTTTTGCTTACTTTTCAGACATCCTCTGAACCGACTTGATCTACTCTCTACTACTTGATTTATTAGCAGTTGCTAGTTCTTCCTTTAAAACCTTTTGATAAACTGTTGGTAAAAAGCGGGTATTGGAATTAGTTTCGATTCCATATCCTAAACTTGTCCAAGTTGGAGAAAGTCGCCGTAAAACTTCATCTAATTTGTTTTGACGCAACTTTTTGGCAATATCAAATCCCCAGAATCGAGAATCGTTTAACCAACGATAAACCACCATATCCTGGTATTTTGCTTCAAAACTATAACTTGTCCAAAACATCATCTGAGAAGGACTAGGATGATAACGGGGTGCAATGTCATACCAAGTAGTATTAATAATTTGATATCTACCCGCAGCTGTAGAACAATTACCTTTATTTGGCCCATTCACAATAGTTACACATATCTGAGGATGGCGACTGAGGTCTTTGACTCTTTCACCACCATATAATAATGAGTAAGGTCTTGTGCTATTAGATTCACTAAAAGAAATTGTCCTCATTAAAGCTCGGAGATATGGATCGCCTTCTTCCATAACTAGAGGAGGATTGTTTCTCTCAAAAGTTGGGTCAGTTTTTGATTTCAAATCACCAAAAACATACCATTGAAATAAATACACAAACCCCAAAACAGCGGCTAGAGGACCTATTAGTTTTTCTATACCTTTAGATTTAATATCCATTAGTTTTATTTATTATTTAGGGGTTACTGAAAAAGTAATCTGTGTAGATAAGGGAACAGGGAACAGGGAATAGTTTCAAGAGTTAGATAGGACAAATTTTTCCTTCTGAAACTCAGCAATTTCGTTCATGCACAGAAAGAAAGTTAAATTTGTACAGTGCGTAAGTCCTACAATTACCAACAGGACTTACGCAGAAGTTACGGAAGAATGAACCACGAAGGACACAAAAGACACGAAGGTAAGAGGTTTTGAGGGATATTTTGCATAAGTCCTAACCAATTGCCAATTACCAATTATCTACTTAACTTGTTGAAATAATTCCTGAAAACTTTGGGAAGAAGCTTCTGGTTTAGAGATAATTTCTACAATTTTGTTACGTGCAGAGCTTTCAAACAAAGATTCAACACATACCTGAGCAACTTTTTCTCTAGGTATGCTACCCTCGGATAAAGTATCAGCACCTTGCATAACGATGGGATTGGAGTTATCCTCGTTCTTCAATCCACCAGGTCTGACAACTGTATAGGTGAGTCCGCTCTTCTGAATATATTCTTCTGCTTGCTTTTTCCATACCAAAATCAACCAAAACAAATTCAAGGGATGAAAAAATTGTGAGACACAAATGGAAGATACCAGAACAAAATGCTCAATTCCTTTGGTTTTTGCTATGTCAACTAGATTTTTTGTCCCTTGAAAATCTACACTGTAAGGTTCTGTGGGATTAAAACTTGGTTTTGCTCCAGTAGCACACAAAATAACTGTACTATCATCTATGGCAGTGGCGAGATGATCTGGTGATAAAACATCTCCCTCAACTAACTCTACTTCAGGGGGTAAGAGAGTTTTACCTTTTTGTAAATCCCGTACTAATGCACGAACTGGTATATTCTTGGCTACTAACTCTTTGACTATACGGTAACCTGTCTGTCCTGTTGCACCTGCTACAAACGCTTTCATCATTAATGGTATGTTAAGAAACTAATATGTACTGATTTTCTTCTTTAATTGTAGTAATTTTGGGGAGGTGATTAAAATTTTTTGATGTTTTGATGAAATTGATATATCTAATGAATGTCAAAGATGTCAAAAAAATTTCCTGTCCTGGGAATCATTTAGTATAGACGAATTTTTAACTATACAGAAAACACATTTATGGTAGTAAACAACTGGGAATTTCAAAACTTGGAAAAGCCTGATTTGATTGAAGAAGCAGGTTCTAGCATCAACTCAGAAGAAAACTTAGTCCAAGAATTTCATGTTGGTTCTAGTAAATTCCACAGTCATCACGAAGATTGTATGGAATTATACGCATCTAAAACACAGGTCGTTGACTATTTAAATTCTCATTCCTCCTGGTTTATCCGCTGTGCTGAACCGATGCAGGTTAAATCTTTGGGTAAAAATGGTTATGCTTTGGTAATTGGACAGTTTGGTGCTTTTGGTTACGAAGTAGAGCCAAAAATAGGTTTGGAGTTGTTAGCACCTTCGGAGAATAACTACCATATTCGCACTATTCCGATTCCTGATTACCAAGCTCCTGGTTATGATGTTGACTACAATGCTTATTTACATTTAGTGGAAGATAGGCCTGGATTGACGATGGTAGAATGGCAGTTAGATTTAGCGGTGGAGTTACATTTTCCTAAGTTTATTCGGCGTTTACCCCATTCTTTGATTCAATCAACTGGCGATCGCCTCTTACATAAAATTGTCCGTCAAGTTTCCCGTCGTTTAACCAAAAAGGTTCAAGAAGATTTTCATCGTTCTCTTAATATTCCCTTTCCTGTGAAGTCGAAGAAAAGGTTATTTAGTCATTAGTCATTAGTCATTAGTCATTAGTTATTGGTTATTATTAGGATTTTATGCTCCTGATGACTGATAACTAATAACCGATAACTGATAACTGACTCTCACGCTTTACTAATAATTCTCAGGACTATTTCCACTCCAGAGAAAGCTTGCCAAACAAAGAGTCCTAAAATTCCAAAATTTAATAAAATATGGGTTGCACGCGCCCAATTTGCTCCTTTTTGCATAAAGGGAGATAAAGATGCAGAAAATGCGATTAAACCTGTCATCCCTAATCCTGCGATCAAGTGGGGACCGAAAAATAATTTACCATTGTTGATGTATGTCACGAACATACCACCAATTGAACCTATTACCATTAAGGCTAAGACGATAGAACCTATTTGATGGTGTTTGTTGTTAAATTTTCCTTTAATTAGTTGTTTTTTTTCTTCTCCTTGGGCATTTCTGGTACGCTGTACTTGTAAACCTGAGTATGCTGCATATAAGGAGAGTGCTAATAATATCCACATGATTGTTGGGTGAACAAACTGTAACCCAAATTTGATCTCTGGAGAAAGTTCTAAATTCATTGCCTGTTTATCCTAATTATTAAATCTTCATAAAACTTAGCATAAATTAGTTCTACTCTGTGTTGTTTTTCTGATTTCACATTTCCTGCATTTTAAATGCACAACAGCGAGTCAAAAGTCAAGATAGTTTCAGGTATATTCCCCTGAATATCACCATAAGCTGCTACACAGCAGATTATTGAAGTTGGTTTTCAGGAGCAAGACAATAATGTTAATTAATTTAGATCAGGGAAATTTACATTGATGAATATTAATAATAGTGGTTTACTACTGAGTTATTCTAAAAATGGCGATATTAAACGTGTTAATGAATTATTAAAAACAGGTGTTAATGTAGACGAAAGCGATCGCAATGGTACAACAGCATTGATGTTTGCTGCTAATTTAGGATATACAGAAATAGTGCGATCGCTCTTAGAACATGGAGCTAATATTAACTTAGCCAGAAAAGTCTACGGTTTAACAGCACTAATGTTAGCCGCAAGTAATAACCAAGTAGATATTGTCAAGCTATTAATTGCCAAAGATGCGGACGTTAACGCAGTCAATGAAGATGGTAGTACCGCATTAATGGCCGCAGTGCAAAAAGGTAATTTAGAAGTTGTACAAATATTATTAAGTGCTGGTGCGGATGCCAAAATTACAGATCAAGATGGTGACAACACTGTAAAAATTGCTATTAAACAAGGTGCAACAGCTATAGTCAAAGCATTACTACAAAATAGTGAAATTGTCAATATCCAAGATCAAGAAGGTGAAACACCCTTAATGATGGCCGCAGACTGGGGATACTTAGATATTGTGCAAACATTATTGTTACATGATGCAGATCCCAACATCAAAAACCCCGATGGGAGTACAGCATTATTAGCAGCCGCGGCCGCAGGACATAGTAATATAGTTTTAGCCTTACTAGATGCAGATGCAGAAGTTAATCATCAAGACAAAGAAGGAGAAACCGCTTTACATTTTGCAGTAGTAGAAGAGTATTTAGAAATAGTGAAAATATTAATTCAACGGAGTGCAAATGTAGAACTGAGAAATCATCTAGGAGATACTCCTTTATTAATAGCAGCATATCAAGGATATAGTGAAATAGTAGCAGTTTTATTAAATGCAGGAGCAGATGTAAATAAAAAGAACTTTGGAGAAGTTGCACTTACATTAGCAGTCTCTCAAGGACATACTGAAACAGTTAAAATTTTATTAGATCATGATATTGATGTTAATGTTTTAGCAGATGATGGAAAAACAGCTTTAGTTAAAAGTTTAGTTAGTAATCATCCACAAATATTTCAACTTTTACTAGCAAAAGGTGTTGATGTAAATTATCAAGACTCCGCAGGTGCAACAGTATTAATGTATGCTGCTGCTGAGGGTTATACTCAAGCTGTGGAAATGTTAATTCAAGCTGGTGCAAATGTGGATTTAAAAAACCAAGGTGGTTATACAGCTTTGATGATTGCAGAGTTTAATAATTATCGTAAAATGGTGAGTATTTTGAAGCAAGCGGGAGCGCAGGAATAACTGATACAGCACTTTCAGGTGTCATAAAGCATACTATTGGCTGGCAAGATGCACACCCCACAAGAGTTTTATGATGATGATTTGTAACCCATAGTAACGAAATTTGCTGTAAGATCAAATCTGTTAGCATCGGAATGAAATGTTTTCCTCACTAGGGGCAAACCCCGCGTTGTTGCCACATCCATGATATACAGCAGATTTCATCTTGGTGAGCTATACTAGGGTTTGCTGAATAAATGTGAAAATATTACTGGTATTGGATTTTAGGCGATTTGAAATTGCAAAAGTGCAAGCTTTTAGGTGGTAGTCACTCGAAAACCGTGCATTTAAATTGGATTCAAGGGGAAAATTTCTCCTATCTAACTCTTGAAACTGTCAAGAGTCACCTGTCTCCGCTACAAGACTTTTTGCTGCAAACCCTATTTAAGGAATAATACCGATGCATCCGGAAACGATATTACTCCAAAAGTCCTTTATCTGAACTCACTCATACACTTTTCTTCTCCTAGAGGTAATATAGGTGGACATCTTTTAGGAGGTTGACGGCATTTTACCTTAGTGTTAGGATTCTTTGCTGTCTTAGAATCAACATCTAATTTAATAAATAGACTTTTCTTATATCGCTTGTTATTAGATTGCTTCTCTAATAGTTTTGAGTTTAAAGCGTGAATATTTTTTTCTACAGAAACACCTAAAGCATCAGAATACTTATTATCAGGGTTTTTAGGTATGGTGTTGCAACCAACTTCTTTTTCTCCCACTGTCGCAAATGCAGCTTGAATTGCAACAACTCGTCCTATTTCATCAAATATAGGGCCACCACTAAGTTGTTTAACAATATTATTAGTATAGCGAATATCCATATTATTAGTATAGCGAATATCCCAACCATGCTCGTCATCTTCTCTCAATTCACATATTCCACCTTTAGTTTGTTGAAATTGCTTATCAAGACTAGCATCATCTTTTAAACAACTAGTCCATCCAAAAGCATAAACAGGGATAGAAGAAGATAATGAATTTGTTAGTGGAGCAACTTCATATATTTGATTTTCTTCAGCAGTAAACTCTATAAGAGCTAAATCAGCATCATCTAATTTGATAACCTTTTCGTCATAATTATCACTAGTAGCAGCTATATGCTCTTGATTATCTGGAGTTTGAATAATATAGTCACGTTCTCCCTGTTCAGGTTTTATCCCCACGACGTGTTTAGCGGTGAGAACATAATAAGTATTTGTATTTTTATCTTTTTCAACTATTACACCAGAACCAGGTTCTCCTCTTCCAGTGATAAAAACTGTTGTCTTTTTAGCGATATCTTCAATAGTTTTTGGTCGAGGTCTAGAGGATGTAACTTTTGGAGTCGGTGTAGGATTTGGTCGAATATCCGGTAAAGGTAAAGAACTAGTACAACCTACAACTTTCACTATTATTAACGTTAACAAGAATGGAATTAGTATTTTTCTGGCAATCCGACGTATTTGCATAACTATAAATTCCCCCCTCTATGCGTATGCTGGAATATATCAAAGTATGGATTTAATGAAGTTATCTAATAGTATAGATATCAAATTTTTCCTTGTTTATTATCAGTTTCTTCTCCATAAGTTGTATAATTTATTTTTCCTGTAAAGGTTTTCAACTTACTATCAGTCCATATCTTGAACTCAAAATTTACTTCTTTTTCTCCTTGATCTCCTTTACCATATTCAGCATTTGTTGATTTATTATTTTTTTCAATATTTTCTTTAGTACTTACTTGTTGTTGATTATTTTCATCAACATCACCTTGAGTTTTTAGCCGTTTAGGGTTTGTAGATAGTGGAGATTTTGTTTGAGGATTAAAGGATATATAAACTATGTAAATAGTAATACAAAATAATACGATCACGAAAAACAATACAGCAATATCTATCCGGTTTGTTTTTATATTATCTCCTCTTTTTTGATTATCTGTTGCTCCTGTAAAAGATTTATTATTTTCTTGTCTGTCTTCTTTTCCTAGGTTACTATTTTTATCTTGTGAGCGAATTTGTTCAATCCTCTGAATATATGTTTCTATAGGAATTCCCCAAGCAAAATGACTCATGAATGGTTTTATCTTTGGATCTGGTTGACTACCATCTGAAAATTTATATGGATCAGGTGCGTTAACAAATACTGATTTTATAGTTGATTTACCTCTACCATTTATAGCAACTACTTCACCAAATGAATCTAAAACTGGACCGCCGCTAGAACCCCTTTTGGTATCATTATCATATCCAATGCTATAACCTCCAATTAAGGTTTTTCTATTTAATAACATATCTAAAAAAGGAGCTATTACACCACTTTTAATTGTAAATTTAGAACGATCACATGAACCAAATTCACCAGGAAATCCTGCTACAAAAACCCGATTGTCTGGTCGCAATTTTAATGAATTACCTAATTTAGATTTTTGATATTCAACAGAACTGTCAAAACCTAGTAATGCTAAATCATTATTTTGAAAATTTACTTGTTCATCTATAAAAGCTGGATAAATTTCATTATTACTAGCAGTTTGAATTTGGATAGGAATTTCAGATTTTTTCAAATCATCCACTACGTGCTTGTTAGTTAAGACTTGATATTTGTAAGATTTAGTTTGATTATTAGCATTTCCAGAAGTAATAACTTGTTTGTTAACAATAAATCCAGAGCTACTACATTCTTGCTGAGTTTGTGGATTTTTAGTAAAAATTCTAACGGTAATGCTTTTAGCTATATTATTAACTTCAGTTTCTGTTAATGATTGAGGTTTTTTCTGTATTTGTTGTCCAACAGCAGTAGAAATAATAACCTGAGTGGATATACCAATAACTGATGTACACACACAGGTTAAACTAAAGATCAAGGATAGGATAGGTTTCATTATTTCAGTAGTATCTCAATCTAAATACTTTTCAATAACTATCGAGAACTACAAACATATTTAGCAGCTGGAGAACTACCTTGAATGAAAGATTTGACATTAACATATAAAGGACAACTTGTTGCAGTAACAGGAGTTTTGGTAAAATCACTACCCACAAGTTCAAGTAATTCTTTAAGCACTTGTGCTGGTTTCTGACGACTATTGGGATCTAGAGTGTAAACTAAACCTTTACATCCCTTTCCTTCACCATCTGTACGACAAATGATAGGATAATTATTTTCCTTATGTTTGCCATGAGTTAAGTAAAACTGTCCTTGCTGAACATAACTATTGAGACGATTACTTACCTCTAGACAGCGTTGCTTACGAGTATAATCAGCTGCTGAACCAAAATCAGAAGTCCAGCGAATAAAATTTCCTTCTCTGCGTGAACTTTTAAAAACAGTAGTCCAAACACCATCATTAGCTTTTACACAAGCAAAACTATAATCTGAAGCAGCTTGAGTGGGTGTATTAAGAACAGCAGCAAATCCTAGAGAAAGTGTAGAAGCTGCCAAAACAGATACAATGTGTTTAAGTTTCATAATTTTGGATTTAACTCGTGGATATTTTTGACAACAAACCTTAAGCGAAACATTTGTAGTATATTCTACATTTTGATACTTTGCAAGATTAGTAATGATGTGTTATTTAACAACGCTTTTGCCCTGGAGCTAAGATAGGTGGACATACTTTTTTGCTCTCTCCAGTATCCGCTGCATTAGGTGATGAAGAGGGAGTTTCTTGAGGGGTTATTGTTGGAGTTTTCTCTGTTTCTTGGGTTGTATCTACTCTCTTTGGTGATGAAGAAGGAGTTTCTTGAGGGGTTATTGTTGGAGTTTTCTCTGTTTCTTGGGTTGTATCAGATGGATCGGTTACAGGATTAAATAGAGTCTTGACTGTTGCAAATGAGATTACCGAAAACACCAAGGCTACTATAAATCCTGAACTTGCAAACAGCCAAACAGAACTGATACTTTTTTGATTGCCAATGTGGGAAGGTTTAGATCCTGATGAAGGAACTCCAAATAATACTATTTTAGTTTGTCTATATTCATCAATATTTTTAAGTACATCTCCTGCTGATTGAGGACGTTTCCAATGC
The DNA here is from genome assembly GCA_010672785.1 of Sphaerospermopsis sp. SIO1G1. Lineage (GTDB taxonomy): Bacteria > Cyanobacteriota > Cyanobacteriia > Cyanobacteriales > Nostocaceae > Okeanomitos. The sequence goes on from JAAHFX010000009.1 coordinate 370,771, forward strand.
TCTTCAGAAACCATTTTTTCTAAAATATTGGCAAACTCTTGACTAACTTCAATACCACTAGGCCAAGTAATCTTACCAGTTCTTTGATCTTTCAAATCTTTAGGTTCTAAACCAGTTAACAATTGCAAAGCTGTTATACCTAAAGCATAAATATCACTATTCGGTTCTGGACTTCCCTGACGTTGTTCTGGAGGAGCATAACCTTCTGTGAAAATTTGCGTCGCTTTATTGGGTATCTGATTTAAAGTATTAACTACTTTTGATTTTGCTACCTCTTCTTTAACTGCACCAAAGTCAATCAATACTATTTTGCCATCCTGATTTCTCCTCATCAAGTTTTCTGGTTTGATGTCTCTGTGAATCATTCCTTGACGGTGAATAAATTGTAGAGCTTTCAGAACTTCTTCTAATAAATCTACAACCTCATCTTCTGTAAGTTTTTGCTTACTTTGTAATTCCTCATCAAGGGTATGTCCATTAATCCATTCTTCTACCAAGTAATATTCGTGTCCTTCATTGAAAAAGGCAAAAAAGTGTGGTACATAATGATGATCAGACAAACTGCTTAATTGATATAAAACATCTGCTTCTCTTTTAAACAAGTCTTTTGCTTTCTGAAAAACCGCTGGATTGTTGCTGGAAAAATTAAACTTTTTCACTACACATTTGCGATTTTTAGCATGGGTATCTTCAGCTAAGAAAGTTTCACCAAAATTACCACTGCCCAAAGGTGTAATAATTCGATAATGTCCGCCAACTAATATTCCTGGTGCTATAGTCATTTTGATACTCAACAGGAAAAAATTTCTTTATGAGTAATTATACACTATTAATTGATTTTTGAGTAGCATGAGTAACATAATTTTATGGTAAAATTATTGAGTTTAATTATTATTGACTTATACAAGATTCACGGAATATCGAACCACAGAGAACACAGAGAACACAGAGAAATGGGAGTTGGGGAGAATTTTTGCGTAAGTCCTAAAAGTATAGTTGAGGTAGAACCTCTCTCTAGCATTTCCAATCAGAGACTGGAAACGAGTTACGATTTAACATTATGATTGAATATCCTACTATTTTTTCTTTCTTTGCAGGTGCAGGTTTTTTAGATTTGGGTTTTGAAACTACAGGTTATAAAATTGCCTATGTTAACGAAATATTTCCCCCTTTTATGTCAGCTTATCGCTATGCACGGGAAATGTTAAAACTTCCAGAACCTGAATATGGATATCATCAAGGAGAAGATGCAGATGTAGGTAAATTAATTCAAGGAAATGCAGCACAAAAATTACAGGAATTAATTCAAGATGCTCGAAAACAAAATCCTATAATCGGTTTTATTGGTGGCCCACCTTGTCCTGATTTTTCAGTAGGTGGTAAAAATAAAGGTCATTTAGGTGAAAACGGTCAACTTTCATTAGCTTATATTCAATTAATTTGTCAGAAATTACCTGACTTCTTTTTATTTGAAAATGTTAAAGGTTTATGGAAAACCAAAAAACATCGGTTATTTTATGAATCTTTAAAACAGCAATTACAACGAGCAGGTTATATTTTAACAGAAAGGTTAATTAATGCAATTGAATATGGAGTACCCCAAGATAGAGAGAGAATTATTTTAATTGGGGTTCACAGAAATTTAATCCAAGATAAATTAATAACAGATCATACAGATAATTTTAATTTCCCTTGGCTTGAATATATTAAAAATCATAAAAATAAAATATTAGCATATCCTTGGTTAAAAACTGAACCATTTCAAGAAAACAGTGTCACTCATTGTCCAGAGAATATTCCTCAAGAATTAACCGTTGAATATTGGTTTTTAAAAAATAACGTTGTTCATCACCCGAATGGAAAACATTATTTTCAACCCAGATCAGCTATCACAAAATTTACAACTATAGATGAAGGTGATGATTCACGGAAATCATTTAAAAGATTACATAGATGGCGTTATTCTCCTACAGCTTGTTATGGTAATAATGAAGTACATTTACATCCTTATAAAATTCGTCGGATATCTGTAGCTGAAGCTTTAGCAATTCAATCACTACCAGCTAATTTTATCCTGCCAGAAAATATGTCACTTACGAATATGTTTAAAACAGTAGGTAACGGTGTACCTTATTTAGCGTCTCAAGCATTAGCTCAAAGTATACTAGAATTTCTGGTATTGCTGAATTAAGGGATGAAATTACGATTCAGGCAGGAACTCTTAACAGCGAATAGTTATATTAACAATGAGTTCTAATCATCTAAAATCCAAAATCCAAAATCTAAAACTATACCCTGTTAGCAGCAACGCCAAATTTCTTAATCCTCAAGTAAACAATATAGATTTACCATCAACCATACATAGTTTAGGTGTTGCTGATTGAAAATATGATTTAATAGGAACAGAACATATTAACTTTTAATAAAGGTTAATAAGTACCCAACCAAAATAAATTGCACCTATTAATTGAAAACAGAACTCCCTGTATTCCTCACCTATTACCTGTTCCCTCTTCTACATTATGAAATTGATTTTGCACGATTACTTAATACCTAACTGGTAAAATAAACAATGGCAGCAGACCACCCCAACATTGATATTGCGCCATTTATAGATCACTCCCTGCTGTTACCAACTACTACCCCAGAGCAGGTTGAAAAATGGTGTGAAGAAGCATACAGATTTAACTTTGCAGCAGTTTGTATTCATCCTTGTTATGTTAAACAAGCTGCGGAATTGCTGCATAACAAAAACCCCAAAGTTTGTACTGTGATAGGTTTTCCCACTGGTAGTACAACCTCGGACGTTAAGTTATACGAAGCTCAAGAAGCAGTGGAAAACGGCGCAACAGAGTTAGACTTAGTGATTAACTTAGGTTGGCTAAAAGCAGGTAAAACTGACGAATTACATCGAGAAATTGCCACAATTTGCGAAGAAACGGGAATCACCGTCAAAGTAATTTTAGAAACCAGTTTATTAACAGATGCTGAGAAAAAATTGTCAGCAGATATAGCAATGGATGCGGGAGCAGCTTTCCTAAAAACCAGCACAGGTTGGAATGGAGGAGCGACGATAGCAGATGTGCGCTTATTAAAAGAATTAGCTAAAGGAAGATTGGGTATAAAAGCATCTGGAGGGATTCGTACCCATGAAGATGCTATTGACTTAATTGTAGCTGGTGCAACTAGATTAGGTACATCTAGAGGGATGGAATTACTTAGACAACGCGATCGCTCGGAAGGGGAAGAGGGGAAGAGGGGAAGAGGGGGTGAGGGGAAGAGGGGGTGAGGGGGAGAAAATTTTTTACCTGTTACCTGTTACCTGTTACCTATTCCCTATTCCCTGTTCCCTTCCTCCATCACTTTTTGCTGCAAACCCTAATTAATGACTAATGACTAGAACTTACCAAGCTACAGGTATAAATCTTAAAAGCCAGGCACTAGGAGAAACAGATAAAATAATTACGATATTAACTAAAGAAATGGGACTAATTAGAGCGATCGCCCCTGGTTCACGGAAGCATAATTCTCAGTTGGGTGGTAGAAGTGCAATGTTTGTCGTCAATGAATTACTCATTTCCCCAGGAAAGTCATCACAACCAGGTAAACCAAGCCTCGCTCGAATTGCCCAAGCCGAAATTATTAAAACTTATCCGGGTTTAAGCAAAGACTTAGGAAAATTAGCAGCTAGTCAATACTTAGCAGAAATAGTGTTATGTCAAGCTTTAAGCGACTATCCTCAAGAAGAACTCTATGAATTACTAAACGAACATCTACAACGTTTAGAAGCACTACCAAAAAGTACGAGTGTAGTCGCCCATTTAGCTCAGGGAGTATTTCACCTTTTAGCTTTAGCAGGAATAGCTCCCCAAGTACAATTTTGCTGCTTAACCCAGCACCCCCTATCCCCAGACTCCCACAACCCTAACTGGCAAGTAGGTTTTAGCATCACAGCTGGGGGAGCAGTTTGTTTACAAGCCTGGGAACAGCTAAGAAAACGCACAGAACAACAAACACAGGCTCAAGATCATTATTCAGAGATGGAAAATTCCCCAGAACTTAACTATGAAAGGGTTTTTCATCTCCAAGACCTACCCAAAATCTCTCACCGCTTAGACAGAAAAGAACTAAAAATGCTCCAATATTTGTCCCAACCAGAGATAATGCAAATAGAAGCAGCAGCCAATTCTGGTTGGTTAACTGTCGAGCAGATTTTGCGCCAGTACGCTCAGTATCATCTGGGTCGCCCTATTCGCTCTGCCACTTTAATAGATTCTTACTTTGCCGCGAACCATGATGCAATCGTCTGATTTAGATAGAAAAAACCATTCCTCATCATCAAACCAAGCTAAAAAGAAAAATAGAGCATCAGAAACCAAAACACCCAGTCATTTACGTTCTGCTGCCTATTCTCAAAATAGTCAACAAAATCTCCCAGAAGCATCTGTTAGTGATGTTTCTAAAAATCCAAAATTGACCACTGAAAAAGCCGAGAGTGATCAGCAAAAGCCAACACCGTCTAATTCAGATCAATTATTCACGAGTAATGGTGAGAATATTCCCAAAAATTATGCCCAGGATAATTTACAAATAGATGAATTAGCAACATCAGAAAATCATGGTTCAGGTTCAAGTGGAAATGATCAATCTCAATCAGAACAAAAAACAGGATTTTTTCCGGTATTAAAAAACCCCAATTTTATCGCTCTCTGGGGTGGACAAATTTTCTGTCAATTAGCCGATAAAGTATATTTAGTGTTGATGATTGCTTTGATTAACAGCGAATTTCAACATAGTGGTCAAAGTATTAGTGCCTGGGTATCAGCCCTGATGATGGTATTTACAATTCCCGCAGTTGTATTTGGTTCTTTAGCAGGGGTATTTGTAGATCGTTGGTCAAAAAAGGCTGTATTAGTATCATCAAATATTTGGCGTGGTATTTTAGTTTTAGTGATTCCCTTCTTAATTTGGTTCACCCGTGACTGGCAACCAGTGGGTGTTTTACCAGTGGGATTTTTAGTGATTTTAGCTGTTACTTTCTTAGTTTCTACATTTACTCAATTTTTCGCCCCAGCCGAACAAGCAACTATACCTTTAATAGTTGAAGAACAACATTTACTCTCAGCCAATTCTTTATATACAACGACAATGATGGCTTCAGTAATTGTGGGTTTTGCAGTGGGAGAACCGGTTTTAGTTTTAGCAGATAATATTTGGGCAACATTAGGTGGTAGTGGTGGACTAGGGAAAGAAATTTTGGTTGGTGGTAGTTATGCAATTGCCGGAATGATCCTATTACTACTCAAAACAAATGAAAAACCCCATCCTCCAGAAACAGAGTTCCCCCATGTATTTTCTGACCTTCGTGATGGTTTAATTTACCTGAAAGAAAACCGTCGTATTCGTAATGCTTTATTACAACTAACTATCTTATTTTCTATCTTCGCAGCTTTAACTGTTCTTGCAGTTCGCATGGCAGAAATTATTCCCAATCTAAAAGCATCACAATTTGGCTTTTTGCTCGCCTCTGCTGGTGTTGGTATTGCCGCTGGTGCAGCCATTCTCGGTCAATTTGGTCAAGGTTTTGCTTACAGACAGCTAAGTTTATGGGGTTGTTTAGGTATGGCAGGATCATTAGTCTGTATTTCCTTCTTTACAACTCAACTCTGGTTCGTCTTACCCTTTATTACCCTAGTTGGTGTCTTTGGTGCATTAGTCGGTATCCCCATGCAAACAGCAATTCAAACCGAAACACCGCCAGAGATGCGTGGTAAAGTATTTGGATTACAAAATAATGTCATCAACATTGCCCTATCATTGCCTCTCGCATTAGCAGGTTTAGCAGAAACCTTTCTAGGTATACAGTCAGTGTTTTTTGGTTTAGCACTAATAGTATTTTTAGCAGGTATCCTGACCTGGTATAATTCCCATGAACAGTTATCACATTAGAGATAATTAATCATGATCATGCTGTAATTGGTTTTCATGGTAAACTTAGGCAAGCCTAAATTCAAGAAATACTTGCTCTGGATCAAACTAAACATGATCCTCAAATTTTGAGTTGTGATTATTACCAAAATATACAACTTAGAAAAGCCGAAAATAAAACCATAATCAACTTCCTAGTTAATATTGGTTTTTAAGCACAAATAATCGGCAAGTATGACAGAATTAAAACAGCTAATTATAGAAATATAAATTTAAGGATTCAGCTATCAGTTTTCAGTAGTTAGTCAGCAAATAATTCTCGTTAAATGCTGATTGATCAAATATTCTGACTTCTGAATTCTGACTTCTCAATATTATAAACCCGCTTTTCTTCACCATTAATTAAAGAATGCGTATAGCCTGGATTGGAAAAAAAACACCCTTTTGTGGTAATGTCACCTACGGAAGAGAAATTACAAATAGATTATTAGATAGGGGACATGAAGTCAGTTTTCTCCACTTTGCTCAAGAGGAATCAGAATCAGACAAATGGCCAAACTTTAAAGAAGTTCCTCTTCCTTTTCTTTATAAGTCTCAGGTTTATACAATTCCTACATTAAAGGCCACTAAGGTTTTAACAGAATCTCTCAGAGAAATAAAACCAGATATCGTTCATGCTTCTCTGACTCTCTCCACCTTAGATTTTGTTTTACCAGAAATTTGTGAAGAACTAAACCTACCCCTAATTGCAACTTTTCACACAGCTTTTGCTGGTAAAGGCGCAAAATTGATATCTGGAACTCAACTTTTGACTTATCAATTATATGCACCTTTTTTAGATAATTATCATCAAGTAATTATTTTCTCCCAAATTCAAAAAGAATTATTAGTCAAAATGGGTGTAAGAGAAGAAAAAATAGCTATTATTCCTAACGGGGTAGATACTGTTAAATATTCTCCTGGTACTTCTGATATCAAGCAAGAATTTAAAGCAGAACGTTTATTTGTTTACCAAGGTAGAATCGCTCCTGAAAAGAATGTGGAATCTCTACTCAAGGCTTGGAAACAGTCTGATATGGGAGAAAGCAGTAAATTATTAATAGTTGGTGATGGGATATTAAGATCATCCCTAGAGCCTTTTTATGGGCCAGAATATGGAATTATTTGGTTAGGATTTGTTGCTAGTGAAGACAGAAGAATAGAAATTTTAAGAGGTGCAGATGTATTTATTTTACCCTCTTTAGTTGAAGGTTTATCTTTATCTTTGTTAGAAGCTATGTCTTGTGGTTTAGCTTGTTTAGCCACTGATGTCGGTGCAGATGGAGAAGTGTTAGAAAAAGGTGCTGGAGTAGTTTTAAATACAAAGGCAGTTACATCTCAACTACGTACCCTTTTGCCTTTATTTAGAGATCATCCAGAATTAACTATTCTTTTAGGTCATAAGGCTAGAAATCGTGTTTTAGAACGCTACACTCTCAACGATAATGTAACTCGATTGCAAGAACTTTATCAACAAGTTGTCACCCCAAAACCTGTAACATTAACTAGCTTTGGCTACCGATGACTGGTGATTGGTGATTAGTGACTGATAACTGGTAACTGCTAACTGGTAACTGGTAACTGGTAACTGATAACTGGTAACTGATAACTGATAACTGGTAACTGCTAACTGGTAACTGGTAACTGGTAACTGATAACTGGTAACTGATAACTGATAGCTGGTAACTGGTAACTGGTAACTGATAACTGGTAACTGCTAACTGGTAACTGCTAACTGGTAACTGCTAACTGGTAACTGCTAACTGGTAACTGATAACTGGTAACTGATAACTGGTAACTGGTAACTGATAACTGGTAACTGCTAACTGGTAACTGCTAACTGGTAACTGCTAACTGGTAACTGCTAACTGGTAACTGATAACTGGTAACTGATAACTGGTAACTGGTAACTGACATTTGCGATACAAAAATTAATGATAATTTATAAAATTTTGTAAAAAAATACAAAAATCTCAATCAGATATACATAAGTAAATCAACTTTTGTTAGTATTATTGTTGTAAATAATCACTTAGTAAATATTAAAGTAAAAAATCATGGAACTTTGTTAAGATTATCATTTTTCGGTTGACGAAAAGTTTAATAACATTACTAAAAAATTAATTTAACATTAAGGGAAACTTAATTCATTGTTTTTCAGGTAATAACTGGGAGACAAGTTTATGGCAACTTAGAATAAATAGAATACTTCTGTTTTGTAAATAAACATAAAGAAATATGATCAGGAATTCAATTGACATAGAAGTATCAGATTCTTAAGCGGGTAATTTTTGCAACCTTTTCATTTAATTCAGATTAGCTATGTAAGTATCTTAGTTTTTTAATAGGCAAAAGTTGATATCAGCCATTGACTAAAACAGTAATAAGAAGAAGTAAGTATTTAGATTAGGAACAAAAATATATGCTAGTCAGTTTACTGAGTTCAATAGATGCAAAAATAAGAATCAGCAGTATAGTGGTATTATGTGTAGTCGCTATTTTAGCATTAGTTACTACAACAATATACTTGCACACAAGTCATTACAGACTCAAAGTAGATGATTATACATTAGCCACTGAACATATAAAGTATAGAGATCAAAATGCTTATGTTCTACCTAACTATGGCGCACCGGATAGTAATTTTGGTAGTGGTACACGCTAGGATTATTTCTCCCTGCACCCTGGCTAATTTTTACCAAAAAATGTGGTCTAAAGTCTGCCCTTTTCAGAGTATACAAGAAAGAGAATAGAATATTCCTAATTTCAAGACTCTTGCTTCAGCTAGATGTACTGAAAACTGATAACTGATAACTGATAACTGAAAACTGATAACTGATTAAGATTTCCACCAATGATGACTTTGAATCATAGTGTGTACTTGCCAATCAGGATGAGATTGGGGATAATCTAGACGATAATGTCCACCTCTGCTTTCAGTTCTAAAAGCCGCACTTTTGAGAATTAAATAGGCTACATCCAATAAATTTTGTGTTTCTGCCCAAAGACGTAAGAATTTATCAATTTCAGCTAAATTGAAACTAGCAACTTCTCCAGGATGTAAACTTTTTAGGAATTCACTTAAGGGTAAATTAGCAAAATCCGTTTGCCAAGATGTAATGGTGGCGATCGCTTCCTCTAAATTAGATTTTTCTCTACAAATACCTGCACTTTGCCACACTAAACGAGATACATTTTCTCGGATCTCTTCTAAAAAGCTCTTTTGATGTTGCCATTGATCATCAGATAAAACACAAGCAACAGACTCAGGTGTAATTAAAGACTTTTGAACTGAGGAATACTCTAAAACCTGCCTTTGAAGATCAGCAGTTTGCGCCCCAAACACAATACACTCTAACAAAGAATTACTAGCTAAACGGTTTGCTCCATGAACACCCGTACTGGCAGTTTCTCCCACTGCATACAAACCAGGAATATTAGTCCGATTTTGTACATCTGCAACTATACCACCCATCCAATAATGAGCCGCTGGAGCTACAGGTACAGGTTGAGTAAAAACATCAACACCCCAATATTGGCAAATTTTAATAATATTAGGAAACCGCTGACGAATTTTATCAGTGGGAATAGGACGCATATCTAACCAAACATGGGCTGTAGCGAGATCCTCACCGGTATTTTGTAGATGACTAAAGATAGCTCTACTCACCACATCTCGTGGTGCAAGTTCACCGGCTGGATCATAATCAAAAGCAAAACGTTGTCCTTGATCATCTACTAGATGCGCCCCTTCACCTCTAACTGCTTCACTAATTAAAAACCTACCTGGTTTGAACAGTGCTGTAGGGTGAAATTGGACAAATTCTAAATCACGTAAAATTGCTCCAGCCCGCCAAGCAATAGCAACTCCGTCACCTGTACTTACTGCTGGGTTAGTCGTTTGGGCAAATACTTGGCCACCACCACCAGTAGCTAAAACCACAGATCCAGCTTTTAACCATATGACTTTCCCTTGATAAAACAGACTAATTCCTTGACAGTGGCCTGTTTTTGGATCTATCCACAAAGACAAAGCCAAAGCTTGTTGAATGACTTGGATATTTTGACGGCGTAACACCTGAGCAGTGAGAGTAGTAGTCACTTCTCTACCTGTGGTATCTGCTGCATGGAGAACCCGATGTCGGGAATGAGCAGCTTCTAGGGTTAAAGCTAAGGAATTACCATGACGATCAAAGGCAACACCCAAGTTGACTAAAGATTGAATACAATTGGGAGCTTGTTCAGCTAAAAATTCTACAGCCTCAGCTTCACACAACCCAGCACCCGCTTTTAAAGTATCTTCAATATGCAGTGTGGGTGAATCTTCAGGCGCAACCGCAGCCGCAATACCACCTTGGGCCCAGTCACTAGCTGAAATAGTAACAGTTTCTTTAGTAATTAAGCCTACACTTAAAGATTCTGGTAGACACAGTGCTGTGTATAGCCCAGCAGCACCAGCACCGACTACTACAACATCAAATTGGTGAGGAATATCTAATAAATTCAAGGAGTTCAAGGAATCAGGAGTTCAAGGAGTCATTCAGGAGAAGGTGGGGTGATAGGGTGATGGGGTGAGAGATAGGGAGAAAAAGATTTAAAAAATTTTTACCAATGCCCCATGCCCCATTTATAAATGCCCCATGCCCCATTGCCAATTAAAAAAATGGATTATCTGTAGATACCGTTGTTGAAACGATCATCTCCTTCGTTGAATTCTGGCTGATAATCTGTAACTGTTAAGTTCTCTAAATGAGTTTCTAGAGTCTTTTTCTGACGCTCACTCAAGTTAGGAATGTTGAATACATCCTCTACTTTTTCGTAAGGAGCATTTTTAATGATTTTACTGGCTAAGTTGGGGTACATCCCTGGATACTGTTGGAAAGCGGCAATGTTGGTGTTGTTCAAATCCAGTTTTTTACCAAATTCTGTTCCTAGCTTTGCATCTGCCTTGTTTTGTCGTGCAATTGCCATTACAGATACTTGTGGCCAGTTCAAGTTACTGAAATTAACAGCTTGGGCTGTTTGGGTTGTTCCTAACCATCCCCAACAACCAATTAACAAACTAAAAACTGTTAATAAACGTAATAATCTTTTCACGATTTTCTACCTCTTTCCATCACAACAGAAATAAAAGTTTTTAACTACAGGTTCTCAACTATCGGTATAGGTTAGAAGTCTGCTGTAGTAATTTCTCAAATCTGATTCTCTCAGATTTTGAGCAATTATTTGTTACCTCTAACTTGATACTTTGTTTAATGGCTGATAGCTGAATCAATACACAGCAGTCACCACAAACTAATATACAGCTTAGTGAACTTTCCAACTTAGCTGTCTGAGAATTTGATTCTTGAGTATTTATCTGCTTTTACCACGTTAGGGATTTTTTTTAAACTTTACTTTGTAAACATTTATTACTGGATTTTTGCTTTTTTTGGGATAGCAATTTTAAGCAGCAATTGCAGCTACCAAAAATAGGCTATCTACTAAAATCGTACTCAAAACTGCGCCACTGAAAGCATACCAATGACGTTGTTGTTTCCCTAGGGATAATAGTCCTACTGTTAATAATGCCAGTGCTAGTACAATTGCCCAGCTTTCTCCCCAAGGTGTTTGCACTTGAGCTAAAGCATTTTTTAAGATTTGTGAAGCTCCTTGAGTATCCGTTCTCATAATTTGTCGCCAGTAGGGTAATAAATCTACAAGGTAAAAATACAAATCAGTTAAAACAGTACCGAACAGAGAACCCAAATAGAACCAATTTCCGACCTTACCCCAGTTTCTGGACAGACACCAAATAGCAAAGGGTAAACCAATAGACTCTACAGGTAAATGGAACAAAGGTTCCCAACGTAACCAACCCCAATAAATAGCACCTGTGAGCCAACTCCAGCTAAAGCCTAATAGTAAGTCTCCCCATAAATAGGTTTGAGGACGCGACATTAATTTTAAACTCAGCCAAATCCAAAACCCTGTGATCCCTAAACTCAAACTTGGTAGCGATCGCACTAGAGGCGCTTCTATAAATACTGGAACAGAGACTAAAAACACTGCTGCTGCAAATATCAACCAACTCTGTCGAACCTTCCTGGTGCTTGGTAGAGAAGGCGATAGGGTAAGTGTAGACTCTAATTTTTTAATGCCTACGTGCTGAGTGCTAGTAGGTTTTAGATTAGTTTCTATAGAAGAGTTTGCTGTAGTGTAGGATGACAACGTATGATTAATCAAAATTTTTAATATTTGTTACTAAACTTTACTTATCTACAATATCACACCGTTAAATCCCCCCCAGGGGCATTTTGATTATACATGAGTTAGTGATCATTTAGTAACTAGTACCGCTTCACGGAAGTCAAAAGTCAGTGGTTGTGCAAAATGAGGGAACAGGGTGCAGGGTGCAGAGAGCAGGGTGCAGGGTGCATGGAGAAAATTGTCATTGTGGTGACAGAGATTGTGCTAATGTACTTATGGTCAGTGGATAAAATGAGGCTTTTGATGCTTTCCTGATGTTAGATTGAGAGTATTAAAGAGTTAATTTTCCCCTCACCCCAACTCCCCCTCACACACCTATCTCCAAAATCTTTTCCAGAAAACACCTCATAATCATGGATTAAGTTAAATAATTTGCTAGAATTACGAATCCATTTTGGGAGTATAGTTAATGACCACAATTTTAGAACTATGTAGTATAAATTTACTATCATCTCCACTGCTAACCGTGTCAGAAAATGCAGAGACACTGACCCCGGAATGGCTGCAAGCATTTATATTAGGTATTGTGCAAGGAATTACGGAATTTTTGCCCATCAGCAGCACAGCACATTTACTAATTTTTACCAGAGTATTTGGTTGGCAAGAACTAGGAGCAAAAGACTTTGTAGATGCGATTCAATTTGGTAGTGTCATCGCCATATTATGGTATTTCAGGGATTTAATTACTACTATTGTTAAAGGAGCAATCACAGCATTTCAATCCAAAGACTGGGAAAACGAAGAATGGAAAATTATGGTAGGAATTGCCGTTGGTACAATGCCAGCTTTGATTTTTGGTTTTTTCTTAAAAGATGTTTTACCTGATAGTGCCTTAATTATTGCTATAATGTCAGTCATCATGGCAATATTACTTGGATTAGCTGAAAAAATAGGTACTCGAAAACGTGGTTTTGATCGCTTGCAAATTAAGGACGGTATTCTAGTAGGATTAGGACAAACTTTAGCCTTAATTCCCGGAACTTCTCGTTCTGGTTCAACCTTAACAACATCACTATTTTTGGGTTTAGAACGTGATACAGCCGCCAAGTTTTCATTTTTGTTAGGTTTTCCCACCCTCACTGTAGCTACCTTATATAAAAGTCTGAGAATCTTCCAAGATTTTCAAGCAGGACAATTACCAGATAACATAGTTTTACTGTTAGTAATTGGCATTGTTTCCACATTTATTTTTTCTTATCTATCAATTGCATTTTTAATTCGCTATTTACAAACTAAAAATACCTTTGTATTTGTTTGGTATAGACTAGCTTTTGGTATAGCGATTTTAGTGGCGATCGCTAACGGTTGGCAAGGGTAAATCAGTTATCAGTTGTCAGTTATCAGTTATCAGTTATCAGTTATCAGTTATCAGTTATCAGTTGTCACCAATCACCAATCACCATTCACCAGTCACCATTCACCATTCACCATTCACCATTCACCATTCACCATTCACCATTCACCATTCACCAATGATTATTAATCCTGCAAAAATTACTAAAGTTATGCCTGAATCAATTGCAGAAGAAATTGGTTTTGAACCTGGTGATGCAATTGTGGCGATTAATGGTACTCAACCTAGAGATTTAATTGATTATCAGTTTTTGTGTGCAGATGAAATTTTAGAATTAGAAGTATTAGATACACTTGGTAAAACCCATCATCTTGAAATTGAAAAAGATTATGATGATGACTTAGGCTTAGAGTTTGAAACAGCCTTATTTGATGGTTTAATTCAGTGTAATAATCACTGTCCATTTTGCTTCATTGATCAACAACCACCAGGGAAAAGATCGAGTTTATATTTTAAAGATGATGATTATCGTCTGAGTTTTTTATATGGTTCTTATTTAACCTTAACGAACTTACCAGCAAAAGAGTGGCAGCGTATAGAACAAATGCGGTTATCACCTCTCTATGTATCTGTTCATGCAACAGAACCTGAAGTGAGAATTAGACTCTTAAAAAATCAACGTGCAGGACAGATATTAGAACAAATTAAATGGTTTCAAGACAGACGTTTACAAATTCACGCCCAAGTAGTCGTTTGTCCTGGTATTAATGATGGTAAGCATTTGGAAACAACCCTCAGAGATTTAACATATTTTCACACAGGAAATATACCAGCAGTTGCCTCAATAGCAGTTGTTCCCGTGGGTTTAACAAAGTTTCGCCCCCAAGAAGATGAACTTGTACCTGTAACTAGAGAAAAAGCCAAAGAAGTGATATCCCAAGTTAAATTACTCTGTCAAGAATTTCAACAGAAATTTAACTCTCATGTAGCCTGGTTAGCAGATGAATGGTTTTTAATAGCTGGGGAAGAATTACCCAGTGAAACAGAATATGAAGAATATCCTCAAATTGCCAATGGTGTAGGTTCAATTCGCTTATTTATTCAAGAGTTTACTCATGTAGCTCAAGAATTATTACCAGCCAAAATATCATCTCCTAAAAAGTTAACTTGGGTAGTTGGTAATGCAGTAGAAATAGCTTTTAAACCATTAGTAGAACAGTTGAATAAAGTAGAAGGTTTAGAAGTGAATATGCGAGCCTTATCTAGTAATTATTGGGGGCAAAGTATCAGTGTAACAGGATTATTAACCGGGCATGATTTATTATTTCATCTCCAAGGAGAAAACTTAGGTGATGGAATTTTATTACCAAGTGTGATGTTAAAACATGGAGAGTTAATATTTTTGGACGATATGGGTGTCACGGAAGTATCTGAACAACTAAATACCGTAATATTACCAGTGGCAGGAGTCGAAGATTTAATTAATACTTGTTGTCAGTAAAGAGTTAACGGTGATCACCTACTAGGTTGTACTGCTTACTATTTACTGTTGACTGTTCGATTTTAAACAGTTGTTAAATTGCCATTAGTGTCAACTTCAGGTAATGTCTGTATCCCCCAAGAAACTAAATCTTGCTCATAGCGAAAGTCATCTCAAGATGCTCAACACCAGTGAGTGTGGAAACTAATAGAACAGCCATATTTACCCTCAGTTGACACCAGTGGTTAAATTGCATATTAGCAATTACCATGAATAACAAGATTAACATTCCAAATCAAATCACATTTAGACTATTTAGTTGCCTATGTTTAAATGTGAACTTATTGATAATTAATATTTGGGGAGTCTCTCCAGTCTATGCAGATAATAAACTAGAAGTATCTCATGTAATTACAAATCAAGATCATCACCAAACACTAAACATTAACCCTTTCGCTATCAATAAACCTCAAATTACAAGACAAAATTTTCAACAAGACATTGACTTACTACAAAGAAAATATAAACTTGATGTTATTTCTACTTCTAATCAACCCATTAGTCGTAAACAAGCAATAGCTTTACAACGAGAATTAGAAAACTTAATTGGTAGAGTTGAAAGTGCTTATTTAGCTGCTGCTGTTAATCGTAGTCAAAAAAATCAATCTAGTCGTAGAAATGTTAAATCATCTCAACCAACAACAAATTCTAGTTTCAATGAAACTTTAGCCAAAGCTAGAGAAGTAGTCAAAAATATCCCAGTTTTAATTGCCAAAAAAGAATATGCCTTAGTACGTCAGCAGTTGTTAGAAACAAAGTTAAACCTGTGGCAAAAATTTCCAATTGATCAGCGGGTAGCTCAACCAGAAACTCGTGCTGTGTGGTTAGATAGAGAAACAATAGTTAACGCCAAAAATGAAGCAGGATTAGCAAAAGTTTTTGACCGATTGGAACAAGCAGGAATTAACACAGTATTTTTTGAAACTGTAAACGCCAGTTATACTATTTATCCTAGTCAAATTGCCCCAGCACAAAATCCTTTAATTAAAAATTGGGACCCTTTAAAATCAGCAGTAAAATTAGCTCATACTAGAGGGATGGAATTACACGCCTGGGTGTGGGTATTTGCGGCTGGTAATACTAGTCATAATCAAATTATCGGTATTGATGATAACTATCCAGGTCCGGTTTTAGAAGCTAATCCTGATTGGGCAAACTATGATCACAGGGGTAAAATGATCCCCATTGGTCAAAATAAACCTTTTCTAGATCCGGCTCATCCTCAAGTGAGAAAATATCTATTAAATTTGTATAGCGAGATTATTAATCGTTATCAAGTTGATGGATTACAACTAGACTATATTCGTTATCCTTTTCAAAATCCTTTTGTAAATAGAACCTATGGTTATGGTAAAGCCGCAAGGGAAAAATTTAAACAGGAAACTAATGTAGATCCGATTAATATTAGTCCCCGTCAGAGGCAGTTGTGGCAAAAATGGACAGCCTTTCGGACAGAACAAATTAATAGTTTTGTCGCAGAAGTAGCCCAGTTATTAAGAAAAAAGAATCCAAGTTTAATCTTATCTGTAGCTGTTTTTCCTTTACCAGAATATGAACGAGTTCAAAAAATTCAACAGCATTGGGAAGTATGGGCCAGAAGAGGAGATGTAGATTTAATTGTACCCATGACCTATGCTTTGGATACTCGCCGCTTTCAAAAATTAGCTCAACCTTGGATTAATTCTCGTAAATTGGGTTCTACTTTATTAGTTCCTGGAATTCGTTTATTGTCTTTACCTACCTTGGGTGCATTTGATCAATTACAATTATTAAGAGATTTACCTGTAAGTGGTTATGCTTTATTTGCAGTAGATAACTTTAATGATGAATTAGATCAAATGTTGGCAAGCACTCAAGGTAGAATCAGACGTTCCTATGTTCAACCTATTCCCCAACGTCAACCCTTTAGAACAGCAGCTTTTCGCTACGCTGCTTTACGTCAGGAGTGGCTATTGTTAATAGACAATGATCGTACATTTATCAATTCCACAACTGCTAGGATTGATTTTAAAAATCACTCTCAAAAACTACAAAATGCGTTAAACCAACTAGCAGCTTTACCTTCTGTTAGTAATTTTATCAGTGCCAGAGCAGAACTGGTTCGGTTTAAAACTAATTTTAATAGTTTAATGACTTCAGTGGACAAAACTAACCCTTATCGAGTGAAAGTATGGGAAAATAAACTACTGACTATTGAAAGATTACTACGCTATGGAGAAAGGAAAGTTTTAAACAGTGGTTCTAAGTAGATAGGCGTTAAAAATTGTCGTTATAATCAGGCAGAGTGCAGGAGGAAAGAGATTTGTAGCCTTGTTTACTTTTCGTTACATAATATCGAATTATCACATGACTTACGCAAAACCTAGTTCAAAGACTGTCATTGCGACGTGAGGAAGCAATCTCCAACCCAGACATTTTGTAAAAATACGTAAGTCCTATTAAGCAATGAATTTAGTTATTTATTAATAATAGCAATAGACAGAGTGATGATGAGGCTATCAAATTAAGTACCTGAGCAAAATTAACTGGATATTTTTGGAATAAATAAAAATCTCTATTGCTCTTACCTGTTCCCTATTCCCTGTTCCCTCTCCTAAAGATGAAATTTATTTTGCACGACTACTTATTAAACCTAAACATCCATAAACTGAAAAAACTGTTAACTATAACTCCTGATTTCTGATTAATTTTTGAAACCCTAATTATTTAGGAGTTAAAAAAAATATGCTCTACCCTAACTGTCTGAATATAGAAAATTTAGAAACAATCATTGACAATTCACCACTGATATTTACACCAGATGCAAACATCTTAGAAGTAATTGCCATGATGGCTAAATCTGCTAAAGGTGTATTAGTAAAATCAGATGCACAGTTATTAGGATATCTCACCCAGCAAAACATCATAGAACTAATTGCCTCTAATAGAGAACTGAAAAATACCCCCATCACAGAAGTTATGCAAACTCCAGTGATGCAGATCAAACTAGCTCCAGAAAGTGACTTAGAAACATTAATATCCCAGTTACATGATAAGCAAATTAAATTATGGGCAGTATTAGATCAGCAAGATAAACTCAAAGGAACAATTAGTCCAGATAGTATTTATGAGGCAATATTACCAACTCAAAAAACTATTCATAACCAGGAAGTGATAGGGATGTTGGGCATTAGAGAAAATGTCACAGAAACCAGGCGATCGCAAACTGCATTAGAAACAAGTGAACAAAGTTTTCAATGTCTAGCTAAATCAATTACCCTACAGGAAGCTGAACAAAAATATCAAAACATTAATACAGTTTCCTCAGTTGGTATTTTTCGTTGTAATCCTCAAGGAAATTGTATCTATGTTAATGATTACTGGCTAAAAATTACAGGTTTGGAAGTATCCTCAGCGATGGGTTTAGGTTGGATAGAAGCACTACATCCTGAAGACAAAGAAAGGGTAATTCAAGAATTTAGATTAGCTGTAGATGAAAATCTTCCTTTTAAATCAGAATATAGATTAGTACATACTGATAATCATCATACTTGGGTTTTAGGACAAGCTATTCCAGAATTCATCGCAGATGAAAAAGTAATTAGTTATATAGGTACATTTATAGATATTACAGATTGTAAAAAAGGACAACTAGAACTAGCAGAAAAAGTTAAATTAGCTAATCTCAGGGCGACAATTGATACTATTGTGAACCAATCAGAAAATTTAATCACCATGATGGGTGGTTGCACAGATACCTTGGTTGCACATTTAGGAGTTGCTTTTGCACGAATTTGGACATTAAACCCAGAATACAAAATTCTCGAACTGCAAGTAAGTTCTGGTATGTATACTCATGTCAACGGTTGTCATAGTCATATTGCTATCGGTAGGCAAAAAGTAGGTTTAATCGCTGCAAAGGGTAAGCCTGACTATAGCAACTTCTTGCTAGATGATCCTGACTTCAATGACAAAGAATGGGTAAAACGGGAAGGAATGAAATCTTTTGCTGGTTATCCATTAATTTTGGCAGGGAAAACCATCGGAGTCATAGCCATGTTTTCCCAACAACCAATGACTGAAACCACTTTTACAGCTTTGGGTGTAGTTGCCAATGAAATAGCAATTGGTATTAAGCGTAAACAAACAGAAGCAGCACTAAAAAAAAGCGAAGAACGTTTCCGTAATTTGGTAGAAACCACCAGTGATTGTATTTGGGAAATGGACGAAAATTATGCTTATACATACATCAGTCCCAAAATTACAGAAATTTTAGGTTATAAATATCAAGAATTGCTGGGGAAAACAGTTTTCGATTTAATGCCACCAATAGAAGCAAAAATTTTTCAGGAGACTTTAAAAACCATTTTCAGGAAAAATCAATCTTTTAAATGCCTAGAAACAATTAATCTGCACAAAAATGGCAACTTAGTATTTTTAGAAACTAGCGGCATTCCCATTTTTAATGCCAAAGATAAATTTGTAGGCTATCGAGGTATTGCTAGAGATATTACCACTCGTAAACAAGAAGCCGCAATATTAAGAGATACTCAAAACAGATTACAGGCGATTTTAGATAACTTACCAGCTATTTTATATGTATTAGATACAGAAAATAGATACTTGTTAATTAATCAAGAATTTGAAAAAATATTCCACATCAGTCAATATCAGATAGTTGGTAAAAATATTAAAGATATTTGGCCACAAGAAGTAGCTGCAAAATTTATCCATGATAATCTCAAAATTATAGCTGGTAATATTCCTAGAAGAGTTGAAGAATTTGTTCCTCTTGAGGATGGAACACATACATATTTATCAATTAAATTTCCGTTAAAAAATAAAGATGGAATTAATTATGCTCTTTGTGCAATTTCTACAGATATCACAGAAAGAAAACTGGTAGAAAAATCTTTACAGAGATTACATAAAGCCATTGAAAGTACTGGTGATGGCATCAGTATTACAGATATTTCTGGTCAAGCTATTTATGTTAATCCAGCTTTTATAGACATATTTGATTATACAGAAAGTCAATTAAATAGTAGTGGTGGTATAGAAGCTAACTTCCTGAATAAAAATTTATTTAAAATCATTTTTGATACTGTGCAAAAAGGCCAATCTTGGCGTGGGGAAGTAGCCATGATAACCAAGAATGGTGAAAATTTACAAATTGACTTACGCACGGATGCCATCAGAGATATTGATGGGAAAATAGTCTCTTTTGTCAGTATATATACAGATATTACTCAGAAAAAAATTATTGAAGAAGGGTTAAGATTAAGAGATAGAGCAATGGCAGCAACTGGTAACGGAGTAGTTATTGCTGATGTTACTAGTCCAGGTAAGTCAGTAATTATATATGTTAATCCTGCCTTTGAAAACATTACAGGTTACACAGCTACAGAAGTATTAGGTCAAAATTTTCCTGTTGTTAGAGACGTTGAACTTAATCAAAAATCTCTATCTCAACTCAAAAAAGCAATGGAAACTGGAAAAAACTGCACAGTGATTTTGCGTAATTATAATGATAATCATACTCAAGATAGTAACTTATTTTGGCATGAATTAAGTATCTCTCCGGTATATGATGTGTATGGTTCACTGACACATTATATTGGTATTCAAAGTGATATCACTGAACATAAACTAACAGAAACTGAATTATTGGCTAGTCAACAAAGATTGCAATATCTTCTGACTGCCAGCCCAGCAGTAATTTATACTAGAAAGTCTGGTGAAGATTTTGGTGCTATTTTCATCAGTGATAACATTAAAGTTATGATGGGTTATCAAGCAGAGGAATTTTTAAGAAATTCAGAATTTTGGTACAGTCATATTCATCCTGAGGATTTACCATCAGTCATTCAAGAGTTATCAAAAGTCTTAGAACAAGACGACTACAGCTTAGAATATCGCTTTTTACACCAAGACGGTAATTATCGTTGGGTATATGATCAAGGAAAAGTAGTATGGGATGGATTTGGTAATCCTTTAGAATTGGTTGGTTACTGGGCAGATATTACAAATCGTAAACAGTTAGAACAAGAACTAATCATCGCATTGGAGAAAGAGAAAGAACTCAATGAGTTAAAATCCCGCTTCATCTCCATGACTTCCCATGAATTCCGTACCCCTTTAAGTACCATTCTTTCATCTGCGGAATTATTAGAACACTATCGTCATAAATGGAGTGAAGATAAGCAATTAACTCATTTACGCAGGATAGAAACTGCCGTTCACAGAATGACAGAAATGCTAGATGACATCTTGGTTAGTGGTAAAGCAGAAGCTGGCAAATTGGAGTATAGACCGATACCATTCGATTTAATTATATATTGCCATAAATTGGTAGATGAACTCCAGTTAAATCTCAGAAACCAGTCTGGTATTTGTTTCAAGACAGAAGAAAAATCTATACCCTGCTATATGGATCAGAAATTATTGGGACATATTCTGATCAATTTACTCTCTAATGCTGTTAAATATTCTGCGGATAATACTATAGTTAAATTTACATTATTTTGTCATAATCAACAAGTTATCTTTGAAATTGAAGATCAGGGAATTGGTATTCCTCCAGAAGATTTACAATATTTATTTGAATCTTTTTATCGTGCTAGAAATGTTGGTAATATCTTGGGGACTGGATTAGGTCTAGCAATTGTTAAAAAATGTGTTGATATATATCAAGGAGAAATTAATGTCCTTAGTAATGTGGGAGTAGGTACAAAGTTTACTGTTAAAATTCCTTTAAAAAAATCTTAATAATGAGGTGAATCATGGCCAAAATTTTAGTAATAGAAGATGAAGAATCTGTACGTGAGAATCTCTTAGATTTATTAACAGCAGAAGAATTTGAAACCGTCGTGGCCGACAATGGGGAAATAGGTTTAAACTTAGCAATCAGGGAATTACCAGATTTAATTTTATGTGACATGATGATGCCAGAACTAGATGGTTATGGAGTATTAAAGGCATTAAGAAAACAACCATTGACTGCGACTATTCCATTTATTTTTTTAACTGCAAAATCTGCCAAATCTGATTTTCGCCAAGGTATGGATATGGGAGCAGATGATTTTTTAACCAAACCTTTTACCAGAGCTGAGTTACTAAGTGCAATTATCAACAAAATCAAAAAATATGAAAATTTTAGAAAGCATTTTCAAGATCAAAATGAAAATTATCAACTATCACCTAGAATGCAAATTATTAACCAACAATTACATGAAGACGTAATCAATAACAATTTCCAAGGATTTACAATCAATTATCAGCCAGTTGTGAATATAAATAACGGTAAAATAATCGGAGCAGAAAGTTTATTGCGTTGGAGAAATCACGAATTAGGTGAGGTTTCACCTAGTGAATTTATTCCGCTGGCAGAATCAAACGGTTTAATTCTCAATATTGATAACTGGGTATTGAGAACTGTATGCAAACAAATCAGAAATTGGCATGATCAAGGACTGAATCACTTAACAATTTCGGTAAATTTTTCAGCCGTAGAATTCAACCAAGAAGATTTAATTTCTAAAGTCGTTAATTTAATAGAAATACACAATTTAGAACCCAGTTGTTTAGAAATAGAACTGACAGAAAGCATGATTATAGAAAATGTAGATTGTGCCATTTCCATCATGAGTAAACTATGTTCACTAGGTTTTAATATAGCAATTGATGATTTTGGGACAGGACAATCATCTCTCAACTATTTACGACTTTTTCCGGCAAATACCATTAAAATTGATCGTACTTTTGTGCAAAATGTAAATCAGGATTATGCCAAGTCAGTCATTGCTAAAAACATGATTAAAATGGCTCAAGATTTACACTTAAAAATAATTGCAGAAGGTGTAGAAACCATCGGAGAATTATCTTTCCTTAAAGAAAACAAATGTGATGCTATTCAAGGGTGTATATTTAGCCTAGGCTTACCCAGATCAGAATTTGAAGATTTGTTATTCTCTGATCATACTTTTTTTGTATAGAGGTTAACATAGGGTAAAATACCATACTTAATAGTAAGTAGAAGAATCATTATGGGTAACCAAGAAGCAGATCACAAAGATCACGTTAAATTCACCTCTCACCATGCAGGGGAACGGCATTGGGGTATTGTAGAAGTTATAGAAGAAGGTGAACATTATAGAATTAGTCGTTTAGAAATCAAACCCAGACATAGTATCAAACCGCAAATACATTATCATCGTCATGAACATTGGGTTGTAGTGTCTGGAGTTGCTAAAGTGACTTGTGATGAGGAAGAAATATTTTTAAGTCGTAATCAATCGACCTATGTACCAGCTGCAACTTTACATAAGGTAGAAAATCCTGGTTCTATACCTTTGGTAATTCTGGAAATTCAAAATGGTGAATATTTGGGAGAAGATGATATAGAACGTCCTTTTGAAGAACAGAAATTGTGAATTATAGCAATTCAATTCCCTTGCTAGTAAGGTACAACATGAATTTTAGGAAACTCTAAACAGGGAACAGGAAATGAATTAGTTTGTAATCCATGAGACTGGGAGGGAAACGCTATATCAATTAGCAGTTATTAGTGAAAAAAATGTCAGAGTAAACAGAAAAAAATGAACTAATGACTCAAATTAAATTACCTATTTCTTGGCAAAATATATTAGCTGAGGAATTAGAAAAACCTTATTTTATCAAACTGCAAGAATTTATCTGTGAAGAAAGAAAATCTTATTCTGTTTACCCATCTGAACAAGAAGTTTTTTCTGCTTTTGAATTAACACCTTATGCACAAGTCAATGTTTTATTATTAGGACAAGATCCTTACCACAGAAAAAACCAAGCACATGGACTATGTTTTTCTGTAAAACCAGGAATAAAACCACCGCCATCATTAATGAATATATTTAAGGAATTAAAAACAGATATAGGTTGTGAAATTCCCAGTCATGGTTATTTAGTAAATTGGGCTAAACAAGGTATCTTAATGTTAAATGCAGTATTAACAGTTAGGGCTAGTACTGCAAACTCTCATAAAAACCAAGGGTGGGAAATTTTCACTGATGCAGTAATTCATAAAATCAATCAAAAACCAGATCCGGTTGTGTTTGTTTTGTGGGGTGGATATGCACAAAAGAAATTAAAGTTAATTGATACAACCAGACATTGTGTAATTAAATCGGCTCACCCTTCACCCCTTTCTGCACATAATGGGTTTTTTGGCAGTCAGCCATTTTCAAAGATTAATTCAACGCTCAGGAAATGGGGTAAACCAGAAATTGATTGGGTGAGTAAGTAGGCAAGAGGCAGGGTGCAGGGTGGAAGAGGCAGGGTGCAGGGTGCTTTCTTGCAGGGAGAGAATTAAAAAACTACTTTTTAATCTCTCGAAGTCGAAAAAGTGCAAGGTTTTCACCCACTCACCCACTCACCCCATCACCCCATCACCTTAAAACCATCCCTCTTGTTCTAAGGTTTCAATCAGTTGTAAACCACGAGGATCACCAACTCCTAGAAGAGAAGCTTTAGCATCTTCTCTAACTCCTAAGTCTTTATCTTCAGCAAAGGCTTGAATGAGTGCGTCAATAGCAGTGGCATAAACTACATTAGATGGTAATTCCTTACAGAGTTGACCAATTGCCCAAGCAGAATTGCTACGAACTGCGGGTATGGTGTCTTGGACAAGGGCTTCTATGAGGGGAGGTATTGCACCAACAACTATTTCGTAACCTACTGTTGCCATTTGTGCTAAGGCGCTGGCAGACCAAAGACGGACGGCAGAGATATCTGTTCTGAGGGCATCTGTGAGGGGTATTAAGGAACGGCGATCGCGGCAGTTGCCTAAAGCCCAAACTATACCCTTTCTCACATAACCATTGAAGTCACATTTCAGTTGGTTGATCAGTGGTTCAACTGCATCAGGACTGGGGTTACGACCTAGAGCATAAGCAGCACTAACTCTGACTAAAGGACAGGTATCAGTTAACAGACCTATCAGATGGGGTATTGCAAGTTCATATTGAATATCACAAAATGCACGGGCAGCTAACATTCGTTGCTGGGGTTGAGTATCTGTCAGTAATGCCAGCATTGCCACAGGATCAGGTTTGGCTGTTTCTGATTCATCTGTGATTGGTTCTATGTGATCGAGAGGACTTTCTAGATCGTCTTCATTATCAATTAGATTTATATCTTCTTCGTCGTACATAAGATTTTGTTTAAAAAAGAGTAATTATATTTATGAGAAGTCTGGGGAAGATGGGGAGTTGGGGGAAAGTTAATAGCCATTAATTAACCCAATGCCCAATGCCCAATTACCTAATAAAGAGATTTTATCATCCAGAGGGATTGTGTTTGATAACCAAGCTGTTGATAGAGGTTTAAAGCTGGTGTATTGATAGTGAAGACTTGTAGACCAATTTGGCGATCGCCTCTTTGTTTTGCCCATTTTTCTAGATGCTGCATCAATGCCTTACCAATACCCTGACGACGATGGGAAGGAACTACATAAAGCAAGAATATATGAGCATGACGACTGCCTGTCACTTGATCTATGGCATTACCAGCCCAGAGACAGGCAATAGGTACTAGGGATGGGTGACTGGTGAATGGAGACTGGGTAATTTCGCCCATACTCCCTGCTCCTTGCTCCCCTCCTTCTTGATATACCCACCATACAGGGGTATCACTAGAAAAATATTGTTCAACTGTTTGGGCCAGGTGAGAAAAATCTTGATCAGGAAAAAGTTCTTGATAAGTCTTTTGGATAAACTTGACCAAAAGTGCTTTATCTAAGGAAGAACCTCGACGAAGAGAATAACCCTTGACAGGAAAGTTAAGATTGGGCATGGACCATATCATGTCCGGTTAAATATTTGCTGAAAAAAGTGTTTCCGTGAAGGCTAAGAGGCAGGGGGTAGGGAGAGAATTAAAAACTTATTTTCAGCCTCTTGAAGTTGAAAAGGTGCAAGGTTTTCAAGCACTGATCCTCTAAAATCTTGCATTTATTGAAAATTCAAATAGTCTCAAACACTTTACCTGTAATATTTTCACATTTATTCAGCATCCCCTAAATACTTATCATTAGGGCAGCAGGGTGCAGGGTGCTTTCTTGCAGGGTGAGAAGAATTTTTAGACTTCTGCACACACCAGCTATATCGCAAGTGATTATGCGGACATGGTGTCATTGGGAATTTGGCTATGCTATTAACTTCCCCCCAACTCCCCATCACCCCACCTCACCATCTCTTCTTGCTGCCTGTATATCTTTACAGACTACGAATTAAGACACCAACCGGTGCAGGTGCGGCCATATCAGAGGGTAGAAAGATTCTGGCACTGACTGCTAATAAAGCAACAAAAAATACTAAAACTACCAGTAAGGGGGCGATGTATTGACGAAAAATAGACATAATTTCAATTATTAGTTATCAGTTATCAGTTGTCAGCGGTTAGTTGTGGTTAATCGTTAGCGTTCATCCCGATCTAAATCATCTAGGACTCTTTCACAATACCAATTTTCTGGCATTCCTGGATAATTTTGTTTAGCTTGTTCTATTAACCTTTCGGCTGCGGCTACGTCACCTGATAATCTGGCAATGAGTCGGTTTTTCAAGTAGTTACCTGCTACTTCCTCATCTACTTCATTAGTAACAATGGGGTGATTGGGTTGTAACTGTTCACGTCGTAATTGCCAAAATAGGACATAGTAAAGTGTGCCAAATATTAACACTAGGCTAATAGTTCCCAGGAGTGTGAGGGGAGTCAAGATCAAAGATTCGAGAACTAATTGTGAAAGTACGTAACCTAGTAATAAACCTGTAACGATGAGGACAAATGTACCGACAAGAATAACTACTTGGTTTGCCATATATCCTCTTTTTCTTTAAGTCCTGGTCTGTTTGCTGTGACTTTTGGAGAATTCCAGGGAGAAAATAATAATCTGAGGAATAGTCCCAGTACAGCAGCAATAATACTAATGAAAAAAAATAGAGGCCAACCTGCATTTTTTATGAATGAACTTGCTGGCGCAACTAGAATATCACGACTTACGGTCATAAAACTAGAAAGTACAGCATATTAAGTGACAAAATAACGTTGATGAATAGATATTGATTAGGATGGTAACAAAAGCTGATGTTCTGAAACCGGCATAAAAATTTTCAACGTTAATAGTCAAGATCAGGATTTCATGGTTTTTGCTTAACTGCTCAATGTTTAGGGGTTGCTGAAAAAAGTGATTGGTGGAGGAAGGGAACAGGGAAAAGGGAATAGGGAACAGGGAACAGGGAACAGGGAACAGGGAACAGTGATTAAATTAATATTCCCAGTCACCAGTCACCAATCACCAATCATCAGTCAGCAACCCCTACTTATGATCTTCTATTCCAGGACGATTAATTTGTTGTAAATCACTCTGATAATTCCAAAATGTTAGTCCTTGTAGGGAACGTTCTGGTGGTTTGCTACCAAACAGAGAAATCACTAAGCCTAAAATGACTGCAACGG
Source organism: Sphaerospermopsis sp. SIO1G1 (assembly GCA_010672785.1). Classification (GTDB taxonomy): domain Bacteria; phylum Cyanobacteriota; class Cyanobacteriia; order Cyanobacteriales; family Nostocaceae; genus Okeanomitos. Next base: position 398,286 of record JAAHFX010000009.1, read on the forward strand.
GGGCGGTGATTGCGGAACGCCAAATTCCTGGAAAACTGAACCATTGATTTTCTGAACCAACTACAATCAGGATCACTGCCAAAACTGTACCGTAAAATGCCCCATTTGCATTGATGCGGGGAACGAGAACTCCCATGAGGAAAATTCCCAGCAATGGCCCTAAAAACATGGTGGTGTATGTGACTAAAAATGGGAGTAAGGATTTGCCAGTGGAAGCAACATAGAAGGCTGAGAATATACCCAGGATACCCCAGAGGATGATTAAACCTTGGGCAACTTTTAAGGAGTGAGATTCACTATTTTCTGATTTGGTATAACGATCATAAAAGTCCACTGTCATGCAGGTGGCGAGAGAATGAAGGGCTGAATCAATGGATGACATGGCTGCTGCAAAGATGGCAGCGATTAAAAATCCGGAAGCACCTGGTGGCACTTGGTTAACGATAAAATAGGATAGGATTTCATCTGGTTTAATATCTTGAGGAAGTGCTTGATTCAAGGAATAAAAACCAAATAAAATTACACCGAGTAAAAGTGTAGCGGCAACACCGATGAAGCCAGAAAACCAACCTAAAAAAATTGCTTTACGTGCTGAGGAGACATCTGCACAGGATAGATACCTTTGCACAGATTGTTGGTTTGTTCCTGCTACTCCAAAGGCTAAAATTCCATAGGCGATTAATGCTGTTGGTAGTGAGCGAATTGATTCTGGTTCCCAGGATAGGTTAACTACTGCTAGTCTTCCCTGTTCTCCTGCTACACGCCATAGTTCTCCAAAACCACCGGGAATAGCGGATGTGGCTGCCCAGATACCAGCAGAGATGCCGACAAATATCATGGCAAACTGGAGTACATCTGTCCAAACTACGGCACTAATTCCACCTGCTACGGTGTAAACAATTGAGATGATACCAACTATTAAGATGGCTACGGAGAGGGGAATTCCTGTAATGGTGGCGACTACTTGAGAAGCGGCATATAATAGTCCTCCGAGTCTGGCAATGACAAAGAGTAAGAAACACAATGAACCCAGAGAGCGTGTTTTGGCATCAAAACGTTTTTCTAGATACTCATAGGCTGTAGTTAAATTTAATCCTACAAATAATGGTAAAAATACTAATACTACCAGTCCATAACCAATTAAGTCGCCAAATTGAAGTTGTAGATAAAGAAAACCGTTTTTATAGCCTTCTCCTGGGCCTCCTAGCAGTGAAGCTGCGGAGAATGAGGTAGCAATAATTGAGAACCCAATAGCCCACCAAGGTAACTTTCTTGATCCTCGAAAATATTCATCTGTATTGTTTTGTTTGCGACTGGCTGCAATTCCTATACCTATGACGATCATGGCGTAAACTGCAACAATAAACCAATCAATGATACTCATGGGTTTTGTGGGGCTATGTAAAATCAGGATCTTACTTTTTTAGTTGCCACTTCGATCAAATCTTCAATTCTCTTAATATTTGGATCTCCAGCTAAATATCCTATTCCCCGATGTAGGTGCAGGCGAAATTGTTTAACTAGGGTTTCTTTGTCAGTATCTAAACCGTCGTTGTGACAACGTTGTTTCAAGGCTAAAAGCAGTATATCTGCCATTTCTCCACCGAATGTCTGCCAAGTCATTTCTACGTTACTATCTTGGGGTATGGGTACGGGGGATGGTGAGGCGGTTTCTGCTAAGGAACGACAAAATGCCCAACGACACAGTATATTCCATTGTTCTATTTTGGTGTTACGTTTGAGTTTAAGGAGTTGATCTTTGGCGGTTTGAGATAGTTTAATCCGTTCTATTGGAGATTCCATGATGTTGGTGATTGGTGATTGGTGATTAGTGATTGGGATGGGGTAGTAATTACGAATTACGTAAGCGAAGCTCTCCCGGAGGGAGCATTACGAATTACCAAAAATAACCTTCCTTGATGCTTGTTTCTCTTTGTTTAGAATTATATTCTAGGAGATATTCACGGGCGATCGCTCCGTTTTCTTTCAGGGTTTGATGTTCTGGTTTGCTGATTTCTGTATCGGTGGAAAGTAAGATTACTTGATGACTCGCAGCGGGAAAGTATCTTTCGACTAGGTTGTTTCTGTGTGATGAATCTAGTCTTCCTAGTGGTGTGTCTATGGCGATAGGTAGACGTTTTCCTGAAACTTTGGCTAAACCCCATAAAAATGCGATTGCCAATAGTTGTTTTTCTCCTGCTGATAAACGATGTTTGGGTACTTGTTTTCCGTTTAAGTCATATAATGATAGACTGAAGTTTTTTTCATCAATTGCAATTCTATGTACTAAGTCTGATTTGTGTAATAAATACAAGAAACAGTTTTTTACTTCTTCTTCTAATTTATTTAATTTCCGTAATGTCAGTTTTTCTCTAAATATTTGTAATGTCTGTTGTACTTTTGTGGCGGCATTAATTAAATGTTCGTTACTATGATATTTTAAATTATCACTTGTATAATTATTTAACTCTTTTTTAGTTTGATTAATTGTCGCTTCTAATTCCGTCAAGCTACGATTTATTACCTCAAACTTACTTGCAGCTTTAGTTAATTCTGCTTGGCTTTTTTCCCTTGCTTTTTTTAATTTTGCATATTCTTCTGGTGCTGCTGCTGTTTGAATTTGTCTTTCTATTCTTAAAATCTCTTCTTCATAATCTTGTAATTCTCTTAATTTCTGATAGGTATGATTTTGAGTAGTTTGTAAACGATAGACTAAATTATCTAATAAACTTAAACTCTCTTCATCTGCATTTAACCAAGTTATTTCTGAAGATGAATTACCTGCATATAAACTATCTATATCTTCAGTGAGAAAAGTTTGAATTCTATTGATTTTAGCTAATTCTAAATCTAATTGATTTAATAAACTGATTAATCTTTCATCTCTTGCAATTAATACATCTTTAGCTAACTGTACCTGTTGAAGTTTAAATTCTTTCTCTGATTGGATCTGAATTTGTGATAATAAATTAGGAATTAAAGCTAAAGGTAAAACACCTTCAGCCAATTCACGTAAATCTTGACGGACATTTTCGATATTCTTAATTTGGGTTTCTTTCTGTGTATCTAACTTACTACTTTCCGCAGCAATTTTACCTCCTTCAGCCATGTATTTATGGACAGCTTCTTCGTGTTTTAATTCTAGTTCTGCTAATATATCTTTTAAATAATCCTGTTCTTTTTTTATAACATTTCTTTTATCTAACTGTTCACTTAACTTAGCTTCAATTTCTGCTAATTTAGCCAAATCTTGAGTATCAGCATTTTCTTTTTTCTTACGATTTACTAATATTTCTAAATCAACTGCTAATTTATCAGCTAATTCTAAACCTAACAGAGCATTGATAGCATCTACTACCACAGAAGGTGGTGTTTCTTGTTCAGCAAGTTCTTTAACTTGTTCACCATCAAATAAAAATAAATTAGAAATACCTAAAGGTAAAATATTCTCTATATATTCATCCCAAATATTTGCTAAATGTTCTACAGGCCAGGTTTCATCTTCTCCTAAAATTCCTAATGAGTCTTTCCCATCTTTAGGATTTTTTTCCCATATTCTCACTACCCGATATTGAATGGGTTTATCATCTTCAATATGTTCAAATACTAGTTCTATTCTGGTTTTATTAATAGGATCAGCTTGGTTATTTACACATTGTGTTAAAAAATCAGCATAGCTCAAATTTCCTCTAGTTGAACATTGAGCGCGTGATCCATATAAAGCGAGGCGAATAGCGTCTATTAATGTTGTTTTTCCCCCACCATTCATTCCTCCTAAGAGGATAATTGGAGAGATATTATTATCATCAATTCTGGGATCAAGGTTAATTACTTGTGTACCAGAATAAGGCCCAAAATTTTGTAAAACAAGTTCTATAAATATCATGGTAATTAAAAATTAAAACTTAACACTTAACACTTAAATTTAATCTTGTTTCCTAGTTCTGCTGGTGAACGCTTTACAAGAGTCTCTACTCTGATGATAATGGTATAAAGTAGAAACTTGTTGTTGTATTTATAATCAGAGTTTAGAAACTAGTTAAAGCTAAAATAATGATATGAGGTAGAACCTCATTATTGCATTCCTAGTCAGAGTCTAGGAATGAGTAATTTAGCAACTCCATCGGTATACTAATTAATAAAGTTCTCTAAATCAAGCAGGTTTTGAAATGTCTGGATCATAGTTTAATCATCTTGTTGTTTAAATTTTATATTTGCCCAATTTTTGGGTTTATTATCTTCTTGTTTTTTGGTTTCACCTATATTTAACTGTTTCCCATTACCACTAATTTTTTCCCGAATAGTTGCTATATCTCCATTAAGTGCAGCTTCTCTTAAATCCCTTTTTAAATGAGCATTTTCAATTGCTTCTTCTTGAGAACGGGAACTTGTGTCAAAGCATTTTTCTAAACTATCAAAAATCCCTATCCGGCGAGTTTTCTTTCTAAATTGTCTTTCCGTATCTAGGAGTTTTGTCATTAATTCTAGCTGCATTAAATCACCATCACATATTTCTTCTAAGACTTCCCACTCATCACTACCTAATAAACTATAGTTTGCACCAGGGCGGATATCTTTAAATTCTTCTCCTGTTACTTCTTGATAAATACGAGGTAAACTATCATCAAATTCATGTTTTTCTTCTAGCCATATCCGGCGAATTTCGCTTAATTCTTCCATAGATATTAAGGTGATATCACGCATATTTTCTGGAGCAGTTTGTCTCATTTGGGTTTGGGCGGTTAAGAGTTTTCTTAACCAATATTCTCGCCAATATTTTGTATAAGGCCCTGGTATTGTTTGAATATCTTTTTTGCCTTTAATTTCGCGTTCAAATAATTGTACTCCACCCCAAATTCTTCTAAAATCTCTCTTATCTCTATCATCTTTAATATCTAATTCATTGCGTAGTTCTAATAAAGGCTGCATCCATTCTTTTTCTTCATCATTTTGTATCATAGCCTCCATTGATTTATCTTTATTAACAATTGTACAAACCCAGCAACCAAAACGCGAATCTCCACAACTGGGGGTAGAAGTATCAACCACTAAAGGACATTCATTATCTGCTGTTGCACCTCTATACATAAGAAATAAGTCTTTATTACTATATCCCCAAGGATTTTGATATTGATTTAGATATATCCAAACATCATGATTTTTCCAGTCTTCAATAGGAGTATAAACTAAAGAGTTTATTAAACTAGAGTTCGGACTGAGTTTATCTCTAACTCTACCAGTTTGATGTTTTTTCATTGTTGCAGCACGAGTTGTACTTTCTGCTTTACGTGTACCTAAAACCAGAATAGTTTCACCATTTGCTCTTACTATTTGACGAATAAATTGATTGGCAGGATTTATTTTTAAGCGCTGAGTACACCAACGAAATTGGTTACGCGGTGCGGGATACCCTTTACCAACAAGATTTACCCAGAAAGATTCTTCAATAACTGGTTGTAATAAATGGGGTTGAATTGGCATTTGTTGTTCCTGAGCAGCAATTTCCATCTGTTTTAATGAATCACGTACCCAAGCGGAAACATAAGGATTTTCTACACCTGTATCAGTGGTAATCACATGAATAGTTTTAGTTCTTTTTTCTGGAGGAAGTTGAGAAATTGCATTCCAGATTAATTGTAAAGTGGCTGTGCTATCTTTACCACCAGAATAACCAACTACCCAAGGAATAGAATCTAAACAGTATAATTCTTGAATTTCCGTAGTCAGAATTTCGATATATTCAATTAATTCTGCTACAGTCCGATTTTGCTGATTTTTATTGTCTTTATGTTGTGCTATGGTCATAAATCTATCTCTGTCAATATATAGATGTACTTTAATGTTAGATATAAGTTAACTTGAAATCAAAGCAGTTATTTATACTAAGTTTAATTACATTAATTCACTAGAAAAGTTTTTAAAAACTACAATCTTAGTATCTAACATTTTGGCAAAATAAGCTACAAAGTCTTAATGATTGTTTTTAAAAATAAGAATTATGGATAGTACATCTGCACACACAAGTGATATTTTTCAACATTACCCAGAGGGTGAAACTCCAAGTCAGGAGATGTTATCTAAACTACTAAATAATTATTTAAGCCAACAAGATCATATTTTGGTACAGCAAACTAGAATGGGCGGTGTTGATGCTTATGTGGGTTCTGTTACTTTAGAATGGTTTGCTAATCGAGTTAAGTTTGCTTCTGCTTTACCTTTACTGCAAAAAAAATACAACCCAGAAACAGATAATATTGAAATTGATGCAGATAGTATTGATGAAATTCAACAGCGGCCTTTAGATTGGTCACGTCAAGCTGCATTGGTTCAATATTTAGCGACTAGGAAAAATCATAAGTTTCCCCCAGTATTAGTGGTTATTAATCAACCTTGGGTAGATAATACACAAGCAGATGAATGGGATTTTCAAGGATGTTCTCAAAAAGCAACCACTGATTTTATACCTCTAGACCAAAATAGTAAAGTAGGTTTACTTAATATATCTGAAGAAAACGTTAGTATTTATGCTTTAGATGGTCAGCATAGACTCATGGGAGTTCAGGGTTTATTAGAATTAATTAAATTTGGAAAATTAAGGCGTTATAAGAAAGATAAAACACCAAGTGACACTTTATTAATTTTATCAGATTTGATGGATAATTATCAAATTGATGATGAATATTTACGGAATTTAACACAGGAAAAAATAGGAATTGAATTTATTTGTGCTGTAAACCAAGGGGAGAAGTATACAGAAGCTAAAAAAAGAATTAGGTCTATTTTTGTTCATGTAAATTTAATGGCTACTCCTTTAACAAAAGGACAACTAGCACAGTTGAATGAAGATGATGGTTTTGCAATTGTAGCTAGAAAAATTGCGGTTACACATCCACTTTTACAAGTAACTAATAATCGTAAAGCTAGGGTAAATTGGAATAGTGCTACAGTTGCGACTAATTCTACTGTTTTAACTACTCTACAGGCTTTACAGGATATGGCACAAAAATATCTAGGTCAGAAATTTCCTCATTGGAAACCTTTAGAAAAAGGACTAATTCCTATGCGCCCAGAGGATAAAGAATTACAGGAGGGAATTAAAGATTTTACCGAATTATTTGATTATTTAGCAACTCTTCCTAGTTATAAAATTTTAGAACATGAAGATACACCAATTTTAAGACGTTTTAGTTTTGAAAAAGGTGGTGGGGAGGGAAATATTTTATTTCGTCCAGTATCCCAGATTGCTATAGCACAAGCTTTAGGAATTTTAGTTTTTAAACAGGATTTTTCTTTGGAGTCTATTTTTAAAAAGTTACGAAAATTTGACCTCCAAGGAGGTTTTAGTGAAATGGAATTTCCTTATTCTTTGTGGTATGGGGTTTTATATGATCCTAATAAAAAGAGACTACAAGTTTCTGGAAAAGATTTAGCTGTGAAGTTGTTCATTTACATTTTAGGAGGAATGAAGGATCATATGGAAATTGCTGCTTTACGTAAAGCTTTAGCTAATGCTAGAACTACTGAAAATAATACTATTGGTTTTAATGGGAAGTTAGTTACTCCTCAAGATGTGGGACTTCCATCTATACTTGGTTAGAAAGATAAGTTAGTAATACTATTCAAGCCTTTGATTTAAGTAAGTCGGCACAAATAAACCGAACCATATAATGAAACGTAAATACTCTTCAAATCCTTGTAATTGCTTCGTTTTACTTCTTTCCACATGACTAACGTCAAGCTTCGCAAACGCAATGACACAACTTGATTTTTTAATGCCGACTTACTTAGGGTTTGCTGAATAAAGATGAAAAAATTACTGGTATTGGGTTTTAGAAGACTTGAAATTGAGAAGGTGCAAGCTTTTGAGGGGTAAGTACTAAAAAACCTTGCACTTTTTTAGCAAACCCTACTCATAGTGATACCAAAAAATATATTCCCTATTTCTTGGAGAAATAGGGAATATTGCAGAAAAAATAAAAACTATCAAACTTACCACCTAGAGTTTGCTAAACAAGTCTTGTTGTGAGGATAGGTGACTCTTAACAGGTTACAAGTTTTTTAATAACGAGAAAGTACCAAGTTAGATTGTAAAGTAATATCTAAATCATTCTCTGGATATAAAACAAACACATCAGCAGAGTTTTTTCTCAGTAACACACTTGCTAACGCACCCGCAGCAGCACCACCAAGAGTTTCTAAGGTTTCAATTTTTTGGTTTCCTGTTAGTAATGAGATGACAGTAGCTGCACCTGCACCAATCGCTGCATCAGTTAATATTTGTCCAGTGCTACTACCTCGAGAAATTGTTTGAATTTCAGTAATTGTACGAGAGTTAGCGAAAATTTGTTGTCTTCTTCCTGATGAAGTGAATGCTAGTTCTCTAGCTACAAAACGTACACCTTGTCTATTGTTGTTGTAACTATCGTTAAGGTTAACAGGTTGTAACTCACCAATAATTTCTGTTCCGCGAGGAATTAAAATGTTCCTGCGGTTATCTATAATATCGCTAGCTATTCTCAAAGTTAGAGGTGCTGTTTCCCCTGGTTGCACAATGACCTTCTCTTTTTCATAGGTTACAGGTAAGGTAACATTGGCAGGAATAGTTATGGAACGAGATTGATTAACATTGAACTGTGCTTGGGCAGGAGAAAAGGTAAATAAAGGTGTAACTGTAGCTGTAGTAATAGCCATTGCTATCAGTGTAGCGGTACTAGATTTCCAAGACATAATACTATTCATAGGAAATTTCCAATGATTTTGATAGATATAATGACGTGGAATAATTAGGATAGTTTCTTTCAGTAATCAGTTGTCAGTTTTCAGGTAATTGTTAAAAGAGCGATCGCTGAGAAAAAACAAAACAGCGAACAAAAATCAGCATGATAGAATCTGTTAGGGACTTCCAAATAAAAAAATATACAATTAATTAGGGTTTGCTGAAAAAGTGTTTCTATGAGGGTAGGGAACAGGGAAGAGTGAACTCTTAACAGTTTTAGATATCTGTTATCCCAAAATTTTTGGCAAGTTTGGAATCTCAATGCAGGGTTTTTCAAACCTTGAGTCCAAAAACCTTGCACTTTTTGATCTGAAAAATCGCTATAATCTTTACCTCATCTTGCTTTTACAGTTATTCATCATCCCCTAATTAATTCTTGTGGGGTAGGCATCTTGCCTGCCCTTAAACCTGGACGGGCTAGAAGCCCATCCCACAAGATTGGATAATTTTTACTAGAAGTCCCTGAACCTACTCCCAAACAAAAAACCCGCTCGAGGGCGGGTTAAAAGTTACAGGTTGAATATACCTATTTCAAAAATTAATGACATCAACTTAGAACTTGAAGGTAGTACGTATAGTACCTACATAGATTGTATCGTTACCATCGTTGTGTTCTGGGTTGAAGAGTACCATCAAACCAGGTGTCACCATGATATTGCTGTTTAGACGCATTTTGTACAAACCTTCTAAGTGGTATGAAGTACCATTGTCATCAGGGTTAGCTAGACCAGTGCTGATGTCAGTAACTTTGGGGGGTTGACCAAAGATGAAACCTAAAGTGTTTCCTTCTGCACCGAAATCTCTGAGAGCTAGATTAGCTTGCCAAGACCAAGCATCTGCATCAGAGGCAGTTGTTTCTGATTGTATGTCAGAGAAACTAGCAGATCCACCAATGCTTATTCCAGGGGTCGGTCTGACGTTTATAGCTGCATAGTAGTTGTTCATAGAAATAGGTTCAGTAGTGCCAAATGGTCTATTGGCAAAGTCACTACCTGTACTATCAAAGATACGCTCGCCCTCACCGTAGTAACTGCGTATGTATCCCAAACCAATACCAAACCTTTTACTTGGTTTGAATTCTAATTGAGCTAATGCTGCGTAGTTACCATTAAACAACCCTTCGCCAGCATTAGGACTAGCAGCTTCATCAGCTAAGTAACCAACACCAAGAGTGACAGCACCTTTGGGGTTGAAAGCAACTTGTAAACCACTTTGACCACCTTGGCGGTAGATGGGGTTAAAACGACCGAAGCGAGATAAAGCACCACTACCACTGCTCTTGAAGTCTGGGTTAAAGGTGTTGTGGAAGTCGTAGAAGTCACCACCAGCAGCATCCACTTTAACTCTAATAGCCTTACCAAAGTTAAAGGAGTAGTTCAATTGGTCAATTTCTACGTTGTTAGGACTACCACTAATACCAGCAAAGCCCAAACGGGTCATTCTTGTACCAGTAACTGAATTGTTCTGAACAATGTTTCTAGCATTTAAACGAACCTGCAATTTGTCTGAACCGGTAAAGCTACTTTCTAAGCTTAAACGTACCCGGTCAGAGAAAGTTGTATTTTCGATAAAGTCTTCACCTTCACCAGCAGCACCACCAAAAGCACTAGTGAGAGCAAAAATTGCTTCCCCTTTCAATTTGGTTGTGGTGGAAAACTGGTTAGCTTCTAATTCAGCAGTGCGTGCTTCTAAAGCATCTACACGGCCACGAAGAGTAGCTAATTCAGCGGAAAATTCTTCTTGCAAACGCTGTAAGGTAGCTAAGTCTTGATTAGTAATTATGTCAGCGGTTGCTGTAGCGATTAACTCGTTGACTCTATCCAAACAAGCATTCAAACCAGCAGCAAATTCATAACGGGATAAAGCACGGTTACCACGGTATGTACCGTTAGGATAACCAGCAATACAGCCGTAACGTTCCACTAAAGATTGTAAAGCTTGGAACGCCCAGTCTGTTGGTTGTACGTCGGAAAACTGAGAAACTGATGTTACCTGACCCATACCAGCATTGGTTTCTTGGGATAATTGGGCAACACTGGTTACTTCTTTGATTTCGTTAGCTATTGCACTGTTAGCAGATAGTAATGTAGCTGCAATTACAGGACTAACTTTAACAACATTCCAAAATAGTTTTGTCATGCCTTGACCCTCTCACACCGAATAAGTCTGTATTTGTGGTAAGTTTCTACCCCTAGGGGGAAGAATTTACACATAAAATTCTTATTAGATAATATACATTATTTTTTGGGAAATGTACAAGTCCTGATATTGGTTTTATGTATTAAATTTCAGTTAATTTACTTGTTAAATTCATAACAATACTGCGTTTGTGGCGTAATATTTTGCCTTCAGATTCAAATCTTTGTAGTAGTCTTGTGATTGTAACCCTTGTTGTGTTCAATACTTCAGAGATATCCTGATGTGTGATATTGATGTCTATTAATCTGCCTTGTTCTAAATCACGACCAAATTTTTCACTGAGCCAGTGTAAAAAATACCACAGTTTTAGTGATGTAGGTTTTTGATGTAATATGCTTAGAAGCTCTTCTCCTTGTTGGATGTGAGATAATAAGGCTTTGATTTCTTCATGCCAGAGATGAAGAGGTATCATAGTTGCTTCCACACTGGTCAAACATTCAATCTGATAGGGTTTCACTTTAGACAAAGCATAGCCGACGACATCCCCCATACCCCAATATCCCAAGGTTGTAAATGTTCCTTCTTCGTTCCAGGTTAAGGTACGAACTATTCCTCGTTCAATACGCCACAATACATCGTTCCTGGGAGAAATTACTGATTTAGCTGTAAATAATTGTTGGGGTAATTGTTTGTCTGTGGTGGTTTTGAAGGTTTCAATTGTAGAAAAGCTCATATAAAATTAGGGATAGAGGTAATTGTGGTGATGATAACAATAATTATGCAAATTACTTACATTAAAATCATATATATCAGAAATGTTTATAATTATTTTTCCTAAGAGTTTGAAATAAGTGGTCATGGAAGATAAATTTCATAGTTAGAAGAGGAAACAGGGAACAAGTGAAGAATATGGGGAGTTATGTTTTCAATTAATATTTGTAATTAATTTTGCTTGGGTACTTGATAGTGATATGGTTTGATTTATGCTCGCGTAGTGCCAGCCTTTTCTTAAGACAGGGATTAGGGAATAAGAATGTCTGTGTATACTGGTTTTTGTACAAAAACTAAATATAAGTTTCCTATGCAGTATTTGGATGTGATATGAGGTCTTAAATTCCCAAATTTTTGTTGGTTTTCATCAACTCTACTAGCAAATATAAAACTTTGAAAAAATTAGTATAATTTATGTTATTGACTGGTATAACTAAATATTTTATATATATATTTTGACTATATTTCACACTCTCATAAGTTTAATACTTCAAGTTTAAGGATAGGTAAGATTCTGGTGAAATATATGTTATTTTTTTTGTTTGGTTGTGAGCTTCGCCACTGATAAGAAGTCGTAAGTACACAAGCATAATTAATCACACAAAATTATTGTATTAACAAACTTTGGCGTTAGCAATATGAAAAATATTAAAATTAAGCAATAGCAAAATTGGGAATAACTTCGCTTCTAAGAAATTGTAAACACCAAGAGTGAAACCAATAATCATATATATTTGTCTCCAACGACTTAATCTACCACCTTCTCAATCTAAAATAACCTCAGATTCTCCCTTCTCTTCTTTCTTCGTTTCTTCGTGGTTCATTCAATAACTATTCTTCTCGTAGAAAGGGAGTATGAGCATTAATTGGGAAAATGAAAATATAAATATTCAGTCATATTATGATATACTTATTGACAATAACGAAGTGTCACTGAGAAAAGTCAAAAATCTTACAGATAAAGAGTTTCAGCTACATTAATTTTTAAATTTTTAACAACCAGGACTTACGCAAAACATCCCTCAAAACCTCATTCCTCTGTGTTCTCTGTGCCTGGAGTGGTTAGTTTACTCCATAGCTTGTGCGTAAATCCTAACAACTACAAAATTTAGGAACATCACTACAAGAAAACTTTAACTTATTAACTGTCCGAAAACCCTAAATACCTAATAACTAACGTTGACCTGTAACAATGTATGCTACCCTCTGACCTATATTTGTGGCATGATCTGCCATGCGTTCTATACACCTAATTGCTAATGTTAATAATAGGATAGGTTCAATGATCCCAGGAACATCTCGCTGGTACGCCAGAGTTTTATACAGGCTATCATAAGCATTATCCACAGTATCATCTAAAACTTTGATTCGTCTGCCATTAACTTCATCTAAATCTGCTAATGCTACTAGGCTAGTCGCTAACATTGATTGAGCGTGTTGAGACATAGTAGCAATTTGTGAGAGCAAAGCATGAGGAGGGTAAGGAAATAATTTAACAGATATTTCTGCTAAGTCTTGAGCATAATCTCCAATGCGTTCCAAATCTCTAACCAATTGCATAAATGCACTTATACACCGCAAGTCCTGGGTAGTTGCCGTTTGCGATGTCATAATAGATGTGCATTCAAGTTCTATTTGCCTATAAAAACAGTCAATTTTTTTATCGAGACGAGGTAGTTTTTCAGCGGAGGACAAGTCACGGTAAAATAATGCTTTATGACTAAACCGGAATGAAGTTTCTACTAAAGCTCCCATTCGTAAAACATCACGTTCTAAACTGATCAAATTACGTTTTGATTCTAATTTTCCAGGATTTAGATTCACTTTGTGGGAGTGGGGGTAATAAAAAATAGCTTTCACACGCTTGATTTCAAATTTCAGAATTTTATATATTTTTAACTATAGTCTTGTCTGGGTAGATTTGACATTACTTCAGGGAGGTGAATTTGTATCCAAGCACCTCCTGTTTGGGGATGGTTCATGGCTTTAATTGAACCTGCATGGGCTAAAATGATTTGCCTGACTATGGCTAAACCTAAACCACTACCATTGGTATTTGTGTATTTGTTACTGGTTGATTTATGTTGTCTAGCTTTATCCCCTCTATAAAATCTTTCAAATATATGAGGTATATCTGTATCAGCGAAACCACTGCCAGAATCTATGATATTAAGTTCTAATATTGGTGATTGGATATTATCATGTATAAATTCAGCAGTGGGGATTAATTTAATTTCAATGTGAATATTTGTATCCGGGACACTATATTTAATACAATTATCTAATAAATTCATAAATACTTGATACATTCGAGATTTATCGGCTCGAATATGGACGCTTTCTACACCAGAGTAGGAAATATTCATGTTTTGATATTTTGCTAATGGTTCGAGCGTTTCCCACACAGAGACTATTAGCGATCGCACCTCGACAGTGTCTGGATTTAACAACATTGTGAAGTTGGTTTCCATTTGGGTAAGTTCCAACCAGCTTTGGACAAGGTTAATTAATCTGTCTACTTCCTGCATAAGACGGTTTACCCAACCATCTAAAGGAGGTGACAAGCGACTTTGAAGCGTTTCTGCCACTAAGCGAATTGAAGTTAAAGGTGTTCTTAATTCATGGGCCAAATCAGAAAAAGAGCGATCGCGCTGCTCATTAATATCTAGTAGTAGTTGACGATTTTCTAAATATACCCCTACTTGGCCAGCTGGTAAAGGAAAGCTGGTAGCTGTAACAGCTAATGGTTTGGGTTCTAAAATACCTTGTCCATGATCCAGGGAGGGATGAAAAGTCCATTCCCGGTTTTGAGATTTTTGCCAGTCGCGGGTTTGTTCAATTAACTGATCCAGTTCATAGGATCTGACTAATTCTAATAATAAGCGTACTTGTCCCGGTTGCCACCTTTGCAAAGACAAAATTTCTCTAGCTTGCTGATTACACCATAATAGTTGATTTTCTTCATCCACTTGTAAGTATCCCAGCGGAGCAACATCTAATAACTGCCTGTACGTTTCTAAGGATAGATATAAATCTTGCTGGTTTTGCTTTGTTGTTAACATTTCCTGTAGTAAGCGATCGCTCAGATTCAGGGAAAAAGGTAACCAAGAGAGAAAGTTTCTATGGTTGTGAGAATTTACAGGTTGAACTATTCTCTGCAAATAATAGTTTAATTTTACTTGATGCCATAACCAAAAACTTAGCCCTATAGCCAAGCCCAACAAAAATCCTAATACAAACATTTCAGTCATTAGTTGCTATTTAATTATTCAAAACTAGCAACTATCTGTACCAATTAGCCAAATCTATAGCCAAAACCTCTGACAGTCACAATGTATTCGGGATGACTGGGATCTTTTTCTAGCTTTTCTCTCAACCAGCGAATATGTACATCTACGGTTTTGCTGTCTCCGACAAAATCTGGGCCCCATACTTGATCTAGTAATTGTTCCCGTGACCATACTCTACGTGTATAGCTCATGAATAATTCTAGCAGTCGAAATTCTTTCGGGGATAAATTTACTTCCTTATCTCTGACTAATACTCGGCATTCTTGGGGGTTTAAACTAATCTCTTTATATTTCAGAACCGGAATTAAAGGCATATTACTGAGACGTTGACGACGTAATAATGCTCGACATCTAGCCACCAATTCCCGCATACTAAAGGGTTTGGTTAAATAATCATCTGCTCCCACTTCTAAACCTAAAACTCGGTCAGTTTCACTGGCCTTAGCACTAAGGATTAATATAGGTACTGAATTACCTTGATGACGCATGAGACGACATATGTCTAAACCGTTAATTTGTGGTAACATCAAGTCTAATACTACCAAGTCAAAAGCAGGTTCACCTAATTCAGTTTCGTTATCTTTTAAGTGTTCCAAAGCAGAACGCCCATTAGTAGCAATAATTACCTCATAACCTTCTTCTGACAATGCCACTACCAGCATTTCTCGAATTAGTTCTTCATCTTCTACTAAAAGGATACGACTAGATTTTCCAATCTCTGTTTTAGTAGCATATTTAGTGAGTTCTGTTGTATACATTGATAATACAGGGTTAAGATACTGTTACGTGTGTTTGAGTAAGTGTTTTACTGCCTTGAATCCAAACTCATTTTTTTAAGGAATATTGCGTCTGTTTGAGACAGAATGTATTGAATATAACAAATCGCATATATTATAAATCACATTTACTACCAGTAGAAAAAATTTTCCTCAAATTTTAGCTTCTCAAAATCTGGCTAGATTTTTTCTTGACAATCACATCATCCTGTGAGTAAGTTTATAGTACAGAAATACTGCAAAAAATACAACCCAAAAATGCTGTGGTTAAGGATACACTTATGTGTACTTATCCTCAGTATATTGGGATAGTGTTTTGACTTTGTCAGGACTTACGCAACGAAGATGTGTCATTGCGACTGAAACGCAGTGTAGGGAAGCAATCCCAGGATTTTTGCGATTACGTCGCTGTCGCTCGTAATGACGCAGTACTGTCATTGCGACGTAAGTCCTATTTGTTTGTGAATCATTCAACCGATATTTATAGGACTTATGCACAAGTTATGAAATAAATGAACCACGGAAGTACGGAGAAAACAGAGGAAGGAGGGTTACAAGAATTGATAACCAGTCTTTAGCTAAGAATAGACAGCAAGAACAGGAAGGGTATATATATAAATTAGAAACAACACATAAACTCAATCATGACGCTTACCAAGCTAGGAAACGTCAATTAGAACTAGAAATTCAAGAGACTACCCAACAAAAAGAAAAAAACTGGCAGGAAAGAGAGAAAATTCTTACTGACAATCAAAATCTGTTCACAGAGTATCAGCAAAAAGTAGCTAAATTTCCTACAGAGTTGGAAGAAGCAATTAAAAAAGCCAGGGAAGATGCAATTAAGGAAACAAGTCAGAAAGCGAAGGTAGAGGCTGATTTATTTGAAAAAGAATGGCAAGCTACTAAACAACCCACATTCCGCAGATATTGAAGCAGATTAAATAATTAGAAAATGTAAAAAGAGAAAGTCTGAGATGCTGATGTAGTAGTAATTACAGACGATTTATTTGTAAAATAAAAAGCATCAAATAGAAAGAATTAAGTCACTCAACAACTCATATTGGGCGCGAGTCAGGTTACTGGGGTATGCTTTACTCATGTCACTCTCTTGGTGCTGTTTATTTTCTATTCACAGCTTATACCGAGAGAGCTTTTTTACCACCTTTCATACTTTTCAAACATCCTCTAAGTTGCATAGTATAAAAAGTATACGAATTCGTATACTAATGCTATGTTATTTTAAATACCCATTATACCCGTATAGGTTGTTAATAGATAATTGGTAATAAGTAGTTACTAATAAACGATTTATATACTAATTCCTGTAATTTTTTCTATTGAATTATTCAATGAATTAGAGAATTTTCAATAAAAAATAAGAATAAAAAAATAAAAATAGGGCATCTTCAATAGATACCCTATCAAAATCAACCAAATCCAAAACCTAAGCCCCCACAGCCTCCTTAGCTGCATACAAAACTTCAGCCGAAATATCATTAACTCCCCGTTCACGGGCAAACTTTTCAGTATTTCGCTTCACTTTCCCCCGGACAAAACCAGGAATTTTATTCAATTCTGCTAAACCATCTTTTGTCCAATTCAGATCAGATTCGGAAGAAATTCCTTTAGTAATTACCTCTTTTGTATCGTGTCCACCAAAGATTTCTAATAGGTGATCTTCCATTCCCAAAGTAAAAGAATTGTAGATTAAATCGGTGATTTGATTTGTACCTTCATAACCCATAAATGGTTTATAACCAATGGGGAAATTTTGCACGTGAATGGGTGCTGCAATTACTCCACAGGGAATGTCCAAACGTTTACCTACATGACGTTCCATCTGTGTTCCAAAAATTGCTGCTGGTTCTAAACGGGCGATCGCATCTCCAATTTCTCCATGATCTTCTGTAATTAAAATCTCATCGCAATATTCGCTCACCTGTTCTCTAAACCAGTCAGCATCATATTTACAATAAGTACCCGCCATTACTACTTTAATTCCCATTTCCCGTGAGAGAATTTTAGTAATCGCAGCAGCATGGGTATTATCACCAAAAACCACCGCTTTCTTACCTGTTAAATTCTGACAGTCAATGGAACGAGAAAACCAAGCAGCTTGGGAGACATATAAAGTCTGTTCATTGATAAATTCTTCATAGTCAACCTCTGCACCTTGGGTATTAATTACCTGTTGAATTTTGCGGATACATCTGGCAGTTTCCACTACACCCATTGGGTTAATATCAACAAAAGGTGTACCAAATTGTTCTTGTAAATATTCCGCAGTTGTTAAACCAATTTCTCGATAAGGAACTAGATTAAACCATGCTTTTGGTAAGTTCTTTAAATCGTGAACTGAAGCACTTTCAGGAATTACTATATTTACTTCAATTCCCAAATCTGCCATTAATTTCTTCAGTTCTGTACAGTCATGATTATGATGGAAACCTAAAGTGGAAATACCAATGATGTTAACCGAAGGATGAGCGGTTTTTTCTGTCGCTAATTCCTCTTTTTTACGGGCTTTTTCGATGTAGAATTTAACTATTTGTTGTAAGGTTCTGTCTGCTGCTTGTAGTTCGTTGTAGCGATAATGATTAACATCCGCCAACATCACATCACCCTGTGCTTCTAACTGCGCTCTTTCTACAAAGTTATGT
This sequence comes from Sphaerospermopsis sp. SIO1G1, assembly GCA_010672785.1. GTDB lineage: Bacteria > Cyanobacteriota > Cyanobacteriia > Cyanobacteriales > Nostocaceae > Okeanomitos. The sequence goes on from JAAHFX010000009.1 coordinate 416,698, forward strand.
AAATCTTCTTGTAAAATACTGGAAGTGCAGGTAGGAGTTAAAACGATTAAATCTGGATGTTCTTCCGCATCTTTGCGAGTGATATTATCTACTACCTTTTCTTGCGAACCACGAGCTAAAACGTGCCGATCTACAACGCTAGTTGTGACTGGAGTAAAGTTCCTTTCCCTCGATAACATTGAACGCATAACGTTAAAATAATCATCTCCCAAGGGAGCGTGCATAATTGCGTGAACATTTTTAAAAGAACTGGCAACCCGTAAAGTTCCAATGTGAGCAGGGCCTGCATACATCCAGTAAGCTAATTTCATTTATTCTTCTCCTGTGATAATTTCAGTAACTATGATTCTTCTATGATTAAATTGGATTTTCCCAAATATTTTGACTGTCAACAAATAAGCTTTTTTAAGTATAGGAGGGGAATTTTTAACTATTTTCAAAGATGATAATTTCTCAAAAGTAGATATAGATAAGATTTCAGCTATAAATTAGGAAATATTGCAAAAGTTTAAGTCAACAAGTCTTAATATTTTGAAAAATATTTTTATCAGATTTTAGAGATATGTTAAGTATTATTTTTGCTATTATGTAGTCATGGTGTAATTATCCAGTAAAAAATTATGGTAAAAATACCTTTTTCTCCTCCTTTATTAACCAATGGTGATAAACTTAGTTGTTATGAATTTGAGCGTCGTTATAATAAAACACCTGAAGTTAAAAAAGCTGAATTAATTGAAGGAATTGTTTATATTATGCCTGCTGCTTTACGTTTCCGAAGTCATGGACAACCTCATGCTAGAATAACAGGATGGCTATTTAGTTATGAGGCTATTACGCCTGGTGTAGAATTAGCAGTTGAACCTACAGTACGTTTAGATTTAGATAATGAACTCCAACCTGATGCAGTTTTGATTATTACACCAGAAGCAGGTGGACAAACGAGAATTAGTGAAGATGATTATATTGAAGGTGCGCCAGAATTAGTGGTAGAAATTGCTGCTAGTAGTACCGCGATTGATTTACATGGTAAAAAACAAGCTTATCGTCGTAATGGTGTTAAAGAATATATTGTTTGGCAAGTTTTAGATCAGAAATTAACTTGGTTTTGTTTAGAAAAAGGGGAATATTTAGAATTAAAACCTGATGAAAATGGGATTTTGAAAAGTCGTGTTTTTCCAGGGTTATGGTTAGCTGTGAATGAGTTATTGACAGAAAATATGTCTGAAGTTTTGCAGATTTTAAAAAGTGGTTTACAGTCCGATGAATATGCAGAATTTATGAATAAATTAGGTAATGATTAGGGTTTTAAAAAACTTTTAGTTTTCGTATTTGCTACTTTGGGTCTTTGTTTGGCTGAGATGAAAATGTTACTAATATTTAGTATGGGCCTAGAAATCTCTCCCCATCAAAATGAATTAAATGATCTGGCTGATCTGCAACCCAAACTTCTGTTTCCCAAGCAATTTCTCCTAAATATTTACTCATTTCCTTACGAGTAGGAAAAGCAGTTATAAAAACTAACCCTCTACTACTAGATTGAAAAATTTGTTTTAATTCATTATGTCGTTTAAGGTTTACTGGCCCATGACTGGTTACTGCTTCAATTAATATTAACCAGTCTTTTTGCTGATCATAAACGACTACATCCGGCATTTTTCCATGTGGATCTAATTCCAGTTTCATTTCTCTAAACTTTTGAGTTTCATTAATAAGAAATTTATCTCCAGCATCCCCTACATAAAGAATAAAACCTCCTGGCGTAAATCGGGGACAAAATTTTTCTATAATGTCTTTGACTAAAGTATTCTGTCCACCTGATGATAAATAAATTGCTGTTCCATTAGGTAGTGTAACGGGTATTTGTGATATATTCTTCTTTTTATTTTGTAATAAGTTTTTAACAGAAGTTTTATAATTAGCAAGTGATTCTTGCCAACTTTCAGAATTATAGTATTTAATTAATGATAGTGCTTTTGGTTGTAATTGATAACACCATTTAGGACTGTTAATTGGCCTGTCTGGTTGATCTGGATTTTCAATCACTAAACCCATTTGTACAAACTGGTGCATTCTTTGTCTTCTCACTGTTTCCCGTGTATTTGGTGCATATTGTTTACCATAGAAATCACGAAACCAATTCATCATTTCTGTAATTCTGCGTTTAGGTGCTGTTGCTTGATTCCAAGAAGTTGTAGGTTGAATATCTGCTAATGCAAGTAAACATAATGCTGATCTTTCATTTTGCTGTTCTTTTGGTGCAGAAATTTCTTTTAAAATAGTTAGTGCTTCTTGAATACGTTTACTAGCTTCAATTGCGTTGATGGTGTCACTCATAATTGATAAATTTTTATGGACAAGATGATCTATTTTATCTTGATCAAATTCAGATTCATTAATATGACTACCTAATTTTATTAAATCATCTTGGCATGGATATTTAATTTTGCGTAAGTCTGTAGCGTTAACTTGTGTGTTACCACTAAAAAGTCGAAAGTATTGATCAAATAAAGTAGAATTGAGAAATGCTGTTAACCCTTTGGCTAAGTTGACATTTATTCCCTTTCCTTTTCCATGATAATAGTTAAGATGATTCTCTATACCCAATACTGGATAATCCATAGAATCAGATACAGCAGCGACAACACGACGTTTTTCTTCTTTGGCAGAAAATCTTTTAATTACAACATAACAACCTTGGGGGATTAACCATTTTTGTGTTTCTTGATTTTGAATAATAGCAATTGATTTTTTGGGATTTTGGGGAGGAAATACAACTTTTCCTAGTTGAATAGATTCTGGATAAATTAGGGGAACTGTTTGATCATTTAAGGAGTCTCTTAAAGCTGATTTGAGACGAAAATCTACAACTGGACCGGTGGAAATTTCTAAACCTAATTCTTCTAAGGTAGATGTAAATTTATCCATTTGTAATCTGATAGTATCTACCAAAGAGTTAGTAGTAATATGTATAAATTTATCAGGGTCATTTTTGTTGATAACTTGACTGTATGGAATAATTCTGATTTCTGATACTTGATCTAATTCTGTTCCTGAGTTAATGCTTATTTGCATATAATTATCTTTATTATTTTTATTGATAGCATGAAAAATAATATTTTCTTGAATGATACTATCTTCAGCAAACACTAAATAACGACTGTCAAAAAGATGAATTTTTTGCAGTGCCATTTTTTGTAAAAATGCTTGACGAAATGGGCGAAAATACGCACCGTTGCAGAAACTTCTGGGGGTAATTGCTACTATTTCACCATTTTCTGCAAGTTGTAACATAGTCAGCCAAACAAATGCACTATATAAGTTTACTGTTTCAATTCCTATTTGTGATAAAATTTTTCTCTCAATTGATTTACTATTAATTTTTTTGTAAGGTGGATTGAGAACTGCGTGGGTGAAATTTTGATGTTTATGAGAAAATAGAGGTAAATTATTTTCTTGTATACTATTTATAAAATTGGAGTTGTGCAAACAATAATCTGCTTGAATTCCAAATTGTTGCAAAGATTTACAACATTCTTGGAGACATTTTTCTAAAGATGAAACAAAGGTAGATTCTATTTCATAAGCTGTAAGCAAACAACTTTGAATTTGATTAGGATTGCTCAATAATCTTTCTACAAAAGCAGCAGTTAATATTCCAACACCAGCACCAGGATCAAGTAAACTAATATGGCCAGATAAGTTATTAAATTGTCTAGCCATAAATATACTAACTGTAGCAGGAGTGAGAAATTGACCTAATTCACTTCTGCCTTTTAGATTTAAGTTGGATAATAAATTTAATCTGTTGATATTTGTAAAACTTGTCAGGTCAGAAATCATTGCATAACTTAATTTAATCAAACGAAAAACTAACTATTAATTCGCTGAAGTTTCTGTTTCCGTAGGAATAGTCAGTAGTTCTGGTACTACTTCCTCTGGAACTTCCACAGGACGAATAATAGCTGGTGCGGGTGTTACTTCTGGTTTAAATATTCCTTCTAATGCTTGTTCTAAACTTCGTGCCATGACAATGCGATTTTCATAAGCTACCACAACTCTAACTAAAGTGGGCAAACTATTTTGAGTTGCTTCTATATAAATTGGTTCAACATATAATAGAGATTGTTCAATGGGAACAATTAAAAGATTACCTTGAATGACTCTTGAACCTTGACGATTCCATAAAGATATTTGTTGAGAAATTACCGGATCTTGGTTTATTCTAGCTTCAATTTGTTCTGGCCCATAAATCAATCTTTCTTTAGGAAAATTGTATAACAGTAATTTACCGTAGTTTTCACCATCAGAACGAGCAGCTAACCAAGCTGTTAAATTATTTCTTTGTTTTGGTGTGTAGGGAAGTAATAAAATAAATTCTTCAAAATTAACATTAGGGAGACTGGTAATTAAATAGTAAGGTTCGATTTGCCGAGTTTCAGTACCATATATTTCGTTAGGAATTTGCCATTGATCTTCTCGGTTATAAAATACTTGTGGGTTTGTGATATGGTAAATCATTAACTGCTCAGATTGAATTTTGAAAAAGTCTACCGGATAGCGGATATGACTACGCAAATTCTCTGGCATTTCTGCTAGGGGTTTAAACATTTGTGGAAATATTTGTGACCAAGCATTGATTAATGGATCATTTGGTTCTGCAATATAAAAATCAACTGTACCATTGTAAGCATCAATTATAACTTTAACAGAGTTACGAATATAGTTTATACCTTCACTGTTTTGTTCTGAATAGGGATAGCGATCGCTAATTGTGTAAGCATCTACTATCCAATAAAGATAATTTTTATCATGGGGAAATTTTTCTTGTTTCGGATCGGGGTTTGTATCAGCAGTGACTAAATAAGGTTCACTATCAAATTTTAAAAATGGGGCAATGCTGCTAATTCTTTCTTTAATATTACGACGAAATAATACTTTGGTTTCTGGTAAAAAATCTCTGGTAAATATCATCCGCCAATCTTTTAAATAATTAGCAAATAGCCATCTACGCCACAGTGAACCAATGTTAATTCCTCCTGCACCATCATAGCTAGTATAAACATTATCGCTACCACTGGGATAGTCTAATTCTTTAACTTTTGTCCCAGTCATAACGTGAGTATTAGAAATTTCTCCGTAATAAATGCGTGGTTCACCAATAGGAATACTATCTCGAATTGCCTGACTAGAAGTAGTTAAAGCGCTATCATTGCCACTAATATCTTTAACAAAGTATTCTGGTAAACCACCAGCAGCAACGGTATTAACTGGACTCATGGTAAAACCATAACCGTGGGTGTAAACAAAATTGCGGTTTACCCATGTCTGCGCTTGTTCTGGTACAGCATCATAATCTAATTCTCTAGCGGCAATTAATACCTGTCTTTTTTCTGTGCTGCGGTTTGTGTTTTCGTTAGGTTCGGTTTTGATAATATAACGATCAATATCGGCATCAGGAAAGCGGTAATAAGGACGAATTTGTTGTAATTGTCGGTTGGTTTTTAAAAGTGGTTTTTGATCCCATAAGCGAATATTTCTAATAGTTAAATCATTAGCTTTGATATCTGCTCTGCTTAATTCATCTTTGGGATTAAAAGTTTGATCGTCAATTGCTTCTAAATCAAATGCTTTACGGGTGAGGTTAATAGTTCTTTCTATGTATGGTGTTTCCCGTTGAATTTCATTGGGTTGAACAATCACAAATTGGACAATTCCCGGAATTATAAAATCTCCAGTAATTACGAGAATTAAATAACCAAAAACACTATATAATGCCCATTTATGATGAGGAGATTTATGTTTATAAAAGATAGTTTGTGATAGTAAATAAAAGGTGATTACTACAGCTAAAACACATAATATTGTATCCGCTGGTAGTTCTGCCATCACATCCGTAAAACTAGCACCAAAACTTACCCCACGGGGAGAATAAACCAGTTCATAACGACTTAACCAATAACTAAAAGCTACCATTAGCATTGAGTAGCTACCCAAAGCTAATAAATGGCGTTTTTGCTGTGCAGAAAACCCTGGAAAAATTCCCTGACTGAGACTATCACCTGATAAAAGATATGTTAAAGCAACTGCAATCAAACCATAAAAAGATAATCCTATTAACCAAAAAGCTAATAATTCCCAAAGTGGTAGAGAAAATATATAAAAACTAATATCTTGGTTGAATAAAGGTTCTGTATGATTGAATGGTAAAGAATGAAAATGTAATAGTATCTTATCCCAGTTTTTAGATACCATCCAACCAAAACCAAGACTGAAGATAATAGCGATCGCCCACAAAAATAACTGAGTATACATTAACAGTGCGATCGCCATAATTAATGCTAAAACTATATACTCATATTGGGAAAAAATTTTTATAATTAAATCCCCAACTATTTGAGGTCGTAATAAAATAGTAATTGGTGAACTAACTTGATTAATTTCTTCTTGCCAATAACTTAGACCTACCTTTCCATAATGAGTAATTATCAGTCCTAATAAAACACTTAGAATTAAAATTATCGGTACTAACCACCTTAATCTTAGACTTTTAGATCCACCTGCAAGTAATTTTTGTTTGTTATTACGATCATACTGAGGACTTAAGAAAACTGCTATTTCTTGACTCAGTCCTGTATTTTCTAATCTAGCAGGTTCACTTTTAATAAATTTGTGATATTTCCAACGTTTAGCTAAAATTAAGTTACCTAATAAGTAGCTTAAACTAATCACAGAAACACTTAAAAATAAAATACTTTGAGTGGTTTTCCTCAATAAAAAAGATTGTAAATAACCAACTTCGTGAAACCAAAAGGTTTCTGCTCCCAAATAAGAGGAAATACTCAGGATCAACCACAAACCTAAAGAAAAAAGAATAACTCTCAACCACAGTTTTATATCCATTTTTCTATGAAAAAACCAATTAATTTCAAATTAATAAATAACTGATTAGGACTTACGCATTTTCACAAAATGCTGGATTTTGATATTGCTGCCTGAGATCGCAATTACAATATATGCAGTAGGTTTTGCGTAAGTTCTCCTGATAACTGATAGAGCAAATTTCGTTGCTGTGAGGTACAAACCATAATAATGAAACTCTTGTGGGGTGGGTATCTTGCCCGCCAACGATGTACCTCATTACACCGGAAAATGCTGTAACTGATAACTGACAACTGATATTAATGGTTAGTTACCTAATATGCAAAATTTAGGTAAAAAAACCTCATAACCCTGAATCCATATCAGAAATACCGACTGGTAATTGAGCATTACAAGTACAGTAGAGCCATATTAATTCCAATTACCTACGATTGTGAAAGCAGACCAATAATATGGATGAGATAGATCAATTCTACCGGAATTAATCAACTCTGGAGGAAGAGGAATGGATCTTTCTGGAGATAGGTATAATTTTTGGTCTGTTATCCGTACATCTTTTTTCAACATTCCTAACTGAGCTTGTCTGAGAGATTCTGAACGCAAACCGATATTATTTAATTCTTCATAAAATTTAGTCATCAGAGCTAAAGAACCTTGATCACTAACGTACCATAAACTACCTAAAACTGATTTCACTCCCGCTTGTATAGATAAACCAGAAAATCCTAATTCAGCTTCATTACTACCCAGCGCAGTTCTACAAGCACTTAAAACTAACATTTCTACTTTAGGATCTTGGTTCCATCCTAATTCCTGAGAAAGTTGTTTAATTTGATCTAAACGTATTTTCTGATTCCAAAGTTGAATGTAAGAATTACTCACATTTCCGGGTTTAAAATCTCCATGAGTAGCAAAGTGAACAATCCCAAAATGTTGTTGACTACTTCTTTGTGCTAAGTTTTCTACGGTAGATTCTTGATCTAATAATGTTTGACTTTGATTACGCCAAATGTCTCTACCTACTGTTTGTATTTCTAATGGTACAGATGGTAATGCTTGTTGACCTTCTGTACTTTGAGATACTCCTAAAGCTATCATATCAGATTCCAGGATGGGAACATAACTAGTATCTGTTAAGCTAAAACTAGGTATCAAACCCACGCTATATTTTTCAATCAAAAATTCTTCACCATCATAAAAAGCAGCTACCGGCAGAGTTCTTAAACCTTTGCCCATACAGAATATCAGATTATTAATTTTATTGATTGCTAAGACTGGTTCAATAGGTTTAATGATCCAATTATAAAGTTGTTTAGCACTAGTTTCATAGGCTTTATTTCGTTTGTCTGTAACTTTAAAACGAAATTCCCTGGCAACTTTTTCTAACTCTTTTTGGTTAGCTTCTTTGACAAATGTTCTAAATATATCCCCAATTTTATATTGATTTACTTGTGCTATTTTAAATTGTTGATGGAATTGCTGTTTTTTCCAATTTTTCGTTTCATTCAATAAATCTTTTTCGTCTGGTTTAGGTGGCACTAAAATTAAACTCAGTTGATCTTTTAAGGAAGTGACATACAGAACAGCAGCATTTGTTCCAGTTAATTTTGATAATTTATCAAGTTGATCCGCAATGTCTGAATATGAACTAATTTCTCCAAAAAAGGGAGTCCCCAAATGTTCACTATATTCTACCGCTTGAAGTTCTTCAAACTGCTCTATCCCTTCCTCTGGTGTTGTACTCGAGAAGTTATTGTTAAATTCTATATCATCAACAACAGGTGTATTAGTTGTTTCATTAGTCTCTATGTTAATTTCCTGGGTATCTATATTTGTAATATCTGATTGGTTTCCTGTTTGCGCTTGCACTGATTTCCAGAGAAATAAACTTAAAAGCACTGACAAAAAAATGGATATAAATCTCTTAATTTTCACCCTTTTTATCCTCACATTTATACAAAACCTGCAATTTATTAATTGTTAAAATCTCTCGCAAATATCTTAAAAAGATAAGCTGTAACCAACTCCTAAAATAAATCTTGTTCCATCTCCAGCATTACCAGTTATATCACTAAATCCTGGAGTAATTACTAAAGGAAAGTCTTTAAATGGAGCTATGGATAAACCTACACCTAAATCTTGTCCACTCCATTCCACAATGGTATTTACAGGTTGAAAAACTTTTAAGGCTACACTACCAAAAACACCAATGGAATCAATTTGATTATCAATATCTGACTCTGATCGAAATTGTCCACCACCTATTCCCGTGGAGACATATAAACGACTAAAAGGTTTTTCATCACTATCTTGTAAACGAAACATTTTAGTAATTACTGCATAGCCAGATTTACCTCCATCTGTATCGCCAAAAGTAATCAAATTTTTAGCCCCAATGGCTACAGCAAAATCTTCTGGTAGTTGACGATGTAATTTAAAGCTAATAGCTCCATCTTCCCAGGATGAAATATCAACAATGCTAATATTTATATCTAAACCAACAGTGTTTTTTGCATCACCTACACCAAAACCAAATCCTAAAGCTCCATCTGCTGTATCAGTAAAGCGGCCCCGAGATTGCATCCCTACACCAACCGAAGCTCTACCCCAGGATTTTCCATAAGCTGAAGGTGTTAACATGGTAATACCTGGAGATGATGAAGGTTTAGTTTTTCTCTTTTCTAAAACCAGAGGTAATTTTTGAGGTCTAAAAGGCTTTTCTTCTTGTGTATTTGGTTCTGTCCGTAAGCTGTTACCACGATCTTGATCTGTATTATTAATGGTATTTTCTTCTGTTTGTTGGCTGAATAAATGATCAGAGATGAAAATTAGTTCTGGTTCTTTAATATCAAGATATGTTTGACTAACTTCCTGAGATAAAAAATCTTCTTGCTGATGATTGTGTGCAGATTTGCTACCATTGACTGTGGTTTGATTGATGATTTGATGATACTCATATGTTTGAGTTTCTGCCGGAATATTCTCTGCAATGAAAAACATATAATTGACAAATTTGGTAAGATACACTGACCTGAAATTCAGATAGATATTGATATATTAATTACTAGGTGAATTTTGTGGCTTAGATCCAATATATTTATATAGTTAACTAAGGTTTATATATACGCCCAGCTTATACCAATAATTGCGGTCATTATATCAAACACATGGTATGTTTTGAAATTTAGGTAAATATAAATTTACTTATCATCAAATGTTGTACATTAAATTAGGTAGGGGCAAACCCCCCGTGGTTGCCCCAAAAACAAGGGTAGAAGGGCGTGGGTAGGCACAGAGGCACAGGTAGGCACAGAAGCACTACCCCTATGTCAAATACAAATCTTCCAACTTTATTGATTTCCGTTAGATTATGTAGTAGAGTTATACTTTTAATCAGTAATTATGCTTACCAGTATTGATCGTCTATTATTTGTCCGTCGTGTACCTATTTTTAATGAATTGCGAGATGATTTTGTGGTCAGACTTGCTTCTGTGATGAACGAATTATCATATCCATCTAATCATAGTATTTTTAAGCAGGGAGAAGAAGGTAGATCCCTTTATATTATTGTTTCTGGTAGAGTCAGAATCCACATTGGAGAAAAAACTTTAGCAGAGGTAGAAAAGGGAAAATACTTTGGTGAAATGGCCGTATTTGATACTCAACCCCGTTCGGCTTCTATTACTACTTTAGAACCTTGTGACTGTTTAGAACTCACCCAAGAACAACTTTATGATGCTATTGAAGAAACTCCAGAAATAGCAGTAAATATCATTCGTGAATTATCTCGTATTATTCGCCAATTAAATGAAAATGTGAACAATTGATTAAATTTTAAATATATTTTTTACCGAAAAATTGTGGTCTCAAGTCTCACTTTTTAAGGGGATAAAAAAAGAGAGTATTCCTGATTTCAAGCCTCTTGCTTCAGCTAGAGGTACTGAAAACTGAAAACTGAAAACTGAAAACTGAAAACTGAAAACTGAAAACTGAAATAACCTTCCAGATGGTATTCCCAGTCAGAGACTGGAAGGAACAAGGATTTACTATTTACCGTTACTACTGCTAATTGCTAATACCCGTTGAGCAATTTTATCTGGTACTTCTTGCAGGTGGTTATATTCCCAATGGAAAGAACCAACACCCAAAGTGAGCGATCGCAACTCAACGATAAAATTGTGCATTTCTGCTTGGGGTAAATATGCACAAACTTGATCCCATCCGGGCCAATCTTGTCTACCTTCATAACCTAAAATTTGCCCCCGTCTACCACTTAAAAGTTGTAAAACTTTAGCAGTAAATTCGTTGGGAGTGTTCACATCTATCTTCAAAATAGGTTCTAACAAAGTAGGTTGTGCTTGGGGTACTCCAGTTTGCATTGCTAAACGTGCAGCTTGTTTGAATGCTTGTTCGGAGCTATCAACGCTGTGATAAGAACCATTAATTAATGTGACCGCAACATCCACCATTGGATAACCTAAAGGACCATGAGAAAGAAATTCTCTTACTCCCATTTCTACCCCAGGAATATATTGTTTAGGAACTACTCCACCAACAATGGTTTCTTGAAAATCAAAACCTTCTCCTCTGGGTAGAGGTTGAATGTCTAAGAACACATCCCCAAATTGTCCATGACCACCACTTTGGTGTTTATAACGTCCATGTACAGAATTAACAGGTTTACGGATGGTTTCTTTATAGGGAATTTGTGGTAGGTGAGTAGACATGGGTAAATTGTATTTACGTCTGAGTCTATCTAACGCAACTTGTAAATGTATCTCCCCTTGTCCCCATAAAATAATTTCGTGGGTATCTCCATGTTGTTCCCAAGCTAAGGAAGGATCTTCTTCCAATAACTTGCTGATCGCACCACTGAGTTTTACCTCATCGTTGCGTTTTTCTGGGGTAATTGCTAAGGCGAAAACTGGTTCTAATTGTCCTACTTTTGTTAATTGTTGTTTTTGGGGAATGGTGGAAATTGTCTCACCGGTTGTAATTCCTTCTAATCTGGAAATAGCAACAATTTCTCCAGCTACAGCTTTATTAATTTGCTGTTGTTGTTGTCCCACTAAACGATAAATTCCACCAGCACGGACACCATTTAAAACAATTCCATCTGTTAATGTTCCTTGCCAGACTCTAACTAGAGAAAGTTTACCACCTTGAGGAGTATAGAAGGTTTTAATAACTTGGGCTAAAGGTGTATCATCAATGGTTTTTAACCGCCGTTCTATTGTTGTTTCTGGTGCTGGTGCTTCCCGCATCAGTGCTTCTAATAAAGGTCTGATCCCATAATCTTGTTCAGCAATACCAAAGAAAACAGGTACTACTAAATCTGCACCTAATTCTAGTTTTAAATCTTTGAAAATTTCTTCTTGGGATGGTTCAATATCTTCTAGTAGTTCTTCGAGTAAATGATCATCAAAATCTGCTAAAGCTTCTAACATTTCTGCTCTAGCTTGATGTTCTTCTGCTTTTAATTCTGGGGGAAATGGGATCGGATCAGCCGCTGCGCCAACATGATATTGATAGGCTTGTTCTGTAACCATATCAATAAATCCTGTTAGTTTTTCCCCTTGCATAATTGGATATTGATGGGCAACTAAAGGACGACTGGAAACTGCTTTTAGGGCGTTTAATGTTTCTAATACATGAATATTTGCCCTATCCATTTTATTCACAAATACGATATGAGGTATTTCCCAATCGTCTAAAAATTTGAATAATGGTGCTAGGGTTAAAACTCGCTCTTGAATTGGTTCACAGACTACAATTGCTGCATCAATTCCCATTAAGGCATTATATGTTTCTTGGGCAAATTCTACAGAACCAGGACAATCTATAAATGTGAAGCGTGTATTTTCATATTCTGTACAAGCTGCGGATATTTCCACACTCATCCGCCTGTCTCTGGCTTCGTTGGCAGTGTCTCCAACTGTGTTACCATCTTTAATATTACCTTTGCGAGAAATCGCGCCGGTGACATATAACAAACTTTCCAATACAGTGGTTTTTCCACTAGAATATGGGCCAACAATTGCTACATTACGCGAACTGGATTTTACTTTTTCGCTCATAAATCCTCCTTTACGGTGATTCCCTCAACCGCATTTTGTTGGTTCAGGAGTAATTCTTTTCGCTTTCAGTAGTCAGTTTTTTATTTTTAACATTGATGCCAAAAATCTTGCTTGATCTTATTTTACTAATTTGCTCAAATTTTCTGACTTCTGAATTGTTTTCACTCCCGTCATTGATGGTTTTATTATCCATGTTTTTATCTCAGTTTAAAAAAAACTTAGTTTATCGTAAAACTCAGGTTAAGAAAGGTTAAGCAAGAATAACTTATATAGATAAAATAAAATGATTATTAATTGGTTAGAGAAGAGTTATATTTTTATGAAATAATTACCAGGCTAATTTGATGAAGAAATTATTCACACAATATTCTCTGTTGGGAATTTTTACTTTTGTAGTAATGGGTGTAAATATTCACAATATTCAACCAGTATTTTCTACTTCTCCCCAAGATTTTTTACTGGCAAAAAATCCACGCCAAACAGCTTTAGAATTTTTAAATCAAGGTTTACAAGCAATTCAAACAGGAAAATTGGTAGAGGCGATCGCTGCTTTTCGTCAAGCCACAAAAACAGACCCCACTTTAGCACCAGCCCATTATAATTTAGGTTTAGCATTGCGACAAGGAGGAGAATTACAACCAGCAGCAGAAGCATTTTATCAAGCTACACAAACAGATCCAAAATTTGCGCCAGCCTTTGCGAATTTAGGTGGAGCATTATTAGAAGGAAATAATTTACCCTTAGCAATTGCATATTTACAAAGGGCCTTAGAACTAGATCCAAAATTAGGATTCGCCCATTATAATTTAGGACTGGTTAAAGAAATACAAAAAGATTGGCGTGGGGCGATCGCTTCATTTCAAAAAGCCATCCAATATAGTCCCAATTCTCCAGAACCAGTCTATCATTTAGGAATATCATATCTACAACAAGGCAAAATAGAACCAGCTAAATCAGCATTTAACCAAGCTATTAAATTAAATCCCCAATATGCAGAAGCTTATTATAATATTGGTTCAATTTTGTATAGTCAAGGTGAATTTGATCAAGCATTAGACGCATTTAGAAAATCAGTAGATGCTAATTCCAACTATGCCGATGCTTACTATGGTGCAGGATTAATATTTGTACAAAATAAACAATATAGAGAAGCAATTAAAGTATTGAAATACGCCAGAAACCTCTATCAAGCACAAGGCAGAAATCAATGGGTTAGCAACACAGATAAATTGTTAATCCAAACACAAAATTTAGAGAAAAATCTAAACAACTAATTAAATAACTATCTATGCTGATGTAAAAAACAGGATAATTAACTAATATTAATAAAATGGGGGTTAACTGACGTAGAAATTCAGCAGTCAGAGATATTGAAAAGTAATTGGGGTTTGCAGCAAAAAGTTATCTGTGGAGACTAGGGAACAGGGAACAGGGAAGAGTTTTTGATGTTTGTTATCCCAAAAGTTCTGGAAAGTTTAGAGTCTAAATGCACAGTTTTTCGACTTTTCGGAGCAAACAACTTGCACTTTTTGACCATAAAAAAGCTAAAATCTTTACCTCATCTTGCTTTCAGAGTTATTCAGCATCCCCTAATTAACTGACAACTGAGAGCTTACTAATTGCCAAGGGAGTATAAACAGTCATGCAAAAACGCTTCAAGAGTCGGTTTTTATTTTACGATCGCTGGTTAGATCGTCATGCTATTGTACGTAACATGGAGGCTTTCCAAGACCTAATTGTCATGGTGTTGTGTTTAGCCCTATTTGCAGTTATGTTAATTCAATTGTGGGAAATATTTGTTGCCATCACTAACTCCCTAGACTACAAACAATTGACCTCAAAAATACTATTTGTCTTAATTCTAGTTGAGTTATTTAGACTACTTGTAGTTTATTTACAAGAACATAGTATAGCTGTAGGTGTAGCTGTTGAAGTTGCCGTTGTTTCTGTACTCAGAGAAGTAGTAGTTCACGGTGCGCTAGACATTTCTGGAACACAAACTGCTGCTATTTGTGGCTTATTACTCATATTGGGAGGACTACTATTAGTATGTGCAAAAACACCTCACATGGATTGCATAAGTGCCAACACTAAATATTGCCCACTTGTTAGTAAAGGTAGACAAGAACCAGATAATGAATTACCATTTCATTATTCAGAAAAATGTGATGAAAATCAACATCTTCTGTAATGAATCAATGGGTAGATATAATTCCTACCCTATTTTTAAATTTTTTAAAAGCAGGATTTAAGTATTCAGTAATTAAGTGTTTTGCTGATTAAAATCATGATCATATAGTGATCCGATTTGATTTATGAATTGTTCGTGGAGTCAGGGAACAGGAAGGATCAGGGAATAAGGAATAGGGAAGAAGAATTTACGTATATACTGAGTTCTATTCAAAAATTAAATAGGAGTTCTATAGATAAAATAGTTTTAGGGAAATGAGAGTTAATCAGTTTAATTAAAATATCAAAAAACATCATATAGTAGTCCCATATAATTATTCACCAAACTTGTCTATCAAGTACAAGTAGTCGTAGTCGTGCAAAGTAAATTTTATCTGGAGGAGAGGGAATAGGGAACAGATAAGAATTACAAAGATTATTATTTGATCTAAAAATGCTAAATTCATTTTACTCAGATACTTATTTAGCAAAAGTTATGACTCACAGGACACCAATTCATATTTTTTTTTTACACAACCTTTGTAGACTAGAAAGTCGGCAAAATTTACATTAAAATAAAAACCGAGATGACAATTTCACCTACTTACACCTACTTCATAGGTGAAATCCTGGCAATGACATATAAAATGGGAGAAGGACTATGTCTACATTACAAAAAACGAGAAAATACTATAAATGGTCTTGGGAGGTATCTTTAGGTGGAGACTTTGATGCTTGGGGACGTAGTACCTACTTTATGGAAATAGATAGTAATTTATATGCTCGCAGACAAATAGAAATTTATGAAAATGGTAATGTTTTATTTTATGACAAAAGCCATTCATGTGATCAATTTGGAATGCTATGTGATAAAAAAATAGACGATAATAATATAGAAGAGTTTGAAATTTCTGAAGCAGAATTTGAACAAATGTGGCGAACAAAAACTCCCATTAATAAATAGGACTTGCTAAATCTAAGAAAGTAGGTTCTTTGATCAGTTGTCAGTTATCAGTTGTCAGTTGTCAGTTGTCAGTTGTCAGTTGTCAGTTATCAGTTATCAGTTATCAGTTATCAGTTAAGAAGGAATCAAGCTGTACTGATTTTTTGAGAAATCAAATATTAGCCCTATATTACACAAGCAATGACTTTTGGATATATTTATTCTATTATTTTCAATCCAAAAAATTTTCTATCTGACTTGTTATGCTAAACTGACAGGGTTTTTTTAGCTTGCTTGATTTTGCATATTAGTTACTGAAGAACTCCAAAAAACGAAAAACTGACAACTGAAAATTGATAACTGATAACTGAAATACCTTACATAACAACTGTTGCCATTTCTGGTGCTATTGACGAATCTAACCAAGTCCATAACCTTAAGTTGGTAAAATCAGAAATGGTCATAAAAGCACCCAGATTTTCTAAGATTTGTGGATCATGGGTAGATGTAACACCAATAGTGGGAATTTGGGCAGCAACCGCAGCAAAAATACCAGAAGGAGAATCTTCTAAAGCTACAGCTTTTTGAGCCGTAATTCCCAGTTTACTTAAAGCTACTTTGTATGGTTCTGGATCTGGTTTACCAGCTATACAATCATCTGCTAAAACAATAGTATGGAAAAACTGTTTAATTCCCAATATATCTAACATAAATTCCGCATTTAATCTAGGTGCATTCGTCACTAATGCGCGTTTTATATCTTGTTTTTCTGTCCACTTAATCAGTTCTAAAAAACCATCCATAGGTTTTAAATGAGAGGCACGATCGCGAAACATAGCCTCTTTATCATCAGCGAACTTGTCTGCTTCTGCCAGCGATAAATGTGGTAAAATATCCTTAATTATGTCTGGATTTAATCTACCACTAATACGAGATTTGTAGAAAGTCTCATCAATTTCTACGCTGTAATTTAACAGCATTTCTCTCCAAGCTTGGTAGTGTATAGGGTCAGTGTTGACAATAGTGCCATCTAGATCAAAGAGAATTGCTGTTAGCATGACTTTTGTTACTTTGTAAACAACTGTTAAGTTAATTCACTCAGTTTAGCTTAAATTGGTACTCATATAAAAAAAATATTCATCACAATGCCAACCGCCACAAAATCCTTTTATGTTGATCGTCTGCTAGTAGAGATTTACAAATCTGAAGCAGAAATGGCTGTAGCTGCTGCGGGAATTGTCCAAAAATATTTAGTAAATCTGCTACAAGAAAAAGAAACTATTGCCATATTATTAGCTACAGGTAACTCGCAACTGCAATTTTTAGACGCTTTAATCGCATTAGGTGGAATAGACTGGAAACGCATAATTTTATTCCATCTTGATGAATACTTAGGTATTTCTGGAGAGCATCCTGCCAGTTTTAGTTACTATTTACGAGAAAGAGTGGAAAAGCGGGTATTGCCTCAAAAATTCCATTATTTAGAAGGGAATTCATTAGAACCCATCGCCGAATGCGATCGCTACACCAAACTTTTACAAAATCAAATCATTGATCTGTGTCTTTTGGGAATAGGAGAAAATGGACATTTAGCTTTTAATGATCCAGAGGTAGCAGACTTTCAAGATACAGCAAATGTGAAATTAGTTAAATTGGATGAAGTTAACCGTCAGCAACAACTCAATACAGGATACTTTGACAACTTAACAGCAGTTCCCCAATATGGAATTACAGTGACTATTCCTCTGATCTGTGCAGCGCAAAAAATTATTTGTCTAGCGCCAGAAAAACGTAAAGCTGAAATCGTTCAACAAATGCTGCGAAAAAACATCAGTGAAAATTGCCCAGCTTCTATCTTACGAACACAACCACAAGCCAGTTTATATTTAGATATTAATTCAGCTAGTTTGTTAATTTGATCAGAGGGAATAGGGTGCAGGGTGAAGAGAGCAGGGTGCATGGTGCAGGGTGCAGGGAGAGAAAAATAGACATATCTGTATTTCTTGTCTGTCACCTTTTCTGAATATGAAATTTATTGTGCATGACTACTTATTAAAAAATATAATATCCTAGAACTTACTCCATTTTTGAATTTTTATTTCTCCTGAGATCAAAATTTAGTTCTAGATGTAAATAAAAATTGACAATTACACAAACTTTTAAATTACACACCCTGACTGATAATGTAGCCTAGTCAGCCATGTATTAGTCAAAATAGCTACATTTGCGCCATAATTATGGAATTATGGCAGGATAGAAACAAACCGATCAAACAAAAATCTAGCAATTGATTCTTGTAATCAGTTAACTCACAGATACTTAAATCAAGGGGCAAATATCAAGAAAGAATAAAGAATCTCTCTGTGCTTGTCGCTGAAAATTTAAGCATCACCAGTCCATCAAGACAGAGATGATCCCTTCTACTTTTCTTTATCTTTCTAGTTCCCCCAGTAATGAGAAACTAGATCAAGGTCTTCAAGACAGCCACAACCTGGCAAAATACTGTTAGTTTTGCAGTGTTTACAAAATTCTGATTTAAAGAATATTTATTATCGTCGGAAGAGTTGTAATTAACTGCGAAATAAAAAATATGTACTCCAAACCTTGACTATTAAATGAATCCAGACTACACAGAAACTTACATCAATCATCCAACGTGGGGTTTACTATATAAGATTTGCATGGTTGATGATAACCAGGATCTCTTTACAACACTTTATGCCCAACGCTTATTTTTTTTAGTTACGAGTGACGTTAAAGGTCTAAAATTTCAGTCTATTGGTAGGACTGAAGCCAGAATGATGTTGGAAAATCGTTTGCGTACTTTACGACGTGGTGGTAAGTCTCAGGAGTACGATCAACTACAAAGTGTTTTCCAACGTACATTCCAATGACAAGTTTGATTAGTGAACGTATTGCTCATATTCGTGCCTCACTTCCCCCTTCAGTGCGGTTAATTGCTGTCAGTAAAAAAGTGTCAACTGAACTGATACGAGAAGCATACAACGCTGGTATTCGTGATTTTGGCGAAAGTCGCATCCAAGAAGCTACTATTAAGCAAGCTGAGTTACAGGATCTCCCAGACATTACCTGGCACTTCATTGGACATCTACAAAGTAACAAAGCAAAAAAGGCCCTAGAGTTATTTGACTGGATTCACTCCGTAGATAATTTCAAAATAGCCCAACGTTTAAATACCCTAGCAGAGGAACTGGAGGTGAATCCCCCAGTTTGTCTACAGGTAAAAATTCTCCCTGATCCTCATAAGTCTGGCTGGATGGTATCAGAATTACTTGCTGATTTACCAACCCTCGACCAGTGTAAAAATTTGCGAATTCAAGGTTTGATGACAATTCCGCCGTTAGGGTTGCAAGATGCAGAAATTGTCAATGTCTTTCATCGTACACAAAAATTAGCTCAGGAAATTAACGACAAGAACTTGTCTTCAATCAAAATAGAACATTTATCAATGGGTATGTCGGGGGATTATCAATTGGCCGTTTCTGCTGGAGCGACGATGGTGAGATTGGGAACTATCTTATTTGGAGACAGAGTCTAGTTCAGTGATTCAGTTATCAGTTATCAGTTATCAGGGAGTAGTGAGGGGATGAGGAGATGAGTGGGTGAAATTTCTTTACCTATTCCCAGTCACCAGTCAGAGGGGATGAGGGGATGAGGGGATGAGGGGGTGAGGGGGTGAAATTTCTTTACCTATTCCCAGTCACCAGTCACCAGTCACCAATCACCAATCACCAATCACCAATCACCAATCACCAGTCACCAGTCACCAATCACCAATCACCAATCACCAATCACCAGTCACCAATCACTTTACTCATGTGATAATTTTGCTATTGACAAATGTAATTACTAAGACAAAATGAAATAAAAATAACTTTCTATTGTTGAAACTTATAGGATATGATTTTGACTCACTCAATGTCTAAATCATGTATATTCCTGTTTAGGACAGTGTTTTTATTAAAAATCTGTACTAGACAATACAATCAACAATAGAATTGTTCAAGGCAGCAGCTACTAAACTGGCTACCAAATTTATAGCCGGGTCAATTAAGGTAATTTCCACTGGGAGCGTAGACAATGAACAACATATTTTCCAAACTTAGGGATTTTGTAGGTTTGAACGAGCAAGTAGAATACGAATATTACGAAGAGGAACAAGATAACGATACCTATCAAAACCTGTATCAACAAGAAAATCCTCAACCTACTCCTCAAGAAGTCCCCACCCCCAATAGACGTTGGCGTGATACTACTCCTACAATAGAAGACGAAGTAGCAGCAGCAACAGCAGGATCAAAGCAGATGAGTAATGTGATTGGTATGCCAGGCGCGATAAACGGAATCTCGGAAGTTTTAGTCATCGAACCCCGCACTTTTGAAGAAATGCCCCAAGCAATTCAAGCGTTACGTGAACGTAAGTCTGTAGTATTGAATTTGACTATTATGGATCCAGATCAGGCACAAAGGGCTGTGGATTTTGTTGCCGGTGGTACTTATGCTTTAGATGGTCATCAAGAACGTATAGGTGAAAGTATATTTTTGTTCACACCTAGTTGTGTACAAGTTAGTACCCAAGGCGGTTATTTACATGAAGTACCTCAACCACCTGCGCGTCCTGTTCGTCCTGCTGCTAGCACACCCACTCCAACTTGGGGCAGCGAAGTCAACAGAATGGCACAATAAAGTGATGTTAGTCGTTTGTCCATTATCTTTTTGCTTGGCAAATGACTAATTAATTACTCATGACTAATTATTAGCAACTAATGACTATTAAATTTGGTTTGATTGGTGGTGGGGTGATGGGAGAAGCTCTCTTATCCCGCCTTATTACTGGGGGCATCTATCAAGGTTCGGAAGTGATTGTTAGTGAACCTTTAGAAAGTCGGAGAACTTTCTTACAGCAGCAATACGGGGTGAATGTAACTACTGACAACTTCTCAGTGTTAAATCAGTCTCAAGAGGCTGTAATGTTGGCAGTGAAGCCGCAAATATTAAGTGCGATCGCCCAAGAGTTAGCTGATATTTTTCCTCTGGAACATTTTCCTCTTATTATTTCTATTTTAGCAGGCGTAACATTAAAAAATCTGGAAGCTGCTTTTCCCCAATTGCCAGTTGTTCGCGCTATGCCTAACACTCCGGCAACTGTGGGAGGTGGGATGACGGCAATTTGTTTAGGTGCTTATACTGATAATAACCATAAGCAAAAAGCACAGGAAATTTTTACTGCTGTGGGAGAAGTTGCAGAGGTTTCCGAAAATTTGATGGATGCGGTAACTGGTGTCTCTGGTAGTGGCCCTGCTTATGTGGCTTTGATGATAGAAGCGTTGTCTGATGGGGGAGTTGCAGCGGGTTTACCCAGGCCAATAGCTAAACAATTAGCTTTACAAACTGTTTTAGGGACGGCAAAACTAATTTCCGAAACCAACATCCACCCAGCAGAGTTGAAAGATAGAGTTACCAGTCCTGGAGGTACAACTATTGCAGCGGTAAGTGAATTAGAAAAGGCTGGTTTCCGTTCTGCTATCATTCAAGCTGTCAAAGCAGCGGCTTACCGTTCTCAGGAGTTAGGTAGACAGTGAACAGTTATCAGTTATCAGTTATCAGTTATCAGTTATCAGTTATCAGTTAACAGTAAGCAGTTATCAGTTATCAGTTAACAGTAAGCAGTTATCAGTTATCAGTTATCAGTAAGCAGTTATCAGTAGGTTATGACGACTGAAGACTGGGACTACTTTGGTTGTGGCTAGGTTAGGGAATTTCCATGACTTCTGACTCCTAGCTTCAATTAACGAGCTTTTTACTAAAAACTGAAAACTGAAAATTGATAACTGACAACTGATAACTGATAACTGAACTATTGCTTCCATTCACCTTGGAGAGTAAATGCTGCCCAATAATCAGGTTTAGAAAAGTCATTACTGTTAAA
Source organism: Sphaerospermopsis sp. SIO1G1 (assembly GCA_010672785.1). Taxonomy (GTDB): domain Bacteria; phylum Cyanobacteriota; class Cyanobacteriia; order Cyanobacteriales; family Nostocaceae; genus Okeanomitos. The sequence goes on from JAAHFX010000009.1 coordinate 438,717, forward strand.
CATTTCTATTTGTGCTTGTCGTAATGCTGCGGCTGGGTTTAAATTGTGTGTGAGCATTTTTTGATAAAATTTACTCATTAATACAGAAGTTGCTTGATCATTAACATTCCACAAACTCATGACTACTCTGGGAGTACCTGCATAGAAAAAACCAGTAGTTAAACCTACTACTCCTTCCCCTTTAATTTCTTCACCTAAACCAGTTTGACAAGCACTTAAAACTACTAAGTCTGCGGATAAGTTTAAATTAAAGACATCGTGCAACCTTAAAAAACCATTTTTAGCCTCACCATTTTCATTAAACAAAGATAAAACCAAACCTGATAATTCCGGTTGTTTACTATCTATAATTCCGTGGGTGGCAAAATGTAGAATTTTGTATTCACTTAGTTTATCACCAGTGATAAACTCTCTATCTGCTGCAAAGTCAAATGCTGATAAACTCTGATTTTTAGGTACTAATTTTAAAATTGTTTCTGCTTCTGTGCGGGTAAATGGTAAACGTGAAAAATTAATATTTGTGTTGTTTGCTGCTCTTTTTAAAGCTAATTTATTTAAGTTTTCTGGATCTTGTTTTTCTGGTTGTTTTTGATTTGTAACTCTGGGGTCATTTTTTGTAAATACGGGATCTGCTAAAATTGCAATACTTTTAGATGCTGCTTTTCTATCTTTTTGTTCAGTACGCAGTAAAGCTACAGTAGAAGCAGATGGTAAGGTGATAATTTCGTGATTGATAATTAATGGTTGATATTCCTGACTGTTGGGTGTTGCTAAAGCAGTAAAAGGTAAATATTTTAAAATTCCATCACCTACAATTACCAATCTTTTATTTTTTAGTTGTTCTGCAATTGGTTCTAATAATATTTTCGTTAAAGGTAAGGCTGCTGCTGCTACTCTTTTCTTAGTTGAATAAGGTTTGAGAATTTCATTACGGAAGTTTTTTACTAATTTTTCTATTTCCGAACTTTGAGGAAGTTCATAACTACTGATTCCGGTTTTATCAACTACCCATAAATAACTTTTATTCTTACCCAAAGAATATTCCAAAAGTAAAGTATTTTCATCTAAGACTTGTTGTTGAATTTGTTTTAATGTTAAAGGTTGAGGTTGAGTAATAGCTGCATAACGGGGGCTATTAATGCGAATTTGGGTTTGGATATTTTCATATTCTTCTACCAAATTCTTAATTTCTGTTTCTATCTCCTGTTTTTGTACAGGTGTATATTTCCCACTGAGTAACTGCACTCGGTGTTTTTCTGTTTGAGATAATTTTTGTTTTATCTTCTCTTCTGCTTGCAGTAATTTAGCATCAACACCACTGCGAATATCTGTATTTGCTTCAGAAATTAATTCCAATAAACTCCTAGCACGGGAACTTTCACTAACTTGTAAAGCTAAAGCATTGTAACCTTTTGATGGTTGTTGTTTGTGCTTTTCCATCAATAAGTCAATGTAGAATTTATAGTAATTTTGGACAGTAGAAAAGTAGGAAGTTCTTAGGCTTTGACTAGTAATTTTTGTGCGTAAATCTTCAGTAATATTTATAGCTGACTGTATTTGAATTAAGGCTGCATCTAACTTACCTTGACTACGTTGCAAGGAAGCAAGATTTCGGAATGTATTAGCTTCACCTATCCTATCTCCTACTATCTGGAATAGAGACAAAGCTTGATTATACAACTGTAAAACTTTTTGTTTTTCTCCCAAGGAGTAGTAGACACTACCGATATTATTAAGGGCATAAGCTTCTCTTCTTTTGTCTCCTTCGGCACGATGAATAAGCAAAGCTTGGTTGTATAAATTCAAGGCTTTTTGCTCATCTCCTAATGAGTCATAGATACTGCCAATATTGTTGAGTATTGTAGCTTCTGCTCTCTTATTACTAATTATCTTTGTTAAAGGTAATGCTTGGTTATAAAACTTTAAAGCTGTTTGTTTTTCTCCCAGAAAATTGTAAATATTACCAATACTAACAATGGCGTTAGCTTCCCATCCTTTATCTCCAACTAACCTTGTTAAAGGTAATGCTTGATTATAAAACTGCAATGCTTTTTGTTTTTCTCCCAAGGAATCATAGATTTCACCAATTTTGATAATTGTGACAGCTTCTGCTCCCTTTTCTCCCATTGCTCGATGTAGGGGTAAAGCTTGGTTGTATATATTTAATGCTTTCTGCATTTCTCCCACAGAAGAGTAGACAAAACCAATACTGAGCATGGTGATAGCTTGCCATCTCTGATTCGCCAATTCCTTGAATATAGGTAATGCTTGATTGTAGGAATCTAATGCCTTTTTTTTATCACCAAGAGAGTCATAAACACGGCCAATATGTTCTAGGATAATAGCTTCACCTTTCCTATTTCCCACAGTTTTGAAAATAGGCAATGCTTGGTTATATATATCTAAAGCTTTCTGATTTTTTCCCAGGGAGGAGTAGACTTCACCAATAATAATCATGGTGTTAGCTTCCCCTTCCCTATTTGTAACTTCTCTGTTTAAGGTTAATGCTTGGTTTAAAAATTCCAATGCTTTTTGCTGTTTTCCCAGAAAGCCATAGATATAGCCAATTTGATGAATAGATATGGCTTGTAAACGTTTTTTACCTATTTTTTGATAGAGGTTTGCTGCTGCTTGAAATTTAGGAATTGCTTGTTGAAATGACTTTCCTGTTCTTTGGTTAAATAATTTTCTCGCTTCTGCAAAGGCTTGATCAGCCGCTTTTTTGATGTCTGTTATCTGTGGTTGTTGAGCTATTTTCACAGAGTTATAGTCAGCAGTTGCGACACCAGGGTAAGAAAATAACAGTGTACAAACTAAGAAAGCTAGAGGACGATAGTATATGGATAGTTTTAGCATTTAAGAATATTCCGCTTTTAGACAATCTTATAATTAGATAATCTTGTTAAAAGAGGTATTTTTCGGATTTTAACCAATAATGCGGAAATTTTATAGGACTTACGCATTTTTATGAAACGTCGGGTTTTGAGATTGCTTCCGTTCGTCGCAATGACATACCCTCCACGAAAATAATTTTCAGAAAACCCTAATTACTGATTAAATTAAGATTCCCAATCACCAATCACTTTTTGCTGCAAACCCTAATTATGTTCTGCTTCTGTTTCCGATACTTGGAAAATAATTTCTTCTAAAGTTCTCAATAAATCTTGTTCATTATAGGGTTTAGAAAAATAGGCTCTTGCACCTAATTGCATAGCTAATTGCCGATGTTTATTACTACTGCGAGATGTTAACATCGCTACGGGAATTGCTTTGAAATCAACATGAGATTTGACTCTTTCTAAAAAGCTGTAACCATCTAATCTGGGCATTTCAATATCACAAATTACAGCTTGTACTTGTAAACCACTTTCTAATTTTTCCCACGCATCTTGACCATCTTTAGCTTGTTCTACTTGATAACCTCCTTTTTCTAAGGTTAAGGCTAAATAACGACGCACATTAATAGAATCATCAACAATTAAAATCATGCCTTTTTTATGATTCTGCCTAGTAACAGGTTTGGGTTTTTGTGGTTTGAGAAAAGCTGTTTTTAATTTTGTTTTTGGTAATTCATTAGTTTTATGAGGACGTTGATTATTTTTGATCCAGGAAACTAGATCATTAATGTTAATTAATGGTACTACTCGCCCATCACCTAAGATTGTACAGTTACTAAAACCATCAGGGAGAGGGATATTACCTTCTACTTGACGAATAGCTACTTCTTGTTCACCCCAACAACGATCTATTTGAACAGCTATTTGTTGATGATCATGTTTGATAATTAATACACTGCTGGTGTTAATTTTGGTCGGACTTTCTATTTCTAAATGATTATATTGAGGGGAATTAAATTCAAAATAACTACCCAAACGCATTAAAGGTAACATTGTATCTTTCCATTTCAAAAATTCTCCACTATCCATTGAGAATACTTGATCGTCTATTAATAATAAGATTTCCACTACTACATCGGTAGGAAATGCTAAAACCATGCGATTATGTAAACCACTACCTATATCAATTTCTACTAATAAAACTCGTGAAATAGAAAGGGTAAATGGAACTGATAATATAAATGTTGTTCCTGCTCCTGGTTTAGTATCAACTTTGATGTCACCTCTGACTAATTGTAAATTATTGCGGACTACATCCATTCCCACACCTCGGCCAGATAAAGCTGTGACTTTTTCAGAGGTGGTAAAACCTGGTTCAAATATTAGTGATAGTAATTCTTCTTCACTAGCAGCGGCTATTAATGCTGTATCTAAACCCATTCCTACAGCACGTTGACGAATTTTTTCTAAGGAAATACCTTTACCATCATCACTGATGGTGACAATGGTGCGATCGCTACGATGAAATCCTTTTATTTCTATTAACCCTTGTTCTGGTTTTCCTAATTGATGTCGAGTATCTGGATCTTCAATACCATGATCAAAGGCATTTCTTAATAGGTGCATTAATGGTTCATTTAAGGCTTCTAAAATACTTCTTTCAATTAGTGTTTTGCTACCTTCTATTTTTAATTGAACATTTTTACCATATTCTACGTTTAAGTCACGAATTGCTCTGGGGAAACGATCTACTAAATCAGATAAAGGACGCATCCTCACCTGGGTTAATTTTCTCTGGACTTGTTTGGAGGTTTTGTTTAATTTTCTGGCAATTTGATCTGTATCATCTACACTAATTTGAATATCACTAGCTACTTCTGCTACCTGAACTATTGTTTCCAGCACATCTTGTGATAGCAGATTCAATTGTTGATGCTGTTCTGAATCAAGATCAAAATTATCTTTGGTATTTTGTGTTTGGTTTTCTGTTTCTGTTAGTGGTGTTGATGATTCAATTTGATGAAAAATGTTCTCATATCCTAATTTTATTTCTTGATTTTCCTGATGTAGTGTTTGTACTCTTTGACTTAATACTAATACCAGTTTTCTTAATTTATCTAATTGGGAATTTAAACCGTTACGCTGAATGATTATTTCTCCAAATAAGTCATTCATTTCCTCTAGTTGCTTACTAGGTACTCGAACTGTATTTTCATGAATTTCTTTATCTTTGTAATAGTTAGTATTATCATTTTTACGATCAATATGTTGATAATCCACAGAGGGGATTTCTTGACTAAAAGCTACATTGGGATCAGGAAATTCGACTGCGTTAATTTCTGGTGGTAATTCTATTTCTACAGACTCTAAGTCAGGAATAAATTCATCTACTAATAAGCTATTTTCGGGAATTTCTATCTTAGTTTGAACCTCTACCTCACCTGGATTTTCGATCAGAAGTTCTCCTAATTCTATGTTGATTGGTAATCTATCCTGTTGATTTGTTAAAACTAAAGCTTGCGATCGCCTCCAAGCTTGTAATGCTGACTGGGCAATTTCTACGCACCGTTCAGGTTGTTTTTCTAAATGCTGGTGTACTGATTGACAAAGTTGAATAAAGTTGGGTAATTGCAGCATTTCTCCCAAACCAGCTAACTCCCCAGCCATTGTTTTTAATGCTGTTTGTAACTCAGGAGGAGAACTTTGAGTTAACAAAGACTCTAAATTTTGCAAACATTCTTCTACTTCTGTTTCAAACAGCAAAGGAATAATATCTTTAACATCCTCCGATGATAAAATGGTGGTAATATCCTCTGGAGGTGAGTCTCCTAAATGTTGGTGTAATTCATCAAAAATAGGATAGCAAAAAGTTTGCAACCATTTATCATCTAAAGATTTCTCTTCTGATAATAAATTGACAATTTGTCTTAGCCAGTCAACCGCAGACAATAATAAACTCTGTAAATGAGTATCAATTTTTAATGAACTTTTTCTAGTTTTGAGAACTTTAAAAGAATCTTCTAAACGATGAGCTAAGTTGCTTAATATCTTAAATCCCATCATGGCTGCACCACCTTTAATAGAGTGGGCATTTCTCATGGCAGCATTAATTTTATCTAAATCCAGATGCTTACTAGGATCTATTTCCAAGAGTATACTTTCCAAAGTATTCAAATAATCAGTTGCTTCTTCCAAAAACTGCATTTGAATTTCTAATTCTTTGTTGCTGCTCATAAATAATTATCCCTTACCTAATTATTAAAAAAATTAACAAAATCACAAAAATAATTAATTAATATTCCAGTTACTAATTTTATCTTCTAACTGCTGAGAAATATCCGCAGTTTTATCTAAACTCTCAGAAAGTTGCTGATAAGATTTTCTATTATCTTGGGAAAAATTAGCAATCTCAGACAACAACTGATGAATTAATTGTGGTGTTTCTGCCTGATCAACAGAAGCAGTAGAAATTGAATTCATAAAAGTTTTTACTTGTTCTGATATATCCACAACTTCATGTAAACTCTGTTTAGCATCCACAACAACCTGTGTACCTTCAACTAAATGATTCGCCCCTGTTTCCATTGCTTGTACAACTTCTGTTGTATCCCCTTTCATTTTTTCAACAATTTGTTCTAATTCCTGAATAGCTGCTGTACTTCTTGCGGCCAATTCTCCTACTTCTTCTGCAACTACGGCAAAACCTTGACCTTCTTCTCCTGCACGAGCAGCTTCAATTCCTGCATTTATGGCTAATAAATTGGTTTGGATGGTAATTTGATTAATTAAAGTCACAACGCGAGATATTTTTTGAGAATATTCACCTAATTGTCTAATTTTCTTCGCTATATCATTTACAGTTTGTTGCCAGGATAAAATATTTTCTCCCGTTACTGCCATCACTTCTGCACTTTGGTCTGCTGTCTGATAAATTTGAGTAGTAGCAGTATTAATTTTCTCAGCTTCCTGAGCTAAATTAGTCAACAAATTATTCATTTCTGTGGCAGTAACTAAGGTCTGATTTATTTTATCAGTTTGTATTTCTGATGCTGTTGTTAAATCATTAATGACAGATTTTTTATGCTCAATATTGTGATTCAGTTCTTGAGTATGATCTTTAATTTGGATGATGATGTTTTTTAAATTTGTAATCGTAGTATTTAAAAAATTACCAATCTTACCTACTTCTCCATTTTCTACCTCAAACTGTATATTTAAACTATCATTATCTATTTTTTCTATCTGATTAATTAATTCTAACAGGTGTAATTGATCTTGACTTTTATCTTGATTTTGATCCTGCTCTATTTCTTGTGACTCAAAGTCCAAAAATTGTTCACTTTCAAGATTCTGATTTGTATCCTCTCTATCGGGTTGTATTGCTTCATTATTGATACTTTTAGTCAACCAAGCTACCAATAATGTTGTGAATAATGCTAATACAGCCGATATATTAGTAACTATTTTTAACAGTTGTTTCTGTGCTTGAAAAGCAGTCAACCTATCTTGAGCGAGAATTAATTGCCATTGTAAATCTGGTAAATTTGCTAATTTTTCTAACTGTAAATAGGTAACTAATTGTGGACTTTGAATAACTGTTTCTAGTGATTCTGAGCGATTCACATCTTCCTGATTGACTAAGTTAGTTAGATTCGGATATATTACTTGAGCAGATTCACCTAATAAATCTGATTGTGGACTGAGAAAAAACTTACCTTGATTATCCACTAAATAGTGGTCATATTGATCGCCTATAAAGCTTTTAATCTCCTCCATCAGAATTTTCATAGATACACGAGTCCTGACAATAGCAGTAGTTTTTCCAGTCGCTACATCTTTTACAGGTGCAGCTACATAAATCACCATAGAATTGTCTTTTAATAATTCTGGACANTATGTCCTGATAATTACAATCTAAGTTTTTAGATCAGGACTTACGCAAAAATATTCCAAAACTCTATTCCTCTGCGTTCTCTGCGTTCTCTGCGGTTTGATATTCCATGACTCGTGCGTAAGTCCTATAAATAATAATTACCAACTCCAACAGATATGATATTACTCATTACCTTGAATTGGTGCAAAACCTTGACGTTGAATGTTTTCAGTAATGGTTCTAGGTTCTAAAAATTGTAATAAATAATCTGGACTACCAGCTTTTGAACCTACACCAGAAAGTTTAAACCCACCAAAGGGTTGACGTGCAACTATAGCACCAGTAGTATTACGATTGATATACAAATTACCGACTTCAAAATCTTGTTGTGCTTGTTCAATATGGGATGGTGTACGAGAATATAAACCCCCAGTTAATGCGTAATTTGTGGAATTGGCAATTTCTAAAGCTTCCTGAAAATTGTTAGCTTTAATTACCGACAAAACTGGCCCAAATATTTCCTGTTGTGCAATTGTTCCATCAGCAGGAACTTCCGAGAAAATTACAGGCCCAACAAAATAACCTTGACTAGATGCGGGTAATTCCAAAGCTAAATTCGCTTCTTTTTTACCTATTTCAATATATTCTAAAATCCGGTTTCGTGCTTTTTCATCAATAACTGGTCCAACTTGGGTACTGGGTAACTCCGCTTCTCCAATGTTTAATGATTTTGTTGCTTCTACTAACCTTTCTAAAAAGGTATCATAGATAGGTTTGAGAACTATCAGCCGTGAACAAGCGGAACATTTTTGACCACTATAACCAAATGCAGATTGTACAACTCCGACAACTGCCTGGTCTAAATCGGAACTTTCATCCACTATAATGGCATTTTTGCCCCCCATTTCTGCAATTACCTTTTTCATATGTTTTTGACCAGGTTTTAACATCGCCGCTTCTGCGTAAATTCTACATCCTACTTCCTGAGAACCAGTAAAAACAATGACGTTGGTATGAGGATGATTGACTAAATAAGAACCGACTTGAGAACCTTTACCGGGGACATATTGAAAGACTCCTTTAGGTATGCCAGCAGTAACTAATATTTCTGCCAACTTCGCAGCAATAATTGAAGCATTTTCCGCTGGTTTCAATAAAGCACAATTCCCAGCAACCAAGGCTGAAACTGTCATTCCACAGGCGATCGCAAAGGGAAAATTCCAAGGGGAAATCACAACCGCAACCCCTTTAGGTTGGTAAAAATAACGATTATTTTCACCAGCTACGTCATAATTTACACCTTTTTCCAACCGTTCCATTTCCTGAGCATAGAAACGACAAAAGTCTATACCTTCGGAAACTTCCGCATCAGCTTCTTTCAGAGGTTTACCTACCTCCAAAACAATCCAAGCAGTAAGTTGGGCGCGTTTCTCTTCCATTAAATCGGCTGCTTTTCTAATAACATCAGCACGTGTTTTCACAGGTGTACGCTTCCACTCAGGAAAAGCAAGTCTAGCAAACTTCATTGCTTCCTCAGCTTGTTCAACACTAAGCTGCCCAACCTTACCTAAAACCTCACTAAAATTAGAAGGATTTACAGAATCTATGATATTGCTAGTTTCAACATACTCCCCATTTAATAGAGGTAAATAAGTCATGCCTAACTGTTGACGCACAGTTTGAAAAGCTAAACTTGATCTCTTACGCTTCCCTTCCTCGGCATAATCCATATCTGCCGCGCCAATAAAACCTTCCTTCTCTTCACGCTTCTCGATCTTTGCGTGAGATAAATCAATCTCAGGAGGTGCTAACAACTCTTCTGCTGGTTTATTTTCCAGATTTTGCCGTAAAAATGAACTATTAGCCGTATTTTCCAACAATCTGCGAATTAAATAAGCCATTCCTGGTAATAAGTCACCATAGGGACAATAAACCCTTACTCGATAACCCTTCTCTACCAAAGCTTTAGCAATTTTATCACCCATACCATAAAGAACTTGCATTTCAAAACAGCGTCGGGGAACATTCAAATTCTCTGCAATGGCGATCGCCCTAGCTTGGGATCTGACATTATGACTACCAATGGCAGAATAAACATACTCGTGATTTTCCAACAACAGTTGAGTAATTACCTCAAAATTGGCATCTGTGGCTGTTTTATCATTAAAAACAGGTTGTGGCCAGTGTTTTTGCTCGGCTTTAATAGTTTCTTGATCCCAGTATGCACCTTTCACCAAACGCACTGTTAAAGGATAACCACGTTGCTTTAACCAAGCAATGATATTTCTCACATCTTGTTCACTATCACGCAGATATGCTTGAATAGTTATGCCGATATCAGTACGTTGACGGAATTCTTCCTCCATCAACAAGTTTTTGAGTATGTTTAAGGTGATATCTTTAAAAGCATATTGTTCCATATCAAAATGGACTGCTGCTCCTAATTCCTGAGCGCGACGGAGTAAGATTCTAATGCGATCGCTTACCTGTTTTTCGCTTCCTTCTGCATTCAAAGGATCAAACTGGGAGTAAAACGCAGTTAACTTTGCAGACACCTGTACTTTAGGGAGCATCTCTTTATCTGCTTCATCAATACCAGGAGTGTGTTTCCATTTTTGAGATGCTGTTGATAACTGCTTGATTAAATCTAAGTATCTTTCTAAGTAAGATTGAGCTTCAACTTCCGTAATTACCGCTTCACCCAACAAGTCAATAGTGAAAGCCATCTTTTCTTTTCTCAGCTTTTCTACCGTTTTAATGACTTGTTGAATAGTCTCCCCAGAAATGTATTTATGTGCTAAGGTTTCTACAGCAGTTCCTACAGTGCTAGCTGCTACCTGCCCAGGCATAGAGCTAGGGCTAGTAAAATTTAGCATTCCCTTTAAAGCTGTAGGTAATTCTACAGACTCACTTCCCAAATACTCTTGTAAGTGGGAGGCTATTTCTGCTTTACTATGTAAAGCAGGCAAGGTATCAATAAACCTAAATAACTGCACCCTCAATCCTGAATTACTCATTGTCCAGGCGAGTAACTTTTCATCTAAACGCATCTGCTCTCGCAAAGAACCTAATAATGAGCGGTTTTCTTGGGTAGCAGTGAGAATTTGTTTAGCAATTTCCTGAGTTTTTGCTTCCCAACTGCTATTTTCTATTTGTAATACCATAAATTAACTTTATCTACTCGTTAGTTGTTTAGTAGTGATTGCTTGTCAAGATTTACCCCTAATCTCACATTTCGGAGTAATCTCTGAACGTAGAGTAAAACTGTAATACGGTGCTGGTGATAAACCAGTCAATTTTTATTTGTAAACCTTCTCAACAAATAACTTTTAAAGTGGTTGCTGTGAATACCTGTAAAAACTTGGTTTTAGTTTCCTTAAAGGTAGCTATTTTTTGCTTAGTAGGTTGTACAAATCAACCTACAGATCAACAACTGGAAGTATGGCTTAAAGAAGCTGGCGATCGCAATGCTGAAATTTTGGCAAAACAAGCTAAAAACATCCAACAAAGTCAATGGAATTTGGTTATACAAGGCCAAACAGAAACTGGTAAAACAGTCACATTAAACTGGTCTCAGTTACAGGATTTAGCCACCGTTAATATTAATACCGTTGATGCTAACTATATTGTTAATCCTAATAAATTATTTACATTTACTGGTATTCCTGTAAGTGATTTGCTACAGGAATTTATGGCTGACAAAAACATAACAGAGATAACTTTTGTCTGCTATGATGCTTATCAAGTCACTATAAAAACAGAAGACCTTTTAAAGTACCCAATTATTTTAGCAATTGCTAGAGATGGTCAAGCAATTTCCCGTAGTGATGGCGGCCCAATTTACTTAATATTTCCCTATACTCAGTATCCAGAAACCAAACAAAAATATGATGATGGTATGTGGGCATTTTATGTCACTCACATGATTTTAGGTACAGAAACAGGTAAACTGAGTGTAAATAATCAAGAAATAAATATATCAAAATTAGACGAATTACAACAAGTCACGATTAAAGAAGAAGTGGCTTATGGAGCAAGATGGCCTAGTGATAAAATCGAACTACATGGTGTCAGACTCAAAGATGTACTTTCCCTTGCAAGCATTAAAATGCAACCAAACCAAAGTGTTTTTGTGCGCGGTAAACCAGAAATTTACCAGAAGTCTTCAGATGAACAAACTTTACCATTTGACATTCTACAGAAATGTGATGTTATCCTAGCTACTAGATGGGGTAAAGACAAACAACCAATACCAGCAAGTCTGGGTGGTCCAATAACTTTAGCCATTAGTAAAAAATGTCCAGCAGAGACAGAAAAAGTTAAATGGGTGACATTTGTGGAAGGATTAACTGTCAAGTAAAGCTATGAAATTGTTTTTTGTCCGTTCCATTTACACCCAAATATTAACCTCTACGACTTTACTGATTGTTGCTCTAATTAGTGCCATATTAGCAGTTTGGACAAGTAGTGAAAGTCATGCTTATCGGCTAGACAAAATAAACGATGCCAGAGTTATATCCAAAGTTTTAAGCTATACATATTCCAACGAAATTTCTCAAGCAAACTGGAGTCAAATTCGGATTAACTTGAATTTGTTAATGCGGGAAAATGATGAAATTGTCTATGTAATTATATCAGATCATGCCCAGGATAATAAAATTATTGCCGCTTCTCCCAACGAACTACAAGATGAATATATTCCCAATATTGTACCTTATCATGTAACTAAAAAAGCACTAGAATCCACCGAAGAAACAACTGTAATAGAAACTTATATTCTCCGTGATATTCTCTATAACAATAAGATCAGAGGTAAACGAGGAGAATCCGTCATGGAAGTATCTTCAGAAATTTTGAGAATCTCTGGCACAAAATTAGGAAAATTAAGAATAGGTATATCTTTAAAGCAAGTAGAAGATGCAGTCAACCGGGCTATTTATAAAGCCCTAGTCATGGGGTTTTTAGGACTTAATTTTGGTTGGATATGTTCATATATTTTAGCCAGAGAATTAAGTGATACAGTCAGACATTTACAGACAAGTGTGACCAAAATAGCCAAAGGAGATTTACAACAGAGAGTAGAAACAAAACATTTACCAGATGAGATTTATTCCTTAGCTAATTCCGTGAATCAAATGTCATCTGCCTTAGAAATATCATTTACTCAATTACAAAAAACATTAGCATCTTTTGAGAGATTTGTACCAGACAAATTCGTTTCAGTTATTGCCCCGTTAGGCATGGAAAATATTGAAGTCGGCATGGCTTCCACGAGGAAAATGACAATATTATTTTGTGATATTCGCGGTTATACTTCCATGTCAGAAGCAATGGCACCAATGGAAATTTTTTCATTCTTGAATGACTATTTAGCTTGTATGGGTCAAGCCATTGATGAAACAGGAGGATTTATTGATAAATATATAGGTGATGCAATCATGGCATTATTTGATGATGAGAGTACAGACTCAGCCTTAAATGCCGCCATAGCAATGCAAAAATCCCTAGATAAATTTAATAATTTGCGATTGCAAAAAAATTTGCCAAATATCTCTGTTGGTATTGGTATTCATCGTGGTACAGTAGTCATGGGTACAGTTGGTTTTACCTCCCGCATGGATTCTACTGTAATTGGTGATGCAGTAAATGTTGCCTCTCGGATTGAAGAACTAACAAAACAATATAATTGTGAAATTTTAATTACAGAATCAGTTGTTAATAACCTGTCTGATCCTGAATCTTTTTCCCTCCGGCTTGTAAATGAATCTGTTAAAGTTAAAGGTAAAGATAAACCCATAGCTATTTATGAACTCAAAGTTACTCATCAGTTGTGAATATGTAGTTATTAGTGAAAGATAAAGTTGAGTTCTTCAGTACCTAATATGCTCTCCTTTAGGCCAAAAATCTCAGGAAGCTGATTTTGTATAGGAATTAAACCAGAATTCTTAACATTCCAGAAAAATGTTGTCTTTTCCCCTGTTTCCTGTTCCCTGTTCCCTATTCCCTGTTCCCTGACTCCACAAAAAAAATTCATAAATCAAATCGGATCACTATAGAACCTTAAATTGTAGAAATTATTGTATTGTTATGGACAGCAAAGAATTAGCGCAATATTTAGAAAACACAGATGGCATTACCAAACCTTGGTTATTGGTACAACTCAGACTCCAAAAACTAAAAGAGCGGCGAGATAGCATATCATCTGTCACCTATGAACAAGAGTTAGCTGATATTTGCCAAGACTTAATGAACTTAGGTGAATGGTGGCAAGGTATAGAAGATGAGGTATTTTAATCTTACCATACACTATTGGCGGGCAAGATGCCCACCCCACAAGAGTTTCATGATTATGATTTGTACCTCATAGTAACTAAATCTGCTGTATGTCCGCATAATCACTTGTGATATAACCGGAGTGTACAGAAATCTGAAAATTCTTTTCCCCCCACACCCCGCACCCTGCACCCTGCCGCCTGAATGATAAGTATTTAACCGAACATGACATAACTGGTGATTGGTGACTGATAACTAAATTGTGCCATGATAGAGAACCTGATTACAAAAAAATGAATACGGTGTAAATTGTCATGGATTATCGGGATGCAGGCGTTGATGTTGAAGCAGGTAGAGCTTTTGTTAGCCAAATTCGTAACTTGGTGCATAGTACCTTTCGATCAGGAGTACTAGGCGGTTTAGGTGGCTTTGGTGGTTGTTTTCAATTGCCTACAGGTTATCAAGAACCGGTATTAGTATCTGGTACAGATGGAGTAGGTACAAAGCTGAAAATTGCTCAAGTTCTCAACCGCCATGACACAGTAGGAATTGATTTAGTAGCGATGTGTGTTAATGATGTTCTCACATCAGGAGCAGAACCTCTATTTTTCCTAGACTATTTAGCTACGGGAAAGCTAAATCAAGAACAGTTAACCCAGGTAGTTGCAGGAATAGCTACAGGTTGTAAATTAGCCGATGCTGCCTTATTAGGAGGAGAAACAGCAGAAATGCCCGGTTTTTATCAAGTGGGTGAATATGACTTAGCTGGTTTTTGTGTAGGAATAGTAGAAAAAAGCCGGATCTTAGATGGTTCTCAAGTCAAGGTGGGAGATGTAGCTTTAGGTTTAGCTAGTAGTGGTATTCACAGTAACGGTGTCAGTTTAGTCAGAAAAATTGTTAGTGATGGGGGTTTTGCTTGGGAAGATACCCCAGAATTATTAAATGGGGCAAGTATTGGTACGACTTTTCTCACACCCACACGCATTTATGTGAAATCAGTTTTAGCAGCATTGAAAAATGGCTTAGAAGTGCATGGAATGGCACATATCACTGGTGGTGGTTTACCAGAAAACTTACCGAGATGTTTGGGAAATGGTCAAGCTATCAAAATTAACCCAGGTAGCTGGTATATTCCCTCTATATTTACATGGTTAGCCCAGACTGGAGCAGTCAGTATGGAGGCTATGTATAACACCTTTAATATGGGTATTGGCTTCGTGCTAATATTACCACCGGATCAAGTACAAGCTGCAATTAACCACTTCCAGTCACAGGATATTTCGGCTTTTACTATCGGTGAAATTATTTCTGGCTCTGGTGAGTTAGTGAGTCTTTATACTTAGGGTTTGCTGAAAAAGTGATCTGTGAAGAATAGGGAACAGGGAATAGGGAATAGCGAACAGCGAACAGTTTCAAGAGTTGAATAGAAGCGATTTTTCCGTTAACCAGGAATTAAATGCAAGGTTTTTAAGTTTCCGCCTGATAAAAGCTTGCACCTTTTTTACCTAAAAATGCTTCAAAGTCCTTACCTGTATAGTTTTCAGTTTTATTCAGCAAACCCTAATTACTGATTAAATTAAGATTCCCAGTCACCAATCACCAATCACCAGTCACCAATCACCAATCACTTTTTCAACAAACCCTAAATAGGAATCGTGAACAAAAATTTGTAGTCACTATCAGCTTAACTATCTTTTTGCCAAAATTTCGAGTTAATATAATACCAATGTTTATAGAAACTTAGGCAAAAATTTAAACTTTCTTTATAGAAGTAATCAGAACTACTCATGACCATAAGGGTAGAGATTTGCTAAGTTAGTTGTAATAAATCTCAAAACATCCTAAAAAACCCAGTGGTATAGAGTATAACAGCCAATACTAGTTATACATCCTAGTAACTTCTATCATCTAAGTTTTGCATTTCAGTTTATTCAGAATCTCATATTATTGTTCAGAGGGGGGTTATGGTTGTAAATTTTGCCCGTACTAGTGCTTCCACAGAACGTCTAAAACAAGTCTTCCAAGACATTAATGCTCAAAGTTGTCCCCAGTTGTTCAACTTTCATATGCACACGATATATTCTGATGGAAAATTACATCCTCATGTGTTGATGGAACAGGCGATTTCCATTGGACTCAAAGGACTAGCCATTACAGATCACCACAGTGTGGGAGGATATAAAGTAGCAAAAAAATGGTTAGAAGACTGGAAATGGAATCATGCAGATGGCAGTGTTCCTGAGCTATGGAGTGGTGTAGAAATAAATGCCAAGTTACTCAATGTAGAAGTACATATTTTGGCTTATGGTTTTGAAACAGACCATCCCAGCATAAGACCTTATTTGCAAGGAAACACTGTTACTGGACATGAATACAAAGCCGCAAATGTTATTTCCGCTATCCATGATGCTGGAGGAATAGCTGTACTTGCTCATCCTGTACGTTATCGGCAATCGCACTTTGATTTAATTCCTCAAGCCGCAGAATATGGTATTGATGGGGTTGAGGCATTTTATGCCTATAAAAATCCCACCCCTTGGAAACCCTGTACAGCGCAAACAGCAGAAGTGGAAATGTTAGCAGCAGAATATGGTTTGTTGAAAACCTGTGGTACTGATACTCACGGATCAAGTATACTGCGACGCTTGTAAAGCTGTATTTTTATACTCCTGGTTTAGCAGCCAGAGAGTGTATTAATACCCTATTAACGTGGATATAATTCGATTTCATCTTTGAGAATTTTCAGATCGTACTTTTCAAAGAAACCGTGGCCTAACAAACCTATTTTAGCTTTAGGTGCAACAGTAACTTGAGGATTATTAACTACAGCACCACCGACACCAACAGTTAACACTCTACCCGTGTTAAATTCTACAAGACTACCATCAGCAATACGGGCTTTAACTTTTCCCATAGGTTTAAATTTGAGAGCTTGAGCCATTTTTTTGGTAATTAAAATTCCTGTAGCGCCAGTATCAAAAACCATCTCGAAAGTTTGACCACCATTAAATCTGACATCTATAATTGGTGTTTTGCCGATACGACGTTTAATAGGTACTCTAAAAACTGTAGGAGTTGATGATGGTGTTTTTGTCATCCCGCAGATTGATCCGAGGCTAACAGTTTTACCAGAAGATGTAACCATGTAGCAACCACCGGGATCATTAGCTGTAGCTACGGGTGATAATGTTGTTAACATCATACTTGAGATAGCTGCAATACCTATATTTTTAATAACTTTCATAATTACCCTATATTGGTAGAAAATCCTTTACATCTAGGATAGTCGAAAATACAGAGTTAGGACTTACGCATTGACAAAAAATCTTATCAATGTGTAGTGATTTGCATAAGTATTAGTATGATTATATACAATGTAGTCTCGCACAACTAAAGTGAATGATTTCCTTTTATGCCGAATTAATCTAATCGGTGGGTTGCTGTGATGACAATTTAAAAAGTCGAAGCAAAAGAGTTTCCAATTATGCGTCCCCACATGGTTAGTGGAGACATGTAAGTGAGATTGCCATTCAGTTTAGTGGTGGGGGTTTCCAATTATGCGTCCCCACATGGTTAGTGGAGACTTCCTCAACAGTCGGAACGGATACGCGAACTGGGTTTCCAATTATGCGTCCCCACATGGTTAGTGGAGACTGGTTGGACTGCCAATAAACAAGAATTTTTTGATGGTTATGGTTTCCAATTATGCGTCCCCACATGGTTAGTGGAGACTTTAAAATGTCCCTAAACATTCCTTTCGATTCAGAGTTTCCAATTATGCGTCCCCACATGGTTAGTGGAGACAGGATTGCCTCTCCCAAGAAAAGACCCACAAGAATTAGTTTCCAATTATGCGTCCCCACATGGTTAGTGGAGACAGATATAGTTGGTAGAACTTACTCTGATTTTCGTGTTTCCAATTATGCGTCCCCACATGGTTAGTGGAGACAATTCTCAAAGGAATTGCTGTGAAAGAACGGCTTGAGTTTCCAATTATGCGTCCCCACATGGTTAGTGGAGACATCTGGCCAACTTAAATTTGAAGAATGGGCAGATAAAGTTTCCAATTATGCGTCCCCACATGGTTAGTGGAGACTGCTGGGGTTTAGAGAGCTTGAAATACAAGACTTTCAACACCAGTTTGCGCCAGCGAAATTAAAAAGTACCGTTTCAGCGATCGCTTGTCAAGTCCTCCCTTCATAAAAAATACCTCAAACCCTTTCCTGGTATAGATTACAGAGTTTGCGCCAGGCTCATTTTTATCTAAAATACTTGAAAGCCATAGCTGATAAGACTTTAGAGGTTATATAACAAGCGTTCGATAAATACACCCCCTGGGTGGCGCAATTTTAGGTGGTGGTGTTAGGTGGTTTCCTTTAAAGTATTACATAGTTAATTATAACATTGTTACTGTGCAGCTTGTCTAACCTCATCTACAGATAAACTTAAAGCTTGTGCTATTTGTTCTATACTCAAACCAGCAGCTAAGATTGCTGGTACTGCTAGTAGCTTCCCTCTAAGCTCACCTTCTGCAAAAGCTTGTTGGTATACTCGTGTTTGCTTTAAGTCGCTTAATACAAACATTTCTTCTATCTCCTCAGTATCCATAGTGGGAAACTTGTAAACTGAAATTATTTGGGTGCAGCTTGTTTAACCTCATCTACAGATAAACTTAAAGCCTGTGCTATCTGTTCTATACTCAAACCAGCAGATAACATTGCTGGTACTGCTAGTAGTTTTCCTCTAAGTTCACCTTTAAGTTCACCTCTCTTCTCACCTTTAAGTTCTCCTTTCTGCTCACCTTCTGCAAAAGCTTGTTGGTATACTCGTGTTTGCTTTAACTCGCTCAATCCAAACATTTCTTCTATCTCCTTGATATCCATCCTGGGAAACTTGTAAACTGAAATTATTTGGGTGCAGCTTGTTTAACTTCATCTACAGATAAACTTAAAGCCTGTGCTATCTGTTCTATACTCAAACCAGCAGCTAACATTGCTGGTACTGCTAGTAGTTTTCCCCTAAGTTCACCTTTAAGTTCTCCTTTCTGCTCACCTTCTGTAAAGGCTTGTTGGTATACTCGTGTTTGCTTTAAATCACTTAATCCAAACATTTCTTCTATCTCCTTGATATCCATCCTGGGAAACTTGTAAACCAAAATAGTTTCGATAATTTGTAATAATTGTTGCTGTTGGCGTACAGATGTAATTTCTTGGTTGGTTCTGGTAATCAACTCCTTAGCTAATTGGATAGCTCTATCTTCATTTTCGATGATTAATTTAATCGTAGCAATACCAATGGGTAGGGATGCACTTTCTCCTAATTCGTCTAGATAAATCCGGGTAACTCTTCCAGATGCGAAGGATTCGCGGTAATGGGTAGTTGGTGCGGTGTCAATACTGCGAGTTGGGTAAATCACCACAGCTAACCAATCGTTTTCGGGTTTGTTTTGGCGTAGGTATAGGTGAATTTCTGTGAATAGTCGGGAGTAGATTTCTGTGTCGGGTTGAAATTGGACTTCTAGAAAATGAATTGGTTTCTCTTTGGTTTCTGGAAGGAATACACCGTCAATTCGGAATGCTGTTTGCTTGATTTCCACTGATGAAAATTGGTACTGGGTAGCAGTATCGGAGGATTCACCAATGATTTCAAAGAAAATATGCGGAAATTCTTGAAATAGGCGGTAGAATATGCTGTCTGTTTTCACGCTAGTTTTTTAAAGACTGGGATGCTGGTTTTGGATAAAATGGTTGGAGATTAGGTTATGTCGTTAGCGATGAAATCTCCATAAATCAGAGGATAGCAAACTCAAATTACTTAAAGATTCAAATCGCTAAAAGCTTGTAACTCATAATCAGTTAAGGCTTGGTTTAAATCTTGATGTAATTGATACATAAGACTGGCTTTTTGTAAAGAAGTAAAGTCTTGTTCAGCAACAAAATTTAAACAACTTAATACCTTCTTTTTCCAAGCATCTTTATTTTGAGTATCCCAAGCTTCAAAAACTTCTTGCTCCTGCAAACCTAATAATCTATGAAATAGAGGATTCCTGTTATCTCTCGCTTTACCCCAAACTATACTCATAACATGATTTTGACTTTGACATTCTGGTTTTGCTGCTTGTAATAACTGATAAAGTGATTCACTAAAAAGACCAAGTTTACCTTGTTTTTTATTAAGTTTATCTTGCATATTGGGATAAAGACGATTGAGATAATCTGGTAAATCTCTTAATATACTAACTTTAATTTCTGGTGAACCATCTGATTTATATTGAATATGATTTTTGTACTTGTATTCAGCCCACTTACAAATTAAACCTTCCACTGCTCTAAAACTATGAAATAATACTTCTACAGTGTTACCTTGTTCCAATCTTACTACAGCTAAATAAGCAGCTTCATAGCCAGTCCACCACCAAGTTTTTAGACGTTCTTCCGCTACTTCTTCTAAACCTTTAGAAAACTCATCAAAATTTGCAAAATTCCATTGAATAGCTAGTTTTAATAATTCTCTCAGTTTTTGTTCTTGGGGAGTTGCAGAATCCAACCAATAAGGTTTTAATAAACTTTCCACACCAGAATAGTCAAAACGTTTTAATAAAACTTTTGCTTCTTGAAGTTGAATACCCCGTAAATACTTAGAACTAGTAATAAATCGGGTATTCTCTGGTTCATATTCATTCGACACCAGAAATTTAACCCGTTTTCCAAATTGTGAAAGACTAACAAATTGAATTGCAGAAGAAATTGCAGGTGTTCCAGCTTGATGACTGACGTATATTTTATCAAGAGGTTTAAATTCTAAAGTTGATAATTCTTGTTGAACTAACTTGAGAGCTTGATCCCAATTATCTAAACCTTCACTTTTTGATTGGGGTTCAAGTTCCAAATACTCAACTTCTTTTATTTTAGGAAATTTCTCTGCAAAATATCGTTTCAATATTGGTTTTAAGGTACAAGTATCTTTCCAATAGGGGGATTTTTTTTCTGTTTTTTGATAAGCAGATTCTTGATTTGTGAGAATGACAATAATTCTGTCTGGTTGATCTTTACCTTGTAGTTTTTGAAAAAAAGCATCGAGCAGGGGAAAACATAAATCTTGGTAAATATCTTTATTGAGTTTATTATTATCTAATTGATTACCATAAATTACACCCATCACTCTAGCTGGGACTGTAAAAGTAACATCATCTTCTTTTTGAACAGGTTGAAACCCATGATCTTTATCTAATCCTTTTCTACCTTCTCTATATAAAGTATTCCAGTTAGTTTTAACCGTAGTCTTATCTTTGAGTTGAACGTCACTATTTCCTGTAGTTACAATCCAGATATTCATGTTTTTCACCTTGTATAGATTTATTGATATTTAATTTTCAGATGTTCGACTCCTGGAAATAATTTAATTCCCTTCCCATAATTTTATAAACTCATTATTCCTATTTAAGAAATCTAGAAACTCCCTAGCTTTGGGTAAATTATCAGGAGTGAATATAGTTAATAATTCAACATATTGATAATTACCTCTCTCATTTTTTCTATGGATTAATTTACCATCTATTTTCACGTAAAGAGGATACATTCTATGCCAAATTCTACTAACTTTACTATTTCTTCCTATAATCCCAGTTAATTCTGTTCTCTTGATAAAGTTATCTCGATGAAACCATTCCACCGCTTGACTATCATTTTTATCTTCAGCAATTCTTCCCCAAACTTGGACTTTTTGAGGATGCCAAATTTCTCGCCAATTATTTACATGATTATCTTGATTTGGTAAATTAAAGCAATTTCTGACTGTATCGGGAATACTTGCTAAAAAAGCCTGAATATTATCTAATTCTCCTCTAGGTGCTGTAATACAATATTCTGCTGATTTTGATGGTTTGCCAAATAACCAATGACAACCAATCATCGGTTTATCATCATTCCGGAAATATGATTTGTAAAATAAATCGTGATGAATTCGTCGCCATGATTTCCCAAAACCACCTAGTAAGAGGGAAAATTTAATTAACATATTTAAAAATTCCTTTTCTTGTTCTGAGTAAGATTTGACAGCGAAAATATCTAGCCTTCCCGATTTTAAATCATAGACAGGCATTGGTCTAGTTCTTCTACCATTATGAAAATATTGATGTTCTCTAAATACTATACTTTCAATTTGCAAATCAACGCCAAATTTACCTACAATTGATCCACTTTCTCCATTACCTTGTGGAAATCCACCCCACAATTCTTTTGTTAATCTTTGGGTTGTAGTTTCATCTGTCACCCCTGCTAACAATCGCAAAGTATGTCCGCGCAATGCAGCTTTAAACATATTCGGACGAAATTCGGGAATTTTATTACCTTTATCATCTGATGTGAGTAATGTAGAAGTCATTCCCTGACCACGAAGATTAACTGATAAAATTACTTGATTAGTATCAGTAATATTTTTAAATCTTCCGTAACCTGCGCTAGTTCTTGAACCTATTCCTTGAGATAATGCACGTTCCCAAATTTGTTGTACTAGCTGCCAATCAATATCATTTTTATTGCTAGAAATACCAAATTTAAACTTAGTTTTATACAGAGATATTTGCACATTAGCACTACTATTTACATTCTCCATAACTTGGCGTTTTTCTTGAGAGTGAACAACATCTACTAGACGTTTTCTGTCTTTCCCCCAGGACATATCTACAGGATAACCACCATGAAAACGTAAACTTCCTGGTTTAGTTCTTTTGACTTTTTTACCAGCTTTGATTTCTTCTACTTCTCCACCACAAAAATCCAGAACTTTATCCGGTGCAATTTGTTGACAAGCACGCAAAAATGCACCTTTCATACTCGAACCTGGATAGTAGGGGATACCCTTTGCACCAATTGCAGGACGAATTACATCTTCATCTTGTCCCGAATTGGTAACTAAACGCCAGTTAATTGTGTAAGTCTCTTCCCAACTGTTATCTCCTGTAACCAGTTGTGGCATTTTGTATGTAAAATTCGCTTTTTTTTGGGGTTTTCTTTGCAGTGCAGCTTGACGAATATTGACATTATTTTCTTGATGATTGGAGTTGGGAGGACATCCATCTAACCATTCATCAACCCAGTCTGTTGCAGGTTTTGGGTCTCCAGCATATTGAATTTTTCCTCTATCCTCAATTTGGGCCTGATACATCAAAGGTACTAAGTCACTATCACTCATGTTCTGATTCTCCTAATTATTATCTTCGGTTTCGTTATTGCGAGCGGGTTTGTATCTCTGCGTCCACCACACCATACAGTCACATAGTTGGGTTAAAATCGCTAATGTCACCTTGCGATATTCTGGGGGAAATACTTCTGAGTTCCATAAATCTTGGGGGTTATTGGGAACTGTAATTTCAGCTTCTTCCATAATTTCCACAAGTTTATTCCAAGTTTCTTCCCAGTAGGTGGATTTTCTCCCTTTTAACCGCAGATGTTCTCCCCAAAATCGTTCTAATCCATAAGCTACAGTAGTCCGCATTTTATGAACTTGATTGACGGTTTCTTTATCGTCATTCCGGTATTCATAAACTAAATCGTGAGCAATTTTATCAAGACTAAAATTTTCAAAAGCCATATATCAATTCCCTATTTTGTGGTAACTTTATTATTGACACGAATATTGAATAATGACATTTCACAATGTCCAAATCCGACGGATTCTAATCCTCCTAAATAAATATCATCTTTGGTTTTTTGCTCAGGGAAAGGTTGCCACTGTTGACCATCTTTATCTTTCTTTAAACCAATAGGAAAAGCTAAAATAGTTTCTTCTGGTAATGCTTCCACTCCAAAAAAAGCTTTCTCAGCATTACGTTTTTGGTCTTTTTCTAAAGCAACACGACTTTGACGATATAATGCCATATCATGAATCATGGAAATCTCGTCATCTCCAACTACAACTGCGGGTAATTCTTCATTATCTGGAAACCAACGAGATAAATCAGTGTTACCCTCAATGGTTAAAAAACTAAAATTGAAGAACAGTTTGTTATTTGGTAGAGGTGTGAGAGATTGCGATCGCGTATATTTTTCCGGTATACTCAGATTTTCTTGTTTAGTTATCCTTCTATAACGTTTAAGTAAACGAGGACAACTTACCCAAACTATTGGTTGTCCAGGACAAAACACCGGTAACCAAACAATGGAAGCATATTCAAACTTTACTAATGATTCTGTTGTCCGGTCAGAAAAAGTGCGGTCTACTGTATCAACTTCGTTACGATCTGGTATATCATTCCCGTACCATTTCTTCACTTGTTGTTCATTTCCTTCATGATTTTGACGCATTTCCGCACGCAATCTTCCCCGAATTGAACTACCAGGAATAATCCCAGTTTGGGTGAATTGATCGCGGAAAATCAGGTTTAAATTTCCCTTTTCTTCTCCTGCTGTTGCTCCTACATGAAGTGGTGCTAAGGTTTTAATTATTCCGTAAGCTTGATGATACATAAATTTCTTTCCTTCTGGTTTTTAAAAATCAATTGGGTTGAATAAATCTGCAAATCTGATCAATTTACTGCCAAAATATTGTCATTTTAATCAACTCCTTTAATAGCAAGAGGTAAACATAAACAAGATCCTAATTGTTTCAGATAAAATCCTTCATTAGGAAACCATTCATTAGGAAATCCTGGTTCATTTTCATCTCCCCACCAAGATTTATTTAAAGGTTCGTCAAATACGTAAACTGTACCTGCTGGAACTGCATAACGTCCCCTTCCCAAACGTCCTTTTCCTTTGTTATCTCCGACGCGATAACGGTAGGGAGAAGGTCTATCAGTGAGAATATGACTGGGTTCGGGAAATGTTGTATGTTGGGGATCTGGATAACGACGGGAAAACCGCGTTGAACCCCATACTCCTGGTGTAATTAATGCACAGCTACGTTGAATTTTTTGTTTTAATAACTTTTTTATCCAACTGTCATCAGGAAGTTCGATTGATTGAATTTCTACTAGATGATTTTCTCCTCCAAAACAATACCAACCGTCAGGTATTTCGTGAGTTGATAAATAAACTAAACAAGTTTCATTATCTTCATTATCTCCTGTAGAATAGCCCATTTGAACAGAGTTTTCTAGAAATAATCCACCCTCTTCTTGAACACAACGTTCACTTTTATTTAACTTTGGATGTAATATGGATGTATATTTCCAAGAGTCTTTAGCAGAACCACCATTACTGAGAATTGCTGAGGCTGAATCTGGCCAATAATTAATAGTTTGCCAACGAGAATCTGGTTTTATATCTTTTGTTTCTTCAGAACGATACCATTTACCATCACGAATTTCCCATTCATCTGTTTGGTTTTCTTCTTGATTGATAATTTTTGTCCAAGGAATGGGAAGATAAAAATATTCAGGATTATCTAATTCTGCCCAAAAAGGCCCAGCAATGTGTAATTTTTTTAATTCTTCATGGTCAATAAATGGTTCAGTTTTGTTAGCAGCAAAAAACAAACCAGATAATGTATAAGCATCAGGAGGAAACTTAGCTCCAGAACGTCCTACTAAATTGTCTGGTGATAAAAATGCACCTGCACTACCATACAAAAATCCTAAAGGATTAATAATTATTAAATATCTGTACATAATTTCCAACCTACATTAATTAAATCATTAATCCAAGAAACTATCTCTAAAGATGAATCATTATTAACAATATCTAAGGCATTCATTGTTAAAAAATCGCCTTGGTCAAAATAAATATTAAACAAAGCTATAGCGATATCATATATATCAGTAACTTTGCCTCCTTGAGATTTAACATCAATATCCAAATCAATAGCATGACGGGCTTTTAGTTGAGATAAATCACTATAAATATGATTCCAATTGGGTTGATATTTTTCATTTCTACCCCGACTTTCCCACTTTTCGTAAGTATTACCATTTCTGTCTTTATATTTTTTCAAAATGTGCAAATAATTCCAAGGACAAGTCCATTGCACATATTGACCACTGTTGAATAAAACTCGAATTGTAATGCGATCGCGTCCGCGAGATTTTGCTAATTTCTCTGCTTCCCGACAATGTTGTAATACATCCCGTTGGGGTACACTTCCTGCAACCCAGACAAATCCTACACTGAGAGTTATCGGTTGTTGGTGTTGTTTCCATCTCTCATCCAATGTCATCAACCATTCATAAGCAGTAAAAGCAGAAATTCGATCTTCTGATTTTTCCGGTTTAGGATTGTAAATCACCCCCAGAAAATCATCACCTCCCGCATAAATAACTCGACCTTTAATTCGGGAAATATTGTTATGGAAATTGCTAGAAAAATCATGTCCCCAATTCCGCATTGCTTCGCTAAATCGTTTCAGTCCAATATCACCTTGAGTCTCTGCAATAGTTTGGAGATGTTTTCCAACTTTATCTCCATCACCCATAAACCAACCAGTCCATTGTCCAGGTGTGCTTGTTTCTGCTTCTGGTTTACGCTGGATTTCCTGAAATCCTTTAGTTAAAGAAGACATCCCAAAACGTCTAGCAATATCAGGATGAGTTACCAAACGCTTAGTTAGTTCAGGAATGCTGAGTTTTTCTTTAGGATCAATAAATTTACCTTCAACTTCTGGGGTAGTTGTGCTTTCAGTTATTTTTGCTAGTTCGGTATAAAATTCTTCAATTTTTGCTGTTTCATATTTATAACTAATCGTCATGGGATTGCGTTCTCTTCCACCCAATCCCGGAAATGCTATCCCATCAGCACCAGTCAGACTAGAACTTTCACCAATCCAATTGATCGCCATCCAATCACGAGCAAGTTTATTATTTTCTAATTCTCTCATTACAGATGTAGGAGAATCTGCTTGCGCCCAAAATATTTCCCAACTATGATTAGCCCAACGATTCCAATCATCATCCCAATAGTAAGGCCCTAAATGTCGCAAATTATCATTTAGCCATTGTCTACAATGATCAATTACTTCTTTCCAAGCTAATAATAGTGTGTCCCTTGCTTGCTGTTCCGGGAAATTACCTTTGATCAGAATTCGATTAGGTGTTCCCTGTTCAATATTAGGACTACCAGGAGAAATCACATCTAAATTAGGTATTTCCTTTGCAGCATCAATTATTTTTTTACTTAAATAAGAAAGAAGTTCCGACGCACCATACAAATCCCGCAACTTCCGTGATTTTTCGATAAACCCTTGTACAGGTGCAAAGGTAATAGCTGTGTATACCTTTTTTGTTTCATCAACCATACTCTTATTTCAAAATGTAAATACATTGACCTATAGCCACAAACACCAAAATTAGGAATTAAACACTACAACTCGTAGGGGTTTAGCACTGCTAAACCCTTACCAATCGCTACAATAAGAGATTATCTCCTAATTATTTTAGCTACAGCTATACAATAACTGACACTAGACAATCGTATAATGAGTAACTTCAATGCTACTCAAAATAACTGATTTTCTTTATCTATGTAACAATACGTAATTCAACACAGCTTATTTGTTCCTCAATCAAATTCTGACAGTACCAAGTGTTGCAGAAATAACCTGAATTGCCACCTAATCTGATGCGAATGACGAAAAAACTAGTGGGAGATTGCTTCCTTGCGTCGCAATGACAGTATTGAGAGTAGGTTTTGTATCAATCCTGAGATTTATATAAATAAAGATTTCGTCCTTCGCATCTTATGTATTGTTCTTCATTTTCATCAGTGTTATTTCTAGTGTAGACAAAAAATTATCACATCTAGATAACAGTCTTAACTGGAATATCTTGATTAATTATCCTAACTTTAAGGACATAAAAAAATGAAGAAATTACTTGCAGGAATTACAGCAATCGGCCTATTTTTAGCTTCTCCAGGAATGGCAAAAGCGCAAGAATTTACAGAATTTAAACATCAAGACGATACGTATTTTTATCAAACTCTCCAACCTAAAGGCGTTGCTTATTACAAATATAATATTCCTGCTTTTAGCTTTGGTGTTTTCACACTAAAAAATCACAGTCGTAAATCAGATTTTGATATTTATGCCTATGACAATACCAGAGGTTGGCAATTATTAAATAAAGGAGAAAAGACGGGAATTGCGACAGAGTTAGTGACTACATCAATGATTTCCCAAAACAGATATGCCTATATTAAAATAGTCAATTATGGTTCACAATCATCTCAATATCATTTTTATGCAAATCATGTCACCCCTGCCATGAATTTTGCAATTGCTTTAGCTGAGACTGTTATTATATGTGGTTTGGAGGGAAATAATATTGACCCCAATATATCTTCTCGCGGAGTTACAGCAGTTTCTTCAATACTTCAAGGTAATAATCTGAAAGGTTTAACTGTAGATATGGCAATTAATGAAGTAACTAACAAAATGAGAGAAGAATTAGGTTATGGTTGTGCAGGTGATTTTGTAGTTAATGGGGTAGTTTCAGTAGTCAAGGATATTTTCAGAAACTATCCTTAAATTAATATTTTGCCCACCAATGATGTAGAAATACCCAGGAAATTTACATCTAATGTTTCTGGAATAACAGCAACCCAGGATTATCGTGTGATTAATTTGTGGGAAGTTGACGCAAGTATTCCTTTTCAACAATCTTTACCTTCATTACTTCCCTTTGTGCCAATTCTCAAAGGAGGAGGAAATGAGTCTACAATTAGGGAAGCATTGCAAATCTTACGTCGAGATGACGACTTAAATCAACTGGAGACAGTTCTAGCCTTTTTTGCTACTTTTGTATTAGAAAGTGCGTTAATTAAAGAGATTATGAGGTGGGATATGACAGTTTTAAGAGAGTCGCCTTGGTATGAGGAAATACTCAAGGAAGGTGAAATCAGAGGAAGAGCAGCAGCAGAAGCACGGGGAGAAGCACGGGGAGAAGCACGAGGACGAAAAGAAGAAATGCTTTCTAACATAGCAATGAGTTTAGAAGCGAAGTTTGGTGATAAAGCTTTGGAGTTAATGCCGCAAATTTCTCAAGTTAATGATTTGTCAAAGTTACAAGGGATTTTACGAACTGTGGTTTTAGCTAATAGTTTGGAGGAGTTACGGCAATCTTTTTTATGATTTTTTCTCACGCAGAGTCGCTCCAGTCGCAGAGAGTAGGAGTTTAATTTTCGCAATTTTTCAATTTCATATTTCGATAATGCAAAAAATAATAAGCCCTCATAATTATGGGGGCTTTTTCGTTTCCAATTATGCCGAATTAACCCAATCGGTGGGGTTTACCATGATAAACTTTCAAGCGCTATCAATAGTTTGTTTCCAATTATTCCGAATTAACCCAATCGGTGGGGATTCTCAAAAGTGCTCCAAGTATCATTGGCAACGGCACAAATTGTTTCCAATTATTCCGAATTAACCCAATCGGTGGGGGTTAGCTGTTACAAATTCTAGCTCTGCAATTGCAATGTTTCCAATTATGCCGAATTAACCCAATCGGTGGGGTATCTTAATACAAACCCTCTCGATATAAACCTCCAAGAACGTTTCCAATTATGCCGAATTAACCCAATCGGTGGGGCCTCTTTATACAGGTTTTATCCACATAATCCCCCAAAAGTTTCCAATTATGCCGAATTAACCCAATCGGTGGGGGATCCTGAACCATTCAATGATGCGGGCCTACGACATGGAGCGTTTCCAATTATGCCGAATTAACCCAATCGGTGGGGGCGAATCGCTATCAGAGAAAATTGAATCAGCGTGAGAAAGTTTCCAATTATGCCGAATTAACCCAATCGGTGGGGTGGCCAGATGGTTATCCAGATCAAGAACGCTTGCTGGTTTCCAATTATGCCGAATTAACCCAATCGGTGGGGAGTTCGTCTAGCAGCCCTTACCCAGTAAGGGTTTCAGACCGCAAATCGACACACCTCTAAAAAAGATTGTAAAACCATCTAAAAAATTAGTCAAACACATAGCTCAAACCCTTACACAGTAAGCAGGCGACACACCTCAACGAAAGAATAGGGGTTTTGGCGATTTGCCGAGGTGTGTCGAAAGTCATGATACAAAAATCTCCTTAAATAGCCTCAAACCTAGATATAGAAAGACTTTGATAGAAATCTTAATTTGATAAAATATCCCTTTGGTCATTCGCATGAGCGATGGAAAATGATCATTTATACCCAACTAAGATTAATAAAGTAAATTGCTAAGTAAGTGGGGGTTAAAAATTGTCGTTATGACAAGGGAATAGGGAACAGGGTTTTGGTAAGTTTACTTTTTGTTACCTACTTCGGTTTTTTTCCACGGACTTACTTATACAAATAAAAATCTATCAATATTATACCTGAATATGTCAACATTTCCACGCAAAAACCAACAAGCTGCTAATACCAATTCCCAAACAAATATTGCTCATTTTCTCATCGGTACACCAGGAAGCGGTAAATCAACTTTTGCTAAACTTCTATCCAAACTGGAAAATTGTGACATCATTTCTACTGATGAAATCCGCCAAGAATTATACGGTGATGCAGCAATTCAAGGAGACTGGCACAAAGTTGAAACTACTGCTATTAATCGTATTTTCACTGCTATTAGTTTGAACAAAAGTATTATTTACGATGCTACTAATTGTAAACGTTCCTTTCGCATAGATTTTTTACTCAAAGTCAATCACCAACTAGCAGAATGGAATTTAGTTCAACCTAATTGGATTGGGTGGTATTTAGAAACACCTCTGTCAACTTGTATGGAATGGAATCAGCAACGTCAACGCCAAGTTCCCACCTATATTATTGAAGCTATGTATAAACGACTGCAAGAATTTCCGCCCATTACTGGGGAAGGATTCGCTGCTATTCATAAAATTGATGTGACTGCACCTCAGTTTTCAGCAGAGCAAATTGTTAAACTAATTACAGATATTCCTCGTAAAATTACTAATCAGAGAAATCGTCATAGAAATATCACTCCTCATCGTTATAGTCACTTACTAGATTTTGAGCGGTTGATGTATTTGATATTTTTAATTATTAATTATCCTGGAATTGGAAATTTCTATATTCACCAACCTCAATTATTAGTAGATATATTGGGTTATGCTCCTAATTTTGCTGATTCTATAGAAGAAATTACGGCGATTATGGCGAAATTACGGGGTGGAGTTTATGCAGATAAAAATGCAATAGCAATTGATTTACAATGGTTAGAAACTGAAGGAATTGTTAGTGCTAATTTGCCTACAAATAGTCAGAATATTCCAGAATTTAAAGGTGATAAATCAATCTGTTTTAGTGCAGTTCATTCTTATTCAGATAAGCCAATCTTTGAACGTTTGATGGGTATCATTCGCTTGATTGTCCACAATCCTTTTTTACCTAATACTGGTAGTGGTAGTTTGGAAACTCTGACTAAATCTCTCGAACAAAGTGGGGTGATTTGTGATTATAAAACTGAAAAAGCGACGATTCGGAAAGATATTGAAAAAGTTTTAAAACCTTATCAAATCCTATCTGATTTTCCCATGCGTAGTGGTTATTTTGCAGGTACAGGTATTCTATCTAAACCAGAATTAATTCAAGTATTTGATATGATTCAATCTCAAGCTCAGAGTTTAAATGATCCCCAAGCTTTAGAAATATACGAAACCTTTAAACAGCGACTGTTACAAACTCATATAATTGAAAATACGGAAAATATTTATCCGGTGAGAGCGATCGCAAATAGTTCTATTGTAGACTCTAAATATCTCCAAAATGATGCTTTAAGTAATAATCTCAATCCGTTGGAAACAGCAATTATGGAAGGAAAACTGTTAGAGTTACAAAGATTTGCAGGTGTGGGTAGATACGAAGGGGATGAAAAAGACTTTTTCTTAGCTTATCCATTACAATTGGTATTTTCTAACTTTGCTTGGTATTTGGGTTATGAATGTGTCAGTGGTGAAACTTCTGGATTATTGCGGTTTGAACGTCTGGATAGACTCTTTTTAGGGAGACTACAAACTCAACAACGCAGTCGAGAAGAACAAGAAAAGACGTTACTAAAATTACAAAAACTATTTAAAGCTGGTGCGGGTATGCACTTAGGAAATAGTGTTGCTGATCAAAAACTGTTTCTTAGTGCAGATTCAAAAAAACAAATGCAAGTTTGCGTGACTATGGAACTGTGGTTTAATGACAAGATTTATCCGTTTATTACTGAAGGAACAAAACGATTTGCACAGATGAAAATGTCACCACCAATTCAGAAAACAACGAGTAATTTACCCAAGTCATTATTTTGTTTAAATAGAACAGAAGATATTGATTTTCCCCATCGTTTGCAAGTAATATTTCCCCAATGGACATTAGATGATTTTGATTTGTGGAGATGGATTTTGGGTTTTGCTGGTGGTGTGAAAGTAGTAAAACCAGAGAAATTAGTGAATAGGATTAGGGAAATAGGTGAAGGAATTGTCGGTAATTATGTCTGATACAACACGACAAATTTCCCTAAAAACACAGACTTATCGTATATGTAACAATTATACCCACTTAACCCCACTTAACCCTCAACCAACCACCCCCCAACCAAAATTGTTAAAATCTAATTCAGAAAGTGCCACACATCCCGAATGGATGGTACAAAAACTTGTAAAATAAAACACGCAAATATTCAAAATGGTTAAAACATCTGCTAAATACGACTTTGAAGACGAAAAATTTAAAGCTCCACCATCCCAAGTTCTCCCTTGGTGTCAAATGATTAACCCCCGCTATGGTGAGGATGGTTTACAAGGTTACGGTTTAGCTATTAAACTTGATAACGCTGAAATTGCGGGTTTTCAACCTGATGATAATTGGCAAGAAATAGAACATGAATTTAGTACCGGAGATGTAGAAAAGGTTTTTATCACTACCACTCCCAAACTAGTGATTATTCGTCGTGGGCCATTATCTGTTCAAGACAGAGAAACAAACATCAGATTAGGGACTTTCAAAGATTATAAAGAAGATTTTTTAGCTAATAAACTTAAATTTAAAGTTTACACTCGCCATCTGATTTTTTTAGTCGGTGAAGATAAGAAATTTTTACATCATTCACCTTTACAATTAACTTTAAGTGGTGCAGCCGGCGCAAGTTTTGGGAAGAGTTACACTGAATATCAACAAGGTAGACTCACCGGTGGTTTTGCAGGAGAATTAGAAAAAGCCTATGCAGGTTTTCAGAAAAAACCTTTAACACCTAAAGGCCCTTTATTTCATGCACATGGGATTTTTTGCCCGATCATTGAATGTGAAGAAAGAGGTATTGAACCTAACATTGCCTTAGTTGCTTCTACTGTAGATTATCTACATCCTACCGCTTCAACTTTAACAGAACATATGATTGCATCTGATTCTCCTGAGTCGGAAATAATTTGTCAGACGTTTGAAGAATATAAAGAATTTGGGAAGGAAGTAATTAAAACAGAACCTTCTAAAGCTGAAATGGCTGGTGTTACCAATTCTTATATTTATGCTGATGATGATGATTTTGGATATCCACCATATTAAAAAGCAGGGTGCAGGGTGCAGGGTGCAGGGGGAATAACTTTAACTTTCTTACTGTCACCTGTCACCTGTCACCTGTCACCTGTCACCTGTCACCTTTAACTTATTCTTTCAACAATAAATAATAAAGTGAACCTCTACCACCTGTAATTCCAGCGCGATCGCCAGCTAGTTTACCAACACCCATAAAGTAATCTACTCTACCAGGCCCTTTAATTGCACTACCTGTATCTTGATCTAATACAAATCTGTCAACTCGGCGATTTCTTAATCTACCTCTACCCGCAGGGAAAGGAAATGAATTATTAATTAATGCTAATGCACCAGGAGGCATGAGAGATTTATCTGTAGCAATGGAACGTTCTGCTGTTACAGGTACATTAATACTGCCTCTAGGTGCAGCATTATTGGTTTCTCTAAAGAAAACAAACCGCTCCCAGCGAGGTAGATAATTATTCATCTCTTTAGGGTTGTTGCGGAAATAACTAATTAGTTTGGGCATGGTTAAACCGCTCAATGGCAATTTACCATCTTTTGCCAGTTCTCGACCAATGCTAGTCCAAGGATAATCTGTTCCGCCAGCAAAGCCTACAGAAGTTGTTTTTCCATTGGTTAACTTAATTGTCGCTGAACCTTGAATGTGAATCATGTAAGGAGTAAAGCGATCGCTAAACCACAACATTTCCAAACCACTTAATTTACTCTTTTTACCGAGTAAACCATCCTTACCTTCCAATTCCACCCGCTTAGGATGTGGTTTTTCCCATTCTTTAAAATCTGGTGGTACTTGATAGAGCGGATATTTATAAACAGAAGTTCTCACCCGACTCGCTTCATATACTGGTGAGTAATAAGCAGTAAATTTGACAGTACCCTTGCCATCATTACCTATAGACTGGTAAAAAACAAATTCCCGATGTACAGCAGCTCTTAGCTCTTTGGCTGATCTAGAACTTACCAGTATTTGCCGGAATCTTAATAAACTCCGACGTACTCTATCTAAGGTGATCTCTGGTATGGGATATTTAGCGTAAATTTCCTTTGCTGTATTAGTTTCTAAATAACGCAAACTGTGATCTATAGAAGTGAGTAAAGCCTTGCGATCGCCTCTTCTTCCCCATAGTTGTTCATCCCAACCTATACATCTTTTTCTATTACAAGCAGCTTTAGGGTTAATAGGTTGCAGTGCTGGTACTACTTCAGGAGTAGTTGGTTCTGTTTGTGGTACGGGGATAGTTACTGGTTGGGGAATAGTTACTTGAGCTACAACTGAGCTATCAGGATTTACAAACGCAATTCCCAGACTCAAGGAAAATAAAGCAAGGGTTTTTTTCATCATCTGTCAATACTAGAATTAAAAACAGGTTCTACTCGAATGCCCAGGATCTTAGACGGACGTACCACTAAATATTCACCTTGAATATTTTTAATCGGTACGTTAATAAACTCTTGTGAATCGTACTTTGGTGTCAATACACCTGTGTACCACTTTTGAAAATCCTGAAAAGTAGGAAAACGTACTTCTTCCCGATGTCCACTTTCTAGTAAGAGATGAACAGCATATTCATTTGGTGTTCTGGGCATAAAGTTACATTATTTTCTATACATCCAACCCATTGTTAACTAAATCACTGCCTAATGAAAAGAGGAAGTTCATGGAAGAAGCTGAAGTTACACCAAAGTACTGGAAATGGAAACTTCTGCAAGGTTTTCTTCTCCCCTCATGACTCAGCTGACTCTTAAACTGTTCCCAAGCTTGGTGCAAGGCCTAATTCGTAATGCTCCCTTCGGGAGAGCTTCGCTTACGTAATGCTTCCTTTGGGAAAGCTTCGCTTACGTAATTACTAACTAAATTAAGATTCCTACTCTCCCACTCTCCCCCTCTCCCACTCTCCCCCTCACCAGTCACTTTCTCAGCAAACCCCAATTTAAAAGATGAATCAAAAGAATAATTTGAATCTTGCTAGTTGTCTTTCCAATGTCAGTGTGAGGGTTTGATTGAGTTCATCTTCGTTGCTGAATGGTAAGATTTGCTGCATCGGTAAATCAAAGGGGTATTCTCCCTCTAATTCTGGACGCTGTTGATGTGTGAGCAAAATTTGTTCGGTTTTTTTAGTTTCCAGTGCGTAACCAATTTCTACACATACACCAGGACTAGGTATGAGGCTGTTGTGTTCTTTCCCCTCTATCGCAGAGATGGGTGTAGTATCGGCAATAAATAACAAGCTTCTTTTAATTTTCCGCATTATCGCCCGGTTGAGTCGTAATGGTGCATGATGAGGACGGGATGATTCTACTAAGGTGAGAGGTAAACGAGATTTGCTGTTGAAAATTTCTAAACTTTGTCGTAGTTGTTCCCTAATTAACTCACTAGCGACTCTATACTCATTTTGATGAGAGAAAAATATTGTCGGTTCAAGTTGTGCTAACAATGTTTGTTTAGTCAAATAAATCTCATGACTAATTAGATCAATATTGGCTACACAGTAACCACCACTACCTTCTATATAAAATTCTATAGTTTCACCTTCTAAATAGCGTTTAAACCAGGTAGATGCTTTTACCTCGTCGGTGTCTTCTAAAAAATCTGCGCGTAACCCCGATTTTAGTAGGCTTTTTTTACTCAGACGAATGTCTGGAGGACGTTTTTCCAATTCTGTGATTGGCTCATACTCGTTTACACACCACGCCCTGAGTGCAATTATTGACATAAAAGGTTATTTAAACTATTTTTCTATTCAATTGTAGTACAAATTTACGTAGGGTTGGCAGCAAAAAGTGATTGGTGAGAAGGAATCTTAATTTAATCAGTAATTAGGGTTGGCAGCAAAAAGTGATCAGTCGAGATTAGGGAACAGGGAATAGGGAATAGGGAGAAAAAAATTGTCATTAATGATTTTTCCTTTCGGCAGCAATGACAACACTTTTCCATCAACACAACAACACCCAACATCTACTAGCTAGATTCCCTCTCCCTTTGTTTATCATAGCCAGGGATGTAATATGGCTCATACACTTGATTAACAAGTAATTACACCAGTCACATTGCCCCCTATTTCTCAATAATTTGAGGGAATATTAGCTTTCGCGTTGGGTGTTATTGTGTTTTTTTGACGAGACAGATTTGAGTTTAACAGCGTTTTTACCTCTTACTACTTATCTTCACGACTCTAGCTGTTTGATCTGCCAGGGAAGCTTTCTTTTTTTAGCTTCAATTATTATAATAACACCTGAAAATTTATTTGCTTAACTTTGCAATTAAACTTTACTTGTTGAGAAATTTTATGTAAATAAAAGTTGAGGATTTTATGTATTAATTAGCCACACTGATTGAAAAATAATAACTTTTTTCTTGATTTTTATTGTGAATGTTTTTTAGTAATTACTCATTTTTTATTTAAGTTTTGTAAAATAAAGGTTAATGTTAATAGGACTTACGAAAAATATCTCTTGTAACCCTCATACTTCTGTGTTCTCTGCGCCTGGAGTGGTTAGATGATTCCATAGCTTGTGCGTAAGTCCTATAAATGTCTGGGTTGGAGATTGCTTCCTTACATCGCAATGATAGTATTTGAAATAGGTTTTGCCTAAGTCCTAATTACAGCGCTTTCTGGTGACATGAGGAGCGTTATTGGCGGGCAAGATGCCCACCCCACAATAAGTAGGTAGGCGTTAGAAATTGTCGTTAGGATCAGGCAGGGTACAGGGCGCAGGGCGCAGGGGGAAAGAGAATTGTAGCCTTGTTTGCTTTTCGTTACATAGTTTGGTTTTTTCACACTGACTTACTTAGTTTCATGATTATGATTTGTACCTTATAGCCACAAAATCTACTGTGAACTGTGAACTGTGAACTGTGAACTGTTAACTGTTAACTGTTTTACTTGAGTATTCAACCGGAGATGATATCAGACACTGCTAATTTCAAGGGGATTTCAATCCAGAATTCCGTACCTTTTCCTGGTTCTGAAATACATTCCATGATTCCACCATGTTTCTCAACAATGATTTGATAACTAATTGCTAAACCTAATCCTGTGCCTTTACCTACGGGTTTAGTAGTAAAAAATGGGTCAAAGATTCGTTTTTTAATTTCTTTACTCATCCCAGGCCCGTTATCGGCTATACTAATTAACAGGTAGGGATTTTGCGGATAAACTCTAGTGGAAATACGAATAGTTGGTACAGACTGATTTTGATCAGTATGAGGATTGTGTTCTATTTCATCAGTGAGGACATCAATGGCATTACTGATTACATTCATAAATACTTGATTCATTTGTCCGGCATAACATTCTACTTTTGGTAAATTGCCGTAGTCTTTAATTACTTGAATGCCAGGAAATTGACTATGTGGTTTGAGTCTGTGTTGTAATATTAATAATGTGTTATCAATACCTTCGTGCAGATTGACTTGTTTGTTTTCTGCTTCATCAAGACGGGAGAAATTGCGTAATGATAAAACAATGGAACGAATGCGCTCTGATCCTAATCGCATTGATGACATAATTTTTGGTAAGTCTTGGATCAAGAAACCAAAGTCAATGGCTTCCATTGTAGATTTAATTTCACTGC
This sequence comes from Sphaerospermopsis sp. SIO1G1, assembly GCA_010672785.1. Taxonomy (GTDB): domain Bacteria; phylum Cyanobacteriota; class Cyanobacteriia; order Cyanobacteriales; family Nostocaceae; genus Okeanomitos. Next base: position 476,750 of record JAAHFX010000009.1, read on the forward strand.
TGGGATTAGGGTAATGGGATTGGTAAAGTTGTAAAAGTTGGAGTAAGTCTTCTGTATAATTACTGGCATGACAGAGGTTGCCATAGATAAAGTTAACAGGATTATTGATTTCATGGGCTATACCTGCAACTAACTGTCCTAAACTGGACATTTTCTCGGTTTGAATTAATTGTGCTTGGGTTTCTTGTAGCTGATGTAGGGTTTGTTCTAATTGGGCAGCTTTGGCTGTGGCTTTGGCTTCGGCAACACAGCTTTGTTCATAGAGTTGTGCTTGTTGAATGGCGATCGCTGCTTGATCTGCTAACTGTTGTAATAAGTCAATTTCTGCATCTTGCCAGTTTCTAGGAAATTGACATTGATGAGCAACTAATAACCCCCAAAGTTGATTTCCCATTTTGATGGGTACAACCAGGTTAGCTTTGACATTCATACTTTCCAATAGTTCTCGATGGCAGTCACTTAGTTGATCTGTGGCGACATCATGAATTGCCCTGACTCTACCTTTTAAATATAGTTGTATGTAATCTGCGGGAAAGCATTCTGATGATAACCGTAAGCCTAAAATAGAATCCCAATTACCACTTACTTCTTCAACAATTACTTGGCCATTGGTATCATCTAATAATTGATAAATTAATACTCTATCTGAGTTAAGTAATGGTCTGACTTCTCTAACTATTGTTTGTAAAATTGTGTTTAAATTTAGGGTTTTCCGAATTTGGTTGGTAACTTGTTTGATAGCTTTAGTTAATAATAAAGTTTTCTCTATTTCTGCTGTTTGTTCTTTGACTCTACTTTCTAGATTGGCGTTTAATAAATGTAATTCTTGGGTGGTTAGCTGCTGCTGAACTGCTATTGAGAAATTATGAGATAAAGCCTGTGCTAGTAGTTTGTCTCCTAAATTCCAGGTTGGAGCTTGTCCTTTTTTCTCTTCTCGCCAAGCAGCAAAGGAAATGCGTGGTAAGTCATGATGGCTAGTTGCATTGTTTTTGCCAGCCCAAAGGATTTCTGTATCAAATTCTGGACGAAAGATAGTTAATACACCAATAAAATATTTACGATAATGTAGGGGAATGATCATTATTCCTCTAATTGGAGTTAGTCTAAATTCTAATGCTAAATCTTTTAAATAATTGTGTTGATAAAGATCCGAAACGGTGATAACTTCTCCTGGTTTGTACTCAGCTATGCAATTTTGCCATCCTGGATTTTTTTCTATAAATGTATGTTGTGATTGTGGGGATGATTGGGGTTGTGTACCAACTGTGTATAATTCTTGTGTTGGTTCAATATACAATCTCCCACCTATACCCTGGAAAGCAGAGATAGTTATTTCTAGTGCTTGTTGTATTTTAATTGTGGGTAGTTGATGTAGGAGTCTTGTAATTTTGTTGACAATAGCTTCTCTTTGTTGTTTGGATCTGGCTTCGCTGAGAAGATTACTTTGAGATATGGCGATCGCTACTTGATCTGCTATTTGTTGAATGACTCTTAATTCCCGTTTTAAGATTGTTCGGGGTTTACTATGATGAGAGACTAATAATCCCCACAGTTTTGGTTGTCTTGATTCTCCGGTGGGATCATATTCTAGAATCGGTACTACTAAGGAAGACTTTACACCCATTGTCTCTAAGTATTTAATATGACATGGATCTACTTGTCTGTAGTGAATGCTTTGAATCTTTAAAGGTTTACCATCCTCTGCGGATTTAAGAGGAGATAATCCAATAATACCCGCTGTTACATCTACAATGGATCTTTGACGTGCGAATAAAAACATTTTCCTAGCAGATTCGGGAATATCTTCAGCAGGGAAGTGCAAACCTAATAGGGAAGGTAAGTTCTGCTGGTAAATTGATTCAGCAATGACTTCACCACTACTATCAGGGGAGAATCTATAAATTTTTACTCTATCTGTACCTAAAAAGGAACGTACTTCTGTAACAGTGTTTGTTAATATTTCTTGCAAATCAAGCGATCGCCTGATCCGCTTGATCATTCCATGTAGTAAATTTTCCTGATCTATATTTTGTTGCCATTTTTCTGCTTTGTCGGTAAAAGTCATTCTTAATTTTCACCTTGTCAAACAAATTTTTATTATTTAAACTGTTCTGATGATGTAGATTGACTACTTCATATTTGATAGATATATTATCTTTTGTTTATTAAACTTTATCTTTTTAGAGAATAACATAGATTTTATCTGTAGTTTTTGAAAATACTTGATGGTAATAATACTTATTATTGTCATGATATGACAAGTTGATATATGTATCTTGAACTATGGTAAATTCAGTATTCTAAGTTGTTTCTAAGCCTTGCTATTCAGCATTTTACGGCTATTAAACACCTGATCCAGTAATTACTACTAGCTTAATTAAAATCATTAAAATACTAATCAATGTTTCTGGATTCAAATTACTTCAAATACTTGAAAATTAGCAGATGCAAATACTTTTTATTAATTTTTGTGAATAAAATTAGACATGAGTCAGATTTACAGCACTTTCCGCTGTTTTGAGGTACACTATTGGCGGGCTGTCCGGCCCACCCCACAAGAGTTCCATGATTATAATTTGTACCTCATAGCAAAGAAATCTGCTGTAATTTTTGAATAGCTGATTAGAGACGCAAACTAAAATCCCCGATTGGGGCATAAAATAGGAAGTTTCACAGGTTGAAAGCCATATATATCTTTCCTGAAAGAGGATAGTTAGACAAGCAAAGCCTGACGATGCAGGCTAAAACTAAGTAGGTAGGCGTGAAGAATTGTCCTTGGGATCAGGCAGGGTGCAGGAAGAAAGAAGGTTGTAGCCTTGTTTACTTTTTGTTACATCGTTATAAATTTTCCCACCGACTTACTTAGGAGATGCTGTCCGCGTAGCGTGCCGTCAGGCATATAAATGTGAAAACATTACTGGTATTGGGTTGTAGAAGATTTGAGATTGAGAAAGTGTAAGCTTTAGAGGGTTAAGCACTTAAAAACCTTGCACTTTTTTGATTTCGAGAGATTGAAAAGTAGTTTTTCTGTTCTCTCCCTGCACCCTGCACCCTGCACCCTGCTAGAAAGCCTCTGAGCCTCCACGACAAGACTTTTTGCTGCAAACCCTATTTATGATAACTTGTCTGAGACATTGTAAATTTAAGAGAAAATAGATCCTCCCAGGACGTGGTAAATACTGTATATCATGTACTTTTTACAGCATAGAAATGAAGCGAATGACGAATTTCTTCCCGCACACTCATGAGTATTTTACCGAGATAATTTTTCCCAGTTTGATCAGCACCACAACCCCAAAAGTAGTCAGTCGGTGAGTTTTCTACTAAGTTTTCATCACCAGTGACTAATAATACTTCTTGAATGCGAGTATGAGTCAGGAACTTTTTGAAAACAGCAACTCGCATCACATCTACTTTCACCATATTCCAATCAGATCGTAACTTCCTGCTAGTGGCACGTCCTAAAGCAGCAGCCTGATCAGGGGTAGAGGCTGAATGAATTAAAGGTATAATTTCCTTGTCCTCACTACCCACAAATTTTTGTGCTTGATAATAATGTTCAACAGTTGGCCAATGTACACCATCAATTTCGATGGAGTGTGGGGAAAAGTTAGAAAAACAGCCATAAGGCTGCCAAGCCTTGTAAAAGTAAATAGTCATTTGAAAATTGCTCTTTTATATATCTTTCAGAGGGATTGCTACTGGGTTTGATTTTTAAGTGACTTGTCGGCATAATGTCAATGGCTGCATAATGACGAAAAAGTTACGATCTATGAACCCAAAGAACAATAGCAATGCTTAACTAATTTTGGTTATTTATGCACCTAAAGTAATTATAAATTAATAATTGTTATGAATGAAGAAGCTTTTGAAAAAACGAATTGGAATTGGCAGTTTCATCTATTTCAGCAGCGTGTTGGAGAATGGGTAGATTACCAGTTCTCTAATTTTCAACAAGACTTACCAAAATTGCCTGATTGGTCTATTAGTCCTGAAGTATGGAATTTGCTGAAAATTTTATTTTGGGTAATATTGGGTGCATTTATAATTTGGGTAATTTGGCGTTTATGGCAAGAATTAAGTCCATATATTGAGACTTGGTTAGCTAGGCTGAATAATTCGCAAACATCTGCAAATAAAATTAATTATCATCAACAATCTCTCAAAGTCTTAATTAAGAAAGCCGAGGAATTTTATCAACAAAGTAACTATAAAGAAGCTTGCCGTTATCTTTATTTAGCAATGCTTCAACAACTTCATGACAAGGCAATTATTCTTCAACAACCCAGTCGCACTGATGGAGAATATCTAGAATTATTAACTTCTACCATCAATCCTATTCAAGCCTATGAAACTCTAATTACTACCCATGAACAATTATGTTTTAGTGATCATCAAATCCGGGTAGATAATTATCAACAATGTCAGCAAGCTTATCAAGATTTGTTTAATGCTTAATTATTTCAGTTATCAGTTATCAGTCATCAGTTATCAGTTATCAGTTATCAGTTATCAGTTATCAGTCATCAGTTACCAGTTATCAGTTATTAATTATCAGTGAGGAGAAAATATCAATTCACGAATTACGTAAGCGAAGCTCTCCCGAAGGGAGCATTACTAACTACTACAATTTATGCAACGTCGTCAAAAAATGATTTGGTTAGGTGCGATCGCCCTAGCAGTTATAGTTTTAATGAGTATATTTGTTGCTCCTAGCACTAAAATTAACGTTGGTTCTACTTATAATCGCGCCCCTGATGGTTATGGTGCATGGTATGCTTTTATGCAGGCGCAAGGAGCAAATATTCAACGTTGGCAAAAACCATTTAGTGAAATTACCACAGAAACTGAGCCATTAACTTTATTACAGGTTAATAGTCAATTAGTGGCACCAAGCATATATCCAGTATATAGGGAATGGGTAAAAAAAGGTAATACACTAGTAGTTTTGGGAGTTAAACGGCCAACCACAGCAGCAGAATTTAGTAGCAATCAAAAATCAGAATTTGGAGATATTAAAATTGATACTACTCGCAGACATCAAACTTCAAAATCACAACAAAATCAATTAGGAGATGATTTTGGTGCTGTAATTTGGGAACAAAAATATGGTAAAGGAAAATTTATCTTTGCTTCTACATCCTATTTAGCTGCAAATGCTTATCAAGGAGAAGCCAACTTTATTTATCTAGCGGAATTGGTAAACCAAAATAAACAAAAAATTCTTGTAGATGAATATATTCACGGTTATAAAGATCCAGAAGTCATGGAAAAGGAGGGCGAAGGAAACTTCTTTAACTACCTGTCAAAAACTCCAATCATGCTCATATTTACACAAATGATTGTCCTATTATTAGTGCTAATTTGGGCAGAAAATCAACGTTTTGGTAAACCTATAATCGTAAAAACACCAGAAGTAGATAATAGTCAAGCATATATTCAAGCATTAGCAGGAGTTTTACAAAAAGCCAAATCTAGCGATTTTGTGTTAGAAATGATTGGCAAAGAAGAAAGAAGCAATCTACAAGCTAAATTAGGATTGAGTCAAAACCCACTCAAAGATGAAACTTTACTCAAAATGTGGCAAGAAAAAACCAGTGGTAATTTAGCAGATTTGGAAGCAGTTCTGAAAACACAACTGAAAAAAAATCGTATCCCTGAAAAAGAATTGTTTGACTGGTTAGTTAAGTGGCACAAAATCCGTAAAAATAATCTTTAAGGGGTAACAGGAAAGGGGCAAGAATGAATAGAAAAAGCTAAGTTTTAAAAACTAGGACTTACCCAGAAGTTACGGAATAATGAACCACGAAGAACACGAAGGAAAGGAAGATAAGAGGTTTTAAGAGATATTTTGTGTAATTCCTAAAAACATGAGATAGAAATAATGATACTGTTGGATTGAACTTAAAAATCAAAACCAAATTTTCTTATCTGTTAACTTTTCTCTATTACCCCTTTTTTGTAAATTCTCTGATAATCTACTACAAAATTAAACAACATGAGTGTAACAAATTCTGTATTACTTAAACTAGGAAAAAAAATCAACCAAATAGTTGTTGGACAATCCCCAACAGTTAAACAGTTATTGATAGGATTATTATCAGGAGGACATATAATTTTAGAAGGTGTTCCTGGTACTGGTAAAACCCTTTTAGTTAAGGTTATTGCTCAGTTAATTAAAGCTGATTTTCACAGGGTACAACTGACACCAGATGTTTTACCATCTGATATTACAGGGACAAATATTTTTGATCTAAATAGCAGGGATTTCTTATTAAAAAAAGGCCCAGTATTTACAGAAATTTTACTTGCAGATGAAATTAACCGCACACCACCAAAAACCCAAGCAGCACTCCTAGAAGCAATGGAAGAAATGCAGGTGACATTGGATGGTGAAAGTTTAGCATTACCGGATTTATTTTGGGTAGTTGCCACTCAAAATCCCTTAGAATTTGAAGGTACTTATCCTCTACCGGAAGCACAATTAGATCGGTTTTTATTTAAGTTAGTAATAAACTATCCAGAACGAGCAGCGGAAAAACAAATGCTACTCAATCGTCAAGCAGGTTTTGCAGCAAAAAGATTGGATTTGGCCAAAATAGAACCAATTACTACTGTAGGGGAAATTTTACAAGCAAGACAAGCAGTTAAACAAGTTCAAGTATCAGAAGAAATAGTTGATTATTTATTAGAATTGGTGAGAAAAACTCGTGAGTCTTCTGACTTAGCTTTAGGTGCATCTCCCCGTTCATCTGGTGCTTGGTTACAAACTTCTCAAGCATCTGCTTGGTTATCTGGTAGAGATTTTGTGACTCCTGATGATGTGAAAGCTGTTGCTTTTCCATTGTTGCGTCATCGTTTACTTTTAAAACCAGAAGCGATGTTAGATGGTTTGCAAATAGATTCTGTTATATCTGCGGTAATTGCTCAAGTTCCTGTTCCTAGATAATTGATCATTAATATTAGTTGGTTCTAGGGTACTTGTGATCTTAAATTAGCAGTCGGTAATAGATAGGTAAAAGGGCAATTTTTTGCATATTAGGTACTGAAGAAACTATTAGTTTTTGAGTTGATAATTATGATTCCATCACAAAAAACTTACTTGATATTAATATTGGTGTTGTTAATAGCCCCGATTTTATCTAATGTGTTAGGTGTGTATCAAACAATCATGATTACTTTGTTGTTTGATGTTGTAGTTTTAGGATTAGTAATAATTGATGGTTGGGGAGTAAGAAGCAATCGAGTCAAGATAGATCGGGAGTTACCTTTACGGTTATCAATTGGCCGTGATAATCCAGTTTTGTTAAAGGTAAAAGCTGAAAATATCAACTCAGTTATCAAAATTATTGACTATCATCCCACAGATTTTGAAACTTCTCAATCTGTTCTTGATGCTAATTTGTTAGCTCATGAAAATCAGGAATTAACTTATACAGTTAAACCCCATCAACGGGGAGAATTTGCTTGGGGAAATATACAAGTTAGACAGTTAGGAAAATGGGGTTTAGGATGGCATAATTGGCAAATATCGCAAAGTACCAAAGTGAAGGTATATCCTGATTTAATCGGTTTGCGATCGCTATCCATTCGTTTGACACTACAATCATCTGGTTCTATTCGCAAAATCCGACAGATGGGAATAGGGACAGAATTTGCAGAACTACGAAACTATCGTTCAGGTGATGATTTACGATTTGTGGACTGGAAAGCTACCGCCAGACGTAGTTACGCTAATATGGGCCCTTTGGTGAGGGTTTTAGAACCAGAACAGGAGCAAACTCTCTTGATTTTATTGGATCGTGGTCGTTTGATGACTGCCAGAGTTCAGGGTTTACAAAGATTTGATTGGGGTTTAAATACCACATTATCCCTAGCATTAGCGGGTTTACATCGTGGCGATCGCGTTGGTGTTGGGGTGTTTGACCGACAAATACATTCCTGGATACCTCCAGAACGAGGACAAAATCATCTTAATCGGTTAATTGATAGACTTACACCGATTGAACCTGTATTATTAGAGTCTGATTATTTAGGTGCGGTAACTCATGTTGTTCAACAGCAAACCCGCAGGGCTTTAGTAGTAGTAATTACAGATTTAGTTGATATAACTGCTTCTTCAGAATTATTAGCAGCTTTATCCAAATTAGCACCTCGTTATTTACCTTTTTCTGTAACTTTGCGTGATCCACAAATTGATCAAATAGCACATACTTTTACAGAAGATATTACTAACGCCTATACTCGTGCAGTTTCCTTAGATTTATTAGCACAAAGACAGGTTGCTTTTGCCCAATTAAAACAGCGGGGTGTTTTAGTTTTGGATGCACCGGCAAACCAAATTTCTGATCAGTTGGTTGAGCAATATTTACAACTTAAAGCTAGAAATCAATTGTAAGTAGTGGTGCAAAATAATTTTCATATTTAGGAGAGGGAATAGGGAACAGGGAACAGGAATTTTTATTTCCAAAATATCCCATGAATTTTGCTTAGGTACTTATTAATTCTGTATCAATAATGTGGCAAATTTTCAATGAAATTTGTTGGAGAATTAACCGCAGAGGCGCAGAGTTCGCAGAGGTGGAAAATGCAAGTTACAGCAGATTTAATCTTGGTGAGGTACACCAGTGACGGGCTGTCCGGCCCATCCCACAAAAGTTTAATTTTTGAAACTGTACCTGATTAACCTCGAATTTGCTGTATATATCAAATGCGGTTGTGAAAACCAAGTGTGGAGTATGGCAATCGGATTTTTTATGAATCCATTAATTTTAAATATTGAACAGGTACATGATTCACTAACCATACACCATTATCTGCACAATAGAAAATATAACCATCCTTCGACATTTCTCCAGTATTCACAAGAAAAACTACAGGTTTTCCATGTCTTTTACCTACTTTTTTTGCTGTTGTCACATCGGTTGATAAATGCACATGATGACGAGACATTTTAGAAATTCCAGTTTGGAGAATTGATTTTACAGAACTTCTCCCAGTAGCATGATAAAGTTTATCTGGAGGTACAATAGGTTGTAGCTGTAAATCAATTTCTACACTATGTCCTTGGTTAGCACGAATCAAACTAAAGGTTTCATCAAAGCTAAAACGTTTTTTATCATTAGTACTTACAACTTCTTTTAATTCTTCTAGAGTAATAGTAAATTTATTCTTAGCACAAGCTATTAATAATTCATTCACAGATACCCAGCCACCAGGAGATAATTTTAAGCCAATTTTTTCTGGTGTATGACGTAAATGTTTACTCAGGTATTTACTAATTTTAGTTAAGCGAGAATTATTCATCTTTTATCAAATACAGCACTTTCCGCTGTTTTGAGGTACATTCTTGGCGGGCAAGATGCCCATCCCACAAGAGTTCCATGATTATAATTTGTACCTCATAGCAAAGAAATCTGCTGTAAATTATATAATTTGAGGTTATATTTCTGATACTTTTTTTGGTAAATACTTAGCTAAGATATTTTTGATTTCATCAACCTGAATAGGTTTAGGCACAAAATCACTCATCCCTGCTTCTAAACACAATTTCCTATCTTTTTCTTCCTGACTAGCTGTCATCCCAATAATTATAGGTCGTTGTTCAGGTGGCCAAAGTTTACAAATCTGATGAGTGGCTTCTAAACCATCCATTTCTGGCATTTGTACGTCCATAAATACTAAATCATAAGATTGCTTCTGCAATGCTAATATTACTTCTCTACCATTACTAACAACCTCAGTACTATAGCCTAATTTTTCTAAAATACGTAAAGCAATTTTTTGATTAACCAGGTTATCTTCTGCTAGGATAATTTTGGTTGGTGATGAATCTTGTTTCAAGTAAAAATTCCTTGTATCTACAGGATTAATGGTATTGCAACTTGGATCATGCTGTGCATAAATATATTCTAACTGCAAAAACTCTGCAATTTTAGCAAAAATCATTTTTGCTTCTACTAGTTTTCTTATATCAGTTATCAGTTATCAATACCTCTAGCTGAAACAAGAGACTGGAAAGTCGGTGATATCTGGAAATATACTGATAAATATATCTAAATGTAATAGACATAAGTGCGTTGTAGTCAAGCCCAACGCACTCAGGTGTAAATATTCAAAATCAGTAATTTTATGGTTGATAAATTCAAACGGTAATGACTATACCATTACTTTCATTACCCAACCTATCCACTGCACAAACGGCATATTTTCCATTAGGAACTGTTGCAAACGTAGTACCCGCAGATAAAATTCTTTGAATGATCCATTGACCTTGATCTTGACGATAAAGTGTCCAAGAACGAACAGGTTGATCATCTCCTGGTTGCCAATTTAATTTACCATTTTCATATTTAATTTCTTTGGGTGGAGGTGGAGGTGTTTGGCTTTGCCAAGACATAGTAGGTATGATTGCTGGACGGGCATAATAAGATTGTTGAAATTGGTCGGCAATACCTTGGCGATTCTCTCGAATAGAGTTCATACTAAAGAAGATATTACCTAAAGAAAACTTTTCCGATAAATTACGAGAAATGATAATTTGTTTACCAATTTCTGTATTTTTCCAGGCTTTACCATCTAAACGATAAATATTGTTGCCGGTGTAAATGTGTCGCTGTTTAGTATTTATTTGTGTCCACCATTTGAGTAAGGCTTCATAACTTTGCCGAACTTGATCTGTCCGCCAATAAAGTTGTGGTGCTAGATAATCTACCCAACCTTCTTGTAACCATTTTTTGGCATCAGCATAAAGAACATTATAAGCATCTAAACCTACAATTCCTGGTGGTTGTCCAGGACGATAAATCCCAAAGGGACTAATACCAAATTTAACGTAGGATTTGGTTTTTTTAATACCTTGGGATAAACGTAATACCATTTGATTCACATTATCCCTACGCCAATTTTCTAAACTAAGTGTACCGCCATTAGCTCTATAGGCTGCATAGGTGTTACTATCAGGAAAATCTTTTCCAGAGATAGGATAGGGATAAAAATAGTCATCTAAATGAATGCCGTCTATGTCATATCTTTTAACAACATCCATGATCACATTATAAGCTCGATCTTGAACTATTTTTGATCCTGGATCCATCCATAATTGATTACCCCATTGATAAACAACTTCAGGATTAGTTTTAGCGATATGGGGACTAACATTAAAACCACTTTTAGTTGTAGTTTTAGCGCGGTAAGGATTGAACCAAGCGTGAACTTCAATATTACGAATATGACATTGATAAATGGCAAATTCTAAGGGATCATAAAATGGTGATGGTGCTTGACCTTGAGTTCCTGTAATCCAAGCACTCCAAGGTTCTAATTCGGAAGCATATACAGCATCTCCTTCTGGTCTAACTTGTAAGATTAAAGCGTTAAAATTTAAAGACTGTAATTGTTTGATAATTGCCAACAATTCGGCTTGTTGTTTTTCAACACTTAAACCTGATTCTGATGGCCAATCACTATTCCAAACTGTAGTTAACCAAGCACCACGAAATTCACGGGTGTGACTAACTTTAACAGTATTTATAGTAGGTTGATTGGGAGTTTCTGCTACTACATCTGGGGGTACAACCAAATAATTGGAAGCGATTTTTTCGGCTTTACCTTGATACACCAATGCTTGATATACCATCACTGCTATATCTGCACGGGTAGTAGCCATTTTTGGGTTTAATAATTTAGGATTTGGATGACTAGCTACCCAACCTAAACGAGTTGCGATCGCCACTTGATTAATTGCATATTTAGGAACTGCCAGGCCATCTCGATAAACTTGTGATAAACTACCTGCTAAATCGGCTTTAACTGTATTTGCAATTTCCAAACCGTTAATCATTGCCACTAACACATCACCCCTAGCAATTCTGTCATTAGGGCGAAAAGTTTGATCAGGATAACCAACTATAAAACCAGTTTCATAAGCTTTTTGAATGGCATTTTTTGCCCAATGAGTATCAGGAACATCTTTAAAAGGTACATATTCCCTAATCTTGGGCATGGTTAAAACTGCGCCAATGATAGCTGCAAATTCGGCACGAGTCACAGAATTATTAGGGCGAAAAGTACCATTGGGATAACCATTGAGAATTCGACGTTGGGCTAAGGCTTGGATAAATAAACGCGCCCAATGATTTTGGATATCTGGAAAATTGGGAGTAGACACCATTGTTGTTTGTCGAGAGATTAACATCTACTGTTAATTTAACAAATTGTCTTCAAATTCCCGACTTATTGTTTGAGATTGATAGTAAATTATTATCTAATGTCAGATGTTGGGGATCAAATATTTCCAGAAAAGTTTATGATTGAGGGTTGTGGTCATTATTTTTCAAAACTATGCAACTTAATCAAAATATATCTTTACCTACAATGGGATGTGGTACATGGGCTTGGGGAAATCAACTCTTGTGGGGATACAATGAAGGTATGGATGAACAATTACAGCAGGTATTTAATCTTTGTGTAAATAATGGAGTTACTCTTTTTGATACTGGAGATTCCTATGGTACAGGTAGATTAAATGGACGCAGTGAGTCTTTATTAGGAAAGTTTAGTCAAGAATATCAAGGCACAAATCAAAACAACATTTGTATCGCTACAAAATTAGCTGCTTATCCTTGGCGGTGGACAAGAAAATCAATTATTTCTGCTTGTAATGCTTCGGCTAAAAGATTAGGAAAAAATGTGGATTTGGTGCAAATGCACTGGTCAACTGCTAATTATGCACCTTGGCAAGAAGTAGGTTTATTAGATGGTTTAGGTGATTTATATGAGCAAGGTTTAGTTAAAGGGGTAGGTTTGTCAAATTACGGCACGAAAAGATTATTATGGGTGCATAAAAGATTTCAGGAAAGAGGTATTCCTATTAAAACTTTACAGGTGCAATATTCACTTTTATCAACCTATCCAGTGACGGATTTAGGATTAAAAGAAGTTTGTGATGAGTTAGGAATTAAATTAATTGCTTATAGTCCTTTAGCTTTGGGTTTATTAACCGGGAAGTTTGAAAAAAATGGGAACTTTCCTAAAGGGGTAAGAGGGTTTTTGTTTAAACAAATTTTACCAGGAATACAGGGAGTTTTAGGAACATTAAAAGAAATAGCAGAACAGAGAAATAAAACCATGTCTCAAGTTGCTATTAACTGGTGTATTTGTAAAGGTGCAATTCCCATTCCTGGAGCGAAGAATTTGGAACAAGCACAGCAAAATATTGGAGCTTTGGGTTGGTTTTTAAGTGATGGGGAAGTGGTAGAATTAGATCGAGCGGCTGCTAATTCGGAGAAGAAAATGGTACAAAATATATTTCAGACGAGGTGATCTAATTTTTTCTAGATTCATCTTTGGTTTGAATTAAATATTGGCTGAGATTATTTAATAATTGTTGGTGTCTTGTTGGGTAAATTTTGCTTCAGGATTATATTCTTTGATTGATTCTAAGCTATATTCTGGTTCATCGTCTCCATAACATTCATTTAAGTTATTAAAACAAAAATTTTCCCAATCTTCTGTTTCTTCTGTAATTTGTGATTTAGGTAAATACTTAGACTTTTTTTGTTTAACTGATCGGATAATATTCAGTGTTTCTATAAGTTCTATTTCTGACATTGAATTAATTTCTTGTAGAAGTAATTTTTTGGTTGTCATAATTTGTATCCTCCTCAATTATCAGGAACTTCCATCTATGTTAACAATTACTCTCACATCCCCAATAACTTATTCACAGAAATATCAACATCAGGAAAAGCTAAAGAGCGAATTTCACCATTTTTAAAAACTTCCTGACTTTGATAACCTGTATCAGTAGGAACTCGAAAAACAATCAATTCCATAGTTCGCAAATTAATGATCCAATATTCCGGTATTCCTGCTGCTGCATACACCTTATTTTTAATTTCTAAATCTTTATTTAAACTGGAATAAGAATATTCAATTACCCAAAAGATATTTTCTGGATAAGGATGATGTTTTTGGTAATCTTTTCCTAAACGTTGAACAATAGAAATATCTGGTTCTGGTTCTGAGTTAGTTTCTGGAATAGTAATTGGTTTAGCTTGACGAACTTTTGCGTTTTCACCTAATAAATAAATTAAATATTCCCCTGCTTCATCGCTAGAATAAGCATGATATTCTCCCTCTGGGGACATTTCTACAATTTCTCCATTAATTAATTCAACATGACGATCTGTTAAAATTCCAGTAGTAATGATCTGATGATAATCTTCAATATTCCATTTTACAGTGGTCAGAGTCATATATTTATTTCACCTGAAATCTTACTTTAACTATAGCAATTTTATTGATATTTTGACAAGTTTTATGCTTTAGGAATATAATCATTCAATTGATGTTAGTTTTTAAAATTATTCGTTAAATCAATTTTTATAAATGAAGATACAATTTATGAACTATGCTAGAAAAATCAAGATTATATTTTCCAAAAGTTCCTATATCTAATTATCAAACCCAAACCCAAGATACAAACATAGAAGCTGATGTTTATTTATTTCAAAAATTACGAAATCTCACCTTAAAACAACGGCTAGAAATGTTTATCTCCCATGACGGAGGAGTTAAAAAACTATCTCTTGTAGGAATTAAATCAAGACATCGGAATTTAACTATCCAGGAAATTAGAGATAAATTTACTCGCGCTGTCTTAGGAGAAAAATATACTCCTGATTTTCAACCAACAAGTATTAATGAAAATATGTGGATTCAAGATTCAATTTCTTTAGCAGGTGAACTACATCAAATATTTGCATCAATTAATATTCCTTACTATATAAAACTTGGGGTTGCAAGTTCTATTCATGGAGAACCACGTTCTACCCGTGATTTAGATTTAGTGATAGAAATTAATCAAACTCAAATAGATTTGTTAGTAAAAACTTTAGAATCATCAGGATATTATTGTCCAGCAGGTGCAGTAGAAGATTTACAAAGTGGTTATGGAAATATGTTGAATATTACTCATACTGAAACCATCGCCAATGCTGATATTTATATCACAGATAACTCTCCTTTTTCTATTTCCCAAATGCAGCGGAGAGTATTAGTAGATGTGGAAGGAATACCAACTTTTTGGATAGCGTCAGCAGAAGATACTATTTTACAAAAATTGCGTTGGGGAAAGGGAAGTAAATCAGAAAAACAATGGCGTGATGTTTTGGGGATAGTGAAGTTACAAGGTGAGAATTTAGATTATGATTATTTAGCAGCATGGGTAGAGACTTTAGATTTGATTACTGAATTTATAGAAATATTAAATCAAGCAGGGATGTAAAAATTACTTTTATATTCCCAATAACCTCTCCACAGAAATATCAACATCAGGAAAAGCTAAAGATCGAATTTCACCATCTTTAAAAACTTCTCGACTTTGAAAACCTACACCAGTAGGAAATCGAAAAACCATCAATTCCAGAGTCCGCAAATTAATGAGCCAATATTCAGGTATTATTGCTGCTGCATAAACCTGATGTTTAACTTCCAAATCTTTATTAAAACTAGAATGAGAATATTCAATTTTACAGTAGTTAAATTCATATATTCTTTCACCTGAAATCTTAGATTCAGAATACTACAATTATTTAGAGTATTAATTCATATTTTTAATTACATGACTTCCGCAAACATCTTCCAAAACTCTATTCCTCTGCGTTTTCTGCGTTCTCTGCGGTTAATTCCCTAATACATTTGCCACACATTTATACAGAACAAACCTTTGCGTCTTGGCACAAAAAAAACTCTCTTCTTCTTCCCCCTCTTCCTTCGCTTCCTTCGTTCCTTCGTGGTTCATTACCCTAAAAAATAGGAAAATAACAAAAACCACCAAAAACCTAGATTATGAACTTCCGCGAAGAATTTAAACTCCTCCTCCGCGCCCGCTACCCCCTCATGTATATTCCCACCTACGAAGAAGAACGGGTAGAAACTGCCATCCGCGAAGAAGCAACCAACCAAGGTAACCGCCCTGTTTATACCTGGGATTTTGTGGATGGATATCAAGGCAACCCCAATGATACTGGTTTTGGCAAACGTAACCCCTTACAAGCATTAGAATTTATTGAAAAACTATCCCCTAACGCCCCAGCAGTCTTAATTCTGCGTGATTATCACCGCTTTCTAGAAGACGTGGCCATTTCTCGCAAACTCCGCAATTTAGCCAGACTGCTGAAATCACAACCGAAAAATATAGTTTTACTCTCCCCACGCATCGCCATTCCTGAAGATTTAACCGAAGTTTTAACAGTGGTTGAGTTTCCCTTACCCGCAGCAGTGGAAATTAAAACTGAAGTAGAACGGCTATTACAAGCCACTGGTAACACCCCTTCAGGTAAATTTATGGATGATTTGGTGCGTTCTTGTCAGGGTTTATCAATGGATCGAATCCGCCGAGTTTTAGCCAGAGCGATCGCATCCCACGGAGAATTACAACCAGAGGACGTTGATTTAGTTTTGGAAGAAAAACGCCAAACCATCCGCCAAACCCAAATCCTGGACTTTTACCCCACCACTGAAGACATTTCTGATATTGGGGGACTAGATAACCTCAAAGATTGGTTAATTCGTCGTGGAGGTTCATTTACAGAACGTGCTAGGCAATATGGTTTACCCCATCCTCGTGGTTTAATGCTGGTGGGGATTCAAGGAACAGGAAAATCTTTAACAGCAAAAGCGATCGCCCATCATTGGCATTTACCTTTATTACGCTTAGATGTCGGCCGTTTATTTGGTGGTTTAGTGGGTGAATCAGAATCCCGCACCAGACAAATGATCCAAGTTGCCGAAGCCCTTGCCCCCTGTGTATTATGGATTGATGAAATTGACAAAGCCTTTTCTGGGTTGGGTAGTAAAGGTGATGCCGGCACGACAAGCCGAGTTTTTGGCACATTTATTACTTGGTTAGCGGAAAAAACCTCACCAGTATTTGTAGTGGCCACCGCCAACGATATTCAATCCCTACCTCCAGAAATGCTGAGAAAAGGGCGATTTGATGAAATTTTCTTTGTCGGTTTACCTAGCCAAGAAGAACGAAAAGCCATTTTTAATGTCCATTTATCCCGTTTGCGTCCTCATAACCTCAAAAGTTATGACATTGATAGGTTAGCTTACGAAACTCCTGATTTTTCCGGTGCAGAAATTGAACAAACGTTGGTAGAAGCCATGCACATTGGCTTTAGCCAAAACCGTGATTTCACCACTGATGATATTCTAGAAGCGGCTAGTCAAACTATCCCCTTGGCACGAACAGCGGTAGAGCAAATTCAACAACTACAAGAATGGGCTGCCTCTGGTAGAGCGCGTTTAGCTTCTAAACATAGTTCTTTAAGTGAACGTATTCAACGCCAAATGTAATAATTAGCTATTGGCAAAGAAGATGGGGTGATGGGGTGATGGGGTGAAATAACTCAATAACTAATGACTAATAACTAAAAAATATGAAAATAATTTCTGGCTTTCTTAAATTTATACTTGGTTTTGTACTGGCGATCGCAGTTTTATTAGGTAGTGGATTGACAATAGCTCTCTATTTTGTCAATCGTACTTCTGTACCTCCTGAAAAACCCTTATTTGCCAATGATAATCCCCCATCTGAACCTAAAAGTGAAACACCAAAAGCTACACCAGTTAAAAATACATCCACTCCTAAACCCAAACCTACCCCAACCAAAACACCCAAAAAATTACCACCAGGAGCTTATAAAGCTCGTGTTACTTGGCCACAAGGCTTGAGTATCCGAGATAAACCATCTTTAAATGCTAATACTATTGGTGGGGTTGCTGCTAATAAAATTCTGATTATTCTCGAAGATAGTCAAGATAAAAGATGGCAGAAAATCCGTGTGGAAGATACAGAACAAGAGGGTTGGGTGAAAGCAGGAAATACGAGGAAATTAGAATAATCAGGAGTTTCATTTAAGCGGCTAAATAAGAACTTTCTAATTTATAAGGTTGATAGAATTTTAGTATCCTTGTTGCTTCTTCGGCTGATAGTGGATGACTAAATAAATATCCCTGCACAACTTCACATTTCATCACCTTTAACCAATTAAATTGTTCTTCTGTTTCTACACCTTCAGCTACTACCCCTAAGTTTAGTCCATGTGCTAAATCAATTATGGCTGTAGTAATAGCGGTGTGAGAATCACCCTTCAGCAAATTTTTAACAAAGGATTGATCAATTTTTAAAGAAGTAACAGGAATATCTTTTAAGTAACTTAAGGAAGAATATCCTGTACCAAAGTCATCTATAGAAATTTCCACCCCTATTTTATTTAATACGTGTAAGGTATTTCTGGTTAATTCTATATCTTGCATAGCTACAGTTTCTGTAATTTCTAACTCTAAATGTTTTGGTGCTAGTTGGGTTTCTGTTAACACTTTCTTGATGGTGTTAACCAAGTTAGATTGTTGAAACTGGCTAGTAGATAAATTAACTGCTATTGATAAGTCTGGTAAGTTAAGATATTCTTGCCATTTTTTATTTTGTAAGCAAGCTGTTTTGAGAACCCATTCTGATATGGGAATAATTAATCCGGTTTCCTCTGCAATAGGAATAAATTTACTGGGTGAAATTAAACCCATTTCTGGATGCTCCCACCTTAATAATGCTTCCATTTGGGTAATTTCACCACTAAAACTATTTATTTGTGGTTGATAGTAAACTTTCAATTCTCCTCGTTCTAAGGCATTATATAAATCGTTTTCTAGAGTGAACAATTCACTTTTCTGGGAATTAAAATCAGGGTGATATATTACATAGTGGTTGGCTTTTTGTAATTTAGCACAAGATAATGCTGTGTCTGCATTTTTAATTAATGTGTCTGTATTGATTCCATGATGGGGAGAAATAGCAATACCAATGCTAATGCTTAAGTTTATATGTTGATTGTCTATTGCAAATCCTTTTCTAAAAGCTGCTAGTATTCTTTCCTGTATTTGTATGACATCCTCAATTTTACTAACTTTCCGTAAGAGAAGACTAAATTCATCTCCTCCCCAGCGAGCAATTATATCTCCATGATTGAGGTTTTCTTGAATTCGATCAGCCACTATTTTTAGTAATTTATCTCCTCTACTGTAGCCTAGATTATCATTGATGTTTTTAAAGCGATTCAAGTCTAAGATACATACAGCTAATTTATGATTTTGAGTGGTAGATGCTAATGATGCAATCAGTGAATTTTTAAAGGATAGTCTATTTGGTAAGTTGGTTAAAGGATCATAAAATTGATGGTAGTTATTGACGGTAAATTCATTTTTACCTGCATAGGTAATATCTTGAAAACTCCAAATCCTACCAACTTTATGGTTATCAATCTTTTGGGTATGATAATTAGTATAAAAAATTCTGCCATCATTAAAAAAAATTGAATCATTTATTGCATTTATTTGTTTTTCTGGATGATTATTTATTTCTCTGAGTTTACGAATATAATATTTGGGATTATCTAATTTTTTAACTGCTCTTCTCAATAACTGCTGGTAAGTGCTAGATTGAATTACTGACTCGGGAAAATCCCATATTTTGAGGAATGATTGATTAAATCCTATAATTTGGTTAGCATCATCTAATATTAAGATTCCATCTCTAGTAGATTCTAAGCTGATTTGATGTAAAAGTAATAATCTCTCTACTTCGGTAGTTTCAATCTGTTGTTGGTATTGTATATTTTGGATATTGACTATGTTTGACAAAAAAAATATGAATACCACTCCAGTAACTAACAGAATTGTGACAGAGATAGTTGTTAGTAAAATAGTTAGAGTCGTCATACAAGTCTTTGCTTTAATAAATTGAATACAAGTGTTAGGTTCATTTTGTGTATTTTCTTCTTTTATTCACACAGAAAAACTATCATTCGACAAGGTAAGATGAAGAGAATACTATTTTGTAAACATTGCTTATGTATCAACTATGACAATTCTAGCTATATCTAAATTTAAGCTATATAAACTGAAGATATATGCATTCAATTCATTGACAATTGCTGTAGTAACTTTCCGAGTTAGTATATACATAGATTTCACCCTTCACCCTTGATTTAAGCCAGTTTTGGTTAAGTTAAGTTTATAGTTATTAACTTAATTGTAAGTAGATTTATTTTACCGTTATAGACAAGAGATTTCAGATATTATAAAATTCCCTGTTTCTTGATCTTGATGACTATCACTAATATAATTAGTAGTTACTGAAGAAATTTGCAGTACATATAACAGTTTTAGACAGTTGGTAACTTTGAATTTTCACTACAGGTGCAAGGTTTGCAAATGTTGATCTTTCAAATACATTGCATCCCTCAAAACTTAATTAGGTATTGACTCAGCAAAACCTAAGCAAACTTATTGATTGGTAATTTAGTGCTTGTATAAATAAATCAATATGACTTTTTTTATTATGTAACAATGCTAAGTAGCTCCCAGTGGTATTAAGCGTTTAATACCAGTATTATCACTAATAACTGACAAAAATGTCAATATAATTTGAGTGGTTTCTTGTATTTTTGTGAATAGGATGTCAATTTTCTATGAATTGACTGTGAAAAAACAATTTTCAGATTAATTCCACTTTTTAATCAGTATTAAATAGCTAGAGATAAATGTGAACCTTGCTGAGTTTTATTAACTTCTATTCTAGCTTGAAATGCTTCTTTGAGATGGGGAATATGAGTGACGGTAAGGATACAAGCAAAATCAGATGCAATTGCATTAATAGCGGCAATAAGGCGATCGCAACCTTCGTTATCTTGTGTACCAAAACCTTCATCAATAATTAACAGTTGTAATGCAGCACCAGCACGTTGAGCTAACAATTTAGCTAATGCTAATCGAATTGCAAAGTTAATTCTAAATGCTTCTCCTCCAGAATAAGTTTCATAAGCTCTTGTACCCCTAGCATCAGCAATTAAAATATCCAAAGTATCAATTAATTTGGTCTTTCTTTTGCTTGTTTTTCCGCTTCTTCCTGCTTTTTGGGTAACAAATTGAACGTGTAATTGATTAGCACTTAACCTAGATAGAAGTTGATTTGTTTCTGCTTCTAATTGTGGTAAAACATTTTCAATCATCAAAGCTTGGATACCATTTTTACCAAAAGCTTGAGCTAATTCTTGATAAACACGCTGTTGTTGTTGACAGTATTTTAGTTGTTCCTGTTCTTGTTGAAACTGAGATTGTAATAATTCTAATTGATTTATTCTTTGTTCTAATCTACCCAAATGAGCTATTTTTTGATCTAGAAATTGTCTATGACTGGCTAGTTGTTGTTCTAAATTATTAATTTGTACAGTAGGATTAGCTGTTTCTTTTAATTGTTCAACAATATCATTAATTTGATTGAGCAGTTTTTGTTGTTCTGCTATTCTGCTTTTTTGAGCAGTTTTTATTTCCGCTAACCTATTTTGAATTGCTGGCTGTTGTTCTTTGGCAGATAATAACTGCTGATAGCGTAACTGCCAAGATTGAGCTTCCCGTAAAGCTTGACGTAATTGATTATGTTGTTGAGAGCTATAATTTAACTCTGCGATTTCTTGAGTGAGAATTTCTATTTGTTTTGCTGTTTGTGAATTTGTTTGCTCTAATTCAATTCCTGCTCTTAATTCCTCGATTTTAGCTTGTAGTTCTGGTATTCTTTTGACTAATTGTACTTGTTTTTTCTGAGCATCTTTAATCTTAGCCTGTTGAATTTCTGCCCAACGCCACCGTTCTACTTCACTTCTAGCTAGAGCATGATCTTTCTCATTATAATTTAATTCCTGCAAATATATATCTAATTGTTGCAATTCCCCTTGTGTTTCAGGAGCAAAATTTCCTTGTAAAGAACGTTCTAAATGTTCTCTTTCTATCTCAATTTGTTGTAATTGCTCATGTACATCTGTAGTTGCTTGTAACTGTGCTGCTAATTCTCCTCGCTTTTCTCTGAGTTGATCATAATCAGATAATTGTTGATTGATTTCCCGGTATTCTTGTCTGAGTACCTGAATTTCTCTATCGGAAACTGCCATTTGTTCCCTTACTACCCAAAATTGTCCTTGGGTTTCCTCATACTCCATTTGGGTTTTTTGTATAACTCTATCCCAGTGATGCTCATTTAAAGGACGTTCACACAATGGACACACAGCATCGGGATTTTGCAACATTTGTAATTTTTGTTCTAACTCTGCTAGTAATTTCTCGTATTCCCGTTGTTGAGCTTGCAATCGTTCAATGAAATGTCTGCGTTCTTGTCCTTTTTCCTGAACTCTTTGCAAATATACCTTTTTTTTCTCCAACTCTTCAATCTTTACCCCCACATCCATCACCGCTTGTTGTAGCTGGGGTTGACGACGGTGTTGGGTTTGTAGTTGAGTTGCGGTAGTTTGCAACTGTTCCAACCTAGCGACTAAACTAGCATGAGTACGATCTAATTGACTTTGCAAACTTGCCCGTTGTTGTAATAATGGGCTAACTTGCATTTGTAATTGGTCTAAATAACTTAAATGACTACGAGCATCACTTAACTCAGATAAAGCATTTTCTACTTCAGTTGACTTAGTTAGAGTTTTTTCTAATTCTTGTACCTGTTGTTCAACAGCTTTTAATTCAGCTTCTGCTTGTTGTAATTGTCGTTCCAGAATTTGAACTTGTTTAGCAAGTTGCTGCTGTTGTTGTTGTCTCAAACTGGTAGCGCGGGTATGTTGTTCAAACTTTGCTGCAAAAGCTTCCTCTTGAGATTGCAGATTTTGATATTCTGTATATCCAGTAGTGATTTCTGCCTCTTGATTTAAGATATCTGCTAAAGTATTTAGTTGAGATTGAATAGATAACTTTTCTTGTTCGAGGCGATCGCAATCTTCCCGCAAATTTTGATCTTGTTGTCTGACAAAGTTTAATTGTTGTTCCCAATTTTGACGTTGATGCTGGATAACTTGCAAACTTTGGAGTTGAATCTTATCAAAAGCTTCCTGTTGTTGAATTTTATTTATTTCTACTTCCAACTGTGATAATTCAGCTTTAGTTGTTTCCTTTTCTTGCAATTGAATTTGAATTTTTTCCAAAGAACGTGATAATTCTTCTACCCTCCCTTTATACTGTTTAGAATTATCTTTAGCTCTTGTTTCTAAGAGATCATATTGATTTAGCTTTAACAACTCTGCTAAAATTTCCTTACGCTCAGTAGGACGTTTGAGCATAAATTCATCTGCTCTCCCTTGACGAAGATAGGCAGAATTTATAAAAGTCTCATAATCTAATTTGATATGTTGTAAAATGACATCCTGAGTAGCTCGCATTCCTTTCACAGTCAAAGGACGAAAACCGCTGGGTGTTTCAATTTGAAACTCTAAAACACTGGTTGCACCCCTAGTACGAGTACGAATTACCCGATAGGTGTGTTGGTTATTGAGAAAAGTGAAATCTACCCGAACTTCCTTAGCACCAGAATAGATGACATCATCCTCAATAGTAGCGCGACTTTCACCCCAAATTGCCCAAGTAATTGCTTCCAGCAAAGAAGACTTACCCGCACCATTAGAACCACAAATACAAGCTGTGTGCAGTCCACCAAAATCTAAAGCTGCATCACGGTAACTAAGAAAGTTTTTCAGAATCAGTTGAATTGGAATCATCGAGGCTAAGTTGCCTTTTTTAAAACTTTTAGAATTAACAGTACAGATGCACTTTTTGATAGTTTAGCTGTCTATCTATCAGGTTTCTACTGTTGAAGAGATGATTTTTACAAAAATTTACATTTTTATCTCACGCAGAGACGCTCCAGTCGCAGAGAGGAATGGAGATGTTATGATTTTGGGTGTGTGAGGTTTGGGAAGGAAAATTTTGTAATTTAGGAGAGAAATAGAGAAAATGCTTCCAATTTTACAGGAAGAAGTTACTTTTGATGAATTTATTAACTGGTATCCTGAAAATACAGAAAATCGCTATGAATTGCATGATGGGGTAATTATAGAAATACCAAAACCAAGAGGGAAACATTCAAAATTAGCAGGGTTAATGTTTGGGACAATATTTATGGAAATTAAACGTTTACAACTATCATATTTTATTCCCAAGGAATGTATTGTTAAATCAGTAGATGGGAAATCTGGATATGAACCAGATGTGATAGTTTTAGATGAAAATGCTTTAGAAAATGAACCGAGATGGGAAAGTGAATCAATCATTACCCAGGGAAATTCAGTCAAGTTAATTATTGAAGTGGTGAGTACAAATTGGCGAGATGATTATTTGAGAAAGTTGGAAGATTATGAAGATTTGGGAATTTCTGAATATTGGATATTTGATTATTTAGCTTTAGGGGGTAGAAATTTTATTGGGAATCCTAAACAACCGACTATTTCTGTATATGAATTGGTAGAGGGAGAATATCAACTCAGTCAATTTAGAGGAAATGTAACTTTAAAATCATCTATGTTTCCAGAATTGGATTTAACTGTTGAGCAGATTTTTAATTTGTGAGTGGAAAAAAGATCGCCGACTTATTTTTTAAGATTGCTTCCGTACTCTATATGGGAATTAATTTTAAGGATCTGCCTTAAATGATAGCATTACCCGTCAGAAATTGGAAGATGAATAGCATTACCAGTCAGAGACTGGGAACGAGATAAGATGAAGATAAAGAAAGAGCGATCGCACTCAATTAAATATGATTAGGATATACTATGACTAAAATATCATCTTTACTATTACCTCACCATGACTCTGACTAAAAACCGACTCACCTTTGATCAATTTCTTAACTACGACTTTCCCGAAGAAGGTCGTTATGAACTTGTAAATGGAGAAATTATGCGGATACAAGCAACTAGAAAGCATGACAATGTAGCAGAATTTATTACAGACACCTTCAAACTAGAAGTTAAACGTCTCAATCTCAACTACAGAGTATCAGGAAGAATCACCATTAGAACTTTAAGGAAAAATGGTAAAGAACAAGGTCGTGTTCCAGATGTAAGCGTCGTAGATAAAAACCTTTGGGATGCTAACTTATCAGCTTACACTGCATTTGTTGAACCATTACAATTAGCAGTAGAAATAGTCTCTACAAATTGGGAAGATGACTATATTGATAAATTTGAAGAATATCAAATGCTCGGAATTTCTGAATATTGGATTGTTGACTATTTAGCAATTGGTAGTCGTGATTATTTAGGGAATCCTAAAGAACCGAAAATTTTTGTTTATCTTCTTAATGATCAAGGAATTTATGAAGTAAATAGTTATAAAGGTACAGATAAAATCATTTCTCGAACTTTCCCAGAATTAAATATCACGGTTGACCAAGTTTTCGCAGCTTAATCTCAGGATTTTCAGGATGAAAAGTACAAAAAAGATCCCCGACTTCTGTTTTAAGATAGGTGATAAATTTTTAATTGTGGTGTTATAAGTCGGGGATTTGAGGTTTATAAAATGTCAGAATCAGGATGTCCAGGATTTCAGGATTTACAGGATTAAAATTAGCCAAGAGATCCCTGACTTCTGTTTTAAGATAGGTGATAAATTTGTAATTGTGGTGTTATAAGTCGGGTATCTGAGTTTTATTAATATTATTGCCGGTAATTGTTAAAATCAAAAGTTTTTAAAAACCACCTCAAGACAAAATCCCCAATTCCTTTTTTATCTTGTTCATAAATCATGAACTGATATGAGAAATTAGGGATTTGAGTTTTATTAATTCTAATCTAGTGCGATCGGTAAAGTGTGCCGAATGCGCTTAATGCGGAACTAGACCCGCTACGTTTTCATTAATTCCAATCTAAAGTGATCGGTAATTGGTATCAAAAGTTTCGAGAACAACAAAACGACTTTTCTAACCCTCCCCCTGCACACTGCACCCCGCCATCTTATAATAAGTCCGTCGGTGGCCTATCATTACTCCAAGCCCACCAAACGCAACCACAATGACAGTGATAAAATTCTTGCCATTTACGACGTTGATCTATAGTAGTAACCGGGGATCTGCGGTTTAACCAAACATCCACCGCTTCTCGACTACTAGAGTGACAATTGGGGCAAAAAAACTGATAAGCGTGAACCGCTCTCTCAGTCCATTCAGGAGGAGTGGGACTAAAAGCATCCATATAAATACTGTGATAAAGTTTCGTGAGATATCAATCGTAATTTAATATACATATATTATTATCTTTAATTTTGAACAAAATGGAAATAAATATTGAAATTCGCCGTTTATTGGATGTGATGCCGGCTTCTGGAAGAATGACAACAAAAATAGTCAGTAAACCAGAGCAACAAAAAGTTATAGATGCAGCTTTTCCCTTACCTTGGATTCAAGATCGTCCTATATTTATTAACTTTGATTTATGGCGACGTTTGACCAAACCACAACGAGATTTATTATTACTATATCAGGTAAGTTGGTTAACCGGTGTCAAGTGGATTCAACCTGATATTTATCAAGGTGTGGTGTTATTGGGACTATTAGGTGGTGTAATAGAAGCCGCCCAAGGAGATATTATTGGAGTGATAATTGCCGGTGGTTTAAGCACCTTTGCAGGAACAAGAATTTGGCAAAACAATCAATCTCAAGCAGCAGAATTAATGGCTGATAATACAGCAATTCGGATTGCCCAAAGACGCAATTATTCAGAAGCAAATGCAGCAGAATATTTGTTAACTGCAATTGAAATGGTAGCCAAAATTGAAGGGCGGAATTTAGATTTTAATGAATTAATTCGTTGTCAAAATTTAAGGGCAATTGCGGGGATTTAGAATTTAGAGATTGGTTATTAGTAAAAATCTATCACCCCAACTCCCCACCTCTTAAAAGACGAACCAGAAAATCTACTGACTATTTTCCACTTCTGCTAGCCAAACTTCCAAATCATTGACACTGTTAAAATCTAACAAAGCTTCACTCAAATTTTCCATCACAGGTAAGGGTAAAGCAGTAATAGAATCACGCATTTCCGATGATAATTCTCCAAACCTTTTTGTTAACAGTCGAATCACAAGATTGAAAGTTGCTTCTTCTCTTCCTATTTCTTTAATTTCTCTGTAAGCGCGACTTCTTTCTAAAGACAATCCTAACATTTCTGCAACCTCCATTAAAGTTAATTGTTCAAATTTGTACATCATTATCGTTGTGATCATCTCTATGATAACTTCACTAGATAAAGATGACTGTTCTTCGTTACTTCTAGTTAACAAATATCTTGCTGCTTCTGGTGCTTGACTTTCCTGCAAAGTTGTCAGTACCATTAATGCTACCCATAGCGGTAATTGGTGAATATCTCCCAACTCATCTAAGTATATTCTATGTACTTGATCGCTATTTAGCAATGCCCGATAAGGGTGAATATTACCTTGTTCTGTACTGCGAGATGGATAAATGATTACCGCTTGCCAATCACTAAATCTATCTCGGTTACGATAGAAATATAATAGAGATTCCGCAAACAGTCTCTCATACAATTTCTCATCTTTTTGAAACTGTACCTCACAGAAATATACTATTCTGAAATCATCATTTTCCGGTGGTAGAAATACTCCATCAATTTCAAATTTAGGTTCTTTAATTGCCACTGAATCGAATCTGTAAGCATCGGCATTTTTTGGAGGTGATGGTAATAGTTCAAAAAGGGCAGATGGATATTTTTGGAATAGTTGATAAAATATTGAATCTCTACGCATGAAGCACCTGATTTATTAATAAATATCATAACAGGAATTCTTGATAATTGAAAATATATCCATTAAATAATATATAATATTTGTTGTAAAAACAAAATTATAATTAAAGTTATGATCAATAAATATTCCCGCATGAATGAGGTACAATCTCCCATAATTCCTGTAGTTGCAGAAATG
Organism: Sphaerospermopsis sp. SIO1G1; assembly: GCA_010672785.1. Lineage (GTDB taxonomy): Bacteria > Cyanobacteriota > Cyanobacteriia > Cyanobacteriales > Nostocaceae > Okeanomitos. The sequence goes on from JAAHFX010000009.1 coordinate 504,581, forward strand.
ATTAAAAACTCACCAGGGACAATTTCTTTAGGGCAAGGTGTAGTTCATTATCAACCTCCACAGGAAGCAGTAGATATCTTAGCAAAATTTCTGTCTGAACCGAAAAATAATCTCTATCAAGCTGTCACTGGAATACCAGAATTAATCACAGATTTAACAGATAAATTAGCCAAATTCAATCAGATTGAAATTAACGATTATAACTGTATTGTTGTCACCGCTGGTAGTAACATGGGATTTATGAATGCGATTTTAGCTATCACTTCTCCCGGTGATGAAATTATTTTAAATACTCCCTATTATTTCAATCATGAAATGGCAGTTACAATGGCTGGTTGTCATCCTATCTTAGTAGAAACAGATAAAAATTATCAATTAATTCCTGAAAAAATCGCTCAAGCAATTACAGATAAAACCCGTGCTGTAGTGACTATTTCTCCTAATAATCCTACTGGGGTAGTTTATTCAGAAACAACCTTAAAACAAGTCAATCAAATTTGCAAAGATAGAGGGATTTATCATATTAGTGATGAAGCTTATGAATATTTCACATATGATGGAATTAAACATATTTCCCCATCTGCATTTCCAGACAGTAGTGAACATACAATCTCACTTTTTAGTCTTTCCAAAGCCTATGGTTTTGCTAGTTGGCGCATAGGTTACATGGTAATTCCCCAACATTTATTAAATGCTGTCAAAAAAGTTCAAGATACTATTTTAATATGTCCACCTGTAGTTTCTCAATATGCAGCATTGGGAGCATTACAAGCAAAAGATAATTATTTACAAGATAATATTCAAACAATAGCTGAAACCAGAAAAATAGTTATCAATGCACTTAACCAATTACAAGATTTATGTACCATCACACCTGCAAATGGCGCATTTTACTTTTTCCTCAAAGTGCATACGCAAATGGATAGTTTAGAATTAGTTAAAACCTTAATTCAAGAACATAAAATAGCAGTCATACCCGGTACAACCTTTGGTATAGAAAACGGTTGTTATTTACGAGTCGCTTATGGTGCATTACAACAACAAACAGCCAAACAAGGAATAGAAAGATTAGTCAAAGGAATCAAATCAATTATAGAATGAGACAAGAGTAAAAACTTGATTATATATTCTTCTTTCTCTGCGTACTCTGCGTCTCTGCGGTTAAATAAAAATAAATTATGGGTAAAAAGTTGATACCCAGATCCCCGACTTCTGCGCTTAATTCAAAACTGATGGACACGATCATAAAAGAAGTCGGGGATCTTATTATTACCAATTAACCTAAATCAAATTCTATAAATTCTGGTAAACCAGGATAAATCATATTCTTATCTAATGCAGATAACACTTGATTATTAGCATTAGCAGAGCTTAAACAACGGCAAACTAAATCAGCTACATCCGCACGGTGAATACTACCAACAATGCGGGTATCTTTAGTTAAAATACCATTTCCAGTAGCAGGTTCAGATTTTAAGCCACCCGGACGAATAATTGTATAATTCAAACCACTGTTAATTAAATATTCTTCAGCTTTTTCCTTTTCAATTAATACAGGTTTGAGAGTTTCTAAAGCTTGTGGTGGCATTGCACCAACACTATCACCACAACCAATAGAAGTGACTAAAATAAGTTTATCTACTTTGGCTTTAATTGCAGCATCAATTATATTTTTATTACCGATAAAATCAGGTTTGACATCATTTGTAGGTAAACCACCCAGAGTAGTAATTACAGCTTTGATAGGCTCATTTCCTAAAATTGCCTGTTCTACATCCTCAACTTTTAAAGCATCTCCTAATACTGATTTTACACCAGTTTTTTCTAATTCTTGACAGGCAGTTTCATTTCTTAATAGTGCTTTGACTTTGAAATTGTCTGCTATCAATTTTTTAGCGATTTCTTGGCCAACACCACGACTAGCACCAGCAACAAAAATGTAAGATGTATTTGACATTGTTATTTTGGCAGATAGATATTTTAGTTACATAAACAGTTAATATATCGTGATTTGTTCAATTTGTGAAGGTTTTTTTGAGTAAAGATTTTGATTCACTGACATAGACTAGCCTCGTTTCTCTAAATGTTTCTGGAGAAACAGTAATTCATCTATTGCATTAGTTAGAATTTATAGAAATCATTGAAATTTATTTTACTTTTTTCACTATTAATCTGCTGTAAAAATACGATTTGATTATCTACATCAATAAAATTTAATTGATTTCCATCTCACTAAACATTATTAAAAACGATAAAAATACTAGAATTTATTGGCATCAGTTAAATTAGATGAGCAATAGTGTATCACTATTATGCAGATGGATTGGATTAATTTACTCAAAACACAACAAACTGATTTTCTCCAACGGGTGAAAAAACAGAAAACAATTGATTTATCTCTTCTAGAAAGTCAAGTTAAAGGTTGTCACCGTGAAATGATGATATTTTGTGGTGATACCTTAGTCAAAATTTTAGAATTTTCCCGTCAACAAGCGGAAATCCTGGCTAAAAATCCTCCTCCTATACCTCCAGAATATCCTGAACCTCCAGATGGGGTAATTCCTTTTCCGGCATTTTTTCAAACTCAAGCTCAAGATTATTTAGTGCGGGAACAAATTGTAGATCACATAATCAAAGAATGGTTGGGTAAGTTAGTTAAAAAAGTGCCGCAAGATAGTGTAGAAAATATGGTTTTTGACGATGAAGGAAATTTGCGGAATCAAAGTAAGTTTACTTATGTAATGACTAATAATCGCAAAGTAAATATTCAAATTCATGTAGCGGATGGAGAAAGTTTTCATGGAATTAAAAAAGATAAAATTAGCTGGACTGTAACTCAAGAAGATATTAAAAATAATCAAGTCTTAGTTTTTTTATGTTTATTTTATCCCGAATATAGAAAATTTGGCTATGATAAACAAACCATTTTGACTGGATTTTTACCGACAAATCAGTTAAGGTTTGATGAACCAAAACTTTATTTAACTCCTAGCAATTTATTGTATGCTGGGGGATTAAATTGGTATTTACAATCTTTATATCAAAGAAAATCTCAGTTGCAATTAAATGATGATCAAATCATGGCGGAAGTTGTACAAACATTACCATCTGATCATCCTCAAAAACATATTATTGGTGATTGGGAATTTTGGCAAACTTTAAGAGGACATACTAGAGGAATTAATTGTTTAGGTTATTCTATTAAAACTTTATCTGGCAAAGATTTGAGTGGCAATCATGTTCATACTATTCCTATTTTAGCTAGTGGAAGTCGTGGAGAAACAAAGTTATGGGATTTAAGTAAAGGTGAATTAATTGAAACTTTATCGGAATCTCCTTGGTCTACTTCTGGTATGGTAGATGAAGTTCATTCTTTAGCTTTTAGTACTGATGGTCAAACTTTAGTTAGTGTGGGTGCAGATTCTACTATTAAAATTTGGCATACCGGAGCTTTAGATTTAATTGATATTCTCCATAAACATCAAGGAAATGTCCGTTGTGTTGCTTTTACTCCTGATGGCAAAAGTTTAGTTACTGGTGGAGATGATAGAAGAATTTTATTTTGGAACTTACGCGATCGCCAAGTAGAAAATACTTTATCCCTTGATGATACTGCCGCCCATTCTATGGTATTAAGTGAAGATGGTAAAATCTTAGTGACAGGTAGTTATCGGAAGATAAAAGTTTGGCGATTAACATTTAATTATGCTCAGAAAAACCAACCAGAAAATAAACCAGAAATAAAACAAATCTATACTTTTAACGGTCATTCTCATATTGTGAATTCTTTAGTAATGACTACCAATCGTCAATATTTAATTAGTGGTAGTCAAGATAAAACTGTCAGGGTTTGGAATTTAGAAACTGGGGAATTAATACACACTCTTTCCAGTCATCGAGAAGGAGTTTATACAGTAGCTTTAAGTTCCGATCAACAAATTATTGCTAGCGGGAGTGCGGATAAAACTATCAAATTATGGCATTTACAAACAGGAGAATTATTAGCCACTTTTTCCGGTCATGCTAACACAATCACTGCTTTATTATTTACTGCATCAGGAGAAATGTTAGTTAGTGGTAGCTTGGATAAAACTATTAAAATTTGGCAACGCAGTGAAGGTTAGGTGAGTTGCACATTTTCAGCAGAAAATTTATACTTTTAAAATATAGATAAGTAAACATCTATGCTTGGTTTGTGGGTGAATACCATTACCCATGACTTTGACTAGAAATACTTTGAAGGTAAAACAGTATTTTGATATTACTTCATTGAAATATTGTTAATTTCTCATCCATAAATTTATAAACTTTACTTCAATGACTCAAACACCAATTATTCTCAACCCCCTTTTAGATCAACAAGCTCAATCAGGAAGTGATTTTCAATTCACATTTGCAAATAACACATTTTCTGATGCTGATGTAACTAATCCTTTTGATGATCTCATTGTTTTTGGTGATAGTCTTTCTGACACCGGAAATGCTTTTGAAGCATCAGGAAACACTGCTCCTGCTTCACCTCCATACTTTGAAGGAAGGTTTTCTAACGGACTTGTGTGGATAGAGTATTTTGCACAAGAAATGGAATTTAGTGAAGAATCAATTAGAAACTTTGCTTTTGGAGGAGCTAAGACAGGTGAAAGTGAACTTGTTGATCCGACTACCATACCAGGTTTAGAAACTCAACAGGGATTGATTACCATACCAGGTTTATTAACACAAATTGACCAATTTGAAGAAGAAATTGTCTCCAATCCTGTTAGTGAAAATTCGCTATACATGATTTGGATTGGTTCTAATGATGTTCTTGACATTTTCGCTGATCCAGAAGTAGTTGTACCTAATGCAATTAACAATATCAGCAATGCAATTACTAGATTAAGCAATTTAGATGCTGAGGAAATTGTCATTGCTAACTTAACAGATTTAGGTGCTACCCCACTTATTACTGGACTTGGTGAAAGATTCCCTTTGATTGTTGATCCTGAAGAATTTAGAGCAACTTCCATTACTTTTAATGAAGCTTTAAGTGAGGAAGTTAATCAATTAGAAACATCTCTCAATATTGATTTACCTCTAGTAGATATCTTTGCTTTCAATGAAGAAGTTCAAGACGATGTAGAAAATAGTGGAGGAGAGGAATATGGTTTCACGAATATAACTGAACCTTTGCTCAATGCAGGTGATAATGTTAATCCAGATGAATACGCATTTTTTGATCAAGTTCACCCCACTACCAGACTACACCAATTTATATCTCAAACCTTTCTAGAAACACTGGTAGAAGAAGAAACTATCACCGATTTTATTACCTATTCAGCAACATTAGCTGATGATAGTGAATTACCAGATTGGTTAGAATTTAATCCCATAACTCGCACATTTGATGGTACTCCCACTGATGAAAATATAGGCACTTTAGATATCAAAGTTACTGCAACTGATCAAGAAGGTTTAATAGCAACAGATACCTTTTCTCTTGTTATTGAAGACACAACTCCTGCTATAGTTACTGGAACTCCTGAAGCAGATACAAAAATAGCTGGAATTGACTTTGATGGCACTAATAATATAATATTTACTGGTGCAGAAAATGACCTAGTTGAGAGTCCTTTTGCTGGTAGTTTAGCTGGTAAAAATCGGATTGCAACTGGTAGTGGAGATGATATTATTTTCGTAGCTGATGGCGATCGCGCTTTTGGTGGAAGTGGAGGTGATATACTCGATGCTACAGATGCTAGTAACTATCGTCTCTCTGGTGGAAGTGGTAATGATACGTTCTACCTTGGTGAAAATGGCCGCGCTTTAGGTGGAGATGGAGAGGATGATTTTTTTGTTCAAGAGGATGGAAATAACATCATTGCTGGTGGTGAAGGTGCTGACAAATTCTGGGTTGCAAATGTGAGTTTACCCATCAGCCAAAATACGATTACCGACTTCACAATTGGAGTTGATAAAATCCATTTCAGTGGTTTTGAAAACCTTGGTTTTGATGGAATAACTAGAGAACAAATAGGTGCGGATACCTTGTTAAAATTAGACACAACAGAAGTAGCTTTATTAGTGGGAATTAATGCTAATTCCATTACAGCAAATGATTTTGATTTTGCGGCTACTATAGTTTAAATATTGTGGGGGTTTGGCAATGCTAAACTCCTCAATATAGAAAATAATAAATAATTAGCAATTATGACTATCATTAAAGAACATAAAATTACACTAAATGAGTTTTTCAAATTACCAGAAACTAAACCAGCATCAGAATTTATTAATGGTAAAATAATTCAAAAACCTATGCCACAGGGTGAACATAGCCGTCTACAAATTAAATTGTGTACTACTATTAATCAAGTAGTCGAAACACAAAAAATTGCTTATGCTTTTCCGGAACTACGTTGTACTTTTTGTAATGTAACAATTGTCCCAGATATTTCCATATTTCGTTGGCAAAGAATACCCAAAACTACATCAGGAAAAATTAGTAATCGGTTTGAAATTCATCCTGACTGGGTAATTGAAATTCTCTCACCCGAACAACAACAAAAAACAGTATTAACAAAATTATTACATTGTTCCCGCAATGGTACAGAATTAGGATGGTTAATGAACCCAGAAGAAGAAAGTGTTTTAGCTGTATTTGCAGGACAAAAAGTTGAATTATATACAGGGGATGATATGTTACCCATAATTCCTGGAATTGAGTTAGATTTAACGGTTGCAGAAGTTTTTGGGTGGTTGAATTTTGGTTGAAACCCTAATTTTTGCTTTAAATCGAATTAGTTGGAAACGGAGGGGTAAACACGGGGATACTACCACTAAATCCCTGATTTCTCACATCAGTTCATAAACTATGAACCAGATAAAAAAGAAACTGGTGATTTTGTATTTTGTTAGTTTTTAAAAACTTGTTAATTTAACAAACATCGGCAATAAAATTAATAAATAACAGTAGAAAAGATTCCTAAAATATACTTTGAATCCTGAAAATTCTCTTCAGATGTTTGATCCTACCAAATTTTGGAGTCCATCAGTGGTAAAATAGCCAAAGTATTATTATACTCATATTCCATGAAGATAAATTAACTAGGACTGACACAAAATCTACTTTAAATACCGTCATTGCGACAAAAGGAAGCGATCTTCAAACCTAACTTTTTGTTAAAATGCGTAAGTCCTATTAACCACAAAACCTCTTCTATTTTGGCTTTTGCCTTTTGTCCCGTGCCTTGTTATCATGGAAGTTTTTAATCCCTACTTACATATCTTCTCACTTTTATGGAAAATCAACTAGGTTTCTTGTTTAAATTACTGATTCTCTCTACTCTTATTTCCTGTCTAATTAAATATGTCTGTCCAATGTTAGCAGTTCCGGAAACATCTATTAATGCTTTAATTTTAGTGTTGTTACCAACTCTGATTATGATTACTATTTTCTTAACCAGAATGACAAAACAGAAACAAAATTAAATGGTTCTTCGGTAATTATTGTGGTAGATTACCAAATGGTTAACAGGAAACAGAAGAAAGAGACACTGAGTTCAATTATAACTGGGGAGTCAATTTGTGAAAATTGGGCAATGGATTGGTTTAATTGCTATCGTTTTATCCTTATATATTCTGTGGCAATTACGAGAAGTTTTATTATTAATATTCGCTGCTGTGGTTTTAGCCACAACTTTAAATAGATTAGCACGGACTTTACAAAATTTTGGAGTTAAAAAGAATTTATCAATTGCTTTATCTGTAGCTATATTTTTTACTGGAGTCATCGTTTTTTTCTGGTTAATCGTTCCTCCATTTACCCAACAATTCCAAGAATTAACTTATCGAGTACCCCAAGGTTTTGAACGGATAAATAGTTGGATTGATGAACAAAGAACATATATTCCTCCTCAATTAATACCCTTCATTCCTGATCTGAATAGATTAATTGCAGAAGTGCAACCTTTATTCAATAGTGTTTTAGGAAACTCCTTCGCTTTTGTATCTAGTTCCTTAGTAGTTATTTTAAACATTTTATTAGTTTTAGTATTAACCGGAATGCTTTTAGCTGATCCGATTGCTTATAAAAAATTATTTATTCGCCTATTTCCCTCCTTTTATCGCCACAGAGTAAATGGCATTTTAGATGAGTGTGAAGAGTCTTTAGAAAGATGGGTGACAGGAGCATTTATTGCTGTTGTTGTAGTTGGTTTAATGAGTCTTTTCGGCTTATCAATTTTAGGAGTTAAAGCTGCTTTAGCATTGGGTGTTTTAGCTGGTTTCATGAATTTAATTCCCAATTTAGGCCCAACAATGAGTGTAGTTCCAGCAATGGCGATCGCACTTTTAGATTCTCCTTGGAAATCATTAGCAGTGTTAATTCTATACTTTTTTATTCAGCAAGCTGAGAGTAATTTTCTCACACCTATGGTTATGGCACATCAGGTATCTTTATTACCAGCAGTAACTTTAATTGCCCAATTATTTTTTGTGACATTTTTTGGATTTTTAGGCTTATTTCTAGCATTACCTTTAACTGTAGTTGCCAAAATTTGGGTAGAAGAAGTATTAGTTAAAGATGTGTTAGATCAATGGAAATCTCATCATCAAATGGACAGTGAAATGGTGATGATTTCCGAATCTGCTGATCATAATGAAGTTCCAGAAATGGAATTAATTTCTCCAGAGGAAGAATAGTTAGAATTGAGAATTGAGAATTGAGAATTGTGATCCAAACAAATTATTTCAGGAAAATTCTACTGATGAATACTAATAGAAAAACTAAATTTTTATCTTGTTTATCTATCTTGATCATCATCTTCGGAGTCAATATTTTTATCCCTGTCATTCCTATAGCGATCGCCGATCAGCACACCCACACAAAAACCATTTATGAACAGCGACAAAATCACAGTTCTGATGGTATCGGTAAATTCTACATGGGTAGAGAAATAGCTAATGTCATGGGTTATACTGGGGCCGGATGGTTAGAAAGGCCAAGCAGAGAAATAGAAGAAAAAACCAGTCAAATAGTTGAACTGTTAGATTTAAAACCAGATCATGTAGTTGCAGATATTGGTGCAGGTACAGGTTATTTAAGTTTTTTAATTGCACCTTTATTAACTGAGGGTAAAGTTTTAGCAGTTGATATCCAACCACAAATGTTAGAAATAATTGACTATTTTAAACAAGAGAAAAATATCAATAATGTTCAACCAATTTTAGCCACAGAAACCAATCCAAACTTACCAGCAACAAGTATAGATTTCGCAATATTTGTAGATGCTTATCATGAATTAGGATATCCCCAGGAAGTAATGACAGAAATAGTTAAAGCTCTAAAACCTGGGGGTAAAGTTGTGTTAGTAGAATATCGAGCAGAAAATCCTTTTATTAGGATCAAGCGTTTACATAAAATGTCACAAAGACAGGTGAAAAAAGAAATGCAAGCTGTGGGTTTGGTTTTTCAGGAGACTAAAAACAATTTACCACAACAGCATTTTATGGTATTCACTAAGGCTTGATTATCTCACACAAATCAGTTATCAGTTATCAGTTATCAGTTATCAGTTAGCAGTTATCAGTTAGCAGTTATCAATTATCAATTATCAGTTATCGCTATTCACTATTCACTGTTCACTGTTCACTGTTCACTGTTCACTATTCACTGTCACCCCATCACCCCATCTTATTTACAGTATTTGGGGAATTAAGCTAACTTTTTTATCTGCACTATTCCAAACTATCCAATTGATTTGATCATCTAAATCTACAGGGTTGTCAGTCACATTAAAATATAGCTTACCTTTGCCTTTAACTTCAACAGCAAAATCATAATTTTGAGCATACACGACAATAAAACCCCGATCCCGTAAACAATACATGGCCCAATTTTTTAAAGATTGTTTATAGGGTTCGTGGGGAATAGAAGGGTTAGTAATTACGTCATTAATAACTTTTAAAACTTTTTCCATCTTACTATCTTAAATTGTGTGAACTAGACAACATCATCATAACTGATATCGCCTTTTCTCAAAAGCTGAAAATTCTGACGGATCTTACCAATTACAATGTATAGGATCGGTACAATAAACAAACTTAAAAAAGTTGCTACCAACATACCCCCAAATACCGTAGTACCCAAAGATTGACGACTTCCCGCACCTGCACCAGTAGCAATTACTAGGGGGAAAATGCCCAACAGTGTAGATATAGCAGTCATTAAAATCGGACGTAAACGACCTTTTGCTGCTTCCACTGCTGCTTTAGTAATTGGTAAACCTTGATCTCTTAATTGGTTAGCAAACTCAACAATTAAAATCGCATTTTTACTAGCCAAACCAATTAACATAACTAACCCAACTTGGCAGAATACATCATTATTTAAACCCCGTAAAGACTGAGATGCTAAAGCTCCCATAATAGCTAGGGGAACTGACAACATAATAATTAAAGGATCAACATAATTATCATATTGAGCAGCTAAGACTAAAAACACAAACACCAAACCTAAACCAAAAATTAACGGTGCTTGTCCACCAGATTCTTTTTCTTCCGCAACAATACCCGACCATTCATAACCCATCCCTGTGGGTAAAATTTCTTGAGCTAATTGTTCCATTGCTGTGGTAGCTTGTCCTGAACTAAAACCAGGTGCAGCAGAACCGTTGATTTCAATGGAACGATAGAGGTTGTAATGATTAATAGTTTGTGGCCCAGTTGTAGAAGTTAATTTGACTAAACTTCCCAAAGGAATCATCTGATTATTTTGTGAGCGTACATACAAAGAATTAATGTCATTGGGATTAGAACGGAATTGTGATTCAGCTTGCACATACACCCGATAGGTACGGGAAAGGAAATTAAAATCATTCACATATCTTGAACCTATATAAGTTTGTATGGTACTGAAAATGTCATTAATAGGAACTTGTAAAGATTTGGCTTTTTTTCGGTCTACTTCCACAACAATTTGGGGTGTGTTGGCTTTAAAAGTGCTAAATACAGCCTGCAATGCTGGATTTTGATTACCCTGCATCATGAACTCACCCACAACAGCCAACATATCATTTAAACTATATGTTCCTGTGACATCTTGTAATTGAAATTGAAAACCACTAAAACTACCTAAACCACGAATTGCTGGAGGGTTCACAGGAAATACACTTGCTTCTGTGATGTTAGATAATTTGCCTCTTAATTGTCCGAGAATAGCTTGTACAGATTGATTTGGTTGTTTTCTTTCATCCCAGGATTTTAAAGTACTGAAAATGACACCACTGTTAGCAGTATTACCACTAAAACTAAACCCACCAATGGCAAATGTTCCTGTAATTTCTGGAATGCTTAAAATCTGTTGTTCTACCTGACTCATCACGTTACTTGTATATTGCAAAGATGAACCTTCTGGAGCTTGAATAATGGTGATAAAATAACCCTGGTCTTCATCAGGAAGAAATGAGCTAGGAACGTATGAATAAAGCCAAACTGTAAACAGAATTAAAGCCATAAATACAGCTAAAACAATCGCTTTAATTCTAGTTAGAAATAGTAACAATCGTCGGTATACGATCTGGATCAAATCTAAAAATTGATTGACAGAACCAAATAATAATTTGAAAACTCCTTTTGGTGGGGGAGTTACACGTAATATAGATGCAGCAATGGAAGGTGTCAGAGTCAGAGCTAAAAAAGTAGAAATTGTAATCGAAAAAGCAATAGTTAAAGCAAATTGTCTATAGATATTTCCCGTTGAACCAGGGAAAAAAGCTACTGGTACAAATACCGCCATTAATACTAATGATGTTGCTAAAACTGCTCCTGATAATTCACTCATGGCCACAGATGCAGCTTTATGGGGAGAAATCTTTTCTTCTTGAATGAGGCGGGAGATATTTTCCACCACAATAATTGCATCATCAACCACCATCCCTGTCGCTAGGGTTAAACCAAACATGGTTAATGTATTAATGGAAAAATTAAAGATTTTAATAAAGGCAAAAGTACCTATTAATGCCAAAGGAATCGTAATTACAGGAATTAAAGTTGTCCGCCAATCTTGTAAGAAAATGAAGATCACCAAAACCACAAGAGCGATCGCTAACAATAATGTTTTGACTACTTCTGCTAAAGATCCTTCAATAATTGTAGTTGTATCAAAGGCAATGTTATATTTCACCCCTGGAGGAAAATTTTGAGACAGTTGTACCATCTCTTTTTTTACTCTCCTGGCAACATCTAAAACATTACTACCCGGAGCGGGAAATATACCTATACCTACCCCTGCTTGAGCTTTAAATCTTAAAAAAGAACTATAATTTTGAGCGCCTAGTTCTGCTCTACCAACATCTTGTAATTTAATTAAACTACCATCCTCAGCAGTTCTAATTACTAAATCCTCAAATTCTTCCGGTTTTGTTAATCTACTAATAGCCCTTAAATCAACTTGATACATTTGCCCTTTTGGGGCTGGTTCTTGGCCAATTTGTCCTACACCTACTTGTATATTTTGCTCATTTAACGCATTTACTACGTCGTTGGTTGTTAATTGACGACTAGCTAGTTTATTAGGATCAAGCCATAACCGCATTGCATAACGACGTTCCCCAAAAATCCTAGCTTCGCTCACACCAGGCAACCGTTTTAAAGCATCGGCGACATATAAATCAGTGTAGTTACTCAGGAAAACATTATCAAATTCCTCACTTTCACTATACAAACCCATCGCTAACAAAATATTGTTAGACTGTTTACTCACTGTCACCCCTGTTTGGATCACAGGTTCTGGTAACTGTGGTTCTGCTAAAGAAACTCGGTTGAGAACATCAACAGCAGCAATATCTTTATCTTTTGTCCCATCAAAGGTAACTGTAATGGTACTAGTTCCATCATTACTACTACTAGAAGTAATGTATTTAATGCCATCAATACCATTAATTTGTCTTTCTAAAATTGAGGTAACTGTACTCTCTACTACTTCTGCACTAGCACCAATATAGTTGGAAGTAACAATAATTTGGGTAGGGCTAATTTCTGGATATTGTGCTATGGGCAAAGTCGGTATACAGATTGCTCCTATTAAGAATACGATAATAGCGCAAACAGTGGTAAATACAGACCGCCTAATAAAAAAATCAGCAAACATAATTAATTTGTAATTCGTAATTCGTAATTCGTAATTCGTAATGCCTCTTTCAGAGAAGTTTCACTAACGTAATGCTACTTATGGCTAACGCCACGCTCCGCGAACGTGAACGCTTACGTAATTCGTAATTCTAAATTCTAAAATTGACTAATTCTCAGTAATTATCGGTACTCCGTCTCTCAAATTTTGAATACCAGAAACAACTATTGTTTCATCCCCTTTTAAACCTTCCTTAATTTGATAGTTGTTATCTGTAATATCCCCTAATTGTACTCGCCTTTGTTGTGCTACTAATTGAGTTTTACCATCTGGAGATGTTTGTGTTTCAGTCAAAAAGACAAAACTTTCTCCAGCAATTTTTGATACTGCGCTGGTGGGAACTAATACACCTTGTCTTTGACTCCAAATTATCCTAGCTCGAATTTGTTGATCTGCTCGTAGCAATCCTTCTGTATTGTTATAAAGTGCTTTAACGAGAATTGATTGAGAATTGCTATTTATATTAGGAGAGATAAAAAATACTCTGCTATTCGTTAAAGTTTTTCCCTGGGAATTAATTAATTCTACGGATAATCCTTGACGTAATAGAGAACCTCTTTCTAAGGGTACAGGAATATTAACTTCTAAAGGACGATTTTGTGTAATGGTAGCTAATTGTGTCGCACTGTTCACAACATCTCCGATCTTCACTGGAATATCACCTACCACACCATTAAAAGGGGCAGTAATTTTGTAATATTGCAATTGAACTTGTTGTTGTTTAATGTTGGCATCAGCCTGTTCTAAGGATCTCCCTGTTTGGAGAATAGTTGCTTTTTGGGCTTGAATGCGAGAGTTAATAGCATTGAGTTCAGATTTAGCTGTGGCTAATCTGTTAGCATATAAATCTCTAGTTTGTCGAGACACAGCACCTTGGGCAGCTAACTCAGAATAGCGTTTATATTCTTGCTGATTTAACTCTACATCAGCTATTTTGCCAGTTTTCTCTGCTTCTAAAGATTCTAAGGTGGCGCGGACATTTTCTAACTGGGCTTTGGTAACTTGGGCTGCGGCAGTTAAACTTCTGACAGTCGCTTGTTGTTGTCTGGAGTCTATTTCTAAAATTTCTGCCCCCGCAGCTACCGGATCTCCTGATTTAACATATATTTGGGAAATTTGTCCTTGTACTCTAGGTTGAAGATTAATAGAACGTCTTGATTCTAAAGTAGCAATATATTCGGCACTATCTGTAATAATACCTGTCTGTGCCTTAGATGTTTTTACTTTCACTCCCGCAGGTTGAAAAGCAGCAGGTTGTTTTTGATTACTTGTTAGTAACTGCCAGGTAATAGCTGTACCGCCTCCAATTATCAGTAATGCAGCTAATAATAAACGAAACCACCGCCGAGGTGGTTGAGAAGGTAATTGGGAAATTTCTTCTATGCCAGTTTGTGGTTGAGGTACAGTCATAATCAATATGAATCTATAAATTAGTTAGAAGTAGTAACTAAGAGGATCTTTGAAAAGTAGTTATGGCTGGCTGAAAAAGTGATTGGTGATTGGTGATTGGTGATTGGTGACTGGGAATCTTAGGGTAATTTATTTACCCAGCAAAAAATCAGAACACACAATACTTATAAAATATGTGTGAAGAGAATATGGTTTAATTCCTAAAATTATTCGTGGAGACAGGGAACAGGGAAAAAGGAATCAATAATATGTACTGAGTTTTGTTTAGAAATCAAGTAAGAGTCCTATAATTACAACAACTATATAGTATTTACAATTTTTTTACAATCTATTCAAAACTGAGTAGCTGGTTTTTAGATAAATTAATTGTGTAAACTTATATTTGGCGGGAGATATTAAGATTAAAATTGATACATAAACCATATTGAAAAACAACACAACTGAGTTAATTAGGTTTAACTCTCTCAAACCGTGCGATCGCTCACAACTCTGCTCATCTATATTCTCCAATCATTATGAAAAGTGATTTGATCACTGTAGATAGAAAAACTTACGAATCTCAGCAACAAGAACTGACACAACTGCGCCAAGCAGTAAATAGCTTAAACAAAAATAACCTATCTGCGCCAACAGAGTATGATCACAAGCAGATGAGTTTATTTTTAGAATATACGCCATCAGGAATTGCCATATTTGATCTGCAAATGTGCTATTTACTAGCAAATAGTCGCTGGCGAAAAGATCATAGCTTAGAAGGGCAAGAAATTATTGGTCGTAGTCACTACGAAATATTACCGGAGATTTCTCCTCATGGGCGAGAAATTCACCGAAATTGTTTAAAAGGCGAATTTGCAGAATATGAAGAAGAGAGATTTCATGGTGCAGATGGTAGAGTAGAGTGGATCAAATGGCAAATACACCCTTGGTATACAGATAGTGAAACAATCGGTGGAATTATCATGTTCACCGAAGTCATCACCAAACGTAAACAAGCAGAAATAGCATTATTAGCAAGTGAAAAAAGGTTAAGGGATATTGCCACAAATATGCCAGGAGCAATTTTCCAATTTACTAACCGTGATGCTGTTTGGAGAGTAGACTATATCAGCGACTTCATCTGGGAATTGGCAGGAATAACTGCCAACCAAATGATGGCTGATTTTAATAAATTTCTTGCCCTTGTGCATCCACAGGATTTTAATAGTTTTGTAGAATCAGTAATTGCAGCTATAGACAATTCTATCCCCTGGCATTACGAAGGAAGACTGATCAAACCCAATGGGGAAATTACCTGGTGGCAAGGAGATTCAACACCTACAATCAATGATGCAGGAGAGATAATTTTTTGTGGTGTTTTATTAGATATCACAGCTAAAAAAGAAGCCGAAGCTGCCCTCAAAAAACTGAACGAAGAATTAGAATATCAAGTAGAAGAAAGAGCAACAGCCCTAAAACAAAGTGAAGCCAGACTACAAAGAATAGCGGATAATGTGCCTGGCATGATGTATGAATTCTGTTTATCAAAAAATGAGGAAATGTCATTTCCATATGTATCTTCTGGGTGTAGAGAACTATTAGGATTAGAACCAGAACTAATTAAAGAAAACGTACAATTAGTATTTAGTTATATTCATCCTCAAGATATTACAGAAATTAAAAATAAAATATTTCAATCTGCCCACACTCAAGAAAACTATGAAGCAGAATGGAGAATGAAAACTGTTTCCCAGATCAAAAAATGGGTAAAAGCCATAGCCAAACCAGAAATACAAAAGAATGGAGATATTCTTTGGTACGGTTGTCTCTTTGATGTTAGTAAAATCAAACAAGCAGAATCACAATTACAAGAGAAAGAAGAATTTCTGCGCAGTATATATGAAGGGATTAGTCAAATTATATTTGTTATTGATGTTTTAGAAAATGGAAGTTTTTCTTATTTAGGTTTAAATCCATCAGCGGAAAAACTCATAGGCATCAATGAATTAGATGTTATCGGTAAAAATCCACAAGATTTATATGGAGAGAAAGAAGGAAAAGAAGTTATTGAACGCTATCAAAATTGTATACAACTAAAAAAGCAAATTAATTATGAAGAATGTCACACCATTAAAAACCAGCTAAATTGGTGGTTAACAAATCTGCATCCCCTGAAAAATAGCGAAGGTAAAATTTATAGAATTATCTCCACCACTGTCAATATTACAGAACGGAAACAAGCAGATTTAGCCCTACAAGAAAGTCAAGAATTTATTGAACGTATTGCTAACTTTTCACCTAATATTATTTATATTTTTGATATATCAGATAAACGTAATATTTATGCTAACCAAGAAATTACTAACCTATTAGGTTACTCCCTTGAAGAAATCCAAACAATGGGAGAAAAATTAATAGCGACAATTACTCATCCAGAAGATCAACAAAAAATCCACGCCCATTGTCAAAGATGTTTAAAATCTCAGGATGGAGAAACCTTAACACTGGAATATCGAATCAGAAAATCTGATGGTGAATGGATATGGTTGTACAGTCGAGATACAGTCTTTAATCGTCACCAAGATGGAACAGTCAAACAAATATTAGGAGTAGCGACAGACATCACAGATCGCAAAAAAGCAGAAATAACATTACAACAACAAGCCACAAATCTCCAAAATACTCTAAGTGAACTGAAAAGAACACAAACCCAGCTAATTCATAGTGAAAAAATGTCATCTTTGGGCAGTATGGTAGCTGGGATAGCCCATGAAATTAATAATCCCATCAACTTTATTCATGGTAATCTTTTTCCAGCCAAAGAATATGTAGAAGAATTATTAACTGTACTTGACTTATATCAACAATATTATCCTGAACCACCACAAGAAATTCAGGAAATAATATCTGAAATAGATTTAGAATTTGTCAAAGAGGATTTAATTAAACTCGTTAACTCGATGCGTATTGGTACAGATAGAATTCGAGAAATTGTCTTATCACTGCGTAACTTCTCCCGCATAGATGAAGCAGAAGTAAAAGAAATTGATATTCATGAAGGTATAGACAGTACAATTATGATTTTGCAAAATCGCCTCAAAGCTAAACAAAATCATCCAAAAATATCAGTTATTAAAAATTATGGATATCTCCCCACGGTACAATGTTATCCAGGTCAAATTAACCAAGTATTCATGAATATTTTAAGTAATGCTATTGATGCTGTAGAGGAAATAGAACCAGTAACTAAACCAAGACAAATAACAATTACCACCAACAGAATTAGTGATTCTCACTTATCCATTAAAATCGCCGACAACGGGCCTGGAATATCCCCAGATATTGTTCCTCAATTATTTGACCCATTTTTTACCACTAAGGATATAGGCAAAGGTACAGGGTTGGGACTATCTATCAGTCACCAAATTATTGTAGATAAACATCAAGGTAAATTATCCTGCTCCTCTGATTTGGGTGAAGGAACAGAATTTGTAATTGAACTTCCCATCAAGCAAATAACAGAAAATGAGTAAGGCTGGCAAGGCTGTCAAGATCATATGTAGGGGCAAACCCCCCGTGGTTGCCCCAGAAACCCTACCGTTTGAGTAGACTGCTATTTGCGTTATAGATTAATAAATAGGGGTTGCTGAAAAAGTGATCGGTGGAGGCTAGGGAGTAGGGAATTGGGAGTAGGGAGTAGTTTTAGAGAGTTGGTAAGTGTAAATTTTTACCACAAATGCAAGGTTTTCAAGCCTTGATACTCTCAAATCTTGCACTTTCTCAATCTCAAATCACCTATAATCCTTTACTGGCAATGTTTTTGCATTTATATGCCTGACGGCACGCTACGCGGACAGCAACCCCTAAATAAACATACAGCACTTTCCGGTGTAATGATGTACACTCTTGGCGGGCTGTCCGGCCCACCCCACAAGAGTTTCATGATTATTAATTGTACCTCATAGCAAAGAAATCTGCTGTAACTAAAAAACCGGACTGATTTTGGTTTAGTGATAATAGCAAAGGTTAAGCGATGTTAACTTCATCAGAAACTCCGATAATTGCGGCTGTTGTCATAGTCGCTTTCGCCATTTTGGGTTGGGGCTTTTATCGCGCCAGACCTTTTGGTAAGCTGGGCATCTTAGCCTGGTTACAGTCTGTGGTGTTAATGTCACCCTGGCTAGTCTTTTTCGGCTTGTTTGCCGCTGGAATTTATATCAATATAGCAGGTGTATTGTTATTGCTAGTGCTGTCAACAGGAATATATATATTCTTAGGTAGACAATTACGCCAAGCAGGACAAGATGCAATTCTTCAACAGCGGGCAAACCAAAGGTTAGCTCAAGAAGCTTCAGGGGGCGACAAAGCTCCAGAAAATGAACAACCTGTAATGGTAGTAGAGGTAAAACCCGAATCTATCACCATTCCAGAAGAAGACCTAAATATAATCAAAGGTATTTTTGGGATTGATACATTTTTCGCAACAGAAACTATTTCCTATCAAGAGGGAGCGATTTTTAAAGGTAACTTGCGGGGTGAACCAGAGGAAGTTCATAACCGCCTTACCAAAAGACTACAAGAACGTTTAGCTGATAAGTATCGTCTGTTTCTGGTGGAAAATACAGAAGATAAACCGGTCATGATAGTTTTACCAAGTCGTAATGATCCACGACCTATGCAGTTACCTCAAAAGGTATTTGCTGTAATTCTCCTGGTAGCAACTATTACGACAAACCTAGAAGCAGCGGGTTTATTACTCAATTTTGATCTTTTTGCTAACCCATCGAGAATTTCTGAAGCTTTACCCATCGGTTTGGGATTATTTACAATTTTGTTTACCCATGAGATTGGACATTGGTTGTTAGCCAGAAAATACCAAGTTAGTTTAACCTGGCCTTTTTTCCTTCCCGCTGTGCAAATTGGTTCATTTGGGGCGATTACTCGTTTTCAATCTTTATTACCTAACCGTAAGGCATTATTTGATATTGCATTAGCTGGGCCTGCTTTTGGAGGTATTGTCTCTTTAATCATGTTGGTGATTGGGTTATTACTTTCTAATTCTGGGAGTCTATTTCAATTACCTAATTCTTTTTTCCAAGGTTCAATTTTAGTTGGTAGTTTAGCACGGGTGGTTTTAGGTTCCGCACTCCAAGAACCTTTAGTTAGTCTCCATCCTTTAGTGATTATTGGTTGGTTGGGATTGGTAATTACTGCTTTAAATTTAATGCCTGCTGGACAATTAGATGGTGGACGTATTGTACAAGCAATTTATGGCCGCAAAACTGCCAGAAGAACTACAATTGCTACTTTAGTGGTTTTGGCTTTGGTATCTTTGGGTAATACTTTGGCTTTTTATTGGGCAATTGTGATTTTCTTCCTACAAAGAGAAGGCGATCGCCCTAGTTTAAATGAAATTACTGAGCCAGATGATGCTAGAGCAGCTTTAGGTCTTTTGGCTCTGTTTTTAATGGTTAGTACCCTATTACCTCTAACTCCTTCTCTAGCTGGGAAGTTAGGAATAGGGTGAATAGTGATTGGTGATTGGTGACTGGTGATTGGTGACTGGTAATTTGGTAGTAATTACGAATTACGTAAGCGAAGCTCTCCCGAAGGGAGCATTACGAATTCCCAAAGGTTACTACTGACAACTGATAACTGGTAACTGACAACTGGTGATTTACTCAGTAAGTAGGAAGAATATTTCTGTACTTACTGAGTTTTTTTCAATGTAAATAGGACTTACGCACGAGCTATGGAATAAACGAACCACTCCAGACACAGAGAACACAGAGGAATGAGGGTTTGAGGGATGTTTTGCGTAAGTCCTGGTAAATTTAAACTTACCAACTCTTTCAAACTATTCCCTGTTCCCTAAATTCCCAACTCTGGATATTTACTGGGTTGAGGAAATAGTTTTTGGAAGCCGTTTTGACGAATTGCGGCTTTTTCTTTGCTGATATTCCAGAGAGTTTCATAGAAGAAAAAAGAGACACCAGCAAATTGGCGATCGCGTACTTTTTGGACTTGGGTTTGAATTTGCTGGATTGGGACTGAGCGATTTTTTAAACCGCTTAATATACCGATACTGACCGGGATATGTTTTTTGGCTGCAATTACTTCCGGGTATTCTAATTCCTTGATGAATACAGTTAAATCATTTCGATAAACTTGTAAAACTAGGTCTTCTACTAATCCCATTCTTTCCCATTTCTGCCAGTCTGCTAAATAATATTCATAGGAAAATCTTTGGGGGTTAGGTGCAACGGAAACTAGACAATCTTTTCTACTAGCTTTAATGGCAAAAAATATCTGTTTCATAAATTTGGTGATTTTATTAGCTCGCCATTTTACCCACTCTGGATCTTTATGATTTTGAGGCGGTTTTTTACCTTGATGTTCTAGTTGATAAAGAGCTACTGTGTATGGGTCATAACCTAGTTCTGATGGTAGACCAAAATGATCATCAAATTGAATACCATCAATGTCATATTTACTCACAATTTCGACAATTAAATCTTGAATAAATTTTTGTACATCAGGTCGAAAAGGGCTTAACCATACTCGATTATGTGTTCCTTCTTTGACTATTTTACTCCCATCACGACGATTAGTTAACCATTGGGGATGGTTTTTGGCTAAGAGGGAGTCAGCAGGTGCCATAAAACCAAATTCAAACCAAGGAATAACTGTTAAACTTTGTTTATGTCCTTGGTTGACAACTTCTTGGAGCATATCTCTTCCTTGTAATCCTGGGGTGGGATCTAAGGATTTACCAATGGTTTGATCTGCGATTTTACTGGGATAAAGAGTATAACCCCAATTCCATACTGTGGGATAAACAGTGTTAAAGTTTAAATCTTTTAGTTGTTTTAAAGATTTTTTTAGGCGATCGCTATTAAATAAAACATTACTATCTATATTTGTTAACCACACTCCCCTTAATTCTGTTGTCTGTGTTGGGGATTTGATCATTTCTGCTTTGATTGCTTTTAAAGGTATAGAAATAATTACAAAACTCAGTAGGCTAAATACAAAAATGCCTAACAATAAATCTGATTTGATTCTTTGATACACATTACACCTCAATAATTTCAGAATTTCCTGCAATGGGTAAAACTACCCTTTTTTTCTGCACCCTATTCCCTATTTGCTATGTTCACAGGTATTATGTTTATATTGCTTGACAAAAATTAATGTCAAACTACGGAGATAACCAAAGAGACTCAGATCACAGTCTAGAGGTTCTACTGTGTTTTAATATTGGGAAAGTTTCCGTAAACCAAAAAAGTTTTACTGAAGACAAAGTTTAAGGGTGCAAAAGATTATCTGAAGGCGTTATTTCTGTGTCTTTTACAGAATTTTAGTTCTATGTATCTCATAGAATACAAGAGACTCATCACGTAAATCTCTTAGTTATGAAAGATACTTAAAAACCATAAGTTAAAAGCCATAATCAGATAATAAAAAACCTAGTTTGAATAGATTCTTTGATGTCCGTAACTGAGTAAATACGGATATATTTGTGTCTATTATCTCACATCTAGGCAGGGAAAAAAAGTTAAATTAATTTTCCGGATTTGCAAAAAATTTTGAGTTTATTGTTACACGTAAATATGTAAATATGATGAATATCAAGCTCGATCAACATACTCCCGATAGTCTGGCTTCTTTATTTGTCCTTCTGATGGAGGAAGGAATTACACCAAATCAAATTTTGAGCGGTATAATTTGTTTAGCAAATGACACTAAAGAATTGGAAGGTACAATAGTATCTGCTGATTGTATCAATTTCCTACTGGCAACCATACCAGTTGACAATAGTGCGCCTGGTGTGACAGATTTTGTCATATCCTTAAATAGGGAAGGCGTAACAACTTTGATGCTGTTTGATGCGTTAGGCTTTGCTTGTTATGTGATTGGTTTATTTGACAATGCAAGTCTAATCCGCTTAACTTATCAAAGATTACAGGCAGATAAAATTATTTCTCAAATGTTACGTGATTAACTGCCAATGAAAGATAAATGTTTTGTTACACTGCTAATGACAAACCAAAAAATGCTCAACCATAGTATGGATGAACTGCTAAAAGATTTATATATATACTATGAGATATCTAGCCAGTTGCAATGAAGCCTGACTCAGTTTGCAGGACTGAAACAACAAATAGGGGTGTTGTGCAGTGCTTCACAAACAACTGACAAGAGGGATGCAATTAAGTTTTTAGGGTTGGCTGCCATCCTTTACCCTCAACTTTATTCATATCCCGTTCTCTTTGCTGATATCTCCATTAAAAAAGAAATTAAAAAATTTTGTCTGCCAAATTGCCAAAAGGCAAGATGATTCGGCTGACAGTTAGTTTTGATTGCATAGATGGGGCGTTGAGGAGCGCCCCTATTTCCTTTTTGGATGTTACTGAATTAGATTAAGGCAGCAGGTTGCAGGGTGCTTTCTTGCAGGGTGCTTTCTTGCAGGGTGCAGGGGGAGAATGATTTTCAAATTTCAGTACATCCTATTTAATTAAGTACCTAAGCAAAATTACAGCACTTTCCGGTGTAATGAGGTACACTTTAGGCAGGCAAGATGCCCACCCCACAAGAGTTCTATGATTATGATTTATACCTCATAGCAAAGAAATCTGCTGTAATTGAACATTTTCGGAACAAGCAAAAATCTCTATAGCTCTTATCGTTCCCTGAACCCTATTGCCTCTCCCAAATATAAAATTTATTTTGCACAACTACTTATTTGTGAGGATTGTTTTGCTGATCATGCTGGGTGTGTATTTTATACCATTCATTCATGCAGTATTCTGACCAACAAAAACAATATTCATTCCAGCAAAAATCACAGAGGTTGGTTTCTTGAATTTTCTCAGGATATAGATGGGGTGTAACTTGGTTGCGGGGACAATGAATATAATTACTCATTGTGGTTAACTCCTTTGGATGATGTGAACATATTTTTATTAAGTAAGAAAAGTTACTGTTAGTCTAAACACATTTGCTCATATAGCTGACCGGCAATTTCCCAGGTAAATTGAGTTTCGATCATTTGTCGAGCATTTACAGAAAGTTGGTGTCTGAGTTGTGGTTGTGTAAAGATTTGAGAAATAGCCTCTATGTATTCTGCGGGTTGATTTGCTCTTAAGGCTCGTAGGGGTGTGTTTTTACCATCTACAGCTAAACCTTCTAAACCGCGATCGCTGCCAACTACTGGGATACCGGCGGCCATGGCTTCTAGGGTTTTATTTTTAATCCCAAAACCTGTCCGCATTGGTACTACACAAACAGTAGATTGATGTAAATACTCAACCATTGAAGGAACACGTCCAGTAATATTAATTCCGGGTTTATTGCCCAGTTCTACAACTTCTGGTGCAGGACGTGAACCGACAATATCAAAAGTTGTATCTGGGTAAATTTTTTGGATTTCTGGTAATACTTGATTACTAAAAAAACAAACAGAATCAATATTTGCTAAATTATCCATTGCTCCAATAAAAACTATTTTATTCCCCCCTGGATCTTGAGTCCGATTAGGAAAAGAAACTAAGTCTACACCATTAGGAATAATAGCTATTTCCGCATTTGGTTGGAATTGTTGGAGTTGTTGTTTATCCTCTGGGGTAGTAACTACAATTTTACTGAATTTAGCACAATAATTTTGTTCGTAACGACGCAATAAAGGTAAATTAATTCTATCCCGTAACTTGTTTTCCGATGTGCCAGTTACTAACTGATTTAAACAAGTTCCATAGACAGAACTATGAACATTTACCATAGTTTTTACATGGTTTTTAAATTCAGGACGAATATAAATTTCATTAACACTATGTTCACTAGTAATTAGATTACACTGACCGGATTTCACAAAATTGTCAATCCATGTTTGCATTTCTCTAGAATAGCGACTGATCACACTGGGAGGTGTACCAGTGAACAAGAAATTACTTAGTCGCTGGATTTTTTTCAGTATTCTTGCGGATGTTTCCTGTTCCGAAGGACGATCAAAAGTAACTAAATTATTGACGTGTTCTTTTAACCCTGCAATTTCCTCATCACTGACATCAGACTCTCGTTGGGTGACAAGGGTGAGGTGATGATTTCGACTCAAGTATTTGAGTAAATTAAAGGTTCTGACTTGAGTTCCCCCTCTGGTTGGTGGATAGGGAAAAGTGGAGGATAATATTAAAATATTCATCAATGTAATAAATCTATCAGTATAATCTAGTAGTTTGTTGGGTAAACCATAACATAATATTCTCAAATCCGTGACGATTTGGTGTAAAAATTAGTAAAATAAAGTCACTGAGAGTTAAAACTCTAAGTAATGATTTAGATTAGTAATGACTAAGTTTTGGTCTATATTTAGACTACATTTGGTTTATATTTTAATTAGCAAATTTTTGCAAAGTTTTACATCCCATGCCTAAAGTTAGTGTTTGTATTCCCACTTATAACCGAGCAAATTTACTCCCTTATGCGGTAAATAGTGTATTAAATCAAACTTACCAAGATTTTGAATTAATTATTTGTGATGATGGTTCTACAGATAATACCGCAGAAATAGTAAGTGAGTGGAATGATCCACGGATTCGTTATCTTAGACAACCTGTAAATGGTGGCCGTAGTCGAAATATGCGTTCTGGGTTTGAAGCTGCAACGGGGGATTATTTTATTAAATTTGATGATGATGACGCTATTACACCAGAGTTTTTAGAAAAGACTGTACAGGTGTTAGATACAGAATCAAGTGTAGATTTTGTGTGTACAAATCATTGGATTATTAATCAAAATAATCAAAGAATTGATTCTGCAACTCAGGAGAATTCTATTAAATGGGGAAAAGATAAATTAAATGGGATTATTCCTGATTTAATCAGAGAAACTTTTATAAATCAAAGTTTACAAGTAGGTTCAACTTTATTTAGAAGGGATTGTTTGTTAGAAGTTGATTTTATGCGTCCTGAAGCTGATGGATGTGAAGATTTTGATTTGCTAGTAAGGTTAGCTATTACAGATAAAAAAGGATATTTTCTCCCTGAGTATTTAATGGAATATCGCTTTCATGGTGGACAAACTAGCTTAAGACAAAACTTACATTTCTTGAAAGCTAAAGTCTTTTGTATTGATAGTTATAAATTCCCTGATCCAGAACTGGAAAAATTGCGATCGCATAAATTAGCAACTACCCAACAAGTCCTAGGTTTAAGATTAATTGAAAACGGTGATACAGTCGAAGGAAGGAAGGTTTTACAAGCATCTAGTCAGGTGATAGGAAATGATAAAAAAATCATCTTAGGTTTGATCATGTCTTATTTACCTATGGGTTTGAGGAAGTTAGCTTTGGATATTTTTCGTCAACTTCGTCCTCAAGATTATACGGAAAAAGTCAGAGAAGCAAAAGTGTAAGGTTTCCTTCATTGTATCTTGTCCCTTGTCAAGGATCATCAGATTTAGGCAAGAATATAGTCTGATGATCCTCCTAATATTTTTAATCACACTTAATTAACAAATGTTACGTGAATTTTTAAAATAAATGTTATTATATTTACTAAATGCATTAACCAGGGTGAATTTTATGGATATTGTTAGGGTGTAATTTGAAAGCTTTAAAAATATAGTCATTCAGCTTTTTCCATAGCTGAAATCATCTATGCATACAGATCATATCATGTTAGATAAAAACCCTGATAGAAAGATACCTAAAACTAATGTTTTTAAGTAATTCTAATCATAGACAATTAGTTGAAATATGATATGAATTTCACTTAGGGAAGCGTTATAATTATTGTATAGTATTTACGTATATCTATCATTTGTAAAAATCAAGCATAATATCCCATATTATTCTTGTATATCAATTATAGACTACAATTTGGGAAAAACATAATCAAATTTTAAACTGATCATAAACTCAAAACGTTATTAGGTGGCTAATACTCATAGTATCTAATTTAATCATTACGACTAAACTAGGAGGAAATTTTCATGCAGTCTATTGATGATATAATTATCAAGAGCATCAATCCTTTTGATAATATTTATTATCCTCATGTAACCGATATTTATAATAATTCAGAGTCTAGCCTTACTTATATTCACCAAGAAAATTTTACCAAAATTGAAACATTATTAACACAGGTTTCACAAGATCATTTGACAAGATCCATATTAATAACTGGAAATAGTGGTTGTGGTAAAACTTATTTATTAAACCAACTGAAAAATAAATTGAGTTATAAAGTTTTTTTTGTGAATGTTCCACCTTTTGCTAAACGTGATAGTATTTGGCGAAGAGTTCTACGTTATACTGTTGATAACTTAATCAAAAATAAAACTGATAAAAATAATTTAAAATCACCACTCTTTTTATATCTATCAGCAACTAAAACAGACAAAGATAATTTATTAGGTTTTCTGAGAAATGAAAAGCAAAAATTTATTAACAAATTAAAAGAGAAATATAAAAAAGTCACAATTCATAATCCTGATGATTTTTTTGGAGTTTTATATGAATTAACTAATCCTGAATTATATGATTTAGCGTGTAAATATATGCGCGGAGATGCTCTCACAGAAGAATCTTTAGCGAGTTTGGGAGTTGAAAAATCTATTAATACAGAAACAACTGCGAGAGAAACACTAAAAAATTTAAGTTTGATATTTTGTGAAATTCAACCCATCATACTCTGTTTTAATCAAATAGAAAGTATTGCTAAATTGCCAAATGGGGAAATAGATTTAGATGCTTTACTCAAGGTAAACGCTAAAATTCGAGAGGATAACAAAAATTTTTTAATTGTTATTAGTATTAATACTCATACTTTACAACAACATCAAGAATTACTAACTAAATCATATCCCCATAGTATAGATCAAACAATAAAATTAGAAAATGTTGGTTTAGCTCAAGCAGAATTAACGATAGGATCTAGATTAGAAATTTTACACAAAAAAGCGAATTATACTCCCAATTCTCTCCTCTATCCCTTTAATCGTCAACTTTTAGAAAAAGCTTTTCCTATTGGTAAAATTACTTTTAGAGATATAGCTATCTGTGGACATAATTTATTCAATTCCTATAAGAAATGGTTATTAAATCAAAAACGCACAGATTTTGTATATTCCCAAGAAAATCAAAGTCAATTAGAAACCATCTCATATTTTAAAGTCAGATGGTATGAAGAATTTTCTAGTATTCAAAGACAAATTAAAAGTATTCCTCAATTATCATCTACAGAACTTACTCAGATGTTACAGGATGCGTTGTTAGCATTGCAAATGGAAGAAGTGAAAATATGCTTATTTATTAGAAGTAAATATGCAAGTTATTCCCTGAGTTATAAATTGCCAAAAGCAAATAGAAGTATTGGAATAGTTTGGACTGAAGATGCAAATTTAGAAAGCTTTTTTTATGTTATGGAAGCTTGTAGAAAAATATTAGAGAAAAATCAATCTTTAAAATTATATTTGCTTCGTTCACAACCATTAGGTAATAATGATAGTAAAGGATATAAGGTTTATAAGGATATATTTGTTAAGTCTTCACATCATTATATTATTCCTGATTTACATTCTGTACATTATTTAGCAACTTATCATAGTTTGGTAAAGACTGCCAGAGAAGATGATTTAGTTATAGGTAATCAAATTATTAGTATTCATGATTTACAAGCATTGCTCAATACAACTAATATTTTAGCTGATTGTTCCCTATTGCAGAATTTAGGAATAATCGCAAAATCAGAAACTACAAATCAAGATGAAAGTGGTGATTTGAATGCTTTTAAACCTATGAAAAAACAAATAATTTTTAAGGAAGCAAAAGATTATATATTGAATTTAGTAGCCACACAGTTTTGTTTAAGTAGACAGGTTTTATTACAAAAAGCAGTTATAGTATTTCCTCATGCAGGTGATTTACAATTGGATGGTTTAATTCAGCAGTTATGCTGGGAAAATAAAATTAAGATTCTTAGTTCTAAAGCTGATCCATCTATGCAATTAGTTATGTTGTTTCCGAAGAAGTAATAGTTTTATGCGTTAAATCAGTAAAATTACGAATAATTGCATAGTTAATTCAGACGATGATGGTTAAAAATTTGCATAATGTAATATTTAGTCCTACTTTGTGAAAAATGGCACTCATGAGAGTTACTATAATAAAAGTGTGTCAAATTTTCTCTGTTTAACCTAATATTAATCACATGGATACAAACGAGCTTAAATTTGTATTAAGATTATTGGGATGTCCCAATTACTGTACTGGGTTAAGTTCCAGTATTTTTAATTCCTTCAAAAAAGAGAAAAACAAAATTTGCCGAGACTTGGGAGAACAAGAATTAGTAGACTATTCCCGTGAAATTGCTACAGTAAAAATTAAAGATGCTGGCCAAGCGTTATTAAAATTAGATTCCAGTCAGTTACCCATCAGTGATCAAGAATTGAAGGTATTGGAAAGAATCAGTAAAAGTTCTAAAAAAATTGCCCCCAGTGAAATTAAAGTTTCTGGTTTAAAATCAGATGAACGAGACTCAATTTTAAAAGTATTGAGTGAACGAGGTTTGATTGATGTAGAAATCAAAATCAAAAGAGTCAAAGCACAAGTGTGGTTAACTGCAAGGGGTATAGAATATTTGCGGGATGAATTTATTCCCGATTCAGGAGTTCAACCAGTCATTAGTTTAGACTTATTGGGTAATTATCTCCGGTTTTTACGAAAGAATTTACGTCAGTCAGAACCAGTTGCTGCTGTATTATCTAACAGTGAAAATTCAGAAACAGAAACTATCAATAAACCCAGTGATGAAGGGATTTTAGAAACTATTCAAAAATTAGATCGAGAACTGGGAACAGAGAATTATTTACCTATTTTTCATCTCCGAGAAAAGTTACAACCGCCTTTATCAAGAGATGAATTAGATCAGGCTTTGTATAGGTTGCAGAGTAACGATCAAATTGACTTGAGTTCCTTACAAGAAGTTAGTGCTTATACACCAGAACAAATTGATGCAGGTATTCCTCAAAATATTGGTGGACAACTGTTTTTTATTATCATCAACTAACAGTCATCACTTGTTCTAGATATTTTGATTATTTGCTTTTTTCCTAATTCCTGATTTCACCGATTTTTAGATTTAGCCATGACAGACATTAACGATATTATCAAACGTGAAGTTAATCCTTTTGATGTGATCAATTTAAAGCCTACTAATTTTTGGGCTGATCAACAAGATGCAACATTAATGGTTGATTCAATTCATAAAGAAGCAATCATAGATATAGAATCTTCACTAGATTTAGTAGGTAAAAATCACATTAGTCGGACAGTCTTATTAGTTGGTGATTCTGGTTCAGGTAAAAGTTATTTATTAGGTCGTCTCAAACGCACTCTTAACCCTAAAGCATTTTTTGCTTATATTCTTTGTAACTGGGCTGATAGTAGTAATATTTGGCGGCATATTTTACGTTATACAGTTGATAGTTTGACTCAAGTTCCTGAAGGTGAAAAAGAATCACAATTGATGTTGTGGTTAAAAAGTTTATCAGCTTTTACCAGAAGTGATATTAAAAAGAGAATATTTAATGATAATTTTTGGGAAGCGTTACAAAGTAATCGCCAGAAGTTTATTAAACATCTCAAATCTACTTATAAAACAGCAGGTATTTATAACCCTGATATCTTTTTTGGTGTGCTGCATGATTTAGCCAATCCAGAATTATATGATATAGCTTGCGAATGGTTGCGTGGAGATGATTTAAGTGAAGAATCAATGCAAGAAATAAAGGTTAAAAACTGCATTGATACGGAAGATGCTGCTAAAAATATATTAGCTAACTTTGGCAGAATATCTACACAAACTCAACCAATAGTTTTATGTTTTGATAATTTAGATACTATGCCTCAAACTTTAGAGGGGTTTTTGGATATCCAACCATTTTTTAATGTTAACACAACAATTCATGGAGATAATTTAAAAAATTTCTTAGTTATTATTAGTGTGATTACAAATACTTTAAGAAGGCATTGGGATCGAGTCCTCCCAGCAGATAAAGCAGGAATACATAAAACAGTTCAACTAAGAAGAATTAATTTAAAACAAGCAGAAGCACTTTGGGTTTATCATCTCAAACCATTACATAAATTAGCAAATTCTCAACTAGAATCTTCTATTTTTCCCCTGACTCGGCAAATTTTAGAAACCAATTATCCTGGTGGTAAAACCATGCCGAGAAATACATTAACTCTGGGGCGTGAAGAATATCAAAAATATAAAGAAGCTTTACAAATTAAAAATACTGATAACGGAAGTTCAAACAATCACAAGAAAGATAAAATTAAAGCAGAATTTGAATTACTATGGCAGAAAGAATATAAAAAAATTCAGGGTAAAATTCCAAAATTATCTCTGTTATCTTCATCTGAATTAATACAGATGTTACAACAATCTCTATCAGCTTTACAAATCCAGGGAATTAAACCTAAACTTTTAACTGGAAAGTATGCTACTTATTCCTTGAGTTATCAGCAGTCTAAAAAACAAGATAGAGTAGGCATAGTCTGGACAGAAGATTCAAACATGACTACATTTTTTTATGTTATGAATGCTTGTAAAAATGCTATTCAGAAAAATAGCTGCCAAACTCTGTATTTAATTCGTGCTGGAAATGTAGGAAAACCAAATTTGGCAGGAAACCAAATTTACAGACAGATTTTTACAAACACTCACAACCAACACATTAAACCAAGTCTACCAGCAGTTCATTATTTAGCGACATATCAAAGTTTTGTCAATGCTGCTAAATCTCAAGAATTAGTAATTGCTGGAAAAACAATTAATGTACAAGAATTAGGATTTTTAATGCGTGAATCTCAAATCTTGCAGAAAAAATGTACTTTATTATCTGATTTACGTCTTGTATCCAAATCAAATCCAAATCCAGCTTCAAATTCAAGCCCTATAAAAGATTTTCTCCTAAATCTTATTAAAACTCAAGGATTTATGGGAGTACCTACATTAATTTCCCAAGCAGCTATTCAATTTTCTGGTATTCAAGAAATCGAAATTCAAAAGTCAATTGACTTACTATGTCAAGAACAGAAAGCTAAAATTATCAACCCAACAGCTAAACTACAAGATCAATTAATTTCTTGGAATCCTCAAACATAATGATACCAAGATCCCCGACTTCTATAATTAATTTATAATTTATTACATGATTGTAAAAGAAGTCGGGGATCTTATCACCCATTAATGAATCGTCAAATACTATTTATAGAAATGCACTACCTCACAAAAGACGCAGAAATATATCAGCAAATTGACCAAATATCCCAATTTAAAACTCTATGGATAGATACAGAAGTTGCTGATTGGAATACTCCCTACCCCAGATTATCAATAATTCAAGTATTAGCTGATTACACAGATTTAACTGGTGCATCTGCTTTCATTTTTGATGTTTTAGATAAACCTGATTTGATAGATTATTTTATTAATCAAATCATGGTAAAATCGGCAATTGCTAAAGTATTTCATAACTCTGGATTTGATGTTAAATATTTAGGCAAAAACCTAGCCCAAAATATTATTTGTACATATCAATTATCGAGAAAAATTACCCGCGAAAAACTGCAAGTCAGTAAATTAAAACTGAAAACATTAGCTGTAGAACTTTGTGACTTTTCTGATGTAGACGCAGAGGAAGGAACAAGTGATTGGGGGAAACGTCCTCTCAGTCAAAAACAGCTAAACTATGCAGCAATGGATACAGTTTACTTAGCTGCTGTCCATCGTCGCTTACTAGAAATATCTCAATCAGAAGCTATTAATGATATTTTTAATATGGTAAATAATACATTTAATAATTCATCTTTAACCCCTACAAAAGTAAGACTAGCTTTTGAATGTCCCCGGTTATTTTATCTCAATCATCATTTTAATGATAAAGCCATATTTTTTCCTAAAAATACAGCCTTGGGAATTGGTAATGCTTTTCATAAATTAGCGGATGATTTAATAGAGTTACTATTAATTAATCCCGACATTAAATATTTATTTACTCACGATTCCAGTAAACTAAATGTAGAGGAAATAGCCTCAGAAATTCAACAAATATTCTATACAATTAAATTCTTTCCTTATTTACAAAAATCTATCAGTCAAGATGATAGTAAAGCACCTGCTTTATTACAAATTTGGCAAGGAATACAAGGACTGATTAAAAAATTTACAGAATTATTAATTATTAATCGGCGTTATTGTAGTGCTGAGACAGTTTTTAAAAATACTTTTATTCAAGCAGAAAGAGCTTTAGAATATCATTTTCATTTACCTGATGATACACAGCAATTAGTTAGAGGTGAATTTGATTGTTTAGTCTTTAATTTTGAATTAAAACGCCTATGTATGGTAGAGTTTAAAACCTATCAACCTGTAGATCCCGCAGCACAGTTAGCACAGGTTTCTTTATATAGTTATATGTTATCTCAAAAGAAAAATGCAGCAGTAGATTCTGCGGTTTATTGTGTTTTACCTGAGTTTAAAGATTATCAATATTCTTGGGAACAATTAGAAACTAATGTTCATAAATTAATTCCTTTCAAACTACAGCAAATGCAGGAATGGTTAAAATGGGAATCTCCCAACCCTAACCCACCTCCTGCAACAAATCAACCCCATTTGTGTGAAATTTGTCCTCAACAACAAAAGTGTCAGACATTTTTTATTCAGGAATCTGATCCCCCCCAACCTCCCCCAAAAAATGGGAAAAGTTCATCAACTATTAATGCTAATGAAATTGGGGAATCTTTAGTTACAACTTTGGCATCATTTAAAGTTAATGTAGATTATCATGGTGCTGATGTAAGTCCAGCATTTATTCGAGTCAAAATCAAACCCCATTTAGGTGTAAAAGTACCATCAATTTTAAAATTATCTGCTGATTTACAAGTACAATTAGGATTAGAATCGCCACCTTTAATTTCTCCCCAACCTGGTTATGTCAGTGTTGATTTACCACGTAAAAATAGAGAAGTCGCTCAGTTTGAAGATTATATCCAAAAACAGTTTTTACCACCAAATTCAACCATAAAAATTGCTGTAGGCATAGGCATTGATGGTAAATTATTAGAAGCTGATTTATCTGATCCGAATACTTGTCATTTTTTAGTAGGAGGAACAACCGGAAGTGGTAAAAGTGAATTTTTGAGATCCCTACTTCTGAGTTTATTATACCGCCATTCTCCCCAACATTTAAAAATAGCTTTAGTTGATCCCAAAAGAGTCACATTTCCAGAATTTGAACAAATTCCATCTTTATACTCACCAATAGTTAAAGATAGCGATCGCGCTATAGAATTAATGGAAGAATTAGTCATAGAAATGGAATCTCGCTATCAAAAATTTGAAACTGCTAAATGTCCAGACTTGACAGTTTATAATCAAAAATCTTCCCAACCTTTACCCCGAATAATTTGTATTTTTGATGAATATGCTGATTTTATGGCAGAAAAAGAAATTCGTACCGGATTAGAACAAAGTATCAAACGTTTAGGTGCAATGGCAAGAGCCGCAGGAATACATTTAATTATCGCCACCCAACGTCCAGAAGCAGGTATAGTCACCCCCATTATTCGCTCAAATTTACCAGGAAGAATTGCTTTACGTACATCCAGCGAAGCAGACTCTAAAATTGTTCTTGGTGGAACACAAACAGCAGCAGCATATTTATTAGGGAAAGGTGATTTACTTTATCAAGTTGGATCTCAATTACATCGTTTACAAAGTTTATTAGTACAAAACATGAACCTTTTTTAAGGTGAGTTTAATATACTTTAATTGCCACTTCAAAAAGTAATCTCCAACCTCAACATTTGCTAAAAATGCAGAAGTTCTATTTTTGCAAAAGTTAGAAATTGCAAATAGAAAAATTAAATTAACTACAGCTAAAATCTATTAGATAATATGTACGCTACATTAATGGGAATTCGTCAGTAGAGGAAATCAAAATGGGATATGTAATTGCCACAGCAAATATGAAAGGTGGAGTTGGTAAAACTACTCTTACTGTCAACCTAGCTACTAGTTTAGCAAAAAATCACGGAAAAAAGGTACTAGTTCTCGATTTAGATAGTCAAATTAGTGCTACCCTCAGCTTAATGTCACCAGTAGATTTTGCTAAACGTCGTAAACAAAGAAAAACCTTTAGATATTTAATAGATGAAGTTATTAGCCCAGAAGCAAACCCAGAATTACAAATTCATGACATCATTGAAACCCAATTATGTAAACTCCCAGGATTAGATTTATTACCAGGAGATATAGATTTATATGATGAATTTGTGGTTTCAGAAATGCTACATCATCAAGCTCTAGCACTAGGAGAAGATGACTTTGAAAATATTTGGAATCGTTTTGAAAGAGTTTTAATTAGAGATATTCTCAAACCAATTCGAGAAGAATATGACTTCATTCTCCTAGACTGCGCCCCTGGTTATAATCTCATGACTCGCAGTGCTTTAGC
This sequence comes from Sphaerospermopsis sp. SIO1G1, assembly GCA_010672785.1. Lineage (GTDB taxonomy): Bacteria > Cyanobacteriota > Cyanobacteriia > Cyanobacteriales > Nostocaceae > Okeanomitos. Next base: position 539,661 of record JAAHFX010000009.1, read on the forward strand.
AACTAGCGATTTTTACGTTCTTCCTGCTAAACCAGAACCTTTATCTGTGGTAGGTATTCAATTATTAGAAAGACGCATTACCAAATTAAAAGATAGTCATGAACATGAGTCAAAAATTAATACTGAAATGTTAGGAATTGTTTTTAGTATGTGCAATAATAACTTATTAACAGGCAGATATTATAAACAAGTCATGCACCGTGTAGTTGAAGACTTTGGTGTAGAAACTATTTGTCAGGCTCAAATTCCTGTAGATGTAAATGTAGCCAAAGCCGTTGATAGTTTTATGCCAGTAACTTTAATGAGTCCTAACTCGTCTGGTGCTAAGGCATTTATGCAATTAACACAGGAATTACTACAGAAATTACCCAGTAACAGTTAACATAATTTAGAATTCAGTGATCGCTGATAACTGATCACTGAAAACTGAAAACTGATTAAGCTGCTTCCGGCATTTTTGAGGGAATATTCACTTCAGCAAAAGGTAGTGATAGTTGTTCTGTCTGTTGTGCTGCGGCCTCTTCTAATACCTTGACTTCAATATTTACACTGACTAAATAACTTCCTGTCGTCTCTCCTACTGCTTCTGCAATTAATTTTGCTATCTCTGGACGTTTTGCAGTCAATGGATCTCTTAAAATACAACGATCCCATTCATGCTTGGCGGTAGGATTAAGATTGAGAATATAGTGCTTCATCATATAATTTCCGTCCATCTTCCAAATGTGGTTTACAGCTTGGAGGCGATGAATTTATTATAGTACATTTATACTAAATTGTCAAGGGTTGGGAGTTGGGTTGATATCATGTCCGCATAATCACTTACGATATAACTTTTGTGTGCAGAAATCTGATAATTATTCTCCCCTTGCACTCTGCACCTTTAATAATTAGGACTTACGCACGAGTCATGGAATATCAAACCGCAGAGAACGCAGAGAACGCAGAGGAATGAGGGTTTGAGGGATGTTTTGCGTAAGTCCTGATCATAAGTCTTCAACTGGATATGATATAACTCCTGCTATGGTTGCAAAACCACGACTTCCTCTCCTGGAGAAACCAAAGTTTGACCGACAGGGAGAATTGCTAAGGCCTGAGTTTGTGACAAATTAATTAAATTACCTGAACTTTGATTTCCAGGAGATTGATGAAATTGGTAGACTCCATTAAACAAGTGTAAATTACCACATATATATGTTTCCATTTTACCATGAGATTGGAGTTGGGAGTGCGATCGCACCTTGAGAAAATTTCCTCCCCAACCTTGAGAAAGTCCGGCTAACTTTTTAATTGCAGGTTTGACAAACCGCCAACAAGTCACCAATGCAGATACAGGATTTCCTGGTAGTCCAAAGTATAAACAAGTTGGGAATGTAGCAAAAGTTAAGGGTTTCCCCGGACGCATTTGCACAGATTGAAAATGTATCTTGCCACCTAAAGACTGTAACGTTCTACCAATGTAGTCATAGTCACCAACAGATACACCACCAGTAGAAATAACAATATCAGCGTTGGCGATCGCATAATTTATAATTTCTTTTAAAGTTGCTGGATCATCCTTAACAATTCCCAGTAATAAGACTTCTGCCTCCAATTCTCGCATCAAGGTAGCCAAAGCAAACTGATTAGAGTCTACAATTTGTCCTGGTTTGAGTAATTGTTCCGGCATCACTAATTCATTACCACAGGAAAAAATTGCTACTTTAGGACGACGGAAAACTCCTACCTGTTCTCTACACGCAGCCGCTAAAATAGCAATTTCGGCGGGTGTCAAAGTCATCCCACCAGGTAATAATTCTGTCCCTGCTTGATAAAAATCACCCTGATGTCGAACATACTCTTGGGGTTGAGGGGGGATAAAAATTAATACCTGATTATCTTGACGGTGGGTTTTTTCCTGCATCACCACCGTATCAGCACCATTAGGCATAATACCACCCGTGAAAATACGTGCCGCTTGACCTGATTTTAGAGTCATCTGGGGTTGATAACCCGCGGGAATTTCTTCCACCACTTCCAAAACCACAGGACGATCAGACCTAGCTTGCTGCACATCTGCATAACGCACAGCATAACCATCCATAGCGGAATTATCCCAATGGGGGAAATTGAAAGAACTGGTCACAGGAGTCGCTAATATGCGATTATTAGCCATCAGTAAATCAACGAATTCCACATCTAGTTGGTTATCCAGAGGTTTGACGGAATTTAAAATTGTGGCTTCTGCATCTCTGACTGACAGCATGGTAAAAAATGAATCCTATAACGTGATGTGCTGTAAGGGGAATTTTATGATTGTCCCTAAGATATATATCACTTCACACCAAAAATGCGATCGCCAAAACATTTTTCTAAGTTTTTTCTAGAGCAAGAGGTAATTGGTGAGGGGATGAGGGGATGAGGGAGTGAGGGGATGAGGGGGTGAGGGGAGGAGGGGAAGATGTTCGTCAGTGATGAATTACGTTAGCGTAGCTCTCCCGATAGCGTAGCGTGGCGTTAGCCATAGGGAGCATTACGAATTACGCATTACGAATTACGCATTACGCATTACGAATTACGAATTACGAATTACGCATTACGCATTACGAATTACCAAAAAATTTAGCGGTTAGTTGAAAAAGTGCAACGAAATGTGAGAAGATAGTCATTTGTGTTAAATTATCTCCCGGCTTTACTGTTTGTAAAATTATGGCTAAGAGTAAAGGTGCCCGCTTAACAGTGACACTAGAATGCACCGAGTGTCGAACCAATCCAGACAAGCGTTCTCCAGGCGTTTCTCGCTATACCAGCACCAAGAACCGTCGGAACACAACTAACCGTTTAGAACTGAAAAAGTTCTGCCCCCACTGTAACAAACACACTGTTCACAAGGAAATCAAATAAAAGATGAGCTATTATCGTCGTCGCCTGTCGCCTATTAAGCCAGGAGAACCTATTGATTATAAAGATGTTGATTTACTACGTAAATTCATCACAGAGCGAGGTAAGATATTACCCAGACGTATTACTGGATTAACATCACAACAACAGCGACAATTAACAAGAGCAATCAAACGCGCTAGAATTGTAGCTCTATTGCCATTTATCAACGCAGAAGGCTAAGAAAATTTTGGATTTTGGAGTTTGGATTTTAGATTAAAGATCCAAGAAAAGTAACGTAGGTAAAATTACACGTTTACTTTCATTCCAAAATCTAAAATTTAATCAATGGCAAAAAAATGTATAATGTCATTTCAGATTTAAAGTTAGGGAACTAGGTGACAGTTAATCTCATCCGGTAATCCAGTGATAGTAAAAGTTTAATACTACATCGAGATTACATAGGTGAGGAGCTGTAGCAAACACTAAGTTGCCAGCCTAAATTTTGTTCTAAAATCTAAAAACTATCAAAGAAGTGCAAGAGTTGTGGAGAAGGGTACGCTAGTTGAATTTAAAGTTCAAGGAGATAGTCGCCTGGGAGTAGTAGATCGCCCAGACGGAAAAACCCGCTGGTTTGTGATAGATGAAAGAGGTCAGTCTCACAGTCTTGCACCAAGACAGATCATTTACACTGTCAATGGTAATGGCATCACCTATAAACCAACAGATATTCCCAACTTTTTGCAAGAAGTTAAACCGTATTTAGATCCATCAAGCTTAGAGGTTGCTTGGGAAATATTGGTGGAAGAGGGGGGAAACGTCACCCCTAGTCAAATGGCCAACCTGTTATTTTCCGAGTCAGAACCACCACATTGTTACGCCGCTTATTGCCTACTCTCAGAAGACAAACTTTATTTCAAACAAAAAGGGGATGCTTATGAACCCAGGAGTGCATCCCAAGTAGCAGAACGCAAACATCAAATAGAAGTCGAAACCCAAAAAGCAAAAGGACAGCAAGAGTTTTTAGCCCGTGTAGAACAGGCACTTAAGGGTGAAACCGTAGAATGGCAACGTCAAGACCGACAACGTTTGGAAGCATTGGAAAAATATGCTACCTTAGTGGCTGACATTATTAAAATGGGTATAAATGCTGACGCATTAGTTCGTAACTACCCACCCCCAGCACCAGTGTTAGAAACCATGAATATGCTGGGACGCTCGGCAACACCCCAAACCGCACTACAACTTTTGATCGACTTGGGTTGGTGGAGTCCTCATGAAAACCTGTTCCTGCGTCGTTCTTCAATTCCCGTACAGTTCTCCCATAAGGTAATAGAAGTGGCGCAAGAAAATATACAATCTCCCCCAGCAGACTTAGACACCAATCGTATTAATATTACACATCTCAAAGTTTACACAGTAGATGACGAGAGTACCACAGAAATAGATGACGGGTTAAGCTGGGAAAAACTCCCAGATGGCAAAGAACAATTGTGGGTACACATAGCAGATCCTACCCGCTGGTTAATACCAGAAGATGACTTAGACCTAGAAGCGAGAAAACGGGGAAGTACAGTATACTTACCAACGGGAATGATACCTATGTTCCCAGAGGTATTAGCCACAGGGCCAATGAGTTTAGTGCAAGGAAAAGTTTGTTGTGCTTTGAGCTTTGCAGTCGTACTAGATGAAAACGGCGCTGTAGAATCATACCAAATACATCCTAGCCTCATCAAACCTACCTATCGCCTCACCTATCAAGACGTAGATGAGATGTTGGAATTAGGAGTACAGGGAGAACCAGAAATTGAGGCGATCGCTCATCTAGCACAGAAGCGGAAAGACTGGCGATACAACCAAGGTGCAATCAGCATCAATATGCCAGAAGCAATGATCAAAGTCAAAGACGATGACATCAGCATAGACATATTAGATGATTCTCCTTCTCGACAGCTAGTAGCAGAAATGATGATTTTAGCTGGAGAAGTAGCCGCACGCTATGGTCAAGAGCATAACATCCCCTTACCATTCCGTGGTCAACCCCAACCAGAATTACCACCAGAAGAAGAATTATTGCAACTACCAGCTGGCTTTGTGCGTTTTTGCGCCCTGCGGCGTTGTATGCCCAAAAGTGAAATGAGCATCAACCCCATGCGTCACGCTGGTTTAGGCTTAGACACATACACCCAAGCAACATCCCCCATTCGTCGTTACAGCGATCTATTAACCCATTTTCAACTCAAAGCTCATTTAAGAGGGGAAGACTTACCCTTTTCAGCTGAAGAACTCAAAGAAGTCATGATGACAGTCTCCACTACCACCCAAGAACTGACAATGGTAGAAAGACAGACAAACAGATACTATGCTTTAGAATATCTGCGTCGTCATCCTGAACAAGTGTGGCAAATTACAGTCTTGATGTGGTTACGGGAAGATAGCAACCTAGCATTAATTCTGTTAGAAGACTTAGGTTTACAATTACCAATGATGTTTAGACGTACTGTAAGTTTGGGTGAACAGGTTTTAGTCAAAGTCAGTATCGCCGATCCCCAAAAAGACATCATCCAGTTTCAAGAAATCATTTATCAAGAAGCAGTTAATTAGGGTTTGCAGCAAAAAGTGATCTGTGGAGGAAGGGAACAGGGAACAGTGAACAGTGAACAGTGATAACTGATAACTGATAACTGATAACTGATAACTGATAACTGATAACTGGTAACTGATAACTGATAACTGATAACTGATAACTGAGTTCGCTGTTGTTTCTGTCATTTTTACCCCTGGTTTTTTGAACTGATAAGTTCTGAAAATGTATCCAGTGAAGGTATAGCGATCGCCAAAGGGCTAAAATCCCTACGTTGAAACACTTAATAATTTAAAGGTTTTTTGTGATTTTTATTGAAGTATCAGCGTATGACATTTTGAAGTGCGGAATATGGGTTTTAACACCTACCTACTTAGCTCTTACCTATTCCCCCAAACTAAAAAACCTTACACTGAACCTTACGAGCATGGGAACTGCTATAAATAAGAATACACCTATCTATGGTGCATTATTCCTTTGTTTGTATATGACATATTCCCTAAGAATTGCTGATCTACCTGAAAATGAGCGTCCCCGCGAAAGATTGATGACTCATGGAGCAAAAATATTAGCCACAGCCGAATTAATAGCAATTTTATTGGCCACGGGACAAGGCCCAGGTAAACTTTCTGCTGTGGGTTTAGGACAGCACATATTACAGGAACTAAGTAAAAATAAACGTGATCCCCTGGCTGCTTTACGGGAAGTCACCCCCACAGAATTGATGGCAATTCACGGTATTGGATCGGCAAAAGCTACTACAATTCTGGCCGCAATAGAGTTAGGTAAACGCGTGTTTTTATCCCGTCCCGCTGATGGTACAGTAATTGATAGTCCTATGGCTGCTGCTGCTACACTCAGTCAAGACTTGATGTGGCAAAGTCAAGAAAGGTTTGCGGTTTTGCTCTTAGATGTCAAAAATCGCCTCTTGGGAACAAAAGTAATTACTATTGGTACTGCCACTGAAACTTTAGCCTCTCCCCGTGATATTTTTCGAGAAGTGATCCGACATGGTGCAACTAGGATGATAATTGCCCATAATCATCCTTCAAATCATTTAGAACCTAGTGAAGCAGATATAGAATTAACTAAACAATTATTAGCCGGAGCGCAAATTTTAAATATCTCTCTATTAGATCATTTAATTTTAGGTAACGGTAGTCATCAAAGTTTACGGGAAATTACTACTTTATGGGATGATTGTCCCCAGGAAAGTTAATCTATAAATAGGGTTTGCGGAAATGGTGATTGGTGATTGGTGACTGGTGATTGGTGACTGGTGATTGGGAATCTTAATTTAATCAGTAATAGGATTTATATCAAATCCGTTAGCGTCGGAATGATATGTTTTCCTCACGTAGGGGCAAACCCCCCGTGGTTGCCCCAGATATTATATATATTTCCCACAGATATTGATATTAAACAAGGGGATATTCAAGGAATAATACCGATGCACCCGGAAACGATATCAGTTGCCAGTTATCAGTTATCAGTTTTTACTGTTCCCTGTTCTCTGTTACCTAGTCTCCACCGATCACTTTTTGCTGCAACTTCTAGATAGTAATTTACAGGTAAATAAATGAATGAACTACCAAATCAAAATCCACTCGATCCACCAAGTAATGAATCAGAACAGACAACAGAAAAAAGTTCTTGGAAAAACCGTATTACTGATGCTGTGAGTCAGACGAAATCTAAATTAACAGAACTAACCAAAATTATCCCTGTAGAGCAGGTGAAAGAGTTAACAAAAAATTTACCCATAGATCAAGTTAAACAAACTGTGGGACAATGGCTAACCGTTAGTGATGCCCAAGTGGCTGAGATTTTAGCTACTGTTCGGACTCAGTTACCAACGACAGAAGCTATATTGATTGGTAAACCCCAAACAGGCAAAAGTTCCATTGTCAGAGGTTTAACGGGAGTTTCGGCTGAGATTATTGGCCAGGGTTTTCGCCCTCACACTCAAAACACCGAACGTTATGCTTATCCTGCCCCTGATTTACCATTGTTGATTTTTACTGATACAGTGGGTTTGGGGGATGTGAATCAAAATACAGAAGTTATTATTCAAGAATTAATTAGTGATTTAAAAACAGAAAGTACCGGAGCAAAGGTTCTAATCCTGACCATTAAAATTAATGATTTTGCAACAGAAACTCTGCGCCAAGTGATGCAAGCATTAAGGAAACAATATCCTTATATTCCTTGTTTATTAGTGGTTACTTGTTTACATGAAGTTTATCCAAATGATATAGAAAACCATCCTGATTATCCACCTAATTTTGAAAATTTAGAGCGAGCTTTGACAGAAATAAAATCTAATTTTCAAAATTTATATGATCGGGCAGTTTTGATTGATTTTACCTTAGAAGAAGATAGTTATAACCCAGTTTTTTATGGTTTAGAAGCACTACGAGATAATTTAGCAGAATTATTGCCAGAAGCCGAATCAAAAGCAATTTATCAGTTATTAGATCAACAAGCTGCTGAAAAATTAGGTAATATTTATCGAGATATTGCCAGACGATACATTTTACCCTTTTCTATTATGGCAGGTACTTTAGCAGCTGTACCTTTACCCTTTGCAACCATGCCAGTTTTAACAACTCTACAGGTTTCAATGGTAGGTTTATTAGGTAAACTGTATGGCCAGACATTGACTTCTTCCCAAGCTGGAGGTATTGTAAGTGCGATCGCTGGGGGTTTTTTAGCACAAGCTGTAGCACGGGAATTAATTAAATTCATCCCTGGTTTTGGTAGTGTCGTGGCTGCATCTTGGGCTGGTGCTTATACATGGGCTTTAGGTGAAGCTGCGTGTGTCTATTTTGGGGATTTAATGGGTGGTAAAAAACCTGATCCGCAAAAAATTCAAAATGTAATGGAGGAAGCTTTTATAGGGGCAAAGGAAAGGTTTAAGGGCATGAAAAGTTGATTAAAGTTGTTAGTTAAAAGTTAATATAAATAAGATATTTATTTTGTAGAAAATAGTAACCAAAATGAAACCACTAGAATTAAATCAAGAAACGATAGATCGTGTTGTAGAAATGGCATGGGAAGACAGAACACCATTTGAAGCCATTGAAACACAATTTGGCCTATCAGAAAAAGAGGTAATTAAGATCATGAGAAGAGAAATGAAAGAATCTAGTTTTAAAATGTGGAGAGAGCGAGTTACTAAACGAAAAACCAAACACATCAAAAAACGTGATTTTGTCGCGGGTAGATTTAAGTCAGATAATCAAAAAACTTAAAAATTTTATGACTATAGGTACGGATAATTTGACATTGCTGAATATGCTTTATATTTCATTCAGAGGATGTCAAAATTATAATTATGAACTCTTTTGAGGTGGGCATCTTGCCCGTCAATAGTATACCTCATGATACCGGAAATCACTGTATTTCATTCATAAAAGGTACAAATAAATTATAACTATGAAACTCTTGTGGGTTGGGCATCTTGCCCGCCAATAGTGTACCTTATAAAACCGAAAAGTGTTGTAGTACCAATGCACTTGGAAGCAATATAAAACCTTGAATTTTGGCACTGCAAGAATAATTTAAAAAATCAAATAGGAATTGAATCCTATAGATAGTTGCTGAGTTTATACAATATGCTGAAAACATATAATCTCCCCGGAAATAAAGTAATTCCATTTACTGATATTGAAAAAGTGTGCTTAGTCAAATCAGGTTCTTTGGCAATTTTTATCACCAAAACTATTCCAGGAAAATCAAATGTACATCGCCGTTATTTATTTGATGTTAATGCAGGAGAATTAATATTGGCATCAAAATTATGGACTGAATCAAAAAATAATATTCAGTTAAAGATGGTAGCATTGACTTTAGAAAATACAACAATTGAAATTCTCAAATTTAGTGAAATTATTAAACATTTTGAAAACAGTAGTCAATTAATTGATGTCTGGTTGAGGAAACTAAATCAAATTATTATTCAAACAAAAAAACCACAATTTTTTAAATTTATTAATTATATTAATCATGATACTCAACAGATTGATGTTTTGCAAGGTGAGTTCTTACAATCTAAATCTCCATCAGTAATTTGGGTAAATATCCGTGCTGGCGATAGTTTATGGATGGATAAATATCCGTTAATCAATAACCGATGGTTTCCCATAACTGATAAAATATATTTACAAGCTACTACTAATATAGAATGTTTAACTTGTCAGACTGCTGATTTAAAATTTCATCACTTAACGTCAAGCTTAAATAATTTCTATAGTTATTTCTATAGTTATTTATATCAAAAAATATCACAAGAAATCGAATTTAAAATTCAAAAATTACAAAAGCAGCAAGAACTAAATCATCAAGCGATTAAAGAAACAATTACAAATTTAACTAGTAATTTTAGCAGTAAAAAACAGGAAAAAATACCAGAGAAACAACCATTATTAATTGCTATTGGTGCAGTAACTAAAGCAATGGGAATAGGAGTTGATATTACTAAAATACCAGAAGAAAATAAATATCATTATCAAAATAGAGTAGAAGACATTGCTGAATTTGCAAATCTTCGGACTCGTAAAGTGATTTTAGTCAATGATTGGTGGAAAAGAGATAATGGCCCATTATTAGGCTTTATGCAAGCAGAAAACCATCCAGTGGCATTGTTAATTGATAAAAATAAAGGCAATCACTATTTTTTATTTGATCCAGAATTAAAAACATGGACTTTAGTTTCTGAACAGATAGCCATAAATTTAGCACCTGAAGCATATATGTTTTACCGAACTTTACCATCAGTGGTTGATAAAGTGACGGATGTAATTAAATTCGGTATGACTGGATTTACTAAAGATTTATTTAGTCTGATTAATATAGGTATTTTGGGAATTTTATTGACCATTATTACTCCCCAAGCAACAGCAATTTTAATTGATAATGTTATTCCTAACGGAGATGAATATCTCTTACTTCAACTATCTTTAGGATTATTAACTATTAGCTTTGGTAGAACTTTTCTCAATTTATCTCAAAATTTAATTACTCACCGTATCAGTCTAGGTAGTGTCAGTCAAATCCAAGCAGCTATCTGGGATAGATTATTAAAACTAAAACCTAGCTTTGCTCATCAACTTAGTAGTGGTGATCTGCTCTTAAGAGTGATGTCAGTCAGCCAGATTTACAGCATCATAAATGGAGCAATTCAACGCACTTTGCTAGATAGCACTTTGGCTTTATTTAATATGATTATCATGTGTATTTACAACATTCAATTGACAATTATAGGATTAATTATCAGTTTATTAATTATCAGTGCAACTATGATCTTCAGCATAATTTTAGTTAATCAAGAACGTCAACTCCAAAACTCAATTGGTAATCTTCAAGGTTTGATTGTGCAAATATTAACAGGAATTTCACAACTCAGAGTTGCAGCAGCAGAAACAAGAGCATTTCGCGCTTGGGCAAAAAGTTATAACCAGCAAATTAATTTGACTAACAACATCAACTGGATTAATAACGTAGCTTACTTATTTAATCAACTAATGTTACCATTGAGCTACCTATTAATTTTTAGCTTTTGGTTTTTAGAAAATCAAGCAAACATTGAAAATCAAAATAATTTGACATTGGGAACATTTTTAGCTTTTAATACAGCATTTGGAGGATTTATAGCTGGTGTAACTTCCTTGAGTAATACTCTCACTGAAATAGTCAATATCATTCCTTTATGGCAACGGGCAAAAACAATTTTTCAAGAAGACTTAGAATGTCAAACAAGTATAACAGAATCCAAAACTTTACAGGGAAGTCTGAGATTACAAAATATTAGTTTTCGTTACCATGAAAATGGCAAATTAATTTTAAATAATGTTAATATTCATGCTGAACCGGGAGAATTTATTGCTATTGTCGGCCCTTCTGGTAGTGGTAAATCAACATTATTCAGCCTTTTATTAGGATTTGAAAAACCTTTACAAGGAACAATATTGTATGATAATCAAAATTTAGCAATGTTAAACTTATCCTCAGTGCGCCGACAACTAGGAGTAGTTCTACAAAATAGTACATTGATGCCAGGGTCAATATTTGATAATATTACCAGTGGAGCATTAGTGAACATGGAACAAGCCTGGAAAGCAATTAGAATGGCAGGTTTAACCACAGATATTGAAGCTATGCCAATGGGAATACATACTTTAATTAGTGACGGTGGTGGTAACATTTCTGGTGGGCAATTGCAAAGATTACTGATAGCTAGAGCCTTAGTTTGTGAACCAAAAATTATACTCATGGATGAAGCCACAAGTTTTTTAGATAACCATGCTCAGGCTATTGTTACGGAGAGTTTAGATGCACTAAATGTTACTAGAATAGTAGTTGCTCACCGTCTCAGTACTATCCGTAATGCCGATAGAATTTATGTGATTGAAGACGGTAAAATTGTTCAGGTTGGTTCATTCACAAAACTGATCCAGCAACCAGGAGTATTTGCCAGACTAGCTGCTAGACAATTAGCTTAATTGATGTTAATGACTTGAAGTATGGAATTGAAAAATTATCAAAATGAAACTTTTATTCTCTGTGATTGAAGTACATCTGAGCTTATAAATTATACTCTGAATTAACAACATCGCTTCATTAAACTTTTATAATCTAGTTACTTGGAATACTATATAATATAAGCAAAGATGCTAATAATACAGTTCAATAAATTTCAGATTTTTTAGTAAAAAGTACGAATTCTTGAGAGCATCTTATGTAGTAGATATATGTAAAGGTTTTTGCTGTGAAGCAAAGTACACTTTATAATCACAGGTAAATATTTAACTAAGTATGTACTTGTATTTTTTGTAGCAAAAGTAAATTGATAGTATTTATTAGGAGATTAAATAATCATGGCGAACACAAATGATACTAAGCCCGTGAAAAAAGTCAATCCAGAACTAGAAAGTGTAGAATTAACTGATGAGCAGTTAGAGAATGTAGCAGGTGGTCAATTAACTTCTGGTCTTCAAGGTGAAGATACTGACTCTAATAATGATGATAATTATAGCATTCCCTTGGGGAGCTATTATTGGAGGTGGAAATTTGTATAGCACCATCCCAAAAATTAAAGGGTTTGTGTATATCCCTTCTTACCTAGTTTGCAGGTAGGTTTAGGGATATTTTACTTTTAATTGTTTGGTGTTGCTGATTGAAGGTATGATCTTATTTCCAGCAGAGGCATTCCAGTCCTAGAGAGTAAGAGTTTAATTTTCATATGTAATTTCATACCCTAATTCGGCAACGCCAGTTATTTTTATTCACTGCTGTGATTTTGGTACATAGGACTACAAACATTAGCTGAAAACCAGTTTTTTATCAATTGTGATCATGTTGATACTATGAAACCTGCAACAACACCAAATCTTTATCAATTAGGAACAGCAATAGTATTCACTATATTAGGAATATTATTTTCTACAGAAAAAAAAATATTAGCCCAAGTTAACCCCGATAATACATTAGGTCAAGAACAATCCCTTGTGATCGAAGTTAATGAATTAAAAAGTATTATTAATGGTGGTGCTACCAGAGGACAAAATTTATTTCATAGTTTTCAAGAATTTAACATTGGTGCAGGAAAAAGTATTTATTTTTCTAATCCTACAGGTGTTGAAAATATATTGACTCGCATTACTGGTAGTAATAATTCCAAGATTTTAGGAACATTAGGAGTAGAAGGAAGTGCCAATTTATTTTTAATCAATCCCAATGGCATTATCTTTGGAGAAAATGCTAGTTTAGATATTCATGGTTCATTTATTGCTACTACTGCTGATAGGATTAATTTAGGTACAGAAGGTTTTTTTAGTGCGACAGAACCCGAAAAAAGCACTTTACTTACATTACAACCAAATGCTTTATTTATTAATGCCTTAAAAAATCAGCAGTCAGAAATCAACAATCAAGCTAACTTAAAAGTTAATAGTGGTAATAATATAACTTTATTTAGTGCCAATATCACCAACATAGGTCAATTATCAGCACCAGAAGGAGTAATCCAATTAACCGCAACAGAAAATATCTTAATTAGAGATAATATAGAAGCATCACAAATATTAATAAATAGTGGAAATACGACAAGCATTAATAATACTTCCTTGTCTACATCAGCTTTTAACGAATCAAATTCAGGCAACATTTCCATAACTACTAAATCTCTGAACCTCCTCAATAATTCTGCTCTGGTTGCTAGTAGTAATGGTGGTATTGATGCTGGAGATATTAATATTAATGCTACCGAGACTGTTATATTTAATAATGGTACTGCTGCTAGTCAAGTAAGAGAAGGAGCAGTAGGAAATTCTGGGAATATTTCCATCACTACTACATCTCTAAGTTTACTGAATAGATCTTTCTTAGACGCAAGTACATTAGCTAATGGTAATGCTGGAAATATAACTATTCACGCTACTGATACTGTAATATTTAATAATGGTAGTGCTGCTGGTAGTCAAGTAGGGAGCAATGCCACAGGAAATGCAGGCAATATTTCTATTACTACTACATCTCTGGGACTATTAAATGGTTCTTTTATCAATACAGATACTTTAAATAATGGTAACGCTGGCAGTATAAATATCCACGCTAATAATAAAATTACTTTTGATCAAGGTAATACCACTAGTCAAGTCAGAGAAAATGCAACAGGAAATGCAGGGGATATTTCTATTAATACTACATCTCTGGAATTATTCAATGGTTCTTTTATAAATGCTACTACCTTTGGTAATGGCAACGCTGGAAGTGTAACTATTCATGCTACTGATACAGTGACATTGGATAATAAGAGTTCTATGACTAGTCAAGTAGGAGCAAGTGCAGTAGGAAATGCTGGAGGTGTTTTGATTGAGACGAAATTTCTGGATCTCTTCAATGAATCTTTTATTAATGCAAGTACATTAGCTAATGGTAATGCTGGAACTGTAAGTATTAATGCGACTGATAGGATTCTACTCAACAATGGTAGTAATATTGGTAGTGTTGTAGACGCAACTGCAACGGGAAACGCCGGAGATATTCAAATTTCTAGTAATTCATTGATATTAGAGGGTACAGATACGAAAATATTCGCCAACACAGAACCAGGTACAACAGGTGATAGTGGCAATATTGCCATTGATGTTAAAAACTTAACTCTTCAAAACAGTGCAAGTATAGAAGTTGATAGTCAAGGTAGTGGTAAAGGTGGAAATATTGAGATTAAAGCAGATAATTTAACTTTAAGTAATCAAGCCTTTATTTCTGCAAAAACCATTAGTGACAATGTAGGTAATCTCACTTTAGAAATCGAAGATTTATTAGTATTGCGAAATAACAGTCAAATTACCACAACTGCGGGTGCGGATGGTGCGGGTGCGGATGGTGGTAATATGAATATTAAGGCTGCTTTTGTGATTGCTTTCCCTGGGGAAAATAGTGATATTACTGCTAATGCTTTTGATGGTAATGGAGGCAATATTAATATTACCAGCAATAGTCTTTTTGGATTAGAAGTTCAGCCTCAATTAACTCCAAGAAGTGATATTACTGCCTCTTCTAAATTTGGTTTATCAGGGGATATTCAGATCAATACTCCAGATATAGATCCTACGTCTGGATTAGTGGAATTACCTGGGAATTTAGTAGATGCAGAATCATTGGTTACTAAAGATATTTGTGCCAATGAAGAGTTAGAAAATAGTTCTTTTGTGATCACTGGTAAAGGAGGTATAGCTGCTGAACCTCAAGACTTAATTACCAATTCATCAGGGATATTAGAATGGTTAACTCGCAATGAAAACCAACAGTCTCAACACCCTCACACAAATCAAGAAATAACAACTCAACATCACCAGCAATCAGCACAAGATCATATTCAAATTCAGGAAGCACAGGGATTGGTAAAAACAGCCGACGGTAAATTGATTTTAACTGCCAAGCCTCAAAATGTTTCTCTACAAGATTCAACGTTTAACCATCCCGATTGTCAAACTAATTCTGTTGAATAATAGTTATTTGTGGTATTTTAATTATCTCAATACTTAAAATTATATCATCATTGGTATGAAACTAAAACCTTTCCAATTTGGTGTTTTACAAGAGCAAGATATTCAATGGATGTTGTCACAAGGTAAACAACATAAACTAGCTGTTGGCGATGTATTAATTGCAGAAGGAACATACATTAATCATATACATTTTATTCTGCAAGGATCACTATCTGTACTATTATCTCAACGTTCAGAAACTAGTCAAAATAATTTTGATCAGGAAATTTCAATTATCCAACCTATAGAAATATTAGGAGAAATTTCTTTTTTAGATCAACTACCAACATCAGCTACTGTCAAAGCTGTAGAAAATACATTAATTTTATCTCTATCAAATCAACAGTTATTATCTAAACTCAATCATGATTTAGACTTTGCTTCTCGTTTTTATCATAGTCTTTGTATATTACTATCTGAACGACTCAGAACAGTTAACTCTTTATTCATCAAGCATCAAATTTTATCTAGCCCCCCACTGAGAAAAGTTTTATTTATATTTGCAGTTTTAGATGATCTGGATATTGATTGGATACTCAATACAGGAAAGGTGGTAAAATATCCTCCAGGAGAGGTGTTAATTCAACAGCAAGAAGTAGTAGATTCTTTCTATATTCTCTTACAAGGTAAACTAGTTGTTTCAATTGAGAGTATAGACAACCAAGAAAATTGTAACCAAGAACTAGCTCAATTATCACAAGGTGAAATACTAGGAGAAATGTCATTTGTGAATACAGGAATAGCTTCTGCTACTGTCAAAACAGCAACTGAATCATCATTACTATCAATTTCTCAACATAAATTAAGGGTAAAACTCAAACAAGATACCAGTTTTGCAAAAAGATTCTATCAAGCAATTACAGTAGTAATAACTGATAGATTAAGAGCAAGAATGGTAAGTATAGGTTTTAGTCAAACAGCATATCTAAACAATCAATTTAGCTTAGAATCTATAGATGAAGATGAATTAGATTTAGATACCTTAGATAATACTGCATTAGCAGCAACTAGATTTGATTGGTTATTGAAACAAGTCAATATTGGTTATTAGCAATGAATAGTGATCAAGAACAAAATCAAGAGCAAAAAATATTCCGACAGCAAGCAGTAGACAGATTATCTTCACCAGATCAATTAGATCAATTGATTCATATTGTTAAAGTTCAGGACTGGTTAAATTTATCTGTATTAGTAATATTATTTACACTAACAGTTATTTGGGCATGGTTTGCGAGAATTCCTGTTTTTGCTAGTGGGAAAGGAGTATTAATTTATCCTCGACGGGTTGTTGAAATACAATCACCAATTGCAGGGCAATTAGAACAAATCAAAGTGAATGTAGGAGATTGCGTTCAAAAAGATAATAACAATCAAATTGATGAACCACAAGAAATCATCGCCTTACTTGATCCAATTGCCATTAAAAAAGAACTCCAACAAGAAAAATTAAACTTGAGAATATTACAACAACAAAATCAAAACTTCATTGAGTTAGAACAGCAAAAGAATAATTTACAACTGCAAGCATTGCAAGAAAAACGAGCAATTTTACAACAGCAATTACAAGATAATCAAATATTAATTGCTCTACTCCGGCAAACAACTGATAGTGCGATCCAACAAAAAAGAATCAGTGTACAACAAAGTTTACAAGATGCAAAAGCTTTAATCCCAGTTTTTAATGAAAGACTACAAACCAGAAGGGAATTACTTAGCAAAGGAGCTATTGCCCAAGATATAGTTTTGGAAGCTGAACAAACGTATCAACAAAACCTCCAACAAATATCTGAGCTACAAACTCAACTCAAACAAATAGAAGTAGAATCCACAA
This sequence comes from Sphaerospermopsis sp. SIO1G1, assembly GCA_010672785.1. Classification (GTDB taxonomy): domain Bacteria; phylum Cyanobacteriota; class Cyanobacteriia; order Cyanobacteriales; family Nostocaceae; genus Okeanomitos. The sequence continues at coordinate 556,990 of JAAHFX010000009.1, forward strand.
ATTCTAGAAAACAATATACTGATAGCCTTAATAATATCTCTGAGATTAAAATCAAAATTCAACAAATTGATACTGAGGAAAAAAGTCTGACACAAGCAGAACTATCAGTGGTAACTGATAGAAAAAATCAGCTATTGCAAGTGCAACAAAAAATTGAAACCTTAGAACAGCAATTAAAAAGGAATAGTATTATTAAAAGTCCCTATAGTGGATGTATCTTGGAACTAACTATCAATGATGGACAAATAGTTAATCCGGGAATTAAAATTGGCTCTATGGAAATTAAATCCGGAACAGGAGATAAATTATTAGGAGTGACATATTTTAATGTCGAAGATGCCAAAAAAATTAAACCGGGAATGGAGATACAAATTACTCCCTCTCCTGTGAAGCGAGAACAATTTGGAGGAATTATTGCTCAAGTAATATCTGTTTCTCCCTTTCCTGTGACTAAACAAGGTGCGGCTAATGTACTTGGTAATGTGGAATTAGTAGAAAGTTTAATTACTAACAACCAAGAACCACAGATAGAAGTATGGGCAGAACTAAAACCTAATCAAACTAATTTTAGTCGTTATGAATGGTCAACTTCCACAGGCCCAGAAGATTTAAGTTTATCTCCTGGTACAACCACAACAGCAAAAATTACCTTAGAACAAAGACAACCTATCTCATTCATATTACCATTTTTGAGGGAATGGAGTGGTATTAATTAAACCCTTTCAGTCTTTATGGCAAACTATCCCATCTACTTTCAAGAAAGTAAAAACTCCTATTGTTCTGCAAATAGAAGCTACAGAATGTGGTGCAGCATCACTAGGAATTATTCTGGCTTATTATCAATTAATTGTGCCATTAGCGGAACTACGTCAAGAATGTGGAGTATCCAGAGACGGTAGTAAAGCCGCAAATATCCTCAAAGCTGCTCGACGGTATGGGATGGAAGCAAAAGGTTATAAAAAAGGTTTGGAAGCTTTAGAAAAAGTTGCTGTTCCCTATATAATTTTTTGGAAATTTAATCATTTTTTAGTAGTAGAAGGATTCAGTCACAATTGGGTTTATCTAAATGATCCTGCTAGTGGTAGACGCAAAGTTTCCAAACAAGAATTTAATGAAGCTTATACAGGAATTGTTTTAATTATAGAACCAGGGGAAAATTTTCAGGCAGGAGGAAAAAGACGAAATACTATTTTGGCTTTACATCAGCGGTTGAAAGGCTCATATGATGTAATTTTTTTATCTGTATTAGCTGGTTTTATTCTCACTCTCCCACGATTAGCTTTACCAGTTTTTTTACAGTTTTTTACTGATGAAATTCTGATTCAGGAACGTCAGGAATGGCTTGTACCTTTGTTATTGGCAATAGTAATTAATGCTATTTTTCAAACCTTAACAGATTGGCTAAGATTACTATATTTACGCCGATTAACAATTAAATTACTACTGGTAATGACTGGTAACTTTATCTGGCACATTCTCCGTTTGCCGATGGGTTTTTATGCCCAACGTTTTACAGGTGATATTAGTAATCGAGTGAGTTTAAATAGAAATTTAGTCAATATTTTAGACAAAATTAGTATCACGTTAATTGACATTTTAATGCTGGGGTTTTATGCAGTTATTATGTTAATTTATGATCAATCACTAACAATAATGACAATTGGTTTTGCCATATTTAATGTAGTCAGTTTACAGTTAGCACAGCAATTCCGCATTGATACTAATTTGAAAGTTAGCCAAGAACGGGATCAACTTTATGGATTCACAACCAGTGGGATTCAAAATTTAGAAACTATCAAAGCATCAGGAAGAGAATCTAGTTTGTTTACTAAATTTACTGGATACTATACCAAATTTCATAATGCTAAACAAAAACTAGATTTACAAAATTTATATTTGCAAATACTACCAACCATGTTGAGTTATCTCGCTACTACGGCAATTTTATTAGTAGGTGGTTGGCGAGTTATGTCTGGTAGTATGAGTATAGGAATGTTAACTGCTTATCAAATTTTAGCAGTTAGTTTTTTGCAACCTATCAATAAATTAGTTAATTTTGTTGCTAATTTACAGTTATTAGAAGCTGACTTAGATCGTCTTGATGATGTTTTAAATAATCCTGTGGATTTTTCAGTTGTGCGAGAATTAGATATCCACAAACGTGAAAAAAATATACCTTTATTTTTACAGGGAAAAGTAGAATTACGTCATCTTACTTTTGGCTTTTCTAATCTAGAAAAACCCTTAATTGAAGATTTTAATTTAATTGTCTATCCTGGACAAAGAGTGGCATTAGTGGGAAGTAGTGGTTCTGGTAAATCTACAATTAGTAAATTAATTACCGGTCTTTATCATCCTTGGCAAGGAGAAATTTTATTTGATAATTTACCTCGCCCTAAAATCCCGCGTTTAGTATTAGCTCATTCCTTAGCAATGGTAGAGCAAAATATATTTTTATTTACGGGAACAGTTAGGGATAATTTAACTCTTTGGGATGAAACTGTATCAGATGATGATTTGATTAAAGCTTGTCAAGATGCTGAAATTCATAGTTTGATAATGTCGTTACCTGGTGGTTATGATGCTCAGTTAACAGAGCAGGGTTTAAATCTTAGTGGTGGGCAAAGACAACGTTTAGAAATTGCTAGGACTTTAGTCAGAAATCCAGCAATTTTGATATTAGATGAGGCTACAAGTGCTTTGGATGCAGAAACAGAATTAATGATTGATCGTAATTTACGTCGCCGGGGTATATCTTGTATTATTATTGCCCATCGTCTTAGCACTATTCGGGATTGTGATCAAATCATTGTTTTAGATCATGGTAAAATTATGCAAACGGGAACTCATGAAGAATTATCTTGTCAACCAGGTATTTATCGTAATCTCCATAATTTAATATTTTAGATTGCTGGTTTGATCGTTTTGTGAGGTACAAAGTTGGCAGGAAAGATGTCTACACCACAAGATTTTGTTGCTGTAAATGCAAGGTTTTTCAGTACCCAATATGCAAGCACAATCAAGTTAAAATAGTCAGGACTTACGCAGAAGTTACGGAAGAATGAACCACGAAGGACGCAAAGGAAAGGAAGGTAAGAGGGTTACAAGAGATATTTTGCGTAAGTCTCAATAGTTTTAGGAAGCTGACTATACATAAGAAATAAGCCAGATTTTTGAGCATTATTACAAAATATTTCTTCTTTCTCCTATTCCCTATTCCCTATTCCCTGTTCCCTATTTAAAGTCAAAAACATTCCTTTTTGATGGTTTAAATTTCTACTTTTTTGTCCTTATTTTTTGTAGAAAAATGAATTATTTGTACAGATAAAACTGATGAATAGAGATAAGAACTACATCTTATAAAAATAATCAATTGTTATGTGTTCAGGAATGATCTTTATCTTTAGGCATAATGACCACAAATACAGCCAAGATTATGATAAAATTATAGTAAAATATGACAATTTTTCAAGATTCATTTGAGATAATTTTGTACTTTGTCAAGTAAAAAAGCTAAAATCTACGATTTTTGGAGTTTTGCAGGTTATGACAACCTCACAGGAGCGGATTATCCCGACAGATTTGAGACAAGAAATGTCACGATCTTATCTGGAATACGCCATGAGCGTAATTGTTGGTCGGGCGCTGCCAGATGCCAGGGATGGTCTTAAACCTGTGCATCGTCGCATTCTCTATGCTATGCACGAGTTAGGGTTATTACATGATCGCCCCTTTAGAAAATGCGCCCGTGTGGTGGGGGAAGTTTTAGGTAAATATCACCCCCACGGCGACACCGCAGTGTATGATGCCCTGGTGCGGATGGCACAGGATTTTTCTATGCGATCGCCCTTAATTAATGGTCATGGGAACTTTGGTTCGATTGACAATGATCCACCGGCGGCCATGCGTTACACAGAATGTCGTCTCCAGGCTTTAACCAGTGCGGCTTTATTACAAGACATCGAATCTGAAACGGTAGATTTTGTAGATAACTTCGATGGTTCGCAGCAAGAACCCACGGTTTTACCTTCCCGTATTCCCCAATTACTGTTGAATGGTTCTTCCGGTATTGCTGTGGGAATGGCAACTAATATTCCCCCCCATAATTTGGGAGAACTGATAGATGGGTTAGTGGCTTTAATTCACAACCCGGAAATTACCGATGCACAGTTAATGCAGTATGTTCACGGGCCAGATTTTCCCACCGGAGCGCAAATTCTGGGAACATCTGCCATTAAGGAAGCATACACCACTGGTAGAGGTTCAATTACCATGCGGGGTGTAGCTACCATTGAAACCATCGAACAACGTAACCGTCCAGATCGAGACGCAATCATTGTTACTGAATTACCCTATCAAACCAACAAGGCTGCATTGATTGAAAAAATCGCTGAATTGGTCAATGATAAAAAAATCGAAGGGATTGCAGATATCAGAGATGAGAGCGATCGCGATGGAATGCGGATCGTGATTGAATTAAAACGGGATGCTTACCCCCGCGTAGTTTTAAATAATCTCTACAAACAAACTCCACTCCAAACCAACTTTGGCGCGAATATGTTGGCGTTGGTAAACGGAGAACCTCAAATACTCACCCTGAAAAATTTCCTCAACGTCTTCTTAGACTTTCGCATAGAAACTATCAATAGAAGGACTCTTTATCAACTCAGAAAAGCTGAGGAAAGAGATCATTTACTCCAAGGTTTGTTAATTGCTTTATCCCATTTGGATGCAATTATTAGCCTCATTCGTAGCGCCCCCGATGCACCCACAGCCAAAGGTGAATTAATCAATAACTATGGACTTTCGGAAGTTCAAGCTGATGCCATTCTCCAAATGCAGCTACGGCGGTTAACAGCCTTAGAAGCTGATAAAATTCGCTTAGAACACGAAGAATTGCAAGTACAAATTGCAGACTTGCGAGATATCCTAGATCGCCGGGAACGGGTACTAGATATCATTGAAACCGAAATTACCCAAATTAAAACCCAGTTTGCTACCCCCAGACGCACCGTCATTACCCACGGAGAAGGGGATATAGACGACATTGATTTAATTGCTAACGAGAAAGTTCTGATTCTATTAACAGAACAAGGTTACATCAAACGGATGCCCGTTAACACTTTTGAAGCTCAAAACCGTGCCACCAGAGGTAAAGCCGGAGCTAAAGTTAAAGATGATGACACCATCGAACATTTCTTAACCTGCTGTGATCATGATAGCGTTTTATTCTTTAGCGATCGCGGCGTAGTCTACAGCCTGAAAACCTATCAAATACCCTTGGGTTCTCGCACCAGTAGAGGTACACCCATCGTGCAAATGTTACCCATCCCCAAGGAAGAAAAAATTACCTCCATCGTTCCTGTGAGTGAATTTAGCGAAGAAGAATTTCTAGTCATGCTCACCAAAGGCGGTAACATCAAAAAAACCGCATTAGCAGCATTTAGTAACATTCGCTCCAACGGTTTAATCGCCATATCTTTAGAAGAAGGTGATCAACTACGGTGGGTAAGACGTGCCAGAGTAGAAGACAGTATCATCATCGGTTCACGTCATGGTATGGCCATCCACTTCCGTTGCACCCATGATCAACTACGTCCTTTAGGTAGAGCTACTCGTGGGGTAAAATCCATGAAGTTGAAATCAGGTGATGAACTGGTAGGAATGGATATACTCCCCGCTGCTGTGCTTGACACCCTCAACACAGATGCAGAAGCAGACATAGAAGAAGAAATCATAGACATTGAAGAAAACGGTGAAGAAACCGCAGAAACCCCCAACAGCATCGGACCTTGGGTGTTAATTATCACCACCGGAGGTTATGGCAAACGTGTACCAGTGGGGCAATTTAGACTGCAAAACCGCGCCGGACAGGGTATTACCGCTACCAAGTTCAAAAACCGCAAAAGCAAGGATCAACTAGCCACCCTGCGAATAGTTCACCCCGATGAAGAAATAATGATGGCGACAAATCGTGGTATCATTATTCGTCAAACCGTCAACGCAATTTCTGTACAATCACGGACAGCAACCGGAGTAAGAGTACAAAAGTTAGACGAAGATGATGCAATTACAGGGGTAGCAGTAGTTCCCGCCGATGCTGGAGATGCTGAAGAAACAGAATAATAAAATCAGGGAGAAGTTAAAATTCTTACTCCCTTACCTAGTTGTTTTAGCTAGCGGAATATTAATGGGGGTAACAGTGGCCCCCTTTGAATGCTGGTTTTTCGCTTGGGTAGCCCTCGCACCCCTCTGGATAATAGTCGTTAAACATACATCACCCCACCTCCCCATCCTCCCCGCTTTAATTTGGGCGATCGCCTATCATGGAATTGCCCTATTTTGGATCACTGGTATTCACCCGATGAATTGGTTAGGTGTACCCTGGTGGCCGAGTTTATTTATTACTATCTTTTGCTGGACATTTATTAGCCTTTGGGGAGGTTTATTGGTTTCTCTGTGGGCATTTTTGATGGTGCGGTTGGATAAGCAAAAGCCTTGGTTAAGGGTTTTAATTGGGACTGCTTTATGGTGCGGGTTGGAAGGTTTGTGGAGTTCTGGATCTTTATGGTGGAGTTCTTTATCTTACACTCAGTCTCCGCATAATTTGCTAATTCTGCATTTGGGGCAACTTTCTGGGCCGAGTGCGGTGACGGCGGTTATTGTGGGGGTGAATGGGTTGGTTGCTGAGTCTTGGATTTATTTTGGCACGCAGAGACGCAGAGACGCAGAGGAGGAAAGGAGAATTTATGTGTCTTTGGGGTTTGTTAATAAATACTTGACTTCGGCGGTAATACTATTAGTTATTTCTCATGTTTTGGGGTTTAGTCTTTATTCTCAACCTTTGAATAGTCAGGAAGGTTCAGGGTTGAAAATAGGGGTTATTCAGGGGAATATTCCTAATGAAATTAAGATCCTACCCCAAGGATCTAGAATAGCTATTAGGAATTATACTGATGGGTATTTAGAATTGGCAAATCAAGGTGTGGATGGGGTTTTAACTCCTGAATCTGCTTTACCTTTATATAATAGTGATTTTGATCAAATACGTTTATTAAATGATATTAAAGAAAAGAAAGTAGTTGCTTGGTTAGGTGCTTTTGGTAGAACCGGGAAAAGTTATACTAACAGTTTGTTTAGTGTGAATGGTGAAGGTGAAGTTACAAGCAGATATGATAAATCAAAACTTGTGCCTTTGGGGGAATTTGTGCCTTTTGAGGAAATTATTGGTGGGTTAGTAGAACGTTTATCACCTTTAGATGAACATCAAATTCATGGGGACAAAAATCAAGTTTTTTATACTCCTTTAGGTAGGGCAATTGTGGGTATTTGTTATGAATCTGCGTTTGCGGAAATATTTAGATATCAGGCTGCAAATGGGGGAGAATTTATTTTAAGTTCTTCTAATGATGCTCATTATACTCAAGCTATGGCAGATCAACATCATGCTCAGGATATCATGCGAGCAATTGAAACTGATAGATGGGCTGTGAGGGCTACAAATACTGGTTATTCTGCTTTTGTTGATCCGCATGGGATAACTTTGTGGAAGTCTGGATATAACAGTTATGAAACCCACGCAGAGGTTATTTATCCTCGTCAAAGTCGGACTTTTTATGTGCGTTTTGGGGATTGGTTGATGGTGGTTTTATTGGTTTTGGGGGTGTTGGGGTGGTTGATATAATGGTATCTCGCTTTTTTCTTTCCCTACTGGTAATACTGCGTTTCAAAAATTCCTTGATAGCAGCAGTATTAGGTTTCAAACTAGCGTTTAAACCATCATCTGTCACTAATTAGGGCTTGCTGAAAAAGTCTTGTCGTGAAGACAGGTGACAGGTGACAGGTGAGCCACTGCGGTGGACGGGTTCCCCGGCATAAAGCAAGTGGCGAACCCGAAGGGTGACAGTTTCAAGAGTTGGATAGGAAAAATTTTCCCTTTGAATCCAATTTAAATGCACGGTTTTCGAGTGACTAACACCTAAAAACTTGCACTTTTTCAATTTCAAATCGTCTAAAATCCTCTTCTTGTAAAGTTTTCATGTTTATTCAGCAAACCCTAATTAAACTTAGAGAATTGTGTACCTATTTTTTATAATAATGAGTTAAAATTTTAAACCTGAATGCTGACCGCTGATTGCTGAATGCTAAAATAAAACAAACCTCATTATCAAGGAGGGTATATGATTTCTACTAATAATATCCCTACAACACAAACCTCACTTCCAGATCATACTCAACTTCCAGAATCAGATGGTACTTTCGTGAAAAACTGGCAAGAACATCCTCAAAGCATCTTGCTTACTGATTCCATTAAACCCATTCTCCAGGAATTACATCCTGATAATCAATATTGTATTGGACAAGATTTAGGCATCTACTGGAGAATTATGGACCCTCCAGAACGGGGTGCGGAAGCTCCTGACTGGTTTTATGTAGCTCATGTACCACCTACCTTAAATGGACAAACACGACGTTCCTATGTTCTGTGGCAAGAATTTATTGCCCCATCAATTATCTTAGAATTTGTGTCTGGAAATGGAGAAGAAGAAAGAGATAAAACGCCTTGGAAGGGCAAATTTTGGATTTATGAACAGGTAATTCGGACTCCTTTTTATGGAATTTACGAAGTTAATAAAAACAGTTTAGAAATGTATGAATTAATTGGAGGAAAATATCAATTATTAGCAACAAATGAACGAGGACATTATTCAATTCCACCTTTAGGAGTTGAGTTAGGTTTATGGCAAGGTGAATATCAAACTGTAGATTTACCTTGGTTGCGTTGGTGGGATTCACAAGGTAATTTATTATTAACTGGTCATGAAATAGCTGAACAAGAAAGGCTAAAAGCTGAACAGGAAAAACTGAAAAATGAACGTTTGATTGCTCAATTACGTGCTTTGGGTGTTGAACCGGAAGTTTAATTGCCTCTTGTGAATTTAATTAAAGTCAGGGGTCAAATTCAGGTCAATTTAGATCCCTATTTAACGTTATGGGTGGTAATGGTAAAGTTAAATTAGTAGATAGAATTGGGTTAGTAGGAAAACCAACTACTGAGGGAGTTGTGAAAACAGGAATGGGACATTAGTGTCAACTTAGGCTCAAGTTTTTTCCCACAGCCATTTTACCCCTCCCCGTTGACGGGGAGGGGAGACAAAGTGCCGCTTTGGCGGGGTGGGATGATTCAGGGTTGATGGGTAATTAAGAAAGATTCGATATAACGCCGTCATCATTGGTGACAAGTTCAGTTAACACCAATAGGAATGGTATTACGTCAAGTTTGAATTAAGTTAAAATTAAAACAGTGCTAATTATTGGGAGTAGACTTCAAATATGTCTAATAAACTATATGATAGAGATTTACAATTATGGATTGAAAAAACTATTCAGCAGTTACAAAATCGTGAATTTGGGTCGCTGGATATTGAGCATTTGATTGAGGAGTTAGTGGATTTGGGGAAATCAGAAAAAAATGCACTCAAAAGCAATCTCAAAATATTATTGGCTCAATTACTCAAACTCAAAATTCAGAATGATGTACCCAATACGATGAAAACAAGTTGGTATAGTTCTGTGGTTGAACATCGTCAAAGGGTTCTGGACAATCTGGAAGATACCCCATCTCTGAAAAGTTTTTTGACAGAAGCTGTAGACAAAGCCTATCCTGATGGTCGTAAGTTGGCAATTAAGGAGGGTAAACTAGCTAAATTTGGGATTCGTTTACCCCAAGAGAGTGAGTATCCCATGAGTTGTCCTTTTTCCATTGAGCAAATTCTAGATGAGGATTTCTATGGTTAGGGACTGGCAAATCAAAAAATTTCCATGCCTTTGAGGTCAAATAATTTTAGATTTTAGATTTTAGATTTTAGATTTACCCCGATTAGTTAACACAATAAAAAAATAGGTACAGTCATGACAACCAACTACAAACAAATATTATTAATATTATTCAAACTCATTTCCCTACCAGGAATTATCAGTCTTTTATTCCTATCTGCACCTGTAACCGCCACACCCATAAACACCAAAACCATAGCCCAGCAACCACAGAACACAGATATCAAAGCTGCGGCTGATAAAGTCTTTGCAGAGGGTGTAGAACTATTTAACCAAAGAACAGCAGATTCATTGAAACAAGCAATTCCTAAATTTCAAGCAGCAGCGCAACTCTATGAGCAAGCTAGAAAGATTAATTTACAAGCTATTTGTCTAGTTGTAATTGGTAATGTATACTCTGATATTGGAGAAAAGCAGAAAGCATTGGTATTCTACAACCAAGCATTGCCTATATCAAGGATGCTAGGGGATAAAAAAATGGAAGCTACCACCCTCAACAATATTGGCACAGTCTACCGCTTCCTGCTAGAAAAGCAGAAAGCATTGGACTTCTTCAACCAAGCATTGCCTATATTAAGGATGCTAGGGGATAAAAGAATGGAAGCTACTACCCTCAACAATATTGGTAGTGTTTACAACTTCTTAGAAAAACCGGATAAAGCATTGGAGTTATTCAACCAAGCATTGCCTATATTCAGGGCATTCAGGGATAAAAGCATGGAAGCTACTACCCTTAACAACATTGGTAGTGCTTATAAATCACTAGGAAAATACCAGAGAGCATTGGAGTTTTTTAACCAAGCATTGTCTATATTCAGGGTAGTCGAAGATAAAAGCAAGGAAGCGACTATCCTTAACAATATTGGTACTATTCATAACTCACTAGGAGAAAAGCAGCAAGCATTGGAATACTACAACCAAGCATTGTCTCTATATAAAGCATTGGGGAATAGAGATAGAGAAGCTAACACCCTCGGAAACATTGGTACTATTTACAACTCACTAGGAGAAAAGCAGCAAGCATTGGAGTCCTTCAACCAAGCATTGCCAATATTCCAGGAGTTGGGGGATAGACATCGAGAAGCTATCATCCTCAACAATATTGGTGTAGTCTACTCCGACCTGGAAGAAAAGCAGAAAGCATTGTCATACTACAACCAAGCATTGCCTCTATACAAAGCATTGGGGGATAGAGATGGAGAAGCTATCACCCTCAACAACATTGGTAATATCTATGACGACCTGGAAGAAAAGCAAAAAGCATTGTCATACTACAACCAAGCATTGCCTCTATATCAAGCATTGGGGGATAGAGATGAAGAAGCTAACACCCTCAACAACATAGGTAGTGTCTACGACTCTTTGGGAGAAAAGCAAAAAGCATTAGAATACTACAACCAAGCATTGCCTCTATATAAAGCATTGGGGGATAGAGATGGAGAAGTTACCACCCTGAACAACATTGGTAATGTCTACTACTCCTTGGGAGAAAAGCTGAAAGCATTGTCATACTACAACCAAGCATCGCCTCCATATAAAGCATTACCAACCAGGTTGCCAGAACGATTGCCTGTAAATTTTAGAACACAAGAAAGTTTTTTTCCTATATTCAGGGAAGAAGACATTTTTTTGCCTGTATTCAGGAAACCAACCAGGTTGCCACTACGATTGCCCAAATCAACAAGGTAAGTATTCAGGTCTTTAAAAGCCAATTACAGAAACAGTTTCAAAATCTGGTTTTGTTTATGAATAGGACTTACGCAAAATATCTCTCAAACTTCTATTCCTCTGTGTTCTCTGCTTCCTCTGAGGTTTGATATTCCTTGATTTATACGCGTAAGTCCTGAAAATAATAAAAAAATAGGTACAGTCATGACAACCAACCATAAACAAATATTATTAATATTATTCAAACTCATTTCCCTACCAGGAATTATCAGTATTTTATTCCTCTCTGCACCTGTAACTGCCACACCCACAAACACCAAAACCATAGCCCAGCAACCACAGAACACAGATATCAAAGCTGCGGCTGATAAAGCCTTTACAGAGGGTGGAGAACTATTTAAACAAAAAACAGCAGAGTCATTTAAACAAGCAATTCCTAAATTTCAAGAAGCAGCTAAACTCTATCAAGAAGCTGGAGAAAAACGTTCACAATCTGTATCTCTTCATGAAATTGGCTATATCTACAACTCCTTGGGAGAAAAGCAGAAAGCATTGCAATTTTATAATCAAGCTTTGCCCCTCAAAAGGGTGGTGGCGGATAGGGGCGGGGAAGCTACCACCCTCAACAATATTGGAGGTGTCTACTCCGACCTGGGAGAAAAGCAGAAAGCATTGCAGTTCTACAACCAAGCTTTGCCCCTTGATAGGGCAGTGGGGGATAGGGGTGGGGAAGCTAATACTCTATGGCATCTTGCCTATCTGCAACGTAGTCAAGGTAAGTTAAATGCAGCCTTGATTCAAATACAATCAGCCATCAATATTATTGAAGACCTACGCACAAAAATCACCAATCAAAATCTACGAACTTCTTATTTTTCCACTGTTCAAGGTTACTACAAATTCTATATTGACCTCTTAATGGAACTACATAAAAAACAACCATCAAAAGGTTACGATGCCTTAGCATTACAAGTTAGTGAAAGTTCCCGCGCTAGGAGTTTATTGGAATTAATTTCCGAAGCGAATACAGATATTAGAACCGGGGTTGATGCTAAATTAATGCAAGCAGAAGAGAACATAAAACAACAATTAGCACAAACTGAAAAACGGCGAGTGCAATTACTCAGCGGTAAATATACACCTGCACAAAAACAAGCAATTGAAACAGAAATTGCAAATCTTGTTGAAGAATATGAAAAGATTCAAACCCAAATTCGCATCAATAGTCCCCGTTATGCAGCTATTACTCAACCTCAACCTCTGAGTTTAAAGGAAATTCAACAACAGGTTTTAGATGAAAATACTCTGCTGTTAGAATATTCTCTCGGTGAAGATAAAAGTTATCTGTGGGCAGTTTCTAAAACCGGAATGACCAGTTATGAACTTCCGAAAAGTTCAGAAATAGAACAAGTTTTCTAAACCTGATTTTTGGGCAGCTTTTACGGTTCAGGGTGAGTGGAGATAAGCTGTTTTGCATTTTAAATACACAACAGCAAGTCAAAAGTCAAAAGTCAAAAGTCAAAATTTAAGAGCGTTTCCAGTATATTTTCTTCCAGCCCATAATATCCAATTTAGCTGCACAGCAGCTTAACAGTTAAATAAGGTACAGAATCAAAATTGAAACCTACACAGAAACCCAGTTTTAATCCTGACCTCTAAATTCTACATTCTACATTCTGCTGTATTAGTTACCCAACAACATTAACTATGAATACTACCATCTGGCATAATTGCCCCAGTTAAAAAAGTCTCACTCATATCCGTGGCATTTAAGTTAGCTCTGGTTAAATTGACTTCACACATATTAGCTTCACTTAAATCAGCACCTGTTAAATTTGCCCCTTGTAAATCAGCTTTCCACATCCGCACACCACCCATTTTTGCACCACTTAAATTTGCTCCTTGTAAATTAGCTGCGGTAATTGATGCTTGATGTAAATTAGCATCAGATAAATCTGCACCAGCTAATAAAGCACCACTCAAATCTGATTCATTCAAATGAGTATTAGTTAGTATTGCCTGAGTTAAATTTGCACCACATAAAATTACTTCTGATAAATGGGCATTTTCTAATTTTGTTCCTCTCAAGTCTGCCTTACTTAAATTTGCTCCTGTTAAAGATGCACCTGTTAAATCAGCATCTCTGAGATCCGCTCTGGCAAAATCTATACCACCTAAGTTAGCTCCCCGTAAATTTGCAGAGGGTAATTTAATTCCATTGAAACTTCTTTCACCTCTGGCATATTTAGTGAACAGTTCTTGTGTATTCATAATGATTAGTTCCTGTGACTTAGGGAGCAAAATTTTAAATAATTAATATATAATTTATAACTTTAAATCATTGACTATAGGGAGAATTGTAATTAAATAATAACATTTTTGATCAGCCCTACTTCCTTTCCTAACTATTAAATTTATTTTGCATGACTAAGCTGTTGTGCATTTAATTTGTGTAAGTCTGGCAGATAAGATGTCTACCCCACAAGACTTAACTATTTTAAGATTATCTAATTTAGGTGCGTAACAGCTTACTTATTTAAAAAATCCGACTAGTATCAATTACAATGATTTTCCTAGCCGGACTAATTCTTATTGATTTATAGCGAAATAGTTTTTAGCGATTTACTACCTGTATAAGTAGGAACTTTTGCTACGATATTATAATGCTATTCTTAATAATATTTTTAAGAATAACTATTTCGTCGGTTATCCTCCCGAGGTTTAGCTTTATTAACTCTTAATTGACGACCCATCCATTCCGCACTGTCTAATTCTGCGATCGCAGCTTCTTCTTGTGCGTCTTCGCTCATATCAATAAAAGCAAATCCCCGCATCTTTCCAGTTTCACGGTCTGTGGGTAAGACAATTCTTTTAACCTCACCGTACTCAGCAAACACGGCTCTTAAGTCTGCTTCAGTGGCGCGGTAAGAAAGATTTCCAACGTAGATAGTCATTATTAGTCATGTAATTTTCGACAAAACGCGATGATTCAGCTATAAATTGGGATGTAGTAAACTGTAAGCCTGGCACAGTTACTTGTGATTTATAGATGGCAAAAGTGGTAGGATTATAGCTATAGGAATTTACTATATCTAAATAGCCAATTTGCCATTAAACTGAACAAACGCATCTGCCAATTATGATAACTGATCGTGACATTTTCCATAGTATGGTATTTTACAAAGAGTTATAAGACAAATTTATATACCTTGTGAATTTCCAACTAAGTCTGCTTCCAACATTTGTCAGTCAAAATTTCAGTACAGTTACAGCTTTTCAGTGTGACTGAACTAGGGTATAAGAATGACTCTACATCAACCGTTAGCCTAGAGTGGCTAACGATAAAACCTTTGTTTAGTCAATAGAAATTCTTTGAGGACCGGAATTTTTACTATTCTCTGCTTTGGGGAGAGTTGTAGATGATACCTCTGAAGAATTGTATTTGTTTAGCCAAGTCTTGACGGGATCTTCGTTTAAGTTAAGCTTGAGAACACCAGAAACAAAACCACCCATAAATGATACAGGATGTTCGGTTAGTTCTTTGAATAGAGGTGATAATTCACTAATAAACATTACATTCTCCAAGTATTGCCGTAAAATTATTAATTCTTTACTAATCTTAACAGATTCTCCAGAAGCCATAAATTATAGAGTTAAGGTCTATTCGTGTTAAATATGTATTAGCATATAATAAGCAATTTCAATAAACCAATAAATTTATATGGCTAATAACTGGGAAAACTTTCTCAAAAATTTGGGTGAATGGCGGGGTTCATTTACGCAGATATCTCCCAAGGTCGAAATACTTAATTCCACTCCTAGTATTTTAAATTTAGAAGCATTTGATAATAATCAAGTTGTAATGTTTAGAATTAGGCGTTTTGGTGAGGGTGGTTATGATAGTAAACCTACACAAGATTATCAACAAGAATATCGTTCTATAGGCAGACAAAATATATTTTTTGAGAATGGATCTTTTTCTAAAGGCTCATTACAACTAGCACCATTTACAGAATTCGGAGCAGAATATGGTTTTGTAGATAATGACAGGCGATCGCGCTTGGTGCAATTATTTGATAAACAAGGAAACTTCAGTAATTTAACCTTAATTAGAGAATTTCGCAGTGGCACAGATGCTATTGAACGTCCACCATTAACAGTAGAACAACTAATTGGTAAATGGGAAGGAAAAGCCTATACAGTCTATTCAGACATGAGACCTTCAGAAAGGAGTAACAGTTATTTAGAAATTAAAGAAATAAACAATGAATATGTAGAGCAAACACTAACATTTGCTGAGAAAACTATCACATCAACAGCCAAAATAGCAGATAAAAAACTAATTTTTGAAAAAGAGGGAAATACCCAAGAAATTCTCTTGTTACCCGACGGAATTTCTAGTAATGTTCCCTCCCAACTCCAATTAAGAAAACCCTTCATTGTCGAAGCTGGTTGGTTAGTTAGAGAAAACGAAAGACAACGTTTAATTCGTACTTACAACGAAACAGGAGAATGGGTAAGTTCCACTCATGTGATTGAAGTAAAAATTTGAAGTAAGGGGTATCGGTGATTGGTGATTGGTGATTGGTGATTGGTGACTGGGAAAGAATTTTACTCTCGTTCCTAGTCTCCAGACTAGGAATGCAGTACAGAGTCTTTGACTCTTCTGAAGACTCATGCAAAACATCTCATGTAACCCTCATTCCTTTGTGTTTTCTGTGCCTGGGGTGATTCGTTTATTCCATAGCTTGTGCGTAAGTCATATCTTCTAATAGAGGTCAAGGCAGAGCCTTTAGGAATTCATTCCCATACAGAGTATGGGAACGAGGAATTTTCTCACCAACTCCCCCTCTCCCCATCACCCCCTCATCTTATGAAGGTGACTGTTCAGGAAACATACACTTATCAGAGTCACAACCGCTAGGCCCTGCTTCTGGCATTTCCCCTAAATCATAACGACTTAAAGCACTACAGAAATCATCGGTTTTCCGTCTCCCTTTTACCTCAACAGACAAACGCTCATAAGTTTCTTTATCTATCGGTTCAAAAGGTAAACGAGGGAAGGTTTGAATGTCGTCAAACCGCGCTAACAAAGCTGCGGAAATATAACCCTCATCGTTTTGGATAGCTTCATAGATGTGTGTACCCAAAACTTCCACCTCTTCAGAACGTAATTCTAAAGTAGCTGAAGTGTTATGAGTTGTATAAAACTTCTGCACCTGCATGACAAAATCCAACTGTGCCAATACAGAAAACTTAGATACATCAATCACATCTGCTCCTGGTAAATCTGCCCAAGATACAGCAACGGGTATTTCCACTAACCATTCTGTACAACGAGGATCAAAAGGATCATTGAGTAAGTTACCATTTTCATCTTTATCAGATTGAGATGGTACAACATTATACCCATAATCTATACAAGCCAAGGCTACAGGATCATTTTTACCGAAAGTGATCCGCCGAATAAATCTTTGCGCTTTGGGGGGATGCCAACCGGGAGATGCTCCACTTAAAAGGGATTTTGTCCCTGCTGGTTGCACAGTTGTACAACGGTTGGGGCGTTTAATACCATGTTTGTCGCAATATTCCCAAACGGTTTTATGTACTATTTCTTTCCATTTGCTCAGGTATTTTTGCTCACCACGTTTGAATATTAATCCTTCTGGGGTTTCAGGCCTTCCTTGTTCCCACCAGCGTAACCATTCCACACCAAAAGCATGAACAAAGAAGTCGAATAAACCAGTGAAGGATACACCAACAATAGGATCAAGTTCCCGACTATATTGATAGCGGGGTTCTTGGAAGTGATGGTTTAATAATGCAGCAACAGATAAAGCACCAGCTTTGAATGCTTCTTCTTGTTCTTTGTAGTTATCAGGATCTAGTTGGTTTAAGTGTAACTCTGCCAAGTTACAGTGGAAGTTAGTACCAATTATTTCCAGTTTTGTTATCCTAAAGGCTCTTTATCCTTTAGTTCTAGTGCTTTGATTCGCACTAGCTCGGAGTACATTTTCTACAGTTTCCTATAGTCCGGCACTCGTGGAAGTCTTATATTCTCCATCGGAGGTTCAACTTCTACTCTCTACGGTGTTACAGGCTTTTTAGTTCCTGTACTTACCTCGGCATTAGCAATCTCAGCTTTCACCGATTTTACCGGATTTTTTACGTGAGGCAAGTATAATTATTTACCACACGGGTTGAGGCCATAGCGCCCTAAACGATGTTCTAATTCTTTTTCATCAATTTTTGGGTGATGTTCTTGTATCCATGCTTTAGCTTTTCCTTGTTGGTAAGCTTGCAAAAAGTCTTTTTTCAGTTCTGGGGTATTGAGTAAATCAATATTAGCTCTTGCTACTGCTTCACCAGCCCATTGAATTGCACCTTCACCACTGTAATATTGTTTTTGAACGGCGGCGATAGATTCTTCTAAGGTGGGTTTACGGTGGAAGACTCTAGTATGGTTGGCCATGCGTAAAGCATCCCGTTCTGGATCTATGCGCCAGTTACCATCTTCACCTTGTTGCCAGAGGTTATCCTTTGCTGTTGCACCTTGTTGATCTTCTGAAATGAACTGTCTCATGCCGGCACTGTTATGAGTCAAATAACCATCACAGTAGAAACAATGAGCTTCTTCTACTTCAATGTCATAAGTATGAACATGATCGTAACTGCCTAAACCTTTAACAGTGACAGGAATATCTAGTGTGATATCAGCTTCAGCAATATAGCGTTCATAATTACTATCAACGGTACGAGAACCTTGAAAACCCATTTCTCGCATTTCGCTGTAGGTATAAGCCTCACGCATAATTGCACCAGGAACAGTAAAACCATACATTTTCAGTCCCTGACGCAGTTCTCCCTTGACTGAATGAGGAGCAATTAAGGCGTTATAACGTTCTTTGAGGGCTGGTATGGTCAAATTGTACTTAATTTGCCATTCTTGCTTTTGGGGACGAATCGTTTTTGTTCTACCAGCAATACCCAAACTAGATAAAACAGCACCTACTTGTCGGATAAATGAGCGATAAACTGAGGTAACTAAATGAGGAGGGCGATTATTAATTGCTCCATCACTGTCCATTAATCCAGCTAAGTAAGCCGCCCTAATATCTACTGAACCTTGCAATATAAAACTAGGAATGACTAAGGGAACATTAGGCTGCTTGATATAGAAATGGAAGTATTCAGCAAACCGGATAGAAGAACAGACTGATTTAGCCGTGTTTTCTCCTCTCGCTATGCTATGAGTAGCAGTTAATCCAAATAATTCTAAGGCAGAATCTATTTTGGCTTGAATTCTTGCTGTTTGTTCATGCTGTAAGCCATTCATTGACCATTCAACACGCCCATAGGGTTTATCATGCTTATTCCTACCAAGGGCGACATAACCATCACCGTGAGTCAATCCAATCAGCCAAGCTACTTCAGGTGTGAGATCAGGAAATATGAGAGATTTGGCTGTTCTGCTCTGGGAAGGTCTTGATTCGGTAAAATCAGCAGGGAGATGGGTAACTGTACCAGGCAAGATTTGGGTGTTGTGAAGTAGGCGATCGCCTTCCTCTAAAATAGCCAAAGATTTCCAGTGAACTTCTCCTTTTGCATCTGCTAAAACTGCTTGTCTGTGGTTTAAAGTTGCTCTAGGTTTAGTTGCATTTGTTTCAATTTCGTAAACATCCTGAAATCCTTGGTCGAATTTATCTACTACTCGACGGAATCCTAAAGGAGTTTGTACTAAGTCACCAACTTGCACATCTTGAATAGGTACAAGACCTTTCGAGGTATGAACTAAGGCATCTTCAGGAAGACAGCGCCTAATATTACCAGCAACTATACTTACAGCCGCTTCATCAATTAACAAACAACATTCAACAGAGCTTAACTTTCTGCCTACAGCTTTATTGATAATATTGGCGCAGCGTTCATACAAGTCAGGTAATTTAACTGGGTTAGCAACACCACCAAAACCTTTCAGGGTTTCCCCAGATTTACGGACATCGCTAATATCTACAAGTACCTGGATTTCATCAGTAAAACGTTCATCGCTGGAGAGTTCTAACAGGTTTTGGTAGGATTTCACCCAACCTTCCCGACTGTCTCCTACATGGATAATAGCAGTGTTACCTTGTATATCGGTTTCTGTAAATTCTCGGCGTTTTTCTATAGGTGTGCTACCAACCTCACCTTTAATGGTGACATTTAAGTGATTACGGATAGTGGGCAATTGATTAATATACTGAGGTTCGATAATAGCACCTGTGCCACAGCCCATCATGGCTAAGTCCATCATTAAACTGAAGGCTTTCCAATCAGTTAAGTTTGTAGAAGTGCAATTATAAGCTCCTGAAAAGTTCTTAGACTTAGCTAACCAGTCTGTGCCTCCAACCCACAACCAACGGCCACTGGGTAAGGACTTCATGCTACGCTGCATTTTTTCTAAGAGTAATGCTTCTTCCTGGGTAAGTTTGCCTAACTCCACTAAACCCTGTAAAGTGCGATCGCAAACATCATTCCAGGTTTCCCTTAAACCTGTTTTTGTGCGGCGGCTATAAGTACGAAAAAATACAGGATTAGCCGCTGGAGCAGATTGGGGAAAATTTGCACTCTGGCGTTTACGTTCCAGTTCTTGAACCATAGTAAGTCTTGTTTCTGAATCACAAACTAAGACTATAACGCCAATTAGTTGTATTATGAAAGGTTGATAAATTTACCACTTTGTGATCTAAACTGGAAGTTATTTTTTGTATTTATCGTAACATTTTTACATTTCTCATCTTCTAGTCTGACTGTAAATATTTGTATAAAATCTACATCTTCATACTTAAAAAACTAAGAAATTTAATATTATTCATTCACATACCTCTAATAGAAGAAACTCGGTATAAATATTGATGTAGCAATGGCAGAAATTGAAATTGATAATTGATAATTAGCGACTATTCCCAATCACCAATCACCAATCACCAATCACCAATCAACATTGAAAAAAATTAACTGCTGTAAATTGAGAACCTGTAAAAATTGTTCCTTCTAAATTAGCTTTTTGAAAAAAAGTCTTTCCACATTGAACATTCTCTAAATTAGCTTCGTAAAGATTGGCAGAATAGAAGTTAGTTTGATTTAATTTACAATTACTCAGATTACTATAACTAAAATCAGACTTGATAAAATAACAACCCGATAAATCTAAACCTTGTAAATCAATTCCTTGGAAATTACCTCTGCAAAAATTACACTCACCTTTAGATATAGCATCTGTTAATTCTGCACGACTCCAAACCTTATTCTCAGGATAAATTATCCCACATCTTTCTAATAAACTTGCCACAAACAGAATAGCTTCCCATCCAATACCTCCACCTCCTATAATTCCACTTCTAAGATTTGTATTAGTAGAATCGTACCAAAAAAACCAAGGTAGATAACCTGGTGGGAGCAGGTCTAATTTAAAATCGAGATCAAAATTTACTTCATCTCTATTATAACCAAGAATATAATCAGAACGACCAACTTTTTCCCTAAAATTATCTTGCCATTCCATATCATTATTAATTCTACTTTCCAGAATGACTTGATAGTAAATTAACCACTGCACACTAAACCCAAACCGACCTTGAGAATAATATACCCAAAGGCGATCAATTTCCCTTAAAATATGATCAGGAATTTTATCTAAATCCCCATAATGAATTAAGCCAGGATTTTCTAAATCCTTGGGTATTTTTTCATGAAAAAGAGCAAATGTAATTTCATTAGCTGCTTGCCAATTTCCTGCTACTAAAACATTTTCTAATTCGGTAATTAATGTTTCTTTAGTGTGTGTGAAGTTGGCTTTTTGTTCTAATGCTTGCTCAATCAGAATCATGATAGCCGTAGTAATTGTTTCTACTGAAGCTTTTGTATTATTAATATCTTGCCAAGCGGCTATAGCTGTTTCCGTGTACCATTGATTTTTCAACCATTCAGAATTTGCTGTTAACTCTGTATAAACCGTCTTCGCTGCTCCTCCAGTACATCCTACGGGTATAACTATTGCCCCTGCTTTCAAAGCCCACTGTGCTTCTTGTAATGCTCCTGGACCACCTTCTAACAGTAAATACACTGGTGCTAAATGAGCTAAAACCCATCTTCTTTGTGGAAATGTATCACCTGCTGTGAGATTTTCTCCATAGTCATAAGGTATAAAACCTTTAGGTTGAATGTGTAAAATGCGGGAGGTACTTTCTGGTTTTTGATGTCGCCAAAAGCTGCGAGATAGAGTTTCTGGTACACCTGAGACACCACCTGTTAGCAGTACAATATCCTCTATTTGCGCCAGTTTGCGACCAGTGATTTCACAAATAGCAGGAGTAGAATGATTCCAGAATGAAGTGCTACCAATTACAGCTAGTCGTCGGGGAGTGGTGAAGTTATTTTCTAATTCGGTAATTAAACCATCGAGTGGGGATGACATCGGTAAGTAAATTTTGTTTCCTAGTGTTTTCTCAGATGGTACTCAATCAAATAATCATATTGGGTGTAAAATAGGACAGTATAAAAAGTGGTAAGATTCAAACCCTTGATTATAATTAGTAGATGATTTAGCAAAATTTGCTTATAGAGTAGAATAGGGATAAATATATAAACCAGCAGGGAGGTAATAATGACTATTACCACATCAAAAGATATCGCTGATTACTTTATCTGGTTAGCGAATGAAACAGGTTCTTTTTTGAGCAATTTAAAACTACAAAAATTAGTTTATTATGCTCAAGCTTGGTATTTAGCTCTTTATAATCAACCTTTGTTTGCAGAAGATTTTGAAGCATGGGTACATGGCCCTGTGATTCCTGATTTATATCAAGAGTATAAACAGTTTACTTGGAAACCAATTTTCAAGGATGTAGAAGAACCCAACTTTTCTGATCAAGTCCATGAATTTTTGTCAGAATTGGTAGAAGTTTATTTTGGTTGTGATGGGTTTGAATTAGAACAGATGACTCATCGTGAAAATTCTTGGATAAAAGCAAGGGGAAATATTCCTCAAGATGAACCATCTAATGCGATTATTTCAAAGGAAGCGATGAAAGAATATTATCAGAAATGTGCCGAAACAGAAGAAGATTAAAAAACTTAACCAACTTCAAGTTTCATCTACATCTAAAATCAAATCTACTCAGGTGGAATATTCGTTGTATTTTTGTTTTTAAACTCTCGCTGACTACTAATGGCTTGCTGAATCTTTACAAATAGATTAGTATTTAATTACAGTTCACTGTCAACAACAAAAATAAATTATGAATATTCAACTTAAACCGGAACATGAGAAATTTATCCAAGCTCAGATTGCTAGTGGCAGATTTAGTAATTCTGAAGAAGTTGTTAATGTAGCATTTCAACTTTTAGAAAAATTGAATGTTGAATATCAACAATGGATAGAAGAAACTCGGCTAAAAATTGATGTAGCAATGGCAGAAATTGAAAGAGGAGAAGGTTTAGATGGTGAAACTGTAGTGATGAATATATTAGAAAGATTTCAAAAAGCTCGTGAGTCACAGCAATGAATCAATATATCATTTCACCATCAGCCAGTCGTGATTTAGATAAAATTGCTGAATATTTTCTCAGTTGTAATATTGAAGCGGGAGAAAAATTATTTCGTGAATTTAATAGTAAATGTCAAAAGTTAGTTAATTTCCACTACATGGGAAGAAGTTATGATCATCTGAGACCTTTAGTTCGTGGTTTGCCATTGGATGGATATATTATCTTTTATCGCATTATTGATGACGAGGTAAAAATTCTGCGAGTTTTTAATGGTCGTCAAAATTTAGAATCTTTATTAGCAGATGTAGATAATGATGAATAAGCAATTATTTAGGTAATTAATAATTAGCAATTATTCCTAATCACCAATTACCAATTACCAATTACCAATCACCAATCTCCCTATCTCATGTTTTGTTTCTTCTCTTTTTTCGGATCACGATTTGCGACTGCTGCTAATTCTGCATCCATTAAAGTTTTACCTGTTGCTGCTAAATAAACATCATCTAAACTCGGACGAGATTGAGCAATTCCAAAAATAGGTAAACCTGCATTATTTAATGTTTGTTGAATGGAAATTAAAGCGTCATTTTGAGGAGTAATGACTAAATTTAAAGAGTTACCTTGAGCAGAATTAATGATAATTTCCTGGACAAAAGGTAAAGTTTGCAAAAGGTGTTTTGCCTTGTCTGCTTCCTCCTGGGGTGAAAATTCCCTAATGCGTAAAGTTATGCGATCGCCTCCAACTTGATCCTTTAATTGCGAAGGTGTACCATTAGCAATAACTACGCCTCTATCTATAATTGCTACCCTATCAGCTAAAGCATCAACTTCTTCTAAATAATGACTAGTAATCACAACCGTAGTACCCGCAGCGCGTAACTTCCTTAAAAATTCCCACACCACAAACCGACTTTCTATATCTAAACCGACAGTGGGTTCATCCAAAACCAAAACATCGGGAGAATGTAACAACCCAGCAGCTAAGTCTAAACGCTTGCGTAAACCACCCGAATAAGTACCAGTCTTTTTATCTGCATATTCTTGTAAACCCAATAACTCTAAAACATTATTAATACGTTCCTTGATAACTTTACCAGGAAGATGATAAAGTGCTGCTTGCAGTTGTAACAGTTCTCGACCTGTTAACACCTTATCCAAAGCGACTTCCTGTGCGACATAACCCAGCTTTTGACGTGCTAATTTAGGGTTATCAACGACAGAAACTCCCGAAACTTCAATTTTTCCAGAATCGGGGGTTGTGAGGGTACACAAAGCGCGGAGAGTGGATGTTTTCCCTGCACCATTAGGGCCGAGTAAACCGAATATCTCACCGGGTTCGACTTTAAAGGAGATATCTTTTACCGCGACGACGTTACCGTAGCTTTTTTTTAGATTTTCGATTAAAACCGCTGAAACCATGACTGCTATAAAATCCTAACTATACATTTCTCAACATTTTCTATTTTATTGTAAGAGTTGGGAGTCAGGTTTGCTGAGTTCGGTTCTACAATTGTGAGAAAAGATGGGGTGAGTGTGGGAAGATGGAAGAACCACAGAGTGACAGAGAACACAAAGAGGTTATGGAATGGGTAATTGGTATTTGAGAGAAGGTAAAAGTTGATGAATCAAACTATTTTACAGTTTATTGAAAGTAAGAATTATAAAAATTTGTCTTTCTGTCAGAATCAGGATGTCCAGGATTTAAGGATGTACAGGATTTTATTGGATGATTTATCGTGGGAAGTTAGGGATTTTTCAGCTTTGTTAATTGATTGTTTCTGAACGATGATAAAATATTTATCATATCATATCCACCTAAACACTTACTATCAAAATAATGTTAATATTTGAGGATACAAAAATTCTGGACATTCTATATTGTTAGGACTTACGCATTTTCACAAAACGTCGTGGTTTGAGATTGTTTCCTTTCGTCGCAATGATAGTATTTAAAGTAGATTTTGTGTAAGTCTTGATCGTAACTAATTTCCTGGACATGATATAAATGACTATCCTATTAATCCTTTAATCCTGGTTATCCTGATTCTGACAAATACAAACAAGTCGGGAATTTAATAACTCTCTATTTCCTAAATCAAACTATCAGGATCTACTCCCAATTCTCTCAACTTTTCAGCTAAGATTTGAGCGCGTTCTTCCGGTGTAAAAAACCGTTTCCCATCTTGATTATACCAATACATCCATTCCCTAGTAATACCTTGATAAGTTCCCCTTTCTATGCCAATTCCTAAACCAATTTCTGGTAACCATACAACATTACCATCTTGTAATTGATATACACCATTCACCAATTTGTGAACTTCCAATTTAGGTTTACGGCGACGGGTGGGATTATAAATTACATAATATAAAATTCCTAATTTGGCATATTCATCTTTTTTGGTGGAATATTCATTTCTGTACTTTTTAGAAACTACCTCTAAAGTCAATATTGGCAGTTTTTCTTCTTCCCAAAGTACATAGCTGGGACGCAAATTTTCATCATAAAAACGTTCCACTCCTAAACTTAAAAATCCATCGGGTACAATTGCTGGTTCATAAGGATCAGAATAAATCCCCATATCTACACCAAAAAACCAGTCCATGCGGTCTGCCCAAATTATTGCTAAAATTGCTTTGAGTAAACCGGGAATTAAATCTTGTAATTCATTATCCACAGGTGTTTCATCTGAGTCTAAAAGTTCTTCAGAAGAAGGCATACAAGCTCGGTAATCGTAATCTAACATGATAGATTTCAAATATCCTTCAATACTTTGATTATATGAGATTGGGGACTGGTGATTGGTGACTAGTGACTGGTGACTAGGTTATTAATTTCCCCACCTCCCCACCTCCCCATCACCCCATCACCCCATCACCCCATCACCCCCTCTCCCCAGATATGGCAAAATAGGGAGTTGTAATCAGAAAAATATTATTAAGGTAATTTAGTGACTTCAACTGCTCAAACTACAGCAAGTACGCGTCGTGCGGTTTTTCCATTTACAGCAATTGTCGGCCAGGAAGAAATGAAACTGGCATTGCTGTTAAATGTGATTGATCCTAAAATTGGTGGTGTGATGATCATGGGCGATCGCGGCACCGGTAAATCTACTACTATCCGTGCTTTGGCTGATTTGTTGCCAGAGATACCCGTAGTTGCTAATGACCCCTTTAACAGTGATCCCAGCGACATGGACTTGATGAGCGATGAAGTTCGTCAACAAGTAGCTGAAGGTGCTGAAATTCCTATAGATCACCGCAAAGTACAAATGGTAGATTTACCATTGGGTGCTACTGAAGACAGAGTTTGCGGTACGATTGACATTGAAAAGGCTTTATCTGAAGGTGTAAAAGCTTTTGAACCTGGTCTTTTAGCCAAGGCTAACCGGGGTATTCTCTATGTGGATGAGGTAAACTTGTTAGATGACCACTTGGTGGATGTCTTACTTGACTCTGCTGCGAGTGGTTGGAACACCGTAGAACGGGAAGGTATTTCTATTCGTCACCCTGCTCGGTTTGTGTTGGTAGGTTCAGGAAACCCAGAAGAAGGAGAATTGCGTCCTCAGTTGTTAGATCGTTTCGGGATGCACGCAGAAATTCGCACTGTTAAAGAACCTGCTTTACGGGTACAAATTGTAGAACAACGGGGAGAATTTGACCGTAACCCGGCTGAATATTTGGAACAGCACAAAACAAACCAAGAAGAATTACAACAAAAAATTGTTAACGCTCAAGAGTTGTTACCCCAAGTTAACATTGATTATGAACTACGGGTGAACATTTCTGAGGTCTGTTCAGAATTGGATGTTGATGGTTTGCGGGGTGATATTGTTACTAACCGTGCTGCGAAAGCTATCACTGCTTTTGAAGGCCGGACAGAAGTTACTGTTGATGATATTCGTAGGGTAATTACTCTATGTCTGCGTCACCGTTTACGGAAAGATCCTCTAGAATCAATTGATTCAGGTTATAAAGTGGAAAAAGCTTTTGCTCGTGCTTTTGGTGTAGAACTTTCTGAAGATACTGCACAGAAAAATGGTACTGGTGTCAAAGCTGGTGTACGTTAAATGAGGTGACTGGGAATTGGAGACTGGGGAATGGGGTATGATTTTAGATTTTGGATTTTAGATGATTGGAACTCATTGTTAATATAACTGTTCCCTGTTCCCTATTCCCTGTTCCCTCTCCTAAATATGACATTTATTTTACACTTTTATGAGATTTTGGCATTTTTGGGTAAATACGATAGTTTCTTCCAGTCAATATCATCCACCAAGATTTATTGAGTTGTTAATGTTGATATTGGCGATCGCTTTCTTAATCATTTCCACAATTATTCCTGGGCAACCTTTTGTAATTCTAGGGTTAAGTTTTGTTTTAGGTGCGTCAAGTTCTATTTTAGTGAGAGAGGCTATTTTTACTACTAACTATGCCCATCCACCTGCATTGCAAAGAATTTTTAATATAGTTATATCTTTACTTTTGTTTTGTATCAGTATTTATGGTTTTGTAAATTTAATTATAACAGGGTAACAAGTGATAGATAAAAGTTTTGAACATAAATTATAATTGACCAGTTGAATTATCTAAGCAGGACTTAGGCAAAACATCTCTTATAACCCTCCTTCCTCTGTGTTCTCTGTGCTTGGCGTGGTTAGCTTATTCCATAGCTTGTGCGTAAGTCCTACTGAGGATATTTGAAGAATTTTCTATGTTTATATTTCTCTTTTCCCAAATATTTTCCTGACAGAAAAGAAATTCTCAAATTTTAATTCCCTCATAGGGAAAAAGGATCAGGAAATTAATTTAGGACTTACGAATTTTAATGAAACTTCGGGGTTTGAGATTGCTTCCTTCCGTCGCAATGACAATATTTGAAGTAGTCTTGCGTAAGTTCTGTAATTTTAATAAAGTTAGGGTTTCATCATTAGAATGATTAAACAAATGTCTTGAGTAAGAATGTAATTGAAAAATATTAACTTTTGCCTCTTGCCTTTTATCTACTTTCATTAATAAAACCGATGTACCCGAAAACGATTTCAACTACTGATTACCAATTACCAATTAATATTAGCATCATGAAGCTAAGTTTATGCATGATTGTTAAAAACGAAGAAACCGCTTTACCTAAATGTCTCAAAAGTGTTAAAAATTTTGTAGATGAAATGATCATTTTGGATACTGGTTCAACTGATAAAACACCACAAATTGCTCAAGAGTTTGGAGCTAAATTATATTATTTCTCATGGTGTAATGATTTTAGTAAAGCTCGAAATGAAGCTTTAAAATATGTAACTGGTGATTGGGTTTTAGTTTTAGATGCTGATGAAACTCTTACTCCAGGAGTAGGGAAGCAAATTCGAGAAGTTATTCAGATTGAAGATTATTTATTAATCAATCTTGTGCGTCAAGAAGTTGGTGCAACTCAATCACCTTATTCTCTAGTTTCTCGATTATTTCGTAACCATCCAAATATTAACTTTGATCGTCCTTATCATGCTTTAATTGATGATAGTGTCCAAGATATTTTAAATCAGGAAAATTATTGGCAGGTTGGTTATTTACCCAGTGTAGCTATTTTACACGTTGGTTATCAACAAAATATCATTAATCAACAAAATAAATATACTAAAGCAGCAACAAGTATGGAAGAATTTTATGCTGCTCACCCTGATGATGCTTATGTTTGTAGTAAGTTGGGTGCTTTGTATGTAAAAATGGGGAAACCTAATCAGGGAATTGATTTATTAAAATCTGGCTTAAACCTAGTTATTGGCAATTCAAAAAAATCAGCTAAACAAGCATCCCTTTGGGTTGAAAATACTAGAAAAATGAAGATTAAAGAAACTCTTAACGACGAAAAAATAGAAAAAAATTATGATATTTTATATGAATTAAATTATCATTTAGGGATAGCATATTCGCATTTAAAGAACTTTCCCTTAGCAATTTCCCATTATCAAGATGCCATAAAATTACCTATTTATCCATTGTTAAAACTAGGTGGATATAATAATTTAGGTAATTTATTAAAGGCGACTGGAGATTTGAAAGGAGCAAAAAATGCATATGAAACTGCTTTGAAAATTGATGATAATTTCATCACTGGTTATTATAATTTGGGAATGGTTTGTAAAGCAATGGGGTTATATTTAGAAGCAATAGATGCTTATAGTGCAGCCATTTTTTTAAACCCTGATTATGCCGAAGCTTATCAAAATTTGGGGGTGGTTTTGTTGAAGGTGGGTGATGTAGAAAATAGTTTATTAGCTTTTGAATATGCAATATCGCTCCATGAACAAAGTAATCCACAAGAGGCGAAAAAGTTACGTGATGGTTTACAGTCAATGGGGTTTTTAAGTGATCAGAAATAATTTAATTATACTATATTAGGATAATGAATTTTGTGTGCATAAAACTGATAAACTTACTCACTATTTTCTAAGATTTGCAGAACTTTTCTATATAAATATTCTACCCTTTTTGCCTGAGTTTCTCCCAAGGAAAGATAATAGCTTAAACCAGGAGAACTATTAACTTCTAAGAGGGTATAATCAAGCAATGGTTGAGTAATATCAGTGGTGAGAATATCAACACCAGCTAATCTCAAACCCATATCTTTAGTCACATTAATTGCCAATTGTTGAAAATCTGGATGAATTTGATTAGTTAAATCTCTAGCTTCACCACCGGTAGAGAGATTGGCATTATCTAAAAGATAGACTACAACATCTTGCTCAATAACGCTATCAAAAGATAGATTTCGTCTGTTTAGATTTTGTTGGATGCGGAAATCTTGAAAATCAATTACTGCTTTTTTGGTAATTTTGATTGAATTTTCTTGCTTCTGCTGTAATAGTTCTATAATCGTAGATTTACCATCTCCTGTTATAGACAAAGGAATGCGTTGATATGCTGCAATGATTTCCTGATCTAAGACTAAGATCCTAAAATCATTACCGCTATAAAATCTTTCTATCATCAAACCATCTTGAATGGCAAAAATTTTCTCCGCTAATACATAATATTCGGATTGATTATAGACTTTTGCTACTAAGCATCCTTGACTTAAATTTAATGGTTTAACAATTACAGGTAATCCCAATTTTTGAGCATAATCCCAACCATCATGAATATTTCTGGGATTATTAATTATCTTACAAATACTATCATTAAAAAAAGTTTTTCCTTCCGTAGCTTGATAACCAAGTTGCTTGAGAAAATAATTAGAAAAACCTTTATCCTTCGCTAATTTTGCAGAACCTGTACCATTAAGATTTAGTTGGTTGTAGTTAAAAATAGTAATTTTTCCATTTTTAAAAGTAATATGTAAAATTGATTGATACTCTGGTTCAATTAACACCGTAGCACCCATTTCTTCGGCTACTTTTTTTAAAATTGTAGTTATTAATTTCATAGAATCATGAGCTAATAGGTTATTTATTAATAGAAATATTAAACTGCTGTACAGCTAAAGATATGTAATTTTACCAACGAAAAGATCAAATAATATTGAGTAAATTTACTGTTTGTATCCTTATTAACTAATTCAATTCATTGTTGTCAGTTTGATTGCTGAATAAACATCCATTTGTTGTACTAAGTGTTGACAATATCAAAATTATATAATAACAAGGGGGCATCTACAATTAAAGGCACTAGTGTTATCCCCCCTAAGAGACACACCAGTGCCAACTACTAAATTTTACGGTTAATATAATCATGACACAGAATTCAGATTTCCAAGATACAAAGTTAGAAAATCATGCCATTTCCTACAGAAATCGGCTCAATAGTTGGACTATAGCACGTGTGCTGGCCAGTCAGGAACGGGTAATCGTTGCTAGATTCCGTACCAAGTCAGATGCAGATGGTTATATTCAACACTTACAACAATTATCTCCTGATACCGTTTTTGAACTTTTCTTTGATTATCGTCAGGAAGAAGTGACGGTTTAAGGTAAGTATTTACAGATCGAGATTTTTGATATCTAGATCCCCGATTTCTACAAATTTATTTGCATTAAAGATAAAAGAAGTCGGGGATCTGATCTAATTAGAACTTACGCAAAATATCCCTCAAACTCCCATTTCTCTGTGTTCTCTGTGTCTCTGTGGTTCGATATTCCATAACTCCTGAGAATTAAGTACGTCGAGTTACTAAATAACTTTACTAGTGCTAAAAAATAATAGAATTGTTTTTAAAAACTGAAGGAAGTAATTATATGATTAAAATATCCAATATTCACCATGTCGCTATCATTTGTTCAGATTACCAAACATCAAAACATTTTTATGTTGATATTCTCGGTTTTCCCATTATTCAAGAAACCTACCGCAAAGAACGTAATTCCTATAAACTAGATTTAAAAATTGGCAATTCCCAAATTGAATTATTCTCCTTTCCCAACCCTCCTCAAAGAGTAAGTAAACCCGAAGCTTGTGGTTTAAGACATCTTGCTTTTGCAGTGGAAAATATAGAAGAAAGCGTCAAATATTTAAACTCTCAAAATATTGAAGTTGAAAATATCAGAGACGATGAAATTACAGGTAAGAGATTCACATTTTTCAAAGATCCAGATAATTTACCTCTAGAAATTTATGAAGTTTAATTAGTCGTGTAAAATAAATTTTATAGTTAGGAGAGGGAACAGGGAACAGAAAAGTAAGTTGTATAATTAATTTTATCCACATACTTATGATCATTAGAAAATATCAAATTACAGATACAGAAATGATCATGAATTTGTTTTATAACACGGTTCATGAAATCAACATTCGTGATTATACTCAAGCACAAGTTGATGCTTGGGCTACAAAAAATCTAAATTATGAATATTGGTTAGCAAGATTAAAAATTAAACAACCATTAGTAGCAGAAATAAGTGGTGAAATAGTTGGGTTTGTAGAATTAGAAGCTGATGGACATATTGATTGTTTTTACTGTCACAGTCAATATCAAAATCAGGGAATTGGAACACAACTTTTAAATTATATAGAAGATATTGCTAAATCACAAAATAATCAAAAGTTATATGCAGAAGTTAGTATTACTGCTAAACCTTTTTTTCTCAAACGTGGTTTTTCAATCATTAAAGAACAGCAGGTAGAAAGAAGGGGGGAAGTTTTTAAAAACTATGTTATGGAAAAAGAGATCATATAAAAATTATCTAATTCCTTATTCTAAATTCTAAATTCTTCATTTTAAATATCCATCTTCCATTTTGACAATTCTATCAGCAATATCTAAAATGCGATTATCATGGGTAACTAATAAAATTGTACATCCCTGTTCCTTCGCTAACTTCTGCATTAAATTTACCACATCCCTACCAGACTTACTATCTAAAGCTGCTGTGGGTTCATCTGCTAAAACTAACTGGGGATGATGAACTAATGCACGAGCGATCGCAACTCGTTGTTTTTGTCCTCCAGAAAGTCCATCAGGATAATATTTTAACCTTTCTCCTAACCCCACAACTTTTAACATTTCTGCTGCTTTGGTTTGTGCTTCTTGAAAGGAAATAGTAGTATCATTTTCAAATGGCATTTGTACATTTTGTTGGGCGTTTAAAAAACCTAATAAGTTATGTGCTTGGAAAATATAACCTATGTTTCTTCGCAATTGTACCATTTGATTTTTTGTTGCACCTAATAATTCTTTATCTAATATTTTTAAACTGCCATTTTGCACGGAACGTAAACTCCCAATTAAGGTTAATAATGTGGTTTTACCTGAACCTGAAGGCCCAGTCATAATTACTATTTCTCCTGCTTGAATTTCTAGGTTGATATCAAAGAGTATTTGTTTTTTTAATGTTCCTTTTCCATAAAAGTGGCTGAGGTTGGAAATGGAAATTGCTGGTGTTTTGTTCATGATTTTTTTAGGTAACGAACCACAGAGACACAGAGTACACAGAGGAGGATAAATATTTGATATGTAGGTTGGGTTGAGGAAGGAAACCCAACTAAACTATTTATGCTAAGATGGATAAATCCTAAATTCTAAATTCTAAAATACATCCGCAGGATCAGCAGCTTGCAGTTTTTGCATCGCTATAAGTGCGGAAATTGAACACATAATATTTGTGACAATAAAAATAAAAACTGCCCTTTCTACAGTCATTAAAATTGGTAATAATGTTGCTTGACGAGTGATTAAATACAAAGCTTGGGAAATTGCAAAACCAGGAATAAAACCAATCAATGCTAAAATCAAAGCTTCTTGAAATACGAGAGTTAATAAATAACTACTTTTGAAACCCATTGCTTTTAAAGTTGCATATTCTGGTAAATGATCAGAAACATCACTATATAAAATCTGATAAACAATAACTGCACCAACCACAAAACCAATTATTGCACCTAATGTGAATATAAAACCTACAGGTGTACTTGCATTCCAAAAACTTTTTTCTTTAGCTATCAATTCCTCTTTTGATAATACTTTCACATCTTTGGGTAAGTTAGAACGTAAGTTTTCTAATACCCAGTTGACATCTGCATCATCTTCTAATTTTATCAATCCAAAATCTATTAAACCATACTGTCTCCGTCCCGAATTAAATAATCTCAGAAAGTTAACATCGCTAGTAATCACATTACCATTAACACCAAAGGAAGTTCCCAGGTTAAATAAACCAACTACATTGATTCTGCGGTTATTTAGTTCGGTTTGAATCGCTTGTTGATTCTCAATTGAATTCACAATTTGTCCAAATTCTTTTCTTGAACCTCGATCAAATAAAACTGTATTTTCTTGTTTTAAAGATGGTATATTTTCTTTAATACCTGGTAAATTTAAAACCTTCTCTTCTGGGTTAAACCCAATTACAAAAATTCCCCAACTTTCTTTATTTTCGGGATTTTTCCAATACACAGAATCTAAATAAATGGGACTAACTGATTTTACCCCTGTAAAACCTAATGTTTGATATAATCGTCTCTGGGAAAATTGATCTAGGGAAATTAAAGCTTTATAGTCAGAACTAATTAAAACAATTTCCCCTTCCAAACTTTGATGTAATGCGACTGCACCATCAAATAAAGCATCTCTAATTCCTAACTGTAAAAACATCAACACATCAGCAAAAGCAATTCCAGCTAAAGCAACGGCCATTCTCGCTTTTTCTCTGGATAGTTGTAACCAAGCTAAAGGAATTTTTTTTCTAAACATCGTAAAAATACCATCATTGAATTATTTGCGTCCATCTGCGTCCATCTGCGTTCCTAATTCAGATTTCATCTAAAGCAATTGCTACCCTAACCTTAGAATTAGTCAAACCAGCAACCCGTTTACTCGACTGATCATCTAACTTAATTTTTACCTCTACAACTCTTGCATCAATATCAGCCGCAGGATCAGTATTTAAAACATCTTTTTTATCAATTAGTAAACCAATATGATCAACTTTTCCCGTTAATTCTCCTGGTAAATTCATCTGAGTAATAGTTGTATTTTGCCCTCTTTTAACTCTATTTATATCAGTTTCATAAACCTCAGCAACTACATACATTTGTTGCGTTTCACCAATTTCCACTATTCCTGAATTCTCAATTATTTCTCCTGCAAAAGTATTGATTTTTAAAACTTGTCCATTTCTAGGCGATCGCACATAGGTTAATTCTAAATCTGCTTTTGCTGTCTCCACTAAAGATTTTGCATTGGCAATTTCTGCCTGTGCCAATTGTATATCTGTGGGTCTAATTTCTGCTATTCTATTTAATGTGGCTTTTGCTTGTCTGAGTTTCTCTCTCAATGTTTCTGATGTCTGATTTTGGTTGGCAATTGCTTCTTTTAAACTTGCTTCTGCTGTATCTAAAGTTAATTTTTTGCTGTCACGAATTGATTTAGAAACCGCCCCTTCTTGTTGCAAAGATTGATAACGCAGATATTCAATTTCCGCATTCTTAACTTCTGCTGTTAATCTTCTCACTGTTGCTTTTCTGGCTGCACTTTCTTGACGTAATAATGCTTCTAATTCCGCAATATTTGCTTTTTGTGCGTCAAGCTCTCCCTGTTTTGCACCTGCTTTCACTTGATCTAACCGAGATTCAGCAATTTTCACCTGTTGTTTTGCTTGGTTTAGTGCTGCCAAACGTCGTTCCTTGCTATCTAAAACCGCTATTATTTGTCCTTTATTAATGCGATCGCCTTCTTTTACCAATAATTCCCCCACCCGGTTACTACCCCCCATCTGTGATGCAGCAACCTGTATTACCTCCCCCTGCGGTTCAATTCTTCCCAACGCTGTCACCGCTTTGATGATCGGAGGTTTTTCCACAGCTATGCTTACCTTTTCATTGGTTCTACTGTTAGATAAAACGTAAAATGAACCTCCAATACTAGCACAAGCTAAAATCATCACTCCTATAATTAGCTTGTTTCCATACCTGACGTGATCAATATTCTGCATAGATATAACCCCCTGTGGGTTAGCAATAACATTGCTGTGTACAACCAAGTCATAAAAATATTTTTTATTCAACTTGTTGAATACAACTTTAGAGTATAATCAGAATATCTGTCAAGCATTCTTTAATTTTTTTATTTATGAGTTTATCTCACGCAATTTTAACTTGTTTAGTCGAAACGCCTCAAAGTGGATATGATCTATCTAAAATCTTTGGGGAATCTGTGGGTTACTTTTGGCACGCTTCCCAACAGCAGATTTACAGAGAACTAGGCAAAATGGAAAAGCAAGGTTATGTGCGTTCGGAAGTTATTCCCCGTCAAGGGCGCTTAGATAAAAAAAATTACTCCATTACTGAAGCAGGGAAGGAATATTTAATAGAATGGATGCAGCAACCCAGCGAACCGGATATAATTAGAGAAGATATATTAGTAAAAGTATTTTCTGGTAATTTAGTAGCAGATCAAGTATTAATTACAGATATAGAAAATCGTCACAAAACCCATTCTCAGAAATTATTAGAATATAGAAAAGTTGAACAAGAAAAGTTTTTAAAAACAAAAGAATTAAGTAAATCAGAGAAGTTAAAATATCTAGTTTTAAAAGCAGGTATTCGTTATGAAATAAGTCTTATAGACTGGTGTAATGAAGCATTAGAAATATTGAGAAATACAGTAGATAATTAGGAGTTGCAGCAAAAAGTGAAAACTGATAACTGATAATTAGGGTTGTTTAATCTCGCTGTTCACTGGAAAAGAAAATACCGAAAAAAAGGACAAAAATCACCTTGTTATATCTTAACCAATCTCCCCAATTTTCAACAAACCTGATCCCTCACCCTGATTGATCGTAGCTAAAGTCCATACCTACCACGCAGCCTATTCTCAAACTCGGGTTAATATTATGAATCTACCAATGGCCCGTAAGGAAGCGGAGAATAGTTCGGATCGCTAGTGGATTCATACCAGTAGTTCATATGACCTTCAATGAACTCGGTGCGGGAGATGAAACCATTGCCATCAACATCAATGCTGTCGAAAGCTCGATCAGCACGGTTGGTATCCTCACCCCCAGAGTATATCGTTAGATACTTTCGGTATTCTTCACGGGATATCTTTCCAGAGCCATCTGTATCTACGAAATCAAAGAACACTTCGTTCTTTCGTCTACCCGCTTCACGCGACGACTGCATCAACGAGACTGCCTTTGCAGCATTGGCTAGGAACTTTTCGTAATCGATCTCGGTTTCAGCATCTACCTCACTCCCTCCGGCAACAAAGTTATAAAACAGGGAGTGAAACACTGCACGAATTTCGTCGTCTTTCGACCGCTCGTTTTGATTTTGTACCAACCGCTCCGCAATCTCTTCATATTCAGAGCGCGACAAAAAACCATTTTGGTTAGTGTCCATAACCTTGAAGTAGGTTTTCATCTTGGCAACCCAAAAACTAGATGACAACAAATCTTCTGGGGACATTCTTCTTAATTCCACAATTAAATTCTGGCAAATTTAGCATTTTCAACCATTGGTGTCAAGTTAAGGAAAGAGGTGATTGGTGACTGGTGATTGGTTAACAGTGAACAGTAACAACTGATAACTGATAACTGACAACTGACAACTGATAACTGACAACTGATAACTGATAACTGATAACTGATAACTGATAACTGATAACTGATAACTGAACAGGGAACAGTTTGAGACCTTTTTTCAATTCTCCCCCTGCACCCTGCCTTATGCCAACGACAATTTTTAATGCCTACCTACTTAAACCCCATTTTTAGCAAAGAATAAAGCTGTACGAGGACCGATTTCAATCCCACCGCGATTGGGACTGCCCCACTTATTAATGTACTTTTGACCATCACCACCGTAGTCTACACACATTTCAAAGTCGTACTGTAATTCATGGTAACAACCGACTCCTAAACCAGGCATCTTAGCAGCAGTGACATCAAATGTTTCACCAGCCTTATTAATAATGGCTAAACCTTTATCTCCACGCTCAATAAATAGTAAATTGGGGCTATCTGCACTGTCAGCAATTTCGTTACCATTGCGATAGTATTGAGATTCTCCCATCATTTTTTCGTGGAATTGAGTACCAGCAACAACTGTAGGATTGAAAGCATCAAAAGTTAAGATTAAGGGTGTTCCTTCTTTTCTCGCTAGAACATAAGCTGTTGCTAAAGGTAAGTCACCCTCATCAAATTTCCAATTATCAAACTGTCTTGGTGCCCAAGTATCATGATTACGAGCAAAGGTAACTGCATCGTCTCCAGGTAAAGCACGCTGAGTATCTGCGGGATTAACTAAAGAGCGTAAGTCTCCTCCGTAACTAAAAGCACTTTTCAAGGTATTAACCAATTGAAAATCTGTTACCTTGGGAAATACAGGAACATATTTCATGCTCTCGTCAAAGTTGCGACCGATAGCTTCACCATAGAAAAACTTATCGTCAGGGATAACTTCGACTATCTTCTCCAAATCTTGAACAGGAATATGTTTTACAGCATCAAAACGAAAGCCATCAATCCCCATAGCCATCAGTCTTTGCATATACTCATGCTGTTTCTGTTGGACATAAGGTAAATCAGTCTTTAAATCTGGCAATCCTTCTTGATCATTGGAACTACATAACCAATCATTTTCAACTTCGTAGGGATTATTATAGTCGGCAATACATTTCGCCTCGTGAAAATATTCCTTCTGCGGATAGAGTGGATATGCTTCAGGGAAAGGGGCAACATCTTTGTAATAACGATAGTTAGCCATGTGATTAAACACCACATCTGCAATCACTTTAATTCCCCGTTCATGAGCAGCGTCAATCAAATCCTTTAAATCTTGCTCATTTCCTAGATTTCCTTCCAGAACATAATCAAATGGCTGATATTGAATATACCAGTATTGATCTGAAGTGCAGGGATTATCCTCCCGTGATGGTGTTTGATTGGGAGGGGAAATTTGAATATAGTTATATCCTGCTGCTTGAACTTCCGGCAGTTTTGCTGTGACATTGGCAAAACACTCATCGAAGGCGTGATAAATAACATCTGCTTGAGCAGGAATAGGATTGGCGGTTAGTCCAATCATAACTGCCAGCAAGCAAGTACAAATCCAGGTTCTGAGAAAACTGAAAGTTAAACTGTTTTTGGAGTCCATGTATATGGTTCCTGTATTTGAGTAAACTGCTCTATTTAGAAATCACGGTATCTTCCCGAAACTCCAGATTTTGAATCCGCTCATCTGAAGATGGATCAGCGTCAGCTAGCTGAAAAGCCTTATCTACAGTAGGGAAAACTTGATGGAAGTATTCTGCCAGTGAGTCTTGCTCAGTGCCGAAAGGAGCGAAATTGGCAAAGCCTTCAACAGGTTCTGTCATCGCCTCATCCCTCACGCCATTTTGGTTGAGATCCTCTTCTGGTTCAAAATCTCCATCACTGTCGCTATCTGGCTCGCCTAAGAGATCAACACGATTAAACAAAACTGGATCGGCATTCAAAAAGCTAGGGTAAGGATAACTGTCACCACCATCAGCAAGATAGCTAACGGTAATTGCCCGGAATGTGCGACTAGGATCACCTACGAGTTCCCCATCTTGAGCAACTACATCAGATTCATCATCGCCTAGAACGACTAAAGAGAGTACGCGATCGCCAGCAGGACGTTCGGGATCGAAGCTAAACTTCAGGCCACCTACTTGGGGAAACTGACCAGGGGTTGCACCGGGAGCAGTCCCCGCAACTCCATGTTCGATTGTTTGTAAGAGTTGTTCTGCGGTTAGGGTAATCAGGGTGAGTCCGTTATTGAAGCGGAGAGAGTTGTTGATATCAAGTTCAGAAACCTCTCCTTCTGCTTTGCCCGCCTCTGGGTTTGCTTCGGGAGGCAAAAGTTCAAAATCATTAGGATCAGTGCTGCCACTTGCAGCGTTAATAATACCGATATTGGAACGGATACTACCGCCATTTTTCAAAGCAATCTTGGTTGTGGGGTCTATAGTTTTGGCGTATGCTAGGTCAGCATCGGAGGTTAAATTGCCCAAATTAGTTTCTTCAGTGCGGACAAATGAGCGATCGCCCCGGAGGAAAACAGTAGTATTCCCAAAAACGTTCCCATCCTGACTGGAGATAACTTCATTTAGGGCATCGGTAATAGCAATAATTTCTGGATCTGGCGTACCACCAGTAGCGGCAACCCCTTCTTCATCAGTCGCGTATGCTCCACTAATGCTGGGTTCAATACTGTCAGGGAGGAGAATACCATCGTCATCGAAGTCTACTACCAGACGACCAACGTATGTATAATTTGCTTTTGTGTTGACCACAGCAATGGGGTTGCCGTCTGCATCAGTTTTGAGGATAGGATAGATACCAGCACTAGTATCTCCAGCACGGAGGCGATCTGTTTCATCGGAAAGCAGAGTATGAGAACCACCGGCAACAATGATATCCACATTTCGCAGACGAGGAGCAAGTTCGTCGCGCTCGATATTCAACTGTTGCATATGGGCTAAAAGAATGACTTTATTGATACCTGTTGCCGTTAGCTCATCTACAGCAACCTGAATATCAGCAGCCAGGGAATCGTAGTCTGTATCATTTTCCGGTAGTACAGTAACTTCGCCTGTGGAAGCGATCGCGGGTAATAACGGTGTGGTTGCACCAACAATACCGATCTTTTCATTACCAAGGGTAGCGATCGCTGTTCCAGCTAATTTTCCTGCTCCTAGGGTGCTAATGTCTTGTCCGTTTTCTGTCACCCGCCCTGCCAAATCGGGATCTGTATCGAAATCTAAATTCGCACTGAGATAGGGAAACAACGCCCCACGGTATTCACCAGAAGGTTCAATGATGTTGCTCACTTCCTTACTACCTAAATCGAAATCATGGTTGCCAACAGTGGAAGCTTGAACACCTAGTTGGTTGTGGATTTCAATATTAGCGTGGCCGATACCCGCTTTGCCCACAGGGGTATTGCTCAGGCTGGGGTCGCCACTTGCAAACAAGAACGGACTAGGGATGTAGTTATCCCCAGAGGACAGGAACAGGGTATTAGGGTAGTCGTCCTTGAGAGCATTCAGGACGGCTGAAAAGCGAGGTGCATCCTCAATAGCTTCCAGTCCAGCTTCAAAGTCGGAAGCATGGAGCAGTTGTAGGCTGAAGGTTGTGGTATCTGAGTCGGTAGGAGTGCTGGTAGCAGCAGGTTCGGATTTGCTAAACCAGCCCAACTCTTTGAAGAAGTCTGATAAGCTCCATGCTGTGGCCGGGGGGACAGCAACATTCAAAAAGAAAGCAGTGGCGATCGTCACAGCCACTACCCTCTTCCACAAATACTTCCAAATATGATTAAAAATCATCGAGAAAAACCTCCAAATTACAACTAAATATGCAAAGATATCAACTTGTTCCAAAGTCAGGACTTACGCAAAACCTCTTCCAAATACTGTCATTGCGACGTAAGGAAGCAATCTCAAACCCCAACATTTCGTTAAAATGCGTAAGTCTTACAAAGTAAATGCTTTAGAACTATACTCAGTACAGGAGTATCGCACCTTTCGCAGATATGACACAGTTATAGAAATATTACTTAACTTGTACAAAATAATAAAAAACAAAAGTCTGTGATTATACAGGTATAAGAAAGAAAAGTAGCATTGCTGCTAACAGGGTATGATTTTGGATATTACAGCAGATTTCGTGGCTATGAGGTACAAATTATAATTATGAAACTCTTGTGGGGTGGGCATCTTGAGTGGGGTGGGCATATAATCTACCTCATGACACCAGAAAGCCCTGTAGATTCAGGACTTATATCGTTTCCGGGTGCATCGGTATTATTCCTTGAATATCCCCTTGTTTAATATCAATATCTGTGGGGAATATACATCATTGCTGGGGCAACCACGGGGGGTTTGCCCCTACGTGAGGAAAATATATCATTCCGATATAACCGGATTTGATATTACGCACAAATTACGAAAAAACGAACCATGAAGGACACAAAGAAAACGAAGGAATCAGAGTTTAAGAGTATTACAACTTCTATTTTCCTCCTCTGCGATCTCTGCGCCTCTGCGGTTAATTCCCTGATCAATTTGGCGCATCTTTACACAAAATTGGTATTAATCTGAACTGTTACCTGAATCTCATCCCCTAATTCAGCAACGCCAATCCCAATTTATCCCAGGACTCGATTGACAATTGCATCGAAATACGCATCTATATCTGCGGCTGATCGCGCAGTTACTAAGTCATCATCAACTACAACATGACTGGGATCTGGAACATAAACTGCACCTGCATTGTGAATATCGGCTAGCACCACAGTATGACAAATGACTCGTCGTCCTTGCAAAATTTCCGGACAAGGAGTTAATATCCATAATCCATGACACAAAGCTCCCTTAACAATTTGTGGATTTAACATTGCTGCTTTGAAAAACTGGACGGCGGGAGGAGTTTGCAGTTCTTCAATGCTACCTAGAGAACCCATTGGAGGAATCTCGCGCAGTCTAACGCTACAATAATTAGCTGACATCAAGACAATATCATAGTCATTAGGATTGTAGTCTTTGGGATCTTTATCCACTTCCATAGAATAGACTTGCTTTCCAGGAGCATCTACATCACTAACAATAGTGCGGGATGCTTCTCCCCACAAGTTAGTCATAAAGTCTACAGTTGCACCGAGGACAGAAAAACCAATGCTGTAATAGTCAAGTTC
The DNA here is from genome assembly GCA_010672785.1 of Sphaerospermopsis sp. SIO1G1. Taxonomy (GTDB): domain Bacteria; phylum Cyanobacteriota; class Cyanobacteriia; order Cyanobacteriales; family Nostocaceae; genus Okeanomitos. Next base: position 599,170 of record JAAHFX010000009.1, read on the forward strand.
GTGGGGAATATACTCTGTTTCAGTTAGTATGGCGACTTTTTTGCCTTGTAGTGCTTTAAAAGACATGACTTTTCTCCTTTTAAGACTTGATCAATAAAGTTGAGACAAAAATAAAAAAGATATAGTTGTCAATTAGCAACTATACCTTTAAGTTCAATATTTACCGAACGTCAACTAATGTGACTATTTGTTTAGTTGAACCCATAACCGGGTGAATTTTTCTCCCATTGCGCTTCAGAGGTTCGATCATGGATTGAACTTTAGCAGCAAACAGGTAGGGACGAATTTGAGTGTGATCAGGAATTTCCTCGAAAGCAAAATACAAAGTGACAGGTAGGTTGTGAATTGCTTGACCAGTAATATAACCAACCAGATCATGCTCAAAACTGTGGAAAGCATTTTTCCAGGAGTGTTGCTTTGGCATACTCAAGTCGGGAAGATTATCCTTAGCATTTACCCAGTGCCAAGTACCACCATGTTCGTGGTCTATCATATACTTAAACCAATAAGCATAGGTTGTGGGCAAGTATTTAGCGTAAGAAGGATCGCGCAAACTGAAGGTAGCGGCTGTTTGATCCAACTCAGCTAAAATCCACCATTCTTTATCGGTTTCTAATTGACCATATTGATTGATGCGACGACCCCAAGTTCCATCTTCTAGGAAAGCTTCTTCTAGAATTAAAGGTGCTTTTTCTTGAGCAAAAGCAGTGAGTTCGTAATGTCCAGTTAATTTACCGATTTCATAGATCAACCATAAGGTTTTAATGGAGTGACCAAAATCTGTATGATCTGTTCCTAACTTTTGTTTGCTGGGATCGGTAATTGCTCCAAAGAAAATATTTTTCTCTGGTGTATAAAACTGCTCGCTCATAATTGTCGCTAGATGCACTAAGTCATCTTTCCATTGGGAGCGGAGGGGTTCGCCATTAAACGTTTCAGGCAATGTGGGAGTGAGCAACAACATATAACCATAAACTTGGTCAAGTTGAGATACTAATTCCCGTTGATCCTTACTAACTTTTTCTTCCTTACCATTTTCGTCAACGTAATCTACATAATCCTCATGGGCCCACGCCAGTAAATTCCATTCTGCATCGTAATAGGTCTCAAAGATATAGTCTTTGAGGGCAACGATATCTGTTAATACATCGGGGTCACGGGTAAGATAGTAGTAAAATCCTAGACCAGCAACAGCATAAGCCATATCTTGACTGATCCGGCGAGCTTCACTTGGTAGTCCAACTCCATTTTCAAAGTAAGTGTAAGCACCACCTTCTGGAGCTAAACCATATTCGCGTAAATAATCTACTCCATCTTTAGCCCATTGCAGGTATTCGCTCTTTCCGGTTAGATGGTAAGCAACACCATAGGCAAAGATTTGTCTTGATTTTGCCCTGATGTACTCTCGATCAAGCTTGACGATGCTAGAATCAGCATTTTCCAGTTCTGGGCAGGGATTTACCAAACTATACAAAGAACCGTCATTGCATCTATAAGTTGGATAGTTGCCAACAGGATCGCCCAATGCTTCGTCCATTTCCCAAAATGGGAGTAAGTCTTCTTCTAAATGTTGCAGCCAACGTTCCCCTGTGGGAACATCAGCAATAATTGCATCAATATTATTAACAGGATATTGAGCCGTTGATGACACTAATGCCAAGGCTGGTTGAACACTTGATATAAACAGGAGTGTAAAACTCAGGAATACACTGGTTACCATCTTCAAGAGACGATGGCGAATTAGGTTGAACATAAAAACTTTTGTTGACTTTGATAGTGAATTAGAACTTACACAAAAGTAACGTCACTGCGTCATTACGAGCGACAGCGACGTAATCGCAAAAATCCTGGGATTGCTTCCCTACACTGCGTTTCAGTCGCAATGACAAATCTTCGTTGCGTAAGTCCTGGTGAATAATGAAACTTATTTGAAAGCTGTAGCAATCAAATAATACTAATTGGTTGCTTACAAGTAGGAATATACTTTGTTATAGGAGTATCGCATCTTTCACTGATATGGCACAGATATAGAAATATTACTTAACTTGTACAAAAAAATAAAAAACAGACATTCGTGATTACACAGATATGAGGACTATAAGTACAGGACTTACACACAAGTTATGGAATAATCGAACCACTCCAGGCACAGAGAACACAGAGGAATGAGGGTTTGAGAGATACTTTGCGTAAGTCCTGTTCAGCTTAAGTGCAAGGTTTTCACACACCCTATAAAACCTTGCAATTTTTCGACTTCGAGAGATTGAAAAGCAGTTTTTTAATTCTCTCCCTGCTCCCCTCACCCTGCTCCCTGCCTCTGAGTCTCCATGACAATACTTTTTGCTACACACCCTATGTAAATGTGCTATTTGGAAGCGCTCCGCAATAACTAGCAGTCATATTATGATTGTCTCCGAGAGTAGCTGTATCTTCCATGACAGGTTTTCCACCTTGATCCTGAACTGGTTCACCTTCTTCATTCAGCTTCTTATATCTGCGAGCCTGATGAGTAAAGTATATTGGTATCCCTACGTGCTGATAATCTGTCTCAAAAACTCCACCTGTGACGGCATTAAAAGTTGATCTAGCACCATCTAAAATATCCCAACTCTCTTCATCTATATCAATACCTGTTCTGAACCATACAGATAATGGAACTTTAGTAACTAAGTCCTCACTATTAGCCAAGCGAAAAGCTCTAATGTAATTATTTGATGTTAGTTCATTAAACTTATCAGCAAATACGTTATCCCCAAGTCTGGGAGAAGCAAATGTATACAAGGTGACTGGATTTTTGAGCTTAGGCTTGATGTTGTCACCTTTAAGATTACGATCAGTGGCCACAATATCCATAGTTGCAATGGTGGCTAATGCTCCTCCTAGGCTATGGCCAGTAATATAAATATTTGTATTGTCTAAAGGCTCTGTCAATTCATCAAAATAAAATTCATTGATGGCTTGATAAATGCTTTTCTCTTCTATATCAAACCCCCTTGATTTTTCAATTAATTCTATGACTTTTTCATTAACAGTTTGCTCTAAATTGTTGATAAATTTATTTCTAAGCAAGATTCCTGGTCTAAATGTAGTGTACATTTTATTAAATCCCAAGCTAATTTGACCACAATTTGGAAAACCTTGATTTTTTTCTTCTGTACTCAAAAATCCTACTTGCTTGAATTGGACATTATTCAACCACTCTGCTAGTTCTCTAGTACCTCTAAAAACAATAAAAATATTCCTGTTGTTATTTTCATCTATTCGCTCTGCAATAAAACCAAATCTATCAATATCTACTGCCCATTTTAGCCGATAGTAAGCTACAAATTCGTAGGTTTTCAGAATTTTATATCTATAAAATTTAGCAAGCTCATCAGATTTTTTTGCTTGCATCTCTTCATCACTGAGAATGAAATATTCTCCTATCACCTTTTTAGTAATCTCTTTGCTCGTACAAATCCAATTTTTATTAGAATCTATTCTTTTCAGTTGTCTTTTGTTCTCAAGTACGAATTTCTCAAATTCATCTTCTTGTTTGTTAGTAAACCAATCATTAAACCACTTATAATCTGTTGCTGCAATGCGAATTAGGTTTCCTAGTTCCCATGCTATTTGTGAATCAGCTTGAGGATATTGATCCAATGCCAGCTTTTTAACAGGTCTAGAAATACTTTCTTCGTTTTCAGCTAAAATGTCAATTCTAATCATTTGAGCATCCTTTCTATTACGTTTGTGGGAAAATTTATGCTGTTTTCAATTTAATAAACTTCATCATTGAATACAACACTACTTTACAAATATCCAGTTAATGCCCAGGAAACTTTACACTTCTTAACTTTTAACTGGGAACATTTTTTCTGCATACTACCCACTTATTATTTATTTACCTATCTATCACCTATCAAAATAAAAGCTGCCCAATAATAAGGATGATTATAGGGTTTTTCTTGCTCAGATAATTTTCGACAATTATCAATATTGTTTTTTACATAACTGTTTAATTTTAAATCCTCTTTTGGCAAAGTATCCAGTAGATATTCATACCATTTAATCAACTCTGTCACAGTGATTTCTTTAAACCAATTAATAGTTGTATTTAAAGCTTGCACAGGAGATTGCAGTAAAATTAATCTGCGGTAAAATTCAATCATGACTATAGCCGTTGCAGAAGGTTCAACGTTCCATAGTGTACTCACAATATCATTAACACCAGCATTTAATAAACAAGTTGCTATACCCACATATTCACCGCTAATATTAGGAATATTATTATTTGCGTTTTCAACACAGGGGAATGTAAATAGGTGGTAGTTGCTCCCATTGATTTGACTAATTTCTGCTAAAGTCAAATTTTCTTGATTTGCTAACACCAAGGCTGATTTCTGGATTTCCCGCAAATTGTTGATAACATGACCAGTAAAATGAAAGATGTGATAATCTGCAACTAAGGCATTTTTGATGTTATCTAAATTCACTTGTTCACCTTGGAGGTGTTGGCGATTTTTAAACATCTTCCTAACTACTGCTGCGGCAAAATCTTCTGATTTTATTTCCTGGTTTTCAGATATCTCTATATTTTCCACACTGAGAAATTTCTGTTCTTGCCAATTCGCTAAACCAGGATTGTGAGTTTCTAGTCCTACTTGTACACTAGGCAAATAATTAATTGTGTAATTAACATCTGTTTCCAAATCTACAAACAAAGTATGTAAAGGTAATTTATTCAAATCTCGATGGGGAATTAAAATTAAGTTTTTAATCCCTTCTAATTCTTGTGTAATTGTGGGAATATTCAGGATGCCTTGGAGATTTAATAACCTTCCTTCCATATCCATATACCAGGAGTGGCTGAGGGGTTTTTCTGAGTCTTGATTTTGGATATATTCCTGATACTGTAGTTGCCAATCTTCTAACCAATTTTCAAAATTAACTAGGCGTTGTACTGTTTCTGGTAAAATTGCTAAATCTTGTATAGGTGTGAGTAATGATAGCGGTGATGGTGTTTCGTGTTTAATAATGAAAGTATGTAAAGCCACTGGGCTAAGATGCCAATAAATAATGGCTGTTTGGGAATTGAGTAAGTTTTGAATTTCTCCATATGCAGGAGAGTGAAATTGATCTTGCCAACCAGATAAAATCAATTTTAAACAGGTATTTTTGGATTTTTCAGCAATTTCCCAAGCTTCTACTAAATCACCTGTGTCTACAGCTAAATCAACTCCTAGTTGTTGGAAACCAATAAATTTTAAAGCTAGTTGTTTTTTACTTTGATCGGGAAGAGTATCTTGATTAAGTAATTGTGCTAATAAATATAAACCTTGCTGTTGTAATTCTTGGGCAGTTGATGTGTCTCCTGAGATGATGAATGCTTTGGTTAAAGCTTGCAGCACTTCTAAATGTAGTTCTGTGAAATCCTCAGTTGTGAGGGTTAATAATGCCTGTTGGTAGTGGGATGTGGCTTGTTGCCAAAACTCATGGGGTGAGGGTTGTTTTTTACCATATTCATAATGGGTATTACCAAGAGCTAAATGCAGTCTTCCCCAACCTTCTGGGTGAGTATCAGGACGCAGATATGTTAAACCTACTTGATAGGTGGCTAATTTACCTTCATAACCACGACGGTTCAAGATCGGGTTAGCTGTGGCAATGGGGCTGGGTAAAATCAATGATTCTCTTTCTTCCACTATTTTACCCACTGCTAAAGCTCTACCTAGCCAGGCTTCCCAATAGTCGAATTTAATTTCTAAAGCACTATCATAGCAAGAAATAGCTTCTGGTAATCTGTCTAAATAAAATAGTGCTACGGCTTGATTGTACCAAGCAAGATGAAAATCAGGTTTGATGTTAATAGCATTTTGATAAGATTCTATAGACTCTTCCCTACGCCCTAAATTTTCTAAAGCAATACCTCGGTTATACCAAGCCAAGTAAAAGTCAGACTGAATACTCAGAGCTTTTTCCCATGATGCAATTGCTTCTGACCAACGTTGCAAATTAAAGAGAACTACACCTAAATCAATTAAAACCTCATGATAGTCTGGTTGAATCTCTAAGGCTTGGTTGTAGGAAGCGATCGCCTCTTCAAACTGTTCTACTATCCCTAATGCTACACCGCGATAATACCAAGTTTCCTGATCTTCTGGTTGTAAACTCAATGCTTGTTCATAACTAGAAATTGCCTCCCAAACCAACCCTAGTTTTAACAAGGCTAACCCCCGACTAGACCAAGCTTCTTGGTAATTGGGTTTTAATGTTATGGCCTGGTCAAAAGATGCGATCGCCCCATCCAAGTCTCCTAACTCACCCAGAACCGCACCTCGGTTATACCAACCCTTAGCAAAATTGGGTTTTAATTTTAAAGCTTGATCATAAGCAGCGATCGCCTCATCAAACCGTTGTAAATGTAACAGAGTTAAACCTTGATTAAACCAGTAATTGTAAGCATCAGGTTGCAGTCTGGTAGCTTGTCCATAAAGATTTAAAGCACCTAACAAATCACCAGACTTAGCTTGTTGTAGTCCTTGATAGAAATACTGTTGAGCTTGGCTAACTACAGTTAATTGAAAACTAGGACGCTCAAAAACTTGTGATTGTTGGTTTTGTTCAACATAATGATCACGCAGTGCTAAGTCAGAAGCTAGTTGCTGAACTAAACTGGTGCTTTGTTCCAACCTCACTACCAACTCATCCAGAGTTTGTGCTACCTGGGGTTCGATTTGGGTTAAGGAGTTGTCTAAAGAGTGCGTCACAGGAGATGGTAGAACCTGTTCTTCTTGTACAGAATCTAAATCTTCCTGTTGAACAAACTCAAAAATAACAGGTTCAGATGTTTCATCCTCCTCATGATCATGAGTTTGAATATCATCATAATGTCCCCAAATCTCCTCCAAACTGATAGCTACTGGGGAAATATTGACATGATTTGGTTCAGGTGCTTGTGTTTGCTCCTCATACTCCCACAGTTGTTCACCTAAATCTCTTAACAACTGCTGTCCTGGGGTATCTGTCACAAACTCTTGACTTTGTGTTTGTTCCTCTTCCTGTTGTCTAGAATTAATCTCTAAATGTTGCTCATGGTTATTATCGGCCAAAAATTCCCGGCTTAATAGCTGTACACCAATCTCTGATGCTAGTTCACCTACCTTACCTACATTTAATTCACCCAGCTTAATCATCCGCGTTGCAGTTTGATTATTTGGTGCAGGTGAAGATAATAATTTTTCACCAAATATCAACAACCAATCTATCCAACGATCAACGGTAATTCTCGGTTCCATTCGTTGCAAAAATTTTAGCGCCCATTCTTGCCCCTTTGCTTGATGTACGCCTTCGAGCAATTCATTAAACAACAGTTCTAAATCAGCATTGGTCAATTCTGGCAGACTGATTTCTACCCCATACCCGCCGATATCGTCAGCATTTTGAGTCCGACGATTTCCAAAGGGGTACTTGAAGAATTTGTTAAACCACTGCAATAGCCACCTGAGCATTTGCCACATTCTTGGATTTTCTTTCTCCTAGATTGTAGCTATCGTTGTGTCAAAAAAATCATGAATCACCTAATATATTAGTCAATTAATTAAAAAATGACTACTTATGGTCAGAAAAGTTACATAAAATCTATCAAGATACATACATTTAGGACGTAAGGGGAAAGAGATCACCAGTTATATCGTCAGTAAATAAGTGAACATAATGTCACTGACTATTGTGCTTGAGCTTGATTAATCAGTGCTTGAACAATGGCTTGAGGATCATCAGTTTCAATACCAAAATCGTTGACTATCTGCTGACGCAGTTCTTCATTCTCCTGCAACATAATCAATAATTCATCCCATGTTACAGTTTCATAATCTTCATCAGAAAAATTTTCATAGGCTATAACTGGCTTCCTATCATCAGGGCCTTCATATTCCCAAATTGGTTCACTAGGGATACGAGTTAATAATTTCATCCCAATGCTATATGCTGTATCACCAACCTCACCTACATCTAGCTCACCTAACTGCACTAATCTAGATGCCAACTCATTGTTAGGAGTGTTAGCTGACAATAATCTGGTCTCAAATTTATTTAACCATTCGACCCAGCGTTGAGTGCTAACACGATGTTCTATTTTATTTAACCAATTTTGCGCCCAAGCTTGACCTTTAGCTTGATGAACTCCTGCTAAAAGTTCAGTGAATAAAAATTCTAGATCCGTATCACTCAAAGGTGGAGCTACTGTGTTGTCAATACTCTGTGTTACTTTTTGACGTTTCTTTTTACTACCAAACAAACCCTGCCACAATTTTTTGATCCACTGAATGAAACGCTTAAGCATTTTGCCACCCTGTTGAGTTTTCCTGATTAAAATTTTAACTATGGTTGGGAAAAAAAATCTTGTAGTGAAGGTAAAGAATATCCAGGAGTTAGGAGAGAGGGAATAGGGAACAGGGAATAGGGAACAGGGAACAGTGAACAGGGAACAGGGAACAGTGAACAGTGATAACTGATAACTGATAACTGATAATTAGGGTTTGCTGGATAAATTTTGAGGAGAGGTAACTCTGAACAAAGGAGCATTACGTAAGCGTAGCTCTCCCGATAGCGTAGCGTGGCGTTAGCCATAGGGAGCATTACGAATTACGAATTACGAATTACGAATTACGAATTACGAATTACAAATACTGTTTCAGCAAACCCTAACTACCCAGATACAATGTTGGTAATTAACTCCACTGCATCCCTGTCATCTACATCTTGTAAATAAACTTTGACAATTTCCTCTTTTGAAGTTGGTAATTTTTTACCCACAAAATCAGGATGAATAGGTAATTCCCGATGGCCTCTATCCACTAACACAGCTAAACGAATTACTTCTGGCCTACCATACTCATTGACTGCATTTAAAGCCGCACGAATTGTCCTTCCTTTAAAAATCACATCATCTACTAAAACTACAGTTTTACTTGTTAAATCAAAGGGTATCTCAGTTTTAGCAGGAGTTCTTAAACCAATTTTATATAAATCATCCCGGTAAAAAGTAATATCCAATGCTCCCACAGCTACGTCAATACCTTCTAAATTTTCTATTTGACGTGCTAATAAATTAGCTAAGGGTACACCTCTGGTATGGATACCTAACAATACCAATTGTGATAAGTCTCTTGTCTTTTCAATAATTTGGCAAGCAATACGGGTAAGAGTGCGACGCAGTTCTTCTGGTGAAAGAATTTCAACAACTTTAGTAGAAACTTTAGTAGACATAATTTTCAAGGACTGGAGACTGTGCAATAGTGAGAAGCTAAAATCAAAAATTACGAATTACGTTAGCGTTCAGCAAGTGTGGAGTTAGCTATAGCTATCCCGGAATATTACATATAGTGATCCGATTTGAGTTATGTTCGCGTAGCGTGGCGTTAGCCATATTTTTTGTGGAGTCAGGGAACTCTTAACAGGGAACTCTTAATAGGAAAGAATAATTTACGTATATACTGAGTTCTGTTCACCAATCAAATAAGAGTCCTATATATTATTAATGTGCCTAAGCCCAGAAATAATAGGAAAGAATAACGAGTCAATTGCAAAGCTTTATATATGGAACTTGAGCTAATGGGGTGAATAGCATCTCCTAAAAGCGGCTTATGTTTAGCTACTCCACCATACCAGTTTATTCCTCCCATTTGCACACCTAAAACAGCAGCATAAGCACATTCACTCCAACCAGAATTAGGACTAGGATCTTTAACTGCATCCCGGCTACAAACTTGCCAAACATATAAAGGTTTACATGATAAAATAGCCAGTATCATTACAGTTAAACGACAGGGAAACCAAGTTAAACAATCCTCGAACTTAGCACTAAACCAACCTAAATAAGTATAAGGCTCTGACCGATAACCAACCATAGAATCCAAGGTACTACTAGCTTTATATGCAAAAGCTAAAGGAACTAATCCTACAGATGGAATTAATGCACCAAGAATTGCATAAAACAAAGGTGCGATGACACCATCAGTGGCATTTTCTGTGACTGTTTCTAAAACAGCCCGTAAAACCTCTGTTTCTGAAAGATTTTCTGTATCTCTACCCACATAATTGCGTAACATCTGCCGTGCTAATTCTAATTTTCCCATTGTTAAAGGTTGGAGAACATCAACCGCAGCTTTACGTAAACTATGCAGAGCAAAGCAACTAGCTAAGAGAATACTTTCCACCACAATTCCTAACAATGGATGAACCCATTGAGTAGTTTTAACTATTAACCAACTAAATAAACCACTACCGACTATTAAAATTATACCTAGTAAAATACCAGCTAGACGTTGTACGATGGGACTTTGAAAATACTTGAACACAAATTGACTAAAAGTAGAAATTATCATCCCCATCACCTGGACTGGATGTGGCCAACCCCAAGGATCTCCAATTAGATAATCTAAAAAAGCAGCAATAATTAGTATATAGATGTCATTGGTCATTGGATATTAGTCATTAGTTAGATTTGGCAGCAAAAAGTGACTGGTGACTGGTGATTGGTGATTGGTGATTGGTGATTGGTGATTGGTGATTGGTGATTGGTGATTGGTGATTGGTGATTGGTGATTGGTGACAACTGAAAACTGAAAACTGAAAACTGATAACTGATAACTGATAACTGTTACCTGACAATAAACTAGACTACAAAACTTGCTTCTTCTCCTAGAGAAGCTTGCCAACTCCTAGCATCATAGTAAAGATCAGCAAGAGTAATACTGTACAAAGCTTCTTTCAATTTTTGGTTAAGTCTTTGCCATAGGGTAAATGTTACCCAGTCTTCAGCTTGTGTAGGTGTTTGACTGTTGAGAGGTATTTTGGTGAAATCTTCTCCCACCGCCTCTAAAATTTGCCCAATAGAAATTATTTCTGGTTTTCTTGCTAATTGATAGCCTCCTGAACTACCACGAATTGAGTTTACCAAACCAGCACGACGCATTTCTATCAGTAACTTCTCTAAAAAAGGAGCAGGAATATCTTGACGCTGGGCTATCACTCTTACCGATGCAGGACCATATTTTGGTTGTAAACTCAAATCTAGTAAAGCCTTCACACTATAGTGTCCTCTCGTTGTTAGTTTCATTGTTCAGGGAATAGGAAACAGAAAATAAAAAATCAAGAATAGGGAATCGGGGAAATAATTCGCCCTACTATATAACCATCCTTAGTCAGTCAAGCAAATTTTGAAGGCACTTTAAAAAACTTAAATAAATGTAGTTTATCAGTAATTTACAAATTATATCCATAGCTATCGTGGAATATCTGAATTTTTTTGAGCAAAAAACTTGACAAGACCGATAATTGTGCAACAATTTTGATTGGAAGTGTTATATACTTGGCAAAGCTGAGATAAAAAAATAAAGGAAGTCTTTCCTATTAACTCAGTATCAGTTAGAATTAATTCGATTCAACCACTTCAAAAATTAAATTTCGACCTAAGTTGATGGCTAAACAGAACAAAATTAAACCCCTCGTTGGCGAAGAACTGCTCACCAAAGTTAAGGAGCTAGAACACGAAAGTAAAGAAGAAAAAGCTAGACAGTGCGGCTACTATACTACTACTAAAAATGGTGTAGAGCGCGTTAATATGATGAAATTCTTAAATGCCTTGATTGATGCTGAAGGCATTGAATTGGACAGTTCATCAGGTGTAAATGGTCGTGGTGGACGTAGTGCCAGCTATAGAATTAGTGTCCAGTCGAATAATAACTTGCTCATAGGTTCAGCGTACACAAAACAAATGAATCTGAAGCCTGGAGATGAATTTGAAATCTCTTTAGGGAAAAAACATATTCGACTACGTCAAGTAGATGGTGAAAACAAAGAAGAAGGAGCAGAAGCAGAAGACACAGAAGAATAGTTAGGATTGAATGTGCAGAGCGTGCCATTAGGCATAAAATTGCTGCGGTGAAGATAGGTGACAGGTAATAATTTCAGTTAGTTGTCATAGTTCTATGTCAGACAAACTTGCAAAGTTGAGGAGAATGTTGGAAAAGTTTTTGGAAGTAAAAATTTTCCACACATTCTCCTATACAAGCATATGTTTCTGCTGGTTGGCATCTACCTGAAAATCACCTAAATTAAGTGGCAATTCTAATTCTTCCCAATCTGATGTCTGGAAAAACTATAAATATTTTTAAATATAAATACATCAACCATACTGAGATTCTCAATAATCGAGAAATCAGGTAGAATGGCAAAATGTCAACATCAGCCCATTATTTAAAGATAACTAGATATAACTATCAATCTTACAGTTCCACTCTGAAAGCGATCGCACTAAAAGATCGGTTTGAGCAGGGAAAAATCGAGTTAAAAATTAAGTAAGCTGAAACAACGGGGAAATAAACAGTGAGTTCTGAATTTGATTACGATTTAGTGATTATTGGTGCAGGTGTAGGTGGCCACGGCGCAGCCATACACGCTGCTAGTTATGGTTTAAGAACAGCCATCATAGAAGCAGGAGACATGGGAGGAACTTGTGTTAACAGAGGTTGTATTCCTTCCAAAGCATTATTAGCAGCTTCTGGGAAAGTAAGAGAGTTGCATAACACTAATCACTTCAAATCTCTAGGTATTGATATAGGTCATGTAGTATTTAATCGAGAAGCGATCGCAAATCATGCCACCGAATTAGTCAGCAAAATGCAAAGCGACTTGATCAACAGCATGAAACGCTTGGGTGTAGACATCATCAGAGGTTGGGGAAAAATTACCGGCTCTCAAAAAATCAACGTTTCCACAGACAGCGGAGATAAAACCATCACCGCCCAAGATATAATTATTTCACCTGGTTCAGTTCCCTTCGTTCCTCCTGGAATAGAAATAGATGGGAAAACAGTATTTACCAGCGACCAAGGAGTAAAATTAGAATCATTACCAGATTGGATTGCCATCATCGGTAGTGGTTACATTGGTTTAGAATTTTCCGATATTTACACCGCCTTGGGTTGTGAAGTGACAATGATTGAAGCCTTGGATGTATTAATGCCAGGATTTGATCGAGACATTGCTAAACTAGCAGAGAGAGTATTAATCAACCCCCGCCCCATAGAAACCAGAGTTGGTATCTATGCTAAAAAAATCACCCCTGGTTATCCAGTAGTTATTGAATTAGCAGACTTCCAAACCAAAGAAGACGTAGAAGTTTTAGAAGTTGATGCTTGTTTAGTCGCCACCGGTCGTATCCCAGCCACCAAAAACCTGGGTTTAGAGACTGTAGGTGTAGAATTAGATAAACGAAACTTCATCCCCGTCAACGATGAAATGGCGGTGCTTTCCAACGATGAAGTAGTACCCCATCTTTACGCCATCGGAGATGCTAACGGGAAAATGATGTTAGCACACGCTGCCTCTGCTCAAGGTATTGTCGCGGTAGAAAATATTTTAGAAAAAGACAGAAAAGTAGACTATCGCAGCATCCCCGCCGCTGCATTTACCCATCCCGAAGTTAGTTATGTGGGTTTAACAGAAACCGCCGCCCAAGAATTAGGGTTAACAGAAGGTTTTGAAGTTGCCACCAGCAGAAGTTACTTCAAAGGTAACTCCAAGGCCTTAGCAGAAAAAGAAGCCGATGGTATTGCCAAAGTAATTTATCGTGAAGACACAGGAGAAGTTTTAGGAGTGCATATCTTCGGCGCTCACGCCTCCAGTATAATCCACGAAGCCTCCGCCGCCGTTGCCAACCGTCAATCGGTGAAAGATTTAGCCTACTTAGTACACGCCCATCCTACACTTTCAGAAGTGTTAGATGAAGCCTATAAAAGAGCGATCGCAAGTTAGATAATTTCAGTTATCAGTTATCAGTTATCAATCTGACTGGGTGACAAGAGAGCTAAAGTCCATACAGGGTATAGGGTGTAGAGCATAGGGTATGGGAAAAATTAATTCTTTAAAATCCCAAATAACAATTTTTTTTCACCCCATCACCCCATCACCCCACCTCCCCATCACCCCATCACCCCACCTCCCCATCACCCCACCTCCTCATCTCAACCTGACTCCTAAAAAAATGCAAATCCGTCGTCGTCCTCCCAGTACTCCTATAGATGTTTCCATAATTCGCTATCAAGCGGATGTAGAAGACTTAGAACCAAATAATATCTTAGAAGAAATTGTTTGGTACAAAGAAACAGAAGTGGAACAAATGCGGGAAAAAGTACCATTAAGAGAACTACAAAAAAAAGCTCTTTCTGCACCACCAACCCGTGATTTTATTACAGCCTTAAAACAAGGTAAAACTAAACCTGCATTAATTGCAGAAGTGAAAAAAGCATCTCCTAGTAAAGGTGTGATCCGGGCTGATTTTGATCCTGTAGCCATCGCCAAATCTTATCAAGCAGGGGGAGCTAGTTGTTTATCTGTGTTGACAGATAAAAAGTTTTTTCAAGGTGGTTTTGAAAACTTGTCTTTAGTGCGTAATGCTGTAGATTTACCATTATTATGTAAGGAATTTATTATCTATCCTTATCAGATGTATCTAGCACGAATTCATGGTGCAGATGCAGTATTATTAATAGCAGCAATTCTCAGCGATCAAGACTTACAATACTTTATTAAAATTGCTAACAGTCTGAAAATGACAGCTTTAATTGAGGTTCATAGTTTAGCAGAATTAGACCGGATTTTAGGTCTAGATGGTGTGGCTTTGGTAGGGATAAATAACCGCAACTTGGAAGATTTTACCGTTGATATAAAAACAACCTGTCAATTATTACAAGATAGAGGAAATCAGTTACAAGAAAAAGATATCCTTGTAGTTAGTGAGTCAGGAATTCACACTTTAGATGATTTGCATACAGTAGAAAGTGCTGGTGCATCCGCTGTTTTAGTTGGTGAATCTTTAGTCAAACAACCAGATCCCAAATTAGCAATTGATCAGCTTTTTGGCAAATGATTTATTCAGTTATCAGTTATCAGTTATCAGGTATTGTAGGGTGTGTTAGAACGGAGTTCGTAACGCACCATTATCAGAGACTTGATGCGTTACGTAATTACTTTAGCGAAGCCATTCCCAAAGGGATTTATACACCCTACTTATCTTTTCAAGAATCAAATATTATCCCTATATAAAGTAATATGTTAATAATTAGAAATTTGAAAATTTAGTACTTAACAATCAAGAAATGAGTAGTGATTATTTATTAACCGTTGAAAATGTTCATGCAGGATATATTAAAGATGTAGATATTTTGCAGGGGATCAACTTTAAAGTTTCCCCAGGAGAATTAGTCACTGTAATTGGCCCTAATGGTGCGGGGAAGTCAACTTTAGCAAAAACTATCTTTGGACTTTTAACACCCAACACAGGTACTATTACCTTTCAAGGACAAAAAATTAATGGCTTAAAATCAGATCAAATTGTGAAACAGGGAATGTGTTATGTTCCCCAAATTGCTAACGTTTTTCCATCTTTAAGCATTGAAGAAAATTTAGAAATGGGTGCATTTGTGCGAGATTTGCCACTCAAACCTTTAAAGGATAAAATATTTGCAATGTTTCCTAAATTGAGCGATCGCCGTCGTCAACGTGCAGGAACTTTATCCGGTGGAGAAAGACAAATGTTAGCGATGGGTAAAGCTTTAATGTTAGAACCCAGTTTACTTTTATTAGATGAACCCTCCGCTGCTTTATCTCCTATTTTAGTCACACAGGTATTTGCACAAATTAAACAAATTAATCAATCTGGTACTGCTATTGTGTTAGTAGAACAAAATGCTAGAAAAGCATTAGAAATGGCTGATACTGGTTATGTTTTAGTATCTGGAAAAGATGAAATATCTGGGCCAGGTAAAGAATTATTAGATGATCCAAAAGTGGGAGAATTATATTTAGGTGCGGGGGGACATTGAAGTATTTTTTAATTTTTTAAAACCCAATTTTTTGATATTATAATCAAATTATGAACCGTTATTTTATTGCTATTCTTCCACCCCAACATATTCAAGATTACGCTAACGAAGTTAAACAACATTTTGTTGAGCAATATGCTAGTTGGGGCGCTCAAAATTCTCCTCCCCACATTACCTTACAACCACCTTTTCTCCTAGCAAAAGAACAAGTTGCAATTTTAGAAACATTTTTGGAAGACTTCGCAAAAAATAAAAATTCTCTACCCATTACTCTAGATGGTTTTGCAGCATTTCCACCCCGTGTTATATATATAAATGTGATTAAAAGTCAAGCTCTTTTAAAATTACAATCAGATTTAGTTAATGATGTGGAGAGTAAATTGGGAATAAAACCTAAAGGTGGAAATCATAATTCTTTCACACCTCATTTAACTGTAGCAAGGAGGGATTTAAAAAAGTCGGATTTTTATCTAGCTTGGGATGAATTTAAACAACGTCAAGTATATTTTGAATTTGTAGCTGAAAATCTTACTTTACTATTGCATGATGGGAAAAAGTGGAATGTGAAATTTGAGTTTCATCTCAATCAAACTTGATCAGAAAAGGTGAAATTTTTAAAGCAAAAAAGGTGTAAATTTTTATCAGTTATTAATAGTTATTAATTATCAAATTGTAGTTCAAATCCTGGTAATATATCTTCTCCAGAAATAACTTCGGTCATTTTAACTATTTCTACAGGTTTTCCTGGTTTGTAAATTTCTATTTGTTGATCTTGGGGGTTAATTAACCAACCTAAAAGTAAACCATTTTCTATATATTCCTGCATCTTTTCTTGCAGAGTTTTGAGTCTATCTGTTTCTGATCTTAGTTCAATAATAAAATCCGGTGTCAGGGGTGGAAATTTTTTTCTTTCTTCTGGTGTTAGTGCTTCCCAGCGTTCTAATTTTACCCATGCTACATCAGGTGAACGTTTTGCACCGTTGGGAAGTTGAAATATTGTTGAAGAACTAAATACTATTCCTAATTTTGTTTGATGATTCCACAGACTTACTCTAAAATTTAAGTCAGATTCACTACGGCCGCTTTCTCCTCCTACTGGTGGCATAATAATTAATTCTCCTTGTGAGTTTAATTCTAAGCTGACATCTTTGTTAGCCATACAGAGTTGGTAAAATTGATTATCTGTAAGGCGAATAATTGGATCTAGGTTTAAGGTGACGGTATTCATCATCTGTAATTTATTTATTCCTAGTCAGGACTGAAACCACGATATTTATTTGTGGTGAAAGTATATTATATCATTGGAATTTTATTTCCTCAGTAATAAAACTAACTTCTCTATTTATTTCATCAAATTTCATATCAGACTGTAGTGTGTAATGTTCATTGTACCCTGCGTCATATTTGATAAAATTGAATCCATCTGTAATCCAATTTGGTCTTTTAATATCTGGTTTATCAACACGAACTACTGTGGATGAGGAAGAAGAACGTGTTTCAGAATTTGAAGGTGTTGTCTTTGCTGTAGATTTATGTAAAGGTAATTCTTTGTCTTGCTGTTTAGTCTTCAACTGCTGAAATTGAGCTATTTCTTTTTTCAGTTGTTGATTTTCATCTCTCAACTGACCAAATTCTTGTTGAACTTGAACAAGTTGGGATTTTAATTGTTTAGATTCTTTAGTTGACTGCTGAAATTGAGCTATTTCTTTTTTCAGTTGTTGATTTTCATCTCTCAACTGATCAAATTCTTGTTGAACTTGAACAAGTTGGGATTTTAATTGTTTAGATTCTTTACTACCTGGAAGGTGAATTGCATGAGAACCTATAGCAGCAGCAGTTAGTGTGACTATAGCCCAAATTGGCCATGGAATTCTTGATTCACTAGACATAACTTTAATTTATATTGTCAGATTTTGGTAAAGTGGGTATAAACTAACTTGCGTCTTTCACCTTGTCAAGTAAATTAGTGTTGATCATATTGTTTTGATGAAAATAGCAGAATTGAGCTATCCTCCCAAAATATTTCTTTCATCGCGTCTCTAAACCTGATCACAGGTTAAACTGATGGAATTGACTGATCAAAATTAGTGAACCTATGACTGCGTTTTTATTAGAAGTTGGTACAGAAGAACTACCCGCAAGCTTTTTAAGTGGTGCATTAGCACAATGGCGATCGCGTATTCCTCAAACTCTGGAAACAAACAGTTTAAAAGCAGAAACAGTGGAAGTTTTTGGAACTCCCCGACGGTTAGCGGTTCTGATCACAGGTTTACCATCCCAACAACCAGATAAGGAAGAAGAAATTAAAGGACCACCTGCACAAGCAGCTTTTAAAGACGGTCAACCGACAAAAGCAGCGGAAGGTTTTGCTAAAAAGCAAGGTGTGGAAATAGAAGCTTTAAAAATTCGACCTACGGAGAAAGGTGATTTTGTATTTGTTAATAAAAAGACACCAGGAAGACCAGTAGCGGAAATTTTAACAGAAATTGCACCCCAATGGGTTTGGGGTTTGGAAGGAAAGCGGTTAATGCGATGGGGAAGCGGTGATGGTAGGTTTTCCCGTCCTGTTCGTTGGTTAGTTGCTTTGTTGGATGGGGATGTTTTACCTTTAGAATTAAGCAACGGAGAAAAAACGGTAAAGAGCGATAGAATTTCTCAAGTTCATCGTGTTTTACATCCCGAACCTGTGAATATTTCCCATGCAACTGAATATGTAAAAACTCTGCGTTCTGGATATGTCATTGTTAAACCAGAAGAACGAGAAAAAATTATTACTGAACAAGTCAAAACCGCAGTAGATTTATTAGGTGGGTTCACAGAAATTTATCCAGACTTATTAGCAGAAACTACAAATTTAGTAGAATATCCCACCGCCGTAGTTGGTAAGTTTGCCGAAGAATTCCTTAAATTACCAACTGAAGTTTCTACAACTGTAATGGTAACACACCAGCGTTATTTTCCAGTTTTTAAAACTTCTGAAAATCAAGATTTATTACCATTTTTTGTAACAGTTTCTAACGGCAATCCACAAAAATCAGATATTATTGCAGTAGGAAATGAAAGAGTAATTAAAGCCCGATTAGATGATGGCCGATTTTTCTATAACGCTGATTTAGCTCAACCTTTAGAAAAGTTTTTACCCCAACTAGAAACCGTTACATTTCAAGAAGACTTAGGTTCAGTTAAAGCCAAAGTTGACAGAGTTGTCAATATCGCAAATCTCATTTCTCAACAATTACAATTAGGGAAAAATGAAAGCGATAACATACAACGTGCAGCTTTACTGTGTAAAGCAGATTTAGTCAGTGAAATGGTGTATGAATTTCCGGAACTGCAAGGAATTATGGGAGAAAAATACGCCATAGCAAGTGGAGAAGATACGGAGGTAGCAAGAGCAATTTTTGAGCATTATTTACCCAGAAATGCAGATGATATTTTCCCCCAAACTTTAACAGGACAAATAGTAGGATTAGCAGATAGACTAGATACATTAATTAGTATCTTTGGTTTAGGTTTAATTCCTTCTGGATCTTCTGATCCATTTGCATTACGTCGCGCTGCAAATTCCATCATTAATGTTACTTGGAGTGGAAATTTGCCAATTAATTTAGATAAGTTGTTAGCACAAATAGCAGCAAACTTTGCCACCACATTTAACAAAGATGCAAAATCTTTAATTGCTACATTACAGGAATTCTTCTTACAAAGGATTCGTACCTTATTACAAGAAGAAAGAAAGATAGATTATGACTTAGTAAATGCCGTTTTAGGAGAAAACGATCCAGAATATACAGAACGTGCATTACAGGATTTATTAGATGTCCGCGATCGCGCAATTTATCTCCAAGAAATTCGCCAAAATGGCACATTAGAAAAAATCTACGAAACCGTCAACCGCTCAACCAGACTCGCTGCACAAGGTGATTTAGACTTTCAACAATTAGAACCAAACACATTAATTCAACCAGAACTATTCCAGAAAAAATCTGAATCTGCATTCTACAATTCCCTAGTCGAATTAGTACCCCAAACTCAAACTGCCCAACAATCACGTAACTACAAACTCCTGATTACAGCACTAGCTAAAATAGCTCCCACTGTGAGTACATTCTTTGATGGAGAAGATAGTGTATTAGTAATGGACCCTAATCCAGACATTAAAAGAAATCGTCTGAACTTACTGGGATTATTGAGAAATCATGCCCGCATTCTAGCTGATTTTGGCGCAATTGTAAAAAATCTGTAGCAAAAATCAACAAAAAAATGTGTAAATTCTGCCCCAATTAAGGTTAGGATAAAGTAGCTTAACCAGGGGTGTTATACAGTCTATGCCAAAAGCCTTTGTGATTGGATTGGGAAAGTCCGGTGTTGCAGCGGCAAGATTGTTGAAACAGGAAGGTTGGGAGGTGGAAATATGGGATAGTAGCACCTCCCCAAACCTCCTGGAACAACAACAAAAACTTGCCCAAGAAGACATTGCTGTCAACTTAGGAAGCAAACCAGACTTTGCGGGTTTGAATTTAAACCACAACTTACCACAATTAGTAGTAGTTAGTCCTGGTGTACCTTGGGAAATTCCCATCTTGTTAAAAGCACGGGATTTAGGTATAGAAACTATTGGGGAAATGGAACTTGCATGGAGAAATTTGCAAGCTGTTCCTTGGATAGCAATTACAGGTACAAATGGGAAAACTACCACCACTGCTTTAACTGCGGCAATCTTTCAAGCAGCAGGTTTTAATGCCCCTGCCTGTGGTAATATTGGGTATGCTGCTTGCGAAGTGGCGTTACAGGGAACAGAATCTGAAACTTCAACTCAAATTGATTGGGTAATAGCTGAATTAAGTAGTTATCAAATTGAATCTTCTATCAGCATTGCACCAAAAATTGGTATTTGGACAACCTTTACACCAGATCATTTAGCCCGTCACAAGACTTTAGAAAATTATTATAATATTAAAGCTAAACTGTTAAAAGATTCCCATCTGCAAATATTGAATGGTGATGATGTTTATTTAGGTAAAGTAGGTTTAAGTCATTGGCCAGATGCTTATTGGACAAGTGTTAAAGGTGCAGACTTTCTAATAGGTGAAAAAGGATTTTATATAGAAAATGGTTGGGTAATAGAAAAATTATCTGCACATTCCCAACCCCAGGAAATTGTCAAGGTTTCTGATTTAAAAATGCTAGGGGAGCATAACCAGCAAAATTTATTAATGTCAGTTGGTGCAGCACGTTTAGCAGGAATAGAAATTGACGCAATTTGTCGCGCTGTGAGTGACTTTTCTGGTGTTCCCCATCGTTTAGAATATATCTGTACATGGTCAGGAATTGACTTCATTAATGATAGTAAAGCTACGAATTATGATTCTGCTGAAGTTGGTTTAGCATCAGTAAAAAGTCCAGTAATTTTAATCGCTGGTGGTGAAGCAAAAGCAGGTGATGATACAGCTTGGTTACAGAAAATTCAAACTAAAGCTGCTGCGGTTTTACTTATTGGTAGTGCTGCGAATGCTTTTTCTCAAAGGTTAAAAGAGGTGGGGTATACTAATTTTGAGGTTGTGGAAACAATGGATCAAGCTGTTTCCAGATCGACGGAGTTAGCACAACAGCATCAAGCATCAGCAGTTTTATTATCTCCCGCTTGTGCTAGTTTTGATCAATATCCTAATTTTGAAATGAGGGGGGAGCATTTCCGGGAGTTATGTTTGAATTGGGTGGAGAAGATGAAGATGTAATTGAACGCAGATGTACGCAGATAGACGCAGATGATAAATAGGAAGTTATAGGTTATTACTGTAGATTAAAAAACATTTTTTTAACTCTCTCTGCACCCCGCACCCTGCTCTCTGCCTATCCATAACAGAGCTTGTTCAGTAAGTCTGTATTTATGGGTCGCCCGAGATTCGAACTCGGAACTAATCGGTTAAAAGCCGAGTACTCTACCGTTGAGTTAGCGACCCTTTTGCTCTTAGCAACTTTCTTAATATAACAACTCCCCCAAGGTTTGTCAACGGTTTTTTAGAAAAAATCCGCAGTTAATTTCACCGAGGTAGTTTTGCTTGCTCCTGGCTCTAATACAGTCAGGTTTTCGCCAGTATTGAGCGAATTGCGGCCAGCAGTCCAAGGCTCAAGACAATAGAAATTTTTGCCCTTAACAGTCCAGAAAACCAACACAGCATAAACATCTTCATAGTCAAGAGTTAACTTGAACTTGCGGCTATGATCTGTTACAGAGGCTGACTGACTGCGTAAATTACTAAAAGCAAAATCAATCTCATCTTGTTGAAAATCGAAATTACCATTAAAGGTCTGAATTTCTTTTGTTTTCTGGTCAAAATACTGGCTAGAGGGAATATCAAATTCTAACCCAGACTTATCACCACATTGAAAATAAGGGTGAAACCCTGCTGAAAATGGCATGGGTACAGCAGATAGATTTTGATAAACCTGATCAATAACTAAAGAATTACCTTGCAGACTATAAGTAAAAGTCAACAGAAAGTCAAAAGGATAAACAGATTTTGTGACTTCGTCGCTTTTTAAGGTGACAGTTAAACTGGCTTTACCTTCTGTGGTTTGTGTTGTTACTTGCCAAGGTAAATTTCGCCCAAAGCCATGCTGTTTAAGGGTGTACTGTTGCCCATTATAGGTGTAAGTGTTATCTGGTAAATTTCCACAAATGGGAAACAAAATTGGTACACCACCACGAACACTTAATTCTGGGTTAGTAAACCTTTCCGTATCCAAATAGAGAACTTCTTCACCTTTTACACGCCAACGTGTAATAATACCACCTCTTTCTGGAACTACTTCCGCTTGAAAACCAGAGGTAGTGTCAGAGAGAATGTAGGTTTTGTATTGTTGTTGTTCTTGGGTAATAGTAAACATAGTTAGAATTTACTGAAAAAGTTATCTGTGAAGACTAGGTAATAGGGAATAGGGAGGGAACGGTTTCAAGAGTTGAGTGGGAATGATTTTTCCTTCTTGCAGGAATTCAATGCCAGGTTTTTGAGTTCCTATTTCATCAAAGCTGGCTTTTTTGAAATTTTAAACCCCCTAAAAGTCTTTACCTATAAAGGTTTGAGATTTATTCAGCAAACCCTAGTTAGTCACTAGATATTGAGTATTAGCCATCACCCCATCACCCCATCACCCCATCATCCCATCTTTTACTCGTCTTCGGCAAAGATAAAGCGATACAATTCACTAGAGTCTGGTTCTGGACTGCTCTGTGCAAATTGAACAGCATCATCAATTACAGCCTGAATTTTCTTGTCAATTTCCTTTAATTCTGCTGGTGTCGCTAAATTTTGTTCTACCAAATAAGTACCTAGTCTTTTAATTGGATCACGAGAGAACCACAATTCTTTTTCTTCCTTGCTGCGGAGTTCATCGGGATCTGCCAAAGAGTGTCCCCGGAAGCGATAGGTAAGCGCTTCAATTACAGTTGGGCCTTCTCCTGCACGGGCGCGAGCTACAGCCTCTTGGGCGACTTGGCGTACAGCTAATACATCCATGCCATCTACCTCTACACCCACCATGTTAAACACACTGGCTTTTTTGTAAATTTCTGGATCTGATGTAGCCCGATCATGAGCCATCCCAATTGCCCATTTGTTATTTTCAACCACAAAGATAATTGGTAGCTTCCAAAGTGAAGCCATGTTCAATGTCTCAAAAAACTGACCGTTATTAGCCGCTCCATCACCAAAGAAACAAGCTGTTACTTGATCAGCACTACTGTCTCCTAAAACTTCCCGACGGTATTTAGACTGAAAAGCTGCTCCTGATGCAACGGGAATACCTTCAGCAACGAAAGCATAACCACCTAATAAACGGTGTTCTGAGGAAAACATATGCATTGAACCACCGCGCCCTTTACTACAACCGGTGGCTTTACCAAATAATTCCGCCATTACCTCCCTAGCTGGTACTCCTGCACTCAAAGCGTGAACATGATCACGATAGGTACTGGAAACGAAGTCTTCACCCGGTCGCATTGCACCCCGAATAATACCACTGGAAACGGCTTCTTGACCGTTGTACAAGTGGACAAAACCAAACATCTTACCTCGGTAATACATCTCGGCGCATTTATCTTCAAAAGAGCGTCCGAGTACCATGTCTTCGTATAATTCCAGTCCTTCTACTTTGTTAATTTGGACTGTGGCAGTATCAAATTGGGGTAATGTGCGTTCTTGAACCATTATTGTGAAGTTTTCCTGTTTTGCAGGTTAATGTTAAGGTGTTAAATCTATGTTGATTTCCTGTTTTGATTAAGTCCGACTTTGGGTACTTTAATTTACAGGTCTTAATTATGTTAGCTGGAAATCGGACTCTGAACCAGTCGCTTGTATCTGTCAGCATTCAAAATCAACTTTTGATAAACTGCTGAGTACCGAGGATATGAAGATATGCAATATGCGTTTTTTGAAAAATTGCAATACTGAATTATAGATATTTTTGCTAATTTATACTCCTTTGGATGAAAAAATATACTTTTAATAATGTTTACTTAGTTTACCAAGCAGAATTGTGTGATTTCTGCATATTTATTAACAATTTCTGTGGCAATGGCATTTTTAAGGTCAATTAGTTAGGGTTTGCAGGAAAAAGTTCCCTGTTCCCTGTTCCCTAGTCTCCACACATCACTTTTTGCTGCAAACTCCAGTTAAATAGAGAATTCATCAAAACTCTTAACATAAACTTAATGTAGGATAGTGTATTTAGTGCTATGATTTCATACTTAGCAATTACAGTATCTAAAAACTGCATTTATCATCTTGGGATATAGGTTTTAAGTACCTGGGCAAAATTAATTTAACATTTTCGGGACCAACAAAAATCCCTGTTCTCTTTTCCCTGTTCCCTTTCCCCTATTCCCTCTCCCAAATATAAAATTTATTTTGCACGACTACTTATTAAGACTTGAGACAGTTTCCTGTTACATATTTCTACGGAAATGATTTTTGATGATAATCTTAATTATACTTGTAGTCATAGCAAATATACATATAGAATTATCCTAAAAGTTAATTTTATATGAGCTATTTTGTCAACTAATATCTTTGGTGCTATGCCTTAGTGTGGTTTCGGATGAATACCTAGCGTTATTATGATTGAAACACTGACTCAGTTCTACAAACCAGAAAAGATTAGTTACTATAGACACTCGTTTTTATATATGATACACAGTATTATTGAGATTATGATAATGGCACGGTTTTACAACGCTGGTATGCTTTTGGTTAATAATTTCTGTTGATCTATCAAAGATCCTAACTAAACACAGTGCAGAGGAAGTAGGCTGTGCGAATTCCGCTTGATTACTACCGAATTTTAGGACTACCGTTAGCGGCCAGTGAAGAACAACTGCGACAAGCATATAGCGATCGCATTGTCCAACTACCAAGACGGGAATATTCTAGTACGGCTATATCCTCTCGAAAACAACTTATAGAAGAAGCTTACGTGGTTTTATCAAATCCCCAAGAACGTAGTATTTATAATCAGGTGTATTTAGCTAACACCTACAATTCTGATCGTCCTGAAGTCAAATCTCCAGAAAACCACGGAGACAGCGGCAACCGTACTCATGATGTGCAGGGTTTGACTATAGAAGTTGGTTCAGATGAGTTAGTCGGTGCTTTACTACTTTTACAAGAATTGGGAGAATATGAGCAAGTTCTCAAGCTAGGTCGTCCATATCTAGTCAACAGAAACAAAAAAGCAGGTGTCAGAGTAGGTAGTCATTTTACCAGCGAAGAATATTCTGTCACTCCAGAACTACCAGATGTGATTTTGACTGTGGCTTTAGCTTGTTTAGAATTAGGTAGGGAACAATGGCAACAAGGCCATTATGAAAATGCCGCCATCTCCTTAGAAACTGGGGAAGAGTTACTCATGCGTGAAAGTCTCTTCTCTAGTGTACAAGCAGAAATTGCCGCGGATTTATGTAAACTGAGACCATACAGAATTTTAGAGTTATTAGCACTACCCCAAGAAAAGACCAATGAGCGTCGTCAAGGTTTGCAATTATTACACAGTGTTCTTGATGAGCGGGGTGGCATAGATGGAACTGGTAATGATCAATCAGGTTTGAATATAGATGATTTTTTACGGTTTATTCAACAGTTACGCAACCATCTAACAGTTGCAGAACAACATAAATTATTTGAACATGAAAGTAAACGTCCTTCTGCTGTAGCTACATATCTAGCAGTTTATGCTCTAATTGCTAGAGGATTTATCCAACATCAACCAGCATTAATTCGTCAAGCCAAGCAGATGTTAATCTATTTGGGAAAAAGACAAGATGTACATTTAGAACAATCTTTGTGTGCGTTATTGCTAGGTCAAACAGAAGAAGCAACCCGTGTTCTAGAGCTTAGTCAAGAATATGAAGCATTAACAATAATCAGGGAACAATCTCAAGATTCCCCAGATTTATTGCCAGGACTATGTTTATATTGTGAAAACTGGTTACAACAAGAAGTTTTTACCCATTTTCGGGATTTAGTGAATAAAAGAGCTTCCTTAAAAGATTATTTTGCACAGAGGCAGGTACAGGCTTATTTAGAGGCTTTACCAAATGATACATCCACGACTCAAGAATGGACAGGAATTAATCATCAGCCTTCTTCTTCACCACAAATAAATACCCCCCGATATCCTCATCGTGACAATGTGAGTAATGGGTATAAAGCTAATACAGATATGTACAATTCAGCAAATGGGCAAGTAGCTGAACCTTCTGAACCTAATTATTCCGCTACCGCAGAGTGGTATTCTCGCAGCAGATATAATAGCTATCAAACATCAGAAATACAATCTACACCAGAAGAATCAGATATAGGCACAGGACATTACAACTCCAATTTAGAATCTGCACCAATTCCTCAACACCGTAAAAGACGCAAGTCTACAACAGTTAATCACCGGGAGCGTGTTGGACACAATACTCCAGGATATCATCATCAACGCAGCAACTTTGCCAATACATTAGAATCCAAAACTCGTTTAGTTTGGTTAGTATTTTTCTCGATGGGGGGTTTGTTAATTTTTTGGGTATTGATTTCCACTGCTTGGGGATTGGTAAATGATGTATTATTCCCTCCACAATTGCAGGGAAAACCTTTAGCTATCGAGGTAAATGAACCACCTGTTACCATTCCTGAACCTAATAGCCAACTAGAAGCATCAGAGGGCGAATTAACTACTGGAACGGCGGAAAATGTGATTAACACTTGGTTATCTATTAAAGCCTCAGCCTTTGGCCCAGATCATCAAATTAATCGTTTAAACGAAATTTTAACAGGTTCTGTAATTTCCCGATGGCGATCAGCAATTAAGCAAGATATGGCAAAAAATCGTTATCGTAAATACTCTCATGATGTCGAAGTAGAGTTTATCAATCAACAACCCAAAACTAATAATAATGCCATTATTGAAGCTACAGTCAGGGAAGTAACTCATTTTTATGAACTCAACCAAATTAAAAAGACTTCCCAAGAAAAACTACGAGTGCGTTATGACTTAGTTCGTAAACAAGGTGGTTGGAGAATTCAAGGAATGAGAGTTATAAAATCTGCTAATAGTTAGGATAATTTGTAATTCGTAATTCGTAATTCGTAATTCGTAATTCGTAGTTCGTAATTCGTAGTTCGTAGTTCGTAATTCGTAATGCTCCTTTCAGGAGAGCTTCGCTTACGTAATTCGTAATTCGTAGTTCAGGAGAGCTATGACTATATAGGGTTTGCTGAATAAACATGAAAACTTTACAAGAAGAGGATTTTAGACGATTTGAAATTGAAAAAGTGCAAGTTTTTAGGTATTAGTCACTCGAAAACCGTGCATTTAAATTGGATTCAAAGGGAAAATTTTTCCTATCCAACTCTTGAAACTGTCAAGAGTCACCTGTCAAGAGTCACCTGTCAAGAGTCACCTGTCTCCACGACAAGACTTTTTGCTGCAAACCCTACGTAATTCGTAATTCGGGAGAGCTATGACTATATAACGTGACACTTCGTGAATGCTAACTTAATTCTAAATTCTTAATTCTTAATTCTCAATTAACCCTTGTTAGGTTAAAATAATCAAACATTTGAGCATATTCTAATTTGAAACTGCCCGGATAATTTTTAATACCAGTAATATTGAAACATGAACGCTACACAAGAACAACTTAAACTAAAATTAGAACAGGCTTTAGTAGCTGCTTTTGGTGATGAATACATTGGCGTAGATCCAATTTTAGAACCTGCTAAAAATCCTAAATTTGGGGACTTTCAAGCTAACGTTGCTTTATCTTTAAGTAAAAAATTAGGAATGCAACCCAGGGCGATCGCTACAGCTATTGTTGAAAAATTAGATGTATCAGAAATTTGTGAATCTCCAGAAATTGCTGGGCCTGGTTTTATTAATTTAAAAATCAAAACATCCTATTTAGAACAACAGCTAAAAGCAATTAATTCAGATCCTCGTTTAGGAGTTCCTAAAACCCAAAATCCTCAAAAAGAAATAGTTGATTTTTCTAGTCCTAACATTGCTAAAGAAATGCACGTAGGACATTTACGTTCTACCATTATTGGTGATTGTATAGCTAGAATTTTAGAATTTCGCGGACACGAAGTATTAAGATTAAATCATGTTGGTGATTGGGGTACACAATTTGGGATGTTAATTACTCATCTTGTTGATACTTATCCCGACATTATGTTAATGGAAACTTCTCAAGGTAATTATTTACAGGGTGATATAAATATAGGCGACTTAGTTGAATTTTATAAAGAAGCTAAAAAGAAATTTGATAACGATGAAGATTTTCAAAAAAGATCCCGCGATGCAGTAGTCAGTTTACAATCTGGAGAAACATTTACAAACGCAGCATGGAAACGTCTTTGTGAAGTATCTCGAAAAGAATTTCAAGTAATTTATGATTTACTCGATATTAAATTAGCAGAAAGAGGCGAATCTTTTTATAATCCTTATTTAGCCAACGTTGTTGAAGATTTAGAAAAAATCGGATTAGTAGAAGAAAACCAAGGAGCAAAATGTGTGTTCTTGGAAGGTTTTATAAATAGAGAAGGTGATCCTTTACCATTAATTGTCCAAAAATCAGACGGTGGTTATAACTATGCAACTACAGACTTAGCATCAGTTCGTTACCGTATTCAAAAAGATCAAGCAAAACGGATAATTTATGTCACCGATGTAGGACAAGCAAACCACTTTAATCAGTTTTTTAAAGCCGCAGAAAAAGCGAATTGGATACCAGAGGATGTAGAATTGATTCATGTTACCTTCGGTTTAGTTTTAGGTGAAGATGGGAAAAAATTTAAAACACGTTCTGGAGATACAGTCAGATTAAAAGATTTATTAGATGAGGCGATTTTTCGGGCTAAGAAAGACATAGAAACTAGATTAGAAAAAGATGACAGAGAAGAAAGTGAAAACTTTATCAAAAATGTAGCTGAAGTAGTTGGTTTAAGTGCTGTCAAATATGCAGATTTAAGTCATAACCGCACCAAAGATTATGTTTTTAGTTATGATCAAATGCTGGCATTAAAAGGAAATACAGCACCTTATATGTTATATGCTTATGTGAGAACCCAAGGTATTAGCAGAGAGGGAAATATAGATTTTGAAAACTTAGGAGAAAATGCTAAAATCTTGTTAACAGAAAATGCAGAATTTACCTTAGCAAAACATTTATTACAACTTGATGAAATCATCAGTGAGGTGGAACAAGAATTATTACCCCATCGGTTGTGTGATTATTTGTATAATCTCAGTGATAAATTCAATAAATTCTATGAAAATTGCCCGGTGTTAAAATCAGCAGAACCCACCAAAATATCACGGTTAATATTATGTCATTTAACCGCTAGAACATTAAAATTGGGATTGGATTTATTAGGAATTAAGGTCTTGGAAAGAATGTAATTATCAACCTGTTTTATTAAATGGCGTAAAGAAAAATATTATACTTTACGTCTTTTAAAATTTCAGGAACTTGTATAATAACAATGCGTCTTATGAGTTATTGTAAATTAAAAAAATTAAAATCTAAGAGGAAACCATGAAACCAGCAATAAAACCATTATTTATAATCAAAACACTAATCACATCCTTGAGTTTATTAACACTATTAAATTCTCACCAAGCATCAGCACAAATTGTACCCCAACCTTGGGTTTCTGTGGGGGGAAAAGATGGTGATGTTACTTATGCTGTTGGTGCAAAAGCTTTGAGTTTAGGTTTTGAAGTAGGAACAGGTGAAGATGGTGCAACAGGTGCAGACATTTTGAAATTCCTCAAATTTCCAGTAATTTCTCCTTACGTTGGAGTTGGTTACTATTCAGAAGATAAAGGAGTTGCGGTTTCCGGTGGTGTACACGCAAATGCAACTAAAAATATTTTTCTCGGTGCAGGATATCATTCCATCCGCGGTTTTAATGGACAATTAGGTATAAAATTCTAATGTGGTCAGTCTGTAGTAGGCACTTTAGTGCCAAAAAATAAGCGCAACCTCATAAAGAAATGGTATTACACAAAATATCTCTCCAACTCTCTTATCCAACTCTTGAAACTGTCACCCTTCGGGTTCGCCACTTGCTTTATGCCGGGGAACCCGTCCACCGCAGTGGCTCACCTGTCACCTGATAAGAGTCACCTGTCTCCACGACAAGACTTTTTGCTGCAACCCCTAATTATTCTGCACAGAAATTTTAGTATATTATTTTAAGTGCTAATATCTAAATTTATTGTCATAAATCTTGCTTAAAAATGACTCAAAGTTCTCTTCCCTCTAACCCCTTTGTGGCGGCGGGAATGATTGAAGATTCCAGGTTGTTTGTTGGTCGTCGGGAAGAGTTACAGGCTATGGTTTCTCGGATGACTGGGACACAACCAACCAGTATCAATATATATGGTGAAAAACGAATTGGTAAATCTTCTTTGCTGTATCACTTTTTTCTCACTTGGGAACAGCGAGTACAAAACCCTAGCCGTTATGTGGTGATTTATCTCTCTTTGCGAAATGTCCAATGTCAAACAGAAACTCAATTTTATCAAGCTATTGCTCAAGAATTGTTGAAGTTTCCCAATGTCAATAATAACCAGGTTTTGAGTAACTTTTTGCAAGTTGCAAATCTTGATAGATCAGCTTTTTCTGATGGGATGAAACAGTGGAAAAAACAGGGTGTTTTACCTGTGCTGTGTTTGGATGACTTTCAAACTTTGTTTGATAACAAAAGTGAATTTGATAATGGATTTTATGAAAACCTACGTTCCTTGATGGACAGCAATACCTTGATGTTAATTATTGCTTGTTACAAGAAGTTGGATTTTTACAGCAAAAAGTATAAATTCACTTCCTCTTTTTTCAATTTAGGTCATGTAATCAAATTAGTTGCATTGCCAGAAGATGAGGTTAAAGATTTACTACGTCTACCAGCTAAGGATAATAATAATTTGCAACCTGCTTTGAGTATGGATGAACAAAGTTTCACTCAGCAATTAGGTTTAAATCATCCTTTTTTATTACAAATAGCTGGTGGTTTGGTGTGTGAAGCACGTCAACATGGACATAATAAAGAATGGGTGAAAAAACACTTTGCTGATCAATCTAAACGTTTACCATCTCACCGAAATTCCCAAGGTTGGAAACGGCAAGTACGTTGGTTAGTTTGGGATTTACCAATGCGTTTGGGGAAAGCTCCTAAATTTATTGGTAATACTTTAGATGATATTAGTAATTGGATTCTTGGTTTAGTAATTATATTTATGATGATGTTGGTTATTGCAGGTGTTTTGAATTGGAATCAAGTCTGGGATTTTATCCGTAACAGTTTGGGTCTCAAATAAAGTGTTTTAAGGAAAATCTAATATCATGTCCAGGAAATTAGTTATCTTTACCACAGTCATTGCACCCCTCCCCTTAATCCCCTGGGGAGACAAAGCACAGCTTTGGCAGGGTGGGGTAATTCCGGGTTAATTATCAGTAATCAAGCGGACTTAACATAATATACGATTTCAATTTTTATAGTCATAGTTTCAGCCGTCGTAAAAAATCAAAATTATCAACAAATTTGTGATTCCAGGTGTGAGGATGAGTAAAAAAAACCCTACTGCTAAATTCAAAACCTATATAAGTGAATGTCTCCGTTTACTATATTGGCTTTACTTCAAACCTTACACCTTAGAAAACTGGTTAAGGGATATCCATCCAGAACTCAGACCAAGAGATGACCCCTTTGATAAACAGGCTGAGTTTAGCACTAATCCCCGCTTACGTCGCTATGCTGAACAGGGTTTATCGTTAATTGCTATAGTCCCAATCTTAGCAACACTAATTGTCGCACCAATTTACACTCTAGCTAGTGGTGAAAACTTTAATTGGCTGGACAGTTGCCCTTTTTTGATTGGTTGGGTGATTGGTGTGATAGTTCGACGTGGCAATAGCAAAACTAGATTAGTTACTCTTGCTTTTTCCATCCTTATCATTTTCTTAGCATTTAGATTTTTATCAGGCGTGGCGGGAGGCGTGGCGTTCGGCGTGGCGTTCGGCGTGGCGGTAGGCGTGGCGGGAGGCGTGGCGTTCGGCGTGGCGTTCGGCGTGGCGTTCGGCGTGGCGTTCGGCGTGGCGGTAGGCGTGGCGGTAGGCGTGGCGGGAGGCGTGGCGGTAGGCGTGGCGTTCGGCGTGGCGTTCGGCGTGGCGTTCGGCGTGGCGTTCGGCGTGGCGGGAGGCGTGGCGGGAGGCGTGGCGGTAGGCGTGGCGGTAGGCGTGGCGTTCGGCGTGGCGGTAGGCGTGGCGGGAGGCGTGGCGGTAGGCGTGGCGTTCGGCGTGGCCTGGGTTCTGGGTGTGCTACGGGTTTATTTTTGGTTGCCTGAACTATTATTGATGTTTACCTGTTGGTTAGGTTCTCGTTGGCAACCCCAGTCTATTGGTTATTATTTACGTTTCACCCCCCCCTTTTTTGATGAACTGATTATTTTGCCTCTACCTTTCATGGATGAAATGATTTTTGAAACTTATAAAACTCAGCCTCAAATTGCGGAAGCAACTCTTGATTATTTAATTTCCTATACCAATCAGCAAACCGTAGCTGCTAGGGTAATTGTTAAAATTACAGTAAATACTTTTATTCGTTTTCAAAGAGTTAGTGATATTGTGGCAATTACTAATCAACCTATCCTGAAAATTTCCCAAACACCGAAAGGATTAGATAATACTTTATTGCCATTTTTAGAAATTAGTCAAGCTGTGAGAGCAGCAGATGAAGCTACTTCACCTTATCGTAAATCTGAATTATTAAATCTTCCCATTAGAGACTTACAAGCACTCAAACAAAATCTTGCTTTTAATAGAAATTATGGATTAACCACTCAGTTGAGCAAAGTAGTGGAACGCTGGTTAAGCATTCTGGAAACAGGACAACGAACATTAAAAGAACAAGCAGAAAGAACCCAAGAAATACCCCAAGTTTATATTGCTGGTAATTCCCTCGATCCAGACACAGCCAAAAATCGTTTTAAAGGACGCATTGACATCTTTAGAGAAATTGAAAATTTGACCCTGGCAGAACAAAATTCAGTGTTATTACTTTTTGGTGGCCGCAAAACTGGAAAAACTTCCGCCCTCAAATATTTACCCCACAGAACTGTACCAAATATAATTCCTTTGTTGGTAGATTTACAAGGAGCAGCAGCAGCGACAACTTTAACAGGTTTAGCAGAAAATCTCGCCACACAAATTATTGAAGCTGGACAACGTTTACCCCGTCAAGTATCGTTACCTGAACCAGATTATGAAAAGTTTAAAAAAGACCCATTTCCAGCCTTACAAAATTGGTTTACAAATATAGAACGCAGTCTTCCTGATAAAAAGTTTCTGCTTTGTTTAGATGAATTTGAACGTCTCAGCGAAGTTGTAGAAACTACAAATAGTCGTGCGCCTTTAAATTTCATCCGTAATATTATCCAACATCAAAAAAAATGGACTTTACTTTTTAGCGGTTCACATCAGTTATCTGAACTTCCCAGTTATTGGAGTGATTATTTAATCAATACTCGTTCCTTAAAAATGACTTATCTGCAAGAATCAGAAGCACGGGAATTGATTTTAAAACCTGTAGAAGAATTTCCTTCAATTTATGAAAATGCAGCGGTAAATAGAATTATTGAATTAACTCACTGTCAACCATATTTAGTGCAGTTAGTTTGTTATGAACTGGTAGAATTAATTAACCGTGAAATTCGAGACAACAGACGCGAACCCAAAACAGCAAAGGTAACTGATGAAGATGTTAAATCTATTGTTGATATAGTTGTAGAAAGAGGCGATCAATATTTTCGGGAATTATGGACAAGTTTACAAAATAAAGATCGTGATTTTATCAGAGGTTTAATAGCTGGTGAAAATCGCACTCAACAAAATCAAGGAGTGATCAAAAAACTCATCCGCAAAGAAATTCTCACTCCCGCAGGTAATAATTTTCAAGTATTTTTAGTGAAAAGATTTATAGAACAATTATTAGAAGAAGAGTAAAATCAATTTCACTTGTGAAAATTATTAATACCAAATCCTATTGCCACACCCCACTTATAAATGAGGCTAGGCAAGAGGCAAAAGGCAAGAGGCAAAAGGGTTTCAAGGAAATTATGGAAAGGGTGTTTTCAGAACCGGATTTGGTATTAAACATTAAACCTAGAAGCATTCTCAGCCTGGGAAGTAGCCTCATCACCCTGACCGAAAAAAGCTGGAAAAGGCTTGGGAATAGTAACGGCCTTTTGAGTAGCTGGACGAGCATCTATGCGATCGCACCAACGCTGTAAATTTTCTAATCCATCAATTTCCACCTTAGCCCAAGGATATGATCTGGCCCAGGGATAAGTTGCCATATCAACAATAGTGAAATCATCTCCCAGTAAATATTTTTTGCCTGCAAGTTGTTGATCCAAAACTGCCAACAACCGCCGAGATTCCTTAACATAACGTTCAATAGCAAAAGGATCTTCAATTCCTTTGGGGGCTGCAATTCTTTGAAAATACATAGCTTGGCCCATCATTGGGCCAATACCAGCCATTTGAAACATCAACCATTGCAAAGCCTGGGATCTGGCTTTTTCCCCCACGGGTAAAAACTTTTGATATTTCTCCGCTAAATACCACAGAATTGCCCCTGATTCAAAAACCACAAAGTTATCATTACCCCGATCAACTATGGTGGGAATCCGGCCATTAGGATTAAGTTCCATATACCACTCGGATTTTTGATCATTCTTGCCAAAGTCAATGTAGGTTAGCTCATAATCAACTCCTGCTTCTTCCAAGAAAATGACAGGTTTCCAACCATTCATGGTAGAGGCGGTATAAAGATGTATATCAGGTGTTGACATAAAAATCCTAGCTATTAATTATTTGATAGCAACACTTTTCGCAAAACTTACTTCAAATACTGTCATTGCGACGTAAGGAAGCAATCTCAAACCCAGATATTTCGTAAAAATGCCTAAGTCCTAAAAGAGTGATCAAGTTCGTTGCTATGATGACTAAATTAATCAGACCAGTTACAATAGTCAACCAGTTTACTTTTAGTAACCACTTTTGCCAATGAGTGCTGCTTTAGAAATTTCCACTGATAGTTATGGCCGCAAACAAGCAGTAGAACCTTGTTTAAAACCTTGTTCCATAGAAAGGGGAATGCGAATTTTAGGTGGAAAATGGAAAGGATCAATTTTGTGGCATCTTAAAGATGGCCCTGTCCGCTTCAATGATTTATGTCGTCAGTTGGGGGGAGCAAGCAAAAAAATGGTGACTCAGCGTTTACGGGAAATGGAGAAAGCTGGTTTAGTGAAAAGAGATGTGGTTTGCGATCGCCCTATTGTTGTTACCTATGAAATTACTGATTTTGGCAAAACAGCTTTGGGTTTTTTGGAAGTTCTGAAAGACTGGGTAGAACAGAATCAGATTTAGCTTTAACTCTGACAAGATCAGCAATTTCAAATATTTTATGACTTACACAAAACTCACTCCAAATACTGTCATTGCGACGTAAGGAAGCAATCTCCAACCTAGACATTTCGTGAAAATGCGTCAGTTCTAACCAAGAATAATTTTGAACGCAGATGAACGCAGATGAACGCAGATGATTTGATAGTGAAACTCTGATTTTCTGCTCCTCTGCGCCAAATATACTATACCCAAGGGCCCCAAATAGCTAAAGTTAAACCTGGTTTTTGAATATTAACAAACATTGTACTCCCATCAGGGGAAAAACATACACCTGCAAATTCGCTACTACCATCTTTAAAAGCATTTGCAGCAAACCGATAAACTTCACCTTCGCGGTTTACACCTTGCACATATTCCACTCCACTTCCATCTTCACAGAGAAAAATGTCTCCAAAGGGAGAAACTGTAACGTTATCAGGGTTATTCAAATCTTTAGCTTTGGTAGATTCTACTACCAGAGTGATTGTATCATTGGCAGGATTGTAAGCAAAAACTTGTCCTTGTCTTACATCTCCTCCATTGGTACAGACAAAATAAACTAAACCATTACCATACCAAGTACCTTCACCCCTTGCAAATATAGCTGCACCTTTGCGTTGAGCTTCATTTCTGACTGTATCATTTACAGGGTCAAAATCATTAATTTTTACCCACTTTACATTTAAAGACTTATTCTTATATCTTCTATAATTAATCCGAGTATCTTGGTTTGCATCTTGAATTACTAAAGCTTCTAAGATTCCACCACTGCGGAGATTACCATATTGGTTAGGACGGAAACGATAAAAACAACTATCTTGTCTATCTTCCGTTTGATAAACATAACCGGTTTTGGGGTCAACTGCGATCGCCTCATGGTTAAAACGGCCCATTTCTTTAATAGGAATGGGGTTAGCTACTTGAATATTAGCAGTTGCAGGGACTTCAAAATTATAACCATGACGTTTAACACCAGATTTACCAACATTGAAAGTCTCCTCACAACTCACCCAACTACCCCAAGGAGTAGGGCCACCAGCACAGTTGCGAATAGTACCAGCTAAAGAAGCAAAATGTCTTTCTACCTCACGGTTTTGGTTAACAACGATGGTAGTTGTACCACCCCCTATTTGGTCATATACTGGAGATGCAATGACTCCATTTGGGTCAACATTAAGCTCATGATTTCTGACTATAATAACTTTATTATCAGGGCCTGGAAAAGCTGCCATACCATCATGAAGACCAGGTACTAATGTTCCATCACTCATGGACTGACCTGTATAGGAAATCACATTATATTCAAACCTTGGGGGAAGTGCAAGAGAGGGGGTGACACTTATATCTATCCCATCAAAAACAACACCAGTTAGTTCTTTGGCATTCTTCGGTAATTTCGGAGTTAAAGCACCGTAACCCTTTCCCCTAGAGACTTTACCATTAGCTACTCTTGTGTAGAATGTTTCCAAGGGAGAAACCATTGATACACCAATGGCGCTCGCTCCTGCTAATTTAAAGAAATTACGTCTTGATAAACTCATAGTTAGTTAGGTTTTATATTGTGAATAATTTTAGAAGTATTACGTAAATCAATATAGGGATTAATATAACAATTTTCGATACCCAGATCAAAAAGGGATAGTTAAGATTTTGGAAATTATTGTTTAAGCAACCTATCCTATTAGGACTTACCTTTAATCACCAACACCAAAAAAACATACTTCTTTTATAGAACTTATCCCTCTCCTTTAGGAAAAGGACAACCAGTTAGCAAATTCTTGGGGATATATTTCTGCTAGGTTTTTACAAACATTGTCATAACTCATCTTTTGATATCAAGTCTATATAAAATAATATCCTATCCTATCATTGTGAGTGCAATACCGAATTAACAACAGTTGTTTTGTTTAAAGGAGATGGATGGGTATACTTTATTGTTTGGTAATCAGGTTGATAAAAGATTTACAGGTATTTTATTTTAGCATTTTCTAGCACTATCAGGATTAACAAAGTCATGTAAATCTGCTTCCCAAATACTAATATAAATTGAATCACAATTTTGACGGATAATTTGACCTTTTACTCCTCCTTGACGAAAAGCAAAATCATCAATTTGACGTTGTTGAACCTGTTGTAAACCTTTTTGAATTTGTGCTGTAATTTGTCCAGCTAATAAACCTTTTAAAGTGCTTTGCATTAATTGAGGATCTACATCTCCAGCAAATCCTACTTCTGTTTGTCTGAGTCTACCATTATTACGATCGAATATATAACCTAAATCAATTTGATCTGGTACTACTTCATAAAGAACTGCACGGGTATTAGGCCAGAAACCTCTTCTATCTATTCTGGGTTTTCCTAATGTTGCTTCGATTCTATTTCTAGATACACCTGTAGGAAACGCTGGTACATTCACATTATTGTTATTGTTACTGGAATTAAAATTATCTAAGACTTCATTGTTTTCCTTTTGAGCTTTTTTACCTTTCTTTTTGTCCTTTTTCTTATCTTTTTGATCTGGTTGTTTTTCCTGATTTAAAAACTCTGCTGGATTAGAATTTGTTTGAGGTTGAGGTGGTTGTGTTTCTGGTGTAAATGTAAATACGGGAGTAGGAGTATTTGTAATGATTGGATTATTTACTGGTGGTGTAGATGATGGGGAAGAATTAGTTTGTGATGTGAGATTTGGTGTATTTCCTGGAGTAGGAGAAACTGCTTCCGTTGCAGAAGATTCGTTTGGTAAAACGGCTGAGTTGTGAGTTTCGCTGTTGTTAGTGGAATTGTTAGTTACTGTGGATGATGTTTGCGGTGAACGAATTAAATTTGCAATTGCGATCGCACCAATCAAACTACTAACAATTACGCTGGCTATGATGACAACTTGCTTATTTTGTTTGTTCGGATTAGGTATTTCTCTGATGACAGGATTTTGGGGATTTGAATAAGCTTGGGGCGAATTGATACTAATTGTGGCGGCTGTAGTAGGATTATGCGCTGGTACGTGATGGTTGTGAGATACATTATGTGTAGATTTCAAGGCATTAAGCATTTTACTGGCTGTGCTATAGCGATCGCTAGGACGTGGTTCAATAGCTTTTGTCAGCACCTCTACCATTTCTGAGGATATCCCAGCAGTCTGTTCTTGCCATAATATTTTTCCTGTTTGCGGATCTGTTTCTAATTCTTGAGGTGGTATACCTGTCAGTAAATAAATTGCTGTTAAGCCCAAACTATAGATATCTGTAGCATAAACTGGACGACCTATGGCTTGTTCACTGGGCATATAACCAGGAGTACCAATGACAATTGATTGTGTCTGATTTGCAGGGTTAACAACGGTACGAATAGTTTCTTTAACTGCACCAAAATCAATTAAAACTGGTTTATTATCTTTGGAACGGATAATAATATTATCTGGTTTAATATCACGATGAATAATTCCTTTGCTGTGGACATAATCTAAAACTGACAGCAAACTTAACAAAATTTCTTTGACTGTTTTTTCGTCTAATTTCCCTTGGGATTCAATAATATTACTGAGGGTTTGTCCTTGAATCCATTCTTGAACTAAGTAGAATTTACCATTTTCGGGAAAATAGGCGTAAAGTGTGGGAATTTGATCGCTATTTTCTCCTAAATTTTCCAATATTGCCGCTTCTCTTTCAAAACGTTGTTGAACCAATATTGAAGTTTGTGTATCATTATTGATTGGTTTAAGTTCTTTAATGACAAAGCGTTTACGGGAAGGTAGATGGATATCTTCCGCGAGGGATGTTTCTCCAAACCCACCTGAACCGAGTACTTCAATGATTTGATAGCGGTTGTTTAAAAGTTTTGTTGTCATGAAACGTTACAAGCGAGATCATTTCCCAATGTATATCAAATATTTGGACGATGTAACTATCAGATGTTTCCTCATTTTCAAAAGTTGGGGGTGAGTATGAGTTTCGCAATGCTAAAAATTTACCAATTATTTTTTGAAATGCCGCAAATTGTTAACATCCTGATATTGGGCAATAAATTCTGCATTTTTTATTTCTAGAGATGATAATAAACTCACTGGAAAATTTTGTGGGGAATATCTGGCATCATACCAAGATTGTTGATTAAAATATGCTTGTAAACCTGGAGTCTCAAATTTGCGTCCGTGAACTGCAAAGATTGTATTTCGCATAATATCTAAATCATAACTACTTTTATCAACTAAATCTGCGGTTGTAACTCTTCTTTGGGAAAGCCAAGCATAATTATTGCCTGTGTTATTGATATTTTTGGGTTCCTGAAAAATCGTTTTTTTAATTTCAGCTTGGTAGGTTATTGTTGGTGTAGGACTAGCAATATTTTTAGAAATTTCGTACTGAGAAGATAGCTCTTGTGTTTCATCAGTTGGATTTTTTCTGGTGGTGGAAATTGATATTTCAGCCTCTTGTACAGTTTCTAAAGATTTATTGATTACTTGTACAAGTATAATAGAAATTGCAGCTAAAATACCAATTATTAAACTCCCAATGATAATATTTTTGCTTTGATTATCAGTAATTTTTTTAGTATTATTAATAGTTGGTGCTAAAGTTGGTTGTTGCTTTGGGGTAATTGCTTGATTTTGTACAGTAGAAATAAGATTATAATTATCTTTTAAAGCACTTAGCATTTCTGTTGCAGAAGCAAAACGATCTCTGGGATGATAGGCTATAGCTTTATCAATTATATCTGCTAAATAGGGATTAATATTATTAACAAAGTGTCGCCAAATTATCTCTCCTGTTTGGGAATCTGTTTCTAGTTGTTGAGGTTGTCTACCAGTTAATAAATAAATTACTGTTAAACCTAAACTATATAAATCACTAGAATAAACAGGCCTTCCTACTGCTTGTTCACTAGACATAAATCCAGGTGTACCAATAATGATTGAACTAGTAGGATTACCTTGAGAATTGAAGACAGTTGTCATTGATTCTCGGACTGCCCCAAAATCAATTAATACTGGTTTTTTATCACTTTCACGAATAATAATATTATCTGGTTTGATATCTCGGTGAACTATGTTCTGGGAATGAACATACTCTAAAATTGGTAAGATATTAATTAGTAATTCTTCAATTTTTTGTTCAGTAAATAAACCTTGTTTTTGTATTTTTGCACTTAAAGTATCGCCTTCTACCCATTCTTGAACTAAGTAAAATTCTCCCTCAGAATAGAAGTAAGCGTGTAAAGCCGGAATTTGATTAGATGCACTACCGAGTGCTTCTAAAATTGCCGCCTCTCGTTGGAATCGTTCTTTTACTATTTGGTAAATTTGTGGATTATTATGGATAGGTTTTAATTGTTTTACCACACAAAGTCGCTGTGATGGCATATTCGTATCTTCAGCGAGAAAGGTTTCACCAAACCCACCAGATCCCAGAGTACGAGTTACTTGATAGCGGTTGTTGAGCAACATGATTGTTTTGTTATATGCAATTATTACATAATTAAATTATACTCCGTAAAATTCGCTCAATCATACCATTGGCTTGAGAAACATAACCACCACCAAATAAATTAAAATGATTGACTATATGATATAAATTATAAAGAATTTTCCTTGTTTCATATCCTGGTTCTAAAGGAAATACTTCTTGATATCCTTGATAAAAAGCATTGGGAAATCCACCGAATAA
Organism: Sphaerospermopsis sp. SIO1G1; assembly: GCA_010672785.1. Classification (GTDB taxonomy): domain Bacteria; phylum Cyanobacteriota; class Cyanobacteriia; order Cyanobacteriales; family Nostocaceae; genus Okeanomitos. The sequence continues at coordinate 640,698 of JAAHFX010000009.1, forward strand.
TTCTGTCATAGCAATATCAACTTCTCTATCTCCATAGTAAGTTGCTGGATCAAAAATAACAGGTTCACCATCCACTGTAAATCCGGCATTTCCTCCCCATAAATCACCATGTACTAAGGCAGGTTGAACAGGATGATTTGCTAATAGTTTGGGAATAGCATCTATTAATTTATTTTCTAAAGGAAAATGTCCACCTTTTCTTCTTGCTAACTTAAATTGATAACCTAAACGATGTTTTCCATAAAATTCAATCCAGTCTGATTCCCAAGTGTTAATTTGCGGTGTTGAACCAATGGTATTATTCATGTTCCAGCCAAAACCTTGGATACTAATTGTTTTGTGCATGGCTGCTAAATTGCGCCCCATTTGTTGCCAGGATTTATTACCACTACTATTCAGTTTTAGGTATTCTAGAACTATATAACTAGAATTATTTGTAGTTCCCCAGCAGATAGGTTTAGGAACTCTAATTGTATGAGTTTCATACATTTGTTGTAAACCCAACATTTCTGCGGCAAACATTTCACCTTGAGATGCTTGATTGAGTTTGACAAAATATGTAGTTGTTCCATCACTTATTTGATATGCCTGATTAATACATCCACCACCGACTGATCTATTTTGGGAAGTTTGAAATTTTTGTCCGGTTACTTGGGTAATTTTTTGATCTATTTCTTGCCACATTGTATATTTTTGATTTGTAAAGATGTTGATGAGGTAGAACCTCTGTATTTCATTCCCAGTCGGAGACTGGAAACGAGAGTTATTTCAGTTATCAGTTATCAGTTGTCAATACCTATTCTATCCTCTGAAAAAGCGGGTTTTAGACTGCAATTTTTCGGTAATAGCATCAGTCTGGAATCTGATTATTAATGACTAATGACTAATAAACCACTCCAGGCACAGAGAACACAGAGAAATGAGGGTTTGAGATATATTTTGTGTAAGTCCTGAACTAATTTGGTTTAATTACTACTACGCCATAAGCATTAGTGGGAAGATACTTTTGTGCTGCTACCATTAAATCATGTTCGGTTTGTGATTGTATATGTTGAGGATAATTAAATGCTGGTTCTAATTCCCCAATTATAGATTGGTAATAACCATATAAACTAGAGCGATTGCTTGGTGTTTCATTACCAAATATAAACCGATTTGCTACTCTTGTTCGCACACGGGCAATTTCTGATGTTTGAACTAATTCTGTGTGTATTTTTCCTAAATGTTCAATAATTGCTTTTTCTACTATTTCTACATTTTCAGGATCACATTTCGCAGAGATCGAAAATATTCCTTGCAGTTTATAATTAGTATTGCTAACAGAAATTGAAGAAACTAATCCTTTTTCTTCTCGTAAGTCATTAACTAATCTAGATGTGCGCCCATGTCCTAAAATTCCTGCAACTACATCTAAGGCATAAGTATTTTGTAAATCCATCATTCCCGGTACTCGCCAGAGTATAATCAATCTAGCTTGTTGCAGACTTTCATCTACAAATTGTTGACGAACTATTTCGGTAAATGGTGTTTCTTGATTAACTTTTAATGGTTCATTTTGAGACGATAGAAATTGTGATGGTTGAGTATTTTGTGCAAATCCTTGGGCAACAATTTCTATTAATTCTTCTACAGGTAAATTACCCACAGCTACCGCAGTCATGGAAGATGGTTGATACCAATTTTGATGAAATTCACGCATTTGCTGGGGTGTAACCTGGGAAATTATTTCATGTGAACCAAGTACCGGACGACGATAGGGTAATAAATCAAAAGCAGTTTGTATTGTATGACGAGAAATGCGTCTTCTGGGATTATCTTCTGAACGTCTAATTTCTTCTAAAACTACTAATCTTTCCTTTTCAAAAGCATCTTGAGGAATGCTAGGATTACAAACTACATCTATTTGTAAAGGAGCTAATTCTGCAAAGTCTTTGGGAGCAGTTGTAATATAAAAATGTGTGTAATCTTGGCTAGTTGCAGCGTTGGTGACAGCACCTTTTTCTTCTATACGTTGTTCAAATTCACCACTAGCAAGTTTGTTTGTACCTTTAAATACTATGTGTTCTAAAAAATGAGCCATTCCATTGATATCATCTGACTCCACAGCAGAACCGATGTTCACCCATAAATTCAGGTTCACTGCTTCTACCAGCATTTGTTCAGCGATAATGGTTAAACCGTTGGGTAAGCGGTGTATTTGAGGGGTGTGAAGGCGTGGAGTTTTCAGCAGTGTTGATGTCATTGCTTGTGAGGGCTATGTTACTACTTATATTTTACAACGCTCTTGATGGGGTTAGCAGTGGTAAAAATTTTAGAAGTTGTGGAGGATGTTTTTATCTATTTTCTGGAAGTCTGCTCATCAAATCTTCAAAACTATCAGGACATACATCGGGTAGACTGACATCATACATTTTTAAAACTTTGCATTTTGCTCACTCATATTCAGCTTCAATATTGATTTTATTTAATAGTGTTTTAGTTAATCTTCTCTCAATTTCATCTTGGAAATCATCAATTTCATCAATCCAAAGTTTTCGTGTTTGGATATCTTTGGTATAGTCTAACTTTAATCTGTGAATCATTCCGATTTGATGGTATCTTTATGCCAGATAATGAAGAAAAACCGATTTATTTTGCCGAGGTGCAATTTCAACCAAAACCAGAATTTTACTGGGAATTTATCACCGAAATAAACCTCTACCTTAACCAATATAAACCAAAACAAGATTGGCAAGCGGTAGCCATATTTCCAAACCGAAGTTTAGATGTCAAAGAATTGACTAATTACCAACAGGAGTTAGTGGATAGTGGGCGCATAACAAGAATTTATTTAGATGAAATGCCACCAGGTTCAATTGGTATGGGTTTAATTGAATTAATTCTCAGTCAAGAAACCCAAGCACCAGAAATAGTTAAGAACTTGATGTCAAGAACCAAAACTGAAATTAGCAATAATTCCGAAAGAGAAGGTATTATAGACTTATTGGAAACAGTTTTGTTGTCTAAGTTTTCTAAATTAAGTAGAAAGGAGATAGAAGCGATGTTTTTAGTTAGTGATATTAAACAAACTAGAGTTTATCAGGAAGCAAAGCAGGAAGGTATGGAAGAAGGTGAACAGAAAGGTAAGCTGGAAGGGAGAAAAGAAGGAGAAGTAAAATTACTAGTACGTCTAATTTCCAAACGGTTTGGAAAACTAAAAGACAGTCAAATTCAAACCATTAATAAACTGTCTCTAGAACAATTAGAAGGATTGGGAGAAGCATTATTAGACTTTGGGGATGTTAATGATTTAGATGAATGGTTGAAATCTCATACATAATCATAAATTTTTCACTAATGTTGATCATTATTTTATTGAATAAATGTATGTGAATCAATTTACTTTCTTTCCCCCTACTCCCTGCTCCCTGCTCCCTGCTGACTTCATGATCAGTATTTAACTAAACATAATATATTCTAGGCGGGCAAGATGCCCACCCCACAAAAAAATTTAAACCTGTAAATTGTAACTAACTGTTAGCAATTGGTGGGAAAACAGAAATATTTCTAGGCGCTTCTACTACTGTTTCATTGGATGGAAAGAAATTCTCTGCTAACAACTTTTGAAATGTATTCACAGAACCTTGCCAATTACTAATTACTTGTTGTAAGCTTTGCAATTTCTCTGCTGCGTTATTTCCTGCCAGGGCATAATTATAGTTACCAGAAAATAAAATTGCAGGTACTACTTTTTCCGGAAACTGTACGTTTGCTTGGTTAATGTTTACATTCAAAACTCCTCCCTGTAAAGGATAACTTAACTGTAATGCTGCGTTAACTTTTGCACCTTGGAATTCTTGCCATGCACCAGGTGATAACAATTTTCCATTGATGTATTGATATGCTTCTGCTTCAGAGTTAAAAGTGACAAATCCTCTGGGGTTTATTCCCACTCGTTGATATTCAATTTGGGATAGTTTTTCCACTAACTGTTGGGTAATTTTGGGAATTTGAATGTCTACTAATTTTCTTTTGCCTACAACTTCAACTACAGTTACATTATTGGGTTGGGCAACAATTCCTACACCTGTTTTGTAAAAAAGTTGGACGACAAAATTGTTAAAAACTGGCTCTCTGGCTAATTCCCAGTCTTGGGGAATAATACCAGTAGATTTGAGAACGTCGGGTGTGATGATTGTGGGTTTAAGGTTTTTGGCGGTAATGGCGATCGCTAATTCTTGAATTTCAAAGTTTTTATTCATGTTTGAATTTGCCTAATTTTATTAAAACGTAGCTACTGTATCATCAACAGCCAGTATAAATACAATTATCCTGAAACTCCTAGATCAGCAGATTTAATTTAAAATTATGAATAGTAATATTAAGAATTGTAAAATTAAGTATCTATGCCTAGTCTATCTCAGCATAAAAACCAACCCCATGCGATCGTCGTCGGTGCAGGAATAGGTGGACTTACCGCCGCTGCATTATTAGCACATAGGGGTTACAGCGTTTTAAACCTCGATCAAGCAATAGTTCCCGGTGGTTGTGCTTCCACCTTCAAACGTCAGGGTTTCACCTTTGATGTCGGTGCAACTCAGGTTGCAGGTTTAGAACCAGGGGGAATACATCACCGCATTTTCTCTGAATTAAATATAGAACTACCACCAGCGACTCATTGTGATCCTGCTTGTGCGGTATTTTTACCTGGAGAAACCACACCTATTAATGTTTGGCGAGATCCCCAAAAATGGCAGGAAGAAAGACAAAAACAATTTCCTGGAAGTGAAACATTTTGGCAATTATTAGCTACTTTATTTAATGCAAGTTGGGAATTTCAAGGGCGAGATCCGGTGTTACCACCCCGGAATGTATGGGATATTTTCCAACTAACAAAAGCATTACGTCCGAATACATTAATTACCGCACCTTTCACATTTATGACAGTGGGAGATGCGTTAAGATTGTGTGGTTTAGGAAACGACAAAAGACTGCGGACATTTTTAGATTTACAACTCAAATTATACTCCCAAGTTAGTGCTGAAGAAACGGCTTTACTTTATGCAGCTACAGCATTAAGTGTCTCCCAATCGCCCCAAGGATTATATCATTTACAAGGGAGTATGCAAGTATTGAGCGATCGCCTGGTAGAATCTTTAGAAAGAGATGGTGGAAAATTATTAATGCGTCACACTGTAGACAAGATTAATGTGGAAAATGGCAAAGCTAACAGTGTCGTAATTAGAAATCAAAAAACCGGAGAAATTTGGACAGAGAAAGCAGATCATATAATTGCTAATGTCACCGTACAAGACCTTGTAAAATTATTAGGAGAAAAAGCCCCTTCAGGATATAAAAACCGAGTTAAGAAACTACCTTCTCCTTCGGGTGCATTTGTGGTTTATATCGGTGTTGATCAAAGTGCAATTCCCTATGAATGTCCACCTCATTTACAATTTCTGTATGATATCAATGGCCCAATTGGAGAAAATAACTCCTTGTTTGTCTCTGTTAGTCATGCAGGAGATGGACGCGCACCAGAAGGTAAAGCGACAATTATAGCTTCATCTTTTGTTGATTTTACCCAGTGGTATGATACAGACAACTATCAAGAATTAAAAGAGAAATTCACCCAAGACGCAATTTCCAAACTTTCCCAATACTTCTATTTAAAACCAGAAACTATTATTTATGTAGAAGCTGCAACTCCAAAAACATTTGCTAATTATACAGGTAGAGAAAAGGGGATTGTTGGGGGAATTGGTCAAAGAATTCCTACTTTTGGACCTTTTGGTTTTGCCAATCGAACACCTATTAATAATTTATGGTTAGTGGGAGATTCTACTCATCCAGGAGAAGGTACAGCAGGGGTAAGTTATTCAGCATTGACAGTTGTGAGACAAATTGAGGCAGAAAAGGTGAAGTAAATGCAAACATTAATTAGACTAAGAATTGAAAAATGTATTGAAGGTAATCAAGAGTATTTTATTGCCACCAGTAATGATTTACAGGGATTAGTTGCTGAAGGTAAAACTATTAAGGAAGCAATAAAAATCGCTGAAGATGTAGCTAAAGTACTTTTAGATTTAGGGAGGAAAAATAATTACGCACCAGTGTGATGAGGTATGTTATTGGCGGGCAAGATGCCCACCCCACAAAAGATGCCCACTCCACAAGAGTTTCATGATTATGATTCGTACTTCATCGCAACGAAATCCGCTGTATAAATAAGTTTCAATTTTAGTTCTGTACCTTAACGATTTTCCAACTCACCCAAAATGTAAATCAATTCTGCTTCCTGTCTAACATCTTCTAACTTTTGAGCTAAAGGTAGCGCCCGTTGATAAAATTCTCTAGCTAAAGCGTATTTTTCCATTTTTTCGTACAGTTTACCGCTGGTAACTAAATATTTTAATTCCTCTCTGATATTATTAGTAGACTTAGCGATCGCTAATTGTTGCTCTAACAATTCAAAAGCTCTTTCATAACGACCAACTGCACTATGAGCTTTCACTAAACCATCAATTGCTCTGAGTTGGTTGGGTAAATCTAAATTAATTCTTGCCAACCTTAAAGCCCTACCATAATTACTAATTGTATTATCATAATCATTAGCAAATAAATAGGCTTTACCTAAATTATTTAAAGTATTCATCTCCCCTGCAACATCATTAGTTTGACGGCGAAAATTTAAAGCAGCTTCCCCAAATTGAATTGCTTCTTGATAATTTCCTAACCTGATATGGACAAGAGATAAATTACTCATAGAAAGTCCCTGTCCGGCTAAATTACCAACATCACGGGAAATGACTAAAGCATCAACAATAGTTTTTCCAGCAGCATCGGGTTCACCTTTTTGAATTAACAAAGTTCCCAAATTATTTAAAGCAAAAATTTGAGTTTGAAAATCTTGATTATCTCTTGCTATTCCTAACCGCCGACGAATAGCATCTTCTGCATATTTAATATTTCCTGATTCTAAATAAGCACCTGCTAGTAAATCATAGGTTAAACCTTGGGAATTTTTATCACCTAAAGAATGATAAATTTTTAATGCCTGTAGTCCAGATTGAATACTTTGATGAATAGAACCATTTGCATATTGTTGTTTACCTAAAAGTAACAATTTATCCGCTCTTTCTCGCAGTGGCCTAAGATTTAGAGGTTTACCAATAGGATGATTTAAAGGATTATGAATTTGATCAGTAATATCAATCGCATTTGCAGGTTTAGGTATCAATAAACAAGTAAATAGCAAGATATAAATAACTGGTTTTGGAAATTTAACAAGTTGGTGGTAAACAGAAGTTAAATTAACATTAACGGTGCTAGTTTCTGATAATAAATGTTGTTTTTTCATAACCCTGAACCTTAGAATATATTTTGTAAATAAACCTTATCTGACAAATCTTTGAACTTTCATTCTTGAATGAGCAGTTACGTTACTATACTTAAACTTAGGTTAAATTTAACTAGAAGTGTCTTCTTCACCTAAGTAAATCACACGGATATCAGTCGGTAAATTTTCCTCTAGTTTATAATACGCTTCTTGGAGAAAACCTGCTATCTGATTGGGTGTGATATTTTCTCCTTCTGCCTGTAAGTATGCCGCAATACGGGTTTCACTCCAATGAAAAGTTTGAGCCATTAACACAATTAAGCGTAACATTGGCGGTAATTGATCTAGTGCTTGTTCTATATAACACCAAAACGGTGGTGAAGTATCTTTGAGAGAATAATGTATAGATTCAGTCGGTGGTAGTTTAATATCGTTAATACAAAAAGCCGTTAAATTAATCAACCAATTTTGCAAAGTTAATATTTCTTGTCCCGTTTCTGGATGTGTTAAATATAACCCACCTAACTCATCATATATGTGTTTCCAAGTTAGAGCAAATAAATAATCTGCCTGAACCGGCGATCGCGCTGAATGTTGAATTAAGGTATACACTATAGGACTATAACGACAAAAAATAGCCGTAAAGTATTTACCTTGATCTGGATAGCGTCTAAACAAAGTCAGTAACTCTTGATCACTGTAATGAAACAGCGACTTAATCAAGGGATGATTAATTTCTGGAAAGTAAGGAATTTGCACAAGCGTTTTAGTCAATGATTGTTAAAATATACAAACTATGGTTCTACCGTACTTGTTATGCTAAATTGACAGGTTGGGAACAGGGAATAGGGAAGAAGAACTTATGTATATACTGAGTTCTGTTCAAAAATCAAATAGGAGTCCTATATTAATTGTTTTAGGATTTACGCATTTGAACGAAATGTTGGGGTTTGAGATTGCTTCCTTACGTCGCAATGACAGAATTTGGAAAAGGTTTTGCATAAGTCCTGTATTTAACGGTAATTAGGTATTAGGTAATAAGTAATAGGGATTAGATAATAGACAATAGGTAATAGATAATTAAAAAAAATAAAATTGATTACCCAGTCAGCAATCACCAATCACCAATCACCAATCACCAATCACCAATCACCAATCACCAATCACCAGTCACCAATCACCAGTCACCAGTCACCAATCACCTGTTCCTGAGATAAACTAGATAAGATGACAGTATATTGGTCATTATTGACAATACTAAAAGCCGCTCCTTTATACAATCTTCATTTATTCATGGTTATAGCAGCTAATTTGATACCTTTCCCAGTTAATCCTTTGACTTTAGCCTCTTTCTTACCCTCTTTATCATTAGATGGTCTTTTGTCCACCCAAGGCATTATGATTATGCTATTGGCGGCCTACGCTGGGGCAATGTGGATGTTTCTGACCAGCGCCCCTAAAGTCTATACTGTTATGGTGTCGGATTTGGAAATTGCCCGACAACTGTATGAAGGTTTACTCAACTTACCCGCGGCGGAAGTACCTTTGCACTATTATTACAACTATGAACAAACCATCGGTGCAACAGGAATGGATCCACTTTATATGTCTTCTAGTCCTAGTTGGTATAATAAAACGATGACTAGTGCTAATGATGGTTTATGGTATCAATTAAAGAAAAATACTCAATTGCATATTATTACTGGTGCAAGTTTGGGAACTAAAAATCAACAGCGTCATGTGTGTTTTGATCATGACTGTTTAGAAATGATTTTAATGCGAGTGGAAATGCGAGGTTTGAAGTTTAAAATTCGCAATCAAAAACCTTTGAATTTTTTAGTTAAAGATTATGAAGGCCGTGTGATTGAAATGGCTGAAGTTAGCGGTTAATTATCTCGTTTATCTCGTTCCCAGTCTCAGACTGGGAATGTCTACAGAGAGGTTCTACCTCTAATTTCAATGTGCCAAATTTATTAGGGAATTAACCACAGAGGTTCAGGGTGCAGCGTGCAGGGGCAAAATTTGAAAACTACTTTTTTTAGTTGCTCCCGAATTTAGGTTAGGTAGAGTCTGAGAATTAGTTGAAATCAGATTAATGAACCACGAAGACACGAAGGAAGAGGAGAAGAAGATGAGATATTTGATTTTGGTGGCTAAGTTTCTATGATTTCTTTTTCCTGTTTTTCTTAGATATCTTGTTGTGGTGAAATTTTATAAGCTGACATTACTAGTTTATCTGGTTGTTGATAATATATAAATAATGTGGAATGTTATTACAAGATATTGCCTTTTGACTCTGTTCCCCTTTCCCTGTAAAGAGTTACCTGTTATCAATTTGTCAATTTAGGATAACAAGTATGGATTTTGCTATTGATTAACATCCAACAAACTATAATCAACTACAACATCCTGTAATTTCAAATTAGTAAACTCAATAATTGCATTGATTAAATTTTGTTGTTCTGTACTTAATTCTAATCCTGCTAATGCTTGTTCTAGGTTTTGACCTTGATGTAAATAATGGGAAAGTTTTTGCAATTGTGGGTTATCTAAAACTTTAACTATTTCTCTATTTCTACCTTGACGAATTGCTTGCAGTTGCTGACGTTTTTGAGGAGTCAATTTATCTACAGAAATATCGCTGATTTTAGATAAATTCAATGAACTATCTGCTGATGCTACATTGATGACTGGTGAAAAAATCACTAGATAGGTAACAAGAAATAATGTAGATAAACTTTTTATTACTTTAATCATTGCGTTAATACAGAAATAAATCAAATTGAAAGGTGAGTTAACCTAGAGTCTTCCTTATTTTCCTACTTCTAGGGACAGAGATAGCAAAATCCACAGTTGTGCAACATAAATTTAAGAATTATCAGTAGGAGCTAAAAATTGTCATGATGACAAGGTAAGAGGTAAAGAAATAAATTAACCCAATCTGCTTACTGAGTGACAATTTTCTCCCTGCATCCTGCTATCTTAATGATCAGCATCTCTCTAACGAGACATTTGGCGAACAACCAGAAACGATATAACTGGATCAGTTGGCATAATTAAATAGGACTTACGCATTTTAATGAAACGTCGGGGTTTGAGATTGCTTCCTTTCGTCGCAATGACTGTGTTTGTAGTGGAGATTGCGTAACTCCTGTTAAAGAACGTTGAGAATGGATCGTCAAAAACGACTGAACAGTAATCAGTCACAACAGACAACAGACAACATAATGGAAATAGGGCAATTCTAAAAAAGTAGCTTGTTATGGGATGAAAAGCTTGTGATTGAGGCAGAAGTTCATTTATCACTACACAACTTCCTGCGATCGCAGGTTGGTTTTCCAGCGTGGCCACATCATTTGACTATGGCACGTTTGGTAGCTAGGGCTTTGCGCTTGGGGCGTAGTGCTTTAATTCAGGTAGGCGCAGTTTGTGGTTATCAAGGCAGATATCGCACCAGCTTTATTGCATCTGCATTAATGTGGCATAATCCGGTAATTATTGTGGCGACGGAAAATGTCCAGCAACGTCTACTAAATACAGAAATTCCCCGTTTGCAGCAGTGGTTATCAACTCAAAAACCGATCCGCACTGGTACAATTTGGCCTGGTGCTGATTTCCACGGGTTGTTATTAACTTCTCCCGCAGCTTGGTTAAAAAGTCAGTTAGCTGATGATGGTCAGTTTCCACCCAATATTCCCACTATTATTGATGGAGTGGATGACTTAGAAAACTGGGTACGTGATCAACTAACTCAAGATATTCATCCCCATGACTGGGAGCAATTAATGCTTGCTTGTCCTCAAGTATCAGAAGTCATCCGTGAAACCAGGATACAATTAACCCATGAATTATTTCAGCATCCTGAAAATCCATATAACTGTTATTTGATTTCCCAAACAGAAATAGAAATTTTACAAGATTTATTTGCAGCTTTAGGGGAAAATAACTGTCATCTACCGGATATTTGGCAAAATTTTCGTCAATATTGTCAAAAATACTTTGATATTGCTGATGATCTCATTTCTTCTCCTGGCTTATTTTGGTCTACTATCGCTCGTCGTCAAGGGTTATTTTCTCTACATTACGCACCCATTGAACTGGCGGAAAGATTAAAACCAATTTGGCAACGTCAACCTGTGGTACTGGTTGGTAGTGCTTTAGAACCAGAAACAGAAGCTCCCTTATTTCGCCAGCGTTTTGGTTTAGATGATCTGACTTGCTTAAAGTTTTCTGCGGATCATCAAGGTGAAGAAATTCAACTTTATGCACCTCACAAGTTACCTTTACCCAACACACCAGAATTTCAAGGAGCATTTATCCACCAAGTCCGTACCCTTGTATGTTTGAGTGCTACAGCACCAGGATTAACTGTGATATTGGTGGGAGATGTACCCCTAAAATCCAGAGTGGGCGCAATTTTAGCCGCGGAGTTTGGTTCACGGGTACAGGTGGAAAAAACCTGTTTAGACGAAAATGGTATTTTAGTAGCGGGTTGGGAATATTGGCGATCGCATCATCATGTTTTACCTGCTCCCAGACTGTTAATGATTGCCACTTTACCTTTACCATCTTTAGAAAATCCTTTAGTCGCCGGCAGAGTCGCCCACTACAAGCGATCGCACCAAGATTGGTTTCGGCTTTATTTATTACCCACAGCTTTGAATGAACTACAAAGAGCTATCGCTCCCATTAGAGAAAACAATGGGATAGTTGCCCTCTTTGACAGTCGAGTAGTCAACCGCAGTTATGGCGCACAAATTATCTCCGCCCTCAGTCCCCTAGCACGTTTGAACTATCTTGATCCCAGCATCTTTTCTGATATGGATAATGAGTAAACAGTGATCAGTAAACAGTGATCAGCAAAAACTTATAACTGGTAACTGCTAACTGATAACTGGTAACTGACAACTGCTAACTGATAACTGACAACTGAATTCCTGCGAACATAGTACAAAGGAAGTAAACTAATAACCAAAACAAAAATTATGGGTGAAGCAAAACGTCGTAAAACACAGATGGGAGAAAACTATGGACAAGAAACCCGAATCTTGCCTTGGGTTCCCATCACCAAGTCTCAAGCAGAGCTTTTTGTCAGTCTGACTACTCGTGGTGCTTGGATTGGTATTGGTGTCATGGTGACACTTTGGATAACTGTTCGTTTTATTGGCCCTGCTTTTGGCTGGTGGGAATTAGCCGCTTAAAAAAATAAGGGATGTTATATCAGTTGTCAGTTATCAGTTAGCAGTTTTCGCTGTTTACTGTTGACTGATCACTGTTCCGCCGTCTCCACAGATGACTTTTCCAGCAAACCCTACAGAAGAATATTCGTTAAGAATAGTAAAAAGCCTAAAAATTCCGATAGAGTAAAGAAATGCTGCAAATTTCCTTTAATACCATCTATAAACTTGTATTATGCAACAATTGGACAGTTGACTAGCTGAAAATTTGAGTTAGGCTGAAAACTGAATGCTCCCAAAAGCCAAACCAATCTGGCCACACATCTGAAAACAACCTTAACTTTAGTGGTTTGATCTGATATTTATATTTCGTAAATTGAATATTTTGATACGGCAGAGAAAAACCTTATCCACTACCTTGAGCAAGATAGCCAATTATAGACTTAACTATCTGCTAGGAATTGTAATGAATAGTTTACAATACCAAAGGATGGAAAAATCTAAAGAAAATATAAAATATACTCACACAAAAGTGGTGTCTGGAGGAAAAAAGTGTTTCTTAGACTGGCACATCAACATAGACAATTTGTTCAAGACTTGGTAATGAACCTACAAGCCTTGGCGATAGTATTGGAGCGAAACGGCTATCCAGCTTCTTGTTATACCTGTGGTGACCAAATGAATAGTGCGTCATTTATGGTTAGCTTAGGCGATAATCATCTAATTCGCTTTTTAGTATCAGATTATGGAATTACGTGGACTGAAATGCGGGATGACCGCGAATTAATGAAGTTGGAAGGCGCAGAAGCTATTAACCAGCTACAGGAACTAGCTAATCTTGTCAAGCAATCTATACAAACTTCAATAAACCAAAAAACCCTGGTGAAGAAGTAATCAGTTGCTCAAAAAGAGAAATAAACTATGCCTTTGTTTTTCGGTAATTGGTAATTGGTGATACAAATTTTGCTCCTGCAATATTCAGTACCCATTGCAATTACCGTAAATCATACTCATTCTCCTGTTTTACTGCGTCTGTTAAAATCTGTTGAGTAAGAGAGAATTGCATACTCAAAAGATTCAACATGACTCAAACAACACCAGAACAACCAAAATTACCCCCAACTCAAGCTATTGACAAAGTTGCAAATGCAAAGTTTGAGAGTTGGTTTGAATATCCGATCAAAGTTCAACCCCATCACACAGACTATGCGGGTATAGCTTGGCACGGTACATATTTAACTTGGATGGAAGAAGCGAGGGTAGAGTGCTTACGCTCGATAGGAATTGATTTTGCGGATTTAGTATCTTTAGGTTGTGATTTGCCAGTTGTAGATTTATCAGTCCGCTATCATCGCTCGCTGCAATTAGGGATGACAGCATTAATCAAAACCAGAATGTTAGAAGTAACTGGTGTCCGCATTAATTGGGATTATAAAATTGTTTCTCCTGATGGGCAAGAATTATATGTATCTGCACAGGTGACATTAGTAGCATTAGATCGGGAAAGAGGTAAAATCATGAGACAGTTACCTCCAGCGATGAAAGATGCACTAGCGAGAATTTCTGGATCTTATCAATAGTCCATTTGTTGTAATTAATTACTGACTGGTGTTTGGGAAATGTTTTGAGTAATTTCCGAAAGTTTATGCAAGATATCCTGTGGTGTGATATCGAAACCAAAGTACAATAAAACCACTATTGCTGCATAGGTTATGGCAGTTTTAATAGTGGTCTTTACTATTTTCCATAGGAGAATAAATGTAATCCAAGCAACTAATAAAGTTATGATCATGATCGGTGAAGTGTAAAATCATGGTTGTTAAAGTGAGAATAAAGATTATATTTGATTGTGATCCGATAATTATATTAATTAACTAATTTTTAAGATTTTTGTAGATAGGATAGGATAGGAAATACAATCAGGATAATTGGAACAATTACTATTACTTTTACAGGACTTACGCAAAACTTACTTTAAATACTGTCATTGTAACGTAAGGAGATATTTAAATAAGATTCTTTAATTAAGTCAGTATATTTGAAACGAGAAGGAAGATCATATTCACCTTCATATAAAACTAAATTAATGAAAAATATCAATAATTTTATTCGCTAATAATCTTCCTCATAGCAACATACTCCCTACTTGTTCACCCTGCACCCTGCCTAATCATAACGACAATTTTTAACGCCTACCTACTTCAATAATCTCCCCGACTTTTTATTTGTTGCTGTTAAAAAATAAGCTAATTTTAGAAGCCGGGGATAAATTCTTAAACTACAGAAACTATTTGTGGTTGAATAGACAACCTTTCAGTTGCAGTAAAAACCTCTTGCCTAGCCCATTGATCAGCTGCTAAAATGTCATCTAAAGAAGGGTTTTGTTTGTTATCATTTGTATGGCGATCGCACACAAATTCAATACACCGAGCAATATCCAAATATCCAATTTTTTCATCTAAAAATAGTGCCACAGCTTGCTCATTCGCTGCATTTAAAACCGCTGGCATTGAACCACCTGCTCTACCCGCCGCATAAGCTAAATTCATACAAGGATACTTGTGATGATCAGGTTCACGGAATGTTAAATCACCAGCTTTTACTAAATTCAATCTTTCCCAATTAGTTGTAATTCTTTCTGGCCAAGACAACGCATAAAGTAACGGTAAACGCATATCTGGCCATCCTAACTGAGCTAAAACAGAAGTATCTTGTAACTCAATTAAAGAGTGAATAATACTTTGGGGATGAATAACAATTTCAATGTCATCATAATCCATCCCAAACAAATAATGAGCTTCAATTACTTCCAAACCCTTATTCATTAAAGTTGCAGAGTCCACAGTAATTTTTCTACCCATAGACCAATTTGGATGTTTCAAAGCATCCGCAACCTTCACATTTGCCAACTTCTCCACAGGCCAGTCACGGAAAGCACCACCAGAAGCAGTTAATAATATCTTCTTCAACCCCCCATCCGGAACACCTTGCAAACATTGAAAAATCGCTGAATGTTCCGAGTCTGCGGGTAATAGTTTCACTCCGTGTTTTTCCACCAAAGGTAAAACCACAGGCCCCCCAGCAATGAGAGTCTCTTTATTAGCTAAAGCAATATCCTTACCTGCTTCAATAGCTGCAATAGTAGGTAACAAACCTGCACAACCCACTATACCCGTTACCACACTCTCTGCATCACCATAACGAGCAACTGCTGTAATTCCCTCTTCCCCAGCTAATAAAAGTGGTTGGGGATCAACGTCTTTAATAGCTTCCCGCAGTTCTGGTAACTTCTCAGCAACGGAAATGGCAGCAATTTGGGGACGAAACTGACGAATTTGAGCAGCAAATAACTCCACATTCCGTCCCGCAGCTAAACCAACTATACGAAACTTATCTGGATGTTCAGAAACAATATCTAAAGTCTGAGTACCAATAGAACCCGTAGAACCAAGAAGAGTAATAGCTTTCACAATTATTTAAGAGTTGACGATACTCTTAACTATAAATTGCCAAGGAGTCATTAGTCATTGGTGACTGGTGATTGGTGATTGGTGATTGGTGACTGGTGATTGGTGATTGGTGATTGGTGACTGGTGATTGGTGATTGGGAAAGAATTTTCTCCCCATCTCCCCATCACCCCATCACCCACTCTCCCCATTTCCTAACTTCTAACTCCTTACTCCCTGAAAACTAATAACTGAAAACTGATAACTGAAAACTAATAACTGATAACTGATAACTGATAACTGATTAACGTACCTCTTTCAAACTATCAACTTGTCTGGTAAACATCTCTGTAAATAAGTCCATTACCGTCCGTTCTTCTCGAACTCTGATATTAGCAGTAATAGACATCCCTGACTGTAAAGGAATAGTTCTACCCTGAGCTACAATATTTTGTTTATCTAAACTGACAGTAGCAGGGAATCGGTAAAATTGATGAGTTTCATCTGGAGGTAAAGCATCAGAACCAATCTTAGTCACCTTACCTTTAATATCTCCAAATTGACTGAAAGGAAAGGAATCAACTCTCACATCTACTTTCATTCCTTCTCGCACAAAACCAATATCTTTATTAGTAATAAAGACATCTGCAATGTATTTATCATTGGGAACAATTTGCAATAATTTTTGAGTAGGGTTAGCCACAAAACCTGGATTTCTAGCTTGCAAATCAAAAATTACACCAGAAACCGGGGCGCGAACTTCTTGATATTTAATATTTAATTTTGCTTGGGAAATTCTACTCTTAATATCAGCTAATCTCTGCTCATTTTCCAAAATGATTCGCATGAATTGACTATCAACTTCGGCAATTCTCTGTTTGTTGGCAGATATCTGATCTAAAACAGTTTTATCAGTTATCGCAAAGGTATTTGTTACTTGCTGTTGCGCTCTTTGAATATCAAACTCCAGGCGTTTTTCTTCTTCTATTAATTGTTCAATTTCTGCTCTGAGAGTTTGTACTTGTTGTTGCTGGTTCAGATATTGTAATTGGGAAATTCCTCCCTCTTCAGCCAAGATTTTCAGCTTGTCTAAAATCTTAGATTGAATCTCTAAACCATTGCGAGTATCTTGAAGTCTGACTTGAATTTGTGCTAATTGTTTTCTGATTTTCTCTACTTCCAATTTAGCAGCTTGAGAACGAGATTCTAATTCCCTTTGAGCAGCTAATAATCTTTGTCTCTCATCAATTCCATTATTGATACCTGGATTTGTGTTTCTGATTTGAGAGCGCAATAATTGATTTTCTGCGACTAAAGAAGCACGACTTTTTAACAAAAATGCTGACTCTGCTGGTAAGTTACCACTTAAAAAATTTAGCTCTGTGTTGACTTCTGTACTTGCTCCCATCAAACGGCGGTAAATATCGTTTTCTTTGGTTAAAGCTACACGAATTTTGTTTAAGGAACTTAACTCAGCTAAAGTAGCTACAGATTCAAATGTTAGCAGTAGGTCGCCTTCTTTTACCTCTTGTCCATCTTTAATATAAACTGATTTCACCACACCATTAATCGGTGCTTGTACTTCCTTGACTGTACCTTCTGGTTTGAGTTGACCTGTAGCTGGTACAACTTGTTCAATTTTAGCAAAATATGACCAACCAATACCAAAAGTTGCCACAAGCATCATAGTAATCATGATAGTCCGTGACCAAACTGGAGACTGTTTGAGAACAATAGATTGTTCAAAACTATCTTGATAAGGAATATCATTATTAGCAGATTTTCTGGCAGGTAAATCTGAGTTTTGATTTGTCCCGTTATTTTTATTTTTGACTTTATTACCACCATTAAGTTGAGTCATAACAATTTTAGTTCAGATTTTAGATTGAGAATTTGGTCAAATAATTTAAGAAATGCAAGAGTTCAAAAACAGACTGACAACTAACAACTGACAACTGATAACTGATAACTGATTAAAGATTTACTTCTTGTTGTTGATAGAGATAGAAATAATGACCTTTCGAGTTCATTAATTCTTGGTGGCTACCTTGTTCTATCACTCGACCACCATCCATGACTACAATTGTATTGGCATTACTGACAGTATTGAGGCGGTGAGTAATGAAAAATACTGTTGTACCTTGGAATGTTCGGGCTAGGTTCAAACATATTTGCCGTTCTGTGGGATAGTCTAAGGCACTGGTAGCTTCGTCTAATACTAATAATTTGGGTTTTTGGAGAATGGAACGAGCGATCGCAATTCTTTGTCTTTGTCCACCGGAAAGACTTGAGCCTTTTTCCCCAACTCTGGTATTGTAACCATTAGGTAAACCCATGATAAATTCATGGGCAACTGCGACTTTGGCTGCTTCAATAATTTCGTCAGTGGAAGCATCAGGGTTAGTTAAGGAGATATTTTCTTGAACTGTACCATCAAATAATAAAGGATCTTGAGGTACTACACCTATTTGCCGACGCAGTGAGTAAAGTTCCACTTTGCTGATATCGTACCCATCTATTAAAATTCTGCCGGACTCAACGTTATAAAGTCTCAGCAGTAGTTTCATCATTGTACTTTTCCCTGAACCACTTTGTCCGACGATGCCGATAAATTGTCCAGAGGGGAATTCTAAACTGACGTTGTTTAATTGTAATGGTCCGCTGGCTGCAAATCTAAAGGAAACACCTTCATACGCTACTGCACCAACAATACCAGGTAGGGGAATATTTTCTCTGTCTGCTTCCGCTTCTTGGGGAGTGTCAACAATATCACTTAATCGTTCTAAAGATAAGCCAGTTTGTTGGAAGTTTTGCCACAGTTGCGCCAATCTTAAAATTGGACTGGTAACATAACTGGAGATGATTCTAAAAGCAATTAATTGTCCGAGAGTTAGTTCTCCTTGTAATACTAAATAAGCTCCTACCCACAATACTAGTAAAGCACTGAGTTTATTTAAAAATTGACTGGTGGAGTTAGCTAAGGTGGAAGTAATGACAGTTTTAAAACCTGCGGCTACAAATTTGGCGTAACGTTCCTGCCAGGAAAAACGCGATCGCAATTCAATGTTTTGGGCTTTGACTGTTTGGATACCAGACATTACTTCTACCAAGTAAGATTGTGTCGCGGCGTTCCTTTCTGCTTTAGTTCTTAACTGTCTACTAATTGTCGGTGCAGCAATTAATGTCACAATCACAAATAAGGGAATAATTCCCAAACCCACTAAAGTTAATTGCCAGCTATAAATGAGCATGACAACAATATAAACCACAGAGAAAACAGCATCTAATACCACTGTTAATGCTGTACCTGTCAGAAACTGTCGAATGTTTTCTAATTCGTTTACCCTTGTTGCTAACTCACCCACAGGCCGCTTTTCAAAATAACGTAAAGGCAATCTCAACAGGTGATCAATAATTTGTGAACCTAAACCCATATCAATGCGGTTAGTGGTATCCACAAATAAGTAAGTTCTCAATGTCGTCAGCACTGCTTCAAAGACACCAACTGCTAATAGTAATGCCCCTAAAACATTGAGAGTGTTAATACTATTTTGAACAATAACTTTATCAATGATTAATTGAATTACCAAGGGGTTAGCTAAAGCAGCCAACTGCACAAAGAAAGAAGCAATAAATACTTCGATTAAGACTCGCCGATAACGTGATAAATATGGTAAAAACCAACCTAACCCAAATCGTTGTTGAGGTGTTTCCTGGGTAGCACTCACTAGTAAAACTTTCAATGGTGCTTGGAGGTTACCATCTTCTGTAACTATTTCTTTTAAGAATTCACCAGGTTTGCGGTTAATAATGCCTTTAGATGGTACACCTAAGACAATGCTATTTTCATCAACGGCATAAACTACAGCGTAACTGTCTTGATATTGAATTAGTGCAGGTGTGGGAATACGAGCTAATGCTGAACTGGGAATTTCTATCAGTTGGGATTTTAAACCAATTAATTCTCCTAAATAAGCACAAACAGGAAAAGAAATATTTCCCTGTCGCTTAATTTGTTCACTTAAAATCCGCCTAACTACTTCTTTTTTCAGTGGCACATCATCTAAATATTTAGCCAACATTTGAAAACAGGCTAAAGTGGAATCTAATTCTCCCTTTCCCCGCACAAAGGGAAATTTTTTCAGGTTGTGCTTAACTGCTGGTTTTGGTTTTGGGGATGATGGTGAAGCAGGTTCACTAACAGCGTAAGGAATATCTATTTCTTCTGCACTTAGTTCTTCTGGTTGTTCTTCATCTGCTGGGATTTGCTGATCCAGAAATGATAAGTCTTCTGGTAAGATCCCTACCAACCGGGCTGGGCTATTACCTGTTACTTCCAGAATACCTCTAGTGGTTGGTTGTATTTGCGTGCCTGGAGGAAATTTATTAACAGTACCACCACCACTGACAAACCAGATCCGTTCGGTTTCTAATTGATCAGATTTATGTTTCCCTGGTGCTAGATAATGAATATGGGCTTTAGGTGCAATTTCTTGGGTGATTTCTTTCAGATTTAAACTGGCGTTAGCTTGTTGGGCTAATTGAGGACTCAGAACATCAAATATTTCAATAACGTGACTAGCATTTTGACGATCATGAGCAAAGGCAGGATTTTGAAAGAGTAAACTCAGATAATCAGCCGTGCTGAATGTTAAACAAATTATTTCTGTAGATGCGATCGCTGTTTCACAAGCTATCTGTCGCAATAAACTAATTTCCCCAATTACTGCCCCTGGTTCTAAAATTTTTAGGGTGACAGGTAATTGCGTCTGGGGATCATACCCTAATAACCTCACTTTCCCTTCATAAAGAATAACTATCCGATCTGGAAGTTTGTCTTTACTAATAACTTTTTGCCCAATGCGGTAACGCAAGGCTTGCTGTTGAGATAAAAGATTATTTCTTTCTGATACTGATAGTTGTTCAAATCCAGGCAAGTTGGCTATGAATTCCGAGAAGGCTTGATTATTATAGGTCATGTTTATGAGAATTAATTAAATTTTAGTTAGTGAGATGGAAACAACAGATATTATTATTATTCATGGTGAAAGTTGGGTATAATGATGAACAAGAAAAATTTAATCTTTTAGTTTGTCCAGTTCACATCCTCACTCTTCTGCTTGTTTAATTTGCCAATTTTGTGGTTGTATTTGGGTTTGTAGCCAACTCTGGAAACGCTCATTCAATAATCTTTGTCGCATCTGAGTGTCCATTTGGGCAGGTAAAAGTCTTTCTAACCGGACAATTACTAACCATTCACCTATTTGAGTTGGTGGTGAAAGTTGTTGGGGCTGACTTACAGATAAAACCTTAGCTAACATAGGATTTAAACTTTGTAATTCCACAGGCCCTACTAAACCATCAGTTTGTGCTTCTGGCCCCTGGGCATATTCCCTAGCTAGTTCGGCAAAAGACTGTTCTCCCTCCTGAATACGAAAATAAATTTCCTGGGCTATACCAATCTCAGATGTAGTAATCAATGAATAAATGACTCTATCTAATTGACTTTTCCTTTGGTAGAAGTAAGAATCCAAATCTTGTCCCCATGTAGCATCTTTAAACTTTTCCAGTTTTAATTGTCGAATAGCTACACTGTTAATCTGCTCTGGATTAATTTGTTGTTGTCGTGCTTGATATTGTTTAGTTAACTGTTCACAGGCCTGTTGTTCTTCCTGTGGTGTACATTCAATTTGTGCGATCGCTTGATCTATCACCACTTCTTTCAGTAATGGTGGCACTAATTGGTATTTTTGTAGTAGTTGCAGAACTTCTTCCGATTGTAGTACGCGATCGCCAAATTGTAGCACTGGATTCATATTACTTCTAAGTATGTTTTTCACCTCTATCAATATAGTTGTTTTCAGAACAATAGTAGAACTAGATTTGAATATGTTTATCCACTAGTTAAGAAAAAGTTATTTTGGTTTGTTTAACTTTTGAGGCTTCTAATTTTTACATAAGTAAATATTTTGTAAATTTTATTAACAAGATTAGTTATTTATTGCCTAATTTTGTAGTAAAGTATTTATGCTTAAGTATTATCGTACCAAGTTATCACAATTTTTTGAAAATGCAAGCTTAAACTGGCAGTTAAGCCCAAAAATTTAGGAATTTTACTATAAATGAATACCTGATTTATATTTATGATGTCTATTATTATACTGAATATGTCTGCCAAATCAGTAATTACGCGCTTATCTAAAATAGAGGCTTACCCATAAATCATCTCAGAAAACACTGAGCTTCCTACCTTGATAACAAGCAGAAAGTAAGCAATCTCCAACCCCAATGTTTCGTTAAGATGCGTTTTGAAGGATTATCAGTGAACCCCCAATGTGGTCGAATTTGTGCTACAAACGATCGCTGGTTGGATGTGGTTTTTTTTGGCGGTGAGTGAATATATTGATACTTATTTATCAGCAGGAGCAGCAACAGAGGTAAGGTTGAATTCAAGGGGTATTGGCGGCTGATGAAAAGTGGAGTCTGGGGAGGGTTCGGAAGAAAAAAGTAGAGCGTTTATTAATCTATAGGAATTACGTCGCAATCACAGTACTGCGTCATTACGAGCGACAGCGACGTAATCGCAAAAATCCTGGGATTGCTTCCCTACACTGCGTTTCAGTCGCAATGACAAATCTTCGTTGCGTAAGTCCTGTATAAATCTAATATAAATCTAATACTTATCTAATACTTATCTAATACTTATCTAATACTTATCTAATATTTTGCTTGAATAAACATATTAGAAAAGTATTACTTTTAGAGATTGTTATTATCGAAAATAAATTTTATTCTGACAGGAAGTCCGAAAACTTTTTCGAGTTTTATGGAACACTTGTGAATCACCCATAATCCCTGCGGATAGTGGGTTATATAAAGTCAAAAAGCATTTCAAGAAGTCTATTTCTATCATTTAAAAGACTTACGCATTTTAATGAAATGTAGGGGTTTAAGATTGCTTCTTTTCGTCGCAATGACAGTATTTGAACTAGATTTTGCGTAAGTCCTGAAAAAGAAAAAACCAATTTCATTTTTTATGACCTCCATAACTGCAAATATCAAACGAAACTTAATAGATAATGCTGCAACAGAGAACGATCGCTCCGATCTAATCTCTCAGTTTTGGCAGCAATGGCAAGAAAGTCGAGGCCAGCTTTATCGCTGCTGTCTCAAGATGATGAATTTTAACCAAATTGATGCGGAGGATGCTCTGAGTCAGGCAATGGTAAAAGCTTGGGAAAAGGTGCAAAAATTTGGGGAAAAAATTACTAATTTAAAGGCTTGGTTGTATCAGGTGACTCGTAATTTTTGCATCGATCTTATCCGCAAACGTTCTTGTGGTGCTGTGGGTGTTGAAAGTATTGAATGGGTGGGTAATACTGAGGAAGTTATTACTACAGGAACGGTTGAATGTCCTGAGTCTGTTCTGGAGAGAGAAGAGATATCTGAACGGATACGAGGAGCGATCGCACAGTTGCCGGAAAAGTGTCGAGAGACGTTTATTTTGCATTTTTATCGGGAGCTTTCCCATAAAGAAATTGCCGAACAGCAAGGGATATCTTATGATAATGTCTGCAAGCGGATATCTTTGGCACGGAAACAGCTTAAACAGAAGTTGAGTGCCTATTTTCGAGATTCGGAGTCGGAAGTAGAGGTAAACCACCATTCGTCCCTACAGATGTCAGAGGATAGGCAGTCTCCTACCCCAGAAGAAAATGGGGAAAAGCAGCAGCAGATATGGTCGCAAGATGATAAAAATGTATTGGAGACGGAGACTGTATCGGAAAAAACTGAGATAACCAAAGTTCAACCATTTCCCAATAATAATGCTATAGTTAGTGGTCATTCTATTACTCCATCAGGCGATCGCCCTATTTCTCCATCACAACCAGAGGTAGAAAAGTCAGAGAGTGTTGATAGTTTGGGAGAGTTAGATCGAGTCCGGATAATTAGTGATGAAAAAACCGATCTTCGTAACACAGGGGAAATCTCTCTATTTTCTCCTTTCCCCGCTCCCTTATTTATAAGTATTCAACCGGACATAAGATTAAAGGCGATCGTTGGGTTGAATATTAGTGATGTGGTTAATCTTAGTAGAGACCCACCTTTATTCTTGACAAGAATTATGTAATAACACTATATGTGGTTTTTTCTAGGTTAGGCGATCGCTAATGCAAAGTTCTGCTGATGCTGTAATTTTTGAAGTGATATAGCTGCCGCTAGGCTCCGCCAACACTTGAACTACAAAATGGCGTTGCTAAAATGTAACGGTTAGTAACTGAAAGTGAAATCGAAAAAGTCATGATTTTGATTTTAAAACGTATTATTTTTGCGACTAATAGACAACAGAAGTTTGAGGAAATAAAATGAAAGAAGAACTTCGTTATCTGGAGTCACTTCGCACTTGCGGGATAACTACCCCGTAGGGAGGCGATCGTCATTCAATTTCAGTAAAGTTAGAAAAACATGGCAAAAATCTACAAAATTTTCCCCAGTATTGGTATTGCTCGCTTGGACAATAGCCCCGATTGCCATGTGAGTGCCAATGTAAAGCTCGGCAAGCTTAAAACAGATGATGTAGGACGTCTTATTGTATTGGGAGGTCATGGAAAGTCCGCTTCTCCCTTGGGCTATGAGATGGGCAGCTTTGCTAACAATGATGGTTGATACGATGATGTATCTGACAGTCTTGTAACTGCATACCTCTCTATTCTCTAGATACTCCTACCTAGAACGAGACGCACTTATACGCAAGGTGCATCTCGTCCCGACTTCCTCTTTACTTGGTTATGATTGACATGCCTCCTGCGCTTTTGCAATTGCAGCCGACAACGCTGCTGTGTTCACTATCAGTTCTCCCAACTTAACTATGAAGTAACCTCCGTCGGTGATTACAGCTGCTGCCATAGCAAGGAGGATTTTACCGACTATTAAAGCTGCATCAATGAAATTTAGATTACTAAACATTGCTCCTAATATCTTACCAAGAACACTCGCCTCGTACAATTTGCAGAGGAATTTCCACACTGCTTCTCCAAAATCATGGATAGAATCATTTTTAGCCGCTTCCTCGATATCTTTCAACAGAGAAACAAGGCTCTCGATTATTCCCGCTTTTATGAGCGCCTCTGCTACTGCCCTATCGATATTTGAGGAATCAGGGATCTCTATATCTAAGACGTCTAATAGTAAATCCACCACTCGGATTACTGCAATAGCTATGGCTAGGTCGCAATCAGTTGGCGTACTGCTTTCGACGGATTCAACTGGGGGACTTTGTACGTATTTGACTACATCAATCTGATCGATTAGCTGACTATCACCCGTTTGTAGATATTGAGCGAACTTCGCTCCTTCTGCTTCAAAGAGCTTGGAGAATTCTGGGTCATGTTGAGCCACATTCTTCACGACCGTCTCGGCTTGCTCTTTATCGAGCTTTAACTCTTTAAAGTATTGATCGATTTTCATTTTTATCTCCTATTACGCCTAAATTCCTGCCTATCGCCCCTAGGGAAGTCGAAGGAGCTGAAACCCACTGATGACCTGAAGGGGCGACAAGTATTCTGTATGTTGTTCGGGGACAAGGACTTTAACCATCATCCCCGACCAACATATAGACGGTGAACTGCCCTCAAAACTGACAATATTCGTCGAAGAAAGGAGATTTTCCAGCGATGCGAGCTCTGTCGAAGCGTCTCGAAGACCTATCATTTCAGTTATCACGCAATATGCAACTTTTTTTCTAAATCAGGTTGAGCCGAGCTTAAGGAACGGTAATTTATGTATCCTTAAATACATTCAAGCGGGAATTGGGACCAAGCCGCAAGACATAAAAAAAGTCCCACCACTAAATTTTCAAAATACACAAATTGAAACTCGATTAGGATGCTCGTTAACACAAGCTAATTGATTGTGTCACCCTTTAGATTAGAAAAATATCTCCAGCACTGAGATGAGCCAAATTAGTTAAAGTTGCAATTCTCACTGCCTCAAAACCTGCACCACTACCATCAGCATCAAAGAATAAAGCTCCATTGTCGTTGTTATAAATAAATCTTTGATGACTATTTGTAGCTTCAGTAATACCCGAACCAGAAATAAAGGCTGTATCACTAAGAGCAGGTCCTATAGGACTAGGTGCAACCAAACCTTCAAAGCCATTGGCGACTATTTGAATAGTGTCTGTACCAGCCTTAAAGTCACCAATTCTGTCTATTCCATCAGTTGAACTCAGGAAGCGGAAAGTGTTACGTCCATCACCACCAAATAGGAAGTCATTACCCGCACCACCAATTAAGGTATCATCGCCTCCTTGACCAGAAATATAGTCGTTTCCACCACCACCGTAGAGGTGATTTATACCACCATTGCCCACGATATTATTATTTAAACCATTACCAGTACCATTAATATTGGCATCACCAACTAGAACTAAACGTTCTAAATTATCTCCCAATGTATAGGTAACAGAAGACCGAACAGCATCATTTCCTTCTTCTGCATTTTCAATCACTACATCGTGAACATCATCAACGTAATAGATATCATTTCCTGCACCACCAACCATCCGATCAATACCAGTACCTCCTAAGAGGAAATCGTCACCATCTCCACCGAAGAGAGTGTCATTACCACCTTTACCATTAATGTAATCATTTCCACCCTTACCATCCAGGAGATTACGAGCATCATTGCCCACGATATTATTATTTAAACCATTACCAGTACCATTAATATTGGCATCACCAACTAGAACTAAACGTTCTAAATTATCTCCCAATGTATAGGTAACAGAAGACCGAACAGCATCATTTCCTTCTTCTGCATTTTCAATCACTACATCGTGAACATCATCAACGTAATAGATATCATTTCCTGCACCACCAACCATCCGATCAATACCAGTACCTCCTAAGAGGAAATCGTCACCATCTCCACCGAAGAGAGTGTCATTACCACCTTTACCATTAATGTAATCATTTCCACCCTTACCATCCAGGAGATTACGAGCATCATTGCCCACGATATTATTATTTAAACCATTACCAGTACCATTAATATTGGCATCACCAACTAGAACTAAACGTTCTAAATTATCTCCCAATGTATAGGTAACAGAAGACCGAACA
>JAAHFX010000009.1:667868-681452 GCA_010672785.1 Sphaerospermopsis sp. SIO1G1
ATTACGAGCATCATTGCCCACGATATTATTATTTAAACCATTACCAGTACCATTAATATTGGCATCACCAACTAGAACTAAACGTTCTAAATTATCTCCCAATGTATAGGTAACAGAAGACCGAACACTATCATTTCCATCTTCTGCATTTTTAATTACTACTATGCTACTGGATTTATTCAATGATATTGACATTTGTTTATTCCTTGTGAAAACTAAAATCCTGAATTTATTTCAGTTGAAAACAAATTTGTTTGTCTAGTTAACTTTTAGTTTGGTTAGTGTTGCTATAGCACTATGTATTTGAAAATAGGAAAATCTATGATGTTGTCAATCAATACTTAGAGCTATAGATACTTGTGGCGAACTAACTGGGAATATGAAGCACTATTAATTTTCCTATTATTAACTTAAATCAGTGATATTGAATGAGTTATCAAGAACCGTTAATTTTTACAAAACATTTATATTTTTGAACCTAAATAATAATAAAAAATCAAATATTTAATCCTGATCCTTGTCAAGGATATAGATATATATTTTTTGTTTGCAATCAATTTATTTACAGCACTTACTGGTGTAGTGAGGTATACTTTATTTTCAGGATGAAACCATAGCAGGACTTACGCACGAGTCACGGAATATCTAACCGCAGAGGACGCAGAGAACACAGAGGAATAGGAGTTTGGGAGAGTTTTTGCGTAAGTCCTACATAGGTAAAAAACCAAAACATGACACTGTACCCTATAATTTCGGAAACCGCTGTAATTAATTTTTTTAATCCCATGATTTATTAGAGGTAGAGGTAAAAGAAAACAAAAAACTCATGGCAATAATACCAGAGTTTTCTATGGATAATATTCGTAATTATTTTTAGATTTAGTGCTGAGATGACCACAAAGGAAACCTATTTTTTAACGGAACAAATTAGGATTCAAAATGGTACGTTGCTGTTGTGGTTGCTGTTGTGGTTGGGACTGACTACCAATAGATACTCCATTTCTTAAATTAGTAGCAGTACCACCATCTTCAGGAGCTAAGAAAGGTTTCAAATTAATCCCATTTCTGGAAGAATTAATATTATTTGTTCTACTACCACCCAAAAGTGTACGACCTAGATTATATAGTTCATCAACTCCACCTGTACCACGATTTCTATAAGTGTTAACCGCTATAGTTTGTTGTCCATTATCTGCGGTAGCTAAGTTGCTGAAAATACTACTACGAATAGCATAGGGGTCTTGATTCCGTGGTACTGTCAGTACAATTCGACAACCAGGATTAGCTTGTGTCGTCACACAGATGATGTTTTCACTGTTTTCTCTAGCTATTTGCAATTCTTGTAGTCCATCAGGACGATATAATTCTAGCCTTTGAGCGATCGCCCGACAACGATTTTCAGGACTCCAACCACCTCCTAAAGCCTGGGGTGCAGCCCATGCAAAAAATTGACCAGGTTGACTTTGGGGCTGATACATGACTGTGTATCTACCGTTGTAGTATTGGCAGCTAAATCTGGTGCTGGTGTCTACATTGGTGGGAGTAGATGTACCTGTAGATGTACTAGATGGTACTGTTGTTGTTGAACCGGATGGTACTGTTGTTGTTGAACCGGATGGTATAGTCGGAACAACAACGCTGTCGGTTTGAGCTAAAGCACTAGAATTACCTACTAATAAAGATAGTCCCAAACTCCCTATGAATAAATACTGAAGTGATTGTCTGTCCATAATTTTTTCCCTCTATTTTCAACTCTTCCATATATTGACGAAATATTTTACTTTTGGTTCATTTCTGCGATAATTTTTTACTCATTATATATCTCTGAAAATGATTAAGTAGAGTTTTAGCTATTTTTAGCTTTCAAAAAGTGCAAGCATTTATAAAGTGGGAACTTGGAAAACAAAGAATCATGTTATTAAGTATAATTTGGATTGTATTGATGGGTTTTTTTGTAGGGCAAATTGCTCGGCGTTTAGGCGCACCACCTTTAATTGGCATGATTTTGGTGGGAATTTTATTAGGTTCTCAGGTAGGAAATGTCATTAGTTCACAAGTGATAGATGCTGCTGATGAATTGAGAACTTTGGCAGTGATGATAATTTTGATGAAAGCAGGGCTGGGTTTAGATCGAGAAAAACTATCTCAACAGGGAAGTGTAGCTCTGCGTTTAGGGTTTTTACCTGCAACTACGGAAGCAATAATTATTGCAGTTAGTTCGATGATAGTTTTTAAGTTTAATTTTGTTACTGGTTTACTTTTAGGTTGTGTAATTAGTGCTGAGTCTCCAGCAGTTATTGTACCAGGAATGTTGAGATTAAAGAGTTTAGGTTGGGGTGTTACTAAAGGTATTCCTGATGCTATTTTAACTGGTAGTGCCTTGTCTGATGTTTTAGTTTTGTTAGTATTTAGTTTATTAGTTAATTTCTTAGGCAGGGGTGAAATTCAAGAAGTTAATATTTTGGGAGTTTTATATTTGACTTCTTTACAGATTCTACCTTTGCAAATAATTTTAAACATATGTTTAGGAATAATTATTGGGTATTTATTTGCCAGAATCATAGTTTCTTTATTAACTCAACAAAACTGGACTGAGAATACTGTTCAATATACTATAATTACTGCTTGTTTAGCGTTATTTTTAGTTGTAATGGCATATCATTTACCATATTTTTCTGGTTATTTAGCAACAATGTCTTTAGGTTTTTTTATAGGAGAATTAAATCCGCCGTTAGCCAGAAAATTAAGAACAGGATTTGATAGTCTATGGGTAGTGGGGGAGATTTTTCTATTTGTTTTGTTGGGCGCAACAATTCAATTACAAGTATTAGGTAAAGTTCTTTTACCTGGAATTTTGATTTTAACTATTGGTTTATTAATTGGACGGATGTTTGGTTGGTATTTATCTACTTTAGGTAGTAATTGGAATTGGCAGGAAAGACTATTTCTATTACCAGGAAATTCAGCCAAAGCTACTGTTCAAGCCGCTATTGGCGCAATTCCATTCAGCCAGGGAATAGAAGGAGGAGAAATAATTTTAGCGATCGCCGCCCTTTCTATTTTGGTTACTGCACCGATCGGAGCTTGGGCAACAATGATGTTTGCACCTCAGTTATTAACTAGGGGAGAAGTTGATCCTACCAAGGTGAAAGTTAATACTAAAACTTTATTATTGGCGGCGGTTGATACTTCTAATTTATCTTCAGTTGTCTTAAAACAAGCTGCTCATTTAGCTAGAAAAAGTGAGGCTAATGTGATAGTTGTACACGTGATTAATGATTTAGATAACCATAATATTGATCAATTAAAACTAGATATAAAAAAAATCTTAGCAGATATTCAATATAGATTGATTATCAAAAAGGGAGATATTCCTACAGAAATTATCCGCACGGCTGAAGATTATCTTGCTACAGAAATTATTATGGGTAAACGTGGACACAAATCAAGAGATAAAGTCTTAATAGGTTCGGTATCACAAGCTATCTTAGCAGGCAGTTCTGTGCCAATAATTTTCATATAAAATAATCAAAATTCATAATTTTTTCCTGAGTTGGAATAATTAGGAAAAGTTCTCTCACTAAGAAATTTGATAAATATTCAAGAAAGTACTTTGAGATTTAATAGATTCTCACAATAGAACTTTTACCGGATCGCTCATCGTCGTGATTTGGATATTCTTGATAGAATTGAGTATTTTCTTTGACTAATTTTTTGTAAGTTGGATAAGGGATATATTCTAAAGGATCATAACCAGAAAAATGCAGAAATAAAATACAAGCCCAGGCATATTTACCGTTAATAATCGCTTTAATAATATCTTGCCAATGTGCATATTTTAAACTTTGTTTAACTTGTATTTTTTGATCAGAATTTTTGTTAATCATTCAATTACCTCAGAAATAAGAAGCGATTTTTATGAACTGTACGACTTACGCATTTTAATGAAACGTAGGGGTTTGAGATTGCTTCCTTTCCTAGCAATGAGAATATTTGCAGTAGATTTTGCGTAAGTCCTGAACTGATACGATAGTATCTGTTGTTTTCCTGGTTACTTGCTAAGTATGACTCTAGTAACCTAAAATTTTGTTCCTGGTGTACATATTTTTTTCATTTTTCAAGCTATGAAAAACCCCCAAATTCTTAATTGAGATCAGAATTTGAGGATTGATAAAATTATGAGATTCAAGACTCATACCATTTCTTGATGAAGCTGTGCTTAATTTTGCAACGCCAATTTTCCTCCTCTGCGGTTAATTCCCTGATAAATTTGGCACATCGTTAAAACTGAATCACTGTTTTAATTTTTAGCTTGGGTTTGCTCAGTAGCTATGGTTATATCTATGGGTGTTACCTGTGATGCTAGTTGAGTTAGTGGCGGTTTGATGGCGGTTTTATTTCCTACCACTAGAGTGACAATATTTTCTGGTTTTAGATATTTTTGAGCTACTCTTTGCACATCTGCTGTGGTAGTTTTTTGGAGTGCTTGTTGATAAAGAAACAGAAAATCGGCTGGATAACCATAATATTCATAACGCATCAACCTAGATAAAGTTTGACTAGGATCTTGAAAATTAAATACAAAAGAATTGAGGGTTGATTCTTTGGCGTAGTTTAATTCTTTTTCTGTGATTTTTGTTTGTTGTATGCTTTCTATTTCTGATTCTAAAGCTTTAACAAATTGAACTGTAGCATCAGAACGGGTTTGCCCACCGGCGATAAATATTCCAGGGTAATCAAAACGGGAACTCCAATAACCATACACGGTGTAAGCTAAACCTTGACGCGATCGCAGTTCGTTAAATAATCTACCCCCAAATCCATTTAAAACTCCATTCATGATGCTTAATGCAGGATAATCAGGATGATCGAATTTTCCACCTAAATGTCCGATTAGGATGTTACTTTGTGTTAGTTGGGGTTGATCAACAACAAAGACACCACCCAATTTTGCTGGTGATACTTCTGGGATAGAAATGTTAGAAATGTTAGGATTAGGTTGCCATTTTCCTAATTTTTCTGTAATTAGCGATCGCATTATTTTGGGGTTAAAATCTCCCACAATTCCCAAAATCATGTTGTTGGGAGAATAATATTTTTGGTAAAATTCAACCACATCTGTGCGACTAATTTCGTCCAAGGTTGCATATTCGACGGTACGAGCATAAGGACTATTATCACCATAAATTAATTTCTTAAATTCCCGACTAGCAATATTACTAGGATCATCATTGCGGCGGGCAATTCCTCCTCTAGCTTGTGTTTTAATCAAATCTAATTTTTCTTGAGTAAATGCTGGTTTTTGCAACACTTCAGCAAATAATCCAAATACAGTTTCTAAATCTTCTGTTAAACTTTCAAAACTTGCATTACCAGCACTTTCACTAATATTTGTTTCTACCGATGCTGCTCTTTGTTCTAAGATTTTATTCAGTTGATCTGGGGGATGATTGATAGTTCCACCAGTTCGCATTAGTGAACCTGTAATTTCCGCTAAACCAATTTTATTACCTGGTTCTAAACGACTACCAGTTTTGATTAGTGCAGTACCACTTACCAAGGGTAATTCATGATCTTCCATTAAATAAACAACTAAACCATTATCTAAAACCATCCTTTCATAGTCAGGTAATTTGATTTCTGGTAAAGGTTCAAATTGTAAATCGGTATAATGTTTCGCTGCGGCTGTTGCTACCCAAGAAAAGTTAAAAGTCAACAAAAACGTAATTACCACAGTTGTAGTTAATCGCCAAATCCTAGAAAATTTGATTGAGAATTTCCACTTCTTATGCTTGATCATTTTTATTTTTTGTTCCTCTTGTTTCAGTTATCAGTTTTCACTATTTATTGCTTGGATAACAACTTACCAACAGTGCGATTTTCAGGGGTAAAAGTTGTTTGTGCCACCCTTTGAATATCCGCTGGTGTCACTGCTGTAATATCATCCAATTGTTTAAATAAATTGCGCCAAGAACCAGTTTTTACTTCATATTCTAATAATTGCTGTGCCATGCCCATATTAGAATCTAGACTGCGTAATAAACCTGCTCTGGCTTGGTTTTTTAACCTTGCTAACTCCTTTGGGGATACAGGTTCTGTCTTTAATTTGTCAATTTCTTGTCTTAGGGCGATCTCTAACTGATCTACTGTATGTCCCGGTGCAGTTAGGGCATAAAATAACATTAAATTAGGATATTTATCCCCAGGAAAACCACTTAAACCTCTGGCAGTTAAGGCTATTCTTTGTTCTTCAATTAAAGATTTATACAGTCTGGAGGTTCTACCACTACTTAATAAACTACTAATAATGTCATAAACTGCATTATCAGGATCAGTGATAGCTGGACGATGATAACCTTCAAAATACCAAGGTTGAGAAGGTAATTCTAAAGTAATTTCTCTGGTTTCGGTTTGTTTTGGTTCTGAGGGGATTTGTGCTTGGACTTTGGCTTTAGCTTTATATCTGCCAAAATAAGTTTTTGCTAATTTTTTAACCTCATTAGGATCAACATCACCAACAATAGCAATGGTTAAATGACTAGGAACATAATGATTTTCAAAGAAAACTCTGACATTTTCTGGTGTCAAATTGTGGATATCTTTATCATAACCGATGGTTGGTCTTCTGTAGGGATGAACTTTAAAAGCAGCGTCCATAAAATTTTCTACCATTAAACCCACTGGAGAATTGTCCACCCGCATCCTTCGTTCTTCCAAAATCACATCTTTTTCTTTATAAAACTCCCGAAATACAGGTTCTAAAAATCTTTCTGATTCTAAGGACATCCACAGTTCTAATTTATTAGCAGGAAAACTATAAAAGTAGCGGGTTGCTTCACTAGAGGTAGTAGCATTTAAACCGACTCCCCCTGCTTGTTCCACAATTTGTCCGATTTCATTTTGCTTGACTAACTTGAGTGCTTTAGCTTCTGTTGACTTAAATTCTGCTTGTAATTTCGCAATTTTTTCTTTTTGGTTTTTGGCTTTTGCACTTCTAATTTGTTGATCCAACTTTTCTAGTTTTTCTAACAGAGGCTTTTCGGCTTGGTAGTCAGTTGTACCAATGCGTTTTGTACCTTTAAAAGCTAAATGTTCTAAAAAATGTGCCACTCCAGTTTGTCCATCCGGTTCATCAACACCCCCAACATCAGCATAAGTGACAAAAGAAACTACAGGTGCTTGATGTTTTTCCAAGACAATGAATTTTAAACCATTATCTAAACGAAATTCTGTTAACTTCTGAATTACCCGATCTAAATAAGGTTGAATTGATGTTGGACTAGGTTGTAATGCTATAGCGAGAGGAGTACCACTCCCACACGATATAATTACAGCTAAAGTCAAAGCCAACAAACGGCTACTAAAATTAGTATCCTGCAACCAATCAAAAATCCCCGTTCTCAAAGCTAAAATTGAATGTTTCATAGCAAAAATTCAAGTAAATTTACACTTATTGAGACTTAAGTTCACAAAAGAAACACAGCGTTAATCTTGTATTAAGGTTTCTGTGCTTTTTGGTTTTAACGTTAGACAATATTGCTACAATTCCAGTTCCTGAGTTACAGCAATAACTACTATTATGCAAACTTTTAATTCTTCCCCGCCCGTGGAGATGCAAACCCGCGATCGCATCATTAACGCTGCACGACGTTTATTTGCTTCTCAAGGATATGATGGTACGACAACCCGTGATCTAGCACAAGCGGCTGGAGTGGCTGAAGGTACTCTATTCCGTCATTTTGTCAACAAAAAGGCTATTCTAGTCGAGGTAGCTACCAGTGGCTGGGTAGAAATTCTCACAGACTTGCTGACAGAACTCAGTGAAATGGGTAGTTATAAAGCTGTAGCCCAGGTAATGCGTCGCAGAATGTGGAATATGCAAAAAAATGTGGATATGATGCGGGTGTGTTTTATGGAGGTGCAGTTTCACCCAGACTTACGCGATCGCATCCAAACGGAAGTAATTGACAAAATGACGGATGTGGCAGAAGCATTTTTCCAGACAGCTATGGATAAGGGCATTTATCGTCAAATGGATGCAAAATTAGTGGCTAAGGTATTTTTGGGAATGTTTGCGATCGCAGGTTTTTCTGATCAAACCTTAATTGAACCTAATGCTTCTCCCCAAGAATTACAACAAATGGCGGAAGGTTTAGCTGATATTTTCTTAAATGGGGTTTTAGCAAAATAGATTATCAGTTATCAGTTATCAGTTATCAGTTATCAGTTATTCAGTTATCAGTTACTAGTTAAAGGATACAGGATTTTTCCAAATAAACAATAATGATTAATCAAAAAAATCAAATTACCCGTAATCAAATTTCAGTGAAGACTTGTGAATGGCCAATCGAAAATTTACCAGGTTTGAGTCAGGAAGAAATATTAAAATTGCAAAGTAATGGAATTAATACTACATTAGAATTAATTCAGCAATGTAAAACTCCAGAAGCTAAAATTTTATTAGCTAGTAAAATACAAATACATATTCAATATATTCATAAATGGGCAGCTTTATCGGAATTAGCAAGTCTCCCTAGTGTGGGTACTGAATTTTGTGGTTTATTACTTCATGCAGGAATAATTTCTATCCCACAGTTAGCAGAAATTCCCACTCATAAATTACACCAAAAAATTATGCGTTTACAAGTAGCAACTTTACAACGTCGTGATTTATGTCCAGGAGTAGAATTGGTGCAACAATGGAGTCAGCAAGCTAAATTAATTCGTAATTCGTAATTCGTAATTCGTAATTCGTAATTCGTAATTCGTAATTCGTAATTCGTAATTCGTAATTCGTAATTCGTAATGTTCCCTATGGCTAACGCCACGCTACGCTATCGGGAGAGCTTTGCTTACGTAATTCTTAAATTTTACCCTATTCTCTTCTTCAACTAATAACTGATAACTAATAACTGATAACTGATAACTGATAACTGATAACTGATAACTGATAACTGATATTTATTGTAACTCACCACGCATCACAGTAATAGCTTGTCCTGCTAAAAAAACACGATCTTCTCCAGCATAACTAACCTTAACAACCCCACCCCGACTAGAAGCTTGATAAGCTAAGAAATTATCTTTTTTCAACCTTTCTCTCCAAAAAGGAGCTAAACAACAATGTGCAGCACCAGTTACCGGATCTTCATTAATTCCTAACCCCGGAGCAAAAAAACGAGATACAAAATCATACTCTTTATCACCAATGCTGGTGACAATTACATTCGCAATATCTAGGGTTGTCATTTTTTGAAAGTTTGGTTGTATTTCACTGACTAATTTGGCCGATTCTAATTCTACTAAATAACCTAGAGAATTACGATAAACAGATTGATAATTAACTCCTAATATTTCTTTTAATGCTGCTGGTGGTTCAATCATTTGAGAATTATTAACCGGAAAATCCAGTTCTATCCAATCATTTTTTCTCTTGGCAATTAATAAACCACTTTTTGTATAAAACTTGGCTATTTCATGAGTTTCTAAATGCCCCTCTGACCATAATACATGAGCGCTAGCTAAAGTTGCATGACCACAAAGAGGAACTTCTACAGTTGGTGTGAACCAGCGTAAGTTAAAGCCATCATTCTGCTTAATTAAAAAAGCAGTTTCTGATAAATTCATTTCCGCTGCTACCTGCTGCATCCAAAGTTCATCTTGAGGATTTTGTAACACGCAAACAGCGGCCGGGTTGCCATGAAATAGTTGATGAGTAAAAGCATCAACTTGGGTTATGGTTTGTTTCATGATATTTCCATCTAATTTATATTTTATCTGTGAACAAAGTTGGTTATACCGTACTTGTTATGCTAAATTGACTAGTTTGTCAGAGGGAATAGGGAAAAGAGGTAATATTTAGTGAAAATTTTCAAAATTCTAGTTTATTTCTTATTAGAACTTACGCACAAGTTATGGAATAATCAAACCACTCCAGGCACAGAGAACACAGAGGTATGAGGGTTATAAGAAATATTTTGCGTAAGTCCGGTAGAAGTTTCCTAACTCTGTGACTCTGCGACTCTATGTGCTTAGAAATTATGTAATTTATACTGCTTCCACTTCTCCTGTTGTCTAGCTAGTTTCTCTTCAGTCAAACTATCAAAACAGTGAGGACAAGAAATACCCTCCTCATACTGAGGTGAAGTTTTATCAGCATCAGAAATGGGATGGCCACAGCAGAAACACAACTCATAACTACCTTCCTCCAAACCATGACGCACAGCAACCCGTTCATCAAACACAAAACATTCCCCTTCCCATAAGCTTTCTTCTGGGGGAATTTCCTCTAAATATTTCAGAATACCGCCTTTGAGGTGATAAACTTCTTCAAAACCCTTTGACAACATATAAGAAGAAGCTTTCTCACATCTAATTCCTCCGGTACAAAATAGAGCTACTTTTTTATGTTTATTAGTATCTAGATTTTGACTTACAAACTCAGGAAATTCCCGGAAAATTTCAGTTTGGGGATTTTCTGCCCTTTTAAAAGTTCCAATACTTACTTCATAAGTATTACGGGTATCAATTACAGTAACCTCTGGATCAGTAATTAAATCATTCCATGCCTGTGGATCTACGTAATTTCCTACCTTTTCATTAGGATCAACTTCTGGTATTCCCAAGGTAACAATTTCTTTTTTTAACCGCACTTTCATTTTTTCAAAAGGTGGCGTATCGGTGTAAGATTCTTTTGCTTCTAAGTTTGCTAAACGCGGATCATGACGCAAAAACCCCAAAACCTGATCAATTCCCCTCCGAGAACCTGCAATAGTACCGTTAACTCCTTCCGCTGCTAACAAAATCGTGCCTTTAATACCTTGTTGTTGACAAAAATCTAACAATGGTACTTGTAGTTTTTGATAATCGGGTAAGCTGACAAATTTATACAGTGCAGCAACAACTACAATATTTGGTTGATAATTTTTTTTGTGCATATATTTACAAATTCAAGAATAATAGGATATTATGTTAGCTAAGTTTAAAGTGAGACTATTTTTGATTAAGTATATTTAGTTGAAGAGTTCTGACTTTGGAAGTGAAAGGGGGTTTAGCTCAGTTGGTAGAGCGCCTGCTTTGCAAGCAGGATGTCAGCGGTTCGAGTCCGCTAATCTCCATCAGAAATTTGTATCAACCATGTTTGAAGACAACTGATAAATTGTTTGCTGGCATTTGGTAAACTTGTTGCAGTATCAGACCTTCAGATTGAGCCACTTTTACCACATCTTCTAAATCTCGGACTCCCCACTCAGGGTTTTGCAGCTGTAAAGATTCATCAAAAGCAGCATTACTAGGTGCAGTGTGTTGGCCGTTTTGTTTATAAGGTCCGTATAAATAAAGGATACCATGAGGTGGAAGAATACGCCCAGCCCCAGCCATGAGTCCTAAACAAGCTGACCACGGGGAAATGTGAATCATGTTAATGTTCACAATAGCTGTAATAGGAGAGTCTGTGATTTTTTCTGTTTCTACAGGCCACACTGGTAATTGTGCATTGATATCTAGGGGTGCGTAAAGATAATCACCTTTCAATTTTTGTGACCAAGCCGTAATACTATCTCTAGATATCGGGTTAGGATCAGAAGGTAGCCATTTTCGTGATTTCAGATGGGGTGCAAAAAATACTGCGTGTTCCCCTGTTCCACTAGCTATTTCTAAAACAGTTCCAGTTAGTGGTAGAACTTGTAAAAGTATATCTAAAATATATTCACGATTGCGTTGAGTTGCTGGGGCAAATTGTTTATCATCTGAGTTATTATTCATATTGTTAAACTACATTAAATTATAAGTTACTCAAACCTAAATGCCTGTTTATATTATAAACTGACTTCTATTACTTTTCTGATATTTAAGTATTTAATTATTTGTATATACTTGGAAAACCCTAATAAAAAAAGGAGAAAATATTGCCTAAGTTTATTAATTCTACCCAACCACCATTAAAATTTATTCCTCAACAGTTCAACAATGTAATTTTAAAGGTAATGTACTTATTTCTGCCTTTAATTTTAAGGGTAAGAATGAGGCCTTGGCTACCTGCTGGAATTGCCAAAATTGAAGCTAAAAATACTGAAACATTAGCTCAATTATATCGTGATTTTCAATCTGGGAAAGTTAGATTTTTAATTGCATTTCGTCATCCCGAAGTTGAAGATCCTTTGACAATGTTATATTTACTTTCCCGAATTGTCCCCAAGGTAGCAAAAGAGAAAGGTATTAATTTAACATATCCTGTTCATAGTCATTTTATGTATGAAAGAGGAATGACTTTATGGGCTGGAAATTGGTTAGGTTGGTTATTCTCACGATGCGGTGGTGTACCTATTCGTAGGGGAAAGAAAGTAGATAAAAATGCTATTCAAATGGTGAGAAATTTATTTGTCAATGCAGAAATGCCCATAGCGATCGCCCCTGAAGGTGGTACAAATGGTCATAGTAGTATTGTTAGTCCTTTAGAACCTGGGGTAGCACAGATGGGTTTTTGGTGTGTCGAAGACTTACAAAAGGCTAGCCGCTTAGAGAAAGTTTTTATTATTCCCGTTGCTATTAAATATAGTTATATTCAACCACCTTGGAAAAAAATAGATTGGCTATTATGCAAATTAGAAAAAGATAGTGGGTTAGAAGTTTCAGAAAATTATCAGAATAATCAAAATATGCAAGAAATTTTATCTCAACGCATTTTTAGGTTAGCTGAATATTTAATTACAGAATTTGAAGACTTTTACAGTCGCTTTTATCATCAAGATTTGACTGAAATCACATCTCATAATATCCCGAAAAATGAACTATTAATTCATAGATTACATCGTTTAATGGATACAGCCTTAACAGTCGCTGAAGAATATTTTAAAGTTCAACCACAAGGTAACTTCATTGATAGATGTAGACGTTTAGAAGAAGCTGGTTGGAATTATATTTATCGAGATGATATTCAAGACATTAACGAACTGTCACCCTTTAAACGCGGTTTAGCTGATTGGGTAGCAGAAGAAGCAGATTTACGAATGCAGCATATGAGAATGGCAGAAAGTTTTGTAGCAGTAACTGCTAATTATATTCAAGAGAAACCAACTGCTGATAGATTTGCAGAAACGGTTTTATTAATGTTTGATATGTTATCCAGAATTCAAGATTCAACTTTTCCTGGTAGGCCACGTTTAGGTTTAAAACAAGCAATGATTACTATCGGTGAACCAATTTCTGTTACAGAAAGATGGCAACTTTGCCGAGGTAATAAACAAGCAATGAGAAAAGGTGTAAATGATTTAACTCAAGATTTATTTATAAATTTAAATAAGTTGATTCAAGATTAAAATGTAACAGGACTTACGCAAAAATATCCCAAAACTCTATTCCTCTGTGTTCTGTGTGGCTTGATATTCTGTGACTCGTGTGTAAGTCCTATGTAAATAAAACAAAACCCCCTCAAAGAAAAGAAGAGGAGGAATTGATTGGAAGTATTAGCCCTGGCATCGAGCTATTTTGGCGTGGGGCAACCCCCAAACTATCGTCGCCGCAACAGCGTTTCACCTCTGAGTTCGAGAAGGTATCAGTGTGGTTCCACCGCGCAATAGACACCAG